>CBDCOX010000002.1:452500-5426268 GCA_965219995.1 Candidatus Latescibacterota bacterium
GAGACGTTCGAATGCTTTCGAGAAGTCCTGGAAATGATGGAACGCAAGAAGCACCTCAGCCCCGATGGTCTGGCACGCATAGTCGAGAAGGCATATGCGATGAATCCGGCCGGAAAGGGACGGCAGCGGCTTCGGCCGCTGGCGGAAGTACGCGAAAGAATCCTCAGAGGCCATACGCCGAACATCCCGACATCGGGATGAAGATATGGTCCAGTCCGTGTGGCGACACAAGGTTAAACTGCCTAAGGTAGCGAAATTCCTCGTCGGTTAATTGCCGACCTGCACGAATGGTGTAACGGCTTGGGCGCTGTCTCAACGAGGGACTCGGCGAAATTGTAGTTCCGGTGAAGATGCCGGATACCCGCGGCGGGACGGAAAGACCCCGTGAACCTTTACTCCAGCCTGACACTGGGTTTCGGCACAGTATGTGTAGGATAGGTGGGAGGCTATGAAGTGGGGGCGCCAGCCCTCATGGAGCCGTCCTTGAAATACCACTCTTATTCTGCTGGAATTCTAACCTGGGCCCTTGAATCAGGGTCGGGAACACTGTCAGGTGGGAAGTTTGGCTGGGGCGGTCGCCTCCTAAAGTGTAACGGAGGCGCCCAAAGGTTCCCTCAGCGCGGTCGGTAATCGCGCATAGAGCGTAAAGGTATAAGGGAGCTTAACTGCGAGACATACAGGTCGAGCAGGTGCGAAAGCAGGGCTTAGTGATCCGACGGTTGCGCGTGGAAGCGCCGAAGCTCAACGGATAAAAGGTACTCCGGGGATAACAGGCTGGTCCTCCCCAAGCGTCCATAGCGACGGGAGGGCTCGGCACCTCGATGTCGGCTCATCACGTCCTGGGGCTGGACAAGGTCCCAAGGGTTAGGCTGTCCTCCTATTAAAGTGGTACGCGAGCTGGGTTTAGAACGTCGTGAGACAGTTCGGTCCCTATCTGCCGTGGGCGCAGGATATTTGAGGAGATCTGTCCTTAGTACGAGAGGACCGGGATGGACGAACCTCTAGTGTACCAGTTGTCTCGCCAGAGGCATCGCTGGGTAGCTATGTTCGGCAGGGATAAGCGCTGAAAGCATCTAAGCGCGAAGCCTACTCCAAGATGAGATATCCCGTGGGTTAACCCACCTGAAGGCTCCTTGTAGACTACGAGGTCGATAGGTCGCAGGTGTAAGCGCAGCAATGCGTTCAGCCGAGCGATACTAATCAGCCGTGCGGCTTGATCAATTAATGGCTTCTCGGCGGATCGCCTGTGCGTTCTGCATGCAGCGATATCCTGTTCCGTATTCGGTTGTCTCTTTTGTTTTCCTGGTGGCTATAGCGGAGGGGGCACACCTCTTCCCATTCCGAACAGAGAAGTTAAGCCCTCCAGCGCCGATGGTACTGCTTGGGTAGCCTTGTGGGAGAGTAGGTCGCTGCCGGGAAACTCCAACAGGGTCCGGGATTCGGACGAATCCCGGACCCTGTTGACGTTTTTGCAGGAAGAAAGTATGACTTGACATGCGTGTTGATTCTATTTTAATTATCGGCTTCGTGTCTGATTGATCTGTACGGCCGGCGGTCGTTTGTGCCACGATCGGGGCACTGGCGGGCGGCGGACACGCCGCTGCTTTTCCGGGTTATCACAGGAGGAGGCGCGTGAATATCGAGACGCCTGACAGGATACGGAACATCGCCCTCGTGGGACACAGCAGTACGGGAAAGACCTCGTTGGCCGAGGCCATGATTTTTGCAGCCGGCGGAAGCAATCGGCTGGGGACCGTCGATGCCGGCACCACCATGTCGGATTTCACAGAAGCGGAAATCGCCCGCAAGATATCCATCAGCATGTCAATGCTGCACTGCGGTTGGAAGGGAAATAAAATCAACATTTTAGACGCGCCAGGCTACGCTGATTTCATTGGCGACGCCAAGGCGGCGCTTTGGGCGGCGGACAATGCGGTCCTGCTTGTCCACGCTGCCAACGGCGTGGAGATCGGGACGGACAAGGCATGGGGATTTGCAGAATCCTTCGGACGACCTCGTCTGTTTTTTGTCAACCACGTCGACAAGGAATTCGCCGACTTCGAAAACGTATTGAATGCACTCCAGGAGCAGTACGGGCGACGCGTGCTGCCGTTTCAGATACCCGTCAATCAGGGCGCGGGCTTTAGCCGGATCATCGACATTCTGCATCAGAGGCTTCTGACGTATCCGGCCGACGGGAGCGGAAAGCCCGAGGTTGGCGAGGTGCCTGCCGAACATCGCGAGGAAGTCGAGTCTCTAAGGGAACAGATCGTCGAAGCGGCGGCTGAAAGCGACGATGAATTGACGGAAAAGTACCTGGAAGACCTGGACCTTTCGGAAGAGGACCTCCTGCGCGGGCTGAAGGTCGGGATCATGAACGGAACGACGGTTCCGGTCCTTTGCGGCGATGCCTCCTCGAACATCGGAACGGATCGATTGCTCGATTTTCTCGTTGACAACATGATGGCTCCGTCTGAAATGCCCGCCACCTCCGGACGGTTGCTCGCGAAGGACGAATCGACCGACCTTCTGCCGTCGGCGGACGCGCCACTCGTCGCCGTGGTTTTCAAGACCGTGTCCGAAACCGTCGGCGACCTTTCCTTCGTGCGCGTATTTTCCGGGACGATGCCGGCATCCTCCGAGGTATACAATTCGAGCGCAAAAACAGTTGAGCGGGTCGGGCAGATCTACACCCTGAACGGTCAGAATCGCGAGGAGATCCAATCCATTCCCGCCGGCGATATGGGAGCGCTGGTCAAGCTGAAGGACACGCACAGCGGCAATACATTGTGTGATCGTCGCGACGCCGTCGAGGTTTCGCCTCTGGAATTCCCCCATCCGCTGATCCGTATCGCTCTCGAGCCGAAGTCACGAGGTGACGAAGAAAAGATCAGTATGGGATTGCAGCGTATCCACGAAGAGGATCCCAGTTTCATCGCCGGGTACGATCCCGAACTGAAACAGATCATCGTTCAGGGCCAGGGAGAGTTACACCTGGATGTCGTTCTCGACAAAATGAAGCAGAAATTCGGCGTTGAGGTCAATACGGTTCAGCCGAGGATCCCGTATCGGGAGACAATCACCTCTCATGCCGAGGGGCACCACCGGCACAAGAAGCAGACCGGCGGGCGCGGTCAGTTCGGCGAGGCTTACCTGCGAATCGAACCCTCGAACCGCGGCGACGGATACGAATTTCAGGACGAGGTGGTGGGCGGCGCCATTCCACGCAACTATATTCCCGCCGTCGAAAAAGGGGTGGTCGAAGCCATCCAGCGTGGTGTGCTTGCCGGTTACAACGTTGTGGATACGCGGGTCACGGTCTACGACGGATCGTATCACCCTGTCGATTCTTCCGAAATGGCTTTCCAGATGGCGGGTTCCCAGGCATTCCAGAAGGCGTTCATGAACGCCAGGCCGATTCTGCTCGAGCCCATTTATCGTGTTACGGTAATGGTGCCCGATAAATACATGGGGGACGTGATGGGCGATCTGAACAGCCGTCGCGGGCGGATCCAGGGAATGGACCCCGAAGGCAGCTTTCAGGTCATCCGCGCGGAGGTACCGCTGGCGGAACTGTACAAGTACTCCACGTCGCTCCGTTCGATGACGCAGGGCACCGGCGATTACACGATGGAGTTCGACCACTACGAACCCGTACCCGCCGATCTGACCCGGAAGATCGTAGAAGCCTCGAAGAAGGAGGGCGAAGCCGTAGAGGCGTGAGTCGGAACGATGAACCGACGGCCTCAGGGCGATGTCCTCCCGGACATCGCCCTGCTTTTTTTTGAGGCAGACCGTTCGCCGTAACGGTTTGACCTTGGAATCAAGCAGGGATTCGGCGGGGGGAACGCGTTGGGACGACCGGTATCGGACCGCGGGAGGTCGCGTCGCCCGGAATTCATCTCGCTGCCCGGTGCTTCGATGCGGTGTGGAGTCAGTATCGTCGAAGGCGAATGTGCATCTGAAATCGCTCCTTTTTGTATTGCCTAAATACCTATTTGTTTCTATATTATCAAATAGTTAGGTCGATTTTTCGTGAGGGTTTTCTTAGCCATCTGAAGGAGGTGGGCGGTTCATGGCCGGTCATTCAAAATGGGCGAATATCAAGCACAAGAAGGGACGCGCGGATGCCGCCCGCGGCAAGCTGTTCACCAGGCTGATCAGGGAAATTACGGTAGCCGCAAGGGAGGGCGGCGGCGACGAGGCGAATAACCCGCGGCTGAGGGCGGCCATTCTGAACGCAAAGTCTGAAAATATGCCGGCCGCCAACATCGAACGCGCCGTAAAGAAGGGTACCGGCGACCTTCCGGGCGAATCATACGAGTCGGCGGTTTACGAAGGATACGGCCCCGGAGGCGTCGCCATCTTCATCGAGGTGTTGACGGACAACAGGAACCGCGCGGTGTCGCAGGTGCGGCATCTTCTCAACAAGTACAACGCCAGCATGGCCGAAAGCGGTTCGGTTGCCTGGGTTTTCGATCAGAAGGGGCTGGTTGTCGTGTCGCGAGACAGCGTCGACGAAGACACGTTAATGATGGCCGCCCTCGAAGCCGGCGCTGAAGACATCGTTGAAGAAGACGCCGTATACGAGGTTTACACGCCGTCGCAGGGCTTCGACGCGGTGCAGAAGGCGCTTGCGGCCCGGCAGATTCCCATTGAACGCGCTGAGTTGACGCGGGTGCCGCAGAATACGGTTCCCGTTGAGGGAACGACAGCGGCCCAGGTGATTCGGCTCCTGGAGACGCTGGAATCCCACGACGATGTACAGCGGGTCTATGCGAATTTCGAAATGGATGAAGAGCAGCTCGCCGCATTGACTTCCACGTAGGAAAACCGTGCCGGCCGGGCGCGCTCGCAGGATTGAGCACGGAAGCCCGGCGCGGCCTCCGGTCTCCCAAACCCAAATCGATTACAGACTGCACCTGGAAGGGCGGACCTTTTGCGTGTCATAGGTATCGACCCGGGCAGCGTCATTACCGGTTACGGAGTTGTGGAATCCCGGCGCCGGGAGAGCCGATTGGTCGCGTGCGGGGGCCTGCGTCCCGACGCGAAGTTCTCCTTTTCCGAGCGGCTGCTGGAGATTCACGATGGCGTGCTGCGGCTGGTTGAAGAATACGCGCCTGACGAGGTTGCGGTCGAACACGCGTTTTATCAGGCCAACGTGAAAACCTTAATGAAGATGTGCGAAGCCCGCGGGGCGATCATGGTGGCACTCGCCCGGTCCGACATTCCCGTCTTCGAATACGCGCCTCGGGAGGTAAAGCAGTCCGTCGTGGGTCGCGGGGGCGCATCCAAGGAACAGGTTCGGTTCATGATGCGAAATCTGTTCGGCGAGAAACGCGTGACGGGTTCGTACGACGTTACCGACGCGCTGGCAGTTGCCGTATGCCACGTGAACCGGCTTCGAGTGCCGGGCAATCACGGCAAGCGTGAAGGGACCGCCCCCGAAAAGGGGACGGCGACCGTCGCGGGTCGCGCGCGCGAAGGCCGGATGGAACGCTTGAATGAGAAACTCTCGCAGCTGGGCGTCCACAGAATCCGGGCAACCGGGGCGAAACGAAGGGGTCGATAGCTGAATGTTCGCCTATCTCGAAGGCAAGCTGGTGGAGAACAGCCCGACGCATCTGGTTATCGACGTTGCAGGCGTAGGTTATTATGTTCACATTCCGCTATCAAGCTATAACGCCAGCCGGGCGCCGGGCGAAAACCTCAGAATATTGACCCATCTGCACGTCCGCGAGGATGCACTGACGGTCTACGGATTCACGACGGAGGCCGAGCGGGACCTGTTCGAGCTGTTGATCTCGGTTTCGGGCATCGGGCCCCCGTTGGCCCAGAAGATTCTCTCCGGCGTCCAGATCCGGGTTTTTCGCAGGCTGGTGGCGTCTGAAGACGCCCGCGGACTCACACAGATCAAGGGGATCGGCCAGAAACTGGCGCAGCGGCTGGTACTGGAATTGAAGGACCGGATCGGCGATGTTCCCGATGACGAAGTCCGGGAACGGGTCTCGCCCGAGGTTGCGGGAAGGGCCGAGGAAGCCGCAATGGCGCTTGCGGGTCTGGGAGTCCCCCAGATTCAGGCCCGCAGCGTGGTGAACCGCGTGATTGGCGACCAGGGTAACGAGGCGCCCGTAGAAGAGATCATTCGAGAAGCGCTCCGGCGACTGTAGCAGTCCACGGCGGCGATCGTGAACACGTACGGAACCCGGGCGATAGAGGAAGACAGACCGGTATGGATGGACGGATAAGCGATCCCGATCTGCAGGACCATGACCGGATTGAAGGCGAGGACCAACTGCGCCCGGGGCGATTCGCCGATATGACCGGGCAGGAGAAGGTCAAGGAAAAACTGCGGATTGCCGTGGATGCGGCAATGCACCGGGGCGACGCCATGGACCACGCGCTTCTGTACGGTCCACCGGGGCTGGGAAAGACGACGCTGGCATACGTGGTCGCCAACGAACTCGGTGCCGAAATTGTGCCGACTTCCGGACCTGTGCTCGAACGCGCCGCGGATCTTGCCGGCCTGCTGACCAACCTGGGCGAAAAAGACGTCCTCTTCATTGACGAGATTCATCGGATGAACCGGGTTGTGGAGGAAACGCTGTATCCCGCGATGGAGGACTTCGTTCTGGACATTATGCTCGACAGCGGACCCGGGGCGCGTTCCTACAGGGTACCGCTCGACCGGTTTACGCTCATCGGCGCCACCACGCGCTACGGCCTGCTGACCGGTCCCATGCGCGACCGGTTCGGGATCGTCGAACGGCTGGACTTTTATACTGAGCCGGAATTGCAGTCCATCGTCGAGCGTGCTTCACGAATACTGAAAATCGACATTCAGCCCGAGGGGGCTTTCGAGATTGCGCGCCGGTCTCGGGGAACCGCACGGATTGCGACCCGGTTGTTGCGGAGATCGCGGGATTACGCGCAGGCGCGCGCACAGGGAACGATTACGCTCGACGTTGCTGGTCGCGCATTGGAACTGGCCGACATTGACAACGAAGGGCTGGACGAGATGGACCGCCGGCTTCTTGCCCTGCTGGTCGAAAAGTACAGCGGCGGTCCGGTTGGACTGAACAACCTGGCCGCTGCGCTGGGCGAAGAGTCGGATACCATTGAGGACGTCTACGAGCCGTACCTGATTCAGGAAGGTTATCTGCTGCGTACCCACAGGGGGCGTCAGGCCACAGCGCTGGCCTATCGTCACCTTGGACTAACCCCGCCGGAGGGAAGTCAGGGACGCCTGTTATGACATGACGGTGCGTCCGCTGTACTGACCCGGCGCCGGGCGGCGCGATGTACGTATTGGGCATTGAAACCTCGACACCGGTGTGCAGTGTCGGGCTGGTGGACGACGATCGCGTGCTCGCGTCGTTTTCGCAGAACACCGGGCTGCGGCACGCGGAACGGACGATGGCGATGGCAGATCGGGCTATGGCGGACGCGGGAGTCGAATTCGCGGACCTGGATGGCGTGGCCGTGGGTTCGGGACCGGGTTCGTTTACGGGCCTGCGTATCGGCATGGCCGGGGCGAAGGGCCTGTGCCTCGCGTTGGACCTGCCGCTTTTGGCCGTGCCGACACTGAAGGGGCTGGCGGCGCAGGTTGTCATGGAAGGGATGCCTGTCTGTGCAATGCTCGATGCCCGTCGCGGAAACATCTATGCGGGCGTTTACAGTCTCGACGGCGGCTGTCTGGTGGCGCGGTATCCGGACGCGGCGACGCCTCTCGAAGAGCTGATTCCAAAGCTGCCGGAACCGGTGCTGATTGTCGGCGAGGGCGGCGTGACATACAGGGACCGGATCCAGGCATACATGGGCAAGGACGCCCGGTTCGCCCCGGCGTCCACCCATCCCAGCGGCGCATCGGTCGCGCTTTTGGGGGTTGAAAGCCTGAGGGCCGGAAACGCGGTCGACGCGACGACGGCGGAACCCGAATACCATCGCCTGAGTCAGGCGGAGAGTGCCGGCACTGCGCAATAGCGGGGCCGTGCCCGCCGCTACCGGGAGACCGAATTCGATGCGAGACAAGGCGACCTCCGATTGTACGCTCTGTGAAATGGACGCAGGGCATCTCGACGCTGTATTGGAAATCGAACGCGAGGGTTTCGCGGACCCGTGGCACAGAAGGGACTTTGAAGACGCGCTGAACCGGGACAACAGGTATTGCCCCGTTTACTTGTGCGGCGAACGGGTCGTCGTATATGCGGTTGGATTTCTTGTAGCCAATGAATATCATCTGGCCAATCTTGCGGTACATCCCGGTCTTCGGCGCCGCGGACTCGCGCGGCGGTTTCTGGTGGCCCTGATGGAACGGTTGCCGGTTCGAAATGTGCAGATCGTAACGCTCGAGGTGCGCGTCTCCAATCGGCCCGCCATCGCGCTCTACGGCAAGCTCGGATTTCGGACGGTTGCGATTCGTCGCGGATATTACCGATCGACGGGGGAAGATGCGCTTGTGATGTTGAAAATGCTGCATGGACGTTTTTCGGACCACGTGTACGCCGCTGGATCGGCTTTACATTAATCAGTATACAGGCGATCGCGCATGTTCAGCCACGCAGTCACGGGACAGAAACGCCTGACAGAGCGCCTCGAGCGGATGGCTCGCGGTCCGAATCTGCCGCACGCGCTCCTGTTTACCGGACCCGAGGGTGCGGGCAAGACCGCCGCCGCCCTTGAATTGGCGCGAAGCCTTTACTGCAACCAGGGGAGTGCGGGCTGCTGCGAGAATTGCCGGGGATGCAGGAAGACTGCGAGCTTGAACCACCCGGACCTGACTCTGCTGTTTCCGTTTTCATCGCGAACGCCGCCCGAAATGGAGCGAGAGACGTTGCGGCAGGTCGCAAGCGATCCGTACGGCTATCCGCTGCCGGCCGACCACGCCACGCTTGCCATCGAGCGGATACGAACCCTGCAGAAGCAGTTTGCATACGGTGCGTTCGAGGGAGGGTGGCGGGTGGCGGTCATCCTGCACGCGGACCGGATGCGTGCGGAGGCCGCCAATGCGCTGCTGAAAACGCTGGAAGAACCGCCCTCACGGTCTCTGCTGATTCTGACCTCATCCACGCAGGAGACTCTGCTGCCGACCATCGTCTCCCGTTGCCAGTGGGTGGCGTTTCCGGCCGTGGCGGTTGACGATACGGCCCGGATGTTGATGGACGGGTCCGGGGTCGATGCCGATACGGCGATGTCCGTGGCACGTTCCTGCGGCGGAAACCTGAGGCGTGCACGGGACATGATCGAGAATGAAGTCGATGACCTGCAAGACAGGGCGTACCGGTTCGTGGCGGCGCTCCTGTGGGACGATGAGGCCAGAACCCATGCGGCGCTTGAAAAACTGGCTTCAGACCGGGATGAAGCCCTGCATCTGCTCGGTGGCGCGGAGGTGTGGCTGCGGGACGTTCTGGTTCTCCTCTATGGCGATTCCGGCAGCGTGACGCACAGTCGAAGGGTTGAAGATATACGACGGCTGTCCCGAGCGTTCGGCCTTGAGGACGTGCAGCGCACGGCAGCGAAGATCGAGTCGTTGCGCGAGATGAATCGCCGCAACGTCAATTTCTACGTTGGCCTCGTTTCGCTCTGGCGTGAGATCAGGAGCGTAGGGAATCAGGCTGCGCACGGTCAGAACGCTATATCAGTATGAACGATGAGGTGCCGGGCGCAATGCGGACGAAGGTCGGATCCTCCAACAGCGATCTCTCGCGCTTTGACGCTTCCGCCGTCTCGCGTCTGCCGTCTCACGGCGGGTTGGCTTCGACCGGCGGCGCAGTCGCGGACAGCCGGTCAGATACGGGGAAGGTTGGTTGAATGGGGCGGTTCTACATAACAACCCCGATATACTATGTAAACGACGAGCCGCATCTGGGACACGCGTATACGACCATTATTGCGGACGTGTTTGCCAGATATCATCGGTTTGCGGGCGACGACGTGCTGTTTCTGACCGGCACGGACGAGCACGGTCAGAAAGTGGCGCAGGCGGCGAAAGCCCGCGGCGTGGACCCGCAGGATCATTGCGACGAGATGGTCGAACGCTTCCGCAGGCTCTGGTCGTCTTTGAATGTCTCATACGATGACTTCATTCGTACAACCGAATCCAGGCACCGGCGCGTGGTTCAGCGTATTCTCCAGCGCCTCTACGATGCCGGGGAAATCTACGCCGACGACTACGAGGGCTGGTATTGCGTGCCGGACGAAAGGTTCTGGACGGAGAAGGATCTGGTCGACGGGAAATGCCCGGAGTGCGGGCGGGAGGTGACGAGGATATCGGAGAAGAATTATTTCTTTCGAATGGGGAAATACCAGGCGTGGCTGACAGACCGCATCCGGAACGACCCGCGGCTTGTGCTTCCCGCCACACGCAGAAACGAGATGCTCGGCTTTTTGCGCCGGCCGCTGAACGACCTGTGCATATCCCGCCCGAAGGCCCGGTTGTCCTGGGGCATTCCGTTGCCATTCGACGAATCATACGTGTGTTACGTGTGGTTCGACGCGCTGATCAACTACATTACGGCTGCGGGTTATCTTCAGAATACCGAAGCCTTCGCACGGTGGTGGCCGGCTTCCTGCCACCTGATCGGCA
This sequence comes from Candidatus Latescibacterota bacterium, assembly GCA_965219995.1. Lineage (GTDB taxonomy): Bacteria > Latescibacterota > UBA2968 > UBA2968 > JAAXHE01. The sequence goes on from CBDCOX010000002.1 coordinate 463,086, forward strand.
AAGATATTCTGACGACGCATTGCATTTACTGGCCGACGATGTTGAAGGCGATGGGCGTTGAGACTCCTGAAACGGTGATGGCCCACGGTTGGTGGCTTGTCGACGAGGAGAAGATGAGCAAGTCACTGGGCAACGTGATACGTCCCCTGGACCTGGCGGAGAAATACGGCGTGGACGCCTTTCGTTATTTCCTGGTTCGCGAGATGGTGCTCGGCACGGACAGCACCTTCAGCGAAACGGGATTCATCCACCGGTACAATTCCGAGTTGGCGAACGATCTGGGAAACCTGCTTAATCGCACGGTGGTCATGGCCTGCCGGTACCTGGACGGACGGGTCCCCGAATCGGATGTGAACCACCCTGTACTTACCGCGTTGAAGGCGCAGGCGCTCCGCACGCTGGACGGCGTGATGGATGCGCTGGGTAACATGAACCCAACGGGAATCCTGGACGCGATCTGGGACCTGGTTCGGCAGGCCAACCGGTTCGCGGAAGCACAGGCGCCCTGGAACCTGGCCAGGGATCCGGAGAACCGGGATGTGCTGAAGGCGACGATCTACGGCCTTCTCGAAACCATGCGCTATCTGGCAGTGCTGCTCTTTCCGGTGCTGCCCGGTAAGGCGGAGGAAATTTGGGAGCAGATCGGTGCGGATGGAGATGTGAAAGCACAGACGATACAGAGCCTTCGTCCCTGGGGCGGACTGCGCGCCGGTGCGCAGGTGCGTGCATGCGGTCCGATTTTTCCCAGGATCGAATCGATAAAACAGGACCTCTCGGAGACAATTGAAATGGCTGAAGGGAAAGAGGATCTGGTACCGTTCAAGGAGTTTCAGAAGTTCGAGTTTCGCGTGGCCACGGTGGAGTCCGCCGAACGGGTCCCCGGCGCCGACCGGCTGCTGACGCTGAAGGTCAGTCTGGGTGAAGAGCGTCGCCAGATCGTCGCCGGAGTCGCGAAACACTACCGTCCCGAATCGCTGGTTGGCCGCCAGATCGTCGTGGTGGCGAATCTGGAGCCGGCAACCATCCGCGGGGTGGCGTCGGAAGGGATGCTGCTGGCGGCATCGGCAGACGGGCGTGTCGCTCTGCTGCAGCCGGACGCCGATGTTCCCGATGGAGCGGAGGTCGGTTGAGGACAATGCTTGTCGATACCCATGCCCATCTGAGTTTTCCACAGTTTCTAGGGGAGGAAGCGGCGACGATCGGGCGGGCCCGGGCGGCAGGGGTCGCACGCATCGTGAACGTCGGCACAAACCTGGACGTGAGCCGGCGTGCAGTGGATCTGGCTTGCCGGCACGAAGGAGTCTACGCAACGGCGGGGTTCCATCCTCACGACGTCGAACTGGCCGACCCGGACGGCTTGACGGCGCTGGGACGGCTTGCAGAGAACGAAAACGTCGTGGCGGTGGGTGAGACGGGTCTGGATTTCTATCGCGACTATGCGCCCCGGCCTCTCCAGGAGCGGATTTTTCGCTTCCACATCAACCTGGCGCTTCAGTCGGGGCTGCCGCTCGTTATCCACAGTCGCGGCGCGGAGGACCGGGTGATGGACATCCTCGAGGCCGAGGGCGGTCAGGCGGCAGGCGGGGCGTTGCACTGCTTCGGCGGATGTGAGGGCCAGGCCGGGCGGGCCGTGGATCTTGGCTTCCATCTGGGATTCGGCGGAACGTTGACTTACGGACGTTCCACGTCGTTGCCCGTGGCGATGGGCATTCCGCCCGATCGGGTGCTTCTGGAGACCGATTGCCCGTATCTTGCGCCGGTGCCGTATCGGGGACGGCGGAATGAGCCGGCCTACGTCAGGCAGATCGCAGAATTCATGGCCGGTTGCGCGGACGAGCCGTTGGAAGACATCGCCGCCCGAACCACTGCAAGTGCCCTTCGGCTATTCGGGTTGACGTGATGGACAAACCCAAAAAGGGCCTTGCACAGCATTTCCTGACCGACGAGGGGGCTGTCCACAGGATCGTGAAGGCGGCTTGCGCGGGCGCCGACGATCTGGTCGTCGAAATCGGTCCGGGCCGCGGCGCGCTGACAGGCAGGCTGCTGGCGGAATCGGCCAGGGTGATCGGCATCGAGCGGGACGAGGCGCTGTGCGGTTTCCTGCGGTCCCGATTCGGTAGCGAATTGCATCTGCGCAACCAGGACGTTCTGACGATTGACTTTCACGAACTGATTCGCGCGGAAGGATTTGAGCGGGCGGTTCTGGTGGGCAACCTGCCATACAACATCACGGGCGCGGTACTCCATCGGATCCTGGAATCCCGCTGCCGATTCAAAAGAGCCGTCCTGACGGTTCAACGGGAGGTCGCCCGTCGAATTGTCGCCGCGCCGGGCAACAGGGACTACGGGATCCTCTCGATCGCCGTTCAGTTGGTTTCCCGGCCCAGGAAACTGTTCGACCTGAGTCCCGGCGTGTTTTTTCCGGCGCCCCGCGTCTTTTCATCCGTGATGCGTCTGAACTTCCAGGGGGAAGCTCCCTACCGGATTCAGGATGAGGAGTTCTTCTTTCGCGTGGTCCGAACGGCGTTCGCCCAGCGGCGAAAGATGTTGAAAAATACGCTGCGCGGAGTGGTGGACGGCAGGACTGCGGTCCTGGAACGAGCGGGCGCGGCAGCGGCGATCGACCTCAGGTTGAGACCGGAAGCGATTTCCATACCCCAGTTTGAGCGTATCTGTCGCGCGCTCAGGGCATCTTGCGATACCAGCAGGCCGGACTGCGGCAGCCGATAGCGGTTGTGTGGCATTCGCCTTCGCGGATTGCCGATGCCGGCATGATTTCCGCAGGGGCTTCCGCGGAAAAATCGTCCATCCATCCAAAAGGGATTCGAAATGCCTCCGATGCCGAAGGCGGACAAGATCTGGTTCAACGGAAAGTTCGTGGATTGGGACGACGCAAGAATTCATGTGTTGTCGCACGTCGTACACTACGGGTCCAGCGTATTCGAGGGAGTTCGCTGTTACAAAACGCACAGAGGGCCGGCCTGTTTCCGGTTGGCGGATCACGTGAACCGGCTGTACGATTCGGCCAAGATTTACAGGATGCCGATCCCGTACGAACCTGAGGAACTGTCTCGGGCCATTCTGGAATCCATCCGCACGAACGGCCTTCAGGCCTGTTACGTGCGTCCCGTGATCTTTCGAGGATACGGAAGTCTGGGCGTGGATCCCTCGTCCTGTCCCGTCGAAGTCGTGATTGCCGTGTGGGAATGGGGCGCCTATCTGGGGGAGGAAGCGCTGGAAAAGGGCGCCGCGGTTCGGTTCTCCTCGTGGAACCGGCTGGCGCCGAATACGATGCCGTCGCTCGCCAAGGTCGGCGCCAATTATATGAACTCGCAGTTGATCAAGCTGGAGGCGCTCGCCGACGGTTACGTGGAAGGAATCGCGCTGGACGCGCAGGGTCACGTGAGCGAAGCCAGCGGAGAAAACATCTTTATGGTGAAGAACGGAGCGATTTATACGCCTTCCACCGGATCGTCGATTCTGCCCGGCATTACCCGTCATTCGGTGATCACGCTGGCGCGTGACCTGGGCTATGCGGTAACGCAGCGTGCCATTCCGCGAGAGTCACTATATATCGCCGACGAAGTCTTTTTTACCGGTAGCGCGGCCGAAGTGACGCCAATCGCGAAGATCGATCACATTCCTATCGGAGCAGGGACCCGCGGGCCCATCACGAAAGCCCTTCAGGACGCTTTCTTCGGCGTCGTGTCCGGGGAGTCGGAAGACCGGCACGGCTGGTTGACCTTTGTCAATCGTTGATCCCCGTACCTCCGGAAAACCAGGGTGCCGCAAAGGCGCCGAAAAGCGAAATACACATATGGGCGAGATAAGCAGCAAAAGGATCGCCGTCATTGGCGCCGGAAATATGGGCGGCGCGTTGATTACCGGACTGGTGCAATCCGGCGCTGTACCTCCGGAACGGGTGACGGCCGTGGATATCGATGCGACGTTGCTGGCGGCGCATCGGACGGCATTGGGGGTGAATACCAGCCGCGATGCCGCGTCCGGGCCCGCCGAGCACGACGTGGTCGTGCTCGGCCTGAAACCCCAGATCTGGGCTTCGGTTGTCGCACCCGCGTCACCGTCCCTTACCGAACGGCAGACCGTGCTTTCGATTATGGGCGGCGTGCGGACCGGGGCGATCGAGGAAGTCCTGGGCGGGAGGATCCCTGTCGTACGGGCGATGCCGAATATCCTGGCGCAGATTCGCGCGTCTGTTTCTGCCATTTGCGCGGGCCGGTTCGCGCAGGAAACGCATATCGCGACCGCTGAAGCCATTCTGGAGACGGTCGGTGAGTCCGTACGCTTGAGCGAAGCACAGATGGATGCCGTAACGGGACTTTCCGGCAGCGGCCCCGCCTTCGTGTATATGATGATCGACGCGCTTGCCGACGGGGGCGTCAGGATGGGGATTCCGAAGCCCGTCGCGCTCAAGCTGGCCGCGCAGACGGTTTTCGGCGGTGCGAAGATGGTGATCGAGAGCGGGCAGCACCCGGCGGTGCTGAAAGACCAGGTCACGTCCGCCGGGGGCACGACCATTGCCGGATTGCAGGCCCTGGAGCTGGGCGGATTTCGCGCCGCGTTGATGAAGGCGGTGGAGGCCGCGACCCGGCGTTCCGAAGAGCTGGGAGCGTAGCCGGTCGGTTTCCCGTTGCAGGGACCGGGACGGAGCATCTGATGATCGTGATTGTAGACTGTGGTGCGGGCAATCTGCGCAGCGTGCAGAAGGGATTTGAGCGGGTCGGTCACGCCGCGTTGATTTCGGATCGCCCGGCAGACGTGAACAGCGCCGACCGCGTGGTCTTGCCCGGGGTGGGGGCCTTTGGAGACGCGATGGTGAATCTCAAGGCGGGCGGCCTGATCGAGCCGCTTCTGGATTCGATCGGCAGCGGCCGGCCATTCCTGGGCATCTGCGTCGGTCTCCAGCTTCTTTTTTCCGAAAGCGACGAGATGGGCCGGCATCGCGGGTTCGGCGTTTTCCCGGGGAGTGTACGGCGTTTTCCCGACGGTGTGCGAGTCCCCCAGATCGGGTGGAATCAGGTTCGCATCCGGAGGCAGACGCCGCTTCTCGAGGGCATTCCCGACGATGCGTTTTTCTATTTCGTACATTCGTACTATGTTGACCCGGACCTGGAATCCGATTGTGTGGCGACAACGGATTACGCGTTGGACTACACGTCCGTCGCGGGGCGGGGGGCCGCTTACGGCATCCAGTTTCACCCCGAGAAGAGCCAGGACCTCGGACTTCTTATCCTGAAGAATTTCGCGGAGCGGGTATGCTAGCAAAGCGCATCATACCCTGTCTGGACGTCAAGAACGGGCGAAATGTCCGCGGTGTGAAATTTTCCGCGGACAGGGACGCCGGAGACCCCGTTGACCTGGCCCGCAGGTACGACGAGGAGGGGGCTGACGAACTCGTATTTTACGACATTACGGCGTCGGCCGAGAAGCGGGAGATCGTGGCCGATCTCGTGCGCCAGGTGTCGGAACAGGTATTTATCCCGTTTACGGTGGGCGGCGGCGTCCGGACCTTTGATGATATCCGCACAATCATCGAAGGCGGCGCCGAAAAGGCATCCATTAATTCGGCCGCCGTTCGTACACCGGAGTTGATTACCCGCGGCGCGGAGCGATTCGGAACGCAGGCAATCGTCGGATCCATCGACGCGGTACGCCGGGGGGGGAGGTCCGAACGTCCGGAATGGGAGGTCGTGATCAACGGAGGAAGGACGCCGACGGGCAAGGATGCCCTGGAATGGGCGCGGGAACTGGTCGACAGGGGCGCGGGGGAGCTCGTGTTGAACAGCATTGATGCCGACGGTACGAAGGAGGGGTACGACATCGATCTGAACCGCGCGGTTGCTGAGCTTGTGGACGTTCCGATCGTGGCTTCCGGCGGATCGGGCGGGCCGGAGCATATGTATCAGGTGCTTCACCGGGGCAAGGCGAGTGCGGCGCTTGCGGCGTCGATCTTTCACTATCGGCAATATAGCATTCCCCAGGTGAAAGCATACCTGGCCAGGCGGGGTGTGTGTGTTCGGCCCCGTGTCAGGGTGGAGCTGTAATGGATTCTCACAAGACACGACCGGATGAGGGGCGTCGAACCGGGGATGGATCGATGGGCGACTCCGGTCCGGGCGCGGCCTGCCCTGAGCGACAGGAGCTCTTCCGGGGTATCCGGCGTGTCGTGGTGAAGCTGGGGACCCGTCTGGTGACGCTGCAGGACCGCGCGTTGAATCTGCAGCTGATAGATCGTCTGGCTGCCGACGTGGCGGAATTGCGCCGAACGGGTATTCAGGTCGCCGTCGTCTCCTCGGGCGCGGTGGGGGCCGGCATGGGACGGCTGGGCCTGGTCGAGCGGCCGCGACGCCTGGCGGCATTGCAGGCAACGGCGGCGGTTGGACAGGGGCTGCTGATGAACGCGTACAAGCTCGCGTTCCGAGCCCATGACGTCCCGGTCGGTCAGGTTCTGCTGACGGCCGATGACCTGGACAACCGGAGACGTTACGTGAACGCACGGAATACGCTGGATTCGTTGTTTCGATTCGGCGCCGTTCCGATACTCAATGAGAACGACAGCGTGGCGGTTGAGGAACTCCAGCTCTCGGTAGGCGACAACGATCGCCTTTCCGCGCTCGTCACGCATCTGGTCGACGCCGACCTTCTCGTCATTCTCACCGACGTGGATGGACTCTTCTCCGAAGATCCCGACCGAAACTCACACGCGCGCCTCATTGCCCGGGTTGAGGAGGTTCGGTCCGATATGATCGAAAGGGCGGGGAAAGCCGGCAGCCGGGTGAGCCTTGGAGGCATGCGTTCAAAGCTGGAGGCGGCGCAGAGCGTGACGCGGGGGGGCAGGCTGGCCGTCATCGCAAACGGCCACCGGACCGGACTGGCACAGATCATCGCAGGGTCGCAGGCGGGCACGTTGTTTCTTTCCGCGCGGAAGAGACAGCCCGGCCGGAAGGCCTGGATTGCCAATTCCCGTCGAAACGGCGCCGTGGTTGTGGACGACGGCGCCGTGGAAGCAATCGTGAAACGTGGAAAGAGCCTCTTGCCTTCGGGTGTCGTGGAGGTGGTCGGCGCCTTCGAGGCCGGAGAGTTGATTGCCGTTGAAGACCGGCGCCGGCTGGAGGTGGCGCGCGGTGTGGTCAAGTACGGTTCGGATGACGTGCAGCGTATCCTGGGCAAATCAACCGGCGAGGTCGGTTCGATTCTGGACGTGGAGACGGGAGGTGAGGTCGTTCACCGGGATGACCTGGTGGTGCTTTAAGTTCATCGACGCAGCGATACTTCACAGGAGTTTGTCGAGATGAGGTTCTACAGAGGAAAACGTGAATTCCTGTACGCGCCGCGCAGGAGGATGTACCGATTCCTCTGGGCGCTGCCGGCGCTGTGGTTCGTGTACCTGTTCTTCGCGGGAGAGAGCGGCTACCTGCAGATACGGGAACGGGGCCGGCAGATCGAGGGCATGCGCGGTGAGATTGAAACGGTAAGGGCGGAAAACAGGCGGCTGGAGGCCGAAGTCGAAGAATTGAAGAACGACCTGGCGATCATAGAGAGGATCGCGCGAGAGCGGTACGGCATGGTAAAGGAAAACGAAACGGTCTATATGGTGTATCCAGGAGCGCGCGACCCGGCCGCGATCACCCGGAAATGATATCGAAGACCGAGGGCCTGGTTCTGCGCGGTTACCGGATGAGCGAGAGCAGCAAGGTGGTGGTCATCTACACCCGTTCCGCCGGGAAGGTACGGGTTGTCGCCAGGGGCGCCCGGCGTCCCAGGAGCAGGTTCGGCGCCAGCGTAGAGCCGTTGACCTGGGGAGCCTATGTTTTATATAGCCGCGAAAACAGAGATCTGCAGACGCTGAGCGAAGGCGATATTCTGTATGCCTTTGAGGGCCTCAAGAGAGATTACAGGCGCCTTGTCTACGCAAGCGCGGTGTGCGATCTCCTGGATCGCCTGACACCGGATGAAGATCCGAATTCCCTCCTCTGCAGCGTTGCCCTGGACACGCTTCGATGGATGGAGACGATTGACGAAGCCGCAGTTGAATTGCCTCTCTGGTATTTTCAGCTGAAGGCGGCTGCGGCGCTGGGTTACCGTCCCCATTTGAGCGGATGCGTGCAGTGCGGCGCGGGAATATCCGGAGGCCGGGTCTGTTTCGACGCGGGACGGGGCGGCACGGTCTGTCACCGTTGCGAGCGCGGCGGAATCGGGGTTAAAATGCCCACGGTTCAATTCCTCGAGCAACTTCAGACAGCGCGTGCGGACCGGGTCGACGAGAAGGGGTTCGGGTCGATCGACATCAGCGAAGCGCGGCGCGTCTTACGCAGTTTTTTGTGGCGCCACATTGAGAACCGGGGCCAGGTCAAGTCACTGGACTTTCTGAATCGCATGCTGGCTGCGGAGTCGCCATCGGTCCCCTACGGAAGTTGAAGACCGGACGGCGACAGGGGGAATACGAAGACAACAGTCTGATTTTCCGTCGATCCTGAAGTGGAACGGATTGGCGGTACGGGAGAACAGGCCGTGCTCGAGAAAAAGTACGATCCGGGGTCGGTGGAAGCAACCTGGTACACCTTCTGGGAAGAGAAGGGCTATTTCAGGCCGGAATACCAGGCAGACGGAAAGGCCTATGCCATCACAATTCCGCCGCCGAATGTCACGGGAGAGCTGCACATGGGGCACGCGCTGCAGCATGCGATACACGATGCGGTGGTGCGTTGGAAGCGGATGCAGGGTTACCGGACGCTCTGCCTGCCCGGCACCGACCACGCCGGAATCGGCACCCAGATGAAGGTGGAACAGCAGCTTTTCGCCGAGGAAGGAAAAGGGCGCCACGATGTTGGCCGGGAGGAGATGTTAAAACGAATCGTCGCCTGGAAACAGCAATACGGGGGAACCATACTCAATCAGCTCCGGGAAATGGGTTGCAGCTACGATTGGGATCGCGAACGGTATACCATGGACTGCAGTTACGCCCGGTCGGTTTTGTCGGCTTTCGTGAGATTCTATGAACGGGGATGGATATACCGCGGCAGGCGGATGGTAAACTGGTGCCCGAGTTGCGGCACGGTCATATCCGATCTGGAGGTGGAAGAGCGGGAACAAGAGGGACACCTGTGGCATATTCGTTATCCGGGTCTTGAGGGAGGGCCGGACGTGGTCGTCGCCACGACGCGACCTGAGACGATGCTGGGAGACACGGGCGTGGCGGTGCATCCGGAAGACCGGCGCTGGCAGCGGGCGATCGGCCAACGCGTCGTTCTGCCGCTCATGGACCGCCCCATTCCCATCGTGGCCGATCGGTACGCGGACCCGGAGATGGGCAGCGGTGCGGTAAAGGTGACCCCCGCGCACGACCCCAATGACCACGAAATCGGTCTGCGGCACGGGTTGCCCGAGATCCAGGTGATCGGATTCAATGGAGAGATGACCGGTGAAGCGGGGGCGTATCGCGGCATGGACCGGTTCGCCTGCCGAAACGCGGTGATTGCCGACCTGAAGGCATCGGGACTGCTTGACCGCATAGAGGATTACGAACACATGGTGCCGCACCACGATCGATGTGGCACGGCTATCGAGCCGCTGCCGATGGACCAGTGGTTTCTGGCTATGAGGTCCCTTGCGGATCAGGCGCTGCCCGCTTTGAAGAAGCAGGAAATCAAATACGTACCGGATCGATTCCGGGAGTATTCCATTGAGTGGCTGGAAAACATCCAGGACTGGTGCATCTCCCGTCAGATCTGGTGGGGACACCGGCTCCCTGTGTGGACCTGCGAGGGGTGCGGAAAAATGCTGGTTCGGGAGGACGCGCCCGATTTCTGCGATGTCTGCGGGAGCCGGGATCTCACACAGGATCCGGACGTTCTGGACACCTGGTTCTCGTCGGCCCTGTGGCCCTTCGCCACGCTGGGGTGGCCCGAGCAGACTGAGGACCTGAAGGCGTTTCATCCAACCGACCTGATGATCACGGGCAGGGATATTCTCTACCTCTGGGTCGCGAGAATGATCATGACAGCCGTCGAGTTCGTGGATGAGATTCCCTTCGGGACCGTACTTGTGCATCCGACCGTCCAGACGCGTGACGGGAAACGAATGAGCAAGTCACTGGGTACCGGAATCGATCCGAGGGAGCTGATCGACCGGTACGGAGCGGATGCCACGCGTCTTTCACTGCTTTACCAGTGCGGCAGTTCGCAGGACATCCGGTTCGACGCCGACGTCGTCGACAACCATTTGCAGGATTCTCCGATCACGGAGTCCTGCAGGAATTTCTGCAACAAGATCTGGAATGCCGCCCGGTTCGTGCAGATGAACCTGGAGGAGGGCGACATCCTGCCGGCCTCGCCGCATGTGGACCCGTTCGACTCCGCGGACCGATGGATACTCAGCCAGTACAACCGCACCGTTTGTGCCGTGACCGGATCGCTCTCGGCCTACCGCTTTGACGAAGCATCCAGGACCCTGTACGAGTTCGTCTGGAATGCGTTTTGCGACTGGTACCTGGAAATCGCCAAGGTGCGGTTGAACGCAGCCGACCCGAAAGCGGGAGCGGCCGCGCGCCGCGTGCTCGTCCATGTGCTGGAGGGCTCCCTGCGTCTGCTTCATCCGATGGCGCCATTTATCTCCGAGGCCCTGTGGCAGCAGCTTCCCCGTTCCGGGGAAGCGCTGATTGTCGCGAAGTGGCCGGAGGCGGACCTCGGTCGATTCGACGAGACTGCGGAGCGGGAGATGGCGCTATTGCAGGAGGTGGTGGGTGCAGTCAGGAATATTCGCGGTACGATGCGCGTGCCGCCGGGCAGGCGCGCCGACGTCCATTTGAAGGTGAATTCGGTCGAGGTTGCAAACATCCTGAGCCGGTTCGAGGTCTACCTTGGCGCGCTTGCGAGGGTAGCGGACCTTCGCATCGGCGCCGATATCGCCCGGCCGCCGGCTTCTGCCAGCGCCGTGTTGAAGGATGTCGAGATCTTTGTGCCGTTGCAGGGGCTGATCGATCTGGACCTGGAGCGTCAGCGTCTGAAGAAGGAAATCGAAAAGCTGGAGGCGCTGCTGGGCGGGCTGGACCGGAAGCTCAGTAACGCGGGTTTTCTGAACAATGCGCCCTCCGAGGTGGTCTCGAAGGAAAAGGGACGCCACGCACAGTACAGCAGTGCACTCGGCAGGTTGAACGAGAACCTCGAAGCAGTGACGTCGTGAAATGTTCGTATTCGGGTACGATCGGGCTGGAGGCAGTCGTGTGATGCGAAATTCCCGGCGTCCCGCCGGAAATGCGGGACATCGGCTGAGCCCTCGGCCCGATTCAGATTGGAAGTCTGCAACATGATGAAATCCTATGCGCGTCGCATCCTGCTCTATTGTGGGTTCTGTGTGCTGGTATACGCGGGCGTGGCGGGAGGGGTGGTACTGCGATTCAAGGACGAGTTGCCGTCATTTGCACAGCTGGAGGAGGTTGAGCCCGCTCGAACCACGAGCATCATATCCACCGACGGCGCGGTGCTGAAGCGGTTCTGGGTCGAGAATCGGGTACCGATCACGTACGACCGGATTCCCGATACCGCAATATGGGCGCTGATCGCGACGGAGGATCAGCTCTACTGGCGTCATTGGGGCGTGAGCCTGCCCGATATCTTTCGCGCCGTATTGCGTAACCTGACGCAGGAAGGCAGTCTGAAGGGCCACGGCGCCAGTACGATTACGCAACAGCTCGCCCGGAACCTGTTTCTGGATCAGAAACAGACATGGACGCGGAAGGTAAAGGAGCAATTGACGGCCGTGCTGCTCGAACGGACGTACACGAAACAGGAGATCATCGAGATCTATTTCAACAAGGTCCTGTTCGGAAACGGCGCGTACGGACTTCAGTCCGCTGCGGAGCGGTTCTTCGGCAAAGACGCGTCGGAACTGTCGCTGGACGAGTCAGCGCTGCTGGTCGGACTGCTCAGGGGACCCTACTTCTATTCACCGATCAACCATCCACAGCGCGCCGTGGATCGCCGCGATCTCGTACTTCGTCTGATGCGAAACACGGGCAGAATCACTCAGGACCAATACCTGTCCGCCACGCGTCTGCCCATTGTCTTGAAGGATACCGCGGATGAAGAGATCGGCGAAGCGCCGTATTTCACTGAGTACATTCGCCGGTACCTGGAGAACAACTACGGCTGGAATCTCCTGTACAAGGACGGCGCGTCTGTGCATACGACGGTGGACAGTCGAATCCAGTCCATTGCCGAGGAGACCCTGTTAAGCCACCTTGAGACGGTGCAGAAACGGGTGGATGCGAAAAAACGGTGGAGCCGGCCGGATACGGCGTTCTGGGCTGGTATCGGAACCCGGGAAGACTCGCTGAGGGCCACGGTGGTACAGGGCGCGCTGGTCGCACTGGACCCCCGCACGGGCCATATTCTGGCGATGGTAGGCGGCCGCGACTTCACCGAGACCAAGTTCAACCGGGCCGTTCAGGCGCTGCGTCAGCCGGGATCGGCATTCAAGCCCATCATCTATGCGTCGGCAATCGCACAGAAGATCCCGCCCACGCGCCGTTATCCGGATACGGCCGTTACCGTGGAAATGTACGACGGCAGCTTGTGGCGTCCCCAGAACTACGATCGGAAGTTCCTGGGCTGGATGACCATGCGGGAAGGTCTCGCCATGTCCAGGAACGTGGTGACAACGAAGATTCTGGAGGAGATCGGGCCGCAGACCGCGGTGCGCCTGGCGAAGCGGATGGGAATTACCAGCAGGATCCGGGCGGTGAAGTCCCTTGGCATGGGCACGAGTGAAGTGAAATTGATCGACCTCGTATCGGCATACGGGACGTTGCCAAACGGCGGCATCCTGGTGGACCCGGTCGCCATTCTGAAGATCGCGGACAAGGACGGCAATGTTGTCGAAAGCCGGGTTCAGGGCATAGAGCACGAGGCGCTCAGTGCGGAGGCGGCCGCCGTTGCAACAAGCCTGCTCCGGTCCGTCATGGATATGTACAAGCGGACGCCAAAGGGAACCTGGCGCGGAACGGGTACAGGCGCCCGTTCATACTACGGGTTTCGGCGGCCGGCGGCCGGAAAGACGGGTACCACACAAAACTTCGCGGACACTTGGTTTGTGGGCTTTACGCCGCAGATCGTGGCCGGCGTGTGGATCGGCTTCGACGATTACCGGGTTTCTCTCGGAAGCAGGATGTCGGGCGCGGTCGTGGCGCTGCCTGTGTGGGCGAAATTCATGAATAAAGTACATCGCGCACTCAATTTGCCCGAGGAAGATTTCGCGCTTCCGCCGGGCGTCGCCCAACTTGAGGTATGCGGCGATACATATGAGGTGGCGTCCATATACTGCCCGACGCGATTGGAGGAAGTGTTCGTGCCCGGCGCCGAACCGACGTCTCCCTGTCCGGACCATACAGCGGCTGTCGTCCGGCAGCCCGACCTCCAGAAACAGGATCGGGAGAACGCGAAGCGGGCGTATCAGTTCTAGTTCCCCTGCCCGCGCAGACCGCTCTAACCCGTCACGGACAATAAGAAACACCCGGCGAAAATATCGCCGGGTGTTTTTTGGCGTTCGGGTTGCCGTTTATGCTCTCGCGCGGCGGGAGGTCGCGGCTGCAGCCTCCTTGCGGCGATCCGCCGCATTCTGCCAGACAAGCACGAGAGGACTGGCCACGAACGACGAGGAATAGGTTCCTACGATCACCCCGATCATCAGCGCGAACGCGAAATCGCGAATGACCTCCCCGCCGAGGAGAAGCAGGCCCAGGACAACGAGCAGTGTTGTGCCTGAGGTCAGAACGGTACGATTGAGGCTTTCGTTGATACTCCGGTTGATGACCTCTGCCGAACTGTCTCGCCGGTAGAGCTTTCGGTTTTCGCGAATGCGGTCGTACACCACGATGGTGTCGTTCAACGAATACCCGACGATCGTGAGCAACGCGGCCACGATGGCCAGAGAGATCTCTTTGTCCATCAGGGAAAAAACGCCCAGCGTGATCAGAACGTCGTGGAATAGCGCCACGACGGCGGCGATACCGAACTGAATCTGCTTGAAGCGCCACCAGATGTAGAGCACGATCAGAACCAGAGAAACGAGAATCGCATTGACCGCGTTCTGCTTCAGTTCGCTGCCAATCTTGGGCCCGACCGCCTCCTGGCGCCTCAGCCACTGCGCGGGATCGGGAATGCTGGACGCGAATTCCGCCTTGAGCGTGTTTTTTATGGCGTCCGCCGTGACCGTACCTTCCGCTTCTTCCTCGACGCGAATCAGAATATCAGAGGCAGGTCCGAAGACCTTTATTTCGCTGTGTCTCAGGTCGCGTTTTTCACCCTTCACGTCAACGTCTTCAAGGGCATCCCGGAGGTTGGCGACTTGCACCGGAGGGTCGAAGTGCAACTCCAGCAGCGTGCCTCCCGCGAAGTCGATGCCGAGGTTGTAGCCGCCCCTTGTAATCGTGGAACCCAGACCGACCAGGATGACAAACACCGACAGCACGAACGCGGGCTTGCGCAGACTGAGGAAGTCGAATGACGGGCGGCGGAATATGGTCAGTCTGCCAATACTGATGGAGCTGAGTTGCCAGCGATTGATCGCAATATTGAAGAGGGTCCGTGTGACGAACAGCGCGGTGTACATGCTGCAGAGGATACCGACCATGAGAGTCAGCGCGAAGCCCCGGATCGGACCCGTTCCGAACTGGTAAAGCACAACTGCGGTGATTACTGTGGTTATATTGGCGTCGACAATGGTGAGCAGCGCCCGGCCGTATCCGTCTTCGACGGCGACGCGAAGGGTCTTGCCGTTGCGCAGTTCCTCGCGAATGCGCTCGAAAATGAGCACGTTGGCGTCGACGGCCATACCGATCGTGAGAATGATCCCGGCGATCCCGGGCAGGGTGAGCGTTCCGCCGAAGCCGGCCAGGATTGCCATCACAAACACGAGATTCAGGAATAATGCAAAATTGGCCACGAGCCCCGAAAGGCCGTAGTAGAAAACCATAAAGACCATGACGATGGCCAGGCCGATCAGCGCGGCCTTCCGTCCCTGCTCGATGGAATCCCTTCCCAGCGAAGGACCAACCGTCCGGTCTTCCACGATCGGAGCATTGGCCGGCAGGGCCCCCGCCCGCAGCACGATCGCCAGATCCTTTGCTTCCTCCAGGTCGCCGCTGCCTTCGATAATGGACCGCCCATCCCGGATTTTCGCGCGAATGGTAGGCGCCGAGTAGATCTGGTCGTCGAGAATGATGGCCATACGTTCTTCGAGGTGAGCTCCTGTCACCCGGGAGAAGAGCTTGATGCCGTCGTTCGTTGTGGTAAAGTTGATAATGGGCTGGCCCGCATTTTCAAAACTCTGACCCTTGGTAACCTTGGCGTCCTGGACGATTTCGCCGGTCATTTCGATGCGTTTATACAGATAGTAAAGCCGCCGGTACTTCTGCCCGTCTCCGAGTTCCTCCACTTCATTTCCCCACAGGAACTGGGTATCGCCGGGGATGAGTTCCACGATTTCAGGATCTTCAAACAGGATGGCTTTTACGGTCTGAATCCTGTCGGCCGGAACGATCAGGTCTTCGCCGAGTGAGAGCACGTACCGCTTGATTGAGGGTTTTTCGTCCACGGCGTTCTCTTCAAAGAGGCTGGCCGCGTCCTTTCTCGTGGTGTCTTCCCCGGCGCGTGCGGCAAGGCGCGTTTCGATTTTGTCGAGTAAGCCGAAGCGGTCGGGTACCGGCGCGAGGATCTTGAATTCGAGGCGCGCCTGCGTCTGTATGAGGTTCTTGGCGCGCTCCACGTCCTGAACGCCGGGAAGCTCGACCACGATACGCCACTCGCCCTCTCTATGGATAATGGGTTCGGCCACGCCGAACTGATCGACCCGGTTGGTGATGATTTCCTTGACGCGGTCCACAACGTCCGTCCGTTCGTCTTCGGAAAGACCGGTGGGGTCCACTTCGAGAACCAGATGGATACCGCCCTGGAGGTCCAGCCCCAGGTTGACGGCCTCCCGTTTGACGGCTTCCAGTCTATCGGGGTCCGCCGGCGGGTCGAAGTAATACCGGTACGTCGGAAAGAGGTAGTACAGAGCCAGCAGGATGGATCCGAGGATAATCAGGATTCGGACGTTATCTCTTTTCATTTTATGGTCGTGACTCCTGTAAACGCGACGGATCCGGGATTGGAACGGCGCCGGTCGCGTGATGTCGCCTCTGGGGTCGCGTCGACCTACTTATGTCGATCGACCACGTGTCTTACGGCGAGTTCCAGCGCATTTCGGGCGTCCGACGAGTTCAGTTCGGCCAGGCTCTTCAGGCCGGAGGAGGCATACTGCCGCGCTTCCCGTCGGGCGGCTTCGATACCGTCGTAACGCCTTACGAAGCGAAAGACTTCCTGGAGTTCGGCGTCGGATTCAATGCCGTTGCGCACTTTTTCCTGAATCTGTTCGGCGTCGCCGTTGGGGCAATTCGCCAGAGCGCGAATCAGTGGCAACGTCAGTTTTTTCTCACGTACGTCCGTGCCCACCGGCTTTCCGAGAGACGCTTCGTCCCCGACAAAGTCCAGCAGATCGTCGGTTATCTGGAAGGCGATTCCCACTTCCTTGCCAAACGCGGACATCCTCGAGACCTGCTCGGGTGTGCCGCCTCCCAATATGGCGCCAACCTCGCAGGCCAGCGCCATCAGCGATGCCGTCTTCTTGTCGATCATGTTGAAATAGCGCGCCGCTTCAGCGTCGTTTCCGCTCTCCACCTCCAGAATCTCACCTTCGATCATCCGGCTGACTGCGCGTGTGGCGGCTCGCATGACTTCCATGGAATCGAGACCGACCAGGAGCTGCAATGCCCTGGCCAGCAGGAAGTCTCCCATCAGAACGGCTGCTTTATTGCCCCATCTCAGGTTGAGGACCTCCGCGCCCCTGCGTTTGTCGGCAAGGTCGATAACGTCATCGTGGATCAACGTCGCCGTGTGGATGATTTCAATGCCGGCGGCGGCATCCACCACCCTGTCGGAACATCGTCCGATGGCCTGTGCGGTAAGTAGAGAAAGAGCCGGACGAATGATCTTGCCCTTCGTCGTCAGTATATGACTGCCCATGGCCTGAACCAGGTTGACATCGGAGGCCAGCGTTTCCGTGAATCGCCTTTCGAAACGCCGGATCTGGGGCTGAATGGGCTGAAGAATCTGATCTAACATAGGGCTTCAGGATGGCGGTGTGCGAACCGGAGATCAACCTTCGGATGCTGACGTTGGAAGATTGGGATAAGACCTTCCAACGTAACAAAAACGAGCGGTTTTGTCAATCATTAGCTGGATGTTCGGTACTGACGCTGGATACGATTTCCCATGTTCTGGCGGGTACGGCATCGTACCCGATACCGCCGCGTTTGGTATAGACGCGGGCCGATCGGTCGTCTGATTCGACGTGAAGAATGGGAAAGCCCGTGTCATAGGGGCCGCCCCGGACCAGCAGCGTGCCGCCGACCGGACGCCGTTCGGCCAGCGGCCGGTCGATCCGGTACAGGCTGTTGACGTTGTCCGTGTTCACGTCCGAAATTGTGCCGCGCAGAACCGGATCCTGAAGTTCGAGCACGTGGTCGTTCAGGCCGGACGTCGTTCCGCCGATAAGATATGCGAACGTCAGTTTTCCCTCGGACGTCAGGGAGAATACGGTAACGCGGCCATTCGATTCGAGGGAACCTTCCGGAAAGTCGAAAACAGCCTTTCGACCCTCCCGGCAGACCGCCACGAGATCGGTGCCCGATGCGTGCACGACCCGGACACCCACGGCATCGCGGTTCGCGGAATCCACGCGCTCCACCGACGCAATGAACGGACGGGGACGGGGACTGACGTCGAAGAGGCCAACATATACGCTGTCGGCGGGGGCGCCGGTCCGGCGGCGGATGACGTACGGGACCGTCTCCCCGGTCAGGACGTTGTCGCGTGAGCCGGTGCCCCGTTCGCCCCACCCCTGACCGACAAGCACCTGCTCCAGGCCATCCGGCATCGCGTAGGCGGTGAACCGCTGGCCGCCCCGGTCGAAGTGGATGGACCACGGAGTGTCTGCGGGAGCGGCCGCCACGTTCTCCAGATCGTGCCAGGCGGCGTCGGTCGGCTGAAGCTCCAGATTCCGTAGTGTGCCTTCCGCCGCCGGACCGTGGAAGAGATAATCGTGAACACGGCCGCCGTTGACGCAGAAACAGTCGAGCAGATAGCTGCCCCCGGCGCCGTGGTCGATGACGGCGCACAGGCGGCGATAGGTGTCGATATCGTAAGCCCGGGAAGAGACCTCGGCAACCTTTACGGGTCCGCCGCTGTCGAACAGGTGGAGGCTGCCGCCCCGCCCGTCGCGCTTCTGGTCCTGCTCGTCAACGATCACGGTGTTGTGTGCGATGGATCGAACGGTATTGTACTTGTCGGGCCGGTCCCAGAGGTATCCGAGGTCGGTCAGGGCTTCGTACCCGTCCTTCCAGTAAACGAGGTTCAGACTGTCCTCGTGGTGGTGCCCACCCCAATCCGAGGCGCTTAGAAGCGCGGTACTCGCGCGTCCGCGTTCGCCGGTGCGCAGGAGGCCGATGCGCAGGGCGGGAAAGAACCGGTCGGTCAGGACGAGGGGCGCCGACGGGTCGGCCTTCAGGTCCGGGGCGCGGTGAAAGAGGGCGTACTCGCCGCCGTGATTGTCCAGATCGAATTCGCACAGTTCGGCGAGGAGGGCGACGTGGTTCGCGCCGCCGTATCGGGCGGCGATGATATCGGCAATTTCGACGGACATCCTGCACGCGGTCACGTCGTCCGCGATGACGCCATAGCCCAGATCGGGCATCGGACTGGCGACGTATCCTTCAAGAACGGCCCTGTAACGGCTGTCGCCGTAGATGTCCAGTTCCTGCCGGCGGCCTTCCGGCGAGGCGGAGTCCGCGGGGAAGGAGTACCCATGCGCCGCATCGGCGAAATGCCGAATGCCGTTGAGGGTCATGAATCCGTATCCGGGCGATTCGGAACTCATGCCGTCTTCAAGAAACCAGTCGTAGACGAAATGATTGAACCCGTCCAGGCCGAAACGGACCAGATCCGGTTCGTCGAGACAAAGGCCGACAAGGCCCGCGGCAGAGCGGTTGGTGGCGCTCTTGTTATTGAAATTCGGATCCGCGAGCAGAAGGATCGTACTTTCAAGCAGGAGATCGCGTTCGATCTTTCGACAAACGACCGGGGTGTACACGGGTCGGCCGTCGGCCTCCGCGCCGCGCGTGAGGTCGTAGGCGACGGTGACGTCCGAGACGAACGTGCCTTCCATGCCCACGCCCGTGGCGCGTCCGGCCATCCAGTACCCCACGTGCAGTTTGCCGTCCGGCCGGTTTGGAGGCACCACCAGTTCCGGCCTGGGCAGATCCAGGATATTTTTCGCGGCGATCTCAACCGGCGCGTCCGAGAACTCGCCGTACCCGGAGTGAACCATATAGCCGGGATAAACCTCGGCGAATCGCAGGAGGATATCCCTGGCGTTCTCGGCGTGTCGGACCTCCTGCGTCAGGACGTAGGCCAGCGCACACTGACGCGCCATTCGCGCCATATACTCGCATTTGCGGGCGCGGATGTTGGCGGTCCATGACGAGACGAAGGGAAACCCGATGAGGTCCCAGTGTCTGCCCGTGTAGTATGTGATTTCCTGACCCCCGCCGAAGTCGGTCCTGAACACGACCTCTTCCGGGAATTCCGAATTGGGATAGACGGTCCTGCAGGTCGTGCAGACCAGTTGATCGGGACTCTCCGGTTTCCATTCATAGTGTCCGTGTATCGGGGCCGCTTCGCACACGGGGCACATGGTAAACAGTTCGCTGTTTGGCGTTTCCCGGGGAATCCATTGCTTCAGATCGTCTGCCGTCGTGTGGCGTATTGTCGCCACCGCCTCCAGGAGATTTTCCAGAAACCGCTGCGCCCACACGCGGCGCTCGATGTTTTCGCGCGCGACTTCCAGATCCTGTGACTTGAAAAGGGTCCTGGGGTGTCGTACTGGATTGGCATGGGTCTCCATAGCGCTCTCGCTTCGTGTCTGACTTGGAACTTCCGGGGTACTGCCTCTGATGGGTTGCTGAATCTCGGCAGGCGGGTGAGCCGGGACGCTGCGCACCGTCGCCGCCAGGTCTGTTATCCACGCGCACGACCCAGGTAATCGGCCGCCCCGGCGGCGATCCAGGGTCCTATATTGGTCAACAGAAAGCGTGCGCCAAGGCCTATGTACTTCTCCACGTTGTCGTTTCCGGTCAGGGTGCCAGGCGTGCGCCCCGCGTCCCTGATGCGGGCCAGGGTCTCGTCGACCGTGCATTGAACGTCGGGATGGTCGTTGTTTCCGATATGGCCCATTGAGGCGGCCAGATCCGACGGAGCGACAAAGAACACGTCAATATGATCCACCACGAGGATGGCGTCCAGGTTCCGGACCGCGGCGATATCCTCGATGAGCACGACAAGAAGCGTCTCGTCGTTCGCGGCGTGCAGGTAGTCGGGTACGCCATAGCCCTGACGGCTGGTGAAGAGGCCGCGTTTGCCCGCTGGCGCGAATTTGCCGCCGTAGACGACATTGCGCGCCTCCGCTTCCGTGTTGACGTGGGGTACGACGATGCCCTGCGCGCCCCGGTCCAGGGTGCGGTATATCAGGGCCTGATCGTTTCGGTTGACCCGGACGATCGAGGACATGCCCCAGATGTCGCAAGCCCTCGTGAGGTTGCCGAGGTCGGCCGCGTTTACGGGACCGTGTTCTCCTTCCAGCCAGACGCCGTCGAAGCCGGTATGGCCGAAGGCGTCGATGTCGTCGGGATGTGTCAGACCGCCTGCGACGCAAGCGATTCCGCCGTCGGCGAGTGTTCGTTTGACTCGGTTGGGTCGGATGGTCAAGAGCGATTCTCCTTATCGTGTGGAACCCACGGCGTGCGGCGGCTGGAGACCCGAACGGGTCTTGCGCGGGGATTCGTTAGAGATCGATACTTACGGGAGCATGGTCCGAAACGCTAAGCCCGGACCGGCGGTGTACCGCGGCGGTACGGAAACGTCCGGCGACCGCGGCATTGCCGAGCAGGTAGTCGATTCGCCAGCCCCGATCCAGTTCGCGGGCCCTCCCGCGATTGGACCACCAGGAGTAGGGCCCGTGCACGTCTCCGAAATGCTGCCGGACAAAGTCGTTCCAGCCCGCGGCCAGCAGGTCGGTCATCCACTGCCTTTCGTGGGGCAGGAATCCCGAGTTTTTTTCGTTCCCTTTGGCATAGAAAATGTCTCTCTCCGTGTGAGCGATATTGAAGTCGCCGCCGAGAATCACGGGCTCGTCCCGCTGCGTGTATTGCTTTGACCAGGGCAGAAACCTGGCCATCCAGAGGTCTTCCTTGATTTTCTGACGGTCTTCGCTGGATGAGCCGGACGGAAGGTACACGTTGACCACCCGGACGCCGTTTACCCGCGCGTGTAGGATGCGTCCTTCCGGATCGGACTCGTGGATCCCCTTGCCGAGGACCTCGATCCGATGGCGGGACCAGATCGCAACCCCGGAATACCCCTTGCGTTCCGCGGGATGCCAGTGGACATGCCAGCCGGGCGGATTCATCCACCGGCCGGGGAGTTGCTCGGGGAGTGCGCGGACTTCCTGAAGCAGGAGCACATCCGGCGCGATTCGTCGGACGTGTCGGGCAAAGCCCTTGCGGAGTGCGGCGCGGAGGCCGTTCACGTTCCAGGTGGTAATTCGCATAGGACGGTAGCGGTCCGGATGTACTTTGTCGACGGGCAGGTTGGGTGTGAGGCCGATATCGGCTTGCCGGAGGCTAAGCGAGGGATGTGTCAACGCTCAGCGATTGTTTCCCCCGGGAGATGGTGATTCGGCCGTCTTCGGGTCGTATTGCCACGTCTGCCGTGTCGCAGCCAATGCCGAAGGCAACGGCGAACCTGGCGCGTCCGGGTTGCAGTTCGGTCTCGATCTTAAGGTATTCGATTTCCAGACTCTCGGCATCCCCGTGCCCGGGTTTCAGATCCCTGTGTCTGCCGGTGGCGAACAAGGCGTCCGACGGGGCCAGCAGCCGGGCGTTCACAACCGATTCCGCTGTCGCGATCACGGCCGAAGACCCCGAAACCTGTGCCGTCCCGGAAAAGTGAACCCGGGATTCCATACGAGTCGTGTCCGTTACTTCGATCTCGTCAACGACGACAAAAAGCGCGGGCCGCAGGAAGACGTAATGGCGGACAAAGATCGACAGTTTGTCGATGCCGTAAGCCGGGGCGATGGAAGCCCGGAGGTAATCATGCGCGCCGGTGAATTCGACCTTCTCTACGATTCCGACGAGACGTCGTTCATCGGGTTGACCCTGCCCGTCGAAGAGCGGCAGATTGTGACCGTGGGTCGATTTGAAGATCCATTCGCCGGGGTCCCCGTAGCGCCCGATGCCCAGTTCGCGCACGACGGTCCTCCGGCCGGCGTGGATAATATAGTTTCCGACGTCGGCGTGGCCGTGGGGCTCGACCGTCGCGCCGATCTTCAACGCCAGGACCGGGGCGTCGGGATCCTCCCATGACCCTCGCATGACGCACCAGCCGGCATCGGGAAAGTAGGCCGACGGGTGGGGAGGGGCGGGGAGTTCCGGAACGGTCCCGGACGCGTCCCAGAGAAGCTCCGCCAGTTTGATGGACGGCCGGCGTTCGGTTGTGAGCCGGTCGAAGTACGCCGCGGCGCGGTTGTCATATTCCAGTGCGAATTTGCGGAAAGCCATGCCATCGGGGAAGTGTTTGCCGCAGTCGGCGAAATTGACCACGCGATCGGGCGGGAGAAAGCAGTTGATAGGAAAGTCGACCGTACGTTCGAGTTTGGGATGATCGTAGAGATTGATCTGCCCGCGGGTGAGTCGTCTGAGCGCGTCGGAGAGGGGAAAGGACGTACTGATGCCGTAATTCCAGTATCCCGGACCCTCTTTCCAGGAGCCATCGTTCTGAATGGCGTCGTAGAACTTCGTGACGCGTTCGACGCACTCCCGAACAACGCCGAGCATGGCTTCGCGAGGCCGGATTCCCGTCCGAAGGTGGACGTGCTTTGCGTCGAGCAGGGCCAGGGCGCACAGACCCATGTTGGAGACGCACACGGAACACCAGTTGCTGTCGTATCTCGACGCCCAGAAATGGTGTTGCATGCCCCCGATGCAATGGCCCAGTCCGCGCGCGAAGATCATGAATTCGAGCTCACGACGCTGATTTTCGGAAAGCGCATCGTAGAGCAGGTCGTACGCGGCCGCGAAACTGGTACAGGTATGGCTGCCGTCCAGATCCAGAAGCATGAATTCGTGGACCGGGTGGACCCACGAAGGCCAGCTCATGATTGAAGTGAGCCCTTCCCAGGCCTTTTCGAAATAGGCCCGGTCCCGGTCGACCGCATAGGCCAGTACATAATCCTCAAGGAGATTCCGGGCCTCGGCGGACAGCCGGCTGTATGATTCCCAGACGCCGTTCCGGTAGCTTTCCTCTCGGGGTGGCGGCGTCGGGAACGGTTGATCCAGTCGGGCGTCGAGTCGTTTGCGCGTCTGTGTGTAAACCTCCGCGTGGGAGCCGTCCAGGCAGAACTCCCGAATGCGTTCCAGGTCGGAACCGGAGAAATAGAGGTAGGGATGTACCAGTGTTTCGGGAATGAGGCGGTCGACGTCGGGAACGGTCATTGAAACTCCTGATTGCCGGGAACCGGGCAGGTGCCTCCGGTCGCCGCCAGCGCGGGGTCTCGAGGCCCGTTTTTCGTGGATTCGTGCGCTAATATAGCGATCGGAGATTTGGGGGTCAAGCAGATGTAAGAAAGGGGAGGGAGTCCGCTACGTGCGCTTTCTTGCCAGAAGAACCCGTTCTGTTCCCGTCAGGTCGGGGACAGTCCGTTCATGGCTTAGCACGGACGACTGCGACAGCAATTGCACCACGTCTGCCGCGGTGCCGTCGGCCACTTCGAGAGCCAGCCAGCCGCCCTGGTACAGGAGCGCTGGCGCCCGCGCGATGATCGAACGGTGGAAGGCCAGCCCGTCCGGCCCGCCATCCAGTGCGAGCGGCGGATCGAAGCATCGGACTTCGGGCTGAAGGACCCGCAGGTCATGGGAAGCGACGTAAGGGGGGTTTGAGACAATCGCGTGGAATACGGCCCGGGTCCGGAACGCGGAAAGGAGGTCTGCACAGACGAATGCGATCCGGCGACTGACGGCATTGCGCCGAGCGTTTCGGACTGCAAGGCGCAGGGCTTTCGGGGAAACGTCGGCGGCCACGAGGCGGCTTCGCGGGAGCGCATACGCGAGCGCGACGGCGATGGGTCCGGCGCCGGTGCCAATATCCAGGATCCGTGTTCCGGCGTCGGCATCCAGGCAGTCGACAAGCGTTTCTACCAGAATTTCGGTTTCGGGACGGGGAATGAGCGCGTCGGGGCCGACGTGGAACGGCAGCGAGAAGAATTCGGTCTCGCCCAGCAGGTGCTGAAGCGGCACACGCATGCGCCGTCGATGAACAAGGTCTTGAAGGCGCGCATGCTGCGCCGGCGTGAGCCGGCTCCGCGCATTCGCGTAGATGCCGGATCGGCCGGTGTTCAGAACCGCTGCAAGCAGCCACTCGGCGTCCGCGCGCGCGTCCGGCACACCGGCCTCCGCGAGGTTTCGCTCCGCGCCGGCGAGGGCGTCGGAGATGGCAGGCGGAGTGGAACGTTCGGCCATGTTCTTCCCGTCGAGGCCCCCTGGACGGGTCGGCATCAGGCGGAAATGGCGGGTTTCTGCTCGCTGTCGTTGATTTTCTCGGTATGATCGGCCAGGCGCAGGGCGTTGATCAGTTCGTCCAGGTTGCCCCCGAGCGTCTCTTCGAGCTTGTGCAACGTCAGCTTGATCCGGTGGTCGGTGACCCGCCCCTGGGGGAAATTGTAGGTGCGAATCTTCGCGCTGCGGTCCCCGGTACCCACCTGAGCCCGCCGGCTTCGCGACGTTGTGTCCCGCTGCTCCTGGACGGCGCGGTCCAGGAGCCGGGCGCGGAGAACTTTTATAGCTTTGGCCTTGTTCTTGTGCTGGGATTTCTCGTCCTGGCACTGTACGATCAGGCCGGTGGGAAGGTGCGTAATTCGGACGGCCGAATCGGTCGTATTGACGCTCTGGCCTCCCGGCCCCGAGGAACGGTAGACGTCAACCCGTATCTCTTCCGGGTTGATTGCGATATCCACTTCTTCCGCCTCCGGCAGGACAGCGACCGTGGACGTGGACGTGTGGATGCGCCCGCTGGATTCGGTCTCGGGAATTCGCTGAACCCGGTGGACGCCGCTTTCGTACTTCAGATTGCCGTAGACATCGCTTCCACCAACCGAGAAGATGACTTCCTTGAACCCGCCGATGCCCGTCGGGTTGGCGCTGAGGAGTTCGGCGCGCCACCCCTTCGACTCGGAGTAGCGGGTATACATCCTGTACAGATCGGCGGCAAACAGGGCAGCCTCCTCGCCCCCGGCTCCGGCGCGAATCTCCACGATTGTGTTTTTGCTGTCATTGGGGTCTCTGGGGACCAGTAGGAACTGAAGTTTCCCGGCGAGTCTGGCTTCATCCTGCTCGAGTTCGGTACGTTCCTCGCGGGCGATTTCAACCAGCTCGGCGTCGTTCGAATCCCGGATGATTTCTCCCGCTTCCTCCAGGTTCGCTGCGACTTGCCGATATTCGCGATAGGTGTTGACGATTTCTTCCAGACCGCGAAACGCCATCGTGAGTTCCCTGAATCTGTCGGGACTGGCCGCAACGTCGGGCCGCGCCATTTCCGCGCGGATCTCTTCGAAACGTTTTTCCACGTCTGACAGTTGACCGAACATGCGACTCCCTCATCCGTTTTTCATAAGGCACGGTTACAGCCTTACGGAAGGCAACAAAAAAGGCGAAGCGGTACGCACGGCCACCGGCGGGTGGACGATGCCGTTTCACCTTATTTCAAGAAAGTTCGATTGCTAATCTACGGCAGCTTCCGTCGCTTCAGTCGGCTCCGGATCCTCGCCTGCTTCCGCGTCGTTCAAATTGTACCGCCGCCGGTAACGCTCTACCATACCCGCGGTGTCCACGAGTCGCTGCTTGCCCGTGTAAAACGGATGACAGTTGGAGCAGATGTCCACCCGAAGGCCGGGCACGGTCGCCTGGGTCGTGAGTGTATTGCCGCAGGCGCAGGTGATCGTGGTTTCGACGTAGTCGGGATGAATATTCGGTTTCACCTGGCAAGCATCCTCAGATTCGGATAAGTCGACAACGAACACAGACGCGGAATATAAATAAAAACGAATCCCCACGCAAGAATTTAACGTTCGAACGGGGCCGCCAGATCGCGGAGCTCGTCCGGGGAGGCGAATCGGCCCGGCGGGAAGGCCCCCGACGGGCGGTTTTACAACTGCCTGTTCATTGAATCCAGAAAGGCCTCGTTGTTCCTGGTGCCGGCCATCTTCTCCTTGAGGAACTCCATGGCTTCCAGAGCGGGCATCTGGTTGAGCAGGCGGCGCAGGATCCAGACCCGGTTGAGTTCCTTTTCGTCCAGCAAAAGCTCCTCTTTCCGGGTCCCGGACAGCGTCACGTCTATGGCGGGATAGATGCGCCGGTTGCTCAGCCGCCGGTCCAGCTTCAGTTCCATGTTGCCTGTGCCCTTGAATTCTTCGAAAATGACCTCGTCCATGCGACTTCCCGTTTCGACGAGAGCGGTAGACAGGATGGTCAGGCTGCCGCCCTCTTCGATGTTTCGCGCGGCGCCGAAGAATCGTTTGGGCCACTGCATGGCGCTGGAGTCGAGGCCGCCGGTCAGGATGCGGCCGCTATGGGGCACGACGTTGTTATACGCACGGGCGAGGCGCGTGATGCTGTCCAGCAGGATCACGACGTCCTGCTGATGTTCCACCAGGCGCTTGGCCTTTTCGATCACCATGTCCGCGACCTGGACGTGCCGTGTCGGCGGTTCGTCGAACGTGGAACTGATGACCTCGCCATTGACGGACCTCAACATGTCCGTGACTTCCTCCGGACGCTCGTCTATAAGGAGCACGATGAGGTTGACTTCGGGGTGATTCTGGGTGATGGCGTTGGCTATTTTCTGAAGCAACATGGTCTTGCCGGTAAAGGGAGGGGCGACGATCATGCCGCGCTGCCCCTTGCCGATGGGGGTGAGCAGGTTCATAATACGCGTTGAGAAGTCGTTGGAATCGTATTCCAGCTTCATGCGCTGCCGCGGATGCAGCGGCGTGAGGTTGTCGAAAAGAGTCTTCTGCTTGGCCTGTTCCGGATCTTCGAAGTTTACGGCCTCAACGCGAATGAGCGCAAAATACTTCTCGTCGTTCTTCGGCGGGCGGATCTGTCCCGATATCGTGTCACCCGTGCGAAGATTGAAACGTTTGATCTGCGAATGTGAAACGTAGATGTCGTCGGGCCCGGGGAGATAGTTATAATTGGGCGACCGGAGGAATCCGAAGCCGTCCTCCAGGATTTCGAGGACGCCTTTGGCGAGTATCAGCCCGTTCTTCGCGGTCTGTGCCTGGATAATCGCGAAAATCAATTCCTGTTTCCGCAGGCTTCCGTAGCTCTGGATTTCAAGGCTCTGGGCCAACCTCGCGAGTTCGGAAATGGTCATGTTCTGGAGTTCCAGTACTTCCACGCCATTTGCCCGGGGAGGCGTTTTTCGAATTTCCCTGGTTGTTTCGGTTGCCATTGGCGGATCCAATTTGCTGGAGTTGCGGAATAGTTGATGCGGGCGGTCAATCCTTCGGGGATTCCGGCCGGATTCGGCCCGCCGGGGAGAGCGGCGGATATGTGGATCGGATTTGTGTGACAATAAGGAGGCGGATCGAGGAAGACCGGGTAACCAGGGATGCCTGAAGCGAGGAGCCGTCTGGTTGTATGCGGTGAAAAAGTGGGAAGGAAGTTGAAGAATACCACCGAAAAAGTAAACCAAGACGTGAGCATTGTCAAGTTTTTTCTTTATTTTTTCTAAAGATAGAGAAAACGAGAGCCGGAATTTGCGCGGGACCGAACCCTCATGGGAGCAACCGAAACGGACCCGAAGAATGAGTGCCGTCCGCAGGTTTTGCGTCCGGGCGTCCGGATTCCACGCACGACCCTTCCGTTCAGGGGACGTTCTTCTTCCCGGTCGAAATCGAGGAGGAAAACGTTCAGATATCCAGGGTGCGTACTCGCCAGAAGCCGGAATGCCAATCCGCGTTTCAACTCATTCCTGCCGAGTAAGTTATGCGCATAAATCGTGACGCCGGTCAGGGCGGGTTCCCCCGGTTGCGCCCGGAAGGGCCATGGGTCGGGTCGACCCGTTCTGACGGAGAATCGGTCTTGCATTTCGGGGATGGGATGCATAGGTTACCAGCCCGTCGATAAAGTCCATCCGGGCTGCGTCCGACCGGAGAGCCGTCATGTCGAATTCTGCCGCCGATTGCGGCATCGAGTTGCTCGAGGGCCTGAACGAAGGCGTCATTGCGTTCGACCGGCATCGCTGTGCCGTGTTGGCCAACGGGGCGTCGATTCGCCTGCTGGGACTTGCCGGGCGCGATGTGATCGGCCGCGGCGCCGACGAGCTGTTTGACGGTTGCCCGGAACTGTTGAAAATTCTGGAGGCCGGGTTTAAAGGTCGTCTGTGCCGCGAACCGAAAGACGTGATCTTGCAGCAGGAAGAGGGTGGAATGCGTCGTTTGGGCGCTACCACGTCGTATCTGAAAGCGGATACAGGCCATGGAGTCGTTCTGGTTGTACAGGACGTTTCGGCCCTGAAACGGATGGAGTGGGGGATGTACCAGGAGGAAAAGATGAGCGCGCTCGGGCGTCTGGCCGCATCCGTCGCTCACGAGGTCCGGAACCCGCTGGGCGCGGTCGACATTCAGCTGCAGCTTCTGGAAGATGACCTGAAGGACGTCGAAGAGGGACTGAGGGGCCGTGTTTATCGCAGGCTCAATATCGCGCAGATGGAAATGAAGCGGCTCGACAGGATTGTACACAATTTTCTGAGGTTTACCCGAACCCCGAGGCTGGATCTGCAGCGGATAAGCCTCAACAGCGTGGTTCGACACGTTTTCGACCTGGTCTCACCGGAGGCGCGCGAACGGGGCGTTCGGCTGAATCTGGATCTCCTTGAAGGTCTTCCCGCGGTGGATGGAGATGAAAGCCAGCTTGGCCAGGCCGTCCTGAATATGACCGTCAATGCGTTCCAGGCCATGACATCGGGCGGAGAACTCTCCGCCCGAACGCGGATGGATGCCGAGGGCAGTCAGGTCCGCCTCTCGATTTCGGATACCGGATGCGGGATTCCGGACGAGGAAATCGACCGGATATTCGAGCTCTATTATACGACTCGCGATGAAGGGACCGGCCTTGGGCTCTCCATTGCCCAGCAGATCATCTATCAGCATCGGGGCCACATCGAAGTGGAGAGCGAAGCGGGCGAGGGAGCTGTTTTCAAGGTTTATCTGCCCACCCCCGGACCCACGCGTTAGCGGGCCGTTACCGGTGAACGGTGCCGACGGACGGATAGACATGGAAACCAAAGATATCAGGATCTTTGTTGCCGACGACGAATACCACATATGCGAGGGGCTTAAAGAGTTCCTGACGAAGGTCGGGTATTCGGTCGATGTCGCGTATGACGGCGTGGAAGCGTCCGAACGTCTGAGCGCGCGGGTCTACCATGCGGCCATTCTGGATCTGAAGATGCCGGGAATCGACGGGATTGCCCTGTTGAAGCGACTGAAGAAAACCAGCCCCGATACCGGCGTTATCATGATTACCGCCTTTGGCGAGATCTCCACGGCCGTAGATGCCATGCGCCTGGGTGCGTATGATTACCTGGCGAAGCCGGTGGATCTCAAACGTCTGCGCCTCTCCCTGCAGCATCTCCTCGAGCATCAGGCTCTGGTCGCCGAAAACAAGGAGTTGCGGGCCTGGCTGGGATCGACTGAGGCTTTCGGAGAGATCGTGAACCGGAGTCCGGCTATGCAGAAGGTCTGCGATACGCTGGCGCAAGCTGCAATAACCGATGTTCCCGTACTGGTGATGGGCGATACCGGTACAGGCAAGGAGCTTGTGGCCCGGGCGATCCACCAGCGGAGCAGCCGCCGCGAGGGTCCCCTCGTGGCCGTGAACTGCGGCGCCGTTCCGGAAACGTTGTTCGAACGTGAGTTGTTCGGCCACATCAAAGGTGCGTTTACGGGCGCCCACGCCGACACGCCGGGCCGGTTCGCCGCCGCGGAGGCCGGCACGCTGTTCCTGGATGAAGTCGGTGAGATTCCACTCGCCAACCAGGTGGATCTCCTGAGGGTTCTGGAGGAGAAGGTGTACACCCCGGTCGGCAGCAGCGTGTCCACAAAGGCGGATGTACGGATCATCTTCGCCACGAACAGAAATCTGGATCAGGAAGTGAAGGAGGGTCGATTCCGGGAAGATCTGTATTACCGGATCAATGTCGTCCCCATTCGGCTTCCGCAGCTACGAGACCGCAAGGAGGATATTCCGCTGCTTGTCGAGACCTTTCTGGATGAACTCTGCGTGTCACATCGCAAATCCAGGAAGCGATTTCTGCCGGACGCGATGCGGACGATACTGGACTATGCCTGGCCGGGAAACGTACGGGAGTTGAAGAACACCGTGGAGCGGATCGTCGTGACGTGTCCGGAGACCGAGGTCGGTCCTCAACGTCTCCCCTCGGGCGTCCGCGCGTCTGCTCCGGTTCCGAAGAATCTCGTTATTCCACTGAGTACCTCAATAGAGGAAACGGAACGCCTTCTGATCGAAAATACGCTGGCACACGTCACGTCCAACCGCCAGGAAGCCGCCCGAGTGCTGGGTATCAGCGTACGTGCCCTCCATTACAAGATCAAGAAATACAGCCTCGGCTCCTGAGTAAGGAAGGCTGCGCATCCGGTTTATTCGCCGCCCCGGCCGCGTCCTGCTGCAAAATATGCGCAATCGTTACGGTTTCGGATGCAAAATTTGCGTTATCAGACGTAGTGGAACAGATCTCTCGCGCCCGGCGATTGGTATCGTTGGGCGCAAGTATTTTAATATTAAACACTTGTGTTTTTTGCGCAAAAACTGGCATTAAAGTTGCTTATGTTTTTGGGGACCATATCATTGGAATCGCTGATCGCTTGGATTTTCCGCTGATCGCTTGGATTTTCATCAAAACCGTGAACTTCGCGGTGGTTATCGAGGGTTTGATATCGCGAGGTGACACACGGTTCAATCCGAACAGTCTGCAAAAACTGCACTTGCATCCCTGCAAACATGGCGCTGTCAAAATTCTACTACAGCAGTGAGTGGGAAACGGACCTGAGCGGCGTGGTCGGCTTTCATCCGGAGACGATGGTCGCGAGCCTGGCGCCCCGCGACCGGATGGGTGCAATCAAGGCGCTTGTCGACCCGTTGCACGCATCGGGGTACGTGACCGACAGTCTGCGGTTCCTTCAGTCTGTTCTGGACAGAGAAGACCTCGAGAGCACCGCTGTCGGGAACGGGATTGCTTTTCCCCATGCCCGTTGCGGTTCCGCCGCGCATCTGGGTATGGCGCTGGGCATTTCTCCGGTCGGCGTGGATTTTCACTCGGAGACCCACCCGGAGCCGGTTCGACTCATCTGCCTTGTGTCGGTGCCCGGGGAGGGCGACATAAGATATCTGCCCCTTCTGGGCTGTTTGTGCAGGCTGTTTCATGAAGAATTCACCGCAACATTTCTCAAGTCCCGTTCGGCAGAGGAAATGAATGGTCTGCTGATGCGGCAGATGCGCCTGCATGGCGCGATGCCCGAGGCGAACAGGGCGCACGTTTTGGCGACGTAGAATTGGATTACGCACACTAATCTTCTGGAGGTCGGACCGTGGCTGGAATTATGATTCAGGATAGCGAATCTCTTGATCTCTACCTCAGGGATATCGCTTCTTCGGAACCGCTGACTGCCGAGACCGAGATCGCGCTCGCGCACCGGATCCGGAAGGGAGACCAGCGGGCCAGGGACAGGCTGGTTGCATCGAATCTCCGTTTTGTCGTCAGCGTCGCCAGGGAGTACCAGAACCATGGCGTGCCTTTGGCCGATCTCATCAGTGCGGGAAACATGGGCCTGATGACGGCTGCGGAGCGATTTGACGGGACGCGCGGGTTCAAGTTCATATCCTATGCGGTCTGGTGGATCCGCCAGGCCATCCATCAAAGCCTCGCACAGGATTCCCGTGTGGTCAGGTTACCTATAAACCGAATCGATCTGTTGCACAATATCGCGAAGGTGTCGCGAGAGATCCGGCAATCTGAAGAGGCCGATCCCGATCCTGAGACGATCGCTGAGAAACTCGGCGTTTCGGTGGACATGGTACAGGATACCCTCCTCCGGGCGAGGGACGTCTGGTCGCTCGATGCGTCGTTCAAGGACGATGACGACCACAGCCTGCTCCATATTCTGCCGGACAGTTCTCAAAAGGCGCCGGACCTGGAAGTGGTCGACGAGTCGGTCAAGGATCAGGTCAAGATGGTCCTCGAAACACTCGATGCGCGGGAAGCGGAAGTGCTGCGGCTTTATTTCGGGTTGGGCGACGAGGAAGCAATGACGCTGGAGGAGATCGGCACCAGGTTCAGCCTTACGCGGGAACGCGTCCGGCAGATAAAGGAAAAGGCCCTCCGTCGACTTCGCCATCCGCGGCGCCGGCTGCAACTCGAGCCGTTGATGGAGTCGGCGTAGGCCGACGCGGCATGTTCCCGGCCCGAAAGGGGTGGGGACGATTCCCGCGGGGGATTCTACCGGGCGGAGATGAGAAACGGTCTCCGCCCGGTTTTCTTGCATTCTTCAACCGCGGGAGGGTACCGGATTCGACTCAGATAAACCGGGATGTATCGATCGGTTTCCCGTTCGTTGTGACAAATGGGCGGAACTTTCGGTGAGAGCACTGTTTTTTTCTTCCTCCGGGTTCGGCGCACTTGACAAATTCCCACAATCGGGCCTATATTCAGGGCAAATTCCAGAAAGGGGGTGAATTGCCATGTCGAACAGGGCCGATCTAGTCGATGCGATTGCAAATCAGGCCGGTCTCTCAAAAAGGAATGCGGAATCCGCACTGCGTGTCGTTCTGAACGAAATCGCCGATTCGCTCAAAAACGGTGATCGCGTCGCTATTTCCGGGTTCGGGACGTTTTCGGTCGGAACCAGAGCCGCACGGACCGGTCGTAATCCACAGACGGGCGAGACGATTCAGATTTCCGCGGGCAAGACCGTTCGTTTCAAAGCTGGAAAAGCACTTAAGGACGCTGTCAACTAACCGATATTTCTTCAATTCTGTCCATGGAGCCTCGAGAGCAACACTCGATCGAGGCTTTTTTTCTTGACAGAGCGGATTCCCGGAAATATACTGTTCCGCGTGTTCCATAAGATGGCGGGCCGGAAAACTCCGGTACGTTCCCGGCTGTCCAGGCGGAGACTGAAATGAATCGCCGATTGACGTTCTTGATTCTTACACTGAGTGCGGGGTTGGCGCTGGGCTGCAGTGATCGCCTGGCGCAGATGCAGGAGCAGCTTGCCGGCACGTGGGAGTTGGAGTCCCGAACGTTGCCGGATGGGACGGTGCTTGGCAGGGCCGAGATTTCGGGCGTGTTCTCGTGGCAGCCGATCGATTCGCGAAAAGCCCACGTCACGCTGAACCTGCTCATGGACGCGGCCGGCGAAAAACCCAGGACATTCGATTTCTCCGCGAGCAAATACGAAATCTCGACCTCCGCGATTACGCGTTCGCGGTATCTGCTTATGCGGCAGGGTTACCGCTCGTCGTCCGAATCGCCGATCACGATATACCATAAAGCCAAGGTCGAAAAGGGTAAGATTACGCTCGAGGACGGGCTGATTCGCATCACGCACGAGCGAGGGTACAGCGAAGAGTTCGGGGGCGATCGGATGGTCGCATCGTTTCCCGGTGTATTTGAGGATACCTGGAAGCGGGTACGGTAGGGTGGGCGGCGGCACGGCGGGCAACACCGGGCAGGGTCGGTTCGCCACGACGAAGTGAGAATCGACAGTAGCGAAACCCCCTGAATTCCGTAGGGTGCGCTGGTTTCCCGATGAATGAACGTCGTCCGAATTGCAGCGGAACGGGAAACGAATCAGGCCGGACAATTCTCCGAGCCTGTTTTTTTTCACCGATTCGGACCGCCCGCGGCGCGGCCGCGCGGACGTATCGCAGGCGACCGCGAAGTCGCAAGGAGATTGGGTATGGCAGGGTTCTTTGAGCCACTGAAAGGCTTCGAAGTCAGAAAGATGCCGGCGCGAAAACCGTCTTTCTGGAAACTGGCCGGTCCAGGCGCCATTCTGGTCGGGCTGTCCATCGGCGCGGGCGAGATCGTCATCTGGCCGCGCATCGTCGCGGAATACGGGGCGAGCATGGTGTGGGCGGCCTGTCTCGGCATCTTTCTGCAACTCTGGATCAACTTTGAAGTTGGGAGATGGACCGTTGCCACGGGCGAAACGGTATATACCGGATACAGCCGGGTGTGGCGCGGATTCGCTCCCGTATTCATTCTGATGACGATATTCAGCTGGATCGCGCCGGGGTGGGGACGCGCGTCGGGGTTGGCCCTGAAGGCGCTGCTGGTGGGGCCCCACGGATGGGGTTCGGATACATTCTGGACGGTCATCACCTTTGCGGGAGTGGCCCTGATTCTGTTCGGGCCGAAGCTCATCTACCAGTCCGTCGAGCGGAGCATCGAGCTGCTCGTGGTGATTGTGACAATCGGTCTGATCGTGGTCGCGTACGCGGTAGGGTCGGTCGAGACCTGGACGTCGCTGGGGAGGGGCGTTGTCAATGTCGGATACATCGATCCGGGCATGAGCGTCAAGGCGATGTTCATCGCCCTCGTATTTGCGGGCGCCGGCGGCACGGCCAATCTCTTCTATACATTCTACCTCCGGGACAAGCATATCGGGATGGGTGCGCATCTGCCCGAGATGCAGAACCCGCTCCGGGGGCGGACGGAGGCGATGCCCTCCACCGGGTTCCGGTTCGAGGAGACCGAAGAGAATATCGGTCATTTCAGACGCTGGTTCGACTATGTGAAGAAGGACCAGATGCTGTTCTTCTGGGCCCTGAATTCGGTAACCATCCTGCTGTTTATCTTTGGCGCGCTTGCGGTCCTGCACCCGAACGGAATCGTTCCGGCCGGGGGCACGCTGATCTGGGACGAGGCCGAGGTCCTGGCAACGGTCTGGGGCGAGACGGGGAGATATGTCTTCCTGGTGGTGGGGCTTGCCACCCTGTTCAGCACACAGCTCGCGCTGGTCGACGGGGTGTCGCGGTCCATTGCGGACATGGTGTACACCAATTTCAGAGGGGCGAGGAAGCGGGAATTGAGCTGGTGGTACCTGGTCGTGGCGGCGACGTGGATCGTGGCCGGTTGCGTCATTACCTACGTGATGGAAGCCCGCGGAGTGAGCGAACTGGGATTCCTCTTCAACGCCGCCTATATCGGCGGATTCGCGATGGCGATCTATACCCCTCTCACGCTCTATATCAACCATCGCCACCTGCCGGCGGCGGCCCGCCCCGGTTGGGTGTGCACCCTCATGATGGGGATTGCATCGCTCGTTTACATTATATTCGCCGTGGCTTGCCTGCTCTGGGAATTCGGGTGGATATGAGAGTGACCTGTGATCGCTAACGGCTGTCCTCATCATTCAGACGCCGATGGATCTACGAAGGGATATCCTGTCCGGAGGACTCCCAGAGCAGAGCGCGCTGATCCGTCCAGCAACGTAGTTCAATGTTCCACCGAGGGTGTCAGGGCAGAGGATCCTGTGCATCCCGTGAGGGGATTCGCGCTGTGCATATGGCAGGCCCCGCGCCCAGCGGCGACTTTTGGTTCCTTTTGGTCGCTTCAAAAGGAACCCGCCGGAGGCAGGGAATTTGGGGAGATGTGGATGTTGAGTTTCATCTTCGTCTTTTGATACAAGTGGTTCGCTGAGAGCTGATTACAGATCGCTGCTTTTCTCCGGTCGAATTCAGGCAACCTGTTTCCGGGACAGAACACTGAGGTGTCCTTGAGTATGTCAACCCACGGGGCAATCTTCCGCGTGGCGCTGACCGCCGACTTTTACGATGCCGACGGAACGTGCAAATTCAGCGATATGGGCCTCTCCGTATTCGACGACCATGCCCATATACGAACGTCGGTATTCCGCGGACATCGGCCGGAGATCGGTCCGGATCAGGTAGAAAACGTCCAGGGTGTGTTCGTACTTACGCCGGCCGTGACCGCGGAGACGGTTTCGGCATCGGAAAACCTGCTGGCCATCGGCCGTTTCGGCGTGGGGTACGACTCGGTCGACGTGGGCGCATGCACCGAGGCCGACGTGGCCGTATTCATCGCGGCCGGTGCGGTCGACCGGTCGGTGGCCGAGGCAACCGTGGGTTGGATAATCGCGCTGACCCACCACATGCGCGTCAAGGACCGGCTGGTGCGTACCGGCGGGTGGGACGAACGAACCCGATATATGGGCAGTGAGTTGCGTGACCGCACGTTCGGCGCAGTGGGGCTGGGCGGGATCGCACGGGAGACGGTCCGGTTGCTGGGGACGTTCGGAATGAGTCCGCCTCTCGCATTCGATCCGTACGTCGATCCCCGGGAGGCGCGGAAGCAGGGCGTGACCCTCGTGTCGCTCCGGGATCTGTTGTCCGCGTCCGATTTTGTATCCATCCACTGTCCATTGACCGATGAGACGGAGGGCCTGATCGGCGCGCGGGAGCTGTCCCTGATGAAACGCAGTGCCTATCTGATCAATACGGCGAGGGGCGGGATCGTGGATGAGGATGCACTGTTCGACGCCCTGGAAGCCGGCGCGATCGCGGGCGCGGCGCTGGACTGTTTCGCGGTGGAACCGGTCGTGAAGCCGCAACGGTTCGGCGGATTCGACAACGTTCTGCTTGCGCCGCATTCGGTTGCGTGGACGGATGAGCTGTTTCGCGACATCGGACGAGCGGTCTGCCGGAGTATGGTGGCGCTGTCTCTCGGGACGCGACCCCGGGGTATTGTGAATCCGGACGTCTTCCGCCGCCGCGGATTTCAGGAGAAGTGGTCCCGGCTGCGCCGGAGACGCACAGCCGGCGCGTAAGCGGTCGTTACCGCCGGATTTTTGTTCATCCGAGCCGCATTCATGCGAATGAGGGGACGGGTTGTGTCTGAGGTGATTCGAATTCATCCCGAAAACAGAAAGATCTTCGACTATCGCGGACGCGCGCTGGTGCTGGTCTGCGCGACCGAACACTACGGGGCCGTGATGAACAGGCCGTTCCGTTTCGAACGCTATCTGCGGGACGCCGCTGAACGGGGGCAGACGCTCACGCGGTTGTTCACGCTGTTCAGAGAATTGCAGACGCCCGTGAATCCGTACTCGACCTGCAAGCCAGAATCGCCGGACTATATTGCGCCGTTCGAAAGGACAGGCCCCGGAAACGCTCGGGACGGACAGCCGCGGTACGATCTGACGCGCCGGAACGCCGAATTCTTCGATCGGCTGCACGCGTTTCTGTCTCTTGCGGAGTCATATGGGATCATCGTGGAGGTGGTGCTCTTCAGCAACACGTACAAGGACGAGGTCTGGGCGCTCAATCCGCTGAATCCCGCCAACAATATAACCATGGAGCCGCCGGATCAGCCGGTGCCCTGGCAGGAGTATATGACGTGCCGGCGGAAGGACCTGCTGGCCTGGCAGCGCGCGCACGTTCGCGGTATCGTCACCGAGACCAACCGGTACGGGAACGTGATCTACGAGATCTGCAACGAACCGTGTCATTTCCCAGGTCCTGACGAACTGCCCGGATCGGAGGAGGTGAATGGTTGGCAGGCGCAGTTCATCGAACAGATCCGTGAGCTGGAAAGCGGGATGCCGAAGCAGCACCTGATTGCGGGACAGGAAGCGATGACGATCAGGCCGTTCGATCAGCCTTCCGACGGATCGTTCAGCGCCATGGATTTCGACGTGGTGAATATACACCCGCTGCCCAATACCCTGTGCGAAGGTCGAAGTTACGATCTCGGCGACTTCATGTCCAAACAGCTCAAGCTGCGGCCGTTGCGTGATTTTTCCCTGGCAGCCTATGAACGGTCGAAGCCGCTGAATCACGATGAGGACAACATCGCGACCCAGTACAAGGAGATTGAAGGATGGACGGTCCATCGCAAGCGGGCCTGGACTTCGCTGTTTTCGGGGGCCCATTACGATATGATCGACTTTTCGATCCTGCCCTATCTCGAGGCGGGAACACCCGACTCGCGAAACGGGATTCGGAGGTGGATGGGCAACCTGTCCGGGTTCATCCACTCGATCGATCTTGTGAGGGCCCGCCCGATGATGCCGGGATGGCTGAGAGAACGGCCGGACCACACGCTTGAATCGGTATTCGCGGTTGCGGGCGAGGACTACTGCATCTATCTGGCCGACGACCGCGAGCGCGAGGAAGCCGGATGCGGCGAACCGATTGAGGGACGGCTTTGCATGGACCTGCCGGCTGGCGCGTTTGAAGTGTGCTGTTTTTCGCCTGTTGACGGCGTCTATTCTCCCCGTGTGCCAATCGGCGGCGGCGTGCGTCGACTGGTTGTTCCGCCGTTTCGACACGACATTGTCGTTCGCGTCAC
The DNA here is from genome assembly GCA_965219995.1 of Candidatus Latescibacterota bacterium. Taxonomy (GTDB): domain Bacteria; phylum Latescibacterota; class UBA2968; order UBA2968; genus JAAXHE01. Next base: position 501,707 of record CBDCOX010000002.1, read on the forward strand.
GAAAGTGGAGTAACGGATGGGACGCATGGACGGACAGGTTGCATGGGTGAGCGGGGGCGCCTCCGGAATGGGAGAGGCCACGGCGGAACTGTTCGCATCCGAAGGCGCCAGAGTCGCCGTGACCGACGTCCAGGAGGCGCGTGGCCGCGAGGTGGCGCATCGTATCAGGGAACAGGGCGGTGAGGCGATTTTTCTGGGGTGCGACGTTGCACGGGAAGAGCAGGTGCGGGAGTCCATCGAGGCGACGGTGGCGAATTTCGACGGTCTGCAGACGATTGTCAACTGCGCGGGAATCGTGCATGTTGCGTGCCTGCACACATATTCCGGGAGGGACTGGGATCGTTTGATGGGGGTCAATCTCAAGTCCGTTTTCTTTTCGCTCAAGTACGGCATTCCGCACTTGCGGGAGCATCGGCGGAGTTATATGGTGAATATCGGCTCGGTCGGCAGCTTTATCGGTCAGGCGAATACGCCCGCATACACCACGTCCAAGCACGCGGTTCTGGGATTGAGCCGGTCCATCGCGCTGGACTACGCGGGAGACGGGCTGCGCTGCAACTGCATCTGTCCGGGCATTACGGACACGCCCATGTTACGGCACCATCTGAATACCACGCCTGACCCGGAGGCGACGCTGGCGCAGCGTCTGCAGCGCGTCCCGACGGGAACCGTCATCAGGCCCGCGGACGTGGCACGGGCAGCACTTTACTTCTGCACCGAGGCGTCCGCCGGAATCACCGGCACGTCGCTGGTCGTCGATGGCGGTTACATCGCTGCGGCGGAGTGGGAGACGGCGGGTCCGACGCGTTTTGCGGAGGAAACGCGACCATGAATCTGGCGTGCTCGGATTTTACGTTTCCCCTGCTTCCGCACGACGGTGCGCTTCAACTGGTCTCCATGCTGGGGTTCGAGGGGGTGGACATCGGTCTCTTCGAGGAGCGGTCTCATCTGTGGCCTTCGCGTGAGTTTCACGACGTGCCGCGCTCCGCCCGCAGACTCAGGAGAAAGCTGGACGGCTTCGGACTGACACCTGCGGATGTTTTCTTGCAGGCGGCGATGGACTTCGTGCCCTACGCCATCAATCATCCGCAGGAGGCGCGACGCCGGAAAGCGCGCGACTGGTTTCTGAAGACGCTGGAATACGCCGCCGAGTGCGGTTGCGCGCACGTCACGACACTGCCGGGTGTGTATAACGAGGACGAGTCCCGGGCGGATTCGTTCAGCCGGGCCGTCGATGAATTGAACTGGCGGGTGGCGAAGGCGGGCGAGCACGGCATCGTCTTCGGCGTTGAGGCGCACGTCGGCTCTCTCGCTCCCCGTCCGAAGTCGGTACTGCGGCTGGTAGAGGCCGTTCCCGGCCTGACCCTGACGCTGGATTACACGCACTTCACGAAAGTCGGCCTTCCGGATTCCGACGTGGAGCCCCTCGTGGCATACGCCAGCCATTTCCATGCACGCGGCGCACGCAGAGGCAGGATACAGACGTCCTTCGATCACAACGTCATAGACTATCGGCGGGTTGTGGACGTGATGAAAGCGACAGGATACCCGGGATGGCTGGGCGTCGAGTACGTCTGGATCGACTGGGAGCACTGCAACGAGTGCGACAACGTCTCGGAGACGATCAGGTTCCGCGATTTTTTCAAGTCTCTGGACTGAATGGCGCCCGGGAAAGATGCGTCCCACGACGGACGGCAACGGTCGATCGTCTCGGGTGCTATTGACAACACCCGGAATCCGGAGTATATTCGAATGAAGGCTATTTGGGTGAGGATTGTGCCATCGTTTATAAAAAATTGTTTTTATTTTATTTAAAGGAGGTCCATCGTGGCACGTAGAGGCGTAAACAAGGTAATTCTAATTGGGAATATCGGGGCGGATCCGGAATTGCGATATACAGCGGGCGGAACTGCCGTAACGAACTTCAATATGGCCACCAACGAGAGTTGGAACGACAACTCGGGCGAACGGCAGGAACGAACCGAATGGCACCGGATCGTAGTATGGGGCAGGCTGGCGGAAATCTGCAATCAGTACCTGCGGAAGGGCAGCAAGGTCTATATCGAGGGACGCCTGCAGACCAGCAGCTGGGAAGGCCAGGACGGACAGAAGCGGTATACCACCGAGGTGATTGCCAGAGATATGCAAATGCTGGACTCCCGTGACGATCCAGATGCTGGCGGCGGTTTTTCCCAGGGACAGCGTCCGCAGGCGGAGGGAGCCCCCGGCAATCGGCAGGGTACCGCCGAAACGGGCGGCAGTCCGGACGCGGGTCAGGGCGGGTCGGGCCCGCCGGGCTACGGCGCCGACGACGATCTCCCCTTCTGAGCACGATGGTTTCCGGCATCGCGAGGGCGTCAGGAAACTTTCGAGATTACTGGGCTGCGAATTCTTTTTGCAGCCCCATTTTCTGTACGTACATTGACAGCGTACCTGCGATGGGGATGAATTCCGCGACCGACCGTAGAGCGAACATCCGTCGGATACGGGTCGGCTAACGTGTGGTGTGGAATGTTGAAGCTGATTGCGTTTTTTTCCGGCGCCGCGTTGATGGGGCTTGAAATCGTAGGCAGCCGGGTGCTTGCGCCGTATTTCGGCAGCTCCGTTTTCGTCTGGGGAAGCCTGATCGCGGTGGTCCTGGCCGCGCTGAGTCTGGGCGCGTATTCCGGGGGCAGGCTTGCGGACAGGATGCCTTCAGGCCCGCCGCTCGCCGCGTTGCTGGGTTTCGCGGGCGTGACGGCGTTTTGCCTGCCCTGGGTGGCGGGGGCGGTGAATCGCGCCGTTTTTGTCATGGATGCGGGTCCGCGGGGCGGGCCGCTGCTGGCGTCGATCCTTCTGTTTGCGATACCGGGGGTTGCGCTGGGAGCCGTCACGCCCTTTGTCGTCCGGATGCTCGCGGATCGGGTCGACAGGGTCGGCGGCGTCGCGGGCACGGTATCCGCGTTGTCCGCGGCGGGGAGCATCGCAGGGACGCTGGGTACGGCGTTCTATCTGATACCCGCGATGGGGGTACGGCACATACTCCACCTGATCGGAGCCGTACTCCTGGTGCTGGCGGCGATGGCGATGTGGGGTACGCACCGGTGCGCGGTATCGCTCGAAGACCGATCCTAACAAAGCGCACGCGGCGGACGAGACGAGTGAGAGGATGAAAATCATTCGCGCATCGTCGAAAGCGCAGGACGGGGCGGGATGCGCCGCCTTGTATGACACGCCAGGCGTTTGCGATAACCGTCCAGTGATCAAACGGTATCCGTTCGGCATTCTTTCTCTGCTTTTGTCGGTCTTTCCGCTCGCGGCATGCGACGTCCGGCCGGAAATCCCGGAGCAGGAAGAGCTGGTCTACGTCCACGACTCACTGTACAATCACATCGTGGTTTCCGAAGACGTCGAAGCTCGCTACCTCAGGTTCGGTTACGGCGCGAAACAGAGCGCGATGACGCTTGCAAACCCGGCGGCTCTGCGTGTGCCTTACACGGCATACCTTGCGTTGGGAACGGCGTTCACGAAACCGGAACGCGTGCTGATGATCGGACTGGCGGGGGGATCGGTCGCACGATTCGTACGGTCCGCCTGCCCGGAGGTCGCGATGGACGTGGTCGAACTGGACCCCCACGTGGTTGGCGTGGCCAGGCGCTTTTTTGGTGTCGAAGCGGACGCCGCACTCAGAGTCCACGTGGACGACGGGCGGATGTTCGTGAAACGGACGGACGAACGTTACGACTGGATCGTACTGGACGCGTTTCATGCGGACTCCATGCCGCACCATTTGGCAACGGAGGAATTCTTCCGGGAGGTGAGGGGAATCCTGACGCCTCGCGGCGTCGTTACCGTGAACGTCGCGCCGCTCGGACCGGGCGTACTGTATCTCTCGATCATTCGAACGTTGGCAGAGGTGTTTCCACAGGTTTACCTGTTTCAGGTGCCTGAGCGGAGCAACATTGTGGCCGTCGCCACGCTGGATGCAGACAGGCGTAACGGAATTGAAATCGCACGGGCAATACGTGAATTGAAATCGGAAATCGGCGACGCGCTGGAACGGCTGATCCCCATGACGCCTTTTGGCGAGCGCAAGCCCGTCGTCCGGGGCGTACCCGTGCTGACGGACGACTATGCGCCTGTCGACTGGCTGCGATTCCGGCGGGCGCCCGGTGCAAGTATACAATAATCGCGGCGTCGGGCCGCGGCTCGTCACACCGCCCGGCAGCCCAATTGGAAGGAGGCATTGGATGGCAAGAGCATGGAGTCCTGAACCGGAGTTGCTGGCGTCGCTGGATGCGGCTGTACCGGAAATCCTGGCGTCCCAGAAAGAAAACGGACAGTTCGGTACGGAGCCGTGGATCTGTGGAGACCAGAACCTGATTTTTCCCCTGGCAGCGGCATGGCATCTGAACGAAAGCGGATACCACCGGAACGACGAGGTGCTGGAGGCGATCGTTCGGGGCGGCGACGCGCTGATTCACGCGCAGGATGAGGAAGGGAAGTGGACGTTTCTCAAGAAGGACTATTCGGAGTGGGGCCAGATCCTGATGCCCTGGACCTACAGCCGCTGGATCCGCGCGTATCAGATCGTCCGGGACGCATTGGACGCCGATGCGCGCGCCCGATGGGACGAAGCGCTGCTGTTGGGGTTCGACGGCATCGCCAGGACCTGTCTCGCACACGTCCACAACATTCCCGCACACCATTCGATGGCTCTATTCTGTGCCGGTACGGTGTTCGACCGGGAGGACTGGCGAAACCAGTCGCGGGCGTTCATGGCACGGGTGGCCGGCGCGCAATCGCCGCACGGTTGGTGGCCTGAGCACAACGGGCCGGTCGTGGCGTACAACTACGTCTACTCGGAATCTCTCGGCATCTACTACGGGATGTCGAACGACGCTGCGGTGCTGCCGGCGCTGGACCGGGCGGCGCGTTATCACGCGAGTCTGACCTATCCGGACGGCAGCCCGGTAGAAACGGTGGACGGGCGCAATCCGTATCACGCGGGAGTTCGCCTGGGCAATGCGGGTTTCAGCCACACAGCGGCGGGGCGCGGGTATCTGGCGCGCCTGCACGGGTTGTTTCTGGCAGAGGGCGCGCGGTTCGATCCGGACTATGCGGCGAACCTGCTGCTGAACGGCGGCCGCGGAGAAGCGGAGGAGACCGCTGCCGGGCGGGCCCGGCACGTTTACCGGATGGGGGACGAGGCCACCGCGGTGAGGAACAGCCCCTGGTTCCTCTGTCTGTCGGCCTTTGTCGTGGATTTTCCACAGAACCGGTGGGGCCAGGACCGGCAGAATTTCGTCAGCGTGTTTCACGACAGCGTTGGGCTGGTGCTGGGCGGCGGGAATACCAAGTTGCAGCCTCTGTGGAGTACCTTTACCGTGGGCGACAAGGGACTTCTGGCACACACGCCCGGAGACGAGGATCCCGACTTCGACGTGCCCGACGGATTGATCCACGTGCCGGATGAGATTTCGTACGATTCGGACGAAGCCGGCGGACGGCTGAGGATGCGCTACGGTGCGGAGACCTGCGGGGTGGAGGTGAGGATCGAGTCCGAAACCGAGTTGACGCTGGTGTTTGCCGCCACGGCGAATTCCGGTTTGCCCGTTGACGGACACGCGACGCTGATGCCGCACCTGGATCGGGAGGTGAGATTTGCGTCCGGAGAGGTAGCGATGCTGGGTGAAACGAAAGCGGAATGGACCGGCGAGCCATGGCTGGAACACGCGGGCTGGCGATTGCATCTGCCGCCCGGCGGCCGCGTGGTCTGGCCGGCGCTGCCGCACAATCCGTATCGGAAGGCGGGGGATTCGACCATCGAGGAGGCGCGCCTGGTGGCGGTTCTGCCCTTTTCCGCGGACGTGGACCGGCATGTGCTGAAACTGGAGGTCCTGTAGCAACATGACCACTCCGGTTCAACGGGTATTCGTGCATGGAACGCAGGGCTGAGGACGGATGGTTCAGGATCGACGTGAACCTGCCGGCGTACGCGTCGGAAGCGGTTTTGGAACTGCTGTTCCGCCTGGGAAGCTCAGGACTGGAGGTGCAAAGCGGGGCGGCAGGCGGTAAGACCGGACTGAAGGCTTACTTTCCCCCTGAAAGACACAGCGCCCGAGTGGTATCCGGCCTGTGGAGCGGACTGGCCTCGACGTTCGGAGATTTGCGGTCCGTGCGCGTGGAAGTGGCGGAGGTCCCGCCGGAGGATTGGGCGTCGTCGTGGAAGTCCCGTTTCCGGCCCGTATACCCGGTTCCGACGGTTGCGGTCTGTCCACCCTGGGAACGCGTCGACGATCCGGAAGGCGGGTTCACGCTCGTCATCGAGCCGAAGACGGCTTTTGGAACCGGTCACCACGAAACGACACGGCTGGCGCTGAAGATGATGCACGCCGTCGTGAAACCGGGCGACACTGTGTTGGACGTGGGCACGGGCTCGGGAATCCTGAGTCTCGCCGCGGCCGGGCTTGGCGCTGCAAAGGTGACGGGTATCGACATCGATCCGACGGCCGTGCAGAATGCCAGGGCGAATATGTGCCTGAATGAGATTGCCGGCGACGTGGCATTTCGCGTGGGTACTGTTGAAGGCGTTATGGGTGATTTCGACGTTGTCGTCGCCAATATCGACAGCCGGACGCTGCGCCGGTTGCTGCCCTCGCTGGCCTCACGCGTGGCGCCGCGGGGCAATCTGATCCTGGGGGGCGTGCAGGTTCGGGAACGGGCGACGTTCCTGAAGGCATTACGGACGGCCGGTCTAAGGGTGGTGGAGGTCCTGGACGAGACCGGATGGCTGGGCATTCGGGCGGCGTGACAGCTTCCGGTTTTGAACCGCGCAGCGTCAGCCGTCGCCCAGTTTGAGCATTTTTTCGGTCGATTTGAGCCCGTGTCCCGTGAGCGGCGCTACAATACACTCGTCAACGGACGCCGGGACTTTACTGAAGGCCGCTATGGCGGTTGCTGAGGTGGGTTCGGCGTAAAGGCCCTGGTTGCAGATTTCCAGCAGGGCTTTTTCAATTTCGTGGTCGGTCACGGAAACAACCTCGCCGCCGGTCTCCCGAACGATGTCCAGGATCTGCGAAGCGCGCGCGGGTTCGGCAATGGCAATTCCCTCGGCAAGGGTGTCCCCCGAGGACGCGTGGGGAATCCCGGGGAGTCGATCCCGCCACATCCGGTAGATGGGGGCGCAGCCGGCGGCCTGCACGGCGATCATTCTGGGTAGCCTGGCGATCAAACCGTTCTTCAGGAGGTCCTGGAATCCAAGAAAGGCGCCGATCAGCAGGGTGCCGTGCCCGGTGGGGACGATCAGGGCATCGGGCGCCGTAAATCCGAGCTGCTCCCAGATCTCGAATGCGTACGTCTTGGTCCCCTGAAAGAAAAACGGGTTCCAGACGTGGCTTGCATAGAAGTGGCGGTCGGCCGCTTCCATCGCCGCACGCGCCGTGGCTTCCCTGGAGCCGGGAACGCGGATCAGTTTTGCGCCGTAGAGTCGGATCTGCGCGAGTTTCCCCGGGGAAGTGGACTCGGGGACGAATATTTCACACGCCATTCCCGCCTTTGCCGCGTATGCGGCGACGGCGGCGCCGGCGTTGCCGGAGGAATCCTCCACGACTTTTTCAACACCCAGTTCGAGCGCGCGACTGATGAGTACGGATGCGCCGCGGTCTTTGAAGGAACCCGTGGGGAAGAGGTTCTCCTGCTTGACGGTAAGGGGTCTGCCATCGATCCGCGCCTGAACGAGCGGCGTAAATCCTTCGTTGAACGAGACGACGTGGTGGTCCGCGCTTATCGGCAGCGCTTCCCGATATCGCCACATTCCGGGAGGCCGGCCGGTGATCCGGCGCGTGTCGATGGCGCCCTCGAAATCGACGTCGAGGGGCGCGCCGCAGCCGCATCTCCAGCGTCCGGTCGCCTCAGGATGGGTGGCGCCGCATGCCCGGCAGACCAACTGCATTGTCATCGCTGAACTCTTCCTTTCAGCATGCCTGAGGTGATGGCGATCGCCGTGCGGCGCGGGAGGAACCGGCCCGTGAAATTGAGCACCCTGTTGACGAGGCCGTGGATCACGGAGGGCCTTTTGCCGAGGCTCTTCAAAGCCAGGGCCACAACGGCATCGGGCGCGGCCTCTCTGAGGCCGCTCGCATCCTTCATGCGGGCGACGCGGGTGAATTCGGTTCTCGTAAAGCCGGGCGAGAGCGACAGCGCGTCGATGCCTTCCTTCCTGTATTCCTTCCAGAGGGATTCGCCCATCAGAAGATTGAAGGCTTTCGTGGCGCCGTAGACGCCGAGATACGGGGTCGCCTGGTACGCGGCGGTGGATGCGAGGAAGATCAGCCCGCCGCGACCTCTCTCGAGCATACGGGGGAGGTAGTGGTTGGTGAGCTGTACCGGCACGACGCAGTTCAACACGGTCATATTCACGACGCGGCCCGGATCCTGGTCCGTATAAGCGCCGGAGAGGCCGAAACCGGCGTTGTTGACCAGCATCCCGACTTCAAGGTCGCCGGTCCGGTCTTCGATCCGCCGGCAGGCGTTGGGGTCCGTAAGGTCTGCGGAAACGACGCGCGTCCGTACGCCGTGAGCCCGCCGGATGGCGCCGGCGAGGGCTTCCATTCGTTCCGCCCGGCGGGCCACGAGCACCACGTTCAGGCCCCTGGCCGCGATCTGCTTCACGAATTCGGCCCCGAGGCCGGATGAGGCGCCGGTGACCACGGCCCACTCGCCATATTTCTCCCGCCATCTCAAGGGTAATGCTCCTTAATAGCCAGTTGGACCCATGCCGTGACAGAACGCGCGAAACCGGGTCGGATTCTTCCATTGGGAACGACTAGCATTTCAGTGCGGATTCGGCCAACGCGTCCGTATCGGCCACCATCCTGGCCCATGCGCTGTCGGTATAGTCGGGACCGAAGTCGAAGGGCGGGGTTTCGATGCACATGGTACGGTCGTAGCCGATGCGAGCGGCATGCCGGAAAAATAAACGCCAGTCCACTCTGCCGTGGCCGGGGGCGAGGTGGGAATCACGGTCGCCCGCGTTGTCCGCCAGATGAAATGCGACCATGCGGGGTGCCATGACTTCAAAGAATCGGTGCGCATCTCCACGGCCGGCCACCAGGGCGTGGCCGGTGTCCAGGCAGAACCCGAGGTTGGGATGCGCGAAGTCCCTGATGATCCGCTCGAAATGTTCCGGCCTGGACGTGAACCGACCGCCGCCCGAGGGCAGCATATTCTCCAGGGCGATCGTGAAGTCGAGGGCTTCCGCTTCCCGCAGGAGCGTCTCGAGGCTCTTTCCGATCTGGCGGAAATAGGTCTCCAGGCCCTCCACGCCGGCGTCGGTCCGATTGGTCGTTGGATGCTGTATGCCAACGGTGGCCCCGAGGAGCGACGCTTTTCTCATCCAGAAGCGCATATTGTCCACGGCCCGCCGGCGTGTCGTTTCATAGAAGGAAGCGATGTCGTCGTCGGCAGAAAAGGGCAGATGAAACGTTTCGATGCAGAGGCCGGCGTCTCGATAGCTGGCGCCCAGTACCTGGAGTTCGGTTTCGGTTTTTCCTTCAAAAAGCGGCGGTGAGCCTTCGATGCCCGCCAGACCCGCGAAGCGACAGGTTTCCACGATTTCATCGTGGGATTTCCCGGCCAGTGTATACCCTGTTGTGGTCCACGTCCATGCCTTTCGCATGATGGTTTCCTTCTTGAATGTGTGAAACGGGTGAGCGCAGGCACGCTCGAATGGTTGGGCGCTACCCGGTCCCTGACCCTCGGCCTCGCCTGCAGAGCGACTCTTTCAACGGAATGCTACACCTTTGCCGCCTGCGCCCTCTTTCCCTCCCAGCGATCGTACCAGTCCAGCAGTTGAGGCGATGGCGCGAAGTCATGTATGGTCACCCGTTTGCGTCCGGGCAGATAATTGCCGATGTGCCATCCATTGGGATGGTAGAGCGCGAAATCCCCCGCGTCCATATACAGCCGCTCGGAACGCGGCATCGCCTGGGTATACTCCAGACACGCGCGTTCCCGTGCTTCGTACGGTACGTCTTCCGGAGGCAGGGGAGCCCCGGCCGCGTCGGCCTCCTCGGGCAGATCGTCTCGCAGGTAGCTTCCCGGCACGTACCACGTGCAGTTGTCCTCATAGAGCGGGCAGTTGATCTGGTTGAACCAGAGCGGGTCGCGGTTCACGCGGCGAAACTCCTCCACGTCTGGAACGTTGGATGTCTCCCGAAGGTCCCGGTGCCAACGGGTGCACCAGGGCTGGTCCTCTGGCTCCAGCAACAGTCCCATTCGCTTGAGTTCGCTATTGGCGATTCTGTGCTCGGGGGTAAGCACCCGGCTGACGGCGTCCACCAGCGGGGGAAATTCCGCATAGTCGTGAAACGGCCTCATATCGATGCCGTAATTGGCAATGGGCTGGAGGCGCTGAGCCTGCGGGCCCCGTTTTTCACGGGCGTAGACGTGCGCCTTCGCCGCGGCCCGACGCAGGTCGCGGATGAGCGGCGGCGGCAGGATCTGCCGGAAGATAACACAACCCCTAGAACGGTAGTCGCGGATCATCGATTCATGGAATCTGAAACCCATTGCCGCCTCCTTCACGACACCTTCCTGACACTGTCTCCCACCCGAACGGTGCCCGGCTGGACCACGCTCGCATTGAGACCGCGAAGCCGGAGCCGCTTTCCCGTGAGTGAATTGACGAACTTCATCGCATCGACGCCAAAACGGGAAACGAATTTGCGGCAGCCCGTATGGGGTTGCTCGGACACCCGGATGACGGCGCCGCCGATCGCCAGCCGGGTGCCTGACGGCAGGTTTTCTTCGCTCAGATTCAGGTCTATATACAACTGGTCTCCGGCGAGTTGCCAGCGGTTGTCGTCTTGTGCAACCAGGGCGGCGCACCGGGCGTTCATAACGTTGAGTTGCATGTCGGGGTTCGCGGATCCGTCGGGGGTGCTGGAACTCCCGCGAGTCTTCCAGTTGTCGCCGACGAGGCCGGATGCAGGGTGAAGTTCGCCTTCGGCGAGGACTTCCCGCTGGTCGGTTTCCGGCCGCCGCACGATCAACTTCAGCACGCCCGCGTCGTCCGGTGAATTCCGAACATGGCCCAGTCCCGCTTCGAGTTCTTTCATTGTCAGGTGTCTTACGTCGTCCATATCCGCCCTCCCTCTTCAAGTTTGACAACAGTTGGAAAAATGCCGCCGCGGGTGGACTGCCCCCGGTCGGGGCGTCACGCGGCATCGCTGTTCCCTGACGACCATTCAGGTTGGGGATGCGGGCCAGTCGAACCCGTATCCGACCCCTCTTACCGTGGAAATCACGCCGTTGAAGCCGGTCAGCTTCGCCCGAAGTCGCGCGACGTGGACGTCGACGGTGCGCATACCGCCGTGATAATCGTACCCCCAGATGCGGTCTAGCAAGTCCGAACGGGTGAAGACGCGGCCACGGTGGACGACAAGGTACTTCAATAATTCGTACTCTTTCAGCGTCAGGTCGACGAGCGCACCGCCGACCCGGACTTCATACCGGACGAGGTTGATGACCAGGTCGCCCAACCGGATCGCATCTCTTTGTTTCCCGCGCCCGAGGATCAGTCGCAGGCGGGTCTTCAGTTGTCCGGGCGAGTAGGGACGGGTGATGAAGTCGGTTATTCCCGCGGAGAAGTCGAGGTTCGTGACGCGTTCTTCGTCGGTGATCAGCAGCAATGGCGTTTTTCGGGCGCCCGGAGACCGGAGCAGGCGTTGAACACGATCAGGCAGTTCGCCAGCGAAAGTTCCGTCGTCGACGACAACGAGATCAGCGGGGTTGCCCGGCAGGCTGGGGGCGTCGGGCATGACAGCTGAATCCGGGTTCCAGGCCGGGCGAGAAACGGTATGACCGATCGATTCCAGGTCTGACTTGAGTTGTCTGCCCTGTGTCTCGCCGGCAAGCAGCAGGATGTAGGACATAGAATCGGCGCAGCGGTTTGGCTCGGTTGCGCGCTGGCGGGCACTCCGGACAAAAACCAGCGGCCCGGTCCGCTTCGCCCCGATGGATGTCGGAACTGCAGGCCGAGGACCCAAAACTACAGTCTGCGGCGCGGCTCTGTCAAGGCCTATCTAATCCTGGCAAGGCCCACTGAAACAGCGGACTTTCCGGACATGCGGCGGTGACGACCGGACTTTCTGCAGCCGTTGTTACGCAATATACACGACCAAGAGGGCCGAAACGGCTCGCGGCCCCGGCCCTCTTGCGGGTAAAAATATAACAAGAATCGCAATCGAAGTCAACAAAATTAAATCCTTTAAAAACATAATATTAAATTGACTTTTTCGATTCTATTTTGTATTTTTCGGCCGCAGGGGAGTCGTTTCTTTTCCTGGTCTTCAACTCCGGTGGTTGCTGAAGAGTGCGTTCCGTGTCTGCGGGCAGAGGGTTTCAATGGATCGGAAGCCGGCCATACGCGAGCGGAAGCAATGTTCTGTCTGCGGCGCTGAGATTCCGGAAGGCCGCAGGGAGGTCATGCCCGGCGCGTCGACGTGTGTGAAATGCCAGGAGGAGCGGGAACTGGCGAACGGGACGGACGACGTCCGAGAGGAGACCTCCGGCACGTCGGCGCCCGCGGAACCGGGTTCGATAGAGGTCGAGGGGAACCTGGTTTTGTCGGGAAACTGGTCCGGGAATCTGATGGACCTGATCGGGCGTGAAAGGGAGCTCAGACAGTTATTGGCGTCCGGCGACGTCGAACGGGTGCGAACGCTGATGCAGGCACTGCCCGTGGAAGAGCAGGCGGCGCTGGTGGCGATGAGCGATGCGCCGGAGGAGATGCTCTCGATGACCGGCGCCGACCGTTCCGGCGTACCGGGGTACAGCCACAGGGTGGTGGAGCTTCTGCCCGCCGAGACCCTGGGCAATCTGGTTTCGGTAAACCCGGATGAATGGAAGTTCAACACGGAACTGATCCGGGCGATGTCACCGGGTGTTCTGCGGCGCACGATGGCGGAAACCCTGGACAGTGTGGACAATCCCGCCTTGCGCACCCGCGTGTCCTGGGAGTGGCTGAAGGCCCTTGCAACGCTCAAGGAGTTCGACCGACGGGCGGCGTTGCTGCGCGCCGTGGACCCGTCTCTTCTGGAGGATGCGCTGCTGGACCGCATGGATGATCTGAATCTGAATGAGATCGTCGGGCCGCCTGGTTTTCAGGTCTATCGTTTCCGGCTTTTTTCCGAGGAAGGGCTGGGCGGGACCCGCCCGAGCGCGTTTATCGACGATCCGGAAACCGGCATCGTTCTCGATGCGCTCTATGAAGCCGCGCCGGGCCTGCTTTCCCGTGTGATTCGGGGAGCGTGGGAACGGTCCGTAGACGAGAAGGAGGAAGACGCAAAACCGGCGCAGCAACCGGAGGAGAATCAAGCGGAGACCGGAGGAGCAGACCCGTGAACCCGTTGGCGATTGTCGACCTCGAGGGGCTCAGGCTCGATTCGGAGGGCTTTTTAGGCCAGGCGTTTGCGCTGGGCATGAAATATGACAAGCTCCCCGAGCACGCTCCCGACGTTCTGCTGTCTTATCTGCGAACCGAAGGCGCCAGGTTTGGCCGACGGTACCGGACCGGGATCGCCGTTTCGCGTGATGTTCTGTTTCAGGGCGTGCGCCAGGCGCTGGTCAGCCTGGAACTGGGCCTGACGGTTTCGGCGGAGAACGATCTCAACCGGGCGGTGGACCTGCTTGCAAAGGCCGAATACGAGAAGATACGCAAGCGGGGCTGGGAGGAAGCATACGCCCGGCTGGAGGAAATGGGGCGGGTCTGCCGCTCGATTTCGGGAAGACCGGAAGCGCATCTCCTGCAGGATTACGGCTGGCAGATCGATCGCTGGTCCCGGGTCGTTCCCGAGACGTGGACGGTTTCGGGCGCGGAGGACGAAGAGGTCGCGGAAGTGGACCCGCTGCGGGATTACCCGCAGTTTCTGGCACTGCACGCCAGACTACGTTTTATTCGGCTTCTGCCATCCCGTGTCCTGCTGCCATTTGCCGAGGCGGCAGACGAGTGCGGATTCAGTGATTTCCTGCGGCACCTCGTTCTGGCGCTGGCGCTGGAACGTGATACCCTCGTCCCGGATGCATCTGCTGTTGCTGCCTTTGAATCCGAGTGTTTCGGTTCTGAAGGAATGGCGCCGTGGGCGCGGGACAAGGTGATGAGGAAGGCGAAGGATATGGCGCGCGAGGCGGCTGACGATTCAGGCTTGCGGATGCTGCTGATTCAGGATCTGGAAGCTGAGATCTCCGGTCTCGAGGTCGCCGTTGCGCCGCTCGCGGACCTGTTCGTGACCGGCGCCTGAACCGGTTTACCGCTGGCCGGGATCCGATTCCGACGTCCCCAACCACTTCCCGGCGACCCGGTCAGCCCAACTCAGACGTTTCACCTGTAACCTTGCAGCGAGTGGATGTGGAATTCTGCCGGTCGCGGATCGGTGGTATTGACATCGGGATCTGTCGTCCGCTCAGGATACGGATTTTCCGAAATGCCTGGCAAGGACCAGGAAATCAGGGAAATTGACGTGTCCGTCGCCATTCAGATCGAACGCAGGATCGAAGTCTGGCACGCCCTCCTGCCTTCCGAATTGCCGCGCAAACAGCAGGAAATCGTTGAAGTCCACCTGCCCGCTGCCGTCGAAATCGACGCTGACGATCTCTTCCCGCTCCCAGGTGCGCACCCTCCCCATAAACGCGAGAATGGCGTCGGAATCGACGAAGTCGCCGCATTCCAGGACCAGCACGTCCCGCCCGTCCTGCGATACGGCAATGGATCCCGTATCGGCGGGGTATTTCAGAGTGAGCAATTCACGATAGGCATCCGCGAAGTCGTCCGCGTCGTCCGCGGTATCCCAACTCGTGTAAATGAGAAGCAGCAGACTCCGTCCGTCCCGCGACTGGAATACGGCGTACCGGTCACCGTTCCAACCCGCCGAAGCCGATACACCGCGGGCTTCCATTTCAAAAACGGTGAAGATGATCCGCCACGTCATTTCCCCGATCGTGTCCTCGTCAAGCAACGTCCAGTTGTCGAACAGACCGGCTTCCCGGAACGACGGCCACGTCAACCGGTCCGGCATTTCGCCGGTTACCCATTTTCCCGGATGCAGGATCTGCTCGGTGGACGCGGGAGGTTCCACGTAGAGTCGATTGACCTCGTTCCACCCGTAACTCTGAATATGGTGGACGAAATTCATGCCGTAACTGTAGACGAAAGCTTGCTGCAGCAGCATGAATTCAGGAAGTTGATCAATTGACTGCAGCGTCTGCGGAGAACTTCCCTGCAATCGCGCAAGCTGCTTCATTCCGTCTCGCATGGCCTCGACGTCGATTCTCAACTGTCTGCCGATCAGGCCCTGCAGGAGCCCGCGCCCCGGCATCCGCCCGTTCCGGTTATTCAGGGCCCAGATGGTCTCGACGTAGGTGGCGTCGCCTTCGCCGACGGCCTGTCGCGCGAGCAGTTCGTCGGTATTCAGCGTATCGACCCCGGAAGGCAGGTACCGGTTGAGGTCGAAATGCTGGTCCTGCAGACCGTGGCAGAGTTCGTGGGCCAGGACGGCCTCCAGCAATTCGACGGGGAGGTTTTCCTTCAGGATATAGAACCGGTCCACGTCCGGATCGTAGTAGGCCAGCGCGCCGGTTTGCAGGAACGTGAGTATCGACGAGCGATCGAGGATTGCATCTCCCCGGTAGAGCCCCAGTTTTCGTATGACCGGATCGTAGTTCTCCCATTCTGCGGCGGTATATTGCCTGTCCAGCTGGCGCTCTCCAAACGCCCGAAACTCCGCCGGACTTTGAATCGCCACGTCAATCGACCACTTGAACGCAAGCTCCCGGATCCGTGAGACCTCATCCGAAATCTCTCCGGCCCGTTGCCTGAGTTGCGCAAGGTTCTGCGCCCGGGCGGGGACTTCCAACAGGACGACTGCAAGGATGGCGAACGGGGCCAGGTGTCGGACGAGCCTCATGCGGATCCGGCCCTCACGTTGGCGACTCTTTTTCAGCGGCGCGTCGGCGGGATTCCCGGCCTTTGTCGGGGGTGGGGTCTTTTACCAGGCCGTAGGATTCCCGGCCTTCGTGTCCTTCAGGAAGGTATTCGGTGACGGGCAGGCCTTCGGGGGTGACGAAAAGGAGGCAATGGCAGTACTTGTAGATCTTCATCTCGTCGCAGGCGCAGATCCATTCCCTGCTGCGTTCCAGTTCCGCTTTCTTGTCCGGGTAGAAGTTGCACGGGCACAGCGGACGACCGAGTTCGTCGACGTGTGCCGCCAGCCCGTTGACCACGGCCTCCGTGATGCCCCGGTCGGGATGACCGGTCGTGCCGGTTTTCTCGCAATATTTCTCGAAGTAGACCCACATCCGCTTCAGGCTCTTTTCCGATGGCTGGTCCATTGGGGATCTCCAGGGTGTCGGGGGTCTGTCAGCGCCGATCGATCCGGCCGGAACCTAGTGCAGACCGTTGAGGTAGTCCATTGATTTCCTGAGCTCGGATTTGGGGTCGCTCCCCCGCGGGATCCCGCATTCGAAGCCACAGTAATGACGATAGCCGATGTCTTCAAGAGCCCGGAGGGCAGGTCTGAAGTCGGTGTGCCCGTATCCCGGCAGGATTCGATTGCTGTCGGCCAGGTGCACGTTGGTGATCCGTTCGCCGCCGTTGCGAATGGCTTCCGCCATATCGGACTCTTCAATGCTCATATGAAAGAAGTCGGCCATGATGGTTACACCCGGACTGTTGACGGCGCTGCAGATCTCCAGCCCTTCCGCGAGCGTGCACGGCCACCACTGTTCGTACCGGTTGAGCGGTTCTATAATGACGCTGCACCCGCAGGATTCGGCGTGCGGGGCGACATCGCTCGCGAGAATGTCGGTGAGCAGGCCGAATTCCAGCTGTGCGGTGGTGGCATAGGGAGAGAGATCCGGAATTCGATGCCCATCCTGCAGCTTAATTGCGATCAGCGGCGGGAATATGACGCCGACGCCGCCAAGATCGCCACACAGTGTGAGCGCGTCCTTGAGGTCTTGCGTCGCCTGTCTTCGCTCCGCGAGCCTTGCATCCAGCAGCCCCATGGTTCCACGGATCGAAAAGATGTTCGGGGTTACCCCGGTTTCCGCCGACGCACGCCGGATTTCGCCGGCGAACTCCACGGAACTGCTGCTTGTGATCTCGATGCCTTCGATGCCTGCGTCCGCGAGGTTCCGGAATTTCTCCTGGATGGAATTTCCCGGCGCCATGTTTTCACGAATGGAGTATTTAAGCGGCATAAGGATTTCCCGGAGTGGCTGGCCATCGGCACGTGAGTCGACCTGAAAGGGCGGCGACCGCCATGCCGTCATGGGTGTCGCGCAATATAGTTTCTGTACCGCGGCATGTCAAGGAAAGCGCCGTCCGTTTTCGCGGGTCCGTTCGAACGCCGCGGGCAACGAACGCCGCGGTGATCGCCTCTGCGCATCAATCTGCGCTGGAAGGGGTCAGCCTGGCGCTCCGAATCCGGTCAATCCGGAACGTCCGCTCGCCTTTGCGGTGCCTGCAATAGCCGCAGAGTACGCCGTGATCTTCAAAGATCGGCTTGATCGAACGGGATGAGGTCCCGGCGACGCGTTCGTCGTGGTAGTCGATTTCCAGGCCGAGCCGATGGTCGATAGCGTATCCGATGAGATATTTCACGTCGGCCTCGGCGGTGGCCGGATTCGCGCCCGGGTATTGCATAAGGGTCTCGAATCCGTCGTGCGGCTGCCCGCTTCTGAACAAGGACTCAAAGGTCTCGCAATAGTCGCTCCTGGCGTCGCGGCACTCGCTGTTCGGAATGCTTCTCAGGTTTCGGCGGAGACGTCTCATCAGATGTTCCAGGCCCGCGGGCAGCGGAACCGATTTGGCGGCGAAGGTCTTTGCCGCGGATTCGAGAAATCCCGCCAGCAGCAACAGGTCCGGACCCTCCAACACCATCCGGTGTTGTTCTTCGTTTGCCTCTTCGGCAGTAATATTCGGCATATAGCCGCACCCGTTCAGGGCATCCACGAGATGTTCGACGCGCGTAGTCGGATCGATCGCAGCCGTTGTGGGCGAGAGTCGAACGCCCAGAAGGGATGAGATTTTGCTCTGTACGAAGAGTTCGTCCATCAGTTCGGGCCGTTCGCTGACGAGATAGCCGGATGCCGGCGCGATTTCAATTTCACCGTGTCTGCTTTCGCACTCCTTGATCAGGGCGTCAACCACTTCCGGCAATCCGGTGGCGCTGTGGTCCCGAAGAAACGCTCTGAGCGTGACGCCGTCCCAGCCCCTGCTCATGGCCGTGTGAACGGATTGGGGCGACATCCGGAATCTCGCCAGGACGTCGACTTCCTTGAGTTCCGCTATGGAAAAGAGCCGGATGTAAAGAGCGGATGGCAGATCCGGCGGAGAGAGGATTTCAAGGTTTGGTTGCAGTACGAAATTGCCGTCGGGACGGCCCGCATTTTCTGCCGGCGCGCACTCAGATTTACGTCCGTGGAGAAGCGCGGCGCCCGGGCCGGTCAGTTTGAAGACCCCCGGATGCCCCGGTTCGAGGACCTCGCCGAACGATTCAGGATTTCCCAGGCTGATCAGCCCCATCCATGTCAGCGCCGATACCAGGATGCGCCGAAGCAGTTCGTCCGCGCCGCCGCCGATCAGGTTCCGCCCGGACGGGGGACGTCCATCGAGATGGGCGAATGTCCGGGATCGGCGCGCCAGCAGAACGTAAAAATCCGGGTACGAAATCCAGCTGTTTTCGGGACAGCCGGCAAGGCAGTCGAGAAGGTCCCGGCGAAGGGCTTTCAGCGTGTCAATCCTGTTGCGGACCCGTGCGCCCGATCGTTCGGTGGTCCACTCGTTCCAGCGATCGGACTCGCGCCAGAGCCTGAGTACGGCGTTTCGGACGTCATGCGCGCGGGAAAGCCGGTCGGCGGCGTCTTCCGCGAGCCGCCACGTGCCTGCGTCGCAACGGATGAGTCCGGCATCTTCCGCAAACAGGAGCAGGAACTCGGAGTACCCGGGCTCCGCGTGTCCCCGGTAGTACTTGCTGACGTCCCGGAGTCGGGCCCTGGATACGCCGCCGTGTTTGAGTGCGCGCGGCCTGCGCTGCTCGATGAATCCGAGAAAGGTGCAGAGATCGGGTACCAGGCAGGACGCCTGCTCCCGGGTTCGGGAGGGGTTCGGTCCGTCGCTCGTGACGACCGCGTCGACCGTGTCCTCGATCCGGTCTTCGAGGGCCTGAATTTCAGGCTTCAGGTCTGAGGCAAGTCGGAGGGGTGTATCGGTCATGAGCCGGTCCGTGTTGTGGAAAAACAGCGGCGTCTTCCAGATCATCTCGTCCAGTGCACGAAGCCCGCCCTCTCCCATGGTACTCAGGATTTCATCCTGCGTGATCGCATCCCTGGCCAGTACATGATCGAGGATGGCTCTCTTGGCTTCCGGCAGATCGATGACGTAGGCGTGCAGATGATCCGGATCCAATAACCGCTTGCGAACTGCGCGCGCTACAAAAACGCGGCGGGAGTCTTCGAACCGGCAGCCCAGCTCGCTCGCAAAGGCGCGAAGCAGACCGATGGATCGTGATTGCATCACGCGGCGGAGCCGACCCTGATTCCCGGCTCCAATCGGGATTGCCTTGAGGACCGACTCCGGAATGCCGACCAGGCAGTGGTCCGTCCCGAGTGTTTCGACGTCTTCGAAGGCCAGACCGAGTTCGGAAACCGCGTCTTGCATGGCCTGGAAACGGTGGGTGAACCCCGCGCCCAACTCGTCGATGGCATCTTCCTTGAGCAGTTCGCCACCCTCTGCGGCGAGATTGACAACGTACTCCCTGTGCCCGGGCTGGAGCGCATCGAGTCGTTCGCGGACATGCGTCGGGTTGGAAAGATGGCGGCACAGCTGGTCTATCACCACCGACTTGTTGGCGCCGTGGTAAATCGGCAGGTCGGTCGATGCAGCGATGCGGTGGAGCCTGTCAGTGGGCTGGTGGCTGAGAACGGCTCGCAATTTCATAAGGCACCGTAGGACGTTTCGTTGTCGAATCCGGAATTGTGCGCAACAAATGAAAAAAACCGACTTTCACACGCCGGTCGTTCATCCCGACGTCCTGTAACGGACAGCGATGGCCCGACGGGCGACCATCTTTCCCCTACAGGACGCTAAGAAGCTGTTTTAAAATTCCCGGTGAGTCCCGAGCGCGAGCGAAAAAGCGACGGTCAAGACGGTCAAATCCGCCCATATTTAGCTATACGGGTGGTTTTGACCAACGCCGAACGGCGCGTTTACAGCCGCGCGAAGACCGCTGGGGATTTTGAAACAGCTTCTAAAGCAGTATATATTAATCAGTAAGCCTTGTCAAGCTGCAATGCCCGGGTCTGGCCTGAACAGAAGAGGGAGGGATTCCAGGCGATCGATTCGTATATTGTCTCGCCGTTTCTACCGTTGTTGCGCACGCAATACCGGAAATCACGTAAAGGACCGATGCGACGAATTCACGCCCGGCAGGTTGCGGCGAGGACGCTATCGGCGGTATTCAGTCCCCCGCTGGCAGCGGCCGGCCTGTTGACGATGATGATCTGTCGGCTCCCTGCGCCACCGATGCAACGCGCCGGATGGCTGGCCGCCGGTTTGCTGTTTGCGACCTGTCTGCCGACGCTTTACGTGGGTCTTCTCGTCGCGCGCAGGGAGGTGGATGGATTCTATATAGGGGTGCGATCCCACCGGCAGAAGCCCCTGCTGGTGAGTTCCGCGAGCTGCCTTGCGGGGTTTGTCGTATTGTGGGCGACGGGTGCGCCCCCGCCGATACCTGGATTCCTGCTGGGCTGTTTTTTTCTCGGGCTGATTGCCGCCTGGACGAACGTGCGATGGAAGATCAGTCTGCACGCTGCGGGCGTGTGCGGCACCATGGCGATGCTGCATCTCCTGCTGGGACCTTCGTCCGTCTACTGGCTGCCGCTGCCGCTGGCGGTCTGTTGGGCGCGCGTTGTCATCGGCGCACACTCGATGAGGCAGGTTGCGGCGGGCTGCGGGGTGGGCTTTGTCGTTGTATGGGTTGTCGCCTTCATGTATATGAATGCCTGAACCGGGGCGTCGCAGGATTACGCAAGAGCTATTCAGCATATACTTCCGTGTCCTGCCAGAACGTGATCCAGGCAAACCAGAACGCACCGTGCCCGGGTATCTGCTCCAGCACGCTGTCTTCCAGGGGCCCCGCGATGGCCCTGCCCTTCAGGTCCCACGTGGACCCGGTCTCCCGGTCCCGCAACATGAAGGGGTAGGTCCGCGATGTAGACGGGACCCTGTCGAAGTTCAGGGTCTGCCGTGCGTAGTCCCGTCTGTAGGCGACGGCCATCCGCTCTGCGCCATACCATACCACCACGATGTTTTCTTCCGCCAGCGTGTCGTTGATCACCGCCATTTCGCCGAGGGCCGATGCGGGATATGCTTTCGCCTTCTCGATAAACCGAACCCCGAACGTGTGCTCCTTCGGCGAATAGAGCCTTGCGAGCGGATTGTCTTCAAGACGCGAAACACCCGGAACCGCGGCGCGGACTCGAGATCGCGATATAGTCCATAGGGATATATATTATAATCACTTGCGTCAAACGCGCCCGGTGTGTTTATACTGATGACGAATGTGTCGGGATAGAGCTGTTTCCAGTATCGCCATGTGGTTTCGACGAATGGTGGCGTATTCAGGACCCATCCGGCCCTGACGCCCGAGATGCCGGTGTGGGTCATTTGGGGATAGCGAATCTGGTCGTCGTTCAGATCGTACATGATCAGGTTGTTGTTGAAGAGTTCTCCGGACGCGCCGAATTTGAGCCGGTTGATCGCACCTCCGCTCCACGCCGCGAATACGATGCCGCTACCGGTGAGCGGCGAGAATGTGACCGCGATGGGCTGGCCCCCGATGCGGTCGTTGACGATCTGGTGGTACCACGCCATCTTGTGTGGGTAGGCTTTGGAAATGCCGTTCAGGCGCACGCCGATGACCAGGTCTTCGTCCGACAGATACCGGGCCTCGGCCGATGCGGCGGGAACGAACCGTGGATCGATCAGTGCCCGCGTTGCGTCCTTGCGGGTAACCTGCTCGATTCTGTCGTGGGGAAACGTCAGCGGGTTGAGAAAATTTCGCCCTGTGGAGTCGACGAGCCTGGCGCCCGTCGAGTCCGCACTGCCGCCGGCATCGTCCTGCAGGACGGTCTTGAACGTCCGGCCGCCGGAGCTTTCGGATTCGTCGGTTGAATCGACGGGTGTCTCTCCGCCGCACCTGAAGACGCCAATGAGAAGCAGGGCGAGGCAGAGGACGAATGGAAATCGTGAAATAGAAGCCGTCATGTCGACCTGCCATCGTCGCGGGTTTCGGCGCCTGCCGTTTCCAGCGACATGGACCCGGGTATGAAATCGCCGGGCGCAGCAGGCCCATTCACGGCCTCAACTTGCCCGCCAATGCAACGGCCGGACGGAATCCGGGGGTATTCGTTCTGCCGGTCCCTACCTGAAAAACATCGATACGCCGACCGTCGCAACGTGACGGTTAAAGCGCTCGTCCCCGGTGAATAAAGCCACGTACGAGTATCGGGTGGTGAGTGCCGTCCGGTTGGAGAGCGCGCGCCTGAACCCGACGCCACCGCCGACTTCGCTCACGCCGGACCACCCCCAGTAGTCTCTGGCGGCGAATGCCTCCAGGAACGGCCGGGTGCGTCTGTCCACTCTCAGCGGAATGTTCAGCCGATAGAAGCCTGACAGCGAGGAGCCGAATCCGTCCTCCGCGGACGCAGGATATCCGGCTCTGGTCTGCACGGGCGGCTGCGGCACTTCCATGATATCCGTTCGATCTCCCCAGCGATCGTATGCCCGGTTTCCGACGACGAAGGCGCCGCCGACCTGGTGCAGCCGGCTCAACGCAACCCCGATCGACACGCCGCCCTGGTAGACCACCGAACCGTCGGAAAGACCGACCGACAGAATGGGTATGACCTCCAGGCGGCCCGCACGAACGGGATTCAGGGTCACGCCCGCTTCACTTTCGGGTTCCTCTCCCGGAAAAATGTCGGCGTGCGCGGAGTGCGTCCAGGCCAACAGGCCGGCTGTCAGAAACACAACTGAGATTCTCATGGTGCGACTCCTTTCGTCAAAGAGTACTCGAACAGCTTGTCAGATACAACCCGGTATGGAGGCGCCCCTGACCAGCATGGCGTCGTTCTGTCCGACCGGGCCTGTAAAGCGGCATCTTGCGCTGACGTAGTGCGTGGCATATCCCCGCCGGCGCAGGTTGGTCCGATTCGGCCTGCTGCAGTGAAGAATCAGGCCATGATGAAAACTGCAACTCCCCGCTTTCAACTCGATGGCCCGTTCTTCCGGAAGTCTGCCGTCCAGCGACATCTGTTCATAGCCCGCCCATTCCTCCTTCGGGATGATCCCGAACCGGTGGGTGCCCGGCAGCATCCACAGGCAACCGTTTTCCACCGTCGCGTCGTTCAGGGCGGCCCAGCAGGTAACCATATCGGGCGGGTCGATGTGAAATCCGAGCGGCATATCCTGGTGGTAGGGTTGCCGGGAGCCGATTCTTGGGGGCTTCATGAACCACTGGTCCTGATAGAGCTTCAGGTCCGGACCGAGCAGGGACTCGATCACGTCCAGTACCTTCGGGTTGCGCGCATGGGCTTCGAATACGCCGTCGCAGAAAGCGAGATGGCTCATCTTTCGCAGAGAGTCCGCAACCGTGCCCGCCGCCGCCCTTCCTGCGTTCACCTCGGGCTCCAGCTGCAGGCGCTCGCTGGAGACATGCGGCGCACTGCCGCTCGCCACCCATTCGGCCCGTGCAAGGAGCGCAGAGACTTCGTCGGCGTCAAGCAGGTCCTCGACCACCAGCACTCCTTCTTCCCGGAACCTGTTCACCTGGGTTTCCGACAGTTTCATCTCAACCCCTTCTTTCACCGGGACCCGGGTGCGATACACCGGCAGCAGGCTCCCGCGCGTTGCCGTGCGTTGTCGAAAGTGCGCCGGAACCGTTTTCAGGTTGCCCGCGACGCACCGGATCGAAAACGTTCATTTCGCCAAGGGACTGTTGTTCCGGCGGAATGGATTTCCCTTATAAGAAAGACCGACGACCGCCATCCATCCAGCCGGATAGTTCCGGCCGGCGACGGAGATGTTTATGGCCGTTTCCATGGTAAACCCGCGAAAAGGCCCTAAGTTGATTACCGGAGAGACATAAGTGATCCTCTTGACGTCGGAGCGGATCGGGGTACCAAAGACGGTAGCAGCCTTGCCCCGGATGCCGTGGACCTTGATTCCGAACAGCGCGAGCCGGCGCACCTCGAAGCCGCCTTCTGCGATGAAGAACCACTCGTCGCCGGGGTCGCGGTCGATTTCACCGTTCCTGCGTCGCAGCCGATAACCGACGTCCGAACTGACGTATGCCGGTACCGGCCAGAAGGACCGGCCCAATTGAACGGCAGCGTCGAAATCCCACTGTCCTTCTCCGACGGGAATCAGCCCGTCTTCATTCACGAATTCGCCGGTCGGCGCCTTGAACCCCGCCTTGAACGTACCCACGGTGCGCCGGTTCAACAGCCTGACTTTCAGGAATCCTCGGATATCTCCGAAACCGGTTGCTCTCCGAGGTTCGCCGAAGCCGGTAAGGAGGGCGGCGTCCTGGTACTCCTGTCGGAAAAAGGGTACCTGAATTCCGACATCGACTCTGTCCGTTGCGCCGTAGAAGAGGTCGAAAAACAGGGCGCGGGAACGATACCTGCCGTCAAATCGATACCTGGCGCGGTTTCCTTCGTTGTACACCCTTCCGAGATCCGGCCCTCTTCCCGATCCGGCGGCGCCGACGTATTCTTCGTGGGTGGTCCAACCCAGGTAGGCGACCTTGCACCACACGTGATCCCCGGGCAGCGTCCAGGCCCCCGCGATCACATTGCCGGGAATCTGGCAGGCGAAGAGTGCGAGAAAGGCGGCCGCGAGCGGCCTGCGGCGCACGGGGATCATGGTCCGGTCCACAGGCGGGGCCCCGGAAGCGTATATATCCTCATCGATGCGGGATTTGCGGAAATGGCCAATTGTCCATCCGTGCCGACCCGGCGTGCCGGGCGTTCTGTGTGCGATGGTCAGGGCGAGTAGACCCCGGTGTCCTGCCAGAAGGTCGCCCAGGCGAACCAGAATGCGTTGTGTGCGGGAATCTGATAGAGCTGGCTGCCTCTGAGCTCACCCGCCAATGCCCGTCCCAGAAGGTTCCAGGTCGTGCCGGTCTCCCGGTCTTTCAGCATAAAGGTGAACCGACGGTCTGAAGAAGGTACGCTCTCGAACGTCAGTGTCCGATTGCCCACGTCCCGTCGGAAGGGCAGGGCCATCCGGGCCGCGGCGTCATAGACCACGAGGACGTTTTCGTCCGAGATTCGATCGTTGATAACGGCCCGATCGTCGCCCATTCGGGAAAAGGGATAGGCCTTGGCGACGTCCCCGAATCGAACGCCCAGTACGATTTCCTTCGGCGGGAAATCGAAGATGATGGGATTGTCGTCCGGCTCCGGAAACAGGGGGAACAGCGGCGCCGACTCCGGGTTGCGGTAGCCGGTGTACGGATACGTTGTATACCGCTCCGTGCGAAACGTCCCCCTTGACGTGGAGCTGACGACCAGTGTGCCCGGGTACAGGCGTTTCCAGTTGCTCCACGTGGTTTCCACCACCGGCATCAACGTGAGTTCTTTTTCGGTACCGAATCCTTTAATGCCGATGTGCGTCATCTGGGGGTACAGGGTGTCGTCATGGCGGCGGTCGTACATGACCAGGTTGTTATTGAACAGCAGGCCGGATACGCCGAATTCCAGACGCTCGTCGTCCTCTCCCCGGCCGTCGAACACCATACCGGTCCCCGTGAGCGGGCACAACGTGACGACCACGTGCCGGTCGCCGGTAACGTCGTTGACGATTTCATGGTGCCATCCGATATTGTGCGGGTAGGCCTTGGCGACGCCGTTGACGTAGAGGCCAAGTACGAGATCCTCGTCTTGCACGTACGAGGCATCGGCGGACCGCTCCCGGACAAAATCCGGATCCGTAAGCGCGGGAATGCCGTCTTTGGCCACGCCTCCGCTGATCACGTGATTCATGGGAAAACGCGAGACGTCCAGGAAGTTCTTCGACGGCAGCGCCGCGGTCCTGTCGTCGTTGCCTCCCCTTCCCGGCGGAGACTCCGGAGCGGAGGGATTCCTTTCGCCGCAAGCCGAGAATGCGCCGGCGATCAGGAACGGAACCGCGAGATGGCGGAGACGGATCATATCGTGCCTTTCTGCAATGAAATTTACGCAGATTGCACAGGAAAAAAAAGTACATTAAACGGCAGGATCCCGTTTTTTCGCGGCCGATGCCGGAGTTGAACATCCGCCGCGGGTCGGGCCGCCGCGTGCAGGCGGGCAGATTCCGACCTCGCCGACGGCCGTGAAACTGCGCATAGTTCTTGCTTTTGCATCGATCGATGTCTAAATTATCTATACATTTGGTCACTGTTTGTCGACGGATAAACGTTCAAGAGGACGACGATGACGAGATTCCGGGTCCAGGCGCCGTTTGAACCGGCGGGCGACCAGCCGGAGGCCATCGACGAATTGGGCGAGGGTGTCCGGAGAGGCGACCGTTTTCAGACGCTCATGGGGGCGACCGGCACCGGCAAGACATTTACGATATCGAAGGTCATCGAGGCGGTTCAGATGCCGACCCTGGTGATCTCGCACAACAAGACGCTGGCAGCTCAGCTATACGGCGAATTCAAGACGTTCTTTCCCGAAAACGCCGTGGAATATTTCATTTCCTATTACGACTATTATCAGCCGGAGGCCTATAAGCCGGTCACCGATACGTTTATCGAAAAGGAAGCGGATATCAACGATGAGATCAACCGGCTTCGCCTGCGTGCGACAAGCGCGCTGATGGAACGACAGGACGTGATTATCGTTGCCAGCGTATCCTGCATTTACGGCATCGGCAACCCGGAGGAATACGAGGGTATGCACGTCATGATCGACCGGGGGGACAGGCTGGACCGGGACGAGCTGCTTCGCCGGCTGGTGGATATTCACTATACGCGCAACGACGTGGACTTCGGCCCGGGTACCTTCAGGGTGCGGGGGGACGTGGTGGAGATCTATCGGCCCGATCGGGACGATCCGGTGCGCGTGGAGTTCTTCGGAGACGAAGTGGACGCGATCAGTCTGGTACAGCCGGTGACCGGCGAGGTGCTGGATGCGCGAGAACGGGCGGCGATTTACCCGGCGCGGCACTTCGTGACCAGCGGCGAGCGGATCGAACGGGCGATCGTGCAGATCGAGGTTGACATGGCCGCGCAGCTGGAAGCATTCAAGAACCAGGGAAAACTGCTGGAAGCCCAGCGGCTGGAGACGCGCACGCGGTACGATATCGAGATGATGAGAGAGATCGGATACTGCGCCGGAATCGAGAATTACTCGAGATATATCGACGGGCGGGAACCCGGTCAGCCGCCTCACGTGCTGCTTGATTATTTTCCGGAGGAATTCCTGATTGTGATTGACGAGTCGCACGTGACGCTGCCGCAGGTCCGGGGGATGTGGAACGCCGATCGATCGCGAAAGACGACGCTGGTCGAACACGGATTCAGGCTGCCCGCCGCGCTGGACAACCGCCCGCTCTATTTCGATGAATTCGAAGGCAAGATGCAGACGGCGATCTTTATGTCCGCCACGCCCGCGGACTACGAACTGGATAAGTCGGAGGGCATCGTCGTCGAGCAGATTATTAGGCCTACCGGCGTTCTGGACCCGGAGATGCTGGTGCGTCCGGTCCGCGGGCAGGTGGACGATCTGATCGACGAGGTCCGCGAGCGGGTCGGCCGGAAGGAACGGGTGCTCGTAACCGCGCTGACCAAGAGAATGTCGGAGGACCTGGCCGAATACATGCGCGACCTGGGGATTCGCGCCCGCTATATGCATTCGGAAATCGACTCACTGGAGCGCGTTGAGATCGTGAGGGGATTGCGGCTGGGTGAATTCGACGTACTTGTGGGGGTGAACCTGCTGCGGGAGGGACTGGATCTGCCGGAGGTGTCCCTGGTCGCGATTCTGGATGCGGATAAAGAAGGCTTCCTGCGCTCGACGCGTTCCCTGATCCAGACGGCGGGCCGGGCGGCCAGAAACCTGGCCGGCAAGGTCGTCTTATACGCGGACGAGATCACGGATTCCATGAGGCGGGCCATCGAGGAGACCAACCGCAGGCGTCAGGTGCAGCAGGCGTACAACGAGCGGCACGGTGTCACGCCGCAGACGGTCTACAAGAGCAGGGACGAGATTCTGCAGGCCACGGCGGTCGCCGACGCCAGGCAGGAAGAGGTGCCGCTTGCGGCGGAAGAGACGTCCGGGTACGAGGTCGGCGCCAATCTGGTCGACGTCATCTCCGATCTCGAAGAAAAGATGGCCAGGGCCGCCGCGGAACTGGCGTTCGAACGGGCGGCCGAATACCGGGACGAGATTTCCAGGCTGAGAGCCGGCTTGAAAGGGGTCTCGGACGGCGCCGCACAGGCTTGATGAGATGGCGAATCCTACGGAATGGGACGGCATCGACCGTGTCGTGGACGCGGCGATCCGGGAAGACGTCGGCAGCGGCGACATTTCGACCGCATGGACGGTGCGCGAGGCGGTTCAGGCGCGGGCATTGCTGATTGCGAGGTCGGCGGGCGTGGTCGCGGGCCTGGCTGTGGCGGAGCGGGTATTTCAGCGGGTCGATTCACGAATCCGGTTCGCGCCGCGGACCGAGGACGGCGCGCGCGTTGAATGCGAGGATATCCTGGCGGACGTGACGGGCCCCGCCCGGGGCATTCTCACGGGCGAACGGACGGCGCTGAATTTTCTGCAGCGGATGTGCGGAATCGCAACGGCGACGGCAGCCTACGTGTCCGCCGTCAGCGGGACCGGCGTGCGGATTCTGGATACCCGGAAAACGGCCCCCGGACTTCGGATGCTGGACAAGTATGCTGTGGTCGCGGGGGGTGGGTCGAACCACAGGCTGGGACTCCACGATATGGTGCTTCTCAAGGAAAACCATATTGAAGCGGCGGACGGCATCGGGCCGGCGGTGGCCGCGGTGAAGGCGGCGATGGCCCGGTCCGGAAGGACGGTGATGATCGAAGTAGAGGTGAAAACGCTTCGCGAACTGGACGATGCGCTGGTTTCGGGCGTGGACCGGGTGTTGCTGGACAATATGGATCTGAACACCACGCGCCTCGCCGTGGCGGCTGCGAAGGCCTTCGGACCGGAGAGCCCCCTTCTCGAGTCATCCGGCAACGTCACGCTCGAAACCGTTCGGGCCCTGGCTGAGACCGGCGTCGACCTGATCTCGGTGGGCGCGTTGACGCATTCGACGCCTTCAATGGATATGAGTCTGCTGTTCCAATGAGCGGAAAACGTCCTGATTCTTCCACGGGACCATCCCCGTGGAAGGGGGGTGTCACGACGCCGGTTTCGTATCGCGTACTCGAAGCGCTTGGCGGACAGCGGTCCCGGCGCGCACCGGTCGAGAGTCTGGCCGAAAGGCTGTCTTGCAGGCCTGACGATATCCGCGTAGCGATAGGCGCGATCCGGCGCCTCGGGTATTCGGTTTCGGATCGACCGGGCGCAGGGTTGCGCCTGGACACCCGCGCGGACGTCATCGTCCGGTCCGACCTTCTCCGACGGCTGAGGACCCGTGCGCTGGGTCGTTCTACGGTATGCTTCCTGGAGTTGGAATCCACGAATGCGCTCGCCATGGGGGCGGCGCTCGCCGGCGCACGGCACGGGACGGCGGTTGTTGCGGAACATCAGACCGCCGGGCGCGGGCGACTCGGCAGAGCGTGGTTTTCGCCGCCCGGGGTGGGACTCTGGTTCTCACTCATACTCCGGTACGAACTGGAAATTTCACGCGCCTGGATGCTTACGCTCGGCGCCGCCGCCGCCGTCGCCGACGCCGTCGAGGCTTCCACCGGCGCATGCCCCGAGGTCCGCTGGCCGAACGACCTTTACCTGAACGGCCGCAAGCTGGCGGGCATCCTTACGGAGGCGAGGGTCGGCGATGGAGGACTGCGCTTCGCCGTTCTCGGGGTGGGCATCAATGTCAACCACGAAGCGGCGGATTTTCCCGCCGGTCTGCAGGACACCGCGACGTCACTTCGGTGCGGCACGGGCCGGGAACACGGTCGGACGAGACTCCTGGCGGAAATCTTCCTCGCGCTGGAGCAGACATTTAGCGGCCTCGACGCGGAGAGGATCAGGGCCTCGTGGAAATGCAGAGCCCGGATGCTGGGCGGGCCGGTTCGCGTGAAGACGGCCGCGGGGCCGGTCAGGGGCGTGGCGGAGGACGTGGACACCGACGGCGCCCTCCTGGTACGGGACGTCGATGGCCGGACCACGAGGGTTACGATGGGCGACGTGGGTGGCGAAGCAACGCGTTAGCCAGGCACCGCAGGTGAATTTCCGCCTGTAAGCGCATGGTTTCCCGGCCGGATGCCCAAAACCGGGGTGTCGAGTGTTTCTCGCGATAGACATCGGGAATTCCAGCATCGGCTGCGCCGTTTTCGACGGCAGCGGCATACGGACTCGCTGGTCCATGAATACGGAACCCGGGCTGTGCAGCGCGGACTACGCGTTACGGCTCGACGCCGAATTCGAACGGGCGGATATCGAAATCCGTGCGCTGGACGGGGCTATCGCGTCGTCGGTGGTCAGGGGTATGACCGACGCGATGGGCACGGCCGTCCGGTCGTTGACGGGGTTTGATCTGATCGAGGCCGACTCCGGAACCGATTTCGGCATCGATATCGCGGTGCCCCGGCCCGAGGCCGTGGGCGTCGACCGGCTCCTGGCGGCCGGGGCGGCGTTCCGGCTGGTCGGCAATTCCGTCATTGTTGTTGACGCCGGGACAGCCCTTACAGTCGACCTGGTTTCCACGGCAGGGTGTTTTGTGGGCGGTTCAATCTCGCCGGGTCTGAAGGCGATGTCGAGAGCGCTCTCGTCGGGGACCAGTCTGCTGCCGGAGGTTACGCTTGAAGCACCGCCATCGGCGTTGGGTCGGGATACACGGGAATGCATACGGGCGGGGGTGGTATTCGGGGCGGCCGGAGCCGTGGACCGGCTGGTCGAAGAGCTGGTTGCCGGTGCGGACGCGGCGCCGCGCGTCCTCCTCACGGGCGGAGACGCGCCGTTCCTTTCTCCATTTCTGAAATCGCCGCACGTTCCCGAGCCGGACCTCGTGCTGCACGGGTTGGCATACGCGTTCAGGAAACGGAATCAGTTGTGAAAGGAATGAAGAAATCCCGCGAACGGCGACGCCGGCAGCGGGATTCTTGCGTACCCATGCATCGGCACGGACCGTTTTCACCGTCCCGTCTATGAATTCACGGTCCCGTTGGATTCCGGGCCGGCCGATTCGACCAGGGATTTCAGGGTTCTCAGGTTGCGTTCCGCGGTCGATACCGCGTCTTCCAACGGCGGCGTCTCAAAGACGAGCGGGCCGCTGTATTCCACCTCGGCCAGCGCCTTCAGGCACGCCTTCAGGTCGATTTCGCCTTCCCCGACGTAACAGGGCGTCCGGTCCTTTCGCGGGTCTTTGATGTGGACCTGTACGATCCGGTCGCCCAGGCAGTGGATATCGGCGACCGAGTCGCTGCCGAGCATCTGCGCGTTGCCGACGTCGAAGTAAGCCCCTACGTACGGATTGTCCACCGCTTCGATCAGTTCCCGCATCTGTTCACCGGTAACGACGTGACTGCGCCCCACGTTTTCCAGGCCGATGGAAATACCCATGTCGGCCGCCTGCGCGGCAACGGCGCGGCTTTCGTACGCCCAACGATGGGCGGCCTCGTCGGCAGGCAACGCCAGCGGGTTGGTGACGGGGATGAGAATGGTGCCGATGCCCAGTGCCTTGCAGGCATGTATGGCGTGAAACGCAATCTGTTTGGCCATAAAGCGGTTCGCGACGTCCGGGTCTGCGAAGGAATATTGCCAGAACGTGTGCAGGCAGAGTGAGAAGATGGGTATGCCCGCGGATTCGGCGCGCTGCCCCAGGGCTTCGATCCCTCCCTCGATCCAGAGGTCTGAGGCGCGATAGGTGTTGCCCCGGATGCCCAGTTCGACGCCGTCGTAGCCGAGCGCTTTCGCTTTCGGGAACACATCCACCCAGTCCGAACGAAGAACGTCTTCCAGAATACCGAATTTGAACCGGTTCATTGCTTTCCTTTCCTGAATCGATAGTACCGTTCCGTATGAAATCCGGATTGTCGCATACTGCCGGGAGCGGGGCCGATCTGTGCGCGGGGTATGGATTCCCGGTGTCCGAATTTCCAATACGCGTATAGGCAATCGGACCGGTATCGAAGCCGGGTTTGCCCGGTATTCCGCTAAAGTACAAAAGGTCCGAGGTCCTGTCAACAGGATCGTGAATTCACATGAACGTGGTTTCCCGTCGCGTCGCCCGGTCGGGCGAACGGCATCGGTACACCGTCATTCGGTTTGACATCGGGTGGTGGCCGGGGTATTTTAAAACAGCTTCTCGGTTCGATTTCGGAGGAGGCCCGACAATGAAGACTGCACTGTGTACCATTGCCTTTAAAGACCGGCCGTTCGAGGACGTTCTGGACCTCGCGGTCCGGGCCGGTTTCGACGGCGTCGAACCGTGGGGAAAGCCGGATCACATGCCCGGCAGCTATCGCGCGTCGGCCAACCTGCGTATCGCCGCGGCGATTCGGGCGAGAGGGCTGGAGGTATCGCAGTACGGGTCCTACATCAATCCGGTCGCCGGCGATTTTGCGCGTGAGGTGTCGGAAGGGTTGGACACCGCATCGGATCTGGGGACGGAGACGATCCGCGTGTGGCCCGGGTCCTGCGGCTCGGCGGAAGCGACGGATGAGGACTGGCGGACCGCGATCAGGGGATTCCGCCATTTTGCGGACCGGGCGGCGGACCGGGGGATGCGTCTGGCCGTGGAGATGCATCTGGGGTACCTGTCCGATACCGCATGGGGCAGCCTGCGCCTGGTCGAAGGCGTGGACCGGCCCAATTTTCTGCTGAATTTCCAGCCGATGGTTACGGACGGCGCCGACCGGGTGATCTCGGTGGCACGGCAGGTCGCGTCTCGCGTGGCCACGGTCCACGCGCAGAACTATACCGCTCCCGGGCGGAACGAACGCAGCCTGATTTCGGCAGGTTACGTGGACTATCCCGCGGTCGTCGGGGAACTCTCGGCGGCGGGTTTCAACGGATTTCTGGAGGTCGAGTTCGTCAGGGATGACGACCCCGAGGCCGCGCTGATGTCGGATGCCGCGTTTCTGCGCGGGTTGTGTGAGAGTACGGATTGACCATGAACCAGTGAGACAGGAGGTCGGGCAATGGAATTCCTGCTTGCGTGTCTTCTTTTCGTTGCGGTGTTGACCGCGGTGAGACCGGCGTACGCCGACGGTCGGCCGAACTATACCATCTACCGGGCCGGGACCCCGATTGCGGTCGACGGTCGGCTGGACGAGCCGGCGTGGGTGGCTGCGCCGGACGTGGGCGCATTCGTGTTCCCGTGGTACAGCGACGGCAGGCAGGAACAGACGGTGGCAAAGATGCTCTGGGACGAGACTCATCTCTACGTTGCATATATCTGCGAAGACGCCCACATCTGGGCGGACCACACCGAGCGCAACAGCGACGTGTACGACGACGACTGCGTGGAGGTGTTTACGGCGCCGGATCCGGACCTGCCGCACGTCTATTTCAATATCGAGATGAATGTGCTGAGCATCTTTCTGGACCGGTTCAATCCCAGGGGTGCGGGCGAAGTCGTCGATACGGGATGGCGGGTGCAGGGACTTCAGGTTTCGACGTTTATCTCGGGCACGTTGAACGACGACACGGATACCGATTCGTACTGGGTCCTCGAGGCGGCCATTCCGTTCCAGAATTTCGCCGGCGTCGCGAAGAACACGCCCCCCGCGCCGGGCGACGTCTGGCACCTGAACCTGAACCGGCTGGGCGGCAGAACCAACGCGCAGTTCAGCCAGTGGTCCGCCAGCCGGACGCCCGAGCCGCAGTTTCACGCGCCGGATGATTTCGGCCGGGTCACGTTTTCCGATGCGGCGAGTCCGTTCTGGAAGCGATAGCGAAATGAATGGGGCGGTCAGGCTGCCGGCAGGAAACCGAATCCGGAGTTAAAGAGGAGAACGCTCGATGGCTGACGGGAGCGATGCGGTCCGATTTCATCGGGACGCACTGGTGATCGACTCACACAACGACGCGATTGTCAATCACATTCGCCGGGGGAATCTGGGATTTTCGGGCAATCCGCCAACGGACGGGGACCGCCGGAACGGAACCGTCGCCTATTTCAGAGGCCGTCTGGATCGGGAGGCCATGGAAGCACCGGTTCAGATCGATTTCGTCAAGATGCGCGAGGGGGGGCTGGACGCTGCCTTTTTCGCGGTCGACGTCACCCTGGCCGTCAAGAACCATCTGACCTACGCGCTCGACGCCGTTGGGTTCTTCGACTCTGAACTGGAAGCACACGGAGGCGACGTGGTCCTGGCGAAATCCGCCGGAGACATTGTGCGCGCAAAACAGGAAGGCAAACTGGCGGTCGTGCTGGCGATCGAGAACAGCGACGGGGTGGAGGGAAGCGTGAACGTGCTGCGGATGCTGCACCGGATCGGCGTCCGTTCGATCGGCCTGACGCACGACGTCAGCAGTCTGGCCGCGGACGGAAATGCCGAGGCGCGCAGCCGGGGCGGACTCACGCGTTTCGGCGTGCGGCTAGTCGAGGAGATGAACAACCTGGGGATGCTGGTGGACGTCTCCCACGTCAGCGAAACAGGATTCTGGGACGTGATGGAGGTATCGCAAAAACCGGTGATCGCTTCGCACAGCAACTGCAAGGCGCTGTGCGACCATCCAAGAAACCTGAGCAACGAACAGATCAGGGCGCTGGCGAAGAATGGCGGGTCCATCGGCGTAACGTTCGTGCCCCGTTTTGTCGATAAGTCGACGCCTACGTTCGCCCGTCTTCTCGACCACGTCGATCACATCGTGCAGGTTGTAGGCGCGGACCACGCGGGCATCGGATCGGACTTCGACGGCGGGGGAACGCTGCTTGACGACGCGACCTCGTTTCCGAGGATTTCCGACGGATTGCTGGCCAGGGGTTATACAGAAGGCGATGTCCGCAAGGTTCTCGGCGAGAACCACCTCAGGGTCTTTTCGGAGGTGACCGGGAATTGAAACCGGACCGCGAATTTCAATTGGCCGGTTCGCGCGGCTATCCCGTGCGGAGACGAGTCACTCATGACTAGCTTTCCTATATGGACGAGATGGTGTCAACGTTTCGGAAAATACAGCTCTTTTATTTGGTCAACGACGAAAACGGAATAATGGATACCTCGGAAACGGTTTTTCGCGATGGGTTGTAAACGCACCCGTAAGCCATTTTCTGCCACGCGCCGTATTGATTCTGCACTTCCAAAGCTGTGCCGCCAATTTCAATATTTCCGGCGCGGCGATTGACAAGCGGAAATTTCGATTCAGTCCAGCCAACTGTCCATTTGAATCTGTAAGTCAACTTTTTTTCGATTGCGGTCTGACAATACGCGGCTGCAGTGGCATTGATTTCGCTTCGCGAGGGCGGAGAATTCGAATCCTGGTATATCCATATTCCAATTGTGACAACAATGCCCGCAAATGCGGCCAGGAATATTAATGCTTTTATCCCTTCCCGTCGTTCTTTTTCCCGCTCCCTTTCCGCTTGCTCCCGGACACGCCTTTCCACTCCGTCCGCCCACCGGTCTAATCTCTCTTGCCGACGCCGCTTCCGGTCGTCATCTTCGCTTGTATTATGCGATTTAGCCATTCGATTCTTCCCTAGATAGCCCCATAGCGGCCTTGTCGCTCAAGATGCGACTTGCGTTTGTGACATTGCCGACGACGCGCTTGCAGATTCACGAGTTCATGGGATCCCGCGAGGTGCTCGGGCCGGACTGGTCGATCTCAAGCCGCGTTGTCCGGTGGCAACAGGTGCGGCATTACCAGCCGTCGCGTCACAGGATTTGGTACCGAAGTGCACTCCATACGTGGGATTGGATCCGATTTTCACGGAATAATGCCATTTTTCAGCACTGTGAGCGGCGTCATTTCTTCGATTGGGGACTATTCGATGGACGGCACCGCGATTTTCTCTTTCTCCCCGATGGATCTCTCAAGCGCTTCCAGGACGGCAACCGGCATGAGCATCGACTCGCGCGTTTCGTCGGTAACCCCGGTCTTGAACATGTCGCAGAAGGCCTCTGCGCCGCCGAGGTATGGGTTTTCGTCGTACCCGATCGCACGGTCGACCCGCCCCTTTTCGCAGATGACCGACACATGGAAGGCGCTGTGTCCTTCGGTGAAGAGATTGAGCGTGGAGACGGCGCCGCTGGACGAATACAAAGTGCCGGTATGGTTCTTGTCGCCCAGGTTGACCTGCACATGGGTGACGTCGTTGTCGAGCAGGCGCACGGCCATATCCACCTGGTGGATGCCGTAGAAGAAGACACCGCCCCACTCGGATTCGATGTCGCACGGGCCGGTCGTGATCACGGAGACAACCCGACCCAGCCCGGCGATTTCCTGCTTGAGCTGACTGAAGGACGCCTGTCTGGGCAGCACCGAAAAGGAGCAGACGGGGACCCCGAGCTCCGCCGCACGATCGAGGAATCGCCTGCCCTCCGAGACGCGGTAGCAGAACGGTTTGTCGACAAAGACGGGAATTCCGGCCTCGATGAGCGGCCAGACCGCGGGCAGGTGGTATTTCGCGTCGCGGTGGTCCACGCACGCGGCGTCCACGTGACCGATCATATCTTCGGGGTTCTCGACGACATTCGGAATCTGTCCCCGATCCTGGGCGTCTTTGGCGTACCGGGCGGCTTCACCCCAGACGTGGGTGACGCGGCAGCCCGGTACTTTTTTGTCGATGTTCAGCGTTTTCGAGATGGCGACGGTGTGGCTGTTCTCCGCGCCGACGATTCCGATGTTAAGCATTCGGTTCCTCCCTGGTTGGGTTTCCCTCGTGGATTTGGCTTGATGCAGTGCTACGAATATAAACCTGGCATGGATGGACAGAACCGCATGTCGCTCAGGGCCTGGCGGGCGAGCCGTCGGGCAGGCGGGCCTGCGTCCAGTCGATGATCTCGTCTCGGCAGGGGTAGCCGACGGCGAGTTCTTCGTCGACGTCAATTCCGAGGCCCGGCCGGTCGCTGGGGTACATGTAGCCGCCTCTGACTTCCGGGGTTCCGGGGAAGATTTCGTACACGCGTTCGTCAAATCGGCACCACTCCTGGATGCCGAAGTTGGGCGCCCACAGATCCAGGTGCAGATTCGCGGCGTGGCCGACCGGCGAAACGTCGCCCGGACCGTGCCACGCGGTGCGTATGCCGTACATGTCCGCAAGAATTGCGACGTTTCGGGCGGGCGTCAGGCCGCCCATCTGGCTGATGTGCATCCGGACGAAGTCGATCAGCCGGTCCTGCACGAGCGGAGTCCACTCCCGCGGGTGGTTGAAAAGCTCCCCCATGGCGATGGGCGTGGCGCATTGCCGGCGGATGTTGCGGAACCACTCGAGGTCTTCCGGCGCCAGCGGGTCCTCCAGGAAGAACAGCTTGAAGGGTTCCGCGTCTTTCGCAAATTGAACCGCGTCGATCGGGACGAGGCGCTCGTGAACGTCGTGGAGGAGTTCGAGGTGCGCGGCGGTGTTCGCACGGACGTGTCCGATCATGTCGAGGACTCCGCGAGCGTATTCCCTGGGGTCATAATACGCGCCGTCCTGCGCGCCTTCCGGACCGCGGAGGCGGGACGTCCTGCCGCCGTAACCTCCCATCTGAACGCGGATGTGCTGGTAGCCCTGTTCCTGGAATTTCAGGACGTTGGTCAGGACTTCCTCCTTTTCGAAACCGTCGGCGTGCGCGTAACAGGCCGCGGCTTCGCGGCATTTGCCGCCCAGGAGTTGGTACACGGGCATGCCGGCGCGTTTGCCCTTGATGTCCCACAGGGCGATGTCGACGCCCGAAATCGCGTTGTTGAGTACGGGTCCGTTTCGCCAGTACCCGTTGACCATATTCATCTGCCAGATGTCTTCGATACGGTCCACGTCCCGGCCGATGAGGAAGGGTTTCAGGTGTTTCTCGAGGGCGGTGTGGACGGCATGGAAACGCTGGGTGAACGTGGCGCATCCGAGGCCGTACAGGCCCGGCTCGGACGTCAGGACTTTGACCACGATCAGGCGCGATCCCGCCGGCTGGGTGAGGATGGTTCTGATGTCGCGGATGGTTACGGGCACGTCCGCCTCCCGTTCGACGGCTGGCGATTGGACCGTTGACGCGGTTCCCGGCTTCTTTAATAAGTTCTGCGAGTTGAAATGTCCACGGATATTTCAAGGGCCGGTCAGGGGATGGCGCTGTACTGGACCCACCAGCGAACGGACGTCTACAACCGTCCCTCTTTCTGCAGAATGTCTCCCGCGATGGCGTAGGTCGTGCCGTGCATACCGATCACCACGAGGCCCAGGCCCTCGGC
The DNA here is from genome assembly GCA_965219995.1 of Candidatus Latescibacterota bacterium. Taxonomy (GTDB): domain Bacteria; phylum Latescibacterota; class UBA2968; order UBA2968; genus JAAXHE01. The sequence goes on from CBDCOX010000002.1 coordinate 540,257, forward strand.
CAGGTAACCGCCGGGGTACAAATTGGGAATCGTCGTGGACTCGTAGTTGTGGGGATGTGTGGGCAGTTGGTGGACCTGGAAGCGGTAATTGTCGAATTTGTCCACCGGACGAAGCGGTGGAAATCCCTCGAAAAGCGAATAATCCGCGATGCCGCCGATTTCCAGGATGGCGTGATCAATTTCAAGTGTTTTTCCGGAGCCATTGCGATCAAGCGTGGCAATGCCGCTGGAATCCGCCTGCTCGAAACCGAGAACCCGGGCCTCGTAATGAGTCTTCAGCCGGGGGGACCGGCTTTCCATGATTTCGGCGATCCGGGCGTAATAGGGAAGCCCGTGGCGGCTGTCCGATATGAGTCGCCAGTGACGTTCGAAGGGCTGTCGCATCACGTAGTGGACGTGCCTGCCGGCGTCGTGCAGTTCGCTCGCCGCCCAATCCGCGGAGCGACCGCCTCCCACGACAAGAACGCGGTCCCCCGGATAGCGTTCGGGTTGATCGTAGCCGGAAGTCACGAACGGGAGGTGTTCGCCCGGTACGCCGAGTTCGCGCAGAATGCAGCGTTGCCCAACCGCGTAGACCAGGTATTTGCAGGTGTAGCGACGTGTGATCTCCGAACCGACGGCGCTGGATGTAATCAGAAAACCGGCGTCGTGGGGCTGAATGCGGGTTACGCATTCGTTTGTGCGAATGCGGTCGGCGACTTCGAAACGGCCGGGCACAGCGTGATAGTAGTCCAGGAGGTGACGTTTGGCGATCAGAGCGTTGACGTCGAGATCGACATTTCGTTCGCGACAGTGCCGGTCGAGAGGATAGAAGGCGAATTCCATCCACTGCCCCGGCGACAGCGTGAGCATGTTTTCAGGCACGTTGTTCCACACGCCGCCGACCTCTTCCCGGGTGATGAGCAGGACGTCGACGGGTTCGCTCCGGCGGAACTGCAGGGCGATCTCCTGTTCGCCGCGGTACTTCAATCCGGGATGGTGGAGCAGGCGGAACAGGTCCACGGGCCGGATGCCCGCGTTCACCACGCCTCTGAAGTCCAGGCCGAGCAGAGTGCCGCTTTCGCCGCGAAGGGTGCGATCGATCTGCTCGTATCGATTGCGGAAAAGGTCTCCGCCGAGATAGAAGGGATGCCATCCGCCGAGCACGACGGCCAGCGGCAGCCCGGCAGGGCCTCCGCCCACGATGATAACGGTATGGTGTTCGGGTGTGACCATGGGGTTTCCGGGTCTGCGGTCAGTCGGCGCGTCGCCGCGGGACGTCGTCCATGGGACGCACGGGATGGGTTACGGGGCTCAATCCCGCGCCGTAAGGCAGTGGATTCGATACGTTTAGGGCACGGCCCTTTACGTGCGGGGTAGACCTTGACTTCAGCCGTTGAATGCCGTATGATGGTGCTCCTGAGAGAGCGGCTGAAAAGTAGATCCGATGCCGGGGGGAGTCAAGCCGAATATTGGAGAAGGGGAGAAGCCGATGGCGGACGAACGTCAACCGGACGTTGAAGAGATTCGGGCGCAGGACCGCGCGCACGTGTGGCATCCGATGGTACAGCACCGGACGCTGGAGCACCGGGATCTGATGGTGATCCACAGGGGAGAGGGAACCACCGTCGTGGACGCGGAGGGCCGGGAGTTCCTGGACGCGTACTCGGGACTCTGGAACGTCAATGTCGGATACGGCCGCCGGGAGATCGCGGAAGCCGTGTACGAACAGATGCTGCAGCTTTCGTATTATCCCCATCTGCACGTCAATGTGCCCGCGACGAATCTTGCATCCAGGCTGGCTGAGCTTCTGCCCGGAGATCTGAACCATCTTTTCTTCTCAAACAGCGGCTCCGAAGCGAACGAGACCGCGCTGAAGATCGCCAGGCAGTATGGCCGGCAGAAACACCCGGGTGAGAACCGGTTCAAGGTGATTGCGAGATACCAGGGTTACCACGGCTTCACCTTTGGCGCGATGTCCGCGACGGGCCAGGTTGCCAGGCGGACCGGGTTCGAACCCCTGATGCCGGGCTTTCTGCATGTTAATCCTCCCTATTCCTTTCGTTGCGGGAAGAAACTGACCTATGCCGACGGCGGTGTGGCGTGCGCGAACGAGGTCGAAGAGGTCATTGTCCGCGAGGACCCGACAACGGTTGCGGCGGTTATCGCCGAGCCGATCATCGGCGGCGGCGGTGTGATCGTCCCGCCGGAGAGATACCTGCCTCGCCTTCGTGAAATCTGCGACCGATACGGCGTGCTGCTGATCCTCGACGAAGTGATTACGGGATTCGGCCGGACCGGCAAACTGTTCGCGTCGGAGCACTGGGGTGTGGTCCCGGACATGATGACCATGGCGAAAGGCGTGTCCAGCGGATATCTGCCCCTCGGGGCGTGCGCGGTGACGCCGGAGGTGTTTGAAACCTTCATGGGCGAACCGGGCGAGCATCGGGAATTCTCCTCGGTGTCAACCTATGGCGGGCATCCGGTCTGCTGCGCGGCGGCTCTGGCGAATCTGGACATACTGACGGCCGAACGACTCTGGGAGAATTCGGCGGAAGTTGGCGCAACCCTTCTGGCTGCGCTGGAACGACTGGATTCTCCGTACATCGGCGAAGTGCGGGGCAAGGGGTTGATGATCGCCGTGGAACTGGCGGCGCACAATGGCGAATCTTTGGACCCGGACCGTGTCGCGGCGGTGCAGGCCGGCATTCTTGAACAGGGCGTGATCGTGGGACGCATGAGCCACGTGATGCACGGCCCGGAGAGTATTTTCTTCCTGGCGCCGCCCCTGATCCTTACCCGGAGCGAAGCGGACCGGATTGTGTCGGCGTTCGAGACAGGTCTCAAACGCATTTCGTGAAAGAGGACGTTTCGACGAACGACCGCGGACCATCCGATACGTCCAGCGGGAGGGCAGTGCTTCCTGTGAAGGCCTGTTTTCGACACTATGTCGCCCTTCGGAAGGAGATGGATGCCTGGCTCGCGCAGAGCCGTCGGATGGATCCGCCCGGGCGAAACCGCGGCGGCGAGGACGAGGCCAACTATGCGCTCGCCTGGTTCCCTCACTATCTCGCGACGGGCGGTCCGGCAGTGAAGGAACATTTCGAGACCCTCCTGGAACAGCTTGCGGGCTGGGTCCGGCGGGAGTGTCTGCACGGATATGAGCCGGAGGCCGAGGCGCACCACGGCACCGAACCGTTTCTGCTTTTTCTCCCGCGCTATCTGGGTCTGTTTCCCGGGGACACGGTGGCGGCGGGTCTGCTTTCCGACGCGGCTGAACACATCGGGAACTGGGTGGAGGGGGTGCCGGCCTGGTTCGACTGGGACCGGAACCGGTTCTACGGGTACCACATCGGAACACGGACCGTGGGGCGGGACCCGGAGCATGCGGTGGAACTGGCGGAGCACTTCCGGTTCATTCACATCGCCCTGGCCGCGTATCGTGTATCGAAACAGGATCGTTATCTGGATTGGGCGTTGCGGTACGGCCGGCGTCGGGCCGAGATGATCGCGGCTGCGCCCGAAGGCCCGCTGCCATTGATGTGGGGTCCGGACGGCCAACCGCTTGGCGTCGACGGGCAAACCGGATCGCGGCGTCGGATGAGCGGCGCGAGCCACCATACATCGGGCGATCCGGCCAGGGGCGTGGAGGTGCTGCTCGCCTCCGGCGCGGTCAACGCGCTGGGAGATCTGTTTCGGCAGTCCGGTGAGCGGGTCTTTCGCGAAGCGGCCTTTCGGGTCGTCGAGCCGCTCGTCGACATGCTTCACGACCCCTATTGCGACCCCGGCGCCGCCGCGGTCTCCTTCTATCGCCGCGCTTTTGACGACGATGCCCTGGATCGCCGGATCCGGAGGGTGATCGGGCGGTTTCCGGACGAGGAACACGGCGAACTCGTGCTGATGGTGCCGGAGATTTCGAGGATGGTCCTTCCCGGCGTCGGGAAGCGGGCGGATATGCTGCACTGGGGCGTGCAGGCAGGCGGCATGGAACGGATCGTTCCAACGCGCGAGCCCTGCACGGCCGCGTTGACGCTGGCTTTCCAGATAACGGGCGACCTTTCGTACGCATCGCGGGCGTTGAAGCAGGCGGCGCGGAAGTTGAGGGTGGCGCGGCGGGTGTTGCGGGGCGGACGGGAGCACGCGGACATGGGCGGAGCAGTGTGCTCCGTGGCCGCCGGCCATGGGCGGAACTGGGGTACCGGAGCGGTTACCGGATGCTACGGTCCCCTTTTGCTGGGAGCCTCGGAACGCCTGGGCGCGTTGATGCCCGCGGTGGAGTTCCGCCGTTCCGACGGGGAACCCGGATTGCCGATGCAGGTGGTTTCCCTGGTCGTTCCGGCAGGCCCGTCGAAGGGAAGCGTCCGGATCTACAACGGCGGCGACGAGGATACGGCAATGTCGTGGCGGGAGACCGGAGCGGCGTGGCAGGACGTCTCAATCCCGCCCGGCGGTGAAACGAGGGCGGTCCTGGAGGAGTTTGCCTGATGAGATACCGCTTGTTGGGACAGACCGGACTGATGGTTTCGGAGATCGGACTCGGCGCGTTTCCGATTTCGGGCATGCAGGCCCGGGCCGACGGCACCGCGTTCGGGTGGACGGGCACGAACGATGACGAGTCCGTGGCGCTGATCCATCGCTGCGAGGAACTCGGCATCAACCTGATCGATTCCGCGGAGAGCTATGGCGAAGGTCACAGTGAGATACTCACCGGAAAAGCACTTCGAGGGCGGAGACACAAATGGGTCGTGGCCACTAAAGTCGGGCCGAACGCGGGTATCGATCCTGAAGCGCGGGATGAGTCAGCGGTCCGGCGTCGGCTTACAGAGGCGTGCGAGCTCAGCCTCAAGCGGTTGGGAATGGACCACGTCGACGTCTATCAGCTGCATGCCGTACCGTACGAGTGGGCGATGCCGTCGGTCATGGACGCGCTGGCGAAGCTCCGGCAGGCCGGCAAGGTGCGGTGGTACGGCATTTCGACCAATGATCGGAAGGCGGTCGAAAGGCTCCGGACGCTGGGGCCCGTACACATGCTGCAGGTGGGCTATAATCTCCTGGAACGAACGGCCGACAGCCTGCTGCGATGGGCGAAGGACGAGAACATCGGCACGTTGATTCGCGTGCCGCTGGCAAAGGGGCAACTGACAGGAAGGTATTTCGGCCCCGAAGCGCGATCGATCCCGGAAAACGACGTGCGGTACGAACGATTCAACAAACCCGAAACGGTTGACGGCCTGAAACGTCTTCCGCAGTTGCTGTTCCTGCGGAACCGGTCGCGAACCATGGCCCAGGCGGCGCTGCGTTTCGTACTGGACCACCCGGGCGTGTCGTGCGTGATCGCCGGGGCCAGGAACCGCCGGCAGGTGGAGGAGAACGCCCGTACCGTGGAAATGCCGCCCCTGACCGATGCGGAGCTCGAACGGGCGATCCCGGTCGCGGATACCATCGGCACGCCGGGGTGGATTTAGTCCGAGGTTGCTTATGTCGTCTGCGGTTCGAATTGGCATTGTGGGTTGCGGACGGATTCTGAACGCGCATCTGCGCGGGTTCCGAATCCTTCAGGAGAAGGGATTGGGGGATCTCTTCAGGGTAACGGCGCTTTGCGCGAGACGGACCGAGGATGCCCTCCGGTTTCGAACGCGGGGCGAAGGGCCGGGACCCAGACCGGCGCCAGTGGAGGCGCCGGGCGACCCCTTGAATGCCCCCCACTCCTACATCAGCGATCTGCATCCTGGCCTGGAAACGGCGATTTACACCGACTATCGCGAGATGCTGGAAAGCGGTCCGGTCGACGCGGTGTGCGTCCTGACGGGGCACGATACGCATCACACGATCGCCATCGACGCCATGTGTGCCGGCAGACACGTGACGGTGGAAAAGCCGATGGCGATTTCGGTAAGGGCCGCGCAGAGGATGTGCGAGGTGGCATCGGAAACGGACACGGTGCTAAGTGTCGCGGAGAACGTGAATTTCACCCCGGCTGTACGGGCGAACCGCTGGGCCGTAAGACGGGGCCTGATCGGCGACGTGCAGATGGTCTACCGCGGCGCGATCGGGTTCCGTTCTCACCGCCCGGACCTGGTGGCCGCGCGAACCCGCTGGAGGCAATCGCAACTGGGCGCGGGCGGCGGCGTGTCCATCGATCTGGGGGTGCATCTTTTCAACGGCGTTCGGACGACTTGCGGACCGGTGCAGTCGGTGCAGGCCCTGTGGCGGATTCTGGAGCCCGTAAGGGTGCTGATGTCGGACGACGACCGCAACGTCGCGGATGAAGTCGAAAACCAGGTGGACGACGTGTTTTTTTCCAATTTCAGGCTCGCGAACGGCGCCATCGGGCATATGGCGGTGGCCAGAAGCGCCAGGGGAACGCAGATCGGGGTGCCGGGAGGAACGAATGTATTCGGGAGCGAGGGGGCGTTGTCCGACGGAAAGGTGTTCAGCGGGGATGGGGAAGCGGAAGACGTTCTGGAGCGATTTGGGCGGGAGGCCCCGGAACGGGACCGGGAAGAAACGATGCCCGTGGGGATCACGGATGCGTTCGCGCTGGAGAACCTGGACTGGCTGCGTGCGATACGCGACGGATCGCCGGCGCGGATGTCCGGGGAGGAGGGGACGATCGACCTGGCACTGAGCTACGCCATCCTGGAGTCGGGGATGCTGGGCCGAGAAGTGACGCTGGACGAGATGTTGACCGGAGAGGTGGACGGCTACCAGAAGCCGATCAACGCACGCTACGGGTTGTAACGTCCAGGCGGGAATTCCGCTCCTGCCGCAGCCCACCTGCCAGGGAGCGGGTGGGTTTCCTGTTGGGATGGATCAGCGTTTTTCGATGACGATGTTGCGGAACCAGATCCGGCTGTTGTGGTCCTGAAGGCCGATGTACCCGGCTTCGGTCATTTCGCAATACGCGCGGTTGAACTTGTTGGGCGTGCCGTCCGGGTTCCGGCCCGGAGTGGTCCAACCGCTCAGGTCCATTTCGGTGACTTGCTCGCCGTTCAGGGCAACCCGGATGTCGTTGTCCACGGCGTATATTTCCATTTGGTTCCATTCGCCCGCGGGTTTGCAGGCGTTGTGCGTGGGGGCCTGTACATCGTACACCGCGCCGCAGCATTTTGTGGTGGCGGGTTCCCGTCCGTGTGTATCCAGGATCTGGATTTCAATGCCGGTCTGCACGGGGTCGTCCAGATCCGTCCATCGGAAGAACACGCCGCTGTTGGCCCCGGGCGGGTGTCTGAACTCCAGCGATAGCTCGAAATCCCTGAACAGGTCGTTGGTGTAATAGAGGTATTGTCCTTTATCGGCGGTGCAGTAAATGCACCCTTGATCTACGGTCCAACCGTCGGGATTGCCGGTGGCTGCCCAGCCGTTGAGGGTTGTTCCGTCGAATCGTTGCATGGATCGTCCTTTCTGAGAAACGGAAGCGGAGATTTTGCACCGGAGCGAGCGAGGTTCCGGCAGCATTGCCCGCGGGATCAAGGAACCATTACGTGGCAATATCTGTCAAATCGGGTGAAAAATAAAGTGAAAGTCACACGCTTCGGGAGGGAATCTCATGGTCTGGCAATTCACGCGCGTGATATGTTTCCTGGTGCTCTTTCCGCTCGGTGTTTACGCCGATAACTGGCCGGAGTGGCGCGGGCCGCGGCAGAATGGGGTGAGTTCCGCCCGGAATCTCCCCACGTCATGGAGCCTTGAAGAGAATATCGTCTGGAAGGTCGAATTGCCTTCGTGGAGCGGCAGCACACCCGTGATATGGGAAGACCGCATCTTCCTGACGTCTCCGTCTCCCGCCCAAAAGCCGGAGGAACGGGAACCGGGCGGGCCCGAGATATACATCCTGTGTCTTTCGAGGAAAGACGGCAGTGTGCAATGGCGGCACAAACTGGGCGACGGCAATGTATTGTGGCGCAAACACAACAGCACGTCCCCCTCGCCGGTTACCGATGGCGCGCACGTGTGGGTCGTCACCGGCAACGGGGTCGTGACGTGCCTCAATATGAGCGGAAAGCCCATCTGGACGCGCGATATTCAAAAGGACTACGGAGATTTCGGTCTGAATTTCGGGTATGCGTCGTCGCCGATCCTGGTTGACGGCAAGCTCGTCCTGCAGGTGCTCCACGGATCGTATACGGACGATTCCTCGTATATCGTCGCGATGGACGCCGCGAACGGACGGGAAGTCTGGCGCGAAGTGCGCGCGACCGATGCGGTGCGGGAGTCTCCCGATTCGTACACGACCCCCGCGCTGCTGGAGCACGACGGCAGGACGCAGATTGTCATTACGGGCGGGGATTGCGTGACGGGGCACGATCCGTCGACGGGACGTGAAGTCTGGCGGGCATACGGGTTGAATCCGGAGCGCAGGGGCAACTATCGCATCGTGGCGTCGCCCGTGGTCGTCGGCAACATGATATATGCGCCGACCCGGCGGCGTCCCCTGCTGGCCCTGGCGGCCGGCGGGACCGGAGACGTCTCCCGGAACGTGAGGTGGAGGTGGGAGGGCGCCGGCGCACCCGATGTGCCCACGCCGGTCTGTGACGGAAAGTACTTTTACATGGTGGACGATCGCGGTCTGGCGACCTGCCTCGACGCGAAGACCGGCGCCGTCGTATGGGGTCCTGAACGGACGGCACAGGGTGTCGTGAGCGCGTCGCCTCATCTCGCAGACGGCAAGCTGTTTCTCCTGAATGAATACGCCGTGACGACCGTGCTGGCCGCCGGCCCCGAGTTCAAGGTCCTGGCGACCAATGAACTGGACGATACGTACACGCTTTCATCGCCGGTGTCCGCCGGATCCCGGCTCTTTGTACGGACGGCGACGCATTTGTATTGTATCGGGCATAAAACCGAGTAAGGACGGGTCATTGTTGCGAATCCGGATAGGCGTTGACACGGTGATGCAGAATGATATATTGATGCCGTTTGCGACGTGCCGTCCCGGTAACGGGTTGCCTGCATCGTCGGTAGATCGGCGGGGTATGTTCGGGACAGGGCGTCGATGCGGATTCGAATACGGAATTGTACAAGGGGGAATCAATGAAACTGAATATCGGCCTTCTGGGGTATTCGTTCATGGGCAAGGCGCACAGCAACGCGTTCCGGAAGGTCCCGATGTTTTTCCCGGATACGGGCGTCGAGCCGGTGATGAAGGTGATTTGCGGTTCCAACCGGGAGAACGTAGCTGAAGCGGCGCGCACGTTCGGCTGGGAGGAGTACCATACGAACTGGGAGGACGTGGTCGCCCGCGACGACATCGACGTGATCGATATCTGTACGCCCGGAAACCTGCATATGCCGATGGCGATCGCCGCCCTGGAGGCCGGGAAGCACGTGATCTGCGAGAAGCCGCTTGCGAATAACCTGGACGAGGCCACGGCCATGCTGCGGGCCGCCGGGAACTCCCGCGGGAAGACCATGGTCGCGTACAACTACCGGCGCGTGCCGGCCGTGGCCCTCGCGAGACGGTTGATCGAGGAGGGGAGAATCGGACAGATCTACCACTGGCGGGCGGTGTACCTGCAGGACTGGATCATCGATCCCGACTTCCCGATGGTGTGGCGATTCGAGAAGGACAAGGCGGGTTCAGGGCCGCACGGAGACCTCAATGCGCATATCGTCGATCTGGCGCTGCATCTGGTGGGAGATATCGATTCGGTCGTCGGGGCCGACACCACGTTTATCAGGAAACGCCCGCTGGCGGAGTCCATCGATGCCTCGCTGGGCGCCACGGGAAGCACGTCCGAACGCATGGGAACCGTAACCGTGGACGATGCAACCCTGTTCCTGGCGCGATTCCGGAACGGTGCGCTGGGTTCGTTCGAAGCCACCCGGTTTGCAGCCGGCAGGCGCAACCACAACCGGTTTGAAATCAACGGAAGCAAGGGCAGCCTGGCGTTCAACCTGGAAAAGATGAACGAGCTGCAGTTCTATTCCCGGGAGGACGAGGGGCATATTCAGGGATTCCGTGAAATCATCGTGAACGAAGGCGAGCATCCGTACCTATCGGCCTGGTGGCCGCCGGGCCATATCATCGGGTGGGAACATACGTTTGTACATGAGGTCAAGGACTTCTTCGAAGCGATCGCAAACGACCGGGAGGCGTCGCCGAATTTCAGGGAAGGCGCAAGGGTCCAGGCCGTACTGGAAGCGGCGAGCGATTCGGCGCGGTCTGACCGGTGGCGGGGCGTCCCGGACGTGTAACCTGTTCCGTCCGCCTGAACGGTTTACATCGCAGGCGGGGCCGGGAGCATCTGGAAGGAGTTTCGGTTATGGCAAGACCCTGTACTTTGTTTACCGGTCAGTGGGCGGATCTCCCCCTGGAGGTGATGGCGGAGAAAGCGGCCGAATTCGGATACGACGGTCTGGAGCTTGCCTGCTGGGGAGACCATCTCGATGTTCGCGAGGCGGCCTCCAGCGACGGATATTGCCGAGGCCGGCACGAGATCCTGGAAAAGCACGGGCTGAAGTTCTGGGCGATCAGCAATCATCTCAGCGGGCAGGCGGTCTGCGACAATATCGACGAACGTCACCAGGCGATTCTGCCGCCGCACGTGTGGGGGAACGGGAATCCGGACGACGTGAAACGCCGCGCGGCCGAGGACATGATGACATCGGCCGAGGCAGCGAGGGCGCTGGGCGTGCGCGTGGTCAACGGGTTCACCGGGTCGTCCATCTGGCATTTGCTTTATTCGTTCCCTCCGGAATCTCCCGATGCGATCGATGCGGGATTCAGGGATTTCGCGGATCGATGGAATCCCATTCTCGACGCATTCGAAAAGAACGACGTGCGGTTCGCCCTTGAGGTGCATCCAACGGAAATCGCGTTCGATGTCTCGTCCGCCGCGCGGGCGGTGCAGGCGCTGGGGGGAAGAAGCGAGTTCGGATTCAACTACGATCCCAGCCATCTGGTCTATCAGAACGTGGATTACGTGGCGTTCATTCGGGAATTCAGTGATCGCATCTACCACGTACATATGAAAGACGCGTATCTGTCGCCGCTGCCCACGCGAGCGGGAGTCTTCGGCGGACACACCGAGTTCGGCGACCCCGATCGCTCCTGGGATTTCCGATCCCTGGGCCGCGGCAGCGTGGACTTTGAGGAAGTCATTCGCGCGTTGAACGACATTGGCTACGGCGGCCCCCTGTCCGTGGAGTGGGAAGATTCCGGAATGGACCGGGAACACGGGGCCGCGGAGGCTTGCGCCTTTGTAAACAGCGTGGATTTCGAACCGTCGGCCGTGGCATTCGACGCGGCTTTTGCCGAATAGGTACCGGACGTTTCCCACACGGTTACCGTGCCGGAAGCGGATCGCCGGACGGCGGCGGGTTTCCGGCACGTGACGCTGGCGGTCAGCAGGGCGTTGCCATACGGCCCGCCGGCCGCTTTTTGGTACGGAGATTTTTGTATGCGTATGCTTGTCGTTCTTCTGTTTCTGTTATCGACCGTGATCGCCTGCGTTGAAGAACGCCCCCGGACCCTCGTATTCGGAAGGGGCGGTGATACCGTGGGTCTGGATCCCGCGCTCGAGACCGACGGCGAATCATTCAAGGTATGCGACAACATATACGATAACCTCGTCACCTTCCGGCCGGGGAATACCGAACTTGCGCCGGGTCTCGCGGAAGCGTGGACGGTTTCGGAAGACCTCAAGACGTGGACGTTTCGACTCAGGAAGAACGTGCGGTTCCACGACGGTACCCCGTTCAACGCTGACGCGGTGGTTTTTTCGCTCGCCCGACAGTACAGACCCGACCATCCGTTTCATCGTGTGGAAGGCGCATATCAGTATTGGAACAGCATGTCGATGAGCGACATTGTCAGTGACGTAAAGAGGGTGGACGACCACACGGTCGCCATTGAGCTGACCCGTCCGAATGCGCCGTTTCTGTCGAATCTCGCGATGAATTTCTGTGGCATCGTAAGTCCCTCCGCTGTACGGAAACACGGCGTAGACTTTCCCCGGCACCCCGTGGGTACGGGTCCGTTCCGGTTCGTTCAATGGATAAAGGACGACCGCGTGGTGCTGGAGCGATTTCCCGACTACTGGGGCGACGCGCCGCAGATCGACCGGTTGATTTTCAGAAGCATTCCGGAGAATTCCGTGCGACTGATTGCCCTCATCCAGGGTTCGATCGACGGAATGGATCACCTCGTGCCCGATTTTATCCCGAATATCGAAGGACATCCGGAGCTTCGGCTTCTGACCCAGCCGGGAATGAACGTGGGGTACCTGGCAATGAACATGGACCGAGCGCCGTTCCATCTCATCAAGGTGCGGCGTGCGGTGAATCACGCCATCAACAAGCAGGCGCTGGTGGATAATCTGTACCAGGGTCTGGCGCTTCCCGCGGTGAATCCGATTCCGCCGTCGATGTGGAGCTATCACGAAGGCATCGACGGCTACGCATACGATCCCGAACGGGCGCGGGAACTGCTGGAAGAAGCCGGCTACGCGGACGGATTCAAGACGACGCTGTGGGCCATGCCCGTGCCGCGCCCTTATATGCCGCAGCCCAGGAAAATAGCCCAGGCCATCCAGGCCGACCTGCAGGCGGTGGGTATAGAAGCGGAAATCGTGAGTTACGAATGGGGAACCTATCTGGACAAGGTTTCGCGAGGTCAGCATGATATGGCGCTTCTGGGCTGGACGGGAGACAACGGCGACCCGGACAACTTTCTGTACGTCCTTCTGGACAAGAGCGCCACGCGGCATCCCGCCAATAACATCGCTTTCTACCGCAGCGACGAACTGCACGACGTGCTGGTGCAGGCGCAAAGGGAAGTCGACGTCGACGTCAGGACCGGGCTTTACCGGAAGGCGCAGGAGATCGTATTCCACGATGCGCCCTGGGCGCCCCTCGTGCACGCGGCCCAGACCGCCGCATTCAAGAAGACGGTGACCGGATTCACCCTGCATCCCACCGGAAGCAAGTGGTTCCAGCACGTTCGTATCGAGCAGGCGGACTGAAGGCGACGCCGGAAGCCGCGGAATTCGGCACGATCCTGAACACCTCGAGGCGACGCGCGCCATGGGCGTCTACATCCTGAAACGGCTGCTTCTGCTGGTCCCCATGCTGCTGGGCATTGTGGCCCTGGTGTTTCTGATGATCCATTTCGTTCCAGGGGATCCGGCGCAGGTGATGCTGGGAGAACGCGCGAGCGCCGAACAGGTGGCGGAACTGCGAAAGCAGTTGGGGCTTGACAGGGACCTGCATGTCCAGCTGGGTCTGTACCTGGCGGGATTGCTGCAGGGCGACCTGGGCCGTTCCTTCAAGTCCCATGCGAAAGTTTCCTCCGAGTTGCTGGCCAGGTTTCCCGCGACGCTCGAACTCACGTTGACGAGCATGCTGCTTGCCTGCGGCTTCGGGATACTCGCCGGCGTGGTCTCGGCGTCACGAAAGGGGTCCGTCATGGATTATCTCAGCATGACGGCTTCCCTGGCGGGCCTCTCAATGCCGATTTTCTGGCTTGGACTGATGGTCATTCTGTTGATGTCGGTCTTTCTGGGGCTGTTTCCGGTTTCCGGACGGCTCAGTACCCACCTGTTCATTCCGGAGGTGACCGGGCTCTACATGATTGACAGCCTGCTGGCGTGGGACTGGCCGGCTTTCGGCGACGCGGCGTGGCATCTCGTGTTGCCCGGGCTTACGCTGGGCACCGTGCCAATGGCCGTCATTGCGCGGATGACGCGGTCCAGCCTTCTCGACGTGCTCAAAGAAGACTATGTGCGCACGGCGTGGGCGAAGGGACTCCCGGAACGAATCGTCATTTTCCGGCACGCGCTCAAGAACGCGTTCATTCCTGTGCTGACCGTCATCAGCCTGCAGTTCGGATTCCTGCTCGGTGGAGCGGTCATCACGGAGACGATTTTCGCCTGGCCGGGCGTGGGGCGCTGGCTGCTGCTCGCGGTATATTCGAGGGACTTCAGGGCCGTGCAGGGCGGGGTTCTGCTGGTTGCGCTGACCTTTGCCCTGATCAATCTCGTTGCGGACGTGATGTACGCGTGGCTGGACCCGCGGATCCGACAGCGGAGAGGAACATGAACCGGCCATTCCATCCTGGCGCGGGACAGGCAGTGGAAGCCGGCGTTCTCCACGTTTCTTCGGTTTCCGGCTGGCGCGGGCTGTTCTGGAAGCGGCTCCTGAAGAACCGACTCGCGGCCGCCGGCGGCGGGGTCCTGTTGGTATTCCTGCTGCTGGCCGTCGCCGCGCCGCTGGTGGCGCCGCAAGATCCCCTTGCCCAGAACCTGTACGATCGCCTCCAACCCCCGTCGCTGGCCAATCCGTTCGGCACGGATGATTTCGGCAGGGACGTGTTGAGCCGTGTTATCCACGGTGCGCGGATATCGCTTCGGGTGGGGGTTACTGCAGTTCTGATCGCACTGGTCGTGGGCGTCCCGATCGGGCTGGCCTCGGGATACTGGGGCGGCGCCCTGGATCAGGCGCTGATGCGGGCAATGGACCTGATGCTCGCGTTTCCCAGCATCCTTCTGGCCATAGCCATTGTTGCGATCCTTGGACCGGGGCTGGAAAACGCGATGCTGGCCGTCGGAATCGTGGCGGTGCCGCAGTACGCGCGGCTGGTGCGGGCGTCGGCGCTGGCCGTGCGCGGACAGGATTACGTTCAGGCCGTGAGAGCGCTTGGCGGCGGTGATTTTCGAATCCTGTTTTCCTCGGTTCTACCGAACTGCCTTACGCCCCTGATCGTTCAGTCCACGCTGGGTCTGGCGACGGCCATTCTCGATGCGGCGGGCCTGAGCTTTCTGGGATTGGGCGCGCAGCCGCCGTTGCCGGAGTGGGGTGCGATGTTGACCGGCGGACGGGAACTGGTACTGCGTGCGCCGTGGGTCCTGACGTTTCCCGGCCTCGCCATTTTCCTGACCGTACTGGCCTTTAACCTGGTCGGAGACGGATTGCGGGATGCACTGGATCCACGGACCTGACCCGGCTGGAGAAAGCCTTTGACTTCCACGTTTCCGTGGCCTATATTTTCGCTTACACGGAAAGGAGGTGGTCAAATGAGCGATATGACCAGTGGAGGTGGCTGTAGTTAGGTGCGCTGCCGGGTGCGGGAGAACATCTCGTCTGGTAACGCGCCTGGCGAATCTAAGCAGTCATCGAAAGACAGGCGATCCGTCATACCGACGGGCCCCGGCGATACGTGTGGGGGCGCCGTGAGATGGAAGCCGTCTCGAGCAATGCGCCGTGGTGAGATGTGGCCGGAACGCCGGCTCCCGATCGCGGCGCATTTTTTGATGAATAAGTGTTTGTGCTTGACAGAAATTAACGTGTTTTATATCTTTTGAGGCTTGACATTGTGTGCAAATGCCGTTGAGAGGAGGTGAATTCGAAATTGGCGTGCACGTGGACGCCATTCGGATTTTATGAATACGCCGAGCGCAAAAAAGTCAGACGTCGAACGCAGATGGTTTCTCGCTGATGCCGAAGGCAAGGTGCTGGGTCGCTTCGCGAGCGAGGTGGCACGGATTCTGATGGGCAAACACAAACCGTTTTATACGCCGCACGTGGATACCGGCGATCATGTGATCGTGGTAAACACCGGCAAGCTCGTTGTCAAAGGCGCCAACAAACCCGATCAAAAGGTCTATACGAGCTTCAGTGGTTATCCGGGCGGCCTGAAAACAAAGACACTCAAGCGGGCGCTCGAGACCCAGCCTGTGTTCGTGCTGGAGCATGCCATCCGGGGGATGTTGCCTCGTACAAAGCTGGGGCGCAGGATGATCAAAAAAGTCCGGATCTACGCGGGGCCCGATCATCCGCATCAGAGTCAGGTGCCCGAAGCGATCGACCTGATTTGATTTTCGCCGAATCGAAGCATCCTTCGAAATTCGTTGACCGAGAGGAGGTCGGGTCTTGGCAGAATTCCTTGCTTCTGCCAGAGGCCGGCGCAAGTCGGCCACGGCAAACGTGAAACTGTTTTCCGGGTCCGGAGAGATTACGATCAATGGCGCGCCGATTCTGGATTATCTGAAGCGGGAGACGCTGGTGATGATCGTGGAACAGCCGCTGGCGATTACGGAGACCGTCGGGCAGTACAATATCGCCGCCAGCACCAAGGGCGGCGGTCTCAGCGGCCAGGCCGGCGCCGTAAGGCTGGGCATCGCTCGAAGCCTGCTCGCCCTGAACGAAGACCTCAAGGGGCCGCTGCGGGAGGCGGGGCTGCTGACCCGCGACGCGCGAGAAGTGGAGCGGAAGAAGCCGGGCCGCCCCGGAGCGCGCAAGCGGTTCCAGTTTTCGAAACGCTAGCCAACCATTTTATGAATGGCGTGTTGCGCAGATCCGGCAGCGCGCCTATTTCACATGTGTCCCGACTTCAGGCCGGGTGTCGGTTTCCGACGGGCCTGCGGAATGACGGCCACAGAGGTTCAACCCGGAGTCGCCGGAGGATTGTATGGCTGTCGTTGAAATGAAAGCGTTGCTCGAGGCCGGAGTCCACTTCGGGCATCAGACTCGCCGTTGGAACCCGAAGATGAGAAAGTTCATCTTTATGGAACGCAACGGCATCTACATTGTCGATCTGCAGAAGACAATGAATCAGATCGAGGAAGCCTGCCAGATGATCAGTCAGGCCGTGGAACGGGGTGAATCCGTCCTCTTCGTGGGCACGAAGAAACAGGCGAAGGACGTCATTCTTCGGGAAGCGAAGCGTTGTGAGATGTTTCACGTCACCGAGCGCTGGCTTGGCGGGATGTTGACGAATTACCAGACCATCCGTCAGAGTATTCGGCGCCTCGAAACGCTCGACAAGATGGGCGCCGACGGAACCTACGAGAAGTTGACCAAGAAAGAGGTGCTGCGGCTGGAACGTGAGCGGGAGAAACTGGAGAGATCCCTGAGCGGTATCCGGGATATGGGTCGTCTGCCCGGATTGGTGTTCGTGATAGATATCAAGAAGGAGAGGATCGCCGTTCACGAAGCGAGGCGTCTCAATATTCCTGTGGTGGCCATCGTCGACACCAACTGCAATCCGGACGACGTCGACTATCCGATTCCCGGAAACGACGACGCCATCCGATCTATCGGACTCATCACCCGGCTCGTGTCGGATGCGGTGCTCGAGGGTCAGAAGATTCGACGGGAGGGCCCCGACAGGGTGGACGACGAACCCCAGTTGCTCGGACCGGAAATTACAGAAATTACCGAAGCCAGCGAATAACAGACGAGTCGGAAGGGAAAGGCGTAACGCCAGCGGGGAGAAACCATGGCGATTTCAGCAAAGATGGTTCAGGAACTGCGCGCCAAGACCAACGTGGGCATGATGGACTGCAAGAAGGCGCTCGTCGAGAGTGACGGGGACATGGAAGAAGCCATCGAGCTCCTGCGCACCCGCGGGGTTGCCAAGGCGGAAGACCGTTCTCACAGGGCGGCGAAGGAAGGGCTGATTGCGTCGTATATACACACCGGCAGCAAGCTGGGCGTAATGCTGGAGGTCAACAGCGAGACCGACTTCGTCGCCCGAACCGATCAGTTCCAGACCTTTGTCCGCGACCTGGCGATGCACATCGCCGCCAGCGCGCCGGCCGCCGTGAGCCGCGACGAGCTGGACGAAGCGAGCATCGAGCGCGAACGCAGAATCTTCAGACAGCAGGCGCTCGACGAGGGCAAACCCGAGCGGGTAATCGACCGGATCGTAGAGGGTCGGCTCGAAAAGTACTTCCAGGATGTCTGCCTGATGGAACAGCCCTTCGTGAAGGATCCGGACAAGACGGTCAAAGACCTGCTGATGGACCTGATCGCCCAGTGCGGCGAGAATGTCACCGTCAGACGGTTCGTGCGTTTTGTTCTCGGCGAGGAGAGTTGAAGGCGCCCGGCGTTGGTCAGTGAGAAAGTAGACGCAGTTTGTTCGCTTTCTTGGCGGGGGATGCAGGATATGGTTGATGAGATTCTTTCAGAGACCAGGCAGTCGATGGTAAAAGCCGTGGAAGCGTTTCAGCACGAAATCTCCACGGTTCGCACGGGGCGCGCAAACACGTCATTGCTGGACAATATCCGCGCCGAATATTACGGCACCCAGGTGCCGCTCAACCAGGTGGCCACCATTGGCATTCCGGAGCCGCGGCTCATCGTTCTTCAGCCGTGGGACAAGAGCGCAATTCCGGCGATTGAAAAGGCCATACAGACGTCGAATCTGGGCCTGACGCCGTCCAATGACGGGACCGTCATTCGTCTGCCGATCCCGCACCTGACGGAAGAGCGCCGCACGGAACTCGTGCGAGTGGTGCGCCAGATGGCGGAAGAGTGCAAGGTCTCCGTGCGCAATGCCAGGCGGGACGCCAACGAGATGTTCAAAGACGGTCAGAAAGAGGGCGAGATCCCTGAAGACGATTCGCGGAAGGGGCAGGACCAGGTGCAGAAGCTGACCGACGATTTCGTGGCGGAGATCGACACGCTGCTGGCGCGGAAGGAAGAAGAAATCATGGAGGTCTGAATCCCCTTGAATGTTCCCCGCCAATCGCTGCTTTCATGTCGTCCGAAGGCGGCGGTTCTTTTTTGCCGTGTCGATCGCCGCTTGTCGGGTATGCTCTGATATGCTCTTGCTGACGGTTGTCGCGATCGTGTTTGTGGCGGCGCTGGTCCATTCGACACTCGGGTTCGGAACTGCTCTCGTGGCGATGCCGATGCTCGTGGCGTTGCTCGACGTGAACGTGGCGACGCCTCTCGTCGGCCTGACGATGCTGACCACGATCGCCCTGCTTCTGGTTGGAACCTGGCGGGACCTGGACGTCAGGGCCGCATTGCATCTGCTCGTCGCGTCGATTCCGGGAATTCCACTGGGTCTGCTAATCCTTCGGTACGCCCCCCAGGATGCCTTCAGGGCGGGGCTTGGATTTCTGCTCATCGCGATCGGTCTGTATAACTTGCGGACGTCGGTACTGCCCAGGCTGGAGCACATCCGGTGGGCGCACCTGTTCGGCTTCGTGTCCGGTTTTCTTGGCAGCGCATACAACGTGAACGCGGCGCCGGTGGCGGTTTACGGGATCCTGAAGCGTTGGCCGCCAGAAGGCTTCAGGGCGACGCTGCAGGGGTACTTCTTTCCCTCGACCCTGCTCATTGTCTGCAGCCATGCGTTGGCCGGGCTGTGGACCGGGGACGTTTTCGGATTCTATCTGCCGGCCGTGCCTGCCATCATTGTCGCCGTTTTTCTGGGTAGGATCATCGGCGCGCGCATCGCTCCCGCCCGATTTCAACGAGTACTCTACGTGGCGCTGTTGGCGTTCGGTTTGATGCTCCTGGTGTCCCCCGTAATGGCGGCCGTGTATTGACGCATTGCGAAATTGGATTCGCAGGGACCTGTCTTTCGCGCGTATCGCGATTTTGGCGTATTTCGTAGTGAATCTTCGAAAGGAGAAAGGCGTGAACGCGACACAACCTATGGTCGTGCACTACGTCAAGGATATGGCCAGAGCGTTGCCTTTTTACCGCGACGTCATCGGACTCCAGGTGGAGTTCGAATCGTCCGGATGGACGACGTTTCGTTGCGGCGGATGCATCGTGGCGCTCCACATCCTGTCTGCCGGGATGTCCGAGGGCGCCGTCGTCCACGCGGGGCTGAATCTTCACGTGGACGATCTCGACGCCGCGGTGAAGGAAGTCTCGGCCGGCGGCGGCGAGGTCAGAAACATCCGGGAAGCCGGCGGCGGCATACCGGTGCGTATCGCCGTCATCAGCGATACGGAAGGCAACGTCTTCGAACTGCGCCAGTACGTCGGCGAGTGATATCGGATGTCGGCAGGATGAATACATCGGGACGCCCTTGATCGCGGAGGGTCTGCGACGTGGTTCCCGATCTTGAATTCGCGTGGCACCCTGAACGGAAGGTTCGATGCGTCCGCCGGTGCCAATTTCCTGTTCAACCACCAGAAGGAGGTCTTTTCGTGAAGAACTGCGTACTCGCCGTCGTCCTGTCTGCTGTTGTTCTGTTCGCCTGGGGCTTTTTGTCGTGGGCGATATTGCCGTGGCACAATGCGGTTGCAAACAAATTCGCAGACGAATCGGCTGTTTCAGCGGTCCTCAAGGAAAACGCGCCGGCCGCGGGAATGTACTATCTCCCGTTTGCCGAGGAAGACCTCAAACCTGGGGCGCTGTTCGCACTTGCGAACGTCCTGCCCGATGGCGTCGACGGGACCATGGCCGGAATGATGGGGCTTGGCCTGCTCGGTCAGGCGGTGTCCGCCGCGCTCGTTATTCTTCTGCTGTGCAGAACCTCGATTCCGGACTACTGGGGGCGGGTCCGTTTCGTCGCGCTTGCGGGCGTGGCGATCGGTTTTGTCAGCCACTTTCCGTACTGGAACTGGTTCGGCTTCTCGACTTCCTATACGCTCGTTATCATTGTGGACTCCCTGATCGCCTGGTTCCTCGCCGGGCTCGTCCTGGCGAAATTCGTAGAGGGAAAATCGGGGTCGTAATCGGGCGGCCGGGCCGTTCCGTACCACGGCCCATGATGTACGGATTTTCGGTAGACGACCGCGAGGTGATTCAACCCGCGGTCGTTCTTATATGGGTTTCAATGGACGCTCAATCCGTCGGTATAAGGCGATGTCCCGTCCGTATGGCATGTGGATGATCAGATGTGCGCACGCGTTCAGCGCCTTGATTTATCGTGGAGGAGGTCTTATTTTCCGGTACGCAAAGATTTCTCTGTGTTAAGGTGAGTTCCCTTCGCGTGGGTGAGTTGTATCGAGTAAGAGAATTGCTTCAGACTGAGGTTTCGAATGGCGTCGCAACAATCGGGGTTGTCTTCACAGGTGGACCGGACGAGCCGAACGGCCAATCTGGCGGCGTGCGTACGTGCGTACCACGCTCGTTGGCACGAGTCGCCGATTTTCGATGACGTCTACGCATACGATTTGATATCGGATTTCTGGCGTGCGATTGCCAGGTATAGATTGCTCAGCCAAATTGTCGTCCACACCGTGTTCCGGTCGTTTCGCCCCATACACACCGAGATTATCCTGCGTGCGAGGTACGCCGAAGACCGTCTGATGGACGCCCTGGCAGCGGGCGTCGAGCAGTATGTTATTCTCGGGGCGGGCCTGGATTCCTTCTCCATGCGTCAGGAGGGGATCTCGGAGACATTGCGGATCTTCGAGCTGGACCATCCTGCGACGCAGGAAATGAAGCGCGAAAAGGTCCTGGGCGTCATTGGCGGGATCCCGGCGAATCTGGTATTCGTACCCATCGATTTTGAAACCGATCACCTCGACGATGCGCTTGTCCGGGCGGATTTCGACCCTCAGACGCCCTCCTTCTTCTCGTGGCTGGGGACGACCTATTATCTCACCAAAGACGCGATACGCGAAACACTTGCCCGCATTGCGGGCGTGGCGGCCCCGGGAAGCCGCATGGTTCTCGACTACAAGATTGAAAGGGATCTCGTTCCGGTGGAGAGCCTGCCGTTCGCGGACAGGCTGGACCGCTTTGTGGCTCGCCGCGGTGAACCGATGCTCTCCACGTTTACGCCCGAAGAGCTGCGGGGCGTGATGTCAGGGTTCGGCTTTTCGGAAGTGGAAGACATCCCGGCAGGCGATCAGAAACGCCGATACCTGAACGAGAGATCCGGCCTGGTGGATCCGGCGCCGAATTTTTCCTTCGCGCTGTATCGTATGGGCCGCAGGGGAGAAGAGACGTGAAGATAACCCGGTGTCCGGAACGTCCGAACGCCGGAAGCTGAAGGGTTGTAGCGATGTCAGATGAAGGAAAAAAGCCGCGAACGATCTCTCTCCGTCAAGGCCTCCTGTTGATCTTCGTCCTTGGGTGCGTGGGACTAGGCGCCGAATTGCTGCTGCTGGGCCATTTCCAGGAGTGGAGGCAGCAGGTGCCCCTCGCGCTGCTTGCTTTGGGCCTCGTCCTGGTGGCGATGCTTGTTCGCTTTAAGGGGCGGGTCGTCCTCCGGCTCTTTCGGCTCGCGATGCTGGCGTTCGTACTGGGGGGAATCGCGGGATTCTGGTTTCATATCAACGGGAACATGGAATTCGAGCTGGAGATGAATTCGAGGTTGACCGGCTGGGCGCTTGTGTCCAGGACCGCCGGCGGCGCCCTTCCGGTCCTGGCGCCCGGCGCGCTCGTCCAGCTCGGTTTGATCGGCTTACTTTACACGTACCGGCATCCCGGTCTGGGCTCGGGACGACCTGAATCGGATTAGCGTATTCAGGGAGCATATGTTACGTCTCGATCTCCTTCAGAACTGCGGTAATCCGTTTTCCGGACCGAAGACTGAATGAAAGCAAAGAGCGGCGCGTCTCCGGGCAGATGCGCCGCTCTCATTCTCGTACAGCTGGCGGTTGTCGAGATTTGGAAATCCCTGAGGAATTCCTAATAGACCATACGGTCGTCCATATTGTGCCATTCCCGAAAGACCGGCAGCGCTGCGTCCCGCATGAACTGATGGGACGGGATTCGCCGCTCGATCCTCGGCAATTGTATCTCCCGGTAAAAGAATCCGTCGTCGAAACCGATTTCCGCCGCGTCTTTGGCGGTATTGGCGTAGTAAATCTTCTCGATCCTTGCCCAGTAGATGGCGGGTGGGTTAGTGCCTGCAATGAGTGAGCATTAAGCCCTCCTTCAGATTGTGACAAGCTTACCTCTTTGAAGATGAGTCTCTTGTTGCGTGACGAAAAATCGAAATAAAGCTCATGACGCCGTTACTGTTGACGATCGTCGTGTTGACAACGGCACCTCAAGGCCGTATGTTCGTCGCGACGTATGAGAACCGGCATTGCGCGACCGGAACGATTACAAGGAATTGCGATGAATTGCATTCACGGGAACGCCAAACCCGATAACAATACGAAGTTGCGTCTATTTGCCAGTTCTGCCGGATTCTGCCAGCGTCCGCAGTGTAACACACCTCTATTTATTGACCTTGAAGAAAAGTTCATTCATTTTGCGGAGATTGCACACATAATATCGGCATCTCCAATGGGTCCTCGTGGAGCCGGCGAGAGTGGCGCGGCTCTGGCTACATTTGAGAATCTGATCCTTTTGTGTCCAAACTGCCACGTAATCGTCGATAAGGCGCACGAAGAGTACCCACAGTCTATGTTGACTGCTTGGAAGGCTGACCATGTAAGCCGCATTTCAGGCATTTTCGGAGCAATCAAATATCCAGACAGAAGAACGGCGCGTGTAGCCATTGAACCTTTTCTTGATGAGAACCGTGCCATTTTTCGCCAATACGGCCCAGAAAACGACTATAGCCAAAACCCCGAGAGCGAATATGCAGATATTTGGAAGCGCAAAGTCTTGAAAAAAATCCTCCCAAACAATCGAAAGCTATTGCTCACAATTGATGCTAATCGTCATCACTTACGTAACAACGAACGATCGGTGGTTGAGTCATTTCGACAGCATGTAGATGACTTGGAATCAAGGCATTTGGCAAGACCGAAATCAATTCAAGGTAGTCGTTTTCCTGAAGAAATGAACGAACTGTTTATCTGAGATTGACAATGCCTGCGAACAGCGAAAGTTGGACCGGGAGATGGCTCGAAAGAAAGACCTTCGAGCATACGAATGTTACGAAGGTCGAATTGCTTCAGCCACAGATACTAAAGGTCTTTAGAAAAGAACATGAGACCGTACTGATCGGATGTGTCGCCGTGGATCGTGTCATCCCTTCCCAAATTGAGTCGCTACTTGAACAACCGTTTACTCTTTCGTTCATCGTCAACATACCGGCCGAGTCATTCTGGACAGGGCCAGCGATTGAATTAGCCGAGTCAAGGTCGTTGGGCTTCGGCGGAATGGATGACCTATTCAGGGCCCTCAATGGTCCTGACGTAGGTTCCTATAGACGCAAGGAGTTCGATTATTTCGAGCGAGTGGTGAAAGAACACGATAACATCCTCGAAATTGACCGTGTTCACGATAGGAAATACTCCCTGACGAGGTACGAACATGGTCAGGTACAAGTGTTATTGTTGAACGAATACGCCCTTTGTGCAGAAAAAGTAAGGATATCGCGAGAGAGATATGGGTCGTTCAGGGTAATTCTAATCACGAACCCCAATGGAGAAGCAACGTCGCAGGCAAAGCGAGCTGCGCGTAACTTGGGGGTTCGTATTCTGAAGATGCGCGGATTCTTGGGCTTTCTAAAGGACGGAACCTGAGACCAAGAGCGAACATTTGCAAAATCGGTCGTGATTCTCCCACATTTCAATGAATTGCGATACCTAAATCTTAGTAGGCTATCACGGATCTTGTATACAATGAGTCGTCCGTAAGCTATTGAATAGTCCAGACTTGTGGCCGTCTCAAGATTCAGGATGAATTGCTAGCATTCGAGACGTTAAATCCTGGAATTCTGGAATAGGAAGGGTTGACTATGAACTTAAAAAAAATAGTCGACTGCATTCTATTCAATGCCAAGCACATTTCACGAAGTGGATCAACTGCGACTTGGTATCTTTTCGGCTCAATAATAGGTTCAACGTACGCCGCGAAAGATGTCGATTTGCTGGTGGTGTGTGAAAATCACGATACTGCGACGATCGTTAGGGAAATAATGCGAAGGCCGTGTCTGTGTATTCCACTTCATATTGTACTCCTAACCACTGAAGAAGAAACAGAACTAGGTTTCATTGAATCCGAAGATTGCGTAGAGATTTATCCAGATAGTGAATTGTCAAACAAATAAAGGGAGTGAATTCTTGTTCAATTGGATCTGCGATTGTAAGTGAGATTTGGATTGGCGAACAGCGCATACGGAATCGGAAGGTTTATGAAGAGGTGTACCGAACGACGAAATCTGTCTTAAAATGGGTACTATCTGTTGAAATGATGTAGGGACTCGTGCTAGATTTGCCGTTTGTCGTGGCCTGTGTCTCATGGCAGCATTGCGGGCAGACCACACCTTCTTGCGTCCGTACCGTCTGGGGCTGTGTCTGCTCTGCCACGACCGTCTTCCACAGACCTATCATGCCAAAGGGCTCCCAATTCGATACTTCGCCTTGGAGCCCTCGATGTCTTATTGCCATCATGTATTGCGAGACTACGATATCGTAATGAGAGTATGACATTCCTATTTCCCTGGGCGGTTCAGTAGTTCGGGCACTTCGCATATGCAGTTTAGACACGCCCTTACGCGAAATACACAGACCATAACCCACTGCCACTCTTGCGCAATGTTAAAGTGATCCCGGTCGACCACGGCGCGGATCGCCCGGATACGCGAGGAATTTGAACGCGCCGAAGTCCGACCGCAGATCCAGAATGAAAGCAAAGAGCGGCGCGTCTCCGGGCAGATGCGCCGCTCTCATTCTCGTACAGCTGGCGGTTGTCGAGAATTGGAAATCCCTGAGGAATTCCTAATAGACCATACGGTCGTCCATATTGTGCCATTCCCGAAAGACCGGCAGCGCTGCGTCCCGCATGAACTGATGGGACGGGATTCGCCGCTCGATCCTCGGCAATTGTATCTCCCGGTAAAAGAATCCGTCGTCGAAACCGATTTCCGCCGCGTCTTTGGCGGTATTGGCGTAGTAAATCTTCTCGATCCTTGCCCAGTAGATGGCGGCCAAGCACATCGGGTATGGCTCGCAACTGGCGTAGATTCCGCACCCGATCAGGTGAAAGGCGCGGAGTCGGGACCCCGCTCTCCTTATCGCCATCATCTCCGCGTGGGCTGTGGGATCGTTGCGCGCGATCACCTCGTTGGATCCTTCCGCGACAATCCTGCCGTCCTTCACGATAACCGCGCCGAAAGGGCCGCCCCGCCGCGTCCGCATCCGGATTCGTGAGAGTTCGATCGCTCTTTCCATGAATTCACGTTGCATCACCATTCGCTCCTTATCATCGTCAACTGGCATGGACGTACCCCGCTATCTTGTGACTGCGATCGTCGGGCAAACCCGTGTGGTCGATTTTCGCGTCCCCGACGCCGGAGAGCCGCCATGGTTCACCCTTACGAAGTCGAAATATCCCTGGCCTTGACAGCGACCCAGCAGAAACCTATGTTCCTGGCGCCCCCTAATCGTGTCGTTTAAGCAAACCGGGCAAGTTAGCCTTAATTCCGCAAAAACAGCAACGCGGCGACGCGATAAAACCCTCCGAAACGGGGCGTTATCGACGTATAGAAGGACGTTTTTTCCCTTCACCGCCAGTGATCTGGTGTATCCTGGTAATCAGCCGTCTAATCACCTTTATTTACAGGCACATATTCGAATTAACGTCCCCGAAGACTTACGAATCAAGGTTAGTATATACAACAGACTAAGCCGCACGCAACCGATACTCCGCTGCCCCGCATCCGCAACGTCGAAGTGATCCCGATCGACCAGGGTGGCGAACGTATGTTCTACGTGCGCGATCCGCTGGAGATCGCCCCCCAGCCGTTGGTTCTCGGACCGGCGGGGATGTTCGTTCTGTCGCATCTGGACGGCCAACACACCATCGATCAGATTCTCGAATCCCTGCATAAAGCGCTTCCGGGTGGCGAGGTGGGGGTTGGCGAGGTCCGTCACGTGCTGGGCAAGTTGAGCGAGAGTTGCTACCTGGACGACCGAGTGTCAGCGGCGCGGATCGGCCGGATTCGCGAAGGATTCGAACAGGCCGAAGTGCGACCGGCATGGCACGCGGGAACCGCATACCCGGACGACCCCGGGGAACTCGCGGGGATGCTTGACCGGCTCTTCGCCGCGGCTTCTGCCGAAAAGGGAAAGGACGGTGTCGCGAAGGGAGACCGCGAGGCGCGGCTCGCCGCTGTCATGTGCCCGCACATCGATCTGCGGGCCGGCGGGGAAACATACCCGCCGGCGTTTACCGCACTGGCCGAGGCGGCAGGCGCCGCTCAGCCGGTTGAACTCTATGTCATTCTGGGAGTGGCCCACAGCGGCGGCACTGAACCGGGAAAGAGCTTCGCCATCGCGACCGGCAAACACTACGAAACGCCCCTCGGGCGGGCGCCGGCCGACACAAACGTAATCGGAGACTGGTCCAGCCACGCCGGTCGCGACGTCACGGAACAACAGTGGCGGCACCGAACGGAACACTCCGTCGAATTCGCACTGCTGTTTCTGCAGTATATCCAGGCCCGGGCGGAACTCCCGCCGTTTCAGGTGGTGCCGGTCCTGCTCGGAAGCGTGGATCACCACCTGAATGAAGGACGGAATCCCCTGCATTCCCCCGAGGTGGCCAACGAACTCGAGGCGCTGCGGGCGGCGGTATCTGCAAGCGGGAAGCGCGCCCTGTACGTTCTCAGCGTGGACCTCGCGCACATCGGCCCCAAATTCGGCGACCAGGCAAGGGTCGATGATGCGGCGGCGGCCGCCTGCGAGTCGACAGACCGCGACCTGCTGGGGTACGTCCAACGATTCGATGCAGCGGGTTTCTTCCGCAAGTTGAAGGCAGACGGAAACGCTCGAAACGTGGACGCCGTCGCCGGCCTTTTCTCCCTCCACTCGCTTCTGCCAGGCGCCGTACGCCATGGCGATCTGCTCAGCTACGGGCAGAACCGTCAGGAGGATACCGGTTCCCTGGTCAGCTATGCCAGCATGGCCTTTTATCAGGCGCCGACGGGTTCCGCGGATTGTGCCTGAGCCATCGGGCCCTCTCGCCCCTCCTTTCTTGTTTCTCGCATCGACCATTCTTGGGCGTTATATTACACCTGCTGCGTAACATTCTATGGTGAATTATTCACGAAAACCCATGGTTTTGATGTATAACGGGTTGTTTTTCAATAAATCCAGCGAAGTAGTATGCGACAGCATTTCATGCATTACGAAATTGATTGGTCAGGGTGATGTTTCGTAGCCGACCGAGGTAAGTATCCATCGGCTTGGCCCGGAATCGTGAGTATTTGTCCTGCTCTTGGTCTTTATCCTGTTCATCCTGTCCATCCATGTTAGTTCATGTTTAGTGAATTATTCAGGCTATCGTCCAGGAGGCCGAGAAATGTCCCGGAAGTGGCTGCGCGTCGCCGCGGTTCAGATGCACGCCGGCGAAGACATCGAGAAAAACGCGGACGGCATTGTCGACCGGCTGGCTGCCTGCGCCCGTGAAAACGTGGACGTCGCCGCATTCCACGAAGGCGTCCTGTTCGGCTATTGCGACCGACCCGACTTCTGGACGCAGCGCAATCAGGCCCGCATCGAGAACGCCGAAAGGAAGATCGTCCACGCCTGCCGAGAAGGGAATATTGCGGCAATCGTCGGTTCGACCCATCTGGATGGCGGAAAACGTTTCAATAGCCTGCTCGTCGTAGACCGGGACGGCACGGTTAAGGGACGCTATGGCAAGATCCACCTTGCGGACGAGCGCTGGTTCGAGCCCTCCCAGCACCTCCCCATCTACCGGCTGTGCGGCGTTCCGTGTTGTTTTCTGATCTGTCACGATATTCGCTATCCCGAACTCGTGCGGCTGCCCGCAGCAGCCGGCGCCGAGGTCTGCTTCTTCTGCAGTTGTGAGAGCTCCGTCACTTCGGAGTATAAATTGTCCGCGTACCGGGCGATGCCCATCAGCCGCGCGACCGAGAACGGGATTTACGTCGTGATGGCCAATGCGCCGGCCGATCCGTCGGATATCGACCGCGCGGGGTCTTCGCATGGTGAATCGAAGATCATCCATCCGGACGGCAACGTGATGGCGGAAGCCGGCATGTTCACCGACGAGATCGTCATCCGCAGGCTGGATCTGCGCCTGGCATCGCGAAATATCGCGATACGCGCCGTCAACGATGTCACGTGCATCAGCGA
Organism: Candidatus Latescibacterota bacterium; assembly: GCA_965219995.1. Lineage (GTDB taxonomy): Bacteria > Latescibacterota > UBA2968 > UBA2968 > JAAXHE01. Next base: position 568,942 of record CBDCOX010000002.1, read on the forward strand.
CTGGATGAAGGACGGCGTGAGGCTTGTTGAGGGGGGAAACGCGCGATGAGTCGATTCAATCAGCCGGAGGCGTATGGATGAGAGGAACCCGACCGAACATCCTGTGGATCTGTACGGACCAGCAGCGGTACGATACCATCGGCGCCCTGGGGAATCCCCACGTCGACACGCCCAATATAAATCGCCTGGTCGCCGATGGGTTCGCGTTTACGCACGCGTACTGCCAGAGCCCGATCTGCACGCCCAGCCGCGCGAGTTTCCTGACCGGCCAGTACGCGAGCGCCGTCCACGTGAACGGCAATGGGAATTCACATTTTCCGGATGCGCCTCCCCTCGTCACGAAGTTGCTTGCCGACAGCGGCTACGATTGCGGCCTGATCGGCAAGTTGCATCTGTCCAGCGCGTTCGGGCGCGTGGAAGCGCGTGTTGATGACGGGTACCGGTACTGGCAATACAGCCACGCGCCGCGGGACGACTGGGAGACCGGACACGACTACGCAGACTGGGTACGGTCGAAGGGAGAGGTGCTGGGTGAGTTGACGAAAAGCCTGGACGGTGTGCCAGCGGCATTGCACCAGACGACCTGGTGTGCGGAAAAAACCATCGACTTCATGAGCGAAGCACGTGAAGGACCCTGGTTGGCCTCCGTCAATATCTACGACCCGCATCCGCCGTTCAACCCGCCGAAAGCGTACCGCGACCTGTTCGATCCGGAACAGGTAGGCGACCCACTGTTCAGGGAAAGCGACCTGGCGCAGCAGGAGAAGCTGGAGGCCATCGACTTTCAGTCCAAAGGGCGGCATCCGAGTGAACTGGACATCAAGAGCCCCGTGATCCCCTGGACGCAGACTCGTGGCCTGGTCGAGCCGGAGACGACCGGAAAACGGGACGCCAGGACGCTCATCGCCGCGTACTACGCGATGATCAAGCTGGTCGACGATCAACTCGGGCGGATCATCGCCGCGCTGGAAGCCACAGGCCAGCGCGAGAACACACTGGTCATCTTCACCAGCGATCACGGGGAGATGCTGGGAGACCACGGGCTGATTCAGAAGGGGTGCCGGTTCTACGAAGGGCTGGTGCGGGTGCCGCTGATTTTCTCCTGGCCGAATCATGTGAAATCGGGGCAGAGAAGCGACGCGCTCGTCGAACTGCGCGACGTCGCCCCGCTCCTGCTGGAACTGGGGGGCTTGCCGGTGCCCGATCGGATGCAGGCGCGTTCATTGGTTCCCATGCTCAGCGGCAAAAGGTCACCCGGCGAACACCGCGAATTCGTTCGTTGCGAGTTTTACGACGCCCTGGACCAGGCCGACGGGACCTTCGCCACCATGTACCGCGACCGCCGGTACAAGCTCGTGGTCTATCACGGGCACGGCCTGGGCGAACTGTATGACCTCGAGGAGGATCCCGGCGAGTTTGACAATCTCTGGGACAACCCCGATCACGCCCACGTCAAACTCGACCTGATGCAACGCAGCTTCGACGCCTCCATGCTCGCCATGGACCGAGGCCCCGACCGCATCGGACCGATGTGAGGGAGGGGATGGAGAGACCGACTGGTTCGTCCGGCGAGAAGTTGCTCGTATCTGAGGGTGACCGGTAAGTTGGTCTGGAAAAACCACAACGCTCTGTGAAAGATTCTTGCATTTCAGGAGTATCAAATTGGAAAACGGCACCGTGTCGCAAGCAAGTCGTCACGATCTTTCGTGTCTTAAAATGGGGTCCTGTATCGGCTCACACCCGCAATCATCGTCTAACCGTATCGTTTCTCGAATCTGAGAAATCCAACGGGTACGCTTATTGCGGTACATGAACCATCCAACACTTACCGAGTAGGCTTGAGGTCGACTGCCACAGGCCTGCAATGTTGCTCGCTGTTCAGCAATTCCAGTGGAGGATGGTTCAATATGACTGAGAAATCAGATGCTCTCGATCTGCTCAGGCTGGCGACGGATGAACGGGCCCTCGATTTCAGACAGGGCCAATGGGAAGCCATCGACGCTCTGGTGAACAGGAGGTCGCGACTGCTTGTTGTCGAGCGGACAGGATGGGGCAAGAGTTCGGTCTACTTCATCGCGACACGCATACTGCGCAACCGCGGGCGCGGACCGACACTGATTGTCTCTCCTCTCCTCGCCCTGATGCGAAATCAGATCGACGCTGCGGATCGCCTGGGGATCCGCGCGCTGACGATCAATTCAGCAAACAGAGAGGACTGGCCGGAAGTTCGGCGTGCCATCCGGGTGGATGAGGTTGATGCGCTTCTGATTTCACCCGAACGGCTGTCGAACGACGAATTCGTCGTAACCGTCCTGTTGACAATTGCCGAGCGAATTGGATTAATGGTCGTGGACGAGGCGCATTGCATATCTGATTGGGGTCACGATTTCCGCCCCGACTACAGGCGTCTCGTACGAATATTGCAGAGAATTCCTGACAATGTGCCGATTCTGGGTACGACAGCGACGGCAAACGATCGTGTTGTTGAGGATGTGCGGGCGCAGCTTGGCGATTTGGATGTACAACGCGGGCCCCTTGTGCGTCGAACACTTGCACTTCAAAAGATGCGGTTGCCTTCGCAGGTGGAGCGACTGGCATGGTTGGCGGATCACATCGATTCTTTGCCTGGAACGGGAATCATCTATACCCTGACCAGGCGCGACGCGAACCACGTTGCAGACTGGCTGCAGATTCGCGGCATTTCAGCGAAAGCGTACTACAGTGGCGTGGTGGATGCCGACTTCGGTGGCTCGAATGCCTATCGTCTGCACCTTGAAAAAAAGCTGCTTCGCAATGAGATTAAGGCACTGGTGGCCACTACGGCGCTTGGGATGGGATACGACAAGCCGGATCTGGGTTTCGTGGTCCATTACCAGGCGCCGGGCTCGATTGTCGCCTATTACCAACAGGTTGGTCGAGCGGGTCGTGCCACTGAGTCCGCGATTGGAATATTGATGTCCGGAGATGAGGACGCGGTCATTCATGAGTTTTTTCGGCGAAGTTCCTTTCCGGAGGAAGAGTGGATAATCGAGATACTTGGGGCCTTGGAAGATAGCGATGGCCTACGCGTCCGCCAACTCGAGGAGGCAGTTAACCTGATGCGCGGTCAAATTGATCAGGCGCTCAAATTTCTGTCTGTAAACGACCCCGCACCCGTTATCAAATCAGGTTCCAGTTGGCAACGAACCCCGGTTCATTATCAGATGGACCGTGAACAGATCCGCAGACTTACGGAAAAACGTGAGATCGAGTGGCAGGAGGTGCAGGAATACATCGAAGAAGACAGGTGCCTTATGTTATTCCTCACACGTGCACTTGATGACGTGGACCCCCAACCCTGTGGCAAGTGTGCTTCATGCCTCCGCAGACCTCTCGTCCAGGTGTCTTTTCAACGCGAGACAGCGATTGCGGCTGCCCGTTTCCTTCGTCAATCCGAGTTTGCCCTGGAATGCAACAGGCAAGTTGCACGGGATGGGTTCCCGGAGTACGGTTTTCGCGGAAATCTGTCCGGCGATCTTCGTGCCGAAACGGGACGAATCCTCTCCCGATGGGGCGACGCCGGCTGGGGACAACGGGTCGCCGATTGCAAGCACGGTGGCCACTTTAGCAACGACCTTGTGGCTGCGGTCGTGGAGATGATCAACGATCGTTGGAAGCCATCGCCGACCCCGAAATGGGTCACGTGCGTCCCGTCCCGAAACCATCCGGACCTCGTCCCTGACTTCGCGAAGCGGTTGGCGGCGGCATTGGGATTGCCATTCAGGCCGATCGTAGAAAAGGTAAAGGTCAACGAACCGCAAAAGCTGCAGCAGAACAGGTACCATCAGTGCAGGAACCTCGATGGCGTATTCGCGATCCACGGCTCTGTCCAGGGAGGTCCGGTTCTTCTGGTCGACGACGTCGTCGACTCCGGATGGACGTTGACTGTCATCGCAGCGTTGCTTCGAATGGCCGGCAGCGGTCCCGTTTGGCCGCTGGCTCTATCGACGACAAGAATGGCAGCTTGATATGAATCTGGATTCCCATACCCAGGTGGTGATGCTTCTCACGGTTTCGTTTGGAAGATCCGAAGGGGCGACGGCGAAACCACTTTCGCCGAGAGAGTGGGCCCGCCTCGCGGCCTGGCTGAAGGATCGCAAGCTGGATGCGTCGGCCTTGTTGAAGGGTGAATTGAAGAACGAGCTCTTGGGTTGGATGGATCGTTCGATTACGCTGGCCAGACTCGAGAGCCTGATGGATCGTGGTGGGGCGTTCGGTCTGTCGCTCGAGAGATGGCAGCGTGCGGGTCTGTGGGTCGTGGCTCAATCCGATCCGGAGTATCCGGTACAATTGAAACGCCGGCTTCGGCTGGAGTCTCCACCGGTGCTGTTCGGCTGCGGAAACAGGATGCTGCTTCCGCACGGCGGCATCGCCGTCGTCGGCTCCCGAAATGCCGGCCGAACGGACCTTACTTTCGCGGAGAGACTGGGCGCCGCCACCGCCCGGCAGGGACATACGATCATATCGGGCGGGGCCCGCGGGGTCGACCAGAGTGCAATGTTGAGCGCATTGGAGAGCGGAGGCACTGCCGTCGGCGTTCTGGCGGACAGTCTGATCCGGGCGGCGACATCTGCGAAGTACCGCAAGTTTCTTGTTTCACGTGACCTGGTGCTGGTAACCCCTTTCAATCCGGAAGCGGGTTTCAATGTCGGCAACGCGATGGGCCGAAACCGGTACATCTATTGCCTGTCCGCGGCTGGAATCGTGGTCAGCAGTACGCCGAACCGGGGGGGAACGTGGAACGGCGCGCTCGAAAACCTGAAAGCCGGCTGGGTTCCCCTCTGGGTGAAACGCACGGAAAACAGGAAATCAGGCAATGCAAGTCTTGTTGAGAGGGGCGCACGGTGGATTCCTGACAAATTAGAGTCGCTCGACGACTTAATGCGCGATTCGACGTCCGGGCCCGCTGCAGCGCCCCGGCTTTTTTAACGCAACAGCGAATCCTTCCCTCTTCTCAATGCGGCCAACCTCCAGGATTCTCAATTCGCCCCCAGCCGGAAATTGACACATCTTACCGATGCGGTCGCGTGCCGGAGTGGCAATCGAACCTCGCTTGCCTCAGGTAGCGCGAGGCAACGGTCCGCCGTCACTCCCCCGTGTACCCCCTTGACGCCCAGACCTTTCGGGCGAGCTTTTTGGCTTCGTCGGACGGTTCGATGTCGCCCAGGATGCTGGAGGGCGGCTGTCCGGCCCTTTTGCGGGCGGGGCCGGGTGACCAGTCGTCGTCTTCGTATTGCCTGCGCACCGATTCATCGCGGAAGTCGGGCACTTCCATCGGTGCGGAATCGTTCAGCGCCGAACGCCACGCCTGGATGCCGGCGATGCTCATGTCGATCCCCCTGTACACATCCAGATAGGGCTGCTCGCCCGTGCGGATCGCCTCGGCGAAGTGCCAGGAGGTGAAGAAGTCGCCGCCGCCGTGCCCGGTGCGGGTCGCTTTGTCGTGATGGACGGGAAAGTCGGGTTTGTAAACGGTTTCGACCGGATCGTCTTTGCGCTTCTCCCACGGCTCGTACCAGACCCGCAGCCGCTGTCTGTCGCCGTGCCGGCAGTTTTCCATCACCCCTCTGTTGCCGTGGATGCGGACGTAGTTGCCGTGACCGCGCAGACCGCCGTGAAGGGACTTCATCACCGCGTCGTTGTCCATCCGGCAGATGATCACCGCGGCGGTGTCGGACCGCTTCATGTGCAGTGTCTGCGAGGGGTCGGCGAAATCGAAAGGGATGACGAATCCGTTCACTTTGGTGGGTCTGGTGTCGGTGATGTACATGACCGGCGCGATGGAATGCGTGCAGTAATACGTGGCCGGGGTCCAGTTGCGCCAGTGGTTTCGCCCGCAGCTTCGACCCAGTTTCACTTCGGGCGGGTCCGGGTGGACGTATTCGCCCTCGCCGTATTTGAACTCGCCCACGCGTCCTTCCTGATAGAGCCGCTTCATCTCCTGGTTGAAGACCATGTAGGGGTAGTTTTCGGCGAACATGTAGATCCTGCCGCTCTTTTCGACCGCCCTGGCCAGCGCGACCCCTTCGCCGAGGGTGTGGCAGGCCGCAGTCTCGCTCATCACGTGCATTCCGGCGTTGAGCGCCTTGATGGCAAACGGGGCGTGCTCGTGGAAATAGTTCGCCAGCACGACCGCGTCCATGTCGCAGCCAAGGAAGTCGTCGTAGTCGACGAAGGTCCGGACGTTCAGCGTCTCACCCTCTGCAGTCAGCCGCTCTTCCCATGTGTCGCAGATTGCGATAATCTCCATCCCGGTCGCCCCGGCCGCACGCGCAAACGAGCGCCCGCGGCCGACGCCGACCACGCCGACCCGGATTTTCCGGATTTCACCTTCATTGGCCATCATTCAATCCCTTATCCTGATTAATTCACTAAACATGAACTTACATGGATGGACAGGATGGACAGGATATAAACCAAGAGCAGGACAAGAGCTCACGATTCCGGGCCAGACCGATGGATCCTTACCTCGGTGAGCTACGAAACATCACCCTGACCAATCAGCTACGTAAATCATGAAATGCCGTTGCAAATTACTTCGCTGAATTTATTGAAAAACAACCCGTTATACTTCAAAACCATGGGTTTTCGTGAATAATTCAACCTATGATGTGCAGCGGAAATCGTGAATCGGGAATGGCATCTCCGATCCACACGAAAATCGCCCCCATTCCCTCGCGTCATTCGGAATTTACGTCCGGTCTTCATCTGGCGCAAACACACTTTTCTTGTTACAATAGATCGTACCTCGCCGAATCAGTCTGTTGGCGTCAATGCATCGCTGCGACGTGTTATTGCGAGGATCTGTTGAAACGCCAAAGGGTTAATGTAAGATGGAGACCGACACGAAGACGAGTTCCGGACTGAGCCCGGCGCAAAAGTATTTCTTCGACGTCAACGGCTACGTATTGCTTCAGGGGATCTTCAGCCCGGAAGAATGCGGCCGTCTGATCGATCTCGCGGACAGGATGGACGTCGATGATACATGCGCGTACAAGCACGACGGCTATCCGAAGACCGCGACGCTGACCGTTCTCTCAAGGTGCGCCTGGTATGATCCGTACTTGCTGGAGACCGCCTTGCACCCCGTCCTGCTCCCGATCATCGAGGAGGTCGTCGGCGGTGACGTGCGCCTGGAAGAACATCAGTTCCTGATCAACTATCCTGATGAGCCTCCCGCCGACACCGGCACACCGTCATGCAAGGTCGCGGACGAAGGGTGGCACCGGGGTATCGCCCCGAACGTCGGCGGTTTCGAGGCGGATGAGCACTACCACTGTATGTTCAGCAAAGCCTTCATCTACCTGACCGACAACGGCCCGGGAGAGGGCACCTGGGTGGTGCCGGGAAGCCACCGCATGAATTTGCCCATGGCAACGCTTCGCGAATTCATGGACGAAACCCTGGCGCGGCAACTGCAATCCCGTGCCGGAGACGTGCTCATCCTTAGTGAAACGCTCATCCACGCCGGTCCCCGGCTGGGCGCGGGCGCGCGGCCGCGGTATTCGCTCGTGTACGGATATACGCCGCCGTTCATGCAGACGTGGAATCGATACGATCCGCCCGCTGATCTGCTCGAACGGGTGACGCCCGAACAACGGCGCCTGCTGACCGGCGAACTTCGATACGCATTCCGCCGCGGGCAATTCTGAGGATCGGCGTCGCCCCACCTGCAAGATGCGCAGCGACCGCAATAGGGTGCACGTCGGCAATTTGAATCCCATTCTCTTGTAACGAGCCCGCCCGGATCGGGTAACCGGCAACACGAATGGAGGGCAGCACCCATGGCTGAGGAAAAAGGGACGGCTTTCCGGTCAGAATACGTTCGCTGGCTCGTCGTTGTTGTTTGTATATACGTACTGCTGGTGGCCGTCGGCCTGATCGGCAAGGGTTTTCGTCTGGAATTCGGCGATGCGGAGGGCATCGGATCCCTGTTCGCACTGGCGACCAATCCGTTCATCGGACTGGTTCTCGGTATCCTCGCGACGGCCTTGCTCCAGTCTTCCAGCACCGTTACTTCCATCATCGTCGGTCTGGTCGCGGGGGGAATGCCCATTGCGATGGCGATCCCCATGGTAATGGGCGCCAACGTCGGGACGACGATCACGAACACGATTGTCAGTTTCGGGCACGTGGGCCGGTCGGGCGAGTTCAGAAAAGCATTCGCAGCGGCCACGGTACACGATTTCTTCAATGTCCTGAGCATCGCAATTTTCCTGCCGCTGGAGCTCGTGTTCGGCTTTCTCGATAAACTGAGCGGCGAGTTGACCCATATCGTTGAAAACATCGGGTCAGTCGACGCGGGCGGGAAGGGAATCTTCAAGGTCGTCATCGGTTTCGGTACCGGCCTTTTCGAGTCGGCGATATCCTGGCTCCCCGACGTGTGGGCGGGACTGGTCTTGATCATCCTGGGAATCGCGCTTATTCTGATCTCGATCATGTATCTGGGAAAGGCGCTGAAGAGCGTGTTCGTGGGCAAGGCGCAAAGGTTCCTGCACGCGGCCGTCGGCAAGGGTCCGGTTACCGGTATCTTCTCCGGTACGGTGGTTACCGTGCTGGTGCAGTCGTCTTCGACCACCACAAGCCTCATCGTGCCCCTGGCCGGGTCGGGCGTGATCGGGCTTCGTCAAGTCTACCCGTTCACGCTCGGCGCCAACATCGGGACAACCATCACCGCGCTCCTCGCCGCGACCGCAATCACGGGCCCCACCCATGCCGTTGCGCACCAGATCGCGATTGCGCATTTTCTCTATAATCTGGTGGGTGTCGTCGTCATCTACGGCATCCCCTGGCTGCGGGGGATTCCGATCGTGGGCGCCGAGTGGCTTGCGCGCCTCGGCAGCGAAAGGAAATGGTTGGCCATCCTGTATATCGTCTTTGCGTTCTTCGGCATCCCGGCGGCGCTCGTGTTTGCCAACGCGTGGCTGTTCTGAATCGCGGACGCAACGTCCAGCCAATCGCCTGCAATGAGGAACATACCTTATGCCTTTTGGAGTCGCGGTTCTTGGAACCGGCCGCATCGGCGGCAGCTATATCGACGTGGTGAAGAAGGCGCGTGGCGCCGATATCAGGGTTGTCGCGGAACCCCGGGACGATGCCGCTGCGCGCTGGCGGAGCCGGCATCCCGACGTCGATTTCGTCTCCGACTACCGGGAGACCCTGGAGCGCGGCGACGTGGACGTCGTCATCGGGACCCTGCCGCACTGGCTCCATCACCGGGCCGCGCTGGATGCCGCGGCCGCCGGCAAGCACGTTTACATGGAGAAACCGCTGGCCGCGTGGGCATGGCAGGCGGAGGAGATGCTGGCCGCGGCAGGCGAGAGCGGCGTCAAACTCATGACCGCACACACCCAGCGCTATTTCCCGGCCGTCAAGGCGATGAAGGGCGTTGTGGACCGTGGCGACCTGGGGTCGTTGATCATGGCGTACGACATGTGGCACAAGCCCTATGTACCCTACAACCGGCCGGCGTGGATGCTGGACCGCGAACGGGGAGGCGGCATGGGTCAGATGGACGGCACCCACCAGATCGACCGGCTGCTCTGGATCATAGGGAATGACGTTGCGACGGTCTCGGCGCAACAGGGGCAGTTCACCCACCCGAGATCGGATCATCCGAAAATCGATTGCGATGACACGGGAATGTACTTCTTCCGGTGGAAGAGCGGCGTGGTGGCAACGGTCAGCCGCATCGCGTGGGAGCGCGGGGCCACGGAGTACGGCGGCGACTGGTTTTTCACGGATGGTATGGCGCGTTTCCGATTACCGTATGGCGGCGGCGATCCGCCGGGGTTGTTCATCGCTGACACGGGCGACGGGGTCTGGCGGCGCGAACCCGTTCCGGCTCGCGACAGTCTGCTGGACGAATTCACCGATTTCATCGGATCGCTCGAGCGAGGCGACGAGGATACACCGGTACCCCAGGTTCACGGACTGAACGTGCTCAGGGTACTGGAAGCCACCGAAGAATCCGCGCGGACCGGGCGTGAAGCGGTCCTGGACCTGGAGTAGGAAGGAGAGGGGAAAATGGACGATATGCGGTCATTTTTCGAGGAAAACGGCTACTACCTTGCCAGAGGCGTATTTTCGCCTGGTGAAGTGGGCCGGCTGGAAGACGAATTCGATCGAATTGTGCGTCAGATCGGCAGAAACGACAAGAATGGCTCCGCAAACGGCAACGGCGTCATCAGCACCCGCAACGTGCAGCAGTATTCCGGTCTGTGGATGGCCGCCCTGCTTCAGGATGAATTCCTCGACATTGTCGAACGACTCATCGGTCCGGATATCGTCCTCAATCATTCCACGCTCTTCGAGAAGCGGATGACAACCGCAAAAACACCCTTCCACATGCACCAGGACTGGAGCTACCTGCCGACCCGGATGAACACCATGATTGCCGGTATGATCCACGTCAGCGAGGCCACGGAGGAAATGGGCTGCCTCAGAGTCTATCCCGGCTCCCACAGACACGGCCGGGTGGAAGGCTCTACGGCGACGAATGCGGCGTTCCACGAACAGTTTCCGTTTGAGGGGTCCACGGCGATTGAAGCACGGCCGGGTGACGTCACGTTTTTCGACTACTTCATTGTTCACGGCTCGCGGTCCAACCGCTCTGAAACGCCGAGGAAGGTGGTGATCGCGCGGATGTTTTCCGGCAGGGACCGGAAGGAAGACATCCATCAGTTCAGTGAAAATCTGGTGCTGCGCGGTTGGAATTATCATACCACCACGGCCACGGCCAGGAAAACCGTTGTGAGGGCGGAAAAGTAAAAGGGCAGGCCCGCGTGAAGACCGGCGCCGCGGGGCGGACTGCCGAATCGCCGAATGAAATATTAATTATTTAATTGACCGGACGACGACATTTCCATATATTAAATTATTAATGGATATAATGTGACACTGGGGATCAACGTACGGATCTCGATAGCCCGTACGGCCGCCAGGTCATTCAGAGGCACGTCGAAAAGTCCCGATCGAAACGTGGCCACCGCCTGTGCTGCGTGCGCCGCGCCTGTTAAAACGTGGTCATTGAGCTTGTCGAAATGCCCGTATATTGGGATCCCGTCGACACTCGCGTAACCTCGGCATGCCCTTCTGGGCGCGGACGTGCCGCCTCTGAGGCTCGGGACACGTACAATCCATGCACGCGCGAGCCGATGCTGCAGTAGATCCTTCGTCAGCCGGCCAGCCGATGACCCTCTGGCAGGCCGGACCGCTTCCTCAGGATGACAGTACTTGCAAACGTGTAACATCCACATTTTCCGTTGGTTATTGCAAAACATGTCATTCTGAGCGCAGCGAAGAATCTCCCGTATTCTCGATTGTCGGTAACGCTACGACAACGCGGTAAACACATTTGCGCGGACACGTCACCGGTTTGGCGGTTTCTTCTGGATGACGGATTAGGTGCGTGCCGGCAGACAGGAATGTCTGCCCCACCCTAAAAGCGGCTTTGTCATCGTCTCCACCTTGCCGTGAATCCCCACGATTATTGTAGGGGCGTCCCTTGTGGGCGCCCGCCCTCTCGCAACGGAGATGATCGCCAATCTTGTCATTGTGAACTGGTTTTGAAAAGCCCGTATCGAACCGCGGTCATTGAGCTTGTCGAAATGCCCGTATATTGGGATTCCGTCGAAACTTGCGCCAACGCGGCATGCCCTTCTGGGCGCGGACGTGCCGCCTCTGAGGCTCGGGACACTTACAATCCATGCACGCGCGAGCCGATGCTGCAGTAGATCCTTCGTCAGCCGGCCAGCCGATGACCCTCTGGCAGGCCGGACCGCTTCCTCAGGATGACAGTACTTGCAAACGTGTAACATCCACATTTTCCGTTGGTTATTGCAAAACATGTCATTCTGAGCGCAGCGAAGAATCTCCCGTATTCTCGATTGTCGGTAACGCTACGACAACGCGGTAAACACATTTGCGCGGACACGTCACCGGTTTGGCGGTTTCTTCTGGATGACGGATTAGGTGCGTGCCGGCAGACAGGAATGTCTGCCCCACCCTAAAAGCGGCTTTGTCATCGTCTCCGCCTTGCCGTGAATCCCCACGATTATTGTAGGGGCGTCCCTTGTGGGCGCCCGCCCTCTCGCAACGGAGATGATCGCCAATCTTGTCATTGTGAACTGGTTTTGAAAAGCCCGTATCGAAACGTGGTCATTGAGCTTGTCGAAATGCCCGTATTCAGTCAGTTCCTGAAACCTTCGCCGACCCTTCGACAAGCTCAGGGAGCGGCTCAGAGCGCGACAACGCGGTCAACACACTTGCGCGGAGAAATCGTCGTCGGCGAGGCGGCCAGACATAAGGAGGTCCGAAGTGAAATCCATATGGCTCACGCTATTCGCGTTGTCCCTCCCTGGGTCGCTTTCGGCGAAGGCGACGCTGACGATCGACGGCGCGTCCACGGACAGTACGATCACCATCAAATATGATGTCCCGGAGAGTTCACACGTCCAGGTGAGGATCGTATCGACCGGTGGCACACTCGCAGCGCCACAATACGGTTTTCAGGCGCCCGGGAACTATACGATCGTACAGGACAAATCCGGATTTCCCAGGGGTGATTACCATGTGCAGTTGATATTGGATCGTGATCGGGACAAGGTGACCCGGCGTCGTTTCCTTCACAGCCCTTCGGGAAGGCCGATTGCACGGTCAAGAGAAGAACGAAACCTCTACAATCGATCGTTCATCAGCACCACGTTCGACCCGAAACAGGCTGTTGAACTTTGGAATGAACTGCTCACCCGGTATCCCGACTATGCAGGCAGGGGTGCGGCAATTCTATATTCGATCCCGGCCAGAATGTCCGCGACAGACAGCATTGACGTCCACGCCGCCGCAGACAGTGCTGCAGCGTTGTTCGCATATCCCGCGACTTACGTGACCATCGGTCGTTTCCTTAGCGGCTTGGAAGTACCGGCCAGTGTTAAAACGCGGTACCCGGAAACTGCGTTGAGTTATGCGGAAAGGGCCGTATTGCACATCGGCGATGTACCGGAACCCTACCGCAACGAGGCGCTCTATCGTTGCCAGCATCTCAGGGGTCACTGCCTGCAACTCCTGGGCAGATTCGATGAGGCCGAAAAGGCTTACAAAGAGGCCATTGAGACGCTCGCGTCGGTGGAGGGCGCCGGCACTTACATGGATTTCCTGCAGGACGTCTGGGCGTACCAGGGGCTCGCGTCGCTCTTCGAACAGCAGGGCAGGCACAGTAACGCGGTCGAATTTTACGAAAAGGCAGTCAAGAGCAACCCGAGGAACCCTGAACTTTGGATGGCCTTGCAGCGAAATTTCAACCTCGCTCATGGGTCCGACACGGGATATGAGGCATACAGCCGGAAACTCGAAGCTTCAGTTCGGGGCGACGAGCATGAGAAGAAACACGGCCTACTGGGCAAGCCGCTACCGGGATTTGTACTGGCGCGATTGGACGGGGGTACGTTGTCGCTAGATCAGATTAAGGGCAACGTGAGCGTCCTGAACTTCTGGGCGTTCTGGTGCGGGCCCTGCATGTATGAACTGCCGGTGATTGCCCGACTTGCGCGAGAAAATTCCGGGCGTGGGGTCAAAGTGGTTACCATCCACACGCCTCTGGAGTCCGTTCCCGGCATCACGAAAGAAGAATACCCGTCTGTCGTTAAGAACGCCGTGAGCAAGTACGAAGGCTCGTTTGAGACCGTCTGGGACAGCAAGGAACAGAACTTCGCGGTACGGTCCGGGACAAAATCCCTGCCGGTAACGCTGGTTGTGGACAGAGAAGGGATCGTTCGATACCGGATGGTGGGTTTCGATCCGGACAACGCCTACCGGAAACTCAAGGCGGCTGTGGATGGCTTGCATGTCGCTTCGGCCGAGCCGCGGTAGACCAGGGCGCCCGGCCTCCCAGGGTACCGGGAACCTTTGCCTCTCCAGTGCGTCTAATATAAGATGTAAGAATCAGTTACTGCGCCTGCCGTTCGCTCGAAACAAGCGAATAAACGGCGCGCTGGCGCAGCCCGTTCCAAGTGTCCCATCTTGCGACACTCAGCGCAAATCCGAGGGCCATCACAGAAAGGAGCGCCAATGAGGACGATTCCCAGGATGTTCTGCCTCTGGCTTTTCTGTACCGCATTTACAGCGGCCGGAATCGGGGCGGAGACCGCCTCCCCGCTGCTGCAGGCCATGCGGGAGGAAATGTCCCGCTCCATTGACCTGCTCAAACGGCAGCCGGTCCCGCCCTATTTTCTAAGTTATGAAATCACCGAGACACACGAGGTCCGTGTTGACGCATCGTTCGGCGCGCTGACCCGGAATCGGGAAACGCGCCGGCGTTTGTTGGACATCGATCTGCGCGCGGGAGACTATGCTTTCGACAATACCCACCCTGTCCGGGGACGAATACCCAGCTGGACCCGTCGGTTTTCAAGGATGGAAATCCCCGTTGAGAATGACCCTGACGCGATTCGCAGCGTCCTCTGGTACCACACCGACGAAAAGTACAAGCGCGCACTTGAGCAATTGACAACCGTCACGACACACGTCCAGGTCAAAGTGGAAGAGGAGGACCGGTCGGCCGATTTCTCCCGAGAGCCGGTTGTGCAATACGTGGAGGAACCCGCATCCTTCGATATCTCCCGTGATGAATGGGTGATCAGGCTCAAGAAATACACGGCGCCGTTCGCCAGGCACGGCGACATCTACGACGCTGATGCCAGTCTCACCGCGAATATCTCGACTCGCCAGTACGTCAACAGCGAGGGCAGCGAGATCCAGACTTCACAAGTGCTCTACCGGCTCTTCATCTACGCCTTCACCAAGGCAGACGACGGCATGGTCCTGCCGCGTTACGAGTCCTTTTCCGCCGTCAGCGCGGAAGGCTTGCCCGGCGATGACGAAATCCTTGAGCTTGTCGGTCGCATGATCGCTGATCTCCAGGCCCTGCGCAACGCTCCGGTGGTGGCTCCCTACACGGGACCCGCCATCCTCTCGGGGCGTGCCAGCGGGGTCCTGTTCCACGAAATCTTCGGGCACCGCATCGAGGGCCACCGCCAGAAGCGCGAGGAGGAGGGACAGACCTTTAAGAAGAAGATAGGTGAAAGAATACTCCCCTCGACGTTCTCGGTGTACTTCGATCCCACACGAAAAAGCAGCGGAAGCGAAGATCTTGCGGGGGCCTACGCGTACGACAATCAGGGCGTCAGGGCGCGGCGTGTGGCCGTTGTCGAAAACGGTATTTTCCGACGGTTCCTCATGTCGCGTTCGCCCATCGAGAATTTTCCGAACTCCAACGGACATGGTCGCAAACAGCCGGGCTACAGGCCGGTCGCGCGGCAGTCCAACCTCATTGTGGAGACCTCGGACCCGCTTACCCGGGACGGGCTCAAGGAATTGCTCATCGAACAGTGCCGCAAGGAGGGTAAGGAATTCGGCCTTTACTTCGAGGATATCCAGGGGGGATTCACCATCACCGGCCGTGGGTTTCCCAATGCATTCAACGTGCTTCCCATCATGGTCTACCGGATTTACGCGGACGGTCGAGAGGAACTTGTGCGTGGCGTCGACCTGATCGGAACACCGCTGACCGCCTTCAGCCGAATCGCCGCCGCCGACGATCGCATTGGTGTATTCAACGGCATTTGCGGCGCTGAGTCGGGATGGGTTCCGGTGGCTGCCGTGTCACCGGGTATTTATATCTCTCAGATCGAGGTGCAGAAGAAAACCAAGTCCCAGGAGAGGCGTCCCATCCTCGACGCGCCGACCTCCGAAACGCCTCAAGACGAAGAAGACGGAGACCTCCTCTGATTTCCATTCCAGCCCGCGGGAGCCATCTCATGTACAAAGTGACATTGTTCCACCTGGTCCTTGCCGTCAGCCTCCTGACAACTTCAGCGGCGCGTGCGGAAGTCAGCGTTTTACATCGTGCCCTCCGTGACGAACTCGCGCGTTCGATGCAGCAACTCCAGCTTCAGGATTTGGATCGTCCGTACTTTGTTTCATATCTCGTACGCGAGATGAAGGCCAAACGTGCCTCGGCAACCTTCGGCAGTCTGCTCGAAAGCCGCGAAAACCACTCACGCACGCTGGACGTCGAGGTACGGGTGGGAGACTACGCCCTGGACAATACCAACTTTCGCTCGTTCACCTTCGGCGGTTCGGGCGTCGTACGGATGCGAGGCGGCCGTGTTGCATTGCCCCTGGAGGACAACTACACTGAGCTGCGGCGCAGAATCTGGCTGGCCACTGACGCCGCATACAAAACGGCACTGGAAGATCTCGCCAGGAAGCGCGCCGCCCTGCAGAACAAGACGCGCACTGAGGAGATCCCCGACTTCAGCAGGGAAACGCCGGCAAACGAAGTCCATGAAGTGCGTCGGATCGTCCTGAATCTCGACACATTGGAAGAGCGGGTGCGTCGCCTCTCCGCGCTATTCCGAGAGTTGCCCGACATCTATACATCACAGGTGCGCATCCGTGGAAATAACACCAGCTTCCATTACCTTAACAGCGAGGGTACCTCGTTTTCGGGCACGAGATCCGGGATGGCACTTACTGCGGTCGCCGCGACGCAGGCTCCCGACGGCATGCCCCTGGAGGACTTCGTCGCCGCGTACGCCCGGTCACCAGAGACCCTTCCCGGCGACAGAGAACTCGCGTTAAGGATCGTCGCGATGGGAAGACGCCTGCGCCAACTGCGCCTTGCACCCGTCGTCGAACGTTTCACCGGGCCGGTGATCTTCGAAGGGCAGGCCGCGACGGAACTGTTCAGCCAGGGGTTCATACCGTACCTGTTGTCGAATCGAAGGGCGATGCACGACAATCCCGAATACGAAGGCTACTATCCACAAAAAGCGGAAAACCCTTTCCTTGACAAGATAGGCGTGCGTGTTCTTCCCCCATTCCTGAATGTGCGCGCCGCCCCGAATCTCGAAACCTACCGGGATCGGCCGTTGTTGGGCGGGTATCGTATTGATGATGAAGGCGTGCGCGCGCGCGAGGTCCAGCTTGTACGGAAGGGTGTTCTCGAAACACTATTAACGACTCGTATGCCCGTTCGCGGCATCAACCGCAGTACGGGTCACCGTCGAGGCGCGGGGGTCGCGCCGAGCAATATTCTGATCGAGCCGGAGAAGGGAATGAGCGAAGAACAGATCCGAAAGGAATTCTTCAAACTCATCAAAAGGCAGAAAAAAGAATACGGCTACATCGTTACACACGTGGCTAATCCGTCTTACAGAACGAGCGAATCGCCGGTTGTGTTTACGTCTTCCGGATCAGAAGACTACGTAGCTAAACCGGAAAACCCGATTTTCGTTTACAAAGTCTACCTGGACGGACGCAGGGAGCTCGTACGTAACGCGCAATTTTCCGGGATCGGCGCCTATACCTTCAAGGACATCGTGCATGTGTCCAGCACGCACGATGTCAACACCGTGATGTTTCGGTCTGAGGACAACTCCTCACCCTTTTCCGGTGGGGGGCGTGGCCGCCCCGTCTTCACGAGTATCGTTACCCCCCGTATGGTCCTGTTCGAGGACATCATGTTGAAGCCGCCCACCGGCGAGATTCCCAAAGCGCCGGTTACCCAACATCCGTACTTCGCAGGTAAGGTCACGCAATAACACGACGAGGCGCTGGCCGCCGACGTGCGTTCAGACGCCGGTGAACGCTTTGGCCTTGTCCTCAATCCTGGGCGGCCGCGCCGGACGCTCGCCGCGCAACTCGCCCCACAGGGCGATTGCGATGCCCGCGAGGATAATGCCGCCACCGATGAGTTGCGCGGGCATGGGCACCTCGCCCAGGATGAGGCCGGCGAAGAGGACGCCGGCCACCGGTGAGAAGGAAGACGCCGTGGCGATGTCGGCCGGACGCACGCGCTTGATCCCGGCAAACCACGACAGCTGGCCGCAGGCCACCACGACCCCGCCGTAGAGGATCATCCAGCCCCACAGTACCGGCGAGAAGATATCGGCGAAGTGCTCGATCCCGAAGAGGTAGAGGCCGATTCCGAGGAAGAAGAGCGCGCCCAGCAGGTTGCGGTAGACGCTGAAGATGCCCAGCGGGATCGACTGAAGCTGCTTGCGGCCGATTTCTGCGCCGCAAACGAGGAGCACGGTCGCCGCCGCCGCAAAGACCTCGCCGCTGCCCACCCCGCTTCCCATCCGAGCCGCCGCCATGCTTTCCGGCGAGGCGTCCATCTGCAGGAAGAGCGTTGTCGCCACGCCGGTGACGGCGCACAAGGCGCCCACGACGGCGGTCCCGCTCGATTTTTCCCGGTAAAATATCCAGGCCAGCAGCAGGACGAGCGGGATTTCTATCGTCTCGATCAGGACGATATTGGTCACTGAGGTCCGCGAAATGGCCGTGAACATCATGGCCGGCGCAATCGCGCCGGACGTGAGGGCCAGGACGGTCTGGATCAGCCATTGGCGGCGGGACAGCCTGCGCAGGCGCGATGGGCGCCACTCCCGCTGAGTGACGGCAAACAGGGTCAGCGCCGCCACCAGGTTGCCCGCGAAGAGCAGGTTGCAGAAGGAGATGGGATTGCGGCCGTGGATCAGATGCGCCTGACCGATTTCGACGAGGCGCGCCACGACCGGGGCGGCCGCGGCAAAGATCAGAATCGCAATCCAGAGGTAGATTCGTCCCCAAGTCATCGGATATCCAATTGAACGTCGCCCATCACGCACTCGAACTTCAATGGCGGCGTAAGTGCGGCCAATACGCATATTTCAGTGTGATCTCTGGCTTGACGCGGGCCGCGTCGAACGCTTTATTGTACCCAATCCCATGTTTCCGCGCAAACGTGTACTCCAACCAGCCCTCATGCATTCGCGTGGCCTCATCCGTAAAGGAGAACAATGGGCCGGAGACCCGCTGCAAAACTGACTGGCATGAGCCCGCAGTTTCTCGTGGCCGATCTGGACCGGTCGATCCGCTTCTATACCGGGCAGCTCGGATTCGGCCTCGACTTCCGGTACGAGCATTTCTACGCCGGAGTCGTTCGGGACGGTCACTCGATCCACCTGAAACTCGCCCACACGCGGCCTGACGAGCGGCAATTCCGGCGGGAAAACGAACACCTGGACATCACGTTCACGGTGGAGGATATCGACGCGACGTACAACGAGGCACAAAACCGTTCCGTCCCGGTAACGCAACCTCTGCGGGAGATGCCTTACGGCCGTGAATTTTACGTGTCGGATCCCGATGGGTATATTCTCGCCTTTGTCGAGACGAAATAACGCGGGCGTAGTGGGACGCATCGGCTGCTGATAGACGAATCCTCCGCGAATCCGGCCTTGACTTCGTCACCGGGATTTGTTATACGTATAATATACGTGTAGTATCGTCTGGTGTCTTCCCGAACGGAGAATTGCGCATGCGCAAGAAGCTGACCATAACCATCGACGAAGAGGTGTATGAAGGCCTCCATCGGACGATCGGCCGCCGGCGCATCAGCCGCTTTGTCGAAACGCTGGTCCGCCCCCATGTGCTTCAACCGGACCTGGAACAGGCTTACGTCGACATGGCGCGGGATGAAGAACGGGAAAAAGAAGCAATAGAATGGGCGGAAGACACGTTGGGAGATGGTTTCGATGCGCCGAGGTGAAGTGTGGTGGGTGAATTTCAACCCATCCACGGGTGGCGAAATCCGTAAGAGACGCCCCGCGATTATCGTCAGCAACGACGCATCCAACAGACATTTGAATCGCGTTCAGGTCGTGCCGCTGACGAGCAATCTCGACCGTCTCTACCCGAGTGAAGCCTATGTGACCGTACTGGACGAAAGACGGAAGGCGATGGCCGACCAGTTGGCAACGGTGAGCAAGCGCCGATTGAGTGCGCTTCACGGACGCGTCTCCGTATCGGACATGGACCGCGTGGAACGCGCGATCAGGGTGCAGTTGGGCCTGTGATACCCCAACTGCGGGTTTATATTGTACGAGATTTCTGTTCGCGGAAAGGGGCGGACGGCGCACTCGCTCCGGCCGGTGACGGGTGCAATCGAGGGAAACTTCCGAAGGAGGTAAATTAAAACCGATGGCGACAATCAACTCCAACTACAACAAACTCTCGGCCGGCTATTTGTTCCCGGAAATCGCAAGGCGGACGGGCGCGTTTCTGGATGATCACCCTGACGTTGAAGTGATGCGTCTCGGCATCGGCAACACCACCGAGCCGTTGCCTCCCAGCGTGATCGAACGCTTGCATCATACGGTGGATAAACTGGCGGTCGTCGAGACCTATACGGGGTACGCGGACGGAAGCGAAGGGAATCTCGATCTCAGAGAAGCCATCGCGGGCCGTTACGCGGAACGCGGCGTCGTACTGGATACGGATGAGATATTCGTCGGCGACGGAGGAAAACCCGATTCGGCGAATATCCAGTCCATCTTCGGCCTGGACAACGTGGTGGCCGTTCAGGACCCCGCCTATCCCGTCTACGTGGACAGCAACGTGATCGCCGGTCGCACCGGGACGATGGTCGACGGTCAGTATCAGGGAATCGTCTACATGCCCTGCACGGAGGCGAACGGCTTCTTTCCCGCATTGCCCGAGAAAAAAGTGGACCTGATTTACATCTGCAGTCCCAATAACCCGATCGGTTCCGTTGCAACCCGCAGCCAGTTGCAGACGTTTGTGGATTACGCCATCCGCAATCGGGCGGTGATCATCTTCGACGCGGCCTACTGTGCGTACATTTCGGATCCGTACCTCCCGCACAGCATCTATGAGATCGAGGGCGCCGCAACCTGCGCCATCGAAATCAACAGTTTCTCCAAGGATACCGGATTCACCGGCGTACGGCTGGGCTGGACCGTGGTTCCGAACGACCTGGTCGTGGAAGACGGCGGGCCGGGTGCTGTGAACGGACTCTGGCGCAGGCGGCAGAATACGATGTTCAACGGCGCCTCCAATATCGTGCAGGGCGGCGCTCTGGCGGTGTTCACGGACGCGGGGAAGGCGGAGTGCAGTGAAATGGTGGCGTATTATATGGCCAATGCCTCGCGCATCCGCTCCGGGCTCGAGGGCATGGGCCTCACCGTCTATGGCGGCGTCCACGCGCCGTATCTCTGGATGAAGACGCCCGGGGGCATGGGTTCCTGGGACTTTTTCGACAAGCTGCTGTCCGAGGCGCACGTCGTCGGGACGCCGGGCGCGGGATTCGGACCCAGCGGCGAAGGGTTCTTCCGGCTGAGCGCGTTCGGGCACCGCGAGGACATCGAGTCGGCCGTGGACAGCATCGAGCGGAATCTGAAGATATAGCCTATCTCAATTCAAAACCGGAACTCACATGGATAAACAGGATTGACAGGATAAAACCAAAATACCCGAAAAAACGGACATCGAAAACTACGAAATACACGAAAAAGCGCGAAAAAAACCGATCAGGATTTACAGGATTAAGCAGGATTAGAAACCAGGAGCAGGATGAAAACCGAAAACCAGAACTCACATGGATGAACAGGATGGACAGGATAAAAGCCAAAGAGCGCGAGAAAACCGGTAACGGCGAGGCACAGGAAGGATGAAGATGCGACTGCGGGCCTGTATTTTCGTGATGTCGATGGGGATGGCTGCCGCGGCGGTTTCGGAGGAGAAGAAGCCGGCGCCGAAGCTTGCGGTTGCGTACCGGTTTGCCGCCGCAATCGGACAGAAAGGAGGCGGGGTGGGGCACTTTCACGAAGCGTCCGCCATCGCCCTCGATACGTTCGGCAATCTGTACGTGGCCGATACGGGCAATGACCGCGTCCAGAAGTTCGATCCGGACGGGGCGTATCTGTCTGAGGTGGGCACGTTTGGCTGGGACCCGGGGCAATTCAGCCAGCCGGCGGGGGTCGCGGTGGGGAAGGCGGGGCTGGAGGTATACGTTTCGGACGGGAGAAACAACCGCATCCAGATTTTCAGCCCTCATTTCCGCCTGTTGGGCGTGGTTGGAGGACGCGACGTAGACGGGCCCATCCGCCTGGGAAACCTTGGCGGGATTGCGGTTTCGGAAGACGGTGAGCTGTACGTCTGTGACACCGACGCCGACCAGGTGGTTCAGATCAGCAGTTACAGCCCTGTCGAGAACCAGTTCGGAGGGTTCGGATACGGAGCCGACCGCATACGGCGTCCGCTGGGACTCGCCGTCGGACCCAAGAACCAGGTCTACGTCTGCGACAGCGAGAACGACCGCATCGCCGTATTCGACAGATACGGAAACTTCAGCAAGAGCCTGGCGGAAGGGTCGCTCTCCGAGCCGGCGGGCGTGTGCGTGGGGCCGGAGGACGTGTTGTTTGTCGCGGACAAGGGGCACAACCGTGTGGTGGCGCTGGATCTGAGGACCGGGGACGTGGCCGCCCTGATCGGCGGGCCCGGCGCCGGCCGGGGGCCCGGCGCGTTCAAGGCGCCGACCGACGTGGCCTTCGGTCCCGGCAGGGCTCTCTTCGTTCTGGACGGCGGCAACCATCGCATTCAGAAGTTCGAAATGTTGATCAGCAGGAGATAGGCGGCGAAGACGCCACGTCCTGGTCGTCAGAAATACGGGCCGCGGGTCTCAAAGGCCAGGCGCAGAGCCTGGTTTTTCCGACTCCCGACCCTTTTTTTTGTTCAAGCCCATGCTCATCCGTCAGATCTTCATAATCGTCGCCGGCCTCTTCACCGCGGCCGGCGCCGCGCCTCCGCCCGGACAGCTGACTGTCTTCGATATGGAGCGGACCATTCGGACGGATGGCAGCCGGGGTCCTTTTCGCATCTCGGACCGACCGATTCTGGCGGAAAGCGAACGAGTCTGGGTGCGAGACAGCCTGCTCGTCAGGGACCTGGACTACGAAGTGGACTGTGCCGGTGGCGTGCTGCTGCTGGCGCGGGAACGTCCTCGCGGCACCCGTGTTTTCGTGCGGTTCCGGCAATTGCCTCAGGTTCTACCCGGGGTCTACCGACGGCGTGAGCGAAACCCGGATCGGCCGCATGTGCGGCTGGCCCCGGTCCGGCGCCGAAGTCGCCGGGCGATCGTGAAAACGCCGGACCCGTACGGCGAGGCGACCTCACGGCTCGACGTCGGGGGCGCGAAGCGCATACAGGTCACTGTGGGCGGCAATCGCGATCTGGAACTCAGCCAGGCGCTTCGGGTGCAACTATCCGGACAGATGGCTGACGGCGTGGAAGTGACCGCGATGCTGTCCGACCGGAACCTCCCGTTGGGACTCGAAGGCGGCACACGCAACCTGCAGGAGCTGGACCGCGTGAGGTTCCAGGTCCGTTCCCGGAAATTTTCGGCTTCGCTCGGCGACCTGGACGTCGAGTTCGACGGGACCACCTTCGGGCGATATCGCAGGCGGTTGCATGGCGCCCATTTCGCGTTTGCAGCGTCCGGCGCGGACGTGAACCTGTTCGGGGCCGCTGCGAACGGACGCTGGGTCAGCCACCGCCTTCACACCATCGAAGGCTACCAGGGCCCATACCGGTTGCCCGGTGACGCTGACGCCCTCGGCGGCGGAATCGTCGCGGGATCCGAAAGGGTCTATCAGGACGGACGTCTGCTACGCGGGGGCGAGAGCCAGGACTACGTTGTGGACTATGAAATGTCCACCATTACGTTTACCCCGGTCAGACCCGTCACCGGTCAGAGCCGCATCACCGTGGAATACCAGTTCGAGGCCCCCGGGTCCCGGCGGCGCCTGATGGGCGCGCGGGGCACCCTGGCGCTTGCCGACGACCGGCTCAAGCTGGGCGGGACGTTTATCCGCGAGGCCGACAGGGCCGGCGGCGTCGCGGGTGTCGGTATCTCCGCGGCGCATTTTCAACCGTTCCGGCAGCAACTGGCCGTGATGGATGCGGCATATGAGCCTGCAGCGGGCGTCCGCCTGGACGGAGAACTGGCGATGAGCGCGGCGCCCGCGAAGGCGGACACCCGCAGCCAGCGCCGGGGCCGGGCTTTCAGGTTGGGGTTGGATCTGTGGCCCGGTGCGCTGCGGCTGGGCGGTTACGCTCTCGGGCGGGTTCGCCTGACCGGCTCATACCGGCAGGTGGGCGCACGGTTTCAGGCGATTGAGAACATCGTACGGGTGACGCGCGAGGGGCGGTGGGGCTGGCAGGCCGATGCGCCGGAGGCTGGAGACCGGATGGGCGAGGTGGCGCTGCAATACGCCATCAGGCCCGGCGTCCGGTTCGATGCCGGTTACGGCAGGCGCCAGGGGAACGTGACGGCGGTCCGGCGCGACGTCGGCCTCCGGGTTTCCGATGCGCGGGCCCCGCGGGTGTTCTATCGCTTCGACGAAGTGTCCCACGGGTCGGGTCAGTTCGCCAGGCATCGGGGCCGAATCCGGGCGCCCATGCGAGGGTTCACGCCGGGATTGCGTTTTGAGTCGGAAACCGCGACCGGGTCGTCGGTTCCTCATTCGACCCTGTATTATGCCTCGGCGGCCGATACCGCGCACCGTGGAGTCCGTGTCCGGTCGGGGGCCGTGGACCTGTCAACGCGCGTGTTGGGTGCGCTGGCGTGGACGTCGGAAGTTTCGGTGCGGAGGATCCACCTCCTTGAACGCACATGGCAGGACAGCCTGCGGGCGTGGACGACAACCCACCGCACATCGATGTCCGGCAGGCGCGGTCTGTCTTTTTCAGGGGAGTACAGCAGGAGCCGGACCCATTCCCCGCTGCATCCCGCAAAGGGTCGCATCACGGACCTTGGACGGATCAGGTGGGGGTACACCGTGTTGAAAGGGGCGGTTTCGCACCGGTTTTCCTATCGCATTTCCAGTACCGGCGCGCCCGACAGACAGCCGGTGTACGTGGTCCTCGGTCCGGGTCGCGGTACGCACGTCTGGGAGGACGTGGATGGCGACGGGCTCAAGGACCCGGAGGAGTTCGTGGAAGACGTGGAAGGCGAGTACGTGCGTTATATCAGTCCGGCCGCCCGGTATCGCCCCGTGCGCGACGCGGCGCTTGCCGCCCGGACCGAGCTTGTGCTGAAGCGGCTTCTGCGATCTCCCGAAGGCCGGTGGCTGCGGTTCCTCGCCGGTCTGTCGCTGGACGTGACGCTGGAGGCCGACCGGCAGGCGCCGCCTGGCCAGGCCGGCGTGGCGCCCTGGTACATGTACGGTTTCGGCGCAGGCGAGGGGATTCTCCACGGGCGGCGTGAGCTGCGGACCCGGCTCTACCTCTTTCGATACGGCCGTCCTGCCACGTTTCGGGTGACGACCCGTCGGGGCACACGCCTCGACCAGGACTTTAGGGATGGCGGTCTGGAGACCACGTCACAGGTGTCCGCGCAGGGTCGTGTCGCACTCGGTCGCGGATCGTCGGTGGAGCTGGAACTGCAAGGTGAGGCGCGCGACCGACCCGGCGAAGGTCCGTTTTTCTACAAAATCCGATCCCGCCGGCTGACCCTGGGGGCCGATCGGCACGCGGCAAGGGCATGGCAGGCGCGGATGGGACTGGCGCTCGGCACGGAAAGGGAGGAGAATCGCGCGTTGCACGCCCGTTTTGTTTCGGTTCGCCCGGAGATTCGACGCGCGCTGCCGGGCAGGGGGCGGTTGCGAACTTCCTGGGACTGGACCCGTGTCCTCGCCTCCGGAACCATGCCGTTGTTCCTGGGGATGGCAGGCGGGAACCGTAACGGAAACAACGTGGGATGGCGCCTGGGGGTGGACTACCGGCTTGGGAGGCACCTGACCGCGATGGTCCTGTACGACGGGCGCAAGCGCCCCGGGAAGCCGGTCCTGCATCTGGGGCACATGGAAATGCGGGCCTTATTCTGAGAGGTGCCGTGTGTTCAAATATGGACGGTCTTGGCTATATAGTCTCGTGATAACGCTTATGGCGGCGGTTTGTGAGGACGCGTCGGCGGCCGGTCGCGTCCTCGTACGCAACGTGCGGGTGGACGGGGCCCATCGGATGTCGGAAGATCGTGTTCGGGGCTGGCTGACCACGCGCGCCGGCCTGCCGGTGGACAGCCTGCTGCTCGCGAACGACATGAGACGAATTCTGAACGGATATCGAAGAGCCGGATACTGGCAGGTATCCGTCGCGTATCCCGTGGTGGACCTGAATCGGGGACGTGTGCGTTTTCGCGTCGAGGAGGGGAGACCCACCCTGATCGGTTCGGTCGAGATTTCCGGCAACCGGACCGCGGCGACCGACTCCCTGTTGGACGCGATGACCGCCCGCGCCGGGCGGCCGCTGGTAACGGAGTCCCTCGATTCGGACCTGGAGGCGCTCGTCCGTTTTTACGAGAACCGCGGGTATCCCTATTGTTCGCTGGCGCCGGAGGTGCGTGTTCTGCCGGGCAGCGACACGGCGCGGGTCCGGATTGCGGTGGAGGAGGGTCCCCTTGTGCGCGTGGATACGATCCGCTTCACGGGCAACCGGATCACCCGTGTCGAGACACTCGTTAGAGAGATGCGGAGTACTCAGGGCAGGCCCTACGATCAGCGCCGGGTCGACCGCGCGCTGCGTGCGCTCCGACGGCTTCCGTTTCTGCTGGACGTGGATGACCCGGTGTTGGAGGCCGAGCCCGACGGACGTACGGCGCTGGTGGTTTCCGTCCGCGAAGCGCCGGCGGGGCGGATCGAAGGCGTCGTGGGCGTGGCGCCCCCATCGCGGGATGGCGCGCGGGGACTGACCGGATCGTTCGCCATCGCATTCGCCAATCTGATGGGGAGCGGGCGGCAGACCGCCGCCTCGTGGTCGCGCAGGGGGCCCGCGGCGTCCGATCTGGATCTGCTCTATTTCGAACCGTGGATTCTGAGCCGGCCGTTAGGCCTGGATGCGACGCTTCTGATGCGGCAACGGCCCGGATTCGCCGAAGACCGGGTCGGTCTCGGCGTCAATCTGTCAACGGCCGGCGGCGTCGAAGTCCGGATCGGTGTTTCCGGGGGCGGCGTCCGACCGGATTCGAGCGGGGCGCCAGGTTTTGTGAAGGGTCGACTGTCATCTCTGGATGGTACGCTCGAATTCGACCGCAGAGACGATCGGTGGAATCCGATGGCGGGATCGATGTACCGTATCGGCCTCGTCTGGAGCCGCGTGACGCAGAACGACGACGCCGGCCGCAGGTTGCGCGCGACCGCGGAACTGCATCGAATTCAGGCGCTGGGGCGGCGGACGGCGCTCGCGGCGACCCTGCACGGCGCCGGCGTGGCGGAAAACGGGGTCGCGCTCCCGGACGGACCGTTGCGACTTGGGGGCGCGACGACGATTCGAGGGTATCGCGAGGAGGCGTTTCTGGTGAACCGGGCGTTATGGACGAATCTGGAGTGGCGGCTTATATTGGGTCGCCGGTCGCGGGCGTTTCTTTTCGTGGACGCCGGCGTTCTGAGGAATGCCGCGGGGGTTGAAGAGAACGGGCTGCGCTTCCCGCTGGGATTCGGGCTGGGGATGCGTACCGTATCCCGGCTGGGGACCATCGGGCTGGATTACGGTTTGACGAGAACCGACAACCTGGGGCGGGGAAAGGTGCACGTGCGTATGGTGAATGATTTCTAGAAGAAGATCGGATGGCAGGGGCAGGCTTCAAACCTGCACTTTCCGTGAGCAAACAGGAGATTTCTGCTCGACTCTTTCAAAATGGAAACAGGACGGGGGCATTCCCGGGCGTGAGCGGTGCGCCGTATTCGCAGACCTGAAAGGCTTCGGCGTAACGGACGGCGCGCCCGCGATGCTCGCCGTATCGGTCGACGAGAAGGGCGCGGTGGCGGTCCGCAACGGCCTTGAATTGCTCGAGCCTGTGTTCCAGCCACTTTCTGCGTTGGCCGGGCGATTTCGGCACGTCGTCGAGGTGGCCGGCTTTGTACGGCAGCCACTCGTACATCTGCGAAGTGTGGCAGTGCAGCATATCGAGCTTCTTGTCGACAACGGCGTCGATGTCGATAGCCACCTCGGGCGCAAAGGGCGCGGGAAACCGGAAGTTGTCGCTCAGATAGGCGATCACGGGGTTGTAGGATAGCGCGGGCACGTCCGTACAGACGTTGGGTACGGTGACCATATAGGCCGCGTCCTGAACCAGGATGGCGGTATACCGATGGTCCGGATGGTAATCGTTGGGCCGATGGGTGAGGATGAGGTCCGGCGTATAGGAGCGGATCATGCGGATAACGTTCTTGCGATTCGCCAGCGTGGGTTCCAGTTCGCCGTCGTGGTTGTCCATCACGTGGTATTCGATGCCCGCCACGGCGCCGGCGGCTTCGGCTTCCGCCCGCCGCCTGCGCGCGAGCGCGATGCCCCCCGTCTCGTGATGGCCCGCGTCTCCGTTTGTGATAGAGATGAAACGAACGTCGTGGCCGAGCGCCGCGTAGTGGATGGCAAGGCCGCCGGCCTTGATATCGCAGTCGTCGGGATGCGCCCCGAAGACGATGACTCTGAGGGATCGGTTCCGCACGGTCGGCTCAGTTCGGGTTCGGGTGGTAGATGGCCTCGATCGAAATCCCGGTCCGGTCCCGGGGCAAGGACGCAAGGCAGACGGGTTCCCGGTACCGGATTCCCGTATCCGGTCGCACGGCGACACCGTCCACCAGGATCTTATTCATCGCCGCGCCGGCGAATTCCTGTGGTATCTGGATGCGGAGATCCGGGTGAGGCGAACGGCCCTGAAGGTTGAAGTTCAGTCTTGAACCTTCCCATTTCAGGTGGGTGATTCGCCACGAATCGCGTGCGCTCCAGAAGGCCGCCCACTGGTCGAACGACCAGATCGGCAGGCCGAATCTGTTCGCCTGGCGCAGCAGTTCCCGGCCCTGGTCCTCGGAAAACCTGACCCAGTTTCCCGGGTGGATGCAGGCGCCGTAGGGGGTATGGAACCGGGTCGTGATATCGGTGAAGATACGCTCCAGCATCACTGAGAACACAGGCGGCGACAGCTTGTAGGAATAGTCCTGTGGGCCGAACCAGCCGTCGTCGATCACGTGGGTGTGCTGCTGGTAGACGTTGACGAGGCGGCCGTCCGGGTGGCAGAAGCGCATCGGGAGCGCCGCGCCGAAAGCCGCGTAGGGCGCGCTCTCCCGGTCTCTCATATAGGTTCCTGAAAAGTAGTTGCCGTCCATCTGTATGCCCAGTTTTTCCATCACGTCCACGAGGTCCAGATATCCCGCCCACGCGGTGCAGTGATTGCGCACGGTACGCGCGGGAATCCGGAACTTCTCCTGGAACATGCGCACCTGGCGCTCGAATTCGGCAACGCGTTCCTTTACCGGACGGCCATCCAGCGGGCGAAGGTTCGGGTGCGGCCCGACGTCGTGGGCGCCGGCGTATCTCGCCACGTCTTCCGGCGTGGATTTGGTATGGTTGGGGATGATGTACAGGCTCATGCGCCCCCCTGCATCGGAAACGCCCCTGAACTCATCCTCGTTCGAAGCAACGTCGGCGTAGTCCTCGTCGCCGGAGTACAGCAGGATGCCCGGCGCGGTGCCGGGAAGGTGGGACAGAAAGGGCGCCGGCGCGGGCAGATACCGGCGGGTCAGGTCCACGAGCAGCCGGGAGAGCAGGTCGGCATGGGGAATCCAGCCGGCATCGTACGGGCCCACCCGCGCGGCCATGTGCGTTGGCCGTGCGCATCCGTCGCCGTCGGGAATGCGCTCTGCAAGGCCGGGATCGCCCTGGCGCAGCAAGAGTACGCAACGGGGCAGGTCGAAGGCGA
Organism: Candidatus Latescibacterota bacterium; assembly: GCA_965219995.1. Classification (GTDB taxonomy): domain Bacteria; phylum Latescibacterota; class UBA2968; order UBA2968; genus JAAXHE01. The sequence goes on from CBDCOX010000002.1 coordinate 598,580, forward strand.
AGGCGACGATTCTCCCGCTGCCGAGGCGGGTCTCCGAAATGCCGACGGTTTCGCCGTCATAGCGCCCCGGATGAGACAGGAAGGCCAGCGGTTTGGCGGTTTCCGAATGTTCCCACTCGTGAGTGGACCCCACGACCGGAACGAATTCGCCGGCCAGGCCGCCGGTGGGATACGCGACGTTCCGCAGCCGCTGCGGCGGTTCTTTCGTGCCCCGCACCTTCAGCCCGGCCGCGCGCGCAAGCGCCCTTCCCGGCAGGAAACAGACAACCGTGCCTCCCCTCCGGGCGTAATCCGTGAGCCTGGCATCGTCCTGATTCGCCGGACACACAAGAACGGGAATCCCGGCGGGCTGCAGGCTGGGTAACCGGTCGCGGGTAACCGGCGTAACCAGCGGAAGCCCCCAGGACTTGAAGATCTCGTCGATGTACGCCGAAAGATTGGACCGGCCTGTCAGAATTCCGATCTGCATCATCCGGTCCTTTCGGGCATCGTGCCGGAGGGCCTTGCGTTTGCGGGACGGAAGTCGGGGACGTTCATGGGTTGGGTCCCTCGGTCGATAGACTCCGCCGCCAGGATGGCCGGTGCGGCGGTCTCGATTGCCCGGTACACGTCGAATTCGAGGGCCTTCCCTTCACGGACGGCGTCCCGGAACGCGGCATGTACGTAGTAGTCGGCGTCGCCGTGGCCGCTTGCCCGCGCTTCGGCGGGTGCGCCGGTGCGCTCGAAGCGCCAGTCGACTTCGGCCATATCGTGCATCTGGTCGTCGGCCAGCCACATGAGCGGACGCCCTCTCTGCGATCGCTTCCATTCGACGCTGCCCCTGGTACCGAGCACCTGGTACCAGTGGTGACCCCGGCTGCTGGGTATCTTCTGCGTGAATCCGGCGGCCATCCTCAGGATCGCATCCTTCTCCGTCTTCATCAGCGCCACCTGGATATCGGGCTGGCCGATTTCCGGATGGGAATAACTGGGCGCCGCGGTGCTCATGGCCGTCACTTCCACCACGCGGTCGTCCAGTACCCTGAGCATGGGGCTGAGTTCGTGGGGAAGGTAGTGGATGGGCGGCATTTCGTGGAGCCAGGTCGGTCTGGCGCTTGCGTGCCCGCCCAACTGTTCCACCGAATGGAATTCTCCGGTGTCCGGGTCCTGAAAGAACTGGCGCGTGCCGTAGTACCCGATATACTGGCCTTCGCAGAAGGTGACCCTGCCCAGCCGTCCACGCGCCACCAGGTCCCGCCAGGTGTCCACGAAACCCCAGTATCTCGTTTGTTCGGCCAGCTGGTAGACCAGGCCCGTGCGCTCGACCTGCGTGACGATGCGCCAGCAGTCTTCCAGGGTATGGGCTGCCGGAACCTCGGAGTTCACGTGTTTGCCTGCTTCCAGGGCCATGGCCGCCAGTGCGCCCTGCTCCCTGCAGCGGACGCACAGGGCGATGGCGTCCACGTTATTGTCGGCGAGGATGTCATCGTAAACCGCATACGCTCTGGCCGGGTTCTCGACCGCGGACAGCGCCCGTTCGTGCAGCGCGGCGATCGGGTCGCAAACGGCCGTTATACGGTAACCGCGGAGGCGCTGAAGCAGGCGGAGCCAGTGCAGACCCCGGTGGCCGAGGCCCACGAGGCCCACGCGAATGTCATCCATTGGGAACCTCGGATCGTTGTCCGGCGAATGGCGGGGATGGAATGCCGGGCCCGCATCAGGCGGCCGTGGCGGGAGCCTTACGAATATACGGATCTTTGGCCGTCGCGCAAGCGCATCGATCGACAGCCGCTCTCACGGAGTCACTGGACCGTGGGTTTTGGGGGACCGGGATCGGATGCGCGATGAACGTAGTACAGTCCGATGCCGCAGGCCACCGCCCCCAGTGCGAATACGGTGCCGATGGCGAAGGGCACCGACGTACCCCAGTCGATGAGTTTGCCGCCGCCCAGGCTGCCGGAGAGCATGCCGGCGCTCCAGGCCACGTGCGCGCTGCCGACCACCCGGCCCTCTTCTCCCTCCCGGGCGGTCAACTGGAGGATACCGGGCATGGTGGTGGAAAGGGACCAGGCGAAAACGGATGCCACGATCCCGAAAATGTACAGGCCGGCGAGCGTGTGTGCTGTAAACGTCAGGCCCACGGCACTGACGGCCACGAGCGAGGACGAGATGACGACGGGCCTCCAGCGGCCGATGCGATCGACCAGCCGGCCGGTCAGCAACTGGGAGCCGCAGGCTGCGACCAGGCTGATGGCGCTGTACGTGGTGACGGACGTGTTGGTTCCGGAGACCCGGAAGATGAGCAATGGGATGAGCAGAGTCACGGCGCCCCAGTAGCTGGTGGGCAGGTACCGGATGGCCAGCAGCAGACGGACTTCGCGGCGGCGGCACAGGTCGATGAATCCGGCAAGAGACCGGGTGGCCGATCCGCCGGCATTCCGGGGACGGGGCAGGCTGGGCAACAGGACGAGCGACAGAACGACGATACCCGCGGCGGTGGCGCAGGCCAGAACCCCGAGGCGTTCGTATCCCAGGTTGTCGGCGATGGGACCGGCCAGCAGGTTGCCCGCGGCGCTGCCGAGCGTGCTGCTCAGGAAATATCCGCCGGCCGCCATGCCCAGGATGCGTGCGGGAACGGCGCCCAGCAGATAGCTCTGTCCGCCCGTGCTGCTGAATCCGAAGGTCATGCCCAGGCCGATACAAAGGGCGGAAAGGAGGTACGGATCGCCGGTCAGAAAGATGGCCCCCGCCAGCAGCGGCCCGAACTGGCCCAGAATCAGCACTCGCTTGATGCCGAAGGCGTCGCACAGCATGCCGGCGGGCACGGAGCAGAGGCCTCCCAGCATGAAGAAGAGGCCGCGCAGACCGGCCGAAAAGAGGGGGGAGCGGGCAAGACCGGCTTCCACGTATACGGGGAGGAGCGAGGAATAGAGAGGACTGGAGACGAAACTGGCAAGAAAGGAAACGAGGAGCAGGGCGACGAACCGACGGTTCAGCAACGCCTTCAGGCCTGCGGAGGAATATTCGGTCATTGGTGAACCGGATTTGGGCGATTCGCGTTCGAAAGCGCTGGACAACGAAATGCGGCGAAATCATATTACGATGTGGCCTGAAACCCGACTATTATGGACGATCGCAGCCGCAATGTCAACCGAAAAGGGGATTCGCGGGGCGGAAGCGCGCTCGGGGTCATTGGCGGATGTCGGCACAGAGGGGTCTGGTATGGCGACAAAGAAGAAGAAGGTGATTCCAGGCTGGACCGGGAGGTACTATGAGGATTTCGCCGAGGGCGAAGTCTACCGGAGCCGGTTCGGCCGGACGGTCACGGAGGCCGACAACCAGCTGTTCACGCACCTGACCCTGAATACCAATCCGCTCCACTTCGACGAGGAGTATGCCCGGCGGACGCGGTGGGGGAAGATCCTGGTGAACAGTACCTTTACGCTTTCGCTGGTCGTTGGCATGAGCGTCCCCGACGTGAGCGAGCAGGCAATGGCGAATCTGGGATGGAGCGAGGTCCGGCTGCCCCATCCGGTATTCGTAGGAGATACGCTCTATTGCGAGACGGAGGTGCTCGCCATGCGTGAGTCCGGGTCGTTCCAGGAAGCGGGCATTGTGACGGTTCGGACGCGGGGCGTGAATCAGGACGGCCGGGTCGTTATCGATCTGACTCGCAGCGTAATGGTGTACAAGCGGGCGCATGCGCCGTCGGGAAGCGCCTTTCCCGAGATTCGCGAGGAGACGGACGGGTGAATGCGATGCGGTCCTGGCTCTTTGTTCCGGGACACCGGCAGCGGATGATCGACAAGGCGGCCGGATTGCCGGCGGACGTTCTGATTTACGATCTGGAGGACGGCGTTCCGGCGGACGCGAAGGACGCCGCCCGCCGGCAGGTCGCCGCCGCGCTGGGTGCGGCGTCCGGTCGCCCGGCGCGGTACGTGCGCGTCCATCCGGCCGGGTCCGCCGAATGGGACGCCGATCTGGATGCGGTCGCGCGTCCCGGGCTGCAGGGACTCGTGTTGCCCAAGGTGCAGGGGCCTGAGGACGTACTTCAACTGTGTGGAAGGCTGGACCGGCAAGAGGCGTCGACCGGGATGAAATCAGGCGGTGTCAGGCTGCTGGCAACCATCGAAAGCGCCGCGGGCCTGGTTCAGGCCCCCTCAATTGCTTCCGCAACGCCCAGGCTGGTGGGGCTTATGTTCGGCGCGGAGGACTTCGCGCTGGATCTGGGCCTCTTGTCGCGCCCGGGACAGGGGCTTGTCGCCTACGCCCGATCGGCGCTGACGGTGGCCGCGGCGTGCGGTCGAATCCGGGCTGTAGACAAGGTTTATACGGACGTCCGGGATCCTGACGGATTGGTCATGGAGGCGCGGGAAGCCCGGGGTCTGGGGCTTGCCGGAAAGGCCGTGATACACCCGGGTCAGATCGATGCCGTGAATGAAATCTTCAGCCCTTCGGAAGTCGAGGTAAGCCGGGCCCGTCGAATCGTCACGGCATTCGAAGGCCGGCCGGGCGGCGGCGCGGCATCCGTGGACGGAAAGATGGTGGACCGGCCGGTTCTGGAGCAGGCGCGAAGAATTCTGGATCGTCTCGAATAGCGGGAGAACCCGGTGGGAGAACAAAATCAACACCCGCCCCTGGAAGGAATGAGGATTGTCTCGGTGGAGCAGTTCGGGGCCGGCCCGTGGGGCACGATGATGCTGGCGGACCTGGGGGCGGAAGTCATCAAGGTCGAGAACCCCGAGACCCGCGGCGACGTCGCGCGTTACGTGCCGCCATATACCGTCGAGCAGGACAGCCTTTACTTCCAGAGTTTCAACCGGAACAAGAAGAGCATCACGCTGAATCTGCGGCGCCCGGGGGCCACGGAGGTGCTGCACCGGCTGGTCAGCATTTCGGACGGGGTGTTCAACAACCTGCGCGGAGACCTTCCCGCCCGGCTCGGGCTCGACTATCCGGCTCTGTGCGAGGTCAAGGCTTCGATCGTGTGCTGCTCCCTCTCCGCGTTCGGGCGCGGCGGACCCCGGGCGGAGGAGCCGGGTTACGACTATCTGATGCAGGGATATGCGGGCTGGATGAGCCTTGCGGGGGAGCCCGGCGGCCCGCCGACCAAAACCGGACTCTCGCTTGTGGACCTCGCCGCGGGTACCCTGGCGAGCCTGGGCATGGCGAGCGCGATCTTCCGGGCGAGGCGGACGGGACTTGGGTGCGACGTGGACGTGAATCTGTTCGACACGGCGCTGGCGCATCTGGGGTACGTGGCGGCGTGGTACCTGACGAAGGGGTATCAGGCGCATCGGACGCCCGATTCATCGCACCCCTCGCAGGTCCCGTCGCAGGTGGTGCCGACCCGCGACGGATGGCTCGTGATCATGTGCGCAAAGGAGAAGTTCTTTCGAAATCTGGTACACGTGCTGGGAGCGCCGGAACTGGCTGAGGACAGCCGATTTTCATCGTTCGCGGATCGCCTGGAGAACAGGGAGATTCTGGTTCCGATCCTGAAGGACCGATTCCGCACGAAAACAACCGCCGACTGGCTGGCGCTGCTCAGGGGCAAGGTGCCCTGCGCCCCCGTGAATACGGTTGCGGAGGCCTTTGCCGACCCGCACGTCGCCGAGAACGACATGATCCTGGATTTGCCGCATCCGCAATTCGGCGCCGCCCGGGTGGTCGCCAGTCCCGTCAAGGTCGGCGGCGCGTCGGTCCAACACCGGCGAGGGCCCTCATTGGGAGAGCATAACGGCTCGATTCTGGGCGAGTATCTCGGGTATTCCGACCACGAGATCGAGAAGCTCCGCAGCGACGGCGCCATTTGAATGAATGCGACGGGAAGGACAACACGGCCGAGCCGCGAGCCGACCGCAGCGGATCGGGCGCCACAATAAAGGAGGCCCAATGGGCGAAACGTTAACGCTACCGGCGCACTACTACCGGCAGCACGACGCGGACCTGGGCGCGGACATTCCCGGGAGGGGATACGCGGGATGGACCACACGGATGCTGGATGTGCCGCTCGAAAGGACGGCGCTGGTCAGCATGCATGCCTGGAATCCCGGTCTGGTCGACGAGATCCCGCCCGGCCCCGGGTCGCCGTACGACGGCTGGTTCCGCATGGTGGAATATCTGCCGAGGGCGATGAAAATATCGCAGGACGTGTTTCCGCCGCTGCTGCGGGCGGCGAGAGGAGCCGGATTGCCTGTTATTCACGTTGCATCGAGTGAGAGCTATACTGCGTCTTACGACGAATACCAGCGCATCAAGGCGATGGCGGGAGACGCCCCGAACGCGGCCCCGGGCGCCATTGACGATGCATTGAAGAAGCAATGGCAGGCGGAACGGGGCCGGCAGATGACCGGCGCCCACAACCAGCCGGATATCGCGGCCGGATTCAAGCATATCGACTTTGCGCCGCAGGCGGTTCCGGAAGCCGGAGAGCCCGTGGTGATCAATTCCCATCAGCTCAACGCGGTATGCCGGGAACGGGAAATCTGGCACCTGATCTATATCGGGTTCGCCATCAACTGGTGCCTTCTCGCCAGTCCGGGCGGGATGATCGACATGGGGCGGATGGGGTACGTTTGCTCGACGATCCGGCAGGCGACGACGGCGGTGGAGAACGGGGAGAGTTGCTCGGAGGAGTGGGCCAAGGAGATCGCGCTGTGGCGGGTGGCGCTGATGTTCGGCTACGTGTTCGACGTGGACCCGGTACTCGATGCCCTGGGTCAGCTTTCGGATGATTGACGGGGCATGGAAATCGCGACCGGGCATGAGACCGCCTACAGCGCCGCGACCAGGGCGAACCCTCCGACCACGAGCAGCGAGACGGCCCAGATCAGGTCGAAGTTGATCCATTTCCGGCGCAGCACCGCGAGTCCCAGTTTGCGGTACACGATCCACGCGACGGCGCCCATAACGAGCCACATGGCGAGCGTATGGATGCCGACGGCGAGGAAGACGTTCGCCATGGATTCCGTATTGGAAATCCCGTGGCCGTGGTGGGGGCTCGCCACGCCCAGAAGGGCGGGAATCACCATCAGCCCGGCGCCGTGCGCGGTGGCCATCAGGAACGACCAGGCGAACAGGTCGCCCGCGCCTACTTTCATGCCCACCCACCTCGGGTGTCTGTAGTAGTTGAACAGCTTGTAGAACCCGAAGGCGATCAGGACGAGGGCCGTCGTCCACTGCAGTGCGGACTGGGAGATCAGATGGAGGCCTGCCAGCACGAGGGTGGCCGCGAGGGCGATCGAGGCGGCGTGGCCGGCGGCGATGGGGAACAGCGACGTCCAGACGGCGCGTCCGCTGTTCTGCTGCAGACCCAGGGACAGCGCGAACAGCCAGCCCATCCCCGGATTCAGTCCGTGAAAGGCGCCGAAGCCGATCATCGCCAGCCACGGGCCCAGCCCGTCAGGAAGGGTAGCAGAAAGAGTCGGTAGAGGCATCTCCTCCTTCCAGGCGGACCTGGTGGACGCGTGTTTCGCCGAACTCGACGAAGAACCCGGGGTCCAGTTCCAGGCCTCCGTCCGGGTCGGCGTTCGCTTTGGTCATCCAGCCGTCCATTCCGTCCGGATAGAACTGGTCGTCCCAGGCGCTGTAGAGGGAATTGGTAAAGTAAATCCTGCGTCCGTCGCGGCTGACCTCCACCATCTGAGGTCCGCCCGTCAATGAGCCGTTACGCTTCGCGTGCGGCTCTTTGTTTACGATGCCTCCGATTTCAACCTTGCCGGTCAGAACCGGCCGGAACGGATCGGAAACGTCGTACTGATGCAGTTCGCCCAGGCCCCAGCACGAGACGTACAGAAATCGGTCGTCCAGCGAGAGATCGATATCGGTGACCAGCGGCGGCACGGCCTCGAACCCCTTCAGCAGGGGCGGCAGGTCCGCCGCGTCGGCCGGCGCCGCCGGAATCGTGATGACCTTTTGCATCCGCCAATCGCCGTCTTCGCGGAACCAGGTCCAGATGGACGCGGACAGGTCCGCCGTACTGATCACCGCCCCGGCGAATCCGTGGGTCTTCCGCGGATCGTGCGCCGGCCGGAGCTCCAGGAGCATCTGGTTCTCGGGTCCGATGTCGACGGACGCGTCGAGCCGGCGCTTTCTGAGGTCCCAGAAATGAAGCCGGTGGCCGTATTTGTTCGCGAGCAGGTCCTCGGGCACGACCCCGTTCTCGAACTGCTCCGGGGTGCCCCATTCGCTGCTCATGAGCACGTCCTCAGCCAGGTGCCACCAGAAGTCGTAGGCCAACTCCTGGGATCCGCGATGGATTTCCCAGGGACCGATTACGTCGAAACTGAAGTGGTCCAGCAGGAAGATGCCTCCCGGACCGTCCGTGCCGTTCGCCGGACCCAGCGCGCTGACGTAGATCGCGTCGGGGCCGCAATGTACGGTGTGGGGCCGGCTGTACCCGGACCTTTTCATGAGGTCTTCGGGCTCGATGATCTTGACGATGTGCGGCGCGGCGGGGTCCGGCCTGGTATCCACAATGTAAATGCGCGACGAGCGAAGACCCGGCAGGATCAGGTAGCGCCGTTCCAGGTGGGGATGGGGCGCGTAGGGACACAGCGCCGAACTGCAGGCGTTCCAGCCGAAGTGGTGGAGTTCGTCCCCCACATTGGGCATTTCAAGGGTGTATATCGTCTGGCCGCAGGTCGAGGATTGCACGTCGAGATCGACAACGCACAGCGCATCCGGCCGATCGTTTACTCCGGTATTGAGCGCCGTCACGTAACCGTACCGTTCGGGCGGGGCCTGCATGGCCATTTTGGCCGACGGATAGAAGGACGGGTCCGGTTTCCAGAGAGGCATTGTCATTCGACCTTTTTCTAAAGGGTTATCGGATGCCGACCGGGTACGGCGCTCTCAGAGCTTGAGATAACCGACGGTCTGAGATTCGGAGACAACGGCGTCTCCACGAACGACGAGCCGGGAGCCGTGTGCCACGAGACAGGCATCGACGGTGTCATCCGCGACTCGGACGTGGGCGAACTCGGCGTCGGTTTCGATGCCATCAAAGGCAAACGCGCTGTCCGGCGCGGCGGTAATGACCGTGTCGGTCGCTGCGTCGCCCCGGATGCGGATGGCGCATCCGGACGCGTCTCCGGCCGCGTCGATTTCGGGAGGAGACGAGCCGCTGCGGTACGGGACAAGCGCGACAACGCAGAACAGCGGGTTCCAGAACCAGTCGTAGCGTAACCGGGGATGGTCGTGAAAGACATCCTCCTTCCAGCGGCCCGGCCACGGAGTCGCGATCCGGACGTCGCACAGGTTTCCGTGTCTTCCGCCCATGATCGTGAAGTGGTCCCGGCCCAGTTCGACGCGGTTTTCCGCGGCCGTGTGCAGCAGCCACGACAGGATCGGCCGGTCCGGCATCTCGAAATCCAGACGGTCGACAACGATCACCGCCGCGGGCGCGCCGCCCACATCCGGCAGGCATAGCGCCCGTCGGACGAACCGCTGAGCGCAGCCGTAGCTGTCGCCCGCTTCGCCCTCGACATAGGGAAACGGGCCGTGGAGATCCGCACGGACGATGCCGTCGTTTCGTGCGGGGCCGCGGCGCTGCATTTCGCCCATCACCAGGGGCAGATTGTGGGCTTCGCCAAGGGCGCCCAGGCGAAGAACTTCGGTTGTGTCCGGGAGCCTCTCGAGCGCGTAACCGGAATCGCAGGCAAAGGTCTCTCCGAGGGCGTGCAGCGAAAACTGGTTGCGGTCGGCCTGCCGGTGCCCGCCCGCCGGGAACACGTCACACAGAAACGAAAGAAAGAAATCGTCGGATTTCCATCCCGACCGGACGTCCACAAGCCCCCGGTTTCGGAAGTGTTTCGCGGCCGGCAGATTCAGGCCGTCGGGGGGAACGGCCGCCACGGACGGGTCGATATACAGGAGGTACCGGTTGACCGTATCGCTCCAGAAGTTGTCCGGCGGCCTCCAGGTTCCGCCGTCGTCCGGCGGTTTGTCGATACTCTTCCAGAGCCACTGGGCGAGCCCGTTGTTCTGCTGTGCGGCCACGAGGGACAGCCACTCGACGTGGAACTGGTCGCCGCAGTCGTTGAGCGGATTGGGCCTTCCCGTGGCCGGTATGAGTTCGTACGCCAGACCCTCCGCGATCCTCGCCCATCCGCCGTGGTCCACGAGGTCCCTGTCTCCGCAGACGGCCAACGCCAGCGCGAACGGTGCGAGAAACTGCAACGTGGCACTGCCGTACGCGGGGCCTTCGTAGAAAGCGCCCTGGCCGTCGTGTCCCTTTTCGAGAAAGAGCAAGCACCGCTTCTTGCCGGCCTCGAGCGCCCGGTTGAAACGGGATTCGTCCAGTACGCCGTAATTCCGCAATACCATTCCGAGCAGGCCCAGACCGATGAGTCCGATCGCGGCCATGTTCCAGTCGGGCCGCGTCTCCTCCGGGTCCGGCGGTGTCTCGAGCAGGTAGTCGATAAACGGCAGGCAATAGGCCCCGATTTCCCGGCGTTCCGCGTCGGTCAGCTCGCTGTGGAGAAGGTCCATGCCGATGGCGAGCATCGTGGAGCTGGCGCCGGCATCCAGACAATTGTCCCGCCATGTCCGGTACGGCCGCCCGTAGTTGGTGCCGCCGCAGTTTTCGACGATGCGGTGTTTCACGATGGTCCGAAGGATGTCGCAGGCGGTCGCCGCGTATTTCCTGTCCAGTACGACGCCGCCGACAGCCAGATTTTCAATCGATTTGGGAAGCAGGCGGCCGCCGGGCCGGGTCAACCAGAAGTCCGAACGGCGTTCCTTATAGTCGATAAATCCCGGCGAATCCGGTTTCACGCAGTCTTCGCAGGTCTGTCGGAGGTTTCGTTTCAACGAGCGGACGACGGGGCTCGCGTCAACGCGGCGGTTCTCCAGGATGGGCCGAAAAAGTGATTCCGGTAACTTCATAGCTGTTTCTCTCAGCGTTCGGAACGCCGTTATTCAGGCGCCGGGATCAGGTCCCTTCCAGTTCGGGCGGCATGAAGATTTCCCTTCGCCTGCCGTCGCTGTACCCTTCCACGTCGCTGAGGACCACGCCCGGGCTCGCGAGCGCCGCCCTGACGATCTGGCGGTTGAAGGTATGTACGTAGTCTGACGACAGGTATTCTTCAACGGGCATCCAGAGACATTCTTCGATTTCTTCGGGTTGAAGGACAATGTCGTACGTGAGCGGCTTGAGGCGGCAGACGAAATAGATGTCGGACTTGTCGTGGCGGTAGCCGTGCCAGTGGCGGAAACAGACCATGGCTTCGAATGTCGTCCGGACACCGGTCTCTTCCAGGATTTCACGGACGACGGCCTCGGCCAGGTGTTCGCCCGGATGCAGCGCGCCCCCGGGCAGCTTGTAGTAAGGCCTGCTGCTCCCGCGGTGTTTTTCGCAGACGACGAGGACCTCATCGTCTTCGCTGACCACCACCCCGCCCGCGCCTATATAGTGGGTGGCGAAACCGGGGATGAACGCGTCCTCGACCAGCGGGCGGGTCAACATGAGATAGGTCTCGCCGCTGTGGTGAAACGAGAATCCCGCCTGCACCGCGACGGGAATGAACTCCGATCTGCTTATGGGAACCTCCAGCCACACAAGCTGGTGACCTCTCTTCTTCCAGATTTCCAGGGACATTGAGAGGCGATGACTGAACGTCTTCCCGGCTGAGGGAAGGCTTTCAGGGTTGATGACAATGCCGTTGAAGGCATTGGTGGTATGTTCGAGGAGTTCCATCGTAGGGATCCCCCGGATCCTTGCTGGCGCGGTTGGCGGCGACCTGAATGTAAACAGCCCGTCGCCGGTTTACAAGTGGTTTTGATACGGAGAGGTTTTGGCTTGACAGGGTGTGGACGTCGGTTGATATTGACGGGCCTTTCGGGTTGCGGAAGCGGGATTGCGTTCGCATTTTCGCGTTTGGGTGTGCCGGATCAGCCTCCAGGAGGTGGTGGATGAGCAGCGTCTATGAACGCCTGGGAATTCGTACCATCATCAACGCGTCCGGGCCGTCCACCCGGTTGAGCGGGTCGATCCTCCCCGCACAGGTGGCGCAGGCCATGGCGGACGCCTCTCAACACTGCGTGGATATCGCGGAACTGCAGGCCTGGGCGGGCCGGGCCATTGCCGACATCACGGGCGCCGAGTCCGGATACGTCACGTCGGGCGCCGCAGCGGGCATTATGCTGGGCGTGGCGGCGTGTGTGACCGGGCTGGATCCGGGCAGGATGAACCGGCTGCCGGACACCGAGGGCATGAAGGACGAGGTGATCATTCCGCGCAGCCACCGGAATTTTTATGACCACGCCATCCGGGCGGTGGGCGTGAAGCTTGTCGAGGTGGGAATTTCCGACCGTTATAGCGGCGCGGGGGTCCGGGATACGGAGGCCTGGGAGATCGCCGACGCGATTACCGACCGGACCGCGGCGGTTGCATATGTGATGAACGCGCGGGCGCGCCCGGACCTGGCGGACGTCGTGAAAGCAGCCCACGACCGGGGTGTGCCGGTCGTGGTGGACGCCGCCGGACAGCTTCCGCCGCAGTCGAACCTCCAGCGCTTTGTCGATGCCGGGGCGGACGTGGTCTGTTTCAGCGGGGGAAAGACCATCCGCGGGCCGCAGAGTTCGGGGATTCTATGCGGACGGAAAGACGTCGTATCGGCTGTCGCGTTGCAGCACCTGGACCAGGACGTGTTTTACGACCTCTGGAATCCGCCTCCCTCGCTGATCGATAAGAGCCGCCTGCCGGGCGCGCCCCAGCACGGGCTCGGGCGACCGTGCAAGGTGGGCAAGGAGGAGATCGTGGGGCTCATAACGGCGCTCAGGCTGTTCGTCGACGAGGGAGACGAGGCGCGCCACGCCCGATGGTCGGCCGTAATACGAAGCCTCGCGCATGCACTGGAAACATTGCCGAATGTACGGGTAACCGCGACAATCGATTCCGGCCGGCCGGTGCCCGGCTTGCGGCTTGAGATCGACGAAGCGGCCGCAGGTATTTCCGGTCTGGAACTTGCACGGCGCCTGATCGAGGGCGAGCCGGGCATTCACTGCAATACGGCTGAAGTGTACGAGGGTGTGTTGGGGTTCGGTCCCATGTGTCTGCGGGAAGGCGACGTCGAGGCCATCGGCAAGAGACTCGGAGAATTGCTGGCCTGATCGGGCGACGGGCCGGGTGTCGGACGCGGATTCACGCGCCGGCGCGCGCAATGACGGGCGATCGGGCCGATTGGCGGATTCAGACCAATTTCGGGAGATTCGGCGATGAACGTGGTTTGGGATGCATCGGGGCGGGAGGCGGTGGGCTGGCTTCGCAGGCTGCTCAGATTCGACACCACGAACCCGCCGGGAAACGAACTGCCCCTGGTGCGGGACATTGCCGGAGCGCTGGCCGCTGAGGGGCTCGCGCCGTGTGTCCTGGAATCGGCGCCGGGGCGGGGGAACCTGGTCGTACGTCTGGAGGGCGATGGATCCGAACGCCCGCTGTTGCTGCTTTCACATATCGACGTGGTTCCCGCGGAGCCTGCGAAATGGACACGGGACCCGTTCGGCGGTACGGTGGATGCGGGCTATGTGTGGGGACGCGGTGCGATCGATTCCAAGCTGACGACGGCCGTGGGACTGCAGGTCCTCCTGATGTGCCGGCGCCTGGGTCTCGCGCTGAAGCGGGACCTGGTTCTGGTGGCGGCCGCGGACGAGGAACTCGGGGGGGTGCACGGGGTACGCTGGCTTGCGGCAAACCACCCGGAGGTGTTCGACGCCGAGTACGGCATCAACGAGGGCGGCGGATTCGCGCTGATGATCGACGGGCGGCCGGTTTATACGTGTCAGGTGGCCGAAAAAGGAAGCGCCGAGGTGAATCTGGTGGCGCGCGGGCAGCCGGGACACAGTTCCGTGCCTCACGGCGACAACTCGGTTTTCCATTTGGCCGGGGCCCTCGAGAGAATGCGCGGCGAGAAGATGCCGCACCGGGTAACGGCCGGGGTCCGGGCGTTCTTCGAAGGCGCCGCAGCCGCGCAGGTCCGGAGCGAGGTCGCGGACCTGCTTCTGGACGTGCTGGATCCTGAGCGCTGCGACAGGGCGTTGTCAGCCTTGCCGGTTGACGAGCCCACCCGGTTGATGTTCGACGCCATGGTGCGCAATACGTGCGCGCCGACCATTCTCGAGGCCGGCGTGAAACGCAACGTGATTCCCTCCGAAGCCGTCGCGCGGTTGAGCGGCAGGCCGCTGCCGGGTGTGGACAAGGCGGAATTTGACCGTGAAGTTCGCGCCCTTGCGGGCGAGGGCGTCGCGTTCGAGTTGGAAAAAACCTTCAGGCCCGGCACGGAATTCGACCATCGCACACCCCTTCTGAACGCCATCGAGGCGTCGGTCGCCCGGTTCGATCCCGATGCAGCCGTGGTCCCCTACATGCAGACGGGCGGAACGGACGCTCGGTTTCTTCGGGACCGCGACATCCACATCTACGGATTCATACCCATGCGGCACGAAGCCGGCGAGGCCTATTTCGAACTGTGCCACGGCCACGACGAACGGGTCTCCGTCGCGAATGTGCAGTTCGGGGTGCAGGTGCTGTTCGACGTCGTGTGCAGGTTGAACGGAATCGCATAGCGGGCGGTTGTTGTCACGCCCGGTCTACCGTGCCAGTACGTGCCGAAGCGCGCCGTGCAGTTCGGGATGCTGGAATTCATACCCCGATTCCTGAAGCCTGGCGGGCAACACGCGGGTGCTCGACAGCAGCAGGGCATCCGCCATTTCCCCGAAAGCCAGCCGGGCGGCGAAGGCCGGCATGGGGAAGAGCGTCGGGCGGGAGAGGGCGCTGCCCAGCGTCCTGGTGAATTCCCTGTTGGTGACCGGCGCGGGCGACACCGCATTCACGGGCCCCTGGAGCGATTCCGCGTTGAGCGCGTGGTTGACGATTCTTACCAGATCGCTCAGCGTAATCCAGCTCATATACTGATCTCCGCTGCCGATCACGCCTCCTGCGCCCATTTTGAACGGGAACAGCATTTTGGCCAGCGCGCCGCCGTCGGCGCTGAGCACGATTCCGATGCGCAGGTACACCGTACGTATGCCCGCGTCCGCCGCGGGCCGCGCGGCCTGCTCCCAGGCGAGGCACGTCTCCGCCAGGAAGTCGTCGCCCGGCGCACTCTCCTCGTTGAGGATCTCTTCGCCGCGGTTTCCGTAGTAACCGACGGCCGACGCGCAGATCAGCACGCCGGGAGGCGTCTGAAGTTCCGCAAGGCCTTGCGCCAGAAGCCGTGTGCCATCCTCCCGGCTGCTGTGGATTCTGTCTTTCTTTGCGTCGTTCCACCGGCCCGAGGCGATGTTTTCGCCGGCAAGATGAACGACGGCCTGAACGCCTTCGAGGTGGGCGGCGTCGAGTTCTCCCCTTTCCGGATCCCACCGACGCTCCGTGTCGCCTTGCGGGCTTCCGCGAACCAGCCTGAAGACGCGGTGGCCGCCGGCGTCGAGGTTGGGAATGAGTGCTGAGCCGACCAGCCCGGACGAACCCGTTACGAGTACGGTCATGGGATGCCTCCTTGTCTCTTACAGTTACAGTCGGTAAAGCATAACATAGATGAACACGCCGCTGATGCACACGAACATCCAGACCGGCCACACCCACCGTGCGAGGCGCCGGTGGGCCCTGAACCGCCCGCGCAGCGCAAGCCATACGACCGCGAGGACAAGCGGCGCGTTCAGACCCGCCAGGACAACGTGCGGAATCAGAATGGCGAAATAGATGCCGCGGGTCCAGTCGTGGTGCGGATAGGGCACCGAACCGACCTGGATGTGATAGACAAGGTACGACGTCAGAAACAGCCCCGAGCAGACCAGGGCGAAGAGCATCATCCGCCGGTGCAGCCGGACGTTGGCGCGCCTGATCTGCACGTAACCCAGCAGCAGAAAGCATGCGCTGACCGCATTGAATATCGCATTGAGGGTTGGCAGATCCTCTACGGCCATCCAGACCACTTATGCGGGGATGCGCAACGGAGTTGACGTTCTGTCCCGAATCCAGGCAACCGGTTATCGGGACAGGAGACTAAGTGTACTCATTTTTGCCGTTCCTGGCAACCGGGCGGACAACTGCGGTCGGAGACGCGGCGGTTGTAGCGCCAACGTGGGTCGACGGATCGGGTTGAATGCCTTCCCCTCGCCGGCGCGAATGCACCGGCGCGAAAGGAAACGCCGCGGGCGGGCTCCCGGAATCGACGGGGACGCCATGAAACGTCGCGGCCCCCGATTCCGGCGATGAGCAGGCCGTCATAACGGGTTGACACAGGGTCGGATTTCGTTTATTTTCGGTTTACACGAACAGAATTAAGCCTGTTTAAAACAGGAGGATAGCGGAATGTCTGCAACGGGCGGCCTGTGGATGACACCCGGAGAAATCGAACAGTCCCTGGGGCGCCGGAAATCCAGAGAAGTGTTTGAAGACCTCATCTACGACAGGCGCAAGCGACGAGAGATCCTGGACCTCCTGATCGAGGCCACGGGCTGCAACGAGTTTTCGGCGGAGGATTTCCTCAGGGAGATCGTCAAAACGCGCCAGTAACGCCGGTTCGAACCCCGAGCCGGCCGGAAGACGCCATCCGATGAAACGAGTGGACGGCTTGCCGTGTTCCGGAATTGTGATCTGTTGCGGTCCGTTCGCGGCCGTGTCGAATTTTTCGGAAGGGAATAGCGTCCGTGCCCGACGTCATGGAATCCGATTATCTGGTCATTGGCAGCGGTATCGCCGGTCTGTCTTTCGCATTGCGGGCGGCGGAGTCCGCCTCCGTCGCCGTGATCACGAAGAAGGAGTCCCAGGAGTCGAATACCAATTACGCCCAGGGCGGTATTGCCGCCGTCTTCGATTC
This sequence comes from Candidatus Latescibacterota bacterium, assembly GCA_965219995.1. GTDB lineage: Bacteria > Latescibacterota > UBA2968 > UBA2968 > JAAXHE01. Next base: position 615,382 of record CBDCOX010000002.1, read on the forward strand.
GGACGATTCCTTCGCCCACCACGCTCGGGATACGCTCGCCGCCGGGGCCGGGCTCTGCCGCAGGGACGTGGTGGAACTCGTGGTTGGACAGGGGCCCCGTATGGTCAGGGAACTGATTGCCTGGGGCGCCGCGTTTACGATGCAGCAGGGCGGCCGCCGCCTGTCGCTCGGACGGGAGGGAGGGCACGCCAGGCACCGCATTGTCCACGCGGCCGACCTGACTGGCAGGGAAATCGAGAGAGCGCTCACCGAGGCGGTTGAAACCCATCCGAACATCACGCGTTTCGAACACCATATGGCGGTCGATCTGATTACGGAACACCACCTCATCGGCGCCAAAACGGAACCGCGCGGGAGGATTCATTGCTGGGGCGCTTACGTCCTGGATGCGGCGTCGGGCCGGGTCAGGCGGTTTCTGGCGCGGGTCACGCTGCTGTGTTCAGGGGGCGCCGGACAGGTCTACACGCACACCACCAATCCGGGCATCGCAACCGGCGACGGGATCGCCATGGCGTACAGGGCGGGCGCGCCGGTAGCGAATCTGGAATTCATGCAGTTCCACCCCACCACACTCTACCATCCGGAGGGTGACTCGTTCCTGATTTCCGAGGCGGTGCGCGGTCACGGGGGCGTGCTGGTTGACCGGAACGGGCGTTCTTTCATGGATGGATATCACGAGATGGGCGCGCTCGCGCCGCGCGACATCGTTGCCAGGGCGATCGACAACGAATTGAAGAAGAGCGGAGCACCCTGCGTGTATCTCGACGTCACCCACGTGCCCGACTCCGAGATTCAGGAGCGTTTTCCCAACATCCACCGGCGGTGTCTCGCGCTCAATATCGATATCACCCGGCATCCCATCCCGGTTGTGCCCGCGGCCCACTATATGTGTGGAGGCGTGTCCACGGACCTGTGGGGGCGCACGGGGATCGAAGGGCTCTATGCCTCCGGGGAGGTGGCGCACACGGGCCTGCATGGGGCCAATCGCCTCGCCAGCAACTCCCTTCTCGAAGCACTTGTGTTTTCGGACCGCGCCCATCAACATGCGTCACGGCGCCTGGACAGAGCAACCGGCTTTCCCGATGTGCCGGACTGGCGTGAAGACGACGTGTTCAACGCCGAGGAGTGGGTGCTGCTGGCCCACGATCGTTTGGAGGTCCGGCGGCTGATGTGGGACTACGTCGGCATTGTGCGTTCCGACTTCAGGCTCAAGCGGGCGGCGAGGCGCATCGGCGTCATCGCCCGGGAGGTGGAGGATTTTTACAAGCGGACCAAGGTAACGGAAGCGCTTCTGGAGTTGAGAAACATCACGACCGTGGCCGCGCTCGCGGTTCGCTGCGCGCTGGAGCGGCGCGAGAGCAGGGGGCTCCATTACAACGTGGACCGCCCCGCGGAAGGCTCGGCACCACCGAAAGATACGGTTCTGTCCGTCCGCGAGACCTGGCATGCGTCGGAAATCGACTGGCAGGCGGCCATGAATGTCTAGTGCCCGTCCCGAAAGCATCTCACCGTTCAGCCGGCAGATCACCGCGACGGAACGTTCCAGCCGGGCCGAAGAGGAGTATGCATGCAAAACGGCATCGCCGTTCTGGATTTCGGGGGGCAATACGCCCATCTGATCGCCAATCGGATCCGCCGGTTGCAGGTCTATTCGGAAGTCTTCCGGCCCGACGTGGACACGTCCGCGGTCGACGGGTTCGCGGGTCTGATTCTGTCGGGGGGCCCCGCCAGTGTCTACGATCCGGACCAGCCGGCGTTCAATTCCGCTCACCTGCGTTCCGGGCTGCCCGTCCTCGGGCTCTGTTACGGCCACCAGTTGGTCTGCCAGGAACTGGGCGGCGAAGTTGTCCGCGGAAAGATCCGCGAGTACGGTTCGGCGGAACTGCGCATTCGATCAAGCACCGGACTCTTTGCGGGCATGACGCCGTCCCAGGTGGTGTGGATGAGCCACGGTGACGCGGCCAGCCGCCTGCCCGAGGGGTTCGAGGTGCTGGGTTCCACGGACGACTGTGCAACGGCCGCTGTCGGCGACGTTCGGCGAAACCTGTACGGACTGCAATTCCACCCTGAGGTTGCGCACACGGTCCGCGGAATGGATATCCTGGACAATTTCCTGGATATCTGCGCCGCGCCGCGTACCTGGACCATGGCCGGCTACGCGGAAACGGCGATGGGAGAGATTCGGGAACAGGTTGGGCGAAAACGCGTATTTCTGCTGGTTTCGGGTGGGGTGGACTCGAGTGTGGCTTTCGCGTTGTTCAACCGCGCTCTCGGTCCGGAACGGGTGCTGGGGCTGCATATCAACAACGGTTTCATGAGGAGGGAAGAGTCCGCCCGCGTGGCCTGCGCGCTGCGGGATGAGGGATTCGAAAACCTGATTGTGGAGGATGCTTCGGAGGATTTTCTGCTCAGTGTTGAGGGGTTGGTGGAGCCGGAGCAGAAACGGCTGGCCGTTGGCCGGGCCTTTCTCAACGTCAAGGATCGCGTGCTGGACCGGATGGACCTGGATTCGGATGGCTGGCTGCTGGGGCAGGGAACGCTCTATCCGGATACGATCGAGTCCGGCGGTACGGAACATTCAACGGTGATCAAAACGCACCACAACCGGGTGGACGTGGTGGAGGAACTGATCGCCCGCGGACTGGTCATTGAGCCGCTGGCGCATCTGTACAAAGACGAGGTGCGCGAACTCGGGGTCGCCCTCGGGCTGTCGCCGTACCTGGTCTGGCGCCAGCCATTTCCCGGTCCCGGACTGTCTGTGCGCTGCCTCTGCTCCCGGGGCGACAGCGCCGGTACGCCGAACGCCCGCGTCGAGAAAGCCGCCCGCGAAATCGCCGCCCGCGCCGGATTCGGGCTTCGCGTCCTCCCGCTCCGGAGCGTGGGCGTCCAGGGAGACTTCCGTACCTATGCGCACCCGGCGGTTGTCTGGGGAGGTGCGGATTGGGGGACATTGGAGGAAGTATCCACCCGCATCACGAATTCCATCCAGGAGATCAACCGGGTGGTCTATCTGCTGGCGCCATCGTCGCTTCCCGAACTGAAGCTGAAACGGGCTTTCCTGACGCGGTCCCGCCTGGATCTGCTCCGAGACGTGGATGCGCTCGCGATGGCTGCGCTCGAGCGCGCGGACCTGTCGAAAACGGTGTCTCAGATGCCCACCGTCCTGTTGCCGCTGACGTCCGACGGCTTCGCGGAAACCGTGGTCTTGAGACCCGTGGAGACGCCGGACTTCATGACGGCCCGGTTCTGCGCGCTTCCCTTCGATTTCGTACGAAGACTCGCGGGTGAGATTCTGTCTGAAGAAGGTATCGAGGCGGTATTTTACGATGTGACGCACAAACCCCCGGGTACGGTCGAGTGGGAGTAGAAACGAAATCCCGCAGCGACGGTCCCCGGACGACGTATCCAACTGTCGCCGCGTCCGGGTCTGTTGCGGGGCGGCAGTTCAATCCGACGTGGAGGAGGAAACCATGCACGAGGTGAATTATCTTGCTGTGTTGATTGCCGGTATCGTCCCGATGGTTGTCGGCGCCATCTGGTACGGGCCGTTGTTCGGAAAGCGCTGGCTCGTATACATGGAGACCACCGAAGAGGAGATACGCAGGGATTTCAATCCCCTGAAGACGTACGGGGCGAGTTTTGTGCTTGCGTTGCTCACCGCGTTCATTCTGGCACAGCTGATCGCCGGCATGGGCGGTCCGAAGGACGTATCCTCTCTCCCGGGGAGCGGGGGCGATTCAATGGTCGGGGTCCACATGGCGCTGATGGCGCTGATCGCCTTCGTGCTCCCGGTCGCCTACCAGTCGGTGGCCTTCGAGGGGCGGAAGGCGGGTCTGTTCTGGCTCAGCCTGGGATACAACGGAGTGGCGCTGATCGGGCAGGGCATCGTAATTGCGCTCTGGCGGTGACGCGCGTGGCCGCGTACGCGCCATTCCGGAATTCGGATCTGCAAACGGTCAGTCGGAGGCGACGGCCGTTTTTTCGTCCATAGCGAGGCCGTCCAGGGTATAGCGTTCGACCGGGACGGACTGTTGAACAAGCCTGTGGCGGGCGGCAAATGCGGATTTGACCCGTGAACCGAGGAGAACGCAGATGAAGAACACGGCCCCACCGGCGAGCATGAGGTGGGTGAGATTCAGGAGGTTTCCGATCAGAACAAAGAGCAGGTACCGGGGAAATCGTCCGAAGAACACGGCGACCACGTATCGATGGAGCGGATAGCCGCTGGCGGGACTGAGGATCCGGAAAATGTAGAACGGGATGAACGGGACCAGCGCCGCGAACCAGATCGCAAAGAAGGGCGCTTTCAAGAAATAATACACCGCGCCTTTGTAGACGTCGCTCTCGCGGGTCCGCCTGATCCTGGCGTTGCGAAACGCGAAGTTAACGGCCCGGTAATCCACGAAGCATGCGATCATCGTTCCGGCGACGGCGGCAAGAGCGGCCACTGCGGGATGGTATGAACGGCCGAAATAAACCAGCGCGGGTTCGTGCGGGAACGGAATGAACGAGTTGGAGGGAATGCTGTAGAAGAAGAGAAGCGAAAGGTCGCGATAGTCCGGCAACAGGAACCCGGCAACGCCCGCTGCTGAAAACACACCGGCCGCCGCGCAGAGAAACCGTTTCCAGCCTTTGCTCATCTCCATTACCGGAAAACCCCTGTTTCGGTGGGAAGTTCTTTCGCGAAAATATAAGTGAAGCTTTTAATTTTGTCAACTCATTTTCAGTTGACATTCTGGAATTCGCCCCACTTCAGTTTTTGAAATGTTTCCTTGCAGCGGATAGGTTTTCTAAAACGTGCTCTCCGACGTTGTTCCCGGACACCAGCGGGCCGTGGCCAACGCCGGGATGAGGGCATTCAACGCCGCGGGCGTGCCGATGCGTCTGAGCGCTTCGGCCGCGTTGCCCCGTGCGTAACGGTTGCCGTCCGCCAGCCCGTCACGCAGTTCGGGAACGGCGGATTCGGCCGCCGGTCCCAGTTTCGCCAGGGCGAGTGCGGCTGTGCGGCGCACGTCCCCGTCGGTATCCTTCATCTGTTTCTTCAATCCTGAGACCGCCGCCGGTTCCGCACGGGCGATATTTCCGAGGGCTTCCGCGGACCAACGGCGGATCTCGGCGTCTTCGTGTCTGAGCGTTTCGACCAGACACGGGACGGCCGCCTCGGCGCCCCTGCCGATATCCGCCAGGAGCTCAACCGCCATGGCCGTGTCTCGGCCAAGCCCGTCGATGATGCTCGGCACCGCGGACGCGCCTACGGCGCTGAGGGCATAGGCCGCGTTGCGCCGAACGGATTCGGACCCGCCGACCACACGTTTCATGAGGGTGGGAACAGCAGTTTCTCCCGTCGCGGCGAGGCGATAGGCGGCATTCAGTGCGGTGTCTTCGTCGGCGTGCTCCAGGTCCCGTGCGAGATCGTCGATCGGCGTGTTGCCGCCGTTTGCGGACGAACGTCCCCTATGCCACTGCCACAGGTGGTCCCAGAGCGGCGTTCGTATCTCCGCGTCGTCCCAGGCTGCCGGCCCCGGTTGTCCCGACGGAGCATGCTTCCAGCTTGCCTCATCGGGTTCCTGCATCCGTGCGAACAGGAACTTCATCATATAGCGAGACCGTTCGGTGGAATTGGGCATGGCGCGGTGCCACAGGTCGTAATGGACGATTGTAACGTCGCCGGCATCTCCGCAAAGCGCCAGTTCTCTTCCGTCTTCCGCGTCATACGTATTGTTGAAGTGACTTCCCGGCACGACGCCGGTCGGCCCGAGGCGCAATGGCGTGGGCTGGGGATAATAGAAGGCCATGGCCCATCGCGTGTGGTGGTGACGCCGGTTCCAGCCGTCCATGTGCATACGCTGACCGGTGCTTCCCGGCGGGTTGCAATGGCAGTGGCGGTGAGGATGCATGTAATAGTCAGCGCCAAGCAGTCCGGTAAGTGCGCCTGCCACGTTGGGATCGTCGAAGACCCGCCTGATTTCCGGCAGCCGAGGCAGAAGGTTGTTCCCGGGATTGCCCTCTTTCTCGAATATGGCATCGGTACGTTCGTAGACGTCACGATGGAATTCCGGCGGAAGCGCCGTCTTGACGGTAATGAACCCGTTGACGACGTAGAACCGCATCTGTTCGTCCGTAAGGAGCTTGACGTCAGACATGGGAGAACCTCCGATCAGACCGGCCGGCGCCCGGGCCGCCATGGATTGGCGAGCAGTGCTTCTTCCACAATGTCCGTGCCCCAGCCCGGTCCATCCGGAATGGCCATGCGTCCGTCGACGATCCTGGGCGGCATTGTGACCAGCTCGTCTTTCCAGGGCACGTCGTCGATGTCGATTTCCATGATGCGCACGTTGGGAAGCACGGCGCAGAGGCTGGCGCTGATGAACGATGCCAGGTGGCTGTAGTAGTTGTGCGGGGCGACGTTCGCCTGATGGACTTCAGCGAGGTCCCCGATTTTTTTTGCCTGGGAGAACCCGTTCCAGGGTACGTCGACCATGTACACGTCGGCCGCCTGGCGCTCAAAATAGGGAATGTAGCCGCGCATGTGAAACAGATTTTCACCCGTGCAGATGGGCGTCGTGGTGGATTCTTTGATCTTCAGGATGGCATCCGGGTCGTACATGTCGATTTCAAGCCAGAGCAGGTTGAAAGGTTCCAGGATTTTCGCGATTCTCCGGCAGGCATCCGGTTTGAAATTGAAGTTGAGATCCAGGTTGATGTCGACGTCCGGTCCCACGGCTTCTCTCAGCGTTCCAACCAGTGACTCGATGTGGGTCAGCAGTTGTGACGAGACCGTCTGGTCGGTCGTTCCGGGTTTCCCTGAAAAACCCGGAAAGTAGACCGAACCGGGATTGCCCGGCATGAGGATGTTGGTCTTCAGGGCCGTGAAGCCCTTCTCTACCACCTCCCGTCCCAGCGCCGCGACATCTTCCAGGGTGCGCAGCGGCGGCGTGCCGATGAGTTCATGCGCCCGGATGCGGCTGGTGCCGCAGTGCGACCAGTAGACACGGACGTCGTCCCTCGTGGGACCGCCGAACAATTCGGTGACGGAGACGCCGAGCGCCCGCGCCTTGATGTCTACCAGAGCCAGTTCAATACCTGCCATGGCTTTCGCTGCCGCGCCGTCCGGACTCTGCCGGCTCCATCTCGCAATATCCTGAAACCGCATCTCGAACGGACGAGGGTCCCGGCCGATCAGCACGCGTTTGAGATCTTCGACGGCGCCGGTTATGCTCAGCGGCATCTTGTCGTCGCTGCACTCGCCCCAGCCGGTGATGCCGGCGTCGGTTTCCACCTTGACGAACAGCCAGGAACGCCAGCCCGCGTCGACGTGAAACGTCCGGATGTCGGTAATTCGCACTTTGCGTGTCCCTTTCCGGGAATCCGGGATTCCGCGCAGCCCGGCCCGAACCTGAAGAAATAAAGAAACAGGGGGCGTTGATCCGTCCCCCTGTTTGCGAACCGCGTTTTTTCCAGGCGTATGGGTTTACGCGTCGAAATACAGCGCGAATTCATAAGGATGCGGCCTCAATCGCATCTCGTCGATCTCGTTCTTTCGCTTGTAGTCGATCCAGTGGTCGACCACGTCCTGGGTGAAGACGTTGCCCTTGAGGAGGAATTCGTGATCGGCCTCGAGCGCGTTGATGGCTTCTTCCAGCGATCCGGGGGTCTGAGGGACGCTGGCCAGTTCTTCCGGTTCCAGTTCGTAGAGGTCCTTGTCCAGGGGTTCACCCGGATCGATCTGGTTCTCGATCCCGTCCAGGCCGGCCATGAGCATGGCGGCAAAGGCCAGGTACGGATTGCATGACGGGTCGGGGCAGCGGAACTCGATCCGCTTGGCCCTCGGGCTGGGCGAATACATCGGGATCCGGATGCAGGCGCTGCGGTTGCGCCGGGAATAGGCCAGGTTTACCGGGGCCTCGTATCCGGGCACCAGGCGTTTGTAGGAGTTGGTGGTGGGCGCGACGAAAGCCAGCAGCGCGTGCGCGTGCTTGAGGATTCCGCCGGCATAGTGCAGCGCCATGTCGCTCAGACCGGCGTACTCGGAACCCGCGAAGAGGGGTTCGCCGTTTTTCCACAGGCTCTGGTGTACGTGCATTCCCGTACCGTTGTCTTCGAAAAGTGGCTTGGGCATGAAGGTAGCGGTCTTGCCGTGTTTCCTTGCGGTGTTTTTTACGATATACTTGTAGAGAATCAGCTGATCGGCGCACGCCAGCATCGGCGCGAACCGGAAGTCGATTTCTCCCTGGCCGCCGGTCGCCACCTCGTGATGGTGGGCTTCGACATTGATTCCGCAGTTGAGCATATGCAGGACCATCTCACTCCGGATATCCTGGAGGCTGTCGGTGGGCGGCACCGGGAAATACCCCTCCTTGTAGCGGGGCTTGTAACCCAGGTTCGGCTGCTCGTCGCGGCCGGTGTTCCAGCGGCCTTCAATCGAATCGACGTAATAATAACCCGAACTATTCGTCTGGTCGAAGCGGATATCGTCGAAAACGAAGAACTCCGCCTCCGGGCCGAACGTGGCCTCGTCGGCGATCCCCGAGGATTTGAGATAATTTTCGGCCTTTCGCGCGACGGTTCTCGGGTCCCGGGTATAAAGGTCTCTCGTGATCGGGTCTTCGATTTCGCAGAACAAGACGAGCGTGGAAACCTCGAGGAAGGGATCGACAAACGCCGTATCCGCGTCGGGCATCACGAGCAGGTCGCTCTCGTCGATGGATTGCCAGCCGCGCATGCTGGACCCGTCGAAGCCGAGTCCGTCTTCGAAGGTGTCCGCTTCGACCTCGTTCGCGGGCACGGAAAAGTGCTGCCAGAGACCCGGATAGTCCGTAAACCGGAAATCCACGATCTTTACGTCATTATCCTTGATCATATCAAGGACGTCTTGAGGCGTTTTGCCCATGCTGCCGCTCCTTTCGGGTGTGGGTCGTTGAATGTCTCCACAAGTGTCAAAACGGATTTCGAATGGCGCAAATATACGGGCGATATGTTTCGGATAGATTTCAAATAGGTTAAATATATATTAATAGCGTTGTCGGTCCGCAAGGGCGCGTACCTGCGAACGGTGCGATATCATCGTTGTTTCAATACCGGCACGGAGGCGGGGATCACGGCCGCCCCGGTTATGCGGCAAAGGGCTTGACAATGCAATTGCGTTCGCTTATCATTTCTGGGTAGTTCCGGACTGCCGGTTTCGAAGCTCGAAACTGCCCCCCCATCGGGGTGGCGTTGTCGCATGGCATTCAATGAACGACGCCTTTCAAGTTGTCCTTTCTCCCCCGGAAGAAGCCGTCTGAAGACGCGGGCTGATCGTTTGTCACTCACCACGCATCTCCTCCGGCCCCGCGGTCATTTGCTGACGCCTTGTGTTCTGTCCCGGTATCCATTTGCAGGACGGGACACGCAAAAAGGGGTGGGTCGTATGTTCCAGTTACAGCAGCGGGAAGCAGCCATACTGAATATCCTCATCAGTACCCATGTCAATACCGGCGAGCCGGTCGGTTCGCGCGCCATCGCCAGGTCGGGGCTGGGTCTCAGTCCCGCCACGGTGCGCAACTCGATGGCCGATCTGGAGGAGAAGGGCCTGCTGACCCATCCGCACACGTCGGCCGGTCGCGTGCCTACCGATAAGGGCTACCGCTATTACGTCGACAGGGTGATGCCCAGACAGACGCTTGAGGAGGAGGAACGCGAACAGATCCGCGAGCGGGTACGGGCATACGTACGGGAGGGCGACGTCGAGGTTCTGCTTGAGCAGATGTCGAGACTGATCGCCGATCTTTCGATGAATCTCGGAATGGTACTCTCGCCCAGGTTCGAGCAGGGGGTATTCGACAGGCTGGAAATGGTCCATCTGTCGGAGGGCAGGCTGCTGCTGGTGCTTGCAATCAAATCGGGCCTTGTGAAGACAATGGTCATGGAGGTGGACTCGGCGATCACGCCCGGCGAACTCGACGAGACGTCACGGGCGGTGAACGAACGCCTTTCCGGGCTCAGCGTGGCGGACATCAGGGATTCTGTCGCCGAGCGGCTCCGTGAGGTCTCGAGCGGGTCTCCCAGACTGCTTCGTGTGCTGTGCGACAGCGCGTCCAACCTCTTCCGGTTCCAGAGCGGCACGGACCTGCATTTCGGCGGGGCCGGCAACTTTATCATGCAGCCGGAATTCAACCGAAAGCAAAACGACCTGGCCGCCCTCATGGAATTGCTGGAAGCCCGGGAACCGATGATTACCATCCTGGACGAACGGACCGAACGGGACGGGATTTCCGTCACGATCGGCACGGAAAACGGTCCGCCGCAACTTCGGGGCTGCAGCGTGCTGACGTCGCGATACCGGGTTGGCGCCATTTCCGGGGTAATCGGGTTGATCGGCCCGACCCGGATTCCGTACGCAAGGCTGATTCCATTAACCCGTTACATGGCGGCGCTGGCCGAGGAAATGCTGGATCATTAGCAGGAGGACAACCACGCACATATGGCGGAATCTGACGAAGTCAACGGCAAGGAAGGCTGCGAGGAAACCAGCGAAGCGGAAGTTCGCGAGGACGGGGAAGCGTCCGGGGAAGAAGACGCGCCGGACCCGCTCGAGGAAGCGCTCCGGGAGTCTGAAGAGTACAGGGATCGGTGGATGCGGCTGGCGGCGGAGTTCGAGAATTACAAGAAACGGAGGTCGAGGGAATTCGATGCCCTGGTTCATTCGGCCAGCGAAAACCTCATTCGGGAACTGCTGCCGGTCCTCGACTCGGTTGCGCGAGCGCTGGAACACCGCGACGACGGCGAGGAAGAGTCCGACGGTTTCAAACAGGGCGTCACCATGATCATGGAGCAATTTCCCAAGGTCCTCGAGCGCCGGGGCCTTTCCGAGATCGACGCTCTTGGCCGGCCGTTCGACCCCAACTATCATGAAGCGTTGATGCAGATGTCTTCAGACGAACACGCGGAGGGGCTGGTGATGGGCGTGGTGGATCGGGGGTACCGCCTGGGAGACAAGGTGATCCGGCCTGCAAAGGTCGTTGTGAGCGGCGGGAGTGCGGCAAAGGAACCCGATAGCGAAGAAGACGCCGGGAAAGAGTCTGAAGCGCGGGAATCCTGAGCAGGAACGGAAAATGTCCAAACGCGACTATTATGAGGTCCTCGGACTGCAACGGGAAGCATCCGAGAACGAGATCAAAAAAGCCTATCGCAAACAGGCGATGAAATTTCACCCCGATCGGAACGCCGGCGATGAGGAGGCCGCGGCCAGTTTCAAGGAGGCCGCCGAGGCGTACGAGGTCCTGAGCGATGCCCAGAAACGCCGGGTGTACGACCAGTATGGGCATGCGGGCCTGGGCGGCCCGTTCCAGGGCGGTGGATTTCAATGGTCCGACTTCACGCATGCGACCGACTTCGAGGATATTTTCTCCAACCTCGACGACGTGTTCGGAGGCGGGATTCTGGGCGATCTGTTCGGCCGTCGCGGCGGCCGGCGGGGCCCTCAGCGCGGGGAAGACCTCCGCATTCCGCTCCGGCTGACCCTCGAGGAGATTGCGTCCGGCGTCCAGAAGAAGATCCGGTTCGCCCGGATGGACCGGTGCGACACATGCGGTGGAACCGGGGCCCGGTCCGGGTCGGCCGCCACTACCTGCAGCGTCTGCAACGGCATGGGGCAGGTGCGCCAGGCCACGCGTTCGCTTTTCGGGCAGTTTGTGAACGTCACCACGTGCCCTCAGTGCAACGGAGAGGGCAGGGTGATCGGCGACCGTTGCTTCGACTGCGGGGGCGACGGCAGGGCGAAGAAGACCGTCAGTCTGTCCGTGAACATACCGGCGGGCGTCACCGACGGAAACTATATCCCGTTGCGGGGCCAGGGCAGCGTCGGGCCGCGGGACGGCGAAGCCGGCGACTGCATGGTGCTGATCGAAGAGGAGGAGCACGAGTATTTCGAACGGCATGGCAACGATATTCTCTATGAGTTGCCGATCAGTTTCAGCCAGGCGGCGCTCGGCGCCGAGGTCACTGTGCCCACGTTGAGCAGCAGGGCGGAAATGAAGATACCTCCGGGAACGCAGTCCGGGCAGGTCTTTCGTCTGAAGGGCAAGGGGATCCCCGAGTTGAACGGGTATCGGACCGGAGACCAGCTCGTACGCGTGATGGTCTGGACCCCCGCCCGTCTCAATGAGGAAGAGAAGACGTTGTTCAGGCAACTCGCCGAACTCGAGAATATCCAGCCGCCCGAGGGCGGCAAGGGGATATTCGAACGCATGAAGGAGGCGTTTGGCGGGTAAGGCAAGGTTCGCGCGGGCGCCGGACTCTGCAGCCGGGGACGTCGGACCCGCTGTCATTGGATCGTCGAATCTACTTCAGGTCAGCCCTGGAAACAGGGGCTGGCCTTTTCTGATCTCAACCCTCGAGAAACCGGTTTCGATTCGTTCAGCCGTGCCCGGGAGAAAGGGTCTCAGGACCCATGAAATGGCGCGGACCGATCCCACCCAGGCCGAGAGGTGTTGTTCGAGCTTCCCGGCCCTTTGCCCTTTCAGAAGTTCCCATGGGCGTACCGCGTCGATTTCACGGTTCATGTCGTCCACGCGCCCCCAGACTGTCTTGAGGGCCCCGGCAAAGTCGAAACGGTCCAGCGCGTCCGTCACGTCCGGCGGAACCCGGAATTCGGGCGTTGCCGCCCGACCGTAACCGCACCTTTCGCAGAGAGATTCGAGCCGTCGCACGAGATTGCCCAGGCCGTTCGCCAGGTCGGTTCTGTAGATTTGCCGAAGTCCGGCTTCGGAGACGTCACTGTCTCCTCCGGAACGGACGGCGCGCAGGAGGTAGTAGCGGACGGCGTCAGGGCCGTATCGCCGGATCAGCGGGAATGGATCCACGGCGTTGTCCAGCGACTTGCCGATCTTGCGGCCTTCAACGGTCAGATGGCCGTGGACGAAGACGGCCCGGGGCAGCGGCAGGCCGGCTGAGAGCAGCATGGCGGGCCAGTAGACGGCGTGGAATTTGAGGATGTCCTTTCCGATGACGTGGACCTTGTCGGGACAGTCACGCCAGTAGCGTCCGAAATCTCCACTGTCCGAGCCGTAGCCGAGTCCCGTGAGGTAGTTGGTCAGAGCGTCGAACCAGACGTATACGACCTGGGTCGGATCGCCGGGCACGGGCACGCCCCAGCCACCGGACCGATTCCGATTGCGGGAAACGCTGAAGTCCCGCAGGCCCTGCCTGATGAACCCCAGCGCTTCGTTTCTCCGCGTTTCCGGGAGTATCCGAAGCTCCCCGGATGTGATAAGGTCTTCCAGCGCCTCTTGATAGGAGGACAGGCGGAAGAAATAGTTCGTTTCTTCGACGGTCTCGGGTTCGACACCGTGAACAGGACACCGACCGTCCGAAAGGTCCCGTTCCAGGTAGAAGTCCTCGCATCCCACGCAATACAGACCGCGGTACTGTTTGAGGAAGACGTCCTCCTGCCGGCAGGCCGACCAGAATCGGGATGCGCCGAGGACGTGGGTGTCCGTCGAGGAGCGAATGAAGCGGTCGAACGAGATGTCGAGGGCTTCGGCGAGGTTTTTGAAGACAGCGGCATTCCGCTCGCAGAGTTGACGCGGCTTCAGGCCTTCCCTGGCGGCGGCCTGCACGTTTTTGAATGCATTTTCGTCGGTCCCGGTCAGGAAGAACGTGTCGTGGCCCAGAAGCCGGCGCCACCTGGCGATCACGTCGGCCTGTACCAGCTCCAGTGCGAAGCCCAGATGGGGGCGGGCGTTGACGTAAGGGATGGAAGTCGACACATAGGAAGTCTCCATGGCATGTCCTTTCCAATTGCAAAAAAAACCCACCGCCGATGAATCGGCGGTGGGTTTGTCGGTTCGAATCTACGTGTGATTCAGTTCAGGTCAGGGGATGTTTCGCCGCCGAAGTTCCGGAAGTAAAGGTGGCCATCATGTACATGGGAATATCGACGGCGCCAGTCCGCGTCGCGTCGTTCGGTACGGCTGAGGATCGCCGGGGTTTTGGCGATCCGTCATTTGAGAATTGAACAGACGTCATTCCAGTCTCCTGTATTCGGTACGAGAGAATATAGAATGCGGGCCACGAATTGTCAAGTCCAGTGGGTTTTGTTGTACAGTCATTCTAGGCGACGTCAAAAAGCACCTATCGAAACGTGGTCATTGAGCTTGTCGAAATGCCCGTATTCCGGAATTCCGTCGACACACACGCCGTCTCGTCATGCCCTTCTGGCCGCAAACGTGCCGCCTTCCAGGCTCGCGATACGTACCAATCACGCAGCCATCAACCGATGCCGCAGTAGATCCTTCGTCGGCCGGCCTGCCAATAATTCTCTGGCAGGCCGGCTTCCTCAGGATGACAGTTTTGGCAAACGTGTGACTGAACCGTCTCGCTTTATGGATATTGCAAAACCTGTCATTCTGAGCGCAGCGAAGAATCTCCCGTCTTCTCAATCGTCCCGGACACAGCAACGCGGGAAACACATTGGCGCGGACACATCACCGGTTTGACGGCCTCCTCATGATGGCAGTCAGATTGCCGATTCTGCATCTTACCCTTGTCCTTTTCTCGGTATGGGCTTACATTGACGCAGACGGGAAAACCGGCGGCCGGCATCACGGTTTCCCGATTTCGCGCCTCTACAGGGCGTAGAATTACTCGTGCGAACACCTTGAAGGAATAGGGGACCGCTTGTGCTTTATTGGCTGGGAGAACGATTTGCCGATGTGTACGGGCCCTTACGGCTCTTGACGTCCTATCTGTTTCTGGCCGTTCTGGGCACGGCGCTGGCGGGGCTTTTTACATGGCGTCTGCTTCCGAGGCTGTGGATGCGGCTGCCCAAAGACCGGGGCCGCGCGTACGCCGTCGAGAACGAGCAGAGCCACGGCAAGCCCGTTGGCGCGGGCGTGATCTTCATCCCCATCTATCTGGTCGTGTGTTTGCTGATTCTGCCGCCGGGTTCCCAGTACTGGCAGATTCTGGGCTGTCTGTTTCTCGCCATGCTGGCCGGTTTCCTTGACGATCGAAGTCCGGGAGGATGGGGCGAGTACCGCGTGGGAGCCATCGACCTGGGCATTTCCCTGCTTGGCGCAATGGTTATCTGCCAGCTGGAGTCCGTCGAGCTCTGGCTGCCGCTGATGAAGACGCCGGTTCTGGTTCATCCGTGGATATTCGTGCCCGGAGCCGCGCTATTGATCTGGGTTTCAATCAATGCCACCAACTGTACGGATGGCGTGGACGGGCTGTCGGGCAGCCTGAGCGTCCTCGCCTTTATCTATCTGGGCGTCATTCTATACGGGATTGTGGGGCACACGGACATTGCCAGGTACCTTCTCGTGCCGCACTATCCCGATGGCGCGGTGTGGGCGCTGTTCGCATTTGTCATGGCCGGGTGCCTGGCCGGATATCTGTGGTACAACGCCTATCCCAGCGCCGTGATGATGGGAGACGCGGGGTCCCGGCCGATGGGTTTCCTGCTCGGTATACTCGTTCTTGCGTGCGGCAATCCGTTTCTGATCGTCGTCGTCGCCAGCGTGGTCCTGGTGAACGGGGCCACGGGATTGTTGAAAGTGGCGCTGCTCCGGTTTCTGAAGATCGGGATCTTCCAGACGGTTCGATATCCGCTTCACGATCACTTCCGGCACAAGAACGGCTGGTCGAATACGCACGTACTCGTGCGTTTCATTCTGCTCCAGGCGTTCGTGACGCCGATTCTGCTGGTGCTGCTGGTTAAGATACGATAGTGACGGGTCCCCGAAGAGTGTAGGTGTCAGGCATCTAAAAGTCGGGGAGACGTTAGACGTAAGAGGGGAGAGGAAATGAGTGCCCTATGGTTTTTCTGGTCGTTACGATAGCGGTAAATTAGCAGGCACGGTTTATGTGACAAACATTGCTGTAAATGTCTTCATCTACCCTCTACCCTCTACGTCTCACCGGTTTTATTGCCCCGTCCAGTTTCATTTTGTGCTGGAGGCATAAAAGTAGAACCAATCGGGCAAGGACGTCATCTAACGTCTTGCGTCTCACGTCTCACCGGTTTTATTGCCCCGTCCAGTTTCAATTTGTGCTGGAGCCATAAAGGAAAAACCAAACGGGCAAGGACGTCATCTACCGTCTACCCTCTTACGTCTAACCGCTTTTATCTCCCGTCCCCGCCATTTGGCGAACCGCGAGGAGTATATGAACGAAAAAGAGACGCTGAAGCGAAATATCTGTGAGGCGATCGACCGCCGGCGCGGGCAGATCGAGCGGATCGGGGACCACATCATGGCCCACCCCGAGACGGGATTCAAGGAAGTAGAAACGTCCAGGCTGGCCGCGAACACGATGGAGGAGTTCGGCATTTCGCATGAAACCGGACTGGGGATCACGGGCGTAAAGGGGATCCTGCGCGGAGCGAAGCCGGGACCGACCGTTGCCCTGATTGGTGAACTGGACTCGCTGGTGGTGCCGGACCATCCCATGGCGGATCCGGACACCGGCGCCGCACACGCCTGCGGGCACAACGCGCAGATGGCCGGGCTGCTGGGCGCGATGATGGGGATCGTCGATGCCGGTGCGGCCGGGCATCTGGCCGGGAACATCGTGTTCTTCGCGGTGCCCGCGGAAGAGTACATCGAAGTCGAGTACCGGATGGGGTTGGTCAGGGAAGGGAAGCTGGAGTTTCTCGGCGGGAAACCCGAACTCGTCCGGCTCGGTCAGTTCGACGACGTTGACATCGCGGCCATGATCCACACACACAGCGACCCCAACATGAAAAAGGCGGCGGTTTCCGAATCGTGCAACGGGTGTCTGGTGAAAATGGTCCACTTCATCGGCCGGGCCGCGCACGCCGGAGGGGCGCCCCACCGGGGAATCAACGCCTTGAACGCCGCTCAGATCGCGTTGGCGGCGATTCATGCACAGCGGGAGACGTTCCGGGACAACGACTCGATCCGGGTGCACCCGATCATCACAAAGGGCGGAGATATCGTGAACGTGGTGCCCGCGGAGGTCAGGATGGAGACCTACGTACGCGGCAAGACGAACGAAGC
Source organism: Candidatus Latescibacterota bacterium (assembly GCA_965219995.1). Lineage (GTDB taxonomy): Bacteria > Latescibacterota > UBA2968 > UBA2968 > JAAXHE01. The sequence continues at coordinate 632,382 of CBDCOX010000002.1, forward strand.
GATGCTGGACGCCAACGAAAAGGTCGACCGGGCGATCCGCGCCGGCGCGATGGCGGTGGGCGCACGGGTGGAGATCGAGACGCTTCCGGGGTACCTGCCTCTTCGGAACGATCCGGCGTTGAGCGCGATTTTCGAAGCGAATTCGAAGGCGCTGTTCGGCGCGGAGGAAGTACGCGAGGTCTCACATCGAACGGGATCCACGGATATGGGGGATCTTTCCCATATCATGCCGGCGATCCATCCGTACATGTCCGGAGCGGACGGCGTGGGCCACAGCGCGGACTGGCATATTTCGGACAGGGAGATGGGGTATATCGCGCCCGCGAAATCGCTGGCGCTGCTGGCCGTGGACCTTCTGCACGGCGACGGCGAGGCGGCGACGGGCCTGCTCCGGGAATTCGAGCCGGCGATGACGAAGGACGAATACCTGACGTTTCAGCGGGCGCTGTTCAAGACGGAGAACTTCGACGGGGCGCACGGGGGGAAACCGGAGAGTCAGAATGTCACATCCGAATGACGGAAAAATCGGCTGGAACGCGGTGAGCGGGACCGGCGCGGTCGCCGCCGGGGGCGCTGGCGCCGTGGCGGCCGGTATCGAGATTCTCGAACGGGGCGGGAATGCGGCCGACGCGGCGGCGGGCACGATTCTCGCGCTGAACGTGACGGACCACGGCGCGTGTTCGATTGGCGGCGAGGTGCCGGTGATCGTCTACGACGCCCGCAAGAAGGAAGTCAAAACGCTATCGGGGCAGGGCCGGGCGCCGCTTTGCACCGAAGCGATCTCGTGGTACATGAAAAACGGCATTCCTGACAAAGACATGAAGATGGCGCCGGTCCCCTCGGTCGTGGACCTGTGCACGACGCTGCTCCGGCAATACGGCACCCTGACGTTCGAGGAGATTGTTGCGCCCACGCTGTCCATCCTGGACGCCGGCGGGGAACCCTGGCACCCCAGGCTGGCCGTGACGCTGCGAAGACTGGTCGAGGCGGAGCAGGGCGCGCGCGGAAGCCGGGAGGAGAAGGTGGCCGCCGCGAGCGACCGCTTCTACGGCCGGAACGGGGCCGTGCAGGACGTCGCCGATGATCTGGAAGCGGACTACGTGGAAAAGGGCGGTTTCCTGCGCAAGGCGGACCTGGCCGCTCACCGGACGCTGATCGAAGACCCCGTTGCGGTCAACTACCGGGGGTACGAGGTGTACAAATGCGGCCCGTGGACGCAGGGGCCCTATCTTTGCCAGGCGTTGCGTCTGCTGGAGGGATTCGACCTGCAATCCATGGGCCATCTATCCGCGGATTACGTGCACGTGGCAGTTGAAGCGCTGAAGCTGGCGATGGCCGACAGGGACGCGTATTACGCCGACCCTGACTTCGCCGCCGTTCCGATGGCCGAATTGCTGTCCGACGAATATACCGAAATCCGCCGTCCGCTGATCGAGTTGGACAATGCGTCTCACGAAGCCCGTCCCGGAGATCCGTATGCGCTGAAACCGCTGCGCGGAAACGGCGTGTTCGAACCGGGTATCGGGGGAACGACCACCTGCGTGGTCGCGGACCGCTGGGGGAACGTCGTCTCGGCCACCCCCAGCGCGAACGTCTACAGAGGCGAAACCCCTCTCGGCGGTCGTACCGGGGTGTCGTACGGCAACCGTCTGAGAAGCCTGAATACCACGCCGGGTCATCCCAACTGCATCCAGCCGGGGAAGCGACCGCGCATCACGCTCACTCCGACGCTCGTGTTGAAGGACGACCGGCCCGTGCTGGCGATCAGCGTCGCCGGCGGCGACCTGCAGGACCAGGCGACGCTCAACCTGCTCCTGGACTTCATCGAGTTCGACATGCTGCCCGAGACCGCCGTCCGGGCGCCGCGCTTCGCCACCGCGCATCACGAGGACTCGTTCGATCCGAATCCCGACCGGCCGGCCACGTTCAAAAGCGTCGGTTCGCTGTCGATCAGCGACCGGGTGAGCCCCGACGTCCGTAACGAACTCGCCCGTCGCGGCCATCGCGTCGAACCGTCAGGCGGCCCGATTGCGACGCCCGTCATGCTTTTCATCGATCAGGAAAGCGGGCGTTTCCACGCCGCCGGCGACCCCGACGCCGGACGTCACGCAGCGGGATTGGGAGAATAGGACGTCAAGGAAAAATCGCCGTCGCGCGAGCACCAGCGTAGGGGCAGGTTTCAAACCTGCCCCTGTTTTCGTTTGTCCGCAGACTCCGTGTCCGGCTTGCAGAAGCAGGTTCTTGCGGCCAATCCGCGCTTTCGGACCCCGCTTCTTCCCATGGGCCTTGCTGATAAAATGTCAGCAGGGCTTTTTTTTGCGTGATTTGGCGAACTCCCACCGGCTGAGACAGAGCCCAAGCAGCAATTCATACTCATGTGCGGTCAATTCCACGCGGCTGCGTGACCTCGCCTCTATGTAACACCCCTGACGTGAAGTCATCTCAATGAACCTCCGTTAGTACACCGTCGCGTTTTGGTCAGAGGCTGACGCACCCTTCCTGCGCAGGTCTGTAGAACGACCTCGCCGGGAATTTTTATTGTTTGACCGAAAAATCACGATAAAGTCACTATATTATGGTCCGGTAGTCACTAAAAAGACATTTCAATGTTGTATATTCTCATAATAATTATACACCAAATGCGGCTCAAGGGAAACCGGAGACCATCTCGACGGAAGGGATCTTGTGTCTACTGATCATCGCAGACGATTCAGGGCGTGTTATTCCACCTGCAGGTTGTTGTGCAGCGTCGCGTACCGCGGTGTCGTGCGACCCGGCAGATGGATGTTCGTTCCGATGGGCTGGTTGTTTCTTGCCACGTCGGTATACGCACAGGCCGGCAGTGGCCCGACCAACCTGAGGGTTTCGCTGGTTGGGCAGAACAGGTTGGAACTGACGTGGGACGCGCCGGCAGTGGATGTGGCGAGTGTGAGCCATTACAACATCCGGTACAATGAACAGACCGGAGATTTGCGGGCATGGGGAAACGGCACCTATGGCGCCCTGGGCACTGCGACCCGCGCGGAGGTGGTATTGGGCAACCGGTCGAGGGCACGGTATTATACGTATCGAATGCATGCCGTGCGCAATGGCGTGGAGAGCGAATGGTCGAACAGCGTTACGTATGATGCGGACGGGGATACGGTGGTGGAGCTGCCCGTGGCGCCCGGCAGGTTGACGGCCCTTCCGCGAGACGGTGAGGTCGGATTGTCGTGGGACGATCCGTCTGACGCCACGATCGTCGTCTACCAGTTACGCTTCACCCCCGGCGGCGTGTCTGCCCCACCGGATTGGACGCACGTCGTGTGGAGCGATATAGCCGGCAGTGACGCGGTTACGACCGTTCACGCCGTTGCGGAGCTGACCGACGGAACCGAGTATACGTTCGAGGTGCGCGCCAGGAATGCCGCCGGCGTGGGCGATTCGAGCGTGGTGACGGCCACGCCGGGTCTGCCTTCGCCGCCCGTCAATCTGTCCGCAACTCCCGGCGACGCATCGGTGCGGTTGACGTGGGACAATCCGGGCGACGTTACGATCACGGGATATCAGGTCAGGTACAGCGATGCGACGGGTCTCGTACAGGACTGGACGGATATCAGTCTGAGCGATCAATACACGACGGGTCACGAGGTGACGGGCCTGACGAACTGGACGGAATATACGTTCGAGTTACGGGCGGTGAACGGTGCGGGTCCCGGTGGTTCGTCGCACGTGGTAGAGACGCCCGGTTTGCCTCCCGGCGCGCCGTCGGGCCTGACGTGGACGCCCGGCGACGCGTCGGTGAATCTGTCGTGGGACGATCCTGCTGACGACTCGATCGAGAAATATCAGCTCAAGTACGGCGATGCGACGGGGCTGATACAGGACTGGACGGATATCAGTTTGAGCGATCAATACACGACGGATCACGAGGTGACGGGTCTGACGAACGGGACGGAGTATACCGTCGAGGTTCGTGCGGTCAACGCGGCCGGCGACGGCCAATCGTCGAGCGTGACCGCGATGCCCGGCCCGCCGCTGGCGCCGGCCAACCTGACGTCGTCGGTAGGCGGATCGTGGGTGATGCTGACGTGGGACGATCCGATGAACCCGAGTATTACCGGCTATGAAGTACGCCATGGTGACGGGCACGAGTGGGAGCAGGACTGGATGGAGATCGTCTTGAGCGATGCGAACACGACGGAACATACCGTCGGAGACCTGGAACTCGAGCGGGAATACGTCTTCCAGGTGCGCGCGGTAAACGCTGCCGGCGCGGGTGAGGCGTCCGAGGTGACGGGAAAGCCTCAGGTTCCGCCGTCGGCGCCGTCGGGCCTGACCGCGATTTCCGGCGACGGTTTCGTGACGCTGTCGTGGGACGATCCGGCCTATCCCGGCCTGATCGGGTATCAGGTGCGTTACGTGGAAGGCACGATGCCGCTTCCGGAAACGTGGGAAGACATCGAGGGCAGTCACGCGAGTACGACGTCGCACACGGTCGGGAATCTGACGAACGGCAGGAGCTACAGGTTCGAGGTGCGCGGGGTTAACGAGGCGGGGCCCGGGGAATCGGCCGGCGTTACGGGCAGACCCGGTGGCCCGCAGGCGCCCGCAGGCCTTTCTGCATCGGCGGGCGAGGCGGCGGTGACGCTGTCGTGGGAAGATCCCGACGATGGGACGATCACCGTCTATGAGGTGCGATACGATGAGCGCGCTTCGGGGCTGCCGGGAGTATGGGAAGGCATCTCGCACAGCGACAGCAGTACGACCCGTCACGAGGTGACGGGCCTGACGAACGGCACGAGGTACACGTTCGAGGTGCGGGCGGTCAATGCCGTGGGTCCGGGGGCGTCGTCCGGCCTGACGGCTGCCCCCGGCGCGCCGGGGGCCCCGGAGGGCCTTGGCTGGTCGCAAGCCCACGGGTTGGTGACGCTGACGTGGGACGATCCTGACAACGCCGCGGTCGCCGGTTATCAGATCCGGTATCGGGAGGGCGCGACGGGTAATCCGAGCTGGACGGATATCAGAGGGAGCAACGCGAACACGACCCGCCACGAGGTGTCAGGGTTGACAAACGTCACGTCGTATACCTTCGAGCTGCGCGCGTTCAGCGATGCCGGTTTCGGTCCGACGGCCAGCGTGATGCCGATGACGCCGAAGACGCCTGCCGGCCTGCGGGCGACGGCGGGGGTGAACGAGGTGACGTTGACGTGGACGGATGCCGATGACGCGTCGATATCGGGATATGAGATCCGATACGGCGACGGCGTGACGTGGGACCCGGACTGGACGGAGATCGATCCGAGCAACGCGAACACGACCCGCCACGAGGTGACGGGGCTGACGAACGGGGAGGCATACGCGTTTGAGTTGCGCGCGCTCAACTCCGCCGGACCCGGCCCGGCGGCGAGTGCTGCGGCCACGCCGATGCCTGCGGCGCCTGCGAACCTGGCGGCGGAGGCGGGCGTCAATCAGGTGACACTGACGTGGAGCGACCCGGGAGACGCGGCCGTCACCGTGTACCAGCTCATCTACTATAGCGGCAGCCGCCCTTCGCAACCGGTTTGGAATGACCTTTCCGGAACGGTCAGCCACGCGGTCATGGGCCTGAAGAACGGGACGGAGTATACGTTCGAATTGCGCGCGAAAGCGACGGCCACCCCCGGCGATTCGTCGGTGGCGATGGCCGCGCCAAAACCTGCGGCGCCTGCGAATCTGGAAGCGGCGGCGGGCGTCAATCAGGTAACGCTGGCGTGGGACGACCCCGGCGACGCCGAAATCACGATGTATCAGATCCGGTATGCGGAAACGAATGCTTCGCTGCCGGCGTGGAGCGATGTACCGGGCAGCCGCGCCGGCACGGCGGACTACACGGTGACGGGCCTGAAAAACGGGACGGAATATACGTTCGAGCTGCGCGCGAAAGCGACGGCCACCCCCGGTGACTCGTCGGTGGCGACGGGCACGCCCGTGCCTGACGCGCCAGCGAATCTGCAGGCGGCGGCGGGCGTCAATCAGGTGACGCTGGCATGGACCGACCCGGGGGACGCCGAGATCACCATCTACCAGCTCAAGTATGGTCACGGGACGACCGTCGATCTGGACTGGAGCGATATTGTAGGGACTGGCGCAACCACGACGCAGACCACGGTGACGGGACTGACGAACGGGACGGTGTATACGTTCGAATTGCGGGCGAAAGCAACGGCCACCACCGGCGATTCGGCGGTGGCGATGGCCGCGCCGAAACCCGCGGCGCCTGCCAACCTGAATGCGACGGGCGGTGACGGGAAGGTCACGCTGACGTGGGACGATCCGCAGGATGCGGCGATCACGAAGTATCAGATCCGGTATGCGGAAACGAACGCGTCGCTGCCGGCGTGGAGCGATATATCGGAAAGCGGCGCGGCCACAACGACCGAGCACGTGATGAACCTGACGAACGATACGGAATATACCTTCGAATTGCGCGCGAAGGCGACGGACACCCCCGGCGAATCGTCCGTCGTGAATGGGACGCCGCGGTCGTGTCCGACGTTGACAATTGCATCGATTGCAGACGTGGCGAAGGCCGTGGGATCGTCAATCTCGATCACGGCGACTGCTACGGGGGGATGCGGCACGAAGACATTCTCGAAGAAGCCGGACGGCAATACGCCGTCGTGGATCAGCGTCACCTCCGGCGGCAGCATCACGGGCACGGTACCGAGTTCGGCTGCCTGCAATACCCACAACGTAACGGTAAGGGTCACCGACGAGAGAGGAACGACCGACGAGGAATCGTTCAGGATCACCGTGGGGGCCGCTTCGAGACTGGCCATCAGATCGATAGCAGACGTGACGAAGGCGGTGAGATCGTCGATCTCGATCACGGCCACCACGTCGGGGGGATGCGGTACGAAGACGTTTTCGAAGAAGCCGGACGGCAATACGCCGTCGTGGATCAGCGTCACCTCCGGCGGCAGCATCACGGGCACGGTACCGAGCGCGGCTGCCTGCAATACGCACAGCGTAACGGTCCAGGTCACGGATGGAAGAGGAACGACCGACGAGGAGTCGTTCAAGATCACCGTTCCTGGTGAGGCGCTGACGATTTCGTGTCCGACGGACCAGACCGCGACGAAGGGCACGCCTATCTCCGCGGTTAGGCCGACCGTCGGCGGAGGATGCCCTGATTATGAGTATTCGATGACGGGAGCGCCGTCGGGAGTCTCGATCAACTCATCGAACGGGAACATTAGCGGGACGCCCACGGAGACAGGCACATTTAGTTTGACGGTGGCGGTAGAAGATGAGGAAGGTACGACGGATAGTTGTTCGTTTACGATGACCGTCAATGCACCTTCGCTGACGATTTCGTGTCCGGCGGATCAGACGGCGACGAAGTGCACGGCCATCACCGAGGTCACGGCGACCGTCGGTGGAGGATGCCCTGACTATACGTTTTCGATGACGGGAGCGCCGGCTGGTATGGAAATCGACGAAGGCACGGGAGAGATCAGCGGCAAACCCACGGAAACGGGTACGTTCAACGCTAACGTGACCGTAACCGATGCCGAGGAAAACACGGCATCGTGTAATTTCGCGATCACGGTCTCGTGTCCGACGATCACGGTGGGAGGTTTGTCGGATGTGATAGGAGGTCTGCCGCACGTGGTGGTGGAGGTAAACGAGGAGATGCCCACGATGGCGGCCACGGCATCGGGCGGTACCGCGCCGTATACGTTTGGGATATCCGGCCAGCCGGGGAACGTGACGACTAACCCAACAAGCGGGGTCATCAGTGGCAACGTCGGTGAAATACCCGGCAGATACACCGTGACTGTGACGGCGACGAGCGCGTGCGGCTGCAAGGGCACGGGCACATTCACGATCACGGTCTCGTGTCCGACGATCACGGTGGGAGGGCTGTCGGACGTGGTGGTGGAAGTAAACGAGAAGATGCCCACGATGACGGCCACGGCATCGGGTGGTGCGTCGCCGTATGCTTTTGCAATATCCGGCGAGCCCGGGGACGTGACGATTAGCGAAACAAGCGGGGAAATAGAGGGCAACGTCGGCCTCCGTGCCGACACATACCCGGTGACGGTGACGGCGACGGACCGCTTCGGTTGTGAAAGTACCGGCACCTTCGATATCGAAGTCGTCGATTACGACACGCTGGAGATCGACGACATCGGCGACGTGGATGCAGACGTCAACAAAGCTATTTCTTCGATAACGCCATCTGTCTCCGGAGGCAAGACTCCGTACACGTTCTCGAGCTCCGGCAAACCCGCGGGCATCACGTCCAGCACGTCGACCGGTGTGATAAGCGGCGCGCCAACCGCGCTGGGCACGTTCAACATCACGGTGACCGTCAGTGACGACCGCGGAGAAACGGATGAAACCGACTTTACCATGTACGTCAGCCGGTCGCTGTCTGTCGCTTCCGTTTCGGACGTGGTGGTGACGTGGTATCTTGACATGGACCCGATCCAGGTGTCGGCATCCGGCGGCAGGTCGCCGTACACTTTTTCTCTTGAAAGCCCGCCCGCCGGCATTTCCATTAATCAGTCGTCCGGCGTCATCAGCGGCACGCCAACGCAGTTGGGCAGCGCATTGGTAACTGTCGTGGTACGAGATCAGGGCAGACGCCAGGTAACGACGTCGTTCAACATGACTGTGGCGCGTCCCGGGGATTTCAACGGCGACGGGAAGCGGGACGCGAAGGATGCGGCGCTGTTCAACCAGAAATTCGGGCTCCGGTCGTCGGACGCGGACTTCGACCGGCGAATGGACCTGAACGGTGACGGCGTGATCAACATGGCGGATATGGTGATTCTGACAGGCTATATCGAAGACGACGCGTCGTCGGACAGCGGAAGCGGGAATACATCGGGCGGTGGCGGGGGTGGGTGATCCCTGGCTGTTGTCTGATCCAGCATCCTTTCGAGCGCTTCATCAGTCCTGAATTTTCCGTGGTCGTGTAGGGGCGTCCCTTGTGGATGCCCTCACCGTGTAGGATCGTTGTGAGGGTGGGGCGGACATTCCTGTCTGCCTGCCTCGACGTCGTTCTTCCGGCACGGAGAGACCCCGACGGAGGTGATATCGGCGTGAAGAGATGGATCGTTCATTGTTTGCTTACACGGCTGGTGCTGGCTTCCTGTATCGTGGCGGTGCTGTGTCTGCCTCTGGTGGCGCATGGGTCGCCGTCGGCGTTGGACAGCGTACTTCACTGCATGGTATTGGACGAGGCGCGGTGGGACGATGCGCCTGTTGCGGGCAAGGTTGCGTCGGAGCTGAACGTGGGTGAGCCGCGCACGGTGCGCATGATCTACTTTCTGCCGAGCGACCGTCCGTACCGGCAGTCGGTGGTGGACACGATGAAGGCGAGGATGGTGCGTATGCAGCGGTTGTTCGGCGAGCAGATGGAATCGCACGGGTATGGGTATATGACGTTCCGGTATGAGGCGGACGCGGCGGGCGCGCCGGTGGTGCACCGCGTGGACGGCGAACACACGCGTGGCTATTACAATATCCACTCATCGGCACGGGTGAGAGAAGAGGTATATCAGGTATTTGATCCGGCCCATGTGGTGCTCTTCTCCGTGCTCGATCATGGCTACGGGCCATCGATTGGAGTTGGGCGCAGCGGCCGAGCAGGAGGCGTCGCTGCAGGTGGTAAGGATGGAGGTGGACTGTTGATTCCCGCCGGCGTCCGATATGGCACGGCCGTGCACGAACTTGCGCATGCGTTCGGGTTGCTGTGGCACGACTTTCGCGACGAGGACTATTTCCTGTCGTCTGCCGGAGGTGGTCGATTGTCGGCCTGCAGTGCGGCCTACCTGTCGGTAAGTCCGTATATCAACCCGGAAGTCCCCCTCAAGATCGACTGGCGGTCCATGCCTGCCATCGAACTACTGTCGCCGCCTCGCTACTATGAAGAAGGTACCGAAAGCCTCACCATCCGTCTCAGGATTGCGGCGCCGCACGGCCTGCATCAGCTGATCGCAAAGGTGCCGACGCCCGGGGAGTTGTCCTGGGAAGTGCTGGGGTGCCGCCTCTTCTCTGGCGAGGAGGAAGTCGAGATCGAGTACGAGTTTGACGGTGGGATTCCTTCTGCGCGTGCGACGAAGCTGTCGGACCCACCTGCTCATTCCGTATCGTTCACAGCGGTCGACAGGCGCGGTAATCGAGAACCAGAGGTATTCAGATTCGCACAGCGTTCGCCGTATCACCTGGCGACGCTGGAGGGGCATACGGACGACGTCTGGGAGGTGGCGGTCTCGCCCGACGGGGCGACGCTGGCGTCGGGATCACGCGACAGGACCGTCAGGCTGTGGGATACGAAGACGCGAAGGGAGATCGCCACCCTTGAAGTGGGCGGGCCCAACAGGTATATCCTTTCACTGGCGTTCTCTCCCGACGGAACGCTGCTGGCTGCCGGAGGAGCCGACAAAGGGATCGAGCTGTGGGACCTGGCGTCGCGGCAGTTGGCGGGGACGCTGGAAGGGCATACGGGGCGGGTGGTAACGTTGGCGTTTTCCCCCGACGGAGGCACGCTGGTGTCGGGATCGTCGTATGGCGAGGACAGGATCAAGGTCTGGGACGTGGCCTCACGGGAGCTTCTGGGCGAGTTGCAAGGACATACCGAACACGTGCGTCAGGTGGCGTTTTCTCCGGACGGTCGAACTCTGGCGTCGTGTTCAGCCGACCGCACCATCAGGATCTGGGACCTGGCGGAGTTGAAGGAACGGTACCGGCTGGTGCGCATAAGAGGCGGCCTGATCAGTTCGATCGCGTTCTCGCCGGACGGGCGCATCCTGGCTGCCGACGCGACGGCGGAGGGGCTCATCGTGTTGTGGGACTGGGCCGCGCAACGCAATATCGCGGACGTGCCGATGGTGCACGATACAGGGATCGGCTATCTGACGTTTTCGCCGGACGGGGAGAGTCTAGCTACGGTGGGACGCCTCCTTGTGATCGTGCGCGACGTCGCGACGGGTAAGGCGCGGCAGAGGTTCAAGGTGCGGCAATCGATTCCGCATTCCGCCGTGGTTGGTTCTCTGGTCTATTGGCCGGACGGGTCGGTACTTGGCGTGGGGACGTACGACAACAGTATCGAGTTGTGGGACACGTCCGAGTGGGTGCGGCGGCGGCCCGATCGGGTGGAGGTCGTCTCGGGCTTCGGACAGCGCGGCGTGGCGGGCACGGCGCTGCCGGCGCCGTTCGTGGCCTCGGTGCTTGACCAGAACGGGGATCCGTTCCCGGGTATTCCCGTGCTGTTTGCCGTTACCGAAGGCGGCGGCGCGGTCTCGACAACGGCCGCGAGGGCGGATACGAGCGGGCGCGCGGCCACGACGCTGACGCTGGGCCCACAGCCGGGGATGCACACGGTGGTGGCGCGTGCGATAGACCTCGCGTCAGCGGTCTTTACCGCGACTGCCCACGGCAGCCCCGACCTCAACGGCGATGGCGCGGTGGATTTCGAGGATTTCGTGCTGTTCGCGCAAAAGTTCGGGCGCGAAAGCGACGACGACGGGTACGACGCCCGATTTGATCTGGACGGCGACGGCGCCATCGGGTTTTCCGACTTCCTCATCTTCGCGAACGCGTTCGGGCAAGGCGCGTAATATTACCCTCCAACTGTCGCATTATGCGACAGTTGCGACGCAAATCGCCACACCTCTGTGCCGCCCGTCCCGCAACTCGCCAATCACCATTGCCTGTGTAGGGGCGTCCCTTGTGGGCGCCCGTACCGAGCAGGACCGGCCTGAGGGTGGGGCGGACATTCCTGTCTGCCCACGTCGATGTTCAGGAGGCCTCCGCGCACATGTGTTTACTGCACTATTACGTCAGTGACAATCGTGAAGACGGGAGATTCTTCGCTGCGCTCAGAATGACATGCGGGGCGATCACCATAGGCGAGATGTGTCCGTTACATCAGGCAGCTCGTCGGGAACTGCACCCTGCCCCTCGCAGGGGAGGGGTCTCCTTCCGGCGACGCATGTCGCGACACCGCATCACGGCTCCTCTTCGCGTTGCGTCGGGCGGGCGCTTTCCGTCGTCGCAGCTGGTTTACCTTCCGGTTTTCCGATGCGGTAGCCGACCCCGTGCTCCGTGAAAATGTATCGTGGATCGTCGGCATCGTCACCCAGCTTCCGGCGCAGCCTCTTGACCAGGGTACGGACGCGGCGCATGTCGCCGCCGCGCCGGCGGCCCCAGATTCGACGCAACAGCGCATCGTGCGTCACCACCCGGCCGGGGCTGGCACAGAGTTCACGCAGCAACTCGTACTCATGTGCGGTCAAGTCCACGCGGCGTCCACCGACGGTCACGCTCCGTTCTTCGATATCGACGGCGAGGTCCTGCAATGCAAATGGTTCTTCAGTGACTTTTCGTAAGGGGCCTGCCTCCTTGCGCAGCGCCGCCTTGATTCGCACGACGAGCTCCGTCGGAGAAAAAGGCTTCACGATATAGTCGGACGCGCCCAATGCGAACGCCCGTTCAACGTTTTCTTCCTGGCCGTATCCGGACAGGAAGATCACCGGGATCCTGTCGATCTCGAGGATTTCTTTCATCAGTGCGAATCCGTCCGTGCCAGGCAGTACGAGGTCGAGGAGGACCAGGCGAGGCTCGCGCGACTCGATCAGTTCCGCAACCTCGCCCGGGTCGCCCGTTACAATCGCTGCGTAACCGGCTTGCGTAAGGGTTTCACGTACGGATCTCAACGTCTGCGGGTCGTCATCCACCGCGAGGATTGCGCCGTTGTGTTTTTCGCTGTCGCGCGCATGCTTACCCGTACGCGCCGGGGCGCGGACCGCGGATGCCGGGATTTCCTCCGCAACGGGTACCGTGAACGTGACCTTCGTGCCAAGGCCCGGCCCGTCGCTATCGGCCCACACTCTTCCTCCGTGGGCCTCTACGATCCCCTTGCAGATGGCAAGACCCAACCCGGTGCCCTGGGAAACCCTCTCATCGTTATTGCCGTCGATTTGCGAAAACTTCCTGAAGAGTTGCGGCAGGAGGTCTTCGGTCAGACCCTTGCCTTCGTCGGCAACTGAAATATGTACGTGGAAGTCTTCGCGTATCGCAGCCAGCCGAATCGGTGACGACGCGTCGGAGAACCTGGCGGCATTGAAAAGGAGATTGTCCAGCACCTGAACGATGCGACGCCTGTCTACCATCACCCAGGGCAGGTCCGGCGACAGGTTGATTTCTATGGCGCGGCCGTCGTCGCCGCGCAGGAAGGCATTCCGCGCCTCGTCCACGATGTCCCCGACGTCAGCCGGCTCCGGCGTGATCGCAAGCGAGCCCGTCTCGATTCTGGCGACGTCGAGCAGGTCGCTGATGAGGTCGCGCATGCGATCCGCCTGCTGGTCGATGATCCGATAGAACTGCCGCGCTTCGGCGGGATCGAGTATCGACGCATCGTCGAGCAGGGCGGCGGTCGAGCCCTTGATGGACGTCAACGGGACCCGAAGTTCGTGGCTGACCATCCCCAGGAACTCGGCGCGCAGTCGCTCCAGGTCCTCCAGGGGCGTCATGTCCTGAATGGTCACGACCACCGACTCGATCTCACCGTCCTTGGAACGAATGGGCGTGGCATTGACCAGCGTCGTCACGGACCGGCCGTCAGGTACATGGAGGACGATCTCCTCCGCGCGCACCGTCTCCCCGGAGCGCAGTAACCGGGCCAGTTGAGATCCTTCCAGGGAGACCTCCCGTCCGTCGGCGCGCCGGAACGCCAGCACATCGAGAAGCTGCTCTTCCGGATGGCCCGGTGTGAGCAGAACGCCCACGATCCTTCTCGCCTCCCGGTTGAAGGTCTGTGGCACGCCGGACCTTGCGTCGAAGACTACGACCCCAACCGGTGAGGTGTCGATCAGGGTCTCCAGGTCGAGCCTCGCCTTCTGCTCGTCCCGGTGCCGGCGTGCGTTGGCAATGACCAGCGCCGCCTGCGAGGCAAACATCACCAGGGTTTCTTCGTCTGCCGGCGTGAACGCGTCTTCGCCTGCCTTCTCACAAAGGCTGAATGTCCCCACGCTCTGACCGCGGTATCGGATCGGCGTTGCCAACGCCGCGGGGGTGGGACTCAGAGGTATCTGTGGGCGGAATTCGGGCAGGCCTTCAGACCGGAGGTAGCTGTGGAGATTGCGAAGGCGCAGCGGCTCCCTTATATGGGTGAAGTGTTCGAAGAGTTTGTGCCTCTCCGGCCGTAACCACAGCCGCGTGGACTGTATGGGCGATAGCCCGGACGTTTTGCAGTCCTGCACCCGCCCCTCATCGTCCAGCAGTACCATCAGGCCGTACGTTGCACCGGTCAGCGATCGGGCGCTGTCCAGGACCTCCTGCAATACGGCGTCGAACTCCAGGCTTTCATTGATGCGAAGGCTGGCCTCGACAAGCCTCGACAGCCGGTTGCGGAGCGCCTCAATCTGTTGATCCCGTTCGTCGATTTGCGTCACCCTGTAGAGGAGCGAAAGACCATTGGAATCGAATGTTTCACGGCGTGTTCCCGAGTGTTACGTCCTGCGACAGTCGGTTCACTCGATGATTCACAATATAGGACAGGGAGTTTCGTGAATCCAGGGCAATTTCCGAGCGGCAAGTCAATTCCACGGAATTCACGTTTCGACGTCCCGGTCAGGTAGGTCTCCGAGACGATATCCTTCCCCCGGCTGATTGAGGAGGTACGTGGGATTGTTCGCGTCGTCTCCCAGCTTGCGGCGAATTTTTTTAATTGTCGTTCGCAAACGTCGTGTGTCACCGGAGTCCGGCGTGTCCCAGACCCGCCGCAGCAGATCCTCACTGGTCACCAGCCGCCCCGCGTTGGTCGATAGCTCCACCATCAGGCGGTACTCGAGTTTGGTCAGCTGTACGGGTCTTTCTGCGATCGTCACTTCACGTCGACCGTAGTCAATCCTCAAATCTCCCAGCACGAACGGTTTTTCCGGCAGGGCGTGCTCCCGTTCCTCACGTCGTCGCAATGCGGCCCTGATCCTGGCCGACAGTTCGGCGGGCGCAAAGGGTTTGACCACGTAATCGGCAGCCCCGGCGTCGAATGCCCGTGCAATCGCTTCCTCGTGTGCGTACGCCGAAAGGAAGATGACCGGAAGATCGGGATCTGCAATGACGTCGGTCATCACGTCCACACCGTCGGTACCCGGCAGGACCAGGTCCAGCAGCACGAGGGATGGCCGGTGTTGTTCCAGGAGATCGGGTATGTCGTGTGGATTTCCGGTCGCGACGGGCGCATATCCCTCTCCGGACAGGACGTTTTTGACGTTGCGCAGCGCCTGAATATCGTCGTCAACGACCAGGATGGATACCGGCTCCCGTCCCCCGGTCCGCCGGAGGGCGTCATCTGCCCCCGATGGCGGCTCTGGTTTGCTCAGGACTTCCTCAGCAATCGGCAGGGTGAACGTGATGCGGGTCTCCGATTCCAGGCCTTCGCTATTCACCCGGATCCGCCCTCCATGGGCTTCCACGATACCCCTGCAGACGGCAAGGCCCCAACCGGATACCACCTCGTCATCGGGCGCTTCGCCCTCGGCATGCCCGGTGAGCTTTCGGAACATGCTCGAAACGCGTTCGCCGGAACCCTTGCGGCGCTGATCCGAAACCGTAATCGCCAGATGGTGGCCGTCCTCGACAGCGGCGATCCGTATGGGCGTAGCGTCCGGCGTGTAGCCGGCCGCGTTGAACAGGAGATTGCCCAAAACGCCGACAATCCGCCGGCCGTCCGCCATGACTCTCGGAAGGTCCGGCGGCAGATCGATCCGCACGTTGGATCTTCCGGCGCCACCGACGAAGGCGTCGCGTGCCTGTTCCACCAGGTCGATGACCGCCTCCGGTTGGGGATCGACTGGCAGGGCGCCGGTCCCTATGCCCGCCACGTCCTGAAGGTCTTTAACCTCAATGTGAAATAAATCAGGCTGCATTCTGTAGTGCGTTGCAGATTTTGCGGTATTGTTTTTCGGTGTGCTTGTTGCGTTGGAGACGCAGGGTAAGCCGCCCTTCGGGTCGGATAAGGTGTCCGGCGCGGTTGATGATCTCGAACCGGAGGGTGCGTATGGATTTGAGGGGCCATCGGTTGGTATTTTTCAAGGTGCGATTGCGTTTTGTCAGTCCGGTTTCAATTTGGAAGTTGACCAGGAGGTTGTGCGCGAGAATGACGAACTGTTGCCAGGCACTATTGGCGTCGTAATTGTGTGTGGGGATGGTATCGAAGCTGAGACCGGTCTTGAGTTCGCCGATGGCTTTTTCGTGCATGCCGCGTCCTGCCATGAAGCGCCAGAGCGCGCGCAACTTGAAGGGTAGATTGGTGGCCACCGCGGAGTATTCGAAGGTGCCGTCATCGGGATCGAACAGGTCCAACTGGTAGTTCTTGCGGGTTTTATGGAAGACGCGTTTTCGAAAGATGGCGATGTTGAGGGTGCGTTCCCATTTTTTGACCGTCAGCGTTGACGGAAAGCCGTCGACGCCTTTCTCGATGCGCTGCCAGTTGCTGCATTGACGGATTTTGTGCTGTAAGTCCAGGCCTTTCCAGAAGGGCACCTTGATGGCATACGAGGCCTTGTTCTTGATAAGCGTGTTCACCACATCCTCTTTGAAAAAGTCGCCATCCATGCGGAATCGCAGGGTGTAGGCGTGCCCCAGGCTTTCTTTGATCTGAGAGAACACATCTTTTAGAAACCCGATGGAGGCGCTGCCATCGTTGATGTTGCCGGGCCGGTTGTGCGCGCGGAGAAAATGACCGCTGTCGGCCAGGTAGGCGGTAATCGGATAGTAACTGGGGACTTTGCGATGATGCGGATTATACCCGCGGTGGGCGCCGCCGACGCGTTTGCCCGTGCACAAGACGGTGCCGTCCACGTCGATCGTCAATTTTCGTGCGCGCAACAACTTGATCTTATGAGCAACCACGGCGGCGTTGAGGGCTTTCAGGGCGTCGAGACCCTTGTCGGTAAACCGTCTCAGAAACAGGCTCATGCTGCGGGGGGTCGGTAGATCCTTCAGACCGCAGAACCGCTGCAGCAGGGGATCTCCTTTCAAGAAATCCAGATGCCGCAACCGACGGCCGCCTATCCACAGCAAACCCAACAGAACACGGGAAAGGCTCACCACACCGAAGTCGCCGCCAAAGCACGCACTGCCCAGGTGACGGCGCAATTGCCTGTTCCAATCGATGGTTCGCAAATAGCGCATCAACAACTCCAAACCCGCATACGAGGTGAGGCCTTCACCCGTGAATTCCATCTTCAAATCGTCGTTGACACGCGCGTGCAAATCCGCTTTCTTTCGTCTCACTGTACGTGGCCTTTCGTTTTGGGTGAATTGGGGGTTTCGTCGCTTCCCAATATACCAAAATGGAAGGCCTTTTCCTATTGATAAATATAGACTTATTCGTGTTTTCGCCTGGTCTTCAATGCTCCGAATTTCATCAACATTATTTTCGCATTGAGGTTAATTATCGCGTATATGAAGTCGGCCTGCTCATCGATGATCCGGAGGAGCTGTGACGTCTCGGCAGCGTCCCGTTCAGCACTGTCGCCCAGCGCGGTAGAGGCCGCGCCCTTGATGGCAGCCAGCGGCGTGCGCAGTTCGTGGCTGACGACGGCCAGCAGTCCGCCGCGCAGCCGCAACAGATCCTCTATGGGCGTCAGATCCTGCAGAGTCACCACAAGCGACGCAACCCCGCCGTCGTCTGAATGAACCGGCGCCGCGTTCATCAACACACTCACCCGTCGGCCGTCGGGGACGTGAAATACGACTTCCTCCGCCCGAATCGTCTCGCCCGTACTCGTCGCCCGGGCAACAGGATGCTCCTCGGACGAAGCCGTTTTCCCGTCACCTCGTCGGACGGTCATCGTCTTCAGGAGATGATCCATCCGCTGTCCCGGCGCTAACAGGTCGTTCGAGAGCCTTCTTGCTTCCTGGTTGATCGACACCAGCGTACCCGCTATGGCATCGATGACCACGAGGCCAACCGGCGACGTGTTTAGCAGCGTCTCCAGATCGAGGCTCTCGCTGATCCGCACGCTTGATTCGCCCGACATGGAATGCCGCATCCCCCGCGTCCGGTCTTTTCCGCCAGCCTGCTCCTCTGACTCCATGACCTCTCCTTGAATCGCTGATTGAACATCCTGTCATTCCGGTATGTGATCGACGGAGACCTCCCGTCGCAGGATGACCGACCGGTGGTGCGGAGGTTTTTCCATTGCCTGATCGAGAAATCACATAAAAATCACTATATTTCGACCGATAATTCACTAATTAGTCACATTAGTATCGTATATTAGACAAATTAAACAGCTACTCTATGCCCGTCAAGGCAAATAAACACAAAATGCCACTGAAATATCATAAAATATCAATGCTTGCAGCTGCTTCGCGCGAGTCGACGCGCGGGGGCCGCCGGTCTCGCCTCTTCGCCCTCAACCTCCTGATTTCCTCGCATTGAGCATAGCACCGGTTCAGTCAGCGCGGTATCCGGAGGCGGGCCACAAGCACGAGATACCATCTTCATTACAGTTTCGCCCATGGACAGCAGGAGGCTCTACTTTTGATCGAGCACATTGAATGCACGGGCACCTGGCGCGCAGTTTCCGTGTCCGAAGGCCTCCCCGAAGTGTGTATCGAACACGTCGCCGAGGACGGCGAAGGCTATCTGTGGTTTGCATCCTTATATGGTCGTATGGGCGATCCCGTCGGTTCGAATTCAGATCGGTAATCTTCCCTGAGACAGCGAGTGGGCAACCACCGAATGGCAGGACCGCCTGTCCGGCGTGGCTGTAGCCGGAAGCAAAGCCGATCCTGTTGACGGACGCCGGTGTTCCCTGCAAAGTCATCGACGACGACGGTGCCAACCGGTGACGTGTTCAGTATCATCCGCGGGTCCAGACTCTCCTAGATCCGCACGCTCGCCTAGCTCGACATGGAAAGTCGCACCTGCAGCGACCCTGCTTCGCCGCCAGCCTGTTTCTCCGACTCGATGATCTCTCCTTGATTTGCTGATTGAATTCCGTGCCATTCCGTTTTGTGATCGACGGAACCTTCCGTCGCACGATTGCAGACGGGTGGTGCGGTTTTTTTCTGTTTTATCGAAAAATCACAATAAAACCACGATTTTTGGCCCTGTAAGTCACAAATTAATCACATTAATTTTGTATATTAAGCAACTTATACCAGATGATAGATGTCTATCGATGCGAGTTGCCATAATATGACATTAAAATATCATAATACAGCCAGACCGGTTAACGCTAAGACCGGATCGACGTGCGGCGGCCCGAGCCATGCCCGATATGCTACCGGCTCGGACAGGTGCATCGCGGGATGCCGCCGCCGGAGACCTTGGCTCGGACTCGTCTCCAGGTCGAGAAATTCGATTTTCCGGACAGCGCTGTCCGTCATTACGCTTCTGATTCTCGGGGCGGCTGATCGGGCGGTCGCCCAGTCGCAGGACCTGGTCTTATCCGAGTCGTCGCTGGTTGTGGAAGAGAATGCTGATAACTCGTATACGGTAAAATTGGCCACGGCGCCTACCGCGGACGTGACGGTGACGATCAGCGGAACATCGGGAACGGATCTCTCGGTAGATAACACCAGCCTGACGTTTACGTCCACAACCTGGAATGCCGAACAGACGGTGACGGTCACGGCGGCCGGAGACACCGACGCCACGGACGACACCGCGACACTGACGCATACGGCGTCCGGTGGCGACTATGCGTCGGTAACGAAAAACCTTCCGGTCGCCGTGGAAGACGTAACCACGGTGACGATGAACATCTCAGGATTGCTGTCGAGCATCTCCGAGGCCGGCGACGTGTATGCTTCCCTGGAGTTGTCTGCGAGTCTGAATTTGGCGCTGAGCGACGACGTGACGTTGACGGTTTCGGCGGCGCCTGCAGATGCCAACACGACCGCGGATCATTATACGTTGAGTCCGGATCCGCCGGAGATCACGATAGCCTCCGGCGCAACGCAGACTGGCGACGTTGTGAACTTCGTGCCCGTGGACGACCACAAGACGGGGCACAAGAACGTGACACTGACTTTCACGGTGAACAACGATCGCGTGACCGTGTCACCCGGAACGACCTACAATGTATTCATCCGCAACGACGACCTCGCGCAGATCACCCTGGAGCTGCAGCCCGCGCCTATATTCGAAAACGGACGCGCCGGCAGGGTGAGGGCACGTCTGCTGCGTTCGAGGCCCCAGACCGAGCAGGTGACGCTGAACATTGCCGCGACGGCGTCTTCGCCCACGGTTGCCTCGGATTTCACGTTGTCGGGCCAGGCGTTGACGTTCCCGCCCGGCTCGTTCATGAGCGAGGGGCTGGTGGAGATCACGGCGAACGACGACACCGACATGGATGACGAGATCGTTATCGTTTCGGCAACCGTCGAGGCCGGGCAGGGCGTCATCGAACCCGATCCGCTAAACCTGCAGATCGTCGACGACGACGAATCGGGGCCGATCACGTTGTCCCTGCGCCTGTCGCCGGATCGACTCGTCGAGTCCGGAGGATCCACCATTAGCACGGTTACCGCGGAGGCGAGCCGGCCGCTGTCGCAGGCCGCGACGATAACGGTTTCCGCGTCACCCGATTCCGCTGTCGCGACCACGACGACGGATGATTTCACGCTGAGCTTGAACCGGGAGCTCCTGATCGGCGTGGGGGAAACCGCCAGCAGGGGGGCGGTAACCATTACCGCTGTGGACAACGCGCTGTACGAAGGCACCCACAAGAGCGTGCTTGTAGCGGGAACGGTTACCGGCAACACGGGAGTCGCGGCGCCGCCGGAGCGGGTATTGACGATACTGGAGAATGATTCCAAGGCGCTGGTCCAGATGATCGCGACGCCGGGAGAAATCGATGAAGACGGCGGTGTCAGCACGATCAGCGCGGTTTCTTTCGTGCCCATGCCCGAGACGGTGACCTTCGACGTCAGAGTCTTCGGTTCGACGCTTACGTTGAGCGACAACGTTCAGCTGACGATGCCCGCCGGTCAGACGATGAGTACGGGGACCGTAACGGTTACGGCGGGGGACGTTGCGGGCACGAACAATACCTCCGCCTCCATCAGCAGAACGAACCTCAGTTCATCGTCCTTTACCGTGAGGACGACGAGCGTCATCATCCTCGACGACGACGCGACGGCGTCCATGCTCTGGATGTTGCTGTCGCCGAACCGACTGGTCGAGGGCCAGGGTCAGACAAGCGTGGTTTCGGCGTACCTGACCCAGCCCCTGGCCGAAAACGTCAGCGTGACCGTCGCGTTCGATGAGGACAATACGACGGCGTTTGCGGATGAGTACACGTTGAGTACAGACCGGACTCTGACCATATCGGCGGGCGACACCACCAGCACCGGGACCGTGACGCTCTCGACGGTGGACAACGACTACTACAGCCACAGATTCGGCTCCAAAGTCGCATACACGTATGAAGTAACCGGACCGGACGGCCTGAATGCGGCGAAAATACAGAACGACTGGAATATCGTCGAAGACGAATCTCCGCCCGAAGTCACGCTGGTACTGACTCCGGATGCGATCGGCGAAGACGGCGGGATGTCCACGGTGACGGCTGAACTGAACTCAGCGGTACGAAGTGACGTCACCGTGACGGTGTCCACCGAGGCGTCAGTCGACTTTACGCAGACCGGTTCGACGCTGACAATCGCTCAGGGGTCGAAGACGAGCACGGGAACGGTAACATTGACTGCCATCGACAACGACGTCGATGCGCTGGACAGGCTGGTGCTTGTCTCCGGGGCGTTGACGATCGCCGATGAGTTGTCTTTCGGGACCATTGCGTTCCCCTACAGCCGGCAGTTGACAATCACGGACGACGACGATGCGAACCTGGTGCTGTCCTCGCAGACGTTGCCGGTAAACGAGGGCTCCAGCAACACATTCCGCGCCAGGCTGGACACGGAGCCCACCGCGAACGTAACCGTAAATATCGGACTGCCGCCCGGCACGGACGTGTCGGTAAACAATCCGGTTCTGACCTTCACGCCCACGACCTGGAATACGGAACAGACCGTAACGGTCCTCGCCGCACACGATGACGACGCGGTCGATGACACCGCGATTTTGACGCTCGAGGCATCCGGCGGAGGTTATGGTTCCATCAGCAAGGACCTGGACGTCACGGTCACGGACGACGACGAGGCGGCGATCGTGCTTTCTCCCGCGCCGCTGCCCGTGGACGAAAACGATGACAACAGCTATACCGTGAAGCTGGACACGGAGCCGACGGCGACGGTGACGGTAACGATCGGCGGTCACTCGGGTACGGATCTGTCGCTGGACAAGACGAGTCTGACGTTCACGACGACGACGTGGAACACGGAACAGACGGTAACGGTAACTGCCGGTGACGACGACGACGGGGTCGACGACGACGAGACGTTGACGCACGTTGCGTCGGGTGGTGACTACGCGTCGGTAACGAAGGACCTCGACGTCACGGTCACGGACGACGACGAGGCGGCGATCGTGATCGATCCCGCGCCGCTGCCCGTGGACGAGAACGACGACAACGCCTATACCGTGAAGCTGGACACGGAGCCGACGGCGACGGTGACGGTGACGATCGGCGGTCACTCGGGTACGGATCTGTCGCTGGACAAGACGAGTCTGACGTTCACGACGACGACGTGGAACACGGAACAGACGGTAACGGTAACTGCCGGTGACGACGACGACGGGGTCGACGACGACGAGACGTTGACGCACACGGCGTCTGGCGGTGACTACGGATCCGTGACGAAGGATCTGCCCGTTACGGTCACGGACGACGATGAGGCGGCGATCGTGATCGATCCCGCGCCGCTGCCCGTGGACGAGAACGACGACAACGCCTATACCGTGAAGCTGGACACGGAGCCGACGGCGACGGTGACGGTGACCATCGGAGGTACGGCGGATACGGATCTCACCACGGATCCGCCGATCCTGACGTTCACGACCGGGAACTGGAGTACGGAGCAGACGGTGACGGTAACTGCCGGTGAAGACGACGACGCGGTCGACGATAGCGCGACGCTGACGCACACGGCGTCCGGCGGTGACTACGGATCCGTGACGAAGGATCTGCGGGTCATGGTCACGGACGACGACGAGCCGGCGATCGTCCTTTCCCCCGTGCCGCTGAGTGTGGACGAGAACGACGACAACGCCTATACCGTGAAGCTGGATACGAAGCCGACGGCGACGGTAACGGTGACGATCGGCGGTCACTCGGGTACGGATCTGTCGCTGGACAAGACGAGCCTGACGTTCACGACGACCACGTGGAACACGGAGCAGACGGTGACGGTGTCCGCGGGTGACGACGACGACGGGGTCGACGACAGTGAGACGCTGACGCACACGGCGTCTGGCGGTGACTACGTGTCGGTGACGAAGGACCTCGAAGTCGCGGTCACCGACGACGACGATCCGGCACTGGTTATTACGCCCCCTTCACTCGGGGTACTTGAGAACGGGGACAGGCCGTACACGGTATCTTTGGCCACGGAGCCGACGGCGACGGTAACGGTGACGATCGGCGGACACTCAGGTACGGATCTGTCGCTGGACAAGACGAGTCTGACGTTCACGACGACGACGTGGAACACGGAGCAGACGGTGACGGTATCCGCGGCAGACGATACCGACGCTGTCAACGACCCCGAGACCCTGACGCACACGGCGTCCGGCGGCGACTACGGGACCGTGAGCAAAGACCTTCCGGTGACGGTCACCGACAACGATGAGGCAGGGCTATCCCTGTCGTCCCCGGCGTTGGAGGTCGGAGAAAATGATGACGAGACGTACACGGTGGCGTTGGCCACGGAGCCGACGGCGACGGTGACGGTGACGATCGGCGGTCACTCGGGTACGGATCTATCGCTGGACAAGTCGAGCCTGACGTTCACAGCGACGTCGTGGAACACGGAGCAGACGGTGACGGTGTCGGCGGGGGACGATGACGATGCGGTCAATGACGGTGAGACCCTGACGCACACGGCGTCGGGAGGGGACTACGGGTCCGTAAGCAAGGACCTTCCGGTGACGGTCGCTGACGATGACGAAGCGGCGATCGTTCTTTCTCCGACGCCGCTGACGGTCAACGAGAACGACGACAACACCTATACCGTGCGGCTGGCCACTGAGCCGACGGCGACGGTAACGGTAACGATCGGCGGTCACTCGGGTACGGATCTGTTGCTGGACAAGACGAGCCTGACGTTCACGACCGGGAACTGGAGCACGGAGCAGACAGTGATGGTGTCGGCTGGGGACGACGACGACGCGGTCAACGACGGTGAGGACCTTACGCACACGGCGTCGGGAGGTGACTACGGGTCCGTGACGAAGGACCTGTCCGTCACGGTCACGGACGACGACGAGGCGGCGATCGTGCTTGCTCCCGCGTCGCTGCCGTTGGACGAGAACGGCGATAACACGTATACCGTTAAGCTGGCCACGGAGCCGACGGCGACGGTGACGGTGACCATCGGCCTTCCGCCGGGAACCGACGTTTCGCTGGACAGGACGAGTTTGACGTTCACGACCGGAAACTGGAACGCGGAGCAGACCGTGAGGGTATCGGCGGGGGACGATGAAGACGCGGTCGACGACAGCGAGACGCTGACGCATGCGGCGTCGGGAGGTGACTACGTGTCCGAGACGAAGGACCTGCCCGTCACGGTCACGGACGACGACGAGGCGGCGATCGTGCTTGCTCCCGCGTCGCTGCCGTTGGACGAGAATGACGACGCTACGTACACCGTCGTGCTGGACACGCGGCCGATCTCAACCGTAACGGTGACGATTGGAGGTACGGCCGGTACGGACCTCACAACAGATCTGCCAAACCTGACGTTCACGACAGGAAACTGGAACGTGGAGCAGACGGTGACGGTGTCGGCGGGGGACGACGACGACGCGGTCAACGACAACGAGACGCTGACTCACGTGGCGTCCGGCGGGGACTACGGCTCCGTGACGAAAGACCTGCCCGTCACGGTCACGGACGACGACGAAGCGGGTCTGGTTCTGGCGCCGGAGACTCTGGGTGTTCGGGAAAACGGATCCGCGCCGTATCGGGTCAGGCTTGCCACGAGGCCGACGGCTGATGTATCCGTGGCGATAAGCGGGTACATGGGTACCGACCTGACATTGGACGAAACGGGTCTGACGTTCACCACCGCGACGTGGAACGTGGAGCAGACGGTGACGGTGACCGCGGGGGACGACGTCGATGCAGTCAGCGAAGACGCGACAATTTCACATACTGCTTCCGGGGGCGACTATGGGTCTGTCACCGCGGATCTTTCGGTCGTGGTCACGGACGACGATGCGCCGGCGCTGGTATTGTCGCCGCCATCGCTGACGTTAATGGAAGGTGAGAACGTCACCTACACGGTGTCGTTGGCAACACGGCCGACGGCAGGCGTAACGGTGACCATCGGCGGGACGGCGGACACGGACCTGTTGCTGGACAAGACGCTTCTGACGTTTTCGACCACGGACTGGAACATCGACCAGACCGTGAGCGTGTCGGCGGAGGCTGACGACGACAGCGGCAGTGACACCGCGACGTTGACGCATACTGCCTTTGGGGGTGACTATGGGTCCGTTACAAGGGATCTTCGGGTTCTGGTTACGGACGACGACGAGGCTGACCTGGTGATTTCGCCTCGGTCGCTGACGGTGACCGAGGGGTCCAGCGCCAGCTACCGGGTCAGGCTGTCGACGTTGCCGGGCGGCGCCGTAACGGTGACCATCGTCGTCACGTCGGATGCCGACGTGAGCCTCAGCACGACGACCCTGAGATTTACACCGGAGAACTGGAACGTGGATCAGTCGGTGAGGGTGTCCGCGGCGCACGATGCAGACAGCAGCGACGACTCGGCGAGACTGTCGCATTCGGCCGCCGGCGCTGCATACGGATCGGTGCGTAAGGATCTCCCGGTGAGGGTGGCCGACGATGACGAGGTGGGGCTTGTAATGTCGCCGGCGTCGCTGTCGTTTGGAGAGGGGACCAGCACCGCTTACACGGTGAAGCTGTTCTCGCAGCCCGGTGCGAACGTGATCGTAACGATCTCGGGGGGAAGCGAGGCGGATCTCAGGCTGGGCAGGAACACGCTGGCATTCAACAATTCGAACTGGAACACGGCGCAGACGGTGACGGTGACCGCGGGTCATGATGACGACGCGGTCAATGACACGGGCGTCCTCGCGCACATGGCCTCGGGAGGCAACTACGGATCTGTGCGCGAAAACCTGCCCGTTACGGTAATCGACGACGACAGTGGCGGCGGAGGCCGGGGTGTGGCGGGGGACATCGTGCTGGCACCGGCGTCGCTGCGTGTGGACGAGGGGACCCATGAAGATTACACTATTGCACTCAACGCGCCGCCGGGTTCGGATGTTACCGTGACCATCGGCGGGACGACGGGTACGGATATTTCGCTGGATAAAGAGTCCCTCACATTCGGTACCGCATCGTGGAACACGCCGCAGACGGTGAGGGTATCGGCTGCGCACGATGACGACGCAGACGACGATTCCGCAACGCTGTCGCACGCCGCATCCGGCGGCGGCTATGATACGGTCGGCAGGAACCTCGCAGTGACGGTTACCGACGACGACACGCGCGATGAACAGGCGGGAGCCGAAGTGACCGTCTCCTTCGCAAGGACGAATTATACCGCGGAGGAGGGCGGGAATCCCGCGCAGGTCACGGTGCGCGTGGTGCTCAACAGCGACCCCGAACGGGAGGTGACGGTCCCGTTGACGGTCGACCTGAACGGCGGCGCCACACCGGACGACTTCGAGGGCGTTCCCGAAGCAATTACGTTTGGCGTCGGCCAGATGGCGAAATCCTTCAACGTCATTGCTGTCGACGACGACGTGGACGATGACGGCGAGAGTCTGACGATCGGCTTCGGTTCCCTGCCGGATCGGATCGTCGCAGGCAGACCCTCCTCGACCGAGATTCACATTGTTGACAATGACGACCCGATGACGGTCGTCTCTTTCGCCCGCGATAGCTATACCGCCAGGGAGGGTAGCGCTCCGGCGCGTGTGACGGTGCGCGTGATGCTGAGCGGCGACCCGGAGCGCAGGGTTACGGTCCCGATCAGCGTGAACCTGCTGGGCGGTGCGACGCTCGAAGACTTCGAGGGCGTGCCGGCGTCGGTCACTTTCGGTCGCGGGGAGATGGAAAAGTTCTTCGATGTCATCGCTGTCGATGACGATCTTGACGATGACGACGAGAGCATCGCCGTCGGTTTCGGAACGTTGCCCGATCGGGTGATTCCGGGCAATCCCGCCGAGGCTGTGATTCACATTGAAGACGACGACGATCCCGTGGTAAACGTCTCGTTCGACCGTTCATCCTATGACGCCGCGGAGGGCGGTAATCCGGCGCTGGTCGCGGTGTTGTTGGGCGCGGACCCCGAGCGCGAAGTGACGATTCCAGTGGTAGTGACGCACGGCGGCGGGGCCACGGCAGCGGACTACGACGGCGTGCCTCCCAACGTCGTTTTCAACAGCGGCGAGACGCGAAAACAGTTCGCGATTGCGGCCGTCGACGACGACGTAGACGATGACGGCGAATCCGTGACGTTAGGATTCGGCACGCTGCCCGAAAGAGTCGAACGGGGTCGCCCGATGAACGCGGCGGTTACAATTGTGGACAACGACGAACGCGGTGTGACCGTTTCCACAAGGGCATTGGCCGTTCCGGAAGGGCAGGCCGCCAGCTATACCGTCGTGATCCGTAGCGAGCCGACGTCGCAGGTGAACGTCGACGTCACGGTAACGGCGAATCCCGACGTATCGGTAGATCCTTTACAGATGACTTTTTCAACGGAGAACTGGGACGTTCCGCAGGAGGTTGTGGTGCTCGCGGCCCACGACGACGATGCGATCGTCGACAGGGCAACGTTGAATCATGCGACCAGCGGGGGCGACTACGGCGCCGTGGCCGTGCCCTCTCTTGCTGTCACGGTGATCGAAGACGACGTACCCGTGGTGGCGATTGGAAATGAACGTGTTACGGAACACGCGGGAGACATGGTGTTCACGGTTTCGCTGGACGTGCAAAGCAGCGAGGAAGTCATCGTGAACTACGCTACATCCAACGGAACGGCGGCAGCAGGCGCAGACTATGTGAGGACGCGTGGCGCCCTTCGCTTCGACCCGCTGGAGACGCGGCTGACGATCAATGTCCCGATCGTCGACGACAGCGTCGAGGAAGACACCGAGAATTTCAGGGTGATCCTGTCCAGGTCCGTGAACGCGACGCTTAACGGTGGCGAGGCGGCGGCAACCGGCACGATCGACGACAACGATGCCGCGATACGGGCGCTGGAGATATTCCTTTCGAGCGTCGGACGCATGGTGGCTTCGGATGCCGTCGAGGTGATCAGCCGCCGTTTCGATTCGAACAGTGACGGCCGTCCGTCGCTCACGCTCGGCGGGCAGACATTGATCATTGACGGCGACCGGGAATCGGGCCACCGGTTGTACTCGACAATTCCCGCGCGGGAAATCGCCTGGATCGAGGCGCCGGGGCAACGTATCCCGACGGACGCTCAGACGGCCCAGAGCCGGTCTCATCTGCGCCAGACCAGTGTTTGGGACGTGCTGTCCCGCAGCGACATCTACGTGCCCTACCGCAGAAGAGGAGGCGAGTCGGGATGGACCCTTTGGGGCCGTGGCGCCATCAGTGGATTCCACGGCGCGCCCGGAACCGCTCGGCGGATGGATGCTGACGCCATCAGCAGTTACGTCGGTATCGACTACAACATCCGCTCAAGGGCGCTGCTGGGCCTGGCTGCAACGCGAAGCGCAGGAGATTTGAATTACACCCATTCCGCTTCGGGCAGGACACTCGTGCCGATCGATTTTTCGATCACAACGCTGCTGCCTTACCTCCTTCTGAAACCGCATCCGCGGTTTGGATTGTGGGGGATGTTCGGTACGGGCCGGGGCAGGGTCGAGCTTGTTGACGCCGACGGCGGTCTGGATACGGATCTGGCGTTACGGATGGGCGCCGGCGGCGGCCGTCAACATCTGACCACGCTGGATCGGGTCCAATTCGCACTTAAGGGGGACGCCTTTTACGTGGAAACCACGTCTGACGGAAACGCACGATTACCGGAGGTGCGTGAGCAGGCAAAGCGGGTGCGCCTGCTCATTGAGGGCCGTCACACCCATAGAAGTGGACGCAAGAGCCGGTTTAGCCAGAACGTGGAAATCGGCGGAAGGTGGGACAGCGGGCGCGTTGAGAATGGCAGGGGCGTTGACGTGGGCGGCGGCATCGAATACACCCATGTCGATCACGGCGTCAGCCTTTCCGCACGCGGACGCTATCTCGTCTTGCACCAGCAGCCGGACTACGAGGAGTGGGGGGCGAGTCTGTTTCTGCGAATCAGTCCCGGTTATGGCGAACGGGGAATGCTGGTAGACGTCACGCCGGCCTGGGGCGCACCCGCAGATTCGGACGGAACGCTGTGGCTGGACGCGCCGTTCCTGGCATTCAATCCCGCGGAAACGCCAGGAGTTCGACCGGATCGGATGAAGGTCGATATCGGGTATCGACTCCTGACGGCTGACGGAAAAGGGACGGTAACTCCGTATGGCGGTTGGACGGCAGGGCCGCGCGGCCGCGACAGATATCGCATCGGCGGCCGTCTCCGGCTGGGTAGGGCTGCAGGCCTGGACGTGTGGGGCACACGGCAGGCGCAGGGACAGGATGCTGCGATTTACAGCATCAGAATAACGGGACGCATAGTCTGGTAGGCTCAACCTGACAGAACAAACCCCCAGCTGCGTTCCGACGAGTCAGAATTCCGCCATCCCGCCCGTAGTCCCGGTTTTCGGGACGGTTGGGTTTGAGGTCCAGTGTCAATAAAGCGACTTGCATGCCGCAAGGCGCCAACGAACACGCCCTGCTGATCGGTTTTCAGCAGGGCTGTTTTGTCTGGTTTTGTAATATGGTGACCCCGAGGGGAGTCGAACCCCCGTTTCCAGGGTGAGAACCTGGTGTCCTAGGCCACTGAACGACGGGGTCACCCTGTCAAAGCGGTCGAAATCTAACCAGAACAGCCGGTTATGTCAAGAAATTTGAGGGTTGAGCCGGCTCTGCGGACGCCTGTGTTCCGACGCCGCGCACTCAATCCCTCGGCGGCACGGCGCACAGGAAGCCGAAGGGCTCGTCGCCGGTATTTTCGAACTGATGTTGTTCGTTCGGGGGAATGTAGACGATGTCGCCGGCGCCGATTTCATAGACTTCGCAGCCCATCATCAACCGGGCGGCGCCTCCGAGAACGTAGACGCCATGGTCGTGTTCGTGGCGGTCGAAGGAGGTCTGGCCCCCCGGTGCGATTTCATAGTACCGCAGGCTGAAGTTGACGGCGCCGTCGCGTTTTCCGATCACGACCTGCCTGCTGCCGCCCACGGCGCCATCGGTGTTATATGGTTCAACGTCGACGCCGTCCCATGTATACTCGCCGTGTTCACCCGTAAACCGGTGGAGTACGCCCATATCATTCCTATTTTATCCGGGCGCGCCGTCGTCTATTGCCCGTTGTTGAGGACAACTTTGACGAATTCGCCGAAATCGGTCGTGTCGAAGGTCCTGAAGGAGGTGAGCATGGAAGGCGTCCACTCGTCGTGCCAGATCCAGGCGGTCCATCCGATGCTGCGGGTCTGGCAGAAGTCGATCAGGGGCCGGCCGTAGTCTTCCCTGATTCTTGCCGGATTTTCCGAGTGCCCGTACCCCCATTCGCCCAGGAAGACGGCTTCGGTCTTGTCCAGATCCGAAAGAACGCTCTTCCAGGCTTCGCCCTTCCAGGGATAGGGATGGGTTTCATACACCACGTTGGGCCGATCGACCGGGTTGTCGAGCGCGCCGCTCAGGTCGTACCCCCAGTCGACGCCGGAAACCAGCACGAGCGCCCGGGGATCCACGCCGTGGATGACGTCGACGAGAGACTCGGCCACGGGCCGCCAGTCGTCCCACGCAATAAACGAGGGTTCGTTGAACGTGCCGTAGATGACGTGGGGCTGATCTCTGTATCTTCGAACGATATCGTCGAGTGCCTCTTTTGCCAGTGAAAGGTCGGGGTTGTAGGGATTGCCGCTCCACGGATGCAGGTACCCCCACTCGGGGCGTTCCGTCTGGCCGGTCAGCGGGTTCCCGTGCGCGTGCCAGCCGAGAAAGATGTACACGCCGCGCCGTTGGCCCCACGCGACGATCGGATCCACGAATGCGGCCAGGTAGTCCCGATACCGGTCCCAGAGGTCGGGGTGAATGGGGACCCGGACGATATCCACGTTCCACTCGTGGGCCAGAAGGTCCAGCGCGTCCTGTCCCCGGCGGGTGGCGGCGTGCAGAAAGTACGGGTCGATCACGGCCACGCCGCGAAGGACGACGTCCACGCGCTGACCGAAGGTGTCCGCGAAGGCCAGAAAGTCGGCAAAATCGACGATCCCGCTGTTGTCCAGGTCGAATTCGACCGCTGGCGAACCGAAAGCGTCCGCAAACATCAAAAAGTCCCGGAGATCCACCTGGCCGCCGCCGTCGAAGTCCGCGGCGGCAGTATTCACGCTGACGATTCTGTGCCCTTCAACCCGCAGTCTCGAAAGGTTGTCGACGCCATCCGCCGGTGCAGGAAAGACCGGCAGGACGAGGATGAGAATAACAATAGCGAGGCTTCTGGACATCCGGACGTTCATGGACATTCCGGGATCGATTGCGCAATGCGTCTTTTTCGTTTCTTCCGTATACGCCATGCTCAGGAAACGGATGTGAGGGTGGGGCAGACATTCCTGTCTGCCTTCCTCGACATCGGTCAAAGTCTCCGGTCGGCCAATTGCAAACACTGTCATCCTGAGGAGGCCGGCAAACCGGTGATGGGTCCGCGCACAAGCTCGTCTGCGAAGGGCATCTGCCCCGCGTCCAGTCGAGAAGACGGGAGATTCTTCGCTCCGCTCAGAATGACATGCTTTGCAATAGCCGTCAGCGAGATGTTTCGGTGACACCTTCGCCAAACCTGTCATCCTGAGGAGGCCGGCAAACCGGTGATGTGCCCGCGCCCCAAGCCGCTCCCTGAGCTTGTCGAAGGGTCGGCGAAGGGCTCAGGAGCTTCCTTAATTCGGGCATTTCGACATTTCGACAAGCTCAATGCAGGCATGCTTACTTCGGCAAGCTCAGCACAGGCAATGACCACGTTTCGATAGGGGTAATTAGACGTCGCGCTGAATTACAGGCGGCCGGGTATTAACCCGATGAGATCCTTTCAATGAAAGATAGAAATAATGCCCGTTGCTCGCAAGGCAGAAGGGAATGTCGACAATGGTTGGCGCATCTTGACATCACAGGATGAACATCGTATTTTGAAAGGGAAGCCATCAAGAAAACAGAGATAGGGGAAGCGTTATCTCCGAACTCACCTCACGCATCATTTCTCAGTCGCGTGTGATTGCCAGAGGTGAAAGAATTCGCGATATTGACCGATTGGTACGCACTTTCGGTGGCAGAAAATCCAGGTGGACCAAAAAGAGCAGTCCGCGTTTCGAGATTCATGGTCTACTCTACGAATATCACTGGTACGAACATCCTGATTTGGGTCGTGTCGAACTGAAACGAAAAAGAGTCGCCGCCGATGACGGTTAAATTTCGAAGCCAATGCGCAGATTACCCCGATCTGACACCCGGACACGAATATGGGGTCATCGGAATCGAGGCGGATGATTTGCGGGTCTTGAGCGATCAAGGTCGACCTTACCTGTATCCTGCGGCCGTATTTGAGATCGTGAATCCTCGTGAACCAGGCGATTGGATTACTGCCTACGGAGAAGACGGTGAGCGGTACGCATACCCGCCACCGCTCAATGGCAATGGCTTCTTTGAAGACTTCTTCGACGAAGACGAGGAGGCCGTTGCCGTCTTCTGGCGAACTGTCAATCAGCGCCTGGCTGCCACGTTGGCGGTTTGAGAAATCTCGTGATGATCCAGTTGCCCTGCTTTGGTCGGCAGGGCTTTTTTTATACTCAGTCGATCGAAACCGCAACCGATGGTCCCACAGACAGTTACGTTAAGTCCATTCGACCGTGGGCCGTTTCCGTAGCGGTGAACGCCGAGCTTCGGACCCATTATTTGTCCCGGCTCTCCAGTCTTGTACGATACCCAGCCAGTGTCTGATGCCGCTGCAATCCAGTGTTCGATACGGCGCATGGTTTCAGGAATTACCTTGTAACCCCGTCCCCTTGGGGTTATATTTGAAGCTTTTGGGCGGATCTCCAGGGGATCCGAATCGAAGCGCCCTTTGGACGATCATTTGAACGGAGAGATCCGGATGTTGAAATACATCGCGTGGCGAATCCTGATGATGATTCCCACGCTCTTCGCCATTTCCATCGTATCGTTCCTGATCATCCAGCTTCCGCCTGGAGACTTCCTCACTTCGTATCTGGCGCAACTCACCTCGATGGGAGAGACGGTAAGCGAAGAGGTCATTGAGGCATTGAGGGCGCGGTACGGGCTGGGTAGTCCGGTCTACGTCCAGTACTGGACCTGGATGACCGGAATCATCACCCAGGGCGATTTCGGAATGTCCCTTCTGTGGGGCAGGCCGGTGAGCGAACTGCTTTGGGAGCGGGTCAGCCTGACGGTGATGGTGAGCGCGAGTTCGGTCCTCTTCATCTGGGTGGTCGCGATTCCCATCGGCATCTATTCCGCCGTGCGGCAATATTCGATCGGCGACTACATCTTCACGTTTCTGGGTTTCCTGGGGCTGGCCACGCCGCCGTTCATGCTCGCGCTGATCGCGCTGTGGATCGTCTTCGTGTCCACCGGAAGCGTGCTGGTCGGGCTGTTTTCGCCCGAGTTTATCGACGCGCCATGGTCGTTCGCCAAGGCACTGGACCTGCTCGCCCATCTGTGGATTCCAATGGTGATCCTGGGTACCGCGGGGACCGCCGGGACGATCCGCGTGATCCGCGCCCAGATGCTGGATGAACTGCACAAGCCGTACGTGGTGACCGCCAGGGCGAAAGGCGTGTCCGAGTTGAAACTGCTCTTCAAATATCCCGTGCGGATTGCCCTGAATCCCTTTTTCAGCACGCTGGGCTGGCTGCTGCCCCGGTTGATCGCGGGCGAGATTCTGGTGTCGATCGTGTTGAATCTGCCCACCACCGGGCCGCTGCTTCTCGGCGCGCTCACCAACCAGGATATGTACCTGGCCGGAAGCTTTATGCTGATTCTGAGCACGTTGACGGTGATCGGGACGCTGATATCGGATATACTGCTTGCGTGGGTGGACCCGAGGATCCGTTACTCATAGCGTGCTGTCCGGGCGCGCCCGGGAATGCACAGGAGTCGCTCAAGATCGCTACGGAATCGAAAAGCAATAGACATTCAGTGAAGCCGCCGCCGTCGACCGGGACGTTGAAGGGTGTCTTCGAAAAATTCCGGGACGGCGGGATCGCACGGTTCCGCAGGAGCCGGAAAACCCGCCCGTC
Organism: Candidatus Latescibacterota bacterium; assembly: GCA_965219995.1. GTDB lineage: Bacteria > Latescibacterota > UBA2968 > UBA2968 > JAAXHE01. The sequence continues at coordinate 666,895 of CBDCOX010000002.1, forward strand.
CGGTGAGGAATCGGGAGCGCAGGTACTGGTGGCTTCCCAATGGCGGCTGATGTGGTGGAAGTTCCGGAAGCACCAGCTGGCCAAAATCGCGGGCGCGGTCCTGATCCTCTTCTATCTTGTGGCGGGATTCTGCGAATTCGTGGCGCCGCACGATCCGCACCGCCTGAATACGAAGTACATTCATGCGCCTCCTCAGAAGGTTCGGTTCATCGACGCCGACGGGGCGTTTCATTTCAGACCCTTCGTGTACCGGCACGTCCAACAGCGGGACCCGGTTACGCTCCGACTCTCCTACCACGAAGACCGTTCCCTGCGCCTGCCCATCCGGTTCCTTGTCGCCGGAGACCCGTATGCCCTCTGGGGATGGGTTCCCCTGCGGCGTCATCTGATCGGTCTTGAGGACGGAGAACGCCTGTTCCTGCTTGGCGCCGACCGCATGGGTCGGGACCTGCTGTCCCGCATCGCGTACGGGGCGCGCGTTTCGTTATCCATCGGATTGATCGGCATTGCCATCAGTTTCGTTCTGGGTCTGATTATGGGTGGAATTTCAGGCTACTTCGGCGGCAGAATCGACGACGTCATCCAGCGGCTGATCGAGTTCATTATGGGAATTCCGGGTCTGCCGCTGTGGATGACGCTCAGTGCCGCGCTTCCCCCTGACTGGCCGATCATCCGGGTCTACTTCGGCATTACGATCATTCTGGCGTTCGTGGGCTGGACCGGCCTGGCGCGCGTGGTCCGCGGGCGCTTTCTGGCGCTCCGGGAAGAAGATTTCGTGATGGCGGCACGGCTGGGGGGCGCCCGGGAGAGCCGGATCATCGCCAAACACATGGTGCCTTCGTTTATGAGTTACATCATCGCCGCGCTCACGCTGGCGGTTCCGCAGATGATCCTGGGTGAGACGGCGCTGAGCTTCATCGGGCTTGGGCTGCGTTCGCCCGCGATCAGCTGGGGAGTGCTCCTGCAGGATGCGATGAATATCCGGGCCGTGGCGCATTTTCCGTGGCTTCTGCTGCCGGGCGTGTTCGTCATTGTCGCCGTGCTGGCGTTCAACTTTCTGGGTGACGGGCTGAGAGACGCGGCCGATCCATATACCAGGTAGGGGGGACGATGGATCCATCGGTGTTGCTCGAAGTCCGTGACCTGCGCGCGTATTTCTTCTCCGACGAGGGTACGGTGCGGGCCGTGGACGGCGTGGATTTTCAGATAATGAAGGGTGAGACCCTCGGCGTGGTCGGGGAGAGCGGCTGCGGCAAGAGCGTGACGGCGCAGTCCATCCTTCAGATTCTACCGAAGAACGGTCGGATTGTCGAAGGCGAGGTGCTGCTGCACGTCAATGGAAAGGCCGTCGACCTGGCGGGATTGAAGCCGAACGGAAGGGAGATCCGGAATATCCGCGGCAAAGAGATCGCCATGATGTTTCAGGAGCCGATGACCTGCCTGAGTCCGGTCCATACGATCGGCAACCAGATCGAAGAGGCCATCCGGCTGCATCGCAGCGCGGACCGGAAGGAGGCCAGGGAGATCGCGGTCGATATGCTGCGCAAATGCGGCATTCCGGAACCGGAGCGGAGGGTGGATGCCTATCCCCATCAGTTGAGCGGGGGCATGCGGCAGCGGGCGATGATTGCCATGAGTCTGTCCTGCCGGCCCCGTCTGCTGATCGCCGATGAGCCCACGACGGCGCTGGACGTCACAACGCAGGCGCAGATTCTGGACCTGCTGAGGGATCTGCAGGAGGAAATCCACACCTCCATCATGATGATTACGCACAATCTGGGCGTCGTCGCGGAACTGGCCGACCACGCGATGGTGATGTACCTCGGAAAGGTCGTGGAGTTCGCACGCTGCGAGACGATCTTCAACGATCCCGGTCATCCGTACACCCGCGCCCTGCTGAAGTCCATTCCCCGGCTGGGAAGCAAGGCGAAGGAAGGCCTGCTTTCGATCGAGGGATCGGTTCCGAACCCGTACGAATTGCCCTCCGGCTGCAAGTTCCATCCGCGGTGTCCGGACCGGATCGACGGCGTCTGCGACCGGTACGAGCCGGAGTTGACGACAATTGGTGCCGAACACGGCGTGAGTTGCTTCCTGTATTCCGAACCCGAATAGGGGAACAAACAGGAAGCACGCAGTCAACCTTTGCAAGATGCATTCCGTATCGCTCCGGTGCCATCGCGTATTGCAACGTGGTCATTGAGCTTGTCGAAATGCCCGTGTCTCACGATACGTTCAGCGCATAGCCGGGAGCCCGTCGCCGACCCTTCGACAGGCTCAGGGAGCGACTTCGGGCTCAGGCACATAGCTGGCCGGGCCGTTCTGCGTCGGAGTTCCGTCATCCTGTTTCCGGGAGAGAAACCCGGTACCGGCATCTGCGCGTGAAGCCAACCACCCGCAAAGAAAGTTGACCATGTCCGACAGCGAAACCGTTCTTCTGGACGTGAAGAACCTGCGCAAGCATTTCCCCATTACCGAAGGGTTCATGAAGCGGGTGGTGGGGCAGGTGAAGGCGGTGGACGGCGTCAGTTTCGCGGTGAAGAAACAGGAGACGCTGGGCCTGATCGGCGAGAGCGGGTGCGGCAAGACCACGGTGGGCCGGAGCATCCTGAGGGCGGTCGAACCCACCGGCGGAGAAGTGCTCTTCGAGGATCACGGACGGATGGTCGACGTCTGCGGCCTTTCACGGAGGGAGTTGAGGGCGTTTCGCAGGCATATGCAGATGGTGTTTCAGGACCCGTACTCCTCGCTGAATCCCCGGATGACCGTTTTCGATATCGTAGCGGAGCCGCTGGTGGTGAACCGGATCGCCCGGGGCGCCGAACTCGAGGACCGGGTCGCGGAGCTTCTCGGGGTCGTCGGACTGGACCCGCAGTTCATGCGCCGATATCCGCACGCGTTCAGCGGCGGGCAGCGTCAGCGGATCGGCGTCGCGCGGGCCCTGGCGTTGAACCCCAGGCTGATCATCGGCGATGAACCCGTTTCGGCGCTGGACGTGTCGGTCCAGGCCCAGGTGTTGAATCTGCTCCAGGAACTGCAGGAGCGGTTGGGGCTCACGTACCTGTTCATTTCTCACGATCTGGCGGTGGTGGAACACATCAGCGACCGGATCGCCATCATGTACGTGGGTCAGATCGTGGAACTGGCGGACGAGGAGACGTTGTTCGCCACGCCCAGACACCCGTATACCGAAGCGCTGCTGTCGGCCGTACCCAAGCCCGATCCCGCGTACAGGAAGCGAAAGATCCTGCTGCAGGGCGAAGTAGCCGATCCGGCCAATCCGCCCACGGGATGCTATTTCCACCCCCGGTGTCCCTATGCCGAGGCCCTGTGCCGGGAGGAAACGCCGGAACTCGTCGACGTTTCGCCGCCGGAACAAGACCCTCATTACGTCCGCTGCCACTTCAGCGACACCCTGCAGCTGGCAGGAATCGACGCATGACGAAGTCGCGCAAACAATCCCGCCGGACGGCGGGTCTCGTGTTCCACGCCGTCATCCTTCTCGTGTGTCAGCTTTGTCTGACGGATTCCGTTCCGGCGTCGCCCGAGGCGTTGAAAGAAGCGCCGGTGCTGGGCGAACGCGTCCGGGCGGGACTACTCCCGCCGCTTCGGGAGCGTCTGCCCGAGTCGCCTGCAGTCGTGCTTCCCGTGGAGCGTACCGGCCGTTACGGCGGTACGTGGCGGCGCGTACACATGGGTATGCCGGACCGGGCCGGCTGGATGCGTCTCACGTACGATCCGCTCCTGCGCTGGTCGAAGGATTACGCAAGGGTCGAGCCCAATCTCGCCCGCTCGTGGGAGGTCTCGGACGACGGAAGGGAATTTACGTTCAACTTGCGAAAAGGGATTCGCTGGTCCGACGGGGCGCCGTTTACCGCGGACGATTACATGTTCTGGTACGAAGACGTGATCCTGAACGACGATCTGAATCCCGTCAAGCCAAGCTGGCTCACCATCGCCGGTGAACTCGGCGTTGTCGAACGCCTGGACGACCACACGATCCGGTTCCGCTTCGTGAAACCGAACGGCGTCATCCTGCAGTGGCTGGCATCGTGGACGGACGTGGTCGCGGGACCGGCGCCGAAGCACTACCTCAAGCGGTTCCATCCGAACTATGTACCGGAATCGGTACTGGATTCCATTGTGTTCGCGGAAGGCTATGACACGTGGATGGCGCTGTACGAAACCAAGAGCAGTGCGTTTCTGAATCCCGACCGGCCCGTTCTTTGCGCATGGCAGGCGAGAACCGGCGCGGACGCGGCCATCTTCATCGCGGAGCGCAATCCCTACTACTGGAAGGTGGACCCGGAAGGCAATCAGCTGCCGTACATCGACCGGGTGGAAATGACGCTCGTACAGAGCGCTGAGACGGTGACGCTCAAGGCCATCGCCGGACAGATCGATATGCAGAGCCGGCGGGTCGAATTCATGAATTATCCGTTGCTGATGGAGCACCGCGAAAGCGGCGGATACCGCGTTCTGCGGTGGAAGCCGGCCACCACGGGGCAGGGAACCGTCTATCTGAATCAGAACTATTCCCACCAGGATTCCGTGATGGGCGCCCTGCTCAGGAACCGCACGTTCAGGCGGGCGCTGTCTCTGGGCATTGACCGACGGCAGATGATCGACCTGTTCTACATGGGTGTGACCGAGCCCAGGCAGGTGGTCCCGTATACCGATGAATTGCACGGTGTGCCTGGTACCGATACAATGTACACTTCGTTCGATCCGGATCAGGCGAACCGCCTTCTGGACGAAGTCGGACTCGACAGGCGGGACAGTGCGGGATACCGGCTGCGTCCGGATGGCAAAAGACTGAAGTTCACGATTGCCGGATTCACGCCTGGAAACGCTTACGTGGACGTGGCCGAACTGCTGGCAACGCAGTGGATCGCGCTGGGCATCCAGTCAACGGTCAAGCCCGAAGACGTGGCCTTGTGGGTGACGCGCGCCACGGCAGGGGAACACCACGTCTCCGTGTATGCCGCATCCGGGGGGTTCCGGCCGATGATGGATCCGGTCTGGTTCTTCCCCTCGGCGTCCACGGCCTACTGGGCGCCGCTGCACGGGCTCTGGTACACCAGCGGCGGGAGGGCCGGAGAAAAACCGACCGGCGAGATTGCCCGTATCGTGGAAATTTACGAGCAGGCAATGACCACGGTGGACGAAGCGGAGCAGGTGGCGCTGGTGAAGCAGGCTGTGCAATTGCACTCGGAGAATCTCTGGCGGATCGGCGTGTGCGGGGGGTTCGACCAGGTGTTCGTGGTCAAGAACGACTTCCGCAACGTCCCCGAAGTCGGTCTGGGCGACAACCCGCTGTTAACGCCGGGATATACCCACCCGGAACAATACTTCTTCGACCGGTAACCTCGCGACTCCTCTTCCCCCACCCTTTCGCCGATGCGCCCCGCACCCGCACGGTCAACAATGAGGTCGCCGAAGTGAAGGTGGGGCAGACATTTCTGTCTGCCCGCATTCGCCCCATCCGTCGGGCCGCACCTCCGCTCACTCTTCCCACACACCCTTCCTGATTTGCCCTCCATCTCCCACTGTCATCCTGCGGCAGCCGGCGTAAGGGTGGGGCGGACATTTCTGTCTGCCCGCATCGCCCCACCCGTCAGGCCGCACTTCCGTTCTCTCTTCCCGCATACCCTTCCTGATTTGCCCTCCGTCTCCCTCTGTCATCCCGATAGAGCCTCCAGGCAGGCGATGTCTCCGCGCAATTGGTTTTACCGCCCGTTTTCGTACAGGACGATCGAGACGGGAGATTCTTCGCTGTGCTCCCAATGACATGTATTGCAGATTCCCTCGGCGAGACGCTTCTGTCATGCGTTTGGGAAGCCTGCCATCCTGAGGAAGCGTCCGGTATGCAAGAGAATCAGTGTCGACGTTTAGCGAGGCTTTCGAGGAGAAGTATGGGACGACCCCGACCAAAGATTGCAGGAATTGGAAACTGTGACAATTTCAGGACACGTGGACAAAACTTCAGTATTGACATCGAAAAATCATTGATGCAACTTGCGACGATACGAGTTATTTTTGTTCAGTGGGCAAATTCAACGGAATTCATCATAATGATTCCGTAAAATCATAAATAATTCAAAATATGAGCTTAGAGAAAGAAACTGGCACTTGTCATGTGCGCCCGAAGAAGTGCGAACATTGTTCATTCCGTGAAACGCAGACGTCCGGGTGTGCACGCGGCAGGGTAGGTCCCTTCATAGAGCCAGTGAAGTGGCCGGCCACGGACTGGACAGGCCATTCTGGCTGGTTCTGGCGGCCGCCGGTGCTCCCGAGCCAGCGGCGCCACAGGGACAGAAGAAAGCGGATTTCAACGGCGACGGCATCGTGAATTTCGCCGATTTCTTCGAAGAGTCCCGCATATCGCGAAACCCGTGAATTCAGTGTGCGAGTCGGGCGGCCCGCTCTTTCAGGCGGAAATCGGGTCCGGCGGGGGTACCGGGCCTTGCGAATACGCAAAGTCAGAGGATTCCCTCGATGAGACGAAAAGTATCCATTACTACAGTCGCGGTTCCGGTTTTCACGGCCCTGCTGACAACGTGGGTGTTTTCGGGCGCCGGCAGCGATGTGCCGATTGGCGCTCGGGAGGAGGCGAAGCTGAGTTCCCGGCAGGAAATCATTATAGCTGCATGCTGCGCCAGGGTCGGGGGCAAAGACATCGACGGGTTGTCGGCCGCCGGAAACGGAAGCCCGGAGGGCATCTGGTCGGACGGCGTGACCATGTGGGTGGCGGACGAATTTGACGAAAAGCTGTATGCCTATGACCTGGCGTCGGGGCAGCGCGCCGCAAAAGACTTCGATGCGCTGGACGCCGCCGGAAACGGGAGCCCGGAGGGCATCTGGTCGGACGGAACCACGATGTGGGTTGTAGACGACCCGTGGTTCGGCGAGAAAGTCTTCGCGTACGACCTGTCCACCATGGCCCGGGATTCCGACAAAGACATCGATGTCCTCGAACCTGCCGGAAACGACAATCCGGAGGGCATCTGGTCGGACGGCACGACGATGTGGGTGGCCGACCACACTGACGTTAAGCTGTATGCGTACGACATGGACCGGAATGCCCGGGATCCGGACAAAGATATCAATGCGCTTGAAGCTGCGGGGAACAACCACCCGCAGGGAATCTGGTCGGACGGTGCGACGATCTGGGTCTCGGACTACGCCGACGCGAAGATCTATGCCTACAAGTTGACGTCGCGGGCCCGCGATCCCGAGAAAGACGTCGATTCCCTGGCTGCCGCCGGAAACAGCCACCCGGTCGGCGTCTGGTCGGACGGCGCGACCATGTGGGTGGCTGACTACGTTGACAAGAAGCTGTACGCCTACAACCTCCCTTCCCGCGGAAACGCGCCCGCCATCCTTTCGGTGGCGCCGGGCATCGGCGCGCTCACGGTGTCGTGGACCCCGGCATCCAGCGGCGGCCCAGCCGTTTCCGCGTACGACCTGCGCTACATACTCAGCGACGCCCCCGACAAGGCCGACGCCAACTGGACCGTGTTGCACGATGTCTGGACGACTGGTTCAGGAACGCTTGTTTACGTTCTGACCGGGCTGACCGGCGGCGTCCGGTACGACGTTCAACTGCGTGCGGTCACCAGCGACGGATACGCGCCCTGGTCGCCCGTACGGATCGGAACACCGCTGGTGCGGGCTCCGGCTTCGACAGATTTCAACGGCTAACGTCGGACCGATTTTGCCGACTTCTTTCTCTTTGCCGACGCGTACGGCGGCATCGAGGTCTTAGAGGATCTCGACGTCTCGACCTTTTGTGGAGACGACGTCAGCGGTATGGATCTTGGCGTCAGCGTTGGGATCGGCACGGATACGGCAATTGCCGAAGGGATGGCGTTTTCCGTAAACCTGCGATATACGTTGGGGCTCACAAACGTCGACAAGACGGGTGAGGAAGACATCAAGAACCGAAGTCTCACCCTCCAGGCCGGCGTCGGCTTTCCCATAGGCGAATAGTCAGGCGTTTCTGGCCTTTTCGCAGGATTCCTTGTCCTTGTGTTTGGGGATGGACAACGCGTCGCGGCGTCGGTCGGGGCTGTGTAGACATTGAGGAAGCGTGCGCGAAGGTGGGGAGACGTCTCACGGGCAGGCATGATTAACCATCCATCGACGAGTGGAATATCCCATGAAACGGCTTTCGACGTTGGGACTCACGCCATTATTGGCAGGCCTCATGTTCGCACAAGCAGGCCTCGTCCAGGACTATAGGCGCCCGGGATTTCCTGAAAGCGGGATTGCCAGCCTCGGCAAGGGGATGATCAGTTCGCGCGACCGCGCGGTGGCCTGCTCACAGGACATACGGATGAAGTCACTTCGGTGTCGTTTTCGCCGGACGGGAGTACCCTGGCCAGTATCAGTGGCGACAATACGGTGCGGTTGCGGGGCGTCGCCACGGGGCAGGAAGGACGCGTCCTTCAGGAACATACGCGAAATGTCACTTCGGTATCGTTTTCACCAGATGGGAGTACCCTGGCCAGCGGCAGTTAGGACGGCACGGTGAGACTGAGCGATATTTGCAAACTGTTTCATCTGGACTCCCGGTGAATAGACGACAAATATCCAGATCCTGTTCGGAAGCGTTCTCTACTCGGAGGTTAATTTCATGACGCGTTTTGTTTTTCATACGGCCCTGTTTGTGGTACTGGGCCTTATCCATTCGCCGCTGCGGGTGGCCCATGCTTCGACTACGCCTGCCGACAGCGTGCGCGTCCTGCTACAGATGAGCCTCGAGCAACGGCAACATGACCGCCTGTTATCTGCCGGCAAACTCGGCTACGGCGCTTCGCCGGAGTTTTCGGTGAGGGTTGTCTACTTTCATCCGGCCGACCTTGAGCCTCACCCGGATATCGATGCCAAATTGCACTCGTTTATAGTGTACGTGCAGTCGTTTTATGCGGATGAGATGGAGCGACACGGATATGGAAGGAAGACATTCAGGGTTGAAACCGATAAAGCCGGAAGTGCGGTTGTACGCCGCGTAACTGGAAAGTTCGCCAATTCACACTACAGAAAACCGGATGCGCTACGTGAAGTAGATGCAGAAATCAACGTGAAGTTAGGCAAATCCGACAACGTCGTCTATCTCATTTGGGTCGATCTGGATGATCCCGAACCCGGTGAATTCAGTCAAGTAGGGGGCAATGCCTATGGAAACTCGTTTGGAGGAACGGCACGAATCATAGCCACTGACTTTAGATGGACGACGACACCCAGACATCTCTTTGTCCGCACCTGGACGGTAATTGCCCACGAGCTTGGACACGCGTTTGGACTGCCACACGATTTCCGAGACGACCGCTACGTGATGTCGTACGGAGACTATGTGCTTATAAACCGGTTGTCACCTTGTGCCGCCAACTGGCTGGATGCCCATCGTTATTTCAACACCAGCCATTCGTATCAGAACCGGCCGGCGACAATCGAGATGCTACCACCTGTCCTTGCATTGCCGCCCAATACAATCCGCCTGCGATTCCGGGTCGCCGACCCGGATGGGATTCGCCAGGCACGGTTGGTTTCAGACACGATAGATCCGACAAGGCAGCAAAGTGGAGACAAAGTACTTGAATGTAAGACGTTAAACGGCGACAGTGAAACCGAAGAAATAGAATTCACAACGAATTCGCTTGCAGCCAGAAGCGAATATGTCGGGCTTTCTATTATCGATGTCAGGGGGAACTTCGAGCACAGACGCTTCAAGATAGACGTTGCTTCCTTACGGCCCCCTACAGATGTTGTGTCAATACCCGACCAAAAGCTAGAGGCGTCGATCAAAAAGAACATCAACAAGGATCAAGGAAGTACTATCACACAGACTGATCTATTAGACTTAACGACGCTGAATGCTCCCAATATCAGTATTGCGGATCTCACTGGACTGGCGTATGCGAAAAATCTCATTTACGTGGATCTCAGGCGCAATCAGATTACCGACATCACTCCCTTAGCCGGTTCGACCCGGTTGAGGTCGTTATTGATCAGTAAGAATCAGATAAGGGACATAACGCCACTTTCGAGATTGACGGAGTTAAGCGAATTGTGGCTCTCGGACAATCGGATACGTGATTTGAAGCCGCTATCAGGATTAACGAATCTAACCAATCTGTTGATTTCCGATAATCAGGTGGGTGATATCGAACCGCTTACAGAATTGTCTAAGTTGCGTGGATTACACCTCCGCAGAAATCAGATCAGCAACGTCAGCCCGCTTACAGGATTGGTAAATCTGGAGCATTTATATCTCCGTGGGAATCCCATCGACGATACCTCGCCGCTTCGCGAATTGCTACGCCAGAATCCATTAGTGCAAATAGACATCCACGTTCCGCGCCTTGCTCTGGTCAAAATCTCCGGCGACGAACAACAGGGACCGGCCGGGTCCAAATTGGTCGATCCCTTTGTCGTTGAAGTAAGGGACCTGTACGACAATCCTCTGCCCGATGCGTCTGTGACGTTCGTGGTCACCAGCGGGGGAGGAACGCTTTCGGAAGAGAACATCGTCACCGATTCCAACGGTCGTGCGTCCACCATATTGACCTTGGGAAGCCTTCCTGGTAACAACGCTGTCGCAGTGACGCTGGCCGATGGAAATCCTGAGACTTTCACCGCCGAGGGGTTGGTGACACCCGATTTCGACGGAGACGGCACCGTCGGCTTTAGCGATTTCGTGCAGTTTGCCGCACAGTTCGGATCGAGCGAGGGCGACGAGGGGTATGACGCGAGATTCGATCTGGACGGAAACGGCGTCATCGGTTTCAGCGATTTTGTGATGTTCGCCGGCGCCTTCGGGAATGGAACCTGACCTGCCGTTTCCGCGTTTGCGCCCGCCATCGTCGGCGCTGCGAACTGGCGGAGTCGCTGGACGAACTGCACGTGAAAGCCGTGAGGGTCAACCTGGAATGCGCAGAGCTGAAATGGCAACTGGTGCGGGAGTGAGCGACAGTCATGAACTGTTTTGGCTGTTCTTGCGGTCAAATGACGGCGAGAGTCGGGATACTGATCGAAGTCGTTTATTCTGCTCTCTGGTAAATCCCATGAGGCGATTTGTCCGATATACCGCCCTGATTGTAATATCCGGCGCGATTTATCCTCAGCTACAGATGGCCGAGGCTTCCTCCGCGCCAACTGACAGCGTGCTGTTCTGCGGGGTCGCCAACGAGCAGTTGCGACGGGATCCCCCTCGTCCCGCGGCCAAGCGTCCTGCGAATCTGAACAGGGGCGAACCGCGCACGGTGCGGATGATCTACTTCCTGCCCAACGACTGGTCGTACAGGGCCGAAGTGGTGGATTCGATGAAGACGGTGATCCGGGAGGCCCAGACCTTTTATCGCGAGCAGATGGATGCCCACGGCTACGGCAAGTGGACCTTTGCCTATGAGACCGATGCGCAGGGCGAGCCGCTGGTGCATCGCGTGGACGGCCGGCATCCCTTCAGCCACTATGACAACACGTTGGGTACGGCTGTGGTTGCCGAGCTTGAAGAGACGTTCGATCTCGATGCGAACATCTACGCCATCATTCTGGGTACGGACGCCCTGCGTCAAGGTAATGGGAAGCCGACGCTCGGTGTGGGTCGTCGTCGGACGAAGAACGGCGGCTATCTCGTGGTGCCGGACGGATTCAGTTTCTTCACGGTGGCTCATGAACTGGGACATACCTTCGGGCTGTATCACGATTTCCGTGATGATGCGTACATAATGTCGTATGGTAACCGTCGTCGGTCCGTGCTATCGGCGTGCGCCGCCGAATTCCTGGCGGTGCATACCTGCTTCGATCCCGCCATTCCGATCGAAGACGGCCAGCCGCCGGCTGTTAAGTTGGTTTCGCCCAATCGATATCAGCCAGGCACAACAAGCGTCCCGGTTCGACTGCAGGTCAGTGATCCGAAGGGGCTTCACCAGGTAGGCCTGATTGGCAGCGGACAGTGGTGTCGCAAATTGGCCGGCGAGAAGGATGCTGTCGTCGAATTTCAATACAAGGGCGGCTTTGGGCAGCGCGGATTCAATCCGCTCGCCGACCGTCGCAAACATCACCTTTTCGTCGTCGCCTTGGATGCGGGCGGGAACGTTAGCGAGAACGCGTACTCTCTGGCTGAAATGTCTCCCCATGAGATCGTTACTTTGAGAAGCCGTGAGGTCAATGTCACGTCAGTAGCGTTTTCCCCCGATGGATCCCGTCTCGCCTACGGCACAAGACCAGAAAACGGACACGATGCCAAAGTATATCTGTGGAACGTAAAGACGGGCGAAAGCATCCCCATGCTGAGTACGAAATCGGTTACATGGGTGGCGTTCTCGCGTGACGGGACGCTCGCCGCAGGATTTCTGAATCGGACCACACTGGTTGACGTGTCGACTCGAACAGAGATCGCCACTTTTCCAGGAGGTGGTCCGTTGGCGTTCTCTCACGACGGAACCCTGCTCGCCTCGCACGGACCGGACGGGATCACCTCGATAGGGCTATGGGACGTGAGCAGACGAAAGGAGGTCGGTGTCCTGAGAAGACATAAGGACCAGATCAACGCGCTTGCTTTTTCTTCCGACGGCGCCCTGCTTGCGTCCGGGTCCGGGAATGGTCGGTTGGGAGACGACTCGGTCCGGCTGTGGCAGGTGGCAGACCAAGAGGAGATCGCCAGAATTCAGGTGCCGGGACACGGGGTGTGGTCTGTCGCTTTCTCGCCCGACCGAAGAACGCTCGCATGGGGGTCTGCGAATGGTGGGGCCACGCTTTGGGACGTGGCAAACCGATCAGAAGTCGCGTTCTTCAAGACGGCCGGACCTCCGGTGGTGTTTTTCCCAGACGGGGCTACGCTGGCCTGCGATGCCGGAGACGGAGCGATAAGCCTGTGGGACGTGGCGAGCCAGGAAAAGCTGTTTACGCTGACCGGTGAATCTCCCGATGTCAATTCAATGTCGATTTCTCCAGACGGTAAATTGCTCGCTTCCGGTTCGTGGTTCGGAGGCACGATCACATTGTGGGACGTGTCGGAATGGTCGGGCCCTCGCCCCTCCACCCTGGAGATCATTTCCGGAGACAGCCAGCGGGGTGTGGCAGGGTCCGCGCTTGCCGACTCGCTGGGCGTGCGGGTACGGGATCAATTGGGCAACCCCCTGCCCGGCGTATCCGTCAATTTCAAGATAACCGCCGGCGACGGGGCGCTGTCTGATACCACGGCTACAACCGATGAGAACGGCCGCGCTTCCGTTGCGCTGATCCTGGGCGAGGAGCCGGGGACAAACGCGGTTGCCGTTTCTGTCGCGAATCTAGAGCCGGTAACCTTCGCCGCCGTCGCGACAGCACGGTCGGACTTCGACGGCGACGGCACCGTCGGCTTTAGCGATTTCGTGCAGTTTGCCGCACAGTTCGGATCGAGCGAGGGCGAAGAGGGGTACGACGTGCGGTTCGACCTGGACGGGAACGGCGCCGTCGGGTTCAGCGATTTTGTGATCTTTGCGAGTGCTTTCGAGAAGGCCTGAAAGCGATGAGAGGTGAGACGGGAGAGGGTAGACGGGAGAAGATATGAGTGCCCTACGGTTCTTTTGTCGTAACGATTAGGGCTACAAACCCGGCACAGGTTACGAGGGAACGCGGATTGTCAAACATTGGACGCGTATGGGTAATCATAAACAGGCCCCCGCAATCTGCGGGGGCCTGTTTATGATTCCCTTATCGAAAGGCGCAGAAACACCGATTCCTTGACCGAAAGTGCGGACTGTATTATCTTGGGCGACAGAAAAAAGGAAGTTGAGAATGGTTCTCAACTTCCCTTGATTTTTCTGGTGCGGATGCCAGGATTCGAACCCGGAACCGCCTGGTCCGTAGCCAGGTGCTCTATCCAGTTGAGCCACATCCGCACCGTATTGATCGGCCCGAGCGCAGGTCCAGCGATTTTACGGCCACATAAATTAACCAAAACGCCCCGAGGTGTCAAGGAATCCGGGAGTACCAACAATAGCGGGAGGGTATGGTGAGCGAATTTGAAGCCCCTGTATATGAAGCCGGCGAATTCTGGCGGCAGGTAAAGCCGGATGTCCCGGGACTGGACCTGCCGGCGGATGTGTCAGACTCTGAGGACGAAGCCGCCGCCTGGCGCGCGTGGCACGCGTATCTTGCCGCCAGGCAGGAGCCCACGTGGCACTTCGATTCGGAGCGGTTCGGCGATACGGTTCGCACGCACTGGCCGGGCCTTGCGCGCGTCTGGATCGAAATGTCAGATCTGCTGATTGACGGAAAGATGATCTACGGCGAGGGCGCGGTGCCCTATGTGCCGGGTGAGGGACTGGACTGGAACGCGAACCCGGAAAAGACCATGAACTGGGGCGGAATCCACTATATGTTCTTCATCAGGTGGCCGATCCGCGCGGCGATGTTGACCGGGGAGGGGAAGTACGTCCGGGCGGTCGGGGACTGCATGCGAAGCTACCTGGAACAGATGGACGACATCCGGGACCTAGCGGGGGTGATGGGGCGCGGCCCCGAAGCCGGCGGCTTCTACGCGGTCTGGAACACGCTCGCCGTCGGGTTGAAGTTGAAGGCGCTGGGCGAAGCGCTCTACGCGCTGCGCGCCCACCCGGACTGGAGCGCGGCGGACTGCCGGGCCGTATCCATCATGATCTGGCGGCTGGCGCGTCATCTGTATGGACAGGTGACGTCGCAGACGGCGGTGGAATGGCAGCAGCAGCTGAATTTCATCTCCTCGGGAAGCGGCGGACTGGGGGGCGTCGGCGCGCTGCTGCCGGAGTGGGAGGCCGGGGAGGGTTGGTTGGAAACCGCCCGGCAGATCCAGGAAGTGCTGCTCCTGAACCAGGTATATCCGGACGGATTTCAGAAGGAAATCTGCACCCAGTACCATAAGACGGTCATCCGTTCGTTTGCCACGCTCCAGATGATCCTGGCTCGCCGCGGGTTGCCGAGCTTCTACGATACGGAGCCCTTCAGGTCCCGGTTTCTTGCGATGCACCGCTTCCTGGCCGAGATTCTGACGCCGGACGGATTTACGCCCGCCATCAATTCCGCGGTGTACGCACAGGACTGGCCGGCGTTTCTGGCCGCGGGTAACTCCTTCTTCAAGGATCCGGTGCTTCAATGGCACATCGACCGCGGGTACCATCCCAACCTCGTACCGGTCCAGAAGGGCGGTCCCGGATGGGGCAATACGATTCTGAACGACCTCTGCGTTCCTAGGCCGGAAGGCGTAACCGTCCAGGCCGCCCGCCCTGCCTCGCGCCTGTTTCCCGATTCAGGGGTTGCCGTACTTCGCGACGGTTGGGACGGGGACGCGAACGTACTGGTCCTGGATTTCGGGCATCCCGAAGGCGGGCACGCCTACGGCGGGCAAGCTTCGTTCTCCGCCTGGGTGAAGGGGCGGCCGGCGGCGCTGTCGCCGGGCTCGCCCTTCGCGTACAGCGATCCGGAATACAAGCCCTGGTACGTCAGCACACAGGGCCAGAACACGGTCTGGATCGACGGCGACGACCAGGAAATGTGGCGCCCGGGAAACCAGCGTCGCATCTGGGGCCGGCTGCTCGCTTGGCGGGAGACGGAGTCTGAAACCCGCATAAAGGTATCGCACGACGGATACGTGCGGTCGAAGGGCGTGCGGCACGAACGCACGGTGTTGTTGCGAAAGGGAAGGTATTTCCTGATTTACGACCTGCTCGATGCCTCGGGCAGCGACGAACCGCGCTCGCTGCGCTGGACCCTGCGCTGTCCGGATGCGCTACGCGAGGAAGGCAACCGCGTGGTGATCAGCGACGGCGCCCCGGGCGTACGGTTGGCGCCCGCGTGGGCCCCGGAAATCCGCGAGGTGGAAATCGGATGGGGTTCGAGTATGGTCCCGCTGACGTATCGTCCGGATATGTCGGCCCAGAAAGCGCCGGTCTGCCACGCCAGGTTCGTGCAGGACGTGGACGCCGGCGGGCAGGCGCGTTTTCTCGTGCTGATGTCGTCCGGAGATTGTCCGGACGCGCAGGTTCACGCCGACCTTATCGACGGCGGCGTTACGGCCACCGTCACCGCCTGGGGCGAAACCGACCGCATCGTTCTGAGATGATCGAATGAACACCGGAGGTACGCAGGTGGTGACGGAGCAGGCGATGAAATATCGGGTCCGCGTCGACCGCAACGTCGAAGCGACGATGCGTGACGGCGTCGTTCTCCGGGCCGACGTGGCCCGGCCCCGCGAGCCGGGAAGGTTTCCGGCGCTCGTTCAACGTACTCCGTACGGAAAAGCGGCGAATACGCAACTGGCGGAGGCGGGGTACGTGGTCATTTCCCAGGATATGCGCGGCCGGTACGCGTCTGACGGCGAGTTCACGCCTATGTTCATGCCCGGCTATCAGGATGCCGCGGACGGTTACGATACCGTGGAGTGGGCCGCACGGCTGCCGTATTCGGACGGAACGGTGGGCGTGTACGGCATCTCGTACCCCTCCTGGGCGTCGTGGGAGCTGGCGTCCGTCAGGCCGCCGCACCTGGTCGCCATGTTCAACGGCGGGTTCGCCACGCGGCTGACGGACTGGGAGCTCGGCGGCGTGCTGCGCACCGGGCGGGTGCAGCAGTGGCTCTTCCGCTCCCTGGGTCCGGACCTGCGCCGCCGCGCCGGCCTGCCAGGACCGCATACGCCGGCTGAAGCCGGGGAATCGGCCGGCAAGGACCGCGAGAAACCGCTCTGGTTCGTCCCGTTGAAGGACCTGCCCGACGAGTACGCGGCCGGATGCCGGGACATCTGGCACTATTGGCTGGACCACCATCACAAGGACATTTTCGATTTCGGCAAGCGGCACGGGGAAGTGGACGTTCCGGTTCTTCATATGACGGGTTGGCACGACCGGCTGGTCCTGACGGTGGATCACTTCGCGGGCATGCGGAGGAACGGCCGCACGCGGGCCGCTCGAAAGGCGCAGCGGCTGGTTGTCGGCCCCTGGTCGCACGGATCGCAGGGACCCCGGCGGGTCGGCGAAATGGACTTCGGGAGATCGGCGGCGGTCGACTTCAACGCGCTGATGGTGCGCTGGTTCGATGCCTGGCTCAAGGGAAAGCCGAACGGCATGATGCGTACGGCGCCCGTCCGGTATTTCGTGATGGGAGAGAACCGGTGGCGGACGGCGCCGGCATGGCCGGTACCGGATGTGAAGTCCGTGTCGTTCCACCTGGCTTCCGACGGCGGCGCAAACGGCGCGTCGGGAAGCGGGAGGCTGGTCAGAAGACCGCCCGCGGGCCCCGGCAGCGACCGGTACGAGTACGACCCACGCGATCCGGTGATGTCGCTCTTTTACGAGAGTTGCCAGGATGCGCCGTACGATCAGCGGCGTCTGGACGGCCGGCGGGACGTACTCGTGTACCTGACCCGCCGCCTGAAGACGGGCATCCGCGCGGTTGGCCGTCCGGAAGTGGTGCTTCACGCGGCGTCCAGCGCCAGGGACACCGACTTTATCGTGAAGTTGATGGACGTCCATCCGGACGGGTTCGTCCACCAGGTGAGCTACGGAATCGTTCGGGCGAGATTCCGGAACGGGTTCGACTGCCCTGAGCCACTGTCGCCGGGAAAGGTCTGCCGGTACCGGATTTCAATGCTCCCCACGGCGGTCCTCTTCCGCCCCGGGCACAGGATCCGTCTGGACGTGACGAGCTCGGACTTTCCGAACTTCGACCGGAATCACAACACCGGCGGAGACGACTACGCGGATGCCGGTTTCGTGATCGCCCGCCAGGAGGTATTTCACGGGCCCGGCCGGCTTTCGCGGGTGATTCTCCCGGTGTCGGATTGACGTTTCGCGGCCTTGACACCCGGCCCCGGCGGGCGTATTTTGCAGTCTCCGGAAATCGATGCGATCTTTCGTACCGGGTCGAGGTAAAGGCGATTGAAGATTGGAGAGACAGCGATGATCGATCTTGCGACCAACCGGCCGATCACGGCGCGGCGGGACATGGTGCTCACGGTGGGTCCGGACGAAGGGGACCTCCAGGGGACGGACGACAAGGCGCTCCAGGCCGGCGCGGACTATCTCCGGCGGCTCGGGGGTGGGATTCTGCAGGTTCTTCCCGGTGTGTATACCATGCGAAACGCGCTGTACCTGCATCCGGGCCTCACGGTTCGGGGCCGGGGCGAAGCGACGGTGCTGAAGAAAGCGCCGGGGTTCAAGACAGAACTGAACCGGGATTCCGATTGGTACGAGGCGCGTGTTGCCGTCCGCGACGCATCCGGGTTCCGCCCGGGCTGCGGCGTGATGCTTCGGGCGTTTCGAGGTGGAGACGGCCGGATGGAGGTCGTGAAAGATACCGTGACGGCGGTGGAAGGCAACCTGGTTTCATTGAGCAAGCGGATCTACAAGAACATGTGGCTGGAGGAGCGCGCGACGCTGGCAACGGTCTTTCCGATCCTGACGGCGGCCGAGGGCGTACACGACGTTCGCATCGAGGACCTCCTGCTGGACGGGAACCGCGAGGAGAATGAAGAGATAAACGGGAACTATTCCGGCGCGGTGTTTCTGCAACGCTGTCACCGGTACCGGTTCTCCAACGTGACCGCGCGGAACTACAACGGAGACGGGTTCAGCTTTCAGATCTGCGACGACTTCGTCTTCGACAACTGCGTGTCCCGGGGCAACGCGAATCTGGGGTTTCATCCCGGAAGCGGATCTCAGCGGCCGGTGTTCCGGAACTGCCGGTCCACCGCCAACAGCCAGGGAATCTTCTTCTGCTGGGGCGTGTCGGACGGGCTCGCCGAGGACTGCATCTGTTCGGACAATCTCGACTTCGGCATCTCCATCGGACACCGTGACACCGACAACCGGATCAGGAACTGTACCATTGAGCGCAATCACAAGGTTGGCGTGCTCTTTCGGGAGCCCCAGTCGGAATTCAGGGGTGCGCACCGGAACGTCGTGGCATCCTGCAGGATCCGGGACAACGGATTCGCCGCGGACGGCGCCGGCGTGGACATTCGCGGGAAGACCCACCACGTCGAGATTCGCGACTGCCGGATCGAAGATACCGGCGATGGAAAACAGAAGATCGGCGTCCGGATCGACGAAGAGGCGAGGGATACCGTCGTCAGCGGGAATCAGTTCGTGAATCTGGAGGAAGACGTCAGGGCGGGAGGCGCAAGGGAGGCCGTGCCGGGCTGAAACGGCGCAGGCGCCGTAGTCGAACCCTTCGACACTGACGCATCGATCGATGCGAACGATCGACGCGGTAAGCGCAGGGGTTGAAACCATTTCAGGGGGCTATTCATGTCGGTTTCGTTGAGCGAAGCGGAATTGAAGGACAAGGCGATCCGGTACCTGAAGACGCAGTATGGTGAGGATACGGTACGGATGGATGTACGGAACAACACCGTGGAAGAGGGCAGCGGAGTCTTCCACGTGGACTGTACCGTGAGCGTGGGCGGATCGCTTTCGGACTGGACGAAGTGGTTCACGTTCCGGCAGGGTGAAGTGGCGGGCATGCGCTGGCAGACGCGGTAGGGTTGCGCCCCGGCGCGCCAGTCGAAGTGCGCCTGATTTCGGAGGATCGCCGTGCCGTTGAAGCAACGAAACGTCCGCATGGGGCTGTTGAAGGCGATGCCCGCCAAGTGGGACCTGGAAGCAAATTGGGAGGTATTCGAACAGCAGTTCGGCAGGCATCGCGACGGCGGCCTGGATGTCTTCGTCACTCCCGAGTGTTTCCTCGACGGGTACGCGGTGACCGAGGCGGATTGGACCGTCCGGAAATTTCGCGATATCGCTCAGACGGTGGGCGAAAGCAACTACGTCCGCAGAGTTCAGGAACTGGCGCGGTCGGCGCGGACGCACATCGTGTTCGGATTCACGGAGTTGAAGAACGGCCGATTCTACAACGCGGCGCTGCTGGCAGGACGCGGCGGCGAGATTCTGGGCACGTATTACAAGACGCATTTGCAGAACCACGATCTCCGCTTCGCCGCCGGCCGGGAACTGCCTGTTTTCGAACTGGATTTCGGGACCGTCGGTGTTGCGATATGCGCCGACCGTCGTTGGCCCGAGTCCGTGCGGGTATTGCGGCTGAAGGGTGCCGAGGTCTGTCTCCTCCCGACCTACGGGATGTCGCACCTGGACAACGAGTGGTGGATGCGCACGCGGTCCTATGAAAACCAGATGTTCGTCTGCTTCGCACATCCCGGCGTGGCGTTCATCGCCGGCCCGACGGGTCGGCTCGACGCGAAACTCCAGTCGAACGTACCGGATGTGCTCGTGCATGAAATAGACCTGGATACCGTAACCGACGGGAACCATCTGGCCGACCGGAGGCCGGAACTCTACGGGATCCTGTCGGACGTGACCCATCCGTCCAGGCAGGCGCCGTTCGAGCCGACCGTAACCGACGGGCCGCAAAGGAGGCAACGAGGTGACTGAAGGCAGGGTGGGCGCCGCAATTATCGGCTGCGGAAACATGGGAAAGACCCACGCGCGTTTGCTGGCGGGCTTCGATGAGGTGTCGCTGCGGATGCTGGTGGATGCCGACGAGAGCAGGGCCCGGGCGCTTGGCGCAGAGGTCCCGGCCGCGGCGGTGAGCACGGAATTCGAACGAGCGCTGGACGATCCCGCCGTGGACGTCGTGTTCATCTGTACCCACCACCATCTCCACGCCCCCATGTGCGTGGCTGCGGCGGCGGCCGGAAAGAATATCTTCTGCGAGAAACCCCTGGCGATCAACCTCGAGGATTGTGACGCGATTTCGAAGGCAGTAAACGCGGCGGGCGTGAAGTTCATAGCCGGTTTTCAGGCGAGGTTTTCGCCGTTTTTCCTCAAGTTGAAGGAGGTCACGCCGCGGCCATGGCTCACGATCGCGCAGTATTTCGATCCAAGGTGGGGTGAACAGAGCTGGGCGAACGATCCGGTTGCCGGCGGAGGCAACGTGCTGAGCCAGGGGTGCCACTGTTTCGACGCCGTCCGTTTCCTGAACGCGTCCGAGGCGGTATCGATCTATGCGGCAGGCGGGAACTACCACCATCCCACGTTGCCCATCACCGACGCCGTGGCGTGTACGTTGCGGTTCGCGGACGGGGCGGTCGCCAACGTCGCGATCGGCGACGTGGGAAAACCGGCGCTGATGGGCAAGGCGGCCTACCAGGTCTTCGCCGGCGACACGTCGGCGAGTCTCTTCAATTACCACTGGAATCCCGAGATCCGGCTGTGGGGCGCCGGGCCCGGCCGGTTGACGGTGGACGACATTCCCGGATGCGACGATTCGGATTTCGCACACGGTTATACACAGCAGATGCGTGCGGTGGTGAATTGGACGCTTCGAGACGTCGACCCGGTGAACGCTGCGAAACTGGACGACGCCGTTCGGGCGACGACGCTTGCCCTCCGGTCCATTGAAGCGATCCGTACCGGACAGGTGCAGGAACTGACCTGGGTGTAGGCGCCGTTCCTGATGCGGCACAGGCGAAACGAGGCAGGCACTTACCTGCCGCCCTGTTGGGAGCCGAAGAAAGGAAATCGAAAATGAGCTACGGTATCGGATTGGTGGGGAACCGGGCCCATCAGATGAGCTATGGCCCGATCCTCGAGGCGCGGCACGATTGCCGGATTGTCGCGGCGGCGGAGCACCGGGCGGACAAGGCAAAGCCGCTCGAGGAGCGGTTCGGCGTCGCCTGCGGCGCCGACTACGACGCGGTAATGGAAGATCCGGACGTGCAGATCGTTTCCATTGCAACCGATTTCTATCTGAAACGACCCCTGATCGCAAAGGCTGTGGCCTGCGGCAAGCACGTTCTGGTGGATAAACCGCTTTCTCGCACCGTTGCGGAGGCACGGGAGATCGTAAGCGCGACCGAGGGTTCAGGCGTCAGGATCGTGTTGGCCTATCCAATCAGATACCTGCCGGGTCTCGCGGCGCTGGCGCGGGGAATACAGTCCGGGGACTACGGAAACGTCGCGTCCTACGCGCATTACTTCGTCCGCCAGTTCAAGGACAGCGACCTCATGCAGTATGTGAGCTACCCCACGCCGGTCAACGTGAACGGAGGGGGCGAACTGATGAACCTGGGCAGTCATGCCGTGGACTTTCTGCACCACCTTTTCGGCATGCCGGAGCGCATCTATTCCCGGATGCGGAACGCCTATTGGGACGAATACCGGGCATTCGGTACGGAAGATATGGCCACCGTCGTCTGCGAATACGGGGACTTTGCCGCGACGTTGGTGACGGGGCGGAACAAACTCGACGAGGAGGGACCTGCGGCAAACGCCGTGGATGTGACGGCGGAGGGTTACTGGATCCACGCTGAGCCCGATGCGATGTTGCTCAACGGCTTGGCGCAGGAACTGCCGCGGATGCCCGTGTCGTATTCGGATTCGTGCGTGCAGGAATTGATCGACTGTATCGAAGACGAACGGGACCCGGAGATGGGCGTAGCCGACGGTCTGGCCGTTGCGACGATGACGACGGCGGCCTACCAGTCGGCACGGACCGGCGAATTCGTGGCGTTGCCCCTCGAAGACGAGAACCATCCCATGATCGCCCCCGATAGGCAGGTGATCGAGGGTTTTCTGGATTAACAGCCCGGTACCACGACCGACAGGACGCGTCGTCAGGGCAACACCGACTGCATTCGGCCCGGGAGGTCAACTTCCGGGCTGTTTCAGTCCATCAGACGGGCATTGTACTGGCGGGGGCCCGGAACGTAGCCGGTGCGGGCGGGTTCGTCTAACGGCGCGGGCGTATAGATGTAAACGTCGTCCGCCCATGGGTTGTACAGGAGCAGGTCCTCGCGTTCATCGCCGCAGAGGTCGGCGGGCACGGCGTGATACCAGCCCATTTTCTCGGGGCCAACGGGCGGCGGCAGGTCCGGAAGCGCCACCGCGGGTTCTCCGTACCCGTTGAAAAGGATGCCGCCGTTGTAGAGCATCGCCGGCGCGTCGAATCCATTCCAGTAAACCGTTTCCATGCCGGTTTCGTTCGGCGAACTGTTGAGACGGAAACGTTGGACAATCCTTCCATCGTTGTCCGCGACAAGAACGTCGGGACGGTGCCCGAGATAGCGAATGGCCATCTGTGGCGCGGGCGCATCCGCCAGGAAGGTGGCGACCCGCACTTCCTGCCCGTGGGGAACCGTTTCCTCTCCGAGCGCAAGGATCACGTCCCCGGCCTCGTCCAGAACGTGACCGCCGCCGGAACAGATGGCCCGCATCCGTCCACCGTCCCAGGGCTGGATCGACACGGAGTCCATATTCGGCGCAATCTGGCGTTCCCATAGCGGCCTGCCGTCGGGATCCAGAATGAAATAGCCGCCCGATACCTCGTCTCGACCGTCGCCGTTCAGGTCGCCCACCGCCGGGATATACGCGGAGCAGCGGCCGTAGTCGTTCCACGGGATGGCGTAGTCCCACAACAGGTCCAGATTGTGGTCGAACGCCAGAACGCGCTCACCCAGCTTGACCACGATTTCCTGGGGAACGGCCGTGCCTCTGAGGTTGGCGATTAACAGGCGCTGGTGAAACCAGTTGGCGCCCCATCCGCGGCAGGCCTTGAGAATCTCCGGGCGGCGCTCCGCCTTCACAACCCCGGTCGCGCCGTCGCGTATCTGGATGGTAACGTCCGCGAGGGACTCCCGGTGGGCGACACCGTCGGGGTGATGGAAGAAGCAGATCACCTCGCTCCGGCCGTCCGCGTCCACGTCGTGGATCGAGACCGAACACGGCCGGAGCGGCTGGACGCCGCCGTCCCCATCCTGCCACAGAATCTCTCCGTCGAGGGTGAAGGCGCCCAGAAAACAGGGCTTGAGTCCGCTTGCCCTGTCGCAACGGTAGACCAGCAGATCGGCCTGTCCGTCTCCCGTAAGGTCGCCCAGCCGGACGTCACCGCCAAAACTCAGGTTTCGCCCCTCAACCCGGGTACGGGTCAACAATGCGCGCGGTATTTCGACTCGCCGGTAGAGAACGGCAGGGGCGGAATCGACCATCAGGCAGACCGCCGATAGTCGGCTGAACGAAGGATGGGCATGTCAACGTCTGAAGCGGGGAAGGGAAAGGGGCGGGCTACTCCTGCCGACCGGCTTCGTGATCTCGCCGAAGTTGGAGTACGCGTTCGAATCTCTCCGACAGGCTCTCGCCGGGCCGGGAGAATCGAAGCATGATTTCGTGAGACATCACCATCATCGTGCCAAGTTCGGGATCGGGATATCGGCAGAAGCTGTGTTTGACTTCCTCTCCCGTTACGCAGCAGTGAGTTTCAAGTGGGAATTCGAAATCGCCGTCGAGCAGACTTCCGGACTTGGATCCGACATCCGAATCGCTATCGGCCGGTATCTTGTAGTCGGCGTAGAACTGATCCTGTTCAGCCATCTGGCATGGACTCCTTGAGCGTGGTTGCCGGTCGGACGCCGGGTTGACCGGACCCGCCTCGTGTTTCCTGGTCACCGGCGGGACCGCGTACAATCTGCAATCCTGAAATATATACCGGAAGCATGTTCGTTGTCAACAAAAACAGTCCGAAACCCGGTGTCCGGCTGAAGACATCCGCCCCGCGGGCCCAACATCGGTACTGTCGCAGAAAAGCGCACTTTGCCCCTTCAAACCGGCGCTTTCGTGCGGGTTCCGCCCGGCTCGCGCGCGTGGTTTGGTCTTGATTTCGGGTTGCTGTATTGCTTATTTTCTACCCTGTTCATTGTGGATCGCCCTCAAGTCCGGAATCTGCCGGGGCGATTCAGATTCGATGCCACGCGCGCTCCCCGAATGGCGCCCGCAAGCCGATCGCGCCCCATTTCCTGAGGCGGTGCCATCTGATCGTTCCGGCGCGGTCCCGCAAAGGATAGAAGCATGCTGGTGCTGGAGGGTTCATGGAACTCGAACTGCTGATCGACTGGTTTCAGTCGGTGCTGCTGGTGCTCTATAGCGTGACACTCGGTCTGCTATTGGTCTTCAGCCTGCACCGCCACGTGATGGTACGCCTGTATTTCAAGAACCGGCGCAACCGGCCAGCCCCGGCCAGCCGGTTCGAGGATTTGCCGAGTGTGACGGTACAGCTTCCGGTTTACAACGAATTCTACGTGGTGGAGCGGCTGATCCGGGCTGTGGCCGATGTGGACTATCCACGGGATCGCCTGGAAATCCAGGTCCTGGACGATTCGACGGATGAGACCACCGAGGTGGCGATGCGTTGTGTGGCGGAGCTGAAAGAGGCGGGACATAACATCGTCTGCCTGCATCGCACGAATCGCACAGGGTATAAGGCGGGCGCCCTTGCCGAAGGCCTTCGTGTTGCCAGCGGCGAATTCGTGGCTGTATTCGACGCTGATTTTCTTCCGCCCAGGGAATTCCTCAGAAAGACAATCCACTTCTTTACAGACGAGGGCGTCGGTCTGGTGCAGGCTCGGTGGGATCATCTGAACCGCGATTACTCTCTGTTGACGCAGGTGCAGGCGATCTTTCTGGACGGGCATTTCATGATGGAGCACGGCGCCCGCAGCAGATCCGGACTGTTTTTCAACTTCAACGGCACCGCTGGCATCTGGCGCCGGCAATGCATCGACGACGCGGGAGGATGGGAGAACGACACCCTGACCGAAGACCTCGATCTGAGCTATCGGGCGCAACTGGCCGGGTGGCGATTTCTGTTTCTGGACGACGTGGCTGCGCCCGCCGAGTTGCCCGTGGAGATGAACGCCTGGAAGACCCAGCAGTTCCGCTGGTCCAAGGGCTCCACGCAGACGGCACGCAAACTGGTTGGGCGTGTCCTGCGCGCAAGCCTGCCGTGGCGGGTGAAACTCGAGGCCCTGATCCATCTGAGCGGGAATTTCGCTTATCTGCTTATGGCCATGCTGGCGGCGCTGATCTTTCCGGCCGTGCTCGCCCGTCTGGATCTGGGTTGGTTCCGTGTCGTCTTCGTGGACCTGCCGCTTTTCGTCTCCGCAACGGGGGCGGTATCCCGGTTCTACATTTACTCGCAGAAGGAACTTTATCCGGACTGGATGAATCGAATCAAATACATGCCCTGTGTGCTGGCGGCCGGTATGGGTATTTCGTTCAATAATGCCCGGGCTGTGCTCGAGGCATTGGCGGGGCACCAGACGGAGTTTACCCGAACGCCGAAGTACCAGGTCGTGGACCGCCGGGACACCTGGCGCGGCAAGCGGTACGCCGTGCACAAGAATCTGCTTTCAGTCGTCGAACTCGCCGTGGGGTTGTATTTTCTTTGGGTGATCGGGTTTGCGATCGGCCATCGGATCTATTTCCCTGTCCCGTTTCTCGCGCTTTTCAGCCTGGGTTTCTTCTACGTAGGATGGATGTCGCTGTTTCAGGGGCGCTTTCAACGCCTCCGGGCCGCGTTTTCCAGAACGGAGGCGCCCGCGGCGGACTGATACGACGTTCCACTATATTCATTAGTACGCAATCCTTCAATTCTTCACGTGGTATTCTCTGTGATGGCGGGCATCGGACGCATTTTCGCCAATCGATATACGCTTGCCTACGGGACGGCACTGGTTGCGCATCTGCTGTTTTTCGTCTTCTACGCGCCCCTGCTGAGCCTCGTGCCGCAACCGCGGATCGACGTCTCCGCCCACGAGTCCAGGCCGATGACATTCGAATTCGTCGAACTGCACGATCCGGTACAGGACGATCGTCCGCCGGATGCGACGTCCTTGCGTTCCGACCGTGTCTCGCGGGCGAAGGACCTCCACGACCTGCCCCTGCCGCAATCGCACCTGCCCTATACAAACGGCCTGGTGCAATCGCCCTCGCAATCCCGACCCGACGTGGGACGCGACGGCGATGGCGGTGAGCGGGGCGAAACCGACGCCCGAAACCGGGCCGACCGGGAGGAAGCGGAGCCCAACGAGGCTTCTACGGATTTCGCGTCGCTGTTGAAGCCGCGAAGAACGTGGACCCCCCAGCAGCCGAAGAGCACGTTGTTCGGACGACCGGACCGGCCCGGCGTGCTGCCCATGAAAAACCTGCGGAGCCACGCCCTCGAGCAGGGAGGGCTGCAATTGAGCACGTATGACTGGGAATTCGCGCCGTATCTGGCATACCTCAAACGCCACATCGGAGACCACATTCATCCGCCGGCCGCCTTCACGCAGCTGGGGCTCATCCAGGGCCGGACGCGACTGAGATTCCGGATCATGCCGGACGGAAGCCTCGAGGGTCTTGAGGTCATCGCCTTCGACGGCAGCCCGTACCTGCGGGATACCAGCACGCGCGCGGTGGAACTTTCGGCGGATTTCCGGCCTCTGCCGGCCCACTTTCCGGACGACTATCTGGAGATAACCGGCCTGTTCCACTATCTGTTACTGGATTCCCGATAATACCGGAGCACCCGCATATGGAATGGGAGTTGTTCGTGCAGGGGGGGCTGATGATGTATCCCCTCACGCTGTGTTCAATCCTTACGGTGGCAATCACCCTGGAGCGGGCGTTCAGTCTGCGGCGCCACAGGATCATCCGCGGGGAGATTGTCAGCGTCATCGAGAACATAAGCGGCCCCGAGGATATCGGCCTGGCGGTATCGGTGTGCAACCAGCACGAAGGGCCATTCGCTCAGGTTGTGCGGGCCGGCCTCAACAACCGTCACCTGCCTCCGGATGAGATCAGAGAAAGCATCGTGGACCAGGGGCGCCAGGAAATGGGGAAACTTCAGAAGGGGATCGTCGTCCTCGAGACCGTCGCCAGCGTTTCTCCGCTGCTGGGGCTGCTGGGTACGGTTCTGGGGATGATCAAGGTCTTTCGCGAGATTTCGGAAGTGGGCATCGGGCAGGGCAATCTCCTCGCGGGTGGTATCGCCGAGGCGATCCTGACAACCGGCGCCGGTCTGTTCATTGCGATTCCGTCGCTGGTTTTCTTCAATTATTTCAGCAGCAAGGCCGAGAGTCTGGTCCTGGAAATTGAGAAATATTCCAACGCGCTGCTGAAAAAGTTGCGAGGCTTCAAGGTGCATGGGCCGGAGAATTAAAGGGGTCGCGATATGCAGTTGTATCAGAAACCCAGGCGACGGCCGTTTATCAACATCACGTCATTGATCGACGTTCTTTTCCTGCTACTGACCTTCTTCCTGGTGACCACGTCCTTCATCGAGCAGTCCGCGCTGAAGGTGGAGCTGCCGTCCATGGAAAACGTGGACCGGGTCCGGCAGCCGAAACGGTTCGTGCTGGATGTGGCTCAGGACGGTCGGATACACTACGACGGCGAGACGGTCGAGCGGGCCGCGCTGGGCGACCGGCTGAAGACGGCTTCGAACGAAATCAACGCCGCGGGCGGGCTTGTGTTGAGGGCCGATCGGGACCTCCCCCACGGCGAGGTGATGGGCGTTCTGGACATCATCCGAGGGGCCGGGATCAGGCGATTTGTGATTGCCACGGTGACGTCCGGACCCGGTTGAAGACCTGCTCAATCCTGTCGTGCATTGCCTATATTGTCTAACCTTGATCGGAAGGTTTCGTCGCAGCGCACCGTTGCTGTTCTTGTCGGCTTGAGGCGAATTGATCGATTGCCTGCTCGTAAAATGTCCCGCGGGAGGATGTATGTCCAGATTTCAACAGGTCGTCATTGTATGCACCATGGCGGTACTTTCGGGATGCGGGGACGGTGAAAGAGGACAGGCCCGCCGCGGCGAACAGCGCCGGGGCGCGGCCGTACCCGTGAGGGTGGAGCCGGTGAACCGTCGGGATATTTCGAATTACATCCTGGCCAATACGACGCTGGAGGCGTTTCAGTGGGTCGACGTGCGTTCCAGGACGTCCGGGCAGGTCGTGGAGATCCTCAGGGAAGAGGGTGATCGCGTTCGGGAGGGCACGGTGCTTGCGCGTCTGGATTCGGAGGAACCGACGTTGCAGGTCAATCGTATGGAGGTGGCCTACCACGACGCGCGCCGGACCTTCGAGCGAGATGAAAAACTATTCAAGCGGGAACTCCTCAGCAAAGAACGGTATGAGAACTCCAGGGGGCAGATGGACCGCGCCCACACCGAACTGCAACAGGCGCGGCTGAATCTGAGCTATACGACCATCGCTTCACCACTCAATGGCACGCTGACCATTCGAAGCGCCGAGGTCGGAAACATGGTGACCGCGAATCAGGCGGTGTTTTCCGTGGCGGACTTCGACCCGCTGCTCGCCCGCATCCGGATACCGGAAAAGAACATGGGCAAAGTGGCGATCGGCCAGGGTGCGAAAGTCGCCGTGGAGTCCGCTCCGGGTCGGGTGTTTCGCGGCGTTGTGAAGATGATCAGTCCCGTCGTGGATCCGGAGAGCGGGACCATCAAGGTCACCATCCAGGTCCCTGGCGGCGGAAACGGAATCCTACGGCCGGGCATGTTCGCATCGGTACACATCATCACCGAAGTACACAGGAACACACTGGTGATACCCAAGAAAGCGCTCGTCCACGACGGCGAGGGAAATCAGGTCTTCGTGTATGAACGGGAGGGCGACCAAGGCGCGGGAAAGGCGGTGCGCCGGAAGGTCGGCATGGGATTTGCCGACAATGAATACCTGGAGATTCTGAACGGCCTGTCAGAGGGAGAGCAGGTCATCACCGTCGGGCACGACGGCCTGCGTCCGGGCACGGCCGTGCGTCTGGTGGGCGAGGGGGTCCCGGAGGCGACGGGAGAGCGGACAGTTGGCGGTTCCTCGGGATGGGCAGGCGGCCAGCGGGGCGGCGGTGAGAACGGCCGGCTGAAGGCAATGAAGGAACGGTTGCTCGCCCGGTTTCCCGATCTGAAGAAGGCATATGACGAACGGCTCAAGAAGGACCCGGATCTCGCCACGAGCGGTGAAAAGTGGCGCGCGTTCGTGGGAGAGATGCGCCGCGCCGGGATACTGCCGGCCGGGGGCGGGAGACCACAATGAAGCTGATCGAGTTTTCCACCCGTCGCCGGGTTACCGTAACGATGTTTGTCGTCGCGGCCGTAATTTTCGGCCTGGTGGCGTTTCGCCGGCTTGCGATCAATCTGCTTCCTGATATTACGTATCCCACGCTGACGGTCCGGACCGATTACGAAGGCACCGCGCCGGCGGAAATGGAACGCCTGGTGACGGAACCCGTAGAGGGTGCCGTAGGTGTGGTAACGAACGTCGTACGGGTGGGTTCAACGTCGCGCCCTGGCGTGTCCGAAGTGGTGGTGGAGTTCTCCTGGGGTACGGACATGGACTTCGCATCGCTGGACATCCGGGAAAAGCTGGACCGGTTGCAGCTTCCGCAGGGGGCGGAAAAACCGGTCCTGCTGCGTTTCGACCCGTCGCTGGATCCGATTATGCGGATCGGGCTCTACGGACCGGAGAGTCTGGTCGCCCTTCGTCTGTTGGCCGAGGAACATATCAAGCTGGATCTGGAAAGCCTCGAGGGCGTTGCCGCCGCCCGCGTGAACGGGGGCCTGGAAGAGGAGATACACATCGAGCTGGATGAACCCAGGCTGGCCTCTCTGCGCATCCCGGTACAACAGGTCGTCGCGCGCCTGGGACAGGAGAACGTGAATCTCACCGGCGGGCAGCTCAAGGACGGGGAAGCGGAGTACGTGGTGCGCACGGTCAACGAATTTCGCTCGGTCGAGGAGATCCGGGACATCGTCGTGGGCGAACGGCAGGCCGCCGCCATCACCCTCTCAGACGTGGGCCGCGTATTCAGGGGACACAAGGAACGCAAGGTGATCAACCGGATGAACGGGCGCGAGAGCGTGGAGTTGGCCGTCTACAAGGAAGGCGACGCCAATACCGTGACCGTCGCCGGCCGGGTGACCGAGGCGTTGGCACGCTTTCGGGAAGAAACCGGCGCGTTGCCTTCCGGCGCGCGAATCGAGGTCGTTTTCAGCCAGGCCACGTTTATCAGGGCGTCTGTCGCGGAGGTGCTCAACACGGCAATTATGGGTGGCATCCTGGCAGTGGTGGTGTTGTACCTGTTTCTGGGCAATCCCCGAAGTACTGCGATCATCAGCCTTTCCATACCGATTTCCGTCGTCTCCACCTTTTTGCTGATGTTCAGCTCGGACGTCAGCCTGAATATCATGTCCCTGGGGGGGTTGGCGCTGGGCATCGGCATGCTGGTGGACAACTCCATCGTCGTGCTGGAAAGTATCCAGCGGTACCGCGAGCAAGGTCAATCGTCGCTGGAGGCGACGGTAAAAGGGGCGGGCGAAGTTGGGAAGGCCGTTGTGGCTTCCACCCTGACCACGATCTGTGTCTTTGTGCCCATCGTCTTTGTCGAAGGGATCGCCGGTCAGCTGTTCCGCGACCAGGCGTTAACGGTCACGTTTTCCCTGGTGGCCTCGCTGCTGGTTGCGCTCACGCTCATTCCGATGCTCGCGTCAATCGACTTCAGCCGGAGGGAAGAGGAGCCCGGCGCGGAACGTCGGCGGCTGTTTCCACGCGAAGCCATCGGTCCGGCAGTGTGGATCGGCATTGTTCTGCGCGCCTGTCGGGCGCTTGCCAGAGTGGGGATCAGGCTGCTCTATCCGGTTTTCTGGCTTTTCGAACGGATCATGGGCGGCGCCTATCGGATCTACCCCCGGGTGATCGCCTGGGCACTGAGCCATCGCGCCGCCGTACTCCTCTTCGCGCTTGCGCTGGCCGGCATGTCCGGATTGCTGGCCGGATTCCTCGGAAGCGAGTTGATTCCGGAGATGAGCCAGGGTGAATTCAGCATCACCGTGACCATGCCGGTGGGTACCCCGCTGGCGGCGACCGAACGGATGATACGCGGCATGGAACGGATCGTTCAGGCCCAGCCGGAGGTGGCCCTGGTCTACAGTACCGTTGGCCTGAGCGGGTCGTCCGACGGGTCCGCCGGAGAGGAGCGCGAGAACGTCGGCCAGATTCATGTGGCGCTGAAAGCGGGGATCATCCGGGATCGTGAAGACGCGGTGATGGATCGATTGAGGCAGGAATTCCGGGGCATGCCCTCCGCGGATTGCAAGTTCGCCCGCCCCTCGTTCTTCACGTCCAGGACACCCGTCGAGGTTGAGATTTCCGGATACAATCTCGGTACCTTGAGGTCACTGTCCGACGAACTGGCCCGCAGAATGGAGGACGTTCCGGGGCTCGTCGACGTGAAGACAAGCGCCGAGGGAGGCAATCCGGAAGTTCAGATCCGCTTTAATCGGAAGTGGGTGGCGCAGATGGGGACAAGCATCAATGAGATCGGACGGCTTGTCAGGAACAAGATCCAGGGAGAGGTGGCGACGGAGTTTGCCCAGGGCGACAGGAAGGTGGACATTCGCGTGCGTGCGGACGAACAGCACCGGGCCACGGTGGAAGATCTCAGACGCCTCATTGTGAGTCCGGCCGGCGCGTCGGCCCCCATCCCCCTTGAGGTGGTCGCGGACCTTTCGGTTGAGATGGGGCCCGCCGAGATCCTTCGGGCGGATCAGGAGCGCGTGGCGGTCATTTCCGCAAACCTTGAAGGCCGCAGCCTGAGCGAGGCGGTGGACGACATTGAAGCCGTGATAAGGGAAATTGACTATCCCCCCGACTATCATGTCAAGGTCGGCGGGCAGAACGAAGAGCGAAAGCGGTCGTTCGAGAGTATGCGCCTGGCCATACTGCTGGCGGTATTCCTGGTTTACCTGGTGATGGCTTCCCAGTTCGAGTCGCTGATCCATCCCTTTGTGATCATGTTTTCCATTCCCTTCGGCCTGGTGGGTGTGGTCTGGCTGCTGCTGGCAACCGGCCAGACGGTGAGCGTGGTGGTTTTGATCGGACTGATTATGCTGGCGGGAATCGTCGTGAACAACGCGATTGTGCTGATTGATTATATCAACACCCTGCGGCGGGAGCAAGGCATGGGGAAGCGGGAGGCGATCGAGCGCGCGTGCCAGGTCAGGCTGCGCCCCATTCTGATGACGACGTCCACGACGGTGTTGGGGCTGTTGCCCATGGCCATCGGCATCTTCGACTTCAGGCCGTTTGTGGCCAACGTGGAATCCGGCCTTGCCGACGTATTGCCGGGTGGAGCCCTGGCGCAGATCATGGGCGCCCTGAACGTCGTGTTTCCGGTGGGGCAGGGCGCGGAAATCCGCGCGCCGATGGCAATTACCGTAATCGGCGGTCTGGTGGTTTCGACACTGGTGACGCTGGTACTGATTCCCACGCTCTATTCGCTTATCGACCGGAAAGCGTAGGTTCCGGATGTCGTGTTCCGTCCCGGTAACAGGTGATCGCCGGATGAGGTTTCTCAGGGGCGGGACGTTGTCGGCAGGTGGGAGAGGAAATGGCGCCTCGTGCGGAAAGGGATTCGGAGGATGATGCCTACCGGGAGCGTGTACGGTCCAGTTCGCTGTCGGAGCTGGAGGACATGTACACGCACGTGGACAAGGGTGAATATCCGGATCGGGCGCGGAAACTTCGTGAGGAGATCGACAAACGACTGACGGTCCTGGAAGGCCGACCCGAACGGCCGACCCCGCACAGCCCGGTCCCGGCGGGCGTGATCCGGCGTCTCTGGGCGAGCCTGATCGATCTCTTCATTCATCTCCTGATACTGGGCGCATTGTTCCTCACAGGCTGGTCAGCGTCTCTGCTCGTGTCGGGACCGGGAACGGACGGGCAGTCGCCTGCCGCTGTCTCCGCGCGCCGCGGACCGACGCCGCTGCAAGGGTTCGTCTCCGGTCTGCTGGCTGGCGACGCGGCGGCCTGGAAGAACGGCGAACAGTGGTCCCGTGTGGGTCTGGTTGCACTTCTTTTTTTCTTTCTCAAGGCGATGATGGTCGTCCCGGCGTGGGGGCGTTCCGGTGATACGCCCGGAATGAGAGAGGCGGGCATCCGAATCGTCCGCCGGACAGGCGAACCCGTGGGTGTGAAGCGGGCGCTGGCGCGATTCTTTGTACAGTACCCGCTGTTCTGGCTGACGCTGGGAATCAGCAGCCTTTGGATGATCCGGGACAGGAGGAAGCAGGCGCTTCACGACAAGCTGACGGACACGTGTGTGGTTCGGGAATACCGCACCTGGGAGAAGCGCAACGAAGACCGGGTCTACGATTAGCCGAATACGGTCCCACGAATTCGGGTTGCCTTTCATCACCCGTTTTGTTATACTGTGCCAGTGTTCTGTCCCGGAAATAAGTTGCCTGAATTCGGCCGTCGAGTCGCCCGGCTCGCAAGGCGCCAGAGCGCAGGCGACCTGGCCTGGTCGGCGAGCGAAGGCAACGCCGCGAGACGGGATGAATCGGCGGAAGAATGGTGAGGTATTTTTGGGACAGGACACTAACTCTTCCGCCGGACCAGCGCCCTGCTGCCGCACGCACCTCCCACCATGGCGTCATTTCCCGGTTCTTTCAAATCTCAGGCATTCATCCGACGGCCCAGGGTTGCGTCCCCACTCCGGGCAGGCGCCCGGTGTCTGAGGAGAATCCGCGAAACTTTTGCGTGATTCATGCTGTCTAATCGTACTGGCGGGCTAAAAGACGGGAGAATAGTCTTCAGTTAGCAGGAGTCTGGTTATGCGTAAGCGGGTCCCGCAGGCGATTTGCTGCCTGCTTGCACTTGCCGTTGGAGTCACGGCCGAACCGGTTCAGGCGAAATCGTTCTTTACGTCGCGCCGGACATTCGGCGTTCTGTTTCTGGGCGGGAGCGCGGTCATGGCCAAGAAGGCCGTTGATTTCCGCCGGGACGCCGACAGGACGTACGATGCCTATAAACTGGCCCCGACATCGGAAGAGGCGGAACGCCTGTACGACCAGACGGGCGATTACGATACCAAGAGCAAGATGAGCGTCGGACTCTCTGTCGTTCTCTTGGCCAGTGGGTTGCGACTGATACTCTCAAGCGGTGTCGACGAGGACCCCGCGAAGATCCGTCGGAAGAGGAAGTTCAACGTGGACATGACGAGCGACGTCAACAAGCGAATGGTCAGGGTCGCCGTCCAAAGGCGTTTTTAGTGGTGGAGACCGGGTCCGTCCACCGGCGGCCCGCAACACTCCGGAATTCTCGTGCAATTAAGGAGAGGATTATGGCGCGTTGGAAATTCAGCCCGCAGCGAGTGGCGGTGTGGGGCATGCTGGCCATTGTGCTGCTGGGAACCGGTCGTTGCGGCAGGGAGCGGGAGAATCCGGTCGATCCGAACTTCCCGGGCGGCGGTGCGCTGCAGCCGCCTGGAAACATCCGGGCACAGGGAGACATCGGTCGCATTCTGTTAACCTGGGACGCCGTGAGAGTCGACGATCTGGCGGGGTACGGTGTCTGGCGCGCCACGTCCGCCACGGGCGACTATACCCGTTTGTCCGGCGAGTCGAACGATGCGAATGTAACCACCGGTCGTACGGTCTTTGTCGACTCCACGATGGACGTTTCGGCTTCGAAGGTATATTTCTACAGGATCACGACGGTGGATGCCAATGGACAATCCAGCGAGCGGTCCGCCTACGTCAGTGCCGAAGTGCGCGAAGACAAGAGGGCGCCGGGTGCTCCGGCGAATCTCTCTGCCGTGCAAAACGAAGACACCGGCCACGTGGTTCTGTCCTGGGATGCGCCCAGAGCGGACGAGGGTAATGAGGAACTGACGGGTCTGGACGGATATCGGGTTTTCAGGGCGAAGGAAACCGAAGACGCATTTGTTTTCATTGCTACGGTTTCGGCCGCACAGACCACATTTACGGACACAACGCGTCTTGAATCCGAAGTTCGGTATTTCTATCAGATTTCCGCCATCGACAGGTTCCGGAACGAGAGCGCGCGTTCCCGCTCGGCGTCGGTCAACACGCCGGAAACCGCGGTCGCCGCGCCGGCGGGCCTGCGCACAGTCAGCAAGGTCGGCAAGATCGAGTTGCATTGGAATCCTTCGGAGGAAGAAGATCTCCTGGGCTATCTGGTGCTGCGGTCAACGTCCACCCAGGCGCCATTCAGGCCCGTATCGTCAGGTTCTCCCTTTACCACTGCCCAGACCGTGTATTCGGATTCGGACGTGCAGGTCGATGTGGTTTACTTCTACCGCGTCCAGGCAGTCGTAAGGGATCCCGCAGGCGGCGTTGTCGTCGGCGAAGCGTCGCCCTTTGTCGACGGGCAGGCCGAGGCGGATGAATCGCCGCCGGCCGCGCCGTCGGACTTGAGCGTCAGCGTGGATGACGACGATGCCGGCGCTGTTCTGCTGAATTGGGCGGCCCCGACGAGGGATGACGGCGGTGAAGAATTGACCGGGCTCTCCCACTACCGGGTCTTCCGATCTAAAGAGACGGCCAATTCATTTGTGGAATTGGCGCAGGTTGGAGGATCCCGGACTGCGTACCGCGATACTTCCGTGGAGCCCCTGACGCTGTATTATTACACCGTAGCCGCGGTTGACTCTGCGAAGAACAGCGGGCCGAGGTCCGCGCCGTTGTCCGTCAGTACATCGGGTCTCGAGACCCCTGCCGGGGTTACGGCAATTGCCGGCAAGGCCAAGATTACACTGACCTGGAGGCCGAATTCGGAGTCGCAGCTGAGCGGCTATGAAGTGTTGCGCTACAGCGACCCGCTGCAGCCTGGAGTTTACTCCAGATTCAACACGCCGTGGCCGGCCTACGTGGACACGCCCCTGGTCGGCGGCAAGACCTATGCGTATCGCGTGCGCGCGCTGGGATCGGGCGGGCTCGAGAGCAGACTGTCGGATTTCGTGCTGGCGACCGTGTTGGCAGACGACCTGGCGCCCGCTCCGCCTGAATTCCTGTTTGCAAAGTTGTCCGGCAATACGGACATCGAGCTTAGTTGGCGTGCTTCCACAACCGACGAGGACGGGTCGGAACAGACCGGCCTGCATCAGTACAGGATTTACAGGTCGGAAGGAACGGGATCGGCCGGATTCGGGTGGCTGGCGACCGTCGACTCCACGACGCTGAGCTACGTGGACGAAGACCTGGAGACATCCACGACGTACAGCTACCAGGTACGTGCGATCGACGCCAATGGGAACGAGAGTGAACCTTCCGGGACGGTGTCGTTGCAGACCGGACCTGAAAGCCGAATTGGCAGACCGACCAACGTCGCCGCGGTCGTGCGCAATCTTCCCGAGGAAGGAACCGTCGTGATTGTCACCTGGAGGGCGCCACCGGGCATCACGCACTTCCGGGTGAATCGCCAGCGAGTGGGTTCGCGTTCGAACAGCAGGTTCGAAACCGTGTCATACCAGTTGCGAGACACCAAGTATATCGACACCAACGTCGAATCGGGCAATACGTACATCTATCACGTGGTTTCCTTGAGAGGTGATGACATCAGCAGTCCGTCCGACTCGGTCGTTGTGGCCGTTCCGTAAGACTTCCGGGTTGCATTCCGGTTGGCAAACGGCAGAGCGCTGTACCATGCGGCGCTCTGCCGTTTTGTTGTTCGGGCGAGGGATTCCCATTGGGTCGGTGCTCGTCCGGCGACGGCCGGGCGTCAGCGACACAGGTGCGCCGATCATGAAATGTCGCACGGCGCGCGTCAGTCCGTACGCACTCTGTCCTTCAATACCCGACAGCGCAGTACCGGAGAACGGCGTACGCAATTCCCCGGATCTGCCGCTTAGTTTCTGCAAAGGTGAGACTTGCATCAATTCCTTTCCCGTGGTCGTGTCACCGGTACGCGGTCTGCATAGCACCAGGAGTCCGACGGCTGTGTTTCCACGAAAACATGGAGGATCGTCTATGCAGCACGTGCTTCTGGTGGATGGCGACAAGCAGTTCCGGGAGGAAATGAAAGGTCGTCTGACGCGGCGGGGGGTGAGTGTCGCGTGCGCGGGAACCGCACGCGAAGGCCTGAGGTTGTACAGGAACGGCCGCCCCGGATGTGTGTTCGCCGAGGCCGAACTCCCGGACGGTGATGGATTTCCGGTCCTTGAGGAAGCCCACCGGCACACGCCTGTGGTGATGGTTAGCGAGGGATTTTCGCCGGGCCAGGTTTTCTCGGCCATCTCGGGCGGTGCGTATGACTGTCTGTCCAAGCCGGTGGACGACCCGACCCTTGACGGACTGCTCTACCGTCTGCGCAGGGAGCGGAACCCGGCGCCGGCGGATGCCGGACCGGGCGAACACGTTCCGGACGTCGACGACGTTATGGTTGTCGGTCGTTCCCAGAAGATGATCGAGGCGCTAAAGACGGTTGCCGCGGTCGCGCGCACGCTGACAACCGTCCTCGTCTGCGGAGAAAGCGGAACCGGCAAGGAGTTGATGGCGAGAGAAATCCACCGCGCGTCGGGCAGAACGGGGGCGTTCGTGGCCGTCAATTGCGTGGCTGTGATGGAAAGTCTCACCGAGAGCGAATTGTTCGGACACGAACGCGGCGCCTTTACGGGTGCGGCCGGCCGGCGCGCGGGTTGCTTCGAGCAGGCAAGCGATGGCACTTTGTTTCTGGACGAAATCGGTGATGCGCGCCCGACGTTTCAGGCGAAGCTGCTGCGTGTGCTGGACCGCGTTGAATTCGTTCGCGTGGGCGGCCAGGAAACGATCCGTCCCGACGTTCGGGTCGTGGCGGCCACGAATGCCGACCTGGAGCATCTGGTCGCGAAAGGCACGTTCAGGGCGGACCTCTACTACAGACTCAGCGAGGTCACCTTGCAGTTGCCGCCGCTCCGGGATCGTCTGCCGGATATTCCCTTGCTCGCGCGGCGCACACTCAGCGAAATTCGACACCGGACCGGTCGAAGCGTTGCGGGCATATCACAGGAAGCCATGCATCGGTTGATGGTCTATCAGTGGCCGGGCAACGTCAGAGAACTGCAGAACGTGCTGGTCAGGGCGGCGCTTCATTGTCGGGGACGGACGGTCCATACCAATCACCTGAAGGGTCTGATCCGGGACGGGTCGGACGAGACCGACGAATCGCTGACCCTGGCGGACGTGGAACGCAGGCACATCGAGCAGGTTCTGAATGCAACGGGCTGGAACCGCGGCATGGCTTGCGACGTTCTGGGCGTTTCGCGACCGACGCTCCGAAGAAAGATCAGGGATTACGGGCTTCTCTCAGGATGAGGGTATCCAACCGAACGGCGAAAGCCGCGGGCCCTGACGCCGTACGGACGCGCTTGACTTCACGCGGGCTGAAGTGCATAATTAGCCTCAATGTGAAAAAAGAACACCGAAAAATTGGCCACAAAAAGCACAAAAGGCACAAAAGGCATCCGTGCA
The DNA here is from genome assembly GCA_965219995.1 of Candidatus Latescibacterota bacterium. Taxonomy (GTDB): domain Bacteria; phylum Latescibacterota; class UBA2968; order UBA2968; genus JAAXHE01. The sequence goes on from CBDCOX010000002.1 coordinate 705,952, forward strand.
AAGCGGCGTGTGTCATAACGCGGTGACCCTGCAATTCTTTCCTCACCGGACCGAAAAGGTCGTCTGGAAGCACATTTTTCCGTTCACGTCCAGTGACCTGAAGTATCCTGGTAATCAGATGTTTAATCGCCTTTATCAACTTGCGTTTATTCGAATTAACGTTACCGAAAAATGACGAATCAAGGTTCGGTTTGGAGGACGGATGGGAACCCTGGTCGACCTGGAGTGTACCCGTTGCGGAAGGGCCCATGAAAAGCAAAAACTCTGGAATCTGAGCGCCTGCTGTGACGCGCCGCTTTTCGCCAGGTACGATCTGGAGAAAGTGTCGAGATCCGTCGATAGAGCCGATCTGGCGGGGCGGGAGGCGACAATGTGGCGGTACGAGGATGTCCTGCCCGTAGAACGAACCGCGTACCGGGTAAGCCTGGGAGAGGGGTTCACGCCGCTGCTGAAGGTCGAGGCCCTGGGGAGTCGGCTCGGTTTGCGCGAACTCTTCGTTAAGGATGAGGGGGTCAATCCAACCGGGTCATTCAAGGCGCGCGGGCTGTCGGCGGCGATCTCCAGGGCGGCGGAGTTGGGGGCGGCGGCAGTGGCCATTCCGTCGGCAGGGAACGCCGGCGGCGCAACCGCGGCCTACGCGGCGCGCGCGGGACTGCCCGCACATGTATTCATGCCGGCGGATGTTCCGGTGGCGAACAGGGTGGAGTGCGAGCGCCTGGGGGCGCAGGTGACGCTTGTGAACGGGTTGATTACGGATTGCGGGAGGATGGTGGCCGATCGCAAGGCCGATCAGGGCTGGTTCGACGTCTCAACGCTCAAGGAGCCGTATCGGGTGGAAGGGAAGAAGACGATGGGATATGAACTCGCCGAGCAGCTGGGCTGGGAACTGCCGGACGTCGTTCTGTATCCCACCGGTGGCGGCACGGGTCTGATCGGCATGTGGAAGGCGTTCGACGAAATGGAATCCATGGGATGGATCGGCGCGGCTCGCCCCAGGATGGTGGCGGTACAGGCCGCCGGCTGTGCGCCCATCGTCAGGGCATACGAGGCGGGCGCCGATTCGGCCGAAACATGGGAAGATGCGGAAACAGTCGCGTCCGGCCTGCGGGTTCCGGGCGCCGTGGGCGACTTTCTGATGCTTCGGGCGATCCGGGAAAGCAACGGCACGGCCGTCGCCGTCACCGACGAGGCGTTGTTGGCGTGCGTCGAGGAAATGGCCTCGTCGACCGGAATCTTCCCGGCCCCGGAAGGTGCGGCGACGCTTGCCGGGCTAAAGAGACTCGTCTCGGACGGGTGGATCACTCCTGCGGACCGGGTGGTGCTCTTCAATACCGGAACCGGCTTGAAATATATCGAGGCCATTGAGTCGGCCGAAGGACTTTCCCGGACACGGATCGGATGAACGCTCCCGGCGAGTCGCGCAGTCCGCTTCCGTCTACCGGGTTGAACAACGGCGAAATCACACGACAGAAGGTACCCACGCGATGAAGAAACGGGCGATCGGAAAATTCCAGAGTTTCGTTCTCGAGTCAGACGACACGGTCGTGCTGATGGGTAACCTGAAGGCCCACGCGGACTTCCTGACACGTCTCGGATTCATCCGGCACCCCGAGACCGGGGAGTTTGTCGGAACGGGCGCCAATCTTTACGCCATGGCGCCAGACGATTTCTACGATCGGTTCAGTGCACGGACGGGCGCGGACCCGGAACTGACCGCGCAGGCCCACGACGGCGAGGATTTCTACCAGATCGATGGACTGCCGCTGGCCGCGGCCCGTGCCGACGGCAAACCGTATATTGAGGCGATTACAGCCGTGGATATCGAGACCCGGGTGTATATCGAGCAGGGAGTGGCGAACTTCAGGGTGGGGTAGGCACAACCATGTTACGCATTCAGGTACTCGAGCGCGAGCGCTGCCGCCCGGTAACCGCTGTCCACCGCGCTTTCGACGGTGGCCGGCAGACCGGTGTCGGTCCAGTCTCCTGCAATGTAGAGTCCGGGGGCGGTCGTGCGGTTGGGCGGTGGTGACTGGCCGCCGGGAAGGGCGAAAGTCGCATGTCGTTCCCGAACAACCAGATGGTGCTCCAGCGGATTCTGTCTCGTTGCGGGCAGAACGTCATGCAGGTCCCCCAGCGCAATTTCCACAAGTCTGTCGTCCGGCTGGTCCACCAGCCGGTCTGCGGCGCTTGCAACCAGGGTTACGTGCCCCGGCGACGCTTTGTCACGACCGTCGTAGAGCATCGGTTTGTTGAATATCCAGTCCATCCGGCCCGCGAGCAGGCCGACAAAAGGCCTGTCGAGAACGGGCTCCTCGAACCAGAGATTGACCGAAAGGATTGGAGAGGGATAGAAGCGTTTCAAGCGTGTTTTGAGATCTTCGAAGCCTTCCGGCAGGATGCGGGCAAGCGCAGGAGGGGTGATTGCGCAGATTGCGGCATCCGCCGTCAAACCCTCGCCCGATCTCAACCGGATTTCGATCTTTCCGCCTCCGACAACGTTCAGTGCCGCGACGGCATCGCCCACGCGGCACGTGCCGCCGCGCCGCTGGATGAATTCCCTGGCCTCGCCCGTATACATCGCGCTGAGTCCGACGCCCGCATAGCCCATCAGGTTCGAATCCCTCTCACCGAGAAACGCCGATCTCAGTACGGACGTCAGGTAGCGGGCCGGGGCCGCATCCGGCTGCTGATTCAGCGCGGAGATGCACAGCGGATCCCAGAACGCACGTCGGATGGCTGGCGATTGCCTGCACGCCTCCAGCCAGTCGTTCACGGTAAGGCCCGGCGCCGTGGGCTTGCTGAGGGCCGATCTGACGTGGCGCAGCCGGAGGACGTCCCCCGTGCCAACCGGCCTGTATCGCAGAAAGCCGGCCAGCAGATTGAGAGGAGGCGGCAACCGCCGGGGAAACGAAAGGACGGCGCGCCCCGTGCCGGGGTGGACGAAGTCCAGGCGAAACTCGTCCTGAAAACACAGACGGTCACCGGTCCCGATGGTCTCCAGGAACTCCCGGGTTCGGAGGTAACAATTCATGAAGAGGTGCTGGCCGTTGTCCACCGTATCGCCCGTTGCGCGATCGGTGAACGAATAGGCCCGCCCGCCCAGACGTTTTCTGCGTTCGAACAGGCTGACGTCGCAGTTGCCGCACGCCGCGAGGCGAACACCCGCGGCGAGACCGGCAAAGCCGCCGCCGATGACGATCACATGGCTCATGTCGGCTTCTCGCGCGTTCCAACCCGGCTGCGAAGGCAGAAATCCAGTGCGATGCCCAGCTTCTTCAGATTGTTCACGCGAATCGGGTATTCATACACGTTGTAATTGACCGCTTCGATGCGGCTGAGAAGGCGGCTGTAGATGCATCCCATGATTTCCGCCGGAAAGAGGCTTCGCCGATCTTCCTCGGGCAGACATTCCGCCGCTTTCCTGTAATAGCTCCATGCCCGCCCGCACTGGTATTTCATCAGACTGCGAAACCCGGAAGTGGAGGCCCCGGCGAAGAGGTCTCTTTCCGTGTAGTCGAATCGTCTCAGATCTTCCAGCGGCAGATAAATGCGATCGCTCATCGCGTCGGATTTGATGTCCCGAAGGATGTTGGTGAGTTGGAGAGCGATCCCGAGGTTGACCGCGTAGTCCTGAGACGCCCGTTTGGTGTAGCCGAAGATTTCGATGCAAATGAGACCGACGATCGAGGCGACGCGGTAACAATATTCGTACAGTTCGCCGAAGGTCTGGTAGCGGTTCTTGACCAGGTCCATCTCGACGCCGTCGATCAGCTTGAGGAAGTGTTCTTTCGGGATATTGAAATGCCTGAGGGCTTTGTGAAGGTTTGCCGTAATCGGGTGTTGCGGTCTGCCGACGAAACAGGCGTGGGTCTCGGCGCGCCAGCTCGACAGATTTCGGGCTGCGGTTTCCCGGGAAGGCGCGTCGTCAACCAGGTCGTCGGTGTGACGGCTGAACGCGTACGTGGCAATGATGGCGTCGCGCTTGGTTCTGGGCAGGAATACGAACGCGTAGTAAAAGTTGCTGCGCGCCTTGCGCACGAGCGCCGAAGTGTAGGATCGGATATTCATACCGCAGGCGACCTGGATTCGCGGCTCCGACGCGGATTCCAGAACAGGGCGTGGAAAAACAGGCCGAAAATATCCCGTTTTTCGACGGTGGGGCGTCGACGGAAAATATCGTAGCCATTGGCACGGATCTTGTCCAGGACCTTCAAGCCGCCGAGACAGGTCAGCCGGAGTTCGTACTTGAGCCGGCCGGAAACGAGGTCCGGCAGTTCGGACCCCTTCTCGAAAAGGATCCTGGTGCGGTCGATCTGACAGGCCATCAGGGCTTTGAAGCCGTCCGTGAGCCGCTGTTCCGCCAGATCGCTCTCGGTGACGCCGAACCGGTCCATGTCGTCCTGCGGCAGGTAGATGCGATCCCGGGAAAAGTCGACTGCAGCGTCCTGCCAGAAGTTGGCCAGCTGGAGTGCCGTACAGATCAGGTCTGAATGATACCGACGGCGTTCGTCTGAATGGGAAAACAGATGCAGAATGAGGCGACCCACCGGCGCCGCGGAGTACCGGCAGTAGGCCAGCAGATGGTTGAATGTCCGGTGCCTGTGCGTGACCACGTCCATCTTGAAGGCATGAAGCAGGTCATGCAGGTGTCGGCGGGGTATCCGTTGCGATCGGATCGTCTCCCCCAGGGCGATCAGAATAGGGCCTTCGGGTGTATCCGTGCACCTGGCGAGCTTCGCGTCCCAGTCGTCCAGCCGCCGTGTGCGTTCGGCAGGGTCCAGGCCGGGTTCGTCGGCCCAGTCGTCGGCCGTGCGCGCAAAGGCATAGATGCTGTAAACATGCGGTCGTATTCTCGCGGGAATGAGGCGGGACCCCACCGGGAAATTCTCGTAGTGGCTTCGGGTCAGCGACTCGCAATAGGCGAAGGCTTCCGCGAGTGACGTACTTGAATTTGCGCGCGTCTGTGAGGCCGCTCGTCCGGTATCGGGTTCCATGCAAGAAAGATAATTGAAATGATTCGACTCCGCCAGCCCTTGTATCCGAGAAGAAGCGGGCTCTGACGGTATGCCTTTGGCGAAGAGGGGACTCCTGAATGAACGAACGAACGCGCGCGTCCACACGGCCTCGGGTGATACCACCGGCAAGAGATGACGAGAAGCAACACCAGGTCCACGTCTATTTCGGGTACGGCAAGGGGAAGACGACGTGTTGTGTGGGGTTGGCAATCCGTGTCCTGGGTGCCGGCGGGCGAGTCGCACTCGTACAATTCGACAAGGGGTACGACGGAGAAGACGAACATTACTCGGAGCGGCACGTGTTGCGGGAACTGGACGACGTCGAGTTGCATCCCACGGGATGTGAGCGCATGATGCCGGACGGGACGTTTCGATTCGGCGCGGAGCCACAGGACACTGAGGAGGCCCGGCGCGGGCTCGCCATCGCACGGCAGTTGTTGCGGGCGGGTGGGCAGGATCTGTTGATTCTGGACGAGATCCTGGCCGCAGTTGCCTATGGACTTCTGCAACGGCCGGACGTGATGGAACTTCTGGACCTGTACGACGAGGATCGCCGGTGCGAACTCGTTCTATCGGGGCACAAGGTCTGGGACGCGCTCGTCGATCGTGTCGATCTGGCGACCGAGATGCGCAAGGTGAAGCACTACTACGCGAAGGGGGTTCCCGCAAGGAAGGGAATCGAATTCTAGTGTTCTGCGGGACGGCGCCCCGAGCCCCAGCCGATGTTTATGCGTTGCCGGCAACTGGTCCCTGGGGGGCTCGACGGGATGCGGGCCGCCGACGGCCTGGAGGTTTTATCTGCCAAGGGTATCGGAAAAGTGTTTGTTTCACCCCGACTGCGCGTTTATCTTGGGGCCGTTTCGAATTCTGCGTTGCGGTCCAAAAAAGACCCCCGGATCTATGTTCCTGAGGTCTTTTTTTAAATGGAATCAGGCGATCCGTTCAATCGTCGCCCGGCGCTCGAACCTCGAGGCTTTCAAAGCGGGAAAAATGCCGGCGGTCGAACGTGTAGACGGCCTTCAAGTCGCGCAACGGCATCAAGGCCGCGTTATATGCGTCTCCGAAATCCACGTTCTTGTCCACATAGTGGGAAATGGCCTCGGAGATGATATCTCGATCGTCCACGTCCAGGCCAGGCGTGTTGATAATGGCCCGAACCCTGGCCTGAATATCATGTCGCGGGAGGTTGTAGAAGGACTCCAGCGTCCAGACAATCTCGGCAATCACCAGAATCCCGGTAACCAGCACCACGTCGCCAGCCGCGGCCCGGCGCAACAGACGTTCTACCGCATCGGCCTGTTCCGGTACATCGTTGGTCAGGTAACGCAAGAATACATTGGTATCGACGAAAACACGTTCAGGAACTGCCATCTGGTCTCTTGCGGGCCCTGGATTTCCGGACCTGGTCGCGAATGTCGTCGAAATTCTGAGGGCCGGACACAGTCACGCTTCCCCGCATGTCCAGCAGGGTCTGGTTCAGCGGCTGAACCGAAAACTCGTGACGTCGTTGAACGAACACAATATGGTCGCCCTCTCGAACGTCGAGCGCGTTGCGAACTTCCCGGGGCAATGTCATCTGTCCGCGACGTCCCACCTTTGCAATTGGCATGGCAATCTCTCTTATTGAACGTATGATTTGAATTTGACTGTCAATTCTAAATATGCCTGATAATAGTTAAATTGCAAGCTATTTTTGCGGCCTGGAAATGGGCCGCCGGCTGCGCCTGTCGTTGTAAGCGGCAATCGCATTACGCCACCCCCTGAATCCGGTTCCCTTCCGCTCTGTGCGAGGATCCGGTGCCGATTGTCCATTTTTGGAGTGAACCCGGCGAATGCAGGACAACAATCTCATTCCTGACAGCCGAGTCGGGATCATCGGAACTGCAGCGCCCGACGTCGCGTGCCTCTGGGACGGCAACATGGAAACCGCGGTAAAATGGCCGTCTGTGTCCGGAGAATGTGGGTTCGAGGTCCGGTTCGACGGCCATTTCGATTGTCAGGCGGTGGTGCTGAGGTGGCAGGCGATGCCCGCGGACTACGATGTCGCCGTCCGCACGTCACATACGTGGCAGGCGGTGGATGCGGTTCGAAACAACGTGGTACTCGGGCCCAGGGTGAAACTGCATCTGCTCGAAGATGTCCGGGCCGACGGGCTGCGGGTCCGGATATTGCAACCCGTAAGCGAAGACCTGCACGGCAGAAAGGCAGACCCGGGCGGAGCTGTCGCTCTGTGCGGGGTGGAGGCGTATGCCGCGAATCGGCTACCGGCATATATCCAGTCATTTCTGGATCGGGACTCCCCGGGTCTGGTGACCATCCAGGACGGGCGGTCGCCCCGCTGCCGCGAAACGCCGGACCCTACCCTGTTGGATGCCTCGGTCCCCACCTGGGAGCCCATCCCGAAGCGGCTCTACAACGGGCAGCAGACAGGGCGCGAGGTCAACGAAAAGGATTCCGCGAGACGTGCGGCGCTTCAGGGGTGCGCCGAAGCCTTTGCAACAACGGGCGACCCGCGGTATGCCTTGAAGGCGCGGGAAGTATTGCTGGCAAACATAGCCCATTATGACCGGTACCAGTCGTTCCGGTTCACCGGAATAGACTGGAAAGCCGTCACCTTCCAGGATCCGGCGTATAACCTGAGGGAGATGATGGGGGCGTACGACCTGCTCGTCGGGTCGCCGCACCTTGGGTTATCGGATAGACTGCGTTTCCTGTTTTTTCTGTTGGATCTTGGCGAGTTCCAGTACCTGGCGATGAGGGACCGGTTCGTCGCGCGCGAGAACTGGGCTTCCTGTTCTCTGGCAGAGATGGTCTTTCTGGCGTACTGTCTGCAGGGTTTTCCGGAGGCGCGCCGATGGCTGAAGTTGGCCGATGAGCTGTATGGGTCCTGTTTCGAGCCCTTCCTGGGCGACGGATACTGGTGGGAATGTTCGCCTTCGCACTCGGTTTACATGATCCGGGGGATGTGCAGGTACGCGCTGGGCAGGCATCTGTTGGGAGACCCGATATGGTCGAAAGCGTACAGCGGGAAGTCGCTGGAGTACGTTCTCGAGGCGTTGTGCAAGACCCTGACACCCTTTGGGGAGATCCCGTCCATCAACGACTCCAACGGGAACGACGGCCATCTGCTGACGGACTATCCGGAACTCCGGGTACCGCTTTACCTGATCGGGCGCGGGGACCTGTTGCGGATGGCGGGGGACACCGGGCCGGCGCCGTCCATGCGCGGGGTAGCGATCAAGCCCGTCCGGCAGGAGGATCCTCCCTATTCCTCGGCGATGTTGCCCGACGCGGGGCTGGCGGTGATGCGCGACGGGTGGAACCGGGAAGACGCGTATCTGATTCTCGATTTCGGGCCTCACGGAGGCGGACACGGGCACCCCGACAAGCTGAGCTTCGTGATGTTCGCCAACGGGCACCACTGGATTCCGGACGCATCGAATTCGCCGCATTACGGCATCTTCCCGGAGCAGCACACGTGGCACAAGCAGACCATTTCGCACAATACCGTGCTTGTGAATGACCGGAGCCAGAACGAATGCACCGGTCAACTGGTATTCTGGCACACCGATGGCGACATCGATATCGTCAGCGCGAATCATAGCGAAGGCTACGAAGGCGTCGTGCACCGCCGTACAATCGTCCATCCGCGGCGTGGATATTTTCTCATCCACGACGTACTCGATACCGAAGGCGATGGTTTCGACCTGGACTGGCTGTTGCACGTCAATGGCGAGGTCGAGTCGCAGGCGTCCGGCCGGGTGTGCTTCCGAAACGGGAATGGAAATCAACGGCTGCTGTGGCTTTCCGAGGATATCGGATCCGCGCCCCTGCCCGTTCATCGCGGCCTGTGCGGCGGATTTCGGAAGCGGGCCTGGAAAGGCCGGGGGTACCCGCCCAAAGGGGGGCCGGGCTGGGTTTATATTCCGTATTTCCGCCTGCCGAAGCGGATTGAGCCGGGCGGCGGACGCGCCGAGTATTTCTGCGTTCTGTATCCTTTTGCCGGAGACGTGCCGGACGTGGTCGTCGACCGCGTCGACGACGAACAGGGGCGGGCGTCCGGAATCAGTATCGCCCACGAAGGCATCGTGGATGTCTACGCCGGCGCCGCGCCAGGCTATGACGCCGGACGGCATGGCGCCTTTATGTGCGGCGATATAACCGGACGTTCCAGAGCCGTATTCGAGCGGCGGGCCGAGACGGGCGCGGTCTATCGCAAGGAGTGTGACTGATCGCCCGCCGGGCTTCCGGGCAGGCTCGCGGGTGTTCCGCAGGGCAAAGCGTCGGTGTGGCACGGGAGGGGCGGTCCGCGGAAAAGGAGGTTGTGCGTTTTGGACAGCGAACATGTCTTTGGAGGGTTGGATGGCCGGCAGCGGCCCGGAAAACCCCGCGACGTGGGGTTGACCATGGTGGTGGACTGGGGTCTTGGGCCGGGGGCGCAGTCTGATTTGATAGAGACCTCGGCACAATTTCTTGATTTCGCGAAGGTTGCCGTCGGCATTTCGAGGCTCCTGGCCAACGATGTTCTCAAGACGAAGATACGTCGCTATCTGGAAGCCGGCATCGAGCCGTTTCCGGGCGGTCAGTACCTGGAATATGCACAGGTTCAAAGAAAGGCGGACCTCTATCTTCCCGCTGTGGCCGCGGCCGGCTATCGCTGGGTCGAAGTGTCGGACAACATGGCGGTGGTGACCCACGAATGGAAGCTGAAGATGATCCGGCAGGCAGTTTCTTTACATGGACTGATGGTGTTGGGGGAGGTCGGGCGGAAGGAGGGGCTGGACGCCGCTATTCCCATGGCCGACGACGTGAAGGCGTGTCTCGACGCTGGATCCCGCGTTGTCCTGCTGGAAGCGGCCGAACTGGTTGACGACGATGCCGACACGGCGAGGCAGGTGGAGCAGGCAGTGGAGGCCGCCGGCCTTGAAAACGTCATGTTCGAATTGCCGGGGCCATGGATCTCCGGGGTGAACCCGCACCACGTCCACGCGATGCGGCGAACCCTCGTGGATCGGTACGGTGCGGAGGTAAACCTGGGCAACGTGCTGCCGGACGATCTGATGACGCTGGAAGCCTATCGCCGGGGACTGGGCGTCAATGCGGGGAGCGACCAATGAGACTTGTGGATGACGGTGCCGGAATCCGGATCGACGACGAGTTTCCATGCAGCAGCGCCGGCGAGATGCGGGTCGAAGGCGACGGCAGCTACGAAATCGGGTACCAGCCGGAGGAGATACCTCGATGGTTTCAGGACCTGCTGGACGAGCTGTTCGACGGGGCGGGGGTACCCAAAGAATACATGGCCCACGTGCGCGTGCGCAATTCGAGCGACGCCGCACGGCGGGTGAAGCTGCGGTTTCTGCTGAGCCGAAAGGGGTCGAACTACATGTATCCGCCCTGGTGGGTGTGGCGGGGGGACACGGGATGGGCCTGGCTGGCGCCTGAAGATACGGACTACCACGAGCATGAATACATGGACGCATACGTTGAAGTCCGCCCGGGCGAGGCCGTCCGCGTGGCCTCGGCGCCCTATGAGACGCCGGACACGGTACTCGAGAAGGCGCGCCGGCTTGCGGAATGTTCAGACGTCTGGACCTGTCGGGAGATCGGGACATCGGCCCAGGGGCGCCCCCTTCCGGTCCTGGAATCGCCGCCACGCGAACTGAAACTCCTGGTGGACGCGACCATGCAGTCCTGCGAGCCGGTTTCGTGGGGGATCATGCACGTCGCGCACTGGTTGACCATTCCTACGTCACGCGCGCAGCGGCTGCTGGAAAACGTGCAGTTCTGCCTCATGCCGATGTTGAATCCCGATGGCGTATTCGCGGGTCACAGCGTGACCAACGCGGTCGGCGAGGTGCCCAAGTTCGGGATCAACAACCTCGTTGAAGGCAGGGGCGCCTCAAGGGAAACCGAAGCCCTTTGGAAGTATCTGCTGGATGTCCGGCCGGACGCGTCGATCGAGGTGCATGCCCATTTTACGCGGGAGGGATTCAACCGGAGCATCGGCATGCACGACAAGGATTCCATGCCGCGGGCACTGCGCGAAAAAGGCGCCGTCGTCGAGGCGGCGATTGTGGAGAATTATCACGTTCCACCACTGGAAAACCGGAAGGTACTGATCGATCCCAGAGAGCCGGAACATAACGTGTATGGAGACCGCTACGTCAGCGAACACGCGGGCACGATCCGGACGTTTCTTCAGGCTGTTCCGGATAGCATCGAGTCCCATTGCGCCGACGTGAGAGAGATGACGGAGACCATCGCGAACGCCCTGATTTCGTGGAAGGAGCGCGGCGCATAGAGTCGGAAGGGCGGAGGGACATTGCCGCCGTTGCGGAAACCGGAAACAGGCTCACCCCGAGGAGAGGACCATGAAAATTGGCGTGACACAGATTATTCTGGGTCGGCTGTCGCTGGACGAAACCCTGGAGCTGTGCGGGACAGCGGGTTACGAGGCCCTGGAACTGGTGTTCAGCGACGGCGGCGACCCCGACGTGAATATGAGCGACGACGAGATCCGGACGGTACGCGGGAAATGCGATGCCGCCGGCCTGGAAATCGGGAGTTCGATCGCGCAATACCAGGATCGCGGGAACTTCCTGAGCCTGAATTCGGGCGACCGCGAGCAGGGCGTCAGGTGTCTTGCGCGGTCCATTGAAATCGCGCACGTTCTGGGAATCGACTCGGTGCTGCTGCACCCCGGACAGCTCAATGCCGAGGGCTCGTACGACCAGGCCTGGGACCTGATGCTGGGCGCAATCCGTGACCTGGCGCCGTCCGCCGAGGAAAAGGGCGTGTCCGTGGGCATCGAAAACGTATGGAACAAGTTCCTCCTGAGCCCGAGGGAAATGGCGGCGTTCGTGGACGCGGTCGGGAGCCCGCGCGTGGGCACGTATCTCGACACCGCGAATATGATGGCCTACGGCTTCCCAGAACACTGGATTCGAGGCCTCGGGAGTCGCATCGTACGCGTGCATTTCAAGGATTTCAGCCGCCGCGAACACCGGTTCGTGGACCTCATGGACGGCGATACCGACTGGTCCACGGTGATGGCCGAATTGCGCGCCATCGGCTATCGTTCTCCGGTGGTCCACGAGGTTTCGGGGAATCGCGAGGCGCAGATCGAGACGGCGAGGCGAATGAGGAAGATCGTGGCGATGTCGCAGGGATGACGGGCGCATCGGGTGCAGGGTTCGGGATCCATCGCCCTGATGGCTGATCCAGGAGTGTTGATGGCGGAACCGGATAGGATTTCCACACGGGGATTGGCCCGTGTGGCGAGAAACCCCGTGGACACGGCCGTGGAAGACCGAGGCACGACGGTTCGTGCGCTGGCGTTCGGTCTGTGCGTGGCCCTTGTCATCAGCGTACTGGGCAACGTCGTACGGTATATCCTTCACTCCTCGTTTATGGCGTATAGCCATATGCCGATGGGGAACCTGATCGTCTGGCTGCTGTCGATCCTTGTCTGTTCGGCGCTGGCGAAAGGATTCGGCCGGAGGTTCGCGTTCTCCGCCAGCGAGTGGATCACGGTCTTTGCCATGGGGTTTATCGCGTCGCTTGGACCGACGTACGGCGTGAGCGGCTACCTCGTGGGCGTCATCGTGACACCCTATTATTTCGCCACGCCCGAGAACCGGTGGGCCGAGTTTCTGCATCCGTACCTCCCGGAATGGATGATCCCGACCAACAAGGAAGGGGCGATGACCTGGTTTTACGACGGGTTGCCCCAGGGCGCACCCATTCCGTGGGAAGCATGGACGATGCCCCTGTTCTGGTGGTTTACATTCGTCTGTGCGGTCGCGCTGGCGTGTCTGTGCGCGTCGGTGATCATCCACAGGCAATGGTCGGAGCACGAGAAGATCGTGTTTCCGGCGATGGAACCCATTGTGGAGATGGCGGCAAACGCCGGCAAGGGCCGAAGATGGCTCCCGGAATTCATGGCCGGCAAGGCCTTCTGGACCGGATTTGCAATCGTCTTTTTCGTGTTCAGCTGGAATTTCATCGGATGGTTCAAACCGGGATTTCCCGTCTTTCCCACGGCGAGGGGTACCTGGATTCCGCTCGGGCAGGCCTTCCCGCCGCAATGGATTTTCGTAAGCACGGTCGTCATCTGTTTTTCTTATTTTGCCAGCCTCGAGGTGTTGTTCAGTCTCTGGTTTTTCGATCTGGTGTTTATTTTCGAAGGCGGGTTCCTGAACCGGCTGGGGGTTGAGGCGATTTCACCTCACTATATGACGGGGCGGTACGGCTGGCAGACGGCGGGCGCTTTTATTGGCATTGCCTTCTGGTGGCTCCTGGTCTCGCGAATCCATCTCTGGCAGGCGTTCCGGAAGGCGCTGCGGCCCGAGAGCAGCCCGATAGACGACCGGCGCGAACTGATATCCTACCGTGCGGCGTTCATCTGGCTGGGCATCTCAACGCTCTATACGATCGCCTGGTTGTGGCAGGCGGGAATGGACCTGAAGGTCATCTGCCTTCTGATTCCCACCATGTTTCTGATTTACTTCGGGGTGGCCAAGATTCTGGCCGAGACCGGTCACATCTACATCGGATCGGCGACCAGGGGATGGGAGTTGGCGGCCGCCGCGCTGGGGGGCGCCAGCGCCGTGCCGGCGGCCACCCACGCGGTCATGTACCCGGCATCGGTATCAATCAATCATTTTCGCGCGTACACGTTCTCGCTGGGGATGCATCTGAACCGGCTGGGAGATTTCCTTGCCGGAGGGCACAGGTGGTTTTTTGGCGGGGTTTTCGGTGCATTCATCGTGGGTGTGGTGGGATCCACCCTGTTTACGATCTGGTTAGGGTATACCATCGGCGGGTACAACTTTCAGCCCAACTGGCTGATTATCCGTGCCGGCGTCGGTGGGTACCAGCGCGGCGTAAACGATATTCTATCGCCGGAACCGACCGAGGTGGAAGACTACTGGTTCTTTCTGGCGGGCTTTGTCGCGATGATGGCGCTGAACCTGTTGCGGTACCGTTTCAGCTGGTGGCCCGTTCATCCGGTGGGGTTCGCCATCTCGGGCGCGTGGCTGACGCGGCTGACGAGTTTCACGCTGTTCCTCGCCTGGCTGGTAAAGTTCATCCTGCTGAAGCTGGTGGGGGCGGCGTTCTACAGGAAGTCACGTCCATTCTTCATCGGGGCGCTGGCGGCATATATTCTGGTTACAATGCTCGGGCTGATCGTAGACGCCGTATTCTTCGGGAAGCAGGGGCACACGCTCCACAAATGGTATTAGCGTTCCGTGCGGAAAACGGATTGCCGAATGGCGACGACCTTCCAGGGCGGAAAACCGGGGATTCCCCGGGAGTCCATTGTTCTATCTCCTGTCTGATTGGGGAATTCGATGGCTGAAACCGGCGCGGCCGTTCGGAACGCCGCGCGACAGAATCCCGATTCGCTTGCGGCGGAGGATCGGGGCATCACGCTTCGGTCGATCGCATTCGGCCTGTGCCTGGCCGTAGCCGTAAGTCTCCTGGCCAACACCGTGCTCTACCTTGTCCACGGTTCGCTGATGGCGTACAGCCATATGCCCATGGGCAACCTGATATTGACCCTGCTGTCCATGGTTTTCTGTTCGGCATTGGCCTTTCGGTTCGGAAGGCCGTTCGTGTTTTCCCGGACCGAGTGGTTCACCATTTTCACCATGGGGTTCGTGAGTTCGCTGGGTCCCACCTATGGCGTGAGCGGTTACCTGGTGGGCGTGATCGTGTCCCCGTACTATTTCGCCACGCCCGAGAATCGATGGTCCGAGTTTCTGCATCCGTATCTTCCGGAATTCATCTTTCCCCAGAACAGGAAGGGAGAGATGAGCTGGTTTTACAACGGTTTGCCCCCGGACGCGGCCGTGCCTTGGGAAAGCTGGGCGGGGCCGCTGTTCTGGTGGTTCACGTTTATCGGAGCGGTGGCGTTCGCCTGCTTTTGCGCGTCCATCATCATCCACCGGCAGTGGTCGGAATATGAAAAGCTCGTCTATCCGGCCATGGAGCCCATCGTGGAAATTGCGTCCTTCGGGGGTTCGGGGAAGCGGCTGCTGCCTGAGTTGATGCAGGGTCGGATGTTCTGGTCCGGGTTTTCGGTCAGCGCCTTCATCTATTGCTGGAATATGATCGGCTGGTTTTTTCCGGCCTTTCCGAGCTTTCGCATGACGCCGGGTTGGTACCTTCCTCTCGCGAGAGACTTTCCCGCCCTGTGGATTTCCTTCAATACGTTTGTGATCTGCTTCGCCTATTTCGCCAGCCTGGAGGTCCTGTTCAGCCTCTGGTTTTTCGACCTGTTCTTTGTCGTCGAGTCGGGAATCCTGACCCGCCTGGGAATGCCGTCCTGGCATTCCTACCGGTCCGCCGGCCCGTATACATGGCAGACCACGGGCGCATTCGTCTGTCTGGCCGTTTTCTGGGTCTTGATTTCTCGGCGTCACATCAGGGACGCATTTCTGAAAGCGCTGAATCCACGCAGCGATCATATAGACGACAGCCGCGAACTCATTTCCTACCGTGCGGCGTTCATCGGTCTGGGTGTCGCCTGCTGTTACGCCGTCGCCTGGCTCTGGAATGCGGGAATGAACACCGGCGTGATCGCGCTGACGATGCCGACGATGTTTCTCGTCTATCTGGCGATGGGCAAGATTCTCGCGGATTCGGGTCTGGTTTTTCTGAGTTCGCCGACGTCGGCCCGCAACCTCGTACAGGCTGCATACGGCGGACCCAAAGGCATTCCGGCGGCGACCCACGCTCTGTTCTATCCGACCGCGGTGGCATTGAGCCATTTCAAAGGAACGATATTCACGTTCGGCATGCACGCCAACCGGCTGGGCGACTTTGTCGCGGGCAACAAGAGGCGGTTGTTCTGGTCGGTGTGCGCCGCGTTTCTGGTGGGGCTGGTGGCATCCACGCTGTACGTGGTCTGGCTGGGGTACACGGTCGGCGGGTATAATTTCGAGCCGAACTGGCTGGTGACGCGGGCCGGTCACAGCGGGTTCCAGGGGGCGGTCAGCGACATTATTTCGCCCAAACCGATGCAGTCGAGCGAATATGTGTTTTTCGTCGTGGGCGTGCTGGCCATGGGGATCATTACGTTCATGCGGTACCGTTTTGCATGGTGGCCGTTTCATCCCATCGGCTTCGCGCTCTCCGGATCGGCGCTTTCGCATCTGACCGGATTCACGATCTTTCTGGCGTGGAGTCTGAAGGCGATTTTGCTGAGATTTTTCGGGGCCGCGTTTTACCGGCGTTCACGCCCGTTCTTCATCGGGCTCCTCATCGGATACGTATTTGCGATCGCACTGGGGCTCGTGCTGGATGCCGTCTGGTTCATGCCCCAGGGCCACCGTATCCATGTATATTGAGCGCCCGGGAGTTACCCGTCGGTACGTTAACCTGCACATTACAACGGATAATTGGTCAGAAAGAGGAGCGAACATATGCCAGATGGTCTTCGCAAGGTAGCGGCCAAGGACGGCGCCGGGCGGATCGTCGTCATCGAGGAACCGATCCCACAGCCTGGTCCCGGCCAGGTCCAGATCGAGGTCAGGGCGAGTTTTGTGAGTCCGGGTACGGAATTGGGCGCCGTGAGGAGGATTCGGGAGAATCCCGGCGGCGGCCCCGCCCGGCCGTTCGGATATTCGAATGCCGGCGTGGTCGTCGGACAGGGCGAGGGTTGTGAAGATATACCGATGGGAACCCGGGTGGCCTGCATGGGCGGTGGCTATGCACTGCACGCGACTCACGCCTGCGTACCCAGGAATATGGCGGTACCCATGCCCGAGGCCGTGCATTTCGAGGATGCGTCGTCCATCCATCTCGTTGCAACGGCATTGAATGCCGTGCGGCGGGCCGAGCTGACCCTGGGCGAATACGTTGCGGTTGTGGGACTGGGTCCGGTGGGGCAGTTTTCCTGCCAGTGGGCCCGGCTTGCAGGGTGCCATACGCTCGCGCTGGACCGGTTGCCGATGCGCCTTGCAGTTGCGGAAAAGACCGGTGCGGACCGGACTGTGAACGCCGGAAAAGAGGACGCCGTGGCCTCGGCTGCGGAATTTACACGGGGATACGGCGTGGACGCCGGCATTCTCGCGTTCGGTGGAGACGGCACCGAGGCCTTCAGGATGCTCGCGGCGATGATGAAGCGTGCGCCCGATACGCACCAGATGGGCCGGATCACAATCGTCGGCGGCGCGAAGATCGAGCACGTGTTCGCATCGGGGCTGGGCAACCTGGACGTTCGGAGTGCGGCGCGGACGGGCCCCGGATATCACGATGAAGCGTGGGAGCACGGACGCGACTATCCGCCGGTATTCATGCAATGGACCACGCGGCGGAACCTGGAGGAGTGTCTCGCGTTCATGGCTTCCGGCGGGATGCTGGTCGAGCCGCTGATCACCCACCGGGTGGCGCTCGACGACGCGCCGGAGGCGTGCGAGGCGCTGATTCAGCGGCCCAATGAAGCGCTGGGTGTCGTGCTGCTGCCTTAGACTCTATCCATCGGCAGGAAAACACGAATCGTAACGGGAGTTTCCCATGTCTGGAAAACAGTATCGAGGCGGTGCGATCGGCAGGACGGGCCGGGGCGGTTACGGGCACGGACTGCATCTGGGCCTGGCTGCAGCGGACGCAGTGGATCTGGTGGCTGTGGCGGATCCGGACGCGCAGGGGCGTCGGGAGGTCGCGGAGGCCACCGGCGCGGAACGCACCTATGAAGACTATCGGGAGATGCTGGAGAAAGAAGGGCTGGACATCGTCACCGTGGGGCCCCGCTGGGTGGACTGCCACGAAGAGATGGTGCTGGCGTGTATCGAGGCTGGCTGCCACGTCTATTGCGAGAAACCGATGGCCGGCACGCTCGATTCGGCGGATCGCATGGTGTCCGCGGCACGGCGGGCGGGCGTCAAACTGGCCGTCGCGCATCAGGGCGTCTATCTGCCCCAGGTCCAGGCCGTGAAACGGCTGCTGGACGGCGGCGGCATCGGACCGCTGCAGGCGATTTACGCAACCGGAAAGCAGGACCATCGCGGCGGGGGCGAGGATATGATGGTCCTGGGGACGCACCTGTTCAACCTGATGCGATTCCTGGGTGGCGACGTGGCGTGGATGAGCGCGCAGGTCATGGTTGGAGAGCGAGAACTCCGGATTGGCGATGCCCGCGAGGCAAACGAGCCGATCGGTCTGATTGCGGGCGACCGCGTACGGAGTTTCTTCGCGTTTCAGAGCGGCGCCGCGGGCTTCTTCGTTTCCCGGGCCGATCAGCCCGGGAACGGAGCGTGTTTCGGCCTGGAGCTGGTGGGGCGGGACGGACGCCTGATGCTGCGCGGCGGCGCGCCGACCGTGATTGCCGCTTATCCCTTCAGCGTCTGGCTTCCGGAGGACGGGTCGCGCGCCTGGGAAGTGCTGGACCTGGAGACCGCGCCGCTTCCCGATGGCAACAGGCGCGCGATTCTGGATCTGATCGATGCGATCGAGCACGACCGGCAGCCCCTGTCCAGCGGTGTGGATGCGGTGAAGGCCCTTGAAATGGTGCTGGGCGCCTATGCATCGCAGATCTCGGGCGGGCGCGTGTCGTTTCCGATGGCCGACCGAACCCATCCGCTCGAGGGCCATGCATAGCCGTCAACTCAAGTACGGATACTTTGGATATCCTGTTGGATTGTCGTATATTGTCCGAAGTATATCCTTGCAGCAGGGGATTGCATCGGTTTCCGGCCCGTTCATTCGGCATCCGGCCCCCAGGCGGAAGGTGGAATCACGATGAATGCGAGAATCACCAGGGATATTTCTGATCGGATGCGCCCTTCGATTATGCTGGCCGCGTGGCCGGGCATGGGGAGCGTGGGCGTCGGGGCGCTGGATTACCTGCGGCGGAAGCTGGACGCGGCGCCGTTCGCGGAGATCGACATGAGCGAATATTTCGCGCCGGAGGCGGTGGTTGTCGAAAAAGGACTCGCCCGCTCGTTTTCCGACCTGCCGAGCCACGTTTTCTATTACGTGGAGGAGCCGCCGCTGATCATATCCGAAAGCGAAGCGCAGATACCCGGGATGGGTGGCACGGTCCTTATGGGCCACATGCTCGATCTTGCGCAGCGGTTCAAGGTGGAAACCATCTATACGGGGGCGGCATACGCAATGCCAATCAGCCACAACGAACGCGTTCAGGTGCTCGGCGCGGCCAACCAGGAAGCGCTTCGGGACGCGCTCGGCCAATATGGCGTGGAGATCCTGCAGGAAGGACATATTGCCGGTCTGAATGGACTGTTGCTGGGGTCGGCCGGGCTGCGAAATATCCGGGCGGCCTGCCTGTTGGCGACCATGCCGATGTACGCCCAGATGATGCCGAACCCCAAGGCGTCGCGTGAGATCGTTCGCGTCTGGTCGGAAATGTTGCAGCTGGACGTGAATATGTCGGAGATCGACCAGGCCGTTGAACGCATGGACGACACCATGTCCCAGATCGAAGAGAAGATCCGTACCACCTTCTCCACCATGGAACCCGAGAACGAGGATGAAATCGAACTCGAAGAAGTGGACGAAGAGCAGGTGCCTCAGGTGGTCATGGAGCGGATCGAACGCCTCTTCGGCGAGGTCGAACACGAGACGACCAAAGAGAAGGCGGCCCTGTTGAAGCGGGAACTGGACCGGTGGAACCTGTATGGACTCTACGAAGACCGGTTTCTGGGTCTGTTCCGAAAGGACAGCGGCCCCAATCGCGGGTAACGAGGTGTACCGTCAACCCATTCGCGTTCTGAAGTTACGAGGAACGCGGCGATACCCGGGATCCAACGCTCGGTTCGGCAAGATCGGTTTGCCGCGCTGAATTCGCTCATTCCCCCCGTCGTCTGATCCGCCCGCCACGTCCCAACCCGTCACAACCGTTGAAGACAAGGAGACAAAAGTGTATCCGGAGCCCGTCGACAGTGCCCAGTTGAAAATCGATCTGTACAGCGATACGGCAACGAAACCCACCCGGGAAATGCGGGAGTTCATGTGCGCGGCGGAAGTCGGCGATGAGCAGCGCGGGGAAGACCCGTCGGTGAACGAACTTCAGGACATGGTGGCCGAAATGCTGGGCAAGGAATCCGCATTGCTGCTGCCGTCGGGCACGATGTGCAATCAGATCGCCTTTGCGGTTCACTGCCGACCCGGTGATATGGTTCTGCTCGAACGGAACGCCCACCCGCTGCATTCCGAAGCCGGCGGCGCCGCGGTCCTCGCAAGCACGACTCTATATCCGGTGGACGGCGTGAACGGGCACTTTACAGCCGGGCATGTCGTGGCGGAAGTCCAGCCGGCCACCCGTTACTGGCCGGGCTTCCGGCTGGTGGCCGTGGAGCAGACCACGAACCGGCCGGGCGGCCGCGTCTGGCCGCTGGAGCAGATGCGGGAGGTCTGCGAGGCGGCGCACGAGCGGAATCTGCAGACGCACATGGACGGCGCCCGACTGTTCAATGCGGTGGTCGCGTCCGGGATACCGGCGGTGGAATACGCCCGCACATTCGACTCGCTCTGGATCGATCTGAGCAAGGGCCTGGGCGCGCCTATCGGGGGTGTCCTGGCGGGCTCGCGCGGGTTCATCGAGTCCGCATGGCAGTGGAAGCAGCGGATCGGCGGCGCGATGCGGCAGGCGGGGTTCGTGGCGGCCGCCGGGATCTACGCGCTGCGGCACAACATCGACCGGCTGGCTGAGGACCACGCCAACGCCAGGCGGCTTGCGTTAGGGATTTCGGACGCGCCGGGGATTCAGGTGAATCCGGACGAGGTCGAAACCAATATGGTCAAGTTCGACGTGGGAGGAACGGGAATCGGTTCGAAGGAATTTGCGAGCCGGCTGCTCGCCGATTGGGGCGTCCGGGTGAGCACGCCGGGCCCAACGGCGATTCGCGCCATCCCGTATCTCGGCATCAGCCGGGATGACGTCGACGAAGCCACGCGCGCGATCTGCTCCGTGGCAGAGGAACTTGCGGAGGGGTAAACATAGCCAATGCGAATCATCGATCCTCACGTACACGTCTGGGTGAACGACCCCGCGTATCCCTGGGCGCCGGACAACCCGAATCCGCCGGCAGAGGATGCAACCTGCGAGATGCTGCTGGAGGAGATGGCGCGCAACGGTACGGAAAAAACCGTGCTGGTTCAGGTGATCCACTACAAATGGGACAACCGGTACGCGGGCGACTGCCTGAGAAAATATCCGGACCGCTTCGAGGGCGTCTGCCGCGTGGACCCGGAGAATCCTGCCGCGGCAGACGATCTGAGCCGATGGGTGGAGGAATACGGTTTCAGAGGAGTGCGGCTGAGTCCGGGCGCGGGCCGGGAGGGAGACTGGTTCACAGGCCGCGGCCTGGACCGCCTGTGGCGGAGGACACGCGACCTGAACGTGCCCATGTGCATCCTGACGTCGCAGGGACGATTGCCGGACCTGGAGCGCTGGATTCGAAAATACGATGATGTACAGGTTTGTGTGGACCACATGGCCTGGCCGCCGGTCGACGGCACCGGCGACGCCGCGAATCTGCTTCGGCTCGCCCGTTATCCGGAGGTGTACGTGAAGATATCGGGCACCTGGGGTGTGTCGCAGGAATCGTATCCCTACCGGGACACGCACGCGGTTGTCAGGCAGGTCTACGACGCGTTCGGCCCGGAACGGCTCATGTGGGGCACCGACTGGCCGCTCGTCGAACGGAAATGCGGCTATGCCGGAGCGCTGGATATCGTAAGAAAAGAACTCGCGTTTCTGAATGACACGGATCGGGAGTGGATACTCGGAAAGACCGTGCTCAGGCTCTGGCCGTTCGACTGACGGCGGGCCGTTCTGGAGGCATCCATGTACAAGGTGTCGTACGACGGTACGAACAAGAAGATCCTCTGGCAGGAGATGTGGCGGCACGAGTTCGAAGAGGCCCTGAAACACGATCCTGTCGTAATATTGCCCACGGGTTCGGTGGAACAGCACGGCCCCCACTGCCCGATGGACGTGGATATCGTGGGTCCGTTTTATATGGCGGCGCGCGTGGCGCAGCGGGTGGACGATTTCCCCGTGATCGTCGCCCCGCCGATCTGGTCCGGATTCACCCACTACAACAAGGGTTTTGCGGGAACCATCAGCCTGCGGATCGAGACCTACCTGAACCTCGTCGGCGACGTCTGCAGGAGCATCTATGACAACGGATTCAAACGCATCGTGATGGTGAACGGGCACGGGGGCAATATGGCGCCCAACCACGTGGTTCGGGACACCATCGCGGAAGAGAACGTGTTTGTGGTCGCCTATAGCTGGTGGCAGTCCGTCGCGGACGAGATGCTGGCGTGGAGCGATGCGGACAACGGCAGCGTCGGCCACGGCGGCGAGTGGGAGACGTCGGTACAATTGTATCTGCGGGAGCATCTTATCGAGAAATCTCTGATGAATGACGACATCTTTCCGAATCCGTTCAGCGAGGATCTCCGGCACTTCGGCGGGTTTTCGGAACGCCGCAGGGATACCCGCGACGTCACCGGCACCATGGGCAGTTCGAGCGTTGCCAGCAGGGAGAAGGGGGAGCGGGTCTTCAACCTGGCGGTAGACCGCCTGGAGCGCCTGGTCCGGGAGTACCACGACCAGCCGGTCAGACAGTACAGGGAGTTCGGCTCGCATTGTCCCTGAGAACCGATTGCGAATCTGCAGGAGGCAAAGGGCATGTCGGATCTGCTTTATTTCGATTGTCACGCGACCGTCGGGCAGCGACCCATGAAACATCCCCGGGTGCGCTGGTCCACCGAGCACCTTCTCGAAGATATGGACCTTGCCGAGATATCCGGCGCGCTGGTCACGCACGGCGTCGCCCGGAGTTACGATCCCGTGTACGGAAATCGCCGGTTGCAGGCGGAACGGGCAAAGGCGCCCGGCAGGCTGTTCGGGGCGTGGTGTATCGTTCCGCTGGGAGACCCCGGTTTCTTTGCCGATGGCGATGCGTTGATCGCGGCGATGGAGGAGGATGACGCCCGGGCCGTGCGTCTGATGCCGGGGGGTTTTCCCCTGCATCCGGAACTGGTGGGTCCGACCTTCGAGGTCCTGCAGCACCACGGCATCCTGACGCTGCTGGAGGTCGGCTGGGGAATGCCGGACATATTCGGATTCTTCCACGACCTGCTGTCCCGGTACCCGCGGCTGCCGGTATTGCTGACGGACCACGTCTGGAGCCAGCAACGCCACGTCTACGCGTTGATGCAACGGCACCGGAACCTGCACCTGGAATTCTCATCCTACCAGATCAACCGGGGAATCGAGAAGTACGTGGCGGACTTTGGAGACGAGCGCCTGCTTTTCGGTACCGGGGGCACCGAAAAGTCGCCCGGCGCCGCTCGCTTTTACGTGGACTACGCGCAGATTCCGGATGCTTCCAAACGCCGGATTGCGGGCGGGAATCTGAAGCGGTTATTGAAGGGACAGGGTCCGGCACAGCCGGCGCCGCCCTCGAGCAACGCGGATGGCATCATGGCAGAGGCCAGGTCGGGCCGGCCGCTGTCGGTTCCGGTCCTCGACGCGCATTCCCACGTGTTGCACGAAGGCGGGCAGACGGCGGGTGTGAATTATCTCATGTACGACGGCGACGCCGAACACATGCTGGCCCTGAACGCGCGTTGCGGCATCGACAGGACCGCAATGATGAGCTGGAATGCGCCGGTCTGCGTGGATGCGCAAGACGGCAACGAGATCGTCTGGCGGGCCATGCAAAGGTTCGGCGACCCGGTGATCGGCGTGGCGGTCATCGATCCGACCCATATGACGCCTGCCGAGATGCAGGCCGAGATCCATCTGCGGTATATGGATCAGGGATTTGTGGGCATGAAACCCTACGTGCGGATGAACATGAACTATGAAGACGAGAAATTCATGCCCTGGTGGGAGTTCGGAAACGAGCACAGCCTCTACGCGTTGATGCACGTGGCCGGGCACACGGGCGGCGTGGCCGGCATCGGCAGATTGGCGGAGCGGTTCCCGGATGTCAGTTGGCTGATTGCGCACGCGGGCGGCAGTTACCACTTCGCGGAGGAGGTGGCGGCGTGTATCCGGGAGCACCCGAACGTGTACGCCGAGATCACGCTGACGCCCGTAACGAACCGCGTCGTGGAGTTTCTGGTTTCGGCAACCGACGAGGATCACGTGCTGTTCGGCACGGATGCGCCGATGAGAGATCCCAGGCAGCAACTCGGATGGGTGGTCTGGGCACAGTTGCCCCTGGCGGCGAAAGAGAAGGTTCTGGGCGGGAATTTCCAGCGGATACTGGATCGGGTGAGGTTGTGAGGGTGCCGCCGCCGGCACCTGGTGAAGAACCAGACTGAGGGAGATCGTTCGCAGACATGGATACCATACGTGTGGCGCTGTTCGGACTGACGCATCCGCACTCGCTCGCGCACCTGAAGACGTTGCAATTGTGCGATATGGTGCGCGGTATCGTGCTGTATGACGACGACGCGGGGGTTGTCGCGGGAGTCCGGAACTCGACGGACGACAAGATCGACGGGGGGTACCACGATCTGGAGGAAATGCTGGAGAAGGAATCCTTCGACGTGGGAGTTGCGGACTTTCAGAATCACGTGAACGGGTCGCTTTGCCTCAGATTGATCGACCGGGGCGTCCACGTGATCAGCGAGAAGCCGATTTCCAATTCCTCCTCGGAACTGTCCCGGATTGTCCGCGCGGCGTCGCGGGCCGAGGTGAAGCTGGGCGTTATGTACCAGAACCGGTACCACCCGGTCGCCCGGGAGGCGCGCCGCCTGGTGCGGGAAGGCATCGTCGGCCGGGTTACGGGATGCGAAGCGAGGATGATCACCTCGCAGGTCCGATTCAGGAATCCCGGTCACTGGCTGTTCGACAGACGGAAAGCGGGCGGCGGGATTCTGTCGTGGCTGGGTTGCCACTATATCGATCTGTTGCGCTATGTAATGAACGACGAGGTTGTCGAGGTTGTTGCGCTGACAGATACCCTCAGCGGTGAGGACATCGACGTGGAAGACGTGGCGTCGCTGGGATTCCGGTTCGGGCGGGGCGCCATCGGCAGCCTGCACGCTGGATATCAGCTCGCGATGAGCGTCCCCGGCTATTCCGGCGCCACGTACGACACCTACGTGGGGTTTCGCGGCACCGAAGGCAGGGTGTACTGGAATCCTGTCGACCGGCCGCCCGAGTTGCACGCGGAGAGCGCGAATCCGGCCTGGCAGGCCTCGCCTGCGCGCTCGTATCGTTACGCGTTGCCGGAATTGGACTGTTACGGCGGCGCCTTTGGCATTGCGTTCATGGAACGGTTCTTCCGATCGGCGCAGGGCGACGGAGAGCCGCCGGCCACGGGAGACGACGCGCTCAGGGTGTCCCGGATCATCGAGGCGGCGTACGAATCCAGCGAAACCGGCCGCCGTGTCAGCCTCTCGCTTTAGGAATAGAAGCGAACATTTGTAATGACGGGAAATTCGGGTACCGGTTCCACACGTCGGATCATGGACGGTTACGTGAAATTGAGGACGCTGGCGGGTAGTGCGGTCCGGCCGCTGGGGCTTGCGGGTTCGCCGGATACGCAAGGCGAGTTCGCTCCAATCGCACGGCGGGCGGGGGTGAATTTCTTTTTCTTCTACGGTTTGAACTTTGGCGGTATGATCGACGGCGTCCGGCGTCTGGTCCGGGAGCGCCGCGAAGACGTTTTCGTCGCCACCGGCACCGAGTCCCGCGATCCGCATGAAATGCGGAACTGTCTCGATGCGGTGCGCCAGGCGCTGTCCGTGGACGTGGTCGACCTGTTTTTTGCGGAGTATGTATCGCCTGCGGATGAACTTGATGACGTGCTCGGAAACGGCGGCGCGATCGACGAAATCCGGAAATGGAAGAACGAAGGAAAGGTGCGTTACGTCGGCGCAACGGCGCACAGCCGGCCGATTTCGCTGACCCTGATTGAGAGTGGCCGGGTGGAGGTGCTGATGCACCGGTACAATATGGCGCACCGGAAGTCGGAGGAGGCCGTGCTTCCCGCGGCCGTCGCGGCGGGCGTGCCGGTGGTCGCGTTTACCTGTACGCGCTGGGGATCGCTGCTCGAGGGCCATGTCGATTGGCGGGGGCAGACCCCCTCGGCGGCCGATTGCTACCGGTTCGTCCTGCAGCACCCGGCCGTCTGTCTGGCGCTGACCGCGCCGGCCACCGAAGACCACCTGATTGAGAATCTCAACGTGCTGACGGAAGCTGCCGAACCGGGTCCGGACGAAATGGCGGCCTGGAGGGCGTACGGTGATCTGATATACGGAGAAGGCGGTGATGCATTTGAAACGCGCTGGCCATAAGCCGGGAGCATGCCTCGCGGCGCTTCACGCATTGCTGTTCCTGCTGTTGTCGCCCGGGGACACTTTGTGTACCGAGAATCCGGCGGCGGACGGGTTCAATTCAGCCGGTTCGGACGTTCGGGCGATTGAAATCGCCGACGCCGTCATGAAAGAGATGGGCGGGCGGGTGAACTGGGACCGGACCCGGTATCTCACGTGGAGGTTCTTCGGCCGGCGACTGCATGTGTGGGACCGCTGGACCGGCGACGTCCGCTTCGAGGAGGCCGACCGCGTCACGCTGATGAACGTCCATAGCCGGGAAGGGCGGGTATGGCAGGGAGGAGGGGAAATCGCGGAGCCGGATTCGCTGAAGAAATATCTGGACAGGGGTTACCGCGCGTGGATCAACGATTCCTACTGGCTGGTGATGCCGTACAAGCTGAAGGACTCGGGGGTGACGCTGAAGTACGCCGGCGAGGCAAAGATGGAAAATGGCCGTGAGGCGTTCGTATTAACGCTTACCTTCGAAGACGTCGGCGTAACCCCTCAGAACAAATACGACGTCTACGTCGACAAGGAGCGGATGCTGGTCGAACAGTGGGCGTTCTACAGGAAGGCGTCCGACCCGGAGCCGCGCTTCGTCGGCCCGTGGACGGACTGGGTTCCGCACGGCGGAATACTGCTGTCCGCAAATCGCGGCCGTACGTCGCATACGGACGTGGCGGTCTTCGACGACCTGCCCCGCGCGATCTTTGAGAGCCCTGAACCCGTGGACATGATGGCATTTGAGAAAGCGAGGTGAAGATAGGCTGCACAGATGTCGTGACAGACTCACTGCTATGGCAAATCGGATAATGAATCTTGGCCCTTCGCTCAGCGAGGGCCGTTTTCGTTGCGGGTTCGCCGCGAGGCGAATTCCAGGCGCATTCTGCTACGAGTTGCGCAGACGTTTGTCGGTGAAAGACAGGACGGCGATTCATGGACAGCGAGGGTTCCCATTCTTGACTTGAATGGTCGATTTGCTTATGTTGTGAAGACTTTTCGCAAATGAGATCACGTCGAGTCTTTCAGGTTCCGATGATCTTGTCCGGCAAGCAATAGCTTCATCAGAATGGCCGTCGGGTCGACAATCCGCTTCACGGAACGGCATCGTCTGAAACTCGGTCCAAAAGTCATGGATAACCAACTTAAGGGAGGGTGACCATGCGATTCCCGGTTCGATACATTCTGATAGGATTGCCGTTGCTGTGGCCGGCAATCGCAGATGCGCAGCTTATGGATAGAGGGTCGGAGAAGCCCAGACCCGGGGGTGGCGACCCTGCGGGCGCGTGGATGGCCGACTCAACCGCAATGCCCGTATGGGCGTCGTCCGCACTGCTGGCTCTAGTCGCTGATCCGTCCATCGATGGAACCGTATCGGGAACGCTGACACTGGATGCTGATTCCGACACATACGAGGCGGACTACGTCACATCGGTAAATGTTAAGCTGACCATACCACTCTTGGGTCAGAGCATCGACAGTACTTTTGTCGACACATTCAAGGAAGCCGGCGCGTTCAATATTGAGGATGCCAATCTGATTCTGGCGCCGACAGTTGAGGACGGCGAAACGGCCGTTAGCGATACGCTTGGCTTTACGGCCAGGGACGACTCGCTATTTCTGATCCAGGTCGTACCCCTGCCCCCTCAATATGCGAGTATCATGGCGAGCTTTCAGCTGGAAGCCCCGCTGGCGATCCTGGGCTTCGCAAAAGTCGAGGACGATTCCGAACCCCCTCCGGTTGAACCGCCGGAACCCGGGACGTCGGCTGACTTCAACGGGGACGGGAGTGTGGATTTTTCGGACTTTATCGCGTTTGCACAGAATTTCGGGCGGAACGACGGGGACGATAACTACGATGCGAAGTTCGACCTGACCGGAGACGACAGAGTCGACTTTTCAGATTTTATCGCGTTCGCCCAGCAATTCGGCAAGTAGCCGCAGAGGTGGGGCCGTCGCTTCTACGGGACGCCCGCGAGGAGGAGGCCGCCGTCCACGGGGAGTGAGACGCCGTTGATGCTGGCGGCCTGCGGACTGCAGAGAAAGACCACCGCACGTCCGATGTCTTCCGGCGTGCCGTACCGTCGCGTGGGGATGAAGCCGTGGAGGCGTTCGGGCGCGCTGCCGCGATCGGGGGCCGCCTGCCCGAAGGCGTGTTCGGTGTCCATATAGCCGGGCAGGATCGTGTTGCAGCGTATGCCGAGGGGCGCCAGTTCCCACGCCATGCTTCCGGTAAGCCGAAGGATGCCCGCCTTCGCGGTTCCGTAACAGGTATCGTTCTCCCACACGGCCTGGGCGTGCACCGACGAAATGCTCACGATGCTCCCGCCCTCGCCCCGTGCCGCCATATTCCGGGCCGCCGCCTGGCTGCAGAGGAAATACCCTTTCAGACACACGTCCAGCGTGCGGTCCCAGATCGCTTCGGTGATTTCCAGAAAAGGCCGGTTTTCGGAAGCATAGGGGTTGTTGACCAGGATGTCGATTTGGCCGAAGCGATCCAGAAAGTCCTCGAACATCCGGTTCACCGCCTCCGCGTTTGAGATATCGGCATCGAAATAGGCCGCCTCGCGGCCCGCTTCCCGAATCAGGTCCAGAGTTGCATCGGCATTGGCGTCTCGCTCGATGTCGTTGATGCCCACGTCGCATCCGGCTTCCGCCAGGGACTGGGCGATGCCCCGGCCGATGCTGCGCCTGGCGCCGGTAACGAGTGCTTTCCTGCCTTCGAGCAACATAGAGGTACCTCGCTTGAAATGGAGCATGGAACGACTTTCGGATTCGAGGCATGAAATATGCACTCGATTTTCGTCTGTCAAACAGAAAAAGGGGGAGGTTGGATTCCCGTCCTCTCCGGTGTTCCGACCCGGTGACAGGTTGGCCGATTGCTAGGATATTTCCGGGACAGGACACCAGAGCCCGGGCGTTTTGTCGAAGGAGAGTACCGTTGAAGCCGACGTTGAGGGTTGCCGCTGTCCTGCTCTTTCTTACGGCTCCCGCCATTTCCCGGGTTCCGGGTCCGACCGTATCTGCGGTAGAAGACAGCCTGTACGTCGCCGCGGATTCAGCGATCGTCATCATGGCGCCGGAACTGCATGCTGCAGCGGCCGCAATGGAAGCGGGAGATTATGCAATGGCGGCAGCCGAACTCGAGGCGCTTACCGTGGCGGATACCGCCAACGCCGGTGCGCTGCGTATGCTCGCGAGCGCCTATCTGCGGCTGGAGGCCTATGCCTCGGCCGTTCCCGTCTGCGAACGGATTGCAGTACTGGATTCCACGGATGCGGGGGTCAGGGTGGCGCTGGGTTTCCTCCAGGGAAAGCTGGGAAACGCGGAACGCGCTCTGGATGCCTATCGGGAAGCGGTTGAGGTGGATGCCGAGACGGTTCAGGCGTATCAGGGCATGGGATGGATCCATCTGCAGCGTCGCGAACTTCAGGACGCCATGAATATGATCGCGAAGTCGACCGAACTGGCGCCGGAATACGCCCCGAATTACGTGCTCATGGGGCGGGTTCTTACCTCGCAGGGTTTTTTCGAAAATGCCCGGCAGGCCTTTGAGACCGCATTCAGGCTCGACCCCAGGCTGCGCGAGCAATATGGCATTCTGCTCCAGGAGCTTGTATTGAGACACCGGCTTGACCAGTGACGGGTCCGGTAGAGGCAACACCGGATCTCCTGCGGGCGGCAATCGCCTTACGGGCAATCCTGCTGCCGGAGTCGGTCAGAAGTGCGTGCGCGGGGCGGTTGAGCGCGGCGGTGGGAAGAAACGGGGCGGGATAACCGGGGTTACGTTACTTGAGCGAAAAGCCGATGGGCATCACCATCCAGACCTTTCGCTTCTGGCCTTCGTGCTTTCCGGGGCGGAAACGGAACTGGCGCGCGGCCGCGATGGCGTTGTGTCGAAAGACCTCGGGTCCGCTGAGCACCTCGGCCTTTTCCACGCGGCCTTTTTTGTCCACCAGCACCCGAACCATAACCGTTCCCTCCTGTTTCGCCTTGTGGGCGGCACGGGGATATTCGGGCGCGACGATCCGGATGGGATGCGGCTTGTATTCGATGTCGAACTCGTCCATCGGAGCATCGGTCGGCGGTCCTTTTGCTATCGGACCCTTCAGACGAAGGTCCAGAGGGAGCGCATCGAGATCCAGTTCGGTGGTTTCAATGGTGACGTCTTCAGGCACTTCCTCACCTTCAACTTCGATCGGAACGCTCGGACGGGGCGGCGGCGGCGGACGGTGGGCCTGGGATGTCTCCGGAATCTGCGCCCATTGTTCCACCTCGATCGGCGGTTCGTTCAACACCACGGTGGGAATATGCTCCGGGTAGAGGAGTACGGTGACGACCATGAAAAGAAAGGACGCGCCCAGCGATTTGAGAAAGCGGGTCCGATAGTCGCGCTTCAGGTCCATCTCGGGGTCTTTCGAGCGAACCGAAACGCGAACGCCCGTCGGATGATCCTTCAGCAGGCGTAGAAACCTTTCCTGGCGCTCACGAAATCGCGCCAGTTGTGCCAGGAGTGAATGACTGAAGCGATGGTGAACGATATTCATTGTTCAGTGTAATGAGGATGTGTTGGGATTGCGAGGGTTCCGGCGCCCGGAACGGACTCGCTCTTCGTTCCTGATCGCGCTTCGAATTACCCTGTAAATTCGGGTCGGGGATCGTCGAAGACGGGCGGGTTCGTCTCTTTTCCACTTATACCCGCAAACCGGGAAAAGGTTCCGGGCCGACGGCTGTCCTCAGCCCGGCCCGGCAGATGCTGAGACGACCCTGATCCCACGCGTGAACAACGGATCCACGGCGCTGGCGTAGACCGTCTCAGAAGCCATAAATCACTAAGTTAGCCCAGACGTTTGAAATGTCAAGCCCAAACTTGAAAATGGGTTCCTGATCGGCGGTTACGGCATGAACGAAGGAACAGGCACACCCGTCCGAATCAACGTGCGGCGCGGCGACGGGGAGATGGAAATCGAGTGGCGCGGCGGCCGCGTGGACCGCCTGCCGCTGTCCGGGTTGCGCCGCTGGTGCCCATGCGCGCTTTGTTCGGACCAGCGCGAGAGCCAGGCCCGCGATCAGGGTTTGCACATGTTGTCAGACCAGGAGCGCGAGGCGACGGCCGACGTGGAGGAAGTGATTCCGGTGGGCCGGTACGCGATACAGATCAGGTGGGGAGACGGTCACGATACGGGGATCTATACGTACGATTCGCTGCGGATAATGGGCGAAGGCAACGCAGCGAAACGGGCTGAAACGTCGGGAGATTGACGCGGTGACGATTGGACAGGACGCCAGGTACGGCAGGATTGACGGCCGCGTACGACGGCTCGCAGGCTGGAACAGTGATTGACAGGCCGGGCAAAGCGTCGCCATATTCGAGATGTACGCAAGAGGGAGTGTCTGCGAAACCTCATTTTCGGGAGAACGACATGGCACAGTCCATTGAAAGCGGTCTTTTCGCGAAGGGTACGGAACAGACGTCGATGCAGCTGCCCCGGCGCGTGCTGGGCAGAACGGGCGTGCGGGTGCCGATCCTCGGGTACGGCTCGGCCCCCGGCGGGCTCGGGATGGACGACGACGATGCCATTTCTCTCTGCCACCGGGCAATCGACCTCGGCGTCACACTCATCGACACGGCGCCCGGGTATGGCCGCGCGCATCTCCAGCTGGGGCAGGTCATGGCCAGCCGCAGGCATGAAGTCTTCCTGGTCACCAAGACACCGGCCGACAACGCGGACGAGGCGTTGTCGATGTTGGAGAAGGGCCTGAAAGACCTTCAGACAGACCAGGTTGATCTGGTTTACGTGCATTCGATGGGCAATCGGGACGTGGACAGGGTGCTGGCTGCGGACGGCGCGCTCGAGGGCCTGCGGGAAGCGCAGCGTCGGGGATGGACCCGGTTCATCGGCGTGACGGCGCACAACGCGCCCTGGCGCACCGCCCGCGTATTGAAAGAAGCGGAAATCGACGTCGTGATGCTTGCCATGAACATCGCCGACCGATATACGTACAACTTTGAGAACGAGGTTCTGCCGCTCGCCATCGAAAAGAACGTCGGTGTCGCGGCGATGAAAGTGTACGGCGGGGCGTTGGACATGAATTACGACAAGCCTGCGCCTTCGGCTCTCGCCGCGCACGGACCCCACGATCATGAAACGGCCCTCCGGTATGCGCTGGGGCTGCCCGGGGTCGGCACGGCGGTTGTGGGCGTTTTTACAGAGGATGAACTCGTGCAGAACGTGGCGTGGGCGCGGGGAATCAAGCCGCTGGATGGGCCGGACAGCCTCGTCGCTGAGCGCACCGGGCGGCAGGTAGCCGCCGACTGGGGGCCGCATTACGGCGCGGTGGAATAGAAAGCGATCAGGTCAGATGATGACACACAGCCGTGCAGGCGCGCGATCTATACAACCCGCGGCCGGAGGACGGCGGGTTCTGCCCGGCGTATGGTCCGTCCTCGCCGGAGCGGCTCTGTGCGCGTGCGGGGTGGACGAATCCGGCTCACCGCTGGGCGCCGTGACGCCCCGGTCCTTTGGCGCGGCCGGGCCGCTGGTCCAGCCCAGGAGGGACCATACGGCCACCCGGCTGTCCGACGGCACCGTGTTGATTGCCGGAGGGATACACGTGGTTACCGCCGGCGTTGAAGATCCGTTGACGAGCGCGGAGGTCTTCGATCCGGCCACGGGAAGGTTTCGGCAAACCGGCAGCCTGCCCGAGGGACGCACCGGGCACGTGGCCGCCATGTTGAATGACGGCAAGGTGTTGATTGCGGGAGGCGGCCGGCAATCCATGGTTCTGTACGATCCCGGTTCCGGCTCCTTCCTCGCCAGCGCGGCCGGCAGCAGAATCCAGCGCCCGAGAGCGGCGACGACGCTGCGGGATGGAAGGGTGCTGCTGGTGGGCGATCTGACCTTTGCCGCGGAAATCTACGACCCTGAAGAAGACGATATCGTAAAGACGCTCACTGTCGGTACGATACGGGTGCAGCAGACCGCGACGTTGCTCAGCAACGGGGCGGTACTCATCGCGGGAGGAGCGAGAGGGCTTGCCGAGCGGTTCGACCCGACAAATGACGCGTTTGCATCGCCCGGCAGCGGCAGCCTGCGGGTCGTCCGCTTCGGGCATACCGCGACGTTGCTGGCCGATGGACGCGTGCTGCTGGCAGGGGGCAGCGCGGAGATTGGCGGCGGCGTATTCACGCCGGTGAGCAGCACCGAGATTTTCGATCCGGATTTCCCGTCGTTCCACGCCGCGGGATCGATGCGAACGCCGAGGTTTGGGCATTCGGCCACGCGGCTGCGGGATGGAAGCGTGCTCATCGTGGGCGGCGCGTCCGCCGATGCCGAGCTGTTCGATCCCGATACCGGGTCGTTTCAGTTCGTGGGCGGTGACGCGGGCCGGGTCCGAAGCGGCGCTACCGCAACCCTGCTGAACGACGGCCGGGTGCTGGTGGCCGGCGGTGTGGACGAGGGTTTCCTGTATCTGGAACAGGCCCTGGTCTACAATCCCTGACGTTTCCCGTCAACGATCGGCGGATGCGGCACGACCGGGGGCTGAATCCCGCATGGGCGGCCTCTGTTTTTTTGTTCGATTCTCGCCCCCGGCGTACTTTCGGTATCATGGTTGACTGTCGGCCCACTGTGTGGCTTTTGCAGTCCGGAACCTCGATCGTCCCTCGGCGCTGAATCCCTCCCGCAGGAGCGGATGTTCCCGTACGGACGAATCTGTCAACGCAGGTTTGATATGTCATGAGCCAGCCCGAAACCCTCCACACGACCGCGCGACCGGAAGATTCGTCGAACTCGGCTGCGGAAAGCCTCCGCGGAACCGTCATCGCGCTCTCGGTTGCCATGCTGGTTTTCGCGTGTATCGCGGCGACGTTTCTGGAATTCAGGTCCCGCTCGGCGCATATGGCCATGGCGAACCTGCCGCTGGCGGTTTTGTTGCCCTTTGTCGTATGGCTTCTGGCAAATGCCCTGTTGAAGCGGTTTGTTCCCTGGCTTTCCCTGACTTCGGCCGAGTTGAGGCTGGCCCTGAGCATGCTCTGGGTGGGCGGTTCATTTGCCGGGTATAACTGGATCACGCAGTGGGTGGGCGCCATGGCGGCCCCCCGGTATTACGCCTCGCCGGAAAACAGGTGGCAGGAGTTGATTTTCGACTATCTGCCGTGGTGGATGTTTCCAACGGATTTTCCGGGCGTCACCGAGGGTTTTTTCCTTGGGATCGAGAAGGGCGCCGGGGTGCCGTGGGGGGCGTGGCTCGGCCCCGTTTTCTGGGCGATGTCCGCCGGCGCGGCGATGACCGCCATCGGGTTGGGACTGACGGCGGTCTTCCAGAAGCAGTGGGTCCGGCACGAGCGACTCACCTATCCGCTGGCGCAGGTGCCGATCGATCTGACGGAAGGCTTCGACGGGAAACGAGGCTGGCCGCCGTTTGCGCGGCGGTGGCTTTTCTGGGTCGGCTTCGCGATATCGGCCGTCCCCCTGCTGTGGAACCTGATCGAATACTGGAGTCCCGGGTTTCCCCGCCTGGCGATTTTCGACGCCTACTACGGTCCGACCGGCCCAAGGGGCGCGGAATTATCGCGTTATCTGCAGCCTTTTTCTTACCGCATGCTGCCCACCGTCCTGGGCTTTACGTTCCTGTGCGACCTGAACATCCTGTTCAGCATCTGGTCGTTGTGGATCTCCGGACAACTGGGCCTGTACGCCATGTCCAGGGTTGGATTTTCCGTGGGTCTGGTCGGGCAGGAAGCCAAACCGTCCACAATACTCGGTCTGTTCACCCACGGCGTCAGCATGGGCCTGGTGGTATGGACCCTGTGGGCCGCCCGGGGTCACCTGAAGAGAATATTCCGGCAGGTGATCCTGCCGCGAGCCGATGAAGAGCCGGAAACCGCGATTCTGTCTCCCCGGCTGGCTCTGTCCGCGGTATTGGCCGGCGGTATCTATATGGTCTTCTGGCTGAACAGGGCGGGCTACAGCGTACCCATCGGTCTGTGCTGGTTGCTGCTCTTCTGGGCGAGCATTCTGGTTGTGATGAAATTCCTGGCCGCAAGCGGGTTTGCCTATCTGTTCCCCAGTTTCGGCACCTCGATTCTGAACATGACCGTGGGCGCAAACCGGATGAACGAGTCCACCCTGGTGGGGCTTCGCCTGGTGAACTGGCGACTTCTGGCGGGCTGGCGGCTGCCGGCGGCGCTGCCGCACGTGGAACGGCTGGTCGGGAGATCCGGGCGTACGGGATGGGTGGTGGCCGTCAGCCTGGTCGCGGGCATGCTGGCGGCGATCGTCTATACGGTGTCCATCTGTTACCAGGAGGGCGGCAGCACGTTCCGTACGTGGTCTCTGGTAGGCGCGCCAAGGGGAATGTACGAGGGAATCGCGAAAGCGGTTGCGGATACGGACCCGGAGGTCACCGATCCGGGGAAAATCGGCGTGTGGGTCCTCGGAGCCCTGACTGCCGGCGCCATACAGTTGATGCAGAGCCGGTTCTCCTGGTGGCCGCTTCATCCTCTCGGGGTCATGCTGATGTCGAGCGGTTACGTTCGGCTTTACGTGCTCGATATTTTCCTGGTGTGGCTGGCCAAGTTGACGGTCCTCCGTTTCGGCGGCATTTCACTCTACCGTCGCGTCAAACCGTGTTGTTACGGTTTGATCGTGGGCTACGTTTTCGCGGTGGGCTGTTCCTTTCTGGTGGACCTGATCTGGTTTCCCGAAGGCGGGCACTATATCCATGGGTATTAGTGAAACGGCGCGTGAAGCGGCCATCGACGTCCGCGGCGTGAACAAGGTGTTCGAAAGCGACGCCGGGCGGGTGGAGGCGCTGAGGGACGTGAACCTGCAGGTTTCGAAGGGCGCTTTCGTGAGTGTTGTCGGCCCCTCGGGTTGCGGCAAGACCAGCCTGATGCGCATCGTCGGTGACCTGGAGGTCCCCACGTCGGGAACCGTTCGCGTGAACGGGAAGATGCCGGGGGAAGCGAGAAAAGCCAGGGAAATCGGTGTGGTTTTTCAAAGTCCCGCGTTGCTCGGCTGGCGGACGGTGGCAGAGAACGTGGGGTTGCCGGGGGAGATTTTCAACGATACCGGTGTGGCGGCCAGGGTCCATGAAATGGTGCGGACCGTGGGACTGGAAGGTTTCGAGCAATCCTATCCGAGGCAACTGTCCGGTGGGATGCAGTCGAGGGTGGCCATCGCTCGCGCGCTGACGTACAGGCCCGCGGTGCTGCTGATGGACGAACCGTTCGGCGCCCTGGACGAAATGACGCGCGAGCGAATGCAGTTGGAACTGCTCCGAATCTGGAGGGGTGCAAGTCCCGCGGTCCTGTTCATTACACACAGCATTGCCGAGGCCGTTCTGCTTTCAGACCGCGTCGTGGTGATGTCGCCGCGTCCGGGCCGGCTGGTCGAAGACCTCGCGGTGGATCTGCCAAGACCCAGAAACATGGAATTGCTCACCCGTCCGCGTTTCGTGGAAATGGTGGCGCACCTCAGGACGCTGCTGGGGAGCTGAATGCCCGGAAACGCTACGGAAACCGTACCTGCGCGATCAGGGCACAGGGGGCAGCAGGTCGGCAACGAAGAGCCTTGAAATTTCGATCTTTCGGTCGATGAGACCCAGATCGTACAGAATGTCCTGCGTATGCGACCACCGTTCCGTGGTTTGCGCACCCAGCCCGAAGCGCTCCACGTCCGGGCTCATCAATATTGGGATCAGCCGTTCGAAATTGGCGCGATTGAATCCGGCATCGCTCTCCGGGCGTTCGGCCATGTACGCGGCAACGGCGTCTTCCGGGTGGTCGACGGCGTAACGCCAGCCTTTGAGGCTCGCGTGGACGAATCTGCGCACGACGTCGGGATTGTCTTCAAGGTAGTCGGCGTTGGCAATGATGTTGGTGCTGTACAGGTCGATGCCGTAATCGGCGAATGAAATGCGGGTTACGGCCCGCCCCCGGAGTTCGACGGTGACCGGCTGGTCTTCGGTATACCCCAGCATGGCGTCGACCTTTCCGGCAAGCAGGGGGGCGGGGCTGGACTCCGTCATTCCCATCACCTGCAGACTGTCTTCATCGATGCCCACCTTCTTGAGGAAAGCCTGGAATTCCCGGTGTTTGGTGCCGCCCACGTTAACGCCGACCCGTTTGCCGATCAGATCCTCCGGTGTTCGGATGTTGTTCTCTTCCAGCGCGTACACCACAACCGGCGAGTGCTGGTTGATCACGGCGAGGGAGACCACGGGGATGTCTCTCGCGCGGGCAATGAGCGTGGCCGATCCGCTGGAAATCCCGAGCTGGTATTTGCCGCTGCCCACCAGACGCGCCGTTGTGGGTGCGCCGGTGCCTTCGAGTATCTCAACCGAGATGCCCTCGGCGTTGTAATATCCTTCTGCCTTTGCCACAAAGAAGCCGGCGTGCTCCATCTGAGCCTTCCAGTCCAGAAGCAGCTGAATCCGGTGTCGTGTCTCGGGCGGACTGCCGCACGCAGTCAGCAATGCGAAGAGAAGCCAGACAAGACGGTTCATCGAGACCCTCCCGGTAAGAGGTCTGCGTTGAAGTTAACGCCGGAGCGGCTCATGGAAATCACCCCAGCGTCTGAGCAGAAGTTTTTCCAGGCCTTCAACGATCAGGAAGAGAAGTGTGCCCATCGCGCCCAGCACCACCAGCGCGGCGAACATGAGATCGGTTGCCAGCTCGGAGTTGGCCAGCCGCGTGAGATGTCCCAGACCGGCGCTCGCGCCCACGAATTCTCCCACCACCGCGCCGATAACGCTCAGGGTGACGCAGATCTTCAGGGCGGCGAAGAGATATGGAATCGCATGCGGAAGGCGGACTTTGATCAGGATCTGCCGTCTTCCCGCGGAAAGCGCTCGCATCAGATCCAGGATGAGCGGATCCACGGCGAGCAGGCCGCGTGTCGTGTTGATGATGACGGGGAAAAAGGAAATGAGCGCGGCGATGACGACCTTGGGAAACAGTCCCAGGCCGAACCAGACGATGAAGAGAGGGGCCAGCGCTTCTTT
This sequence comes from Candidatus Latescibacterota bacterium, assembly GCA_965219995.1. Classification (GTDB taxonomy): domain Bacteria; phylum Latescibacterota; class UBA2968; order UBA2968; genus JAAXHE01. Next base: position 744,297 of record CBDCOX010000002.1, read on the forward strand.
CGGGAAGGTCTGGGAAGAGACGACGATGGGATAGAGCATTCGCTCGATAATGGGCGATCGAGCCATCAAAACGGCGCCCGCGACGCCCGTACCGGCCCCAAGCAGAAAACCCCAGAGCGCCTCCTGCAGGGTCACCCATGCATGGGACAACAACGTGTAGCGCGCCGAAATCAGTTTACCGAGGATTCGGGACGGCGCGGGCAGGATATAGTCGGCGACGTTCCAGGCCGTTACCAGAAGTTCCCAGATGCCGAGCGTGACGATAACGAAACCAAGGGACAGGCCGTACTCCCGGACGAGGACGCGGACGACGTTGACCAGGATCACCGCTCGAACAGGATGATCTGGGCCTGGATCGCGCCGGCCTGGTTCTGGTACTGGGGGTTTTCGTTCATCGCCATAAAGAGGGGTCCCTCGTAGGGTGAGAAAAGGTCGAAATAGACCCCCGCCGCCAGGGGCGGGTTCTCCGTTCCGATTCTGCAGATCAGGGCGCCCGCGTTTGTGCCCGGGAGAAGGTATTCGTCACCGGCCAGGAGGCCTTCAATGCCGTTCGCGCCGCACCACGTGATCGTGGCGGGGCGCATCTCCGGCGACCAGATGCCCTCGGCCGAAATGACGAGCCGCTGATCCTTCTGTACCCGCAGGTACATTTCCTGCCAGATCGCATTTGGCCGGACGGTCTTGCTGATGGTCAGCGGCATGGGGCGGAACGCTCGATTGCGGGTCTGATAAGAGGATTCGGGAGCCTGCTACAAGATAGGACCACGTACCGCCAATGTCAAGGGGGAGGTCCGAGGGCGACCTGCTGCCGGTCGAGCCGCGGAACTGATCGCAACGCCGAAGGGGTCCGCGATGGATTTCCATATGACCCTGGACTTCAGGGATGACTTCACCGCCGCAGAGGCGCCATGGACCGCCGAACGGTTCCGTGAATATATCCGGCTCGTGGCCGACCTGGGAATGCAGGGCATCCATTGGATCGAGATGGGCGATAGGGAGATGGGCAAGTGGGATCGGGGTTCCTCGACCGACCTCAGGGGTGGCGCCCGCGCGTTCGTGGAGGCCGTTCCCGATCCCCTCGCGTTCCTGTGCGAAGAGGCGCATCGCGCCGGTATGAAAGTATACGCGGTACACAAGATCAACGATATGGCCAGCTTCGGGCCGGGCCGGTTTTATCCGCTGGGTGCGGCGCCCGACGTATTGCCGGGCATTCCCCAGATCGGCGGCTCGGGCCAGATGGCGTTCCGGTGGCTTCGCGAGCATCCGGACCGGCGCGTGGAGATTCATCCGTCTCTGTTGGAACCGCCCCGCGTCCGGAAACCGGTGCGGACCATCCGCTTCTGGCACGAAACCGACCGCCTTGAACGGGTTCCGGACGTTCAGTTGTTTGTCAGCGAGACGAATGCGCAATACGTGCCCTACCGGGGCGGCATCAGAACCGACGTTTCCGTACGGAGGAGGAACCCGCCGGTTTATACGCCCGCGCCGGGGAAGCGTCTGGCGGCGGCAGGGGAATTCGCCTGCATCGAGATTTCCGGGCTTGAGTTATCGCAATCGTTTTTCTGCATCCGTTTTTCTGGCGAAACCGGCCTTACCAATACACTGGCGGCCCTCATGGAGGTTGAGGACACCTCCGGAGAGCCCGTCGCTTTCACCTGGGGATTCTTCCCGAGGTCCGACTATTCGAGGTCTCTCGGGTCGTTCGAGGAAGCCGGCATCGGGTTTGACGCCAACTGGCACATTCCGTTTGAAGACCGTCCGGGAGAACACGACTGGCAGAATTCCGCGGGAAGGTACCGGCTGAACCTGGATAAGGTGCCCTTTGTCGGAATCGCCCGCGGGAGAAACCGGTACCTGACGTCTGCGGTCGAACTCGGGTATCCCGACGTCAGACGCTGGCTGCTCGATATCGTTCAGTATGAGCTGGACGCCGGCTGCGACGGAGTGGACATTCGGGTCGAAAGCCATACCCAGAATATGGATCTCGAAAATTACGGATTCGGACAGCCCGTTGTTGACGCGTTTCGGGAACGATACGGCGTGGACATCACGCGCGAACCCTTCGACCGCGGCGCATGGCGGGAACTGCGTGGAGAACACTTCGATGTTTTTCTCAAGGACGCATCCGACCTGGTCCGATCGCATGGGAAAGAGCAATGGATACACCTGACCGGATATCCCGGCATGGACCGTCAGCCCCGGCAGCCGAGTCTGCATCAGATGTACTGGAACTGGCGGAAATGGCTGGCGGAAGGCTGGGTGGACGTTGTGAATTTCAAGCGATTCCAGCTGAGAGGTCTTTCACCCGGTCAGCAGAAGGAAATCGACCGGTTCTATAGTACGGCGCTGAACGTCTGCCGGGAGCTCGGATTGCGAATGGCCTGCACCCCCAATCCGAGATACGAGGGCATGAACGAGCGGGATTTCGTGGAAATGGAGCTGCGGAACATCCATCGTATCGCACGGGACGGGTTCGAGGTCTACAACTTCTATGAGGGGTGTACGTACATTCGCCTGACCGAGCACGGATTCCGTGTTGGCGCCGAGGACTTGTGGCGGAGAATCCGCGATTGGCGTCGGGAAGACAATCGCGCACCTGGGCGAGTCGGCTCTTGATCACTCGGCCGTTGTCCGGGTGCGGGAAAGGGGAACCTTGAGCGATGCGGAATGACGTAATCGACGTGGGTACCGGAAAACAGTTGTTTGTGGATTCGAAGTTTGTCGAAACGAGCGCGGGCGTGTCGTTTATCATGAACCCGCCGTATCAGGTGGACGAACCGGTATTGTTGCCTGATACGCCCTGGGAACGGCTCGCCGGAGCGTGTTTCGGCATCTATAGCAGCATCCTCAAAGGAGACGACGGCAAGATCCGCGTCTGGGTTCACGTTCGCACCGGAGTCTACCAGTCCGGCCGGGACGAAGCCCACGTTGCCTACGCCGAGTCCGCCGACGGCATCCATTTTACCCGGCCGGTGCTGGATCTGGTCGAATCGAATGGAACAAAAGAAAACAACGTCGTAATCCCGGCCAACATCGGCGGAAGTTCCGCATGGATCGATCCGCACGCGCCGCCCGAATCTCGCTACAAGACCCAGGCGAAAGTCTATTCGCCACCCGAGGTATGGGGGCATCTGCACATGCACGGATCTCCCGACGGGATTCACTGGAAGCTCTTGTACGACGTGGAGTTGAGTCGCGGCGGGTGGGATACGCAGACCATCGTGTTCTGGGATCCGGCGGTCGGGCGTTACGCGATGTATACCCGGCACTGGTTTGCGAAACGGCATGGGACGGCAGAGGGCAACCTGAACTACCGGACGGTGCGCAGGCTGGAATCCGAGGATTTGCAGGAATGGGGAAATCAGCAAATCGTCATGCGGCCCGACGACACCGATATGGACACTTACGATACGCCCTATCCCCTTCGCCCGGAAGGACCGGAACGTCCCTACGGGCGGACGCCGATGGACTACTACGGGGCATCGGTGTTCAAATATCCGGACCCCGGCGGCGTGTACGTCATGCTGGCGAACGCAAACTGGTACTGGTTCGACCGCGAACCCGTGGTCACCGTGGTCCGCGACGACACGGGCGTTGCGCGGGAAGAGACGCAGAATATCTACGGCCCCAGCCGTTTCGACGCCCGGCTGTCCGTCAGTCGGGACGGCGTCGAATTTCAGCGATGCGGCGGGCGCAAGCCCTTTCTGAAGCCCGGCAGGGAGGGAAGTTTCTCGTCCCGCATGGTGTGGGCGATGCCGAATCCCATTCAGATGGAGGACGAGCTGTGGATCTATTATAGCGGCATGAACAGGGACCATGACGGCATCGTCGATCCAGCGGCGGGGAAGCTTCTCAGCGGCATCGGGCGCGCCGTGATGCGCCTGGATGGATTTGTGTCTGCGGATGCCGGTTACGGAGGCGGTGAACTGGTCACGCCTCCGGTTCGATTTGGCGGGACGCAACTGGAATTGAACCTGGATACCGGCGGGGGAGGCACGGTGAAGGTGGAACTGCAGGATCGCCTGGGCAGGCCGATCACAAACTACGCCGAAACTGACGCGTCCTATCTCTGCGGCAATTCGGTTCGGATGCCCGTTCGTTGGGGCGAGAGAACCCGTGTGGGCGAACTGTCGGGCCAACCGGTCAGGATACGCTTCGTCATGCGCGATTGCAAACTGTATGCGTTTCAGTTCACGTCACCGGAGTGATGGTGGCAGCGCAGATGAATGTCCCGGTTTTACGGTTCCGAATTTCCGGATGTCAGGAATGATGCTCTTGAGTAAACTCCCCCTTTGGAATCCCGACGCCGCGCATCGAAATGGAGAAGCTGATGTCCGAATATAAAGTCGTTGTCAAGTCCGTAAAACCGATCCGGGTTGCTTCCCGGCGCGAATCCATTCCGGACTTCAGCGCGATCGGTTCGGCCATGGACCGCATGTACAAACATGTCGTCGCGCATATCGGCGAAAACAACGGAAAGATCGCAGGACCGGGAATCACCATCTGGCACGGCTCACTGGACGCGGAGGCGGCGCTGCCCGTCGATAGGCCGCTGCCGGACGGCGGTCGCGTCAGGGTTCGGGAGTTGCCGGGAGACGAAATGGCCTGCGTGGTCCACCGCGGCGCTTTCGACGGTTTCCGCAAGGCATACGAGTCCGTTCGCCGGTGGATCGGGAACAACGGTTACCGGATCACGGGACCGAGCCGTGAAGTCTACCTGCACTTCGTACCCGGAGGAGACCCGAAAGCCAACGTGACCGAAATCCAGTTTCCCGTGGCCAAAGCGTAGCGCACCACGACTATGCATGTTTTTCGAGAAGCGCCTTGCTTTTCAGAACACCCTCGAAATCGTCGGTTCTTCCTTCGAATTCGATTCCGTAGGGATTTCCGTATCCCGCGCCCCTGAGGATGCCGATGGCGGCGGCGCAGTCGATTTCCCGCGACTCGCCGTCCGCGTCAAAGCTCAGGAATTTTGCGTGGGTCGCCCAGGCGTACGGAGCGATCCTTCTGAGGTTTTCAAGCTTGTCGTCTTCGGGCGGCCAGTTGAGAAAATCGGCGAGGACGCGGCAGTGGTCGCTTCCCACCGCCTCCATAATCCGCAGGATGTTGTCCGGCGAGACCGATACGCCCCCGTGATTCTCCATCAGCAGTCGAATGTCCGCCTGCGCGCAAACTTCGGTGAGTTCGCCGAAGCTGTTGATGCACTGTTCAATATGCGTTTCCGTGACCGGCCCGCCGCGGGTTGGGCCGGTGTTGGCGCGAAATGCGTCACAACCCAGCGCCAGGCAGGCGTCGATCCATTTCCTGTGATTCTCAACGCCCTGTTTTCGTTCGTTTTCGTCCGGAGAGGAAAGGTCTCCGTGCCCGTCCACCGCGATGTTGAGCAGCCGTACGCCGGCGTCGTCCGCCCGCTGACGAAGTTCGTCAAGATATCCGTCGGCCAGTCGACTTCCGGCCGGGTTATGAGGATCGTCGTACACAAAGAAGGGGCTGTTGAGTTCCAGCAGGCGAGTATCGAATGCTTCAACGGCCAGAGCGGGGAAGTCCAGCAGACGCAGTGGGTTCTCGGCATTCCTGAACCGCCGGTGAATGCTCCAGCCCGTGAGCGAGATTTCCATGGGATTGCCTCCGTGGTTGGTTCGGGTTTGCGCTTGCTTTTGCGGTGACGCGGAAATATAATATCCCGCCGTACGGTGTGCCAGCGCAACCGGTACTTCCCACGTGCGGCGCAGCACAACGTGTGGAAGCGACGGACGCCGGATCGTGCTGACATGTCGACGGCCGCGCGTGAACGAGTCTCTCACGGCCGGGGTGCCGCCCCGCAATGGAAAGGAAACCGAGTGAAAGGCATGGTGACCGCCCCGCAGCCGCTGGCGGTGGACGCGGGCGTAAAGGTACTTGCCGATGGCGGAAATGCCGTCGACGCGGCCGTAGCGGCGGCGTTCGTTCAGATGGTGGCAACGCCGCGCAGCTGTGGTGTGGGCGGCTTTGGCATGATGTATATCCATACGCCCCAATCGGATACGATTCTGGATTTTCACGGCAAGGCCGGCGCTCGCGTGCGACCCGACATGTGGGAAGCTGAGATCGTCCGGGAGAACGCCACCGGGTACGGATACACGCTCAGGGGGCGCGTCAATGAAGTCGGTTACGGCGCGGTTACAACGCCCGGTACAGTAGCCGGTTTATACATGGCCCAGACGGATTTCGGGAGCATGCCGTGGCGGGACGCGCTCCAGCCCGGCATCGCGGTTGCAACCGAAGGTTACGAGGTGACCCGGGCGGAGGCGGCGTCCTGGAAACGGATCCCGACTCCGGAGACGACACCGTGGATCACCGTGGCGACGTCGCCCCACGAGGGTGGGGGTGAGTTTATCGCCAACCCGGATATGGCCCGGACATTCTCAATCCTGGCCGAAGGCGGGGAAGAGGCCTTCTATCGCGGGGAGATGGCCAGGATAATCGCCGGCGATATGGAGCGGGGCGGCGGATTCGTGACGCTGGATGATCTCAACCGTTACGAGGTCACGGTTACCCGGCCGCTCCAGGCCCCGTATCGTGAATATACCGTCGGCACCAACCGGCCTCCCGGCGGGGGCCTGACCATCCTGCAGATGCTCAAGATCCTGGAGGGTTACAACCTTGCGGACCTGACGTATCTTTCGTCGGAATACGTATATATCGTATCGATGGCAATGAAGGCCGCCTGGGCGGACCGGGCGAATCTCATCGGCGATCCCGCCTTTGTGGACGTGCCGGTGGGAGAATTGCTGTGCGAAGAACGGGCGGCGGCCTGGCGCCGGCGCATCGACGCCCGGGAGAAGATCGCGATCCCGCGTTGGCAGCCGCAGGAGCCACCCTGTACCACGCACATCTCCGTTGTGGACCAGTGGCGTAACGTCGTGGGTCTCACCCACTCGCTGGGATCGGGTTCGGATGTGGTTACCCCCGGGTTGGGCTTCATGTACAATAACTGTATGAACTGTTTCAATCCGGTGCCAGAGCAGGTGAATTCGATCGATCCGGGCAAGTCAAGAACGACGGGAATGGCGCCGACGCTCGTAAAACTGGGCGACGACCCCTTCTTCAGCGTGGGCGCACCCGGGGGAACGCGGATCGTAACCGGGATTCTTCACGCGATTCTGAACGTCATCGACAAGGGCATGTCGGCCACCGAGGCGATTGCGGCCCCCAGGTTCGATTGCCAGAGCGATGTGATCGTCGCCCATTCCAGAATCGCGCCGTCCGCGTGTGATGGCGTCAGGGCAATGGGTCACGAGGTCCAATCCCTGCTGAACGGTTATGGCGGAATTGCGTCGGTTCACGGCATCATTCTCGATCCGGAAACGGGGACCCTGGACGGGGGAGCCGATCCCGGTTCGCCCGGAATGGCAATGGCCGTGCAATAGGTATCGGAACTGGCTCAAGCCGTGTCCCGGCCGGCTTTCATCCGCGGCGCGACGCGATGGAATTCACAATGATTCAGAAAGATCATGTCGTTTGTCCCCGTTAATAAGGTCAGGTAGAACCTGGAAAGGAAACGAGATGTTCGAAACGCTTGAGATGGCACCCGCGGACCCCATTCTGGGATTGACCGCGGCATACAACGAAGATACCCACCCCCATCGAATCAATCTCGGCGTCGGCGTCTATAAAGACGGAGACGGCAGTACCCCGGTTTTTGACTCAGTGCAGCAGGCGGAAGCCCGGATCCTGGATCGACAGACCACGAAGGATTACCTGGAAATTTCGGGCGGACCCGAATATGCGGCGGCGGTACAGGCCCTCTTGTTCGGTCCGGATCACGAGATCGTTTCCGACAAGCGGGCGGCGACTGTACAGGCCCCGGGCGGGACCGGGGGACTTCGCATTGCCGGTGATTTCGTCCACAAGCTGTATCCGGATGCAAGGATCTGGCTGAGCGATCCGACGTGGGCGAATCATGCCAACGTCTACCGGCACGCGGGTGTGGCGGTGGAGACGTATCCCTATTTCGACGAGGCGGCGAACGGTCTGGATTTCGCCGCCATGCTGGAGGCCCTGAACGGGATTCCCGCGGGAGACGTCGTACTGTTGCACGGATGTTGTCACAACCCGACGGGTATCGATCCCACCCCGGAACAATGGGCGCAGATCGCCGACGCGGCCGGCGCGCGCGGCTGGATCCCGCTTGTGGATCTCGCCTATCAGGGCCTCGGGGACGGGATCGAGCGTGACAGCGCGGGATTGAGGTCGCTGTGCCGGCCGGGCGCCGAGTTGATGGTCTCCAGCTCGTATTCGAAGAACTTCGGCCTTTACAACGAGCGCGTCGGCGCGCTGACGCTTGTCGCGTCGTCTTCCAGGGCGGCGCGTGCGTTGATGAGCCAGGTGATGATCTGTATCCGGGCCAACTATTCGAATCCGCCGGCGCACGGCGCGGCCATTGTGACCGAGGTACTCAACGATTCGGGCCTTCGCAGCCGGTGGGAAGGCGAGGTGAAGCAGATGCGGAACCGGATCAACCGGATGCGGGCGTTATTTGTGGATACCCTCGAGCGGAAGGGGGTGCGGCGCGATTTTTCATTCATCGCCAGGCAGCGGGGGATGTTTTCGTTTTCGGGGCTGAATGCCGAACAGGTGGACGCCCTCCGGGAAAACTATTCAATTTACATGGTGGGTTCAGGGCGGATAAACGTGGCGGGCATTACCGAGGCGAACGTCGACTATCTTTGCGAGTCGATTGCCGCGGTACTGGAGGCGGCGTCACACCGCGGGTGAGTAAACGATGGGCCATTCGCTGTTCTGGGGAGACCTGCACGCGCACTGTGCGGTCAGCTATGGATACGGCAGTCTGGAGCGGGCCTTCAGACTGGCGAGCGAGCATCTGGATTTCTGTTCGGTGGTGGGGCATGCGACGTGGCACGACATGCCGGTCGATCGGAAGCGGCACGGCTTCATCATCGACTACCATACGGAAGGGTTCGCCAGGCTGAAGCGAAACTGGAAGCATGTGCAGGAAACGGTCAGACGCTACAATCAGCCGGGGCGGTTTGTTTCTATTCTCGGTTACGAGTGGCACTCGTGCGCCTACGGCGACCATAACGTCTATTATCCGGGCGATGACGGCGAAATTGTCGAGCGCGACAGCCTGGAGGAACTGGACGAGGCGTTCGACGGACGGGACGTCATGGTCCACCCCCACCACATAGGCTACGGTGAAGGCTTCAGGGGGATAAACTGGTCTCACTTCGACGCACGCCGGTCTCCGGCGGTCGAAATACTGTCCGGCCACGGGGGGTCGGAGCGGGACGGCGGCCCCTACCCCATGTATCATACCATGGGTCCCAGACAGTACCGGGGCACGGTCGCGTACGGACTCGCGCTCGGGCACAGATTCGGATTCCTGGGAGGCACGGACCATCACGGGGGGTATCCCGGACATTACGGCGAGGGAAGAACCGGCGTGTACGCGAGGGCACTCACTCGCGAAGCCATCTGGGACGCGATTCGCGCCAGACGATGTTATGCGGTAACGGGGGATCGCATCGTGCTGTGCTTTGCCATAAACGATGTGAATATGGGGGAGGAAACGACCGGTACCGGCGCCCGGGAAATCAGGGTGTCCGCGAGCGGCGCCGACGCACTGGACCGGATCGAGGTGGTGAAGAACAACCGGCCGCTGAAGCGGGTGTTCGGACCCGCGCCTTCGGTGGCGCCGCCCGATCCCGTCCGGGCGAAGGTGCGGGTGGAATGGGGTTGGGGCGACAAAGACGAATGGGTGCGATGGGACGCGGCCGTGCGGCTTTCCGATGGACGGCTGGTTTCGGTCGAACCCTGCTTCACGGGCGACCCCGTGCTGGCGCCTTCGGCGGACGGCGCGGTATCGACGACTGGCGAGGAACCCGTTCACGGTATCGTGGCGCAGGATGAACGGCACGTGGCGTGGTTCTCCCATACCCGCGGCAATGCCCATCCGTACCTGCGCGGGACGAACGCACTGATTCTGGAACTGGACGCCCCGCACGCCGCGGCTTTGAAATTCAGCATCAACGGCACGACCTGTCGATATCTGCTTTCGGACCTCCTGGTGGGTTCCAGGAGCGAGTTCATCCGGGGATGGCGGTCGGAGGCAATGCTCGTGCACCGCGCGGTACCCGCAGGGCAATTGCAGACGGAGGTTGCGTTTGAAGACGCCGGGCCGGAGCGCGAGACCGATTTCTACTATGTCCGCGTGGCGCAGGAGAATGGCCAGTGGGCCTGGTCCAGCCCCATCTGGGTGTCGGGCTGATTGCGGAAGAATCGGAAGGCGAACGCGGCGTGTCGGCGGAAACAGTCGAGGCGGAGTCAACCCGCAGGTGTTTCGGTCGAACGCTGCCGATGCATTGCCAGGAATGGAGGACCATCATGGTGCTGAAAGACCGCGTGGCCATCGTGACGGGCGGGAGTTCGGGAATCGGCCGAGGGGTGGCCCTCGAATTCGCAAAAGAAGGCGCGGCGGTCGTGGTGGCAGACGTCCGGGAAGCGCCGAAGCAGGGCAAATATCACGAGCAGGAGGTCCGGACGTCCACCATCGAAGAGATACGGGAACTGGGAGGTGAAGGGATTTTCGTTGAAACCGACGTGGGCGACGCAGCCTCGGTCCGGGCTCTGGTGGACGAGACGGTCGGCGCCTATGGCGGGCTGGACATTCTGGTGAACAACGCCGGCATCCATATTCCCGGGGACAGCCAGACACTGACGCTGGAGGCGTGGGACCGGGTGATGGGCGTCAATATCCGCGGCGTCTTCGTTGCGTCGAGCGCAGCGATCCCGCACCTGAAGCGGTCTCCGGCCGGGAGGATCATCAACATCGCGTCGGTGCATTCGTTTGGTGGGGGCGGGGGTCCCGCGTACGCGCCGGCCAAGGCCGGTGTGGTCAACCTGACGCGCGACCTGGCGATGGAAGTGGCTCCCGAGGGCGTTACGGTGAACGCAGTCTGTCCGGGCTACATCGAGACCGCCATCCAGGACTATCTGACGGAGGAACAGATCCGGGATGCGCTGGAAAAGACGCCGCTTCCCCGATTCGGACTGCCCAGGGATATCGGCCGGGCGTGCGTCTTCCTTGCGTCCTCTGACGCGGAGTGGATCACGGGAGTGGCGTTGCCGGTGGACGGCGGCTGGCTGGCGCCCGTTTGAAACGAGTTGTCAATGGTTCGCCCTGCGGAAAGGCTGCACGCCCACAGGGCCCGTAATTTGGGGCGACGATGGAAATCCGGGCTGTCCGCGAGGACGAAATCGAGGAGACGCTTGAACTGCAGCGGCTGGTATTCCGGCCGGACGAGGGGGAAGGAGCGCTCGATCGGTACCGTTCGTACGTACGGGACGACCCGAGCTACCGTCCGGAACAGTCGCGGGTTCTCGTCGAAGACGGGCGAATCGTTGCGCATCTGCGGGTCTGGGATCGGGAAATCCGCGTACGGGGCGCCTTGTTTCGAGCCGGCGGAATCGGCAGCGTGCTGACCCACCCCGATTTCCGGGGCAGGGGATACGCGCGCGCCCTGATGCGGAATACCGAGAAGGTTCTGCTTGGCGCCGGGTACGACGTGGGGCTCCTGTTTTCGATTATCGGCACACCGTTTTACGAAGCGCTTGGCTGGACGCCCGTCCCGCTGCCGACGTTTACCGTGGACATGAAGTCGGAGCCCGGCGACCGTCTGCCAACCGGTGTGCGCGCCCTGCATATGGACCGGGACCTGGATGCCGTGATGGCAATTTACGCACAATGTTCCGGTTGCCTGACCGGTCCGGAGTCCCGGCCGAGAGAGTACTGGAGCGCCGGCCCCTCGAGGCTGCGGGGCGTTTTCCCGGCGTGGGGCGTGGGGCGGGGTTCGGACTTGCGGGGCTACGCGACCTTCGACGCGTCCGCCGATCGGATCTGGGTAAAAGAGGGATGCGTTGAGCCGGCGCACGAGGATGCATTCGACGACCTGGCAACGTGGATCTGCCGGTGCGCCCGCCGGCGCGGAGCGACGCGGGTAGAGGGCAGTCTCCCCGCGGGCAACGGATTGGTGAGCGCGTTCGAACGGGTCTGTGGTTCCGCCGCAAGGTGGAACAGCCACGATGAAATGATGTTGAAGGGGATCAACTGGCGCACGATCGGCGACAGGTTGAACGCGGATCCGCCACGAGGTTTCCCGCCTGCGGACGAGGGCGCATTCTGGCGCGCGTTGTACGGTCAGGACGTGGAAGGCCTGGATGAGTCGCTGGCGGGATGGATGGCCTCGCTGCCGAAGTGCGAAGGACCCTTCTACTGGTGGAGCGATATATTTTAGGCGATGCGCGATTCGGCCTCGTCCACCATACCTTCCAGAATCTGCGACGCAAGCCGGTCGATTGCGGTTTTCGTGGCCTGCAGGTTGGTTCCGCACAGGCGGGGATGGTCCACCGATCCGGCGGAGACGTAGTATTTGATCTTGGGTTCTGTTCCCGACGGTCTTGCGGTAACGCGAGTATGGCCGGCGGAGGTGAACGTGAAGGCGATGACGTCGCCCTTTGCACCCCCGATCGTCCGGGTGGTCCCCGTGTGCGGATTCAGCGCACTTCCTTCCCTTCTGTCGATGATCTCCACGACTTCGCGGCCGCCTATCTTTCGCGGTGGACGATTCCGCAGGGATTCCATAATGCGAACGATGTCCCGGCTCCCCCGTGCACCGGCCCTGGACACGGACCGCTGGATCTCCCTGAAGTAGCCGTATTCCTCATAGATATCATCCAGGTATTCCCGCAATGTGCGCCCACGGGTTTTGAGGTGGGCGGCGCATTCGCACAGAAGGACGGCGGCAGCGGCCGCGTCCTTGTCTCTGGTGAACGAACCGGCCAGATAGCCGTGGCTTTCTTCGGCGCCGAACAGGAATTCGGACCCGGGCGGAAGATCGGCGATGACCCTGCCGATGTATTTGAAGCCGACCAGCAGGTCGTCCGCCACCCTGGCGCCAAAGGCGCGTGCAATGATGGACGTCAGGTCCGTTGTGACGATTGTTTTCGCGACAATCCCGTCCGCCGGCAGTTTCCGGCGGTTCTTTTTTGCCTGCAAGAGGTAGTGGCAGAGAACAACGGCGATCTGATTGCCATTGAGCGCAAGCTCTTCGAGGGGCGCGTCCCACCCGGCGCGGGAGTCCGGAACGGCGCAACCGAGCCGGTCGGCATCCGGGTCGCTGGCGATGACTATATCGGCGTCGGTCCGGGCGGCTTTTTGTACGGCCAGAGCCAGGGAGCGGGGATCTTCCGGGTTGGCGACGCCTTCGGGTACCGTGGGGAAGTTGCCGTCGGGTTGCGCCTGCGAAGGCACCATATGGAGGTCTGCGTAGCCGAGGACTTCGAGCACCGGCAATATCGACGTCGCCCCAACGCCGTGGAGAGGCGTGTAGACCACCCGGACGTTTCGTTCCGTTCCCAGGGAAAGGTTGGCCAGCTCACGTTGGTAGCGGGTGTCGACGGCACGGTCGAGTGTTTCGATGAGACCCTGTTCGACCGCCCGGTTGAAGTCGAGTCTTTCTATCGTGCGTACCGAGTTGACTTCCGCGGTAATATTTCTGTCGTGAGGGGGTACGATCTGGCCGCCGTCGGACCAGTACACCTTGATTCCGTTGTCGCCAGGCGGGTTGTGGCTTGCGCTGATCACCACGCCGGCGACCGCGTTGGTCAGCCGGACCGCGAAGGAAAGTTGGGGGGAAGACCGGCAGGACTCGAAGATTCTGGCGCGGATCCCGTTTCCGGCGAGAATGGCCGCCACCTCGCCGGCGAAACCCTTTGAATTGTTGCGAGTGTCATATGCGATGACTGCGCCGCGCCGCGGAGCATCGGTACCGGATTCGAGGAGGTATTGTGCGATGCCCTGTGCGGCTTCGCCGACGGTCCGCAGGTTGATGCGGTTCGGGCCCGGCCCCATGGCGCCGCGCATGCCGCCGGTGCCGAATGCGATCCGGGCGCGAAATGCGTCTTCCAGTTCGTCCAGGTCTCCAGCCTGCATCAGGGTTCGGATTTCCTCGACGAACGCGGCGTAACCCGGATCGGTAAGCCAGAGTGCGGCGTTCTCTCCGGCGGCTTTGGAAAGTCCGCCCTCGTCGACCCAGACCTGGATTTGTCTGATCGGGTCCATTGCCATTCTTTGCTCAGTTGCGCTCCTGCTGAATACACGCCGGCAACGTCGAGTACGGTAAGGAAGAGCCCCCGTGCGAAGATGCCGATACCGCGTTTTCTAATATATCCTTTGTGAAGCTGCGATCAACAGATAAATCGCTTGACTTTCGGAAGGCATTGTGCATATTGTTCGTAAGTGAAACAGTTATAAGGAGTTGGTCACATGACTATACTCTGTTTATTGCTGCTTGCGCTCGCCATGATCGTTCTTCCGCCGTTCCGTCTCCGGGCGCGCGGCCACAATGGCGGCGGGCGGGAGCCGGCGCTGGAGATACGTTTGAGACCGTGGATCGGCGTCGCCGGTTTCCGGCTTTTCTACGCTGACGGCGGCTGGCGCGCCGGCGCGCTTCTGGGCTGGTGGGCCGTGGGGGCATCGCCGTTGACGAAGGAAGAGGGTCGAAAGAAGAAACGAAGCGGCGGGGAACGCATCGGAAAGGAGCCGGCCGATCCGGACGGCTTCCCGGCAATGGTCGAACGGCTGGCGAGGGCCGGCGTCCATATCAAGAGACAGTGGGCGCCCCTGCGGCGTTCCGCGTTCCGTTTCCTGAACGGCTTTCGTCTTCGCAGCATCAAATGCAAGGTGACGTTCGGAGCATCCGATCCGGCCATCACGGGGCAGGTTTTCGGATATAGCATGGCTGCCACGTCCCTGATCGGGATCAGGGCATTCGTAGACGTAACGCCCGATTTCACGAGACAGCGTCTGGATGGGGATGCTGAACTGGAAATCTGGATATATCCCCACCGGTTATTATGGGCGTTCGCCTGGTTCGGGTGGCGCGTGGGGCTTACATGGATATCGGAACGACGAAGACGGGAACGCCATGTCCAGGGCGTCGTAAGTGGTGGCGCGACGAGTTGTTAAGGAGGAATCATGTCTGTCGAGGATCTCATCAAAACGGTAATGACGGAATTCCGGCAAATCGTGAAAGCGGAGACGGTCGTGGGTGAGCCGATCGACGTGGAAGGCACGGTTGTGGTACCTGTCTCCAGGATTTCGTTCGGCTTCGGCGCGGGCGGGGGTTCGGACAAGTCGGACGGTGGCGGGAGCGGCACCGGAGGCGGGGCATCCGTCGAACCCCTGGCATTTGTCGTCATTCGAGACGGAAAAGCCCAGATCCTGCCCGTTCAGGAGAAAGAGGGCTCCATAAAGGGGCTACTGGATCTGGCGCCGGACATTCTGTCGAAGGTAAGAGGGTTCAAGGAGAAGAGAGAACGCAGGAAAGCCGAAACCGACGCCGAGACGGATTCCAACGACGATGTGAGCGCATAGTCCGGGGCAGCCATGGTCCGGCTTCTGCTCCTCCTTCCGACAACGACCTATCGCACGCACGACTTCATGGCGGCGGCTGATGCGCTCGAGGTCGCCGTGGTCGTGGGCTCAGAACGCCGGCAGGCGCTTGCCGCTGAGACACCCGGGAGCACGCTGGTACTGGATTTCGCAAGGCCGGCCGCGTCGGTCGACAGGATTGTCGCCTTTGACAGGGAATACCCGGTCCGGACGGTGGTCGGGGTAGACGACGAGACCGTCGTGCTCGCCGCGATGGCCTGCAGGGCGCTCGGACTTCCGCACAACTCGGTGGCGTCCGTCCGTGCATCCCGATACAAACACATCATGCGCCGCATGCTTGCGGAAAAAGGCCTGCCCTCGCCCGGGTTCAGGCTTTTTTCGTGTTCGGAAAGTCCGGAAGCCGCCGCCGCGACGGCCGACTACCCGTGCGTACTGAAACCCGTGTTTCTTTCTGCCAGCCGGGGTGTGGTCCGCGCGGATGACGAGGCGGAATTCGTGGCGGCGTTCCGCCGTATTGCAAAAATGATTTCGGGGTCTGCGCACGACACGGCGGAAGGCGGAGATTGTATTCTCGCGGAAGACTACATTCCCGGCCGGGAGGTGGCGCTGGAAGGATTGCTGGTCGAGGGAGAGTTGCAGACCCTGGCGCTGTTCGACAAGCCGGATCCCCTGCGCGGTCCGTATTTCGCCGAGACGCTGTATATCACGCCCTCGCGGCTGGCCGAATGTATCCAGGCGCAGATACGTGAAACCACGCAGCAGGCCGCACGGGCTCTAGGGCTGAGCGTAGGGCCCGTGCACGCGGAACTTCGCCTGAACCGACGCGGTATCTACGTGGTGGAAATCGCCGCGCGGTCCATCGGCGGGCTGTGTTCGCGCGTCTTGTGCTTTGACGCCGGCGCCTCGCTCGAGGAGCTGATTCTGCGCCAGGCGAGCGGGTTGCCTCCCGGCGACTTGCGGATGGAAGACGGCGCGGGCGGCGTAATGATGCTGCCGGTGCCGAAACGGGGCGTTCTGAGGTACGTGCGGGGCACGGCAGCGTCACGGCGCGTGCCCGGTATCAGCGACGTCGCGGTCACGGTTCCTTTGGGTCGGCGTGTACTGCCGCTGCCCGAGGGAGACCGTTACCTGGGGTTCATCTTCGCACGCGCGAAGACGCCCGCGGCCGTGGAAGCGGCGCTCAGGGAGGCCGGGGGTCTGCTCGATATCGGGATTGAGGCGTAGAAAGTCCGCAAACCGGCTGTCGCTCGGGTTTTCCTCTGCGGTGCCTCGGATTACACAAGAGCAAACTGCTCTTCGGTGGGCTCCGCTCAGCAGTACCAGGGTTCGGTGAGGCGGGGAACGGGCCGGAGGGGCGGGTCGAGATCCGGAATTCGAACGGAAGTCGGTCGATCCAGCCGCGTGTCGACAGTCGAGCGGATCCGGTGAAAGATCCGGCGCCGGGTGGCGTCCCGATTCTGGAGCCGCGTGACCAACAGGGTGAGTTCGCGCTGAAGCCGGTCCAGACGGGCATCGGGATGGGTCCACGGGTACGTCAGGTCTTCGTCTGAAAACGGCCCGACCAGGCCCCGGACGCGGGCGAGTTCCAGCAGTCTCGATCCTCGGGGAATGAGAAGCCGGATGGTCAGCTGCACCGGGGATACGTTTTCAATCAGGTCCAGTTCGGCGAGGGTATCAAGGAAACCGGCGTACTGATCCGCGGTGGTCCAGGGTGTGAAGGGGATGAACGTGGGGTTCAAGATCAGGCCGTACCGGCGGAAGAGTCGTACGACCCGGATGAAGTCGTCGGCCGTATGGCCCTTGTCCATCAGCGTGAGGACGCCGTCGTCGAGTGACTCCACGGCGGTCGTAACAATGGCGCACCCGGTATCCCGCAGTACTGGAAGAAAACGGCGGTATTTCAGGAGGTGTTCGATCTTGACGGTAATATCGTACGTCAACTCGGGAAATCTCGCGTGGAGTTTCTGAATCAGGGGTACCGCGTGTCCGATTCCGTTGAAAAAGTCGGGATCGCCGAACGTGATGTGTGTAGCCCCGGCGTCAACCTGTTTCGCGACGTCGTCCAGTACGACGTCCGCCTGCACGATGCGGAATCTGCCGTTGTATACGGGAACCACCGGGCAATGGCGGCAAAGGTGCTTGCAGCCCCGGCTGGCCTCCGTATATCCCACGGTCTTTTCCTGTCCGGCGCCCGTGGAGAGCCGTGCGTATTTTGAAAGGTCCGGCAGACCCTTTCGGTCGGGCGGAAGAAACTGCTGTCTGCCCAGGAAAACAACGGGTTCGGACCGGCGGTGCGGGTTCTCCGGGTTCCCCCTCAGCCTGTTGCAGAGACGGAGCAGGCCCGTTTCGAATTCCCCGCCGAGGACCGTCTGCGCGCCCAGACCGCGCAGGTATGATTCATTGACCGGCGCGTACAGACCGTAGAAGCACAGGTGGGCGCTGGCGTTCAGGCCACGTACCTTCCCCACCAGGGGTACGGCCAGCCGCGTGGCGGTATGCATCGGGACGTAGAACGCCACCAGGTCGGCGGAACGCACGGCCTCGTGCGGAAAACCGTCGATCGAGACGTCCGCGAGAACGACGTCCATTCCATGTGCCCGCAACCATGCGGCCGGCGATGCCAGACCGAATGGCTGACGCCCGAGTTCGTATGTCGAAACGAGTACGATCCGAAACGGAGATGTCCGGACTGTTGTTTGCATGACCTTTTCGAATGCCCGAAAACGCAACGGCAGACGCGAGGGGAGACCCCCGGTCGTCTGCCGTTGTATTTCCTCCGGTGTTATTTTGAGGACTGGTAGTACGGGTTTTCGCCGTCCGCGTGCTCGGTAATGTCGAGAATCTCGTCAATTTCGGGCACGGCCTCCTTAATCAGCACCTCGACACCCTGCTTGAGTGTCACATCGACCATGCCGCAGCCCTGGCATCCGCCCCCGAACTGAATGTATGCTTTGTTGTCCTTCACGTCCACCAGAGAGATGTTGCCGCCGTGCATCGCGACGCTGGGATTGATTTTCTCGTCGATGATGTTCTGGATCTTCTCCGCGGCGGTTCCCTTAAGGTGCGGCGGCACCTTGTTGGGATTCTCGATTTTGAAGCCGCGTCCCATCAGGCTGTCCACAAAGTCCAGCGTGATGTCCTGTGCGTACGGGGCGCTTTCCGGGTCGACGTAGATATTGAATCCGTCGAATGGCGTGACCTCGTCCGCCTCCTCTTCCTGTCCGTGGGCAACAAACGCGAGGCGGTAGTTGGCCTGCAGCGGCGACACCGCTTCCGCCTTGACACGAACGCCAACGATGGCCGATTCCTGGTTCCGAATCAGGTTGACGACCTCCTTCTGCGCGGCTTCTGTAACCGTGATGTTCATATCGGCCCTCCCCTCAGAGAGATGTGCGTTGCCAGGGTGGTCAGGATTCCAATGCCACTGTTGGCTTCGCAGGATGTTCCCGGTCGATTTTTTCCTGGATCTTCATCAGCGCGGACAGCAGATCCTCGGGGCGGGGCGGACAGCCGGGCACATAGATATCCACCGGCAGGAACTGATCGACGCCCTGCACCAGGGTATACGTATTGAATACGCCCCCTGACGATGCACATGCGCCCATCGAAATCACCCATTTCGGATCCGGCATCTGATCGTAGATTTTCTTGAGTACCGGCATCATCTTGATCGAAATCCGTCCGGATACAATGAGCAGATCGGACTGACGGGGCGAAAACCGAACCGCTTCGGCGCCGAACCGGGCCATGTCGAAGCGCCCCGAGAGCGTGGCCATCATTTCGATGGCGCAGCAGGCCGTGCCGAACGGCATCGGCCAGAGGGATGACTTGCGCGCCCAGTTTATCATCTTGGACAGTGTGGTCGTGATAACATTGTCCCCGAGTCCCGTCTCAAGTCCCATCGATCACCTCTGGCAGAATGGATGGATTCGTTACTTTTGGTTACCTTCGGCGGCATTTCGCCGCCGGCAATCCGTCCGCCTGGCCCAAAAAACCGGGCAGGCTGTCAGTCCGTTACCTGAATCAGTTCCTTTGTCACGTGCTGCAGACACGCATCCGTGGCCTGCTCGTCTCCCAGCAGGTCATTCAGGGTAACGCGGCTCAGCAGCTGATCGATCACGGACTGTACGGAGGTCCAGAGCGACCGGATCGAACAGTCGACGGAGTGCGTGCACAATGCTTCTTGGCCGGCGTGTTCGTCGCAGAATTCCGGACTGAAGAGGCGACCGCCGAGCGCCGCCAGTACATCGCCAACCACAACCAGGTCGGCCGGCTGCGCGAGTACGTACCCTCCCGACTGACCTCGAACGCTCTCCACGAATCCCCCGAGGCGCAGGAGGCGCATCAGCTTTGCGACATTGGGGACGGAAAGTCCCTCAATCTGGCTGATCTCCGAAATGGAGAGGCCGCCGCCGGTTTCTCTCTGCCGCCGGCCGATCTGAAGCAGGCACCGAAGCCCGTATTCTTCCCCAGCGCTCAATTTCATGGCGCTATCGAATTCCTCTGTACGGGTTGGAGGTCTGGATCATTCCATCCGCCCGGTCAACGGTCGCACGAATTTCCCAACGCCGCGTGTCCGGAATCCGTACTCCCGGCGGACGCCTGTTACCGCCGGACGCTGAAACACGGCTATAGCAGTCCCAGTTCGAGCCTTGCGGCTTCGGACATCATCTCCGGGTTCCAAGGCGGGTCGAAGGTCAGGTCCAGGTTGACGTCCCGGACGCCGTCGACCGATCGGGTGGCGCTTTCTACCTGTCCGGGAAGGATTCCCGCGGCCGGACAGGCGGGGGAGGTGAGGGTCATGCGGACGTACGTCATCCCGGAGGGTTCGACCTTGATGTCGTAAATGAGGCCGATGTCGTAGATGTTGACAGGAATCTCCGGGTCGAATACCGTACGATGGGCGGCGATGATGTTCTCCCTTACGGCCTCGGTGTCTACCGGGCCGTCGGATTCGGCCGTATCGGCCGTTGCCTGCCGTTCTTCCGCGCGTCCGGCGGCGTGCGCTTCCAGGGCGCTTGTGTCGACGGGAGTCGCATTGTCTTTCGCGCCTGCGTCCGGTACGCCTTCTCGAGCCGCATCCTCGTCTTCCCTGTCGTTACTGTACAGACGGTTCAGCAATCGGTCGAGCAAAGCGAATTCCTCCTCATCTTCGACTACTCGGTGGTTACCGGCCGGCTGCTGTTTTCAAGCGCGGCCAGAAGGGTGTGCCAGGCGAGGGTTGCGCATTTGATGCGCACGGGAAATTCGCGCACCCCGGTAAAGACGGCCAGTTTCCCGATACCGTCCGTATCGGGCGGGGACGAAACATCGCTGGTCACCAGGTCGTGGAACTTGCCGAAGAGCGACTCCGCTTCCCGCAGTGTCCGGCCCTTGACCGCGTCGGTCATCAGGGAAGCCGACGCCTTCGAAATGGCGCATCCGGCGCCCTGAAAGGCGATATCCGCGATCCGGTCGCCCTCGAATTTGACATAGACGTTCAGGTGATCGCCGCACAGCGGATTGTGACCTTCGGATTCCCTGTCCGGATCGACCATGACCCGGAAGTTCCGCGGACTCTTGTTATGGTCCAGGATGACCTGCTGGTAGAGTTCCCGTAGGTCGGACATCAGCGGAATACCTCACTGGCCGTATGCAGGGCACTTACAAGCGTGTCGATGTCTTCGCGCGTATTGTAGAACGCGGTGGCCGCCCGCGTCGTTGCGGGGATGTTGAAATGGCGCATGACGGGCTGGGCGCAGTGGTGTCCGGCGCGGACCGCCACGCCCTGCTGGTCTACGATGGTGCCGACGTCGTGCGGGTGGAGGCCATCCATTACAAAGGAAATGACGCTGACCTTCTCTTCCGCCGTGCCGATGATACTCAGATCGGCAATCTCGGAAAGGGCGTCCGTAGCGTAGGCGAGCAGGTCGTTCTCGTATGCGGCGGCGGCTTCCAGGTCGACACGGTTCAGGTAGTCGATGGCGGCGCCCAGGCCGATACAACCGGCAATATGGGGCGTGCCCGCCTCGAAGCGGGCTGGAGGATCGGCATAGGTGGTCTTGTCGAATGAAACCTCGCGAATCATCCCGCCGCCGCCCCGGTAGGGCGGCATCGAGTCCAGCAGTTCGCTTCTTCCGTACAGGACTCCGATGCCGGTCGGCCCGTAGAGCTTGTGCCCCGAAAATGCGTAAAAATCGCATCCCAGCTCCTGAACGTCCACCTTGAAGTGGGGGACCGCCTGGGCTCCGTCCAGCAGAACGGGGATTCCCCGTTCTCGTGCGAGCTCTACGATGGCGGAGACGGGATTGCGGGTGCCGAGGACGTTCGACACGTGAACGACAGCGACGAGCTTCGTGCGCTCGTTCAGCCGCCGTTCGTACTCTTCAATCAGCAACTCTCCCCGCTCGTTCATGGGAATCACGCGCATTCTTGCGCCTTTTTCCTCGCAGAGCATCTGCCACGGCACGATATTCGAGTGGTGCTCCATGGCGGACACGAGAATTTCGTCTCCCGAATCCACGTGCTTGCGTCCGAACGTCTGCGCGACCAGATTGATGCTGTCCGTCGTACCGCCGGTGAATACGATTTCCCGGTCGTGGGCCGCGTTCAGAAACTGACGGACCTTGCCTCGCGCGCCCTCGTAGGAATCCGTTGCAACCTGGCTGAGATGATGGACCCCGCGATGCACGTTGGCATTTGCCGCTTCGTAGAAGACTTCGAGGACGTCGAGTACATCCCTGGGCTTCTGGGTTGTCGCGGCATTGTCAAGGTAGACCAGCGGTTTACCCCGTACGGATTGACCCAGAACCGGAAAATCCCGACGGATACGGTAGGGATCGAATGGCCCCGCACGCTCGACGAGCGGGCATGAGAGCCTTTCGGCGAGGGCATGTGCGGACGGGCTCATGGCAGATTCCCGGTGTCTCGCGCCCGTTCGAATTTTTCCATGACAATCCGTTCCAGATAGCTTCGAACGGGTTCGGGCTTGACTCTGTTCAGGATGTCGATCGCGAATGCGTGCACCAGAATACGCTGTGCCGTGCCATAATTCAACCCGCGCGAGCGCAGGTAGAAGACCGCGTTCCGGTCGAGCTGTCCGATGGTCGCACCGTGTGAGCACTTGACCTGATCGGCGTAGATTTCGAGTTGAGGCTTGGTGTTGATGTCCGCATCGTCGGAGATGAGCAGGCTCTGGTTGCTCTGGTAGGCGTCGGTCTCCTGCGCTTTCCGGTGAACGTGAATCTTGCCGCGGAACACGCCGCTGGACCGGCCGCCGAGGATTCCCTTGTATAGTTCGTGGCTGTTGCAACTCGGTTCGGCGTGTTCGATCAGGGTATGATTGTCGATATGCTGCTCGCTGTCGGTCAGATAGAATCCGTTGACCGTGGCTTCACCGGCTTCACCGGCCAGCAGCGCGTTGACTTCGTTACGCACCAGTTTGCCGCCGAGAGAAATGGCGTGCGTTGAGAGGTCGCTCCGCGCGCCCTGCCGGCATTGCATGGTGGCGATATGAAACGCCTCCGGGCTCTCAAGTTCCAGCTTGTAGTGGTCCACCACGGCACTGTCGCCTGCGATGACTTCCGAAACGGCGTTGGTGAAATAGGCGCCGCCGCCGGTATAGGTTTCGACAATCGTGGCCTGGCTGTTTTCTTCGGCCAGGACCAGCATGCGGGGGTGCGAGATGGAAGCCGCGTCTGAAACCGATGAAACGAAAATCACGTGAATGGGCGCTTCCACGGCGGTGCCCCGAGGGATGTAAATAAAGGCGCCGTCCTGAAGGAATGCGGTATTGAGGGCGACGAAAGGACGCTCTTCGAAGGCGGCGTGCCGCGCGATATGGTCTTCAACCCATTCGGGTTCGGTTGCCAATAGCTCCGCAAGGCTACCGGCGCGTACGCCGTCGGGAAGATCTCCCGTCCGTGAGTTTTCGGCGCTGAAGAAGCCGTTGATGAAAACCAGGCGCGACGTCGCCAGATCCTCGATGGCGTCTTCCGTTTTCCAGACCCGATGTGCATCGGCGCCCGTCGACGTGCGAAACGAAGTGCGGACGAGCGATGCGACATTCGTGTGAAACCAGGCTTCGTCTCTCGTGCCCGGAAACCCGAGTTCCTCGAATCGTCTGATTGCCGACCTGCGAAGTTCGTTCAGGGGTGCCGCGGATCGGCCGTTCAGGCTCTCTTCAAGTGTGGCGAATGCCGTCAGGTAGGCGTGCATGCCCGTGTTGACCATGGTGCGGCTTCCTCCCTTAATCATCGGCGAGTCGGACCGTCGATTCCTCGCGAATCCAATCGTAGCCTTCGGCTTCCAGCTTCTGAGAGAGTTCCTTGCCGCCCGATTTGACGATTCGGCCGTTCAGAAGTACATGCACGAAGTCGGGTACGATGTAGTTCAGTAGCCGCTGATAGTGGGTGACCACCAGGACCGCGCCTTCAGGGGTCTTGCGGTGAAGCGTATTCACGCCGTTGGCCACGATTTTCAGCGCGTCGATGTCAAGCCCGGAATCCGTTTCGTCCATAATGGCCAGCCTGGGTTCGAGCATTGCCATCTGAAAAATCTCGTTGCGTTTCTTCTCGCCCCCGGAGAATCCCTCGTTGACCGACCGGTTGAGAAAGGACTCGTCCATTTCCACCAGCTTGAGCTTCTCCCTGGAGAGCGCAAGGAAATCCATCGCGTCGAATTCGTCCTGGCCCCGTGCCTTGCGGAGTTCGTTGAGTGCCGTCCTGAGAAAATAGGCGCTGTTTACGCCGGGAATTTCCACAGGATATTGAAAGGCCATGAAGATGCCGGCCTGGGCGCGTTCTTCCGGATCCAGTTCCAGCAGGTCTACCCCCTCGTATTGTACCGAGCCGCGGGTCACCTCGTACTCTTCCCGTCCGGCCAGTACCTGGGCAAGGGTGCTCTTGCCGGATCCGTTGGGACCCATAATGGCGTGAATTTCGCCTGCGTTGACTCTCAGGTTGATACCGGAAAGGATGCGGGCGCCTTCGACGCTTGCGTGCAGGTCGTTGATTTCCAGCATTCGTGTTCCTCTTTGAAAACTGTCGATGGTACGGGGGTGAAGTCCGGATTAACGGGTCGTTTACGCGGGCCTCCAGGGAAGCCGTCGATGCGTTTGAGGGTTCTCCGTTCGTCGCCGGATGTGCACTATCCGACGCTGCCTTCCAGGCTGATGCCAAGCAGCTTCTGCGCTTCAACGGCGAATTCCATGGGGAGTTCTGCCAGCACCTCCTTGCAGAAGCCGTTGACGATCATGGAGACGGCGTCTTCGGTGGAAATACCACGCTGGTTGCAGTAGAAAATCTGATCTTCGCCGATCTTCGAGGTGGAGGCTTCGTGCTCTACCTGCGAGGTGGTGTTCCTTACGTCGATGTAAGGGAAGGTGTGCGCCCCGCATTGGTCGCCGATGAGCATCGAGTCGCATTGCGTGAAGTTTCGGGCGTTTGCCGCGCCCTTCAGAACCTGGACCCGTCCCCTGTAGGTGTTCTGACCGTTCTTCGCGGAAATGCCCTTCGATACGATGGTGCTGCGCGTGTTCCTGCCAAGGTGAATCATCTTGGTGCCCGTATCGGCCTGCTGGCGCCCGCTGGTAACGGCCACGGAATAGAATTCTCCGATGGAGTTGTCGCCCTGGAGGATGCAACTGGGATATTTCCAGGTGATGGCCGACCCGGTTTCCACCTGTGTCCAGGAAATCTTGGCATTCGCGCCGCGGCAGGCGCCGCGTTTGGTCACGAAATTGTAGATGCCGCCGACGCCGTTTTCGTCACCGGGATACCAGTTCTGAACGGTTGAGTATTTGATCTGCGCGTCGTCCAGGGCAACCAGTTCCACAACGGCCGCGTGGAGCTGATTCTCGTCTCTCTGCGGGGCGGTGCAACCTTCGAGATAGGATACGTAGGCTCCTTCTTCGGCAACGATGAGCGTCCGTTCGAACTGGCCCGTATTGGCGGCGTTGATGCGGAAGTACGTCGACAGCTCCATCGGACACCGCACGCCCCGGGGGATGTAGCAGAAAGAGCCGTCGGTAAAGACGGCGGAGTTCAGCGCGGCGAAGTAATTGTCGTTGTACGGCACGACGGAACCGAGATACTTCCTCACCAGTTCGGGGTGTTCGTGCACCGCTTCCGAAAACGAACAGAAGATGACTCCCAGTTCGGAAAGCTTGTCCTTGAATGTGGTGGCCACGGAAACGCTGTCGAAAACGGCGTCGACCGCCACGCCAGCCAGTATCTTCTGCTCCTCGAGGGGGATGCCCAGTTTTTCGTAGGTCCGGAGGATTTCAGGGTCTACCTCTTCCAGGCTCTGCAGCGTTTCCGCCTTCTTCGGCGCCGAGTAATAGATGATTTTCTGGTAGTCGATATCAGGATAATCGACCATCGCCCAATGCCGGCTACGCTTGCGACGGGTCGGATCTTCCATCTTGAGCCAGTTGTGATAGGCTTTAAGCCGCCATTGCAACAACCAGTCGGGTTCGCTCTTCTTCATGGAAATGAAGGCGATGATATCCTCGCTCAGACCCGGGGGCGCCGCGTCCTGCTCGATGTCCGTTACGAAGCCGTATTTATACTCTCTGGTTGCCAGTTCTTCGAGTTCCTGCACTTCGTCACTTACGATTTCGCTCATCGTGCGCTCCTTTCATCGCCTGAAAGGGCATTAGTTATGTTGCATTTTCTGCGACGTGACAATAATGTTTCCTGAATTCAACCGTAACATACCCAATACGCATCCATGTGTCAAGATTAAAAATGTACGAAAAAGTCAAGTTTGCCGGATCCGCCTCGCGCCGGGCCGGACGCATCCGGCGGATGGGATGTCTGACGGGTGCTTTTCCCTTGACAGAAGCGTCAGGTTTTCGCTTATTTACCGCCGTCGGTCCCGAACGCGTACGGCGTTGGAATTCAGGCCCGCGCCGGCACGCCGCTCCTCCTTGCCGCGCGTCACCTCATGAGGCCCCGATACGATGCTGGATCAATATGCCAATGTCCTGATTTTTCTGGGGATCGGCGGGCTCTTCGTGGTGGTCAATCTGTTCATCGGCAGTCTGATCCGGCCCCGGAATCCCAGCGCGGAGAAACTGAGTACGTACGAATGCGGTGAAGAGCCGGTGGGTGGATCGTGGATTCAGTTCAATATCCGGTTCTACGTGATTGCCCTGGATTTCATCATCTTCGACGTCGAAGTCGTACTGCTGTATCCGTGGGCGGTAGTGGCGAATGATTTCGGCTGGTACGGCTTCGGTGCAATGTCTGTTTTCGTGGTGGTGCTCCTGCTCGGCCTGGCGTATGCCTGGCGGAAGGGGGCCCTCGAATGGGTTCGTCCCAAGCTGCCGGAACGGCAGGCGCCGGTGGCCGCTTCGACAACCGGAAGCCGCGTGGGCTGATCCGCCGGCCCGAACTGAGCCCGTCGCGAGCGCGGGAACCGAATCGCGGCCGGCCTTTTCTGCTTGTCCACGTTCAATTCGCGGCGTTTCACGGCAATCAGTCAGGCTGACTGCTTCAGGAGGCAGGCCCATCCATGGGTAAGCTCACAGGTCGTTTCCAGGATAACGTCATCGTGACGTCGGTCGATTATTTCGTCAACTGGGCGCGGTTGTCTTCGCTCTGGCCGATGACGTTCGGACTGGCGTGCTGCGCGATCGAAATGATGGCCACGGGCGCGTCGCGATACGACTGGTCGCGTCTGGGCATGGTCCCGCGCGCCACACCCCGGCAGTCCGATCTGATGATCGTGGCCGGTACGGTGACCCTGAAAATGGCCACTCGCGTGAAGAAGCTGTACGACCAGATGGCTGAGCCCCGGTACGTGATGTCCATGGGCTGCTGCGCCACGTCCGGTGGGCCGTACTGGCAGCACGGTTACCACGTTTTGAAGGGTGTTGACCGGGTCGTACCGGTCGACATCTATGTCCCGGGATGTCCGCCGAGGCCGGAGGCCCTGCTCGAAGGCGTCATGAAACTCCAGGACAAGATCCGCATCGATTCCATCGCGAAAGTGAGCTGAGTTTCGTCCGCCGTCTTTCCCGGACGGCGGGTGGAGGCAATCTATGACACCGCAGGAGATCTTCCACCGGCTGAAAGCGACGTTCGGCGACCGGGTTCTGGATCTGACCGAAAACGTGGATCCGTTCATCCGGGTAGATGCCGGCGCGATTGCCGAAATCGGTCTGTACCTGCGGGACGACGAGGCGATGCGGTTCGAGTCTCTGATGTGTCTGAGCGGGGTGGATTATCCTGAACACCTTGCGGTGGTCTATCATCTGTTTTCCACGTCTTTGGGGCACAAGGTGACTTTGAAGACGGAGGTGGGGAGAAACGATCCCCATGTGCCGTCCGTGGAAGGGGTATGGCGGGTGGCGAACTGGCACGAGCGCGAAACGTACGACATGTTCGGGATCGTTTTCGACGGCCACAGCGACCTGCGGCGCATTCTGTGTCCCGACGACTGGGAAGGCTGGCCCCTGCGCAAGGATTACGAGGTGCAGGAATATTATCGCGGCATCAGGGTTGAGGTATAAATCATGGCAGGGATTCCACGGGCGGCGGCAGAGGTGACGGTGGAGCGGCCGGGTCTGCCGCCGGCAGCGGACATGGGGGGCGACAATCTCACCAGCGAACTGATGACCATTAATATGGGACCCCAGCACCCGAGTACGCACGGGGTGCTGCGTCTGGAGATTAGGACCGACGGAGAAATCGTCGAAGAGGCGAAACCCCATATTGGCTATCTGCATCGATGCTTTGAAAAGCATGCCGAGAACCTGCCGTATCCGCAGGTGATTCCGTTCACGGACCGAATGGATTATCTCGCGGCGATGAACAACAACATGGGGTATGTGCTGGCGGTGGAGAAACTCCTGGGGCTCGAGATTCCGGAGCGCGTGGAGTACATCCGGGTCATCATGTGCGAGTTGAACCGGATCGCGAGTCATCTGGTTTCGTTCGGGACCTATGGAATGGATATCGGGGCGTTTACGCCCTTTTTGTTTGCCTTCCGGGAACGGGAGGATATTTTCGACCTGTTTGAAATGACGTGCGGAGCCCGGATGTTGTATAACTACATCTGGGTGGGCGGGGTCTCACACGATCTGCCGCCCGGATTCGTGGAGCGCTGCCGGCACTTCCTGGACGCGTTCGAAGGGAAGCTGAAAGAGTATAATGACCTGCTGACGTACAATAAGATCTTCATTGAACGTACGGCCAACGTCGGCGTGCTTGCGCTGAAGTCGGCGTACAGCCACAACATTACCGGCCCCAATCTTCGGGGGTGCGGGGTGAAGTGGGACCTGCGCAGGGACGAACCGTACTCAATATACGACCGGTTCGAGTTCGACGTGCCTTCTGGCAGGGGAGAGATGGGGACTCTGGGAGATTGCTGGGACCGGTACATGGTGCGGATTCGCGAGATGGAGCAAAGCGCCAGGATCGTATCCCAGGCGCTCGATCAGTTGCCGGAGGGCGGCGACGTACAGGCGGCGGTACCCCGAAACGTGCGTCCGCCCAAAGACGCCGAGTGTTACGTTCGCAGCGAAAACCCCCGGGGCGAACTGGGGGTCTACGTCATCAGCGACGGTTCAAACGTGCCGTACCGGGTACGGGTGAAGTCTCCGTGCTTCACGGTGATGAGTGTATTTGACGAACTTGCCCGGGGCCATTATCTGGCGGACATTATCGCCATTATCGGAAGCATCGATATCGTACTGGGCGAGATCGATCGTTAGGATTGCCTTATGCTCGAATTAGCGGCGGCGCTCGCAGATCAGGTGGGATTCTTGAGCGCGGTACCGATCGGTCTGCTGTCCGTTGCGCTGGGGCTGCTCGCCGGAATCGTGGTCGTAACGCTCGTCGCCGTTCTGGGCCTGATCATGGTTTATATGGAAATGAAGATTTCCGCCCACATCCAGGACCGATTGGGGCCGATGCGAACCGGGGGTTGGCACGGCTGGGCACAGCCGATTGCCGACGGCGTCAAGCTTCTGCTGAAGGAGGACATCATTCCGGCAGCTGCGGATAAGGGCCTGTTCATACTGGCGCCTCTTCTCGTCTTTTCCGGAACCCTGGCGATCTTCGTGTGCATTCCGTTCGGCGGCAGCCTTATCGTGAGCGATCTCAACATCGGGGTCTTTTATATTCTCGCCATCTCGTCGCTGGGCGTGCTCGGGATTCTCATGGCCGGATGGGCGTCCAACAACAAGTGGTCTCTGCTGGGCGCGATGCGCTCCGCCGCGCAGGTCGTCAGCTACGAGATTCCCGTGGCCATGGCGTTTTTGAGTGTGATCCCGCTTGTGGGCACGCTGAGCACGCAGGAACTGGTCGCGGCGCAGTCCGGATCGATATATCACTGGTTCGTTTTTCGCAATCCCTTTACGTTCCTCGCGTTCATTCTTTACTTCATCGCCTCGCTTGCAGAGGTCAACCGGACGCCGTTCGATATCCCCGAAGCCGAATCCGAACTGGTGGCGGGGTACCACACCGAATACAGCGGTATGCGATTCTCGTTCTTTTTCGTCGCGGAATACGCGGCGATGGTTGCCGTGGGCATGGTCGGGGCGGTCGTGTTTCTGGGGGGCTGGCAGGCGCCGTGGGGCGGCTCGTTCCCGGCCGGTCCCGTCTGGATGATCGGAAAGGGACTGTTGCTGGTCGCGGTGCAGATGTGGATTCGCTGGACCCTTCCGCGGTTGCGCGTCGATCAGTTGATGTTCGTGGGCTGGAAGGTGCTCACGCCGGCCGCGTTCCTCTGCATGCTGGGATCGGTCGTCTGGCACTTTGCCGCTCCGGAGTGGCTGCAGGAACTCGCCAAGGTGGGACTGATGGGCGTGATGGCTGTCGTTCTCGCTTTCCTCTTGCGTTCTGCCGCCCAGGGACTGATGCAGGGGCGGACACAGCGCGCCCACACGGCATAAGGTCCCACTCAGGAATCTACGGACTCCTTCTCCATAGGTGACGCAATGGCATCGTATTTCAGGAATCTCTATCAGTCGGCTGCTTCCATCTGGACAGGCTTGAATATCACGCTGAAGCATCTGTTCACGCCTTCGATTACACTGGAGTACCCGGACGAGCGCTGGCAGATGCCGGAACGGTCGCGCAACCAGTTGTTCAACGATATCGACGACTGCATCGGGTGTGATCAGTGCGCAAGAGCATGTCCGGTGGACTGCATCTACATCGAGTGCGAAAAAGCCGGTCCCGACGAGGATCTCGGCCTGACGTCCAAGGGGACCAAGAAACGGCTCAAGGTTCTCCGTTTCGACATCGACATGGGGCTTTGCTGCTATTGCGGCCTTTGTACGTATCCGTGTCCCACCGAATGCCTGATCATGACTCCGAATTACGAGTCGTCCGTCTACGACAGGACGGACCTGATCTACCGGTACGCCCGTCCGTGGGATTACGAAAAAAAACCCGCCGACGCGGCGTCTGCGGATCGTTAACGGAGAGCGAAGCGTCGAAAGAAAACGCCGGAGCCGGTCCGTACGCGGGCAAGCAATCGGCTAAAGGTGAGGGACCCCCGGGGTTTGGTTGATATTATGGAACTATCGACGATCGTATTCTACCTGTTTGCCGCGGTGACCGTGGGGTCGGCGGCCGCGGTCGTGTTCGTTAGCCGCCTGATCTACGCGGTGTTTGCCCTCCTGTTCACGTTTTTCGGCGTCGCCGGTCTGTACGTATTTCTCGACGCAGACTTCCTGGCGGGCGCGCAGGTGTTGATTTATGTCGGTGGAATCCTGATTCTGCTGCTCTTCGGCGTGATGTTGACCAACCGGATCTACGATTTGAATCTGCTGTCCGAACGGGTGCAGTTTCTGCCCAGCGTGGTTGTCGTCGGCGCCGGATTTGCATTGCTGGTCATGGTGATCATGAAGACGGCGTGGCCGCTGGCGGAAGGCCCGTCACCCGCTTCCAGTACGGCGGAAATCGGCAAGTCCCTCATGACAACCTACGTCCTGCCGTTCGAAGTGGCCGGAATGCTGCTGCTGGCGGCCCTGCTCGGCGCCTCGATGCTGGCCGGAAAAGGGAAGGGGCAGGAGGAGGATGAGGGGGAGTTATGATTGCACTGGAGCACTATCTGGTCGTGGCGGCCATTCTGTTTTGTCTGGGAATTCTGGCCGTTGCCACGCGCCGCAATGCGATCAGCATCCTGATGGGGGTCGAACTCATTCTGAATTCCGCCAACCTGAATCTCGTCGCGTTCGCGCGGTTCACCGATTCGGGAATCGAAGGCCAGGTATTTGCCGTGTTCGTCATTGTCCTCGCCGCGGCCGAAGCGGCGGTTGCGCTGGCGATCGTTCTGAATATCTACCGCAATTATCAGATGGTTAACATAGACAGACTGGACTCACTGAGCGGTTGACGTCTCCGGGAGAGTGAATGGCCTTGGACCTGCTCCTCATCCTGATGATCCCCGTACTGCCCCTTGCGGCTTTTGCCATCCAGGCGTTCTGGGGGCGGCGCCTGCCCCGCGGGGGCGATTGGATACCCCTCGCTGCAATTTCCATTTCGTTTCTTCTTTCTCTCCGGTACTTCATCCTCGCGCTTTCTGCATACGATCCGGCCTGGCGCCTCGAATTCGATTCGTGGATCTGGCTGGATCTGAGCATTGCGAAAATCGCCGTTGGCCTGCTGGTCGATAATATCACCGCCGTCATGTTGATCGTTGTCACGGTCGTAAGCGGACTGGTGCATCTCTATTCGGTCGGCTATATGCACGGAGACCCGCGCTATTCGCGGTTTTTCGGGTTCCTGGCCATTTTTTCGTTCTCGATGCTGGGCCTGGTTCTGGTCGATAATTTCCTGCTGCTTTACGTATTCTGGGAACTCGTGGGGCTCTCTTCCTATCTGCTGATCGGCTTCTGGTACGAAAAGCCTTCGGCGGCTGCGGCATGCAAGAAAGCGTTCCTGGTAAACCGAGTGGGGGACCTGGGCTTTTTCGTGGGCATCATGATCGTTTTCTGGAAGGTCGGCGCTTTCGATTACGCGAGTGTCTACGACGGGGTTGCCAGCGGGAGGCTCGGCGGGGGACTGCTGACGGCTGCGGGTCTATGCCTGTTCTGCGGCGCGGTGGGCAAGTCGGCGCAGTTTCCACTGCACGTCTGGCTGCCCGACGCCATGGAAGGTCCCACGCCCGTCAGCGCCCTGATCCATGCGGCGACCATGGTTGCCGCGGGTGTGTATATGGTAACGAGGATGTTCCCGATCCTCACGCCGGACGCGCTTGTGGTGATTGCCTACATCGGAGCGATCACGGCAATTCTGGGCGCGACCATCGCCGTGGCGCAATACGATATCAAACGCGTCCTGGCATATTCGACCATCAGCCAGTTGGGATACATGATTATGGGACTGGGCGTCGGCGCGTACGTGGCCGGGTTTTTTCATCTGATGACGCACGCGGCGTTCAAAGCCTGTCTCTTCCTCGGATCCGGCAGCGTCATCCACGCGGTCGAACACGCGTTCCATAAGACACATAACGACCTCGACCCACAGGATATGCGGAATATGGGCGGGCTCCGGGCGAAGATGCCGCTGACCTTCTGGACCTTTCTGATTGCGACCGTGGCCCTGTCGGGCGTGCCGCTGACCTCCGGATTCCTCAGCAAAGATGCAATACTGGCCGGAGCGCTGGGGTTCGGCGGTTTCTCCCGGCCGGTCCATTTCCTGCTGCCGTTGATCGGGTTTGCCGCGGCCGGATTGACGGCCTTTTACATGTTCCGGCTGATTTTCCTTACGTTCTACGGAAAGCCGCGGGAGGAGTCCCTTGTCGAAAACGCCCACGAATCCCCTCGCGTAATGACCGTTCCGCTGATCGTGCTCGCGGCACTGAGTTTCTGGATCTTCTATGCCTGGAACCCGCTTGGGGGAGAGGGCTGGTTTCACCACCTCGTGAGGGCGCCTGAAGTGGGGCTGCAAGCCGCTGGCAGCGAACCGCTGCCGGTTGGAGCCGGCGCCGATGTTTATGCGGCCGGATCGGGCAACGACGCTGCCCACGCGGCGCACTACCCGGCGATGGTTCTCTCGCTGCTGGTTGCCGGGGCCGGCATCTATACGGCATATCGCAAGTACTACAACCGGCGGGAGGAGATGATCGCACTGGAGGCGTCGTCGCTTCAATCGGGTGGATTCTTCCGAACGTTGAACCGCAAGTGGTATTTCGACGAACTGTACGAAGCCAGCTTTGTCCGGGCGGTCATGGTCGGACGCACGGTATTGGACTGGTTCGACGCCCACATTGTAGACGGGCTCGTGAATCTGTCCGCGACGTTAACCCGGGGCATTTCCTTTATCGATCGCCTGTTTGACGAATGGGTGGTCGACGGCCTCGTGAACGCCGTTGCCGCTGTGATCAGGTGGGCCGGCGGCGGGTTGAGACGCATTCAGACAGGACGCCTCCAGACGTACGTGGTTCTGGTGATGGGAGGCATTCTGGCGCTGATGGTCATCAGATTGATGGTTGCATGACCTGCAGTGCAGCGTGTGGCGTGAGATTTCGATGAGGGAGGTAGCCGACAGATGGCTCAATGGATTCTGACATTGTTGACGTTTATTCCCGTACTCGGCGCCGTGGTGATTTTACTCCTGCCCGGAAAGTCGGTGGATGCGATTCGCCGGGTTGCGCTGGCTGCGACCGGGCTTTGTCTTCTGCTGGCGGTCTGGCTGTTCCAGGATTTCGATCGGTCCGTGCCCGATATGCAATACGAAGTGCAGCTGCCCTGGATCGAGTCGTTCAACATCCAGTATTACATGGGTATAGACGGCCTGAGCGTCTCGATGGTGCTGTTGACGGCGCTGCTGGGCTTCCTTTGCGTTCCCGCATCATGGAACATCCAACGGGGGGCAAAGGGATACTTCGCACTGTTTCTGCTGCTCGAGACCGGAATGCAGGGTGTGTTCGTGTCGCTCGATTTCTTTCTGTTCTACGTGTTCTGGGAAGTGATGCTGTTGCCGATGTATTTCCTGATCGGGATCTGGGGAGGCCCCCGAAAGGAATATGCGGCCATCAAATTCTTCCTTTATACATTGGCGGGCAGTGTACTGCTGTTGCTGGTGATGCTCGCGTTCTACTTCAACGTCACAGATCCCGATACGGGGAAACACACGTTCAATATGCTGGTGATGATGGACCAGGCGAACCACTCGGAGTGGCTGCGGGCCGGAATGATCTTCGGGTATTCGGCTCCGGTTATGATCTGGTTTGCCATGTTCATCGGCTTCGCCATAAAGGTGCCGCTGTTCCCGTTCCACACCTGGCTTCCCGATGCCCACGTCGAGGCGCCTACTGCCATCAGCGTGATTCTGGCGGGCGTGCTCCTGAAAATGGGCACGTACGGCATTCTAAGATTCAACTATCCGATGTTGCCGGACGTGACCCGCGATTTCAGCTATTTTCTGGCTGTGATCGGGGTCATCAACATCATCTACGGCGCGCTCGTCGCGATGGCGCAGTCGGACCTGAAGAAGCTGGTGGCGTATTCGAGTATCAGTCACATGGGGTTCGTAATGCTCGGAATGTCCTCGTTTACGCCCCACGGTATCAACGGCGCGGTATTCCAGATGTTCAACCACGGCACCATAACGGCGATGTTGTTTCTGCTGGTGGGCGTTATATACGACCGGGCGCACCATCGGTATATCGTGTATCCCAACGATTACGAAGATCCCGATTTGCGCGGAAAACTGGGATTCGGCGGGCTGTGGTCGCATATGCCGGTATACGGAAGTCTGACGATGGTGGCGTACTTCGCCGCCCTGGGGTTGCCGGGCCTCTCGGGATTTATCAGTGAGGCGCTCTGTTTCCTGGGCGCATTCCAGGTCCATCGCACCATGACCATCTTGGGCACGCTCGGGGTGCTTCTGGGCGCTGCGTATATGCTCTGGGCTTTTCAGCGACTGTTCATGGGGCCGTTTAACGAACGGTGGAAAGACCTGCCCGAGATTAACGGCCGTGAGATTTTCAGCCTGGCGCCGCTGGCGGTCATTGTTATCGTTCTGGGCATCTACCCCGCGCCGGTTCTCGATCTTCTCGCGCAGTCTCTGGGAGAACTCGTTAAGGACCTGAACGGACCGGTGATGTCCGCGTTGCAGCGGTAGTCGATTAACGGAAAGTCCGCTTTTCTGAACGTCAGCGCGGTACGGGCTCGACGCAGACCGGAGGACGACTTTTTGGCCGATGCCATCGAAAACGCGATCGCAGTGAATCTGGACGGCCTGCAATACATCTGGCCGGAGATCATCGTCACGCTGGCTATTATCGGCATTGTGACCGTCGATCTGGTCCTGACCGGAAAGAAGAAGGCGGTGTTGACGGCGCTGACGCTTCTCGTGCTCGTGCTCTGCCTGTTTTCGATTGCGGGGTTGTACGACGAGGCGCCCGGCTCTTTGTTCATGGGAATGATCGCCCTGGATGGCTTCGCCCTGTTCTTCAAACTGCTGATTGTGGTCACGACGATCGTGGTCACGCTGTTCGGTCTGCAGTCGCGGGACATCGACGCCGATCGCATCGGTGAATTCTACGCACTCTTTCTCTCTGTTGTTCTGGGCGGCTTCCTGATGGCCGGCGCCGCGAACCTGCTGATGATGTATCTGGCGCTCGAACTGGTCAGTCTGCCGTCGTATGTGCTGGCCGGCTATCAGAAGCAGGTCCGGCGATCCAATGAGGCAGCGCTGAAATACGTGGTGTACGGCGGGGTGTCGTCCGGCATCATGCTGTACGGGTTTTCATTGATCTACGGATTGACAGGGACGCTGGACATTTACGGTATTGCGGCTCACCTGGGAACCACCGCGCCTTACGAACTGACGCTGTTTCTCGGCGCGACGCTCGCGATGGCGGGGTTTGGCTATAAGGTGGCCTCGGTTCCATTTCATTTCTGGTGTCCTGACGTCTACGAGGGTGCGCCCACACCCGTGACGGCGTTTTTCTCGGTTGCGCCGAAAGCGGTCGGTTTCGCTATGCTGGCGCGGTTCTTTTACGTGGGTCTGTCCGCTTACGACGGCGCTTCGGGCACCGGCGCCGCGTTGGGCGTGGCCTGGCCGCAGTTGCTCGCCGTTATTTCCGCATTTACGATGACGCTGGGCAATCTGACGGCCATCTGGCAGCGAAACCTGAAGAGGCTGCTGGCGTACTCGAGTATCGCCCATGCGGGTTACATGATGATGGGTGTGGTGATGCTGTCGGCGGCGGGTCTGAAAGCCGTGATGTTTTATGCGGGCGCGTATCTGTTTATGAATCTTGGTGCATTCCTGGTCGTTCTTCTGTTGGCCGAAAAAATCGACAGCGAAGACATTGACGATTACAGGGGTCTGGGCTGGCGGTCGCCGTGGATTGCGCTGGCGATGTCCGCGTTTCTCTTTTCGCTCACGGGATTGCCGCCTACGGCGGGATTTGTTGGAAAGGTGTATCTGTTTGCCGCGGTGGTTGATGGCGGGCTCTACTGGTTGGCGGTGGTGGGGGCGCTGAACAGCGCCGTTTCCCTGTATTATTATGCAAGGGTCGTGCGCGCCATGTACCTGGAGAAGCCTCTTTCCGACACGCCGGTTGTGATGTCTCCGTTTGCCACGGGAACCCTGGCGGTATTGTTCGTCGGCACGCTCCTGTTTGGTGTGTACTGGGCGCCGCTGGCCGATCTGGCCGAAACGTCTACGGCGATCTTTCTGAACGGAAGTGACGCGGTGCAGGCGATGGTCCGGTAAACGCGCGCGACAAACCGCCCAAACTGCGCGCCGCATCTCTTGCGTCTCTGAGGGCAGACGCCTTTACAGACCTGGCATACTGAAGGCCCCGCGGTATTGAATCGCGGGGCCTTTTTTTTCTGATCCGGCATGCAGCGCTTATCCCCACGCTTTTCCGCTGGCGCTTCTATTTCGTTTCTTCAGATCGCCTTTCTCAACCAGAAAACCGAGCAGATTCTTGCGCCCGAGGGTTCTGAGATAGGTTAATAGAGAGATTTCGGCTTCCTTTGCGTTGAGCTTGTGGGTTTCGCACAGTTGCTTTATCATCGAAGCCACCGACGTGCGTCCGTCGCACATTTTCCAGACCTGAGAGCCAATCTCATCCAGAACCAGCGTTCGTTTCTCAGGCACCCAGAAGATTTTGGAGAGGATCTTCACTTTCGTGGTATCCGCACGCTTTAACGTAATTGCGACTTCGTCGTCTTTGTTCGTCTTCCAGTCCAGCCGGTCGTTCCGGGTGGGCTTGGAGTTGAACATCGCCTCCCGGCTGATCTTGGGCTGTTTTTTTAATGAGAACAGGGACATTCCTTATCCTGTGGTCCAGAGATGCCAAAGAAACGTTCGCCGGGCGCTTCAATCCGGTAGAACGGACTATCGGTGGCAGATAACGGCGCTTCGGGCATTCTCGATGTCCGGCACATCCCTGCGCTTCTTGTAAAAGGTGTGTACCGCATAGATCTTGTTGGCGTGTTTACAGGTCCAGACGCGGGCCTCCATGTACAAGCGCGGTCGCACATTCCAGAACGGGAGGGGCATCAGCAGACCCCGCCAGCGGCTCTTGGGTCTTCCACACAGGCTCAGGCCGATATGGCCTCCCACGTTGGTTTCTCTCGCGTCCAGATTGACCTGGCGCAGGCTCTTGCGGAAGAATTCCCGGTACCAGTCGAGAAGGGTTCGCTTCTTCAGGAGAACTTCGGCAAGGCTGAGCCGGTCGAACTGGAGGATATTCCGGCCTTGCTGAAAACAGAGACGAAGGTGTCCGGACTTGAGGTCGTAGGTTTCCAGAGAGAACTGCGGAGGCGACGAACAGACGAAATCGTAAAGCGCCCACGTCCGGTCACCGTCGGGTGCGGTATCCCGGACGGAGTTGAAAATCCGCCTGATATTTTGCCCGGCGTCCTCATCCAGCTTCGTCCTGATCTTAATCAGAAAAAGCCGATCTGACATACTGCTGTAGAAGGCCAGCGCATGGATTCGGTACTCGGCGTGCCAGGCGAACACGACTGGCGAACCCGCATCGGGCAGTTCCAGCCATCCCGCATCGGGAGTGCGTTCGACGTCGAGTTTCTTCTTTTCCTTGCGGGCACTCTGGGAGAGTCCGTCAACAAAGCGATCGACGACTGGCGCGACCTTCTGGTCGCCGCGGGCGTCCTTCCACTCGATCTCCAGCCTGGCAAGCGTCGGATCGTCGAGGCGGACGCTGCCCGCCTTGAAATCGCCCGTTATCTTACCGGGATTCCACTCCTGTGGGACCTCCACTGTCAGCCCGTGCCATCCGAACAGGGACCAGTCTGAATAACGCAACGACTTCAAGGGGCGCCACCCTCGGCCAAAAGATTCCGGGATATCGGATGGATAAATATACGTACCCCTGCACACCTGTCAAGAACTTTGTGCTTTAACTAAGTATAAGTTTTGCAATGACTTGTATCGATCCATCGCGTCAGGATCGCGTGGATTTCAGTTTTGGCGCCTGTTTCCATTCAATCGCCTATCGGTCTGTTCCGCGGTGGCGGCAATATTCCGCGCCTCAAAAACAGTGGTTGACGAATGAACTAATGTTCACTATATTCAAATGAGCAGTGCACACTTTGCCGGTCCTTTGCAGGTCAAGCGAAACCGGGCCGTGGCGTACCCTACCGTATGGCGTTGGTTATTCAGGAGATGCGTGATGCGTCAGAAGCTGACGGACAGACAAAGAGACATTTACGGATTTATCGCCCGGACGATACGAGACGGCGGCGCTCCTCCAACAATTCGCGAGACCATGGATGCGTTCAACATCGCTTCCACCAACGGCGTAAGGACCACGCTGGCCGCACTCGAAAAAAAGGGCTATATCTGCAGACGCCCCATGGTGTCGCGGGGTATCGAGCTGACCGACTTTGTCGAACGCGAAATCCCGGGTGAATCCACGTCGCGAGAGGTGCCCGTTATTGGGCGCGTGGCTGCAGGGGAGCCCATCCTGGCAACCGAAAACGTCGAGAGTACGGTGGCTGTGGATCGGTCCTTTCTGCCGTCTGAAGACGTTTTCGTCCTTCGAGTCAAGGGTGAGAGCATGCGCGATGCGGGGATTCTGGATGGAGACTACGTTGTGGCGCGTCAGCAGGATACGGCGAGTCCGGGTGAAATTGTCGTGGCGGTGATCGGGGAGGAGGCGACCGTGAAGCGGTATTTCCCCGAAGCCGGTCGGGTAATGCTCATCCCGGAAAACGAGGCGTTCGAAGCCATCGAGGTTCGTCCGGGCCGGGATGACTTTCGCATCGCCGGAAAGATCGTGGGCCTGATGCGTCGTTTCTGAGGTAACGAAGCAGTGGTCCAATACGCACGCCCCCTTGCTATTCGAGGGGGTTAATTTTGTCTCCGCGGTCCGTGGATCCGGATCAAGCCATCTTCCGAACAAACCGTTTGCCCGGAAGTTGCTCCGCAACGCCGGCCAGCTCCAGGGAGAGCAATGCCGTCAGCGCGTTTGAGGCCGGCATTTCCGTCCGGTCGGCAATGGCATCGATGTGGGCGGGCACGTCGACCGAAAGGCAATTGAAGACCAGACGTTCCGGGTTCGAGAGATTCGCGGGCTCCGCCGCAGTGGGTTCGCGGGTGTATCGAGGCTGGAGTTGTGTCAGGTGCGGACGGAGTTCGTCCAGAATGTCCTCCACGGATTGTACGAGAACCGCGCCCTGCCTGATGAGCCGGTTTGTGCCGCGGCTTCGGCCTGAGTGAACGGGACCGGGGATGGCGAAGACCTCCCGATTTTGTTCCAGGGCCAGCCGGGCGGTAATCAACGCGCCACTGCGTTCACCCGCTTCGATAACCACGACGCCCAGGCTGAGTCCGCTGATAATCCTGTTACGGCGCGGAAAGTTGTGGGCTTCTGCGGATGCGCCCATCGGGAATTCGGAAACTGCGGCGCCGTTCTCGCTGACGACCTGCAACAGGTCCTTGTTTTGCGGTGGATACGGCCTGTCAAGCCCGCTGCCCAATACGGCGACGGTATATCCGCGTGCGGCAAGTGCTCCCCTGTGCGCATGA
Source organism: Candidatus Latescibacterota bacterium (assembly GCA_965219995.1). Taxonomy (GTDB): domain Bacteria; phylum Latescibacterota; class UBA2968; order UBA2968; genus JAAXHE01. The sequence continues at coordinate 784,704 of CBDCOX010000002.1, forward strand.
GTATCGATGCCGGTGGCCAGTCCGCTGACCACGGTTATGCCGTGGCGAACCAGTTCTCCGGAGATCTGAAAGGCGATATCCCGACCATAAGACGTGAATGACCGGGACCCGACGACGGCGACGGAAGGAAGCGCGCAGGCGTCGATGGCTCCAAGCACATAGAGAATGGGCGGCGGCGCATAGGTTTGACAGAGATAACCCGGATAATCAGGGCTCTGTAGAGTCAGAAGGTAGACCCCTTTATCTTCGGCGCGTCGAAGCTGTTCTTCCGCCCAGGACGGGTCGCGTTCCGTGCGGATTGCCCCCGCGAGTTCGGGGCCGATACCAGGCACGGAGCACAAGTGTGCGCAGGTCGCTCGCAAGACCTCTCGCGGGCTGCAAAACCGACGCAGCAACGCGGAGTACGCGACGGGCCCCAGTCCGGACACCGAATGAAGCGTCAACCAGTCTAGGATATCATTGGACATCTTGGCAGAGAAAACCGGTTTGTTGCAACCAGCGGTGGCCACCCGGGCGAGGTGTATGACGGGTTCGATCTACATGAAGGCAATCGGCGTGCCATGAGAAAAGCACGCTATATGGGCGGTGGACACGTGGCGGGGTGAAAATGGCTTTCAGAATGTGGCGCCGACTTCGAAAGAATCGTGCAGGCCGAATATTGCGGGGACGGGTAACTTCTGCGGGGTCCGGCGACGTTTGTAAGCGAGTGATTATTGTTGAGAATGATCGGAGCGGTTCCGGTCGACCAGTCTGCCCAATTGTTGCACGAGTTCGGGAATACCTTCTCCCGATACGGACGAAAACATGCATCGCTCCGACAGACGGTTGCGTGCCTTGTCTACCGGGGCGAGGATGTCGATTTTCGTAAACGCGGTCAGAGAGGGCTTGTTGAGAAGCCCCGGGCTGAAGTGATGGAGTTCGTTTCGGAGAACGTCCAGATCGCGTTCGGGATCCGACGACGAAGAATCGAGGAGAAAGAGCAGGATGCGAGTACGTTCTATATGGCGAAGAAACCGGTGCCCGAGACCCCTGCCAAGGTGCGCGCCTTCGATCAGGCCCGGGATGTCTGCAACCACAAAGCTGTCGAAATCATTGTAGGAAACAATACCGAGGTGCGGCTGAAGCGTCGTAAACGGATAATCCGCGATTTTCGGATGGGCGGCTGAAATGCGGGACAGCAGCGTGGACTTGCCGGCGTTGGGATACCCGACCAGACCGACGTCCGCGATAAGTTTCAATTCCAGTTCAAGGCGCTTCTCCTGACCGGATTCGCCCGGGAAGGCGGTCTCGGGCGCCTGGTTCGTGGGAGTTGCGAAACGCGCGTTGCCCCTCCCTCCCCGTCCGCCTCTGACCACGACGATCCGTTCATCGCGCCCGGCGAGGTCCGCAAGGGTTTCGCCGGTATCCGCATCCCGGATCACCGTTCCCGCAGGAACGCGTACCATTGCGCCGGCACCTCTTCGACCCTTGCACTTCTTCCCCGCGCCGGGTTTCCCGTGCTCCGCGCGAATATGCCGGTGAAACCGGTAATTGATGAGGGTATTTATTCCGGCGTCCGATAAAAAGACAACATCGCCGCCGTCTCCGCCGTCTCCGCCGTCAGGACCGCCCCGAGGTACGAATTTTTCACGCCGGAAGCTCCTGCAGCCGTTTCCCCCATCACCCGATCTTACGGTGAGTTTGGCCTGGTCGATGAACATAGTCTGAAGGCTGGCGCCCGGGAAAGCCCGACTCAGGGTTTCGGAGCGTCGTGCCGGGGTCTGGTTTGCGCCTCCGTCTCCGGGATGGATATCGCGTGACGGCGCAGCTTTCCAACAAACCGTCCTGTTGTGAAAGGAGAGCCTACGCGAACTTCTCCTTCAGTCGGTCTTCGACCGCAGGCGGCACAAATGCCGTCACGTCGCCGTCAAATCGCGCGATTTCACGAACGAGCGTAGAATTCAGATACGCATAGTCCATGCTGGGCATCAGAAAGAGGACCTCCAATTGAGGTTCCATCCGACGGTTGGCAACCGCCATCGCGATTTCCAGCTCATATTCGGTTGTCGTACGAAGACTGCGTACAACTGTGAAAACGCCACTCTTCCTGGCAAAGTCAACGAGCAGTCCGCTGTATTTCGTGACTTCCACATTGGGACAATGGGATGATACCTCCTGTATCATGCGAACGCGTTCGTCAGGCGAAAACAGCGGTTGCTTCTCGGGATTCAGCCCCACGGCGACGATCAGCCGGCTGCAGAGTTTTGCCGTTCGTTCGATCAGATCCAGATGGCCGTATGTTACCGGATCGAAGGTGCCCGGATAGATCGCCGCGGTCATGATTTCTCCTTTTCGAGTGCCATGTGGGCCAAACCGCCCGCAACGCTGAATGCAGATTGGCTCGTCAGAAAATGCCGCTGTGAGTCTGGGAGCGTCTCCGTCGTGCATTTCGAAAAAGGCGCGAGGGTTTCGGGTTTCGGAACCTGCGTTGCTTCAAGATGATCCGAAAGAGTCGCGATCTGGGCCTTCTCGCCACATAACAGAACCCGACGATAGCCGCGGGACCGGTGTCGAAGCGCATGGCGGCCTCCACCGAGCCAGTGACGTATCGTGGCTTCTGTTCTTTCCGCGTACGTTTTTGCGTGCGCGTGTACCCCTGCCAACCCGTTATCCGTGTCGGGGAAGTCCAGGCAGGCAGCCTCGGCTGCAATCAGACAATTGGATTCCGCCGCCACAAAATAGATCCAGGGTTGTACAACCATGATACCTGCGATCCTGGACCCGGCCTCGTTCTTCATCAGAAGACAGGCGTGAAAGAGGCCCATTGGCTCTGCTTCCAGCCGAAACTGCCCCACACCAAGGGACAACAGTAATTCAGACCAGAATTCGAAGACCTCCTTGCGGACGGCAAACCAGAATGCTGTTCGTCCGGAGGCGACGTAATCCACGATGTACCGGTCGATGGGGTCGACCAGAGTCTGCGATGCCTCCCAGGTGATATATTCCAGCCTGTCGCCGGCAGAAGCCTGTTCCAGCGGTGTTTTCTGCAGATGGAAGAAGCCGCCTCCCGGAGAAATCACAACCATTCCTGGTGCGTCCCGGACCTCATCGAATCCTCGCTGTAGACGCTCACCAATGCACTGCCGGACCCGGGCCGGAACAGGCCACCCGGGGAGCAGGGGCGACGTCAGCCTCGATTCCAAAAGGGCACAGAGGCGATATCCCGCGTGCGTCCGCTCCAGACTCGCCATCCGAAGCAGACTCCCGGCAATCTGAATTCCCGTTGCCCTGTTCAAGGGGTGCTCACAGTTATCTTCGGGCGCAGTCTCTCCACGGTTTTTCTGCCAATCCCCTTTACCCGCGTCAGATCGTCCACGTTCTGGAACGGCCCGCGCTGATTGCGATCGTCCACAATTCGGCGGGCGGTTTTGGGACCGATTCCCCGGAGCCGGGTCAGTTGTCCGGCTGAAGCCCGATTCAGATCGATCGGGCCGGTGTCCTGCTTCACAATCCCGGTCTTGTGCCGGCTTTCGGGAACGGGTACCGCACCCTTTTGAACGTGAAAGTCCGGGACGTCGCGGTCCCCAAAGCGCTCTACGAGATTGACTGCCCCGCCGATCAGCAACGCGGCCGCCAGCCCCAGCAAGACAACCCGTTCTTTCCGATTGAAGGAAAACATACGGACTCCGGTATCCATCCTGGGATGAAGTTAAACTGGTGGCGGATAACCTCAATTGAAACGAATCTCTCCCCAGACCCTGAATTCCCAGACCCGGTTGTTCAGGTCGCGGAGCTTGTCCTTCCGGTTCTCGTGGCGGAAGCGGGTGCCGCCGGTAAATTTGCTGCTGAACTGATATTGACCCGCCAGGCTGGCGTGCCAGCGGTCATCGCTCTGGCGCACAACGGCCTGTTCGGTCTCAGTAGCTTCCGCGTTCCGGGGGATTTCCCTCTTGAGGCTGGAGCTGGTGCCGTACTCGATCGTCAGGTCCAGGTTGCTTTGCAGTTTAGTGAAGAACTTGGAACTCAGCGAATATCTGAGGGATGCCGTGAACTGGGAGGTTTCGGTGATGGTCGTACCAATAAGGCGCTCCTCCAGCGTCGGCTGTGCCACGGTGGTGTCGGCAGCCACGTTGCGCTGGTACCGGAGGTCGTTCTGCCGGCTCCGGTTCGTACTGAAATTCGTGTGCATCTTGTTCTTCCACCGGGCCTGCCATCTGATGAGAGGCCGGAAGTCCGTTCTCCGGGTATCGCTGGTCAGAACGTTGTCGTCGAGACCGCCGTCCCCGCGAAAGATGCGGTTTGACTTGTAATTGAAGTTCAGGTTCGAACTGGCGAATAACCACCTCAGGACCGGAAGTTCGCCGAGACCCCGCCACTGCGCGGAGAAACTGGGGAATTCGAGCTTCTGTTCTTCCGTATTGGCATTGCCAAAGCTCCTGACATGATTAAACGTCAGATGAGTATCGCCGCGAAAGCCGGCAGGCAGGCGAACACCGCCCTTGAGCGTCGCATTGTCGGTGATGTTTCTGGTATTTACGCGTGAAACGCCCCCGGATCCGTAACGGGGCGATGACGTGGTGTCGGCCAGGCCGAGTTGAAATCTGAATTCAGGGCGACGCCTGAGACCATAGAGATTAAAGTTGCGATTTCGAGTGACATTGGCCTGCACGGCTTCCAGCGCTCCGCCGAGCCTTCCGATGAGCCGGATGACCGAAAACCCTGTCTGGCCTTTTGAGGGACGCGCCAGCGGGCGAAAAAGCCCGGGCAGGTTCAGGCTGACCCTGCCGCCGACCCGGCCGTTGGTGTTCACGCTGAGGCCCCTTCGTTCATTTCCGATGGAAGTCCGCTGGCCTCCGGTTTCAAGCCGCTCGCGAAAGCGGGAGGAATAGACGGTGTTGACGTTGAGCCACCTGGAAACCCGGGGTGTGAAATTGAAGCCCACCTCCTGATTTCGCGTGGTCTCGCGGCCAAACTGCAGCCTGGGTACATCGAAAGCGTTCCGGAGGTCCCGGTTCACGGCAAGGGAGTAGTTGGCGGTCAGGCTTCTGAAGGGCGTCAGTTTTATCACGAAACTCTCGTTGAGATTGAAGGTCTGGTTCAACACGGCAATGACGTCGGAGGTGTCGCCCTCAACGGCGGAAAAGGAGCGTCTGTTGATGTTCTTCCGATCAAAACGCATGTTGTATCGGAGCGTTGAGGGAAGGTAGAAGAACTGGACTTCCTCAAACCTGGAGCCCAGAAGCGGGACCCAGTTCAGGATTCTCACCCCCTTCTGATTGGGCCAGTTGACGTCATAGCTGAAGCTGCCGTTGAAGTTCTGTTCGTTGTTGGACCGGCGACGTGTGATTGCCCCGCTGACCGCGTTGTTGGTCAGAAAGTTCAGAGACGCATTGATCCGGTCGAACAAGAGCCGGGCGATCCAGCGAGGGTCTCTGGTAGCCCGACGTTTTCGCATGGAGACGTTGAATCGGGACGACGCGCGGACCGCGCTCTCTCTGGACTTCTGCTGGTCGGTCAGTACGATGTCGGAACCCTGTCGAATCCGTGGAACGGATCCGTTCCGGAGGTAATTGAAGCGTACAGGAATGGCGGTGTTCCACCGATCGGGAAGGAACTTGTTCAGATTGAATGAACCGTTCATGCTGACCTGTGTTGTCGTATTGCCTGTGGAGCGCCCCTGAAGATCCTGAAAGTCCCCGCTTCTGCGTTCCAGGTTGAGGCTTACGTTGCCCAGATCGGCCAACGTGGTTTGAACGTTCAACAGCATGGAGACGGCATTCTTCTTACGGATCCGATCGACGCGCAGTTCGTCCAGCCAGATCTCGTTTTCACCCTCCAGCGGAAAGACCCCGTTATTGGTAACGCCAATCACGAACGACTTGATTTTCGAAAGCGCCGGGTTTCCCCGTACGGTATACGTGCCGCCGTGCAGGTCCGCGCGTATCTGATTGGCTTCACTGTCATAGTCCGCAAGGACTTCTACCGTTGGCAGGGAGAGACGCAGGGTGTCGGACGCCTGTCCGGTGGCCTCCAGGTCCGTGAGTTTACCCTTGATTTGAGAAAGTACATCGAGCTCGATTTTGAATGTATTGTCTTCCGGCGACCAGCCGCGATACACTGGTTTTCTGAACTCGTAGAAATTGAGCGTATCCTCACCGATGGGTGAAAACCTCACGAAGAGCTCGATCGGACTGAAGCTGCCGGTTGTCGAATCGGGTCCGACCGGGAAATTGTCTTCATAGGTGGTGGACGTGGGATTGCCTCCGTGCACGAACATGGTCATCAGACCATATCGCGTGTAGTTCTGACCCTCCGTAAAGGTTCGTGATGCCGACACGCTTTCGCCCGGATAGAGGTCTTCAAAACGGAGAACCAGGGACCGTTCCAGGAGTTGCCTCCCGGTTTGCGGGTCGGTTTCACGTTCAAGGCCGGGCGGCAGTTCATAGACCTGGTTGTCGGTACCGATGGTGGCCACTCTGAAGTCGCCCGATTGTTGGTGTTCGGGAGATTCATCCTCGAGCCAATCGCTGCCCACCGCTGCAATTGTGTAAATGTCCAGCGAGGTCGTATCGTCGTGCTCGATCCAGATTCGCGCAAAATCGAATACGCCGGCAAACGTGGTGTCCGGGTTGCCTTCGACGCTGCGCGGCGCATTGCTGCCCCGCAACGGGATGCGCAACAGCCTCCAGGGACGGTCTGAAGGATCCGACTTGCTGCCTACGACGAGTACCGAAGGCCCGTCGTAAACGCCCGTTGCCGGATTCCAGCCCCGATCGGATGCCAGGTTGACGCTATAATGCAGGTAGTTGTTGCGGGTGTCCAGGATGCCGTTCTGGTTCAGGTCTTCGGAATCCGGCCTCTGTTCCCGTTCCCGATTGTTATTCTGAGTGCCGTTTACGCCGGAAGGATACCGGAAACGAAGGTCCCCCTGGTCGAAGTCCACGTCCTTGAAGTTGTCATCCGACGGGTCGTCCGGCACGGTGACGCCAGGGAAGATCAGCCTGAAGACCGAATCTTCCTGAGCGTCGGTCAGGCCGTCCAGGCCGATATCCTCTTCGGGAATCGCCACGTCATCGCCGGTAGGAAAGCCCGGGAGAGGTTGGTCTTCGGTACGAAATTGACCGGGAGGCGGCGGATTGAACGTCGCATGATCGAGCAGCAGATCGGACCGTTCGGAGATTTCACCGAGGTCGATGTGCAGCCGGCCCGAATTACCCCTTATCCAGAGTTCGATAAACTTGGATCGCGAGAAGTCCATTCCAAACAGGTACGATGAAATGCCCGCCCAGGAGTTTTGAGGGAGGCCGCCGGCCGAATTCCGTGAGGTCTCAGGAAAGCCGTTGGTACGATGTGGCTCGAACCGGATGCTGAGAACATCGTCCACAATACTGCTCTCCACCGGAATATCGTCTCGCCCCGGCTGAATTTCGTAGATCGAATACCGGTCGCGGTCCACGAGATTGTACCAGGTGAGGCGTCCCTTCGGCTCGGAAAGCGGGAGTCCGTTCCGCGTTGGGCTGCTGCCCGCGGACCAGACGTATTTGAAGGTGGAAAACGCCTTTCTGCTCTCGGCGCCTTCAAAATCGTCGATGTACGCCACGTTCTTGACGTTCGGGTTGGGCAAACTCTGTGCGACTTCCATGTCCACGTTGAATGCCGAGGGCGCCTGGGTGGAAATGAATGGCAGCCTGTTCACGAAGTCCGTGAGGATCTGCGGCTTGAAACGAAACCTGCCGTTCAAGTCCCAGATCAATGTGCGGGCCGGCTCCTCGCCAACGCGAACCCGCTGAGTCCTGGCGCTTTCGCTACCGTAAAGCAGGCTCATTCCCACCATGGAGACGTTGTCCCTGAACGGGTGTTCCGCCCGGATGCCGACGAGGCTCTTCTGCCCTCCACCCAATCCAAATTGGCTCTTGGACCCGTAATTGATCACCAGGTTGGCGGAGGGATCGGCCGCGAGGTCCGCTGCTTCGCCAACCAACTCGACCTCTCCGCGTTCGTATTCGATGAGGTAGTCCCGCCCGCGTGTCAGCCGACGATTGTTCAGCAGGACCTCCTCGCTGTCTTCGATCAGGCCAAAGCCCAGGTAGAACGTCGTGGACCTGCTCTTCGAACGGATGCGCAGGAAGTACTGACCCTTTTGCGCTCGTGTGGTGTTATTGGTGGTGTTGTAGATTTCGGGCACCCGGGCGTCGTCCGACAGCGCCTCCGCGCCGGCTCCGCGTTCACCAAATGGCTCCAGGTCCGGAAAAACAAGGTGGCCGGTCAGCAGATTGAGTCCGGGCAGGTTCGTGCCGCCGTCGATGTCGATGAGATTGTCCGGCGGGGAGGACTCCGAGGCGCCGTTGGTGTGCCTGTCCAGGCCGAAGATCTGGAGGTAAGGCGTACCGCGCTGGTTGTCAACCGCCTCCTGACCGGCCACGTCTCTGAGGATCTCCAGCTCAAAACCCTCCGGCTCGATGTCGCGGCTTCCCAGGAAGTACACATTTCGCCACGCGAGGTCCCAGGATGGGAATTCCGGTCGCTGCTGCCGGGCGTGAATGAGCTTCAGCCTGATCTTCGCGTCCGGATTCGACGGGTCCTGGATGAAATTCAGGTCGCCGAAGACGCGTCCGTCGGACGTCCGGTACGCGACCGCAAGCGTATGACCTCGCAGGACTCTCTGCCGGGTCATGATCAGATATCCCCTGGCGTCCACCAGAAACTCGGAGCGATCCAGTTCGTGGAAAAACCCCTCTTCGACGCCCCCGCTCTGCGCGCCATTGGCGCCTGCATCGGGCTCCGGGGCAGATCCGGTGGACCAGAACGCGTAAGCGATCCCGCGCCCGGCGCGGTGCTCGATGTCGTTGCGGTCGTTGAAGTCGTTCAGGAAAACACGTACGGACCCGATGTCCACCAGGTCCTGACGGGCGGGTTCGTCCGGAAAGCTCCGGCGATACGCAAGATCGAGAAAGAAGTAACGGTTTTCTTCGTAATCATAGTCACGTATTCTGTGCGCGACTTCCTCCGCCTGCCCCTGGAAGGATTTCCGGTTGCTTGCGCCCCGGTCGTGGCTTGTAACCACCGTCACATCCAGTCCGCCCAGGCGTCCGCGGCCTTTAAGTCCGAACAGACCGCTTCGGTTGGACGAATTGAAGCCGACCAGCCGGGTGCCGGGCAGACTGAGCGACGTCCTGCCCGCCTCGATCTCCTGGATAATGTCGTCTTCGTCTCCGTCGTAACGGAATTGGAGCGACTCACTGATATCGGATTGACCGCGGCTGTCCTGCTGGAGGTTCAGCGTAATGCGGTCCCCGATGGTGCCCTGGACGTTCAGTTGGGATTCCTGCTCGAAGTTGACGGTGAATCCTTCGGCCGCCCTTGCACGTACGGTCTGCGCCTGTCCGCCCACCGTGGTATTCACGCCGGACAGGTCGATGCGCCGCGATCCGGTAATCTTGATATTGGTGTCGCCTTCACCGGTAATGACACTCAGCGCCTTGGGTACCTTGACGGGAATCTTGATATCAACCAGCGCGCCGCCGACGCCCCGCCGCGCCCTCACGGGCAGGCTCAGCTTTTCAGCGGCCACGCGATCGAAATCCGCGTCGAATTTGTACGCGGTCAGGCCCTTCAAGGTGATGACGGCCGGTATCCCATGGACAACGTCGCCGCTGGCACGATAGACCATCAGCGTTCCGGTCCCGGCGCCAAGCAGGCGGGTCACCGTCTGGGTGAACTGCCGCCGCTGTCGAAAGAGAGGTTGAAAGGCGGTGGTACGGGAAAAGGTCAGCTTTCCGGGGGAACGATGGAAGACGTGCGCAGGTGTCTTTCCGAGGGTGAATCGGATGCCCGGTTCGGCCTGGAGCGGGTCCGAATCGGCAAGCAGACACGTGCAAAAAGCCCAGGCGAAGACCGCACGCAACGGAAGGGACGATCCCCTTTGTGAATCTTTGAAAATGTTTGGGATCTGCATGCGTGAATCGGACAGTCTTGAAAGGGGAAGGGCCGGACGCAGCCCGGATGGACTTTATCAACGGGCTGTCAGGTTAAAAATACCGAACACCGCGTTAAAGATCAAGGGAAAACCCTGACCGGGCACATTGCAAATAAAGATAATATAAACAAATAGTTATATAGAATTATCGACATCCGTGATGCGTGAGGGGTTGAGAAAGGGCTACCGCCGGTGGAAATTTCCGGTATATTCTTGCGCCCAGTATCTTTAACTCTTTTGAAAACACACGGTTCCCTGGAGGCGCGACATGGTGCTGTCCAGATACGTCCTTAAGGAGCATGCCGCGCCGTTTGTTTTCGCATTCTCGGTTATCATGTTTCTCCTGGTCGTCGACCTGATTCTCCAGAAGATGGATCTGATGCTGGGAAAGGGCATTGCGCCGGGTGTGGTTCTGGAGTTGTTCCTGCTGAATACCGCATGGATGATCGCCCTGGCGGTACCAATGGCGGTCCTGGTCGCCACCCTGATGGCTTTCGGCCGACTGGGCGCCGACGGTGAAATCTCCGCAATGCAAGCGCTGGGCATCGGGGTCTTCCGGGTGATCTGGCCCGTACTGATGGCAGGGGTTGCGCTTTCGCTCGGGCTGGTTGTCTTCAATGACCGGGTACTGCCCGAATTCAACTATCGGGCGCGGCTGCTCATGGGGGATATTCAGCGCAAGCGTCCGTCAGTCGCCCTGGAGGACCGCAGCGGCGTCTTTATCCAGGATTTCGCCAACTACAGGATTCTGATAGGCGATATCGACAGGCGGACTTCGGTACTCAAGGATGTCCTGATCTACAAGTACGAAGCCGGGGGATATCCGGTATCCATTGCCGCCGAATCCGGCCGGATTCGAATTGACGGCGAAAGCGACGAAGCGCTGGTGACACTGGAGAACGGGGAGTGGCATCGGGTGGATGCGTCGGATCCCGATGTCTACTTCCGGGCGGGTTTCAAGAAGAAGAATCTGCGTCTTGGAGAAGCCGGCCGGCAACTCATACGCACCATGTCGCACTATCGGACGGACAGAGAGATGGGACTGGGGGCAATGATGGACAGGGTGCATACCTATCAGCGGGAGGCGTCCGCCCTGCAGGCCGAATCCGCGGACAGCGCGGCTTCGGTTTTGAGGCGCCTGTTCTTCGCGCCGGGAGCCGAACGTCGGGCTTTCGGTATCGTGGCTGACCTGAGCACCCGTTTCCATACCGACACCGCGATTCGACATCACAAACTCCGCCAGGCGGACCGGTACCGGGTTGAGATCCACAAAAAGCTCTCGATTCCCGTTGCATGTATTGTCTTTGTCTTGATTGGCGCCCCACTCGGCATCCGGGTACGTGGGAGCAGCCCCGCTGTCGGCGCGGGAATCAGCATTGGGTTTTTTCTTCTGTGGTGGCTCTGTCTGATCAGCGGAGAAACGCTCGCCGATCGCGGGTACGTTCCGCCGTGGGTTGCCATGTGGAGTCCCAACTTCATCGTTCTCTCGTGTGGTTCCTGGCTCGTGTGGGGCACCTTGCTCGAGTGGCGTTTCGGGGTGTGGAGAGGCAGGCCATGCGCATCCTGAGTCGATACGTAAACAGACAGTTCCTCGTATACCTGGCGCTCAGCTTTTCGGGATTCCTGGCTGTATTCGTCGTTGTGGACCTGGCAGGACGGCTCAGTGGCTTCATAGACAGAGGTGTGGGCGGTGGAACGATCCTATTGTACTATATACTATCCATTCCCTATATGGGAATTCTGACGTTGCCCATGGCGATGTTGCTGGCGAGTCTCTTTTGCTTTGGCAGTCTCGCTCGCTTCGGTGAGCTTGCCGCAATGAAATCCGCCGGTATATCTCTCTACCGTGTTGCCGCGCCGGTTCTGGCGGCCGCCCTTCTGGTGTGTGCCGCATCGTTTTTCCTGACCGACCGGGTGATGCCGGGAGCAAACCGCAAACGTGCATCCATCACCCAGGTCCGGCGTCAGGCCGTCTTCAATCCAGTGGTCTCGCAGGTTATCCTGCAGGACGTGGACGGACAGATCCTCTCGGTCGGCACCTACTTCCGCAATGAAGCGCGAGGAACGGAAGTGATGCTGGACAGGTACGACGGAACACGTCTGGTCGAAAAATTGCGTGCCGGGGAGATGGCGTGGCAGAACGAAGCGTGGACGTTTCTCAGGGGTGAAGTGAGACGGTTTCAAGTGGACGGCGCCGAACAGGTGATCCGGTTCCGGGAGATGCCTGCAAGTCGCGTCACGCTGAGACCCGAAGACCTGGCGCGGGAGGTTCGATCCGAGGATGAGCTCAGCTTTTCCGAGCTAACCGAGTATATTCTGCGCAAGCGACGCATGGGCGACGACCCGGTACGGGTAGAGGTCGCGCGGTATATGCGCCTGTCATTTCCGTTCACAGGGTTCGTTATGGTGTTATTCGGTATCTCCCTTTCGTCCCGGACCCAGCGTGCCGGGAAACCTCTCCTGGTGGGTATCTGTCTGCTGATTTCGTTTGTTTATTATGGGTGCATTCAGGCCGGCCGTGTAATGGGCTGGAACGGCATTCTCCCACCGCTGTGGAGCTCCTGGTCCGCCAATTTCCTGTTTTTATGTCTGGGTGCCGGCTTGCTGGCCAGGACCAGACGGTAGCGGATTCGAGACGGTACAAAGAATGAAGGCGCATCGTCGATGCGCCTTCTCTTCGTGGCTTCCTTCCCGGAAAGATCATTAGAATCGGGACAGACGACTTCTACGGCCTTTCTCTTTCTGGATGTATTTGCGAGGATTTTCCACGATTTCATTCTCCCCGACCTTTCTTGTTACGCCATAGTGCAGATGAGGCGCCGTTGCACGTCCGGATCTTCCCATTTTGCCAATCACCTGTCCGCGTGTGACGGGTTGACCCTCATCCAGCGATGGTTTTTCCAGCAGATGGGCGTACAGCGTCCTGTAAAACGGGTCGTGATCGAGAGAAATGTACCAACCCAGATATCTGTCTTTGCCCACAGATTCCACCCGGCCATTGGCGGTAGCGAGAATGTCCGTGCCGGACCGCCCGGCGATGTCGATGCCTTTATGAAACTGCCTGGCGCCGGAAAAAGGATTCCTGCGGTAGCCAAAGCCCGACGAAATCCAGCAGCCCGACTCGGGCGGAACAGGAAGAATGGATGGAGTATGCAGCCGTGCGATTTCGTTCCGATTGAGGATGGAGGCAATATGCACGAAACTGTCTTCGAGGAAACGGGCTTCCCGCAAGAGCTGGTCGACGTCGGTGTATGCCTCTGTAAGCCGGTTGCCGATTTCCTGAGGTACCCGGCCTTCCCACTCCGGCTCACCCGTGGAATACCCGCCCACGCCCATTTTCCGCACCTCATCACCCGGTTCCGCCAGATTGACCCAGGACCGGAACATCCGGTCCATCTCGGTGAGATCATTGACGTTTTCCCGTAGTCCTTCCACCTTCTGCTGCAACCGGCTGACCTGCTGTTTGAGGATGGAATTCTCAGACGTCAACGCCAGCAGTCTCGTCTCCTGCTGGTGGTTCACAAAATACCCAAGCGCATAGAAGACGACAGCAAGTGCGAGACACCCGAACAGCAACGCGGCCCCGATACCCCAGACCGTGGGGCGCGAGGCCCTGACTTGACGCATCTGATCTCGATTATGCGGTATGACCATCAGCGTCAGGTTTCTCTTCCACATAGAAAGTGCCTTTCGTCGGCGGCTTTTGGGCCAAAGTTAGTTAACACTTGCATCTGACAGCCCGTCGATAAAGTCCATCCGGGGTGCAAAGCGACTCTTTCAACGAACTGGCAGGACTGACAGACTGAAAGTTACGAACTTTTTCCGGTTTGTGTCAAGGCAAAACTCGATTGATACGCATCATCCGGGTAACCGGAACAAGGCCGTGTACGGGTGAATCGGGCATGCCTGCGGAAGCGCCGGAGGGGGTAGCAACAATCTCGCATTCAGTCTCGCCTCCACCTGCCGCAACCGAGAGTCTTCGTGGTCGGATGCAGTATTCTGCACCAGCATCGCAAACAACCGGCAGTTGGAATTCAGATGGTAACACGACGCCTGTTAAGCTGACCTGATGTGGTCGATCACCTCGGCCTTGAGTGCCTCTCTCAGCAACGGGTTATCGACACAGAAGATACGTACGACCTTGGCCTGCGTCTCAAAATTGCCGATCAGATACTCCTTGAGCATGGAGACTTCCGGGTCGTCGAATTGGAGGGGGTCGGCTTTGTCGACAGGGATGTGGGACCCGAAATAGACATTCAGGTTTACTTCGGGGCTCTTTCCAAGGCGGGGAATATCGATGAGAATTTCGTCGCCGTTCAGTCGGAGCCCGGTCTTCGTGCCGAACGCCCTGCACAGCTCAATTTCGAGCATGCGCCGGTCCGGCGGATGGTAATACAACCTTGCGAGTTTGGCCGCCAGTCCCTCTTCTCGCTCGTGAGGGAAGAAGACCCGGGCGACTTTATGGAGTTTTCGGCGTTTCAGACGGCCTATCATGCTGTTTCGTCGATCGACGCCCAGTCTGTCCATTTCCAGTTCCAGGCGATGAATCAGGTCGGCTTCCGTCGCCCGGTTGAAGTCGCCTTCGCCAAGGCTGGACGCGTGATGGTGCAACAGGTCCTGGACGCCACGTTTGAACATTGCGTTGGCAGACCGCACCGCGTGGTGCCAGTAGACGTTTCGATACATCAGATAGCTGGTGAATACGAGGGCTTCCACCGCCGAAACACCCTTGTAGGTGATTGCGGGGCGTTGTCCCTTCGGATCGTACGTTATTGAGCCCAACAGGCGGTCGCGGTTGACGGATTCTCCGAACGGCACACCGCAGTAGCGCGCGTCTCTCAGCAGGTAGTCGATTTTGTCCGGATCGAGTGTACCGCTCAGAATGTGCGCCAGGCGCAGATCCTCATCGGGGATGGACACGTTTCGGTTGCGATAGTCAATCACGTTCGCCACGCGAAGGGGGTCCGTCTCCGTCTGTATCAGGGCGCGGTTGACCTCCGTAGAGGCGTCGAGGATGATCTGCCGGCCGCGCTCCTCGTGATCGGAGAAAAACATCTGCATTTCTTCGAGCACATGGCAGAACGGGTAGTGCCCGATGTCGTGCAGGAGGCTGGCTGCCAGCAGGACCCGTGCATCTTCGATCGTGACGTCCAGGGGCGGATCCGCCAGGACAAGCCGGCGCAGAAACTGCCCTGTTATGTGAAAGACTCCCAGAGAATGTTCGAACCGGGAATGGCGCGCGCCGGGATACACGAGAAGTACATGGCCAAGTTGCGAGATGTCCCGGAGGCGCTGGAATTCCTCGGCGTCAACGAGTGGAACCAGATCGTGGGGAATGTGGATGTGTCCCCAAATGGGGTCCCGGATGGCCTTGCCGGTATCCAGAAACCGGAGGTCGATGCGCATAGTCGGATGCTCGGTGGGAGGCCGCTATGGGAAGGAGAACGGCCGTACACGATCGGTTCGAAAAACACTGGCATGACGCCCGTCATCAGTGATTTTACCGTGTTCGGCACTTCGAAATATCGGTATCGAAGGGTTGCATGTCAAGTCTCGCGGCCTGAAACGGACTTCCCCGGCGCAGGGTGTCGGAATTGAAGCTCACATTACGGTTCGGTATTCCGCGGCTGAACGGCGTCAACGCCAGGATGCCGCCTGCCTGAGGCCGGCCGCTTTTCGAAGAGGTCACCGATGTCTGTATTGGAGGCATGGTGGGAAGGCCCATCGCGTCGGGCGCGTGTGGCGGTGATTGCAGAAATGTCCAGGGTGCTCGACGAAACATTCGGCGGCGCAGCCTGGGACCTCAAACGCGTACGTCCGGACGGCCTCGATGCGCTGATGCGGACCATCCTGTCGCAAAACACGAACGACGAAAACCGGGACCGGGCATACGAAAGGATGCGTGCGCGGTTTCCGGTTTGGAGTGACGTGATGGCAGCAGACACGGCGGCCCTGAAGGACGCCATCCGCGTGGCAGGACTGGCGAATACGAAGGCCCCGAATATGCAGGCGTTTCTATGTTGGCTGGCGCGTGAACGGGGGAGCTTGAATCTGGACTTTCTCAGGGACCTGCCGAACCGGACCGCGGTAACCATGTTGACGGAACATCGAGGCATTGGGATCAAGACGGCATATATTGTGCTGGCCTTTGCCTTCGACCGCGACCTGTGTGCGGTGGATACGCATGTGTATCGCGTGCTCCGTCGGGTGGGGATTGTTTCGGCGCGATGCGGCCGTGAGAAAGCCCACACGGAACTCGCGCCTCTGGTCCCGAAAGGCCAGGCCAGGCCGTTTCACATGAACATGGTTGATTTCGGCAAGACGGTGTGTACCGCCAGAAACCCTTCCTGCGATGTCTGTCCCGTTTCCCATCTGTGCAGAACCTATCACGAAATACAGGACGGGCGCGTCTGACAGCAAAAGGTTCCGAATGCTGCCGCGTCAACGGATTGCCCGGGCGGTGGCGGCACGTGTGCGTCAATCGATCCTGATTCGCTGAAGGTCGTACGAGTCGACGTTGTAGGGCTCGAAAGTGTCGTCGTCGCCGGGCGTATAGACCGCGACGTAGAGATTTCGATCGTCGTTATCGATGACGATGCCGCGTTCTTTGAGGTTTCCTGCCGCGAGAAGATAGTTCGTCTCCAGTTTTGTCTGCGTATTGAATTCGACGATGAACACACCCGCTTCATCGGCGTCCGTAGGCGCGACGAACAGACGTCGGCCGTCGCGGCTCAACGCAAGCCCCAGAGCGGGAGACTTGATTTCGTATTTGCCCGTCAGCGTCAGATCGCGGGCGCTGAATACCCACAGATCCTTGACGTTGCCGCGGTCATCCGGGTCCGCCAGCCCCAGAAAGAGATGGTCGTTGGAAGGTCCCATCACGAAATCGTTGATCCTGGCGGAGAAACTGAAGCGGGTTGACGTGGTTTCTGTCGATGGGAAATGCCCTGAGGCGTCGTATTTCAGGACGTTGTTCCTGGCGGCAACGAAGAGCTTACGGTCGCCGTGGTCCATCAGCAGAGCGCCCGAACGCACATTCCCGCTGGTTTCCAGATTGTCTGCAATGGATACCGCAATCAACAGCGGTTCATCCAGCGAGGACACGTAAACAATCGAATCGGTCCCGCAGACGATGTGGGATATGTCATTCAGCGAAAACGGAACTGTCTTAAGGATGGCGAACGCATTCAGGTCGATTACTTTCAGGTTCGATTCGCCGTTCAGGCCCACCACCAGACGGCGCCGGTCCGGGGTAATGTCGAGGTCGATGGGGTGCGAACCTACCTGAAGGCTCCCTTCCACCACCATCTGGCTGCCGGTGTGAACGCGGAGTATCCGGTTGTTTCCGTAGTCGGCAAGGTACAGATACGGCTGGACCGGGTCCATGACCATATCAGAGATGTTCACGCCGAGTTTCAGGATCTCGAAATCTGTGAATTCGTAAAACTGCTCCGGCTCTTCGTCGTCTAAATAGAGCGAACAGCCCGAGACGAGAAGAAACACGGACAGAACAAGAAAAAGGAATCGGCCGCCTGTCTTTCCCATGAGGAGAATGCCGGATCGCCTAAAAAGAGAAGACATAGGACGTGCTCAGTTCAATCAGATAGTCGGACGTCAGCTGGCTCTCGTTCACGTTCTGGAATACGACGATGGGCAGGTGAAATTCAACGCTCAGATTGTCCAGGACATTGATCCCCAGTTCCGGCGTAAGATACGTCCACCTCCCGCCGCGTTCCCTTGTAATCTTGCCGAACTGGTATCGGTCTCTTGACGTGATCAGGTTTTTCAAACTCAAGCCGCCGAAGAACCAGCCTTCGCCCGCATATTCCAGAGACAGGCTTGCGTGCAGTTCGTTTCCGTATTTGTAGCCGTAGATGTTCTGCCGTGTGGTGATGCGTGTGAAGACGCCACCGGAGACCGTCAGGTCTTCGAGTTGATGAAACACATTGAACGCGAGAATCGGATCCACGCTTCCTGATCCAATCTGAAGATTGTCGGAGAAACGCTCGCCGTATTGGTCTATTGCATTAACGGATCCGTTTGCCAGCTTCATTCCAACGCCGACATTCATAGCGGGAAAACCCGCTATCAGAGGTGCGGCGTAATTCAACATGACCACGATATCGCCCAGGCCGGAAGCATGCCGGACATACTTCCCTCCCTCATATTGATTGTGGTTCTGGCCGCGCAGAAGCACCTTTTCGTTGGTCACGGAACGAAAAGGGACGGCCAGCGCGAGACCGATGCGTCCGGTCACACCGTACGAGGCGAAGACGGTGGTCGTGGCATTATCGGTTCGCTCACGATTGACGTTCGGTATCGCGCGAGACCCGTAGTGGGGGTCGGACAGGAACTCGTAATCGTAGTGAACGCTGAGCTTCAGATGGTCCTGTACGCCCAGATTGTTCTGCATCAGGCTTCCGCCCGGAAGCACGGGGCGGCGTCAGCTGACGCCGCCTTGAGCGTTGGCGGCCTGGGCCGTGATGAATTGCGTTAAAATGAACAGGCAGAACGCTGAGTACAAACGCATACGGGGTTTCCTCGTTCCCTGGGTTTTAAACTGGAGGCTGGCGTCCGGGTTTCGCGGGTTGAAATATACCTTACATGCGCCTGGATGGCAAGGCGGATTTTGGTTCATGAGTCCACATAGAGCCCAAATTTACATATCTTTACATAACCCGCCGCCGCTCGTTTTCGCTTGACACCACCTGGCGATTGCGCTATCTTTATCCACCGCTTTTCAGCGGACGGCTTCGTGCGCCGGACTTGTGGCTCCCGTAGCTCAGCTGGATAGAGCAACTGCCTTCTAAGCAGTAGGTCGCAGGTTCGAGTCCTGCCGGGAGTGTATTGTGGCAGTTCGTGGTGGGTGTAGCTCAGATGGTTAGAGCGCCTGGTTGTGGCCCAGGAGGTCGGGGGTTCAAGTCCCCTCACTCACCCCATTTTTTTCGCTTTCTCTGGCCTTTGGTTCTCTGTCGGTTGTGGACCAGAGGTTTTTTCACGTCCACCACATTCCATGATTTCGGCCGACCACCTTCGAAGCGAGCCGTTACGGGCGATGATTATCGGCCTGGATGGTACTCCATGCAGTCTGATACACCGGATGGTCTCCGACGGCCTGATGCCGAATTTCGCGAACCTGCTGCAGGGCGGAAGCCTGTCGTATATGGAGTCCGTATTGCCCACGGTCTCATCGGTGGCCTGGGCGTCGCTGGTAACCGGGTGCAATCCGGGCAAGCACAATATCTATGGCTTCATCGATCGTGTGCCGCAGACCCACGAAATGTACATCCCGACGTCCCGAACAATGCGAGCCAGGACGTGGACGGAGATTTTCAGCGGGATGGGCGGGCGTGTCTTTTCCATGGGCGTGCCGACGACCTACCCCCCAAAGCCGGTGAACGGCATTCAGATTTCGGGCTTTCTGGCGCCGGACTTGAAACGGGCAACCTATCCCACCGATGTGGCAGACCTGTTGTCTGAGATGGGGTACAAAATCGACATTGACGCGTGGCTAGCCCGCCGGGACACGGAGAGATTTCTGGACGATGTATTCCGGGCTCTGGAGCGACGGTTCGACGCGATGTTCCACTTCCTGGACCAGGAGCCATGGGACCTGTTTGTCGCGCATGTTCTGGAAACGGACAGATTGCACCATTTTCTGTGGGGACTTTTTGAGGACGGCAGCGAGACTTATCTGCCCTGGTTCAACCGGTTTTATGCCCGGGTTGACCGTGCCATCGGAGAAGTCACGAACCGCCTTGACGACGACGTATTGCTGATGATTGTATCCGACCATGGATTCTGCAAGTTGAAGTATGAAGTACATTTGAATTTCTGGCTTCGACAGGCAGGCTATTTGCGTACCCCGGTTCGACAGGCCAAAGGACTTCGCGACCTGGCGCCGGGCTCGCGTTGTTACTCACTGTTGCCCGGGCGCATGTATATCTCTCTGCGCGGCCGCGAACGCGGTGGATGCGTGGCGCCCGGGGCGGAGTACGAGTCAGTGAGACAGGACATCGCCGACGGACTGATGGAGATCCGAAATCCTGTAACGGGTGTACCGGTGATCCGGAGGGTCTTCAGGCGCGAGGAACTCTATACCGGCGATGCATTCGACCTGGCGCCGGACCTGGTGGCCATGCCGGAGGACGGGTATGATTTGAAGGGTGGATTCGACAAAGAGGAATTGATGACGCGCGGTCCGGTAAACGGCACCCATACCTTCTCGGACGCGATGTTTTTTGTCAATCGCAAGGTGGATTTATTGCCACGGCTTCGCGTGATCGACGTGTTTCCGACGCTTTTTGATGCCGTCGGTCTGAACGTCCCTGCCGGTGTCGACGGGCGGTCCGTCGTTGCCGGCAGCGTGAACTGAGGCGCGAGGAAACACACCGGACCGGCGCATGCGGGTGGACGCCGGGTTTGGCACAGTGACGCGGGGAATGGCATGAAACCTGGAGATTTCGCTTTCGGAAGCGTCTTGTCGAAATTGTTCCTGATTGCGCTCGCAACGGGTGTATCGGCGGCTTTCGCTCACGCCGACCGCGGCCACGTGCTGGACACCAGCGAAGAGAACATGGAGCGGATCGCCGGGTCGCTCGGGGTACGGTGTAGTTACTGTCATACCTCACGGAGGCCGGATGGAAGACCTGACTTCGAAGCGCCTTCCCTGTTCAAGGAGACAGCCGTCCATATGAAGGTACACTTTGTGGACGGCCTGAAAACCGCGGATGGGAAATCGCTGGACTGCCTGTCCTGCCACCAGGGGAACGCCCGATTTATTCCGCGTGACCTCAAGGATGCCAAACCGTCCAACATGTCCGAGCGGCTGCCCCGGCGGGAGATCTTTCGGAAGATGAAGGCCATTGAGAAGGCGCTGGGGGTTAACTGCGAATTCTGCCATGTCAGGCGCGAAGACGGACGCCTCGCCCCGGAACAGCCGACGAAGCACAAGCTGATGGCCAAATACATGATGGACCACTACGAGGGTGCGTTGATCACGTCAGGCGGGAAGCCGGTCACCTGCGCAACCTGCCACGCGGGTACAGCTGCATTTCTGCCGCGCTCGACGGGTGAGTGAAAGCGTAGAGGTCGGCATGAAAAGCAGAAGGGCCGGACGGAAAACCGTCCGGCCCTTCTTTCCTTATTCGCCTTTTGCTATGAACAGCCCACCGAATTCCCGCAATTCAGGCAGCGATAGCACGAGCCGTTACGGACCGTAATGTGACCGCACGTGTCGCAAAAAGGCGCATCCCCCATCATCCGCGAGAGTTGATCGTCGAGGACCATGGTTTGAGGATGCGCGTGCGCTTCCGTATGGGATGACGATCCATTGGACGCGGTTTGTTGTGAACCGGCGCCGTTGGCCGCCGGATTGGCTTTCGGGGCCGGGTCTGCCGGCGGGGAAGCGCCCTGAGTGTCGGCGGGTACGCCGGGCGACACGGAACTCCGGGAAGAGAGTGAAATCATTTCGGTTTCCAGGTCCTGGTGGTCGTTGATGTCCGGAGCGATATCTTCGGGTTTGACTTGCAGAAAGTCCGTCCGGCCAAGGTATTCATAGCCCAGGACACGGAAGATATAATCGATGACGGAAGTCGCGAATTTTATGTTGGGGTGATCGACGGATCCCCACGGTTCGAAACGCGTAAAAGTTAAGCGGTCCACGAACTCTTCGAGGGGTACACCGTGTTGCAGACCCTTGGAAATGGCGATGGCGAAGCAGTCCAACATGGCGCGAAACGGCGCACCCTCTTTGCTCATGTCGATGAAGATTTCGCCGAGAGTACCGTCTTCGTATTCACCCGTGCGCAAGAAAACCTTCTGGTTGGCCACGCGCGCCTCCTGGGTGAATCCGCTTCGTTTCTTAGGGAGGCGCCTCCTGGTGGGCCGCGTCGCCAGCGGAACGGGCTCCGGCTTTGATTTTCCGGATGCACCTGCCAATGACTCATCGCGCGATGCGACCGCCTCGGCGGCTTCCTCGTTCACGTCCGATTTGGTTGCCGTACTCAACGGCTGCGAGAGTTTGGAGCCGTCTCGATAGATGGCCACGGCCTTCAGGCCCAGATTCCAACCCTTGACGTAAAGATCTTCAATCTCTCCCGTGGTGGTTTCGCCAGGGACGTTTACGGTCTTGGAAATGGCTCCGCAAATAAACTTCTGGGCGGCGGACATCATGCCTAGATGCGCCATCGGGGCAATAAAGCGTTTGCCATGTCTGCCACACTTGTTGGCGCAGTCGAATACGGCCAGATGCTCATCTTTGAGATGAGGCGCACCTTCAATGGTCATTCGGCCGCAGACGTATTCGCTGGCTTCGTTGACTTGCATTTCGGTAAAGCCGAGTTCAGCGAGCAGATTGAAGCCGGGGGCGTTGTACTGTTCCGGAGCGTAGCCCAGGCGTTGCATCAGTGCTTCGCCGAGAATCCAGGGTGTGAAGGCGAATTCCAGTTCAAGAACGCCTGGCAGTGCGCCTTCCGCCTTTTTCAGATCCACCGGGCCGAATCCCTTCGCCATTAACGACTCGGCGTTGACGTGCGGCGCGTCAATCAGGGTCAGCCTGCCGCAGAGGTAGGCCAGAATGTCGGCAATTTCCGCCTCGGAATAACCGAGGTGCTCCAGAGCCCTGGGCACGGCGTGGTTGACAATTTTGAAATAGCCACCGCCGGCAAGCTTTTTGAACTTGACCAGGGCGAAATCGGGTTCGATTCCGGTGGTGTCGCAATCCATCAGAAGGCCGATGGTGCCGGTTGGCGCGATGACGGTGGCCTGTGCGTTACGATAGCCGTATTTTTCACCCAGTTCAACCGCAAGGTCCCAATCTTCCCTCGCGGCACGAAGCAGATCGTCCGGGCACGCGTGAGCGTCGATATTGAACGCGGCATCGCGGTGCATGTTCATGACGTTGAGCATGGGACCGCGGTTCTTTTCGAAGCCCGGAAACGGACCCTTGTCGGCCGCCATGCGGGCCGAGGTCGCGTAGGCCTGACCGCACATAATTGCGGTGATGGCGGCGCAGATGGCCCGTGCGCCGTCGCTGTCGTAGGGCAATCCCTGTACCATCAGAAGCGTTCCCAGGTTGGCATAGCCGAGACCCAGGGGGCGGTAATCGTGGCTGTTCCGGGCGATCATCCGGGTGGGATAGGATGCGAAATCGACCAGGATTTCCTGTGCGATGAAAAAGATTTTGCAGGCATAACGGAAACCGTCGATGTCGAAGGTGCCATCCTCATCGAGGAACTTCATGAGGTTGATTGATGCGAGATTGCACGCCGTGTCGTCGAGGAACATAAATTCCGAACACGGGTTCGATCCGTAGATGCGGTCGGTGTTGGCGCAGGTGTGCCAGCGGTTGATGGTGCTGTCATACTGCATGCCGGGGTCGGCGCAGGCCCAGGCGGCTTCGCCGATCTGGCGCATGAGATCGCGGGCCTTGTGCGTTTCGTAGACTTCGCCGGTCGTGCGAAGCCGGGTGTGCCATTCGCCGTCGTCTTTGCAGGCCTGCATAAACGCGTCGGTGACGCGGACCGAGTTGTTTGAGTTCTGGCCGGAGACCGTCTGGTAGGCTTCACCGTTGAAGTCGGAACTGTAGCCGGCTGCCATGAGCGCCGCGACCTTCTTTTCTTCTTTTACCTTCCAATTGATGAAATCGAGAATTTCAGGGTGGTCCATGTCCAGACAGACCATTTTGGCGGCTCGCCGCGTCGTCCCGCCGGATTTGATGGCGCCGGCACCTTTGTCGAGGACCTCCAGAAAGGACATCAGGCCGGATGAGACCCCACCACCGGAGAGCTTCTCCATTTTCCCGCGGATTTTCGAGAAATTCGTACCCGTTCCGGATCCGTATTTGAAGAGACGAACTTCGCTCTTCAGCAATTCGAAAATGTCCATGGTGTCGTCCTGGACGGATTGAATATAGCAGGCGGAACACTGGGGATGGGAATACGAGTCTTTGGTTTCCGATACGGAATTTCCGTTCCAGTGCCAGTTGCCGCCGCTGCCTTGAATCCCGTATTCGTGGTACAGTCCGCAATTGAACCAGACCGGCGAGTTGAATGCGCCCATCTGATGCACGAGATGGTAGGCAAGTTCCGCTTCGAATGTATCGGCGTCTTCGGTTGAGTCGAAATATCCGCCCTGTTTTTCTCCGGACCTGCGGATGGTGTGGGCTACCCGGTGCATGACCTGCCGAACGGAGGTTTCATGTCCCGTCTCGGGCACTCCTCGCTTTCTGAAATATTTCGACACGACGATATCCGTTGCCAGCTGGGACCAGCCGGCCGGGACTTCGGCATCGTCCATGCGAAAAACTTCAGATCCGTCGGGATTGGTAATGACGGATGTTTTCTTAATGTATTCGACCTGGTCCAGCGGATTCCGGCCGGGCGTGGTCTGCCTGCGTTCAAGCTTCATAGGAGTACTTCCTCCGGATTTCTGGAATTGACTCAAATCGCAAAACGATTGGGAACCTGACTGATCGAACAACGGCTCGTTACAGGCCGCGTTTTTCCTTCGCGGCCGACACCGGGTGTTCCGTCTCGGATTCAGGTCGCCGGCACTCGGCCGACGAATCGCCCGTCTCATTGCGATAACACGACGAGACGGAATAAGCCGAATGGCGACTCAAGCGAGGGACGGGACACGAGAAGTTGTTGGCGAAATCATACGTTGAAGACGCATCTGAAGGGGAATGGCGCGTCCGTGTTACGTGGGGCAAGGGGAGGTAATCGGGTTCAGTCTCCTGCTTGAGGGGAAGCGAGTTGCCGGAGTTCCTTTTCGAAGTCGCTCAGGTCCTTGAACTGTCTGTAGACCGATGCAAAACGGACATAGGCGACCTGGTCCAGGTCCTTGAGTTCGTTGATGACCAGTTCGCCGATATCGTTGGCCTCCACCTCCCGCTCGCCGGTGCCGCTCAGCCCGGCTTCGATCCGGTCTGCGATCTCTTCGAGCCGATCCGTAGAGATGGGCCGTTTGTTGCAGGCGAGATGCAACTTGGAAAAGAGCTTGTTCTTGTCGAAGGGTTCACGTCGACCGTCCGATTTGACAACCATAAGCGGCGTGTCTTCGATGGATTCGTAGGTTGTAAACCGTCGACCGCAGCCCAGACACTCCCGGCGTCTGCGTATGGCCGTTGCCTCCTTGCTGGACCTGGAGTCAACGACCTTGTCCTCCACTGTTGCACAGTAGGGACACCTCATGCGAATTCTCCCGAAACTTCACGGAGAGCGGGGATAGGGACAGATATAGGGTCCTCGGGTTAAAGGACCCTATATTGTGGGGTAATGCTATTATAATACAAAATATTGAGTTGTCAAGGAGAAATTTCAATATTCCAATTCAACGATTTCAGGCTGGAATCCGGCGCACGCGCAGCGATGCGCGGGACCCTTCCCCGCCAAATGCATAGCAGCCCGTTCAGGCCCTGTTGCGCGTCTGTCTCAAGGAGATGGCACGGCCAGGCTCCGGTCTTTAAACGCCAACCTCTTACCTGAAACGACCGCGTGTGAGAGGTAGCTGCCGTCGGAACGGGTCCTTACGATCGCGCAAATCGCATCCGTGCCAAGTTCGTCCGCACCGAACGTGCGGTACGAACCGTCTGAAATAACAATGTGGTCCACGATGCCGGCGTGTTCCACGAGCAGGTAGGCGGTGCCGTCCGGCCCGTCATTTTCACCGCGACGGACATTCACCCTGGGCAACGGCATGCTATCGAAGGGATAGAGAACCACGGCAAGGTCGTCCACCCGGCCGCTGCCGGAGGTCGTCTGGTCCAGCGATGCCCACCGGATGGGCTGCCGGGCGGGCCGAAGGTCCGTGATCCCGCCGAGATGCGCCATGCCGGTGCCCTGGCGCACGGCCGGGCCGTCGGGCGTAACCACAAGCAGGCCGGGCGCCGCGGCGGAGAACACGGCGCTACCGCCTCGCTGCAGCGGGGTGGGGGAGTGCAGCATGAACGAGGCCGTCCGGGACTTGCCGTCGGACGAGAACGCGTCGAATACCAGGAAGTAGGGATTCACCTCCTGTTCGGGACCCGTTGGTTTCAGGAACAGAAAGTGCCGGCGATGCGCGACCCCCAGGGAGCGGTAGCCCTGGTGTTCGGCGGCAAAGTAGTCCATGCCCTCCCGGCTGCTCCACACCGGCTGCTCTCCCACAGCGGCCCGACGATCCAGGTTCCTGCCGTCGATCACCAGCATGTTATGTGCTTTGGAGGTAATATACCAGGGCCGGTGGAGCGGGTCGTCATAGCTGACGCCGAGGCCGGCGTCGACAGCCAGCGCCTTGCCGTAGGCGAACAGCTCGAAGCTGAGGATGTCATAGTGATAGTGCCCGCCTGCCCAGGGACCGTAATTGATGACCATATACGGACTGTTCCGCGTCCAATCCATGCGCATCACGGCGAAGCCCGACGGCCGGAAATCCATCGACGTTTCGGCAGGCGGCGCGACGTCGTCGTCTATGTCGGCGCCCAGCAGGTTTCGGGCCACCCAGAGCATGTCGGGCCGATTGAAAACACGTCCGCCATCGACAAAGACATTGCGGTCGAAGCGTGCCCGACCACCGTCGTTCACAGCGGGCTGGGTGCCCAATGGGCTGATCAGGTACATCCAGTGGTTCAGGGTGCGTTCGAGGGGCGGACGCAGGGCCGAAGCGCGTTCGTCGTAGCCTCCGAACTCTTCCAGGAGGTGGGCGAGATTCCTCGGGTCGCGATAGGCGACATTGGAATAACTGGAAGGGCATCGTTCGGAGTGGCATCCGTCCTCGTAGAAATCTCTCTCGAGATGCTGCTCCATGCGAAAGACGCCAAGGGAGACCCAGCGGTCGGCGTCCCTGAACTCGGGGAAGTTGAGGCCCAACTCGGCCAGGGCGTAGGTCCCCATCACCTGCCAGTTGCCCGATCGGTATCCCTGCTTTTGCAATTCGTACAGCCAGCGCGACGAACCCAGGAAGTTTTTCAGGATCCGTTCATGAGTCGTTGGTGAGAGCCTGCCGCGATTCAGGCGGTAGAACTCCAGGAATACGCGGTTTCGACGGGCGCCGAGACCGAGTTCGTACCAGATCGGATCCTTGTCCTCGTATGCCCCCACGACGTCGTCACGCTGCTCGTACCACTGATTGAAGAGTTCGTCGAAGGCATCCAGATACTTTGTTTCACGCGTGCCCAGATACGCCCACAGCAGGGGCTGGGACCATTCCCAGTAGTGAAAACCGTATTTTCCGCCCCTGCCGTAGTCCGCGTTGAAATCCACGACAGGACCGTGCTGGATGTTAACGCCGCCCCATCCCGTGATATTATGGGCGGCCAACCGGTCCGCCGCGGCGGTATACGATTTCGTGCTGAAGTACCGGAATGCTTCTTCGATGGTGTAGTAGGGTATTCCCGTATTGACATATGCATACCCGGGACGAGCGTCCCAGTAAGTACCCCACGCTTTGTAGGCGGCAGCGAAGTCCCCCTGTTCAACCGCGTGTTTCACATCCTCGAGTCCGACCCGGCTCAGGTCCATCGCGGCGAAGAGATCGGGGTCGCTGATGTGCTTGATCTGCTGATCAAGATAGACGGGATCTTCGCGGAGATCGGCTCTGGCCGCACCAAAGGCCTCTGCAAAAAGAATGAAGTCACGGAAGCCGACCTGCCCGTCGAGGTTCAAATCGAAACGGTCGTCGAAGGTGCCGTCGGACCGTGACGTACCATAGTGCCGGGCAAAGGCGACGAAGTCTGCGAAGTCCACAAGACCGTCGCCGTTGAAGTCTCCGGACAAACCGGACCAGGCGGCAGCGTGCATCAGCAGGGCAGCCGCGAGCGAGGTCAGGCGGTTCCAACGTACGACTCTGCTGGCCATTCAGATTTCCGCTGTTTGCGGCCTCTTTGTGCGTACGACCTGGCAAACGGATGGATTGGATGACTCGCCTCCGCGGCGCTCCCTGACCCGACGCCGGACCGATCAACCGTCGTCCGCTCAATTCCCGTACGGCGAAAACGGACGGATTTCGGCTCAGGGGGACGACACGTCGAGACGTACATCCCTGAACGTCAGCCTCGTGCCGGAAACGGCCGCGTGTGAGAGGTAAGCGCCGTCCGAGCCGGTCCTGACGACAGCGCAAATCGCATCCGTTTCAAGGTCGTCCGCGCCAAACGTGCGATAGGAGCCGTCGGAAATGATGATGTGATCCACGATGCCGCCGTGCTCCACGAGCAGGTACGCCGTGCCCGTCGGCCCTCCGTTCTCCCCGCGGCGGACCCCCACTTTGGGCAGCGGCATCTGCCGGAAGGGATAGAGGACCACCGCGAGGTCGTCCACATGGCCGTCGCCGGAGGTCATCACGTCGAGTGCGGCCCACCTGATTGGCCGCCGGGCGGGGCGCTGGTTCGGAATGCCGCCGAGATGCGCCATTCCGGTGCCAAGTCGAATGGCAGGCGCATCGGGCGTAGCCACGTACAGGCCGGGCGCTCCGTTGGAGTATACGGCGGTTCCGCCTCGCTGCAGCGGGGTGGGGGAGTGCAGCAGGAAGGACGCCTTTCGGCGTTGGGCGTCTGAGGAGAACGCATCGAATACCACGAAGTACGGATTCGCCTCCTGCGCGGGCTCCACGGGTTTCACAAACAGGAAATGCCGTCGATGGCGGACACCCAGTGATCGGTAACCCTGGTGTTCAGCGGCAAAGTAGTCGATGCCTTCCCGGTGGCTCCAAACGGGTTTCTCGCCGACGGCAATCCTGCGATCCAGGTTCGCGTCGTCAATCACGAGCATATTGTGCGCCATGGACGTCTTGTACCAGGGGCCGTGGAGCGGGTCATCGTAGCTGACACCGATCCCGGCGTCGACGGCCAGCGCGCTGCCGTACGCGAAGAGTTCGAAACTGAGTACGTCCGGATGGGAATGCCCGCCGCCGTACTCCCCGTAGTTGATGACCAGATAAGGACTCGCCCGCGTCCAATCCATTCGCATCACGGCGAAGCCCGACGGCCTGAAATCAATCGACGTTTCGGAAGGCATCTCTACGGGGTCGTCGATGTCGGCGCCGAGCAGATTTCTGGCCACCCAGAGCATGTCAGGCCGATCGAAAGCGCGTCCGCCATCAATGAAGATGTTCCGGTCGAACCGGCCCCGGCCGCCGTCGTTGACGGCAGGCTGGGTGCCGAGGGGGCTGATCAGGTACATCCAGTGGTTCAGCGTGCGTTCCAGCGGCGGGCGAAGGGCGGCCGTCCGGTCTTCATGGCCGCCGAATTGCTCAAGGAGATAGGCCAGGTTTCGCGGGTCGCGGTAGACGATTGTGGAATAGCTGGACGGGCAACGCTCGGAATGGCAACCGTCTTCATAGAAGTCTTTCTGAAGGTGCTCTTCGATCCGGTACACGCCCTGTGAGGTCCACCGTTGCGACTCCCTGAACTCCGGCATGTTGAGGCCCAGCTCCGCCAGGGCATAGGAGCCCATCACCTGCCAGTTGCCCGAACGGTACCCCTGCTTCTCCAGTTCGTACAGCCAGCGCGCCGACCCGAGGAAGTTCTTCAGAATCCGCTCGTGAGTCCGTACCGAAAGCCGTCCTCGGTTCAGGCGGTAGAATTCCAGGAATACGCGGTTCCGGCGCGAACCGAGGCCGAGTTCATACCAGATCGGGTCCAGGTGCGCGTAGGCGCCTTCAACGTCGTCACGCTGTTCGTACCACTGATTGAAGAGTTTGTCGAAAGCATCCAGATATTTCGTGTCCCGCGTGCCCATATACGCCCACAGAAGCGGCCCCGACCAACCCCAATAGTGAAACCCGTATTTGCCGCTTCTGCCGTAATCCGCGTTGAAATCCACGACAGGACCGTGCTGGATCGTGACGCCGCCCCATCCGGTGATGTTGTGTGCGACGACGCGGTCCGCCGCCGCCGTATAGTTCCTCGTGCTGAAGTACTGGAATGCCTCATCGATGGTGTAATAGGGGACGCCGATGTTGATATAGGCGAATCCGGGCCGGGTGTCCCAGTAGGTTCCCCACGCTATGTAGGCGGCGGCGTAGTCTCCCCGGTCGACGGCGCGTTTCACATCCTCGAGCCCGACGCGGTTCAGATCCATCGCGGCGAAGAGATCCGGATCGCTGATATGCTTGATCTGTTGATCAAGGTAGACGGGATCTTCGCGGAGATCCGCTCTGGCGGCGCCGAAGGCCTCTGCAAAGAGAATGAAGTCACTGAAGCCGACCCGCCCGTCGAGGTTCAGATCGAAACGGTCGTCGAAGGTGTCGTCGGACCGGGACGTACCAAAGTTCCTGGCAAAGGAGACGAAGTCCGCGAAGCCCACGAGACCGTCGCCGTCGAAGTCTCCGGACAGACCGGGCCAGGCGGTTGAGAACGTCAGTGCGACGACAAGAAACGGTACAAATCGATTCAGCCGCAGGCGTCGAGACGTCATCCTTGTCATCCTGAGCGGTGGTCAACGGTTTCGATACGGCGGACTTTCCGCCGCAGGCTGCCGAAACCCATGCGATCCCCGTCATGACGGCGGAACCGTCTTCTTTTCGAAGACCGCGTTCCAGTCGGTACGGCCGGTGAACTGCATGGCCGTGAACAGGGTGGCGATGCACAGAATCGTAATGGCGAGGCCGGTATAGCCGGAGAAGAAAAACGAGTAAGAGAAGAGTACGAGATAGATGAACTGGCCCGCGGCGATCTCGACGAACGCGAGGCGCGTGCCCACAACGAGGCGCATGTACGACGTCACGAGGACAATCGAAACCGCGGAGGCCAGGAGAAAGGCATAGTGGATGAGCATGTGGTCGACCAGGTAGGCCAGCAACAGATGGAAACTGAAGAAGGCGGCCCCGATGAAAAAGTAGTGCATCGGGTGCAGGTCGACGCCGCGCACCGTGGCGAAGACAAAGAGCAGAAAGAAGAACAGAAACAGGGATACGGGTGCCGCGAAGACGACCTGCTGAACCCAGGGTCCGGGGTTGAGGCGGGCCGGGAAGACCAGGCCCAGATCGACGCCGGTGAGCAGATCTTCGTAGCGCCAGGTCAGGCGCCATCCGTCGGCGTCCCGGGTTTTCGAGACGGGCGATACGCTGTCATCCGGAAAGTCAATTTCGTCGAAGTCGGTCCGCATCACCAGTTCGAAGTCCGATACCTGGTTGACGCCATCCCCGAAACGGTACCGCCATTGGTCCTGACCCTGCGAGCGGTAGGATACGTGAACGGGAAGTTCCTGGCCTGGCGCGAGATCGAGGGGCTGGACCAGACGTCCGGAGCGGACGGGCACCCCGGCGATGCGTCGGCCGTCTACGCTTAAGGCAATATCGTCGTACACGGCGCGGCGCGCGGGCAAGGGCAGATCGAAGTAAATGTCCAGGATACGGTCGGTGGGGTTGGCCAGCGTGTACGTGGCGGCGAATCGGACCCGATAGGTGGAATACCATAGCAGGCCCTTTCGCCGGTGCTCGAGGGACAGGTCGACTTCAATGCGGCTGGCGTTGAGGCTCAGAAAGTGCTTCTCGTCCACCGTGCGCGTGACGGACTCGCCCTCGGGCCCGGGTTCGACCCGGGTGACGCGGTCCAGCCAGTAGATTTGCGGGGCCTGCTGCGTCTGGGCCGTGCCCCAGAGTTGTCCCACAGAGTCTTTGAGTTTGTTGTCCTGTCGCGACGTGCGAAGGTGAATGGTCTGGCCCAGAATCAGCCACGCGACCGAAATACACAAATAAATGAAACCGACAGCGGCGATGCGCTGGATCATGAGAACTCCCGCGCTTCGAGACGAGTAGGGGTTTTAGTTTGAACGCGTCGTCTGAAACGGAGTTCCATCGATAACCGACAGGAGCATTCCGTGCACGTTGCAAGGGATCCGGGAGACCGACCCGAAGCTCACGGAGCGATGCACGAAGTCTAAAGGTAATGTGAGAGACGAGCGTAAAGATATCTGCCCATGAAATCGTAGGTACTGGAATCCGAGGTGCCGAGAAAGCCGTTGAATATCACCGCGGGCCGCTGGTTGAAGATATTGTTGATACCGACCGTCAAAACGGATGCGCCCATCCGTGTCCCGAGTCTGTAGGTTCCGTACAGGCCGAAGGTGCTGTTCGCGCTGACGTCGCGACTTACAGGCGTTTCCGACACGTCCTCGCGATACAGACCCTTGCAGTCGTCGTCCTCGCATTCCAGGAACCCTCCGACGTACTTCCAGTTCAGGCCGAGAGAGACGCGCGGCTGACTCAGACCCGCCGTAAGCGCATGCCGCCACCTGGGAAATACCCCCAGATCGTAGTAACCCCTTCCCTTCACCAGTTCCAGGCCGCCGGGCGCCGGAACAAGCTGCTCGTATTTGAAAAGCAGATTGCTCTCCGTGCGGGTCGTTAGAATCCCCAGGGGCGTGTCGACCGTGTAATCCAGTTCGATGTCCAGTCCGCTGGTCTCGGTTTCACCCACGTTTGCGCCCTGCGAAAAGATGGTCGTAATCAGCTTCGTATTCGGGTCCCGTATGATCTGATCGCAGTAGGACGGCGTTTCCTGCGAATAGCAGTTACTCAGAATGAGCCCTGCAGGAAGCGCCCCGATCACATCCTCTATCTTATTCGTATAGTAGCTGACGGCAACATCCAGGTTTTCGGCGTATTCAGGCTCGTAAACCACCCCCGCCGTAATCATGGCGGCGGTTTCCGGTTCCAGGTCGGTAGAGCCGCCGACTTTGGCCCGCAACTGCGCGCGTGCGTCTTCGAAGTCGGGCGGGACGCCGGCTGCCGCGCAATTCCTCTGTTGTTCGGCCGTCAGCGTTCGCGTGCTACCGGCTTCGTCCACCACGCTGCAGGGGTCGCTTACGAGCGGGAAAGCATCGCTCTGGCCGAGGAACATCTCCGCGATGCCGGGGGCGCGAAACGCATTGGATATTGTCGCCCGGAGCGTCAGTCCCCGGGGGAGCACGCAGCGGGCGCCAGCCTCGTACGTCACGCCGCTCCCGAAGGTGTCATAGTCGAATGCCCTGCCAGCCGCCGTCAGGTCCAGGCCAGCGGCTTCCGTCCGATATACCGGCACGGAAGCCTCCCCGTACAGGGCCCTTACCGAGTAGGTGCCTTCGGTGGATTCCTGCTTGCTGCCGGTCGTATTTCCCGATTTCGTTACCGGATCCGGGAGATAGGCACCAGCTTCCCAGCGTGAAGATGCCCCCGCCGCCACCGCCAGCGGTCCGGCCGGCAGTTCGGCGATCTGCCCGGTCAGGTTCAGCTGGAGGATCTTCTGTTTGGTGTAGCCCGTCGCGATTCCGGTATACTGGATATAGTCCAGCATTTCCTGAGTGATCGTCCCGGCGCCGTGCAGCAGATCAAGCGGAACGCAATCGCCGATGGCGGCGCATTCCTCGGCGGGCCCCAGTGCATGCGCGAGATTGCTGAGGATGAATCGACCTTCGTTGATATTGGTTCCCTCGCTGCGGCCGTACGAATACGACAGATCCGTGTCGAAACCCGAGATCGGATATTCCAGGCCAAGTACGACGCGGTAGGTGTTGATGTCCTGGAGGAAGTTGCGATTGCCCGCTTCGACGAACCGGCGGCGGACGTCGTAAAACTCCCGGCCGAATTCATTGTAGACATTTGTGGAAGAAATCGAGAGGCCCTCGCTGATGATGAAGAGGGGGGTCGGGGCAAGCTTCTGGTCGGACTGCCGGTTTGTATAAGAGACCTCGAAGAAGCCATTGGCCTCCGGGGCGAGTTCATAGGTGCCGCTGAGAAAGGTGGTGTATCGGGTCTGGGGCGTATAGAGGTAATTTTCCGGCTGGTAGTTGTACAGGTCGCCGCTGCCGTCCGATGAGTTGCCAGCCCAGTTGAACGGGCGCCATCCACCGTTGGGGTCGCGGTGGTAGTCGCCGGCTTCATCCCCGGCTGCAGAAACCACGGCCTGCCACGTCTCGTTACCGGGATCTTCGGTGCGGTCGATGATGTGACCTTCCGGCGTCGCCGAACTGCCGCTTGTGGCGTAGGTGCCGTCGTTTTTCCCCCAGTCGTAGGACTTGTCCTCGTTGCTGAAGGGCCGGTCGCCGGTCCATACGGGGCCCTGATTGTGGTAGCCGGCCGAAAACAGGACGCTGCCTTTTTCGCTCTTCAGACCGGCTGTCACGCTGACATCCAGCGTCTCGCCGTCGCCCTCGCCCGAAACACCCCGGTAGAATTCAAGCTCGAGACCTTCGGTTTCGGCCCGTGTGATGACATTGACGACGCCGCCGACCGCGTCGGAGCCGTACACTGCCGACGCGCCGTCCTTGAGCACTTCGACGCGTTCAACGGCCGAGGCAGGAATGGCATTGAGATCGACCGAGGAATTGGCGCCGGTGCCGCCCGGAACGAAGCGGCGGCCGTTGAGCAGCACCAGCGTTCGATGCGCGCCCAGCCCCCGGAGACTGATGCGCGTGGACCCGTCGCCGCCGTTGTTGGCCTGTGTATTGATGGCATTGGACTGGACGGTGAGGGTCTGCAGGACGTCTCCTATCGACGCCAGGCCCCGTACCTTGATTTCATCCCGGGACATGACAATGACCGGAGCCGGCGTAAGGTCGTCCTCGCTCTTGATCCGGGAGCCGGTCACGGTAATGGTTTCCATCTCGTAGACCATAATCTCCTCGTCCTCGGCCTTTTCAACTTCCTCGACGTCTTCAACGTCTTCGGCAACCGCCGCGGTAACGCACACTGTGCTGGCGAAAAAGACAACCAGCACGAACCACAAGACCTTGGCAGGGTTCTTCATGAGAGGACTCTCCTCTGGTAAGGCACCATCTAGTACCTGGAATCGGTGGCGCTCACTGGCAAAGTCAACACTGCCCTTCTTCAATCGGCAACCCGCACGATGGGGGATGGTGCGCAGGGACACGACCAGAAATATTGCCTCGTATCTGGTGGGGGAGTTGGGGTGGGGTCTCCTCGCATCGATAAACGTGCAGATACGGCGCGTGGCTGTCCCGCAAGGGATCTTCATATTAAATATAACGCCGACGGAGACAGCGGCAAGGTGTCTGATCGGTTATATTTCGAATTGTTACGGACGGCACGGGCCATTTCCCCCGGCCGACTGCCCCGGGGGAGAGGGGAGACGTGAGACGGGAGAGGAACCCACCGCCGTCACCGGTCGCCAATGTGGCCAAGCGATGAATTCGCGTTGGCGCGGCAACCGCTCCCCCCTGCCGCAAAAAAGCAGGAGTCAGCGATCAGTCATAGGCCGTCGGCCAGAACCGGTCAGCGGTACGGACATGCGATGTCAATTCACGGATTTCCGCAGGGGATTCACTCCATTGGAACCCGATTCTGGTTGTATTTCTCGCTTGCAGGTCGTAGTTTAGCGATCACGAATTCAGTGAATCCGCGTGACAGCGACGGGTGTTTTCTTCAGGAGAGTGGAGATGATTGGTATTTTCCGGTGGTGGGCACGAAGGACGGTGACTCCTCAAAGGCTGCAGCTCCCGGTCGTTTTCCTGACCGCGGCTTTGCTGTTTGCCTGCGGCAATGATTCCGTATCCGACGAGCCCGGTTCGGATCTGAGGGACATCGATCGCATTGAGGATCTCAAGGCGATCTTCAATCGGGATGCCGGCGCCCCCCGCCTCATCCTGCTGCTTTCGCCCACGTGACCGGTCTGCCAGGCAGGCGCCAGTTGGGTGCAGGACGAGATTCTTGAAAGGAACGGCGAGGCAGACGTGAAGGTCTACGCGGTCTGGCTTCCCATGATCGCGAGCGATGCCCGGTCGGAGTGGCGGCACAGCCTGCTTCCGGATTCCAGGGTCGTCCATCTCTGGGATGAGCAGCGGGTTACCGGACGCTGGTTCGCGCAGCAGGCGTGGTACGATAAGGACGTGGACGTCGCGTGGGACATCTATGTCCTCTTCGGCCCGGAAGCGCGGTGGGACGCGTCGCCCGGTCCGCCCGTCAGCTGGGGGGAAACCGTCGTGGATGCACGTGAACAGCTCAGGCGGGACTTTCAGGCGCTGCTGGGTGAGTAGGGGGGTGGGAGAACAGAGACGAAACCATTCGTTTGAATTGACCGCGTCGTCTCCGATTTTCGTACGAAAAAAAGGAGGCCGAAAGTCGGCCTCCTCTGTTGTTTATTTGGTAGCGGGGGCAGGATTTGAACCTGCGACCTTTGGGTTATGAGCCCAACGAGCTACCAGACTGCTCCACCCCGCGACCACAAATCCATTATAGTGAAATCTATCAATCCGAGTCGTTTTGTCAAGCGATTTCTTGTGTTTTGTCCTGTTTGTTCCGATCGGGTTCCTGTTTGACGATCCGGACGGTGGTAATGCGTTGACCGACCACTTCCTCGACCCACAGCGTGAGGTTTTCGAATACAAAGGTCTCTTCGGGACCCGGGACCCGGCCCAGGTGGTTGTAGATGAACCCGCCGAGGGTTTCGTATCCTTCACGCGGAAGCTCGATATTAAGGATCAGATTGAGGTCGTCTATATCCAGCCTCGCATCGGCAACCAGCACGTGTCCGTCTTCGTCCCAGTGAAACAGTTGCTCTTCCTCGTCGTATTCGTCGTGGATTTCGCCCACGATCTCTTCGATCAGGTCCTCGAGCGTGACCAGTCCGGAGGTGCCTCCGAATTCATTGATGACAATGGCCATATGCACCTTGTTGGTCTTGAATTCCCGCATCAACTCCGCGATTTTCTTGTTTTCAGGCACGAAATACGGCTTGCGCATGGCGCCTTCCGGAGTCCAGTCCTCACCGGTGCTTAAGAGCTCGAGCAAATCCTTGGCGTAAACCACGCCTTCGATATGGTCCACGCGTTCCCGGTAGATCGGAATGCGGGAGTGGCGTCGCTGCTGGATCAGCGCCAGGATGTCCGCCGGTTTGGAGGAGATTTCTGCGCACACCATATCAATACGCGGAACCATCACTTCCTTCACGGTGGTGTCGCCGAACTCGAATATGCCGGCGATCATGTCCCGCTCTTCCTCTTCGATGGTCCCTTCCTCGGTCTCGGTTTCCACAATCTGACGCAGTTCCTCCTCCTTGATGGCCCTAGTATCGGTTTCGCTGACAAACAGGCTCTGAGTCTTCTGCAGGAGCATCGTTGGCGCAAGCAGCAGCATATAGAGTGGATAGTATATGGCAATCAGATGCGGCAGCGGGCGGTCGGATCCCTCTTCCCGCCTGTAGAACGAGACGGCATTGCCAATCAGCAGCGAAAACAGCACGAACACGGTGATGCTCAGCAGGTCGCGCAGAAGCGGCCAGGCGAAGTCACCCAATCCGAACCTGACGAGGGATGCGAACGCAAGTCCGCCCAGGGTGATGGAAAGCGATTGACCAAGCGTGACCGTCAGGCCCAGAGCGTATCTCGGCCGGTACATCGACAGCAGGAGATTCGCACGGGGGACGGCTTCATCCCGGAGGCGTTCCAGTGTCGCC
This sequence comes from Candidatus Latescibacterota bacterium, assembly GCA_965219995.1. Classification (GTDB taxonomy): domain Bacteria; phylum Latescibacterota; class UBA2968; order UBA2968; genus JAAXHE01. The sequence continues at coordinate 822,026 of CBDCOX010000002.1, forward strand.
CTGGATATCGTGCTTCCGATCGCGCCTGCGCGTGCAATCAGCGCGGTAACGACCAGGGATCCACACGCGACAAGTGCTGCCAGCCATTCGGAGTCGTCCAAAATGGATTCACGCTCCTTTCATCGGTATGCCTGCTTGAAGCCGCGCCAGATATTCGCATTCCTTGCGTCGCATGGACGCACTGGATCCGGGCTCGTCGTGCCGGTACCCGAGCAGATGCAGGGCGCCATGTACGGCAAGCCACGAGATTTCATCGGACAGGTCGCGAGATCTTTCCCGTGCCTGCGCTTTGGCCCGATCCACCGAAATGTAGATTTCACCGAAATCGCCGCCATCGGGATGGATCGGGTCCGCCAAATCGAAGGACAAGACATCGGTAGGCCCGGATGCGCCTTTGAACTCGCGGTTCAGACGACAAAGCGTCACGTCGTCGGCCAGGATCAGGGTGAGGGTACCGACCGCATCGTGATCCTCGAGCACGCGGTTGAGCAGGAAGTCGAGGTTCACCGGATCGAAGGGTTCGGGAAGCCGCGCTTCCTGCTCGATGCAGATCCGGCTCACAGGACTTCCTTTCCGCGCCTGGATTGAACCCGCTTCTGTTCGTGCTGCCACGGATAGGCAACGCGGCTGTGCCATGTGCCCTCGAGGATGGGCAGAAACGCTTCCTGAATCCTGGTCAGGTCCCGGAGCGTCAGGTCGCATTCGTCCAGCTCACCGGCGGTAAACCGTCCCTTTACGAGCCTTTGCACCATTTCACGGGTGTCGTCGGGAGAAATCGCGTTGAGGCTGCGTATCGCCGATTCCACCGCATCGGCAAGGCTGACGATACCTGCCTCTCGCGTTTGCGGCCTCGGACCCGGATATCGGAAATCGGCGTCGCGCACCTCGTCAGGGGCGCTGCTTTCCATGGCGCTCTTCTTGAATCCCGCGATTTCGCTGGTCCCGTGATGCTGGGAGATCATGTCGATAATCACCCGCGGCAGACCTTCCTCTTCCGCCATTCTGACGCCGTCCTTCACATGGGAGATGAGAATCAGGGCGCTCAGACGGGGCTGGAGTTCATCGTGTGGGTTCACGCCTTTCTGGTTCTCGATAAAATAGTGGGGCCGTGTCATTTTGCCGATGTCATGGTAATAACAGCCTACCCGCGCCAGCAGGCCGTTGGCGCCAACGACTTCAGCGGCGGCCTCCGAAAGCCTGGCCATGATGATGCTGTGACTGTACGTGCCCGGCGCCCGAATGGCCAGGTTGCGAAGCAGCGGGCGGTTCAGATCCGATAGCTCCAGCAGCGTGTAGGTCGTGACCACGCTGAATGCGCTTTCGAAGATCGGCAGCAGGCCGATGGTAAGAACTGAGGATGCGCAGGCTGTGAAGGTACCCAGAACCAGGTCCCACCTGACCTTCTGGAAAAACTCACCGAAACTTGCATAGCTGAACAAAAGGGTGGCGGTTGCGAAGGTGGAGAGCAGATAGGCGCAGACCAGGAAGGCGATGGAACGGTAAAAAAAGTCGCTGCGCCGGTTTACCGGACGCACGGAGTATGCCCCGGCAGCCCCGGTAATCAGGTATATCAGTCCGAACGAAAGGCTTCCCACGATACTCGCGCACAGCGTGGCGCAAACGAACGACACAACGAGGCCGACTTCCGTGTCGAATAGCACGGTCGCCAGCATCACCGACAGGGCAACCGGCACCAGCAGGGGCGTTATCGACGACACGGTTGCCGCATAGGACGCGACCAGGCACGGCATGGTGACCAGGATGCCGAACAGGACGAAGTTGGAGGTTGACGCGAAGACCGCGGGCCGCGACACCTGAAGAAATACGAACAAAATCGCAACCAGCAGGGCGCTGACTGCGGCCTGGGCGCCAACCTGCAGATGATAGAGGTAGGGGACCCGGTCGATCGCACGGTTCATGTGCGCGGCGAGAGAGCGCAACTCGTCCATGTGTTCCGAGGTCACGCGGTCGTGTTTGTCGACGATGCGCTCGCCTCCCAGAACGGTCCCCTTGTAAGGCGAGACCCTTGCCGCGGCCTCTTCTCTGCGCCGTCCGGTCTCTTCGGTGCTGTAGGTGAGATTGGGCGTCAGAAAGACGACGACAAGCTCGTATACGGCCTTGATCTCCGCGGGAGTACCCTGCGGGAACTGGGTGTCGATCTCATCCTGTAAGCTTCGCTCATACCACTCCAGGCCTCGGATAGGCGCCCCCGAAATGCGTCGCTCGCCGTCTGCCTGGACGAGGAGCACTTCTACGGTTTCGTCTCCGAGGACTTCGGAGTCCTGGTTCAAAACGCCGGCCGTATAACTGGATATCAGCAGATCGCGGACAGTGGTGCGGAGCTTCTCGAATCCGGTAGGGTAATTGGCCGCCTGATCGATGAGAAATCTCAAGCTGGCCTGAGAAACGGAGCCGATTTCAGAATGTGCCTGCTGGAGATGATGTACGGCCGAGTCCGGAACGACGGCAGCACTCCTCCGGCTCAGATCCTCGAAGAATCCGTCAAGCGCCTGTTGCCGATCCGTTGCGATCCCCTCGTTCAGGATCAAGACCGGAAGAACGTCTTCGCGGGCCGCTTCCACTTCACGGCCGTATTCGGTTTCGTTCTTGAGCACTTTGAAGTTTTCCGGTGCGATCACTTCGTAGGGCGCGATGGTGCCCTCGCTGAATGCACTGTGTTCGTAGTTCGTTCTGGCAATGGGGAAGAAATACGTCAAGAGGGCAACCAGCGTGAAGAGGATGCCCCCTCGAAACAGAACCCTCACGCGCGAACGCAACTTGCGACGGGACAACGCAAGGCGGTCATCGCCGCCCGTATCCGGTTCCAAGAATCCTGTGTCCAGGAGCATCTGTCGGAGACTGCGCATCATCGTTCGGATACCTTACACTTCCTGCTGACCCGCGCCGTCGTTCGGGTCGGGTTCATCGGCTGCCTGAAGCTTTTTTTCACTCTCATAGCGGTCGTAAGCCGAAATGATCTTCCGGACCAACGCGTGGCGTACGACGTCCCGCTCCGTAAAGCTGACGAATCGGATGGCCTCGATATGCGAGAGGATCTGCTGGACGTGCACAAGTCCGGACACATCGTCCGGCAGCAGGTCGATCTGCGTGACATCACCGTTGACAACGGCCTTCGAGTTGGCCCCCAATCGCGTGAGAAACATCTTCATCTGGCTGATCGTCGTGTTCTGGGCCTCATCCAGGATGACAAAGGCGTTGTTGAGCGTGCGCCCTCGCATGAATGCCAGGGGAGCGATTTCCAGAGTCCGATTCTCGAGCAGGTGTTGTATATGCTCGCCGGGAATCATGTCCCGCAGTGCGTCATATAACGGCCGCAGATAGGGATCGACCTTTTCCTGAATGTCACCCGGCAGGAATCCCAGGCTTTCTCCGGCTTCGACCGCCGGGCGGGTCAGAATGATCCTCGAGACTTCCTTGCGCTTCAAGGCGGCGGCGGCACAGGCCACAGCGAGATAGGTCTTGCCGGTCCCGGCGGGGCCGATGCCGAAGACGATATCGAATTTCTCGATTCCGGTCACATATTGTTGTTGGGCGGCGGAACGAGGCCGAATCATGCACTTCTGTGTAACAAGAACGGTCTTGCGGGTGTCGGACGGGCCGTTGTCGACGGTCACGGCGCACGACTCCTCCGACTGTTCGGGGATGTCGCCGCGCCGCAGACAGGAGACCATCTCTTCCAGCAGGCCGGAAACATGCCGTACCTTGAACGCGGGACCGGAGATCGTGACGGTTTCGCCACGGGCCGTTACGTGAACGCCGTAACGGGCTTCGAGCGCCAGGAGGTTGACGTCGTTGTGACCGTACAGCGTGAGGGGATCGACACCCTTGATCGATAGCTGATGAGATAAGGTTCTGTTTCTCAACCGGTCAGGTCTTTTAGAAATAAAAAAAGCCCTCGTTCCGGTCAGACTCCGGGAACGAGAGCTTTTCATGTGGTTTATTCGTGGTGTGAGTCGCTATCCATTTTGCGAGGGCGTAATTCTCCGTCGTTCGAAGGCAGGGTGTCCGGTGACCGGTCAGTCTTCCGGAACGTCGATGACCTGCGCCGGGAAGACCAGGTTCGGATCCCTGATCTGAGATTTGTTCGCCCGATAAATGCGGTGCCATTTCGTCGGGTCGTTATAAACCATGCCGGCGATGCTCGTAAGCGTATGTCCCTGAAGGATCAGGTGTTGTCCTCTGTCTACGCCGAAGGGAATCTGCAGAACCCAATCGGGGTAGATCAGATCCGGATTCTTGATCTTGTCGCGATTTTCAAGATAAATCCGGGGCCACAGGTAGGCGTTGTCGTAGATTTCCTCGCTCCTTGCGATCTTCCAGAGGTTGTCGTTTCGGAGCACCGTGTAGTCTTTGATTTTCTTCGCGGGCATCCGGGCGGAAATGCTCTCGATCAGTTGCACGATGGTCTTCAGTTTCATCCGTGCTTTGGGAAGATGGCGGATCTTGTTCTGCTTCAGGCCTTCGACCTCTTCGGAAATCGCATCGAAATGATCACGCTGGTCGAAAAGATCGGCGTCCGGAAGATTCATCAGGGCCCTGAGTTGCCCCTCGATGCGATCCAGCGCGGCCAGGTAGGCATCGATGCAGGCTTGATCGGGACACCCGACCAGGTCCAGGATTTCCTGCAATGTACTTGCAATCTGCGCATCCAGGTCGGCGATTTGCTGTGAGACCCTGTCACCGGCCTCTTTGCATTCCTGCACTTTCTGCTTCGTTTCCTGGATCTCACGCTGCACGCTCGCGAGTTGCATTTCGTACTCTTCGTAGGTCATACCGTCGGACTGGGCAAAAGCAGCCACCGGAACCAGAGCCATTGCCAGCGCAGTGCAGACGAGTGAAAACCCGATGTGTTTACGATTCTTCACAGGAATCTCCTTTCCATTACGGATTCAGGGCGTTCTGCACGGCGTCCCGATCGGCGGTCAGTCTCTGAAGTTCTTGTTTCTTTTCGGCCAGCGTGCGTTCCAGTTCGGCACGCTTCTGCCGGCACGCAGCCAGATCCGCTTCGGCCGCCCGGGCATTGTTCCTTGCCTCCTCCAGCATCTGGAGATCTTCGTCCGACGCCATCACGTGACAGCCCGACAGAAGGGGAAGCAGGAACAGCGCCAGGACGACGCCAAATCCCGTGAAACGATCCTTCAGATTGCGCTTAGCCATCGATGTCTCCTTGGGGACACGTGTTCATGCGTTGAAGAAACGTTGAATTAACAGACAGACACAAAAACGGCGACTGACGTTGAGCACAGGAAACAAGCTCGAGATCACCGTCCGGCCAGGTCACAATTAGTGCCTCCAAATTACTACAAGAACCCATCAAAGTCAAGAAAAAAAACATCACGAACGCGTGCGGGACAACGCCCGAATGAGGCTCATGGATGGACCGATTCGCCGCCCAGCAGCCGGATACCGAGTTCTCTCAATTGGCCGGCGTCGACCGCCGACGGAGCGCCGTCCATCAGCGAGGCCGCATTGTTGGTTTTGGGAAAGGCGATCACGTCACGGATGTAATCCCGGCCAGCCATCAGGGCGACCAGGCGGTCGTACCCGAATGCGATGCCGCCGTGCGGCGGCGCGCCATACCGGAACGCGTCCATGAGAAAGCCGAATTTCTCTTCCGCCTCATCGGGAGAAATATCCAGCAGATCAAACATCTTCTCCTGTATTTCGCGACGGTGGATACGAATGCTGCCGCCTGCTATTTCATTCCCGTTGAGCACGAGGTCGTACGCGCGCGCACGCACGCCGGAAGGATCGGTAGCCATTTTTTCGATGTCTTCATCCAGCGGCGACGTGAACGGGTGGTGGCACGCCGCATACCGCTTCTCGCCCGGATCCCATTCCACCAGGGGAAAATGGGTCACCCACAGGAAGCTGAACTTACCGCGGTCCAGCAGATTCAGGTGATCCCCCAGCCTCAGACGCAAGTTGCCGAGTACCTCGGCCACAATGGACGGCCGGTCAGCCGCAAACAGCAGAAGATCGCCCGGCTCGGCCTGCATGGCCTCCCGCAGCAGAGCCTGCGACCGTTCGGGGAAGAATTTGACAATTGCCGATTCCATGCCGCTGTCCGTTACCCTGATCCACGCCAGTCCCCTCGCCCCGAAACCGCTCACGAAGGCGCCGAGATCGTCAATCTGCTTGCGCGAAAACGTGCCGCAACCCCTGGCATTGATGCCGCGAACCTGTCCCCGTTCGGCCAGCACGCGCTTGAACACCTGGAATTCGGAAGCTTCGGCGGCGGCGGCCAGGTCCACAATTTCCAGCCCGAACCGGGTGTCCGGCTTGTCGGACCCGTAGGTGTCGAGCGCCTCCGTGTGGGAGAGACGGGGAAAGGGCCTGTGCAAGTCGATGTCCAGAATATCCTTGAAGAGGCCGGCGGTAAGCCGCTCGGCGGCGTCCATGACGTCGTCTTCATTGACAAATGACATCTCAATGTCGATTTGCGTGAATTCCGGCTGCCGGTCTCCCCGAAGATCTTCATCTCTGAAACAGCGCACGATCTGAAAGTAACGGTCGAATCCGGCCACCATGACAAGCTGCTTGTAGGTTTGCGGGGACTGTGGCAGGGCGTAGAAGTGACCCGGATTGATCCGGCTGGGCACCAGATAGTCGCGTGCCCCCTCGGGCGTACTCTTCATCAGAAACGGCGTTTCGACCTCGATAAAGCCGTCGTCTGAAAGGCGGCGTCGCGTGGCCTGCGATATGCGGTGCCGAAGCAGGATGTCTGCTTGAATGTCCGGCCGGCGCAGATCGAGGTAACGGTGGCGGAGCCGGATTTCTTCGTTGGCATCCGACCCTGCTTCGATGAGAAAGGGCGGGGTTTCCGATTCGTTCAGAATTTTCAGTTCGGATGCCTCGACGTCGATTTCGCCCGTAGGCAGGTTCGGATTCGCCATGCCTTCCGGTCGGGACTCCACCCTGCCTTTGACCGCGAGCACGAATTCGTTCCGGATGGCTTCGGCGTTCCTGTGAATTTCAGGACTCAGATCGGGGCGAAAGACGACCTGCGTGAGCCCGTCCCGGTCGCGCAGGTCGGCGAAGATCACGCCGCCATGATCCCTGCGTTTGGCGACCCAGCCCATCAGGGTGACCTGCCTGCCGATGTCCCGGGCGCGAAGGTCGCCGCAGGAGTGCGTGCGTTTCCAGTCGCCGAGGGATTTCGCCATATTCAAGGCTCCGGTAGAGGTGCGAGATTTATCGCGGTGGCGCCGCCAGGGCGTTTCTCCATATCGTTATATCGTTACCCTGGGGTAAATCATGTCGTTCTTATGTGTTCCGAGAGTTTGTTGATATCGTCGGACGGCAGAATGGTCTGCGCTCCTGTTGCCAGTTTTTTCAACACAACGGTATTCGACCGTAATTCGTCGGGTCCGACGATGGCAACAAACGGAATGCCCTTTCGGTGGGCGTATTTCAGCTGCCGGTCGAGTCGTTGACCGGGCTTGAGACCGAGTTCGACGGCGAGTCCCCGGGATCTGGCCCGTCTCGCGTATTCCGCGGCGGGTTCGGCCACGTCTTCGGAAAAGACCGTGACGAGCAGGTCGGGAACCCCGGCGGCGACGTCGGTGATCAGATCCGATTCCTTCAACAGTTCGGTGATCGCCATGTCGCCAACCGCAAAGCCAACACCGGGAACCGGCCTCCTGCCGCCGACCTGCAAGGTAAGGTTGTCGTACCGGCCGCCGCCGAACAGAGCGCGCTTCAGTGAATTCCTCGCCCAGGCTTCAAAGACAATGCCGGTGTAATAGTCGAAGCCGCGAACGATCTTCGGGTCGGCTTCAATGTATTCCGAGACATCGTTCTTTTCGAGAAGCCGGATGACCCGTTCGAGCCGCGGCGAGAACCCCGGGGCTTTGCTTTCCAGAGTTTTCACGAGCCCGTCGATCTGTTCCGGAACCAGGCCGAGGGCTTCCAGTCCTGCGCTGAATTTCTCGAAGGGGATCCTGTCGATCCGGTCGACGATGGCGAAGAGCGGCCGAATCTGATCCGGGAGCAGGCCGAGGGAGCGGATGAGGTGACACTCGAGGCCGTGTCGATCGTTGAGCCTCACCGTCACCTGACCGGAAGACAGTCCGAGAACCTTGAAAAGTTCGCAGGCGATCGTAACGATTTCGACGTCGGCATAGAGCGTATCGCTTCCTAGCAGATCGATGTTCCATTGAAAGAAAGACCTTCCTCTGCCACGCTGAGGACGTTCGTACCGATAAAAGCGTCCGTACGACTGCCAGCGCAGGGGAAAGACGAGCCGGTCTTCCTCCTGGGCTACCATGCGGGCGAGAGTAGGCGTGAGTTCCGGTCGAAGAACGAGGGTCTTCTCGTCGCGGCCGGACAACGAGAATGTCTGCCGGCCCACAATCTCTTCGCTGGTCTTCCCCAGGTAGAGGTCCATGTATTCGACGATGGGCCCCTCGTACTCCTGATAGCCGTATCCGGCGCCAAGCGAGATGCACGTTTCACCGAGCCACTTCTGAAGGGCCCAGTCTTCAGGGTAGAAGTCCCTGACTCCTTTGACGCGTGGGATGCGTTCAGCCGCCATGATCTTCAAGATTCCAGGTGGATAAGCCCTTGATTTTCAGCCAAATCGACAAAGATACACACAAGTCGATCCATTGTCAAGACATATCAGGATTCCGGTCGAAATGCGGCTTCGAGGTGCCGAATCCGGGGCGTTTCGTCCTCGAAGCAAACGGCAATTACGTCGAATCGCGGGGTCGTTCCGGGGTCAGGGTGACGCTGGAGATACGCCCTCGCGACCCGGACGATCTGACGCTGCTTGTTGCGGGTCACGCGGGTTTCGGGCGGTCCGAATCCTGTTGCGGCCGTGGTTTTCACTTCGACAAATGCGAGGGTTCGTCCCCTCGTTGCGATAAGATCGACTTCTCCGCCCACCGCCCGGTAGTTTCGATGGAGTATCCGGTAGCCGGCGTTCGCGAGCATGACGGCGGCCGCGTTCTCCCCCCGCCTGCCAGCCCATGGCAGACGCGTCTGTACCTGTCCAATGCGGCTGGCATGGACATCCTGGCTTGTCTTCCGGGGTGCGTCGCCCGCACGGCGGGACGGCTGCACGCCATTGAAGGACAACCGGTGGATCCGACAGGGACCGTGGGTTCGGAGCGCGCACCGGTGGCTGGCGCTCCCATATCCCTTGTGGTCGGCAAAACCGTATACCGGGAACTCACGATGGAACGCCGCCATTTTTCGGTCTCGCGTTACTTTGGCGAGTATGGAAGCTGCTGCAATAGAAAGGGAAGCCGCGTCGCCGTCGATCACGGCGGATTCCGGAAAGGGGCTGCCGGGGACCCCTGCGCCGTCCACCAGTACGCGGTCGGGTGATGCGCCGAGCCGTTCAATGGCGCGTCGCATGGCCAGATAAGTGGCCTGCAGGACATTCATGCGGTCGATTTCTTCAGCCGAGGCCTCGCCGGTGGCATGGGCGACGGCGATTCCCTGGATCCGGTCGTAAAGCCTCTCCCGTTTGAGAGGCGTGAGTACCTTGGAGTCGTTCAGTCCGTGGATCAGCGCATCCGGGGGTAAAATAACGGCGGCGGCGACGACCGGTCCGGCCAGGGGCCCTCTTCCGGCTTCGTCGACGCCCGCGATAAGGCGGAGTCCCCTTGCGCGCAGCTTGCTTTCCAGGACCCGCATTTTTTCCAGACGTGCGCGTTCGGCCGCCGCGGACCTGCGGCGTCGACGCTCCTTCAGCGCCAGGCTGCGTACGCCGGCGCGCGGGTCCGCATCCAGGACGTCCAGCAGGGCAGCGTCGATTTCGTCCGATTCACGCAGAAAGTCGCGAACCTGGGAAACGGTAAGACTGGAAAAGTCCATGGGAACGTGGGTCCAACAGGTGTCCGAGACGCATAACAGTACGTTGAATTATGGTCGAATGCGCGTGAACATGCAAGAAAAAGCGCCCCGCCAGGCGCCGCTGAATGTTGAATTCGGGAATTTTTGGACTATATTGGTAGACGTCGACAACGCCTCTCAGGCAGTGCTTCCGGGACACCTGCTCCCGGCACGGCGGCGAGTCGATGACACGTAACGGAGACGACTGTGGAAACTCGTGCGAGAACCGAAAACTTCCGAAAGCTGCTGCAATTCGTCCGGCCGCATGCCGCGAGGCTGACCGGCGCGCTGGGTCTGACTGTGCTGCTGGCGATTCTGGGTATGGCGCCGCCATTGATCGTCATGTACATCGTCGACGAGGTGATCGTAGCGGGCCGCTGGGACATGCTGGAGCTTGCGGTCACGGTACTGGTAGCCGTGCCGGTCCTCACGGCCGGTCTGCGCGTGGCAAACGCGTTTACGCTCTCTTACGTCTCGCATCGATTGATCATGAATGTTCGACTGTCGATGTACGAGCACGTGTTCCGGCTGGCCCTGAGGTTTCATGACGAGATGGGTACGGGAAAGGTGATGTCCCGGATGATGGGGGACGTCGCAACGGTTCGGCAGATGGTAACGATGCAGATGTTGCGCATCGTGACGGATCTGATATCGATCGTCGCGGCGCTGGGTATCTGTTACGGGCTGAACTGGAAACTTGCGCTGCTGATGACGATACTGATGCCGCTGTACATCATCAACTACAGAATCTTTATAGGTCCGATACGCACGTCCAGGCGCCGGTGGCGGGAGAAAATGGACGACGTGTCGGTCGGGCTTCAGGAGCGCCTGAGCGGAGCGAAACTGGTGAAGGCCTATGGCCGGGAAAAACGGGAAAACAGGGCCTTCGCCGAGGAAACCCGATCGGGCCTGGACTTCGCCATGGAGACGGAGACACATCGCGCGTCGGCGCGTTCCGGCTTCTGGGTGGTATCGGGCGTCCGCAACACGCTGATTTTCTGCCTGGGGTGCTATTTCGTCATCCAGGGCGACATGACCTATGGCGGCGTGATGGCTTTTCTGGCGTACGCGATGCGGGTCTTCGAGCCGGTATTGAATCTGATGAACGTGGGCATTCAGATCGAGGACATGCTGGTTTCGGTAGATCGGATATACGAGATTCTGGACCATCCGGTTGAAATCCGGGATGCTCCCGACGCGGTGGACCTCCCAGACATTCAAGGGCGGGTCGTATTCGACAACGTGGGATTCGAATACAAAGCAGGTGAGCCCGTGCTGAAGAACATCTGTATTGACGTCCGGCCAGGGCAGATGGTTGCGCTGGTCGGTCACACCGGGTGCGGCAAGACAACGCTGACCAGCCTTCTCATGCGATACTATGACGTCACGGAAGGCGCGATTCGCGTTGATGGACACGATATCCGGAAGGTAAGGATCAGATCCCTCAGGAAACAGGTGGGACAGGTGCTGCAGGACTCCGTGCTCTTCGACACGACGCTCAGGGAAAACCTCAGTTACGGCAAACCGGACGCGCCCGAAGCGGAATTGATCGAAGCGGCGCGCGTTGGTGAAATTCACGAATTCACGATGCGAACGCGGGACGGATACGATACCCGGATCGGAGACGATGGAATCAAGCTTTCCGTGGGAGAGAAGCAGAGGCTGTCGATTGCGAGGGCGGTGCTTACACATCCCGCGATCCTGATTCTGGATGAGGCGACTTCGTCTCTGGATTCGCTTTCGGAGGCCCTGATTCAGAAGGCGATGGCCGCCGTCCTGAAGGATCGTACTTCGTTCGTCATCGCACACAGGCTGTCCACCGTATTAACGGCCGACCTGATCATCGTCATGGACCGGGGGGAGATCGTTGAACGGGGCACGCACGACGCGCTGATGCAAGTACCGGATGGACACTACCGGCGCCTCGTCCAGCAGCAGTTTGCAGAAGTCGATTCGGGGGCCGCCGCGGTCTGAAACCCGTAAGCACCCCCGGTTTCCATAAACGCATGTTCTCATCCGGCATGAACCCGTATCTCAAACGATTCGTAAGGATTTATATCCGGCCGTTCTGGCTCCGGGTCGCCCTGGTGATGGGACTCGCGGGGATCACGGGATCCTATTTCTATATCCTGGGTTTCATCACCAAGAAAACCGTGGATGACGTGCTTCAGATCCGGTCGGAGTCGGACGTGGAAGAGGTTGCCGACACCCCGGCCCCTGCACAGGTGCGGCCGATGAACGCCGCAAGGGATCACCGAATCGATCGCGATCCGCATCGGGTGTTGCCGCACGGCTGGGACACCGATCGTCCGACGCCCGTCAAGACCCGTTCTGAGAAGATCAGGTGGCTCTGGGTCGTGTTCGGCGTCTATCTGGCCGTGCGCTTTCTTTTTTCCGGGATGAACTGGTTTTTCAACTATAATATCGCGTTTGTTGGCAATCGGATCGTCTACCACGTTCGATTGGACCTTCACCAGAAGATCCAGAAACTGCAGATGGCCTTTTTCGACCGCAAACAGGTCGGCAAGATCATGTCGCGCATTCTGGACGATGTGCAACTGTTGCAAAGCGAGGTGACGACGACGTTCGTGGAGACCATCGGGCACCTGGCGAAGATTGTGATCGGCGTTGTGGTTCTGCTGCTGATTAACGTGAAACTCGCCGCCTTTGCGCTGCTGGCGCTCCCGCTTTACGTAATCGCTTACAGGACGTTCCAGCGCCCGATCTCTGAGACGTTCGCACGGATGAGGGAAGCCTACTCCGACACCTACGGCGCGCTGGAAGAACGGGTCCGGGGGATTCGGGTGGTGTATTCCTTTACGAATGAACGCACGGAACGAAGGTTGTTCTTTAGACGGCTGGCATCCATTTTCAGGCTTTCAGTGAAGAATTCGATGCTGAACGCCAGCCTGCGCGCGGTCTGCGCGGCCTTCGGAGCCGCGGCGGGCGCGCTGATGCTCTACTGGGGAACGCTGATGGTTCGCGACGGGAGCATGACGGTGGGCGAGTTGATATATTTCAATATGTCCCTCTCCAATCTGTTCATGCCTCTGGTGGCGCTCACCAACGTAAACGTGGTCATCAGACAGATGACGGTCGTGATATCCCGGGTTTTCGAAGTACTGGACGAGGAGATATTGATAAAGGACCGCCCGGGCGCGGTCGCGCTGAAACGCGTGCGGGGACGGGTGGTGTTCCGGAACGTCTGGTTCCAATACAATGCGCTCGCTGACGCCGTGATAAAGGACCTGACGTTCTCGGTAAGGCCCGGCATGTCCGTGGCGGTCGTGGGGCCTTCCGGCGCCGGCAAGAGCACACTCCTCAGCCTGTTGCTGAGGCTCTACGAACCCACGCGCGGCAGCATTCTGCTGGACGACTACAATCTTCAGGACCTCCGACTTGCCAGCATCCGGCGGCACATCAGCATGGTGCCTCAGGAGCCCGTACTGTTCTCGGGGACCATTTCACAAAACATCGTTTACGGCAGAGACGGCGCAACGCCGGACCAGATCATGGAAGCCGCCAGGCGCGCCGAGTTGCACGACTTCATCATGGGCCAGCCCGAGAAATATGAGTCCAGGGTCGAAGAGGGCGGAGGCAACCTGTCCGGCGGCCAGAAGCAGCGGCTGGCCCTGGCGATGGCGATTCTGACCGATCCCGCCATACTGATCCTCGACGACACGACGTCGGCCCTGGACGCGGGAACCGAAGCCCGGATCCAGAAAACCCTGGATCGGGTCATGGACGGACGCACGACATTCGTGATCACGCATCGGATATCGACAGCGACCCGTGCGGACCGGATTCTGGTACTCGAGAACGGGCAGATGGCGGGATGGGGGACCCACGAGGAATTGCTGTCTCAGGGCGGGGTATACGGTCGGCTATTTGAAGAGCAACAGAGACCGGCGGCGGAGTTTACGGGATAGGTGGCATGCGGAACGGCAGGGTGCGATTCAATGGACGATGTATCGACGCGGTGGGTGGAAGAATCAGCCGGGAGCGCCGGCAGTCTGCATCGGCCCGGGACATCGCAGGGTTTCAGTCGCCTGCGGACTCCAGCCGAACCAGCAGGGTTTCGTCCTCGCCACTGTATTTCTTGACGCACAGGTCGCAATCCGGACAGGGGCGGTTGTAGCAGTTCTTGTGTACCCGGATCGGGTATTGGTGCTGAAACGCCTCGGAACAGTGTTTTGAACAGAAAATGTAGCGGTCCTGAAAGCTGCCGAACGCGGCGTAGACGACGATGACTTCCTCCTCAGCCTGCGTCAGGCCCTTCTCGCACCAGCTGCAGATACCGGCCTGCTCGCGTGCGCGGGCGGTGCGCTTTTTTTCTATTTCCTCATCGGACCAGACGTATTCTATGTGCTGGACGTTGTCTTTGGTGACTTTCGCGCGCACCACGCCGTCCGTAATGCCCAGGATATAGTCGCCCTGGGTATCGAACGTGGTGCCGCATTCGATGTTGCGCCCGGTTTTGAGATGTATGATGGACTTGCCCTCTTCCGGTGAGATGAACGAAAACCAGCCGCAACTTGCGCAGACACTGGTGAAGAGGAACTGTTGCGTCTTTTGGCCGCAGGCCGGGCAACGGCCTTCTTCCATCATCCTGATGTCCTGGAGCGTGGCTTTGGCGGCCTTCTTGACAGCGGCGTTGATTTCCTCCATGGTCTCGTCGAGGTCGTCCGCGTCCTTCTCGGAAAGAAGATTCATGGCTTCTTCGGCTTCTTCCGCCTGTCGCTCGATGACGATCTGCCTCTCGCGACTCGATGCCGGATGATCTTCCTCGTCACGCTTGAAGATACCCTTGAGCATAAGGCTACACCTCAATCCCTGGCTTGATCGAACCGGTTTTTTCCAACGCTGGCTTCGCAAGGGGAAACGCGGTCTTCCGCTATCGCGTCCTCCGGTCCGAAACCTTGTGTTTTCCGTTCAGGCGGTGCCCCTTCAATCGAAAAACGAAGGGCACCGACTTCCCTGGATTGAATATAACGACGGTTCATCGATAAGTCAATTCTGCGAACGCGAACCGTCCTGTTTTCGATATTCACAGGCGCCGCAGATGGAAACCGCCGTCGACGGGAATCGCCGCGCCGGTCGTGAAGTCGAAATAGCCCAGTGCGACAGCGGCTACCGCTTTCCCGACGTCATCGGGCAGGCCCCACCGTCTGATGGGGGTAAGGCCTTCCGCGATCCGCCGGTCGTACAGCGCCCTGACCGGGCCCGTCATATCCGTCTTGATGACGCCCGGTTGGATCTCGTTGACGGTGATTCCGTACTCTGCCAATCTGACGGCGAACAGTGCGGTCATCATGCTTAGGCCGGCCTTGGACACACAATACTCGCCCCTGCTGGTGGAACTTGCGAACGCCGAAATCGACGTGACGTTGACGATTCTGGCCTTCGGCACGATCTCATTCCTGGTAAGATGGATCATGTGGCTGGCCGCTTGCTGGGTGAGAAAGTAAGGGCCTTTGAGGTTGGTATTCAGAACTTCGTCGTAACTTTCGAGTGTGGCTTCCAGAATATCCGCGCGAGTCCGCGGGGCGATCCCGGCGTTGTTTACGAGCAGGTCGATCCGGCCGTACGCGTCCATGGTGAAATCAATAAGGCGCTTGCATTCCTCCGGAACCGCAACCGACGCCCTGCAGATTCGCGGCCGCCGGCTTCTTTTCCGGATCTCGTCGGCCGTCTGCCTTGCGGCATCCCGATTGCTATTGTAATTGACGACGATGTCATAGCCGACGTCTGCCAGACAACAGGCAATGGCCCGGCCGATACCCCGGCTCGAGCCCGTAACGAGTGCGACTGGGGCCATGGTCTTTTCCTGGCTGACGTTGTGGGAGTCCCGGGACGGAACCGCATTCAATGTGAGTCGCACTAAAGATATGAATTTCTCTGCAAGGTTGTGTTTTTTTTGCTGACCGGATGAAGCAACAAAATCTGGAATTTCACCAGGGAGGCACGCGATGGATGAGACAGAAGCAGGACGGGTCGAGGGGCGGGTGGCCATTGTCACCGGGGCATCTTCGGGTATTGGCGAGGCAACGGCGTTCCTGCTGGCCGCTGAAGGGGCACGCGTCGCCGTGGTCGACGTGGACGAGGAGGGCGGTCTGCGCACGGTGGCCAGGATCTCAGCCGCCGGGGGAGAGGCTGTCTTTGTCGAAGCGGACGTGAGCGAGGCCGGGCCGGTGCGGCAGATGGTCGCACAGACGATGGATGCATTCGGCAGACTGGATATCCTGCACAACAATGCGATCTGGTACCGCAATGCGCCGGCCACCGAGATGGAGGAATCCGTGTGGGACAGGACGTTGAACACGGGGTTGAAGGCGGTCTATCTGGCCGCGAGGTACGCCATACCGGCAATGTTGAGGACCGGCGGCGGTTCGATCGTCAACACGGGTTCGGTACACTCCCTGGTCGGGTTCGAGACCAACACGGCTTACGATGCCGCCAAAGCCGGAGTACTGGGCATTACACGGGTCCTGGCGCTGGATTACGGCCCCGAAATCCGTGTGAACGCCGTGCTGCCGGGAGCGATTCAGACGCCGCTCTGGGATCGAATTGACGTCCCCGCCGATGAACGTCGCAGATTGGCGGAAATGGTTCCGGCCAAACGGGTCGGCACCCCGGACGATATCGCGTCCGCCGTGCTTTTTCTTGTCTCCGGCGAAGCATCGTTCATTACAGGCACGTCGCTCGTCGTGGACGGTGGTCTGCTGGCGCGAACGATGTGAGGCGCACTGGCGAAGCGCCGGTTGCATTTGCCGCTCCGGATCGCCGGATGTGCACCCGGACTACGCGGCGGCATCCCCGGCGGAGTCCCTGATCCGGGCCGTTGCCGGGCCGTCCACGTCGAACGCGTCCGGCCTGATGACAACGCCGTATTCCGTTTCGGCGGCCTCCCTTTGGAAATACCCGCGCTTCACGTCTTCCAGCACCGCCATTGCCGGACGCAGATAAGGGGCGCCGTACCCGCCGCCGCCCGGGGTTTCAAGGCGGAGGCAATCGCCTTCGACCATATGAACGCCTTCGTCCTTTGTGATATGCGGTGGACGGTACGCATTGCCGCGCAGGGTGAAGGTGTGTTGCGCCGGCATTCCCGGTTTCCCGCCGTGCACGCCGAAGGGTCGAAACCGTCCCCGGTCTCCGAGCAGAGAGGCGCTGGCCTCGCCGCGCCGGAGAAGGAACTCGAGCACCACGCCGAATCCACCCCGCCGACAGCCGGGTCCTCCGGAGTCCTCGCGCAGGGCATACGTTTTGAAGAGAACCGGATACCTGGATTCGAAGATCTCGAGCGCCTGCGTGCGGGCGACGGCGATCGTGGGGTTGCCGTTGGTGAGCCCGTCTGTCATGTAATTACCGCCGTAGCCCCCGCCAATGAAGGAGTAGAAGACGAAATACCCTCTTTCGGGATCGTCTCCGCCGACGGAGAGATTCGTGACGGTCCCCATGGGTCCCGCGTAACAG
Source organism: Candidatus Latescibacterota bacterium (assembly GCA_965219995.1). Classification (GTDB taxonomy): domain Bacteria; phylum Latescibacterota; class UBA2968; order UBA2968; genus JAAXHE01. The sequence continues at coordinate 839,363 of CBDCOX010000002.1, forward strand.
CGGTCCGGCAAGGCCCGGCTCATTGCGCCCAGCACGGCGTCGATCATGCGCTGGCAGACTTCCGCCGCGCAGCCCGAGACCGGACGCGGCGGCAGGGCGTGGAGGAAGGTGGTGGATGGGATATTGAAGGAAAAGGGATTGAAACAGCCCCTGTTGATGGGAACGTCCGGGAAAAAATGCTTGAAGGCGATGTACACGCCGGCCATGGTCGTACTCAGGACGCTGTTGAGCGGCCCTCGACAGGGCGGGCTGCTGTCCGAGAGGTCAATATGGACGCTGTCGCCGTCAACAGTCATCTCGAGATGGATATGCAGCGGTTGCCAATCCACGCCGTCACTGTCCATATACTCGTCGAAGCAGTACCTCCCGTCGGGAATGGTCGAGATATGTTTCCGCATCAGCCGTTCGGAACGAATCTCCAATTCGCCGACGGCCTCGAGCACGGTCGCTTCGCCGTATCGATCCAGCAGGGCTTCCAGACGATCCGCGCCGAGGTTCAGGGATGCCACCTGCGCGATGATATCTCCCTGACGTTCGTCGGGCACGCGCACGTTGTGCAGAATGACGTCGACCACGTCCCGATTGAGCCTGCCTTCGTCCATGAGCCTGAGCGGCGGCAGCCGCAAACCTTCCTGGTATACTTCCGTGGCTTTCGTGGAAAAACCGCCGGGAACGCGCCCTCCAATGTCCGGCCAGTGTCCGCTGTTGGCCAGATAGAAGGCAAGTTTGTTCCGGTAGAAGAAAGGTTTGATCAGTTTCACATCCATCAGATGGGTGCCGCCGAGGTAGGGGTCATTGACAATGTAGACGTCGCCATCGGCGGGCTCGGTAAAGTGGGTGATCGTAGAGCGCACCGTGTGTTGCATCACGCAGATGAAATTCGGCAGGCCGCGCGGCCCCTGCACGATGACCGAGCCGTCGCCGGCGGCATAGATGCCGCTGGCGCGGTCAAAACCGTCTGAAATCACCGGTGAGAACGCCATGCGTTCCAGCGTGGCATCCATTTCATCGGCGATTTGTTCCAGGCTGCCGCGGATGACAGCCAGTGTGATCGGATCCATTGCAGACATGCTCCCGATTGGAGTATGGCAGGCGGACGCAGACAGGATGGACTTTATCAACGGGCTGCTAAGGCGGAGCGCGGCGTCGATCCGCCGGTCGGATGGTTTCGACGAGAAAGCTGCCGCCATCCAACACGCTGGCGCGACTGGAGGGATCCAGCCAGACGGTCGTATCGGACTGTTCGATGACGGCCGGACCGGTAAATTCGGAACCCCAGGGAATCCTGGAACGCTCGTACGTGGGGCACCGGACGAACGCGTCGTGGACCCAGACGTCTCGGCTGCCCTTGTACGCCTGATCCAGCGTTGTCGGGGGCGGGGTCAGCAGCGAGCCAAGAGCGCGGTGTTTCCTCACGCCGATTACGGAGGTCCTCAGGTTCAGCAGTCGAACGGGGATGCCGTCCAGCAGAGCCTCCAGACCGTCGAACCCGCTGTGCGCACTTCCGTAACGCTGAAGGTACGACGCCCTGAAGCGCATCGCGATGCGTTCGGGGCTTGTATCGCCGTCCGGCAAAAGGGTGCGGATCACGTGGGTCTGGCCTTCGTACGCGATGTCGGCTTCACGTAACAGATGAATACGGCTCAGGGGAAGGGTCACCTGCTTCAGGAATGCATTTCCACGCGCCAGGTCTTCTTCGAAGATACGCCGGACTTCGCTGGTGTCCAGCTCGTCGAGACGGCGGTTGACCATCGTTACGTAGTCGCGCTTCACGTCCGCGATCGCGCAGCCCCACGCGGATGCGAGGCCAGGGTGAAAGGGGACGAGCCCGCGTGGGATACCGAGTTCGTCCATCAGAAAGCCCACCAGCAGGGGACCGCTTCCGCCAAAGGCGAAAAGGGCGAAGTCTCTTGGGTCCCGGCCGCGATCGATGGAGATTCGCCGGAGGCTGCCGGCGATGCGGTTGTTGGTTACGGCGACGACGGCCTGTGCCGCCGCCTCGGTCGAGAGGCCGAGAGGACCGCCGACGTGGGCTTCCAGCGCCAACCTCGCTTTCGGCAGGTCGAACGAAAACCCCGCCTGGCCGGCGATGGGGTATTCCGGATTGATTCGGCCCAGCACGAGGTTCGCATCGGTTAACGTTGGCAGACGGCCGCCTCTTCCGTAACAGGCCGGTCCCGGATCCGCACCGGCGCTCTCCGGGCCGACTTGAAGGATGCCGCCCTCGTCGATGCGCGCAATGCTGCCGCCGCCCGCGCCGACGGTCTGGATGTCGACCATGGAAAGCAGGATTGGAATGCCGAAATCCAGCTCAGTTCCGTGAGCCTGCACAGGAATGCCGTCCGTGATCAGCGAGACGTCCAGGCTGGTGCCGCCCATATCGTAGGCAATGAGATTGCGGATTTCGCTCTCCGCGGCGATGGCCGTCGCGGCGATAACGCCCGCCGCCGGCCCCGAAAGCACGGTCTGAACCGCGTATCGACCGGCTTCGTCGGCAGGCACCATGCCACCGTTGGATTGCATGACGAGCAGATCGGTACGATAGCCCCTGCGCGTCAGGCTTCGTTCCAGATTGGCCAGATAGCGGCTGACAACGGGTTGGACGTACGCGTTCACTACGGCCGTGCTGGTGCGTTCGAATTCCCGGATGAGCGGCAGGATCTCCGCGGATGCGACCACGTGCAGATCCGGGTAGCGTTTCTCAATGAGCGATTTCGCTTGCCGCTCGTGGATCGGGTTGGCGTACGAGTTCATAAACGAGACGACGATCGCGTCGACGTTTTTCGCCGCAAGCTCCTCCGCGCAGGAGATGACCGCATCCTCGTCGAGCGGAACCAGCACGTCGCCCTCGGCCGAAATACGCTCCGCCACCTCCAGTCGGCGGTCCCGGGGAATGAGAGGTTCATAGGTCCCGGTAAGACCGTAGAGATGGGGCCGGTCCCGTCGACGGAGTTCCAGAATATCTCGGAAACCCTCGGTGGCGATCAGGCCGCACAACCCGCCCTTGCGTTCCAGGACCGCATTCGTTGCAACGGTCGTTCCGTGGATGACCAGTTCGATTTCGCCGCCGGCGGCGCCGAGTGCATCCAGCCCTTCAATCAATCCCTGTGACGGATCTTCCGGCGTCGTCGGGACTTTCCCCACGATCAGGGACGGCCCGGCGTCATCCAGAATGAGCATGTCCGTAAACGTCCCACCTATGTCGACACCGACAATCCGTGACATGACGTTACCCCTGCCGGGTGGATGGCTTTCAGACCGGGGTTCCGGTCGAATGAATACGTGCAGCCCGTCTGGAGAATGGCGAACCGCCTGCGAGACAGGACACAAGCGCTCGTGGTTTGAACGACAGCCAGAACTTAGACGATCAACAGATGCGCGTCAACCCAAAAACAGATATAAGGGTTGATAGGGGCTGCCGGCGGCGTTCGCGATCATAAGCGCAGCGAAGTGCGCGTCTCCGCGTTTTCAGTTTGACCGGGTCGGATACTTCCGTTAGATTTGGGTGGTTTTGTCAGGGAATTGACACGATTCTTACGCCTGCGGGGATAATTCCTATGCCGAGAGGCCGTTGCCATTTCGCGTTGCTGGCGGCCCTGCACGATCGATTTCGCTCGGAGTGCCCCCCGGCAGCAGCGCTTGCGGATGCATTTACGCCCGACATGCTCGCCGGCGCCTGCGCGCCGGACGGACTGCGATTTGTGGGCAAACAGGGGAAATTCGACACGCACTTCTACACCGACGGCCGGCGGGAGACGTGGGGACGGTCGGTTGCCGGACTGTTCGCCGCGCATCCCGATCTGGCCGATCCGGATCGCCTTTCGGATGGGGACGTGGCGGTGATGATCGGATATATCTGTCATCTGACCACCGACGAGGCGTTCCGCGATGAAGTCACGGTGCATGTCTATGGCGTCGAAAACTGGCGACCGGTGATTATGGGGTTGTGGTCGATGGTGGACGAGTTTTCAATCGTCAACACAACGTACCAATCCGAAATCCATCGCTTCGGGCGCCGCGACAATGTCGGATTCATCGACTGCGGGGTCGTGGGTCGGTACCTGGACATGGTCAAGCCATGGACGATCGAGGAAGACCCCTGGGAGGTGGAACGCATCTTTCTGAGATTGAGGCGCTGCGAGTTGAGGGAAGACGAAGCGCGCCGAGCCTGGGAAGACAACCTCAGGCTGGCGGCGCCGTTTCTGGACCGCAAACGGCGAATGCGCTTCTATAGATCGGCCGTAAACTCGGGGATGGCGGAGACCGTGCGATATCTGGAACGGGTCTATGCGCCAAAACAAGGGAGCTGATTATGGCAGCGTATCGTGTGGGTGTGATCGGTTGCCGGACGATAGGAGATCAACATGCATCCGGCCTCATCGGGCTCGAGAACGTGACGCTGGCGGCCGCCTGCGACCTGGAGGTGAAGACGCTTGCGGGTTTCGGAGACACGTGGCGGCCCGATTGGCCGGAGCTCAATCTTTACACGGATCACCGTGAGATGCTGGAGCGGGAGGAACTCGACATTGTCACGGTGGCGACGTCCGACCACCGGCACGCGGACCTGGTCGTGGATGCGGCCAACGCGGGCGCAAAGGGGATCTTTTGCGAAAAACCCCTCGCCACCAATCTGGCTGACGCGGACCGGATGGTATACGCCGCCGAACGCAACGGCGCGATTCTATCCGTCGATCACACGAGGCGTTTTCAACCTCTGTGGCGCCACATCAAGGAGCAGATCGTGGATGATGGCGAGATCGGCCCGGTTCAGTACATCGTGGGAGGGTTGAACGGACCGCGATCGATGTTGTTCAGAAACGGCACCCACCTCGTGGATTCGATATGTTATTTCGCAGATTCGGAACCGGACTGGGTGTTCGCGGAACTGGAAACGGGATATGAGGAATACTCGGAGTACAGAGGCGATGGCGGCCACGATCCGGCAACCGAGCCGTCGGCCAGCGGCTATATTCATTTCGCCAACGGCGTGAGGGGATTCTTCACCGGAGGCTCGAAAGTCTCCGCGGATCCCAAGTTCAGGTGCGAAATCGTGGGCACAACCGGATACGTCGACGTCGGCCGCGAGGGCGCCGTGCTCGTCCGCGGCGTCGAAAGGGAGAAGATCAGGGCGCCCGAGTGGCCGGTAAGCGGCATTCCCGCCGGGGTACAGGAGTTGGTGCGTCTGGTTGATGAAGGCGGCCACCCGGTTTCGCCGGCAAAGGACGCGCACCGGGTCGTCGAGATTATGATCGGATTCCTCGAGTCGCAGCGACTGGGGAACGTGCGGGTGGATCTGCCCATTCCGATCGAACGGAGGGGAAAGTTGCGGACGGAGACGTGAAAAATCCCCGATAAAGCTTGCCCGGCGCCTGAAAAGGCCCTATTTTAATCATTCTTGATCCGATTCGAGCTGGCGTACTGTCCCGAATCGTTCGCCTGCGACCACGAGGACTTGCCCGCGGCCCGGTCCGTCTATCGGGCCGGATTGAGTTCGGATTGCATCGCCTCCAGGTAAACGGCGCATCGACAGAAGAGGAGAACCCGGACATGTTGAACTTCGAACATACGGCATTTCTGGTTGACGATACGAGGGCAGTCGCGGATTGGTGGTGCAGACATCTGGGCATGGAAGTGGTCCGGTACGGCGGTCCCCCTTCCCACATGACCTTCCTGCGAGACGCCTCCGGAAAAACCATGTTCGAAATTTATGAGAAAGACTCGCTGGAGACGCCAGACTACGCATCGATGCATGTCTCGGTTCTCCACTTCGCGTTCTATACTGACGATATCGAAAGGGAACGGGACCGGCTGCTTGCCGCGGGGGCGTCGATCGTGGACGACGTGTATACGACGGACGTTGGCGATCAGCTGGCGATGCTACGTGACCCCTGGGGGGTGGCAATTCAGGTCCTCAAGCGGAAGGATCCCATGGGTTGAGGACGAACCGGCCGCAAATGACGGTCGGGTAGCCGCAATCGCCAGGAGGAATGATGCCGACCATCGACGTTGAGTCGCTGGAACAGATTTGCGCGGAGGTCATGACGGGCGCGGGTGTGTCCGGCGCGGAGGCGCGCCGGATTTCTCATTCGCTCGTTCTCGCGAATCTGATGGGCCATGATTCCCATGGCGTAATCAGACTTCCGCAGTACGTCCAGGCACTCGAGGACGGGATTGTAAAGGCCGGGCGTGAAATTCGCGTTACCAGGGAGGCCGACGCATCGGCGGTGGTCGACGGGCAGTGGGGCTTCGGGCAGACAGTTTGTGCGCAGGCCATGGAACTGGCGATGAAAAAGGCCCGTGAAAGATCCGTCGCCGCGATCGAGCTATTCAACAGCAGCCATATCGGGCGCCTCGGAGAATACGTGGAACAGGCCGCGGAAAGCGGCCTCATCGGTATCGTTATGTGCAACAATCACGGCGGCGGCCGGCTGCTTTCGCCATTTGGCGGCATTGACGCCCGGATGTCTCCGAATCCCGTTGCCGTCGGCGTTCCGACGGGAGGGGATTTTCCGATCGTCGTTGATATGACGACCAGCGTGGTTGCCGAAGGGAAGATTCGCGTGAAGCGGAACCGGGACGAACCTCTGCCGCAGGGCTGGGCGATTGACGCGGAGGGCAGTCCCGCGAAACGGCCGGACGACTTCTACGGTCCGCCGCGGGGGGCGATCCTGCCATTCGGCGGGAATTCAGCACACAAGGGATACGCGCTGGCCGTGGTCATCGACATTCTCTCCGGCGCCCTGGGCGGTGGCGGGTGCAGCCGTGACGGGGCGCCGTCCGGCGGCAACGGTGTATTTCTGATGGCGGTCGACATCCAGGCATTTACCCCGCCGGACCGGTTCCGCGAGGAAGTGGACGGCTTCGTCGGCTATTTGAAGAGTTCAAGGCTCCTGCCGGGGTTCGACAGGATTCACCTGCCCGGTGAAATCGAGTATCGTCTTCGCCGGGAGCGTGAAACCGCGGGTGTCTCTCTGGATGAAGAAACCTGGCGACAGATCTGCGAGACGGGTAACAGCGTCGGGGCGTAAGCCTTTGAGGTACGGTTGAATCAGGTCGCCCGTCCGGTTCGTGTTTCAGCCCAGCCGCACGCGGCGCGGCAATAGCGCACCTTCAGGACGATCAACCAGAGACTCGAAATTGCATACCGGAGGTCAGCGATGGCGAAGATCAGGATCACGCTTCTGGGTCACGCGTCGTTCCGCCTGGAACCCGATTCGGGCGAGGTGGTTTATTTCGACCCGTGGCTGAATAACAACCCCACGACCGAATTGAGTGTGTCCGACATCGCACACGCAGACGTGGTGATCGCGACGCACGGACACGACGACCATCTCGGCGACTCCTTTGCGATCTGCAAGCAGACCGGAGCCGTATTTGCGGGCAACTACGAACTCTGCCTGACCGCCGAGAAGAACGGGCTGACGCTGGGAGAACAGGCCCGTCCGATGAATCCGGGCGGCACCATCGACGTGAACGGGGTGCGCATTACCGCGACTCAGGCTTTCCATTCGCAGTCCATGTCGCCAAACCAGTCGCTGGGCGAGGCGCCGGACGATGAGTACTTCCGGCCGGACGGCGGCGTTTGCGGTATCGTGATGCACTTTTCGAACGGGATTTCCGTTTACGATACGGCCGATACGGCGCTGTTCAGCGATATGCAGTTGATCAGCCAGATGTACGGCCCTCAAGTGGCCATCGTCCCGGTTGGCGGGTTGTTTACGATGGGTATCCGGGAGGCGGCCCGGGCCGCGAGTCTGATTCGCCCGGACATCGTCATTCCGTGTCACTACGGAGACGCGGTGGGTCAGCCCGCGGATATCGATGCCTTCTCGGAAATGATCGGATTTCTGTCGCCCAATACGAAGGTCGTCAAGCTCGACCCCGGTCAGGCTGTGACCTATGCGTCCGCCAGCTACCGGGTTTCCTGAATCCGGAAAGACAGGGAGGTCCGCGTGGCGAAGGAGCTGACCAACGCCATTGTATCTCAAAAAATCGAACTTGCGCCGGAGCTGATCATCCTGCAGGTGAAGGCGGACGGCTGGGAACTTCCGGAATTCGAGCCCGGTCAGTTCGCGGTTCTCGGCCTTCCGGGCAGGGCCCCGAGAAGCGAACAGTCTGATCCGGAAGAGGAGACCCCCGATGCAAGCCGGTTGATTCGTCGGGCGTATTCGATCGCGTCCTCATCCAGGTCGAGAGACCATATGGAATTCTACATCAACGTGGTTCGGTCCGGCGCACTGACGCCCAGGCTGTTCGCACTCGAACAGGGCGACCGCGTCTGGTTGGGGCCCAAGGTGTCAGGTGCGTTCACGCTTGACAAAGCGCCGTGTACCGCAGACGTCGTGCTCGTTGCCACGGGGACGGGCCTCGCACCTTATATGAGCATGATGCGCACCCGCTTGCCGGAAGACAACGGTCGACGATTTGCGGTCCTGCACGGAGCGAGGCAATCCTGGGACCTCGGATACCGGTCGGAACTCAGTATCATGCAGCAACTCTGCGGCAATCTCACGTATCTGTCACTGATCAGCCGCCCGGCCAACGAACACGTGCGCTGGAGCGGCATGACCGGATATGTGCAGGACCTCTGGGCGGGAGGCTGTCTGGACCGGGCATGGGGAAGACACCCGAAACCTGAGGATACGCAGGTTTTCCTGTGCGGAAACCCGAAAATGTGCGAAGATATGCTCGCCCTTCTCGAATCCGAAGGATTCAGCGAGCATACCCGAAAGGCAGCGGGACAGGTTCATATCGAGCGGTACTGGTAGGGGACGGCGGTTGCCTGCATACGGGATCGGGGAAGGACGGCGATTCGATCAACGGTTCCCGCGGAGCGCGCAATGGATAGCGGGACGTCCACGGTTTACGACGGCATCATCATCGGCGCCGGCCATAACAGTCTGATTCTCCAGGCGTATCTCGGTCGGGCGGGGCTGAGGGTGCTGTGCATTGAGGCGCGGAACGAGGCGGGCGGGGGCCTCACCACGGTGCAGGACGCACGGCATCCCGGCTTTCTGCACAATACCCACTCGTTCTACCACCGGGCGTTGAACCGGATGCCGTGGTACCGCGACCTGAGCCTCGAACGCCACGGCGCGGCTTACCTCGAGCCGGCATTGAACGTCGCCATGCTGTCGAATGACGGCGGGGCGCTCGAATGGTGGACGGATTTCGAGAAGACGGTTGACTCCTTTGCGCGGTTCAGCAGCGCGGACGCGGCAACGTTGAGGCGGTGGCGCGACGCGTTCCTGCCCATCGTGGAACGGATTCTCGTACCGGAAGCCCAGGCGCCGCCGCTCGAACCGACACGGCGGAGGGCATTGCTCGAGAAGAGCAGGGAGGGCCGGCTGCTGCTGGACGTCAGCCGATTGTCGCCCCTCGAATTCGTCCGAAGGGAATTCAGGAATCCGGTGATTCAGGCCGGATTGCTTTTTTTTAACGGGTTGCGTGAGGTGGACCTTCGCTGCCCGGGCTTCGGTCACCATATTGCCGCGCTCCTGGCCGGTTCGGGAAAGGCCCAGATGTGCCGGGGAGGTTCGATCGCTCTTGCGAAGGCGCTTACGGCCGCGGTCGCCGAGAGCGGCGGCGAACTGCGCCTTCAAACCGAACCCAGGCGGTTTCTGCTGGAAGGCGAGCGGGTCGTTGGGGTGGAAACCGCGGCCGGCGAGCGGTTGGGCGCCCGTTACTTCGTTGCCTCGGCCCTCAACCCGCACCAGACGTTTCTGGACCTCCTGGACGAGGATGCGCTGCCTGGAAAATGGCGGGACCGCGCGAAGGCGTTCAGGTACAATCTCATCGCCCCGCTGTTTGCCCTGAATCTCAATCTGGAGGAGCCGCCGCGTTACAGCGCCGCAGAAAACCATCCCCATCTGGAAAAGGCGTTCATGGTGATTCTCGGCCTGGACCGCGTGGACCGTTACCTGGAGATGGTAGCGTGCCATCGGCGCGGACGAAAACCCCCCAACATTATGTGGGGCAGTTGCCCCACCCTGTTCGATCCCTCTCAGGCGCCGGCAGGAAAGCACACTGCGTTTATGTGGGAAAAGGCGCCATACAGACTGAACGGAGACCCGAAGCGCTGGGACTCGGAGCGGGACCGACTTGGAGAAGAAATGCTGGACGCGTGGTGCCGGTACGCGCCCAACCTGAAACAGAACCTGATTTCACGGTTCACGCGCAGTCCGCTCGATGTGGAACGCACGTTCCCCAATATGCGGGAGGGGGACCTTCTCGTCGGCGCCTTCACCCACGGTCAGATCGGCTACAACCGTCCGTTTCCCGGAGCCGGACATTACAGGGCGCACCTCAAGGGCCTCTATCTGTGCGGATCCAGCTGCCATCCCGGCGGCAATATCACCGGTCTGCCGGGATACAACTGCGCACAGGTCATTTTGCGGGACCTCGGAATGGATGCGGACTGGGCGCCCGAACCGATTGACAGCCGGCTGGAACGGTTATGATTCCGCCGACCTTTACTTACCTGACCGACGTCTACTTCGGATTCGGCGCCTCGGCCATTCTTCCGGATCTGCTTTCCGGGCTTGGGGTGCGCCGGCCGCTGCTGGTAACGGATCGGGGGCTTTCCGCTCTGGGCATCCCGAAACACATCGGTCTCGGCGAGGCGCCGGTCTACAGCGGCGTCACAACGAATCCGACGGAACACCAGGTCGTGGAAGCCGCGCATCGGTACCGCGCGGAGAGGTGCGACGGAATGGTCGCGGCCGGTGGCGGTTCGTCCATCGACCTCGCAAAATGCGCAGGGATTCTGATTGGACACGACGAGCCGCTTGCGTCGTACGCGATGCGGAAGGGCGGCACGGCGCGGATCACACACCCGATCCCGCCGGTGGTCGCCGTTCCGACCACGGCGGGCAGCGGAAGCGAGGTGGGCAGAGCCGCCCTTGTTACCCTGCGTTCAGGTGACAAGGTGGGCTTCCTGAGCCGATTATTGACGCCGGCGGCCGCGGTTTGCGATCCGGAACTGACGCTGACGATGCCGCCTCCTTTGAGTGCCGGCACCGGGTTGGACGCGATATCTCACTGCGTGGAGACCTTTTGCAGTACGCGGTACAACCCGGTCGCGGATGCGATTGCACTCGACGGTCTTGAACGCGGCTGCCGCCACATTGGCGCCGTGTTTCGCAACGGGAGAGACAGGGAAGCCAGGAAGGGGATGATGATGTGCGCGCTGCAGGGAGGCCTGACGTTTCAGAAAGGCCTGGGCGCCGTGCACAGCCTCAGCCATCCGTTGGGATCGCTGGGCAGATCATTGCACCACGGTACGCTGAACGGCCTGTTTCTTCCTGCAGTACTGAGATTCAACGCCGATTCCTGCAGGGAAAAATTCTGCGCGATGGCCCGGCGGCTGAGGCTCGATACGGGCTCCGATCTGCCGGGCTATTTTGAGTCATTGAACCGGCAACTGGGGCTGCCGTCATCCCTGTCGGAAATGGGGGTCGCTCCGGAAGAGCTGGAACCGCTTCCGGCCAAGGCGGCGTCGGACCATTGCAGCCCGACAAATCCCAGGCCGCTGGATGAAGCGGCGTGCCGGAAACTGTACCTGTCCGTTCTATAAGTGGATTTTGAGACAACTTCGTTGGGGGATATCATGGCGAATGCCACACAGGTGGACGAATCCGGTTTGAGGGAGGCATTCAATCGTGACGGCTTCGTGGTCATGAAAGGGTTTCTTGCGCCGGACGTGATCGAAGGCGTGTGCGAGGAACTGGATATTCTGGTCGACCGGGAGGCGGAGCGGTTGATGGCCGCCGGAAGAATCGCGGACGATTTCAGCGATGCGCCGTTCGAAACCCGAATCGCCCGGCTGTTCGAACACTGCATGGACGTTGCGCCAACGTCATTCCGCCCCGAATTGCACGGACCCCGGTTGTTTGATCTGTTCTTTCATCCGCAACTTCTGGACGTGGTACAATTGCTCCTCGGACCCGAGATCAGACTGTATCCGAATTACACGGCGCGGCCGAAGTTTCCGGAGTGGAAGGGAACGCTGGTTCTGTGGCATCAGGACGGGGGATACACGGCACAGGCCGCCGATGGCGTGGCGTCGCTCAGGATGGTGAACGTCTGGGCGCCCCTCGTCCCCGCAAGAGTCAAGAACGGTTGTATGCAATTCGTGCCCGGAACGCACCGGCTTGGTGTTGTGCCTCACGAAAAGAGGGAGTATTACCTGGAAATCGCGCGGGAGGAACTGGATCTGCGCCTGGGACAGGCCGTCTCCATCGAAGTGGACCCGGGTGACGTGGTCCTGTTCCACAACCTGATGTTTCACTGCGGTCTGCCCAACAGGACCCGTACGGTGCGCTGGAGCATGGATTGGAGGTATCAGGATGCGACTCAGCCTACGATGCGGCCGCAACGTGGGCATCTGGCCAGAAGCGGAAAAGCGCCTGACAACGTCGTTCGAAATCGCGAGGATTGGGCCGAACGGAAATTTCAATAGGCCGTTGCTCCGGACGCGCGGCCTATCAGGGCGGTGATGGGACTGCACGGTACGACGTCGCGGAAGTTCGCCGGCCGCCACGAGAATCCCGGCTTTCGGTCCGGACGGGTTCGTTCAAGACCGGGCTGCCATCCGGGTGCTACAGGCCGCGGATGGCGTCATATATAGACAGTACGAAACCGGCTCCGGTGATCAGGAGGAGGAGCAACGCGACCACCACGGTGAGGCGGCCTTCGCGCCAGCGCGCGCTCGATACAAGGAGTCGCGACGCGATCCATCCTCCGGCGAACCCGCCGAAGTGAGCCCAGTTGTTGACGCCTCGCATGAGAAGGCCCAAAATGAACAGCATGATTGCCCACTGCCATATCTGACGCGTCATCAGGGCTGCGAAACTGGTCTTCTGGCTGCGGCCATAGACGATGAGGGCGGCCAGAAGTCCGAAAATCGAGCCCGAGGCGCCAAGCGTCGGGTTGCCGGTCACAACGTTGGACAGGAGAAAACCAACGACGCCGCCCGTCGTAAAGATGATGAAATAGCGCGCAGGCCCGTAGAGATTGCCAACTTCCGGGCCCAGTTGCCGGATCCACAACACATTGAAGAGGATATGCAACAACCCGCCGTGCAGATAGATTGCCGTGAACAGAGTCCACCACGGCGCGTTTCCGTATGTCAAGCCCAGGACGATCGTCGGAATTTGACCTGGTGAGAGCATGCTGAAAAAGCCGCCGTGGAGGGAAAGGGCGGAATCCAGGTCAAGGAGCAGACTCACCACATAGAGGACGATACACGCCGTAGGAATCAGGGTCAGGACGTCGATTTTCGATCCGAACAGCCGATTCAGGGCGGGGCCGAACCCCCACAGACCCGGGCGGTAGGCGCCGCAGTACGGGCATTTTTTCTCTTCCGTGCTGATCAGATTGCGGCAGCCCGGACAGACCATCGACGTAGGCGGCATATTGTCCCTCGCCAGGAAAGAACAACTACAGTCACACGGTGAGAACGCGGCGTTGCGTTTCTCAAACTTTCGCCGCGTTCAGCGGTACCGCTTCGAACCCGCCGCGCCGACGGTATCCATCAGGCGTCACCGGGAGTTGTGCCGGACCGGCGGAATCCGGCGGAACCATGGAACCGCCATTGATCGAAAATCAGCGACAACCCCTTCAGAACCCGCTCCATATCCGATTCCGAGGTGCTACCCATCGCGGCAATCCGGATGGCCGTATCCCGCATCGGGCCGTACCCCGGCGCGATCTGGACGTTCAGCAGGGTCTTCGCCGCCCGTACGAATTCCGGCGCCGGGACGGATTCGGGCATCAGGATTGCGGTGACGGTAGGGCTGTAGCATCCGGGCTGCGCGAGCAGATCCAGGCCGTGTCTTCCGGCCCAGTCGCGCTGCATTCGCGCAAGGTTCCGATGCCGCTCGAAACGGGCTTTCCCTTCGTCGAGCATTTCCTCGAGGCGGGCGATCAGACAGCGTATCATGAGGTCCGAAACCGTCACCGGCGTTTGCGCGGTTTCGGCGTGTGATTGCCACTCCATCAGGTCCAGCACGTACCCGCGTCGCGTTGCGCGGCGTGCGGCCTGAAGCGCGCGGTCCGAGACGATCATGACCGAACCGATGGCTGGTATCGCGAAGTCCTTCTGAAGGCTCCAAAGATAATAGTCCGGCCGCAATGCGCCAATGTCCAGCTCGACCGCCCCGGCGATACTCACCCCGTCGACGGCAATCAACGTGTCCGGCGCGTACCGCCGCGCGTCTTCGCAAAGGGTATCGAGGGGCAGCGCAACCCCGGTCGCGGTTTCATTGTGCGTCAGCAATGCAAGGTCATAGCCGCGCCGCATCGCCTCCCGCCACGAATCGGATCCGATTCCGTGCCCCCACGGCGCCTTCAGCACGTCGACGGCGCGGTCGAGCCGCCTGAATACACCCGCCCAGCGGGCGGAAAACGCGCCTATATCGAGACCCAGAGCACGATACGCGGTTGGTGTGTTGACCGCGACCATCTCCCAACTGTAGCTGGTTGCGTGTCCGAACACAAGGGGCGTGTATGTTTCAGGAACGTGGAAAGCTTCGCGCAGAAGGTCCACCGCCCGGGCGTATAGGGTCCTGAAGTCGGTTGAACGGTGGGTAAACGTCGCCCGGTAGGTCCGGACGACCCGCTCGACCGCCGGCGTGAGAGCGTGCGGCCCCGGGGTCCAGAGGGCGGTGTCCGGCAGGCGCAGGCGACTGAATTCGTCTTTCGTTTCGGCATTCATCCGGGCGTCTCGGACAACGAATCTCACGGGTGGCCGACATATAATAAGAGCGCCCGTTAAACAGGCAGGTTTAACGGGCTTTCGCGCACAGGAAATGGAGCGGGAAACGGGACTCGAACCCGCGACCCCAACCTTGGCAAGGTTGTGCTCTACCACTGAGCTATTCCCGCTCCCTATCGTCTGATATATCGGGTCGAGCGGAAAATTAAGCAATGGCCTGCAGGATGTCAAGGGTTAATGTGTACACGCGGCTTGCGGACGGAACGATGACCGGCCCCGGAGCGCACGTCCGGTAAACGCACGGGAATCGCCTTCCATGCAGGCTGAGGCGACCTGCTTTTCCGCGTGAGGAACACGCGTTTGAGTTGACTTTCGTGGTTGCGAGGCGCATATTTACGATTCGCCCCGCAGGGGTACCGGTCCGTGTCGAATGGTCTGGCGCATCGCCGGATTCCAGGCGATTGGTACTGCGATTGCCGTTGTTGCTCTGAATGGAGCGAGGTGGAATGGTCGAAGAGCGGTTTGTCCTGGCAATTGACATCGGCGGCACGTTCACGGATCTCGTTCTTCTGGAGCGCCGTAGCGGTCGGCAGGCGGTTGCCAAGGTGGCTACGACCTATCCGGATCCTTCCGATGCCGTGTTGAACGGGATCGACTCGGTACTGGAACCCGACGACATGGGGGCCGTTCAACGCGTCATTCACGGAACGACGCTGGTGACCAATACGCTGATCGAACGCAAGGGCGCGCGAACCGGGCTGGTCACCACGGCCGGGTTCCGGGACGCGCTGGAAATTGGGCGGGAGGGTCGATATGACATTTACGATCTTGGGCTGGAATTGCCCGAACCGCTGGTGGAACGCAGATTGAGATTCGGCGTGCCGGAGCGGATGAACGTCCGGGGACACGTACTGAAGCCCCTGGATGAGGCGTCTATATTGGACGCGTGCAGGTTGTTTCTGGATGAATGTGTCGAGGCGGTTGCCATCTGTTTTCTTCACGCGTACGCCAATCCGGAACACGAGCGGCAGGCGGCGCGGATTGTTCATGATGCGATGCCTGGAGTTGCGGTCTCGGTCTCACATCAGGTGTCGCCCGAATTGAGGGAATACGACCGGACGTCCACGACCGTTGCCAATGCTTACGTGCAACCGCTTGCCCGGCGGTACCTGGCGGGATTGTCCGAAGGCCTGGCGGCAAAGGGAATCGTCGTTCCACTGCATATCATGTTGTCCAACGGCGGGGTCTGTTCCGCGGAGACTGCCGCTGCCTTTCCGGTACGTCTCGTGGAATCCGGTCCCAGCGGCGGCGCGTTGTCCGCCGCCTATTGGGCGCGCCGTTCAGACCGGCGGGACGTGCTCGCGTTTGATATGGGCGGAACCACGGCAAAGGCCGTGCTCAGCAGCGAAGGCGGATTTCCAATAACGAACGAATCCGAGGTTGCTCGCGTCTATCGCTTCAAGCGCGGCAGCGGGTTGCCGCTCCTGGTGCCGGTCCTGGATATGATCGAGATTGGCGCCGGCGGCGGCAGTATCGCGCATCTCAACCGGATGGGCCTGCCCGCGGTCGGTCCCGAAAGCGCGGGATCGGTTCCCGGCCCTGCCTGTTACGCGAACGGCGGCGGGGAGCCCACCGTCACGGATGCCGATCTGTTGCTGGGCAAGCTGGATCCCGAATATTTTCTGGGTGGAAGGATGGCGCTGGACGTGGACAGTGCGCGAAACGCCGTTCAACGGCTGTCAGCGCGCCTCGGCATGGACGTGAATCGGATGGCTTGGGGCATCCACCGAATGGTCAACGAGAATATGGCCAATGCCGCGCGGGTCCACGCGGCCGAGCGTGGAACCGACATCCGTGGTTATACGATGGTGGCAACCGGAGGCGCGGGACCGGTGCACGCGTGCGGCGTGGCCGAACGGCTGGGCATCGCCACCGTGATCGTGCCGCCCGCCGCAGGCGTGAGTTCGGCATTCGGTCTGATGCTGGCTCCGATTTCGTTCGACTTCGCAAGGAGTTACGTCGCGCGGCTCCGGGCGCTGGATTACGAGCGCTTGAACGGCCTGTTTGAAGAGATGGAAAACGAAGGCGAGGGCGTCTTGCGAGAGGCCGGCGTGGCGCCCGTTGAGATGCGGATTGAACGTACCGCCGACATGCGCTACGTGGGACAGGGCCATGAAATCCGAATTTCGATTCCGCACGGCAGATTGGATCCCGATCGGCTGGACGAGATTCAAGCGGGTTTCGAAACCGAATACACGCGCAAATATACACGCACCTGCGACGGCGTTGAAATCGAGTCCGTCCACTGGCGCGTCCGGATGTCTGCGCCGGAACCCGATCCGGGCGACGTCGACACGGCCTCCGCGGCGGCCGGGGACGCGAAGAAGGGCGTGCGCGGCGTTCTGTTCAACGCGGAGCAGGCGCCGGAAGAGACGCCGGTATTCGACCGGTACCGGCTCGCCGCCGGCTTCTGCACGGCGGGTCCCGCAATCGTGGAAGAAGCCGAGTCGACCGCCGTCGTACCTCGTGGCTGGGTGATGAGCGTGGAAGCCTGCGGCAACCTGCTTCTTACGCGTCCGGAGGGTTCGCGATGAAGTCTGCGGAAAAGCTGGATGCAGTCCTCCTGGAGGTGTTGTGGAACCGGCTTATTTCCATCGTGAACGAACAGGCCGCGGCACTGGTGCACGCGTCGTTTACTACCGTGGTGCGGGAAGCCGGCGACCTTTCCGCGGGCATTTTCAACCGTGGCGGTCACATGGTCGCGCAAGCGGTGACGGGCACGCCCGGTCACATCAACACGATGGCAACGTGCGTACGCCATTTCGCGAAAGCGCATCCAATAGACAGTCTGAAGCCAGGCGACAGCCTGCTCACCAACGATCCATGGCTGGGTTCGGGGCATCTGCACGACATTACGCTGGTTACTCCCGTCTTCTATCGAAACAAGGCCGTGGGCTGGTTCGCCAATACGTGCCACGCAATGGACATCGGCGGACGGACGCTTGGCGCCGACGCGCGCGAGGTCTTCGAGGAAGGCCTGCATATTCCCATCATGTTCCTGTTCCGGGAAGGCTCGGTCAATCGCGACCTGATGGAAATCGTGCGGGCGAACGTCCGCACACCGGATGCCGTCGTGGGGGACCTCTATGCGCAACAGGCCGGCAACGACGTGGGCGCCGCCAAGCTCTCGGAGATGATGGCGGAATACGAAATGGAGGACATCGAGTCGCTCGCGTCAATGATACTGGACCGTTCGGAAGCCGCCACGCGCGATGCGATCGCGAAGATTCCCAACGGCACGTACCGGGATGAAGTGGTCATCGACGGTTTCGATCATCCGCTGAAGATCGTGGTATCCATCGGTGTACGGGACCGGGACCTTGTGGTAGACTACGACGGCACGTCGCCGCAGGTGGACCGCGGCATCAACGTGGTCTACAACTATACGCACGCCTATACAACCTATCCGCTCGCGTGTTCAATCAGTCCCTCCGTTCCGAACAACGCCGGCAGTTTCCGCCCCGTCAAGGTGACGGCCCCGGAGGGGAGCGTACTCAATGCCAGGTTTCCATGCGCCGTCGGCGCCCGGCACCTGATCGGGCACTTTCTCTCCCAGGCGGTATTCGGCGCGTTGTCCGGAGCCATTCCCGAGCGGGTGCTCGCGGACGGTTCGGCCGGGCTCTGGAACACGCAGCTGGAGGGCCACGACCGGGACGGACGGGTGTTTTCCTACATCTTTTTCTCCGCAGGCGGCATGGGCGCGAGGCCTGCTTCGGACGGGCTTTCCGCCACGGCCTTTCCCAGCGGGATCAAGGGAGTGCCCGCCGAGGCGATCGAGGCAGTTTCGCCTGTACTGATGCTGAAGCGGGAGTTGCGTCCGGACTCCGGCGGCGCGGGCAAGTACCGAGGCGGTCTGGGGCAGGAGATGGTGCTGAGCATGGATACCGATACCGCGGTGTTGCATTCGTGTATGTATGACCGCACGAAGAGTCCGGCACGCGGGTTTCTGGGGGGAGCCGACGGCGCCGTTGGCGAGGTGATCCTTTCGGACGGGTCCCGGCCGCATCCGAAGGGGAAATACGAGCTGCAGCCGGGGCAGTCCGTCACGCTGAGGCTTCCAGGCGGCGGAGGTTTCTTCTCTCCCATGGCACGCGATCCGAAGCGTGTGCTGAACGATGTACGACAGGGGCGGGTGTCTCCGGAAGCGGCCCGGGAGGTGTACGGGGTGGTTGTGGACACCCGGAACCGGAAAGTGGACGCTGCCGCGACCGAGGCGGTCAGGGATGCCTCCGCCGGCACGGAGGACGGAACGGGTTCCACGCCGTGAACCGCGGCGCCAGTGTGGCGCCGGGACGCTGGCTCGCATTTGATCGAAACTTTAAAATACCCCTGAAAGTGAATGGAAGGCAACGGGTTGTATAGGAAATTCGATGAGAAAATATGAAGCCGCTGACGGCTACCGGGGGATCTGGTGGTGGGACACGCCCGCGGACAACGAGTACAAATACGTCTATTACAGTGGAGGATTTGCAACCTACACCGCCAAACACATTCCGCTGGCCTATTATTCCGAACCCGCGCACAAGACGTTTTTCTGCTACGGGGGGACGTACAGGGACAGGAACCGGATCCTTGCCATGGTCTCCTATTACGATCACGCTACCGGGACGGTCCCGCGGCCGACCGTCCTGATGGACAAGGGCACGGCAGACGCGCACGACAACCCGGTGCTGATGCTTGACGACAAGGGCTTTATCTGGGTCTGTGTGAGCGCACACGGCACCGTAAGGCCGGCGTATATTTTCAAGAGTGAAGACCCCTATTCCGTGGATGCATTCCAATGTGTGCAGAAGACGAATTTCTCTTATCCTCAGCCGTGGCATATTCACGGCCGGGGATTCCTGTTTCTGCACACCCGGTACCTGGGCGGCCGGTTTCTCTACATGCAGAACAGCACGGACGGGACGAGCTGGTCCGAACCCAGGGTCTTATCGAGAATCCGCCAGGGGCACTACCAGGTCAGTTGGCGCGCCGGAAAGCGGGTCGGCACCGCGTTCAACTACCATCCTGTCAAGAAGCCGGGGCCACCCAGGACCAACCTGTATTACCTGCAGACCGACGATTTCGGTGAAACCTGGAAAAGTGCCGCGGGTGAGCGGTTGGACCTCCCCCTGGAATGTCCCCGTAACGACGCGATTGTCCACGACTACGAGCGGGAAGGCCTTCAGGTATTCGTAAAGGACCTGAATTTCGACGCTCAAGGCCATCCCGTCATCCTGATTCTGGCCAGCCGGGGGATGGAGACCGGTCCCGAAAACGACCCGCGCGTCTGGATGACGGTACGGTGGACGGGCAATGCCTGGATGATCCGAGAGGCATTCCGGTCCGACAATAACTACGACGCCGGGGGATTGCACGTCGAAACGGATGGGACGTGGCGGATTATCGCGCCGACGGAGACAGGTCCGCAGCCCTACAATACCGGCGGTGAGGTGGCGGTGTGGACCAGCGGCGATGAAGGCGACACGTGGGAGAAAGCCCGGCTGGCAACCGCGAACAGCATCTACAATCACACCTATGTGCGCCGGCCGGTAAACGCCCACCCGGAATTCTATGCCTTCTGGGCGGATGGACACGCGCGGCAGCAGTCTGAATCCCGTCTGTATTTCTGCAACAACACGGGCGAGCACGTCTTCCGGTTGCCGTCCCTGATGTCCGGGGACCGCCAGAAACCGGAGAGGGTGGTCCCACTCACGGACGCGGAGGCTCCCGGAGAGGCCGGCGACGCGGACTCCGGCCGAAACTCAGGAAAGGTGGAGCGATGAAAGGCATCATTCTGTCGGGCGGGCTGGGAACCCGGCTGTACCCGCTTACGGTCTCGATTTCCAAGCAGATCATGCCCATCTTCGACAAACCGATGATCTATTACCCGCTTTCGGTGCTGATGCTGGCCAATATCCGTGAATTCCTGATCATTTCATCGCCTGAACATATCGAGCTCTACCGGAATCTGCTCGGAGACGGCAGCCGTCTGGGTCTCCGGTTCGACTACGCGATCCAACCGCGTCCGGAGGGCGTTGCGCAATCCTTCATCATCGGCGAGGAATTCATCGACGGCGAACCCTGCGCTCTCATATTCGGTGACAATTTCTTCTACGGCCATGGTCTGTCGGGACTGCTGGAGCACGCGGGCAAACACGAAGAAGGCGGGCTGGTCTTCGCGTATTACGTGCAGGACCCGGAGAGATACGGTGTGGTTGAGTTCGATGATCGCATGAACGTGGTGGGCATCGAAGAGAAACCGAAACGACCCAGGTCGAATTATGCGGTTACCGGACTTTATTTCTATGACGGAAGCGCGGTGGAGTTCGCGAAGCGACTGAAGCCGTCTGACCGGGGGGAACTGGAAATCACCGATTTGAACAACGAGTACCTCAGACGGGACAAGCTGCGTGTTCAGTTGCTGGGAAGGGGAATTGCCTATCTCGACACGGGAACCCACGAGAGCCTGCTGGAAGCGAGCAACTTCGTACAGATTGTCGAAAACCGGCAGGGGCTCAAAATCGCGTGCCTGGAGGAAATCTCGTTTCGAAAAGGGTACATCAGCGCGCGGCAACTCGAGGACATCGCGAACTATTCGGAAGAGAACGGGTATTGTCAGTACCTGAAAAGGTTGCTGGCGACCGGGACGTGACCGGCCGCAGGCCGCGACAACGGCCTCCAACCGACCGCCCGGTCACATTCGGAAGGCGATTTTCAGATCGCTCGTACCCGTGTCGGTGAAACATCCGGGATTCCACCGTCCCGCGGGATCCTGGAGCTTCTCGAAGATGTCCGGGCGGCGGATGCACGGCAACACCGTTTCGCGCAATCCCATGAAAGGCTCCCCATGTCGAGGATGTTATGCATCCTGGTTGTTCTGGCGTCGTTTGTTTACTGTGGAGACGCCCCGTTGGCGCCTGAAGAGGCAATTATCGGTACGTGGAAACTGACGCTCGCGAGGGACGAGTCTGTAACGGTGAATTACACGCTGACCTTTGAAAGGAACGGAAATTACACGTTTATCAATACGATTTTCGACGGGAGTCAGATCACGACCACCGGGGTCTGGCGAATCCAGAACAACACACTGTTCCTCGACACCCTGGACTTCGGGTTCTCCATCGAAGAGGACGCACTGACGCTGTATGCGATAGACGGCACGGTATTCGTCTATACGAAGCAGTAGTTTCCAGGGGGATTTCCGTTCCATGGTTCAGAACAGTGTATTTCTCCCGGAGAGGCCATGCGCGTTGATCCTTCCATACGCCTGAGGGATCTGGAATCAAGTCTGAACCGGTGCTTCGAACTTGCAAGTGGCAAGATAACCTCTATTGCCGAGACATGGGATCCCGACCGAGGCGCGCCGGTGTTTACCGCGGGCGGGAAATACACCACCCGGGGCTGGACGGAATGGACGCAGGGATTCCAGTTTGGCTGTGCAATATTGCTGTTCGACGCGCTGAGGGACGCACGGTTCCTGGAAATCGGTCGACAAGGAACCGTCGACCGGATGGCCCCGCACCTGACCCACACCGGCGTGCACGATCACGGATTCAACAACATTTCAACCTATGGCAATCTCAGGCGGCTGATGCTCGACGGCGTCACCGCGCGCGATCGATGGGAAGCGGAATTTTACGATCTCGCACTAAAGGCCTCGGGGGCGGTCCAGGCGGCACGCTGGACGACAATTCGAAACGAAAAGGGGTATATTCCCTCCTTTAACGGTGCTCATTCACTGTTTTCCGATACGATCCGCACCTGCCGGTCCCTGGGGCTTGCGCACCGACTGGGCCACGTGTTGATGGGGGAGAACGACCGTCCGATTTCGCTCCTGGACCGGATGGTCCAGCACGCCGAGACGACGGCGAGGTACAACGTCTATTACGGCAGGGGGCGCGATTCCTACGACATTCGGGGCCGGGTGGCGCATGAATCGATTTTCAACGTCGCGGACGGAAACTATCGATGTCCGAGCACACAACAGGGATATTCACCCTATTCCACGTGGACGCGAGGTCTCGCCTGGATTCTGACGGGATACGCAGAGTTGCTGGAGTTCCTGGAGGTCGTCGATGATGACGATCTTTCGGCCTGCGGCGGTCGAGACGACATAACGGCGTTCATGACCCGGGCGGCCACCGCCGCCGCCGATTACTTCGTCGACGGCGCATCCGCGGCCGACGGCATCCCGTATTGGGATACAGGCGCACCCGGGTTGGCCCGAATGGGCGACTATCTCGGTCGCAACGCCGATCCATTCAATGAATATGAACCCGTTGACAGTTCGGCAGCAGCGATTGCGGCGCAGGGCCTGTACCGCCTGGGAAAGTACCTTGGCGCTGAAGACGGCGCGCCGTACACGCGCGCGGCCTTAACCGTCTCGCGCACATTATTCGATTCACCGTACCTGTCGGAAGATGCAGATCACCAGGGGCTGATCCTGCATTCCGTATACCACCGGCCCAATGGATGGGACCGTTGCCGGCCGGGGCAAATCGTGCCGAACGGAGAGGCTTCGATTTGGGGAGACTATCATGCATTGGAACTGGCCGTGTTGTTGAAGCGTGAAATCAACGGGCAGCCGTACCTGACGTTTTTCGACGGCATCGACGATTAACCCGAACGTTCATCGGACGTTTCGATCGCGTCGCGGTCATTCGGGCGGAAGGACATGAAGCGCATTCTTAACTCAGCCGGGCGAATGATGGGGCGGATACGGGGTGCACAACCGTTTGGACTCGTACCAGGCCTGGTCCTGGCGATCGCGTTCTGCACAACCCCTGTACATGGTGGGGAATCGAACAGGTTCGATTTCGGACCCCTCGACCGCTTGTTGGGCAGATTCGTAGATTCCCGGGGATGGGTCGACTACGCCGGTATCAAGGCCGAGCCTTCCGAACTACGGCGCCAGCTGGCACGCCTTCGGAAGATCAGCCCGGAGAGCCACCCTGGCATGTTTCCCGATCGGGAAGATCGGCTCGCATACTGGATCAATGCGTACAACGCGCTGGTGATTGCGGGAGTGGTCAATGCGTATCCCGCAACCAGCGTGAAAGACATCCACCCGCAACCAGGATTCTTCAAGGTTTTCCACGTCGTCGGCGGCAAGTCCCTTTCATTGGACGACATCGAACACAATATCGTCCGAAAAAGGTTCGGAGATCCTCGCATCCACGCGGCTCTGAATTGCGCCGCCGCATCCTGTCCCAGATTACGACCTGAAGCCTACCGGCCCGATCGGCTCGATAGCCAGTTGGATGCCGCTGTTCGGGACTTCATCCGCGACCCGCAGCATGTACGCATCGACCGTGAAAGCAGGACGCTGGCGCTTTCGAAAATCCTCGATTGGTTCGAAGGAGATTTCACTGGCTGGTACAAACGTACCCATCGGGTGAAAGACGCTCGAATTACGGATTATCTGATTATCCATCTTGGCGAGAAAGACCGCGCCTTTCTGCAATCGCGCCAACAGGTAGCCATTCGCTACGTACCGTACGATTGGACGCTCAACGACCGTGCGTTGCACGAGAACGCAAGTCGTTGAGTCCGTAACGAACCAACAATATCCGTATGTCCACGTTTCGGCAAAGACACGGTTCGAGCCGGTCTGACCGATACCAACGGCTGAGCGACGGGTATCTTCCGGTCTGACGTCAACGCAAAGGAGGGGGAGATGGGAGCGGCGCCGGAACTGCTGGCGATTCAACCCCGGGATCGAACCGGGGTGTCTGGAAAACGCCCGTCGTTCGGAGCGCGTCTGAAGCGGGAAGGTGTCGACCTCAGGCGTGAGGCACTGGAGACGCTTCAGATCAACGTGGGCAAACTTTGCAATCAGGCGTGCAGGCACTGCCACGTGGATGCCGGTCCGAACCGGACCGAAGTGATGACGCGCGACACGATGCGGTCGATCCTGACGTTTCTCGCCTCGACGGATATTCCAGTCGTGGACATTACCGGCGGCGCGCCGGAGGTGAACCCCGAATTCAGGTATCTGGTTCATCAGATCCGTGTGCTTGGACGGCACGTGATGGTCCGGTGCAATCTAACCGTGATTTTCGAACCCGGTCTCGAGGATCTGCCTGACTTCTACCGCGAACATCAGGTGGAACTGGTATGCTCACTGCCCTGTTATCTTGAGGAAAACGTAGACCAACAGCGTGGAAAGGGCGTGTTTTACGATAGCATCGAGGCGCTGCGGCGCCTGAATGCGATCGGTTACGGACAGCCGGACTCGGGATTGACGCTTCACCTCGTATACAATCCGGTCGGGGCCTCCCTTCCGCCGCCGCAGGCCGAACTGGAAGCGGACTATAAGAAGGTTCTTGCAGAGCGGTACGACATTTCGTTCAACCGACTCCTGACCATAACGAATATGCCGATCAGCCGGTTCAACGACTATCTGAAGCGTCGGGGGGAGTACGAAGGCTACACGCAGACGTTATACGACCATTTCAACGCCCAGACGATTGATCGCCTGATGTGTCGTTTTCTCGTGAGCGTGGATTGGGAAGGCAATATCTACGACTGCGATTTCAACCAGATGCTGGACATGCATCTGTCCGGCCGGCCGAAAAAACTGTGGGAGGTGTCGCCGGGATGGCTGGTGAACAGGAGAATCCGGATCGCCGACCACTGTTTCGGCTGCACTGCCGGGGCCGGAAGCAGTTGCGGAGGTGAACTGGCCTGAGAAAAACCGTTTCGGCATTCAGGCGGTACGCAAGTGAGGGGGTCGGCCGACTTGAGCGGTCGACCCCGATCTATTGCGTACCGGTTTTATTCGAAACGACGCCCACCGGTATCGAGGAACTTACGAATCCGGCCGTGTATTTCGTCTCTGACCCTTCGAAAGACCGCCATTCGCTCGTCCTCGGTGCCGGTTGCTTCCGCCGGGTCGTCAAGGCTCCAGTGAAGACGTTCAGTTGCGTCGAAGTAGACGGGGCAGTTGTCATTTGCCCGGTCGCATACGGTGATGACGACGTCCACGTTCGGGTCCGCGAAGGCGTCGGGCGCCTTCGATATTTGGACTGAGATATCGACGCCGATTTCGGCCATCGCCTTGACCGCCAGCGGATTCAGGGTGGTGGGCCGGGTGCCCGCGCTCAGAGATTCGAATCGGTCATTCGCGAGTTGACGGAGAAGTCCTTCCGCCATCTGGCTCCTGCAGGAATTCCCGGTGCATAGGAACAACACGCGTTTCATGCGCATATGTGTACCCTTATAATGCGCGACTGAAGGGAAAAAGGAGCATCGATCGACGGGGGGATCAACGGGTAAATGCGCGCTTGATCTTACTCACGGCCTCTACGATGTCGTCCATGTCTTCCGGCGTGCCCAGGAGCATGGACTGATAGAACCACACGCTGTGCCGGCAGACATGTTCAACCCGGGGACACGGCAGCCTGCGTACACGATCGGGGTATGCTTCCGAGACGCTTTTCAGCGCGCCCTCGTCGGTCAGTGGTCGCTGGTAACCGGGTGTGCAGTCTATTCCTTCAGCGGAGAGGGCGTTGACGAATTCCTCTCTGCTTCTGCCGCCGAATTGACGGGGATCGTAGAGCGTCATGTAGAGATGATACCCGTGCCGTGTTGTCCAGGGGCGCGTCTCCGGCGGGGTGACGCCTCCGATGCCAGTCAGTTCCCGTGTGAGATAGGCCGCGTTTCGACATCGAACCCCGGTCTGAAGCTCCAATCGCCTGAGCCGTACCAGAAGAATGGATGCGAGGTACTCGGAGGTGCGGTAGTTCCATCCGTGGCGCGGGTATTCCCATCGTTCGCCGCCGGGGCGCCGTCCGACGTCCTTGAATGCGCACGCCCGTTCGTAAATGTACCGATGGTTGGTGACAA
The DNA here is from genome assembly GCA_965219995.1 of Candidatus Latescibacterota bacterium. GTDB lineage: Bacteria > Latescibacterota > UBA2968 > UBA2968 > JAAXHE01. The sequence continues at coordinate 865,968 of CBDCOX010000002.1, forward strand.
GACAGCCGCCCTCACCGACCGTCAGGTTCTTGCTGGACTGGAAGCTGTAAGCGCCGACATGGCCCAGCGGGCCTGCCTGCCTTCCGTTATGCTCCGAGCCGTGGGCCTGCGCGGCATCTTCGACAACCACCAGGCCGTGTTTTTCGGCGATGGCGTTGAGGGCGTCCATATCCGCGGGGTGCCCCCCCATGTGCACCGGAAGAAGGCCAACCGTCCTTCCGGTTATGGCCGCCTCTACCGCGTTTGGGTCGAGAGTAAAACTCACCGGGTCGATGTCCGCCAGTGCCAGCCGGCAACGTACCGAAAGGGCCGCACTGGCCGTGGCGATGAAGGTATAATTCGGAATGATGATTTCCCCGCCCTCACCGAGACCGTCCAGGTCGAGCGCGCCGACGATGGACGCGGAAATCGCGTCGGTTCCATGCGGCATCATCAGGCCGTAGCCGGCGCCGCAATATGCCGCGAACGCCTTGCCGAACCGGTCGCTCATGCTTGCCGGAAGACCCTCTGTCCTTCCCAGATAGACTTCTCGGAGGGCCGGTTCGATTTCGTTCTCCCACTCCGATTCGGTGTTGTGGGGCCAGGAAGGCCATGGTTTCTCTTTGGAATCGCGAACGGGCGTGCCCCCGTCGACTGCCAGCCGGTTCGATGAAATTACATCTGGCATCGGATCTCCTGTGGATGCGCCGGAAGACTCCCAACTTGCCGTGGCCCGCCGGGGTGACGTCACTGTTGCAGAAAGCCGGACGTTGCGGTCAGCGGGGATCCGGGAACGCGCGTGGCCGAGAGCCGGCCATCTGGTTCAACCGGCCACCATTTCGCAGGCGGCCGCTCGGACCAGCCGCTCTCCTTCTACCGCAAGGCCGGCATACCTGGGTTCCATGCCGCCTTCCCTGTGGGCCCTGGGGGTACTCAGATAACCGACGTCGGCGGTCGGGCCGGAAAGGACGATCGTGAGAGGAGCGCGAGAGGCAGACTTGATCGCGAACGCCGTTTCGACGAAGATTTCACCTGGAAGATGGACAATTTCAACGCCCGACGCGGAAACGCGCGTGATCGTGTAGTCCAGGGTTCGCCTGCCGGATGCGTAGTGCCTGCTGCCGTATGCCTGGAAACGCTGAAGCCCGTCAGACCGTTGCGGCGTCGATTTCAGTTCGGTCTCGACGGCATCCGGATCATCGTACGAAAACGTGGGCAACCGAATGTTCTTCTGCGAGACGCCGAAGTTTCCGGAACCGTTCGTGCCCGCCTGTTCCAGGGCGTATAGCGCCGCCCCTCCCACACTGTGCCCCACCCGTTTATAGGTCCGACCGGCGCGGCTGACGGGCACCACGTTTCCGATACTCCCTGGCAGAAACAGCGTGCGCAGGCCCGCCGCCTCGACCACTTGCCGGGCGACGCCGGGATAGTCGGCGGAGACGTGCCCGTACTTGTCGGTGTTGCAAAGTGCGTGACACCCGAATACGATGGCGCAACAGGTGGGATTGCCCTCCAGGTCGTCGATTCGGAGCACGTAGACGTTGTCGTCCACGTCGTCATAGGTGAGTTCGGGGCGGGGGTAGGGAAACTTGAAATTGCTCATCACCAGATTGCCGTTCCGGTCGTATGAGCGCCGGTTGTACAGGATGTTGGGAGCGGAACTGGCGCCTGCGCACAATCGGGAGGGCTCCATCGCCCGGGCGGCATTGCGGACGGCCGCCGCCATGTTTTCCGCGAAATAATCCTCCCTGCCGTAGTACTTGAGCGCTTCGCAGGGTATGCTGACGTACGATTGGAATAAAATCGGCGTGGTGCCCACGTGGGACGCGCAGGGCAGGATGTGGTTCAGATTCAGCCAGGCAATGTCCCGGAGCCGTTCCCTGACGCGAGTCATGATGTCCTCTTCGATGCTGAAACAATCCCCGGCCAGAAAGGTGACGTTGGTGTCCCCGTCCCGCAGGATCAGGGCGCGGAAGGAGATTGGATCGTAAACGCGGAAGGAGCCGTCCCGCGGTTCCTGCGGCGTAAAGTCCTTCATGCCAAAGCCGGTTTCCATCGCGTCGGGCCTCCACGGCAACGGTTGTTGTGTAAATGCGGTCAATTGATAGGGTAATATTCACGGTGCGTCAAGCGTTTTCCGCCCTTGCGCACCCTCCCGGACGGCGGACCTTGACGTTTCCGCGGGTATGGGTTACATTATCGTTTTGTCCACGCACGAGTTCAGGATTTGCGTCGCGCGGGAATGCCGCGCAGGGGCGCGACACACGGTCCCCGTCCACGTGGCGAATCGGGCGGATTCCGTACAAGGCGAAGCACGGGAGACTCGATGCAGGCCCTGATTTCCGCACTTGAAAGAGAACTGTCCGGCGAAGTCCGGTTCGATCGGGCGTCGCGGATCCTGTACAGCACCGATGCAAGCATGTATCAGATCGAGCCGGTCGGGGTCGTGCTGCCCAGGCACCGGCAGGACGTCTTGCGGGTCATACGCCTCGCCGGGGAATTCGGGGTGCCGGTGCTGCCGCGCGGTGGCGGCACGGCGCTTGCGGGGCAATGTGTTGGCCCGGCCGTAATTATGGATTTGTCCAAGTACATGAATCAAGTCCTCGAATTGAACGAGGAAGAGGGATGGGTGCGTGTACAACCCGGCGTGGTACTGGACGAATTGAATTCGTTCCTGCAGCCCTATGGACTCCAGTTCGCCCCGGACGTGGCGACGAGCAGCCGGGCAACGATCGGGGGGATGATCGGCAACAATTCGGCGGGCGCCCACTCGGTCATCTACGGGAAGACCATCGACCACGTACTCGAACTCACGGTGGCCCTCGCGGACGGTACGGAAACCCGGTTCGCCGACATGACGGACGAGGAAGTCACCGCGAAGACGGTTCAGAGAGACCTGGAGGGGCGGGCATACAGGGAAGTCGCCCGGCTTGCCCGGCGGCACCGCGCTGAAATCGAACGGAGGTACCCGAAGATTTTGAGGCGGGTGGGCGGCTACAACCTGGATGAATTCACGAAACCACAGACCTTTAATCTGTCTCGCATGATCGTGGGTTCGGAGGGCACCCTGGCCACCGTCCTGGAAGCCAGGCTGCGCGTGATTCCACTTCCGCATGCCAGGGTACTGGGGGTTGTGCAATTCGAGGATCTGATTGACGCCATGCGTGCGGTCGCGCCAATTCTCGAAACCGGACCCGCGGCGGTGGAACTGGTGGACCGCATGATTCTGGAGCAGACCAGGGGCTCCATTGCGTTGTCCCGGGCGCGGGGGTGGGTTGAAGGAGATCCCAAAGCCGTACTCGTGGTGGAGTATTTCGGAGACTCGACGGCCGAACTGACAACACGCCTGGATGCACTCGAGGCCGCCATGTCGCATCACGGGCTCGGATATGGATTCCGGCGCGCCGTGTCGGGCGAAGAACAGGCGAACGTATGGAACGTGCGCCGGTCGGGTCTCGGATTGCTGATGGGCGTCAAGGGAGATACGAAACCGGTGGCTTTCGTGGAGGATTCCGCCGTTTCGCCCGAAAAGCTCCCGGATTACATCGGCGATTTCGAGCGGATTGTACGCGAGCACGATACGACCGCCGGCTATTACGCGCATGCCAGCGTGGGACTGCTGCACATCCGGCCGATGGTGAACCTGAAAACAGCGGCCGGCGTGGCCAAGATGCGGTCGATCGCGGAGGCGGTACGCGAGCTGGTACTCAGTTACGGCGGCGCGATGAGTGGCGAGCACGGGGACGGCCTCGCCCGCAGCTGCTGGAACGAGAGGGTATTCGGGCCCACGCTTTATAATGCGTTCCGGGAGATCAAACGTGCGTTCGATCCGCAAGGACTGATGAATCCGGGCAAAATCACGGACGCGCCCCTGATGACCGAAAACCTGCGGTTCGGTTCCGCATACCGCGCTCAAGAGCCTCGCACCCACTTCGACTTTTCGGCCGACGGGGGATTTCACCGGGCGGTGGAAATGTGCAACGGCGTGGGCGCCTGCCGGAAGAAGCTCCAGGGGACAATGTGCCCTTCCTACATGGCAACTCTCGACGAGGCCCACTCCACACGCGGACGGGCGAACGCGCTCCGTGCGGCCATTTCGGGTGGACTCGAGGACGGCCTCGCCGACGCGCAGGTCTACGAAATTCTGGACCTGTGTCTGGAGTGCAAGGCGTGCAAGTCGGAATGCCCGTCCAACGTGGACATGGCCAAGATCAAGTATGAGTTCCTCGCACACTATTACGAGGCGCATGGAAGACCGCTGCGGGAGTGGCTCTTCGGCAATATTGAAACCTTGAACCGCGTCGGTTGCGCGCTGGCGCCGCTGTCGAACTGGATCGCCGGTACCGGAATTGCCAGACTGGGGATGCAGTTTCTCGGCCTCGCGCCCGAACGGGCATTGCCAAGGTTCGCGCCCCGGACGTTTACGGACTGGTTTTCGCGGCGCGAAAAGCGACCGCGCGAACGGAAAGTGGTGCTGTTCAACGATACGTACCTCACGTTCAATGAACCCGAAATCGGCATTTCCGCCACGCGTTTTCTGGAGGCCGCCGGATATGAGGTGATCCTTCCCGAGAAGCGGTGTTGCGGCAGGCCTCTCCTGTCCAGCGGAATGATCGAGCAGGTCAAGGAGAATCTGGAATTCAACGTGCGCCACCTCCATACATACGTAACGCAGGGGTACGAAATCGTGGGTTTCGAGCCCAGTTGCGTCTCGATGTTGACGGACGATTACCCCGATCTGAACGCGGATCCTCGCGTCCGGGAGGTATCGGAGAAGTGCTATACCCTGGAGTCTTATCTGAGCCGGCTGGCGCAACGGGGGGAACTCCATGTGACGTTTACGGATCTGAAGAAGGAGATTCTGGTCCACGGGCACTGCCATCAGAAAGCGCTCTGGGGCATCACGCCTTCGCTCGAGGTATTGAATCTTCCCCCCGGATTCTCGGCATCGGCCATCGATTCGGCCTGCTGCGGAATGGCCGGCGCATTCGGTTACCAGGCCGAACACTACGATATCTCGCTGAGAATGGGCGAGGACCGGCTCCTGAAGGTTGTCAGGCAGGCGGGACCGGAAGCGGAGATCGCTGCCGCCGGACTTTCGTGCAGACAGCAGATTCACCACGCAACCGGACGGACAGCGCGTCATCCGATTCAAATTCTGTGGGAGGCGGTCGCGTCCGCAAATGAAGAATGAGCCCCCGTCGACGGGTTCATGTACGGGTAACGGGCGTTGTTCAGGGGGTGGGTTTTCGTTTTTTCGTGTGTCGCGTGGCACGGAAGATGGGACTCGTCGGGTACGTGCGCAATCACCCGGACGGGAGTGTGGAACTCGAGGCTGAAGGGGAGTCTTCCTGCGTATCGGCTCTCGTCGATTCGGTCGGCAGTGGTCCTCCGGGCGCTCGGGTTGGGAATACATCGGTACGTTCACGACCTGTTGAGGGGTCCGAAACCGGATTCGACATCCGGTGGTAGAAAGCGGGGCGCATCGTGGATTTATTGGGTTATATTCGTGAAGTACCGGATTTTCCGAAACCGGGTATTCTGTTCAAGGACATCACAACGCTCCTGAAAGAACCCGCGGCGCTCGATGCCGCCGTTCGAGACCTTGCGAACCCGTACCGGCATGCGGACGTGTCCCTTGTGGCCGGGATCGAATCCAGGGGTTTCATCCTCGGGGCGGCCGTGGCCCGGGATCTGGGTGCAGGATTCGTGCCCATTCGAAAATCGGGAAAGTTGCCCGCGGAGACGGCGTCGGAGCGCTTTGAACTGGAATACGGCACCGACTGCATTGAAATCCATACCGACGCAATCGTTCCCGGTCAGCGTGTACTTCTCGTGGACGATCTGCTGGCGACCGGCGGCACCATGGAGGCAGCGGTCAAACTCGTGAAGGGACTCCACGCCCGGGTCGTGGGTATCGCGTTCCTGATTGAGTTGACCTCACTCGAAGGGCGCTCCAAATTGCCAGGGGAAGACGTGATGGCGCTGGTTGCCTGTTAACCGCGGGAAGCCACTTGCGGGCATGCGTCCGCCGGCAACTCGCCGCTGATATCTTACGCTGTTCGAAACATACTAATGTCGCCGATAGCGCCCGCCTTTCCGGTCTATGCCCCTGTAGCTCAGAGGATAGAGTAGCGGATTCCTAATCCGTTGGTCGCAGGTTCGAGTCCTGCCAGGGGCATTTTAACCATCCGCAACGGGCGCGAGCGTCCGCCCCGCAGACCGTATCCCATAGGGTCAAACCTCAAGGGACGTTGCGTTTCCGTGCATCGCCGACCCGAATAAACGAACTTCGATCGCTCCGTCCGGCGTCCGTTGCAGCGTCGAATTCCACCCTGGAGCAATTTGACCGGCGCGCCGTACCGCGTTTCACGTGGGCATCAACGATCCACCTGGACCTGGCCATTGTGGGCTTTCAGATCAACGAGGCGTTGCTGTTACATTACCCGCGTGAGCATGTGTTCGGTTTCTTTTCCGACGCCGGAAATCTGGACCGGCTCACTCCGCCGTGGCTCGGGTTTTCAATAAAGAGCAAGCTGCCGATCGAATTGGCGCAGGGGACGGTCATCAGATACGGGATCAGGATTCGGGGCGTGCCCATGAATTGGGAGAGTGAGATAACCGATTGGCGGCCGCCGTTCGAATTCTGCGACGTCCAGCGGAAGGGACCGTACCGTTACTGGATCCATCGGCATATATTCGAGGAAGCGCAAGGCGGCACCCTGGTGACTGACAGGGTCGATTACGCCGTATACGGCGGCGCACTGGTGAATCGCCTGTTCGTAGCACGCGACCTCATGAAGATTTTCGAGTACCGAAAGGCGAAGCTGATCGAGCAGTTTCCCTGAGACAGACGTGCGCGCGTACGGGCCGGAAAAACTGCCCGGGACGAACGCCGGCGCAGCCGCGGGACGAATGCAGACAATGGGGCGAATCAGGTCGGTCAGAGCAGTTCAGCCGGCGTCCGCCGGCAGCCCGAACGACTGGCGGACGTCGATGGGCCAGTTCGCGGTCGGCGTTGAGACGGACGACGGGTTGACGGGTTATGGCGCCGGCGGCGGGGGTGCGGCGGGCGTTCACGTTGTTGAGACCGAACTGCGCAGGATTCTGGTCGGCAGCGACGCGACCCGGGTCGAAGACCTGTGGGAGGAAATGTACCGGGCGACAAGGCCCTACGGGCGCAAGGGCATCGCGGTGATGGCTATCAGCGGCGTGGATCTCGCGCTGTGGGATCTGAGAGGAAAACGCGAAGGCAAGTCGGTTGCAGGCCTGCTTCCCTGCGTGGGGCGATCTGCCGGGACCGTTCCCTGCTATATGACGGGCTTTTCGGTCGACGAGGTTATCCGAAACGGCGCCAAAGGGTTTCGAGCGCTCAAGTTTCACGCCGGGTTCGAACGGAACCGGAACGTCGCCGACGTCGCGGCTCCGATTCGGCGCGTGAGAGACGCCCTCGGGCCCGACGTGTGCCTGATGGCGGACGCGGCGATGAATCTGGACGCTGATTCGGCGCTGCGCCTGGCGGACGCACTGCAGGGCTGCAAGCTTGCATGGCTTGAGGAACCGCTACCGCCTGAGGATCTGGAAGGGTATCGGAAACTGCGCGATCAGAGTCCGATACCGATCGCGGGCGGCGAGCATGAATACACGGCGAACGCTTTCGACGTTCTGATGAGGGAACGTCTGCACGCAATTGTACAACCGGACGCCACGTGGTGCGGCGGCCTCACGGAGATGTTGAAGATCTACAAATTGGGCGAACAGTACGGGATTCGGGTCTGTCCGCATCGTGGCAGCGAAGTCTGGGCGCTGCACGCGATCGCGTCCCTGGATCCGGATCCGCTGGCCGAATCGGGAAGACCCTGGGTCGACTGGGTAGACGGGCAACCAGAAATTGCAGATGGCAGTATCACGGTCGGAAACGCGCCCGGCTTCGGGGTGCGGTTGCCCGTTCCGGGTGGGCAAAAGTGTTGACATCGGACCGGGAATGCCATACTATTTGGTGACGCTGCCGCCTCTGATTGGACGTATGTTGGTACGTGCATCAGCGCCGGGAGCATGTTCAACTTGCCGCCGGGACGCCCCGGTGCACGCATCCCCGCATGCGACGAGAGATCGGGAGGGATACGATGTCTCCTGACCGTGACGAATTTCTCGAAGACGATCGGATATTGGCGCTTCTCGATGATCCGGTTGATGCCGAAGCGTTTACAAACCTGATGGAACACGCGCACCAGAGGGGCATGAGCGCTGCGGATTTTATCCGCGAAGTACCGGAACGCACGTCCCGCAAGGCCATCAGGAGGCTGTGCCTGAAGGACAGGAAACGAACGTTGCGTGCAAGATTGTCGTCCGTCGCCAGGAATCTGTGGGCGCGCCCGGTCGAGGATCCGGAGACCGGATACATACAGACACTTTACCCGCCCCGAGACGGGCCGCCGATGCCCGGCGGAAACGGACAGAAACCCAAACCATGATGCGGGAAAAGCGACAGGCGCTGCAGGTGCATATTCACGAACTGGAAGAACTGGTCGAATCAATGCTCGCCCATGCGCGGTCCGGAAGCCAGGAGGCCAGGGAACGGCTTGTCCATGTACATCGCGAGGTGATGGATAAGCGGCATCGTCTAAAGGATCTATCCAGACAGGACGGATGACGGTTGGGGTTGATCATGCGGAATATGGCGGGCGGGCTCCGGGATGCTTCCGGAAGTGAGGCCGCATTTTTCGCATTTTTTTTATTCTGTGCGGACTGAAATGCGAGTACTTGCGGTTGACTACGGAACGAGACGCGTGGGCATGGCCGTTTCAGACGAACTCGGTGTGGCGGCGCGGGGTTTGCCGACTGTGCATGCGGCCTCACAGCGCTCAGCGGTGCTATCGGTCGCGCAGGTGGCCTCAGACGTCGGAGCAACCGCGCTGCTCGTCGGTCTGCCGCTCAACATGGACGGCAGCCGCGGGCCGATGGCTGAAGCTGCCGAAGCGTTCGCTACCGAACTGAGTCGAACGACGGAGTTGCCCGTTCGCCTCTGGGACGAGCGGCTGACCACGGTTGCCGCGCGTCGTGCGATCCGCGAGACAGGGTCGAGGCAGAGGAAGAAAGAGGGCGCGGTGGATCGAATGGCGGCGGTCCTGCTGCTGAATAACTTTCTGCAGGCGCAGGATTCAGAGATAACATGACGCAACTCAATGGGAGAGACAACGTGGTGCCGGACGGTCCGGACGGCCGCCGGTCCTGGATGTCCCACAACCGCGGACCGGCGATCGTCCGTACAATTGTCGCGCTCACGTGCATTGGCGCCGTGGGCTTCGTGCTGCTGGTCCTGACTTTGAACCGTTCCACGGGGTGGGGCCCCGGAGACGTCGTCATTCAGAAGGGCATGTCGGTCGAACAGATCGGCGGGCTTTTGCATAAGGAGGGCGTCATCAGGAGTCCGCGGCTGTTCATACTGTTTTCCCTCGCCGACCGTAACAGCAAAAACCTCAAAGCCGGAATTCACCATTTCCCGGAAGGCATGGACACCTGGGAGATCTTGCAGGAGCTGACCGTATCCAAAGCCGAATTCCACGAAGTGACGATACCGGAAGGGAGGACACTCCTTCAGACGCTCACGCGCCTCGCGGCAACGGCAGACCTCGACGAGCGCGAGTTGAGGCGAATCGCAACCGACCCGGGGTTTTGTCGCCGGCTGGGTGTCGATGCGGACAATCTCGAGGGTTACCTCTTTCCTGAAACCTACCGGTTCTCGCTGACAATGGACGAAGAACAGGTCATCCGGATGCTGATCGGGCAGTTCTTCGCGGTCTTCAACGGGAAGCTGAAGGAGCGCGCGCAGGAAATCGGAATGTCGGTGCATGAAGTTGTCACACTGGCCTCGATTATCGAAGGCGAGGCACAACTGGATGCGGAGCGATCGACAATCTCGGCGGTGTATCACAACCGGCTCAAGCAAGGGATGTACCTCCAGGCCGACCCCACGATTCAATACGCCATCGAAGGGGGTCCACGCAGGTTGTTTTACAGAGATTACAAGATTGACTCCCCCTACAATACCTATCGGCACAGGGGGCTGCCGCCGGGCCCCGTGATGAATCCGGGAGCGGCGTCGCTTACGGCGGCGCTGTTCCCGGCGAACGTGGACTACCTCTATTTTGTGGCGAGAGGCGACGGATCGCACGTGTTCAGCAGGACATCCCGGGAACACGACCAGGCGAAGCACAAGACAAGGCGCGCCAGAAGACGCAATTGGAAGCCGTTAGAGACGCCCTGAAACAGGAAAGCAAAGGTATGCAAGACATTCTGGAGGGGTTGAACGAACGACAGAAAGAAGCGGTGAGCATTGTGGATCGCCCGGTGCTCGTCCTGGCGGGGGCCGGGTCCGGAAAGACGCGTGTGCTGACCCACCGTCTCGCGTACCTGATCGAAGTCTGCGGCGTGAGCCCGGGCGCAATCGTGGCCATGACGTTCACCAACAAGGCAGCGGGGGAGATGAACGGCCGCGTCGAGGAACTGTTGAACCGAAACACCCGGAGCATGTGGCTTGGGACGTTTCACTCCCTGTGCGCGCGCATTTTGAGGCGGGAGTCCGGGGCGGCCGGCCTCGACGCCGATTTCTCCATCTACGATGCCGACGATCAGCTTGCGCTGATGCGGCAGGTGCTCCGGGATCAGGAGATCTCGGAGCGGCAGTTCCCCCCACGGCAGGTTCGGGCGCGCATCAGTTCCGAGAAAAGCCGGATGGTCGATCCGGTCGGTTTTGCGAAGCGTGCCGGCACCTATTACGAACAGCAGGTCGCCCGGATATATCGGCAGTACCAATCGGCCCTGCAACGGAACAATGCAGTAGATTTCGACGACCTGCTTATGCTGACCGTACAGGCTTTCAGTGAATGTCCCGAGGTTCTGGCGAGGTACCGGGAACGGTTCGCGCACGTTTTGATCGACGAGTACCAGGACACGAACCGCCCCCAATACCTTTTTGCGCGTCTGCTGGCAGAAGAACACGGCCGCATCTTCGTGGTCGGGGACGACGACCAGAGCATTTACGCGTGGCGCGGCGCGGACCTGGGAAATATCCTGAATTTCGAAAGGGATTTTCCCGATGCCTGCGTCATCCGTCTCGAACAGAACTATCGGTCGTCACAGGTGATTCTCGACGCGGGAAACGCGGTGATCCGCAACAACCTCGGGCGTAAGGGAAAAGAGCTCTGGACGAATCGGGATCGGGGGGAACCCATTCAGTTGTTCCGATGTTCGGATGAAGTGGATGAGGCCCAGCGGATCGCTCGTGAATTGAAACGCCTCCGGGCGTCGTATTCGTACGGACAGATTGCCGTGTTGTACCGTACGAACGCACAGTCCCGCGCGCTGGAAGACGGACTGCGGTTCCAGGCGATCCCGTATGTGATTGTGGGAGGCGTCAGATTTTACGAAAGAATGGAAGTCAAGGACATTCTGGCTTACCTGAGGCTGATCGTGAATCCCGGTGACTCAATCAGCCTGTACCGGATTGTCAATACGCCTCGACGCGGCATCGGGAAGACGTCACTCGCCAGGTTGGAATCCTATGCGGCAGGGAACGGAATCGCGCCGTTTGAGGCAATGTCCCGAGCCGCGGACATAGACGGGCTTACGGGCCGCGCGAAGAAAGCGATGGGTGGATTCTACGGGATGATGGAAGGATTCCGGCGCCGGGCGGAGGATGAACCGGCCCATATGCTGGCAGCGCGCGTCGTACAGGAAACCGGTTATCTGCAGACACTCGAGGATCTGACGCCGGCCGAGACCGTCACCCGCTCGGAGAATGTGCAGGAACTGCTGGCGGCCATCGAGGATTTCGTACACAGGTCCGACCCGCCGACGTTGTCGGCTTTCTTGCGGGAAGTCGCACTGATCACCGACGTGGACCAGTGGCGTGAGGAAGCCGACGCCGTCACGTTGATGACGTTGCACAGCGCGAAGGGCCTGGAGTTTCCCGCTGTTTTCATTGCGGGTCTGGAAGAGGGCCTGTTCCCTATCCTCAGGGATCAGGACGATCCGGCTGCCGAAGAGGCGGCCGTGGAGGAAGAGCGGCGGTTGTTCTACGTCGGGGTGACGCGGGCGCAGGATCTGCTCCACCTGACCCATGCCGCGCAGCGCAGGCGGTACGGTGGCGCAACGGTCAATGCCGAATCCAGATTCCTGCGGGAGATTCCGGATGGTCTGATCGTGCGCGCGGGCGCACTCCGTGAAGAATTACCGATAACGGAACCGCGAAAACGGCCGAACGTCGTCGGCCCGATCCCCAGGGAAGCGGTCGCCGCTCGAGAGGATCCTCCAACGTCTGCGCCGATGGATGAATCGAATGACGGCGAACCGTTCCCTCTGGAAGCGGGTACCGCCGTTATCCATCCAAAACTGGGACGGGGGCGGGTCCTGGGTCGGACCGGAAGCGGTCCTGATACGAAACTCACGGTATCCTTTCAGAACGGTTCCACGAAAAAGCTCGTTGTCCGTTTTGCCCGTCTTCGGCCGGGATGATCCGAAGCCGGACGAACATCCGGCTGTCCGTCTTCGTCGCCAGAATCCTCTTGATTTCGAGGTGAATTTGCCACATATTACAATCGCGGTGAAGACGAGATATAGTGCCAATCCATTCCCATGGGTTTGTTGATGTCGGTTACGCTGGAAGACGTACGAAAGGTGGCGCAACTTGCACGGCTGAGGTTCGACAGGGAAGAGGAAGAACGGCTGGTTGTCGACCTGAATCAGATGCTGGACTATGCGACCGCCCTCGAAAACCTGGATACGTGCGGCGTTTCGCCCACGTCGCACGTACTGCCTGTATACAACGTGTTTCGCGAGGATACGCCCGTTCCCTGTCTTTCACAGACGGAAGCCCTGTCGAATGCGCCCAGTTCCGGCCACGGCCATTTCAGGGTTCCCAAAGTTATCGAATGACTCCCGGCGGTGGTTTTATCAACACCGCCGTTCTTTGTTGTATGCGTGGAGGAGCGGATGGCCAAGCGGAGTGATTACTACGGCCCCAAATACATCGTCGTCGCCGGCGGTGTGATGAGCGGTGTGGGCAAGGGCCTTGCCACGGCGTCCATCGGCAAAATCCTGCAGCAGCACGGATACAAGGCGACAGCGATAAAGATCGATCCGTATCTCAACTACGACGCCGGCACCCTGCGTCCGACCGAACACGGAGAAGTGTGGGTCACGGACGACGGCGGCGAGATCGACCTGGACCTCGGGAACTACGAGAGATTCCTGGGACTCGATCTTCCCAGGACGAACAACCTGACCACGGGCCAGATCTACCATACCGTCATCGAGCGGGAACGCCGCGGAGAGTATCTGGGCAAGACCGTTCAGCCGATACCCCACATCACCGACGAGATCAAGCAGCGAATCACCGACTCGGCAGACGGGTTCGACATTGCGCTGGTTGAAATCGGTGGCACAATTGGCGACGACGAGAATCGGCCCTTCCTGTTTGCAATGAAAAGCCTCGAACGGGAGGTAGGCGAGGAAAACGTCATCTACGTGCTGGTTACGTATCTTCCGGTGCCCGGTCACGTGGGGGAAATGAAAACCAAGCCCACTCAGCATGCGATCCGGTCCTTGAGCGAAAACGGAATATTCGCGGACTTCATCATCTGCCGCGCGGTTGAGGCGCTCGATGACGTGAGGAAGCGAAAAATCGAGGTTTCGGCGAATATCTCGGCGGACCGGATTATCTCCGCACCCGACGTGGACAGCATCTACCAGGTTCCGCTGGAATATGAAAAAGACCGGCTGGGCGAGAAAATCCTGGATGAGTTCGGTCTGGCTCCCAAGAAGGCCCCCGACTGGGAGCGATGGTGTGAGTTGCTGGAGATGATTCGCGTACCGAGGGAACGGGTGCGCGTGGCGATGGTAGGCAAATATGTCGGAATAGGGGATTATGAATTTCAGGATTCCTATATCTCCGTCAACCAATCCCTGGAACACGCGGGCGCACTGCTCGACACCAAGGTGGAAATCGACTGGATAGATTCCAACCGCCTGGAACACCACGACGTCGGCGAAGTGCTCGCCGGATATCATGGTATTATTGTGCCCGGAGCGTTTGGAGAAGGCGGCGCCGAAGGCGCCATCAACGCCGTCCGTTACGCCAGGGAAAACGAGGTGCCCTTCCTGGGGCTGTGTTACGGCCTGCAGATGGTCGTGGTGGAATACGCGCGCCACGTGGCCGGATTGAGCGATGCGAATTCCGCCGAAATGGATCCCGATTCGCCGCACGCAGTCATCGACATTCAGTATGCGCAGCGGCAGATCATCGAAGAAAACCGGTACGGAGGCACCATGAGGCTGGGAGGATACGCGGCCGTATTGCGACGGGAATCCCGGGTGCTGGACCTCTACGAGCGAACGGGAAGGCTGGAGGAGGACTCATGGCGGATCCGACAACTGCGGGAGCGCCCCGATCAGATGTTCCGGTGCGGTGTGATTCTTCCCAGCGAGAATGCGGTGGTTGAGCGGCATCGGCACCGGTATGAAGTCGCACCGAAATACGTGGACCTGCTCGAGGAATACGGGCTGTTCTTTTCGGGTTTCCACCGGAGGGAGGATGGCACCAAGCTGATGGAGTTCGCGGAACTGCACGATCATCCGTTCTTTGTCTCAACCCAGGCGCATCCCGAGTTCAAGTCCCGTCTGGAACGCCCTGCGCCGCTGTTTTATGGACTGATCAACGCGTGCATCCGCTATTCCGGTACGGGCCGGGAGGAATCCGTGCAAATCGAGATAGAGACGTGAAATCCGGCCGGAGGTCCCCGGTCCCACTCGGGATTTGCCTGATCTTCGCTTTGATATCGTGCTGTTCGCCGCCTACCCGGCATTCATCATCACATGAAATATCCAAACCACCGGATCAGGAGGCCTGGGGATGGAACACGGTGGTCACCCGAAACGGCAGAAAACGCGCCGAGGTGGCAGCCGGTCATTTCCGGAAATATGATCGCACGTTAACGGCCCTCCTCGACAGCGGGGTGGCGGTTTCATTTTACGACGGGTCCGGGCGAAACAAAGTATCGGAATTAACCGCACTGGAGGCGGAGATTCACGAAGCGACCGGTGAATTGGTGGCCATGGGCCAGGTCGCCGTGGTCGCCAGTAACGGAACCACACTGGAAACCGAAACGCTGCGCTGGAACCGCGAAACAGATCGAATCAACGGAAACGGGAGGATGACCCTCACGCGTCCTGACGGCGAAGAGACCGGGGTTGGATTCGAGGCGTCATCCGATCTGACATGGTGGAAGATGCACCAGGTCTCTACGCGCCTGAGCGGTTCAGATTCCCTCCGGTAGCTGTTCGTCCATCCGCTCATCGTCCCCGTCCCTTCCCTCTTTATGCGCTTCTCCGGTCTTTTTTTGGTTTTCCTCGCCACGGCCTTCCCTGCACACGCGACAGAGCTGATTCGTGCCGACCGCAGTGAAACCGTTCTGCGTGATTCCGGCGTTTTGCGGATTGAAGCGGGCAATGTGTCGTATCGGCAAACGGAACGGCTGCTCAGCGTCAATGCAGATTCCGCGCGTCTGTGGATTCCGGGCGAGGGGTTGTCGGAAGCGAAATTTTTCGGTCGGGTCGTTTACCGGGATTCGGCAAGACAGCTGGACGCCGACAACCTGACGTACCTTCCCCGCACGGAGGTGGGGACCTTTTCCGGTAAGGTGCGAGTCACCGAAAATGACCGCCTCCTGACGGCACGGAGGGTGGCATACCACAAGAATGAGCACCGGTTGGATGCCGACGGCGGGGTGACGTTGAGTTACGGCCGGCAGGGTATCTTTCTGCGTGCACCGGAAATGACGTATCATGTGTTGCCGGATTCGGGTTCAGGCACCGGTGGCGTTCAAGCCGTACGTGTGCCGGAACCATCGGGTGATTCGCTTACGGTCCGGTCGGATTCGATGGTCTTCGCCAACCGTGGTGATCGCATCGAGTTCCGGGGCCGGGTCCGTATGAAACACGCCGGAATGGTGGCGGGTGCGCCTCTCGGCCGCTTTTCCCGGGGGGCGGACCGGCTGGAACTGGACGGAGGGACATCCGCTGTCTGGATTCAGCACGATGAAGCTCGGGCCGATTCGGTGACATTGAACGCCGAAAGGATGCAGGTTCACGGCGCTGGCGGGAGTACGCTGGATGAAATTGTACTTGTCGGCGACTCCCGGCTGTGGATGGAATCCGCACTACCGGAGCCTGACAGATCGCAAACGGTCAACGGAGACTCTGTTGTGCTGGGCATGGCACGGGGGAGGATCGTTACTGTAGATGCATCGGGCGATGCGTCAGCAATGGTGACCGCGCGGAACGGCGCCACCGTGGACCTCAAGGGTCAACAGATATCCTTGAACTTTCTGAATGGGGATCTCGACAGCCTGACGGTTCAGGGGATCGGCAATGGCGCCTACGTCTCATCAGACAGCGCAACCGTAAGTCGGATTTCCGGCGGCACGATCGCGTTCGGTTTCGACCAGGGCGCCGTACGTTACGTCGCGGTCATTGAATCCGCCCGATGTACGCACCGTTCGGAGACCGACAAAACCGGAGACATCCAGCTCTCGGGAGATCGTGTGGACCTGGTCTTCAGTGGCGACCGGCTTACCGATGTTCGGGCCGAAGGCGGGGTTCGTGGCCGATACAAGCCGGTTGAAACCGGAGAAGCGCCGTGATTCTGAAGGCCCGGAACCTGGTAAAGTCGTACCAGCGCCAGCGGGTTGTCGACGGCGTCGGCCTCGAGGTGAATCCCGGTGAGGTCGTGGGTCTTCTGGGCCCGAATGGGGCGGGAAAAACCACTACCTTTCATCTGATTGTGGGGCTGATTCCGTGCAACCAGGGGGAAATCTTCCTCGGCAACGAGGAAATAACCGGCCTGCCGATGTACATCAGGGCGCGAAAGGGCATCGGTTATCTCGCTCAGGAACCCTCTGTCTTTCGAAGACTCTCCGTGAGACTGAACATTCTTGCGGTGCTGGAAACACTTCACCTGACGCACGCAGAACAGGAATGCCGGCTCGAAGAACTTCTGCAGGAACTTGGACTCTCCGGTCTCGCTGATCGCAGGGCGGACCGGCTCTCGGGCGGCGAAGCCCGCAGATTGGAGATTACCCGCGCTCTGGCCAGGCGTCCCAGGTTCCTGCTGCTGGATGAACCGTTTGCGGGAATCGATCCGAAGGCGGTCGAAGATATCCAGGCGATCATCCAGACACTGAAGAAACGTCGCATCGGACTTCTGATTACCGATCACAATGTACGCGAAACCCTGGCGATCACCGACAGGTCTTATATACTCTCCAGCGGCAGGATTCTGACCTCCGGCAGCCCGGTCGCACTGGCAGAAAATCCGGAAGTGCGGCGCGTATACCTCGGGGACAGGTTCCGATTGGACTGACAGAAAAATGGGATTGTCAGGCGATCCTGTTTTCCTTATAATTTCCTCACGCAGCCAACGGGCTCCGGATCGAACGTCGACCAGGTTGATCGGCCGGATCACGCGAGTGTCGCAATTCGCAACACTTTGATAATACAGATTTTAAACGTATTTTCGTCAGTGACCCTGGACGCCTATGATTCAACTGACCCAGACCGTTTCTCTTCAACAGAAGCTGGCGCCGCAACTCATCCAGTCCTTGCGGCTCCTGCAGATGCCTTCGCTGGAATTGGAGCAACTGATTCAGCAGGAATTGCAGTCCAATCCGCTTCTGGAAATCTCCGAAGAGACCAATCGAGACGACGAGGAATGGGACCTGGAGTCGGACCGTTCGGATGCGGAAGATACCGACACCGGAAGGAAGGATCCGGACGACGGGGATCCACCGGAGCTTGAATTCGGCGACGCGGCAATGGCCGACGGCCGGTTCGATGAAAACCAGTGGAACGAACTCCTTAACGACGCCGGATATACCGCGCCCCGTCAGGAGTTCGACCCCAATGCCGAAGATTGGGAGTACGACGGCGCGGGGCAGCAGTCATTGGAAGCGGAATTGCGAGCCCAGCTCTCCCTTTCCGACTTGGACGATGACGAGCGAAAGATCGGTGAGTACATCATCGGCAACATCGATGAAGATGGCTTTCTACAGGCACAAGTCGGGGACGTTGCCGACGTGCTGGGCGAAGATCCGGGGACCGTGGAACGGATTCTGCTTGTAATACAGGCCTTCGATCCACCTGGCGTGGGCGCAAGAAATCTCCAGGAATGCCTGGCGATCCAGCTCCGAGAGAAGGGGCTGGAGGATTCGCTCGCAATGAGGATCGTGTGCGACCACTGGGACGACCTGGTAAACCGCCGATACATGAAAATAGGCAGGTCACTTGGGGCGGACCGGGCCGCAATTGCCCACGCCGAAGGCGTGATCTCCGGCTTGAATCCCAAGCCGATGATCTACAGGGAAGGCCGTATCAACCACAATCTGGTTGTACCCGACCTCGAGGTTCAGAAGGTCGGCGATGAGTACGTGGTGTCGCTGATCGACCGCGATCTGCCCACCCTGCGAGTCAGCCCGGTCTACAGGACACTGTTGAGCAAGTCGGGTAAACCGGGGAGCCAGGCCAGGAAATTCGTGGTGGATCGCCTGAATTCGGCCCGCTGGTTCATCAGCGCCATCAATCAGCGCCGAACCACCATGCTCAAGGTGATGCGGTGTATTGTCGACAACCAACTCGCATTCTTCGACAAGGGCGTCGGATTCCTGAAGCCCATGGTTCTGCAGGAGGTTGCCGACCGGGTCGACATGCACGTTTCGACGATCAGTCGCGTCAGTAACGGGAAATACGTACAGACGCCACACGGTGTATTCGAACTGAAGTACTTTTTCGACGGCGGGTTGTCCCGCAACAACGGCGAAGACATCGCTGCGCGGAGCGTAAAACAGAAGATCGCCAGGCTGATTGCGGAGGAGAACGCCACCAGGCCCCTGAGCGATCAGAAAATCGCCAACCTGCTGAAAGACGACGGTATCGCGATTGCCCGCCGCACGGTAGCCAAATACAGAGATCAGTTGAAGATCAATCCGGCCAGGTACAGAAAGTCAATCTGAAAGCGGAAATACCACCAGCATCGGAATAAAAAAACCGGCGGAATCTGGAGCGCAGGCGGTTAGCGGCTCCGGTCCCGCCGGTTTTTTTGTCACTGTGTACGTGTTGTCGGCGCCACGTCGCTGTTTTTGTCGTATTGAGGCTAATCTCCGGATTGAACGGCGCTGATTTCGTCCTTCGATATCTTGTGCACGCTCTTGGGATTGAAGGTCTGCCGTGTGCCCGATCGGAGTGCAACTTCGATTCTTCCTCCGTTCAATACGAAAAACTGGAGCAGGAACCCGCCGCCCTGCATCGACTCGACCTGATATTCGTCTGGATCCATCCCGCGGACCCATTCAGGAAGGCGCGCCCCGAAACGGGCATCGGTGCAGACGGATTCCGGCAGTGCCATGACCAGCGCACCGGGTGACTGGCCGAGGGCCTCACCGATGTTCCTTCGGATCCGTGCCAGATAGGGAATTACCTTCCCCGCGTAATCGAATTCGTCATCCGCGCCGCGTCCGGGCGGCACGATACCCCACGTCATATGGTGGATGAAAGGATTGCCGTGACCCTGGGCGAGCATGTGGTCGAGGGCCGCTTCATCCACGGGATGTACGACCGCGACGTAGTCAAACCAGCCCATTCCGCGAGCGGGGCTGTCCTCGGGGAGACCTGATGGCACATTGATGTAGTCGTGACCGTCCACCGGCGACGGATAGCAGCGAGTGTCCCAGCCGGAGACGTAACCGATGCGCTTCAACCGGCCGGCAACGAGATGCGGGGGATCCACGAATATGGCCGCATGGTCAGGATTCGGCAATAAAGGGACGCCGGCGGCTGAGATTCTTCGAGCGACGTCGAGCGCCTCACACAGTCGCTCCGGCGCATTGGAGATACCGAGTTGCTCATTGAAATCGTCAGGCAGGATCACGTTACCGGACATCTTTTTCTCCTTTCGTGTTCTGTCCCGGAGATAAGTTGCCAAAATTCGGCCGTCGAATCGCCCGGCTCGGATCGACTCTATCAACCGGCCTTTGGGGACAGGACGGCCGCGCTCAGCTATGAGTTGCAGAACATGAAAAACGGACGATGGGCTTCGGCACGAATCACAGGAGGCTTCGGCAGGTAAAATTGCCTGACCCCGACACGGTGTCAAGCGGAATCCGGTTTGGGGAGGCGAAAGGGGTTCGATCTGCAACCGGTCATTTAAGCCGCAGCCGCGCCTGTGCGAAGATCCGATGAGCCGATGATTGAAACGCGAGGCGACAGACTCGCGTAAACACCCGTCGCGACCGGGAAAGCGGTCGTTTTTTTCCGGTTTGCAGGCAAGTTTTCAAATTCGTCATCCGATCTGAACACTCTATTCAAATCAGCGCGGAACGCGTCAGCCGTTCTTCAATTGCAATCCCTTGTTAAATTACCATTTACGTTCGATTATTCCCACTGGCACAGTGATTGCAGCGGACTGATTGGCGTGTCGGTGTGTGCGGAAGGAGAATCGCGTGAAACAGGTCTTTTTGCTCATTATCGTGTTTCAGTTGCTGGGACAGGACGCGTTGCTGGCCGAGATGATCGCAACCCCGGATACGCTTCGCTTCGGTCCTGTACGCACGGGGACTTCCGTCATGGACAGTGTCGTTTTGGTGAACAGAGGGCAGGGCGAAATAGCATTGACATCGGCTGATATTGACGGGACTGCATTCCATCCGCCGGAGGATCTCCCTTACGCCGAAGGCGTCACGCTGGCACCCGAACAGGCCATGAGCGTGCAGGTCAGGTTTGCACCAGAGAACCAGGCCGACTATTCCTCAACGCTGACCATCGGGACAGGCAGCGGCATCCTGAATATAACCCTGGAGGGGGAAGGCGTTCGCGAAGTGATTGTTATTCAGGAGGTTCTCGCCGACCCGCCGGCGGACGCGGACGGTGATTCCAACCTGGACGGGACACGTCACTCCGGTCAGGACGAATTCGTTGAACTGCTCAACATCGGAACCAGGACGGTCGATCTGGGCGGATGGCAACTGAGCGACGCGGGGACAGCGCCTGCATCGAGGTTTACGTTTCCTGACGACACCTCGTTGGGTCCCGGCGAGCGCGTGGTTCTGTTCGGGGGCGGCACACCCACAGGTTTTACGGGATCCGTGTTCGTGGATGATGGGTCGATTGGCGGCGGTCTGAGAAACGGGGGCGATACGGTTTTCCTGATCGATCCGAACGTGCCCGATACCGTTGCATCCGCGGCCTACGGTACCGAAGGTGACAAGAATCAGTCGCTGGTGCGCCATCCGCAAGGACGCGGCCCTTTCGTCCTCCATAGTGCATTTCCCGGTGACGGCGCATTGTTTTCGCCGGGCCGGGCCCGAACGGTCATCGACGGGACCGATGTCGCACCCGGCGATTCCTCCGTGGCTTCGATCGGCGAAGACGCCGAACAGGCGCTCGTTCCATCCGAAAGCGCGGGTGGACGCGTGGTGATCGATGAAATCCTGGCGGACCCGGCTTCAGGTCCGGCTGGTGACGCCAACCGGGACGGTGTCAGAGACGGCAAGGAGGACGAGTTTGTGGAAATCTGGAACGTTGACTCGAAGCCGGTGACGATTGGGGGCTGGTGGCTCAGCGACGACGACGTCGGGTCCGACGGGCGGTTTTATTTTCCGGACGGCCTGGTACTTGAGCCTGGAATGCGCGCGGTGCTGTTTGGCGGCGGAAGCCCGCGGGATCTCACCGGTCCCGTATTTGCGGACGACGGCAGCATCGGAAACGGGTTAACCAATAAGGGAGATCTGGTACTGCTGGTCGATCCGGTATCCGATGATACGGTGGCAGTGGCCCGGTTCGAGGTCGCTGGAGACCTGAACCGATCCCTGGTGAGATTCGCGGAAGGGGTTTACGTTCCACATCCCGATTTGCCGGACGGTGGGCGTATCTCCCCCGGCCTGCCGCACCCGAGACCCGCACCTCCGGGGGGATCGGAACGATCCCTCCGACCCGAATTTCTGGATGCGCCTCCGTCCTGGTGTCGGGTTGGCGCGCTCTGCCGGTTCGTGCCCAGAATCCGCAATCTGGACGGTGGATTTGTGAATCTGGAAACGCGCGTGCAGGGCGTTGTGTGGGATCGACTCACGGGTGAAATACGATGGCGGCCGGATAAGGAAGGGCGTTTTCGTTTCTGGCAGACCGCGGTCAGTGGCTCGGGGGCAAAGACCGTCAGGCAGTTTGACGTGCGGGTCGAACCGCGGCCGCAGATTGCCATCGTGGAAATTCTGGCCGACCCCCCGCCGGGCCCGGTAGGAGACGCGAATCGGGACGGGACCCGGGACGGCCAGGCGGATGAATTCGTGGAGATCAGGAATAGAGGGCCGGATTCGGTATGGCTTTCAGGCTGGCGGTTGAGCGACGATGATGTCTCGTCGCGCCGGCAATTCAGGTTTCCGGACTTCACGAGACTTCATCCCGGAGAACGCGCCGTTCTGTTCGGCGGAGGGCGACCTGTAGGGTTCGACGGCCAGGTTTTCGTGGACGACGGCAGTATAGGCGACGGATTAACCGACACGGCGGACGTGATCCTGCTGATCGATCCCGCATTGAACGATACGCTCGCCAGGGCAGCCTATCACGTAGAAGGTGAGCTTGACCAGTCTCTGGTGTGGGACGGGGCCGGCTGGGTCCCCCACCGGACCCCTCCGGGAATAGGGGGTTATTCGCCGGGGTTGCCTTCAGAATCGGGCGTCGTCTTCGCGGAAGACGACGAAAAACAGCAAAGCGGCGGAACAGACGACGACAAGGCAGGTTCGAATGCCGGAGACACGGGACATGGCGATCCGTCAGGGCCGGCTGGGGTGATCATCAGCGAAATCCTCGCGAATCCCGCCTCCGGTACACCCGGCGACGCCAACGGCGATGGAGAACGTCACGGATATCGGGATGAGTTTGTGGAACTGGGGAATACCGGGCCGGACACGGCCCGTCTGGACGGATGCAGACTCGGGGACGACGATACCCCGTTGAACCGTATGTTCGGATTTCCCGATGGAACGATGCTTCCGCCGGGAGGGTTCCTGGTTCTCTTCGGCGGTGGTTCGCTCAAGGATTTCCCGGAGGCGGCGTTTACGGATGACGGTCGGATCGGCGACGGCCTCTCAAATTCGGGCGATACCGTCGTCTTTCTGTCACCCGACGGCGAGGACACGCTTGACGTGGTCAACTTCGGGAGCGCTCCCTCGGGGACCTCGCTGGTCCGCCGTGAGGATGCCACGCTCCAGCGTCACGATCTTCTGCCATACACCGGGTCGATCTCACCGGGCCGAGCGGCGCCGTTGCTGGTCGGCATTCGCGTTGTACCTGACACGATGGACATGGAACCCGGTTCCCTCCGAGATGTCGCCGCGGAGGGGGTTTTCGACTCAGAAGACCTGGCGGATGTAACGGACGATCTGACCTGGATCGTGGAGGACTCCTCGGTAGCCCGACTTGAACCCGGGCTGCAAATACGTGCTCTCGCGGCGGGCGAGACGTCGGTGCAGGGGCGATTCGGGCGTCTCACGTCACATGCCGTCGTCAGGGTTCTTACGGGGAAGACGGGCGAAAGCGGTAATTCGGACGATCCGGACGACGAAGATAGCGACGGTGCGGACCCTTCTGCAAATCTCCCGCCGGTGATCGTTTCACACCCCGATACGCTGGTCATCGCCGGCCTCAGGTACGCGTACCGGCCGACCGCCGAGGATCCGGAAGGCGATTCTGTGGTCTTCTCCGCACCACGGAAACCGGCATGGCTGCACTGGACGGGCTTCCGATTGGACGGGTTGCCTGAAGACGCCGGATTCTGGCCGGTTGCCGTCATGGCGACCGACGGTCGTAACACGACCGAACAGGCGTTCACCATCCGGGCTGTGAAACCCGGTTTCTCACGGGCAGGCCGACCGGACAGCATCGCCTACGTCGATGTGACATGGCGGTTGTCTCTGGATCTCAGCGACGGGATTCAGGTTCAGGCAGAAGGCGGACCCGTTCCGGAAGCCTCGGGGAAATCCCTGGTGTGGCGCCCGCAAGCCGGCGACGAAGGCCGTCGAAAAATCACGGTCTCCATAAGCGGACACGGCTCGGAGAGCCTGGTCCTGACATTCCGGATCACGGTCCGTCCACGGCCGCAGGTCCAAGTCGCGGAGATCCTGGTGGATCCGGTCGCGGATGTAAGCGGAGATGGAACGCTTGACCGTTTCGGCGATCAATTCATCGAGTTATTCAATCCCGTCGAATACGAAGTGGACCTGTCCGACTGGACGCTCGGCGACGACGACGGGGAGCCGTTTGAATTTCCAAAGGGAACGGTTTTGAATGGGGGAGAACGTCTCACCCTTTTCGGGGGCGGGCTGCGTGGGGCCCGGAACGGCCGGTTTTCCGCGGACGGGCGCATCGGAAACGGGCTGGACGAATCGGACCGGATCCTGTTGATCGCGCCGGGCGGACCGGATACGCTGGTCGACGTCCGCTATACCGGAGGGCTGATTGGCGCGTCTCTCGTTCCCGACCCGATGAAACCCGGCGGGTGGCTGCCCCACAACCAGATTTCCAGTCTGCCGTTTTCGCCGGGTCTTGCCACACTGACGGCGGATTCCGCTGCAGCCGCCGCGGAATACACCGCCAACGGAGCTGAGGTGTATCCGGCTCACCCATTTCCAAACCCGTTTAATATTCACACGACCATCGGGATCCGCAGCGCCGGCGATCCGGCCGAATTAATGGTGTATAACATTCTCGGACAACCGGTTCGGAGGTTTCCGGTCACCGGGGGATCAGGTTTTCAGCAACTGGTGTGGGACGGACGCGACGATCTGGGGCGACCTGTGGGAACGGGCGTATACCTCATTCGTTTTCGAAACGGATTGCATGTCCGCACAATGCGAGTGGTACTGGTAAAATGACGCAGGGAGATCCTGTGCGAAGCCGCGTGCCCGTAAGAAAATTCACTGCACGTCGCCGTTCTGTACGCAGCGATTGGTTGCGAGAGGCCGTCTCCTTGCGGACGCTGAGAACACGCGCCGTTTTTCTCAGGCATATGGTCGATCATGATTGGCACAAAAATCATCGTGGAAAGGGGGTGGAATTCATGGCGCAACCCGAGATTACGTTCAGGCATGGTTCCTGCAGCGCCTCGGTATTTGAAAACGAATACAACCGCGGCAAGGAAAGCTTCAACGTCCGTACGGTTTCGTTCCAGAGGAGCTACCGGGACAAGCAAGGCGAGTGGCAGCGTTCCAGCAGCCTGCGGGTGAACGATATCCCGAAGGCGATTCTGGTACTCAACAAGGCCTATGAGTACCTGACGTCCAACGGTCAGGCCGAAGTCGAAGAAGAATCTGCAAGCTGAAACAGGATCTGCCGTAAATTGCGACGAGGGGTAACCGGTTTCGTTTTCCGGTTATCCCTCTTTTGCTTATTCAAGGTTCTATTGTTGTTTCCAGAACGATTTGTTCGTATCTTCGGTGGAACGTGAATTGGAAGGGTTGCCGAGCATGCGGAGCGTTCTCATGGTAGACGAACAGGTCGATGTCGAGCAATCTCTGCGTCGCCTGACCGGCGAATTGCAGAATTTCCAGGAAATCGTCAAGCACATCATACCTCCGTCGGGTGAGATTCCCGTGTTGAAGGGAATTGACATCTATGGAGAAACCATTCCGCTGGACGGCCTGATCGGCGGCGATCATATCATCTACGTCGATTTCAAGAACCGGTACGATCTCGAGGCGAGAATCAGGCAGGCGGAGAAAGACGGTCGCGTCTGTGTCGCCGAAAATCTGAGGAGATGCCAGCGTATGGCCGGGATCGCGCTCGTGGACGTATCGGGTCACCAGATTACGGACGCGATGCTGGCCGGTATGCTGCACGAGGCCTTCCTGCTGGGGGCCACCTACGAATTGGACCAGTTCGGCACGATCACCGAGAAACTGTTCGAGAATCTGAATACCCGGATTTACAATTCCTCCAGCGTCAGCAAATTCCTCACGATGATTTATGGCGAGATCAGCGAAAACGATACGTTCAAGTTTCTTTCTGCCGCGCACCCCATGCCGATTGTATTTTCAAATTCGCAGGACCGGATTACGGACGTGAGCGAGGGTCTGTTCGCGAATTTCCCTCCTATTGGCACATTGCCGTCGCAGGAGGATATCGACCGGCAGGCGGTCCGGAGCGTGCTTGGCTTCAAGAAAAAATACGAGATCAATGAGTGGGCGCTTCGGGGATCCGGAGACATTCTGTTGCTGTATACGGACGGGCTGGCGGACCACCGAAGAGGCGAGGAAGATTATTTCCCATGCCGGCTCGAGGCCGTGCTGCGACGGGTCAAGGGGTTGCCGGCCCATGAGATATTCGAAGCCATCAAGGAGGACCTGCTCGACTTCGGCCAACCCATAGACGATATCAGTCTTGTTGTAATAAAGAGGACCTAGCAATTATCCTCCGGCCACGGGCGTCGAAAAGCCGGACCGGATCCGATGCGGACGAATTACCGCAGGGGGCAATGCCATGAAGATGTTTGTCGATTCCCGCTGGATGGACAAGGGAGAGAAGATCGAAGTGCTGAATCCGTACGATGGCTCGGTGATCGACACGGTACCGCGGGCGGATAGCGCCGACGTTCAGGCCGCCCTCGCGACCGCGGCCAGGGGCGCGGAAATCATGGGGGCGATGCCGGCACACGAGCGATACCGCATTCTTCACCGCGCCGCGGATTTGATGGCGGACCGTCAGGAAGACTTCGGATGGACCATCTCCGCCGAAGAGGGAAAGATTATATCCGAGGGGCGCGGGGAAGCCGCAAGGGCGGTCGATACGATGACGCTTTCGGCTGAAGAGGCGAAACGGCTTTATGGAGAGACCATTCCGCTGGACGGCGCGACCGGTGCGGAGGGCAAATTCGGGTTTACCGTAAGGGTGCCCTGCGGCGTTGTCGTTGCCATTACACCATTTAATTTCCCCTTGAATCTGGTCTGCCACAAAGTTGGCCCAGCGCTGGCGGCCGGAAATTCCGTGATCGTAAAGCCGGCCACAGACACGCCTCTTTCCGCCATGAAGCTTGTGAAGGTGCTTCTGGACGCGGGCGCACCGGCCGAAGCCGTGCAGTGTATCACCGGGCCCGGCGGCGAAATTGGAGATATGCTGTCGTCCGATCCCAGAGTGCGTAAGATCTCCTTCACCGGCAGCAGGGACGTCGGCGAACAAATCTGCAGAACGGCAGGGCTGAAGAAGGTAACGATGGAACTGGGGTCCAATTCGCCGCTGATTGTGATGCCGGACGCCGATCTGGAAAAGGTGGCTGAAGCGACAGCCGCGACCGGATTCGCAAATGCCGGGCAGGTCTGCATTTCAGCGCAGCGGGTAATGGTCAACAAGGACGTTTACGAGGACTTCATCGACGTACTCCGGCCTCGGGTGGAGGCCATGACAACGGGCGACCAACTGGATGAATCGGTATCCATGGGGCCGATGATTCGAGAGAACGATGCGGTGCGGGTAAGCGACTGGATACACGAGGCGAGCCAGGGCGGCGCGAGGGTAATCGTGGGCGGAGACCGGAACGGTACATTACACACGCCCACGGTGGTCGCCGACGTCGATCCCAGGATGCGGATCTCCTGCGACGAACTCTTCGGCCCGGCCGTCGGACTGACCCGATTCGAAGCCATCGATGAGGCCATCGCCTCGGCCAACGACACGAATTACGGTTTGTCGGCCGCGCTGTTCACCGAGAATCTGGACCACGCGATGCAATTCGTTAACAAAGTGCAGTCAGGAAATATTATGGTGAATTGGGGACCTCAATGGCGGGCGGACCTGATGCCGTACGGAGGACTCAAGGAAAGCGGTATGGGCAAGGAAGGCCCCAAGTACGCGGTGGAGGAGATGACAGAGTTGAAGATGGTGGTTTTTCACTAATCGCAAGGGCGTGAACCCACCGGACGAAGGTCGAGGCGTGGAGACTGCAGGAAATGGGCGAATCCAGCCGTTCGAACGCCCTGCGTCGCGCGTGAACCGGTCGTATTCAGCGTTTGACCGCGAGTGAAATGCGCAGTTGTGTAAAATCAAGCCCGTTATCGGGCATCAAAAAAAGCGGAGTGCCCTGTTGGGGCTCCGCTTTCTGCGTTTGCTATGAATCTATCCGGACGTGCGCCCGGCTGTTTCTTTGACGATTGAAACCCAGTGCGACGCCATGCCTGCAGAACCGGCCGGAGATTTCGTCATCTGTACAGAGGTCAGGAATCCATCTGATCGGTTGGATCGAGCGGCTGGTGGAGCGCTTTCTTGATGAGTACGCCGGCCTTGAAATAGCTCTTCTTCCGTGCGGGCACGTACACGATTTCACCTGTTCTTGGGTTGCGCGCCGCTGGTTTGGGCTTGGTATTCTTTACGCCCAGAACGCCGAAACCGCGAATCTCGATGCGGTCTCCTGAAATGAGGCTCTCGCGCATAGCCTTGAAGAGCGTGTCTACAACCTCGTAGGCGAGTTGCTTCTTCACGCCCAGGCGCTCGGAAATCTCGAGCGCCAGGTCTTTCTTGGTTGTTGTCATTTTCTCCTCCCGATTGGCCTGCTCGACTGAGCCGAAGCGTAATATAGACCCAAAGTGTCGATTGTTGCAAGAAAAAAATTTACTAGAAGTTACACGGATTTCCACCAAAACGGAACCGGGCTGCAGGATTCAGGTTTATCTGTAATTGATTGTTTTTAATAAACTTGCATGAAAACCCACATATCTTATTGAATTTTAAACACTTATACGAATTGTGTCTCGTTTGCTTTTTTCGTCGAGTGCGCCGACACGACACGGGGAGGCGTGTGGCCCCCGTACAATGCGGCGGTCCTCGGACCGACAATGCCCGCAATCGCCGATGCCGGCAACAGTCGTGCATGACGTTCGGTTTACGTCGTACTGGAGAGTCGGTTCTCTTGCGGTAGAATTTAACGGTGCGGGATCTTGCGCGGGAATTGGACGGCAGCCATCCGGCGATTCAGTGAGCCGTCGTTTCTTGAACCCCGGGATGCCCGGGCTGCGCATCGGAAACGAGCTATTGTATGTAGACCGGGGTGCGTGGCGGAGCTCAGCCGCTTCGCTGATTGCTCAAGGCCTCCAACAGGCGGTCGACGTGGTCAAATCCGTTCATGATGTGGGTGGACACCCGGATCCAGTGGGCCCCTTCGATCCTTTCCACCGGCACGGTGATCCGAAATCTCTCGTAGAGGTCGAGGCTCTCGAATCCATTTACGTGGAACGCCGAGATTGAACCGGACATGTCGGCGCCGGACGGTGTGAGCAGCCTTGCCCATCCTGTTTCCGCCAGGCTTTCCCGAAGATAGGCCGCCAGGGCCCTTCCTCTCTTCAGAATTCGTTGTTTGCCGACCTTTTCCTGGAAATCGACGGCGTCGCCCACGGCGGCGAATGCGGCCTGATCCCGGGTGCCCCAGTTCTCGAGCCCCCACATATACGGACGGTCGCCCAGTCTCAACACGCCGTGCCCATCACGCCTTGGGCCCTCGCGGCTATATCCCCAGCTAACGATGACATGATCCAACAGCTCTTGTACGCGTGGAGACGCATAGAGGAACCCCGTGCCTTTCGGCGCGCATAGCCACTTGTGACAATTGCCGCCGTAAAAATCACAATCCATTGCATCCAGATCCAGAGGGATCATGCCCGGGGCGTGGGCGCCGTCGACCGCCAACATCGCTCCGCGCTGGCGGGCAAGGCGCGCCAGCGCGCCAATTGGCGCGATCAGGCCGGTACGGGTGAAAATGTGACTGCAGAGGACCAACCGGGTGCGGGCGGTGAATCCGACTTCAAAGGCATGCACAATATCATCGGGATTGTCCGTCGTCAGCGGAATCCGGGCGCGCTTCACGACGACCCCGCGGCGCCGTTCCACGTGATGCAGGCAGTGATCGATTGCGCCATATTCCTGGTCCGAGGCAAGTATCTCGTCTCCGGGGCGCCAACTCAGGCCATTGATCACCATATTGACAGCAACGGTGACGTTGCAGGTAAACGCGATGTCCTCAGGCGGCGCGTTGATAAAGCCGCCCAGCCGGCGGCGACCTTCGTCCACGGCGCCCGAGTGTTTCGCTCGATTCCGGATCGGGCTGCGCTCAACGTCCTCAAGAATCGCGATCGTCTTCTCGAAGACCCGCCTGGGCTGTACGCCAACGGATCCGGTGTTGAGATAGACCTCGTCGGCGCCGATCATAAATGCATTGCGAATCTTCCGCCAATAGGCTTCCTCGACCGTGGAAGTGGGCCAGGGCGCGTCAGGAGAGTTCACCGGTACCTCCGGGTCTTGCAGCGAATAAAGGTGTGAGCCAGGTACAGTCAAGGCAAGGGCAGCCTGAGGGTTGCCGCACAATTGTAAATCCCAGACCGTCTCCAATCAAGCCCTTTGTGAACGAAACCGGAACCGACCCAGGGAATACCGGGCGCGTCTCCGGGGCCCGTTTCAGTTGCCGCGTCGTTCTCCTTGCGGAAACCTGGACGACTGGCGACAGCCAGCGACGCCTGCAGCTGTTCCGGGGGTGGCGCAGGCCGGAAACCTTCGCGGGGTCGCAACCCGGCCGATCAGGGACTCCTGATCCCCGCGGCCCGTCGGCGTCTGGCGTGATTGTCCCGGCGAAACCACGAGGTGCGGTCTGCCGTAACCTGCCTTGACAGCTTGATTTATCTTATCTATATTATCTTGAGCAGGCGGCTGTCGGTCGCAAGGCGCCGGCTTGCGGTTTACGTCGCTTCGAATCATACAGGCAAACGATTTCTTCATCACGCCTCGATCGCTTCGGGTTTCATTCTGCATTGATGCACCCGTTTCTTTTTGGACTCCGTAAACTGAAGCGCGGCCGAATTGCGACCTGAAACCGTCTTTACGGTACCGGCCGGTTCCCGGCGAAAACGGCCCGGTTGATCCGGATTCAGACGGTTTGTTTGTATATTGGCATCGATGGGAGCGTTCAATGGCGGGCCTTCGGGACGACGAGCTGGTTCGACGCTGGAAAGACGAGCCTGCGCCCCTGTTGCCGTTGTTGCACGCGTTCCACGATCGGGATGGATATATCTCCGATGAAGCCATTCGATCCATATCCGCGGGCTTGAAAACCCCACTGGCGGATCTGTTTGGAACCGTTACCTTCTACCATCACTTATCCCGCAAGCCCGGGGGTCTGGATGAATATCGGGTGTGCACCGGCCCGGTATGCGTGCTTCAGGGAGCGCAGGAGATGTGCGATGCCCTTAACGGCGTACCTATGGCCTGTCCGGGCAGATGCGACCAACCGGTACCCGTAATTCAGCACCACCGCGTGCTCGTGGGTCCGAATGCAGGGAGTCTGCGGGAGGTCCCGACGCCACTGCCGGACGACAACCCGGGCGGCTTCGAGGAATGCGTCTTTCGTCATATTCGCGCGTCGAGCCGCTCGGCTCTCCGGGGGTATCGCGAGACCCGCGGATACGACGGTCTGGAAGAAGCCGTAACCAGGATGGCGCCCTCGGAGGTCGTGGAACGGGTCACGGAGAGCGGGCTGGCGGGGCGCGGAGGGGCCGGCTTCCCAACGGGCGCGAAATGGAAGGCGGTTGCGGACGCCGGCGGCGGTACGAAGACGGTTGTCTGCAACGCCGACGAAGGGGAGCCCGGCTGCTTCAAGGACCGCGCCCTGATGGACCACGATCCCCACGCGGTGCTGGAGGGTATGGCCATTGCGGCGTACGCAACGGGCGCCACGCGCGGGTTCATCTATCTCCGGTACGAATATCCGCAGACGTTGAACGTCCTGGAACGCGCCGTGGGAGAAGCCGAGGCCGCCGGATTGCTCGGCAATGGCATTCTGGGGACTGACTTCGAATTTCGGGTGCATCTTCGGCGCGGGGGAGGGGCGTATGTGTGCGGAGAAGAGGGGTCGCTGCTCAACAGCCTGGAGGGAAAACACCCGTTCCCGAGAAACCGCCCGCCCTATCCCGTAACCCACGGGTTCGAGGATATGCCCACGGCGGTGAACAATGTTGAAACGCTGGTTGCCGTGCCACAAATCCTCCGGAAAGGTGCGGCTTGGTACCGGGCACTCGGGCTGAACGGACATCCGGGCACCAAAGTCATCAGTCTGTCGGGCGATATTTCGAAGCCGGGGAATTACGAGGTGCCATTCGGCCTGCCGCTGAAGACCCTGCTGTATGACTGGGGCGGCGGCGCACCAGGGAGCCGGGACATCCAGGCGGTCACCATGGCGGGGTTGTCCGGAGGGTTCATCGCGGGTGAAGCGCTGGAAGCCACGCTCGACGAACCCAGCCTCCGCAGTTTCGGGTCGTTTCTGGGCGCCGGCGGCATCATCGTCTTCGACGCCGGGCGGGACATGGTCGAGATTGCCCACGGAGCGATGGCCTTTTTTGCAGACGAGTCCTGCGGCAAGTGTTTTCCGTGCCGCATCGGGACTCGCCGGTTGTCCGAGCGGCTTGATGGTGACGGCGGCCCCCGGCAGGTCGGACCATGGCGGGCGGAGGTCCATGATATCGGCCAGACCATGATCGCGACCAGCGCGTGCGGACTGGGCACGGCGGCGCCTCTGGTGACCGAAAGCCTTATGAAATACTTTCCGAATCAGGTGGAGACGCACGTCGCGCGCCTGTAGCTGGCACGGGCGCGCGGTTTCACCGTAACCGAATCCGGAAGGCGGGGAATGATGGTTGCAGATGGGGATAAAGCCGTTACCGCGACAATGACGCTGGACGGCCAGACAGTCAGGTTTTCCGACGGTGAAACCGTTTTTGACGTTGCGCAAAGGCACTCGAAATTCGTGCCGACCCTGTGTTACGATTCCCGCCTGGAGCCCTTTGGCAGTTGTCGCCTGTGCGTGGTCGACGTGGAAGGCGCGCGAACCCCTCTTGCATCTTGCACGACGCCTGCAACGACCGGGATGGTCGTTCGCACGCAGACGGATGCGATACAGAAACACCGTAAGGTGTTGCTGGAGTTGGTGGCCTCCGAAAACCCTGAAGTGGATGTAGACCCCCTTAGCGGCTATGCCTCCCAGGAACTTGCCACGCTTGTCGATCAATACGGCGCGCGGACGCGCCGGTTCAGAGGCGACCGTTCCGGACGCAGCAAGCCGGAGGACGACAACCCGTTTCTGCTGCGAGATTATGACAAGTGCATTTCCTGTTACCGTTGCGTCCGGGTGTGCGCCGAGCAGGAGGGAGACGACGCAATCAGCGTGATGAACCGCGGCTTCGACACGCAGATCGTTACGGAATTCGACGGCTTGCTGAAAGAGTCGTCGTGTACATTCTGCGGGCAGTGTATTCAAACGTGCCCAACGGGTGCCCTTGCGGACCGGAAGGCGCTCCGGGCGGCCGGCGAACCGGGGAAAATAGAAAAGACCCGGACTGTCTGTCCGTATTGCGGGGTGGGTTGTTCGGTGGACATGATGACGAAAGGGGAGAAGATCGTAGGCATCCAGCCCGCGATGGACGGTCCTGCGAACCTGGGCGCGCTTTGTGTAAAGGGGCAGTTTGCGTTCGATTTCGTGCAGCACCGCGACAGGTTGCAGACGCCGCTGGTGCGGCGGGAAGACGGCAGGCTGCACGAAGCCGGCTGGGAGGAGGCGCTGGATCGTGCGGCGCAGGGATTCATGGATGCGCGGGCGACACATGGAGACCTGAGCGCGTACGGCGTCGCGTCCGGCCGCGCGCCAACGGAGGCCGCTTACGTGATGGGCAAATTCATCCGCGCCGGATTCGGTACCAACTATATAGACAACTGCAGCCGTGCCTGACACGCCCCTACGGTTGCCGGTCTGGCAGCCACGGTCGGACGGGGCGCGATGTCGAATCCGCTGGTCGACATGGAAAAGCCCGATGTGTTCTTCTGCATCGGGACGAATATGACCGAGTGTCATCCGGTGGCGGCCACGCGGATGAAGAAAGCGGTACGCGGGGGTGCGAAGCTGATCGTGGCGGATCCTCGGCGCATCCCGCTGGCGGAGATGGCGGATCTGTATCTTCCGCTGCGTGTGGGGTCGGATGTCGCCCTTCTGCTTGCGATGGCGCACGTGATTGCGAGGGAGGGATTGATCGACAGGGGGTTTGTCGAGAGCCGGACGACGAGGGCCGGGGACTTTCTCGAGCACGTGAAGGAATATCCCCCGGAGTGGGCCGAACGGATTACGGGAGTGCCGGCGAAGGATATCGAACTCGCCGCGATCTGGTACGGCATGGCGGATAGGGGCGCCATCTACTATACGCTGGGCATCACCGAACACATCTGCGGCGTCGACAACGTTCAGAGCCTGTGCAACCTGGCGCTGATGACGGGAAACGTGGGCCGCGAAGGCACGGGCATCAATCCCATGCGCGGTCAGAACAATATCCAGGGCGCGGGGGATGCGGGCGCTATCCCGGACAAGTTCCCCGGGTTCCAGGCGTGTGATGATCCCGGGACGGCGGCGAGATTCTCGCGAATTTACGGCCGGACTCTGAAACCGGAAAAGGGAATAACGAAGGTGGCGGCGCTGAACCTGTGCGGCGACCGGATCCACGCCATGATGATCGACGGCGAGAATACGGTCGTATCCGATCCTGACAGGGCGCACTGCGAGCGCGCATTGCGGAGCCTCGACCACCTTGTGGTGATCGACATCTTTTTGACCGAAACGGCCAGACTTGCCGACGTCGTGCTGCCGGCGACGGCCTGGGGCGAAACGGATGGGACGTGTTCGAACACGGAGCGGCGCGTCCAGCGCCTGCGGGCCGCGGTTCCGCCCCCCGGGGAGGCCCGCCCGGATTGGTCGATTGTCAGTGAGATTGCGAAACGCATGGGAATGCGCGGGTTCGCCTTCACTTCCGCGAAGGACGTGTTCAACGAGCTGTGCGCCGTGTCCCCCATCTACGCGGGATTGAATTGGGATCGAATCGAACATGGCCAGTACCATTGGCCGGTCCCTGACGCCGATCATGCGGGCACGCCGATGCTGCACGAAGGCGAATTCGAGAATGGCCGTGGCATCTTCACAAAGCATCGCTATCGCAATCCGGCGGAGACGGTCAGCGACGAGTTTCCCGTATGGTTGACGACCGGCCGCAGACTGCACGCATACCATACGCGGACTCAGACCGGAAGGGCCGCGGGGATGGACTATTTTCTGTCCGAAGAGTCGCTGGAGGTGCATCCGTCGGACGTGGCGGCCTGGGGGCTTACCAACGGCGGCTGGTGCCGGATGTCGAGCGCACGCGGTTCCATCCGGATCAAGATCAGGGCGACCCGGCAGTCTCCCCCGGGGACCGTGTTCGCCAGTTTCGGCTTCAACGACGTTCCGGTGAATATCCTGACGGGTTCGGGCTACGATCCGGTGACGGAAACGGCCGAATTGAAGGTATGTCCGGTTCGCATCGAATCCGATGTGCCGGAATGACTTAAATTCGAAGGTTGAAGGTTGAATTCAAGCATTACACAGCGAGACGTCTCCCGGGTGAACAACGGCTTTCCGACGCGTCCGGTTCAGGACGATATTGCGGTTGAAGAGCCCCTTGAAATCCGTGTGGCCGGAGACCCGGTTGCCGTTACCATGCGATCGCCGGGGGACGACGCCCGGCTTGCGGTGGGCTTCCTCTTTTCGGAAGGGATTATTGCGTCCATCGAGGACGTGGGCCGCGTATACCACTGCGGGAGGCCGGGGACGGAGGCGTACGGAAACGCGATCGACGTGCTGCCCGCACCCGGCCACAGCCTGGATATCGAGCGGGTCGCCGCCAGCCGCCGGGGAACACTCACGACATCGGCGTGCGGGGTCTGCGGTCGGCAGGGGGTCGAAGACCTGATGGCGCGTTGTTCTGTTTTGCCGCCCGGGCCGCAGATATCGGCAGAACTGCTCCTGGATACGGTTGAACAGATGACGCGGATTCAGCCCACGTTCGCCCATACCGGCGGCGTGCACGCCGCCGCCGCGTTCGGTCGGGACGGCCGACCGCTTGTGTGTTCCGAGGACGTGGGCCGCCACAATGCCGTAGACAAGACCATCGGCGCCCTGCTGTTCGACCGTCTGGTGGGCGCGTCGTCGGACGCCGTCCTGCTGGCCGTAAGCGGTAGGGCGAGCTTTGAGATCGTGCAGAAAGCGGCGGTCGCGAAAATCCCGATTGTCGCAAGCGTTTCCGCGGCCAGTTCTCTGGCGGTCGATCTTGCAGCCGATGCGGGCATCACCCTTGCGGGTTTCGTTCGCCGCAAGGGCTTCAACCTGTACGCGCACCCCGAACGGATCGGACAATAAATGCCAATCTTCGAGTTCATCTGCGGCAGTTGCCGCCATCCCTTCGAGGCGTTCATTCAGGGGTCCCGGGAGCCGCGCTGTCCGTCCTGTGGCAGCGCCGAACTTGAGAAGCAGCTTTCGGTTTTCGCTGTCAGCGGGGGCAGCGGTCGGACGGAGGCGCCCGCGCCCAGGGGACCATGCGGAACCTGCGGAGATCCCAGGGGCCCCGGCGCCTGTTCGATCGCCTAGGGCCCTGTCACCCTCGCGGCCGTTCCTGGACGATCGAGCGGGACGGACTCGCGCGGAATCCGCTACCATCGGGCGGGCAGAAGGTCCTCCGGCAACGTCAATCTCACGTTTTCGTGGGCGTTCCGCCGTTTGCCTTTTCGTGTTTGTCTTTGGTTTTGGCTGACAGCTGATTGCTGAATTTTGTTTCTCGTGGCAACCCCTGTGTTTGCCCGCTTTCAGGGTTCCCTTTGTGTCTTTGTGTCTCCGTGTGAGCTGATCTTCGTTTCTGGCTTACTGCTGAAGGCTGATGGCTGAAAGTTGCAAACCCGCGGCCGAATTCAGGCGATCGATCTCCGGTACGGAATACCAGGCATCAAAACCCGGTTCATAACACCGGGTTTTTTTTGTACAAAAGACGAGGAATCGAACGCATTTTCAACCGAGCCGGACGAATTCGAGATTCGTTTTCCGCGTTAACGTTGCACGAAATGCATTTGTGCATTTTGACATACGAACCTATCTTTGGCGGCGTCGGCTGTTTCTCACGTTATCCCGCGAGATCGACCACGTGAACGGATATCTTGCGTGGTCCCGGTCGAACCGGAACGGACGCGGTCCGGTCAGACCCGGGGAGAATGCTGTATGAGCGGCCTTTGCTCGAGAGCCTACCTGCGGATACGACGACTGTTCGACGAGGACCGTTGCGTGATTCTGGACGGCGGCGTTGCAACCGAACTGGAACGCATGGGGCTTCGGGACCACGCCATCAGCGATCACAGCCTGTGGGGCACCTGGGCCCTGTTCCACGAACCCTATTCGGTTCTGGATGTACACAGACGGTTCGCAGAGGCCGGCTGCGACCTGATTTCAACCAACACGTGGGGGATCCTCGACGCGGCGGAGATAGGCGGACAACGGCTGGAATCCATGGCCGGCGCCTCGCACTGGATGGACGTTGCGCGACGCGGTATCCGGTTGGCCCGACAGGCGAACCGGGAGTCGGGCAGGGAAGACGAGTGTGCGGTGGCTTTCAGTATGAATGGAGACATCGATACGCCTCAACGCCTGGAACGACTGCATCTGCTTTCAAGGGCATTTGCAGACGACCCGCCCGATCTCATTTTGTTGGAAACGATGTCCATTATCCGGGACGAACTGACGCTGCCCGCGGTCGAGCTGATGATTCAAACGGGGATTCCGGTGTGGCTGAGCTTTCGGCGCTGCCGGGAGGGTCTGTGCGGGGTTCACGGGCAGCACTGGGGCGGCCCGGAGGGCGATTATTTCGGCAGATTGGCCGGCCGTTTTGAACGAATGAACATAGGCGCCCTCCTGATCAACTGTCTCCCGGTGGATCACGTACCGGGAATGATCTCCTGGCTGAGGGATTTTACGGATCTCCCGCTGGGCGTGTACCCCAACCTGGGGCGTTACCTGGACCCGGGCTGGAAGTTCGACGAGACCGTCGGACCCCCGCGCTTTGCCGCGCTGGCCCGTGCCTGGCGCGACGAGGGCGCGCAGATCGTCGGCGGGTGCTGCGGTGTCACACCCGATCACATTGCCGAAGCAAGGGAGGCGCTGGCCGGTACCATGCCGGGACGCAAGCGGGTCCGGCCTCAGACAGCCGCGGCGGCCGGAAGCCGCAAGAACGACCCGGTCGTTCCACGCCCGTGGGTGGACACGGACGGGAGAACGCTCTTTCCGCTGCCGTTCCCTGAAATTATGTGCGATCCGGGGGTGTTTGCTCCCACGCAGGGGAGCTTTCTGATCTGGAAGCACCTCTTTCGAACGGGCGCCGGGCGGGGCAAACGCTGTCTGGACGTGGGTTGCGGCACCGGGATCCTCTCCGTACAACTTGCGTTGAACGGCGCGGAAACGGTTGTGGCAATCGACATCCAGAAAGAAGCCATCGGCAACACGATGACGAACGCATTTCGAAACGGCGTGGACGACCGTATTTCCGCACGGGTCGCGGACCTCTACACCTACATTCCGGAAGAGCGGTATGACCTGGTCATCGGCAGCCTTTATCAGATGCCTGTGGATCCGGTCCGTCAGACAACGGGGCACCGGCCTGCAGATTTCTGGGGCAGGAATCTGTTCGATCACCTCATCGCTTTGCTGCCTGAGATGCTGGCTGACGACGGTGTCGCATACCTGATGCAGATTTCGGCCTTGAGTCAGCTTCGGTCATCCGAACTGATCTCGGCCGCCGGGCTGAAAGCGAAGGTCATCGACTTCAGCTTCTTTCACTTCGGCCCGGTATTCGATGAAAACACCGATCAGATCCGGCGGGTCGCCGAGCTGTCGGACGCTTTTCATTTGAGCTTCGGCCAGGACAACGTCATGGTGATGTACCTGCTTGAAATCAACTCGAATTGAAGGGATCTGTTGACGCTGCGCACCGGGACATCATGCGGTTCGATGGGCTGCGTGACGGTATCGCACGCCTCCGGACCCTGCGTGCAGGAGTGGTTTGTCCGGGCAGAATGAATTGGAACTACGCAGGGAATGCAAGATGGACGATCGGTTCCTGAAGGGACGCGCCGCAATTGTCACGGGAGGCGCGAGTGGACTGGGCAGGGCAATCGCGCTGCGCCTGGCGCACCGGGGCGCGGACGTCTGCATCATGTCCTTGAGCAGCCGGCGGGTGGAAAAAGTCGACAGCGAGGTCAAATACTTCGCGGACGTTGGCGAGATCGAGACGACCCGCAGGGAGATACGGGAAACGGGTGTACGGTGTATCGGTCTGGACGGAGACGTCAGTTCGACGCCGGACGTAGAGGAAATGATCGGCCGGACCGTCGAGACATTCGGCAGGCTGGACGTCCTCGTGAACAACGCCGCGACAAACGTGATACATCCCGTCCTCGGCCACGACAACCGGGCCTGGCGGCGCGTGGTCGATGTCAATCTGTTCGGGCCCTACCTTTGCGCCAGGAACGCGCTGCCCCATATGATCGAGAATGGGTGGGGACGTATCGTCTCCATCGGTTCCACGAATTCTCACGTCGGTACGTCCAGTTACAGTGCCTACGCCGCATCGAAGCACGGACTCCTGGGGTTCAGCAGATCCCTCGCGCTGGAAGTGGCCCGGCACCATATTACGGCCAATACCATCAGCCCGGCGACGATCGAGACACCATCCGGCCAGATGCATCTGCTCCGGTGGGCGGAAGACCAGGGCCTTTCCCCCGAAGCCATGCGCGGGGAGTTCATGAAATCCTATCCGCAGGGGAGATTCCTTCGCCCGGAGGAAATCGCAGACCTGGTTGTCTATCTGTGCCGGGAAGAAGCGCGGGGAATCAACGGCGAAGATATCCGAGTGACAACGGGCGCGATGTACTGAGATGAACGTACGTTCCTCTCCCTGGTTTCCAATGGTGAAGGAGACGTTGATGGATCTGGGGTTGAAAGGCCGCAGGGCGCTGGTGACCGGCGCGAGCAAGGGCATCGGTCGGGCAATTGCATACGAGTTGGCAACGGAGGGCGCAGACCTGGCTATCTGCGCCCGCGGGTCCCGCGCCCTTGAGGATACGGCGGCCGCGTTGAAGGCGGCAACGGGCGTGAACGTGTTCTCGGGCACCGCGGACGTAACGGTCGACCGGGAGGTCCGTGCTTTCGTGGAAGAGGCCGCCGCCGCGTTGGGCGGAATCGACATCCTCGTGAACAACGCCGGCAGTGCGCTTCCGGGTACCATCGAAGAGGTGGACGAGGTTCGCTGGCGCGCGGACCTGGACGTAAAACTGTTCGCCGCAATACGCTGCGTGCGCACAGCCCTGCCTCATCTTAAGGAGAGTCCGCAGGCCAGAATTATCAATATCAACTCCATTGTCGGACGCCAGATTGCGCCTGAATACATCGCCAACAGCACCGATCGGGCGGCGTGTCTGGCGCTCAGCAAGGGCCTGGCGGACAATCTGGCACAGTACGGCATTCTTGTAAACAGCGTGAATCCGGGCAACGTCAGAAGCCAGGCCTGGGACAGCACGCTGGAATACTTCGCGCCGGACGCTGAACTGGAAGACTATTACGTCCAGGCGAGCCGGGAAACGCCGCTGGGCAGGGTGGCAGAAGCGGCCGAGATCGCGGCGGTGGTGGCCTTTCTCGCGAGCAAGCGGGCAAGTTACATCACGGGAGCTTCCATTGACGTGGACGGCGGACTGGTGAGGTACATTTAGTGTCCCGTCCCGAAAATACCTCACCATTCTTCCGCAGATTCATCCCGTCTCGCTGCGTTGCCATCGCTCGCCGACCGTGCCAGGTCGCCTGCGCTCCGGCGCCTTGCTAGCCGGGCGACTCTGCGGCCGAATCAAGGCAATCTATTTCCGGGACAGAACACCAGTGTCCAATCCTCGTTTCGAGAGACTGTCGCCCGTCCCCGGCCTCGGGCTGGAGGGCTACGCCGACGAGATGACGCTCCCGGCCGGTTCGGAAATCGCGTTCAAACTGGGAGGGCCGCCCGGTGAGGTTCAGGTAAACCTCGCGAGGCTGATCCACGGAGACCCCAATCCCCAGGGACCGGGCTACCGGGAAGAATGCGTCTCGTGGGGGCAACCCGAACGGATTTCGGTGGACGAGCGAACAACGGATTACGGATCGTTTGTCGAAATTCCGCATGCCGCAACCCTGAACCCGGCAGGCGCATTCACCCTGGCGCTCTGGTTTCTGCCGACGCTGGGCGGCGGGGGATGGCGCGCACTTATGGTGAAGTGGGCGCGTGAAAACCTGAGCTACGGGATTTTCTTCGCCGGCGAGCGCTTTCTGACCGCTGCCGTGTCTCACGACGGCAGGAAGGCGCACTGGGCAACGGCCAGAGAGAACATCCATGTCGGCAACTGGCAGTTCGCGGCCTTCTCGTACCATCCGGAACCGGGTGAAATTCGTCTGTATCAGCTGGTCGGGGATACCGCGGGCGTGGTAGAAACCCGTTCGTCTTCCGATGCACTGAGTTGCATATCGAAAAAAACCGAAACAGGACCGGTCTTCGCGGGTACTGCGCCGCTGGTGTTCGGCGCCTGCCCGGACCCCAACGGGGAAGGCAGCCATTGGGCGCATTTTACGGGAAAAATCGGACACCCGGTGCTTTTTGGAACCGCTCTGGATCGCGAGGCGATCCAGGGCCTCGCGGGGGGACGGGACCCCTCGTCCCTCGGCCCGCTGCTGGGTTGCTGGCATTTGGGCGAGGAGGTGACAGGCGCTCGCGTCGTCGATCTCTCCGGAAACGGGCATCACGGGCACGCCGCAAATGCGCCGGGGCGTGCGGTTACGGGCCCGTTCTGGCGCGGAATGCCGTCCCGGCTCTATACGGATCAGCCCGACGATTACAACGCGGTCTACCTGCACGAAGACGACCTGGAAGACGCCGGCTGGCCGACTTCGTTCGTGGCCGAAGTACCCGCCGACGCCAGGTCAGGGATCTATACGCTCCGTGCCGAGACGGATGCGGACACACTCTTCGTTCCGTTCATCGTGACGTCGAAGGCGCCGCGGTCGGAACTGGCATGCCTGATCCCCACGCTTACCTGGCAGGCGTACCGAAGCAACCGCGCGGCGTACAGTTATACGGAAGACGGTGTGCTGGACCGCACCTTGTGCACCTACGACGTTCACAGCGACGGGTCGATGGTAACCTATTATTCACGCCTGCAGCCCACGCGGGGCTGGAATCCCGGTGCCGGCTTCCAGAACTGGGGCGCACACAATATCACCGCGAATCTCTACCTGATTGACTGGCTGGAAGCGCTTGACTTCGAATACGATGTCTTTGCGGACGAAGACCTGCATCGCGGGGGTGCCGGGCTCCTCTCGAAATATCGATGTGTAATTCTGGGCAGCCACCCCGAATACCACACGGAAACCATGGTGGACAGCCTGGCGGCATACGTCCGAAACGGGGGCCGCCTCGTCTATCTGGGCGGCAATGGCCTGTACTGGGTGATGACCATCGACCCCCGCCGTCCGCACCTGATCGAACTTCGCCGGGGAGGAGAAGGCGACTACGGTCCCACGTACGATCCCCCACCGGGGGAATCCCAGCACAGCACGACGCTCGAACTGGGGGGCCTGTGGGCAAGGCGCGGGCGTCCGCCCCGCAGGACGGTCGGTGTTGAACATGCATCGAACGCCTGGATCGAAGCGGGAGAAAGGAGGGGCTTTCGTCGCCTGCCTTCGAGCAGAGACGCCAGGTACGCGTGGATTTTCAACGGCGTCGGTGACGATGAGGCCATCGGAGACTTCGGCCTGAATCTGGGCAGTGCGGCCGGATTCGAAATGGATGCCGTGCAGTCCTGGGCATGGGACGAGTCCACGCCCGAACCCGTCGTCCTCGCACGGGCGGCGCATCCCGGATTCATCCCCGCCCGTCGCACGCACGTTCCGCCCGCCGCGGACCTGGCCATTATGGCATATCCGCGGGGAGGCGCGGTCTTTTCGGCGGGTTCCGTAACCTGGACCGGAAGCCTCTCCCACAACGATTATCTGAACAATGTTTCCGCCATCACCCGAAACGTGATTCGCAGGTTCCTG
The DNA here is from genome assembly GCA_965219995.1 of Candidatus Latescibacterota bacterium. Taxonomy (GTDB): domain Bacteria; phylum Latescibacterota; class UBA2968; order UBA2968; genus JAAXHE01. Next base: position 909,016 of record CBDCOX010000002.1, read on the forward strand.
GATGCGCCCGTAGGACGCACGGTGATCGGAAGCGCCGTCGAGACATCACCGCCGGACGCATCCTCGACATGAATGGCGACGCCACAAGGGAGAGACCGATCCGATGAAATCCGGACATTCAGAAGACCCCCGGGACCTGATGCAGCGCCTCGACGAAGACGCCGTCATCTGCGCCGAGGGATATCTGTTTGAACTCGAGCGTCGAGGGTATCTGCAGGCGGGGCCCTTCGTGCCTGAAGTCGTACTGGAGCATCCCGAAGTCGTCGCGGGTTTGCATCGGGAATTCTGGCGCGCGGGTTCGGACGTGATCGAGGCGTTTACATATTACGGCCACCGCGAAAAGCTGCGCCTTATCGGCAAGGAACACCTTCTGGAACCCCTCCAGAAGCGCGCGCTGGCGATCGCGAAATCGGTCGCCGCCTCGGTCGACGGAGAACGTCCGCTGGTTGCCGGAAATATCTGCAATACCAACATCTGGGATCCGGCCGATCGCGCGACCGACGTTCAGGTTTCGGAGATGTTCGACGAACAGGTGGCCTGGGCGGTCGAAGCAGGCGTCGATTTCATGATTGGAGAGACATTCTCCTTTTTCGGCGAGGCCGCCCTGGCGTTGGCAGCCATAAAGCGCGCCGGAATAACGGGGGTCGTGACGTTTGCCCACCATCGGGAGAAGGGGCTGCGGGACGGGATCATGCTGGATGAGGCCGCAAAGCGTCTGGAACAGGCCGGCGCAGACGTGGTGGGGGTAAACTGCACCAGAGGGCCGCAGACGATGCTGCCCGACGTGGAACGCATTCGGCGTGCGGTCTCCTGTCACGTGGCGGCATTGCCGGTGCCGTATCGAACGACGACGGAGCAGCCCACGTTTCAGTCGCTTCGGGAGGAGGGCTCCGAACCGCCGCCCGTGGGACGTTCGTTTCCAACGGCCTTGGATCCATTTGTCTGCCACAGGTACGAAATGGCCGCGTTTGCACGCCGGGCCTTCGATATGGGTGTCCGGTACCTGGGGGTCTGCTGCGGTTCCGGACCCCATCACGTCCGATCCATCACCGAAGAACTGGGGCGTACTCCACCGGCCAGCCGGTACTCTCCCGATATGTCCGGGCATTACGCGCTGGGGAACGACTCCAGCCTCAAGAGCCACAATCGGGCGTATGTCGAAAAGCTGTGAGGCATCCCGCGGCCGCGCAGTACCTTCATTTGTACGTTCGACCGGAAGCTGCCGGCGCCACGGAGCGTTCAAGTCGATGCGATCATGTGCGGAGGCCATTGCCGAATCCCTGTACGAAGAAAACGTCCGGTACGTTTTCGGTCATCCCGGCGGGGAGGTCGTGGATCTGATCGACGCGCTGGAGAATACCGGTATCCGGTTCGTACTGACGGGGCACGAGGCCGCGGCCGCCTTCATGGCCAGCGCGGTCGGACGGCTCACCGGGACGCCCGGCGTGTGCCTGGCGACGCTTGGACCGGGTGCATGCAATCTGGTGCTGGGCGTCGGCGCCGCTTTTCTCGACCGGGACCCGATGCTGGCCATTTCCGCGCGCAGTCCGGCATCGCGGTCCGGAGTCAGCCAGAAACAGAATCTGTCTCTCCATGAAGTGTTCGATCCCGTCTGCAAATGGTCCGTTGCCGGTGAAAATAACGGCATTGAGACCACCGTGCGGTCCGCTATGGGGCTGGCGACGGCGGCGCCGGCCGGTCCGGTGTACCTCACGATTCCCAATGACGTTGCCGTGGCCGACGCGTCGCCGGGCGGTGGGGTAAGGACGCCCGATCGCCTGAATTGCGAGCGCACCGGAGATCCCGATACAATCTTAAAGGCGCTGAATCGGGCGAGACGCCCCGTCGGCATTGTCGGCGTCGCGTTGAACGTGCGGCAGGATTCCGCCGCAGTGCGCCGGTTTTTCGCAACGTCACACATTCCGTATGTGGTCCTGCCGCAGGCCAAGGGCGTCGTGGACGAATTCGGCGCGGGGTATCTGGGCACGGTGGCGTCGGCCGCGGGAGACGCCGCCCTTGTGAAGCTGATCCGGAAAAGCGATTGCCTGCTGGGCGTGGGCTTCGACCCCGTCGAGTCGGCGCAGGAATGGCATTTGCGCCAACCCGTCTTCTCCGTGGCCAATGCCTCGATCGCCTTTGGCGACTTCGCGCCGGCGTCCGAGTGCGTGGGCGACGTCACATTCCTGCTCGATCGGCTGCTGGAAGGGTACAACGGGCGACAGTCGTGGACGGCGGGCGAAATCCGTGAATCTCAGAACACGGTCGGGGATGCGATCCGTCCCGGGACCGACGCCACCGCCCTGGGCGCTTCTCCATACCATCTGCTGCGTGAATTGAACGAGACGATGCCCGGGGAGACGATTCTCTCGGTGGACGTTGGCGCCCACAAGATGCTGATTTCGCAGGTGTGGCGAGCGCGTTCGCCCGGGTCGTTTCTAACGTCAAACGGCCTGTCCGCGATGGGCTACGGGCTGCCGTCGGCACTGGCGGCGGCGCTCATCCTGCCGGACCGGCCGGTGGCGGGCGTGTTTGGCGACGCCGGATTCGCGATGATGGTCCAGGAGTTGGAAACGGCGCGCAGGCTGGGCGTGCGCCCGTTACTGGTGGTGCTGTGCGACCGGTCTCTGGCCATCGTCAAGGTCGCCCAGGCCATGCGGCGCATTCCGTTCCGGGGCGTGGATTTCCAGCCGGTGGACTGGGCGAAGGTCGCCGAGGGCTTCGGCGCCAGGGGCGTGAACGTGACGCGTCCGGAGGAAATGCGAAGGGTGGGGGAGGAGTGGCTGGCAAAACCGGAACTGACGGTTGTGGCCGCCCATGTGGACGAGGGATTATACACCGCGATGGAATATTGACGTCACGCGGCGTTTTCTGCGCCGGACGGATCAGGATGCAAATGCGAGGCAACCCATGCGCTTACCGGAACACACGACCTATCTCATTATAGGCGCAGGCGTGCACGGTCTGAGCACCGGTTATCACCTGGCGCGGGAATTGAAACGGCGGCGCAGAGGCGGCGGTGCCGAGGTACTGATTGTAGACAAGACGGGGGTGGCCGCGGGCGCTTCCGGCATCGCCTGCGGCGTGATCCGCAACAACTATTTCCAGCCGGCCATGCGCGAACTGATGGCGCACAGCGTCGAAATATGGGAGTCCGATCCGGAATCGTTCAGTTACCACCCCGTTGGCTACATGCAGATCAGCCCCGAGTCCATGCACGAGGACGTCGCCGGCATCGCGCAACAGCAGCGTGAGATCGGTTACGAATCCGAGTTCATAGAAGGCGGCGCAGACTGTATGAAATATATGCGGGGTCTCTTTCACGACTGGCAGGCGAAGGGCGTCACGTCGGTACTTCACGAGAAAAGAGGGGGTTACGCGAACAATCGCGCATCGATGACGGGCCTGGCAGCAAAGGCGGAAGCCGAAGGCGTCAGGATTCTGGAGGGCGTCCAGGTGACCGGATTCCGGTTCGGCGGAGGGGCAATTTCGGCGGTGGAAACGGATTGCGGCGCGGTCCGGGCAGACGAAGTCGTCATCGCCGCGGGACCCTGGACAAAACTGCTCTGGGACATGCTGGATCTGCCCGGATCGGTGAGCATCAAGGGCGCGGACGGGGGCCTGCACCACAATATTCCGATGTGGAGCTACTGGTGTCTGCAGGAAGGCACATTGGGCGTAGACCCCCACTGTCTCAAGACCAACGACGGGAGGATGCCCCCCGTCATCCATCTGGACACGGACGCGCCGCTTTATTCAGATGTCGACGGTTCGTTGATTACGGACCGCGAATGGGGCATCTACTACAAACCGGATTTTCACTTCGGGGGGGTACAGGGGGGGGCAATGCCCTACCGCGTGGAGAGACCTGCGGACGAGGTGGCGGTGGATCCCTACGGACCGGAATCCCCCGATTTCATCGTCGGCGACCGGTTTGCGCATCAGTGGTGTTCCGCCCTGGCATTCTGCCACAAACGCTTTGAAGGTAAGTCCACGCTCTTCAGGAAAGAACCATCCGGCGGCATCGGCGCGTTCACACCCGACAGTTTCCCGGTGTTCGACCGGTTTCACGGGAACGGATATATAATCGCGGATTCCAACCACGGGTACAAGATGATCGGCGTGGGTCGGCTGGTCGCCGAGGAACTCGTGGGCGGATGCTCCCACCTCCTGGAGCCGTTCCGCTTCTCCCGTTACGCCGAGGGCAGGCTGCATCCGGTTTCCAACAGCCCGTTTCCCTGGAGCTGACCACCGACCGCGTGGATGCCGGAAGGAAGTCCCGGGATTCAGTCCGGGAACGCAGACGGAGCATGCACCGATGTTAGAACCCGACGTCCGGCGGTACATGCGGGTCCGGCTTACGGACTGGGGCGACGCTGTGCGCATCGATCTCAACCAACTCGGCGCGCGGCTGCCGGCGCAGGGTGCGCCCGGCGCAACATGGTCGGAAGCAACGGGGGAGTCGTTGCGGGACGAATGGGCCGAATCTCAGAACGAGGCGCTTTGCGACACGATGGCGGACGTCGCCGCCTGTTCCGGAGGGGGCTTCGATTCGTTCGCCGAGTGGACCGTGCTGCACAACAGGCGGTACGACGGCGCCCATATGCGCGAATTGCGGCGGGCGCGGTTCCGCCGGGGCTACCGGGCAGCGATCACGACGCTCGGCTGGGCGCATCCGGGAACTCCCCTTTCCACTTCCATTCAGGCCGTGGCTTACGTGCCGAAAACCGGTGCCGGTTTCAAACAGTCCGTGTGGCGGCCCGAGTCGCTATACGACACCGAATTCATGGCGCTCGCGCCCGCCGTGGTGACGGATTTCGGCGGAGGCCGGCAGATCCATCTGTCGGGCGTTGTCGCGTGGGACGAGCGAATCAATCCGCTCTTCGAAGGCCAGCCGGAACGCCAGATTTCCCATGTATTCGACCTCATCCAGGACGTTTTCAGTGAAGGCGGCGGATCGCTGGGCGACGTTGTGCGGCTGCGTCCATTCGCCCACTCTTCGGAGATCGCGCGGATCATCCGGGCGGAGGTCAGCCGCCGCTGGGCGGGGAGTCCGAAGCCCGTGGTGATGATGTCGGACAGCCGGAAATTCGGCGATCCGCCCAGTCTGTACGCGGAAATACAGGTCATGGGCGTGACGTCGGACGGCCACGGCAGGGTTCGCCACCGCGAAGCGGAACTCCCCGTGGAGACGATCGACGAAGGTGCTACCCGCATCCGCTGCAGCCGGACGCGCGAGTGGGAAATGGTCCATGTGGGTGAACTTCGGGCGCGCCCGGACGCCAGTTGGATGCGGGAAGCCGAGCAGGTCACCGGTCAGATCAGTGCGGTCCTCGAAAGGATGTCCCTCACTCCCGACGACGTCTGTCTGACACTGGCCTATGTGAGTTCACCCGAAGCCGCCGCGGCCTTCCCGGAAACGGTGACCGGGGCGGTACCGGTTGAAACCGTGCACGTGCTGCCGTGTCCGGCAATGCCCGAATTGGACGGCAGCTGCATCAAGGTGGAGATGACGGCTCGAAGACGTCTGGATCCGGCCTCCAGGTCGCAGGCCGGTCCCTCCTGACGGGGTGGTCCGTGAAGGATCGCTCGGCGCTTTTTGCCCACGGGCCCACGCGGGAACGATCCGCACCGCAGAAATGTCCAATGCATAGAGCGCAGTTTTTCATGATGGGGCTGGAAATGCGTATATCGGCAACGGGATTGACAAAAGTCTATCCGAAGGGGACTGTACCCGCGCTGAACAACGTCGACCTGGAAATTGGACGGGGAACGTTCGGTCTGCTGGGCCCGAACGGCGCCGGAAAAACCACGCTGATCAAGGTTCTTTCAACGCAGATGGCGCCAACGGCCGGCCAAGTCAGAATTGGCGCCTGGGACCTGCAGCGAAACCGTTCCGAAGTGCGGCGGCGGCTGGGCTACCTTCCCCAGCACTTCGGAGCGTATCCGCAACTGACGGCGTGGGAATTTCTGGACTACATGGACCGGCTGGCAGCCGGGCGACGTCGGATCGGGCGGAGGGCGCGAGTGCGTCGTGCGCTCGAAAACGTGGGGCTTTACGACGCGCGGGACCGACGGACCGGCACTTTTTCCGGTGGAATGATGCGGCGGCTCGGGATTGCCCAGGCCATTGTCGGCGATCCGGAAATCCTGATTGTGGACGAGCCCACCGTGGGGCTCGATCCGGAAGAACGCATCCGTTTTCGAGGGATTCTCGCTCGACTGAGCCGGGACAGGACAATCCTGATTTCCACCCATATCGTCGGCGATGTTTCGAGCACCTGCGACGACCTGGCGGTGCTGAATGAAGGGCGGATCGTCTACAGGGGGTCGCCCGATGCCCTCGTCGCTCGTGCGGATGACAAGACCTGGCGGGTACGGGCGGACGACTCGGAGTTCGAGACGATATCCCGGCGATTTCTGGTTGTGACGGTCGCTGTGGACGGCGGGCGAATGGACCTCCGGTTCGTGGGCGACGGCCACCCGCCCGCCCACGCCGAACCGGTACCGCCGAACCTCGAAGACGCATACGTGTACTTTATGGGCCGGGAGAGTCAGGAAAGGGCGGCGTAGGCCATGGAGACGGTTTATACCGTATTGTCGGTCGCCAGATACGAGCGCAAGATGCTGATGCGGACGATCCGATTCCGTATCCTGGGTGGAATCGGCGTGCTCATTCCCGTTGCTCTGGGCGTCGGCCTGGCGATCGCGGAATCCAGGGGCATCGCATTCGAGTCTGTCAGCGGCATCGGCGCCTATATGCCCTTTTTTGTCTACAGTCTGCTGCAGACCGTCGTGATCGCGTTTATCGTCGGTGATTTCCGCGCCTCGGACGAGCGCGCCGGAATCTACGAAGTGGTTGCCGCCCGGCCGCTTTCTACAGCCGAACTGGTCATGGGCAAATACCTCGGGGTCCTGGGTGCGCTGATTACGCTGAGCCTTGTCGTGCTGGTGCTCAGCCTGGCGGTGCAGGCGGCCAAGATCAGCGTTACCGGCGCGCCGTTTGCGATCCGACCCTATCTGACGTACCTGCTGCTGCTGAACCTCCCCGGGCTGGTCTATATGTCCGCTCTTACGTTTTTCCTCGGGGCGGTATTTCGCCGGCAGGCTGCGGTGACCGTGCTGACCATCGCTTACGTCCTGATCGTCCTGCTGTTTCTTGGAAGTCGATACGGCGGCATCTACGATTTCGGCGCATTCTTCGCCCCGGTGTTCTACTCGGATATGCTCGGCCTTGGCGATATCCGGAAGGTGGTGGAGATCCGGGTCTTCTACACGTTTCTCGCCCTGTTTTTCTTCGGTTTGTCTATCGACCGGTATCCACGGCTTCCGCAGTCCCGGGCCTGGCGCAGGTTCGGTCGATGCCTGACCGCCGGCGGTCTCGTCGCCGCGGTGTGCCTGTACGCGTATATGGTAGGGCGGGACTCGTCAGACCTCGACTACCGGATGGCGCAGCTGGAAGTTCAGGAAGGAATCGCCGGGCAGCCAACGTCGGCTGTTACGCATTACGCGCTCGACCTGGACCTCGCGAATGACCGTACGCCGCTGCAGGGCAGGGCGGTTCTCAGCGTTTCGAACCCTCATCCCGTAACGCTCGACACGCTCGTTTTCAGTCTCAACCCCGGACTGGAATTGCGTTCGGTGAATGCAGTTGAGGAAAAGGGCGCTGAAATCAGTTGGCAGCGCGAGTATTCTGTCGTGAGAATCGCCCGTCCGCTCCAGCCCGACAGTCTGGCGACGTTGGAGTTCGTATACGACGGCTCGATCGACCTCAGCGGATTCGATCTGAGGCGTCAACCGGAAGCAAGACGTTTGCAGAAGCGGCGAACGGGGCCGGGACGGAAGGGGGACCTGACCGCCTGGATCCGCCGGAATTCCGTATTCCTGCCGCCACGCAGCAGGTGGTACCCCTCGCCGGGCGTGGACTACGGTCATCAGGAAGGCCGACCCCAATCCTTCGCCACCGCAGATCTGGATATTGCGCTTCCCGAAGGACTGGAAGTCGTGACCCAGGGTGTGCCGGTGGGCCGGAAGAAAGAGGGCGGCCGCGAGGTTCATACATGGAAAGTGGAACGCCCCGTACCCGTTCTCTCGCTCAACGCGGGCGTGTACCATGTTTTTCAGGCCGAAGTCCACAATATCCAATGCGCCATATACGTGCATCCGGCCCACGCCAGGCAGGTTACCTTCTTCCACGACGCCAGGGACGACGCATTGAATACGCTGGGCGAGATCCTGGATAGCGTTGAACAGGAAACCGGCCTGCCCTATCCGTACCAGCGCCTGTCGGTTGTGGAGGTGCCATTCCAGGTACAGTGGTATTACGACGGATGGGAGGAAGCCGGCGGATTGGTGCAGCCCGGCGTGCTGATGCTTGAAGAGGACGTCCTGATGCGGCTGAATCTGCAACGTCGTCTGAAGTGGATGCAGCGGCGACAGCGACGTAACGACGACCCGGGCAGAATCAAGCGGGACCTGCTGGTCAGGACGGTGCTGAACACGTTCCTCGCGCGGGAATCGACTCAGAGCGGCATCTACAGGAGTCCGGTTGCGCAACTCTGGTCGTTCAACCGGGGATTCGAAGGCGAACACTATTCCCTGCTCAAACGCGGCATGCCAGTCTATATGCAGCAGAATCTCGGGACCACACTGCAACAGAGCTTCTACTCGAGGCGAGGACGATTTCGAGGCCGGTTCCGGCGGAACAGGGGGGCGCGCGGCGTTTCCTGGGATACCGTAACGGCCAGGATGCGGCAGCGTTCTTTCGCGGAACTTGACCCGACTGCCGACGCGGAACTCTACCGGGCGGTCGTCGACGCCAAGGGCGCCTCCATGTTCGGGATGATGCAGGCCGTGGTGGGTGAAGACGCATTCAGAGACGTGGTCAGCGGATTCGAGGAGGCGAGCCGGCACGCGGGCGTCGACTTTGCGTCGTTTGAGCGCGCGGCTGTTGGCGATTCGTCGAAGCAGGCGGATCGGCCCGGCCTGAATCGACTCGTCCGGGACTGGCTTCACGGCACCCAGGTCCCGGGCTACACCCTGACAAGGGCAAAAGCATATAAGGTGGACGACGGATGGGGCATGATGACGTATCAGGTCATCGTGCGTATCCGGAACGGCGAGCCGGGGCGCGGATTTGTCCAGATTCGAGCCATGGGAACCGAAGACGAGGCGGTAAAGGGCGTTGAGATCGAGGGCGGGCAGGAAGTTGAGGTGGGGCTGATCCTCTGGGAACGGCCTTCGAGGATAAGCGTCGAGCCGTTCTTTGCCCGCAACCGCCGGGTCCTGATGGCGCCGTTGCGCATACCCGAGCAGCCGATGGATGGATCCGCCACGACCTATGTGAGGGAGGTCGCTCCGGACGAGACCGGATTGACCGAGATAATTGTGGACAACGATGACGAAGGCTTCGAAATGCCAGTCCGCCGGGTGCGGCGTTATCTCCGGCCGCAGTTGAAAGGCGACAACTGGCAGGAACGCCAGATGCCATTCTCGTTCGGCAGGTACGAAAACAACTACAGGTGGAAGAAACCGGGCGATGGCGCGCAGCCGGCCGTCTGGACGGCCCGATTGCCGCATGGCGGGGATTACGACGTCTACTATTATTTCCTTCATCCCAGGTTCTCAAGGCGCATGCGTATGGCGTCGGAATTCAGTCTGGCCGTCAGTTACGGCGGCGAGGTGGATACGCTGGCGGTCGAATCGAACAACCTGAAGGCCGGCTGGAACGTCCTGGGACGATACCGGTTCGAGGGCGGAGAACTGGCCCGGGTCGAGCTGTCCGACCGCGCCAACGGCCGCCTCTACGCCGACGCGGTGCGCTGGCGATACGTGGATCCCGACCATCCGGAAGAGGTGTACGAAGAGGATCTGCCGTCCTGGAATTTCGGTCGCGGCGGCGGCCGGGGCGGCGGATCGTCGCGTGGGAGAAGCTGGTAAACCATCGGACAACGTCAGGCGATAACCCTTTTGCGAGGTGCAATTTGAACAGGCGATTCCTGAACGATTCCTGCATTGCATTCACGGCTGTTGTCGTTATGGCCGGCTGCGGCGGGCAAACCGAGCAGCGGTCCGTGGACCTGACCGTCCCCGTCACCGTCCAGGCCGTTCGCCTGGACACCATGGAGGCGACGGTGGCGGCCACCGGTACGCTCCGGCCCTCCCGGGAGGCCCGTATACAGACCGAGGTCGAGGGTATACTTCAATATGTCGCGCGGGGCGTCGGCGGACGACCGAACGAAGGAATGCGGGTCACCCGGAACCAGGAGATTGCCCGGCTTGTGAACAAGGAGCTGGTCGTGAACGCGCGCCTGGAATCCCGGCAACTCGCGCGCGCCACCGCGAAACGAACGCTGCGCGAGCAGGAGGTACTCGTTGAACGAAGACTGGGCACGGAGAGAGACCTGGACGAAGCCCGCCGCGCCCTCGCCGAGGCCGAATCCAATTACGAAGACGCGCTCGTTCAAATCGCCAAGACGACGATCCGGACGCCAATCAGCGGTTTTCTGACGGGTTTGGCCGACATTACCGAGGGTACGCTGGTGGAAGCCCGAACGACCATCGCTACCGTGATGGATTACAGGCAGGTGCTCGTCGATCTGAAGATTCCGAACGCCTATATCGCATCCGTTTCACCCGGCCAGGTCGTGCGAGTGGAAAACTATGCATTGCCCGGAAGGCGGTTTCTGGGAACCATCAAGGTGGTTGATCCGGCCATCGATCCGACCACGCGTACCTTCCGGGTCGTTGGGGTCGTGAAGAATCCGAACCTGATGTTGCGACCGGGCATGTTTGTGAAAGCCGAGATTGTCACGGAGTCACACGAAGACGCGGTGGTGATCCCTCGCCGCTTTGTCCTGACCCGCCAGAATCGCAAAGTGGTGTTCGTGGAAGAGGAGGGGAGGGCGCAGATGCGCGACGTGGAACTGGGGCTGGAGGGCCCAGAACAGGTCGAGATTCTGGAAGGGCTTGAAGCGGGCGAGCGCCTCATTACCAGCAATTACGAGACGCTGCGCCCCCGTACCCGCGTGCGTGTTACCGGCGTGGGCTTGCAGCAATAAATGCGAAGACCGTGCGACTGTCGCCGCGAGCGCCCGTCGCAATTCCCTGGAAACTGTTCGCCGCAGGCGAAACATCATCCGAATTGATCTGGTGAGTTGTCGTTTGGACCCCTCTGGGGCCCAGGGACTGCGTGTGGGCCTTCCGGAGGGTTTTTTTGATCTTGATCCGTCACTTCTCGGGGACGTCAATTCGAGTATGTGCAAGCGGATCTCATTCAAAGGGCCGATACAATGCCATTGCCCGAATTTTCGACGAAATACCCGGTAACGGTTGCCATGGCAACGCTGGCCGTCGCGCTCCTGGGCTGGATTTCGCTGGAGCGGCTGGAAGTGGACCTGTTGCCCGACCTGCGTTCTCCCGTGGTTACCGTGGACCTGCGATTTCCGGGCAAAACCCCCATGGAGATGGAGGAACGATATGCGCGTCGGCTGGAAGGGGATATCGGCACGGTACGCCACGTCAAACGCGTACATTCCGTGTCCCGTTCCGGGCAGGCCGTGGTGATCGCGGAATTCGAATGGGATGCGGACATGGATTTCGCCCTGCTCGACGTGCAGAAGAAGGTGGCGCGGTACGCTTCGGATCCCGATATCACGAGTCTGGACGTCACACAGGAAGACCCCCAGGCGTTGCCGGTGATGCGCCTGGCCGTCTCCGGAGCGGACTGGCAGGATCCGGATGAATTGCTGGGCAACGCGGAAACCGTCATCCGGCCCAAACTCGAGGGGTTGTCCGGGGTGGCTTCGGTGGAAATCGAGGGAGGCGCCGAGAAAGAAATCCGGATCACACTGGATTCCTATCTCCTTCAAGCATTCGGCGTCAACTCGGAGACGGTCGTCTCACGGATACGCGAGGCCAATTCGGACGTCTCCGGCGGAACGTTGAAAGACGGACAACGTTCCTATCTGGTAAAAGGCCTGGGACGTCTGACCGACTTGACAGACGTGAACAACCTGGTTGTGGGTGAGCGCGGGGGCGAATCTGCGACTGGCGAGAACGACGCCTCGACCCAGCGCGTGCCTGTCACGGTGAGCGACGTGGGTACCGTCGGCCTGCTTTATAAGGAGAGGGAAACCATCGTGCGCCTCGACGGCTTCGAGTGCGTCGGACTCTCCGTTTACAAGGAAGCCGGCGCGAATACCTCGTCGGTGGTCAAGGGGGTTCTCCGGGAACTGGAAAGCCTCGAGGCCGATCTGACCGGCATCCGGTTTACGGTGGTGGAGAACCAGGCCCGTTTCGTCGAACGCGCGGTGAGTGAAGTGGAAGAGGCGGCCGTTCTTGGCGCGCTGCTTGCGGTGGGCGTGCTTCTGGCCGCGCTCCGGCAGTGGACCGCCACGCTGGTGATCGGACTTGCCATTCCGATTTCCGTTCTGGCCACGTTCACGCTGATGTATTTCCAGGGGCTGACGCTGAACATCATGACCCTCGGCGGCCTGGCGCTGGGCGCCGGCATGCTGGTGGACAACGCCATTGTCGTGATTGAGAACATCTACCGGCACCTCGAGAGGGGAGAAACGGCCGCAGAAGCCTCCGTCAGGGGCGCGAGTGAGGTCGGGGTCGCGATTCTGGCGTCCACGCTGACCACGGTGTCCGTATTTCTGCCCATTGTCTACCTTCACGGGTTGGCCGGTGAACTCTTCAGGGAACAGGCCTGGACGGTTGCGTTCTCACTGGTTTCGTCTCTCGCGGTGGCGATGACCGTGGTACCCATGCTGACCGCCCGGCTTTTCAGGCGGTATCCTCGACGATCCGCAGGGATCGCGGGAGCACGGTCCTTCAGGCGCTTTCTGGGCCGGTCGCTCAACCATAAGGGCCGCACGATGGCGGTGCTCGCGGCCTGCCTTCTGGCTGCCTTCCATATGGCCCGGTCCATCCATACTTCTTTTATTCCCACGGAAGACGAGGGTGTCCTTCACGTGGACCTCGCGCTGCCGGAGGGCACAAGACTTGAGTCGACAGACAGGGTGGCGAGGCGCGTTGCCGCCATTACGCAGGCGGTTGCCAGAGAGGAAGCGCGGCACATCTACCTGCGCGTGGGAACCGATCCGAACCGGTTTACCGCCGTGGGAGAACCTACGGGCCCGAACAGAGCCGAGCTGACGGTCGTGCTGAGCCGACAGGCGGACCGTCGCGGCGTCTCCGAACTCACCACGGTTCTGGATGCAGCCCTCCTGGAAGTCCCGGACGTTAAGGTTAATTATCGGCTTCAAAAGGCTGCATTGGAAGGACTTATACGAGGTGCAACGGCGCCGGTCCAGGTCGAGGTCAGCGGCGAGAACCTGGAACTGCTTCAGGAACTGACCGCAGATCTGAAACGGCGCATGGACGCGTTGTCCACGGTATACAACGTGCGGAGCAGCTTCCAGGACGGTCAGCCCGAGGTGGACGTTGTGCTGCGGCCCGACATCACAGCGGCGTTCGGGCTGACCTCGCAGAATCTCGTGCGAGAGCTGGAGCGCAGGCTCGGCGGCGAGGAAGCCGGAGAACTCTCCAAGGACCAGCGGGCGCGAACGATCCGGGTGGGTTTCGAGGACGTGGACCTTCGGGAGCTGCAACACGCGAGAATCGACGGTCCCGACGGGGCGATGCTCACGCTGGGAGATCTCGCCGACCTTCGGGTCGTACAGGGCCCCAGGGAAATCCTGCGGGACGGGCAGCGCAGGGTGGGGCGGGTGTCCGCGTTCCTCACCGACGGGGTGGTCTTGAGCCAGGCGGCAACGCAGATCAGGCAGGCGGTGAGACAGATGGCCATCCCGCACGGATACCAGGTGACCATAACCGGCGAGGAACGGGAGCGGGCCGAATCATTCGGCGGCCTGCAATTCGCCCTTCTGCTTTCGGTGGTGCTCGTCTATATGGTCATGGCTTCGCTCTTCGAGTCTCTGCTCCATCCGTTTACCGTCATGCTGACGGTGCCGCTGGCGGGCATTGGCGTGGTGGTCGCATTCTGGAGCCTGGGAGAAGCGTTCGGCGTGATGGCGTTCATCGGCGCGATCATGCTGGGAGGTATCGCCGTCAACGACGCCATCATTCTGGTGGACCACATCAACCAGTTGCGGCGCGAGACGGACGACGTGCGACAGGCCGTACTCCAGGCCGCGCAGGATCGGCTGCGTCCAATCCTGATGACCAGCGCCACGACCATTCTGGCGCTGTTGCCGATGGCGGTGGGCGTCGGCGAGGGAGCGCGCCTCCGGGCCCCGATGGCGGTGGCCGTTATCGGCGGTCTGGTCACATCCACATTGATGACCCTTGTGGTGATTCCCGTCGTTTACGAACTGATCGAAGGGCTCAGAAGGAGGAGGGCGGCGTGATTCTCCCCGATCTTGCGGTCCGGCGCCCTGTAACGACGTCGATGTTCTTCGCCGCATTCGCCATATTGGGAATCGTGTCGTGGACTCGGCTTCCGGTACAGCTCTTTCCGGAGCTGATCTTTCCGGAGGTGTTCGTCACGCTGTCGCTGCAGGGGGCCTCTCCTGAACAGGTGGAACGAGATCTTCTGATTCCCGTTGAAGGGGAGATCGGCAAGCTGGACGGCGTCCAGGAGATGGAGTCGTTCGCGATGGCCAACAGGGGGGGTATTCGTATATCCTACGCGCCCGACGTGGATATGAAATTCGCCCTTCTTCAACTGCAGAGCAACCTGAACAGATTGCAGCCGACGCTGCCCGAACGTACTCAGTCCGACGTCAGGAGGTTCGATTCGACGGATCTCAGCAGCAGCATTATGGAGCTTCACGTGCTCGCCGACTGGGACCTGAACCCGTTGCGGGAGTTCACGGAGGAGAAAATCCGGCCCAAGCTGGAGTCTGTCGACGGTGTCGTCAATGTGTCCGTATTGGGCGGACGGCGCAGCGCCGTGGAAATCGTCCTGGATCCGTTCCTGCTGGAGGCGCATGGCCTTTCGACGGGACAGGTTCGGGCACGCCTGAACAGCTATAACCGGCGGCGTGAGTACCTGGGGCGTGTATACGAAGGGAATCGGGCCTATTCGGTGAGCATTCAGGGGCAGTTTACGGACCTGCGTCAGATTCGCGATCTCGTCCTGAACGCGGACGGCACGCTCAGGCTGGGCGACGTTTCCCGGGTGGGATTCGGACTCCAGGATCAGGCCGATCGTCACAGAGTCAATGGAAGACCGTCGGTGGGCGTCCGGATCCAGAAGGACGACGAAGCAAATCTGATCGAGGTTGCCGCGGCGGTCGAAGCCGCCATCGGCCGTCTGAATCGGGACTTCGCGAGCGAGGGTGTGGAACTGGGCGTGAGTTCCTCACAGGCGGATCTGATGACCGGAGCGCTTTCCACCCTGAAGCAGGCGGCCATTGCCGGCGCCGTGCTCGGACTGATCGTGCTCTTTCTGTTTCTTCGGAACCTTCGCTTCGTCTCGGTCCTCCTGCTTGCCATTCCGATTTCTCTCCTGATGACCTTCAATCTGATGTACCTCGGCGGACTGTCCGTCAACGTGCTGTCTCTGTGCGGTCTCGCCCTGGCGATGGGCATGCTTGCTGACAACGGCATCGTGGTGATGGAGAACATCTTCAAACACTACGAGCGTGGCAAGTCGCCCGCCGACGCGGCACGGGACGGGGCGGCCGAGGTCGGGCGGGCCGTGGTTGCGGCAACCGCAACCACCGTAACCGCTTTCCTGCCGGTTCTGTTCATCGAGAGCGACGCGCGGGACCTGCTGCGGGAACTCGCGTTGTCCATGGCGTTTCCGCTGCTGGCGTCACTGCTGGTGGCCCTGACGCTGGTTCCGGCCCTCGCCGTACGGGCGCTGAGCCGCGGGGTCCGGCAGCCGCCCGACGTTCGCGGGTTGCTCGAGCGGTATACGCTGCTGCTGAAGACTGCGCTGCGTCACCGCGCATCGGTGGTCCTGTCCGCAGGGGTGGCGCTCGCGCTGACACTCGTGCTGGCGTTCTTCTACCTGCTGCAACAGCAGGTGCGCAGGGAGGAGACACGTTTTACGGTCTACGTGAACCTTCCGGAAGGGGCCACGCTGGACGCGACGGACGAGGTCGTGAAACAGGTGGAAGCGTCCGTACGGGATGTGCCCGGTCTGGACCGGTTTACGACGTCGGTCCGTGAGGCGGAAGCCGACGTGAACGTATTGCTTGACAGACGTTCTGACCGGCCAGGCGGCATCTCGCTGGATGAAATCAAAGAGCAACTCGACGACAAACTGCAGAATGTACAGGGAGGTGTTGTCGGATACGAACCCAGGCCCCGTGCGGGGAGGGGCGGCCGCGGGCAGGGGATCGGTCAACGTCGGAGACGCAGTTCAGGTGGATTCGATCTGACCGGGGCCACGCCGAACGAGCAGGTTGTGGTTCGAGGGTACGACTTTACGATACTGACGATGATTGCCAATGACCTGGTTTACCGCCTCGAAGAACTGGAGGAGGTGGATGCCAACAGTGTGCGCGCCGACGCCGAACGGAGTTCGCCCGAGGTGCAGGTGATACCCGATGCGGCCGCCCTGTTCGACCGGCGACTTGGCGCACAGGAAGTGCTCGCCGCCATGGGTGACACCCGTTGGGACGGGTTTCGCACAACGGTCCCGTTCCTGCTGCCCGATGCAACCGAGGTACCCATCGAAGTGCGTACGATCGAAGAGGAGGAACGCGACCGGTACGGGCTGGCTGAGTTCAGGCGTTCACGCATTCTGAACCGGGACGGGCATTTCGTACCGCTTTCCGAAGTGGCGAGGGTCCGGACGGATGAGGGACGGAGCAGCCTGTTGCGGACCGACCAGACCCGTCGGATTGTGGTTTCCTACCGGTTTCCTTCGGAGATTCTGGATTCCCAGCCGCGTTTGGATCTTGCGAGACGGGTCGTGCGAACAACGCTGCAGGACATGGTTCTGCCGGAGGGGTATTCGATCGAAATCATCGAGGCGCACGAGGAGATGATCTACTATTGGATGATGGCGATCGCCGCGGTCCTCATCTATATGATTCTGGCGTCGTTGTTTGAATCTTTCGCCTCTCCGGTCATCATTCTGTGTACGCTGCCGCCCGCGGCCATCGGCTCCTGCTGGGCGCTGATGATGTCGGGCACGGGCCTCAGCCAGCAGGAGGGTCCCATGGCGCTTCTGGGCTTTATCGTCCTGCTGGGCATTGCGGTAAACAACGGAATCATCCTGATCGACGCGGTCGGCGTGCTCAGGACCCGATTCGGCTTTCGCCGGGAACGCGCGGTGCTGACCGCGGCGCGGTCGCGTGTTCGACCCATCCTGATGACAACGGCCACGACGCTTCTGGGCGTTCTTCCACTGGCGCTCGAATACGGCGGCGATTTTGAGATCTGGCCACCTTTCGCAATTACCGTTCTGGGCGGGCTTTCGGTATCCATGGTCTCCACGCTGATCCTGATTCCGGTGGTATACATGGGGCTGGATCAGATCCGCGCCTGGCTTGCCGACATGGGGGTTATTGCCGTCACGCTGTCGCTGCTGGCGACTGCCGCGGCCGGCTACGGAGTTTACGTCAGGTATGAAAGCGTTTTCTGGGCTACTCTGTCGATTTTACCCATCTGGTGTGCATTTCTTACGGCGGTATGGATCGTCCTGAGGGTACATCGCGCTCGAGTCGCAGCCCGGCGCGCATCCGGCGCCGTTCATTCCATTCAGCTGAGAAATCTTACCAAGGTTTACGGCGCGCCGGGGCGCTTTGTACGGGAGTGGGCACGCAATGAGCGCCGGCGAGGGCGGTTGATGGAAACCGGGCCGGGTCCACATGACCGCAAGGCGGTTCGTGACGCGCTCATCTGGAAGCTGCCATTGCTCGCGCTGTTATCGGTCTTCACGACCTATTTCGAGGACGAAATCTGGATCTATCTACACGGGCTGGCGCTGGCATTCATGCTTTGGCACGTGGGTCGATGCGTCGGAGAACTGAGGGAAACGCAATTTCCGGCGCCGATCGCCCGCATTGGCAATCTGCTGCTCAAAACCGTGCTGCCATTGACGTTTGTCGCTTATGTGCACTGGCGGCTGAACCTGCTCTCGGTCACGCTTGCCTCGTTCGGGCTATGGGCGGCCTATCGGCTGGTGCGGCGGCTCGCCGACAGGGTGCGTTCGGGGGAGATCAATCCCGACGGACTGTCCGGACGTTTCGCGCGGCCGCGCCGGTGGTGCTATCGGTTGGCCTCGGCCATGCCGATCGTCGGCGTTCCCCGGCCGGAATTTCGGGCGCTGGCGGGCGTCAATCTGGAAATCGGCAGGGGGATGTTCGGACTTCTGGGTCCCAATGGCGCCGGAAAGACCACACTGATGCGCATTCTCTGCCGGGTACTCGAACCCAGCTACGGCTCCATTCTGATCGACGGTCGAAACATCCTGAATCGGGAGTCGATTCACGGTCTGATTGGCTACCTGCCGCAGCACTTCGGCAACTACGGACACCTTTCCGCATACGAGTATCTGGAGTACCGGGCGCTTCTGGAGGGCTACAAGGACCGGAAAACCCGCGACGCCCGGGTGATCGAATCTCTGGAACAGGTCAATCTGATCGAACGGAAAGACGATCCCGTCGGCTCCTTTTCAGGCGGAATGAAGCAGCGCCTCGGCATCGCTCAGACCCTCCTGCACACCCCGCGGATCGTGGTGGTGGACGAGCCCACGGCGGGGCTCGATCCCCTGGAGCGCATCCGGTTCCGAAACCTGCTTGCCAGGTTGAGCCAGGATCGCATTGTCATTTTCTCCACGCACATCGTGGAAGATATCTCCGGTAGCTGCAATCGCCTGGCAGTGCTGGACCAGGGGTGTCTTCTGTATACGGGAACGCCGGTGGAAATGAGGAATCTGGCGAAAGGACGGGTGTGGGACGCGGTGGTTTCGGAGGGGCGCTTTTCCGGGATGGAGGACGAACTGAGGCTCATATCACATCAGCGAACCCCCGCTGGAGTCCGGATGCGGTTCCTCTCGGAACACGCACCGGTCGGTATCGGCGCGGAAAGCGTGGACCCAACCCTGGAAGACGCGTACCTGTACCTGCTTGGCGGAGGGGAGGGACAACCGTGCTGAACTGGCGGGAATTGCTGCTGACCACGTGGCGGCTCTATCGGCTGAGCTGCAGGATCATATTCCACAGGAAGCTGATGTTCATGGGCATCGGCCTTCTCGTCTATTACACCGCCATGTACGCATTCGCGGTGTGGCGCCCCGACGAGGGGTTCGGCGTGTCGCAGGCGCTCAACGTTCTGGTTGAAATCCCCGGTATTGCGCTTGCCATTTATCTGACGATGGACCTCGTTGCGGGCGAACGGGACCGGAATACACTTGAAACCCTTTTCAGCACAACCTCTACGCACTACAAGATCTGGACGATCCGGATGGTGGGGGTGTATCTGGTTCTGGCGGCGACCCTGATGGGGATGACGGTGGTCGCCTATTTCGTCTTCGCCGAACTTCCAATCTTCCGGGGCGGGTTGAATGCCTTTCTGCCGGCCTGTCTTGCCGCCGGGCTCACGTTTTACTTCTCCGTTCTCTGCCGAAGCGGCAACGCGGCCGCGATGCTCGCGACCGGGGCGATGGTCCTTGCTCTGGTCGTTTCGAAGTCCATGCCCGATTCTCCCTTCGTGCTCTTTCTGGATACGTTCGATCCACCGGTGGGCATGGAAGACACGCTCTGGGGCGACCGTGTCCTGCTGAATCGTCTGGCCGTCGTGCTGCTGTCGGGCTTCCTGCTGTTTATCGGCCTGCGCAGGATGGAAGCACGAGAGCGGCTTGTGTCTTCGTAGGGTTGGGTCTCCTGGTTCACAAACGAGGGGGCCGCCGGGCGCCCATCCTATTCCTTTCTTACGTCGAGCCGGACTTTGCGGGGTTGCACGTTCACAACCGCAAGATCCGTCCCGTGCCTGATCGACTCCATGCCCAACTCGAACGTCCTGCGCCCGAACCTGACGTAGCCGGCGTCGATCGTAAGCCGAAAGGCGTCCTGCGACGCCAGCAGAAGCGCGCGTCGGGGACCCTTCACGGTGACGTCCACGACGGCTGGTCTGACGCCCTCCAGCGCATAACCGCCCGGTAGATTCTCCACGCCGACCGCCACTTCATACGTCGCTTCCTGGACCGAGGCACCGGGCACCAGAAACATCCAGGCGCCGAGCGCCAGCGCGAAGGAGAGCACGCCTTCCGAGAGATGCCTCGCCAGCCGGCCACGGCCGGTCTTCGGCGCACTGCCGACCGCGTGCTGCGCGTGCTCCTGCAACCAGGACAGCAGTTCGTCCGGGTTGTTTACGATTTCCAGGCGACCCTGACGCGCGACGGCGATGGTGCCGCGCTCCTCGGAAACGACCAGGCAGAGGGCGTCGCTTCGTTCGGTCAGCCCGAGCGCAGCGGCGTGACGGGTCCCTCCCGGCCCGAGTTCGCTTCGGTTTTCCGACAGCGGGAGATGGACGGCAAAGCGCTCCAGCCGGTCTTCCCTCATCACCAGCGCCCCGTCGTGACCGGCCGAAGTCGTGCCGAACAGGCTGTCGATGAGCTCCTCGCTGATGGTGGCCTGTAGCACGATCCCGCCTTGCAGGAGACGGTCGAGCGGTTCCCGTCCGGGCAGGACCACCAGGGCGCCCCGCCGGTTCGACGCCAGGCGATGCATCGCGCGAACCAGTACCGCCAGACTCCCACCGCGGGGCCGCGACACCCTTCTTCCGAGGCCCACCGCCGCAATCTGCTCGAAGAGCCTCCGCAGGTCGTCCTGGAAGACAACGACCAGCAGCACGACGAGAACGGCGAAAAATCCCTGGAATATCCACGCCGTCAGCTGCAGCTCAAATTGGAGAGCCAGGAGATAGAAAGCCCCCAGAAACGCCAGCCCGACCAGCGCCATGCGGGCGTGCATTCTCCGGGTCCAGGCCAACAGCCCCCAGAACAGCACGCCTACGACCGCGATGTCCACGAAATCTGAAAATGTGACCTCGAGCAGCGTCATTTTGAAGGTTTTCCGCCTGCCGGATTCGGTCGATTGAATTCGAGAACGCAGCCGACGGCGTGTGAATACCCGCCAGCCCGAAATATGGGCAATCTTTCTCATTTCGTCAAGACCGCCCCTTCCGTTTGCTTCATGGCCGATCGGCATCTGCCGGATTCCGCAGCCGAAGAATCGTGGTCCGGGTGGTGCATGATTGCTCGTTGTATGCATCCGTGGTTCTCGTCTTTCGTTTGGTCGGTCCGGGGAAAATACCTATATTTGGAGACGTTCAGGGACAACCGGAAAGGGTCAACACGAAATTTCACGCGGTATTCGGACGGAGGCAAGCGACATGCAGGGTACTCGGGGGCGAATGACCAGACGGGAACTCAGGCAGGACGAATTTGTCAACAGGATGCTGGCCGCATGGGCCTATGTGGAAGAGAACTATGTCCGCGTACTCGCCGCCGGCGGGGGGCTGGTGATCCTCATCCTGCTCGGCATTTTCGTAATGAACCGGATGGACGCCCAGGCAGGAGAGGCGGTGGAGGCCGAGGGGCAGATCCGGATCCTGTTGCTCCAGGGACGGGTCGACGATGCCATCCTGGAAGCCGAACGCGTCGCGGAAACCTACAGCGGCCACGCGGCAGCCGGTCGGGCGCTGCATCTGGCCGGGGGCCTCTATTTCGAAACCGGGAGGCACTCGGAGGCGCAGGCCGCATTTGAAAGATACCTCCAGGAGTTCGACGCGACCGGGCCCACGGGATACAGCGCCTGGGCCGGTGTGGCCGCCGCGTTGGAAGAACAGGACGATTCCGCGGGCGCGGCGGCAAGATACCTGGCGTTCGCCGATGAGTTCGAAGACTCTCCGTTCGCGCCCAATGCGCTCAAGGAAGCGGCCCGATGCTATCGGATATCGGGCGATACCGGTCAGGCCAGCATTCTCCTGCAGCGCATTCTCGACCGGTATTCCAGGAGCCCCGTTGTCCGAAGCGCGGAGGAGGAGCTCAAGCAGATGGGTGGTATCGGATGACCGGACCGGAATTAAGCCTGACCCGTACGCGCGAATTTCACCCGACCGACCTGGCCGACGAGGTCCTGCTGGTGGTACCGGACGCCATGCAGCGACATGCGGCCGTCGCCCGCGTTGTGGAAGCGGTGGGGGAGGCGGGACGACCGCCCGAGACGATTTCTCAGAGCCGCTTTCGGCAGGCGCTGTTCCGGGAAAAACACGTGATTGCCTTCGGAAATCTGGCAAATAACCGGGCGATTCAGCGTCTCTATACCGCCCGGTGTTGTTTTGTGGATACCTTTTTCCCCGGCGCGAACGGCTATCTGGTCAAGTCGATCTCGGATCCGTTCGGATACGCCCGGAATTGCATTGTCGCGGGCGCCAGCACGGACGTAGGGCTGGAGGCCGCTCTGAACGCCTTCACGGACATCGTCGCCGCCAGCAACGGCCGGTTGAAGCGCGTCCACGCCGCGTCTTTCTGCCACGATCTTCCACATTTGCCGGATGACTCCGAAGTGGAACGCATGGTCCGGGACGATTTGAAGATCTGGGGGACGGGGTGGTCGGCTTCGCCGTTCCGCGGCGGCGGGCTGTTGTCCTATCTCTGGCAGCACTATCTGACGGATCAGCCGGGATGGGCGAGAGCGGCGGCGGAAATCCTGAAGGGTTCGATCGAACCGTGGCGCGCGGAGTGCCGTGCGCACCCGGAGGCCTACCATTGTTTCTTCAACCTGCACCTCTACATCCATCTGTGGGACCTGGTGGAAGACAACCCGCTTTTTTCCCCCGATGACCGGCTGGGGGCCGTCACGATGTTCGGCGAGCTGTTGAGACATCTCATGACGCTCTCCTACGTCTCCGAGGAAGTGAATCCTCCGGGTGAGATCCGGCAGAACCACACGACGTTCATCGGATTGAACCTGGCGGTGGGCGGCGACTACATGACAAGGCGGCACGGTGTTCGGGAGTTTCGACGGGCGAATGAAATCGCAAGGCGCATATTCGAAGGTCAGATGGATAGCTATAAGCCGGATGACGATGGGGGAGTGGGGTACGTCTGGCACGTGCCCCAGGAAACGCTGAGCTATTTTCTGTACCGCGGCGACGACCGTTACATCACCGGGGGCCACGTGGCCGACCTGTGCAAGCTGGCGGTCGTGACAACCGACAATATGCGCAGCGAGTGCGGCTACGGCGATACGTCGGGGTATTCTCAATTTTCCGCAAGCGGATGGGACGCACGCCTCTGGCCGCTGATGGTCTCTACCTGGCATCAACCGGATTCCGCGCATCTCTGGACGTTGAACTGGCTCGGAGAGGGGAAACGGCCTCCGCCGGACCGGGCGCTGCACGGTCTCTTCTCGGCCGTGGACTACGTGGACGGCGGATTCGCCATGGAGGCCTGTGAGCCGGAAGTACCCCGCGAACTGCTCGGCATCTGCGTGATGGAGTTGCCGGATCCAGTGCTCGACTGGGTACGACGGTACTCGCCGCAGGCACATCATCCGCGTCCGGATAGTAGGTATTTCGACAAATTGTCCCTGCGGCGCAATTTCGAGCCCGGGGGCGAGTACCTGCTGCTGGAAGGACTCGGAACGACATGCCACGGACACGAAGATACCAATGCGATCGTCCGGCTGACGTGGAACGACAGGGCGTGGCTGGCAGACGGGGATTACATCCGGGCGGCGCCCGCGTTTCACAATTCCGTCGTGGTCATGCGAGACGGCGAGGGGGTTCTCGAGTCGCCCGGAGACGGCGTGGTGATCCCGCCCCTGGCGTCGTTGAGCATCTGTAACGACGGCGCGGAACTGGCGATGCTCCGCTCCGAAGCCGCGGGTTACAACGGTGTGGACTGGCAGCGGGAGATATTCTGGCGCAAGGGTCGATATATGGTCGTCATGGACCGGCTTCGCTGTCGCGAACCGGGAGACTATCATCTACAATGTCTCTGGCGAATGGTGGGGGATCCGGTCCGGGAGGCGGACGGCGTGCGCATCGGCCAGGCGGGGGAGAAACTTCATATTCGCAACGCGGACGGCTCCGCGCAGGAAATCGTGCCGGACCCGCACGTCAAAAGCCGATGGGGAAGCTATCCGCATTCGGACGGAACCATTTCCGTGCTGCACCAGCGAACGGCGTGCAGGCTGGAAGCCGGCAGGTCGTTTGCCTTCATGAATCTGCTCACCCCGGATCCCCGGATTCGATTGGAACGGATCGGCCCCGGCGCGGTCAGGGTAACGGACGGGGACGAAATCACATTGTTGGGTGAGGGATCACTGGAACATGACGATCTCGAACTTTCGGGAAGCCTGTTCGCGTGCCTTGCCAGGGGCAATCGGGTGTTATTGCAGGGCGTCGAACGCCTGGACGGACGGGAGGTCGAACCATCGGAACAGGTTCTGGACCAACCCGGACTTGCGGCGGCGGTCCGGTCCGTACGGGCAGTCCCGGCGGTGAAGCCCGCGGCGAGTCGTCCGTCGGTTTCGGGCGGGTTGGCGCGGCAATGGCGCCGGGCGTTCCCGGACGATATTCGGGATATCTCCGTCTCGGATGACGGCGAATTGCTGCTGGCGAGCGGCGGTGACGTCGTGCGGCTGAACGCGGAAACGGGGGAATCGGTCTGGTCCCGGCAGATTGACGCGGAAGGCGGCGCCAGCCGGGTACTTGGATCGGATATCGACGGAGACGGAAGACCGGAAGTGCTGCTGGGGACTGAAGACTCACAACTGGTTGTACTGGAAGGGGATACCGGTGACGAACGCTGGCGGCGCGGGCTGGTGAATATGTGGAATCGCGGCACGAGGGTTTCTGCTGTTGCCGTAGTCGATCTGGAGGGAAATGGCGACCTGAGCGTACTTGCCGGCACCGAAGGATGGTTTGTGAACGCGTTCTCGGCCGAAGGCGCGCCAGAATGGGCCGAGTGGTTTCGATATCACGCGATCACCGCGCTGCAGGCCGCGGACACGGATGGAGACGGAAAAGCCGAGATTCTGGTCGGTACCGAATACTATACGCCGCTTACCGTGCACAATTTCGACGGGTCGTTCCGCTGGTCCACGTTCGAGCAGGTCGGATCGCACGGGAACGCGACGACCCCCAGACGCGGCATCTGTCTGAAACAAATGGTGCTGTGCGACCTGGACGCCGACGGCGTTCTGGAAGTCGTTTACGGAACCGAAGACGGCTGGATCTACGCCGTCAAACCTCAGGACGGCGCCGAACTCTGGCATATCAATCTCGTGGGGGAAATTACGGGGCTCGTCGTTCTGGATGGTGTTCTGATCGCGGCGTGCGAGTTCGGCGCGCTGTATGGAATCGATTTCGCCGGCAATCTGACGTGGCGCCGCCACGAAGCGCAATGGATCCATGCGATCGCGGAATCCCGCGGCACGATCGCCGTTGCCGCCGACCGGCGGGAAATCCGGACGATCGACAGCGAGGGGCGCTGCCAGGGTCTGATTGAAATGCCCGCGAACGTCACGTCGCTCACCGCACTGGACGGCAGTTTCGTTTGTGTCTACGGGCAGGGAATTGCCAGGCTGGATCTTGTTTCGTGAAAAAAACAGCATGTGGCAGTCACGGGATGGAGTTCCACGAAACCCCGCACAAAACCGGTATAATATATATTATGTAAACTTACGGCAGCTTCAGGTGGGCCGTTTACCGGAATCTGTTGACTTCCGCCAGGGAGGTTTTGTTTCTTTCACGCGTTTCGTCGTTTCCGATGTTCGTTTTCTCGTGCTTTGTCTCGCTTTCTGGTCTTTATCCTGTTCATCCTGTCTATCCATGTGAGTTTTGTTTTGTGAATTACCCTGTTTTGTCCTGCAGAGCGGACAATTCGGTTTTGAGGCGTCCGATTTCGCGATTCTTCGCCGCCAGGTCCTCTTTAAATGCCTCGCAGCTGTTTTCGAGCATCCTGTTTTGATCCTCCAACCGGCTCCGTTCTTCTCCCTGACGGTTCAGTTCTTTTCTGAGCCAATGCGCCGTTAATGCCGCTTCCTCGCGGGCCTTATCCGCAGCGCGGAGGTTTTCGCGCAACCCATGGATGTCGTCCTTGTATTTACGCGCTTCGGTCCATCCGGATGCGGACGAGGCCTCCAGTTGGTTCTGGCGTTCACTCAGTGCCCGAAGTTCGGCCGTGCGTTCAGCCAGCGCCCGCTCAACGGCATCCAGTTTGCCGACACGCCGTTGCAACCGGTCGTAATCGTCACGCTGGAGTTGAACGAGGGACTGGCTCTGGAGCCCTTCGAGTCTTTCCGGTTCCACTTTTTTTCCATATTTCTTCCTGTAAATTTCCAAAAGATCTTCTTTGGGGATTCTCCACGCGCCGTTCCACTTCCGGGCGTTCAGATAATCCCGTTCAATGTAGTTTCGGACCGTTTTCGTGGTCACTTTGAGCAGATTTGCGGCCTGATCGATGGTAAGATGCTCGGTCCGGACGTCGCTGGATTCGGTCATTGATTGCTCCATAACTTGAAATTTCTTATTTTTTTCCTAAATTATTATAGGAAAATTCATCCCTGAATTCAAGGACGATTCACGATTTTACATCGATTGGAGAGGGAAGACTCAAATGGAAAATGCGGCCCTGAAACACACCCCACTCTACCGGCAGCATGTTGAGTTGGGCGCAAAAATGGTGGAATTCGGAGGATGGGAGATGCCCGTCCAGTATACCGGAATCGTTGCGGAACATCGTGCCGTGCGAACATCCGCGGGGCTGTTCGACGTCAGCCACATGGGCCAGATCCAGGTCTCGGGCACCGGGGCGAGGGATTTCCTGCAATATCTGGCGGCCAACGACATCAGGAAACTGAAGAACGGCAGATGCCAGTATTCCTTTCTTCTGAACGAGCGGGGCGGCACGATTGACGACATGATGGTCTACCGGACCGGTCCGGACGCTTTCACGCTGGTTGTCAATGCCTCCAACGCGGAAACGGACTGGGCTCACGTGGTATGCGTGGGTGCAGGGCGGAAGGACGTCCATCTGGAGAACAAAAGCGGCGACCGCGCCCTGCTGGCATTCCAGGGGCCCGCAGCCGGCGGTATTCTGTCGAACCTGACGCCGGACGACGTCGGGGCGATTCGATTCCACGGTGTTCGGCCGTGTACCGTTGCCGGCCTGCCGGTATGGCTCGCCGCGTCCGGGTATACCGGCGAAAACGGATTTGAGATCTTCGTGGCTTCGAGCGACGTGGAACAGCTGTGGCGCGCGCTGCTGAACGCAGGCAGGGATAGAGGGGCGGTGCCGGTCGGCCTGGGAGCCCGCGACACGCTTCGCCTGGAGGCGTCGCTCGCCCTCTACGGGCACGAACTGGACGAAAATACGTCCCCGCTGGAGGCCAATCTCGGTTTCGCCGTGGCGAAGACCGGTACCTATATCGGTTGCGAAGCGATCCGGGAGCAGCTGGCGCGAGGCGTCGGCAGGAAACTGGTGATGCTGGAAATGGTCGACAGGGGCATTCCACGCCAGGGCTACGAGATTCACGCGGCAGACGGCGAGCCCGCCGGCGCGGTCACCAGCGGATCGGTCTCGCCCTGGACCGGAAAGATTATTGCTATGGGCTATGTTGACACCCAGTTGGCGAAACCGGGCCAGGAACTGTCTGTTTCCGTCCGCAACCGGCGGCTCCGGGCGAAGGTGGTTCGCAGACCTTATTACCGGCGTCCGGGCAGCTAACGACCCCCTACCCCGTCGGTTGCGTTGTTCCCGCGCACCCGGTCCTGTGTCTTCAACGACTACCCAGGCAAAAGGCCCGGAATCGCTGAACGATTCCGGGCCTTTGTCTTACGCCACGATATTGACGAGGCGATTGGGAACGACAATCACCTTTCTGGGTACCTTGCCTGCCAGATGGTTCCTGACGTTCGGTTGTTCCATCGCCAGCCGCCTGACGTCATCGCCTTCCGCATCCACCTCCACCTGGAAACGGGCGCGGACCTTCCCGTTGACCTGTACCGGCATCTGAATGGTGGCCGGACGCGCAAGCTCCTCGTCCCATTCTGGCCACGTCTGCTCGTGTACACTGTAGCGTTCGCCGATGCGCTCCCACAGCTCTTCCGACAGATGCGGCGCAAAGGGCGCCAACAGCAGGCACAGCGACCGGATGGCGTCTTTCCACGCGTCCGATTCGGCGACCGCCGCGGACCTTGCCTTGCCGAGCCGGTTGACGAAGGTCATCAACGCTGCGACGGCCGTGTTGAAGTCGAAGGT
Organism: Candidatus Latescibacterota bacterium; assembly: GCA_965219995.1. Taxonomy (GTDB): domain Bacteria; phylum Latescibacterota; class UBA2968; order UBA2968; genus JAAXHE01. The sequence continues at coordinate 937,214 of CBDCOX010000002.1, forward strand.
TTCCAGATCCGTGGAGACCTTCTTAATCGCCTGGTGGGTCATCCGCCGCAATTCCATGGTCTCCGCCGGCCCCGGAGGGTTGCCCGGAGACGCCGCCGGCTCGACGACAAGCGACCAGACCCGGTTCAGAAATCGGGGAACGCCTTCCATGCTCGCCGAGTTCCATGGACCTCCCTGATCCCACCGGCTGATGAACATCAGGTACGTCCTGACGCTGTCAACGCCATTTGCATCGATGAGTTCGTCCGGATTCACCACGTTGCCCCGGGACTTGCTCATTTTCTCGGAATCCTCGCCGAGAATGATACCCTGGTTGAAGAGCCGGACCATGGGTTCGGCTTCGTCGGTGGCGATTAACTCCATGTCCCGCATTGCCCGGGTAAAGAAACGGGTATAGAGCAGGTGCATCGTGGCGTGCTCGATGCCGCCCGTATACTGATCCACCGGAAGCCAGTACGCCCCTTCTTCCGGATCGAACGGGCCTGCGGCGAAATGAGGGCTGAGATACCGGTACTGATACCACGAGGAACACATGAACGTATCCATCGTATCGGTTTCCCTCTGCGCCTCCCCACGGCACACCGGGCATGTCGTCTGCAGGAATCCGTCGTGGTGTTTCAGTGGAGATTCGCCTGTCGGCAGGAACTCCGCATCGTCCGGCAGCGTCACCGGAAGGTCGCGCTCCGGAACGGGCACCACGCCGCAGTCGGCGCAGTAGATGATGGGTATGGGGCAACCCCAGTACCGCTGACGCGAAATCAGCCAGTCGTGCAACCGATAGTTGACCTTGCGCTCTCCGATGCCGCGCGCTTCCAGGTCTTCCGCCACCGAAGTCTTCGCCGCGTCGGAGGGCGTGCCGCTGAACCTTCCGGAATTGACCAGCGTGCCCTTTCCCTCGTAGGGACGCCGCAGCGCCTGTCCGTCCCAGTCCGGAGGCGCAATGACCGTGGGAACCGGCAAACCGTACCGTTTCGCGAAGCCGAAATCCCGTTCGTCGTGTCCGGGCACGGCCATGATCGCGCCGGTCCCGTACGTTGTGAGTACATAATCGGCAATATAGATCGGCACCTCGGCGTCGTTCATCGGGTTGATCGCATACGCGCCCGTAAAGACACCGTCCCGGTCTTTGTCCAGCGACAGCCGGTCGATTTCGGACTGCCGGCCGGCCTTTTCGCGGTACGACGCGACGTCGGCCGCCTGAGCCCGGGTTGTAATCGCATCGACGAGGGGGTGTTCCGGCGCCAATACCGCAAACGTTACGCCGAAAATTGTATCCGCGCGCGTGGTGAACACCCGAAACGACGCCCCGGAACCCTTCACGTTCATTTCAAACTCCACGCCTTCGCTGCGGCCGATCCAGTTGGTCTGCATGGTCTCGACCCGGTCGGGCCAGTCCACGCCCGAAAAATTCAGCAGCGAATCCGCGTATTTCGTGATCCGGAACAACCACTGATCCAGGTCTTTCTTCACAACGGGCGTATCGCAGCGTTCGCAGTGGCGATCGTCGCCCCACACCTGCTCCCTGGCAAGCGTGGTATTACAGCGCGGGCACCAGTCTACCGGGGCCTTCTTGCGATAGGCCAGCCCGTGGCGATAGAACTGGAGGAAGAGCCACTGCGTCCACTTGTAGTATTCCGGCTCGCACGTGATGATTTCCCTGTCCCAATCGAACATGGCGCCCATTCTCTTCAGGTGGCGCCGCATTCTGTCGACGTTGTCCATGGTCCACTTTGCGGGGTGGATTCCCCGCTCGATGGCGGCATTTTCAGCCGGAAGCCCGAACGCGTCAAAACCGATCGGGAACAGCACGTTGTACCCTTTCATCCGCATCCACCTGGCGCGAGCGTCGGAAGGCGCCATCGCGTACCAGTGCCCGATGTGCAGGTCTCCCGAAGTGTACGGCAACATGGTCAGCGCATAGTGCTTGGGCCTGCCTTCCTCAACGGCGCTCTTGTAGACCCCCGTCTCGTCCCAACGCGCGCGCCACCGGGACTCGATCGAAGCAAAATCGTATCCGCTCTCAGCCATCTGACGACTCCCTCATCTCATATTTTATGGATAAAGCCGCTGCAGCATCCGGGGAAACGGAATGGTCTCCCGCACGTGCCGCAACCCGCAGATCCAGGCCACGGTCCGTTCGATGCCCAGGCCGAAACCGGCGTGAGGCACCGATCCGTAGCGTCTCAGGTCCAAATACCACTGGAAAGGGGTTTCGTCAAGTCTGTGTTGGGCGATCTTCCGCCGCAATTCCTCCAGGTTGTCCTCCCGCTGCCCGCCCCCGATGATTTCTCCGTATCCTTCCGGCGCTAGCATGTCCATGCAAAGCGCCAGCCGGCCGTCGTCCGGGTCCCCCTTCATATAAAAGGCCTTGCACGAGGCCGGATACCTGTGCACCAGGACCGGACGATCGAACTGTTCCGCCAGAACCGTTTCTTCGTCGCCGCCGAAATCGTCGCCCCACGTGTGCGACACGCTCTGCCGGTTCAGGATGTCAACCGCTTCCGTATATGAGATCCTGGGAAAGGGCTTCCTCACGCGTTCGAGCGGGGCGACATCCCGTTGCAGCAGCGCCAGTTCCTCACGACACCGATCCAGAACCTGCTGAACGACGGTGGTGACGAAGTCCTCCGCCAGATCCATGTCGCCATTCAGGTCCAGGTAGGCCACCTCCGGCTCGACCATCCAGAATTCGGTGAGGTGCCGCCGGGTTTTGGACTTCTCGGCTCTGAACGTCGGCCCGAAACAATACACTTTTCCGAAGGCCATCGCGCTGGCCTCCAGATACAGCTGTCCGCTCTGGGTCAGGTAGGCCTGGTCGTCGAAATAGTCGGTCTGGAAGAGCGTCGTCGTACCCTCGCAAGCCGAAGGCGTAAAAATCGGCGAGTCCGTAAGTACGAACTCTCTTTCGTCGAAATAGGTCCTGCACGCCCGGATGATCTCGCTTCGCACCCGCAAAATGGCGTGCTGGCGGGAGGAACGCAGCCAGAGATGGCGATGGTCCATGAGGAAGGCGGTCCCATGCGCTTTGGGCGTAATGGGATAGGGCTCCGACGCGTGAACGACCTCAATATCGGAAACGCCGACCTCGAAACCCAGAGGTGAGCGTTTGTCCTCGCGAACGACGCCCAATACCCGGAGCGAGGATTCCTGGGTCAGGCCGCTCGAACGCTCGAACACATCGGCCGACACGTCGCCCTTGAACACCACGCATTGCACCACGCCGGTGCCGTCTCTCAGTTGGAGAAAGTGCAGCTTTCCACTGACGCGCTTGTTGTGCAGCCACCCCTGAAGCAGGACGTCGCGCCCCTGGTACTCGGCGATTCGTGAAATTGAAATGGGTACGGCCATCGCGCTCCTCTCCGGACGCGGTCGACGCGTCCGGTTCCCCTCCTGGACAGCGTCCTGAAACCGAATGCCCTTCGCCCCGGGCAAGGACGCCGTATTCCGGAATGACGGGCTCTCCGTGCAAGTGTCACAAACCAAAAAAGACGACCGGAAGCTGCCGATCGCCTTATGTCGACCACGGGTTTACCTGGCGGGTCAGCGCCGGTGTGGCCTTCTCGGGCCCCGGGATTGGCGCGGCGGCGGCTCGACGTACCCGGGCGGCGGCTCGAACGTCGCTTTGCGACTAAGTCGAACCTTGCCCTGGTCGTCGATGGAAATCACCTTGACGTCCAGCGTGTCTCCTTCGGACAGCACGTCTTCGACCTTGTTCACCCGGCGGTAATCCAATTCGGAAATGTGGCAGAGCCCCTCTTTTCCCGGGAGAATCTCGATAAAGGCGCCGAAGTCCAGCGTTCGCTTTACGGTGCCGTTGTAGACGCGGCCCACCTCCGGGTCTTCCACCAGCGCCTTGATCATCTCCATGGCTTCTTCGCCGGCCCTGGCGTCGACCGAACTGACCGTTATCAGCCCGTCGTCGTCAACCGCGACGGTGGCGCCCGTCTCTTCGATACTGCGTATGGTCTTCCCGCCAGGGCCGATTACCGTGCCGATTTTCGCGGGATCGATATACAGGGACAGGATACGCGGCGCGTACGGCGAAAGCTCCGGCCGCGGACGGCCGATCGCTTCATTCATGATGCCCAGAATATGGTCCAGCGCACCCCGGGCGCGACCGAACGCCTCCTGCATGATTTCGAAACTGATTCCCTTGATCTTAATGTCCAGCTGAATCGACGTCAGTCCTTCGGCCGTCCCCGCGATCTTGAGGTCCATATCGCCAAGATGGTCTTCCGCACCGAGAATGTCGGTCAACAGTTCCCAGTCGGAACCGTCGTCTCCCATCACCAGACCGACACCCGCGCCGGCAACCGCGGACTTGGTGGGTACTCCCGCGTCCATGAGTGCGAGCGATCCGCCGCACACCGTGGCCATGGACGACGAACTGTTCGATTCCAGGATTTCGGAAACGACCCGAATTGTATAGGGAAAGTGCTTCTCATTGGGCACGACCGGGACCAGCGCCTTTTCCGCGAGGACGCCGTGTCCGATCTCACGCCGTCCGGGCGCGCCGATCCGGCGGGTTTCCCCCACGCTGTACGACGGGAAGTTGTAGTCCAGCATGAAACTCTTGTAGGACATTCCCTCCAGATCGTCCACCATCCGGGTATCCAGCTTGCTGCCCAGCGTGGCCACGCACAGCGCCTGGGTCTGACCCCTCGTAAACACGGCCGACCCGTGAGCGCGCGGCAATACTCCGAGTTCAACCTGAACCGGCCGGACTTCGTCCAGGGCGCGTCCGTCGATCCGGCGCCCCTCTTCCAGGATCATCCGGCGCATCTCCGCCTTGACGATGGTGCCGATTTCCGCGGCGATTTCCGCACGTGATTCCGGATACTCCGTTTCCAGGGACTCCTGTGTATCGGCTTCGATCTGTGCGATGACGTTCGACCTGTCGTCTTTCTCGGACAGCCGGTTCGCCTCTCTGATGCGCTCTGCCGCGTGCGCCCTCACCGCTTCTTCGAGCGCTTCATCAGGTTCGGGAGCCACGACCTCGCGTTTCGGTTTTCCGCATCTGGCGACCAGGTCCTCCTGCAGTTCGACCAGCCTCGCGATGGCTTCCTGACCTGCCCGCAACGCGCCCAGCACGTCGGCGTCGGGCGCCTCGTGGCATTCGCCTTCAACGGAAATGATCGATTCCTTATTTCCCGATACGATGATGTTGATGTCGCTCTCGTCCAGCTGTTCGTACGTCGGATTGATCACGTACTCGCCGTTTATTCGTCCCACCTTCACGGCGCCGATCGGTCCTTCGAACGGAATGTCGGAGATACAGACGGCCGCGGACGCGCCGGTCATCGCCAGCACGGCAGGATCGTTTTCTTCATCGAACGACAGCACGGTGACCAGTACCTGCGTTTCCACGCCCCGCTTCAGAAACAGGGGCCGAATCTGGTGGTCGATCAGCCTGGCGCTCAACTTTTCCGTTGTGGAAGGCGCGCCCTCCCGCTTGAAGAAATTCCCGGGAATCCTGCCGCTTGCGTAGAATTTCTCCCTATAGTCCACCGTTAACGGGAAGAAGTCCAAATCGGACTCTCTGGTATCCGCCACTGTCGCCACGAGCACGACTGTTTCGCCGTATTGCATCCACACGGCGCCGTGGGCCTGTTTGGCCACGCGACCGGTTTCGATGGATAACGTCCTTCCTTCCAGTTCCAGTTCTAATTTTTCTGCCATCCACTCCTTCTCCTCAACAAGATTGAAAGTTCCTCAGCCTGCTGCCGCGGCCAGTTCTCGTTTCTTGCCGCAGGCACTCAGCCACGTATTCCGAGTTTGCCAATAAGAGCACGATATCCGGCCAGATCCCGGCGCTGCATATAACTCAGAAAACGCCGGCGCTGGCCAACCAGTTTGAGCAGCCCGCGGCGGGAATGGTGATCTTTTCTGTGCCGCCGGGCGTGATCGGTCAACATTCTGATCCGTTCCGTCAAGAGCGCGATCTGCACTTCGACGGACCCGGTATCTCTGGCGGATTGACCGAAGGACTCCACCAATTCGCCCTTCTTTTCCTTTTCTAAACCCAATGCTGTTCCTCCGTGTGATGATCCAGCTCCTTTGCCAGAATGTCACGGGCACGCTGCCCGTCCGCATGAATTTGCGAAATAAGCGCTTCCGGATTCCCAAACCGGAGTTCGCCGCGCAGGCGACCCACCAGTTCCAGGGTTATCCGGCGTCCGTAAAGATCCCCGTCGAAATCCAGGAGGTGGGCCTCCAACTGTCTGTTTTTCCCGTTGAAAGTAGGACGTACGCCGAGGTTTGCAACGGCCGCGTACCGTTCGGGGACGCACGCCATTGCCGCATAGACGCCATCCGGCGGCAGGAGCTTCCCCGGTTCGTCCGGCACAATATTGGCGGTCGGAAACCCTAGTTGACGCCCGCGGCCGTCACCGGGCGTCACACGGCCTGAAACAGGATATCCGTCTCCCAGCATCTCACCGGCCTTGTCGATTTTCCCCCTCCCGACCAGATCGCGAATCCGGCTGCTGCTGACCGGACGGTCCCCCACAATCACGGGCGGCACGACGGAAACCTCGAAACCGAACCGGCCGCCAAGCGCACGCATGGTTTCGGGATCGCCGCTGCGGTCCTTGCCGAACCCATGATCGTAGCCAAGCACGACGACCCTCGCTCCCAGATAATTCGCCAGATAGGTCGATACAAATGCTTCCGGACTCAGGATCTGTACCTTCCGAGTAAAGGGAATGACCGCCAGCACGTCGATACCGGCATCCGCGAGACGTCGCCGTTTTTCATCCAGCGACGTCAGAACGCCCGGCGGCGCCGCGGGATGGATGACGGCCCGCGGATGTGGATCGAAGGTGACGGCAACCGCGGCGCCCGACCTCTCCCGCGCCGTGGCGACAACGGCTTCAATCACCGCCCGATGGCCGCGGTGAACACCGTCGAATGTGCCAACCGTAACCACCGCGTTGTCGATTGCCAGCGTCTGATTTAACGTCCGCGTCTGCATCCGGTTCAACTTTCCGGCCGGCAAAGCACCCGCACGGGCTTCAATATCCCGTCGTCGGCCTTCCAACGCCCGATTCCGAGCAACACCCCCTCGGGATACAGTGCCCTTGCGAGCTGACCGGACTCGAGGGCGGTTCCACCCTTTACATTGGCGACAGCATTGCCGTGAATGAAACAACCGGCCTGAGCCGCGTTCAGATTGAGACGCGGCAGGTCGGGCAGTAACCGGTTTGGATCCACCAGATACGGCTGGAGTTCCTCACTCGACGAGACCGAATCGAGGCACGGGAGGGTTACGCACTCGTCGATATGGACAGGACCGGCGGACGTGCGTCTCAATCCGGCCAGATACGCCCCGCAACCCAGTTCACGGCCGATATCGTCGGCCAGTGTGCGGATATACGTGCCTTTCGAACAGGAGACCGTCAGGTGTAACTCGGGAGGACTGAAATCTTCAATATCGATTTTGAATATGTGAACGCGAGACGGTCGACGGGCGACCTCCGCACCCGCCCGCGCCAATCGGTACAACCGCCTGCCATCCACCTTACGGGCCGAAAACATCGGCGGAATCTGTTCAATATCACCAACGAAAGAACCCACCGCGCTTTGCACGACCGAAACGACGGCGGGAACCTGGTCGCACCGCGCCACGACTTCGCCCTCCGCGTCGAGGGTGCTTGTGCGGATTCCGAGCCGGATATGCGCGGAATAGGTCTTGTCGTGACTCGCGAGATAGGAACTGAGCCGGGTGGCGCGGCCCAGGCACAACACCAGAACACCGGTCGCCAGCGGGTCCAGAGTGCCCGTGTGCCCCACTTTCCGGATGTTCAGCCGACGTCGAATGCGATCTACCACGTCGTGAGACGTCAGATCCGGAGGCTTGTCGATGGGCAACACGCCTGTGACGTCGATTCCGACCTCCATTCCGGTGCGACTATTGTGCGCTGTAAACAGGTTACGTGAATCCGGGACAGAGCATTACGTCTTCAAGTCATCCAGCAGCCTGTCGATTCTGCTTGCCCGCTCCAGCGTGTGATCCAGCTCGAATTCCAGTTCCGGCACGTGTCGAAGCCGGATCCTTCCGCCCAGTTCCCTGCGCAGAAACGACATCGCGCGCTGGAGGATCTTCATGCTCGTGTCGCGCGTCTCTCCCTCCCCCATCACGCTGACGTATACCCGCGCGAATTTCAGATCCCGTGTCACCCTGACGCCAGTGACGGTAACGTAGCCCAGGCGAGGATCCTTGATATGCCGGTGGATCAGGTCACTCAACTCTTCCTGTATCTGCCGACCTACGCTCTCGGCGCGCCACATCACATCAATTCCAGTGAATAGTCGATGAGTTCGACCCGATGGTCACGCTGTACCTGGTCCACGACCTTGGAAAGCACGCGATTGACGTAACGGGATTCATTCGCTACCATAACCACACCGACTTCCGCCTTCTGCCAGAGTTCGTTATGGCCGACCTCCGAAACGGATACGTTGTATTTCGCCCGGATCCGTTGCCGAAGGCTCTCCAGAACCCGGCGTTTTCCCTTCAGCGAACCGCTCGAAGGCAGATATAGATCCAGACGACAAAGCCCGACGGTCATAGCTTCAGTTAAAGCGTGCGTGCGGTTTCAACCTGTTCGTAGGCCTCGATCACGTCGCCGAGCTTGGTATCGTTGAAATTCTCCAGGCCGATACCGCATTCAAACCCGGACTGAACCTCCCTCACGTCGTCCTTGAACCTGCGCAGGGAACCGATCCGGCCCTCGTAGACCACGACATTGTCCCGCAGCACCCGCACCATGGCGCTTCGGGTCATTCTGCCGTCGGAGATGTAACACCCGGCGATGATTCCCACCCGGGGCACCTGGAATGTCTCACGTACCTCCGCGGAACCTACAATCTGTTCATCGATGTCCGGGGTAAGCAGCCCGGCAAGCGCCGCCTTGATGTCTTCAACCGCTTCGTAAATGACACGGTAGGAGCGAACATCTACCCGTTCCTGCGCAACCACCTCGCGCGCACGGACATCCGGCCGTACATTAAAGCCAATGATGATCGCATCCGAAGCGGAGGCGAGCAGGACGTCGGATTCGGAAACCGCGCCCACCCCGCGGTGGATCACGTTGATCCGCACTTCGTCGCTGGGGATCTGCATCAGGGAATCGTGAAGCGCTTCCACGGAACCGTCGACGTCGCCCTTGAGAATCAGGCGCAATTCCTGGACCTGTCCGGCCTTGATCTGATCGTGAATGTCGACCAGGCTTACCCTCCGTATCCGGTGGGCCTCCCGCTCGCGTCGCAACAGTTGCCTCTTCTGGCTGATTTCCCTGGCGGTACGTTCGTTTTCCACCGAGTAGAAGGAATCTCCGGCCTGAGGAAGTCCGGACAGGCCGAGCACCTGAACCGGCACCGACGGGCCCGCTTCGGAGACCCGGTGTCCGCGCTCGTCGAGAAGCGCCCTCGCCCTGCCGCTGTAGAGCCCCGTGACGAACGTATCGCCCACTTTGAGCGTCCCCTCCTGCACCAGCACCGTTGCCACATTTCCCCGACCACGGTCCAGGCGCGCCTCCACAATGGCGCCCTTGGCGCGTTTGTCGGGGTTGGCCTTGAGCTCCAGCAGATCCGTTTCCAGGGCCAGTAATTCGAGCAGATCCTTTACGTTCTCGCCGGTCTTTGCGGATATTTCGCAGGACTGAACCTCGCCCCCGTACGCTTCGAGGATGACGTTGTGTTCCGTCAGTTGTCGCTTGATCCGATCCACATCCGCGCCTGGAAGGTCTATTTTGTTGATGGCAAGCACAATGGGCACGTCCGCTGCGCGCGCGTGGTCGATGGCTTCCACGGTCTGCGGCATGACGTTGTCGTCGGCCGCCACGATCAGGACAACCACGTCCGTCACCTGGGCTCCCCTGGCGCGCATCGCGGTAAAGGCCTCGTGACCGGGTGTATCCAGAAATGTCACCATCCGGTCGTCGTTCAGTTTGACGTGATAAGCGCCGATATGCTGGGTGATGCCGCCCGCCTCGCCCGCGACCACGTTGGTATCGCGGACATAATCCAGCAGGGACGTCTTTCCGTGGTCCACATGACCCATTATGGTCACCACCGGCGGACGCGGCTTGAGATCGTCCGCCTCGTCTTCGTCTTCCCGCTCGAGCACGTCTTCCGCGAATTCCTGGAGCTCTTCGACCCCGATGCCGAACTCGTCGGCAACCAGGGTAATGGTATCCATATCCAGCCGCTGGTTGATGGTGACCATGAGCCCCAGCGTGAGACACTGTTTGATCACATCGGTCAGCGGAATGTCCATCAGTGTCGACAGTTCGCCGACGGTGGTAAACTCGTTGACCTTGATGACGCGGTCGACCTCCACCTCGTCGTCGATCTCCCCGTCGTCTCTGCGCCGACGCCGGCGCGACCGGGCCGTGCCGGTCTCCATCTGAGCCATCGTGCGACGCACGCTGGCCTCAATCTCCGTCTGGTCGGGAGCGGGTCTGCCTCGGCGGCGGCGGCGGCGCCTGCCGTCACCACGTTCGGGGGCGGGCTTTCCCCCCTTCTGCGATGTTTCGGCCTGCTTGCCCGGCCCTGCCGTGCTTGCAGCGTCGGCCGAAGGCTCTCGTCGCGCCGTATCGCGCCTCCGCCTGCGCGTTGCCTCGTCATCGCGAATTTCACGAATCTCGACAGCCTCGCGGACGGGCGTGGCAGGTCTGGGCTTGTCCGCAGCTTTGGATGCTGGCTTTTTCGCACGTCGCGCTTTGGCGGTCGCCGGTGTCTTCCGGTCGTCTTTTTCGGGTTCCTGACGCTGTTTTTTCTGAGCGGACTTGCGTTTGATTTCCTGTCGGGAGGCATTTCGCTCCTCCTCGAACTTGCCCTGGATACGTTCGAACATCTCCTTTGTACAAACAGCCATGTGGTTCTTGACATCGAATCCCAGGCCTCTGACCACGTCCACCATCGCAACACTGGAGAGGTTAAACTCCCGCGCAACCTCGTAGATTCGGCGTTTCTTGTCATCGGAGGATTCGGGTGACCCCTTAACCGTTCTTGGCGGCGCTTTTCTGATCATCTGCCGAGTCACCTCCCCTCAATCCCGGATGCGTCGCCGACCTGATCCTCTTCCGGTGCCGACGCCTCCACCGATGCGTCTTCTTCCGGAATTTCGACGCCCTCATCCTCAACCGGCTCTTCGCCGGCTTCTTCCTCGGCTGCAGCGGCCGCTTCGGCTTCTTCTTCGGCGAGTCGTGCCGCTTCGGCTTCCTCTTCGGCGAGTCGCGCCGCTTCCTCGGCCCGCTGCCGTTCCAGTTCCTCGCGGTAAGCCTGGACCTTGACCGATACGACCTCATCAGCCGCGCCCTGGATCTTTGCGCCGGTGGACTCCCCGATTCCGGGCACGTCGAGCAACCGGACGAGCGAGACATCCACAAGGTCGTTGGCGGACTGTATTCCCGCAGCTTCGAGACGTTCGAGCATTACTTTGCCCACGCCGGCGACTTCCGTTAACGGAACAAACGTCGCTGCGCGTTCGTCCTGCAGTTCCTGGAACCGGGTCTCGGTGATAATGTCGACCTTCCATCCGGTCAGTTGGGCGGCAAGTCGGGCGTTCTGCCCCGATTTGCCAATGGCGAGCGACAACTGGTCGTCGTCGACGATCGCCGTCATCGTGGTCTTGTTTCGATCGACCACCACGCGTTTGACCGTGGCGGGGCTGAGCGCACGGGATAGAAAGATGGCTTCGTCGTCGCTCCAGGGCACGATGTCGATGCGCTCGTTGCTCAATTCCCGAACGACCGCCTGAACCCTGGATCCTTTCATCCCCACGCAGGCGCCGACCGGATCGATGCGGGCGTCGTTCGAATACACCGCGATCTTCGCCCGCTCTCCAGGTTCGCGGGCGACGGCCTTGATTTCGATGATGCCCTCATAGATTTCAGGTACCTCGAACTGAAACAGCTTTACCAGAAACTGCGGGTGCGTTCGGGAAAGGACGACCTGCGGCCCCTTCGACGTGCGAAGGACGTTAACCAGATAGGCACGAATGGGATCTCCCTGGCGGTAGCGCTCCTTGCGAATCTGCTCCTTGAGCGGAATGACCGCCTCCGTGCGCCCCAGGTTAATCAGAATATCGCCGTGGCTGATCTGCTGGACGGTGCCGCTGATGATTTCGCCGATTCGACTCTGATAGTCCTCGTAGATTTTCTCGCGCTCTGCCTCCCGAACCCGCTGGATGAGGATCTGCTTGGTGGACTGAATGGCGTTACGGCCGAAATCGGCAAACCTGAGCAACTCCCTGATTTCCCCGTTGACTTTGACGCCGGGTTCGATCTCGCGGGCTGCGGTGAGTCCGATCTGCAGGGCGGGATCTTCGACCTCCTCGTCTCCGACGACGGACTTGGTGGCAAAGACCTCGATATTGCCGGAGTTGACGTCGATATTCACCTCGACGTTGTCCGACGTGCCGAACCGTCTCTTGGTTGCGGAGAGCAGCCCGATTTCCAGGGTTTCGATCACGAGCGCCCTGTCAACGTTTTTTTCCTGGGCAATCTGGCCCAGCGCCTCAAGGACTTCGTAGTTCAAAAGAACATCTCCTCAGAATTCGAAATGGAGGTTGGCTTTTCTGACGTCGGCGACCGGAACGACCTGAATCCGGCCGTCGATCTTGAATACTAGCTCCGCCCCGTCGTATCGCGTGAGGTGACCGACAAGCACGCGCCCGCCTTCCAGTATGACCTTGACGGCCCGGCCGACGGCTCGCTTGTAGTCACGGTCGGACTTGAGCAGCCGGTCGAGACCGGGCGAAGAAACCTCAAGGACGTAGCGCCCGCTGATCGGATCGTGAGTATCCAGAACATCCGCGATACCGCGGCTGAGGCGCGCGCATTCATCCACGGTGATGCCGTCTGTTCGATCCACGTCGATGCGCAGTGTTCTGTTCCGGAGACTGCCCGAAAGTTGCAGATCGACCAGGTCCGCGCCCTGGTACTTCAGATAGGGCACGATCAGCGCTTCGATGGATTCCTGCAAAGCCGGGTCGTCCATAATCCGAAAATGCAACTTTAGGTCCAGATATTCAAAAGAGCGGGCACCCGCCCACTCTCGCTGTTCAGAAAAATAAATATATGGTATTTCACACTATAGCGCAAGCATTAATTTCCGGACAGACCCCCTCTTATCGCCGTCCTTCGACCAGGTTCCTGAGTTGCCCGAGCATTTCACGCAACTCGTCCACGATCTCTTCGAGCTCCCTCGGCGGACTCGACGCGGCCGCGGGCTTGCCGACCGCCGAATCTCTCCACAAAGAGGGGTCTTCCCTGAGCCGCTCGCGGGCGCCTTTCAGCGTGTACTTTTCATCCTGTCTCAGATGTTTGATGGCCAGTACGACTCTGAGGTCGCGCTCCCGGTATAACCGGTTTCCGGAACGTCCCCGCCGGGGCCGGAGCATGGGAAATTCCTTCTCCCAATAGCGCAGAACCTGCGCTTCGATACCGGTTTCTTCAGCCACTTCACGGATGGAATAGTAGATCTTCTTCATTGTATATCATCGCTTTTTCTTGAATAAGATACGTACCGGAGTTCCCTTCAGATCGAAACGTTCCCGCAAGCGGCGTTCGAGATAACGCCGGTAGTGTTCCGGTACGTCCCCCGGTCTGGTGGTAAAGAAAATCACCGTGGGCGGTTCGACAACGGGTTGAACGCAATAGTACATCTTCGACGCCCGACCCCTGCGGGTGGGCGGCGGATGGGTGGCGTTGACTTCCTCGAGAAACCGGTTCAGGGCGGAAGTGGCAATGCGCAGACGCCGTTTGTCGTATATCTCGAGCGCGGTCTCCAGAATCTTCCAGGCGCGCTGGCCGGATAGCGCGGAAACGAAAAAGACCGGAAAGTCTCTCAGCGAGGGAAACCGGCCGATTATATCCCGTGCATACACGATCGCCGTCTTGTCGTCTTTGTCGATCAGATCCCACTTGTTCATCGCCAGCAGCGCGCCCTTGCCCATTTCGGCCGCGTCGCCGAGTATCTTCACATCCTGAAGCGTGATCCCTTCTTCCGCATCGGCAATGACGACGGCGACGTCGCACCGCTCCAGGCTCGTCCTGGTGCGAACCGTGCTGTAATACTCGACCTGCTCTTTCACCTTCGTGCGCCTCCGAAGTCCCGCGGTATCGATCAGCAGGAAATCGCGGCCGTTTCGCTTCATCGGCAGATCGATCGCATCGCGTGTCGTGCCGGGAATCGGGCTGACCACCATCCGATCTTCACCGGCCAGCCGATTGATGAAGGTGGACTTGCCCACGTTGGGTCGGCCGACCACCGCAATGCGCGGCACGCCTGCGTCTTCTTCAGGATCAGGTTCGGTTTCCGGAATGAGCGCGACCACCTCGTCCAGGAGGTCTCCCGACTTGCGCCCGCTCAGCGCCGATACGGGCACGGGCTCGCCAAGGGCCAGACCGTAGAAGCCGGTAACGTCCGGTTCATCGCGTTCCGAATCCACTTTGTTCACAACCGGCAGGCAGGGTGTCCCGTTCACCCGTACCAGGCGGGCGATGGCGGCATCATCGTCCGTGGGGCCTGTCCTCGCGTCCATGACCAGAATGATCACATCCGCTTCGGCCACGGCCACCTCCACCTGATCCCCCACGGACTGCGCAATTCCCGCGTCAGGATTGATCGTATAGCCTCCGGTATCCACCAGCGTGAAAACCCGGCGGTTCCAGGCGACCTCCGCATAGTTTCGGTCTCGTGTCACCCCGGGAAAGTCGTCGACCACGGCCCGCCGGTGGCCCAGAAACCGATTGAAGAGTGTGGACTTCCCCACGTTGGGTCGTCCAACGATCGCAACAACACGTCGCTTCGGCAAGTGGGCAACTCCGGTGCGTGCCGCGTCAGGCCACCTGATGCGGCAGAATGTACGGATGCGGCGAACCCGTCAGGTCGTCGTCGGATCCCGCGGGGACATCCCCCCGCGCGGCCTGCGCCGCCGTGTCCGCGAGATCGTAGGTGCCGACCAGGACCCTGCGTTTCAGGGCGCTTTGCAGGTCGGCGGGGGTCAGGTCGTCGAGAAACAGTCCGTGATGGCTCACACAGTTGGGAGGCAGGATCACCAGATCGGTTTCACGCCACCGGGACTTCAGCGCGTCCAGCATGTCCTGGCCGGTCAACAGTCCTGATACCGTAATGCCCTCACCCAGAAAGCGGTTCTTCACCTCCACGACGCGCACCGACATCCATGGGATGCGGTTCAGGCGCTTCGCCATCGGCCGGATGAACCCCGCGCCCAGAACACTTGTGACCAGCGTTATCGAGATCCGTCCGGACTTCAGCGATTCCAGCGCGGGCATTCCCGCCTCGAAGCGGTCGGTGAAACGCCGCACCATTCCCACGCCGTTCTCTACGAGCGGAAAGCCGTCGTAGTGTGCGGCTTCCGGGACCCCCCGGCCCGCCATCAGATAGAATTCGTCTCCGAAATAGACGAAATTGACGCCAAACTTCCGGTGGAACTGCCGCTGCCACGCCGACGCCTGATCCAGGCACTCCACGGCGACTTCCGGCGTTACCGGGTCCAGGCGGGGCAGGTTCTGACGGTATCGGGTCAGCCCAAGCGGAACGATGCCGACGGATTCCACGGCCGGGTACCATCGCGCCAGGTCGTAAACCGTGCGTTTGAGGTGCTGACCGTCGTTCAGTCCCGGGCACAGAACGACCTGCGCGTGCATCCGGATGCCGTGACTCGCCAGGAAATCGATACGCTCCATCACGTCCACCGGCTCCGTCCGTCCCAGAAGCGTCGCCCTGAGGTCCGGATCGGTCGCATGGACGGAGATGTACATGGGGCTTAGACGCTGTTCGACGATCCTGCGAAATTCCTCTTCCGAAAGGTTCGTGAGGGTGACGTACGCGCCATGGAGGAACGAGAGCCGGTAGTCGTCGTCCTGGTAGTAGAGAGTCTTGCGCATCCTCTTGGGCATCTGGTGGAGAAAACAGAATACACATTTGTTATTGCACTTGATGATGGGCATCTCCGACAATGTCACGCCCAGGTCGTCGTCCGGCTCCTTTTCGACGTCCACCACAACGACGTCATCCCCCCGCCGGAGGACCACCTCCACCGTCTCTTCCGCGACGTGGAAGCGGTAGTCGATCGGATCGCGTACGGGTTCGCCGTTGATGGATTCGATGACGTCTCCGGGCCGGATGCCAACGGCCTCTCCAATCCCTCCGGAGGCGACCGACTCAACACCGAGACCTGCGATTGCTTCGTCGACCTGAGGCCGACCCTCCACCTGACCTGATTTCTTCATTTGACTTTATATGTAATTGTTAGAGAATAAAGTGCGTAATATACTTAACCCATCACTTTGAAGTTAAGACAATTGGCGAAAACGTCAAGAAAAATGTGGCGATCCTCCAGCGCGGTCCGATCCCACGGGCATCGACGGACACGGGTCGCTATCATGAAATTCTTCGTTCGCCCGTAAGAACCCGACCCCGCCTTCAACGATCCGGAATGGACAACAGCCCGGGCCTGGCGGCGCCGACCTCGTTCTGGATTTCAGGGTCGAGGTCGATGGCGCGATGGAGGGTCTTCGCGCGAACCAGCTGGCGGGCCGTCAGTCCCTCGGCTCCCGTAAACGTGGTACTGCGCAAGTCCGTGTTGCAAAACACGGCGTCTTCGAGATCCGCCTCCTTAAGCGAGCCCTCGCTGAGATCGCAGTCGGTGAAATCGGCGCCGGCAAGGACCGCCCCATAGAGATTCACGCAGTTCAGATTCGCCCGGCGGAAGGTGGCATTCCGCAGATAGGCGTCGCTCAGGTCCGTATGGTCCAGTACGGTGCGGTCGAAGTTGGCACGGACGAGCGTGGCCGAACTGAGATTCTCGTAACTCAGGTCCATGCCGCTGAAATCCACGCCGCTGAGTTCTTCGTAGCTGAAATCGGCGCCGGACAGATCGGGCGTGAGGCCGGGATTGTCGGCCCGCCAGCCGTTCCACGTTTGGACGCTTTTCCGGATGAGGTTCAGATGATTCGGATCGGCCATTCAAGTACCTGCCATAGCGCGTCTTCCCGGCGTTCACGTTGTGAGCGTGTTGACGAAATGGCTCACAAAGCGCTCCGAATCCACGCGCACGCATACCTCGGCGTTGGACTCGATCGCATCCGAACGGATCGGAACCGTTGCGCCGTTGAGCCGATCGGAACGCGTTTCGACATGGATGGCGCGGGACCGCGTTTCGCAGATCCCGGGATCGAAAACCATTGCCACGGCCAGCGGATCGTGCAGAATGGGATGCTCCCTTCCGGAATCCTCGCGCCACAATTGGATAAGATCGAAGCAGAGGCGGTTGATGGTCCTGTCCACCAATCCGATCGCTTCTACCTGTGCGGCGCTAAGGCGGCATTTTTCGGTGACGTCGAGGCCCACCATGGTGATCGGCACACCGGCGCCAAAAACGACGTGAGCGGCTTCGGGGTCGCAGAAGATGTTCCACTCCGCCCTCAACCGACCCACGCATCCTCCCATCAGGCAAATTGTCGTCTTCTCCGCAAGGCGAGGCTCCAGGGTGAAGGCGGCGGCGATATTCGTCAGCGGGCCTATCGGTACGAGCGTAATGTCGCCATCGCCGCTCATAATCGTATCGACAATGAAGTCCACGGCACGGCCCGCCGCGGGCCCGGCGGTTCCGGGGTACCGCCGAATGGCCTCCATCTGACGCGGCCGATGCGACTCTATTGCCGCCCGGCCTTTGGCGTGCGAATCGAACAGCGGCTTCCCGGTACCCGCGAACACGGGAACGTCTCCCCTGCCGAGCGTGTCCAGGACGCAGCAAGCCAGCTCGGCCCGACGCGTCGTATCCCGGAAGACGGTGGTGACGCCAACGAGCTCGATCTGCCCGCAAAGCAACGCAAACGTCAGCGCGAGCGCGTCGTCAACGTCGTCTCCGATATCCGTATCGAGGATGATCTTCTTCATCCGTTTCACTCTCCTTCAAGTCGTGCTGCTGGATCCGACAGCGCCCAACCTGCTAAAACGTGGTCATTGAGCTTGTCGAAATGCCCGTGCGGCGGTATCCCTTCATTATCTCGTCTTTCCCCTGTGAGATCCCCATGATCATCCGCGCCCAAGTGCATTTGTAGGGGCGACCCTTGTGGTCGCCCTGGTTGTGACAGAATGCCCGCGTTTCGCTATCCCTTCGCCCTCCCATTGGCGCCGGCGACTATTCGCGACGGATCCCCTATCAGGTCAACTGGATTATCCGCGTCCACCGGCCGCGCGCCGATTTCAAACAGGTGTGCATTGTCCGTCGACGCCAGTGCGAACACCGGTTTCCCGTCTCTGATCGCCTCGCGGCACAGCGCCTCGATCTTTCCGCCTGCTTCCGCATGGGCAATCAGAAGGGTATCTGCAAGCGCGGCAACCCGTGCGTTTCGTTCGGTTGCGGCAGCTACCGTGGGACGATGTACTTGATCATCGAAGAAGGACAGAATCGCGAGGCGGCCGTCATCGAGTGCCGGATTCCATATCTTTAATATCCGCATCCTGCCAAATCCTCGGGCCGGACAGACGACCAGACGCGCAGGTCCTGGCAACAGGATGTATAGAAGCTCCTTTTCCATAGGAGACTGAAACCCGCCCACAATCGTCACGTAGGTATCACGTATCGCCCGCGCGAGGTCGTACGTCTTCAGAATCGGATCGCCCGGGCACCGAATCGAACAGAAGAAACCGATCAACCGTCCCCGTAGAATCCGTGGATCCCCCAAGAACGCGGCCGGCGCCTCTCCCCCGGCGCTGATGGCTCGCCTCAACGCCGCCGGCATATCCGGCGCATCTTTGGTGTAGCGTCTGATCTTCGTCTCGGAAAATCCCAATTGCCACCCGGACCGATTGTCTATTGGCAACGAAAGGCCACCAACTCGGTGAACTGTCCGTGTCGAAATTCCTATTCGGTAGCGCCAGGCGGTTCATCCCAACGACACGCCATCACTCCCCCGTACTTCACACCATTGACCTGGCACCCTGAGCCGCTTCCTGAGCATGCCGTCCCCTGAGCTTGTCGAAGGGTCGAAGGGTCGGCGAAGGGTCATTGAGGCACCGAAACGCGGGCGCTTCGACAAGCCAACGGCACCCTCACCCGGCGCTCCGCGCCACCCTCTCCCATAGGGAGAGGGTCTGATTGTGGGACAGATGCCGCAGCCCGAAGGCGCGCCGGTGGAAGCTCTTATGGCCATCACCTACCGCAAGAATTCAATTACGCAACGGCCGGCCGCAATGCTCCACGGGTACAGATAGCGCATCTTCATGGAGCGGGATGATATATCAGTCGATCGCCTCCTTTACATTGGCAATCGCTTCCTGTCTCGTAGCCCCTTGCTGACATATCCGATCACGCCGGGGCTTTCAGCCACCCAATAACGGTCTTCTCCGGGGTACAATACAACCTGTCTCATGATGTTCCCTCTGAAGAAAAGTCGTTACTCAATCGGTGTCGAAGTGGAAACCAGGAGCCTGGGTGCGAAGTCGTCCTTATTTTGCGTCATTGACGATTGGATGCCTGAGGTTGCTAATGTGGCGACGATGAGAATCCTGCCACTGGCAATCGTCGCTTTAGGGCTCATCTCTATTCCACGACGTCGTCATTCAAGTCCTGACTTTCACCAGTTCCGGCATCGGGACATCCGCGTCTGTCGTCCTTGACTGATCCCCGCCGGAGATTCGGCTGCACGATTGCCGGTTTACCGTTCCACCGCCGATTGGCGCAACGGATATCGGCAAATCTCACCCACTGCCGTGCGAGAAGGATGAATTGGCCGTCCGCATACTTATTCGCTACTTCTGTCGAACTCAAGCCTGCCGGCCTGTTGATAGAGTTCGGCCAATGCCCCTTCGGCCTTTTCGTAGATCTCTTGCAGCTTTCGGTTTTTCCGGATAAGTGGATGGCTTCCGATGAATTGATAGATGTAGTCCACCGCGACGGACGCACGATCCATGAGCTCGAAGTAATGGCCGTCGTTTATTGACATTTCCGAATCGTCGGGCAACAGGGTCGATACACCGTCTTTCGGCACTTCTTCAAGTATGGGTAAACGGAACGCCCGAAGGAAATATCCTATGTCTTCTCGCAACTCCTCGGGGGATTCCCCCAGCGGTTCGACCGATTCTTCCGTCCATTTCTCTATGCTTCCGTCCTCGCCGTAATAAACCTCGTGGACGTGATACGTCACCGAGTCGATTTCGGCATGATGTCTTCTGATGACCCTGTAGTTCCACGTCATCTCTTTTCTCCTTTGACGACTCGGGTGACGAACGGCCGGTCAATCGCTTTAATATACGATCATCTTCATCAACCACTGCGTGGTTACACCCCTCGGCATCTCGCCCGCAGGCCGTTGCGGGCCCGGGCGAAAGTCAGGGACTTTCAGGAGCTTGCTGCCTTCGACAATCGAGTCGTACGCCAGGATGGTCGGGCAGCGCTTCAACCGGCGAATGGAATTGGACCGCAATGCTTCTTTCTACAGGCGGCGGACGTCGGGCAGGGCGGCCATCTTTTGGTCGAGCGTGAGGACTTGCATACCAGCGCGTGAATAGTCGTCGGCGATAAGCCGGTCAAACAAGCCGGCGCCGCCGGAAGCATGAAGGGCTTCGATAACCGAGCGCCCGTTCAGGGGGGAGACAAGGCCGCTGCCCAGCGCGTCGAGCAAAGAGGTTCGCGCATCGGCTTTCGATACGCCATAGTGGTGCTGTACCGCCACGTAGGTCTCTCCGACGACCTGGTTTGAAACGAAGATTTCATGGCCGTGCTCGCGGACCAGCGCGCCAAGTTTGCTTACGCAATACACGAAGTGTTCTTCCGGATCTCTGGTGAGCAACCGCACGAGGACTGACGTGTCAATCCCGAAGCGACGGGTCATACGATTTCTCCCGGAATTTCTGGAGATCAAACGTCCCACGTCCGCGCCGGATCTTGTCGCGAAGCGTACCGAGACGGGAAAGATCAATCCGTCTGGGCTTCAGCGCGAACCCGTCGGGGCCTTCTACGATCTCGAGCTGGTCGCCCGGGCCCACCCCAAGGGCGTCGAGCACCCGCGCAGGAAAGGTGACCTGGCGTTTTGACGTGATTTTGACAATCATGACGCATCTCCTTACTATTAATATAATAAAGTAAGGCAAATAGGTCAAGTCAGTCGCCACCCAACTCCCCGCCCCCCCGGCATCTCCCCCACCCGGCGGTCCGGGCTCGGGCGAAAGTCCGGGACCTTCAGGGGGGTGCTGCCCGCCTCGATCGAATCGTGCGCCATGATCGCGGGCGCGACGGTGTCCATTGCCCTGTAAACATCCAACGGCAGCGGTTTGCCCTCACGCACGGCGTCTCTGAAATGAGCATGGACGTAATAGTCGGCGTCGCCGTGGCCGCTGCCCCGGGCCCCTGACGGGGCATCCGTACGCTGGTACTGCCAGTCCACCTCCGCCCAGTCGTTCATCTGGGTATCGGCAAGCCACATCTTCGGCTTCTCGTCGAGCGAACGGCGCCACTCGACACCGCCCTTCGTGCCGATGAACTGCCACCAGTGGTGGTCGCAGTGTGGCCTGGACTGGGTGAACCCGCACAGCATCCGGATCACTGTGTCCTTCTCGGTCTTCATCAGCGCGACCTGTATATCCGGACGAGAGATCTCGGGGAACGAGTAGCTGGGCTCGTTCGTACTCATCCCGACTACTTCCACGACCCGGTCGTCGAGTACCTTCAGAACCACACTCATATCGTGCGAACCGATGCCGCCGATGATTGTGGGCAGCGTGTGCAGCACCGTGGGTTCGGCTTCGGGATGGTCGGGCAGCGATTCGATGGGAACCTGCTTGCCCGTCTTGAAATCCTGGAAATACTGATTCGTGCCGTACCACCCCACGTACTGGCCTTCGGCATAAGTAATCCTGCCCAGCCGCCCCTCTGTCACGAGTTGGCGCCAACCCTCCACAACCCCCCAGTACCGAGTCTGCTCGGCCAGGCTGTACACCATCCCCGTCCGCTCCACGTCGGTGACGATTCGCCAACAGTCCCCCATCGTGTACGCCGCGGGCACCTCGGAGTTCACGTGTTTTCCCGCCTCCAGCGCCCGCGCGGCCATCTCCCCCACC
The DNA here is from genome assembly GCA_965219995.1 of Candidatus Latescibacterota bacterium. Lineage (GTDB taxonomy): Bacteria > Latescibacterota > UBA2968 > UBA2968 > JAAXHE01. The sequence goes on from CBDCOX010000002.1 coordinate 959,312, forward strand.
TCCTTCCGCCTCACACACAGTCCCACCGCGTCCATCCCGTCGAACGCGAGGAAGTCCTCATAATCGGAAAACACCGCCACGTCGTCGCCGGCGCGGATGTGGCCCAGCGCGCGTGCCTGCAGCGGCTCGATCCAGTCATAGATTGCCGTAATCCGGTACCCCGGGATCTCCTGTAACAGTCGAATCCAGTTCAAGGCGCGGTGGCCCAGCCCGGCGATCCCGATTCGTACGTCATCCATTTCGAGAATCCTCACGCTGAACCGGAAACCCAAACCGGGCCGACGAACAGATCGTCCGGCAGCAGGCTCGTCGTCACGATAGAATGGGGATGGTTGAAGCCCTCGGTGGTGACCTGGGCCATTGCCGTGTAATAGGTGCTTTCTCCACTCACGCCGCAGCGGTTCCCGCCGCTGTGTCCCCGCAGCCAGTCGGGATCGACCAATTGCTCGCCCTTCCACTTCCCCCGCGTCGCCAGCAGATGCCCGAAACGGGCGATATCCGACGGGCTCATCACCACCCACCCCGGACCGCTTCGCACCACGTGACCATTGATTTCATAGGGCGGATCGAGATAGGTATAGGAATCCGGTATATCCGGATAGAAGTACTTGCTTTCACTCACCGTACGGCCGGTGTACCAGTCCCACCGCCTCGGATGAATCCCGATCCTACCGAACAGCCGCTCGTCCAGCACCTCTTTGAGGTCGCGGTCCCAGACAAAGGTCAGCGCCTGGCCCAGGCGCCAGAATCCGGCGCTGCTGTAGTGTTCTCTCGTGCCAGGCTTCACGTGCGAATAGAGGTCATAGAACGGATCGCCGGTCCAGGTTGCCCACTCGGGGAGCCCTTTGCGTCCCTTAGCCCATGCGCTTCCCAATTCCATGGGAAACCCGCCCTGGTGCGCGCTGCGGTCCTTCGGGCCGATGAGGTGGCGCCAGGTGAGCGTCCGGTGGTGTCCGCGGTTCAGGGTTTTGTGTGGATGCGATAGCTCCCCCTCCCCCGTCCAGGTCCTGTGGATCGGTTCGTCGGGATCCAGTATCCCGTCTTCCGTGGCAAACCCGATCAGCACCCACATAAACGCCTTGCCCATCGATGCCGTCTGGAACCGGTAATGCCGGTCGCCCCAGGCATGCACGAGGTAGCCTCCGCGCGTGAGGACCGTGCCCCATTGGTTCCCGGTATGGTCCTCACCGCCGAACCACGCGCCCTTGATGTCAAGTCCCGACAGGAAGCGATCGAACGCTTCGATGTCCAATCCGGCTTCAGCGGGCGTGATCTTGACCCAGTCATCGCCAGGATAGGTTACCCACTCCGGGATTTCATTTTCCACGCCTTTGTCGCCTTCCTTCGAATTATATGGGGAGTTGTTCTTTCATTCGTAGTGAATCACACGAAATTCGACTTACATTTTTCGACATACCTCTCTACGGCCTAAACACCTGGAGGAACCCAGCACGTTGTTCAGCGACAACGTATTACAGGGAGCACTCAACAGTTTACACTATTACACACCATTGACCTGGCACCCTGAGTCGCTCCCTGAGCTTGTCGAAGGGTCGGCGAAGGGTCAAAAAGCCGCCTCAACACGGGCGCTTCGACAAGCTCAGCGTCCACGGTCAGACAGGTCCCTTTCCAAGTTGGCAGGAGCATAAGACGTAACTAATTACAATTCCGGATATTATGTCGTTCACCCGCTCATATCGCCGTCGCCATTCGCATCGAGGATGGCCTTGCGCAAATCTCGATAGCCGACTGAAACCGCCCCTGCCTCGTTTAGACGCGAGAGCGTAACTGTTTTCTGACTGTTAAACGCCGCGTCGATGATTCGCGTTGGCAGGACGAAAAACTCCCACTGCGTGAGTTCGAGAGGGTTGATTGTCCGTTTGTCCCGGTGAGCAAGGAGGCAGAATACGTACACGTCTGCGCTGCGAACGGGAATCGTGCCGTACTCCCCCGTCTCCGGATCCCAGGCTATTGTCTTTGCAATTCCGAACGAAATCTGAGATGGCTGGGACTGACGCCACGACTGAATGTAAGCCGCTGATTTTACCTCGATTGAAATCCCTTTGGGCGTCCGGATATCTACGGTATCCCATTCGATCCTGACCGGTGCGCCTTCCCATGCCCCGACGGCCTGGCCGACGATGTATTCAGCGACCTTTCCACGAAGGGCGTTGTTCAAAATATCTGATCCCACCCAGACCCAGAAGTCAAGTACAGCGAATGAGGTCGGCTTACCATCAACCGTAAAAACCGACTGCGGTCGAAGTGGCTGCGGACCATGCTCGACAGACTGAAACTCGGTCATTACTATCGATCCAGAGGTAATGGCATCAGAGGCCTACACCAGGCACCACGGTCACGAGTGGGAGTTGCGGAACAAGGCTGGACTCGATAAGACCCGTAGATCTATTCCACAATCGTTCCATCTTCTTGTTTGAATTCTAAATCATCCAGAACAAGCACGTTCACGTCCTCGACGTTTTCAAGTGCTTTATCGTTGGTCAAGAACACCTGACACTTTGCAGTCTTCGCGACAGCAACTTGCAAAGCATCGGGGGTACGTAACCCATACCGTGCCCGGAGACCTGCGGCTTGCTCGGCAGTCTCTGCATCGACAGGCAGCGTATGGAAATTGGCACTGTGGAGTAACAGATCGCGATACTGTCTTTGCAGATGAATCTGCCCTTGTTTCAGTGGCTGAGTCAACACTTCCGTCAAGGTAATTGCCGAGGTAAACCCTGTACTGATCCCTTGATCGATTCGGCGAAAAATCTCCGTCACCAACTCATCGTACTTGGGATGTGTTTCGATCAGATAGATGATAGGCGACGTGTCGAATCCCACCGACGTCACATCGGCGAATGCCTCATGCAATGTCATCACGGTTAACGCTCCCACTCTTTGCGAAGACGATCAACGTACTCTTGAGCATCAATTCCTTGCCAGATTTCCTTACCTAATCCACGCAATTCCAAAATGCTCCGGTTCTTGGGCTCCTGCTGGGCGACGAGAGCCAAATCATGAACCGCCATTTCCAACAGGCGAAGGCGCTCCGCTGTCGGCAACGGTTTTACGTATTTTTCGTAAATGTCCACCAGTTGATCCGCCATACCGTTCCCTTTCCCTTTGCGCGTTAAATGGTCACACTTGCTTGACAAAACCACGCCGGAACGCAGCCACGGCGTAAGTCTGATGTCCCCTAACTCCTGAATTTGCAGTTACGTCCAAGATTTATCGGACGTCGCCAACATACGTAGACACGCCCCCCGTTCCTTTGCCAATACGGGTAGATTTTGCCAGCGAGGAACTCAAGTCAGTCAACGCGTCGCGGAATCTGATAACCGCAGTAAACGTACCAATAACCGTGGCTTGACGCAACGTCGAGACGCGCGCTCCGGCCTGTCGCCCTTCGCGGCCAGTCAGGTATCTACCCGAGCACGAAGTGGGAATCGATCAGGATGGCGGATGGTTTCCAACCCAAGATCTATATCCAAATCGGGCCAATAGAAGTGTCCGGGAGTCGGCTCCTTCACGTTCAGGATGCTTCCCACGGAAGCATCTTTAAACCACGGAAAATCCTCGTAGGAAAGGAAATTCTCCTCATTGCCGGCAAGCAATGAGACGCCGTGTGCGGATATGCCGCTGACCTCAACTCCCGAAGTGCCGATGCCATGCTGTTTGGAACTCATGCGTTTTTTCAAATACTGCCATATTTTCCATAGAATCTCGACAAATGTCACCGACCTTCCTCAGGACTCGACGGCTCGTCTCCTCTCATATAGACGATAACGCGATTGGACAATTGTATTGCTCCAATCCTGAGACCGTTACCCAATTTGCAACCTCCCGAGTTGCCATCTCTCTTATGTCTCAACGCTGTTCCGATACCGATATCGATTTGCCGTTGTTCAGTCACGACTTTTTAAGCATCACATTCGCCTGTTCAAGCAGACGTTTGAGAGCCTTGCGCTGTGAGTCATTGATGTTCGGGTAAATATTCACTTGATACTCCCGATCACGTGAGCGATATCCCAGCCTGTCTATGCCCGCCTCATCGAACATTTCATCAATATCCGCATCCTGCGGATGTTTGATCATCATCCTTACATGCGCCTTGTGCGGCCTGAACCTGACGAAATTGAATGCACTTCCTGCAACTTCAAGCCCGATATAGTGTTTGGTGTAATTGAGGGTTGCGGCAGGCTCTACCTCACGCACGATTCCAAACAGATCGTCGGTAAGACTTAGCGTCTCCTTTGTGCCACGATCCGTTTCCCAAAATGACTGATCTACACGTTCTGCCGAGGTCTCGTCATTGTCGACGGGTCCAAACGTGAGTTCGTCCAAAACCTTGACAAATGTCAACGCATAGTCGTCTCCGATACGGAATGCGGTCATCTTGAGTGCGATTAGTGGTATTTGACCATAAAATAGCTGAACTACGTTGAGGAATCGTGATGTTATTTCCTCCGCAACGATTACTGCTGCGTGTTCGTACTGTGGATATCGTTTTCGCTCCAGATCCCAATATTCCACTGTGCGTATGATATGGCTTTCGTCCGTCTCTCCGAGCTGAATCTCAACTTCATATCGCTTATCTGATTTAGTGTCCCGCAATAGCAAGTCAAGTCGTCCGGCCTTGGGCTGGCGCCTTTCCCGATCAATCGCCACGAGTTCACCCAACCCCAGAATTGTGGGATCACTCGCGATCTGTTTCTGCACGTGTTTTTCCGAAAGTTGATCCAACCGTTTCAAATTAACTCTCTCGAGTCTAATAAACTTTGTGCTTTTTTCATTTTCAGATGACATGCTACTCTCCTTTTGTCGATACCATTCGGATGTGATGAAAGTTTGGTCGTGCACTATGCCAGACAATAGAGAATCATCCGAGGTCGCTGTAGATGCCTCGTCAACATGACACCTGACGGATACATTTCTACAACGATCTGAGCTCGTGGATCGTTCTTCTGTCTCGTTCCCGATAGGCCGTTAGCAATGTGGGCAGACAGGCTTGTCTGCCCACATTGCTAACGTCGGCTTCTTCATCGCCTCCACCCTGGCCTTTGTAGGGGCGTCCCTTGTGGGCGTCCGGCCTTCCGCGACGGACGTGCCGCCTTTCAGGTCTGGGACACGTACAAATCACGCTGGTGTGTACCTATGCCGCAGTAGATCCTTCGTCGGCCTGCCTGCCGATGATTCTCCAGCAGACAGGACGGCCTCCTCAGGATGACATGTCGGGCGAAGGCGTATTGGTTGTAATTCGAGGATGCTGATCGGCACACATGTCATTCGGAGCTTAGCGAAGAATCTCCCGTCTACTCGATCGTCCTTAACACTGCAACGCGGGAAACTCCCTGGCGCGGAGACTTCATTGGCATTGCGAGGCGGGCAGACAGGAATGTCCGCCCCACCCTCAAACCGGCGACCTAAGCATGGCAGTCCGGTTATCGGGAGAGGCCTTGTTCCACCAACAAAAACGGCCATTCAAACATGAACGTTAAATGGCCATTGTCTGCGCAGCAAAAGTGGAATTTTATGGAGCGGGAAACGGGACTCGAACCCGCGACTTCAAGCTTGGGAAGCTTGCGCTCTACCAGCTGAGCTATTCCCGCCCCTGTTTCTGGTGAAATCTACCAACTCCCTCAGAGGGTGTCAAGAATTTTGAGAATGGCGTTGGGCGCGCCGGTTTCATTCGCGTCGATCCACGTCAGGCGGCGATCCCTTCCAAACCACGTGAGCTGTCGTTTGGCGTACCGCCTGGTACCCATCTTGATCTGCGCCGCGGTTTCAGCCAGTTCCAGTTTCCCTTCCAGATGATCGAAAACCTCTCGGTACCCGAATGTATTGAGTGCGTTGAGCTCCGGACCGTAGCCGCGGCGTTGCAGATCCCGGACTTCGTCGACGAGCCCGGAATCGAACATCGCGTCGACGCGTTCTTCGATCCTGCGGTACAGCAACGACCTGTCCATCCTCAGCCCGAACCGTGCTGCACGCCAGTTTCTCCCTGTTGGCGGCGACTGCTCGTGAAGCACCGAGAGCGGCGTTCCCGTAAGTTCGAAAACTTCAAGCGCGCGGACGATACGTTTGGTATCGTTGGCGTGCAGGCGTTCGGCCGTTCGCGGGTCGACGCCGCGCAACCGGGCGTAGATTCCCGCCGGATCTTCGTTTGCGTCCGCCATCAGACGCCCCCTGACGGCTCGCGGGGTGCGCGGCAGCGGCGAAAAGCCGTCGAGGACCGCCTTCAGATAAAGCCCTGATCCCCCCACGAGTACAGGGACCCGACTTCGCTCCAGAATCGACTCGATTGCCTCGCAAGCGTCGCTGGCGTAATGCCCGGCGCTATACTCTTCGTCCGGATTCACCACGTCGATCATGTGGTGTTTCGCCAGGGCACGCTCTTCCACCGTGGGTTTGGCCGTTCCGATGTCCATATGCCGGTAGATCTGGCGTGCGTCCACGGAGACCACTTCCCCGCCGAGTGCCCTCGCCAGGGCAATGCCAACCCGGGTCTTGCCGGATGCGGTGGGGCCCACGAGCGCCAGTATTCGGCGCTGCCTATCTGCTGAATTGCCGGTCGATTTCATCGAGGGACATCTTCACCACGGTCGGTCTGCCGTTCGGGCAGACAAACGGTTCCCTGGTGGCGAACAGCCGGTCGATCAGTGCACGCATCTCCCTGGAAGAGAGCCGCTCTCCTGTTCGGATGGCCGTGTGCCGGGCGTAGGCGGCCGCCAATCGATGCTCGAGCGGCGACACAACATTCCGGCGCCCCGCGGCGACCGAAGACCGGGATTCCGCGTCGGTCAGATCGTCGACGATCTCCTGGAGAAGACGCCCGTCTTCCCATGCCTTGAGCTCCACGGGAATGGCATCCACAACCACGGTATTCCCGCCAAAATCCCGTACGCCGAAGCCCATGGCTTCAAGCAGCGGCATCGCCTCCCGCACAGCCTGAATCTGTGCCAGGCCGAAGTCAAGCGTGACCGGAAACAGGAGCCGCTGGCCCAATCCCGCGTTTGCTTCGAAGGAACCGAGCGTCTGTTCGTAGATCATCCGCTGATGGGCCAGGTGCTGATCGACGATAATCAGGCCGTTCTTGATATGTGCAAGGATATATTTGTCGTGTACCTGCCAGACCGAGACCCGGCCTAAGGCTTCATCGTCCGTCAGATCCGCGCTGTGTTCTGCGGCCGCGGGTTTTTCGTGGTCCTCCTCCGTTTTCCTTACGGTCAGAGAAAGCGCCATCTGCACGTCTTCAAGACCCAGGGGGTCCGGAAGATAAGCGTCCCGCTCCACCGGCGCGTCCGCGACGGCTCCTGCCGGATCCGGCGCCGCGGAAGCAGAGCCGTTTGTCAGAACCGCGGGCGCAGCGAATCCGCTATCCACCTCCGGCACCAGGTCTTCCTCCCTCAATCCCGCGCGCACGACTTCCGAAACCGCTTCGTAAACCGTTGTCTCGTCTGCAAAACGCACTTCGCGCTTGGTGGGATGGACATTGACGTCGAGACGGGAAGGATCCATCTCCAGGAGCAGTGCAAAGGCGGGATGGAAGCCCTTCACGAGCAATCCGCCAAAGCCATTGTGCACGGCGTGCGCCACCGCCCGGTCGCGAACCCAGCGCCCGTTGACGACCATTGCCTGCCGGGAGCCCGACTTCCGCGCCAGTTCCGGTCTCCCGGCAAACCCCCAAACCCGAATCCCATGCCGCTCACCGTCCAGGAAAACGGCGTCGCGGCCCATTTGAACCCCGAATACGGCCTCCAGTCGATGCTGGCTTTCGGCACGTTCCAGGTTCAGGATTTCACGCCCGTTGTGAGAGAGTATGAATGCAATGGACGGATACGCCAGGGCAAGACCCGTCAGAGCGTTCGCCACGTGCTTGAATTCGGTGTCAACGCCTTTCAGGAATTTCCGCCTTGCCGGTACATTGAAAAACAGGCCGTGAACAGCGACGGTTGTTCCCCGGTCACGGCCTGTGGATGCAACGTCGCGCACCCGTCCGCTTTCCACCCGCACAAGCGTCCCCTGCAACTCCTCTCCCTGCCGCGTCTCGATCGCCATTCGGGACACGGCCGCGATACTTGGCAGGGCCTCACCGCGAAACCCCAGCGTACGCAGCGTGCGCAAGTCGGAGAGATCCGAGATCTTGCTCGTCGCGTGCCGTTCCAGGGCCAGCAGCGCGTCGTCAGGCGACATCCCGCACCCGTTATCGCTGACACGTATGGACTCCTTGCCGCCGCCGGCCACTTCAACCACAACGCGGTCCGCGCCCGCGTCGATGGCGTTTTCCAGCAATTCCTTCACAACGGAGCCCGGTCGCTCCACGGCTTCACCCGCGGCGATCCGATTGGCGATTTCGTCCGATAGAACTCGAATCCGGTTGGGCATGCCGAGACGTCTGCCTATTTGTATTGCCGGCGAAGATAATGAAGCGGCTCGGTTCTGAACCGCCTGCGCCGTGCTCCGGGATCCCGGTAGACTGGAACGCAAATCCCCCGGCCATTCTCAGGACTTCGCACGCGGGACCCTGCCCTGGCTCTCAATGAGACCCTGACGTTTCAAACGGTCCAGGGTGCGATCGAACGCGCGGACAACGTGATCCAAATCTGCTTCGGTATGCACGGAGGCCGTTAATCCGACCAATCCGTTCAGATCGACGCCTTCCAGCTGCATCGCGGCGCGGAACGCATCCCGCAATGCGGGATCGGGCCTCTTCAGTCTGCGGTAGTCGTAGGTGCCGCCCATGATCGCTTCCAGGCTCTGCGCTGCGGGTCCACTTTCGGGCAGGAACTTTACGCCCGAGAAATCACCGTAGACAACCCAGTTCACGCCGTGGTCCGCGATGACGCCGTTGAGGCGTTTGCGCAGGGCTTCGCCGTTCCGGTTTGCCCGTGCGACGTGGGTTCCGTCTTCAATAGCCTTCAGCGTGGCAATTCCGGCTGCGGCGGAAACGGGATTGGCGTTGAAGGTGCCCTGGTGAGGCATTTTTCGACATGTGTCCCACTCGCGGTCTCCCCGGAACGCCAGCAGGTCCATGATATCCCGCCTGCCCGCCAGGCAGCCTCCCGGGAGGCCGCCCGCCAGGATTTTCGCCAGCGAGGTGAGATCGGGCTTGACGTTGTAGTGGGCCTGGGCACCGCCCGGCGCGCATCGAAAGCCTGTAATGACTTCGTCGAAAATCAGGAGCACGTCGTGCCGCAGGGTAACCCGCCGCAATTCATCCAGAAAACCCGGTCGGCCGGGCACGACGCCGAACTGAGCGCCGGTAGGCTCCAGAATGACACAGGCAATGTCGTCGTCCCGGTCCAGAATCTCCTCCACCCTGTCGATCCGGTTCGGTGGACACAGGCAAACCGTATCCGCGACTTCGCGAAGAACGCCGGCGGGAACAGGTTCGTCGAAATGCGGCAGGACACCTACAATGAGGTTGTCGTGCCAGCCGTGGAAGTGGCCGAAGAACTTGAGTACCTTTCGCTTGCCCGTAAACGTCCGGGCCAGCCGGAGCGCCATCAGCGTCGCCTCCGTGCCTGAACTTGTGAATCGGACGCGTTCGGCAGAAGGAATCAGCCTACGGACCCATTCGCCCCATTCCACCTCCAGTTCGTGGCACGCGCCATAATGGGTGCCGCGCGCCACCTGGTCCGAAACGGCCGCCACCATCTCCGGAAAACAGTGCCCCAGCATCAGCGCCCCGTGCCCCATCCAAAGGTCCACGTATTCCCTGCCATCCACGTCCCACTTGCGGCCGGCCTCGGCACGACTGGCGTAAAGCGGAAACGGCGCATAGTATCGCAGGTCGTGGGTGACGCCGCCCGGAAAAATCCGTGACGCTCTTTCGAACAGCGCGCGAGAGCGGTCGAGCGTATCCCGGAACTCCCCATTTATTCCTTTAGTTAATTCATCCACAGTAATTTATCTCTTTTATTTATTGTGAATATTCAATGACGGTCCGACACGATTCACGGACGTTGGCCACGGATTGGAAAATAACGAACGGCGAGAAAAAAGCAACCGGCAAAAGAGCTGTCAAGCACGCGCCGGCAACGGGTACGAAAACGTCCAGTCGGCATCGATACCGGAGAGGTCCCGAGGATCGTCCGACAGGATCCAGAGATGCCGTTCGGACCCGGCGTGTACAAGAAATCCTCGGGCCGGGTCCGGATCTTCCCAAGCCAGCGGGTCGACGCGGCTTACGGAGGGGGCCGCGTCCCAGTGATGGTTAAGCGTGACAAAGGTTGCTTCGCGGGAAATCCGGCGGCGGATGAACAGATCGCCGGTATCCGTCGCGGGCTGGAGGGGCGCTTTCCCAAGGATGATTCGTGCGCCCTTTTCTTCGGGCAGGAATGCCCCCACCCCACCCCCCGGCAGGCCCCAATCCAGGGAAACCACTTCCTCGGGTACGAATTCAACCGGCTGCCGGACGTGGGCATAACCGTCGCCGGAAAGCGCAACGGTTCCGCGACGGGAAAGTCCGGTGTGCCCCCGCCGATCGTCCGGGTATCTGCAGACCCAGTCCAGTTGGCATTCCTGCGGCGCCGTCACGAGGAACACATCCCAGAAGTATGAATCCGTCCACAGAATCACCCGGCGCATGGCAACCCCTGAATAGGGGCCATTTTCCCATGAAACACCGGCATCGGCCACTTCGAAGCCACCCGTGCGCTTTGAATCGAAGTTCACCAGCCGCCCTTCCGCCGGCGGCTGGGAGCGTCCGTTGACCGTTACGGTGTTGTGGCTGAGCGTCTGCCGGTACCAGCTTTCGTTCAGGCCAACGCCATATCCGGGCGTACCCAGGTCCGTTGCAACCGCGCATCCTCGTGCGTAGAACGAAATCGAGAGTTTGTCGGGATGTCCGTGTCCGCCGCCGTGGGGGCCGTACTTCAGCAGCACGCAACTCTGCCCGTGATGGGATTCCCTGGACCTCAGGATGGCCAATCCGGACGGCATCAGAACGGTGCTGCCCAGGTCGAGCCCACCGTCAGGACCGGGCAGGTCCACTCCGTAGAGAAGCGCCTCCACGGCCGTTCGTGGACGGCCTGAATAGTTGCGTTGGAGAATCCGGGCGAAATCCACGTCCCCGTACCATCCGTACGCCACCTCGTAAAAGGACTCCGCCGGCGGCACGCCGTGGCAGACGTCCGACAGCAAGGATGAGAAATACCAGCAATCGTTCGTGGCGGGAAGCCTGAAATCGGGAAACGCCAGCGACACCGGCGCCCGGAACATCGCCTTGAGCCTGTCGTCGTCTTGCAGGTCCGTGCCGGTGTTCTCGGAAATCTGAGCGTGAGCAATCAACGCGGCCAGGGTATAGAAATGGTAACTGGACGACCCCTCCCACCACATGCCGTCGTCCTGAACACCCTCCCGCAGCTGGTGGCGGAAGCCGAACCTTTCGTCGAGGGCCACCTTCTGAAGCCACGCGTCGTCCAGGCAGATTCCAACCGCCGCGATTGCGGCATTGTGCCAGCATTCGATGTTGTGTATGCGGTGGAATTTCTGGCCCTGTATATGGTCCGCAGCAAGTGCGAGCAGGTTCGTTTCGATCAGCGTCCGCTCGTGGGCGTTCAGGGTCTCCCGGATCAGGTCGTAGGCTCTCGTAACGGGAATCAACCACACCGCCTCGTCGAGTGAGTGATTCGCCACCTTGCCCCATCCGTACGGCAGTTCCCGCTCGATCGGATACCCGGGATAACGCTCAGCGTAGGCCAGCAGGATCTCTCTGCATCGATTCAGATATGCACGGTTTTCATCCAAACGCCACATGAGCGCGAGACGGTACGCCATTTCGGAAAGTCTGTTGTTGACGAACCAGCGCCAGGCGGAATCGTACGGCTCGCCCGAAAAAACACGCCCGTCCCGCGGACATCGATGGGCGTTCGGCGAATCCGCTTCAAACACGAGCTCAACGGCGTGATCCGGACAGAAGTAATTGTGGTAGTATCCGGCGGGGCGATCCTGCGGATGCAACTCCTGGCCGAGAAACGCATCCGCCCCGGCCTTCAGTCGATCGTATGAATGGGCAAATCCGGCGCGTGTCCGGCGTTCCCTCGCCCGTTCCAGTCGGCTGCCAGAGATCAGATTCATGGGACTCTCACGACATTGACAATAGCCGGTTGCCACAATTGCGGTCGAAACTTATCTTTCATGCCGTCACGTCGTCATGGTTGCACGGCGGGCGCCACGTTTGCCTCCGCGGAACCACCCGCCGTTGTAATCCCGCGATCACCCGGTTTCCCTATGCACGGCGAAATACCCACAATACCGATATCCCCCGATGAAATCCGGGAAAGAGTTCGAGAGCTGGGCGCCCGAATATCGGCGGACTTCCGCGCCGGCGGCGCTTTCCGGCCGGAGGACCCGAACGCCGGTGAAGAACGGTCGACTGGTTGGACGGAGCGGCCTCTCATCCTTGTTGGCGTACTTAAAGGCGCCCTCTTCTTCCTGGCCGATCTTTCCCGGGAAATCTCCGTACCGATCGAAATTGAATGTATGTCTGTAGCCAGCTATGGCAAGTCCACGCGGAGCTCGGGCGTTGTGCGGATCCTCAAGGATCTCGATCGGGACATCTCCGGCGCGGACGTACTCCTTGTGGAGGACATTGTGGATACCGGCCTGACGCTGGAATACCTGTTGCGCACTCTGGAGACCCGGCGCCCCCGAAGCCTGAAGGTATGCAGTTTGCTGGATAAACCCGCCCGTCGAGTCGTGGATGTGCCTATCGACTACGTGGGATTCTCCATTCCGGACGAATTTGTCGTGGGCTACGGCCTGGACTACGACCAGCGATTCCGAAATCTCCCCTATATCTCGTTACTGAGTGACATTGAAACGCCGTAAACACGGCTCTCCCCATAGTCCCGGAAGGAAGCCGCACACTTGTGTCCGATCGGAGTTGCTTCGCTGCTTGAAACGTGGACATTGAACTTGTCGAAATGCCCGCGTTTCACTTTCTGCAATGGGCTAGTACTTACTTGACAAAGAAAGCGAAATAATATATCTTGTGCTCATAGGGAATCGATCTCAATTCAATTGTGGAGAGGAGACCGCCTATGAGCCGCCCCGCCGTGTTGATCACGTTGAGTGACGAGGAAAAAGAGACGCTGTTGAGTTGGAGCCGTTCAGGCAAGACGCAACACCGTTATGTGCTACGCGCCCGGATTGTTCTTTCAGCATCGCAGGGCATTGCGAACCGTGACATCGCCAGGGACCTGGGAACGCGCGAGGCCACGGTGTGCAAGTGGCGCCGGCGCTTTCACGAGTCGGGTCTTTCCGGGTTGCAGGACAAGGCGAGGTCGGGTAAGCCTGCCAAGTACGATCTTTCAAGCGAAAGGCGAATTTTGGAGTCCTTGGACGACGCCCCGCCCAAGGGCTATGGAAACTGGACCGGTCCGTTGTTGGCCGACAAGCTGGGGATTTCTGTCCACTATGTCTGGCAAGTATTGCGCAACCACGGCATCTCACTGGCCAGAAGGCGCAGCTGGTGTATCAGCACCGATCCCGAATTTGCCGCCAAGGCCGCAGCCATTGTGGGGTTGTATCTGGAACCTCCCAAAAATGCGATTGTCTTGTGCGTCGACGAAAAGCCCGCGATCCAGGCGTTGGAAAGGGTACAGGGATGGCTCAAGCTGCCCAACGGCAAGGCCGTGACCGGCTTTAACCACGAATACAAGAGAAACGGCACCACCACGTTATTCGCCGCATTGAACGTCGCCACCGGCCTCGTCAAGGCCGGGCATTACAAAAGGCGCAAACGACGCCAATTCTTGAGCTTTATGAACGAACTTGTCGCCGAATACCCCGATCAGGAACTCCACATCATCCTCGACAACCTGAACACCCACAAGCCCAAGAACGACCGCTGGCTGCCACGCCATCCAAATGTCCACTTCTACTACACCCCTACCCACGCATCCTGGCTGAACCAGATCGAAATCTGGTTCAGCATCCTGTGGAGAAGCGCGCTCAAAGGCGGCTCCTTCACCTCGATTCGAGACTTACGCACCGCCATCAATCACTTCATTGACGCCTACAACGAGAACGCACATCCCTTCGAGTGGAAAGCCACAAAAGTCCAACCCAAAGCCTTTGAATATAAATACTCTAACTTAACCAATTAAGTACTAGACAACCCTTCGACCCTTCGACCCTTCGACAAGCTCTGGGCATCGCATGCTCAGGGGAGCGGCTCTGGGTTAGCTGGCTGGTTCCTTAGCCTGTCTGAAGAACGCGAGTCGGGCGACTCGTCGGTGGAACTCAGGCAATCTATCTACGGGGAAGAACGCTCCACGTCCCGCGATTCCGATCCGGTTCCGCCAGCAGACGATTCACGGACTTGAACAACCCTTCAACCATCCGTTCCGTGAGCCTTCCGGTATTTATATTGTAACGGCTGAAGTGGTAACTGGCAATCAGAATCCGGGAATCGCGGTCGAAACGGTAGGTCCTTCCGTGCGTGAACGGGAAGTCCCCCGCCTTTTCAACAATGCCTTCTGCACGCATCAGACGCATCCAGGCTTCGAACGCGTCTCGACCCATCGCCAGTACAACCCGAATCCGACTCAACCGTTCCGTTTCCATTTGCAGCCAATCCAGGCAGGCGCGTTTTTCGCTGCCGTTCGGCCTGTTCGCGGGCGGGACGCACTTTACAGCGTTTGTGATGTAGACGTTCTTGAGTTTCAAGCCGTCGTTTGGGTGAGTGGAGTCCGGCTGATTGCAGAAACCGTGCCGGTAGAGCGCCCCGTACAGCACCCGCCCGGCGTAGTCACCCGTAAAGGGCCTGCCGGTACGGTTCGCACCGTGGGCCCCCGGCGCGAGTCCGATGACGAGCAGGCGGCCGGACGCGTCTCCGAAACCCGGCACCGGTCTTGCCCAGTAGCCGTCGTCATTCCCCGTCCGGCTCTCCGTGGATACGAACGTGGCGCGGAAATCAGCCAGCCGTTTGCATCTGCCGCAGTCCGCAATGTGTGCGAAGAGCAACCGTTCCGCGCCTGCCTCGTCCCGCGCGTTGCGCCGCAATCCGACGTCCATTGTGCCGCCTTCCGACCGTCACGTTCGCAGTCCGGACAGAGACATCGCGACGCTTCCCGCGGCGGGATCGCTGCCCGAGATCCAGACAAGGCGCGGTTGTCGCCGGCAGGCCGCGGTGAATCCCGCGGGCCGGCAGAACTTCCGAGACGTCCATGAAAAAGAGGCGGTCCCGTGGGGCCGCCTCTCCTATATGGTTCAACTTGAACCCGATTGTTCAGAAGCTGTTTCAGCTTCCCGGCCTGCTGCTGAAGAAAACCGCCTGTTGCGACCGGGCCATCGCCTCGTGTTCCTCGTCGGTACAAGAGCTGTCGGTGGGAACATCGGGGTTCGGGCCCGCGGGCTGGTATCCGCTTCGAACCAGATAGGCTTCCAGTTCGTCGCCGCTGATATCGGCCAGAATCTGTCCGTTAAAATCCAGGGTCGGCTGCAGTGGCTGCCCGCTCTTCCGTACCATTTCCTCGTAGTTCTCCGGAACGTTGATAATATCCTTGTCTTCGTATTCGAGCCCGTATTTTGCCAGTACCGCGCGGATGCCCCGGCTCCATCCGCATTGGGGTTTGAGATACGCGGTAATCGTGGGATTACCCATTCGAGAATCTCCTTTTCATTGAATTCACCACCGGAACACGATGATTTCCTCTGTCCCTTAACATAACGAACTTCACCGCAATTTGCAAGTCCAATCGCCTTTTGTTGGGACCGTCCGGGTACTTCCGGGCACGCGGTATCGAATGATCGTGACAGCGGTTGACGACGCGTGGGTTACTCCGCGGCATTCACCGCATTGGCAAAATCGAGGTCCGCCCGGGTGACGGCGTTTTCGCTATGCGTCGTTACCGTAACCGTCAGGGTCTTCTTCCTGCTGTCAAGATGGATGTCCGAATGATGGTTATTGGTGTCCATGACCTGTGTAAGCGTGCGCACAAAGGCCATCGTCGGGACGAACTTCTGAAATCTCCATATTCGGTGAAGCGCCTTGCTTTCCCGATCGTATTCCCACCCCTCCAGATCCTTCAGGGCTTCCCTGATCTGCTCCTCGGTCACCAGGGTCTTGTCCTCGTGCATTGCCGCCTCCCTTGAAAATGACAACCCTTGATATATTGCGTTAGACCGCACCTGCGGCATCAGCCGACCTGCATGCGTGTCGACCGAAACCCGCCCCAAAGGGACCGGCGCACGGCCCGGGAGACAATATACCAAGAAACCACGGGCCGATCAATCCCCGCGGGGGTACCCGGCAACTCCCAGCGCCCGCACATATTCTACCGTGGTGTTGATGTTTCGCAGCGAATCCAGTTCAGGATCCGCGTCCCTCAACTCGGGCCCTGATAAACGGCGGCAGTCACAACGTTCCGCCAGCATCGTGAGTCTGAAAGAGCCGGTATCGAGCATGTCCAGAATCACCGGGAGCACGGACACCCGGTAGACGGCGGCAAGCGGGTGCAGGCGACCGTCTATGTACGGCATGGCGATATCGGCTTCGCAGGCCAGATGCGCAACTCGCCGAACAAAATCAGGGTGCAGGAACGGCGCATCGCAACCACAGACGAACGCCGCATCGGCGTGCCGGGAGATGGCTTCAAGACCTGCCGCCAGCCCCTCCAGAGGCCCCCTGCCCGGCAGCCGATCCCGGATGACTCCCACGTTGTCGGGAAGGCGTGGAAGTCTCTGTCCCTGCGCCGCAACCACAAAAACCGGATCCAGCGTGCCGGCGAGTACACGAACCACGCGATGCAGCAGGGTTTCTTCGCCGAAGCGCAGCCAGGCCTTGGGAGATCCCATCCGTCGGCTTTGGCCGCCGCACAGCACGATGCCGCCGAGTCTCATCTCAGATATCCAGGACGACGAACGCCCGCCAACGTTTGTCCACGCGTTCGAGGGCATAGCGATGAAGCGTGACAGCCTTCACGTCCACAACCAGTTCGTGGCGATCCATATCCAGTTCCTCGCCGGAACCGGCGGGGGCGCCCGCCCTGCGTGGCGGGCATGGCATGTTCCTCTCAGTCGTGTTCGCTGTTTGCATAGTGGTTCTGCAACGGGTCCAGGCCGAAGTCGTTCTCCAGATCGCGCAATACGGAGTGGATGTGGTTCCCGTCGTTCTGGGTATTGTCGTATTCCACCAGATGGGTTGGGCCATGGATCCGGTAATAGTGCTTCTCCCCGGGTTGTATCCCGCCGGCCCAGGCAAAGTGAAGCCGGCCCACACCGGCCTTTCTGATGCGCGCCAGATGAGCTTGCGCCAGGTCGGGCCGGAGGTTCGTTGCGTACACGTCCAGAATCCGCATCACCGCGTCTTTCTGCGGCGGCGGCATTTCAGAAACGGGCAGACCCGCCGGATCGCCGATCCGCGCCACCTTGCTGTTTCGTGTGAGGATGTCGCTGGGCGCATCCGCCGCAATCCGGACCGTGGACTGCAGGTCCCCGGGCAGCGCATTCAGAACGCCTCGCGCCAGGTCCTCTTCATCACGCAGCACGCGCCAGCCCTGGTGCTCTCCAGAGGGCACCCGCGCCGGGTTCGCGCCCCAGAAGGCCGGTGTGGACGCCACCTTTTTTTCCGTGCCGACAGAAACCGTCAGCGACAGATGGTGGCCGTCGATTCGCCAGCCCCAGGTTCCTGTCCCGGACGCAAGGTCGCCAAACAGCGTCAGGAAATACCCGTCCGGATCCCGTCGGAATCGCGAGGTCGTCTGCGCCTCGATCTGTCCGAGGATGCCCTCAAGAACCATGATGTCCAGCGCTTTCTGATATCCGGCGTCGCTGAGCGCGCACTTCAACAGACAATGGGCCGCGTCCCGCTGAGCCTGCGACATTTCCCTGAAAGGCACACCGTTGCGCTTGACGGGTACGTAATTCCAGTTGAAACGCTCCTCGTGTTCGAACGCGAACAGGATCCGCTTCCGCTGTTCCTCTGTGAGTTCGTTCATGAAATCCTGAGCTTCGCGCAGCATGGGTTCCTCCCCGTGAGCGTACCTGTGGCAAATAGATGGTTTTGACGATTGAATCCGTCAGTTGGACGAATCGCCTTCAGCCGCACGGAATTCCGCGACGGACATCTGGTTGTTTGTCGTCTCGCCCGTTTTGAGCGCCACAAGGATGGGGGCGGGGTACGAACTCTTTGCAAGTAACGAATCCGTTTGTACACCCGTCGCCGTGTCCACCAGTACCTCGTAGACGTCGTCGGGCTTCCAGAAATCCCGCGAGGGGCGCCCCGCTGTCGCGCCAGCCATAAACGCCGTCCAGATCGGCACCGCGTCGCGCCCGCCGGTTATCCGGGGACGTCTGCCGGTTTTCCGGTCGAAACCAACCCAGACGCTGGCCACCAGCCCGGGCGTAAAGCCGGTAAACCAGGCGTCCGCATAGTCGTTTGTCGTGCCTGTCTTCCCCGCCGCCGGCCTTTGGAATCCCCGTGACCTTACGCCGCGGCCGGTACCTCGGTGAATGACGTTTTGAAGCATTCGAATCATGACATAGGCATCCGCGGCATTGATGACGGGAACGGGTTGCACCCGATGCGAGTACACGACACGACCCTCTGAGTCTTCGATCCGCCGCACAAAAGCGGGCTCCACGCGGACGCCGTAGTTGGCGATGGTGGCATAGGCCGCAGCCAACTCCAGCGGAGAAACCTCGCTTGCGCCAAGCGCGACGCTCGGATACGGCTCCATTTGGCGCCGAATGCCGAGACGCCTGCCCATTTCCACAACCCGCTCGGGCCCGATCCGATCCATAATCTGCACGCTTACGGAGTTCGCGGAATTCGTCAGGGCCCACGCCGCCGTCGTCAGGCCCAGGTATTGATCTCTGTAATTCCCGGGGGTCCACGGCTTCCCGTTCACAGTGTAGGTCCGCTGTTCATCCACAAACAACGACACGGGCGATATCGCGCCCGTCGCCAGCGCTGCCAGATACACGACCGGCTTGAAACCCGATCCCGGCTGACGCCGGGCGGTCGTTGCCCGATTGTAGTGGCTGATGAAGATGTCACGGCCGCCGACCAATGCTCGCACGTATCCCGTTGCCGGTTCCACGCTGACCAATGCCGCCTGAATGTAGTCCTGCCTGCCCGCACTGCCGGCACGCTCGTACGGACCAAATCCAAGCCGTAAATCCACTTCCGCAAGCCCTTTCGCCACAGCCTTTTCTGCGGCTTTCTGCATCTGAAAATCCAACGTCGTATAGATGTTCAACGCACCGAAGCTGAGCGCGGACCGGCCCCATTGCCGTACCACCTGCTCTTTGATGATCTCGACGAAATACGGCGTTCGATTCCGGTCGCGGCGTTGCGGCGTAAGAACCGGCGGTTCGGCAAGGGCCCGTTTCAGCGCGTCCGATTCCAGGTATCCCGCGGCGTGCATGCGTCTCAGAACGTGTGCGGTACGCGCGGCGGCCTGCCGCCCGCCGTCCCGGAACGGATTCAACGCGCCGGGCGAGTTTGGCAACCCGGCCAG
Source organism: Candidatus Latescibacterota bacterium (assembly GCA_965219995.1). GTDB lineage: Bacteria > Latescibacterota > UBA2968 > UBA2968 > JAAXHE01. Next base: position 978,787 of record CBDCOX010000002.1, read on the forward strand.
CATGGCCGCCTCCACCAGACTCAGGTCGGCCGCGGCCTTACCGAAAAACGTCTGGGACGCATCCTCCACGCCATAAGCGTTGGTACCGAAGAAACTCCCGTTGATGTAGATTTCCAGCAGACTGTCCTTCGCCGCCTTTCCATACAACCTGGTAAACATCGCTTCCAGTTGCACGGCCAGCAGCACCTCCCTCGCCTTCCGAAGATACGTCTTCTCCCGCGTCAGGAACACATTCTTGACGATCTGCTGGGTAATCGTGCTTCCGCCCCTGACTTTTCGGAAGTGCGTCAGGTTCGCCAGAAATGCGCCCGCGATGCCCTTCAGGCTGATTCCACGGTGCTCGTAGAACGATTCGTCTTCGGTTGCGACCACCGCCTTGATAAACCAGGGGCTCACCTGGTTCAGCGGCACCTGCCTCACCCGACGGTTGAACGTAAACAGCAACTCCCCGGAGTCCGCGTAGATACTCACGCCAGCCTGGCTTCGCAACGCGTCGGGGTCGGGTGGAATCCGCGGAAGCGTCGTCACCAGCCAGACGAAGCCGAGGCCCGCGAGGAGAACGGCGTCGGCCGCCACAATGATTCCCGTCCGGGTCCAGTCGTTCCGAAGCGAAGAACGGAGCATCAGGGAGGCCCTCCCCCGTCTCCGAATAGTTCTGCGATTGCCCCCGCGTGCAATTCAAAGATGACCGAGGTCCGTTCCGGGTCGACATAGGCCAGTTCGCAGTGGTAACTGCCGAGCCCGCTCTGAACAAGAATCTGGCTTACACTTCCGGACCGGTAGTCTCCGATCAGACGATTCCGTTCTTCGGACCGTAACTGTTCGACGATATCCCCTGCCAGCCGTTCACGAACGTCCGCCCGGGTCGAGTCCGCGATCTTCAGGGAGTCTGCCTGGGCGCGCCATTCGGTCCCGCCCGCGTGGCGATACAGCGCGTTGACCCGCTGCTGTGCCAGGGTCTGGTAACGAGCCTCCGGGAGACTCGCCAACTTCAGCAGGGAAAGCCCGCGATTGAAGGCGCTGACGCTTCCGATCAGTTCCCGCGTATCGCGGCTCGCGCCCCTGGCGAGTTCAGTACGCCAGACCGCGATCAGGGAAGGCATGCCCGTCTCCGGCACACGTTCCAGCTCGAAGCGGGCGCCCGCAACCGCATCGGGCAGGCCTCCCCTGACCGCAGGCGCTTCCATCGTCCGCAACGTATCCTCCACCACCGCCCGCGCGTCCAGCTGCTTCCATATACCGCCCGTCCTGGCGCGCCTCGCGTTGGTCCGGTCCAACGCAATCCCCACCCAACCGGCAATCCAGTCGTTGCGGTATTCCAGGCAGGCAGCGAGCACGGCCAACAAGGAGATCGAGAGCAGCCCGACGACAGGATAGGCCACCTTCCTGTATCTCCACGTCGACCAGCGTTCCTCGATCAACGACCGGACGCGACGCCCGGGCGGGCCGATTCGATGCTGGAAAGCCATGGTGTTTTCAAGTCGTCAAAAAAATCCCGAAACAACGCACCTTCGGCTGTTACGGGATCGGTTGACGGAATTCTGGAAGAAATCAGGCGGCAACGCCCTCCATATCCGGAACATATTTGCCGTAGCGTGCAGCGCCGTTACAGCCTGCCCGGTGATAAAACACCTGTTGCGCCGCCGCCACGTTGGCAGCCCGACCCTTCCAGACGGCGCGGGCCGGATCCTGTAACGCCCTTCCATAAGAATAACTGAGTTCCCACGGGAAATCGCCGATCTGATTCATTGTGTTCAGGTGCAAGGTGGAGAGTTCCGGGCTCTGACCCCCGGATAGAAACACCACACCCGGAACGGCCGCAGGAACCGTTCGCCGGAGGCACCGGACGGTTGCTTCAGCCACCTCCGGAACGCCCGCCTGCACCGGACAGCTGGCGCCGGACAATACCATACTGGCTTTAAGCAAAGTACCTTCGAGAACGACCCCGTGCTCTCCCAATTCCGAATACACGCTACGCAATACCGACTCCGTCACTTCTTCGCATCGCTCGATGGTGTGATCGCCTTCCATCAGCACTTCGGGCTCCACGATGGGTACAACACCCGCCTCCTGGCACTCGGCGGCGTAACGGGCGAGGGCGTGGGCGTTGGCATGGATGCACGCACGCGTGGGAATCCCGTCGCCAATGGCGATGGCAGCCCGCCATTTGGCGAATCGAGCGCCGCTCCTATGATACGCTTCCAATCGGCTCCGGAGTCCGTCCAGACCCTCGGTTATCTGTTCGCCCGGAAACCCCGCCAACTGCACGAGCCCGGTGTCCGCCTTGATACCGGGAATCATCCCCCGGTCGGACAGCAACCGGGGAAACGGCACGCCGCCGAGCGAGGCCGTGTTCAGCGTTTCCTCGAACAGAATGACGCCGCTGATAAAGTCCGCCAGATCCGGTGTCGTGAACAACAAATCGCGATACGCGCGCCGTGCCTCCGCTGTGGGTTCCACGCCGATGTCGGCAAAACGCTTCGTGATGGTTCCCATACTCTCGTCTGCCGCCAGTATTCCTCCACCCGCGGGTACCAGTGCGCGAGCCGTGGCTTCGAGTTCCGCTCTTGACATCGATAAGGACCTCACTACCCGGTGTGATACGGTATACTTGAATATGCACCATAGAATATACGTTATAATCGGACGTTGTCCAGCAGATTCCGGTCTATCTTCAGGGGTCCGTGGGGCCCCTGGCCGCCCTGCGGTCGGCATCCGGCGTATCAAGTGTCCACACATCGTTGTAGACGGTGCTTCCCGCGATGGACCCGCTGTACCCGCCGAGCAGCCAGATCTTCTGCCGGAAGTCGAGGCACGGAAACGCGTGGCGAATCCCCCACGGCGCGGCGCGGTGACAGCGCCTCCATGTCCGTCCGTCGCCGGAGTACCAGACATCGTTCATATTGATGGCCGGCTCAATGGCCCCGCCGGCGATCCACATCCTGCCGGCGTATTTGAAGCAACTGTGGAAGCGCCGGGGGCTCCAGCACGCATGGGTTGTCTCCGGTTTCCACGAAACGCCATCCGACGAACTCCAGACATCGTTATAATTCACACGCCGATCGTGATAATTTCCCCCTCCGAGAATCCACATCCTGTTTCTGTGTTCGATGGCCGGAAACATGGCCCGCGGAGCCCACTGCGAGGACGCGGCGACAAGATCCCATTGACGCCCGTCGTCCGAGCACCAGACGTCGCCGTAATGCGCCTTTTCTTCCCAGTTGAGCCCGCCCAGAACCCAGATCCGGTTACCGTACACCAGGCAGCCGAAAGCGCCGCGGCAACCCCACGGTGCACGATGTGTCACACGATCCCAGTTGCGGCCGTCACCCGAACACCAGATATCCCCGAGCGTATGGACGCCGTCAAATCCGCCCATCAACCATATTCGACCTCCCAGCACCACGCAACCCGCCAGATTCCTGGCGGGCCAGGGCGCCGCCGTCAACAGGCATTCCCACGTCAGACCGTCGTTGGAACGCCACACGTCGTTCAGACGCGGGAAGTTCGCGGGACCCAGCATCTGCCAGCCGCCGAGCAGCCAGATCTGATCCCCGAAGACCGCGGCCCCCGGCGAATCTCTGGGCGGCCACGGCGCGGATTCGGTGATAGGGTACCAGGTCGCTTTCATCCTGAAGGCGCACCGCGCGAAAAGCCCCTAAAGCTGCGGACTTCCCTTTTTTGTTTTCCAACGTCTCGTTTTTCCGATATATTTGACATCCGTCACCTCCGAAGCCGCGATTCGATGAAACCCTTGGCGGTTCCACAATCCTATGTACCGTACGCTCGTTTACGCCGTCTTCAGCCAGCTCGCTGTCGGCGGGTTGTTATCAATGCTGGTTGTTCCGCTGGAAGCCGGCAGACGCTTCTTCCGGTTCTGCGCGATCGCGTGCCTCGTGTTTCTCCTGCTGGCCCTGAGGGTGGGGCCTTTCCCTCTCCTGACACCATTAGCGGATGGCGCAACGGGCGACTTGCTGCCCCGTTGGCTGTTGTTGGCCTGCGCCCTGCTCGCATTGGCCTACCTTATTGCGGTTATCGCCGAACGTGTGAAACCGCAAAAGCCGCTGCTTGCCGCCGCGGGTACGGCTGGTGCGGCCGGTTTGTTGTCGGACGGGTGGATTGCCTGCGCCGCCTGCCCGCCCGCCGTCGCCAGCCTGTTGACCGCCGCCTGTTACCTTGTTTCCGCTCTGTTCCTGGGCAGCGTCATCTTCGCGATGATTCTGGGCCACTGGTACCTCGTGGTACCGGCACTCCATATCAGGCCCATTCGCGCCCTCACGCAGCTGATGCTCGGCGCCACGCTGGCCAAAGTGATGCTGACCGTGCTCACGTTGTACATGTTCTGGGCGGACGGCGACGCGCAGACACGCGAAACGCTGCGGTCTTTCGGGGGAATCGGCGGTCTCTTTCTCTGGGTAAGGGTACTCTTCGGGTTGCTGGGTCCGCTCTTTGTCGGCTTCATGGTCTGGCAGACCGTAAAGATTCACTCGACCCAATCGGCCACGGGCCTGCTGTACGTGGCGACGATCTTCGTGCTGATCGGAGAATGTGTCTCCGCTTATATTTTCTATACAACCACCATTCCGGTTTAGGCCTATGAAAATCAGTTTCCGCTGTTACGACTGCCAGGCCGTCAACGAGGTTCGGCCTTCGAAGGCCGAGACCTCGTGTACGGCATGCGGCCGAACGTTCGCGATGGCTTTCTCGAACAATGTCCTGCAAGGCAATCAGGTTGACGTCTGCCCCCGATGCGAAAAGACCGATTTTTACGTCCAGAGAGACTTCAACGGAAAAATCGGACTGGCGATCGCGGTGCTGTTTGCCGTCGTCGGGCTGGTTTTCGTGGCGCTGGACCGCCCCGTCTACTTCTACGTCTGTCTTGGCGCGGCCGCGATGATCGACCTTGCGCTGTTCCTGTGCCTGCCGGAAATTACGATTTGCTACAGTTGCAAGACTGCCTTTCGGGGCGCCCGCAAGAACCCGAAACATCAGGCGTTCGATCTGCATACCGCAGATATGTACGATAACCGCGCCAAGGGGTGACCCGTTGTGATGCGGGGTCGGCAAACGGTTGACCGGGATGACTTTCGTCAGCCGGTTTTGTTCCCTGACCGTCGGCCGTCAGTCCGCGGCGCCAAAGGCCAGTCCCAGACTGATCCGGAAAGAGGAGTCCGCTTCGTCGTCGGCGATCATCATCTTGATTTCACCGAACCAGAGCATCCCGGGTCCGAACCGTCTGCGAAACCCGAGGGGAACATTCAGGGTAACCTTCGTGTCCTCGGGTACAGACACGTTTATCGTGCCCCCCTGCCCCCCTGGCTCGATGATGTCCCATCGTGACAGATGGACGCCGATTCCGCCGCCCACGTAGCCTACGGTGTTGCCCTCGCCGAAAATGAACTGGGCTTCGCCGTTGATGGAATACATCTTCAAATTGTCCTGTATAACCAGATCCACGCCCGGTACGAGATGGAGACGAGGTATGAAGATGGATCCGAAATCCACGTGCCCGCCGACCGCCAGACGGGCCGAGTCGAATTCATACCCCACGTACTCCTGGGACTCCTGACGCGTCAGGTCCACGCCAGCCTTCAACCCCAGCCCGCGCAGCCCGAGCGCGTCTGCCCGGCAGTGACCCGAAACCAGAACTGCGGCAACCAGTCCAAACGTCCACCATGTACACTTACGCATAGGGATGCCCCCGTTTCCGTTATCGCCCGGCGGCGGGCGCCGTTCGGACAATGCTTCACGCCGCCCGCCGTCGTGCCGTCATGCATTGAAGAGGAAGCGGATTACGTCGCCGTCCTGAACGGCATACTCCCTTCCTTCGGTGCGCATCCTGCCCGCCTCCCGCAACCCGGCGATGCCGCCGGCGGCCAGGACGTCCCGGTAAGCGGCCACGTCTGCCCTGATGAACCCGCGCTCCATGTCCGAGTGGACCCGTCCCGCGGCGGCTGGAGCCCGCGTGCCTTCGGGAAGTTCCCAGGCCTGCAGCCTCTCGTTTGCCGTGGTATAGAACGCGATCAGCCCCAGAAGGGCGTAGCCGGCGCGAATCAGCCGGATTACGCCCGGCTGTGCCAACCCCATATCCGCCACGAAGACATCACGGTCGGCAGGCGGCAATTCGGCGATCTCCGCTTCGATCTGTGCCGCGAGCACAAGGACGCGGTCGGCGCCGACAGTCTTCCGCAGCCTGGCCGTCGGGCCGCCCCCTTCCGGCAGATCCGACTCCGAGACGTTCGACACGTACAACACGGGTTTGGCGGTAAGAAAACTGAAGGGCTTCAGGGCCTCCAATTGCGCTTCGGTCAGATCCTGTTCCCTCAGGGGCAGAGACCGCCCCAACCCTTCGATGGCCGCCCTGAGGGTTTCATAGACGTTGCGCTCAGGGGCGCGCGGATTGGAACGCAGGACGCCTTCGATCCGGCGCGCAATCCCTTCAGCCGATTCGAGATCGGCCAGTTCAAGCTCGGTTTCGACGGTATCCGCGTCCCTTACCGGATCGACGACGCCATCCACATGCGGTACGTTTTCGTCTTCGTAGGCGCGGACGACGTGAACCAGCGCGTCGACCTCCCGAATTCGCGCCAGAAACCGGTTACCCAGGCCCTCGCCACGGCTCGCGCCCCGCACCAGACCGGCAATATCCACAAACTGAACGAACGCCGGGATGCAGGCCTCGGGCGCGAGCAGTTCATTCAGCCGTTGAAGGCGCTCGTCCGGCACTTCCACGACGCCCACATTCGGTTCAACGGTACAAAAAGGATAGTTCGATGCTTCGACGCCGGTCCTGGTGAGCGCATTGAACAGGGTCGACTTGCCCGCGTTTGGCAGGCCGATAATGCCGATATTGAGGGCCATACTCGCTGGCAGGATACGGCGGACGCGTTCGCGCCCGACAAAAAAAAACAGCCAGAGGCTAAACATAATCCGCTGGCCGACAGAAAGTTGACCAACTAACGTTAAAGCCCGCCGCTGATGGCGGTAACAAAGTGGACCTCGCTTTCCGCTTCTACCCTCTGACGCATTCCGTCGTTGCTTACAGTGCCGTCGATTGCAACCGCCAGACCGGGTCTGATACGGCCATCCTCGCAGATTCGCTCCCTGATCCCCGGAAACTTCGCTTCGAGGTTCTCAATGACCTCCCGTATTGTCTCTCCCGGTACCTGAACCTGCTCCAGACCGTCGGTGAGACGACGCATTAGAGACGGGATCCAGACCTCCGGCATGGCTCACCCTTTCCCGCTGCCCCCGCCATTGTTACTAAAGATCGTCTCCAGGACGCGCCCCGGGGACATGGGCAGGTCGCGCAAACGCACGCCGACTGCATCGTAGATCGCATTCGCTACCGCCGCGGGCGGAGGAACGATGGGCACTTCTCCAACGCCTCGCACCCCGTACGGATGGCCCGGGTTGGGCACTTCGACGATCACCGTTTCGATCATCGGCAAATCCAGGCAGGTTGGCATCCGGTAGTCCAGCAGGCTGGCATTGACCAGGTCGCCCTTGTCGTTGTAAAAGTATTCTTCGTTCAACGCCCATCCGATACCCTGGGCGACGCCGCCCTGCATCTGTCCCTCCACGTAGGCGGGATGGATGGCCTTACCGGCATCCTGCACGATAGTGACCCGGAGAATGTCGACCTTTCCCGTGTCCGGATCGACTTCCACGTCCACGACCATAACGGCGTACGCCGGGCCAGCCGCCTTTCCGGCCACCGCAGCCCGACCCACCACCGGACCGCCCGTGGCGCCAAGTTTACCCGCCAGTTCGGTAAATGTGATGGACTTCTCCGGGGCCGACCGGGACCTGAACACACCGCCGTCGAAGGCGACGTCATCATCGGGGATTTCCCACAATCTGGCGGCCCTTGCGACCATCTGGCGCTTCACGTCTTCCGCCGCCTCGTAGCCGGCCCACCCCGTGGCAAAGGTCACTCGGCTGCCTCCGGTGCCGTCCGTCTGCCCGATAGCGTCGGTGTCTACGACCATCGGCTTCACCTGCTCGGCCGGGATGCCCAGCACCTCGGCTACCTGCATGGCGATAGAGGTCCTGGTGCCCCCGATATCGGGCGAACCCTCGACGAGGTTAACTGTTCCGTCGCCATTTACACTGACCACGACCGTTGACGTGCCTCCCCCATTGAACCAGAACCCGGATGCCACGCCGCGACCCCGATTCGGCCCGTCGAGCATGGACTGATAATGATCCGACGTTATGGCCGCCCTTACGCATTCGTCGTGGCCGATGCGGGGAAATACCGGGCCATCGGCCCGCCGGCTGCCCTCTTTGGCGGAATTATTCAGGCGAAACTCGAGCGGGTCCGTACCGAGAATCTCACAGATCTCGTCGATGACGGTTTCGGCGGCGAATGCGCCGTTGGTGGCGCCCGGCGCGCGGTATGCCGAGGTCTGTGGTTTGTTCACGACCACATCGTACCCGTCGATGACCACGTTGGGGATGTCGTACGGAGAAAAGATACATCCGGCCCCGGCACCCACGGGCGATCCGGGATAGGCCCCGGCTTCATACGCCAGATACGCCTGCGCCGCGACCAGCCTGCCGTCCTTTGTGGCGCCCATCTTTACCGTCATATAAGAACCGGGCGTTGGGCCCGTCGCTTTCAGAACTTCCGTACGGCTCATCACCATCTTTACGGGCTTGCCCGTCATCCGGGACATGAACGCTGCCGTCGGTTCCTGGTAAACGCGGAACTTGCCACCGAATCCGCCACCGATCTCGGCCGGAACCACCCGGACGCTGGACGTGGGCACACCCAGGATGTCGGCGACCTGGTCGCGGACCTCGAAGGGCCCCTGGGTACTGGTCCAAACTGTAATCTGGTCGTCGAGATTCCAATAGGCCGTCACGTTGTGGGGCTCTATGTAGCCCTGATGCACCGTCTGTGTACTGAACTCCCGCTCAATCACGATATCGGCCTCGGCAAAACCTTGGTCGATGTCGCCCAGCGTGTGCTGGAAGTGATTGGCGATATTTCCAGGTTTATCCGTCGACTGCCCCAGCGATTTCACCCTCATGGCCTCGTGCAGCAGCGGCGCGCCGTCTTCCATGGCGGGACGGACGTCGAGCACCGGCTCCAGGACTTCGTATTCGACGTGGATCAGACCCAGCGCCTCTTCGGCGACATGGCCCGAAGTTGCCGCGACCGCCGCAACCGCATGGCCCTCGTAAAGCACTTTGTCGGACGCCAGTACGTTGGTGACCAGGTGGGGCAGACTTACCGAACCCTCTCCAATGTTCGCCACCTTGTCTTCGTAGTGCATCGCGAGGTCCGCTCCCGTCATGACGGCTTTCACGCCCGGAAGCGCTCTGGCCGCTCCCGTGTCGATTGACAGGATGCGGGCGTGCGCGTGGGGGCTGCGGAGGGTCTTTCCGATCAATACGCCAGACGTGTGAGTATCCGCGCCGTACTTCGCACGGCCGGTCACCTTGTCCGTGCCGTCGTGGCGGATCGGTCGGGTTCCAACCACATTATAGCGGTCGATGCCGAGGTAGTCTTCCGTTCTTGTGGCCATTTTGATCCGATCTCCGGAATTGAACGCGCGGCACCCTGCCATGGGGCACGCATTTATGATCCGTTATTCTTCCATAACGCTTTCAGGACGTTTCCGGGCGACATCGGCAATACGTTCATTCGCACCCCAACGGCGCGGTAGATGGCGTTGGCGAGAGCCGCCGGCGGCGGCACGATGGGCGCCTCGCCCACGCCGCGAACACCGTAGGGATGCCCCGGATTCGGAACTTCAACAATGATGGTTTCGATCATGGGCAGGTCGAGGCATGTCGGCATCCGATAGTCGAGCAGGCTGGCATTGGTCAACTCGCCGTCATCGTTGTACCAGTACTCTTCGTTCAGGCCCCATCCGATGCCTTGGGCCGCGCCCCCCTGCATCTGACCTTCCACATATGCGGGATGAATGGCCTTGCCCGCATCCTGCACCATGGTCACCCTCAGAATCTCCACCTTGCCCGTATCCGGGTCGGTCTCGACGTCGGCGATCATCAGGGAAAACGCGCCCCCGACCCCCTGCGGATCGACGGTCGCACGCCCTACGACGGGCCCGCCAGTCTCGTTGAGTTTTCCAGCCAATTCCTTGAATGTCAGTGATTTCGAAGGATCGGACCTGGATTTGAACGTGCCGTCTTCGAAAGCCACGTCGTCCGGTGAGATCTCCCAGTATTTCGCGGCGCGCTCCACCATCTGCGCGATGATATCCTGTGCCGCGTTATAGGCCGCCCATCCCGTGGAAAACGTGACACGGCTGCCTCCGGTGACGTCCGTTTCTCCCACACCGTCGGTGTCAGCCACAACCGGGTTGACGTCTTCAGCCGGAATACCAAGAGGTTCGGCAAGCTGCATGGCTACAGACGTCCGCGTGCCTCCGATATCGGTGGATCCTTCGACCAGACTCACGGTGCCGTCCGTATTCACGGACGCGCACGCACTGGATTTCAGGCCCACGTTGAACCAGAATCCCGATGCCACTCCCCTGCCCCGGTTTCTGCCCGGCAGCGGCGCCCTGTAGTGGTCGCTTGCCATCGCAGCCTTCAAGACTTCCTCCTGGCCGACGCGGGGAAAGGTCGGCCCGTCCGCGCGTCGCGTGCCTTCCTTTGCTGCGTTCCTCATTCGGAACTCGAGTGGGTCCTCGCCAAGCCTCTCGCAGATTTCGTCGACAATGGTCTCGGATGCAAAGGCCGCGTTGGTAGCGCCCGGCGCCCTGTACGCCATGGTCTGGGGCTTGTTCACAACCACGTTGTACCCGTCTATGGCCACGTTTTCAATATCGTACGGGGCAAAGATGCACATCGCGCCGGGTTCCGCCCACGCCCCGGCGAATCCGCCCGACTCGTAGGCCATGTAGGCCTCCGCGGCCACCAGTTTACCCTGGTTTGTAGCACCCATCTTCACTCGAATGTAGGATCCGGGGGTGGGGCCGGTGGCCTTCAGCACTTCGTCCCGGTCCATGACCATCTTCACCGGATGGCCGGACTTTCTGGACAGAATGGCGGCAACCGGCTCCAGGTAAACCCTGATCTTTCCGCCGAATCCCCCGCCGATTTCGGTGGGGATGACCCGGATATTCACAGGCGAAATCTGCAGCAGGCCCGCCAACTGCTCGCGTACCGTAAACGAACCCTGGGTGCTGCACCAGACGGTCAGCCGTCCGTCCGGATTCCAGAGCGCCGTGGCATTCTGAGGTTCGATGTAACCCTGGTGCACCGTGTCGGTGAAGAATTCCTTTTCAATGACCACGTCGGCCTTTGCGAAACCCGATTCGGTGTCGCCCAGCTTGTGCTGAAAGTGAGTGGCGACATTGCTCGCCGTACCTGTATCTTCGCCCAGCGATTCCGTGGTTAACGTATCATGCAGGAGCGGCGAACCCGGCTTCATCGCCTCCCTCACGTCCAGCAACGGCTCGAGAACCTCGTATTCCACCTCGATCAGGCCCAGCGCCGCTTCCGCGATATGCGCGCTCGTCGCGGCCACCGCGGCCACCGCGTGTCCGTCGTAGACCACCTTGCCGTCGGCCAGCACGTTCGCGCGAAGGTCTACCATATTCGCCGCGCCTTCGCCCAGATCCTCCACCTTCTTTTCCGGTACGGGTATGTCGTCGACGGTGGTTACGGCCTTGACGCCATGCAGGGATTCGGCCTTGCGTGTATCGATGGATACGATGCGCGCGTGGGCGTGCGGACTTCGCAACACCTTCCCGTAAATCAAACCGGACATCTGCACGTCGGCGCCATATATTGCCCGCCCCGTGACCTTGTCGACGCCATCGTGCCTGATCGGTCGCGTGCCCAATACCTTATATTCTTTGATTCCGAGAAAATCCTCGCCTGGCATCAGACCGTCTCCTTCATCGTTCGCGCGGTGTCCATCACCGCTCTTACGATTTTGTCGTATCCCGTGCAACGGCACAGATTCCCCGCCAGCCAGAGGCGAATCCGATGTTCGTCGGGTTCCGGCTCTCGATCGAGCAACGCCTTTGCCGCCACGATGAAACCGGGCGTGCAGACGCCGCACTGAAGCGCAGCATGCTCCAGAAATTTCTGCTGCAGCGGATGCAGACCGTCGGAGGTGGCAACCCCTTCAATGGTCGTAATTTCGCACCCCTCCGCCTCGACGCCCAGCGCCAGGCAGGAGTTGATCACGCGGCCGTTTACAATGACGCTGCAGGCGCCGCAATTGCCGTTGCCACATCCCTCTTTGGCGCCGGTGAGGCCCAGGTTGTCTCGAAGCACCTCCAACAGCGTGTCTCGCGGTTCACAAAGGAATTCCGTTTCTTCTCCGTTGACGTTCGTCGTCACATGAACTTTGCCAGCCATTTTATGCGTACTCCTTTATAGGCGTATAATCAGGAGATTCCAGCCGCCTGGACTTATCCTGCGCGTTCCACCGCGCCGCGAACCGCGCGGCGGGTCAGTACTCCGGCCAGGTGAATCCTTTGTTCGATGGTACCGCGCATATCCGTGATGGGACGGGCGGATTGCCGGGCAATCTCGGCCGCCCTTTCGATCGTCTCGTCAGAAACCTCATTTCCGGCGAGGGCCTCACCCGCCTCGGGCAGGTAGAGAGGGACGGGCGCAACCGCGCCCACGGCGATCCGGGCGGACGTAAACGCGTTCTTTTCGGCGTTCAACACCACGGAAGCCGCGGCGTTGACAACGGCGATATCCATTTCGTTCCGGGGAATGAACCGGAGAAAATACGCCCCCGAGTTGGCAGCCGGCGCGGGAAATCGGACGGAAACCAGGAACTCGCCGTCCTGCATCACGGTTTGCCCCGGCGCCGTGCAGAAGTCCTCCACCGCGACCTCTCGTTCACCGCCCGGTCCCGCGATTTTCGCCGCAGCCCCCAGTACGATCAGGGTTGGAATCGTATCCGCCGCAGGCGACGCGTTACACAGGTTCCCGCCGATCGTGGCCCGGCCCTGGATCTGGATGGATCCGATGAGTTCCGTGGAATCCACGAGCGAGGGGTAACTGGACGCCACATGCTCGTTCTCGTAAATGTCGCAGCAGGACACCCCGGCGCCGATGGTCAATCCTTCGACGGGATCGAACGACAGTTCGTTCGCCTCGGGTATTTTCTTGACATCCACCAGCACTTTCACCTGTCTTCGACCCTCTTTCAACTGCGCGATGATATCCGATCCGCCGGCCAGCATCCTGGCCTCCGAACCGTTTTCGGAGAGCACGGCGACGGCCTCGTCGACGGTCTGAGGCGCTACGTAATCGAACGCATGCAAGGTTTGCTCCTCCTGTACTGTAGTGGGGGAATCTACCGGCGCCGGCAATACACTTTCGATTGCCGGGGAATGCGCGTAAGAATAAGATTCAGGGGTCGTAATGTCAAGGATTTTCGGGGCGGCTTGAGCGGCGGAACCGCGCCGGGAGACCTTGCCGCGAGCCCGGGGTTTATCGGCGCGAGTTGACAGGATCAGGAGGGCGACAGGCTTTCAGAAGTTCCGCAGTGGGCTCTCGCGCGCTCAGTACGGTATAGCCCGCGCGGGAAGCCAGAATCTCTGCAGTCCGAAACGACCGTTTCATCTGTTTCAGGTACATGCCCGGTCGCGTGGCGACAACCATGAACCTGCCGTCCGGTACCAGGTGTCGGGCGGCGCCCTCCGCAAACTGCCCCGCCGTGGCGACGCCCTGGTGGGTGGGTACATTGCACAGAATAAGGTCGAAGGACGCTCCCGATGCGGCCTCGAAACCGTCGCTCAGAGCAACACGCGCGTTCGCAAGGCCGTTGCGGGCGACGTTCCGCCTCGCGCATTGAACCGCCAGCAGGTCCGAATCCAGCAGCAGGACCTCGCGCGCCCGCATCGCGGCCGCGATGCCGATCGCACCGAATCCGCATCCCAGGTCCAGAACACAATGGTGTGCCCTGACGTCGACAGTATCAATCAGAAACCGGGTGCCGGGATCGAGGCCGTCGCTCGAAAACACGCCCGCAGAGGTTTCAAATGCGATTCTCTCGCCGCCAGGATCGTTCACGACGAACGAATGCGCCGTATCGACCGGGTCCGCGCCGGGCGCGGCGTTTTTCTTGCTGGACCGATAGATGCGGAGGCCCGATTTCGCGGACAGCTTATCAGCGCCTCCGAAAACCGCCTCCAGCCGGTTCCGATAACTTTCAACGCCGGCGTCGCGCCGCCCCGCCAGCAGGAACCGGCCGTGAATCGCCATTCTCTGAAACGCGGCGTCGATGAGCTGGAACGCTCGCGCCTTGGCCTCCCACCGGGCGGGAGCGTAGAGGACCACGTCGAAACCCGGTCCGGGCACGTGCGCGGGCGACGCCTCCAGCCAGGCGCACGCATTGGACAGCTTCCTTCTCCGGATTGCGTTGTCGCATCGTCTGACGTCTCGGAGATCGGAACTCACGAAGTGAATCCCGGCGGCGTTCGCGTCCAGCGCCACGGGTTGTCCGGCCGCCCCCAGATCCAAAACGCGTTCGTGGGTTTCGACAGCCGCTGCCGAAAGCAGTGCGGAGGCATGCCGGCCGCGTGATTTTCCTGATCTTGCGATCGGTCCTTCCTTCCGAATTCGCGGCGCCATACCAGGATGGCGTCGGCACGGTTCGATTGTCGCGGAGATATCCAAACCAATGCTGAACACTGACGCGAGGCTGGAAACGACGGTTTGCGTGTTGACTTCTGGCGCCGGGGAAGGTAAATTAATCTAGACAGTCTAGATAGATGACAAAGGAGGAAAGCGCGATGAATACAGTCTGGGCATTGCAGGATGCGAAAAATCGATTGAGCGAAGTCGTGAACAACGCTGTCCGTGAAGGGCCTCAGACGATTACGCGCAGGGGCAAGGAAACGGCAGTGGTTCTCTCCATGCAAGACTTTCAGCAGCTGACGACCTCGCAGGGCTCTCTGGTTTCCTTTGTGCGCGAGTCGCCCCTGATTGGAGCGGGCTTGTGTCTGGATCGAAATCGGGATGAAGGCCGAGAGGTTATTCTGTGAGATACCTGCTGGATACATGCGTCATATCGGAACTGGTTAAGAAGAAACCCTCGCGTCGTGTCATGCAATGGCTGGAACACCAGGAGGAGCTTTCTCTTTTCCTGAGTGTCATCACTTTCGGCGAGTTACACAAGGGGATTGGCCGGCTGCAGGCGGGCCGAAGACAGCGTGAACTTCACGAGTGGGTCCAGAGTCAGCTGAGCAAGCGATTTACGGGACGTATTCTTGAGGTCGATCGGGAAGTCGCCGCCCGTTGGGGCGAGATTTCGGCAACCGCGGAAAAAGCCGGTCGAACCGTTCCGGTTCTTGATGGCCTGCTGGCGGCCACCGCCCTGACTTCCGGTTTGACGTTCGTGACGCGAAACACGGACGACGTTCGGGCAACCGGGGTACCGGTATTCGACCCCTGGGAAGCACCGTCTCTTCGTTAGCCCCCAATGGTGCGAATTCACCCGCTGCGCTTCAGGCGACCGGTCCGTTTGGCGTAGACCTCGGCAATGTGAAAGATCCACAATCCCAGGGGGACCATAATCACGCCTGAAACCGTGAGAATGATGAGGTCGCCCTGAACGTCGGCGAGGCTCGCGTTGTCCAGCAGGGCCGTCCGGATGGACCGGAGGGCGTACGTGCCCGGCGAGAAGGTGGACAGCGGCCGAAGCCAGTCGGGAAGTACCGATACATCGTAGTAAACTCCTGAAATCAGCAGCACAAGCGTGCCGAAAATATCGGTCGCCCGTGCGCCTTTCTCCGGTGAAAGAAGCGGGAAAACGGCCGCCATAAGTCCCATTCCCAGGAACGAAAGACTGGCCGTGACCAGGACGGCGACCGCCGTCGTCAGATTCGCGTCGGAGAGGCTCAGATCAAAGAACATTACCGCCGATACGAGGACCACACCGGACCTCAGGAAACCGTAGATGATCGCGTATACGCACTGGCCGGCGAGGTGTGTCAGCCTGTAGACAGGCGACATGAACGTGTATTCGATGGTCCCTTCCCAGCGCTCCCACGCGACGGCGTCCGCCACTTCGAAGAAAAGCAGGCGAAGAAAATTCCAGAGCACCGCGCCCACGATCAGAAACAGCACCGCCTCCCTCACCTTTTCCGGGTCGTCCCCGCCCATATACACGCCAATCAACCCGATGGTCAACGCGTGGACCACGTTCCAGACAACGAATATCAGTTCCCAGCTCGCGTAACGCCGGGCCAGGTTGAAATTCCGCTCGATAAACGCTACCGACGCCTTGATTTCCGCGGTTACCGGGTTCACGTTCCGTCTCCTTCCACTTCGCCTTCCAGATCGGCATGCGCGAGATCCATTCCAGTCATCTTGAAGAAAACATCCTCCAGACTTCCACCAACGCATCCGGCGCGGACCTTCAGTTCGTCGACCGTGCCCATGGCGATAAACCTTCCGTGGTGGATGATCGACACCCGGTTGCACACCCGTTCCGCCTCGTCCATGTCGTGCGTTGTCAGCAGAACCGTCGCTTCGTGGCGCTCCCGAATGCCCATCACGTAATCCTGCACCTGGCGCTTCGAGACCGGATCCAGCCCCGTCGTCGGCTCATCCATCAGCAACAGAACCGGCGACGTAAAGAGCGCCCGGGCCACCGCGACCTTCTGCTGCATGCCCCGGGACAGGTCCTCCACCGGCTGGTCCACCCTGTCTTCACCAAATCCCATTTCGGCCAGAATCGCCCTGGCCCGCCGCCGCCCCTCGCGTACCGGAACGCCGTACAGCCGGGCCGCGTAACTCAGGTTCTCCCACGCGGACAGTTTCTTGAAGAACGCCGCGTCGACGGATACCCGATTGATATAGCGCTTTACACGCATCGCGTCCCGCTCCACGTGCAGCCCGAATACCTGCGCCTCGCCCCTGTCGGGAAAGACCAGGGTCGAGAGGATGCGTATCAGCGTCGACTTGCCCGAGCCGTTCGGACCCAGGATACCGAAGATCTCTCCCCGCTGCACCTCAAACCCGACGCTGTCAACGGCCAGGATTTCCTTCCGGCGACGCCTGAATCTGCGAAGGAATCCGTTTGCGCCGCTGGTTTCGTTGTCGGGCACTCGGAAAACCTTGGTCAGGTCCGTCGCCCGAACCGCAGGCGCGTCAAAATCGATCGCCAATGCCGATCTCCCTTTCCTCGCAACGGCCGCTACCGTCCCGATGCGCCGACGCCGGATTGAGCTCGGGCTTTCCGGTCCCGCGGGCGGGTATCGGAGAAGCAGCAGCCTTCCTGGTATTGCAGTCAGGAACAAAAACGGATGCGCCTTCGCGCATCCTGGTGTTTTCCGGCCTTACATCACCCACAAATTCGGAACCACCCCACGCCAGCGCGCCGGAACGCTTTCATCAACAAGGCATTCCCCCCTGGGCCGGGAACGATATTGCGCGTTCAGCGCCCCTTCTGCCCATCGTAGGAATTCCGCTCCGTGACCTCCGTTGATACGGGCAACCCCGAATCTCTCCATCCGGGAGCTTCCACCATTCCGGTTGCGGGGTTCACCTTGCCGCCGAAACCCCCGACCACGTTTGCCAGGTTCGTGTACCCTGCTTTTTCAAGCATCTGCGCCGCATACTGTGAACGCACGCCCGACTGGCAGCCGCAATAGATCTTCGTCTCCCGGCCCAGCACGCCATCCACTACGGCCTGAAAATCGGGATTGGGCATCATGCCGCCCGCCGGACTCTGAAAGGCGACCGGAATATTGACGGCGCCTTCGGGGTGCCCCGCGGCGAATTCGGCTTCGGTACGCACATCCAGGTACACCGCGTCGGCATCCGCGTCGAGGCCCGCCTTTGCATCGGAAGGAACAACCTGCTCAATTGCCATGGGCGAAACTTCCCTTCTTGTTATCGCTACCGCTAAAGATGGTGAGAGGGTAGAGGGGAGACGGTAGAAGATGTGATTGCCCCGTGCGGTATCCTCTCATGCCGGAGGCATAAAGGACAATCCAATCGGGCAATGATGTCATCTACCGTCTAACCTCTTACGTCTACCCTCTCCCAGCATTCAGGTTTTTCCTCGATCGACGTTTGAAGTGAGTACACCACACCTTAGCGTGACGGAATGAGTCGCTGGAAGAATGGCGAGACATTCGGGGACCGGACTCGGGATTCAAGTCATCAAATATACGTCGTTACATCCCGCATCGCAAGTCTCCTACTGCGAGTTTTCGAAATCCTGAAGATCCACCTGGCAGACTTCGAATCCGGCGGCATAATAGAGCGAGCCGTCGACCACCCTCAAATGTTCGCCCTTACCGTCGATCAACGGGATGAATTCAATGGACTCCGCACCCACTTCCAATTGACCGACCTTTTCATCGGCCGACGTCCACATCCGGCCCGTGGCCGGATCGAGTACCACCTCCCTGCAACCGGTTTGCCCGAGGCCCAGATCGCGCAGATCGCCGGTTTGCGCGTTCCACGCGTAGAAGCGATTCCTCTGAAGCGCAAGCACCTCACCGGAAGGCAGGACGACCATCACCCTGGCGGCGCCCTCGCCTTCCTGAATAGCCTGTGAACGGTCGACCGCAAGCCGGTCCATGTCGAACGATACCAGCATGCCCGTGGTTTGCGTGGGCGGCGCCGAGTTCGCATCCGCGAAGATTTCAGTTCCGCAGTAGACCCGGCGGCGTTTCGAATCCACCAGAAGGGAGTTCACCTTCTGATCCTCCACGATATGCCGCCAGACCCGGATTTCGCCGGTCTCCGGATCGATCCGGCTGAGCGCGCCGCCGAGGTGGCCGTATTCCGGACTGGTGGACATCCAGACGTACCGCCCGTCGTGAAGCAGCCCCGTGGGCCTCATCTGCCCTTCGCGTTGCGCGCTGGCCAGCACTCGCGGGTTGTCCGGCCAGTCGGGTTGCGCCGCCGGATCGAATGCCGTTACCGCCGACGTCGTATAGCTGCTCTGGAGTACGCGCTGTGTAACCGGCTCCCAGATAATCTGGTTGATCTGCCCCCCGCCCGGCGCCGCACGCCCGCAATCCTCCCCGTCTCCGGTTTCCATGTCGATCATCCAGAACCGCTGGTTGATGAAAGGCGCGCCGAGAATTACGTTCCGTTCCGGTACGGGGCAGAGCGCGTGCGCGGCCATGGGACCGGTGGATTCCAGGTCGGTACAGTCCGTCCGCCCCGTCTCCGTGTCGAATTTGAGCGCAAGTCCGGAAATGGTCACGCCGCACACGGCGGTCTTTCCCCATGGATGCAGGGTTGCGGGTCCGCCATCCGACCAGTCCGGCGCCGCCACGTCCCATCTTTCACCTTCGCGATGGAGAACGTAGAGACTGCCGTCCGCAGAGCTGTACGCATATAGCCGGCCGTCGACAACACAGGCCTTTCCGCCCAGGCCCCCCGGCTCGGGACCCTCGATGCGCTGTTTCAGTTCGAAACCCGGATATGTCATGAAATGGAGTTCGCCCCGGACAAACGCCGCAAGCGTCTCGCTGTCCCAGAAGAAGGCGTCGGTCGTAGAACCCACGCCCCGGATGTTTTCAGGTGTGTGGGACTCCGCGGACATGGTTTCCAGATTCAGCAGGACCAGCCGCGCCTGCGGTACGTCGATGGCGAGCAGGACACGTCCGTCCGGCGCCTCCAGGACATTGTGGCCGTATAGCGCCGTCGGGTACTCCGTATCTATCGGCCGAAAGACCTTGACCAGCCGCGACTCCCGCCAGTCGTACACGCCGACGTGACCCGGCGACGCCTCCCACACGGCGTACCGGTCCGTCACACAGCCGCCCCAGGTGATAGACGTTAATTCGCCGGTTATCAGGATCTCAAAGCCGTCGGCGACCGGATCGTAACGGATCAGGTCTCCATTCCCGCAGCCCAGGTAGAGACAGCCGTCTGCCGCGGTTCTCAACATGTAGGCCCCGGGGATGCCTTCCGGGAGCTCCCGCATCCCCCTTGATCCGGTGTCGGGATTCCAGAAGTAGATGCGACCGCCCGAGCTTCCACCCCAGACGCTGCTCACCAGATGGATGTCGCCGAGAAACCAGGCCCTGGCCACCTCGGCGTTGATGAACGGCAGACGGCTGTGAGGAATGGGATAGCGTTTCATGGTAGCCATCGTCCCTCCAATCCTACGAACGGCGTTATCATTACCTTTCGGGGGATGAACACGGACACGACACGGTCTCAGATAGAATTCACCTACATAACTGTCGCACAATTTAATATAACTAAATTCTCTTGCGTTACTCGATATGCCTTCGCACCTCGATGACCTTTCCCAGGATCGAAAAGGGCTCTCCTTCCTCGCTGGGGATAATGGATTCGAAGGACTCGTTCTCCGGATGCAGCTCGATTCGGCCGCCTTTCTCCCGGTATCTCTTGACCGTCGCCTCCTCCCCCACCAGGGCGACGACGATGTCACCCGGCCTGGCTGCCTGCTGCCGGCGGACAATCACGATATCTCCGTGGAGGATGCCGGCCCTGAGCATGCTGTCCCCCTGGACCGTCAGGGCAAAGAGTTCCCCGCTCTCGTACCGGGTCTGCTGTACCGGAAGGAAGTCTTCCGGATTCTGTATTGCCGCGGTGAGATCCCCGGCCTGGACCCGCCCCAGCACGGGAATCAGATGGGACGCACGCAAGCTGCCCATTTTAGGCAGGCGGTGGGACCTGGCCTTGCCGGAGTCCTTTATCAGCCGTCCTTCCTCAACCAGCGCCTCCAGGTGCTGGCGCGCCGACTGGACGGCACGGAACCCGAACGCCATCTGGACCTCTCTCGTGCTGGGCGGCGTGCCGTTCAGGATCCGCTCCCTCACAAACTCATAGATCTTCTCGCGCGTCTGCCCGGGCGGTGTATACGCCAAAGTGCACTCCTGGGTTCGGTCTGCGACGAATCGGTGACGGCCGGATAGAGTTCCCCATAAAAAAAAACAGACAAATATCTGTCTTGTCAAGGGAATTCCGGCGGAATTGGCCGTCCGGGAAGCCGTGAATTTGCATGGTTGGACAGGATTTCGGATTTCGAGGTTTTATCCTGTCTGTCCTGTCGATCCATGTTTATCGATTTCGCGCCGAAACAAGGACGAACCGAAGCGCCGGCGTGTGTGAAGGTGGGGCAGACGTTCCTGTCTGCCCGATTCAAGGATGACTGTCCGCGCCCCTATTCAAAAATCCACGTCCCGAAGTTCTCGAACTCCACGCCACGGTTGTAACGGGTTTCCGTCCACACGCTGAATTCGAGTACACCCGTTGAGTGACGGCGGTGCGTCCACCGGTGCAGGTTTCCCTTGAGCCCGTCGCCCGTTTTCGGCGCCGCCCTGCCCAGCGCCGTCCACGGGACGGCGATTTCAGCCGACCAGGAATCCGCCTGCTTCCGGGTCCCGGACCGAAACGCCCCTTTCCAGGTCGAGTCCCTCCCGTAGATCTCCCTCCCGGTGGCGATGTCGCTGCCGTGTTCCCGCTGTCCCGTTTCGGTCCGGGAGTCCCATCGGGCATTCGCCAGATCCAGCCGAATGTGGTAGTAGGCCGTCGGCGCTTCGTCCGCGGCGATGACCACCTCCACCTGATCGCCGCGGCCTCCAAGTTCGGTGAACAGTGAGGGATGGGTGTGTTGCATTTCCGGCTCGTCACAGAGGAATCCGATGTACAGCGCCCCATTGTCATAGGTCAAAAACGCTTCGGTAACGGTTTCCAACTCCCTCGCACGTGCCGCAACGTAGTTAACGAAGGCTCCCGTTGTCTCCGCCCCTTTCCACGCCTCGTCCGACAGATCCCCGTCGATGTCAGGCGGGGCGGCGCGCAGGCGCGGGATGTGCAGCATCTTCGGCCGAATCGGCCGCTTTTCGGCGTTCGTCTTTCCCAGGTGGCCCTTCCGGACAATCTCATCTACGTCGAAACCCAGCGGCCTGCCCTGCGCGACTTTCTGCTTTGCGGACCTGAGGGCGCCATCCAGAAAGCCTGGCAGGTTCCGCCCGTTCCACCAGTCCATGCGCTCGCTGTAGAACCACACGTACCGGTCGCTGCTTGTGAGCGCCCAATAGGCATTGTGCTCCACCCATCGCGCCCGTTCTTCGGGTGTGACGTAGGTCGCTTCGGTATGGTTCTCCATGGTTCCGCACAGATAGTCGGCAAAAACGGCGTGCCCGGCCTGGACGTGACGGCGGTACTTGCCGCGAAGGTCCCGGGGAATCAGCGCCTGCCCCGCCTGGTGGATGCGATGGTACGCCCGGAAATAGTGCAACTCGCGGTTGTAGTAATAGGATTGCTCGTCTCCGTCCACGAAAACGGTTCCGGAATCGGCGGCCTCGAGCATCCCGTTCAGGAACGCGGGCAGGAGGCCATAGTATTCCGACTTGAGGATGGCTTCCCTTCTGGATGGATCGGTCTCCCGCGCGGCCTCCTGGAAGCGGGGCATCGACGTCCAGAAGAGCGTAAGGATCACCGGATCGGGGAATTCCTCCTCGATACGGTCCATATACTGCGCGCCCCGCTTCCGTACGATCTGCTCGTACTCGGCAAAGCTCCTCTTCCCCCGGTGCTTCTGCCACTCAACCTTCCACGCGGAATACGGCCGCCCCCAGTAGACGAACTCCGGATCGAAGGCAAGCCCCACGCAGCCGCCCACCCGCGCGGCCTTCGCGCACCAGCCGATATTGCGCAGGAAGGGGCTGTTTTCATCCCACATCGCATCATCGAACCAATCCACGTTGTCGTCGCAGTGGAAGTAGATGAAGTTGTCGGTAAACGTCCGCCATTCGATCCTGCCCATCGCTTCGATCTCCGCCTCGGCGGCAGAGTCGGGGAGATCCACCATGTAGAACGTGTGGCCGAAGGTGGGGCGAATGATAATGCCGTCGAAGGGACGCTTCTCCATCTCCCGGATATGCTCCGCAACGTAGGCAGGCGACTTCAGATCCCATCCCAGCTTGATCAGTTTCTTGGGAACCGCCCCGCCGCATGCCTTCAGCGGCCGGCCGACCAGCAGCACGAAAACCAGCGAACATACGATCGCGACCAACTGTATCATTTCGGGACCCCTTGTTTGCCCGCGCAATGGATGACTCTCAAACAACAAGGGTTTACGTCGGATTGACATAAACCCTTGTTTCAAAAAGTGGTCGGGGCGCCCGGATTCGAACCGGGGGCCTCCTGCTCCCGAAGCAGGCGCTCTACCGGACTGAGCCACGCCCCGAATGCAACACTAAAAATACAAGAATCCATTCTTGCAGCAAGGAAATTCTCCAATTCGCCTCTCACGGACACGGGACGAGAAAATGAACACTCCTTCGCCACGAACGCAGCCGAAGCGGTTTGCCCCTGCTATTCAGCGGCGGGTTTCCGCCAGCCGGTCCAGAACGACCACAACCGCGAAACCCACGATGGCCAGTCCCGCGGCGGCGGCCAAATCACCGTCAATCGTCTTGGGCAGGACGTTAATCTGCACGAGCGGTACTTCAATTCCGTTCGCATCCGGATGCGGCGAGACGTTCTCTTTCCAGGGCCAGATCTTCCGCAATGAACCGGCCATGAACCCTGTCAGCGTTGCAATCGTCAGGTCATGCTGCCGCCTGAAGATCCAGGCAAGTACCCTTGCGAAACTCAGAATTCCGACCGCAGCTCCGGCCGCGAATACGACCATGGGAACAATGTCCCGGTTGTTCAACGCCGCCAGGAGATATTCGTATTTGCCCAGCAGCACCAGAATGAACGAACCGGAGATGCCAGGCAGAATCATCGCCGAAATGGCCACAACCCCGCAGACGAAGAGAAACCACGGCGAATCCGGCGTCGTCACCGGCACGAGGCCGACAACAACGTAGAATAACATTCCCGCGGCAAGCGCGGCGATCCAGATGGGTCCACGCCACGCCACAACCCGTTTCCTCACGACGAATACGGAGGCGACCACGAGCCCGAAGAAAAACGCCCAGATCAACTCCGGGCGATGTTGCAGCATCCACTGAATCCCTCGTGCCAGTGTCACCACGGCCAACAGGATGCCAATGAGAACCGTGCCCAGAAATCGCCATGGAACCCTGTTGAACGCTTCGCGGAACTTGAGAACAAGCAGCAATCCGGCAAAACGACGATCAACGGAACGGATCGAATAGATCAGCTCCTGGTAGATTCCCGTAACGAACGCGATTGTGCCGCCCGATACGCCGGGTACGACGTCCGCCGCACCCATACATACGCCCCGCAGGCCGAGTCCCAGATAGTACGTCCAGCCCGCACGCGCAGATGTGTGTCCTTTGCCTTCCACCTGTTCCCGGCCTCCGGGAATCCACCGTATCGGTTTCGAGATATTCAAGCTTTTCGATAATGAGGGGTCGGCGGATCCGCGGACTCCCCGTGCGGCAACACGGTTCGCCACGCGAAAAACAGGGACTCACGATCCAGGTCGTAAGTCCCTGTGGTATGGTCGGAGCGACTGGATTTGAACCAGCGACCCCTATCACCCCAAGATAGTGCGCTACCGGGCTGCGCCACGCTCCGATCTCAACTCGATTCGCAACGAGGCGAAAATCTAACGGGTCTTGCCATCTCCGTCAAGAGAAATGTGACGCCCCGCGGGCGCAATTCATTCGGTCTTGTAATAGAGAGAGTTATAGTACCGTTCGGCAATGACCTTGCAAAGGATATTCACAACGGCCGCCCCGGGAATCGCGATGAGCATGCCAATGAATCCCCAGAAGTGGGCGCCGACAACCAGCGCGAACATAACCCAGACCGGATGCAGCCCAACGCGTTGCCCCACCACACGTGGAGACAGGAAGTTGCCCTCGATACTCTGCACGACGACGAATACGCCAATGACTTTGAAAAGGCTGCCGACCGGATCCGCGTCTGACAGCGCAACCAGACACGAAACGCTGAATGCAACCGCGATTCCTATGTAGGGAATCAGATTGAAGAGCCCTGCCATGAGTCCCAGCAAGACAGCATATCGAATTCCGAATACCATAAGACCGGTGGTCGTGAGCACTGCGATAAAACTGCAGACCAGCACCTGCCCGCGCAGGTATTGGCCCAGAACTTCGTCGACCCTCGTGAGTAACTCGCCGGCGGATGCGGCGTGTCGGCGCGGAAGAATCCGCGCCAGGGTGTGCTTTATGCGCTCGTAGTCCTTAATCATATAAAAGGTCACGAAGGGGATCATCAAAAGTTCCAGAAACGTCGCCAATCCGGAACTCAATGCCTTTAGCGCAGCCGTCATCTGCTCGGCGAAGAGTTCACCCAGCTTCGGCAACTGCTCGAGGAGCACACCCCTGGGCAGACTCACGCCGAAAGACTGCAACCAGTTGAGAACCTGATCGTAGAGTGCCTTGAGCATCGCCGCATAGACGGGAACACGACGGCCGAAATCGAGAATTTCCTGCGTCACCAGTGGGATAACCACAATGCCGATACCTGACAGTGCCGCCAGAATAACCACCACCATCAGGGCGATGGCAATCGTTCGGGACATCCAGCGTTCCATAAGGCCAACAAGCGGAGACAGCAAATAAGCCAACACGAACGACATGACAAACGGCCAGAACAACCCTGCCATGTCGCCCATCAGCCAGGCGCCGAACAGCAAGACCACCACAACCGCCACTCCCGCTTCGAACCTTACCCCCTTGCTGACCATGACGACGACCGCCAGGAGCGTGAGGCCGATCAGGAACGGGGAAAGATCCTGGTGGAGCACATAGAGGAAGCCAACCAGAAACACAAGGATGGCCAACCGGAAAAACGGCCTGTCGCCGGCTAACGCGCCGGATGGCCGTTGGTCCGCGCCCGAATGCTGATCCTCCGCATTGTGGTTCGGATCTTCCCCTCCGGGTCCTTGTTGCGCTTTCGAATCCGTTTGCATGTCTATCCCCGCGGACGGCGTCTATTCCCCGTGTCCCTGTTCTTTCTCCTTCGGCAGGACGAGGAACGTCTCCGACTGGAGGTCAATATTGAAGATACGAAGGTACCGGTTGTGGCGGAGTCCGTCCACTTCACCGATCAGTTCCAGGACGCCGTCACCGTCGATATCCAGGTAGCCGAGACGGTCTCCGAATCCGTCGGCGAAATACCACTCCACAAGCAGCGTCTCGAGATCCACGACTACGCCCGTATTCAATGCCACTTCGAGCCCGTAGTCGTCGTCGAAGTCCGCGATCACCATGCTCTGGGCGTGGATGGATTCTTTCGGAATCACGTCGCTGATGCCCTGCTCGTACAGTTCCAGGCAGTCGTACACGTGGACGTGCATCTCGCTGTGGCCCAAGCCCTTGACCAGATAGACGAATTCAAGCTGGGGATCGTCGTCCACGTTCGCGATTGTCATGTGGATGATATCTTCCCGGATCTGCCATATAAAACTGTAGTCCTCCGCGCTGTACAATACGATACGCGTGAAGGTGTAAGCGACAATCTCGACCTCCCCGTCCGCATCGACGTCCTCCACAAACACCCCGAGGATGGCCGATCCCAGCGACTCGCTCTTCCACTCCTCGTACCCGCGCCCGTCGACGTACCTTACCGCATGCAGGTTCCCGTCGGCGTCACCGTAAACGACCCTCGGACTCGTTCCTTCACCCGGCGGGAGGATGCGAATCTGAGGCAATTCATCGATGCTGCCTCCCCAGTGGAAATGCCGGTTGTCGCGCAAGCTGTGCCAGTCCGGGATCTCGGCCTGCGCCGGCATCTGCGCCGCCAGCCAGAAGAGCGCGGCAAACCAGGAGCCGTATCGCATGTCTATCGGTCCTTCAACTCGGAAAGAATTGAAAAAATCTCGGTGTTCGCCCGAATTGCCTCTTCGCCGTCCGGCACGGTACGCTGGTGACACGCCAGACACACCTCCCGGAGTTCCAGTTTATGACAGCTCGTGCATTCGCTCACGTTGCCGTACGGCTCGAAAAACGGCGCTTCGCGCAAGTGAAAAGCCTCCGCATCGCTGCGCCGCCCCGGGTTCTGATGACCAACCGTGGTGGTAACACCTTCTCTCTCGTGGCAATCCTGGCAGAATGCCCTGAGTTTATGGCAGGACGCGCAGTCTCCGATCCTTCCGGAGACTTCCTCTCCATGATTTCCTCGAAAATCCGATGTGATTGAGATGACCTTAATATATCGCTCGGGACGCAGACTCTTGTATTCACCGATCAGATCCGGCGTTCCGTCGTAGTTCACGTCCATGTACCCCATTCGGTCGCATCCGCCGAAGTGCCACTCGAAGTCGAGGGATCGCGAATCGATCACGACGCCGGTATTGATGGCGATTTCGAGTTGATCGTCCTCGTCCAGGTTGGCGACGACCATGCTCTCGCCAATAAGGGTCTGTTCGCCCCTCCTCTCCTCCGCAAGATGCCTGCCGTCATAGACGAACAGCCGCGAGTCCCGCTCTCCGGACGCGTCTTCCGCTTCGCCGAGGAAGATCAACTCCAGCTGCGGGTCCCCATCGAGATTCTCGATGGCCATCGTGGAGATCGTGGCGTATTCGTCATCTTTGCTTCGCCAGATCAACTCATACGTATCCGCATTGTAAATCACGATATCGCCCCAGTGCGAATAGGCGACGATCTCCTGGATTCCGTCGGCATTGACATCCGCGACGAACACCTGCGCCACGGATGACCTGAGGGATTGGCCAACCCAGACCTCCCGGGATCGACCCCCCGTGAACTCGAGCACGTGAAGCAGGCCCTGCCGGTCTCCGTACACCAGACGCTTCACCGTATCGGCGGCGGCGGGGATGATGCGAACGGTACGCATTTCGGAAAGTGCGCCGCCGAACGATACGTCCTTTCGCTTCTCCCACCGGAACCACTCCAGGTCTCCTGCATGCGCCAGCGTCAGCCCACCGCACAGACATGATAGCACCCAGAACAGGTTTCGAGAGAACACGCGCCGCACGCCGGACCTCCGCTCAGAACAGACTGACATCTACGTTTAGATAGCGTTTCGGGTCCTCTTTGATCCCGATGATGAGGCTGTCTACGGAGGCCAGCGTACGCCGCAGATCCAGATACAGGGACTCGTCCTGGATGAGGCGGCCCAGCGTCCCTTCGCCACGCCGCAGCTTCCCGCTCACCTCGTTCAGATCGGACAGAGACGTCCCCAGCGATTCCAATACTGTCTCCATATCGCGCGCCACCCCGTCCAGCCTCTGGGTCATGCGCCGCAAATTCCCGACAACCTGGCGCACGTCCGCCCTGTTCTCG
Source organism: Candidatus Latescibacterota bacterium (assembly GCA_965219995.1). Taxonomy (GTDB): domain Bacteria; phylum Latescibacterota; class UBA2968; order UBA2968; genus JAAXHE01. The sequence goes on from CBDCOX010000002.1 coordinate 1,006,938, forward strand.
CCCAGCAGGCCACGTGCGTCGCGGGCGGCCAGGGCCGCTGTATCCAGAACGGCCGCGAGCGTCTCACGGTTTTCGGAAAGCGTCTGCTTCAGATGGACGGCGGTGCTGTCCATATTCGCCAGCAGGGCATCGATGTGGGCGATGTTCCGGTCGGCAAGCACGGCTTCCAGACGCTGCGCCACCGCACCGGCCTGGTCGGTCATCTCTTCAATGCCGCCTCCCGACCGTCCCTGCAGCGTGTCGTGATCGGCATAAACCCGTTCGATGTCCGATCCTACCCTGACGTCGATCATCTTGCCCCCCAACAATCCCTCGGACTGCAGGAAAACCTCAGAATCTCGCGGTAGACTTCGGATTTCCGCAAAGCCGATACTGACGATGGGCAACCCTTGCGTAAGTCTGATTTCAAGCACCTTGCCGGCCCAAACGCCCCGGATGAAGACCGGGTCGCCGGGTTGCAGCCCGGGTACGCTGTCGAAATATACATGCAACTGATACCCGCCGGCCGCCCCCGCGTAATTCTCCGACAGCCAGGCAGCGCCCAGGACGGCAATGGCGATCGCCAGAAAGATGACGGCGCCCAGAACCATCTGTTTTTCTCGACTGATCATTTGTCACCCGCTTCAGATTCTTCCCTGAACGAACATGTCATAGACATCGTTACCGCTCCTTTCGATTTCCTCGGGAGTCCCTTGAATGGCGGTCTTCCCGTTGTAGAGCAAGGCGATGCGGTCCGAAATCCTGCGGGCAAGCGGGAGGTCATGGGTAACCACGACAGAGGTTACATCCAGCTCGTTCTGCAGTTTCAGTATATAGTCGCCGACGACATTGGCGGTACCCGGATCCAAACCCGTGGTCGGCTCGTCATATAGAATGAAATCCGGCGACATGGCGATCGCCCTTGCCAGCGCCGCGCGCTTGCGCATGCCTCCGGACAGTTCAACCGGCATCGTCTGCTCGGACCCGGCGAGCCGGACCGCATCCAGGCATACGCTTACCCGCTCTTCAATCTCCCTCTCCGACATCCGGGTATGCATCCGCAGCCCGAAAGCCACATTCTCCTTGACGTTCATTGAGTCGAACAGCGCCGCGGACTGAAACAGGACGCCAATCCGTTTGCGCAACTCCTTCAGATCCCTGTTGTTGATTGAATTCATCACGTGACCGTCCACGGTTACCCGTCCGTGATCGGCCTGCTCGATTCCGATAATGTGCTTGAGAGTCACACTCTTGCCGCACCCGCTGGGGCCGAGAATGGTGGTGACTTCCCCCCAGCGGACTTCCAGGTCCATTCCTTTCAGGACTTCCAGATCGTCGAACCGCTTGTGTACGGCTTCAAAACTGACGGCAACGTCATTCACTGGCATTTCTCATCCCATACAACGAATCTGCAGGACAGGAGGAACCGCATCCGGAATGCGGGAAAAATACGCCATCAATAGAGCAACGTCTTTGTCAGGAAGTAGTCGAGGATCAATATCGATGCCGCCGAAATCACCACCGCCGCGGTCGCGGCGCGTCCGACGCCCTGCGCCCCTCCGGATGCCGACAGCCCGGCGTACGAGCCGTAGAAGGTGATCAATCCCCCGTAAACCACGGACTTGATGAGGCAGACCACCAGATCGTACGAGCTGAAGTCGAGTTTCATCCCTTTTACAAAATCCGCAACTGTGATATCCATGAGAAGAATAGACATCACATAACCGGAATAAATCGACGTGAACGCGGAGAACACCACCAGCACCGGGATCATGACGATGCCGGCGAGAACGCGGGGCATGAGGAGGTAACCAACCGGATCCACGGCGAGAGAAACCAGGGCATCAACCTGCTCGGAGACCTTCATGGTGCCCACTTCCGATGCGATGCCCGCGCCCACCTGCCCCGCCAGCACCAGTCCCATGAGAATCGGTGCGAGTTCCAGCAACACGGAGCGGACAACGATGCTGCCGACCATATAGTCCGGGACATAGTCCTCCATCTGGTAGGCCATCATCGTGGATACCGCCATACCGCTGAAAGCCGATACAAGGATGACCAGAGACAACGAATTCACGCCAACCGCGTAACATTGTTCGATGATCTGGCGCCTGTAGAAGTAGACGTTCGGCAATTCGCCGAGAAACCGCCGAAAGTACCCTGCCATCGAGTGGGTCAGCAGCAGAAAGCGGGCGGTCTTTATGCCCAGAAATTGCAGCAATCGTCTCACGGGATGTTTCCGGCAATGGGTTTGCGCCGCACGAAGGCGCGACTCCGCGACAGGCACGGGCGTTCGGAGTAACCGACAGTCTTTACCGATTTCGAACTATACAAGCCCGGATACCATTCGGGAGTTGCTCCCAATTTAACCACTGAATTCAGTTGGATCAACGACTTTATGTTTCTCCTGCATCGCCTGCTCCGCGTCCGAAACGACGCGCCCCGACGGTCTCCGCAGCAGAAAAAAAGCGGGTGGGGAAAATCCCCTTACCCGCATATCCTGGCGCTGCTGCCGATTCCGAATCAGACCTGATCCTGCCAGGCCTCTTCCGCCCGAACACGTTGCCTGAAATACCTGCGCAGTTTGCCCAGGGCGCGATTTCGGATCTGGCGTACGCGTTCACGTGTGACACCCAGTTCCTTGCCGATCTCTCCCAGCGTCCTCCGGTCTCCTCCTTCCAGGCCGAAATACGAGCGGATCACGTTGGCTTCCCGGGTGTCGAGGCTGCCGGCGAGGGAGGCGCTGATCAGTTCGGTGCGGTCCCTTTCGAGGACCTCCAGATCCGGGTGGGCATCGTCGCAATCGAGCACCTGCAACAGGGTCTTTTCTCCTTCCGCGTCGATGGGGGACTCCAGTGAGAGGTCCGTCCTTGCGCAACGAAGCGCCCGTTCCGCCCGCTTTCGACTGATCTTCATATCACTTGCCACCTCGTCGACCGTCGGCACCCGTCCCAATTCCTGAGTCATCTGCCCCCATCGCCGGGCCATGCGATCCATGTCCTCCTGCCGGTTGGCTGGCATGGCCACCGCGGAGGTACGTTTCAGCGCGTTCAATATCGCCTGGCGAATCCACCAGACCGCATAGCTGATAAATTTGTAACCCCGGGATTCATCAAACCGGTTCAGGGCTTCCATCAGACCCATGTTTCCTTCTGCAATCAGGTCTGAGAGCGGCACGCCGCGGCCCTGATACTCGAGGGCAACGCTCACAACAAAGCGCAGGTTGGATGTGACCAGCCTCTCGATTGCCTTCGGATCGCCCTTCCGGGCGCGCCTGAGGGTGTCCATCTCCTCCTTGCGCGTCATTGGCGGATACCGGCGCAGTTCCTTCAGGTATCGCTGTACGGAGGCGTCATGAGGCAGACGCTTCTTTGTGGGTTCCTGGAAGTTCACGGCGGGGACCCATTTCTTTACAGACCGGATGGACTCTATCAACGGACTGTTGACGGCTGCAGAGCCGCCGCCCGATCTCGCCGGTATTTCCGGCGCGGATGTGGAACGACGTACGATTGGAACGATTTGGAAACACGAAAGTTCCACTTTCTTCATTGCGAACCGAGTGTCCTGTCCCGGAAACACCTCACCATTCGGCCGACGAATCGCCCGGGATTGGTCTTCAGATTCGATATCCCCGATTCCTGCGATATCCCGCCAAAAGAAAAAGCGAGCCATCGAAAAATCGACGGCTCGCCCCGAAATGGCATGGTGGGACATACAGGATTCGAACCTGTGACCTCTGGTTCCGGAGACCAGCGCTCTATCCAGACTGAGCTAATGCCCCCTGGACTGATGAAATTGATCAGACCTTCTTGTGGCGATCTCTTCGGCGGCGCTTCTTGCGCTTGTGAGTCGCAATCTTGTGGCGTTTTCGTTTTCTTCCGCAGGGCAAGTAATGCTCCTCCTTGTCGGTCTTTCGGTGTCGCGGCGTGGGTTCAGCCTGCCTGTTCGCCCGTGAGGCCCGTCCGCAGTTCCCGGGAAGGCTTGAATACCGGCGCAGGGCGCTCCGGAATCTTGACGACGTCGCCCGTCTTGGGATTTCGACCTATCCGGGGTGCCCGGGTCACAACCTTGAATGTCCCAAACCCTCGAATTTCGATGTGCTCGCCATGTTTCAATGCCGTCACCACCGAGTCGAGGAAACCCTCCACGACAGCCGCCGTATCCGATTTCGGCAACCCCGTGGCCTCTGCAATCTGACTGACGATATCGGCTTTGGTCACCGAATCCCCTTTCTAAACAGGCTTGTGACTCAACGAATAACAGACCGGTCGATTTGGCCTGGACAAACGAAAAGGATATACAAATGACGTCGCTTTGTCAACAAAAATCAGTTTACTGCCGGGCGCTTCCGATGTACTGGAGTTGATGAAGCCGGTGATAGATGCCCTTGCTCGCCAACAGGGCTTCGTGTGTCCCGGTTTCCCGGATCTCACCCCTGTGAAGGACCAGAATCCGATGGGCGCTACGGACCGTTGAAATGCGATGCGCTATGACAATGGACGTCCTCGAACGCATCAGTCTGCCCACCGCATCCTGAATCCACACCTCAGTCTCGGTGTCTACGCTGGACGTGGCTTCGTCCAGGACCAGAATGTCGGGTTCAAATGCGATCGCACGGGCAAAAGCCAGCAACTGGCGTTGTCCTCCGGACAGGGTGCCGCCCCGCTCAGTGACGGTGTGCCCGTATCCGGAGGGCAGGCGGCTGATGAACCGGTCCGCGTTTACGTCCCGTGCGGCCTGTTCGACCTGCTGCCGTGAAATCCCGGGGTTTCTCAAGCGGATATTCGCATCGATGTCCCCCGAGAACAGGAACACGTCCTGTTGGACAACGCCTATGCGCCTCCTTAAGGCCTCTACATCCCACTCGCCTATATCGATCCCGTCAATTCGAATCCGCCCGCGCTGGATTTCGTAGAATCTGCACAGCAGGTTTATGATCGTGGTTTTTCCTGAACCCGTCGCGCCGACGATGGCCAGCCGTTCCCCCGGTTCTACGATGAACGAGACGTCTTTCAGTACCCAGTCATCCTGGTTGTAGGCGAACCACACGTTGGAAAACTCGATCTCCCCTCTGATCTTCCTCGGCCCGTTCAGACCGCGGCCGGGCTCCGGCCGCGTGTCCAGGAGCTCGAATATCCGCTCCGAAGACGCCATAGCGGCCTGGAGAATCGCGTACCGTTCGGCGACATCCAGAATGGGCCAGAAGAACCTGGGGATGTACTGCAGCATGGCGATCAGCGCTCCCCACTCGATCTGGGACCGCATCACATCGTCGCTGCCCTGCCAGATAACCAGCGCCGTGGCCGCGGACCCGAGCAACTGCATAATCGGGAAGTAGAGTGAGTAATACAGCGTCGACTCCAGATTCGCGTTCAGGTACCGGCCGTTGACGCCGTCGAAGCGCTCGGCATGCCGGCTTTCGCGGCCGAAAAGCTGCACCACCGACATTCCCGTGATATTCTCCTGCAAATAGGCGTTCAGGCGCGCCAACCGGCTGCGCGCGAGGCGAAAGGCCCGCAACATGCGTCCCTGGAACCAGAATGTCACGCCGAACATGACGGGCACCGTCGCACAGACCCACAGCGCCAGTGAGGCGTCCATGTAGAACATGTAGGCCATAATCGCGATCAGCGTGAAAATGTCGCTGAACACGGCCACGACCCCATCCGTAAACAATTCGTTGAGCGCGTCCACGTCGTTCGTATTGCGGGTCATCAGGCGACCGATCGGCGTGCGGTCGAAGAACTTTACCGGCAAACGCTGAAGGTGAGCAAAAATTGCTTTTCGGATATCGTACATCACCCACTGACCGACCATCTGTGTCACCAGCCTCTGTGCCATGTCTGCCAGGAACTGAAACACGAGCAGCCCGACAAACACGAGCACGATCCGGTTCAGGCCCGCCACGTCGCCGGGAAGGATATGGTCGTCCACCGCAATCTTGCTCAGATAGGGTCCGGCCTGCCTGGCTGCAGACGTCATGAGAATCAGGACGAAGGCAACCGTCACCCAGCGCCTGTACGGCTTGAGATAACCGAGAAGGCGCCACATCAGCCGGGAATCGAACGGCTTCTGCGCCACCTCTTCTTCGTGCATATCGCGGGTTGCATCAGACATATGGGTTCACACGACCGGGACGCCTGGAACTCCCCCTGTTCAGATTTCCTCGAGTTCGCGCGTCAGTTGCTGGCGCCGGTGCATCGCGGCGTAGATGCCGCCCTCGCCGACCAGTTCGGTGTGCGTGCCACGTTCCACGATCGCGCCTTCATCCAGCACGACGATCTGATCCGCGTCCTGAACGGTTGAAATCCGGTGCGCAATGATGATGGTGGTTCTGGACGCCATCACATCGCGAAGGCGACTCAATATCCGCTCTTCGGTCTGCGTATCGACGCTGGCGAGCGCATCATCCAGGATCAGAATCTCCGGTCGGCGAATCACCGCACGGGCCAACGCCGTACGCTGCTTCTGACCGCCGGACAACGTAACGCCGCGTTCACCGATTACTGTTTCGATTCCCAACGGGAAATTCGCCAGATCGCTCGAAAGGCCGGCAACGTCACACGCCCACCGTATGTCGGCCTCGGCGGCCCCGTCGCTCCCCAGGCAGATGTTCTCCCGAAGCGAGTCCGAGAAGAGAAACGTGTCCTGCGGCACGAATCCGATGGACGCCCGGAGCGCCGCCAGAGGGACTTCATCCACGGAGACGCCGTCGATCAGCACCGCGCCGTCCGTCGGCAGGATCAGGCGCGGGATCAGGCGGGCCAGGGTGGTCTTTCCGGAACCCACGCGTCCGACCACGGCCAGCGTCCTGCCCCTTGGAATATGGAGATTGATATCCTTCAGTACGGGCGCACCGTTGTACGCAAAGGTCAGATTCCGGAATTCGATCTCACCGCCCGGCGGCCCGGCGCCTTTTACGCGCGCCGAGTCCTCGATCTCGGGTCGTGTCTCGAGGACTTCCTCAATCCGCTTCATGGATGCCAGTCCCCGCTGGTACCGATCGATCATCCATCCCAGGGTAATCATCGGGAAAATCAACTTGGTCAGATAGGCGTTGAATGCCACGAAATCCCCCAGCGTCAGCCGGCCCTCAATCACATGAGTGCCGCCGATCCAGAGAATGACCGCCAGCGACGCTCCGCTGATGAGAAAGGTCAACGGAAAAAGAAGGCTCTGAATACGAATCAGCCTGCCGTTCTTGACCAGATATTCCCGGCTCAATTCGTCGAACGCATCCATCTCCGCCCCACTCTGAGCGAATGCCTTTACCACACGGATGCCGGACAGATTCTCCTGAACGCGGGCGCTGATCCGCGAGAACTGTTCCTGAACGGACCGGAATCCCTGGTGTACCCGGCCCGCCAGGCGGTTCATGACCAACGCCATCACGGGCATCGGGACGACTGCAAGCAATGCGAGTTTCCAGTCGATCCAGCACATGACCAGCATACTCAGGGTCAGTCCCAGCACCGCGCCAAACAACATGCGCACGCCGAATCCAAGAAACATCCGGACGGCGTTCACGTCGTTGGTGGCCCGGGAAATCAGGTCTCCCGTGGGCGTCTGATGGAAATAGCTCAGAGATTGCCGCAACAGCACCTTGAAATAATCCCGTCGAATATCGTACTCGACGAGGCGCGATACACTGTTCAGGCACCAGCGCATGCCCATTTCCAGCCCCATCTGCACGAGCGCGAGGCCGACGATCAGCATTGCCCAGAAGGCAACCTGCTCGCCGACGCCAACCCACGAAAGGTCGACGCCGGGAGGCGTGCCGTCCAACCGTTCCTTGACCAGATCGACCGCTTCTTTCAGCGCGAGCGGGATCGCGCTCGACGCGAGTTGCGCGATCGACAACAGCAGCAGCCCCAAGAGGATACGGTTCCTGTAGGGTCTCAGGTACTTCCGGAAGGGTCTGAAGGGATTAAGCGTCATTCAGTGTCCTGTCACGGGAAGTTCTCACGATTCGGCCGTCTATACGTCGGCGTGCCACCGGTACACGTCCAGATCCACTTTTCCGTTCACAAAGGCCACGCCTTCGGCCTCGAGGAGGCGTTCCTGGACCAGATGCGCCTTACTGGCTGCCGTGCGGATCGACACGGTTCCCCGTGCGTTAATCACCCGGTGCCACGGGCATCTTGTGCATGCCGGCAATGCCTTGAGCGCCTGCCCCACCTGTCTGGGTCCCACGCCTGCAATCTTCGCAATCTGGCCGTAGGTTGCCACCGTCCCTGCGGGAATCCTCGCGACCACGCGATAAATCTTCCGGAACGTGCGCTCGAACTCCGGCATTTGGTACACGATCCTTCCAGAAATGATGGAACACGCAGGATCCGGCTTACGGCCGCCGCTCGCTTTCTTCCAGCAGCCAATCTTCCAGATATCGGGAGGGGTCCGGCTGCGACTCGCATTCCTTGAAGAGCCGGACCGCGGCATTGAGATCCTGTCCCAGCGTCCGGTACACGCGATCGAAGACGTCGACTTTCTCGTGGTACGTCCGATAGGCCATCATCACGGCGTTATTCAAGCGCCGCTGAGGAAAACGGGAGTAGGCGCCGGTCTTCAGATCCAGCCGGAAAAAACGGCTCTTTGCACGCTCGAATATGACCTCTCTCTCCTTCATTTTCTCGTCATAAGTGCGTTCCGAGGCGTAGAGCGCCTGCAGTGCTTCCGCGACATCGTGCATGAACCGATTGAACGTTCGTTCATCGGACCTCCTGGCCAGCATGCGCCTCACGGCCGCTGCCTCCCGCCCGTGACGCTCCCGCATGAACTGCAACGCGCCGGCCTCCCCCACGAAGGTTGCCAGACTCTCATTAAAGGAGACCTCGTCCGGAATCCACACCGTCGCGTGGGCCAGTTCGTGGATGACGAGTTCGGCCAGGTCGCCGTCGCCATATCGCAGCATTGTACTCAGGATCGGATCTTCAAACCAGCCCAGTGTACTGTAGGCGCCAACCGGCCGCAGCAATGTATCGAACCCTCGCGCCTCCAGCCCGTCCCGATCCCTTTTCGCGCGGTCCAGATCAAAATAACCCCGGTAGGGAAATCGTCCCACTACCGGGTACGTCCACTGAACGGGCTCAAGCCGGTCTCTGGGCGACGCGGTCAGTTGCCACGAAACCGGACCCTTGCCGATATCGATGTAGCTGCGATAATTTCGAGACCGGGACAGCCCGATCCGTCTTTCCGCGAAGCGCCGCACCTCCTGGATGAATTCGAGCCGGTCCCGGACTTCCCGATCCAGATCCCGGCTCGCCAGCATCTTTGAGATCGGCTGCCGGTTCCAGAGCATTTCCGCCTGGCCGCGAACAAGGTGCCAATAGTACCCGAGTTCCAGGTTCAAGCCGCAAATCAGGGGCAGGAATACGATCAAAGCCGTGTGGGACCGGCTCATCTCGACGGTTCTGCATCCATGAAATAGTAACAGATGATGTGCTGCAGCATCATGTGCATGTCCTCAACCCTCCCCATGTGGTCGGATTCCACCACGATACAGTGACCAACCAGGTCTTTCAGTTTTCCGCCGCCAAACCCGGCGAAGCCGACCGTATGACAGCCCAGGCGGTTCGCAAAACGCACGGCACGGAGTACGTTTTCCGAGTTCCCGCTCCCGCTGATGGCCAACAATACGTCCCCCGGTTCCGCGAAGTTTTTCATCTGCTCCACAAACACGTCTTCGTAACTCAGGTCGTTGCTCAACGCCGTCATCCACTCCACGTTGTCCGTCAGTGGAATCACCTTGAAGCGGGGCTCCCGGCCAACCGATGCCCCCTTTCCCAGATCGTTCACGAAGTGGGAGGCGGTACTCGCGCTTCCACCGTTTCCGATGGCGAATATCCGCTTCCCCGAGTCCCTGGCGTCACGGATAAGCGTAACGACCGACGCGATGTGCCGGGGGTTCAATGATGCCAACAGCCGTTCGTTCCGCCGGATATATCTCGCGGCAAAGGCTTCAATGGATTCCATGAGATTCCCCGAAGTCATGACTCGCTCTCACGTTCCCCGCCGTCTTGCTCCTCCCGCAGCGCCTTCCGGTCAGTCGCGTGCGTCACAATCCCGCCGCCCGCCACGCTTCGTCCAGTCCGCCGTGGGTGACGCGAACCGCTTCCTCCGCCGGCAATTCCCTTACCTTCCGACTGAAGGGCTCGGGCGTTACGGGTCCGGCGTACCCGATCTCTTTCAACGCTTTCAGGAAACCTGGCAGGTCGATCACGCCGGTCTCGGACGGGAGCGCGCGCACGTGATCGACCTGATCCTCCACGGCCACGCCGGCTGGCGCGTCGTTCACGTGTACGTGGATGACGTCGGGAGGCGTGAGCCCCCTGAGATCCGCAAGCGTCCCCAGCGACGTATACCAATGCCAGGAATCCAACAGCAAACCGGCGTTTCGGGTTCCCAGGGCCTCGCAGAATCCCAGCATCCCGCCGATCGAATGGATGAATCCGTATGTGCTGCCGATACGATGGGTTCTCGGTCCGATGAACTCCAGTCCGAGGTTGCACCCGTGGTCCTTCAACACTTCACATACCGGCCGCAAACGGTCCAGACACCACGTGAACTGCTCACGAAAGGGACGCTCGTCGGAAGCTGGCGCAATCCACTGCGAGACCCTGCACGCGCCCACCGCAGCCCCGGCGGCGGCCAAACCGGGTAATGCGCGCAGGTCACGCTCATAGTCCTCCAGGGGACCGTTCCAGGCCACGGGCAATCCCCACGCGCCGATCTTCATGCCAGCCTCGGAGAACAGCCCGGTGACGTGGTCCGATCCCTTGTCGCTCACGAGCCGCGCCACCTCACGGATATTGACGTCAAGGCCCTGAAAACCCCCGGTCTTTGCATACGCCAGTCCTTCCGCCAGCGTCGCCTTTACCCCGATGGCGCCGGGCGACAGGCACTTGAACATCAGCTACCTCCGGTGTTTGCTCTTGATGGGGACGTCCGGGTTGCGGTGGGGAGGGCCGGCAAATCGCTCGTTATTTCGCAACCCGCGGTCAATCCAGCGCCACCCGGTGCATCTTCAGCGTTTCAGGGTTCAAGTCCACCCCGAGGCCGGGGCGCCGGCCGACGCGAATGCGGCCGTCGACGATTGCTTCCGGCTGGAGGGTCAACTCGTTTCGCCATGGGATCTCGCCCCAGGCATATTCCAGAATCAGGAACCCGGGGTGCGTCGCCATAACCTGCATGCCGGCGCTTACGGCAACCGGTCCGAACGGCCCGTGCGGCGCCACGGGTACGCCGAATGCCTCCGCCATCTCCGCAATCGCTTTCAGTTCTGCGATTCCCCCCACAACCGTCACGTCCGGCATGACCACGTCCATTGCCGTGTTTTCCAGGGCCTCCCTGAACCCGCCGCGCGACGTTCGCCCTTCGCCGCCGGCTGTTCGCAACCCGCAATGCCTGTTCACCTCGACGACGGCATCCATATTGTCTTCCGAAACGGGTTGCTCGTACCAGAAAAGATCCAGGTCAGCAAGTGCTTCGGCTGTATTCAGGGCGCCTTTGACCGTGAAATGGCTGTGGCAGTCGACCAGCACGTCCACGTCGGGGCCGACCGCCCGGCGCACGGCCTTTACCCGCGCGATGCCCGGCCCTGCTTCCGCCGCAGAGTCCATATTTCGAGGCATCCCGTCGAATGGAGCCAACTTGACCGCATCGAAACCCTCTGCGACTGCTCCGGCGGCGAGCGACGCGAAGTTCTCCGGGCTTCGATCCGTCGATGCCCTGTTGATGTTGGCATACAAACGGACTTCCTCGCGGACCGGACCTCCCAGCAATGTGGAAACCGGAACGTCGAGCGCCTTTCCAAGAAGGTCCCACAGCGCCTGCTCCAACGCGCTGACGGCACTGACCGTATCTCTGTCGCGGGCATCACGCGAAAATGTATCCGAAAATTTCCGGATGCGCCGGGGGTCCCGGCCCCGCAGCCACTCGCCCAGCTCCTTCACGGCCCGTATCCGGCCGGCGTAGTTCCTGCCGGCGCGCAATTCTCCGAGGCCCCGCAGACCCGCGTCCGTGTTGACGTATACAAACACCCAGTCGCCCAGGTGATTCACCCTGACGGCGAACAGATCGATCCCCGTAACCTTCATCCGAAAGGCCTAGGCTCCGTAGACTTCCGCGACGCGCGATGCGATCCCGCGCCAGTCCAGCGATTTTGCGCGTGTAAACGCGGCGCGCCCCGCCTTGTCGAGGTCGCGCCTTCTGATGTCGAGCAGCGCTTTTGTCAACGCCGTGCTATCTTTCGGGTCGTACAGGATGCCCATCGATTCGTCGACCAACTCCGGCAGGCATCCCATCGCCGGCACGATTACAGGTTTCCCGAAGGAAAGTGCCGCGATTGCGGACCCGGACGTCAGCACCTGTGAAAACGGCAGCACGACAACGTCCGCGGCATTCAGGTAGATCTGGAAATCTTCATTCGGAAAAAAGCTGTGCGTGAAAACGAGAATGCGTTCGTCCTCTTCCGCCAGAGAAACGATCCGGTCGGCATAACTGCCATCGAAGGCCCTACGCGTCATGATGGCCAGCCGCGTGTCGGCCGCCGCGCATCCACGATAGACGTCGATCAGCTTTTCAATTCCCTTGTATGCCCTCGCGTTTCCGAAATAGAGATAGACAAACGCGTCCGCCGGCAGACCCAACCGGTGCCGGGCCGCCTCACGCGACAATTCATTTGGAAAGATGTCGATGTAGTGGCCATGCGGAATGACGTGGAGGGGACCGGTACGATAGAAGAGCCTGCGCGCAAGGCCGGCGCCGTAGCGGCAGTGCGCAATCATCCTGTCGGCCGTCCGCGCCACGATCAGCCGCGCCAGATGATCCAGGTCCGGAAACGGGCGCTCGTGAGGATACCGGTTGTGCAACGTCCACACGATCCGGTACCCCAGTTCTCTGGCATAGTGGAGATTGTCCGCGAAACGACTGAGCCGGGAAACGGATTGCTCCAGGGTGTCATCCCGGTAGAACCAGTGAAGCCAGTTCAGATGCAATACGGAGAAATCGCTTCGTGCGTCTTTCAGCCAATCCCGCCGAAACGCGTAGTCCCCCAGTTCAAGGTGGATATCCAGCTTGGCAAGGTCGTGTGCAAGCAGGGGCCCGTAGGGATTGCATCTGTCCTGAAGCGCCAGACCCCCGGCCGCGGCTTCCCAGAAAAAGAAAGCCCGCATCGTTCAATATCCCTTACGCTTATCGATCACGCTCAGCAGCGGCCGCCCGGCAACCAACCGTTTCAGGTTTTCGCAGAAAAGGTTCACGATACGGTCCTGCCGGTTGGGCGACCCGCCCGCGGTATGCGGGGTGATCAGCACGTTGTCCAATCTCCAGAGCGGGTGCTCCGGCGGGAGCGGCTCGACGGGCGTAACATCCAGCCCGGCCCCCGCAATCTGCTTGCGCGTCAGCGCGGCGACCAGCGCGGCTTCGTCCATGATTCCGCCCCTCGTCACGTTGATCAGGAGCGCACTTGATTTCATGGAGCGAAAGGCGCGTTCGTCGAACAGACCGCGCGTATCCGGCGTCAGGGGCGCGCAGACGGCCACGACGTCGGACACGTTCAGCAGGTGGTGGAACCGATCCAACTTCCAGCATGCCGCCACGCATGCGGGCACATCGACGTCTTCCGGGTCCACTGCCACCACGCGCATGCCGAACGCGTCTGCTCGGACGGCAAGTTCGCGACCCGTACCCCCCAGGCCCACGATCCCCATGGTCAGGTCAACCAGTTCCCGACTCGCGTTCCGTATCGGCATCCGCTGGTCCCATCCGGGCCTTCGGACAGCCCAGGCGATACCCCGCGTGAGACCCAGCAACAGCGCCATGGCGTGTTCGGCCAGATGCACGCCAACCGTACCCCGACCGCTTGTCAGCACAACGTTGCTGTCCACGAACGCCTTGAACAACTGCCCGTCGACGCCGGCGCCCCACGTCTGCACCCACCGCAATCGCTCTCCGCGCCGGAACATCTCCGGACTCAGACCTCCAAAGACCACTTCCACCTGCGGCATGACCTCGAGCATTTCGGCTTCGGATTCCGGCGTTAACACTTCCGCGCCGTCGACCGCGGACGTGATCTGTTTCCTGTGGCGGTCCTCCATATCCACGCGCAGCAGTATTCTCATGACATCGTCTCCGGTCCACAACGTGAGACCGTCCGCCGGGCCGTTCAGAATACCTCTTCGGCTGACCCGCGAACGGCGACCGCGAGGGCGTCGATTTTTTCTTCCGGAAACCAGGGATTTACGGTGGTCAGGTGGAGAACCCGCTGAAGCAGATCCTCCGTTCGGGGGCACAGTCCCGGTCCGTAGGTAACCTTGCCGCCGTACACCGGCGAATTCCAGGGATTCGAGTGCGGTGAAGCCGTGGCCTGGTTCCGGATGGGCGGTCCCATATATACCGGCTTCCCGCCGTATCCGAGACCGGCCGAATACCCGCGATCCCTCATCGCTTTGGCAAACCGCGCGCATGTGTGCCGGTCTTCGAAGACGAGATCCCAATGTACGCCGAGGTGGCCGTCTTCGTCGTTTGCCGGCCTGATATTCACCCCGGGCACGCCGGCTACCGCCTTGCTGAATCGGCGGAACTTGCCGCGCAGGCCTTCGACGACGTCATCCATCTTCTGCAGCTGCGTGAGCGCAACCGCCCCGGACATCTCGGGCATGCGGAAGTTCTCGCCCACGAACGGCTCCAGGGTCGGCTCGAATCCGGGAAATCGCGTCTTTTCCCGAAACAGCCCCTGGTCGTGGTAACGCACGGCGCGTTCGTAGAGTTCCGCATTGTCGGACAACACCACGCCGCCTTCTCCCGATGTGATAATCTTGCCGAATTGCAGGCTGAACGCACCCAGATCGCCCCAGGTCCCTATGGCTCTTCCGTTGTACGTCGCACCCGCGCTCTGGGAGCAATCTTCGATCACTTTCAATCCATGCCTCGCCGCGACCTCCATAATGCCATCCATCCTGCACGGCGTGCCCCACAGGTGCACCGGCAGAATCGCCTTTGTCCTCGGCGTGATTCTTTCTTCGATGGCATCCGGGTCCAGTGTCATCGACCGGTCGACTTCGGCAAAGATCGGCACACCCCCAAGGAGGACGACTGCCCCCGGCGTGGCGACAAAGGTGACCGGCGGCATGATGACCTCGTCGCCGGGACCGACACCCGCGGCAACCAGGGCAACCTTGATTGCGGCAGTCCCGGACGTGACCGCCAGGGCGTACGGCGAATCCATCTTCCTGGCGAAACCCTGCTCGAAACGCGCCACCATATCCAGACGATCGGGACCGTAGTCCCTCGAAAGCGATCGACTCTTTATGACTGCCAGAACTTCCTGCACCTCCTCGTCGTCGAGCACGGACGCCCCGGCGTGGAGACTCCGTACCGGACTGTCCGGAGGTAGTGTCCTTCGATTTGCCATCCCGATTTCTCCCCTGCGTCATGCCGGCCAGACAGGCCTCAGAAAATCCCCGGTTTCACGCATCCAACCGGCGAGTCGGGTTCTCAGGTGGTCTCGCGCGGACCTGTGATTCGGGTCCTGCGCGAGATTCCGCATCTCGTGCGGGTCCGCGCCGCGATCGAAGAGTTGATCCGCGTCGCGATGGTGATAGATATATTTGCAGGCGTCCGTCACCACGCCCCGGGTGTGAATCCCGCCTCGATGATAACCGTTGAACTCGACAAATACCTCGCCGGCTGTTCGCACACGGGCATCCGCCAGGTCCGGCATCAGGCTCTTACCCTGCACCCGGGGCATCGGCGGCAGATTCAGCAGGTCCAGAACCGTGGACGGCAGGTCCACGTGGGAACCGAACCCCCAACGATTGCCGGGTTCGACACCCGGCGAGGATATCAGCAGCGGCAACTGGATGGATTCGGCGTAAAGTACGCCCTTCTGATAGAGGTTGTGTGCGCCCAGCATTTCGCCGTGGTCGCAGGTAAAAACCACCGTGGTATCGTCCGCACGCCCGCACGCCTCCACAGCGTCCAGTACCGTGCCCACGCAGGAATCCAGAAACGCGACAAATCCCCAGTAGGTGGCCGTTGCCAGCGCCCAGCGCTCCCAGGACCAGCCGCGTACGCACTGCGCGCCGGCTGCGTTTCGAACGGGCTCGGGAAGGCCATCCATGTTCTCGCCGAAGCTTTGCGGAGGTACCATCTTGTCTGGCGAAAACATGCTGTAATACGGTTCGGGAACCAATATGGGGGGGTGGGGACCGCCCAGAGAACACCAGGCGGCAAACGGGCGGTCATTCGGCGCTGAACGGATGAATTCGCTCACGTTTCGCGCGATCGTCATATCCGGATGCGTGTCAACCGGTTCCTGCCATCGCGCCGGCACCGGCGTGCTGATGGCCCAATCGTGCATCGCCCCGCGATCGGTAGGCGTGGATACAGGCCCCCTCTGGTCGCCGTCCTTACCGCCCTGCGCAATCAGCATCCGCAGGTGGTCCTTGTAGGGGAAGCCTCGAGGCGCGAAGTGGGCGAATTCTGTGGACCGGTCGTCCTCGGTCGGTCGGTTGACATGCCAGATTCCCTCGTATCCGACGTGATAGCCGCAATCCATCAGCACATCGATCAGCAGTTGCTCTCCGGCATTGAGTGTTTCGTAACCCGGCCCGAATGTCGTCGCGCCGTGGGCATGCGGCCATCTCCCGGTCATCATGGACGGACGCGTGGGCACGCACAGGGGGGTTGCGCAATAAAACTCCTGGAATACCGCGCTGCGCATTGCCAGCCGATCCAGCCGGGGTGTCGGAACTCGCCCTCCGTAGGCACCCAGCGTTTGTCGCTGAAGCTGATCGCAAAGAATCACGACCAGGTTTTTGGACCGGCTCCGGGACATACTCACCCTGCGACCGTTGGCCCGCTGAACATGAACCGACAAACTGCCGTTCCGGGTTCAGGGATCGCAACCGGTCGTCCATGGATCGGACGACGATCGATTTCAATCCGGATACACGCGAATACGGCTACCGCGCACCGGAGGGGTCCGCCACCACGACCGAAACCGCGAGCCACCCGCCTACCGGAATGATATTCGAAACCAGTCGCGGGTGTTCGGCAACACGCCTGTTGTATTCCTGTATTCCTCGCCTGCCGTCGCCGGGTTCCAGGGCTTCGTGTGCGTGGCCGTGACCATTGGCATTGTCGGCCACAATCAGGCCGCCGAGCCTCGTATTTTCCAGCGCAAAATCCAGATACGCCGGATAGTTTTCCTTGTCTGCATCGATGAAAACGAGATCGAACGGTCCGTCCCCGACAAGGTCTTCCATCAGTTCCGCACCTTTACCGGTGCGAACTTCCGTCCGGTCGGCCAATCCCGCGGCGGCGAAGTTCGCACGGGTCACGTCGGCGTGCTTCGGGTCCACCTCGAGAGAGACGAAGCGCCCGTCGTCCGGCAGCGCGCGCGCCAGCCAGATCCCGGAATAACCGGCCAGGGCGCCGAATTCCAGGATCTTCTTCGCCCCGATCGCTTTCGCAAGCAGATACAATGTCTTGCCCGATTCCGGGCTGATTGAGATTGGCGGGAGCCCCTGACTTACCGCACGGGGCATGACACCCTTCAACACGTCGTCCTCCCGCGCGAACACCTCCCGCCGATAGGTGTCCAGGTCCGGATAGGATGATTCCGCCATCTTGTATTCTCCGAATTCAACGCACCATCACAGAGAATTGGCCTCCGCCCTTCTCATGAAAGCGCCAAAGTCGACAACGCGTCCTTCGTCGGACGCAACTCCGATTCCCTCCACCATTCCCACGGTCGGCAGATTTCGTCGTCCACCGAATTCCGGCTCTGCGCCTTCGGCCACATATCGGTGGAACCCGTCCAGCAGGACTTCCTCCGGCGGCGGGGTCTCGTCCAGAGGAACGACTTCGTCTTCGTCCGACCCCGGGGCGCGCAGGAGCAACCCGCTGTCCGCCAGCTCGAGCGCGCCGCCGTCCAGTTCCAACCTGAGAGCCGATCCGCCCTTGTGGGCCGCGAAGGTACAAAGGTAACCGCAGGTGGCCCCGCCCTCGAATTCGATCCACGCGTGGACGCCCGCGCCTCCCTTATATGGACTCCAGGGCGGATTGAAGCTGTGTCCCCACATCCGTACGGGATCCGCGTCGAACAGGAAACGGAGGGTGTCGAGGTCGTGAATGCCTCGCTCCCAGAGGTAGGCATGGTCGTCTTCGCCCGAATGGTGAACGCGAGGTCTCCAGCCGTACTTGGTCATCAGGCCGAACACCGGACGTCCGTAAGTACCCTCCTTCACGAGGCGGTTGATCGTGACGTGCGCAGCCGCGAATCTTGCATTCTGGCAAACGGCCACCCGGACGCCCCTGTCGTCGGCCTCGCGGACCACCCGGCACGCGTCCGCCAGGCTCTTCGTGAACGGCTTTTCCACCAGAACGTGCTTGCCCGCCCGAACCGCCTGCAGACACTGCTCGGCGTGCATCTGCGGAGGTGTAATGACAACGACGGCGTCGGCCTCAACGCCGTCGAGGGCGGCGTTCAGCGAACGGTAGCACGCGGCCTCGGGCAACCCGGATTCCTCGCGGGCCGACCTCAAATTGTCTTCGTTCACATCGACGAGCGCAACGCTTTCGTAATCGGTTCGTTCCTGTACACGACGAACCGGCCATCTCCCCCTGCCCCCCACACCCAGGTGTATAAGACGTATTGCCATTCCGCCTCCTCGGAGGATTGAATCGACGGCTTACCCCGATGAATCTTCCACATCAGCACAATATAAGGAATCAGCCGGTACGCCGCACAAGTTTCCTTCCCCCGTCGTCACTCCGACGCCGACGGACCGTTAATCCGGTTGACATCGAAGTCCCAATGCGCTAATAATTGGCACGGAACCTCGTGTCCTGGCCCGGAAACCCTCACCATTCATCCGTCGATTCAGGCGACTTGATTCAGGGACGGAACGCTCGCGCCAATACCCTGTGCCGACCCGGACGGAGGAAGGAAAACGGATGCTGGAAACCGTCGATCTCACACGAAGGCTGAAAAAATCCAGGTATAAGGAACTCATTCCGGATCTCGAACTGAAACTGGGCGATCTTCAGCGAAACGCCAGAGAGTGGAAGATCCCGATCGTGATCGTCTTCGAGGGCCTGGAGGCATCGGGCAAGGGAACCCAAACCAACAAGCTTCTGCTGGCACTCGACCCCCGGGGTTTCAGCGTGCACCCGACCCATCCGGCCAACGAGGAAGAGCGCAGAAAACCCTTCCTCTGGCGTTTCTGGACGAAGATACCGGAGGGAGGGAGAATCGCAATTTTCGACCGGTCCTGGTACGGACGCTTTATGGTGGAGCGAATGGACAAGACCATCACCGAACAGGACTGGATGCGGGCTTACGGCGAAGTCAGATCTTTCGAGAAACAGCTCGTCGACGCGGGCGCTGTGATCGTCAAAATCTTCCTGCATATTTCCCAGGCCGAACAAAGGAAACGGTTCATGAAACTTCAGAGCAGTCCCTCGACCGCCTGGCGAATCACGGACTATGACTGGCAGAAGCACGAGAACTACTCCGAATGCCTGTCGGTGGCCTCGGAGATGCTGAAAAAAACCCATTCGGAATTTGCGCCCTGGACCGCGGTGGCGGCTGAGGAGTGGCGATCGGCCAATATCAAGATCTTCAAGACCGTGATCAATGCCGTTGACGGCAGAATCCGCCAACTGGAAAATGGCGACCCCGCCACGCGACCAAAGCCTCAGAAACTTGAAAAAACGCCGTCGGGCCTGCTGGACAAGGTGGATCTCTCGAAATCCATGAAAAAGTCCGCCTACCGAAAAGCCCTGAAAAAGTACCAGGCCCGCATCAAGAACCTGGAACACGAGGTCCACCGCCGCCGCATTCCGGTTGTGCTCGTCTATGAAGGTTGGGACGCGGCGGGTAAAGGCGGAAACATCAAACGCCTCGTGCAGAATATGGACCCCAGAGGATATGAAGTCATTCCCGTTTCGGCGCCCAACGACACGGAGATGGAACACCACTATCTCTGGCGATTCTGGAACCGAATGCCCAAGACCGGGCACATCACCATCTTCGACCGCTCCTGGTACGGAAGGGTCCTGGTTGAACGAATCGAGGGATTCTGTTCGGAATCGGAGTGGAAACGCGCCTACAGGGAAATCAAGGAAATGGAAGAACACCTGACGAACTTTGGCGCCGTTATCCTCAAATTCTGGATGCACGTGGACAAAGACGAACAGCTCAACCGGTTCACGGACCGAAAAAAGCACCCCCACAAGCGGTGGAAGCTGGGTGACGAGGACTGGAGAAACCGGGAGAAGTGGGATGAATACGAGGAAGCGGTCGAGGAAATGATCCATCGCACGAGCACACCCAACGCGCCCTGGGTGATCGTCGAATCCAACTCGAAGTATTACGCCAGAATCAAGGTGTTGAAAACCGTTACCCGAAAACTGGAGTCACGCCTCGGCATCCGGCATTGAATCCCGGTTCTGTCGCGCGAGAGGAGAGTTGCGATGCAAATCAAGGACATTGACATCACGTTCCTGGAGGTGCCCTTCACGCCGCACAGCAACGAACACCTCCAATACTGGCTGCCCCAGTGGCGCATCATCCAGATATGCAGGCTCACGATGGACAACGGTGTTTCGGGGTTCGGCGAAACCGTTCACAACTATACGTGGGCGCAGGTACCGGAACGGATCGAGAGCCGGATTCGAAACCGGCCCGCCGCGGAGCTGATGTGGGACGACAGTCTCGGCGCCGGTGTGCAGATGGCGTTGTTCGACGCGGTTGGAAAGAGCCTCGGTGTGCCCGTCTACCGTCTGCTCGGTTCAAAGGTCCGGGACTGGTGCCCGATCTCGTGGTGGCACATGGACATGCCGCCCGAGGACTGGGCGGAAGAATGCCGCCAGGCCGTGAACGCCGGATACATGAGCGCCAAACTGAAAGCCCGTCCATGGTTCGATCTGCACGCATCCGTGAGAGCCGTACAGGAAGTGGTACCGGACGGGTTCCATCTCGACTTCGACTACAACGGTACGCTGGGCAATTCCGCAAACGCCGTGCCTCACCTGAAGGAACTCGAGGCCTACCCCGAAATTGCAATGGTGGAAACCCCGATTCCGCAGAACGACGTGGCCGGCAACCGCCAGATCCGTACCCGTTTCAATCGGCCTCTCGCCATGCACTACGGAAGTCCGCCCGCGATCACCGCGCTGAAGGAGGACGTGACGGACGGCTTCGTGTTGTGCGCGGGCGCGTCGCGGCTGTTGCGGCAGGCCGCCGTATGCGACGAAGCCAACAAGCCCTTCTGGCTGCAGCTTGTCGGAACGGGCATCACCACGGCGTGGGCGGCGCACCTGGGCGCCGTTCTGCCGCAGGCCCGGTGGCCTGCCATCACGTGTATGAACATCTGGGAACACCCGTTGATCGAAGCGCCCCATAATATACGCGGCGGATTCTACAGAGTGCCTGAAGCGCCCGGACTGGGCGTCAACGTTGACTACGATGCATTCACGCGATACACGGTCTCCCACGCCTGGGTAGATCCCCCGCGTCATCTCTACCGATACGCCCGTGGCAATGGCGAAATTACGTACTACGCCTGCAACCGGCAGGACCTTCACCGAATTTACGTGGAAGACGCGCAGCCGATATCGGAACCCGGCTCGATCCTGGCAATCGTTCCAGACGACGGAAGCGAGGCCTTTCGGCGCCGGCACGAGGCCGCCTCCCGCAATCCGGTCAGAGAACGCGCTGACGATTCTGCTCTCACGTCCACCTGAAAGAATGAAGAGGGGCTCCCTTGAAGGAAGCCCCTCTTCATTCCACACCGGTGCGCGCCGGGTCAGGTGACAAAGGCGTCGTATATGGCTTTTACGGCCCGCTTGTAGTCGCCCTCTTCCACGCCCACGATGATGTTGATTTCAGACGCGCCCTGGTCGATTACACGGACGTTGACACGCGCGTTTGCAAGCGCGCTGAACAAACGGGCAGCAATACCGATGCGGTGCGACATGCCTTCGCCAACGGTTGCAATGAGGGCCAATCCCGGCAACAGTTCAACGCGGTCCGGCTGCAGAATCCGTCGAATGTCGTCGACGAGTCTCTCACCTTTTTCACCCAGTTGATCATCACGCATGATCACCGACATCGTATCGATGCCGGAAGGCGTGTGCTCGTAACTGATATCGTGCGACGCCACGACCTCCAGCACCTGC
This sequence comes from Candidatus Latescibacterota bacterium, assembly GCA_965219995.1. Lineage (GTDB taxonomy): Bacteria > Latescibacterota > UBA2968 > UBA2968 > JAAXHE01. Next base: position 1,029,105 of record CBDCOX010000002.1, read on the forward strand.
CGGCCAAAGCCTTTCTGCTGGTTCATCATTGCCTTTTCGATAAACAACATCGTAAATGCCGGCTTTCCGGCGACACCGGCGATCAGTGCGTCGGTCAGTTCCCTGCGAGCGAGTATTCGAGTCCCCGGATCCTGAGGTCTGTTCGTGTTGCGAATGTGGACGGGAATCCCGGCCGAGCGTACAGGAAACATGGCCTCGTCGTGGAACACCGATGCCCCCATATACGCCAGCTCCCTGACCTCGCGATACGTGATTTCACGGACCGGCCGCGCATTCGTTACCAGGCCCGGATCGGCCATCAGCAGCCCGGATACGTCGGTCCAGTTCTCGTAGACCTCGGCGTCGACGGCCCGTGCCACAATTGCGCCCGTAATATCGGAACCACCACGGGAGAACGTCTTTACCGCACCGCCCGGATCGCTGCCGTAGAACCCGGGCACGACGAATATCCCGTCGTTGGCGACCCGCTCCGCGAGAAGGCTGTAGCTGGCGGGGTCCAGTTCACCCCCTGGACGAAAACGGATGGCCTCCGCGGCGTCGATGAAGGTTGCGCCCAGATAATCGGCCATGACTTGACCACAGAGATACTCTCCCCTCGAAGCGACAAAATCCCGCGATGCCCCGTTTTCGATATCCGTTTTCAATCTGTCGAGCAGCCGGCCGATATCGAGCGGGATTCCCAGTTTCGTCGCCAGCCCTTCATATCGGGAGCGCACCATTGCGAAGGGCTCGGAAAAATCGAGATTCTGTCTGGCCAGTTCGTGGCACAGGTAGAGCAGGTCGGTGATCTTTGTATCCGCGTCGTCGCGCTTGCCCGGCGCTGACGGCACAACAAGGCGCCGGCGCGCATCGGATTCGATGATACGCTTGACCCGTGCCACCTGCCGGTCGTCGGCCAGGGAACTCCCGCCGAATTTACACACGACCGCTCCCATTCCCGTGGTTCCACCTCCGTTTTACACCCGATCCAGATCCGGCATTCTGCGGTTGCCGGCCTGGTTTCGGGCACCCCATTTTCCGATTGAATACGTCCGACGTCGCGCGCGTCAGGCGGGATTCCGCTTCTGCACCAGGCGCAGCTCCTTGAGCAACTCCCTCACGTACGTGAGTTCCGGATCGATGCGGAGCGCTTCGTTCAAGGCGTCGATCGCCTTCTGCAAGGCCGACGAGTCATTGCGACGATCGGACAGTCGCCAGAAACACAGGCCGATTACGTGGTGCGCCCGTGCCCGGTCGTCTTTCTCAAGGTACTGGTACGCCAGTGCCTTCCTGGCCAGGTCGATGCCTTCCTCGTAGCGGGCGGCCCGGAACGTGTAATACGACGCAAATACCCTGGCATGTGCGATCGCATCGTCGCCGACGCCGTATTCCAGTCCGCGACTCACAATCCGAAGCGCTTCGGGATAACGCCTCACACCCTCCAGCATGCGCGCCACATCGGTGGCCTGCAGGCACAATCTGTCTTTCCAGGCTTTGTCCTCTTCAGTAGGACGAAACTCGTACTTCGACCATAGACTGTCCTGCCGTTCCCAGGCGAAAAGCACGCCCTGTATCAATTCGGCACGGCCCGTCATGGCGCCGGAACGGGAAGCCAGGTACGTATTGTTGTAGAAATGCCGACCCAGAGCCCGGACAACCGGCGGGTATCCCGGCGCGACAGAATCCACGCGCACGTAGACAGGGATCCACTCGCCGGCTTCAAGAGAATCCGATCCCGCCAGCAGGGCCTGGGCCTTTTTAAGCTGCTCGCGCCGCTCGGCCGCTTTCTTACCGGACGGCGTCTCTCCATATTCCTCGGCGATCCCGGCGTATTGCGCGATTGTTCGAGGCAGGTCTTCGACCCGCTCTTCCAGGTCTCGGAAAACCACATAATACAGCCGTTCCGCCTTCTTCGCCCTTCGCGCCGCCTCGTTGTCGCAACCGGCGAGCAACGGCAGACACAGGAAAAGGAAAATTGCTTTGTGCATTTCAAATCGCTCCCCGAGTGGTATTATTCTCACGCAATCATTGCGCGGTCACACGACCGTTATGCCCGTACGTCGCGTCCCGGCGTACGCGGTCACGGACTTGCATGGGTCGACGCTACTCGATGTCCGCGCGAATCGGCATCTCCGTTCTTCCCTTCCGGCTGATCTTGTCGATCAGCCTCCGATTGAACTCGCGCGCGGTATGATACCCTTGAATCTTGAGTTGATAATTCAGCGCGATGGCTTCCGCGATGACCGTTATATTCTTACCCGGATATATCGGCACGGTCACCTGTGGAATCTCCACGTCGAGAATCGACACCCAGTCCTCCTCCAGTCCCACCCGCTCGTAGGACTCGGTCTCGTCCCATTCCACGAGTTGAACGACGACCTCAACCCGCTTCTGGATCCGAAACGCGCCGATACCGAACATATGCCGGACGTTCAGAATTCCCAGACCGCGTACTTCCATATGATCCCGAAGCGTGTCGCCGCAGGTCCCGACCAGAATACCCTGAAGCTTTCTTGAGACCAGCACGATGTCGTCCGCAACCAGCCGGTGCCCGCGCTCGACGAGGTCCAATGCAATCTCACTCTTTCCGATTCCGCTTCGACCGGTAAACAGTAGACCGATTCCGTAAACATCGACGAGAGACCCATGGATGGCAGTCCGGGGGGCAAACACGTCGTCCAGATAATATGAGAACAGATGAGAAAACTTCGTGGTTGAGAATGGCGTGACCATCAGCGGAATGCCCCGTTGTCCTGCGAGTTCCAACAGGGTTCCTGGTACCTCGTTGCCGTCGGTAACCACCACACAAGGGATGTCGAACTGAAATACGGTTTCGAGTACCGTGCGCAGTCTTCGCGCGGAAAGGCCGTCGAGGTATAACATCTCGGAGTTGCCGAGTACCTGCGCGCGATCGAAGGTGAACAGACCTACAAACCCCGCCAGGACGAGACCGGGCCGGTGCACGTCGCTGGACGTCAGTTTCCTGTCCGTGTTTTCGTGGCCGGCGATCAACTTCAGAGCCAGCTTCTCGCCGAATTGTTCAAGGACTTCCGCGATTGAAATTTCCTGCACACGGCGCTCCGGGATCCAGCAATGGCGCAAGCCTGAAGACGAGGATAAGGCGACAGAATCCGGTTGACATGGACGCCATTCGCCACCCCGCGGACCAACGCACATAACCTTTAGATTTATAGGTTGTTGCAGGAGTCGGAATATAGGCCAAAACACCAACCCTGTCAAGAAGATGGATCCCATCGATACGGGACTTCGAGCTTGACTTGAAACGGCCGGGAAGCTATACTCCGTGCACGGTCCGACCCCCAGTCACAATGGCAGACCCGAGTACGGGTGGAACCCATGCAATTCATCGCCAGCTTCTACGTCATCTACGCGATCTGCCTGATCTGTCGAAACCTGTTCGTACGGCGTAAACTTGCGGCGCCTCTGGACAGTCTGCGAACGAGCCACCTGCATTTTGTTCCCATCGGGTTGGCCGTTGGCTTCATCCTGTCCATGGAGAACAGCCTCGCGGCAATCGTCGGAGATGTCAAGGAAGGACTGTTGGGCGTCATTCTGGTCTGGTTCGGCATCGTCACCGGGCTCCGGTTCGACTTTCGCCGCCTGGGACGGCGCGCACCGCGTCATCATGCACTCGAAGGTCTCCAGGTGCTGGGAACCGCCGCCCTTGTCTTTTTGCTGGCCCTGTTGTGGAGGCCGGTGCTGCGGTACCAGATGGGCATTGCGGCCGAACCCGCCCTTGTCGCGTTGCTGCTGGCCACGCTGGCAACCACGCTGCGTATGCCGGATCGGGTTTTTTACGCACGATCGGATCTTTCAACCCCCCGCGTCGAAAATGCACCCGCGGGACCACTGATTACCAATGCGGCGGGGATGACGCTGCTTACGGTTCTCTACCCCTATTGTGCGGGCGGGACCGTTCTGGATCTGGGGCCGCTCACGCTGGTGAGCACCGGCAGTTTCTGGGCGCTATATGCGTGCGTGGGTGTTCTTCTGGGCCTTTTGCTTACCCTTATCTTCAGCACCTTCCAGGACGACGTCCTTTGCGCGATTGTCGCGACGGGCACCGTCGCTACGGTTGGCGGTCTGTGTGCAGGCAAGGCGATTCCCGGTGTTGTCGTGGGATTCATCGCCGGCGTATGGTTTATCAATACGACCACGCGGCGGCGGGACGCGCTGGAGATTCTCGATAAGACCACGGGGATCCTGCAGCCGGTCTTTTTCCTTGTCATGGGGGCCCTGCTTGCAACACAGAACCTCACCGTGTTACGTTTGACCGCTTTCACCCTTCTGTTTCTGGTCGCCCGAAGTCTGGCGAGGGGAATCAGCCTGGCGGTTGCCGCCCGCGTGACCCGCTGCCCCCTTTCGCTGACCGATATTATCGGTTCCGCGCTCAGGCCCCTCGGGACGTTGTCTGTCGCGCTGGCAGCGCAGCTGCTCCTGCTGGATTCCGGTCCGAATCTTTACGCCCTCGCGGCTGCTATCATGGTTGCAGCCGCGATCGGTCACGTGATCCCGTTACCGAAACCTCGAGACGTTGCCGGCTGAGGCGAAACGCAGGGAAAGCACCGTATGAGGCGATTCCTTATCTGTGCCATTGTTTGTGGGGTTGTCTGGGGAGCCCAGCACCATTTTCCGGACGCGATTCAACCCGTGGTGTACGTCGGTCTCTTGCTGGTGGTGCCGTTGACCCTGGCAAACGCGCTGTCAGGGTCAGGCATTCCCGCCCACGTCGTCCCCCTTTTGCTGGGGTTTCTGGCCAGCGGTTTGGGACTTCGGCACACGGGAGCATTCATTGCAGCTGCGCCATTTGCCGACCTGGCACAGGCGTGGGTTGGCCTGTACCTGGGCGCGTGTTTTTCCTTTCATCGGATCCTCAGCAAGAATCTCGGTGCAGCCACCCTGCTCTCCCTGGGCGCGACATTTGTCCCGGCCGCGCTGGCGTTACTCCTGTTCCTGGAACTCTCGGCCGTCCAGGCAATCCGTCTGGGTCTGCTTGCCGCGATGTCCGGTCCGGTGTTCACGCTCATTTCTCAACCGGACCGGCGTGAGGCCCGGTCCTTCTCGCTTCTGGTTACGATGTTGGGACTCTCATGCTGGTTCATCGCCGACCTCATCGTGAGTACGCCCGACCTGTACAGGGCCATTCCGTCGATATTAGTGTGGGTGGTGGGCGTGGAACTCATCGCGAGGATAACGCACACGGTCAGAACCGGACCGGGCGGTCAGGTTCTGTTCGGCGCGATTGTGGCGACACTCTTCGTCTGTGCGCACGTGATGCAACTTTCCCCTCTGTTTCTGGCGCTCGTGACCGGCGCGGGAGTTTCCGCCCGGTCCGGGAGGTCGGGGCATTCTCTACGGGCGATGGAACCGATGGCGGCGCCGCTCTCATATCTCGTGCTTGTGTATTTTGCGGCCAGCCTTGACCTTTCCGGCCTTCTGGGGATCTCCGCGCTCGATTGGAAGATTCTTGGCATCTACGTTGCCGCCATGCTCTTCGGCAAGACCGTCGGCGGCCTCACTGCCGCACGTTACGCAGGTCTGTTCCTCAGGGACTGGTCGCAGACGCTTCCTCAGGGTCTCGTCGTCTTCATACTTCTGCCCGACGTGTTCCCGTCGGGATCGGAGCAGGCCATTGGCGACGGGCTGACTGCGAGCGTGGTCCTTATGTGCGGTGTCGTCATCCCGCTGCTTGTGGCTCCCGTTCTCTTCATGTCCGATCGCATGGATCACCGGCGTATTCCGAAACCCATGGGGATGGAAGAAAAAAAGCCATCCGCAGGCGGGATGGCCAATCTTCCGTAAAACGCCGAATCGACAGGCGGAGGGCAGGACTCTAATTCAACCAGCCGGACACGGAGAACGTCTGCATGAAAAAGCGCTCCGAAGCCCCGTGTCGGGTCACGTCACCTCGCCTGCCAAATTCAATGACGTAACGAAAACTGCCGGCGCCGCGAGTCTCAAACGGCAACGCAATTCCCAGACTTACGCCCGTCTCGCCAATCTGCGAATCTCCGGCGGTCTTGAAATAAAGCGACCGATAGTAGGCTCCCGCGGTGAGTTCAACCCGCCGACGGGTACTATGGGGATCCGGATCGCCGGTTCTGTACAGAACTCCCCCCGCCAGGTCCGTGGTATCGTAGCGGCCCGTTTCCGTCTTTTTCCAGAAAGCCCGCTCGAAATCGAGCGCGGCCAGCCAGCGGGAACCCCTGCGATATGCCAGCCCCACGCCAATACTCGCCGGCATTTTTATATCCAGTTTCGAACGCGTCTCTTCTTCGAATCCTATTTCCGCGAAGAAATTTCGCAAAATGCGAGTCTGGGTGACGGTCGATGCCGCCCGGAACGCGGTCCCGAAGTACCACTTTCCGTCCCGGGTATACACGGCGCCGAGCGTGGGTTGCGCGCCACTGTGCGTGCGCACGTACCGATCCTCGCTGTTCAGAAATTCCGGAATCTGCCGATTATTGGCATCCACCAGGAAAGACCCTGCCGACCCGTCCGGTCCGCGCAGACCGAAGTCTTTCGTCCATGTTTCCGTGATCGTGCCGATCGATATGACACTCAGGTTCCCGCCCAGAAGAAAGCCGCCCCTCCTGTGTGCGAGTCCGAACGTAAACGCCTGAATACCACCGGTTGCACTGACCCGCAACGTGTAGGGAACCGTTGAGGTGCTGTCGACTCTGACAAGGTCGAAATCGAGGTCGGTCAACGGCTCCAGGCCCACGCCCAGGACGGTACCGTCCCGGATGGGTAAGACGACCTGAAATGCCCCGATATCACCCTCCGAGACCACGTGCCGGCTGTGCCCGTCATTCAGGGAACGGCGCTGTACAAAGAAGCGACTCTGCACGCCGGCGTGCGAAAATGAGGCCAGAAGCGCAGGATTGGCCGAACTGAAATTCTGGCTGTCTGCAAGCGCACGGCCGGCACCCCCCATACCCCTCGCTCGCACGTCGACACGACGTTCGGAATCTCCCACGCCATTGAAGGAGAAAATCGATTTCGCAGAGGGCGAATCCACCCAGGCGCAGAAAACAAGAAAACCGAAAATCGTCGCTGAAATTCTGTTGAAACGGTTCACATTCTTCCTCGCAATAGGCGATGCTATGGATCGGGAGGCGTTGAGTAAATTACTTTCAACATGGGATTGTTGAACACCACCCAGTTGACGTTCCAGTTCCTGCGGTCGGTAATCGGGGTGCTCAACGCGAGTCCGAGATTGCGCGTCGTGCCGGAGAGCCAGCCCTGAACGAGGGTCTGGTCCATGGCGTAAGACGCCTTCTGCGCGTCGAATTGCCACGAATTGACGACGGAGAACGTCGTGTCTCCGGTAGCCGAATCCACGTTGATCCGTTCGACTGAAAAAGTAAACGTCTCGAACATGGACTGCGACCGGTCGTAGTTCAGCCGCAACTCCGAAGACGTTACCGTCGCACCCCGTGGAATGCTGTCGGGAAGATCGAAGCGGAATACCGGGCTCAGCCTGACAACCGTAGAGAGGACCAGCATCCCGGGCTCGGGTCCGTCCCTCGCCGGCCAGTACGTATCCTCCGACACACCCGCCACATACGCGTATGTGTTGCCGCCTGTCGAATAAGTTACACGCAATTCCGGCAGTCTGTCGGCATTCTCGGGCAGCGCGTCGTCCCGGGATACCAGACTCGTAAAAAACCGTGAGCCCGCGGCGGGCTGCAGCAGAAGATCGACCGATGCGGCTTCTGGATTTTCAAGCAATCTTGACGTGACGTACTCCGGCGGCAGATCGATCTGGATCAGACTGTCGCCCGGAGACGAGACTACCGCTCCGTCGATCAGGGATGACGCAAACGTCACAGCGGTGTGATTGAGCGTATCGGCAAACGCGTCCAACTCATCCCACGCATCTTCCGGATGGTATACCTGCAGGTCTTCGACACCTCTCGTGAGCTCACGCTTCCAGATTCGCAACCGGGCTGAGTGGACGTCCGGCGCCGCGGCGCCGGACGCCGCCGAAACCAGGGAATCCGCATCCAGGCTGACCCGTATCAGAGACCTGAGCACGATACCGCCCATCCGGCCGACCATCAGCGTGTCGCTCTCACCGAACGCACGACTGAAAGTACCCTCGAATCTTGTCGAGCCGCCCCTGGACGGCAGAAGGGGAAGTTCCACCACCCTGCCCTGCCCACGGGCAACCAGATCCGAACCGATGGGATTCTCCTTCTCGTCGCCGCAGCCAGGCAACAGCGCCCCAATCAGCATGATATTCAAGAGTTGCCGGCGACACATGCGCGCACACCTCGCGTTTTCGCCCTTCCCGGTAATCGTTGTTTTTCTCATCCTGTAACGCTCGATGCGGGAAATCGTTCCGGCACGCCGGGATTCAATGGACCCGCTCGATCAAGATGTCGGCCTGCTGTTCACCCGCGGCGATAGGATTCTTCGCGCATGCTCCCTCCATATCGCCGGGCTGCGGGCCTACAAAACCGTCCCGGTCGATTTTGGCCACCATGTACATTTCGGGAATCTCCGCCAGCACGATTCCGTCTCCGAACATTCGCGCCACGTCGGACTGGGTGAGGGTATATTCGTACGGAAGCGCGGGCATCCGAATCCGCTTGAGGGCATACGGAGGGCCGCCGTCCGGCCGCTCGCGCGCGATGATAAACAGATAGGCCCCGGCCGGTACGTTGTGACGCAACTCCCGCTTGATTCGGATTGTTCCCCGTACGGTCTGTCCCCGGGGTTCTTCGGTTGGCGCTCGGGCCGTCGGTATGCGAGGATGCCCTGCCGGAAGGGCCGGCCGACGCGGTTTCGGCGGCGGATGCGCACCTTCCTCGTAGTGCTGATCGCAGGCGCAAATAAACAGCAACCCTGCCAGAATCACCAGGATACGATCGATAGGCATCATGCGTCCACGTCGGGCAAAAAAACGGGCCGGACTTGCAAAAGCCGGACCGGAGACACCCAATACAAACATTGCGTTAACGGGCGTGCGCCCCCGCGAAGATTTCCTCTTCCGTCATCGTCAGAAGCGCCGGTTCGTCATCGGTGACCGCCACGACATGCTCGAAATGCGCTGAAGGCGATCTGTCTCTGGCAGACGCCGTCCATCCGTCGTCGGCGAGTACGACCTCGGGGCTTCCCAGGTTGACCATCGGTTCAACCGCTATGACGATTCCCCGCCGCAGGCGCGGGTTTTTTTCCAGTGGCACGTAGTTCGGCACCGCGGGATCTTCATGAAGATTGCGTCCGATCCCGTGCCCGACGAACTGGCGCACCACGGAAAATCCGTGTGCCTCCACCCACTGCTGGATGGAACCGCAAACGTCCTCGAGGCGGCTGCCCTCCCGTGCTCCTTCGATACCTTTAAATAGAGATTCCCGCGTTACCCGTATCAGCTTCCGGATTTCAGGTGTCACGTCGCCTATGGCATACGATATCGCCTGGTCTCCGTAGTATCCCATCAGTCTGGCGCCGATATCGATGCTGACAAGGTCGCCTTCCCGAAGTTCCCGCGCTCCGGGTATCCCATGTACGACCTGTTCATTGATCGAGATACATGTGGCCGCGGGATAACCGTGGTATCCCTTAAAGGCCGGAGATGCGCCGTGATCGCGGATCAATTCCTCCGCGACGCGGTCCAGACTCGACGTCGGGACTCCCGGGCGAACCCATTCCCTAAGGGCCCGATGCGCAAGCCCGACAATCCGGCAGGCGTCGCGGATTCTCTTCAGTTCCCGTTTCGAGCGGAGCGCGATCAATCTTTCACCTTCAGCCGTCGTGGACGCAGGTAGTGTGCCAAAGGGTCTAATTTAACAAAAAGGCATATAAAAACAAACACTAAGAAGCTGTCTTAAAGTCCCCAGCGGTCTTCGCGCGGCTGCAAAAGCGCCGGTCGGCGTTGGTCAAATCCACCCTTATCATTAGATAGGGGCGAATTCTCCCGTCTTGACCGCCACTTTTTCGCTCGCGCTCGGGACTCACCAGGAATTTTAAGACAGCTTCTGAGGGCTTCCAGGCGGGTCCGTTTCCGGCGCGGGAGATCACGGCAGGCCGAAATAAGTCGCAAAAATGAGGAAGTCCTGAAAGTCGACGAAACCGGTGCCATCCAGATCGTGTTTCGGGCTTTCCGTGCCGAATGCGCCTGCGAAAGCAATGAAATCGGCAAAATTGACAGCGCCGTCTTTATTGAAATCCCCTTTTAACGTCTTGCCTACGGTCCATTTGTGTTCCGCCGACTCCTGTCCGGCCGAGACGACGACAGCGACCTCCCCGTCCGCTTCGTTGGCGGAAACCGTTACCAGGAGGGACGGACCCGTCTCTTCCACGGGAACGCCGTCTACAGACCAGGCGTAACGCAGTACGTCACCGTCCGGGTCCTGGGCCGTCACGGAAAAGCGAAGTGTTTCCCCCGGCGCGCCGAATACGAGCCTGCGAGTCGGGTCGGTCTCGAGAATCCCGGGTGGACGGTCGACATTCGTCACGTGAACGTTCACGCTGACGCGTACCTGGTTGGTGCCGTCACTCACGCGGAATTGAATCTCGTAAATCCGGCCGCCCTGATCGTATCGAGGCGTCCAGCTGAAGTGGTTCCGATCCAGCCTGGCACCGGCCGGAAGATTCGCGCCTTCAAAGACAAGACCGTCGCCATCTTCGTCTTCTGCATTGATGACAATCGCGAGTGGCTGCCCTTCTTGTATTGTGGTATCTGCAATCCCGGCCACGATCGGCGGCAGGTTCCCCGTCGCGGACTGACCAAAGACCACCCAGGCGATCGACGACGTTGTGCCCGCCGCCGTGGCGGAGACTTCCACAACCGTCGGCCCGTCTCCGCTCGCCTGGATTTCGATCGAATCCGTCTGAGTCGTAAACGATGCGACGTCGGTTTGACCGGGTACGGTCACCTTCCTGTTGCCGTTTGTGCGGCGGACCGTCCAGGCCACCGGCGCTCCATCGGCTCCCATGGCGCGTACACTCGCCAGCTCCGCGGACCAGGGGAGACGCGCGACCGGAACCCGGGCGTCGCTTACTGCAAGCCTCAGAGGGCTGGTTTTTCCGTCCGTCGATTCGACTTTTGAAATCGTGTAGTCGTACACGAAATCCTGCCCTTCCAGTGCATCTGAGATCGGTAGAAATACGATATTGTCGTATTGTCCGGCGTCCGGGATCTCCATCCTCGTGCCCACCGGGCGCAACAGACCGACCCCGTCGGAATCGATCAGCATTGCCCAGAACTGCCAGCTTCCCCCGGCGGCCAGAGCAAAGTCGGCCCGAAGGCCGCCCCGCAGGCCCTTCGTCGCGACCTGAACGTATTCCGAGGCCAGGTGGTCGACCGTGCCGGAGCCGGATGCCTGGTCGCTCAATGTCAGCGCGACGTTTCTGACCGCCGCCGCGGGCTGATAAAATACGCCCTCTTCGTAAAATCCGTCACGGAAACGAGTTCCGGTGAAATAGTTCCATATCACGTAACCCGCCAGCGTCTCCGAAAATCCGCCGGTAGGCATTACCGGATCCAGTTTCCGGATATCGTACCCTGTGGAATTCCCTTCGCCCAGCCCTTCCCATGTCTGCCTGACGGATTTTCTTCCGAAGGTCTGATCCAGGTAATGCACGTACACGCAGGCGCCATACTGATGCCCGTCGGCCAGGCTGGGCTGCCAGTCCAGGGAAACGGCGGGAGCCTCGAGAACAAAGCTGGTATACTGGAAATAGTCGTTCACGTCGTCGTAGGCCACGTCTTCCATCCAGGTTGCCGTCGCCTCGTGCCACCACGTCAGATCGCGTGCGTTATAAGCGAACTGCACGGCGTGGAAGAACTCGTGCGCCACGGTGACATGGAGTCCGTCCAGCCCGCGTGTCGCATAGATCCTGTCCGTGTAGTCGTTGTCGACGGTCAGATATGCCGCGGTCACGGGATTGCCCAATTCCTCCGGCCAGGTCTGCCCGTACACACCCCGGGTTCCCAACTGCTGAATATAGACGTCGAATCGTCCATCGCCGTCATCGAGGGGAACGCGGTACCGGAGATTCTCGATCTGAAGCGCCCAGGCGGCATCGAACGTCGCCGCCACCTCCTGCACGTAGTCCGGGACCTTATCCCCGTCGGCGTCGGCCGGCGCCACCGCATGCTGGCCGCTCGTGTCGTAGTGAATGCGGAAGTGTCCACCTGGAGAGTTGATGCTGTCCGTCATCGTGGGCCTTTGAAACACATGAGCGAACGCCTGCTGTGTGTTCTTGCTCAGCCTGGGCCACTGGGTGGCGAGAGCCATGATTACGGGTGTTCCGCAAATCGCACGGTTATGAAAATAGGGGCTGTCCGCCGGCAGCAGATCGGGCCTGAAAATCGCGGCCGACCGGTTGAAGAGTTCGACTTCCAGATCACGCGGCAGCCGAGACAGATCGGGCGGCGTCTCGGCAGATGCCTCGACCCCGCCCATCACGAACAAAACCATGAAGACGCGAGTTGACCAATTCATCGTATATTCGACCTCTGCACGGCAGGATTCGGACGCATGGCGGTGCATCGTTTGCATCACATCGGGGGCGTCACGTACCTTGTTTCGTGGCGGTTACGTAGATACTGTCCGACACATTGACGCCCACCACGTGCTGAACGTTCGCTTCCAATGCAATGGTCATCGGACCGTTAAACGGCGCCCTCTCCTGAACAATTAGCGTCACACCCGGCCGCAAACCCAACGCGCCCAGATACCTGAGCATTTCCGGACTCTGGTCGTTCACCTGAACGATCTCAACCGTTTCGCCAGCTTCCACCTGGGTCAGAGGCACACAATCCGTACTCTCTATGTTTCCATCTTTCGTTGGAATCGGCGCACCGTGAGGGTCGGTGGTAGGATGGCCCAGCACCCGGTCGATCTTGTCCTCGAACTCTTCCGAGATCACATGTTCGAGTCTGTCTGCCTCTGCGTCGACTTCGTCCCAGTCGTAGCCGAGTGCGTCGGCGAGATACAGTTCCAACAGTCGGTGATGCCTCAGGACTTCAAGAGCAACGGCTTCTCCGGCCGGCGTGAGTTCGACCCCCTGATACGGCGTGTGCTGAACCAGGTTCATCTCCGCAAGCTTTTTGATCATGTTCGTCGCGGAGGCCGCCGCCACTTCCATCCGTTCCGCAACCAGCGACGTATTTACGGTGGACCGGGGCTCATGCCCGTGCTGCAGCTTATAGATGGACTTCAGATAGTCCTGCGCGGCCTGACTGAGCATATGTTCCCTTTCACAGGTGTTCTCGCGCGGAAAGCGGAAATCCGGTGGCGTCATCGGCAACACCGCCACTGATCCTTCTTCCCGATGAATGATCGATCAGCGTTCCGAACGCCCCTCAGCCGGACACCAGCCGCCAGATCTGCGCCACGAGAAAACAAAGCAGAAAACCCATTCCGACCGGGAGAAGCGATGCAACGGACGTCCACTTTGCGCTTCTCGTTTCCTTCCAGATCGTGTAAATCGTGGTTGAACATGGATTGTGCACGAGACTGAAAAGCATCAGATTGACGGCCGTGAGCAGATTCCATCCATCTGACGCGAAAATCCGGGCGATCGCAGCGTCGGAGTCCAGCTCGAACATCACGCCCGCGCCCGCGCCCAGCCCGGTCAACTTCGCGCTTAAAACCGTCAACATCAGTATGGTGGGAATTACGATTTCGTTCGCCGGGACGGCAATCACATAGGCCAGCAGGATGACGCCGTTCAGACCGATAAGCAGGCCAAAGGGCTGGCTCCAGTTGATAAAATGCTCCGCGAGGCTGAGTCCGCCGACAAGGATATTGGAGCTCAGCCAGATGGCCGCGCCAGCCGGTATTGCAAAGATCACGGCGCGCCAGAGCACAATCAGCGTTCTGTCGATGATAGACGTATAAACGGTCTGTAACACGCGGGGCGGCCGATACGGAGGGAGTTCCAAACTGAACGCGGATGCTTCTCCCCGAAGCACGGACCGCGAAAGCCCCCACGATACGACAAACGAAAGCAGGACGCCAAGCACCGCGACACCCACGACTGCACCGGCCGACACCAATCCCGCGAAATGAGCCGGCGCCAGTCCGCCTATGAAGATCGTGGCCACCAGGATCTGGGTGGGCCAACGTCCATTGCAGAGAGAAAAATTGTTGGTAATGATTGCAATCAGCCGTTCTCTGGGACTGTCGATAACCCGGGTGGACACGATCGCCGCCGCATTGCAGCCGAATCCCATACTCATTGTCAACGCCTGTTTTCCGTGCGCGCCCGCTCTCTTGAACCACCCATCCAGATTGAACGCGACCCGGGGCAGATAGCCGAAGTCTTCCAGGAGCGTAAACAACGGAAAGAAAATCGCCATGGGCGGCAACATCACGCTGACGACCCACGCCATGGCCAGATACATGCCATCCACCAGAAGGCCATCGAGCCACCACGGCATTCCGATAGCGGCGGCCAACGATTTCAAGGTCGGGTGAAGGGTATCGATCAGGAAGCCCGCCAGCATCGCGGAGGGCACGTTCGCTCCCTCGATCGTCAGCCAGAATACCAGTGTCAGAATGCCCAGCATAACGGGGAAACCCAACCAACGGCTCGTGACCAGCCGGTCGATCGTCCGGTCCAGATCGAACCGGGCGGCGTCTCCGGTTCGGATGACGGCACGATCGGCGATCTGGGCCGCGTTCGCGTAGAGCGTCTCCATTAGCGAATCGTGGAAATTGGACCCCACTTCCCACCGCAACTTCGCGGCCAATCGAATCAACTCCTGGGGACGCCGGTTCGGGGTTGGCACACTCACGCCGTCACCTCGTCTTCCTGCCGAGGCATTCGCTCCAGGTCGCCCAATTCGCCCGAACACACCGCTTCCACAATCCGCGCGTCGCCTTCGAGAAGGCGCAGCGCCACCCACCGGGCATTCGGCACGTTGGGAAATTCTTCCTGCAGTTGTGCCACGAGCTTGCCAACGGCCTTCTTCAGTGCCGGGGGCTCGTTACGGATGCGTTGCGGCCTGCAGACCGTTCGACCTGTCGCCACGTCGCTCAAGACCCGTGTCAATTCGGAAATGCCTGTGCCGCGGCGGGCTGCCGCGGGTACCACGGGAACCCCCAGGTCTCGGGCCAGGCGTCGTTCGTCCACGGAAAGCCCCTGACGATTGGCCTCGTCCATCAGATTCAGGCAGACCACCGCCCGGTCGGTAATTTCCAGCACCTGAAGGACGAGATTCAGATTCCGCTCCAGACGCGCGGCGTCCACCACGACCACCGTGACGTCGGGCCGTCCGAACAGGATAAAATCCCGCGCCACTTCCTCGTCGAGACTGGTGGACAACAGCGAATAGGTACCGGGAAGGTCCACGAGTTTGTACCGGTGGCCGCCGTAAGCGAAACCGCCTTCCGCACGGGCCACCGTCTTGCCAGGCCAGTTTCCGGTATGCTGCCGCAGTCCGGTCAGGGCATTGAATACCGTGCTCTTCCCGGTATTCGGATTTCCCGCCAGCGCAACCACGAAATCCCAGTTCGCCATATTCACACCGAGTTTGATCAGATTGCCGGAATGATGTGCAGGACAGACGTCGCAGCCTCCGGCAGGCATCTGTGTTTCCATGGAAAACACCTCCGCAGGATTCCGTTCATTCGAAAGTGGAAGTTGGTGGCCCGTCATTCCCCGAGCTGAACCTGAATCTGAATCTGATTTGCCTGTTCCTTTCGAAGCGCAATGGTGGAACCCCGAATCCGATATGCGGTCGGATCCCCCGACGGGCTGCGCATCTCCACCTCGATCCGGGTTCCCGGAAGGATGCCCAGATCCATCAGCCGGCGGCGTTCCAGACCGCGGCATGACCTGGAGAGTTGCACGACACGGCCGACTTCGCCCCGTTTGAGGCCGGACAACAGATCGTCGGACGCCTCGCCTTCCGCCCCTTCGGAGACCGCGGCGACTGAAATATGGTCAGCCAGCAGAGGGGCGAGTACGTGCTCTTCTCCATCGGCCCAGAACCGTACGCGTTGAGGAAGAACCTCGATCAGCTCGATCCGCATCCCTACGTGCAGACCCTCCGCCGCCAACTGGGCATAGACGGGTTCCGGCTCGTCTTCAATGTGCACAATCATCGCGGCAACGCCGACGGGGTGTTCGGTCAGGTGCGTGCCGCGTTTGGGCGCGATGTCTCCGGCCTCGGTAGGGATCGGGTCCCCGTGCGGGTCGTAGGTAGGATACCCCATCTGCCGGTCCAGACGCTCCACTTCATCGGAAGACATATCGTGTTCTCTGCGTTCCGCCTCGCTGTGCCACTCCGCTTCCGCCACCCCTGTCCGTTCCGCCAGATAGTGCTCCCAAAGCCGGTGAAACCGCAAGATGCGAAGCGCATAATCCCGTCCCTGCGTCGTAAGCCGGACACCGCCGCCGTCGGTAGCGGCCAGACCCAGCGCAGCCGCGCGTACCAGCAGGTCGGATGCGCGGCTTCGCGGAATTCCCAACGCCCCCGACAGGCTCTCCACCGTCGCGACCTGCTGCTGGTATTCGCAATTGTAGATATGTTTCAGGAGATCTTCCGTGAGTACTCGTTCGGTCAGCCGGCGGGCCTGGCGCCATCGCAGGAAAACCCCCGAATCCGGCCGGAACAAAAGCCATACAATTGCCAGAAATGCGCCGGCTACCAGAAGCGCCTGGAAGGGGTCGATCATTGCGTTTTCTCGTTATCGGGATTGGTTTTATATAGATAAAAAAATATTTAGTCTTGTCTAAATATAAGACGATAATCCAAAATTGTCAAATAAACAATGAAACTGCGCCACTCCGGCAGAGCGGCACGACATTGTATGCCGATCAGCGCTTTGGTCTTGCAAACGACGCCTGCATACGTGATCGCTCCACCTTGCCGACAAAAAGACGTCGCCGGGCAGGCTGGTACCCGGCGAACTCCACCAAACCGCGTGCGATGATCTGACGACGCCCTCTATCCCTCCCTATCGACGGAATCCCTTTCGTACTCGCGTTCGCCGAAGAACCTCAACACTTCCATGAACCGATCGGGCGGGTGATATCCGGGCATCTTGTAGAGCAGCGTCCCGTCCGGTTCCAGGAACAACACCGTGGGAAACCCGCTTACGTTGTAGACCTGCGCCAGTTCGGCGAAACTCAGGTCGCGACCCACAATCGTCAGTCGCGACCCGTTGTCTTCCGCATTCAGCTTGATGGGGATGAATTTCAATGCCATGTACCTGCGAATGTCTTCCCTGGAAAACACCTGACGATCCTGTCTTTCACACCACCCGCACCAGGTTGCATAGACGCCAATCATCATCAGCTTCTCTCCACCCGCCGCCTTCCGGAAGCCGTCTCTGGCATTGTACCACCTGAATGAACCTTCCTCCTTCGCAACGGCGAGTCCGGCAAACAGGAACCCCAACCACACACCGGTCTGAAAGATGCGTCTCATACTGTGAACTCCCGCGTGCGATCCACGCCTTGCAGGTTCGCGTTGCACGTGGCGAAATGGGTGTTCGAGAACCTCATTGCCGTCAAGTTACGGAACTCGGTTGCGCCGGGCAACCGGGAAAATCGCGATAGCGCCCGCGGACGGGACCCAAAAAGACGTTGCGGTCGCCGGACAATAGGCTGATATTTCCGCAAACACGCGGGTTCGCGATTCCCCGGACCGGCGAAGTGAAGTCTCTCGCTTCGGGGGGCACGGCGGCGCAATTCCTCCAGGTCCCCGGCGAAGGAAAAGCCCAGGAAAGTTCCTGACGCCCGGTCCGAAATCCCGATACAGTCTTACGCGCGATATTGAATCGAGGGTACCTCTTATGAAGCGGATCAGGTCCGGCATCTTCATCATGCCGTTCCACCCACCGGGCAAGACGCTCGGACAGTGCCATGACGAAGACATGGAACTTGTGATTCGCGCCGACGAACTGGGCATCGATGAATTCTGGATTGGCGAGCATCATACCATGGTCTACGAAAACATCGCCATGCCTGAAATATTCATCGGCGCGGCACTGCGCGAAACCGGGAAGATCCGGCTGGGACCGGCGCCCGTGTGTCTGCAGCAACACCACCCGGCGCTTGTCGCAAGCCGGTTGTCGTTTCTCGATCATCTTTCCAAAGGGCGGCTTAACCTCTGCTTCGGACCCGGAAGCGTACCGACCGACCTGGAGATCCTCGGTATCGACCCGCAGGACAGCGCTGCGATGGTCGCCGAATCAATCGAGATGATTCTCGGGCTCTGGCTGACGGATCCGCCCTATGATATCGATGGGCGGTTCTGGCGGATCAGGATGGATCGCACCATCGACCCGGAGGTCGGCCTCGGGGTCATCCACAAACCCTTTCAGCGACCTCATCCCCCGATCTCAATGCCAATCTCCTCGATGAACTCCGAAACGGCCCGGGAGGCGGGCAGGCGCGGCTTCCAGCCCTTCGGCCACAGCCTGATTCCATCGAACGTCCTGGCGAACATCTGGACCACCTACGAGCAGGCAGCCCTGGCGGCCAGGCTACGACCGGACCGTTCGGACTACAAGATCGCAAGGGCAATTTACCTGGCCGACACGACGGAGGAGGCAGTCAGGCGTGCAAGGTCCAACACCGTGGCGGCTAATTTCGAATATATCGGTACGCTGCTCAAACGCGGCGGCAGGGGAATCGGCATGTTCAAGCGCGACCCCGATATGCCCGACGCGGACTGCAATCTGGACTACCTCATGAACGAACAGATCATCGCCGGCGACGTGGATACGGTTCTCGAACGGCTGGAGGCCCTGCGAGTGGAGGTTGGTGACTTTGGCACCCTTGTCATGATGTCATACGATTGGGACGACAAGGAAAGCTGGCTGCACAGCCTCGACCTCTTCGCGAAAGAACTGATGCCGGCCCTGAACCGGTTGCCGCCCGCCGAACAGGTGGCGTGAGCTCCAACCGCGAACGGCATTCGAACGGTGACCTGTTTCGCGGACCGGACGCGGAACGCAGAAGAGGCGACGCCGTGAACGGCGTCGCCTCTTCCGGTCAGAAACCAGACGTTCATCCGGCCTGCCTACTCCATCTTTTCCGCCGCCTTGATGGGAAACTCCTTTTCGAACCTCTTCCTGTGATTCTGTTCCCACCCGTCGATTGACTCCCGAAGCGCCGCGACCATCTGGGGCTCGACCTGCAGCAGATCCTTCATCTTAATGGGAAACCTCTTGCCGTCAGGATAAAAACTCCCGTCTACCACCAGTTCCTGGAGAAAGGGATACGCGGACACCAACTCACCGGGCGAAGGATGCAGCGGAGTGACGCGCGTATGGACCTTCAATCCCATATAGGCGAGGTGACTGAATCCCATCCGGAACCGGACGTGAGCGCCCACCTTGTTCACGCGCACTTTGTGGCCCGCGTACAGCTCGTCCAATCGCGCCGCCAGCAGTTTCCACCCCTGCTTGAATTCGTTCAGTGGCATCGCAGTGTCGCCGGCAAACGCCGCTTCCCGGTCCTTGGCGAGTCTCTTTGCCATCGAAAGGGACTTGTCATCCAGCTTTTTGGATTTGGCATCCGCCGAGGGTGCAAAGCAACCCGACAGACAGATGAAGAAACCCACCGAAGTCGTGAGAACGAAACGCACTATGGCCTCCCCCGATTTAATCCACGATCGCGCGACACCCTTTGCCTGAAAAAGGCAACACAGGACACCCGAAATGACGCAAGGTGCAACAGTTCGGGTTCTGAACAGACAGGAGGTTAAGGAATTCCAAACTGTCGCGCAAGCATTTTCTCCGGCGCAGAAGAACACCCGCGCCCTGTGACTCGGGGTGCGCGGGTGCAGAAGATTCCGGAACCGGGCTCTGTTCAGGCCGAAGGCGGCTGCTCGATGTCCAGCAGGGATTTTTTCGAAGCGCCACGCTGCCCGCCGCAGGAGGAACAGCCGCCTGATCCTGCCAGGAACGGACTCACGAATTTCCACACCGCCCAGAAAGCACAGGCGATCGCAACACCCGCCGCCACCAGCGACTGCCAGTCCATGGATCTACCCCCATCCCAGCGCCATTGCGCCCTGATAGGCCGCAAGCGCGCCGAAATAGGCCAATATCGTCATATAGGCGAACGCCAGCGTCGTCCATCCCCAGGACCGTGTCTCCCGGCGGATGACTGCCAGCGTCGATGCGCACTGCGCACAAAGCGCGAAAAACACCATCACTGACAGCGCTACAGGGATATTGAACACACGGCGTCCATCCTCCCAGGTCGCATTGCGAAGCGCGCCGCGCAGGTCTTCGGAGGATTCGTCCACATCGCCGCTCAAACTGTAGATGGTACCAAGCGTGGCGATGATGACCTCCCGCGCAGGGAAAGATGCGAGTGTGGCCATCCCGATGCGCCAGTCCCAACCCAGGGGCCGGACCGCAGGTTCTATCCAGTGGCCGGCCCGGCCCAGATAACTCTCATTCAGGAGGTCGGCGGCCATGCGTGCGTCCAGGTCCGAAAGCGTTTGCTGCAGCTGCTCGCCCGAAAGCGTTGCCGTCGCCGTCTGCCGGCGGCGTTCGTACTCTGCAACCGTGTCCGCCGACCTGGGGAAATACGCCAGCGCCCACATCACGACGGTCGCGGCCAGGATGATACTGCCCGCCCGCACAAGGAACGCTCTCGAGCTGTGATAGACCCTGAGGCCTACCGTTCGTTTGTCCGGGACTTTGTAAGAAGGGAACTCCAGAATAAAAGGCGGCGTTTCGCCTCTCAATAGCGTTTTCTTCAGAATCCAGGCGACGGGTGCTGCCGCCGCCACACCCACGCAATACATGGCAAAAAGGGTCAACCCCTGCAGACCGACCCAGTCCCCCAGGACCGCCTTCGCCGGGATAAATGCACCGATAAGGATGGTGTAAACCGGCAGTCGGGCCGAACAACTCATCAGCGGCGCCACCAGGATGGTTACCAGCCGGGTCCGACGATCTTCGATGGATCGAGTCGCCATAATGCCCGGTACGGCGCACGCAAAGCTGGACAACATCGGGATGAAGGACTGACCCGAAAGCCCGCACTTTGTAAGGATCCTGTCCATTAGCAGGGCCGCACGTGCCATATAGCCGCAATCTTCCAGAATGGCAATAAAGAAAAAAAGGATGGCGATCTGCGGCAGAAAAATGACGACACCGCCCACGCCCGCAATGACACCGTCCTGTATAAGGCTCTTCAGTGCCCCTTCCGGAAACCACGCGCCGACCCATCCGGACAACCAGGCAAACAGACCGTCGACCGAGTCCATCAGAGGCCCGGACCACGCGTAGATGGCCTGAAATACGACGCCCATTATGGCGACGAACAGGAGCGTTCCCATTAGCCTGTGAGTCAGCACGCGGTCGATGCGGTCCGAAGGCGTCCTTTGAAGGTACCGGGGCTTCGATTCGCTTTGGGCAAGCACATGCTTGATCCAATTATAGCGAACCTCCGATTCCAGAACGGATAACGCTGAATCCGTCGAAAACCGGCCCCGGGCTGTAGCGAGCTCTCCCCGGACGACATCCCCGTACGCTTCGATCAGCCGGCGCTCCGCGTAACCGCCTTCGTCGACGATCGCCCGCAAAGCCTCCGCGCGGCAGGAGGACACACTCTGTCCATTGGTTGATCGCAGGACATCCGCAAGACGGTCGACGGCCACGGGGAATCCCTCCGGGAATCCCTCCGGGAATCCCGCCAGAAGCGGAGATCCCCCGGGACGTCCATTGAACAGCACCCGTCCCAGTTCGCGGCGCAGGTCGCCCAGCCCCCGGTTACGGTTTGCACAAACCGCGACCACCGGTACTCCCAGGCACCGGGAAAGTCCGTCGACGTCGATTCGTATGCCCCGGGCATCCGCCACATCCATCATATTCAGTACGACGAGTGTGGGCAGGCCGAGTTCGAGCACCTGCGAGACCAGGTAGAGATTCCGATAGAGATTGGATGCGTCTACAATGGCCAGAACCGCGTCCACCTTAGGCTCGCCGGGCAGACGTCCGAGCAGCACGTCGGCGACGATCATCTCATCCGGCGCGTGAGCGGCCAGACTGTACGTCCCCGGCAGGTCGACGAGATCCACGGTTCTGTCATCGGACAGCCTGAGCCGCCCGGACTTACGCTCGACCGTTACGCCGGGATAGTTACCCACATGTTGAAAAAGACCGGTAAGACCGTTGAAAAGTGTGGTCTTACCGGTATTGGGATTGCCCACGAGAGCGATCGTATGGCGTTGATCTGTCCCGGTGTGCGGTCCGCCGGACAACACCCTGGCCATGCGTTAAACCTCAAGAGATCGGACTGAGCCTCACGGCCGTCGCATCGTGCATCCGCAAACAGAACCGGGCGTCTTCCACCTGCACGACCAGCCTGCCGCCGGCTCGAAGCATGCGTACGCGTACTCCCGGGCGAACACCCAGTTCACGCAACCGGGAAGCAAGGGGTGTATTCCCTACAACCGACTCGACCGTGCCTTCGTCGCCCACGTTCAGTCCGGCAAGCGAGCCGCGGAACAACCGCCGGTACCGGTTCTTTCGATCGGGCCGGAGCCGGCCGCCGCGAGCAGCCAGTTGCATCAGTCGCGCCACCATTGCGCCATCCTTTTTCTGTCGTGTCGTCGGATTAACTCTCAGAACCGATTCTGAGCAGACACTCATCCTCGCAGATCGGACAATCGGCCTCGTCGTGGCAGAATTCTCCGGTCTGCCAGAACGCGTTCAGAAACTCCCGCGCTTCAGGCGTTTCCGCAAGCAGGAATCTCACAAAATTCAACAATTTCTCGCTGGTTTCCTCGCTCAACAGGTGCTCAACCTTGCACGCGTCCACTTCCGACTGATGGCTTTCGACCTGCAGCACGTCCTTCAGAAACTTGCGGACGATGGCGCGCTTGGCGAGTACCAGGTCGACCAGCCGCTCTCCCCTTTCGGAAAGCCGCAGGAATTTGTTCTCGTCTTCCTGCACGAACCCCTTCTGTCGGAGCGCTTTCAACGTAAGTGACGCGCTGCCCCTCGTGATATCCAGATATCTTGCGACGTCGGACACACGCGCGTATCCATACCGGTCTTTCAGCTCTCTGATGGCGGCAAGGTGATGAGCGACACTGTGCGTGATCTCATTCTCCTCGAACGCTTTCCATACATCGGAAGATGCCATCCGGCCCCCCTTTCCGCCGCCAGGCGCCTGAACCAGCCAGTTGTTTTGCGCATAAAACACTCGTTATAAATTTATACAACATACAGGTCGAAAGTCAAGAGAATTCTATTGGGAATCCAGGGTCGGTGGCGACGCGCTTGACTTTTCCATCCCGTTTTCGTATACCTCACGGACCGGGCGATCCACGCCCCCAGGATTCGCCTCATGGAGCCTGTCTATGACGGAAATTATTGATTTCAAAGATGTTGCGAGACTCCCACGGCCCGGTGACAACGTCGCCATCGCGACGCGGTTTCTGCACGCGGGCACTGGTATCCGCACCCGGGGTTCGGTACTTCGACTGGATTCCGACATGCTGGAGGGTCACCGCTTCGCCGTCGCCCCCATTTCCGGCGGTGAATTCCTTCTTTCCTGGAATCTTCCCTTTGGCGTCGCGCTGCGGGACATTTCACCGGGCGCCTATGTCTGTAACGCCGGGATGCTGGATGCACTCCGGCTCCGCAACGTAGAGTTTCAACTGCCGGCCGTACCCAATTTCGAAGACCGCATCGAACCCTACCTGCTTGAGGAGGATTCATTCCACTCCGGCGACCAGGTTCCGCGGGCCGGCGACCTCCGTACCTTCGAGGGGTACGTCAGAGGCGCCGCGCGCGGCGTGGGCACCCGAAACTACATCCTGATCATGGGCACGACCTCGCGCACCGGGGCATTCGTAAAACGGCTCGAGGAACGACTCGGCGGGCTGGCCGATGCCTTTCCGGACATCGACGGGATTGTCGCCGTTTCCCACACCGAAGGAGGCGGGCGAACCGCACCGAATAATCTGGAGCTTCTGCTGAGAACGCTTTCGGGCTTTATGGTTCACCCGAACATCGGCGCCGCCCTGGCCGTGGATTACGGAACGGAGCCGCTGACCAATGCCATGCTCCGCGCCTACATGGACAGGAACAATACTCCCCTGTCCGACGTCCCCCACTGCTTTCTTACCCTGCGTGGCGGCTTTGAAGCGAATCTGGATCGGGCCCGGGACGTCGTCGCGGGATGGCTGGAGGGCGTGAACCGGACGACCCGGAGGCCGACTCCCGTGGCGGGCCTGAAGATCGCGCTTCAATGCGGGGGATCCGACGCCTTCTCCGGCGTTTCGGGAAATCCGCTGGCATCGTGGGCGGCCCGTGAGATCATCCGTCGCGGCGGCGCCGCAAACCTGGCGGAAACGGATGAACTGATCGGCGCTGAGCCCTACGTGCTGCAGAATGTCAGGGACCTGGACACCGCCCGCCGCTTTCTCGGCCGGGTCGAAGCCTATAAGGAGCTCGCGGCCTTTCATGGCACGAGCGCCGAAGGCAACCCCTCCGGCGGCAATAAGTTCCGCGGAATCTACAACATCGTGCTCAAATCCATCGGCGCCGCCATGAAACGCCACCCGGAGGTCCGCCTCGACGGTGTTCTGGACTACAGCGCGCCCATGCGCGAGCCCGGGTTCTACTTCATGGACAGCCCGGGAAACGACCTCGAAAGCATTGCCGGCCAGGTCGCATCGGGATGCAACCTCATCTATTTTATTACCGGAAACGGCTCAATTACCAATTTTCCGTTCGTCCCGACCCTGAAGATCATTACAACCACCGGGCGCTACGAACTCCTCGCAAATGAAATGGACGTCAACGCGGGCGCCTATCTGGACGGGACCCCCATGGACGCGCTGGGGGCGCAGATGACGGACCTTACGCTTGACGTCGCCTCGGGCGAGCGGAGCAAAGGGGAACGGGCGGGCCACGCCCAGGTATCCATCTGGCGCAACTGGCGCCAGACCGACGGCACCCGACTCGAGATTCTCCGGTCGGTCCCGCAGCCGACCGGGAAACCCATTGCCATTGACACGGAACACCCTGCATTGTCCGGCTCGTTCCGGGGCATCGCTACGGCCGCGGGGACCGCCGCGGATCAGATCGGACTGATCCTGCCGACCAGCCTTTGCGCGGGACAGGTCGCCAGGATGGCCGCAGCGGGGCTCGACCGGAAGCAGATCGGGAAAGACCGTGGCATTACCAGGTACGTCGCGCTCGTTCACACGGAGGGATGCGGCGTCGCGGGCGACGCGACCGAGAGGATGTATTCGCGAACCATGCTTGGCTATCTCACGCACCCGCTGGTAAAACACGCGCTCCTCCTGGAGCACGGCTGTGAAAAAACCCATAACGACTATCTTCGACACGAGCTTGAACGCGGCGGCATCGACCCCAACCGTTTTGGCTGGTCGAGCATACAGCTTGACGGCGGACTCGAGTGTGCGTTGCGCAATGTAGAATCCTGGTTCGCGAAACAGGCGGCCGGCGGCCGCCCGCCCGTCTACGAACAGTTCGGCCCGGAGGCACTGTCGGTGGGCATCCTGAGCGACGGCGAGGTCAACGAAGCAGCCGCGGCGTCGATGGCGATCCTGGTGTGTCGTCTGGCGCGGGCCGGCGCAACCGTCGTGACGCCGGACAACTCGGCGCTGCTCCGTGCCGCTCCCTTTGCCGATATGATTCCGGGAAACACGGTGCGGCGTCCGTCGCTCGGATACGGACAAGCCGCCGTGGGACCGGGATTTTTCATCATGGAGACACAGACGGACCACTGGGTCGAGACGCTTACGGGGTTGGGCGGAACGGGCGTGGAAATCCTGATCGCGCACGTCTCCGAACACCCCGTTCAGGGGCACCCGATGCTGCCGTTGCTTCAGACGAGTGCGGAGCCGTCGATGCAGCCGCTCTATGCCAGTGATCTCGACCTGCTGCTGTCCGCCAACCCGGCGCAGAACGTCGAACGGATCGCCGGCCTGTTGATGGAAACCGCGTCGCGGAACTACAGGCCGGTGGCGATGCGGCAGAGCAATACGGACTTTCAGTTTACGCGAGGGCTGCTCGGCGTCTCCATGTGACCAAAAGGCGAAACGGGCGTCGTGATGTCCAGGGGAACGCCCGTTTCGCCGGCAGTTTCGCTGCAATGCGGTGCTCTATTCGCCCGATGCAATCCAGTCCTGAAGCGCCGACGCGATCTCTCTTCCCTGCTTCAGACTCGAAATATTGAATTTGCTGCGAGGCAGATACACCCCGTCTCTCTTCTGGTATCGTCGAATCGTCACTTTCGCGGGCCCGTATTCGCCGGATTGCCGGTTCAGGTCCTGGTACAGGAACATTACCGTCGCCCACGCACCGCGCGAAAGCACATGTTTGTCCAGTTCCCTGCAGAGCAGAACACCGCCTTCTTCGTAGTTGACGCTCAATTCGTCCACCGATTCCGCCATCGACTCGCCTCCTTTCGGACCGTCTTGATTCAGCGATCGGCCTGCGGCCCCTTCCACCGTCATACCGTACAGACTCAGGGGTTGTGCATCCTTTCTGCCGGTCGCTGGGAGTCTGTTTCATTCAGAGGACCGCACCGATGAGACTCGGCATTGTCGGAATGCTGCCCGGAGACCCCCGGTGTTTTACGGAGAGACACTTCGAGAAAATCAGGAAACTGGGTTTCACGGGCGCAGGGTTCCACCTGCCGGGTGAGCTGGTGAACACAATTTCCGCCAAAGACTGCGCCGGCTGCAAGCAGCTGTTCGCGGACCACGATATCGATCTCGCGCAATTCGCCGTCACCTATCGTGACTGTCTGTTCGACCCGGACCCCGACCTCCGGGCCCAAGCCGTATCGAAGGTGGCCCGCGGGGCCACGCTTGCCGCGCGACTCGGCGCTTTATGCTACCTGATAAGGCCGGGCAGCCGAAACCCGGCGGGCCCGTGGACGCCTCATCGTGAGAACCACACGCCTGAAGCGTACAGGTTGCTAGTCCGCACCATGAGGGATATCGCGCGGCGCACGGCGACATTGAACGTCATTACGGTCGTGGAAACTCACGTCATATCCATACTCAATACACCGGACGTCTGCCGCCGGCTGGTGGATTCGGTGCGCAGCGCGAACGTCAGGCTGGTGATGGACTACGTCAATCACTTCGAATCCATAGATCAGGTCCATAACGACGCGGAACGCCTGGACCATATATTCGAGACCATCGGCACGCTGGCGCCGATCTGCCATGTAAAGGATATCAGCGTTGCAAACCGTCTCATCGTACATCTCGATGAAGCCATCCCAGGCCTTGGCGAACTGAACCTGGCGCACGCGCTGGGGCTGTTTCACGCCCACCATCCGGACGGCTACGCGCTTATCGAACACCTCGGCCCGGACCAGATTCCGCTCGCTGCCGAAAATGTCCGGAATATTGCGAAGCGTGCGGGCATTCCGATATCCTGAAACAAGGCGTCGGCGCAGGCCTCATTTCTTCCCCCCGAACTTCAGCCGCCGTATGCAGGCGCCGACGGCAAGTCCGAGACTCGCGCCGATCGATACGCCGGCGCTCAGCCACAGACCGAAGTCCCCGCTGCCTACGCCCAACATGGAACCGGCCACGGCGCCGACGCCGGACCCGACCGCCATCCATTTTCCAATCTCGCGTTGTCCGTTTCCGCCTTCCTGCCGTCCGGACATGGCGAATCCTCTCCTGTGCGTGGGCCACCCCGGCATCTCGCCAAATATACGGGCCGGGGCCGTACGGAACAAGCTGAAATCTCCACTTGAAGCGAGTCGATTATTGCCTTGACAGTGCCAGTGTCCGGGCCGTAGATATGGAAACGGAGACTGGATACCGGGGGCGGCGGGCTATGGTTGCCATGCCGGTCTCCGGTGGAAGCACAAGCCACGCGCCAGGTTTCTCTCACGGAGAAAGGTTGCTTGAAAGGAGATTGAGATGCAACCGGAACTGATTGCGGACTACCGTTGTGAAACGGGTGAAGGACCGCTCTGGCACCCCAC
The DNA here is from genome assembly GCA_965219995.1 of Candidatus Latescibacterota bacterium. GTDB lineage: Bacteria > Latescibacterota > UBA2968 > UBA2968 > JAAXHE01. Next base: position 1,057,035 of record CBDCOX010000002.1, read on the forward strand.
GGAGAAATTGGTCTACTGGACCGATATACCAGCGGGCCGAGTGTTTCGCTATGACCCGGCCACCGGAATGCACGAAATCTGTTACACAGGCGAAGTCGTGGGTGGGTTTACAGTCCAGGCCGACGGGTCCCTGCTCTTATTCATGGAAAGAGGCGCGGTGAAAATCTGGCGCGACGGTGCGCTCACCACGGTGATCGGGGAAATTTCCGATGAACGTGAGACCCGGTTCAACGACGTGATTGCGGACCCCGAGGGCCGGGTTTTCTGCGGGACCATGCCCACACATGAGCGGCCGGGTAGGCTCTACCGGCTGGACACGGACGGTACGCTTCATCTGATCCTCGAAGACGTGGGGATTTCCAACGGAATGGGCTTCACGTCGGACCACCGGACCATGTATTTCACGGACACCCCCACGCTGAATATCTACCGTTTCGACTACGATCGAAAAACCGGAGGGATTTCGAACCGGGAGGTGTTCGCAACGGCGTTGGAAGGCGACGGGATGCCGGACGGCATGACCGTGGACGCCGATGGCTTCATCTGGTCCGCCCGGTGGGACGGGCACTGTCTTGTCCGCTACACGCCTCAAGGCGTCGAAGAACGGCGCATCCGATTCCCCGTCAGGAAAGTCTCAAGCCTCACGTTCGGCGGAGAGGACTGCACCGACATCTACGTGACGACGGCAGGCGGAAACATCAGACACGAAGACGGCGAACACGCCGGCTCCCTCTTCCGTCTGAACCTGGGCATCCGCGGCGTCCCGGAGTTCTGTTCTCGCGTCGGACTGTAGCGATCATCGCAACGACACGGACAATGAAGTGCCGTTGTATCATCATTCGGTAAAGACGAGAACTGATCATCGTGCAAAGGGCACGACTTGAAATTGGGCTGACATCTATTCTGCGGCCCTTGTAATGCGGCCCCAGAAGGGTCGCATTGATTCAATTGGCTTGATAAATCAAACGGTCGAGTCTATATTTGATTGAGACAATGACCTGCGGGAACAAATCCCACGAATCAAATAAAGGTAAAAGATGACGGCTGGCGAAGCTGCGAAGTCCTTGTCGTATGCGAAACAGCATCTGAGTCGCGTGCTTGCTGCTGCCTGGGACGACCCCGTGGATTGGACAGACTTGACCATTTATGGCTTCTATTGTCTTGAAGCTGCGATAGTTGCGGCAGCCACGCACACTCGCTTGAGTTTCAGAAGGTCTCATTCAGAAAAGGCACATGCAGCGAAAGAGCTTTCCGTGTCACACGATTTACCGGATGTCTCCGGCTTCCTTTGGGTCCTTAATAACGCGCGAAAGGCTGCTGCGTATGGAGATACAGATCTCCCGGACCTCGACGCCGAGGACGTGGCTGCAAAAATCGAAGCATACGTGGACGCGGTGTCCACCTTGCTGGAAAAATAACTCGATGAGTAATCAAACACGAACGCGCAAGCGCCCGAAGATCGAGACGACTTTGCCCTGCTTCCTCGAATCTGCAGAGAAATGGCCAAGCGTTGCGGCGAGGGAATGGGTCGAGCAGTTGATCCAAATGGCGTATGATCGAGCCGATATTCTGGCGATTGTCGCCTTCGGATCAATCGTTCGCGACGTCAGCCTTAGCGCCGACGTCGACTTGTTGTTCGTGTACGAATCGGAGAAACCCACATTTGCGACGCCGCCTCTGGATGTCGATGTCAAGGCGTATCGCAAGACCGACGTGGAATCACTCGTCGCACGGGGTCATGAGCTTCTTTGCTGGTCCATCCGATTCGGTACGGTACTTCACCAGAAGGATCGATACTGGTCGGATTTACAACAGACATGGGCGAGGCATTTGCCCTTACCTTCCGCCACGGTCGCTGAAGAACGCGCCGAGAGAGCAAGAAGGCTTCTTGAAGATCTCGGAGTGATCGGCGACGATGATGCGGTTCAGGAACAGTCAATCACGATGTTGACACACCTTGCTCGCGCCCGTCTGATCCGGGCCGACGTCTTTCCCGCATCACGTCCGGAACTACCGAAGCAACTGAGGTCAATAGGGGAATCTGCGTTGGCATCCCAGTTGACCGATGCTCTGCAGAAACGCTGCGATTTAATGGAAACTCACGAGTCATTCTCGCCGCAAACGTGAGGCAGCGAAAGCTTGCATTCGGAGAAAGCGTAGGGGCGACGCATGCGTCGCCCCTACGCTTTCTCTGTTCCTGTCCGCACGCTTTTGATTTCCCGGCAGCTGCGTAAGAATCTCCATGCGGTCTCTAAACAAACCAGACACTTCTTGCGTTTAACAATATAGACACGGTATAAGTGGATTTTCTTGCTGAGTTGGCGTTTATAGAGTTACCTCTGTGGATCTGACATCCTACATTCACACGGAGACTCGAGTGGATTCTGTATTGGACATAGAATTCTCAACCTCACGGGAATTTGTCCCAAGGATACGACCATTGTATATGGACGAATCAGATCTGGTGGTCAGGGCACAGAACGGCGACATCGAAGCATTTGAAGAGCTTGTAGATATATACAAAGGCATGGTCTTGTCAATTGGGTACCAGATTGCGGGAAACGGTGATGACGCTCAGGATATCTGCCAGGAAAGCTTTATTAAGCTCAACAGAAACATCCGCAAGTACACGCAAACACACAGATTCTCGACGTGGCTATATAGATTGGTTGCAAATGCAGCGATCGACTACCTTCGAAAAGAGCGAAAGCGCCGGGGCGTGCGCCTCGAGCCCAACATGCCGGAGCCGAATCGGACGTTCGACCAGGATCTTAGACTCTCGCTCGAACAGATTCTCGTCAAGCTCTCACCCAGGCAGCGAATCGCCTTTGTGTTACGGGACCTTCAAGGTTTTCCGCTGGAGGAAGTAGCGACAATACTCCGGTGCACCGGCGTGACTGTCCGGGTTCACCTTCACAATGCCCGGACACGAATCAGAAAAAACCTGGAGAACGAGATATGATCTGCCGTATCGTACGGTTGTTCTTGCCGCTTTACATTGAAGACGACCTCCCTGACTGGATCGCGTCCAGGCTCTCCCGCCATCTTGCACATTGCGATTCATGTGTTGCTGACCGTCAGTCATTCATGGTTTCTCAGTGCGCAGTGAGGGAAATTGCCACGCGCGAGATTCCACCGACGCAACCAGAGCTGTTTTCGACGCAAACCGGATCTGGTCTTCAAGTCGCCAGGATCGATCAAGAGCCAATACATACCAGAACCAACCGTCAATTTGAGTGGAGACCATTAATATCGTATTCGGTCGCTGCCGTTGTGCTGATTGCAGCCATCGGATATCTGATGGAGCATTCGAGCGAGAATACCAAAGGGCAGACTGCCTATTCGGATGATTCTGAAGCGCGGACCGTTTTGACCGAAAGAAAGCCTCCCGAATTCCCGCCGCAACCCCGCGCAGAAATCACCGCATTGATGAGACGCTTGAATCCGAGGCCACACCTGACAGATGAAGATCTGGATGCCGAGTATCCCGTACTCGCCTCAGTCAACCAACCCGATTGCGTCCCGGTAGTTTTTCGTACCAATGACCCGTCCATAACGGTTGTGCTATTATTGTCACGGAAAGGAGCGAGCCACCAATGAAAATGAGCGCCTGTGGAGTGATTTCGACGACTGGGATATTCGGATTTTGCATTGTCGCGCTTGCAACGGTTTTAATGGCGTCGCCGTCTGACGCCAAAAGTTCGGGACGTTCCATCAGAGCAGCCGACCTGGAGGAGTTCCTCCCACCGGGTGTAGAGGTGTTCGATCTGAAGTATATCTCGACCGGGGATTTCGCCGGCCTTCTATCCGTCCTCGAACTCAAGACAACGAAATTCAGTCCATCTGATCAAAGTGGGCAAACAAGGGTTTTCATCCGATTTGAGGACCCCTCGTCGGCGGAAATAGCGAGAAGATTGCTGGCCAAACTGGACATCCCTCCCCGACGGATCGAAGTTCGATTCCTTCAGGTACTCGCTTCCAACGAAAGTTACTATGAATGGTCCCGGGGATCGAAGGGCGACAAATACGAAAGGCCGGTAGCGGACGAGTCCCTGCTGGAACAACTGAAACAAGCGTTCAAATTTCGTCATTTTAACCTCATAGACAGCTTTAGAATGACTTTGAACGCGGGTATAAACGCGCGAACTCAGAATAGGCCTTCGCGAATACAGCTAGGAGACGCCTCTGGCGAAGAGAAACTCGACATCTTATCCGGTCACGCAAGCTTCTCGCTGGATTTTATCGATGATGGCAAGGGCGTGATTCAAATCCGAAATCTGAGCGCGCAAGCGGCGACGCATGTTCTGAATACTTCGCTGAACGTAAAAAACGGCGAAACCATAATTGTGGGAAGCTCAAGTCTCATCAAGGGCAACAACGAGTTGATAACCGTTGTCACCGCCAGAACGGTGGATTGAACAAGGCGTCCGTTGCTGATGTATTAACCAAAAAGCCTGATATGCAATGACATATCAGGCTTTATTTATGTGATTTTTAAGGATGGACAGGGCTGGCAACGCGGCGCAGAAGACGGGTCGAGCGAATACAGGAAGGGCGCCCACAAGGGACGCCCCTACACGACAGGTAGCCGGATTTGTAGAAATGCGGCCGTGACCCAAATCCCCCGAGCGATAACAAATGGGGCGGTTCGCGAACCGCCCCTACATTGAACCGGTTGTTCGAGGGTCGGTATCGCGTGTCCGTATCGCTAACCGCTAAGCCCGGAGGTGTCTTCTACCGTCTAACGTCTTACGTCTCACCGCCTCTGGCTGATTGCTGACGGCTGCTTTTTTATTGCTGTCTCTTTCCCCTCAACCCCGCGCCAGATCCCGATACGCCCGGAAGAGATCCGCGTAATACGCCGTGAACATCCATAGATCGCCCACACCCCGATCGGCGCTGCGTTCCGCTTCGGCCGACATATATCCGTCGTATCCTCGTTCGTGTAGCAGCCGGAACAGCTCTCTGTACGGATATCCCTGTCCGGCCAGGTCGTGCATGTGCACGTGGTCCAGCCATGGCCAGACCGTATCCAGCGCCTGCTTGACCGACCCGTCGACCACGTCTTCCGACACCGAGTTCCAGATCAGGCCGAAATTCTCATGGTCCACCTTCCCGGCTACCGCGCTGCAGGACTGCCAGTCGAATTCGCCGTGCAGTTCCAGGCAGGGTTTGATTCCTCTAGCGGAGCCGTACGCGCATAGCTCCTGGAGCGCATCGGCCACCTGGGCGATCGTCTTCTCTTTCGGCACTTCTTTGGGGAAATTGTTCCCGAAGACCCTCACCCTGGGCGCCCCCAGGTCCGCTGCCAGATCCATCCGCACCCTGGTCTGTTCGATCTGGTCCCGCAAGTCGGACGCGTCGACATCGTGATACCGGTTTCCCGTGGCAATGCTGATGATTTCGATCCCGGCCGCCCCGCAATCGGCAACCACCCGCCTGCGTTCGGCGTCGTCAATCGACGCCTCCACCCCGTGTCCGTGCCCCAGGTCCGTCCGGAATTCAACCCCCTCGACTCCATGGTCACTCAGCGTCTGCAGCAAGTCCTGTCGCGAAAGTTCCTTCAGAACGCCATAGGTCATCCAGGATAGTTTCATTTACGACTCTCCTCTGACAAGCTGTCTTAAGGGTGATAAGCCGACGGTCGTCCCCGGCTTGCATCAGACCACAGGTTCCTTGCCGATCCTTGCAAAGCCCTCCGCGTACCGGCAGTCGTTCATGCCGGCCATATGCTGCGCCTCGATGGCGCGGTACCGGTTCAGAACCGTATAGACTTCCGGCAAGGGCGGCTGAGCGGCAAGTTTCTTTAAGGCTTCGATCTTTTGTTCGAAAACCGATGAAATATCCACGTAAAGATCGGGGACGAATCCGGAAACCGGCGACGTCCCCATCGTGGTTTCATAACAGACGACAAGCGGTCGCCCACATGGGGCATCGGCGGTATTGATTCCCCCCGCATTGCAATACGAACACGCCCACAACACGGCCTGCGTGGTCTCCACGTGGTCGGGATGCATCACATCGTTGATCCAGTGACTCAGAACGAGGTCCGGTCTGAACCGCCGAACCGCTTCCAGCAACTCCAGCCGGCGTTCGGGGCCGACCACCAGCGGACTGTCGCCGAAGTCGAAACAGTCGATGCTTGCGCCAAGGATCTCCGCGGCGGCCTCGAACTCCGCCCTGCGCTTTTCCTTGACGTCCTCCAGCGTCCGGTTCGGGTCCTCCGCCCACAATGCCGGCGATTCACAGCGTTCTCCGAAGGTCAGATTATGTACGTGTACCGTGCCGCCGGCCTCGACGAAACGGATAATCGCACCCCCGGCGCGCGAGCAGAAATCCGCTGCGTGAGCGCTGAAGACCAGAACCCGCATGCCCTCCCGGATCATTCCGTTCTCCCTGACCTGGTGCAGGTTTCGCTGCAGTTTGCACGTCTGCTACGAATTCTGACCGTATTCGGGCAGCGTCCCGTCGTCTTCCGGTGTATACCCGAGCATTTCGCGGGCGTTGGTCAGGTCCCATTTCTTCTCACAGCCGGCCGACACCCCGTAGAAGATGCCGAACGGCACATGACTCGATTCGATGGACCTCCGGACCAGTTGCGCGAGATCCCTCGGACTCAGCCAGCGGGAACGCCCCGGCTCATACCGCTGTCCAGGCACGTCCTCGCCATTGAAATTCGCCACCCGAAGGCAGATCACACGGACTCCGTGCCGGTCCGAATAGAACCTGCCGAGAGCTTCGCCGAAGGCCTTTCCCGCCCCGTAAACGCCATCCGGCCGGACCGGGCTTTCCGGGGTCGAAACAAGCCCTTCTCTCTCGTATAGACCTGTGACGTGATTGGTACTCGCAAAGATGACCACGGGCACTTCATTTATTCGCGCAGCCTCGAGAATATTGTACACGCCCGGGATATCGACATCCAGGGTTGCCTTCGCGACGTCCTCCGGCGTCATCCCACCCCATCTCCGGATGGCCAGGTGCACAATGGCGTCTACGCCGGCCGCGGCTTCGACCATCGCCGCACTGTCCGCCACACTGCCGACAACCACCTGGTCGTCCGGGTGCACGTCATCGGGCACGTTCGAGTGCAGCAGCAGACGGAAACGGTATGGCTCCCGCAGGCGGTTCCGGATAGACGTCCCCAGCGACCCGGCCGCGCCGGTCAGGAATATCCGCTTCATCCGCATGGCGCGTGCGGACCCTCCGGTTGTGGTTGATCGTAGAACACAAGCTCCAACTTTCGTGCGGCCTGAATGACGGGAATGTGACAACCGGGTACGGAGATCAGTCGATCGCGAGGGACCGGAAGCGCCGCGAGAAAGACCGACACTGTACGAGTCCTGAAGATAGCGCGTGCTTCCCGAAAACGCAATACCGATTCAACCGGGAAGGCCTTGAATAAAGATTCGTTTCTGTATATCTTATCGCAGCTGAAAATCCCCTTCCATCGTTCCGGAGGCAACGTGACGCCGATCGACATCCCGTGGCTTCTCGGCATCGTCGGAAAAGCCGGAGAAATCGCCCTGTCCCACTTCGGCAGGACGAAAGGGACGCTCAAGTCCGACAATTCCTGGGTAACCCAGGCGGACCTGGACGTGGAGGCCTATCTCAGGAAGGAACTCGCTTCGACGTTTCCGGACGATGCCGTACTCGGCGAAGAGGGCGACGATCCGCCGCCGACGTCATCGAACGTGTGGGCGATCGATCCGATCGACGGCACGCGGGCGTTCAACCACGGCCTGCCCGTGTGGGGCGTCTCGATCGGCCGGTTCGTAAACGGCCGGCCGGCCGCGGGCGCCGTCGTTCTTCCCGTGCTGGGCGACGTTTATTACACCGACGGCGACACCGCTTTCTGCAACGGCACGCCGCTCACGCCGCCGGCATCCGTCGTGGATGCCAACGCCCTGCTGCTGGTCAGCGAAGCCGCGTTCAAGCATCTCAGGATCGACTATCCGGGCAAAACCCTCAGTCTGGGATCCGCCGCGGCTCACCTCTGCTACGTTGCGAGAGGGTCCGCCGTAGGCGCGTTCGACCATGCCTCCGTCTGGGACTACGCCGCCGGCGCCGCCATTCTGAATGTGCTGGGCGTTCGCCTGCGGTACATCTCCGGCAAGACCGTGGACTTCGAGGAATTATTCAGGTTGAAGGATGCGCCTGAACCCACGCTCGCAGCGCCCGACGCGCACTTCGACCCTCTCCGGAGCGCATTCCAGTCCGCGGAAGGATAGCCGGGAGTTTCCCTTTCGACTCAGAAGCAGGAACCAATGTGGATGTACAGGATCGAACGGAAGACTAATCCGATATCCCGTAGATTCTCGCCAGGTTCTCGCCGAAAATCAGCCGTTCGGCACCCGACCCCAACTCCAGGCGCTGAATAGCCCGCTTCACCTGGATAGGCCGGTATTCCGGAAGGTTGGAACCGAAGACCACCCGCTCCGGCCCCAGCTCCCGTACCGCCGTTCCGACTTCCTCCGGCACAGTCTCTTCCGGGTTGTCCGCCCACCGCTTGTGAAAACGCAGGACGGTCGTGCCCATGTACACGTTTTCGTATTTCCGGCACACCGCCATCGCGGCGTCGAAATGGTCGGGAAAACCCATGTGATCCAGGATAACCGCGGAGCCTGGAACGCGTTCTGCGATCGCTGCTGCCCGGTCCGCGCTGCAGTTCTGCACGCCCGTGTGAATCGAAACGACAATGCCGAGCTCCTGTGCGGCGTCCGCGAACGGATAGACCATCGGATCGTCCACTTCGAATTTGTGGATCGCGCCCATCAGCTTCATACCCTTCGCGCCGCGGGACACGTAGCTCCTGAGCTGCGCAACCCCCTCCGCTCCCAGGTGGGGGTTCATCATCACACAGGGCAGCAGGTTTGGATGCCCCGCGGTCCGTTCCAGAAGCCCGGCGTTGTCCGGGTCCTCCCTTGCGTCCGGCATCACCACCGCCATGTCGATCCCCGCCTCCGCCTCGCACTCCAGCAACGCGGCGACGGTCATGGGGCGTCCGTACCAATCTCCCGCCAGGTAGGCTTCGAAATCTGCGGTTACTGCCATGGAATGACCTCCTTATGCCGCTTTGGCGTTCCGTCGCCGGAACCCGGCGCTCAGCCCAGTTGCAGCGCCCGCCACCGGTCGTACGCGGGGCGCATCCGTTCCGGCAGGAATCCACGCACGTTGTCCGCCAGCATCCACTTCACGCGCCCGTCTGTCTCCTGGGGCTCCTCATCGGGATCGTGTTTCTGCCAGCTCCCCGCCAGCGTCAATCTTTCGGGCGTTGTATTGTAAATCCCCCGATGGACCGCATTGCCATTCCAGAAAATCGACTGACCCGCCTTCAGGTGCATCACTTCCTGCGTTGAAATGTCAGCGTGCCGATTCTTCAGCAGCCGGTCCCGCTCCTCATCGGTCCGGTACCTTCTGTGGCTGCCCGGCACCAGTTGCAGGCAGGAATCGTCGACCAGCGCCAGGTGCCACTTCAATGACGCCAACGGCCGGTTGAGGATTTCCATCTCCACCTCGTAGGTCCCGTCCCGCTCGTTCTTTCCGAAATCCCGGTGCCAGCCACCGCTCCAATCCTCCTCGTCGGGCGAGGTAAAAATGAGCACCCCGCCCAACCGCAATTCGCTGCCCAGCAGCGGCTCCACGTATTGCATCACGTGTTGCGACGACAGGTAATCCGCAAAAACCGGTTCGTTGAATTCCGGAGCGAACAGGCCCCTGATCGCCCACGGCTCACCGCCTGGGGTCCGGTGTGTGAAGATGTCCACGTCACCTGAACGCGCTTTGGCCTTCACGCGGCGCGTCGCATCCAGAAGCGGCGCCATCATATCCGGATCGACCGCATCGTCCACGATAAAGTAACCTTGTGTCTCGTACTGATCCCTTACCTCCTCCAAATCCATCGTACGCATCCTCCAATCCTGGTCAAATGAGGTTTACCCCGGGAATTCGTGTCCTGTCCCAAAAATGCCTCAACCTTCTTCCGCCGATTCATCCCGTCTCGGAGTGGAAATCACCACTCCTTTTTCCAGAAAATCCCGAGTGATTTGCGATCCCGCTCACGTTCGTTGCCCTCTCGCTGCTGCGCCTCCAGCGTGACTTGCGGCAACAGTTCGTACTCCACCACGACTTCCCTCCCCCTTGCCTCGGAAACGTCCTGTGCATAGCTGACAAAGAACCGTGATCCGAAATACTTACCGGCCCGTACCCGGGTTGCCGAGTTTCCCATGCCCAGGTCGATTTCCACGACGTCAAGGTTCAATCGCCGGCCGATGGAGCGTTTCAGCTGGTTCGCCGCGACGCCGAGTACAAGGACCGCGGCCTGGCCCTCCAGGCGGCTCCCGACGCCGCCTTCCCCGCCCATCAGACCGGAGACATCGTCGGCCGGCCTTCCGATCAACAGGTACGAGAGGATATCGGATTCGTCCAGGGGCGGCGTCGTATCACTTTCGAGGGAAATATTGGGTTCCATCAGCGTCCCGCCTACAACGACGCTGATCACCGCGTTTTCGTTGGAAACCAACCTTATCCTGCGCGTTGCAATGATGTAGAGATCGGGATTGATATCCGAACTGCCGCGGAAGTTGATCTCTCCGCGGTCGATCGCGAAACCGGTGTTCTGAAACTCGTACCGGCCCTGTCTGCTATCGAGAGATCCGTAGACCCGGATTCCCCCGCTGTCCTTCACCAGATCCACGTCTCCCGAAATCTCGACGTTTAATTCCCTGTCCCGGATCCACACGTTGCGGGAGGCCGATACCCGGACGGCGCAGTTCAGATTTCGAAAGAGCGGCGACGACATCCAGGCGACGTCCGTGGGGTATTCGATGAAATCGGACAGCCTGAGTACGGCGCGGGACAACGCCACCCTTCCATCCATGCGCCCTGCGTCCAGGGTCCCCTTCAATTGAAGGTCGGCATTGAGTGTGGCTTTCAGCGAAGTCAGATCGATCGCCTCGAACTCATCGGCTCTTAGTGAAAGGTCATAACGCTCCACGTCGAACTGGTTCAACGTCACTTCGCCCTCTAGCGCGACCCTTGTTTTCTCCCGGCCGGTTTCGAAGCGGTCGAGGACGATCCTGTTCCCGTCAAAGTTCAGATCCGCTTCTACTTTTTCGAATGTCGTATTCAGGGGCACGATTCGCGCCTTTCCATCACGCAGCTTCAGCCATCCGTGACGGAGGAGCCGCTGCGGCGTGCCCTTCACGGTCAGGTCGACCGCCAGAGATCCCTCCGCGTCCTGCACCGCGCGAACAATCCCGGGGAGAAAATTCAGATCGACGCCGGCGGATTTCAGCGATACCTCTACGGGACCCCGGGGAAACAGGTCCGCCCACCCGTCTGACGTCAGGTTCAGTGGAAAATGCCCTTTCGTGGCGGCCTCCCTGCCGGAGGACTGCACCAGTCTCAGATCCACGGTGGCACGTTTGCTCCGATACCCCAGCGTTCCCGAGACTTCCTTCAACCTGACACCTGCAATGACAGCATCCCGAAGCGCCAACTCAGTTTTCACGCGGGGATCGTCCAGCCCGCCGAACAGCGCAAATTTCCCGGTAAACATCCCGCTCAACTCGCCGGCCATCCCGAGAAGACCCGACCATATCTTCAGGTCCACGTCGCTGAGGGTCACGACGATGCCCTCTGCCTGCCCGCTGTGTCCGTGCGCCAGAATGGCGCCACCGTCCCCCACCAGCCGGAAATGCTCCACATCGACGCCGTCTTCGAGCCGATACGTCACTCTTGAGAGGCCATCGCTGGACATGGACACGCCGCCCACCCCGACAGACAGGGAGTCCAGTTCGAGGACATATACGTCGTCAGCCCACCCGGCCCGGCCCCTGGCGTGCAGTTGATCGATTTGGTCCGGACGGCTGCCCAGAGCGAAGGATATCCCGTCCTGAGTGAGTCCCAGGTCCAAAGCCAGGTCGTGGACCGTGCGCCCACCCCACACAAGGGAATCCGCGCGGACCGCCAGCGCTCCCTGCGACAGTTGCGACCCCGTCATCCCGAGTTTGACCCCCTGGATCGGGATACCCCTGAAATTCAAGCTGTCTGCCAGCAGATCCACCACGGCGAAGGGTTTCATCCACGCGCCGCGAATGCGCGCCGCAAATGTAGCCGGCGTCCCCGTCAATTCCGTCCCCACGACGTCGTCAAGCATTCTGAAATCGCCGACCCGCCCCCTTGCCCGGAGGTCCAGGCTGTCGCCCGGTGCGATCCAACCGGCGCCTTCCACGTGCGCCCGCGTACCTGCCAGGAACAACCGATCCACGATCGTCCGGCGACCCTGCTGTATCAGGCTCGCTCGTGCGCTATCCAGTTTCCCTCCGAGAAACCGCGACGCTTCCACGATCACGTCCGCGTTGGCCTGTGCCGAATCCGGGTGAAATCCCCGTCCGCCGAGTCCAATCTGCAGTGACACGTCTTCCAGGAGATCAGGGCGCCGAAGAAACCGACCCATCGCCAGACCGTCCACCCGCACGCCCGCACGGTAGGAGGGCTGACGTCCGCCGGGGTTCCGGAATTGCCCCAGATCGACCCTGGCGTGTCCCCTGACCACGCCGTACCCGTCCGACAGGCGCACGCCTATCGTGTCGAGAATCACGATACCCCGCCGTAACGATCCGCGAAGAGAGAGTCCTGTTGCTCGAGGCAAACCCTCGATATTCAAGACGTCGATATTGGCTTCACCCCGCCAGATTTCATCGCCCGTCCGCCTCAGACGGACCTCACCCGTGAGGTCGGTGACCCTCGGAAGATGCCGCGACAGCGCGGTCAGGTCCACGCGCTCCAGGCGTGTTCTCAATTCATAGTCCGGCGCCGCCCCAATCCGGTTTACCAGCAGTCTGGCCGTCAGCCCCCCTGCCTCCCCCTCGGCCTTCACGTCCATCAGGAGTCTTCCGTTGCCCAATGACGTGACGAAGTTCGCCGTATCGACGACCGTGCCGGAAATTTGCGCGCGGGCGATGCCCCCGCTGACGGTCAAGTCCGCAGTCACCGGATCCAGGCCGCGTCCCGTGAGGTGAACGGTCGCGTCAAAACGGGCGTCCATGCCCAACTGCCGGGCGACCCGCATCAGATCGATCTCCGTCGCGGTCGCACGGACATCATATGCGACGTCCGCCCGCGAGAAGTCTATATGACCGGCAATGACGCAGGCGGCTGACCCGTCGTCGAGGTTCAGGTCCACGTTCGCACGGGTCGCGTCGCCCCACACCCTGCCGCCTGCCGCAAGACTTCCCGTTGGATAGGTACCGGGAAGAATGCGGCTGATCTCACCATACGCAAGAGAATCCGCACGCAGCACGAAGTCGTAATCGGGACGGGAAAGGCCGGTCATCGTTCCGTCGATACGGACGTGGGAACCCGGCGTCTGCAGCCGGATCCCGTCGAGCGTCAGCCTTCCATCGGCGAGCAGGGTCAGTCCGGACAGATCTCTGATGACGAGAGGAGGATCGAAGAGAAGGGATCGGAAACGGCGCAGCGCCAACTCGTACCCCCCGCGACCGGCCCGAAGTCCCAAGACCAGATTCAGGCTGTCGACCCTGCCGGAGGCAGCCGCGTCGATCCGGCCGTCCACGACCTCCGCGTGGCGGATGCGGATCTGCCGTGCCGGACCCTCTTTCCACCAACCCGGGTCCGTCGCCGGTAACAGACCGACCGCGGAATCGGCGACGGCCGAGTTTTCCGGGAGACGGACCTTCGGGGCGACCAGCACGAGTGTATCGACGGTTGCGGTACCCCTCAGCAGCGTCGTCGGCCGGTACCGGGCCTTCACCGCGTCCACGACCAGTAGCGGGGCCGACTGTGCGCCGATCCGCACCCTTTCCATCCGGAAGTTCGTCAAGGGATTGCCGTGAATCCCGCCGATATCGAAGGGCACGCCGAGGTCCCTGCTGAGCCGTTCCTGCAAATAGGTACGCAGATACGGGTTCGCGCGTCCGGATGCCAGCACCACGAGACCGAGTACGACGACGGCGACCATGGCGGCCGCGACAGGAACGGTTATTTTCACGATACGTCTCAATGGATCCCCGTCTGGCAAGTCGAATCAGCGAATTTTCCGAATTCCGTGACGTGTACGTCCGGTTTCCGTACCGGCCGTCCGCGAACGTTCAAAACGCCTGTCCCAGGCTGAAATGGATCTGTCGAACGGGCTGGGACGGATCGTCGGACAGGCGGTACGCGACGTCGAGCCGCGCCGGGCTGATGGGATTCAGGTAACGCAATCCGAACCCGGCTGCCACACGCAGATGACCCGGATCGAAGGCTCCGAACCGGTCGGTCTCCACGTTTCCGGCATCCACGAACAGGGCCATCCCCAGCCCCGACATCAGTCGGGTACGAACTTCGACGCTTCCTTCCAGATGGCTCAGCCCGCCCAGCGGCAAGTCGGACGGGCCCCGTGGACCCAGCCTGTTCAGTTTCCATCCGCGCACGCTGCCTGAGCCGCCCGCGAAGAACCGCTCGAAACTTGGAATTGACACCAGAGTTCTTCGACTTAGAATCGTCCCGCCCGACACCCTGAGCGCGAGCACGCTCTTCCAGAATATCTTTCGGTACCATCGACACTCCCCCGACACTTTGAGGAAGTCCCTGCCGCTGGAGGCTTTCACCGCAAGTTCGGCCAGCAGGCCCCGTGTCGGGTCGAAGAAGTCGTCCCGTCTATCTTCCAGGTATTCTACGGAGAGCGACGTACGGGTGCTGTCCAGCTCGAATTCAAGGAATTCGGTCCTCACCTCAAAGACGACTCGTCCAGTCGCCCTGAACGTCCGTTCCAGCGCCGCGCTGGCGCCGCCCCGCTTCACCCGGATCTCCTCGGGACGTTCCTGCTCCGCGAACCCCGTCATCTCCAGCCATGTCCTGCTCCCGAGTATGTACGGCTGCCTCACGCCGATTCTTGCCCTCGTCTCAAGCGCCGATGCTGAAGATTCGACGGTCAACTGGCGCGCGCCGCCACCCAGAAAACTCCGGTGCCGCCAGGACAGCGAACCCCGCAACCGCTCCTCGGTATCGTAACCCGCACCCAATTTCAGACTCCTCGGCGGCCGCTCCCTCACGACGATGGCCACGTCCACCGGACTCGCCCGGGCAACCGTGTCGGGAATGGCAAGCGAGACGGCACGGAACGCCTCCGATCGATAGAGTTGGAGCCGGCTGTTCGAGAGGTCCTTCTTCCTGTATCCGTCACCAGCCCCGAAGGTCAGGCCGCGCAGAATCAGATCGTCTGAAACCGTTCGGTTTCCCGCGATCCGTATCTGTCCAAACCGGCATTTCGGCCCCGGAGACACCCGGTACGCTACGTCTGCCCGTTTGTTGCGGACGGCTACATCCGCGGCGACCTGGACGAAAGCGCGGCCATCGTTCTCAAGCAATTCAGCGATTTTTCTCAAATCCGACTCCCGGCCCGATCGAGTCAGCGGGCGGCCCGGTCGGGTGACCAGCGCATCCATCAGACGCACGCTGTCCCGGCCTGCATCCGCCGGCAGAAACGCCAGCCGGACGTTGGATACCACGACCGGCTCGCCTTCTTCAATGCGGATTCGAATGCGGACGAAGCCCGGACGCGTTCTGTCGATCAGGGTATCAAGCGCAGTTTCGAAATACCCCTCGTCCTTGTATCGCGCCAGAATCCGCGCAATATCGGATCGAAACACGGATGGATCGAACGTCCGGACGTCTACACCGGGAAACACCTCGTACCAGGGATTCGCGCGGGTAAACATCAGCAGCTTGAGATCTCTGCTGGAAATCGCACGATTCCCTTCGAACGCAACAGCGTCGACGACGGTGGAATCCGTATCCTGTGCGGAGAGGGCACCGGGAAGAACGATACAGACCATGACGGCGACGATTCTGAAGAGAATCAAACCTCTCCTTCCTGTTCAGACGCTTATTGGAACTGAACTGCGGCGCGGCATCCGGCGACCTGGGCCGGATTGCAAAGCGTTGCCCCGCCTCTGCCCTTCATTGCGCTTTCCGGCAGAACCCGGCCGATCGCGGACTCCTCCTTTGACGCCCGCTGATCCCGTCGGTTTCAGATCTCCGTCCCTCAGCGGAAGATAGGTATCCACTGCGTGTGCACAAGGGATTTCTGTCATGCATGCAATATAGACCGGACCCCGGCGATCGCGTTCGAAAGCTGGATGGACAAAAGAGTTCGGCCCCTTTTACCGATGTGGGAAAAGGGGCCCGAGACAGTGACGGCATGCGGGCTCATCCGCCAGCGACCGGCGCTTCGGCCGGCGGGTTGTTATGGTGGAGGCCAAGCTCGCCGTTGTCTGCGTCCACCCGGACCCGCGCGCCGTCGCAGATGTCGCCGCCAATCAGCCCTCTGCCGATTCTCGTCTCCAGTTCCCGTTGCAGGTACCGTCTGAGCGGGCGCGCGCCGTAGACGGGATCGAACCCGTCGCGGGCGACGAATTCGCGGGCACTGTCGGTAATCTCCAGTTCGATCCGCCTGTCCTCCAGGCGTTTTCGGATGTCCGCGATCAACAGTTCGACGATCTCTCCGATTTCGTCCCGGGTCAGGGCCTTGAAAAGGACGACGTCGTCAACCCGATTGAGAAACTCGGGCCTGAAGTGGCGGCGCATCTCATCCATCACCGATCTGCGGGCTTCGTCGTGGATCTCACCGCTGTCCGTCACGCGATCCAGCATATGGTGCGCGCCGATGTTGGAGGTCATGATAATCACCGTGTTCTTAAAGTCCACGGTCCGTCCCCGGGCGTCGGTCAGACGCCCGTCTTCGAGGATCTGCAGCAACGCATTGAACACGTCATTGTGCGCCTTCTCGATTTCGTCGAACAGGACCACCGAGTAGGGCTTTCTGCGAACCGCCTCGGTCAGCTGACCCCCATCCTCGTAACCCACGTATCCGGGAGGCGCGCCCAAAAGGCGGGAAACCGAATGCCTCTCCATGTATTCGCTCATATCGATCCGGACCATATTGTCCTCGGCGTCGAACAGGGCTTCCGCCAGGGCTCTCGCCAGTTCGGTCTTGCCGACACCGGTGGGGCCCAGGAAGATGAACGAGCCGATGGGCCGGCGCGGGTCCTTGACCCCCGCCCGGGCGCGGATCACGGCGTCGGCCACCAGCGACACCGCCTCGTCCTGCCCCACGACGCGCCGGTGCAGAATCTCGTCGAGCCGGAGGAGCTTCTCGCGTTCGCCTTCCACCAGCCTGGTCACCGGGATCCCGGTCCAGCGCGAAACGATCTCCGCGATCTCCTCCCCGGTCACTTCTTCGCGAAGCATCCGGCCGTTCCCCTGCGACCGCGCCTCCGCGGCCGCGAGCTTCTGCTCCAGTTCCGGAAGCCGCCCGTGATTCAGTTCCGCGAGCCGGTTCAGATCGTACTTCCGTTCGGCGTCTTCAATCTCGCGCTTCACCGCTTCGATCTGTTCTCGATGGATGCGAACCGCGTCGATGACTTCCTTCTCGGATTCCCACTGTGCCCGCATCGCGCCGGCCTGCGCCTTGAGATCGGCCAGTTCCTTACGAAGGTCGTCAAGTCGCTGTGCGCTTCCCTTGTCCGACTCGTTCGTCAGCGCCGCCTCCTCGATTTCGAGCCGCATCACCCGTCGGGTCACCTCGTCCAGGCCGGCGGGCATGGAATCGATCTCGGTTCGGATCATCGCGCAGGCCTCGTCCACGAGGTCGATCGCCTTATCGGGCAGAAACCGGTCCGATACGTACCGGTTGGAGAGTACGGCGGCACTGACGAGGGCGTTGTCCTGAATTCGCACTCCGTGGTACAACTCGTACCTTTCACGAAGTCCCCTGAGGATTGAAATCGTGTCCTCCACCGAAGGCGCATCCACCGTTACGGGCTGGAACCGCCGTTCCAATGCGGCGTCTTTCTCGATATACCTCCGGTATTCGTCCAGCGTGGTCGCGCCGATACAGTGCAGCTCGCCGCGCGCCAGCATCGGCTTGAGCATATTTCCCGCGTCCGCCGATCCTTCGGTACGTCCCGCGCCGACGATGTTGTGGACCTCGTCGATAAACAACAGAATGCGGCCGTCGCTCTGCACGATCTCGTTCAGTACGGCCTTGAGCCGCTCCTCGAACTCGCCGCGGAATTTCGCACCGGCCAGCAGCGCGCCCATATCCAGGGAAAACAGGGTGCGCTCCTTCATCCACTCAGGCACGTCTCCCTTTACGATCCGCTGCGCCAGTCCCTCGACAACAGCGGTCTTCCCCACGCCGGGCTCCCCGATCAGAACCGGGTTGTTCTTCGTTTTCCGGGACAGGATGCGCACGAGCCTTCTGATTTCCGCGTCCCGTCCGATCACCGGATCCAGCTTGCCCTCGCGGGCCTGTGCGACCAGGTCCACGCCGTACTTCTCGAGCGCTTCGTACGTGCCTTCAGGATCGGGGCCCGTCACCCGCTGATTCCCGCGCACGCGGGTCAACGCATCGAGAAACGCCTCCCTGGTGGCCCCCGTCTCCTGCAGAATCCGTCCAGCCTGCGTATCGGGTCCTTCGCCCAGCAGCGCCAGCGCCAGGTGTTCCACGGAAACGAACTCGTCCTTAAGCCGCCCGGCCTCGTCCTCCGCCCGCTGGATCAGCTGTTGGAAACGCTGCGTCACGGTTACCTTACCAGGTTCCGCGGGACCTCCAGTCTGCCGGGGCCTTCCGCCGAGTTCGCGCTCCAGACACGTTATCAGGCCTTTCACGTCGATCTCCATCCGCGCCAGGATTCGCGAAATCAACCCGTCCGGCTGCGCCAGGAGCGCCAGTAGCAGGTGTTCGCCGTCCACCTCGACGTGCTCGAACCGGGTCGACGCCGCCTGCGCGTCCCGAAGCGCCTCCTGCGATTTCTGTGTGAGCCTGTTCAACTCCATCGTGGACCTCCTTTTTTAGGAATACCGAATCCGCAGCCGGCGCCAGAGACCCGCCTCCTTGCGGCGCGAAACGGCCGCGTCGATCGGGTCCCGAGAACAACGCCGAAACCGAAACGCAGTCACTTCCCGCAAAACCTGCAATGTTCGTGCCAGAATTACATCCGGGCGGATGTGAATTGCGGTTGAACTCGACCCGTTCATCGCATATCTTTGCGGATCGCATCCAACCCTCTGCCATTCCGTCTTCAGGAACGCCGGATGAAACCCGATTCTGAGGCCCTTGCCGTATTCGCTCCCGATCTCTTCGCCGGCCGGACCGCGCTCGTCACCGGCGGCGGCCGGGGAATCGGCCGAAGAATCGCCCTCGCATTTGCGCGGCTGGGGGCGCAGGTCGTGATTGCCGGCCGGAATCCCGGAACGCTCATGTCCGCCGCGGACGAGATCACCGGAGCGGGCGCGCAGTGCCTGGCCCTGCCCGTCAATATCCGCGAAACAGGACAGGTCGAAGAGCTCGTCTCCAGGGCAGTGGACGAATTCGGCGCGATCGACTTCCTGGTCAACAACGCGGGAGGTCAGTTCCCCGCGCGTCCGTCGGAGATCACCGACAGGGGCTGGCGCGCGGTGGTCGATCTGAACCTCAACGGCACCTGGAACATGTGCAGCCGTATCGGACCTCACATGGTCGGCAATCGGTTCGGATCGATCGTCAACATCGTACACATATATGCACTCGATCGGGGCGCGCCGCCTTTCGCCCACTCCGGCGCCGCGCGGGCGGGTGTGGTCAACCTGACCAGAACCCTGGGCCACGATTATGCGGGACGCAACGTGAGAGTCAACGCCGTCGCGCCGGGATTCGTGGACACCGCCGGCCTCCGGGAGCATGAATTCAAGCCCCTCCAGCACAAAGACTTCGAAACCATGGCCCTGCGGGATGTTCCCGCGGGACGGTTCGCGGACCCGGACGAAGTCGCCGCCATCACGCTCTTCCTGTGTTCTCCGGCCGCGGCATACATCACCGGCACCACGATCGTCGCCGACGGCGCATTGTCTCTGGGCAGCTGGACCTCGTGGATGCCTCCGGAACCGTAGCGGCATTGAAAAAAAGCGACCGGGAGTTTCCCGGCCGCTCTTGTTTTCGGTTCTCGTCGACTTAGATGCCAATTTGGCACTATATGCCAAATTGGCATCTAATTAAACTCTTACACCGCTGACTCAATATCCGATTCGACGCAAGAATTCATACGTCTTCCGGCTCCGCCCGGCCTCGCTGACGGGGTCTTCGGCGCCCGGTACGGGATTTCCCGGACAACTGGTTACCCACCGGGTGAAACCGATTTCCTCCAGCACCTTTCGAATCGCCGTGAAATCCAGGTCCGGCCCTTCGCCCACGTCGCACCAGACCGGATCGTACCGCCCGCTTTCGTCGCGTGAGGTGGACGTATAATCCTGAAGGTGCATGTAATTCAACCGGCTGCTGAAATCCCGTATCGAGTCGGCCGGATCGTATCCCCACAACAGGGCGTGGGACACGTCGATACAGAGTTTCGCCTTCCGAAGGCGTCCGGTGTAGAATTTCCAGTCCGCCACGGAATCGACCAGGGTATTGGTGTGAATGTGGTAACTGATTTCCAGTCCCAGCGCCTCCGCGTACTCAGCCCACGCTTCAGCGCCTTCCGCCGCCGCCGTCAGATCGTCCTCGTTCACCGGCCGGCCGGCCGGTTTTACGCCGCTCATGAACATGAAACAGTCGGCTCCCACTTCCGCGGCGTAGTCCATCCGACGCCGGTTGCGCTCCACGTGCGCCCAGTCCCTCACGTCCGGCGACCCGCTTGCCGTATAAACCGACATCGGCAATCCGGCGTTTTCGCACACGCGCCGCAGCCGGGAAGGCGGCCCCAGCCAGTCCGTGGACAACCGCCCCTCCCAGCCGTCCCATCCGGCCGCTTTCAATGCTTCCAGCGCCGGCTCCAGGTCGGGTTCCTGCCATCTCAGCGTACTGTATCCCAGTTTAAATGCCATGGGTTCCTCCGTCTGCGTCCGTAAGGGGAAGGCTCTACGCGCCTACCGTGCCCGCCGCGTCAGTTCCTCCCGGGCCTGCTGAAACAACGCGATCAGGCGAGCGCGCGTTTCCTCGTCGCGGAATACGCCGATTTTCTCCGCCCAGGCGATCCCGCCTTCAAGATGGGTCAACAGATATTCGCCTTCCGTGGGTTCGAACGCGCACAGGTTGCCCACGTCGATATAGACCGGTGACGAATGCGCCATCACGGGGCCCGCGTCCGTCGCATACTCGCCCCAACACCGGGCCGCCACCCAGCATGACCTCTCGACGTTCAATTCGTGACTCAAGGTGACGGTCCGACGGTCGCCCGCTGCATCCTGCCGGGTTACCCTTTTCCCGTTGACGATCAGCTCCACCGCGGTCAACGGCCATACACTCTCCGCGGCGGCAACGATCTCCACGGTTCCTCCGTTGCCCGGCAATGCGATTTCGCCGCCCATCGGCGTTCCCTCCACCGCGAGATCGATCATCGCACCGGTACTCGCGAACGTCGTCCCGCGCTTGACCGCTTTGCACCAGTTCTCGAACGTAAACCCCTCGTCGGGACCCAGCTTCGCGTACGTCCGTGAGCCGCCCAGGATGCGACCGTTCGACATCTTGTCCGTGCCCCCGACGATCGGAAGCTTCTGGCCCGTGTTCAGCCATCGGTAATACCCGCGCTCTCCGGCGCCGATCCGTTCGCCCTGCCAGATCCAGCACATTTCCGCCGCGTCGGCCTGGCCCAGCACGATATTGGCGGCATTCTCGAAATCGGGCGTGGGCATATGCGGCATAATGACCAGGCCGCCCTGCCGGCGGCAGGCTTCCGCCCAGTCTGCCATCAGGGCCTGGATCTCCCCGCCGATCCAGTCTTCCTGAGGGCCCCCGGTACACATCGGCGCCACCATCTCCTTCAGTCCCAGCAGGCTGATGTGTCCGAGCACGTGCTGGCGGTTTTCCTGGCTCACCCAGATCTTGTGGTACTCGCTGCTCGTCGGCGCCAGGCCGCCCGTAAACTCTTCCCAACTGGTAAAAAGCCGGCCCCACTGGCTGGCGAGCAGGTTCACGACGTTCAGGTCTTCGCCGGCCGCCTCCAGATGTGAGGATTGAGACGAGAGAAAGTGCACGTGCGTATCGCCGGAATAGAAACCGCGGTCTTTCATATTGAAAGCACGTTCAATGTCCAGCGAAAGATCCCGCTGGCCGGGTTTCACGTCCACCAGCGCGCGCAGGGGAACATACTCGAATCCGCGCGCCGCCTCCACGTAAACAGGCCCCACGGGGAGTTCGACCTGGCAGGTGCCGTCGATGTAGGCGTACGGCGTGCCTCGCACCTTGCAGTCGCCGCCCATATCCTCGAACCAGGCGGTATTCACGTCCGCCTGATGGCCGTGCGGCGCGAAATAGGCGCCGTGGGAAGACCGGAAGTGTATCCGGCATCCCACCGGCAGGCCGGACTCCGCGTCGTTCACCCGAACGTGCAGCCACTGCTTGCCGGCGGGCGCAACCAGGGCGACGCGGGTGTTGCCGTGCTGCACGGTTTTGTTCTCCAGCACGTCGCCCCATCTGAACGAATCGCCGGACTCCCCGCACCTGATATTCATTTCGGATTCCGGCGACCCATGGATTTCAAGGTAACTCCCCTCCCTTACCTCCCCTCCGCCAGCGCCCCATCCGGTCTCATCCGTTTCCAGATAGTCATCGCCGGGTACGTATAGCCGATCCTGCCGCGCGACCACGCCCCGATCCATGTCGACTGCGATCTCGTCCTCGTCTTCTGTAGAAACAGCGACCTCGCTGCGCGGATGCCACGCGAGCGGATCGTTCTTCTCCTGGCAGAGCGTGATTCCTCCCAGCGCTATCGCGGCATCGCCGGACGCCGATATCTCGATGCTCTGAATGGGCTCCTCCGGATTCGGATTGACCCAGTCGTACAGCCACCAGCCTGCCAGGTCGCTGCTCTCCGATCGAACACCCACCTGTGCCGCGCCATACGGCAACGTCCGGTCGTCCAGGGCGACCGGGAGAAACTCACGACAGTTCCGGCAGAGAAACGGATGGTGCCCCCACGGCACAAACAGGTCGTGAATCTCGAAACGCCGCCTCAACTCCTGTTCGACATCAGTCCCGGACTCGTAGCCGATCCGGAACCTGCCCACGACCTCGCCAGTCCCTTCGAGGCTCGCTTCCGCACCATCGACGGGCGTGCAGACGTGCGCGAACAGCACCCTGCGGGCCTTTCGGCCAACCGGAATGGAGACGGCGCCGGCGACCCGTTCGCTGCGCCGGCCCGATACCACGACAAACGCGGGGCCTCCGGAAGTCTCGTCCCGGTCCGCGAGCGCGAACGGAACGCCCCAGAAGCGGCAATTGCCACCCGGCAGCCGGCAGAGCCCGCTCAATCCGGGTCTTTCGGACGCGGCGGGCCAGAGCCACCCCGCACCCGTATCCACGTTTTCCGTTCCGGCATTCAAACAGACGGTCAGGTCCAGCGGCTGAAACATGTCTGACATAAGCTCTCCGCTCCAATCCCGTGTTCTGCAGATATGAAAACCGATTGACGGGCAGCCGCGTTGTCCGTACTCTCGGAGAACCGCCAGAGCGCGATTCCCGCCCATTCCACGAGGAGCGACGCCAATGATCATCGACAGCCACGTGCATCTCAGACACGGCAACGCCGAGCGTACGGAATATACAGCGCATCAGATTGTCGAATCCATGGACGGCGCGGGCGTGGACAAATCGGTCGTCTTCGCCATTTGCACCACCGCGTTCGACGCCATAGCGCGGGCCCGCAACGCGCACGAACTGTATCCGGACCGCCTCATCCCGTACGCGTACGCGCTGCCCAGTCCCGAAAGTCCGATCGTCGGAAGCATCGAAGAAGCCGTCACGCGCCTCGGGTTCAAGGGCATCAAGATACACGCCGGCGAGTGCACCCTCGCGGAATACGTGTCGGACCCCGTCCTGAAACTTGCCGGCGAACTCGGTGTGCCATGTCTCATCGATTTCATCGGCCGCGACGCCGACCTGGATCGGATGGCCCGGTCCTTTCCCGATACCCCGATCATCGTCGCTCACATGGGCCGCTACCTGTGCACCGACCGGGGACTCATCGACCGGTTTGTCCGCATCGCCGAAGCAAACGGCAACGTGTATCTGGACATCAGCGGCGTCGTTCTGATCTGGAAAATCCGCGAGGCGGTGGAACGTCTGGGGCCGGAACGCATCATCTGGGGAACCGACGGACCTTACCCCACACCCGACCTGGCGACCTATATCCGAACGGATCTCGCAAAGGTCAGGGCTTCCGGCATTTCAGGACCGGAACTCTCCGCTATTCTCGCCGGAAACATCTCCCGGCTGCTTGATCTCTAACCGTCCGACCAGTGCCCGGACCCGGCGATCGGTGACTTCGCGACACTTTTTCTTGACAAAAATCCGCGTTTGTATATTTTTTCCCCGCTGCAAGGGTAGAGGCGCGGGTTTGCATCAGTAACCGGCGGTGGACGGCGGACCCACAGCTGCCGGACGAAAGGGTGAACCTGCCGAAGCCCGGAACTCCCTCCGCCGGGATTCACGGGCTGGGCTGCTGGATAAGATCCAGCGGACTGTCACGGGAAACAAGGCCCCGTGGAGCGCTCTCTTGCGATGTCGCGCATTCCGGTCGTAGCCGGCGATGTCTCTACCCTTGGACATGCCGGCTGTTTTTGTGCCGCCGATAACCCTCACTCACAGAAGGAACGGCAATGAAAAGACTCAAAGCAGGCGTTCTGGGCGCGACCGGCATGGTCGGTCAGCGCTTCGTCTCACTCCTGGAGGACCATCCCTGGTTCGAGGTCTCGGCGGTGGCGGCCAGCCCGCGGTCGGCCGGCAAGACGTACCGAGAGGCCGTCGCGGGCCGATGGACGCTCGCTTCCGACATTCCATCGAAAACTGCCGATCTGACGGTCAGGAACGTGAACGAGGTCGAAGCCATCGCCGATCAGGTCGACTTTGTCTGCTCGGCGCTGAATATGGATAAAGAGGACATCCGCGACCTCGAGGACGCGTATGCCATGCGGGAGACGCCCGTGGCCTCCAACAATTCCGCCCATCGGTGGACGCCGGACGTCCCCATGCTCATGCCCGAAATCAACCCGGGACACGTGGACGTCATCGAGGCCCAGCGCAAGCGTCTGGGCACCCGCTCGGGCTTTGTCGCCGTCAAACCGAACTGTTCGATTCAGCCCTATGTCCCTGCCTTCGAGGCGTTGGCGGACTTTGGGCCTCAGCGCGCATCCGTATGCACCTACCAGGCGATATCAGGCGCGGGAAAGACCTTTGCGTCGTGGCCCGAAATGGAGGACAATATTATCCCCTTCATCGGAGGGGAGGAAGAGAAAAGCTCCATGGAACCGCTGAAAATCTGGGGCGAAATTCACAACGGCGAAATCCGGAACGCGAGCGGACCGGTCATTTCAGCGCAGTGTATCCGCGTGCCCGTCAGCGACGGACATATGGCCGCCACGTCGGTGTCATTCGAAAGGAAGCCTTCCCGGGAGCAGGTTATCGAATCCTGGCGAAATTTCCAGGGGGATCCGAAGGCGGCCAACCTGCCTTCCTCGCCCAGACCGTTCCTGACGTATTTCGATGAAGACGACCGGCCGCAGACCCGGTTGGACCGGGACGCGGGCGACGGCATGGGCGTCACGCTGGGGAGGCTGAGGGACGACAACCTGTTCGACTACAGATTCATCGCCCTGAGTCACAACACCGTTCGAGGGGCGGCGGGCGGCGCCGTTCTCATGGCCGAACTGCTTGCGGCCGAGGGTTATCTGCAGGCAAAATAGCTTCAATGGGCAACCCCATGCCGGTGCAACCGGCGGTGGATGGCCTCCCGTGCCTCCTGAAACGGGCGCTCCAGGTACGCCATGTGGTCCTCTTCCCCGTGGTGGTGCGTGACCTCGTCCGGCCTGTGCTGCCGGCTGTTCTCGTGCATGTACGTCAGGCAGCCGTCCACCAGCGTCAACATGTACCGCGCCGTTTCAGAATCGAACATCCACCATTCGCCGCCGCAGGCTATATAGACCGGGGAAGTATGCGCCATCATGCCGCGTCCCCAACCGTCGAGATGGGGAACCGCCCGGGCATAGCCCGGGCCTCCGCACCGTGCGGCCAGCCACGAGTGGGCGCCCACCTCGATTTCCGCTTTCAGTCTCAGCTTTCGCGAGCCCCCCGATTCTTCCGTTGAGGCAACCACGCGTCCGTCCTGCACGATCTGCAGCGTATGGATGGGCAGCACGCATTCGGCCTCCGCGACCGCTTCGACACACCCGCCGTTACCCGGCAGTCTGACCGTGTCGCCAACCTCGTGGCCATCCACGGCGAACCGGATGATGGGTCCTCCGCTGTGAAAGGTCCGGCCCGCGGCCATGTTCCTGCACCAGGTTTCGTAGGTGAACGGCTCGTCATCGGGAATCTTCACGTACGTTCGGTAGATGCCCACCGGCACGTCGCTGCTCATCTTGTCCGTTCCACCCACGAGCGGCAGCCTGTATCCGCAGTTCAGATACCTGTAGTATTCGTTGTGATTGTACGTTGCGTGCCTGAGCATCTCAACAGCGTCGGCGCGCCCCGTTGCGATGAGTGCGGCCGGCTCCCCGTTGGGATTGGGAAGGTGGGGAATGATCACGGTTCCGCCCTGTTCGTGGCATCGGTCCGCCCAATCCGACATGGTCGCCTCGAGTGTTCCTCCCATCTCCGCTTCGCCGGGGCCGTCGGAACACCAGGGCATCACGGTCTCTTTCAGACCGAGCAGAATCAGATGCCCGAGGAAGTGCTGCCGGTTTTCCGATCCGACGTAGACAATGCTTCTCCCGTCCGGCGACACGCTCGCTCTGCCTGTGAACTCCTCGGTGCTTGTAAAGAGGTTGCCCCACTGCGAGGGCAGCAGGTTGACGACGTTCAGGTCCTCTCCCTGCGCCTCGGTGTGGCTTCCCTGCGTGGAAAGAAAATGGACGTGGGAATCCCCGCTGAACCACCGTTCGTCATTCATGCTGCACCAGCGTCTCAGCCGCAGATTCAGTTCCCGCTGTCCGGGCTTGATTTCCACCGCGGCGCGGAGCGGCTCGTATTCGAATCCCCGGGCCACGTCCACGATGACCCGTCCCCTGGGCAGCCACCCCTGACAGGTGCCGTCCGTATACGCATAGGTAATCTGACCCAGCCGCACGTCGCCGCCCACGTCGATATGCCACGTGCCGAGGTTCGAATTCACGTGCGGATGGTGACCGTGCGGCGCGTACGGTATCCCTTCGGGCGACCTGAAGTGCACGCGGCAGGGTACCGGTTTCCCGGTCTCGTCATCGACCACACGGGTGTGCACCCAGTTGCGCCCGCGGTTTACGACCTCGACCTTCAATGCAGGGGTCTCGACGCTGCCGCGTTTCTCCAGTTCCCCCCAATTCACGGCGCCCAGCGTTTCGGAACCCTGGCTCACCGTGACGGTTGCCGACGGAATCGCGGCCACTTCGACGTACGCCGGGCTGCTCGCCGGGTTTTGCGGCTCCCCCCAGCCCTTCCTGTCATCCCTGAGAAAATGGTCCGACGACCGCGCCGGCAGCGGATAGGGGTACGTGGCGATACCCCGGTCCACTTGCACATCCAGGTCGAACGGCTTGTCGGCATTCTCCTGCCTCGGCAGGGTTATCAACACTTCCCTCGGGGCCTCTCGCGAAATCGGATGCTCGTCGGCGTGACCCAGCGTGATGCCTCCGATGACAAACCGGAGGTCACCTGGAATCACCTCCAGCCGTTCAATCACCCGGTCCGGGTGGGGATTCTTCCAGACCCAGAGCGTAAAGGCACTCGAACGGCCCTGCATCGCCTCGGTCTGACGTCGACCGGCGTCACCCCACCTTCCCTCGAAGCGCGGCAGCATTTCGTCCGTCCGGTCCTGCACCGCGACGAACGGGAGCCCCGCCGCCGCCGGTACCGTGCCGATCTCGAACCGGTCCCGGATCGGCGCCGAGACAACCTCGCCACCCTCGAAATGGAAGCGGTATTCTGCAACGCGCTCGCCGATCGGTCCGTTGTCAGGAATCCCGGAATCAAGCAACCGGTGCGCCACGACCGCCCGGAGGGCCGTCTTTTCAACAGGGACGGAAATCGCCTGGCGCGACATCCCTTCCCCGAAGCCCAGCAGGCAGGGCGCGGCCTCCCCGTCCGCGCGCCCGATCAGGAACGGCAGGCCCTGGAAATTATGGACGCCCGCGGACACATTCAGCCCGTCACCCGGATGCTCCGGGCCCACGTTGCATATCGCGGACAGATCCAGCGGTTCATACGCAGCCATACCCAAAATCCCCTTGTCGACAAAGCGTTTCGGCGCTACGTCACCCGGTTTCGCGGGCGGCCCTCCAGAAATGCGATGACGTTGTCCACCGCGCCCCCGTTCAGCAGATCGACTCCTTCCGGCGTCATGTCCGCGCAGTGAGGCGTCAGCACCACCTGCTCGCAAGACAGCAGCGGATGCGACGGCGGCACCGGTTCCTCGTCGTAGACGTCGAGCGCCGCGCCGCCCAGACGTCCCGACCCGAGCGCGGCCACCATCGCGTCCGTGTCGACCACCGGTCCGCGTGCGCCGTTCAACAGAATTGCGCCGTCTTTCATCAGCCCGAATTCCCGCGGTCCGATCATTCCGCGGCTGTCTTCGGTGAGCGCCACATGCATGCTGACGATGTCGGCTTCAGCGAGCAATTCGTCCAGTTTCACGAAACGCACGCCCAGCCTGTCTGCCCGTTCCGGCGATGGATTGTACGTCCACGCGATCACCTCCATCCCGATGGCGCGTCCCAGCCTGGCCATCTCCGCCCCGATATTCCCGGCGCCGACGATGCCCAACACCTTGCCCTGCAGATAGATGCCATCCATCCTGGGCCACTCGCCCGCCTTCATCCGCTCCGTAAAGAACGCCGCGCGTTTCGCCGCGGCGAACATCAGTCCGAACATGTGCTCGGCCACAACCGGCGCCGTTCGCCCCGGCTGGTTGCAGATGACGATCCCGTGCGCCCTGGCGGCTTCGAGGTCGAACATGTCGGTACCGATCGAGCAACTCGTAATCATCCGCAGATCGGGCAACCGTTCGAATTCTTCCCGCCCCCAGGATACCACGCCTCTTGTGTTGATAATGACTTCCGAGCCTTCCGCGCGCATGACTTTCTCCGCGCTCGACTCCGGCCTCGTATCGTACAGAACCACCTGTCCGTAACGCGCCAGGCGGTCCAGATGGGGAGACCCGGCGACCATCACCGGATCGTCTCCCGGGACCAGCATCCTTACCGTTCCATCGGCCATCTCCGGACCTCCAGTGTGGCGACGTCTGACAACATGTTTGCCGCGTGGGCAGCACGCGGCCGGACGGAGTCCGTCCGGGCGCGCTCACTCGCCTTTCGGAATCCGCGGCGGATCTTCGGAGGCCAATGTGGCCAACGCGTGGAGCAGCAGGTCGATTTCCTCTTCCAGCAGGAAAAACGGCACACTGGCGCGCAGACCGCGCCGCGTCGAGTTGAATGCCTTGACGACAATGCGCCAGCGCCGCCGCAGCGCATCCCTCACGTCCTCGGGCCGCCAACCCTCCATATCGAATGCGACGACGGCGGCAGACAGTCCGGGGGACATCGGGGTGAACACCCTGACACCCGGGATCCCGATCAATCCCTGCTTCAACCGGGTCGTCAGCGCCGCGGTGCGCGCCCAGACTGCCTCCAGTCCGATGTTCTCCAGGTATGCCACCGCCGACGCCCAGGCGTGTACGAGCGGCCACGACCAGGGCCCGAATTCGAATCTCTCGGTGTTGTCCTTGAGTTCGAAACGATCCTCCCCGAAGTCCACCCACGCCTGTGCCCGTCCGCCTGCATAGGTCACGCGTATTTCATCCCGGCGGTCCTCCCGTGCAAACAGCGCTCCTGCGGCATAGGGTGAGTACATCCACTTGTAGGAAAGAACCCCCGCGAAGTCGCAGCCCAATTCGTTCAGATCCAGGGGATACAACCCCGCGGAATGCGCCATGTCCAGAAACGTGAGGACGCCCCGCGCCCTCGCGGCGGAACAGATCCGCTCCACGGGCAGGCGGAACCCCGAATCTGAAATCACGTGGCTCAAGCCAACCAGACGGGTACGCTCCGTGATGCGTCCCGCAACCGCTTCGACCTGTCCATCCGCGCTTGCCACGAGGGGCGCCTTGTCCACGATGACGCCGTACAGATCGCGCAAATGCAGACAGGGCACCAGCAGGGCCACCTCTTCTTCTTCGGAAATCAGGATGCGGTCTCCTGCCTTCCAGTCCAGGCCGCGGATAACCGTCTGGAACGCTTCGCTCACTCCGCGCATCAACGCCAGATCGCCGGCCCGAACGCCGAAGAATCTTCCGATGCGCTCCTTGGACCGTTCCCGGCGCGGGTATTCCTCGTCGGGAAACGCAATGTGCATCGGACCGCGCTCGAACAGTTCCCGCATCAGCGTCAGGTGCGTCCGGGCAACCGGCGCCGGAGTGATGCTCACGCCGCCGTTCTGGAACCACACGAATTTTTCCAGCGGCGGGAAGTCTGCCCTGATCTTCCCTACATTCATTTGCCAGCGCCCAGGTGAAAACACGTTTTCGGAATCTACGAGCCGGTTTCCGATCGGTTCAAGCGTGTTTCGCGTCCGTGCCCCCGTTTCGGGTCGTCGTCTCAGCGCCAATGGGCCGGAAGTATGACGTCCCTCAATCCCAGATGCCGTGCGATCCAGCGCTCCTGGTAGACCCCATCCTTATAGCGGGAGTGCTCCGAGGCGCGAACCTGAGGAGCCACCTGCATGGCGTCGGCTACCGCACCAAGCGTTTCCCGGCTGCCCCACAGCAGGGTCGGCACCGTGATCCGGGGTGCAAAAAACAACGGGTCGAAATAGGATACCGTGCGTGCTACAGCGTGGCGGCGATCCGGATATTGCCGCAGGTATTCGTTGACCTCCTCCAACGGATAACTTTCCGTGCCGGCCGCCCGATCCATCGTGCGAAGGAAGAAAGACGGTGAAGCAACCAGGTGGGTCAGACCCCCGCGCAGGGCGGCGGACAGGAGCGGCATCTCATTCTCGCCTATCCCGACGATTCGTCCGCGGTCCGCTTCCGGACGAGTGAGCACATAGTCGACCGCCCGGCAACAGTCGGCCACGATGCCACGCATCACGTAATTTTCGTAGTCTTCTATCCCGTCCACAAACAGGCCCGGGAACGAAGCCGCGTAGGGCTTGTCGGCGTTCCGCTGCCCCCTAGCGGCCATAGCGAACACCAGGAACCGCCGTCTCTTTTCGCTTGCATCGCCCTGCGGCAGCGGTTCCACCACACTCTGCAGGCGCGTGAAATACAGAAGCGTCGGAAACGGTCCCTCCCCCCGGGGAATGCTCAGATAACCGAACAGCCGGTACGGCCCGATGCTGGTAAAGCGTACCCCGTACGTCGTTGAATAGTCGGTCGACCGAATGGGCATCAGTTCCACTTCAGGCGCTATCGGCGTCGCATCAAGCGCGTTGACGACGCGAATCCAGTACGCATCGAAATCATCGGGTCTGACCGTCGTCGACATGCATTGGCTGGACACTGATAACCTCCCCTGGCGTCGGGAGAACCCGTTTACGCCGGTCCCGTAAATCATATTCAGGTGTGGTTTTTCAGATGTTTCTCGAAAAACGCCTCAATTACGCTACCGTGTGCCACGCTGCCCGCATCGTGGGCATGGCCGTCGTACGCATACATGCGTTTGTCGACCGACGCGATTTCCCGGAACGCAGCGTATCCCGTCTCGGGCGGGCAGATATTATCCTGCAGCCCTACATTGACAATTATCGGGCACGAAATGCGCGGACCGAAGTGGATCCCGTCGAAATAGGCAAGCGTTGCCCGGACCGAGGGCTCCCTGTCGGGGTAGAGTCGCAGATAGTCCCGGATTTCCTGGTATGGATAGGTGTGTGCCAGTTGGATCGCATCCATAAACCCGCAGAGGTAAGGCGCCCCTGCGGCCCCGGCAGCGGGATTCCGGAGCCCGGCAACCACCAACGTCAGGCCTCCTCCCTGGCTGCTGCCGGTCACGCCGATCCGCTCGGAATCCACCTCCTTCCTGGCGGCCAGAAAATCGAACGCACGCACCGCGTCGATATAGAACCCGCGATAGGAGTAGGTGTTCCGGTCCACGATATTGTGCGTCAGCAACCCCGGATAGCCCGGGTTGAACTGTCCGTTGCTTCTGAGTTTTCCCCTCGGCGCGACGCTGAAGACCGCATAGCCCGTTTTGGCCTGTTGTTTCGGGA
This sequence comes from Candidatus Latescibacterota bacterium, assembly GCA_965219995.1. Lineage (GTDB taxonomy): Bacteria > Latescibacterota > UBA2968 > UBA2968 > JAAXHE01. The sequence goes on from CBDCOX010000002.1 coordinate 1,089,247, forward strand.
CTCGCGGCTCTCCGATATATCCGGGCACCTGCAGTATCGACGGCAGCTTCCCCGTATGCGACGCGGGAAGGCAGTACCATCCCGCGATTCGGATACCATCGATACTGTCGAAGCGGACGTCGAACACGTCTACGTCGGCCGTCGATCTGAGGGGGCTGTGCGTCACGGCCGCGTTCAGCGGTATGGGATCGACCGCGGCGAGAACGTCGTCCCAGAATTCATCGAAATCATCGGGCCGTACCATCGATGTGCCGTAATTCTCAATTGCGTTCCTGTCCATATCAGTGTCCTGTCCCCAGGTAACCGGCGGTCAATCCCCGCAACCGCCACTGCCCACAACCACGGAACTCTCGGCACCCTTACGCCCGAAACCGTTCACCGGTCGGACGGCAAGCTTGCTTCCTGACGAGTCGATGCGCCAGGTGAAGGCCGACGAACATGCCCGCCATTCGCCTTCGTCGATGCGTTTTTCGAAACCCTTCAGATTCGCGGTTTCCGTATCGAGAAGGACGTAAAGCTCGTCCGGCTCCCGACCCTGTTGGAGATGGATTTCCGCCCGGTTCGGCGTCCAGTACAGGTCGCCGGCGCGTTCCGTATGCTCAGAAAACCACGGCAGACCGGGTGTGTCCGCGTCCTGCCAGAACAGGTATCTGTTGAAATGATATGAAATCTTCCCATGCTCGGGCTCTCCGGGCCCCATCGTATCGAGTTCGTCGTTCCGGAGCGAGATCATAAAGCGTTCGAACAATTTCAGACGATCGGCCACCTGAAACCGCCCGGCAACCGCCGGCGGAGGCTCGGGAACCAGCCTTATATCCGCGTAGTCCTCTTCAACCCAGGCGCGGTGCGCCTCCAGGGCACTCAGCGGCACCCCCTGCCGTTCCAGGTGATACGTGAACTTCGTCTCGTCGTTGGAATCGCCGCCGACGTCCATGGCCACCCATTTGCCGTGCCGGTTCGACCAGACCTCGTTGATGCAATGCGAACGCATGATCTGTGTCCGCGCGGTGAACCCCAGTGCGGCGCTGCATTGCGACATTACCGTCGCATAATGCGTGCACATCCCGAGGCTGAGCCCGCGGCTCGCAAGGCTCAGAATTACCATGGCGTCCCACGGCGGGCAGAATTCGATTTCACCCATGTTCCAGCCATCTTCCCACTGTTCCCTTACCCACTGCCGCAGATGCAGGAACGCCTCGAACTCGGACTTCGCGGGACGGATGACTTCATCCAGTTTCCAGCGTTCCCGCAGGATCTGTCCCCGTTTCGAATCGACCGGCAGATGGGAAAAACGGTACGAGCTTCGTATCAGCGCCGGGTTGTCGGCATCGACGATTCTTACCGCCGGCTGTGTAACCCTGCCGGCCGTTACCGAAAGCGTGACGGCCGCGACCTCCGGCGTCGCCGATGGCTGTTCTGACTGCAATATGATACGCCATTGAAGGAAACGGATCGGGCCGGTGGGAGCGATCGGATCCGATGCCGGCGCCCACGCCGTCCAGGTTTTCGGGCAGTAAGCCGGGCATGGCCCGCCCCGCCACTGCAGGGCCGTGCTGCATCCCGCGGGCGTGCGCACGTTGGCGGACAGACGGATCGCATCTACGCTGCCGGCGGCGGCGATCCCATCCGTTGAAACGAGGCGCAGCAGATCCACGGCATTGGAACAGACCTCGCCTGATTCCACATATTGATCCAGCCAGAGCCGGACCATGTATTCTCCGCAGGCGCGGTCGTTGACGCCCATCTCCCCGGACCGCCAGGTCAGGCCGCCGTCATCACTGACGGCGCTCCGTTTTGGCTGGATGCTCTCCTCGATCAGCAGTGTCCACGTCACATCTTCGACGGCCCGGAAAGTCACCTCATTCCGACCTGCGCCGAGCCAGTCGGATGGGATCTCCAGCGGTTGCCATCGGTCTTCCCAATATGAACGATCGCCGGGCCAGACGACCCTCAGCGAGTGCCCGTTCACGTCTATGTCCAACTCCCCGTCCGCCCTGTCGCACAGCAGGTAGGGGCAAAGCAGTGCGCGGGATGCGCCCACTTCGGGAATGAAGAATGTCTTTCGTGCCTGTCGCAGGCCGGAAACGGCCTCCCGATCGTGCTGATTGCAGTTGCCCATCTCGTCGGCGAAGGTAACCCCCCGCCTGAGCCTGACGACATCCTCCGTAACAGAGATTCCCTTCCCCGTACACGCCGCGAAATCACTTTGAGAAGACCAGGTTCCAGTCCCGTTTGCCTGTTTCATAGCCCGCGTTCCGTTCCGATAGGAGAATTGCGCCCTCAATGTCTATACACTATATTTGGAAATTCGTAACCGCGGGCGGTGGAGAGAGCCCGCGGCCCCCGATTTCAACACCTTGTCGGTCGGGGAAGTTGCGCTTGATCAGACCGCCTCCGCGAAATGCCGCAGCAGGGACGAACCGATGCCGGACGAAGACATTGTACGCATAGGGCACCTCAAGACCGTGGACGCGTTTCGGGAACGCCTTGAAGGGCTCGGCCTTGCGTTGCCGTGCGACCAGGACATTCTTACCGCGCCTGAATCTCCGCTCGCAGAGCCGTTTCCATTCACGCCGGAACCGATCGGCAATCGGTTCGCGATCCACCCGATGGAAGGTTGGGACGGCCTGACCGACGGCAATCCATCGGAAGATACCCGTCGCCGGTGGCGCCATTTCGGTCTGAGCGGCGCAAAGCTCATCTGGGGCGGCGAGGCGATTGCCGTACGACCCGAAGCACGCGCCAACCCCAACCAGTTGTTCGCCGCCGAACATACGCGAAACGGCCTGGGCGAGTTGCTCGAAACGCTGCGATCCGCCCACCGGCTGCACATCGGCAACACCGACGATCTCGTGGTCGGGTTGCAGCTCACGCACTCGGGACGGTTCTGTCGGCCCACGCACAAGAGCATGATGGAACCCCGAATTCTGTACCGTCACCCCATCCTCGACCGTAAATTCGGCGTGGGCCCGGATCACCCGGTGATGTCGGACGGCGAGATACGATCCGTTATAGACGACTATGTAAAGGCCGCGCGAATGGCCGCCGATCTGGGCTATCAGTTCGTGGACATCAAGCATTGCCACGGATATCTGGGCCACGAATTCCTGAGCGCCGTTACCCGTAGCGGTCCCTTTGGCGGCTCGTTCGAAAACAGGACGCGTTTCCTCAGGGAAATTGTCCATGGGATCCGGACCGTCGCGCCGGGTCTCCGGATTGGCGTACGCCTGAGCGTATTCGACTTCGTTCCGTTCCGTCCCGACCCGGATCGATCCGACGGTCGCAGACAGGGACCCGGCATTCCCGAAGACTTCGGCCACTGCCTGCCCTATACCTGCGGGTTCGGCGCGAATCCGTCCAATCCCGTCGTTCCGGATCTCACCGAACCCGATCTGTTTCTGGATCTTCTCGAACGCCTGGATATCCGGCTGGTCAATCTCTCGGCCGGCAGCCCGTATTACAATCCTCACATTCAGCGTCCCGCGTATTATCCCCCGTCAGACGGATACCAACCCCCCGAAGACCCGCTGGCGGGTGTCGCGCGTCAGATCGACGTCGTCCGGCGGATCAAAAAACGGCATCCCGGCCTGATTCTGGTGGGTACGGGATATTCCTACCTTCAGGAGTTTCTGCCGCAGGTGGCGCAAGCCCTGGTGCGCGAAAGACACGTTGATTTCATCGGGCTGGGCCGGATGGTCCTTTCCTACCCGCGTCTTCCTCTGGACGTCCTGGGAAAAGGGAGGCTGAACACGCGGGTCGTCTGCCGGACGTTCAGCGATTGCACCACCGCACCGCGGAACGGCATGATATCGGGCTGTTTTCCTCTCGATGCACATTACAAAAAAACCCCTGAAGCGAAACGCCTCAGGGAAATTAAGAAAGCCGTCCGTCCCCGGCAAGGGTAAAGCGGCGCGGCGCGGGTAGAGACGCGCCCAACGCGCTCAACCCGCTTTGCCATCTGCGATTGCCTCGGACTTCAGTACGAAGACCTCCTCCAGATTGAAGAAATCGACGCTCGGCGCCAGTTGCACTTCCCTGAAAAGGGCCTGATCGCGTTCACCCACCCGGGTTACGGTGCCGATCAGAAGTCCCTTGGGAAACACGCCACCGAGGCCCGAGGAAATGATCCTGTCGCCTTCGGATACCTCGCTGCGTACCGACACGTGCCTCAGGAAAAACCTGCCGTTTTCACTCGTTACAATCCCCGAAGTCCGTTCATCGCGCTGCACGATCGCGCTCACCCTGCAATTGCGATCGAGCAGCAGCTGAACCACGGCGGTTCGCGGGTGAACTTCCAACACGCGCCCCACGAGCCCGTCCGCGGTGACGACCGGCATGCGTTTCACCACACCGTCCGCCGCACCCAAATCCAGAAGCACCGTGTTCAGTACGCGGTTCGGATCCCGGGCAACCACCTTCGCTACCAGATACGTGCCTTCGGCCTTTGATCGGAAGTCGAGCAATTCGCGAAGCCGGAGATTCTCCATCCGCGCCTCACGGAGTTCGAGCAGCTCGAGCGAGATGCGCAGATTCTGTTCCCGCAGGATACCGTTCTCGCGGCGCAGCCTGGAGAGTTCCATAGGCCACGTGAACAGCCCGTGTCCGGCCTTGAGCAGTCCGGTGGCGATACCCCGGGCGAAAGCCGCGCCGTCGGATTGACCAAGCGCCATAAGGCCCGATGATACAAGGACGGCCACGCCCAGAACGACCAGGGGGCCGTGTCCGCGTATAAAACCGAACAGCCACTGCATGGGTCATCCAAACCGCAATCGATCACAATAGCAGTTTCTGATACTGGTCGATATTCTCGAGAACACGCCCGGTGCCGCGCACAACGCAGGTGAGCGGGTCGTCCGCCACGATCACGGGCAGGCCGGTCTCTTCCATCAACCTGCGGTCCAATCCCCGCAGCAATGCACCGCCGCCCGTCATGATAATGCCCCGATCGAGTATATCGGCAGCCAGTTCCGGCGGCGTATGCTCCAGGGTCTGCCGCACCGCTTCCAGAATGGAGTTCACCGTCCCATTGAGAGCTTCCCGAATTTCCACCGAGTCGACGATTATGGTCTTCGGGATGAAACTGACCGTATCCAGCCCCCGGCACGGATGCTGGAATTCGCTGTCCAATGTGCCGGCAGAACCGATTTCACATTTGATCTGTTCCGCGCTCCGCTCTCCAACGAGAAGGTTGTGTTTGCGTCTGAGCATCGTGATGATGGCCTGGTTCATCCCGTCCCCCGCTATCTTGATGGACCGCGAGGTCACGATGCCCGACAGGGCGATCACCGCGATTTCGGTTGTGCCGCCTCCGATGTCAATCACCATGGACCCCACGGCTTCCTCCACGGGAAGGCCGATCCCGATGGCTGCGGCCATGGGTTCCGTGATGATGTAGACCTCGCGGGCCCCCGCGCGCTCGGCGGATTCCCTTACGGCCCGCATTTCGACGGCGGTCACACCCGACGGCACGCATATCACAATCCGGGGGCGGACGAGAAGCCTGTTCTTCTGCACCTTCCGGATGAAGTGACGCAGCATCTCTTCGGTCACGTCGAAATCGGCAATGACCCCGTTCCGCAGCGGGCGAATGACGTCAATATCGGGGTTCTGGCGTCCCATCATCTGCTTGGCATGAGATCCGATGGCGAGCGGTTTGTGAGAATTGCGGTCCAACGCAACAACCGAAGGCTCGTCGACCACGATATTCTGTCCTTTGACGTAAACCAGGGTATTGGCCGTACCCAGATCGATGCCAATGTCATTGGACAGCAGTCTGGAAAGAAATAGTGCCATAACGTTTCGTTTCCTAACGGGTTAGCCGAGCAATCGGTCTCGAACGTCGCGAAACTTGTCCAGGGTCTTCCCGTCCGGGACAGGACACTAGACCAGAACTCGTACCTCCCGGCCATCCACGCTGATTTTACCTTGCGCGAAAAGGCCGATCACTTCCGAAAACAATTCGTGCTCCACGGCCAGCACCTTGCGCGCGAGTGACTCGGGCGTCTCTTCCGGCGCGACGCGGACGCTTCGCCGCAAGATAACCGGTCCGGTGTCGTAATCCCCGTCCACAAGATGGACGGTCGCTCCCGAGACCTCCGCGCCGCTGCGGACGACAGCTTCGTGGACGCGGCTCCCGTACATCCCCTTGCCACCGAATGCGGGCAGCAGGGCGGGGTGTATATTGATGACCCGATCCTTAAAGCTCTCGAGCGTCACCGGGCCCAGCTTCTTCATGTAGCCGGCCAGCACCACCAGGTCGACACCGTGGGACCTGAGCGTCTCCGCGATCGCGCAGTCGAGGGCGCCGGGTTGCGGATGCGTCCTGCCGCTGAGGTGGAACGCCGGGATTCCCGCCCGGCGGGCGCGGGCGAAAGCGCCCGACCGGCTGTTGTTGCCGATAACGACCCCCACACGCGCCGGAAGCCGTGCGGAGGCGCTCCGGTCGATGATCGCCTGCAGATTGGTTCCCCCTCCGGAGGCCAGCACACCCAGACGATAGGCGGCGTTCCGTCCGGACAGGTTCACAGTTCCACGATCCGACACGGGGATTCATTCCGATGGCTGACTTTACGGCATATAATTCGGCGGGGAAGAAGTAGAAAAGGGGGGAGACACCCGTCGGCAAGAATGTCGGCGGGCCCGAGCGACAACCGGCTCGGCCAACTCAAGTTAACCCATTGCAGGCTCGATGTCAAGGGCTTTGCAGGCCAGGTTCAGCCGGTGCGGCAGGCGAAATCCACTTGACAAGGATACGACAGTTATTCTTATTTAAACTGGTAAATGTTAAGCACTTACTCATCTGACGAACCACAACGGAGGTTGTCTTTGAAGATACGCAAGGCGGTGATCGCGGCGGCCGGGCATGGCAGCCGGATGTTGCCGGCTACCAAAGCACTGCCCAAGGAGATGATGCCTGTCGTCGACAAGCCGGCCATCCAGTACATTGTTGAAGAGCTGGTCGAAGCCGGCATCGAAGACATCCTGATGATCACGGGCAGAGGCAAACGGTCCATTGAAGACCACTTCGACCGCAACATCGAAATCCACAACGCCCTCGCAAAGCGGGAAGACCACTCGATGATTGCGACCCTCGAACGCATTGAACGGCTTGCCGACATCCATTATCTCCGGCAGAGAGAACTGCTTGGTACCGGTCACGCCGTCCTCAAGGCCCGCAAACACGTCGGCGACGAACCCTTTGCCGTGTTGTTCGGAGACGATCTGGTGGTGTCGGAGCGTCCGTGTATCGGGCAACTGATGAACCATTACGACAGATTGGGTGCGTCGATTCTGGCGGTTAAGGAGGTCGCCCGCGAACATGTCGGAAGCTACGGCGTGATCCGGGCCGAACCCGCCAACGGGGCTTATCTCGTAAAGGCCCTGGTGGAAAAACCGGAACCGGCGCGGGCGCCTTCGAATCTCGCCTGTCTTGGTCGATATATCTTTGAACCCGACATCTTCGATTCTCTGGATCGAATCAGCCCGGTGGAAAATGGCGAGTACCAGCTCACCGACGCGATTCAACTCATGATTCAATCCCGTCCCGTTTACGCGTGCGCGATCGAAGGGGACTGGCACACGGTTGGCGACCTGCTTTCGTACGTCCAGACGTCGGTCTCATTTGCCCTGATGCACCCCGAAATCGGCCAATCCTTCCGCGAATACCTGAAAACCGTTTGCCAGGTTCCACCCTCCGATGACTAGGCGTCATTCCGCTGCGGAGCGGGACCGCCACGCGTCAAGAATGCCGTTGAGGTCATGGAGAATCCCTTCTGCGCCGGCGACAATTTCACGTTCGTGCCTCGCGATCCACTTCATCTCCCGCCCGCTGACAATGTTGCGCCTTTCACAGGACTCGAGTTCATCCCGATCGAGAACCGTCAACCGGCCTTTCGGATCGAACCAGAGATCCAGCAGGAGATCCACGTAGTCTACGCAGCGGTCGCGGACCTCCAGATTTCTGCAGATGTGAAAGAGATGGCCCAGGAGCCGCCCGTCCGGGTCGCACATTTTCCACAGCACATATCCGGCCCCCTGCCGATAGTACCCGTACGTTACGGACCCGGTGCAAATCGCCGTATCCCCTACCCGGCCCGGCCGTGTATTCACATATCTGAGCACCACGCGATCGCCGGTGTGCACGATGGGCTCGCAGACAAAGACGGCATCCGGCTTGTCCAGGTGCCGCTTTACCTCTCGAAACTTCACGGCGAAAGAGAACGGGTCAGCAGATAACAGAACAGCATGGTTGTGCTCGCCACCAGCCAGCATGCCCATTGAAGCAGTTTTGCCCGTCGACCGGCCATACCGGAAGAAATGGACTGGCCGAGATAGCATATCAGGAACACCAGAGAAATGCCGATACCCCAGATCGTAATCAAGAATTGCCCTCCTCACTCCTGCGCCTGCGCTTCACCTGTCATCGGTACAAACCGGACGGCAATCACCCGTTCTTCCCTTACGCCGTCCTTCTCCTTGACGAGTAACGTCAGGGTTTGATTATCGGTGCCGACGGGTATCACCATGCGCCCCCCTTCCCGAAGCTGTTCAACGAGCTTCGGGGGAATATGGTCGGGCGCCGCGGTTACGATCACCGCGTCGAACGGCGCGTGTTCCGCCCAGCCGCGGTACCCGTCGCCGAGGCGTACGCTGATATTGTCGTATCCCATGCGTCTGAGTCGTTCTTCGGCCTGCCGGGCGAGCGACGGCACGATCTCGATCGTATAAACTTCCCGCACCAGCTTTGCCAGAACGGCCGCCTGGTACCCCGAGCCGGTGCCCACCTCCAGCACGCGCTCTTCCCCTTCAAGGGACAGCAACTCCGTCATTTTCGCCACGATGTACGGCTGTGAAATCGTCTGGTCTTCCCCGATCGGCAGCGCGCCGTCGTCGTACGCCCGCGCTTTGAGGTGCGGGGGCACAAAAAGGTGGCGCGGTACCCCCATCAAAGCGTTCAACACGCGCCGTTCCTTGATTCCGCGGCGCTCGATCTGTGTTTTTACCATCTTCCTGCGCATAATGAGAAATCGCGCCTCCTCATCCGCCGACATCCTCTGTCCGTCGGTCGAATCCGCACTACATCCTGCGCAAAGCGCTATCCACAGCGCCGGCGTTGTTGCGCCGCGTAAGCGATGCATGATCTACGGCCTCCGGGGGAATCATTGTTTCCTGCTCTCCAGATATGCCCTGTCTCGCTGCAGAAGGTCCGGATTCAGCCGGTAGAACAGCTCCCTGGCCTGGGGCAGCATCCTGCTGGTGACGACAAACCGGCCGTCGAGCAATAACGATGGATTCATCGACGGATCGATACCCGCTCTTGCCGCTGCCTGCAGGGACCGTAATGCCATCGAGGGGCCTTCGTCTGCCGCGCAGCGCTTTATGCGTTCGACGTCCATTGCATGCTGTTCCAGGCAGGCGGTATCGGACCCTGCGGTGCCGTCCTCAGACGCACCCCCGAACACGCACTTCTCAAACGCCCTGTAGCGACGTGGATAGAGCTGCCGGACACACAAGCTGGAAGAGGCGTTCTCATTCCGCCCGAACGGATGGAGATGCAGACGTTCCGGGGCATCGACGGCGTCCAGCCACGACAGCAGCCCCCCTACTGTTCGTGCCGTCGATGGCGACACTCCCGCAAAGAAGAAGTCCATACGACCCGGAACGGCCTTCCGTCCCATCAGCCGCGAGACGGGCACAAGCACGGGCCGCGGTACGTAACTGTCGCCAATCGGATAGACGGCCTGCGCAAATCTCTGAAACCGGGCTGTCGTGGCGAATCCCGATCCCAGAATAAACGCGGGCACCCGGTCGACCCGATACCGTTGCGCCAGATTCCTGCCCTGCCGGGAGTGTACGTTGACCGTTCGAACATCCACACCCGGGAACAACTCCCGGGTGGACCGGACAAACATCCCGGGATCGCACAGGTCGCATTCGGAATCGTTCAGAACCGTCATCCGGAAGACGACGGGATCGCTGAACCTGCACGACGCCGAGGGCTTGCCGGCATCAACGCAGATTCCGACGCGCCCCGTTGACGCACAGTCCTTATCGGCGCCGCAAACCGGAACTGCAGCGCACGGCCCTGCCAGACTGTCGATCCCGCAGACCCGGCGCGCCAGACCCTGCCTTTCGATTCCGCCCTCTACTTCCTCGCCGTTGACGTACAGGGTGGGCGACGCCTGGATGCCCAGCCGATTGGCCCTCCGGATATTTTCGCGGAAAAGCGCTTCGCCTTCTGCACCGGACGCGGCCGCGGCCACCCGTTCAGGATCGATTCCCGCCCGCCGCGCGCTGGCCTGCCAATCCGGAGAAGCCATGTCTTCATTTCTGAGGAGAATGTAGTCATAGTAGCGGTCGGGATACAAATGCATCATGACGACCTGCCGGATTCCTTCCTCCACTTCCGCGTCGCCGTGCAGGCTGAGGAATCGGCCCGTACCGTGTACCGCGCCTGACTCGCAGGCCTCGCGTCCGGGCTCGTGCGGCCTGAGCGGCACGGCGGGCGCAGACCCCTCCTTTCCGGCCTCCTGAGCGATGAAGTGCAGCCGGAAATCGATACCATCTCCAAACGCCTCGAGCGCAGGTTCGAGCGCCGCTTCCGCCCGCATACCGTACGGACAGTGCGCCATCACAAATAACTCAACCCGTACGCGTTCCGGTGAATCCCCGGCCTCACCTGCCGAAACGTCGGCACCGGGAACCGGAAGCCAGGGCAACATGCCCGCGCACAAGGATGTGATCATACCCCGAGTGAATCGCATTTTCGTCAGTCCCGCGGTACCAGCATCAGGACGGGTGTGGCCGGTGACGGAACAAGAAAGGCCGCCTCCGGCTGAGAGACGACCTTCACGTTGCAGCGCCAGACATGAATAGCTATTTCAAGAGCATCATTCGCCTGGACGCCGAGAAATCGGCGGCCTGCAGCCGATACAAATAGATCCCGCTGGCGACCTGGCGTCCCAACTCGTCCCTGCCGTCCCAGGTGGCTGTATAGTGGCCCGCTTCGGTGCGCGCATCCAGCAGAACGCGAACTTCCTGACCAAGGAGATTATAGACGACGAGCCTGACCTGCCCGACCTCCGCAATCTGATACTCGATCGTTGTGGAGGGGTTGAACGGATTCGGCATATTCTGGCTCAGGGCCGTGCGGTCGGGCAGTGCTTTCAGGTTACCGATTTCAATTTGCGTGAGCAGGTCGATATTTCCATCGAGTCCGACCAGTACGCCCTCGGCAATCTGAAAATCCGTTGCCACCGGCGTTTCGGTGGTCTTGAAGACGAGTTCAACGAGAGCGCCGTCGCCGCTGGAGCCCACGCCATCAACCTTCATGGCGCCGATATCCAGTTTGCCGGGCGTCCTGTCAGACGACAGAAAGAGCGTACTCCGTTCAGCCCCGGATGACAGCAGATTTTCGTCCGCCTCCCTCGCTTCGAGAAACTCGTACCTGGCCGGATCGTAGATCAGTGAGAATCCGTACCCCTTCAGGTCCTTGGCCTCTGCGAGCGATACGATCAGTTTCAGGACACCCGCGTCCGTGTCCTGTCCGTCCGCACGTTCCAGCATCAGCCGGGCGAATGAATTCTGACCGCCCGAAATGGTCAATCCATCGGTCATTTCCCCGGCAGTCGCCGAACCTGCCAGAGCAAGTACGACCAGAACAATTGCCTTCCGCATAACCGCCTCCTTTCGGGACCCACGCGAACCGAGAGTTTTCAAACCGTCATCGCATGAAATTTACGTTGTACGCCATCCCGTGTCAACAGGGAATTGCGACGGCGACTCCGCAAAGATCCGAAATTCCCCGGCGACCGGCGTTCACGGCCACGAGCCCAGGGCAGGCGGGGCGACGCAAAGGCGCGTCTTTCGAACCGCGGCGCGGCCAGGTCCCGCTCCGCAATCACAGGCCGTGAACATCGCCAGTGAAAAAACGTCGAATCGCATCGACGAGTCCGGAGATGCCGATTTCCCGTCCGGCGGCCTGCACGACAACCGGGAATCCCAGATTAGAGGCCGTCTCGGCAGTCGTGGGTCCAATACATGCGGCGCGGAGTGTCCGCGGTAGTTCCGGCATTCCGAATTGCTTTAATAATTCTACACAATTTTTTGCTGCAGAGGGACTTGAAAAGACAACCAGATCCACTTCCCTTCGATTCAGGCGCGCAACGGTCTCGCTCGAAATGTGCGAGGGCATCACGGTTCGGTAGACGACGATCTCGCGCACCCGCGCCCCTTGCGCCCGCAATGCGTCGGGGACTGTCTTCCGCCCGATATTGCCACGGGGAATCAGCACGCGCTGGCCGGACACGCGTATTCCCGCGAACTGTTCCGCGAGGGCGGCCGCGGTGTGCCGACACGGGCACAAATCCACCGGCAGGCCGAAACTCCGTATCCTCTCGGCGGTCGTCCGGCCGACGGCGGCAATCCGGATTTCCGACAGACTTCGGAGTTCGCCATGTCGTACACGCACCCGACGGAGAAATCGTTCCACCGCGTTAGCGCTTGCGAATACAAGCCAGTCAACGCGGTTCAGCCTGCCAATCTCCGCGTCGGCGGGCGCCCAGTCCGCCGGCTCCACGATCCGGATGGCGGGAGCCACGAGGACCTCCGCCCCCAGCCCCGTCAGCATGCCCTGCAGTTCTCCGGCGTGTTCCCGGCTGCGCGTCAGCAGGATGCGTCGCCCGAAGAGCGGCAGCCGCTCAAACCACGGAAAGTCCGATCCGGCGACTTCACCCACCACAATTGCCGCGGGACTGGCGGCCTCTGCCCCGGCCAGCGTGCCGAGCGTGCATCGGACGGTTTTCTGGCCCGGCAACGTACCGTCTTGCACCACGGCAACGGGCGTATCGGCCGGTCGCCCGGCCTGGATCAGTCGACGGGCGACCTCACCCCGGTTTCGCACCCCCATCAGCACGACCAACGTCCCGCCCAGCCGGCCCAGCGCCTGCCAGTCTACCTCCGGCAGGGCGTCCAGGGACTCCCGGTGTCCCGTCAGAAAGGTCACGTGGGGTGCGATCGCGCGGTGCGTGACCGGAATTCCCGCGTATGCGGGCGCTGCGATTGCGCTGGTAATCCCCGGAACGACTTCAAACCGGATGCCTGCCTTCTCCAGCGTCGCCATTTCCTCTCCGCCGCGCCCGAAAACGAAGGGGTCCCCACCCTTCAGACGCACGACGTTGAGGCCTTTTCCGGCCCTGTCGACCATGAGGCGGTTGATCCGCTCCTGTTGTCGCGTCTGTGCGCCGGGTTGTTTGCCGACGTCGATCCGTTCACAGTGCGGCGGCGCTTCATCGAGCAACGCGGGATTCGCCAGGCTGTCGTAAAGAATGACATCTGCCTGCCGGATGCGGCGAAGGGCCTTTATTGTTATCAGTTCGGGATCGCCCGGGCCCGCGCCAACGAGAAAAACAGCGCCTTCCGACATGATCGCACCTGGTGTTCAGTCCCGGAACCGGCTGCACCGCAGCCACGAAGGAGAACTGACCGCCTCTTAATCGACCTCGCCCAGCAACTCCTTCGCACCCCGCTCGATCAGCAATTCCGAAAGCCTTCTGCCAACGTCAATGCACTCGTCAGGGTCCCCTGTCGTCCGGGCGTGGACGACCCTGCTGCCGTCCGGTACCGCCACCATACCGTCTGCGATGAGAACCCCCTTCTGCAGACGCGCCCACGCGCCGATTGGAACCTGACATCCGCCACCGAGTTCATCCAGCATGGCGCGCTCGGCGCTCACCGCGAGATGCGTGGAACGATCGTGCAAACAGCCTACGGCCTGCGCCACATGTTCGTCGCACCGCCTGACTTCGATGCCAAGTGCGCCCTGTCCCGGCGCCGGTAGAAAGCGATGTGCGGGCAGAAACTCGTCAATGCGGTGTTGCAGTCCCATCCGGAGCAGACCGGCAGCGGCCAGAACGACGGCATCGAGTTCTCCCTCAATCAGTTTCCGCAGACGTGTATCCACGTTTCCACGGATCCCTTCGACGTTCAGATCCGGTCTGACATGCTGCAGCTGCGCCTGTCGCCTCAGGCTGCCGGTGCCCACCACCGCGCCCTCCGGCAGGGCCGCGAGCCGGTGACCGGCGCGGCTCACCAGTGCGTCCCGGACATCCAACCGTCGGCTCGTGGCCTCCAGACGCAATCCGTCGGGCAGCCGGGTGGGCAGGTCCTTCATGGAATGTACGGCCAGATCGACCCGTCCACCGAGAAGCGCCTCCTCGATTTCCCTGGTAAAAACACGTTTGCCGCCAATCCGGGCAACGGGCTCGTTCAGCGCCTGGTCACCCCGGGTTTTGATGACTTCAATGCAAACATCCAGCCCGGAATACGCGTCCAGCAGCGTCTTTCGGGCCCACGAAGCCTGGCGGAGAGCAAGGGGGCTGCCGCGGCTGCCGATTACAAGGCGAGTCAGCATTCGGTCTGCACCCTCTCTACGGGTGCCTCGGGCGGAGACGGTTTCACCGCGTCCGAAGGGATCGCTTCCAGGTCGAACAGGCGGACCAACGCATCGACATAATTCAGAGCCTCCCCTGAATCGGCGGCTTCACGCAGCCGTACCTGCGGAGCGTGCAGCAGCTTGTTCATATAAAGCCTCAGGAGGGCAGCCACCTTCTCCTGCTGGATCTCCGTGAGATCCGATAACCTGGCACGATCGAGTTCTTCTTCGAGAAGATCCTGAAACTTCTGTCGCATAGCCACAATTGCCGGCACCACGTCCAGCGAGTTCAGCCACGAAGCAAATCCACTTGCCTCTTCGCCCACAATCTTCCGTGCCTTCTCCGCCTCACGTCGCCTTTTCTTCATATTTGCCCCGACCACCGCCTGCAGATCGTCGATGTCATAGAGAAAGACATTGTAAAGCGCGCCGGCTTCCGGGTCGATGTCTCTCGGAACCGCAATATCGATGAGGAACATCGCGTTGTTCCTCCGCTGCTGCATCGCCCGCGCGACCCGGGTCTTCTTCAGGATCGGGACCGTCGCGCTGGTTGAACTGATCACGATGTCGGCGCGGTGGAGGCCATCCATCGCATCCTCCCACGACATCGCCTTCCCATTCACACGTTTCGCCAGGTCGCGCGCCCTTGCGAACGTCCGGCTGGACACCATCAACCGCCCGATCCCCTTGTCCACGAGATGTCTGGCGGTCAATTCGCTCATTTCCCCTGCGCCCAATACCAGGGCCGTCCTTTCGTCCAGATTGCCCAGGATCTTCCCGGCCAGCGCCACGGCCGCAAAACTGACCGAAACCGCGCCGTCGGCGATCTCGGTTTCCGTCCGCGCCCGTTTGGAGGTCTCGACGGCCGAACGAAACAACCGGTTGAGAATGGCGCCGCTTGTTCCGGCTTCCAGTGCCCGGGCGCCCGCATCTTTCACCTGCCCCGCTATCTGCGGCTCGCCCATGATCATCGAGTCCAGCCCCGACGCCACACCCAGCAGGTGTCGGACGGCGTCCATGTCGTTCAGGGTGAACGTGCATCCGTCCAACTCAGCCGCGTCGATCCCGCTGGTACTGCAGAAAACGCCAAGCACCCCGGCGCGAGCGGTCTTGGGATCGTCCGACACGAGATAGGCCTCGGAGCGGTTGCAGGTTGAAATGAGACTGCATTCGTTCACGGAATCGAGCGTGCGCAATCGCTCGAGGACGGACCGATGCTGCTGTTCCGAGACCGACACGCGGTCCCGGATTTCCACCGAAGCCGTCCGGTGGGTCAACCCCACCACTACGATAGACATGCCTGTACTTTCCTGTCGAGTTCGTCCCACTCTTCCCGCCGGATCAGTTCCACGGTCTCCCAGTTCACCAGCCTGTCCCACACCGCCTTTCGCCGCGCGGGACTTTCGGGAAACCGCGCCATCACCCTCGGACGCAACCCGGCCAGATAGTCCACCACTCCGCCGTGTTCGCGCCCGAGAACATCCTCGAGATGCCGCCTGACCAGACGCGCGTACGCAGGGCTGGCCCCGGCGGTCGAGACGGCCACCTGAAACCCACCGCGACGCAGCGTGGCGGGCACGGAAAAGTCCCCCGGGCCCATGCCGTCCGAGCGGTTCACCGGAATGCCGTTTTCGCCGGCGGCCAGTACGACCTCCTCGTTCACAGACGCGCGGTCCGTGGCAGCAAAGACCAGAAACGCGCCTCTCGCGTCACTCCGATCGAATGCGCGCCGTACCAGACGCACGCGGCCGGCGGCCGCCAGGGTCTCCAGAGAGTCGGATGCGACCCG
Source organism: Candidatus Latescibacterota bacterium (assembly GCA_965219995.1). Classification (GTDB taxonomy): domain Bacteria; phylum Latescibacterota; class UBA2968; order UBA2968; genus JAAXHE01. The sequence goes on from CBDCOX010000002.1 coordinate 1,105,467, forward strand.
TGCGATCACAGTCACATCCGCGCCCGCGGCGAGCAGGCCGCGCACTTTCCGCTCGGCCACGGCCCCGCCGCCAGCGACGACGCATTTCCGGTTTCGCAGATCCAGAAAGACGGGATATTCAGCCCATTGGTCCGCCATATGCACTCGCGCACATTTACCTACTGTGCCAGAACGTGTTTTCCGGGAAACAGCAAACCCATAACCGGAAACGTGAACACCACGAGGACAAATCCCAGAATCGACATGAGTGCGGCCCGTTTCCCCTGCCACCCCGCGATCCATCGGGCGGCAAGGAGCCCGGCATAGACAACCCAGGTAACCAACAGCACCCAGAATGCCGGTTCGCTCCAGATCCAGAACCGGTACATCTTCTGGTGGACCCACACGGAACTCGCGACAATGCCGGCGGTCAGGAATACGAAACCGAACGAAGCCGCGCGGCCGTTGGTCTGATCGAGGGTATCCAGCGGCGGCAGACGATCATAGAAGAAGCCCAGATGTTTCTTCTGAATCTCACCGAGCAGCATCACGTACATTGTTGCGCTGACGCTGGATATGGCGAACGCCGCATAGGCCAGAATGTAGGCGAAAACGTGGAGCTTGAACCACCCTCCGGTGTGCGCCACTCTTGGCGCTTCTTCAACGCCCATGAGGTTGGAAGCGGCAACGAGGTGCAGCACGGCCACGATGGGTACGACCAGCGCGCCCAGCGAACCGCGGCAGGTTCCGAATTCCAGGTAAAGAAAAACAATGACAACCAGCCAGGCGCATAATGAAGGCAGCACCTGGCTGGATAAGGGAACCTGTCCTGTTGCAATCACCATTCTGGCCAGCAGTGTACTGTGCAGCACCCAGCCCACGATGAGGCTCCAGAAACCGAGCGAGCCCCCGAGGGCCTGCTTTCTAATAAAGTGTGTTGCGTAGGCGCACGCACTGACGACATAGGCCACTCCCGCACCCGTCACCAGCAGATTCTGCAATCCCATAACGTTGGACCCCAAACTGAATCGGCGTGTGAAACCGGCCTCCGAACCACACGCCTTCGGTACCGGCGACGGGGTCACTACTCATTCGACACCGGTCGTCCGGCTGCACCGGTCAAGGCCCTTTTGCGGGCCGAGGCCGGACATTGAATTTACACAATCCCATCTGACGAATCAATTGAAATTCGGCAATTTCCGCCCGGTGCGACAACGCCGAGGACCACGGATCCGGAGGCGCCCGTCGCCGCGGGCAGATTGCCGGTTCGGCCTTCCACCGACGCATTCGCGAGTACCGCAAAGGCGATCGCCTCCTTTGCCTCCGACGGCACTCCCAGCGCATCCGACTCGCAGATATCCATACCCGGAACGGCGCCGCGCAGCATTTCCATCAGAACCGGGTTTCGGGCGCCGCCGCCGCTGACGGCCAATCTCCCCACGGGGATGACAGGCACCACAAACCTCGTTAACGCATCCGCAATGCTTCGAGCCGTAAACGCGGTCGCGGTGGCGACAAGATCCTCATCGGGCAAGCGTCCACGCCAGGCCAGGACGTCCCGAACCAGCGTTGCGCCGAACGCCTCCCGTCCGGTCGACTTGGGCGGCGCCTCTTTCAGAAAGGGGTGGCGCATCAATTCCGCCAGCAGCGAACCGGATACATTTCCCGCTGCGGCGTACGAACCATTCTCGTCGTAGGCCAGGCGTCCGCCGGTAAGGACGCCTGTCAGCCCGTCCATCAACATGTTTCCCGGCCCCGTGTCGAATGCCAGGACATCCTCCGTGCCGCACCCGGCGGGCAGCACGGTGACGTTTGAGATTCCACCGATATTCAGCAATACGCGCCCCTCACACACGGACCTGAACAGCAGAAAATCCACGACGGGCACGAGCGGCGCCCCCTGCCCTCCGGCCGCCATGTCGCGCGCCCGAAAATCCGCGACCGTTGTGACGCCTGTGCGCTCCGCGATCACACTCGGGTCGGCGATCTGCAACGAGGATCGCGTCGTCACACCGAACCCGTGGTATGCATCGGGCAGGTGATGCACGGTCTGTCCATGCGAACCGATGAGGTCCACGCCGGACATCGCCACGCCGGCCTTTCGGCACACCTTGAAGGCGGATCTGGCAAACCACTCTCCAAGAATGACATTCAGCCTGCATATATCTCCCGCGTTGCCACTCCGGGCCTCCGACACTTCAAGGATCTCTCTCCGCAATTCCCGCGGGTACGGCAATCCGGTAAACGCGACGAGCCGGACCCCGGATTCCGAACGTCCGACCTCGACGAGCGCCGCGTCGACCCCATCGGCCGATGTACCGGACATGAGCCCGATCACCCTGCGAAACGCGCTCATGTACTCCCCTCCATTCTTCACTTGTGACGCCCGGATGCATTGGCAATGATCAGGACGTGCCTTCTCGCAATGCCAACCGATCGTCGGCCCTGTACGGATCAGACCCGTCAGTTGCGGCGTCCGGTCAACGCCTACCTGAGCCGATATCCAGGTCCGTCGCCCTGCGTACTCCACCAAGGAAATATCGGAAGCCGACCACACCGCGGTAGACCCTGCCGAAGACCTCCCGGTCCGCAACCACGCGTACCCGTTGCGCGTCTCTCCGCCGGCGCAGTATCGCGACCGGGTGAAACAACACCCACAGCAGACCGCAAAGCGCCGCCGCCGGCCGCTTCCAGTCGCGCTTCACCATTCCGAGAAGCACAGTGCCCAGTTCCATCAGGACCCGCGCCGGAAACACCCAGGCCAACGAGAGTGCGGACAGGTTCTTCAACACCATCACCAGCTGGTTCCTGTGATTCAGATAGGCCTTCCGGAAAGCCTTCGCATCCAGAGACCAGCCGCCATAGTGATAGACGAGCGACTCCGGAACGGATTTCACCCTGTACCCCACAAGATGGAAACGCCAGCACAGATCGATTTCCTCCATGTGCATATAAAACCCCTCATCCATGAGTCCGGTTTCCCTCAGGCATCCCACACGAAGGAACATTGCGCCGCCAACCGCCCAGAAAATATCCGTCGATCGATCGTACTGACCTCGATCCTCCTCGACCGTCTGAAACAACCGGCCCAGACAGAAGGTGTATCCGAGCATGTCCATCATCCCGCCCGCGGCCCCGCCGTAGTCGAATTCGCCGCGTTCACGGAGCGATCTCACCTTGGGCTGGCACACGCCTACCCGCGGGTCGGCTTCCATTGCGGCCAACAGCGGCGGCAACCAGCCATCGGCGACTTCTACATCGTTATTCAGCAGCATCGCAAATTCTCCGCGCGCCACCTCCAGCCCGCGGTTACAACCCGCACCCATACCCTTCCCGCCCCCGACGCTCACGACCCGGATTCCCGGAAACCGCGCCTGCGCACGCTGCAGACTTCCGTCGTCGTACGGCCGGTCGTCGGCGACGATGACCTCGAACGGCACGCCGGTCGTTCTCGAATACAGGAAATCCAGGCACGTCAGAAGTACATCCCCCAGAAAATGCGGCACGATCACAGACACGACGGGGTCAGGGGCCATCGATCGCCTCCTGACGTCGGACCCGCTGCCGCAAGTTCTCCAGTGCCCTGGAGACCTCCCGGTCCGCGGGCGTCAACTGCAGGAGGGATTCCAGATCCGCGGCGGCGCCCTTAAGGTCTCCAGTACGTTCCCTGGACGCGGCCCTGTTAAAAAGGGCGCGCTCGACGCCGACATTGGCGTCGATCATCCGGGTATAGAGGACGATTGCCGCATCGTAACGGCCTATTCGCATCTGCAGCTCCGCCACGGCGCCCAGACGCGTTTCTTCGTCGATCTGCCGTGAGTCCAGCACCACATTCAGCAACCGCTGTGCCTCCTCAGGTCGATCCAATCGATGCATCAGTTCGGCCATCAACACGAACCCCTGCCAGTGCTCGGGCGGCAGCGCGCGCGCCTCGCAGAATTGCAGAACCTTGTAGGCGCCGTCCCGGTCACCCCGTTCTGCCATCGCTTCCGCAAGGTGAAGGAACACCGCCGGATAATTGGCGAGCAGGTTCCGCGCGGTCCGATTGCGATGCACCTCCGGGTCCGGCACGCCACGATACCGATAGAGGTCCAGCAAGTGCATTCTGGTTTTCTGTACGTTGACCGGCGCGGCTTTTCGCCCCGACAGGCGAAACACCAACCCTTCCATCTCGAGGAAATCATGCAATCCCATCCTGTTGTCAACCGGCACGGTCAGCGCGAAATATACCGGTCTCTTCCACTGGTTCCAATCCACAATCTTCAATACCATGACATCCTGTACCCGCAATACCCTGCCGGGTATTCCCCGGACGGTCCATTTCAGCCCGGCCGCCTGGACGTCGCGGCCCTCCGGCCAGAACCGCCCGGACTGCCTCACCGCCATCGGCGTATGGACGGTCAATACCTGATCGATATAGTCGTCCGTGTACCGAATGGGGACCTTCGGCGCCAGATCCCTCAACTGCTTGATATACCAGGGGGTATTCAGCAAGCTCAGGTTCACCACGCGGACGTCCTTTCGGAGCCCCATCACCTCCTGCTGGAACCATAGCGGGAAACTGTCGTTATCCGCGTTTGTAAACAGGATCGCGTCGGGGTCGCAGGAATTCAGGATATTCGCCGCGTAGTCGTACGCAAAGCGGTTCCCGGTCCGGTCGTGGGTCGGGTAGAGGCTCGCGGCCAACCCGCCCGGCATCGCGAGCAGAAGGCAGGCCGCAGCAGTCGCCGGGGCCCTGCCGCGAAAGCGGTACACGCCGCGCGTTACAGCCGACGCACCGATACCCATCCACACCGCGAACAACCCGAAGGACCCCACGAAAACGTAATCGCGTTCCCTCGGCTGCGGGTCTTCCATGTTGAGATAAACCGACAGCCCGATGCCCGAAAGCACGAAAAGCGCGGCAAAAGCCACGAAGCGACCGCGGTCGCGGCGCCAGTGTTTCCACATGCCAAAGCATCCGAGGAGATACGGAATGACTGAGATTCGAACAAGCTGCACCTCGTGGGAGGTTGCCTGCCGGAAAGCGTCCGACACGAACCGCAGCCCCGGCACCGGAAACTGCGCGACGAAGTACTTTATGTACATCGTCAGGATCTGGAAGTCCCAGAATGGCGCCTTCCGGTCGAATATACCCAGCAGCATACTTTCCGCACCGTATTGTTCACGGGTCAGAAACTTGATGAAATTGCTCCACGTCTCCGGATTATTCTCGTCAATCATGGGATTCAGCCCCGACCGGATGTAGAGCGAGGCGTACGTCGAGTACCCCACAACGAACAGGAGTGTCGCGTATGCCCAGATTCGCGGGTCTCTCAATATCCGGGGCTTCCGAATCCAGATCAAACCGAGCAACGTGGGCACGGTCAAGAGACACAGCAGGTGTACGCCGCCCGCGAGGCCCATCAGATAGGCGGTAAACAACGGTATCCGGTGACGGTCTCCGTCATCGGCGCGATCCATCCATCTCAACCCAAGCCAGAGGGACAACGTCATCAGCATCGTGGAGAAACCGTACACCTCGGTCTCTACGGCATTGTACCAGAAGGTGTCCGAAAAAGCCAGCATCAGCGCGGCCACGCCGCCTCCGACCGCACGGGACACATATTGTATACGCCCCTCGCCGCCTTCCCGACACAGTAGGATCAGGCGGACCGTGATCAGATACACGAACAGTACCGCGAGCGCGCTCGTAATTACCGAGATGAGATTCATGGGAAACGCGGGGTCGCCGCCGACCGGCAACAACGTAAACAGACGGCCGATCAGCAAATAGAGCGGCGCGCCCGGCGGGTGCGGTATGCCCAGCGAATACGCGCACGCGACAAATTCCCCCGAGTCCCAGAACGAAACCGTCGGGGCCGCTGTCCGGACAAACACCGCCAGCGAAATCAGAGAGACGCCTGCGGCGCCCATCCGTATGAGACCGCGTCCGGCGGACGGATCGTCTGAAAGTCGCCCGGTCAACCGTGTGTCCTCGATTTAGTCATAGGGAACCGCTCCCGTTCTTCAGACGCCGCCGGGCCGTATGGGTTCAATGCGCATCAGGGAAAAGTTCATCTCCACGTCATTCCGGTCCGGATTGCCAAGCCTCTTCTTCCACATCCCCGCCCGACGTTTTCGCGACGGCGCCTGTCTCCGAATCTTCGGGAGCTTCGATGACACGCATTGATTTCCACTTGCCGCCCCGGAACCGCATCATAAAGATCAAGCCGCCCGCGACAAGATAGAGACTGATGAAAACCCAGGCGAAGTAAAGACCCCAGCCAAACGTCACGACCGACAGGTAGGTCGGCAGGACCATCACAAACCAGCCGAGCGCTACCGATACAAACATGACAAACCGCGTATCTCCCGCACCCTTCACGCCGGCCGAGAAGACGATATAGAGTGCATCGAACACGCAGTAGAACGCAACGAACCGCAACAGGACGACGGAAATCTCCCAGACCTGCTCGAACGTCTCGGGATCGGCGCCGGAAATATACGGCCGAAGAAAGAGACCCGGCGCGAAGACATACCCTGCGGCCATCACAAGCATATACGCCAGGCTGAGATGCGCCGCCGACCACGTGCTGCGTTCTGCCAGGTCCGCCCTGTCCTTGCCCAGGTATTGCCCGACGAGCGTTGAAACCGCGATGCCCAGACCCATCATCGGCAGGAACGCGAGGGTATTGACGTTGAACGTCACACTCGTGGCCGCCAGCGCCGTCGTTCCCAGTTTCCCGACCAGAAGGATGAACATCGAAAAGCCCAGGATCTCCAGCATGAATTGAACGCCGTTCGGCAAACCGAAACGCACAAGCCTGCGTAACAACCCGCTTTCCGGCCGCCAACCGCTCAACGTGTGGAATTCGCTTCGGTATCGGGGCCGCATCATCAGGATGAAGAACACAACGGGGATCAGGAGGTGAGATACGACCGACGCCCAGGCGGCTCCTCGAATGCCCCATTCGGGGAATCCCCAGTGACCGAATATCCACGCATAGTCCAGGACGACGTTCAGACCGTTCGCAAGCAAATTCACCCACATGACCGTCCGTGTGTCCCCGCGCCCGCTGAAAAACGAGGAGATCGCAACCCCGGTGATCCCCGGCCCCATGAAGCACAGAATTCTGAAATACTCCGCCTCCAGTGCGCGTATCCGCGGCTCGTGCCCCGCCCACTCGAATATATGAGCGGAAAAAGGCATCAGACACAGGATGAACCCGCCGGAGGCAAGACCGACATAGATCCCCTGCCACACCGCCGGGCCCACCCTGTCACGCCGGTCCGCCCCCCAGTACTGGGCGACGAATGTGTTCACGTAGGCAACCGTACCGATGAACAGGCTAGAGAAGGTGAACTGCATCATGCCCGCCGGCAGACTGGCCGCCAGTACGTCCCGGCTGTACCAGCTCAGGAATACCCGATCCACAAAGATCTGCAGGCTCCACGATCCCGTGCTCAGAATGAGCGGCGCCGCCATTCGCAGCACATCCCTGTAGCCGCCAGGTTCATGCCATCGGGAGATCATGGAAACCTCATCGGACCCGGCCCGGGCCATGGTCGACGGTTCCCGCGCGCCGCCGGACAGGCAGGGCGCGCCGCGGCGAAGAAGTGAAAACACATCGATGGACGGCGTTATAGGAGGGCGGTGCGGGCGGTTGCAACATTTGAGCGATTTTTCTCTTGTCGGGCATTGACGTCGATGGTAGATTCGCTGACCGGAACGGGCCGGCCAACCCACAAACTCATCCCCGGGGCCATGACATGATTTACGACGTCGTCATCATAGGCGGAGGTAGCGCGGGCTATGCCGCCGCTCGCGTGGCCGCGGACAACGGCGCCAGCGTCGCCGTTGTCGACAAGGGTCCGCTCGGCGGCCTTTGCATCCTGCGCGGCTGCATGCCCTCCAAGACGCTGCTCCGAAGTTCGGATCTTTTGTCGCTGATGAAACGGGCCGGAGAATTCGGCCTGAACGCCCGCGAAGTCACGCCGGACCTGGCCGCCATCAACGACCGAAAACGCAGGCTGGTGGACGAATTCGCAGAGTACAGGGTTGCGCAGCTCAACAGCCCGGAATTCACACTGATTGAGGGACGTGCGCGGTTCGAATCGCCGAACGCCGTTCGCGTTGGCTCGACGAGGGTCCGCGGACGGCGTTTCGTCATTTCCGTGGGTTCCGTAGTCAGCAAGGTCTCCGTTCCCGGGCTGAACGACGCCGGCTTTCTCACAAGCGACGACGTCCTGGAACTTCGGAAACTTCCCGAATCCGTCATCGTGCTGGGAGGGGGCGCCGTCGCAACCGAACTTGGCCAGTTCCTGTGCCGGATGGGGGCCCGGACCACGCTGATACAGAGAAACAGCCAGTTGATCAGCGCCTGCGATCCGGACATGGTCCGCCCGGTGGAGACCCGATTCAGAGAAGAAGGCATGCAGGTATTCACGGGCACCTCCCTCCAGCGTGTCTCCAGAACAGGTGACCGTACCACCGTCCACTTCCTTCACCGCGGGGAGCCTCGTACAGCCACGGCCGCGATTGTCTTCAATGCATTGGGACGCGTGCCGGACCTCGCCGGCCTGGCGCTGGAACGCGCGGGCGTTGACGTCGAGAACGGACGAATCGTCGCCAGCGATCTCATGCAGACCAGCGCGGAGCACGTCTTCGCCGCGGGAGACTGCGTGGGTCCTTACGAAATCGTACATATCGCCGTGTTGCAGGGTGAGATTTGTGGTCACAATGCGGTGGCGGAAGTGCCCGACAAGAAAATCGACTATCGCCTGCGGACGTCGGTCGTCTTCACCGATCCGCAGGTGGCCTCGGTCGGGCCGACGGAACGAGAGTGCAGGAACGCGGGCATTGCCTATCTGTCGGCAGAATATCCGTTCAGCGATCATGGCAAGTCGCTTGTGATGGGAGAAACGCACGGCGCCGTGAAGATCCTCTGCCATCCGGAAAGCGGCGAACTCATCGCCGGTCATATCACAGGTCCGGAGGCTTCCGAGCTCATCCATGAGCTCGCCGCGGTAATCTACTACCGGGGCACCGTATTCGATCTCCTCGAAATTCCACACTACCATCCAACGCTCGCCGAGATCATCACCTACCCTGCGGAAGAACTCGCCGGCAACCTGGCCCGCTAGAACTTCATTGACGGACCGTCACCCTCGCCCGGCACGGCGCCCCGGCTCGTTCAGGCGGTGCACGAAGAAAACGGTCAGCGGCACGAACGCCAGGGCGATCCAGAACATGGGCCGATACGAAATCCACGCCACGAGCAAACCTGCCAGCACCGGCAGAAACCCCTGAGGCAATGCAAACATGTTCAGAAAGCTGGTATACGTGGGACGACGGTTTTCCGGCGCGAGTTCCAGCACGTACGCCATACGGCCGTTGAACATCGCGCTGCTGGCGAACCCTGAAAACACAAACGTAAGAGAAAAAAATACGACCTGCGGATTCAACGACCACGCGACGCCCCAGCTCGCCAGAGGCGCGATGTCGATCGACGGCACGTGTATGGCCAGCAGGGGCACGGCGACGGACAACGCCATCAGATAGGACCCGTACACCAGCAACGCACGGTTGCCGCTTCGATGCCCTACATGCGCCCAGAGCGCATTCGACAGCACGGTGCTGATCTGCATGACTGAAACAAATGCGCCGACATAGACCAGCCCCAGGCCCAGGTCGGTTATCGCGTAGGGGACATAAAATGGCGCGCCCATCATCATAAAGGACCACAGGACCTGCATCCCGCACAACCGACGGTAGTCGACATCGTCTCTCAGCAACCGCATCCCGCTGTTCAGATAGCTGGAGATCGGCTGTCGGAGATACCGCACCGGACCCACCGGTTCCCGAATTCTGCTGAATACGAAGACCGAGAGCGCGTTTCCGAGACCCGCCAGCAGAAACAGCGCCGCATAGTTCGACGGAAACGGAATCCCGGTCTGCTCGCTGAGTACGTACGAAATCAGTCCCCCCGCCGCCATGGCCGTAATGCCCCCGCATAGCCGACGTACGGCGAACAGACGCGACCGGTCGCCGGGCGGGACGACCTTTGCGACGATATCCATCCACGGGACATTCCATATTCCCATCATGGACGTGGATATCGCGTAAAGGACCATGAAACAGCAAAGAAAGTAAAAGGGCTGACGACCTCCCATCAGGTACGTCAGCCCCGCGATCACCAGCCAGACGGAACTGCGCATCCCGCCTGCCAGAAGCAGAAAGGGCATTTTGCGTTTTCTGATTTCGATAATCCGGGAAATGAACACCTGAGGCCACGCCCACCCGATCCGCATCAGGGCCCCGGTCAGTCCGATCGCGACACTCGAGGACGTCAGCGACTGCACGAAAGCCGGAAGCACCATATCCGGACTGGCGAGTGTCATCGACATGAAGACCAGGCCGCCGTTCAGAATCAGGAGCCGGCTGTTCCGGCGCACCTCCGCGGGGTCCGTTTCCCCGGACTCGGCCGCCGCCCGCCTCCAGTGCGCAGATGAGAATTCTCTCATGCCGGTTGCTTCCGTCCCTCAGACGCCCCGGGAGCCGGGCAGGTCCCCCTCTCCTTTAAAGACTCTCGTCGGCGCGCCGCGGGACGTCTCATATTCCGATCGCATAGCCGTCCCGTCTTGGGTCCGCCCCCCCCATCAGTGCGCCGCTTTCCGGGTCTACGGCAATTCCCTGCGCCCCGCCGGTTACGTGCGAAAACGCGTCGACAACGTCGATCTGATGTCCGCGGCGAATCAGGCCGGCCCGGATTTCTTCAGGTACGCGGGACTCCATATAGACACGGGTACCGGCGTGTTGAAAGCGGAACCTGGGAGCCTCGATTGCCGCCTGAATGTTCATTCCGTAGTCCAGGAGATTGGTCGTGAACTGCGTGGTCGTCTGTTGAATTCCCCAGCTTCCCGGCGTACCAAGTGCCGCGACGAGCCTGCTGTCTTTGAACACCTGACATGGCGAAAGACACATATCGATTTTCTTATGCGGCTCGATGCGATTGGGGCTGCCGGGCACCGTATCCGCCCATTTGATGAAATTGTTCAGGAACATCCCCGTGTTTCCGATGATTTCCCCGGACCCGAACCCGGATCCCAGACTCTGCGTTACCGCCACCGCGTTTCCCGCCTCGTCGGCTACGTCGAAGTGGGTCGTGCATTCGTTAAGCCAGTCGCCCGGCTGTCCCGGGGCAATCTCACCGGGGAGACCGACCGCCGCGAAATATTCACCACGGTTTACCGTGGCCCGTTCGCCGATGAGCCCCCTGCGTTCGTTCGCGTACGCCTTTGAAAGCAATCCGTCCGCCGGTGCTTCCGGCGCCGCCGCGAAAGCCACGCGATCGGCATTGCCCAGCTTCAGGACCTCGATAAAGAGATGGAGCGCCTCCTCCGAATGATGGCCCAAATCCTTCAGATCATATCCCTCCAGCATATTCAACGCCTGCAGGATGTGAAATCCTGCGCTTGGCAGCGGCGGGCAGAACACCCGGAATCCGCGGTAGGGTGTTGAAATCGCGTCCTCCCATTCAACCTCGAAATCCGCAAGGTCTCTCGTGGAAAGCAGCCCGCCCCCGCCCTGCACATATCCGGCAATCTCCGATCCGAGATCTCCGCTGTAGAACGCCTCCGCGCCGCCTTCAACCACCCTCCTCAGTGTGCGGCCCAGATCGCCCTGGATCAGGATATCCCCCGCACGAGGCGCCCGTCCACGGCTCAGTATCACCTCGGCGCCCGTAGGCCGCATTCGGGGCACGGCGTCGTGGATGAATCCGGCATTCTTGACCGTCGCCGCGAATCCGTTTTCCGCCAGTTCGATTGCCGGGCCGAACACGGTCGCCCGGTCCATCGTACCGTATTTTTCAAGAAGCTCGAGCCAGCCTCCGCAGGCGCCCGGAACCAGACAGGACATAACGCCGCCTTCCTGAAAATCCGGTGACGCGAAGGCCTCGGAGGTGGCGTCGTGAGGGGTGCGCCCGCAATAATCCAGGACGCGTACGCGGTCTTCCGCGGCGGAATAGATGAGCGCGTATCCAACCCCTGCGATACCCGACATATAGGGTTCGACGACATTCAGCGTCGCCGCGACAGCCACCGCGGCGTCGAATGCATTGCCATGCTCGAGGAGCACGCGAATCCCGGCCAGGCTTGCCAGGGGATGGGCGCTGGCAACCATTCCCCGGGTGCCCGTCACCGTGGACCGATGTACCGTTCCGGCAGATGCAAAAGCCATCGATTCAATTCCTCAACGAGAGCACCCCCGGCTCGGGATCAGCGGGGGGCCTGTGGCACCGTTGCCGTTGTCGTGCGCAAAGGGACGTCTTCAGTGGAATTCATCACCCGGTAATCCGCATGGATTCCGAACCCGCGCCAGGGTAAGGGATCAGGTAATTCCACAACTCCTGCGCATGCGGAAGATAGGCTATGGCGGATGGCAAGTCAATGCCCGTTTCCCTCGCCCGTCCGGGCTCGTCAGCCACGTTTCTGCTTGACAACGCAGGCCGATCATGGCTTTTTATACGACTCCCGAACGAACGCCCCTGCCAGCGTTTTATAATTGCCGGAAAAACCGTCATGAATCGAGAACTTCCCATCATACAGACCAGCGTGATCGGAAGCTACGCGCTGCCAGGCTGGTTCTGGACAGCCGTGGACCAGATCGAAAAAGGCGAATACGGCCCCACCGACGCTCGTGAGACCTACGAAGACGCCACGCACCTCGCCATGCTGGATCAGAAAAGAGCGGGCGTGGACCTGATTACCGACGGCGAGATGCGGCGCTGGTTTTTCATCCAGAGCTTCTACCGCCGGTTCAGCGGCCTTGCGTCACGACCCACGTTGCGGCGCACGGGCGTTTACGGATACGACAGCGTACCGCGCTGGTGGCCGGAAGAACGCATCAGCGTGCCCGATGGTCTTGGAATCGTCGAGGAGTTTCAATTCGCCAGGTCGGTGACCGATCATCCGTTAAAGGCCACCTGCCCGGGACCGTTGACGCTTACCATACACATCCAGTTGAAAGACGACCACATCTACAAGGACCGGATCGAACTCGCGTACGAGTTCGCGGGCGTGGTAAACCATGAATTGAAGCGCCTCGCCGCGGCCGGGGCGGAGTTCATCCAGTTGGACGAACCCTCGTTTTCCATTGTGCCCGGAGACGCCGGCAGCTGGATCGACCTGTTCAACGAAACCGTAAAGGGCGTTGACGCGAAGATCGGACTGCATATCTGTTTCGGAAACCTCGGCAGCCGCCCGAGGGGCAAACGCCGGTACGACTGGTTGATGGACGATATCCAGCGGGCCGATGCGCAACAGATTTCGCTGGAATTCGCCAATCGCGAACTCGCGGAACTGGAACTCTGCGGGGAAATCGCGAAGGAGAAAGAGGTCGCCGCGGGCCTGGTCGACGTGAAGTCATTTTACATTGAAACCCCCGACGACGTCGCTGAGCGGGTGCGCATGGCGCTTCAGCACGTCCCGCCGGAAAAACTCACCGTCACACCCGATTGCGGTTTCTTCCAGCTGCCCAGGTGGCTGGCCTATCAGAAACTCCGGAATATGGTCAAGGGCGTGGAGATTGTTCGCGGAGAATTGACGGGATAGGCATTCCGAACCGAATGCAACGGCGCCTTCGGTGGTCAACGTCCGGCGTTGTCTGAAATACTCATTCCGACACGTGAACGCGTAGAGGAACTCGAAATGGATGTCGTAGAGATTACGGCCGACCTGGTTTCATACGACTCGGCCAGCCAGAACAGCAATACACCGGTGTCCGAGGCGATTGCCAGATGGCTGCACAAGGCCGGACTGTCGGTCGAGCGCATCGATTACACGGACCGGGACGGCACGCCCAAGACAAACGTCGTCGGGAAGAAAGGCAAGGGTCAGGGGGGCCTCGCCCTTCTCGCCCATTCAGACGTGGTTCCCGCCGAAGGATGGGCTTCCGATCCGTTCAAGCTCAGGGACAGACAGGGCAAACTCTACGGACGAGGCAGTGCCGACATGAAGGGGTCGGTCGCCTGTATGATCGGAGCTGCCAACGCCTTCACCGAACAGGAACTCAAGCTGCCGGTCTACGTGATTGTCACCGCCGACGAAGAAACCGACTGCGGCGGCGCCAGGGCCGTCGCGCTGAGATCGAAGACGCTCAAATCGTCCAAAGTCAGGTATGGAATCGTCGGCGAGCCCACGCTCCTGGACGTGGTCTACGCCCACAAGGGCTCGCTCAAATTCGAAGCCACGGCAAAGGGAAAAGCGGCTCACAGCAGCACCGGCAAAGGCGTGAACGCCAACCACATTCTCATCCCGTTCCTGAACGACGTTGTCAGGCTCGACCAATCGCTGCGTACCGACCCGCGATATCGGAACGAGGCGTTCGATCCACCGCACGGGACGCTGAATGTCGTCTTTTCGGATGGGGATACGGCGGCGAATGTCACGGCGCCGGTCAGCCGCGCCACCATCAACTGCCGACCGATGCCGGGCCAGAACTGGAAGCCCGTTATCAATCGCGTGACGAGAATGGCAGAAAAACACGGCGTCCAGATCAAGCTGCCGAAGACCCTGGATCCGCTCAGCACCCGGTTGGATTCTCCCATTGTGCGGGAGGCGCTGCAAGTCACCGGAAAGAGAAAACCCAGGACCGTCGCCTACGGAACCGACGGCATGGTATTCGGAAAGACGATGGAACTGGTGGTCATGGGGCCCGGCAACATACAGCAGGCACACACCGTGGATGAATGGATCGCCAGGGATCAACTGGAACAGGGTCTGGACGTATTTACGAAAATGGTACATCGTTTCTGCATAGAAAACCCCGTCTGACGTTATAGCGACACGTGGAAGACCGGATACGACGCCAGTCGCCGGTCCATGAGGCACGCAGGTCTCGGTTTTCGCATCGAAGCGGAGGCCGTTTCTCTCGACCGAGGCGAGGAGGACATTGGATGTTCAAGAACCTGACCCGCGCTGTGCTCATCGGATTGTCAATGACCGTGACCTTCGGTTGCGCAGACGAGAATCTGTACCAGTTCGGACTGCGAGGCAAGTGGCAGCTGGAAAGTCGACAGCTGCCCGACGGGACGGTACTCGCGCCGCCCTCCGTGGGCGGACACTACGAGTGGTATCCGACGGGCAAGACAACGGCACACGTAACCGCCTCAATCTCCCTCGGCCCGGACCGGATTCTGGTATCGGGATATACGTACAGCTTTCAATCGGCAGACGTGGCAGCACAATCCTTTACGCGGCGGGAATACCTGAATATAGGCGGCGGATATGGTACGTCGCCCGGGAAGACACACGAATCGTTGGAACTCTCGACGTCCGGGCAGGTCATCGCGAACGGCAGCCGCGTGACCCTTGAACACGCGAGCGGTCCCTCCCAGGTTTACGAAGACATCGGCGCCGAGGGATTCGATAGGGTCTTCTTCAAGGTCAGGTTCGAGGACGGAACGACCGACACATGGCGACGCTTCGCGGACCAGCCGGGCGTTCTGCCGAAGTAATCCCGCCACATAGCCTGACGGACCGGACGCTTCAGGGGCGCGGTGAATGTTTCCGCGCCCCTGAGGCTTTTTTGAGACGAGGCGGTGATGGACAGGATGTTGCTGGGAAATATCCTGCTTAGAAACGCTCGCGACCCCGGACTGAACGGAAAGACGGCCATCATCTTCGGCAACCGCGCGCTGACTTACGGCGAACTGAACGAGAAGAGCAATCGCGTTGCCAACGGCCTTCTGGCACGTGGCGTCCGGAAAGGCGATCGGATCGGCGTGCTGAGCAGAAACTCCGACGCTTACGTAGCCGTGTACTTCGCACTGGCCAAGCTTGGCGCCATTATGGTCCCGGTCAATTTCTGGTATCGCAGCCGGGAAATCCGATATACGCTTCGACAGTCCGCCGCCCGCGGGCTGATCTATCAGAACCGCTTCGCGGACGTCGTCGCCGGGGTCGGGGACCTGCACGGGCTGGAATGGACGCTGACCGTCGGCGACAGTCACGGCAACCGGCTGGAGGACGTGGCGGCCGGATCCCCGTCATGCGAGCCCGGAGTCGAACTCGACGAGAACGATCCGCATATCATCCTGTACACGAGTGGCACGACGGGGTTTCCCAAGGGTGCGGTTTTCTCGCACAAGAGCCATTATCTTCAGGCCCTCTCTCTCGCCATGTCGACAGGAGGAAAAGGTGACGACGTCGGCCTCGTCGTCTACCCGCTCTTCCACACCGGCGGGCCGGACTGCCTGGTGCTTCCACACTTTCTGACAGGCGCCACCCTCGTCATCCTGGACGGCGCGGATCCCGATGCCATTCTTTCTGCCACCGCGCTGCACAGGGCAACCAACATTTTCTGCGTTCCGACGGTCTGGCGCTGGATCCTTGCACACCAGCAGCGTCGAAAGGTCGACGTCACTTCGGTCCGTCGCTGTCTTGGGTCGTCGGATACATTCCCAAAGGCGCTGCTCGAAGAAATTATGGCCACGTTCGAATCCGACGTCTACGTTACGTACGGGCTTACCGAGGCCGGCTGCATCCTGACGGTCTGCCGCCTGACGGCAAACGACCTCCGCAAACTCGGTTCGGTGGGCAGGCCCATGCCGTCGGTCGAACTCAACGTGCTGGATCCATCCGGCGATCCGGTACCTCCAGGGGAAGTGGGAGAGGTTGTCGCGAAGACGGCGTCTGCAATGCTCGAATACTGGAACATGCCGGCAAAAACAGCGGAGGCGCTGAAAGACGGCTGGCTGCACACGGGAGATCTGGGCAAGGTAGACGGCGACGGCTTTCTCTACCTGTCCGGCCGGTCGAAGGATATGATCATCAGCGGAGGGGAGAATATCTATCCGCTGGAAATCGAACGCCTGTTGAGAGAACACCCGAAAATACGCGATGCCGCCGTGGTTGGTATCCCCGACAGGGAATGGGGCGAGTCCGTGCTGGCGGCGGTTGTCCCGAGTGACGGCGAAGAACTCACACCCGGCGAGGTCGCCGCGTACGTACGTGAACACCTGGCGGGATTCAAGAAACCCAGATGGGTGGAAATCCTGGGTGAACTGCCGGTAACCACGGCCACGGGGAAAGTGCGGAAAGCTGCACTGAGAGAACGGTTTCAACCGAAATACGGCAACGTGTGAGGCGTATCAGCGATCCTGAGGGATCCTCGTACCACTCAGATGTTCAGCGGCTTTGCAGACCGCGGAAAAATCCAGGCTGCCCGCGCCAAGACCGCTGGCGGCAGCGTACATCTGATAAGTCGCCGCCCCGATCGGCATCGGCACGTTCAATGCCTTGCCGAGATCCACGCCGATCGCCAGGTCTTTCTTCATCAGATCCAGCATAAATCCGGGATCGAAGACATCCGACAGCAGGAAGTCCGATACACGGATCTGAAACAACGTCGAGTTGGCCGAACTCACACTGATGACCTGGCGCATCACTTCTGGGTCGGCACCAGCTCTGATACCGAGGATCAACCCCTCGGCGATGGCCGCCATGTTGATGCCGCCGATCAGCTGATTGACGATCTTTACGGTCTGTCCCACGCCCACGGACCCTACGTGGAAGATGTTTTCCTCGTTGCCCATTGCGTTGAACAACCCCCGGCACCGATCGAAGTCCTTCGCTTCGCCACCGGCGATGATCGTCAATGTGCCGTTGATCGCTCCCGTATCTCCCCCGCTCACGGGTGCATCCATCACCGCGACGTTCTTTGGACCCGCCTTCTCCGCAATCTCCCTGATCGTGAGTGGCGAAATGGTACTCATATCCACGATGAGGCTGCCTTCGGATGCGCCCTGCAGCACGCCTTCGTCGCCGAGGATCACTTCCCGCACTTCCGGATCCGCGGTAACGATCGTAATCACGATGTCCGTTGCTTCGGCCACGGCCGCGGGAGACTCGACCGCACTCGCCCCCAACCCCTCCATTTCGGCAATGACTTCCGGCCGGCGCGCGTAGATTGTGAGATCGTACCCGGCCTCGATGAGATTGATCGCCATTGGTTTGCCCATGATACCCAGTCCGATAAACCCGACTTTCTCCATCTGGACCTCCTCTTGTTTATGTCAGTCAGGACCGCTGACCGGCGTCACTGAATTCTCCGACGAGATTCGGAAACGACGGGCCGAAGCTCGTCAGCGGCCCCTTCCGGTCAATCGCTTTGGACGGGACGTGTCTGCAGGACCATCAGTTGACCCACGGGGTTTTCGACAGCCCCCAGCGGCCGCTGCTTCTCCTCCGACCAGATGTCGTTTGCCGTAATGTAGAGGTGCCCGCCCGCTATCTTGCTGTAACACATCTGGGGATATCGACCTTGCGAATCGTCGGGAAGCAGCAGGTCGAAGGTATCGCTTTCCGGCTGATAGGCGAGGAACCGGTCCATAAAGTGGTAGGGAAACCCGTCCACACCGGTGTACGGATCGTCTTTCAGCGGAATATACGTTCCGGTCGCCTCGTCGTATCTGAATCCTGAATCGTACGTGCTCAATGTGTTCAACTGCCACCCCCGGTAACAGACCCCGCCGCCAATAAACCCGAAATCCTCCTTCCATCCGGGCACCGCCCGCTCATACACCTCTCCCGTCTGCCGGTCCAGCCGGAACAGACGACCCTCCCTGTAATTCACGACATATCGTTCCGCCGGCTCACCGGGCCGTGAGGGCGGAATCGAATCGGAGTCTTCCGCCACGAAGCGTTGCGATTCAGGATCCCAGTAGACACGGCGCGTCAACCGTTCAGTACCCGGAACGCTGAAGACTTCCAGCCTGTCGGGCCAATCCACGTCCACAATCGATGGCAGCACGCCGGGCTCCGGGTACGGTCTTATCGCCCCACGGTCCTCCTCGACGCGCCAGATTACCAGACAAGGCCTGGACCGTTCCGGCATATACAGCAGGTTCCGCGCCTTATCCGCATGGCCGTACCAGAGATTCGCCTCGGGAAACGGCTTGTCGACCTGGTACACGCGTTCCTCCGCAACCTCGAATACCGTCAGTTTCTCGTTCGTCTGCGGAAGCACATAGACCCTGCCGCCGGCGCACAGACACTGGCTTCCTCCATGTTCTTCGGGAATCGAAATCGTGTCGATCCGCCCGGATTCCGGCTGGTACCGGTGGAGGAAGGGCAGACTGCCCGTAAACCAGAGGGCGCCGTAGTCATCGTCGTCAATCCCGTACACCCGGGTATTCTTCGCGTCGACCCAGACGGGATACATCCTCGGCAACTCAGGCATCTCTCCTCCTCATCCAGCGGATAACGAGTACGGCAGGACCCCGGACGCAGACCCCCGCCTGCATGGGGGACGGGAGATTCCTGAAGGCGCAACAGGCAACCCGACATTCATGGATTCGGCTTGACTTTCGTGTATTAGTAGGTACCATTGGGCCGTCTGTCAACGTGAATTTCCACGCCGCGATCATGGTGGTCCGGAGTCTGCCGACCGGGGATTCAGCGGCAACCGGTCCGGCTTTGCGCTTAACAGAATCATGTCCCAACCTCCACTTCTGGCCGGAATCGACGTTGGCACCACGAACGTCAAGGCGCTTGTCTTTGACACCGCCGGCCGTGTTCAGGCCTGCGCCAGCGCTCCGACACCTACACATCACCCTCAGCCCGGCTGGGCCTACCACAAACCGGATGAATTGTGGTCGTGCGCGATACGTGCGCTTCGGAACGCTGTGTCACAACTGGACTCGGCCGACCCGATCTCCAGCATCGCCGTTTCGAGTATGGCCGAATCGGGCGTACCTCTCGACGCGGAAGACCAACCTGCCGACGACATCATCGCCTGGTTCGACGGGCGGACGTCACGCCAGGCCGAGTGGCTGAAAAGGACCGTCGGCGGCGAGCGAATCTACGGCATTACGGGATTGCCTGTAAAGCCCATCTTCGGTCTCTGCAAAGTACTCTGGTTTAAGGAAAACAACCCGGAGGGCTTCAGGAAAACCGTCTCGTGGCTGAACGTTGCGGACTACATCGCGTTTCGACTGTGCGGCCATAAGGCGACCGACTATTCCCTTGCTTCGCGGATGCTTGCCTTCGACCTCAAGGCGCTGGATTGGCATCCCGGTCTGCTGGACGAAGCAGGGATTTCTCCGGGTCTGTTTGCGCAGGCACTGCCCTCCGGCACGGCGCTGGGCCGCATCCTGCCCGAAATCGCTCGCTCGACCGGACTCCCTCCTCACGTACAGGTCGCGACCGGCGGACACGACCACATATGCGGTGCACTCGCCGCCGGCGCCACCGAACCGGATACGCTCCTCAATTCCCTGGGCACAGCGGAAGCGCTCTGTATCACGAGCCGGCACCCCTTGCTCAGCGACCGGATCGCGGAACAGGGATACACGACCGGCGCCCACGTGGCAACGGGGAGATTCTACGTCCTCGGCAGTATCTATACGTCAGGCGCGGCCGTCGAGTGGATCCGCGGCCTCGCAGGCCGAAATGTGGAATACGGTACCCTCGTTTCCGAAGCTGAATCGGTGCCGCCCGGAAGCCTGGGCGTGCACTTCCAGCCGCACCTGCGGCTGGGAAATCCTCCGCACAACGATCCCGCGTCGCGAGCCGCGTTTATCGGCCTCACCGCGGACGCCACCCGGGGGACTCTGTTTCGCGCCGTGCTCGAGGGGTTGGCCTACGAATCCAGGCTCTGCCTGGAGGCCATCGTGTCGCATCCGGGAATCTGCAGGCCGGAACGTATTGTGGCCATCGGCGGGAACACCCGCAACCGGCTGCTCATGCAGATCAAGAGTTCGGTGTTCAATCAGAGGATCTCGATCGCCGAGGTGGAGGAATCCGTTGCCCTGGGCGCGGCGGTTCTGGGGGGCCTCGGCGCCGGCGTTTACTCAGACGCTGACGCCGCGTTGAAGGCACTGAGATACGACCGTTGGACAGTCGACCCCGACGCTGAGCAGGCGGCGGTCTACGAGTCTGCATTTCGGTCCGTATACAGGGAGATCTTTCCCTCACTCGAGTCGCTGCACCACAGGGCAGGAGACATCCGGAATACAAACTGAATGGAAGGGAATCTGCCTGCGGGTCCTGCGCCCGCGGATGGGACGCGAACGACCGGCCTGCAAACCTGCGCGGCACATGACTGCGCTTACGGCGGCGTCACTTCCGGATCCGGCAAACGACCTGTCGTTCCGGTATCGACCCGGTCCAGTCAACGATCTTATTGTACAGAAATCAACCGGGAGTCCAAATGCACACGATCACCTGCGCCGTCGTGGGGTACGGCGGCATCGCGGGCTTTCACACGCGGGCATTCCAGCGTATTCCGGGAGTCCGGCTTCGCACGGTCGTCGGTCGCAGACCCGGGCCCACCGAATCATTCCGGGATGCCTGGGACTTTGAGAATGCCACGACCCGTTATGAAGACGTCCTGGCCGATTGTGAGATCGATGCGGTCGTAATCGCCTCCCCCAGCGAGCTTCACTACGAACAGACCCGGATGGCTCTGGAATCCGGCAAGAACGTCCTGGTTGAGATCCCTCTGGCGCTTTCGCACAAAGGCGCCGCCGAGATTGCCGGTCTTGCGGAAAAGTCCGGCAAGAGACTCCTGGTTGCGCATACCCGCCGTTTCAACCGGGCAGGACGGTATATTAAGGATTTCATCGCGAACGGCAAAGCAGGCCGCGTGCACCAGCACCATATTCACGAATTTCAATTACGCCGCGAAAACGTCGGCTGGACCGGCTACAGGCGGAGTTGGACGGACGACGTCCTGTTCCACCACGGTTGCCACGTGCTCGACTACTCCCTCTGGACCATCGACGAACCCGTTCGCCGGATTCGCGGCGAGCTCAGCCCGCTCGACGCAGCAACCGGCACGTCGCTCGACGTCAGCATGCTCGTACGTTACACCTCGGAAACCATTGCTTCGCTCAGTCTTTCCTACAACGCCCGTACGGGCGTCAACAACAATATCTATCTGTGCGACGCGGGTACCCTCGTCGTCTCGGGCAATCAGGTCGCGCTGAACGGCAAAGTCCTCTTCGATAGCGACGACACCCTCGACGACGACGTGCTGGCTCAGAACGTCGAATTCATCGAATCGATTCGCCAAGACAGGCAGCCTGAATGCGACGCGGGCCAGGCCCTGGAAGCGCTGGATCTGCTCCAGCAGATTTACGACCAGTCAATTACGATGGAAAACCCGGACAAATACAAACGGATGTGGGAGAATTAACGATCAGGGATTGCCTGCGTCGCTTCGGGTACGTATTCCGGCCTCGGCGGGGAGAATACGTCGATGACAAGACTGTCTTCCAGTACCCGTGAACGATGGGGCTCGTTCGGCGCAAAGTGGAAGAACGTCCCCGCCTCAAACACGTAACGCGTTTCCGGTTCCCCCACGAAGAATTCAATCCGACCCCGGATGACGTACCCCATCTGCTCCTCGGGATGCCGGTGCGCCCCGAACTCAGCTCCCGCCCTGACCTCGTACCGGGTCAACATCAGACTCTCTCCGCTCATCGTACGGCGTACGGAAAGATCCGATATCGACTTTGGCGCTAAATCTTTATCTTGCACAACCAGAGCCATTTATATCACTCCTTTACATATTCAGATTAATCGAACCGGATCGAAATCTGACGGGTCGAGGCGAGGGTATTCATCGCAGAACGGACACGCAACGTCTCTTTGAAGCGACGATCGCCAACCCCCTTCGGCAGCAGGACGTGGAGAAGCGCCTCGTTCGGGTTTACACCACCATTTCAATCAACCCCACGCTCTTCTTATCCAGTTCGTGCAGGTCAGCGACCTCGAACCGGTTCCCGTCCACGTCCAGGATCATCATACGCTTCTCACTCAGCCACCGGGCGCTTTCGGCCACGTTTTTGGCTACGAATTCCCTCCTTCCGCGATCCGTACTGACATCCCAGTATGAGACTCCGTATTCGTTCCGTATCGCATGCACACGCTCAACCCGGGACGTCATGTAGCGGCGCGCCAGTTCCTCCCGGACGATGACCCTGGTGTCCGGCGGCAATTCCAGAATGTCATCCGCCATGCAAATCACCTCGTCCTTCGAATCCAGGAAGCAAATGTAGCGATCCGGTTCTGACAGGGGCGCCGCTCGAACGATCTTCAATGCGAGATAGGAACGATCGCCTTCGATGGTCAGTCGAAGGCGCCATGCCGGTTCCCGGAAGAGGCGGATCTTGCGTGGGTCCACGCGCTCCGGGTGCGGTACGTCAATCGGCGTTGGTTTTGACTCGCCACGTTCCATTGATTCCTTGTTCCTGTTCAATGCTCAATCCTTTCCCGAGTCGTCTTTGCCCCCGCCGACAGCCATCACCGCCGTCGTCTCCTTCTGCTGATTCACCAGGCGGTGAAAGATACCCCGACGTGACATCAACTCCAGATGGGTCCCCACTTCCGCCACCCGGCCGTCGTCCAGGACGATGAGCCGGTCCGCACTGCGAAGCGTGGAGAGACGGTGCGCGATGGCGAATGTCGTACGGCCCTCGACCAGCCGTGAGATCGCCGTTTGGATCTTTCGCTCCGTCCGGGTATCCAGCGACGAGGTCGCTTCATCCAGAATCAGAATTCTCGGATCGTGAAGGATCGCGCGGGCGATGGATATCCGCTGCTTCTCACCGCCTGAGAGGTTCCCTCCTTTCTCTCCCACCTTCATATCGTATCCATCCGGCTTGCCGACGATGAACTCGTGGGCTTCGGCAGCGACCGCCGCCTGAACGACCTCGCCGAACGTTGCGTCCTGCTTGCCGTAGGCGATATTCTCGGTAATCGTTCCGTCAAATAGAAAGGGCTCCTGCTGAACCATTCCGATCTGCGACCTCAGGTCTGTCAGGCGGACCTCCCTCGTGTCCAACCCGTCGATCTCGATGCGCCCGCGGTCCGGGTCGTAGAACCTGCAGATCAGATTGATCAAGGTGGATTTGCCCGCGCCCGACCTGCCCACGAGCCCGATCATCTCACCGGGTCTGACGGACAGGTCTATCCCTTTCAGGACCGGTTTTCCCGGGTCATACCCGAAATCCACATCCTGGAACACAATCCGTCCCTCCATGCGCGGCAACGGCGAGGCATCCGCCGATTCGTAAGGTTCCGAGCCTGAATCCACGACCTCGAAAATCCGCTCTGCGCCGGCAAACGCACGCAGGACAATATTGTAGAGTTCGCCAAACCACCGCAGCGGCTGGTATAACATCCACAGATAGCTGATGAAGGCAACCAGCGCCCCCAGCGTCATCTCCCCACGAAGGATCTGACGACCACCAAAATACCAGACCAGAAATACACCCCAACTCATCATAAAATTCGTGACGGTAAAAAAGACGAACCAGTTCCGTTCGCTCGCCACAACCACGGCGCGCAGATCCTCATTCCGCCGGTCGAACCTGTCGCTTTCCCTGGTCTCCTGTGCAAACGCCTTCACAACCCTGATGCCGGTAATAGATTCACTCAAGTGTGCCGAGAGCCGCGACCACTTGACGCCCCAACGCGTCCAATAGCCCATCATTCGCTTCCAGATGCGGCTTCCGACCACGACGATCGGCGGGACCGGCAACAGGACCAACAGGGTAAGTTCCCAATTTGTTACCAGCAGAAGGCCCAGAATTCCTGTAAACAGGAGCAGCCGGGAAAGGAAATAGGGAAGATCTGACGCCAGAAAACCCTCCAGTCTGTCCGAATCGTTCGACATCCTGGAGATGAGACTGCCTACGGTTCGGCGATCGTAGAACCGCAATGGCAGAAACAGCAGTTTCCGGTAGAGATCCGACCGGATGTCCTGCACACCTCCGTGCCCCATTCGCTGGGCCAGCCATTCCAGGACCACCGATGCGGCCCACAACGACAGTTGCACTCCCAGAAGTCCGAGCACCAGCAGGATCAGGAGGTTGAAATCGCTTCCCGGCACAAGCGCGTCATCGATGATGTGCTGTGTGATTCTGGGCGGCAGCAGTTCCAACGCGGTCGTCAGCAACGTCAACAGTACGACGGAGATCAACCGCCACGGGCGGGCCATCAGATACCGCAGCAGGCGACGCAGCGTATGCCATTTCCGGATGCATGCCGCGCAGACGCCGTCCTTCTCCGGCAACAGGCGGCCGCACCTGTCGCACCGTGACCGCTCCACCCGTTCCGGCAGCGATAGTTCCTCTGCCTCGGACAACTGCCGGATGCCCTCGGCTACCTCGGAGAATTTCGGCATCAATGACTGTGAAAACGGCACATAAATCGGCTCCGCTCCCCGCCGTTCCACGGTCAGTCGGCCGCCTCCCACCAACGCGTCTATCCCGGCGCCCGTTACGTCTTCCATACGCACTACGACGATGCCGCTCTCGCTCTCGCAAGGAATCAATAGCAATCGGGTTTCCGTCACCAGCAGCCATTGCCGGCCGTAATGCCAATCGGGCGACAGATCCGACGACACCTGCACGAGCGTGGGCTCGTCGTTCAGTCCTCGTGCACCGAGGTGTTCCAGCACGGCTTCCGGCAGGGGTTCTCTAAACGCCTGCATTTCCACTCCAGCTCCTGTCCTGTCCCAAAAAACCCTCACCACTCTTCCGCATCGCGGTTTTTGTCTAATTAAGGCTAAGCCTTCACGGCGATGATTTCCGACACCTCCTGTTGCAACTTCACCAGATTGAAGAACACGCCCTGTCTGGAGAGCAATTCTCCGTGCGTTCCGACTTCCACAATCCGCCCGTCTTCCAGTACAACAAGCCGGTCCGCATTCCGAAGCGTGGAGAGCCTGTGCGCGATTGCGAACGTCGTCCGTCCGCGCACCAGTCGCGACACCGCTTCCTGAATCTGGACCTCCGTCTGAACGTCCACGCTGGACGTCGCCTCGTCCAGAATCAGGATCCGGGGATCGTGCAGAATCGCCCGGGCAAGGGACACCCGTTGCCGTTCACCTCCGGACAGGTTTCCGCCCCGCTCCCCGACCTCTGAATCATATCCGTCGTCTCTCGCAACGATAAAGTCGTGCGCATTGGCCGCCTTCGCCGCCTCGATGATCTCGTGGAGGCTCGCGCCCGGTTTTCCATACCCGATATTCTCCGCGACGGTTCCGGTAAACAGAAACGGCTCCTGGAGTACAATGCCGATTTGCGCCCGCAGATCTTCCAGCCGGATCTTCCGGATATCGACCCCGTCGATTTCGATCCCTCCGCTGTCCACGTCGTAGAACCTGCAGATCAGATTCACCGTGGTGGTCTTTCCCACGCCCGATCTGCCGACAAGCCCGACCATTTCGCCGGTCTTGACATCGAGGTCGATCTCGTGCAGCACGGGTTTGGACTTATCGTACCCGAAGGTCACGTCCCTGAACCGAACGTGTCCCCTCATTTCGGGCATCGGGGTCGCGCCGGGGTCCTCATAGGCTTCCGGCGGCGTATCGGTGATCTCGAAGATGCGCTCGGCCCCCGCAAAGGCCCGGGTCATCCAGTTATTGACCATTCCGAACCACTGCAGGGGTCCGTAGAGCAGCCACATATAGCCGTAAAACGCCATCAACGTACCCAGTGTCAAACGGCCCCCCAGCACCTCCTGACCGCCAAAGAACCAGACGATCAATACGCCCAGACCGGCCA
Source organism: Candidatus Latescibacterota bacterium (assembly GCA_965219995.1). Lineage (GTDB taxonomy): Bacteria > Latescibacterota > UBA2968 > UBA2968 > JAAXHE01. The sequence continues at coordinate 1,132,007 of CBDCOX010000002.1, forward strand.
GAAAATTCGTTGTGGCCGCAAATACGGCCCAGCTTGTTTCCGCCCGAACCGCCCGCCCCGTGAGTTTCCGGTTGATCTTCTCGAACGCCCCGATCTCGCGCTTCTCCTGCGCGAACGCCTTCACCACGCGAATGCCCGACAGGGCCTCGTTGACGCGGCCTGTCAATTCCGACCAGCTTCTGAACCATCTGGCGTAGAACCTTCGCATCCTCCTCCAGCAGAATACCGCGCCCAGCACGACCAGCGGCGCGGGGATGATTACGTAGACGGTCAACTGCCAGTGCATCGCCAGAAGGGCCGCCAATATGCCCACAAGCGTAAGGCTGTTGATGACGAGATAGGGCAATCCGTCCACCAGGAAATCTTCCAACCGACCGCTGTCCCGGGTCACACGGGACATCAATGCGCCGACCTGGCGATTGTCGTAAAACTGAAGCGACAGCAACTCAAGGCGCCGGTAGAGCTGACTTCGAATGTCCGCCGTCATTCTGGCGCCCAGCCAGGTCACCGTCCATCCATGAAGCCATTCCGCCCCCCAGGTCAACGTCCGCACGCCCACCAGCGCAAGCACAAGCAGCATCAGCCGGTCCAGCCGATCGCTGTACGCCGGTGACTCTCCCGTTACCAGAACGTCATCCACGATCAGCCGGGTAATCTGAGGCGGGATCAATTCGGCCGCCGTTGTCAACACCGACGCAAACGCAAGCAGCGCGGCACGGCCCCTATAGGGCCTCATATAACTGGCGATCCGGGCCAGCGTATCCATCCGATTCATGCAGGCAGGGCAGATTCCGTTCTTCTCGGGCAGTAGGCGGTCGCACGTTTCGCATCGGGTTCTGTCCAGAGACATGCGAACGTTCGGCGTCCGGGCATTCGTGAGTTGCTCGATCCCACGGGCCACTTCCGAAAACTTCTGGGCCTGGGTCTGAGAATAGGGCACGCAAACCAACGGGTGCGCCGCTCGCTCGATTTCCAGGTATGCGCCTCCCACCAGCGCTTCCGTACGAGCGCCGACCACGTCCTTCAATGGAATCTCGACCACGCCGTGTATGCCGCGCTCGTCCAGCACGAGGATCCTTCGTTCCGTCACGACCAGCCACTGAGCGCCGAAATTCCCCGCCGCATCCAGGTCCGAACACACCCGAATCAACGGGTTTTCGGTGTCTTGCAGCATCGAACTGCAGCGAGCCAGGATTCCGGTAGACGGTGTTTCAAGCAATGTGTCCATATCGCTCGACTTCGCAGATATTCACCCAAAAACGCCATCGACTGGCGAATGGCGACATCCAGATACACGCGTGACACGTCCGGCGGGCGGCAGCAGCGTCAATCGGTTGGCACGATTCGCCTTTCCCGCAGGTTCACTTCTGAAGTTCCAGCCTGCCCCACAGGCTCGGATCGTACGATACCGGAAGCGGCTTGTCGGCGGTCCAGAATTGTCGTCCCTGTTTCCGGTCCTGGAGCAGATAGGTGAATCCGAACAGGCGGTTTTCTTCCGGGTCGAACCCTGTCAACGCTTCCGCCGGCAAATGGACCTCCATCCTGTATCCGGTTCCGGATGCATCGCTGGCCACCTTCAACTCGGAAGGGTCGCGAAGCTTCGAATGTGCTCGGGCCCTGCGGATTGCCACCTGACCTCCTCTCGCCTTCCGGTTTCCCGAACCGGGCAGGAAATAGAAGTGGTGGCAGTACCGGCTCGCCCGGTGCGCGTTCCGGACGTCGCGGGTATCCACCCATACCTGCAAGCCATCCCCCTGTAACGGACTTCGTTCGTCCACCTTCGCGGCCGCTGCCTTTTTCACGTCTGCTGCGAAATAGAGACCGCGTTCGTTCCAGGCAGCGTATATGTCGGCAAACGCCTCCCGTCCCTCCAGTGCCGTAAGGTCCGGAATCCGGTACTGCGCGCCCCAGTCGTTCAAGTCTCCGTCGATGACCGGTGGATCTTTGCGGTACGGGCACGTCCACGCGAAACTGAAGAAGGCGCGACTGGGGATTTTCAGATTCATCGGACCTACTCTCCGGCCGGCAACACCAGGTTGCCCGCTTTCTGTACGACCGCCGAATTCTCCATTGTGTTTCCCTGGAGGAGAATCGGCCGGTTCGTACCGGTCTGGTCGTTGACGACCAGGTCGACATTCCGGAAGTGATTTCCGGTAACCGCCATGCCCGCGCCGGTAAGCCAGAGTGGCAATCGCTGTGCCCGGTCCGGCCCACGGATCACGTTTCCTGAAACGGTCGAATCAAGTCCGCGCACATCCATCGCCAATCCCAGATCCCCTCCATCGTCGACCATCACGACATTGCCCGATACCACATGACCCTCGGAATCTGCCCAGGACCGGAAGGCGATATCCAGGTCGCCGCCGTCAAGCACATGCACCACGTTGTTCGCCATAACGATCGAATCTCCCCCATCGGATCCAACCGCAACGTGCGTTCGACCAGTTATCTCAACGAAATTGCCCGTGACGAATCCCGGACCGCCCAGGAGTTCCACGGCGTCTGAATTCGCATTGCCCAGACGGTTGTTGACGACCCGCATGTTGGGCCCCTGCAGCATGATGCCCAGGCGCCGTGAATTCAGTACCGTGCAATTTTCAATTGTGATATTGTGGGTCGGTCGTGGACAGGAGCCGCCGGGTTCCGCGCAGAATGCCTTGATGCCGTTGTATTCGAACCGACCGTGGGAGACATTCAGAAACTCAGCGCCGTCATACGGATTCTGATCTCGATTCTGGTCCACCCAGAGATCCCGTATTGTGATATTTCCCACGCCGTTTCCTATGATGCGAATTACGTTCGTATTCTGTCCGGGCGCCAGAATCAGCCGTGTTGCCGCGCCCTGTCCTGCCAGCGTCACATTGCTGCGGTCGATGATCAACCCGCCGAGCGAACCCTCCACCTTGCGGATATCATAGACGCCGTCCATCAGGTTCACCGTGCCGCCCGAGGGCGGAAGCGCGCGAATCGCCGCGTAGATTTCCTCCTGATCGCCGCACCCGTCGCCGACGAAATCGGCTGCGGCCCTGGACTTGTGAGACGAATCTCGGGTTGCGACGACCATCGTTTCCCTCCTCGTGAAGAAGGCGAAGAGCCCTGATCAGGTCCTGTTGCCGCGCGGTTTGGACCTCTTGCCTCTCGAATGAGAACGCACGGCCGAGTCAGTCGGGTATCTCCGGCGCACGCGGCAAACCCGAATTGCCCGGGTCCAGCAATTCCTTCAGAAAACGGCCCGTATGCGACGCATCGACCTGAGCCACTTCCTCAGGTGTGCCTTCCGCGACCAGGTACCCGCCATTTTCACCGCCATCCGGCCCGAGGTCGATGATCCAGTCCGCCGTCCTGATGACATCGAGATTGTGCTCGATGACGATAACCGTATTGCCGGCGTCTACAATCCGGTTCAATACGTCGAGCAGTCTGGCCACGTCGGCAACGTGCAATCCGGTGGTGGGCTCATCCAGCAGATACACGGTCTTGCCGGTATTCGGCCGGGCGAGTTCTCTGGCGAGTTTGACCCGTTGCGCTTCTCCGCCCGACAGGGTGGTGGACGCCTGCCCCATCCTGATATATCCCAATCCTACGTCCGCCAGCGTCTTGAGCGTGCGACGGATACCCGGCACGTTTTCGAATTGCCGCAGCGCCTCGTCTACCGTCATCTCCAGCACGTCGGCAATCGACCGGCCCTTGTAAAGTACGTTCACCACATCCCGGTTGTACCGTTTCCCGTGACAATCCTCGCAGGTAACCCAGACATCGGGAAGAAAATGCATTTCGATGCACCTCGATCCCAGGCCCTTGCAGGCCTCGCACCGGCCCTTCCGGTGATTGAAGCTGAAGTGCCCCGGGGAAAACCCCCGGATTCGCGCATCGGGCAACTGTGCGTAAAGTTTCCGAACCCTGTCGAACACCTTGACGTAGGTCGCCGGGTTGCTGCGCGGCGAAAAACCGATCGGGGACTGATCGATATTGATCACCTTGTCGATGCCATCCATCCCCCGGACGTCGTCGTGATCTCCGGTAACCCCATGGACGCCATTCAACCTCGCCGCCAGCGCCCCGTAGAGGACGTCGTTCACAAGCGAAGACTTTCCCGAACCCGACACGCCGGTGACGCCGATCAGCATCCCCAGCGGAAATCTCACGTTCAGATCCCTCAGATTGTTGTGACGGGCGCCCACCACCTCCACGCACCCTTTCAGTGCCAATCTCCGAGGCGGCGAGGCAATGGCCAGCCTGCCCGCCAGATACTTCGCCGTCAGGGAACCGTTCTCCGTGCTCAGGCGTTTCGGATGCCCCTCCGCAACCAGCATTCCTCCGCGGGACCCCGCGCCGGGTCCGAAATCCACGATGTGGTCTGCGGTTTCCAGCGTTTCGCGGTCGTGCTCGACCACGACGAGGGTATTGCCGAGGTCCCGCAACCGGGCCAGCGCGGCAAGCAACCGGCGATTGTCCCGCTGATGGAGTCCGATGGTAGGTTCATCCAGCACGTAGAGCACACCGGTCAGCCCCGACCCGATCTGGCTGGCCAGGCGGATCCGCTGCGCCTCGCCGCCGGACAACGTGGGCGCCCTTCGCGAGAGCGACAGGTAACCCAACCCGACTTCATGCAGGAACCGCATTCTGACACGGATTTCCTGGATGACCTCTCCGACTGCGTCCAATTCCGGGCCGGTCAGTTCCAGATCTTCAAGCCAGCGCCTTGACAATTCGATGGGCAGATCGACCAATTCGCAGAGTGTGGTACCGCTCAAACGGACGGCGGCGCTTTCCGGCTTGAGGCGCGCGCCTTTGCACGCAAGGCACGGCACGTCTTCCACCAATTCTCCCAATTTCTCGCGAAACCGCGGGGACAGCCTTACCAGTTCCTCAAGCGAATTGAACAGTCCCTTGTATCTGAAACGCAGGCCGTCAGCATGCGAAAGCCATCGTTCTCCCGTTCCGTAAAGCAGAACTTCCATTGCCGATTGAGACATCTGTACGACCGGCGTCTCGAGGTCGAATGCACCGGCATCGCCTACCGCACGCATTATCGCCGCCAACGGACCGCCTTTCAGTCTGCCGAGAACCGGCACGGCCCCTTCGGCCAGGGACTTCCGGGGGTCCGGAATCAGCGTATTCTTTCCCATCCCCTTCTGGGTTCCGAGTCCCTCGCACGAGTCACACCAGCCTTCATGGTTGTTGAACGAAAGGTGCTGCGGGGTTATTTCGTCGAAACTCCTCCCACATTTCGGGCAGGACAGAACCTGGCTGAATCTGGTTTCCTCAACATCGTCCGGGGACGCCACGATGACCACACCGCCTGACAACTCCAGGGCTTTTTCAATCGAGTCCGCAATGCGCTTGCGCACGCCGGGTTTGAGCGTGACGCGATCCACCAGAATCTCAAGGCTGTGCGACTGACGATAGTCGATCTCGGCTGGCGTTTTCAGCTCGAACACCTCGCCGTCCAGCCGGCCCCTGAGGTATCCCGCCCGCGAGGCCCTGGTGATCAAGACGTCGTAATCCTCACCTCTGCCCGGCCGCTGCGGGCTCAGCAGATAGATGCGTCTTCCGGAAGGCATTCTCAGAATCCGGTCGACGATTTCCTGAATGTCCAGCGCCCCCGCCTGCACGCGGCAATCCGGACAATAGACCTTTCCGACCAGCGCGAACAGCGCCCGCAGGTAGTCATATACCTCCGTTACCGTGCCGACGGTGGAGCGGGGATTCCTGCTGGCCGCTTTCTGCTCGATGGCGATGGCGGGCGACAACCCGGTCACTCGCTCGACCTTCGGCTTGGGCAGTTGCCCCAGGAACTGCCGTGCGTATGCCGACAAAGACTCGACATATCGCCGCTGACCCTCGGCGAATACCGTGTCCAGCGCCAGCGAAGACTTGCCGGATCCCGATACGCCCGATACGACGGTCAGTTTCTCCCGTGGAATCCGCACATCCACGTTCCGAAGATTGTTCTCCCGGGCGCCGGCGACCTGGATTTCACGAATCAGCCCCCTGTCCCGGCCTCGAAGCTCCGATGCGCCGTCGTGCCGGACCGGATCGAAGCCCTGCCGCAACGCCGGACGCAGAGACCGGCCGGTGAAAGATCGTCTTGACCGCGCGATGTGTTCCGGGGTACCTTCCGCCACAACGTACCCACCCGATTCTCCGCCTCCGGGTCCCAGGTCGATTACCCAGTCCGCCGTCTTGATAACATCCATGTTGTGTTCGATCACGACGACCGTATTGCCCAGATCCACGAGCCGGTGCAGCACCTTCAGCAGACTCTGTATGTCTGTAAAATGCAAGCCTGTCGTAGGTTCATCCAGAATATAAAGTGTAGATCCTGTCTGTTTGCGGCACAACTCTTTAGACAACTTCACACGTTGAGCTTCGCCACCGGACAACGTTGGCGCGGGCTGCCCCAGCTTAACGTAGCCCATGCCCACCTCGACCAACACCTCGAGAATCCGATGGATCTGCGGCACCGCATCGAAGAAGGCACATGCCCGCTCCACCTCCATATCCAGCACTTCCGCGATGGACGCCCCCCTGTACCGAACTTCCAGCGTCTCCCGGTTGAATCGCCGCCCCTCGCATACCGGGCACGTTACCCATACGTCGGCGAGGAAATCCATTTCAACGAGATTGGCGCCGTTCCCGCTACAGGCTTCGCATCGGCCGCCCTTTACGTTGAAACTGAACCGGCCGGGGCGGTACCCTCTCACCCTGGACTCCCTGAGCTCCGCGTACAACGCTCTGATCGGGCCGAATACACCGGTGTATGTGGCGGGATTGCTTCTGGGCGTGCGGCCGATGGGCTGCTGATCGATCTCAATCACCTTATCCAGGACGTCGAACCCTTCGATGCGGTCGAAAGCACCGGGTTCCGTTTCGGCGCGGTTCAGTTCTCGCGCCAGCGTTCGATAGACGATGTCGTTTATGAGCGAACTCTTTCCGGAACCTGATACCCCGGTTACGCAGTTGAATACTCCCAGGGGAAGTTCGACGTCGAACCCCTTGAGGTTGTTATGTCTCGCACCGAAAACGGCGAGACACTGTCCTTTCCGCGCCCTGCGGTCAGGTATGGCAATCGATCGTCTTCCGGAAAGAAAGGCGCCAGTACTTGACCGCTCCGACAGCGCGATCTTCCGCCAGGGTCCGCAGGCGACAACCTCCCCGCCCTGGTGACCGGCACCCGGTCCGAAATCCACAATCCGGTCCGCCCGTTTCATCGTCTCCTCGTCGTGCTCCACCACGATGATCGTGTTTCCCGCGTCCCGCAGCAGGCACAGCGCGTCCAGCAGCCTTTTGTTGTCGCGCTGGTGCAGTCCGATCGAGGGTTCGTCCAGAACGTAGGTTACTCCGACCAGACCGCTTCCGATCTGCCCCGCCAGCCGGATGCGCTGGGCCTCGCCGCCGGAAAGGGTCGGCGCCGTCCGGTCCAGTGTCAGGTAATCAAGCCCGACGTCGAGCAGGAATCTGAGCCGACCCAGGATCTCCTTGAGCGCATCCTCCGCGATCATCCGCCGGGTCGCCGTCAGGTTCAGTCCGTCGAAGAACGCGAAGGCATCCGCAACCGACATCGCCGCGGCCGCCGGCAGCGACGTACCCTCGATCGTCACCGAAGCGGCTTCGGCTCTCAGACGCACGCCCCGGCATGACGGACACCTCCCCGTCCGCATGTAAGGACCGAGCTTTCGCCTCCACGCCGGTGAACCCGCTTCCGCGTACCGGCGTTCCAGAGGTGGGAAAATTCCCTCGAACGAATCGTGATGCGTCCAGACACGGCCATCCCGCCGCTGCCATTCCAGCCGGATGCGGTCCTTCACGCCGTACAGCAGTTCCTCGCGAGCAGCCCCGGATATTTCCCGCCACGGCGTATCGACGTCCGCGCCATGACGCTTCAATACGCCGTTGTAATAGTGTATCTTCCAGCGGTTCCGCGGTTCGCCGAGCGGCGCGATCGCCCCTTCCATGACCGACAGGGCGTCGTCGGGTACCGAACGCTTCGGATCCAGGGCAATCTGAGTACCGAGACCCTTACAAGTGGAACACATTCCCTGCGGATTGTTGAAGGAAAACAGCTGAGGCGTGGGCTCCGTTGCGCTCAACCCGCACTTCGTGCAGGAGAAGTTGGAACTCAGCAGCAGATCCTCACCTTCCTCGAATCCCACGATCAGCGTACCGTTGCCGAATCCCAGTGCTGCATCCACCGCTTCCCCGATACGCCCATGTCCATCCGCCCGTACGACAATACGATCGACCACAAGGTCGATATCGTGCCGGATGTGTCGTTCGAGTCGCTGCGATTCCGCAAGCTGTACCATCCGTCCATCGACACGGACACGGAGATAGCCGTCCCGCTGCAAATCCTCGAACAGATCCTGGTACTCCCCTTTTCGCCCGCGGACGAGCGGCGCCAGGACAGAGATCCGTGTTCCGACACCCAGCGCCATGATCCGATTCACAATGCCGTCGCGTGTCTGACCGCCGATCGGGGTCCCGCACGACACGCAATGCGGCTCGCCAACCCTTGCATAGAGTACGCGAAGGTAGTCGTAAATCTCCGTCATCGTGCCCACCGTAGACCTGGGATTCCGTACGGCAGCTTTCTGCTCTATAGACACCGTAGGCGAAAGGCCTGTAATCCGGTCGACGTCGGGCTTTCGTATCTGACCCAGAAACTGGCGGGCATAGGCGGAAAGGGACTCGATATATCGACGCTGGCCTTCCGCATAGATCGTATCGAAGGCCAGCGACGATTTCCCGGAGCCCGAAACCCCTGTGAAACAGATCAGTTGATCTCTCGGCAAGGTCAGGTTCACATCCTTCAGGTTGTGAACCCGCGCCCCTCTGATGACGATTTCTCGCGTGTCCATGAATCCGTCTTTCTCCCTGGTCAAGCTTCAGGAAGAAACCCTGACTCCCTTGATTGCGGTGCCGACCGGCCCTATACTTCGACCCCGTACGTCTGCTCCCTGCCCTCGGACGCGACGAGCAAACCGGGAAACCGGTTCAGCGTTGAGGTGAATCGTACGGGAAACTGCTCCCTGCGGGTACCGGCACGCGATAGTGGATACGCAATATACTATTCAAATGTTCAGGTATCAAGAAAAACCGATCTCAGTGTGTCTTAAAACACGACTGCAACGCCGCGTTTTGCACCGGGCGACGGATTCCTGTAAGGCCCCCTGGAATCCGAGGCGCACCCTGATTCCAAACGATCAAAAGCGCCTTTATCCCCGTGGACAAAGACGCTTTCGTATACACTTCCGGTTTGCGGGTGGGTTACTCGGGCGGCTGCGTCTTGAAACTGGCCACCGCACGGTCCACCGTATCCAGGGTCCGGAAGATACCCGCCAGCTGCGTGACCATCAGAATGCTCTCGATTTTCCGCGTAATGCCCGTGAGCCGCATATCTCCGCCCGCATGCCGAACCGTGGTCAGGCTGGCGGTCATGACCCCCAGCATCGAACTGCCGAACCACTTCACCTTTGAAAAATCGACAACCACCCGGCTGATTCCGTCTTTAACCAGCCGTTTGATGTGGTCGTGAAACTCGGCCACTTCAGGGCCGGACATCAGGGCGCCCGTAACCGTGAGTACGGCAACGTCCTCCCGGATCTCCTCATTGATCTTCATGGTTCTTCCCCCTCAATGGTTTCTGGTTGCAACCAACCGCTGCATCGTTCGAATTTACACATTTTATACATCAGATTCCACGAAGAGTTGCCGCCGTACCAATATAATTGCTAATGTGTCAGGGATCAAGCAAGGAATTTCACGGGGTCGGGTGTTTTGGCGGTTTTCGGCTTGACAAAGCCCTGTTCGACCGCTTATTTATTGACGCCGATCCCGCGACAATGAACATCTCGACAGAAGAGAAGGCAAGCGTTATGGAACTTGGATGCAGCACAATACTATACGGCGGACAGGACCTGAACGTCGCCCTGGAACGGATACGGTCGGCCGGCTACCGGGCCATCGAACTCTGCTGTATTCCGGGGATGGCCCCCCATTTGTCCATTGGCGAAAGCGACGCGTATTACCGTGACGTCAGACGCCGGGCCGCGGACCACGAGTTGGAAATCGAATCGCTCGGCGCAAGCGGCAATCTGGACGACGAGGGCCGCTTCCTTCAGATCCTGGACGCTGCGAACGCACTCGGCGCGCCCCTGGTCACGACGGGCCCGGGGGGTAAACCGGACGACGAACCGGAGTTCAACGCCACCGTTGAAAGAGTCAACCGTCTTGCGGGCCAGGCCGCCCGCCGCGGCGTCCGGCTCAGCATCAAACCTCACGTGGGCAACGCTGTATACAACACCGACACCGCGTATCGCTTCATGCAGCAGGTCGATCGACGCCGGGTGGGTATCAATTACGACGCCACCCACGTCTGGCGCAGCCCGCAGCGGGAGGTGCCGGAGGAAACGATTGGCAGAATCAGCGAATATATCCTTTCGGTCAGAATCCGTGACGTGAAGGGCAGGCAGACCGCCATCGGTCCGGTGGAAACCCAGGTGGCCGGCAACGGGGATATGGATCTCCACGCCCAGGCGAGCGCGTTCAGGGCGATTCCCGGGCTCGAGTACGCGGTTCTCGAGATCGTAGGTACGCGGGACATGGGCGTGGATGAGATTGACAGCGTTGTCAGGCGTTCCTACGGTTACTTCAGCCCGCTGTTCGAGTGAGAAGATTGGAATCGCGGCGGTCCACCCCGGGCCTCGATTACCCCCGGTTTCCGGATCAGCGGTTCACCGTTTCCTGCAAGGAGCATTGACATGATCCGCGTTGGCGTTATCGGCATGCGCGGCATTGGCAGCCAACATGCGGAAGTTTACGTGAATAACAGGAGTTCAGACCTTGTGGCCGTCTGCGACGTGGTGAAGGAACGGGCGGACAGCGCGGCCGACCGGTTTGGCGCGAAGTCATTCTACAGCGTGCCTGAGTTGCTTCGTTGCGAAGAACTGGATGCGGTGAGCGTGGCGACCGGCGGCTTTGAGAACGGGGGAGACCATTTCGAACCCGCCATCCAGTGCATGGAAGCCGGAGTCGACGTCCTGTGTGAAAAACCCATAAGCAACAACATTCGTCACGCCCGTCAGATGGTCGAAAAAGCGCGGGAGTGCGCCATCCGTTTCGGCATCAACCTGAACCACCGGTTCGTCCCTCCGGCGGCCAAAGCCAGAGGCTGGATTGAGGAAGGCCGGCTCGGCCGCCTGCTTCTCATCAACATGACGATGTGGATCGGAAACCCCAACGAGACGTCGCCGTGGTTCCACCTCAGGGCCCTACACCCTCACTCTATCGACATTATGCGATACTTCTGCGGCAATGTGAAACGTGTCCAGGCTTTTCTGAACAAGGCGCCCGGACGAAGCGGAGACCGTGAGACAGTATGCTGGTCCAACGCACAGATCAACATGCATTTCGAGAACGACGTCGTGGGTCACCTGACCGGCAGTTACGACACCAACCCCGCCCACAACCTTGAACGCTGCGAGGTGATGGGGACTGAAGGCCGTTTCGTCCTCGACAACTGTTTCGAAGACCTGACCCTCTATCCCAGACGATCCGAGGAACTCACCGTCGTACGTAACTCCATTATGGGCGGTCTGGTCTTCGAAGACACCTTCCCCAGGCGTATTAACCGATGGATCGAACAGCTGGACGAGGGCGCCCCTCAATCTGAAATCGAAGGGTCGGGCGAAGAAGGGCTCGCCGTCCAGGAAGTCATCGAAGCGGCCATCCGATCGTGGAAAGAAACCTCGATTGTGGACGTGCCAATCGTACCGGGCGCATGAAGGGGTTGGCGCCTTCCTGCCACCCTCGGAAAACGGTCGCCAATGAAGTCTCCATCTTCCGTCCAGACAGAATGAAGACCGAACTCAATGGCGTGACTTATCGCCTTCCCCGGGTTCCGGTAACCGTCATCTGCGTCGACGGCGGAGACCCGGAGTATTTCGAGGCGGCGCGGAATGCCGGGGCGATTCCCACGATCGCACGTTTTATGGAAGCCGGGTACAACGGCACTGCCCACTGCGCCATTCCGAGCTTTACCTGTCCCAATAACGTGTCCATCGCCACGGGCGCCCCGCCCGCCGTTCACGGCGTATCGGGAAATTTCTGTCTGGACCGGCGCACCCGCAAGGCCGTTCCGATGACGTCCCCGTCGATGATGCGTTCGCGGACGATTTTCGACGTCGTTTCGAAAGCCGGCGTCGAGACGGCCGTCATCACGGCCAAGGACAAACTCCGCAGACAACTCGGCAAGGGGTTGGATGTGGGGAACGGAAACCTCTGTTTCTCATCCCAGCGAGCGGACCGCTGTACGCTTCGCGAGAACGGCATTCAGGACGCGCTCGGCTGGGTCGGCAGGCCATTACCCGACATGTATTCCGACGCCCTGTCGCTGTTCGTACTGGACGCCGGCGTCCGTTTTCTCGAACGAGGCAGCCGGCCGCGGCTGGCCTACCTGTCGCTTACGGACTACATCCAGCACAGGTATCCGCCGGATCATCCCGCGGCGCTCGACTTTTATCGATCGCTCGACCGGCGCTGTGAAGCGCTGGATCGCCTGGGCGCGACCGTGGCCCTCGTGGCCGACCACGGCATGAAGGACAAGTGCGCACGGGACGGTACGTACAATGTCATCTGGCTGCAGGACGTGCTGGACCGTCGTTTCGGAACGGGAACAACGCGTGTCATCTGTCCGATCACCGACGCGTTCGTCGGGCATCACGCCGCATTGGGAGGATTTGTCAGGGTTTACTGCTTCGACGAACTGGAGGTTGGCGATGCCATCCGCTTTATGGCGTGCATCGACGGGATCGAGGCCGTCATGGAGCGAGCGGATGCGGCGGCCCGGTTCAATTTACCCGTCGACGTGGAAGCCGACGCTGTGGTAATCGCCGCCGACGCGTTCTGTATCGGCGCCTCCCCGGTCGACCATGATCTCGGGGGGCTGCTCGGCGAACGCCTGCGATCGCACGGCGGCTTTTCGGAGCAGGAGGTACCGCTCATCCTCAACCGCCCGCTCACCGCGGATTACCTTGCGCGCACCGCGTCGGAACAGCTGATGAATTACCACGTTTTTGAATTGGCGCTGAACGGCGTCGCTTGAGCGCCGCGTCCACGCCAGACGGAGCTTCCGGCAGGACCCGAATCGAAACGACGTTCGGAAATGACGGAACCGAACGACAAGGAGTCGAAGACATGAACGAATCGAAGCTGTTCGAGGCCGCGTTCCCCTATGCCGACGATGTTCTCGCGCTACCGGTGAAGGACATCGACGAAGCGTCAGCCTGGTACTGCAACGCGTTTGGACTCAGAGAAGCGGAGAGACACAGCGACCCGGTTCCCACGGTGGTACTCGAAAGGGACGGCGTCCGGATCGGATTCGCCGTCAGTGGCGGCGATCCCGGGCAGGAAGGCGCGGCGATCCTGGTGTCCGATATTCACAGGGCGAGGCGTGAACTGGAAGAAAACGGTATCGAAACCGGCAACTGGAGGGTCGACGAGAACGACGGGCGAAAATACCAGGTCTTCTTCGTCGTTGCTCCGGACGCGCTCTGTTATTATTTCCACCAGCCGATCCAAGAAGAACCTACAAAATGAAACGGCCGGGCAGGGAGCCCGGCCGTTTTGCAACTGCGTCGTCACGTAAACGAGGATGGGGAAACCGGCGGCTATTGTCTCTTCATCCTCTTTTTCTCTTTCCTGGCGAAGGATTTTTGAATATACCGTACCGCGTCGGGCGTTTTGCAGTTCGTGTCGCCGTGGTCCACTACCACGGGACCGATCCGCTTTGCCGCCGCGATCGCCCGATCTCGGTAGTTCGCGTTGAAGGTCCCTATTGCAATCAGCGCGTTGTTCATCGCGTAGCGGACGCGGTTGGGTTGGCTGTGAATCCGCGTCTCGATTCTCTCCAGGCAGGCGTCGAGAAGCGCTTCGTCGATATCCCCGTGGTCGTTCAGAACCATCTCCGTGAAGGTATTCCATCCCGCCGTGGCGACCCACTCGCCTCGCCTGGAGGTCCATTTTCTGAATCGCGTCAATCCGGTCCGCGAGGTGCTTGCCAATGCTCCCAACTCCCCCGCCAGGATCGAGTTGTCGATATCCCGCGCCCAGACGTCGAGTTTGTCGGCGTTCATCATCGAGGGGTCGGCGATCCGCGTGGCGAGTGCACGGGCGTCGTGGTTGCCTGTGGCCCACAATGCCTCTGCCAACGGTTGGTCCAGCTTGATCTTCCTGACCATCTTGTTCAGGTTGGCATAGCTGACGCCGTACATCGGCGCGTTGATGCCGTGCCTCGCATAAACCTTGCGGTTCTGTGCGGTCCCGAGCGCTTCCAGCGCTCCAATCGTCTCGTCGAGCGTCATCGGTTCCTCATCTGGCGAAACCCTCGTGTGCATTCTCCTGAGCCGCCGCCAACCCGGAGCGATCATTCGGACTCAACGAAACGAAATCCTCCTGAAGTTCATCGTCGGTTTCGTCAAATGCACTGAAGCGTGCCGGAACGGCGCAGCATTCAGCCTTCAGGGTTTTCGAAATTAACCTGCCATCGGATGCCGAATTTATCGACGCACATCCCGAAATATGCCCCCCAGAACATATCCTGCATCGGCGTCAGCACTTCCCCATCCTCCGCCAGCCCTGCGAGCAGCCGGTCGGCGTCCGCCCTGCTGTCCGGGCTTACAGTTATCGAAAAGTTGCCGCCGATCTGCGGAGGGGGCCCGAATGCCGAAGTCGAGTCACTTCCCATGAGTACGCTGTCGCCGACGGGCAGCGACACGTGCATGACCCGGTGCTGTTCCTCTTCCGGTACCTGCAGGTCGGGAGGTCCGTCTCCGAACGTCTGGATGAACAGAAAGTCTCCACCGAACACGGAGCGGTAGAATTCAAACGCCTGCCTGCATTCCTTGTCGAAGGTCAAATAAGTGTTCAGTTGCAAGGCTGCCTCCTGTGTAAGTTGCGACGGACTGCGAGCCGCAGGTGTACTTGTTGGTTATTGCGATTCAATCCAACTCGTTAACGAGTCCCAATCGGGCATTGGCGCCGCCGGATTCCCCATAACTTTCGATACCGGAACGTGCCCGGTTACAGGTACAATCCGATCATACAGCCGGTGAGCATGGTCGCCACCGTCCCGCCAATCAGGGATCGGAGCCCGAGTCGCGCCAGGTCGCCTCGCCTGTCCGGGGCGATCCCCCCGATGCCCCCGATCATAATGGCGACGGACCCGAAGTTTGCAAACCCGCACAGGGCGTAAGCGGTGATCACAAAAGCCCGTTGATCGAGCGGGTCGGGACCGCTCATCAGGCGCGCCAGGTCCACGTAGGCCACGAACTCGTTCAGGATCGTCTTCAGCCCCATCAGTTCACCGACGGCGCGGGCTTCGGTCCAGGATATCCCCATCAGCCAGACGAACGGTCGAAACAGGCCGCCCGCGGCGGCCTGGAGGCTCCAACCGCCTGCCCCCCCGGTAATGAAATCGTCGATCTTTCCGATGACCAGGTTCGCCAGAGCGACCAGGCCGATGAAGGCGACGAGCATTGCGAGGATGTTGATGACCAGATGCATGCCTTCGGCGGCGCCCCTCGCCGCGGCATCGAGACCGTTCAGCGTGTCGTCGCGAGGCAGTTCCACCCGGCTGTGTGAGGTGAGCGGTTCGCCGGTCTCCGGGATCATCAGCTTGGCTACCGCGATCGCCGCCGGCGCGCTGATCAGCGACGCGGTGAACAGATGACCGGCGATATCCGGATGGGCCGTACCCAGGAGGGTCGCGTAGATCACCATCACCGTACCGGCGATCGTGGCCATCCCCACGGTCATTATACAGAACAGCTCGCTCTCCGTCATACGGCTCACGTACGGCCGAACCAGCAGCGGGGATTCCGTCATCCCGAGAAATACGTTCCCGGCGGACCCGACACTCTCCGCGGAACTGAGTCCGAGGGCCCTCTGCATGACCGCGCTCAGCCTGCCGATCACCCACGGCAGGATCCGGTAATGATACAGCATTCTTGAAACCGCGGCCACAAAGATCAGTATCGCGGCGATTTCCAGGGCCACGACGGGGCCGTATTTGCTCGTGAATTCGGGATTCGACAATCCCGAGAAAAGCAGCGATTCGTTCGCCTTGAGCGCGGTTGCTCGAAGCATGTCCGTGAGGGCGCCGACCACACCGAAGATGTAATGCCGCAGTCCCGTCTTGACGAGAAGGCCGGTCAGGAGCAATTGCAGGCCGCTGGCAACGGCGACGGTCTTCCAGGGGATGCGTATGGAACGCCGGCCGAGTGACCAGGCGATTGCGAGAAGCACGACATATCCAATGGCGCTGTGAAGCACGGACAATGCGGGTTTCCTCTCTATGGAACGGGGATCTGCGGAACGGGTTCCGTCCGAAAGTCCGGTCGAGTCACCTCCTGGTGTCCTGTCCCAAAAATACCTCACCATTCGGCCGCCGATTCATCCCGTCTCGCTGCGTTGCCTTCGCTCGACGACCTGGCCAGGTCGGTGGCGCCTTGCGAGCCGGGCGACTCGACGGCCGAATTAAGGCAACCTATTTCCGGGACAGAACACTGGCCGGCGCGAAAAATAGCCGGAAACGTCGACACGGTCAAGTGATATCCCGCCCGAATGCCCTGAGTTGGCGTTGTATTTCTTGACTTGAATGATCGAAAACCCTATTGTTGAGTTTGCCGGTGGGTTACCGCGAGTACGCTTCCCGTCCGCCTTCCGTGTCAATACAGCCTGTCGTCCATCCTGCGCAGTGCGGATACCTGAATCCCTCGGTACCGGCGCGACCCGGATTCGATTCCCTATGAGGCTTCCGTGCGGTCTGGCAACCAGGAAAAGACTGCTCTGATCACCGGCATTACCGGCCAGGACGGTTCCTATCTCGCTGAATTCCTGATTGGTAAAGGCTACCTGGTGCACGGCATCATCCGCCGGGCCTCCCTGTTCAATACGGATCGCATCGACCACCTCTTTGCCGACCCCCAGGATCCCGACCGGCGGATGATCCTGCACTATGGAGATCTCACGGATACGGCCAATCTGATCCGGATCGTCCAGGAAATACGGCCCGACGAGATCTACAATCTGGGTGCGCAGAGTCACGTGGCGGTGTCATTCGAAACGCCCGAATACACGGCAAAGGTGGCGGCGCTGGGGGCGCTCCATCTGCTCGAGGCCATCCGGATCTGCGGTCTCGCCGATCGGACACGGTTCTACCAGGCCTCGAGTTCGGAGATGTTCGGCAAGGCGACCGAGACACCCCAGCGGGAATCCACACCGTTCTATCCCCGATCGCCATACGCCGCAGCGAAGGTATATGCATACTGGATTACCGTGAATTACCGCGAGGCCTATGAGATTTTCGCCTGCAACGGTATCCTGTTCAACCACGAGTCCCCCGTGCGCGGCGAGACGTTCGTGACCCGGAAGATCACCCGGCGGCTCGCTCGCGTCAAAGTCGGATTGGACGAATGCGTGTACCTGGGAAATCTCGATGCGATGCGAGACTGGGGCCACGCACGTGACTATGTGCGCGCCCAGTGGCTGATGCTCCAGCAGGCAAAGCCTGACGATTACGTCATCGCATCGGGGCATCAGCATTCGGTTCGCACGTTCCTGAATCTTACGGCTGACTACCTGGGTCTGGAGCTGGCGTGGCGCGGCAAGGGCGCCGGGGAAGTTGCGGTCAATACGGCGACCGGGAGCGCGGTCGTGCGCATCGACCCGCGGTACTTCCGGCCGACCGAAACGCACTCGCTTCTGGGCGATGCGTCGAAAGCGCGCAGAAGCCTCGGCTGGCGACCTGAGACCAGCTTCGAAGACATGGTCAGGGAAATGGTCGATGCCGACCTGCGCCTGGCCGAACACGAGGCATCGCTACAGCTCTGAACGAGGAACGGACCCTTCCGACGGTACCGTCAGGGTCCGGGGCCCGGCGGCGCTTCACGCATTGACAACGCAGTAAGAGCAAGGGAGCAGGTTCTGAACCATGGGCGACAGAACGCTTTTTGATGCTTCATACGAAAAACGCAGGAACCCGTTGCTAAAGCAGGTACTGGAGCGGCTGTATCCCATCTACTCTTCGGAAGAGCGCGATGTCATTCGCATCGACTCAATCAGCAGGGTCCTGCTCTCGCGCCCCTCGGGTCGGGGCTTTGTCAACCGGGACATCCTCGAAACCGTTCTGGGCAACCTGCTGGAATGCGTCGCCCCCGGTTCACACAACGTACAGGCAGCCGGACCGTCGGACAGCCTCGAGGATGCAATCGGAGAGATCGTCGATCAGATTTACGCGATGATCGTGCAGTCGTTCCTGGCCGCGGAAGGAAACGGCAGGGATATTGAAACGCCCGCCCTGGAGGCCACATTTGCGCTTCTTGCGGACCTTCCCAATCTCAAGAGCCGCGCGCTGTGGAACCGATTCGCGTCTCTCAAGGATCCGGCGGTATGGGATGCGTATATCGTGGCCAGACACCGGAACCGCATGGGCACACTGGCGGACATGGACCACGGTCACGCGCTGGACTGCGCGATCGATGCCCGGGATTTCGAACCCTATCGAGAGTTTCTAAGGGCTCGAAATCTGGATTGCGCATTCGATTATCTCATGCAGCTGGTCATCAGCACATACCCCGGCTGGCGGGTGCTCTTCTACCACGACGTTGCCCACGCCCTCACCAGGTCCGGCGCCGCGGAGGGGCTCGCAGACATCGCCCGGATGCCCGTGCCGCTTCTGCCACGCGCCATTTCGGAACTTGGCGGGCGATATTACCAGGCCGACCTGCATCCTGAAACCGTCATTGGCGACGCGAACTTTCTGGACCATCCTCACCGTGGACTGACAACCGGGCAGACCGGTGTGATCGGCACGGGCTGTTACATCTATCCCTGCACGATGGGCGGCCTCAGCGGCAGAGTCAGGCATCGACATCCCGAAATCGGGGATCACGTACAAATCGGCACTGACGCAACCCTCCTGGGACCCGTCAGAATCGGGGATCATTCAACAGTCGGTCCGAATACCCAGGTCTACGGCTACGTGCAAACCGAGACCGAATGCCGGATCGCCTCGTCGGTCGTCGTCGGCACCGTCTTGAGTGGAGACAGGAGACCCGGCAGGATTCGTCTGGGCAGGGGGGTACGCGTGGGAGACGGAACCGTGATCGAGAACAGTACCGAACTGGACCTGATCATTCCCGACAAGGCCGAAATCCCGGCACGAAGCCACGTCATCAACGACGGCTTCGGAAATCCGCGATTCGTACGGGAATAAAAAAAAGCGGCGCGCCGGGTTCAGGCCTACCGCGGCGCATTCTTGTGAAACTCGATATCCGCATACCAGGTCGACGCCCGGCTGTTGGTATTGTCGGTATCGGTCATCAGATAGACGCGCAGTATCTTGCCCGGTTCCTCCCCCGGATATCCTCTCTTGTAGTCTTCGTAGAGATTCCGCACTTCCCGCACCCACCGCTTCATCCGTCCCAACCCGCTCTCCGCGACAATTCGCCGCCACGACAGCTTCCAGACAAACGGAATGATGGTTGTCTCGGACTTGAACATCAGCGATTCCGGCAGTGAATTGGACCAGACGTACGCGATCTCGCGAATGTTGTTGGTGCCCTTCTCCAGGATCGCGACCCCCAATTTCGCGTTGAAGTCGTCATCCTGCTTCCTCAGCTTGTCGCCTTTCTCCAGGCGCTGCCGACCGATCGTGGAGTAATCCACCTTCCACCGCCAGGACAAGTACGGGTTCTCTGCCACATCGATGAGTGTGTCGAATCCGCGCTTTCTGATGATCTTTTCGAATTGTCTGGGCGGTCGCTCACACCGCGCGATCCACGGATAGCGGCCCGGGTCCAACGCCATGGGTCGGCCTGATTTTGTGGGTATTTGCCAGAGCAGTGCGGCCGACCCTTCGCTCACGAAGCGGACCGCATTGTTCGCGTACTGGAACTTTGTCCTGGTATCGCATTCGGCCCAGTCCCTCTGCAGCCAGGCGCCCATATCTACCTTCAGCCCGCCGCTTCCCGCCTTCGCGAAGGCGACGCCCGCCCACGAGGTGAGCGCGCAGCAGGCAAACCAAAGGATCCGCCGGTGGCGTACCATGCCGAACCTCATCCATCCCTTGAATTATTGCGACAGGATTTCCTCATAGACCCCAAGGGTCTTCCGCGCGCAACCCCGCCACGTGTATCTGGCAGCCTGGCGCCGCCCACTGACCACGAGGCGCTCCCGCAGTGCTTCATCTCGAATCAAACGCGTCATTCCGGTGGCGATAGACCCGACGTCCGTGGGATTGACGAGGACAGCCGCATCGCCGGCGATTTCAGCAAGTGACGATGTATCCGACGTCAGCACCGGACATCCGCTGGCCATCGCCTCGATCACGGGCAGCCCGAAACCCTCCGTTATCGATGGAAACACAAAGAACGCCGCTTCCTCAAAGCACGCGCGTACCTGGCCATCGCTCAGTTGCCCGGTAAATATGACGTCTTGAGCAATCCCAAGGTTCCGCGTGAGTTCGGAAAGGTTGGCGTATCCGTCCCCTCGTCCGCTGATCAGGAGGGAAAGCCCGGGACATTGCCTGGCGACCAGGCCGAAGGCCTCGATCAGACGTCGGATGTTCTTGTACGGCTTTGTGTTGCCCAGTGAAAAAATGAACCGCCGGCCCCGGCAGACATCCGGCAGCCCGTCGGTTTGGTCGTCTCCCGTGGAAGAGCCGTCGCTTCCATGATGGATCATCGTGAATTTCGCAGGGGAATCGGGATATCTCGCAAGCGCGTCCTGCCGGGTGGTTTCCGATACCGCAATCACGTGATGGGCCCGGTTAACGGACATCCCGATCCATGGACCCGCGAAACGGCGGGCCATCCATCCGCGCCATCGCGCTTCGTACGCAATTTCCGGTGAATTGATCCAGATCAGATCGTGCAGAGTGAGAACAATCCGCCTGGCGCGGACGCCGAGGGGAAGAAGGTGAAAGAGACAGTGATATATGTCGGCCCGGAGCGGGTTCACGATCCTCGCGCCCCCCAGGAGGTTCCGGCCCGTTGAAATCCCGTACGGGACCGCTATATCCGTGAAATTCGGCTGGTTCACGAGCGGACGCGGGTAGGCGGCCCGTCTCAGCAGCAGGTATTCGTTTTCCCGGTCCAGGCCGGCGAGCGCACGGACCAGGCTGAACGCATACCGGCCGACGCCGGTCTCGACGTTCCGGACCTCACGCGCGTCGATACAGATTCTCACCGTCCCTCCTCTATCACGCCAGGATACGCCTGATCCGGCGATAGACCCGCAGTCCGAACTGTCTTTCCTCGTCCTCTACGCCAAGCAGAAAGAGGAACCCCCCGAAACACGGAAATACCAGCGCGGCCCTCCCCAGGACATCCCAAAGGGGCGCCGCGGGAGCGGCTGGTCCCGACACCCACATCAGACCGGCCGTCGCGCAGCCGGCGATCAGCGGCTTGCAGAGCTTCATCGAAAACGCGTGCACCTTCAGTTGTCGAAATACCTGCCAGGACGAGAGTCCCTGCGCCAGAATCGCCGTGGAAGCTGCGCCGATTGCGGCCCCCGTCGGGCCAAACCGGCGAACCAGAACAAACGTACCGATCCCGCCGATCACGAGCGTGATACTTCTGATACCGAGGAGCGCGTCGGGATGCCCCGTCATCACCAGCACGTACCCGGACAATCCCAATACAGCCGTTGCGGCGGCGCCGAGCAGCAGAATCAGCAGCCAGGAATACCCCGCCGAAAATTCCGATCCCACGAATGCTGCGATCTGGCTCCCGTAGAAGGCGAATACGAGGATGACGGGAATCGTTCCCAGCACAACCCAGCGGGTCACGAGCTTGAAGATTTCGCCCAGTCGCGCAATCTCTCCACGGGCATGATATTCGGCAAAAAAGGGATTCGCGATTGGATCGAAGGCGCCGGGCACGGCACGCACGATCCCGGCCAGCTGAATCATCACGCCATATACCGCGATGGTTTCGGGCTGGATAAACGACCCGACAATTACAACGTCCAACCGACCGTTGAGTTCCGCGATCAGGTCGATGAGGAACATCGAAATTGATAAACGAAAGAGCTTTCGCTCAACGCCGGCCGCCCCTTCGGACCATGTACGCCGGGGATAGAACCGGAAGACCGGCTGGATGGAACAACAGAACACGATACCCGTGGCTGCCAGATAGGCCGCGGCTATGCCCGTCAGATCCATCTGCAGGAAGTAGAACAGAATCGCGAAACCGATCAATAGCGCGGGCTCGGCGAGTCCTTTGAGGTACAGCTGGTATTCCATCACCTTGTGGGCGATCGGAACCTGCAGCAGCAACCCGCCCGCCGTCTGAAAGAAGACGACGAATGCCATCCACCGCAGTGCGGCTTCCACACCGTCGCGACCGATTAAGCCGCCCAGCGCGTCGGAAAAGAGAACACAGACCAGGCTGACCGCGAGGCTCAGGATTCCACCGGCGAAAAAAGCTGTCTTGACACCGCCGAGAGCCCGATGTGTCTCGCCCCGTGAGTGATGGTGGGCGACGTGCCGGAGCAATGCCTTGTCGAGACCGAAAAACGCAAACCGTGAAAACAGATTCACCCAGGTCCAGGCGAGGAAAAAGAGGCCGTAAGAGGCCGTGGAATAAAGGCGCGCGGCGAGAAGATAGAATACCGGCCGGCCCAGCCGGGAGAAGAGAGTCAGAAGATTGACGCCGACACCGCGGGACAGCGTTGCCAGGTCCAACTCGCGACGCGTCTCTTCCTTGACGTCATCCGCCATGCCGCCTCACCGTTCCGGTTCTCCCGCGGCTGTTCCGATACAGACCGATACCCAACCGGATACCCCGCGCCAGCGCCTGCAGTTTCCGTGGAATCGTCCACCAGAAATCGAATGCGCCGAATCGGCCGCGAAGGATGAAGAATCGAACGAACATATTCAGGACAAAGTACGGCGAAAACCGCACGTCGCAGTGTTTCAGCCAGAAGTAAAGCTCGTTGGCGTACGTCAGCGGATCGGCCGCCTGATCCGAAACGCGGCAGCCTCCGGAGGGCGCCGCATGGTGGAAGACCACGGCTTCCGGTTCGAATACCATCCGGCCGCCCCCTGACTTGAGATAGCGGAGACAAAAATCCGTCTCCTCCCGAAGCTGGCTTCCGGCGAACTGCTCGTCGAAGCCCCCGCAGCGAAGCGCCTGTTTCCGGAGAAAGGAGAGATTGCCGCCGCCGCCGTGCGAAACGCTTCGGCGACGGGTCGCGTGGAAATTCGAAATCACGTGACCATACCATGTCACCACGCCGCAGCGCCTCGGCTCCCGGCGGCCCCGGCTTCGCGAACTGATGATTCGGCCGGCCACCGCGCTGACGCATTCAGCGTCGTAATTGCGCATATGATTTGAGATAAAGTCGCCTCGCAGGTCGACGTCGTCGTCAAGACACAGAACCACCTCTCCGCGGGCGATGTTCATTCCCAGGTTCTTCGCCCGGGTCCCGCTCGCCGTCTCCGTTTGAACGTAACGGATGCGCGCGCGGATGGACGCCAGGAATTCCGCTATCTCCGGCGGGTGTACGTCCGTCTGGTCGACGACGATGACTTCGAACGAGGGGTAGGACTGGCGCAATACCTGCTCCAGCGTCCTCTTCAGAAACACCGAACGGTTGTAGGTCGGGATGATGACCGAAACGTGTTTCATTCCCGCAGGCAATCCGAATGGAGTATGGGAACTGAGAGGGTACCGTGTGACGTGACCGCGTTCTAGCGGTCCAGTACCGGAAGTTCCGCGGACGGCTCGTCAGACGCGCAGAACGAGACGACGCGGTCGTGCAGTGACGGGCCGTTCAACTCTCTATAGTAGATAAACAGGTACTCGTTTGCATAACCGGCGTACCTCCCGCCGCGCGCCTCGGCCCACTCGCAGACCTTCCTGTCCGACCCCGCTACATTGTACCACTCCCGGGCCAGTTTGAGCACCCACGTGTCCACGGGCACGGCATTCAGCCGTTCGAGCGCGAACAGGTCTATACACTTGCCGACCTTCAGGCCGACGCCCGTACCGGCCCGCGCTTTCAACGCGTCCACGATTTCACGCCAGTCGTCCAGTGACAATTTCCCCGGATCGCCGCCCGTGCGCTCTGAAACGAACCGGGCCGTTGCGGCCACCCGCTCCGACCGCCACCCGAATCGGTTGGACCTGAAATACGGACCATTCAGCCGGGCCAATACATCCGGTTCGGGAAACGTACAGTATCTCCTTCCCATAAACTCGAATTCGCGGCCCCACGACTCAGCCAGGAAATTGACCCGCCGTTTGGTGAGGTCCATATGGGCCTGCACCGACAGGATATACGAAATCACGCACTCGAAGGGCGTCTGGCGTACGAACCTGAATCCCTTCAACAGATCCCGCGCCCGGCGCAGGTGTCCGTCTCCCCGGGGGACGCGAACGCGAGGTCTTTCATTCAGTCTCAGGTACCATTCGAGAAACCCGGCCGCGGACATCTCGCCAAGATACGTGGCGACGCCTGACGCCCCCGCGCGAAACTGGAGCGTATCGCCTTCCTGACGCAGATGGAACACGGTGTCGTAGGCAACGCCCTTCCACCATCCGTCCACGTCGCGGCCCCACCGGAATACCTGGCCTCCAGCCAGCGTATACCCCAGGTTGAAATCCCGGGCTTCGATCCGGCCGGTTACCGGATGCCCGGAGGACACACGGTTCCCCGTCCGGGCACGGATGTCCCGCGCTCGGTGACGGGCCGGCAGGACCGGCCTCGGAGACTTTGAGGACAGTTCCGCCATATCGCTATCCATTATAGGAATTTTGACGGCATGCGGCAAGTCCCCGGTCTTCCCCGCACTTTCCGGCCGGTTGCCCCGCCATTGCGCCGTGGATTCGGAGTCCCGGAGACAGTGTACGCCAGGGCAGACGGAAGAGATCCGAGTCTTGAGTCTTGGGCTTGACTCCAATATCATGCATGTTTATTTTTATATTGGCATCTGCTTTCATGTCCGTTTCGCCCAATACTCACCTTTTGTCTGGCACGGACAGGATATCACGTGGCGACCTCACCGTCTCCGGCATCCGGCGCGCTCATCCGCGACGAACTTCCGGAAGCCGTTTACTCTCATCTGAACAATCTACTCGATCCGAGAGAGGAACTCCTGCTCTCCGCCACGACGGATCTGAGGTTCGACGGTTCCTACGGACCCGCATGGCTGGTGGCGACCGGTCGACGTCTGATCGGTATCAGCCCCACCGAAGACGGGCGCTACGAGACCCTCAGCATTCCCCTCTCCGAGGTTACCCGCGTGGAAGTCAGGGAGCTGTTCGGCAGCGGGGTGCTCAAGATACGGACGGCGGAAAACAGCGCCTCCCTGGCCTTCTTCACCAAGACCCTGCTTTCCAGGTTTTCGCCTGTTCCCGCGCAGATCGAACGTCTTGTCCGGCAAGCCAGACCCGTTCCCGAAGACGCGCAGATTTCCGACTCGAGCGTGGACGGATTTGCCGGCCGCAAGAAGCGGTGTGAACGTTGCCAGCAGGTGATCCCGCACTGGATGGGTGTCTGTCCGATGTGCCTGGATTCCCGCAGGCTGCTCTTCCGGCTGCTGGGTTACGCGAAGCCCTATTGGCAGATGGGGATCGGCAGTCTTCTCCTTCTCCTTACGGCAACGTTTATCGGTCTGACACCGCCGCTGCTGATGCGCACCCTCATCGATGACGTCCTGGTATCCGACACGGGCGGCTCGAACCCGGCAGCGTCCCTGATCCCCGCCGAACCGCGGTCTTCCGTTCCCAGAAGCCAGGCGCCGGCGCCGCCTTCGGGGATGGACAAGCCCGCCATGCTCGCCGTTCTGGTGCTGCTCCTTCTGCTGGTCAACGTATCCCGAAACGGGCTCAGCGCCGTACGAACCTACCTGCTGGCAAAGCTCGGCCAGCGTATCACTTTCGATCTTCGCAAAGAGGTCTATCGACATCTCCACTATCTCTCGCTCAGTTTCTATAACGAGCGGGAGACAGGGCGCATCATGTCGAACATCACCCAGGACGTCAGCCGACTTCAGGACTTCATCTCCGACGGCCTCCAGGAGATCATCCGGGACATCGCCACGATTGTCATCATCTGCATCATCCTCTTCTCGCTCAACCCCGCTCTCGCGGCCTTCGTCCTGATGCCCACTCCCCTGCTGATCGTGTTTACGCGTTACTTCGGAAGAAGGCTGCATGACCTCTATCATGGGCTATGGCGACGCTGGGCCGATATCCACGCTCTGCTGGCGGATACAATCCCCGGGGTGCGCGTGGTCAAGGCCTTCGCCCAGGAAAAGCGAGAGGTGAGCAAGTTCGAGAACAGGAGCTGGGGCCTGCTCGCGGGTGAAGTCCGCGTGGCGAGAGTTCGCAGCACGTTTACGCCCATCATGACGTTTCTCACCTCTCTGGGCACCCTCATCATCTGGTGGATGGGCGGCAACAAAGTCCTTGGCGGTACCCTGTCGCTCGGCGAATTCGTCGCATTCACGGGGTACATGTGGCAATTCTACGGGCCGGTGGAAAGCCTGTGCCGTCTCAATCACCGATTCCAGCGCGCGGCCACGTCGGCCGAGCGCATTTTCGAGGTCCTCGATACACAGTCCGACGTCGCGGAACGGCCGGGTGCCAACGCCATGCCGCGCATCTCGGGTTCCGTGGAGTTCTCCGGGGTCACGTTCTCGTACGAGCCGGGCAAACCGATCCTCAGGGATTTGAATTTCAGGGTGGAGCCGGGGGAAATGATCGGACTCGCCGGTCACAGCGGCGCGGGAAAGAGCACCCTCATCAACCTGATCTGCCGGTTTTACGATATCCAGGAAGGCGATATCCTGGTCGACGACCGGGACATCCGGGACGTCTCACTGAAGTCCCTGAGGGCGCAGATCGGCGTGGTTCTGCAGGATCCGTTTCTGTTCAACGGATCCGTCGCGGAAAACATCGCCTATGGCAAACCCGGCGCAACGCTGGACGAGATCGTCGCGGCCGCAAAGGCGGCAAACGCGCACGATTTCATATTGGACTTTCCCGAAGGATACGACACGCCCGTGGGCGAACGTGGCCTGCGCGTCTCGGGCGGCGAACGCCAGCGACTTTCCATTGCCCGCGCGATCCTGCGGAATCCCCGTATTCTGATCCTCGACGAAGCAACCGCCAGCGTGGACACGGAAACCGAGGCTCAGATCCAGGACGCCATTGCGCGTCTGATCGAGGGTCGGACCACCTTTGCAATCGCCCACCGCCTGTCGACGCTCAAGAATGCCAACCGCCTGCTGATCCTCGACAAGGGCGAACTGGCTGAGATCGGCACGCACGACGAACTCATTCAACGGGACGGTATCTACGCCCGGCTGTGCCGCATGCAGACCGAAATGTCCAAATTACGCGCCTGGTAACCGCACGACGGCCGGACGCTTCAGGGAATCCTGATTCCGTTATGCAGCAAGCGTATCATCTCGAGCAGGAACTGACGCTGTTGGACCCTGGCCGGATACGCCTGTGTCGGGACGAATTCACGGATCTGATCCTGGAATACCGCGGGGAGCGGCAGCCGGTTACGGCGCATCGCGCCTTTCCGCTCACGGCGACCGGTCAGTTCATCATCCTCAAGAACGGCGACGGCGCGGAGATCGGTGCGATCCGGGACATTGCCACTCTGGATGAAGAAAGCCGCGACATCCTGGAGACCGACCTGGAACGCACCTATTTCGCACCGGTCATTCTTCAGGTGAACAAACTCGAGGAAAACTTCCACATCCCGAAATGGGACGTGGAAACCGACAGGGGTCACCGCGTGTTCGAGGTCCGCAGCCGCAGACGCGATATTCGCGTCCTGTCGGAAGGCCGCATTCTGCTGAAAGACGCCGACGGCAATCGATACGAGATTCCGGATTACAGAAAACTGGATCCGGTCAGCCGTGCGTTTGTGGAATCGTTGATCTGATCTCACCGCGGCACACCCGCGTGCCGGAAACCGGTGCGACGGGACCGGTCCTGTGATTGAGCCGGCAAGCGACAGACGCGCGGTTCCTGCGCGGCCGGCCCGGTCGGGTCATTCGCCGAGGTCAACGGGAACGGCTGTTGCAGGTTGTCAGCCACGGCCTGCCGTCTTATATTGTGTACACCCGCCCCCAATCGCCATGCCGAACCACAGGAGACGTCCCCATGAACACCACCGCACACACCGCAGCGCCAGCCTCCCTCGACGGCGAAATGATCCCTCAGCCTCCCGGCGAGGATATCGACTTCGGCAGCCTCGTCTACCACCGGCTCTGCCGGGCGGATGAATTCAGCGAAGGCGAAGGCAAACCGTTTACCGTCAGCGGGTCCCACATTGCCGTCTTCCTGTACAACGGCGAGTTCCAGGCCGTGGATAACCGCTGCCCGCACATGGGCTATCCCATGTCGAAGGGGAGCGTCAGGGACGGGGTGCTGATCTGCCACTGGCATCACTGGGAGTTCGACCTGAAAACAGGCGGTTGTTTCGAGACATCGGGCTCCGGAAACGACCTGAAGAGTTTTCCTGTGGAGGTTAGAGATGACGGTCATCTCTATATCGGTATGGCCGCGGACGAACGGCAGGCGGCACGAAGGCGAATGATCGACCGGGGGCGGTATATCCTGGAGCAGGGTCTTAAAGACAGAAGTTCGCTCATCATCGCCAAGGGGGTGACCGCCCTGCGCCACGCCGGCGCGTCGCCTCAGGAAATCATCCAGCAGGGCCTGTTTTACGGATCCTACAAGACCACCGACGGTTTCTCCTCGGGCCTGGCCATCCTCACACTCTGCGCCAACCTCTGGGACGACATCGCGGAGGGCGACCACAACCTGTTCCTCGTCCACGGCCTCGTGCAGATCTCCCGGCGGACGACCGGCGGCTCCCGAAGACAGGGCTTTCCGTTTCCGAAGGCGACAGACGAGCCCGACCTGGCAACCCACAAACGCTGGTTCCGGCGCCTGGTGGAACAGCGCAACAACAACGCGGCCCAGCGGATTCTGATCACACTGAACGACCGCGGTTTTCCAAAGTCGGCCATCGCCGACACGGTCTTCACGGCCGCGACCGACTACTATTTCACGGGTGACGGGCATGCGCTGGACTTCGCCAACAAACTGTTCGAAGCTCTGGACTACGTCGACTGGGAGGGCGCCGGCGAAATCCTGCGCCCCATTGTCGTCGACCTCATCACCCGCACGCGCCACGAGGAAACGGCCCGGTGGCAGGACAGCGTGCCGATCCTCGAGGATGTCTTCAGCCGTCTGGACGACATCTGGAATGAAAACCAGCAGAACGAAGCTCCGCTGGACACGTCTGCCTTCGCCCGGGTGCTTCTGGGTGAAGAGGTCGCGCCGATCGTATCGGAAATCGAATCCCTCCTTCGGCGGGGCGTCGATCCCAGGGAAATCTGCCGATCCATGGTCTACGCCAGCGCCATCCGAACCGCGCGCTTCCATCTGAAGAACGAAGGCGACTGGCACGACGTGGCCAACATCTACTCCTATGCCCACGCGCTCTATCAGGCATTCCAGCGCGCGCCGTCCGGCAACCTTCTGCGCGGCATTTTCCACGGCGCCGTATTCCTGACCTATCTGCGCTGGCTCAATATGCCGGCGGCGCGGGTGCCGAAACGAGGCCAGCGTCTGAACGGCACATTCGAGTCCGAAGCCCAGATGCTTGCGCGCCTGCAGGAATTCGCGGACTTCCAGAAGGTCTACGAAGCGGAAATACTCGTGAACCAGTACTTCGAGGAAGAGCGTGACATCGCCATGCTCAAGCACGCCCTCGCCCACATTATGTTACGGGAAGACGCCGAACTGCATATGTTCCAGGTTCTGGAAGTGGCCTTCCGTCATTTCGACATCACCGACGACCCCGAAGAAAAACGAATGCATCTGCTCGCGGCCACACGGTACATTACCGCACAGAAAGTGATGAAAGCCATCCTCTGGTCGACCGAAAACGCAGAACGGCTGCAGCGCGGGGAACTGCTGAGCGAGCGGGAAGACGACAATTAGACGGGCGATGCCTCTCATCCACGTGAGGTGATGTCGCGTATGGGTATGTTTGCAGAATGACCGGGCGCCCGATTTCGGCTTCGCTCCGTTTGCGTACGTCCATCAAAGCATCATTACATTAAAGGGATCCTCAGACCGGTGAAAATTTCGGAAGTTGCCATACACAAGCCCATCACCACGGTGATGGTGGCCATCAGCGTCGTGGTACTCGGGTTCATCTCTCTCTTCCGTCTGCCCCTCGAGTACCTGCCGGACATCACGTTCCCCGTGATGTACGTCAACGTCGACTACCCTTCTTCTTCTCCCGAAGAAATCGAGACGGAAATTGTCCGGCCGCTGGAAGAAGTGATGGGGACCCTCTCCCATGTAAAGACCCTGAGTTCGCGGTCTTACGCCAATCGGGGTTACGTGCGTCTGGAATTCGATCTCAATACCGACATGGACCTTATGGCGGTCCACGTAAGGGATCGTCTCGATCAGGTACGAAACGACCTTCCCGGCGACGTCGAGCGCATCACGATACGGCGGTGGAACACGGAAGACTTCCCGGTGCTGACCTATGCTCTGAGTTGGCAGGGACAGGATGCATCGGAACTGGCCAGCGTCTACGAATACACCATTCTTCCACGTTTGCAGCGCCTGGAAGGGGTTGGCAGCGTTGAGGTTCGGGGCTTGCGAGAGAAAGACCTGCTCATCGAGGTCGATCAGAACCTGTTGCACACGCATCGTCTGGACATTCGCGCGCTCAACAGAGCGATCAGCGCCAACAATGTCAATATTTCCGCGGGTTACGTCAACGAAGCCGAAAAACGCCTGACCACGCGCACGATCGGTGAGTTCGAGAACGTCGACCAGATCCGCCGCCTCCCCCTCCGCGCCGGTGTTGAAGTTGGCGACGTTGCGGACGTCACGTACGACTTTCCGGAAGAAAAGGACTTCGAACGCCTCGACGGGAGGGACGCGGTGACGGTTGACATCCGCAAGGCCTCCTCGGCCAACCTGGTGGCGACCGCGGACCGCGTAAAGGCGGAATTCGAGCGAATCCGGCAGGAGATCGGCGGTGACAAGCTCCGCATGCAGGCCATACGGGACCGTTCGCTGGACGTAACCACCGGGATCAGGAGCCTCACGCAGTCCGCCATCATGGGGGGTCTGCTGGCCATCTGCGTCATCTTCGTCTTTCTGCGAAATTTCCGCAGCACCCTCATCATCGGTTCCGCCATCCCGATCTCGGCCGTCACCGTATTTGTCGTCATGTACATGAGCCGCCAGGTCTTCGGCTCCAACATCACCCTCAATCTGATGTCGATGATGGGCCTCATGGTCGCGATCGGAATGCTCGTGGACCCCGCCGTGGTCGCACTGGAGAACATCTTCAGAAAGCGTTACGACGAGGGCCAGGGGTCCCGCACCGCTGCTCTCGACGGCAGCCGCGAAATCGGGATTCCCGTGCTTGCCGCTTCGCTGACGACCATATGCGTCTTCGTGCCCATCATTTTTGTGACCGACTCACGCAGCGCGCTCTTTATGCGTGATTTCGCACTCACGGTGTGCATTTCGGTTGGCGCGTCCTTCTGCGTGGCGCTTTCCCTGATCCCCCTCGCGGCATCCCGGGCTTTCAACGACAACCGGTCCCGTTTGGACCGCTGGCTGAAGATCGCCCTTATTCTGCTGGCGGCGAGCTTTGCCGCCTATAAGGTCTACGGCGAGGGCCCAACGGCCATCGCCGAGTGGTTGTGGGATGGCGCAAGCGGCCTGGTCGCCGGTCTCGCCGGCATACCGGCCGTGGCGTGGCTGTTGCTCGCACTCGTGGCCGCGGGCGTCGCGGGCCTGATTCATACGGCCCGTGCCGCCGGTGGAATCAAGAGCCTCTACTCCAGCCTCGTCGTCACCACGCTGCGTTACAGATGGAGCACCGTTGTCACCGCCTGCGCGTTGTTGGGCGCGGGCGTCTATTTCTATACGCTGATCGAGAAGCAGCCCTATCGCTGGCAACCCACGCGAAGGGTTGACGTTTCGGTCGAATTGCCGCGAAGCTTCGACATTCAGGACGCGCTGGCTCTCTTCGAACGCATCGAGGGTCTCCTGCTGCCGATGAAGGAAGAACTGGACATCGCGGCCATGAGCAGCCGCTACAGCGACCGGAGGAGCAATCGCATTACCCTCTACCTGGTTCCGGCGGACGAGGGACGTCTCTCCACCGACGAAGTCACGCGCAAAGTCAAAGCCATGCTGCCAAAAGACATCCCCGGCGTGCGTTTCAAGTCCGGCAGGACCTGGGGAAGCAGTTCCACGGGGGCCGGCGTGGAAATCAAGGGCCGGAACCCGGATGTACTCGCCATGCTGGCAGAGGATGTCCGACTCAGGCTGCAGGACATCCGCGGGGTTCACGAAGTCGAAACCAGCCTGGAATCCGGAAACGAGGAAATCCAGGTCTCCGTCAACCGGCGACGCGCCAGACGATACGGACTCACGCCCTGGCAGGTTGCCACCACGGTTGCCAGCGCGCTGGGAACCAGGGGAAACAGCAAGTTCAAGACAGAGAACGGGGAAATCGACATCGCCGTTCAACTGAAAGAAGAGGACCGGGCCACCCTCGAGCAACTCAGGAACACGTACTTCGAGAGCGACACGGGAAACATGGTCTCGTTCGCCAGCCTGGCGGATTTCCGCGTCACGAAGGGTCCTCAAGCGCTCGAACGCGAGAACCGGATGTCCACGCTGACCGTATTCGCCAATACGGAACAGCGGGCCGTCTACTCCGTTGGCAGGGAAATGATGAGGCGGATGCGGATGACTCCGTTGCCGGCCGGGTACTCGTGGCAGATGGACCGCCGATTCCGCTGGATGAACCAGGAACAGGGTGAAACCAACTTTACCATGATCTTCGCAGCGCTTCTCGTCTACATGATCATGGCCGCCCTGTTCGAGTCCTACGCGCACCCGTTTACCATCATGTTTTCCATCTGCTTCGCCTTCATCGGGGTCTCGTTCGGGCTGTACGCCTTCAACATCCCTATGGACAGCAACGCCACCTACGGTCTGCTCATCCTGTTCGGCATCGTTGTAAACAACGGCATTGTCCTGGTCGACCATATCAACCGCTATCGAAAACAGGGCCTCTACCGTCGCGACGCCATTATCCGGGGCGGGCAGGACCGACTGCGTCCCATTCTGATGACCGCCACGACCACGATCCTGGGCCTCACTCCCCTGGTCCTTCCGATGATCTACGGTACCGCTGAAGGGACCGCCCGCCGCTGGGGCCCGATCGGCTTCGTGGTGATCTCGGGCCTGATGGTGTCGACCATCCTGACGCTGGTCCTCCTGCCAACCGTGTACTCGCTCGTCGACGACCTTGCGGTTTACGTGAAGCGGACGGCCGCAACCGTGAGACGCGCGTGAACCGTCTTGCCGTTGTCCTGCTCAGCGGCGGGCTAGACAGCTGTGTTACCGCCGCTGTCGCCCGTCAGAACGACGATCTTGCCCTGCTCTACCTTGACTACGGCCAACGCACAAACGCCCGTGAACACCGCGCGTTCCTGGAAATCGCCGACCATTACGAAGTACCCGAGAGCCGCCGCCTGACCGTACGGACCGACGCGTTCCGGCAGATCGGCGGTTCCGCGCTGACGGATCCAAGGGTCCCCGTTCCCGACGCCGACGTCGACCGGAACGGCGTCCCCGTCACGTACGTGCCGTTCCGGAATGCCCTTCTCCTCTGCATGGGCGTATCCTGGGCCGAGTCCGTTGGCGCCGCCAGTGTCTATCTGGGCGCTGTCGAAGAAGACGGTTCCGGGTATCCCGACTGCACGCAGGCGTTTTGCAACGCGTTCGCTCTGGCGGCGGATGCCGGTACCCGACCGGAGTCGCGCATCAGAATCCTCGCCCCCGTTATCCACCTCAATAAGCGCCAGATCATCCGGCTGGGCATGGAGTTGGGCGCCCCGCTCCATCTCACCTGGTCGTGCTACAGAAACAGCGACCGCGCCTGCGGTCGCTGCGATAGTTGCATCCTCCGTCTGAGGGCTTTCAAGGCGGCCGGTATCCCCGACCCCATCCTCGCAGAATCCTGACAACGTCCGGCGCAGGCCCCGGTTCATTGGATCACCGGCCCGTTCTTGCTAGTGTTCTGTCCCGGAAATAAGTTGCCTGAATTCGGCCGTCGAGTCGCCCGGCTCGCAAGACGCCAGAGCGCAGGCGACCTGGCCAGGTCGGCGAGCGATGGCAACGCTGCGAGACGGGATGAATCGGCGGAAGAATGGTGAGGTATTTTTGGGACAGGACACTAGAGCGACGAATCGCCCGGCATCCGACGCCCCTTCTCATTCGCCGCCGACGGCAAACATTCGACGTAACCAGGAAGGGTCAGGCGTGCGCCTGAACGTGACCGTGTCCGGCGCGAACCGCCCCGGCGAGCGCTTCGTCCATCATCGACCGCCTCTCACCCGGAATCGTCCAGCGCCGCCGGATATCGGGCGACAGACAGTCGATGGGATCGAAATAGAAGAAGTGCTTTCCGGGTCGCACCGCGGGGCTTGCAAACACCGCGACGCCCGTTTCTTCGTTGTAGTATTCGAAGGAATGACCGTCTCGTTTTCCGCCGCCGCCGAGTGTGTCCACGATGAAGGTAGGCGTGTTGAATCCGGCCGTGGCGCCGCGCAGGCTCTTTTCGAGTTCGAGACCGGCGCGCAGCGTGGTCCTGAGATCCTCAACCCCCTGCACCAGATCGTGAAAGAACACATAGTAGGGCTGGACGTTGAGAAAGCTCAATTGCTTCACCAGATGCTTCATCGTTTGCGCGCTGTCGTTCACGCCCCGTTGAAGCACGGCCTGATTACGCACCTTGACACCTCGTTCCGTCAGCAGGTTCATTGCATCCTGCGTGATTCCGGTGATTTCGTTGGGATGGTTGAAGTGGGTATGCAATACCACTTCCTTGTGCAAGTTGCGGCCCCGGTCGACCACCGCAACCAGCGCGTCCGCCCAGTCGACGTCGCTCAGGATCTTCCCCGGCATGACCGCAGGCCCCTTGGTCGCAAAACGAAACCGCCGAATATGCGGGATGTCCAGCAGGGAGTCGCCCACCTCCCTGATCTGGGCCGCCCTGAGGTTGTAGACGTCGCCGCCGCTCACCACCACGTCTTCAACTTCGGGGCGCGATCTCAAATAATCGAACACCTGGGTCCAGCGTCTCCTGTTTGCGCTCAGGTTCACTTTTTCCACGCCATCCGTATCGAGCCCCACGGCGTAACTGCGCGTACAGAAGCGGCAGTAGACCGGGCAGGTATCCAGCGTGAGAAAAAGCGCCCTGTCCGGATACCGGTGTGTCAGTCCGGGAACCGGAGAATCGCCCTGCTCGTTCAGTGAATCCAGGTGAAGTTCCGGGTGGTCCGGCAGCTGTTGGGAGGCCAACGGCAGGAACTGGGTCCGCAGCGGATCTCCGTACGGATCGTCCCAGTTGATCAGACTCAGGATATACGGTGAGATCCGTATGCTCATCGGGGCCCGGCGCAACCCTTCCCGCAGATCGTCGTAGAAGCCCGGTCCGGCGAGTCCGCCCACGATTTCCTGCAGATTCTCCACACTCGTCGGGGAATTGCGGGCCTGGAATACGTGGGAGTGGAAGGTTTCCGCGTTCACGTTCTCGAACGCCGGAATCGTCTTCCAGAATGCATCCCGACGGAACCTGCGATGCGAATGTGCCTCCTCGCGTTCGGCTGCGACAGTGCCGTCGATGACATCGACGCCAGCGGATTTCATGTCTTCTCTACCCCACCCGGTGTGATGATTCATCATCCAAACCGGACCTGCGGTTTATTCTTCGGCGACGTCGCGTTGCGATGCAGGCGACAATCATCGCCCGATAGCCCTCTCAGCGATTCTGAACCGTGGATGTCATTCCGCGAGGGACGCGACGCGCATCGCGAGCCATTCGAAGCATCATATGATATCATGCTCGCGAAAATTGTCAAGGCTTTTCCGGCATCGGCCCCGTTTTCCGGGAGAATCCGCTTGTTCGGATTTTATATCTTGCTTATATTTCGCAAGTTAGAGAAAGTCTCCACCTGAACGAAGACACAACCCGAAACCATGTCAAAACGCGCGCTCAAGTTTGTTTTACCGGTGGTCGGACTGCTTCTGGGATACACGGGCCTTCGGCTGATCGTCTTCTTTTACACCGACTGGCTCTGGTTTCAAAATCTCGGATACGGATCCGTCCTCGTCACCACGGCCCTCGCCCGCCTGCTTGCCTTCTTCGCCTTCGCCGCCGCCTTCACTGCGATCGCGGGCGTCAATGTCTTGATCGCGCACAAGATTGGCCGGCACACCCGGGAAATGCCGCTGGAAGTCATCGTGGCCGACGCCGAACCCGTGCTTCCCGAACGACGCAAGCGCCAGTTCCTCCTCTGGTCCGGCGCCATCGCGCTGCTGGCCTGCGCGACCGGCCTGATCGGCGCCTCGGCCTGGGTGCCGCTGCTGCGTTTCTTTCATCCCACCCCGTTCGGACGCACCGACCCAGTCTTCGACAACGATCTCAGCTTTTATTTCTTCAGCCTTCCCGCTTACAACTTTGTGCAGGGGTGGCTGGTATTCGCCGTCATCCTCACCGTCATTCTCGTCGGTTTCTCCTATCACCGGGACCGTGCCCTGCGCAGAGAGAATCGAGGCTGGTCATCCACTCCCCATGTCCGCGCCCATCTCTCCGTACTTGCGGCGGTTCTCTCCTTGATCGGCGCCTGGTGGTACTGGCTCAAGGAATACGAAATCCTCTATTCCTTCCGTAAGGACGCCTTTTTCGGCGCCGGATATACCGACGTCCACGTTCAGGTATACGCCTACCGGCTCATGTTGGTCCTCTCCATCCTTCTCGGCGCTTTGCTGGTACACAACGTCCGCGCCCGGAAGTGGTGGCCGATCGCCTGGGGCGGTGGCGCCTATTTCTCGGCAATTCTGCTGCTCAGCTGGATTTTTCCGATTCTATTCGATCAGTTCGTGGTCAAGCCCGATGAATTACGGCTTGAAGAACCCTACATTCGAAGGACCATCGAACACACACAGCGGGCGTACGGACTGGACCGAATTGAGGAAGTCCCCTTTCCCGCGGAGTCCGATCTGGATGTCGAGGATATCCGCAACAATCTGCCCACCATCAGAAACATTCCGCTCTGGGACCGCCGACCCCTGATCGCAACCTACAGCCAACTGCAGGAAATCCGGTCTTATTACCGATTCGGCAGCATCGACGTGGACCGGTATTCGATCAACGGCGATTACAAGCAGGTAATGGTGGCCGCCCGCGAATTCTCGCGGGAACAGTTGGCGATACAGGGGGAGACCTGGGTCAACCGTCACCTGGTCTACACCCACGGGTACGGCTTGTGCATGAGCCCGGCCAGCGAAGTCGGCAAGGAGGGTCTGCCGGAATTCTACGTCAAAGACATTCCGCCCAGCGCGTCGGTGGACATCCGCGTGGATCGCCCGGAGATCTATTATGGCGAAGCCATGCAGGACTACGTGATTGTCAACACCAGAACGGAGGAATTCGACTACCCCCGAGGCGACGAAAACGCCTACACCACCTACCGCGGTGCAGGCGGGGTACCGGTCAATTCGTTCT
Source organism: Candidatus Latescibacterota bacterium (assembly GCA_965219995.1). Taxonomy (GTDB): domain Bacteria; phylum Latescibacterota; class UBA2968; order UBA2968; genus JAAXHE01. Next base: position 1,169,669 of record CBDCOX010000002.1, read on the forward strand.
GGCGGCGGCTTCTGTTCGCCCTGCGATTCGGTGATCCGTACCTGCTGGTCACGCAGAACCTGAAACCCGAAAGCCGAATACAGTTCGACCGGCACATCGGTCGTCGTTTTCGGGACGAGGGCCCCAGGCGGTTCCAGAAACTCGCGCCATATCTCCGCTTCGACAAAGACCCATACCTGGTCACGGTGAACGGAAGGCTCGTGTGGATACACGACGCCTATACTGAAAGCAACATGTATCCCTACGCCGAACCTTACGGCAGGCCCTACGTACGCGAAGCCAACTACATCCGCAACGCCGTGAAGGCCACGCTCGATGCCTACGACGGGTCGGTCACGTTCTACGTGTGGGATCCGGACGACCCGCTTATTCGATCCTACATGGAAATCTTCCCGGATCTCTTTCGGCCGAAGGAAGACATGCCCGAGGCACTGCGCGCCCACGTCCGTTACCCGGCAGACCTCTTTGAAATCCAGGCGTCGCTCTACAACACGTACCACATGGCATCGCCCCAGGTCTTTTACAACCGCGAGGATGTCTGGGAACCTGCCATGGAAATCTACGGGGTTTCGGAACGCCCGCGGGTAATGGCGCCGTATTACATCATCGTTAAACTGCCGGACGCCGAACGGGAGGAGTTCGTCCTGATGCTTCCGGCCACACCGGCCGGAAAGGCAAACATGATCGCCTGGCTTCTCGCCCGATGCGACGGTCCGAACTACGGCCGGCTGATGGTCTACAAGCTGCCAAAGAAAAAACTCATCTACGGTCCGATGTTGATCGAACGCCGAATCGATCAGGATACGGATGTGTCGCGGGAAATCACACTCTGGAGCCAGAGGGGTTCCGACGTGCTCCGCGGCAATCTGCTCGTTGTTCCCATCGAAAACGGCTTCATCTACGTTGAACCGCTCTATTTGAGGGCCACTCAGAGCGGAATGCCCGAGCTGAAGCGGGTTCTCGTTGCGCACGGCGACAGGCTCGCGATGGCCGAAGACCTCGAACAGGCATTGGATCGGGCCTTCGAAACGCGGGGATCCGGTCCGGTATTCCAACACCCGCCCGCGAAGGAATCAACGGGATTTCGTATCCTGACTCAAGCCGCCCTGACGCAGTTCGACACGGCGCAATCCCGCCTGCGGACGGGTGATTTCGCGGGGTACGGCGAAGCCGTACAAGATCTGAGAAAGACACTTCAGCAGTTGCGTGACGAGGCGGGCGCCGAGGAAGAATGACCGGATGGCGGATGTGAACACATCAAAATGGGCGTCGCTGTCAACAGAACAGCGGAATCCCGCCAGCGCGCACGTCGACGAGGCATCAACGCTCCGGATTCTCGAGCTTCTCAACCAGGAAGACCGCAAGGTCCCGGAGGCCGTGAATGCCGTTCTGCCGCAGGTCGCGGAGGCCGTCGACCTCGTGTCGGGCGCATTGAGGAGCGGCGGCCGGCTGTTCTACGCGGGCGCAGGGACGAGCGGGCGGCTGGGTGTCATGGACGCCGCGGAGTGCCCGCCCACGTTCGGGACCGCGCCCGAATCGGTGCAGGGCATCATCGCGGGGGGCGAACGCGCGCTGCTGTGCGCGGCCGAACGCGCCGAGGACCGTCCGGAAGACGGCGCGGCAGAGCTTCGGCGCCGGCGCCTGTCGGCGCGGGACATCGTGATGGGTATCGCTGCCAGCGGTGTGACGCCGTTCGTCCTGGGAGCCCTTGCTTACGCCCGACGTACGGGCGCAGCCACCGTCTTTTTCACGTGCAACCGGGAAGCGGCGGAGCGGGTCGACGCGGACGTCAGGATCGTGCCCGGCGTGGGCCCGGAAGTCATCACAGGTTCCACGCGCCTGAAGGCCGGCACCGCGACCAAGCTCGTACTGAACATGATCACGACGGCGGCCATGGTCAGACTGGGCAAGGTGTACGGCAATCTGATGGTGGACCTGACACCCACATGCGAAAAACTCAACGACCGCGCCCGGCGGATCCTGATGGAAACGACAGGGCAGTCCCGCGACAACTGCGGCCGGACGCTCGCCGAGGCCGGCGATCTCAAGACGGCCATCGTGATGTCAAAACGGGCCGTCTCGAAGGAGACGGCCCGTCAATTGCTCATGAAAAACGATGGCATCGTCAGGCTGGCGCTGGAAGACAGACTCTGATCAACTATTGCGCGCGTGCTGATTTTTCTCCGATGGTGCCGTAGAAGGCTTTGACCATACGGTCCAGATGTACTTTCGCATTTTCCGCCGCGTCTCTATCAATCGTGTACTCGGACTTGCCCACCAGCTTCAGACCGTGACCGTAGTCGTCGAACAGTGACTGGCAGAGCGCCTCAACCGACACGCCGTCGCGCACGGCGGTCCTGGTCAGGGCGGACTTCGCAGCATCCGAAAACGTCAGTAAAATTCCGTACGCATTCAGAAAATGCGCCGTGTAGGACGAGATATCCCGGTTCACCAGCAACTTTTGCAGTTCAAGTGACGGATTCTTCACAACGTCGGCAGTAACGGAAAAGGAACGGATATCGGTTGAAGGAAGCGCTTTTTCGAATTTCAGCAGCGCCCGTTCGCAAACACTCACCAACGCTCTGGCCCCGGTCTGTTCGGTGGACGCCTGTTCCGCAAGTCGGCGCAGGGCCGCGTCATCGAAGCTCAATTCAATATCGTAGGCCAGGAAGTCCCGCTTCTTTCCAAGAATGACCGAACTGGTCGGACTCTTCAGAATCTGATACAAATCATCGACGGAAAGCGGTTCCAGCACGGCCACCACCGGCAGACGTCCCACGAATTCGGACTCGAAGCCGAACGCGATGAGGTCTTCGGTGATCGCCTGCTTCAGATAGGACACGCGGTCCGCTTCATGGTTTTGCGATCGTTCCGTTTCGGCCTTGAATCCGAGGCTGTTTCGATTGAGACGGCTCTTGATCAGATCCTCGAATCCGTTGAACGCGCCGCTGACGATGAAGAGGATGTTTCGCGTGTTGATTTTCTTTCTCTCCATCTTGCCGCTTTGCTGATATTGCATCATGGCTTCCATCTGTGAAGCCAGGTCGTGAGGCGCCTTGAGGTCCACCTCGGTCTCTTCCATCAGCTTGAGCAGGTTGCGCTGGACGCCGCTCCGGGAAACGTCCGGACCCACCAGATTGGGGGTCGAAGCGATCTTGTCGATCTCATCCACGTAGATGATGCCGTACTGGGCCTTCTCGATGCTGCCGCCGGCCTCCCGAACCAGTTCGCGCACCAGGTCTTCGACGTCGCCGCCGACATATCCGGTTTCACTGAACTTGGTTGCGTCGCCCTTCACAAAAGGAACGCCGATCCGATGGGCGATCAATTTGATGAGATAGGTTTTGCCCACGCCTGTCGGGCCGATCAACAGGATGTTGTTTTTGATGTTTCCGACGGAACGGTGTTCGAATTCGGGATCTTCGCGATCCAGCTTCATCCGGTTGAAGTGGGTGCAGATCTTGGTGGCGAGCACTTCCTTCGCCTCGTCCTGTTTGATCACGTACTCGTCCAGAAAGGCCTCGAGTTCCTCCGGCTTCAGGTCGAAGTCTATCGACTCGTCCTCCGGTTCCTCCACGCGCGGACCTTCGCTGCTCCCCTCGGCCTCCGCCTGTGGAAACACAACCTGGGCGCCGTACTTCTGCTCGATAAGCTCCTTAAGGTCCTTCTGCAGTTCCTTGGGATCCACGGGTCGTTGTTCCGGCATCGTTGTGTATCTCCACAATCGGTACGCTCGAGTCGGCGACATACTTACGGTCACGGCCGTCTAAGAATACCAGGACCGGTCAGAATTGTCAAGAGTTTCAACCCTTTTCGATCCCTCCCCCGTTCCCGAGTCCGGGCCTGTGTTCCGGTTCCCGGGCCGGCGGGGTTCCCGGTCCGGCCTTCAGGTAAAGGCCGCAAGCGCACATTACCGACCTCGAATCCGGATGTTCGGATATGAACCTCAGCTACTTCACGCTCCGGTGCCTGCGTCACGAACTGAACGAGATCCTGCAGGGGAAACGCGTCAGGCGCGCCATCCTATCCGGCACGCACGAGCTCGTTGTCGAAACCGATCACGAAATACACCTGCTGCTTTCCGCCTCGCCCACGACCGGCCGCCTCCAGCGGGTGAACCGCCTTCCGGAGGCCGCGCACCCCACGCCGCCATGGGTCGAACACCACCTATGCAACAGTGAGATCCAACAGATCGCGCAGCTTCCTCTGGAGCGCATCCTTTCATTCGATCTGCGGAAGCGCGACCGCATTGGCGGGGAACGCAGATATCGCCTTTACGTGGAACTGATCCACCGGTACAACAACGTCATTCTGACTTCCGAGCCGGACGCGCGAATATTGGGGGCGCTGCGCCGTGTCGGCGGGAAGAGGGACCGCCAGCGGCGTATTCTGCCGGGCGAACCCTATCGGCCTCCGCCCTCTCAGGATCGGCTCTCACCTCAGGAACTCACGCCGGCCGATCTCGACGGCGCAATCCGGACGCGTGTGGATCAGCCTGCCCTGGCCCTGGCATCTGTCGTCGCCGGACTGGATGTCCCCACCGCGGAGTCGCTGGTCACGGAAGCGGGCGTTGAACCGAACGTGGAAATCGCGCCCCAAACCGTCGAACGACTCCTCGGCCGGCTACGCGCCCTGTTCGACCGGCCGCCCTTTCTGGATCGACCACAGATACTGAGCGCAAAGGGTCGCCCGGCAACCATCCAGACGCTGCGTCTGCCCCACCTGGCGGGCGAGGTGGAAACCGTTTGCGACTCCGTCAGCGAAGCGATCGAACGGCTCGCCAGGATGGAGGAAAACCGGCAGCACCACGACGCAGACCGGCACGAGGCGGTCGCGGCGCTGAAACGGCGCCGCGCATCGCTCGAGAGAAAGGTTGCGCGCATCCGGGCCGATCTGGACGACGCCGGCAAAGCCGAACTTTACAGAAAGTTCGGGCATATCCTTATGGCCGGGCTGCACAGGGTCCGCCCCGGGGACGCATCCGTTACCCTGCCCGACGTGTTCGATCCGTCCGGGCCTCCCGCGACCATCCCCCTCAATGCCAACAAGCTGCCCCACGAGAATGCCGCCGCGTACCTGATACGGAGCCGCAAGGCGGAGAAAGCCCGCCCTATCCTGGCGCGTCGTCTTGAGTCCGCACAGGAGGAACTTGCAGGCGTGGATGGCTTCCTGCAGCGGCTGAGACGAGCCGGCGATCGGGATGAGGTGATGACGATTCGAAACGAACTGGCGGCGTCCGGGTGGTTCAAGTGGCGCAGGCAGAAACCGTCGGCGGGCAGGAACGCGCCTGTGGATGCGCATCCCAGAAGGTACCTGACTTCGGACGGCTGGACGATTCTGGTGGGGCGGAACAACGCCGAGAACGATCGGCTCACGAATGGATCTGCAAGAGACGACCTTTTTTTTCATGCCCAGGGATGCCCGGGTTCCCACGTTATCCTCAAGCGTGAAGGAAGGCGACAGAAACCCTCTGAAGCTGCATTGAAGGAAGCCGCGAGCCTGGCGGCGTACTGGAGCAAAGCCAGGCATTCGCGGACGGTGCCTGTGAATTGCACCGAGGTCCGGTACGTGCGAAAACCCCGGGGCGGCGCCCCGGGGCTCGTCACGATCCAAAACGAAGTTACGCTGTTTGTCGCCCCCCGTCAGCTCAAGCGTACCGAATCGTAGTGCCGCCCGCGAGGACTCCTACCAGACTTTCGTGTAGTATACCAGCCGGATCTGGCGATCGATGCTTTCGGACCGCTTGCCGTCTCGAAACAGGTTCTTGACGTCCACTTCGAGATTCAGCCGTTCCGAGGGCATCCACCGCCCTCCCACGTTCAATCTCCCTCTGCCCGAACCCAGCGAGTTGTCTTCGTTGTCATTGATCGCAAAGTCGTATTCCATCAGCAGCGCAAAAACCCGTTTCAGTTCGACGTCGGCGCCCACAAACCCCGATAGATCCCCATCTCCGTCTCCATCTTCGAGGCTTCGATTCAATCCCACGTGCAGTCCCATATCTCCAAGAGGAAATCCGTAGTTCTTGCTCGCCACCGCATAGATGCCCTTGGACTTGACCTCGTACCGTTTCAGTTTTTCTTCGTACTCCCCGTATCCCTGGGAGTGATACCCTACGGCAACAGCGGGAACCCTCATTTCCTCCTCGATCACCCGGACGCGACCGGCCACCTCCACGCGGGGATTCCAGGAAGCCTCACGGCTGCCCACAAGATGCTGTCCCCCGAACGATACACCGACGCTGACCCGGTTGTGTACGCCGATTTCGATTTGCGAGAGAATTCCGCTGTCGCCATACAATCGAAGATCCGCTGAAAGGCGGCCAGCGGGCAACATGCCGGCAGTCGGCCCGTCCACCAGCCACCGGGGTACGTTGCCCTGGGCAAGCGCAGGACCGGAATACCCACCACAGACGGCAATCAATAGCATCAACCACCTCGCGTGCCGTCTCATGGATCTTCTCCGTGGTCAAGGTTGAATCTGCGTAAACCGGAATCCGGTACGTCAATCCGGATGCGCAAGGCCCGCGCAGGCAGCAGGGATCCGGCGCGCTCCGCCCATTCGATCAGGCAGATGCCGCTACCTGCCAGATAGTCGTCCCACCCCAGGTCGATGAGCGACTCGACGTCCGGCAACCTGTACAGATCGAAGTGGTAGACCGATATCGGACGCGACGCGGCGTCGCGGCCTCGGTACTCATTCACCAGAATGAACGTGGGACTGGTCACCCGGTCCGCCACGTTCAATCCCTCACAGATGCCCTGCGCAAGGCAGGTCTTGCCGCTGCCCAGGTCTCCGATCAGTCCGACACAGTCACCCGGCCGCAAACGGGCGGACAACTCCCTTCCGAACGCTCGCGTCCGGTCCGGCGACGTGGATTCGAATACTTCGCTGGTGTCCCGTCCCAAAAATCCCTCACCACTCTTCCGCCGATTCAGGCAACTTGCTTTCTGGACAGAACACTCGAGTTCTGCATCCGGGTTTTCTCAAAGGCCCGGGGTTCCCCCCAGTCGCCTTTGGCTATTTGCCTCTCAGAACCGCAACCGGCAGGACCATCTCCTCGAGCGATATGCCGCCGTGCTGGAAACTGTTCGCATAATACCGCTGGTATTCGTTGAATTTCGTGGGATATACGAAATAGTAGTCCTCCCGCGAAATGATATACGTGGTACCCATCCCAAGATCGGGCAGGCGATAGACGTTCGGGTCCGCGACGTAGACCGCGTGCCGGTTGTCGCATCGAAGGTGTTTGCCATATTTGTATCGGAGATTGGTGGACGTATCGCGGTTTCCGTGCGCCACGGTCGCCCGGGTACTCATAACGCAGCCGTGGTCGGTAGTCAATACCACGGTGGTATCCGTATCGGCCAGCTTTCGCAACATTTCAAACAACGATGAATGAGAAAACCAGGACCGGCTGAGCGAACGATAGGCCGACTCGTTTGGCGCCATTTCTTTCAGAATATCCGATTCCGACCTTCCATGCGCCAGAATATCCAGGAAATTGAACACCACCGACATCAGGGGAAAAGACCGGTACGAATGCACCTTTTTGACGAGATGGTTGCCCTCGGCGATGTCCAGCACCTTCACGTACCGGGTGTCCAGCTTCAGCGTGGGATCGAGTTCCTGAATCTGGTTGTCGAGGAGCTGATGCTCGTGCCGGTTTCGGCTGTTGTCGTCGTCCCAGCCCGAACGCCATTCCTGCGGATACAACCTGGCGACGTCACTTGGGAAAAGACCGCTGAATATGGCGTTTCTCGAATAGGGCGTGGCCGTAGGGAGAACGGAATAGTGGTAATGCTGCTCAATATTGAAGAGTTCGGACAGGAGCGGTGCGATTGCCAGCCAGTGATCCAGTCGCATACAGTCCACAACCACGAAGAATACCTGCTGACCCTCCTGAAGCGCGGGCAACACGAACTCGCTCACCACGTCGACGGATAACACGGGGGAATCCATATCGTCCTGGAGCCAGTGGGGATAATTGGCTTCCACGAAGCGTCCGAACGCCCGGTTGCACGCCCGCCGCAAATCCTCGTGCATCTTTCTCAGTCCGGCGTCGTAAAACCTGTCCAGTTCCAGGTCCCACTCGGAAAGCTTCACGTGGATATCGATCCAATCCTGCCAGGTCGCTTCGCCTGCCATCAAGGCACGGATTCGATTCGACACGGCGGCGTAATCCAACCCCATTCGCCCCGTCACGATCTGCCGTGCATCGAGCAGCTTTTTGCAAGCCGAAAGAATCTGGCTGGGGTTTACCGGTTTGGTCAGATAATCGTCGATCCGATGGCCCAGCGCTTCCTCCATCAAACGTTCCTCTTCGTTCTTCGTGATCATGATGACAGGGATGTCGGGGTTGATTTCCTTGATCATTGCAAGCGTGGAAAGCCCGCCTCGACCCGCCATCATTTCATCCAGAAGGACGATGTCGAACCCCCGCTGCTTCACCATCGCGATGGCGTCGTCCCCGTTCGTCACGGGCGTGACTTTATAGCCGCGGGAACCGAGAAACATCGTATGCGACCTCAAGAGGTCAATTTCGTCGTCTGCCCACAGGACCTGCTTTTCTTTCATGGCGTTCATGCTCCAGGCCGTTGAGACGCCTTCCGGTCATCCACCGGCCTCAGGGGTAGTGAAATGAGGAACGTCGTTCCCATTCCCGGCAGACTTTCCTGAACGGAAATCCTGCCGCGATGATAGTCTTCGACAATCCGCTTGACGAAGGCCAGCCCCAGCCCCCAACCCCGGTCCTTCGTACTGTAGCCGGGAAGAAAGACCTGCTTGATCAGGTGGGGTTGAATTCCTTTGCCATTGTCCCGAACACGGACGTCCACCCACTCGCCCTCCGACCGGACATCCGCCGAGATTTCGATCTTGCCGCCCTTTCCCTCCATGGCGTCCGCGGCGTTCTTGAACAGGTTTTCGAATGCCCAGCCCAACAACTGGCGATTCAACGGAACCGGTGGAACGTCGTAGTCGCGCTGTACGATCCGGACCTCCCGCGAGAGCCGGCCGCGCAGATAGGATGCCGTCTCCTCGACCACGCGGCGGAGGTTTTCGAGTCGAAGCTCGGGCGTGGATCCGATGAGGCTGAAACGGGAGACGATCTTGTTCAGCCGGCTGGTATCCTCCTCCATCGCGACCACGATCTGATCGAACCGCCTGCGTGTGTCTTCATCCACCGGACCCGGCGAATGCTCGAGTTCCGATCTCATCAACTCGATCCAGCCGTAGAGCGAGGAGAGCGGTGTGCCGAGCTGGTGGGCGGTCTCGCGGGCCATCCCGATCCAGATCGACCGCTGCTCGCTGTTTTTCAGATTGCGAAAGCCGAGATAGCCCACGCCGACAAAGAGCGCCGTTACGCAAAGCGCGACCCACGGAAGCCAAGCCAGCCGCCGTACCAGGGGTGAATCGCCATAGTGCAGCACGCGCGGGCCGATCTGCGGGATTTCAAACGAGTACGGCGGATTCTCGTTATCCAGGCGCCGAACGATCCGTTCCATCTGTTTTCGGTCGTCCGGGCTGAGGTCGCCCGGATTGCCCTGGGGTATCTCAATGGCCTTCCACATATGGGGTTCGCCGTTCTCACCGGTAATGACCACCGGAAAGTTGGCATTCTTTATGGTCTGAAAGATAGAATTGACGTCAAGGTCTCTGACAACCACGGTATCCTGGGTGGCCATCCCGTAGAAGAACGCCAGCCGCTTGATGATGTCGCGCGAATCCCGACGCATCGGGTCCACAACGAAGATCTGCATGTAAACCAGAAACGCCAGGATAATGACCGTTGCGGCCAGAAACAGATAGGCTCCCAGGCTGTACGAACTCTTAAGACCGACGCTCAGCCGGCCCTTTCGTACCACCGGCGCACCCATGGGTCCCAGGGTCATTGGCCCGCCTGTGCGACCTGTCAGATCTTTTGTTCCCGCGCCCATCGCCGGGGCTCCCTTCTCCTACCTCAACGTCCCGGGTTTCGGTAAGTTCCGTGCCATTCCGGGGACGTCAGCATTCCGGTGTCGAGCGGTACGGAACGGCACACGGACGCACAGAAAGTATACGTATTTTGCAAGCATCCAGTCAACCAAAGAAAAAGCGTTTGCATTATCTCTTTCGTATATATATATTTGGAGTCACTAATTTCCTGGAGGACGCGGCATGTGCGCGGGAAGCCGGACCGACGTTCGGTCGTCGGATCCTTCGGCGCCATGTCGTGCCGGTTCATACAGGAAACGGAAAGGAGGGAGTCCAGCTTATGGCCAGGGTTGTGGTGAGAGATGACGAGCCCTTTGAAAAAGCGCTGAAGAGGTTCAAGAAAACCTGCGAAAAAGCAGGAATAATGACTGAGATGAAAAAGCATCAGCATTTCGAGAAGCCCAGCGAGCGCCGGAAGCGAAAGATCGCGGCGGCAAAGCGGAAGCGCATGAAATTCGAAACGCGATTCAACCAATAGAACGAACCTGGCAGCACGGCAACGACAACCGCACCGATTCGCCTTCGGATGCGGTTGTATTTTTTGCGCCTTGTTGTCGAGGTCGGCCTTTCCGGCCAATGTCGCCGCGGTGCCCCACCCCCGGTGTTTCCATCCGGCGTAGCGTTCCGGAGACAGATCGCCGAAGTCCCGGACTGCACACCCCGTCAGACGGAGGACCGAATGAACATCGTCGATCTGATCTTGCTGATCGGGCTCGGCTGGATGGTTTTCAGAGGGTGCCGCATCGGATTGGTACGGGGCCTCGTAGGCCTGGTCAGTTTCGTTCTGGCCTACGGACTGGGCCTGGCGTACGGCGGTGCGGTCTCGGAGTGGATTTCGGGCGAAAATGCAGGCCATGGTCCGGCCCTGCTGGGCTTTTTCTGCGTTTTCCTCGCGACGTTGATCGCGTGCTACGTTCTGGGACGGATGCTTCAGGCCATGCTCAAGGCCACCCCCCTGGGCGCCGTGGACACATTGGGGGGCGGCGCCTTCGGCCTCGTGCAGGGGGTGCTCCTGCTGGGGTTGCTGATCCTGCTGCTGAGGGCATACCCCCCTCATCCCAGGGTGAAGGCTTACATTGACGACGCGCGGCTGTCGCGCCACGTACAGCAGGCCTGCCTTGTCCTGATGGATGCTGTCAGGTCCGCCGTTCCACGCGCGTCGGAATTCTACAAATATCTGGTACCCGACCAACTGCAAGAGTCGTCGATTCAACCCTTTGTGGACAGTGTGACCAGGGAGACCGGAAAAGCAGGCGCCCGTCTGAAGGGTCTTCTGGACGAGTCCGGAACGACAGCAAAGGAGACGTCGGGGGATCCTCCACCGAGCCCACCGGGCGGCGAACGCAAATAGCGGACGCGGCTGCCGTCGCACGGTATCATTGCACCGCGAACATCCACGGTCTTCCCGATCGGTCCATGACGTTATGACCCTGCCCCCCAAAACCCTCCAGACCCTCGAATTCGATAAAGTCCTCGATCTGATTGCGAAACGCACCGTTTCCGCTCCCGGGCAAACCGAAGTCGAAAGCCTGGCGCCGACAGACGATCCCGAGTGCGTCGAGGCCCGGCTCCGTCCGGTTCTCGAAGCCATGGACCTGATCGGGTATGACGACCCCGTACCAATCGGGCGCATGCCCGACATTCGCGCCGCGGCGAATAACGCCGCTGTACCCGGTACGACGCTCGCGATTGCCGACCTGATCCAGATCGATGAAATCGCGCGCATGTCCCGCCGCCTTCTCGGATATTTTCTCAAACGGAACGCGAAATGTCCGCGGCTCCACGCTCTCGCGTCAGGGTTGTCGACCCACTCCGACCTTGAAGCCCGCATTCACCGCGCCATCGACCCCGCAACGGAAACCGTCAAGGATTCCGCAAGTGCGGAATTGAGGCGGCTCCGGCGCAGCCTGGAGACAACCCGGTCGGGCATCCGCAGTTCCATTGAAGGCATCCTGAACCGGCTTCCCGACGACGTGTTGCAGGAACGACTGATTACCATCAGGAACGGCCGCTTCGTCATCCCGGTTCGGGAAAATCAGAAACACCGGCTGGAAGGCCTCGTACATGATCAGTCGGCCAGCGGCGCGACGCTCTTCGTCGAACCCATGGCCACCCTGGCGCTCAACAACCGGCTGCGGCAACTCGAGCTGGCCGAACAACAGGAGGTGAAACGCGTCCTTCAGGAGCTTACCCGCGGCGTGGGCGAGGTCAGCGGGAGCCTGTTGGAAAACCTGCGTATTCTGGGAAGATTCGACGCCATATTCGCAAAGGCCGGCTTCTCACACGAGCTGAAATGCAGTGAGCCCGTATTCAACCGGGAAGGACGCCTCGAACTCCGCGAGGCACGGCATCCCCTTCTGGTCGACCGCCTGCGCGATGAGAACCGGTCCGATTCGATCGTCCCGCTCGGTTTGGCAATGGACAACGGCGGCATCCGCACGCTTGTGCTGACCGGGCCCAACGCGGGCGGCAAGACCGTGGCACTGAAAACCGTCGGCCTGCTTGCGCTGATGGCGCAGGCGGGCCTGCCCGTGCCGGCGGCGGAAAATTCACAGTTTCCGATCTTCAGCGGTGTCTTTGCGGACATCGGCGATGCCCAGTCCATCGAGAACGACCTCAGCACGTTTTCGTCTCACGTGTCGAATCTGGTTGAGGTTACGACTCGCGCCGAAGCCCGGTCGCTCGTCCTTCTCGACGAAGTCGGCGCCAGCACCGATCCCGACCAGGGCGCCGCCCTGGCGATGGCCCTATTGAGTACGCTCACCCGGCGGGGCTGCCTTACGGTAGCGACGACCCATCACGGCGCCCTCAAAGCCTTTGCACACCGCACGGACGGGATGGCCAACGGCTCGATGGCGTTCGACGCGGCCACCCTGACGCCCACCTTCCAGCTTCGGCTGAATATGCCCGGAAGCAGTTACGCCTTTGAAATCGCCCGCCGGCTTCAGATGCCATCCGACATCGTCGACGAAGCCCGGCGCATCGCGGGAAGCGATATCGGCCGTCTGGAAGCCCTCATTGCGGATCTCGACGACACGTACCGGCATTACAACGAAGAACTGGAACGAGCGCAGTCCATCCGGGGTGAGATGGAACGCCTGAAAGCGGAATACGACAGCCGCCTCGAGGAAGTGGACCGGCGTGAACGCGCGCTCAAACGCGGCGCGGAAGAGGAAGCCAGGTTGATTCTGGACGGCGCCAACGCCCTGATCGAACGCACCGTTTCCGAACTCAGGCGGCGAAACGCAGACACGGACTCGATCAAGAAAGCCCGGGCGGAAGTGGCGCAGGCCAGACGCGACCTGACCGATCCGGTCGAGGCGCCGGCAGTGCCTCTGCCGGCGCTCGAACCCGGAGGCCGGGTGCGGGTGCGCAGTCTCGGAAAAGAAGGTACCGTGGCGGCCGGGCGGAATGAGGGGTCCCGGGTAACGGTCGAAGTCGGCAACGTGCGTCTGCAGGTGCAGCGGGCGGACCTCGAACCCGTGGAAACCGCCGGCGAGCCGCCTTCCGCGGCCGCCCGCTACGGACTCGCCGCGCCCGATAGCGTTTCCGCCGAAGTGGACCTGAGAGGCATGACCGTGGAAGAGGCCGTGGAAGCCGTCGACAAGTACGTCGACGAACTCTACCTGGCCGGAATGGAACACGCTGCGGTGATTCACGGGAAGGGCACGGGCGCCCTGCGCAGGGCGATCGGCATCCACCTCGGGAGCCACGAATTCGTCAAGTCACAGCGCCTCGGACTGAACAACGAGGGCGGCGCCGGCGTCACGGTTATCACGCTCGACCTGGATACCTGAAGGCGAACGAGGACTTCATGTGCCAGTACGGGGCAACCGCGTCCGAGCCGTTTGACACCTCACCAGGATTCGTCTATATTAATACCGGGCTCGATAGAAGTTCCTTTCCTTTTCCTCCTTTCGCCTGAATCCGTCCCATGCTGATTACCGACCTGCAAACAGATCCACGCGAATACTGCAACAGCCTCACCGAGTACAGCCGCTACCGGACGCGGGAAGTGGACATCGGCGGGATTCCCCTTGGCGGAGACAATCCCATCCGCATACAGTCCATGACGACAACGGACACCATGGATACCCTCGCCACGGTTGAACAGTCCATTCGGATCATCGAAGCGGGCGGGGACTACGTACGCATCACCGCGCCCAGCCAGAACGAGGCGCGAAATCTTGAAGCCATCCGGAAGGAACTCCGGGCGAGGGGATACGACGCCCCGCTGATCGCCGACATCCATTACACGCCCAATGCGGCGGAAATCGCCGCCCGGATCGTCGAAAAGGTGAGGGTCAACCCCGGCAACTACGCGGATAAGAAGAAATTCCAGATCGTGGAGTACACGGACGCGCAATACGCATCCGAGATCGAACGCATCCGGGAAAAATTCACACCGCTGGTCGTCATCTGCAAGGAATACGGCACGGCGATGCGCATCGGCGCCAACCATGGCTCCCTGTCTGACCGAATCATGAGCCGGTTCGGCGACACCCCGCTGGGTATGGTCGAGTCGGCGCTGGAATTCACGCGTATCTGCGCTGACCTGGACTACCACGAAATCGTCCTGTCCATGAAAGCCAGCAATCCCCAGGTCATGATCCAGGCCTACCGCCTCCTCGTCAACCGCATGGAAGCCGAAGGGTTCAACTATCCGCTCCACCTGGGCGTCACCGAGGCCGGCGACGGCGAAGACGGTCGAATCAAGTCCGCCGTCGGCATCGGCGCCCTCCTGGAAGACGGCCTCGGAGACACCGTTCGTGTGTCTCTCACCGAAGAACCCGAAGCCGAGATCCCGGTCTGCATCCGTCTGGTCGATCGGTACGCGGCCAGGCCCGGGCATCCGCCGATCCCCGCGATCGTCCGAAACCCGATCGATCCGTACTCCTATAACCGTCGTGACACCCGTCCTGTTGAGCGGTTGGGCGGCGACAATGTGCCGGTGGTGATCCTCACGCCGCATGAATTGACGTCGCCGGCGGGCCTTTCCGCCGTCGGCTACGAATACGACGCCGGATTGGACAAATGGAATATCGCGGACATGGCGCCGGATTTCATCTATCTGGGCGGCCGGGACATCGAATTCGACCTTCCTGGCACCCTCGGAAAGATCCTCGACCATGACGCCTGGTACGCCGGGCGCAACGCGTCGAACGCGTATCCGCTGTTCGATCTGGCCGCCTTCCGTCACGTCCCATACCGTTCCGATCGCATCAATTTCGTTGTCGCCGAACCCGATGACCTCGACACGGACGCCCTGGACGTGCTTCGGCTGGCCGACAACTGCGTGCTGATCCTGCGCACGGACAATTCCCACGCGATGCCGGACCTTCGCCGGACTCTGGCCGGATTTCTCGAGCGCGACATCCGGATTCCCGTCGTGTTCAAACGGGAATACAAGGGGATCGACGACAGCGCACTCATCCTTCACGGCGCCATCGATACCGGCGGATTGCTCACCGACGGGCTCGGCGACGGAATCTGGCTGACATCGACCGACGTCCCTTCCGGCGACGTCAACCGTCTCTCATTCGGAATCCTCCAGGCAACCCGCACACGCATCTCGAAGACCGAGTACATTTCCTGCCCCTCCTGCGGCCGCACGCTCTTCGACCTGCAGGAAACCACCGCCCTGATACGCGGACGCACCGACCACCTGAAAGGCGTCAAGATCGGCATCATGGGATGTATCGTCAACGGCCCCGGCGAAATGGCCGACGCGGACTACGGCTATGTAGGCAGCGGTCCCGGCAAGATAACGCTCTACCGGGGAAAAGAGGTCGTCAAACGCAACATCCCCACTGCCGTCGCCGTGGATGAACTGATCGAACTGATCCGGGAAGACGACAGGTGGGTGGATGCCTGAACGCCTGACGAGCCCGCGCTGACGATCCATTTCCACCAACCACCGTTCGCCCGTCATGCATCGCGTTTCGTATCCGTCACCTCCTTTTTTCATGCCGAACGGGAAACAGGCCATGGCCCGAATCCCTGAAGATACCGTCGAACAGATCCGCGACTCGGTGGATATCGTCGACGTCATTTCCGAATACGTCGCGCTTACCAGGCGCGGCAAGAGCTATCTGGGCCTGTGCCCGTTTCACGACGACCGGACGCCGTCCCTGAATGTCTCCCAGGAGAAGCAGATCTACAAGTGTTTCTCCTGCGGCGCGGGCGGAAACGCGTTCAGGTTCCTGATGGACCTCGAACGCATCAGTTTCGTCGAATCCGTGCGCAAACTCGCCGACCAGACCGGCATCGTACTGCCGGAATTCGAGTCCCGGAGTCCGGCGGAAAAGGACCAGAACGACGAACTCTACCGGACGGTCGAATTCGCGAAGAAATACTTCCGCCATATGCTGATGCGCCATGCGTCCGGCGAAGGCGCGCGCGATTACCTCGTCGGCCGGGGGATTTCCGAATCGATGATGGACGCCTTCGCGCTGGGCTATGCCACGAAAGCCTGGGACGGTCTGCTCCGCGTGGCCGGCAGACGTGGATTCAGCGCGCAGACGCTCGAACGGGCGGGCCTGGTTGTGCCCCGCGAGAACGGCGGTCATTACGACCGCTTTCGCGACCGGATCATCTTTCCCATCGAGTCGCACACGGGCCGGACCGTGGCTTTCGGCGCCCGCGCCCTCGATCCGGAACAACAGCCCAAATACCTGAACTCTCCCGAGACCGCCGTCTACAACAAGAGCGCCACGCTCTACGGCCTCTGGAAGAACCGAGAACCCATCCGTTCAACCCGGTCGGCGGTAATCGTCGAAGGGTATATGGACCTCGTTGCCCTGGCGCAATTCGATTTCCACAACGCCGTCGCCTCTTCAGGGACCGCGCTTACTCCTGAACATGCCCGCATGCTCAAACGGTACGCCGACGTGGCCGTGCTTGTCTTCGATGGCGATGCCGCGGGCACCGCCGCCACCGTGCGCGGCATCGGCGCGATGATGGCGTCCGAACTGGAAATCCGCGTGGTCACGCTGGACGGCGGCCACGATCCGGACAGCCTCGTCCGGCAGCGGGGCTCGGACGGCTTTCGCGAACTGATCGAGAACGCCGCACCGGTTATGGAATTTCTATTCAGCTGGGTACGGTCACTGGAAGACCTGTCCACGTCGGACGGCAAGACCCGCGCCGTCAAAACCATATCGGAAATCGTCTCGCACGCGAAGGACAGCGCACGCAGGCGTTTTCTCACGCAGGAAACCGCCCAGAAGCTGGGCATTGACGAGACCATCGTGATCGAAACGGTGCAACGGGCCGCGCGATACCGGCGGAGCGGACGGACGGAGACCGGCGCGGAGTCAGGTGCGGCATCGTTCGAGCCGGGCCCGCGCATGGAACGGGAACTGATCACGATGATGATGGCGGACGACAACACGGCCGATACTGTGTTGAAGCAAGTCGACGCCGGTCACTTTACAAACAGTGTATACCGGCGGATCTCGGGCATGATCGCTGCGGCGCGCAAGGAGGGCCGGACCGCGGCGGCGGCATCGCTGTTGAATCGTTGCGAGGATGCCGGACTGGCCGGTGCCGTAACCGCGCTGTCCATGGAGACCGGCATCCTCAACCCCGAGGCAAGGGTACCGCTGCAGGACTATCTCAGCAGAATGCAGCTCAATGCGCTGGACGCCCGAATCGATGCCCTCGAGGCCAAACTTCGCACGGACGGCGGAGGAACCGACCCGATGACGCTGATGGCGGAACACAAAGACCTGACCCGGAAGCGCAAAGCGCTGTTCGCCGGCCGGCACGGTCCGCCCGAAACGGCGACGCCTTGATCACAAAAAGCTTGTCCTTCCCGCCATTACGAGTAGATTTAACCTTGATTCGTCATTTTTCGAGGACGTTAATTCGAATAATCGCAAGTTGATAAAGGCGATTAAACATCTGATTACCAGGAACCTTCAGGTCACTGGACGTGAACGGAAAAAATGTGATTGCGGACGACCTTTTCGGCTCGGTGAGGAAATAACTGCAGGGTCACCGCGTTACCACACACGGCGCTTTGCACGGATTTTTTTGTGTCTTTTGTGCTTTTTGTGGCCAATTTTTCGGTTTTTTTTAAATTGAGGCTAACCACTGCGGGCCCTTAGCTCAGCTGGTTAGAGCGGCGGACTCATAATCCGTTGGTCGCAGGTTCGAGTCCTGCAGGGCCCACCAGAACACAAAACAGGGAGCCGGTACCTATGTCGGCTCCCTGATTCACTTTTGGCTCGAAATTTCCTGACTCGACGGCGTTTTCCACGGTCAAAAATCATCCACTGCAGCAGCCGATGCGTCTTTGTCCACGCGATCGGGGCATTCACTTACCGGGATTTTGCAGAACCGACATTCCCCGTAACTTGGAACTCTTCTGGACGGTTCATTCGATGCCAGTCTGCGTATCAGCCCAGCAAATCGCTCGACGAATTTGCCATCAACAGCCGATGACGGGACCGGGACCTCCCGCTCTCCGTAAACAACCCGACCTTCGAAGACAACATCCTTGTATTTCTCGGGAAAGGCTCTGGGAACGGCATACATGTAAAGCATGACCTGCACGTGATCCGATGACCTCGGTTGACCCGTCTTTATATCGACGATGATGCCGCGATTATGCTTCCTTGCGATTAAGTCGGGCTTTCCTCCGACCGTTGCCGTCCTTCCCTTGAGGTGGAAGAAATTTTGAGTCTCGGTCGACACCTCGAAGCCTCTATCTTCCAGGTTTTCCTGATATTTATTTCTCGCTGCCGTATGTTCGATCTGCCACGCGGTCGAATCGAAATCACCTGGCAAAGCGGTCCAGCTCTTCCCGTCGTGTTGGGCCTGAAACCAGCCGGCCCACTCACATGACGCTTCGCCGGTCAGCAACTTCGTCAACCACGTCACCCAGATATACGGTAGACCAGGTCTTTTCTCTGCCATCTTCCTCTCACTTTCGAGGCCGGCAATCGAACTGCACATTGCGTTCGGCTAATTCAGCGGATTTCCTTTCCGTCCGTGCCTACACACCGAGGTCATCCATGAACTCCGAACCCGGCCGGACGCCACTGACCATCAGAAAGTCTCTGGCCCGGGTACAGGCGACATACAGCAGGTGTCTCTCCGTGTCATATACCTCTTCAAGGTCCGATTCGTCCGCGGCAGTTTCAATTCGTTCCTGCCGTGGTATGACCTCGTCATCGCACGCCATCACGGCAACGGCACGAAACTCCAGCCCTTTGGCCAGATGCATCGTGGCTATCGACAACCGACCCTCGGCCTGCTCTCCTCCTTCATCCAGTACCCTGAGATGGGATGCCTTCCAGTAGTCTTAGCCAGTGTTGAAAATGCGGGCAAGCGGAACAGATCGTGTTGATGCCGATTTCACTCGCCGCGAACGTACCCATCAATGGCTTCTGATACCCAGGTACGAGCGCTTCGATACGCTTGGAAGGTGCTGTGTCTGGCGAGTCGTCGATCTCTTCCGGACTCGCGAATTGGTGTCTGATTTCCTCAAATGCCACTGCGAGTTCAGGGAACCCTATTCCACGAGCGAATGTGTCACAATCACTGAAAAGCATTGATTCGAACTCGTGCATTGCAACGTAGGGGACGAAACGCCTCCGATCGAAATTCGGTCCCATTGCGATGGCGATGTCATCCAATAGAGCATCCTCTACTATCATTGCTTTTTCCGACGAAGATCCCCTACCTGTAGCTCGCAGGCGACCCGGCCACGCTTTGGAACCAGTCTTGGGCATTGCGTAGTAGTCCACCATTGTAGTCGCATAGCTTCCCGGATCTTCTCTCAAGTGCCTTGCAATGTCTCTACGAACGCTGTTCCACGGCCTGATTCCACCACGCCGGTGCCGTTGGCGGGCGTTTCCAACCAAGCGTGCGCTGATACCGGTAAACCCGAAATCGTACAAATAGGGTGCCAACAGTTCGTTGACGAATTGCTCTTCTGACTGGCCCTCAACATGGACAAGCAACCGTTTCATGAAGGCGATCCGCGACCTGTGTCCTCGGTTGCAGGACGACCGCCGATTTCGTTCTTTTCCCATAGCTGCCCGAGGCTGTATTCTTCCAGCCATGCCGCAAGGTTCTTGTTATCCAATCTTTGGAACGTTGTCGCACAGTTTACGCGATCCGCGACGATTACGTCCATTGGATCGAAATGATCCAACAGTACCGGCGACTGTGTTGCAACGATGATTTGGGATTCCACGGATGCCTGCTTCAGCATGGAAGCGAGAAGTGTAATGGCGTAAGGATGGAGTCCAAGCTCCGGTTCATCCAGAAGAACCACGGGCGGGCGCAGCGAGGTCGGCTGAAGAAGAAGCGTGGCTAGGGCCATAAACCGCAGTGTTCCGTCGGACAGTGAGGACGCGTCGAAGTACGCGTCCGATCCCACGTGGCGCCACTCAAGACGAATCTTGCCTTTGTTCAATGCCATTGGTTCGAGTGCGAAGTCTTCGAAAAATGGCGCCGCCAGCTGTATGGCACGTTGAATCTGAGTGTATGAATCGTCGTGTTTGTTCTTAAGTAAGAACAGAAACGCCGAGAGGTTCGACCCGTCCGTTCGAAGACTGCGATTGTCGTTGACATCGGAGGTCGTCTTCAATGGCGACGTTGAGCCTGCATCGTGAAAATGGTAGGTTTGCCAACTCTCAATTTGCCGGCCAACGTGGTGCGGAAAGGGAAAGTTCGGTGAGTTAGCCCAATTCACATCCTCCGAATTG
The DNA here is from genome assembly GCA_965219995.1 of Candidatus Latescibacterota bacterium. GTDB lineage: Bacteria > Latescibacterota > UBA2968 > UBA2968 > JAAXHE01. Next base: position 1,190,362 of record CBDCOX010000002.1, read on the forward strand.
CCTCTGACTGGGTCTGACGGATGGAACATCAGGTTATTTATGTAGAGTCCATCAGAATCGTCACTTCTCAATTCCATTGCAAATCCGGATCGGTCTCGGTCGAAAGAGACTTGCACATCGAGTGTTGGGGTGACTTTTGCGCCGAAATGCAGAATCCGGTTTGCTCCGCCCGCCTTTCTGACATAGCGCTCCAACCGTCCTTGGATGCAGGCGCGCAGAAACGAGAATACTTCAATAAGGTTTGACTTTCCTGATCCGTTGGCCCCAATCAACACATTTAGAGGACGCAACTGAAGCATGGCATCGGCAATACTCTTGAAACCTATAACGAAGATTCCGTCAAGTTTGGTCATGGCTCGCCTTACTCCCGAAACACCTTCATCACCTCGTCCCCGAGGTGGTTGATTACCTTTACCGCAATCCTGCCGGATCTTGGTTTGGCGAATGGCCGGGATGTGTCGCTATGTAGTGTTTCCCAGGCTTCCTGGTAGATTTCGGCTCTACGGGTAGTTTTAAGCGGTTGATAAGGGTCGTTTGAGTTTGCGCCGAGGAAGTGACTTTGTGAACGGAGACGCTCACCTCGATGTCATCTGAATCTGCAAACCAACAGCCGATACCATCATCGCTGCCGCTTGTGATTTCAGTGGTGGAGTACATCCACACGACTGACTTTGTTCTCGATTTCACAGTCTTTCGTGCTGAGTATGTCCAAGTGCTGCTTCCGCTTGGCAAGCCTTTTATATGTTCCGAACAAATCTCGCCCCGAAAGTAGAAATGACAATATAAACCCCGCCTCGTGTCAAGGCAAACCTGCATCTTCTTCAGGTTTTTCGCAGCCACAGACGACACGCTAAGCAAACCTGTTTCTACGTCTCCTTGCACGCCTGCCAGTTGCTTACAGGCAACTCCCCGCCTCATCAGGCGTCTTAAGCACAGGCGAGACGATTGCATTTGGAAACGGAAAACGTCTCGCAAATATAGGCACAAACGGATGAGCCGTGTGCATCTTTCCGTACAACGACGCCGGGGTTTCCATGGATCGGATATGCAGAAGGTCGCGTCAAGAACGGTTCCGCTTCCCGCCCGGACGGTGGGTTCTCTTCGCCGTAGCCGCATTCTTTATCGCGGCACATTCGGGGTGCGGGGCGAAATCGCCGGTGGACGAAGCGCCGGAAGAGAGGGAGGAGGTTCAGACCGAAGAGGTGCGGTCCGAAAAGGCGCGAAAGACCTCACTGTCCGCATCGGACGTGAAGCTGGACGACCTGGTGCGGGGAAACAGCAGGTTCGCGTTCGACCTTTACGCCGCGTTGCGGGAGGAGGACGGAAACCTGTTCTATTCGCCGCACAGCATCTCCGTGGCGCTGGCGATGATATACGCGGGCGCCAATGAACGGACGGCGCGGCAGATGGAGGAGGTCCTGCGTTTTCAGCTTGCTCCGGACCAGCTGCACGCGGCATTCAACGTCCTTGACCTGGAGCTCTCATCTCGCGGCGAAGGAAGCAGCGGTCAGGATGGTGACGGATTCCAGTTGAACATCGCGAATGCCATCTGGGGACAGAAGGAGTACACGTTCCTGCCGCGCTTCCTCGACACCCTGGCCGAGAACTACGGCGCCGGCATGCGCGTTGTTGATTTCATCGGCGAACCGGAATCGTCGCGGGAATCAATCAATGACTGGGTCGCCGAACGTACCGGAGACAGGATCCGCGACCTGATTCCGGAGGGTCTGATCGATCCTCTGACGCGGCTGGTCCTGGCAAACGCCATCTATTTCAATGCAGCCTGGCACCTTCCGTTCGACGAAAACCGGACCTCCATGGCGCCATTCCACCTGTTGAGCGGCAATCGCATCGACGTACCGATGATGCGCCAGACGGAGGCCTTCAACTACGCGCGCCACGAGAAATCCCAGGCCCAGGCCGTGGAGTTGCAGTACTCCGGTGAAGAGACGTCGATGTTGATCTTCTTGCCCGCGGCTGGAAAATACGATCAATTCGAAAGCTCGTTAAGCTCGGATATCATCAGCGAGATCTCGAAGCAACTGAGCCCCGTCCGCATCAGACTTTCCATTCCGTCCTTCGAGATCGAGTCTGAATTCAGGTTGGCCGACACCCTGGCGGGCCTGGGAATGTCCGACGCATTCGACCCGCAATCAGCGGACTTTTCAGGTATGAACGGCACGAAAGACCTCTATCTTTCCGCAGTCGTTCACAAGGCTTTTGTCAAGGTCGATGAGAAAGGCACAGAGGCCGGCGCGGCCACGGGAGGGACGATCGGCGTCACCTCGTTGCCGCCCGCGTTCACGGCCGATCGGCCGTTCATTTTTCTGATACGGGACCGTGCCACGGATGCCATCCTGTTTGTCGGGCGAATCCTGGACCCGACGAATTGATCCCGGCGACATCCCCCGCTCCCAAACCGCCACACGAAGCGCAAGACCCGTACGTCAGAAGGCGTGCGGGTCTTGTTTCATGCGGAAAGCTGAGGATATTCCAACGGTAATCTCAGGCGGGATCCGATTCGCGTTGAAACAGCTGGAGGAGGACGTCGTTCGGACCGTTGAAGAAGCTGAGCCGGATATCGGTTCCCTCCGCGTCGAACGGCTCCACGGCAATGTCCACGCCGGCAGCCTCGAGATCCCCGGCGCAGGCGTCCACGTTGCCAACCTTGAACGAGATATGATGAAAGCCTACGTCCTCCTGCATGGTCTTTTGGGGCATCAGCTCCAGGATGATGTTCCCTGCCTTCAGAAAGACGAAGTCCTCATCGTCCTCATTCGGGAAACGCTCGAGTTCGGTCAGGCCTAACGTCTCTGTATAGAAGCGTACGGCTCCTTCGATATCGTCGCTCACGACGGCGATTTTGTGAATATTGCCGATCATTTCGTTCTCCCGTGGTTACGAGGATCAGGCCCCGCTCGCATTGCGATTTCAGAATGCGCATTCGGCGTGCGGCCAGACTCAATACAACAGCTCGCGCAGCCGCGGGGGAAGCGATCCCCGCTGTGCAGAATGCCGGTGCGTCAGATCGAGAAGGTCGACGCCGTAGAACCCATGAAATGCTGAATGGATCTCTTTTTCGTGGTCGGTCATCGCCGGCAGAGGCAGGTCCAACCAGATCCCGTCCTTGCCGGCCGATTCGCGGACGCCCATCAGGACCTCGATATCTTTTCGCGCGTTGGGCGCGCCATATTCCAGGGCCTTGCCGTGCACCGCGGCATCGTACAGACTGCACCAGGCCTCGGCGATGGCAATGCCGTCTTCGCCGGGCAGATTGTAGGCCTTGAGGGGTCGCTCCCATTCGACCTTGGGCGGAGAACCCGTGGCGGATCGACGAATCGCTCCCTTCAGCGCGGCGCCCTTTTCCCCCGTGACGATTTCCAGTTTCCTGTCGTCGTCGTAGAGCTGCAATTCCATTCCCCGTAAGGCCCCTTCCGTCCCAAGAATCTCCCAGTAACTCTTCCTCTGCAGATTGTGTTCGTACGTCCCGCGGATTGCGTCAGACCAACGTATGAAACCCCGTTCTCTCACATCCTGCGAGGCCGGGCGGGCGCCCGAAACGGCTTGTGGTTCGGTTCCGAGAATCGACCGGACTGCGCTGATTCCGTGATAGGAGCCCGAGGTGTAGGAGAGGTAGAATTCCTTGACCTCGCCGATAAGCCCCTGCTTTACAATCTTCTGCTTTATCCGTTCGCGAGGCCATCTTCGGGCGTTCTCGGAGACTTCCAGAAAAACGCCGTTATCCTCCGCGGCCCGGATCATCATGTCGGCGCAGGGCAGCGTGTGGGCGATCGGCGTCTCGGTGAGGATATGGACCTTGCGTTCAGCCAGCACGCGGGCAATCGGGTGATGAATCTCCGGCTGGACCGCGATCAGCGCGGCATCCAGCGTCTCGGATTCCAGCATCTCATCCAGGTCCGTGTACGCGTTCGCACCCAGCTTGCCGGCCACAGATCGAGCCTTCTCCGCGTCGACATCGCACACGCCGACCAACCTGTACCTGTCGGACAGGATCGGCAGGACGGCCAGATGCGCGCTTGATCGCCCGCCGAGACCAATAACTCCAGCATTCAAGATTGACATGCAACCGGATCCTCCCGTTACCTGAGCGCGAAATTGTCGACCCGGTCACCCACCACGGCGGAACCGTTCGGCAACCGGCACAGTCGTTCAGACGGGTCCTGACTGACCATGTCAGGAGGCTTCGGATTTCGCAACCCGCGCGACATCGGGCACTCCCGGACCCGCCCGGAATCCGTCCGCCAAAGAGAAAAAGGCACTCGAAGAGCGCCTCGCGTCGTGTCGCCGTATCCGACCTGCATGCGGGTTACCGGTCCTTTGCGGACGCCTCCTTCAGAATCTCGACAACCTCGGGCTTGTCGCGATATTCCGCCAGCCAGAGGGCCGTCTTCCCGTTTCGGGTGACGGCATCGGCGTCGGCGCCCTCATCCAGCAGGCGGCCCACCACGTCCTTGTGTCCCCCGTAGGCTGCGTAGATCAGCGGCGTCCAGCCGGACCGCGCGGTGGCATTCACGTCGGCCCCTGCGGTCAGCAGGACGTGGACCACGCCCGTCAACCCTGCGTCGGCGGCGAACATCAGAGGCGTCCGAAGGTTCAGGTCTCTGGCATCCACGACAGCGCCCGCATCCAGCAGGATCTCGGTGATCGTGGAATCCTTCTTGATCGCCGCCTCCATCAGCGCTGTCCGGCTGTAGAGATCGTCATTGACATCGGCGCCTGCGTCGAGCAGGAGCTGGACCACCTCGGGGACGCCTTTCTTTGCGGCTTCGATCAATGGGGTCGTCCCCCCCTTGCCATCTTCGTTCGCATCGGCGCCTTCGTCCAGGAGTTCCTTTACACCCTCTTCATCTCCTTTTTTGACCATGGCGATCAGATCCGTGTCTTCGGCGGATTTGCATGCCGAAAACAAAAGAAGCGGGACCAGGACCACAAGATTCAACGTACGACGCGCCATACGAACACCGGTTTTCCAGCCACGCACTGTCCTAAGAATCCGCTTTGCAGAAAACGACCGAAACGACACGATCATCGCCGAACCGCTCCTCAAATGCGATTGTCACTGTACCTCCGGCATCGGGGCATCTACAGAGTCACGAACACGCTGACCGCCACTTCGTCCGGAACGACCGTTGGGCCTTCTTGTCGGATCCCCGGGCTGACCCGGAATCGGTTTGGCGCTTATTCGCCGGATTTGGAGAAAACCAGCGTTAACGTCCTGGCCTGTCCGGCCACCTGCGCGGAAATCAATATGGTTATCGTATTTCCCCCATCCGATACCTGGCCGGATTGGGTGCCGCCGCCGTCGGGAGTGAGCGTCAGGTTCGAACCCGATGCGACGTACCCTCCCGTCTGTGCGACCCGTACCACGTCGTCTGAACCCGCAGTAACGAACGATGCCACAACCGAATACCGGTTTTCGGTCAAGGTCATGATGCCGGAAGCGTTTGGAGGAGATATCGCGGAGCCCCCGGAGGGCGTCAACCTCAATAGATCGTAGGACCCGGCCAGCGTCTCGGAAGCCACGGGGTTATCGTCGTTGTCGTCTCCCCCGCACGCGGCACAGACACAAATCGCCAGCAGACCCATCAGGATGGGCTTCATAAATGCGTTCTCCTCTTGGATTTCCGACGCGATACCCCCACGCGGAGGGACGAAACACGCCCGGTCAGCGTTCGATTTCAATATAAATTGCGTACGAATCTCCGGCAAGCGTTCTTTTGGGAGGCTGGACGTTTCGCACCTCCTCACCGCCCCCCGCAGAGCGGATGCGCAGACGGATGAATTCTCATTTTAAAATTATGTTTTTTTTGGTGTTGACATTGGAAAAAATCTGAGTTATCGTTGACCCTTCCATAGCTGTCGGAATCGGTTTTATCGGGGGAAACGTATGGCAACAATCACGAAGGCTTCCCTGGCGCGTTACCTTTCGGACAATATCGGCCATCCCAAAACCAAAGCCTTGGAAGCCGTCGACGTTCTGTTCGAAGCCATGACGTCCTCCATCTGCAACGGCAAGCGAATTGAGATCCGTGGTTTTGGCTCGTGGGAAGTCAAGGAAACAAAGGAAAAGACCCAGGCGCGCAATCCCAGCACCGGGGAAACGGTTTACGTTCCCGCGCGTCGCAAAGTCATGTTCAAACCCGGTAAGATTCTGAAAAAGGTGCTGTCGCAGTCCCTGGAATCCGGAGCATCGAAGTAGACCTGCGTCCCGAAACGCCGAAACAGCGCATGCAATGGCATGAAAAGCTGAAGCAGTTTCAGACCGACGGTCCGAACAGGCTCCTGGTGGTCAGCGACTGGGACAGAACGCTGACGCGGGCCACGGCGGAGGACGGCAGAGACCAGTCAACGTGTTCGGTCATTGCGAACAGCGGGCATCTCGGACCGGCCTTCGGACGTCGTTACCGGGAGTTGTTTGACCGCTATCGCGAAATCGAACGCGCGTCGGAACTACCACGGCACGAGAAGCTGCCCCACCTGCGTCGGTGGTGGACCCGCCAGTTCGATCTGCTGCTCGAATACAAACTCAACATTCGAATCATTCATCGGATTGTCAGCGAGAAACGGCCGCGCCTCCGTGAAGGTGCGCGCCGTTTTTTTTGTCACCTCCACGATTGCGGCATACCCCTGGTCATTCTGTCCGCGGGCATCAGGCAGATTATCGAAGCCCGGCTCGCCGCTATTGGCGTACTCACCGCAAATGTCGTCATCATCGCCAACGTTATCGACTTTGACACGAAAGGCGATGCGGTGGCGTACAATACTCCGCTCATCCACAGCCTGAACAAGACCGGGGCCGGCGCCGAAACGTCCCCCGGACGGCGGAACCTGCTTCTCCTGGGCGACACGCTTGAAGATATCAACATGGCTTCGGGCATCAGCCACGAAAGCCTGCTCAGCTTCGCCTTCCCCGTCGACTGCGACTACACTGAAGACTTTCGTTCCCTGTACGACGTCGTACTCGCTCCGGAAGCCTCACTGGAGCCGGTGAATGCAGTCTTGAACGAGCTGTGCGCGCCGTCTCGCCGGCATTAACCGGGCGCCACAGGAATCACGATCGCCGTCCGGTCCCCCGGACAGGACGGATGTGCGTGCATCCGCCCGCGTGTAGATATGCGGACCGTTCAATGCGCTTCCTGTTGATGCGTCAACGGAACCCGGACGGGCCATGGCGCGTGGCCAGTCCCGTGAAGGAAAGGAGGCGAATCATGAAGGAGATGAACACGCGGAGGGTGGCCGGCCGATAAGGACGGCCGACATTCCTTCAGAAAGTCGAACCGGGCGCCCCCGAAAAGGGGCGCCCGGCTTTTGCTAAATGAGCTTGTCCTGTCTTCGGCTATTCCATTCTCATCGGCATCAGAATCGCCTTCCGGTCGGGATGGTCCGATGATACGAACAGGAGCGCGTTCTGCGGATCGGAGAAATAGACGTCCACAGTCCCCTCTGCTTCGACCCCCGATATCACGTCGCCAAGAAAGTCGTGATTTACGCTGACCCTGAAGGGTTCCGGACTGTGTTCCAGGTTGACCTGTCCATCCAGTGAAGTCATGAACCGCCAGTACGGGACATCAGCCCATGGGGCATCGTCGTTTGACACCGGCGAGTCAGCTTTTTCCTTGGCCACACCATAGCCCATGTCTCTCGACGTGATCAGCGAGAGCGTCTGATCGGCCCCGGATATCTGGATCTCTACCTTGGGCGCATAGGTCCATACATCGGAAACCGGATGGCGAGGTTCCAGATGCTCTTTGATCAAGTCAATTGCTCGCAGCAATTCGCCTGCGGCCAGCCTGGCGGTCATTCCCGCCGCGTCGGGAATGACCGCTTCATAGTTCACGTAGGAATCGTCGATAATCGGAATCTTGCGTTTCTTCTCGCCCTCGACACGAAGGACCGCCGCCTTCTCTTGGATGGAAATCGTGGCGCGTTTCGTGCCTCGATCCTCCAACTCGAAACCCGGCCCGAGGAGTACCTGCCTGTCCAGGTCCTCAGTCCCCTGCAGCGTGCGCAGCAGCAACCTTGCGCCGTCCGCTGCGATCACACGTCCCCCCGTATCCAGGCAGACCCCGCAGAGTATAAGGCGGGACTCGTCGCTGCTCACGAACCGGGTCGCCCAATGGAGGGCTCGAAGGTCCTGCGCCGTAAGATCATATGTCTGTCCAACGTTTTTCATTTCGTTCATCTCCTTTCGGATCCGCTGCCTCGCCTTCTGCAGGCGGCTGCGGACCGTGTTGACTTGCAGTCCCAGCTGATATGCGGTTTCCGCGTAGGAACGCCCCTCGAAATAGTGCTTTTCGATCACGTCACGATGCGCTTCTGACAGCCTGCGAATCGCCTGCCTGATCATCATCCGTGCTTCCCGCTCCGCCCCCGAATCGTCAAATGCAAGTTCCCGCCATTCCTCGGTCAACAGACGCTCGAAACGAACCTGAACCATTCGCCGGCGGCACCACTTAACGGCCGCATTATCCGCGATTTTCAAAAGCCAATGTGAAAACCGGCTTCCATCCCGCAGTTGACCCAGACGCCGAAACGCCTGCAGGAATACCTCCTGCGCCAGGTCTTCGGCATCGTCCGGTTGCCTGACGATACGGCGGATTCTCGCGAAAACCAGCCCGCCATGGCGCTCCACGAGGCGGCCGAACGCCCATGTTTCTCCCGATACCGCCAGCCGGACCAGGTCCCGGTCCTCGAGTGGTTCCAAATGACGCCTCCCGGAGGGGGCGGAACATCACGCACGCGACATGAATACAGATACCCGGCGCGACGGAAAGTATCCTGCGGACGATAAAAAATCCCGGCGCCACGCCTGCTCGCGGTCCTCAAACAAAAAAGCCACCCGATACGGGCGGCGGCTTGCCAGGTGTATAATGAAAACGCTGCGGCGTCCGTTATAATGAGACCGCGAGACTACTGACGGGACCCTTTACGCCGGCGCTGTTGACGGATCGCACCCGCAGGGTGTTCAGCCCAATGTGCAGACGCCAGTCGAAGGCCTCCAAGCACGGTTTCCATTCATCCCGGTCCACGCTGGACAGAAAACCCGAGAAACAGGGTGTCTGCGTCTCCAGGCTGACCCTCAGCAAGGCCGCGTTCCGCGTCGTCTCCACCGTGTACCGGGTCTGGTTCATCGACGGATAGAAGTCCGATCGCCGGTTCGTGTGACGCGAGAAGTGCGGCAGCGGCGGCACGATGTCATCTGCCCAGTTGAGATATCCGTCCCACGCCCAGACCTCCGTGCCCTGACTCACCGGAAGCGGCCGCGGCTGACTGAACACGTTGCTGCGCGGGATCATCCGGAAGTGGCAGAAGGACCGGAACAGAAAGTGCGCTCCTTCGGTTGTGGAAAACTCGTGGCGGCCTTCCCGTATCCCGATCGGCAGGTCACGGACGAGTGAATCCAGGTCCTGCCGGAACAGATACGGACAATCCCAGCGTTCGACGTCCTCGAGCCGGTCCACGAGGACCCGGTGCACCTCGAGCGTATCCAGCGGCACACGCGTTTCCGGATCGTACCAGTAGAAATCCCGAGTGGCGTCCAGATGGACCCACTTGCCATAATCGTTCGACCAGACCTCCGCAATCTCGTGCCCGGTCATGCCTTCGCTGTGAAAGTTCACGTGACGCGCGGGAAAGCCGAAGCTCAGGCACGCGGCCACGAGCGCCACGTTCGGATACAGACACATCTTGTCGCGCCGGCGTTCCCTGTATCGATTCATTGAAATCGCGCCCGATTCGTCCCGCTCGAGCACCAGCCAATCCAACACGTTCCAGGGAAAGTGCCGGCACGCGCCCAGCGGAACGGCATACGCCCACGCCATCAGGCGCTCGATGGCTTCGAATTCAGTCTGCGCCCCGGAGACAACGGCGTCCAGTTCAAACCGTTCTCGCAGTTGCCGCAACGTGTCGTGCCCGTAGTCTTCATCCGCGCGCCAGAACGAAGACCGTCTGATGACCGGGTTCTCCGCATTGACGATTCGCGGACGCGGCGCACCGTCAGGGCGCACCTCCGCCTGAACCCGAATCGTTCTCAGAACAGGAGTGCGCGCCGGATCCGACGTCTGAAGCCGCATGCGCCATTGGAGGTAACGTCCCTGCAGGCGCGTTACCGGCGACCCGCGTTTACATGATTGCCATTCGCTCCAGCCCTCCCCGTTCACAACCGGGCCGGCCCCCGTGCGCACCTCACAGCCGACAGCAGTTCCACCCGGGACGTCCGCGTCCCAGTCCAAATGCAATTCACGAATGGATTGGCGCCGCTTCACGCCGTCGCGTTCGCCCGCGGCATCGATGACCGGCGACACGACAACCCCTTCCTCGCGATAACCGTCCACGATCAGCCGGATCACGTATTCGCCGCGTTCTGGCTCCCAATCGCCGTTTCGACGCACAAAACTCGACGCGGGCAAAACGACCGGGTCCGCCATTCCCTTTTCGAAGTCCCGGTAATCCGCCACCGTCAGGCTCCATCCCACCCTCCCGCCCGCCACGTCGACAGCCAGATGGTTTTCACCCTGCCGCAGACATCCCGGCGGAAGTTCCACGTAATACCAGCGGCTCCAGCTCCACGCGCCTTCATCGGACGCCAACTCCCAGTACTGCCGGGCGTCGGGGGTCGCCAGCGGGGACGGCGGCCGCAGCACCTCCCGTCCGTTGACGTTGAATCGCAATGTGGCCGAATGGCCCCGCCTCTCCCTTGCGATAAAGGCGACCTGTGCCTTCCCGGGAGGACGCTGCGCCAACGTCAGTGTCTTCTTCAGCGCCGCGCGGCCCGATAATGCCAGGAACGGGTCCTCGTCCCGGTCGTCCGACCTTCCGGCGCCGGGGCTGTCGTTCTCCGCCACCGAACCTCTGAAGAGGCGGATCCCGTCTTCTTCTTCCCCCATCCAGAGATCCGTAACGTCCGAGCCACTGTAGATCTCTCGCGCGGGAAAGCGGGTCTCGATCCGCCTGTATCCCTCTTCAGCCATCTTCGGACCTCTGCCGATTCGCAGGTTCGCTGCGGGCGGCGTACCGTATGCGGGGTGGACAAAACCCCGTCTACTTCAGGTAGGCGGCTTCCACTTTCTCCAGAGCGGCCACAATGTCGGACACTTCCCGTTCCCCGTAGTTCTCGTGGACGGGCATCGTAAAGTGGCTTTCCGCGGCCTTAACCGCGTTGGGGCACGGGAAGGTGGCATTGCGGTCGCCCTTGTAGTCCGGGAGCCCCCAGGGATAGTCGGTGTTTCCGAAAACCCTGCGTTCCCTGAACCATGTCGCCTCGGACGGGATATGCCTGTAGGACACCGACCCGGGAGTGCCTTCAGCGGCCAGCGCCCGGACGAAACCCGCCTTGTCCACGTTCAGCTTCGCCGTATCCAGGTGGAACCGGAGAAACCAGTACACACATTCCGTGCCCTGTACCTGCCTGCCCATGGAGACGGCCTTCAGATGTTCGATACCGTCGCGTATCGCATCTCCCACCTTTCGCCGGTTGTCCGCAATCTCCCCCAGGCGTCGCAACTGGACACGGCCGATGGCCGCCGCCAGATCGCTCCCGTTCATATTCAGGCTCGCCCTCACGTTGGAAAGCCCGCTGCCCTCCAGATTATACGGTTTGCCCCGATCCGAGAAGCGCTTCACCCGCCAATAGAGATCGTGGTCCCTGGCGAAGATGACTCCGCCCTGGGAACCGGTGGCGTGATGCTTTCCGCTCATCGTCGAAAACGTCCCCATCGTCCCCATGCTGCCTACGAGTCTTCCCCTGTATCTGGCGCCGTGGGCCTGCGCGCAGTCTTCGATCACGGGCAGCCCGCGCGAATCGGCCAGCTCCAGAATCGGGTCCATGTCGGCCGGTTCGCCGGCGATATGCGCCACGATGATCGCTCGCGAATGCTCCGTCAGCACGGCTTCGATCTGTGCCGCCCCGGCGTTGAACGTTCCCGGGGCGGCATCCGCCACCACCGGAACCAGGTTCAGCAGCGCCACGGGCATCACGCCGCCGGGATCCGTGATCGGAGGCACCACGACCTCCCCCGGGACCTCCGGTTCGAGGCCCCCGAGCGCCGCGTAGAGAGAGGTGGTGCCCGAGTTCACGAGATCGGCGTATCCACCGCCCATGAAATCCGCGAAGTCGCGTTCATACGCCCTCTCCTCCGGGCCGTCGTACCCGAACGCGTTGCCCGACCGGATACTCTCGTCGAAGAGCGCCATCACGGCCTGCTTCTCTTCCTCACCGAAAAGGCGCCGCGCGGGCATCGGCGCATTACGGACCTTCTCACCGCCATCGATCGCCAGCATACCAGTTGCCTCCTGAAGGTTGTTATGATACAGCTCCGGCAAAGGCGCGCCACAATGCATCGATGCCCTTGCCCATTGTCCGCTCATCCGGAAAACAGCGATAGACCAATCGTGTGTGCGCCACCATCTCGACGCCGGCCGCGAGATCGCGGCCGTAACACCAGTCGTGTGCGGTATCCCATCCGTGGTACTGTCCCGTCAGATAGGTCGTGTGGACGGGGTCGCACAGGAAGACCAGCGTGAACCCGTTGGAAGAGTTCCGCGCGGCAAGTACGGGCTGGCTGAAGTCCCTGTCTTCCAGGTCCCGATGCATTCCCCTGGCCGGGTCACCGTACCGTCCGTCCCGAAGCATTTCACGGGATCGGCCGTCTCTGACGATGCCGAACGTCCGGTTGATTTCCGCGCGGTTGGCGAGCCTTGTCCAGTTTCGAGTCCCGTCGGCATTGTCCAAAGACACCCAGGTCTCATCAAAATCTTCGACAATGTAAGAAGCGAAGAAAACCTCGAAGCGCCGAATATCCACCGACGGCCGGATGATCATCTTCAGGTCCACCCCGTCGCCGTGCGGCAGGTAGACGAGATCCATCGCCAACCGGAAATCCGGCTCCACCGGGAAATGGATGGCCACCCCGTCTTCTGTCAATTCGTGCGCCACCTGCCTCGCCAGAGAGATCCGCCTGGGGTACATGACCATGCCCCAACCGGGCTTCAGATAATATTCCGCATTCAGGAATGCCTTATTGTGCCGGACCACCCCGACCCTGTAGTCCCGGTGCATCAAACCGCAGACGCCGTGGTAATTCATGAACGGCTGAATACCGCCCATAATCTCGCCGGTATCGAACTCGTAGCACTGAGACAGGGTGCTCCAGGCAATCTGCACAACCGTCCTCCGGGAAAACCGCGTTTCGTCCCGGTACACGCGGAAAAACCGGCGTCCGCAATCGGGTCCCGTCCCCGGGCGCCGTTCGACCGCAAGATAATACTCTGGGGGGTCAACGCAACCGGATTCTGGACGCGAAAAAAGCGCGAGAATGGGATTCCCGCGCCAGTTCGAGGTTGAAATTCACCGATGGCGTCACAGGCCGTCTGTCTGCAAACTCAGTTTCCGCCGGCTTCCTCTTTCGTTTTCGCCGTATCCGCCGCAACGTCCATATCCAGCATGAGCGGACCCGACGTATCCCGCTTCGCATCGATCAGCAGCGGAGAAGCCGGTGGCGCTGCGACGGGATGGGCAGCCGCGCCCACGTCGATATCCGGACCCGTCGTGTCCGCCCCTGCCGGCTCAGGCTTCCGGCCCCAGAAGTCGGGCGTCGCATTCAGATAATAGGTGATATTGTTATCGGTCAGATAGACCGCTTTTCCGGACCCCTGACGAACATAATTCTTGCTCCAGTCTCTCTTCGACTGGCCGAACACGAATGCGGCCAGTTCCGTGCCCCCGGCGTCCCTGACGGACAGCCGGATGCCGGCTGAGTCGTCCACGGAATACACGGTCCACCGTTCCGGGCTCCGGGTCATCAGGGTCGTGCGCTCGACGTTCAACACCCTGTCGAACAGGTTGTCAATCGGCGCTTCGCGCACCTCCAGGGAATCGTGACCAACGAGACGCCAGACGTCGCCGTCCAGGCGCAACTCGACACGCTCGCCGCCGCGTTCGATCACGACCTGCTGAACGCTGTCACGGCTTCCCTCAAAGATCGGAATTCCCGAAGCCGTATGTCCGGTCTTGGAAAACTGGACGTAGGCGACACCCGCGGCCAGCGCCAGAATCACAATCAGCCATACCCTCGCCCGCTTAGCCATATTGCTCCTCCAACATTCTTGCGCGCCCGGCCTCCCGACGCCACCGCAGCAGACCGTACGCAACGATCAGAACCGGCGGCAGCAATACATTCAGCCACTTCCAGCGCGCCTTTTCGGCGTCGTCGAGTTCCGCCAGAGGACGGGTCGTTATCTCCCGGGAGCGGAGCGCCACCAGATCGCTGTCGCCCATCAGAAAGTCGACGACATTGGCAATAAAGATGAAATTCTCCTGAAAAGTGCCGCCCGATTCGTCTTCGAACAGACCGGAATCGCCCACCACAACCACCTGGCTCATTCCCTGCGGACCTTCCTGTCGTGCCAGCGCGCCCACCACTTTGCCCGGCTGATTGAGCGTGTTGAAGAACGGGTTTTCCATAGGCCGCAGATTGAAGAATCCTGTCATCACGCCGGACCGGTCGGACGTGTACATCAACGGCATGGTCTGCGCGGCGCCGGCAGCCGAATCCGCCAGCGCGATCTCGCTGCTGAACAGCAGGCGCACCTGTTCGAGTCCATCCACCGTCAGGTGCTCGCCGAAGCGGTGTACCACCGGGAAAAACGGGTACTGTATCTGCGAACTCATCTGCAGGAATCCGTGGCGCTGACTGATCGTGATCGCGCTGCATCGCTGGTCCAGCACCAGGTTTTCCTTCACCTGCAGGCCCAGTGATTCCAGAAAACCGAACAGATTCGACTGTACAGGCGTGCCGCGCTGCCCGTTCAGGTCGCCCGTGACCCGACCCTGACCGATAAACAGATTGCCGCCCCTGTGCGTGAATGCCTCGAGGTTCTCGAGCTCGGCCTCGCTCAACGAGTCCGTCACCCCGCTGATCATCAGCAGGCCGATGTCGTCAGGCACCGGCGAGGCCAGTCTGATGGTCCGGACGAGGTACGACTGCTGGAGCACGGCGGAAATATTCCGCACCGCCGGCGGCTGGTCGCCGATGATCGCGAATGCGACTGCCTGTTTTTCCGTATCGATGAGCTTTTTGATCTGCGTGGTGATTTCGTACTCCAGACCGGTCGTGCTCTCGATCACCGGGATCACCTCGCGTCCGTCTCCATAGAGGAAGACCATCCCCATGTAGACCCGCTTGACCTCCAGCTTGTCGTTTTCAACCACCTGCAGCTGCACGGGCTGGATCCCGTATTTCCGCGCTTCCTCCGCGAGCGTCTGGTCGTCTTCGGGCCGGAAAAACTCGAACCTCACGCGGCCGCCGCCGAACGCTTCGTACTCTTCGAGGATATCCTGCAGGTAGCGCCGGTTGTTTCCGTACTGGCCGGGAAGATTGTCCGTAAAGTAGACTTTCATCGTCAGCAGATCTTCCACCTGGTCCACCACCCGCTTGCTGGAATCGGAAAGCGAATAGATCCCGTTCGCGGTCAGATCCAGCCGAAAGAACAGGTCTCTCGACACGAAGTTCAATGCCGCGACGATGACGACCGCCAGGAGCAGATAGATGGTGAACGAACGTCTATTGTGAACCGCAAACATCGACTACCTCCACTTCCTCATCTCGAGAACCCGCAGGGTGAGCGCCAGAAACAACCAGATCATCCCCGCGAAATAGACAAGATTCCTCGAATCGATAACGCCGCGTGCAATGTTCGACAGGTGGAAGTCCACACTTACGTATTGGGCAATCGTCGCCAGCCCGGCCGGTATGAAAAGCAGCAGCTTGTCGAGCAGGAAAAACACCATCACGATCGCGATCGCGATAATCAACGAAACCACCTGGTTCTCCGTCAGGCTGCTTGCAAACGTGCCAACCGCCGCATAAAACGCGCCGACGAGGACGAGTCCGATATATCCGGTAATGACCGCGCCGACGTCGACGTGGGTCCCCACGGCAAGGAGCGTGAGAAAATGCACCAGCGTAAACAGCAGCCCCACCGCGATCAGGCTAACCGCCGCCAGGTATTTGCCCGTGACGAATTCAACGTCCTGAATGGGCATGGTGGTCAGTACTTCCATGGTGCCCAGGTTCTTCTCCTTCGCGACCAGTCCCATCGAAATGGCCGGCACGAAGAACAGGAAGACCAGCGGGACGATGTTGAAAAGGGCGCGCATATCTGACTGTCCGATAAGGAAGAACGTGCTCGTGAAGAAGTAACCGCTCAAAACCGCAAAGATCACGAGAAATATATAGGCCATGGGGCTGTTGAAATAGGAACGGAGTTCCTTGAGATAGATCGCCTTCGTATTACGCATCGGACGCCCCCTCCGCGGTGAGATTTCTGAATACGTCCTCCAGTTGAACCCGGGCCTGGCTCATCTCCAGGATCACCCATCCATGATCTCTGGCATAGTGAAAAATGCGCTCCCTGGGATCCGTGTTGCGGTCGTATTCCAGAACGAGCGTTCGAGATCCGTTGTTTTCCGCCGCGCCGGAAAGCGCGACGCCCTCCAGTTGTTCGGGCAGCCGCTGCACGCTCTCGTCTTCCGCCTGTCTGACCTCCAGCGTCAACTGCGTCTGCCCCCTGAAGCTGGACATCAGCTCCTCCCGCAGTCCGTCCGCGACGATTTCACCATTGTGAATGATGATGATGCGGTCCACCGTCGCTTCGATTTCCTGCAGGATGTGGCTGGACATGATCAGCGTCTTCTCGCGCCCGAGAGACCGGATCAGTTCCCGGATTTCCACAATCTGGTTGGGATCCAGCCCGGTAACGGGTTCGTCCAGAATCAGGATATCCGGATCATGCAGCATGGCCGTTGCCAGGCCGATCCGCTGTTTATACCCCTTGGAACACTCCTGCACCGCCCGGTGAACCACGCCGGCGAGACCGCACTGCTCGACAACGCGCTCCAATGCCTGCCGGAACGCCCGCCCCTCCATGCGTCGGATCGTCGCAATAAAGGAAAGCAGGTCGTAAACGATCATTTCGCCGTAGAGTGGATTCAGCTCCGGCAGGTACCCCACCCGCCTGCGGATCTCCAGGGAATCGTCCACGATGTTCATATCGTCCACGAATACGTCGCCGGCGGTTGCCGACAGGTAGCCGGTCATCACCTTCAGCGTGGTGGACTTGCCGGCCCCGTTCTCGCCCAGAAATCCCAGAATCTCTCCATCGTTAACCTGGAAGCTGATATCCCGAACGGCCCGGACATCACCGTAGTTCTTGACCAAGTTCTCCACCCGGATCATTCACGGTCCTCCATCAATCCATGGTGCTCGCGTAACTCCTGACGCATTCAAATTCGACCGGAAAATTAATAAAAAAAGCGGAATCCTGTCAAGCCCCCGGCACAAAAAAGAGCACTTTCCCTCATCCACGGCCCGCAACGCCGGGATTCGGGGAGGGAGCGCAACGCCGGTTTTCGGTCACAAGGGCCGGACGCAGCCCGGATGGACTTTATCAACGGGCTGTCAGCCGAGAGCGCGGAAGCGGAATGGTGATAACGCCTGATTTTCCTTGACACGCTATTACAAATCCAGTATTTTTCGTGTTTTAAGATCAGGATGGATGGGTCCCTATCGGAGAGTGCGGCGATGAATCCTCACCCTTTGCCCAGCGCACCGGCTGCCTGCGGCGCCTTCCCCTTACCGGTTCCGCGCCCTTCGCGCGCTGCTTTCGTCGCATGCACGGAAATCCTTATTCTCCCCGCGTCCTCCAGCCTCTTGTTGTCCGCCATCCTTCCGGACAATTGAACGAACACAAGAGGCTCTCTTCCACTTCGAATCACCTGAAAATTCAAAAAACGCCGATCCCGGAACGAGCCTCTCGGGCAATCGCCAGGTCCTTGCCCTGTCATGACTTTGCCATGAGGAACGAACAATGCCGATAAGACACACCATTTCCGCGCTGGTCGAAAACCACTTCGGCGTTCTGTGCCGCATTTCCGGCCTCTTTTCCAGCCGCGGTTTCAACATCGACAGCCTTTCGGTCGGAGAAACCGAAGATCCCACCATATCCCGCATGACCATTGTCGTGAGGGGCGACGACCGCGTGCTGGAGCAGGTGGTCAAACAGCTCAATCGGCTCGTAGACGTCATCCGGGTCATCGACATCACCCAGGGTGAATTCGTCGAGCGCGAACTGGCGCTCATTAACGTAAAGACCCGAATCGACACGCGATCCGAAATCATCCAGATCGCGGAAATCTTCAGGGCAGGCGTCGTGGATGTCAGCACCAACTCGATGACCATCGAAGTCACCGGGAAAGAGGACAAAATCGCGGCGATGATCAACATGCTGCGCGACTACGGGATCAATGAAATTGCCAGGACGGGCACGGTCGCACTGCTGCGGGACTCCCAGATGAAGGAAGACGCAGAAGTGGACAAGTAACAGTGCATACCGTGAAGCGGGCAGAACCCGACAGAGCAGACGACGGACCGAATTCACCTCTCAACTCGATGCGGAAGCCTGCAGAACCTGCCCGCATTTTACGGCGGGCCCGCAGTCGGGCGGGTTTCTGTACCGCCGGTTGCCTGATCCGGTCGAAGGAGGCGAAAACTCCCCATGGACAGTCGAGACCGTGTTGTCATCTTCGACACCACATTGCGCGACGCCGAACAGACGCCCGGTGCGAAACTCTCGGTACGGGAAAAGGTCGAAATCGCCCACCAGCTCGCCAAACTCAAGGTGGACGTCATCGAAGCCGGCTTTCCGATCTCGTCGGCCGAAGACTTCGAAGCGGTACGGCGAATCGGACAGGAAGTCGAGGGTCCGGCCGTGTGCGGCCTCTCCAGGGCCGTCATCAAGGATATCGACCGCGCCGGCGAAGCACTCAGAGGTGCGGCCAAACCCAGGATCCATACATTCATCGGCACCTCGCCGAACCATATCGCGATGGTCGGCAAATCCGCCGACGAGGTCCTCGGCATGGCCGTCGATGCCGTCAGGAGGGCGCGGGCGTACGTCGATGACGTCGAATTCTCGCCTATGGACGCGGCCCGTACAGAACCCGGGTACCTCTATGCGATCATCGAGGCCACCATTGAAGCCGGCGCATCCACGGTGAACATTCCGGATACAGTGGGCTATGCCGTCCCCGAACAGTTCGGCGGCCTCATCCGGAACATACGCGAGAACGTTCCCAATATAGGCCGGGCCGTCATCAGCGTACACTGTCACGACGACCTCGGGATGGCGGTCATCAACAGTCTCACAGCCATCCTGAACGGCGCGCGGCAGGCGGAATGTACCGTCAACGGCCTGGGCGAGCGTGCGGGCAACGCCTCGCTCGAGGAAATCGTGATGGCAATACGTACACGGGAAGACTATTATCGGCTATGTACGAATATAGACACAAAGGAGATCTGTCCGACAAGCCGGCTCGTGAGCCGGCTGATGGGCATACCCGTTGCGCCCAACAAGGCGATCGTGGGCGCCAACGCCTTCGCGCACAGTTCCGGTATACACCAGGACGGCGTCCTGAAAAACCGTACGAACTTTGAAATCATCGACCCGAAAGACGTAGGCCTCGAAGCCACGAGCATCGTCCTCACGGCAAGATCGGGGCGCCACGCCCTCCGGCACCGGCTGGAAGAACTGGGATACCACCTCCAACAGAACGACCTGAACAAGGCGTACGAGCGATTTCTTATCGTTGCCGACAAGAAAAAAGAAGTGTACGACGAAGACCTGATGGCCATTGTCGAGGACGAGATCCGGGATATCCCCGAAAAATACAAGCTTCTGTACATGCACACCACGAGCGGCACCGGCACCATCCCCTCCGCAACCGTGCGGATTTGCATTGAGGGCGAAAGAGAAATCCAGGAGTCCGCCTGGGGCGACGGACCGGTCGACGCCACCTACAAGGCCATCGCCAAAGCCACGTCGACGGACGTACAGGTCGACGAATGCCACATCCGTTCCGTCACCCACGGCGCCGAAGCGATGGGTGAAGTGACCGTTAAAGTCAGCGGGCCGGAAGACGGCGCCACGGGAAGGGGCGCATCGACGGACATCATCCAGGCCAGCGCGAAGGCCTACATCGACGCCCTGAACCACCTGGCCTTGCGCTCCGGCGTAAGGCGGCACCGGACGGAAGCGGTATAGGAGCGGCGGAACCGCCCGGCGCCAATTTTCGGCTTTCCAACTGTCAGATCCGGAGGTTGCACCATCCATGGGCAAGAGTCTGTTTTACAAGGTGTGGGACGCCCACGCCGTACGTGAACTTCCATCGGGACAGACCCAGCTTTTCATCGGCCTGCACCTGATTCACGAAGTAACGAGCCCCCAGGCGTTTCAGATGATGCGCGAGCGCGACCTCAAAGTCGCGTACCCGGAGCGCACCTTTGCCACGGTGGACCATATTGTTCCCACCGATATCCGTACCCGCCCGCTGATGGATCCCATGGCGGAAGAGATGCTCGGCGCGATCGAGGAAAACTCGCGGGAATTCGACATTCCCCTCTTCAATCTCCACGACGACCGTCAGGGCATCGTCCATATCATCGGCCCCGAACTCGGGCTCACGCAACCGGGCATGACCATCGCCTGCGGCGACAGCCACACATCCACCCACGGGGCGTTCGGCGCAATCGCCTTCGGCATCGGGACCTCACAGGTGCGCGACGTCCTCGCCACGCAGTGCCTCGCCATGCACCCGCTCAGGGTCCGCCGCATCGAAGTGACCGGCAGCCTCCCGAAAGGCGTGTACGCGAAAGACGTTATCCTCAACATCATTCGCCGGCTCGGCGTCAACGGCGGCGTCGGTTACGCATATGAATACGCCGGACCTGTAATCGACGGGTTGAGCATGGAAGAACGCATGTCGATCTGCAACATGTCCATCGAAGGCGGCGCCCGCGCGGGATACATCAATCCGGACCAGACCACGTTCGACTATCTCGCGGGCCGGGCTTACTCGCCGTCGAACGGCGGGTTCGACAGGGCTGTGGACTGGTGGAAGACGATGGCCTCGGACGCCGATGCCCCGTACGACGATATCTTCGAACTGGACGGGGCGGCGCTCGAACCCACCGTGACATGGGGCATCACTCCGGGCCAGGGCGTTTTTGTGACGGAAAAAGTCCCCGCCCTGCGGGATCTTCGTGACGATGAACGGGACGTCGCCGCCGAAGCCTACGAGTATATGGATTTCGACGCGGGTAGCCCCATCGCGGGCACGCCGATCGACGTCGCGTTCATCGGCTCCTGCACCAACGGCCGGATTTCCGATCTTCGAGAGGCCGCCAGCGTCGTGAAGGGGAACAGAGTGTCGGGCAACGTCAAGGCCCTAGTCGTGCCCGGCTCCGCGGCCGTGCGCAGGAACGCGGAATCGGAAGGCCTGCATGAGGTTTTCCGGGAGGCCGGGTTTGAGTGGAGAGAAGCAGGTTGTTCCATGTGTCTTGCCATGAACCCGGACAAGCTCCAGCACCGCCAGATCTGCGCTTCTTCGAGCAACCGGAATTTCAAGGGCCGCCAGGGCAGCCCCACGGGCCGCACCCTGCTGATGAGCCCGGCAATGGTCGCCGCCGCGGCCGTTTCCGGCGAAGTGACAGACGTACGTGCCATGCTCACGTGAAAGGGCATCCTGATGAACGGCGCAACCTCCTCAGTCACCCGCGCATGGGGTCGAGGCATCCCGTTGCGGGGCAACGACATCGATACCGACCGGATCATTCCCGCCAGGTACCTGCGCAAGATCACGTTCGAGGGCCTGGGGGAATTCGCCTTTGAAGACGACCGCAAGTCCACGGACCATCCTTTCGACGACGCCCGGTACCGGGGGGCGTCCATACTGGTGGTCAATGCCAACTTCGGATGCGGATCTTCCCGCGAACACGCGCCGCAGGCCATCATGCGCCGGGGTATCAGAGCCATCGTGGGCGAGTCGTTTGCGGAGATATTCCAGGGCAACTGCACTGCAATGGGTTTGCCCTGCGTCACGGCGTCCGCCGCGAGCATTCAGACCCTGATGGACGCCATCGAATCCGATCCGACACGGGAGATCACCGTCGACCTGGAGGCAATGACCCTGGTTTGCGGCGATCTGGGCGTCGAGGTCCGGATTCCGGACGGAGACCGCATTCAGCTCCTGGAAGGGACGTGGGACGCCACGGGGATGCTTCTGGACGGTCGCGAGGCCGTTCGCTCCGTCGCGCGGAATCTCCCGTATATCTCAGGTTTTTAATCCATCGGAGGAAACCATTGTCTTATAAGATCGCAGTGGTCCCCGGCGACGGCACCGGGCCTGAAGTTGTCGAGGAAGGGCTGAAATGCGTCACCGCCACCGCGCGGAAATGCGGTTTCGACTTTGATACGGTCACCTTCGATTTCGGCGGCGATCGGTACCTGAGAACCGGCGAGACCCTGCCGGACTCGGCACTCGAGGAACTCCGTGGATTCGACGCCATCTATCTGGGCGCGATCGGCCATCCGGACGTCCGCCCCGGGATCCTGGAGAAAGGCATTCTCCTGAGAACCCGTTTTGAACTCGACCAGTACATCAATCTGCGTCCGGTCAAGCTATATCCCAGCGTGGACTGCCCTCTTAAGGACAAGGGCCCCGAGGACATCGATTTTGTCGTCGTGCGGGAAAATACCGAGGGCCTCTATTCCGGCGCTGGCGGATTCCTGAAAAAGGGCACCCCGGACGAGGTCGCCGTCCAGGAATCCGTCAATACCCGAAAGGGTGTCGAGCGCTGCCTGAGGTATGCCTTCGAATACACGCGCAGACGCAAGCGGGAGAACACCCTTACCCTTTGCGGCAAGACCAACGTGCTGACCTTTGCCTTCGACCTCTGGGAGCGCGCGTTCAACGAAATCGGAGGCGCCGAGTACCCCGATGTCAAGCGCGACTATGCCCACGTTGACGCCATCACGATGTGGATGGTGAAAAACCCGGAGTGGTTCGACGTCATTGTCACCGACAACATGTTCGGCGACATCATCACCGACCTGGGGGCGATGATCCAGGGCGGGATGGGCGTCGCGGCCGGCGGCAACATCAACCCTGAGGGCGTCTCCATGTTCGAGCCCATCGGCGGATCGGCGCCGAAATATACCGGCATGGGGGTCATCAATCCCGTGGCCGGCATCGCCGCCGCGCAGATGATGCTCGACGTTCTGGGCGAGACCGACGGCGCCTCCATTCTGGAAAGCGCCATCATCCACGTCGTTGGCACCAGACTCAAGGGTATGGGCGCCGGAGAGATGGGCTGCAGCACCTCCGAAGTCGGCGACCTCATCGCCGACGCAGTCGCACGCGCCTAGTGTTCTGTCCCAGAAATAAGTTGCCTGAATTCGGCCGTCGAGTCGCCCGGCACGCAAGGCGCCAGAGCGCAGGCGACCTAGCCAGGTCGGCGAGCGAAGGCAACGCTGCGAGACGGGATGAATCGGCGGAAGAATGGTGAGGTATTTTTGGGACAGGACACGAGCGCGGAGAACTGTCGATGACGCACGAGAATTCAGCGGAAAGGAAGTGGAATCAGCCGGGCGGCGGCCGCCGCCCGGACCGCATTGGATCGGCGGACGATTGATTTCAAGGGCGCGACCCCGGCCGACCGGGCGCGCCTGTTCGAGTTCCGCCAATCTCCAATCCAATGCACAGGGAGCTATTCATGTCAGACTTTGTACAGATATACGATTCCACCCTGAGAGACGGCGCACAGGCCGAAGGCATCGCATTTTCGCTGGATGACAAGCTGATGATCGCGCAGCGCCTCGACGAACTCGGTGTTCAATACATCGAGGGCGGGTGGCCGAATCCCACCAATCCCAAAGACCTTGAATTCTTCAATCGCATCCGCGAACTCCCGCTCGAGAATGCGAAGGTTGCCGCCTTCGGCAGCACCCGCCGGGCGAACAATCATCCGGAGGATGACGGTATTCTCAACACCCTGCTCCAGGCGGACACGAACGTGGTCACCCTCTTCGGCAAGTCCTGGGAGCTGCACGTCACCCACGTCCTCCGCACCACTCGCGACGAAAACCTGAAACTCATCCAGGACTCCGTCGCGTTCATCGGATCGAACGGGCGCGAGGTCGTCTACGACGCGGAGCACTTCTTCGACGGGTACAAGGCCGACCCGCACTACGCCGTCGCCACGCTGCTGGCGGCACAGGACGGCGGCGCCCGCATTCTCGTTCTTTGCGACACCAACGGCGGCACCCTGCCCTCGGAACTGCAGGAAATCATCGAAAACGTAAAGCAAAAGATCAGCCTGCCGTTTGGGATCCACACCCACAACGACGCTGGCGTGGGCGTCGCCAACACGCTTGTGGCCGTAGAAATGGGCGCGGCGCAGGTCCAGGGTACTTTCAATGGATACGGGGAGCGCTGCGGCAACGCCAATCTCTGTTCCATCATTCCGAGCCTCGAGCTGAAACTCGATAAAATCAGCATCGGCCCCGGAAAGCTGGCGAAATTGATGGACTTTTCCCGTTTCCTGAGCGAAATCGCAAACGTCCATCACGACCACCGGCAGCCTTACGTGGGGGAGAGCGCGTTTGCGCACAAGGGCGGGGTTCACATCGACGCCATGGTCAAACAACCGGCCACGTACGAACACTGCGATCCGGAGGATGTGGGGAACGAGCGGCGTTTTCTGCTGTCCGAACAATCCGGGAGCGCCACCATCGCCGCCAAGTTGAATCACCTCATCCCCGGACTCGACAAAAAGCATCCCGCGCTTCAGCGCCTGCTTCGACAGATCAAGCAACTCGAAAACGAGGGCTACGTGTTCGAGGCGGCGGAGGCGTCCTTCGAAATCCTGGCGCGCAAGGCGCTCGGCGCCATTTCCGACCCGTTCCGGCTCATCGGATTCCGCACCATCAACCGGAAATCCGCGGAAGGGACGGAAGTCGAAGCGATCGTCAAAGTCGAGGTGGAGGGTCGGACCTATCACACGGTGGCCGATGGAGACGGCCCGGTAAACGCGCTGGACGCGGCGCTGCGACAGGGGTTGGAACAGGAGTACCCCATCCTCAAGGACGTCCACCTCGAAGACTACAAGGTCCGCGTCCTGTCCGCCCACGACGGCACTGCCGCAAGGGTACGGGTACTCATCGAGTCCTCGGACAGCCGGAGGATCTGGAATACGATCGGCGTGTCCGAAAATATCATAGAAGCCAGCTGGATCGCTCTGGTGGACAGCCTCACGTACAAGCTGCTCCTGGAGGGCGTCCTTGCAAACACAGAACCGATCCTGCATGAAGCGCTGGCATGAGTCCCGCGCCCGCCGGGCCTGACGGGTTCGGGTCTCCTTTCCGATTGAAAAAATGAAAATCACCTCCCGCAGAATCGAACGCCTTCCGCCGTACGTATTTGCCGAGGTCAACGCGCACAAGATGCGCCTGCGCCGGCAGGGTCTGGATATCATCGACCTGGGGATGGGAAATCCGGACCAGCCCACTCCGGCGCACATTGTGGACAAGCTCATCGAAGTCGCCGGTGATCCGAAAACCCACCGCTATGCCCCGTCGCAGGGGATCGCCGCGTTGCGCGCGGCAATCTGCCGGCATTACAGGCGGCGTTTCGGCGTCGACCTGGACCCCGACACGGAGGCCCTCGCCACCATCGGCTCCAAGGAGGGCCTCGCCCACATCTGCCTGGCGCTCCTGGATCCCGGAGATCTCGCCATCGTACCCAACCCGGCCTACCCGCTGCATCTCTACGGCGTGGCCATTGCGAACGGCAATGTTCTGAGCCTCCCCCTGCGACCGGAAAAGGAGTTTATCCCTGAAATCCAGATGGTGGCGAGGGAGCTGTGGCCGAAACCGAAGATGATGATTTTCAACTTCCCGAACAACCCCACGACGGCGACGGTTGACGCTGCTTTTTTCGAAGAGATCGTGGATTTCGCCAGGCGGCAGGAAATCGTGATCATCCACGATATGGCGTATTCCGATATCGTCTTCGACGGCTACCGTGCACCCAGTCTGCTCCAGGTGAAAGGGGCGAAGGAAGTGGGCGTGGAATTCTATACCATGTCCAAGACCTACAACATGGCCGGTTGGCGGGTCGGTTTCTGTCTGGGCAATCCGGAAGTCATCGAAGCGCTGAAGACGATAAAACACTATTACGACTATGGTATCTTCACGCCCATCCAGGTCGCCGCCATCGCCGCCCTGGACGGTCCCCAGGACTGCGTCGTTCAGGCCGCCGAGATCTACCGATCCAGGCGCGACGTGCTGGTCGAGGGACTCAACCGGATCGGCTGGCCCGTTTTCAAACCCAAGGCGTCGATGTTCATCTGGACGCCGATTCCCGACAAATACCGCTACCTGGGCTCCATGAGGTTTGCCCTCAAGATGATGGAGGAAGCGGAGGTCGCTGTTTCACCGGGGATCGGTTTCGGCGACATGGGCGAGGGTTACGTTCGTATTTCTCTCATTGAAAACGAACACCGGATCCGTCAGGCCATCCGAAATATCAAGCGGGCATTCTTCTGAGAGGATCGGCTTTGAACGTCACCGAAGGGAGTTGCATCTGCCCCGAAGGATTCCGCGCCTCGGGTATCGCCTGCGGCCTCAAGCCGGAAGGCAGGGATATGGCCCTCATCGCGTCAGCCGGACCGGCGGCGGCGGCGGGGGTATTCACGACCAACCGGGTCCAGGCGGCCCCGATCCGGGTCAACCGGGAACACCTGATCGACAATACCGCGCAGGCCATCGTCGTCAACAGCAGGAACGCCAATGCCTGTACGGGCGAACGAGGGTTGGCCGATGCCCGGCTCACGGCCCTCGAGGTGGCGCGCGAACTCGACATCGCGCCCGAAGACGTGCTGGTCAACTCGACAGGCGTGATCGGCGTGCCGCTCCCTATGGAAAACATCCGTGCGGGCATCCCTGCGGCGGTCCGCGGCCTTCGCGAGGATGGCTGGGCGGACGCCGCTCTCGCGATCATGACCACCGATACGGTGCCGAAGCAGGCGTCCGTGGAAATCCGGCTCGATGGGCGCACGGTTACCATCTCCGGAATCGCGAAGGGCGCAGGGATGATCGCGCCCGATATGGCCACAATGCTTGGCTTCGTCGTCACGGACGCCGCTGTGCCGCCGGGACGGCTGGAAACGTGTCTCCACGTGGCTGCAGACCGGTCTTTCAACTGCATCACCGTGGACGGCGACACCAGCACGAACGACACGGTACTCCTGCTGGCCAACGGCGCCGCGTGCCGCCGCCCGATATCCGGCGGCGAGGTCGAGACATTTCAGGACGGACTGAACGCCGTCTGCGGCAGCCTGGCCAGGCAGATCGCGCGCGACGGGGAGGGAGCAACCAAGCTCATCACCATCCGGGTCGCCGGCGCCCCGACCCGTCGGGATGCCCGAAAGATCGGCCTGGCCGTCGGCAATTCCAACCTCGTCAAGACCGCCGTCTTCGGCAGAGACCCGAACTGGGGCCGGATCCTGTGCGCGATCGGGTACGCCGGCGTTCCGGTCGAACCCGGCAGGATCTCCGTGTCGATGGCCGGCATCCCCATCTACGGCGAAGGAGGCGGCCTTCCTTTCGATGCCGGGGATGCCATTCGGGCATTGTCGGCGTCGGACGTGGAAATCGGAATCAACCTCGGCCTGGGTGACGAAACCGCAACGGTCTACACCTGCGACCTGACGTACGACTACGTCAGGATCAACGCCGAATACACGACCTGACGGGGCGCCGACGTGATGATTGAAGCGGACCCGCGCGGCGGCTCCGGTGAACGCAGCATGCGGTTCCCGTGATCGCACGCACCCCGTAGTCGATGCAAACCATGGATACGACCGACTCGTCGTTCGCCAGACGCGTTCTCGATATCGATGAATCGCTTACCGTCGCCACGTTTGCCCGAATGGGTGAATTGAAGCGCGCGGGCATGGATGTCATCGCCCTGGTCGCGGGAGAACCCGATTTCGACACCCCCGGAAACATCAAGGATGCCGGGATCCAGGCGATCGTCGACGGACACACCAAATACACCGCGCCCGCGTCGGGCCTGCCCGAACTCAGACGGGCGATCGCGTGCAAACTCGATAGAGAAAACAACCTGGCCTACGACCCGTCGGAGATTGTTGTCACCTGCGGCGCCAAACAGGTTATCTTCGACGCGGTCGTGGCGCTGATCAACCCCGGCGACGAAGCCATTATTCCCGCGCCTTTCTGGGTCAGCTACGCTGACCAGGTCAGACTGATGGGCGGCCGGCCGGTCATTCTGAAGACAACCGAGGCAACGGGTTTCAGGCTCACCCCCGGGATGCTTGCGGACGCCATCACTGCGCGGTCCAAGCTCGTACTCCTGAACAGTCCGTGCAATCCGACCGGCGAAGTGTACACGCCCGAAGAACTGGGTGCACTTGCCGACGTAATCGCTGATGCCGGCATCTACGCGATCGCGGACGAGATCTATGAAAAAATCGTCTATAACGGCGCCGAGCACGTCTCGATCGCCGCCATTCATCCTGAGATCAAACGAAGAACGCTGCTTGTCAACGGTTTCTCCAAGGCGTACGCGATGACCGGCTGGCGGGTGGGCTACGGCGCCGGTCCGCCCGACCTGATGACACTGATCGCCAGAGTACAGAGCCAGGAAACCACCAACACGTGCACGATTTCCCAGTACGCGGCCATCGAGGCGCTCAACGGGCCTCAGGATAGCGTGGAAGCCATGCGAGCCGCATTCCAGGAGCGACGCAATCTGATCGTCGGCCGTCTGAACGACATGCCGGGGGTCTCGTGCCGCCTTCCGGGGGGCGCCTTCTATGCCTTTCCGAACGTGTCCGCCCTGTATGGCGAACGGATCGGGAACGACGTCGAACTCGCCAATTACCTCCTGGAAACCGCCGGGACGGGCTGCGTACCGGGCAGCGGCTTTGGTTCCGGAGACCACCTGCGCTTCTCCTATGCCGCGTCTTTACCGGAGATTCGGGAGGCCATGGACCGCATCGAAGCCGCCGTCAGGCGGATTTAGTGTTCTGTCGGAAAGGATCTCATGACCATGACGGACAAGAAGAAAATCTACCTGGATTTCGAGCGTCCCATTGCAGAACTGGAGGAGAAGATCGAGGACCTGAAGAACCGTGCCGAGAACGAAAAGTTCGACATGACGGCCGAGCTCTCTACTCTGGAAAAACGGCTGCAAAAGCTGGAGAACGAAGTCTACTCGGACATGAGCCGGTGGCAGATATACCAGATGGCGGGGCACCCCCAGCGCCCGCATACGCTGGATTTCATACGATTGATGCTCACCGACTTTACGGAACTTCGCGGCGACCGGACGTTTAAAGACGATCCCGCTCTGGTGAGCGGCTTCGCCCGCCTCGAAGGACAACCCCTCCTGGTCCTTGGAACGCAGAAAGGACGCAACACAAAGGAAAATATCCACCGGAACTTCGGCATGGCCCACCCCGAAGGGTATCGAAAGGCGCTTCGCGTCATGAAACTCGCCGCCAAATTCAAACGCCCCGTCCTGTGTCTCATCGATACGCCCGGCGCCTACCCCGGCATCGGATCCGAGGAACGGAGCGTTTCGGAAGCCATCGCCAGGAATCTCTTCGAAATTTCCAGGCTTCCCGTTCCAATCATCGTCGTCATCATCGGCGAGGGCGCAAGCGGCGGTGCGCTCGGAATCGGGGTCGGCGACAGAATCCTGATGCTGGAAAACGCGTGGTACTCCGTAATCAACCCTCAGTCCTGTTCTCTCATTCTCTGGCGGAATCGCGACAAGAGAGAAGAAGCGGCCGAAGCGCTGAAGATCACCGCGCCGGATCTGGTTCCCCTCGGGATCGTCGACAGAATCGTACCCGAGCCGTTCGGCGGCGCGCACAGAGATCCCGTGACCGCGGCCGGTAACCTGAAGCGGATACTGCTGGACGAACTTCAGCATCTCCAGGGCATTCGCCCCGACGAACTGGTGCGCGAGCGGGTCGACAAATTCGGTAGGATGGGGGTCTGGGACGAATGACCCGCACCCGCGACGGTTTCACCGGATCTACATCGTCTCCACACGGCAAAATTAGCAAAAAATGGGCCAGTGATTGCCCGTTTTTTTTTTGTCTTGACGTCTTTCGGCGCCGGGATTTTTCTAACTTGCTGTTTACGCGGGACGTTTCTGGATCTGTGCGAAATTCCGGATTCCTGTTAGGGTAGAATGGCCCGCGGATACCCTCCACACTGCCAAAAAAATTTTCAGTACGTCCAGCCAGTTGTGTTTCAATATCTTATGCGAACATCGCAACTCCTGTCTCTCATTTTTCTCAATTTACCCCTTGACGAGAGGGGCATCGAGTTATATATTTTCAATCGTTCTTGCGAAGAGACTGTCTTCTCATAAGACATTGCCTTGGAGCAATTTACATAGACTAATCCGTGCGTTTTTTCCAGCAGAAGCTCGTCGGGAATCGCGCCCGGATTCCAGAAGGAACCGGGGGTTTTCCGCGGTTCGTTTTGATGTTGGGCCCGGACCGGCACGATCAAGACAGAAGGTCCCGGGAATTGGACGTCGCAGGTTCCTCGTCTTCCTGGCAGCTATTGTTTTAATGGGCGGTATGGCCGTTACCGGAATTCGCTTCGGCAACTGATCCAGCCCGGGGGAAGTTGAAAGCATCGGCTCTTTGGTTGGCGGCAGTCTTATTGGGGGAGATAATACTGCCAGCTAGACCGATCACGTAGAACCGCTGCTTTTTTTCCTATGCATCGAGGCTCGGTGTCGAACCGGTTTTCCAGTACGTCCTGCCGCCCGTTTTTTTCGTCGTCAGCGACCCTCCAGCCATCCCCGTGCGTTTATCCCCTCCTCGTCGATCCTGATTTCCACCGCACCCATCAGATCGGTCCGATAGATCGAGATCCCCATAGCCTCATAACGCTGAATCACCTCGGGAGACGGATGGCGAAATTTGTTCCTGATCCCGCACGAGACCGCTGCAAGCTCCGGACGCACACCGTTCAGAAAAGCGGCGGTGGACGAGGTTCGGGAACCGTGGTGGGCCGCCTTCAACACCTGGGCGTGAAGTCGGTCGCCCCATCGCAGCAGGTCCGAATCGGTCTCATGTTCGATGTCGCCCGTTAATAGAACGGCGGAACTTCCGTAGGTCAGCCGGATGACCACGGAACCGTTGTTGAGTCCCATCGGGGCCGGCCCTTTTTTCGAGACATAATCCGGTGTGGGGTGAAGAACGAGGGCGTCCACGCCGCCCAGTCCCGCGAGCCGGTCCCCAGCCTCCACTGAGGCATAACGGATGCCCTTCTCCTGGATCAGCGTCCGGATCCGCCGCGCCGTCCAGGAATCGTAATGTTGCCCGGCGTCCAGGTACCATCCGACCTTTACCCTCTCCAGGAGCGTCACGAATCCGCCGATATGATCGCTGTGCGGGTGGGAAGCCACCACCACGTCGATGCGGCTGATTCCCTCCGCCTTCAAAAACGGGATCAGCACCCGCTCTCCCATATCGATGTTCACCGCACGCAGACCGCCGTCTACCAGCATGGTCCTCCCGTTCGGAAACCTCAGAAAGATTCCGTCACCCTGTCCCACGTCCAGTATCAGCAACCGCAGGCCGGCGCCTCGCGACCAGAAGTCCGACCAGACCCAGAGATTCGCCAGACACAACGCGACGATCACAATCCCGCGGCCCCAACGCTGCGACCTGGCTTCGGGAAGGATGAGGAGGACCGCGCAGAGATACAACCCCACGGTCGTCCAGCCGGGTCGCGGTATTTCCACGGCGGCCCAGGCCGGTCCGGCGAACCAGCCTGCCGTCTGGATGGCACCCTTCAGGACAAGCCAGTTTGCGCCGTTCAACAACGCGGCGACCGGCGGAGAAACGTGAAAGACGATCACGCCGAGCAGCCCCAGCGCGACGGCAGCCGCCATCAGGGGCACCACGACCAGATTGGCGAGAACCGAGACAACCGAGAGAAAACCGAAATAGGTCAGCACGAAGGGCAGCGTGCCCACCTGCGCAGCCACCGATACGGCCAGCGGCGACCATACCCAGTGTGCGAGGCCGCCCGCGCCGCCACCTGGCAGCCAGGCGCGGATCGGTCGATAGAACAGCAGGATTCCTCCGGTGGCGGAAAAAGAGAGTTGGAATCCCACGTCGAACAGGTCCTGGGGCCTGAAAACCAGAATCACAAGAGCCGCCAGCCCGAGTGAATTCAACCCATCGCCCTGCGTGTTTCCCAGGCGACCCCAAATGGTGATCGCGCACATCATGGCGGCTCTCACCACCGACGGCGGAAGCCCGGTTACCAGCGCGTAGAGCAGCACGCCGCAAACGGTTGCCCAGGCTGTGGTTCTCCTGCCGCATCCGAGCGCGCCGAGACCGAAGAAAACCACTGCGGCAATCAGACCCACGTGCAGGCCGGAAACGGCCAGGACGTGGTTTACGCCGGCCCTCGTAAACGCGGTCCGCACGCCGTCTGCCACCCCGCGTTTCTCGCCCAGCAATACCCCGTTCAGCAGTCCCGCCGGCCCTCCCGAAAGGTTGTTCGCCACGCCGCGGCGCACACCCCTGCGCACGGGCAGCACGACGTACGTCCACAGCCAGCCCCCCCGGCCCGCGCGGGTGTCCAGGACCTGTTCCGTCCTGAACACCGACCCCATGGCGTGGATTCCCTTCCGTTTCAGAAAGGCTCGGTAATCGAACGCGCCCGGATTTCTGGCCGGGTGCGGCCGCCGCAGGTTGAGCCGCGTCACCAGACGGTCTCCGTAATCCACCCGCGGCCTGAACTTCCAGAACCGCACGAGAACCGCGCCACGAACCGAAAACACCGTATCACGCACGGCCACCCTCTCTGCGGCGAGCCGCAGTCGCAGCCCGTCTTCCATCCATTCAGGTTCTTCAGCAACGCGCCCGTGGAGCACCACCGGATGGTCCCGCCCCGCAAGTCGCGCAACATGGTCTTCGGGCAACCGCTGCGTAACGCTTTCGTACCTGAGGGCCCCCAGAACAAGCAAGAGGGCCGCCGGCCACGCGGTGCGCCGTTTCCACCGGATCAGCGACACGATCCAGAGCGCGAGACCACCGCCCCAAAGCGTCCATACCGGCAACTCCCACAGATGTGCCAGGAGCACGCCCGCTGCAAAAAACGCCGCGGACGACAACGCCGGACGATACATCACCGCTCCCTCCGTTTGGCCCCGGGTTCGCGATACGCTTCTGCAAATTTCGTGCCGCTCCCGATAGCGGCGGATTTACGGGGATTCCCGTTGTTGTATGGAACGATCCTTTCAATCGATGTCACGAAATGTTCATGGGTATCCCGTCCCTCCCGGGACTCGACGCCGCCGGAACAATCAATTGACAATACCCGGTGGAGATACTATATTTCGGTGAAAATCCGTCGGTCAGCGGTCTACATTCGCGGCGTCCCCGACATTTCATGCCGATCCAGCTGGAATGCAACGGAATATTCGGCTTCGACTGGAATACGACGGTACAGATTTCAAGGGCTGGCAGATTCAGCCCGACCAGCGCACCGTCCAGGGAACACTGGAGTCCTGCCTGGAGTCGCTGATGGGACACCGGGTCCGCACCGTCGGCGCCGGGCGCACGGATGCAGGCGTTCACGCACTCGAGCAGGTGGCCAATTTTGCCACGTTCAACCCGCTGCCGTTGCAACGCGTCGAGGCCGCATTGAACAGGTTGTTGCCGCCCGACGTGGTCGTCCTAAACGCAGACGAGGTTTCACCCACGTTTCACGCACGACGTTGCGCAAGTCGCCGGAGTTACCTGTATCGCATCACGTACCGCCGCCGGGCCATCGGCCGCGGACAGGCGTGGCACCTGCGAAGCAGGCTGAATATCGACGCGATGCAGTCCGCGGCGACACACACGCTGGGCTGCCATGATTTCACGTCGTTCTGCGTGGCTGCGGCCGAGAAGGAGAACCGGGTCTGCCGCGTATTCGAGTGCATGCTGACCAGCATCGACGACGCCGTCCACGTGGAGATTTCCGCCGACAGGTTTCTTCGATCGATGGTGCGCGGCATTGTGGGTACCCTGGTGCAGGTGGGAAGAGGCACCCGCGCACCCGACGCGATAGACACCATTCTGCAGGCCCGTGACAGGCGGTACGCGGGGCCCAGCGCCCCGCCCCAGGGCCTTTTCTTAAAAAAAGTGACTTACGACGACCCGGAAGTATAACGCGTGCGGCAACCGGTACGGATCGTTCTAAAATGCGTCTTTGCGGGATTGTTACTGGCACTTTCCGCCGATGGTCAACCGGAAGGGGCGTCTCCGGCTGCCGCCGCGGGTCCTGAGATTGACGCCTCCAGAAAAAACGCCATCGTGCGGGCCGTCGAAAGGGTGGCGCCCTCGGTCGTCGGGGTAACCACGGTTTCCTTCGAACACGTCGACGTCCGGGTCGTGCACCCGTTCTGGGATCTGTTCTGGTACCCGGGAACCGTCCGGAAAGAGCGGCCGGGGATCGGGTCCGGCGTGGTCATCCGGTCCGACGGGTACATCCTGACAAACCATCACGTCGTAGAAGGGGCGCGGGACATCACCGTCACGTTTTCTGACGGCCGGAGCCTGAAGGTTCAGGACACCCGGAAAGACGTGATGGTCGACCCCGGCGCGGATCTGGCGGTCATTCGCGTAAACGCAACCGACCTGCCTGTACCGGAGCTTGGAGATTCCGAGGACGTTATCATCGGCGAGTGGGCGATCGCCATCGGCAACCCATTCGGGCTGCTCATCGAAGAACCCGAACCCACCGTCACCGTCGGCGTCGTAAGCGCCGTAAACCGGAACCTGTCGCTGCAACAGGATGAGGGCGGCCATTCCTATTCGAATATGATCCAGACCGATGCGTCCATCAATCCGGGAAACAGCGGCGGGCCCCTGGTAAACGGCGTCGGTCAGGTCATCGGCATCAACACCTTTATCTTTACCAAGAGTGGGGGTTCCCTCGGGATCGGCTTCGCGCTCCCCGTCAACCGGGCGAGAGAAATCGCCGAACGGCTGATCGCGGGGGGTGTCCAGGAATTCTGGACCGGTTTCGAGGTGCATCCGAACCTGACGCCAGGGCTGGCGCACGCTTTGGGGTTATACACGCATCGGGGCGCACTGATCACGCGCGTGGCGGACCGAAGCCCGGCGTCTCGCGCAATGCTGAATCCGGGCGACCTGATCATCTCCGTGAACGGTCGCGCCGTCCGAAACGCCGACGACGTGGACAGGGTCTTCAATGACGCACGCGTCGGGGACACCCTTTCCCTGGACATTCTACGAGGCAGGGTGCGCTTTGCGACTCGTCTCCAGCCTGAACGGGCCCCTGCCGTTCAACAGTAGGTCATACGGAAACCGGGTAGAACTGAATTACGGAGCCATGACGCCATGAGAAAAAGGGCCGCTGTCCCGAGCATGGTTACACTCTGCAATCTCTGCTGTGGATTCCTTGCGATCGCGTACGCCATCGACGGGAAACTGGTCCCGGCGGCGTGGCTGATCGTTATCGCGGGCTTTCTCGACGCCTTCGACGGCAAACTCGCCCGGCTGATGGACTCGCCCAGCAACTTCGGCGTTCAGTTCGACTCCCTGGCCGACGTCTGTTCGTTCGGCGTGGCGCCCGCGGTCCTGATGTTCCAGTACCTGCAGGGTCTGCTGGACGCCGTGTGGTTGCCGTTCGCGGCCTGCTTTCTGTTCCTGCTGTGCGGCGCGCTGCGGCTGGCGAGGTTCAACGTTCAGGTCAAAGGCGACGAAAAGGAGGACTTTGTCGGCCTTCCCATTCCCTCGGCCGCCGGAACGATGGCCGCATATATCGTCTTTGCCGAGCGGGTCTGGCAGAGCACCCGGGAACCCCACGTCGCCCTTCTCCTTTGCGTGGTTCTGGGACTGCTGATGGTCAGTCCGTTCGGATATCCCGCCTTCCCCCGGTTCAGCATCGAAACCAGGAGGGACCGCTGGAGGCTGGGAATCGCCCTTGCCGCGTTTATCCCCGTCGCGGTATTTCCGGACGAAGCGTTTTTTCCGATCGCGTTTGCATTTTCGATCTCGGGCGCCGTGCGGTGGCTGTCGCATCTGATTGTCCATAGAGAAGTTGCGGATATGTGAATCGGCCTGAAACGAGCGTGGAGCGGAAATCGATGAAGAACAAGAGCATCGGGCTCCTGGTTGTCGCGATCTTCCTGGGCATTCTGGCAAGCCAGGTCTTCGGCGCGGTACTGAACGTGGTCTTCGGCAGCCTCGGCCTGCAAGACAACATGGTCTCGAGGGTACTTGTGGATCCTCTGGTCGCCTACGAATTCTACCCGATGCGCCTCAATCTGCTCGTAATGACGCTCACCCTGGGGTTTTCGCTCAACTTCAACGTACTCAGCCTGATCGGCATCGGAACGGCGTACTATTACGTGAAGTACTCCTACTGAGTGATGGCCGCGCGGGATCGGAATCGGCCGTTTTTCACAGATACGAGGTGATTCATGCTGGGTGGAATCGGAACATGGGAAATCCTCCTGATCTTCCTGGTCATCCTTCTGCTGTTCGGGGCCAAACGCATTCCCGATATCGCAAAGAGCGTTGGCAAAGGAGTTACGGAATTCAAGAGAGGCCTCCGGGACATCCAGGATGAAATAGAGACCGGAGGCGACCCCCCTTCCAAGTCCGACGGCAAAACACCGGATACGGAAAAAACCGCCAAACCCTAGGGGGAGGTAAGTTGGCAGTCTCCGGGAAGCCACTGAACGAACGGCCCGCCCACGAACTGACGGCGTCGATTCTGTCGGGAGAAGTAACATCCCGACAGCTGGTCGAGGCCGTTTTTCGTTGCATTCGGGCGACGAATCCGGCGATCAACACATACATCACCCTGAATGAATCCGAGGCGGTCCGCAAGGCGGAGGAAGTAGACGCCAGAATATCCGCAGGGGATCCGGTCGGTCCGCTGGCGGGCATTCCCGTCGCTCTCAAAGACCTGCTTTGCACCAGAGGATTGCTCACCACCGCCGGTTCGCGCATCCTCGAGAACTTCGTTCCGCCCTACGACGCAACTTCCGTCACGCGCCTCCGCGATGCCGACGCGGTTATCGTTGGCAAACTCAATATGGATGAGTTTGCCATGGGGTCTTCGAACGAAAACTCGGCGTACGGACCGGCGCGAAATCCCCACGATCCGGCGCGCGTGCCGGGAGGCTCCAGCGGCGCCAGCGCCGCCAGCGTAGCCGCAAACCAGACCGTGCTGGCCCTGGGCACGGATACCGGCGGCTCCATCCGCCTTCCCGCCTCCTTCTGCGGCGTGGTCGGTCTCAAGCCCACTTACGGCCGGGTCTCCCGCTACGGTCTCATTGCCTACGCGTCTTCCCTGGACCAGATTGGCCCCGTGGCGCGCAACGTGAAGGATGCAGCGCTCCTCCTGAACGTCATTTCCGGGCACGACCCGCGAGATTCCACGTCCGTGGACCTGCCGGCGCCGGACTTCACGGCGGGCATCGACGCGGGTGTCGCCGGCCGGACCATCGGTCTTCCAACGGGGTATTTCGGGGAAGGGCTGGACGACGAGGTACGGGCGTCGGTATTCCGCGGCGTTGAAATCCTGAAAGACGCCGGCGCGGAAATCCGGGAGATCGACCTCCCCATCGCGTGCCATCCGGCCTGCTCGATCGCCGCTTACTACATCATCGCCACGGGTGAGGCATCTTCGAACCTCTCCCGGTACGACGGCGTCAAGTACGGCAGTCGAACGGAGGGTGACGATCTGATCGACATGTATTGCCGGACCCGAAGCGCCGGGTTCGGTGCGGAAGTCAAACGCCGCATCATGCTGGGCACCTACGCCCTCAGCGCCGGCTACTACGATGCCTATTACCTGAAAGCCCAGCGGGTGCGTACGCTCGTCAAGGGGGATTTCGACCGCGCCTTCGAATCCTGCGACCTGCTCGCCGCGCCCGTTTCGCCCACTCCGGCTTTCCCCATTGGCGCAAAGATCGATGACCCCCTCCAGATGTACCTCTCCGACATCTACACCGTCTCGGTCAACCTGGCGGGCATTCCGGCCATTTCGGTCCCCTGCGGCCTTTCGAACGAGGGTTTGCCCATCGGCCTGCAACTGCTGGCGCCGGCGTTCAGGGAAGAAA
Source organism: Candidatus Latescibacterota bacterium (assembly GCA_965219995.1). Taxonomy (GTDB): domain Bacteria; phylum Latescibacterota; class UBA2968; order UBA2968; genus JAAXHE01. The sequence goes on from CBDCOX010000002.1 coordinate 1,228,427, forward strand.
ACCTGCTCCGGGCCGCCTACGTGGTCGAACAGGAGGCGACCCGATGAGATACGAGTCCGTCATCGGTCTGGAGGTCCATGCGCAGCTTGCCACGAAGACCAAGATATTCTGCGGCTGCAGCGTGTCGTACGGCGACGAAGCCAATTCGCACACCTGTCCGGTCTGCCTGGGGCTGCCCGGTGCGCTGCCGGTGTTGAACCGGGAGGCCGTCGAGCACACCATTCGCATTGCCCTGGCGGTTGGCTGCACGGTTCAGCGCCGAAGCCGCTTCCTGAGGAAGAATTATTTCTACCCGGATCTGCCGAAGGGGTATCAGATTTCGCAGTTCCAGTCCAACGAGGAAATGCCGCTGGCCACGGGAGGCAGTATCGAGATCCCGTCCGGCAGCGGCACAAAGACCGTGCGTCTCATCCGCATCCACATGGAAGAAGACGCGGGCAAGAGCATCCACGACGAGGCGTTTGTCGCCGCCGGCGAGTCACTGGTGGACGTCAACCGCTGCGGGGTCCCGCTAATCGAAATCGTCAGCGAACCGGACATCTCGACGCCGGAAGAAGCCACCCATTTCATGACCCGCCTGCGACAGCTGCTGATCTACACGGGGGTCTCTGAAGGGGACATGGAAAAGGGCCACGTCCGAATCGACGCCAACGTATCGATCCGACCGGAAGGCGCGACCGGGCTCGGCACCAAGGTCGAGATCAAGAATATGAACTCCATTCGCAACTGCAGGCGGGCCCTTGAAGCCGAAATCCTGCGCCAGATCGACACGCTGGAGACCGGCGGCGACGTCATGCAGGAAACCCTGTTGTACGATCCCGACCGCAACCGGTTGCGAACGATGCGCGGCAAGGAATCCTCCGACGACTACCGGTATTTCCCCGAGCCCGATCTGGTTCCGGTTGTCGTCGATCCGGAATGGGCGGACCGGGTCCTGGCCGCCGTTCCGGAACTGCCCGAAGCGAAACGCGCCCGTTTCGAGCTTGAATACGCGCTGAGAACATCCCAGATCGAGACCCTGACCGCCGACCGGAGCGTGGCCGAATACTATGAAGCCGCCGTGTCGGCCGGGGCAGAGCCCGCCACAGCCGCAAACTGGGTCCTGGGCGACGTCCTGCGGACCCTCAACGAACGCAAGATTGACATCGATCAACTCAAGGCCGCCCCGGCAGATCTGGCGGCGCTGCTCAAGTTGATCGAGGGCGGCGCCATCAGCGCGAGCGTCGGGAGGACCGTATTCGCCCGGATGGCCGAAACCGGCGACGCACCCGAAGCCGTCGTCGAACAGCAGGGACTCGCGCAGATCAGCGATTCGTCCCGGATCGACGGCCTGATCGATACGTTGATTACACAGCACCCCGACACCGTGGAGCGATACCGGAAAGGCGACGGAAAGCTGCTGGGGTTCTTTATGGGGCAGATCATGAAGGCTACAAAAGGCCGGGCGAACCCGGGAATGGCGAATCAGCTGTTGCGGGAGAAGCTGAAGGCCAAACCCCCGTCCTCCTGACGGGCAGGCCGACGAAAGCCATGAGTACACATCTCGTCATCTTTGCCAGGAATCCCGTTCCAGGTGCGGTCAAGACGCGCCTTCATTCCGGGTATACACCGACTCAGGCGGCGGCAATCTACCGCGCCTTTGTCCTGGATACGCTGGACGTTGCGATGCAGGCCAGGGCGGACAGGCGCTGCGTGGCCTTCGATCCGCCGGGAGCGGAAGCCGAACTCGCCGATCTGGTCGGCCCGGGCTGGGTGCTCTTTCCCCAGGTTTCCGGCGACCTGGGCGAACGCATGTACCGGGCGGCACGCCACTGTTTCGACCAGGGCGCGCGGCGCGTCGGGATAATGGGATCCGACGTTCCTTCGCTGCCACCGCACCACATCGATTTGGCATTCGAACTCCTGGAAGGCAACGAGGTCGTGCTCGGGCCCAGCATGGACGGCGGGTACTATCTCGTTGGCATGTCGCGACCGGTCCGGGAGATCTTCCGCGACGTCGCGTGGAGCACCGCACGGGTGTACACGCAGACGCTCGAGCGGGCCAGGGCCGCCGGGCTCACCGTTGGGATTCTGCCGTCGTGGCACGACGTGGACACGCCCCGTCAGCTGGATCATCTCGTCCGCCACGCGCGCGTCCAACGCAACGCCGGCACGGTCGACCCCATTCCTCACACCCGCGCCTGCCTCTCAACCCTCGACGGCCTCGTCTAGCGTGGCTGGACCGTTACGGCTGGCGGCGATGCCGCCGCAGGGGAGTCCAGGATGAAAATTAGACGCATGGAGCAGTTTTTCCCGCGCCCTCGCACCCGCCTGCTGAAAATCACAACCGATAGCGGCCTCGACGGTTGGGGGGAAACCACCCTGGAGGGCAGACCCGGAAGCACCGTTGCCGCGGTGGAAGAACTGTCGGCCTATCTCATCGGTAAAGACCCGCTCCGGATCCAGCACCACTGGCAGCACATCTACCGTTCAGCGTTCTACCGTGGAGGCGCCGTCCTCATGACGGCGCTGTCGGGCATCGACCAGGCGCTGTGGGATATCGCGGGCAAGCACTATGGCGTACCGGTACACCGGTTGCTCGGCGGACCGGTGAGGGACCGGATCCGGGTCTACGCACACTGGGGCATCGGCGGCCTTACGGAAGACGAACAGGCTGCGTCACGACAACGCCTGGACAGCCTCCGGAAAAAGGGCGGTTACAAGGCGTTCAAGACCGGACCCGGGGGCAAGTGGCGGGGGCACGAACCTCCCGCCGTTATCGATGAATTCGTCCGCCGTGCCTACATGATGCGGGAGTGGGTCGGACCCGACGTGGAGCTCTGTTTCGACTTCCACGGAAAGATGACACCGGCGCTGGCGGTGGAAATCTGCCAGGAGCTCAGAGGCATGCGCCCGATGTTTGTCGAAGAACCTGTGCCGCAGGAGAACGCGGATGCACTGAAGCACGTCTCCGACCGGGTCCCCTTTCCCGTCGCCACGGGTGAGCGGCTGCTCAGCAGGTGGGAATTCCGGCGCATTTTCGAAACCCAGGCGGTCGCGTACATCCAGCCGGACGTTTCTCACGCCGGCGGCATTTCGGAAACCATGAGAATCGCCAACATGGCCGAAGTCTATTACATGCACGTCATGCCCCATTGCGCCATCGGACCCGTTGCGTTCTCGTCGTGCCTTCACGTCGACGCCTCCGTGCCCAACTTTCTGATTCAGGAGCAGGTCGACGCGTGTCTTGGAGAAGGTCTGCTGAAGCATCCCTGGCAGGTGAAAGACGGACACATCCCCCTTCCGGCCGGGCCCGGCCTCGGCATTGAGCCCGACGAACGTGAAGTACGCAAGATGAGCGACTACACGGAGGAACTCGGCGGCGAATATTATTACCCGTCCGACGGGAGTGTGGCCGACTGGTAGGTGCGCCGGGTACCGCCGGCGAACATCGGATTCGCGGCGCCGGCGGGCGACCGCGTAGGCGATTCTCTTGATCAACGCCAGTGTCGCCGGACCGGCACCGGCACGATCGACATCTCCCAGTAGTCCTCGGGCAGATCCTGCCACCGCGCCATGCTCATGGCGTCCCTGTCCCATACCACCTCGCCGCTACGGAGCGTCAGTTTGCACTCCAGACGCTCGTCCCCGTCCATCCTCCCCCATCCGCAGTCCCTGAACGAAAACGCTCCCTCGAGGCGCGCGAGTACCGCGACGTCGGCTTCCGCGCCCACCCCGAGCGTGCCCAGGTCCGGCCGGCGGATCGCCTGCGCCGGCGTTGCCGTGGACCGGTAGATCACCTCCCGCAAGGGCATCCCCATCAGGAGGCACTTGGACATCGTGTCGGTCATGCTGACCACGGACCCGTGGATATTTCCGGTATGCAGGTCCGTGCTGATGGAATCCGGCGGAAATCCTTCCGCGATGGCGGGGACGCCGTTGCGGTACCAGAAACTCGCCGCGCCGTGGCCCAGGTCGAACCAGACGCCCCGGTCCCTGGCCTCGACCATGTGGTCCCGGATCCGCCCGTTCCGGTCGATCACGGGAAACTGCCGGGCGAATACATGCGTGTGAATATCCCCGGGACGCAGCTTCCGCAGGATCAGGTCCGGATAGGACCGCTCCGGCGGCCGGGGCCAGAAGTCGACCATCACGGGCATCCCGCACAGGTCGCCGGCCTCCACAGCCCCATCCACGGACGCCCAGGGGGGATGGCTGGCGTCGAACGGTCCGCGCGGCCAGTAGTGGGCCGTCTTGATGCCGACAACCACGTCCCGGTGTTCCTTCGCCGCCGAGGCCGCGCCCGAAGCGTCGAACGTGCGGATATCCTGCTCCGAATTTCCCATCCCCGGCGCCGAGATGTTGACGAACGCCAGGATCCGGCAGATCTTTTTCTCCATCACACTCTGCCTGAAATGCGCGATCTCCTCACACCCCGCCGTGCCCGTATCCACGCAGGTCGTCACCCCATCGCTCAGAAAATGCGCATCCGCGTTCAGACTGCTGGTGAATTTTCCGGACCCCGGATCCAGCCTGGTGTCGTAGGCATGGACATGAATGTCCACCAGCCCCGGCGTGACCAGCAGGCCCGATACGTCGATGACGTGCGATGCCCGGTCCGCGGCGATCCGGTCCGAAACCTCGGCGATTTTTCCGTCCCGAATGCCCACGTCACGGTTTCCTTCGACTTCGTTCGCGGGATCGATGACGTACCCGCCCTTCAGCAGCAAATCCAACCGAACGTCCTCCGGCACACGTTCCATTTTTCCATGCTCCTTTAATGGGAATTTCCCGGGTTTCCGCCCGGCCACTAGAATTTTGAAATTGCACCGCCGTATGTTATATTGTAGACCGCCTGCCCAAAGTCGCGGACGGTCGACGCAACCGCAGGCAGGATCTGAAACAAACAGGATTCAACCCGGCACATCTGAGAAGGAATCAGCGTGAAGCGGAAGAAGCTCGGACTCAATAAATATCAGAAGCGGGCCTTCAGAATCGGGGAAGCGCGCGTCAGCGGCGAAAATATCGGAAGGCTGATAGACCTCGCCCGCAGCCCCCGCCCGGAAGATCGCGAAACCGCCGCCAGATTCCTGTGCCCCTGCCACGTCCGCCGCCGCAGGGAGGACGTCTGGCATGCGCTCTACCGGATGCTCGAAGACCCCGACCGGCGCGTGCGCAAGGCCGCGTGGCACACCCTGGAAGACGGCGGGAGACCGGACGATGCCGTTTTGGATACCATCTTCGAACGCGCGGCGCAGGAAGACCCCGACAAGGGCATTCGACAGCAGGCGGCCGCCTATCTGAAGGCGCGACGGGGACCCGCGGACGCCGCACTTCAGGCGGATGCTGAAGCCGGTTACCGAAACCGCGGCAAGTGCGATTTCTGCGGTTCAACGGATGTATTCGTAAGAACAGACATTGAAACCGAAATCCCTGACGACGGACGGATGCGCTTCAGTCTCGCCTGCGAGGACTGCGCCAACTGAGTGCCGCGTCCGAAGTGGAGGACGAAACATGCAGATCATTGTCCGCAACGAAGACGAACTCAAGGATAGCTGGAACAGACTTCAGAATTTCCTCTTCGACCCTGAATACTTCAAGTTTGAGATGGAGTTCCCCTCCGCCGCGGAGATCGTGGACATTCTCCGAAAGGACAACCAGGCACGAATCAACATTCCCGGCAACCTTCCGGAAGACGAAGAAAACGAGAAACGTGAGGAATTCAAAACACTGCCTATCGCCGACGTCATCGACCGTCCGTTTTCACTTGCCCACTTTCACCTTCAGAACTTCTACGGCGAGGGTCGATTCCTGCGGGACTTCCAGAAGAAGGTGATGATTCCGTGGCGCACCTTTCTTGCGTCGAGCGGATTCACCTGGCAGAGATGCTATCCCATCATTTTCATTTCCGGAAAGCATTGCAGTTCTTCCTACCACATGGATACATCGCACGTCGTCGCGTGGCAGGTATGGGGGGTAAAATACTTCAATGCATTCAAAGATCCCTACAAATATGCGCCCCTGGATGACGCCGTCAACAACCGTGAGTCGCTCAGAGGGCCCGACGGGCCGCCGGAACACGATCCCGGCGACGTTCTTTCCTACAAAATGGAAAAGGGCGACCTGCTCTGGAACCAGCTGCTCACCCCCCACTGGGTGCCCGCGGGAGACAGCGTTGCCGTGAGCGTCAACATCTCGCACGGCGGCATCGCCTGCGGCGGACAGTTCAGCCCCAACGAAACGGCACTGAGAGAACGCTGGAAGAACCATCCCGGGGAAGCCTGGCTCGTGGACACCCGTTACTGACAGGGTGCGACCATACTGGCGAGACCTTCTGCTGACGGAATCGCCTCCAAGCCGGAATTCTCGCGCAGGCGATTCCGGCATCGGTTCCGGACGAAGCAGCAAATGTCGGCGGCGGTCACTGTCGTTTAATTCTCGAAAACCAAATGGCGTACGAAAAACCAGACGCACCTCCGGTTTCAGAATGGCAGCGGCGTCTACGGAACATCTTTTTTGATCCGGACACGCCCGCGGGACGCCGGTTTGCCCTCGTTCTCATCGTCAGCATCGTCCTCAGCGTGCTGACCGTGATGCTGGACAGCATCGATACGGTAAGGGCGACCCACGGCGAACTGCTTTACGTCATCGAATGGTTTTTTACGCTGGTCTTCACCCTCGAATACCTCATGCGGTTGATCTGCGTCGAGCGTCGATTGAAATATGCAACATCCTTCTTCGGTGTCGTTGACCTGCTTGCCATTATCCCCACTTACATCAGTCTTCTTCTGCCTGGCAGCCAATATCTCGTTGTCATCCGTGTGCTCCGCGTACTGCGCGTTTTTCGCGTCCTCAAACTCGTGCAGTACATGCACGCGGCCCGTATGATGGCCCGCGCAGTCCAGTCGAGTTACAGGAAGGTTGCCGTTTTTGCGGTTACGGTGATGACGGCAGTCGTGATCCTTGGCTCCCTGATGTACATCATTGAAACACCCGAGAACGGCTTCACCAGCATCCCCCGCAGCATCTACTGGGCAATCGTGACCCTCACGACCGTCGGATACGGCGATATCTCCCCGAAAACCGCACCCGGCCAACTCCTTGCGACCGTTGTCATGTTGCTGGGCTTCAGCATAATCGCAGTGCCCTCCGGTATCCTGTCGGTTGAAATCTTCCAGGCCGCGAAAGGCAGGTCCGCCGAGCGGTACTGCCCGGGATGTAACGCGGAGACCCGTGAGGCCGATGCGAACTATTGTCGATATTGCGGCACGAAACTATAGGCTGCTGACCGTGCTCGTGGCCGCGGGGATGGCGGTCGCTCTTTTTCTTCCGGCATCCGGGACGCCGGAACAGCAGGCTGCAGACCTGTGCGCCGGCGCCGAAGCCGCACGAAGACACGGGGACGACGAATCGGCGATGGCGATCTACCGGGAAGCCGTCGGCATTCATTCTGAATCCGTATGTGCACGATTGGGCCTTGCAGGCCTTCTGATTGAACGGCGAAAACTTGCCGAAGCAGCGGAAACCCTGAAGGCGGTATCACCCGCCCGGTTGCGTCCCAGTGAATGGATGGAATACGCACGCGCGCTTGGAAACGCACGGGCTGACAACGAGGCCCAATCTGCATATCTGATGGCCGCCGCGAAAATGCCGGAGGACCCCGGACCCGCCCTGGAGTTGGCCGAATTCCACCTCGCGGCGGGAAGACCCGACAACGCAGAATCCCAGTTCCGGCGTGCAAGATCTCTGGGCGGCGATCCGGGCGCGATTCACGCCGGCCTGGGGCGCGCGTTCGTCAGCCGCGGGAGACTCGACTCGGCCGCCGTCCGCTTCCGGCTTGCGCTTCAGAGAGACCCGGCCGACGTCGAATTGCTCTGTGACACCGCCCGGAACGAGCTCCAGCGTAAGCGGCCGCGCGCCGGACTGCGCCATCTCCGCCGCGCCGTCGCACTGGATCCGCATCTGCCTCGCGCACGGTACCTGCTGGGACGGACGCTGCTCGCACTCGGGCATGAAAGGGAGGCCCGGGCTCAACTGGATATCTTCAACCGCCAGAACAGGCTGGCCAATCGCATACGCGTACTGAAACATCGCGTTGCCGAGAACCCGACGGCGGAAGACTATCAGGCGCTGTCGCACCTTTACAGTCTGACGGGACGGGACAGCCTGGCGTCGTCCTGCCTGCAGCGGGCCACCGCGCTGAACCCGCTGGTAACCGCGCCGCACGAGGCCCAGGGCGCCGTCCGCTTCTGACCTCGTCGTTTCGCGAAAATGCGCCCCTCGGGTCGGCGCCTTCCTTCCCCGCGCCGGACGTCGGACAACCTGAACCGCGTTCGAGAAAACGTACATCTCATGTCAATGCCATCGCCGAAATCACGGGATTCCCGGGTCGAGACCTCCTCCGGGTCGGATTCAAGAAAAGATCGCGGCGTGACCGTAAGGGCCATTGTCTACGGGCTCCTGTTATCCGTGGCCATCGGGATTCTGGGCGACACGGTGCGTTATGTCCTCCACGCGTCGTTCATGGCGTACAGCCATATGCCCATGGGCAACCTGATCCTCACGCTGGTCTCGATCATCGTCTGTTCGCTGCTGGCCTACAGGTTCGGCCGGCGGTTCGTTTTCTCCTCTTCGGAATGGATCACCATCTTCTGTATGGGGTTCATCAGCTCTCTGGGGCCCACCTACGGCATCAGCGGTTACCTCGTGGGTATCATGGTGGCGCCGCACTATTTCGTGACCCTGGAGAACGAATGGGTAAGGTACCTGCATCCCTATCTTCCCGGATGGCTGATACCGGAAAACGAAGGCAATGCGATGGCCTGGTTCTACGAGGGCCTGCCACAGGGCGCGTCCATACCGTGGGGCATCTGGGCCGTGCCTCTTTTCTGGTGGTTCACTTTTCTCTGCGCGGTCGCCCTGGCCGTAGCCTGCCTGTCCATCATCTTCCGCAAGCAATGGTCCGAATACGAACGGCTCGTCTTTCCGGCGATGGAACCCATCATAGAATTCACAACACAGGCTGGAACGGGAAAACGCAGGTTGCCGGAATTCATGAAGGGTAAGGCGTTCTGGGCCGGATTTATGCTCACCACGTTCGTTTTCGGCTGGAACATGATTGCCTGGTTCTATCCCCAGTTTCCCCGGTTTCCCACGGCGTCCGCCCGATGGGTCTTCTTTTCCCGTGACTATCCGCCCGGCTTTTTCTTTCTGAGCGCCGTTGTCATCTGTTTTTCATACTTCGCGAGCCTCGAGATTCTCTTCAGCCTCTGGTTTTTCGACGTCCTGTTCATTCTCGAGGGCGGCATCCTCAATGAACTCGGCGTATCGGCAATTTCACCCTACTACGGCAGAGGTCGTTATATCTGGCAGACGGCCGGAGGATTCACGGCCTTCGCCCTCTGGGGGATCTGGGTCGCGAGACACCACCTGCGAGACGTCTTCGCGAAAGCGCTGAATCCGAACCGGCCCACCCCGGACGACAGCACTGAGCTGCTCTCGTGCCGGGCTGCCGTGCTGGGGCTTGTTGTCGGTTGCCTCTACATGGCGCTCTGGCTCGCGTGGATCGGGATGCAGGTGAAGGTGATTGTCCTTCTCATCCTTTGCATGCTCATCGTCTACACCACCGTTTCAAAGATGCTGGCGGACTCCGGCATCATCTACCTGAACCCTCCCACGTCGGCGTGGGGGCTCCTGAGCCGGTTTCTGGGCGGTTCACACACCTTTACCGCGTCGACCAAAATGGCGTTAAGCCTTTCCTCGCGGGCCGTAAATCACTACAGGGGCCTGTCCATGGGTACGATGGCCCATATCAACCGCCTGGCGGAGTTTCTGCCCTCCGGAAAACGTCGGCTGTTCGGGGCGATCTGCGGGGCGTTCGTGGTGGGGATGGTTACGTCGACGCTTTATACCGTGTGGCTCGGCTATACCATTGGCGGGTACAATATACAACCCAACTGGCTGATCATCCACGCGGGCATCCGGCAGATTACCGGCATTGCCAATTCAATCAAGGCCGTCGACAGCCCGATCGAGCCGGTCAACTACTGGTTCTTTCTGGCCGGGGCCGCCGTCATGGCAGTTCTGAATCTGATGAGGTATCGATTCGTCTGGTGGCCGCTGCATCCGATCGGGTTCGCGCTGTCCGGCACCGCGCTTTCGAGGCTCACCAGCGCGACGATATTCGTGGCGTGGCTGGTCAAGCTGACGATGCTCAAGCTCGCGGGCGCCGCCTTTTACCGTAAGTCCAGACCCTTCTTCATCGGCATGCTGGTGGGTTATATTCTCTCCGTCGCCGCCGGCGTTGTCGTGGACGCCATCTGGTTCCAGCCGGATGGCCACGTGGTTCACAAGTGGTATTAGTACGGACGAAGGAAACGTGTGTCGTTATTCGGCGATCCGCATCCCTGAGGCGGCGCTCCACCGTGAGCCGGAAGTGCCAAGACGTCGAAACGGCCTTGTGCCCGGGATCTTTCACCTGATGCAGGTGTCTTCGTGAAAACAAACAACGTCACGCTCGGTCTGTGCATCCTGATCGCCTTTCTCCTGTTGACCCTGGTCTCACCGCAGGCGATCACCGACCGCCTGTTCCAATGGTTCGATATCCGCTATCCCGAACCTCCGCCCGTCAGGGTAGCCTCCGGGCAGCAGGAACTGGCCGACACCATCACAGACTGGATAACGCCCGCGGAAGTCGAGTCGCGCCTGCGCCGGCTGGCCGAATCGGGTTCGAGGGTGGTGGGCTATCCGGGCCACGCCGCCGCATCACGATACATCCAGGCAGAGTTCGAGCGTATGGGTCTGGAGAACGTCTCCATCGAAAGCTACGACGTCACGTCGCCCGTGGACAAGGGCGGCGGACTGCGCATCGTCGGCGAGCCCGGCGTGATACCCATTCATGCGGTCTGGCCCAACCTCGTCCGCACGTCCACGCTGCCGCGCGCGGGCCTGCGAGCCCCGCTGATCGACGGCGGCGCCGGAGAATTCTCGGATTTCAACGGCAAGGAACCCGGCGGAAGCGTCGTGCTGATGGATTTCAACTCCTGGAACCGCTGGATGAACGCCTCCATGCTGGGCGCACGGGCAATTGTCTTCGTCGCGCCGGATTCCACCACAACGGCTGAAGCAGAGCAGAAGTTCTTCCAGGTTCCACTCAACGCGCCCCGGTTCTGGATCGGAAGGTCCGAAGGGGAACGCCTCCGAAGGCGCCTGGCCGCCGGCGAGCGGATCGACGTGGAACTGAAGGCGCGAATGGACTGGGAAAGGCACTCCGCAAACAACATTATCGGCTGGATAACAGGTACGGACCCGCAGCTTCGGGAACGCGTGGTACTCATCGACGCCTATTACGACGCGATGTCGGTGGTACCCGCGCTCGCCCCCGGCGCCGAACAGGCATCCGGCATCGTGGGCCTTCTGGAAATGGCCGAGTACTTCAAGGCGCATCCGCCCGCCCACACCATCCTCTTCCTCGCGACGTCGGCGCACCATCTCGGTTTTCGCGGCGTCTGCGACTTTCTGGGAAGACATGCCAGAAAAGAGGAACACTTCGCCGAGCTGATGACGGATCCCATCGATATCCGGCTCTGGATCTCGCTGGATCTCACCTCGCAGACCGACCAGATGGCGGTCTGGAACGGCTCCACGGCGTTCTATTTCCAGCGTTTCTTCACGCCCCTTGGCAAACGCTTCAGCGGCCTTGGCGCGGACCTGGCGCCGGCGTTCGGCATGGACGCCAAGAGTTCGCTTGTCGACGGCATCAACCCCCCATCGGGCATGAGTTGGCGGATGTTCATTCCGGGCGGCAATCTGAAGACCGACTCGCAGGTGGTGCTCACCGCGGGAATGCCGACCCTGGCTTTCGTGACCATAAACGACGCGCGATTCAGGGTGGATACACCCCACGACACGGTAGACCATGTCAATCTGACCCAACTGACGAATCAGATCAGGCTGCTTGCGGCGGTACTCAGCAAAGCCCTGAATGAACCCGATTTCCTACCCGACTACCGTGTGAAGATGAAGGACAGGATGCGCGCCCTGAAGGGGCGCCTGCTTACGTACCCGCGTCGCAGCATCACCCCGGACCGGCCGCGCAAGGGCGCGGTGGCCGTATTGCGGATGACTTCCGAAAAAACGGTCAAGGGCGTGCGCGCCATCTTCTACGACCTGGCCGACGAAAACGGAGAGTTCTACGTCCCGGGTCTCGCCGTACGGTGGGTTGGCCTGGACGCCTATTACCTCGACCCGGAAAGCGGTGAAATCACCTATGCGGCGGATCGGGGTCAGGCAGCGCGGATCTACAAGCCCGAATTCGGCATGGACTGGTGGATTACACGCGCCACCCGCATCATGTTTCCCTGCGTGTCGACCGACTTCTACGAAACCGTAGATCCGCGATATCTCACCAAGCTCCCGAGCCTCTCCCTGTACGGCGACGGAAACACCGCCCCCCGGGAATACGGATATACACTGGGTTACGGACCCAACGAACCGGTCGGCGTGGTCTTCACGCCCCCGGGCGTCAAGCTCAAGATCACGATGCAGACGAAGGGGATCGGCATCCGCTACATGCTGCTGAATGCCACCGATACGACCAGCGTGGAAGCCGCACGCAAGAGCGGGTTCGTGGCCGCCACCCACGGCGCGATCACCCACACGGCCTATCAGGCCGCCAAGGACATGTGGGTCCTCGACCACGCCAGGATGCGCGAGCTCAACGAATACGGAATCGAAAACGACCGGCTTTCCGATCTGCACAACCGGGCGGCGGCACATCTGGCGCGCGCGGACTCGGCCCGGCAGCGATTGCGGTGGGACGAGTTCATCAGGCATTCGCGCGCGGCGCTCGGCCTTGAATCGCGCGCCTATCCGGACGTGAAGGGGACGCAGAACGACGTGATCCGCGGCATCATCTTTTTCATGGCGCTGGTTCTGCCCTGTGCTTTTTTCGGCGAGCGGCTTATCTTTACCGCGGTGGACATCCGTTGGCAGATTGTGGGCTTCGCCGGTATATTCGTGGTTATCTGGGTCTTTCTGTCCATCGTTCATCCCGCATTCGACCTTTCGAATCCCTTTGTCATCCTCCTGGCCTTTGTGCTCCTGGCGCTGGCCAGCTTCGTGATCAGCCTGGTATTCTCCCGCTTCAACAGTCAGATGCGCAACCTGCGCACCGAGGCCGCTGTCATCCACGACGTGGACGTGGGACGGATTTCCGCCTCGCTGGCGGCCTTTCAACTGGGCATCGCCAATATGAAGCGGCGCAAACTCAGAACGGCGCTCACCTTTACCACGCTCGTCCTGCTTACCTTCACCGTGTTGTCCTTCTCTTCGATCAAGTCCCAGCTCAAGTTTCACCAGATTTCACGGGACAATCTGGGCCCGTATCCGGGAATGCTCATCCGGAGCAAGTACTGGGCGCCCCTCGAGGAATCGGTACTCGACTATGTGAACGCCAACTTCGGCCAGGAGGCCGTTGTGGCGGCGCGCAGCTGGTACGCCTCCAAGGAGAAAAAGGCCATCCAGGTCGTTTCGGACAGCGCGTCGGCCAACGCGCTCGGCATTGTGGGGTTGACCGCGCAGGAAACCGACGTGATCGGGATTCAGGACTGTCTGGCGGCCGGTCGGTGGTTCCTCCCGGGCGAACGGAACGTCGCCGTGCTGCCCCAGGCGATGGCCGACCTCCTGAAGATCGGCGAAGCCGATATCGGACAGGCCGAGGTCCGGCTCTTCGGAGAACGATTCAAGGTGGTCGGACTGATCGACGCCGAGCGCATGAAAGACCTCGAAGACCTCGATGGAGAGCCCCTGACGCCCGCGGATTTCGTGCTGACCGACGAGAACGTGTTCATGCAGATGGCGCAACAGGAGAAACGCGAAAAAGCAGGCCTGGAAGAGACCGACGTCGAGATCATGGAATTCGAACACCTCGACCCGGCCAACGTCATGGTGGTACCGTACCAGGCGCTCAGGGAAGTCAACAGCCCGCTCCAGGCCATCGCCGTGAGGTTCCGGGACCCGTCGGTGGTCAGGCAGCGGGTGGAAAGCTTTATCTCGCGGCTCTCCGTCGTCCTCTTTGCGGGGGTCCCGGAAATCTCTCCCGAGGGAGAGATCGGACGCATTGCGGTTTCCGTGTACTCCTCTTTCGGACGGGCGTCGGCGCAGGGCCTGAGCAACCTGTTCATTCCCATCGCCATCGCCGCCCTGATCGTATTGAACACGATGATGGGGTCGGTTTACGAACGATTCCGGGAAATCGGCATCTATTCCTCGGTCGGCCTGGCGCCCGTGCACATCGCCTTCCTGTTCCTGGCCGAGTCCTGCGTTTACGCGGTGCTTGGCGCGGTTTCGGGTTATCTGCTCGCGCAGGGCGTTTCCAAAATCGTGCTCTGGCAGGGGCTTCTCGAGGGCATTACCGTGAATTACTCCTCCATCTCCGCCATGGCCTCCTCCACGCTCGTGATGCTCGTGGTGATCCTCTCCACCATCTACCCCGCCCGCCGGGCTTCGCAGCTGGCGGTTCCGGATATCACGCGGCGCTGGAAACTTCCGGATCCGGAAGCGGACCGCTGGGATTTTGAGTTCCCGTTCACCATATCCGGCAACGAAGTCCTGGGTCTGTTCACGTTTCTCACCAGGTATTTCGACTTTCATACGGAAAGCTCGATGGGCACGTTCTTCACGCACGGGGCCAACCTGTCCGCGTACGACACGAACCGGGACCGCGGGTACCGAATCGATACGACCATCTGGCTCGCGCCCTTCGATCTCGGGGTCAGCCAGACCATCCGCCTGGCGTCCGCGCCCACGGGCGCCTTCGGCATCCACACGCTCGAGATCACCATAGACCGGCTGTCCGGCGACCTCGCGTCGTGGAAGCGGTGCAACCAGCGCTTCATGAACCAGATCCGGAAGCAGTTTCTCATCTGGCGCACCATCCCGGAAGAAAGCCAGCGTCAATACAGAAGCGACGGCGATGAACTGATCGGTGAAGCGCGCGTGCGACGAGAGGCGTAGACCGTGCCGCTCGGCAGACACATTCTGGTGGAGCTCTACGGGTCTCCCTCATCCGTTCTGGACGACGTCAACCGCATCGAAGCGTGCATGATTCACGCGGCGAACGCGGCGAACGCGACCGTCATCAATACCTCCTTCCACCGATTCTCGCCCCACGGCGTCTCCGGCGTGGTCGTCATCCACGAAAGCCACCTCTCCATCCACACCTGGCCCGAGCACGGTTTCGCCGCCGTCGACCTGTTCACCTGCGGCGATACGATCGATCCCTGGAAGGCGTACGAAGCGCTGAAATCGGACCTGGAAGCCACTCACGGCACCACCCGCGAAATCGACCGCGGACAACGCATTGCGCCGGCTCAGACCGGCGCCGCGCCGGCGCAAGCAGCAATGGAATCGCCGACGGCACACGTCCGCAATCTCTGGTTTACCAGGAGAGAAGAACAGATCGCCCTTTCGCTCAGGCACGCGGGCGTGCGCTTCCAGCACCGGTCGGCCCACCAGAAGATCGAAGTACTCGACAGTTTCGGATACGGCAAAGCGCTGGTGATCGACGGGGCGATTGTCTGTACCGAGCAGGACGAGCACATCTACCATGAGATGATCGTACACGTACCCATGCAGACCCGCCCGCACGCCCGCCGGGCCCTGGTCATCGGGGGCGGCGACGGCGGGGCCGCTCGGGAATTGCTTCGATACGAGCAGATCGAGCAGGTTGTCGCGGTTGAACTCGACGCCGCGGTTGTCAGCGCCTGCAGGCAGCATTTCCCTGCCCTTGCGCCGGCTTTCGACGATCCAAGGCTCTCGCTGCATATTGCGGACGGCCTTACCTATATCCAAACCTTTCCTGCCGAATCCTTCGACGTGGTGATTGTGGACGTGGCCGACCCCTCAGGCGGATCCCGGCAACTCTTTACCGAGCCCTTTTACCTGCGCGTTCGCGAAAGCCTCCGTCCCGACGGGGTCATGGTGGCCCAGACCGAACCTCCCGCACTCAACAGCCGCACGTTCGCGGCGATATACACACGCCAGGAATCGGTCTTCGGTCCGGGTAACGTACATTGCTATCTCGCCTCCATTCCAACGGTTACGACCGGGCTGGTCAGCTTTTCCTATGCCGCGAAGGAGCCCTTTGACCCTGCTGGAGACTTCAACCCGGCAGACGCCCGCCGCTTCTCGGAAACCCACGGCCTGCAATACTACAACGAGGAAATTCACCGTGCGGCCTTTGTACTCCCCCCTTTCGTCAGACGTCTTTTGCGAGGCGAACCCCCGAAGCCGGCGTTTCGTGAACGCGTTGGATAGGCATCGCGTGGTATCATGGGATTCCAGTCCGGTCTGCGCGAAACCGTTGGGGGTTTCAGCTCTGGCGTCGACCGGAGCTTTGTTTCCTTTCCTGTTGACAATGCCTCCGGCCCGGAGTAGCTTCAGCGACAACCGCCACGGGAATTTGCGAACGACAATGGTTCACACCGCCGTGTATTCCGCGCGAACGCGTGCATGAACCGTTTCCCGATGCCGAAATTCTCTCCGGGCGGGATGCAGCGGGGAGAATTTCGTACAATCTATGCGAACATCCGGTAATCCGAACGTCTCCGTCGACAGCCCCGTGCCGCGGTCACACACCGTCGATACCCTGAGCAGGGACCTGAAGCATCTCGGACTCGAATCGGGCGATACCGTTTTCATACACGTTTCATTCAAGAGCCTGGGACCGGTCGAAGGCGGCGCGCTCACCGTCGTGCACGCCCTGGAGAATGCCACGAGGCCCGGGGGCCTCATCCTGATGCCCTCGTTCAATCTCCTGGAGAATACCCGGTTGCGGGCTGAAGCGTGGGACCCTGATACGACCCCCTCCACCGTGGGGTGGCTCACCGAATTCTTCCGCACCATGCCCGGCACGTTTCGCTCGGACCACTATTCCCATTCCGTCGCCGCTCGCGGCAGGAACGCCCGGGCTTTCGTTGACGGCCATCGCGACAGAACAGGCCGTGCTTCGCCCTGGGACCGGGATCCGTGGGGCAAGACGTACGGCGACAATTCTCCGATGGTCAGGGCCTATGCGGCCGGCGGCAAACTGCTCATGCTGGGCGTTACCTACGAAACGTCAACCTATATTCACCTTGTGGAAGTCATCTGCTGGCACCGGCGCCGCGAGGTCGAGCCGGATGCCGGATACGGCAGGATCGACCGCCCGGCGCTGGGGGCATACTGGGAGGGCAGCGGCGCGCTGAACCTGGGGCGGGTGGGCGATGCCCGGTGCCGGCTCTTCCCCATCCGGACCTACGTGGATACGCTTGTCGAGGAGGTCGAACGCAGGCCGGACACCTATTTCAAATAGGCCGTTTCCCGCCGGGCCGGTTCCGGCAATCCGTAACCTGCACCGCACACCGGACGAAACTGGCCGCAGCAATGAGCCCGAAGGAGGATTTCGTGACGTCGGAACAGGCCGCAGCGCTGATAAACACCCTCGAATCCCTGATGGACGCGATCGGGAAGAAGGAACCGATCACGGAACACCTGCTTCGTCTGTCCGCGCTCCAGCGGAACCTCGCGCCGGTCGCGTCCCCACAGTTGAATCACTTCCTGCAGAACAGAAGCTATACGAAAGCGCTGGAGTTCCTGAGGAACGGTGTCGTCGTCGAGGATCCGAAGCGTCCGGACTGCGACGACGACGCATAGTCGCGCCGCGCCCGGTCAATCCATACGATCACGCAGAGAGGGTTCACCATGGTAAAAAGCATCCGCCAGCGGGCGCTCGACCGCGACCTGGTCGCCGGGACATTCCTGAATCTGGGTTCGCCCGTAACGGCCGAAATCGCCGGGAAGAGCGGTCTCGACTGGGTCCTGATCGACATTGAACACGGCGCGTCAGACCTGGAAACGCTGCGAGTCCAGCTTCAGGTCGTCTCCGGCACGCCCGCCGTGCCCATCGTCCGCATTGCGGCCAATGAACCGCCGCGATTCAAGCGCGTGCTGGATATGGGCGCATCGGGAGTGATGGTGCCCTACGTGAGCACGGCGGCCGAGGCCGAGCGGGCGGTGGCCTCAACCCGTTATCCCCCGCGCGGCATCCGGGGTGTGGCCAAGTTGAACCGCGGCAGCGAGTTCGGCCGCGATTTCGATGAATATTTCGAATCCTCACACAAGTTCCTCACGACAGTCGTGCAAATCGAGACCCCGGAAGCCGTGGCCGCCATCGACGATATCGCGGCGGTAGACGGCGTGGACGTCCTGTTCATCGGCCCGCTCGACCTCAGCGTCAACCTGGGAATTCCGCAGCAGTTCGACCATCCCAGGTTTCTGGAAGCCAGGGCCAGGGTCTCCGAAGCCGCCAGGCGAGCGGGCAAAGCCGCGGGAATCCTGCTGCTGGACCCCGGTCACCTCGACGCCGCGGTGCGGGACGGATTCACCTTTGTCGCGCTCGGGTCCGACGGCGGCCTTGTCGCGGCCGGCATGCAGAACATCGCGGCCGCCTTCGATCCTTACAGGAAATAGCGACACGCCGCGGCTGCCCGAAGCGACGGCGACGGGAGACCCAGGGATGAGCGACTGCCGCACATTGAGGGAATCGATGAACGCGCAAGGGGTCTTCGTCTTTGTCATGACTCCGATGAAGACGGCCCTGAACCGGCAGGGCGTCTACCGGATCGATACGGCGGGCCTGGAGAAAAATGCGCGATATTTCGGAGGGGTCAGGGGCCGGAAAACCCTGGTGATCTGTGGCGGTTCCGGGGAATTCTACGCACTCTCGCCATCGGAAGTCAGAGACCTGGCCGCCGCGGCGGTTGCGGGCGCGCGGGGGAAGTGCGCCATCGTGTGCGGTATTGGAGGAAGCACGGGAACCGCCGTGAAGATGGCGGAAAACGCCCAGCAGGCGGGCTGCGACGCCCTGCTTGTAATGCCGCACGACCCGATCGTCGCCCGCGGAGAGGGGGCGATCTGGCGGCATCATTGCGCAATCGCGAGAGCCGCTGACATCGGCATGATCCCCTTCCGGGCCCCCCGGCAACTCCTTTCAATCGATCTGGTAAAGCGGTTTTCCGGGATGGAAAGGGTCGTGGCCATCAAGGAGGAGAGCAACGCGGTCGACTGGGTGCGTACCGGCTGCAGGGTTCTGGGCAACCGCGTACCCATCATTACCGGGGGCGGCGAGAATATGGCGCCGTACTACTATCTCGCGGGCGCCCGGGGGTTCACTACGGGGATGGCCAACCTCACGTTGCCGATGTCCATTGCCATGCACAACGCCTGCATTCGACGCCGCTGGAACGCTGCGATGGATCTTCGCGACACCTTCGAGCCGCTGACTTCCCTGAGGGGCGAACTCGGAACGCCCATGCTCAAGGCGGGGCTGGAAATGATGGGTCTTGCCGGCGGGCCGATGCGGGTCGCGCCGGAGTCGCATTCGACGGGAACCCCGTCCGACGGCGTACTCACAGCAAAGGACCGCGCCAGGGTCCGTAGCCTGCTCAAGAAAAAGGGGGTGCTGTAGTCCTCACACCCCGGCACGCCGCTTGTGCACCGTATCGGGACGGTCGACACGCAATCCAGTGACCGTCCAACGTAGATCGTTACCCGCGCTCCGCTCCAATCGATTAGAGATTGCCTTCCCCGTCGAAGTTCATGGTCTCCGGTTCACCCGAGATTTCCACCTCATGAAACGCCGATAACTCCGGGAGCATCGACTCGGACGCCCGGAGATGTTCCAGTTCCAGCGTTGAGCGTATCCGCATCACCCTCGCGTTGGGGTTTCCGCCGTTGCCGGACGCACCAATCGCGATCTCGATCGCTTCCCTGTCGTTTTCGCCCACGATGGGTATGTACGCGCGATTCAGGAACGTGCTGGTCATCGCGTTGGCATACGTCGCCTGGAAGTCGATGTTGTCGACGAGCCGCCGGGTGGTCACGTCGGCAAGACCGATCCCGTTTGCGTTGCCGTGCGTCTCAGGTGTCAGGTCCAATACGACGATGCGTCCGATACGCGGTGAATCCGGCTCCTCGATCCCCTCCAGCCAAATCCGTCCGATGATATTGGGGTCCATTCCCGTACCGCTGATGTTCTTGCCAATCCGGTCCACGATCAGGACGTCGATCCGTTCAACCGGCAGCCGCGGCATCAGTTGCCGGGCCTCGTCCAGCAATTCCGGCTCGACCGCCTCCAGTTCTTCCGGCGCCACGGCAACCACTCTTGCGGTTTGCTCATAAGCGTTCTCAAGGATCGCCACGCCCAGGGCAATGGGCGCCTCCCGAAGGATCATTCGCCCCCACGCCGGTATCATCCGCGGCAGTCCGGCCGCGCCCATCGAATGCGCCAGCGCGGCGCCCCGGTGCGACCCCAGCCCGATCGTCATCATCTTCATCAACCCGCTCTCGAACGGCCCCCGAAACGACGTGTGCGGCTTGACCCGATTCACCAGCACCACCGCGTCGGCCTCTTTCGCCAGCCGGTTCAGGACAACCGGAACACCGTCATCCGTTTCTCCGACCTGTACCACGTCCATCGTGGCTTCGACGGGCGCTCCCATCGTGGATTCGTCGATGCCGTACGAGGCGAGGATTTCCTTCTGCCCGTCGGCCGTGGCCCCGCCGTGACTGCCCATCGACGCGAGAACGAACGGCATGCCCCCCAGTTCCCGGACGCATTCCACGATGGCCCGGGTAATCGGCGCGATCCCGTGAATGCCCCGGCTGCCGGCGGTAATCGCGACCCGGTCGCCCGCGGAAATGCGTTCGCCCAGCGATGAGTTCATGACGCAACTTCGGGTCTGAGCGACGGGGTCCGGCAGGCTTACGGCGGCGAATTTCTGCCGCAATGGAAACATCCTGGGAAAATCCATCTCCATCCTTCTCAATCAGGTCAGGCTTTCGAATGGTAGATCCGGAACACCTTTGCCGCGTTTTTCGCCGTGATGCGTTCGAGTGCATCTTTCGAGAGTTCTGCTTTTCGGAGATAACCCAGCATCGGCGGCGTGCCCACGATTGAACACGCCGGCGACGGCCGCGTATGGATGGTGTCCGTGGCGAACATCAACCGATGCTTCCATCGCTTCAGGAACTTCAGCCCGAATGCGGGGTCTCGTGTGATGGCGTTGTAGCCCGATTGCGCCGAGAGGTCTGCATACAGATTCGAGTAATTCCGAAACAATACATCCAGGCGCCCGCCGGGCGTCACCGGCCCCTCCGGATAGCGCTCGCCTTCACCGATCTCCGCGGAGATCTCCCGCCAGAAATATTGCGCGTGGCCCACCCACTTCACGTTCCGGTAGGTCTTCAACATCCGTTCGAATCCGGGCAATCCGCGTTCGTCCCGGTTAATCCAGTGGTCGATGTGCATCACGATTGCCAGGCCCAGCCGGTCGCACGCCTCGTACACGCGCTGCTGCATCGGGTCGTCCACCGGCAGGCCGCACAGATTCTCCCCGTATCCCACGCAACCCTGGTCCATATAGTGTTCGAGGATCGGGTACGGATTGAAGCTCCCGGGGTACCGGTGTCTCGGATCCACGGCGCACAACGGAAGCAGCCGGTCCCGGTGCGGTCGGGTCAGCTTCAGCAACTCCTTCGTTGTCAGGTAGAAGTCAAGCTCTTCCGGCACTTCCACCGCCATCACAATCCCCTTTTCGATCCCGTGGCGGTCCATCCAGCGCAGGAGTTTCCCCGGGGTCAGGCCGGGGTCTTCCATAACGAGTTGTCCAAGATGCAAGTGCGTATCGATCATTGTCCGTTCTCTCGTGTGCGCTGAAAAGGTCCCTTTAAAACCTGAATACCTTTTCGGCATTCTTCCGCGTGATGCGTTCAAACGCGTCTTTCGACAGCGGCGCATCCTTGATGTACTCGACAATGGGCGTTTCCTGTCCCACCCTGAGATAGTCGGTGGCGAACATCAGCCGATGTTTCCATCGCTTCAGGAACTGCAGGCCGAACTCCGGGTCCCGCGTGATCGCCCCGTAACCGGAGCCAGCGGAAAGGTCCGCGTACAGATTCCGGTACTTTCGAAACAGCGCGTCTACCCTGCCGCCCGGGGCCACTTTCCCACGGGGATAACCCACTCCCCCTTCCACGTTTCCCGATATCTCGCGCCAGAAATGGGGTGAATGCCCGATAAATTTCACGTTTCGGTACGTCTTCAGCATGTTCTCGAACCCGGTGAGGCCCGGTTTGTCCCGGTTGATCCAGGAATCGAAATGCATGACGATGGCAATATTCAGCCGGTCGCACGCTTCGTAGACCCTTTGCTGCATCGGATCGTCCACCGGCAATCCGCACAGATTCTCCCCGTATCCGACACATCCCTGGTCCATGTAACCGGCAATGATGGGATAGGGCTCGAACCGCCCCGGATACCGGTGCCGGGGGTCCACGGCGCAAAGCGGCTTCAGCCGGTCGCGATGCCGGCGCGTCATTCTGAGCAGCTCCTTCGTTGTCACGAAGAAGTCCAGTTCCTCCGGCACCTCCACCGCCATCACCACCGCTTTTTCAATGCCCTGCCGGTCCATCCATCGAAGCAGTTTGGAGGGCGTCAATCCCGGGTTGTCGAACAGGAGTTGCCCCAGGTGAACGTGTGTGTCGATCATTTCCGTTGCCCCATCTGAAAGCGTTTGACCCTCAACAGCCCGTGGCTCGGTCGCGCGTTTCCGGACCTGCCACCGGCTTACCCGTCTTTCGGACTTTTCCGAAGTGTGTCCATGATGAGCAGCGCGATCGACTGTACGGTCTCGTCGAGATCCGAATTCTCGAATGCCGGCACGCCGGATCCGTCGCCAATGTCCAGAATATGCTGTTGAATTCTCATGATCTGGTCCAGGTACTTGACGTACCGATGCCGCGTGCGACGGAACGCGCCCTTTCCCCGACTCTCAAACCGGTCTGTAAATTGTTGCAAATCAGTTAGATATAGATTTACATGAATGAATAACGCCTTCTTGGCGTATTCTTCCAGTTCGAGCAGGCCGGGCATCAGGTGAACGCCGTCCACGATCAGGCTGGCATTTTCGTCGATCGCCCGTTCGATGGTCGCCCGCACCCCCACGCAGACGCGCGCCGCCTGCTCGCGAAAGCCGTAGATGACGGGATCGGGCGCCTCGACGGTGGGTACGGGGATCGCCTCCCACGCCGCGTATGACGATACCTGCAGCGCGGGCATGAGATCGGACGCGATCATCAATCGCATCACCTGACGGATCTCGTCGGTCGACGCCACTCGCGACACCCGCAGCAGATTGGCCAGCGCCACGCCGACGGTTGTCTTGCCGACGCCCGTCGCGCCGCCGATCAGGACGATCAGAGGAGTTGTCGGCCCGCCCTTGCGAAACTGGTTCCAGATGCCGTACCGCTCCGCAAACGCGTCGCCGGAATCGCTGCGGAGCACCTTCATCGTCGCTTTCAGAATGTCGTCGCGGGTAACCACCGTCCGGTCGTTCTGGATGAAATCGCCCTCGATCCGCTCGGCGATCCGATATGCCTGACTCTCATCCACGCCGGTGATGGCCAGAGAGTCGGAGAGATGGTCTTTCGAAAACGGCCGGGAGCCCAGGTCGTCCTCGACCAGGATCTGCCGGGACCGCGGCGCCCAGAAAACGCCGTCTCCAACGGTACGGTCGGCGAAAAGCTCGCGCGCGTGGGTATGGACCAGGTCGATCATCTTGCCGGCGGGCACCTTTTTCTGTTTTTGAATGGAACTCCTGACCCGGTCCGCGACCTGGTACGCCTCTCTGAACGAGAACCCCTGCTCCAGCAGATAGTGCGTGAGCATTCCTCTCAGGAACGGAATGCGCCGCCCGCTATCTACGATGATGGCCACGATTGCCCCCTGAGATGACGCGGTGAGAACCCGCGTTCTGACTGAAATAAGACAGCGCAGCCGCGAAGAACGGCCCCGCCGGAATTAGGCTGGGCGGCCAAGAGATGTCAACCGAAAACGCACGCGACCGGCGTTGGCCTTCGCCCTCTCGAACGTTCGTGCGGCAGGTCCATCTACAGGAACGATCACCCCTTGTACGGGATGAGATCCAGTGGATACTCAGACAGGGTTTCCACGCCCGCAGGCGTGATTGCGAACGTGTTTTCCAGGCGGATTCCAGCGCGAAGTTCGTCGCTGTACGCCCCGGGTTCACAGGAAAAGACGTCTCCAACTTCAAAGATCCCGTCCCGGTCCCGATTGATGTCCGGCGCCTCGTGGGGCCGCAGCCCCACGCCGTGGCCGCCGTGGTGGATCAATCCCGAGTCCGCCAGGTGCGGGTGCTCGCGAATGCGCGCGTCGATGGTCTTCCACAGAGCGGTCGCGCTCTGCCCAGGCCTCACCAGCCCCGGAATGTCGATCAGAATGCCGGCGAGGTGTTCATAGACCGACATCTGCAGGTCCGTTGGCTCCCCGCCCACGGCAAAAGTGCGCGCGAGGTCCGACCAGTACCCGCGATAGGTGGACTGAGCGTCTATGATGTAGAGTTCGCCCGCCTCTATCTTTCGGTCTCTCGCTGTTCCGCCGATGACGCCGGCCTGATAGTCGCCCCCGTGGTACACCACCTCCCCCGCGGCGCCCATGGCCGCCTTCTGCGCCTCCGCCAGCACGTCCAGTTCGTTCATCCCGGGTTCCATCACTTCCTGTGCTCGCGTGTAGGCGGCCAGATCGACCCGGATGCTCTTTCGCAACAGCGCCAGTTCGTCGGCATCCTTCCGTTTGTGCATTTCCGCGAGCAGGTCGTCGACGGGCGACCAGGTATCCGGCGAAAGCCGGGCGTCCACCGTTTCCGCCAGCAGCCGTTCGAGGCCCTCCTCCTGCCACCCCACGCGGGAGACCGGCTTCGCGCGGCTCAGCCCGGCCGAGACCGCGCGGTTCAGCAGCCGGAGGGGGTCGGGATTCATCGTACTCATCACGTGCCATTCGTAGGTGATTCGATCGTCCACCAGCGCGTCACCCTCTTCGGTATGCGCCGCCAGCCATGAATCCCCATTTGTCTGGAAGAACATGAACGCCGGGAAGGGAAACGCCGGGAACGCCGATAACAGCAGCCCCGTCAGATAATAGATTTCGACGGGATCGGTGAGCACCACCGCGTCGATTCCCTCCGCATCCAGCTTCGCGCGCAGCCTGCGCTGCCGGTCCCTGCAGCCTTCGGGTGTCAACATGGGCGGGACTCCTCTCGTTAGCCGGACGGTTTCACTGTTCAGAGTTCAGATTCCGTCGTATGATAACAGCGACATAGGCGGCCAGTCAAGCGAATTGGCGGCCAGAGGACCACCAGACCCGGGTACGATAAACCGAAAGGAACGCTATGGCATCTTTTCGTGCCGGTGTGGTCGGCGCGGGGAGCATTTCCCGAAGACACATCAGCGCATGGCAGGCCCATTCCCACGTCGACCTGACCTGCATCGCGGATATCAGCGGGCAGGCCGCGAACGGCCGCGCGGATGAATTCGGCATCCGAAGCCGGTATACCAGCTATGTGGATATGTTCCGTGAGGAACGTCCCGAAATCGTCAGTATCTGCACGTGGATGAATACCCACGCCGAGATCGCCGTTGCCGCGGCGGAGGCCGGCATTGCCGGCATCCTGTGTGAAAAACCGCTGGCCGGCAGCCTGGAGGAGGTGGACCTCATCCTGGACGCCGCGGAAAAACACGGAACCCGCGTCGCCGTGGGGCACCACCACCGCTTCCGCGGCGCGTGCGAGAAGGGCCGGAATCTGGTGTCGGACGGCGCGATCGGGCAGCCCGTACTCTTTCACGGCAGCACGTCAGGCGGCCTGCTGAACAACGGCACCCACTTTGTGGACATCGCGCGTTTCCTGATGGACGATCCTGCGCCCGCGTGGGTGATCGGGCAGGCGGTACGCCGCACCGACCGGCACGAGCGTCACGACCCTATCGAAGACCTCTGCGCGGGGATCGTCGCGCTCGAAAACGGGGCCCGGATCGTCATTGAAAGCGATATGCCGGAACCCGTGCCGCCGGACGGCGCGATGAGGCTTCAGGGAACGGAAGGCACGCTCGTCGTCACGTCCAGGGGCGCACGGCTGCTCGATGAAAACGGATGGCAGGAGGTCGACGCCGCCCAGGACACCGACGTCGGGGTCGCGCAGGCCGCCGAACTCGTGGACTGGATGGAAGGCCGCGTGGACGAGCACCGCAACGCCATCCGGAAGAACCGCGCGGTGATTGAAATCCTCATGGGCCTCTACGAATCCGCGCGTATCCGCGACACGGTCACGTTTCCCCTCGCATCCGGACCCTCGCCCCTTCACCGGATGATCGAAAGCGGCGACCTGCCCGTTACGGTGCCAGGAAAATACGACATTCGGATCAGATGAATCTAGAGACTTTGGTTGATATGATTTCAGGGATGGCTTGAGCGGAGGATCAGCAGTATGACGAGACGGAGCGATCATCGTCTGAGTACAATATCTGCGCTGGCAGCGTGCCTTTTGGCATTGCTCTCCCCGCCCTGTGTGATTTCTGCTTCCTCGCCACCGGCAGACAGCGTGCATTTCTGTGCGGTGTTCGATTACGAGCAGTGGCTGCGGGACAATCCCCTGCCGGCAGGCAAGTTGGCGGCGGAACGAAACGTCGGCCCGCCGCGCACGGTCCGATTGTTCTACTTCCTGCCGAATGACCGACCGTTTCGTCAGGAGGTCGTGGATTCGATGAAAACGGTGATTCGCCTGTTACAGTCGTTCTACGCCGAGCAGATGCAGGCGCACGGCTACGGGGACCTGACCTTCCGCTACGAAACCGATGCCGGGGGCTTCCCGTTGGTTCACCGCGTGGACGGCGATTTCCCGGATGGTCATTATTATGACAATACCGTGGGCCCTGTGATTCGGGAGGTGCAAGACCTGCATGACGAACGGGACAACGTCCAATTCATCGTCGTTGACAACGATGCCCGCGGCTCGATCGGACTTGGCGGCAACCGAATCGGCGGTGCCGGGGGTGTTGCGGGTCCGCCGAAGCGGAGCGGCTACGTGATGGTTCCCGCCGATTTCAGCTACGACACGGCTGCGCACGAACTGACCCACGGCTTCGGTTTGAACTGGCACGACTTCCGGGACCGAAGCTATGTCCTGTCGTACGGCAGCGGACGTCGACGGCTGTCTGATTGCAGTGCTGGTTTCCTGGCAGTAAATCCGTTCTTCAATCCGAATATTCCCCTCGATTGGTCGACGGGGCCCGAAATCGAACGTGTATCGCCATCCAGATATCCTGCCGCATCGAAAAGTGTCCCCGTCCGGATAAAGGCCGCGGATCCTGAGGGGCTTCAACACGTGATCCTGCAGGTGCTCACGACCGAAATTTCCATTACTCGCGGAAGCGCCGAGGTCAAGGCCTGTCTCAAGTTGGACGGAGAAACGGAAACAGTCGTCGAGTTCGAATACGACGGCGTTGTCCCATCTTCCACCTATTCGACCCTACCCGATCGTCCTTCACACTATCTTCGGTTCGCAGCGATTGACAAGGACGGCGATGACAGCGTAACCCGATTCGGTATTGCCCAGAATTCGCCATACCTGACTGCCTCCCTTGTGGGGCGTTCGTCATATGTAAGTTCTGTGGACATTTCGCCCGACGGTGCCACTCTGGCTGCCGGATCGGGCGACAGCACGGTTGTCTTGTGGGACATGGACACACACGAACGGATCGACGTCCTGGGAGGACATTCCAAGACCGTCAGTTCCGTAGCGTTTTCTCCCGACGGATCGCTCCTGGCTGCCGGGACACAGGACGGCACGATAATGATTTGGGACATAGTTACCAGAGAAGCGGTCCCTCCTGTAGAGAAACATTCGGGATACATCGCCGATGTGGCGTTTTCACCGGACGGAAAAACGTTGGCTGCGGCTGGATGGTGGGATGATACAGTCAAACTGTGGGATGTGGCGACCCGGGAAGTGGTTGCAACCTTGCAGATGCCTACGCATCCCGTTCTTTCGGTGTCATTCTCATCGGACGGCAACACACTGGCCTCCTCATCGGGGGGCGCGGTCCTTTTGTGGGACATGGCAACACGCGACGAGGTTGCTACACTGGAACATTCGAGCGAGGTGCGTACAGTGGCGTTTTCACCGGACGGCGCCATGCTGGCTGTCTCCGTACCGGGAGCGCACTCAATTGTGTTGTGGGACGTCGCGACACGTCGGAAAATCACATCCCTACAGGGGGGCTGGGCCTGGGTCAACTCGATGGCATTTTCGCCGGATGGCTCGACATTGGCGTTGGGAACCACCAGCGGCACCGCCGAATTATTCAATGTTCTAGCCGAAAAATTGGAGCAGGCGTTTCCGCATACAGCCGGTGGGGTCGCTTCGGTGCGATTTACACCCGACGGCGCCACCCTTGCTTCAGCATCGTCGGATGGAATTATAGAGTTGTGGAACACCTCCGAGTGGCTTCGGCCGCGTCCGTTTCGCCTCGCTATGATCTCCGGCGATGGCCAACAAGCCGCGCCAGGTGCCCCGCTCGAAAGTCCCTTTGTCGTGGAAGTGCGAGACCAGAACGGCAATCCGCTCCCGGACGTACCTGTAACGTTCACAGTCACAGCCGGCAACGGTACGCTTGGCAAGCAGTTTACAGTTGAGCGCGCAATAACCGACACCGGCGGGCGGGCCAAGGTCTTTCTCACCCTTGGACCCGTTCGCGGAACAAACACTGTAAAGGTTACGCTAGGAGGGCGCGAACTGGCTGTTTTTCATTCCGAAGGTGTCGGAAGCACCGTCGACCTCGGCGAGAGAGATTTCCGGAGTTGGCATCTGCCGGATGGCGCGTTTGCGCGTCTGGGTAAGGGACGCATCAGCGGAGGCGACCACGCCGTGGATATTTCGAGTAATGGTCGATTTCTGGCCGTCACCACCGATTTGGGCGTATGGGTCCACGAGTTGGCGAGTAGTCTTGCCATGGCGTTGTTGCCTACCGAGCGTGCAGCCCGTTCAGTGTCGTTCACACCCGATGGAAAGACACTCGCTTTGGGGTACGGGGACAAGATAGCGCTATGGGATGTCGAAACGCGCAGACGGATCGGCACAATGGATGGGAAGAGGTTGTTTCTCCCCATCGCGGTGTTTTCACCGGACGGAACCACGCTGGCCGCCGGGTCAAATGACGGCACGGTGCACGTGTGGGACATGGCGACGCAACGATCGATTGCTGTGCTGGAAGGACATACGGATAACGTCAAATCGGTGGCGTTTTCGCCCGATGGCACGATGCTGGCATCCGGCTCAGCAGATCAAACCATCAGATTATGGGACGTAAACGATCGCAAAGAGATCGCCACACTTCAGGGACACAACGATGTGGTAAAGTCGATCGCGTTTTCCCCCGATAGCCGCGTTCTGGCATCCGGGTCCTGGGATCGGACCGCCAGACTGTGGGATCTCGCGAACAAGGAAACGATCGCCACGTTGAATGTCGGGCGCCTGGTTACAGTAGTGTTTTCGCCTGACGGACGCACGTTGACGACCGGTACCTGGCGCACGATGGTACACTGGGATGTCGCAACCCGTGAACGCGTCGCCTCCCTGGATGCACACAGGTCCTGGATCAGCTCGTTGGCGTATTCGCCGGACGGGACGATCCTGGTTTCCGGTTCCAGCGATGGTACGGTCATGTTACGTTATGTCGGAACGGGAAGCGCCGCCCGTTTCCCAGGGTTCATGGGCTTTCGCACAATGGGGATGTCACCCGATGGGCTGAAAGTCGCTGTTGGGACAGAGGATGGCACGATCTTGCAGTGGGATCTCGAAACCCGGTCCGCACACTCCACGCTGGAGTCTATACAGTCTATCGGTCCCGTACGTTCACTGGCATATTCGCCGGACGGCACCATTCTGGCTTCCAGCGCCAGTTCCAGCGGGGATGAGACTGTCATCTTGTGGGACACTGCGACACAAGACGAGATCGCCACACTCCATCCGAAGCGGGGTGCTGTCTCTGCGATATCGTTTTCGCCCGATGGGTACATTCTAGCTTCGGGAATGGGCGACGGCTCGGTCAAGATGTTGGACTTGGGCACCCGGGAGGTGATCGCCTCGCTGGACGGGCACGCGAGAGAAATCACGTCGGTGGCAATTTCGCCAGACGGTAACACGTTGGCCTCAGCATCGTTTGACATGACGGTCAGGCTATGGGACGTGGCGGCCCGGAGTGAGATTGCCACACTAACGGGGCATGCGAACGCAGTTACCTCGATCGCATTTTCGCCGGACGGAAGCATATTGGCTTCAGGAGCGTACGACAATAAGGTCAAGATCTGGGACGTGGAATCCCGGAAAGAGATCGCCACGCTTAGGCAATCCGGAGAGGTCCATTCAGTTGCCTTTTCTCCTGAAGGAACCACGCTGGCTGCGGGGCTAAATCGGAACATTACGCTGTGGGACCTGGCGACCCGTGTAGAGACCGCCACGCTTGAAGGACATTCGAGCAGCGTGAGTTCCCTGGTATTCTCGCCTGACGGATCTACGCTGATTCGGGCTCTTGGGACGGCACGATGTTGTTGTGGAATATGATTCCCTATATCACGCAACCTGCGCCCGATCCGGATTTCGACGGCAACGGCGAGGTGGGGTTTTCCGACT
Organism: Candidatus Latescibacterota bacterium; assembly: GCA_965219995.1. Lineage (GTDB taxonomy): Bacteria > Latescibacterota > UBA2968 > UBA2968 > JAAXHE01. Next base: position 1,258,987 of record CBDCOX010000002.1, read on the forward strand.
TTGTGAAATTTGCACGGAAGTTCGGACTGGATCGGCGAGATGCGGAATATGAGGCGCAGTACGATCTGGACAGAGACGGAGCCATTGGGTTTTCTGACTTTGTGATTTTCGCGGGCGCCTTTGGGACCGCGAAAGGAAGATAGACCCGCGGAGAGGCTATGAATGATGTTATTCTGGGGATGATTTGTGCGGAGGCTTGAACGATGGCATCGAAACGCGGGAAGCCGACGGTAACCGTCGGGCAGTCCGACGCGGATATCGTCGGCCGCGACAACAGGGCCCTTCAGGCTGCAGTGGACTACATCGCGGGTCTGGGCGGCGGGACCGTGGAAATCCGCCCCGGGACCTACACGATGCGCGACTCGCTGCATCTGCGGAAGCGGGTGACGATCCGCGGCCAGGGAGAGGAAACCGTCCTGCTGAAAGCCGGCGCCGTGGAGAGTCCGCTGGTGCTGGACGGCGACTACGGCGAAGAGCAGATCACGGTTGCCGACCCATCGGGATTCGCGCCGGGTGCGGGCGTCAGCGTCACGGACGACGCCTCGGGCGGATTCCACACCGTCGTCTGTACCTTGATCCGGGCGGATGGAGACACGTTCGGCGTGAATAAACCCATGCTTGGCGACTACCTCGTGTCACGCAACGCCCGGGCGGCAACCACGTTTCCGGTGGTCAGCGGCTATGGCGTCGAGGGGGCGGCGATCGAAGACCTGACGATCCACGGAAACAAGGAAAACAACCCCTATCTCAATGGGTGCAGGGGCGCGGGCATCTTCCTGTACCGCAGCCACGGCACGAGGATAACCGCCTGCACAATTGAAGACTACAACGGCGACGGGATCAGCTTTCAGCAGAGCAACGGTGTGACCGTGGAAGATTGCGCCTGCACCGGAAACACCCACCTTGGCCTTCATCCCGGCAGCGGCAGCGGCTCGCCCGCCATCCGCAATTGCCGGTCGGTCGGGAACGGCCGCATCGGCCTCTTTCTCTGCTGGCGGGTCAAGAACGGAATCTTCGAAAACAATCGCCTCAATGACAACGGCGAGACCGGGATATCCATCGGCCACAAGGATACCGACAATAACTTTTTTAACAACGAGGTCAACGGAAACGGACGGGAAGGCGTACTGTTCCGCGACGAATCCGAGCCCATGGCCGGGCATCGGAATTATTTCGAGAACAACCGGATCCTGGACAACGGGACCGGACCCGACGGCTGCGGCATCCGCATCCTGGGGGAGACCCGCGACTTGACCTTCGTCAACAACCGCATTGGCAATTCGCCGAGTGGCGAACAGCGAACCGGCATCTTCATCGGATCGAAATCAGACCGCATCGATCTCAGGGACAACGACTTATCCGGAAACCTTGATCGGGAGATCGAAGACTGCCGGGAGGGGACATAAAACCGGAAACCGGATCAGAATCGACTGAGATTGATCCGGATTGAAGGCCGATTAGAAACCGGGAAAAGACTTTAAGGGGCCGATTATAGTGAGATGATTTACGTGACGCGGAACATCGACGGAATAGATATGCCATTTTTGCATATTTATGCCAAAATGGCATAAATGGTGGGTGGTCGAACATAGTGGTCGGCCGGCAGTTCGATATGGATCCAGGAACTCGCCCAGATTTGCCGTTGGCCAATCCTCCTGCGTCAACGAGACGTTATAATTGTCTGGAAGGCCATATGAATCGCGGTTCGTTTCGATCCAGACACGCAGAACTGCAATTATTGACTTCGTGAGGACAAGAATATGACAGTTCGAATGGCGGTCATCATCGCACTTGTGGCGATTGCTCCGGAGGTTTGGGCGGAGACGGAAAACCTTTCCAGGACAAAAGGTTCGATAGAAGAATTCAGAATCTACACGAAATGCCTGGGTGTCATTCTCGTGGTTGAGCATCTGTCGGACGACGCAAGAAAAATTGGACTTAGACGGGAGGAGATTGTCGATGCCGTCGAATCCAGGTTGCGCGCCGCCGGCCTGTATCAATCCGGTTATTTCGGGTTCCCCGAGGGATCCGTCGTTTTCTTCCCGCACCTGTATGTGGACGTCAATGTGAAAGGAAACGCGTTCAGCGTTCTCGTTGAATTGAAAAAGTGGGTCAACGAACCCCTTTCCGGGCAGCTGAACTTCGCGCAAACCTGGCGGAGAGGGACGCTCGGGACCCAGGGGTCAGGTTACCCCTCCATTATGTCTACCGTGCGCAGCCTGACGGATCAGTTTGTCGACGAATGGAACAAGGTGAACAAGCCGGACGGGAAGTGCGTGGATTAGAACCGTCCGTTAAACGGAGGCAAGTCCTTGACAACGCCAACTTTGATTCACCGATAATAGGGAATCAGTCGTAATGACTATTGCTTTTCTGGCGTTCGTGATTCTTGCAGCGTTTGGTTTGTCACTTCTTGTTGTTCCATTGTATACCTGGCGATTTTATAAGGGATATTCTGCTAATCCTCAACAGAAATATCGAACGTTCTGGCCTCGATTCTGGGCAAGTCTTACTGATGGAGTCGTGCTCTTACCAGTTACGTTGATTTTACAATACTATGTCACTCTCGAGGCTTCATTTTGGGAGGATATGCGTTGGTTGTTCGTGATTGTCCTGATTGTGAATACTGCCTATTGGTGGGCTTATACGATTTATATGCATGGTCGATTCGGACAAACTGTTGGGAAGCGCTCGACATTCGTTAGAGTTGTTGATGTTAAAACTGAGGAGCCGATAACTTTCAAACAAGCCTTGATCCGAGACAGCATCCCACTGGTCATTTTGGGTCCCCTACTCATCTTAGAATCATATCGATTTTTAATGGGATTACCTATTGGTGAGTTGCTAATTGGTACTGATTCTGGCGATTTACCAACATCACGTGAGATGTGGACGTCTTTCGTTGTAGTGGCCTGGTGGTTCGCCGAGATTGTAACGATGCTCACGAACGAAAAACGACGGGCCGTACATGACTTTATTGCGGGGACGGTTGTGGTAAGGACGAATGTTGAGGAACCAATGGAGCCAGAATAGCGTGGCCGCACACCAAAACGCAACCGGATACAAAGTCCGACACGTCAATTAGGACCCGGTGGCGTGATGAGGCCGACCCCGCAATGGACGCATATAGGCGATCATTACAACCTACCCAGCGTATTTTTATCGATTTAATTATAGGGGAATGAATACATAATGAATTTCCGATTTTTCTATATCGCCTGTCTTGTCTCACTGTCGGTCGCCTGCTCCAAGACCCAGGACCCGATCTCCAACGATACGATAACAATCGGATTCCTGGTCTCCGGCGATCGTTACTCGTATGCAGACGCGGCCCGGTTGGCTGTAGACGAGATCAACGCCAACGGCGGTCTGCTCGACAGGACAGTCGAACTGGTACCACGAATCAATATCGAGGAGGCGTCCGCAGCCGTCCAGGCCGCTCAGCAGATGGTCCAGGATGATGGGGCCTTTGCGATCCTCGGCCCAAACCGGTCAACCCACGCGGTTCAGGTTGGGCCGGCTGCTCAGCGGGCGCAGATCCCGATGATCACGACCTCGGCCACGAACCCGAACGTGACGCAGGCGGGTGACTTCGTATTCATGGCAGCTTTTACCGATCAGTTCCAGGGCGCGGTTCTCGCCCGTTTTGCGCGGGAAGATCTGGGTAAGTCCGCGGCCGCGGTCCTGACTCTGGAGGGTGATTTATACACTGAAGGTATTTCGATGTTCTTTGTCTCCCATTTCACAGAGCTCGGCGGGACGGTCGTCGCAAACGAGGTTTATTCTGCCGGCGATACAGCATTCACAGAACAGCTTGGCCGGATCGCCGACACGAGGCCTGATGTGTTCTTCATTTCGGGACTGGTATCAGATATGACCTATGTGGTTCGTGAAACAGCGTCTTTCCCTGTACTGAACGCCCAGGGCGCACCCGTGACCCTCCTCGGCGCGGACGCGTGGGACAATCCTTTGTTCTTGAATGAAGTAACAGCAGAGGTCGAAGGGAGTTACTTCAGCGGACACTTTTCCGCGGAGTCAACGGAACCCGGTGCGAGGATGTTCGTAGAGGCGTACCAGGCCGCGTACCATCGCACCCCCAGCGGTGGGGATGCGGTCAGCTATGACGCTGTACGAGTGCTCTCTGAGGCAGTGGAACGGGCCAGAAGTCTTGAGGGTGAGGCAATCCGAAACCAGCTGGCGGCAACGCGGGATTACCGGGGAGCGACTCAGATCGCGCGGTACAATGAAAACCGACATCCAACCAAGAGTGCGGTGATATTAACGATTCGGGATGGGGAGAGAAGGTTCTTCAAGGAGGTCGGGGCGGATTGAGCGTGTAGAGAGACCGGGATAAGGCAACAACCGAACGGGCGCCATCGTCGCGGATGATGGCGCCCGGTTTTTTGTCACCGGATCGTAGGCAACGGAGTTGCTCGACAATGCGCTCAGCTGCACACGAAACTTGATTTGCGTGAATTGAGTGGGGGAGATTCAGACCTGAGATCGGACGGGTCAACGACCGGCAAGCGACATTTGTTGGGGACAACGCCCTTTTTCAACAAAAAATCAACAAATTCAGCGGAAATTTCAACATTAGTTCAATAAATATTCGTTATATTTCGTACCATCAGACAAACGATGTATCGAATCTCGGGGACATTATTTGCGGTCCGTTAAGGACCAGACCGAGATTGTCGTTTTTCACCCTCGATCATTATTGTTGTCGGGCCATGAATGGCCAGTATGAATCTCTGATCCCGGCGAAACGCCATCGAATGCTACCGATCACGCCAGTAAATCACACCGGGATTTCACTCATTTGCGTTGACACGTTTCTGGTGAAGGAGGGATAAATGAAGAAACTCATCGTAGTTACATTACTCGCCGCTACTGGGGTTTGTGGAACATCGCATGCAAAGTCAATTGAAGACGAGATTCGTCAATCGGCCGCTCGTGAATATCCTAACGATGTGAGGATGCAGGAATTATGTGTACAATAAACAGATGGATGCGTATCGGTACATGTTGACTGCAAGAGACTAGGGTTTTAAACAAACCGCTGTTCCAGAGTACCCGAAGGACTACTCAATGCAGAAATTAACATACGATAACTCCCGGCACCCTTTACCGGGTGCCGACGCTGTTCATGATATTTCTCTCGGGAGGGTGATATGAGACATCTTGCCAGATCTTTCTCCAACATGATTTTTACCTTAGCTTTTCTACTATCCAATACGGGCTGGGTCTGTGCACAATCGTATAATGTTGTTCAGAAGAAGGGAGAGATTTATCCAATTGCAGGGACCGGTGCGGCATCCTATACGGGCGATGGTAACTCTGCCTTATTTGCTGGTTTCAACACTCCTACAGGGATAGCCATTGATGGTGATGGGAATCTTTACATAGCTGATTCTAAAAACCATGTTATTCGAAGGATTGAAGCAGAGACGGGTGTCATATCCACCATAGCGGGAACAGGAATACAGGGATTCTCGTCAGACGGAGGCACTGCCACCGAAACGCAACTCGACCTTCCCACGTATATTGGTGTTTCCAAAAGAGGAGATCTCTACATTTCTGACACTGGAAACCACCGACTTCGAAAGGTTTTGCCCTCTGGCGTTATGTCTACTGTACATGGAAATCCAGATCTTATACCAGGACAGATTGCCATTGATGATCTCACTGGAATGGTTTACTTCACGGACCGTGGGTCCAGTACAAGAAAAGACAATCTCCACATAATCTCCTCTATTTTGAGAATCTTTCCATCAGGAGACGTCACAACCTTCTTGGAGACCCCAACAAACTATAGTTCGACTCTCTTTTATAATGACATTGATAGAGACGCCCTGGGGAACGTCTTCTTGTTATACGGATGGGGCTTTTCCGACGAAATCGCGCGTTTTAATGGAAGATCAGGTACCAAAGACAGTATATTTTGTCGAAGTGCTCGGCACAGAACTATCGAAGCATTCGCTCTTTCCGAACCGGATGTCTATTATGCGGAAGAAAATTTCAGTAGATCTCTCCCTTCAACTGTAATCCGGTACGGCAAGATAGACAAAGGATCTGGATTTCAGGACTTTGGCATTGACACAATCGGTACATATACAGGCGAGGTTTCCGACCTCGCCATCGACAAAGAAGGCAACGTCATCTTTGCCAATAAAGCCGACAACAAAATTTATCGCATCACCAACCGTAAAGGATTTGAACCCGACATCGAATTTCCAAAGACATTTTCGATGGGCGAACTCGTCATGGGTTCCACGAAGACGAAATCACTGCGACTGTCCAACATTGGAAATATGAGACTCTCCATCCTCAACATCTCATCCCAAATCCCCAGTTTGGCCATACAACCCAAGTCGGCAGACATCGAAAGCGGGGACAGTGCCTCTGTCTCTCTTACAATTGAACCGGAAAGATCTGGGGAAATCACGGGTGCAATTACGGTTTTGAACACGGACCCGGATCAGGCCAACGTATCTATACCTCTCCTGGCGACAGCTTTTACAGCCAGAATCGATTTGGACTTGGAGAGGGGGCCCGAGAATCAAAACAACCATAGGCTTAAAGGAGTCACAGCAGGAGATACCATCACCGTCCAGATCTTTGGTTCTGACATGCCAACACTTGCAGGATTTCAGGTCTCGTTACAATACGACACTGCGTTCATCTCCGCAGAGTCATTAGCTTTTGAGAACGGCACACTGATACCAAACGCCCTTACGGTCATAACCCATACCGAAGCGTCCGTTACGGCCAGTGCAGCAGCACCTGGAGAAGTATCTTCCCAAAACAGAACAGATCTAATGGGAACACTTAACTTTGTCATCCTCGACAACTTCTCGCAGCCCGACAGCACTTCCATAGACCTTACCGATGCAACCCTTTCTCTCAATGACGGAACATTGGTCGAGGTTGAAAGACAAGGCTCAATATCGCTGAGTTCGGAATCTCAACTGACAGGCGACTTTGACGGCGACTCATCGGTCGGTTTTTCTGACTTTTTGAAATTCGCACAAGTCTTTGGGAAACGATCAGCCGATGCTGATTACGATGCCAAGTTCGACCTGAACGACGATGGTATGATAGGCTTTTCCGACTTCCTCATATTTGCAGCATCCTTCGGTAGCACAGGGTAAACCTCAGACACCAAAGGGGATATGTTTCAGGAGGGTACAATGGCTTCCTTGTTCGCGTTTCTTCTTCTACTCGTCGCCGTTGCGACAATAGCTGGCTTGGTGAAGCCTTCGATATTACATATCAAATGGTTAACCACCCGGTCCCGCGTATTTGGTGTCGCTATGGCCGTTCAGTTTTTGTTGGTGGTTTTCGCTATCAGTCTCCTGCCAGAAAACGACATTGAGAGACAGGGGAGCATAGCCAAAGAAGAGAGAGTGAAGAGGATTAGACAAGATCAGAATCCAATGGTCGCAAAAAAAGTCAAGGTCCACGAGGATCCTTATACAAATCAGAAACCTGAAACGGCAGCAGGCGAGAAAACAAAAAAAGCGGAGGCAATAGTAGAACGGGCGAAGGAGACGGGCAACAGTAAGGAAGTTTCAGAAGCAAGAATCACAACAAGACCAAGAGCAGCCGACCCAGACATCGATAAAGACGTTACGCCAGAGGAAAGAGTGGCAAGGTGGCGTCATCGTAGGACAAAAGACCCAAACTATCTTGCCGATCTCCGATGGGTGCTGGCAGAAGCCCGTCTACTCTTAGTTCGGTCTAAGGCGGCGACAAAGCAGGGCGAGTACGTTCTGGGCAAGGCGTTGGCTGATTCATGTGACCGCATCTTTAGAAAATACGATGTGCATTATAATCCAAAGGGTTGGTTAGACAATAACTGGGAGAAGCCTTATTCGTGGTTTCATCGGGAGGAAGAGGATGCTTGGAACCTTGTACTGAAGTGTAGGGGTGCTTTTGATCTCGCGATTTTCAAAACAATCGAAGCGGACTACGAAGGTAGAGGTGCCTTATTTACCCGCGAGGGAACATTTGAAAGGCTGGTGGAGTACGCTGTTCTTAAGGAATTCGGCAACTATTTTGGAACGGTCTCGCGATTTGGATTTGCGAATGAAGGTTCCCTTGACGATAAGTTCGTAAAGAACATTGACTTCGAAAATGGAATCCTGACCGTGAAACTGCGCGCAGAGTCCGATGCATACGATATTGACTATCGTGCTAGAGAAATTAACCTCACACATCCCATAAAAACCATGAGGAACTCGCAAGACTTCTTCGCGTTTATTTTCAATCCGAGAGGTTGGCCAAAATCAATCGGCAAGACTTTTCAGAAGGTTAAGCAAGTAAATATCGCTCTCTATTTTCCAGGAGAACACTCAAGTGAGATTGTGGCTGCCCGATATGGGCTAACAAGAACTGCATTTGATGCCATAGTGAAACAGCGGGGGAGTAAGTGGGGCAAATTGAAGGCTAAGGATGGGACATTCCAGGACTTCCTAAAGGTTAAAGGGACATACTATCTACATAGAGAAATGCCAGATCTAGGTACTCCAGCCCATGTCTTGAGGAGATAGAAAAGCGGAAATTGCCCGACATGAGCGCGGCACGGTACGGCTCTTGGGTAAAACACAGTTGCATTAGCCGCAAGGTTCGTCGGTGCGTGGATTGGTGGGCATCTAACGTAAGGAATCGAGATTCGGGGTGAAGTGTCAACACCGGTTTTGTTTTTGACGAAAGCACCGGTTTAAGATTGGACACAATAGCCAGAATCGTGATTGGGTCAGGGTCGCACCAGGATCGTAACGTCCGCCGGATAACGCTCTACTCAGGTGCGGAGTGTTATTACAGGGATCACTCTACAGTTTACATTATTGCGCCCCATTGACTTGGTACCCTGCGCCGCTCCCTGAGCTTGTCGAAGGGTCGGCGCAGGGTAAAAAAGGCACCGAATCGAGGGCGCTTCGACAAGCTCAGCGTCCCCATTTGGGCAAGTCCCTTTCCAACTTAGCGCGAGCTTAAGACGTCAATTATCTACGGGTCCTGTTAATAAGGCAGCCGATTCTTTTTTTTTGGAGGTGGGTTATGGATTTCGGCAGTACGATGGGTTGGTTCACTTTTGTGATGGCGTTGGGTTGGATCGCACTCGTCGTTGGCCAGATATTTTATCTCTGGTTGGCGACTCGATTTGTTCGTGCGGTAGAAGACCTGGTGGGTGTATTGGAAGGGAAATTTGGAACAGGATCGGATTTGGAAGAAGAAATAGCGGCTGCGCGGCGAGGAGAGCGGCCGAAATCGTGAAATCCGTTGCGATGCAGTGATGTAGGACGATAGCTACGCCATGCTTGATCTGTATATCTGTGCCCACGATAGGATACGAATGCGTCCGGCCACTTCGGCATTGTGGCCTGGCCGACCGTGAGGTCGTTCATTGGCGCCCAGGGTAACGGGCTCAGCTTCCCACCTCAGTCAAATCTACCCCAAATTCCTTACCGATTTCGCAGACGGTTTCCCACGTCCGGTCTTCCACCTCGATGCCCTCTTCTTGGCGGATGCGCGCGGTGCGGAATTCTGGCTCGCCAGGGGCCAGTATTTCATCGAATCCGTCTGCGAGGCGGCTGGATTTCACGTGGCGCATCAGGCCTTCCACTTCGTCGTAGAACGTTTCCATATCCGTGAAGTGTTCGATGTCGTACGCATTGATCAGGACCCCGTTGCTGATCATCTCCCGGTCCCCCGCCGCGCAGCGCCCTGAAACAGATACCTGGATTTACACTGGGCGATTCGTTCACCCTTCCGGCGAAATGCGGAATCTCAGGGGATCGTGACGTTTCCCGGAGTATCGGGATCGCTTGCCGTCCGCCCGCCCATCACAATTTCGAGCCCCGCCTCGTGATTTCGTGCAGCCAGATTCGCGCAGGGCGGAGTGCCCGGATTCTTGGCGTCTTCAGGGTGACGCCCGAGAAACCCTTTGGTGATCCGTCGCCACGTGCCTCCGAATCTAGCCCTAGACTGCCGAAAAGCCGCACTCCGCACGTCTTGCGCAAGACAGGTCGGCTCCTTCCCCAGGAAATCCTCTACGAAAAAATTCATCCAATGCAATTCTGCCCTCTTTGCGTAGCGAAGCGTCCCGATAAACCGCCGCTCGTCGGCGGCCAGGTCGGTCACGTGCAGTGACATCGCGCTACCACCTTCCGAGTCCTCCTCGGTTACTTCAAACCGATACGTTGCGCCGACACGCCACTGATAGTCCAACGCACACGCCTGTCCCGTGCCTTCGCCCCCGAACGGCCTGCACACGACGCCGTCGCCGCTTTTCAAGACCTGCGCATCACCCCCACCGGGGGCGTTCCAGACGGAAAATTGGAGCTGGCGATCGTATAGCGACCCACGACGCTGTAAGCCAGTGTATCCACCATCCCACTGGATGGCTACATAGTATGTCCCTTCGGGCTCTGTAAGGGGCGTGAGATCCATCGAGTAACCCGTGGCGCGGCCGCTGTGGCGCAACAGGACGTTGACGGCACCACTTGGCGGATGCCGCGACGCGACGCTTTCGGTCCTGTATTCAGCTTTAACCGACGACACTGAGTTCTCCACAGTTAGCTGCAGGATGCCGGCGCCTGGCGCACCCGCAACCCAGACGACTGCAATCCTACCGTCAGCGGCCGTCACACCCTGGGAAGGATACACCCAGCCGGATCGCTCATCGGTAATCCAAGCCCACGACGCGCCCGGGACATGAGCGCCGGATTCATCAACGACCCTGACTTCAATTCGCTCGTCCGATCGCTTCCCGGCTTCAGTCGGGCCGAAGCTCGTCGCTGAAGGGATAACTGCAGCGACTTGTTGACACTTGGCGCCAAACACAGCGGCAAAGGACACGAAATCGGAGAAATCTACGATTCCGTTGTCGTCCAGATCCATCAGCGCATTGAAATTTGCACTGCCGGTGCGCGCTCCAAACACAGCGGCAAAGGACACGAAATCGGAGAAATCGACTGTGCCGCTGCCGTCAAAATCACTCCTGCATCCGCTTTCCGCCGCAGAAGAAGCCAATCCTGCCGAGACCAGGAATACAATCGCGCGAAGCAACACGTTGCTCATCAACGTAGACCCCTTATCGGACCCTTAGCACGACAAACCAGCCCTTTCGTTTCGTCCAGTGCCGTCGAAGATCGCCCGAGATCCTATTGACGCAGATTCACCTTCCCCCCTCTCCCGCCAAATCTACCCCAAATTCCTTACCGATTTCGCAGACCGTTTCCCACGTCCGGTCGTCCACCTCGATGCCCTCGGTGGCGCGGCGTTCGGCGGTGCGGAACTCCGGTTCACCCGGAGCCAGGATTTCATCGAATCCCTCCGCGAGGCGGCTGGATTTCACGTGGCGCATCAGGCCTTCCACTTCGTCGTAGAACGTCTCCATGTCTGTGAAGTGTTCGATGTCGTACGCGTTGATCAGCACGCCGTTGCTGATCATCTCCCGGTCCCCCGCCGCGCAGCCCTGGCCGCTGAGCGCCCCGCCAAGTAATTCGACCATAATGCTCAGCCCGTAACCCTTGTGACCCGCGCCGCCCCCCAGCGGCAGAATGGCCCCCGGCGGATCGTCCTTGAAATCGTTCGGTTCCGTGGTGGGCGCCCCGTGCCCGTCGATGAGCCATCCCTCCGGCACCTTGACGCCCTGGTTGATCGCCAGCCGGATCTTGCCTTCGGCGACGATTGACGTGGTCATATCCACGAGGATCGGATCCGCTTCCCGGCGCGGGGCCGCGAACGCGATCGGGTTCGTACTCAACCGGCCGTCGATGCCGCCAAACGGCGCGATCTGATAGCCCAGCCGTCCGGCGTTCACGAAGATCTGCCCGATCATCCCCTCCGCCGCGATCATCAGCGGATACGCGCCCACCCGCCCGATATGGCTGGTATTTCGCAATACCACGGTCGCGATGCCGCTCCGGCGGGCCTTCTCCATCGCCAGCCGGGTCGCGAATGTCGCGCCGACCTGCCCCATCGCGCCGCCGCCGTCCACAACGGCCGTACAGGCCCGCTCGGAGATCACCTCGGGTGACGCATCCGGGCTGAAACGGCCGTCCTGTATCGCTTTCGCGTACTCGTAGAAGCGGATCGCGCCGTGGGAATCGTGCCCGAACAGGTTGGAGTCCACCAGGTGGTCCACCACCGTCCGCGCGTCCTCGTCCCGGCACCCCGCCGCTCGAAACAACCGATACCCCACCCCACGCAACACATCGGGCTTGAACTTTGGCACCTTAACTCCTTCGGTTAGAACGTCTAACGTTGCGCCAGGCATCAGCGTCGAGCTCGGTTCTTGCATAACAGTCGACCTGACTTAACCGTCTCACAACGATACGCCTTGCCCCACCCTGAATCAAGCACAAAACAACAGGTTTGCCTCGACTTCAGACTATCGTGATGACGGCCGCTTAGTTGTCATCTGACGTCAGCGGCATTCCCTGTTCACACAAATGAATTCGACATCAGCAGATGAACGGCGGTAAAGGCAGGTTTGAAACCTGCCCCTACGAATGGCGTCTTGGAACGAATCCAACGCCGCATCAAATTTCAGGATCGCCCTTGCGATGATAATCTGACACGCGTACGCCGAAGCAGGCACGAAACGTCGCACTGAACGTTATCGGAAGCGGAAGGTGCAATAGGAAATTATCGGCGCAGCTTGAGAGGGCGCGTGCAGGCGGGGGTCTACTTGGAGGCTTCCAGGCGTGTTTCGTTTTTGGCGATACGCTCGCCGAAGGAGTCCAGACGCTTCTCGACTTTCTCGAAGCGGTTGTTCATTGTGTCTTCAAGCCTGTCTATGCGCTGGGTAAGTCTGTCTTCAAGGTTGTTTATCCGATGAGTGAGTCTGTTTTCGAGGCTGGAGGTAAGTGTCCACATCGCGCCTGTTAAAACAAACAGGAAGGTAGCCATTCGTAAGTTTTCAGCGTTGAATAAAGATTTCACGTTCATAGCCATACCTCTCCAGTGCAGGTATTTCCGGAAAAGTACGTGGATATGCCTGACCTGTCAAGCACAAAGCACGGCGACACCGGCACTCGAATCGGATACGCGATTCAATCGCAGGTAGGCTTCAACCTCCTGCCGCCGCCCGGTATGCCTGCACCTGCGCATCGCCCGATTGTCTCCGGTATTGCGCGGCCGTCATTCCGTGTTCGGACATGCGGAGTTGGAAATACTGGCGCCCGATGCCGCTGTTTCGGGCTGCCCGCGATACGTTTCCGCCGGCTCGAAGAAGCGCCCGGTGCAGATACTCCTCTGTGAAACGCTCCATGCACACCCTGCGCGCGTCCTTGTACGGCAGGCTGTAGATGCCGCGGTCCGGTCTTGTCTCAGCGTCCTGGACTTCGTACGGCAGGTCGTCCGGCGTGATCACGTCTCCGTCGGTCAGCGCCAACGCGCCCGCGATGGTGTGCGCGAGTTCCCGGATATTCCCGGGCCAGTCATAGCCCTCCAGAAGCGCACGGGTTTCGGAGTTGATCCGGCATGCGGCTCTTCCGGCACCACCGTATCGATCCAGAAAATGGGCGGCCAGAATGGGAATGTCGCTTCGACGTTCGCGCAGCGCCGGCAGATGGAGTTGAATCACGCGAAGGCGGTAATACAGGTCGTTTCGAAACCGTCCCGCGTCAACCCCCTGCTTCAGGTCCCTGTTCGTCGCCGCGACCACACGGACCCGCGCCCGCTTCCATCGGTGGTCCCCGACCGTCCTGTATTCACCCTCCTGGATCAGGCGAAGCAGTTGCCGCTGCAGGGGCTCATCGAGTTCACCCACTTCATCGAAAAAAAGCGTTCCGCCGCGAGCGACGCCCACCAGCCCAGGCCGGGATTCCGTGGCGCCGGTGAACGCCCCTCTGACATGGCCGAACAGTTCGCTACGCCCCATTTCCTTCGCCAGAATGCCGCAGTCCACAACCACAAACGGCGCATCAGCGCGGGGACTGCGGTCGTGCACTTCGCGGGCGATGAGCTCCTTCCCGGTCCCGGACTCGCCGGTGACCAGCACGGGAAGTTCGCTCTCTCCCGCCCGGCGTGCAAGTCTTCGCACCGCGCCGAAGGCTGGATGAGCGCCCACCATGGAGTCGTGTCTGCAACGGGAACTCTCAAACATGCTTAGACACAGGGGCCGCCCGCCAGGTCGCGGGACGGCAAGCTGGATTCAAATTGCGGTATGCCGGAGATACGCGGATTTGCGGTACGAGCGTTTCATCTTGCAAACATCGTACCCAAAAAAAGGAAAAGCGTCCCGATTCATCGCAGGCGCTTTCAATACAACGGTTAAGGTTTGCAATCGCCAGACGAATCCGATCTCTGGTCATCCCTCCCGGTGCCAACGCACGTAGACGCCGGTCTTGCCAAACAAAACGACAGAAGCGCGAATACGCGTAACCTGTTGATACCAATAAGCATACTGACTGTCAACGCGAGTTGACGAAAAGTTCCGGTCGTGCCTGCCCGTCAACAATAGTTACCGCGCGCCCCTGAGGCCGTGTCGATCCAGCTTTTTGTACAACCCGGAACGCGTCAGCCCCAACTCCAGAGCCGTTCGGGAGATGTTCCCTTTGTTCTTTTCAATCACCTCGGATAGAAAACGCTTTTCAACCGACTGAATAAAGGCTTTCAATGTACCTGCCGGTCCCTGTCCGCTACCCGTTTCTTGACGTATGCGTTCAGAAAGCAATTCAATGTCGATAACCCCGCCATTTTCCACCAGAGCCACTGCGCGGCGTATCTCGTTATCCAGCTGGCGCACGTTGCCGGGCCAGTCGTGACTGACGTAGGCCCTCACGACCCCATCTGTAAATCCGGTCACAGTCTTTCCGGCTTCGCGGGCGGCGTTCCGCAGCAGATGCCCTGCCAAGAGCGGGATGTCGTCTTTTCTGTCCTTCAGAGGCGGCATCCTGATGGGCAACACCTGAAGGCGGTAGAACAGGTCTTTCCGAAACGCCCCCGCGGTTACCGCCTCCTCCAGGTCCGCGTTCGTTGCCGCGATGACGCGGACCTTGACCCTGCGTGGCGTGCTCTCACCCACCCGCCGAACCTCGCCGTCCTGCAGGACCCGGAGCAGGCTGGCCTGGACTTCGGGGGCGGCGTCCGCGATCTCATCGAGAAAGACCGTACCGCCGTGCGCGGTCTCGAACAGCCCGGCACGATCCGACGTGGCGCCCGTAAACGATCCCTTTGTGTGACCAAACAACTCGCTATGGAGCAAACCGCCGGACAGAGCCGCGCAATTCTGCGACAGAAATACACGGTCGCTGACGGCGCTGTTGTCGTGAATCGCGCGGGCCGCCAGTTCCTTGCCTGTACCCGTCTCTCCCTGTATAAACACCGTTGCGTCGGTGCAGGCCGCGCGTTCGATCAACCGATAGACCGTCTGCATCGCACGACTGGCACCGACGAGCCCGCCCAATCCCTTCCTTCCGGTCGGGTCGCGCTCGCGATAAAGCGTCCGTTCCTCCAATCTGCTTCGCATCCGAGCCTGAACAATGCCCGCGGACAGGAGGCCGGCCATTGCGATCAGAAACCTGCGGTCCGCTTCGGAAATGTTGCTACCCGTACCGCGAAGATCCAGATACAATGCCCCCGGAGAACTCCACTCTGTCCGGGTCAGCGGAATACAGGCTACCGGACGTTGGTCGAAGGCGAATATACGCTGCCGATTCTCGAACTGCATTTCCGCCTCGACTTCTGCGCCGAAAACCGGTCTTTTGTTCTCGATCACCCGTCGCGCCACGTCCCGGTCAATGTCCATCGCCGCGCTACTTTCGCCCTCGCGAGACCGCGCCGCTTCGATACCCAACGCTCCCGACGCGGTATCCTTCACCACGACGGCGGCCGTGTCCGCCTCCACGGCCCCCAGACATACGTCCAGTATCCTGTTCATCAGTGACGTCAAATCGAGGCCCCGACCCAGATCCGCAGCAAGGTTGGAGACCGCCGCAATCCTGTCGTGGACCTGTCTGCTCGCCGTCGAACCCACGGTTTCAGATCGATCCTCCAGCCGCGCCAATCCGGCAAGGAGACTCGACGCCTGACGAACAAAGTGAGGTGTCTGCAGGGCCGACGCTTTGCGTGCCGCCGACTCCAGCCGCATCCGCGCCATTTCCGGATTGCCTTGCTCAAGATAATACCGGCCGGCGGCCAGCAGCGAGCGGCACCATTCGAATCTTTGGTTTGACCGGTCGCACGCGATGGCCCGCTCAAACGCGTCTTCGGCCTCACAATTTCGCTTTGCGGCCGCCATCGCGACCCCGATCCCGCGCCAGGTCACCGTCGGAGTTTCGCCTGCCATCCGGGTGCCGGCGCGGGCTCTGTCCGCCCATCTCACCGCCTCGTCGGGGCGCCCCAGGGCCGAGCAGGCCTCCGCCATCAAGCCGAACGCCCAGTAGAGCTGATGGGCATCCTTTACGTGAGACAAGATCTCAACGGCCTTTCTTCCATATACCGAAGCGGACTTTGCATCGTTCTTCTCCAGTGCGATCGAACCGAGGTAGAACTGGCTCACACCTTCCGTCACGGTCCGTCTCCAGTCGCGGTCTGACTCCAGCTGTTCGCGGAAAAACTCCTCAGCGTGTTTGAAACTTCCGGTTTGAAAAGCAGTCGTGCCGGTCAGATGCATATCGCCGATGCGACGGACCCTGCTACCCGCTTTGTCCGACTGTTCCAGAGCAGATTGGAACCCTGAATAAGCATCTCCAAGACGGTCGTTCAGATGGGCGATGCAAGCCCTGAAATAGCTGGCTTTCGACCTGCTCGCTGCGTCATCGGCCCTCTCGAAGTGTTCGGATATGCGCCCCAGTTCCACCCTGGCTTCCTCCCGACGTTCCATACGCACATAGAGGTCGGCCAGCCACCCCCTCGTATCCATTTCTTTCTTCACAGGGCCCAGTTTTCGGTAGATTGCAATTGCATCCAGAAACGCCCGTTCCGCGTCGTCGTACAAACGGGAACGGGCGTTGAGAATGCCGAACTGGCACAGAACCATCGCCTTCTCGCCGGGCGCGTCGTTCTTAATCAGCGACCACGCATCCTGTGCTTTCTCCCTGGCCTCCTCGACATACCCCCGCGAAGACAGCGCGTTGGAATAATCGCACAGAAACCTAATCGCGGATCGGACGCTATCGGCAGGTACAGCATCCGGATCATCAACCGGAAAACGCGGCTTCGAAACGCCTTCAATCATAAATAACGCCCGGTCTGCGCTCATCTGGCACCGTAATTCCGGCACGTCGCGAGGAGGGGCCGAGGCATGGCGGACCTCCCTTCTTCTCATGAAGTTGACAGGAAGACGGGCGCCCACGATATCGGGTCAAAATCGGTGCAATCTAAGGTTTTCTCTGACAGTGCAAATCGAGAGAATCACCCGTTATCTTTCTGCGCCACCAGCAACTCCAGCGGATGGATGACGTTGATGCCCGTGCCCTCGCGCAGGTGGATGGCGCACACGCTGCTTTCGGTGACGATGGTGTCCACCTTCGCCTCCTGAAACGCCTGAAACAGCGGTTCTCCCACGGCCTGCGAGAGTTCGAATCCGAGCATTCCCTTCTTCATCCCGAACGTTCCCGCCATGCCGCAGCATGTGCCCGTCTCGATCAGCTCGACCTCGGCGCCCCGCCGCCTCAGATAGTCCATGGCCTGGCGGCCCGCATCGAGGGGCCGCTGGTGGCAGGAGACGTGGAATCCGAACCGCCGGCCCTCGAAGGCAGCGGAAGGGGGCCCGCCTCCGGCGCGCGCTTCGAGCATTTCGAGATACGCGAACAGCTCGTGCGTCCGTTCCGATACGGCTTTCGCATCCGTAAAGCCTTGTAGGAGCTTGGGATAGGATATTTTCAGACAGTACGCGGCCGTCGGCTCCGTGGCGACGATATCGTAGCCCGACTCGACGTAGGGCGCCATGAGGCGCACGTTCTCCTCGGCCAGCTTCTTTGCGCGCTTGAGATCTCCATAGCCGATGTAGGGGTATCCGCTGCCGCGCTGCCTGGGCAGAACGACCTCGCATCCCAGCGCTTCCAGCGCCTCTACGGCCGCCCGGCCCAGTTCCGGCGCATTGTAATTCGCGAACAGGTCGGCAAAGAACACCACCCGGCCCGCCGGTTCCGCCACCCGCGGCGCCGTGCCCCTCTTCCTGAACCACTTCGCCAGCGTCTGTCGCCTGAACGGGGGCAACGCCCGTCGCCGGTCAATGCCCGTAAACGCCTCCATCGCCCACCGGAACGCGCGGTTCCTCATCATCCAGTTGGAGACGGGCGCCGTGGCGCAACCGAACTTCGCCATCCCCTCCGCGGCCATGAGAACCCGGTTGACCCGGGGGTGTCCGTTTTCCTCGCCGTCGCGGTCCTTCACGCCGGCAATCATCATGGGAATATCGATTCCGGCGGGACAGATCTCCTTGCAGAGCCCGCATGAGACACAAAGCGGCGCGAACTCGGCGGCCTTGTCCAGTCCGTGGACCTCCGACGTCCACGGGATCCCGATCGGTCCCGGATAGATATAGCCAAATGTGTGCCCGCCGACCACCCCGTAGGTGGGACAGATATTCATGCAGGCGCCGCAGCGGATGCAATTCAGCGCGTCCTTGAACAGGGGATCCTCACGCATCCGGCTGCGTCCGTTGTCCAGAATGACGATATGCGACTCCCGCGGCCCACGCCCGTCTCCCGTTCCAAGGGGAGACCGCCCCCCCATCATCGTCACGTACGTCGTCAGATGCTGGCCCACCGCGCTGATGGGATGCGCGAGCATCATCTGCAGCGCATCCTCAACCGTATCCACGATCTTCTCGCATCCCATGATGCAGATATGGACATCGGGAATACTTGAAACCAGACGCGCGTTGCCTTCATTGGTCTCGATTACGATCGCGCCGGTCTCCGCGACCCCGACGTTGGCGCCTGTCATCCCGATATCCGCGTTCAGAAAAATCGGCCGCAGGTACTTGCGCACGATTCGCATAATGGCGTCCACGTCATCCGGCACGTCCTGCTGCGTCACCTCCCTGAATATTTCCGCGACTTCGACCGCCGTTTTGTGCACGGCAGGGAAGACCAGGTGAAAGGGTTTTTCCTTCACTTTCTGAATGATCAGTTCACCCAGGTCCGTCTCGATCACGTCCACCCCCGCCTCTTCCAGAGGATGGTTCACCTCGATTTCCTCGCTCGTGAGAGACTTGGATTTGGCCACGGTCGTGGCGCCGCGCTTGTTTACGATGTCCAGAATGTACGCAATCGCGGCCGGACCGTCTTTCGCCATGAAGACCCGCGCGCCGCGCTCCCGCACCTTTCGCGCAAACCTGTCCACCAGTTCGTCCTGCTGCTCCAGACACCGGACCTTGACGGAACGAACCTCGTTCCGGAAGCCCTCGCCTCCCGGCAGCGCCCCCACGGCCTTATGCCGGCTGTCGCGGCCGCGTTTCATGGCGGTGTAAAGCGCCGTCCGGCTGGACCGTGCCTCGAGCGCACGATCGATTTTCTCTTCCAGTTGCTGGTACCGACCCTTCAGCATCGTCCACTTCCTTATGCACCAAATCCGTCTGTATCGAATTCGAACGACAGACGGTATCCTAGGCGTCCAGAATCACCGCGTGAGCCATCTCCGGGCCATGGACCCCCAGCGTGAGCCGCATCTCGATGTCGGCCGTGCGACTGGGGCCCGAAATGAACGTCACGGTGGCATTCTCAGGCTGATCTTCCATAAATTCCCGGATCCGGGGTCCGGCGTCCATCAGCGTCTCTTTGATCTCCTCGGCCCGAACGACGCCCAGATGCGCCCTTGGCAGCGTGGAAACGAGTCGGGTCGCGTCGTTTGTCGCGAACTCGACGAGCGCGCCCGCGTCGGCCACGGCAAACTCCGCCCAGGACACCCCTACATCCGCGGCGTCGATGGCGCCCGGCAACGTTGAACCGTCGTAGGGCGGCCTCAACAGCTCGACCCCGGCACCGGCGCACCGCGACTCCAGTTCCCGCATCAGCGCGTCCGGAAGCTCCGCCGCGGCCAGCCGGGTCCCCTCGCAATCGCGAACGACCGAGAGCACCGCCGCCGCCGCGGCCGCCATGCTGCCGGCTACGTGTACGCGTCCGGAGAGCGTTTCGTACTTGGATACAAACCTCTCGATGACTTCGGCCGACATCATCCTCCCCTTTCAATGACAACCCGACGCCATGCGTTTCGGGCGCCAACAAGGTAAGCGCAAAACGGTCCCGGGTCAACCGTCACCCGGACGGACCGTGCTTCCGAACCGGTCCGTTTTCGTTTGTCGCCGTTGCGCGGGAAACGTATATTCGTCGGTCCCGGATCGAAGCCGATTCAGCGTCTCGTCAGACCGGGTTCTTTCCGATCGTTTCCCGGCGATGCGGTCGCGCGTTCCCGTCGATTTCCCGGGGCTCCCCGCTGCTGCATTTCTGACGTGCGCGCCAACCCACGGAGCATTTCAATGGTGAATCCCATTCGCATTCTGCACATCGGCCTGGGGCCGCTCGGACAGATGCTGGGACCGTTTCTGGCGGAGAAGGATCACCTGAAACTGGTCGGCGCCATCGACATCGATCCGGAAAAGGCCGGCCGCGACCTGGGAACCCTGTATGGCCTCGAGCGGCCGCTGGACGTCGCCGTTGCGTCAGAACCGGACGCAGGGACGATGAACGGCGCGGACGTCGCCGTCGTCACGACGGTGTCCGAACTTCGCGCGCTGTTCCCCACGCTTGAACGGATGATGGAGGGCGGACTGAACGTGGTCTCCACCTGCGAGGAACTGGCCTATCCCTGGGTTGCGGAACCGGAGCTTGCACGTCGCATCGACGATATCGCGAAGGCCAACCGTGTCTCCGTACTGGGCACCGGTGTGAACCCGGGGTTCCTGATGGACTTTCTGCCCACCGCGGCCACAGCCGTCTGCCGGAACGTGGAATCCATCCGGATCGATCGTATCCAGGACGCCTCAAGGCGGCGATTACCCTTCCGCCGGAAGATCGGCGCCGGACTTTCGATCGACGCCTTCGAGAAACGCGTCCACAAACGTCAGATCCGCCACGTGGGTCTGGCGCAATCCATGCATATGGTCGCATCCGGACTCGGCTGGCGGCTGGACAGGACCGAGGAACTCGTGGAACCGGTGGTCGCGCGAACGGAGGTGCGCGGGAAGGACTGGTCCGTTCCGGCCGGAAGGGCCACGGGCGTGAACCAGACGGGCAGGGGATACGTGGACAACCGGGAGGTGCTCACGCTCGTTTTTCGCGCGGCCGTGGGCGAAACGCGCCCCAGAGACCGCATCCGCGTCTTCGGTACTCCGGAAGTCGATCTCACCGTTGCCGGCGGCATCAACGGAGACGTCGCCACCTGTTCCATCGTCGCCAATGCGATTCCGGTTGTCCACGGTGCGCCGCCCGGCCTGCGCACCATGGTCGACATCCCCCCCATATCGGCATTCCGGCGTGCTGCCCCCACGGGAGGATTCCTGCATCCCGAAGAGCCCGATACTCCGCCTGACTCTCACCTCGACGCCGCCCCCTACGCGCCTCCCGGTCGTACGCCGGAATCCACATAACTGTTGCAAAAAATACACATCTGTGTTATTCTTTCACAGGGCCAGACCATGCGCCGGATCCGGTTCCGGGTGCAAACACCTGTTTTTGCGTCGGATTCGTGATCAACGAGAAACGGTCATCCTGGTACGGTTTTTGCGCACTCCGATTAACCTCCTTGCACGTGTTCGGCGGAAACCCGCGGAGGTTAGCGCTCTGTCTCAAAGATTTCTCACCATTCGGCCGAATTCCGGCAATGTGTCTGGGCGATTGAACACTGGCGCGCTATGGCGCACAATTGTCCTGCTTTCCGTCCTCTTTGCCTGGACGGACGCCTCGCAGTTGTGCGCTCAGGATGCCACCGGTTACGTGGTGGAACGCATCGAGGTTCGCGGCAATCGCAAGACAAGAGCCGACATCATCCTTCGTACCCTGCCAATCCACGCGGGTGACCGGCTCACGCCCGGCAGACTGGATGCCAGCCGCGAGTCGCTCTACCGCACGCGCCTCTTCCGAACGGTGCACGTCGCGCCAAAGCCCGGCACCGAAC
Source organism: Candidatus Latescibacterota bacterium (assembly GCA_965219995.1). Classification (GTDB taxonomy): domain Bacteria; phylum Latescibacterota; class UBA2968; order UBA2968; genus JAAXHE01. The sequence goes on from CBDCOX010000002.1 coordinate 1,281,061, forward strand.
AGGGCAAGGCCGTGCTGGTGGTCTACGTCGACGAAAAACGGTTCGGCGATGCCGGTATCAGCTTCGAATACACCGAACTGGACGGGTTCGGGCTCGCCGCCGACGCCTATCATGTCAACCTCGCCGGCGAGGGCAAGACCGTGGGCGTCGAGTATTCGCATGGCGAGCGACTGCAGCGCTTCGGCTTGAGCTATGCCGACCCCTGGCTGACCAGCGGATGTATCTCCCTTCATGCGAAAGCCCACTTTTCGCGGGCCGACCGGGACATGTACCGCAGTTCCGATCCTCTGAGGCGCGGCCTGTACGACGTGGACAGACTTGGCGGCGCCATTGGCGTTGGAAAGCCCGTCGGCGAGAAATACCGTCTGGTCGCCCGTTACGCCTTCGACGAGATTCGCGTCAACGACTTCGAAGAGCCGGAAGTCTTCATTTCAGGCCCGGAATTCACCCGGGAGATCAGCGCGGCCCTGGGCCGCACGCCAATATCCACCTTCGGCATCGAGCTCTACCGGCAGCACGCCTCAAGATTCTGGGGCAGTACCCCTGGATTCGATTTCAACTTCCGTATGGACTTCGCGCCCGGCGCCCTTGGAGACAACCCGAGCTACCTCCGGAACCGAATCGAGGCCTACCGGCATTTCGCAACCCTGCCCGGCCAGATCCTGAGCGTCGGGGGACGCGCGGGACACATTTTCGGCACACCCCCGTTCTTTGACCGGTTCTATTTTGACGGCCAGAATCAGCTCCGCGGGTTCGAACGGCGCGCGATCGGCCCCGAGGGCGGTACGGAATTTGTTTCGATCGAAGGCGTGTATGCAATTGCAACCCGGCCGATCGGCAGGATCTACTGCTTTACCGAGTGGGCCGCGATTCGCAGACCGGTCGGGAACGGCCACGTCAGGGATTCGAACGGCACCTATGGTATCGGCGCATTGCTGTTTAACCGGATCGACATCAGTTACGGCTTGAAAAGGGGCACGCTCATCGTGAAATTCCACCGGTTCGGCGGTATCAACATGGGTCTGTGAGCCGGAGGGAACGGCACCCGGAACCCGCCCATACCGAACGAAACAGACCAAGCTCCCGAAATGCATACCTATCGAGGCAAAGCAGAGGCGTCCACGCGAATTGTCGGCATTTGCGCTTGCCTCTTTTTTTTTGTTGCATTCCCCGTACGTTCCGGCGCCCGGGACGTCACCGTCGCGGCGCGCACGGTCTACGTGCATGCGGACACGCTGAAACTGCATATCGAGCTGGATTCTCTGTTTTCGCGCCGTGCGCTGGATGCCATCGCGTCCGGCCTGATCACGTCGGTGGTCATGGAATTCCGGCTGGATTCGGACCGGCGCTCGAAAGCACTGGAAACCGCGGTAGGGATGCGCCTGGACCACGACATCTGGGAGGGAAGGTATCGGGTCGTGCGCGACACCGGCCGGCTGGACACCCTGCAGACAGCTCATTTCGATACGGTCAAGACGTACTGCTCGGTACTCCGGGGCCTCTCGATCGGGCCGCTTCCCGAAGGCCGTGATTTCAGGCTGCGTCTTCGGGTTGGCGTCACCCCCATTTCGGTGGAACAGGAGCGGCGCTCACGCCGCTGGCTCAATGTCCTGCAGAGAGGAAGCCTGCTGGAGCTATTCATTTCACTGGACCGGCCCACGAAACGCTCCCCGTGGATCGATGTCAGCCAATTCTCGCCGGAGGATCTGCAATGAGATCCCTACCTCTGCGCTGGCGGATCGTCATCGCACTCATCGCCCTCACGCTGGGCACCACGCTGGCACTCTCCCTGCTTGCCCAACATTTCCTGGAATCAGGCCTGCGGTTGCAGGACAACATCAGCGCAAGCACCAGCCGGGCATTGAACGACGCGGTCGAACTGGCAAGGAGCCATTACGAGAGCCGCAAGGCGGCGCTCGGCGATGCGGGGACCCGCCTCTTCCGGTCGTCGCTGCCGTCGGAAGCCGTCCGTACGCGCGACCTGCGGACGGTCCGCGCCTTCCTGGACAGTCTCGACCTTGTTGACGCACGTCTTCGGTTCGCGGATGCCGCGGAAGTTGCATCGCTCAACCTGCGGGGGAACGCATTCAGCCCGGCCGTGCGCAGGGCCGGCGAGCGCGACGCGTCGCTGGAACTGTACGTGCCCGTTGGACAGGTTGGACCGCCGGAAGCGGCCCTCGTGATCACAAGCCCGATGGTCGAGCTCAACAACGTTGAGCAGGCAGTCCAGGCCCATCAGTACCTTCGCATGATCGGAGGCGACCTCCGAGGCGAGTTCTTCTTTTATTTCGCGATGGCAACCATCGGACTTCTCGTACTGGCCTGCCTCATGGGCGTTCGAATCGGCTTCGGCGCGACCCGTCCGCTGCACGAACTCGTCAAGGGTACCCGCGAACTGGCGCAGGACAACCTGGACTACCGTATTCCTCCGGGACGGGACGACGAAATCGGACTGCTGATCGGTTCCTTCAATCGGATGGCGGAGGACCTGACGCAGAACCGGCGGCAGCGCCTCGAAGCGGAAAAGATCGCGGCCTGGCGCGAGATCGCCCGGCGCCTTGCCCACGAAATCAAGAACCCGCTGACACCGATACAGCTGACGGTTCAGCAGATCCGCGACAAATACCCGGGCGAAGACCCCGCCTACCGGAAACTGGTCCAGGACTGCACCGAGATCGTCACGGAAGAGGTGGAAAGCCTGAGAAAACTGGTTCAGGAATTCGCCGACTTCGCGCGCATGCCTTCTCTGTCGCTCGGGAGGCACAGCCTGAACGGCGTGGTTACCGATATCGTGCGGCTCTATCCTGAAGCCGGAATCGTCCTCGAACTCGCGCAGGAACTTCCCGATCTGGATCTGGACAGCGAACAGATGCGCCGCGTGCTGATCAACCTGATCGAAAACGGCCTGGAAGCCGCCGGACAGCGGGGCCGGATCGTCATTCAGACCGAGAGCCACCCGAACGCGGTCAAGCTCCTGGTGGTGGATTCGGGTCCAGGCGTACCCGAACGGGACAGGGAGCGAATCTTCCAGCCGCATGTGTCTTCCAAACAGAGCGGCATGGGCATGGGACTGGCCGAAGTCCGCAGCATCGTAGAGAGCCACGGCGGCCAGATCGTCGCGGCGGGCGCGCCGGAAGGTGGCGCGCAGTTTGAGGTTACCCTGCCCGTTCCGAAGGAACGGGCCAGACAGCCGGAGGAACGGATATGACAGAACCAACCATTCTGGTGGTGGACGACGAACGCAACATTCGTCGAACCCTGGAGATGATCCTGTCTGCGGAAGGATACCGGGTGGTCTGCGCGGCTTCGGGCCAGGAAGCCCTGGCCGCGATGAAATCCGAATCGCCGCAGGTGGTCCTGCTGGATATCGTCCTGCCGGGATCGAACGGGATCGAAATCCTGAAAACCGCCCGGCAGAGCCACCCCGACCTGGCCGTAATCATGATCTCCGGGCACGGAACCGTCCACGACGCGGTCGTGGCGACGAAGCTGGGCGCCTACGATTTCCTGGAAAAGCCGCTGTCACGTGAGAAGGTGCTGCTGACCCTCTCCCACGCACTCGAGAGTATCGAGCTGAGCGAAGAGAATCGCAATCTGCGCCGAAAGTTCGAAACGCGTTTCGAGATGGTGGGCGAAAGCCAGGCCATCGCGTCCGTTCGCGAACAGATCGCGAAGGTCGCACCGACGAACGGCCGCGTCCTGATCCTGGGCGAGAGCGGCACCGGCAAAGAACTGGTCGCCCGGGATATCCACCGGAACAGCCGGCGATCCACGGGACCGTTCGTCAAGGTCAATTGTGCCGCGATCCCCGAGGAACTCATCGAAAGCGAGCTGTTCGGCAGCGACCGCGGCGCGTTTACAGGCTCGGTGAAGACCCGCGACGGCAAGTTCCTGCTTGCGGACGGCGGAACGCTCTTCCTGGACGAAATCGGCGATATGAGCCTGAGCGTCCAGGCCAAGGTCCTGCGGGCGCTCGAGCAGGGCGAATTCGAGCGCGTTGGCGGGTCCAGGACCTTGAGAGTGGATGTGCGCGTGATCGCCGCGACCAACAAAAACCTTCAACAACAGGTCGAGAACGGAGCATTTCGGGAGGACCTCTACTTCAGGCTCAACGTCGTGCCCATCACGGCCCCGCCATTGAGGGACCGCAAGGAAGACATACCCCTTCTCTCGGCGCATTTTCTCAAGGGATATGCCGATGAAAACGACTTTCGCCCCAAGAAACTCAGCCCCGGCGCAATGGAGGCCCTGAAGAACCACGGATGGCCGGGCAACATCAGGGAACTGAAGAACCTGATAGAACGCCTGTCCATTATGGTCGCCGAAGATACGGTCGACGACCATCATCTGCCAGGCCTGGACGGTCCGCAACCCGGCCGCGGGGCCGAGACTCCGGAGGACGTTGGCTCACTGCCCGGCGTGGCATCCGGGAAGAGCCTGCATGAAGTCCGTGAAGCCGTGGAAAAGGCCTACATTTCCGATGCATTGAAAGGAAACGGCTGGAACGTTACAAGGGCTGCCAGATTGCTGGGCGTGGACCGCACCAACCTCCACAAGAAAATCAAATACTACAATATCGAGCGCTGACAGGGCGGGAGACTGCCGCGTTTCCGCACGCGCGGACGCCGCGGTCCGGCGGCCCACGCCCGGAGACAACCATTGAAAACGGCGTTCCTCATCCTCCTCCCGATCCTTGCCTGGGTACAGGATGCCCGCGCGCAGCCCGACGACGTTTCCCGGATCGAGAAGCTCTACCGGGGCGCACGGCTCCGATACAACCGCGTGGAGGGCGCCTACCTGGGGTATCGCCAGTCCATCCGCCATAGGGATCGGCCGCGTTTCACGTTCTTTGCGGAAAGTGGATACGGCACTGCCAGCGGCTCGGTCCGGTGGGAAGCGGGGGTGGACTACCAGAGCCCGGAAACCAGTCTGAACGTCGCTGTTTTCGACAGATCCGACACGCCAGACCGGGGAACTGTCGGAACCACCGAAAACAGTCTGCTCAGTCTCCTCTTCAAATGGGACCACCGCGACTATTTCCGTGCGAAGAACGGATTTGAAGCGAACGTCATCCTCAGGCCGAAACGAAAGCTCTCCGTCGTCGGGGGCCTGACCGCGTTCCGCTGTGAGCCCCTGCCGGTCGGGACCGCCTGGAGCCTGTTCTTCCGGGAACGCCCGTTTCGGGGAAACCCGCCCGCCCGGCGCGGCGACGCCGGCATGCTGTACGCCGGCGTTGTGGTCGACACGCGCGTCAGGAGCCCGCTTTTCCGTAATGCATGGTACGGACGAATCCACGTTGAGCGCGGCTTTCGGGACTTCGCCTTCCACGGGCTCACCCTCGAGGGCAAGCGCTACCAGAAAGGCATATTCGGTCGGCAGGGCCTGATTGTGCGGGCCCGGCTCAGCACCCGCGAAAGCACGGCGCCGCAGTTTCTTTTCGGCTTGGGCGGCGTGGGCACCCTGCGCGGGTACGACATCAGGGAATTCTCCGCCAACCGGCTGGTTCTGCTCAACCTCGAATACGCCTTTCGCGGCGACGTCCTTCCGAAGATTCCAGTCACGGGATTCCGTCTTCTCAACCTCACCGTTTTCGCGGACGCGGGATGGACCGCGCTTGTATCGGAATCCGCCCACCTGATCGAAGGATTCGGAGACCTGGACCTCGCCTCCTTCAGGACCAGCATCGGCTTCGGCATTGCGCTACCACGTCAGCTCCTCAGGTTGAACGTGGCCCGCCGCCTGGACAGGTCCGATGCTGTCTGGAACCTGTCCATCCGGCTCCGGTTCAGTCTCTGATTCAGCTCCCGTACCCGGCGCAAGAAGAACAGAAAGGCCCCGGAAGCTCTATCCGGGGCCTTTCTGCTCGCAAGCCAGCCGCCGCACTTCAGCGGTCAGGAGATGTCCCCACGCCGCCGCATGTGAAATGCCAGGGCCGCGCGCCGGATCATCGTCCGTACTATGTACCCTCCTGCCAGGAACTGAGATACCGCTCCTGGTCTGCGGTCAGCGAATCGATCTCCACGTCCATCGCCTCCAACTGCAGCCGCGCGACCTCCCGGTCGATCTCGTCCGGCAGCCGGTACACCCTGGGCTCCAGATTGTCGGCGTTCCTGATGCCGTATTCCACCCCGAGGGCCTGATCGCAGAACGACAGCGACATCACGGTGGACGGGTGCCCCTCCGCGCACGCCAGGTTCACGAGACGACCTTCGCCACAAAGGAACAGCGAGCGGCCGTTCAGGTGATATTCGTGAAACAGAGGGCGCACCTCCTCCTTCTTTTCCGCCATCGTCTCGAGCCCGTCCACGTCGATCTCCAGGTCGAAGTGACCGGCGTTGGCCACCACCGCGCCGTCCTTCATGACCTTCATATGTTCCGCGCTCAAAACGTGCTTGTTTCCGGTAACCGTGACGAACAGGTCGCCGATCCCGGCGGCGAGTGCCATCGGCATCACCCTGAATCCGTCCATCCGAGCCTGCAGCGCCCGGAACGGATCCACTTCCGTGACAATGACCTCCGCTCCCAGCCCCCTCGCCCTCGAAGCCACGCCCTTTCCGCAACTGCCATAGCCGACGACGACGACCGCCTTGCCGCTGATCAGAAGATTGGACGCCCGCACGACGCCGTCCAGCGCGGACTGTCCCGTCCCGTAGAAATTGTCCATCAGGTGCTTGGTGTCGCAGTCGTTGACGGCGATAATGGGATACTTCAGCGCATTGTCCTTTTCCATCGCGCGCAGCCGGATGATGCCCGTTGTGGTCTCTTCGCAGCCGCATACGATCTCAGGAATCTGATCCGGATAATTTGTGTGCACTTCGTTGACCAGATCGCAGCCGTCGTCGATTGTCACGTGGGGCCGGGTCTCGATAACCGCGCGGAGGTACCGGTAGTAGTCCTCCCTCGATTCGCCCTTGTAGGCATATACAGAGACGTCTTCGGCAGCAAGGGCCGCCGCCACGTCGTCCTGCGTGGAGAGCGGATTGCAGCCTGTGATCGACACGGTGGCGCCGCCGGCCCGCAACGTCCGCACGAGTACAGCCGTCTCCTTGGTAACATGGAGCGCCATGCCGATCCGGAAACCGCTGAGCGGTTTTTCGCGTTCGAATCGTTCCCGAATCTTCAGCAGCGCGCCCATCTGCTTCTCGGCCCATTCGATGTTTCTGAATCCCTGTTCCGCCAGACCGATGTCCTTTACCTCGTATCCCACGCCTTTCTCCTCTCCATCCTCCAATGCTACGCCAGCTTCCTCGCGGCCGCTTCAAGGACTTCCGCCTTGTCCGTACGCTCCCAGGTAAACCCTTCCTCTTCCCGGCCGAAGTGTCCGTAGGCGGCAGTGCGTTTATACACCGGACGCAGCAGATTGAGAGACCGGATGATGCCGGCCGGCCGCAATTCGAAATGCGAACGGATCAACGTCGAAATGTCGGCTTCGCCGATCGTACCCGTACCGAACGTATCCACCACGATGGACACCGGCTCCGCCACCCCGATGGCATAGGCCAGCTGCACCTCGCACCGGCTGGCGAGGCCGGCCTTCACCACGTTCTTTGCGACGTATCGCGCGGCATAGTGCGCGCTCCGGTCGACCTTGCTGGGGTCCTTGCCGGAGAATGCCCCACCGCCGTGCCGCCCCACGCCGCCGTAGGTATCCACGATGATCTTCCTGCCTGTCAACCCCGTGTCTCCGTGGGGTCCGCCAACCACAAATCGCCCGGTGGGGTTGATGTGATAGACCGTGTCGCTGTCGAGGTAACGCGCCGGGATGACCTCTTCGACGACATGCTCGATCATATCACGGCGGATTCGGCTGTGGCATACGCTCGGGTCATGCTGGGTGGAAATCACCACCGTGTGCACGCGCACGGGCGTGTCGTCGTCGTATTCCACGGTGACCTGCGACTTGCTGTCGGGGCGCAGATAGGGAAGCGTTCCGCTGCGGCGGAGCCTCGCCAGGCCCATCACCAGCTTATGGGACAACATAATGGGCATCGGCATCAACTCGGGCGTCTCCCGGCAGGCGTACCCGAACATCATGCCCTGGTCGCCCGCTCCCTGCTCATCGTGCAGGCCCTCGCCTTCCGTCACGCCTTGCGAGATGTCGGGCGACTGCGTATGCAGCGCGAGCAGCACGCCGCATGAGCGGTGGTCGAATCCGTACTCCGAATCCGTATATCCGATGCATCGAATAACGTCTCGCACAAGCTCCTGGATATCCACCCGGGCTTCTGTGGTCACCTCACCCGATACGATCACCTGCCCCGTGGTTACCATGGTCTCGCAAGCGACGCGCGACCGGGGGTCCTCTGCCAGCATCGCGTCCAGGACCGCATCTGAAATCTGATCGCAGATCTTGTCCGGGTGGCCCTCGGAGACCGACTCTGAGGTAAATAAGCGCCGCATCAATGCCTCTTTTCCTGACTTACGTGCTCAAATAATACCCGCGACCGCGGGAGTGCGCCCGTTTTATCGTTCAAGTCCTGCTGGCACTTCTTCCCGGTTGTCCTGGGTCTTCCGGGGTTGCACTTTCGCCAGCGCAGCGTACAGGTATTCCCGAATGGCGCCCCGGGTGGGCAGGGCCAGCACCTCGTCGGCCAGCCCTCTCGCCTCTGCCATGGTGATCGACCGAATCGCCTGTTTGATCTCCGGAACCATGCGCGGGCCGACGCTGAATCCATCCACCCCGAGCCCCATCAACAGAACGCAACTGTGCGGGTCGCCAGCCATCTCGCCGCAGACGGTTACCGGGATGCCGTTCCGGTGCCCTGCGTCCACCACGGACTTGATCAGGCGCAATACGGCGGGATGAAACGGATCGTACAGGTAGGCCACCCGCTCGTTGCCCCGGTCCACCGCGAGGGTATACTGGACGAGATCGTTGGTGCCTATGCTGAAAAAACTTACCTCGCGCGCCAGCTGATCGGCCACTACGGCCGCGGAGGGCACCTCGATCACCGCGCCAATCTCGCATCCCTCGTCGAACGGTACGCCGGCCCGCCTCAGTTCGTCGCGGGCGTCATCCAGAACCGACTTGGCATCCATCAGTTCTTCCACGCCCGATATCATCGGGAACATCAGTTTCACGTTTCCGTGCGCGCTGGACCGGAGGATGGACCGCAACTGAATCCGGAACAGGTCTCTGTTGGCCAGGGAATGCCGGATGGCGCGCCAGCCCAGAAACGGGTTGGTCTCTTCGTCGGCATGCGAGGCCTGCTCCAGCTTATCGCCGCCCAGGTCCAGCGTGCGCACCACCAGCGGATGGGGCGCCATCTGTTCGGCAAGGCGTGTGTACGCCGCCGTCTGTTCTTCTTCTCCGGGCAGACTCGATCCGGCTAGGTAAAGGTATTCGGTACGGAACAGGCCGACACCCTCCGCGCCATACGCGAGTGCTGACCGTCCCTCTTCAGGCAGTTCGATGTTGCCCTGGAGGCACACGGAAACACCGTCCAGGGTTTCGGCGGGCACGTCGGTGAACTTCAGCAACCCCTTCTGCAACTCCGTGAACCGGCTGGCTTCGGCGCGGTACCGGCCGAGCGTCTCCGAGTCAGGCCGGACAATGACCAGCCCGCGATTCCCGTCCACAACCGCTATATCGCCCGGTTCGGCAGATGCCAGGGCCGCCTCGACACCCACCACCGCCGGAATCTCCAGCCCTCTTGCAATAATGGACGCATGCGACGTTGCCGCACCCGCTACGGTGACCACGCCCAGCACGCTGTCGCGCTTCATGCGGGCTGCCTGGGAGGGGGTCAGCTCGTGCGCGATCACGATTGCCGGGGCGGTCATCCCGTCCAGCAACGGGTCTTCCCGCCGGCGCAATCTCGCCAGAACGCGCTTCTCGACGTCCAGGATGTCAGCGCGCCTGGCCCTGAAATGCGAGTCCTGAATCGCCTCGAATTGCCGGCGCACTTTCTGAAGGGTGAGCCAGAACGCATATTCCACGTTCACCCGATCCTTCCGGACCGAAGCCAGGGTGGGCTCCCGCAGGGCCGGGTCTTGCAGGATCATCAGGTGCGCATCGAATATCTGGGCGTGTTCCGCACCCAGCTTCTCCTCGACCCGGGCGCGCGTGCCCTTCAGATCTTCCGCGACGGAAGCCAGCGCATCCTGAAACCGCCTCACCTCGCACTCGACCTCCTCGTTCGAGATGCGCCGGTAGTCCACCCACGGCTCTTCCGGGTCGTGAAGATAGACCGGACCGATGGCGATGCCATTCGACGCCTGGATGCCTTCCATTACCTTCATCGGTATGCAGCCCTTCGAGTGGGAGAGAACCTCGCAATGCCGGGCGGCGGATTCCGGAAACCGGTCTCCAGTGCGAAACGTCAATCGAATTTGCCTTCGATCATCCGCACGATTACATCGAGCGCTTCCTCTTCATCCGGGCCCGCGGCGCGGACGCGAATTGTGGAATCCGTCTCCGCGGCAAGCATCATTACGCCCATGATGCTCTTCCCGTTGACTTCGATCCCATCCTTGATCAGAGTAATCTCCGATACAAACTTTGCGGCCGCCTGCACAAGAAGGGCCGACGGCCGCGCATGGATACCCAACCTGTTTTTTACCGTGGCTTGTCGTTCCGCCATAACCTGTTCGTATCGTTATGTCAGCCCATACAGGAAGGCTACAATCTATCTAAATCCCGCCATCATGTCAAGCGCCGCCGAGCCTGTCCGAAGCCGCCTCCACCTCCTCCATTCCCCCGCGGCCGCGCTGCCAGAAAAAAACCGCCAGGCACCTTCCTGGCGGCTGAGACCTCCCGGTACTCCGGCCGGCGGATTCCTACCCGCCGTGTACGGCGCCGGCAAACTCGCGCACCAGCGCCGGGTCCCGTCGGGCTTCCAGAATGCTGCCCACCACGACAAAGTCGGCGCCGGCCGCCGCTTTCGCCCCGGCATCGCCGGGTTTACGGATGCCTCCGCCGACGATCACCGGAATTGCGACGTTTCCCGCAACCGCCGAAACCATGTCATCTGACACCATCCGTTCGGCCCCGCTGCCCGCGTCCATATAGACGCATTGCATCCCAAGGTACTGGGCGGCCAGGGCGTGCGCGGTCGCTATCTCCGGCTTGTCTCCGGGCATCGGTTTGGTGTTGCTGATGTACTCCGCCGTGGTCTGCCGGCCGGAATCCACCAGCATATAGCCGGTTGAAATCGTCTCCAGGCCGTACGCCCTGACAATGGGCGCCGCTTTCACCTGCTGCCCGATCAACAGGTCCGGATTGCGCCCGCTGATCATGCACAGAAAGAGAATGGCGTCGGCGGCCGACGAAACCTGGTTCATATCCGGACCGGGAAAAATCAGAACCGGAATTCCGATCGCGCGTTTGACCTCTCTGACCACCCGGTCGAAATCGGTGTAGAGCAGAAAGCTGCCGCCAATCAAGAGGGCGTCGGCGCCGTTTTCGGCGCACATCACGGCCGTATGGACCACGTCCTGCTTGTCCATCCGGTCGGGATCCAGAAGGCATAAAAAGCCTGCGCCCCGCTGTCTGAGGACCCCATTAAGGTGGTCGTAGGTCGACATGAGCTCTGACTTACCTTGCCAATTGTGCACGAACAATGCCGGGAACCCGGGCGAGCGCGTCGGACATCTTCTCGGGATGCCTGCCCCCCGCCTGCGCGAGGTGGGGACGGCCGCCGCCGCCGCCGCCAACCAGTTCAGCCACCGCCTTGACAATGGGTCCCGCCTGCACGCCCCGCCGGATGAGGTCGTCCGTCACCACCGCGATCAGGGAGGCGTTTCCGTTCAAGGCCGCGCCCAGCACGCCCACGCCGGACCCCAGGGTTTCCCGAAGCCGGTCGCCCATTTCCCTGAATGCCTCCATGTCCGCCGGTTGAACGGCGGTCGCCACCACCCGGACCCCGTCCACATCGACCGCTTCGCCGGCCAGGTCGCGCATCCGCTCCCCCGCCGACGCGCTCCGCAGGGATTGAACCGTCCGCTCGAGTTCCCGGTTTCGAGTGATCAACCGATTGACCCGATCGGGCAGCGCATGGGCATCCACGCTCATGAGACCCTCCAGAGCGGCGAGGGTGGACCGCTGCTTTCCAATGAGCGCCTCAACGCCCGCCGCGGTGACAGCCTCCACCCTCCGGACGCCGGACGCCGTGCCCGTCTCGGCCGTCAGCTGGAGCATGCCGATCTGACCCGTGGATCCCACGTGGGTGCCCCCGCAAAGTTCCAGGCTGAAGTCCCCGACACGCACCGTCCGTACGACGTCTCCGTATTTTTCGGAAAACAGCATGCGGGCGCCCATCCGACGGGCCTCATCGAGGCCGACCATTTCGGTTTCCACTGCGAGGTCGCGGCGGATGACCCGATTCACGAGTTGCACGATCTGCTCCTGCTGATCCGGTGAAACGGCTTCGAAGTGATTGAAATCGAAACGCAGCCGGTCCGGCGCCACCAGCGAACCGGCCTGATTCACGTGGTCGCCGAGCACCTGGCGAAGGGCTTCGTGAAGCAGGTGGGTGGCCGTATGGTTGCGGGCGGTTTCCATCCGGCGACCGGCGTCGACACGCGCTTCCACGAGGGCGCCTTCCAGCGTGTCGGCGCTTCCCCGCGACAGACGCCCCCTGTGCACAATGCCCTCACCCGACCGGAACGTCTCGTCGACGCAGACCTCCAGGTCCCCGTTCCCGATGCGCCCCTGATCGCCTACCTGCCCTCCCGCTTCGGCGTAGAACGGCGTCTCCTGAAGATAGACGTCCACCCGCCCGTCATCCCCGGACTTCCACGCCACGACGCGGGTATCGAGCACAAGACGCTCGTACCCGAGAAACACGGAGTGTTCATCGGGAAGGAAATCGTCCGAAACCGCCTCCTGAGACGCGAAGACCCGGCGCCCCGCCTCCCGTGAGCGCGCCTGCTGGGCCGCCATCTCCTCTTCAAAACCTTGCAGGTCCACCGCCAGACCGCGCTCCGCGCCCATCAACTGGGTGAGGTCGATCGGAAAACCGTAGGTGTCATACAGGCGAAACGCGTCCCGGCCGGATATTCTGCCCTCGCGGGAGACGACTTCGAACATCTCCAGCCCGCGGTCGAGCGTCTTCCCGAACCCTTCTTCCTCGGACCGGATGACCCTGGATATATGCCCGGCCTGTTCCGCCACCTCGGGAAAAACGTCTCCCATGACCCGTACGACAACGGGCACCAGCCCGTGGATGAACGGATCGTGCATTCCCAGTGTGCGCCCGTATCGCGCCGCGCGTCTCAGGATCCGCCGGAGCACGTACCCGCGTCCCTCGTTGGAGGGCAGCACCCCGTCCGCGACGGCGAAACACAGGGTGCGGACATGATCGGCGATGACCCGCATGGCCACGAGGTTTTCGTCGTTGTACGGTCTCCCGCTGATCTCGCCGATCGCGGCAAGAATGGGCTGGAACAGATCGGTATCGTACGTGGACTCCACGCCCTGCAGCACGGTGCAGATGCGCTCGAACCCCATTCCGGTATCCACGTGCTTGTCGGGAAGCGGATGCAGCACGCCGTCGGCGTCGCGGTTGAACTGGATGAAGACCAGATTCCAGATTTCAACCGAATCCGGCCCGTCCAGATCGGGTCCCTCGCGGTACCAGGACGCGGGATCGTCTCCCTGATAGTAATGCACCTCAGAACACGGCCCGCACGGGCCGGTCTCGCCCATCTGCCAGAAGTTATCGGTCTTGTCCAGCCGAAACACCCGGTCCGCCGGGAGGTCCGTTACCTCCGTCCACAGCGCTTCCGCCTCCTCGTCCGGCGCCAGTCCGTCGGCGTCGTCTCCTCCGAATACGGTGGCGCAGAGTCGGTCTTTGGGCAGCCCCCAGACCTCGGTCAGCAATTCCCACGCCCACGCGATGGCCTCCCGCTTGAAATAGTCTCCGAACGACCAGTTGCCCAGCATTTCGAAAAACGTATGATGCTGAGCACTGAAGCCCACCTCCTCCAGGTCGTTGTGATGCCCCGAGACCCGAATGCATTTCTGCGTATCCACCGCCCGCCGGTAGTCCCGGCGGCCGGTGCCCAGAAACACATCCTTGAACTGATTCATCCCCGCATTGGTAAACAGCAGGGTGGCATCGTCCTGCGGCGCGACGGGCGCGCTCGGCACGATCCGGTGACCCCTCGCCTCGAAGAACCGCAGATAATCGGAACGTATGTCGGTCGAAGTCTTCATATTCCGAAACGGTTTTGTTGACACGGGCGCCTGGGAATCGCGGCGCCCGATTCCGGCTCACGCCTCCGGTGCGCCGTCGCGTCCGCTTTCGCTGAATTCCAGCCAGGCCCGCTGCGCCGCCGCCTGCGCCACGGCCCCGAATCCGCGACGCCCCAGGAACCCGTACATTCTCGAGAGCGCCTTCCGCCTGTCGACGCCGTCGTATTGCCCGCGTCGTGACCTAAGAAGCTCCAATGCGACGGCTTCCGGGTCCACGTGGGCGAACACCTCATCCAGCGCTTCATCGGCCGTAGCGGCGTCGATGCCCCTTTTCTTCAGATCGTGCCGGAGCAGGGCAGGGCCCGAGGGTCGACGACGCATGCGTTCTTCAACGAAGCGGAGGGCAAAATCCCGGTCGTCGACCAACTTCAGCCTGCCCAACACCTCGAGGGTCTGCTCGATCACGGACTCGTCAAACCCACGCCGGCGCAGCCTTTCTTTCACTTCCGAGCACGAGTACGCCCGCGCGCTCAGCAGTCGAAACGCCGCGTTCTTCGCCTTTTCGACCTCGGTCTGTCGATCCGACGGCGAACGGGAATCCGGTTTCATCCGCGGCACCTCGATGACTGGATTTCCCTAACCGTCCGCCGCGCCGTTATCCGCCAGGCCCACGGCCTCGCGCACGCGGGTCTCGATCTCCGAGGCGAGCGCCGGATGCTCCTTCAAATGGTTCTTTACGTTTTCACGCCCCTGCCCCAGGCGGTCGTTGCCGTAGGAGAACCACGTGCCGCTCTTGTTCACGATTCCGTGGAGTTCGGCAATATCCAGAAGACTGCCTTCTTTCGAGATGCCCTCTCCGAACATCAGATCGAACTCCGCTTCCTTGAACGGCGCGGCCATCTTGTTCTTGACGACCCGGACGCGGACCCGGTTGCCCGTGACTTCCTGGCCGTCCTTGATGGCCCCGATCCGACGGATGTCCATCCGCACCGACGCGTAGAACTTGAGCGCGTTGCCGCCGGAGGTTGTTTCGGGATTGCCGAACATCACGCCGATCTTCATCCGGATCTGGTTGGTGAACATCACACACGTCTTGGACCTGCTGATCGAGCCCGAGAGCTTTCGCAGCGCCTGGGACATCAGCCGCGCCTGCAATCCCACGTGGGAATCGCCCATGTCTCCCTCGAGTTCCGCGCGGGGCACAAGCGCCGCGACCGAGTCCACCACCACCGCGTCGAATCCGCCGCTGCGCACGAGCGTGTCGGTGATTTCAAGAGCCTCTTCACCGGTATCGGGCTGTGAAATGAGCAGGTTCTCCAGATCGACCCCGATCCGCTCGGCGAGCTCTACGTTGAGCGCATGTTCCGCGTCGACGAACGCGCACGTGCCGCCGGTCCGCTGCGCCTCCGCGATGACGTGCAGGGTCAGCGTGGTCTTACCGGATCCCTCCGGGCCGTATATCTCGACGACGCGGCCCCGCGGCACGCCGCCCGCCCCAAGGGCGACGTCCAGCGCGAGCGCGCCTGTCGGAATCACTTCGACGGCCACCTGTCCGTCCTCCTCACCGCCCAGCCGCATGATGGAACCCTGACCGAACTGCTTTTCGATTTGCGAGATGGCCAGATCAATGGCCTTCTCCTTGCCGGCGCCATTCCGTTTCGACATCGCGTTGCCCCTCCTGACTGAATTTGCCCGTTGGATCACGGCGCAGCCCACGGCCTGTGAGGAGCCCGATTCCCTGCGCCGAAACACATGCGAACGCCAACTGTGACGAACATCCGTTCATGAGTCAATAACCAATACCGGATGGTGGGTGAAATTCCCCGGAAGAATCGGGGAAGCCGCGCGGTGTCCCGTCCCGGGATGGTGTGACCCGAACATGGGACGGAACACACGATGCACGAATTAATATATCCGCAGTCTGATGAGAAGTCAAGCCCTCCCCGGCTCGAAAAAGCCCCCCGGAGGTCGCGTTGCCGTTCGAACCGGTCAACCCGACGATCGCGACCCGGTTAGACGCGCACGTCCCAGCGCCTTATACACAGCGCCGCCCGACCTCAACTCGCTGCTGTACAACACGATACGGTCCGCGCCGAAGCGAACCGACGGGACCGCGCCGGCCAGTCCCGCGGGCAGACGCACCGCGCCTTTTTTCGCGCGCGCAAGCGTCAGATGAGGATGGAACCGCCGCTCCTCCTTCTTGATCCCGATCCTGCAAATCGTGTCCTCGAGGTCGGCCCGGAGCATGTCCAGAAGCGCGGTCTCCCCACCCACGTCCAGCCAGATCACCCTCGCGCGATCCGGGTTGGGTGCGCTCACGTCCGTGGTGTGCAACGCCATCGGCGGCGTCCGACCGGCCGCCGACCGCATGGCCTCCAGGATGAGCGGCACCGAGGCCGATTCCACGTTACCCAGGAACTTGAGGGTGAGATGCATGCCCTCCTGCCTCACCCACCTGAGCCGCGCATCCAGGTCTGCAAGACATCTCCGCGCGGCCGCACAGGCCGGGACCACCGCCCTTGGGAGTTCAACGGCCACAAATGCGCGCAACGTCGTCATCGATGTCCCGTCCGTGAACAAGGTACAGGTCGGGCAGTCTGTTACCGGGATGGTACGCTAACCGCTCCACAGGGCCAGGCCCGCCCGAATCAGGAGATTTCCGTAAATCCCCGCGATCACGTCGTCCATGACCACACCCCACCCTCCGGGCAGTTTTTCGGATGCCCTTGCAGGCGGCGGCTTCAGGATGTCCAGCACGCGGAAAATAAAAAATCCGGCAACCCCCACCCCTGGCGACAGCGGCAGGAAGGCTACCGTGAAATAGAACCCCGCAAACTCGTCGATGACCACCGGTCCGGGGTCCGGACCCCAGGCCCTTTCTCCCGCGGAGGCGGTACGGACGGCGACCGCAACCGTCAGGACCAGCAAAAGACACCAGGCAGGAAACCCGATCCCCGGCGCCAGGAAACAGGCCGCGAGGTACGGGACCATCGCCGCGGCCGTACCCGCCGTGCCCGGCGCGACCGGGACGTATCCGGAGAAGAATCCCGTGGCGAGCACCCGGGTCCACAGATTCAAGTCGGCGGCCTCCGATCCCCGGTTCAGGCTGTCAGGCCTGGTCCCGGCCGTGTTCCACCAGATAGAGGACGCCCGACACGACCGCAAGCAGGGTAACCGCCGCCACAAGGACGTTGAGGACCATCTGCGAACCCGTATCCACGAGTACCAGAGGCTGAGAGGTCAGCTCAGCGGTTATCACGCGCACGTTGATGAAGACCAGGATGCCGAATGCCAGCACCAGTTGCAGCATGGTCTTCCATTTCGCCAGACGGGACGTGACCACCGGACATCCTTTGCGGATCGCGTACACCCGCAGGCAGGTGATCACGGCATCGCGGAACAGCATGGCGCCCACCAGCCATGCCTCGACCATCCCCAGGAGCACGAAGGAAATGAGGGCCGAGGAAACCAGCAGTTTGTCGGCAAGCGGATCCATGAACCGCCCGAGGCTGGTCACCGTCTTGTCGCGGCGCGCGAACCAGCCGTCGAAGAAGTCGGTCAGCGACGCCACGGTGAACACCAGCAGCGCGAGGATCTTGTTGAATCCGCTGTCGGAAAAAATCAGCGCCAGAAAGACCGGGGTCAGGACAATCCTCAATCCGGTCAGGATATTCGGAAACGTGACCATCCGGTCGGCGGGCTGCGGCTTCGGCAGCCGGATCCCCTGCGGCCTGCCGCGAAGTGTATCGGTGCGGTTCATAGTTCTCTACGTCCATCCAGGGCCCGGGCAAGCGTGACCTGGTCGGCCAGCGCGAGGTCGCTTCCAACGGGCAGGCCCCGCGCGATCTGCGTGACGGTCACGTCGTGCGCTTCCAGGATCTGCTTGAGGTACTGCGCGGTCGCGTCGCCTTCGACGGTGGGTCCGTTCGCCAGAATCACTTCCCGAATCCCGCCGCCGTTCAGCCGCGCCACAAGGGGTTGGATGTTCAACTCGTCCGGTCCGATGCCGTCAAGGGGGGAGATCCGTCCTCCCAGGACGTGATAGAGGCCGCTATAAGCCCGCATCCGTTCCAGCGCCAGCAGGTCGCCGACGAAATCGACCACCATCACCTGCGACCGGTCCCGCCGCTCATCCTGGCATATGGGGCAGGGATCGCTTTCCGACAGGTTGAAGCATGCGCCGCATGCCCGGACCCGGGTCTTCACCTCCACCATCAGTTCGGCCAGCGCGCGCACGTCTTCCGACTTCCACGTGAGAACGTCCAGCGCAATCCGCCGCGCGGACTTTTCGCCGATGCCCGGCAGCCGTCCCAACCCGGCCGCCAGCCGGTCGATGGCATTGGAAGCCATCCTCACTCTCCTGGAATGCGGTTGCTGGAACCATTCGTCGTTCCCGGGGGCTTTCCGCATTTCAAACGATCGACGACTGCTATATGCCCAGGTTGACGCCCGGCGGCAACATCCCTGCCGTTGCCCTTTGCATTTCCCGGTCGGCCATATCCTGCGCCTTTTCCCGGGCCTGCTGTATCGCGGCCATGATCAGGTCTTCCAGCATTTCCACGTCCTCGGGGTCCACCACTTCCGGGTCGATTCTGACCCCCACGATCTGCTGTTGCCCGTTGGCCCGCGCCACCACCATGCCGCCGCCCGCCGAACCCTCCACCTCCCTGGACGCCAGTTCCTCCTGCACCTTCGCCAGTTTGGCCTGCAGCTTCTGGGCCTGCTTCATCATTCCCGCCATGCCCTTCGCCATCGCGTCCTCCCCGTTACCGGCTTACGACTTCCCCGTCGAAAATCTCGAGTGCCATCTGGACGCGTTCGTCGGTCGCCGTCCCCCGGTCCTGCGCTTCGCCGCCGCCATCCGCCCGGTCGACGTCACAGTTGACGCGAAGGGAAACGCCGAAGAAGTCGCCCGTTGCCCCTTCCAGAAACACCCCGTTGCGCCGGACCTGTTCCGCGTGGAACGAATTGCCCGACTTGAAGATGAGTTCCAGCCGGCGGTCGCTCAGTGTCGCCGGCCTGCCCTCCGCAAGAAACGTTCCCAGACTCACCCTCTCAGACTTCACGTGCGCCACGAAGTCCGGCCACTTCTCCCGGACGGCTTCGAGCGTCAATCCGTCGCTGCGGGACGGCTCGGGTTCGGCCTGGACCTGCGCGGCGTGGACTTCCGGGGCCTCGACTTCCGGCGTCGGCGTTTCGCTGGAAACGTCGGCCGGCACGGGTGGGTCCGCGGGGCTCGGGCGGGCCGGCGGCCCCGGTTCGACGCGCGGTTCGGGCAGCCGTGTCGCGTTAGGCGCGGCCTTGCCTGTCCGCAGCATGCCTTCCAACCGGTCCAGCCGGGCCATCACCTCGTCGACGGCCAGGGACGGCGCCATTTTCACCAGCTTCATCACGGTCAGTTCCAGCCAGAATCGAGGATTCGAAACCCGGCCAAGCCGCGCTTCCAGGTCGGACACAGCCTGCAACATCCGCAGGAGATCATCCTCCTGGAATCTCGCGCCCGCCTCGCTGTACCGCTCCTGGTCGGCCGCAGACAGATCGTCGCCGGCAAGGCCGTCTGATACACGCGCCACCAGCAGGTAACGCACGTGTTCGAGCAGCCCCTGCGTAAACTCGCCGGTGTCGCCGCCTCCGTCCAGAACGCGTTCCACCGCGCGCAGTGCGGATGCGCCGTCTGAATCGAGCGCCGCCTGCGTGAGCTCGAAATAGACGTCGGAGGGAATCACACCCAGCAGTTCCCTTACCGCCCCGGCGGAAACGGGTCCGTCCGTATACGCGATGGCCTGGTCGAGCAGATTCTCGGCGTCGCGCAGAGCGCCGTCGGCTTTTCGGGCCAGCAGAAAGAGCGCTTCGTCTTCCGCTGCGACCTCCTCCGCCTCCAGGATCTTCCGGAGCTGGTCAACGATGGCCTCGGTGGAAATCCGGCGGAAGTTGTATCTCTGGCAGCGGGAAAGAATCGTCTCCGGCATCCGGTGCGGTTCGGTTGTGGCCAGGACGAACACCACGTGGGGCGGCGGCTCTTCCAGCGTTTTCAGGAGCGCGTTGAAGGCCTCAGCCGTGAGCATGTGAACTTCATCGATGATATAGACCTTGCGTTTGCCCCGGGAGGCCGCAAAGCCAACCTCTTCCCGCAACTGACGGATCTCATCGATGCCCCGGTTCGACGCGCCGTCGATTTCCAGGACGTCCATGCTTTTGTTGTCGGCAATCCCGGTGCAAAGTCCGCAACTGCCGCACGGCTCCGGCGTGGGCCCCTTTTCGCAGTTGAACGCCTTGGCCAGCAGCCGCGCCATTGTCGTCTTGCCCGTTCCCCGCGGGCCGCAGAACAGATAGGCCTGCACAACGCGGTCCGAACGGATGGCATTCTGCAGGGTCTGGACGATGTGGTCCTGCGCCACCACGTCCTGAAACACGCTGGGCCGCCATTTGCGGGCGATCACACGATAGGCCATAAGAGACAAGCCTCTCACCCATCCATCCGGCACGCACGAGCAGGATAAAACATCGGGAAGGGACGTTGAAAAGGCCGTGCACCCCGCTTCGGCTCTCAGGCCGGGGTTTTCGGAAAGCGCCAGCTCCCGCCAGGGGCTCCCGCGGCACACGGGCCGGGTCACCTACCGCTGCTACCTTCCGGTCCTGACGGGGTTCGGCAATCGTCCGTTGCGCAGGACCTGGCGATCAACACCACATTCTGACCGAAACACGTCCCGGTATGAAAAGCCTCAGGCGGGGAATTCAACCCCGCTATAGCGGATTGCGGGCTACAGGGCGCCGCTACTTCCCCGTCTAGCACGACCTGAAAACAGGTTCAACAGCCGGCATGATGGCGGTGGGACCGCCGACGGCCGCCGGCGTTATTCCTGGTGGAGCTGATGGGATTCGAACCCACGACCTCCAGAGTGCGATTCTGGCGCTCTCCCAGCTGAGCTACAGCCCCACGCAATGTTTACGACGCACGAAGCATTAGGCCGGACAGGGACGTCCGCGTCTTATGCGTCGCTTTTTTCGATTGTGATTTCGTCTGCCCGTGAGGCCTCTTTCAATGCCTCAGCGCCGGAATGCACACGTCCGACGGGGTTTACGGGACTGGCCGGCCGGATCTCGTCCCCTTCGCTGGCAGGGGTCGGGCCATAGAAGATACAGAACGCCTTGCCCGGCGGCCAGTAGGCCAGATCGCCCGATTCCACCGTTTCCCGCGGGTCCTCCGGGTCGGCGGTGACGGGAATCTGGAAATAGATCTCGTCACCCCACGTGTTAAAGCCGCTCCGGATGGGCAACTCGGCCAGGATCCGGGACGCGGTTTCGGAATCGTTCAACTCCGCGTCCAGCTCGATTTCGCCGACCGTGATCTTGATGGAATTCGCCATTGGCTTCTTTAAGTCACAAACCCGATTTCACCCATGTACGGATAATGACAAAGACCTGCAGTCCGAAACTCCCGCTTATTGCTGGATTATAGCGTCAGGTCCGCCCACCCTTTGACAAAGAGCAGACGATGAAACAGATTTCATGGCGGAGAGGGAGGGATTCGAACCCTCGGTATCCAAAAAGGATACACATGATTTCCAGTCATGCCTGTTCAGCCAGCTCCAGCACCTCTCCACAGAATCCGATCGTGACCCGGGAAAACAAGCCAATACGCTTGTGTCAATGTCCCGCCCTCGGGTTTGCCATCGCACAGAATTCCGGGCGGTTCGCCACGGCCGGGACACACCGTTCTCTACAAATATTAAGATACAATAATCCACCGATATCCGCAACATTTTCGGGATCAATCAGGATTGCCCGGTCCAGTGCAGAGGGAGCCTCGGATCCTGAATTCGTCGTCCTACCCTCCTTGATCCGTATCACAGTTTTCGCTAAATTGCGAAGGCATACCATGGATGGAATAGATCATCTATTTGCGGCGAAATACGAGACGAGGTTAATCGGAAGATGAACGACACCATCTGTTGGGACGGACTTACGCAGGCTCGGTCCTGCAGCGCAGACGAAGCCGTCGCCAGGCATGCCCTGGCCGATGCCGCCAGGGATGCCGAATGGCCGCGCGTCTTCGAGATTCTCTCCAACTACCGAAAATGGTGGGACCCGACCCGGTACGGGAGTTGGGTCAATGCCATCCGGCTTGACGGTTCGTCCTGGTACGCCCCTTTGCATCAGGCTGCCTGGCACGGCGCGGCGGTGGCAGTTGCCGAACGGTTGATCGGTCTTGGCGCGTGGCGGACGCTCAGGAATGCCCGGGGAGAGCGGCCGTTGGATATTGCCAGACGCAGAGGGAACCGCAACCTGCTACACGTGCTGGCCCCGGAATACAAGCAAGACATCCTTCACGAGGACCTGTCTGGAATTCAAGCGCACTTCCATGCCGTCATTCGCGGCCGCGCCGAACACCTGGTGGATGAACAGAGACTGCGGTTGCCGCAATTGGAGCCGTTGCTGGAACTGGATAAACCGGAGATGTGGTTTGCCGTGCCGGGTATGGCGGGTGGATTCTCGTATCGGTTGGAGTCGGAAGGCAATCACGCCAGGCTCGTTTCCTCAAGCTGGTGCCGAATGGTGGGAGGTTCGGGAGAGCGACACGAGATCACGTCGCATGGCAGCCGCCTCGTCGACGAGGGGTTCGTCTAATCTGCTGCGTATTGACCGTTGTTCCTTTCGAGCAAAATTCCGACGAGTCATTTCACAGCTTCGTTTTTCCTCGGGATGCTACCGCGAGTTCGCGGTGTATGGATTTCGATTCACGAGAATAGACCGACAAGCAGTAGGCGCCACGGAGCACGTCTCACACTCAGATGGTGTCGAAATAAGAGTCCTTGACCTTGACTTCCTTGACCATTCGTTCTGTAACGTCGACACCGACTCTGTATTTGGCGATGAGTTCGCACAATTCGTCGCCGTCGATCAAGTCGATCGGTGGTGCGCCGTCCCGGGTCGCCTCCTTTCGTGCTGCGGGTGTGAATGTCCCCGTGGTAATAATCAAACCCTTGTCGCCCCGGCCCACCATCGCGCCACGAAAATCACGCACGACACTAGCGCCAACACCGCCGGCATATCGCTTGCACTGGAAATAGATAGGAAAGCTGACGAGTGACATTCTGTAGAGTCCAACGCCATCCAGTCCACCGTCCCCGGAACGTCCGACAACTTCAACCTTCTGAAAACCTGCCTCTCTTAGAAGCAGCTTCGCGAGACGCTCAAACCCCTCCGGTTTCATCTTCTTGAGAATCGCGATGAGTGCGGATTTCCAGTCATCTTCTGGAATGGGTTCGGCGTCGTCCTTGCTCGTAGATTTCTCCTTCGCCGCCCGTGTTTCTGCCGCCCTTCTGCCTGCCAACTTCCGTGCTCCGTCGTAAGCTTTTCGAAGTTCCGCGTCTGCCACAACTTCATCCATATCAAGGTATTTGTTACCTACCGCGGTCATCGTGTAGATCCCGCGCTCGGTACTATCAAACGCACCGATCGCCTTGAGCCAATAAATCGCCCACCCCAATCTGTGTAAAGCCTTCGATTGCCCCGTTGGTCCAGCGTAAACGACCTCGATTTGCTCATCAGTCAGACCTACTGCACTGACAACCTGGTCCATTATTTCTGTGCGTGCTGCCGAACCGCCAAGATCGTGCATCACTTTCAAGACCGGCGAGAGGAAATCGGCTATACTGGGGATGTTCACGTAGTCTGACATATAATCGACTCCTACCCTGGCGATTCGTGTTTGGGGACGCGTAATCGGTTTATACCTACGTCAATCATGTATTGTTTTTGCAGCAGCTTGCGCCTTACTCAAAAACAAAGCGACCGAACTCAATCCGCACGATATTCGACAGATTAAATGGGTCAGGCCAAAACGTGCGAAGCTGGGATCGGTTCACAGTAACCGTGATCGGTCCGTCAGATGAAACGTATTGATTATACGAATTTTATCGGAAAATTGGCGGAGAGGGAGAGATTCGAGGACCTATTTACTTGACGATACAAATGTGAGACGACGCTGCGGTGGGATGGGTTCCTGGGGACGGCGAAAGAACGAACGCCTGAAGATCAGGCTCCTGCCGACTTAAAGTCCACGCCTTAAATTACCCGTCTAAGCAATCGGACGTTGTGAGAGATCCAGTTCTGAGACATCGCGTGGAAGTGCGAACGGAAAACCCGGACGGGAAGGTTCCAGAAAAGTAATGGACTCATAGTAATCATCCAGTGGAACGAAAACACCATTCTTCTCGGCCCACAGACGCATTCCGCGATTGCAACAGTGCTTCCAGGACAAAACCTCAATTTTCCAGCCTCTCCTATACAAACGCTCCAACGTGCTATGAAAACCTCGACCTTCGACATAACCGGCACCGTCACCCGTCAATAGCACCACGACACCAGGATTCTCAATGTTGTCCCAACCATCCTCCATCATACGTAATTGCAACCATTGATCAGGAGTCTCTTGCTCTCCACCGCCGGAAGTACCACGATCAAACAAATAGACTTCTACGTCCTGGTTTTCCAGACGATTCCAAAATTGATTCATCTCTGGAGGGATGGAACCGGCGGCGTAAGCCTTTTCCAAACTTCTGTCCGCCTGCGCCAATCGAAACAGATTTTCAAAATGAATACGGACACGAAAACGCGCGGTAGCGTCTCCATTCAACTCCTCTGCAAGTCGCTGTGCCTCGTAAAATACATTTGAGTTGTCCCAATAGATGAACACACCACTCAAAAGAAAGGAAACCTCCTTGTCACGTCTATGCCGTCCAAGACTCAAAATCCATCATCTCTAACGTGACCTGCCCCCAATTCAGGTTATGTCACACGTAATTCCCCTACAAGATTCATGGCGGAGAGGGTGGGATTCGAACCCACGGTACCCGTAAGGGTACACCGGTTTTCGAGACCGGCCTGTTCAACCAGCTCCAGCACCTCTCCGCTCGAACGCGAGGTTGCGCAGGGTACCCGTACGGATTGCGACTTACACTCCCCTGCCGCAGCAGCCTGCTCCGTCGCCGCGTTACGGGTCTCTCTGGCGCAATGTTTGGAAGAACTTTTTCAGAATCCTCGAGCAGGGCGCCTCGAGGACGGCTCTGCGAACGTCGATCCGATGGTTGAGCCTGGGGTCGTCGACCACGTTTCTGAGCGAACCGCAGGCGCCGGTCTTTGGATCGTCTGCGCCGATCACCAGTCGGGACACCCGCGCAAGCACCAGCGCGCCGGCGCACATCGCGCACGGTTCCAGCGTGACGTAAACGACACAGTCCGCCAGCCACTTCATGCCGGTGCGTGCCGTCGCGGACCGGATGGCCAGCATCTCCGCGTGCGCCGTGGGATCGTTGTCCCTCAGGACGCGGTTCTGCCCCCGCCCGACAACCTCCCCGTGGCGCAGAATGACCGCCCCCACCGGCACTTCGCCGGCGTTGCCGGCGCCCTCGGCCTCGGCCAGCGCCAGCTGCATTCCGGCTTCGTCCGCGTCGTACAATTCGCACACCAATTGGGCGGAGATTCACGTACTCAATGGGTTCCGGATCGGCAGACGAATATACCGCTTTACGTGTTCTGCGTCAATCATATTCACTGCAAATCCAAAGTGACAGAGCCGGGATCATGCGCCTTGAACCCTTGTCGAAAACCGGATGAGACCAGTCGTCACGATGCTCCCAGCTTCAGGGCGAAGAACGGGACGAGCATCTCCCGTTCATGCAGTCCGCCGTGACGGCCTCCGACGAGGTCGGAGGGCACGGCGTCATACCGATAGGCGTGGAACAGCGTGGCGCTGCCACGCATCAGGGCGAGCACGTCGCCGATCCGGCCCGAAAGTCCCGCTGCACGCGGCGCGTCTCCCCAAAGGCCGGCGGCAAGCGCGCGTTCGGTCTCGACAATGCGGGCCGAACCGCCCATCCCGCGCTCCAGGGCGGATTTCACTTCCTGAACCGCGCCGTCGCGCACGTGGAAACTCGCCGACCGGGCCGTGCCCGTAGGCGGCGCGACCAGCCGGTTTTCCAGCCCGCCAATGGCAGCGAGGGGCACGACGTCCGCCTCGTCGACCTGAATATGCCCGTGGTCGGCAAGGAGCATGAACGAGGCGTTCACGTCCTGCCCCTCCAGAGGCGCCAGCAACTCTCTTTCAATCGCATAGCCCAGGCTATGGATTTCCCCCGCGGGCTCCTCGCCTCCAGCGCCGTATCGATGCTGGATTGTATCCATCGTGTCCGTATAGAGCCAGAGACACGCCGGTTGTCCCGGGTTTGCGGTCAACAGCCTTCGAACCTGGATAAAGAGATCCGACGCGTTCACGAACGGGACCACGTCCGTGGCGCCGTCGTACAGCATCTCCGACAGCCCGCTGTGGGCGAGCGAGCGATGGATCATGCAATAGGACGCAACCCCCGCCCCGGTCAACAGCCTGTGCACGGTGGGTACGCCCAAAAGGACCCGGGCGTCTCCGCTGTTCTGCAACATCCGGCCGAACCGCTCATCCGCCTCCGGACTCATCCGGATCATATTCGCCACGTATCCCCGGTCCGGCATGTACATCCGATAACCCGCGACGCCGTGCCCGGCAGGCGGAAGCCCCGTGTGAAACGACGACAAAGCCACTGCGGTCGTGGACGGAAAGACCGATGTTATCGGCACGATCCGACCCCGCTCAGCCATTGTACTGAACCCCGGTACCGGCCCGGAATTCAAGACGTCAGTGAGCGTGAGATAGCCCAGGGCGTCCACCAGCGCAATCGCCAGTTTCCGGGCGCCCGCCAGTTCGCGCCCCACGACCTCGTCGGCCAGGCCCGGCGCACCGACACCGCCGATCCCGAAATGCCGCAGCACCGTGGGCGCAACGTTCGCCACGCTGTACCCGTCGTAAGCCGGCCAGATGAATTCATCCGACCACGGCGTTTCGCCGAGCCTGCCGGGCCGCCGCAGGCGCTTCAATACATCGTTCGCAACAGGATTCATGCCAACTCCGATCCGATGGTGCCGCCTGCCGGAAAAAACAAGGACCCATAATAGACCGCGCCCGGTGTGATGTCAAGCCCGAAACCCCGTTCACGAACGCCATTACAGTACGGCCCAATGAACGCGGGAACCGCCAATTGCACGGCGTCGGCGAGGACGTCAAACACCGTTTTTGCTTGACACCGCGCGGCCCTTGTGGTAATTTCCTCCCGCGTCTGAGTGCCAGGGTTCCGGCGTAGCTCAGCTGGCAGAGCGGGTGGCTGTTAACCACTAGGTCGTAGGTTCGAGTCCTACCGCCGGAGCCAATTTTTGACTGTCATCGCCAGCGACTTTACAGTCTACCCGAGGCCCCGGAGGATGAGTCCTCCGGGGCCTCGTCGTAGTAAGACGCGAAGACGCTGCAGGACCGTTGTTCCGCAATATCGTCCCTCCAGCCTCGTGCCTTACATCAGCCGCGACAAGCGGTTTGGAGTGAAGCCGATGACCGCTGGCAAGCCAGCGAAAAATGCAGCACGGGCCACCAACAAGCCGGTCCTCCTCTCGGGCGGCAATCCACAGATCGCGAAGGCGGACGGAGACGCACCCGTGCAGGCGTACATCGCGGCCATGCCGGGCTGGAAGCGCGACGTCGGACGGCGCCTCGACGAACTTATCGTGCGCAACGTGCCCGACGTGCGCAAAGCCGTACGGTGGAACTCGCCCTGGTACGGCATCGAGGGCGCGGGCTGGTTCGTGAGCTACCACGTGTTTACCCGCTACGTAAAAGTAACCTTCCTCAACGGCGCGTTACTGCAACCCGTCCCTCCAGGTTCAGGCAAAGACAGGGATTCTCGCTGGGTCGACGTCCACGAAGGCGAACTCGACGAGGCTCAGATGGCGGCCTGGGTCCGGCAGTCGGCCGCCCTGCCGGGATGGCGCGGGTTCTGACATCTGATGCCGTTCGATTCGTGAGCCGAGACGCTTTTTACGAAGTAAGGATTCAGTCGGGTCCACCCTCTCCTGAGTTCACAATTGAAGGGATTTCGAGTGAATACGAACGTCGCCACAAGCCGAAGAACCTTAGCCCTGCTATCGACGCTGGTTCTGTGTCTTGCGCTTACTGGGAGTTGTGCCGATCAGGACATAAGCGAGACGCCGGAACGCGATGAATCGGCTGCCGCGGCCGAAAGCGGCGCGTCGATCGTGAATCCCAATTTGGCCCTTGTCGACGAACTCAGCGCGCTCCCGGGGATGACGCCGGAGCTTGCCGACGCCATTCTGCAACAGCGTCCGCATCTCAATATGGAAGCGCTGCACTCGGTCGTCACACAGCATATAAGCCGGGAGGAAGCTGAAAAGCTCTACGTGGGCATGTTCGTTCCGATCGACCTGAACCGCGCCGGCAACCGGGAGATTCGCCTCGTGCCGGGCGTGGGAGAGCGAATCGCGCACGAGTTTGAGGAGTACCGCCCGTATACGGCCATCGCCCAATGGAAGCGCGAAATGGGCAAATACCTTGACGACGCCGAGGTGGAACGCATGGGTCGGTACGTCTTCGTGCCCATCGACCTGAATACGGCCACAGAAGCCGAAATCCTCGCCATCCCCGGCGTGGGCAAACGCATGGCGCACGAGTTCGAGGAGTACCGCCCGTATACGAACATGGAACAGTTCAGACGTGAGATCGGCAAGTACGTCAATGAAGACGAGGTCGCGCGACTGGAGCGGTACGTAGAGATTCGACCGCAGGATTGAGACCGACCCCCAGCTGCAGCCAGACCGATGTGCAAGAAAAGACCCCGCGACGAAATGCCCGCGGGGTCTTTTCGTATCCGATGCAGGAGGGCCGCTTTCAGCCGGTCTCGTACCGCTTAACGTTGATTTCGCCTGACCGGGCTCGCATCCGTACGGCGTCGTACCAGGCCTGCATCCGCAGGAGCATCTCCATGCTTACGTCGAAGCACTTCTCGATGCGCAGAGCCATCTCCGCCGACAGGGCGGCGTGTCCGTTCAGCAGGGCCGAAAGCGTCGCACGGCGGACACCGAGCATTCGCGCCGCCTGTGTCACGTTCAGTCCCGATTCCTCGATGACCTCGGTTCGGATAAAATCGCCCGGATGCGATGGGGTCATGCTTACGTCGATTCTGTTTGTATCCATTGTCGTAGCCTGCCACGTTCACGCTGTCGATGCGACAGCGCTCTTCTTTCTCCGCGACTCACGGGTTGAAATCGGGGCCCATCGCCAGCTCCGCTGGTTACTTGCAAGGCCTAGCCGCGCCGTCCCTACGTTTTGTTCAAGGACTTGGCCATTAGTTTCCTTGCCTTTGGAATGCGAGCAGCAATAGCCTTAAAACTGGGGCCCTTCCGCACATCGGCTAAGCCGTCGGTGCCATAATTGTCGTAGTATTCTTCGACCAACCGAACATACTCTTCGCAATAGTAAAGCTCTTGCCTGTAATTTTTCGCCTTCCTGGAGAGGATGGCCACCCGCTCGAAATAGTAAGGTGCCGCAACCAGGCCCGCAGATTCCATCGTCTTCAACTCCGCGTCGCAGCACCTTTTCATGTATTCAATGTCATGCTTGTTCTGGTCTGCGTGTTCCCATGTCTGTTTGCCGTCCACCAGGTTTGCGCCGTCGGTTAGCTCCGCGATCAACTCGCCGCTCGTCTTCGGTATACCGCTGTCCTTTAGCAACGAGGAATTCCTTTTTTGGTACAATTTCCTGAAAAGCCTCATTAGATTTCTCCCTCATTGTGCCCTACGTCATCGCGGCAAAAAGAACTCTGGACACTTCGCGTGAATTAAATCCTCCGCGTACCTCTTGAAATACAGATCGATGTCGTAAGAATAAAACGTCTCAAATGCGCCGTGTGATTCGAAACTAAGTGGGAATAGCCGAGCTTCTGGAACTGCAGGTGCAAAGAACCGCACCTCCCGCTCTGGGCCAAACTGAGACCGCTTTCGAAATGCGGGATGTCGTCGAAGTTCGTCCTCGGTGTACTCAACAAGGCCAGACATAAGGTATTCTTGCCCATCAGCCTCGTCGAGCAGATAACGAAAAATCGATTTCAAACGGCGGTAGGTAGTTTTGATTCCAACGCCGTCGCGGCCTCCGGCGTAGTTGCGCCACATCAGGTCCGATGCACCAAAGGGTTCGACAATCGTCCAACACGATGCGGTTCCGTGCGGATACTTGACGCGTGTGGCAGCGTTTACGAACATGCTGCGGACATCGTTTCTGAAGAGGTCGTCAACACCGTCACCATTACCGCTCTGGTTTATGAAATCTTCCAACCCATTCTTGTGTGCACGAAGGACGCCGGATGGATAAGATCCATCATAGGGATCGTCATAGTATCGGGGTGGCGCCAAATACAGCCCTGGGTTCGCCAGGAAGTGAATGAACTTCGCATGCGAGAGGATCCGACCAACGACGGTATCTTCCGCAGGTTCGATAGGCGGTTCAAATTGATATTGCTGTATCTGCAGTTGCAGTATCGCCTCAAAGCGTTTCTTTTTATCTGCGCACGTTTTGTCCATGCGCAGCGTCTCGAATGCTGCAACAACGTCCTCGCTCAGAGCAATTCCTGGAACTGCGTTTTGGCAATTAACCATTGGTCATCCAATTAGAGACGACTGGTTTCAACCGTGAACCAGCTCGTCGCCTGCGCTCTGAAGGGATAAGTTGGTTTTTTAATATTGTGCGATGTTCCGCAGCCAAAACTATTACCGGATTTCCGCCATCAGTGGTCTCCCAAATTGCTACAGCATCAAGAAGTGTTTCGCCGAATTGCAGAACATGAAATCCTCTCTGTTAGGCGCGAATTTGACGCGTATGCCTTGGGCCTTTCGGTGTCTCGAGTTACCATGCCGGTGAAGCAACCCTACACCTGTAGCAGGCGACGCTGCAGCAGCGTCTGCATGTCCCGACGTCCATCCGCGATAACGAACACGTATACAGAATCGCCGACCACCTTATAGATAATTCTGTAGGGCTTGAAGAAGACCTCCCGATATTCCCGTACCCCAATGTCCAGCAGTTCCCTCGGATGGTTCCCTCTCTCCGGATGCACGGACAGGCCCAGGAAGGCTCTTTCGATCCGCTCCAACACATAATCCGCGCTGGTCGGCGAATCGTACCGGTCGATATAGTCACAGATCTCTTCCAGGTCGCGGGCGGCATCATCGGTCAACTGGACTTCAAAAGCCATCAGCGATCCCGTTTCCGCAGCCGCGCGATCACGTCCGTAGCGGGTTCTACCCGGGCGGCGTCAATCTGACGGTTGCCCAGCGCCAGAATCTTGAGCAACGCCATCGTCTCCTGTGTTTTTTCAAAGCTGTCTATGTCCTGCAACACCACCTTGGCCTCGCCATTCTGAGTGATGACCATGGGCTCTCCCTTTTCACGGAGCGTACTCACGATCTCCGAGACATGGGCCTTGAGGTAGCTGATCGGCTTGATCTGGCTGGACAGTTTCATAAGCGCCTCCTTTCCTGTCCAAATTTAGTCCATAAACAGGTCAAACGCAAGCGCTGAATTCCCCGGTCTGCATCTGCAGTTAACGTCCGGCCAAGCCGCGACGTCGCACGGACACTTTTCCCAGACCCTCGCCAGACTACTGCTATCCAGATTCTCCGTCGCCCTTTTTTCCTGACAAACACGCGTCTGAATGAGGTGCTATTTGCCGCTTCACGGAACGTGCCAGGCCAATGCAATGCGATTTCAATCCGGAATTACGGGCTTTCAGACCGAACGAGACTGTTTTTCCGACATTTTACAAACTTCGCGATTGACCTGAACCCGTTGAAATCATATATAGTCAGTACCCTCAGCGACTCCGCGTCTCTTGCGCCGCCGAACCTGTCG
This sequence comes from Candidatus Latescibacterota bacterium, assembly GCA_965219995.1. Taxonomy (GTDB): domain Bacteria; phylum Latescibacterota; class UBA2968; order UBA2968; genus JAAXHE01. Next base: position 1,312,980 of record CBDCOX010000002.1, read on the forward strand.
GATTCGCGGTTTGCGTTCAGACTGCAGTGTCGCAGTTCGCATTGAAAGTACGTGGAGGTCATCACCCGTGCATGAAATCGATTTTCTCGGGGATCTGATAATCATACTCGGTTCGGCGGTCCTGGTCGCAACGGTTCTGCGCCGCGCGGGCATCCCGTCGATCGCGGGGCTGATTCTTGCGGGTATGTTCGCGGGGCCCACGGCGCTGGGCCTGGTGGACGACACGCATCAGGTCGAGATGATGGCCGAGGTCGGAATTGTCCTCCTGCTCTTCGGGATCGGTCTGGAACTCTCGCTGAGGCATATGAGGCGCATGTGGAATGCCATCCTGCTGGGCGGCGGCATCCAGGTGGCCGCCACGATCCTGTGCACCGCACTTGCGGCGGGATGGTTCGGCATGGCACCGGGGCCTGCGGTGTTTCTGGGATTCGTTGTCGCGGTCTCCAGCACGGCCATTGTGCTGCGCGGGCTTTCGAGCCGCGGTGAACTGGACGCGCCGCATGGCCGCCTGGCCGTTGGCATCCTGATTTTCCAGGACCTGTGTGTGGTTCCGATGATCCTGGCGGTGCCTTTTCTGGCAGGTCAGGATGGAACCACGTGGGAAATCGCGGTCGCTGCCGCCACGGGTCTCGCCATTCTGGCGGGAGTGCTTGTTGCAGCCAATCGTACGGTACCCTACATACTCGCATTCGTTGCCAGGTCGCGAGAGAGAGAATTGTTCGTACTCACGGTGTTTCTCGTGTGTTTCGGCATTGCGTGGGTCCTGTCGATGGCGGGAATATCGCTGGCGCTCGGGGCGTTCCTCGCGGGCCTGATCGTCGCCGGCAGCGAGTTTCGTCACCAGGCGATGTCGGACCTGATACCCGTGCGCGAAGCTTTCGCCAGCCTCTTCTTTGTATCCGTGGGCATGCTGCTGGATGTTTCGGAGGTACTTGCGCATCTGCTGCCGACGCTCGGGCTCTGCGCTGTCATTCTCGCGGGAAAGTTCGTCATCGTGCTCGGGATGGGCCTGATCCTTCGGCTTCCGCTCCGCGTCGCAATCCAGTCCGCTGCAACTCTGTGTCAGATCGGCGAGTTTTCATTCGTACTCCTGAACGCGGCTTCCGGAACCGGCCTCCTCGACACAGCACTGTCCGATAACCTCCTTTTCGCGATCATCCTGTCCATGTTGCTCACCCCCATCGCCATCGCCTTCGCCCCTCACCTTGCGCTCGGGGTCACCCGAATTCCGTGGCTGAACCGGATTCTGGATGCCGAGCCCCCCGGGATCGATACGCACGAACCGCACAGCGACCACGTCATCGTCGCCGGATACGGGCGGGCGGGCCGGGAAGTCTGCCATGCTGCCCGGGACGCGGGATTCGCCTGCGTTGCGGTGGACGTCAACGTGGACAATGTTCGGAAGGCGCATGCGGCAGGTGACCTGGCGGTGTACGGCGACGTCACTCAGCGGGAAGTCCTGGAAGAACTCGGGTGCCGGGATGCGCGTCTGGTTGTGGTGACGATAAACGACACCCGGGCCACCGAGGTCGCCGTCCGCGCGATCCGGCGCGCGGCTCCTGACACACGGGTTATCGCGCGCACCATGTACGATATGGATGAGAGCTCATTGCGTGCCGCCGGCGCCAGCCGGGTCATCACAGCCGAAGCGACCACAAGCGACGTCGTTGTCGGCACGTGTCTCGAGGAACTAAAAGCGGGGAGACGGTAGATGAAGGCGGTGAGACGGGAGACGGTAGACGGGAGATGACATCCTTGCCCAAACGCTTTTCCCTTATGCCTCTGGCAAGAAATGAAACCGACCGGGGCAGACAATCTCTCACGTCTCACCTCTTTCCCTGGGAGCGAGGGCATCTTGCGCTCGATGCGCTCCGTTTTGGTCCTGCCGCTTCAAGGCGCACACTTCGACGAATTTCGTTTTTGATTCAAGCTGACTGTTGAAGACGGATAGCTGATTGCATTTCCTAACGATCCCAGCCCCCACTGCCAAACGCAAGGTCCCGATGGAATACTCCACCGGGACTTCCTTTTTTTAAATATCCCGCCGCCAAGACTGTTGCATTTTACAACTGTCTTGGCGGCGGGTTGGATTGACGATCGAACCTGATTTCGATATATTCCCGTGACGTCCAATCTACCCAAACCAGATGAGTCGGGACGAGAAAAGACCACTTCGGAGAGCCATAACTTACCAAGACGGATCAATGTCACGAGATCGAGAGCTGCCACTTCCCCCGGAATTTCAAGAACAGATCAACCAGGTCCAGGCAATCGGTTGTATAGCACCGTTTCTGGCTCTCCTTTCACGATTTGGCGTTGGCGGCGATCGTCTCAAGAACTTCGTCGCTGATTTCAGGGAATTGAAAGCCCAGGCGGCAGAGCTTGCCGAATTGCCAGTGGCGTTCCATGAAGGCTTTGCAGAACGCGGCTGGCTCATTTCGGAGTCCACAAGTCTTGAAACAGCAAGGGCGGCACTTTCTGGCCTAGAATGCTGCAGCATCAACGACGCTGAAGATCTATTGGCTTCTGATTATGAAGGCGACAGACTGGATTTTGTCGTAAAGCGCCTATGCCAGACGCAGGGATTCAAGTTGCGCAAAGCGCAGCTTCAGGAAGCACTCACGTTAACCCACGAAGGCCGTTACCTTGCCGCAGCACCGTTGCTGCTTATAGTTGCGGACGGGGTCGGCGAGGATGAGTTTAAAAAGTCGATCTTCAGTGACGGTGTAGACCTCGAGGAACTCCATTCATTGGCCGGCCAACCAGACGCTTTGCCCAGACTGGTTAAACAGATGTGCCGCACTCGACGAAAGACTACTGAGGAAACCGTCAGTTTTCCGTACCGAAACGGTATTCTCCATGGCCGCGACCTTGGCTATGGCAACCGATTGATCACCGCGAAATGTTGGTCGTTCTTGAGCAATATTGCCGATGTAATTCGTGCCCGTGAAGCGAAACGGTCTCTGAATCCGGAGCCCGAGCCTTCCATTTCCGATCTCCTCGACAGGCATGCCAATACGTTGGATCAAAGGGAGCGAATCACGGCATGGCGAGCTCGGCCAATTTCCAGAGACCGGATCAACGTGTTTGCCGAACCAACGACATATGACCTTGTGTCGGACGAACCAGAAACAGCACTTGCTGATTTTTTGAGGGCCTGGAAAGGAAACAACTTTGGACGTATGGGTGCGTTGACGGTTTACTTCGACAATCGCCCGGTCAACCGACGCGCGGGTGAAATCCGGAAGATGATAAACGGCGTGACGCTTATTGGTGCTGTCATCATATGCATTGAAGATAAAATGCCCGCAATTACAGAGATCACGGTCGATCTGTCTTATAGTGTGGAGAGTGGGAATCGCTCAGATAGGTTCACATTTGTCATGAATTGTGTTGATGACGACGGGGAACTCGCCGTTCACGGAGATAAGGCGGCACATTGGCTGGTTTTACCCAGCTATCAAGGTTGGGCGACTCAGCATCGCACTTAAGTACAACACGGCGACGGTAGAATTGACTTTGTCAGACGTGTCGACAGATGGCCACCTGCTGGGCGCAATTGGCTGCAAGGATCTGGATCTGCGGTAATTCTACACTTACGCAAGCATTCATTGGCGCCCCTTCAATGAAAGAGTGGAGGCACAACAGACCTGTCTAGACGCCCCAGTACACACTAAGCCAAGCCTCACCGCGTTCGCTAGTTGCAGACATAAGAAGATCCCGACGATCGATCCCATCGGGGTCTTTTTCTGTACGGAACTTAACACCGAATCCGTCGCAGAATGCGACGTATACAGCTGCGCGTCGTGTTGAATTGACCATAGATACGGATTCGCATATATTGCGTTCTCTTTCCATAAGATATCCATGCGCTCGTCTGTCAATGGTGGTTGATAAAGTGCGTGGAGTAGGTTTCGCAAGAGTGAATACCTGTACCTGCAATGCCAATCAGTCTGTCAGACGTTAAGTTGGCAGCATTGATAGATCTGCGTTACACAAATTCGAGAATCGACTTTGGGAAAAAGTGGCATAACCTCAGAAATCGCAGTTAATCGACGTTTATAATCTCACGAATTCGGGAAGTAATCTCGATGTTCACAGGTGCATCGCGGATCAAGTCTCTCGAAATCTTCGCTGGTGCAGGTGGGCTCGCGCTCGGCGCCGCACGTGCCGGATTTCGTCATGTCGCCGTGATTGATTCTGACAATGCGTCTTGCCGCACACTGCGTCGAAACAAGGCTGACGGGGTTGAGCATGCATTGAACTGGAAAATCGTAGAATCCGATACGCGTTTTTACGATTTCGAGAAGTACGCAGGGCACGTACATTTGGTTTCGGGAGGACCGCCATGCCAACCCTTTTCCAGCGGTGGCAAGCGATTGGGCCACGCCGATAAGCGGGACATGTTTCCACATGCCATCCGAGCGGTCCGTGAGATTCGGCCAATGGGATTCCTATTTGAGAACGTCAAAGGGCTAATTAGACCAAGCTTTTCACGCTACTACGAATACATAATTCTACAGCTCAGGTTTCCAGGTGTCTCACAGCGGGACGGAGAGAATTGGACCGATCATTACCGCAGACTTGAGCAACTATGTGCGGCCACGAGCAATTCGGAACTTATGTACAACGTTGCCTACAAATGTCTGAACGCTGCCGATTACGGCGTTCCACAAAGACGTGAACGTGTCTTCGTCGTTGGAACTAGGGCTGACCTTGGATTGGAGTTCAACTTCCCACAAGGATCACACTCACGTGAGGCGCTTCTGCGTGATCAATGGGTAACTGGACATTACTGGGAACGCCACGAGATTCCGAAGTCTAAACGCCCGAATGGGCCACCAAACAGGCTGAAGCGACGGATTGAAAAACTATCCTTAGGTGTTTTTGATGAACTTGGTAGCCCCTGGCGGACTGTGCGTGACGCGATTCGCGACCTGCCTAGAGTTGGGATAGGTCAGACGTCCAAGAAAGCCTCGAATCATTTTCTCAACCCAGGGGCGCGTGCATACCCGGGGCACGATGGCAGCAGATGGGACGAACCCGCGAAGACGATTAAGGCTGGTGACCACGGCGTGCCGGGCGGCGAGAACACTCTACGTTATGACGGTTTATCAGTGAGGTATTTCTCGGTTCGGGAGTGTGCTCGCTTGCAAACATTCCCCGACAACTGGTACTTTGAGGGATCCTGGACCAATTCCATGCGGCAACTAGGTAATGCTGTTCCTGTTGATCTTGCCAATGCGGTCGCTTCGAAACTCTTCGCTGCACTTGCGGGTTAGGGAAACTCTGAAAAACGACACCTACGTCCATAATGGTAGACACTCAATATGCCTGAGGAGGAATAACCGGTGAGACATTTCGATCTAACGCCGCATCCCCGCATACTGCCAATGCTTGGAGAAATCGTCCTACCTCAGTGGCGATGTCTCGCCGAACTAATAGACAATTCGGCGGACTCCTTCATCGAAGCGCAGCGTGCCGGTAATCCAGTACAAGATCCACGAGTGAGAATCAGCGTCCCAACCGGGAATTCGCAAAGCAGTCGGCTGGTGGTAATGGACAACGGCCCCGGGATGGATGCCGACACCCTAGAACGTGCTGCCCGAGCAGGGTGGACTAGCCATGACCCAATAAATAATCTCGGTTTGTTTGGGATGGGGTTTAATATCGCCACCGCCCGCCTTGGATCTCATACGTCAATTTGGACGACTCGGCACGGCGCATCCGAATGGGTCGGATTGGGCATAGATTTTAACTTAATGATAAAAAAACAGGATTTTATCTCGCCTGCGTTAAGCCGACCCAAGTTAGACCGCGATATATCCGGCACGGAGGTCATTGTTGAGAGTTTGAAGCCCGAGCAAGTCGAATGGTTTAGCAGAGCGTACAATCGCAGTAACGTTGGAAGACAACTTGGCCGAACCTATTCGTCAATGATTGGACCCGCGCAAACGCCTGTTGGGTTTCGGCTCGAAATCAACGGTAATCAGGTTCGGCCCAGACTTCACTGTATCTGGGGAGGACCCGGAAATTCCGAACGCTTCGTCGAGTCTTCGCGGCACGGTACGGTTAATGCCTTTCAGCCCTTCGAGGTACCCCTAAAGTCACGGCCATTCTGCACACAGTGCTGGAACTGGCTCGGTGCAAATGAGTTGGTATGTGCATCATGCGAAGCCTCTGGTGAAGTCGTCCAGCGCGAAAGGCGAGTGCATGGCTGGCTCGGTATTCAACGCTATCTTGACCGAAACGAGTATGGAGTTGACATCCTGAGGAATGGGCGCAAGATCGAAATAGGGAATAAGGATTTCTTTAAATGGCTTGATGATAGTGCGGGTACTGAAGAGATAGAGTATCCTATCGACGACCCAAGAGACCGTGGGCGAATCGTGGGCGAAGTTCACCTAGACCATTGCAGGGTGCCATACACTAAGGATCGCTTTGTCAGAGAGGACACCGCTTGGCACGAAATGCTCGACATCGTGCGCGGGAGGACCCCACTTCGTCCAGATATAGCTAAGAAAATGGGTGCGGGCGAGAATATCTCGCCGCTGTATCGTTTGTTCCAAGTATTTCGACGCTCCAATCCCCATAGCCGGCTTGCAGGTGGATGGGGCCAGTTACTTGTCGTACCTGACAACGACCGCGCCAAGGCAATGGTCCGAGGATTCGATGCGGGGGACCCAGCATATGAGACCGACCAAAAATGGTGGGAACTTGTCGAAGAAGCAGAAGCAGCTGTCCTCAAAGACAATTCGCCCTCGCCTGGTGACCCTTCCGAAACACTTGGCGATAATGATGAGAGTCCGTCTGATGAAACACTCGGTGGTGACGGGACCGGCGCCGCTGACGATGGTTCCACTCATCCGAATAGCGCAGCTGTTAGCTGCAGAAAACCAAGTCGCACGCGTCTCCCGGGTTTAACTCAACAGTATACGGAGGAGTTAACCGGTCAGCGGTTCGACGTGGAGGCGTTCGAGGTCTCTGCAGACGACCCGATTCTAGCGGGGCGAGGATGCCCTTGGGAAATTCGTAGAACTGCATCTGGTGCATGGCAGTTTTATGTTGACACAAGTGCTACGGCGTTTCATTCAATGACCCTAACGCCACGGGATGCACTGCTAGTACAGCTGGCTTGGCTGATCGCAGACTTCGAGAGGGGTCAACAGGGTTCAGAGGTAAGTTTCGGCGCGGCCCTGATGAGCCTACGTACTAGATACGCTAGATCATCTATGCTAGTTGCACAAGATATGGTGTCTGAGTCGTTATCCCAACTCGTTAATATTGCGCGGAGTATCGTTGATCGAATATCGAGTGAGGATGTCCGGACATTCTTCGACAATCTATCACCGTCACGCCAAGAGAGTATACGGGTCAACATGGCTTCCCGTGGTGTCACGGACCCGCATGGAGCGATCGACGATGGGAGATTCTTGCAGTACGCGTCCCCTGTCATCATCAGTGATTTCGTTGTGTCGAATCCAAGTATGTTCTTTGACGGCAACTACTGGGATGAAGCATTCTCAACTTTGGACTTTGGTAGTGCCGGTGCCACGGAAGAAGCTAGGGCTAGGACTATCAGCTACTACGCGGGGCTTCTAGCTGACACTGTTTGGTTGGCACAGCAGGCACCATCAGACCTAGAAGCAATGAGCCGCGAAAAGCTGATGAGGGCATTCCTTGCATCCGAGCTTCTCGCACCTACAATTAACTTTGGAGACGACGATTGAACCGTGACGACACCCAATTCCTCGGAATTACACGCTTACTCAAGGGGCCCTGGCAGGCATTTGAGCGGGATGTCGCACGTCTATTTATTCAGAATGGATTCGACGATGTTCAAGTCGTCGGTGGAGTTGGTGATAGGGGTGGGGACGTATTGTCTCGCAAGGGTGGAAAGCTATGGGTTACCCAATGCAAGCACACTACCTCTTCGCCACCTGCGGTTTCAGCAGTCGATGAAGTCATCGAGGCGGGAGAATACTATGGCGCGGATAGACTCCTTATTGCGTCATCCCGTCGTGCATCGGACACACTTAGGCTACGGGTTCGGAAAGAACAGAAGCTAGGCTTGGCAATTGAATTAGCAGAGCCGTCGAGGCTCCTCAAATGGATGCGTAATAGTAACGAGTATCCCACTCACATCAAGAAACTTCGTCCGTATCAGCTCGAAGCATCCGAAAGCCTACGCAATGCTCTGGTGGATACTGGACGAGGCCAGTTGGTACTCGCTACAGGTCTCGGTAAAACCGTTATAATGGCCGAAACCGTGGCAAACCTCCTTCGCGACGGTCGCGTGCCCGGAAATCTGGTTCTAGTCCTTGCGCACACACGTGTACTCGTGGATCAACTCTTACGTGAATTTTGGTTCCAATTGCCGAAGACGGTAGCAACGCACCGATTTGCCGACCAAGAAACGCCAGTATATTGGGACGGTATAACGTTTGCGACAATTCAGAGTATCTCGCGGAATATTGACATCCTACCCAACTTTGGCTTAGTCGTCGTCGACGAGGTACATCACATCGGTGCAGCTACTTTTCAGGAAACTATCGAAGCGCTGTGTCCAAACATGCTCGCTGGCGTTACCGCGACGCCATGGCGAGGTGATGGGTATGATATTGACCGCCTCCTCGGGCCCCCGTTGATAAAAATGGGAATTCCCGAAGGCCTAAGAGCCGGATATTTGAGTGACGTTGACTATCGTCTTCTAGCCGACGACCTTAATTGGAAATTCGTCCAACAAGCGTCGACTTTCAGTTACTCGCTTTCTCAATTGAACCGAAAGTTGATCCTGACCACTCGAGATGACGAGGCGGCCAGACTAGCCAGCGAAGCTTTCAGAAACGAAAAACGGCATACCGCAATCGCCTATTGCCCGTCTGGGGTACATGCCAAGACTTTTGCCGCCACATTGAGACAGTATGGTTTTCGAGCTGAGGCAATTCTAAATGAAACGCCTTCGAGAGAGAGAGTGCAGCGAATGTCATGGCTAAGAGAAGGAAGAATGCAATTTGCGACCGTTGTTGACCTCTTTAATGAAGGAGTCGACGTGCCAGAAGTCGATATGATCGTATTCATGCGGGTAACACATAGTAGACGGATCTTCGTTCAACAGCTTGGTCGGGGATTGCGAATTGGTCCGGGAAAGGATCGACTGGTTGTATTGGACTTCGTCACTGATTTGAGGCGAATCTCGGAGGTGGTTACACTAGATCAAGCCGTAAAGGGAGGCAGAATCGAACGCCTCGGACTTGGAAAATCACTAATATCCTTCAATAATCACTCGGCAGGCTCATTTCTTCGCGAATGGATGTTGGACCAAGCCTCATTATTGTCAAGGGAGGGAGATCCTCAACTTGAGGTACCGCGATATAACTTCCCGGAGCCGCCTCCTCCAGGGGGTGTGCAATGAAAGTCCCTGACAGAGTGTTCCTTCGGATCAAACGGACTCTGTGGAAAACCGCAGATGATTTGAATTGGCCGACGCTGACAAACCCGCAAAAGTCAATGATGTTTGAAGATTGGATAAGGAATGAGCATGTGGGTGGTGTTCTTTCTAGGTATTTGGATAAGGGAAGCGTTCGTGTCTACTTAAAGGACACTATTATGAAGCCTTATCTTCGCGAACGCATCAAAGACTTTTCCATTGTGGCAAAGCTTCTTGGGTTATCAAACGCCCTCGTCGTGCAGTCGTACATTAAGCCCCACGGGCGCCGGCTTGCCGACGGTAGGGTTGTTTGTTGGGGACTGGCAAGGGATTGGAAGAGTATTTTATTCGCGGTCTTTGAAAGGGCGCATGTTGTTCCATCCGCAGTCCCATTTGCCGCAGTGATACTGTATCCGACTCAGCAATGCCAACAACCGGCATATCGCGAAATGATCGAGGCTGCTACGTCAAGACTGGGTATACGGCGGCTTGAATGGTACGACAATTAGTGTCTTACAGGAAGATTTCTATGCAGAATGCGTTGATGTCTTGTCATCCTGTCAGTATTTCAAAAAGGCGTTACGATCGCCCCACCGCATCAGAAGACGCCGGCCCTTCGACAAGCTCAGGGATCGGCTTAGCTTCTGCGACTCTCCCTCAGGCGGGAGTCCTCAATCCGTTGAAACGGCGCACGCATTCGCTTGCGCCTATTTGGTTGGGGCTGAGCATAGCGAAACCGCGCTAGGATATGGTATGAAAGACCCGTTAACCCGCGAACAACGGAGCAAACGTATGTCGCTTGTTCGCGCCAAGGACACAAAGGCAGAGATGCGGGTTCGGAAGATATTCCATTCACTTGGGTACCGGTACCGACTTCACATACGCGACTTACCAGGCTGCCCTGATCTCGTTGTACGCCGTCGCAAAAAAGCAATCTTCGTTCATGGGTGTTTCTGGCACCAGCACAACTGCTCGATGGGCAACCGCATGCCGAAAACCAGGATCGATTTTTGGCGGGAGAAGCTGGACGGGAACAAAAAGAGAGACGTTGAGAATATCCGTCTATTGATGGACCACGGCTGGTCGGTATTGGTCATTTGGGAATGTGAGACAAAGCCGTCCAACCTTGGCGATTTGGCTTCGCGAATCGTGTCGTTTATGGAATGCCCGTCTCAATTGGCATCGATGTAACTGGCCAATTTTCGCGAGCAACGTCATGAGGAATTCGACCTCGAAACCGCATAACGTATCCCGGAGTCGGGCTACGACAGTGTACATTATGGGCAACTCGCAAAACCCAAGTGACGTTTGTTGTTAATTGATCTTTCTCTCGGTACGTACTTTATTAATCTGTTCCCGTGTCATGCTGCGAAGGAATAAAGGCGAACCGCCCGTTGAGCAATACGACGTAGACACCTGTGATCGATCGCGCGTCGCATGAACGAATTTGTAGTCAACAGGATCAAGGTCTAATGACCCAGACATGCATTTACGTCATGTCCGCGGTCTTCGCGCGGAAACCGCATAGCCCACTCCACTTACGCCCATCATGGCTTCATGGCTGGTTCCGCCGGATGGCTGGTGTACCGCTGCTGCTGCTGATCGTCGCCATTTCGACCATGGCGTCAGCGCAGGAGCGGCCGCTGAGGTTCACGTCGACGGCGTGGTCGCCGTTCACGAACGCCCCGCAGCGTTCCTACGAGCTCTTCGAGTCGGGCAAGGCTACTGCGATGCCGGTTGAGGCATGTCGCTTCTACTTCGGCGGTAAGGGTTGCGAAGACTGGTGCAGCGTGCCCGAAAAATTCAATGCCCTGGACGTCGACAACCCCGATGCGCGTAGCCTCAAGATCAAAGTCTTCACCTTCAAGTCTTGACCGGACCTGATTTGGAGCCAGTAACGGGGTGAGAGGAGAGATGAGGGATGGCGGGGCAACGAATCGATCAGCCACGATAGTTATTCATCTCGCAAGGCATCAATCGGATTGGCTTGTGCTGCGCGGACTGCCTGGATACTAACGGTTACGAATGCAATGAATAGAGCCAGTGTCGCGCTCGCGACAAAGGGCACGACAGTCAACGAGGTCCGATACGCAAACCCGGAAAGCCAGTCGCGCATCAGATAATAGGCGATTGGCCAGGCGACCACGCTGGCAACGAGAATAAGAAGCAGGAATTCACGCGAGAGCAGCATCACCAGATGCGGCGTGGATGCGCCAAGTACCTTTCGAACGCCGATTTCCTTGGTGCGAGACTGGACCATAAACGCCACAAGTCCGAACAACCCCATGCACGCCACGAAGATTGCCAGCAATGAAAACACCCCGAGCATTTTACCCGTGCGTATCTCATTGAAATAGATCCACTCCATGAACTCATCCATGAAATGATATTCAAATGGCTCATCCGGCACGAAGCGTTTCCATTGCGATTCGAGAAAAGCAAGGGTCTGCGCGGTCCCTTCCGGTCGGATGCGCAGGTTCAGCGAATAAAAGAACTCCGAGCGGGCGATAAAACCCAGGGGCTCTATTTCTGCTCGTAGCGACAGGGCGTGGTAGTCTCTCACAACCCCGATTACGGTCACTACCTGGTCCTTAAAGGCAGGTGACTCGATCTGTCTGCCAATTGGATCATTCTCCCATCCGAGCAGACGCACGGCGGTTTCATTCAGAATAATGGCCTGTGATGTATCGCTGGCTACATCTGCTGAAAAAGCGCGACCGAGCAGCACGGGGACGTCAAATGTCTCGAAGAATGAACCGTCAACTTCGTTAATGCGAATTGTACGTTCTCGTGTCCGGTCCCCATCGGGCCAGATCAAGCGCGGCCGTCCTGCGTATCCCGCTATTCTGTACCGCACTGCCGACGCCCTCAGGACATTGGGGTGTTCGAGGAATACCTGCTTCACCATCTCGTGGCGTGCCGAGAGACGTTTTTTCGGGTTCGGTTCCGCGAAAACGTCATGACTGAAAATGGGTAGGCTAACAATATGACCGCGTGCGAACCCCAGATCTTTCGTGTCTATGTATCGCAATTGCTGATAGACGACGAGCGTGCAGATGACCAGCAAAATGGATGTACCGAACTGAAAAACCACGAGTCCCTTCTTCAGCCATGCAGTTCCAGAGGATGAAAACGTACCGCCCCTTAGCGCGGTTACCGGGAGAAAGGAGGACAGGAAGAATGCAGGATACGCGCCTGCCAGTAGTCCGGCCAATACCGTTAATGCCAATACTGCCGGCGCAGATGCCGCAATTATCGACACATCGATGTGCAGATCGCTCTGTGCGAATTGATTGAATAGAGGCACGGATATATCTGCGAGCGCCAGGGCAATCAGCAGCGCGATGCCGGTCAATAGCAGGGATTCGCCCAAAAACTGAACCATCAGTTGCGGCCGGTGCGCCCCGACCACCTTTCGCACGCCCACTTCCCGCTTCCGGGTGACAGCCCGCGCGGTCGCCAGATTGGTAAAATTCACGCACGCGATGACGACAACGATCATTCCGATGGTCGCGAGCATGTAAATTCGTTGAATGCGGCCCCAGTCCTTGGGATTGAAATCGGATGTGCCGTACAGGTACACCCGGTGAATCGGCTGGAGATGAAACGCTGATTTTGTCGCAATTTCACCCCCCATGAACCGCTCGATTAGCGACTGCATTTTCGTTTGCAGGGATCTGTGGTCTTGTCCGGCTTTGAGTAGTACAAAAGTCTCCACGGGCCGCCAGGAGAGCATTGGCTGCCACATTGTCCACTTATCCCTTACTTCCCCGACGGGCGTCACCGTTGTTGAGAGGATCTGAAAATTTAGGCCTGACGAGGGATGCGGCGCCTTCAGGATCCCGGTCACTGTATATTCGCCGGGAAACACGGTGCTTTCGACTGAGAAAGACCGGCCCATCGGGTCATCGTCGCCAAACAGGTGGCGAGCCATGTCCTCGGTAACGATCACCGAGTTTGGGAATCGAAATGCAATCTCCGGATCGCCACGTATCAAGTCGAAATCAAAGACTCTCAGAAAGCCGTCGTCAACCAGCGCGAACTCATACTCACCCGTTCGCTCTCCGTATTGCGCGTTCACGGGCCATCGCCAGAAACGTATGGTTGTCTCTACCTCGGGAAACGACGCTTCCAACTCCGGTCCGAGCGCGCCCGAGGTCCCGCTCTCGTAGGTTGTTCGCGTTGTTTTGCGCACTTCTCGAATCACTTTGTAAATCCGATCGCCCAGAGTGTAGAATCTATCGACCGAAAACTCCTGCTTGACGTACAACAGGATCAGAATGGCACCCGCCAACCCGATCGCGAGACCCAACACATTGACGGCGGTGTACAATTTGTGCCGCAGCAAGTTGCGGACAGCGACAGTCAGGAGATTCTTGATCACGGGTATTTCCGTAGGGACGAACATCCTCGCATACGAGCCACGAGGTCGATTTCAATTGGAATGAAGACTTAACCGGGTCAATCTTACAACGTATCTGGATGCAGGCCGAGTCAATATCGTCAACCCGCCGCTAATATTCAACAGCAATAACCCTGCCAAACGACTTAATTATATAAATAATAACAGGTTGCTGATTTATGCGCAAATCTGCTGCCTATAAAGTGTTCGATTTCAATACAGTACTGTCCGATTTCGATACAGTCGCACGCGGCCAGGGTGGCGGCGTTGGGCCGTAATTGCTCGTGTAAACAGGCAACAATGATCAGGGAGTGCGGCTCTAGTGCGCCACGAGAGGCCGGGCGCCCGCAAGGGACGCCCCTAAAAAGCGTGGGGAGTGAATCCTGGTTACGACGTTGAGTCGCTTCATCGGATCGCTCAATGGTTTCTTCCATGTGCACTCAAGTATGGATATTTTGAGATGGGCAGACGGGAATGTCCGCCCCACCTTCCGAATCCGCATTCCAAACGTGTCGACGGGTCATTGACGGAGTGTGTCTTTCGTACGGGAGTAGCGAAAATGGTGAGGCGACGAACAGGGTTGGCGACGATATTTCTGACGATTCTCGCGCTTGCCGCCGCGGGCGTAGCCACAGAACCGAGCGATGAGGACCTGAAGGACGTCCGGAGGCGGGCCGGGCGAGGGGATGCGGAGGCCCAGTTCGTTCTCGGCACGATGTACGGCAACGGTCTCGGCGTTCCCCGGGACTTCGCGGAGGCGGTCAGGTGGTTCCGTCCGGCCGCCGAGCAGGGTCACGCGGCGGCGCAAAACAGCCTGGGATGGATGTACGCCAACGGCCTCGGCGTCGAGCGGGATCTCGATCAGGCGATCAGATGGTACCGCGCCGCGGCGAAACAGGGTCACGCCGACGCCCGTTTCAATCTTGGCACGGCATATAACAGGGGGCGCGGCGTGAAACAGGACCGCGCGAAAGCGCTCGCTTTCTATCGCGAAGCCGCCCGTCAGGACCACGCGGGCGCCCAGTACCTTCTGGGAATCATGTACGCCAACGCCCGCGGGACGCCCCGGGACTACGCAAAAGCGTTCAAATGGTTCCGCCTGTCGGCCGACCGGGGCTTTGCGCGGGCACGATCTCAACTCGGGATGATGTACGCCATGGGCCTCGGCGTGGAACGGAACGACGTTACCGCCCACGCGCACTGCAATCTGGCCGCCGCCGCGGGAGACAGCCTGGGCGGCGTTGTGCGCGACAACCTGGAAAAGACAATGACCCCCGCGCAGATCTCGCAAGCCCGCCACCTCGCAGAGGAGTGGCGAAAGAAAGCGGAGAACGTAAAGGAATGAACGGCGCGGACCGGAAAAAGAAGGGGTATGATGCAGTCACCCGAAGCACACGGGGATAGCGGCCGATCCCGGCGAGAACGACCATGCCGCAACTGACGCCACGGCAGGAACGTGAGAATTTCTCGGAAAAAAACGAGGCCCCTGAGATTCGGGGGCCTTTATTGTTGACCGGCGCGGACTGGATGCGCGCAGCTCGGGCAAGAATTGGGACGCCGCCGCGACGAGATACGTTCCGGCGTCACTCAATCAGCCAACTGTCTCTTGGACAAATCAATGGAAACGGAAAGTCGAGGATCTCCTATAGGGTCGCCCTGCCTCGGATGTTCCAGAAACGTAATGCTATCATAGAAATCATCCAGCGACACAAATACGCCGTACTGTTCTGCCCATTCCCTCATCCTTCGATTGCAGCTGTACTTCCACGATACGACCTCAATTCGCCATCCGCGCTTTTGCATTCGAGACAAATCGGCGTGAAATCCAACGCCGTCCAGAAAGCCTGCGCCGTCGCCGGTCAACATGACGACTGTGCCTGGATCTCCATTGTTGTCGAAACCATCCCGCAACATTTCTGTCTGCAATATCTGGTCTACTCCCTGTTCGCGTCCGTACAAGGTACCTCGTTCCAGCAGCCTCACCTCCACACCGCTGTTTTCTAACCGATTCCAAACACTTCTCAGTTCCGGCGGGACGGAACCAGCGGCAACTGCCCGTCTGACAGTTCGCCCCGCGTGCGCCAACTTCAACATATTCGGGAAATGAATCCGTACGCGAGACCGGGCCGATTCGCCTTCCCTCTCAACGGCAACGTCCTGAGCACCAATGAAGATGTTTGAATTATCCCAATAGATGAAAACATCATCCATCTTCCATAACCCCCGTGTCTTGCCAATCCGTGGTTCGAGAGGCTGTACCATCGTGGCATGTAAACCGGCCCGATACACCTCCCGTGCACGTGCCGCACGCGTTTGCATCACGTATCCCGTCTTCCACGTCTCCACTCACAGTTCTCACGATCAAGCTTGTCGATTGTGCTGCATCTGCAGCAATCCAACTATGGAAATGTCCACAATTTCGTGGCATCTTGTCAAGTAGAAACATCCAATCGATCAACCATAGTGTACGCCGAACCGTCTAGTCGCGCGGCGGGAACGATACAATTGGACGACCACCCATTGACGTATTGAATGTTCATTTCAAACGACAGTCGAGGTGCTGCAAATCCGATCCAAATTAAACATGAGGCCATCAATCATCACAACAGTCACGGCGCATGCACACGAATTTTCAGTTGACTTTTTGCATTCAAAATGCATAATTTCCAGTCATGGCCCTGCATTACATCAAACGCTCGCTGGAACCTGTCCTCAGGAGGGCGGCCGCCGAATTTCCGGCCGTCGTCCTGACCGGACCGCGGCAGTCCGGCAAAACGACACTGCTCCAGCGTCTCTTTGCCCGTCGGTACAAATACGTCTCTCTCGAGCCGCCGGACGTTCGCGCAGCTGCCGTCGAAGACCCGCGAGGGTTCCTGGAACTGTATCCGGCGCCGGTGATCTTCGACGAGGTACAATACGCACCCGACCTGCTCTTCTATATCAAGGAGAAGATCGACTCAAACCGGAGCCGAGCCGGTCAATACCTGTTAACCGGCTCCCATAATCTGCTGCTCGTCCAAAACATCACCGAGTCGCTGGCAGGTCGTGCTGCGATTCTCCGACTCTTGCCATTGTCCAGGCGTGAAGTCGATGGGCGTCCTCACGCTCCCCTCGCCTGGGAGCGCGAAAGCCACCCGTCCGCGAGACCGCGTGCCGGCTACGGTGCGTTGTGGCAGGAGTTCCTTCGCGGCGGCTATCCGGAACTTGCGGCCCAACCCGATCGGGATGTCTCGCTCTGGCACGCCAGCTACATTCAGACCTATCTGGAACGGGACGTTCGCAGTTTGCGGCAGGTAGGCGACCTCACACAGTATCAGAACTTCCTGCGGGTTCTGGCCGCCCGAAGCGCCCAGCTACTTCGGCTGACCGACGTGGCTCGCGACCTCGGGGTTGCAGTCAATACCGTCAAAGCCTGGC
Source organism: Candidatus Latescibacterota bacterium (assembly GCA_965219995.1). Lineage (GTDB taxonomy): Bacteria > Latescibacterota > UBA2968 > UBA2968 > JAAXHE01. The sequence goes on from CBDCOX010000002.1 coordinate 1,330,229, forward strand.
TGTCCGTACTTGAGGCCACCTATCAGGTAATCGTCCTGCGGCCCTACTTCGCGAACGTCGGGAAACGGCTCGTCAAAACCCCGAAAGTCTATTTCACGGACGTCGGCACGTTGTGCTACCTGGTCGGTCTCAAGGATCCGGAGCATGCGGCCTCCGGACCCATGGGCGGCGCTCTGCTTGAAACGGCCGTTCTGTCAGAAATCGTCCGGGCGTTGACCCACCGCGGGATCGATCCGCAGGTCTATTTCTGGCGAACTCTGGCGGGATTGGAAGTTGATTTCGTCGTTGATACAGGCGCCGGTCTCGTCCCCATCGAAGTGAAGTCGTCCGCGACGCCGCGCCCGGGCATGGCCAACGCCATCAGGATGTTCCAGGGCGACCTGAAAGGCGTTGCAAGACCGGGATACGTCGTCCATCCCGGCGACGTCCGTGTACCGCTTGGTCCGGCTGTAACCGCCCTGCCCTTCGCCGACCTCTGATGAGGCCTCGCCTTGGTTCCCCCGCCGGCCGTTCATCGATTCGCCGTTTTCGCAATGGTTTCCACGAACTCGAGCGCTTCCACGTCTTCGAAGCTTTTCTCGATGAGAGCGATCGCGTCGTTTCGCTTCCAGGTCTCCCAGTTCTTCCTGACAGCGCCACGCGCGTTTTCGACGAGTCTGTCCGGTTCCGGGTGAACGATTACAAACATCCGTCCTCCCTTGCCGTCGTACCAATCGATCAACTCACTGTTGACACCCCTGTCGTCAAAGCCGTAACCACAGACAACCATCGTGTTCGCCTGTCCAATGGTTGATCGAAAGCAATAACGGAGTTCGCGGAATATCCCGGATCCATGTTCAGGGACCGCGTTCGCCGGCCCGATCAGCAACACCCGCGGGCTGTGTTCCGCGTACACAAAGCTGCCTTCATCGCCAATGCGCAGAGGATAGAGATGATGCGGGACCCGTCTGATCCGCCCGTCGGTATAGCGGTACCAGTCTACGGAACCTCGTAGCTTCAGAAACGGAATCGCAACATCCGCTGGGACGTTGCCGGTCCAGAGCGAAATGGCATCCTGCTGTGCCGAAAATCCATCGACCAGTACTATCTCCCGGTCTCTCAGAAACGTCTCAACGTGCGTTTCGTGGCTCAGCGTCGCCAGACTGGTGACGTTGAAAACCTTACAGGCGTGTTCGATGGCGTTCAGATGCCGTACCCGATCCGGCGCAGGTTGATGTATCGCCAGGCTCTGTGAAACGACGTCCTCTATGTATTTGCACGTTTCCCTCATCAGGCCTTCCAGATCGAGGGAAACGGGCGTCTCGATCGGGCCGGCGCCACCCACGTTTGCCTCTGTCGCCATTGGGGCCGTAGACGACATCCCGGCTCTCAGGTCATTGACGAACCCGCGGACGGCCGGGTTATCCATTTCTTCCCTCGTTTCATCCAGAACCTCACGGGCGAGGAGACAAATGTCCTCGTAATCGACGTCTGTCCCCGCGTTCGCTGTCAGGTTCGACTCCGCCTCGGCGCCCAATCGTCCCGCCATACCCGCGGGAATCCTCACGGCTTCCGTACACGGTTCATTTCGGCCGCTGATGTAGAAACTCCCGTCACTGTGCCTGGTAACGCCGCGCCCGGAGACAACCAGACCGGTCAGTTCCCGTGTGGACGGATAGCCGGCCGCTGCCGACGCGCCGGCGCCCAGAAGCACGGCGATGCCGGTATTCCGGTATACGCCTTGCCCTTCCCAAAGGGTCGGCTGAGGCTGATACCGCTCGACCTCGATCCGGTCTTCGTTTTCACGGGCCTGCAGGAGGTCGAATGCCGTCTGCCGGCGCAGCCAGTACTCCGCGTCGGACCATCCCGCTTTCTCGAGCCGGATGGCCATTTCCGGCGAGATGGCCGCGTGCCCGTTGAGTACCCGCGAAAGCGTGTGGCGCGCCACCCCCAGCACCCTCGCCGCGTCCGTGACGCTCAGACAGAGCGGGTCGAGCCAGTTCTCCACGATGCTCAATCCCGGATGGGGCAATTGTTCGATCGCCATGCGGTCTCCCCCGGCTCGTGGCGGTCGAGCAGGTCGACGCCGTGCGCGCCGCTCACCCAAATATGATGAGAGTTCAATAGTCCATACTCAGGGAGGCAAATCAGAGATTGCCGTTGCTGCACCGGAAAACCCGAATGTATCGCGTACCGGTACGCGGGTCAAGTAAAATCACATCCGCCCGGGCCGCAGGCACACAGTGGGAACTTCGATATCAAACGGGGACAAAAAAAACCGGCAGGCTGACGCTTGTGGGACTTCGGTACCTGATCGTTCGCCGTTTAAATTCGGGGCAGGCATTCGTGCAATTTACAGTTGCGAAACGCCGTCGATCCGCGCTGCTTCTCTGTCGAAGGTGTAAAGCGGACCCGCTCCGGCGCGTTCGGCCGCCGCCAGGATCATCAGATCCGAGAATCCGCCGCCAGACGTACGGTACCGTATCGCCGCGCGAGCCACGTCTCCGGCCTCCTCGATGACGAGACCCTCCGTGGCCACGAGTTCCACAAGTATCTTCGCAATGCGGCCAGGCGAGAGGCCATAGGCCCGTTCCAGCACCCAGACGAGCTCGACGACCACCTCACGGCAGACGAAACCCGGTCGGTCGGCCGTGAGTGACTCCAGCAGCGCGCGGGCCCTCTCGGCCTGCTGCGCGTCGTCCCGCACCAGAAAGCGAACGAGCACATTGGTATCCAGGCCGATCACTCGTCCGCCGCACCGTCGGATACGGCCTTCTCCATCTCCTCGACGGTCAGGGCGGGACCTTGAACCCTCAGCACACCGAACAGCCGGCCGACGGGCTTCAGGGGCAGAAGGCGCACGTCGCCATCGGTGATGACGTACCGCAATCTGTCTCCCGTGTGTACGCCCAACGCCTCCCGAACGAACTTGGGAATTGTCGTCTGCCCCTTCGTGGTGATTGTAGATTCATACATTACAATATCTCCTTTACCCTGGAATATACAAATATTCCTTACAAATTACAAGCAAACAAGGTGAAATTCATCGTTCTCCGGATTTTCTCGATATCGTTACCACCAGAGCATTTCTTCCCGCACTTAAACCCTGCGTCGTTCTTCCCGAAATCAAGTGGACTCCGGCATCCAACGTCGCCTGGGAATCGCCCTCGTACTCGGAAGCGGAACTTCGGACCTTTGGAGAATCAGACCGACCGTGCGGGTGACGCTGGCTAAGGAAACGATCGTTTCATGATCGCGTGCGTTGCGAAACGTCCGTTTCTTAACCTGAATTATTCATGAAAACCGGTGGATGTTTTGTATAATGGGTTGGTTTTCAATAACATGAGTGGAGAAACTAACGAAATCCTTGATACGTCCAAAATCGAGTTGACCGGCGTGACGTTGGGGTGTCAGGCTGACGCGCAACATCGTGGTTTTGCGCCTATTGCGACAACGAACTTCAGTCACGGATTTTTCGTTTTTTTCGTGTGTTTCGTAGTTTCTGATGTTGGTTTTCTCGTGCACTTGGTTTTCATCCTGTCCATCCTGTCCATCCATGTTTGTTCCGTTTCATGAATGAATGGGGTTAACAGGGCTTTTTCGAATCCCTCGTCCTGGAATCGAAACACTCCAGGCGGCAAAAAGCGCGACCCCGACGGACGATCCCATCGGGGTCTTCAGGCGTCCCGGCACCGGAGGACTGCGCATCCGGACCGATCAACGTCTGTCACCTGACTCTCTCCAAGTCTCACCGCTCTATGTCTCGATAATCTCCCGCCAGACCGCCATCGCCCGCGTTTCCAGATCGGATAACGATCCCGCGTTTTCGATCACGTAGTCCGCTGCCGCGACCTTTTCCGATTCCGGCAGCTGTGACGCCAGCCGGTCCCTGACTTCTCCCTCGGACAGGCCCTTCCGTTCCATGGCCCGCTGAATCCGCACGGTTTCCGGCGCCGTGACCACCACCAGTGCGTCGCACAGCGCGCGATGGTCGCCCCATTCCAGGATCAGCGCCGCGTCGATCACGACCGGCCGGTCCGGACATGCGGAGCGCGACCGCACCGCTGCCTCCCGCAACCTCCTGCCGAGCGACGGCCACACGATGGCGTTCAGCCGCTCCCGCGCACCCGGCGAAGCGAACGCGCGCCGGCCCAGTTCCCGGCGATTCAGGGCGCCGTGGACGTCCAGAATGTCGTTACCGAACGCCTGCGCCAGTCCCCGCAGGACCGCCGGGTCTTCCACCGCCTCCCTCCCCACCTCGTCCGCCTCGATCACCCGCGCGCCTTTCCTCGCGAAAACCTCGCATACGCGGCTCTTTCCCGCGCCGATCCCCCCGGTGACCCCAACGATCACGACCGGTCTCCTGACCGCCGCACCTTCAGGCGCAGTCGCAACGGCAACGCGTCTTCCGGTGACTCTTCATCCCAACCGTCGATAATTCGGCGGTTCCGGATCCGGACCGCGACAAATACGCCCAGAAGCAGGAACGTCATATAGATCCAGAGCGCTTCCGCCGATGTCAGCAGGGCCGTTGCGCTGAACCGCCCCTTTGCGTATTCCGCCCATTCCCGTTCAAACTTCCCGGGCGTGAGCCCGGTGACCCGATACAGTGCAACGTCGAACGAGACCCCGCTCCCGAGCGACCGGACGATCTGCGCCACGGCGTCGGGGCCGCCCAGATGGATCAGGTACAGAACGGCAAGCAGGCTCTCGGTATACGCCAGGCGCGCCCTGGAAGACGAAAAACCGAGGACGCCCTCGATTTCGCCCAGCGGAACCAGTCCGCCGGAAAAAATCGCGTAGGAGACCTCGGTGCTTTCCCGCAGCCGCCATTCCTGTGCGGCCCACATGGCCACACCCTCGTCGAACCAGCGCGGAATCCGCGCACGCGACAGATGGTGCAGCAGAATATGGGAGAGTTCGTGCCGGGCCGTCTTCAGAACCTGTCCGCGCTGTCCCGGGAGAAGCCGCAGCACGGCGATCCGTTCGGCAGGGAACGCGCAACCCACTCCCCAGTGGGGAATACGTCCACGCGTGACGGCGTCGAACAACTGCTGGGAGCCCGCCACGTAGACGGTAACCGAAACATCCCGGCCTCCTCCCAGCTTTTCCGCGACCTCGGACCTCCCGTCGATCAGCTCATCCAGAAGGCCCCACGCCGCCTCGCGATCAATCTCCTGAAACCGCAGCGTCAGCCCTTCCCGTTCGAGTCGTTCCCAACCCTCGGCCGAAGCCGGCCGGCACAGCAGGCAGACCGCCCAGATCAACGGGCAGAACCGCCGCGCGGTCATCATCGCTTCCTGTGACCCAGAAACTTGAAGAAGTCCGTGCGCAGCGGCAGCACAACCGTAGTCGTTCCCTCCGTGAGCGTCCGCTCGTAGGCCTCGAGCGTGCGCTGGAACTCGTAGAATCGCGGGTCTCTCTGGAACGCCTTTGCGTAAATCGCCAACGCCTCGGCGTCGCCCTGGCCCCGGATCAGCTGAGACTTCTGGAACGCGTCGGACTTGATGCGCGTGACTTCAAGGTCGGTCTCCGCCCGGATCTTGAGGGCCGCCTCTTCGCCCTCTGCCCGATATTCCTTTGCCTGCCTGGCACGCTCGGCCCGCATCCGGTCGAAGACGTTCTTCTTGTTCTCCTCGGGCAGGTCGGCACGTTTGATGCGAACGTCCACCACCTCCACGCCCAATTCCTCGGCGTCCTGGCGCGACCGCTCCGTGACCTTATCCATAATCTCCTTCCGATTGCCGGAGACGATTTCATCGAGCGTCCGGCGACCCAACTCCTCCCGCACGGCCGCGTAGATGATATCGTCCAGGCGGGACTGGGCGCCGCGCACCGTCTGCACGGACTTCAGAAATTTCAGGGGGTTGACGATACGCCACCTCGCGAAATTGTCAACGATCAGGTTCTTCTTGTCCAGCGTATAAATGGGCGCCGGATCCGCGTCGCTATACAGCAGACGGTCGTCGAAGGAGTGAAGCCGCTCGACAAAAGGCACTTTCCACTGCAGGCCGGGACTCTGGATGGTACGCCTGGGTTCTCCCAGCCGGGTCACCACCACCTGTTCGCGTTCGTCAACGGTGAACAGGACCGACTCGACCAGCAGACCCGCCACCACGATGGCCACGATGGCCTTGATTATCGATTTCATCCTCAGTTCCCCCCTGCTGTCGTCGGTCCAACGGGTTTCGGCGCGTTGGGCTGCAGATTCAGCAGATTCAGAAAACCGCTCCCCTTGCCGTCGGACTCGACCACGTATTTCTGGATGCCCGGCAGAATCTTTTCCATGGTTTCCAGGTAAAGCCTGACCTCGGTTACGTCCTTGGCCTTGCGATACTCAGTAAGGACTTCAAGAAAACGCTCCGCGTCGCCCTGGGACCGCTTGACGCGCTCGACCGTATACGCCTCTGCCTCCCGAATCATCTTCTCCGCCCCCCCCCGCGCCTTCGGGATGACCTCGTTCCGATAGGCTTCGGCCTCGTTGCGCAGCCGTTCCCGATCCTCGCGGGCGCTGGCGACGTCCTTGAACGCGTGATCCACCTCTCGCGGTACCGATACTGTCTGCAACTTTACGTTCTCCACATGCACCCCGATGTCGTAGAGGTCGAACACCGCTTTGACCTGTTCCTCGATCTCGCTCTGGATCTTGAATTTGCCCTCGGTGAGCGCTTCGTCGATCGCCGAACGGCCAACCACCTGGCGAAGCGCCGCTTCCACCACGCTCCGGACGGCGTGCACCTGGTCGGCGGCGTTGAACAGGTATTCTTCGATGTCGCTGATCCGATACTGGACGATCAGTTCCACGTTCACGATATTTTCGTCGCCGGTGAGCATGGACGCCTCGCGGCTCACGTTCTGATATCGGGGTACCGGCTCGACGGCGATGGTACGGAACCCGATCTCAACCCGCTTCACCTCGCTGACCTGCTCGATTTCCACCGACTCGACGGGCCACGGAAGATGGTAGTGGATGCCGGGCTCCTCCACGCCCATGGATTTGCCGAACCGCAGTACCACCGCCTGTTCGGCCGGCTGTACGATGTAGATCCCGCTGAGCAGCCACAGCAGGACCAGAACGCCCAGCCCGTAATAGACCAGCCGGGGGCTGAGGGACAGGTCGAAGCTCGGCCGACCCGGAAAATCGTATTGTTGCATAGGACAAACCCCTTGATGAAATGGCCTGCATCGGAATGCCGCCGGAACGTGAAGATTCGGCGGGCGAACCTTCCGTTACTCCAGATAATCGCCAATCCTGGCCATCTGTTCGATGCCTCGGAGACAGCACGTAACGCCCGCGACGCGATTGGCGAACCGGACGGCCGAGGGAACGCTGCGAGTCTTGAGGAACGACCACGTGAAGCCCATCAGGAACGCGTCGCCGCATCCGGTCTCGTCAACGGGAACGGCGGCGGCCTGCGCCGGATAATGTCGAACTTCAACGGCGCCCCGCGGATTTCTGGCGACCGAATCGGCCCCGTTTTCGCCGCGGGTTATCAACAGCGCCGTCGGACCCAGGGACAGGACCCGCTCGCCGAATTTCCCGGCGGCCTCTTCGGTGTCCAGGGATCCGCCGGCCAGGAGTTCACCCTCGCGCTGGTTCAGCTGGACAACGTCCGCGCAGCCCAGCCACGCCTCCCAACGGGGCGGAACGCGGAAAAACCTGCGGCGCTTCTCGTCGATTCCCAGCGTAAGGCTGTGAACGTCCATCAGCACGAGACTGCTGGAGGCGCGCCGGAAGGCCTGCAGCGCCCGCAATTCAAGTTCCATGCCGGTGATGAAATTGACGCAGACCGCGTCGCAGCCCTTAAACGGCAGAAGCCGCTCGATCGTCAGCGCGGGTACGCCGCCCAGAAGCGTCTCCTGCTTCCGGTTACCGGAATCATACGTCAGGAAACAGTGGGGATTCCATTGGGGCACGAACCGCACACCGTCCATCCGCACGGACGCCATCGAGCTCAGAAGACGCCGAACCGCGTCTTCTACGTCCCTGCCCACGTTGCACACCGGAAATGTCGTGGCGGAACCCACCTCGGCCAGCGCCGCGATACTGTAAAGGATGCCGCCGTAACTTTCGGTGCGGGTCCCGTCTGGCGTACAGATCGTATCCCGGTTGATTGAACCGACCACCGCGATACGACGCGCGTTTCCGGACATCGCCCACCTCACCGGAGACAGTTTTTGAATCTACCACAAATCCCGGTACGTGTCAACCCCAATCCCCCCTGATTGAACCGCCCGTTTACGCCGTCCCGGCGCCGGCGGCGTCACCCGGCATGCCCCGTCAGACTCTCGAGGTCTACGGATTCGGCGCGCCTTCGCAACGCCTCGTGGCGTACCAGGTCCGGATCCCGATCCAGGAGCCGGACCGCCTCTTCACGAGCCGTCCGGACCAGGTCCACGTCCCGCGTCAGGTCGGCAAAGCGAAACTCGGGATACCCTGCCTGCCGGGTGCCGAAGATCTGTCCAGGGCCGCGGATCTTCAAGTCCGTCTCCGCGATTTCGAACCCGTCGCCGGTGGAGCCCATCGCGTCCAGCCTGGCGCGCGCGTCCGGGGTGAGCTCGCCCTCCGGGTCGGCGATCAGGATGCAGTACGAATTCGCGGCCCCGCGACCCACGCGGCCCCTGAGCTGGTGGAGCTGCGCCAGGCCGAACCGTTCCGCGTGTTCCACCATCATCACCGTCGCTCCGGGAACGTCCACCCCCACCTCGATCACCGTTGTGGACACCAGGACATCCAGCGCGCCGTTTCGGAACGCGGCCATCACCGCCTCTTTCTCCGCGGGAGGAAGGCGGCCGTGCAGCAGCCCCAGCCTCAGCCCCGACAGGACGCCGTCCCGTAATTCCCCGAACGCCGCGGACGCGGTCCTGATGTCCCCCGCCCCGGACGCTTCGATCACCGGAAAGACGATGTAAGCCTGCCCGCCATCCGACACCTGTTCGCGCAAAAAGCGATAGGCCCTCTCCCTGTCCGCAGCGGTCCGCCAGCCGGTCTTCACCGGTTGCCGTCCCGGGGGCAGCTCGTCAAGCACCGTCACGTCCAGATCCCCGTACAGCGTGAGCGCAAGCGAGCGGGGGATGGGCGTGGCGGTCATTACCAGCAGGTGGGCGAGGGCCTCCTTCTCCAGCAGAGCGGCCCGCTGCAACACGCCGAACCGGTGCTGCTCGTCCACAACGGCAAGACCCAGCCTGGCGAAGACGACGTTCTCCTGCAGGAGCGCGTGGGTGCCCGCCACCAGATGAACGCGGCCCGAGGCCAGGCCTGAGAGGATTTCGCGGCGCCGTGACCGGGTCTGCCTCCCGGTGAGGCACGCCACGGAAAGCCCGAGCGGGGCCGTTAGCGCCTGGATGGTCTCGGCGTGCTGCTCGGCCAGAATCTCGGTGGGGGCCATCAGCGCCGCCTGCGCGGCGCCGTCCACCGCCGACAGCATCGCGGCCGCGGCCACCAGGGTCTTGCCCGACCCCACGTCGCCCTGCAGCAGCCGGCGCATGGGCCTGCCCCGCGCGAGGTCCGCGCCAATCTCCTGCATCGCGCGTTGCTGGGCGCAGGTGGGTTCAAAGGGCAATGTCGCCATCAATCGCGCGGTCAGGGCGCCTTCCGCGTTAAACACGGGGCCCGGCCGTTCGTTCCGGGCCGGCTGCAACCCCCTCAGGCGCAATTGGAAATAAAACAACTCATCGAATGCGAGCCTGCGCCGGGCCGCCTCCACGTCCTGCCTCCCGTCGGGAAAATGAAGCATTGCCACGGCCTCGCGGAGCGGGAGCGAACCTTGCCGGGCCCGCAGCGCGTCCCGCAAGGGGTCTTCCAGGTCCACGTCCTGCAGCGCGTCGTAGATGACGCGGCGCAACCCGCGGCTGGTGAGTCGCTCCGCCTTCATCCGCGCCGTTGTCGAATAGACGGGTATGACGCGTCCCGTATGGACCCGCGTTCTCTCTTCGCGCTCGGAAATCACCTCGACGTCGGGGTGGACCATCTGCCGTTTTCGGCCGAATCTGGTCACTTTGCCACCGACCGCCAGGAGATCGCCGGGCGCGAACGCCTGCCGGAGGTACCGGTGCCCCGCAAACCAGACGCACTCCAGCGTGCCCGATTCGTCTTCCAGCACGAGAACGAACCGGGGACGCCTGCCCGGAACCACGTTTACGCCGCGAACCGTGGCGACGGCCGTGACCTCCCCGCCCGTGCCCAGATCCGCGATGCGCGACTGCCGCGACCGGTCCACGTACCGGTACGGTAGATAGAGGAGGAGGTCCGCAAGGGTAGAGATCCCCATCTCCCGCAGCAGATCCTCCCGTTTCGCGCCGACGCCGCGTGTCGTATTGACGGGAACGTCCAGTTCGGGAAACATCGAACAACCTTTCGTGACTTCGCGGGATGAATGGGACCGTGCGAATATAGATCATCTGAAAAATCCCGTCAAGAACCCGTCGGCTTCTCCGAGGCCGGAGAACGAGCAGATCCATTTTCCTTGGTTCCGCCCGGTTCGCGCCTTATCATGTTTGTACGTTCTCATCCGTTTCGAGTCTCAACGTCCAACAGAGGCGTGCGTTCCCTCCTGCGAATCAACCGACCGCAACGCCGAGGAGAGCAATGGATTCCGGTTCCATCCACGACGCCGCGGGTAGCGGCGACCTCGACGCGGTGAAGGAAATCATCGACGAACATCCCGAGGCGGTCGACCAGGACGACCGGCACGGGTGGCGCCCCATATTCCACGCCGGTTTGCGCCGCCGCCTCGAGATTGTCCGATATCTGATCGACAGCGGCGCCGACCTTGCGGCTCACGACGGGTACGCAATGCACTATGCTGCCGAAGTGCCCGAAAATAAGGATGTCGTATCGTTACTGGTCACGTACGGCGGAGTGGACGCCCATACGAAACCGGCGAGCGAAGTTGCGCGCCAGCTCATCTACTCGGTCTTTCTGGCAAACGCGCCGCGCGTCGATGCCCTGCTCCACGCGAATGGGTGGCTCGCGCATGAACGGTACGCACGCGGTGACACGGCCCTGCACCACGCCTGCCGGAATGGCGACCTGAATGTTGTCATCCACCTGGTCGCTCACGGCGCCGACGTCAATGCCAGGTCGGACAACGGTCACTTTCCGCTGTACTGCGCCGCGGGACACGGACACGCGGAAACAACGCGGTACGTCCTCGAGCGCGGCGCGGACCCGGACCAGAGAATGCCGGACGGCAAAACGGTTGCCGTCTGGTTGCGACAATACGCCCACCATGACAGCCGAATGAAGGCCTGTCTGGAAATACTCGAAAGTTAACCAATCGGGATGGGTGCCGCGCACGTAAGCGCCCGCGTACCGCCCCGTCCGACCACACGGTACCGGTACGAAAATGCAGCGAAAAACGTCCGGGCGCGGGATGAGACATTACGCCGTGTGCGGTGGCGAATAAATTCACTTGACAAGGTTTGCGCCATTCCTTTTATTAGGGAAACGTCGGAATATATTCGTACTGCTTATCAACGCTTTTTCCCAGTATGATCGTAATAAGCGTCATCCAGAGACGCTATCTGCTGTGGCACGGCGGCCTGTATTTCAGTTGAATTCGTTCTTGCCAGGCCCACCCTGCCGATCGCCAGTCCATTCCACGCGTGAGGGTCGAATGTAACAGATCAACACCCAAATCCCGCAGCCCGCAAGTCGGGCGTTCATTCGATAACAAGCGCAACGCGTGTTGCAACTCATCTTACGGAAGCACCCCCAAACTGATCGGAGTGACCGATTCGCGACAGTCGAAACGATGAAGTCTGAAGGTGGTTTTTTGTAGGATGTTCGTGACGGGGAGGCATTACCCGATGCCCACGCCGCCCCGTCGGCAACCGTTGCGGCCATCATCTTGCACGGGCCGCGGCAAGTAACTTATTTTTAGGGAGGTAGACATGGCAGGTAGAGTTATCGTAGGTCTCATCGCCCTCGGCGCGATTATTGGGGGCCTGGCTGGCGACGGGTTCCTGGGAGAGGGAATCCTCGCGCTCGTGCTGGTCATCCTGGGTCTCGCCTATGCGGGCGTTGCGATCGACGCTGAGGACGCAACGGCCTACCTCGTGCTCGCACTTGCCGTCGGCGGCGCAGGGATGGCTAACGTGCTGGGTAACATCCCGGGAATCGGCGAGAAACTGGACGCAATCGTCGATCTGGCCAGCGTTTCCCTGTATGCCGGTGTGGTTACCGTGTTAGTACAGAGAACTCTGAATCGGCTGAAGGGTTAGCAGTTCTGGCTGAACAGGCATCATTCTTCAGGCAGGCAACCGGCCTGTCCTTCGCCGGCGTTTCCAACATTCTATCCGCGCAGCGGAATTCGAACTCCCCCATCGAAGAGCCGCTGCACTGACGCCAGCAACGGAACGGTCGCTTTCGAACAAGAGAGAGAGATTCCTGCCTGCATGGCACGGTACCAATAGAGTTTCTGGACAGGTCGCCGGATTTCCTGACCCGATTTCCGGCGACCTGTTTTTATGTACAAGACCCCCGGGGTACCGCGGGGGTCTTGTCGTATCCCGCAGATCCGATCAAAGGCTGCATCCGGCGCATTGAAATACGTTCATCGGAGACACGGAAGATGGCGCCCGATCGTGCGATGCGAACCTCCGTACTTCTGCTGGCTATGGTCTTCATCGGATGCCAGCCGGACGAAACCCTAACCGTCTCCGGCGCGGTGTCGAAACCGGGGAATTATCGATTCGCGCCGGGCAGGCAGGCCGCGGATTATGTGGCGGATGCGGGCGGCGCAACGGAAGAGGCGCTGTTGGAAAAGGCCTACGTGTTGCGTTCTCGGACGGACACGTCCGCTGCGGTGGAAAGCGGAGACGCGACGATTCCGCTCTCCGATAATCCGGAGCTGTCACCCGGGGATGAGATACGGATTCCCGCGCGTATCTATGACGTGCGGCTGGACACCGTTCGGCGTGTGAACGACGTCAGGCTGGCCTACCGGGATCGAATCTATCGGATTCCCTCGGGCGCTCTGGTGACCGGACGGACGGAACGCGGCGTCCAGGTTGCGGTGGTGCTGGGGCGCGGAGAGGCAATTGAGCCGCCCGATACCGCGAAGGCCGTGTCCGCCTTTCACTATCTGTACATCCATCTGCACCCCGGCGAATACCCGCGGCTGGCGCGATTTGCCGGCGACGTGCTGGACAGCATGGACGTGCTCGATGACGCCCGCGTTATCCACACGCGGGTCGTTAGCTCCCTGGAACACCGGCGTGGAGGAGGTCTGCAGCTTGCACCCGAAGGGTATTGGCGCGTGATCGAAGGCTTTTTCCTGGCCCCGAGGAAGACATCGCGACCGGCAAGAGGCATGCGCAGGCGGCGGTTCGAGGACGGACGCGTGCTGACGACCTTTCCGGACGGACGGGAACGATGGCAGCACCCCGACGGGCGGGTCAGGATAACGTCTCCGGGCGGCGCCACCGAAGACCGGTTTCCCGACGGAAGAATTGTGTTCACCGACCGGTGGAAGAACGTGCGCACCACGTACCCCGACGGACGGATCAACGTGACGTTTCCAAGCGGCGCCATCGAAGACCGGTTTCCCGACGGAAGAATTGTGTTCACCGACCGGCGGAAGAACGTGCGCACCACGTACCCCGACGGCCGCCAGGAATTGCGAATGGCAACGGGCAGGCGGGTGACGATTCGGGCCGACGGCACCGTGCTTCACTCCGTTCCCGCGGACACCCGTGTGGAGGAACCTGTCCGGGACACGATCCGTGAACCCGTTGCGGCGACCCGGACCGATAGTGGCCGCCCGGCGCCCCGCGGCGAGGGAAGTCTGCGTATCATCCCGTCCAATGGATATGGGAAGATAATCGTCCTGGATGGTACGACCCGCGAGACGTTTCCCGATGGACGGCGGGTAGAGACCGACCACCTCGGCCAGAGAATCACCACGTGGCCCGACGGCAAAAAGGAACTCCGGATGCCTGCCGCTTACGGCTATCCGGGTGAGCTGAAGACGGGGCTTGCAACGGTCGACCGGCTTCCTGATGCGGTCGACGTGGGCGAGGAACTGACGGTGACGGGACAGATCCACGGCGAAGTGGAAGGAATCAACGTCATGGCTTTCCTCGTGCCCGATGGAGATGCGATCGAAGGCGACGTTCGCAGGGCGGAACAGCGGTTTCATGCGCGGTTCCGGTTCGGCGAGGCAGGGCACTGCCGCGTTCAGGTGCAGGTTGTATTGCCCAAAGCGCGCACCTATACGGTTTCACACCAGTCTGTCATTGTCGGCAACCCCGATGTACTGGAAGACGAAGTCCTTGAAATTGTTCCCTATCCGGGGGACGAGGCCGCGCAGCTGTTTCTGATCGATCGAATCAACGCTTCCCGGAAGCGGATTCGACGCCGTCTGATATCCCCGCATCCCGAGTTGATGCACGTGGCCCGCATCCGGCTTGAAGAGATGCTTGCACAGGGTATTGTGTCCCATTATTCCATGGCGGGACTGGACGTGGGTTGGCATACGACCTACCGGCGGTTGCCCTTCCACCGCGTGAGTGAAAATGTGGCGAGAACCCGGTTTGTCGAAACGATGCACGCCGGCTGGATGCTGAGCGCGGGGCACCGTGCGAATATCCTGGCGAAGCACTGGACGCACGTTGGGGTGGCGGTTGCCGAGGCGGAGGAATCGGTCTGGGGCGTTCAGGTGTTCGGGCAGCGTTTCAACCGGAACCCTTTGCGGTAAACGCCGCTGCGCGCCCCCTGTGCCCGGAGCACAGGGGAAATAAAATTGGGAAAAAGCGCTTGACAAAACAGACATCTGTCTGTTTTTTTGTTTATGTGCGTTCCTTCAGGAACATGCGGAACCGTTTTCACTCCCGGGAAAGGTCGGCCAGGTGCAGGGCGTATCGGGCAATATCAAACGAAACCGCTTTTCAGCCTTGCAGGACGGCGGGTTGCAGCGCCTCCGGGCCGATCTGAACAGGATCAGGATCCGGACGAAAACGCCGTGCTGGTCGCTGGCGCAGTTGGCCGGGCGTCTTTGCGAACTCTCCTCCGATTCGGGAGCCGGGCTGCTCACGGCTGCCTTCGGGCTGGTGCTGGATGCGCAGTTCGGGCATGAGCCGGTGGCCTGGATCACGGCCACGCCGGATACCTTTTTCGCCCCCGATGCAGCCGACAACGGCGTGGACCTGAATGCCCTCGTCGTCGTCCACGTGCCCGATGCCCGGTCCGCGGCGCGATCGGCGGACCGGCTCCTGAGGTCGGGCGCCTTCGGCCTGATGGTCATGGACCTGCACGCCGATCCCGCAATCCCGTTTCCGCTGCAGGCGCGCCTGGCCCATCTGGCGCGCGCCCACGAAACCGCCCTGCTCTGCCTGACCTCAAAAGCCAGGGAGACGCCTTCGTTGGGACCGATGGTCTGTCTGCGAGGGCAATCCTCCTGCCGGCGCCTGGGGATCGACCGCTTCCAGTACGACATCGAAATTCTGAAGGACAGACGTCATGGACCGGGCTGGCGCCACACCGAAATCTGCCGAGGGCCGGACGGCCTGCATTAATATCCGGGCGCTTCCGCTGCAACTCCTGCTGAGGAGACACCCGGAGTGGAAGCGGAGGCCGGTCGCGGTGGTGGAAAAAGAGAATCCTCAAAGCCCCATCCTCTGGGTGAACTCAGCGGCCGGCCGGGCCGGCATCCGCACGGGAATGCGCTATGCCTCGGCCCTTTCGCTGGACCGGGACCTGTGCGCGGGAACGGTTTCCGAGAGGGAAATCCAGGCCGCGGTGCGGCAGGTCCACCGGCTTCTGGACCGTTTCAGCCCCCGGATCGAGCCCTGCAACGACGAGCCCGGGATTTTCTGGGTCGACGCCAGCGGGCTCGACAAACTCCATGCTTCTCTCGAAGACTGGGCCATGCAGATCGACACCCGCCTCTCCCGGCTGGCGTTAAAGGCCAGTATCGTCGTCGGGTTCAGCCGTTTCGGCAGCTATGCCATCGCCAGGTCGGTGAGCCGGGTGACCGTGCTCCCTTCCCACGAAATCGAGCAGGCGGAAAGCCGAATGGTGCGGCTGCTGCATCTGCAAATCGACCCGAAGCTGCGCGACCGGCTCGAAAAACTGGCGGTTCACACCGTGAGCGATTTCCTGGCGCTTCCCTCGGGCGGCATCGCGCATCGCCTCGGCGAGCAGGCCTGGAGCCTCTACCGTTTTGCGTCGGGAACGCTGTCGCTGCCGATTCAATCCCGGAAGATCCCCGAGCCCCTCCGCGTCCGGATAGACCTGGACGAGCCCGAATCCAATGCCCAAAGACTCCTTTTCTGGATCCGGCGGCGGCTGGATCCCCTGTTGCGAGCCACGGCGGCAAGGTGCCAGGCGGTGACGGCCCTGCACCTGCACCTGCTGCTGGAAGACGGAGACCGTCATCGCCAGCGCATCCAGCCGGCAAGGCCGACCCTGGAGGCGCCGGTCCTGCTGGACCTGCTCGGTTTGCACCTGGAAACGGTCTCTTTCCGCGCGCCTCCGGTGGAATTGGCCCTGGAGGCGGAGGGCGTGTACGTCTCCGCCGAAACCCTGGACCTGCTGCAGCAGAATCCACGCCGCAATCTCGAGGCGGCCCTGGATGCGCTGGCCCGTGTCCGCGCCGAGTTCGGCCCCGATTCCGTGCTGTCGGCACGGCTCAAGCCGGGGCACCTGCCGGAAGCCCGTTTCGAGTGGCAGCCCTTCAGGAAGCTTGCCGCAGCCAGTCCCCGGCCGGTCCCCGTGCGTCCCCTGGTGCGGCGCGTCCAGGCCTGCCCCGGACTCCTGGAAGGGGCTTCCCTTTCCCTTGCGAAAAACCGGAAGCCGCCGTCGGGCGCGGAGTACTCGCCGGGACACACCATCAGTGGAGGATGGTGGCGCCGGGAGATCCGGAGAGACTACCGGTTCATCAACACCCACCGGGGGGAACGCCTCTGGATCTATTACGACCAGCAGGCGCGCCGCTGGTACGCCCAGGGCCGCGTCGAATGACCAGACCCGCCTCCAAACCGCCGCCCTACGTGCCCCTCTGGTGCAAGAGCAACTATTCCTTTCTGGAAGGCGCCAGCCATCCCGAGGAACTGGTCGAGGCATGCCGGAGGAACGGCCTTTGCGCCATGGCGCTCACCGACCGGAACGGCGTGTACGGAATCGTCAGGGCCCACGTTCAGGCCCAACAGGCGGGCATACACCTGATCGCGGGATCGCAGATCGGCCTCCAGGACGGATCGGAAATCCTGCTGCTGGCCCGGAACCGGAAGGGCTACGGCAATCTCTGCCGTCTGCTGACCGACGGGCATCTGCGTTCCTCCAAGGGAACGTGTACGCCGGGCCTGGAGGACGTATGCCGCCGCAATCCCGGCCTGATCGCCCTGTGGATCGGCCGGGCCGGGCCGGAAGGCGGCCCGGAGCCCGTACTGGAACAGCTCAAAACGGCATTCGGAGACCGCCTGTACATCCTGCTGGCCAGGCACCGCCGGGCGGAGGAGGTCCTGCGGGAAATCCGGCTGCGGGAACTGGCGGACCGGTTCGGCCTTCCCACCGCGGCCGCCGTGGAGGTCCTCTATCATACCCCCGAACGACGGCGCCTGCAGGACGTCCTCACCTGTATCCGGGAAGGCGTGACCCTGTCCACGGCGGGCCGGAACATCCGGCCGAACGACCAGCACGCCCTGAAGCATCCGGACGACCTGGCCCGCCTCTTTGTGGATGATCCGGAGTCGGTCAGGCGGACCCGCGAAATTGCCGACCGCTGCTCCTTCTCGCTCCGGGAACTGCATTACCGCTATCCGCTGGAACGCGTGCCGGAAGGCAGGACTTCCATCCAGTACCTGCGCGACCGGACGTTCGAGGGCGCCGCGCGCCGGATGGGCGAAAAGTTCCAGGACCAGATTCCACAACTGGAGAAGGAACTCGAACTGATCCGGGAACTGGAGTACGAAGGCTACTTCCTGACCATGTACGAAATCGTCGAGTACTGCCGCCGTCAAAAAATCATCTGCCAGGGCCGGGGGTCGGCCGCCAACTCGGCGGTCTGCTTCGCCCTGGGGATCACCAGCGTGGACCCGACCCAAGTGGAACTTCTCTTCGAGCGCTTTCTGTCCAGGGAGAGGGCGGAGCCTCCGGATATCGACCTGGATATCGAGCACAACCGCAGGGAAGAAGTAATCCAGCATATGTACGAAAAATACGGTCGGGACCGCGCCGCCATGGTGGCCAACGTGGTGCGCTACCGGTACCGGTCCGCCATCCGGGAAGTGGGCAAGGCGCTGGAAATTTCGGCAACCAGCCTGGACCGCCTGGCCAAGCTGGTGTCCCATGAAAACTGGAGCGATGCCTTCATCGCGCAGGCCGGTCTGGATCCTCAGAACCCGGCCCTGCGCCACCTCGCTTCCCTGGTGGAAGAGATCCAGGATTTTCCCCGCCACCTCTCCATACATCCCGGCGGCTTTCTGCTGGGCCATCGCCCCGTCCACGAACTGGTGCCCATCGAGAACGCCGCCATGGATGCCAGAACGGTCATTCAATGGGACAAGGAGGACGTGGAGCAGGCCGGTCTGTTCAAGGTGGACCTGCTGGGGCTGGGCGCCCTCACCCATCTGCATCTCTGCTTCGATCTCATGCGGGAGCACCGCGGGCAGGATATGTCCCTTGCCACCCTTCCCAGGGCCGATGCGGCGACCTTCGAAATGATCTGCCGAAGCGATACCGTGGGGGTGTTTCAGATCGAAAGCCGGGCGCAGATGGCCATGCTGGGGCGCCTCAAGCCGCGCAGCTATTACGACCTGGTGATCGAGATCAGCATTGTACGTCCCGGGCCCATCACGGGCGGCATGGTGCATCCCTATCTGCGGCGGCGCAACGGGGACGAGGAGGTCGACTATCCCCACCCTTCCCTCGTTCCCGTTCTCAGGAAAACCCTGGGCATTCCACTGTTCCAGGAGCAGGTGATGCAGCTGGCCATGGTTGCGGCCGACTACACCCCCGGCGAGGCCGATCAGCTCCGGAGGGACATGGCGGCGTGGCGGCGTTCCGGACGCATCGAGCGGCACCACCGCCGCCTCGTCACCCGCATGGTCAAAAAGGGCATCGAACGTGAATTCGCCGAACGCATCTTCAATCAGATTCGCGGTTTCGGCGACTACGGCTTTCCCGAAAGCCATGCCGCCAGCTTTGCCCATATCGCCTATGCCACCGCCTATCTCAAATGCCACCATCCGGCGGAGTTCGTCTGCGCCCTGCTGAACGCCCAGCCGATGGGGTTTTACGAACCCGCCACCATCGTCAACGACGCCGGGAGGCACGGGATTGCCGTGCGGCCCGTCTGCATACGCGAAAGCGACTGGGACTGCACCCTGGAGCCGGCCTCTTCCGGCACATCGCCCTCTCCGTTCGCCGTGCGGATGGGGCTGCGTTACGTCAACGGGCTGGGCGATGCGGACGGCCGCCGGCTCTCTTCCGCGGCGAAGGAGCGCCCTTTTCAGGACCTTGAAGACGTCGCCCGGCGCGGCGGGCTCCGCCAGGACAAGCTGGAGACCCTGGCCGAGGCTGGCGCCTTCGCGTGTTTCGGCCTGGACCGGCGCGGCGCGCTCTGGCAGGTGCACGGGTTCGCAACCCCGCAGGAGCCCGCGCTGCCAATGAACAACCGCGTTTCGCCGCCCCGGTTCCCTCCCCTGAGCGGGCTGGAGACGGTTGCCTGGGACCACCAGGCCGCCGACCACAGCACGCGGGGACACCTCCTGAAACCGCTGCGCTCCGAACTGGCCGCCCGGAGACTGCCCACCGCGCGCCAGATCAACCGGATGCAGGACGGACACCGGGTCCGGTACGCGGGGATGGTCATCTGCCGCCAGCGCCCGGGAACCGCGAAGGGCGTTACCTTCATGACCCTGGAGGATGAAACGGGGTTTGTGAACCTGGTAATCTGGGAAAGGACGTTCAAGCGCTATTCCCTGCTGGCCAAAACGCTTTCGTGCATGGGCGTAACCGGAAAACTGCAGGTGGGAGAGGGCGTGACCCACCTGGTGGTTGAGAAAATCTGGAAGCCGAAGCTGGATACGGGGGCGCCGCGCGCCAGGAGCCGGGATTTTCATTGACACCACGCACCGTCAACGAAGAATTCCCACTGATTAAATATGAAGCTGCCAGAAAAAAAATTGCTTCCAATTCGAAGATATACTAAAATGTGTACACAACAGAGCATAGAAGATAATCGAAATGCTACCAGAAATCTCGTCGGCAAAGCCTAACACATTTCGCGCGGTATCACCAAGATACTAACGAATTCGTCTAATGCCTCCGCGCCAACAGATCTAAAGGAACTTTAACCGTAACTCAAAGCCAAAACCAGGGACGATTATGAAAGAAACAAAGGTGCCAATAACTCAATGGGCTCACCAATCGCAATAGATAGTAAAGGTCATTTCGTGCACACCACCGGCAACCTAAAGATGCAAGATGAGAACGCGATGCAACTAGAAATGCCAATACCTAAGAAGGAATACACTGATCAAGTGCCGATCTCACTAGGAGAATTCAACACTCAAAGAATCTATCTTGGGAACTTTCTCGAAATGTCAGCTTCACTGCCAGATCAAAGCGTCGACATAATCATCGCAGATCCACCTTACAATGCTAGCAAGGGAGGAATGTGGTCGATGAAATACGGCACACTACCGGGTTTTGGCGGTACTTGGCAGAAAATTTCCCAAGTCTGGGATAACATGACACTAGATGAGTACCTGGCTTTCACCCTCGGGTGGCTTTCCCAAGCCAAACGAGTACTTAAACAAACAGGATCAATGTGGGTACATGGAACCTATCACAATGCAGGAATAACAAATGTAGCAATGCAGATGCTCCGAATCGAAATTATAAATGAGATCGTCTGGTTCAAGCGTAACAGCTTTCCAAATCTTTCGGGCCGTAGGCTCACCGCGAGTCACGAAACGGTGCTGTGGGCGCACCGTGGTGGGAAGCGTTCTTACCGTTTCAACTACGAATATTCGAAATCGGGGGATTTCTCAGATGACCAATTGAAGATCCCAGAAAAACAAATGCGAACAGTTTGGGATCTGCCAAATAACAAGCCCCGCTGTGAGTTGGCTTTTGGTAAACATCCCGCACAAAAGCCAGTCAGGCTGGCACGCAGATTCATTCAACTTTCCGCTCTCCCAGGGGATGTGTGTCTTGTTCCGTTTGCCGGCTCCGGCAGCGAATGTGTAGCGGCGAAACAACAAGGATTGCACTACATAGGATTCGAGACCAATCCCGATTATGTCGAACTCGCAACAAATAGATTGAACGCCGAGGACAGGCAATGATGGGTACAACAGCCTCATATTTCGATTTTGAAAAAGCGCCGATCTTTCAACATAGGAGAGTTAGCCAATCTACGCGCGGATATGTGCCGTCACTAGTCAAGTGGACCGGCAGCAAACGTAGTCAAGCTGCGCGGATTCTTGCCAGTGTTCCGGCACATGGTAGGTACTTCGAACCATTCTTGGGTGGAGGAGCACTTCTCTATTTCTTAGGAAACCGAGGTGCGGTCTGTGGGGATATATACCGCCCACTAATTGAACTTTGGGTGCTTGCACGGGACGAGCCGGACCGACTAATTGCCGATTACGCATCGCAATGGGAAGAATTACAGGCGAACCTTCCGGATTATTTCTATGCCGTGCGGAGACGTTTCAACGAACGCCATAGACCCGAAGACCTTAACTTCATAATGCGCACGTGTGTAAACGGAATAGTCCGCTTTAACAGATGTGGTGAGTTCAACAACTCTTTTCATCTTTCACGTAAGGGTATGTTACCAAGCCGCTACGAGGGAATCGTACGCAATTGGAACACACGGTTGCAAGGAATTGAGTTTCGAAACGCCGATTTCGAAGCAACGCTCGCAGATGCCAAGTCCGGAGATTTCGCATATCTAGATCCACCGTACCGAGGAAATAAGCAGCGTTACATTGGCAACCTAGATTTCCATCGGTTTTGCAACGTACTTGACGACCTGAATCGACGAAAAGTAATGTGGGCGTTATCTTTCGACGGCTTCCGAGGCAACAGGACTTACGATCACGAAATTCCAGCTGAAATCTATAGTAGGAGAATTCGACTTGACAGCGGATATAGTGCTGTATCAAAAGTTCTCAATGGACCAGTAGAGATGGTGACGGAAAGCCTTTATCTCAACTATTGACCTTAATTGCGACGAAATCCTCCCACAAAGGCAGGCGCGCGAGGTCATTTACCAAGGCTTCGCCTGTGGCCGTATCCCCTCGCATATAGAGTGTACATCGTCTGCCACCTTGAGAAAATGCAACACCGATCTGGACATCCAGTGCGGTTTTTTCTGACAGACCACTAAATGGTTCACGAGAGTCACAGAGATAAGCACCCGCGGACACAAACACCGCCTTGGGAGGATTCCAAGTGTTTCGATAGATCGACCAAGGCCTATCCTTTTTTACACGAAAAATGCTGGGGGAAGACTTGAACAGCGCCTTAACATAGTTCGTCAGGCGTGGACCGATGTTCTGCTCCAAAGATCCAGCTCTTTCCTTGGATTCGATACACAAACAGATAGTATTTTCGAAGTTCGTGAATATAGCGAAGACATGGTCTGGTCGTTTTGCGCCTTGCGCTGATACCCTCGGCAATGTCAGCCACCGGTACTCTGGTTCGCTATTTCGCCACATAAACGATATACCTGACCAATCACCACCTGGTGGATTGCACATTCCTTCCAACACCAGATCCTCTCCAAGAGCTTCGAAAGCGACGTGAAGCGCAGTGTCTACATCTTGCTCACCAAGACTGAACACCCTATCCTCGACGCAGAGCGGTATGGAATGGTAGTCTTGCACTCGGGCCCAATCGGCTTTCAGATACGCCCGAGGATAACTCACTGGCTTTGTCGCACTGTCGACGAGGATCGCGTCACTGACCGCAAAAATTGCCTCCCAAAGGCCATTAGTGTTCCCAAGGAGAACCGGATTCCTATATAGATTTCTCCAATGCGATTCCGGTGCAGGACCGTAAACGAAAGTCATCAGCTGAGAGTCTTCGCCCGCCAACATGCGGGTCAGAGGCGGGAGTCCGCGATCTGGTCGTGCATCGTCGCCACGCGGTTTAAATCCCATCACCCAAGCAATTGCCAAGTGTTCTTCTTGATTGCCAAGCCAGTCCGTGAATGCATCACTAAGGTCGGGGTATAACCCACGCAGGCTTTCGCTAAAGCGCGATCTTTGGAATTTGGGCACAAACGATAGGGGAAGACTTGAGGACGCGAGACCCAAACTTGCTTTGGATCCCAAATCCATAAATAAACTGGCTGTTTCAGTCAAGGCCTTGATGTAAGCGGTTTTTTTCCATGGAAGTTTCACATTTTCCAAAAGAAAATCCGGCAGATTTTGCCCTGCGCAAATAGCCTTATACGCTTTCCTCCATTGAACAGCGCTAAGTCCGTCATTCCTTCTTCTTGAATTGGCGAGCAGCTCAACTAATGTAACACATTTGTCTGCAAGAGCCTGGTTTGCTTGGGCAGTACCTTCTCCAAGTATAGCAAGTTTCAAATACTCTAGAAAATCGGCGTTACCGAATATCGGACCAAACGATGTTATCGTATCACCCGTAGCGCCTGCGTTTGCGTTATATACTGGTAGGCATAATGTGTTTTGGTACAGGGTCATTGCGATGAAGCTGAACGGTACGGCGGGATTTGGCATTCTCGCTGCCTTCCTCTTGCGGTCCCCACCAAGTTCAAATCCACCGAGTTCAGCAACGAAAAAATATGGAATCTTCGCACTTGCAAATGAAAATGCTCTGCCATGTCTTTGCCACGCTTGATTGCCAGCCGGCAAAGCTCCACAAAACTCAATCGCCGCGAATGGTTTCTCCTCGCCATCTTGTACCCTTGTCAAGATCGCATCCGCCGCTTCACGCAGCCTGCCGCCTGACCGATGTATATATTCCACGATGTCTTGGCTCCAGCGACGTTCTCCAAAACCGGGATATAGACGAAAACTCAATTCTCGATCCAAGAGCCGTACGAAATAGACTGGGCAAGTGACCGAAGAATCCGGTCCAACGATCTCGTCTACAAGATCTCCGAGACCTGTGATAATGTAATTGAACGCACGGAGGCACTCGACTATGTTGTCACCGTGTATGTTAAATTCGCACAGCTCGACGACGTTGGCGCTGTTCTTCTTCATTGCTAATGTCACTTTGTTTCGCTGTTTATGTCAATTGCGATATCAAACCGAGAAAACGTCTTGCAGACTGTCTAGGGATAGTTGGACTCGACAAATCCTTCCACCGTCGCTTGTTTCGTATGCCGACCGAGGGAACAACATCAAATTTCCGCGTATAGCGTATACAGACGTGTCATTAACAGACTCAGGGCAGGATGCGCAAAACTCTGCATTCAGGACTCTTTATCGGCCTCACGTGGCGGCGCCTGAACGCGAGACGCGTTGTTTGTATCAGCTGTACCGACACTCTTGGGACACGCGTCTGATATCGCCGTTTGAACTTGATTAATCCTTCGCGATTTGCCAAACGTCGTTCGATGACTTCTGAATCACCGCAGAGTCTCGACACCGACTCCCGATCCCTAGCGTTTCCACGCCAGACTCTTTTCCGTACCGGAACTAGCGGTGGCATCCAGTTGGCTGGAACAGCAGGCATATTATAGGCCAAAGCGAGTCATTGGGGAAGAAGCTTAATTATCCTGATATTCCAATGACTACAGGATTCCGCCCAACGGCAGTGCCTCGCATAAGCATTGGCTTCCATACCATTTTCGTACTTTTCCAAGCGCGTTTCCGCGACCGCCGCGACAACCGAAGGAGATCATCCCATGTGCGGGCGTTTCACGCAGATGATGACCTGGCGCGAACTCCACGAGCTCTACGCCCTTGCCGAACCCCTGGAGACGACGGACCCGCAGCCCCGATACAATGGCGCGCCCACACAGGACTTCTCGGTCTGCCGCCTGGACGAACACGGCAACCGGGTGATCGCCAGGCTCCGCTGGGGCCTGGTGCCCAGGTGGGCGAAAGACATCAGAATGGGCGCGCGAATGATCAACGCACGGTCCGAAACCGTCCACGAGAAACCGGCGTTCGGGGCCGCCTTCCGCTCGCGTCGGTGCCTGGTGCCGGCCGACGGCTGGTTCGAGTGGCAGCGCGCCGGGCACGGGAAACAGCCCTACTACCTGGCGCTCGCGGACGCATCGCCCCTGTCCTTCGCCGGGCTGTGGGAACGCTGGAACAAAGGCGGCGAGGCCCTCGAGTCCTTTTCCATCATCACCACCACCGCGGACGAGCCGCTTGCGGAGATCCACCACCGGCAACCGGCCATCATCAATCCGGATCACTTCTCGACATGGCTCGACGACGCGTCATCCGAAAACACGCTCCTCGACCTGGCCCGCCAGCCCCGCGCGGGACCCTACGAAATCCGCGCCGTCAGCACGCGCGTCAACAGCGTCCGAAACGACGATCCGGACATTCTATCCCCAATATCCCAGCAGCAGCTGTTCTAAGCGAACCGGTGACGTCAGGCGGCCGAGACCGGAACGCTGAATGTGACTACGTCACATAAGACATAAAATATCAACAACATATATCCAACGTAGAATAGAGGTCGAGAAGGACCTCTATTCTCGTTTTGGGTTGACCCACTGCAAAACGGTTTGTATATAATGAATGATCGAACCGACAATCCATTCGCACATTCGCTCGCGCCTCTCCATTCACCATCTTCGCAATCCTGACTGCTTTTCCGACCAGTTCCTTCCGCTTTTCCCCGGGTGTCCGACATGGCGAAAACGTGCATATATGCGGCAATCGTCGTCTGCATATGTACGGCCACGTGCCATGCCTACCGCCTCGTCGGGTCGGAAGCACTGTCAGATGCCCTCGTCGCTCATCACTATTCCATCAACGCCACCCTCGACGCGGTCATCGTGGTTGATAAGACAATCCCGACTTTCGAGTACCAGACTTTCTATGCCATGGGTTCCGCTGATGAACCGGAGGGACAGCAGGGCGAACTTCATTTCCTTGAGCACATTATCGCAGATGCCGGCAGCCGCCCGCCGGGCGAACTCGCAGAGTTGATTGGCGCCAATGGCGGACAATATCACGCAACTACAGACTTGAATCTTACCAATTTCAGGTTGAGATTCCCCAGGGACAAACTGCCGGTCGCGGTCGAGATAGACCGGGATGGATTCTACAGTACGGTGATCAACAATGAAGTTGTGGAAAAGCAACGACAAATTGTGTTGACTGAACTCAGAAGAAACCTTGCCAGGTCGAGCAGGAGGTTTTCCAGTCAATTCTGGGGGATGGTCTACGGAAGAGACAAGCTCGAGGGCGTCGGCACCGAGGCACTGATAAATGATATCACGCCAGGGGACCTGAAACAACTCTTCCATAACGTCTTTCGCAGGAAAAGGCGTCTGATTGTGGTAATCGGCGATATTGACGTGGCTGACGTCCTCGCTAGATTGGTCGAGGCCTTTCCCGCCGGGAAGATGGAACCGAAACGTGGTTCTAGTTTATCACGGTTTCCAAGTCCCGATGTGCTGGGCGAGAGATATCAGAAGGAATTCGAACACATCAACAGGTCCAGGTTCAGAAAGACCTGGCACATACCCGAACTCGGCCATCCAGACTACGCAGGCGCAGTCATTCTGGCTTCGATCCTGGAAAGGTCGTCAAACTCGCTACGGACCTCTCTGTTGGATTCTCAGATTGCGAGCAGTTTCAGTGTGTGGATTGACAGCCAAAGGGGATTCGGCCTATTGAGTCTCAATGCCGTGATGGCCCCGGTAGCATCCACCGAAGCTATCGAGAACGCGATTAGTGATACGTTAAATAAGATAAAGACACACGGAATCACCGAAGATGAGCTCGAAGCGGCGAGGAATACCGAGTTGCGGCATCTATATTCCGAGTTTTACGACAGATCGGAACTGGCAAAGGGGTTCGGCGCGGCATTCGCACACACTGGCGACCCTCTTCTCTATGCGAGATTGGTCCCCCAGATCCGGCAGGTACTCGTCGACGACATTCAGCGAATTGTCAACGAACACTTCATCCAGGAGAACGCCATCACGCTTTCCTGGACAATGAAGGAGAAACACCCGCCGTGGGCCCAACTCGTCGTGGTTGTTGTCCTTATCTGCGTGCCTGGCGGGATCCTGATAGCCGCAATCCGTGTTGTCAGAAAACGCACATCCGGCCGTGAGAATGTTGACGATGAAGAGACACGCAAATACCATTGTTAGAATTGGGCTGTTCAGTGTTGTTTGCACGCTACCGGCACCCGCCCGCGTACCCAACCATCACGTATTCTATGAACGTGACTACCGTGCGCCGGTTACGACGCTGGAGATCGTCTTCCTGGGAGCCGGCAGGAGCGCGGTCGGCCCGTCAAAGACCGGACTGGCGGTCACGGCCGCCGCACTGATCGAGGATTATTCAAAAGAACATGGATACACGGCTCGACTGGAAACATTAGGCGCACGGCTTAAAGTCAGAACGTATTTTCGATACCAGACGATGGACCTGTCCTGCTTGTCCGGGAATTTCGAAGCTTCCGTAGGAATCGTGAACGACCTGATGCGGCGGATGGCTGTCACGGGGCCCGCACTTGAAGAGACAAAGGGGAAATTACGCAGATCGTACGAGAAAACCGTAGATTCCGGCAGCCATGATATCCTGAGGAACTACGCGCTTGCACGGTCGGTCGGTGTAGGAAAATGGTTCTCACGGGAAGCAATGAAGCAAATCACATTGGAGGATGTCAGTGAGTACTGCGCACGGTTTCTGAACGCGGAAGTTGTGTTCTTCAAGGCAGTCTCGAACCTTGACTCCACGGAGGTCGACGCATCGCTTCGTCCAATCACGGGCGACCGCCGGCAAGAGGGT
This sequence comes from Candidatus Latescibacterota bacterium, assembly GCA_965219995.1. Lineage (GTDB taxonomy): Bacteria > Latescibacterota > UBA2968 > UBA2968 > JAAXHE01. The sequence goes on from CBDCOX010000002.1 coordinate 1,358,132, forward strand.
TTCGTCTGGTCGCCCGGAACACCGAAAGCCGAACGCCTTCCAGGGCACTCCGCGTTCGTGTTCGAGCACTACTCGCATCTGAAGAACGTCTACTGTTACTGGCTCATCCCAATTGGAACGGTCGGCGAGGAAAATTACATTCCCAATATGGTGTCCTGGACGCTTGGACGCGGTGGCACCCGCGGCTTGCTCTTCAAACAACTGCGTGAAGAGGCGGGACTGGTTTACGGTACATCCTGTTCCTATCTAAGTGAAGACGACGTCAGGTTCCTGGAGATTTCCGCCGACCCACGACTCGAAAACAGCGAGGAACTGTTGACAAGCGTGCAGGAGATGATCGTCGGGCTTGCCGACAGACCTGACTTCTGGACCTCTATAGCGCAGTTGCGCGAGAACCCGGACGCCATCGAAGCCCATCTACATGGCGAATATGCGCCGCGGCGCAAGCTGAACCGTGCGGTCGACAGGGCCATCTTCAACTATCCTAGCCGGGCAGACGGCATCAAATCCGTCACGGATGCCGAGATACGGTCATTCCTCGAAAAATACTTTGTTACGGAGAATATGGTATTGATGCTGTTCGGGCCGAAGGACCATATCATTGAAATTCTGGAAAGACATTGGCCGGATATCACGATTCACGTACAGCCCGTAGAGAAGGCTATCGAATAGGCGACGCCCCCAACCCACCTATGTCCCGCCCGCAATCGCCCTCCCGTCCCGAATCCACGCCCTCCGATCAGGCGCCGGTGCTTCCGCAGGTCTGGGCGATCGCATGGCCCGTGGTGGCCGCGTCGATGCTGGACGCCATGGAGGGGCTTGTCGACATTGCCATGGTTGGACAACTGGGTCCGGCCGCGATCTCGGCGGTGGGGCTGAGTCGCCAGGTCCTGTTCGTGATCATGGTCATGGCGATATCGGTCAGCACCGGATCCCGGACCCTCGTCGCGCAGTTCTACGGCGCGGGCAGGCACGGCGACCTCAGCCGTACGGCCCAGCAGGCCATCCTCATGGGAATTCTGCTTTCGGGGGGGCTGGCTCTCGTGGGGAGCATGATCGCACGGCCGGCACTCGTCCTGCTCGGTGCACAGGAAGACGTGCTCGTCCACGCCGTGCCGTTCATGCGCGTCTACTTCGCTGGCATCGTCTTCATGATGCCCAACTACATCATCGGCGGAATATTCGGCGGCGCCGGGGATACCCGGACGCCGTTGAAGATTTCCTGTCTCATCATCTGTCTGAAGATTCCGCTCTCCTACGGTCTGATCTTCGGGGCGTGGGGTCTGCCCCAACTGGGCGTGACCGGCGCGGCGCTGGGCAGTGTCGTCTGTCGGGCCGTCGGCTGCGCCATCGGCGTGTACCTGCTCACGTCCGGACGGGCGCGGGTGCATATGCGGTGGAACTGGCGGCTTCCGTTCAACCGGGACATCATCGGTCGGATGATGCGCATCGGCGTGCCTGCGGGGATTCAGGGTTTCTTCCGCAACGGCGCCCGGATTCTGATCTATCGCGTTGTGGGATGGACGAGCCGGCCCACCGCTGCCACGGCCGCGCTCACCATCGGCTTGCAGATGCGGATGATCGGCATCATGCCGGCCCTTGCGTTTTCCGTGGCGGGCACCGCGCTGGTCGGGCAACGCCTGGGCGCGCGGCAGATCCGCGAAGCCGAACGCTTCGCATTAAACACGATCCGGCTGTGCATGACGTTCATCACCGTTTGCGCCGTCCTCATCTGCGTCTTCGCGCGGGAGATCGTGGACCTGTTCACGGATTCGGCGGCGGTGATCGACATGGGAACCGTGATGCTCCTGTACTTTACGGTCGCACAGGTCTTTTCCGCGTTGTCCATCGTCGCCGGGGGCGTCCTGGCCGGCGGCGGTGAAACCAGGCCCCTGCTCTACTATACGATTGTGGCGCAGTGGCTGGTGATGCTGCCGCTCTCCTACGTCCTGGCGTTTCTGCTGAATATGGATGCCGTGGGAATCTGGATCGCCTGGTTCATCGGCGGCGTCGCGCAGGGGATTCTGGCGTGGGCCCGGTATCGGAAGGGCGCGTGGAAGCAGACGGTCATCTGATGCGAATGCGGGGCGACAATGCGAGATGATGTGGCTAAGCAAAGACGGGCGCCCACAAGGGACGCACCTACGCAGAGACCCGCCGCCTCGTCCGCCAGCCGCCTGCCGCGTTCGTAATCTGCGTCTCCCCTCGTCCTCCACGCCTCGTCCAACAGTTGCGCAATTTTCTGTATCCTTGACATGTACACCCTTTCTCTCTGGCGACCGGGAATTACCGTTTTCTCGGCGTGTAGAACAGCAGAGTACCGATCTGCTCGTATCCGATCGAGGCATACAATAGTGCGCCCGTATGGGTCGCGGTCAAGACGGCCAGCTGCGAGCCGTTCGACCGGTCGTCGCGCAACATTCCGCACATCAACGCCCGGCCGATCCCCCTGCGCCGGGCCGCGGGCGCGACGTGCATGTTCGAACACCACGTTGCGGAATCCACGACGATGCTCTGGACCCAGCCCACGGGCTGCCCGTCTTCCAGCGCGACGTATTGCCTGAGCAGAGCGTCCGGGGAAAGGTGTTCCGGCAGAATCTGCCTGATCCGCGTCGTCCGGTTCAATCTGTCCGCCAGTTCGGCCGTGAGGACACGCTCGATGGGCAGTGGATCCACGGCGCGGGGTATGCGCCGCAGACGATGCACCATGACCGGTTCTGTCGAATTCAGGCGATAATTCAAAGCTTTGAAGTCTGCCCTCAACCCCGCGTCGGATTCCCCCTCGGCGCAGATCGCGCAGATGCCGAACTGGCCCCGGGTGTTCCTCGTAGCCACCCTGTGGATCTCTTCCGCGTCAACGCCATGGGCGATCCACTCCTCCCTGCGATAGGTGCCGCGCTTTCTCGGGGCATCCCTCACCACCCAGAGGGGACCCTCCCGGCTCGCGGGATATGGATGCGTAAAGCTCCTGGTAAAGCTGAAGCCGCGGGCGAAAACTTCCAGAGCCCGTTGCATGAGCGCGTTTTCGGGCACGGTGTCCTATCTCCCCCGTATCGAAATCACATGAACCGGGCAGTCGTCCGGCATGCGTCCAGATAAAACTGGACTGCGGCCGGGACGCCCCATAGTTTTCGAAGACAGCGGAAACGATCCTGTTTCAGAAACTTCGGAGAGTTTATAATCTAACGCGGTCTACCCTTCGATGCAAAATACTCCTTCATCGCTCCCGGGGAAATCCCAATCGCGCCCGGCTCGTGCGGGCGGTCCACGGCTTCGGCCCGGCGATCGTCTGGGGGTCGTTGCCGACTCCCACGGACTTATGAGACCGGAAGTGCTGGAACTCCTCAAGGACGTCCACGCGATCGTCCACGCGGGCGACGTTGGGAAAATTCACGTCCTGGAGCAATTGGAGCGAATCGCGCCGGTGTACGCGGTCCGCGGCAACGTGGATCGGGTTCCGCCGTGCAGCGACCTCCCCGAAAACCTGGTGCTGTCCGCCGGCAGGAGTCGAATTCTGGTGACCCACGTCCTCGAAGACGCGGACGTCGCGGGTTTCGATCTGGTGGTGTGCGGCCATTCTCACAACCCGAAAATCAGCATGTCCGGATCGACGTGCTGCCTGAATCCGGGCAGTATCGGACCCCGTCGTTTCAAGCTGCCCGTCTCGATGGGGTACATCACCCTATCCCCCGACGGTGCGCTGGTTCCACAACTGAGAACCGTGGAGATAGAATAGTGGTTCACCGGTTGACTTAAATCCGAGGAAGGAGTCCTGAAATGAAGAGCGGTGACACGAAAGCGGATGGCACTCACGCCGACTGGGTCATTTCCCGAATGACCAGGCCACGTGAGTTGGAGGCTTCAGCCGACGACATGCGAAAAAAAGGCGCGGGCGCGGAGGTCTGGGCGATGTTCATGGCGACGATACGGGGCGACCTGGATACGATTCAAAAGCTTGTCGAGTGCAACCCGGACCTCCTCCGCTGCGTCCACTACTACACCCAGCCCATCAAGTTCGCGGTCCGGGAGGGTCACGCCGAGGTCGTGCGTTTCCTGTTGGATAACGGCGTGAGCCCCTTCTACCGGACCCGGATCTTCCACGAATCGCTGGTCGACCTGGCGGCGGACCGGGAACACGGAGAAATCGTCAGAATCCTTGAAGAGGCCATCAGCAGAAAGAGCGGGGGCTACACCCGGGAGACGGAGCCCCTCGCAAACGAACTCCTCGAATCCGTCCGCACAAGGGATTACGAAAAGACGGCGCGTATTGTCCAAAATTCTCCCGAACGCGTCAGATTGAGCAACGCGAACGGGACGACGGCGCTCCACGAGGCGGTTGAAATTGGCGACTTCCACGCTGCGAAGCTGCTCCTGGACAACGGTGCAGACATTCAGGCCCAGGCGGGCACGGGCTTCAGCGTGGGCCGGAAGCCAATCCACGTGGCGCTCTATGCAGGATGGCGGGACCGGATTCTCATACGAAAGAAAGCGGCGCTGGCGGGCTATCTGGTCGGCCGGGGCGCGGACTACAATATTCTCGTTGCCGCCGCGTTCGGCGATACCCGGCGCGTCCGGGAGTTTCTGGACGCGGATCCCTCTCTTGCCAATTTTCGCGACACCTGCGACAGGCCGCCCATATCCATCGCGGCCGGCCGGGGCCATCACGACATCGTGGAACTTCTGCTTGAACGAGGCGCCGATCCGAACGCGGCGGAACCGGACGCGCCCCGCGGCAAAGCCCTGCTGGAGGCCGTATTTCACGGCCATATCGCCACCGCCGAACTGCTCCTCCATCACGGCGCGGACCCCAACGGCAACGTGGACTCGACAGGTACGGCATTTGTTCATGCCAGAAAGCACCCGGAACTCTATGAACGGATGAGATCACACGGCGGGAGGGAGGATATCATCCCGCCCATCCGCGGGGCGGTAAACGCCAACGACCTGGCAGCGGTGGACGAAATACTCACACAGAATCCCGATGAGATCGTGGACGCGCCGCTGGGAAATCCCGCGAAGCGCGGCAGGTTGGAGATGGTGAAGCTTCTGCTGAAACACGGCGCCGTCGTATCCGACGAGAATCACGCCGGCCTCTTCCGGGTCTACGAAACCGCGAAATTCTTCCTTGACAGGGGAGCAAATCCCAACTACAGAAACTGGCAGGGGATCACTTCTCTCCACATGATCGCGCACGAGGGCGACGTTCAAAGAGCCGGCCTTCTGCTCGACTACGGTGCGGCAATCAATGCAATAGAACCGGAATACTGCGCCACGCCCCTCGGCCTGGCGTGCCGGGCGGGCCATGCGCCAATGGTCGAATTCCTCCTCGCGCGCGGGGCGGACGCCGGCCTTCCACGCGAGCATCCGTGGGCGCGGCCCGTCGCGTGGGCGGAGAAGAGGGGACACACGGCGATTGTGGGGTTGCTTCAGGCACACGGCGCCGGATAGCGGGATGTATCGATCCTGGAAGAGGGTGGCGGACGTGCGTGCCGACAGTCCGTTCGACCTCCCGGGTCAGCGACGTCGGCGGGAACCCCACCACCTGGCGATAGGAAATGGAACATAGACAAAAGAGAACATAGCCAGGCCGACGACATCGAGAACAGCGAGGTACCACGGCCAAGGGAGGAAGAAGAAGGGAGATACGGTGCCCCAGGGGGGCTCGGAGAGATACATGTAGTTCGCATCGCAGAGGTAATTGACAACCGCGACAACCGCCGCCAGTATGTGGAGCCCGGCAAACGCCCTCCAGAGCCCACCCCGCGTCGGCCGCATGTTCAGGCCCCACGTGGCGTACAGGACCCCCGCAACAATGCCGGAATGCGAAATGAAATACTGGAAGAATCGATACTGTGGAAAGTCAACCGCCAGGTTGCCCGGCGTGACAACCGCGTTCGCCGACCCGACCAGGCCCCAGAAGTAGGCGATCTCGTACACCTTCTGATTGCGAGTCAGCAGGGTGATCGACGTCAGAAAGATCGCGATACCGCACAGGTGGAGAGGCAGGAAATAACGCAGGAATATGTCGAGGCCATAGCCGGTAATCCGGAAGCCCCAGTGGATCAGCTCGTTGCCGAGGAGGAGGACCGCAAGCACAGATCCGATCGCGGCGGCCGTCCGAGGGCCGGCCCGCTTCGCGATCAGCGAGAGCAGCACCGGAAGGGCCACCGTTAGCGCCATCACGACCAGATGCGGCGGCCCGAACGTCCGAAAGCCGCCGGTCAACGCGCCCACCCCTCGCCGGAAGCCAGGTCTCTTCCCACACGCCACGTCGTTCCCGACACGTCGACGGTCATCTCCACGCGGTCGTCCCCTGCGCGGGCCTCCGCGGGCAATTCGGCCGAAACGCCCGGCGGCTCCGTGCCGCGGTAGGGAACGATCACCGTGGCGAAAACCGTTGGCGCCTGGTTGTCCAGGGCGAACCGGAACGCCTTGCGCGGCATGCGGTAACCGTACTCCCACGCGAACCAGCCGGTCTCTTCGACGATTGACGCGGCGCATCCGTCCGCCGCCTGCACCAGAACGTTGGCGTCGTCGAATCCCGTGAACGCCCGGTTTCCCCCGCCGTCGAACGTGACGTCTCCAGGCGCGAACTGGTAGTGAATGTCCAGCTGACCGGGCGCGGCGCCGATCGCCTCGTCAAGCAACACGAAGAAACGCCGGTCCACGAACCAGACGGAACGCCGGTGGGTCAGACCGGGATACGACCCGTTCTCCACCGCGAGGACGTCTGAGTCAGCCCCTTCCGAGACCCACATCAGGTGACGCGCATCGTCGGCGATGTCCCCGCCGTCCAGGGTCAGGGTCTGATGTACCGAGGTCTGCCGGTGCCACGCGCGCGCCTCCCCGTCCCGCCCATAGGTGTAGAAACCGGTATCAGACATCAGCCAGCGGCCGTACGCGTACAATTCGAACGTCCCGTTATCGGGCTGGTCGTGGCTCGAAATCGCGGGCGGAGAACAGTGCAGTGCCAGGTAGACCTGATCGGGGCCCCAGGCGTTGCGCATCACGTAGAAGCCGGCCTCTTTGAACGCGTGGCTCTTCCGGTCCGGCAGGGCGTCCAGGTGCAGGTCTGCCCGCGCCGCGTACTTGGGATCGCCCAGCAATTCGGTCGCGTTCACCAGTTCGTCGTAGAGCGGCCACTCTGTGCGGTCGTCCATGGTTTTCAACGGACGCGAGCCGTCCCCGAACATGGGCGGACCCAGATCCGGGGTTGCGATCCAGAAAATGTAGTCGTACATCTTTCGGACACGCTCCAGGAACGCCGCCGGTATCTCGATGTCGAACGCGTCAAGGCGACCGAAGATCTCCACGGCGTCCCTCAAAACGCCCTGGTGATAGCCGAAGGACCACTCTCTCTGCACCCCGTCCTCCGTCGTCTGCCCCAGGATGTTTTCTTCGACGCGCGCCAGCCCCAATTTCATCCACTCGCGAGACTCCCGGAACTCGCTGAACGTGTACGCGGCATTGATGAATCCACGCTGTTCGAACACGGCCTTGTTGTGGATGAGGCCCATCGGAATCAGCTTTGTTTTCGTCTGGTGGTCGTAAAGGCTCGCGAGCAGCACGCCCAGAAACTCCGGCGTGAACGCCTCGGCCTGAACCAGGCCGCGAAACGCCGCGCAGATGTTCGTGGCCCGGATGCCCGTCTGCAGGTCCAGCCACGCGAATCCTTTCCAGAACTTGTAAACGGGATGGGTTCTGGTGTGTTTTTCGAGGGGATGCTTCGATATCCAGTCGGTCGCCAGATCGACGAATGCCCGCCCGTACTTTTCGTCCCGCGTCGCCGCATAGGCGTTGACGAGCGGCGCGGCCCAATAGAAACGATAGAGGACGCATACCCATTCGATATCCCCGGGCGGGTCCCACTCCCAGTCCATTTCCTCGCCGTACTGCGCCTCTTCGTACGGCCCCCACTGGAAGATGCGGCGGCAGATCTTGTCCGCCGCTGTATGATCGCCGTCTCCACGGGATTCTTCCAGCGGGTATTTCCCCCGGTAATAGTCCAGCAGCGCGGCGAGTGCGCTCAACCGGTCGCCGGCATCGGCAGCGCGTTTCACCGCCTCCAGCCCCGCTCCTGTCAGGTCCAGTTTTTCAAGAATGTCTTTCGGGTCCAACGACGAAAGCGGCATCTCATGATCGATCTGATCCGCGCCCGCGGGGCGCTCTACCAGGTAGGTCATTTCCCTTCCCTTGATGACGGTTTTCGCGCGATGGGCTCCAGGTCTACGCAGTCGCCTTCGGACTGCGTTGCGCACGTAACTTACGCCCCGGCCGGCGCGTTGGCAATACAATTGTTGGATATCTTGACGGAAGGGAATACAATGGTTAGGCAGATTCGGCAGGACGACAAACGAGAGGCTGGATCTGCCGGTTGGAGACGTAGAAGGGAAACTGCTTGCCAGATTCCGAAACGCCGATGGGTAGATTTGAAAGTATTACTTGCAAATTTAACATCGTCGCAGTACATTCGCTGATGCCATGGTTACTCGAGAGATTACAGACAGGCTGGTCGCACTATTCAAACAATACCCCTTTGTCACCGTGACCGGCCCGCGGCAGTCGGGCAAGACCACGCTCTGCCGCGCCGCGTTTCCCCATCTCGAATACGTCAACCTGGAAGCACCGGATCAACGTCTCTTCGCCGAGTCCGATCCACGGGGTTTTCTTTCCCACGTCGGCGATGGGGTTATTCTGGATGAGATCCAGCGCGTTCCGCAACTCCTTTCCTACCTCCAGGTCCTGGCAGACGAAACAGGCCGAAACAGTCTGTTCGTTTTGACCGGCAGCGAGCAGTTCAGGATTTCCGATACGATCAGTCAATCCCTGGCGGGTCGTACGGCGCTGCTTTGCCTCCTGCCATTCTCGCTGGACGAACGGAGACGCGCGGGCGCCAGCGGCGAGGTCGACGACATCCTGTACTCCGGATGTTACCCCCGGATTCACGATCAAAAACTCGAACCCAGACAGGCGCTCGGCGACTATTTCGAAACCTATGTCGAGCGAGACGTGCGCCGCATGGGAGAGGTCCGCAATCTCTCCGGCTTTCGTCGATTCGCGCGGCTGTGCGCCGGGCGCGTGGGCCAACTTCTCAATGTCTCGTCACTTGGCGCCGACGCGGGCGTTTCGCATACTACGGCGCGCGAGTGGCTTTCGATTCTGGAAGCCAGCTATGTTGTCTTTCAGCTCCCGCCATTCTACGCCAACATACGCAAACGCCTGACGAAGTCACCCAAGCTCTATTTCTACGACGTCGGTCTGGCGAGCTATCTGATCGGTATCGAACATGCGGATCAGATTGCAACCCACCCTCTGCGCGGCGCGCTGTTCGAAAACGCCGTCGTCTCCGAGGCAATAAAGTATCTGTTCAACCGTGGCCGCCGTTCCAATCTCTCATTTTTCCGCGATACCCGGGGTCTGGAGTGCGACCTTCTCTACGAGCGGGGCAGTCGAATCGGCGCAATTGAGATCAAGTCCGGCGCGACCGTGGCATCCGATTACTTCGACTCGCTGAATCGGGTCGCAAGACTCCTGCCGCAGGTCTCCGACAGAGGATTGGTCTATGGGGGCGCGATGGGTCAGTCCCGCAGCGACGTTGAAGTGGTGACGCTCGCCGACGTCGGCGACCTGCTCGAGCGGTTCGACAATCGGACCGGGGGATGAACGACCCCGTCGAAATCCGCACTGGATCAGCAATCCCGGGACTGTGGTGCGAAGGCGACGTCATACGCTTCTAAATGACTGGAAAACAGGGATATATATTCATGGATATAATTCGTCTGGGTCTCGTCGGTTCGGGCGGCATGGCGCACAGCCGCGCGCAATCCTTCGCGGATATGGATGGATGCAGGTTGACGGCCCTGGCCGCCCGAAATCCGCATACCGGCGCCGAACTGGCCGAACGGCATTCACTGCCGCTGCTGGGACATTGGGAGGATCTGATCGGCCGTTCCGACGTGGACGCTATTGTCGCCTGCACCAATAACGACAGCCACGGTCCGATCGCACGGGCCGCGCTGGAGGCCGGCAGACCCGTCTTTCTGGAGTACCCGATCGCACGCCATGTTGACGAGGGAGAAGGCCTGGTCGGACTGGCTCGGGAAACGGGCACGGTCCTGCGCGTGGCCCATCCGGAAGTCGTGTCCGGCGCCCACCGGCAACTCAAAGAGACCGTCGGTACGCTGGGCGATCTGCTGGCGGCGGTATTCACGCGCCTGACCCCGGGGAGAGGGACGCGGCCCGAGGTGTTGTTCAATCTCCCGGCTTCCGGGCCGCCGAGTCTCTTCTTCGTCTATCAGGTCTACCCGCTGGTCGATCTGTTCGGCCCCGCGTCGTGGGTGGAAGGGTACGCCCATTACGACGGAATGGGCGGGAACGGAACCTACCAGAGCTTCGTCAACCGGGTCGCAGCGGGGTTTGCCGGCGGCGGTACGGCCGAATGGACGTGGGCCGGCGGAATATCAATCGGGAAGGCCGAACAGTACCAGCGGATCGTGATGGAGAACGGAACGATGATCCATGAAGGCGGAGGCTGGCGGCTTTCCGCCGCTGACGGCAGCGAGGAGCAGCTTTCGTCACCGGGACAGGAGACGTCGCTGGAAAACCTGTTTCTCGAAGAAGTGCGCGGCACTCGGGTTGGATGGCGAGCAGACCTGGACACGGCCCTCGACGCCATTCGCATCGGACTGGGTGCGGAGGAGGCCGCGAACCGTGGCGGGCGCGTGCATCTCGTGGATGGCGGAACCGGAGCCGGAGAAAGATGACCTTACCCCACGGAGGCCCCATTGAAACTGATCGGTAACGCAAGCCGCATTGTACGGTCGATCGCGGCGGCGACAAGGATCCTTGCCCTGGTCGCCGCGGTCGCCTTCGCGCCGTCGCAGAGCCGGGCCGGCGAAACCTTTTCCTTCGCCCTGATCGGAGACGTGCCGTACGCCGATGCCGACAGTATCCGGTTCGCAAGGTTGACCGACATGGTCAACGCGGACGACGACGTACAGTGGGTCATCCACGCGGGCGACATCAAACGTGGCGGACAACCGTGCACAGATGCGGTTCTGGAAGGTCGTCTGGAAAGGTTCAAACGCTTCGATGACCCGTTCATCCTTACGCCGGGCGACAACGAATGGACGGACTGTCATCGCAAGATCGCCGGCCGCTTCGATCCGCTGGAACGCCTCCGGAAACTGCGGTCGCTGTTCTACCCCCGTGCCGGGATGACGCTCGGCAAGCGGATGATGCGGGTTGAATCCCAGGCGTCGTTTCCGGAATACAGCGAGTTCATCGAGAACGTCCGATGGGAACGGGCCGGGGTTCACTTCGCAACCGTTCACATCGTAGGGAGCAGAAACGGGCTGGCTGCGTTTCAGCGCCGGGACTCGACCGAGGTCGGATCGATCCCCATGAGAACGGAACGGCACGACAGGGCGGTCGAGCGGCGCACCCGGGCAGGGATCGTATGGCTTCGCGAAGCCTTCGCCGCGGCAGGTGAATCGGGCAAGGGTCTCTTTCTAACCCTTCATGCCACGATGGGACTGGAGCAGAAGCCGAAACCGGACCCGCCTCACTTTAAGGGGATCCTCGACGTGTTGCGCGAGGAAACGGAGCGATTCGGACGTCCCGTGGTGCTGGCGCACGGCGACTCCCACTATTTCCGGATCGACAAGCCGCTTCGGCGCAAGGGGGGCGGGAAACGCATTGCGAATTTCACCCGCGTGGAGACGTTCGGCGCCTCCGACGTACACTGGATCGAGGTAACGGTGGACCCCGCCAGCGAGAACGTGTTCCGATTCGAGCAGAGAATCGTGAAGGAAGAACGGACGAACGGAAGTCAACGCGAATCCACGGAGAGGACCGGGATGAACATCGAAAAACGCGGCGAATCGGAACGAACGCCGCAGGAGATCATCGACGCCATGCACCGCCCCGCGTGGTGCGCAGAAACGGATGCGGGGCGCCTGTATTGGGAACTCATCGGCGCCGCAATCCGGAACGACGCCGACGCCCTGCGCGAACGCCTGGGCAGGGATCCGAACCGCGCCAGACTGCAGTTCTGGTATACTCCGCCGGTTCACTTCGCGGTACGGGAGGGCAATCTCGACGCGACACGGGTGTTGTGGGAAGCCTATGCACACGACGAGGTGGCCGAATTAATCGCCATGGCCGACGACCGCGGCCACACGGCAGTGGCCGATTATCTCCGCAATGCTGTCGGCGCCAGCGTGGCGTCGGATCTTCCGCTGCACGAGGCCGTGAAAGCCCGAGACCACGAGAAGATCCAACGCCTTCTCGAAGATTCGGACGGGATCGCATCACAACGGGACGCGGAAGGCAGGACCGCGCTGCACGTTGCGGTTATCGAGGGCGACGAAGCGGCAGTTAAGGTTCTTCTCAAGAGCGATATCGCGGTCGACGCGACCGACCATGCCGGTTTTCGCGCAGTGCACCATGCCCGATGGCGCGACCTGATGTGGCACCGGTCAAGGGTGAACCCGGAACTGGCGGAACTGCTTCGAAAGGCAGGCTCCCGCGACAGCCCCACGCTGGCCGCCGCGAGGGGCGACCTGGATGCCGTTCGCGCGTTCGTCGCGGCTGATCCCGCGGCCGTGAACGACGGCGACAGAATTCAGAAGCGTCCGCTCTCGGCCGCCGTGGAGCACGGTCATCGGGAAATCGTCCGATTTCTGCTGGACAACGGCGCGGACCCCTCCCTGCCGGAGGGTCGCCTGTGCCCCTACGGGTCGTCGCTGATGACCGCCACGGTAGCGGACGACCTGGAAGTCGCCTCCTGGCTTCTGGAAGCCGGCGCAGATCCGAACGGTCACGTCAACTCCTCGGGGTCGCCCGCGATCCGCGCCCACTCGGACGCCATGCGGGGTCTCCTGTACGGTTACGGAGGGCGCGCCTCCGGGGCGTGGGGGTACGTGCAGCGCGGCGATCTCGAGACCGTGGCAGCAATATTGCGCTATACCGACGATCCGTTTTCGGATGAGGAGAGCGAGTACCTGACCACGCCCTACACCGCCGCGATCAGCGGCTGCGGACGCAGGGAGGACCGCGGAGAATCCACGGATGCCCACGAGGCGATGTTCGACATGTTCCTTCAGCGCAACCATCCGATGCCCCGCGTACTCACGGCATGCAAGACCTATCTCTACCACGTGCCGCGCATGACGCGCCGGCTCCTCGAAAACGGCCTGGACCCGGACCTGCCCGACTGGCAGCGGCGGACGCCGTTGCACGACCTCTGCCGCGGCAACCGGGCCGTGGCCGACGCCGCCGCGATGGTTCGTTTGTTCCTTGAGTACGGCGCGGATATCAACGCGATCGACGAGGAAGACCGGTCCACTCCGCTGGGGATTGCCGCCCGCGAGGGAAACACCGAGCTGGTCGGCCTTCTTCTGGACAGCGGCGCCGATCCCAACGCAGCGGGCGCCGAATGGGCAGCGCCCCTCGCCTGGGCGCAACGACGCGGTCATGCGGAGATCGCGGAGATGCTCAGGGACGGGGGTGCGCGGTAGGCGGACCGGAAGCAGACCGATCAACCCGAAACGGGAAGCTATTGCATATGGCCGACAAAATCGAGACACAGCCACGATTCCTCGCGCTCCTGCGGGGCATCAACGTGGGCGGGAAGAATATCGTCCCGAAAGATGCGCTCAGGCAGTGCTTTGAAGACCTGGGGCACCGCAGCGTCCGCACCTACATCCAGAGCGGCAACATCCTCTTCCGGTCCTCCGAAAACGACGTCGTCGCGCTGACCGGCGAGATCGAACATGCCCTGTCGGTTCGATTCTCATACAACGCCCGCGCCGTCGTCCTGTCCCGCGGGACGTTTCGAGCCGCGGTCGACGCGGCCCCGGAGGACTGGGGACGCGACGATGACCGCATGCACCATGCGCTGTTCACACTGGCGGGCGCCGTGCCCGATCGAATGATCGCGAAACTCCGGGCGCCGAACCCGGAATGGGAGACCGTTACCGCCGGTCCCGGGGTGATCTACTGGTCGGTGTCCAGGGCGCACCCGACCCGGGCGACCTGGGTGAAGCTGCCGGCGGCACCGGAATACAGGCAGATCACCGCCCGAAATCACAATACAGTGTTCAGACTCAGGGAACTCTTCGAGGAAATTTAGTCAAATGACAGGGGACGAGAAGCTTACCGGGCGGATACGGACGATTCTTTCTCAGGAGGAGGGATTCTCAGAGAGAAGGATGTTCGGCGGCGTCTGCTTCATGATCCACGGGAACATGTGCGCGGGGACATGGAAGGGATCGCTGATCGTCCGGCTCGACAGGGCCGATCACGATGAGACGCTCGCGCAACCGCACGCGAAGGCGTTCGACGTCACGGGCCGGGTCATGAGAGGATGGGCGATGGTAGGGCCGCCGGCGATCGAATCGGATGAAGGCCTTGAGGAATGGGTGTACAGGGCGGCCGATTACGTACGGACGCTCCCGCCCAAATGACGGGGACGGCAGCGATCCGAATCGGCGGAAACCGGCGCCCCTACTGCAACGGCGAAAAGGACGTCGGGACGAGCACGTCGGAGACCACCTCGTCAACGATGGGTCCGTTGGCTTCGGTCCGTTCCCGGGCCGCGATCCATTCGGGGTCCGCGCGGAATGAATCCCACGCTGTTTCCATCGCCTCTTCGCTTTCGAATGCGCAGAGGTAGATGAGTTCGTTGGCATCCCTTCTCGTCCAGAAACCGACGACTTTGATTCCGTGCCTTTCGAAGATGCCAAACGTGGTACTATTGAACCGGTCGAGGATATCCGGCATCCGGCCTTCGGGGATTCGGTAGGTGCGGTGTTCGTAGATCATCATGTCTCTCCGTCGTGTTCAGGTTCCTGGGTTCGTTCCATCGATGCCTTGCCATGGTAACAGGAATTCAACCTGATGGAAAGGCCCATCTTGCCCCGCCGAAGCGAAAAGGCGATTTCAATTCATCCAAGCGTCAGCAAACCCGCGAGGATTCCTGGAACGTGAGAACAGACAAACGAGGTGGAATCTGCTTTCGCGTGGACGACAACAAACCGGCACGACAGTGGATTGAGTTCGCGGACCTCTTCAACCGGCACGGTTTGAAGTTCTGCGCCGCGCTCTGTCCGGGAAGAATGGCCGGGGACGAATCCTACATAAGTCTCGTCCGGACGTTACAGGACCAGGGGCACGAGATCATGGACCACACGCCCCTTCACAGCGTGGACAAGATCCCGCTCCCCAGCGTCGCGGATGCGGATACCTGGCAGGGGAAAGACGGCGTCGACCACGTGGATGACACGCTCGTCTACCTGACCTACGCCGGAATTGACTCGGCCTCGCTTCCGGAGGGTCGCGCGGATATCTCGGGCAACCTGATGACGGGACGTACGCCACGCGACCTTGCCGACACCAACCAGACGAGGTTCATCGCCGTCTACTTCCCGTGTATCGGACGCGTATTCCGGTTCAGACAGATGGAGCATTCGGGCGGTACTGCCCTGGCGTTGCGCAGCTTCTGGGACGAAGACAACGTCGATCTGGGAGAACTTCGGGATATCGCCTACCACAAGCTTGGCAAATCCGACGTTCGGATGACGCCGGCCGCCCGCAGGCTTCTGGCCGAATCGTCGCTCAGGCTGTTCGACGAGCTTGGTCTCGATCGACCCTATACGTGGATTCAGCCGGGGTCCGGAGGGTGTTCGGATTTCTGGCGCGCTGACGTCAAAGCGTCTTTCGGCGATCTGTACGGATACGCGGCCGCGGCAACCTACCCGGACCGGTCGCACAAGTGCTTTAGCGAAGCCGATCCCGACGGGGACAAATGCTTCGGCATGCAGTGGGGCAACTTCGACGATGAGGCGCGGGACCTGAACTGGAACCTGAAACGAATTGCAGACGGAATCGCCAAACGCCATATTCTGGTCGGCCACAGCCACTTCTGGGAACACGCCATGCCGGACGGCTGGCAAGGCTATCTCGAGCGGGTTGACGGGATCCTTTCCTGGTGCGGGCGCAACCGGGTCCCAGTCAGGACCTATTCGGAGTGGGCCAGGATCCTATACCGTGGCAGACCGGACTCGAACGTAAACGTGTTTCCGGACCTGAACGTCGATCTGGATGCAGACGGTATACCGGACGGTTACGATAGGTTGTCGGCGGAAGTGGTCCGAAGCGAGGGCGATTCCGTTGGCCCGCTCGTTTATCTGGCAGTAAGGGATGCCGGGCCGATCTGCAAAGTGGAAAGCTTGGGCGGACTCGCAAAAGGCGCGAATACTTTCTCGGTCCGAACCTGCGGGCGGCCGGGCGACGCCATTGAGGCGACGTTCAGGTTCTTCGAAGTCGGATCGATGGAGAAGCACGTGTTTTCAGTGGCAGGCCCCGAATGGACCGAACAATCCGCGACTATCGAGGTGTCGTCGGAAGCATCTCTCGTGAATGTCTCCATCGAGTGCACACGTACCGGCGGCGGTTTGAGGTTAGGCGGGATGCGATTGAGCGCGTCCGAATGAAGTCCGGAACTTCAGAATGTAAGCAAGTCCGGCGCAGGCTCGGGCGTGTCGGACGAAAGGAAAGAATGGCGTATCTACCGAACAGGAGCGATTGATGTCCACAACAACCGACGCCTTTGATCTGCTGATTACGGCCGGCCGCGTCTTCTGCGCCGAGACCGGCCTGGACGGGCCGGGCGCCGTGGCCGTACGCGGCGACCGCATTGTCGCCTCGGGCCCGGGCGTAAGCGGCGCAGCGTCCCGCACCCTCGACTTTCCGGATGCCCTGCTTCTGCCGGGGCTGGTGGATATGCACGCGCATCCGTCTCGCGGCGGCTCCCGGTTCGGCGTCGATCCGGACGTGCACTTTCTCCCGCGCGGCGTCACCACCTGCATGTCGCAGGGAGACGCCGGCGCCCTCAACTGGCCCGCCTACCGGGACGCGGTCGTCCGCGGATGCCGCACCCGGGTGAGGCTGGCCCTGCACCTCTCGAAGACCGGCGAAACGCCGCCGGATCACTGCTTCGAGCAGCTCGAGAACGCCGACGTCGACCTCTGCGTGGATACTCTCGCGGCTGGTGGAGGCGATATCTGGGGCATCGCGTTCAACACCGTACTCGAACCCAGGCTCGCCCACGACCCGAAGGAGATTATGCGCCGCGGCGTGGAGGCCGCTGAACGCAGCGGGCGCCCCATCCTCTACGGGCCGCGCTTCAACGTGGACTTTCCGCTCGCGGAACAGCTGGCGTACCTGAGGGCGGGGGACGTTTTCACCTATACGTTCAGCCCCCGCCCGGACAATATCATCGAGGGCGGCAAGGTGCGGCGGGCCGTCCGGGAGGCCAGGGACCGGGGCGTCCTGTTCGACGGATGCCACGGGGCGCAGTCGTTCAGCTTCGCCCACGCGGAACCGGCCATCGCGGAAGGATTCTACCCCGACACGATTTCCACCGACCAGTACATTGCACACGTCGGCGCCGATCCGCCGCACCACCTCCCGAGGACTATGTCGAAGTACATCGCCGCCGGCATGCCCGAAGCGGAAGTCTTCGCGCGGGCGACGGCTAGGCCCGCCGAGTTGCTGGGCCTGGCGGGAGAGGTCGGCACACTTGCACAGGGCGCATGTGCCGACCTGGCCGTCCTCCAGTGGAACCCCGACGGACGTCTGATCGACGTGCAGGGCGCGGAACGCCGCGGGGGATCCTGGGAACCGCTGGCCACCTTGAAATCGGGCGAGTTTGTGTCGACCGGATGAACTGGATGATTCAATATACTTCCCCGGTAAATATGCCGTTGAAGGGGATGATTGCCTTGGCGAACGATACTGCCAAAATTTTCATGTCGACGCTTGAATTTCCCGCGGGCGCCAGATCCGGATTCGGTCTCTGCCTTCCATCCGAAAGCGAATTGTCGCGTCCACAAGACCCGCATGTCAAATCCTATCGATCGGAGGAAACCCACTGTGAGTCAGGAAGTGATTATGGTCGTCGGTTTTTTGCTCGGCGCCTATTCTATCGTAGGAAACGACGCGATCCAGACCCTCGGCACCTTTCTCAGTTCGAACGCGAGACGCCCGTGGTGGGTACTCTGGATCTTCGCCTGCAGTATTCTGGTGTTGGTACTCGTGTACGGATGGTGGGTCCACGACGACGTCTCCTACGGCAGGCTGGAGAAAATCCCCGAACCCGAACAGTGGACGTGGATCTACTGCGTCCCTCCGTTCGTTCTGCTCCTGCTGACCCGTTGGGGCATCCCGGTGAGCACCACGTTTCTGACCCTGACGATCTTCGCCCCGAAGGCACTGCCGAGCATGCTGATCAAATCGCTGGCCGGGTACGCGACCGCCTTCATTGCGGCCATCCTGATCTATCGATGGGTCACCCGCGGGCTCGAGTCCCGATTTCACAAAACGGAGGGTCCCACGAGCGGCTGGTGGGTCGTCGCGCAATGGTGTTCGACCGGTTTTCTATGGAGCCAATGGCTGATACAGGACCTGGCAAACATCTTCGTCTTCCTTCCACGCAGCCTCAGTGCGGAATGGTTCTTCTCGGCGGTCGTCGTCATGCTGGCCCTGCATGCCATTATCTTCTACAACCACGGTGGCGCAATCCAGAAGGTGGTCCTGACCAAGACGAACACCACCGACATCCGGTCTGCCACATTCGTTGACCTGATCTACGGCATTGTGCTGTTCCTGTTCAAGGAGGTATCAAAGCTTCCGATGAGTACAACGTGGGTCTTCGTCGGCCTTCTGGCAGGACGCGAGATCGCGGTCTCATGGAACCAGCGGCACCGGGGACGCAAGGAAGTGACTCGGCTGGTGGCAACGGATTTCGCCAAGATCACGGGCGGACTGCTCGTCAGTATCGGTCTCGCCTACCTCCTGCCCGAACTACAGGCGATGTTCGGTTGATGGACGGCAGGTTGATTCGGGCCCGGATAGTAAAGGGAGAATTTGCATGAGATACCATGCACCGAGGACAGACGCGCAAATCGAGGCCGCCTTCACGCAGGCCTCCGAACAGTACGCGGCCCTTGGCGTGGACGCACGGGCAGCGGTGGATAGGGCGCTGGATGTGCCCATCTCGCTTCACTGCTGGCAGGCCGACGACGTGGCGGGGTTCGAGACGAAGGATGAAGCCGTGGAAGGCGGCGGCATCATGGCCACCGGGAACTATCCGGGCAGGGCGCGAAACGGCGAGGAGCTTCGAGCCGACCTGAAGCAGGTCATCCGCCTGTTGCCCGGCCGGCACCGCGCGAACGTCCACGCGTCCTACGGCGATACGGGCGGCAAGGTCGTGGACCGGGACCTCCTGGAACCCGAACACTTCGCCGGATGGATCGCCTGGGCAATAGAAAATGACGTCGGGCTGGACTTCAACCCCACGTATTTCGCCCATCCGAAGGCGAACGACGGGCACACCCTGGCCCATCCTCACAAAGACATACGAGAATTCTGGATCCGGCACGGCGTTGCCAGCCGGAGAATCGCCGAGGCTATGGGCACCGCGCTGGGCGACGAGTGCGTGAATAACCACTGGATCCCCGACGGGGCCAAAGACCATCCCGCGGACCGTCACGGGCCACGCGAACGCCTCGTGGCGTCGCTCGACGCCGTCCTGGACCCCGGGCTGGGCATCGGGCCGGCCTGCGTGGACGCCGTCGAGGGCAAGCTCTTCGGCCTGGGCGTGGAAGACTACACGGTGGGCTCCAACGACTTCTACGCGAACTACGCCCTGTCGCGGGGCGCCGTCCTCTGCCTGGACATGGGCCACTTCCACCCGACCGAATCCATCGCCGACAAGATCTCCGCGCACCTCCCCTTCCACGAGAAGCTGCTCATCCACACCAGCCGGCCCATCCGCTGGGACTCGGACCACGTCGTACTCTTCGGCGACGACGTACGAAACGTCTTTCTGGAAGTGGTGCGATGCGGGGCGCTGGACCGCGTGTACGTGGCGCTGGACTTCTTCGACGCCAGCATCAACCGCGTCGGCGCGTACGTGATCGGCACCCGCGCGACGCGGAAAGCCATCCTCTTCGCGCTGCTGGATCCTACGGAAAGTCTAAAGGAACTGGAACGGGAAGGGAAGCTGGCGCAGAAACTCGGCCTGATGGAAGACATGAAAACCATGCCGTTTGCCGCAGTCTGGGACATGGCCTGCCTGAAATCCGGCGTCCCCCCCGGCGCCGCGTGGATTCCCGAAATGGAAGCCTACGAAGAACAGGTTTTGTCACTGCGGGGATAAAGAAAATCGCGGATCGGCGTGTGTAACAACCCACACCGGTCCGCGTTCCCTATCGGCTTTGATTCTCTTGAACACCCTACCGAATCAACCGGAAATCCCTTCCTTAAGTTACTTTCCGCTGATTTCCGTTTCGAGCTCGTCGAAATATAACCTGATCGCTTCGGCGACCAGGTCACGCACCTCGTCCTTCGTCTCTCCCGCCACGCCAATCCCCGGAAGTTCCGGTACATACGCCCCGTAGGATCCGGGGCCGTCATTCTCTACGATGACCAGATATTCAGCCTGGGGCGTCTTCATTTTCTGTGTTGTTCTCGTTCAAACCGGCGTTGATCGAACCATTCTTCCAAGCGATTGGTCTGTGTGTGCAGGATTCTATCCCGCGTTTTCGGTCGGAAGTAAGCGAACAAATGGTCATACGTAGCGTGACCTGCTTCAGGTGCCAACCGAATTGTAAGCGAGGTTGAACACGATGTCGGTCATCAAACGCTTGAAGTCCTTGTCGTCCATATACCGCTTGAACAGTTCGGTGTCATCCTTCATCACTCCGGTCATCACGCGCAGCAGCGCCTTGTCGTGCTCGATCCGCGCATTCTGCCGGTCGGAGTTCACCCTGGCGTTTCGGAACGCGGTGTCGGCGGCCACGCGGGCGGGAATGGTTTCAATGATGAGCTGTTCCACGCGGTCGCGATCTTCCCATTGAATATCACCGAAGTGTTCGTTGAAGTCCCGAAGTATGTTGGAAAGCCGGTCCAATTCCAGCTCCGGTTGATGTCCTCCACCCGCCGCCGGTACCGGATCGATCTCCGCATCCTCGTCCGGCAACAGGATATGTTGCATCGCCCGCTTCTCGACCCGGTAGCTGTCCAGATCGATCGCATCGAGGATCCCTTTGGAAAGGTCCTCCTCCTCGGGAGCGGGTAACTTCGGGACCAGGAAGTTGAGGAAAATCGAACGCTTTTCCCATTCCGCATCGTTGTATGGAAGAATGGATGAAAGAAAGGCGTAGGTCCGCACGAAAGCCTTGGCCCTGCCCTTGAACGCGACTTGGCCGTCTTCGTCCAGATCGCTTCGATAGACCGCAACACAAGCATCCAGGATTGGATCGAGACGGTCGCGCTCGGCCCCTTCCAGGTAGAGCTGCACAAATTCGTCAATCTGCACATCCGAATAGACCTGTGCGCCGTCCAGGTCCGCCTGCAGGTCATGGAGCTTGTTCGGGTCGGTCTCGTCGGCCAGAATCGTCGTCCGGTAGAAGTCTGCGAAAGCGTCGCGGATGGTGTCCGTATCGTTAAGAAAATCAAGTACGAACACATCGTGCTTCTTCGGCTGAGCGCGGTTCAGGCGGGAAAGCGTCTGCACGGCCTTGATGCCGGACAGCGTCTTGTCCACGTACATCGTGTGCAGCAGGGGCTCGTCATAGCCGGTCTGAAACTTGTCCGCGCAGACCAGGAACCGGTAAGGGTCCTCCCGGAATCGCCCGGCGATCTGCGTCGAGGGCAGGCCGTTCAGAGACGCCTCGCTGACCTTCCCACCGCCGTATTCGTGCTCCCCTGAGAAGGCAACCAGAGCCTGGTACTGGCTTTTCCGCTCCTTTAGATAGTTTCGGATCGCGTGATAGTACTGAATCGCGCGCTCAATGCCGTTTGTAACGACCATAGCCCGCGCCGATCCGCCGATCTTTCCCTGCTTCAACACCTGGTCGTGGAAGTGGTCGACCATGATCTCGGCCTTGAGCCGAATCGCGTGGTCGCTTCCTTCAACGAACCGACGCAGCTTCCTCTGTGCTTTCCGGATGTCGAACTCGGGGTCGTCTTCAACTGTCTTGGCGAGCTTGTAGTAGCTGTTCACGGGCGTGTAATGGGCGAGAACGTCGAGGATGAATCCTTCCTGAATGGCCTGCTTCATGGTGTAGCTATGGAAGGCCCGATGGCTCACCGTACCGTCGGGCTGCGGGTCCGGCGCGCCGAAGATCTCGAGCGTCTTGTTCTTGGGCGTGGCGGTAAACGCGAAATAACTGGCGTTGGGCAACAGTTTCCGCGACTCCATCAGGCGGTTGATCCGGTCCTCGAAGGTATCCTGATCGTCATCTTCTCCCGCTTCCGACAGCGCCTGCGCCATGGCCGCGCTGGTGCGTCCCCCCTGGCTTGAATGGGCTTCGTCGATGATGATGGCGAAGCGCTTGCCCCGCTGTTCGTTCCCGATCTCGTCCAGGATGAACGGAAACTTCTGGACCGTGGAAATGATGATCTTCTTTCCGCTTTCGATGAAACGGCGTAGATCTCCCGAGGCGTCTGCGTGCCCTACCGTCGCCGCCACCTGGGCGTACTGTTTGATGGTGTCGCGGATCTGCCGGTCCAGGATGAGCCTGTCCGTGACGACGATGATCGAATCGAAGACAGGAGCGTCGTCCTTCTCCAACCCGATCAACTGGTGGGCGAGCCAGGCGATCGAGTTGCTCTTCCCACTGCCGGCGGAATGTTGGATCAGGTAGCGCTGCCCGGCGCCTCGTGCGGCCGCATCGTCCAGCAGGCGTCGTACCGCGTCGAGTTGATGGAAGCGCGGCCAGACCTGGGTCCTTCGGTTCTTACCGCTCTTCTCGTCCTTCGATGCCACCACTTGCGCGTAGTTCTCGAGGATGTTCGCCAGACTCTCGCGAGTGAGAACTTCCCGCCATAGATAGGCGACCGCGAGACCGTTCGGGTTGGGCGGATTGCCCGCGCCGTCGTTCCAGCCGCGGTTAAAGGGAAGAAACCACGACGCCTTCCCCTTCAGGTCCGTGCAAAAACGCACCTCACGCTCGTCCAGCGCGAAGTGCGCGATACACCGCCCGAATCCAAACAGCTTTTCTCGCGGGTTCCGGTCTTTTCGATATTGCCAGACTGCATCGTCCACCGTCTGTTTGGTGAGGCTGTTTTTCAATTCGAACGTGAACACGGGCATCCCGTTGATGAACAGGCCGATGTCCAGCGCCCGCTGCGCCTCGTCCCGGCTGTAGCGAAGCTGGCGGGTGACCGTGAAGCGGTTTTGTTCGAAGCGTTCCTGCGCGCTGGGGTTGTCGGTCGAAGGCGTGCCGTAGAACAGATCCAGGTACAGCGGTCCGTGCTTGATCCCGTTGCGCAGCACGTCGATGGTGCCGCGCTTGTTGATCTCGCCCTGCAGCCGATTCAAAAACGCGCGCCGCGTCGGTCCGTCCTCGGAAAGCGAGAGCGACTCGGTGGCTTCGGGCTGGGTTATACGCAAGAATGCCGACAGTTGCACCAGATCGACGCAATACTCCCGATCGTAATCGTGGGGATTGCCGCAACTCCAGCCAACGCCCCCATAGCCGACATGGGGTTCTGCCACGGTGCCCGTGGTCGGCGGCTCGCAGGCATTGCCCGTCAAGCCGGTGCAAATCAGGCGTTCAAGTCCGCGTTCGGAGGTGTCGGTGGGCATGCCATCAAGTACCCGTCAAGTAAATTGAAATCTCCAACTTGCTGAAATAACGCAAATTGTGAACTTGATCGACTCAAGGAAAGCCGATTTGACAGTAAATCATCAAGTAAATTCCAGGATTTCGGCCCTGGTCCACCAGGGTCCGTATCGCATCTGCCTGTGGGCTGTCCTTCTCAACATTGAGTCCATTCCGACAAGTTCCGTGTTTTACATTCCCGAAAAACGTCATATTATAACTGTATCATATGAAATACGAACAAAACCGACATAAGTTGCTGACAAATAAGGTAAGTAAATTCAGATGCTTACGAAATATACAAATTCCAAACTTATGTAGAACTTATAACATAATTGCGTTTTAAACTTCCTCAGGCATAATGTCAATTGGCGTGCGTCCCGGGAACCAGCGAGCGGAACTGGTGTTTCCTTTTTTGTGGATCTGTCCTTCAACCCTTAAATCCTGGATCAACCTCTGGACCTGAACATACGAAAGAGCTGGCAGTACTTGAACGAGTTCACGTAATCGACTCCCTTCTTTCCGGTTATCTTGAATGTGCTTCAGCAACAACATCTTATTCGTCCGACGGTCCAATCCACGCTTGCGCGTGTAGACTCCCGCCTTACCGATGTGCCGGTAGAATCGCCGGGACAAAAGCAGCCGTGCGCTCCGCCCACGACCCGAGCGTACGATGATCCCCCGTTCCAGCAGAGGTTCGATCCTCGGTTTAAGGTCGTCGGAAATTGGCTGTTCGCGATGGACGAAATCGACCAATAATAGATCGTCAAGTCCAAACAAGGCGACCTGTTCCTGCCCGATCTCCTCCAAAAAGCGTAAAAACTCCGGGTCTTGAATGTCACCGCGTAATGTGAGCCATACGGTGTGCGCGTCAGTATGGGAGAAGTCTGGCAACGGCTTACTCTGCTGAATACACTCGCGAAATATGCTGTCAAACCCCTGTCCGGCCCGTTCAACCAAACCACATTTGCCGAGAACTTCCGCGATACGGCGATTACGTGGATTTTGTTGTCGAAGGATATTCTCAGAGGTTATGCCCGGTGGGAAACCACCAGGACTCACGATCTCAATGCGCCGAGGGTACTGGCGTCTGATGCAGTGATTTATACACCCTCGACGAGGGGGTGGTAGGAAAGTGCGCTTTTGGCTTGTTTAGTCCCTCTGATGCAATTCCGGATGATTTTCGAACGCAATGAACGGCGTTTCTGACCGCGGATTTCAGAACCTACACGTTCGTGTACGGGTTGATGACCCGGAGGCCGTTGTAGTCCTGTTCCGTACTCAACTCTTCGGAATAAACGGCGTCGCAGCCCAGGGCGAGGGCCGCGGCGAGAATTGCGCCGTCCCAATAGGACAGCCCGAAACGTTGGCTGATGGCGATTGCTGCAATGAACAAACTGAGAGTGATGTCCTGCACCGGAAAGTGACTAATGCTCTCGATGAATTGCAGCGCGTGGTCCTGGGTGATCGCTCCAGGACGGCTGGAGCGCGTAGACTGGTGATAGAACTCCTGGAGTACCTGGACGGACAACGCAAGATCTCCCTCTTCCAGCAGCCGTTGAGCCGAACGCTGCTTGCCGGCTTCATCAGGAGCGGGGCTGGCCGCGTATATCAGAACGTTCGTATCGACAAAGCGCACGGTGCTCACCCGCTCTCGGGATCCTGGCGTTCGACAGCGGCCGCTGCCTCGGCTTCGGCCCTTGCCGTGGCCCGGTCGTACAGCTCCTCTCGAGACAGGTTGTCGGCGGCCCTGAATCCGGGTGAAGTGGTGCGAATTTTCTCTATGACCTCGCTCAACATCCTACGCCGACGCTTGGCCTCCGGCTCCGTGACCGTCCCGTTGTCGGCTGCGCCGCCTGCGCGGTCCGATGCCAGACTCTTCAGGTAGTCTCGCACGAGGGCCGATACCGACGTGTCCAATTCTGCCGCACGGATGCGCGCGAGCCGATGTGTCTCTTCGTCGACGGATACGGTGATATTTCTCATAGTCACAGCCTCACAGTTCTGTGTATCACAATATACGCATTAGCCGGCCGAATACCCGCGACCGGGCGGGCGGCCATCCTGATCGGCAGTGTCAAACAGGTATCCATTGGCCAACCGGTCCCACCCCTTTTCTGCCGCCGTATCGACTGAGTGTCCGGGGAATTCCCGCCTGAGGGGCCTGGGCGTACCGTGATCAAACGGTATCTTCAAGGCTGCTCACCGGCACGGGCGCCTTCAGGGAGTCGGCCACGTATTGCAGGACGGCTCTCACCTTCCATTCGTCGACGGGCGCGAACCACTCCATGAACTCCTCGATGGTGGCGCCGGCCTCCAGGTTCTCAAACAGGACGGATACGGGCAGTCTGGTGTCGGTGAAGAGCCAGGCGCCGCTGACCTTGCCCGGGATTCGCTCCACCCCAGGGCACTTAGACCAATCAATCATATTCTCCCGTCCTCTGCAGCTGTGTGCTCTTCCGCTGATTCTTCGGCGTCCGCCAAGCGTCTGTGGTCAAGCCGTAACGGTGAAGTGGTTTAACACAACCGTATCCGTCGTGCGAGCCGCTCGGTCAGCCCGTCGACGGATACGGTTATGTTTTTCATGGCCACAGCTTCACAGTTTCTGTGTTGTACAATTTAGCCAAGGATTGGTCGATGGGCAACAGTGCGGTCGGCGCCGGTTCCCGGTAGGGGCGACCGGCCGGTCGCCCCTACGTCGTTGGATGATCTGTCATGTGGTCTTCTGACGACTCTTGGGCGTCGCCAGAGACGTCGTCCTCACGCAATTCAGCCGCCTCCTCGCGCACGTCCAGCTTTCCAGTGACGACATCGGAGACCAAGCGGGTTCGGTACTCACGGAGGAGCTCGATCTGACGGTTAGCGCGGCTAGCATTGGTGTTCAGCCTTGAGATACGTGCTTCGATCTGTCGCACGATTAAGCCTTGCTCACAGACCGGCGCAATCGCAATTCCTCTAGAACCGATTCTATCAACATTGAGATTGCCCTGTGTATTTACTGGCGCCTCGCGTACCAACTCCGGCTTCATTGCTTGAAATACATAGAACAGATAGTCTCGCTCCACGCCTTTTCGAGGGACGAATCCGACAACACTGTCTGGAAAGCACGCCTCGAAGTCGAGAACTGCGACATCGCCAATGTTCGCGGCGATTGTCATTGCAAGCGTCCCGGCAGGGAACATCTGGCTCACGGCGAGTCCATTGTCGTTGAGGGTCTGCATGTACCTTGTTATAGCCTTTTCCGCACGAGCTACATCGCCCGTTTGAATAAAGGGATACGGCCCGTCATAGAGAGAGGCGTCGTTTCGTGGCCTGTGTGTGAACTTTCCCCTCAATATCTGCGCCGTCTGTTTCACTCGTGTCAATTTCCAATGCGCCGGCACCTCTCCCAGCCACTCCACACCGGAGTTCTTGTATGCCGGGTACGGCCGACCGGTTCGGACGTCGATCTGGCCCGTGACGGCCTGGTGGATGATGGCCTGTTTCTGCACCTCCAGCAGCGCAATCAGCTTCTGTTTGGCGCGGATGTAGCGCTGGATGCGCCTGTCGGCGTGGTCGAGGAAGCGGACGATAGCGGTTTGTTCGGTGAGGGGCGGGAGTGGGAGCCACACCGATTTGATGCCAGTGTGAGAGAGCCCATATCTGGTTACGCCTTTCGCCTCGATATGGAATTGATAGGCCAGACCTTTGCTCTGCAAAGCACGGAGCAAATAACCGCCCGCGAGCTCATCAGTTCGTGGACGCAGCATCGCCAAATGATAGCCTGAAATAAGATCGGTCGCAGGCTTAGTTACCAATGCTGGCACTCCAATATCATCCCATGTCTCGGAGTCCTTGGTGATGAGGACATCATCTTTCTCAAGTCGGAAACGATCAATCTCCTCATCGGTAGCGGTCGCCTGCATGAAGTTAATCTGTTCATTGATGTAGTCATTCTTGTAGACATCAACATAGTTACAAAGACGGACCCGCTCCTCATCCTCTCTTACGTGTTTATCCACGTTGCTTACTCGCATATCTATTACATTCTGAAGACGTCGCACCTCCCAATGTGCCGGAATGCCTCCGAGCCATTCGACGCCAGAGGGTTTGTTTTCTGGATAGGAGTGGGGAAATTGAGCCATTAGAGACCTTATACTACTGGGATTCGCATCGTTGTCGATATGCCCCTGCTATAGTCGCCGACAAGATCGCCGTGTTGCCCTAACACGTAGAATGGATTTACGGCAATCGACACGGAAGAGTTCATATGCAAGGGGAAGTCACGAGGAAACAAACGTATCAATTGGCACATCTCGTGAGCACGGGGATCACTGTTGGTTGACGCTACTGATTCGAGCGTTTCTTTAATCCGGTTTACGAGATATAATCCGGAAAACAGAGAAAAGAACTCCATGTAGGAGAACACTCCGAACTTTATTCCGTCAATCATGGAGAACCGTGAATCGTTGTCCTCATCAGGTAGAACCGGCCCTACAATTGGTAGCCTCTCGTTGGTATGGGCCCCCTTCTTGACGGCCATGAGGTATAGAATGGATCGTGCGTCGAATTGCATTTCGTTAATATTCAGCAGCTTCGTTTTCATCCACTTACTGAACTTGACAGTTGTGGTCGAGGTATCAAACGGGCTAGAAAGAATAGTCCTACTTTCCGATTCATGGTAAATCCCATACAACGCATGCAATGAAACTGTATGATCAAATGGAGGGATCTTAAGAGCGCGTGAAGATCCATCGGCGAAGTTTAATACACACTCTTGCCCTTTGAAAGACTGCGTTGCACGTAACGTCTTAGCGTTTTCTGGAGGCGCTTTCATAGGATGCATTTCGGGATTGACTATACATCGCTTCAACAACGACCCGTTTCCGTCCAGGAGTATCTTTCTAAGGGCGACCGATATCTGTCTCGTTTTCGCAAGCATGAGGGTACCGGAAGGAGAATGCCGACGAGCGATCTGTCCGAACTCTTCAAGAGCAGTTGCAATCTCCGATACGCATTCTAATAGTATGAGAACCGTGGTCTGATGCACACTCGGGCGAATCTGCCACAGCATTGTCTGCCAGCTATTGTCGGCTTTCATTCTTCAATCCCTTCGGAGGCAACCTCTCGTCCGGTTAACTCCGCTAAGAGCACCTCCGCCGTATTTTCAAGCGCCAGGATTTCAGCCCGAATCTCCTCCAGTGTCCGCATTGGTTGTGGTCTGTCGAAATATCGCATAAAGCTGATCTCGTATCCGATTATTACACTGATCGATTGGTACCACGCGTCAGTGGCAGATGGCAGGCCCGCGCGGCATTGGCTACCAAATGGGCTGAATTAGCCATGATTTTCTTGAGTTCTATTGGTATTCCACTCTTGCATCTCTTGAGGAAGCTTCGAAGAGGGTTTTGACGCAAGATTGTTAAAAATACTCGACTATCCTCGAGCGATTGGTCAACCCCAACCCTGTGATCGCAGTAGTAAGCCAATGCCGCATATACATCTGAGAGGGTTAAATCGTAATCACCGACAATTTCGTCGGCGCTCGTGCCAGATACCGATATTTACCACGGTAATTCGATGACCGGCAATACGAGGTTTGCCGCCTAAAATACCCGGGGTGATCTCAATATGCTGATTCTGGATTTCCGTCGTCCTTTTCACCTTCAGTTGAGTTTGGCGCCGGTCACGGAGCCCTCACGTTCATCGCCGACATTAAAGAACAACCTGGGTCAGGGCATCACTCGCTCTTGCGCTTTCGTTTCCCTTCGGGTCAGCCGTCGCGACGATTTGTTGGCTGGACCTGCGTTGATTCGCGTATCCGCGCGGCCATTGCTTCCAGCATGGGGTCGGAATACCGCCTGGAATTGAACCACTCCACCGTTTCCTTTGCAGTCATGTCGGCGGTTTCGGCAGTATTGCGGGCGCGGGCCTTGCGCATGAATTCGACACAGTCGAAATTCTTCTTGTGGCTGGGGCTTTCAGACATGGACGATTTTCTCATGGGCTCGATTGTCGATCGTGGCGTATCCATTGACGCCGTTGCAGAGCACGATGTGCATGAATCCTTCTATGCGGGAAAAGGCTCTAGGTCGGGGATCATGGAGTTACCCATAGAGAGTATCTCGTACTTCGCGATTGAATAAACCAAAAAGACCCGCAACGTCGGCAATGATTCAGTCAAGCGTCCCGACTCGCTCGTCCCGATGCCTCGGTACGGTCTCGCCGTGCCGGCTGCTTGTCAAGCCATTGATCAGGGTTCATTCTCTTTGTCTTTTTCCGATTCGCGCAATGGCGCCGCCAGTCGTTCCAGAACAGGATCTTCATAGCGATACGTGCGATAGTACTGGATTCGCTCTGCAGGGCTCATGCCGGCTGTTTCTGCGGCAATCCTCGCACGAACCTCACGCACAAAGCGGATGCAGTCGAACCTCTCGGTTGCGGTATCATTTGTCATAGCTGATCGCCTCCGGGGATAGGACGTTCAGTTCCTCGTACCCCATTTGCCGGTTGACTGCGTTGTACAACCGGTTTCGTCGCCAGTTCACCATGTGCCTGAAATTCCAGCTTGCCATAACGTCGGCCTCAGCCAGGGTTACCAGGGCGATATGCTCCGCGTCGGCGCGGTTCGCAAGGCCAAGAGCCCCGGAACCAATGTATGCGTCCGCAAGCCGTTCTGCCTCATCTGTGAGAAAGAGCATCTCTTTGTTCGCAGCGGGAATCTGATCGATCACATTGCGCACGCTTTCTGGTGCCCCCGCCAGTTCCCTGAGAATGACTTCTGAATAAACGAGGATAGCATCTCCGCGCTTGAACTTATCAAACAACTCCATGGATGCCTCACGGACCTCCTCGTCCAGACACCCGCCGATCACCGAGGTGTCCACGTAGATGCGCGGCTTGCCGTACACAGCCGGCGGTTCCCGCACCATCGGCAGGTCGCCGAGTAACCCCTCGGTCTCTTTCTCCAGCGCTCTGATATCCGCCCCGATCTCCTCCAACGTCCGCATCGGCTGGGGCTTGTAGAAGTAACGCGTGAAGCTGATTTCGTAGCCGATTTTCACGCTGTCCTGTTGGTACCAGGCGTCACCCGCGTAGGGCAGGACCTCCCGCTTCAGGAAAGCTTTGATGCCGCCCTCGTCTTGCAGCGGAATCTGTTCTGTGTCGCGCAGGTCTGTGTCCGGTTCGTACTCGACGACGGTCGGCTTGCCGTCGAGAGTCGCCTCGAACCGGCCGCGCAGCGGGTCGGCTTCCGTGCCTCTCTTGTGGACCTTTTTGATGACGGGCTGCGCGGTTTCGCTACGCTCGAAAGTCTCCTTTAACTTCTTGATTTCGGAGGCCTTATAGGCGCGGTTGGGGTCAATCCCTTCGAGCCGTAGCGGTCGTTCGACCGTGACCTTCCAGTAGCCAAAGGCGGCGTTGTCGAAGATCTTGCTCTGTTCGGTTTCCTCGAACGCCAGAAAGGTGTCGCAGATGCGCTGGATGTCTTCCTCGCCGAGTTCGCAGTTCTTTTTCCCCAGGTTCTTGCGCAACGGTCGGTACCACTCGGTGGCATCGATCAGCTGCACTTTGCCCCGGCGATGCTCCGGCTTATTGTTGGTGAGTACCCAGACGTAGGTGGCGATGCCGGTGTTGTAGAACATGTTGAGCGGCAGGGCGACGATCGCTTCCAGCCAGTCGTTCTCGATGATCCAGCGGCGGATGTTGCTCTCGCCCTGCCCGGCATCGCCGGTGAACAGGGAACTGCCGTTGTGCACCTCGGCGATGCGGCTGCCGCCCTCCTTCACCTTGGATAGTTTATTGGCGAGAAAGAGCATCTGCCCGTCGCTGGAACGTGTGACCAGCGAATATTCGGGATCGTCCGCGTGCTCAATCACAAAGCGCGGGTCCCGCATTTCCTTCTTGCCGCCCATGCGTTCCAGATCGGTCTTCCAGCTCTTGCCGTAGGGCGGATTGGAGAGCATGAAGTCGAACTCCCGGGACGGGAAGGCGTCGTTTGCGAGGGTGGAATGCTCCGGTCCGCCCACGATGTTATCGGCCGCGTCTCCTTCACCCTTCAGCAGCAGGTCGGCCTTGCAGATGGCGTAGGTCTCGGCATTGATCTCCTGGCCATACAGATGGGTGGAAACCTGTTTGTCGCGCTCGGCGGCGAGTTGCTGAAGTACGTCTTCTGCCACGGTCAACATGCCGCCTGTACCGCATGCGCCGTCGTAGATCAGGTAGGTGCTGGATGTAATCTCGTCAGCGACGGGCAGAAAGACCAGCTTCGCCATCAACGTGACGGCGTCGCGCGGGGTCCAGTGTTCGCCCGCCTCCTCATTGTTCTCCTCGTTGAATCGACGGATCAGCTCCTCGAAGATGGTGCCCATGCCGTGGTTGTCCAGGCCGGCGTGCCTGACCGTTCCGTCGCCGTTCTGCACAGGATCCGGGCTCAGGTTGATGTCGGGGGACGTCAGCTTTTCGATCAGCGTACCGAGGGCGTCGGCCCTGGAGAGCCGCGGGATCTGGATCCGGAACTCGAAGTTTTCAAGGATGTCCTGGACGCTGGGCGAGAACCCGTCGAGCCATGCTCTAAAATCGGCCTCGAGCTGCTGGCGATTGGCGCGGGCGCGCAGGTCGCGCAGGGTGAACTTTGATGTATTGTAAAAAGCCTGTCCCGCGACTTGTCGCAGGGTTGCGTCCTGCTCGACAACCCCGGCCTTGTCGAGGTTGGTCTTCATGTCGAGGACGGCCTGCTTGCTGTCTTCCAGCACCGCGTCCAGCCGGCGCAGTACGGTCATCGGCAGAATCACGTCCCGGTACTTGCCGCGCACGTACAGGTCGCGCAGAACGTCGTCTGCGATTCCCCAGATGTAGTTTGCGATCCAGTTCAGGTTGGCATTGCTCACTTTACCGCTACTCCTCGAAATAGGACTGCAGATTTCCTGGCAGCTTTGGGCTTGTATGACTTCCTTTCAAACAAGACAAAGGCGGATCGCCCATAGGGAACCCGCCGTGATGCCAAGTGAGTTTACCGCAGCAGTTTTCCGTCGGCGTGATACATGATGACTATCTGTCACCTGGTCCCGGCGGCAAGGGCAACTACAAAGATGAACAGATAGATGAACATAAACACAAGGATGCTGGCGGCCAATCCTAACCATGCACCGCGTATCTGCTTGGTTTTCATACGGTCACAGTAGGCGCGTTCGAACGCCACCCCATCTTCTGCTTCCCGTGATCTTTGAAGAAAAATGAGTGGAACACGAGGCTCGATAAGGTGGGCAACAAAAACAGCCGGCAGCCACGTTAGAAAACCGAAGAGACCCCATAAGAATACAGACTTATCATCTGCTACCAGCCTGCCTTCGCTCGAGCCTCTGTCGCTGTTCACTGTGTCCTCCTTGCTGTAGAAATTCTTGCGTCGCCGACCCTTCGACAAGCTCAGGGAGCGGCTTAGTTCGCGCGAAAATTTCAATCCGGGTGAGTCGACGGCTGAATATGTACTTTCAGGTTCTGGGACATCACACCAAGTGGGGTTTCTGTTACAATGCTCGACATCTTACTGTCTTCGTATCCCGTGTTTTCGCCAAGGATGTGTGCCTTCCCTCACCCCCGGTTTCCTCCTCCCCACGCGGACGAGAACTGGTCGCCGTCGATGAATCTGGAGGGGCGGAACGGGTGCAGATCGAACGCAGGTGTCCGGCCGAGGATCATGTCGGTCAGCGAATCGGCGATGGGAGGTCCCAGCTTGAACCCGTGTCCGCTCCCGCCGAAGAAGGCGTAATAACCATCAAGTCCGGGTTCAGGCCCGACCAGGGGATGCCAGTCGTCGGTAATCGTATAGACCGACGCCCATCCCTTCACGTATTCGCAATTCCGGAACGCCGGCACGCGTTCGAAGGTCCCGTCCTCGATGCGGCGGCGCGTGGGTTCATCCAGGTCCGGATCGTACGCGTCGACGTCCATCGGCTCCACCTCTTTGGGAAAACTCAGGCCGGCCAGCAGCCCGTTGTCGCCGTCGGGTCGGAAGTAGACTCTCAGATTGGGATCCGAAACCACCGGAAGCGGCCCGTATCCCTCCGGCAGGCGCAAGACCAGATCGCTCTCCCGGCTCCATCGCAGCGAATAGTTCAGCCCCACGGACAGTCCCATCCGGCGCCCCCAGGGACCCGCGGCGTTGATCACCAGACCGGTCCGGATTTCGCCGGCCTCGGTTTGCACCCCGGTCACCCGGTTGCCGGACAGGCAAATCCGCGTTGCCCCCACCCCCTCGTAACACGCCAGCCCCCATTCCTTCGCCCGCGTCACCAGGCTCCGGACCGTCTTGACGGGGTCCGCATACCCGGAAGCAGGTTCGTAGATGCCCGCGACGATCCCGTCCGTGTTCACACCGGGAATCAGCTCCCCGATCTCGACCCTGTCCACCTCCACGGCGCCGGTGCCGTTCCGCTGCTCCGCCTCGAGCACCGCCCGTCCCGCCGCGGCGGTTTGCTCGCCCAGAACACAGATATATCCCGTATTGCGAAAGTCGCAGTCTCCTCCCAGCGCCTCCTCCCCGTTCGCGAACATCTCCAGCGCCGCCGCGGACAACCGAATGGTCAGGTCATTCGTGTAAAACGTGCGGATCACAGCGGCCGAATGCCCCGTACTCACGGCGGCCAGCGACCGTTTTTCCAGGAGAACGACGTCGCCGAGGCCCTTTTTCGCCAGAAAATGGGCCGCGCTTGCCCCCATGATCCCTCCGCCGATCACCACCGCATCTGCTGTCGTACCCATTCGCATTGCTCCCGTGCCATTCTTAACATCCCGAAATACCGGCCTGCCAATCCCGCCAACACCGGTCAGACCTTGACGAAGACCATCGTCACCTGCGACCCGCCAAGGCTCGAAGCCAATGTCAGTTCATTCCCGTCGACGGTCGCATTGGTACCGATCAGGCCCAGTGTCGCCGACTCCTGGAACAGAATACTTGAATCCTGTATGGTGTAGGTTCCGTCGGAGTACCGGTCTTCAAGCTGAAGCGTCGGAATGCTCAGACTCATCGAAAAGTCGCCCGTTGTGGACAGAACAAGCGTACCGGTCGCTTCCGGCGGTCGGAGTGTCTGGGTCTGCGCACCGCCTGTCAACTGTATTTCGCGCAGCGTATACGTCCCCGCGAGCGTATCGTAGTTCAGCGAATTGTCATCCCCGCACGACACCAGAAACAGTGCCACGACAGTCAAAAGCGGAAGAATCTTCCTCATCGTGCACCTCCGGACCCGTTGTCACACATGAAATTCGAGACGTCGTTAACGAATGATTTCCTCCAGATAGGCCTTGGCCGCAAGCAACCCCTCCTGATTCAGGGCGGTGCTGCCCATATACCGGTCGTCTTCGAGCTCAATTGCCAGTGGCCCGTCGTAGCCGAATTCCTCGAGCCGCGCGACAATCCATATCCAGTCGGCGTCGCCCCAACCGGGTATGCAGTAGCGCCACCAGCCTTCCCCGTGGCCGTACCGCTTGCCGAAACTCTGTCCCAGGCTGCCGTACAGATACAGGCCGTCAGCCAGCAGTTCCGTATCCTTGGCGTGCACGTGCCGGACGCGATCACCGAATTCCATCAACAAGCGCTGATAGTCCACGCCGATGCGGATGAAATGGGAGGGATCGTAGCAGATCCCCAGATGAGGCGAGGGCACGACCTCGAATACCGCCCGAAGCGTCTCGGGGGTACATCCCAGGTTGCCGTACCCCGGCGCACCACCCGGATAGGGTTCGATGGCGAGGTACACGCCCTGCTGTTCCGCGAATTCGACCACACCGGGATAGACCTCCTTGAAGACGCCGAAACTCTCGGATCGGGACTGCATCGGGTCGTCCGGCGCCAGACACAGGAAGACCACGCCGGAACCGTGGTCGCCCGTGGCCCGGATGCGATCCTTCATGGCCGAGACCGCCGCGCTTCGCACCTGCGCGTCCTTGCTCAACAGGGCCCCTCCCACGCCCCAGTCTACCGTTCCGATCGCCAGACCTGCATCGTCGAAAACTTTTCGAATTCTCCCATCGACTTCCGGGACGTCCACAGATCCGAATCCGCACTCGCTCGCCCAGGCCGCCACACCCTCGAGGCCCAATTCCCTTCCCATGGGTGGAATCCGCATCCCAACGTGCATATTGCCCTCCCGAAAAAAACGTGAGAAGATCTCCAATGAACCCGGCCCGGACCCCGTCTGGAGGAATCCGTTTAAACCTTCCAGAGTTCCGCGACGTCGGACAGGATGGTATCCAGTTCGGCGTGATCGTGCGCATCCAGCGGGCGGGTCGCCGCCGTCCTTACGTATGCCGAGCGAATCACCCCGCGGCGGCGCAGCACTTCCTTGTATGCGTGTACGCTGTGAAGCATTTCGAAATTCAACAACGGCAACAGGCGGTTGAAGACTTCCCTGGCGCCGGACACGTCGCCCGCCTGCCAGGTATTCCAGACCGCGGCGTGCACGTCGGGAACGTCGCATGCGGGCATCGTACCCGCGGCGCCCCGCCTCATTTCATCCAGCATGAACCGGCCGGCCGCACCGCCGAACACGCCCTCGACCGACTCTCCGCAGGCCACGATATCGGCCGAAACCGAATGTGTGACCGGGGGGACTTCCTCCTTGATGTAGCGCACGCTTTCGATCTCGCGGGCAAGTCGGCCCAACAGCGCGGGCGACATCGGAACCCCGATCGGCAACGGATAGTTCTGTATGAATACCGGCAGCCCCGTCGCCCCCGCGATCGCCTCGTAATACGCCTGCACGCCATCGGCCGGGGGCTTGGAAATATACGGCGGCAACGCCATCACCGCGTCCGCCCCCTCGGCCTCCGCGTGTTTCGCGAACCACACGGCCACCGGGGCGCTCACCCCGGACACGCCGGCGACGAAAGGCAGTCGCCCCCCCACCGCCCGGCCTATGACCTCGATCACCCGCAACCGTTCGGGATCCGAAAGCGCGCTGAATTCGCTCGCGTTCGCCGGCGAGACCAATCCGTGCGCCCCCGCCGCGATCGAAAATTCCACGACGCTGCTCAATCCCTCTTCGTCGAGCGAACCATCGTCTGAAAACGGCGTTGCCAGGATGACAAACACCCCCCGAAACGGCCGCCCCGCCATTCATCGCCCTTTCAATCGGGATTCTGCGACTGACCCTTGTGTCCTGTCCCAAAAATACCTCACCATTCTTCCGCCGATTCATCCCGTCTCGCAGCGTTGCCATCGCTCGCCGACCTGGCCAGGTCGCCTGCGCTCTGGCGCCTTGCGAGCCGGGCGACTCGACGGCCGAATTCAGGCAACTTATTTCCGGGACAGAACACTAAACCCCATTCAATGGTAAGGCGGAGAGGCCAGATGTCAAGCGGAAAATCCCCGTGATATTTCCATTGACTTGCCCCGGACCCCAACCTACAATACCCATTCCACGGACCCGAACACCACGTGCCGCGAACCGATGCAGATCGACCCGAAAAGACTTCGTGAGCTCCACGCCTTCATGGACAGGCTCAAACCAGTCGGTCCACCGAGGGCGGCGTTTCTCCGCAGGGGGGCGAGCCGTCTCACCCGTCCCGGCGGCAACCTGGTTGTGATGGATGCCTCGTTCAATCCCATGACCGTTGCCCACGAAGCCATGCTGAATCGCGCTTCCGACGCCTGCCGTGCCGGCGAAGCCCTCCTGCTGCTGTCTCACGCAAACGTGGACAAGAGCGTCTACGGGGCGACGCTGGCGCAGCGCCTGGCCATGCTCGACCATTACGCGGAATCATCTCGAAACCTCTCCGTCGCCGGTTGCAGCCATGCCAGATTCGTCGATAAGGCACACGCCCTCGGTCCACTCTACCCGAAATCGACCGTTCTGTATTTCGTGGTCGGATACGACACCCTGCTGAGGCTGTTCGACCCCCGGTATTACAGCAATTTCAGGGATGAACTGTCCGCATTCTTCGCCGGCGCACGCGTCGTCGCGGCCAACCGCGCCAATACCGACCCGGACGCCCTGAGGAGGCTGAGAACGAGTCCGGAATTCGGCGCATTTTCCGACAGAATCCATTTCATCGGCCTGGACGACAATCATTCGCGCATGTCCTCCACGGAAGTCAGGGCGCTCAAGAAAGCAGACGCGCGGATCGGTCACCTTGTTCCGTCCCGCATCGCGGAAGCCATCGACGCGCTGGACCTGTATGGCGACTGAAGGCGCGCCCCGGCGTCAGCGAAAGGCTGCAATGCCTTTTCCGCGCCGACAATCTCGAACCTGAAAATCCACACAAGGACTCATTGGAGGCCCGTACATGAACGGTGCGGATCTGCTGGCTGCGGAACTAATGAAGAAGGGCGTCGCCTTTGTCGCGACGCTGTGCGGACATGGGCTGGACGACCTCGACGATGCCTGCGACCGGGCGGGAATGCGGCTTGTGGACGTGCGCAATGAACAGGCCGCGGGGTATATCGCCGAGGCCGTCGGACGCCTCAGCCGCAACGTGGGCGTCTGCGCGGTCAGCAGCGGCGTGGCGCACGTGAACGCGCTCACCGGCGTCTGCAACGCCCACTTCGACGGCGCGCCGATGCTGCTCATCACCGGAAGCGGATCCGCGGGCACCGCCGGTCTCGGACACTTTCAGGACCTCGACCAGGTTGCCATCGCGGCGCCCCTGTGCAAGTACGCGGAGACCGTCCGCCATCCGGAGCGGATCCCGCAGATGCTGCACGAGGCCTTCGAAGCCGCCGTTTCCGGAAGGCCCGGACCCGTGCACCTGACCGTTCCGCAGAACGTGCTGGCCGCCGACGTTCGCGCCGACGCGGTCCATCGGGTTCACGACTCCCGCCATCCCGCCCCCACCCTCGCGCCGGGGCGCCCGGAGGATATCGACCGGATCGCCGACCTGCTTGAACGCTCCGACCGCCCCCTTCTGATCGCCGGAGGTGGCGTACACTATGCGGACGGCGGCGCTGCGCTGGTTGAATTCACAACCACCCTTGCCGTTCCGGTGATGGTACCGATCTGGGACCGCGGCGCGATACCGCGGCCCATCGATCCGTATATGGGCGTCGTGGGCGCGGCGAGCGGCGGCCCCCGCCTTCTGCCCGACGCCGACCTGGTGCTGATGGCCGGGGCGACCTGCGATTACCGTGTGGGCTACCTTCAGCCGCCCGCCGTGCATCCCGAGGCAACCATTGTGCGCATCCACGCGGATGCCTTCTGCCTCAATCAGGGCGCAGGCGCCCACTTGCGCGTGGCGGCCGATCCGGGTTCCGCGCTCAATCAGTTGACCGAAGCCGCGCGAGCAAGAGAATTCGCGCCCAGGACCGCCTGGCTCAAGGAAGCCGCCAGGCGCCGGAACGCGTATCGCCGGAGGTGCATGGAGGCCCGCAAAGCAAACGGCCTGCACGCGCTCGACATTATCCAGGCGGTACAGACCGTCCTGACTGACGACACCGTCGTCGTCATCGACGGCGGCAACATCGGGCAGTGGGCGCACCAGATCCTCTGCGACCGGTATCCCGGCCACTGGCTCACCTGCGGCGCCAGCGGCGTTGTGGGCTACGGGATTCCGGCAGCGATGGGCGCCCGCCTGCTCTATCCCGACCGGCCGATTATTCTCATTTCAGGGGATGGGGCGCTCACGTTCACCGTCGCCGAACTCGAGGCCGCCGCCCGCCAGAATCTGCCCTTTGTGGTCCTGCTCGCGGACGATGAAGCCTGGGGCATCACCCTCACCGGGCACGAGGCGCGTTACGGCCGCGGGATCACCTCCGAACTGGGTCCCATCCAATACGCGGGCATGGCGGAAGCTTTCGGCGCACAAGGGTTTCGAATAGAACACGCCGATCAGATCCTTCCCGCGCTTCGGGACGGCCTCGATGCGGAGACGCCGACACTCATCCATGTGCCGGTTGCCCGGAGCAGTCCCGCCGACAAATAGGCGTGGCAATTAAGATCGTCTGACTCACATGACGCCGTACCAGCCATACTGATCTTCCGGAACCAGCACGAAATTGGACCGCGCCGCGGGATACCATGTGTCCGGGTTCTTCTCCCGGTGATCGTCCACGGCGCGGACCTCCACGTAATACATCCGATTGGCCTCCGGCACCTTCCAGACGACCGACGTGTCACCGGTCGTATCGGACATCACCTCCTCCCGACACGCCCGATCCGAGAACACGCGGACGTCGTATTCGATCCTGCCGCCGCCCATCTTTATGGCACGCGCCCAGTTCAACCGGACCTCGTCCCGGCCGGCGCGCTGCGCGGGCAGCGGCAGAGGGAACGTTGGCGGATGCGCCTTTTCGGCACCCAGATAGTACGAGTAATACGGTTCCGACCCCCAGATGCCGAAAACGTACCCCAGAATCCAGAACCGGTCCTCGCTTTCGAGCAGTTCTGGATCATACGCGAAACATTCCTGCGCGAAGCCGTCGGCGAAATAGATGTCCGACTTCAGCTCGGCCACGGACAACACACGGCCGGCTTTGTGCGGCTGGTTGGCGCCGAAAAACAACGCGTCCACGATGTGGTCGCTGCCGTCGTACGTGGCCTCCGCGACCACGTGGTGGGACAGACCCACTGATCGCACCGGAATGCCGAGGGCTTCCAGAATAGCCACCGTGACCGTGACGCCCTGGCCGCACCTCGCGTCGTGCCCCTCCAGAATGGCCACCGGATCCTTCGTGTCGGGTATCTGAATCGGATTGTAGTACAGCGTCCGGTTCACGTATCCTGCAACCTGCCTGACGGCCTCCGCATCCGTAGAAGCACCGCCGGTGATGGTCTCGGCAAGATGCCCGAGGTACTCCGCCCGGTCGGTCCCGGCGGCGCGGCGGATCAACTCGGCTTCCTTCCCGGGCGGGTAATCCGTTGCCGGACCCTCCATATTCACAGTGGGCGGCGTCCACGGCAGTTGCGGCAGGTACAACGACCTCTTTGCGCCGTAGGTCCGCCGGTACCGGCCCAGATGCGCCTGCCTGTCGAAAGCCGTGTCCGGAACGCCGAACCCCGGCTCCTGTCCGGCCGGCTCGCTCTGCATCACAAGCCAGGACCCGAAGACCTCGCCCGGTGTGCCGGGTTGCGTGTACGGGACCGTCGTGCCCGTAATGGCGAACCGCTCGCCATCCGTCCAGTGATAGCAAAGCAGCGCGAAGCCGTCCGGCTGTTCCGGAGCCGCCAGGTAGTCGAAGGTCCCGGCGTCCGGGTCATATACGAGAAAGCGGTCCAGAAACCTGGGTGGCCCGCCGTCGATTGTCAGCGGTCCGTCGGGGACTACAATCCGGCCGGTTTCGGGATCCAGCCGGCTCGGATGCATATAGGTGCTCAGGCAGATGTACGCACGGCCCCCGTAACCGAAGCCCCCGCCCATGAAGCCGTAGATTTTCCCGTGGTCCGGCGTCGAAATCCCTTCTCCCCAACGACCCCGGCCCGGCTCCAGCGGAAAGATCCGTCCCTTCGAGACATCCCATACATAGAGCACGCCGCGGTGCAGGAGGTGCCCCGACAAAGCGGCCTCCGGGCAGGGCCCCGGGCGCTCGTCTATGAATCGTTCCGAGCCGGGATCGAACCTGATGATTCGCGACGGGTCGCACAGCGGGGAATGGACCATCCCCTCAACGCACCATCCGCCCGCCAACTGCCCGGAAAACGGGCAGTCCACAACCCGCGGTTCAGCCAGCGGGCCGTCCAGAACCAGAATCCTGGACTCCGACCGCTCGAACAGCAGCACTTTACCGCCAGGTGTCTTCAGTCCATACCAGACAATGGGCCTCGCGCCCGGGATTTCCCGTTTTTCACAGGTCCGCCGTTCGGGGTCGAAAACCAGGTAGTACGGAACGTCCCCAAGGGTGAGCACCAGCTTCTCCTCCCAGGCAATGACCTGGACAATCGACCGACCGGCCATCTCGGGCACGGGAATCTGAACCGTCTCCGCCGTACGCAAGTGATGACCCGTCAATCGGTTGCGACCACATCCCTCCCAAAGCCAGTCCGCGGTGTCGACGTCCACGCCGAACGGCCTTCCGGTCCGGATTTCGTCGTGTCTGTACAACCACACCTGATCTCTCATCGATCGACCCCTCGTTCGCCGCAGTCCCGGCCGTAATCCACGATCGGGAACGGCACGCACGGCGGCCGGCAGGACACCCCGGCCGTTAAAACCGTTGACAAACCAAAAATACTCACTAACTTATGCCGATCTTCAAATCCCGTCACCATCCGCTGAACGCTGACATCTCACATCAGCGAGGCTCACTATGGGTGTGATTACCGTATCAAGAGAATACGGCAGCGACGGACGATCGGTCGCGCAGAAAGCCGCCGACCTGCTGGGCTATCTTTGCATGAACAAAGACCTGCTCGTGGAAGTGGCAAACGAAGCCCAGGTACCGGTCTCGGAGGCCGAACGTTTCGACGAGCGGCCGGAACATCCCGCGATGCGCGTGATCCGAAAATTCCTCACACCCGGGCACCCGGAAGCCATCACCGGCCTCTCGGAATACGAATGGTGGGCAACCGCCACCGTCCCCGAACTGACCGGGCGAAGCAATTCCGGTCTGCCTCTGCCGGATGAAGAGGCCTTTGTGAACATCACGCGCGAAGTCGTCACGCGCCTGGCCGAGCGGGACAACGTGGTCCTGGTGGGTCGGGGCGGGCAGGCTCTGCTGAGAGATCGACCCGCCACGCTGCATCTGCGGGTGGTCGCCGCGATCGACTATCGGATTCAGGTGGTTATGAAACGGGAAGAACTGGATGCCGACGCCGCGGCCAAACGCATTCGAAAAATGGACGAAAACCGGAAACGCTATATCAAGAGGCACTACGGTATTGCCTGGAACACCGCGGAAAATTACCACCTGACGCTCAATACCAGCCAGACCGGTATCGAAGGGGCCGCCAGCATCGTCGCCGAAGCCATGAGATATATGGTGAAGTCGCGGCAAAACTGACGGCCGAGGTCCGGAAGTTCGAAGAACGCACAAAGATGCCCCGGGGGTCCCTCCGGGGCGTTTTTTTGCGAACCGATCCTGCGCGGGCTCATGCTTCTTCCGCGAGCAACTCCACCAGCAGCTCCAGCGCCGCGATATAGCCCCGCCATTTGAATCCCGCAACCTGCCCCGCTACAATCGCTGAAAAGCAGGACCGGCTCCGGAACGCTTCCCTCGCATGAATATTGGACAGATGCACTTCCACCGCGGGCAGCCGGCTGTCTTCGATCGCATCGCGCAGCGAGTATCCGAAACCGGTCAGCCCACCGGGATTGAGAATGATC
The DNA here is from genome assembly GCA_965219995.1 of Candidatus Latescibacterota bacterium. GTDB lineage: Bacteria > Latescibacterota > UBA2968 > UBA2968 > JAAXHE01. The sequence continues at coordinate 1,401,034 of CBDCOX010000002.1, forward strand.
CCCCGGACACGGTCCCGCTCCGCCTGGACCTTATCGACGAGAACGCCTTCGTGGTTGGACTGCAGAAACTCCAACTCGCAGTCCAGCGCACACGCACGTTCCTCGAGCCGGCGGTGAATCTCGTCCAGCGTAACATCCCCGTAGTGTGCCGCCTTCCGCCTTCCGAGCATATTCAGATTGGGGCCCTGGAGTACCAGAATTCTCATGTAGACGTCTCCGTTGGAAGTTGCAGGCTAGAGATACCTGGCGCGGCCGTCTCGCAGGGCCGCGACAACGTCTCTGACACGCTGGGCACGGTCGCGCCGGCAGATCAATAACGCATCCGGCGTATCGACGACGACCAGACCCTCCACATCCACGAGGGCGATCAGCTTGCCATCGACGCCATACGCGGTGACGTCCCGCGAGTCCAGATTCAGCACGTCGCCGGAGATCAGATTGCCCTCGGCGTCGACGGGAAGGATGTCCGACAACGCGCCCCAGCTGCCGATGTCGCTCCAGTCGATATCGGCTTCGAGGGTGGCCACACTGGGGGCTCTTTCGATGATGGCATTGTCAATGGCCACTTCCTTCATACGGGGATATTCCCGTTCGATCGCGGTTCTTTCCGCTCCCGTGCCCACCGCTGCCCGAATACGCATCAGAATCCGGTAAAGGTCGGGTTCGAACTGTTCGAACAGCGCCAGAACCGTCCGCGCCTTCCAGACGAACATATTGCTGTTCCAGAGATAATCTCCACTTTCCACGTACCCCCTTGCGGTCGGTTCGTCGGGTTTCTCCCTGAACCGGGCCACGCCGTACACCGGCACTCCATTGACCCGCCTTGCGACGCCGCCCTTCTGGATGTAGCCGTATCCCGTTTCCACGCGGGTGGGTTTCACCCCCAGCGTAAACAGGGTATCGGGGTCCTCCTCCGCGGCTTCTCCGGCCGCACGGAGCAGACGGCAGAATTCCTCCGGCTTTCCGATGTGATGGTCTGAGCCAAGGCTGGCCACCGTGCAGCCCGGGTACCGGCTCTCGAGCAGCACGCATTCGAGCCCCACGGCCGGCCCCGTATTGCGTAACGCGGGTTCGACGATCAGTCCGGTCGAGGGGAGTTCGGGGAGTTGCTCCCGAACCAGCGCAACCAGATCGTTGCCCGTTGAAACGAGGAGATCGCGGACGCCGACCAGTGGCCGGATCCGGTGTACGGCCTCCTGCAGCATGGTCCGTTCGCCGACCATGCTATGGAACTGCTTGGGGCGCGTCGTCCGACTGAAGGGCCACAGACGTGTGCCGAAACCGCCGGCCCGAATCACGAATTTCATGGGTCTTCCCGTTGTCCGGGCAATCCCCCGATTGCCTGCCGACTCACTCTTACAATGCTGATGGCGCCTCGGGTCGTCGCGTCTTCTACCGCAAAATACACGTCCGAAGAACCGGATCCCTCTGTCGCAAGCGCCAGATTCAGCGCGTATCCGGCGTTTTCGACGAGGTCCAGGTCGCTCACGCGGTCCAGCGCAACCCAGTGCAGCCGGCCTTCGTTACAGGGCGTCAACTTCTCACGATCGGTTTGCCCCGTAAAAAACACCACGGTGGTGACGTCTTCGCCTTCCGGCCGGGTGAGCACGACGCGCATCTCGAGGTTCTCGATATCCGCCGCTCCGATTCCGGCTTCTTCACCCACCTCACGGAGCGCGGCCATTTCCAGATCCGCCATCTCGTCCGGTTCCACCCGTCCGCCGATCCCTGTCCACCGGCCCGGCGCAAAACCCTTGTGAGGCGCGCGCTCGAGTAACAAAACACGGTTTTTCCGAAAGAGAAAAACCGTCACATAGACATTCAGACCCGTACCCATTCCCGCCTCGAGGATAATCGCCGTCCGGGAATCGGGACAGCGGGGCGACGGGGTCCCGGATTCCGACCGGTCGCGCGGTCAGGCGCGCACGTCCGCGCCAGATTGCGGGTTCAGCAGAAGGGAAAACAGCCTGGCCAGCATCTGGCGCATTTCGCTGCGCGGCACGATCATATCGACAAATCCATGCTCCAGGACTTTTTCCGCGCGCTGGGCGCGACGCAGGGCTTCCAGTTCCTCCTCACCCACCGAACTTCCGGTTATCCGCTCGCCCGTAAAGCCGATCAACGCGTTGGGTTCCGCAATGTTGATATCGCCGATCAGCGCATAGCTGGCCGACACTCCTGCCGTCGTCGGATCGGTCAGGATGGAAATGAACAGAAGCTCCTCGTCTGCGAACCGGGCCAGTCTGGCGTTGATTTTCGCCAGCTGCATCAGAGAGAGCGCGCTTTCCATCATCCTCGCACCACCCGAGCGACAGATCAGGATCAGCGGCAGGCGCTCGGTGATACAGCGGTCGATCAGCCGGCAGAACCGCTCTCCCTCCGCCGAAGACAGGGTACCCATGATGAACGACGGCTCGTGTATGCCCACGCCCGCGCGCCAGCCATCGAGCTTACCGATGCCTACACAGACCGCCGCATCCAGCCCCGTGGCCTTGCGACCTTCCCTGATTCGATCGGCATATCGCTTTCTGTCTTCGAAATTCAGGGGATCGGCGGACTTCACTTCCCTGGCGATTTCCTCGAAAGTACCCGGATCCAGGATGTGATCCAGATACTCTTTGTAGCTTATTCTGAAATGCGCGCCGCAATGGGGACAGATCCCGTATTCCTGCCGGACCTGCTTGCTGTAGAGCGTCTGGTGGCAACGTTCGCACTTGATCCACAGATTGTCGGGCATCGTCCGCCGGACAAGCGTCTGAATGCCGGATTTCAATCGATCGAACCAATTCACGATGAATTTTCCCTGTAAGGTCCTGCTGAATTACCCTGCCTTCAGGGTCCAGATCCCTTCCGGGCGGAACGCGAAATATACCCCCATGAGCAGTTTGACACAAGAAAATTAAACCATAGCAAGCAGTTAGCAGTCCATTGAAAAAGTCGCTCTGCAGGCGAGGCATGGTGTCCCGTCCCGGAAATATGTCACCATTCATCCGCCGATTCATCCCGCGAAGAGATCCGGAAACGCATCCCGGTCATATAGAATTTCTATTGACATACTTTCGCAAATCTTATAGTTTCCCTTCGTAATTCACCGACCGATGCCGAGGAACGTCCGCTCGTCGCGGCGCCCTGATTCCGTGAGGACCCGAAGCCGTTTCGCACGACCGGCATCACGAACGCATCCGGAAAACGTCCGTCACACCGAACGGGAAACCGGCTTGTGCTAACCGAGAGTCTGAAGGTCTTCTGCGACCTCATCGAAACCCAGAGCTTTTCCAAAACCGCCGTACTCAATGACGTCAGCCAGTCGGCTGTGAGCCAGCAGCTGAAGAGCATCGAGAAACGACACGGGCGTCAACTCGTACAGCGGGAAAAGAGGCGACTTTCCCTTACGGCGGAAGGTGAAATCTTCTATGGCTACGCCCGGGAAATCGTCCGCCGCTTCGATGAAATGCAGCACCGCATTCAGGCCTTGAGCGGCGAGGTTTCCGGTACGGTTCGACTCACCGCCATCTACGGCGTGGGCATGATGGAACTGGCGCCATATCTGAAAACCTACCTCAAATCCCATCCGGGAGTGAACCTGCGACTGTCATATTCTCAGGCCGGACACATCTACGACAATGTGGCAAGCGGCCAGATCGATCTGGGCATCGTCGCCTTTCCCCGCTCTCAACGAAACGTGGACGCGGTCCCGTTTGCGCAGGACCGTATGGTCGTGATCTGCTCCGTGTCCAACCCGCTCAGCGTGCAATCGTCCGTCAGTCCGGGTCAGCTGGCCGACCATCCGCTCATTCTGTTCACACCCGAGGCGCCCACCCGGACGGCCGTCGACCGCCATTTCAGGAAACACGGCGTGACCCTCCGACCGGTCATGGAACTGGACCACATCGCAACCCTGATCCACGCCGTCGAGGTTGATATCGGGATCTCCCTCGTGCCTGCATCGGCATTGAGGCAGGGACGATTCAAAGACACCCTCAAAGCGCTTCCGCTCCAGGGCAAGCCGCTGATCCGAACCCTCGGCGTCCTGCAACGCAGGGGCCGCAGTTTTTCCATGGCTGCGCAGAAGTTGATGGAGACGCTGTCCCGCGGCCAACAATGAGCTGCCGCAGTGATCCCGCCATGTCGAAAACCCGCGGGAACGGCCGCATGGCGCAGATAAGGAGCCCGTATGTCGATACCGAGCCGGGATGAAGCCTTTCAACTGTTGTGCGAACACACCAGGAATCCGAATCTGATCAAGCACATGCTGGCTGTCGAAGCCGCAATGCGGGCCTATGCGCGCAGCTTCGGACAGGACGAGGACCTGTGGGGCATCACGGGGCTGCTGCACGACTTTGATTACGAAAAACACCCGGACCCCGAAGAACACCCGATGGTGGGCGTCGGCATCCTATCGGAAAAGGGATATCCTCCGGAAGTCCTCCACGCCATCAAATCCCACGCCACCTATCTTGGCGTGCCCAGGGACAGTCTTCTCGACAAGGCCCTGTTCGCCGTGGACGAACTCACCGGGTTTATCGTGGCCGTAACGCTGATGCAGCCTTCCAGGAAGCTGGCGGACCTGAAGACCTCGTCCGTACGCCGGAAGCTGAAGCAGAAGGGATTCGCGCGGGCGGTCAGTCGGGAGGACATCCACGCCGGGGCAACGGAACTGGGTGTGGACATGGACGATCACATCGCATTCGTACGCGATGCAATGGCCGGCATCGCTCAGGAACTGGGCCTGTAGCAGTCGGACCGTGGGTCACACGGCTTCCCCGGGCCTGCCCGGGCCGAAATCACAGACAGGCCTCGGAATCTACGGGGGCGGCGGTCCCCGCCTCGGGGGTCTCTCACACCGGCTACCTTTTCAACACATACAGCACGCCGTCTTCGGATGCAGCGGCAATCTCGGGGATGCCGTCACCGTCCACATCCGCGGCAGCCATCGTCAACAACGGCCCGCCCGTCCTGAACCTCGCGACCGTCCGTCCGTCTTCGTTGGCGAGCAGGTGTACCACGCCATCCCCGGTGCCAGCGACGACTTCGGGTTTGCCGTCGCCGTCGAAGTCACCCACGGCAATACAACGCACGACTTCCCCCAGGTCCGCCCGCCAGACGAGGGTACGTCCGTCGCCCTTGATCACATACACGTTGAAACTCATCGAAGACGCCACCACCTCGTCCAACCCATCGGCGTCCATGTCGACCGTCACGACCTGCGTCACCTCATCCCCCGTGTTGAACTGCCACAGGAGTTCGCCGCCGGCGTTCAGGGTGTGGACATGCGTATCGGCCCCCGCGAAGATCACTTCCTTGCGTCCGTCGCCGTCCAGGTCTCCCGCCGCGGCGGAATTGGTCCGAGGACCCGTCCGCGGATGGTAGGACCACCGGATCTCTCCGCTGCCGTCAATGCAGTGCCATCTGTGATATTCGGTTCCGGCAATTACCTCATCCCTGCCGTCGCCGTCGATGTCCGCCGCGCATCCCTGCGTGGATGAGTGTACCGTCATCTGATACCACAGCAGCTTGCCATCGTGGGTGAACGCGTAGTATCGCCAGGACTCCGCCCCCGCGATCACCTCCAGTTTACCGTCCCCGTCGATATCGCCGGCAAAAACGGTTTTCAACATCGGCTTACGGTAGTACAGAGGGATTTCGTAGTCCCATTTCAACTCTCCCCTTGCGTCGAGCACGTAGATCTTCGTATCGGCAGACCCGGCAATCACCCGGGTCCTGCCGTCCCGCGCCAGATCCGCCGCCCACACGGACCGGACCTCGCCTCCCGTACCGAACCGCCAGAGGGCTTCGCCGTCGCGCAGCGCACAGACCGACGCGCCCCGGCCGCCCGCCACCAGTACGTCCGACCCGTCTCTCAGAAGATCGGCCCGTTGCACTGAAAGAAACGGACCCTCCTCAGCATACGCCCACAACGCCTTCAACCGGCCCACGCGACCCCATCGGGGCCGGATCAGCGCCGGCTGAGCAACTTTCGGGCGGACCGTACGGACGGCCGCCTCGCGCAAGGCCATCACGGCGTCCGGCACCAGGGCGAATCGATGGTCTCCCTTCCGCAACGCGAATGACACCATCCCGTCGGAAACCGACGCATCCACGGGTTTCCCGTTGACGGTGACACCGGAACGACCATCCGACCACAGACACAGCCGCGTGGCCTGCCGGACCGAGGCGCGCCCTTCTCCTCGAACCGGATCGTACTCGACGGAAATCGGGTGCTCCGATTTCAGCTGTACGCCGCCCCAGGAGACCAGCGTGCCGTCCACAACCGCAATCCCGGACGGAGACACCATAAACTGCGCGGCGGCCACGGTGGGTCCATCGGGAATTTCGACCGGAACATCGCTCTCCCCCACGCCGGCGAACATGACATCCTCGCCTCCGTCGATCCGGACCGCCCCGTCGGCCAGCTGCACCAGTTTCAGCCGCCGCGCCGCCGAATCGCCGGCGCAGTAGAGCAGATTGAAGAACCGGTACGTCTCGCCCGCCTTCAAACGAACGTCCACGATCTGCTGCAGAATCCGCACGACCGGTTCCGCGTGCGGATAGTCCGTCCAGTTGGCGCCGGTCTCGTGGTCGTCCTCCAGCTTAAGCGACGGTCCCTTCAGTCCTTCGATATAGAACCGCTCCCCATCCTGTTCCACCGCGAGCCCGCCGCCTCGCAGAGTCACGTTGCCCAGCGTCTGCCATACCGCCCGGAAACCGTAATCGTCGTCCGACAGCGCTTCCATCTCGTCGATGACGAGGAAGAACCGGCCCCGGCTCCAGAGAATGTTGCGGTGCCAGTCCACCCCGCTATAGTTGCGAAGTGTCGTTTCGGAAAATCCCGAACAGCCCAAATCCGCGGCGCGCTCGAGCTCGACAAACGGGGGGATTTCGGCGGACTGTCCATCCCTGAAAACCAGCACCCCGTTGTGAAATTTGGGCAGGGACTTGATATAGTCGCAGTCGGCCAGCCAGATCCGCCGCCGCTGCGTGATGCGTGATATCGAATTCCCGTCGTAGTGCTTGTGACCTCCATTGGAGAGTCCGTCGAGAAAAAGGTACTGCGACATCGGATCGTACCCGTCCCTGAACACCACCTTGTCGAAAGTCTTCTTCAGGGGAAGATGGTCCTCGCCGCTGTTCGACGCGTAATACAACGGGTCCACCGGAAACACCTGAGTCCCGTCCAGGTCCGAGGGTTCGACGGGGGTTATCCGCCTGTGATATTCATAGGCGGCAAATTGGGACTCGACGGACGTCTTCTTGTCCAGCATCCACTGATGCCGACCGTCCCCCAGCGCGAAAACCGCCGCACGAAGATACGGCAGTTCGCTCCACCACCCGAATGGCGACGCATTGTCGCCGTAGGGAAGCGCATAGCCCAGATTGTCCGTGGTCAGGATCGCGTAGTCCGCTGCCTTCCGGGCGCATCCATTCTCGAAAAACGTCAGATCTCCGCTGGAGAGCGAATACCTGGCCAGGTGGTAGTGGGTCAGCCACTGGTATCCACTGCAGTCTTCGTGGGGTTTGAATGCCTTCGCCTGGAACCGGAAGCACTCGTCGGACAGCGCCAGCCAGGCGTCGGCCTCCGGCAATCCGTAATATTTCCGATAATAGGCGCCCGCGTAGTGCAGGCCCAATGCCGCGAACGTGGTGTGGTTGTGCCTCACGTGGGGGACTTTCATATCACCCACGTGGTCCACGCAGTCGGTAACGAACTCGAACAGGATCCGGGTAATCCGCAGCCGATCGTCCTCGGAGATGACCGGGCTTTCCTCCACGAGGTCCCACCCCGGGATCACCTTGTGGAGTGCAAAATCCGCGTCGAATCCCCAGATGCCGCCGTAGTTGTCCGGATCGGACATCGCATGCCTGTACATGCGATAGACGAGGCGCTTGTAGAGTTCGGCGTAGAGATCGTTTCCCGTGAGGCCGTACAACAACCCCCGTTCTCCGATCCGGCTCCAGAGGCCCGTATGTTCCCCCCGGCGCAACGCCTCCTCGGCGGCCTCCATTTCCGAATCCACGTCCGGATCATCTTCAAGTTTCGGAATCTTCAAGGCGTCGGGGCCGAACCGGACGTCGAACCGAGGAGCCGTCGAAAGCGTCGTGTCCTCCGGTAACGTCTCCAGAAACCGGCCGACCGACGCGCGGACCCCTTCCAGGTCGCTGCCCAGCAGCCCCACCGCGTTCGTTCCACTCCCCCACGGGTCGTGTATGGTCTGAATCAGATAACCCCCGCGCCCCGGATACACATCGTCCGCGGGTGTGTAGTTGTAGCCGTAAAGACGGAATACCACGCGGTTCGTATTCACGTTCCCGAGCAGAAAAAGGTGCCTGTCCGGAGGCATTTTTGCCTCCGTATCCGTAACGATGGGGACGTCCGCGCCGGAAAGCTCACGGATCGCGGCTTGAAGTTCGGTGGCAAGTTTCCGGTAGCGCGTATCCTCGGGACTGACGATCGCGGATGCGGGTTCGCCTCGTTCCACCAGCACCGTGTCCGGGTAGCGTTTCTTCGGCCGTTTCAGGTTCGGATGGGCCGTATTGCCGTTCGACATGGGTATTTCCTCGCAAATAAACTATGGGGCTATATTTCAACGAATTTTTCGAACAGAAACATCCCGATCAGCACAAAGACCAGGCCCGCGAGAATCGTATACGCCATCAACGCCGCTCCGATTGGCAGGAAATCCTGCAAGGCGCCTACGAAATAACCCGCCAATGTCAGATAGACGACAACGCATGAGACAAATGAAAGAGCCGCCGTGAACCCGCGGTGACGTGCCACCGTGTACTTCGCGCCCTCCATGGCTGTCACAATGCCAAGCGACAACAGCAGAAAGGACGCGAAAACGCCGGCGGTGGAGCCGATCGCCTCCGTCGGCGTGACACCGAAGAATCGCAAAACGGCGGAAACGGATTCCCAGGGCGCGCGCGACGCAATGAAGTACAACCCTGTACCCGAGATCCCGAACAGCACAAGGCCGGCGCTCAGAATCGCGCCAAACTTGCACAGGCTCACGATGCCGGTCCTCACAGGAAGCGCAAACAGCAGATGGTTCGTGTTGGCACGCCATTCCCCGTTGAACGAGGAAGCCAGCAGAACCGGCAGGACAAACAGGGTCGCCCAGACCGGCAGCGACGAGAAGAAAAGGGCGATCGCGTGGGTCTCAATGGTCAGCAGGACCCATCCCTGCAGCACCACGGTTCCGATCGCCAGCAGACAGAAAACGCCCCTGACGTCCTTTAACTCCTTGATGTACAGCGCGGCCGTCATCCTCATCGCGGGGTTCCTTCACTCATTCAATCCACAAACAACGCGAAGATTTCGCTGAGAGACCTTTCGTAGTCCTGTTGCAGCCGGCGCGCGGGGCCCGCCGCTGAAATCTCGCCGTCGCGCAGAAAGACCACGTCGTCGATATAGGGCTCGACTTCCGAAACCAGGTGGGTCGAAATAAGAATCGTCTGGCCCTCACGCCGGAACTCGTTGAAAAGACTGTCCAGAATGCGGGCGCGCGACGGCGGATCGATACCCCCCAGGGGCTCGTCCATCAGGACAACTTCCGGGGTCCAGGAGAATGCAGTCACCACCTTCAGCCTCGCGCGTTGCCCGCGTGAGAGGGCGCCGATCTTCCGGTCGTCCGGGAGATTCATGAATTCCAGGAGATGTCGGGCTTTCCGCCAATCCCAGCGCGGGCGAAACCGGGAAAGGAAATCCAGTTGCTCGCGCACGTTCATCCGGGAATAGAACGGATCGGTCTCGGGTAGATACGACACCACCGGCTTTGTGGCAACCCCCGCCGGGGCCCCTCCGATCAGCGCCCGTCCCCGCGTGGACCGCGTCACCCCGGCGAGAATCCGGAACAACGTGCTCTTCCCGCTTCCGTTTTCTCCCAGTACGCCCGAAACCCTGCCGCGCGCCACCGTAAACGAGGCACCCCTGAGCGCCCATGCGCCGGGATATCTCTTCCAGAGGTCTACGACGTCGACCATCGGTGCAAATCCCCGGTATAGAAAACGACCGCTCCGGTACCCATTCCAGAAGCGGCCGTATTCAGATCGCCACCTGACTCACGCCAGCGGGATTCAGCGCATATCGCGATCGATGAGAAACAGCCCGTATCGATCGTCGCCCACAAGCTCCAGCTTTTTCACGATCGCGCGTAGCCGGGCCTCTTCCTCCACCTGTTCGTTGACGAACCACTGCAGAAACGTGTTGGTCGCGTGGGCGCGGTTCTTCATTGCCAGATCGACCAGATTGTCGATCCGTCCGCTGGCTTCCTGTTCCCGCCTGTATGCCGCCGATATCGCGTCCAGGGGTGAACCCCAATCCGCCGGGGGCTCCGGAATGGGTTTGAATCCGACCGGCGCCTCCCGTTCGTGCAGGAATTCGTAGATCTTCATCGCGTGCGTCATCTCTCGCTGCGCCTGCTTGCCCATCCACCGGGCAAAACCGTTCAGATTCACCGATTTGAAATAGGAGGACATGGCCAGGTAGGTATACCAGGCGAGGAATTCGCTGTTGATCTGCTCGTTCAGCGCTGCCTGAATCTCCTTGCTAAACATCTACGCCCCCTGAGGGTTTTGCGTCTCTGCGACGTCTATTGGGCCGCCGGGACCTTGCAGCAATCCGGCAGGCTCGCGTAGGCCGTGCTGTCGGCAGGGGCCTGATTCGCCTGATAGCCCGCCCCGGCAATTGCCTGTTCCAGCTTAGCCACGTCGGTGCGCGTCGCATCGTAGGTCACATTGACAACCTTGACATCCATGTCGACGTTCACCTCTGTCACGCCGTCGACCTTCTTCAAGGCCTTGTCAATGTTGTTTGCGCACATCATGCACTGCGCCGTGGGCACGTTGATTTTTGCCGAACGGGTTTCCGCCGTGGAACATGCGGCGACGACGAGAACGCCGAAAGCAAGTGCACTGCAAAGCACTACGGACATGGTCTTGCGCATGATTCGATCTCCTTTGTAAAAGGGAAAATTCCACACTCTCCCGAAACATGAAGCCATCAACGATGAATATATGACAACACCCATCGATAATCAACGCTCATCTTTCAACGATCTGCCTTTCCACAACGCGTATACCGCGGGGATCACGATCAGCGTCAGCAGCGCGGACGAGGCGACACCGCCCACCATCGGCGCCGCGATGCGCTTCATGGTCTGCGACCCGATTCCATGCCCCCACATAATGGGCAGCAGCCCAAGCAGCGTTGTCAGCACCGTCATCATCTTCGGCCTGACCCGTTCGACGGCGCCGGCGACGACCGCCCTCCGGAGGTCCGCGGCGTTCATTTCACCCCCCCGCGCCGCGCGAATGCGATCGTACGCCTGATCCAGATAGACCAGCATAACCACGCCGGTTTCCGCCGCGAGGCCGCCGAGCGCGATGAAGCCGACGCCCACCGCAACGCTCATGTTGTAGTCCAGCAGGTACATCAGCCAGATGCCGCCCACCATCGCGAACGGGAGGGACAGCATGACGATCAGGCTCTCCTGCACGTTCCTGAAATTGAGATACAACAATAGGAAGATGATTCCAAGCGTGAGCGGAACCACCAGCTTCAGGCGCTTTTCCGCCCGCAGCATGTACTCGTACTGACCGCTCCAGGAAACCGAATAGCCCGGCGGCATGGACACCTTCTCCATCACCGCCTGTTGCGCACGTTTCACGTAGGTTCCGACGTCGATGCCCTGGATATCCACGTACACCCAGGCGTTCGGACGCGCGTTCTCGCTCTTGATTCCCGGCGTGCCCTTTCTGATGCGGATATCGGCAAGTTGCGCGATCGGGATCTGGGCGCCGGTGGGCGTGGGAACCAGCACGCGACGGAGCGCGGGCAGGTTGTCCCGCAATTCTCTATCGTACCGGAGATTTACGGGATAGCGTTCCAGCCCCTCCACGGTTGTGGTGATGTTCTTCCCCCCCATCGCGAACATAATCACGTCCTGGACGTCGCCAACGGTGAGTCCGTAACGGGCGGCAGCCTCGCGGTCGATGTCGAAATCCAGGTAGTTGCCGCCGGCGGCCCTTTCCGCGAACACGCTCAGGGTACCCGGCAGGTCGCGAATCACCGTCTCGATCCGTTCGCCCAGACGCTGCAGCACCTCCAGATCTTCACCCGCGATCTTGATGCCCACCGGCGTCTTGATCCCCGTGGACAGCATATCGATGCGCGTCTTGATCGGCATCGTCCACGAATTGGTCAGGCCGGGAAACTGGATCGCCTCATTCAATCGCTCGATCAACTTTTCGGGCGTCATTCCGGGGCGCCATTCGCTCTCCGGCTTCAGCGTTATCGTCGTTTCTATCATGGCCAGCGGCGCCGGGTCGGTCGCGGTTTCAGCCCGCCCGATCTTGCCGAATACGTCCTGTACCTCGGGAAAAGCCTTGATGATCTTATCGGTCTGCTGAAGCAATTCGCGCGCCCTTGTCACCGATACCCCCGGCAGGGTGGTTGGCATATAGAGCAGGTCCCCCTCGTAAAGCGGCGGCATGAATTCGGACCCGATCCGCTGCAGCGGGAACAGCCGGTCCAATCTCACCAGGGCCCGGTACGCGAGGCTTTGCGGTGCGTCGGAAAACCTGTCGAGCACCAGGCTGCGGAACGGAAAGAGCGTAACCAGCAGAACGGCCGCCGCTATTACCAGTGTTGCCGCCAGGTGACTCAGGACCCACGCAATCACCGGGCGATACATCCAGATGAAGAACCTGCTGCTGGGATTGCGCGCTTCGGGACGGATCTTTCCCCGGACGAAGACACTCACCAGCACAGGCACGATCGTGATCGCCAGCAGGGCCGCCGCGCCCATCGCGTAGGTCTTGGTATAGGCCAGCGGTTTGAACAGCCGGCCCTCCTGCTCCTGCAGGGCAAAGACGGGAAGAAAGGAAACCGTAATCATCAGCAGCGAGTAAAACAGCGCCGGGCCGATCTCTTTCGATGCGTCGACGATGATCTCCAGATGCCCCTTCCTGCCGTTGTTCTGTTCCAGGTGTTTGTGAGCATTCTCGATCATCACGATCGACGCGTCGACCATGGCCCCGATAGCGACCGCAATTCCCCCGAGCGACATGATATTGGAGTTCAGCCCCTGGGTGTGCATCACGCCGAACGAGATCAGTACGCCCGCGGACAGCGCGAATACCGCGACAAACGCGCTGCGGAAGTGCAGGAGAAATACGACGCAGACCAGCGCCACGACCGTCATTTCCTCGATCAGTTTGGTTCGCAGGTTGTCGATGGCGCCGCGAATCAACGCCGACCGGTCGTAGGCCGTCCGGATTGAAACGCCCTCGGGCAGACCCGGCTTGAGCGAGTCGATCTTCTCTTTTACCCGATCGATCACGGCAAGGGCGTTTTCGCCGTAGCGCATGACGACGATTCCGCCCACGACCTCACCCTCTCCGTTCCATTCGGCAAGCCCGCGGCGCAATTCCGGCCCCAACCGCACGGTGGCGACGTCTCCGACCCTCACTGGCGTTCCCCCGGCATCCACCCCCACCGCGATGTTCCGGATATCGTCGATCGAGCGGATATAACCGAGTCCGCGCACCATGAACTCGGTTTCCCCGAACTCCACGGTCCGCCCGCCCACGTCATTGTTGCTCCGCCGAATCGCCAAACTCACCTTTTGCAGCGGAATATTGTACGCCAGCAGACGGTTCGGGTCCACGGTGACCTGGTACTGCTTCACGTACCCCCCCACGGCTGCCACCTCGGCCACGCCAGGGACGCTGCTGAGTTCGTAACGCAGGTACCAGTCCTGGATGGAGCGCAACTCCGCCAGATCGCGACTTCCCGTACGGTCCACCAGCACGTATTCGTACACCCATCCTACCCCGGTCGCATCCGGGCCGAGCCGGGGCGCGACGCCGCGGGGCAATCGATTCGACACGGTGTTGAGCGATTCCAGAACCCGGCTCCTCGCCCAGTACATGTCCGTGCCATCCTCGAAGATCACGTAGACAAACGACAAACCGAAGAAGGAAAACCCACGCACGGCCTTCGCGTAGGGCACCGCCAGCATCGCCGACGTGAGCGGATACGTGACCTGGTCCTCCACCACCCGCGGCGCCTGCCCGGGGTATTCGGTCAGAACGATGACCTGAACGTCCGACAGATCCGGGATCGCGTCCAGCGGCGTATTCAGCATCGCATAGACGCCCCAGGCGATCGCGAACACGGTGGCTGCCGCGATCAGAAACCGGTTCCGAAGACTGAGCTCAATGACTCGACCGATCATACGTTGGACTCCTGGTGTTCCATCCCGAAACGGATTGCCTGAATCCGGGTTGGGATGCTAATGTTGATGACCCTTCGACCCGACCGCCCCGTGATGTTCGCCCATGGTGGCCAACGCCGCCTTGAGATTGCTCTCCGAGTCGATCAGGAACTGCGATGAAACGACAATCCGCTCGTCTCCCCGCAGCCCTCCGGTCACCTCGTAGACCTCGCCTGTTTCGACACCAAGCGTCACCTCACGCGGCGCGAAACGACCTTCGCCAAGGTCCAGAATCACCACGTTTCTTTCGCCTGACCGGATCACCGCCTGGGAGGGAACCACCACGGCCTCCTTCGCAACCTCCGACCGGATCCTTACCGTGGCGAACATCTCCGGCTTCAGGTCCAGTTCGGGGTTGTCGAATACCATCCTGACTTTCGCGGTTCGAGTCTTCGATTCAAGGAACGGATAGATGTAGGTCACCACACCATCGAACACCCGCCCTGGCGCGTAGGACAGTTCGACCTCGGCCGCCTGGCCCTCCTCGATCCAGGGCAACTCGTACTCGTAGATGTCGGCAACTACCCAGACCCGGGAAAGATCGGCGATGCGATAGAGATGCTCTCCGGCCCTGATATACGCCCCGTCGAATACCGCTCGATGCACCACCACGCCCTCCTGGGGGGAGTGTATCGTCATCGTACGTTTTGTGTGCCGGGTCTCTTCCAGTTCGGCGATCTGATCTTCCACTATATCCCAGTAGATCAGGCGCTGCCTGGCCGCGCCCAGCAGCGCATGTGCGGCCTTCAAGGCTTCCGCCGAAGCACTCTGCTCGAGGCGTTGGACGTAGTCCAGCGCCGTCAGATACTCCTCCTGCGCTGCGACCAGTTCGGGACTGTAGATCTGAAGAAGCGGCTGGCCCTTCTTCACCTCCTGCCCGGTGAAATCGACGAACAGCCCCTCCACCCATCCGGTCACCTTCGTGTTGACGTCCGTCATCCGGGTCTCGTCGTAATCGACGCGGCCCATGGCGCGAACGGTCCGGCTCAACGCCCGCCGTTCCACACCGGCAGTTTTGACGCCCATATTCTGTACCGTCGACGGATTGATCCTGACCTCGGAAACCGCTTCACCGTGGCCGCCTTCGTGCCCCGACCGTCCCGGCTGATCCGGCACAAGGTCCATTCCGCAGACGGGACAGCCCGCCGGCCTGTCCGACACAACCGTGGGGTGCATCGGGCACCGGTAGACCGCCGGTCCGGTATCTTGAGACTCCGACGCCTCCTCCCTGCCCAGCCAGATTCCAGCCACAAATCCGATCCCCAGGGCAAGGATGATCACAACAATCGTCTTTGGACTCATAACGCGACCTTTCTTCTTCACCGTGCGCAGGCACGGTCGCCTAGAACAGGCGTTTCCCCACGACCGACTCGAGTTCAGCCAGTTTTTTCTCGCGCTGGATCACATGCCGGTAGTATTCGATCTCAAAGTCGAAGAGGGAGACCTGGTTATTCAGCAGGGTCAGAAAATCCACCTTGTTCACCTGGTATGCGGCCATCGCGGATTCCAGCGACTGCTGCGCCTGGGGAAGAATTGCGGTGCGATACAGTTCCGCCTCCTTCCAATGCTGCTCGATTTCCAGACAGATCCGCTCCACCAGAAACAGAATCTCCCGGCTTGCGTCCACTTTGCGCGCGCGGCCCATTCGAACATGTGCCTGTGCCTCGGCAACCCGGGAATCCCTTTTTCTTCCATTGAAGACGGGAAGGTTCAATCCCACGCCGAACGACAGAAAATCGCTGCCCATTACGGGGTCTGAGCCTACAGCGTCGCGTTGCATATATCCGAGGTGAAACGTCAGGTCCGGCCATCCTGATCGCCGCGCAACCTGTTCGGTCGCCGACCAGCCGGATATTGCCTGCTCGATTTCTTTCAGCAGCGGGCGGTGCGCAAGTGCCTGCCTCTGTACCTCCTGTACCGAATGCTCGAATGGCGTGGGTCTCACCTGGGGGGGTGCAATCACGGAAGTCTGCGGGGGCCTGTCGAGCACGCGGTTGAGCCGCGCCAGCGCAAGCAGCCGTCCGGATTCCAACCTGATGAGGCGGTCTCTCAACGCCGACAGCGACACATGCGCCTTCAGGACATCCTGCTGCAGCCCGCTGCCCACCTCGTATTTTTTCTGCGCGATCCGGATCAGGTCTTCGAGCAGGGTCCGGTTCTTTTCCGTCACCTCCATGGCCCGGGCGTAAAACGCCAGCGCGAAATATTCCTGCTTCACCAGATTGACAATTGAGACCTTTCGGTCCGAGAGCACTTCCCTGGCAGCGCCGGCGGCGTATTCCGCGGCCATCTGCTTGGCGCGAAGCACGCCGGGAAGGGGAAAGCGCTGGCTGACGGACAACTGTTTTCCGGACATCGGCGTACTGTCGAAATCCGGACTGCCGGCGGGCATGTTTTTCAGATCCAGGCGCAGCATCGGGTCTTCCAGAGCGCCCGCCCGGGGCACCCCGGCCTCGAACGCCGCAAGCCGATGCTCCAGAACCTTCAACCCGGTATTTTTCGCCAGCGCCGTGTCGATCAGCCCCTCCAGGTCGGGCGGACCGGCCCCGGCGATACCGGGACGCTGCGCCAGGCACAGAGCAACGAGAATCAGGAATCCCTTCAAGACGCGTCACCTCCCTGACAGAAATATGTGGAAATGCAAATATGGATACCGGAGACGACGCCAAGGGACTCGCCTCAGGCAAATGCCGTGCAGACTGTACGAAAAGGGATGAAACCTGAGATGCCGCGGAGGTCGCGGGCAGGGGGGGAAATCAGATCAGAAACGACGCATTCATCACGTACACAGGGGGCAATGCACGGACGGAAGCCGCGGACGACGCATACCCATCGCGGCGGCGTGAAGATAGAATCTCGTGCGAACCGGTCGATTGAAGTACGGTATGGACGTCCGCACCCGAGATTCTCGGACTCGCGGCCGCCAGGGCAGGCGGCAATTGCGCGGGCTCGTTGGTGACGCTGCCGTCGTTCCCGGCGCAGCAGCAGTCAGACTCCGCCGGCTGGACGTGGCAGGTCTCAGCCTCAACCGGCATCACGCATAGACACTGGACGGCGGCAAGAACGAAGCCGACGGCCAGACATGCGATGGAAAGGGTGCGAATCACGGCGTGCCTCACACGAGGGCAGGTTGTGTCGGGATTATGGGTACTTCATATACGTTTGTCAAGTCCAGTTGTTCAATAAAAGTGAATTCCGAATTTGTGCGCCGGCCCGGCGAACACCGTTTCCGGCCCGCCAGGCGCACACATTACCGCCGATTCCTGGTCGTGGCGGAACCCGCGCTACCCGCGATCGGCGCCGCGTCGGACGACCACCGGGATGAGGATCACGGACCTGCAAAACGGGGCGACTTCCTATCTATGCGACCCGCTGGAACCGTTCCCAGGCTTCGCCCGCCGCGGCCGCCTGGCGTTCCAACTCGCCGCGCCAGCCTACCACCTCTCCAGCCTTGATCCGCCCGATGTCATAACCGGCGTAACGATCTTCCAGCGTATCTCCGAGCTTCTGCGTTTCGGCCCATCGGTCCCACGCCGTTTTCATCCATTCATAGGGCAAAGCGTCCCGCACGGCCGAATCGAGCTGCCACGCGCTTCGCACGTCGGCCACCGCGGGTTCATCCGTAAATGGCCCGGACCACCGGGACCATCCGATGGAAAGCGTGTTCCGTTCCCTGTCCGGGACGGTGTGACCCGTGTGGATGTTCGAGCCGATTCGGATGAGGGCTTCACCGGCCCGGAGCCGGACCGCAACCTGATCCGGCAACGGGTCTGTGCCGTTCCAGCTGGGCGTGTGTGGTACTCCTTTTTCCTTCATGGCTTTCGGGAGGAGCACATCATGCTCGAAGGGCGTGCGCCACCGATCGTGACTGCCGGGTATCAGTTCGTGGCACTCGTCGTCGACCAGCGCCAGGAACATGCTTACGCCGTTCCGCTCATCGATCGACCTGGCGTTGTTTTCGCGGATTTCCTTCCAGCGTATCCGCTCGACCTCCTCCGAATACGCTTCGGGTCCCTCGCCCCGGATCTCGCGCTGCGCGAAGTAGGGTTTTCCGGTTCCCCACCACGTCACGTCCCGGTGCCAGCCGAGGGCGTGTTCCGCCTTGCGCGGGTTGCACCACAGCAGCAGCCCGCCGTACGTAACCTCCTCGGGCCCGAGCCCGTCGCACCAGGATCCCACGAAGTCCAGAAAGTCGTTCGAGCCGTGAAATTCCGCGAAACAGGGCTCATTGAACGCGGGATGTACCAGACCGCGAATCGCCCACGGCTCGTTCGCGCCCGTCCGGTGCACGTAACCCCGGGAACAGTCGATCCTGTCATAGCCGTTTTCCGGTGCGCAGGCTTCGGTAACGCGGCGGCCGGCTTCACGGAGCACGGGAATCCATGGATTGCCCACAAAGTCGTTGATAATGACGAAGCCGTGCTCCTTCAGATGGGCCAGCCGCTCGGGCGTGGCCCCCGGGGAGGACAGTTCCGGCTTTGCGTCTGCGAAGGCGGGCGCCCTGTAGGCGGATTCCGCGCCCGCAGCCGATGCGTTGTCGGTTCTCATGTCAACTCCTCTCAATCTGGATCAGGATTCACAGGATTCATTCGCCAATGGTCAATCTCAATATACGGTAAATCCCTTCAGTAGCTTTGTCAATAGCAATATCAAAGGAACCGTTGCGGCACGGCGCCGCAACACTGCATTCGCAATCCGGTCGACGAAATACAAAATCCTCGCCCATCATGTGAATTGTCCGTATATTTGAACTTTGGCATCGCGCCATTCTGCAAACACAACGCCTTCCATCCTCACCCTCGCCTGGTTGCGTGTCCGGCCGGGAACGTCTTCAGCCCAATTGACGAACCAGGCGTTCGGGGTGCCTTTTGATCGAGGAAACAGGTGTGAATCGGATCGCTTCAGCGTGCTGTATCGCCTGGCTGGTCTTTGTTGCTCATCCCGTACCCGCACAATCTCCCATTTCCCGGACCGGCCGTGCGGAAGCCGAAGCCCGGTTTGAAAAAGCGCTTCACGACTACACCGACGGCCGCTATCGCGCGGCGAAACGGGCGTTCCAGGCGTTGGCCGTGGACGACCCCGCGAGCCCGCGTGCGTCTGCCGCCCGGCTGATGCTGGCCAGATCGCAGTACAAACTCAAAGAGTACAACCTGGCGGTGGCTACGGCGGCAGGACTCCGCGAGACCTTCCCGAGCAGCAGGTATCTCCCGGACACCGACCTCGTCGTTGGCGACTGCAAGTTCAAGCTGGGACAGGTCTACACGGCAGCGACCCGGTACGCGCGCGTGGTGTCGGGACGGGGCGACATGCGTTTGAAGGCCAGGGCGGCAGATCGACTGGGGCAACTTGCGGGAACCGGTAAACTCACCGATGACGACGTCGACCGTCTGCAGAGCGACTTCGGAACCGGCGTCATCGCGGAGGCCGTCGCATTCGGCCGGGCCCGCTGGCCGTCGAGACTCGCCGGGGTCGAACCGTCCGGTCAGGCCATGACCGGTTTTCTGGCCCGGTATCCCAACGGTATTTTTGAGGCGCTGGTACGTGAGGATACTGCGGCGCCGGGGCGCCCTGCGCCGGCCCGGTCCGGCGAAAAGCGGACGCCTGAAGAAGGCGTCGCGGAAACGCCCGACGATGCGCGATACACAATTGGCGTGATCGCGCCGCTGGCGAGCCCCCCGGGAAAGGATATGGTCGACGGGGTCCTGCTTGCCAGAGAGCTGCATCAGCTCAAGACCGGAGAGCAGGTCGCGCTGGTTTTCAAAGACTCGGAGGGCAGCCCGGTACGCACGATCAAGGCCGCTCAGAATCTTATCGAAGAGCACGGTGTCATTGCAATTATCGGCGCCCTGACAAGCGCTGAAACCCTTCCGATCGCCGCGCTGGCCGGACCCTACGAAGTCCCGCTGATTGCGCCGACCGCATCGGAAGACGGACTTGCGACCCTGAATCCCTATGTCTTTCAGGTCAACGCCACGCCGGGCGCCCAGGGCCGCCGTATTGCCGACTTCGCGGTCCGGGAATCAGGACTGCGCACGCTGGCGACGCTCGCGTCCCGGGACTCCTACGGGGAACGAATCGTGAAAGAGTTCACGGCCCGTGCCGAGGAATCGGGTTCGGACGTCATCGTTCAGACGTGGTACGAACCCGGCACTACCGACTACAAGGGCCAGCTGGAACGAATCAGAGACGCCGGCCTGGCGCTGCACCCGCCCGCAATCCTGGCCGCTGAAGCAGAATCACTGCTTCTGGGGGGCATCCGCCTGGCGCCGCCGCCGCCGGTTGTCGTCGATCCCGACACGGTGCAGCCGGTGCCGGTGCGGACGCTGGAAGGCCTGCTGATCGCCGGTGGAAAGGACGACGTCCTGCTGATCGCGCCCCAGATTGCCTTTCACCGCATCCATTCGCGCCTGCTGGGCAGCGACGGCTGGAATCACCACGAAGTCGCGAGAGATTCCTATACGGACAGCGCGGTCTTTGTGGCCAAGTACTCCACGCGCAGCGATCAGGTGTCCGTACACGAGTTCCTGGGCGCATTCAGGGAACGGTTCAACCGGGACCAGGGCATTGCTGCAGCGCTGGGATACGACGCGATGACAGCCGTGTTGACGGCCATCGACCGGGGCGGCACGTCTCCGCGGCGGCTTCAGAACGCGCTCGAGAATCTCGGCGAGATACCCGGCGCCACCGGGAAAATATCCTTCAGCAGGGGCAATCGTGAGAACGCCTGGATGTATCTGCTGACCATCCGCAAGCGAAAGATTCAGCTTCTCTCCATCGGCCGCTCGGACAAGACCGTGTCCGAGCCCTGATCGCCGCCACCCGAAGAATTCCTCTGCGCAACACAACTGGCTCCCCCCTGGCATTTCTATTGCAATGGATACGGCAAGCGACCGCCGGACGCATCGTCGGCCGCGGATAAATCGCCTGCTGCCAATGATCCATGCGCAAGAGTCATGCCAGGGGGGAAGTTCGTGATGCGCGATTTCTTTCAATTCCGCCGGTCCGGAACGAAACTGACGTTCATCACACTGGCCGCCTGCGTTCTGAACGGTGGCGCGCCATGTGCACAGGAGTCCCTCAGTCCCGAATCCGCGGAAGCGTACCTGACCGCCTTGCGGGACCTGGAAGGCCGGGTCATCGACGTCAACAAGGCCAACGGGGAGGATCTGACGGCACTGCCCTGGATCTCGCCGGAGGTGGCGCGTGGGGTGGTCGCCCATCGAAACCGGTTCGGTCCCTTTCGCCGCCTCGACGATCTTCTCAAGGTACCCGGCGTCACATCAGAGATCCTTGCGGCCGTCCGGCCCTACCTTTCGATATCTTCCCGGCGCGGTCCCCGCGTCCGGACGTCCCTCCGTTTCACACGCCCGTCGAACCGTGCCACCGCCTGGCCCAATCTGAGGATCTACCAGCGGACCGTGATCGCGGCGCGGCACGTGGAAGGAGTTCTGCTCACGGAGCGCGACCCCCTGGAGCGACGGCTCGCGGACTTTCTCACCGGGTACGTGCGTGTCGCCGCCGTACCGGGCGTACAGCGGCTGCTCGTCGGCGCCTTCCGGCCCGGATACGGGCAGGGGCTCCTTTTCAGCAGACACAACCGATCGGCGACCGGCCTCGAGTGGGCCCGGCCGGTCAGCACGAGAAGCGTGGGATATCGCTCCTCGGTCGAAGACGGCGCGCTCCGGGGCGTGTTCGCGGAGGGCCGGGCGGGCAGGGTTACGTGGGCAGCCATGGGTACCCGGAACCGGTGGGATGCCGCCATCGACAGCGCGGGGGTTGCAACAATCCGTACGGCGGACCTGCACGTCACGCAAACCGAGCGAGAACGCAGGGGCAGATTGCGGGAGGACCTTGCGGCCCTTCGCTCCCACGTCGAACTGCCGTTCGGCAGGATCGGCGCCACCCTCGTGCGGACCACGTTCTCACCCTCGCTTCAGCAGGTTCGACGCAGGCTTTCCGCGGGTATGGACTGGAGCCTGCACGGGAGCGGTCTGGACGTTTTCGGCGAGATCGCGGCTTCGGAAAGAAACGCCGTCGCCTGGCTGACCGGCGCACGCGCGGACTTCGACCGCCTCCGGCTGGTCATCCTCGCCCGCAGGTACCCGGCCGGATTCTCAAGCTTGCGCGGCCGCCCGTTCTCGGCGTACAGCGGCAGAAACGAGTGGGGTCTGTTCACCGGCGCCGTGTGGCGGCCGGGGCGGCGTACGCGGCTCCAGGCCACGCTGGACCGGCACGGCCGTGTCGCGCCCGAGGGCAGATACGCGCTGCCGGAACGGGGCGAGCGATTTTCGTTCGATCTGAGGCGTCGCCTGAAATACGCGACCCTTCGGATTACGATGGGCACTCGTCGTCAGACCGTGGCGACGTCAGGCATTACGGGCGTGCGGGTCCGGAGACGCGCCCGCCTTCGCGTCACGATCCCGCGGTCACCCGCACGCCTCAATCTCTGGCTGGAAGGCGCGGGCGCCCGGTCTCCGATCCGCGAGAGCGACGGACGGGCGGCGGGCATGGACCTCCGGATCCAGCGCGGGACCCGACTCCGGGCCGACGCATGGCTGGCTCTGTTCGACGTGACCCACTTCGACTCCCGCATCTATACCTTTGAGCCCGACGTATGGGGAGGCAGCCGCATGCAACTCCTGTCGGGCAGAGGCCGATCGGCCGGAATCCGGCTCACCTTCGCCGGATCGCGTGTTCGCGTTTCCGTACGCTACGCCGTTAAGGACACCCGCGACGGGGCTTCGAACACCTGGGCATCGCAGATCGAATTCGGAACCGGGAAATAAGCCGGTTAGACGCTTTCCCGGTCGGAACACGTGCGGCATTTTTTCCTTTATCTGGTCCTGTCAATTAGGTATTATGCCCACACAGCGGTCGAGACGGGCATGCAGAATCTGGATCCAATTGCCGGCAGCGACATTTGTCCGTCCGCCGGCATTTTCTTTTCCTTCGAAACGGTCAGCGGGACATGATGGCGAAGAATCGAAACCAATCCTGGATGTTCGGGGTCGTGCTGTGGGGGGTCTTGCTGACCGGATGCGGTCCCCGACTGCCCGAGTCTGTAGGACCCGCGCAGGAGATCCTGGTCCTGATCGATCCGGCCGACCGGCAGGGTCTGGAACCGCACCTGAAAGAGATATTCGAAAGAATACTCTATACGCCTCAGGAAGAGAAGATATTCCGGCTGCAGTTCGAAGACGTGGCCAATATCGACAGGTTCGAGAACAAGAGGCGCAAGAACATCCTGGTTATCGCCGAACTGGACGCTCCCCACGCCACCGCGTCCTTCCTGAGAAGCATCCTGAGCCCGGACGTCCAGGACGCCGTGCGGGGGAACCGGTCCGCCGTTTTCTGGAAAGAGGACGTATGGGCGAAAGAGCAGTTGCTGATCGCGGTGTCGGGCGCGGACAACGCCGCACTGGTGGACAACCTCAGGATGGAAGCGGACCGGCTCTACGAGCGGATCGAAGCCGCGCGAAACGAACGGATTCGACGGTTGATCTATCGATACGGCGAACGGAAGGACGTCACCGGGCGCCTTGGGCGGGAATTCGGCTGGCAGGTGCGCGTGGCCTTCGGATACCGCATCCTGGAGGCCGATCCCGACAGCGGATTCGTGGTATTGACCAAAGAGGAACCCAACCGGTGGCTGTTCGTCTACTGGGAGGACGGTATTTCCCCCGACGACCTCTCGGAAGAGTGGTGCATCCAAAAACGGGACGACATTACGCGGAGGTTTTTCGATCAGGACCGGATCGTGGACGATCACCTGCAGATCGGCCAGGCCGAGTTCGGGGGAAGACTGGCGTTCGTTCTGCAAGGCCTGTGGGAAAACAAAAGAAAATGGGCCGGGGGCCCATTCAAGAGTTACGCGTTCGTGGACGTGGAAACCAACCGGTTTTTCTACATCGACTGCGGGGTATATTCACCAAACAAGCGGAAGGAACCCTATCTTCGCCAGATCGACCTTATGGCAAGGACCTTCAAACAGGTGGAATCTACACCCTGAACCTTGCGTTTCGTTCGCGAAGAGGGTATAATTCGGATTGTTAATCGTCCGATGAAACAGCACGACGCCAGCGGAGCGGAGGATCGATGGGCCGGCAGAATCGATTTTCGGGTCTGGGAAAACGCGCACGGATGAGCTTTCGCGGTACGCTTATTACCGGGGTCGCGCTACTGGTGCCGGTCGTGGTCACGTTTATCGTCCTTCAGATCACCTTCCAGTGGATCGACGACCTTGCCCAGCCGCTCGTGAAGCGCATTTTCCAGACCGAAGACGATGTCTTCGGGTTGGGGTTGGCCCTGACGCTCATCCTGATCTGGCTGGCCGGCCTGCTGGCCGGCAACGTGTTCGGAAAACGCCTCATCGGCAAAGGAAACGATCTGATTAAGCGGCTTCCCGTCATCGGCAGCATCTACGGTCCGGTAAGACAGTTTATGGAATCGGTCGTCTCACCGGATGAGGGCCGGGGTTTCAATCGGGTCGTACTCGCTGAATATCCTTCCGACGGGCTCTGGATTCTGGGTTTCGCGACAGGGGATATCCCAATGGACGACGAGGGCAGGGTCGGCTGTTGCGTATTTATTCCGACGTCACCCAATCCCGCCACCGGCTGGACGGTGGTGTTTCCGCCCGAGAAGGTGCGGAAGGTCTCCCTCACCGTGGAAGAGGCAATGCAGATGATCGTCTCTGCCGGTGTCGTCATTCCGAACGCGCTGAAATCCTCGCCATCAGATACTCCGCCGGGTCCCCTTGCGAACCTCCGGCCGGTTGCGGACCCATCCCACGGGGAACGTACGTAGATACCCGGCGCCCGGATCCCCACGGGTTCGTCAGGTCTCGAAATCGTCCACGTCCTCGAATTCTTCCAGCTCGTCGACGCCTTCCCGGATCAGCGCCAGTATGGAGTTATGCGGAATAATCAGGTATTTCTCACCTTCGAACTTGATCTCCATCGCCACTTTTTTCATGAAAAGGGCATAGTCGCCAACCTGGGCCTGCATGGGAAGGTACTTCGGTTCGTCGGGTACGCTCCGCCATGGCTCGTCGTCGACGTCGTGGGGCTGCGGCAGCGGCATCCCCGGGCCCGTCAGCATGATCCGGCCGCCCTGGACCTCTTCCTTTTCTATCACCGTCTGCGGCAGGTAGAGTCCCACCTCGGTACGTTCCTGGAGTTCCTCCTGCTTAACCAGGACCCGATCCCCCACAATAATCAGTTCCTTGTTTCCTATCTTCATTGGACAGTCCTCTTGGATTCGGTCTTGAATGAGTGCCGGAGGCCGGACTCGAACCGGCACGGGCTGATCGGCCCGGGGGATTTTAAGTCCCCTATGTCTACCAATTCCATCACTCCGGCACCGGATTCGAAAATAGCGAACCGCCCGAATATTGTCAAGCGGGATCAACCGTTTATCCTACTTCCCAAAAAAACAACGACTAATCTCTAGCAGACAGTCGTGTCGCCACCATTCTAATGGAGGCGGCGGGCGGATTCGAACCGCCGAATAGGGGCTTTGCAGGCCCTTGCCTTACCACTTGGCCACGCCGCCTCGCGTTATGATCTGAAAATACAATACCTGCCAGCGGTTGTCAAGCCCCGCGCACTGGATTGCGGGATTTCAGGTCCGGTCAACGGCTTGCCCACAGCATCCCCCGCCTCTGTATTTCCCTCGCCTCCGGCACGTCGAAGTCCCGGGCAACGTGTCCCAGCGACGAGTAGAACACCCGTCCCTCGCCCCACATCCGCTTCCAGACGACCGGCATGACGCACCCGTTCACCCAGGGCGCCACGGTCGTCTGAAACGTCGTCGTCGCCAGCACGTGGTTGGACGGATCCACGTGCATGTAATATTGCTCCGAATGCATCCTGAAGTCCTGAATGCCGCGGGTGACCGGATCTTCGTGTTCCACAACGTTCACT
This sequence comes from Candidatus Latescibacterota bacterium, assembly GCA_965219995.1. Classification (GTDB taxonomy): domain Bacteria; phylum Latescibacterota; class UBA2968; order UBA2968; genus JAAXHE01. The sequence continues at coordinate 1,427,234 of CBDCOX010000002.1, forward strand.
TCGTAGTCGATAACCCCTCCGGGATGCGCCACCCACTGACCGCCAACCATGAACTGGTATTCGGTATTCTCCCGGAACGCGTCGGCCATTCCTCCGTGCCAGCCGGCAATGCCCACGCCGCTCCTCACGGCTTCCAACAGACCCTTCTCCTGCTCCCGTTCGATGGCGCCCATCGTCCAGATGGGCACGACGAGACTCAGTTCGGACATCCGATCGGCATCCAGATACGCGTCCATCGACTCCGATAGCGTCACGTCGAAGCCTTCGTTGGCGAGGATTGGCGCGAAGATATCCACGCATTTTCCGGGCTCGTGCCCCTCCCAGCCGCCATAAACTATCAACGCTTTCTTCATCGTACGCCTCTCGTTGAAGCTTTGTTGTCAATCGTGCACGAATCTTCCGGACGAATGGCTGAGCGGGCACGGCCGCCGGGTCGTCGATCTGCTCCGTGTCAGATCGTCCGATCAAGCCCAGCCGCGAACCATATACGTTTGCAGCGTGCCGCTTTCGTCTGAATTGAAAAACCCCGAACTTCCATCCGGCGCCAGGAAAGGATGAATATGGGTGTCCTTTCGCCAGGAGGACCCGGGGTTCGCAACCCTTCTTGCGTTCGACAACGCGCCATCATCCGCCCCGGGAAGATCGAACAGCCAGACGGCGCCGCCGCCGTCTCGCGGACCGGAGTCGGTGATCAGGCGCCTGCCCGCAACATCGGTGGCGAAGTGATAGAAATCCGGCTCATTGACAGAACGGGAAAGGTCGTTCCGCCATCCGCCGGATGTCCGATTGCCGAAATGGCCGACGTGGGCCGCCGCGCGACCGGAAATGAGCTGCCGTTCGTCCGGTTCGCGTGTGGACGTGCTGGTGATCGCAACGTCGGACTGCCCGTGCCAGCACTGGTGTCCCTGGCAGAATTCGTTCCCGTCCCGCCCCCAGGGAAAGTCCCGCAGCGACGACCCATCGTCACGGATCACGTGAATGTCGGCGCCCCGTCCGCTCGTGAGCTTCTCGATCCTGCCGTCGGGCGATGCGACGTTGCCGTGGTTCTCCTGAATCATAATGTCGTGCGAGGCGTCCGCATCGGTCTGCCGCGTGTACTGCGGGTGAATATTGCACCAGGTCGGTCCTTGAAAAACCAGCCGCACCGATGGATCGTCAATCTCGAAGACGAGCAGGCCCCAGGGCGCGCCATCGGTCTCGCCGTCGCCCAGGAATCCCGAAATGGCGATTCGCCTGCCGTCGGATGAAATGGTCGACAGCGGATAGGGACGGCTGAGCCGGAAATTCGTGCCGGGAACGGGGTGGTCCAGGACGTAGACCACCTCGCGGTCCGCCCCGTCCATCCCGACGCGCTTCAGCGCGAGCGGCCCCGGTTTCGCCGGATCGGTTTCATCCACGAAATAGTAGAGCCACTTCCCGTCGGGCGAGATGGACGGCGCCGTCGTCCCCACTTCCGTCGTTATGGGCGTCAGACGGCAGTGGTCTTCCAGGTCGCAGACCAGATATCTGTGTTCGGAGTCACGGGGATCGGAACCGTGCGGATGCGCGGAGCGGTGGAGCACCAACCGCCGCGAATCCGGCGTGAATATCTGCGCCTCCATATAGACATGCGACGACGGGACCGATTCATCCGTGAGCTGGATGACCTCCAGGTTGTCCTTCTCGGCCGCGGGAACAAGGTCGGGGCGGATTTTCAATTGGCGGTTCCTCCGTGAAAGCCACGCCGAAAGTGTATTCTTATGCCGGCTTGGGGCGTATATTACGGCGCTCGACGATCAATGATTGCAGGTTTCCAGGAGAGGACGTACCGATGAAGAAACGACCGTTCACGAGTTCGAAAGGCAACATCCCCAAATTCCCGTATTCTCAGGCCGTCATATACGGCGACCTGATATTCATCTCCGCGCAGCCGCCGGTGGATCCGGAAACGGGGGACGTGGAGTCCGGCGACGTAAAGGCCCAGACCCGTCGTGTGCTCACCAACGTTTCCGGCATCCTGGAAGACGCGGGCACCTCGCTGGACAACGTGCTCAAGGTCACCGTCTTCCTGAAAGACCGGTCGCTGTTTTCCGATTTCAACGACGCCTATGCCGGTATCTTCCCGGAAAACCCGCCGGCGCGTTCACCGGTCTTCACCGACACCGGCGACTATCTCGTGACCATGGATTTTATCGCGGGCATGGCTTGAGACCGCAGGCATGACGACCGGCCATCGGCTCAGGCTTCATCGTCCGATCCGTCCCGCCGCTTGAGCGCGAGGCGTGCGCCCAGACGCAGCGTTTCGAGCATATTGGCTTCGTCCGCGACGCCCTGTCCCGCAATATCGAACGCCGTGCCGTGGTCCACGGACACCCGGACGACAGGCAGACCCAGCGTCACGTTGACCGCGTCGTGAAACGCCACCAGCTTGACCGGCGCGTGGCCCTGGTCGTGGTACATGGCCACGACGCCATCGAAACCGCCGTTGTACGCCTTCAGAAAAACCGTATCCGCGGGCAACGGCCCCACAGCGCGCATCCCCCCGGCCATCGCCTTCTGAACGGCCGGCCGGATCAATTCAGCATCCTCCCGCCCCAGGACTCCCGCCTCTCCGGCGTGCGGATTCAGGCCGCACACGGCAATGCGGGGATCCGGCCTGTCCATTTCTTCCAGGGCGCCGTGCAGCAGTCTGATCGTGTCGAAGACGCGCGTTTCCGTCACCTGTACCGGTACACGGCACAGCTCCAAGTGACCCGTGACGTGGGCCACGTTCAGGCGTTCGGACGCCAGCATCAATCGGACGCCCGAAACGCCGAGGCGATCCGCCAGCAGTTCCGTATGACCCGCGTACCTGAACCCGGCCCGGTTCATCGCCTCCTTGTTCAGCGGCGCCGTTACGATCCCGTCGATCCGCCCCGCCGCGGCCAGGTCCACGGCCCGGACGACCCACTCCACGGCCGCCCGGCCCGCCTCCGGACAGACCCTGCCCGTCTCAACCCGCGAATGATCCAGTTCGACCGGCGCCCACAGATCGATCTGTCCGAAGCGGTATCGGCCCTGTTCGGGCACGTCTATCGCCCGGACCTCGAGCGTGCACGCAGAATGCGCGAGGTTTGCCGCGAGAACATCCGGGTCGCCGACCACCACCGGCCTGCAGAACGCATAGACCTCCGGGTGACTCAATGCCTTCACGATCACCTCCGGGCCGACACCGCAGACGTCTCCCATCGTGATCCCCAGCAATGGACGCGGTGTCATCGTACCACCCTTCGGTGTTCCCACCCGGTTTCGACCCGCCGAGGCGCCTATCCTTTTTCAGGTCCCGACGTCGCATAGACGTGCCGCGGACGGCCGCTGAAGGGTTCTCCGCCCAGGTACATCCGCGTGAATCCGCGCTGCACGGAAAACCCGAACTCCTCGGCCAACGCCGTACCGTCCGGATTGACGAGCGGCACGTCGAAGAAAACCGGTTCGCCGGCCAGCCGGTCCAGCGCCCAGCAGAACAGCGCCCTGCCCGCCCGCTCGTGTGCCGCCACCAGCGGCCCGATCTGAAACGCGTTGCTGCCCGGCCTGACGATTACGTAGCCCTCGACCGCGCGCCCGTTCCCGGGGAAAACGCTGCATAGGCCCCCTGAATCCCGATACAGATGCCTGAGGAGGCCGTCCCGGCAGATGCCATAGAAGGGGGTGTCAAAGGCAATCACGTCTGCCAGGTCCGCGCCGCGCATCGCCCGCACCGACGTCCACCGGCACGCCTGTCCGACTCCTTCCCGCCGCTCCAGCGCGTACTCGTCCCGGAACCCGAGCGGCACGTACACGTTCCGGCCCATCGGCGTCGCGTCCAGTTTGATCGTGTCCACGCCACTGGTCTGGAGGTGCGCAATCCCGTGACGCAACATCGCGCTGCCGATTCCCTGACGCCGCCGCGCCGGCGGGACCAGCACCATCGCCACCCAGCCGCAGACCCCGCCGAACGTCACCGTCACGACCGTACCGGCTGGCTCGCTCCCGATCTCGGCGACAAAACAACCGTCGGGAGAAAGCGACAGAAAGCGCCGCCAGTCCTGTTCGACCTGGTTCCAGCCGGCCAGTGACTTGAACCGCATGCCGGTCGCGACGTCCGCCGCTGTCATCGGCCGAATATGCAGCCGGTCTTCTATATTGGACACTCACCCTCCGACGGACCGCCGCACGCGAAAGAAAACGCGAGAAACACGGGCTGTTCACCCGTTGACACAACGGCCCAAACACTCCATATTATCGCCACCTCAGGTCCAGCGCGCAACAACCAGGCGTCGTTTCCGGACGTCAACCGCTGGGCCCCCATCCATGCAATCCCGCGCACGCGCGGCCCCCGCACTCTATGGCACAGATTGTCAGCCGCCGATCCATCCTCATCGGCCTTGCGCTTACCATCGTCATCTGCCTCTTCGCGACAGACACCACCTACCGCCTGCGCGCCTCCCGCGTCTCCCTGGGCCACCTGCCCATGTCCCTCTGGCTTCCGTTCCTGCTCCTCTTCCTAGGCAACCGGATCCTGCAAAACCTCCGTCCCCGCTGGTCCCTGAACGCCGGGGAGCTCGGTCTCGTCCTCTGCATGGGATTCATCGGGGGCGCGTTCCCCACGAAGAATATCGCGGGCCGCCTGGTCGCCGTGCTCGCAACGCCGTATTACAAGGCCACGCCCGAAAACCGTTGGGGAGAGTACGTCACGGAACACCTGCGGCCCTGGTCGATCCCGGGCAACCGCGACGGCGCTATTACCCACCTGTGGGAAGGACTGCCCAAAGGTCAGCCCGTTCCGTGGGAGGCCTGGGCGGCACCTCTCTTCTGGTGGTTCACGCTGCTCTTCGCGCTCTTCTTCGCCTGCCTCTGCATCGCCGTGATCCTCCGCAAACAGTGGGTGGAACACGAACGGATCGTCTTTCCCCTGGCGCGGCTGCCACTGATGATGATTTCCGATCCCGGGTCGGGCGCGATCCCGCTGTTCAACAACCGGCGGTTCTGGGCGGGATTCGGGATCGGCATATTCGTTCTGGCGTGGAACGTGCTCCCCAGATTCTCGCACCGCGTCCCGTACATCCCGCTCGGCCCCACGTTTTCGAGCGCCCTCTCCCTCGGGCACGACTTCCCGCCGCTGCAAATCAAATTCAACTTCGTCGTGGCCGCGTTCGGCTATCTCACGAACCTGGAGGTGCTTCTATCCGTCTGGCTCTTCCATGTGCTTTCGCTCTTCGAGATCGGCCTGACCAACCGACTCGGCATCGCCGTGAGCAGCGAATACCACGGGGGCGTTCTTCTCCAGCAGGCGGGGGGGTTCACGGCCCTTGTATTTCTGGGCCTGTTCATCGCGCGAAAGCACATCGCGGGCGTGTTCCGCAGCGCCTGGCGGCGGCAGCCGGGAATGGACGACCGGGACGAACTGCTGTCCTATCGCGCCGCGGTCTTCGGCCTTCTCCTGTCCCTCGCCTACGCCGTCGCCTGGCTCCACGCGCTGGGTATTTCCATCCTGGCCGTAACCGTCCAACTGGGCCTGCTTCTCGTCTTTTTCCTCGGCCTGTCGAAAATCGTGGCCGAAACCGGCCTGGTCTACATCGAAACGCCGCAGCGCACCCAGGCGCTGACGGCAGCCATCCTGGGCACACAGGTACAAACCGCCGACCACGTAGGGTTGGCCCTCTCGGCCAACGTCGTGGAGAGCCACAGGCAATACATCCTGCCTTCGCTGGTACACGTCGCCCGAATCCAGCACAGCTTCAGGTGGAACCGATCCCGCGTCACCGCGGCGCTCTGCGCGGCCTTCGTCGTCGGTTTCGCCGCTTCCGTCGCCTATACCCTCAATCTCTGTTACAGCGCAACCGGCGCCGCGAATATCCGCCACGTGTACGTATTCGGCGGCTACGGCCTTCGCATGTTCGATCGCGTGGTCACGTGGGCCGGGGCTCCGCCCACCTTCACGGGTACGGAACTCGCATTCCTGGCGGCCGGTGTTCTGGGCACCCTGCTCCTGGGGTTGCTCCGGCTGCGCTTTCCCTGGTGGCCGCTCCACCCCGTCGGCTTCACCGTCGGATATGCATTTCCCGTAAGGGTAACGGCATTCACGGTCTTTCTCGTGTGGGCCTTCAAGTCCCTTGTGCTCCGGTTCGGCGGCATCGGGCTCTACCGGAGTTTCCAGCCGTTCTTCGTGGGTCTGCTGATGGGCTACACCCTCGGCGTGGGCATCTCCACACTCACCGATGCCATCTGGTTTCCCGGTGACGGGAAAATGGTACACACATGGTGAAATGCGCCGGACTTCCTCACGGCTTGCGCGGCTGGGACCGCACCCCCTCATCTCCGAACATGAACGAGAGCAGGGCGAAGCGCTTGCCGGTCGTCACCTCCGTGACCTCGTGCAGGTGCGAACAGGAAAACACCACCGCTCCGCCGGCGCCGGGTTTGTAGAGGTGGGGGCCGAATTCCGGAAACCGCAGGTGCCCGCCCGAGTACCGTTCGTTCAGGTTCAGCGTGAGCGCGAACCGCCGGTGCGCGGTCGAAGGGCTCAGGTTGTCCCGGTGCGGGTGAAAAAACCCTCCTGCCGCGGCGTCGTAGCATGCGATCTTGAACCCCTCAAACCGCGTGGCGCGGTACGCGAAGGACCGCTGCAACTCCGGAATCACCCTGCGGCCGATGGCGGACGAAAGCAACCTGACCAGCTTGTCGTCCTCTACGGTATGGTCCCTGCGGCTTTTCTGTCCGGCGTCGATACGTGCTCCCCGCCCCGTACCCTGCGACTGCTCCACGCCGGTCTCCACATGGCCTCTGTTTTCCCACACTCCCATCAGAAAATTGCAGATTTCGGGATCCAGGACATTGGGAACCAGCAGTACGGGGGCCTGCGCGTCGACCACCCTGGGTTCGGTCTCTGGCCGCCTTGAATCCAGCACGTTTCTCACCTTGCGCGCCGCGTTGCGCGGGTCATCCAGCACGACCGACGCAAGCACGCGCAGATTCGGATCCAGCACGAATACGATGGATGCGGCTGAATCGCCGATCCGGTACGCGGAACGGACCACGCCTTTCGCATCCACGAAAACCGGATGCGGAAACTGCGAATTTCGCGCCGGTTTGCAGGCCGAAACCGAAAGGATGTCCACGTCCCGTCCGTCCAGCGCGGCCGGGAAGCCCGCGAGGCGCTCATCCTCGCCAGGGGAAAAGATCAGAACCGCGGGGGCGCCGCCCGCCTTCGAATAGAACCGTGTCGGGGTCCCGTCGGGCGCAAGCGGAAGCACGAAGTCCGTGGCCCGCTCGCCTCGTTCCAGTCCCTGTGTCGGTGTCTTCATGTCTCGGCTTTTCGTTGCCAATGGGGCAGGCAATTGATGAAACCGGTGTGTCCGGCGCAGCGTCCTATCCGAACCCGGGATCAATCGCCGGGAGTTTCAAAAGAGCCGGATTCCCCGCTTTTCGAATTCTCCGGGGGTCAAAAGATACCCGCAGAGGCGGGTACGTCAAAGCACAAATGACCCCAGCGAGTGCGGACGGCGCCGCTGGCTGCGGCCTCCCATTAAATCCCTTGCAACAATCCGCATAACGCGCATATAATACGGCAGTTATTACGGGCACAAAAGGCTTGATCCGATCCGTCTTTCGGGGCTGCGCGCTGTCGTGAACGGACCATCGATGATTCCCGGACCACGCATCCTTTTTATCGCCCGGCGGTATCCGCCGTCGGTTGGCGGCATCCAGACCTACGCGAAGGAGCTCTATTCCAGACTTCGCCGGCGGTGCCCGGTGACGCTCATTGCTCTCGGCAGGGAGCCGCTCGTTCACCTGGCCTGGTTCATGCCCTACGCGTTTTGCGCTGCCGTGTTTCACATACTCCGTCGCCGTCCCGACGTGATATTCTTTATGGACGGGGTTACGGCCGCCCTGGCGCCGTTTCTGCGCCCCTTTACGCCGGCGCGGTTTGCGGTGACGCTTCACGGCACGGAATTGACGTTCCGCCGCGCGCTTTTCAGCCACCTGATGCGGGCGGGCGCGCTGGCCTGCGACCGGACCGTTACGGTCAGCCGCGCCACGGGTGCGCTCGCCGCCGGGATCGGCCTGCCGGCGGCCAGAACGCGCGTTATCTATCAGGGTATTCACGTCGCCATCCCGCCCGATACCGAACATCGACGGCTCAAAGACCGCTTTGAAGGGGCGCACGGACTGAGCCTGGAAGAACACCCGGTTCTCCTGAACTACGGGCGCCAGGTCCGGCGGAAGGGCGTGGTCGACTTCATCGAAAACGGCGTCCCGCTGATGAGGGAGGAGATCCGCATGATCATCAGCGGCAGCGGCCCAATGCAGGATGGGATCCGGGCCGCCGTGGAGTCCAGGGCTCTGGAAGGCCGCATCTTCACGCCGGGCCGGTTGGACGATGCGACCCTGGCGATGCTTCGCCGGGAGGCGCAACTCTTCCTGATGCCGAACATCCATCTCAGGCACGACGCGGAAGGGTTCGGAATCGCCCCCCTCGAGTGTCTGTACGCCGGCCTGCCGGTCGTCTATTTCAACGTGGACGCCCTGGGCGAGAGCCTGCGCGACGGCGGCTACGGTGTCCCGCCGGGCGACTATACCGGCTTTGTCGAACGGATCCACCGGTACCTGGACCTCTCCCCCAAAGATAGGGAACAGGAGCGCGCGCGCGTCCGGGCCTTTGTTCGGCGTGAGTATTCCTGGGAGAAAACCACCTCGGAATACATGGACGTATTTACGGGACAAGCCTGACCTCCTCTAAAAAACCCAAACTCACATGGATGGACAGGATGTACAGGATAAGAACCAAAAAGCGGGATAAAGGCACGGGAAAACCAACATCATAAACTACGAAACACGCGAAAAAACGAAAAATCCGTGACTGACCCCATTAACCTCAATTCGAAAAAGATAACCGTCAAATTGGCCACAAAAAGCACAAAAGACACAAAGCGTTTCAGTGCGAAACGCGGCGAAGAGATTGTCCAAAGGGATGTTTTCTCCGTTCACGTCCAGTGACCTGATGTGTCTTGGAAATCCCACGTCAAATCGCCTTTGTTCTTCTATGGAATATTTGATTTATGGTCTTCAAAAAACGAAGAATCAAGGTTAACCCCATTAAATCATCAAACGGAACTTACATGGATCGACAGGAGGAAATCAAAAGGCGCAAGAAATGCACGAGAAAACAAGGAACGACAGTGAATCGATTCACCATAGACCGTACGTCATCACATTGACCACCGCGATCCCCGAACGCTAACGGTCTTTCTTACGTCTTACACTGAATATTCTGAAAAACGACAGGTAAGTTAAGAAAACGGGGATTTTTCGTGAAATATTCACGCCCAAAAAGGCCTGAACGGGTAAATTTGTGGCGATACGATTGAGGGCTAATTGAGACCAATGGCCACAAAAGGCACAAAAACACAAGAGGAAACGACCCCGAAAAACGTCTCGTGGCCGGAAAAAACACGGAGCAGAAGGGGACTGCTGTGGGTAGTGGTTTGCATGCCGTGTACTGCGCCCATTGTGCGCTGAACCGCAAACGCAAGGGGGAAAGATGAGCATGGACAAACTGAAATGGGCGGCGTTCGGGCTGGCGCTGGGCATCATCGGCGGCGGCATCGGTAACGCGGCGGCGGACAAGTGGTTGCCGGGCGTTACCCGGTTTGACACGATCGAAGCGCGGCGCCTGAAGATTATCAACGATAAGGGGAAGCAGGTTGCCGAGTTGACCACAGGAATAGACGGCGTGGGTTTGATGACGATCTACAACAACCGCCTGAAACCAGTTGCCCACTTGACGGCAAATCTGGGGGGTGGGGGAGTTTTGGGTATCTATGACGACCGTGGGGAGCAGGTTGTCGGGTTGGCGGCACTAACGAATGGCGGCGGGTTAACTATCTTTAACAATCGGGGCATACCCGTCTACGTACGTCCTTGAGTGTGAGCGGCTTACGCGGGGGGTCGGCTTCCGGTCTGCCCTTTGGCAAACGGGCACCGTATATGAAGGAAACGTGTGTGGTCGATTGACAGATATTGCATTGGTCGCGAGAGACTCGCGTGGCAGGATCGATTGATGAGCGCGGCAGACAGGAATGTCTGCCCCACCCTCAAGTCGGCTTCCTCAACGTTTCGGCAAGCCATCGTTGTCAGTTGTCGGCCTGTCAGACAGTCGATGGGCAGTATGTTTCGTTTTATTCAATATATCTTCAATTAAATTGAATTATGTTTAATGTTGAAAAACATAAGTCAACGCCACATCGTTACGGCACAAACCCCAGTGCAATGATCCGGGACTCGACCGTTCCAAAACAGAGGTACGGATTCATCACTTTAGCCCGCAATAGTGAGCATATATTCTGCTCTTGATTTTAATCCTGAATATCCTGTTTATCCATGTAAGTTTGAGTCTATGAACAAAAGTCTGCTGACAAATCTCATATCGCTCGGGCTCATCGGCGCAGGTACGATCAGCCCGTTATATCGGGAACAGATCCTGACCGTCGGCCTGTTCGCGACCTCAGGTGCGTTCACGAACTGGCTGGCCGTACACATGCTCTTCGAAAAAGTTCCCGGGCTGTACGGATCCGGTGTGGTGCCCGCGCGCTTCGAAGAATTCAAAGCCGGGATTCGAAAGCTCATCATGGAGCAGTTCTTCACGCGCGAGAAGGTGGAAGAGTTCCTCGCCATGGAATCCCCGCACGACACCGAGCCCTTCGACCCGGACCCGGTTGTCGACGCCGTTGATTACGATCGCATCTATGCCGGTTTCGTCGACGTCGTACTCGCTTCGCCATTTGGCGGCATGCTCGGCATCGTGGGCGGCGCCAGAGCGCTCGAACCGCTAAGGGACCCGTTCAAGACCAAGATGAAGGAGGAACTTCGCGACATGCTGCTTTCCCGCACTTTCAAAGACGCCATCATAGACGGACTGCAAAGCGCTCACGCCGGCGAAGCACTGGTGGCCAGGGCGGACACGATCGTGACCCGCCGGCTGGAGGAACTCACACCCGAAATGGTCAAGCGGATCGTTCAGGATATGATCCGCGAACACCTTGGCTGGCTTGTGGTCTGGGGCGGCGTTTTTGGCGGTTTCCTCGGACTCGTCGCCAGTTTCGTCCGGTAACATCCCATGTTCGTGTACGACGGAAACTGCGGCTTCTGCGTACAATGGGTGGAACGCATTCGCGCCGCCGCCGGCGACCGGGTGGCGTTCGCGCCGTCGCAGGAGGTCGGCGGCCGGTTTCCGCAGATCGCTCCGGAGCAGTTCGAAAACGCCGTCCAGTGGATCGGTCCTGACGGCGACGTCTGCAGCGGCGCCGAAGCGGCATTGCGGGTACTCGCGGTCACCGGTCCCGCGGGGAAGCTGCTGTGGTGGGCTTACCGGCGGCTGCCCGGGTTTGCCGCGTGCGCGGAAGCGTGTTACCGTCTGGTCGCCCGCAACCGGAAAACCGTGTCAACGGCGACCCGATGGCTCTGGGGGCAGGACCTCCGCCGGCCCGGGTACCGCACGTCCGCCGATCTGTTCCTGCGCGCCCTGGCTGTCATCTACCTGATTGCTTTCCTGTCGTTCTGGGTGCAGGCGCACGGCCTCATCGGCGCCCGGGGCATCCTGCCGATCGACGAATCCGTTCGATTGGCCGCGGAAAGAGGCCACCCGCTCCGGTTCCCCACCCTGTTCTGGTTCGATCAGAGCGACGCCTTCATACACGGCCTCTGCGGCGCGGGTACGCTGCTTGCAATCGTCGCCGCGCTCGTTCCCGCTTCCGCCCTGCTATTCCTGATGCTGTGGATCGGATACCTTTCCATCGTCACGGGCGGCGGCCCCTTTCTGTCCTTTCAGTGGGACGTCCTTCTCCTGGAGGCCGGTCTGCTGGCCGTGTTTCTCGCGCCCTGGAAACTTTCGCCGAGACACCGCGCCCAAGAGCCCCCACGACTCGTCGCCTGGCTCTTTCGCTGGCTGCTGTTCCGCTTCATATTCGCCTCCGGTGTTGTAAAGCTCACCAGCGGCGACGCGACCTGGCGCGACCTCAGCGCACTCACGTACCACTACCAGACACAGCCCCTTCCCAATCCGCTGGCGTGGTACGCGCACCATCTGCCGGAAAGCATCCACGTCGTTTCCGTGGCCGCGATGTTCACCATCGAGCTGGCGGTGCCCTTCTTCATCTTCGCGCCGCGACGCCTTCGGATTGCGGCCTGCGCATTGCTTGCCGGCCTCCAACTCGTCATCGCGCTCACCGGAAACTACACCTTTTTCAACCTGCTCGCGGCGGCCCTCTGTCTCTGGCTGATCGACGACGCGTCGTGGCCGAAACGCCTGAGAGCACCGCATCCCGGCGCCGATCCCGGACCCCCGAAGCTGCAAAGACTGGCGGCAGTGCCGCTTGCCGTTCTGATCGTGACCCTGAGCCTCGTGTACCTCTACAGCTTCAGCCTGCGAATGAGACCCCGCTGGCCTGAACCCCTGATCGCGCTCAACCGGGCCGTGGCCCCGTTCAACATGGTGAACAACTACGGCCTCTTCCAGGTGATGACCACGCGAAGGCCGGAAATCATCCTGGAAGGCAGTAGGGACGGCAAGACCTGGCTGCGCTACGAATTTCGGTACAAACCCGGCGCGCCGGACCGACGACCCCCGGTTGCGGCGCCGCACCAGCCCCGTCTGGACTGGCAGATGTGGTTCGCCGCGCTCGGCCATTACCGGCAGAGCCCGTGGTTCGTCCACTTCTGTCTGCGCCTGCTCGAAGGATCGCCGGCAGTGGCCGACCTGCTTGCCCGGAATCCCTTTCCCGAAGGCCCGCCGCGTTACCTCCGGGCGCAGCTGTACGACTATCGCTTCACAACCCCGGACGAAAAGAGCCGGTCGGGAGACTGGTGGAAGCGCACGTTTCTCAAAGCGTATCTTCCGAAAATTCAGCGGAGATAGCCGGGACGGCGCAAAGGAGGGTTCGAGTGGCGCCAATCCGATCGCTCAGTGTGCCAGCGCGTCTCGGACCACGTCCGCAATTTCGGGATAGAGACGCGGGGTTTCGAGACTGCACAAGACGACGTGGCCGTCGACGAACCTGCGCGCGATCTCGAACTCCGCCCGCACCCGGTCCGGTGAACGCACGAGATACGGATCCGCATAAAGCCCGATAAACGGCACGAACGTGTTCCGTTTCGGGACCTCGAGCCGCTTCATCTCCGCGGTCTCGAATGCCACGCGCTCCAGGCTCCAGTGCGGGGGATAGAACCAGGAAGTCGTCTGCGTACAATAGTCCAGTCGCAGCCGGTTTCCGTAATATTCGTTGGGATAGAACGGCGGCCAGACGTGGTTGGTCACAATCGCGTTCGGTTTGATCGCCTTTGCGTGTTCGTACAGGACCTCGGAAACCGTGATCAGGCTCGCTTCCGACATTCGCGCCAGCAGTTCGGGTTCGTGGGCTTCGGGCTGCTCTTCAGCCATCGTCTTCCGGATGGCGGCGCATCGATCGCAGAAACACGCATAGTGGTTCCTGAAACCGAACCCGTCGAACGCAACGCCGTCCGCGATTTCGAGCGCCCTGCTTACCCGCTCCTTCAGAAACGATCTCGACGCCTCGTGCTCGAAGCATAGCGTCGGGCCGTCCTGTACGATGGAAAACCACCGGTGCGACAGGAGCTGGAAGTTAGCCGGCGTGCCCTCGTGCCCGGCGCGGGCGATTTCGTCCTCGGCGGGCAGCAGCCGTTGCAGACACTCCGGATGCGCCCTTGCGAACGCGTCTGAAGGCCTGGCGTACACGATGGCGACGATCTTCACGTCCATCTCGGCGCCGCGTCGCACCATCGCCTCGGACGGATCTCGCACGATCAGGGTATCGAAGCCTAAATCGCTCGCGAATTCCACGATCTCCCGCTGCTGCGCTTCGGTCTCCACCGGCAGATGCCAGTCCCAGGCCGCCTTCATGTTTCCTCTCCGAATCCTACGCAGGTGTCGCGTCCGATAGACGCTCTTTCGTGCATACGCCGATTCGTCCAGTCTCGCCAAGTTCCCTCGAACAGCCAAAACGTGGTCATTGAGCCCGTCGCAGTGTGGGTTCCGTTACTCGTCGGCTGTTCTTCGCTGCCCTTCACCGACCCTTCGACCCTTCGACAAGCTCAGGGCACCGCATGCTCAGGGAGCGGCTCAGGACTCAGGCGCGGATTCCTGAGCCCTGAGCCGCTTTCCGGATCGCTTCGGTCAGCTTACGAACCCGGGCCTGCGAATTGTCCGGATGCATCGGGATCAGCACGGCGCGGCTGAGTATATCCAGGGAATCCCTGCACATATCCATCGAGTAGGTCACGTTCAGCTTGCGGTTCGCCGGAAAGTTGTACGGATTCATATCCGGGTGATGCGCGCCCTGTTTCCTCATGACCGGGTCCCACCGGGTATAGACGTGCCGCCCGGTATCGATCGGCAGGAATCCTCGGGCCCCGTTCCCGCTCAGACCGTCCGCGAAAGCCCTCGCCGATTCCTCGTTCGGAAAGATAAACCCCAGGTTGCTTCCGCATTCGTACGAAAGACTGTTGTTGACGATGGACGTCAGTCCGGCCGCCTCTCCCGCCTTCAGCAGCTGGCGTTTGTGTGCGCCCATCTTTTCCAGCATCCCGTCGAGACGTCGCAACTGGGCATTCAGAATGGCGCCGGAAACCTCCGGCGCCCTGAAATTCATGCCCGCGAACTGCTCGTCCTCTTTCTTCCGGTCCGGATTCCAATAATACGAGCAGCAATCCGAGGCCACGGAGGCGCGACCGAAAACCGCTTTGTTGTTGGTGACGAATGCCCCGCCTTCGCCGCTGGATATATTCTTGTAGAAGTTGAAACTGAAAGCGCCCGCGTGTCCGATCGAACCCAGCATTCGTCCCTCGTAGGCGCCGCCTACCGCCTGGCACGCGTCCTCCAGTACGAGCAGCTTGTGCCTGCGCGCAATACCCATCAGCGCCTTCATATTGCAAGGCAGACCCCACATATGCACGGGAATGATCGCTTTCGTATGGCGTGTCAGGCGGCGCTCGACGCCTTCCGGCGAGAGCGTGATGGACTCATCCACGTCGGCTACGACGGGAATCGCCCCCGCCGACAGGACCGCCAGCGCGGTGGCCATATAGGTACACGCCGGGACGATGACTTCATCGCCGGGGCCCACCTTCAACCCCACCAGTGCGCAATACAACGCCGAAGTCCCGCTGGTGGTCATCCTGGCGTACTTCACGCCCAGATGCTTCGCCCAACTTGCCTCGAACCGGTCGCATTCTCCCGTACGTCCGTACCGAAAGATGCCGCCATCGTCGAACAGCCGTTTGACACGCCCCAGTTCCAGGTCGCCGATGCGATACATAACGGACTCCTTTCCGGGTTACGGGACGGCCGCTTCCGCTGCCCGCCCAGAAGACCCGTTCCTCTGAAGCCGCCTGAAGACGTGCGCATACGCCAGGAACGTCACCGGCACGGTCAGGAACAGGCCCACCAGCAGGCAGAGCGCGCCGCCGACATTGATCAGCACCGCGAGCAGCCCGAAAAGAAACAGGCGCCACCTTTCGCCCCGGGTCGTTTCGGCGCTGCGACGCAGGGCCGCCACCGCCCCCGCGCCTCCATCTGCGATGTGAAAGGCGTAGAACTGAAACAGGACCATCAGAAAAATCCCCGGCACGATAAGCAGAACCAGCCCGACAAGCACCATCAGAGCGGCAAAGAGGGATGCGATAAAGTACGCCGGCGCAAGCGGATAGTGAATGAAAAGATCGGAGACGCGCGCCGTTCGACCGTCGTGCAAACTCAGGGCCACGACGACCAGGCCCACGTCCATGATGATACCGGCGACAAGAGCGAAGATCCCGAAAACAAACGCCCAGCCCTCTGAGTACGCGTTCACCTTGAAGACGATGCCGTTCAGGATCAGCGTGATCGCCAGGTACAGTAGCCCGAGCCCGATAAAAAACGCGAGGTTGCCCGATGTTGTCCGCCAACCGTACCGCAGCGCGCCGGCAATGGAAAACCTATGCGCGTTCATAATCGGCTTCCGTTTCGCAGAAGAGAGAATCCCTGGACGGTTGTGTCCCCGTGTTCGACAGAATGGCCGCCTTGGTCCTGCATTCCTCGTACTCGCCCCCGGCGCTGGAATCGTGGGTCACGCCGCTTCCCACGCCGAATTCCGCGAGGCCGTTCTCCCGATCGACGGTCACAGTACGTATGGCGACGTTGAACTGCGCCTCGGGACCGGGTGATATGTACCCGATGCTGCCTGTATAGACTCCGCGCGGGGAGTCCTCCAGTTCCGAGATAATCTCCATGGTCCGCACTTTCGGCGCGCCCGTGACGGACCCGCAGGGAAAGGCCGCCCACAGGAGATCCCGGACGCCCAGGCCGGAACGGAGACGGGATTGCACGGTAGACGTCATCTGCAGCACCGTTTCGTACCGCTCCACCTCCCACAATGCCGGCGCCCGGACACTGCCGGTTTCAGATACCCGCCCCAGGTCATTGCGCAGCATGTCCACGATCATCACGTTTTCCGCGCGATCTTTCGACGACCACTTCAAGTCGTCGAACAATAGCCGGTCCTCTTCCGGCCACCGGCCGCGACGACGTGTCCCTTTCATTGGACGAGCCGTGAGTTCACCTGATTTCAAACGGAAGAACAGCTCGGGAGACGCAGACAGCACCTGAAACCGTCCGAAGTCCAGGTAAGCCGAATATGCCGTCGGCTGCGACCGGCACAGGTCTGTATAGAAGGCGCCCGCGTCCCCTTCAAATTCAGCCCGCATCCGGTAGGTGAAATTGACCTGATACGTATCGCCTGCGGCGATGTACGCGCGAATTCCTGCCACCACGTCTTCGTACTCATCCCTGCCGATGGACGGTCGCCACGCCGAATGCGAATATGCACGACGGGAGCAAAAACGGCCAACCGTGGCCGGCGTCCGCCGCTCAAACAAGCCGAACCAGACCAGGGGCAATGCGCCGTACGGACGGGTCTTCAGCGCGGGGTCCAATCCGGAGGCTGCTTCGTACGCGATGAATCCCGCGGCGTGCAGACCGCGGGATACGGCGCGTTCCACTTCCGTCAGCGCCGCGTACACGTCCGCCGGACAGCGGGCGACGACCTGATCGACGCATCCGGAAAACGCGTATGAAGCGCCATCCTGGTCCGAACGATTGCATTCAAGCAGCACCGCAGGTTCATTCATATGCAACCCGACGCGTTTGACAGGGAGTAGACGATCAATTCTTCGCCCAGTTTCCGTACACGTCCACGTCCACTCCCTCCACCTTCGGCCGGACGCCCTTTACGATAAAGCCGGGACGCCCCATGCCCTGCCCGCCTTCCTGCCGGTTGCGGGGGTCCCTGAATCCCAGCCGCACGAGGCGACGCCAGTTGCCGCTGTGATTGACTGCCGATCCGTGAATGGTCCACAGGTAGAACAGGACAACGTCTCCTGCTTTTGCCGGGACCGACACGGCGTCCTGGAGCCGATACCGGTCCGTGGGAAGATGCGGGGCGGTGCCGGCGCCCGTAATATGCTCCAGCTTTCCGAGCCGGTGGGACCCCTTGAGGAACTTGATGCATCCGCTGGTTTCGTCGGCGTCGTCCAGGTGCACCAGGCAATCCGCGTACCGGCCGTCTTCGTGTGGAAAGAACGGCAAATCCTGGTGCATGGGAAACGGCGCCCCCTTGTCCGGCGGCTTCGCGTGCAGCGTGACATGGTGCAACTCAACAGCATCCGATCCCAGGAGATCGCCGACCGAGGCACCCAGTTCCCGCTTCGTGATAGCGCGGGACCAGGCTGCGGAATAATGCTGCAATTCGTGGATGGCCACCAGCGTTGCCACCGCGTCCTCCTCTTCGTCCATATACTCTTTCCGCCAGGGCCCTTTCCATGCGGAGTCCCAGTTCGCGAACTCCGTCATGATGTAGTCCAGTTCATCGCCCATCTCGCGGACTTCCTCTCGAGAGAACATGCCTTCGAGTCGGATGTATCCGTTTTCACGAAAAAAGGCGACCTGCGACTCGCTCAGCGTTTCCATATCGGGTAATCTCCCGTTCAATTGTGTCCCACCGCCTATCTGCCGCCGATGACGATGAGGAACGCGCTTTCTTCTACGGCCTTTACAGCGTGGCGGAGGTTTGCCGTGAAGGAAACCGCAGAACCGGATTCCAGCGTCGCCTCCTCGGCTCCGGACGATATCCGGATTCGTCCACTCAGAAGAACCATGGTGGCGGGGCCCGGGGCCCTGTGTTCGTGCAGTACCGCGCCCTCCTTCATAACAGTAAGGACCACGGTCATCTCATCCCCTCGAACCAGGGAAAGCGCGTTCCGACCGGATTCAGCGAAGGCGTCTTCCACCATAAGCTGTTCGGCCATGGCGTGTAACGGAAAGGACTCCATCCAGGTCTCGTTCACTTTCAAAGGTCGATAGGGTCGCTCAAAAGCTTTAACCATTCCGTGAACTCCTCTTTGACGCCACAGGGTTCAGTCTCGGATTCTCATGGGTCCTCGTCCCGGGATGAATGGCGGATCAGGAGCCGGGTACCGGATTCTCGTGAAACCAGCCCTTCAGGCTCGGATACAGTTCGCGGTACCGGCGAAACCGCTTCTCGTACTCGGCCGCGCGCTCCGCACCGCTCCGGACGGCTTCGCCCAGCTTTACCGAGCGTTCGCAGGCCGCTTCAAAGTCGGGAAACACGCCCACGCCCACGCCGGCGATCACCGCCGCGCCGAGCGCCGACGCGTCCTGCACCTCCAGCACCCTGACGTCGCGCCCGAACACATCGGCCTGAATCTGACGCCATAGCGCGGACCTCGCGCCGCCTTCGCCGATTCGCAGGTCCTCGATGGGCAGCCCGATGTCCTCGAAACACTCCAGAGAGCGCTTCAGATCGAATGCCGCGCCCTCCATCAGCGAACGCACCAGATGCGCTTTCGTATGACGCAGCGTCAGACCGATCCAGCCGCCCCGGGCACGCGCGTCGGGGTGGGGCGTTGCCGATCCCTCCAGCCAGGGAAGGAAGAAGAGCCCTTCGCTGCCCGCGGGGGCATCCTCCGCCTGCCGCGTCAGAGCGGCGACGTCTTCGCCCAACTGGTTGCCCAACCAGGCCAGACTCGCCCCGCACGTATACGAACACCCGAGCCAGAAAAAGGCGCCGGGGACCGAGTGACACATCGGCCAGAGCCTGTTGAATGCGGCGGGATCCAATCTTTCCGCGAACGCGAGCGCGTGCCCCGCCGTACCGATGCCTACGTTGACAACCCCTGGCCGGATGACGCCGCTGCCCACGGCGAGACACGAAACGTCGCCGCCGCCCGCGCAGACGGGCGTTTTCGCGGCAAGTCCCATCTCCCGGGAAGCCCGCCCGGTCAGCGTCCCGATCACCTCGGTAGACTCCGATATGACGGGAAACAGGCTACGGCGCACTTCAAGGGCGTCCAGAATCTCGCCGCTCCAGTCCCTCGATCGAAGGTCCGCGGCCGCGGTTACGGACGCGTCCGACACGTCCGACCCGAACGTCCCCGTCATCCGGAACCGCACCCAGTCCTTCGGGATCAGCACGTACCGCGCATCCCGATAGACATCCGGCTCGTGAGCGCGCACCCACAACACCTTCGCCAGCGTGTTGATGGGATTCATCACGTGCAGGGCACGGATCCGCAGCAGATCGCCCGCGCGTGCGTTTGCCGCGTCGCATTCCGGCTGCGAGCGCCGGTCGAGCCACAGGATGGGCGCCCGGAGCGGGTTGCCGGCGCCGTCCACGTACACGGCGCCGTTCATATGACCGGACAGCGATACGCCCCGGACGTCATCCACCGGCCGTCCCTGCTTCCGGAGTTCGTCCGCCACCGCGCGGGTTGTCCTGCAGATCGCCTCCCACCAGTCGGCCGCGTCCTGCTCCACCCAACCCGGCCGCGGCGTCTGCATGGCGTAACTGGCACTGGCAGTTGCTAATACGTCGCCACTTTCATCCAGTGCGACAGTTTTGGCGCTGGATGTCCCCAGGTCGATTCCGATTACCAGTGCCATATTGATACACGCATGCCGTCCGAAACGTGGTCATTGAGCTTGTCGAAATGCCCGCGTTTCGGAATGTCCGACAGGCTTTCGGTGCGGCGCCGGTCTTCATCGGCGTGATTACGCGCCCGTCAGGAAACGCCGCGGGTTGTCTTCCAGCAGGTCCCGGATCGCGCCGTCGGACACGCCTTCGTCCCGGAGCCGGGGAACGAACCGCGTCAACACATAGTCGAGACCCGGACCGCCTCCGTAGCTTCGCCAGTAACTGGGCCGGCCCAGGTCGTTGCCCAGCAGAATACGATCGCCCAACCCGGCCTCGATCATCCGCTTGAGAATGGAAATGCGCATTTCATCGGGGCCGTATTTCACCTTGCCCGGGCAGTCGTAACCCAGATAGGCGCCGGTCTCCGCAATGCGCCGGTGCTCCCAGAAATCCGGATTCCTGTCCATATGGCTCAGGCATACATTGTCGGGATGTACACCCAGCGCGTCCAGGAGCGCCACCTGATCGTACCCCATGGTTCCGGCTTCCGTGTGGGTCATCACCGGCACCCCCGTTTCCGCGTGCACCTTCGCCGCGATGCGCATCAGCTTCCTGTCGGCCTCCTGAAACGTATTGTATCCGCTGCCTCCCTTGACGATGCCGGCCTTTACGCCGGTGCCGTCGATCCCTTTCTCGATGTCCCGGATGCAGCTTCGGATCATTGAATCCTCGTCCTGGTTCAGGATCGCACGGTCGCAGAAATACGGTTTGTTGTATCCCGTGATCACAACCACGTGCACGTCCGGCACCCGGTCCGCAATCCGGACGACCTGCCGCACGTTGCGGCCGAAGTCAATCGCCGACATCTCGATCAGCGTCCTGCCGCCCGCGCGCGCCCAGGAACGAAGCTCGTCGGCCGACCGCTCCACGTCGTTCAGCCGGAAATCTCCATCTTCCCTGAGCAGCCAGTCCGGGGCGTCGAAATAGAGGTGCTCGTGGTAATCCACAACGCCCAGGTCTTCGCCATCTACCTCCCCCCGGACCGTCATCACCGTGCCCATCTCGCACCCCTACTCATGTTCCAGTCCGGAAAGGAATTCCGTCCACGCCCTCACCATGCGCGCCACACACCCGCGAAACCACCGTTCGCCCTTTTCCGCGGATGCGACCGTGGCATCGCCGAACACTCCCGACCTTGACAGACTGCCCAGAGGCAGCGTGGACATCTCGTACCCGGCCGACAGCGGCGGATACTCCCGCACGGCCAGGTCCATTCTGACGGATTCGGGCCTCAGGTAGAGCATCAGGGAGGTTTCAAACTCCTCCGCGTGAAAATTCATCGGCATCCACTGGGGTGACTCCGCGTCCGCCATCACTTCGTCCAGGCCCGGATAGAAGACGTTCAATACCTCCATATTCAGTTCGTCGACAAGCTCTCTGGAGGTGAACTTCAACGGAGCCGGATTCGCGCCGTGCCCCGACAGCGTCATCAGCGCCCGGCAGCCGCTGCGGTGCATGCTGCGCGCCAGGTCCTTCACCACCGCCCTGAAGGTATCGAAGGAGAACGTGAGCGTCCCGGGATAGTCGCGCCAGCTCCAGGAGTATCCCACGTGCACCGCCGGCAGCACGAGACCCGAACTCTCTTTCGCGACGTCCAGGGCCAGCGCCTTCGCAAGCACCGTGTCCGTATTCTGGGGCAGGTGGGGTCCGTGCTGCTCGGTTGCCCCAAGAGGCAGAATCGCGAACGGCGTGTCCCGCAGGAAGTCCCTGCACTCCGGCCAGGTCGCCGTTGCCGCGTCCAGCCAATTCGACTCGCTCACGTCAAAATCTCCGGCAGAGAAAAACCATGAAAGCGGTGAGACGGGAGACGTTAGACGGTAGAAGACATCATTGCCTGGTTGGTTCTACCTCTATGCCTCCGGCAAAAATGAACCCGCACAGGGCAATAAAACCGGGGAGACGGTAGACGTTAGACGGTAGTTGAAGGCGGTGAGACGGTAGAGGTGAGACGGTAGATGATAACGTTACCACAGTGTTTTCTCGCTAACCGTGCCTGTTTCTTTACCGACTATGGTAACGACGAGAAAAACCGTAGGGCACTCATGTCATCTCACGTCTCCCGTCTCCCGTCTCACCATGTTTTGTCAGGCTTTATATAGACTTTCAGTCGGAATATCCGTGATCAGGGCGTGCCCGGGCGTGTAGGAGAGCGCGAGCGGTAGCCGGGCCTGCCGGGCCGCCAGGCTCGGCGTCACGCCGCATGCCCAGTAGAGGCGGTCCGTGCCCTCGGGGACCTGTATCGCATTCCCCGAAATCGTCGTGTCGAGCTCCGGAATCCCCAGTTCCCGGCCGTTATTCCTGCCCAGCGGCGCTCCGTGGCACTCCGGAAAGTGGCTGGTATATTCCCATACGTCGTTGCAGCGATCCGGAAGAAAGCTGCGCATGGTCACCGCCATCTTGCTCCGGAACCTGCCCACCGGTTCGCAGTCCAGGTCCGTCAGCTGAATACACGGCCCGAACGCCGGTTCGTACCCCTTTTCGACCAGAAGCCCGTCGAACGACACGCTGGAACCGATCAGAAACGTGACCATGCGCCCGGAAAAGAGGTCGGCCACGTCACGACGCTGCTCGACCACCTCTCCCTCCCGGATCACGTCGTACGAGCCCAGATCGGTGCGGATGTCGAGCGCGCGCGCAAAATCCGGACAATCGGTCTGACCCGCGGGCATCACGGCCAGCAGCGGACAGGGTTTGGGGTTCGCCCTGCAGAATCCCTCGAACTCCGTGGCGTAGTCCTGATCCATCATGACCACATTTACGCACAGATACCCCGATAGCGCGCGGGATGCCACGGTCTTCAGGGCATTCCTGCGGCACGCGAGGCGCACCTCCAGCGGAGATCGAAATATTACGGGATCGGCCAACACGCTTCCCCTATAGAAGCTGTTGATGCTGAAGCACGACCTTCCTGAACGCCGCCGCGAACTGATCGATGAACCCGTCCGCGGCCTGGATATGCCCCGGATAGGACAGCACGCGCCCGCGGATCGCTTCCGAAACCGGGAAATCTCCCTCGCGATAGCGGGGCAGGGGCATGTTTGCCGGTCCATCGTGACCCGCTCCCCAGAGACCGGGCAGGTCCTTCGTATAGATGGACCTGAGATGTTCCATGTGCCCCACGCCCGGGCCGTTCAGCGGCGCGCCCTCGGCCCGCATGGCCTCCACGAACCGGGACGCGGGCAACCCGCCCAGCGCCTCCGGTTCGTAGATGAACTTGATCCCGCCGTAGAGCTCCACGCCCCGGGCTTTCCTGTAGTTGCAGACCGGCCGGATGCCCGGGAGCCCCTCGATTCTTCGGAACAGGGCCTCCCGGTTGGCCTCGAACCGGTCCAGGCGTTCGGGAAGGTGCTCGAGGGAAACCAGGCCGATTGCCATAGCCAGCGGATGCGGCCGCCATTTCCATCCGAGGAGCTGAGGATCCAATTCGCGGTAGACCGGATTCGTGAGTTCCTGCACCGCGCCCGGCCGGTGGAGGTGGCAGTAGATCAACGCGCGTTCGTACAGCTCGCGGTCGTTCGTGGCCACGATGCCAGCCTCGCCGCCCGCGACGGGCTTGCCCCCGGGCGTCGAGCCCTGCATGCTGAAACACGCGATATGCCCCAGGTTTCCGATTTTCACGCCGCCCCACTCGCTGCCGTGCGCGTGAGCCGCATCCTCAACGACCACGAGGTCATGGGCGTCCGCCAGGTCCAGCAGCCGGTCCATGTCGCACACCCGACCGCAGGAATGGATCGGTGATATCACACGGGTCCTGTCCGTGATGCGTCCCGCCGCGTCGTCCGGGTCCATCAGCAGCGTCTCCGGATCGATCTCGCAGAATACCGGTGTGGCGCCCATATGCAGCGCGCCGGCGTAGCTGCCGATGTAACCGACCGAGGGTGTGATGAATTCATCGCCGGCACCCAGCCCCGCGGCGAAGAATCCGCTGGCCAGCGCGGTATGCCCGTGGGAGGTCGTCAGCACGTACCTGCAACCGACGTACTCCGCGAAGCGTTCTTCGAATTCTTTCGGAACCCCCGATCCCGACCCGGAGAGATATCCTTCGTCGATCAGAGCGCAAACCGCTGCTTTCTCCGCTTCAACAGGACGCCGCCATTGCTCTCCGCTCTCGGCCGCAATGGCCTTGTCTCCACCAAGAATCGCCAGTTCCCCGGCCATCCGAAGTCTCCTCGCTCTCAGATTACGAACCCCGCGCCGAAGCTTGCTTCGGGCGGGGCCCGGTGTCCTGTCTCAACGGTCACGCTCGACGCCAGTCCTGCACGGCGACACCTCACGGCACGACGGCCGCCTCACCAGCGTTTTCACGGATCCAGTGCTTGAGGGGCACGTCCGCATCGGTCGGCGACGTATACCCCATTCCTCCCGTTGCCGCGCCCAGCAACTGGCGCTGGATGGGGTCGCACCGGTCCATGTAATGGTCAACCGTCATATTGTCCCTCGGCCGCAACCAGCGGTAACTGTATCCGTAGAACAACACTTTCCGCGTCACCTCCGAATGATTCCTCCCGGCCGCGTGCCAGAGGCGGCGATCGAAAAATACCGCCGTGCCCGCCGGCACCCGTACCGGCGTGGCGTCGGGCGGATCCGACGCACCGTCTTCAGGAAAGCTCAGGCGATTCTTCAGATGACTTCCCGGCACAATGTGGAAATTGCCCCGATCCGGTTCCGTCGTATCGGTCAGGAAATAGCCGACCTTGAGCGAAACCCGCGGCCGGGGCGCGGCGTCCAGTTCGATGTTCAGGCGCCCGCTGTCCTGGTGCCAGCCCAGGCGCCATTCTCTTGTCCGTTCCTCTACCGGCTCGGGCGGGGTGACAATCAGGTGTGAGTGGTAGAGCTGAATATTCCAACCCAGGATACCCCAGACCTTCGGAAACGTGACGGGCCAATCCAGCAATGCCATAAACTCATCGTCGGCGCCTACGAAATCCGTCATATTCATACGCGCGTGAGGACCCAGGCCGTTCTCGGCAAGATAGTTCTCGTACAACCCATCGACAACCCGGCCCAGCGCGGAGACCCGCTCGGGAGGAATTGCAGCTTCAATGATCAGGAAGCCGTCGCGTTCGAACTTCGACTTCTCTTCGCGGGTCAATCCATTCTCAAGACATGCGGCATCCATCGGTCTCCCTCCTGGAAGATTCGGATCGCTTCTTTGCCGGTTGATCACATCAACCGTGCCCCGCAGCCGTCAGAGCGTGGAACCCAACCCCACGGTTTCAGGGCTGTCAAGTCGATGCAGCCCGTTCGCGGGCTGGAAAATTCCCGCCAGGCGCGGCAGCCATTCGGCGTTGGCGTCGGGTGTATATTGAGGGGAGTTGATTTCCACGCCGTTGACCATCGGCACGTGCGACGCGAACAGCGCCGCGTGAATGGCCGATAGCCCGGGATTCGTCAGGTCCTGAAGCGCGAGCCGCATGCCGTTCTCGCGCGCCCACGCGGCAGCCACCAGCGCGAAACTGTGGCCCTTGCAGGTCTTCAGAGCCAGTCCGCTCCAACCCTGACGTTTCGCTTCCTCGAGCAGACTCAAGCTCGTGAGACCCTCATCCAGAAACACCGGCTTCAGCCGTGTCACCGCCCGCCAGTCCTGGGGATGCAGCAGGATGTCCCGGCCCGTGGGCTGTTCCAGGTACTTCAGCGCCCGAAAAGCCCCGCCGTCCACCGCCCTGAGACGCACCAGATAGTCCAGCACGCTCTCCGCGTCCGGATTGGCTTCGTTGCTGTCGACCGTCAGCGCCGGGTCGGTAACGCCATGCCCGCGCGCGGCCCGGTACACCTCGACGGTCCTGGCCGCGTCGGCGGCATTGTCCCTCCCCATTATTTTCAGTTTGAAACAGCGGTAGCCGCGTTTGCTGATGACCCGCTTCAGTTCGGTCTCCAGCTCGTCGGAACTCCCCACGACCCACCAGGCGGGCAACCGGGACCGGGGTGGTTGAAACAGACGCTGAATCGCCGCGCAGCCGCCGCCGCCGGAAAAGAAACCGTCGACGTCCGGAAACGACGTGTCGCCGGCGTAGAAACCGAACGCGGACACGCCGGCCGCAATGCCGACAGCATCGTGGATGGCGGCGTCGAAGGGACTGGCGCACATCGCGCGCGCGAGAATCGGAGGCGATGGTTCACTCGCAACAGCCTCGTGGAGCCGCATCCCGAGAGCCAGCGGATGCGCGGGCACGCCGCCGCAGCGCGCGTACAGTTCCCCGGCGATACGCTTGCAGAAACCGCGCAGCGCTTCGTCCCGAAACTCGTGCGTCAACTCAGGGTCCGGCCAGGCCCAGACGTCGCTGAGATAGATGGATCCCCTGCCCCGGGCGTCGCGCCCGGCCACGCGAACCGTGACGGCGGCGAGGGCTTCCGTGAGTTCCGTAATCGTTCCGGAACTCAGATGGAGCGGGGTCTTCAGCTTCCTGGGAATGAACGCGACGTCCGCGTCCACGATCTCAGTCTTCAAGTCCATACCGGACCGGGAGGCGACGGCGACGTTCTTCATTCAAATTCCGACACAAGCACTGCCTCGTCCCGCTCCGCACTCTGCTTGGCCGCTTCGATGACGGCCATCGTATGCCGCACGGACCGTCCGCTGGCATCGGGGGTACCGCCGTTCAGACAGCAGTCGGCGAACTCGCGTATCTGATTCCCCATTCCACTGCTCGCGTCGTCGATCACCACTTCCTCTCCGTTGAGCAACAGGCGACCGTGGGTGAACATCATCGATCCCAGGCTGCCCATGATAAACTGGTCGTGCTGCCCGGAGTGGCAGACGACCGACTGCGACAGCACGCTCACCGCGCCATTGGCATGGTTCATTACGGCTGTATAGGAGTCCTTCTGTCCACGGTAGCGGTCCGTACTCTCAGATCCCTGGGCGAAGACCCTGACAACCGGCGAATCCATGTACCAGTGGAGTATATCATACTCGTGAGGTCCGAAACAATACAGTACGCAGATGCCACCGGCTTCCAGATCCAGATACCAATGGGTATCCTTTCCCGGAGCGGGCGCGGGATTGAAGTTGCCCAGCCGGCGCCGGAGCAGGTGCCCCACCTGGCCGATCACGCCGTCGGCGATGAGCTGCCTGACTTTGCGGCTGACGGGATAGTAGCGCATCACCTGGCCGACCATCAGGACGCGGTCCGCCTTTTCACACGCCGCGATCATCCGGTCGCATTCGTCGAGCGTGAGCGCCATGGGCTTTTCCACGAGGACGTGTTTGCCGGCTTCAGCGGCGGCAACCACCTGCGCGCCGTGCTGGTTATGCGGCGTGCACACGTGGACGGCCTCGACCTCAGGGTCGTTCAGCATGGCATCCAGGTCGGTATAAGACCTCGCGCCGAATTCGGCCGCGGCCGCCTCCGCCGGTTCCGTGTAAATGTCCATCACCGCCGCCGTTCTGATGTTTTCTGTTTCCGCGATGGCGCGCATATGCGACCGCGCGATACCGCCCGCGCCGACCATGCCTACGGATAACACGTCGCCCATTTCGTATCTCCCCAATCGCTTGAACAGCGTTCTGCGGTTTTCAAAACATACGGAAGTTCGGCATCCTTGATGACGGGTCGATGACAACCCTCTCGTTCTGACGTCCAAACCTGTGGAGAGTCGTGGATTTACACGACAGATAATTGTCTTTAAAAAAGTTGAACCTTACAGAATCAACAGAGAGACAACAATCGTAAGATCGGTATGGTCAGCGCGGTGTCATACGGGCTATGGACGCCTTGTTTATCGACAAAACGCGGGATCCGGAATATACGTTCCGCTTGCGGGATTTTATCCTGTCTATCCTGTCCATCCATGTTAATCTTCGGCACATGATCTAATTTGATCAAAGTACCATCTTCTTCTCGGCCGGTTCCAGGTTATCGTAATTCCAGAGTTGCCTGCCCGCAACGACCTTTTTCAGGTTGCCGACGCCATTGGGGGCCTCGAGGCCATACAGCTGCAACTTTCGGTCCAGCCAGGCCACCTCGAGGTCCGTCAGCTCCGCACGCACGGCGTCCACGCCCAGCGACGCGATCCGCCCGCCCACGTAGATCGTCCCGTCGTACATGGAATCTCCGAGATTCTCATCGGCGTCCCCCAGCACGATTATCCGACCGCGCTGCATCATGAATCCGGAGAGCATGCCGGTGCGTCCGGCCACCAGGATCGTGCCACCCTTCATGTTGATTCCCGTCCGCCCGCCGACGTCTCCCCTGCACACCAGGTCCCCGCCCCGCAGCGCCGCGCCGAAAGACGATCCGGCGTTCTTCTCCACAACCACGGTACCCGCCATCATATTTTCCGCGCACGACCAGCCCACGCGTCCCCGGATCCTCACGTTCGGCCCGTCGATGAGTCCCACGGCGAAATACCCGAGAGACCCTTCGAAGTCCAGCTTCAGCCGGTTCAGAATCCCTGAACCGAGCGAGTGCTTTGCGTTCGGGTTCTGCACGACGACGTGGCCGTAACCCCCTTCCATCAACTGCCGGATCTTCCGATTCACGTCCCGGATGGACATCGGCCCCGCGTCGAACGCCGCGCGCCTTTCGAAGTCCACCCGCAGCGACCCCGGGTACACGAAGTCATCTCCGGCCTCGGCGCGGAAGAATACCCGGTTCGTCCGGTCCGCCAGCGGCTCGTCGTGCAGCCCCATCGCGTAGGACCGGTGCGTCTTATCGCCGCCCGCTTCTAATTTCGCCATACCCGAACTTCTCCCGCGTAGGGGTCCACGGTCTCGATTTCCTGGGGCAGGACCGTCCGGATCGCGACTTCCTCGGAGGCGAGCAGGGTTTCCCTCTCGCCTTCGTAGAGCACCATCGGCTTGGCCGCCATGGTGTCTTTGGCCATGCCCAAGCTGTCGGTTGTCGCGACCAGATACGTAAACACACCGTCCAGATCCTGTACGGACCGCACCATCGCATCCTCCAGCGAAACCGAGCGATTGAGACTGTCTGCAATATACACCGCGATCAGTTCAGAATCGCAGTCCGATACAAAGCGGTGTCCGCGACGCTCGAGGTCGCGGCGCATGGACCAGTAATTGGTCAACTGGCCGTTATGTACGACCGCGATGTCTCCGAACGGATACGCCCAGTAGGGGTGCGCGGAACGGATGTCCACGTCGGACTCGGTGGCCATGCGGACGTGTCCGATGGCGTGGGTGCCCACGAAAGAGCCCATCCCGTACTGCCCGCATACCTCGTTGGCGTCGCCGAGGTCCTTGACGAGTTCCAGCGCGCTGCCGATCGACAGGATTTCCACGCCCTCCACGTCTTCGATGAAATCCGCGAAACGGCGCAGGTCCCCGTCGAATCTGACGCGGTACAGGAACGCGTACTCCGTGGGCTGCTCGGCCTTGAGGATCTCGCCCCCGAGCGACCCGATCCGCTCATCCACCTCCGCCCTGCGCCGCGCGATCCGGTCCTGGATTTCGAACCCGGACCCCAGGTCTTCCTTCTCGGCCGCCTTGAAGCGCATCGCCAGCACGCCGGCGGCCGGCTCGCCGTACACCGCAAACCCCGTGGAGTCCGGACCCCGGTGCTTCATCGCCTGAAGCATCATGGTCATCTCGTTCCCGATGCGGCCTGTCTTGTTCCGGTGGATAATCCCCGCGATCCCGCACATATTCACCTCGCTCCTGCCACACCTATGGCAGACAATCCCAGTAGGTCTCCAGGTCCCAGTCGCTCACCGTTGCAAGAAACCGCTCCCACTCGTCGCGCTTGTAATGCATGTACACGTCGTACATCTCGCCCGGAAGCGAAGACCGGATCACCTCGTCCCGCGCCAGTTCGTCCAGCGCATCGCCGAGCGTGGTGGGCAGCTTTGTGACCTCTTTCCCCTCTTCAATCGCCTCGTAGATATTGCGGTGCTCCGGTTCGCCGGGATCGATGTCCCGCCGGATTCCGTCGTCGAACGCTTTCAGCAGCGCGCCCGCCATCAGGTAGGGGTTCACCATCGCGTCCACGGCCCGGTATTCAAACCGCCCCGGTCCGGACACCCGGAGCCCGCACGTACGGTTCTGGTACCCCCAGTCGGAATAGACAGGCGCCCAGAATCCCGTCTCCCAAAGTCGCCGGTAGGAGTTCACGGTGGAACACCCGATGGCCGTCAGCGCGGGCAGGTGTTCGATCACGCCGCCGATGCACTGCAGTCCGGTGGGCGCCGGCTCCCGTCTGCCCGGGAGGGGCATGAACAGATTCGCTCCGCCCTCCCGGTGCGTGAAGACGTCATCCATTCCCGGCAGTGATTCGTTTCCGAGCGGCTTCAGGACGTCCTCTCCACCGCGCCACAGAGAAAGATTGTGGTGGCACCCCGACGCCGAGACGCCCATGAAGGGCTTGCACATGAAACACGCGATCAGGTCGTGCTCCCGGGCGACCTGCGCGCAGATCTGGCGGTACGTCGTGAGCCGGTCGCAGGTGGCCAGCGCATCGTCGAACGTAAAGTTCAGCTCCAGTTGTCCGGGCGCGTCTTCGTGGTCTCCCTGAATCATATCCAGTCCCATCGCACGGCCGTATTCGATCACTTTCATGACCACCGGCCGGAGGGACTCGAACTGATCGATGTGGTAGCAGTAGGGTTTGCTGAAACCGTCCGCGGGTTTGCCGTCGGGTCCCTTCTGCAGCCACATCATCTCCGGTTCGGCGCCGTGGCGCATTTGCATTCCGTCGTGGTCCTGCGCGAATTGCGCGTGGATGCGCCGGAGGTTGCCCCTGCAGTCCGCGGTAAGACAGCCGCCGGGATTTTCCAACTCGTCCCGGTTGCGGAAGAGCGTACAGAAGACCCGCGCCAGCCGCTTGTCCCACGGCAACTGCACGAAGGTCTCCGGATCCGGAATCCCGACGAGTTCCGACGCCTCGGGACCGTACCCGATATAGTTGTCGTACCGGTCCATGAACAGGTTGGCCGTTGCGCCGTACACCAGCTGGAACCCGCGTTCGGCGGTCCGCTCCCAGTGGTCCGCCGGAATGCCTTTGCCCACCACCCGGCCCGTCACTGAAACAAACTGGTAGTAGATATAGGTGATGCCAAGCGCGTCGATCTTTTCGCGTACCTCATCCACCCGCTCGGCCCGACCGTCTGCCCCCACATAGGCTTCAAGATCCGATGTGGCCTGATTCGACATAGACGACCCTTTCTCTTTCAAATAGGCGTTTCCTGTCCGCGGATTCCTACCGGGACTCGAGGGCGCGGATCGCGCCCAGGCCGACCGGTGCGATCTGCAAATCGGCGCCGGCCTCCATGAGGGTCTCCCAAAGATACACAGCCAGCGACCTCGCCCCGAGGACCGAATAGGCCCGTAAATCGTCAATGTCGCGACGAATGACCAGTTGCGTGGTCCTGGCGACGCTGGTCTGCTTCGCGGCGCCGTCGGGAAACGCGCCGTCCGCGAAGTCCAGACCGCACGCCCGGCTCATCAGCGTCGAAGCGGACGTCCCCAGCACCCGGATTTCGGACCAGGCATGGGTCAGATTCGTTACCGTAACGAACCTGGCGGACGCCCGCTCCATCAGTCTTCTGCGAACCGCGATGTCCCGACCGGGGGACGTGCTTACGAAGAAACAGTCGTCACGAAGGCGGTATACGCGTTCGGAATCCACCGGCACCCGGCTTCCGATTGCCACCGGCTGTGATCCCCAGACCGATCCCGCTTCCTCTCCCTCGACCATGATCTTGCCGTTGGCCGTCTCATCCGCAAGCGCCACGCCCCGCCTGGCCGCGGACGTTTCCGCTTCCGGCGTGGAGTACGCCTCCGGAATCCGCCAACCGGATGATTCCGTGAATTGCGCCCCGAGGTCCCGCGCCGTTTCGTGAAGCGGCGACAATTTCACCGGCGCCGACGATCGGTTCACGTCTGCAACCTTTCTCCGCCGGGGTCGTAGAAGGGCCCGTGGTGAACATACGCGTCTTCGAGCTCGCCGTTTCTGCGAATCTGAAACGGTGTACCGGCTTTCGCCGCCACGTTCGCGGGCAGCCAGCACAGGCCGATGGTCTCTCCGAGCGCCGGACTGAAACGGCACGACGTCAACCAGCCGATGATCTCCTGTTTTCCGTTCCCGTCCCGGCGCACCGCCTGCAGGCCTTCTTCCGGCACGAGGTCAGGCCGCGCCATCCTGAAGCCCACCAGCCGCTGCGACGTCCCCCGTTCCGACATCCTGGTCAACATGGGCTTGCCCAAAAAATCCCGTTTGTCCAACTTCACGGCCCATTCCATATTCGCGGAATACGGATCGGTCAGTGCGTCGGTGTCCTGACCGACGATGATATGCGCCTTCTCCAGGCGGAGCACACGCTGGGCTTCCACGCCGAACGGCGCGATGTCGAATTCCTTCCCCGCAGCCATCAGCGCCTGCCACACGTGGAGGCCATAGGACGCGGGGCAGTGGATTTCGTAGGAAAGCTCGCCGGTAAATCCGATACGCAGGACCCGGCAAAGCACCCCGGCGACCCGTGTCGACCGGACGCGCATGTACGGGAATTTCCGATGGCTCAGGTCCCGGTCCGTGAGAAGCTGAAGCACCTCCCTGGACCTCGGTCCCGCCAGGTTGAACGCCGCGTTGGCATCGGTGAGGTTGACCGCGTGCACCCCGTCACCCCAGCCCGACTGTGACCACCATTGAATCCATTCGAACACCGTTGTCGCGCCCGTGGACGTGGTGCTCATATACCATTCGTTTTCCTGTATGCGGGCGCACACGCCGTCGTCGATCACCACGCCTTCGTCGTTGCACATCACGCCGTACCGGACGCGGCCGACGCCCAGCCTGCGCCACTGGTTGATGTACAGCTTCTCCAGCAATTCAGGCACGCCGGGCCCGGTCAGCTGGATCTTGCCCAGCGTACTCACGTCCATCAGGCCCACCCGCTCGCGCACGGCCTTCACTTCGGCGACAGCATCTCCATAGTCTTCCGGCCGCAGCCAGAGGCCCGCCACCATCATCCTGGCGCCCCGGTCCAGATGCCACTGATGCGCGGGAGACACCTGAACGGGCTCCATGTTCTGCCCGGCCAACGCGCCCAGCGTTACCGGCGCCACGGGCGGTCGTGACGTGGTTTTTCCGGTCTCCTGCACATTCTCGCCGTTCGCGCGGGCACAAAGGTGCACCGTATTCATGGAGCACATCCTGCCCTGGCACGGACCCATCGAAATGGTGCTGTACCGCTTCAGCAGTTCGAGACTGTCGTACCCCTCGACGATTGCCGTCTGCAAATCCACGTCGGTGACGTCTTCACAATAGCAGAGAAACCTCTTCTTCCTGCCCGGAACGATCGTACGTGCAGACGTCCGCACCGGCTCACCGGCCTTCCGGAAATGCAGGTCGGAGACCTCGGACGCGGCGGGTCCGTCCCCGAGGCCCAGGAAGGCCGCGGCGCTCCTTCCGGCGATCCGCCCGTCTTCCATGGCGCAGGCGGCCGTGCCGGCGCCCGCGGCGCGGCCCGCCAAGAACATGCCTTCGGGCGCGTCCGCCGCCCGCGGTTCCGAACGTTGCTCGTCGTAAGCGGACTCGCCGCCCGCCATGTGGAACAACGCCAGGTCCGGCGTCCAGCCCACGCTGACAACGATCAGGTCGCAAGGCACGTTTCGCGCCGCGGACCGATCCGCCTCTCCCAACGGATCGATCCGGGCGATCCGGGCGGCCTGAACGCGCTTTGAACCGACGGCCTCCAGAATCGTATGCCGGAAATACGCGGGCACGCCCCGGGAAATCAACGCTTGAGCGGCCGTACTCGAACACGAGTGGCGTTCATCCACGACCGCGGCGACTTCAACGTTCGCCTCCGCCAGCTCCGCGGCCACGTCCCACCCATCGTCATTCGCGGTGACGACCAGGGCCCTCTCGCCCGGCTTCACGCCGTAAAGATGGACCAGGCGCTGAACGGCGCTGCCCAGCATCACCCCGGGGAGGTCGTTGTGGTCGAACAGCAGCGGCGTCTCGATGGCGCCCGCCGCAACAATCACGGACTTCGCCCGTATCTTGAACAGCCGCGAACCCTTCACCGCGGCCAGCCAGTTGTCCTGGTACCAGCCCAGGACGGCCGCATCCGTGAAGATGTCGATATCCGGACGGCTCGCCACCGAAGCCTGCAACTCCTCCAGGGTACCGGCCCGGGAAGGCGAGAAGCGCAGCCGGCCGCCCAGAGACGGCTCGACGTCGAAAAGCGCGACGCCTGCGCCCTGCTCCGATGCCGCAACGGCCGCGGCCATCCCCGACGGTCCGCCGCCGACCACCGCCACGTCGGCGTGCAGGTACTCTTTGTCGAACGCGCCGGGCCGCGACGCGAGGTCCACTTTGCCCAGCCCCGCCGCGCGGCGCAGCACGTGCTCGTAGGACGGCCAGAGCGCGGCAGGCCGGATAAAGGTCTTGTAGTAGAAACCCACCGGCATCAGCGGCGCGGCCAGCTGCGTGAGTGAAAGCAGATCGCGGTCCAGTGACGGCTGCGCGTTCTGGGAACAAACGGCCATTCCCGTTTCGACGCGGCGCGTGCACGCCCGGACGTTCGGCTCGTCGCCTATCTGGACCAGGCAGTTCGGACATTGACCCGCGCAGCACATCAGACCTCTGGGCCGGTGATACTTGAACGACCGGCTGAAGACGCGCACCCCGGAGGCGGCCAATGCCGATGCAATCGTGTCGCCCCGGTATCCGGCATAGTCCCGTCCGTCGAAGGTAAACGCCACCCGGGACCCGCGATCGATCACCTCGCCGTTGCGCGGCGTGAGCCTGTGGGCATCCGTACCTGAACCGGCCTGAAGGGTCGTTTCAGTCGCCATCGACGCCCTCACCGGCCTCGTCTGCCTGCCAGACGTACGTCTTCAGGACTTCCTGCGTCTTCGTATGCCGTTCCGCCAGAAACCACAGGCCGCACCCCGCCTGGTGATACCACCACGCCTTCTCCACGCCCAGCCTGTTGTCGCGCAAATAGAGATACGCGGCCAGTTCCGCGTCGCCGCAACCGTCGGGGTCCAGAGGCCGGGGATTGTATTCACCACCGAAGCGGAACTCGCTGACGTTGCGTTCGCCGCAATTCGGACAGGATAGGATCAACATCAAACGCTCAGATTCCGGGTCCGCGCGGAGTCCTGCATTGCCGCAAGGCCGACCCTGTTCGCTACGGTGCCGTCAATGACCCACCGACGCCGCGCCCTTTTCGCCGACCAGGTCGAATTCCTCGAACCTGGACAGCCGGAAGGGATGAATCAGATCCGGGGTGCGTTCGCGGGCGATCAATTCGGCCATGGTGCGGCCGCAGATGGGGGAGGCCTTGAAGCCGTAGGTGCCCCAACCCACGTCCACGAGAAAGCCACGCACCGGCGTAAAGCCCATTATCGGGCTGTAATCGGGTGTCATATCGCACAGCCCCGCCCACTGGCGCAACACCCGCACCTTGCTCAAAAACGGAAACAGCTCCAGCATGTGCCCGGCAATGCTTTCCATAAACGCCAGCGAAGAATCCATCGAATAGGAAGTATAGGGATCCACGCTCGCGCCCATCACCAGTTCGCCCCGATCGGACTGGCTTACGTACACGTGCAGACTGCCCGACACGATGACCACGTCCAGAAACGGCTTCAGGGGTTCCGTAACGCACGCCTGCAGCGGAAAGGTGGTCAGCGGCAGGCGAACGCCCGCCATATCGGCGATGGTCGACCCCCATCCCGCCGTCGCGTTCAACACCGTACAGGTCTTGATGTATCCCCCCGTCGTTTCCACGCCGACCACGCAATCGCCCCGCACGTCGATCCCGGTTACCGCGGTCTGCTGGTGGATGTGCACCCCCCGCCGGTCGGCCTGGTGGGCATAGCCCCATACGACGGCGTCGTGACGGACGATGCCTCCGGGAGGATGGTACAGCGCGGCCAGAATCGGGTAGCGGGGATGGTCGCTGACGTCGATGCCCGGGCACAGCCTCTCGATTTCATCGGGCCATATCAGCTCCGACACGACGCCCTGAAGCTTGTTCACCTCCGCCCGCCGGCGCATGGTGCGCACCGCCCCGTCGGTATGCGCCAGCGTGAGGTGCCCGCGCTGGCTGAACATGACGTTGAAGTCCAGCTCCGTCGCCATCTGCTCGTACAGCCGCACGCTTTCGTCGTAGAAGCGCACGCCCTCGGGGGTCAGGTAATTGCTTCGGATAATGGCGGTATTCCGCCCGCTCCCTCCGGAACCGATGTACCCCCGTTCAATGATGGCGACGTCCGTGATGCCGTGTTCCACGGCCAGATAGTAGGCGCAGGCCAGCCCGTGGGCGCCCCCGCCCACGATCACCACGTCGTAACTGTCCCTGACCGGACGGGACCGCCACATCCTGGGCAGGAGCCCGTTCCCGTTCAGCGCCTGGCGGATCAGCTTGAACGACACGTCACGGTCCTCGATAATCCCGTCCCCAGGACGGGCGGTACGTCAGTCTGTCACCAGCCCGGCCCACCCCCGGCGACACGGTTCGTCCCGACCAGCGGGAGATTGCAGATCATGGACGCTTCCGAAGTCAGCGCGCGCATGTCTTCCGGCTCCAGGTCGTGTACGTCGGCCTTGCCGCACGCCCTCGCCAGAATCTGGATTTCCGACGTCATGGCCTGCAGCAGGTTGGCCACGCGCTCGGCTGCTTCGTCCACGTGGAGCCTCGCCATCAGATCGGGGTCCTGCGTGGTTATTCCCACCGGACAGCGACCGGTATGGCAGTGATGGCAGCGATACGGCTCCGCGCCCAGCGCCCGATAGTCCTCCACGTGAATCGGTTTGTTGCAGTTCAATGCCATCAGTGCCGCCGTGCCGATGTATACCGCGTCGGCGCCCAGCGCCATGGCCTTGGCGGCGTCCACGCCGTTCCGGATGCCACCCGCGATGATCAGCTGGACCTTTCCGTACATGCCGATATCTTCGAGCGCCGCTCGTGCCTCACATACCGCCGCCAGCGTGGGAATGCCCGTATGCTCCTGGCAGATTTCCGCGGACGCCCCGGTGCCGCCCTCCATGCCGTCCACCACGATCACGTCGGCCCCGGCCTTGGCCGCCAGGCGGACGTCGTCGAATACCCGCGTGGCGCCCATCTTGACGAAAATCGGGACCTGCCAGTCCGTGGCCTCGCGCAGCTCCTCGATCTTGATGATCATATCGTCCGGACCCAGGAAATCCGGGTGCCGCGCCGGACTCCGCTGGTCCACGCCGAGGGGCAGGTCCCTCTGCGACGCCACGTCGCCGAGCACCTTGGCGCCCAAAAGCAATCCCCCCGTGCCGGGCTTGGCGCCCTGTCCGATGGTGAGTTCGATCCCGTCGGCAACCCGGAGGTCGTGCACGTTGATCCCGTACCGGGACGGCAGTACCTCGTAGACCAGCACTTTGCTTTCTTCCCGCTCCGCCTTCAACATCCCGCCGTCGCCGGTTGTATTGGAGGACCCGACCATGTTGGCGCCGCGAGCCAGCGCCACCTTGGCATTATAGGACAGCGCGCCCCAACTCATGCCGGTGATCATGATGGGCGTATCCAGCACGATGGGCTTTTCGGCGTAACGACCGCCGAGAACCGTCTCCGCCGAGCAGCGCTCCCGGTATCCTTCCAGCGGAATTCGCGTCAACGTGCAGGGTATGAAGGTCAGGTCGTCGAACGTGGGCCACCGCCGCTCCCGCAGTGTGCCGAACCCCCGGATCCGATAACGGCCCAGTTCGGCCTTGACCTGGATGTCTTCGATGACGGCGGGCGTGAACGTACCGCTGGCCTGCACCGGATGAAAGCTCCCGTTTTGATCTTCCACCATTGTCGCCCTGTTCGGGTTTAATCTTGATGCGTCATTTTTCTGTGACGTTAAGTCGAATATACGCAAGTCTGTGAAGGCGATTTGAAGTCGGATTTCCAGGAACCTTCAGGTCACTTGACGTCAACGGAAAAAATGTCCTTCCGGAGGACCCTGATGCCCCGTTTCGGAAGTCTTCTCCACAGTGTCGGCTTGCTGGATTCTTCGATTCAAGGCAATTTGCCACAAAAGGCACAAAAACAGCGATTCTGTTACAGGGCGTATAGCCGAAAGACTATGCAAATACGTCCAGGGTCGCGGCGTTACGACACACGCCGTTTCGCACCAATACCCTTTGTGTCTTTTGTGCTTTCTGTGGCCAATTTAAAGGTTATTTTTTTCGAGTTAAGGCTAACCGTTCAGCGTTACAACGCTTCCCGCCAGACGGCGCGCTCGTCCTTATCGAAATTCCAGAGTTTGCGCCCGGCCAACACTTTCTTGAACGACGTTACGTCCAGTCGCCTGTCCAGATGTTCCTGTACGGAAGCGCTCAGAAAAGCGAACTCGTCCTCGGCGGGCGTTTCGACCACCGCGTCATTGCCCAGTTCCGCGATCTCACCGCCGACGAAACACTCGGTCTCGTACATCGAATCGGCGAAGGCGTCGCCGGTGTCGCCGCAAACGATGATGCGACCCCTCTGGCCCATGAAGCCGGCCATATACCCGCAATCTCCGCCGACGACGATCAGCCCGCCCTTCATTGCCACGCCCAGCCGCGCCGAGGCGTGACCCCGGACCACCACCGTCCCCCCGCGAATGGACGCCGCGGAACCGTTTCCCGCGTTGCCGTGGACGATGACCTTCCCGCTCATCATTGACTCCGCCAGGCCCCACCCCGCACTGCCCTTTACCTCGACGGTCGCCCCGTCGATCATACCGCCGCAATAATATCCTACGCTACCGTCCAGCGTGAGATGGACTGGGTCCAGGAGCGCCACCCCCAGATTATGCCGCGCACCCGGATCCAGGACACGCACTTCGCCTTCCCCCGCGGAAACGAACGCCCTGATCTCCCGGTTGATCTCCCGCGTCGTCTTTCCGTTGCAGGTCAGTTGTGCCATAGCCGCATGTCCTTCGCACGGGCTTCAACCACGTCGTAGCATCCATCGAGGGCCGAACGGAACGCAATCTCTTCCGTGGCCACCGCTGCGAAATCGGCCGTTTCCGCAAACAGGAGCGGTTTGAAGGCGTACGGATCCCGGACGAAACCGACGGCGTCGGGTGTGGCCACCAGATAGCTGAACGAGCCGTCCAACTCTACCAGAGAGGCGGCCATTGCCGCCTCCAGGTCCTTTCCGTCCGCAAGTTTCCGGTGCAGGTACATCCCGATGATTTCGGAATCGTTCTCGGTATAGAACCTTGCGCCGTCTTGCTCGTAGATGCGCCGCAACTTGTGGTAATTGGTAATGTGTCCGTTATGGACAATGGCCAGGTCCGGATGGCCGTGGGCCCAGAACGGCTGGGAATGGCTCAGATCGATTCTGGATTCGGTAGAAAGGCGGGTATGGCCGATGCCGTGGGTCCCTTTGAAGCCGGAAATCCGGTAGGTCTTGTCGAGGTTCCGGGGTGACCCCACCTGCTTGACGATTTCCAGCCGGTCTCCCATACTCACCACCTCCACACCCTCGCCCGCGGCCTCAATGGCCTCTTCGAGTTGCCCGGGCGCTCCGTCATAGGCGACGACCAGACGCAGGTACTCCTCCGTTCGGGCCCAACCGGACACGCCGCCGATTGCCTCCGCCCGTGCGACGACCCGCCGCGCGGTTGCCTCGTAATCCGCGTGTACTCCCAGACTCACGCGGAGGACCATGCCCCCGTATTGTCCTCCACCATACAGCGCAACGCCTGCCGAATCCGGCCCCCGGCAGTCCAGGGCGCCCAGCATTTTGAGGATGGTCTGCCCGAGACCGCCGGTATCGTCCTGCCGGTTCCAGAATCCCACAATGCCGCACATTGTCTTTTCTCCGGAATTGCACAAAAAAACCCGAACCAGCTTCGGTGAAGCGGGTACGGATGATCGCACCGCACAGGACAAAAGTCAAGCCAAACAATAACTGTCCCGTCCCCTATCGGGCAGCCCCGCAGCACCGCTTGAATTTCCTTCCGCTGCCGCAGGGACAGGGCTCGTTCCGGCCCGTGCTTCGGGCCCGGGAGGCCGCCCGTCGTGATTCCCCGGCCCGCACCCAATGCATCACGTTCGCCGCGGGCCGGCCAGCCGCGAGTTCCTTCGCCATCATCTGCATGTAGGGGTCCACGTGGCCGAAGAACATCTTGTACCCCGTGCAGAGGTAGTTCAGCCCTGCCTCCCCGTCGGGCGTATGGATGAACCTCTGCTTGGGACAGCCCCCGTTG
The DNA here is from genome assembly GCA_965219995.1 of Candidatus Latescibacterota bacterium. Lineage (GTDB taxonomy): Bacteria > Latescibacterota > UBA2968 > UBA2968 > JAAXHE01. The sequence goes on from CBDCOX010000002.1 coordinate 1,467,395, forward strand.
CACGCAAACCTGTAGTCGCAGGCCCTGCAATACGCGGGCAGGGTATCCCGCTTGTCGGACCCGAATTTCTCCTGCAGGGGGCTGGACACCATTTCACGAATGCTCTTTTCGCGGACGTTGCCGAGATTGTACCGGGGATAAACGAAATGGTCGCAGGAATACAGATCTCCGTTGTGTTCGATGATCAGCGCCCTGCCGCACTTTTCCGCGAAGATGCAGAGACTGGCGTCCTGGCCCATCCAGCTTCCCAGCGCGATATCGAACATCTGGACGAAATACCGGCCAACGTCCTTTCGGACCCATTCGTCGAAGACCGCGCAAAGGAACCGGCCGTACTGCGCCGAGCCCACCGACCACTTCGAAACCTGAGCCCGCCCGTCGAACTCCGGCGCCACAAGCTCCAGGAGATCGTCACCAGGCGAGTCCGCGATTCGCTCCACAATCGGGATGAACTGCATGTAGCGGCTCCCGATGGACTTGAGAAAGCGGTAGACTTTCACCGGATAATCCGCGTTATGGGCCTGCAGCACCGTGAGGGTATTGTATTCCACCCGGTGATGCTTCAGGACGTCCAGACCCGCCATCACGCGGTCGAACGTGGGCTTTCCCCCTTTGTCCACCCGGTACCTGTCGTGCATCTCCCGCGGTCCGTCCACGGACAATCCCACCAGAAACCCGTGTTCGGCCAGAAACTCCCCCCACTCGTTGTCGAGCAGGATTCCGTTGGTCTGGAAGGCATTCGTGATGGTTTTTCCATTGGCATACGTCGACTGAAAGTCCACCGCCCGCCGGTAGAAATCCACGCCCATCAGAGTCGGTTCGCCGCCCTGCCAGGCAAAATGCACCTCCGGGACGTCCTGCGCTTCGATGTAGTGGCGGACGTACAGCTCCAGCGTCCCGTCGTCCATCCGCCAGTTCCCGCCGGCGTCGGGGTACAGCTTTTCCTTCTCCAGGTAGAAACAGTACTTGCAATCTATATTGCAGACCGCGCCGGACGGCTTTGCCATCACGTGACAGGCTTCGGCGGATTCGATGGTCGTCTCGTCGATTGCCATTTCGGTCATCCGGTTTGAAATGCGGCGGCCTGCGCCCGGCAAACGTTGCAGGAACCCGTCTACGCGTCGGCCAGTGCGGCCGGGTCGAACGTCCGAACGTGCGCGTCGCCGCCGCCGGCCGTCCCCTTCCACGCGTAGGGGTCTTCTCCCGCCACCATAATGATGCCCCTGTAGTCGGCCCTCGCCATCCTTCCGTCGTCCGGCGTGTGCCACGGCAGAAGAGAGTAAGCATTCATATAGTGATTCACCAGGACCCGCCGGAACCGGTCGGAGCGGTTCTTTCGCGAACGGTGCAACAGGTAGCCGTTGAAAAAGACCACAGCTCCCGCACCGCAGGTCACCGGCATTTCGCCATCGTCGTCGAAGCCGTAGGACTCCTGGGCGGAGTCGAACTCCTCAGGCCGCCCGTGCGAACGCTGGGGATACAGATAACCGGACCGGTGGGATCCGGGAAGCACCCACATGCACCCGTTTTCCACGGTCGCGTCGTCCAGCGCGTACCAGGCGCCGGTGAGGCTTCTGTCACGCGTGGGGATGTACACCTCGTCCTGATGCCAGGCCTGCCCGGGAAACCCGGGCGGCTTGATGAAGAGCATGGTCTGCATGCACTTGACGTCCGGCGCCACCAGCCGTGAAAGCGCCCTGGCAACCTTCCGATGCGCGAGGGCCCTCCGCATGAACGGACTGATGTGGTGCGGCTGGTGGATGCACAGGTATTGCGAAAGGGCGGCTTCGTCGGACATCGCGTTGGGCACCGGTTTTAGATTCTCGCTCTTGTACGCTCCGCGACAGAGCTTTACCGCATCACCACGAATAGACGCCACGTCCTCTTCGCTCAAAAGCTCTTCGACGACAAGATACCCCTGGTCCCGGTAAGACTCGACCTGTGCGATCGACAGTTCCATCGTGGATCCCCGCGTGTACGACGGTCTTCGTTGACATAACTTACTGAAAAATAAGCGCGGCATTCCTCAAAGTCAATGCCGGCCGTTACCGTCCCGGTTCCAACAATATCGTTCCGGGCGTCCCGCAATCAACGCCGGAGGTCTCTACCCGGATTTCGACGAGGATCTCACCTGATCGTACACCGCCTCAAGCCGGATACCCAGCTTCCGCATATCGTGGGCGTCTTCCGCGTGCGCGCGCCCCGCCCGGCCCATGTCGTCCCGAAGACGGCCGGAGCCCAGCAGCGCATCCAGACCCTCCGCCAGTCCGTCCGCGTCCCGTTCCGGGAACAACAACGAGCACCGGCCGTCGGGTGCGACCGTCGGGATGTCTGCATGGAGCGACGAGACGATCGGCAGCCCGGAGGCCATCGCTTCGATCAACGCCACCGGCGCCCCCCCTTCCGTGTCGCCGTCCGAGGCGGTCACGCTCGGATACAACAGCACGGCTGCCCGTGCAAGTTCCGCGAGACACGCCGCGTGGGGCAACATACCCAACAGGACGACGCGGTCTCCGAGCCCGAGCCGGGCGATTTCCCTTTCCACCTCCGAACGCAATTCGCCGTCGCCGATAATGCGCACCTTCAGGCCGGGATGCGACCCAAGGATTTTCCGGCAAGCCCGGAGCCCGTAAACGTGTCCCTTTTTCTCACGGAAGTTGGCGTACATCAGTACCACCGCCTCCTCCCTGGCCTCCGGCGGAGACTGCGCGATCTTCACGAGGTCGACGCCCAGACGGTGAAGGTGGATCTTATCGGGCGGGCAACCGATGGAGACGAGCGATTCGCCCATATGCGGCCCCTCCACCAGGAAGCGTTCTCCCTCGCGAAACAGCCGCCGAAACCGGCGCCTCCACAGCCGCCGGCGCGGCAGCGCGGACGCGTCCATCCCATAGAACGTGGTCACCATTGGCACGCCCGCGCTGCGGCGCGCCGCCAGGCAGAAATATCCCTCCTGCCCGAAATGGGCATGTGCGATCGCGGTGCGTTCCTCTCTGAGGACATTCCCGTAGCCGGCGTACGTTCCCCGGAATTTGCGTATCACCCTGTAGACCGACCTGCGCAGCCGCGGCAGGTCTTCGCTCGAATGTAGCGTTTCAACCGGAAATACGTCCTCATTGCGCCGTGCCTGTGTCAACACGACGGGCCGATATCGCGTGAGGCTGCGAATCTGGTCGTAACACCAGACCATGGTCAGGGTCAGGAACGGATTCGCGCAGTGCGCCACCGTTGGCTTTTCCGGCATTCACAGATCCTCTCGATCGTACTGACGGGGACCATTCCGCGGCGCCTGGCGGATCGTCCGGCAGCGCGTGTTCCCGCCGTGACGAAACACTTGACACCCCGCGCCGCTTCGCATAATATCGCAAACGATCAACCTGTGCACAACGCGAACATGGCGGACAGGAAGGAGTCTCGATGTCACAGACCTATCTCGCCTTCGATCTCGGCGCGTCCAGCGGTCGGGCTGTGATCGGCCGCTTCGACGGAAGGGCCGTCGAACTCGAGGAAATCCACCGCTTCACCAACGGCCCGGTCTCCGTTGCGGGAGGGCTCTATTGGGATGCCCTTCGGCTCTATGACGAAATGCTCGCCGGGCTTCGAAAATGCGTGCAGATCTCCGGACCGGAGTTCGCGGGAATCGGCATCGACACCTGGGGCGTGGATTTCGCGCTCCTGGACAGCGGCGACGAACTCCTGGGGAATCCCCGATGCTATCGGGATTCGCGCGTCCGGGGAATGATGGAAAGGGCGTTCGGCCGCGTCTCCAGAGAAGAAATCTTCGAACAGACCGGCCTGCAGTTTCTGGAAATCAATACGCTCTATCAGCTGCTGTCGATGGTGGAGAGGAATGCCTCGCGTCTGCGAATGGCTCGCGCATTCCTGATGATGCCGGACCTGTTCAACTTCTGGTTGACCGGGCGCAAGGTTTGCGAGTTTTCGAACGCCACCACCACCCAGTTCTATAACCCGGGAACCGGCGGATGGGCAGCCGACCTGCTGGACCGGCTCGACATCCCCGTCGACATGCTTCCCGAAATCGTTCCGCCGGGAACGTCCCTCGGAGCGCTTCGCCCGGAGATTGCGGCGGATGCCGGCGTCCGTTCCGGCGACGTGATCGCCCCGGCGTGTCACGACACCGGATCTGCCGTGGCGGCCGTTCCCTTTTCGGACACCGACGCGGCGTACATCAGTTCCGGTACCTGGGCGCTGCTCGGCGCGGAACTGCCGGCCCCGAACGTAACCCCTGAAGCCCTTCGGTTCAACTTCACCAACGAAGGCGGCGTCTGCGGCACCTTCCGCTTTTTGAAGAACGTCACCGGGCTGTGGATCGTCCAGGAGTGCAGACGCGTCTGGGAGAACCAGGGGCGCGACTTTTCGTTTTCCGACCTCGTCCTGCTGGCGGAAGCGGCGCCCGCATTGACCTCGTTCATCGACCCCGACCACCCGGAATTCGTTGAGCCGGGAGATATGCCTGCGCGGATCCGCGCGTACTGCAAGCGGACGGGACAGACCGAACCCGCCACCGACGGCGCCGTCATCCGGTGCGCCCTGGAGAGTCTCGCCCTCAAGTGCCGACACGTCCTGGATGATCTCGAGTCGGTCCTCAACCGGAAATTGCACACCATCCACGTCGTGGGCGGGGGTATCCGGAACACCCTCTTGAACCAGTTTACCGCCAATGCCGCCGGACGCCCGGTTGTCACGGGTCCGGCCGAAGCCACCGCGCTGGGAAACGTACTCGTGCAGGCATACGCAAGGCGAGAAATCGACTCCCTCGCCGGTATCCGCGAAGTCGTGCGCAACTCCACGAAACTCGCGACCTTCGAGCCCCATTGCGGCGACGCGTGGGAAGACGCGTACGGCCGGTTCCGGCGGTTGGTGAACGATCAGACCGGCCTCGACTGAGAAAAGCGGCGCCCGGCAATCAGAAGAGGCTGAGCTGGTCCGCCTGCCTGACCCGCCGCTGTGCGGTCAGGCGTTCCCGCTTCAGGAGTTCCGTCGGAATATCCTCGAAGAACCGGGACGGCTCCGGGCGGGTCCGTTCGCCGAAACGCAACCTGCTCCGCGCGCAGAGCATCACGGCCTCGTCCTTCGCACGGGTCAATCCTACGAATAACAGCCGCCGTTCTTCCTCCGGGTCCGCGTCCGCGTGCGGAATCAGACCCTCCTCGACGCCGCAGATAAAGACCACGGGAAATTCCAGCCCCTTGGATGCATGCAGGGTTGACAACGTCACAGCCTCGGCCCGTGGGCGCGTGGCGCCGCCGATGCGTATATAGTCGGCATCGGCGCCCAATACCAGCGTATTGAGAAAACTCCGTACGGTATCGAAGTTGACCGCCATCCGCGCCAGGCGGGCCAGATCGTCGTCGTTTTCCGACGACGCCACGTCCTGCCACGCGCTCACCAGCGTCTCGACGGATTCGGTTTTCGCCATTTTCCTGAATGCCGCCGCGGCATCCCGAAGCGCCGAAACCTTCTCACGGACGGACGCCGGCAGGTTGCCGGCGGCGATGCCGTCAGCCGAGCGGTGGACCCGGTTGAGCGCCGCCATTCCGGGATGAAATACGGGAATCGCCAGCGCGCGCGAGAGGCGCACGCGTTCCACGGGAAGGAACGCGTAATTGAAAAACGCGATCGCGTGCCGCACGGGCTCCGCCGAGAGGAACCCCTTCTGACCCACCACGCGGTATGGCAGTCCTTCTTCCACAAAGCAACGCTCTATCGCCTCCGCCTGCCGGCCGGTCCTGAACAACACGGCAAAATCCGACAGGCCGCGGTCTTTCCGTCCCGCTACCGAATCCCCACCTCCGATCTCGTCGGCCTGAAGCATATCGGCGCCGCCCATCAACCGGCTGATCTCGCGGACCACCGCAATCCCCTCCGCCGTCTCACCCGCAACGGAAACCAGGCGGACGTCAAAGCCCTCTCCGCGGACCGCATCCAACCGGCGTTGACCCCGGATCACGGACGCTGCCGTATCGATCACCTGCCGTGTGGAGCGATATGTTCTCTTCAGAACAAACGTCCGTGCAGCCGGAAGATCCTCGCGCAGCCTGCGAAAATACACGGGACTCGCCCCCCGGAATCCGTAGATGGCCTGGTCAGGATCGCCGATGACGAACAGACCCGCCCCATCGCTGGAGAGCTCCGTCACGAGCCTGTACTGCACCGCATTCACGTCTTGAAACTCGTCCACCAGGACGTGCGCGAACCGGTTTCGGACCCGGTCGGTAGCTGCGTCGCCTTTCCGCAGCATTGCCAGGAATTCCAGCAGAATGTCGTCGTAATCCCACACGTCCAGCTTACGCAAGCGTTCCTGGTAGGCCTGGTAGACCGCGTGCAACGCCTCCGGCGCCTCCGCCTCCGGATCGGTCTTCGCACGCGAGATCGCCGACCGTACATCTCTGACGGAGAGACCGGCATCTGCGTCGGCGACGGCCTCGGCCAACACCCGCGTCGCTTCCACCTCATCGATCACCTGGCGCATCTCCCGCGACCGGCCGGACTTCATCAGATCCAGCGCCGTGGCGTGGAACGTGCCCAGCATCAAACCGTCCAGCCCCGTGGCCCGGGGCAACAGCGCGCGAACGCGTTCCCGCATCTCCGCGGCGGCCTTATTCGTAAACGTGACCGCCAGGATGGACTCCGGCGGCACGCCCTCCTCTCCAATCAGCCGCGCGACACGATGGGTCAATACCCGTGTCTTGCCCGTGCCCGGACCCGCCTCTACGATCACCGGACCGGCGTCACAGAAAACAGCCGCCCGCTGTACTTCGTCCAATCCGCCCGTGTCCGCGACGTCGCCTGTCACTTGCGCTTCACCGTTCCCGCCAGCGGGCGCTTCGGCCTGCGGCGGCGTTTTGGATGCCGTCACCGGCGTCGGCGCTTCCGGACCGGAGGGCAGATCGAACAGCGCGGGCTGGCGGCTCAGCCGGGCGCGGTCCTCCTCCGAGAACACCTGGATCCGTCCGTACACACCGTCGTAGCCGGCCGCGATCTCCACCTCCCCGGCCCGCATCCGGCGTACGCCCTCCCCCACGAGCGGTTCGCCGGCGGCGGCAATCGCCTCGGGGGACGCATCCCGCAAGATGGTGAGTTCAGGCCCCAGGTCCGCGAGCAGCCTTTCGTACACCCCCTGGACTCTCTTGCTGGTTGGCCCCACCCCCAATACGGAACCGATGACTTCCTGAAGTGGAATCAGATTCTCATACGGCGGCGCCACGGCGGGCCTCTCTCCTTCCGCCCTGTCGGCCAACTGCTCGACGCGGTGCAGCACCCCGACTGTCAACCGCCTGCCGCACTCCGGGCACAGACAGTCCGCGTCGAGCGACTGCCTCGGCTCCCAGCAGATTCCGCACTTCCGATGTCCGTCCAGGTGATACTTGCCTTCTTCGGGATAGAACTCCAGCGTCCCCAGGAACCGTTCGGGGTCTCGTGTCTTCAGCGCATCGTACATGCCACGATAGGACAGATCGGTATCGAAACAGGTGGCCTCCCGCGCCAGTTTCTGCGGGGAATGCGCGTCCGAATTGGAAACGATCGCATACCTGTCCAGCATCGACAGCCGCCAGTTCATCGGCGGGTCTGACGAGAGTCCGGTCTCCACGACGAAGATCGCCGGCAGCATGTCCTCGAAGCACTCCTCGAGGGTGTCGAACCCGGAACTGGCGCCCAGCACCGCAAAATGGGGCGTCCAGATATGCGCCGGAATGAACAGCACGTCGTCGGCCGCTTCCATGCAGATTTCCACGAGGTCCCGGCTGTCCAGGCCCAGGATAGGCCGACCGTCCGATTTCAGATTTCCGATGTCTCCCAGGCGGGCATTCAACCGCTCCACGGCTTCAAACCCGGACATCAGCACCACGTGGTGCACCTTGCGGGTCCTGTCGTTCTTCTTGTAGATCACGCTGATCTCGGTGGACAGGACGAAACGCACCGGTCCCCGGCACCGTTCCGGGAGGTCTTTGTCCACCGCGGCCTGGAAGGCCGGCTTTAGCCGGAACAGCCCCTCCTCCGCGGGCTCCAGGCGGTCCTTCAATTCGTCGATCCATTCGGGATGGGTGAAATCGCCCGTCCCGACCACGTTTACGCCCTTGAGCGCGGACCACTTATATAGATTCTCCGGGTTCAGTTGACGGCTGGTCGCCCTGGAAAACCGGGAGTGCAGATGTACGTCCGCCACAAATCGCATCGTGGTTCCTCTAGCCTACGTGATTTACAAACATGGACTTACATGGACTTACATGGATGGACAGGATGAACAGGATTAAAACCAAAAAGCGCGAGAAGACGAGAAGACAAAAAAAACTCGAGAAAACGAGAAGACGAAAAAACGCGGAAAAACCAGTAACTGCAGTGAGTCAAATCATCATAGAACGCGCGTCGTCACTCCGCCCACTCTGAAACCCGAATTTGTACTGGCCGGCCCGACTCGGGTGGCCGTCGCCGACCTCAAATGTCGTACGAAGGCTTCACGTCCCTATCGTATTTGTCGCGACTGGCCGACACGCATTGAAAAACCTGGTAACCGTTGATTTCGACCCACATGTAGATCCTGTGGCAGATGTCGCAGACCCTCAGGACGTGGCCGCCGGGACGCTTCTCTTCGCGGTACATGATATCGTCATAGCCACCGAGAAGGCGTGCGATATCGTCCCTGGAACTTCGATCGAGGAGCAACCCGATAATCTCACGCGGAAGGTCGGCCGCGGCCTGGCGCAGACGATTTGTGTCCGTGTCCCAGGGGGATTTGAGCCCAGACCCGCAGGCGCACCAGCGTTCGCCCATATCCCAGTCCTTACGAAACCACCACTGGTCGAGGATACGTCTGCAAGACATGCAGAATTCGTACGAATCCGCGGGATCCATACCCTCATTCCGGATCAGATCGCCGATCCGGTCGCGCTCATTTTGCGGCAAGTCTCCGAGCTTTATCGTGGGCGTGTGACACCACCGGCATCGACGGGAACTTTTCCGTAGAAACAAAACCAGCGCGATAAACCCGACGATCAGAAGCGCCGAGAAAACCAGATGCCCGGTTCCCATCAACATTACTCCTTAGCCGATCCCGCGGGTGTGCGGCGCCGCTCTTTCGCGCATTTTCAGGTTTCCATCTGGCGGCGGTCTGATACCCGCTCGTATTTTTCACGCCCCGACGACACACACTGAAAGACCTGAAAACCCTTGATCTCAACCCACATATATATCCGGTGGCAGATATCGCACACCCGAAGCGGATGCTCTTCCGGACTCCGCTCGAAGCGGTAATCAAGATCGTCATATCCGCGACGGAGGTGCGCCATGTCGTCGGGAGTATATCGCTCTGAAAGCAATGTGATAACAGCCGGAGGCAGGTCCGCCACCGCCTTCCGGAGTTTCCCTGGATCGACATCCCACGGAATCGACAGTTCATAGCCGCAAGCGCACCACCTGTCGTGCATATCCCAGTCCGACTGAAACCACCACTCGTCGAAAATCCGCCGGCAGACCTCGCATAACTCATACGACAACGCGGGATCCATTCCCTCTTCTTGGATCAGATCGTTGATCTGCCCACGCACCGCGTCCGGCAACTTCCCGAGCTTTACCGTTGACTTATGGCACCAGGCGCATTGGTGGTTGCCCCTCCGGATAATCACGATCACCACGATGGGCACTGCAATCACGACTGCCGCGAAAATCAGATACCAGATTATCATTGCGATTTACCCTCGCCGTTCACCGGATCGCGTGGCAAGAACAGAATCGCCGTTGTATCCGGCAGGAAATGTACTGTTCAGTATAGCGTTTCGCCGTTCGAAATACAAGCACCGAGACAATGGCGAAGCCTGCCAATTCGCGCAGTCGACGACTCACGCATTCAGGTGATTAGCGAGGCCCAACCCGCTTGACCTTAACGTGCGTATCCGGCGACAGTTACGCCCAAATCCGATTGACCGAACGTTCGATTCCGCCTATATTGCTGCACTAATTCTCCGGTAGACATCAAGGCGTGCGTACTTATTGCCCACCGTTCGCAGGGAAGCCATTGATATACTTATGAAGACGTCAGGAATCGACCAGAGTACGCTGGATGAAATCACTCGGCGCGTCGTTGAGGTCGCCCGACCGGAGAAGATCATCCTGTTCGGGTCCGCCGCACGGGGCGAGATGAACCGTCACAGCGACGTGGACCTGCTTATCATCAAAGACGGCGCGGATGCGCTTGAACTTATGGGCGAAATCTATATGAATCTCGATGGCGTCGGCGCAACCGTTGACGCTGTTGTCGTCACGCCCGACGACGTAGAGCGGTATAACAACAGCGACCCGGTGATCATCAGACCTGCGCCGCGGGAGGGAAAGGTGGTATATGAGTCCTCCTGAGCGGTACCCGCCCGATGATCCGCGGGAATGGCTGAACCGGGCTAGGAGTAGTCTGGCAATGGCTAAGAACCGAATTCCTGATGCCTATCTGGAAGATCTGTGCTTCCAGGCCCAACAGGCAGCCGAAAAGGCCATCAAGGCAGTGATGATCGAGTGCGGCATCGACTTCCCATATGTGAGTGATTTAGCCCGGCTGCTATCCCTGCTTGAAGAAGGAGGAGAGAGCATCCCGGAGATGGTCGTCAAGGCTGAGGAACTTACCCCATACGCTTTGATCACACGCTATCCTGGAACCGTCGGGCCTGTTGGTGAACAAGATTATATGGATGCGGTTAAGAATGCCGAAGTCGTCATTCGCTGGGCAGAGGAATGCATATCGGGATTCCCCTAGAACGCAAGTGTCTGGCCGAAACCCTTAAGGCGAGAAGATCAGATCGTGAAAGAGCGGATGCTCACGGACGAAGAGACGGATGTTCGGTACCAAGCCATATTTGGCGATGTGTCAAGAATCGTCGACGCCGCCAGGCGATCGGCCGCTCGGTCAGCGAATTCCGTCATGACTGCCGCGTATTGGATGATCGGCCGTCGGATAGTTGAATTTGAACAATCAGGAGAAAAGCGTGCTGAATACGGGACTGCGCTCATCGAAAGACTCTCGACCGACTTTAGGAAGCGCTTCGGGCGTGGATTTGGGTCTGTCAATCTGAGCCAGATGAAGAAATTCTATTTGCTGTGGTCAGATTCACGAATTCTTCAGACAGTGTCTGAAAAATCGGAAGATGGAGAAAGTTCGTCCAAGAGGCCTGCAAAACCTTCGCTGGCTATCCTCGCCACGCGCTTTCCCCTTCCTTGGTCCGCCTATGTGAGGCTGCTATCGGTCAAGAACATACATGCCCGTGAATTTTACGAAACCGAGGCTTTGCGCGGGGGTTGGACGGTTCGTCAACTAAAACGGCAGATCGATTCTCAGTTCTACGAGCGAACTGCTCTTTCAAAGAACAAGGCCGCGATGCTCACACGGGGACAGAAGGCGAGACCCGAAGATCGAGTCCTTCCCGAAGAGGAGATCAAAGACCCATTCGTTCTCGAATTCCTCGATCTCAAGGACGAGTACTCTGAAAGCGACCTTGAAGAAGCGCTAATTGCCCACTTGGAGGCCTTTCTATTGGAGTTAGGCGGGGATTTCTGCTTCATGGGCCGGCATCGGCGGCTTCGGGTCGGCGATGAGTGGTATCGAGTAGATCTGCTATTCTTCCATCGGCGTCTGCGCTGCCTGGTGGTCATCGACCTGAAGGTAGGCAAATTCAACCACGGCGATGCGGGGCAGATGCACCTTTATCTCAACTACGCCCGCGAACACTGGATGCACGATGATGAGAATCCGCCGGTCGGGCTGATCCTGTGTTCGCAGAAGGACGAGGCCGTTGCGCGGTACGCGCTCGACGGATTGCCGAACCAGGTCATGGCTGCCGAATACAAAACGACTTTGCCGGACGAGGCCATCTTGGCGGCGGAAATCTACCGCACACGGCAGGCGTTAAACTTGCGTGCCGAGATAAAGTTCGGGGCTCCGAGCATGCGCGCCGAACTGAGAGTCAAAAAGCCGGAACAAGGGACAACGACCCGGACAGAAAGTCCGGGCGGCGACGCCGGAAAAGGCGAAGAGTAGAACGGCGCACCCGTTTGATTAGAGACGAGGCCATCGCGACTAGTGTGCCGAGACCACTGAGTCGTGTGGACATTCCCGTACAGAACCTGATTCCAAATAATGACAAATAGAAGTGACTCCAAGTTCGGTTTCCATCGTCTGCTGCTCGGAACCGCGCTCACCGTGGCCGCGATGGCTTCGAACCCATCATATGCGCAGGATTCCGATGGCAACACGGACAATTCGGCCGCGGAGTCCGGGGCCAACTCAGTTGCTCTGGGGGATTTCTATCTTCGTGCCGGGGCCGTGTTGGACTGGCCGTCGGGGACGCGGTTCGGCGACAGGAATTGTGATAGCACGTCGCCGGCGGCGCTCTTTGGATGCGGGGAGGGCGTGGACGGCGCTGCCTTGGGCGCCGCGGGCGGTTTCGATAGAACCACCGGATTCGCAGTCAGCGTCGGCTACAATGCCTCCCGTCGGATCCGCGTCGAAGCCGAGGTTCAGTACCGTATGGAGTTTTCTTTCAACGGCCGCGCCAATTTCACGCAAACCACGGGCCGTCAGGACGTCTCGGCCGACCTGTCCTCCCTTTCCGCGATTCTCAGCGTCTATGCGGACCTCCCCGGACGGGGGCCGCTCAGTCCCTTCCTCGGGTGCGGCGGCGGCCTGTCGCGCAATTCCATCGGCGATACCCGTATGGAGTTCCCCAGAACGACCACCGTCGTCCCCGGCGCAAGTCGGGTTGGGTTCGCATGGTTGTTGACCGCGGGCGTTGCGGCGCGGGTCGGAGAAGGGGTAACGGTCGACGTCAGCTGGCGGTACACGAATTCCGGCGCCGTGGAGACGGGAAGGGCCACGGGTCGAATCGTCTGGCGCGATGGAAGCCGGGACCCATTGGAACTCGATTTGGCAGAGACGTGGGCGGATCTCTCCAGCCACGGGCTTCGCGTGTCGTTACGCCGCGGACTCTGAACCGGTGTTTCCGACACGATCGAAATTTCGTCAAGGAACCACAGCATGACCACGCACAGCGTCTATTTCGCAGGCGAACTCTTCGACCACAAACATCTCATCGGCAATGCCATCCTGGCCGAAGCCATTGAGCGCGAATCAAATGGACGATACACCTGCATCGTGCCGCAGCACCTCGAACAGGCCACGGAACGGGCGGTCGACATCCGGAACCAGGACCTGAAGCAGGTGATGGCCAGCGATCTTGGCCTGTTCAACTTCGACGGCACGGACCTGGATTCCGGCACGGTCGTGGAATTCATGGTGGCCAAATTCCTCGACATTCCTTCGGTCATTCTGCGGTCCGACTTCCGGTCCTCCGGCGACCAGGACAAGGACGGCGACGCGTGGAACCTGATGTGCTCGTTCTACCCTCGCGTCCGCACGCTCGGATTCAACGCGATGTCCTGGTACCAGGAAGCGCGGGACGGATCTTTCGACGTGGGCGAGTTCTCGGACCGCTTGTACGCCAGAATAGCCGATGCCGTCATCGAGCAACTGGACGCCGTCCGCGCCGAACCGCCGGTCGCCGAATCCAATGAGGACCGAATACGCAGCCTGTACGAGTGGATCATGCGCTTTCCCGGCGGCGGACTGGAGGACGTTTGCGGGCCGGGTTTCGTGGACGAGGTGATCGCGTCCAAGCGAAGGAAGGGGCTGCTATAGAGAAACGAACAGCCCGGCGGCCAATGGGAAGACGCGCCAACCGGACTGTGCAGGGCTTACCGCAAGCGCGACCCAAACGAAAGGCGTTGAAATCCCCCCTCCGCATCAGCCGTCGCGGGCCCTTCGACAAGCTTGCTTCGACAAGCTCAGCACAAGCAGGGTCCGGCTCGGCTTCTGCGACTCTCCCTCAAGTGGGGAGTAATTACACCGTTGAACGGGCTGGCGCGTTCAACTCCCTCTATTTGGTAACGGCTGAGCACTGCGAAGCCGCGCCAGGCTGTTGACCTTTATCCTGGCCATCCTGTCCATCCATGTAAGTTTGTCTTTTTTTGTTTTCCCGACTCAGGAGCCAGCCATGTACGATATTTTAGGCGGACTGCCCTGGATACAGTCGAAACGGACCGGCCGTTTCTCCTCATGGGATACGTCGGGCCGCAACAGCGACGCGTGGACCATCGAACCCGGTGAAACCCGCGTTCTGGCCGATATCGACGGCCCCGCCTGCATCACCCATCTCTGGTTCACCCAGCGCAACCACTACCGCGAGTGCCTGCTGAAGATCACCTACGACGATGCGGATGAACCCAGCGTTCTGTGTCCCCTTGGGGATTTCTTCGGCCTGGGCCACGGCATTGTCAATTCCTACCAGTCGCTGCTGTTTACCGCGTCGACCAACAGCAACAATCAGTTCGAAACCGGCTGCGCGCTGAACGCGTACGTGCCGATGCCGTTTCGGGAGCGTGCCCTCGTCGAACTGGTCAATGAAAGCCTGGAAACTCACCGGCAATATTTCTACGTGGATTGGGAGACCTGCCCGGACGGACTGCCGGACGACAACGGGTATTTCCACGCTGAGTTCCGGCGTGAAAACCCCTTCGGCGGCTGGGGTCACGAGATCCGCGTGAACACGCCGGAAGCGGACATCATCAATACCGGACGCGAGGCTTGGGAGAACAACTACGTCATCCTGGACGCCGGGGGGCGCGGCCACTACATCGGCTGCAATCTAAGCGTCACCAATTTCCAGGGGACGTGGTGGGGCGAGGGCGACGACATGATCTGGGTGGACGGATACAGATGGCCGCCGGACCTGCACGGCACCGGCAGCGAGGACTACCTGAACCAGGCCTGGGGCATGCAGCCCAATGCGTTCCTGCGCAACGGTTCCTCAATCTACGAGGGGGATACCGGGGGGTATCAGACCAGCTACGTGCACCACCTGGAGAATCCCGTACGATTCGAGAGGGAAGTCAGGGTGACCATCGAGCACGGCCACGGGAACCACCTGTGCAACGAGATGAGCAGCGTGGCCTACTGGTACGGCGACAGGCCCCGCGCCGTCGTGCAGCCGCCCGCGGTGGACCAGCGCCTTGCCGTGCGGCGCGACAACCGTGGGAACTGGCTGTATGACGCGAGATCGCAGACCACCTCGCGCACCATCCCTCTGAACGACGAGATGAAGGACAACAAGGCACGCTGGAACCGGGGGAGATCCGTGACGGATTCGTAGCGCCACGCGGGGCCCGGCGAGAAATAACCGGGAGGCGCAGGCGGGATAGGGCAATGACGAAAGGCAAACAGCCGAATATCGTGCTCATCATGTCCGACCAGCACAACGCGAACGTGATGGGCTGCGCGGGAAACCCGATTGTCCGGACGCCCAACCTGGATGCGCTGGCCGGACAGGGCACCCGCTTCACGAACGCCTATTGCCCCTATCCGCTGTGCGCCCCGTCCCGCATGGGCTTTATGGCAGGCACCTATCCCAGCGAAGTTGGGGGTTTCGACAACAGCGGGACCCTCTCTTCAGATGTGCCCACGTTCGCCCACGGCCTGAGTGCGGCGGGTTACGAGACCCTCCTGTGCGGACGGATGCACTTTATCGGGCCAAACCGATTACACGGTTTCGGGAAACGCATCCACGGCGACTGCGGTGGGACGCTATCTCCGGAAATCCGGGGATCGGGAAACAACCGTACGACCGGGCAGTCGAAATACGCCGTTGAGGTTGCCGGATACGGAAGCACAGGGTACCAGGCCTTCGACGACAGCGTCACGGAAGCGGCGTGCAACGACATCTCAACATGGACGGGGGACGGTCGCCCCCACTGCCTGGTTGTCGGTCTGATACTGCCCCACAACCCCCTCATCTGTTCCCGACCCCTGTTCGACCGCTACCTTGAGGAGATTCCGCTCCCGGAGCCCGCATCCCGCGCCTATCTGGACGCCCTCCATCCCGCAATGAGACGATGGCGCGAACGCCGGGGCGTGGACGAGTTGACGCGCGAACAGAACCGGCGGGGACTGGCCGCCTATTACGGCCTGGTCACGGAACTCGACACAAACGTCGGTAGAATCGTGAATGCGGTCAAGTCTTCCCCGGCAGCCGAAAATACAGTCATCATCTACTGCTCGGACCATGGCGATATGGCCTGCGAGCACGGCATGTGGTGGAAGAGCAGTTTTTACGACGGTTCGGCCCGCGTTCCACTGATCGTATCCTGCCCCGGGCAAGTTTCACGCGGCACCAACAACGCCGTTGTCAGCCTCATCGACGTGGGCCCCACGGTCCTTGAACTGGCCGGCGCGGCGGCCCTACCCGGTGTATCGGGAAGGAGTCTCGCGGGTTTCCTGCGCGGTGACGGCGCCATTCCCGGCTGGTCCGACGAAGTTTATTCGGAATACATCGGTCTCCTGGGCGACGGACCCGCCTGCATGGTCCGCCGAGGGCCATGGAAGCTGAGCTACTATCATGAATTCCGATCCTGCCAGCTATTCAACATGGAGGAGGACCCGGGCGAAATGCGCGACCTTGCGCAGGATCCAGGCTTCACGGGAATCGTGGCGGACTGCGGGGACAGAATTCACGCACGGTGGTGCGCCGAGCGCATGCTCGATGACGCCGAAAGACAGAAACGAGCGCGGGACCTGATCAGGCTGGCCGGTCGCAGCGCCATACCCCGACCTGGCGCCCCCTTCGTCGCTCCAGCGGGATGTAACCGGTTCGACTTTTCGCAGTTGCCCGATCGTGCGACATAGACCAGACTCAACTTTCACTCGCCAATAACCCCTCCGTCGCATCAGACCACGTGCCGCATCGGACCTCGAGCGTCCAATCAACCGGCGTCTGCAGCGCAATCAGAACCCGGCACGCCTCCGGCGCCTGTTCACTCCAGCGCATCTGCCACATTCTGTGCGCGCAGGCGCCGGGACCCACGGCAATCGCGTCGTTTCCAACGTGGTAGGTCGCGTACCCGGACTTCAGGAACGCGATCTGCCCCGCCCTCCCCTGGATGGCGCCGCTGTCGAAGTCGAGTTCCCCACCCGGCGCAAAATCGCACGTAATCTGAAACGGCACCCTGTCCATCGCGTCCGACCGGACCCGCAGGTCGAACCCGCCGTCCACCTCCTTCACCGTCATCTCCATTGACAGTGGCGGCACCGGGGTAAATTCCCGCTTCCAGCGCGCCTCCTCCCACTGTGTCTGGTCCACCGGTTCGCCCAGCGGGTGGAAGTACCCGGGGCTGTCGTAGTGCCACCCTCTTCCGGGATGCGTGATCCGGATCCCGCCGCCCGCCTCGCGGAAATTCTCCCCCACAAACTGCGACGTTCCATAATAACTTGCACAGATTTGAACCGCGGTTAATTCGGCTTCGCCGTACTTCAGGCCGAACGCCGACGGTATCCCCGAGGCCGTCGTCGCGCTCATCCTTCCCCTGCGCACCCGCCAGATCCCCGAGACCGGATACACCTTCGAATAGCTTTCGGACAATGGCGCTCGCTTCAGGTTG
Source organism: Candidatus Latescibacterota bacterium (assembly GCA_965219995.1). Taxonomy (GTDB): domain Bacteria; phylum Latescibacterota; class UBA2968; order UBA2968; genus JAAXHE01. The sequence continues at coordinate 1,484,882 of CBDCOX010000002.1, forward strand.
TCCTCACGCCATTCGGGGTGTTCCAGGAAGGGGTGCAGCGTCCACGGCAGTCCACCGGGTTCCCGATCGAACAGCCAGTCGGCGACCGACGCGTAAAATCCGTTGTCCTCGGCGCGCGCCATCGCGTAATAGCTGTCCGCCAGAAACACCGGGACCGTCCGCTGTCCGCGGTCCTGCCTTTGCGACACGCTGGTCACAACCGTGCCGTCTGCATGGAGGAGGTGGCAGGAAAGGTCCAGGTTCTGCCGAACGGGATCCAGTAACTCCGGCCGGCCCAGCGCCTCAGCGGCGATTCGCAGCGACCGGTTGCAGACCGCGTTGTAGACTCCAGTGCTCCGCTCCGAATATTCCCCGTCGGCATTGATATCGATGGTCTCCGCCAGGTACGCCTCGATCGTATCCATAACATCCAGATCCGGAAACAGCGCCCGCGCCTGTGCGAGGGCTGAGACCAACACCCACCGGTGGTTGGGCGTATGGAAACCGCCCTCAGCCATACCCGGCGTGGCGGTATGGATCAACTCGCCGAGCGCCCCGGCGATCTCCCTGGCCCCGGCATCGTCCTCGACCTTCCGCGCCGCCACCACCACCGGCGCCATCAATTGCACCAGAAAGCCGGTATCCGGCGCCGAATCGAAATTGGTCTCCACCAGGTCGAACCTCCCGGATTCCCGCCGGATTCTCCGGCCGAACCCGGCGCCAAGCAGGATTCGCTCCAGGACTTCGGCGCTGCGAGAGTGCGCGGAGCCCTCCAGCAGCCAGGCGTAGCAGAGAGGAACGACCTGCCCCACGCCGGTCCCGCCGGCCACGCCGTGGTCCACAAACCCTCCATGGTTCGGATTGGACCGGTCCAGGATCTGTTTTGGCAGAATGGTCGCGACCCGGGCATCGAGCAGCGGCAGCAGGGCGTCGTAGGTTAACATCGGATGGCCTCCCCCTGGGGCGGTGTGTGTTCGTGTCTTCGACGACAATTAACGGTATGCATGGTACGCGCGCATCCGGTCATCCGAAACTCGCAAGTTACTTCGCGGACCGGTGGATGGCAAACGGGTTCTTCAAGATCGATAAATAGCGGCTGGACATCCGGCCCCGCGCTTCTTTTTGAAAAAACAGACTTGACTTTTCCGGAAACGATTTCGGATATTCTGGAGGCCTGCCAGAACAACATCACTGCCTGATCCCGGTCCTCGCGGTGTAGCTTTCCGGGCGCGGAGAGGTCTCGGAGGAGTTTTCTTATGCGTCTTGTGCTGCGCGTCATTTCGGCGGTCTTCGCTTTTCAGATGTTTTGTTACAACTCCGACGTCTGGTCCCAATCGGAACCCGTAGAGCCACCGCGTTCCGGTTGGTACGTCGGCGCGACACTGGGATTGAACCGGGCGAACGACATCGAGCAGGACGGTTGGAATCGGGACACGTTCTGCTATCCGACGGATGCCTGTTTCGATCTGGACCCCGTTCCCCGGATCTCGGGATATCGCTGGCACTACAATGTCGAACCCGCCCGCGGCACTGCGTTTGAGGTCTCTTTCGGACGCGTGCTCGGACCCAAACGCCTGGAGCTATCGCTCGCTCAGAAGAAGAACGGCGTCAGCCAGGTCTTTCGAAGCGTCACCGACTACGACGGCGTGCGCATGGAGGACCGCCGTGGCGGCACGGTCGCGTCCAACACCCGGGCTTCGATTGACGATCTCGTCGTGCGCTCGTTTTCGCTCAACGCATACTACGATCTACATGGTGCGCGCATCGGAATTTCACCCTTTATAGGCTTCGGGTTGGGAGCGGCGCAGGTCGTGATGGCCGGGGCGCACTTCTCGAACGACCACCAGGAAACATCGGTCGGCGGCCAGGTTTACGATCCGCCGCTTTCATTCTACAACAGCCGCCAGGATGGAGACCTCTCCGACGTGGTTCCGGTCGGAAGCGTGCACGGGGGCGCTGACTACACGGTCGGCGACAGGACGATACTGGGATTGAAGTTGACGTACTCGATGATCGGCGGCACTGAAGTCCGCGGGGATTATTCGACCCATCCGATGCACAGCCTGGATCCGGACTTCCCAAACCACAATACGTTCGCCGGGGCTCGTCAATGGACGCTGACACTCAATGCCAGGCGGATTTTCGGCAACTGAATCGGCTATCCGGCGCCTCGCCGCGCTGGCGACCTGAGAGCACCCATTAATTCGATCCGGACTTCCGTTGCGAGGATTGACATGGGAAAAAAGGCGAATTATACGGGATTGTCCGAACTCTACAGGCGCGATCCGGACCAGGCCGACAGGCTCCTGTTCGGCCGCGAGACCCATCCCGACCGGCGCGGATTCCTGAAAGGCGCGGGACTGGCGATTGTAGGGGCGATGGTCGGATCGACGATTCCGTTCCACCGCAATGTGCCGGCGCATTTCATCCCTTCTGTACTGGCGGCGGAGCGGGTCATTCGGGGCAAGGACGGACTGGTGGTCATCAACGAGCGCCCGGTCAATGCGGAAACCCCTGCCCACCTCCTGGACGACGCCACAACGCCCACGGAAAGGCATTTCATTCGGAACAACGGATTTCCCCCCGAGAACACCGATGCGACAGGCTGGAAGCTGACGGTTGACGGACTGGTGGACACACCGATGACGTTCGATATCGACGACCTCAAAAAACGGTTCGAGGTGGTCACCCGCGCGCTCGTGCTGGAGTGCGGCGGCAACGGCCGCGCGTTCTTCGACCCGCCGGCGAGGGGCGATCACTGGACCTACGGCGCCGTGGGCTGCTCGGAGTGGACGGGCGTCCGCCTCGGGGATGTTCTCAGAGCCGTCGGGATGAAGCAAAGTGTCGTCTATACCGCGCACGAGGGCGCCGATACCCACCTCTCCGGCGAGCCGGGCAGGCTTCCCCTCTCGCGGGGCGTGCCGATCGAGAAGGCCATGGACGAACACAATCTCATCGCCTTCGCCCAGAACGGAAATCCGATTCACCCGATGAACGGCGCGCCGCTGCGCCTGATTATCCCGGGATGGCCGGGGTCCTGTTCGCAGAAGTGGCTGACCCGCATCTGGCTGCGCGACCGGGTGCACGACGGCCCGAAGATGACCGGCACCTCCTACCGGGTCCCGAATCGCCCCGTCGCCCCGGGCGAGGAAGTGGACGAACGGGACTTCGAAATCATACACAGCATGCCCGTCAAGTCGTTGATCACGAATCCGTCCAACGGCCACAGGACGGGCGACCGGTCGATTGCGGTCCGCGGCCACGCGTGGGCCGGCGACCGGCGGGTGGATGCCGTGCATCTCTCGATCGACTTCGGCGCAACCTGGATGAAGGCGGACCTGGACGATCCGGTGAACCCGTACGCGTGGCAGAATTGGCGAGCAAGCGTCGCGTTTCCGCAGGCGGGGTATTACGAGGTCTGGGCCCGGGCGACCGACTCGCACGGTGAGAGCCAGCCGCACGCGATCGCGTGGAACCCGCGGGGCTATCTCAATAACTCCATGCATCGGGTGGCGGTCACTGTAGAAAAAGGATGAAGGAAGAACGAAGAAGGAAGAAGACTGATGGCTACTTGCGGCCTGCGCCGAACGGATAATTGACCATGTCACTCACATCAGAACAGGTACATCTGTTTCGCCACATCGGCTTTCTCAGATTGGAAGACCGGCTTCCGAAGGCGCTTGTTGAAGGGCTCAAAGAAGCAATCTGGACCAACATCCGCGAAGAGGTGGAACCGGTCGTGCGCGACGGCGAAGGACGAGTCATACGCCTCTCGGGCGTCGTGGACCGGGACCCTGTTTTCCTCGAGTCGGCGACCAGCCCCCTGGTACTGGATCCCCTGGAATCCCTTCTGGGCCCCAACATAGAACTCATCAAAAACCGGCACAATCACGCCACGCTACGCAGGGCCTCGGAGCACCGACCGGAAGGAATGCACCGGGACGTCAGGCAGTGGTCGCGTACCATCTTCACGGTGATCTTCTACCTGGAGGAAACAACCGTGGAAAACGGATGCACCATGGTTGTCCCGGGTTCCCATCATTTCCCGGGCGTCAAGGGCCGCCTCTACGACGACGCCGAAACGCTGCGTCTCCTCGAACAGGCGGTGCCGGTGCCCATGCCCGAAGGCGGGATGCTCGTGATCGACAGCATGATCATGCACGGCGTTGGGCAGAACCTGACCGACGGCACACGCATGAGCATGACCGTGGGATACCACAGTGTGGACGAAATCGCCGACGTGGTGAATCCGCACAGGATGCTGGTGCGCGGAGAACGCCCTTACGACGGCAATGTGCCGCGGAGATAGCGCCTCATCCCTTCACGTTGTTTCAGTAAGCCAGCCATGTGATCGCGAATCGATTACGGATGAAATAACCCTTAACTTCCCAATGGTTAAACCCGGGTCCCGCGAATTCTTGGTGTGGATTGCGATTTGCCCTGCCATTGTGTATCTTGCACCAGGGTGTGTGACAACACATTTCGGAAATCAATTGGTTTTTCTACCGAATGCCGAGTAACCATCGGGATAATTGCCCATCCTCGCCTATCGGTGGGTCGCGGAAACAGAAGCTCCGTGCAGCGCGCCGTACACCTTGTGCCCGCAGGCATTCAGACCGTTACCGCGATTCGACAGCAGAACCCGGTCCACGTCGACGCAGGATTCAATTCCATTGGCCATTCGTGCAATGAGTGCTCGGTTTATGAATGCGAAAACTCCACAAATAACAGAACCGCTTCTGGATGAGATCACGAGAAAAATCGTCGATCATTTTCATCCGGTTCAAATTGTACTTTTCGGCTCCTATGCCTATGGAGAGCCAACGAACGATAGCGACTTGGATTTGCTTGTCATAATGGACTCAGAATTGCGCCCGACAGCCCGAAGCGCCGCGGTTGCCAACATCTGTCGCCCCAAGTATGTCGCGATGGATATTGTCGTGCGTACACCTGAAGAAATCCAAACCCGCCTGCGTGACTTCGATCCATTTCTCGAAGGAATCTTTAAATTTGGACGCACCCTTTACAAATCAGCCGGGTGATATACAAGCGTGGGTCTACAAAGCGGAAGAGGACTATCGCACGGCCACTACAATGGTTCGGAAACGCAGCGAACCTGTTCCCGACAATGTTTGTTTCTGTGCGCATCAATGCATTGAAAAGTACCTCAAAGCTCTTCTTGTCTTCCATCGCGTTCATTTTCCGAAAACTCACGATCTTCTGGCACTGTTGGATTTCGCGGTGGATATAGATTCCGATCTCGAGGAATTGCGACTTGATCTCAATTATCTATACCCGTTTGCCGTTGAATATCGCTATCCCGGGGAAAACGCGACTGTCGAAGAATCAAAAAAGACAGTAAGGGTAATGCTGCGCGGGCGGCGCATTCTGAGGGCGAAACTGAACATAACTGATGTGTGAAATCGTGAACTTCAGTTATCGACCTGTCCGGCACATTCCTCATACATTTCGCACATCCCGTTTTCTGGGTATATCCCCGACTTCTCAACGGCCTGGGAATTGGATATGGTGCCGCCGCAATGAAGAAGATGAAATCGCAACAGCAACATACAATCCCTAGATGGCTCCTTGAGAACTTCACGGATCAAGACGGTATCCTTCACGTAGGTAGGAAGAGTCCAAGGAGGTTCTTCAAGAGCAGGCCACGAAACGTCTTCAGACGAAAAGACTATTACGCGGCGAAGGAGATTGGAGAATCGTTGGAGCCCCATATGGGCAAGATGGAAAATCTCTCTTTACAATATATGAAGAATGTTCGGTGCACGGCACGGCAGGGGATCGATCAAGGGGACCCTTCCTGTGTGACTGCGATTTCAGATGACATTCGTGCATGTGGTCTATTTCTTCTGCATTTAGCGTACCGGTCCCCGCAATGGTTGGGAGAAGATTTCTTTTCAGGGTTGGACGCGATCCAGAAAGAATCGGAAAAAGCCGGGAAAGACATGGCTTCCGTTTTTCGGGAGGAAAGCACGAAGCTCACTCAGGAAGGAGAATTCGTCCTGGTTTTGAGCCAAGTCGATGCTCCAACCTTTATCTTGGGCGATTGTGGACCGTTTGTTACTCGGGATAGCGAGCTGGGAGTGGACAATCAAAAGCAGAAAGAAAACGACCCCAATTGGATCCCGTCGGAACAAAGGATGTGGATGGCATTGTCCCCCGATGTCGCGTTGGGAGTTGCGATAAGAGATGCAGATGCAAGACTGAGCGTGAATCTAATTGCCAATTCAACGTTGTCCGCGGATTGGGTGGATCATTTCAACGAAATCTGCGCAAGGCAAAGCAGGATGATCGCAGGTCCCTCCGAGAAATGGGTTTGTGCGGCTTCGCGGAAGGCATGGCCCATGGATTAGGGAACCGCTCTGTGTATCTCCAAGACCAGCCTTCTAAGGGTGTGTTCGTGGCCCCCTCAGGTATCCCAACGGATCGCGAAAGCAAAAAAAAACGCCGCCTTCCTGTAACGCGAGTACCGATGGTTACATCGGACAATTCGAAAGGGAAGGGGCGTTTTTTTGTGGCCCGAGCGACGTGACGCTACATATCAAGCGTTACGGATTCAGCGTGTCCCGTCCACTGTCCGGTCAGCGAATAGATGACCGTTTCGTGGCAGACGACGATCACCCGCTGAAAGGACCGGTGTCTTTCCAGTACACGACCGACACGATCGCGAACGCTGGAGAGGGGCTCCCAGTCTCTCGTTTCACCGGGAGGCCATTCGCCGTCGGACTCGAGCATTTCGGCCACTGTTTCGTAGACCTGCTCCAGCGAATCGCGCCATCCGCAGATCCATTCGTGCAGATCGAACTCGACGTGTAGCGGAATTCCGAGCCTGCGGCTGATGATGGCGGCCGATTGGAGCGCCCGCGTCATCGGGGACGAGATAACCAGTTGATAATCTTCCGCTTCTAGAGATTCCGATGCTTTCTCGATCTGGCGAATACCGGTTTCTGTCAACGGGACGATATGCGCCGCCCAGCCGACGGCGGCGCCCTTTAGATTACCACCGGCGGCCAGGGGCCAGTCAGGCTCTCCATGCCGGATTAGATGGAAAGTCGTCATTTAACGTATGCTCGTTTTGTTCAGTTCTTTCTCCCTGCGATCAACAGCTTTTGGGGCAGTCCCTGTAGCGGCGCAACCTCCCACCCCTCGGCCTCATCCCCGATCTCCTCGAACCTGATCAGTTTGACGCCCTGCTCGATGACGGCCCTGAGATACTCGGATACCGTCCAGTGAAACTCAAACTGCTTTGTGTCACCAGGCGCCTTGTCAAGGACATCTCGGGATACAGTGTATTCGTGCGGGCCGTTGTCGAAGTAGCTGAAACCAACTTCCAGCGACGAAGCCTGATCCTTCCAAATGCGGCGGAACGGATGGTATTCGTTGATCAGGAACAGTCCCTTCGTGCGTAATATGCGGATGGCTTCACGGTAGTAGGTCCGCAAATCGCTCACCCACACCGCCACGTGGCCGCCGGTGTACACGACGTCGAAGCACGCGTCCGGCAGGCTGCCCAGGTCCGTCACGTCCGCTTCGACGAATTCGATGTCGAGACCCAGTTTGCCGGCGCGCCCGCGCGCCACTGACAGTTGTTCAGCCGAAATGTCCACGGACGTAACTCGCGCGCCCATGCCGGCGAACGCGAATACCGCCAGGTTGTCGCCGCTGCCGAGGACGCAGACGTCGCTTCCTTCCACACCACGGATCAGATCCAGCTCCTGAGACAGGAAGACCTTGCGGGGTTCGCGGTGAGCAACTCTCCAGGTCCCCCGTCTGTCATGCATGGCGGCCCACGCCTCGGCCCCCAGGTTCCAGCGAACCCGGTTTGCGTTGTGATGCTTATTCATGTCGGCCCGTTCGCCAGTCGGGTACAATCCGGTTGTTTCCGCAACGCCGCATCCAACGCGCTTCCGATGCCCGAGGAACGCAAGACCATACCGGGCGCAAGCGTACACGGACGATGTTGCTCCACGATTCCCTATTCCATCTCAATTGGAATTTTCCAGCACGGCCACATAGGCGTCGTATAAATGCTGTACCCGCTCGACATAGTGTACGGGCTGTCCGCCGCGGCAGAAACCGTAACGAGCCCGCTCGTAGTATTCGGGCTGTGAAAGCAGGCGCATCGCCTGCTCGACGTGGCCGAACCAGAGGTCCGGGTCCCATCCCTTCTCTCGCGCCAGGCGGCGGGCGTCCAGCAGATGTCCGTACCCGACGTTGTAGGATGCCAGGGCAAAGCGAATTCGCGACTGCATTGGGATCTCGTGATCGAAACGCCTGATCAGCAGATGCATGTACTTGGTGCCTGCGTGTATTCCCTGGTCCGGATCCTCGAGGTTTTCGAAACCCAGCTGGAGTCCCGTTTTCGGCATTACCTGCATCAATCCCCTCGCACCGACCCAACTGACGGCGTCTGGATTGAATTTGGACTCCTGGTACATCTGTGCGGTTATCAGGCGCCAGTCCTGCCCGTATTGAACTGCATACTTTTTCGTCAGATCGTCGTACGGAGACAGTTGTCCGCTCAGGTCGACCCGCGTTGAATCCTTGGCCCTGGCGATCCCGCGGCGGTTTTCGAAGTACCTCTTCTTCATCATGTTGAAATAGAGACCGCCCTTTTCGCGCCTGACGTACTGATTGAGAGATTCCAGCAGGGCCGGGTTTTCCTTGCGCACCGCCCAGCCAAGCATTGCGGTTTTGATGCTGAAGGCGGCTTTGAGACGACGGCCGTACGAACGTTCCACGTCGAGCAGGTTGGAATCCGCAAGCGTGAGGTCGTAGTCTCCGGACTCGACCCGTGCGAGTATTTCCTCGGTTTCGATGTCCTCGGGCAGTTTGACAATCCGCAGGTCTTCGACGGAGTCCTGCAGTGCTTTCAGCGTCATGTAGAAGGAGGAGCTCTCGCGCACGTGGACCGTCCGGCCTGCCAGGTCGCCGAGGCTGGATACCGAATTATCCTCAGCACGTATGACGACAACCTCTTCCACTTCGTTATATGGCCTCGTAAAGTCCGCCTCGGCCTGTCGCGCCGGGGTGATGGTCATCGCGGCGGCCACCACGTCTCCCTTTCCCTCGTTCAAATGGGACAGCAGTTCGGCATGCGACTTCGGAATGACGATCTCGAGGCGCAGCCCGTGTTCCGAGGCGAACTTTTTCATCAGCTCGTACTCGAACCCGACCTGAAGGCCCCGGTGTATGAAATACGTCATTGGGTTGTTGCGCGTGATCATGCGCAGCCGTCCCCGCTCGATCAGGCCCGGGAGATCGTCCGTGAATTCATGCTGCCGCTCTCGAGAAAAGTGCCGGGCGAGCAGGAATTCGTCCACCCTGGTCTTGAGTTCTGTATCCTCGGGCCGCATCATCACCGCGATCGGGCGGTCCCTCGCCAGCACAAGGGAGGTTGTCAGGCTGTCATAATAGCTGGACAGGGCGTGCCACAGATGCGAATCGGACAAGGTGGCCTGGTATTCCCCGCTGGCGACGCCGTCCAGTAGTGCTTCGATGTTCTGAGTTTCCGGTACGGTCCGGATTCGCAGGGTCGGCACCTGCCGCTGCAGGTTGACAAGCGTCTGATAGTACGAGCTCGAGCGCCGCACGCTGATTTCCGTGCCCGCCAGGTCATCGATCTTCCGCGGAAGTTCGCCGCCGGTTCTGGTCACCAGATATTCGTCCACATACATATAGGGGACCGAAAACGCGGCTTGCTTCTGGCGTTCGGGTGTTATGGTCAGGCTGGCGACCACCAGGTCGCCCTCGCCCTCGAGCAGCATCCCCATCATTCTGGAGAAATCCCCGACTTCGACAAGCACGGGCTTCAATTCGAGCGACTGAGCAAGCTCGCGCGCGATATCGTAAGCGACTGTCACGTGCTGCCCGTGCCGCGGCAGATAGGCGATCGGTTCAAGCGGTACGATCGCCCTGAGTTTGCCTTGCGACCTCATTTCGGTCAGGTCACCGGTGTATTTGGCAGCGGCCTGCGGGGGCTCTTCAGGTCCGCTGCACTGCAAGAGTACGCTCAGTGCAGCGAGTCCTACGGAGACCTGAGCCCCGATTCGGTGGAACATTCCAATCTCCTGATTGCGATATCTGGCTGTTTTCTGTGCTCGTCCTTTAACGTCCCGGAAGACGCGAAGTTTCCAGTTAAGTGGCCGAATGACGCCGGATCATCTGACCGGCTTCCGTCCGATGTACAGGATGTGCCTGGACGAAGCCACGATGCTCGGTTCCGCGCTGATTTCGAAGAGCAGATTCCGCCAGAGATCTCTCTGCCGCCCTTCAAGTGCGTTATAACTCTCATCGTCCGCGGAAATTGCCGGCTCCACCCCTGCAATCTTCAGCGTCCGAAATCCTGCGCCTTCGTGCATTGGGGCGACGTCCTCGTATCGTACGAAATATCCGCGGAAACCGCCTTTCGGGGCATCTACAGGGCGATGCCCGTGCGCGATTACGGATTGGACCTCGGCTTGATTTTCAATCCAGGAAGGTTTTTTCCTGATCAGGTCGCCCAGAATGCCGAACCTGGAAATCATCGCGGAAAAGATGACGCCGCCCGGTTTCAGGCAGGCGATGGCGCATTGCAGCGCTGCCCACCGGTCGATTTCCAACACGAGATGATACAGGGGACCCATCAGAAGAACGGCGTCGAACGTGCTGCGTGGAATCCCGTTCAGCGAGCGCGCATCGGCGGTGCGGAAATCGATCCGGTCGGCCAACCCCAGCGCTTCGGCCTTTTCCCTGCATCGAGATACGAACTGATCGACGAAATCCGCCGCCGTAAGCCGGTATCCGCGCTTCGCAAGGGCAAAGGTGTACGACCCCGTACCGAATCCGATCTCCAGTATCTTTCCTCGAGACGGGAGGTACCTTTCCAGGTAACGCCAGGTCAGGTCCGCTTCCAGCTGGTGGCGTACAAGCCGGTCGTCCTCGCCGTCCCATCCGGCACGGTAAAACTCACGTATGTCGCTCACGTCATCCACGGGAACACCATGAAACGATAATCCTTCAAACAGTCTGGCGCCAACCGCCCCTTCTCCGACTGGACAATGCCCTGGCACGACTGCCATTAACCTGGACTATCCGTACATCGACAGGTCATCCCAACCCGAGGGCAGATGCGGTCGGGCCATCGAGGCGTCGGGTCGCCAATCCTCCCATCCCTCGGAATACGGCCCTCCGGAGCCCTCGATTTCGGCTACGGCACGGTCTCCCTCTTCCCTCACCGCCCTGCCCTCTTGGGGTGTCATTCGACCCAGGCCGACCGCAAGATCCAGTTCATCGCGGTCCTTCCACTTCCAGCGCCGGTCCGGTTCAACGATAATGTCCAACTGGTGATCCCTGAAATCGAAGCCCATCCCGGTCCGTGTCAATTGACTCTGAAGGTTGACGTACCAGCCCTGAAACACGCCTTCGGCCGACCATCGGACCCAGGTTGCGCGACGTTCGCCAGGCCGCACCAGGATCAGAAGCTCGGCCCACCGCCAGACCGAATCCACCAATGACCAGGAACGGTTGACCCAGTCCCGTGGTTTGCCTGGCACTTCGCGCGTAAACTCAGGCTTCTTCGTCGGCGTACCCAGCGGAAGCCAGAGCCTGGCTCGTGAATCTGAATCCTCGACGACGGTGACGGGCTTCACGTCGATGACCCGGCCGTTCTCGTCAAGTTCCCGATAGAGGATCGATTCCCCGCTGCGGAACCTGGATCGCACGGTTTCCATGGAACGGGCTCCGCGGTGATCGGAACAAGCGATATGACGAAACGTCAATCCGCCATCGCCGCTGATCCGCTGGCGAAATCTCCCCCTTCGAGATTGCCGTTATCGACGAACCACTGAGAATTCGCATACAGCGCCATGACCGACTTGTGTTTGAGGAACCCTTCTCTTCTGTAGAAATCCTGCTGGCCGTGTACGCCAGCCAGAATCACCCTGGGAACGGCGAGTTTTCTGAGGATTGATCCCAGGATTGCCCGACCGATACCCTGGCGTTGAAACTCCGGCGCGACGACAAGTTCGCACACGGTCGTAGACGACTCTTCGTCGGATATTGCCCGGCCGCCCCCGACGAGCGCCTCGCCGCTGAAAGCGAAACAACAGACCTCGCTATTGGAATACGCCCGGCGGAGCTTTCCCGGATCCAGCTTTCCCAGAGGAAAGCGCCGGTAGACGTCGGCAAGGTCCATCCAGTTGACGCCTCGTGCATTCTCCCTGTAGACAATTTCGTTCGCGGACATGTCCCCTCCCGGTTGGTGTGTGGCGATTTTCAATTGCGTTGCATGGCGTGTTTCTGAGCTCTCGACTTCGAAAAGCGAATGTCACGTAGATCAGACTGCCGGGTCGATGCCGATTCAATGTACGGCCGGCGCCGCCCGGTCGTTTTGTAATCCGCCACGATCGGTTTCCTGCTCAAGGGCATTCTCGAACTTTGCGACCTCCGCACCGGACCGCAGGATCACGACGGTCTTTTCGTTCCTGATCCGTTCCAGGGATTCCAGGATGCCCGGCAGGCGTGTCCTGTTGTAGTTCCAGATCCACTCCAGGAATTCGCGATCGGGCAACTGCTCCCGACAGCCGGGATGGATGTCCGGCCGGCTTCGTCCCAAATGCCTGATCGCCCTCCTGAATACTTGCAAGAGGCAGGTGAACCGGGGCAGCGCCAGCAGGATCACCGTATCGCCGGCTTCTATCCGCTCCTTCATCGTGCTGCCGTAGTTTCCGTCCAGTATCCAGGCGTCGCGCGCGCAGAGCGCCGTGTGCCGGCGCTGCCATTCCTCCTGCGGCGGTTTCTGCCAGTCGGGTTTCCAATAGACCGCGTCGAGGTGGACCACCGGCAAGTCCAGCAACGACCCGAGCCTGACCGCCAGCGTGGATTTTCCGGCGCCGCCGCAACCGATGATGCAGACCCGTCGCATGTCCGACACGGCGCCCTCGGCCCCGGTTCCTGGCTGTGTGTGTTCGTTGCACATCGCGCGCACGCCTCATCCCCATTTCAAGTCCGAAACGACCGGATAGTGGTCGCTGGGGTAGAGCGAACCCCGGTGGCGCCGTACGATCCAGGACTCTTCCACCTCCACCTCAACGGCGGGACAGCGGTAGAGGACCCAGTCCAAACGCCAGGAGAGATGATGCTGGAGCAAGTCGTATGCCGGTCCGTCATAGCCGTGATAGGTGTTCGACGCCGGACCGTCGCGAAGTCCGGCGCTCAGAAACGCGTCTTCGAAGCCTTTCTCTAGAAGGAAGCGATGTACCGCGTCGGTGATGGTGCTGCCCGCCGCGGCGGGATCCTCCACGCGGGGCGTCCACGGGTTGCAGTTGAAGTCTGCCGTCAGCAATTGGCGCTCCCCAGGTCTTGCAGCCGACGATATCCATCGGTTCAGCAGCGATGCGCCTTCGGTCCGCGCCTGCTCGCTGATGTGATCGAGATGGGTGTTGACATGTAGAAATTCCGCGTCAGTCGCCAGGTCGCGAAACCGGACCCACGTCGCCGTCCGAACGCAGGCCGATCCCCAGGAACGCGAGTAGTACTCCGGGGTTGCGCTGATCCAGAATCCGCCCCTCGAGCGTGGCCGAAGCCTCTCCCGCCGCCAGTAAACCGGGTTGAAGAGGTGGGGTGGATCGTTGGCGTGCGGGCCCTGGAAACTGTCGTACGCCTCCAGAGATTCGCCGAATGTGGCGAAATTCGGCCACTGAACTTCCTGAAAGCCGATAAGATCCGGCGACGTATCATCGACCACCTCGCAGACCAGACCGGAGCGACCGGAACCGGTCCAGGCGTTCTCCGGCTCGTGTTCGTCGTATCCGCCGGCAATGTTGAAACTCATGACGCGAAGACTTTCCATCTACCTGTACGGTCCTTCCGTTTTTCGGCATGTATGGACTCGATGTCCGGAATCCGAATCCTTCCGCTCCTGGATTATCCGCCGGGGATGCGCGGACGCACCTCCCGGTCCAACCTGTCCGAAAGCTCGTCCTCGGCGACCTCGAGTTCATAGTTGGTCTGAATGCTCATCCAGTATCTGGGTGAGGTGTAGAAATATCGCGCGAGCCTCAACGCCGTATCCGCGGTGATGCCGCGTTTGCCCAGGACAATCTCATTGATGCGGCGAGGGGGCACCCCGATGGATAGTGCCAGATGGTTCTGGCTTAGATCCATCGGCTTGAGAAACTGTTCCAGCAATACGATTCCGGGATGAACGGGAACCGTTTCCCCAGCAGACATAGATTCATCTCCACGGGCGATCGTCTGCGTGTACAACCTCACAGGCGGCGCGGGCGGGACCGCCGCCAGGATATTATATAACGTTTTTCGTTAAATGACAAGTGTTAAATGAGATACGTTTAATATAATATATTAAATTATAAACGTTAAATGATTTTCATTAAATGGTATCCGTTTAATGTATCTCGTTTAATGTTATCCGTTAAACGTTTTACGTTATATCTTAAGGCGAACACAATCGTGGGAGACCCTCACCCCCCAGCCCCGCAAACCTCTCCCCCCGGCCCCCTCTCCCGGGGGGAGAGGGGGTGAAAACCGGAAAATCCGGCCACGCGTCGGGCGGAGCGGTCAGCTTTGGGTGATCCGCAGCATGTTCGAGTCGCCTCGGCGGAACTCGAAGGGCACGGGTACGCGTTCGACGTTTGCCGACCGTTGCAGGGTCTGAATGGTAGCGCGCAGATGCTCCGATGGATTGCCGGCCAGGTCGAACAATGGAAATACCCGGACCTCTCTCCCCACTCGAAGCAGTTCCCGGAGGAATGAAAGGTGCGTTTCGAGGTTGAATTCCGAGGAGAACAGAAACAACATGTGGGAACAGAGGACGAGATCGAAGAATTTCGACCGGAAGGGTAAGGCGGGAAGAACCCCAGAGACGTACCGGCCACGCCGGTCTTCCGACCGGAAGTCGCGGAGGAAGGTTGCGAGAACGTCCCGTCGCAGCTGGATAACCGCTTCGGGGCTACCGTAGTGGTTCCACAGAAACCGTTCACGCGCCTTTCGCGTTCCCGCAAGCATGCGCGCGCCTGTGCGTTCGAAATCGGCTTCCAGGTTCCGGCCTGAGAACCTGTAGATTGGATCGACGGCGACGACGAATCGCCCTGTCCCGCCCCATTCTGCGGAGAATGACGACGTTCCGCCTCCGCAGTCCAGTATCCGCGCGGATGACGGGACATCGGACAACGCGAAGAACGCCTCGTATTCAGCCGCGCAGCGGCCCCAGGCGGGAACGGAACCGCCGAAATCGAACTCACTGGACATCAGGTGGACAGCCAGGAACGAACACCGAATTCAACATCTACAACTCTCCAAAATCCCTAAAGGAGGTCGAAAAACAGCAATGTGCGACCGTCTGCCAACAATTGTCAGTTAGAATCAGAGTCGAGAATCAAATTCAACATCCACATCTCCCCAAATTCCCTGCCTCCGGCGGGTTCCTTTTGAAGCGACCAAAAGGAACCAAAAGTCGCCGCTGGGCGCGGGGCCTGCGATATGCACAGCGCGAACACCCTCACAGGACGCTGGAGATTCTCTGGCCTTGCACCTGTGGAAGCATATCGAACCGCGTTGCTGGACGGATCAGCGCGCTCTGCTCTGGAAGTCGTCCGGTCTGGTAACACCTTCGTGGCCCGATTGGCGCCTGAATGATGAGGACAGCCGTTAGCCGAAACCGGTTAGCGAAACGGTCAAGCGACTTCAATTCACGGACATCTGGCTTTCGTAGGGGCGGCTCGCGAACCGCACGGAATACGGCTTCTGCGCTAGCCTTACAGGCGCTCGGAACGCGGTTTCAATGGTTGCTTGTCCCCCGGCATGCGACTTGTCAGAACGCGATGGATTAACCGCAGGCGGACCAACTCGTCTACCGTCTTCCGTCTCCCGTCTAACCGGTTTTTGGGCGTCCGTTCCGGACGACAGCTTCGATAAACTCGCCTTTGCCTGCCTGATAGGACGCCCGGTCCTTCGGGAACCGGTGCGCCAGGTCCCGTTTCAATCTCATGTAGTCGTCCGCAAGGCCGCGGTCCGATCGCAGGCGGTCCCTGAAACGGACGATCTCTTTCCAATCCGCGCTGGTTTTCTCGAACATGTGAATGTGATGGGTGCGAGGCGCACCTTTCCGGAAGAAGTGCCTTCGAGGGATGCCGTTTTCTCCCCTGTATTCGTACCCGATCCCACCGAGGGGCTGTATGCATACCCTGGCGCGTTCAAAATTCCTGACGGCGACCGCGATGTCCAACACCGGCTTGGCGGACATTCCCGGTATGGACGTGCTGCCCACGTGCTGGATGTCCTCCACATAATCACCGATCGTTTCTTCGATATTCTCTTTTTCCAACTTGAAGAGGGAGCTCCATTCTTCCAGATATGGGAAAACCGACACCTCCCCGCGATTCAAACCCAGCAGGGGTCCCCTGCTGAACAGTTCCGGGATATGGCCCGGCGTCAGGAAAGTACGTAATTCCGGATCCACCATCGAGATGGATTCGTGCGAAATCCAGGAAAAGGCGAAGACAACGCCGGATTCCGGACCCACCGTTCCGACGTGTTCCCACCTGTCCGGTAAATGAGGATCGGCATTGAACAGAAAGTCCGTCCGTTCCACGTCCGATTGGATATACGGCTTGAATTAGCCGGTCTTCCCGATCCTGCGGATGAACTGCAGGTTCTCGATTCCCGATTCCTCACGGGTTTCGCGGTGGGCGGCCTGAAGCGGCGTTTCACCGGCCTCGACGTTTCCCCCTGGCAGGCGATAGTATTCGTACCCGATGGATTTGAGTTCGAGGACGAGCAATTCGCATGTCCCATCCTCGTCGTACCTGATAATCAGCGCGAACGCTTTGTGGACGAGCGGGTTCTTCATTGTCCTGGAACATGCGCCGTGGGAATTGTGGGTGCGTATCTCATTGATTCTATCACTGTTGCGACGATATCCCCAGTCGTTTGCGGATGACCGCCAGTGTCTCCTCGGGCGTCTGGTTTCCGTTGTCGATCACGGTTCCGATTCCCGGATCGATATGCGAAGACCGATATTGTTCCCGTATGCGGTTTCGTTCCCGCTGAGACAGTTGCCGGCCGCCTCGATCGGAAACCGCTAATTCAACGGGCGGCCGGAGCGTGAACGCGTGTATGGAAACGCAGGCGTCTTGCGCTTCACGTTCGAAGGCCGCGTAGTCACGATGTGAAATCGGCCACGTAACCACAACGTTGAACCCGCGCGAGAGCCAGTTTCGCGTCAGCATCGCGGCATCATCGACACAGTATGGACACGCTTCCGCCAGGCTCAGACAGTCGGCGAAGTGACGCAGTTCGTCGACCTCGATGTGTACGGTCCCGGGCAGGTTTTCCGCCAGAAGACGACCGACGGTCGACTTGCCGGAATTGATCGAACCGTTGATATAGATCAGCATGGGGCGTGGCCGTCAGTCGATGAGGCCCCAGAGACGCTGCCGGTCGGCGGACCAGCCCGCCCAATCGGGGTGCACGTGTTTGATCGCCTCCAGGTCGCGCTTGCGGCCGCCCGCCGGGAAGTAATTCCACCCCATCGCACGCCGGGGTCCTGCGGCGGTCTTCAATCCTGTCGCGTGCCAGCAGGAGGGCGTCCACACCAGGGTCCACCGGGGGTCGAGGATGACCTCCACCTCGTGCGGGTGGCGGGCGTACAGTTGCCCTGGCATTTCGTCGTGCGTTCCGGTCGCCAATTCGAGCTGCATCAGCTCGGCTCTGACCTCCTCGGGCGGACGGTGCTGGCTGCCGGGCAGCACCCGGAGCGGCCCGTTGCTGGCGTCGTGGCGGTCAAGTGCGGTACGAAAGGAGACCTGGCGGACTTCCGGGCTGCCGTCCGCGTGCCAGGGGACCTGGCGCTGGCCCGTCCTTTCCGCCTTCGAGGCATCTCCAATGCCGCAGGCGCCCACGTGCACCCTTTCCACGCCCAGAACCTGCCGCGCCGCTTCCACGATCTCCGGGCGCTCCACCATCTGCAGCACCGGTTCGCCGATCATCAGAAACAGGCAGGCCAGTCGGTTGCATCCCGTGGGAAACTCGCTGCGTTCCCACTCCGGCTCCACTTCCTGCTGCCGGTTGTCGACCAGACGCACGCCTTGCTCCCCCAGGGGATTCGGGATGAAGAAGAACCCGTTGCGTTCGAAGTGCGCCAGGTGGACATCGCTGATCTTCAGTTGATTCTCCATGTTTCAAGCCCTCTCCACGGTTAACCTTGCGAGTTTGTCTTCATCCAGTTCGACACCCAGGCCGGGGCCCTCGAGCGGCCACAGATAGCTGCCCTCGGCCCTCACCCGCTCCCTTGCCGGCGATGCTGTGTACAGCACGGGTCCCATCGGATCGCACGGTAACCGGACCTGGGGCGAGGTGATGCCCACCGCCACCTGCGCGCTGACGCCCAGCGTGGACTCCTGGTCGGTTCCGATCAGGCAGGGCAGTCCCGCCGCCTCCGCCACGGCCAGGATGCGCTTGACGTGGGTGGGACCGCCCGAGACGCAGGCCACGTTGAAGGCCGTACAGGCGCCGCGTTCGGCCGCCTCCCAGGCCTGCTGCAGGGAGCCGATGTGCCAGGTGACCGGCAGGTCGACGCGGCGGGTGAACTCGGCGCTGGAGCGCATCTCAACCGTCGGCTGCTCGAAGTGGAACGGGTCGTGACGCCGCAGCCTCTCGCCGTAGCGCAGCGCCTCCAGCCAGTCGCGGAAACGACCTGAGAAGTCGATGGACTTCAGCCGGATCCTGTCGCCGTGCCTGGCCTTCATTTCGGTGAGGAAGCGGTCGTCCAGATCCACGTCGCCCGAGACGTAGTAGCGGAACAGGTGGTGGCCCAGATCGACCAGGCGCTGCAGATACGTGCCTGTGCGCTCGAAGTCCGCCGTCACCTGCCAGCCGAAGATCGGATAGCAGCAGTAGAGCGAGTCGCGCACCTTTCCTCCGAACATCTGGTAGACAGGAACGCCCTGAACCTTGCCGTTGAGGTCGTACAGCGCCAGGTCCACGGCGCTGGCCACGTGCGGATTCGTGACCGTGCTGTTCCAGTTCCGGGCGCGGGCGAAGTCGTTGATTTCGTTGATGCAGCGTGCGTCACGCCCCTTCAACTGCTCGTTCAACTGCCGCGCCAGGGCGGGCACATCGGCGCACCGGCTGTCGGACGCTTCGCCGAGGCCCACGGGACCGTCGTCCACGTACACCTTGATCAGCACGTGACCGGAGACGTGCCCGTAGAAGCGAGGCGTCTCGATCTGGATGACCTCGATACTTTCGATGATCACGACTTTCTCCCGACTTCGTGGATGACACCCCGATTCAAGTAATGACAGTTCACATGGATGAACAGGATAAACAGGATAAAACCCACAGGCCGGGAAGTTCCCGGTTACGGGATAAAGCGACGAGTCCGGCAACTCCGGACGCAACATCAACCAAAGAAGCGATCTGGCACAATCAAGATTGTCATCTATTTCTGCGCTAACATGATTGAAAAACAACCTATAGAACAAAAAACACTGCCTTGCGTGAATAACTCGTTGAATTGCACAAAGCGGAAATTCACTTTGGATAGACAGGAAAAAAAAGCGGAAGCAGGAACCTGTCAAATCGGATACGAAGGGCTTCGCGACCCCCGACGTGCCGTCAGCAACGGACCGCACCACGACAAGTTAGAATTCTTACGTCGAATCGCCAAGAGAGAAAGTCATCCGCCTTCTGAACCGGAAGGATTCGTCGGGAACGAGAAATTCCAACCGGTCGCACAGGAAGGAGCCGGTAGTCGCGTTGCCAGTCTTCCCACGTCGACGTGTCGTTTACGTATGTGAACACTGCGATGCTTTCGTACAGCAACAATGGTGGCCGGTGTCAATATACTGCGGCTAAATGGGAGAAGATAGATGTAAGAGGGTAAATGTAAGACGGGAGACGGGAGATGACCGTCCCGCGATCGAAGATCAGCGATCAGCTATTGGCGTACTGCGTCCGGCATGAATCAAAGTCGAACATCAAATTCAAAATCCCCTTTTCCCCAAATTCCGTGAAGAACGGGTAGACGTAAGACGGGAGACGTGAGATGACATGAGTGCCCTACGGTTTTTCTCGTCGTTACCATAGTCGGTAAAGAAACAGGCACGGTTAGCGTGAAAACACTGTGGTAACGTTATCATCTACTGTCTCACCTCTACCCTCTTACCGCATTTGGCTGGGCGCGGGGCCTGCCATATGCATAGCGCGAACACCCTTACAGGATGCACAAAATCCTCTGCCCTGACACCCCAGGCAGCACATCGATCTGCGCTGCTGGACGGATCAGCGCGCTCTGCTCAGGAAGTCCTCTCGAAACGCTATTCTTACGTGTCTGCATTACACTCTTGTGAGCGAGGAGTAAACAGCTATCAGCGATAGGCTTTCGGCTAAAACCGACATCACTTCATGTGAGCGCTATGAAACAGCACGACCGAAAGGAACGCAGACCTCTCCCCCCAAGCCCCACACACCTGAGTTAGATAGTAGACGTGAGATGTGAAAGATTGTTTGCCCGGTTCGGTTTCATTTCTCGACGGAGACATAAAGGAAAAACCAATCGGACAAGGATTTCTTCTACCGTCTTCCGTCTCACGTCTCACCGCCTTCAGGCGTCCATCAAGCGATGGCAGTTCCCAGACGATTCAGCATATTCCGATTGAGATCCGACTCGATTTGCGGACCGTCGGTAGCACAACGCGGAGGCAAGCTACGGCGGCGCAAGTCAGAGCATCGATTAGAAAGCCGGTTGCGGACGGCGGCGATGCCACGTGGGAAAGGGTAACGGCTGCAGAATACGCCGAATCGTTCCCGGAGCCGGACCTCGTCAACCGGGAGGCCTTGAGATTGGTTAGGGAAGCTATTTGAGTGGGATGTTGTCTCGATACAGCTATTTTTCTACACAGTCGGATGGACGATCTAATTCCAGCTTTCACGTGAGAACTCGAACTCCGGATGCGACTGGTTGGATGCCAAACCGGGTACCTGCCATTTAAATTTCTGCTTCGTCGTCATTGACGATATAAGATTGAAATTTAACACGTTACAAAAAACATCACTTGATTCCAGGCGGAAATCCTGATATATTTTCTTTCAAGGACGTGAGACATAATATCGGCGTCTTATCTCACGATCGGAAAGTGAGTTCCAGTTCTCGATACAATTGAAGAAAGGGGTGCAGGACGCGATGAAGCAGACTATGGATGCTGTATATGAAAATGGAGTCTTCAGGCCATTAAATGCACCCGAACTGTCTGAGGGCCAATTCGTTCGCATTGAAATCGAAACTCCTTTAAAGGAAAGTTCCGATGATCTTCTTGAATTAGCCGCAAGAGTCTATGAAGGACTTTCCAAAAACGTTATTGACGCCGTAGAGAAGATTGCAAACGACCGACGCGGCTTTTTCGAAAACAGGAACCAATGATGGCACTGGCCAGGGTGGCGTTGGATACGAACATCCTCAGCGCCATTATGCGCCGAAAATCCTCAGTAATTCCAACGGCCGGGGCTTATCTCAGAGAGCACCATCAGTTCCATATTTCCATTATAACACGATATGAGATTCTGCGTGGCCTTATGGCAAACGATGCGGTTCGACAGATTGTGTCGTTTGAGGATTTCTGTTCGCGAAATATCGTCCTTCCCTTAAATGAGGAAACCATATCTAAGGCCGCCGAAATTTACGCGGATTTGCACAAACGGGGCGAGCTGATCGGAGATGCAGACATTTTAATTGCAGCTTCCGCAGTGGTTCACGGGCTTGGGGTCGTGACCAACAATGAGAGGCATTTTCGTCGGATTTCGGATCTCCATGTTGAGAATTGGTTAAAATAGACTACGCAGCAGACACATCAAGAAACGACGAACGATTTCGCGGCCTGGGTTGGGCCGTTTTTTTTGTGCCTGTACTTGCAGAGTTCACAGGATTGCGATCCCACCGACGCGATTGGTTTTGGGTTGATTCAGGCAATCTTGCAAAAAGCTCCAATATGGATGGATTCAGCGTCCCGGGAAAGGAATCATGTATCCTCGGCCAATGGTGCCCGAAGCGGAACGAGGACGAGGGTATTACGCGACTATTGGTGCGCGTCGGTAAGGATTCGCTCGATGGAATCGACGAGCCGTTGTTTGGGCACGGCGCCGACGAGGCGGTCCATTTCATGTCCATTCTTGAAGAGCAGGAGTGTGGGCAGGCTTTGGATGCCGTATCGGACCGCCGATGAATGAGAGGAATCGAAATCCATCTTACCGACTTTCAGACGCCCGGCGTATTCGGCGGCCAGATCCTTCACAATCGGATCAATCAGCCGGCAGGGTCCGCACCAGTTTGCGCCTACGTCGACGAGGACCGGACGGTCTGAGGAAATCACCTCCGTTTCAAAGGTCGCGTCGGTGAACGTAGCGGGCGTCATAAGTTCATCCTCCTCTCTCTGGCAGATTGCGTGGCAGGTTGAGCCGCGAATACCCCGGAAAAAAGAAATCAGGCCGGATGGACTGAATCCTTCCAAGGTCACACATGAGACCGATGTGTTCCGCATTGGGCGAAATCCTGCCGGTCTCCCACCGGGCAACTGTGGACTGGGGAACGTCCAGGATTTCTCCCAGTTTCTGCTGGGTGATCCCCACCGTTTTTCGAAACTCCCTGATCCGCGACCGGTCGAACGGCATCAAAATCTCCAGTGAATATATCATCTTTGCTATAAAAATAGCCAAATATAGATCGACTGTCAAGGGTGAAATCGTCCATACGATTTCGTCCGGTCAAGAGTCAGAAATTACGCAGTGGGAAGCGCAGGCGGGAGCTAACCGGTGTCGCGACGATGACGCGTCTGCATGCGGGCGCGTCCCCGGATTCGCCCGGATCTTAGGCGCGGATTTCAGGAGGAGTTTGCGACCGCTGATCTCAGGGCGTCATAGCACGCGTTCCAGCGGTCCAACTCGTCCCGGACCGTTTCTTCGTCACCCATTGAAGTCCAGCAGGTGACCCCGTGAATGAACATCAGCATCCGTTCGATTGCCAGGGCCGCCGTTTCCTCCTCCCGCCAGGCAGGTTTGCAGACCTCCCGGTACGATTCGAGGAATGCGGCTTCCACGTTCTCGTCCACAACTCGATATCGCGTTGATTCGCCCCAGGGCGAATCAGAATGCGGAGCCAGGTAGTACATCGATACACAAACTTCGAACACCCGCCGACCTATTGACGCGTGGCTGCAGTCAATAAACCAGAGGTTACTCTCGTGATCGATGATCATATTCTGGGGACTGGTGTCCAGGTGCAGACCGGTTTCGACCAGGCGCGGTCGAAGCCTGTCGATCGCTTCGACGCAGCGCTCTGTATCCTTTACGTACGTGATAAACTGATCGTGAAATGCACTTCCTCCGGTTGAATCCCGCATCTTCCGGACGTTCGCCTGCAACCTGTTGACAGCAAGATGATTCATGGTGAGACGTTCTTCGCCCGGCAGGTCCCGATATCCGACGCCTGCACTGTGAAGACGGGCAATTTCAGCCCCCGCCAGACGAACGTCCGATCCAATCCCCTTCTTCGGCGACCTTCCCTCAACGAATGGAAAGACCTCGACAATCATCCCCTGCTCTTTCGTCAAAAAGGTCTTCCCGTCAAGTGACTGCAACGGAAGGACGGTTCGTACGCCGAGATTACTCAGGTGCATCTGGAATCGATGTACCTGTGAAAGACGACGAGCCAATGACGATGAACCCTCTGAGTTTCGCCCTGGATCGGATACCCGCAGGACGTAGGGTTTTCCGGTATTCCGGCACGCGATCCTGACAACATGGGCAATCTTGCCGCTCATGTCGCGATATTGCCCATCCCAGACAATACCATAATTCCAATAGAGCCACTCGGGATCCGGAAGCGCGTCGCTCGGGCTCAACGCCATATCACCTTGTCCTCACGCCAGGGAGAACCGCAGAAGCCTCCAGTTCAACACCGACGGTCATGATGGCGAATCCATTCATCGTCGACTCCGATCAGCAGCAGGGTTCAACGGTGGCCGCCCGCGAATCAGGCGCCCGACGCCGCCTCTCTCCGGACTCGACGCGCGTTGAAATACAGGGCGGCGTGCCCACGCGCGTCGTCGACCGGCTTATGGGTGTGCGCCAGGCCGCCCCGTACTTCCGCGGGGTATTCCGGGCGGTCCCCCAGGTATTCCAGGTTCAATGCCGCCTGAACGTAGGACGGCACGTCCACGCCGGCTCCCACAAAGGGACAGCGGATTCGGAACGGTCCCCGGAAAACGGAGGCGTTGCAGAATCTCCGCAAATACCAGTCGAGCCAGATGCCGTCGAACATCAATGGATGGGCGGCCAGCGCCAATTCGGGCCCGAGGCTTTCAAGCCAGGACAGGCAACGTTCCATCCCCGCGGCGGGCGGTACGGTGTTGTGCCGAATGTGCGCCCACGCCTCCGGCTGGGTCCGCCACCAGGCCATCACATTCTCTGCGCCGCGAGCGCCCTCCAACGCATCGAGGTTGATTTCGAACACGTCCAATTCGCACCCATCTTCGTCGAATGCCGCAAATCCGAGGCTGAGCATCGAATTTACGCCCGGCGTCGGCCCGTCAACCTCAATATCCAGAAAACAATAGATCAAGCCCATACGGGTCTCTTTCAGGTGAATTGTTCACGACAACCCAAGGTTTTGATGTATAACGGGTTGTTTTTCAATAAATCCAGCGGAGTATTATGCGACGGCATTTCATGAATTGCGAAATTGATTGGTCAGGGTGATGTTTCGTAGCCCACCGAGGTAAGGATCCATCGGTTTGGCCCGGAATCGTGAGCATTTGTCCTGCTCCTGGTCTTTATCCTGTTCATCCTGTCCATCCATGTTAGTTCATGCTTAGTAAGTTATCCAGGTTTCAGACATTGGATTACGAATTACGTCTGGCGAACGTCCGGCGCCTCTGATGTCATTCGAAGCGTCGGCGAATGCACTTCGGCAAGCTCAGCACAAGCAACGCAGGCAGGGAAAGCAGCGCAGACAATATAAACAACGTAGCGAGAGGGGATGAATCGTCGGAAGAATGGTGGGGTATTTCCGGGACAGGACACCAGGTCAGGTGAGCCCGATGCTCCGGATTCGGGCACGATAGTGACGCTCAAATGCCGTTCGCAACCGGGAGAATCCCCACGGCTTTCCCCGTCTCTTCATTGAATCGACGACGACCGAGCCGAAGCCGAAGGCCAAATAGTGGCGAAGGTCTGAAACATCCGCCTGGAAGAACCCGGCGTCCCTCAGACGCGAAAACAGTCGATGCGCCGGCCAGACCGGATTGTGAAGCAGTACGCCGACCAGTATCTCTCTGCTTCCGAGGAACGCCTGTTCGAAATCGATGAATTTGTGGACCACGCCATCCCGCAGGAACAGGTTCCGCTGATTCCAATCCAGTTTGATCAGCACCTCGTCCGAAAGCTCGACATTCGCGACATTCTCGCCGAGCACCTTGAAAATCGGAGCGCATTCGTCGCCGTTTGATGCCAGCCGGCAGAGACTGTCGTGTAGCGAGTCAAGATTATCATCCGCCCCCCTGCCCTGGAAATACCGGATTTTCAGGTCCGTACAGGGCACTGGCACGTTGAATAACTCTACGATCGCGTCTACGTAACGATCGGTCAGCACGTTCAGATCGACGGTCGTCAGGTCCACGTCGCGCATCAGATCGCCGGTCACCCGCTCGATGACGATGGAGGCGTCTTGACTCGAATCCAACAGGGTCGGAATCAAGGGCGACCCGCCGTAGTGCCGGTAGAATCCGACTTCACGCCTGAACCTGCCTGCCGGATCGTCGTTCTGATTGTAGGTCTTCCTGATCGAACCGCGAGGCAGATAGTCAATCCGGCTCTTGCGGCCGAAAGGGCGCAGGCCTTCTCGCAACACGGTTGACCTGAAAAACCGTTCCTGGAATTCCGTCGTCGCGATGATTTGCGCGTCGGAGAATTCTGTGCCTTCAGGCACAACGACGAGCTTGTCATCGTTGTCGTCTGCTCTTTGAATGACGGCGATGCACCTTCCGCTGAAGGACTCGATCGGTCTATGGACGCCAAGGACGTAGGCATCGAGGTTGTCGCCGTCAGCCGCCGGCACGTCGTCCAGAAATCCGTAGTTGACCGGATAAACGAACCCCGTGTCAGGATGTCGGGAGCCGAGAGGCCGATCTATCGAGACCCGGACCGTCTTTCCGATAAACGTCCTCGCATCCACGAATTCGGCTTTCATGTTTGACCGGTCTCAAATTGAACGCGCGTATCATCTTCACCGACGATCGTGAACCCCAGCCTGCGGTAGAATGCGATACCACGGGTGTTGATCTTTAGTACCTGAAGGGTCACGGTCTTTTTCTGCGCACGGGCATCCGCGACAATGCGGTTCATGCAGGCTGTCCCAAACCCTTTGCCCTGGTACTCGGGGAGGATAAAGATCTGATGGACCCTGACCGAATCGGTTGTGGAGGACGTGGAAAAGTAACCGATGTCATTTGCTTGAAACCCGATAATTCGGACATCCTGTGAAGCAAATCGCGCATCGTGCATTTTCCGCTGGCGGATATGGTCCCAACCCCAGACCTGGTCGACGTACTCCCTGAACGCCGCCTCTTTCACGGCTAAGACGAAGTCGCTGTCCCCCTCGCACGCATGGCGAATGCTCAATCCATCCATAACAGCGTCGAAATCCCCCACCGCATCAGCCATCCCCGACCCTTCGACACGCTTCGACAAGCACAGGGACCGAACTCAGGGATCGGCTCGGCTTCTGCGACTCCCCCTCAAGGGGGGAGTGATCGGCCTGTCAATCGGGCACGCGCAATCACTTCCACCTATTTGGTTGCGGTTGAACTACGCGAATCAACGATAGGACGTATCTCGACGACGCGAAAATCGGGGCGGGACATGGCGACCCAGGAAGGCAGACCCAACCGTCTCCATAGCGCGAACGGTTCAAATTCGGAAATGCGGCTGACAAACAGGCTCAACACCGTGCCATGCGTAACGATTGCGATATTCTTGTGTCGAAACCGGTCTGAGAGTCCATTCACGGCATTCGAAAACCTGTCGTGCGCTTGATCTGCGGTCTCGTCGCCGAAGACCGGGTCCTTTGGTCGGGAGAAAAACCGCTCGATTGACCGCTCGAATCGCTCACTTTTCAGGAAGCCGACGTTGGCGCGCTCATGTTCGTGCAATCCCTCGACGATTTCTATCGGGACGTCCAGCGCGCCAGCCGCGATTTCAGCCGTCTCCAAGGCCTTGGGTTCGGTGCTGCTGGCAACGAGATCCAGATTGTATCGATCCAATCGGTCACCAAGTTTTCGCGCACGCCGGCGCCCTTCGCAGGAAAGCCGCCATTCCCTTGAAGGTACGGACGGATCGATCTGCGGCAGCGAATGTTTCACAAGAATGAGCGTTTGCATGAAGGCGCGATGGGATTGCCGAACACCTGTTGCGAGACCAAAACCTACTTGAGGTTCAAAACCAGTTCCTTACCCAATGCCCTGGCGGCCTTTCTCAGCGTTGACAGCCGGATGTCTCCCGCGCGGTTTTCCAGGCGGGAAATCGCCGTTTTCTTTGTATGCATCAACCTGGCCAGCTGCTCCTGAGTCAGGCCGGCCTCCACCCGGGCCTGCCGAAGCAAGACACCGAATTCAAACTCCTTGTACCCTCCCTCAAAACCCTCTGCAAATTCAGGATCTGCCTTTTTTCGCCGCGCGATATACTCTTCGACATCACTCATGACTCCCGCTCCCGGTGACGATTCATATAATCCCTCATGTAACTCTCCGCTCTTTTGATTTCTCAAGTATCCATTTTTGAAGCCTCCTTAGAGTGTCCATGAAAGAGAATGAGTCTGAACACCCCGAAAGGGCGCTAACAAAGATAACATATTCGTTAACTTCAGGCACCAAAAAAAACGCCGAATGAGATCCAGATAATTCCGGACATTCGGCGGGTTGCGGCGCCTGACGAATTCTTCGTTCATTCGCCCAGGTCAGAGGGTCCATCGGGCGGCTCGTTCCCGGATAGTTTCTCCAGTAGAGAATGAAGATCGCGCGGCGAAAACGTCTCTTCAGACCTGCCGATGTCGTCGATCGACCACCAGCGGAACTCGCGGAAGGCCGATGCCTCGCCGCGCGCGGGATTCGCGTCCATGGACGGTTCGAAGGGGTCAGTCTGAACCCGATAGAAGTACTCGTTCTGGCTATATTCGCGGTTGTCCCACGTGAATTCGCACCGCCTCGTCCATACCCGTTGTCCCACTGAGAATCTCGTGGCGCCCGTCTCCTCCGCAACCTCCCTGCGAAGTGCGTCCTCGTCAGACTCACCGGGCTCGAGACCTCCGCCTGGAGTCACCCAAAACTCATTTCCGGATATGGGCTCCTGCACCCTCAGCAGCAGGACATTACGGTCCGGCGTCATCATCACCGCTCGTACGACTCGTCTTCTGATCATGGGTGTGTCCATTCGATTATCCCCTCAACTCCCTACCCCGGGGGAGACGTTAGACGGGAGACGGTAGAGGATCACGTCGCGTCCACTGGATATCGACATGGCGTCGCGTCGTCAATTCATCAATGAGCGAAGGCATGTCTCTTGCAGGAATGGGTTTGTCGAGTGGATTGTCCGCATGTAGGCGACCTGTCAGGACGCGATGGATGAACCGCAGGCGGACCAACTCGTCTACCTTCTCACGTCTCACGTCTCACCGGTTTCAGGTCTTTCATCTCCCGTCTACCGGCTCCCGTCTCAACGCCATTAGGGTACCCTTCCCCCTTCCCATCGGAAACAGGTAGAACGATGAGGTGTTATTCGGACACAGCACTACACCAGCCCGAGGTCCTCATAGATGGCGCTGTTGGTCTCCCGGTTGCGCACCTGGTGGGCGCGTTCTCCCGGTGTGCCGTTGAAAATGCATACGACAACCAGGCTAGCATCGGGGTCCACGAAGGCGATCGACGACTGATAACCCGCATTGCCAAAGGATCGGGGCGAGGCGTAGCGTCCGAACCCGTACGGGACCGATTCCTTGCCGTAGATGTTCGAGTTGACATAGAAGCCCAGTCCCATATCCACAACGTGACCCAGGATTTCGTCCCTCAAGCCGGTTCGATGGCGGGCGGTAATCGCTTCGACGGTCTGGGGAAGAAGCAGTTGCATCCCTTTGAACGTGCCATTCCCGAGCAGCATCTCGTAGAATCGACCCAACTCCCTCGCCGGACCCCTTCCGCTGCCGCCAGGAACACATCGACCGATCGTTCGCTGCAGATCCACGCTGTAGTGCGACGGCTCTGGCGCTCCCCCGGCGGTATCGTACATCAATCCGATCCGGTCCCGGTTCGCCTGATAGGTTGACGGATCCATCGAGAGGCTGCAGTTGGGCATATCGAGCGGCTCGAAAATCTCGTGATGGACGTAGCTGTCGAAGGCCCTGCCGCTCTTTCGGGAGACGATCTCGGCAAGCACGAACCAGGCATTCGCCACGTCATATCTCGCCTGCCGCCCCGGCAGCCAGTCGTCTCGCAGGGGTGCATCGCAGATGGCTGCGACGATCTCGTCCCATGAAGATTCCGACCACGCGACGTCCACCGAGCCGATCCCGCCGGTGTGTGTCAACAGGTGCCGAAACTTCAGACCCGATTTCCCGCCGGCCCCGAAGTCCGGCAGGTGGAGGCAGACTGGATCGTCGATCTCGATCTGACCCTGCTCCCACATTTGAGCGACGGCAACCGCGGTGATACCCTTCGTCAACGACATCCAGACGGTCATCGTATCACTCGTCATCCCACGGGTCGTCGTCGCGTTCCCGACGGCCGCGTCTGCGACGACATTACCCTCCATAGACACGTAGAGTTGGGCACCCAAATGGAGGCCATCTCTGACGCCAGCATGAAGTAGATCAACGGTCCGTGTCAGCGATACACCCATCGGCCCTCCATGTCCCGAAAGCGCAAGATCAGCACCGGTGCAGGTCCGGATCCTCCACGGCCTCGTAGACCACGCCGCCCTCGACGTTGCGCGGCATGGGCGCGCCGGTGAGATAGCAGACGGTGGGCGCCACGTCGATAACGCGCACCTGCCGCTCGAGCGGTCCCGCCGAACGCACGCCCGCGCCCGCGGCGATGAAGGTCGAGTGCTGGCCGGCCATGCCGAAGGCCACCGACGGCAACTGCTTGCCATGGGCGCCGTCGAACTCCGGGCGCAGCGCGTACACCACGTCGCCCACACGGTCCGACCAAAGGTTCACCATCTCCGCGTCCTCCCGGGTAAGGGCAAGGGCGAAGGTCCGCCGCCCCGTCTCCGGATCCTCGTAATCGTGCAGCGCCTGGATGATATCCTTGCAGACCGCTTCGTAGTCCGCGGGATCGACGATGCCGCCAGGCTCCCTCCCCTTCAGGTTCACGAAGATGTGCACGAGACCCACGTCCGCCGCCCGGGTGCGCGTCCAGTCGATGCGCCGGTCGGGGCCGTCGCCCACGTACTTCAGGAAACCGGCCTGCTCCAGCACCGAGGCGACGTTGACGACGGTGTGCCGCTGCGAGGTGCCGCCGTGGTCGGAGACCACGAAGAAGGCCGTATCGTCCCCCGCCAGCCGGCGAAGCCGGCCGATCCAGCGGTCGATGGAGG
Source organism: Candidatus Latescibacterota bacterium (assembly GCA_965219995.1). Taxonomy (GTDB): domain Bacteria; phylum Latescibacterota; class UBA2968; order UBA2968; genus JAAXHE01. The sequence continues at coordinate 1,515,515 of CBDCOX010000002.1, forward strand.
CGTAGGTACGCTCCACCCCCTCGCGGCAGCGCCGCTGCACCTCCGGCGGAGCCCCGGAGTGAGGATCGGCTGCGCGCAGGAAGAAATGGCTCGTATAGTCCGATGCGTGCGTCTCCGTCATCAGCAGGTCCCAGTCCCTCGAGCCGGCGAGGTATTCGGCCACGTCGGCCAGGCGCTGGTGGTGGAACTCGAGCAGTTCGAAGTACGTGTCGTCGTCAATCAGGCCCAGGGCGTCGCGGCCCGGGTTCTGCAGGAAGTTGCCCACGTGTTGGTCGATGTCACCGGCCGCGGAGGCGGGTTTCGTATACCCGTCGGGCGGCCAGATCTGGGGAATGAACAGCTCGAAGGCGTCTGCCCCGGGCGTCAGCGTAATCAGCTTCGCCCGCACGTACCCGCGCACCTTCCCGCCGTCGATCTCGAACGGGTCCAGCCACCAGTCGCTCCACTCCCCTACCGCCAGATCGGCAATCGGCCGGGCGGCGTCCTTCGACCGGCACAGGCGCACCCGGTCGTAGCCGTTGGCGCCGCTGGCGTAGATCAGTGCGTGCAGCGGCACGGGGACGCCCTCACTCCCCCGGTTCATGCCCTCGCGGCCCCTCGTCAGGGGCTGGATGGTAAGCACTGTCTCTTTCGCCGGCAGCCTTGAATCGGGCGTTCCGGTCCAGCCCGCGGCGTCGACCAGGGTCACGGGATCGAACTCGCGAACCCCCTGCAAGGCGCTCGGGTCCAGGGTCTCAGGATCCCGCTGGGCTTCGAGCCGCCTCGGCGCCCACTTGCCGCCCACGAAGAGGTGATAGCCCGCCACCTGGTGGTGGTTGGAAACGCCGGGACCCGTGCCCTCCACCTGCACCCCCGAGCGGACCGTGGGGGGCCACGACATCTCCCACTTCACCAGGATCGGCGTCTTCCCGCCGCGCTCGAACGCGTTCCAGATGTACTCCGAGCGCGAGAGGGAGGTGTCGATGCCCCAAAGCGTGCGGTCCAGCGGCTGGCCCACGTGGCGGATGTTGAAGTCCAGGATCCCGTGGGTGCCCGGCCACGAGCCGGTGGACAGCGCCGTCCAGCCCGGCGGCGTGAGGGTGGGAAAGACGCCGACCATCGGCCGCCACGCACCCGCCTCCATCAGCGCGCGCACGTTGGGCATGTGGCCGGCATCGGCCATGTTCTTCACCAGTTCCATGCTGGCGCCGTCCATGCCGGCGACGATGGCGCGTCTCGCGGGAGCCGTACTCATGGGATCTCTCCTGACGTGTAAGTTATGAGGTGAGCGGCGGAGCGGGTGGAACTCCCTATGGAAGACGAGGTATGACCTCTTTCGCCATCAACTCCATCGAGCGCTTCATCTTCTCTTTGTCGTCCCAGTCGTGGCCGATCATCAGCACCGTGCCGAAACCGCCGGTGACGTCGTACAGCTCCTGCAGGCGTCTGGTTACCGTGTCGGGACCGCCGACGATGGCAATCTCGTCGATGATGTACGAGCGGCTGACGTCCGCATCGGACATCTCCGGGTTCATCTTGGGAAGGTCGAGCATACTGGCCATTTCGAGCATGCCGCGGAGGTACACCAGCGAATCGGCGAATGCGCCGTTGAAGGCGTGCTCGCGAGCCTCGGCATCGGTCTCGCCCACGCAGATGCTTCGCGAAATCCGCCAGTCGTTTCGGTCCGGCTCGCGACGCCCCGCTTCCGCTGCGCCTTCGCAGACCATCTCCCACTGACGTTTCACCTTATGCGCCGGCGCCATATTGATGCTGATCGGCAGGAACCCGCGCCTGCCGGCTGTGGTGGCCGCCATCGATTCTTCCTTGACGATGCTCATGGCGATGGGCGGGTGGGGCTTCTGATACGGTTTCAATACCTCGCCCAACCCGAGTTCCGGCACTCTCGCGGCCATCGCGACATTCCAGAAATCGCCGTTGAACTCGAACGGGCCGTCTTCGGTCCAGAGTTTCAGGACGATTTCCATCGCCTCGAGATTCATCAGCCCCTGGGTGCGTGGGTCCGGCAAATCGAACAGTGGCCAGTCGGTGGGTACGCCCCCCTGTCCGAAGCCAACGTTGATGCGCCCCCGGGACAGGTGATCGAGATAAGCGAGGCGGACTGCCACGTTGGCCGGATGATGCTGCGTCATGATGGTGACGCCCGTGCCCAGGCGGATCCTCTCCGTCTGCGGCAGGACGTGGGCGATGAAGACGTCGTTGGCGGGAATCGGCTCCCACATCGCGGTATGGTGCTGGCCGATCCAGGCCTCGGCGAATCCGAGCTCCTCGGCCCACAGTACACACTCGATATCTTCTTCGAATGTCTGCGTGCGGTTCTTCTGCGGCGGATGCAGCGGCATCATGAACGTACCGAGTTTCATTTCTCATTCTCCCGAACAGTTTGAATTAACCTCAATTGGGAAATGGATAACCGCTAAATTGGCCACAAAAAGCACAAAAGACACAAAAGGTACCGGTGCGAAACAGCGTGTGTCGTAACGCGGTGACCCTGAAGGTAACCCCGTGGCATCCAGATATATGTCCTGTCACAGGATAGCTGTTCTTGTGCCTTTCACTGTTGTCCGGCTTACCGTTTGTCCTCGTCGACCGTGTCATTTCCCGGCTTTCGCAGGCTTTCAAAAACCGCGGCGGACAGGATGATCAGGCCGCCGATGATTTCCCTCTCGGACGGAATGGCGGCCAGCAGGATGATCGCGATGATCACGCCGTATACGGTTTCCAGCGCGAGCGTGACGCCGACAACTTTACCGGAAAGGTGACGCTGGCTGTTGACGAACAGAATCCTTGCGAATCCCGTCAGCACGACCCCAAGCGCCACAACGAGCAGGAGGTCCCTGGTACCGGGCAATTCAAAAAGGGTTCCATTGTAAATCATAAACGGGAGGAGGAGCAGGCCCGCGATGCCCATTTCATAGGCTGAAATATCCCAGCTATTGTACCTGTCGATAATCCGTTTCTTGCGCATCAGGATGAAGAGCGGGAGCATGGCGCCGGAGGCCACGCCATACAGAACCCCCTGAAAATTCGCATCGGACAAATCGAAATCCGGCGCCAGGCAGTAGACTCCGATCAGTACCGCGACCGCACTGGCGAAGTCGACGGCCCGCAGTCTGACGTTGAAGAACATGCTTTCGAGGAACACCATCAGTACCGGGTAGGTATACGTCGTCACCAGGCCGATTGCGACCGTCGAGACCCTGATCGACTGGAAGAAGAGCACCCAGTGGACCGAAAGCAGGCCGGCGATCGCCGAAAAGGTCGCGAGGTCGTTCCAACTCTTGATCGGGCTGCGGCTCTTCAGACGCCTGGCGATGACGAAAATGACGACCGCCGCCAGAGACGTCCGCCAGAACACGATCTCGTATGGATCGAGCTCGACCGCTTTTCCGAGCGGCGCGATGAATCCATACAGGAGCGTCGCAACGTGCACTTCAATCAGCGCACGTGACCTATCCGTCATCTGTCAACCTTGCCTCGCCGATGATATACCCGTCTTCGCGTGCACCGGGGATAGCCGGACGGTCGTGTCCTTGCATATCCGCGTTCAGGCGGGACTCCCCTTCTTTAGAGTATACCTGACTTCCTCGTAACCGTCCTTCAACTCGACTTCACCTCTCTTCCAGCCGAGATGTTCATAGAACCCTTCAGCGCGGGTGTTCGTTTCGGTGTCCAACCAGATCTCCCGGGCTCCATTTTCCCACAGCCATTCAACCGCAGCGTCCATCAGTCTCCGGCCGGTCCCGCGGCCTTCGTATGACGGCCGAACGAAAAGGGCCCAGATCGACCCGGAGTTGACATTTGCAATACAAAATCCGACGATTTGGCCGTTTGCCTCCGCTACCCAGCACCTGGCGTCAGTCCGCAGCAAGGAGGCGACGCGCTCAGGCGTGATTCCGGACGCCTTCAGTTCAACAGCCGTCATCACGTTCTCCGTCGTCGCCGTGCGAATCTCAAATGTAGCGGGAATATCGCCTGGATCGGCCTCGCGGATGACAATCGCATTCGTAGTCAAGTCGACTCTCCACGGTTGCCATACATATTTGTGTTTACCAATATTCCTTCTCGCTGATCCCCCATTCAGCTGTAAATCCCGATCGTCAGCCGCCGCACCTTCGCCGAGGCCTCGCCATCCGCGAGCAGGGCCGTCCGGATTGCGGGGGCCAACACCTGGTCTGCCGGAAAGCCCTCCGGACCGCAGGAGACGTACGAATATCCGAGGTGCGCCTGGGCGGTTCTGGACTCGCTGTTTGCAATGACGGCCAGGTCTACGTCCTCGATCACCGTCCCGTCGCCGGAAATCTGCCCGTCGCCGCCTTCGGCGAAGAGGACCCTCTCACCATCCGAGTTTCCGTTCCGCAGCAAAAGCCGCACGCGGCCCTCCTCCGCCACGCCGGCGTCGCCAGGCACGGCTCCCAACTGTATCGCAGAGTTCCCATCCAGGTGCGACCCGAGTCCCAGGGTCAATTCCGCCGGCCCCGCCACGGTCACCCCGACCGCTTCCAACTCCAGCACCTTCACCACGGACGTGCTCAGCGGGGCTCCCCGAAGGGTCACGCCGTCGCCGGCCCTTCCCCTGGCGACCATCGCATAGTGGCTCCCGTAGAGGTCCGTGTAATCGGCCGTGGACGCCGTGGACGATCCGGTCAGCGTTTCGTTCAGCCAGTCGGGGAGGCCGTGGGTGAAGTTGACCTCCTCGACCTCCGCGTGATACGTCGTTCGCAACAATCGCCGGTTCATGGTTTATCTCCCGCCATACTATTGTCCGAGTTCGAAATGCGCGGCTTCCCGATCTCTACTTCCACTCGATGACCGCCGCGTTGATCCCGCCACACAAGAGATAGAGCTTGTCCTCGTGAAACACCGGAAACGGCCAGTGTCCGGAATCCAGGATGCGCCCCATATCCTCGTAGGGTCCCGTCACGTCGAAGCCCTCGGAAAGCGCGCCCGAGAGCCCTCGATCATCGTTGAAGAGCATCAACCAGCGGCCCCATAGCCGGACGAGGATCGACGCGAACGGCCCCCGGCTGCCAGGCATATTCCCCATAAGCGGTTTCTTCGACAGCCGCCAGTGGATCCCGTCGTCGCTCAACGCCAGGCCGGCCACGGTCGTCACGCCGTCCGCCTGCGCGTTCCACCCGAGCCCGTTCCCCTGAAACGTCCCGATGAACATGGGACCGTCCTTCACCACCCGGACGTAGCTCACGCTCTGGCCGTACCAGTGGTTCTTGCGGTTGGGATGCGTCGTCATGATCGGGAACACCTTCTGCTCGAAATGCACGCCGTCCCTCGACGTCGCCAGCGCGGTCGGCTGCCTGCCGCTCGTGTGTACGCCATGGAAATACATGTACACCTCCCCGTCGTGAACTACGGCCGAGGGAGATGAGATGTGCTTCGTGAACGACGTCGCCGAGAGTTCGAGTACGGCCGTCCGCCACGTCCAAGGTCCGAGCGGATGTCCGGCCGTCGCCAGCCAGATTTCGGAGCCGTCATGCGTCGCAACGTAGGCATAGTAAGCGTCGATCGGGTTCGGAAGTACGTCCGCCGTCGGTAGCACCGAGATGTACGTCGCGTCCTGCCCCGCGAACTCCTGGTCGTCGGTCGCCGTCAGGACCGGATTCCCCTCGTAATGCACCGCCCTCGGAAGGTGGAACGACATCTGTCCCGCCGCGGCCGCCGCCGTGAACTGTGATGGAAAGGTCTTCATAGGATCTCCCTTACTGTATACGTTGTATACATCTATCTGCCGGCGACGCCATCCGATTGAAGGGCGTTAACCAGATCGTGAAATGTATCGTAGATCTCACAGTCCGCACCGGCAAATCGAAACCTGTCCTGGTGCCCTTGCAAAACGACAAGCGGACGGCATCCCACGAAACATACATCCGCTCATTGAACACAATCCCCGCCAGCCAACCGCTCCAACGGGGATTCACGTGTATAAGACTTCGATTGTATTTTGCCGATTAAATGGTCATTAACCACTTCTTCAGGTGTCAGTCGTCATCAACATCTTTGTGAAGTGGTCGTCTGTTTTCCTTCGTGACCCGAATCAGGAATCGCAATGCTTCATTCACGGAGTTAGCGTCGGGAAACACTTTGGCAACATCAGGTTCCAGCTGAACGGCAAATTTACCGAAACTCTTTCGTCCAGGACCCACTTTCCTCACCGTCAGGCTTTTCAAGTCATACTCAGCCCGCATTTCGTCCTGCAATGTCGCCTCAATCTTCTTCATAATCTCGTCGCTCCCTACGGGTTGCTTCTCTTGCACCAATCAGACGAATAACGTCGCCACGCTCGGTGTACGATACGATCAACAAGCGGCCTTGAGTTGACTGCCCAACCATGATAAATCGTTGCTCGTTGTAAGAATGGTCCGGGTCGTAGAAATCAACATGGAGCGGATCCTCGAAAACGGATTTCGCCTCATCAAATGCCACACCATGTTTTGATAAGTTAGCCGCTGCTTTTTCTTCGTTCCACTCGTATTCCGTTGACATCGGACCCTTGCCAAGCACGGCGCCTGATCATTTAAACACTCTGTACAATATAGACGTGAATACTGGTAGCTGCAAGGTCGATTTTCGAAGATTCCTAAATTCGGCCCGGCGAGAAATGTCTGGGTCCTGTGTTATATAGTCGGGATGCCTTCATCCGGCGTCAGCTGCCTTTCGTTCTTTCATTGCGTTCAATCGCGCCTCTGATTACTTCGATCACCTTCTTCAGGATTTGATCTTCAGAATCCCCGCAGCCTGCTTTCAACGGATTGATAAACACGGATGGGATATACGCGCTTCTGGACGATCCGACGAATTCCCGCGATGCCGGGTCTCCCTTCAGCGTGCCGTTGAAGACCTTCTGTTTGGTACATTGGAACCCGATTCCGGTATGGGGCATCCGCATCGTATAGGCGGAACCCTCCAGCCCGGCCATTCTCGTTCCCACAACCGTTGCTCTGCCCAAAGCATCCAGGCTGATTGCCAACCCCTCCCCGGCGCTTCCCGTCCACCGGTTCACCAGGATGACGACCGGTTGTCTATACTGCGACTCGCCCCCAGGTTCGACCCGGCTAAGAAACGGCTCACCGTTTCGAGGCACGGTTCGCTGGTACACGCATTCCCGGTCGATCAGACGTCCGATGATTCCCTCAACGATCCCCGTATTGCCGCCGCCGACGCTGCGCAGATCGAGGATCAATCCTCCGGTGTCGCGCAATGCGTCCAGCGCGGCGTCGAAAAGCTCCAGGAGTCGACGGTCCGCCAGGTCGCCGTTGATGGTCACGTAGCCGATGCGGGGTTCGATGGTACGGAATTCGAGCCTCGTCCGGTGTTGTGAATCGGATGCGGCATCGAACGCTTCGGGCGGGATGGAGACACGCTTCGTCTCGCCCTGGTATCTGACTCCGATCGTCCTCGTCTGATCCCGATATCCCGAGAGCACCTTTCTCAGCGTCCAGCCCTTTATTTCGCCATCGACCCGGGCGAATGACCCGCCCATCCTCTCTTGGACAGCGTCTTCGATCGACATGCCGTCAAAGCGAAGTATCTCCATCCCCGCACACATACCCGCGGCTTGCGCGGGATAGCCCGGTCTGACGCCTGTGATGATCGCCTTCCCGTTCTTCCATTCGGCCCATATGTCCGTCCGCGACGGGACGATGTTCGGAGAAGATGCCGTATGCGTGTTCAGATGGACGTGGTCGTCGTACAGCTCCTCCAGGACCGTCTCCATCAACGCGACAAATTCCGATGTCGTAGTAACCGACCGGACCTTCGGCCTGTAGATCGTCCTGACCCGTTCCCAGTCCGTCTGCTTCTCGTCGAAATACGCGTAGTCCGTCCTGAACGTCTCCCAGAGAAAATCGAAGTCTTCTTCATATTGCTCCACGGTCAAATCGTTCTGTGCAAACGCGATGGAACAGCTGAGGAAATTGAACGTCACGACCGCGCAGAAGACGAACACAAAGAGCATCGGATGCAGCCTTTTTAGCAGGATCCCATGCGTTAAAGTACGGAAAAAATAGCGTCGGGCAATTCGGACAGCGAGCCAATTGTGAGGTCGAATCGATCCGATCGACTTCCCCCGATCTTGACTGTCTTTGCGCCAAGCTTCCTGGCGGCCAGAAGTGGGAGCTCGTTATCGTCCACGACAACCGACGCGTCAGGTCGGGCCCCGACTTCCCTAAAAATCCGCGAGTGGAAAGCGCTGTGCCCCTTTTGAAAGCCGACCAGATCAGACCCGTATGGCGTGCCTATCCGTTCACGGACACCCATGCGCGCCAGCACGGTTTCGATCACCCAGGATGGATTGCCGGATGCCGTATGGATTTCGAAATCGACAGCCAGAGACCTGATGGCTGCCGCGGATCCCGGAAAAACCGCATTGGTATTCAGATACACGTGGTTGAATGCGCGTTCGGCGGCGTCTACACGCTCCTCGAATGTGCCTGGCGCCTTTACGCCCACTTCGTCGCACAACTGCCGGACCCACTCCGCGTGGAGGCGGTCCCACCACCGGGACAGATTTAATTTCCGCAATCCCGGTGCCTCCCTGTACTCTTCGCTCCCACGACTCCAGACCTTCATCCATATTCTGTCCTGATGTTCAGCCCAGACATTGGCGTCTCCACCGAGCAATTCGCTTAAGCGGGTTCCCGCCAACCTGCTGCTCTCTGATTCCCACAACGCGTTATCGAGAATCACACCGTCAAGATCCAGAAACAAGAACCTTCGTTCGCCGCCCATCACATTTCTCGCTTTAGAAAGGCTTCAGCCCGCCATCAAGTCTGGTAGGAATAGACGACACCGGCGTCAGTGAGGATCCCGGATAACTCGGTTACCGACCGTACCCAGATGAGTTGCAGGCGCCATCGTCGGATGATCTCAGGCATCGCATACGATTCCGAGCCGATGGCTTCGACGGGTTGTCTGGAGACATATTCGTTACTGGGAACCTTGAAGAAGTGGCGTTCTTCGAATACATACACGTTGGCCTGAAACTCCATGATCTGCGTCTGATCTTCACTATTCACGAAAATGAAACAGCTCTTGCACGGATCGGTCTCATACCCCAGGGAATCAAGCTTGCGCCTGGAGCATTCAGAGTTCCTGACTCTTATTCGATGAATCCCGGGAAACAGGTGAATGGATATCTCGTCGAAATCGCCAACATAGAGCAAGCGATCCGGGATATAGCCTGGTTTGGGCCTCCGGGTGCTGCTGCTGAAATCGCGGGTCCGGTAGAATCTCGTCGGGTGAAACACGTTGCTATCCCGGCGAGGTGTCACTTTATATAAGAGCAAATTTGCGACTCCTCGCTTGCGAGAGAATCACACCCAGGACGCAATCTCCCATCCGGAGGGAGAGTCCGAAATCATCACGAATTCGAAAGCGCCTCCAGTGAATGAATTCAGAACGCGCGGTCGGGAGTGAGATTTGTTCAATATTCAATGGGAGCGGCGAGACGGGTTAGTTCAAAAGCACTGTGCCCGGCACCCGAAGAATCTCGCACGTTTCGAACGCGCCTTCCTCGAATCTCAACCTGATCCCTTCACAGTAATTGCACGAAGGCCCCCACCGCTCGTGATCCGCGTCGGGCAGACAGCCGACCGCGCTGGCTTCGATAAACCCGCCGTGCGAGATAAACAGCGCCTGGCCGCCGTCCGGGAGCGACCTGGCGACGTTGAGGTGGAAATCAGCTAGCGTCTTGGCGAAGTTCGCGACGGCGCCGGCCGGATGTTGACGGATATATGAGGAAAATCCGCCGAATCCTACGTCGAAGGAGATCTCCGCGTCGGTCGGCATGGATGCGAGAAGTTCAACCTGGCGGTCGACCGCAAACCCCATCGCGATCGCCGTTTCGAATGCGCGAGGGACCGGACTGGTATAGACCCTTTCGAACGCCGGCATTCCTTCCCCGACGCGCCTGGCGAGGTCAACGCCCGCCTGCGAGAGATGTTGTCCGGGCTTTGTCCTCATCGTGTGTCGTCGATGTTCGATGAATCTGGCGGCCATTCGTTCATCCCCCAACAGGATTATGGAGTTAGCGTGTTCAGCCTGCCTTGCGGAAGAACGCCATCAGATCCAGGCGCACCCGCTCGCTTCCGTGAACGACGCTGTGAGGTTCTTCCGGATACACGCGGAATTCGGCGCCAGGAATCTTCGATGCCAGGTCCTCGCCCCATTCCACCGGCACTTCCCGGTCCCTGGCGCCGTGGACCACAAGGGTGGGCGCTTTTATCCGTCGGCATTCGTCAGTCAGGTCCCTATCGAGATACGCGTCAATCGCACGCAACTGAATCCCGTACCATTCGACACGTTTCTGCACGCTGGACCTCGCGGCGAGCTCTTCCACTCGCTCTTCGTAGTCCGCCAGCGTTCCCCGCTCTTCCATCTCATCCCGTTCCCACAGCACATCCAGGGACAACTCGACACCTTCCGGCCGGTTGTTCCACGCCGCACCAGCGCCCTCTCTGTCAAGGATTTCCAACTGTCCTCGTACAAGGCGGGTCACCGGATCGTCATCCGGCCAGAGACGCGCGGCCGTACCGGCCAGCGCAAGTGTTCTGACACGCTCCGGATATCGCACAGCAAACAGAATTGCAATCGGACCCCCCGCGGAGGAACCGATCACGTGCGCCTTTTCCTCCGAAAGGTGGTCGAGCAATGCGACCAGGTCGCGCACCTGATTTTCCAGGTCGTAGCCCGAATCCGGACGCGACGACAGCCAGCAGCCCCGGCGATCGTACATCACATACCGGAATTCAGACGCGAAGTCCATTTCCCATCCCCATGCACCGGTCGCATCCGCGCGGAGATGCATATCCAGCGAAGGAAATCCCCCGTGGACAAACGCGATGACATCGCCCTCGCCGCGCACGTCGTAGAACATCCTGAAACCGTTTATGGTCGCATATGGCATCGGCGTATCCTGGTGAGACCTCTACGCTCTTCCTGCTTTCAGGGTCTCGATTATCTGCTGGTCTGTCTCGTATGCCAGGTCCGCCTAAACAAGCATGCCGAAGCGTGGTCATTGAGCTTGTCGAAATGCCAACGCTTCGCGACCCGTCGGCAGCACTTCGCCGACCCTTCGATCCTTCGACAGGCTCAGGGAGCGACTCAGGGAAAGGCGCTCGAGCGACATGTTCTGGGCACAATTGGAAACCCTGGCTAACATTCCCCGGTGTTGGTTCCCAAAAATATCCTTGGTGCATCCCGTGGCAGCTCGCAGACATGCACCAGGAAGGCCATCGCTCGTTCGGCGTTTTTCGCCGGAAACCGGAATCGATAGTGATTTCCGACGACCCTCGCGGCCCGTGTGAACAACCTTTGGATCGCGAACAGCGACTCCCGAATATCGTCGTAGTCGGATCCAGCGTATGTGCGCTCGAACTCCCGCCAGTCCTCGGACTCGAGGTGCTTCTCCAGGTCCCTGCCTTCGCTTCCCAGCGAACTCTCAAACCCCTTCGTTACGCCAATGTACCAACCGAGCATCAGGACGAGATCCTGCCGCAGGCGTTCGACGTGACACTTCAACAGTGGAAGCTTTCGTCGCCACAGAGTCTTCGGAATATGCGAGCCGAGGGTGAAGCAGAACGTGTTACAGCAATCGTCGTACAGCTTCTGTGTCGGTTCCGTGATGGAATGGCTTCGTTCACTGGGATTCGGGAGATCGGGGATGAGACCGTCCTTGTCCAGCAGGACCCGGGTCAGGCTGTCAAAAGGGCGCTTCTCCAGCATTTCGACAGGGAAAAATGCCATATCGATGCGATTGCCGTCGGTAAACTGGACGTTGTATGTATAGCGACCGTCTCGTAGCCCGGGTCGGTAGACCTGATCCTCTACTTTCTCTACCAGCAACGGTACTCCAAAGTACGGAACGACGCGACTTTCTTCTCTGAAGGGTTCGACGTCGGTGACGAAGATTGAAATATCGTAATCCTGTAAGATGTCCCTCTCGGCGTTCGGGTTGGCACGAGACCCATTCATCACAACCGCGCGAATGCGGTCATCGGACCGGGCGAATTCGAGGACCAGCGACAACACTTCCTCTTCGGTTTGCGTCCTCAAGTGATCCTCTTCACATCTCAAAACTGAGACTATCCGGCGCAGAATTCTGTACCAACCATCGTCAGTCCAGTAACAGTGGACAGACAGAATCCCGCTGGCGGTACTGGAAGTCCAACGGATTGTCTCACATTGAAATTGCCAAGACATCTTTTCGACCTAGATCCCGTGGGATGGAGAAGCACAATTGCGCACAAAATCGGGTTCTACGCACTTATCCCGTCCCCACAAGAACGAGCCCTACGAATAACACGGCGACGCCGATGTACTTAAGAACATATGCCGGTTCTTTAAGAATGAGTATACCCAAAACTGTCCCCATGGGAACGCTAATCTGCCGAAATGCAACGACATAGCTTACGTTTGAGACAAAGGCGAGACTGATAAGGACCAGAGTATAAGTGGCAAACATGCCGGCCCCTGCCAGTAGGGCTCGGGATGCCCGCGTTTCCAGAATTTCCCGTACAACCTTGCGACCACGGTGTCGAAATAGAACCCACATCCCCAGCCAGAGAGAGGTCGTAAGGCCCTCGAAAAATGCGTATAACATCGCGGCCTGCCACGCTGCAATGGGGAGGACGGAAGGTTCTCTCAGGCGTCGTAAAGCTTCGTCATCGATGATCGTATAGCCCGCCGTTGCGAAGGCGGCCGACAATGCAAACAATACAGATGAATTCAGGTAATTGCCAATTCGAAAATCGCCAAAGCTCTTCATGGGCAGTACAAACATCCCAACCACTACCAGCACAATCCCACAGATGCATTGTGCGCTGACTTGGTCCGATCGCTTTAGGAGAATTGTGACAATTATGACCACGATGATTGGAGAGGACCGCGCGATGGGATAGAGTATGGAAAGGTCTCCCCGACGGTAGGCGTTGGCCAATGCGAGCATATAGAGGGCCTGAACAAAACCTGTTGCGGCAAGCAGCAGCCATACTGAGGTAGGGAACACTGGAATTGCGGAACCGAATGGAATAAGTGTAGGCATCAAACACAGAAAACCAAACGTGTTGGCCAACAGAAAGAAAGCAGCGGACGGATGTTCCCGCTTGCCCAGCAAGTTCCAGCCTACGTGAGTTAAGGCCGAGATGAGAATCAGGATGACGGCGGTGAGGGTCAAGGCTATATTTCTCAGATTCTACGGGGGTGTCTTCGTGGAGAATACCCTCATTTGGCAGATAGACTCGACGGCTACCGAATTTTACACTGACAAACAAATACCCCTACGTGTCAATCTTATAGTATGACAATTCCTCTTTGAAAATAGAGAACAACGGAGAGTGCGAACGGGTATAGAACGATGTTTGATGTATCAGGTCGCGCAAAGGCCTCCAATAGAGCCTTGGTTCCTTTCACGATGGAACTCCTGCAACCCTCAAAACGGATCAAATCCGGTCTGCCGCCTGGACATGATTGGATGCAACTCCGGGTTACAATGCGATGGCATCGGATACGAACTGGCTGAAAGTATCCCGCAAGGCGTGCTGTGAGTCCGGCAGTTCAGGCCGCCACTGACGGGCGGCCATCCAACCCTGGGCGATTCTCGTTGCGGCAATCAGGTCGGGACCCTCGAGGCTCGCGAGTCCGGCTGACTGGCGCTTGACGGCCATTCTCCGGACGAGGTCCCGGTGGCCCGGGCGATTCCCGTCTCCTGAATTCAGGACCTGGAGGTACGCCGGATCCAGAATCCACGGTCGACGAATCGGGTGGACGTCAATCAGGACAGCGCGGTCACCACCGGGAGGCGGCTCTCTCATCAAACCGTTGCACATGTGGAAATCATCGAAGCAGGTTTCCGATCCGCATTTCTCGAAAACGAAATCCCAGTGGTCTTCGACACTCGATAGAAGCACGTCGACGGGTCCGGGACATTGCCGCCGGATTGCGCCCTCCAGCCAGCCTGAGACTTCCGCTTGCGTCGTGACACCCAGCGCCGGATCGTCGATCAGATTCGCATGCTGATAGAAGCGAACCCCGGCGTCGAGTGTTCTGTCCCAGAAATAAGTTGCCTAAATTCGGCCGCAGAGTCGCCCGGCTCGCAAGGCGCCGGAGCGCAGGCGACCTGGCACGGTCGGCGAGCGATGGCAACGCCGCGAGGCGGGATGAATCTGCGGAAGAATGGTGAGGTATTTCTGTGACAGGACACTTGCATCAGTTCGAACTCCCTGCCGTTCCAGGAATTGCCCAGGGGTCCGTACGGAATGGCTTCCAATGCGATCCAGTGGACGTCGATGTCCCCCAGGCGGGAACCCGCGGGATAGACCGCCGGTGTAAGATCGGGCGCCAGGCGATGGAGTTCCCGGCACCAGAAGTTCTCACGCGCGCCTGTGCCGACCTTGACAATCACGACAAGACCCGTTTCCCGGTGCAGACCCCGGAGATGGACCGCGATCAGCCCGTATTCCTGGACGAAAAGCTCGACATCGCGGGCGATCGAAGTAATCGCTTCCGTCCGGTTCACGGCATCGAGAATCGTACATAAGACCTCGTCCTCGCGCGAGACCCGTCCGTTACGATCGAAGATCCGCACTGTGTTGCTCCTCTCCGGTCGTGCGCGTGTCGATCAGAAATGGTCCGGCGCCCAGAAGATGACCTCGCGGCGGGGGAACCACTCGTCGAGTTGGCGGGCTTCTTCGGTCGACAGCGAGATGCCGCGGGCGCGGATAATCGGCGCCAGATCGCTGCCGGAGGCCTCGCCGAAGAGAAGCCGGCACATCAGATCGGCCGGAAGCCTGCGGGACAGCGGCGTCGCTTCCGGTGCGGCCGTGTCGACCAGCGAACCGAGATCGCAAGGCAGCACCATCATCGAGTTGTCGCCCGTGATTTCCAGGTCGGCGTTAGCCGCAACGACCAGTGCGTCGACAAAAGGGTGGCTGTGCGGGATCGCTCCGCTTATTCGCGTCACGCCGGCCTCCGCGCACGCGTCAAGCGCGCACTGCACAAGAGCATCCAGGGCCAGGGAGTTTTCGTTGGCGACCTCATGCACCACGGCGCCGTAATCGTCCGCTACCCAGTTGATGTATCCGCCCAGTCCCGCCGGGCCGCGGACCACGGTCGTGGGCAGCACACCGCGCACGCGAGACGGCGCATAGTCCCAGTACGGACGCGGACGCGACAGGCTGCCGCTGCGACCGGCGTTGTAGCGCTGATAGAGCGCGACCGTCTCCTCGAGATCACGCGTCTCGTCGAAGGGTAGCATTTCCAGGGCGGACCGACTCGCCGTTGGGACGCCGCGCAACTCGGCCCGAAAACCCGTCAGCGGCACGCAGCACCAGCCGAGACGCAGGTAGAAGCGTGCCGGGATCGCGGAGAACAGCAGGCCCAGATCGTAGCCATCGTCGCGCATGTACTCTACGGCGTGCTCCATCAACCGCGTCGCGATGCCACGTTCCCGAAAGTCGGGATGGGTTGTGACGCCGCCAATGCCGCCCATCCGGACGGGTGTGGCGCCGAGGTGAACCCGGCGGTCCCAGATCCGCAGCGTCGAGACAATCCGGCCTCCGACAACGACAACCGGCGTGTGCGACGGACACCAGGTCGGATCGCCTTGGATGTAGCCCGTGTAGCGCTCCCGGCCCGCGGGATTGTGCACCGCACAGAGCAGGTCCAGGAGTTCGTCGAGCTCCGACTCGTGGATGGGGCGAATGGTTTCCATGGGAACTGTGATCGAAATGTCGGAGAAATTCAGCTGCGGGGCGGGTTGCCGTCACCCGCTGATTGTCAGCGACAATCCGTCAAATGCAATCCGGTATCCGTTTGCCGCGGCAAACCGGTCGAGTTCGTCGTGTTCCAGGTATCCTTCGTGAGAAATATGGGTCGCGTAAACCCGCGCGCCGTCCTTGAGAAGACGGTTTCGGCGAAACCGCTCGACGTGGTCAATGACGTCGACGGATGCCAGATGATCCGGCGGACTTGCGTCGATCCCGACGCCGTACGTGTGATCGAGGACCAGCAGATCGAACCGTGTGCCGGCAGACAGCAGATGCTCCCACACCTGCTCCGAAAGGACCGAGGTATCGGTACCGTAAAATATGGCATGGGTGTCTTGTTCGATCGCGTAAAGCAGGGCCCCCTCAACGGATCCGTGGTTCGCGGGATACCCTGTAATCGAATATCTGCCGACCGCGTGTTTCCTGAACGGCTCGAAGATTACCGTCTCGATCCTCAGTACAAGCTGCGTCTGGCGATCGAAGATGCTCCCGTACTCGCTTCTCCGCGCCAGGTCCTCGTCAATGGACCTCAGCGTATCGATTGAACCGGCCAGAATCATATCCTTCGCGACGACCGTCCCGTAATCACCGTGCCTGGACATCAGAAACTCGGGGTCGTAGTGGTCCTCATGGGTGTGGGTCATGAGACAGACGTCGATTCCTGTGAGACAGACGTCGTGATCAAATGACGCGCTGACGACGTCCGGACCGATATCCACCAGCAAATCGTCGTTCACGATAATGGACGACCGCCTGCGAAGATTCTTTCCGCCCATCCGCCTCGCGCACTTGCAGGCCTGACACACGCAGAAGGGGCTTGGCACGGAAGGTGCCGCCGATGTGCCGAGAAATGTGACTTGCATCGGTAATCCGTACTCCATCGTGGAGCATCCCGAATCACCCCAGATGCTCCGTCCTCAGTTCCCGGGACCACTCGAAGTAATCGTACAGCCGCACCAGCTCGAATTCATCGACGATATCGGCTGCGGTGCGCTCCTCAGACTCGCTGTAAATCACCGACGTGCCCACCTCCCCGGTGATGACAATGCGCACGGCCTCGCCGTATTTCCGGTGTATATCGTCGAACCTGGCGCGATTCTTGTCGAGATGCACCACTTCGAAGTCCAGATTGATGCGGGCGGAAGCCCAGCTTCTATAGTTATTGCTCCTGTCCAGGGTGGTCCCCTGCGGATCGATGATGGTGCATTGCGTACTCCTGTACACCGAGCCGACGAAATAGGCCTGCACGTCCAGAGCCCAGAAGTTCTGCACCAGCCCGCCGTGATACATGGAGCTGAAGAGCAGCAATTTGGGCCTCAGCTTCTTGTACTGGTCCCGCAATTCACCGAAGTTCAGATCGAAACAGATCACCCCGCCTACCGGCCCGAATTCGGTCCGGATCAGGGTCGCGCCGGGACCCGGCCGGGTGCCGCGGTCGAATTCCGGATAGACCGGAATGTATTTGCGGTAGATCCCGGCCAGTTCGCCCTGCCTGTCGAGCAACCCGAGGACATTGAAGACCGCCTCGCTCTTGGGTTCCTTCTGATGCACCGGCACGGTAATATAGCAGCCGTATTCCCGGGCCAGTCCGGCCAGGAGTCGGGTCGTCGGTCCCTCGGGCACGTCTTCGACGCAGGTCCCGCAGATGGTCTCGGGGAGGACGATCAGATCGGGCGTGGTGGCCCGCGCGACCTGCCCCACCAGGTCCGTCAGGTCCTTGTGGGTCTGCTCCATCACCTTCTCGTCTTCGCCACCTATCGGGGCGTAGGAAACGCTCGACACGACGATGTAATTGCTCATGGGGTTTCCTTTCGTTAATCGACTCGTGTGGCCCGAGAACCGTGCTCCGACAGGGGTGTCTTTATGTGGACTGCGCGTCGGACAATCTCGATCACCCTTCCGCCGGAGCATCACGTTCGCCGACCCACACTTTGTTGCCGTCGGGATCGTGAACTCGAAATTCCGTCATGTCGTAAAATGTCACGCCGATAGGTTCGGGATCGAAACCAGCGGCGATCAGACGGTCCCGAACCCCTTCAATATCCGACGTATAGTAGTAAACGACGGTGGAGGCGTTCGATTCCGTGCGAATCGAACGGTCGATCATCACCTGGCAGCCATGGTCGCCTCCCAGGATGGCGTGACCCCAATCGTCTCTGCGACGGATGACCTGCAGGCCCAATCCCTTCGCATAGAAGTCCAACGCCCGATCCAGATCGGTTATTGGAACCATCGAGGTGATACGATGTATGCTCAATGCTTTGCCTCCCAGCCAAAAATACAGCCCATCAAGGGCTTCAATTCATTGAATCGCCATACCTTGATGCCAGCCACCAATCAGCGTGCGGCATCCCACTCTCGTGCGTTGCCTTCATCACCGGATAAATTAAAGTAGCTCCGTAATCGAGCATAAGCCTCCAGTTTGTATTCAGCAGGGAAACAATGGCCGCATTCTTGTACGGCAAGAAGAAGATGATCGGACAGCCCGAAGGGTTCATAGAACTCGCGCCGGGCGTCGTCGAAATAGCTTTGGATCCGTTCAATGGTTTCCGCGTCCTTTTCCAGGGACTGTAACACCGTCATCAGATATCGTGGCGCGATCGGAAACAGGTTCTTTTCCGTAACCCGCCCCGTCACAAGTCCAACGCGGACCCTCGGATCCCGAGCCATCGTATTCGCGGCCTGCGCCGAACCCATTGAGTGGCCAATCACGCCAATGCGATCCGAATCGACAAGTTCGAGCCCATCAAGAACATCAACGGCCCGTATCCCGTCATATGCCTGTTTGATCCAGAATGGTCTTCCCAACGGGTCGCTCAATATCCGGTGGCAATGCTTGTTTTCAAAGGGATGTCTGACGGCAGGAATATGGCGTTCGCCGCAATTGATCGCTTCCGGCGCAAGGACGACAAATCCCTGGATGACAAGCTCATAACCATACGCCTGATCGGGGCGTTGGACGGCTCTGCCGACAACTGCATCCTTTGCGATAATACAGTCGGTGTTGCACTGATGGAAGGCAACCATCGCCGGATAGGGCGGCGCGTATCGCTCGTCTCTCGGAATCAAAAGGTATGCCGGTACGTTTCTACCGGATGACTCAGGCATCGTTTCTTCGGTTTCAACACAATATTCGATCTTCCATTCTTCGTATACATGATCCCGATCAGACCGATATTGCCTGTCCACAATGTTAATCTCCAGCGGAGGAGGGTCAGGATATTCAGCCAATTCATCGTCGATCTGCTTCAGGAATTGCTCACGTTTTTCTTGCAGCGACATGATCGTCGGATTCCTTTATTGCTTTGGATTCTGTAACGAGAAAGTTCATCAGCGCGGGCTTGTTTGCCCGTTTATCGAAAGCCGCGCCGCAAGCGGATTTGGCGCCCGCCATCCCGTGTGCCTCCGTCGCGTCTCCAACCCGTGGCCTCGTAGAATGCGATCCCCCGCTCGTAGCCCTCGACGGTCCACACGACTGCCTCGTCGTAGCCGTCCGTAGCCAGATAACGAAGAGCGACGGACATCAGTGCTTTCCCAATACCCGTGCGCCAGTAAACCGGACAAATTGCGATCGAATCAAGCTCGCCAAGGCGCGGATCTACCGGGTCCCGGCTGGGTCCGATCCCGGCGAACCCTGCAATGGAACCCGTGCATTCGGCAACCCACCAACGATGAGGGACAGGTTGCGCAAGATCGTGCCGCCACCGTTCATTAAGTTCCGGCGTCACGATTCTATCGGCCCGGGATAGATGCGCGCCAAATCCGGCGTTCCACGACTCGATGTAAATCCGTGTGATAATCTCGACGTCAGCAGGCGTGGCCGATCGGATCGTCGGTGGGGACTCTCGCACGTTGATATACCCGTGGGATGATGGTGTCTTATTTCGTCCGTAATACGCCGACAGCCCCCTTCGCTCCAGGCGGTAGAGGGCTGCTGTCAAGGTCGCGCCATCGCCTTGTGTTGCAATTCGCTACACCGATGTCTTCGGGCGTGCGCCGCCATAAAAACCAAGGCGCTCGTCCAGGGACATCTCTTTCGTCTGCAGGTAGTGCACCTGGCGAATAAAATGCATCTCTTGCATCATTCCATCATTTGGAAATTCCTTTCGAACTTCCTCCCGGATCATCTCCTTCTCTTCCTGCGTCACTTCCCTCATAGCGGGTCTCCTACAGTTCGGGCGGGGCGATAATCTCAATCGGCCCGAGGTGTCCTGTCCCGGAAATATCTCGCCATTCTCCCACCGATTCATCCCGTCTCGCGGCGTTGCCCTCGCTCGCAGACCTTACGCAGGTCGCCTGCGCTCTGGCGCCTTGCGAGACGGGCGACTCGTCGGCCGAATTCAGGCAATCTATTTCCGGGACAGAACAGTCGCCCTTCAACGCATTAATCAAATTGACTTCTCGTCGTATATTCACGTTTACAAGGTGTGTGAAGTTCCAACTGCAAAAATACCCAATTCCGTTGGTCACCGCAACGGCAACATGATTGCCGTCATCTACATATTTCTGTGGAAAGACTTCCCTTCCAACGTACTCTTGTGCTAGCGCGTCGGCTTCTTCATCAAACACGAGGACTTTGCAATCCTTTACCAGGTTTTCTAACTGCCATCTCCTCTCCTCGTCAGGAGTGGCACGAATCTCCAACAAGACAACACTTGAAATTACGACTTCAAAGTCTGGCAGACGTTCATGCCAAAACTGAAGGGTCTGCCCCTGGCGTTCAGGGGTTCTCGAATCGAAATAGGCACTTGGAATCGTTGAATCAAGATAAACACTCTGTCTGGCTATTTTCACCGGCTGTCACCTTGATTACAGAAACCGACGGACGTATTGTGTTGGTAGATTTACGCTCTTCCGTCTTGTAGGACTCTGATCCTTCTTCATCTATCTGCCGAGACAACAATTCTTATGCTTTTTTCCACTACCACATGGACATATCTCGTTTCGGCCAACTTTTCTCCCATTGGCTTTCGATGTACGATTGGCCACTTGATTGACGGCAAAATCGAGTCGCTTAGCCCCCCAAATGTTGCCAGTGAACCGCTTACATTGTTCAGGACTATAGGGTGTACGAGGTAACTCTTTGATTGCGTTCCATGACGTATTCACATCAATGGCGAATTCGTTTGCTGTATCTTCGCTGGCTCGTAGCGTCTGTTTAAGCAGGGGATACCTATACTCCGTAACGGTTGACCCAGGCAAGAGAACTAGCGATCCTGCAAAAATTCGGACCTCGGTATTTTTACCACTACCGGCCGTGTTTACTGATTGACTGCCCAAATTGTGATGAACGTAGTCGCAGAGCGATTCGTACCTTTGCCAGATTCCTTCGAAACCCTTGGTATTCGTTAGGTTCTTTATACACCCGACAATATTGATGGGTTTTAGGACCGAATTGGACACACCCTGCTCTTTGAGTATTCGTTCGAATTCTGGATTTGACGTCGCAAATCGCGCTCTAACTATGTTCTTAAAGAATGACTCGCCACCACCTCTCCAATCTTGAGTCGCGCGATTCTTCGCGGAATCAAGCCTGGATTTCACTTCGACCAAAAAGGCACACAATTCCAATGCACTACGACCCGCCAGATAGAGGCCAATAGAACTGGTATTCGCGAGCGCGAGATAGGTGTCAATTAGTTGTATGACCTTTATTTGGTTGCAGATGCGAAAGTTGTTGGCGTGTCCTAGACAGGATTGATGGATGTGTTTAAAAGTCCTCCCCTCTGAGTCAGATCGTGACTCTAGATCAAGACACTGCTTTGGCTCAGGCAACTGTATCGGAAGCTCCAAACTATCCAACATCCCCTGCCGCATACCGATGATTTTCTGGATCGCTAATTTGGACACTTCACATATCCCTCAGGATTTGCGTTTCTCATTTTTCCCTGTCTGTTGGTTGTGGCGGTGAGAATTTAACGGGTACGTTCATCAAACGTAACGCAATGCCCGAATCATTAAAACATGCACGGTGGTACGGTGTCAAGCGCCGTTGCGAACTCGGAGAGATACTCCCGTAGGAATCTTCAGCTCATTTGTCTCCTGTCAAGGATCTTGAAGACTGTTGCTGCTACATTGGGCGAGAAATGCCCTACGTATTGGGCCTGCGACTAACGGGTATAAACCAATAGTGCTCCCCGTATAATCTACACTCTCCATAGCAGCGGGCACTCTCGCAGGACCGTTTCGACACGCTCAATGACGGCGTTTCGACAAGCTCAACGAACGTCATTGAGCCTACTCTCTGAGGCTGTGACTCGAGAATCCTGCCGTGAACCGCTCCCTGAGTCTGTCGAAGGGACGGCGAGTGGCAGTCGAAAAACGGCCAAACGCGGCCGTTCTCCAGATCGATGTTGATCGGAGCCAGTCCCTACGGGATTCCTATATTTCCCGCCGCGAGATTTCGCAGCCGCAATTTCAGCGGCGCTGTTACTGCGGTTTCATGAATTCCATTCGGATGAATTCGAACTCACCCCCGTTCGTACGGTTCATATAGCGTTCGACTTCCCTGAAACCGACGCGTTCGTAAACCTTTATCGCCCGCTGGTTGAACGCCGCGACGCGAAGTTGAATGGTCTTCGGCGAGAACCGGGATTGCGCGAAATCCAGTCCCGCACAAACAAAACGCTCCCCCAGTCCCTTCCCCGTCAGATCCGGATGAAGACCCAGACCGTAATCCACGACGCCGACTGAGATTTGATACGCAAAAAACCCGACCAATTCGCCAGCGTCATCCCGTACGGCGAACATGGAGTCGCCCCGAAGTGCGGGATCAAGAAGTTCCGCCAGGTCCTCGGCATCCGCTTCCGCGTCATAAAACGCATATTCGCCCTCGTAATGCCACGAAGCGATCGTTTCAGCGTCCGATTGACTCAGAGGTTCGATATCAAACCGCATCGGCCAACTCCCGGAGCACGTCGACTGCCAGTAGAACGTCCTCCTTCCGGCAATCGAACTGCCCGACCTGGAAGCGGATGACGAATCGTCCGTCGTGGATCGTATGTGTCAGGTAGATCCGGCCGTCGTCGTTCACCGCGCGGAGCAGGCGCTCGGTGGCCTCGTCGGCATTCCGCCCTTCCGGGGCGAACTGGAACGTGAAGAGCGAGAGGCGGCATTCCGTGGTCAGGCGGAAGCCGTCGAGCGATGCAATTGCGGCGGCGGCTTCCCCGGCCCAGGCGACGTGGTTCCGGATCCGATGTCGCAGATCTTCGAGACCGTGGGCGCGCAACAGGAACCAGAGTTTGAGGGCCCGAAAGCGGCGCCCCAATGGAATCGTCCACTCGCTGTAATTGGTGATCTCGGACTGCCCGAGCGTCTCGAGGTATTCGGGACGGATACCCAGGGTCCGGACCTGCGGCTCCGGGTCCGCGAGAAACTGGATCGAGCAATCGAACTGCGCGCCGAGCCACTTGTGGGGGTTGAAGACGATGCTGTCGGCGCCCTCGACGCCTTCCCACAGCTCCCGAAGTTCGGGACAGATCATCGCGGAGCCGGCCCACGCCGCGTCCACGTGCACGTAGAGGTCATGCTCGCGCGCGACTGAGATGGCCGGGGCCGGACGGTCGGACGCGCCCATCGACGTACCGCCGATGCAGAGGACGACGCCGGCCGGCAGAAATCCCGCCGCGAGGTCGGCGTCGATCGCCGCCCCAAGCGCTTGGGAATCAAGCGCGCCGGAACCGTCGGTATGGACTTTGACGAGATTCCGCTGGCCGATCCCGGCGATCCGGATCGACTTGTCGATAGACGAATGGGTCTCCGGCGACGCGTAGATCCGCAATTGTCTCTCGCCCGTGATTCCGGAGTCGATCCCGCGCCAACCCAGCGCGCGCTCCCGCATTGTCAGAACGGCGCAGAGGTTGGCCGACGTTGCGGTGTCCTGAATGACCCCCTGGAACCCTTCCGGCAATCCCAGGGCCTGGCGCATCCAGTCCACCATCCGCGTCTCCATTTCAGTCGCCGCGGGCGAGGTCTGCCAGAGCATGCACTGGGCCGCCATCACCGCTGTCAGGTTCTCGGCGATCATCGAAACCGGCGCGGCGTTGGCCGCGAAATAGGCGAAGAAGCGCCGGTGCTGCCAGTGCGTCATCCCGTCCGGCACGATTCGCTCGAAGTCGGCGAAAATCGTCTCCATGTCTTCCGGCGCTTCCGGCGGCGCATCGGGAAGCATCGCGGCGATCTCACCAGGCGCGGTCTGTGCCCTCACGGGCCGCTCGTCGAGCGTGGACAGGTACTCAGCACCCCATCGGGCGGTTCGCTCAGCCCATTTATAGTAGTCTTCTCTTCTCATAGTAACGTTGACTCAATAATCTTTACAGTTCAATTCGTTTCAGCTCCATTTCTGACCCAGACCCGCCGACCGTCCGGTGCTCGCTGCCGCGCCGATACACGAGGTTCAGACCCAGTCGCGACTGTGGCCCATTGCTGAATTTCGCCGGCCTTGCGTAGATTTCATCGATTGATCACAACCATAGGGCTTTATTGTAGAAATTTCACATTTATTTATTATATTTATTAGAATAACGCATATCGGCACGTCGAATGCCGATTTCGCGTTACCGTGCGGCTGTCCCGTGGCCACGACGGCAAGCATACAGCATGCTGCCCGCAAGATTCCACTCTCCAAGGGAGACCTTTATGGAAGACAAAGGGCCGATCCACCGCAGTTTCCCCGCAAGTTGATCTCGTCGATGCGGTCCACTTCCTCGAGGCATATATACAGCAAGAGCCGCGACCCGCCAAAGTCGCGGCACCCAGACATTAACCTCGCCCCCTCAAGGTGTGCTGAAATCTAACACAGTGAGAGCGCCAGGGCAATAACTTTCGGTCAAACGGAAAAGGAGGCGATCATGTCAATGCGTGTCGCAATAATCGCACTTGCCGCATGCGTGAGTTGGAGTTGTGGTGGTGAGCGTGTTACGCAGATGCAGGAGCCAGAAGGTCAGGTGGGACGACCGCTGGGTAAAGTGGCCGCACAGTATGATGGCGGACATGCAGCGGTGATGGTCACTCTAACGCAGGATGGCGCCCCGGTGATCGGCGCAACCGTAGAATTCGCGCGGTCTGTTTCCGGACAGGCGGCAGATTACACGGAGTTCGCCGGCGGGCCGAATACGACCGATGAGAATGGCCGGGCGAGACTGAAACTTTCAGGTAACAACGTAACGGGTTATTTTCGGGCGCGAGCCTCGAAAGATGGAGTTCAAGTCGGTTCCTGGTCGAGCATACCGATTAACGCCGGTTACAGGGTGTTGGTGAATCTGCCCATTGGCGACAAGGCCCGGCTGACAGGCTCATTCGCGCTTTCTGAACAGACCATCGTCTTCAGCGAACTGAACTGGGCCAGTGCCCAGTTGCAGAACCGCATCGCACAATATATCGTGGAGCTGGGCTACGACTATCCTACCGATCTGATCGCCGGCTCCACGCTGCCCCTGTTCGACAGCTTGCGCAAAGGTGACACCCATGTTTTCATGGAGGTCTGGCTGCCCAACCAGGACGAAGGCTGGGCAGAATCTCAGGCCGCCGGGGACGCGATTAACGTCGGCCCAAGTCTTGGCAGCGACTGGCAGTCGGCGTTTGTCATTCCCGCGTACCTCCAGGAGCAGTATCCGGATCTGGACAGCGTAGAAGATCTCAAGGAAGACCGTTTCAAGAACCTGTTTGCGACCGCGGAGACGGGCGGCAAGGCGCGCCTGATGTCCTGCGTCAGCACCTGGGGCTGCGCAGAAATAAATGCAGCCCAGATTGAAGGCTACGGCCTGTCGGATCACGTACAGATCGTCACCCCCGAGGATGCAGAAGCGTTGGACGCCGACCTTTACAGCGCCTACGAGAACGGAGATCCCTGGCTCGGTTTTCAGTGGGGCACCAACGATCCGGCCTTGCTCCTGAACCTGGTACGGCTCGACGAGCCCGAGTATAGCGACGAGTGCTGGGAAACGAACAAGGCCTGCGCCTACGAGGCCGCAACCATCCTGATTGCGGTGCATTCCAGTCTGCCGGCCAGGGCCCCCGACGTCGTCGACATGCTCCGGGCCTGGGGCCTCGACATCGACCGCTACAAGGAGGTTGCCGTCTGGCAGAGCGAGAACCCGGAGGCCGGAATCAACGACGCGGCTCTCTGGTGGCTGGGCGCCAAGTCCGATCATTGGAGCGGCTGGGTTACCGGCAATGCTGCTGCCGCCATCAAGACCGCCCTCGATGCCAACGAAATACCCGATGGCTGGCCTGAAGAGTAGGTCTGGTCAATGTCCGCGTCAGGGACGCCAAAAACATCGTTCGTAAAGATCACTTTCCGACTGACAAGGAAAAACCAAATGGATACCCTTCCGCTACCTGCCCGTCCCGTACTCGCGCACTACGTGAAACGCGCCAAGGACCTCGTCAGCGCCGCTCATTCGGAGAACACGAACGCAGTTAAGGAGTTCTGCAACAATTGGCTCGACGAGATTGTCCGCGTGTCCGGGCCCGACCTGACGGACTTTGTGCGGGGCAGCTGGGAACGGGCCATCGGCGAAGTCGAAAAAAGCGCCGGTGACGTGTCGGCGAAGGCTGGAGATGAGAGCCATCGGTTTTCGATTGCGGACGCTCAGTCGCTCATCGCAGGGGCGCATAGCTTCGAAGGCTGGGACGCGTTTGCCGACTTCATTAAGCGCGACACGCGCCAGACGCCCGAGGGCGCCGAGTTCGAGGTCGCGGCCGACGCCGTGGTCGATGGAGACCTCGCCAGGCTTGAGCCCCTTCTGCGCGGGAATCCGGCCCTGGCCCACGCCAGATCGGCGCGCATTCACCGGGCGACGCTGCTGTACTATCTCGCCGCCAACGGCATCGAGGACTTCCGCCAGCGGTCGCCCGCCAATGCGCCGGAGGTCGCGCGGTTTCTGCTGGATGCCGGCGCCGAGGTGGATGCCCTGTGCGGACCGGGCGATTCGGGAGACACGCCGATGCTGGCGCTCGTAACCAGCGTTCATCCGCACTACAGGGGTGTTGCGACCGAACTGATCGAGATGTTCGTGGAGGCGGGTTCGAAGGTGGATGGGGTCAACGGAGACGGCGCGCCGGTCCGTCTGGCCTTCAAGTTCGGGTATCCCGAGTCTGCCGCCGCACTGGTGCGTCTCGGGGCCGAGGTGAAAACCGTAGCGATGGCCGCGGGGCTGGGCCAACTGGACCTGACAGAGGAATTCGTGGAAGAACGCGGCGTTTCTGAGGCAGACCTGGCGGTCGCGTTTGAAGATGCCTGCCGGTTCGGACGGACGGAGATCGCCGAATACCTGCTGGCGCAGGGCGCCGACGTGGACGGACAGGGCACGTGGGATATGACGGGCCTGATGTGGGCCGCTTCCCAGGGACATCTCGACACCCTGTCACTGATCCTCGATCGCGGCCCGTCGCTTGAATTGAAAAACGAGTTCGGCGGCACCGCGATGGGCACGACCCTGCATTTCGCGATCAATTCGCCGAACCCCGGGGCGGACTATCCAGCGGCGATCGACATGTTGCTGAACGCGGGGCTGAAATCCGAGGGCTCCAGGAAAGGAACGGGGCGGGATGATATCGACGCCGTGCTTCGCAGGCACGGTCGGATCGACTGATCCGGCAGTCCATTGACCGGCATCACAAAAACAAGGCGCTGCCATCACGGCGGCGCCTTTTCCGTTGAGCCTCGGAAACAGACGGGCGAACTCTTGCGTTGAGCCTGTTGAAATGGCTTGTCGAAACGCCCGTATACCGGGTTCCCAACGAACCCGCGCCGCCTCGGCATGACCTTCCGGGCGCAAACGTGCCGCCTTTCAGGCTTGGGACACGTACAAATCACACTGGTGTGTACCGATGCCGCAGTAGATCCTTCGTCAGCCGGCCTGCCGGTGATTCGGTGGCAGGCCGGACCGCTTCCTCAGGATGACAGTTTGGGCTAACGGATGACGGATACATTTCAACGATGGCTATTGCAAGACATGTCATTCTGAGCGAAGCGAAGAATCTCCCGTCTTCTCGGCTTGACGTGTGGCGGAAGCCTTCACCAACCCATATGCGCGGAGGCCTGGTTTCCCTGGCGGCTTTCTCACAGTCTGGGCGCACGTCGGCAGACAGGAATGTCTGCCCCACCCTCACAGCGGCTTCTTCACAGTTCGGCGCAGGCATGGCCGAGACATTTCGCCCATGGCAATCGCCCTACATGTCATTCTGAGCGCAGCGAAGAATCCCCCGTCTTCTCGGCTTGACGTGCGGCAGAAGCCTTCGCCAACCGGTATGCGCGGAGGCCTGGTTTCCCTGGCGGCTTCCTCACAGTTGCAGCGCACGTCGGCAGACAGGAATGTCCGCCCCACCCTCGAAACGGCTTCTTCATCGTCTACACCGTGCACGTGTAGGGGCGTCCCTTGTGGGCGCCCTGCGATATGATCTTACGTCTGCATGATTTGGATGAGATTTCCGCATGTATCGTCGAAGATCGCCAGCATAACGTCCTGATAGTTGGTCGGCTCCATCGTAAACGAGACGCCGAGCGCCTTCAATCGCTCAAACTCGGCTTGAGTATCCTCAACGCCGAACGATGCCGCGGGGATGCCCTGTTCGAAGAGTCCCTTTTGGTATGCCTTTGCCACCTGATTCCCGTTCGGCTCGAGCAAGAGTTCGGGACCGTCGGGGTTTTCGGGAGAGACGACGGTGAGCCATTTGAACTCCCCGACGGGAACGTCATGCTTCTTCACAAAACCCAGCGTTTCCGTATAGAACTTCAGGGCTTTGTCCTGGTCTTCCACAAATACGCCTGTGAGTACGATTTTCATATCGCGATTCTCCTGGTTATCGGTCGGTTTCGGGTACGAACGTTTGATGGTATTGCGACAGCTCCAACAAGCGATCGATCGCTACTGTAATTCTCACGCGGCCATGAAGGCGGCAAAAGTACACCCCGTTGGATGACAGTAGTTGTATTTGAAGTACGACCTGAATCCAATCTTCCGGTAGACCGGCTCTCCCATCTTCGACGCCTGCAGTACGGCAATCCTGTACCCCATTTGGCGAGCGTCCTTCATAGGCGCCAGCGTCATCGCAGTTCCGATTCCCTTCCTTCGATGCTCCGGCGAAACTTCCACCTGATAGATTCCCGCAACCCCGGATGACAGAAACAACATCGAAGTCCCGACCGGCTCGCCGTCGATCCGCCCCACGTAGAGTCGCACCAGGGGCGATTGGATGAGAACCTTGAACATTTTGAACTCGAACAGAGTGAAGAAAGACAGCCATTCGCGCAGTCCGTTGTCATCACCCACCCGTTCTAATCTGAGGTCGAGCGGAAATGGACGCACTCCATTCATCGCATCCAGTTCCATGGCCATCCCGGGAGGATTGTGATCCATCGCCACGAAGCCGTTTCTCAAGAGTTCATTTCTCAGATTCGCCGGCTGTGCCTTAGGACCGAACTTGAGAAGCGGCGGCAGCTCCCTTTGCTCAATACCCTCGCGAATACATTGGATACGTTTCTTGAGCATCGCTTCGTGGAAGCGCGGTTCGACCAGGTAATTCGGCCACCACGGTTTGCCGATGACGCCGGTGTAATCTTCCTCTCTCAGGATCGTCTTACCTCCCGATTCCGCGGCGAAGAGAAACAGATCGATGTTGTTCTGCTCGATCGCGACAGTGACAGCGGAATCCGAAGAATCATTCAATATATCTGTCATTCAGGAACCTTTCTCGCCCGATCCAGTGTCAATAGCAACCGCGTCTGCGACTCCCAATACCCGGTTAAGGCATTCATCGCGGTTCGGCTTGAACCGTTTTCGATATGATCGATTGCAGATCCGGTTCGGTAAACCGATCCGACTTCAACACTTTGCCGTCCTCCCTGTATATCGGTTTACCGTGCTCATCCAGTTTACTCATGTTGCTCCGGTGGACTTCGTCAAAGAGCTCTTCGGCAATGTCCTGCAGTCCATGGGTGATGAATGTGCCCAGGAGTACGTAGAGCAAATCGGTAAGGGCGTCCGCGATCTCCACGATATCCCGGTCTTGTACGGCCTCTCGATATTCCTCCAGTTCCTCCAGGAGCATCCTGACCCGCCATTCGCTTAACTCCGCGGGTACGATTGCGGTAGGCGTGCGCTCTATGTGCGCTCCGAACACCTCATGAAATCGTCTCACGCTATTCAGTTGATCTTTCACACGGCATCTCCCGATAGGCTCTGCCTCAAATGTTGTCGGAATGTCTATTGTCTCGCGAACCCAATGATTGTCGTCCCGGCTGATTGGGCGACCGTGAACCCTCTCAGCCGAAGCGCAGACCCTCACGGCGCGCCGATGGGGGGTCTCCAGTCGGAGCGTCGATTCAAGCTATCGTCGATGCTTCAGCAGGAAGATCATCTCAGGCGCTGCCGGATCTATCGGTTTCCGGTCAAAAGACCCGAATTCCCCCACGGTCTCGAGACCGGCGGCGTGAAAAAGCGCCTTGAGATGAGGATAGGTATACACGCTCATCCTGAATGGCTCTTCTTCCTCGGACAGTACGCGGCCGCCTTTATACAGCCGGAAGATAAACCTGCCGGCGAAACCCATGTTAACCGGATCGAATCCTTCCTTGACGAAGAATCTCCGGATGGTCCGACCGGTCCCGTCGCCGGCCGACCATTCCAGTTCCAGGTGTTCCTCGCCGTCGCCGGATAGAAGCTTGTCGAAGCGGGGATTGAACACGTCGAACGCGAGGACGCCTCCATCCTTCAGATGTTTCCCGGCGTTTCTCAGCGCGGCCAGTTGATCTTCCACGGTGTACATATGCTGCATGGGTCTGAATGGAATGATTACCAGGGAGAAACGATCCCTGAGAGAAAGGGTCCTGAAATCGCCCTCGACAACGCGTACCCTGCGTCTGGCGCCTGCAGGTTCTTTGGCGAGCTTTGTGCGCAGAGCCTCCAGCATCGCGCGAGAAGCATCAACCCCCGTGACATCGTGGCCCTGCCGCGCAAGCGGCAACGTGATTCTGCCGGTCCCGCAGCCCAGCTCCAGTACAGGCCCGCCATATTCCCCGGCCAGGTCCAGATAGAAGTCTCTGTCAACCAGGTCTTCCTTAACGCTGTATGCGGCGTCGTAGTGCTTCGCCGCCAGACTGTAGGCATCATCGATCATCGCGAGTTTCCGATCACATTCTCAGAGCCAACCAGTTTCTCCCTCAGTTCAATCGCTGCCTGGAAGGCATCCGCAAGGAATTCAGAAGGGGCTTGAGCGAAATCCTGGGGCACTGACTCGATCATAATGGGACCCCGGCGGGATGCGGGATATGCTCTTGCAACGGTGTCCCAATTGACAATTCCCTTCATCGGCAACCAGTGAACGTCGCCATGGCCGTCTGTATCCGAGAAATGGGTCGTGATAAGACGATGCGCCCATTTCTCAAGCACGGCGCCGGGCGTACTGGAATACAGGAAATCGTGCGAGCTATCGTAACACAAGCCGAGGCTCGCCAGAGGAAGCTCAGTCAGAATGAAATCCAGACGATCGGTCAGCCTTGTATTCTCCAGAGCCAGCGCGACCCCACAGTTTGCCGCCTCCTCGCCCAACCGCCGTAAGGTTTCCAGACCTTCCGCACAAGGCGGAGGCGGCGATGGCCCCTTCGTTACGTGAAGCACGATGCGGGAAATGGAATGCCGGCTGCAATACTCGATCAGCTTGACGTTCTCATTCACCAACGCGTCACGTTCTCCCTGCCGATCGGACCAGAAAGCATTCGCGTTGTCGTAGGGTGCGTGGACGTGATCGACGGCGAGCCCGGCATCTGCAACCATTCCCGGCATTTCGTGGGCACGACCCGATGCAACCAGGGGTTCTTTGTTGCCCATCCAAAGAAAGGTGTGACTGAATCCACTCTGTCTGATCAGACGTAAGCGTTCATAGAGAGGCAGTTCGTAGCCGAACCATGAGAATATTCCGAGAGGGGCCCGGGCGCTACCGGAGGTCATGGGTTGCTCTTTTTTTCATGTTGTACCATTCGTTTCGTCCATTTCTGTCTCAAGCTGTCGCTCCGATACAGCAGGGCATCAGAGCCGTTGTTGTTTCTTGAGTTCCGGGACGATGTGGTTCCGCAGAATGGGATTCAACTGGTATTTCCCGGATTCGAGATCCGCCATGGATGCCCAGGCGATCTCGAGTACTTCGTCCTGGTCGGGAACGGGTTCTCCTTCAAAACCTGCGACGTAAGCCCTGACCCTCACGATGTGCCGGTCTCCGGATTCCTCAGGGTTGGCCAGACGCTCGTATTCCCCGAAGAATTCAGCGTCCGTCGGGGTGATGTTCAGCTCTTCCTTCAACTCTCTTCGCAGTGTATCCAGGTCCGACTCGCCGTCTTCGACCTTTCCGCCCGGCAGGAGATAATCGTCGATGCCGTCGCACTTCACGAGCAGGAGGCCATCGTGGGAAATCAGAATTCCCGAAATGCGAACGAATGTCTTCATTGCCTGCTTTCAGGTACCCGATTTATTCATGAACCGGAACTTACATGGATGGACAGGATCGACAGGATAAAAACCAGGAACCGGAATAATTCACCCAATTCAAGGTTATCGCGATGAATCGGTCTACCGTAAGCTACACCACGAGACCCCGATCGTACCATGTCTCAGGTTGACGAAATTCCCTAAGGCAAATTTACTGAAAAGCAGCCGCTTATAAAGTAGACGATCACGATTTGTGGGAAAACTACCGGTATTGACATAAGACGAAGATCTGTAATCTTTCTATTCTCTCCGGCGGCTGCGCCACCGATCCACAGTCCGCCGGAATTGCCCTTCCTGTTTACGCCAATTCCTCCACCTTCAGGGACTTAACCGTTACAGTGGACCCCCACCCCGGTCCGATACATACCGGCCCAATGAGGCCGTTGTAGTTATTTCGTTGAAACTCATCCGGGGTCTCGCCTTCGTTGCTGTAACGCAACTCACCGTCGACCAGCACCCGCATGAAATCCTCCTTTATCTCCCACGTCACCCTCACCCATGTATCCCGCGGAACCTGCCCCTGGCCCTCCGCGAAGAACGTATGGCCGTAGACCGGTTCGTAACCCGCCATCTCTTCCAGTGCGACTTCCCAGTTCAAGATCACGTGCCCCTTTGCAAAATGAAGCCGCAGGTTTGTGGAATCCGTCTTCGCCACCGCTTCGATCCGCAGCGGCACGGCGTAAATACCAGGAGTGCGAACGTATCCGTATCCCGTAAGGCTCAGCTGCTCACTGTTGCATTTTGCGACACATTCGCTGACCGGGACCAACCGGGAAAGTGGTATCTCCGGCATCTCAACCTCCTCTTAACCCCTTTAATTCATATAACGAAACTAACATGGATGGACAGGATGGACAGGATGAAAACCAAATCCGATCAGGAATTACAGGATTAGAAGGGATTAATAACCAGGAGCAGAGCAATTGCTCACTCTTCCAAGCAACAGCGATGAATCTGGCCACCCTGAGACCACGACAATACCCTGGTTGACCCGACTCCTGACTATTCAAGGTTTTCGTCATATACACTGCTAATGTTATTCAAAATCAACCGATTATACAACAAACTCACTGGTCTTCATGAATAATTCGGATCAAATCAGTCCGATTTTCCTGAACAGAAACAGGGCTTCAACGGTAAAGCTCGCCCGGTGTTCCTCACCGTGGCCGGTAATCCAGCCCCCGTCCTCCTGTTGGTTGCTGGTCACGCTGGCCAACGAAAGTTTAAAGAGGTCTTCCGCAACGTCACCGGCAAGATGGCTGGCGTGCGCAATGGAGATGACGTCTCCCGGATCCCCTTTGCCCTGTTCCACAGTATCATACAATATCCTCCTGCATCCGCTGACAATCTCTTCGTCCGTCCCATTGCCGGATTCGTGGAGATGAAACAGTGGCAGCGCCATCCAGTGCGTGTGGTTGTAGTCCGGAAATCTCTCGCCATTCCATCCTCGCCGGATGAACTCCACGGCTTTTGCGAAATCCACCTCGTGCTGCATGCCCGATTCCATCAGTTTGCAGCACAGCGCCGAGGTCAGCCAGACCTGATTTCCGTACCGGCCGGGCAGCATCCAGAACGGCGGATTGAAATCCACAATGGCTTCCGGCTCATCCCAGCTTCCGTCTTCGCGCTGGGTTCTTCGGAGATAGTCGAGTGTATTCAGCAACACTGAACTGTCGCGATCTCCAATCCAATTCAGCCATTGAAGCGCGACGAACGTCGCGGTGATGATCGACAGGTCGCCCTGAAAGTCCTTGTCCGTTCTCGTCCAGCCACCGTCATCTCTCTGATTGAAGGCGAGGGCCTCGATAACCTCGCCGCGACTGCAATCTCCCGTTGCAAATCTGGCCAAACTCGAAAGTGCGGGATCGTCGGAATCAAGGACGAAAGCCACGGCTTTTAGCGGATCAATTCTGCTCACGATTCCTTCCTCCAACGGTCATTCGAACTTGGTGGCCGAAGAGCGGGATTCCTTGGCTGCTCGCGTCCAGCCACGCGCTTCAACTGGCAAGGCTGGGCAACACGTCTTCCGCCCTTCCAGCCAGGTATAGGTCATCCTCGTGCAGAAACTCCGGGCGGTCCGGAGAGACCGCGGCGACTCTCAGGCCACTGTCGCGCGAATAGCTGATCAATCCGTGTTCATCTCTACCAAGACCGATCGCGAGGAGAACCTTCCCGTCCTTGAACCACCCCCATCCACGAGCGCCGGGCTTGAAGTCATCCGGATTCTTCACGTGGACGTTGACTGATCCCGCCCGTTCGTGGAGCCTGTCTCCATTCCCTGTAATAACGCGGAGAACGAAGCCTCTATCCTCCAGGTTAGCCAATGCTCGATGTGCGCCATTTGGTTCCGCCTGCAGGAAGGCGGCTTGAAAACTCCCAAGAATCTCCGCGAGTTTACGTGGCTTTTCAATCATCAAGTCCGCGACGGCGCCCGGAAACGGTTCATGCAGCGGGAAATGGCGCTCCAGACCCTCGGAACCCCTGAAGCTGGGGATCCCGCTCCCTGTGGATATTCCGGCACCGGTGATTGCGACCGCGGGGTTTTGAGACACGAGCGTCTTCAGGTCCGAAATCGTGATGCTCTTTGCAGCTTCCGGACGCGCATTTGCGCTAACCGGATAGTACTGGTTTCTCGCGGCGAGACCGCCTCCTGACGCCGAAACCCTCGGCTCGAATCGACGGAAGTGCGATTCTTGAAGATCCTCTGAGTCCCCGTAGGTGAGGACGAGGTGACTCGCCATTGTTCCGCGGCCGGTATGTGAAGACAACAGTTCAATCCGGAATTCGACCGTTCCACTGCCGGGCGCGGTGGAAACGGAAGCCAGCTTCCGTCTGAGCTGTTCGACCTCGTCATCGAACTCATCTTTCGCATATTCTCCGGAACAAGCGACGCATAGATCGAGCAATTCGACCGTTCCCGCTCGGTCCACCCCGAGTCGGCCGTAGAATCCAAATGTCCTTCCCCGACCCACAAAAGTCCAGTCGAAGTCAGCAAAACTCCCCCAGATCAACCTGTAGGATTCAAGCTGCGAGTTTGTGAGATTGACAACAAGCATATTTCAGATTGTGCCGGGTGAGCAACCGCCGACGTTTTCGCCGCGCGCGAGTCGTAACTGCTATCCTATAGTCCGAAAAACCATCGTCGATTTACCCTATGCTTTTCTTGCCTGCTTCAAGTCATACGCAAATCGGTACAGTTCACCGAAGTCCGGGGATTCCGGACCGAACAGCGCCGGCACCTCGCTAAAATGGACGGCCCGGACTTCGACAATCCCACTATGCGGATCAGGATCAGATCTGTCTTCGGTGTTCGGGACCACGTCCGCCCACGATACCACTCGCACATGGACCGGATGAGGGACGTGGGGCAATCTTGGTCGGTCGTTTCGAGAGACGCAATAGTACATCCCCATGGGATGAAGCTTTCCCGGAACCCACCCGGTCTCCTCCAACAGTTCGCGACGACCGGCCTCCTCCCAGCTCTCGCCAGGCTCGACGGTGCCTCCCGGCAGGACCCATTTTCCGTTAGACCGCCTGGTCACGAGACAATGCGTATCCGATACGAAGGGAATGACATAAGACGAGCCGCAAGCGGTCGACGCCATTTCAGCTTCGAACCCGCGGAAGTGGACGTCGGGACGCAACTTCCCCTTCTCCCCGCTGAGCACGGGGTATTTCGCTATCAATTGATCGAACTGCGCAGGATCCACGTTCAATCTGGTCCGTTTCCCGAGTCGAGTCCTGCCTCGCAGCGATGACAGTCGTTCAAGCCCGGTGGCGCGCGTCGCGGTTTCGTTTCAGTCGAGTGGCTTTCCCCATGTTACTCTCGTTTGAAGATCGAAGCTGAGAATCCCGCGTTCGTCGGCGTATTCGAAGAGGACGTCCGATAGCCGGGCATCAAAAGCCGCAGCGTTGACCTCCCCCATGTGTTCCACGGACATGCTCTCACGCGAGTGAAAGGAACCGACGTAGTCCCGAATCGACTGCAAAAAAGGAACGGGCGCGGTCAGTACATCCGCCAGCCGCAGAAAGTGTCCGCGGTCCTCGAGCTCTTGAATCAAATCAATGTCTTCGTAATGCGGGTTCGTCGAATATTCGCGAATCAGCGAGAGCTCTGCTTCCCGCCATGGCGGTTGGATGGGTCGATCGCCGTCGATAATGACAACGTGCCCGCCATCCGGCATCGCTTTCCTGAATCTCGGAAAGACGGTCTTCCACTCCATCCAGTGGATGCTTGCGCCCGCTGTCACGAGGGTGTAGGGCGGGTCCCATTCCACCTCCTCGACGCGTCCGTGAATCCATCTGAGGCGCGTATGTTCTCCGTTGGGCAGCGACTTTCCCACACGAATCATGTCTTCCGAAAAGTCGATTGCATCCACGCCATCCGCGTAATCCACAAGCCTTCGAGCGATCTTGCCCGTACCGCAGCCGGCGTCCAGGACTCTGCCCGGCGCCCGCCCGAGCAAGTCTCTGAGTATTTTGAACACTTCTTCCGGATATGGAGGACGTAGCTCGTAGGCGTCCGCAAGGCTCTTATGCTTGAACCGCGACGCATAATCATCCCAGTACTGACGCGGCCTCGTGGAGATGTCTGTGGCCATCCTAATCAGCCCTATAACGTAGCGTGGCTATTTGGACCGGTCCACCTGTTGACGTCCGTGAAATCTAACGGGTTTCCGTGATCGAATGGATCGCCGAAGGCAGGGAATACAGGTTGGAAATTGTCTCGTCCGGGAATTCATCTGGCACGCGAGGTTCCAACGCCGCGTATCTGCCTTGCCGCATCCAAACGGTCCGAAGGCCAACCTGCTTCGAGGGAATGATATCGTTGTCGAGGCGATCGCCGATCATAATCGCCTCCGAAGGCGCAAATCCCGCCCGGTCAAGTAATGTGCGGAAGAATCGCTCATCAGGCTTCTTGATCCCGAGGCTGCCTGACACGTCCGTATGGCGAAACCATCGCAATACACCAAGATCGTCCAGGACGTCAACAATACTCGCGGGCGCGTTACCGGCCAGCGCGAGCGTGTATTCTCCGGCCAAGCGTTTGAGAACCACATCGGCCCCGGGATACAGCTGGCAACCGAGTGCCCGGATCTCCGGGTAGTGCGATCGCACTTCCCCGGTGATCTCGTTGAAGAGGCGCACATCAGACCCGGCGAAGTGCCACGTGATCGCGTGCATGGCGCTCGGAACGAACCGCGAAATCTTGTCGCTGTCCAACTGTCTGTACTCTGCAATGGACAACTCAAAGCCGAAGTTGCCAAGCGTGGTTCGATGCACCTCCATCAACGCATCCTGTTGACCGGCAGCGTCGAGAAGGGTCTCTCCGATATCGAACAGCAGCACCGAAATCATGGGAGTCTCAGCTTGGTTCATCCAATATACGGCGCGAAGTCATCCAACGTCGTCAGCTCTTGCAAGTCAACTCTCCCCGTATGACGTTAACACGGCGTCCCATGCGAGCTCGGAAGCGATGAATCCGATGTCGAATTCATCCAGGGTTTTCGTCTTGACTTCATTTGTGGTGACGGCATACAGGATATCGCCGTCATATTGGGTGTGAAAGGGCTGAATCGCCTGCGACATGGAGCTATGCACCTGTTTCGCCAATTGATGGAAAGATCCCGAATCCAACTGACGGTTGGTGACGACCAACGTCAGGGTCGTGTTTTCGCGAGAAGGGATGCTCTTTTTCGATCTGCCAGATCTGCGTTCAACCCGATCGCGTATATGAACGCGGTTTCCTGTCTTGGGATCCCGATTCCCCCTGACGACCCGCCCCTGCCGATCGACAATCGCCCCGAGCGCATTCACAACGGTAAATACAGCAATTCTCGTACGTCCGATCTGTCGAAAGGCGGCGCCCTGTCCGGATGATTCCCGAACACCCAGCCCGGATCCGCCGCCCACGTTCGCCGAACGACCTGCACCGCGCGCGCCGAGCGGAAAGGCGCCGGTTCGGCCTGCTCTCAGAGCGGCACGACCTAGTCTCATATCCGGATAGATGGCGTTGTTCCTCCCTCTCCAATCCCAGATAATAGCTCCCGACACAAGGGGAATATTCTCCCAGTTAATGGAATAATTCTGCATCGCGAGAAGCTCGGCGCGCACGCCGAGGGCTGCTTCAAGGCCGTAAAGCGAACCGCCGGCAAAGCAAATGGCGTGGGACCAGCCATAGCCCGTCTCGATTGCGCCAACGCTGCCTCCTCGAATATCCACAGCCGTGGAAACCCCTTTCGGGAAGTGGAACACGGTACAACCGGTCGGACCCTCTTCATACTCAGCGATACCGACCTTCATCATCGGAAAGTTGAACTCGAGGGTTGGACCGTCAAAGTCGGTCTTTGGATTCAACTGCACGGTATCATGTGAGACCGGTTTTCTTCGCTTTGCCATTGCTCAATCCTGCTTGGAATCGCCTTTCGCCAGGCTGGCGCAGACAAGCTCCTCATCGTTGCGGACGAAAACGTGTTTATAAGCGAACGCGGGGTGCGCCCATGTGACGCCGCCTCGACGATTCAACTGATCGCGCGTCGGTTCGATCAGTTTCGCGCGACTGATGACATTCAGTCCGTCCGGTGAAAGGGTCGTAATCAGGAGTTCGCCGCGCTCATTGAACATCCAGACCCTGTCGCCGTTCCTGATGAAATGGATATTGCTCCAGCGGGCTTTGGGTACCGCTGTCAGGTCTTCCCAGATCCGTTCGCCGTTGCGGGCATCCAGGCAGCGGAGTTCTCCGTAACTGTCCACCCCGTAGATGTAATCACCAAGTCGGACCGGAGTCGACATCGTGGAATGCAAGGCATCCGTGTTCCGCTCGTCCTTGCCCTTACGGTGCCACCCGAATTGCATCTCCGGCTTATCCGGATTCACCTTCAGCAGCAACGATCCATCGAAGAAATCCGTAAAAAACAACTCGTTGCGATAAAAAACCGGGGATGCGATGCCGATCTCCATGCGTTTCGGCGGAAAAGGATGGCGCCAGTACACGCCGCCGGTCGCCGGGTTGAGTCCGACGATACTCTCGGCCGTCCGACAGACCAGGACGCGCTTATTGCCCTGCGTAATCGCAATCGGCGCCGAGTACGATGCCTTGTCGTCCAGTGCCTTCCATTTCTCGACGCCGGTTTCGCGGTCGAATGCGACGATGCAGGCGCCCGGCGTTCCGCCGGCCTGGACGATGACGTTTGAACCTTCAACGATCGGCGCGCTTGCAATGCCCCAGGTCGGCATCGCGATATTGTATTCGGAGTTCAGGTCTCTCTTCCACTTCAATGCGCCTGTGGCCGCGTCGAAGCAGTGGAGGTGGCCCATCGCGCCAAGGGCGTACGCCAGGCCGTTGTGAACGGTTACCGTCGCGCGGGGTCCCGCGACATAGTTGATCCGGTACTCGCAGTCGTACGTGTAGGACCAGATCAGTTCTCCCGTTTCCCACGCAAAACAGTGGACCCGTTCGACCTGTTTCGGTTTCGGGAGACGGTCCGTCACGTAGACGCGCCCGTTGACGACGCTCGGGCCGCTATAGCCGCTGCCGATCGGTACTCGCCAGCGGACCGGGATCTCCGGACCGTCGAACACATCGATGATCCCGGCCTCTCGCCAGACACCGTCCCTGGCCGGTCCCCGCCACTGCGGCCATTCGTCGGCCGCAATCGAAGAGATGGGGATCAATACTGCCAACAACAACACCGCAATTCTCAATTGAACCACTCTCCTGCTTCGTCCTGTCTTCTGGTCTGACACATAAATCTCCTTGAGTTATCGACGCTTCCAGCGTTTGCGGCCGCCGCGAGCCTGACGGGCACGAGCGGCACGAGCGGCGTCGCAGACCTCGTCCTTCGCGCTCGATTACAAGCCGCCGATTCCGCCGTGAAACCGAATCGTCTTTGACGGCGAGATCCGGTAACGAGACCCAGCCCGATCATCACAACCTGCTATCGGGTCTCGTTACAGTCTCTGACCAATGTCGATTCGGTTGCCATCGGGATCTGCGATGACGAAATCCCGAAGACCGTATTCCTGATCGCGAAGACCCTTGATAATCCGTACTCCCGACTTGCACAGGTGATCATAGAGGGCGCTTGCATCGCTCACGATGAGGTGCGCGACATTGTGCGTCGTGGGCTTCGGATCGCGCGACAACGACAGGTGCAGTTCAGCCCGGTCCTTTTTCAGGATCACGAAGCCAACCGGATTCCCGTTCTCGAACGTCTTGCGCATTCCCAATATGGAAGTGTAGAATGCGACGGATTTCTCAATATCACTGACTCGAATCCCGGGCGCCATGCGCCCGAACTCAACTGAATCGGGGAAATTCGATGAATCGCCCATGAACTCTGCCTCCTTCAATGGCCACACGCCCGGAACCAAGGCAATGCTCAATGCAGGACAATGGCCGGCTATAGGAAGCCGAGGCGGTGCTCGGATCGATGATCGGGCTGAGTGCTACGTCGTCAGACGGCAAATCAATCGCCCCGGTCTCAGAGCGCTGCGGTCGTCTCATTCAACGACCGGAGCAGCCTTCTTACTTCGGATCCATATGAAGGTCCGCCGTTTCCGATGGCCTTTCGCGCGGTCAGAGTCCAAATGAGTTCCTGCAGGCTGTAAAGGAGATGGACCGATTCCCACGACGGACCGTCAAGTCCCCTCGTGTGCAGGTACTCGCCCCAAAGAGCCTCTCTGAACGCCGAAAAATCGCTTCGGTATCGCCAAAGCTCCCCTCCCCACTCACCGAAGTTGAACTCGAGGACCGGATTTCCGATCCCGGCGTTTCCCCAATCCAGGATTCCGGTGACTTCCAGGTCCACGTCTGATCGGACCAGAATCTGGTCCTCGTGGATATCCCCGTGAAGTACCACGTCCTCCATCGCGGCGAGCGCTCCAAGTGCCCGCTGCCATTTTTCGTAACTCGCTGCGGAATTCAACGCTCCGAATTCCTCCGTGCTGTCCTCGGCAGCCAATTCCCGGATCGACGAAGCAACTGAATCCGGTGCGATTCCCAGGGTACCCGATTTGAGCGCTCCGTACAGCCATCGATACGAGTCGCCATGATCGCCGTCGACGTCGTGAGACTGTGGTTTCAGGAAGGCAGTTTCGGGACCCAATGGCAGGTTGTGCCAGATTCCGGCGAGCCGTCCGACGGCGCAGATCACATTTCCATAGTCGGTCGTACTGCACGCATGTTCGATACTGCCAAGCAGCACCCCTTGCAGACGCGTGACAACGCCGAACCTGTACGAGCTCATCTCGCGGTTTTCGACCCATTCGACAAGCCTGGGAACCGGCAATCCGTTCAGTCTGTTCAACAGGTCATATACTGCAAGCTCTAGATCCAGCGAACACTGGTACCTGGGATGCCTTGGAAACAGAAACGCATGATCCCGGGACTTGATCACGTGCTTGGACCATCCGGTAAAGTCGGCTTCAAGCTCACCAGGTTTCAGCCCGAACGCTTCACAGAAACGATCGAGTTGAGGCCTGATCAATATGGCTTCGAGTGCATTAGAGTCTGCCACGATGCGGTGATCCCCGTACGTACGCCGATTGCTGATTCTGCGGGACGTCCGCGGTCCAGCAGATCCAGTCGGTGAATGCGCCACGGTTTGACTCGTTTGGAGGGCATATCAGATCTGAGTATCTGCATAGAAGTTGACGATGTTGCCATCCGGATCGCGGAACCACACGGACCGACGCCCCCAAGGCTGGGTTGTCGGCGGTTTGACAAACTTGACATTCATGGCCTGCAGACGTACGAACTCCCGGTCGACGTCGTCTACTTCAAATTCGACCGTATAGCTGCCGGTACCAGCACCGTTCAGGCATCCGGGCGCCATCTTCTCCGTGCGTTCCGAGGAGTAGATGGACAGAACCGCACCCTCCGTCGGGATGATCTCGAAGATATTCGCCTCTTCAGGCTCGAGTTCCAGGATTTCCCTGTAGAACGCGCAGAGACGAGGCACGTTTTCTGTTACAATACAAATGCCAGTGAACCGCATGGTGACCCTCAGTGAGTCTTCGTGGGATTATCACTCGCACGGAGCCGCCGTCGCACATGCCCCCGAATAGAAAGAACTCGATTGTTACGCCTCGAGCAACGGTCCCCAATCGGCGGCGAAGTCATTGGAAGGACCGTTGGAGAGATTGACCAGGTTCCCACCGTCAACATCGATCCGGTAAATCTGCTGCCGGCCGTCTTCGTGGCCTGTAAAAACGATCTGTCGGCCGGTCGGAGACCATGAGAGTTCTGCTACGCCCGTTACCTGGTCAGTGAGGCGTTCGGGATCCGATCCGTCGGCTTTCATAACGTAGACCTGCCTGACACCGTCACGGTCAGAGTTGAAGGCAATCCACTTTCCGTCCGGCGACCAGACAGGGTCTCCGTCATCGCCCTCCGAAACGTGCAGGCGTCGCTGCCCGCTTCCGTCCCCGTTCATCACGTAGATCTGCGAGCGTCCGTCACGGTCGGACGTGAAGGCGATCCGGGAGCCGTCGGGAGAAAAGGTCGATTCCAGTTCGCACGCCGGATGATTTGTCAGGTTTCTCTGGTTGGAACCATCGCGGTTCATCGCGTAGATTTCGACGTTGTCGTCTCGATCGGTGGTAAAGATGATCGTCTCCCCGTCCGGCGACCAGTGCGGCCGGAGATCCGGCGCCGTATTCCGGGTCAATCGCACGGGCCGGCTCCCGTCCGCGTCAATCAGGTAGATTTCCCCTTTCCCGTAACGTCTGTCGCAGTAAGCGATGCGCGTGCCGTCGGGCGACCATCGCGGATGGTCTTCCTCCCAATCCTCGGTACGGGTGATATTCGTCTGATTGCTTCCGTCCTCGTCCATGACGAAGAGATCGAACGTACCATCCCGATCGCTGACAAACGTGATCTTCGAAGAATTCATGACGGCGCCCACGTCGACTGGTCGGGTTTTGGATTCAAGCTGATTGGTGAACGCTGATCGCTGCTCTTGCTCCGCTTCCTCCCCTCTCCCCTTGGGAGATGGGGCTGGGGCGTGAGGGTCACCACTTCGCAACAGACGCATCCAATGCCGAATCGAGACATGATGCAATAGGAAAGTGATATGAATTTTCGCAACATAAGAATCTATGATGGATTATTCGCGAAAACCCTGGTTTTGATGTATAACGGGTTGTTTTTCAATAGATTCTGCGAAATATCACGCGTCAGCATTTCATGAATTACGAAATTGATTGGTCAGGGAGATGTTTTGTAGCCCACCGAGGTAAAGATCCATCGGTTTGGCCCGGAATAGTGAGCATTTGTCCTGCTCTTGGTCTTTATCCTGTTCATCCTGTCCATCCATGTAAGTTCATGTTTAGTGAATTATTCAGGCTCTATGTCATGTTTCCTCAGGACGAGAAGCTCATCTTCCTGGGCCGCCTCCAGGGTAAAATTGAACCGGTCCGCGTCCAGACACATATCGACGTCTCGTGGATTTATGCCCGGGTAGTCCTCTGCCGCTGCCTGACGAATATCGTCTGCAGCCCCGGACTCGGTGGCTCTCCGGATATACGGGGCTGGATCGGTCTGCGGGTCCCGAATGAGCGCATCGATGTACTGGGCGCACGCCAGGTCCTCTTCAGCCGCCCCG
Source organism: Candidatus Latescibacterota bacterium (assembly GCA_965219995.1). Lineage (GTDB taxonomy): Bacteria > Latescibacterota > UBA2968 > UBA2968 > JAAXHE01. The sequence continues at coordinate 1,559,381 of CBDCOX010000002.1, forward strand.
TCCTCGCCTGTCACGACGTAGGTCAACTCCTTCGGCGCCAGTTCGCGCAATCTGCGAGCGACAGAAGATGCGCAGACGAAACCCGTGCAGATCAGCGGCTTGCAGTGGCGCACGGCAACGGCGCCGATTGTGCCGGCCGTTGTCCGTTGCACGATGGTTTTCCCGCGAATGTCCGCTTCCCGCAAGTCCGCGGGTGAATTGTACAGATCGAATCCCTTTGCAGGCGCGCCGTCCTTCAACGCCAGGGATCCAGGAATCCGCGCCTTGATTTCAAGAGCTTCCTTGAGGTCGTCAATCAGAATCATCCTCGACGCGCCAATGTGCAAGGCCCATGCAGCAACGGTATACGCTCGCATCACGTCGATAACAACTGCTGCGCCGGAGACCGAGTCACACTCACCGATTCCTAAAAACCTTGCCATGAAATAGTCCCTTCAATGAACGCGTTCCGGATATGGATTCTCGGGAAGTCTAACTCCCCCTACCCAGGCTACATGGTGTGTGGTCTCGATTTCACCGGATGATGTCGTGTTGCGTTCAGCGAACAGCTTCAGGCGAGGGTCATCATAGCGGGGAAGGGATCCCCCGCCCCAGGCCCAGATGGAACACTGGAACTGAAGCCAATCGTAGATATCCGGATAGATCCTTTTCTCAATGACGTCGGCTGCGAAACGAATCCCTACACCGCTCCTTTCCATTGAGACGCGCATCTGGTCCTGAACAGTTATCGTCTGGGATAGCCGTGTACTATTCCCGAAGATTTCCTTCACCTCCTGATGGTGCAACTCCCCAATCAGTTCAAAGAAGATCAGACCTTCCGGCTTCAGGACACGCAGTGCGGCCTGAACACCATAGATGTCGTACCCGATGGGCGCGCGTTCGGAGTAGACGAAGTCGAACGATTCCGGCGCCAGGGAGTCGCTCTCTGCAAGGAAATCGAGACGCCTGAATTCAACGTTCTGCGCATCACTCTTTCTCAGGGCGTTCTCGGCCAGTTCTAAGTGTCTGGGGTCGTTTTCGACACCGAGAGCCGAGTCAAAGCGAACGGCATTCTGCAGTAGCATTCCGCCGTTCCCGCACCCGATGTCCAGGACTCGCATCTGAGGGCGGAACTGAGACGCAATGATCTCCGTTGCCCGAGGCGCGATGTTTCCATCGGTCCGGTATTTCGCCGGTCGCGATCCGTAGTAGGAGTGTTCCTCATTCAGAATCGACTTCAGGCGATTCTGGTCAAGTTCCACAGATTGAATCTCCGTTCGGATAGAGCTGAACTGAAGTGGGGAGACGCGCCAAGGCTTCGAGCCGCAGGCTACATCAAAAATACCTGATTACGGCCGCGCACCTCTCACGGCAAAGAAAAACGGATGGACCTCTTCCGCAGTATCGGCACCTTTAAGCCCGGCGCCCACGACACCTTCCTGTTCAATCTCAAACCCGGTTTCAGCGAGAATCTTCCTGTACGTTCCGGGCCCAAAGTTGCTCCAATACATGGTTTCGCCGAAGAAGTCATCCTCCGTGTATCCGGGCCCGTCATCTTTCGGTGCGACCGTAAACAGAAGGAGTCCACCCGGCCTGATCCACCGCGCGAACCGCCGAAAGAGTTCCCGATGCTCCTGTCTCGGAATATGGAAGATCGCGTAGTAGCTGACAATTGCGTCAAAGCTGCCTTCGGGGAATTCGGTCTCCGTAACGTCAGCGTGGATGAACCTGGCGGTAGAGACGTTTTCCCTGGCCATGGCTATCATGCTCGAGGAGATGTCGATCCCCGTAACTGAAAAATTATCAGCAAGTTCCTTCACAAAGGGGATACCTGACCCACAGCCGACGTCAAGAATCCTTGAACCCGGTTCCAGGCGCCCCGCGATCAGGTTGATCTCCGCCCAGGGCCTGGCACTTCGTTGGCTCGCATATTCCGACGCGCATCGGTCGTAGGCCGCTCTGACAAACGCTCGATAATCGGCCTCTGGATCGTTTGCAATCTTGAAAGACATTTCTCTTCACCCGATTCTAGTGTTTCGTCCCAAAAATTCCTCACCATTCGACCGGCAATTCATCCCGTCTATTGACGTTGCTTGCGCTGAGCTTGTCGAAGTGCCCTCGCTCGCCGACTATACGCATGTCGCCTGCACTCAGGCGCTGGGTCCTGAGCCTGTCGAAGGATGCGAGACGGGCGACTCGGCGGTCGAATTTAGGCAACTTATTTCCGGGACAGAACACCAGGAATTCGCTTCGAAAGCAGTTATTCGGCCTTTCCCGGGAGGAAACTCGCCATCTGGCATATTGATATCCAGGCGATATTGTGACCGTCGCAATCACGGTTCCGGGACAGCAGTGATCATTACTCGTCGCGAAGGGCGTCTACGGGATTCAGCCTTGCCGCCCGAAGGGTTTGTCCGGCGACAATGAAGACAACGATCGATAACGCGAGCAACGTCGAATAGACAAACACATCGACAGTCATCTGAATCCTGTAGGAGAAATCCTGCAGCCATCGGGACATCACATAGTATGCGACAGGCCACGCCAGGACGCTGGCCAGGAGTCCTGCAAATATAAACTTCCCTGAGTACATCGCCACAACACGCCATTTCGATGCGCCCAGAACGCGACGAACGCCAATTTGCTTCGTATCCCGTTCAAGGGTCGATCTGACGAGTCCCGCCAGACCCATTCCGGACAACAACAGCGTGATGCATACGCAGATGCCAACTATCCTGTTTAAGCCACGTTCTCTTGCGTACCATCGCTCAAACCTCTCGGTCAAGAACCCGCTATTTGACGAGAATGCCGTCTGTGGTGCAACTTTGGACCATGTCAGACGAATCCAATCCACGGCATCTTCCACACGTTCCGGATGAATTCTTGCCAGAATGACTGGACCGCTTTTGACGAGGAAAATGCCCAGTGGTTCGACCGGATTTTGCGGTGACATAAAATGGAAATCCTTGACAACACCCACGACCGTTCGGCGTCTGCGCCACCAGGTGATTTCCTCCCCGATCGGCGAGTCCAGTCCCAGCAGTCTTACGGCTGTTTCATTGAGCAGACAGGCGTGCAGGGTTTCATCCTGGGCGGAAAAACCTCGTCCCTCATTGATTTCAATGCCCAGGGTCTCCAGGTAGCGACGACTCGCCGCGAGACTTCGGATGGATACATTGCCGGAAACGGAACGACCCCGCGCCGTATAGCTTTGCAGATTACCTCCCGGGATGCCGCCGGATGCAACATACAGAATGGATGGCGATCGATTCAATTCCCGCTCTATCGTCAGGCGTTGATGCGTCGAAAAGCCCGGCGTGGAAAAATAGAAGACCTGTTCGGGCGACAGACCCAGGTTCCCTTTGTCGATATGGTCCAACTGCAAGTATACGATTGAAGCAACAATCAGCAGAAGTGTGGAAATCCCTACCTGAAACAGGAACGGCACATTCCGCAACCACGCTGCCGTTCTGAATGCCAATCTGCCTTCCACGATATTTGCGGGCTTTCCCCTGACCAGCCAGAGGACGGGCAAACTCCCGGCGCCGATACAAACCAGGAAGACTGGCACGCAAAGTGTGGTTAATACTCCGGTAACATGTTCGAACCCGTAAGATCGGACCGTAAGTGTGATACGATTCAACCAGGGCAGACACAAGTAGGCGAGTGCGATAGCAAACAATAACGCAATTGCGACAATCAAGAGTGAGTCGGCCACGAAATGCAATGCCAGTTCGGTTCGATCTCCTCCGAAGACCCTCCTGGCTCCAATTTCCCTCGAGCGGTCCAGAAATCGGGCCGTGTTGAAATTCACAACATTCGTACAGACACCGACCAAAATGAAAAACGCCAGGACTGCAGGGACGTAGATATAGACGGATCGGCTGAGACTCACGTTTGCCGAGAACTGTTGATTCTGCGATGGGTCAAGATGGATATCCGTCAATGGCTGGAGAGAGAGCTGAAAGCGCCTGGCGTCTCGATTTCCATAGAATTCCCGGATGAATTCGCGCTCCTGAAGATCGAAATCGTCGGATGTATAGCCTTCATCAAGCAGCACGTACGTGTAGACGGACATCCAGCGTTTGGAATTAAAATAGGTCGGGAGATGGCTGGTAACGCTGTTTATCGAGAAAAGATAGTCAAAGGAAATGTGCGAATTCCGGGGAATGTCCTTCAGGACACCGGTTACCGTCAGGAAATACGCTTTGCCCTTGAATTCTCCCGCTTTGATTACGCTTCCCATGGGATCCGAATCCCCAAACAGCCTTCTTGCCAGGGATTCTGTAATCACAATCGAAAAGGGTTTTGCGAGCGCAGTCCGGGCGTCTCCCCTGACCAGCGGGAAGGTGAATATATCGAATACGTTGGCGTCGACGCTGTAACCTGACGCACGAAATTTACGATCATCGTGCTCAACCACCCGGTTAAAACGGAAAAAACGGACGTAATCAAGAATATAGGGATATTCTTCAGACAGACGCGTGCCCATAAACCACGCGGATTGATGCCAGATGCGCTCCCCGTTTTCGAATTGTCGTCGTACGGTAAGGCGATATATCCGGTCGGCATTCTCATGAAAACGATTATAGCCGAATTCATCCAGCACGTTGACGCCGTTCAGCAATACAGCAGCAATACCGACGGCCATCCCTGAGATATTTATGGTTGATGCGACTTTGTGCCTTTTCAGGTTTCGCCAGGAAACGATGAGGTGCGATTTCAACATTCAGCTGCTCATCCTGAAAGACAACTCCAGCGTATCGTACTCGCCGGATATCTTAGTCATATAACGAGTCGGAATTTCGGCGCTGTGTTCCACGGACCGAGTTCTACGCGTTCTTGTCCTGTGCAATACACAGACTGTTACCGTCGGGATCCTCGAAGCTGAACTCGATATTTCCCCAGCTCTGGTCCCAGAGCTTTCCAACAGGAATACCCGCCTGCCTATACTCCTCGTAGACGGCCGCCGCGTCCTCGACGTAGATCTGTACCGTCCGCGTCCCCGGCGGACCGTCGCCGGGAAACGAGGAGACGACAATGTGGGCCGAATCCCGGACAACACCCATGTAGCACGGGTCCCGCTTTGTCGAGTGTGGCCGCCAGGCGTACACGCGGCGAAACCCGAGTTTTCCGCAGTAGAACTCCTCCGCAGCCACTGAACTCGATACACCCAGAATTGGTACCGCCTCTTTGAACACGCTATAACCTCCAATTTTGCTTTGCAATCGGAAGGACCGGCACTGAAGAACGGGGCTGCGCAACGGCCGACTCCAGTCTGCCTGTTTCACGCAACCCCAATGCTCCGCCAGTTTGAATGACAACACACCGAGCGCTGGGGATGATCACGTCTTCCGGAGTATCACGTAGACGTTTCCATGTTCACCGGACACATGCTCCCTATCCCCGAGTGCTACGAAATCCTCTCCGTAAATCGCGGCGACTTCGAATTCTTCAGATTTGTGTGCCAGTTTCTCCAGATCAGAAAATAGCCAGAGCCTCAACGTATGGCTCTCCTTGTATCGATCCGTTTTCCCGTTTTGCTCGACCGCAATCGTGCATTCCTGGTGACATAATCTCGATTCTCGGTCTTCGTCGAGAATTCTCCACCAAGTACTCACTCGGACGCCCTCCCGTTCACTTGTCCAATGATCGCCATCCGGAAGTACGGCTTCGTGGGCGAAGTTGAGGTGGACAATGTAGATTCCGTTCTGACGAAGTGACGAACCTGTAGCTCGCAGATGGGAGACGATTTCGTCATCCGAATGGAGATATCCGATGCTGTTGATCGAATTCAGCGCGGCATCGAATACGCCGGGGACCTCAGCGGATACCATTTCCCCGGGCACGACGCGGACAATCAGGGCGTATCCTGCCGCTGCAACCGAGTCGATTGCATATTGAACCATATAGCGGTTGGCGTCATACCCTGCAACGTCGAATCCACCCGCAGCCAGGGCCCTTAGCATGCGCCCCGTTCCACAGGCGGGTTCCAGAATGTGCCTAACTGGGAAGGGAACGTGCGATTCAAAGACGCGTTTGAAGAAGCGTATCTCCTCGGACAGATCCCATGAGAACGCGATGTCATAGATCCGAGGATGGTTGTAGAGCTCGAACCTGTCAGTCCGTTCGTGCGTAGTCACATGATTCTCCCTGTCGTTCAAGGTTCCCGGCGCCCCCGACCTCGCGATTGTCAGGCACAGGGCGCCCACATGGGACGCCCCTACAAGACGAGGGGGTTGTTTCAGACCCGAAGACGCTTGATCACGTAACGCAAACTGTCAGTTTGCGCTGCTGTCGCAGAGCCGTTGTCCTGAGTTTACGGTTCCTGAGTGTCGTACCGGGGACGGATGTCGCGTGGTTGGCCGACCGGCGTGGTTCAGGCTAGCCGTACTGTTCCTCCAGCCACGCGACCACGAAGTCCGCCAGGTCCCTGGCGTCGATCAAGCAGGAGTCTGCGGCGCCAACCGGACCCTCTGCGCAGCGTCCCAGGGCCATATACGCAGACGTTTTGTTGGATACAGACCTGCGCGAGTAATTACTACGAATCCCACCCCCAACTTTTGACCAGACCCCGGTCCGCGCCCCCCTGAACCAGCAATGGTATCAGCTCCGGATGCTTCTGGCGCACGGCCGTATTGCACAAGAGCCGGGTATAGGGCTTCACGAGTGCGCCTTCTCCGATCAGCCACCGGGCGAGTTGCTCGTGGCCTCCCGCCACGGCAAAGTGCAGGGGGGTCACGCGCCAGACGGTGTCGTCCTCCTGTTCCCCGGTCAACAGGTCCGGCTCGGCATTCAGATGGTGTCGTACCCGTTCAGTGTCACCCAAGTAGCACGCCGAGTAGATATCCAGTACGGTCCCTGCTTTTTCCAACATCCGGGCGAGTTCCAACCGACGATAACGTCGCGCAATACAGTAGGGCTTCAGGAGAACCGTGATCTCTGCCCGGATCCGCCCCGGGATATTGGGATCGGCTCCCTCGCGCAGCAGGAACCGCACGACGTTGATCCGATTGCCGCGCGTTGCCTCCCAAAGAAACGTCCTGTTGTGCCCGCCGCTCTTGGCATGCAGGAGCGTCGGATCCTGTCTCAGATACCGCTTCAAGGCCCTCAAATCGCCGCGCCGTACCTCCTTTAATATCTTGTCGATACCGAAACGACCGCTGTGGCCCGCGCGCGGCTTCGTCTCATTTCCCCATCCGTTGTCGTCCGAAGACATCACTCATCTTCCTTTGACAGTTTAGGGCGGAGATTGACCTTGATTCGTCATTCTTCCGGGACGTTAATTCGAATATATGCAAGCGAATAAAGACGATTTGACGTCGGATTTCCACGAACCTTCAGGTCACTGGACGTGAACAAAAAAAAATGTGCTTCCGGACGACCTTTACGCCCCGTTTCGAAAGTATTCTCCACAGTGTCGGCTTGCTGGATTTTTCGATGCAAGGCAAATTGCCACAAGAGGCACAAAAACAGCTATTCTGTTACAGAGCGTATCGCCGAAAGACAAGGAAATACGTTCAGGGTCACGGCGTTACGACACACGCCGTTTCGCACCGATACCCTTTGTGTCTTTTGTGCTTTTTGTGGCCAATTTTTCGATTTTCTTTTTTTTAAATTGAGATTGATAGCTGTGGAGATTTCCCGGTGCGCGAAATTCCGGTGGCTGCTGTTTGAAGGCCTGAATGCGCCGCGCCCGTCGCCTTCGAATTGGCGACCTGCACGGAAGTCGTGCGAATGTTCAGCCGGTCTTTCGCAGTTCAGCGTTCAGCCTGTCCAGGCTGTCTTTAGGCCATGTCTCAATCCTGTCATACCCCTTATCAAACTGAGGAACGTGGGCCGGCAGTCCGAGCCAGGCGTGCTTTTCCCTGGTCCAGATGTGTGCGTTAATTTCCAGAACCCTCAAATCGTCCAGCGTCTGCGACCGCAATAACGCCGTGCATGGGTGATGAGTCGCAGTACTGTAGATCACATCCTCGCACGACTGGCAGATGAACGTCGTTCGATTCGCCGCGACAGACTTCGAGACGAACTCTCCCTTGTCGCACGTTACATCGGTTTCCAACACAATGATGGTAATTCCAAATGCCGAGCCGGAAGCCTTTTGACAGTCCACGCAATGACACGCATGCACAAAGAGAGGCGCATTCAGAAGTCTGTAACGCACCTCTCCGCACCGGCAGCCACCGGAATACATACGGTTCCCGTTCACCGAATCAACCGAAGGATTATGGTGAGTTAACTGAGAAAATCGATCGTTTATCCGTATAGCAAGTTGCACTTAGACGGGTTTGAGTCTTGCAGTAATGCTTCTCTGAAAAATGCGTTCATGTTTCTTCATGCTGTGTACAACAATCGATGTGCTGCGATCCCCCCACCGCATCAGCCGTCGCCGGTCCTTCGACAATCCTTCGACATTTCGACAAGCTCAATGCAGGCATGCTCAGGACAGTGGCTCAGGGGACGGCTCGGCTTCTGCGACTCCCCCTCAAGGGGGGAGTGATTCGACCCTAAGACGGGCTCGCGCTTTTGCAACGATCTATTTGGTTGCGGCTGAACACCTCGAAACCGGGCTGGGTAACTTATCGCGGAAACCAATGGTTTTGTTATATAACCAGTTGTATTTCAAGAAATTATGGGACATGGAACCGGAGCATTTTTCCTGCTCCTGGCTTTTTCCTGGATCGGGTTCTTATCCTGCTCTTGGTTTCTAATCCTGATAATCCTGCAAATCCTGATTGGTTTTGGTTCTTATCCTGTCTATCCTGTCCATCCATGTAAGTCTGCGTCTTTGAATTGTAGAAACCCAGGTATCACCCCAACCGTTTCACCAGCCCGTAATCCACCAGCTGCCGCACCCGGTATCCGGCGCCGAAATAAATCTCCTGCGCCGGATTGTTGAGCCCCGTATGGAGCGTATTGCGTACCACACCCCGTTTCTTGAACTCCGCACACATCAGATTGAACAGAACCGTACCGATCTTGCCGCGCCGATAGTCCGGATGCGTGCCGATCCCCGTAAAACTGCTCCTTCCATCCGTTCCAACCCGGACCGGTCCGGCGAATCCCACCACCGCGGGGCCGTCCGTCGCAATGAAAACGGGATACGGGGGAACTCCGTCCAGGCATGACTTTACAGAAGCCTCCCAGCCACCGGGGAACAATGCCTCCATAAACGCACACAGCGCCTCGCGGTGTCCGGCGTCGCATTGCCCGAACAGAATTCCTCTGGACCGGTTATTCTCGATAGCGCCCACGATCTCCTCGCGAAGTTCAAATTCGGCAAACGTCGTTTCCATAAACAGACTTACCGAACCTCGGTTGCGGAATCCCTGATTCAGGAAAAACGTATAGGCCGGCGTCTTAATATCGACGCCGGTCGCGAACGTGATCGGGTTTCCCTTGTAACCGATCCGCATTTCCGTACACCCACGTCCCGCCAGAAATTCTCCCGCGGCATCCAGGAGCCTGCCCCCAAACCCATTTTGCCGAAAGTCCGAATCCACCATCAACACGCTCAGGTAGCCCGTCTCTCCAGTCCCGGGCGCAACCGCCAAAGCAAACCCGACAACCCTTGTATCCATCCGCGCAACCAACGCCCCCTTCCGGTCATAATCCGAATGGGCCAGGACCCGCTGTCGAAACCCCGCTTCATCCATCCGGAAATCGTACTTCCGGTCCGCAAACGCCCGCTGCCAGAGATCCATCACCGGCGCCAGGTCTTCATCCTTCCAGGATGAAATCGAAAAAGTGCTCATATCAAAACCCACCAATCCACTTAATCCGAATTATTCATGAAAACCGGTGTGTATGTTGTATAATCGGTTGATTTTAAATAACATTAGCAGAATATATAACGATAACCTGTAAGAGTCTGGAATCGGGTTGGCCGGCGTAATGTTGGGGTTTCAGGGTGGTCGGAATTACGACGCGCGGTCCATGGTGAGTCGATTCACTGCCGTTGCTCGTTTTGTCGCGCTATTTGGTTTTCATCCTGTCCATCCATGTAAGTTCCGTTTTATGAATTAGAGGGTTTAACTGCCGGGAAGGAAAGCGACGGCTTCGATCTCCACCAGGTAATCCGGATGGGCGAGACCGCTGACGAACAGCAGCGTGTTCGGGGGAAAAGCGTCCGTGACGAAGCGGTTTCGGACGCGGCGAAAGGCCTCGAGGTGGCTGCGTTCGGTGAGATATGTGGTCAACTTGACGATGTCGTCCAGACTGCCTCCGAGTTCCTCCAGGATGGCCTGAAGGTTCGCGTAGACCTGCCGCGTCTGCGCCTCGATGTCGCCTTGCCCTACCAGGTTGCCGTCCGGGTCGAGGGCGATCTGACCGGCAATGTAACAGGTGTCGCCGGCCTTCGCGACGTGCGAGTACCCCACACCCGCCGTCGAGTGGACACTTCCCGGATGTATGATCTCACGCGCCATCGATCCCCACCTCCTGTATAATAGTCTCCAATATAATAGTCTCCAATTTCGCACGCTACCCGTCCCTCGAACCGGCGTTTGTACGGGCCCAGGAACCGATCCTCACGACCTTCCGGATAATCTTGCACCAATCCACGCCATCGGGATGTAAGCGCCAACCAGATCCACGACATTGAACAGGACCGGGCCCCCTATCATGATGACATTGGCGATTCCTCCGATCAGGAACAGCCCGCCTACAACCATAGCCACTGCCATCCTGCAGCTTGCGGCGATCATGGCGGCCAGATACGCGCCCACGAGGGTCCCCAGCGCATGCGCCACCCATGGGAATATGAAGTGCCTGAATTCAAACAGGTGCATGGACGCCTTGATGGATTCCACGTTGGTCACGTCGACACCATCGGGAGGCGGGATGATTACAGGTCCGATCATGACCACAATCATATTGGCGATGCTACCCACCACGACACCGACGACGACGGCCAAGACATTCTTCAGCTTGGACTTCATAAATCACCTCTCCTGTGTGATGTTAAGTTACACCGGCAAACATGCTCATCAAATGGCTCCATCATAGACTCGCACGAGATCGGACGACACCGCGCCCCCAAAAGGCTACGGAGGACCATCACCGTAGCCCGTGGCCGGGCGTCCACAAGGGACGCCCCTACAAGGCGAGGAAGAGTGAATCGGGGCTGAACGTGCTTGATTCGGTACCGCAAACTGGCAGTTTGCGGTGTGGTCGCCGGACCGTCGCCACAAACATACCAGGCGAACCTCAAGCCTTCAAATACTCGAAATCGACACCCCAGGAAACCCGACGGGGAACTATCGCGGATGCCTCAGGCGCGCATTCGATTGAGGCAATCCTCATAAGCCTCGAAGCGCTCTCCTTCGCGTTCTTCGGGATCGACCTTCTTGAGGAACAACGCGCTGCCGGGCTTCTTGCCGGTGAATTCGCGGTGGCTTTTGATGTGCGCCGGGTTTTCACCGCTCCACTTAACCTCGCCGTCCTGCAGATATACGAAATTTCCTCCGTGTTCCTCGATCATCGCATGCATGCGATCGCGATAGAACAGTCCCTGCTCGCAGGCCGTTTCCCTAACCGTGGCCATGATGGCAGGCGGATCTTCCTCTTCCGAGTCGAATTCGTTCAAGGGGCCCTCGACCTCACTCTTGAAGTCAATTTCGTCGAGATCGACCGTTCCGAATCCGCTCTGGGCGGCCACGAGGAGATGGTTGCGGTCGCGACGGAATGGCGGCGTGGGCCAATCGGAAGTGGGCTCGTGCCCCATCAGGCGGGCGCCGACGGCATCGGTGGCGATGATCTGGTCGCCCGCAATGAGGGCGTTGCAAACGCGGCCCTCGCCGTCCCACTCACGACCCCATTGACCGGTCGTGGCGTCCACGATATTGAGACACGGGTTGGTGATGCGCGCCAGGTCGGGGAGCACGTAAGACAGGCGGATTGCATGGTGGAAGTAGGTTCGCACGCGTCCCTCAGGTGGGATTGTGGGTGTGAGGCCAAACAGATTCTTGGTGCAAAGCGTGACCCCCATGAAGAGGTGATTCTTCATCTTGGCGACGGAAACGACCTCATCTGCTTCGCTGAAGCAGCGGCTGAGCGTGTAGCGTTGAAACATACAGCCGCCGCCCGGAACGTCGTACTCTGCGAAGGGCGGGAAGTTTGATTCCACGTGCTCGACGTCGAATTCGTCGAGCAGCGGACGGTAGTTGAAGTAGTCCGTCGCGGCCCCGGACGCGTCACGGCAAAATGTGTCGGCGGCGACAAGGTCCGCAGAGGTCCGCTCGCGCAGGAGCCGAAGGACGGCGCGGCAGACGGCATCGTCGACGAGTTCTCGGCGGCGGCCCTCGAAATGAGTCACGTTTGTATGCCCCATGTTGAACTTCAGGGCGATGCGCCCCGCTTTCTGCAGCTTCTCCCAGGAACGCGCCAGGGGGGCGGTTGCCCGTACAAGGTTCTCGTAGACCTCTTCGTCGGAGGCCCGGTGATCGCAATGGACTGCACGAACGCTGAATTCATGGTTCATCTCAATGTTCTCCTCTAGTAAACGGCGGTTCCGGTGTAGATCCGTCAGAGTCAATTGTGTCGAGTTTCAGAACGGTGCATCTGTCGATAACGGAAGCGGAGTTGTCTGCTGAACGGAAGCGCTTGATGCGCGCAGTCAGGGGTGTGCTGTTGCAAGCAGTCGGGTGGGACAATATACCTCAATCCACTCGTGGGACACCATTGCCATCTGTCATCGCCGCCCGATCAGTCCTTGAAATCGTCCCGAACACAACGGAATCCCAAATTGCCCGACCCACCCTTCAAGCGCACGCCTCCCCGTCTGGAACACCGCTTATGAAACGGGCTGGTATACCAGTCGCCACCCCGCGCCGACCGCGTTTCACCGCCCAGGGGTCCTACGGGACAGTACCTGCGGTCTTCTGTATACAGTCGCCGGTCATCTCTGCACCATTGCCACAGCGATCCAACCATGTCGTAGAGACCAAACCCGTTTGGTGGGTACGCGCCGACGTCGGGCGGGCCTTCGTCTCTCTCGCGATCTGCCGCCTGCGATCCATCAAATGCACCGTCACCCCACGGATAAAGTGCATTGACCAGGCCTCCTCGGGCCGCCTTCTCCCATTCAGCCTCTGTGGGTAGCCTTTTTCCCGCCCAATCACAATATTCGAGCACATCCGGCAATGAAATACTCCTGACAGGCTGCAGAGGGGCATTCAGCCAGCTGTCCTGCCAGGTCTCCGGACGATAGTCTGCTGCCAGCATGAATCTATGATACCGATCTACGGAAACCAGGTGTACATCAATAGCGTATGCTTCCAGGTTGACGATATGTTGGGGCTTCTCGGCAAGGAAGGCTCCAGTGTAGCCCATATCATCGTCATTCACTGCGCCCATCAGGAATTCACCGGATGGTATCAGCACCATTTCCGAATCATCGTTCCGGGTGTACATACGTGTTCCGCCGTCTGTATGCGTACGTCTGCATCGTCAGGAAGAAGGGAGTCCTTTGGCTGTCTCAGTTCAGGCTCCGCCGCCCCCCCCAACGCACCTGAGCCAGTTTGCGTCGATGCGACTCTCACGGAGCGAACGAACAGGTCTGCCGACACATCGACGTCTATGAAGCAATACTCACTCGCCGACTCGGGGATCTACCGATGTGGTCTCGTCCTGTCTTTGCACATAGCCTGCGGATCACCGTCTCTGGCGGCAGAGCTACCGAAATCCAGACAGATGGGAAGTAGATGTATACCGTTAACCTCCGTTTTCATCCATTTCCTGCGATAGATCCACGAGCAACTGCAATTCTGTCACCGATCCTCGAGCCCACGTGTCTCGCTTGAACCGCTGGTGAAAGGCATCGATTTCATGTCTGGATCGCCCGGCGACCTCACGGGCGCGCTTCAGATCTTCGGATCGCATGTACGAAAGGAGATAATCTTCGCCACCCAATGTCAGCAGGAACCAGGACTCGACCTGCACTCCTTCATCGCGTAGTGTGTCCAACGCTTCGACCTTGCGCGCATTGATGGTGCTTGCCCATTTCGACACCCGGTCGCCGGAGTTTTTTTTAAGCTTGATCAGGTTCGCTCTTACGTCCATGGTCGCTCCGGGAATTTATCCGTACGGTATGTTATCTCATTTGATGATTCTGTCAGTCGACTGCCTGCCGCTGACGAATCGAGAAGCGTCAGCACGGTTGTCCGGTCCCAGCCTCCCGGCCCCGGACCCTGGTACGCGGCGAGGATGTCCAGCAACCTTGCCAGCGAATGTAGTTTTAGAACCAACTCTTGCTCCGCACTCAACATTCCATAAGTTCGCCAGAAACATCCGGATATTTCCGGTGTAGTGATGAATACGGTAAGATAAAGATCTCTGGAGTCGGTAAATGCCGGAGCAATTTTGGCCTTTCCGAAATCGAGAACCGCTACCAGATTCAAGGTTTCCGGATCTACACGAAGATTATGCAACTGAAAGTCATGATGGACAAGGGCATCAACTTCCGCTGCTTCCATAGAATCGACCTGGTCGGTCCAGAGCGCAATGCAGCGATCGAGCGTGTCTTTCCCCAGCCAGCCTTGTTTCCGTAGAAGCCCTATTGCGCGATGGAATCTGTTCTCCTCGGACTTCCGCCACTCGCTTCCGCTAACCGGGTCGCCGAGAATGGCGGCGACATCCGGCCCGATAGGAATTGCGTGGAGGTCCCTCATTTGCCCGGCGCATTGCGTGAGAATCTTTTCCTTGTCTTCGAAGCCAATCTCACTCCACACCCGGTCGCCATCGACGCCTGCCGTGTACTCAATCAGCGCGTGAGGATACGGGACAGTGGCGTCACCCGATGAGACGCAGATCCACAGTGGCGTAGGCACCGAGGATTCACGTTGGACTAATCTGACAACCCGTTCCTCCCTTCGCATCACCTCATCGTCCGAGCATCTGACCCAAACCTTTAATATGAGCGAATCACCATCAGGCAAGTCCAGAAGAAAAATCGCATTCGCTTCCCCTCGCTTCAATCGCCGGATCGAAGTCGGTTCCCGGATGCCGGCTTTTAAACAAACGGCCTGCGCGATTGGGAGCGAAAGATCATAATTGACGAATTCCTGGTATGTCAGCAGTGGCTTTGGTGAAGTCATAAGCAAGTGAAAAATGGTCCGACAATCACCTCGACCAATGGCTGTCGTAGGCCGCACGAAAATTCAACGGTGGTGATGTGACTGACATATAGATAAAGGTCCGGGTACCGGAATTGTAGAACCCATGAAGGTCACCTTCCTCAAATCGAACAACGTCACCTTCAGCGAACTCTGCGACCGCCCCATTTTCCAGAATCAGATTTCCGGAACCTTGCAAGGCGATCCATATCTGTTCCGATGCGTTATGTCGATGCGCAGGATTCGTGCCGCCAGGAGGGACAGAAACCTGTGTAATCGTAACCCTTTGCGACGATGAGTTTTCCGGAAACAGCAGTTGTCGAGAAACAATTCCAGAATTGCTGAACACCTGGATTTCCGCCGAGCGAATCAGTTCCATATCGAATCCTTCCCAACCACTTTTCGGATAACGCGGTGACGGTTAACGAACCGATGCGGATTTCCATAGGCCAAGGTGCCCGACGAATGGTGCAGCGCGGCACCGAACACCTGTTTGACTAAGCTTTACTTACGTGCCTCCATCGACTCGATCAGCAAGTCAATCTTGTCGTCGTAACCGGCAACGAGCTTTGGAAGTGCCCTGACATCGGCCCAAAAGAAATCGAACGGATGAATGAAAGATCCGTCCTCCGAATGCTCACCGTGACGCCACGTTTCTGCCGTTGGTCCCACCAAAGACAGATGAGAAAACCAGCGGTACTGTAGTTCATCGCTCCCACAGTCCCGCATATCCCGGGTGTCCTGCGCCAGAAAACGTACAAATCTGATCCGCGATAATCCCGTTTCCTCCTTTGCTTCTCGCAGCACCGCATCCCGGGGATTCTCCCCCGGCTCGATCGTACCGGCGGGCACCTGAATGCCAGCATCAGGCGCCCCGGGTTGCGTAAAGAGGAGCAGGCGGAGCTGAAAGGTAATATAGGCGAAAGCTCTGTGACGGATTTTCATCGGCGTTGGGGTTGGGGAGACCCGTGTTTCACAAGTCCTGTAACATCGTCGGCACCCCCGTTGCCGGAAGTGCCGTGTCAATCGGTGAGGAGATTTGTCAGTTTAGCCAAGGGTCAGGAACCAGACATTGCCCTTGGTTTTCTCATTCATTTCCTGCTTGTGCTTCTGACCAACGCGTGGCCATTCTCCTCAATTCTTCCTCATGGTCCGGCCAATCGTGAAGCGTGGCAGGATCGAAGTCAGCGCCATTAGGCCAGAAGAGAGTATGTACCTCAGAGTCAATACGCACCTGATTAAAGAGTACTTCATCCGTCAGAGGTCCGAACAACTCGCCCTTAAGAACTGGACGAAAATCAATGACCTGAGTCGTTTTATCGTTGAATCTGACATGGATCCGATGAGGCCCAACAATCTTAAATTCAACGACTTTATAGATTGGATGACTCACTCCATTCTCCCTTACAAAGGGATCTTATCGGTAACATCCCGCGCGAAATGTACCGAATTCTGCATTGGCAGGCAAAATCCAAATTCGTAGGGTTGCGAGGTTCTTCTGGTCCTCAGAGCTTCTCGAATACGCCGTTCATACCTCCATGTCGTTAGACTTCCTCGCGGACTGCAAAACCTAGAAGAAGGTCAGAGGACGGGTCCGTTACCTCGAACCCTGGGGCACGTTGTCACCAGTGTACGCTACTTCGGTTGGGGGACGGTATGTATCGGGTTGGCTGATTCTCGCCTTTCAATCTATGCCTTCGATTGCAGCCTCACCCATACGAATCGCCGTATCCGGGAGCGCGAGTATCCGGTCTTCCAGGGCCCAGGTCGCCCGATTAGGCGAATTCGGTCCCCACTTCCGGTGGAGTTGGGAGAGACGCCTGGCATAGTAGGCGGCAAAGATGAACGGGAGTGCGGTACGTTCATCTTCGGAAGGATGTCGTACTGAGAAGTACCCCTCCACGAACCGCTGCATTTCCTCATCGGTAAGCTGTCGACCCACGGTCCCCATCAGCCATTGCATCCGTACCATCACGACGTCTTCGAGCGCCGGAGCGAAGTGAGCCGAGTTGAAGTCGGTGAATCGGATTTCGCCCGAAGGGGAAGCAATCGTGTTCCAGCTTCTCACGTCTCCGCGGCAGAAGAGCCACCGGACATCCATTTTATCCGGCATGCCGTTCAACTGTGCTCGAAGCCGGGTAACAGCATCCGCCATGTCCAAGGAAAACGTCGTCCTCTCGCAATACTCGAGCGCCTCGGAGATGTACGTCCGCGCATCTTTGACTTCTGAACTGCAGGCTGGAAAGTCTTCGCTCGCATCGTGAACCCGTGCGAGAGCCTCCCCCACGTCGGCGAGCGTATCGACGCGGTCTACGACCTCTCCTTCAAGGAAGCTCTCGACCGATATCACCAGGTCTCGAACGGACTTGCAAGCGCCTCCCATCCGTGGTCAGGCGGATGTCGGGGCACGGCGCGCCGCGACAGGCAAGGTGTCGTACGAACGCCACGATGGTTTTGGGATGGGTCGCGCAGTCCCACCCCGGATTTGCGAGAAACACAACGCGTCCGTGCCGCAAGCTGTCGCAAAAGAAGACACACCGGGAATTCGCCCTGCGGACGCTGGTTACCTCCAGATCCCAGAATCGCTTGCAGAGATCCGTGATTTCCCCCTGATCAGGCAGCGGCCCCGTTTCGTCTCTGGATCTGGGATAGCGTGCATCCATTGGTTTTCCCGGGCCGGGTCCCGGCCTTAACGGCGCATTGCCGCTCACGTTCCCCCGGGCGACGACCTGCCGAAGCGCAGCTTAGAAATGTCGGTACGACGGCGCCTCTAGCCTTCAACGCCGCGTCCGTAGACCGTGCGAATTACGTCCTCGATGTCGGGCTCCTGGACGGACACGTCGCGCACCCGATAGTGGGCCGAAAGCTCCGCGATGAGTGCCGACGCAGACACCTGGCTCCTCGCAAAGCGGATGCGGGCGACATTGTTGCGACGTTCGAGAATCTCTGCGTTGGGATGCGCGAAGCCACTCAGCGGCTCTCCGGCGCCTGGATCGCATTCCACGATCAGATAACGGTGCGGGGTGATCGAGTCGACGAGCGTGGCCAGTGGTCCGTCTTCGATGATGCGTCCCTGGTTGATGATGATGAGTCGCTCGCAGAGCTCCTCCACGTCGTCCAGGTCGTGCGTGGTGAGCAGCACGGTGGTGCGCCGGCGCCGGTTGATGTCGCGGATGAATGCCCGGATCGCAGCTTTCACCTCGATGTCCATGCCTATCGTGGGCTCGTCGAGAAACAGGATATCCGGCGCGTGCAGCATGGAACCGGCCAACTCCCCGCGCATGCGTTGCCCCAGGGACAACTGCCGCACCGGTGTGTCGAGGAGGTTGCG
This sequence comes from Candidatus Latescibacterota bacterium, assembly GCA_965219995.1. Taxonomy (GTDB): domain Bacteria; phylum Latescibacterota; class UBA2968; order UBA2968; genus JAAXHE01. The sequence continues at coordinate 1,577,807 of CBDCOX010000002.1, forward strand.
GATGCCGAGAACCTCGCAGAGCTCTGCCAGGCTACGCTCGAAGTCGTCGTCGGCAATGCGGTAGATCCGCTTGAAAAGCTCGTAGGATTCGCCCAGGCGAAGGTCCCAGTTCAGTTGGCTGCGCTGACCGAACACGGCGCCAATGCGCTGTACGACCGCCCGCCGTTGCCTCTGGGGCGACAGGCCGACGACGGAGACGCGCCCGGACGTGGGATAGAGGATTCCGGAGAGCATCTTGATCGTCGTCGACTTCCCCGCGCCGTTGGGACCGATGAATCCGACCAGTTCGCCCGGCTGAATCGCGAAGCTCACGTCACGCACCGCGTGCACCTCACGCCGGTTCGGCCGAAACAAGCCCTTCACCGCACCGGCCAGTCCCTTTTCCTTCCCGGTCACACGGAAGGTCTTGCAAACCTTCTCCAACTCTATATGGGTCATAAACTAAGATCCCGCGCTTTCGTAGCGGCGAAGGCCGGCGGCAAAGACGGCCAGCGCCAGGGCGAGCATGGCGACACCCACTGCGGGGGTCCACAGTGCCACGTCGAGGGGCAGAGAAGTGTTCGCACTCTGGCCGAGGAAGTCGCAGGCGGGGTAGAACCCGATGAAGCCGAGGGGCAGTACGAAGGTCAATAGCGCCTGCAGGGGCCACGGGTACACGGTCAGTGGGTAGAAGGTGCCGCGCGCCATCAGTTCCATGCTGGCGTCCACGAGGGGCTGGCTTCGCATGGTCCAGAACGCGATGGAGCTGATGAGAGTGAGGTTGGACCAGTAGATCAGGGTCCCGCCGGCAATGACGAGGAGCACCTCGGCGACGTGCAGCGGTGTCCAGACAAACCCGGACAACCGGGCCCCGTAGAGGAAGTAGCCCGCGCCGATGCCCAGATGCACGAGACCGACCACATTGATTCGATGGCAGGAAAAGTGGAATGTGATCTCCAGGGGTCTGAGAAGCATCAGGTCGAACTCGCCGCGCGTGACAAAGCGATCGATCTGCCGCGACTGAAATGACAGGATGGACATGACGCCACGGCTCATCAGGCTCAGCCCATACAGAAAAGCGAGCTGTGGGAAGGTCCATCCCGAAAGCGGCTGGAACCGGTCGACCAATACCTTGAGGGCAACGCCAATCCAGATGTAGTTGAAGCCCAGTCCAAGGCAGATGCTCAGCAGCGAGAACGGATACTCCAACGCCCGCTGAATCGACAAACGGCCATACAGAGCTCCAACGGACAAGTGATGACGCACGTTTGCGATCATGGGCTACCCTATCCTCCCTGCACGAAGACCCGCCGCTGAGCGCGCATCCAGACGAGACCCGCGAGCAGGGCGAAGACCAGAACCCAGAGCGCCTGCACGGAGAGGACGTGGACAACCTCTGCGGCAGAGACGCGACCAATGTAGATCTCCAGCGGCGCCTGGAACGTGTACTGGAAGGGCATCCACCGCGATGCATCGGCGATGAAGTCGGGGAACAGCCACATGGGCACCAATCGTCCCGACAGGGCGAAGACGAGGCTGGTCTTTACTGAACTCACGTCCCCAAAGTCGGTGACCCAAAACGCCGTCATGCCAACGAGGACGCTAAGCAGCCACAGCAGCAGGAAGCTCAGCGCACAGCTCGGCAGAAACAGCAACCACGCTCCCATCCCCGCCGGCAGCGGCGGAGCCACAAAGAGGAGCGAGATGGCCAGCAGGGGCATGGCGAACTGCGTGACTGCCGCCAGCGAACGCCCCACGTCTTCGGTCAGCCAGTACCAAACGAGATTCACCGGTCGGATCAGATCGAGCGCGATCTCACCTGCGCGTATCTTACTAAAGAGCACGTTGTCGATGCTGACAATGAAGCATGCGTTCATCAACACGGCGACGACGGCATAGGTGACCATCTGCGCCTCGGTGACCCCGGCGACCTGGTCGATACCGCGATACGCGGTGCGCCAGAGGAAGACGGAGCCGAGGAGGAAGAACAGGTTCCGTCCAATAGAGGACAGATACTCGAAGCGGTAGGCCAGCGCGTTCAGCAGCTGGAGCTTCAGCAAGTAGGGGTACAGGTTCATGGACGGTTAATTTTCTGTCCCGGAAACTGGTTGCGTGAATTCAGTTGAGCAGTATCCGGTAAGTCCGGAACCACGAACGTGCCCTCGTCGTCTCCCGGGCCAACCCTCACAGGATCTCCTTGCCGAAGTCGGCGTAGGTCCCCGCGGCGGAAAGCCTGATCGGGGCGTTGATTCCGTCCAGTTCGGTGGCCACGGAACCAAGTGCTGCGAAATCAGGGATGGTCCACACAGCCAGTCCGCCGGGTTCGGGTGCCAGCATCCCGATTCTCTGGACGAGGAGATTGAGAGTGAACTCAGGATGTTGTTCTGCGCGGCTTTCGTAGAAACACCTGACGGCATCCGCGGTGCCGCGGGCATCGAAAAACTCGGCGTAGTAGGTGCCGTTGCGGGCCGGGACCGGTTCGAGCAGCGGAGTGTAGCACCCGGCAACGTCGATCCGCGCGACCTGAAAGAACGGAAGTTCCAGGTCGTCCGCCTCGCCGCTGCGAAAGATCCGGTCCCACGCGTCGATCCTTTCAAGGCCGGCGTTGCGCGTGTGCCAGACCGTCATGTAGCCCGGATCGGGCCCCAATCGCCAGGTGCGGCCGACGGACAGAACAAGCTCGTCCTCATACCCGCTGTCCCACCCCTCCTGCCCCTGTGCGGCCTGCGAGCGAAACGTCTCCGGATCGACGCCGGGCAGACGGCTGATGTACTCGATGTATACAAGTCCCATCGTGTGTGTTGTCCTGTTGCCTCACGGCCTGGCCACAGCGACCTCTTTCCCGGACGCCGCCGAGGCATAAAGCGCGTCCATGAGTCGCTGAATTCGCACGATCTCCCTGCCCGATACGGGAGAAGCCTCACCCTGACGGACGGCACGCAGGAATTCGACGATCAGCGGCCTCATATCGTAGTCGCACGGCTTAACGTCGGGGGTCTCCTCACGCCACGATCGTCCATCGTCAGTCCAGATTCGAAGTGGTGAAATAGACGCGGCACCGCGGTCGCCGAGAAGGGTCCAGCCTTCGTGTCTGTCAGAAGGCGCCTGAAGAAAATTCGCTTCCACAGCCAGGATGGTGTTCCCAGACAACCGAACGAAGCCCGCGCCGAAGTCCTCGAAGTCCGGATCGAGCGACGCCGGGTGGATGTGATCTTGCATGGGTCCGGCCGCCATCGGGAAATTGGAAACCCGCTGATGGCAGAATGCGCTGGCAGTGAGCGGTTCGGGGTTGCCAAGCAGCCAGAGCACGAGGTCGAGGTTGTGAATCGTCCAGTGTGCGAGAACGCCTCCGCCGCACGATCCACGCGACCGGTGCGCCATCGCCGGCAGTCCGCGGGCACACCCTCCCCACGTTCGAACGGCGTGTACGTGACCGAGTACGCCGTCTGCGATCCGGTCTCTCAGATACCGGGACTCGTCCCAGGTCCGGTATTGGAAACAGATGCTCAGCAGTCGATTGTTTGTTTCGGCGGCATGGATCATGTCCCGTGCCTCGTCCGCATTCATCGCCACGGGCTTTTCGCACAGGACATGGCATCCCGCCTCCAGGCACATCACCGCGAGGTCTCGATGACTCGAGGGCAGCGTCGCAATGCTCACGACGTCGGGCCTGGTCCTTTCGAGCATCTCTTCCGCATCCAGAAATCCGGCGACTTCAAACTGTTTTCCGGCCCGCGCCACCCGTTCGGGTACCAAATCGCACACGCCTACAAGCGAACAGACTCCGGTCTCTTCCGCCTCCCGGTAGGCTGGCAGATGTTGTGCGGTCGCGATCTGGCCGCACCCGATCACCGCGACTTTAGTCATGAGCCCCTCGCAGCAGTAGGCTAAACTTCACGCCGGATCGCAACACCGATGCGTTGTGCGCCATCGCTCGGGCGTTCGAACCGCCCATCGTCAACGACTCGACGATTCATGGAGCCGCGCCAGTCACGTCGAAGCTCTTAACGGGACCAACGTTTAGCGCACATCATTGATGATTGTATTGGGTTTTGGCTCATTCACTTCCTGTAAACGACATCTACCGGGCGTGTTGATGAAAACTCTCATTAGACGGCAAAGGGCGCTTTGGTTGGTTTGCGACGTGGAAATGACACGGGCTTCTGGGACAATCGGGCTTGCCGCTTTTGAATATCTTCATAAATAGCATCAATATCGTGATGAAACTTAGCTGCGTATTGCTCACGGAGCTTTCGTGTTTCTTCTACAATCGGATCTTTCCACATGATTCAACCCTCCATCAGTTCCTGAGGTGTGCAGATGATAGGCGGTTCAAAGCCTTGTTGAAAACAGATCTCTTCTATGCGCGGTCTCAAGGCCGCATTTGCAATGTGCGTGCAAATCCAGGTGAGCAAATAATCCATGCCGTTTACCGCTGCAACTGCGATATGGTAGGTACCCCGAGACCCGGCGAGGGGCAGCCGCGGGATATGGCGAAACAGACGCGCCAGCGCGCAACAGGAGGATTGCACTACCTGGCCGCCTCCATGGACGCTACCAGCAAGTCAATCTTGTCGTCGTAGTTGGCAACGAGTTCCGGAAGTGAACTGACGTCGGCCCAAAAGAACTCGAATGGATGGATGACGGTTCCGTCCTCCGCATGTTCTCCGTGGCGCCATGTTTCTTCCGTCGGCCCTTCCACAGACAGATGAAAGAACCAGCGAACCTGCAGTTCATCGCTGCCACAGTCCCGCATGTCCCGCGTATCCCGGCCCAGGAACTGTTCAAATTTCAGCCCGGTTAATCCCGTCTCCTCCCTTGCTTCACGCATCACGGCATCCCGAGGACTCTCTCCTGGCTCAATCGTACCCGCCGGGACCTGAATGCCTGCATCGGGCGCGCCGGGTTGCGTAAAGAGAAGCAGCCGGCTCCCGCTGGTTATATAGGCGTAAGCTCTGTGGCGCGTCTTCATTGGAGTAGGAGTTGGCTAGCCCCTGGTCCCCCATATGGGCTATAATATACTCGGCACCCCGAAGCCGGAGGTGCCGCATAAACCGATGTGGAGTTCTGCCGGACCATCGTAAAATTCAAGACGCAATGAACACGCGAAGCGCGGTCTGAGCAGTTACAGGACGCGTGCACTACTTGCGGGCATCCGTCCTCCATCCATTCTCTCTGCGTTGCTTGTGCTCAGCTTGTCGCAGTGCACTCACTGCGGGCGTACTCGTCCTGCCTCTTCACGGAGCTGACGTCAACCGACTGGGTTTTTGATTCAAGCTGAGTGCTGATAGCTGACGGCTGATAGCTGTTTCTGCTGCTTCCGGTCGGTCGAATCCCGACAGTCAATCACGGGGGCATCTAGGGCCATTTGTAGTGACGTATCTTCGGATCGCGGTATTTCGCTCGAGTGTCCCACCACATTGCAATGCCGATCCCTCCCCCGTCGTAGCTGGCATCGGTCACCTGGTTGACGAGTCTACCGTCAATATAGGTCGTCAGCGAGCGGTGCCGGGCCGAGATGATGAGGTGGTATTCGCGTCCTTTCTCAAGCGGATAGTTGACGACACTGAGCTTGGTGACACCGTGTCGGTCCGGCTCACGCAACGTGACGTTTATCGACTGCCAGGCATAATCGAACTCCACGAAATAGAAGCCTTTCCTGTCGTCAGTCACGCGGAACGGGAACTGCATGCACGAGCCCTTTTTCAGCGTAACAAAGAGCGAATATTCGTAGTTCTTCCAGTTGGAATCACCCTGAAACAGATGGGACTTGCGTTTGCCATCCAGGTTCCCGATAACGGCGTCGCCATCGCGAGCCCATGCGCCGGATGACGCGGTCGGCCCCCAGCCTTCGAGGCCGTTACCCTGAAGAAGCGATTGCCAGGGGATGATCAGGCCGTCGGGCCGGCTCCGGCCATAGTCGTCGCGGGCGCCGGACTCCGCGTCGATGGTCGAAACCGGGAAAAGAAGCACAAGCAGGCAAACAAAGAGAGCATTCATGTCTTCGTCCCATTTCGTTGCAATCGCGTGTCGGCGGCCGGCGGCGATGGAAACGCCACCGTGACGGTAGTCACCTTCAACATTCGCGCGTGGACACATCTGTCACAGTCGCACCCAATCCTTAAGGTTTGCATGCTCGAATATCATCTCGTTCTGTAATTGCAGATCCTGTCCCAGGCCGGCGTCGAGGGATCTCTCATACATGGCGATGGCGATCCCGATGTCAACGTAGGCCAGGCCAACCGCATTAAAGTAAATTCTCTCGTCGTCATCTTCCCTTCCCGGCTTCGAGCCGCACACCAACTCCCCAAGATTCGCATACAGGTCGCTATCCGTCAGCAGACCCTCCTTGTACATGCGACTCAGCGTCTGTGTTCTGTGTTTCACGGTCTCCCAGTCATCGCAGACGATCTTATCGCACTGTTTCGCCACGTTGTATTCATCTTCCCAGCCGCCAATATGACTGTAGAAAGCTCCGGGTTTCATCCATTCTGCCTTGAGCAGCGGCGCCTGTGCGCTTGTTGCCGTGACGATGATATCCGCTCCGTCAACCGCACGTTCGAGGTCTGAATTCGCGATCGAAAACTCCATATCGGGAAGGATCGCAGACATTTCCCGTGTGAACTGTTCTTCCTCAGCACCCAGTTTCGCGGCCACACGACATGTCGTAAGGGACGGTATGGCGGCCTTCATTGCGATCAGGTGCATCTTTGCCTGTTCACCGGCGCCGATAAATCCAATCGATGTTGCGTCCTGCCGCGCCAGATGCCTGGCAGCCAGCGCGCCGATGCTTCCAACTCGAATGTTGGAACAAAGCGTTCCTTCCATAAACGCAATCGGAAATCCATGGACAATCTCGGACAAAATGATCACCGCCGAGAGATTCTGAATCCCATGGATGACCGGATTCGGCGGAAAGACCGACACCCACTTCATCCCGCATATTCTCTTATCCTTGAACGTCGCCGGCAGGCAGTTGATCCTCTCCTGGGTTTCATCGTTGAAGATTTGCACGATCTTGTCAGGAAACAGAATGTCTCCTTTATCGAAGGCACGAATTGCCGATTCGGCAGCGTCCATCGCCATCCGGATATCCAGGCATCCGGCGGCGAGGAGATCTTCCTGTGAAAGGAAACGGCAATGAATGTCATGACGTGGCATCAATGATCCTTCCGTTTGTAGTTGGTATCAGACTCCCCAGTTCGACACATAGGATCGACTCTTGAGTCGCTCCGCAAGCTCAATCAATACCGAAACTGACTTTCTTAACCTCGCCGTAGTTGCGTCGTCAAGTTCGCCTTCCTCACCCCAATTATCGCCGTGCGCATAGACATTATACGGGCTGACAATGCACTTGAAATCCAGCATAAGGGACGTTGCCAGCGACGCAAACGCCATATAGCTGTGCGGCAAGCTGGCCGAATTGACAAACATCACGACCTTGTCATAGAAAGCGCCTCTGAGTGATCCGCCTGGAGGCGTAGAGCCTATATACTCGACGAATTTCTTGAGCTCTGAACAACATGCCCAGTTGTAGACCGGACTGGCCAATATGACCGCATCAGCTGCCGCAATGATCCCATGGCACGATTGGTAAACCTCGGATGAATAGATCTCGTCGTCGTCGAAATTTGGCGGATCGAGTTGTCGAAGATCGATGAAGTCAACAGAATGCCCCCGGTTCTCCAGGGCGGTCCGACACATGGCAGCAAGCACCCTGCTGCGACTACGGGCATCGAGACTGCTGCTGACGACTGAAATCCTCATCTGAGACTTCCTTTAGATCGGCCCACTTCGCAGGGCCTCGAACGTTATCACCACCTGCGACCCCGTGCATGCGGGGTGCGCGCAAGCGCCAGGCACAGAATGTCGTGCAACGCAAATGGACGTGATATATTACGTGGGAATTCTCACTCAGTCAATTCTTTGCCGGTGTATTGCTCAGTTCGGGGCTTGCGCAAAAGACGCGACAGATGACGTGTACGCGTGGCCTCCCGCCTGCCTTCGCTTCTCAAGACTGCTATGAAGTTCGTTAGACTCCCAGTTCCCGCTCTCTGCCTCCTCACGCCACTTCATGTTGTATGTCTCTCGCTTGCAAACGTCCAGGTGCTTCGGGGCAAGCGTGAGCCACGTCTTCCCTGAAGTAACACATCCGAAACCGTTAACGCATGGCGAGTGCATGTAGAGCAGGTTCTTCGCCAGGTACGTCAGATAGTCTTCCGAACAGTACCTGGCTCCGTTATGACTCAGTTCGTCGTTGCAGTTGATGGTCTTGTGCCGGCAAAGTCGGTCCCTTGTCTCCCATGGATTCAGGATCAGTCCGTCGGAGTCACACAGATACGCATTGTAAGAAGGGTCAACCATCACCCAATTCGAGAGAGTCGAACACCAAACCACCGTAACAACATGATTATCATAGTCATACGGATTCAGAGGATTCAGAGATACCAATCTGCTCGGCAATCCCAGAGACAGGCAGGCTTCTGTCAGCACGATAGAAAGCATGTAACAGTTGATGCCGTAGTCCTCGCCTTTGCCGAACGAATACCTCAGAAGTCCCGAAGCGTTCATGGGCAGGGATTTGCAGACTTCGGGCAGCGATTTGGTGATGTCGCCTCTGTGGCATACGCCCTCAGACATCCACTGCATCAAGTTCAGGACCCTGGACCATTCGTCTCCACCTCCGGCAATCCGATCAAGTCCATATACTTTGCGCAGGCGCTCGAGCTCTGGATGTGAGAGTTCATACTGGAAGCCAGGTGCCAACTCGTCCGGAAACGAATCAAACTCGTCAAATAGGCGTAAGAGCCCGCAGTATAGCCTGAACTGGTTATTCATCGTTGCTTCCTCAAGTTATGTTGATTCTATCTTCCCATTTTATATATCGTCCTCGCAGGCTGCGAACCTGCGAAGCGGGTTGAGCGAAGGCGCGAATACGCAGGAGCCACAGCCCGTCGTGTTATACGATGGCGGCCTGATCACGCGAAGCCCAGGAGGGCAATAGTCTTCATAACCTGGGTCGCCAGTACCAGCATGTGGTACACTTTTCCGCCTCCGCTTTCCTCAACGTCTACACAGGAGAACCCAATCTCACGAGCCGTCAGCAAGAAAGCTTCCGTGTTCCTGGTTAGACGGCGCGACGCGTGCATACGGTTACCCAGGACGGCGGGCATGGGAAGGTGCTGAAGAGCTTTTCAGTGACGTCTCCAGTCTGAGCAGGGCAAGGAGGTGTTATAGGAAGTGCCAAACCTGTTCCCTTACCACAGCAATCTCAATTCCGCACACATTCCCGCCAGACGGCTTTGAAAGGCTTTCCTGTGTAATTCCATCAGGTACGAATAGGTGCTCGATCTCGAGATGCGTCCACTCTTGAAAGTGACCTTCAAGCTCGGATTGGGAGCGGCAACAGGTTGTTATGAGAAAGTTTCATCTCGGTCGGCTGCCGCTACTCGGGAGCCCCAAGTTCACGGAGTCTATCAATTTCCCGGTAGACCGCACGTTGTTCACGGTCCAGAGTGCCGTCCGGCCCGGTGCGCCATCTCTGACGCGCCAATGCATAACCCAAGGGCGTGACTTCCTTGATTTCGCTGCCTACATAACATCTCGCCCGCATGGATAGATCCGGTCCGTGTCGCAGGAGACAATCGAAGGCTTCGTAGCAAGAGCCAAAGGCGCGCCCAATTGTGTGAAAGATGGGCGTCTGTTCACCGGTTCCATCAAAGATGATCTGGGTACGTCGCCCATCATTCGTCTCATGGATCGGACCGATCGCATCAATGTCAGCTCCATAATTGAGCAACAGCTCCACGAACTCCGCATCGTTGTGGGCCGCAGCCACGTGAAGCAACGTGCCGCTGGTTGGTATGGCGTGCGAAGTGTCTTCGTGGATCTGGTGAATCAATAACGGGTCCCGTTGAATTCGCCGCTCAAGGGAACTCAAATCGCCGCGATGAATATCCATGTAGGGTCCATCTTCATAATCAGCTCCGGCGTCGATGAGAACATTCACGAATTCGTAACGCCACTGACCGGCAGAACCCAACCCGGCCATGAGTCCCGGATTGGGTCGCACGCCACGAGCGAGTAGACGCTTGACCTGCGCCATGTCCCGATTCCCAACGCAATGGGCAAGCGAGTGGTTCAGGAAATCAAGGTTTGCGCCCGCGGCTAATAGCGCATCAATGCTTCCCTGTTGATCGCGCGCATTTGCGTAACGGATCGGCGTGATCAATCGCCGGCGTCCCTTGCTATCGGTCCATAGGAACTCCTGGCCGATCTGAGTTGGATCCCGATCCAGAAGTTCATTGATGCGCGAGATATCGCCTTTCTCAATGGCTCTCTTCAACGGATTATCGGTGCCCATGCCTATTCGATGTTGTGATTTGGAATTTCACATAACTACGGTATTACCAAACAGTTACGGTAATTTGTATCTGGTCGGAGGATCTGCGAACGTTCGATTACGTTGGCACTTATAGCCGAAGATGTTGCGGATCCCGGATCTTCTGTCAACTGACTCGACCACGTGATTGTGGGCCACTGTCCAGGTCGCTTAAGCGGTCGTAGCGTCCCGGCTGCGCGAGGGTTTCCCACGTTATTCCCCTGCCCTGAGACGACCCAATTCGATCACGGTCGGCATCGTCACCTCCCCCTTGGGACCCAATCCCGCAACCGTCCGGAAATTTCTCAACGCCTGACGTGTGGCCTCGCTTAGTTCACTGTCCACCAGCCCGGTACGATTCACGCCTCATCAGCGCAGTCGTCCTTCTTCTCGTGGCGTAATGTGCGTTCAAGTTCTGCCAGGAATCCGCTCTCACTAATAAATCCTGAAAATCCTCCGTAGTCGCTCAAGTCTGAACAGGCTGTCAGAATCGAATTTGCCGCCATATCACTGGATATCTTCGCTTTAATCCCATTCAAATAAGATTCAAGATCCGGACGGTCCTGCAAAGCGCCTAACGCTCTGGGCCTGATTCCGGCGATTTCACGTTCCACGTCAATTCGCCATCCCTTATGCTTGAGAAATGACCGAAACGCGATTTCCTCGGCTTTTTCCAGATGACCATCGATATAGAGCGTCATCACCGCAGCTTCAAGAAAGGCCAATTGTTCATCTGTCGTAAGCTTTCGCGGATCGATAATTGAGCGCATTCTGGAACTGAAGAGCTTAAAGAGAGTGCCTACGAGGATTGGTGCAAGAATGAAAATAGCTATCACTGCAATTGAGTCATCTGAGAACATCGATCCCCCTGCAACAGGTGTTTGTCCTATTTGTCTGACGTTCGGCGAACATACCGACGGCAAGTCGGGTGAGGGATGGGACGGACCGAGCCGCAAGTGCTGCCGTCACCCGACGCCGGGACGATCGTGCTGCACTCCATGACGCCGAGGCCGCGAACCAGCGACATCCGCTAATCGATTCAGCCCCGCGCGTTTCACATTGTTTCACATCATCAGGAAGTTCCTGCCATACTGATACGCGGTCTCGAGATTTCTTGCCCTGTTGCTCGATGTTGCAAAGTGATCCGCCATACCAGGGAGGAGCGCGAACTCACAATGCTTCACACCCGCGTCAGGGCGGAGGCGATCATGGGTGTATAACCGCCTCATGGCTTCAGCAATTCCAGTCTCTTCCAAACCTTCCAGAGTATTCCCCACCGGACAGAGAACGAGAGCCCTTTCGACTGAGAGTCGAGGAAACGGATAGGTCTCCCCGGCAAACTGGTACTCGTAGGCGTATCCGCAGACCCAAACCCGGTCGAACCATCCCTTCAGCTTTGCCGGACAATCGCTCCACCAGACGGGAAAGACAAAGGCCAGGCCGTCTGCCCTGCCGATCTTGCTGTGTTCGGCCTGCACGTCCAATGGTATGGGGAGAGTGGCGCGATTGCCCTGGACGTTCATCTCGCGAACGTACTCATCCGGACTCATCTCGCATTTGAAGTCCATTTCATACAGGTCGCCGATCTCGTATGAATGCCCTCCGTCGTCGAGTCCTCGACACAACTCGCCCAAGACCTTCCCGGTAAAGGACCCTCTCGTCGGGTGCGCAAAGACGACGTATGCATGCATAAAAAGGTTCTCCGTCAAAAGCGGTGTGGGACACGCCGCCCATGATTTTGATATCTATCCCCGGTTGGGCGTATCGACAATCCGTTAACTGACCCCTGATGCTCGGTTAAGGGTTCGCGCCGGCGACATTCATCCTCCCATCATGTCCGGTTGAGGAAGTCCAAGTTCCTGAATCGTCCACTCAAGACCTGTAATTAGATGCGCCCTCTGCAGTTTGCGAACCAACGTTGTATGAGGCAGGTCCGGCAACCCTGCACGCGAAGCGAAATAACCCGTAACGTACGACGCCAGGTGACCCGCGCCCGCAAGGATATCCCGTGGTGGCGGTCCACCCTCGTGGCGAAGGCCGGGCAGCCAAAAGGCAATGTCGAGGTCGGGATTGCCGGAGCAGGCGTTGTTCCAGTCGATCAATACAGCCCGGTCGGCGCGAAAGCAGATATTGTCACTTCTCACGTCAAGATGGACAAGCGCCTTGCCTTCCGGTTCAACGCGATCGTGCGCCTCCAGAAGGGTGGGTAGACACTCTGTCAACCACGATTCGCTTGCAACGCGTATCGACAGGAAGGCCTCGGGGTGCTCCGCAACGTCGTGCCAACCTCTATGGGCAAAGGCCTCGCGATATTCAGGCACACTCGCCTGGCTCCCATGTATCATTGCCAGGCTGTCAAGAACCATATCGATACCTGAGGTCGTCCAGGGCGGAGGCCATAGGTTCCCGGACAGATCCTCCAATATCAGCAACGGAGGTTCCTCCTCGTCCCACGCAAGAGCGGCCGCCATGAAATCGCCGGAAAGTTGGCGATAGATCGAAATCTCGGAATGTAGCCACCTACTGGTGCGCCGGTCCGTCGCACACTTCGCAAATGCCGTGTTTCCGTCCCGGAAATTTACGATTCTTCGGCAGGCGTTTGTGTAACCTCCCTGAACCGGTAGCAGCCGGTCCACTTCTCGTCCGGTCAGATCCGCTATTCGCGATTCAAGTACTTCGCAGCTATAATCCATGGCCCGCCTGAAGGAGATAACAGACAACGTGGCGCCGTATTGCGTACCTCGAAGGTGATTGAACAAGACCAGCGCGTCATCCGTCAAGCTAAGGACAGGCTTTGCCGCAAAGCGGAAGCCGGTTGTCAGTCGGTATACGGGGTTTTGCGGAGCCTACCGGCAGGCCTTCGACAGCGGCTGGTCCTCAGACACCGTGATATACCTCCTCGGAATTGTGATCCCCTTGTCCTTTCTGATCGCCTGCACTCCCGGAGCGACGTGCCCTCCACGGTAATCCAAAACAGGAACCAGGGAGTGGACAGTCGCACGCACGACTTCGTGCCCCGTTCGACAGTCGTATCCGAGATCCATAGCCGGGCGCCCTCGCCTGGTTACATGCTTGCACTCGAAACCGTGCGCGTGATCGACGACATACAGACCGGGAAAATTAGACCGCACCTCTATCCGAAGCAGGTAGTCGCCCACGGCATGTCGTACCATTTCAAGTGGCAGATCGCCGAAATATGACCCGCTGAGCCATTTCGGGTCCGGCGACAGCAAGCCCTCAACAAAGAAACATCCCTCGAATTCCGGCGTCAGATCGGTCGCGAGAACCGGAAGCCTTGCCCGCAGGCCTCCCGAGTCCATAATCTCGTCGAGTTTGTTCCGGTGCGTGTAGTGGTAGAATACGACGTTGCCCGCGTCGGATTTCTCGATCCTGGCAGGATCGCCTTTGTACCCGAGGTCGGCCAGGAACGTCCCCCTGCACGTAAGAAAAGTCTCGCAGACTCTCATTATGCCAAACCAGAATTCAAGATTGAAAAGGGATGGAAACTCCGGTGTATTGCTCAGTTCGGCGCTTGCGCAAAGGACTCGACGGATGACGTGTACGCGAGGCTTCCGGTCTGCATCGCATTCAAAACCTTCGACAAGTCGTCACCGCCTCCTGCGACCTGATCAAGTCGATATGCTTCGCGCAGCCGCTCGAGCTCAGGATGTGAGACCTCGTATTGGAAGCCTGGCGCCGACTCGTCCGGTAACGAATCAAACTCGTCAAACAAGCGTAAGAGCCCGCAGTTTAGCCTGAACTGGTAATTCATCGTCACTGCCTCAAGTTATGTTGATTCTCTCTTCCCACTTTATAAATCGTTCATCCGTTACCGAACCCCGGGAGCACAGCGAAGTGGGTTGCCGGAGGCCAAGCCGCCACCGGCCCCGCAGCGCAACACCGTGCTGTTAGACGGTGTCGCCCCCTGCATTCAGATGCTGATCAGCAAATCTTTGGTAGACATCAGAGTCCGGTTTGCTCGCGCTGTGGAGCCAATTCACTGATGTCGCCATCATATAGGGACGCCACATTGGACTTACGATTCCGTAATTTTGGAATATCGCGACTGGGAACTTGTAGTCGTGTGCGTCAGGGTTGGCCTTTCTCTGGACAAGCTGACGCGATCTGCGCAAAAACGTGTCCAGGCCAAACGCCTTCTTGCCATATGTGAACGCCAACTTCTCCGCTTCTTCAATTCCAGACCTGTCCTCTATCTGTTGCCTCATCTCTCGACTTGGGAGCAGCGAGAACACTTCCTCCGTCGCGTCCTCACTCGATTCAATGCCTTCCTTCGGGGCAAGGTCCGTAATCTTCCTGTCCCGCAAATTCCCGTGTTCGTGCTCAATGCCAATAAAGTTCGCGACCCATCCCACCGCTTGCAACAGAACGAAGAGCCGAGTCGTCTGACTCACAGTATCCTCGAACGCATAGTGCATCGCGTTGGCTACGGTATTCGAATGCAATGGACGCGTGTTAATGCCTCCGGATCCTGCGTATCCCCCCTGTTTATGTCGGTGCATGAACTCACCAGCCGAAAGGAAAACTGCGTCCCAGACTGCTCCGGCAGGCACCCCAGAATCGACTATCTGACTGTACGCCATATCAGTGGCGCGATCCATCTCGCCAGCGCGAATCTCCGAAAGCAACTCCAAAGTGGAGGTCTCATCGAAGCCTGCTCTCACCCAATCTGGCGCCAAACTCGAAGCCCTCGTGGCTCGTTCCATGTTCTCTCGGTATGGTTGCGAATCCAAGTCCCCAACGCGAGACATCAGATCCGATACGATGAATCGAAGGATTGGCTCAGAGTAGTGCCATCCCACGGTTTGGAGACTTCGCCAACAATTAGCGACAGCTATGATCTTGTGGCCGATGAAGCCCCATTCCTTCGCCCCATAGTGCCAGAGTTCCTCGATAATGTCACGCGGGCTCCACGACCTACTCAGCCCAATCAGGGATCGCTCGGCTCGCCCTTGATCCCAGGAGTCCATCGCTTCTCTGAATTCCAGCAATGCTTTATCGCCCGTTGGGTATACGCCTTCCAGAGCGTCACGTGGCGGCTTTGCGTAATTCTCTTGAGCCCTCTTCAGGCTGTCGAGACCCCAAAAGACAGGGATGAGTCGATCTGCCCCAACTGAATCCAGGCTCATCTGATGAGCGGAATAAACCAGATACACTTCGTGATGCGTGCCTTCACAGGAACTGGCGGCAACCAGTAGGGCTGCAAGTGCCTGCCTGTACGTGAGCCCCTTTCTGAACTCGTCGGCAAGCATCTCAACCGCTCCTTCACGCGGCACATCTATCATTCGCTTGACAATGGGCTGAAGAGCCTCGCTCAGCTCTGTATGTCGTAGCGTCATGGGTTCACCTCATACCTATTGGGCGATACCGTCTAACGTCTCGCCGGTTTGCGAACAGCGAAGGTGGTTGCCCAAGGCAAAGGCGATAGTAGCCGTCGCAGCGCAACACCGTGCTGTCAGCGGACGTGGCATCCTGGTCGGGCCTTACAATGCAGACCGCTATTCAGACAGAAACCGTTGCCAGCGATGACCCTCGGGATACAAGACTTCCAACCCGGCTCCCAACCATCTCTTTGCCTCGGCGGACATCAGCGGCAGGCAGGTCTGAAAGTCCAGGTCATCTTTCGAACGAGGATTCTTGGCTTTGTGCAGAAGCTGGACCTCAATCCGTATACAGGGAACACTCCCGTATGCAACGATCAAGTCGCCTCGCTGCCCGCCAATCAGTCTGCTGCGCTTGCTGAACCACCTGTCGCCTTCGCTTTCGGTCAACATGATCTGAAGCTGCCATACCTGTATGCCGGCATGGCCCCATATGTCATGTATCCCGTAAGGCAAGTATTCTGATTCGGCCCATGGTCGCAATGAACCGGGCGGATCGGCCGCGTACAGATGCCAATCCGAGAGCCAGCGCTTTACCTCGAGTTGTTGATCCCGGTACACGATGACGTCAATATCACCGTGGTCCCGTACACGGGTTCCCACGAACTGCTCTACCGCATGGCCGCCGGCGAGTCCCCACATGAAAGGAGCGTTGGCGAACAATTTCGTCAACTCCTTGACGGACAAGGGTTTCCATTGGCTGAAGGGAATCTCAGGAGTGGTCATACAGTTCGCATTCTGCGCACAAACGACGTCCGCTAATGCGCGAGCATTGCGGACGCAGCACCTTGTCGATCAGTGTATGAGATTCCTGGTACTCAGTCAACGACTCTCGCAGGTCCGTTTGGGCGAAGTGACGAAGGAGCGGAGAATCTTATAGATCTTCATTCGGCATCTGCGGATGTTGGGCAGGAAAGAGCGCATCCAGGAGCTCTGCCGCATCTCCTGTAAACAACATGCCCAACCGTTCGGCAATTTCACCAGGTGGTTCTTTTCCAATGATGATTTGTGCAAACTCATGACCACATTCAATGGTGTTTTCTGCTTTGCCGCCGGGCTGCACAGAGATTTCACTGTTGTCGATGGATAGCACTGCAGACTGGTCCGGGATAGAAATCTTCAATGTGCCCATGAAATCTCCGAGACCCGATTTTCGTATACGTCGAGACAGTTCAGGTGCGATCTTACTCAGCGTCGTCTCCAGGTTGATGATGCGAATCTGGTTCCCCGTCCGACCATTGTGGTTTCTGGCTGAATAAAGATGAGGCAACTGTCGCACGCGTCGTGCCAGCGCGCTGCGCCAGGGGAGTCGGACGAATTGCACCCTGGGTCCCTGGTATTGCCGGGCAAGTTGCCCTAAAACGCGCAGGATCTGTTCCGGATCACCGGCTGAATCCGTATGACGCAGGTCGCGTCCCTCGTGATCTTTCTCTGTATTCGGGCCATCGTAGAGATAACCCACCGCACGTCCGGTTTTATCGTTGAAAATGTACGCTGTCCACGGATCGTCGTCTTCCGGCGGGCATTTGCCTCTTCGGTATGTTGGACGGACGGTCGTGCCGGTCAATCCGTCGTGCCATCGATTGTGAAGTTCGGCCAGGTCTCTGCGCCCGTGAATCACGTTGACATGTACTTCCTCCAGCTCTATTTCCGGCGCTGCTTCAGGCAGGTGCTCGGTGTCTATAAAATACGTCTCCTGATCCGGCCAGGCAAGCACGTAGCCGAAATTCGCAAAGCGATCGAGCGGTTCGGTACGTGTACACGACATATCATAGCCATGGGCATACATGGCGTCCAGCGCCGCCTGAATTGTTGCCGCGTAGATCCCCTCATCCCGATAGTCGGGATGCACGGTCGGCAGATTGATGCCCCCGGTCCGGACTGTTGCGCTGCCGATGCGCATCGACAGATCGTAAATGCCCGCGTGCGTGACCACATCACCATCCATCGTTCCGATCCGCGACGTCAGCCAGTCGTAGTGACTGTGCGCGATGCGTCCTGCGCGACACTGACGGCTGATGGCGTTCCAGCGCCTATCCAGCAACTCATAGATATCTTCGCTATGATCCGCTTTATCCGGCGCCAGGATTTCTCGCACACGGTCAATGAACCGCTCGTCCCGCGAAGGCCGGTTCTCATGTATATTGTCCTTCACCATATCGAATAGCCTTTCCTTGAGCCGTTTCCGCGCCGACCGCAAACGGTTCTTCACGACGGCGACTGACACACCCAGAAAAGCGGCCACTTCCCGCTGTGAATAATCCGAAATGTAGAACAAAGACACGGCCTGACGTTCGGTTTCGGGCAATGTGTCGATCGCTTCTCGCACAAGGCACCGCATCTCGTTTTCTTCTGTTGTCCGATCCGGATGCCGGTCTTCCGATGCGATCTCGACAAGCTGTTCCATGGATACGATCTCGACCTTCTTTCCCCGGCGCGTGATCCGATCGCAATATTTGAACACGATCCTGCGCAACAGGGCAGGAAAAGCAAAGACATCGTACACGCGCTCCAGATTCACCCAGGCCTCTGTAAACGCCTCCTGCGCCGCGTCCTGCGCCAGGTGAAAATCCCTCAACAACGCGAATCCGTATCCCACGGCGAGATCCTGGAAGTGTGTCACAATCTGCTCGTAGGCCTTCAGATCTCCTTGCTTCGCGCGTTCGAATATCGGTTTCAGTGTCTCCATCTCGCTCCTCTGATTATGAAGGCCTTCACCGGTAATATCCCAATTGGGGTGGATTGGGTGTACTTATCCTATGTATTTTGGTCTCCTGAGAGGAACAGGAAGATCGCAAAATATTAATAAACAATGGTTTAAAAGATTCCAAAAGACGAACGCCACATTGTGCTATTCGATGATATTGGGCCTGCCCGGAGAGTGTTCGGGGCTGGCAGTCGGAAGGAAATGAAGGGAGGGCCTAAAAAGGCTGGGTTGTTGGGGATTATTGTCAATGCCTGTTATATGTCGTCTTTTTCAGGGCGGTCAAATGTCGGCCTGCATTCCCGCCACTTGCTAACCCGCCCGGCTCTATTGGCCGGGCTGCCCGCGGGACCAGGGCGAGAATGGGCCGCAGCGGCAACAAGCTGTTACACGATTATGATTCACAACCGACACCGGATGGTGCCATTCAAGTCGGCCTTTCCTTTTGCGCTTCGATCAGGAATTTCCTTGCCGTAAACGTCAACTCATCGCCGCCATCAAGTCGATGTTGCAGGCTTAACAGGTGCTGCATGTGGGTTTCGACTGAAAACCCGGGTACCAGCCAGGGAACAGCCTTCAAGTAATAGACCACGGCGCCCACGTCGGCGAAAGCCAGCCGGCCAGACCATTCTTCGGCAGTGAAAATGGTCAGGCCCGTCGTTCTCAATTGAGTCACAACCCTTTCAAGTGTGGATCCGGGCCATTGCGGTTTAACGTCAAACGCTGCCAGTAAGTCACAGGCCCATAACCCGTGAACCTGCTGTGTCAGGAACGTGCCGCCAGTCGTGAGAATACGGGCAACTTCATTAGGGTTGAATGCAGAGTGGCGATTTAGAACAAGATCAAACTCGCTATCGGGAAAAGGCATCGGATCGCAATCAGTCAATCGAACATCTGCAACTTTCGCTCCCAACGGAACGAGACGATTTGTTGCCAACTTGAGGTGAGGTGCATATTCCTCCTTCGCCACAACCTCTTCAGGCCAGAATTCCTGTAAGTTCAGGAACCGCTCACCACCACCTGTACCCAGGTCAATGACAGATGAACAACGACGCAAGAGCTCGGCAGCCCGTAAAGAATAAGACCATGGCGTCTTCTCTTCGAACATCCTGCCATCCAGCCAGGAAAAGTCCCATCCCGAGAAAGGCTGTTCTTCTTCACCCTTCCACGTATCAACAAGCTTGTCCAAGCCCATATTGCACGCTATCCGTGAACATCGAAGGCCAAATTATCGTTCAGGCACTCGTTTTACGTGTTGTGCATTCCCGCAGCCGCGAATCGATTAGGCGAGGGGAATGCCCGAAGTAGAAAACGCTGCTGTTACGCCACGTGGAAAAATCGAAAACATAGCCCACTCCGGTGATTCGCTTTCTTGAGGTGGCGACTTTGTTGGCAGTGTTTCACATCACTCATCCAGGTCTGGTTGGTAACTTATCTGCCATGTCCGATATCACGCTGATGCAGAGCCCCATAAGATCCTGAGCGCTTTCCACATCATACCGAGCCTCCGGATGTTGAGTTGGGTTCCGGTATTCCACCCTCACTAGGTCGAGCGTGTCCAAAAGGTTCGCTGGAGGCTTGTTCCGTGACTTAGACCTTAGCGCGTAAACCATTGCCCCCACGTTGGATTCTCAAGGCGATTCCGTCGGATGTGGAGCCGGTAGTAGGTTCGCAATACATCCTCGGTCGCCCGGAGCCAGTGAAACGCAGCAGCAGTGCCTTCACCAAAGAGGACGCATCGACCAGCACTCCCGATATCGAATTGGGCTAGGTCAGGCAGCTTCTGAAAGACGCTGTCGCGAAAGAACTTGGCCGGCTCGTTGAGTAGCCAGGTGGTGTTATATCTTCGTTCTGGCAATATGTAGATGGACTTCGTTCTGGACTCAGCGAAGATGATCTGTTCAAGGATCGCGATGTTCGCAACAATGTCCTTGGCTCTGGGCCCGAGCAACTCAGTTGGTTCGCACTCGGAAAGCTCTGTCTTGATAGCAATTAGCTTGGCCATTCCACTGATTGACACGGTGAGGCCAGCGCCCACGATCTGTCGCTCAAGAGCTGTGATGTTCCGAACCGCATAGTCGATGTCGTTGGACGCACTGGTATGGCGAAGGTGCCTAATCAATAGACCCACATGAATCAGTGAGTAACTGTTTCTTGATTCCATGTAATCCTCACGCTTTACGCTGGATCGGTTAAGAACGAAAACGGTGTTAAAAGAAGATCGATCGCTATTCAAGACTCTCGATGTGAGGCTTTAGCGAAGAGACGAAGTTGCCCATTGCTGTAATCATGACATCCTGTATGTGAGGCCAATTGTCTTCTTCAGATTTCAGCCCGCCTTCTTCAATGACATGTCTTACCCTCGAAGCTCTTCGCTGATCCAGCCGCTCCCATTGAAGCTCCCGTCCAAACCGCTTTTCAATTTGCTCGCGCTTTGCCGCCAGCGAATCGAAGTGTCGCTTGTTCTTCTCGCCGTCGCCGGTGTCGATATAGAGTTCAACAGCTGTCCTGTGCTTTAGCCAGACCACATAATTGAAGGAAAGACCTGACTTGCCTGCCCCGGCGCCGATCCAATGTTCTTTAGTGGGCGATCTAGAACTGTGGATGGCAACGCCATGGCTCTTGGCACGTTCCAGCAACTGTTGCCAGAATCTGATTCTAAGATGATGTCGCTCTGCAAGATCCTTCTTGGATTGACCGATGGACGTTGGCTCCTCACTAGGTCCAACAATCACGGTGAAGAGCGGCGCGGGGTCTGAATTCCCAATCTGAAAGGCTGTCAGCTTCACCAAATAGAATGCTGTATCGGGTGGAGTCGACTCGTTCAACCAGGCGATTGCTCTTGCATGTTCTGGTCGAGCGTGACTGGTGATCCAGACCGCGGTTTTCGCATTTATATTTGAAAGATAAGTAAGAACTTGCCCAAGGTGCTTGTGATCCGTCTGTTCAATTTGGTTTTCGATCACAACCACCTCACCGCTACCATCCTCGGCAACCAGATCGATCTCGAAATCCCCCGCAGATTTCTCTTTCTGGACTTCGGCAAGTCTGATGTCGAGCTTATCAGCCAGTACTTCGATGTTTTGCTCTAGCCACTGGGAGAAACCTCGTTCTTCATTCTCCCACACTTTCCGTAGCGGCACCTCATCCAAATTTCCAATACGTGTCATCTGTTGAAGCTCCCCCCTTGTAGTTTGGATTACGTAACCTCAGACTTTGTCGTGATTCTTCGGTCACTTCGATATGGCCAACTAGAACACGGCAAGAATGCGGAAGTTCTCTAACAATTCAGGCCTACCCTATATATACCCATCGTATCGCGTAAAAGGACGGTACGCCGTCCGCGTTCAATGAAAGCTTCCACAAGTTCACCGCCATTCGGTGTAGAAATGCCGGGGAAGGCGTCCAAAACACGGCGACAACATTAATCATTTCCGCCGATCGTTACATCGTTCGTGCCCTGCACCCAGCCCTGTACCAACGGCAGTTTCATACGAGCCATCGGGGCGGCGTCGGTAGTGTCACGGATCGCCCCAGTCAGGCCACCCATGATCGGCATAATGGAGCCACCTGGCCTACTGTTCGTCCAGCAGTGCGTACAGGGTTGAATTCCATCCGCCAATCGTACCGAGCCGACCATTGTCTCAATTGGAGTTCGACTCAATCAATGTCCCGGATCGTTGCGGAAGCAGTGGACACTTTCTTGAGTACCTCAGTTAGCTCCAACGCGTCGGACTCATAGGCGACCCATAGGCAGTGTTCGCCCAGTCTCGGGATGGCGAACCACCGCTGCGTCTCTGGGCAATCGATTTCGTCTATCTTCTCAGCACTCTCGAGTATTGTGACATCGGGCCTTGTCAGAGGAAACGGATGATTTGCTATCATACCGTTTTCGAGAATCATGGCTTTCTCTCGGATGACTTGGCGAAACTTCAGGCCACTTCACACGTTGCGAAATTTGTACTCGTGACAAGGCACAAGACATTTGTGCGGCCGCGACGCCCGCGCTCGCCGGTTTGAGGGGTCGGGATGGTGTTGGTAACGCGGTCGTGGTGTTACATCTGAAGTTGGCGATTGCACTGAAACTTGCTATCTGGGTACCTCACCCAAGTTGTCGGAAACATCAAGACGATCGCTTACGCGTTGGGCCGCCATCGAAATCGCTTCGGCAACCGCTTGGGTGCCCTGCCCCGAGAGATTGGGGAATGCAGAGACGGCGAGGTAGCGATCTAGGTGTCCCCACAAGTGTCGTAAGACTTCTTGGCCGTAGGTCGTTAGTGAGACTATGATGTCTGGAACCATGCAGAGTTCGTACCACATCAGTTCGAATTCGCTGAAAAATGGATCAGTTATCCTGCTACCCCAGCATTTGACAACACATCGATGGATGAATTCATAGGCTTCTGAGCCTATCGTTATGCCGCCATTGTCCCCAGCCATTCTAACCACTTCCGCGACTCGACACAGACGCAACTCAAGATAAGTCGCAGAACGGTTGGTGCAGGCTAACAGAAATTCTATTCCGGATATATGCCCTTGCCTAACTGGAAGGATCGCCTTCTGAAAGCCAAGGAGTGTGTCATCGACGGATGGGAGAACTGTATCGTCACGCGCCAGCTCTAAGAGATCCTCTCGAGCACTTTTTTCGAAGTAGGAATCCCTACGCAGTAAAATTGGCCCTTCGTTCGCCAGCTGATGCTTGACCCTAGCATAGATCGTTAGATCCTCGGATGGATCGTGAAGAATGAGGACGACTGGAAGATTTAGGCGTTGCCAGTATCGCCTATGCCTCTTGCTTGGGTAGTACTTGACGTGCATTGAGTTACTTTGACGGAAGTAGCTTTCACCTGACTTGACCTGAACTGCGATAATGGATCCCGTACTGACTGCAGACTCGGGCGCAAGGAATTCGACCTGTCCGTCGATTCCCAGATCGGAGCTTGGCGTAGCGCGCCATATCGCGTCCATCTCCGCACAGACAGAGTGGACTTTCGCAAGCCCTCTATGTTCTTGAGTAACATTGCTGGGCCGCAAAGGGTGAAGATCCTTGTTTTAATGGTGGGCGCTGCTTAGCAGAATCGGACAACCCTCCAAGCTCCAGCCACATACCGTTCTCGCCAATTTTAGGTGACGTCCCGCGCACTTGCGAACTCAGGTCTTTCAGCGCTTTGTCATGTTTTTTTTAACTCTGCTATTACTTCGTTGATATAGCGCAGTCTAAATCTTTCAAATCTATCAAGAACATAACAATCAATTGGTCTTACCTCATATGAAGGCATCCTTAGGAGTTCATCGAGCAACTGATCTCTGCTTGCAAGGAATAGCTTCCCATACAGATAGCCATATACACACGATTTCGCTAGGTGTTCATCGTAAAGGAATTCATAATTGGGATTGAATTTGATTTTTTCCTTGATTTCTTTGCAGTAGTTTTCTGCGTCTTGGGCACGAAAACGGTATATGCTGCTGATTTGATCTTTGTCCCATTGTTCCATCGTGAAGTTCCTTTCTTCTTCAATGGAATTGTTCCGCTGCGAGAAGGGATAGAAGCTGCGAACCTTCCCCTCCACGGACATTCCGACTGTTTCGGGACGCTCCCCGATGATAGCGACTACAGCGAAGATCGGCGGTTTGTGTCAGGACGAAATTACGATGGGTTGCAGCAGCAACAGGCTGTTACATTACGATGATTTCCAATCGATACAAACGGAGTCTTTCAAGTTTGCCCCACCTTCTGCGCTTCGATCAGGAATCTCCTTGCTGTGAACGCCAACTCATCGTCGCTATCAAGTCGGTGTTCTAGCCCCATCAGCGGCAGGCACGTCTGAAAGTCCAGGTCATCTTTCGAACGAGGATTCTTGGATTTGTACAGAAGTCGAACCTCAATCCGTATACAGGGAACACTCCTGTATGCAACGATCAAGTCTCCTCGTTGCCCGTCATTCAGCCTGCTGCGCTTGCTGAAACACCCGGCGCCTTCGCCTTCAGTCAACATGATCTGAAGCTGCCACGCCTGTATGCCGGTATGGCCCCAGATGTCATGTATCCCGTACGGCGAGTATTCTGACTCCGCCCACGGCCGCAATGAGCCGGATGGATCGGCCGCGTACAGATGCCAATCCGAGAGCCAGCGCTGTACGTCGATTTGCTGATCGCGAAACACGATGACGTCGATATCACCGTGGTCCCGAAAACGCTTTCCCACGAACTGCTCAACCGCATAGCCACCGGCGAGTCCCCACAGGAAAGGAGCGCCAACGAACAATTGCGTCATTTCCCGGACGGATAGAGGCTGCCAATTGCTGTAGGGAATCTCAGGAGTGGTCATAAAGTTCGCATTCTGCGCGTGAAAGATGTCCGCTAACGTGACTCACGATATGCGATCCTGTGAAGCAGGTTGCCGAGGGCCAAGCCGCCGAAGGCGGCGAAGCGCAAACCAACGCGTTAGAAGACGTGCGTAAAGCATCTATACGGCAAGCGAGTCGTAATTCTCATTAAGCCACGTGTTTTCTTCTTCCAGTTCCGCAAGATCCCCACGCTGGTAGAAGATGGACCAGGGGAGGAGTCCTTGCCTGCCCAGAGTCTCGGTCCTTCGGTACTCTTCCAGTTGCAGCTCGTTCAAGGTGTCTAAAATCGCGTTGGCGTCCGTGCCGAACGTGTCAGAAACGACTGCTAACCTGGACCTGAAATCCGGCTCTTCGGAAAATCCAGCCTCTCTCCAGTGGTCTTCGCCTCGGAGAGGCACCGCGTACCAGGCAAAACTGGCTGACATCGCAGAGAGGATCACCTGGTTCAGCGAAATCCCAGTCGATTACTCCTTTGAAGGTTCGCCCTTCCCAGACAGTATTCCAGGGTCCAAGATCCCCGTGTCGGATGGTCATCCCCGGTTGCCAGTTCACATTGGGAACAACCCATTCAGCATCCTCGGGAGGCTCGAAATCCCTCACTGCATCGTGATATCCGGACAGGAATCGCGCGACCTCAGCCAGGCCCTCTTCCTCAAGCATCACGTCCGGCCAAGGTCGCCGGGCAACCTCGCCAGGTATAAACGAAAGCACCTCGCGCCCGAGTTCGTCGAATCCGAGGGCACGAGGAACACCTGAAAAGCCAACCGCCTCCAGGTAGCGCAGCAAGGAATGGACGGCCGGAGTCCACCGATGGACAGGTCTGCGCACGGTGTCTCCAATCCGCACAACGGGATTGACACAACCCCGGGCGGATTCGCCCTCTTGCATCATCGTCAGATCCTCCCGAGCCTGATAAGTGATTACCGCCCTTCAGGCCGGTGTTCCGCGCCAGAAATCGTTGTACGCCGCCAGGGGCCCGTCCCCGTGCGGCCCGGTAGCCAGATCCAGCCCCCCAAAGAGATAGACGGACTCGCCCCCCACTGCCATAACGGGGATTCGCCTGACACCGGGACGTTCGGCGCCGGCAGAGTAGTCCTTCGCACCGTTGTGTGGATACAGACAGTCCCACCGGCCGGCACGAAGATCGTACTGCCACAGATCGTTCAGCTGGGGGTGCTCCCCTTTCCCTCCTGCAAATCCTCCGAACAGATACAGGTGATCTCCGATTACAGCGTGTCCCAGCCCGTACCGAGGGGAAGGCCGCGTTACATCATCCGCCCGGTTCTCCTGAATGCAGGTCCAGGCGCCTTTGTCGGGATCGAATTCCCACAGATCGTTGAAGAACTCCGGCGTTCGCCCCTGACTGTCCCGACCGCCCCACAGGTAGAGCCTGCCGTTCCAGCCGGCAAGCACGGGACAGTATCGTTTCGGCGGCCAACCGTCGCGCCCATTCGATGCAGGCCCCAGGTACTCCCATCTCCCGGCCGGTGCCCCGTAGGTCCACAGCTGTGCGTGCGTCATCGCGCCATGCCCCCCCATCAGATACAGGGAGTCGCCCAGAGCAACCGCCCCCATCCCGCCGTACCCGGCGGGGCGATGCCCCTCCGCCGCAATTCCTGATGCGCGCCCGTCGTCGGGCTCTAACCTCAATGTGAAATAAATCAGGCTGCATTCTGTAGTGCGTTGCAGATTTTGCGGTATTGTTTTTCGGTGTGCTTGTTGCGTTGGAGACGCAGGGTAAGCCGCCCTTCGGGTCGGATAAGGTGTCCGGCGCGGTTGATGATCTCGAACCGGAGGGTGCGTATGGATTTGAGGGGCCATCGGTTGGTATTTTTCAAGGTGCGATTGCGTTGTGTCAGTCCGGTTTCGATCTGGAAGTTGACCAGGAGGTTGTGCGCGAGAATGACGAACTGTTGCCAGGCACTATTGGCGTTGTAATCGTGTGTGGGGATGGTATCGAAGCTGAGACCGGTCTTGAGTTCCCCGATGGCTTTTTCGTGCATGCCGCGCCCTGCCATGAAGCGCCAGAGCGCGCGCAACTTGAAGGGTAGATTGCTGGCCACGGCAGAGTATTCGAAGGTGCCGTCATCGGGATCGAACAGGTCCAACTGGTAATTCTTGCGGGTTTTATGGAAGACGCGTTTTCGAAAGATGGCAATGTTGAGGGTGCGTTCCCATTTTTTGACCGTCAGCGTTGACGGAAAGCCGTCGACGCCTTTCTCGATGCGCTGCCAGTTGCTGCATTGACGGATTTTGTGCTGTAAGTCCAGGCCATTCCAAAAGGGAACCTTGATGGCATACGAGGCCTTGTTCTTGATAAGCGTGTTCACCACATCCTCTTTGAAAAAGTCGCCATCCATGCGGAATCGCAGGGAGTAGGCGTGTCCCAGGCTTTCTTTGATCTGAGAGAACACATCCTTTAGAAACTCGATGGAGGCGCTGCCATCGTTGATGTTGCCGGGCCGGTTGTGCGCGCGGAGAAAATGACCACTGTCGGCCAGATAAGCGGTAATCGGATAGTAACTGGGGACTTTGCGATGATGCGGATTATACCCACGGCGGGCGCCGTCGACGCGTTTGCCCGTGCACAAGACGGTGCCGTCCACGTCGATCGTCAATTTTCGTGCGCGCAACAACTTGATCTTATGAGCAACCACGGCGGCGTTGAGGGCTTTCAGGGCGTCGAGACCCTTGTCGGTAAACCGTCTCAGAAACAGGCTCATGCTGCGGGGCGTCGGTAGATCCTTCAGACCGCAGAACCGCTGCAGCAGGGGATCTCCTTTCAAGAAATCCAGATGCCGCAACCGACGGCCGCCTACCACCAGCAAACCCAACAGAACACGGGAAAGGCTCACCACACCGAAGTCGCCGCCAAAGCACGCACTGCCCAGGTGACGGCGCAATTGTCTGTTCCAATCGATGGTTCGCAAATACCGCATCAACAGCTCCAAACCCGCATACGAGGTGAGGCCTTCACCCGTGAATTCGATCTTCAAATCGTCGTTGACACGCGCGTGCAAATCCGCTTTCTTTCGTCTCACTGTACGTGGCCTTTCGTTTTGGGTGAATTGGGGGTTTCGTCGCTTCCCAATATACCAAAATGGAAGGCCTTTTCCTATTGATAAATATAGACTTATTCGTGTTTTCGCCTGGTCTTCAATGCTCCGAATTTCATCAACATTATTTTCGCATTGAGGCTAACAGCTCCCACGAGGCTGTCTTCGGATCATAGGCCCAGAGATCGTTCAGCTTGATCTCCCCCTTTCCGGGCCCACGCACCGAGGACCCGCCGAAAAGGTAAAGCCTGCCGTTCATTGGCAGCCAGGTCGTGAGCTTCCGGGTGCACGGTCTGGTATCGGACGGTCTGAACCCGATGCGCCCATTGTGGTCTTCCAACCGCGTCCACCGGCCTCGACCCGGGTCGTAGCGCCACAGGTCGTTCAATGAGCCCTGGACGGAAAGATCTCCAGGCCCTTTCGGCCGGCCGTACATCACTTTTATCCCGCCGAACAGGTAGACGCATCCATTGTAGCTCAACATCCCGCCGAAGGCCGCCCGCCTGCAGGGTACATCCTCGGCCTGCTCCTGGTCCGGATACAGCAGTTCCCACTTCATAGTGGACCTCCGCACCGCCTGACTTGTGATTCTGCGGAGAAAGTTCGGCATATTCCATTCGTAGCCGATCCCCGAGTCGGCGAAGCGACGAGTCCCGCAGATAAGTCCCGCAACGGGCGCATGCCTACCTGCTGAACGCGTCGGGCCTGCTGGATTCCGAGGGCCAGTACCCGTCGCGGCTCGGGTGCCAGCGCTTGCCGCACAGGTCGGAGATCACGCTCCATTCGGGGGCGCTCAGATCAGGGTCCGGCTGGAACAGGAAGCGCTGCAGGCCGGCCCGCTCGGAGGCGGTCAGGATGCCGTGCAGGTCGCGGGCGGTCATGGGCTCGCCCCCGTGCGGACGGCGCCCCGTCGATACCCAGGCGATCACCTTGTTCACATCCCCGATGGCCTCCAGCGCTCGGCGCGTCTCGTTGTACACCAGCTCCGAGAAGAACTCCTCGGGGAACCCCAGTTCCATGTCCGCCAGGGTCTGCACCCCGGGAAGCTCCAGCCCCAGGAAGGCCTTGACCACGGCGAAGCCGTCTGCCTCCAACAGGGTCGGGTTCCAGTCCAGGACCTGCTGCACCCAGCGGGCCATGGTGCCGTAGAGGCCGTCATTCCCGCGGTGCCAGAAGTAGTGCTTGGGGAAGACGTAGTCGAAGTACTCCGCCATCTCGCCAAATTCGTGCCCGGTCAGTGACGAGAAAGCGGCGGTGCGCGGAATGCCCCCCAGCTCCACCTTCCCTCCCACTCTCTGCATCTGCGCGTGCACGGCGTGCATGAACCCCCGCGCCGCTTCGCGGCGGGCGCGCAGCCAGTACAGGGCATCCTCGTTCAGGTCGAACAGGTTCAGTGCCCCCAGCATGCCGCCGGACGCGTGGTAGCGCACCAGATCCGGAGTCAGGTTGTGGAAACGCTCGTTCAGGTGCGCCATGCCGCGGGCGACGCGCTCCACATCGGCGCCGATGGCTTCCAGGCGGTGCCGCATGCGACCGTCCAGTTCCAGTAGGGCCTGACCCCGATGGAAGGCAAGTTCGTAGAAGGTCTCACCGGGCTGGTCCAGGATGACGCCGTGGGCCTGGGGATAGGCACTGGCCAGGTCGTGCACCCCGGCGGCCACCTCGATGGCCCCGAAAGGGTCCTCCTCCTCGGCCAGGCCGCTGGTGGTACCCTGGCCCCGCTGGTAGAGCAGCCGGAGCCCGTCTCTGGAGTCGAAGATCATGATGTGCCAGCCCCGGGAGGCGGCGTTGTCGAGGAGCGCGTGGAGCTGCTTCTCCCTCTCGGGGGTGCGGGCCGTTTCCGGGGGCGGCTTGATGCCGAACGCGGCGTACACCTTTGGGTCCGCCGCAAACGAGGGGGTGAGGGTGTCCCCCCACAACGGCATGCCGGCCTCGTTCCTGAGCCACATCCGTCCCACCACGATGCCGCCCACCCCTCCCGCCTCCCACGCGTCGAAGATGCGCGGATAGTCGTCCAGCCAGCGCTCCAGGGGATTGTGCACGAAGATCCAGGGTACCATCGCGTCACCTCTCTCTGGGGTTACCCCAGTTTAGTGGACGGTTCCTTAACTGCACATTCAATGAGCATCCACAGCCACTTCGGTCTTCGCATGCAACTACGGAATCTCCTTTAAGAAATGCCCTGTCAGGCCGGTGCTCCGCGCCAGAAATCGTTGTACGCCGCCAGCGGCCCGTCCCCGCGCGGCCCGGTAGCCAGGTCGTGAGCTTCCGGGTACACGGTCTGGTATCGGACGGTCTGAACCCGATGCGCCCATCGTGGTCTTCCAACCGCGTCCACCGGCCTCGACGCGGGTCGTAGCGCCACAGGTCGTTCAATGAGCCCTGGCCGGATGCAGAAGTTCCCACTTCATCGTTGACCTCCGAACGGTGTGACTTGTGATTCTGGGGTGAAAGTCCGGCGAATTCCATTGGTTGCCAAAAACCCGATACAGTTTATTCGCGGCGGATGATTGTTGAACCCACAATTGGCTTCAGGACGCATAAAGAGCAAACAGCCTGGCGCGGTCCAGGTACACTTTGACCTTGACCCCTCCTCGTGCCTGCGAGACCATCTTCTCTTCGAGCCCACCCACATTAACTCCGACTGCGCCCGGCGGATCGCTTTTCCATTGTACCCGGTACTCCGTATCATTCGCCGAGAAGGGTATGCAGTCTTCTTTGCCAAAACCCGGCACGACCCGGTCAAACGGATCGACGATCTCCACTCTCAGCGACCCGCCTGTCGCATCGGCGTTGATCCACAATGCATTGGCCTCGATACTCAGCGGGACCGTGGTCACGACCCCCTGCGCCTCCGTCTTCAGACAGACCAGCCGGTCCTTTTCGATCTTTGCCAGATTGATTCCCCGCCGGGATTCTTCGCCGTAGCGCGTCCCCTCGCCGTGCAATTCGTTTGAGCAGCTGTGATAGACCCAGATTTCATCGCCGCGCACAAACGGGGCATGGGACGGATAGACACTTCCACTGTCGTGGCTGCCGCGGGGGCCGCATTCCAGAATCGGTTCGCGGTTGCCGGCCCGATGCCAGGTCCGGCCGTTCTTCGAGTAGGTCAATTGGACGTCCATCCGGTTCATCCATTCGGGCATCCAATCTTCGATCCGGTTCCGGGCGATCCACCCCTCGTGGAGCGTATGAAACACGGACAGGAAGCCGATCCGAAAGCCGCGATACGCCAGCGAACTCATGCCGTAAAACTCCTGGTCCTGCGGCGGATCGTACTCATCGGGCGCGACGATGATCTTGCGCGGGGTCCAGTTTTCGAAATCATCACTCTCGGCCATGCAAATGATGCGCACGTTAGGCCGTCCCCGAAGATAAACGACGTAGCGGTGAATTTTCGCGTCCCAATAAGCGACCAGGTGGGTATCCGAGCCCTGTGGAATGACCGGGTTGAGCCAGCGCTGGGGCACGTCCCAATGAATCCCGTCGGCAGAATACGCCACACATACCGGCTGCACAATGCCGGCGAATATCATGTCTCCGCTCTGGAACATAAAGAGCATCTTGTAGCGCCTGGCCGGGTCTGTTTCGATAGGGTCTTTCATGACTCCTGTCCCGGCCCCCCACCTCAGAAAGGGGAAGACCAGGTTATTCTCTTTGCTGCCGCCATCCTCGACGAGGTTGAGGATGGGTTTTTCCCAGTGGATGCCGTCCCTGGACACGGCGTAGGCCAGCCCGTCCGCCGCTTCGCCGCGCGCTTCGCTCAATCTTCGGCTCACGCCGTACCACATCTTGAAGATGTCTTCGTCGTCGTCGTACAGGACGTTGACGTAGCCCCCGATCAGCCACTCCTCTTCCCAGGCCCGATCCTTCTCAATCAACGGTTGTTGCGAGACCTTCTTTGCGGGTACGACCCATTGCACGACGCTGTCGAGACTTTCGACAAACGTATTGTCAATGAATAGGTAGGCCGCTTTCTCGTCCGTCATTGGTCTCTCCGTGTATTGAATAACTCCCTGATCTGCGCGAACGAGCAAAGCTTACAATGAGACCGAGAGGTGAATCCACTCGCCGTGATGCGATCAGGATGGAGTGGCTATTGTCTCTTGTGCGCAATTTTCCGGGTTGGAGTGTTGGGTTGCGGCCGATTCCTCGCTCTTACACAACCTATATCTCAACAGTCGTAAGCTCGTCAGGACGCACGATACAACCGCTATATCCATTCCCATGGTAGCCCCGGCGGAGCCTGCCGACGATGTCCTCACTGCGCGGCGAACCGCAGTGGATGACCACGACCCTCGATATTCCAGCTTCATTAGCGATGTCAACGACCTCTGATATGTCCGCGCTGACGCCCCGGATCGGGTGCGAAGCATCTTCGTCATTCTCTTTGAAATTGCGCATGGAGAGCCCCGTAACGAATGTATCAACCCCCCTGGCCAATGGCCTCAGTTCGGGACAGTCCGCTGCATCGCACAGGAAGAGCACGCTGCCGCTATCCGTATCGATCCGGTACGCCAGCTCGGTCAGGTAAGGCTCGACGTGAGGAACCTGTACAGCCGTCGCCTTCCAACCTTTGCCCTCGACAACCGCTCCTGAACTGATATCGGATACATCGACCTTCATGCCCGGACGGGGAAGCGTTCCGCCTCTCCCCACGTGCCCGTGGTGGCTGATGTGGTGTTTTCGACGCGCAACGATGTCGGGAAGGAAGGCGCCGTCCTTGCCAAAAAGGCGATCGACGAATTTGAAAGTCGGAGGCGGACCAAAGACTCTGAGGCGAGGAAGATCGCCGGGGTCGAGATCGAACCGTAGCAAGGCAAAGCACGGGAAATCAACGATATGATCCGAATGATGGTGAGTCAGGAAAATCGAATTCACCTGTGTAGGGCTCATTCCCATGCGTGCCATCTTGTAGGTTGTGCCGGGGCCGCAGTCAACCATGATACGATCGTCACCGATCTCGAGAATGCAGGAACACCCGTAGCGTTCACCCATACGGCTGGGACGAGGACCACCATTTCCGAGAATGTGTAGCTTCATTTGGCCGTCACCGGGTAACCATTCACTTATTGTGCACTCATATTGGTCTTCTCGCCGCCAACTCTTGCTTATGACGATCAAGTCTCCCCGTTTCCCGCCTCTCAGCCTGCTTCGCGACGTTGACCCAGACGTAGAGCCCAGGGATCACCCAGTCGGTCAATAACCGCTTTTTCGCTCAATCCTGAATGCTTCACCACCCAATTCAATTCCTCCTCGAGTGTGATCTCGAATCCGCCAGGATCGTCCGTGCAGATTGCAAGATCCACCTCTGATTCAAGGAATCTGTGAATCGGGTGGGCGCCGGGGTGCGGGATGCCGCCGATACGAAGATTTGAGGTCGGGCAACACTCGATCGCTGTTCCCAACCGTGCCAATTCGTCAAGCACGTACTCCTGGCGTGGGTGAATATTGGAGATTCTCGTGCTGTCATAGTGTGAGCGTACGACATCACCGGGATCCATCGTTTCCAGACGGCGGCTCTCGGATTTCAGTTCGTTTTCTTTCACGACCACACCGTACTCGGACAGTTCCTCGGCTCGATCCAGGTCATAGGCAATCTGATCGAGACGTTCCTCTACCGATTCCCGTTCATGCGCTCCGGCGCGCCTTGCAAGTGCTGTACGAGCGTCCAGGCCCAACGCGATCGCGTGACCCAATCTTCTGACGCCCAATTCGGCGACTTCGTGACACCACCGGATTGCGCTTTCAAGCGACTTGTCAAAGTATTGTTCGCCAACGTGATATACGACATCAAGAGCCTGATCCGGTCGGGCTTCATTGTCAGTCTCCAACTGAGTCAACAATGGGGCCACATGCTTTGGTGGATTCCCTTCCTCAACGCTCGCGAAATCAACACCCACGAGTGTTTCCACCAGCTCCGGATGTTTCTGGAGTAAATCACGGGTGAGTTTATAAGCATCCTCAGCAGCATGACGCGGTATACTCACAATGTACCTGGCCGTAAACGTTGCGTCGCTGGCCCATTGAAGAGCCCTGGCACAGAAGGAATGCCAGAACATAAACCCATCCATTCCGCTGCCGCAGCGATATTCGACGTAGCGACAGCCCTCCGCCTTGTGGCGAGCGAGCATGTGCCGAAGGAGGTCACCCTCACGATCGTTTTCACGGAGATGACTCCACACTCGCAAAAAGAACCCGTTCTTCGCCTCCCACTTCCCAAAATCCCCTCCGTCCTCGACGGTGTACACGTAGGCTCGCCGGAGTTCTTCAAGTCCTGCAGCATCCCTTACCGCTCGATCGAATATTCCAATCGGATCCAATGAGGTCTCGTACAGCTCATTATAGCGGTCGACAAAGCCTTCCTCGTTCCAATTAACATCGGTGTAAACGTCCTTCCCGAGATCAAAGAAGTCCTGCGTCGTATACGCACCCAGTATGTGAAGATGTAGATCTGTTGTGCTCAGATCCTTCAACGAAGGCATCAGGTGCCTTTCCGAAAGCCAAAGGAATCGCGTGGGTCGTCGCGAATCGTGATTCCCTCCCAAGCTTTTCGTCCGCAACGGGAGGAATCGCGCGACAGAAACTCAATTGAAACAGCACTAAGTCTGCATCAGCTCATGGATCAGCGGAGGGACCTGGCGGATATCGGTCAGTTGCCGGAATGCGCCGGTGAAGTCCAGGCCGTGCGTGAGGCCCTGCGGTATGACGATGCAGCGCAGCCCGGCCGCCAGTGCGGCGCGCAGCCCGCGGTCCGAGTCTTCGATTACGACGCACTCTGCGGCGCGAAGGCCGTTCTTCCGCATGGCCGTGAGGTAGGGCTCGGGATCGGGCTTGGAATTCCGGTATTCTTCGCGCAGGAGCGTGAAATCGATGCAGTCCAGCAGGCCGGTGCCGGCGTGGATGATCTCAAAGTGCTCCCGCCGCGAACTGGTGACGATGCCCATGCGCACCGTGCCGTGGAGTTCGCGCAGCACCTGGCGGGCGCCGTCGATGACGGGTACGCCGGCGCGCAAGAGTTCGGTGTAGCGGGCGTTTCGCCTGATGCGGGCAGGTTCCAGCGCCTGTTCGTCTATGCCGTGTTCGGCGCCGACCCTGTTAAAGCCGCCGCTGGCCTTGAGGAAGAACTCGATGAAACGGGCTTCGCTCAGGTGCACGCCGAGGGGTTCCAGGGTTTCGCGGCAGGCCTGGTAGTACAGGCCTTCGGTGTCGACCAGAACGCCGTCGTTGTCCCAGAGAATGGCTTTCAGCATAGCGCCTTATATCCTTTCCACTGCGCGGAAGTCGAAGCAGGCCTTCGTTCGCGCCCGCGGCAAACCCTCCCGCAACGAGTCGAAGATCCTGCTCATATCCGGCCCTCTTCGGGTACCTCGCGCCCGCCGTCCCAGAAGCCTGGCTTGTCGGTCGCCGACGGCCAGTACCCGTCGGCGTCTTCATCCCATTGGTTTCCGCACATCGACGAGATGATGGTCCATTCCGCGGCCCCGAAATCCGGCTCGGGATGGTACAGGAAGCGCTTCAACCCCGCCTCGCGAGAAGCATTCAGGATGCCGTAGAGGTCGCGCGCCTGCATCGGGTCGCCCCCGTGGGGGCGGCGCCCGGTGGACACCCAGGCGATCACCTTGTCGGGATCACCTACGGCCGCCAGGGCCCGCCGGGTCTCGTTGTAGACCACCCTGGAGAAGAATTCGTCGGGGAAACCCATCTCCATGTCCATCAGCGAGTTGACGCCGGGCAGTTCGATGCCCAACAGCGCCTTCACGACGGCGAAACACTCCGCCTCGCTCAGGGACGGATTCCACTTTCGCAACCGTCGTACCCAGCGGGACATGGTTCCGTACATGCCGTCCATGCCGCGGTGCCAATAATAGTGCTTCGGAAAGATATAGTCGAAATACTCCGCCATCTGACTGTAATTCTGTCCGGTGAGCGATGACCATGCCGGGGCCCGCGGGATGCCGCCCAGCTCCACCTTGCGATCGACGGCGTCGACCTGTTGCCGCATGTACTGCCAGTCGAAGCGCGAGCGCTCCTGCCGCTTGCGCAGCCAGTAGAGCACGTCCTCGTTGACGTCGAACAGGAGCATTGCCCCCAGCATCCCCCCGTCGGCGTGGTACCGAACCATTTCCGGCGTCAGATTGTGCAGACGCTCCCGAAAGTGGGTGATGCCGCGCTGGATTCGATCCATCTCGGCGCCGACCTGGGCGAAGCGGGCCTCCTCGCCCGGACGGATCTCCAGGAGCTCGCCCCCATGGTGGAACGCCAACTCGTAGTGATTTTCGCCCGGACCGTCGACAATGACGCCGTGCACCTGCGGAAAGGCGTTCATCTGGTCCTGCACGTGTGCGGTCGGGCCGCCTCCGGCGAAGATCAGGATTCGCCAGCCCCGTTCCGCGGCGTTGTCCAGCATTGCGCGCAGCTTTTTCTCTTTTGAGACGTCGCGCGGACGCTGCTCCGGGACTTCCGCCCCCAGGGCCTCGTACACCTTCGGGTCGGGCGCCCAAGCGGGAATGGTCGTGCCATCCTCCTGGAGGAACGTCATGCGGCCGACGGCCAGACCGCGCACGCCGCCATCCTCCCAGGCGTCGAACCGCTCCTCGAACCCGTCGAGCCAGTGTTCGAACGGGCTGTCACTGCAGGTGAATACCCAGAGTTTCATTATTCCCTCCTTTGGGGTGGCAGGGACGATTCACGTTCACGTTCCCGCCGTGCGCAAAGAGAACAGTTCGTGTGGGAGGGCTTTCCATCTGAATCTCTGTCCACGATGGGAATCAATAGACCAATCACACTCCAAATACTCAGGCTGCGATTTCATACGACGTTTCGCCGGTTTGCGAACACCAGACGAGGGATGCCCGAAGGGTCAAGGCGCGAACAGCTCCGCAGCGCAACACCGCACCGTTACAAGATGACGAGAGAATTCCACCTTGACAAGCGTCACGTTACACCTTACACTTTGTCGGTGATAAAAACATTCGCAGACAAGGAAACCCAACGCATTTACCGTACCGGCGAATCCAGGAGGTTGCCCGTTGACCTGGTGCGAAGAGCAATCCGCCGCCTAGATTACATCGACCTCGCCAACACGTTGAATGATCTGAGAGTTCCATCTGGTGTCCTGTCCCAAAAATACCTCACCATTCTTCCTCAGATTCATCCCGTCTCGCAGCGTTGCCATCGCTCGCCGACCGTGCCAGGTCGCCTGCGCTCCGGCGCCTTGCGAGCCGGGCGACTCTGCGGCCGAATTTTGGCAACTTATTTCCGGGACAGAACACTGCAACCGCCTGCACCAGTTGAAGAAGGACCGTAAGGGACAACACGCCATCGCCATCAACGAACAATGGCGCATCTGTTTTCGGTTTGTCGACGGGGACGCTTACGACGTAGAAATCACGGACTATCAATGAAAGGAACATCCCATGGCCATCACAAATACACAGAAACGCGCCATCCCGCCAACTCATCCTGGTGAGATGCTGCGTGAGGATTTCTTGCCGGACTACGCGCAAACAGTGACTTCCCTGGCGGAGGCATTGGGTGTATCCCGTCAAACGATAAATGAGCTTCTGCGGGAGCGGCGCGCCATCTCGCCCCTCATGGCATTGAGACTTGCCCGCTTGTTTGGAAACGCTCCAGAATTTTGGATGAAGGCCCAACACAAACGAGATCTTTGGGAATCAGAACAGCGACATCAAGGCG
Organism: Candidatus Latescibacterota bacterium; assembly: GCA_965219995.1. GTDB lineage: Bacteria > Latescibacterota > UBA2968 > UBA2968 > JAAXHE01. The sequence continues at coordinate 1,615,372 of CBDCOX010000002.1, forward strand.
AGCTGGCTGACATCGAACCGCTCGCTGTTCCGTAGACGACGATCCCCTGCCCAAACCCTTCCCTGCCCCCGAACCGCGTCGCGGTTGCGCGAAGGGGTTTCTTGCCCCGAAGCCGGGGGCACGGTGTTAGAGGCTGTGTGGCCAGGTGTGAAGTTGGGTGGTTGCTCAAGCGCTCAACGACCGCGCCACGGTTTCGGGATTTTCCGAAGCAATCTTCAGGAGAGCCCGAGCGGGACCCTCCGGACGGCGGCGTCCCTGCTCCCAATTCTGCAACGTAGAGACGCTGACGCCAATCATCAGGGCAAATTCAGATTGCGATTTATCCAGTTTTTCCCGGATCATTCGAATATCGGCGGGATCCATTTGGATCGTGCGTCCTGGTTTCAGCTTGCCGCGCTTGATCGCTCCGGCCTGCTTGACGCTGGTTACAAGTTGGTCAAGGTCGCGCTCATTCATGCCAGATGCTCCTTTACGAGTTCACTAAGCAACTTACACTGTCGAGGGGTGAGATCGTCCTGGCGGCCCTTGCGATACACCCACAGCATGTAAAGGACCTCGGCCGGCTTGTCCCAATAGTAGATCACACGAAGACCGCCCCGTTTGCCAGCGTGCGCCAATTTCCATCTCAGTTTTCGCAACCCACCCGTACGCCGAATTATCTCTCCTGATTCTGGCCGGAATAGGAGCGCCAGCTGCATTGCCCGGTAGTCCTCATCCGATAGTAGGGTCGAGATCTCTCTTGTGAAGATGGGTGTTTCGGCGAAGGTCATATACCAATTATACGCCAATGACGCATAGTGCGCAACCTCTTTACTTTGGCCACATGGCCTCTAACGTTCAGCCGGTTGCAGCGGAGACAACCTAAACGACCGGAGTCGCATCCCGCGTGTTAGCCGTTGGCGACGTGCTGCTTTTCCGAAGTTCTGAGCTCTTCAGAAATACGTCGTTCAACTTAGTAGCGTGAATATTTCATTGAGGTTCCGGAAAGTCGGAGTGTAGCTGTAAGGAGATGCATCAGCGGACCGTAGCAGCAACGCTGCGTCGAGTCCCGCCGCCCGCGCACCCAGGATATCCGATTCGTAATTGTCACCGATGTGCAGCACCCGATCTCGACTGACGGCGACCCCCTCAACCGCATCGTCGAAGATCGCAGCCGCAGGCTTGGCGTACCCTCGCCGCAGGGAGTACACGAGAGCATTGAAGTACTGACTGAGGTTCAGATGGTCGAGTGTTAGCTCGAGTGTTGGCGGCCAGTTTGATACTACGGCGAGCTTGATTCCGTTCGCCCGGAGCGTGGTCAGTACGGACGTGAACTCTGGATATGGCGCCCAGGTGCGGTAGAGCCATACGTCCCACATGATCTGGACCGCGGCTCCGGTGTCACCCCTAAAGCCAGCGGCCGTGAGCGTCTGTCGATATATCCCCGACCACTTCGCTTGATGGGCCACTAGCGACTCCGCTTCAGCCGGACGCGCTTGCCTTTCTCCAAGTACGTCCTCGAACGCTGCCGACAGTGCATCCGCGGATGGTCCGCCAAGACCCGATAGAGCATTGGCCCAAACAACCTCGCTCGGCTCTACGTACTCCAGCAGAGTGTGTCCTGCATCGAAGAATAGGGCGTCGTATCGCGCGTTCACTGTCTCTTGGCAGCTGGGCTTCAGGGCGTGTGCCATAGGGTCTCTGCGCGTCGCTTACGGCTGACGTCGCGCCCCCGAACCCCGGAGCGGTTGGGCGAAGGGGCTCTTGCCCGGATGCCGGGGGCAGGGGCGTGGTATGTGTAGTGCAAGCCTTGGGTCTTGTTCAGGACTGTATCTGATGGAAGTACCAGACATTTGGCTCGAAGTAGGTTCCTTGACCTTTCTCGCAGTCTATTGTGATCGGAACCAACCCCTCCGGAATGCTGTATGATCCCGCCACCGGGAATCGCATTTCAGTCCAGCTTTCCCATTCCTCGATTGATCCGATGACAGAAACTGCTTCCAGTGCGACACCAAGCCTCTCGCCGCCCAGCTTTTCATGGACTCGAAGCCACGGATCCGCCAGGCGCCCCTTCTCATCCCGTCGATCAGCATAGGATTCGATTGACTCTTCCGGGTGCTCGTGTTTTCGATTCGGTCTCACCGGTGCGAGGACACCCTGCAATCCGTTTATCTCTGACAGGTTACGCATTTCGAGCAGAATCGTTCGGCTCAGTCCTTGGCGTCGATACTCTGGCCTTACGAGAATGCCGAGTGCGCAGAGTACTCCAGTCGATTCAAGAGGCCAACGGGCTGAGTAGACCACCTCATCTATGGTTGATGGTGGCGGCAGACCTACATTCCACTCAAACGGGACCGCCAGCCCTGCGGCCACCAGATTGTTCCCGTCGAGGGCAAGCACCTGAAAGCTCTGAAATTCGCTATAGATCGAGGACCAATTTCGCACATCGGCACTAAGCAGAAACCTCGGCCAGGTGGCGTCGTTCAACTCCTTCAATGCGGCCGACAGCTTGGGCGCTTTGTTCAGCGTAATAAACCTCATTTGGGTATGCCACATGGCCTCACGTCAAAGGTTCTCCGAAGGCTTGCAATTTCACATAACGTCCCTTTTGGTCTTGTTTCTCAGGTAATCTTGCCTCCCATCGATAGCAGTAAAAACACCTGGCTTTTCGAGTTTTCAACTTCGCCAATTAGATGGGGTTAGCCTTGATGAGTTGGAAGAGGTCGCCTTTTCTGAGGCGTTCGGATGTCAATATCTCCATCAATTTATCCAGCAGGTCAGCCCGGTCGAAACGTTTGAATTCTGGATACAGCCCGATACGCCAATGGAGATAGCCTACAAGCTGTTTCAAATCTGGAAAAATCTGTTTGGCCGCGAGAAACTCTGTTTGCAAGGCACGACGATGTGCATAGGCATGTGAACGTGAGGCCAGCTTGTGCCGAATTTCCACATGCTCGTGTAGTGCAGACAAATGCGCGTACTGCTCGTTCAATTCGATCAGTTCTGCTGGAATGTAGATCGTGCCTGCTTCGTCGTAGAAAGCCAGATCGGGTGTATTGCCTCCATAGCGAAACACCGCACAGGAGAGGGGAATATCAGCCACGACTGCCTGCTCGGTGCGGATGACATTCTACTTAACGGCGTCGAGAAACCTGATAGCTTCCGAGTGTGGCAATCGGAGCATTCGTCTGCCTCGGGGGTTACGCTTCTTGTGCACAATCTGCCGGGATTGGGTGGTGTGTGCTCGTTCCCAGCACCCCTGTATCAAACTCTGGTCTCCACGAGTGCTCCTACATCGTCGTCGCCGAACAGCCATCCAGTGTCACCGTTTCCAAAGCGCTCGTTGATCTCGTGCGCGTTGGGAAGCAATGCGTAGGTTTCCGGCGTATTTATCTTCGACCTGCGAGGGTCAAGGTGGAGGTCAAGCTTGTCAACATCAGGCGACTCAAGCCCCAGGAAGTTGAAGATACCATTGGCAACTACGCGACTCTTCTTGATGTCTTCAGTGTAAAGCTCCTCATAGAACACCTTCAAGGTACTTCCTCGCGGGCGCTGCTCTATCACGTTACTGTAATAGTCTCTGAGTTCCGTCGCGTATTCGAGACCGTCCGCAATCTTCTTCAAGGAGACTGGCTTCAGATTCCGGTAGATTCGCCTGGTTTCCTCATTCAAGTCCGAGATCTGCCAGACTTTCGTTTGTTCGGCGATGCATCCGGAGACTTCGGCTCGCAGAAAATTAGCCCTTTGCAGGAAAATGACTGTGGCGTCAGCAGAAAGCAACAGATGGGTGTATAACTTTTTTGGAAGTTGGTAGCTGAGGATCTTTATCCCGTTGTACCTGGCGAAGAGATCGTCAAGGGCTTTCTCAAGCGACGGAACGTCCTGGATGAAGTCCACGTAGTTCCTCTCGCCGGGATTTTCCCTCGCATATCCATGCCAAAATGGCTCGAGAGCGAAATTCAAGCGAGGATGTGTCTGGAGAACACGATACAGCGTCGTACTGCCGCTTCGGCCGTGCGCAAAGAGAACAGTTCGTGTGGGAGGACCTTCCATCAAAGTCTCTGCCTGGTTCAGTCTCCGGCCTCCGTCCACTGGTACACGTGGACATCCAGCGGCAGGAACAGATCAATGAACTCACGAGACTCGCTGTTCGCCATGCGATCCTCGAACAGCACCCTGGGCTGAACCGGTCTGTCGAACCGCCACGTGCCCAGGACCAGGGCCGGTTCCACGTTGACCGCGATCAGGGTGTGGACCCCGTCGTGCAGCCGCTCGATGAAGTGAATGGCGTCGCCCTGCTGCTCGAGCTGCACGCTCCGTACCCGGGCGCCCGCCGCCAGTGTGGGGGCCAGGTGTCGCACCTCGCTGGCGACCTTGAGCACTTCGGTCCATTGCCTCGGATAGATGGCCACATCGTCGGTGTACTCCGTGCCGGGGATCTCGCCCCCGGGCGCGTAGAACAGCAGCCCTTTGACACCCCTCGTCAGTGCGAGGTAGTTCATGGACCGGATCTCCTCGCGACTGGGCCGGAAACCCCCTTCGAGGGTTACGACCTCGCCGCGCTTGCTGTCGAGACGATAGTCGAAGGCCTGGGAGATGAACCACACATGCTTGCCCTTGCCCTCCACCCGCGCAGCCTCGAAGGCATCGTCGAGGACCAGCTCGTAGATCGAGGTGATCGAGTCGTCGGGCAGCAGCGGGTTCAGGATGGGGTAGCCATAAACGAAGTAGGCATCGCTGAGTCTCCCACCCCAGGTGAGCATGAAGATGACCGGGTGGTCCCTGTCGTGCTGTCGAATGAGCTCGTAGGTCTCGGTCGCCAGGGGAGACTGGTTGTCGCTGGCGTACTCGTTCCACCACCCCAGCGTGGCCGGGTGGTCCTTCGCCTGCTGCACCACCTCCATGAGTTGCCCGGGCTCGCCTCTGCCCAGGGCCAGCGAGGCGTAGTACACGTGCACCAGCCCCTTCATCCCGAGATCCAGCAGATCGTCCAGCATGCCCACGGCGCCTTCGCCGATCAGCTTGTAGTTGATCCCGGCCTCGGCCGCCTGGGCGATATAGGGCATCCTGCTCGCGGGTGAGACGTTTGACGAGTAGATCCCCACCGGAAAAAAGGGCTCGCTGTTGACACGAAACACGTCCCCGTCGAAACGCGACTCCAATGATACCGGCTCGTTGACGCCGAAGCGCCAGCGCAGGCGATTGCCGGCGTTGCCGGCGCGGTCGTTGACGACCACCTCCACCTGGTGGATGCCGTCCTCCAGGGCTCCGGTCTCCGAGAAGGTGAATCCGCCCTCCTCTACGGCGGCGCCGGCGGTGACGTCCTCGCCGTCCAGCAGGACCCGCGCGGAGGCGACGTCGATGCCCGAGCCCTCGTCATCGAAGACAGCCGAGATGACTGGCGAACCGTCGACCCTCGTGTCCGGCGCGGGGCTGGGGAGCACGAGCGCCGGCGGGCTGGTGTCCCTCTCCACCACCGGTGTGGTCTGCGCCATCAGGCGATCCCGCATCGATATCCTCAGGTCCTTTTCCGACTCGTATAGAGCGGCGATTTCCCGGTCTGACAGGGCGCGGTTGTACACCCGGACGTCGTCGATCTGCCCCGTGAAGTGGCCGCCCAGGCCGGAGCCGTAGAAGCTGGCGCCGATGTACATCGGCGCCTCCAGGGTGCCGGTCACGAAGGGCTCACCGTACCGCCCTCTCAGGCCGCCGTTCACGTAGACCCTGATCCCGTCGCCGTCGTACGTGCCGGCCAGGTGAAACCAGCTGTCCTGTTTGACGTCCCCGCCGGCGGCGCTCTTGCCGTGCTCGGGACACTCCACCAGGGAGAACCGGACCGCGTTCTGGCCGAGGCTGAGCCGGTAGTTCTGGCGCAGCGTGCTGCAGCCGTTCTTCGACAGCACGGTCTGCCCGGATATGACGGACGTGTTCACCCAGCAGGTCACCGTGACCGCATCGGAGAGTCTCAGCATCTCCGAGTCCGGGATCTCCACGTAGTCATCCACCCCGTCGAAGCGGAGGGCGTAGCCCTGATCCAATTCCACGTACTCGGCCCCGTGAATGGCGCCCTGGAGGCCGTGGCCCGAGGCATCGCCGGCCACCGAGCCGGCCCCCTCATCGAACCTGTAGTGCGCCACGAGGCCCTCCTCCTCCGCCGCCGCGGCGCCGACGGCGAGGGCGAGGAGGATCAGCAATATCTTCGTTCCCATATTGACACTCGCATCTCCGCTACACAAAAACGCGCCATCCCGCCAACTCATCCTGGTGAGATGCTGCGTGAGGATTTCTTGCCGGATTACGCGCAAACAGTGACTTCCCTGGCGGAGGCATTGGGTGTATCCCGTCAAACGATAAATGAGCTTCTGCGGGAGCGGCGCGCCATCTCGCCCATCATGGCATTGAGACTTGCCCGCTTTTTTGGTAACTCTCCGGAATTCTGGATGAAGGCCCAACACAAACGAGATCTTTGGGAATCAGAGCAGCGACATCAAGGCGAGCTGGCGGACATCGAACCGCTCGCTATTCCGTAGACGACGTTCCCCTGCACAAACCCCTTCCCTCTTTTGCTTGTAACGTTTTTCGGTTGCCGAACCCCGAGCTTGTCGAGGGGTTGCCAAAGGCCAAGGCGCGAACGCGCCGCAGCGTAAGACGTACTGTTTAACTGAAGTCCGCCTTTTCTTCATCACTACCAAGATTTCCGCTTTTTTTCAATAGCATTAACGTATTCTTCTGCTTTTTCACACAATGCAAGAAACGCATCTACAGTATCAATGCGTGAGGTGCGCACAGCGAAGGCGTGATGCACAATATGATCTCCAACATGACCCAAAGATTGGGTCAATTTCTTATAAGATGGATCGAATGGAAGACCATATTCAGCTTCTACTTCCACAAACGCAAGATGAAGGATCATCTTTGCAAATCCTGGTGCCCTCAATTTACCTATACCATTCATTCTTCTTATGCTATGAATACTTCTCTGAATTTGTTCAATCAGATGCCGTGCCTCCTCGCTTAGTGACCAACGTTCTACTTTAAGAGTTGTCAGATCGATATGCTGCCCCCATACTCGTCTAAAAAATGGAAACTGTTTCACCCAAAGCGGTAAAGGTATGAATTGATCTCTTTCCATATCACCGGCCAACTCGGATAGTGTAATACGTGCTAATGAAGCTTTTATACCTGTTTGACTGGTGAATTCTGTTCGAAGATAGGCATCCACATCTGCTGCTTCTCTGCCATCAAAATCATCCTTGACCACCGATAGGAGATCAACATCGCTTGAAGGGAGTTCGTCTTGAGTGCCAAATGAACCACATAGGTATAGCGAAATCAAGCCTTTGTCTTTTAGTCTGGCAACCACTTCGGCGACAGAGCGATCCAATACGGTATCTGTCATCTGCTTCCGTTCGCTGTGAGGTTGATAATAACGGATTTCAGTTAACGTTCCTGGCGTGGTGCGAACCTGGCGGCGCCAGGTTGGGTCGGAGGGAGCGGAAGCGACCGGAGCCGCACACGCCGTGTTATAGGCTGTGCCCGGCCGACCTGAACAGAGGCGTTTACTATTGGCCGAGCGTCTGGTACCCAGATCTTTGACGTAGGCGAGTGAAGTATCGCGGGTTATATAGCCCTCCGCCAGGTAAAGTGACACGGCTGCATGATTCTTCTCCCGACAATTCAATACAGCCGATTTGTACCCCTCACACCGCATTTCGTGAAGTGCGCGCCGCAGGAGATGCCTGCCGATTCCCTTCCGGCGATAGTTCTCCTTCACGCCTATCCAACGCGTATAACTGAGCCACTCCAACGAATCCTGATCCGCGTAGGTGCGTCCGGATTGGGAACGACAGCTTCCTATGGCCTGGCCGTCGATTGTGCCCTTAACCCAGGTGTTGGGGAGGGCGCCGACGCCGTCTGACCCTTCGATTATGATCTCGACGCCTGGATGCGGATTGGGAAGGGAAGCAGAATCCAATGATCGTTGCATCGTCAGGTGCCCATCGTGAGCCCTGTACCCGGTCTCCTTAAGCAGCGACGAAACGTGAGTCATATGAGACGAGAGGATGCCGACCTTATGGTTGTGGAAGGGGTATCCGTGGTACAGTGGAAAGGCGTCTACGCGTGTGAGACCCTCCGATTGGAAGATCTGTTCCGCGTAGCTGAGGAGTGCCTGACCAACTTCCCTTCGACGAGGTGAAAATGCAAGAAAGCGGATGATCCCGCATTCGATTTCCTCACCGTCGACCTCGACGTCGCTACCGACACAAAGATGTGCGAATCCGACCGGTCCCGTAGCGTCTGACGCAACGAGCAGCTTTTGTGACTGAGCCGAGGCACAGGACTCGTCGTCGGATTCCACAGGGATGATTCCGGCCGCGAATTCCGCTGGCTCAACGGGATACGCGAACGGCGCGCTGGCTGTTGCATCCGCCCATACGGCTTGCAGCCGGGCTGCCTCGTCCATATCCCAATGCTTGATTGATACGGTCCTCATTTTTCAGTGTCAGTTTCTGCCGGGACGGATTCCGAATCCTCGGGCGCTTCCTTCGATATGCGGACAGCTGCATATCCGTATATCGGAATGACAAGCGAAAGCATCGCCGCCGACATGGTGATGCCCCACCTTACGGAAAGCCATCTGCCAACCACGCCAGTTGGAGGGCCCCCGGCGATCTGTCCAATCGAGTCAGCCTGGGCCCGGACCGACAACATGGTTGCCCGCACGCTCGAATCCTTGATCTGCTGATTGTACCACGTGACAAGCAGCGGGCCTCCAGTATGCCTTAACCCGCTGATTACCCAGAGCGCCGCCAGCGCTCCCCAGAAGTAATCCGTCCATGCCAAAAAGAGAATCGCGGCGACGATCCCTGTGTTCGAAAACATCAGGGCCATCGAAACAGCCGACCCACTCCTGAGGTCGATACCTCGCGTGGCCGCCTCGGTCATCGCGAGTGAAATTATGGATGAGATCAGGCTAATGAGCCCGAACCAGGCGACAGGTACCACCGTCTCTTTAAACGGCAGCTCGTAATCCCGAAGTATATGGGGTGCAGTCAGCCGATCGTATCCTTCGCTCGACAGACCGTAAAGAAATGAGATCGCAAGAATCAACAACAGGTAATGCTCGGTTCGAATCTGCAGGAAGGCTGTTGAGAATGTGGCGCGCATCGAAACCCAAGTCTTTCTTTGTTCCGCGGGCACGGGCTTGAACCCGCGCTCCCGCATTGTGAAACACAGGGCAACTGAAACTACCAACAGCCCGCCGCCCCCAATCAGAATCGGCACAGATACATCCTGCCATCCGAGGGCGACGCCCAGCAGAATCCCGATAATCGATCCCACGCTTGACGCCTGTGAAGCGCGCATGAAGACCATACCAACGGAATTGTCTTTGCTGTTTTCGGCAATCATCTCATCGACAAGCCAGGCCTCATACGCGCCGCTCATGAAGGTTCCACCAATCCCGCGGATCACGTTGCTGGCGACCACAGCCCAAAACAGGGGTATCCACCCCATCAGCATCAGGCCCAACCCGTTCAAGAAATAACCCAGAATCACCGACAACCTTCGGCTCTTGAGGTCTGCAACCACCCCAGTTGGGACTTCAAACAGAAATGCCGTTACCTCCATTGTCGTACCAACCAAAACCAGTTGCAGCGGATCAAGTTTCACAACATTGACCTGATACACCATCACCACGGTAAGTGCAATCGTAAACAGAACCGACGAACAGAACGAGCTTAGTATATAAACAGTTTTCGCTTGCATTTAACCACCAAACCAAGGCTGAAATAGCTCCTCATCCACGGATCGATCATCCCGGAATCTGAGTCAGCATCTGGATGTTCTTGGGACGGTCAACCAGGTGGGTTGCCCATAAATTCAGCCAGGCATTGCCTATAACGTTCTCGCCACTTGCGAACCCGCCCGGCTTCATGGGTGGGTTGCCGTCAGGCCAAGGAACCCTTCGACATTTCGACAGGCTCAATGCAAGCAAGCTCAGATTAAATTCCGCGACGCTGCGCAAGTGGATGTGTTATGCGTCTGCAGAGGTTTTCGCAGATCAAGCGGCCAAACGGGCACCCTGTATGGGTTTTTCCGATTATTGACTTTCGGTCTCATTCCCCCGAGCGAGCCAGATGCTGGAGCGTCAACGAAACTGTCGCAGCCCACGACAGGACTTTGAACTCCCCGGTCCTTAGAGCATCCTCCAGCTCTTCGCGAGCAAGATGCAGAAGCTCCTGGTCCTCGATGTCATCACTCGAAGGTTCTGCTACCAGTACAGCATCGCGGGCCAGGAATAGATACCGAACGCCAACGCCGCGATTGGGATCGACTTTGTAGCTGCCGAGGTCAATCCACTCGGTCGATTGAAATCCGGTCTCCTCCAGCAGTTCACGCTTGGCGGCGTCCAGAGGATCTTCCCCAGGTTCGATCATTCCTCCTACTGGAGCCAGGGATGTTCCCTCCACTGCATATTTCGTCTGTCGAAAACAAAGGAACTTGCCGTCGCAAGTGGTGGCGAGGACAATCGCAGCGTCAGGCCCAACAATCCATGGCCAGTCAGAGATAACCTGCCCATCCGGCCATTCCACTGTATGACTCTCAACGGTCAGGTACGGACCCCGATTGATGATAGTGCGACGGGAGAGGGTCTTGAACGGTCGCAGTTCCATACCTTCGGGTCCCATCTGTCCTCCACCTTCTCCGGTTTTGTGCCGATTCTGAGTTTGGTGTCACCTAAAACCAGTGTTGCACATAACGGCCCGGCTGATCCTGAATCGCGCAGCTGTTTTCTGCTCCGTCAAACGCAGCGGGGCCTACGTCGCACGACGTAAGCCCCTTTCGTTTTGCCTCCTCGATGAGGTCCAACCCAAGTCACCTTCATCGGCCCTCCCCTTCCGGCACGCCATCGCCCGGAAGGACGAGGAGAAGGGCAGTGTCGACCTGCTCCTGTTTCGGTCTATAGCAGATGGTCCAGAATGAGATTGGTTGATTCAACGATGCGTTGATCGCGAGGCCGTAGATCCGGCTCGAATGCCTTGCTCGTCAGGTGTTGCAGACCCTGAATGTAGCGGACAGCGATTTCTCCCGCCTGCTCGTCCGTGAACTGCTGGTCCTTCTCGGTAACCATTCCTCGCGCGAATTCTTTCGAAAACGAAACCGGCTTGCCACCCCGCGTCAGCGGCTGTCCGCCGTCGTCCATACGCCAGAAGCGGCTCGAGTCCATCGTGTATAATTCGTCTGCCGCCACGATCCGATCGTCTGTGTTGACCCCGTGTTCCGTTTTCGTGTCCACGAGGATCATTCCGCGCTCGGCGAGATACTGGGAGACCATCCCGAAAGCCATGATGGATGCGTTGCGGAGCTCGTTGTATTGGCCGGGGGTGCAGACATTGTTGTCAAAGAGATACTGCGGATCGATCGTACGATCCACCTTGTCCTTGGTACTCGGCGTATCCATCAGGTATGGCAGCACGCCATTGGCGGACAACTGGTCCACGTCGATCTGATGGCCCGCATAGTCGAGCGTCGTCTCACCCGCCTCCCTGGCTTGCAGCCAGTGCTGAAAGAGAGACGTCGAGGTACTGCTCTCGGCGTTATACATCCGAAGGACGTTTTCCACCATGATCAGCTTCAGATTCTCTGCCGGAATCACCGTCGAACTGGCCTGAAGACCAGGCACCTTGAACTGAGAACTGCCCAATACGTGTTCCACCAGACGCAGCATGTGGTCATGATTGATCGCCAGCACCTGATCTTTGAACGGGATGGCCCCGCGATTCACATCGTGCGTCGATATCCGGTTGTTCCGGAACATCAGCCGGATCGGCTGGCCTTCGCTGGTCGCGAGGTTCTCGCCAAACACCGAGTCCGATACCTTCCCCTCCAGGATGGTGCAACCATCGAGACGCGGAAGATCACCATCGGCGATAATCTGCTTGATCGGACGCCCCTCATTGACGCGTGCACCGTTCTCGGCCACTAATACTCTGATCTGGGTATCATTTAGCATGGGTACAGTCCTGTTCAGGTGAAGGCCTCTGGGGGGAGACGCTCAAGGGAACAGCGATCGTCGTAGAGGCTGGCTTTCGGAAGCGGATGGTCGTCAGGTCAAAGCCGGCGGGATGCCATGCGGGGGGAGTATATGGGCGTCGCAATAACCAGTCGGCTTGTTACAATATTTAAGATACATGGTGTGTTCGCGCAGAGCAAGGAAAACCGGCTCGGACATGGATTGGGCAGCCGGGTGGACGTCACCTGTCGTCCATAGCCGGAAGCTCGTCAATCCGGACGGTATTCAGACGTTCGTTAAGTTCCCATAGTGCGATTCGGTTGCTTTCCCATGTGAGCAGCCTCGTGGCTTCCCTGAAAGACAACCACCTCACCTTGTCATGTTCATGGGACAAATCAAGTTCTTGACCGCTTACATCAACCGCAAATGAGTATTCAGGCACGACAAAGATGGCCTTGGACCAGTGTTCAATTGGTGAGAATACCGTCCTGGGGACGGATGCGCGAGAATCCAGCCGAAAGAAACGGGCCCCCTTTGGAATGCCTGCCTCCTCTTCTGCCTCACGCCGTGCGGTTTGCTCTGCCGTCTCATCGTCTTCGGCGCCACCCGCAATGAACTGCCACATAGAGTCATCCGCCCGATGGAAGACGGCAAACTGGTATCCGAGACTCTCACTCTCCCTGAACGGTATCACGATCACCTGTAGTGGTTGCCTTGCCATACTGACTATTCTCTCGGGTTGAGTCGCTCAAACTCGTCCATCACAGCAGAAATATAGCCCCGCCACGGTTTTCGTGTAACGTTTGGCTGTTGACAACCCCCGGAGCGCAGCGAAGGGGATTGCCGAAGGCCAGGGAGCGCAAGTGGACGTGTCAGTGGCCTGTGCGGTCGCTGGCAGGGTTAAATCCCTGGACACCGATCTCATCGTGTAGAATCCGATCAACGATGCAGCCAAGTTGCTGCACTTTCGCAAATTCCGCAGAGAGTTTCTCAATCAGGTCATCGTCGCCGAAGCGAACGTCTCGACTGAAGACCTTCATCGTACTGTTCGACACCTTGTATCCCTTCCATGTCTCAATCATACCGCGTGCTTTTTTCACGAACGGCCGGCTGAAAGCAGCGCGCTTCAATCGAGTTCCCGGGAATGTGTCTTGATGAAGCACGTGCATGACAAGACGTGTCTTCTTCTGTTGCATTTCACGGTCAGTAATCCAGGTCTCGAAATGGATACCCATTCCGTCTTGATTGAACCATAGGTCCCTGAACAGTTGAAGCCCTGATCCACCACTCTCGGGAAACATGTCCAGTCGCGTTTCCCACCCATCCGAAAACCAGTCTGCCGTACGCAAATTACCGTCCAGCTTCTCCATCAAGGACGAATATTCACTCCCCATCGGCCTCTCCTCTGCTTTCTGACGGGTGATCTGTCACTGCAGGCAAGACATGCCTTGTCAGGATGCGAAAGACCTGGTTGGCGACTGCGGATCCGTAATTTCCACCCGTGAAGACAATCACCATCTCAACATCGGGAATCACGAACAGGAACTGACCGCCATTTCCTTCGGCAACGAAGGTTTTGACAGGATGTCCGGCAACACGGAAGCGATCCAGCCACCAGCCAAACCCATATCGTTCGTTTCCAAACTGAGGGCTGACAGATTCTTCGATCCATTCCGCAGGCAGTACCTCAACTCCGTTCCACACCCCACGGTCCAGGTACAGCTGACCGATCTTGGCCAAATCACGGGGTCTGAGACGAAGACCTGCATGCGTTTGCGGCAATCCTGTCTTCGTCCGCCACCAATCACTCCGAACGACGCCCAGAGGTCCAAAGAGATATTCGTTGGCGAAAGCATCTGCGTGCAGGCCGGAAACCTTCTTGATAACCCCCGCAAGAAGAATTGCACATCCGCTATTGTAGTTAAATCGTCTGCCGGGTTCGTCAGACATGTCAGTTGACAGTACATATCCGATGAAGTCGTAACTGTTCTCCATCTGAGCTTCTGAGTTTGGAGAACCGGGCTCAGATTTATGCACTCCCGATTGGTCCCACCTGAACCCGGAAGTCATCGTCAGCAGATGCCTCAAAGTGATCTGTTTTTTCTCTTCGGTTATGTGCGCGGAGTGATCCGGGAAGAATTGATGCATGGGCACATCAACAGAATCGATAAAGCCCTTGTCAATTGCGATTCCAACGAGCGCGGACGTTACACTCTTTGAAACAGAGCGTGTGTCATGTAGCTGGTCCTTGTCGAATACGACATGCCCCCTCCACCCATCGTTGCCCGCAAAGTACTCCTCCAGTACGAGAATGCCTCGCCGAGCGATCAGAAAGCTGTGGAGATTCTTGTACTCCCCATCCCGGATCCTGGCCAGACACTCCGCTATCGTATCCGCATCCAGACCTTGCCCAGCCAGAGTACCAGTCCTCCAACCATCGGATGCATCAGCATGACCTGTGCTGCACAGCGTGAGGAACATTGACAAGAACAGACGGTTCACCGATCTGACTCCTAACAGCCCGTTGAAAAAGTCCATCCGGGCTACGTCCGGCCCTTGTGACCGAATACCGGCGTTGCGCTCCCTCCCGGAACTACATGGATCTACCCCGGAAACTCAGTCCTCAACAGCGGTTGAACACGATACCTCCATTGGCTCTCAATCAAGGAATGGTCTGGAGACTTTGCGGCTGCTTCCAGGATATTCGCAGCTGCTCGACTGGCCATGAGGGTAGGTATGTACTCTTCCAGATCCATGCTGAGTGAACGAACTTCACGATACCCCTTCAATAACGCATCAGACCTCTCCTGGAAACCGGGACGACCGTAGGGGCCGGCCAGGATCACAGCGATTTCATACAGGTAGTAGCCGAATCCGCAGTCGCCGAAATCAATTGCGATGGCGTGACCCGGTCGAAAGAGGACATTTCCGAAACTGAGGTCTGCGTGAATGAGGCCGAACATCTCTGTGTCGCAGCCCATCTGTTGTTCCGCTTCTGTCAGCCGACCATAGACCGTTTCCAGATCGCGGCGAACAGGAGCCGGTCCGATCTCATCTAAAGGAAACTTCGAACGGGAACCAAAAAGCCCCTCAGCGTCATACGTGGGGCGGTCAAAACCCGTGGGCGGCGACCACGCTTCAGAGTGATTGTGCAACTCACCCGCAACGCGGCCAAGCAATTCGAAGTGCCGAGGCGACCGGTGGTCCTGATCCAGGATACGTCCGTTGAGCCAGGATGTAACGGATACCGGGAATGGTCCGGGTACGCCTGGAACATCTGCCACGATAACTCTTTTGCCGTCAGGCGATCTATAGGGCTGTGGAACGGAGAGCGTGGTATCGTGGCAGAGAGCCTCCAGCCAATCCAATTCCGATTCAATGATCCGGGGCGCCTTCCTGTCACGGTGAATCCGCACTCGATACTCGCCTGAATCGCAGGTCCACTTCGACTTGCGACAACGGCATTCTCCCAAACCCAGTTCGCGGAGCGCGGCCTTTGCCACCCTGTGTAACCGACGGATCCGTCCCTGGTGAGTTAGTTCTTCGAAGCTCCGTATGGCCATTCCGACCTCCACAAAAGCACCGTCACCGTCGGTGGAGTACCGGCTCTCTCTTGTGCCGCAGGACCCGGTGTCCTGTCCCAGCAATGCCGCCTTACGTTCTTGCCACTTGCGAACCCGCCCAGCTCTATGGGCGGGTTGCCGTCAGGCCAAGGAGCCCTTCGACATTTCGACAGGCTCAATACAAGCAAGCTCAGGACAAACTCCGCGACGCAGCGCAAGTGGACGTGAAAAATGCTGGCAGCGGCCCTCTCTTCGCGAAGCACCTTTGGGGCGGAGTTCATGCGCACACCAAAACCTCGGTTTGTGTCATGTGAATCCTATGGCGGCCTTTTAGCGTCCGTCAGGACGTTGTGGAGAGCATCCTTCCTCTGTCGCTGCCTGAATGCAACCGAGATTATCGTAGACCCACCAGGCGCATTCGAACGTCTCCTCAGCGTTGTCCCGCGGACCATACTCCTGGAAGTGATCGACCAGCGTTAACAAGAAGAACGGAATTCCCAGGGAAAAGGCGGTTTCCTCTTCTGACCTGATTTCGGTGGCGCTGCCGTAGCCTTCAAGAAGGCGAGGAAGGTGGTGGAGCCATGGACGTGTTCGCCCATGGCTGCAGTCCCGAGCAACCAGGTTGGCCGCGAAATTCGCAAGATCGCAGATGCGTGGCCCGACACTGATATGGTCACAGTCAACAAAACCGCTAACTTGACCGTTATGGAGTAGCGTGTTGCCTAAGTGGCAATCCCAAAGCACGGGCTGCTGGACAAGTCGAGGCGAAATGTCCGCGATTGGGTCTTCCAGACCCGAAAGAATGACTTCCAGTCGGTCACGGCTCCTGCCGGTCATCCGCTCACGCATGCGCGGGACGCTAACCTCAAACAGGCGCGAATAGAGTTCGGTCTTCCACGTATCAATCTGGCCATCATACATCGCAAGGACCTGATGCAGGTTGGCGTAAACTCGGCCAATGTTGTAGTAGATCGGCCCCGCGTCATCGGCGTACAGGTCCGTACTTTCGCGCTCTATGCGAGGCAAAAGGATGAATGCATTTGATCCGTCGGATGCATGAAATCCACCACTCCGGGTTGTAAGCAGGTAAGCGACCCGAACACCGGATCGATGCAGATACTGGGTCACGCGGTGCTGTAACCCAAGCGGTGAGATCGTGTCGTCCAGGCCACCAACGTCCTTGAGAACGTAGCGTTCGCCAGTGCTTGCAGTGACATGGTGAATGTGGGGAAATTGTGGATCGGTTTCTATGGTTTCGGCGTTGACAGGCCAGTCTTCCAGCAGATCACGAATCTTGGCGGTTGGTTTTTCCCGGGTTGTCATGGCGATAGACTTCGCGAAGCTCGCGACGAAGTTATGTATTCTGGTTTAGTGCGCGATTAGCGCGTTTATGGCCAATGCCAGAAGAGGAATTTGTTGGGTTGATGGAACTCTCATGTTCGGGACTTCCATCTACTTTTTGTGAATTCGTCCAACCGGAAGCAGTTACACACCATCATCGATGACCTACTTGTCACCCTCGATTTCTGCGTCGCCGTTTTTTGTGATGCGACCGACAGCGAACCTGAAGCTGAAAAGGTCCGCGTGTTTGAATTGGAACTTCAGGCGCGCGGGCTTTCCGGCGTAATCCCCGGGAGTGAGTCCGGACTGCCACGTGACCGGGTGGTCGATTTCGTCACCCCGCAGTGGCTTGCAGTCGTTCAGCGTCAGGCCCTTCAAGGGCTGGTCGTTTGCATCCTGGATTTCGACCCGGATTTCCCCGGCAGGTCGGGGCCAGGCGATGTAGTTGAGCTCCAGTTGGCTGCCGTTGAGCACAAACGGTCTTGTCACGATTGTTCCGCCGTCCGGACCGGATCGGACGGAAACGAACCCGTCGACACGGAACGTAAAACGCCTGAGCCGCGTCCTCGGCACGAATGACTTCTTCTTCCACTCCGGGTCGTCATATCCGTACCCTTCGGTGGCGTAGACGAAGTACTCGCGCTCATTGCCACGAACCAGACCGTGGGCCATGAAGTTGGCCCGGTTGCCATCACGTTGCCGGGGCGCACTGGCGGGAATCAATGGTTCGCGGCGTCGCAGGAACGAGTTCCCGCCGTCGCGGCTGGTCATCAGGATGGGATGGACCCGGGCGACGGCAAACCGGTCCGTGTATTCGGTGGGAAAGGCGATCAGAATGTGTGGCGCGCGTTCATACGGAAGGACGCCGTTGGTGTACATCTCCCGGTCGACCTTGTCCGAATACTTCAGCGGGACGGGTTCCGTCCAGTTCACAAAATCGTCCGACACGGCCATGTGCACATTGCGCATATAACCTTTTAGCAGATCCCGCACGAATGCGACGTAGCGGCCGCGAACCGGATCCCGGAACGCCAGGTTCTGCGAATCGAATCGCCCCTTCGTAATCATGGGCTTTTCGGTCATCAACGTCCAGTGAAGTCCGTCCGGCGACTTGAAGGGATACATGCCGTAATCGGTGTATTTTCCCGGAATCTGGTGCGCGCCGCGAGCCCCGCGGACCAGTGCCTTGTACCGAGCGTCGGGTTTTACAGTTGGACTGGTGTCGATGAACGGGACCATGTCGCCGCGCCATCCCAGGCCGGTGTGGGTTCCCAGTTTGCCTTGCCATTTGTCGGTGGGAAGGTGCTTTCTGCCATCCCCACCGAGGACGATGTTGTTGTCCGAGGATCCTCTGAATTCGAATAGACCAAGGTTTGGCTTCGTCCACCGGATGCCGTCGCGGCTTTCCGCGTAACACATCGGTTCGCCTCGGGCGTCTTCGCCGCTGCCGTGATGATAGCCGCGGTAGTACATGCGAAACAGATCTCCGTCCTTGAGTACCGAGACGTAGCCCAAAGAAGTGTCTTCCCAGGGCCTGTCGTTCATCAGCACGACCTCTTTGCCCAACGGCTCGTGCAGATGTTGCGCCACGTCGCCCTCGAAACGTTCCACAAGCCAGTCATCAACGAACAATTCGCGCCGCATCGGCGATGATGGATTGATGTCTGTCATCGGTTTACAGTCCCTCAAGATCTGGTAGCAAAGAACGCATCGTCGGTTGCTCAACGCTCTCGTTAATGCTCGAACCGTTCTCACGCAATTTGAGACAAGCGTTGTAATCATCTTCCTGTTCGTAAATATTCTGTTTCATAAAACCTCAACCTAAGGTGGATTATTCACGAAAACCCTGGTTTTGATGTATAACGGGTTGTCTTTCAATAGATTCTGCGAAATATCACGCGTCAGCATTTCATGAATTACGAAATTGATTGGTAAGGGAGATGTTTTGTAGCCCACCGAGGTAAGGATCCATCGGTTTGGCCCCGGAATAGTGAGCATTTGTCCTGTTCTTGGTCTTCATCCTGTTCATCCTGTCCATCCATGTAATTTCATATCTATGAATCATTCAGACTCACACAATTGAGCGACTATTTTCAAATTCTCCAACGTCTTCACACAAGCAACAGCAGACTCTTCACCTTTAACCTTAAAATGCTCGTGAAAGAAATTCTTATGTTCTTCATTCTCATGAAAATTAATCGGCGTCAAAACCGTTGAAATAATCGGCACCTCCGTCTCAAGCTGCACCTGCATCATCCCATCAATTACCGTCTCAGCTACAAACTCATGCCGATAAATTCCCCCATTCACAATCAGCCCTGCTGCCACAATCACCGCGTAGCGGCCTGTTTTGGCGAGCAACTTTGAATGCAGTGGAATTTCCAGACTGCCCGGCACTTCGTAAAAATCAATCAGATCGCGAGAAACACCCGACTCGACAACTTTAGCTACAAACGCCTCGCGGCTCTGATCCACAATTTCTTTATGCACACTTGCCTGCACAAAAGCAATCCGTTTTCCCGAATTATCCACCATCTGAACCTCCAGTCCTTTTATGAATGCGGGTTGCGACTTCTCATTCACCAAAAAACGGGTACGGCTCGCCGGCTTCCACCAGCCTTTGTACCAGACTCGAGTACTTCAACACCTCCGTCAGCCGGGTGCGCCAATGCGGGGCGTAGAAGTCGACGAATTCCTGGAAGAACGCTCGCGCATCCTCACTGACGCCATCGAAGTATTGCGGCAGCAAAAACCATGGCTGGTCACTGGCGTAGTTCAGCCCCCGCCGGCGCATCGTGAACTCTGCGGCGGCCCGTTTCTTTACCGAGATCATCAACGAGCGCCTGAGCTTGTCGGTGTGATAGCGGCCCCGATGAATGCACAACTGGGTAAACAGCACCGCGTCACCGGGTTCCTGGTGGAGACGAACGGCGCCAGGCATATCGTTCGAGCGGTTGTGGATCCCATCATCGGCGACGCAGATCGCGTGCTCTTCGGGGGAGTAGTCCCGCAGGTGAGACCCCGGCACCACTTCGAGATCGTCCGTAGGGACCAATGCGATTTGCATCTGCAACCCGGCTCCGGTCTCCGGTCTCCGGGATACGTCTGCTTCCGCACCGATCTTGTCCTTGTGCCAAAAACCGTCCTGGCTTTCTCCCGTCGGATTAAAGTAGAGACTGCTCAGGGCGAAGAGGAATTCTTCATCCAGGGCTGCGCTCAGCGATTCGACAACCTGGGGCGACCCCATGGCATTGAGCAGAAAGGCAAGATCGTCGGGGTGATCGCGGTGATATTCCGGGTCGTTCAGGTGCCTCATGTAATTGGCCTGGGGCCCCACCGGTGGATTGTCACAGCGAGGAGCGCGCCGCCACTGTTCCAGCACTCGCTCACAGATCTCGCGCAGCCGTTTTGTCGTCGCTGCGTCGAACAAACCGCGCACCACGGCGTAAGAGTGGTGGCGCAGCTGACCAGGGCAGGGTTCAGTAGCAATACTCATGATATCCTCTTGTGTTGCTGTAAGAATTGCGTCGCAGTTGGACTGTAAAAGTGCGGACTGGCTGTCTCGTGCTGTCTAACTACGTATGGAAATCAATGCTCTATTAACCTTGATTCGTCATTTTTCGAGGACGTTAATTCGAATAAACGCAAGCTGATAAAGACGATTAAACACCTGATTACCAGGATACTTCAGGTCACTGGACGTGAACTGAATAAATGTGCTTCCCGACGACCTTTTCGGCTCGGTGAGGAAATAACTGCAGGGTCACCGCGTTACCACACACGGCGCTTTGCACGGATTCCTTTTGTGTCTTTTGTGCTTTTTGTGGCCAATTTTTCGGTGTTCTTTTTTTCCCATTGAGGTTAATTGCGGCTAACGATTTCTGGCCCGGGAAGGAAGTTGGGATAACAGCCTGGCCAGGTCGATGATTCAATCAGAACTCAGCGGCAATCATCGCGTACTGTCCGATGTTCGTTAGTGTGGTTTCCAGGTGGTTTCCGTCGAACGTGACCTCCAGGTCATCTCCCGTGCAAACGTCCCACACGCGACGAGGAGTGCCCCGCTCCGTGAGCCGCCAGCGCAGGTTCACTTCGGGTATCGTGGTCACAAAGTCAAACTGTTGGCTGAAGCGCGGCCAGATCCCCGGCAAATGCTCGACGCGCTCGCCGGTGTGATTGAGCAGAAACAACACCTGGCTTCCCGGTTTCTCATTCGGAATCATCACGAGTTGGTTCGGGCCGTCGGTCACAAGAGGCCGGCCCTCCGGGTAGAGCCAATCCACCACGGCGCCCAGAAGATCGCGGACCACCAGCAGGCGATATTCGAAATGAAGCTCCTCCACCGGCGCGGCCAGATAGACGACGCGGCCCTTGCCAACCGTCCGGCAGGTGACGGCGGGACACAGAGCGTCGTCTTCGCGCCCGCCGAAGACGATGTTCGCCACCACGTCGGTTCCCGGCCGTGCCTGGACGAACTCGAACCGATTGAGCGGCCACAGCTCCTGCGAGCACCCCTCGGCCAGCCATTGACCCGGAACGCAGCGACCGTACGTGTCGAACGTCCCGGCGGCCCAGAGGTGTTGTTCGTAATCAGCGAATGGGTCGGGGTTCGGGTCCACGCGGTCCACGCCCAGAAGGTCCGCCAACGCGAAGTTGTCGCGCATCTCCTCGGGCTCGGCACCGTACAGGCTCGTCCGGTACGTCGCCATGAGCCGCCCGCCCGCCTTCACGTATTCCGTGATGCCCTCGACTTCCTCCCGCGTGAGATGGCCGACGTTGGGCAGAAGCAGAACGGGATACTTTGCCAACGCCGCTGGATCGGAGAGAACCCGCTCCTCGATCACCGACGTCGGCAAATGGTTGGCCAGCATGGCCGAGAAGGCCCCGCGACGGCAGGATTGCTGCGGGGGCGTACGCACGAGATAGCCCGCCTCGGAGAGCGGGGCCTCGAGCTCCCCCGGACCGTCGGCGAGGTCCTGCCTGGACTGGCCGATGACATCGCGCGGACGATCGCGCATCACCAGGGGCTCGGCGCGGAACCGCAACCGCTCGAGCATCTCATACACCCGCACCGGCAAGACAAAGGGAATCGCAACAAACGGTGATGGGTGGAGATCTTCGAAGAGTGATTCGTTCCTCTCCAGGATCTCAAGGAGCGCCGCCAGCTCACGATTGGCTTTATGGGGAGGCGACAGCCAGAGGTTCACGCCGCACGCCACCAGGACGCCCCCTCCGGAAGCAAAGCTGGCTGCCGCCTCCTCGACGAGTTCCATGCCGAAGCACTGCGCCCGCGACCAGCCCGTCAAGGCGCCGACATATTGCCACATGGCCCAACCCGACGACTCGGCCAGACTGGCCGCTTCGAGCCGATGGAGGAAGCCGCCGCCGGCCTCGTAGAGAAATCCATTGTGCACCTCCACGATCCTGCGTTCGGGCCAGTCGCCCACACCCAGGCCGTGCGTCAGCACCGGGATGTCCTTCTTCTTTCGCGTCGCGGCGGCGAATTCGAGAAAGACATCGCCGACGATCCTGCCGTACTGCAGGCTCCACTCTTCCAGCATCTCCTTGTCTTCCCGAGGCAGGCTGTGCGGATCGGGTGCATACGGCATTGGGCAGCCGAATTGCCTCTCGAACTTCTCGAGGCAATAGTCGCAGTAGCACAAGGGCGACTGCGGGGTGTGGTGCGAATGGTAAGGACAGGCAGAATCGGTGTATATCGCGTCGACGTCGTGGTCCACCACTTGTGCGATGAAAGCGCAGATGGCCTCTCGGTACGGTGTGTTGAAGCAGACGTGCCGGTGAAATCCGCCGCCGTGGTGCCTCAGGACAGGAGCGTCGCCTTCGGGGCTCGGGCGGTACATCCACTCCGGATGATGGATCAGCATGTTGTCTTCGGGAATAATGTGCCCCACGGGAATGTACCCGATGACGCGGACGTCCCGCGCATGGGCCTCGGCGATGGTCTCGGCGAGCAGGTCGCGCTCACCTAATTGAGGGTGCGGGGGAAAGAACTCATTGGGGAAGACCGCCCATTTGCCCGCGCTGCCGAACCAAATGGCGTTGGCGTGGTATTTTCGCACGACATCGACGAGCTGCTTCGCGTCAAAATCGATATCGGGCCAGAAGGGCGGGTGGTATTGCTCTATCTGAAAGGTGCGCGCCCGCCGTACCCACTCGTGACTTGGCTGGATCAAAGCGATGACCTCCAAAATCCGTACCGTTTTTTTTTGCCCGCAGAGCCCGCGGAGAACGCAGAGAACGGCCTTCCATGATTCACGGCCGCTCATCATGATCGAGAAGCCGAGAAATATCAGGCGTAACCCAGCCAGCAGCAGCCCAAGCTCGGCTGTCGCCGCCAACTCAGGATCGTCCCAAGCAACAGGAGCAAAGTCAGAGAAAGGACGATAAACGCTCTGGTTGCGAGAGCACGCACGTTTAACCCGAGGACCTCAACGACCCTCCCCGCTGGCATGAGGATGGAAGCAGGAGCGCAGGTAACGCCGCAACCAGAGCGGCACGGAGGTCATTCGCAGTCATTGGTTTCGACGGGCATGGCTGCCAACGTTCCGCCGGTTTGCGAACCCCGACCTTGTCGAGGGGTTGCCGCAGGCCAAGCCGCCAGAGGCGGCGTAGCGCAAGTCGACGTGTTAGGTGGCTGTGCCAGCCGGGGGTGGGGGGCATTGCCACGGACGGCAATGCCGCTGTCTTTCAGGTTGAATCTACAGGTTCAACTCGCTTAGGGGGAAGGGAAGTGAACTGCCTTCCACTCGCTTTTTCTTGCTCTTTTAGATCCTCATATATAGCCTGTAGATCATAGTTAAATTTTTTCGCATGTGCTTCGCGGATCCTCCTGACTTCGTCTACAATCGGATCTTTCCACATATCATTATTCCTCCAATAATTCTTCAGGTGTACAGATGACCGTTGGTTCATACCCTTTGGCCCGACAGATCTGCTCGATTTTGCTCCGCATGGCGGCATTAGCCATATGACTGCAATTCCACGTCAGCAGATAATCCATGCCGTTGATTACAGCCACTGCGATATGGATCGCATCTTCGGTAGCGTGCCGAGGAAGAGGACCTTTCTCTACCAGCTCTTTGGCAAGAGATAGGGCCTCTTCGGTTACTCCCAGCAATTCAACTGTTTCCAATGCTGCCAATCGTCTCCGACTCATCTCTTGGTCTCCTGCCTTCGCCTCATCCCAAACAAGCTGAGAAGCGAAAAGATCAAAGTCCTCCTTCCGCGTACTCCACCACTCATCCGTGATTTGTTGGTGTGCAGCAACGATCAGATCGCGACTCGGACGAGATGTCAGATAACTTATGAACGTCGTTTCAATATAGGCTTTGGGCTTCATTTTGTATCCTCTGTCAACCGGCCTGTTGGACTCTGCATCGGGCCACCCCTGTAATTCGCTTTTGCGCCGCCTTCATGTAACGGTCGGCGCATTCGCCAATTTCCTATCAATTTCATTCCTCCCACGGCAGGAAACAGACTTTGACGGCCTGAAGGTTCTCCAACAGGTTGACGCCTTCAGCGTAGCGTTCGAGCGGCAGCTTGTGCGTGACGAGCGCGGCCAGGTCGAGCTTGCCGCGGCGGATGAGGTCGAGCGCATACTCGGCCGATTCGCGCGAGTGGCCCTTGTACCCGCACAGCCGCAGCCCGCGGTAATGCTGCGGGCTGTACGTGTAGTCTTCGCGCTGCACGCCGAACAGGGCCAGGGCGTCCTGAGTCCGGTCCATGAGGAACTCCACCGACGCCTTGGCGCCGACGCAGTCCACGGCCGACTCGAGTTTTGGCCATTCCGGCCGCGCCGGGAATTTCCCCGACAAGTCGACCCGCGGGTCGTAGCAACCGGCCGCGCCGAGACGCTCGGCCATGGCGCGGCGGTCGGATACGAAGTCGAACCCGTACACTTCCCTGGCGCCCTCGGCTCTGGCCATCTGCAGCGCCACCAGCCCGGCCCCGCCCAGGCCGCAGACGCCGAAACAACGGCCCAGGATTGCGTCCATGTCGCGCAGCATCCGGAAGCAGGCGCCTACGCACATAGCAAGCTCGAGCGGCGCCAGCGCCTCGTCGGGCAATTCTCCGGGGACACGTATTACTCTTGCCGCGTCAATCGCGACGTATTGCGCATAGCAACCCTGATGCCCCTCGCCGGTATCGTGCCAGGCGCACACGCGGTCGCCTGCCTTCAAACCAGCTACACCTTTGCCAACAGCCTCGATGCGGCCGACGGCTTCGTGACCGGGCTTGC
Source organism: Candidatus Latescibacterota bacterium (assembly GCA_965219995.1). Taxonomy (GTDB): domain Bacteria; phylum Latescibacterota; class UBA2968; order UBA2968; genus JAAXHE01. Next base: position 1,640,528 of record CBDCOX010000002.1, read on the forward strand.
CCGGCGTGAAGGGGTAGTGGAATGCATGGCCGACAAACATCGGTTCGTTGTGACGCAGGTGCAGGTCCCACTGCGGGCAAGTCGTGACCGCCGTGACACGCATCAGCACCTCGTCCGGACCGGGCTCGGGAACGGGGACGTCGAGAATCTCGAACTCGCACGGCGATGTGACTTGCAGGATCTTCATTGTCCGCGCTCCCCGCATGCCCATGAAGTAGCAGAAGTCTTCATCATTCCGCCTATCTTACGTGGCCCTGAATTCGTCCGAAGCGTTCGCGCAGCTTCTCCAACCGCGGTGCATCGAGGTACGGCGGATCAACCACTGGCAGGTTCTCCCGAAACCGTTCCGGCCTGCGCGTCCCGACACAGCAAGTGCTCACGTCCTGCGCGAGCACGAAGCGAAGCGCCGCCGCGGGCACACTGTAGGGCTTCAGGAAATCAAACAGGTCCGGATCGGTGTACGGCGGCTGGGACGGCAGATAGCCGGCCGCGACATGCCGCCGCACGCACTCCAGCGCCGCCGGCACACTGACCAGACCGGACTTCTGGCTCGCCTGGTTCAGCGGCATCATCACCGCCGTGCCGACATCGTGCCGGGCACACAGCGGCAGTACCGATTCCACCGCGTTTTGCAGTAGAAAATTGATCGTGAGCATGACCACGTCCAGGGCGCCGGTGGGAACCGCGCGCTTCAGGATCTCGTGTGTTCCGTCAACCGTGGAGAGCTCGCTGATACCGATGAAACGGACCTTGCCCTGCTCACGAAGCCTGGCCATGGCCTCGTAGCTGCCATCTTTCATAAAACGGTCCAGAGATTCGAGCGTGCGTATGCCGTGGCCGAGAAGAATATCAAGACGATCACGGCGCAAGCGGCGCAGGCTCTCCTCGGCAGAGGAGGTCAATGCCGCCGCTGAACCCGTGTATGCCGCATCGCCGCCCCAGCCATCGTAAGGCTGATACTTGGTCTCGACAATGATATGGTCGTGGCCCCGCAACGCTTCGCCCAAGGCGCTCTCGCTGTCACCGTTGCCGTAGCCGGCGGCGGTGTCGACGAAGTTGACGCCGCTCTCGATCGCTGCGTGTACGGTGGCAATGAACTTCGCCCGGTCCTGCGACGCGCCCCGTGCTGCACCGTAACTGAGTTCCGAGACCTGCAGTTCTGTTCTTCCCAGGCGGCGATACCGCATGATCAGCCTCAATCCGAAAAAAACAGCAACGCGGCGACGCGATAAAACCCTCCGAAACGGGGCGTTATCGGCGTATAGAAGGACGTTCATTTCCTTCACGTTCAGTGACCTGGTGTATCCTGGTAATCCGCCGCCTAATCACCTTTATTTACAAGCACATATTCGAATTAATGTCCCCGAAGACTTACGAATCAAGGTCAGGCTTTGGTTGCAACGATCGCCAGCAGAGATGGGAGCGTGTCACCATCCAATTCGGCAACTGATTCGAGCCTCAAGTCAGCAGCGAGCAGTTTGTTGAAGAGTTCGGCAAGAGGAACGTGCCGGACACCCACCTTCGACCGAATGCCCTCACCCAATCCAGGACCTTCGAAAACTCGTGCTGTTTCCCGGTAACCCGGATGGATCCTGGCAATTCCCGTGTCTCTCTCGATGGTCGCAAATGGTCCCAGAAAACAGGGATGTGAGTTCAAGATAACGAAACGCCCGTGACGATCCAGGACGCGGTGTGCTTCCGAGAAGAATGGCCCTACATCATCGAAATCAGTGAGTGTCAATACCGACACGACGCGTCGAAACGTGGCTGACGAGAAAGGCAGACTACGAGCATTGGCTAGGACAACCCTCGGAGAGCGATCACTTGCCAGTCGAAGCTGGTCGGCTGAAAGGTCGACTCCAATCACGGACCAGCCAAGCGATTGCAGTAGCTGGAGATGCGCACCTGTTCCGCACCCAATGTCCACACAGAGTCCGGAGCCGGGTCCAACCAAACGCGATAGATGAGCTGGGATGTTCTCGTAGAAAGGCATCTTGAGATATTCATCGTACCACGTCGCCCAGCCGTCGTATCGGGCGCCATCCTGGTTGGAATTCAAGGAAGGCATAGTCTCCTGCTGATGAATAGTCCAACGACTTCCTGCCTGCTTCGCGTCACACTCCTCCGCCGTTATCGGCCGCTAAGATCGCCCAAAGCAGTCCCGTATGTGTGTCCATGAAGGGATCGTTCCAGTTACTGCCGCCAGGGAGACTCGACAGCTCAAACCAGAGCCTTTCGTAGAAGCCTCACTCCCCGTAGAAGCGAGGGCTCTCCTGCTTCCGAGAATCCCAGCAACACGCCCTCAGGACCGGCTTCTGCTCGGTAGCTCGACAGCGGGAGTAGCTCAAGACCTTCCTTCGCCGCTCGCCTGCACACGTCCTCTGCTACCATCCCATTGCGCAGCCAACCTACCAGGTGCATGCCTGTCTCGTCTGGATCCACGTGCAGCAGCCCATCCAGCTTCTCCTCAACTGCCTCGATTAGTCGGCGCTGTCGCTGGGAGTAGACCCGTCTCATGCGGCGCAAGTGTCGTTGGAAATGTCCTTCCGTCAGGAAGCGCTCCACGACCGCTTGTTCGAGCACTGGAGGTGGCCCACCGACGATTTGTCGGGCGGCCCTGAAGGCAGGAGCCAGATCCCGTGGCACAACGAGGTATGCCATGCGCAGACCGGAGAACATCGATTTGCTGAACGACCCGAGGTACATGACTCGCTGATTGGGATCAATTCCTTGTAGAGCTGCCAGGGGTGTCCCTGAGTAGCGGAACTCACTATCGTAGTCCTCCTCGAGGATCCAGGCGTCGGCGGTTTTCGCCCACGCCAGCAGATCGGCACGACGCCGAAGCGGCATGGTCTTTCCCAGGGGAAACTGGTGCGTTGGTGTCACGTGGACGAGCCTTGCCTGCGGGGCACGCTTGCGTCCGGCCTCCACACTCAACCCCTGATCATCTACCGCAACCGGCACGACTTGTGCACCCCAGCCAACGAAAGCCCTGTGCGCGCCAAAGTACCCAGGGTCCTCCACCCAGACTGAATCGTCGGGATCCAGCAGGACATTCGCAACAAGAGCAATGCCCTGCTGACTGCCGCTGACGACGATGACCTGGTCAGGCGTGCATCGAACACCCCGCGTAGTGCCGAGGTGCTCAGCGATCGCTTCCCTCAAGGGCTCGAATTCGGAGCGACCCAGGTCCCGAGTCCCGATCAATTGATCCCAGCATTGAACCAGAAGCCTGCGCCAAACCCTGCTTGGAAACAGATCGGCAGGTGCTCCCATCCCGAAGGCGCGACCGCGAGACTCCCCAGGCAACTGGATTGGCTCCGGCCATCTCTTGGCAAGGTTGTGGATCGCACGACCCTGATGTGAAAGGTTTCGACGACCACGAGGCTTGTCCAGTTCGGCGGCGCCCGGCCCGAACGGGATACCGCTCGGCAATTCCGTCACGAAGGTGCCGGCGCCCTGTTTGCCTTCCAGCAAACCCTCGAGAATAAGTTGCTCAAACGCCATGTGAACGGTGTTTCGCGACACACCGCGTGAAGCTGCGAGCGCTCTTGTCGAAGGCATTCGGGCCCCCACCCGAAACTGACCGGACAGGATTGCGTCTCGAAGGCCATCATAGAGCTGCCTGGAGAGAGAACCCGCTGAGCGATCCAGGCTAAGAGGTGGCAATGTCATCCTAAGTGTCCTTTAAAATTTTACAAAATTGGCACTTTTCAGAGACATCTCATCGGTGTATCATGGAGTTCAGAACGGTTCGATGCAAGAATCGAATGCCCAGACGCGTTTCCCATTTCACAGGAGAATGGACTATGAACCGGGACACAGTCGTAATTGGCGAAGGGAAAACAAAGATCGTAAAGACGAATCCGAATGACCCAGCGACGGTCTTTCTATACTTCAAAGACGACATCACAGCCGGAGATGGTGCAAAACACGATGTCTTTGAGGGTAAAGCTGTGCTGGACTGGGCGGTCAGTCGAGATTGTTTTGAGTTACTCTCGCGACGTGGACTGATCACGCACTATATAGGCAGTCCCGAGGAGCGCGTCATGCTCGTCCGGAAGCTGGACCGTAAGCTCGAATTGGAGGTGGTCACTCGCCGAGTTGCGACGGGTTCGATTCTCAAGTGGGGTGACTACTCAGAGGGGGATCGATTCGACCCGGTGATCACGCAGTTCCACTACAAGGACGATCCGCTTCATGATCCGATGCTGGACGACCGATACGTTGAGTTCATGATTCGGGACAAGGACGCGTGGGAATACGCCTCAATGCGTCAAGTGAATACCCAGGCGTTCCTGGTACTGGAGGCTGCGTTTGCGCAGTTCGGCGTGCAGCTCGTTGACATCAAGCTGGAGTACGGCATCATCGATGGCGAATTGTGCGTGATCGACGAGATCTCGGGCGGCTCCTTCAGGCTGTGGCCTTTCAGATCAGATGCGCCCAACCTTGATTTGAGCAATGTGCTCTCCGAATTGGCGCCAGAGCAGCGGCTCGACAAAGATACATACCGCATGGGGGGCGCGCAAGATGAAGTCCTGTCCAGGTTCCGAGCGATTTCAGCGTTGACGTCGCGCTTCAAGGAGGTGGAGTAGGAGCGATGCCAAGGCGCAGTAGCGAACGCTAGTATGTCATGTATGAGATTGAGGATTTTCAGGTTGCGAAGCGACCGGAGCCAGCAACTGTGTGTTAAATGGAGTCGTGGCTGGGGTGGGGTCTTTTGCACGTATATAGACCCCATCCCATTCACGGGAAGTTCGCTATCTCAATAGCTGGAGAATCTCGTCTGGACGATCCCGCTTTCTGGCATAATCCAGCGGCGTTTCGATTTTGGCAGAAGGTAGGGCCTTATCTGCGCCGGCCTCAAGCAGGAGTTCGATAATCTCCTTGTCTGCATAAGAAGCCGCAAAGTGTAACGCTGTCTCGCCGTAAGTCCGTGGGGGATCGTCAGTAGAAGTTGGCGCATCCTCATGGCACCGCTGATTCACATCTGCTCCTGATTGAACAAAAAATCTGACGACCTCAAGATTGTTCACCTGAACCCCGCACTGCAGCCCAGTCAGCCCATTGACTGCAGAAGCAAGGTTGATATCTGCCCCTACGTCCAGGTAGAGTTGCAGATACTTCAATTGGCCACGCCCGGCAGAGAACATCAGCAGGGTACCTTCGTCGAACTCATTATGATTGACATCGGTCCCATGGGTGAAGAGGTAACGCATAATTTCTTCATGTTCGGCCGTTTCCTGCATTGGAGGAATGACGGCAGCAGTAATACAAGAAGCCTCTGCACCGCCCTCAACCAATTGGCGCACCCCATCGAAATCTACCTCTTTTACAGCCTGAATCAGTGCTTTATTTCGGTCAATCTGTTCAGCCATAGTGCCTCCTTGTATGAAGTATGTACGTCCTCGGTAATGACAACCTACTATCTCCAAGATATTTCTCTTTTGGAGCAGCCATACCTAGCTGCTTGTGGCAGTCTTACCAAGATCTGTTCGACATCTGCGAAGGGGTTAGAATTTCCACAATTCAATATCGTATTCGAGCTCTCGAATCACGCCATTTGTCTTGTGCCTCAACTTCGGATCGCTTTCTTTTGTCAAAATCGGTTTTAAATTAGACAGAAACGACGGTTCAAAAATGGACACTTCCGTGTAAGTTCGCTGCAATACGCAGCGAAGCCCTGCCTGTGCTTATGGTAGGGATATCCACACATATCCCAAAAAGCACAGGAGGGCTCGTACCCATGATATTGAGGGAGATGTCCATGCAAATCAAGTATTTGAGTGAAGACGGTGTTCCGAAGGCACGGATTGCCCGACAGTTGGGCGTCTCACGACAGACGGTGTATAACCACCTGAACCGTGAGGAGGTGTTTCCCAAGGTGAGGGCGCCACCCGCCTCGAAGCTGGATGCGTATAAGGGCGTGATCCGGACGCGTCTGGAGCAGTTCGATTTGCCCGGGACGGTGCTGTTGCGGGAACTGCGTTTGCAAGGCTATACCGGCGGGATCACGATCCTGCGTGAGTTCATTCGCCCGCTGAAGGCGTCGTTGGTGCGTCGTGTGACGGAACGCTTTGAGACGACGCCCGGGCGCCAGGCACAGATGGACTGGGGCGAGTGCGGCACGGTGCAAGTGGGTGATGGTCGCAAGAAGCAGTATGTGTTTGTGCTGGTGGGCTATTCGCGGATGATGGATCAGCATGTTGTCTTCGGGAATAATGTGCCCCACGGGAATGTACCCGATGACGCGCACGTCCCGCGCATGGGCCTCGGCGATGGTCTCGGCGAGCAGGTCGCGCTCACCTAATTGAGGGTGCGGGGGAAAGAACTCATTGGGGAAGACCGCCCATTTGCCCGCGCTGCCGAACCAAATGGCGTTGGCGTGGTATTTTCGCACGACATCGACGAGCTGCTTCGCGTCAAAATCGATATCGGGCCAGAAGGGCGGGTGGTATTGCTCTATCTGAAAGGTGCGCGCCCGCCGTACCCACTCGTGACTTGGCTGGATCAAAGCGATGACCTCCAAAATCCGTACCGTTTTTTTTTGCCCGCAGAGCCCGCGGAGAACGCAGAGAACGGCCTTCCATGATTCACGGCCGCTCATCATGATCGAGAAGCCGAGAAATATCAGGCGTAACCCAGCCAGCAGCAGCCCAAGCTCGGCTGTCGCCGAAGTTATGCGCCGGCATTGTCTTTCAGTCGTTCTCTATCCCACGTTTCCGCAGGTACCCGACGATCTCTTCTCGTGTCTCAAGACCCTCGAATATGACAGCATTGTAGATGTGTCTTCCACTCGAATCGGGTGTTCTTCCCTCTGTCGTCAGGAGAGACCGCTTTATCTCGATGATCTTCCTTCTGCCATTCTCGGTCATCCTCTCCTTAACTGTCGCCATCTGCGCTTTGTCCTGCTCCAGCAGTTCTGCCTTGGTCGACCAAAGGTCTACTTTCCAGGGAATCTGACGGTCAGGCCTGCCGACCCTCCAAGTCCAGTGGAGCCCCTCGGGCTGGCCATCTCGGGGAAAATGGGCACAGTCGTGGAAGCTCATTGTCAGGACCTTACCGAGTGAGGCGACTTGGCTTCCAAGCTCAAAAAACCTCTCGATGGACCAGGGGTCCGGTTCCATCACCATGTGGATGTCCAAGTCGGGCCATACCATCGTGTTCATTTCGTAGCTGCCCCGGTACCAAACATCTCCGAAAGAGTTTAGGACTTTACCAAGTCCGTACTCGGAGATCAGCTCATCCGCCTCTGCCTTGAGGTCTTCTGCTACCTCAAGCGGCTCATCTGGCACCGAGCACATCCCTTGAGTGTCTCCAAAGCAATGGGGTGATGTCTGGATTCTGCTGGCGCAAAACGTTTCAGGATTGCAGACGCCTGCCGTCCCGTCAGGGTTGGCGCGACGCCTGCGTAAGCAGACGGCGTGACAAGGCAGGTGTGCCGCAGGCCGGAGCGACCGAAGGGAGCGAAGCCGCAACCCGTTGTTACCTGTTCGTTGCGACCGGGGTGGGGAGTGGCCCTGCCAGAACGGCAAGGCCACCCACCGTTTCTCCCTACTATTTGTCCGGCAGGAATCGGAAGAGATGGGTTTGCCATCTTGACAACGGACTTTCCTGCGTCTGTTCAAAGAAGGCGATTGAGGCGCGAGCATTGAGACTTTCAGATCTGTTCAGCGGATTGCAGAAGCTGTATTCAATGCCCCCATTCTCTTCCTCTCGCACATATGACTCCAAGCAGTCCATCAGATCGGATCGTTCAAGGTCGAACGGAACACAGTCAGTTGTGGCCAGAATCCCCTCGTGGTAGAACCCGGGCACATCGTGTTCGAGTCCGACAATCCTGGAATGTCCGTATTGGTATGAAATGCTAAGGAAAACAACACCACCACTCTTCAGGTAGTCCCTCGCTCCGCGCAGGATGACTCTTCGGAACTCGAAACCATCATCATTCTCACTGGAAGGTGGATTCGCCAAGACGAAAGAGACCTGTCCCTTCAATGAAATCAGCGTCTTCAGATCTTGGGCGGCGTAGGGAACGTAGGAGTCTGAATGGAAGAATCCTGTCTTCTTTGCTGAATCATTCAGTTCCGCATTCTGTAACGCTGTCTTGATGTTGGCCTCATCAATATCAAGACCAAGAACACGGCTCACCGAAGGGACTCTTGCAGCAGCGATGCTAAGGCATCCTCCCCCACAGCCCCAATCGAGCCCAATGCCCGAGAGCAGGCCTTGGTGAGTCCCGATGGCCTCCAATGAGATCCTGCTTGCGGGAGTTATCGGGAAAGTGTCAGGGGGGCTCATAAGCCGCAGACCACCGAGACCAAAGGTGTCTGAGTCAGCAAGCGTAAGGTCGGGTACCGGGGTCTCTTCCATTCTGCCTCCGTTGTTGTAGTCGTTAGTCAGTCCTCTCGTTTGGCGCCAAGACGGCGCCATCTTCCCGCTGCGAACCTGCCGCAGGCAGGTTTCCTGCGAAGGCCGGATGGCCGGAGCCGATGCCCGTCGTGTAATGTGCAGTTGCAATCCCGGTTATCGCCGGCCTTGCCACGGATGGCAAAGTCGGAAATGGGCTGTTACCTCAGAACCTCAATCAAGCTTTCTTCCGGCGAAATGCTAAAGCAGTTTCGTAATGCTTGATGATCGATCCTCCGTAGTTCCTGTTTATCAGGTCAGCGATACCGTCAAATAGGAGCGTGCGATTGAACTCGGGCAGCGCGATGTGATCAGAATAGGTGCCAATAAGTTTGATGTACTGTTCCGCAGAGTAGTTTACGCTCCACGGATACACTCGGTGGATAGGATCGGAAAAAGCAGTAGTTCCGGGTTCCGGAGACTCTGACCTCGTCGGAGTACTGGGATCCTGAGGGGTATCTGAAACTACATAATGCTTGGCATAAACTCCCTGGACTTCAGCAAAGAAACCTTCGTCTTTTCTTACATGTTGGTTGGAGAAGATGGCCAATGATCCCCTAGCCTTCAGGGTGTCACGGGCTCTGATGAATCTGACTCTTGGACTCACCCAGCGGAATGCAGTCGCGGAGATCACAAGGTCAAACTTGCTAGTCGAGTCCCAATCTTCGAAAGCACACAGGACGAAGCGAACGTTCTTGTAGTTGTTGAGTCGCGCCCTCGCAACCTCGATCAAATCGTGGCCAATATCCAAACAGGTCATTTCGCAACCGAGGGTGGCAAATAATCTCGAAGCCTGTCCGGTTCCACATCCGACTTCCAGGATTTTTCCGCATCTATCCATTCCGGAGAGGTCCAAGACATCCCTGACAAGCTCATCAGGGTATCCGGGCCTACCTTCGTCATAGAGCGAGGCAATGGTATTGAAAGTGGTTTTGAGATCAGGGCGGGGCACTGGAAATTTCCATGATTTGGGCTTAAGCGGCGCGGGGAGGCGTCGCTCTGGGACTGCAATTTCACATAACGTCTTCTGTACCCCCGAACCGCGTAGCGGTTTGGGCGAAGGGCCGAACGGCCCGAAGCCGGGGGCACGGTGTTAACCGCTGGCGGCAGTCCTCATTTTGATCGTCCGAATCAATTCGCTGTCGCTCATACCAAACTAGGTAGGTGCTGATCGAGGTCCACGAATCCAGCGTATCTAAGGGCTGCTTCCCTAAGCTCTGGCAGATACCGAGCAATGTAATCAACGTCAGGGTCGGGCTCGCCCCATCGAACGATCCGGATGTGGTAGTAGAACACGGCCATGGCAAGCATAAACGTGTAGTCTTCTCCAGAAACAGCCCTTCCTGTCTCTGCTTGATAGCCTGCCAAGACGCTTGCCCAGGGCAGTTCATTTGGCGAGCACCACCTAAAAACGCGCTCCAATTGCATCAGTTCCGTTCCCAGTCGTGCCATCTCCAGGTCGAAAAAGCCCTGGAACTTGCCTCGGTAGGAATGACATTGCAGGTCTTCGTGGTAGATCAGGTGCCTCTGTCCCGCAATTGATCCCAGTTGGCTTTCCACTAGCGACAACGACTCGTTATAGAATGGATCGACACCCGATTCCTTCGACTTCTGATCCAAACGACATAGATCAACGTAGAACTCCACTGCCTTCCTGAGGTCAGTGTTCCATGGCAAGAGCTCGTAGTCCCGAAGGATAGAGTATCCGATTCCGTTATCAGGTAACGGTAAGTTCACCAGCTTCCCGATCGCTGCGCCAAGCTCGCGGGCAAGCCTATCCACCTCCGTCCGCGTCAACTCGCTATACACTGCGTCGTCACCGATGAAAATCCCGGGCAGATAAGAGGTCACAATCAGTGTTTCTGGAACCGCAGCATGTACTTGTGGCACAACCCCGGTGGTGGCGAAATGCGAGAGAAACGCACGTTCATTCCGCCATCGAGGCGCTCCCCATTCGGGGTGGAAGTACTTGAAAACGATCGGTGCTCCTTCACGGTGTCCCCAGAGCACGAAATTGGTACCGTGACCATTCAGTTGATTGTGTACTTGCTCTGGCTGATCAGCGTCGAGGACGTAGTTTGGATTGCCCCGGACGAAGTCCTCGACTTCTGCTGATGCTGCATCAAACATCTGTTTTCGCCATTCGACAGCCATGATGCTTCGCCTTCAATTGAGCGGACGCATCACCGATTCGAACGCGGCGTCACTGATTTTCCGCTTGCGGTTAACTACGGTATTACCGAACAGTTACGGTAATGCGTACCTGTTCCGAAGATCTGCGAACGTTCGGGAACATTCCACGCTGGAGCTTGTAGCCCGAGCAGGTTCAGGAGTGCTTCCTATGGTGGCATCGTCTCTAATCAAAAACTGCCTCCCATTCTTCCATCAATGCATCCCTGTCCGCTTCGACACATCGGGGTCCTCTTTGAGCTTATGGATACCGATCTGATTCCCGTCCGGGTCCTTGATCACGGCAATACTGCAGCGGGCTCCTTCGAAGGGTCCCAATTCAATCGATATGCCACAGCTTTCAATGTGCGCGATAGCCTCTTCGAAATCCTCCACCTCCAACGAGAGTCCCGCGCTGAGCACGGCTGGCGGTTCGCCACGAAACCAGGTCGTGGTCACCGCGAGCGTATCGTGGGGGCCGACAGCGTACTCGATGAAGCCGTCATCCCCATCGGGTCCCCGCGGAGGGTCGATGACATTGGGTTCCGGCAGGCGCAGAACCGTCTCGTAGAATTCACGCGCGCGCTTCAGACTCGTCACCGGATGGCCGACAAAGGCGAATCCTCTAATCTTCACGCAACGCTCCCTTTCAGTTGATTCCTTCCAATGCTCAGTTCCTTGCAGACGATCGAAAATTGTGGATCGCCAAATCTCCGCAGATCATCGAAATCCCATTGTCTTCATACTATCTGCTTTCTATAACATTGCCTGATCCAATATTCGAAAAGGCTATCATGTGGCGCGCTTTCAGTGGATTACGGTCCGCCTATGTGATATCCCCCAGATATACCGGCGGTGATTCAGAGCAGGAGTCAAGATGATCGAGCAAGGCTTTGGGATAGAATCTCAGGCGCTTAAGTCTACCGATACTCATCCATTTCACGCCAACCTGAATTGAATCTCCCTCCGGGGCTTCGGAGGCATTATATGCTTCGTCCACGGAACATCGGAAGATGAAGTCAACCAGGTGGACACCCTTTGCCCAGGAATCGGGATGATTGTCAGTGATATATTCTCGAACGAATTGCAGACCTTCAACCCTGACATCGGCGCCTATTTCTTCCTGGCACTCCCGCTTGAGAGCATCCAAGAGTGTTTCTTTGCAAGGTTCCGTACCTCCTCCAGGAAGAATGTACCAAAGACCTTTGTCGTCGATGTTCTCAGTAACGAGAATTCGGTCACCTCTCTGGATCAGAGCCTTGGCCGCATTTCGCAATTTCATAATGGATGCCTCAAAAGAACGTGAAGATCGCACGATCTTGCTGCAGGGACAAGATAAAGCAAAGCCCTCTGGTCAGCGAGGGCTTTGAACTGCAGCAGGTTGGGCGAAGGCCCTTGTGGCCTGAACCGTGCACTGTCGTGTTTTGCGGCGTTGGCGCTCTTTCAGCCTGTAGAGAACGGAGCTTGTGTCAGGCCTGTGAAACCAGCTCTCGAATACCAGTCTACTTCCTTGCACCAAATCTCTTCAGCAGTGACCCGATGTCTACATCCTCCGAGTCTATGCGAACGTACTCCTTCCTGCCCTGCGGTTCCTCGCTCCAGGCCAGAGGCGTCGCCCATTCCGCGCCCGCCAGGTTCGGATCGGCATCCGCCTCCAACATGAACCTGGCAAGTTCGGGCCATTCATAGAGCACTGCCATGGCCAGGGGCGTCGATTGCCTCTCTCCGCCCAGAACGTTTATCTCCGCACCGTGTTTCAGCAGCTTCTCTGCAAACACGATCCGGTCCCTCTCAGTTACGTGCCACGTGATCTCCGCGGTCCAATGCAGGGGTGTCAAGCCGCTTACTTTCGCACGGGCATTTGGATCGAATCCTCCTTCAAGGAGAAGCTCGAAGCACTCGTAAAAGTGCTCCACACACGCCTTTCCCGGATTGCCGGGACACCTCAGCCTCCACATGCGCATGGCCTGGCACAACACGTCGTGCATTTCGCTCTCCGTAAAACTCGGACTCTGTGAGAGGCAGACTGCCACCAGGTCCGGATGCCCGCCGTGGACGGCTCCCTTCAGGACCTCCTTTGCACACGATGGATCTGAACTTACGAGCGCGGCATCGACGGAGACATTGTCGCTGTTCGCGGCGTAGAATCCAGGAGAGGCACCGTCGTCGAACCCGGGAAATGCCCCATGCCGCAACAGCAGTTTCTCCATCGCGTCGTTCCCGTTCGCGATCGCCCAGTTCAAGGCGTTGCCGGACGCATCCATCACGGTATGCGCCGATGCCCCGTGCTCCAGGAGCAGCGTTGCCATCTCCAGGTCGTCATTGAGAGCCGCGGCGTGCAGCGGCGCGCCTCGCTCGGCCACGGGGTAGCCTTCGTACTTGTCATACGGCGTATCCGGGTCCGCACCCCGTTCCAGGAGGAGGCGCACCACCTCAAGGTGTCCCTTGTCGGCGGCAATCGAGATCGGATACGCGTCCATCCCGGGATAGTTCCGGGCCCAGTCGTTCACGGCATCGGGATCGGCATCCAGAATTCTCCGCGCCCCGTCGACGTCGCCGATGGCGCAGGCAACCCACAGGTCGTATTCTGCGCCGTGTCCCAGCAGGATCCCGCCGATTACCGGCCACAGGGGGCTTGGCGGCGGGTCCCATCCGCGTTTGGGCCGCGGCCCGAGCGCGAGGTGGATGGCCTTCTTCCCGCGTGCGTTCACTTCGTTGGGTTCGGCCCCGCGAACCAGGAGTTCCGTGACCACCGGGATATGATGGTATTCCACGGCGACGTGAAGTGCCGTATTCCCTGACTTGTCTACTCCGTGAATCGCCGAGGGGTCACCATCGAGCAGCTGTCTTACCGCTTCGACATCGCCCTTGCCCGCGGCCTGGCAAAGGGCGATTCCCAACTCAGTCTCACCGGTCCGCCTGGCTCGCCATTCCTCCATTGACGCGACCACATCTGCATGACCCTTGCTTCGGGCCATATCCAAAGCCGAAACCCGCTCTCCATATGTTACCCTGGTGGGACTGGCGCCGGCGTTCAGCAGGTGCTCGACAACCGCCAGGTGTCCCTCCCGTGCCGCGTAGTGTATGGCCTGATACCCCTGTTCGCCGTCTCGGTGCGCCAGCTCCGGCTTCTTCTCCAGGATGGCCTTGATTCGATCCAGATCTCCCTCCTGTGCGGCGTTGCAGATTCCGACTACGCTGACGAAAGCATCGTCCTGGGAAGGCGCGTTTTTGCGCAACTCTTTCTTCGCCATTGCGAGTAACCCCTTTTCAAGGCGTTTCCGCGCCGATCGCAGCCGGTTGTTGACCGTGTCCGGCGAGACCTGCAGAAACGCTGCAATCTCTTGATGAGAATGAGCACCCATGTAGAACATCGTCGTGACCGCACGTTCCGTCTCTGGAAGCGCGTCAACCGAGTTCTGAATCCGGACCCTCATTTCCTGCGCTTCCATTTCATCCAGCGGTGAAGGACTGCCTGATGGAACATCGTGCACGTCTTCGATCGGAACCATTTCCGGGCGCTTCTGCCTCGCGAACTGAGTGCAACAGGACCGAACTATCGCTTTGAACCAACCGGGGAAGGCTTCAGGACTTCGCAGATCCTCCAATTTTCGGTACGCGATCAGAAACGCTTCCTGCGCGGCATCCTCTGCCAGGTGGTAGTCGCCCAGTATGCTGTAGGCATACCCCGCAGCCATGTCTTGAAACCGTATCACGACGCCCTCATAGGCACGCAAGTTTCCCGATTTGACTGCACGCAATTGGTCCGATAGTCTATCCACTGCCGTTCCTTTGAGAAGGCCCTCTATTTTAAAGGAGGCACCCGAGGCACGGAATTGGTAGAAAAAAGCGAAAGAAGCGCGAAAAAGAATAGCTGTGCTTACAGTGAGGAGCTCTCAGGGATCTTGCCAATGCCGAATAACGGTCTTGCGGTGTGCGAACCTTGCCATCCCAAAGGGCTGGCGCTACGTTCGCGTCTCTCAGCAAATGACGTGACAGAGGTGAGGTTGCCTCGGAGGGAGCGAAGCGACCGGAGCGCAAGGCCGCGTGTTACACGCTTGCGGCGCGCCGCTTCCACGGCGAATCCCTCAACGGGGCTGAAATAAAGTGCACACCATAGACAGGTGGCTTCCTGCTTTCTCGTCTTGTTTCGAATGAAAATCAGGCGCCCGTCAATAGCACCCAGGAAAGAAACAGGGTTTGAACTTCGCTCATTAGATGGGGTTCGCCTTGATGAGTTGGAAGAGGTCACCTTTACCGGGACGTTCGGATGTCAAAATCAGCATCAGCTTTGCCAGCAGGTCAGCCCGGTCGAAACGTTTGAATTCCGGGTACAGCCCGATACGCCAATGGAGATAAGCTTCAAGCTGGTTCACATCAGGGAAGATCTGTCTGGCCGCAAGGAATTCTGTCTGCAGGGCACGACGATGTGCGTAGGCATGCGAGCGTGAGGCCAGTTTGTGCCGGATTTCCACCTGCTCGTGCAGTGCGAGCAAGTGCGCGTACTGCTCATCGAATTCGATTAGATCCGCCGGGATGTAAATCGTTCCTGTTTCGTCGTAGAAAACGAGATCGGGTGTATTGCCTTTATAGCGAAACACCGTATAGGAGAGGGCAAGGTCTGCCACGACTGCCTGCTCAGTGCGGATGACGTTTTGCTTAATCGCGTTGAGCAACTCAGTAGCTTCCGGGTATGGCAATCGGAGCATACGTAATGTCTCTTCGGTGGGTTGTGTTCTGGGTTTTTGCTCATGTGCACGATTTGCAGGGGTGGGGTGGTTGGGTCATCCTGCGCCGCTTGCGTGTAACATCCCGGCTGTTCCTGAACCGCGTAGCGGTGGGATTCCGGTGAGGTGCATGAATCTGGTGTTGCACGCTGTTTGGGGAGGCGTCGTCACTATCAGCATTTCCATCAGGACGACAGTCAAGCACGCTCCGTCACTCCGTTTTTTCTCCCATCTTTTATTCGTATCTCAAGGCGTCTATTGGATTGGCTCGTGCAGCTTTCAAGGCCTGATACGCGATGGTGATCAGAGTGACCACAAGCGCCGCTCCGGTACTCCCGATGAAATGGATGGGACTCAGGTCAATCCGATAGGCGAAATTCTCAAGCCAACTGTTCAGGGTGTAAAAGGCCATCGGACAAGCGATTAAACTCGCCAATACAACGAGCATGAGAAACTCCCTTGCCAGCAAACTCACAATGCCAATTTCTGTTGCGCCAAGAACTTTGCGAATGCCGATTTCCTTGGTGCGCACCTCGGCAGTGTAAGAAATGAGACCCAGCAAACCAAGACAGGCGATTGCGATTGCCAGACCGGCACTGAGGCTGCACAGACGTCCGAGCAGTCGCTCTTTGGCATAAACCGCAGCCAGCGCGTCATCCAAAAACTGATACACAAAGGGCCTTGTTGGATCGGCGGTCTTCCAGGCGGCTTTGGTGCGACTGAGCACATCTTGGATATCGCTGCCGAAAGTGCGCATGCTGACGTAGACCTGCTCATCGTAAATGGCGGGGATCAGAACAAGCGGGCCGATGGATACACGGAAGTTCTCGTACTGGAAGTCTGCGAAAATGCCGATCACTTCCCAAGTCGCACCCCAGAATCGGACGGTGTCACCAGACCGAATACCCAGTAGCTTTGCTCCGGTTTGGTTGAGCATCACCCTCGTGGTGCCCCATTCATCGTCAACCGTCTGCACGTCGGTGGCAGCAAATGTTCGACCTTCAATGACCGGAATTTCGTACACTTCAAAGAAATCCTCGTCTGTGTACAGGTAGGGCAAGAGGATTTCTTTGTCTATCCCGGCGGACCTTATCGATACAACGTCGTCGTATCGACTGCGGGGTTCAGCAGCCACAAGGGGCAGGTGCTGAAGCGAAACACCTTTGACTCCCGGCACCTGTAGCAGTCGTTCTTTCACGAGCCGACCGACCTTGTTGATACGTGGAAACACGAGAATCGCGTTCCGGTTGTATCCAGGATCTGCGGATGTAATATAACTCGTCTGTTCGACAATAACGAGGGTGGCGACGATGAGCGTGATTGTGACTGTAAATTGGAGAACGACAAGCCCCCTTCTGACCGCCCCGTGTCCAGACACAACTCCTCGGATGGGCTTTAGCGCGGATATCGGTGAAAACGATGAGATAAAAAGCGCGGGATAGCTTCCTGCAATGATACCGACGCCTGCAGCAAAGGCGAACAGCAACGGCAGCATGTCCATCCCGATGGAGAGGCTCGTGCCCATCAGGGCATTCGCGCCGGGCAACGCAAGCTTTATTATCCCCAACGCTGCGGCAAAGGCGAGCACCGTAACCAGGATAGATTCCCCCATGAACTGCACTACGAGTTGCCGCTGCTGAGCACCCACAACTCTTCGCATGCCGACCTCGCGCATCCTGCGAATGGACCGGGCAGTGGCGAGGTTCATAAAGTTGACGCAGGCCACGCCGACAATGAGAAGGCCGATGACGGCTAGAGCGTAGCAGGTGTTCAGGTCGCCCTCAACCGCAAGGCCAAAACGTTGACGGCCCTGGAGATGCAGCTCGGTCAGGGGCGTCATTTCGATCCCCTTCTGCGAACCCTCACGCCAATGCCGAAGAGCGAAGTCAGGTAACTTCGACCGAACAGATGCCGAAGATGCGCCCGGCTTGAGCAACACGTAGGTTTGGGTAATAAGCCATCCACCCCATGTCTCCCACATGGAATGCATCGTCGCAGGGTCCTTCCTGGGCCTCGTCATGGTGATGAAATCGGGAGAAAGGCCGGGGGTGCTTGTCTGGGGAGGATCTTCCAGGATGCCCGTGATCGTATATGTGTCTTCGAAGAACTTGGACTTGAGGAACACGGTCTTGCCCAGCGCTGGCGCATCGCCAAAGAGTCTTACGGCAAGACGCTTTGTGGCAAACGCTGAAAAAGGGGTTGCAAGGTCACGCATCGGATCGCCTTTGATGGTCTGGAAATCGAACACATGGAAGAACCGATCATCGACGACAAAAACATGGGAGTTTGTGCCTTCCTGAGTCCCAACACTGACGTTCACACGACGGCCTATAAACCGGGCGGCATCCTCAACCTCGGGTATCTCTTCCACAAGTGCAGGTCCCACCGGACCGTTCGCCGCGTAATGGTAGGCCACCTCGCCGTTCTCCTGGCGAAAGGAAGACAAAACCCGATGGATGCGCTCGGCCTTCCTGTGGTGGCGGTCGTAGCTAAACTCGTGTTCAAGGTAGAGCAAAATAAGGGTACCGCATGTGAGACCAATAGCCAGACCAGCAATATTGATGAAAGAATATGCTTTTTGCTTCCAGAGATTTCTGTAAGCAACCCTCAGATAGTTTCTGAACAAAACACGCTCACATTTTTACGTGAAAGACAGGTTTAGTTGTGATTATTGCTTGCTATCTGCTTCTCTTTGGGGTGCCGGGGCAATTTCGGCCAACTACGGTATTACCGAACAGTTACGGCGTACCTGATCCAAAGATCTGCGAACGTTCGAAAGCATGTTACGTTGGCGCTTGTAGCCAAAGTTGTTGATGAATGATGTTATTGCCAGGGGCCGTAGATAGTTGACGTCTTAAGCGCCTACCAAGTTGGAACGGGACTTGCCCGAACGGGGACGTTGAGCTTGTCGAATTGCCCGCGTTTCGGTACCTTTTTGAGCCTTCGCCGACCCTTCGACAAGCTCAGGGAGCGGCTCAGGGTGCCAGGTCAATGGTGTGTAATAATGTAAACTGTAGCGTGCCCCCTGTAATAATTGCGGAATCGACTCCGACCGGATCCTGCCCGCCGTTCATTCATCTTTGCTTCAAGCGGGCGCCAGGAGAGTTGCTCTCAAACAGACCTTACCTTTCCCCCCAACGATTTCGCAATTCGATGACGGTCAGCATGGTCATCTCTCCCGTGGGATCGAGTCCGGCGTCCGCCTGGAACTTGCGCAACGCCTCGCGGGTGGCTGCGTTCAGTTCCCCGTCGACCGGTCCAATTTCGTATCCCAGTCGATTCAGAATCGTCTGCACCTCGTAGGTATGCTCGGGCCCGGCCGGCATATCGGACGCTTCTTCGGCTTCTTCGGGCTTCTCTTCGACCACTGCCGTATCCTCGGAGATCAGCACCCAGCGCAGTAGGCGAATCTCAAAAAAGACGGCCACGGTCGCGATCAACCACAGCAGGCCGAACAGCAGCGCGAACCCCCATCGTATCGCCATGTCTCCTTCCGCAACTGCCGCGGGATCGGAGCGATCGAAGACTTCGGGCGCAAGCAGATAGCGCATGCACAGCCAGAGCCCCGCGTGCACGAACGCGAGGACAACCGGCGTGCGGACCGGCACCCTGAGCGGCGACCTCGCGGGGCGCCAGAACCGGGCGATTGCAAGGGTCCAGAAATCGACCAGCATCAGAAACAGGGGCATTTCAGCGAGGAAACCCACGGCCCGGTCAGCCGTACCGGATTCACGCGTCCACGCCCACCAGGCTGCACCCAGAATCGCCGCCGCCAGCACGATCGATGTCCCTCCGCGAAGCAGGAGAGCGGTTCGCGAACGCCCGGCGTTCGGCTCGGACGAGCCGGGTTCGGGTTGAAGGCGGTTCATTGAAAACACTCCGTACCGTGTGTTTTTCCTGTTAATCCTTCCGAGACGCAGTTCACTTGGCTATATTGTAGAGTACGCGACCGCACCGTGTCCAGCAAACAATCGAGCCACGAACGATGCGTCCACAATCCGAAATCCTGGCTGTCGAACTGGTTGGCGGCAACCGGGTGGCGTATTATACGCGCGAAGGACGGGAGACCCATCCGTTTTCGCCTTGGCTGCTGGTCGAGGCGCCGGAGGACTGCGACAGAGCCGGCCTCTCAGGCGTACGAAAAATCGCTCGCCTCAGAGGCGCGGGTCAGCTTCGTTATCTGGTCCGATTCCACTCCTGGAACGATTTTCTCGATGCCAGGGGAACACTGTCGGCAGACGGCATCACCCATTTCGACTTCAACAATCCGGTGAAGCAGCACCTGCTGCTTTCCGGAAACACGCTCTTTCGGGGACTGCGTTACAACGACGCCCATCGCCTGCAGCTGGACATTGAGACCACCGGCCTCAACCCCGAGGCCCGTGACGCGCGCATCATCCTGGTCGCACTTTCCGACAACCGGAGCTACGAGGAGGTACTCGGCGCCGGGGAGATGTCCGAAGGCGCACTCCTCGAAGCCCTCAACCAGCGTATTCGAAGCCGCGATCCCGATATTATCGAAGGCCACAACATATTCGACTTCGACCTCAACTATATCCGGGTCCGAGCGCGGGCCCTGAACGTCGGTCTACCCTGGGGTCGGGACGGCTCGGAACTGAAAGCCGGGAACGGCACGCGCCGGTACAGGGTCGCCGCCCGCAGCCGCACCTTTCGCCCGGCTTTCATTCACGGCCGTCACATCATCGATACCTATCACCAGGTCCAGCGATACGACATCGGCGGTCGTCTGGAGAGCTACGGCCTGAAGAACGTCGTTCGCGCGCTCGGCCTGGAGCGCGCGGGCCGGGTGTTCGTCGAAGGGGCCGAAATCGGAAAGACGTGGCGGAACAATCCCGGCCGGGTGGCGGACTACGCGCTGGACGACGTCCGCGACGTTCGTGCGTTGAGTGAAATGGTCGCCACCACGGAATTCTACCAGACCCAGGTGCTGCCTTACCGGTTTCAGGAAGCTGCAATTACCGGTCCGGGCGAAAAGATCAACGCCCTGATGATCGGCGCCTATCTCAGACGGGGCCTCGCCATTCCGCGACCTCAGCACTCGGAGCCGTTCGGGGGCGGATATACCGAACTGTTTGCCTCGGGCATTTTCAACCGGGTTGTCAAGGCCGACGTGGAGAGCCTCTACCCTTCCATCATGCTGAAGTACGGCATACGACCCGGTTCCGATACGGAAAACGTGTTCCTGCCGATGTTGCAGCGCCTGACCGAACGACGCCTCAAGGCCAAATCCAGCCTGAATGACGCCGAAACAAATGCGGACCGGTCCTACTGGGACGGCGTACAGGGAAGTTACAAGGTCCTGATCAATTCGTTCTACGGATACCTGGCGTACGGAAGGGCAAATTTCAATGACTACTCGGCGGCTGCGCGGATTACAACCCACGGCCAGCAGATTGCGCGGCGGCTTGTGACAATGCTCAGCGAAAGGAACGCCAGGCTCATCGAAGCCGATACCGACGGCGTGTATTTCGTCGTTCCTCCCGGGATCGAGACGGAACGGGACGAGCACGACTTCGTTGACGCACTGTCCGGAGAACTGCCGGAGGGCATTCACCTTTCCCACGACGGCAGGTTCCAGGGTATGATCAGCCTCAAGGCCAAGAACTACATCCTGATCGACTTCAGCGGACGCCTGATCATCAAGGGCAGCAGCTTGCGCAGCCGGCGTGACGAGCGCGTATTCCGTGAATTCGTCAGAAAACTCGCACTGCTGTTGATCAACCGGCAGTCCGGCGCCGCGTCTGCCCTGTATTCGGAATTCGCCGACCGTCTTCAGGCGGGGCAATTCGACCGCGGGGAAATCTGTCGCAGGGAGACCGTTACCGAGAGGACATTCGCGAATCCGAACCTGCGCCGGCTGGCCGCTGCCGCACAGGGATGTGAAACAGGAGAAAGGATTGCCGTCTATCAGAGAAATGACGGCAGCCTCGCGCGAATCGAAAACTACGCGAATGACGAAGACAGGGGCTATCTGCTGCGACGACTGCACGATATGGCCGGGCGCTTCCGGGGCCTCTTCGGCGAGTTCGAATTCGATCGGCTCTTTCCACTCCGGAAGCGATCCGCGGGAGAGCAGCTCAGCCTGTTTTAGGGGTTCCTCTCAGGACCTTTCCGCAATTCTCCAGTCGATTCTTCCCCTCTCGCAGGCTTCCAACGTGCATCCACAGGACCAATGCCAGCAGACATCCAGAGATTGCGGGTACAAGCGCCGTCAGCGCGGCGCCGTGGAAATGGTGCGCCAGAATTCCGGCGCCCGTTCCCGCCGCGACCAGAACCACCATCCAAACCACCGCTCGACCCTGCCTGTGGGCGGCGAGCAGGGCGGTATGCGCCAGGCCGCACAACACGAAAGGCGGCACGCACCAGACCAGCAGCCTTGCGAACGGCACCGATGGCGTATAAGCCTGACCCAGAAACCAGGATACCGCCGGCCCGAGCATCACGTGAACGACGGCTGAAACGGCGACGGCAAGGCCCGTCAGCGTCACCGCGGACCGGGCGGCGAGTTTCAGGAACGCCTGCCGATCGGAAAGCCGGGTGCTCAGGGCGGGCAAGACGGCCTCGAAACTCGCTCCGATCAGGATGAGCAGCGCCGCCGCCAGCCGGTACCCGACGGCCAGATACCCGGCTTCGACGCCGCCGCCGGTCTGATTATACATCGTGAGGTAATTCAGATTCAACAGATTGATGAGGAAAACCACCGCGGGCAGGTGTTTCAATCCGTCAACGAACCGGCGCCGATTGAATCCGGCGCGAAGAAACGGACCGACTTCACACCCCGTCCGCCGGACAGATACGAACCCCGCCCCAAAATACAATGCGCGACAGACCAGATAGCACAACCCCACGCCCACAAGATCCCAACCCGCCATCATCGCGCCGATCCCGCCTGCCAGCAGCAGGACGTTGGCTCCGAGCATAAGCACGGCGCAGGTCGCGGATCTCTGCAAGCCCTTAAACACCGCGACGAGCCCGTCCCCCATGCTCATCAACACCGTCGATCCGCCCACAAGGAGTACGGCCAGCGTCACATCCGGTCCGGTATCGAATGCACGTGTGGCCGCCAGCATCACCGCCAGCACCGGGATCGCCAGCGCCAGCTTGAACGACAGGGCCTCCGAACACGCGATCCGACCCTCTGCCAGACTCGCGGCCGAGGCCTTGATAACCCGGTTGTTCGATCCCGCATCCAGGAGTGGAACGAAAAAAGCGGTCAGACCAACGACAAAGACGTAGTCGGCCAGCCCGCTTTCCCCGAGAAGGCGCGCGACACCCACCAGAAGCAGCATCCCGCCAAGCAGGTGGGCGCCTTTCTCCACTGTGATAAAGATCGCGTTTTCCGAAACCCGCGCCAACGTCCCCTCCCATGCCACCAGAAACACGAAAAGCAGGTCCATGCCTGCTTTTCGTGTCATTGACCCGTGTGAAAATCCCTCACAGTTCATATCCGAGACGGTCGTCCACACGTATCGTTACGGTATCCGGTTCGCTGGTGATTGCGCCTTCCGCAATGAGGACATCGTCACGGACGCGCAATTCAAAAACAAAGTCGGCGGGAGCGACGGCCCGGAAGACGGGCATGGGGTTCGCTGCGTCGAAATCGACCCCGGGGCCGTCCAACTGTGTCCACATATACCGGAGCGGGTCCCGTTCCGGGTCCGAACTGCCGGCGCCGTCCAGTGCCACCTGGAGTCCGCTCGAATAGGCGATGGTGCGATCCATTCCCGCATCCGCGACGGGCGGACCCTGGGTGACGTGAATTTCTACCATCCCTTCCGTTTTGGTGCCGGATTTCCCGTCGTCCACCTCAACCTTGAGTGTATAGACGCCCACCGCTACCGGCGCGATCCAGACGACAGTCACAGAATCCTGAAAAAGCCCCCTCAATGAATCCAGCTTGCTTTCGTCGAAGAGGCCGCCCTCCTCCTTTTTGAGGTCGGTCCAGAGATAGTCCAGCTCGTCGTTGTCCGCGTCGTTCGTGAAAAGCGTAATCTTGACCTCGCTTCCCCGCCCTACGGATGGGTGGTCGTCCTGGTCGGTGGTAAGCGCCACAATCTGAGGCTGTTCCTGTCTGTCCAGGAGGCCGCATCCCGAAAGAGCAACCAGGCTTGCCAACGCCAGTGTCCAGCGCACGATATCCCTCAGATTATTCATGACGGACGAGACAACCCCATTGACCGGGTTCACCGGGGTTTTCAACGAGACTGTGTCAGGAAGGGAATGGAACACCAGTTCTAACTCTCTGGCCGCAACGGAGTTCCATCAAACGGTCGGAGCAACCGCGTAAGCCGGCGCCGAAACGGTTACGGCGCCGGAGAACATGGGCGGAACGGGCGCTGAACCTCGCTCCCGGATGCGGGGAAACTCAGTCGCTTTCCTTTAGCAGCATCTTCAGGTCCGGGAGCAGTTTCTTCGCGAGGACCGGGTCGGTCCCGTCGTAATAGGCCCGAACCCGCCCCTTTCTGTCCACCAGCGCAAAGCGCAGGCTGTGCATGATCTGGTCCGTGCCTTCTTCCACCCCTCCCACGGCCAGTTGAAAGCCTTCGCGTATGACGGCGTACACCCGGGGTTTCTCACCCGTCAGAAACAGCCACCGATCCTCGTGGGCGAGATAACGGTCCGCGTACTCGGAAAGCACGGGGGGGGTATCCCGTTCCGGATCCACCGAAAAAGACACCAGCCGGGCGTCCTCGTATTTCCTCAGCGGCGCTTGTAACGCCTGCATATTGGCCGACAGCAGCGGGCACGGACCCGCGCAATGAGTGAAGATGAAATCCGCAACCCAGACCCGGCCAAGCAGATCCGATAGGCCCATTCCCCTGCCGCTGCGTTCCAGGAGTGAAAACTCCGGGACGTGGCTCAGAACCGGCAGACGTTGCGAATGCGCCCGTATGGCCTTTACTTCACGCAGGAAAAGAAACGCGCCCACGGTCAGCATCAAAAGAGTCGCTCCAGCCAGCACCAGCCAGAAAACACGAATCTGTCGGGGTACGCCCATCGGTTTTATCGCGCTCCTTCCCGTCGTCTGATCACAGCCAGGGAAATGCTCAACGTCAACAGGACAAACAGACACGTCACCAGAAGGCATGTTTCCGGCGACGGAACCCGTCCCGTCAGTTCTGGCGCGTCGAGATACAGCGCGTGCCGGACACCTGCGACGCCGTACGTCAACGGATTGATCCTCATCACCCACGCGAGCCATTCAGGCACGCCGGAAAGCGGAAACAATGCCCCGGAAAGCGCCCACATCGGCAACAGGAAGAGGTTCATAATGGCATGGAAACCGGCCGTGGACGCCATTCGCCACGCAATTGCGAAACCCAGGCCCGTCAGCGCCAGGCCCACCAGAAACAGAAATGCCACCGTTGCGACGAGAGAAACAGGGCTGACCGGAATGTCCAGCTGGAATACGAACAAAAGGAACACCGTCCCTTCCAGCACCGCCAGCGTCGTCCCCCCCAGCACCTTGCCGATGACCACACCGCTCCTGGAAACCGGAGCGACCAGCACGGATTGCATGAACCCCTCTCTCCGGTCCTCAACCACCGAAATTGTGGAGAAGATGGCCGTAAAGAGCAAGACCATCAACAGAGCGCCGGGATAGATGTATTCCAGGTAACTCATCGTGCCGGCCATTCCGGCGGGCGCGAATGACGCGCTCATTCCAATGCCCAGCAGCAGCCAGAACACAAATGGCTGCAGGATCGCGCCAAGCAGCCGGTGCCGGTCCCTGACGAATCGCACGAGTTCCCGCCGCCACAGCGTGGCAGCCGGCAGGAAAAACCCTTCACCGTGCCTCACCTCACCCGGCATTGCCGCCCTCCATCGCCGCGAACGGACGCCCCGTCTCCCGGATGAACACGTCCTCCAGCGTGGGCCTTCCCAGTCTGATTGCGGAAATTCGTTCCCGGAAGCCGGCGTACAGTGACGCCATCATTGCCTGCCCGTCCTCGCACTCAATCCGCAACGTACCGTCGACAAGCACGGTGGAAACGCTCGCCTGGGCTTCGATCTCGGCTCTGAGCGCCTCCGTATCTTCGGCTTCGATCACCAGCACGTCCTTGTTCATCGAACGCTTCAGCGCCTCCGGCGCGCCCTCCGCGACAAGCCGCCCCCGATCCAGAATGCCCACGCGGTCGCACCGCTCCGCTTCCTCGATGAAATGCGTGGTCAACAGCACGGTGACGCCCCGCTCCCCCCGTAGCCTCCGGAGATCGTCCCACATTGCCCGTCGCGCCAGCGGGTCCAATCCACTGGAGGGTTCGTCGAACAACAGCAACTCCGGTCGGTGCAACAGTCCCCTCGCCAGATCCACCCGCCTCCGAAGTCCGCCGGAAAGGTCCTCGGTCCGGTCGTCCCTGCGATCCGCCAGGCGGACCGTACGGAGCACCGATTCAATCCGCTCCTGGAGGCTTCGTCCTCGCAGGCCATAAAGATGTCCCTGGTGGCGCAGGTTCTCGAAGGCCGTCAGCTTGAGGTCCAGGCTGGCATGTTGAAACACGACCCCGATGCGCGCCCGTATTCCCGCCGCATCCTGCAGCGGATCGCGTCCCAATATTCGTACTGTCCCGCCGGTGGGTTCGAGAAGGGTGGTAAGGATGCGGAAGAGCGTCGTCTTCCCGCCGCCGTTCGGGCCGAGCATGCCATAGACTTCCCCCTTCTCTATTCGAAGATCGATCCCGTCCAGCGCAATCCGATCACCGTAACGATGGCGCAACCCGGAAACGGTTATGGCAGCCGACACTGAGACTCCTTACCGGAAATCGTTAACTTCCGAAAAGAGAAAGGTGATAGGCTACCCCTATCACCCGGAACGACGTGGCTTGTATAGCCCCATCACATTACAGGAACGTATCGAACAGCAGGGCGATCCAGAGCAGAGGCAGATAAACAAGCGTCGTGCGCAGCAGCCGTCTCGCGTTCTGCTCAGACCGGGTACCGGCAAACATAATTACGGCATACAGGAGACAGAGTCCCGCGGCCGCTGCCGCGGCGGCATAAACCGCACCACAAAGACCCGCAAGGTACGGAAGCACGGAACAGGCCAGCAGGACCGCGCTGTAGACGGCGATCTGACCGGCCGTTCGCCGGCCGGCCGGATCGCCCGCGGAAATCATCTTGAATCCGCCGCGCACGTAGTCCTCCCTGTAGATCCAGGCGATGGAGAAAAAGTGCGGGAACTGCCAGAAAAACACGATACCGAACAGCATCCACGCGCCGCTGCCGATCTCTCCCTGCGCCGCGGCCCAGCCGCCCATAGGCGGCAACGCCCCCGCGACGGCGCCAACGGCGGTGTTGTGCGTGGACACCCGCTTGAGCGGCGTATACGCGAAAAGATAGATAACCGAGGTCAACGCGGCCAGAAAGCCGGCAAGCCAGTTGATCTGCAGCCCCATATAGAGGACGCCGGTTCCGGACAGCAGAAGACCGAACAGATAGGCTTCTTCCGGATAAAGGCGGCCGGCAGGCAGGGGCCTGCTCGCCGTACGCTCCATACGGGAATCCAACTTCCGTTCCAGGAACTGGTTCAGCACCGCCGATCCGCTTGCGATCAGGACCGTCGCCAACAGTGTATGCAGAAGCCGGGAAACCTCGAAAACACCGGCCGCACCCATAACGAACCCAACCGTTGTGCTCAAGACGACGAAAACGGTGATTTTGGGCTTGGTAAGGGTCAGATAATCCATCAGACGCGCCCACGACAGAGCCGGACTCGCCGCCCCGGTTTCAACCTGCGGTTTCATCAATCAAGGACCTCCAGCACCTCTGCGGTCAGCATGTAATGATGCGATCCCGGAATTACGCGCGGCATCCATCCGCAAAACGCGAAGCGTCAGCACCAGGCTGGTTCCCAGCACCGCGGCGCCCACGACCACGTGCAACGTCGTGATTGCGACCGCCTTGCCGGTCCAGATCACCAGGGCGCCCAGCGCGAGTTGAACAAGAAGCAGCGCCAGCAACCCCACGGAGGGCTTCGTCAGTTCGGATCGGGTCCCGTGGGCGCGCAGGACACGGTACGCGGTCCAGACCAGAACAACGGACACGACGACTGCCCACGCCCGATGGGCAAAGTGAACGGCAACCCGGGTCCGGAACGTGTCGATCGAGATTGGAAACGGGTCCGTTGCATCGACAGTCAATTCCGAGAAGGGTGGAATCACGCGTCCGAAGGAAAGCGGAAAATCGGGAATGGCCAGGCCGGATTCGGTATGCCGCATCAGCGCGCCGAGGATCAACTGAATGAAAACCACCACCGTGCCGGCCGCGGCCAGCCATTTCAACGGCACCCCGCCCGTCTCCGGCAATGGCTCTGCGGCCCCCTGCCAACCCGCAGACGTGAACAGCGCGATGCCCACCGTCAGACAGAAGAAGGCCTGCGCCAGGCAGGCGTGGCTTACCGAGATCCACGTGGGCAGGAGATAGAGCACCGTCAGGCCGCCCAGCATCCCCTGCAGGACAATCGCGGCCAGGGCCGCCGCACCCAGATTCCGCAACCAGCGCCGTTCTTCCCGGCGCCACAGCCAGATGGCGAGAACCGTGGTCAGCACCCCCACGAACGCCGCCACCATCCGATGGCCGTGTTCGTAGAATATTCCGCCGACCATGGGCGGAAATACCATACCGTAGGATAGCGGCCAGTCCGGAACCGCCAGTCCCGAACCCGTGCTGCTGACCATCGCGCCGGCGAAAATTAAAAAAAGGGTCGCGCCGGCCGTGAACACGGAAAAACGGTGCAACCAGCGATACCCCTGAGACATTGCGATATCCACTTCCGTCCGGCCTGCCCGCCAACCCTGCACGGACTGCTATTCCGCGTCGGCGGCAAGCCATTTGCCGTTCATGCCGAGAATCCCCGGTTGTTGTTTTGAATGACGTCGCGCGCGGCGCATCCAGAAGATCGCCACACCTGCAATACCCACCAGCACGGACACGACAATACCCATGAGCACCAGAACCCCGGCCGCCGCGCCCTTTGCCATATCCGATTCCGGATTCCCGTAACACACGGCGCAAGCCTGAAGGGTCCCGGGAATCAACAGCGTCCCGGTCACGGCCGCTGCAAACCAATCACGCCTCACAGATAACTCCATCCCTTGAGCTTCTTCAGAAACCAGAGGCCGTACCAGACCAGGACGACGCACCCCGCAAATGAACCGACGCCAAGCACGAGATTCGTCCCGTTGCCGGTTGCGGCGTAATCCTGAATCGCCCAGATTCCGAAACCCAGGCAGCAGAGTATGGACACAATGACAAAGACCACGTGGAATGCCTTGAGAGACATCGCGTTCTCCGGTTCAAACCTCGCCCGTCATGTCACCCACGCCCGAGAATTCCGTAACGGACGGAAGCAGCATCAGGGCGGCAAAAAAGACGACCGTCAGTGCCAGTACCCAGAAGACAATCTGTTTTTCGGACACCAGATGCATGAAATATCCGGCAACCAGCCCGCCTTTGATACTCGCGATGAACAGCGCGATCAGGACCGTTGCCGCCACCGACTCGATCTTGAGGTAGGAGACGCCAACCGT
Organism: Candidatus Latescibacterota bacterium; assembly: GCA_965219995.1. Classification (GTDB taxonomy): domain Bacteria; phylum Latescibacterota; class UBA2968; order UBA2968; genus JAAXHE01. The sequence goes on from CBDCOX010000002.1 coordinate 1,669,383, forward strand.
CACGACCGTGAGTACAGCCAACGCGGCAAACACCAGAATGTAGACCCGAACATGCTTCCTGATCTCTTCGGCACTCTCAGCCATACGATGCTCCTTGCAACGTTCCTTACAACAGATAAAGAATCGGGAACAGGAAGATCCATACCAGATCCACGAAGTGCCAGTAGAGACCGGCGCACTCGATCCGGTTGGCGAACTGCTCGGGCGCCGTATGCCAGAGCTTGCTTCCCGGGAACAGCAGGTAGAGATTCACGATAATGCCGCCCACCACGTGAAGCCCGTGCAGGCCGGTCATCGTAAAGTAGGTGGCGTAGAACGTGCTGGTGGACGGAAAGATGCCAAGATGGAATTTGTGGGTGTATTCGAAATACTTGATCACCAGAAACACGAAGGCCAGCAGTACCGTCAGCCCCAGATAGAGTTTGAACCTGCCGAAGTTGTCCATTTTCAGGGATGCCCAGGACATCACCATGGTCACACTGGACGCGATGAGCACGAACGTATTCAGCGTGGCCAGCGGTACATTCAGCAACTCCGAACCCTGAGGCCAGCTGGGCGCGCCCACCCTGAGCAGGACCAGCGTTGAAAACAGCGCGCCGAAAAGCATCACCTCGGACGCCAGGAACAGCCAGATCCCGAACTTTCCGTTATACACCCCCGTAATCGGATGCGGCTCCACCGTGTGGGGAATTTCTTCAACAGACACCGTTTGTCTCCTTTACGTTTGTAGCGGACAGACCGGTCTAATTCTAGTCGTCGTCCGCGGGCGTGGGCGCCGGTTCGGGTTCGGGTTGAGCCACCTGCCCGTTTTCAGACGCATGCTGCGGTATGAAGTCACTGGATGCGCCGGGAACACTGTATTCGTACGGCCCCCGGTAGACCCTGGGTGTAACCGCGAAATTCCCGTGCGGCGGGGGCGTGGGCGTGGCCCACTCCAGGGTGGTGGCCTGCCACGGATTGTCCGACTCGACCTTTTTCCCCTTCCTCATGCTCCAAAAGAAATTGACGATGAAGAAGATCTGCGCCAGTCCCAGCAGCCATGCAGACCAGGAACTCATGGCAGTCAGGCCCTGCACCTGCGCCCCGTAGGCGTACTGCGTCTGGTCGTAAAGCCGCCGTGATACCCCGGCCATCCCCACGAACAACATCGGCATGAACACACCGTTCATAAAGATCAGGCTGGTCCAGAAATGCAGTTTGCCCAGCGCATCGTTCATCATGCGGCCCGTTGCCTTTGGGAACCAGTAATAGATCCCGGCAAACAGCGCGAATATCGTACCCGGCGCCACCACATAGTGGAAATGACCGATCACGTAATAGGTATCGTGCAGGTGCAGGTCCGAGGCGGTGAGGCCCAGCGGCAGCCCCGTCAACCCTCCAATGGCGAACATGGGAATGAACGCCAGGCAGAACAGCATGGGTACCGAAAACCGGATGGACCCGCCGTGCAGGCTCAATGCGAACGCCGTCAGGATGATCACCGAAGGAATGGAGATGATCATGGTCGTGGCCTGGAAGAAGGTGCTGATGGTCGTTCCCATCCCCGTCATGAACATGTGATGCGCCCAGACGATAAACGACATGAATCCGAGAAAGACGATCGAGTAGACCAGCGTGCGATACCCCCACAGCGGCCGGCGCGTGTTGTTCGCCACGATCTCGCCCACGATGCCCATTGCCGGAAGAATCAGCACATAGACTTCCGGATGCGCGAGAAACCAGAACAGGTGCTGCCACAACAGCGGGCTGCCGCCGCCGCTCACGTCCAGCGCCTGTCCGGTGACGACGAGGCCGCTGGGCATGAAGAAGCTGGTCCCCGCGATCCGGTCCATGAGTTGCATGACCCCGGCGGCCTCGAGCGGCGGGAACGCCAGCAACAGCAGAAACGCAGTGACAAACTGCGCCCAAACGAAGAACGGCAGCCGGAAAAAGGAAAGCCCTTCGGCCCTCATCTGTACTGTTGTGACGATGAAATTCACCGAGCCCAGCAGAGACGAGGTGATGAGGGCAACCATCCCCCAAAGCCACCAGGTCTGCCCCGTGGGCGCGATAACGGCAAGCGGCGGATAGGACGTCCAGCCGGACTGGGCCGCACCCTCGGGAACGAAAAAGCTGGCCAGCATAATGACGCCACCCACGAAAAACACCCAGTAACTCGCCATGTTGAGCTTCGGAAACGCCATATCCGGCGCGCCGATCTGGAGCGGCAGCACGTAGTTTCCAAAACCGCCGACAGCCAGCGGAACCACGCCCAGAAAGACCATGATTGTCCCATGCATGGCCCCGAGCTGGTTGTAAAACTCGGGAACCATGATGCCTTCCGGCATATTCACCTCGCCGAACAAGGTCCCGATCCAGGGCATCGGCTGCCCGGGATAGGCAAGTTGCCACCGCATCATCATCATCAGGCAGAAGCCGAATAGCAGGAAGAACAGCGCGGTTACCGCGTACTGGATCCCGATGACCTTGTGGTCGGTGGAAAACACGTACTTTTGCCAGAAAGGCAACTCATGGTGTCCATGATCGCCGTGTGCATGCTCAGCCATTGAAAAGGCTCCTTAAAACGAAAATTCGTCTTCTTCGTCTGCGGCCGCGGACTGCTCATCGAACCAGGCCTGGAACGCCGCTTTCGACTCGACCGTCAACTGTCCGCGCATGCGATAGTGGCCCAATCCGCACAGCTGCGCACAGGCGATGTCGAAGGTGCCGTTCTTTGTGGCCTCGAACCAGATCCTGATATCCTGGCCGGGAATCGCGTCCTGCGTCAGCCGCAGTACCGGTATCTTGAAGCTGTGAATAACATCCTTCGACGAGATGTGCGCAATGACGGGCTTGTCTTTCACAATATGCAGGTTGTTGATCGCATTGAAATCGTCGTTGCCGACCGGGTCGTCGGGATCCAGCCCGAGGAGATTGTCAGCGCTGACGAACTCGGGCGCCGTCCGTCCGAACTTTCCGTCTTTGCCCGAGTAGTGGATATTCCAGGCAAACTGCTCGGGTATCACCCGGACGACAAGCGCGTCGGACTCATCGGGAAACGCGTGCTTGAAGTCGGCCCAGAGCGGCATGGACAGCCCGACGAGCAGCACCGCCTCGACGACGATCACACCGTACTCCACGTACTTGGCGATCTTTCCCTTGATGGGATCGTAGGTCGCGTCCGGGTTCGCCCTTCTCCGATAGCGGACGAGACAATAGACAAAGAAGACGCCCCAGCCCAGAAACAGCGCCACCATGAAGACATGCAGCCAATTGATCAGCCAATCCACGGTTGCGCCGTGGGTGGAGATGTCAATTGGCAGCCAGTAGCCGTACACCTTTTCCTGCATTCGGGACCCCTCCCGTGTTATCGCGGTGCGGGCGCGCGCCCGCGCACCCTGCGCCAGCCCATCGAAATACGTCTATTTTTTCGGCTTTATCTTGAACAGGAAGTCCAGGGTCCTGGACTCGCCGTCGGCAACGGTTAACTCCTCCGTCATCGTGCCCAGCCGCTTGCTTTCGTGCCATGCCTCGATCGTGTACGTGCCCGCCGGCAGCCCGGCGATCTCGAATTTCCCTCCCTCGCCGCTGACGGAGAAAAACGGGTGTTCCATCACGCCGATATACGACTGCATCCAGGGGTGCACGTCGCATTTGACAGGTACCATTACCTCCGGATTCGCGAACGAAATCGTGATCTTCTTCATGAACTTCGGCATGGCCTTGTTGATTTCGTCCGAGTTCTGCGGCTTCGGGTGGATGTTGTGCAGCGTGCCGTCGCTGTTGAGTACCGTGATCGGTTGCCCCGCCCTGACGCCCATCACGTGGGGCACGTAAATGCAGCCCTGCTGGTCCAGAACCGCAGGCTCGGCAGGCACTTCGAATTTCTCGCCCTCGAGGCCTTTTTTTACGTAGACAAATACGTTGTGCAGACTGCCGTCGTCCTCAACCACCACGACTTCGCTCAGTGCCGGACCGGCGGTGTGCTTTCCCGCGCAGACCGGGTCGGCCGCCATCTGGATTTTCTTGCGGCCCGGTTTCTTGCCCCCCGGGAATTCCAGTTTGATGGTTCCGGAAACCGTTGCTCCCGCCATCGCGTCACCGGACGCAAACCATGCGAAACTCACCGCGATGATCACTGCGATAGACCCACGTCGTATCATTCCTCTGTCCCCTCTCTTCCGTGTACGGTTGACAGCCCGCCAGCCGGCTGATTCTTCCTTTATTGTTTGAATCGTAAGGACTCCCTGAATGTTCCAACTATCGCCTGGTCAGCCGGGCATCCTGGTGCAGGCCGTAGATGATGTAGTCGGTAATCGCCTCGATGACGACGTCGGTCGGCAGAACGAGCAGGCCGTCTTCCGGCTTGACTCCCTCGGGGAGCTTCAGATAGGCGGCCATTTCCTCCGGCAGGTAGGTCATTTCGTCGCCGAAGAAAGTGGGCATCTTGGTGCCCGGCTGTATCTTCTGCGGATCCCACAGCCAGTCCCGGATCCATGCCGGTTTCAGCCGCTCCCGCGCGAGCTTCAGGTCGGGCGCCCAGCTTGCCGGGTCGCCCGTAGGCTTGATGTCGCCCTGCTGGTGGCACGTGAAGCAGTTGTATATGTCGGCGCTGAACAGCTTCTTCGCGCCCGTGATATCGCTTGAACTCAACCGCTTATGCACAAACGTCGCATACGGGAACTGTTCATTGTCGAGGCGCGAAAAATAGGTGACCAGGTCGATGGCCTGCTGGTCTTCGAAACCAAATGTGGGCATTCGGACCTCGAGCCACGGACGGATGGGCTCCACGTTCTTCAGGAACGAGAAGAACCAGTCCGGCTGAACTTTTCTGCCTTCGCCGTTCAGTTCCGGCGGCACGAAACCCACGGCGTCGGACGCGGAGACGTCCTCGTCGCCGTAAGCCTTCACCATCGGGTCCCGGATTGCTCCCCCCTGGTTCTCCACCACATGGCACCCTTGACAGTTCCTGTCGTATACCAGCCAGCGGCCCTTCTCGATATCCACTTCATCGGGTGCGAGACGTTTGATCGCGTCCGAGCCCGCCTGGCTCCGGTTCAGGCTCAGCAGCGCCGTCGTCAACGCGTGCGCATCCTCGTCGCTCAGACCGTACTGGGGCATACGCAGCTTGTCGTCGAACAGTTTCACCTTCCCCTTGTCGAAGACCCGGGGCTGCTTGAGCTTCTTGTAGAACCAGTCGTGACGCGTATAGGGAATGGCGTCGGGATCGGTGTTGTAGGAGCCCGGTTTCCTGGCCAGCAGACCAAAGTCCAGCTTGTCGACGTCCTTGCTGCCTTCCTCGGTCAGTTCCGTGCCGATGGGCTGGGCATCTTCGAAACCGGGAATGAGGTGGCATCCGAAGCAGCCCTGCCGGGAGATGATCTTCTCGCCAAGCCAGATGTCCCGCTCGTGGCCCGACATCCCTGCCAGTTGCTCCTTCGCGGTCTTCACGGGCAGCCTGCTTCGCAGATAGTTCAGCACAAGGTCGTCGCGCACCTGCGCGTCCACTGCCGCCACCTGTCGGGCTTCAAACTCCGTATTCCGGAGGGTAAGCAGATATGCGGTAATGTCGGCAGCTTCCCGGTCGGTCAGCCGCAGATTCGGCATCCGTGTTTCCGGAAAATAGGCCGTGGGATCCTTCAGCCAGGCGAACAGCCATCCTGAAGACAGCTTGCTGCCCACGTCGTTCAGGTTCGGACCGAAATTCCGGAGTCCGTATTCCTGTCCCAACCGATCGTCCGCACCCACCACGTGACAGGCCTTGCAACCCACCATTTCGACGAGGCGCTCTCCGCGGCCGGCATCGCCCTGCACCGGGGGCGCGGGGTATTCGGGCCGCTCCGACTTGTCGAAGATATAGGTCACGACGGCGTTGACCGCGGCCGTATTGCGCGCGATATCCTCCGTCCCGCTCACGTTGGCCAGATCGAAAATCTTCGGCATCTTCGTCGAAGGCCGGAACCCCTTGGGATCACGCACCCACTTGATTGCCCAGTTGCGATCCAGCTTGCCGGCCGCCTTTCTCAGATCGGGTCCGACCTCTCGCCCATCCTGCAGCGTATGTTTTGCTATTTTATGGCACCCGTGGCAACCCAGCGTGCGAACGAGGTGGATGCCGCGATTCAGGTTGTCCGCCTGCGGCACGTCCACAACGCCAGCGTGGCACTGCGCGCACGTGGATTCGACATAGCGGCTGGGCAGCATCGGGTGGTCCCAGTATTTCATTTTCTTCCAGCCGTACAGCTTCTTCCAGCGGGCAGCCTCGACGTCGTCGCCCGGGGTATGGGCCGTATTCTTGAATGTAACGCCACGGTCCCGCCCGAGATGACAGGTCGTGCATCCGGACTCGTCGATTGGATGCGGCGAGCCGCTGCTCAGGAAAAGGTCCAGTCTCGGATGCGTGGCGAATGCTCTGGTGCGGCCAAGCCGTACATCCTCATCCGCGTGGACCGTTTCCATATACGACCTGAGCGTCTCATCCTTGAACCAGCCGGTTTCGGGATCGAGTTCGTACCCCGGACGATCGATGTTCAGGTGGCACGTGGTACACCGGTCCACCCGGGGTACCCGGGTAAAATTGAGTTCATTTCTCAGATCGGCCAGAACGACCTGCCGGACCTTTATGGACGGATCGATAAAATCGACCATCGGCAGGTTTCGGAACACATTGGGAAAACTGGGCACAAGCCCCGTCAACTTCCGCCTCAGGTTGTCTTCATCCTTGCGCAGCGAGCGCCGCCTGGACGCCAGCGCCTGACGCTTCCCGGCTACTTCATCGATGATCTTCTGCTGCGCCGCCTGTTTCTCCTCCACAGCCTCTTTGGTCAGCCGGAACTCGAAGATCCGGACTTCCATGGCCTCCATCTCGGCCTTCTTCTTCGCCGCGGTTTCCTCGTACCCGGCCTTGGCCGCGTCTTCGTACTCAAACTTCACCACGTCGTATTGCGCTTTTTCGAACTTGAGCCTCTGATCGGCGCTGTACCAATCCGCCTGCGTCAGCCTTTTCAACTCGGTCGTCGCCGCGTCGTATTGTTCCTGGTGCGCCTGGATTGCGGCCCGGATCCCGCCGAGTTCGTCCTCGATTGCCTTCAGCGCGTCCTGATCGACGTTCTCCTGCGCCAGCTTGATTTCCGCCTCGGTCTTATAGGCCTCCAGCGCCATCGCATCCTTCTGAAAATCCTTCCATTCCCGGTCGTAGTCGTCCCAGACCATCCAGAGCACGGCGAGAACCAGCACCACGCTGGACACGGCGAAAATCATGTTCATTCTGTCTACGTTGTAGACGAAGTCTATGAAGCGCTTCGGCTCATTCATCGAACGGCTCCAGGGTGGCGGCGTCGGACCGTCGTGCCGCCTCCACCAACCCCTTCAAATCCCACACAGGATGCTGCAGCGGCGCCGGCAACAGGAGTGAACCCTCAGATATTGAAGAAATACTCCGGTATGGCGACGATGTATTTCAGGTTGAACAGCCAGCGCAGCAACATCTTGATGGGGAGGGCGACCATGCAGAGGAAGAAGAAGATCATCACGCTGTAGCGGGCGAACCCCATATTCTTGTAGAAGTCCTTGAACACCGTCTGCGCGAGTAATGGCGGCGGAACCAGAAAATACAGGATCACCAGCAGAAATCCCCATATCTCGCGCGTCAACCAGAAGGAAGGCAAACCCGTGCCCAGCCATTGGACGTAGATGTATTCCGAGAGATTGACGTTGACCAGCGCTTCCAGCTTATGTACGTCCCAGAATTCGTACGGTCCGAAAAAGTTCCAGTTCGGTCCGCGCAGGAACGTGCCGATCATGATCAGCACCACCCACAACACCACAAAACCGAAAAGGAACACTGTAATGGCGAACCGGCGTTCCTTGAAGGTGTAGTAGCCCAGACCCTTCGGATTCCGATCGATAAACGGAATGGCCATGAGTCCCACAATCACGAGGGTTGGAAGGACAACCCCGGCGATCCACGGATCGTAATACACCAGCATTTCCTGGAGCCCCAGGAAATACCACGGCGCCTTGGATGGATTGGGGGTCTTTGCGGGGTTGGCCGGCTCTTCGATGGGCGCCTTTATCAGTACGGACCAGAGAATCAGGAAGACGGTGGCCAGCGTCAGGCAGATCAATTCCGTGTAGACCAGATGGGGCCAGGTGAGGACTTTTTCCTTGAATTCCGCTTTTTCAATCGGTCCTTCGCCCCGCGCGATGCGTTCGTCGTTGTCGTACCCCTGTTTCAGGCTGTACCAGACAAAGAAACCTACCAGGAACAGCAGCATGACAATGGGGATATTGTCACCCTTCGTCACGATGATGCGAAAATTCTCATCCTGAAAACTGACCAGGAAAAAGACGATCGAGGCGATCAGGGCGGGCAGGCCGAAACGGACCGTCCATACCCAGCGGGTCCGCAAAGCCAGAAAGAAGAGAATGGCAAACAACGGCATGAAATATTCAGGCGTAAGAAGCCAATTGACGAAGCCTTTCAGAACGTCCATCGTGTTCCTCTGTGAAACCCCGGATTTGCAGCGTGGAGGCCGTTTCTACCTACATTGGTCCCGATATCCCGCCGTCTTTCCGCACCCGCCAGAAGTGAACTGCCATCAATACAGCCGCCACGAACGGGATGAACAGACAGTGCAGTACATAGAATCTGAGCAGCGCCCCCTCCCCGACAAAGCGGCCCCCCAACAGTGCGAATCGGGCATCGTCGCCGGCGTGAACCAGGTTGATATCACCAAGCATGAGGAACGCCGCTCCGGGCCCCTCGTGACCGAGAAAAGGGGTTGCCCGGGCCATATTCGACCCCACGGTGATCGCCCAGATGGCAAGCTGATCCCAGGGCAGAAGGTACCCTGTAAAGCTCAACAACAACGTCAGAAGAAGCAGAATAACCCCGATTGCCCAGTTGAATTCGCGGGGAGGCTTGTAAGACCCGGTCATAAACACGCGCAACATGTGGAGCCAGACCGTAATAATCATGGCGTGGGCGCCCCATCGGTGGATCTCCCGCATGATGCCCAGCGGCACCTGCTCGCCCAGGTCTATAATGTCTGTGTAAGCGTATTCGAGAGTCGGCCGGTAATAGAACATCAGCAGAATACCGGTGATCGTCTCAATCAGAAAAATAAAAAAGGTGAGCCCACCCATACACCAGGTGTAGCGCACCCTGATTCCCGATTTGGGAGTGCGCACAGGATGCAGATGCAGGAATACATTGGTCAATACCACCTGCGCGCGACCGCGTTCGTCTCTCGGCACGTCGTGCCGGAAGATGGACTTCCAGATCTGAGAGCGCTTGGTCCGGTCCAGGAGGCCGGAAATCTTCGGCATACCTTGTTCTCCCGATGATACCGCAATGCTGAAGCAGTCGCTGAAATGGCCTTGAGGAGGATACCGCCGGCGGCGTGCAGGCGCGACTATATCCGCAGGAAGGACTCCGGGTTGTCCCAGTGACCTTTCTCGTACTGAAATTTCCGGGTCTTGTCGACCAGCACCTGCCCGTCTTCGGCAAGCACGATACGCGCCCGTTCAAGGGGGCGCGGCGCCGGCCCCTCGAAGTTGATGCCCGACATGTAAAAACCGCTGCCGTGACACGGACATTTGAATTTCTGTTCGTTACCCAGCCAGTTGGGCGTACATCCCAGATGCGTGCACACCGAAATGAGCGCGAACATATCCTGCGTGGACTTGACGATCCAGACGCTGAACTTGTCCTTCCAGCGTTCGTCCACGCCCAGATCGTAATCTTCCGCGAATCCGATCTTGAAAGACTGGGGCGGTTCAAACAGCACGTTCGGGAACAGAAAGCGCCCGAAACCCAGAAGCCCGGCTGCCGACGCGGCCGCAAAGGACGCCCAGGCCAGGGTCAGCCAGGTGAAGAACCCGCGGCGGGTGGTCATGCCGCCTTCCGCGACGGATTGCGTTCTCTCGGGACCGGGGCGGATTGCGGGTGGCGCCGGAGACGTCTGAACGATCACACGCTCCTCGACGGGCTCGTCGGTTTTCTGCGTCAACGCGCGAGCGGCGGCGGCCCGGTCCGCGGTGGACGCGGCTTTCCTGGCCGGCGCGCCGGACGGCGCCGGTTTTGCGCCGCCGCGAGCCTTGCGCATCAGTTCCGCCTTGGCCTTTGCGCGGGCAACGCGGTCCTGGATCTCGTCCAGCGATGAAAGATCCACCTCGGCGGCGGCGGATTCGCCTCCCGATTCCTCCGGGGCCTTCGCGGCAGCCTCGACTGCCGGCGTCTCCCCGGACGCATCTCCCGCGGCGGCCTCCCGGGCCTTTCGGAGCGCTTCCGCTTTGGCCTTGGCCCTGGCCACCCGGTCCGGAATCTCGTCAAATTCCGAAAGATCGATTTTTTCGTCCGACATGGTATTCTCCGGAAACCGAGCGGGCAGCTTTTGGAGCGGAAATCTCAGACCTGAATTATATATGATATAAGTTTATAAAATACCGGAAATTGCATCGTTTACGGCCTGAAATACACCGGGCCAATATATCCAAACCACCCCGGAATGTCAAGCGGGATTTTCTGCAGATTCGCACCTCCCGGGTGCCAGAAAAAAAGGGATCCGACAGGCGCCCTCGCGGGCCGGATCCCTTGCCGAAATTCCATCGGTTCAACCCGTTCATTTCCCCTCCCATCCATTCATAACCTCGATGGCGGCCTGCCGGACCCGCAAGTCCGGGTCCTGACTACGCAGCCGCTGCAGCGCGGGGGCCAGAGACGTCGCGTTGAGCATGCCCACGGCCCTGATCGCTTCGACCAGGATATTCCGACGACCCTCTCCGCTTATCCTTTCGAAACCATTCAGATACCCCGGGCTCAGCATCTCCCCCAGCACCTCCAGACCCGCGCTGTTACCTGCGGAAGCCAGTTGCAGGGCGGCGTTCCAGCGAACATCGGGAGCCCGGTCGTGAAGCGCCTGTTCGAGTGCCTGCGGCACCCGCGGATCATCGAAATTGCCCAGCGCGAATACCGCGGCCTTGCGCAATCCGGCATCGTCGCCTGACGCGATCCTGATAAGATGCGGGACGGCCATGGGGTCTGCCTGCGCCCGGAGCGAGAACATCGCGTTGATCCGGGTTTCGTCGTCCGGGTCATCCAGCGCGGAAATCAGAACGCCGACGAGTTCGGGATCCCGCACCCTTCCCATCGCCGCGGCCAGAAAGCGCCTCACGCGCGGGTCGTCCGAACGGGAAGCTTCGAACACCCGGATCAACTCCCCGACGAACCTGCGACCGATCCGTCCTTCCCGCTGTTCCCGGTCGAGTACCGTGGCCAGTTCATAGGCCGCCTGCCACCGGCTGTTGATGCCGCCCACGCGAATGGTATTGAGATAGTCCTCCGCGGTCTTTCTTTCGGCCGTCAACAACCCCAATCCCAGGTATATCGCAAGCGCCACGAGGATGATCGCCACCGGAAAAATGACGAACTGCGACACGAGCCTTGCCCGTGAGACGTCCGCGTCGGAAACCGGAGCGGTGGCGTCTTCGGCGATTTTTCTGAGTTCCTCTTCGGGAGTCGGTTCGTTCATTTCACAGCCTCTGCCAGGAAAAACTGCAATTGCCACCCACCGGGTGGACGCGCGAATACGCGCGGTCCAAATATATACAGCGCCGGCACGCGCTGTCAAGATTTTGGTCCCCGCGAAGTTTGCCCGGCCCCTAACCCTTCCTCCTTGACAACCCCCGTCAAAGAGGTTATTTTATTCCCAGACGACTCAGACTGCATCGGGAATTTCCGAACACAGGAGATCACAATCCAGTGAACGTCGACCTTACACAGTTTGACGGCATCACCGACCGGGTTGCGCGCGCCAGGGCCAAAGCCGAGGCCATGCGGAACGCAAAACAGGGCGGCGGCGACGCGGAATCCGTCCCCGACCCGGCCGAGGCCGAACTGGAAGCTTCGGCCGCACCCGCGGAAGCCGAACAGGAACCCGCCGGACTTGCCATTCTCGAATTCAGGCCCGGCATCCACTTCAAACTGGACGGGCGGGCCGGACGGACGGTGGGCATTCGATACGACCTGGTCAGTTTCGTGTACGACGACGACCCCGACCAACTCGTTACCGCGGACCGATACCGCCTCAGCCACGCCCACGCCGAAGGCACGCTGGTTTTCGCGCCGAAGTCGGAGGTCTACAGACCGGAGCGCGTCGCGAAGAAAGAACGCGTCGACTTCCACGAACACCTGTGGCTCGAGTCCCGCTCCGGCATGACGGCCAAGAAGAAACGGCCGCGGCATATTGCCATTATCAACCCGGACTATTGCACCGGCTGCAATGCCTGTATCGAAGTCTGCCCGACCGACTGTATCGAGGAAGTGGACGTGGCCGACGCAGGCCTCGACGGCATCGGCACATTCTGTGAAGTCCGCCTCGAAGACTGCATCGGATGTATCCAGTGCGTGCACATCTGCCCATGGGAAGCCATCGAAATGGTAGACACGCCGCGGGTTGAAGAAGCATACGGTATTCCCGTGGGGACGCTGTAGAACGATATTCACAAGAGATCAAATGAAGAGAGCGTCGGCCGGACCCGGGCGACGCTCTTTTACTTTGGCTGGAATCTCTAACGGCGAACACCGCGGCCTGTCAACTGACGCCTGACGTCAGCGCCTGGGAAACGCATGCCATGTCCGGAGGCGGGTCCGCGCGGAATTCCAGTGCGTTGCTCGTGACCGGATGGTTGAAACCGAGCACGCCGGCATGCAGCATCTGCCGATTCGCCAGATCCAGGACGGTCCTGGCCGCGTTCCGCAGCGGCGGCGCGATCCCCCGAATCCGTTTCGCGCCGCCTCCGTAGGCGGTATCTCCGAATACCGGATGGCCGATATGGGCGAGATGCACGCGAATCTGATGCGTTCTGCCCGTCTCCAGCCTCAATCCCAGCGTCGACGCGAACCCGTGGAACGCCTTTACCTCGTACCGGGTGGCGGCAGCGCGCCCACCGGTGTCCACCACGGCCATGCGCCTGCGGTCTTCAGGGCTCCTGCCGATGGCCTCCTCGATGCGGCCGCGCTCCGCCCGGGGTTGGCCCCAGACAATGGCGGTATATCGTCTGGTTACCGTACGCGCCTCCAACTGCCCTGCCAGCCCCCGGTGGGCGGCGTCGTTCTTGGCCACCATCAGCAGACCCGACGTCTCTCTGTCCAGCCGGTGAACGATTCCGGGTCGCAGAACGCCGTTGATCCCTGAGAGACCGTCGCAATGGGCAAGGAGGCCGTTCACCAGAGTTCCGGATCGCATGCCGCCCGTGGGGTGCACGACCATGCCCGCAGGCTTGTTGACGACCAGCAGGTGCGCGTCTTCAAACAGGACGTCCAGAGGAATCTCCTCCGGATCGACTGTGGACGGCCGGGCGGCAGGCAGACAGACGGCGATCCTTTGTCCAGCCGAAACCCTGTAGCTTGATCGAACCGGTTTTCCCGCGACCAGCACATCCCCCGAGGCAATCAGCGCCTGGATCCGGGACCGGGAGAGCGGTTCGCACATGGCCGCCAGCAGGCGGTCCAGCCGGTTGCCCGCGTGTTCCGGAAGGACGGCAACGTCAATCTTCGTCATCCTTTCCGCCCTTCAGAAGACCGCAGCCCAGTATCAACAGGCCGGCCCCCACCGTGACGGATGCGTCGGCGACGTTGAACACCCACCAGCGAAGGGATCCGAGTCCGAAATCAAGAAAATCGACCACGGCGCCGAAACGGACCCGGTCGATGACGTTGCCGACGGCGCCGCCCAGCACAAGCGCCAGGCCGGCCGACGCCACCCGTTCCCCCGGCGGCAGCCGGAGCCACATCACCGCGACCATGATCAATGCCACGCCGGCGAAGACCAGATGTGCAACGTTCCCGCCCAGCCTCAATCCGAACACGGCGCCGGGATTGTGTATATAGGTCAACCTGAAGAATGAGCCCAGCACGGGAATCGACTCGCCGAGGAACATCGATTCCATCACCATCCGCTTTGACACCTGGTCGAGGAAAACGACAACACCGGAAATCCAGAGGCTCCGCACATCGCCCCCAATGGTGACGAATCGAACGCGCCCGGTCCTGCAACGGGCCGGCGGACGAATTATGAAGATCGAAAACCCTGCCGATGTTCGCCTTCCTTGCAGGGAACGCACAGGCGGGTTGTGGGTACGGCCTCCAGACGCGCTTTCGGGATCGCTTTGGTGCACAGCCTGCATGCTCCGAACGTCCCGGCCTTTATGCGCTGAAGCGCGTCCTCCACCTGGGTCAGGTAGGCTCCGTCCCGAGACGCGAACAGGAACGCCTTTTCCCGTTCGATGGAGTCGCTGCCCAGCTCCGGCATATGATCCGAGTATATCTGTCCGCCGGATGCCTCCTCGGACGTCGCATGCATGGACCTCTGTTCCAGCATCCCCAGATCCTGAACGATGGACAACCGCTTTTTTTCCAGGATCTCCCGGAAGTATTCCAGATCTTTATCGGTCATCGGCCTCTCCGACTGTCAATTCCAGTTGTGCGCACCCGCAGGATGCCGCAGTCCTCGCGCGTCCGTGATGTCCGGACCGAATATCGCCACATAACGTTCAATTGCGCAAAATGCCGATTGTGCCGCGCAATCCGTTCACCTGCCACTCCCGCTTGAACTGGCAGGAATCCGGCAGTTGGCCCACCAGCAATTCCTCGGCAAGCGTCTCCCCGCCGACGTACGCCCGGTAGCGGGCGACCGCACGCTCAAGACGGCCTTCTCCCGAAACCCCCACCCGGATGCGGTCGACGACGTTCAATCCCATCTCCTTCCGCATGTTCTGAACGCGGTTGACGAATTCACGCGCGGTGCACTCTTCGATCAGTTCCTCGTCGAGATGCACGTCCAGCCCCACGCACAGGTTGTTCTCAACGGCAACGACCACGTCGTCTTTCTTCCGCCGCTGGATTTCCAGGTCTTCGAGAGCGATTTCGCCCCCAGCCACCGCCAGCGTCTCCCCCGTCTGCAGGCGTTCGACCTCGCGGGGCGCCAACCCGGCGATCCGTCCGGTCACTTCCTTCATGCGTTTCCCGAAACGCGGACCGAGCGCCCTGAAATTGGGTCTGTAGGTAATTTCGCTCAACTCGGTCTCATCCTCGACAAACACGATCTCTTTGATATTCAGTTCCTCTGCGATCATTCCCTGCATCGACGCCAGCGCGTCGCGCCCGGCGGCATCGGGCGGCAGCACGTAGACCCGTCGCAGCGGTTGGCGGACCTTCAGGTCGTGACGGCTGCGAAGCGACCGGCCGAGGGCGACCGCGCGCATTGCCAGATGCATCTGCGCCTCGAGTTCGGGATCGCGCAACGACTCATCCGCTTGGGGCATTTCGCACAAGTGCACACTCTCCGGCGCTTGCGGGTACACTCTTCTCACCAGATTCTGATAGATATGCTCGGTTATGAACGGCAATACAGGCGCCATGGCCTTGACCAGCACGACCAACACCTCGTAGAGCGTCTCGTAAACCGCCGCCTTGTCCTCGTCGTCTTCCGACTTCCAGAAGCGGCGGCGGCTGCGGCGGATGTACCAGTTCGTCAGCTTTTCCACGAACGAAACCATGACCGGCACGGTCCTGTACAAGCGGTAAGCGGACATTTCCGCGTTCATGTCGTGGAGCAAGGTCTGCAATTCCGACAGGATCCAGCGGTCCAGTTCGCGTGCGGGCGTGGACCCGGTCGACGAGGCCGGCGTCCAGCCGTCGATATTTGCATAGGTGACGAAAATTCCGCCGTACGCGTTCCACAGCGGGATAATGACCGACCTGAGGCTCTCCTGAATGCCCCGCTCGCTGATTCTCAGTTCCTCGGCCTTGAGCGCCGGGGAGTTGAGGAGATACAACCTCAGCGCGTCCGCGCCGTACGCATCCAGCATTTCGGTGGGTTCCGGATAGTTCTTCAGCCGCTTGCTCATCTTGCGTCCGTCCTCAGCCAGCAGCATCCCGGAAACAATGCAATTCCTGAACGCCGGTTCCTCAAACAGCGCGGCGGCGAGAACCGTCAGCGTATAAAACCAGCCGCGGGTCTGGTCCAGCCCTTCCGAAATGAAATCTGCCGGGAAATTCGCATCGAAAAACGTCCGGTTCGCGAACGGATAGTGTGTCTGGGCGTAGGGCATGGATCCGGACTCGAACCAGCAATCCAGCACCTCGGGCACGCGTTTCAACACGCCCCTCCCGGTGGGGCTGGGAATTTCGATATGGTCGATCAGGTGCTTGTGCAGATCCTCCACCTTGCGGCCGCTCAAGCGCTCCAGTTCTTCCCGGCTTCCGAGACAGACCGTCTCCTTCGTCTCCTCATTGCGCCAGACGGGTAACGGCGTGCCCCAGTACCGGTTCCGGCTGATCGCCCAATCGCGCGCATCCTCAAGCCATCGTCCGAACCGCCCGTTCTTGATGTGCTCCGGCACCCAGCGGATCCGCTGATTGGCGGCGATCATCTTCTCCTTGATCGGCCCGATGGAAACAAACCACGTTGAAATCGCGCGATAAATCAGCGGGGAATCGCACCGCCAGCAATACGGGTAACTGTGTACCAGCGTTCCGTCGGAAAACAGCAATTCACTCTTTCTCAGCTGCCGCACAATATCGCGGTCGACATCCTTTACGAAACGTCCCGCATAGTCCGGGACTTCGCCGGTAAACGCGCAGTCTTCGTCGATCGGGCACACGACCGGGATGCCCTTTTCAACGCCCAACTGATAGTCGTCTTCGCCGAAACCCGGGGCGACATGGACAATTCCGGTGCCGTCGTCGGTGGACACGAAATCGGCCGCAACCACGCGAAACGCGCCCTCGTCTCCCAGATCCGCAAAATAGGGGAACAACGGCTCGTAGCACATCTCCAGCAACCCTTCCGTCGGCTCCGGCTCCGCCCGTACCACTTCTCCATTTCGCCTGCCGAACACGGCATCGAAACGCGGCTCCGCAAGGATCAACTGCTCTCCGTTCTCCATGTGGACGCGCACGTACCGGATATCCTCCCCCACCGCGAGCGCCATGTTTGAAGGCAGCGTCCACGGGGTGGTTGTCCAGGCCAGAATCGACGTATTCGCCTGTCCTCGCACACGGAACCGCACCGTAATCGAAGGATCCTGGGTGTCCCGGTAACCCCCCAGGTTCACCTCGAAATTCGAAAGCGGCGTGGCGCACCTTGGACAATAGGCGAGCGAATAGTACCCCTCGTAGACCAGGTCCTTCTCCCACAGGCTCTTGAACACCCACCACACCGACTCCATGAAATCCGGATCCATCGTCCTGTACTGGTGGTCCCAGTCCACCCACCGTCCGCATCGCTGGATGACCTGCTTCCACTCCGCCGTATATTGAAGCACCTGTTCACGGCAGAACTCGTTGAACCGGTCCACTCCGAATGCAAGGATGTCTTTCCGGGACTTCAGGCCCAACTGCTTCTCGGCCTCGTTTTCGACCGGCAGACCGTGGCAATCCCATCCGAAACGCCGGTCCACGCGGTATCCGCGCATCGTCCAGTACCGTGGTACGACGTCCTTGATGATGGAAGCCAGCAGATGACCGTAGTGCGGAAGCCCGCTGGCGAAGGGCGGTCCGTCATTGAAAACGAACGCGCTGGATGCCGGGCGGGTCGCCACCGACTTCGCAAACGTCCGGTTCTTCTCCCAGAAACGAAGGACTTCCCGCTCCATTTCAGGAAAGTTCATCCTGCCGGAAACATCCGCGAATCCCTTGCCTGACTGCTCTAACGCCGCCATGGGGGTCATTCCGTCAATTGGTGCGTCTGCAATCCTGTGGATATCGGCCGCTTCAACGGCCCGTCATTTCGGGTACCGCGACCGATCGGAACTCGTTCCCTTCCGTGCCGAAGGCCGGTTCAGCCGGTCTTGTCGCGCATCGGAATATCGGATATCAACGAGTCGACCGACCGTTCACCATCGCGACAATCCGATTTTCGTTCTCCTTCAGCAGCGCCTTCTGCTCCGGCCACATCATCACCGGCAACCGATCGATCGGGAACCAGTCCACGACTTCGTGATGTTTCACGTCGGTGGGCACGACGTGCACCTGTTCGGTCCGGTAGAGGAAATAGTGCGTGGTCTTCCATTCCGTGCGACGATAATTCATCCGTGCCCGCACGCCGATCGACCGGATCAGCTCCATTTCGGTAAAACCCGCCTCCTCCTCGATCTCCCGTCTCGCGGCTTCCTCGACGGACTCGCCTCTGTCCACGTGCCCCTTGGGAAGCACATATTCCTCGTACGACTGTTCGCGAATCAGCGCCACCAGCACGCGACCGTCCGCCACCCTTGCAACCACGCCCCCCGCCGATACGGCTTCCGGGACGTCCTCGGGCCTCCTGTACCATCGCTCATCGATCATTCGGACCCACCCAGATAACGTCCGTACAAGACACGCAGCCGTTGCCTCGCTTCATCGGGAATGGCGTCGGGCGCCGTGATGATCGCGTCCCGCGCCGCGTGCAGGCATTCGCAATCGGTCGTCTCCGGAAGCAGCCCGGAGATCTCTCTCACGACCGCATTGGCCGTCTGCGTATTGGCCTTCAGGATCGCCAGAACGGACTCGATTTCGACGTCCCCTTCCTGCTCGTGCCAACAATCGTAATCCGTGCCCATGGAGAGCGCGGCATAACACATCTCGGCCTCGCGGGCAAGTTTGGCCTCGGGAAGCGCCGTCATTCCAATCACCGTGGCATCTGCGACCCGTCGGTAAAAGTGCGACTCCGCCCGGGTCGAAAACTGCGGCCCTTCCATGCAGATGTAGGTGCCGCCTTCGTGAACCACAGCGCCCCGGTTCCGCGCCGCCCGCACCACCAGGGAGCGCAGGTCCGCGCAGAACGGGTCTGCGAAGGCAACGTGTCCCACCACACCGTCGCCGAAAAACGTGGACGGCCGGATTCCCTTGGTACGGTCGAAAATCTGGTCCGGCACCACCATGTCCCCGGGCCTGATGTGTTCCTTCATGATTCCCACGGCGCCTACCGCGAGGACGTGGGTAATCTCCAGTTGTTTCAACGCATGGATATTGGCGCGGTATCTCACCTCGGAAGGCAGCAACCTGTGACCCCGCCCATGGCGGGGCAGAAACACGACCCTGCGTCCGTCGATATCCGTTTCCACCAGAAGATCGGACGGGCGTCCGAACGGCGTATCCACCTCATGTTCCCGCACCACCGTGACGCCATCCATCTCATAGAACCCGGATCCGCCGATCACACCCAGGCGCAGCGGGGTAGGCTTTGTCATGGAACCGCTCCGCTCCCGCTTTTACGACACACTCAGGCCAAAGACCGTGAGAACGGCCGCCTTGGCGAAATTCAACAGCAGGATCAACAGAATCGGCGACAGATCGAACATCCCCAGCGGCGGAATCAGGCGCCGGAAAGGGGCCATCACGGGCTCAGTCAGCGCATACAGCGACCAGATCAACCGCCCGTTTCGCAGAAAGGGCATCCAGGAAACAATGATGCGAGCGAGGATCAACACAAGATAGACCGAAATCGCCCCGTAAAAGAGCCAGCCGATGACCTGAAGAAACGCCACGTTCAATAGTGCCCTGACCACGCCTTCCAACGCCAGAAGCACGTCGTTGCTGACCCACTTCAGAAAAAACGCGGCCAACAACGTTGCAAGAATCACGAACAACGGCGCAATGCCCAGACTGTTGGGCGCGGGCAGACTTTGCGCAACCGGCCAGATCATCGGATCGGTCCATTCCCGGACGACCTGGGCCAGCCGGCCAAAGGGCTGCACCCTGAACAGGACCCATCGCAGAACCATCAGAACAACCACAGCCACAACCGCCGCAAAAGCCACGAAATCGACGGCCGCGCGCATATAGTCGATTACCTGAAGCAAAACGTATAACATAGCTGCCCTTCGCTGAACCCTGCAGACGCGGAATGTCGCGCCCGTCCGGCGGCGGGACGCAGCGGCTTCATCGAAAAGCGTCCTGCCCCCGCGTCATCGCCTCGAGCCGAAGATCGCCGACCCGATTCGTACCATTGTGGCGCCTTCCTCGATTGCCACCTCAAAGTCCCCCGTCATCCCCATGGAAAGGTGTGCCATCGACACGCCGGGCAACCCCGCCGCCGCGACCGTCTCGCTCAGTTGACGCAACTGGACGAAACTTGGCCGCACCGCCTCCGGATCCGGCAGAAACCGGCCGATCGTCATCAACCCCTCCACACCCAAGCCCTGTACTTCCGAAATACGCCCGACCAGATCGACGGTGGCGTCGGGTTCGGATCCGAATTGCGAGTGCGCCCCCGACGTATTCACCTGAACGAGCGTCCGCGCGGAAATCCCTGCCTGCACGGCTCGTTTCCCGATCTCCTTTGCCAATCGAAGACTGTCCACCGAGTGAACCATTTCGAACATGCGGAGGGCGCTCTTCACCTTGTTCCGCTGCAAATGTCCCACGAGGTGCCATTCCACGGCATCCGTTACGCTGCCAACCTTCGTCTCGGCCTCCTGTACGCGGTTCTCGCCCAGCACGCGGATCCCGGCCTGCACGGCTTCCCCGACAGCCTCGACGGGCTTCGACTTTGAGACCGCGACAAGGGTCACGTCGTGCGCCTGCCGCCCCGTTCGCTCCGCGGCGCGGGCGATGCGTTCCCGGACCCGTTTCAGATTCTCGGAAATCGATTCCATTGGCGCTGCGCCCTGGCGAAATAGGGTGAATCGCGGTTCCGATACAGAATGACAAATTTACAAAAAGACAACCGTTTTGGCAACCTATTCGCAGACCCGGAATACCGGAATTCGACCATCGGCTTTGCCAGCAAACTCCCGAATAACGAAAAACAGGCGGATTACGCGGAAGATCCCACAAAGCCGCCGGTTCCCGGTCCGCGTCCGGACGGGTCTGCCGGATCCGGCGATACCGGAGACCCGCTTCCCTCGTCGTGGATTTCGACGACACCAAGGCTGCCATCCACCGTAATCCGGTCTCCCGTACGGATTCGCCGCGTTGCGCCCGATACCCCCACCACTGCCGGCACCCGGTACTCCCGGGCGATCACCGAACTGTGGTTCAGCACGCCGCCGATTTCCGTCACCACCGCGCTTGCACGCCGGAAGAGCGGGGTCCATCCCGGGTCGGTACCGGGTGCGACCAGCACCTCCCCCTGCGCCAGCGCCTCGAACTCCTCGGGGCCGCGTATCAGCCGGGCGATTCCGGTCGCCGTACCCGGGCTCGTGCCAACGCCTTCAAGTCTGCTCGCATCGGGGTCTCCCCCCGGAATCGGGTTCTCGCCGCGACCTTCAATCCAGAAGAAATACGGCTGCCGGCGACGCGCACGTTCGAAATCGGCGATCCGTCGATCGACTTCATCCTCGCTTGCGACGGAGCCGCTCCTGAACGCATTCTCGACTTCGCCACACGACAGAAAAAACACCTCATCCCTCCGCCGCAGCAGCCCGCGGGATACGAGATGGTCCCCCAGTTTCAGATAGACCGCTCTGTATCCGGCAAACAACCTGTCCAGGCGGAATCTCAACTCTTCACGCAGTCCGAGATAGATTCTGGCGTATTTCAACACCCGTCTAAATACCGTGGTCCGCGCCCATCGCCACGGCGAATCGGACAGACGTTTCAATACCTTCGCTTCCGCGGACCGCACCACTTCCCGTGGCTTCTTCCCGCCCGGCACAGGTCCGGTGCAAATGTTCTGACGTAGCATCTGCACAACAGTCTCAGGGCGTTCACGCCAGCGTTCAAACGTAAAATCCCGATTCGCAGAGCGAACTCCGTACGCGTCGATAAACGCGTTGAACCCGGATGCAAATTCGCCATGGCCCGCCTGAAGGCATTCGAGAAACGAAGCGTCGGTCCCGGTCTCCAGCGTCCGCCGAAGCACGGCATTGCTCCTTGCCTCATCCGACAATTTTCCCAGTGCGGCATTGACGTCGGACGTCGTATTGCGTTCAGGCAACAGCAGCAGATCCTTGAATGTGGCCATATCGAGATCCGCCCAGCGGACCAGCATCGCGCGCAAAGCCCAGATGCAGTTCATCGCATACGCGTAACTCCACTGGTTGACGTCCCTCTGCTGACGCACGGCGAGTTCCGTCAGACGACTCGCCGCCAGAAGCAGGACGTCCGGGTCCCGCGCCGAGGAAATCTGGCTTTCAATGGAACGTATCCGCCGGTTGAATACCGGGAAAAACGCCTGCCTGACCCTTCGGTGATTGCTGTGAATCAGACCGTACGGTTCGGTCATCAGGAGGCCCGGCAGACGCAGCAGCGCAGGGACGATCCCCATCCAGGTCCGGCGCGCGCATGCCACCTCCCGCCGTAGTTTTCGCGGCAGAATAGCCAGCGCATCGTCCATCAGCAGTTTCGCGGGAACCAGTTTGAGCGCTTGCGCAACGGCATTCGCGTTCACGTACATGTAGGAATCGATCACCTTCATCATATCGTCGCGTACCAGCGCCCCGAGTCCGAGGCGCCGCGCGGGCCCCTGAAACGTGTACGCGTGGCTCAGGTTGTCCGCAATGACGGACGCCGTCATCGGAGAGAGGGCCTCGGACCAGACGTCGTCGCAGATCCCCCGGGACCAGGCGCCGTGCGGCCTGGATACGCTCGTCGTAATCGGTCGCGTTTGCAGGAGGTAAAGCCGGCCGCGGGAAAACGCCCATTCGACGTCCTGGGGCCGCCCGTCGAAAAACGACTCGATCTCGCAGCCCCGCCGCCACAACGTTTGCAGCTCGCGCGGAGAAAGCGCTTCCTCGTCCCGCAGCCCCTCGGGCATGGGTTCAGGCCGGCGGCCACCCGGTCGCAGGCGCCACAGCTTGTGCGCGATCCGCTTCTCCACGACCCGGCCCGTATTTCGGTCCAGCACGTAAGAATCGGGGGAAACCTCGCCCCCGACAACGGTCTCGCCGAGACCCCAGTTGGCCTCCACAAAAAGACCCGGCGCGCCTGAGGCCACCGGGTTCCGTGTAAAAAGGATGCCTGATTTTTCGGCCTCGACCATCTCCTGTACGACAACCGCAATGCGCGGAACCAGACCGGGCGCGTAGATTCGCAACCGTTCGTTCCACGCCGACGCCCAGCACAGACGGACGTGCTCGAGTACAGACGCGACATCCGTCAGGTTCAGATAGGTTTCGAACTGTCCGGCAAAGGCGAACGCACTGCCGTCCTCGGACGCACCGGACGAACGGACGGCCACGGGTCTGGCGCCCGCGTCCATCTGAGATTCGAACGAGCATCGGATGGCTGTTTCGACTTCGGACGGGAACGAACCCCGGGCAACGGTCTCCCCGGTCGCGCCGGCCGGATCCAGGCCATTGTGTTCCAGAAACCGGACACAGGCGTCCGCCGTCACGCAAAATCCGTCCGGAACGCGGAATCCGCCCGCGAGCAGACGACCCAGATTTCGCGCCTTCCCACCGACCTGCTCCAATGAAGCCCCGCACGCCTGAGCGAGTTCAACGACCATTTCCATAGCTATCGGTCCGTCCGGAGCGCCTGCAGGAAACCGTGCATCTGCCCGACGCAGAACGCGATATAGGCCCGCCCTTCCTCGTCGCCGGCAAGTTCCATGATGTGGTCGTAGTCGATGGCGCCGTCAAAGCCCACGTCGTGCAGCGCGCGAACCACCTGGAACATATTCAGGTCTCCCGTATCCGGAATCACCTCCTCGTATCCTCCGGTTTCCGGAATTGTCCCCCGTACGTTCCGAAAGTGGACGTGGAAGATCTTCCCCTGCCCGCCAAATCGCCGGATTCCCTCGAACACGTCCTCGCCGGATTCGTACCGCGTCCCAACGCAGAACGTCATCCCGTTTGCCGGCGAGGGCACTTCCGAAAACAACCGGTCGAACGCCTCGAAATCGAACAGGACCTGCGGCACTCCGTAGAGGCTTGGCACAGGAGGGTCGTTCCCGTGCATGGCGACCCGTGTGCCGGCCGCTTCCGCGACCGGTACCGCCGCACGAAAAACCTTCAGGGTTCGTTCCCAGAGTTCTTCGTGCGTCGGGGCGCCTTCCGGCGCCGGTTTGTTCAACGCGTCGGTTAAATCGACTTTCAGATGCCGATAGCCGCCGCGTCCTTCGACCCATTGGTAGACGCCCCGCGGCGTCCCGCCGAACTGAGCCGCCTGAAAACACTGGATCCCCACGACGGGAAACCCGAGCTCCCCGCAGAGCGCGACGTTGGCCACAAGCCGGTCCAGCTCCGCTCCTGCATCCGCCTCATCCAGGAAAATTGCGCGCATATAGTTGTTGGTTGAATTCGCCCGCTCGATCTTCAGGCCGGCACCGTCCACCACCTCCACCACCCGCTCCACGCTCTCGCGGCACAGCCTTCCGGACTCCCTGTAGCCCGGAAAAATATCCAGCGTCACATCCACCACGTCCACGCCGATCTGCTTCAGGAACCGCAAGTCCTCCGGCCGGTCCAGCCAGCCCGGATCGATCCGCGTTCCAATCTTGATCACGAGACACCTCTCAGGAAGACAATTTCGTTTTCACAAGTTCATGCCCTGGACTATATTGCCTGCGTTCTGAAGATCGCCGACAGCCTGCTTGCCGGGGAGCCTGCCGGAGATGTATTCCGACGACTTTAAAAATCGACTTAAACACACCCATGCGTTCGTGGTCACGCCGTTCGAAAGGCAAGACCGCGGTCGACTTGCCGTCGACGCCCTTGAACGGAACCTGGGTTTTCTGATCGAGCACGGCGTAAAGGTACTGAACCTCGGAGGGGGCACCGGGGAGGTCAACGCCCTCTCCGGAGCCGAACTCCTGGCGATGACCCGGGAAACCTTCGACATCGCGGGGTCGGGCCCGCTGGTCATTCCCACCCTGCCGGACAACCTGGGCGCCGCTCTGGAACTCGCGCCGGTCTACGAACGCATGGGCGCCCGGGTCGCGCTGGGCATGGCGCCCTATATTCGCAATGAAACGCCCGACGACCTGGAGGGTGTTTTCAACCACTACCGGATCCTGGCGCGCGCGTCCGGTCTCGCGTTAATGCCCTATAACACGCAGGCCTGGCCCGCAAGGTTCTTCCTCAGGCTCGCAGAGATCGACCGGATTGTCGGAATCAAGGATCCGTGCCGGGCGCCGCACAATCTGTTCGCCGCGATTCAGATCCTGGGCGACCGCTTTGTCTGGATCGGCAACAAGCGGCATGATCCGGGCGTGCTGCACCTGCGCTTCCAGATGGGCATCGACGGCTTCTCCGCCGGCTTCGTCAACTTCGCGCCGCAATACGAACTCGAACTCTTCGACCTGGCCTGTAAGAAAAACTGGGCGGCCATGGTCTCCCTTCAGCGTCGGCTGGCCCCGCTTGAACGGCTGAGAGCCAGGTACGGCGACGTTGCGATGATCAAAGCCGGCATGGACCTGGCCGGTCTGCACGGCGGACCCGTCCGGCCGCCTCGCGTCGACGTTCACGTCGCGGGTCGCGCGGAAATCCGCGCCGCGCTCACGGAACTCGGCGCCAAAACGACCGGCGCATCATCCGAAGCGGGCTAACCACAGCAGACCGCGCACACGGTCTGTCGACGGTTCAACGCCCTTCGGAAATGACGGGTGCCGCATTGAAGTACGACGCGTCGCCGAACCAGGGAAACATGCCGAAACCCGCATCCAGGTCCCGCTGCTCCCATACAAGCCCGGTTTCGCAATAGCTCAGCGAGCCGTGGGCGGGTGGTGAAAACTCCGGACGTCCCAGCAGGTCGCTTCGGAACCAGACGCTCCGATGCCCGAAACACACGCCCCTCTCCAGGTTCTCCCGAACGAATTCAACCATATGCGGAAACGTCCGCTGGTACTCCGCCCCCCGGCCGTATTCAATGTGAGCCTTCAGACTCTCGCCCGCAGCCTGGACCTCGCGCATGGACATGGGGGCTCCGCCATTTACGAACAGCGCATCGGCATTCGGATCCACCACCGCCCATTTGCCGTACTCGTCGAACCAGACCTCCGCCACGAAATGCCCGTTGAATCCGTTCACCGCTTCGGTGAGAACGGCGCATCTGGCCGGAATGCCCGCCGCCTGGGCGCAGCTTACGAAAGCAGCCGCATAATGAACGCACATCGCCACGGGCCGCTTTCCATTGTGTCCCTCCTGCCGCGGCGCCCATGCGAGGAGGGTTTCCGCGTCCCACGGGGCATATTGGCCGGCCCTGAGCGAATTGGTATGCTCCCAGCTGGACGCCAGCCAGGCCGATAGCGCACGGACCCGGTTGATCAGCGGGCCCTGGTCTCGCGCGACCGGCGGCAGCAAACGCCTCAACGACACCAGCCGCGGCGACTCCGCGACCTCCCATGCCATGGCGGGAGGCTGCGGATCCTCTCCCTCCTCGAGCCGTGCCCGGACGACGTACTCACCCAGAACCGAGTTGAGGTAGCCCATTCGATCGCTCCGCCAGGTCCCGCCGCCGTCGTCGCTGACCGCGCTGTCCGGCTCCGCGTGACCCGCTTCCATCGCGAGCGACCATCCGTCCATCGCCGTACCATCGGTCCAGAGTTCGAAGGTGTTGGCACCGGCTCTCAATCCCGCCACCGACAGCTCATACCAGGAATACGCACCGGGCCTGTCGGGCTCGAGCGCCGCCACCTCGGCGCCGTTCAGGGCCACCCGAAGCGGCGCGTCGTTATCGGGATAGGGCCGGGCGAGGATGTAGACCCGCCCGGGCGCGTCCGTGGCGGGCAGTGCGAGTGACTTTCGCGCCCGCCGGAACGTCGTCAACTCCTCGCAAAGAGACGGCATGACCCGTCCGTCTTCGCTGTAATACAATCGGCTCATCGGGGCCTCTCTCTTTGTACCTGCCGCATGGGGCCGCAGGAAACTGCGCGCAGACCCAAAACCTGACGTCTCTCTCCATCGAACGCAGTGACAGTTGCCGGATCCCCGCGTCTATTTTCCAATGTATTCCGGAAAAGCAGGTTTCCAGTTTTCGTAGATGATGTTGTGGATCACTTCATCCGGAACCTTTGGAAAATTCGTCCCTTCCACCACGTCGTTTATCTTCCACTGGCCGGCAATCACCTGCGCCGCCGTGGCCGATGGAAAATCGGACCCGAAAATCAGTTTGTGTTCCACGCCGTATTCGATGGCCGACATGAAGGCCTGGTAGTGCCGCCGGGGCCGGTAGTGAAGCGCCGACACGTTGGTGTAGAGATTGGGGTGCTTTCGAATCAGCACCACGCACTCATCCTCCCAGGGATGCCCCATGTGGGAAATGACGATGCGAAGATCCGGACACGCGATTGCAATGTCTTCGAGTTGAATCGGATTCGCGTACTTCAACGGACCGGTCCGGACGAACGAGGTGCCCTGATGGATGTTCAGCGGAATGCCGAGCGATTCCGCCTTTTTGAAGAACGGCAGGTGCCGGGGATCCCGGGGGTCCCAGTTCTGGTAGATCGGCGCCACCTTCAACCCCCGCAGCCCGAGGTTCTCTACACAATGCACCAGCTGATCGATGCAATCCGCATCGTTCGGATTGACCGAACCCCATCCGTAAAACCGGTCCGGATGGTCATTCACGAATGCGGCCACCAGGTCCTGGGGTACGTCGATTCCCACGTGCGGCGCCCGCAGACCGAACACGATCACCCGGTCGCAATCCTCGGTGGCCGCCAGCAGCTGCTCGGGCCTGGCGTCGAATGCATTGCGTTCGTCGCGGGCGTCGTCGGCGAAATACACGTCGGGCGACAACCGCATCTTTGCCTTCTTGGCGGCAAGCGCGGACTCGACAAACTCATCCGACAGGTGGTCCGGATACCACAGTAAATTGGTATGGGTGTCGAAAAGCATGACCTGCCCCCATTGGCCGCACGGATGGAGAATTCTACTCCAGGAACCGCCTCAGCACGTTGCCGGTGATCCTGGACAGTGCATCGCTGACCAGAAGCGAGCTGATATATGTGATCGACCCCGTCGAAAAGACGGCGCCGCCACCGTCCGGCTCGTGAATGACCATGTGGGCGCCTCCGTCGTTGTCGTTCATCCCTTTGGCAAGCAGCTCGACGTTTTCCGGCGAAAATCTGGATGAGATCTTGTCGGTTTCGTGCCCGGACGCTCCGCCCGGAATTCGCATGTGCAGGTACTCCCTGCCGAAGAGTTCCCCGTCGCCGAGGCCCGTGCCCTCGTATGCCCAGTGGCCGGAGTCGACGACCCTGTATGGCGCGGCGGTCATGATGCCGGCATCGGTAAACACCACCCCGAGCAGGTTGGCCTCGGACTCCTGGCGCATATGCATGCGGCTTTCAAATCCACCGTCCCGCTGCTGGCGCCGGTTGCCGTTCCGGACGATCATCGACTCCTCGTCCACGAATTCCACCTCACAGTTCAACCCGTTTCCGCCCAGATACATCAGCCTGCCGCCACGGTTGAATACCCAGTCCTTCACCTCGTAATACATCTTGCTGGACCAGTATTCGGGATGGGGTCCCAGGATCAATACCGCGTAGTCGTCCAGGTTCAGCGCGTCGAAATGCAACTGGGTTTCCGAATAAAGGTCGTATTCGAACCCCTCGCGTTCCAGCCACCCCAGCAACCGCCATTCCGCCGGCGCGACGTGATTGGCTGCCCGGCCCTCGATCGGATCGGTTACCTGCTCGTCCTCCGGTACGACATTGATCGGCTCCGGACGTTCGAAGGACAGCGGCAGGTATTCCTCCGCATCGTAATTGATATGCTCCGGGTCGGTGTAGCGCTTCAACTCCAGCCGGGCATTGATGGTGGGTGTGGGAGGCATCCTGTCCGGATGAATATAGTTGCTGCGACCTCCGAAGTTGTTATAGCAGTTCCAGTTGATGTCTGACGCCAGCACGGCCACCTTCGCCCCCGGCTTTGCGGGCGCCACAACCCACGGAAACGAGAAAAACAGTCCGGACTCCGATCTTGCGTGAAAGTAGTAAAGGCCGGACCGCCCGGGCGCTGCGACAAGCTGTTTGTGACCGGGGCTGGTATATCCGAACCTGTTCCACTGCGCGCCTGCCTGCGTATAGTCGCCGTCGGGAGTCAGCTGGACGGTGGCCCTGGGCCCGTGCTCGTCGTACCACCCGATCGGGCGAATGAGCTCCTTCTTCCATCCGTAGCGCCACAACTCCAATTTATACGGTTCGTGTGAATGCACGCGAAACTCGGACCGGTCGCCCGACTTGACGCACTTGGGCCAGACGTAGCCCATCAGACAGTCCTTCAGCAGACGAAACTGATGGGGTTCATCCGGCTTGACTTCCACGTCGACGATTTTCGACCCGTACCCGTCGCGAGCCAGAATCACCCGATGCCGCCCCGGCGTCACGTCCGCATAGACCGCACCCGATGCCGCCGAACGGGCCGACACCGCGTTGCCCGACGGGTCCCGGAACTCCAGAGCCACGTCGGAAAGGGCGATATAGCGCTCGTCACTCACGTAACCCACCAGCATATCTCACTCCCCCTTGATGGTTCTCCGCCGCGAGTTCTTTCTGTCCAGCCGTGACCCGCGGACGGTCTCAACGCTCAGTCACGGTACCCCGGCGGATGCGATGCATGCCAGTCCGTCGCCTGTTCATACGCATAGGCCAGCCGGAGAATCGTCGCTTCGTCGTAAGGCTTGCCCGTCAGCTGCAGTCCCACCGGAAGCCCGTTCGAAGTAAACCCGCAGGGTACGGATACCGCGCACAGGCCCAGCCAGTTGACCAGCCGCGTAAGCAGACGCGTCGGCTCCCCGCGGTCCAGATCGCGCAGGCGCGGCGCGGAACTCAACATCGTGGGACCGGCGACGGCCTCGACGTCGGCCAGACGTGCCGCCGACGTGCGCATCATCCCGGCGCGTTTGCGCTGAATCCCGGCCAGATCGACCGCAAGCAGTCCCGGCTCGACCTCGAGACGCGCGCGGACCACGGGCCCGAACGAATCCGGCGCGTCTCTCAACGCCTCGCGGTGGACAGAGACCGCCTCGGTCCTAAGAAGCCTGAGGTTGTCTTCCTCTCTTTCGGCCTGCACCGCCTCGGGAAACGGCATTTCCCTGACGTCAACGCCCAGACCGGCCAGGACTCGGATGGCGTCCTCCACAAGGGAGACGACCTCCGGGTCCGCGCCGCTGAAGAAGGGCTCTCGGACCACCGCCATACGAAGGCCACCGACGTCCTTCTTCAGCATGCCCACGACGTCGCCTACCGGCAGATCGAGGGCCGTGGAGTCTTCGACGTCGGCACCCGCGATCGCCGTATACATCATCGCGGCGTCCTCGACGCATCTGGCCATCGGGCCGATCGTGTCCAGCGTCCAGGAAAGCGGCATCACGCCTGCGGTACCGATACGGCCCGTTGTGGTCTTGAGGCCGACGACGCCGCAGTACGCCGCGGGAATCCGTACCGAGCCCCCGGTATCCGTTCCGATGGCCGCTGCGGCCAGACCGGCAGCGACGGCCACGCCGGACCCGCTGCTGGATCCGCCCGGAACCCTCTCGGGATCCCACGGATTCGGAGGCGTTCCAAAATGCAGATTGATGCCGAAAGGACCGAACGCGTATTCGACGAGATTCGTCTTGCCCAGCAACACCGCGCCTGCACGCGAAAGCCGCTTCGCTACCGTAGAGGTTCGCGCCGGCACATAGTCCTTACGCGCCCGGGCTCCCGACGTCGTTCGAATGCCCGCGGTATCGCAAAGGTCCTTCAACGCAATCGGAACGCCGTGCATCGGTCCGAAGTCGTTCCCCGACCGGAGGGCCAGTTCCGCCGCCTTCGCGTCCGCCCGCGCGCGGTCCGCCGTTACGGTAATGAACGCGTTCGTCCCTGGCTGATAGCGATGGATTCGCTCCAGGTACGCTTCCGTTACCGCTACGGGCGAGAGGTGTCCGCCGCGGTACAGCGCGGCGAGTTCCGTCGCCGTCAGAAAATGAAGCGCTTGTTCCGCCATAGCCGAGGGTTCATCGATCGGGTAATCCGCATGGGTCGCATCTCGTCGTTAACAGCCCGGTCCCCTGATCTCATGTCGAGCAACCTTCTCCGGTAGCAGACCGCGTGCGAATCCGTCGGGATCGGCCCGATGGCCCTCGACGAGTTTCCGGATCTCTTCCAGCACCCGTTCCCGGTCGTACAGTCCGTAACGGTAGATGTCGATGGGGCCGATCAGCTTCAGATAGAAATGGTTTCCCGCGTCGTGTTCTTCTGCGCATGCGCTTGGTTTTTGCGCAGTCTCCAGTTGTTCTTCAAACGCGTCCGCGAACGCCGCCAGCAGGGGCTCACCGTGCAGATCGGCCGGGACCTCCGGGAACCGGGCCACCAGCTCCTGAACCGTCATCCGTTGCCTCCTTTCCTGTCTCCCGCAGTAATTCATCGGGAATCCGCTTGCGTCCCTGATAGCCTTCCATGGGACCGTGATAATGCGTTACCCGCTCCTCATCGCTCCGCCAGCAGAGCAACACTTCCTCGCCGTTGATCACGGCGGGAAAATCCACCAGGCCGAGGTTGAAATTCGGGTCCTTATAGGAACACCCGATGGCCTCCAGTTCCTCGAAGAATTCATTCAATGACGCAATCAGTTTCCTGATCTCCGCATCGTCGGCCGCGGCCGGCCCCAGTTCCCCGGCAAGCTGACGCAAACGGCGCCCCGAAACCTGGATATCGGCGACAATCCTCTTCACCAGCGGCAACGTCCGGTTGGCCTCCACAGGCGTGAAAACCCTGATCTCTTTCATCGGCGCCATCCCCTCACGACGCTTCGCGCTGCGCGCCGGTATCCGCCGGTTGACCGTCAGGGCCGGCCACGGCGCCGGCCACGAAATCGTCCAGGCGTATCAAAGCGCCGCCGGCGGAGGCGGACGCATTGGCTCCCAAGACCGCGGCCAGACTGTTCAGCGCCTGCCCGTACCCGTTCCGCAGTCCGGACGCGTCGCCAGAACGGATCGCGTCCACGAATGCCCTCGCCTGGCCGGCGAACGGATTGTCCCTGTCCGGGAGTTCGAAAATCGTCTCTCCGTTCTCCACGACCCTTTCGGCGGACCATTCCAGCAGCGAATCGTCGCACACCACCAGCACTTCCCTCCGGGACGCATTGACGTTCGTCAGCACGCGCGAGGTCGTTACGCTGGCGACGACGCCGCTTTCGAAGCGGTAATTCACATCGTACACGTGGGGCAGGTTGATAGGCTCCGGCCCTTCTCCGGGCTTGCGATAATGATAAAACGCAGAAACCTCCGTGACGTCACCGAGGAAAAACCGGAGCAGATCCACCATGTGGATCGTATTCTCGACGAACGATCCGCCGCACAGCTCGAAACGGCTCGTCCAGTAGCGGATATGCGCGCCGCTGTATAGCAGTTGAACCAGCGCATGTCTCGGAGTCCGGTCCGATATCCGATCCCGGATGAACGCTGCGGTCGCGTAATAGCGGCTCATGAAGCCGACCTGAGACGGAACCCCCGACCTGCGGATCGCCTCGCTGAACCGGACGGCCTGCGCGATATCCAGGGTTTGGGGTTTCTCCACCAGGACAGGGATCCCTTTTTCCGCGGCAATCAGCTCGGCATCCGTATGCAGGGTAGGTGGAATGCATATATAGACGCCGTCCAGGTCCTCTTTCTCGAACATTTCACGATGGTCCGAATATACGGCATTCGCCCCGAAGGCCCGCGCCTGACCGGCGGCCGTTTCCTCGTCCGCGTCGCAGAACGCCTGAAACACCACCAGACCCTTACCCGCCAGTTCGGCCAGGGGCGGGAGATGGGCATTGACCGTAATGTAACCCAGACCGATAAAGCCGAGTCGCGCGGCTTCCATGCTAAGCCTCCTCGATCTTCCGGACGAGGTCCGGCGGGAGGTACTCGCCGTCCGAAACCGATGCGCACATTTCCAGCTCATCCGGATCGGATGCCCCGCAAAGCAGCAACGACACCCGCGGGTCCGAAAGCAGATAACGAAGCGCCAGGCTCACGATACCCGCCGGTTCGTCCGCGAGCAATGCCTCCACGCGGCGCAGCCTGGCGTGCAACTCGCGGAAACGTCCATTTTCAACGAACCGGTCGCGCCTGGAACCCAGGAGACCGCCGTGCAGGGGGGAAGCGGCGATGACGGCCACGTCCTCCGCCGCCGCGACAGGAACGAGAACATCCCTGGCTTCCTGCGTCAGCAAGTCGTATTTGCAGAACGTGATCACAGAGACGAATTCGTCCGTCTCCTGGAGGATTTCACTCATCAATGACAGGTCGGACCCGGTCAATCCGATATGTTCCGCAAGCCCCTGAGAACGGATATCCAACAGCGTCTCCAGGGTGCGTTCGGTTCCGAAAATGCCGTCCCAGCCGGCCTGCTCCGCTTCATGTACCTGCAGCAGATCCACACGATCCCGCCGCAGACGCTTCAGACTGCCTTCGAATCCGCGCCAGATCACGTCCCGGGTATAGTCGAACGGCTCAGGATAATAACCCACCTTTGTCGCCAGATAGTGCGGTTCCGTCACGCCCTCCAGGGCAAGCCCCAGAACCTCCTCGCTTCGTCCCTTTCCGTATAGAGGCGCCGTATCGAAATAACTCACGCCCAGCTCGAGCGCGCGTTCAACCATCTTGACCCCGTGCGCGTCGGGCAGCAGGCCCTCCTCGGGCCGGCCGTAAAACCACGAACCGCCCAACCCCACCTCGCTCACGTGCCATCCGGTTCTGCCAAAACGCCGGTACCGCATCCAGATTCCGTCCTGTCCGGATTCTTCGAACCCGCATTGGTTCGCAACCGCGGAAATTCATGCGGAGAAACCGTACCCTGTGTTCTCATCGAACGTCTCGATAGAGACGGCTGAGCCATTTGTCCGAAACCGAACAAAGGTAAAGGATTCGAATCGTCCACATCCATATGACCGACGTGACGACACCCCATCGACGCCATCGGCGAGTGGACGTGAGGACGCTGCCGTCAAGCAGGACGAATCGACCCAGTTTGCTGACCGCGGCGCAGAACTCCGAATCCTCGAACAGCGCCACCTCGGGAAAACCGGCCACCCGGTTGAAAACGGAACGCCGGACGTAGATTCCCTGGTCTCCGTACGTCACCCCCAGAACCCTTGACCGCATCGTGGAAAGCAAGGCGATCGTGCGGAACATCCAGGTATCCTCGGAGAGCCCCAACCGGAACCGGCCGCCCACCACATCCGTTTTCTCAAGCGACTCAAGGATCATCCGGATGCCGCCGGCGGGCAGAAACGTATCGGCGTGCAGGAACAGCAGTACGTCCCCCGAGGACGACCTCGCCCCGCGGTTCATCTGTACGGATCGACACGACATCGGCGACGTTACCAGCCGGACTGTCCCGGTTGCCCGGACTCGCTCCCGCGTTCCGTCGCAACTGCCCCCGTCGACCACGATCACTTCAACATTCCGTTGTCCGCGGAACTGAGCCAGGCACCTGTCTATCGCGTCCGCTTCATTGACAACGGGAATAATGACACTTACCTGCAACGGACTCTCGCGAGAAGAACTCAACCTGCGGCGCCATGCCTTTGCATCAGAAACCTGCGCGCGTAGCTTACGGTCGAAACCAGCAGAAGCACGCCCGACAGGTAGAGAAACGGAACCTTCAGCAACTGCGTATCCATCGCGTAGGCAATCAGAAGCACACTCATCGCACAGGTGGTCAGCTTGCCCCAGATATTGGAAGAGAGCACGACGCGTTCCCGTGCGATCAGGAACACCCCGGCCAGCACGATCGAGATATCGCGTCCCACGATTACTACAACCACCCAGAGGGGCAGCCCCTTGACCAGCGCCAGCATGATGGCGATCGCATCGATCGCCACCTTGTCGGCCAGCGGATCCAGGATCGTCCCCCAGCGCGTCACGGTTCTCAGGCGCCTTGCGAGGTATCCGTCCAGAATATCGGTGATAATCATCACCATGACAACCGAGAACAGGATCCACTTAACCGACGGCCCCATCCAGATCAACCAGAGTACGGGCCCCGTCAACGCAGCCCGGAGCAGGCTGAGGCTGTTTGAAATCGTCCAGAACGGATTGACCGAACGATCCTCGAAGGACCTGGATGAGCGAGCGTCTTCACTCATCGTTCCGCTTGTTCGCCCGGTGAGAGCACCACACCACCCATATTGGCCAATTCACAGAACGCGTCCTGCGCGGGCCCCCACGTGGTCAGATGATAGCTCCCGTCCGGCGTTTTCTGGCTTCGGGTGAAGTTCGCGAAGATGCACGACATTCCGTCGTGCTCCCTCCGGCTTACACGCGGTACTCCCGCCCAGGGGATGGCCAACCGCGCGCACCACCGCCCGCTCGCATCGATTTCCTCAACCGACCACTCCAGCCCGGGTACGTCGAATTTCGACATCGCCCGCCAGTCTGTCTCCTTCTCGTCCGGGAAGTACAGATCCAGAACCGCACCGAGGGGGTTTACCTCAATTTCGTAGTATCCTCCGCCCGCTCGGAGGAAGACCTCCACCGCGCATTCGTTGAAGAGATCCTGGTCCCGCGCCCTCATTGTCACGGGAACCGGAGACGGATCGGAGACGAGGCACACGTAAAGGGCCTGCTCGTCCCAGAGCGCCGATGCTTCGAGGAAGAAACCGGGCGGGTCGTCGTCCGTACCGAGCAGATGGAATGCCCGGTTGATCCTGCCTGCAAGCTCCCACGCTGTCCCGGTGGTCGTCCCGTCCAGTGGCGGCGGGGCGGAAACGTATCTGCAGCAGTAAACGGGTCGCTCTCTCATTGCGGATCCCTTCGCTGATACAAGGCTACATTCCACAGCTCGTTCAGGCCGCATGACACGGCCGCCGCCACCTGCCGCGGGACCGTCACGGGGCTTGATTCGATGCCGGTCGGCGGGTCCCCCGGTCACCACGGGAATGCGATATTGCAACCAGGTGTGCGAACACGCGGTCCCACACCGTGCCGGGCAGCGCTTCGGGGTGAAACTGAACGCCGATGATGCGTCCATCTTCCGTCTCGACCCCTTCGATGACTCCATCCTCGCTTACCGCATTCACGCGGAGTCCGGCCCCGGGCCCCTCGATGGCCTGGATATGCGAGCTGTTCACCTCCAGCGCATCGCCCCGCCGGCCCGTCAGCCGTGCGAGCCAGGTATCTTCCATCGTCATCACATCGTGCCGTACGGGACGCCCTCCCGTGCGCCTGGCGGAGTGGGCGCGTTTGCCGAGCTGGACCTGCAGGTCCGCGTATATCGCGCCGTCGAACCGGGCATTGATGAACTGCATGCCGTAGCAGATTCCCAGGATGGGCAGATCCCGTTCCCGGGCGTAGCGGTAGGACCAGGCATCCGTCCGGGCACGGATCGGGTCGACGGGCGGCAGGTCGTCGGGAAGCGCGCCGATCAACCCGTCCGTTACGCCGGGACCGCCCGTAATGATCAGTCCGTCGATCAGACCCAGCACCGGCGCAAGCGCTTCCCGGCTCTCGACCATGGGCAGTATCACCGGACAACCCCCGGCCCGCTCCACCGCGCTCACGTATGCGCGCCCGACCTCCTGGCGGGATCCGCCGCCGTCCGACGTCCTGACGCTCGTGGTAATGCCGATTACCGGCCGTGACACGCGATTCTCCAGTCGTTTCGTCGGCCTCAGGATATCATCAACCGGAAGCCGATCACCAGCACGAGGGCGAGGATTGCCCTGTTGAACCACACAGCGGACAAACGGGTGTTCAATAGGATCCCGATCCCCACGCCCGCGGCAAGCGTTGGCAGCATAAAGAGATCCATCCGCCATACTTCCAGGCCCAGGAGGCCCAGTTTCGCGTAAGCCAGCGCCTTCATGGTGTTCAGGGCCAGCCCGACCAGCACCGCTGTCGACACAAACACCCGTCCGCTCAGTCCCTGAGGGATCAGATACAACATCAGAATGATGCCGCCGGAATGGGTAAGTACCGAAACGACACCCAGCGCCACCCCGGCGACCAGGCCCGAGACGGGCGGCGCAGGCGGGAGGCGGTCTCTGAAGGCCTGCAGCAACCCGAATAAACACGCCAGCCCACCCAGCATCCGCCGGAACCAGAGTTCCGGGATCACGTCCAGCAACACCCAGCCAACCACCACCCCGATCGCCATTCCCGGCAGCAGGATGATTGCGAACCTGGCAACCCGGTACTTCCAGTAAAACCTGATGGCAATCAGGTCCGCCGCCAGCGAAAGCGGAAGCATGACACCCAGCGCCAGCTTGGCCGGGATCACGAGCGCCAGCAGCGGCGTCACCACAACGCCCACGCCGCCGCCGAACCCGGCTTTCATGATGCCGATCAGCAGGCCCGCCAGGGCCAGAACCAGATGCGTGACGTCCAAATGGCCCCCTGTCTCTGGCGACTACCGGGCTCCGGACCCTCTGTGGCAGACGACAACTGCAATCCGACTGCATGCACCGGACGATGTGGTGAAAAGGACCTTCAAACGCCCGGACGACAGAGTTGCAAAGTATAACATACGCGGAAACCGGTGAAAAGACAAAACCGAGCCTCTTTCGCCGGTGGCGTTAAGCTTGACAGCCTCCATACTTCTGAATATGTTTGGCCCGATTTACGCGATTCAACCGCTTGGGAATACGGGTGCCAACGCACAGGCGACATTGCCCGCGCGCCTCCCGTCGCAAAGCGCTCCCCGCAGCATCGCACCCGGAATCCGGGAGTCACGTTATGGCGAAGACCTGGAAACGCCTCCTCAAATTCAGATGCACCGGCTGCGGAAACTGCTGCAGGGAACCCATCGCTCTGGTGACGGACGAGGATATCCGGCGAATCGCGGTCAATACGGGTCAGACTGCCGGGGAGATCGTCGATTTCTACGCACCGGATGAGATCGACTGGAGTCTCTCGAATCCGGGATGGATCAGACTCGAGGGCGAACACCGCATCCTTGGCTTGCGCCGGAATGAAGGCGGCTGCAGATTCCTGGGGAAAGACGACCTCTGTACCATCTATGAATACCGTCCGGTAACCTGCCGCCGGTATCCGTTCAACGTGGAATTCGACGCCCGCGGCGGAATCGCATGCCTGGACATCAGCGACACGGTCGAATGTCCGTATGAGCTGGACGGCCGCAACTCGCCTGATCAGATCCGAGCCGTGTG
Organism: Candidatus Latescibacterota bacterium; assembly: GCA_965219995.1. GTDB lineage: Bacteria > Latescibacterota > UBA2968 > UBA2968 > JAAXHE01. The sequence continues at coordinate 1,707,378 of CBDCOX010000002.1, forward strand.
CGATTGGGAAGAAACAGAGGAACAACCCTACTTCGAGCGGGTCGAATCCTGGAACAGGAAAGGAAGGACAGGGGGGCAAACCGAGTTCTTGAGGTACCTGGGGTTCGACGGGTGAGCGCGATGGTCCGGCGGTCTTGCCCGCGTCTATCGGCTGATGCCGGATACCGATCTCTTCAGTTTCCTCAACGCGCAAAACAGCCAGCGTACGTCTTTGATGACCGGCAAGCGAAAGTAGAGCCCGAGTCCGTATTTGCGCCGCACGGACCAGATCGCCCGGTCGTCGGATTCCTTGCGGCTGATGCTGGCGTCATGGATCCGGTAAGAGTAGAGGGGCCGCGGCACGTAATGTCCGCGTCCGCGGCGCCTCAGGACGACGTTCAACCAGAGGTCCCAATCCTGATAACGCCGAAGGGACTCGTCGAACCCGGGAAAGCTGCTTGCCCGCAGCAACGCGGCGAGATCGACGTAATTGCCTTCCCGCAACCTTGCCGGCTGGAAGGGTCCGGATTTCCAGACCCCCTCCGGCTCCGGATGCCAGGCGCCATCCCCTTCCTTGAAGTTGAAGCGATCGCAATACACGAAATCCAGACCCGGCCGCGCCGCCCCGTGGAGCGCATCCAGAAATGCGGGCGCCATGTAGTTGTCCGCGTCGAAGAAGACCACCCATTCGGCAGAGACCTGAGCGAATCCGAAATTTCGGGATCGGTTCGCGTTCTGAAACCCGACACGGTGGTATTCCACGTCCGGAAACTGCCGGACGACGGCCTCGGTCTCGTCGGTGCTGGCATCGTCCACGACCAGAACGGTCGCCGGTTTCAATGCCTGCGCCTCAATCGAACGCAGGCATTGCCGAAGGTAACGGCCGTAGTTGTGACAGGTGACAATAACGGCAATATCCGCCTTGCGCTCCGGTCTCATCCTTACCCTTGATTCGTCATTATTCGGGGACGTTAATTCGAAGTTGTGCAAGTGAATAAAGGCGATTTAACTGCTGATTTCTATGATGCTTCCGGTCACTGGACGTGAACGAAAAAAATGTCCTTCCGGACGACCTATTCTGCCCAATTCGGAAGGTCTTGTTGCGGTGGAGCGTTGCTGCTTTTGTTGAATTCAGACTAACCGTCCGTTGATCGTCATCGCACGGAGGCCTGCCCTCTCGCCTTGCGCAGCAGTTCGACCTGGTATTCCAGACCGAGCAACCCTTCTTCTCCTGTTACGACGGCCCGACGGCCCGTGCCGCGCACGGCGGAAACGAAGGCCTCGACCAGAATGTGGAGAAAATCGTCACACTCAAACGATTCACTCCCGTGAAGAAGCCGCGCGCGGTAGATCCCGCCCGTATCCGCATACCCTTCCCAATCCACCATAAAGCCGTTGACGCCGAACCGCCGGGCCGGAACGCCCTCGTCGATATCCCGCAATACCAGCTCTACAGCGCAGTTGCCGCGGGCGCCGACGTAGTCGAAACTCGCCCGATTCTCACGCGCTTCGATTTCGCAGACGGCCGACGCAGCGTCCATTCTGCCGTCCGGAAGAAAGCCGATTACCAGACTCAAGGCGTGCGGGGCAACGTCGGCCCAGATTTCCTCGAAGTATTTCGGACCTTTTCGGCCCTTCACCTCCATCTCCATCGAAATACGGGTCACGTCGTCCCACGACCCGCGGACCCGCTCGTAGAGCGCCCTGTAGTGCGGAATGCCCGCCGGATACTGTGCGGACACCCCAAGCAGACGTCCGGCGTCCCGTGCTCGCGCCACGATCGCCCGGCCGTCTTCGAGAATCTCGTCCAGCTCTTTTTCTTTGTCCCAGCAGAACGGTTTCTCACAGAGCACGTGGGCCCCGGCCTCGAGGGCCGCGAGCGCGTGATCCCTGTGGGTCGGGTACGGGCTCGTTACCGCGACAATGTCAGGGGCTTCCGCCCGAAGCATCTCCTCCACGTCCAGGTACGCCCGGCCGCTGAATCCGAAATACGACGCCAGCCGTGCGCGGGTGCGATCGCACGACTCGCGCGACGTACCGGCAAACGCAACCACCTCGCACCCCGAGAGATCGTACCACCGGGCGTGATGCTGGCCGATGCCGCTGGCGCCGATGACGGCGACTCTGAGAGGTCTGTTGATCATGGATTCACCCCGATAGCGAGTTCGAAGCCGGTTTCACGTAAAATAGAAATCCTCGATATCGTATCCAATTATTTTTTCCCTCGCTGTGCGCGAGTCCGTCCGCATCCGTCGCGCGGGGTGATCGGTGGCGTGAAGACCGAATTTTGACGCGGTCGTTTTTCGCGACATCCTGTCCGCAAAGGAGACCGCACTGTGAACGCGCAGGAAAGTCTTCCTGTTTTTGGCCCGTAAAGGAAACCCTTGTTTTTTTTCTGCTTTTTGATATTTTTAGACTCCCTCGTCTGTCGATTCATCGCTGAATGGATCCGCTGAGCCATCGTGTACCAACGTCGCGCGGGCCTGGAGTATCGCGCTCATGCCTGCTATGCTCTTCCGTCCGCAAGGAGGACGTGGATGATTAAAGAAAGTGTCCAGGCCGCCTTGAACGAACAATTGAACTCCGAGCTGTACGCCTCTTATTATTATCTTTCGATGTCCGCCTACTTTCATGCCACCAACCTGACGGGATTCGCATCCTGGATGCGCGCGCAGGCCCAGGAGGAATTGATGCACGCGATGAAGGTCTACGACTTTATCAACGACCGCGAGGGCGAGGTGGCACTCACCACGGTCGCGGCGCCCAAACGGCAATGGGATGATTCCCTGGCGGCATTCGAAGATGCCTATCAGCACGAGAAGGCGGTAACCGCCCAGATATACGACCTGGTGGACCTCAGCGTCAAGGAAAGAGACCACGCCACCAATACTTTCCTGCAGTGGTTCGTCACCGAACAGGTTGAAGAAGAGGCCACCGCAAGCGATATCGTCAACAAGCTGAAACTGGTCGGCAACGACGGCAACGGCCTGTTCATTCTGGATCGTGATCTGGGTGCTCGAGGCCCGGATACCGAAGAAGAGGATTGAACAGCAAGGCCGTCCGGCCGGCCCGCCGGCGAGAAGCCTCATTACGAATTCTTCGCAGAAAAAAATCCTAATTCCTGTATTGACAAATCGTTAATCGTATGTTATCTTGCTATTTCACAGGGCTTTCTGTACATAGAAAGTCCCTGAAGCAAGTTCGGAAGTCGGAGTCGAACGCGGTTTCACCCGCCACCCCTCGGCATTGAAACGTTGATTCCGGCGAACAACAACTCTCCGGCCGGGTACGCACCGGGGCGGAGAACCTGGAATTCCGTACCAGGAAGTCGTATCGGGAAACGTCACCCCTGAATGGTTCCCGGTTGAATCTTCAGCTTTCCCCGCGGGTTCAACGCCTCGCCCCGAGAGGGGTTGAACTTTCCGAAGTTTCCTTCTCCCTTTTTCGCTTCCTCCCCTTTCCAGATTGTGCTGTTCACGTTCACGGTCGGCGCTTTCGAGCCTGTGTGTCGCGGGCAGTGTGTTTTGCCCGACCAGGATCTGTCCGCGCGCGAGTCCCGGTCGTTTCCGGATGGATCGACGTGACGCCGGGTACCGGCACGCAGCCGACCGCACCATTGTCTGGGGGAAAGAAATGCCTGCAACAGCAGCGAGCCAGCAGAATGGAATCTCGTCACGGGGAAAAAAGCGGTCAGCACTCGAGCTCTATCTCAAGGACATCGCCTATAACGACTTGCTGACGCCACAACAGGAAGTGGCGCTGGCCAAGCGTATCCGGGCCGGAGACCGCAAGAGCCTGGAACAGATGGTCGAGTCCAACCTCCGGTTCGTCATCACCATCGCCAAGGAATATCAGGGACGCGGCTTGCCCCTTGAAGACCTGATTGCCGAGGGTAATCTGGGGCTGGTTCGCGCGGCGACGCGGTACGATGAAACAGTTGGTGTCAAGTTTACTACCTATGCTGTCTGGTGGATCCGGCAGGGCATTCTCTCATCGCTTGCGGAAAAGGCCCGTATGGTCCGCCTGCCGGTGAACAAGATCAAACATCTGTGCCGGATGGAACGGATCGCCTCGAACCTCAAACAGAAACTTGGCAGAGAACCGAGCATCGACGAGATCGCGGTGGGGGCGGACATGCAGCCCAAACAGGCGCAGGACCTGCTGAACGCTTCGCGTTGGCACGTGTCCCTGGATATGCCGCTGGAAGAGGGCCCGGATTCGTCTCTGCTCGAAGTGCTCGAAGACAAGGACCAGGTATCGCCAGAAAACGAAGTGATGGAACAGGCGATGGCCGAAGAAATCCGAGCCGCGCTGGATTCCCTGTCTTCCCGCGAAGCGCGTATCTTGCGGCTCTACTTCGGCATCAATGGCCAGGACACCATGACGCTGGAACAGATCGGCAATCAACTCAGCCTCACCAAGGAACGCGTCCGGCAGATTCGGGACAAAGCCCTTGCCGCGCTTAAACATCCGTCGCGAATGCGGAAGATCCGCGCATACCTTACGGAGAACTGAGCATCGTGGCAGACGATACGGCCAACAGTCCGGAAGCTCCTTTAAGGGGCGCCGTGTCCCCCGTTCTGGACATCGTGGGGGTGCATCACATCACCCTCGTCGTTCGTAACGTGAATCGATCCAGGTCCTTTTATGAGAAATTTCTGGGCCTGGACCCCATTCCGCGGCCCGATTACGATTTCGAAGGCGCCTGGTTTCAGTGCGGGAGTGTCGAAATACACCTCCTTGTTGCGGAAGAACACCCGGATCCGTCGAGGCGCCACATCGCGCTCGAAGTCACCGACTTTGCGCGCGTGATCAAATCTCTCGATGGCGAGTGGGTGCACGTCGTGGGCGGTCCGGGCGTCAGACCGCACGACGGAAGCCGGTTCGTGTTTCTCCAGGACCCCGATGGGAATCTGATAGAAATCACCTGCCGGAGTTTAAAAGAAAAAGATTGAACGGCCGGTGGATGCAGAATGGGCAACGGGCCGCGACAGCTGTCGCGGCCCGTTGCCTATTTGGTGCGGTCGACAGATAAGGAGCTACACGCCCTTCCTCGCACGCAGCACGGGCTTTCGAGCGGCCGTTGCTTCGTCCAGCCGCCGAACGGGCGTGTGGTGCGGGGCATTGTGCAACAGTTCGGGGTTTTTCTCCGCTTCGTCCGCAATACGGATCATCGCCTCGACAAATTCGTCAATCTGCTCCAGGCTCTCTGTCTCCGTGGGTTCAATCAGCATGGCTTCCGGCGCTACCCTCGGCAGCGGAAAATAAATCGTGGGCGGATGATGGCCATAGTCGATCAGTCTCTTGGCGATATCCAGGGCGTTTACGCCACTGGCCTTCTTCTGCCGCGACGCCGAGAACACCATTTCGTGCATGGGCTGCGCCGATTTGGGACGATCGAAGGTTCCGTCCAGGCGGCTGGCGATATAATTCGCGTTCAGAACGGCCATTTCGCTTGTACGCCGCATGCCTTCCGCGCCGAGCATTCTGGCGTAGACATAGGCGCGGATCACCATCCCGAAATTTCCGAAGAACGTACTGACCTTGCCGATCGACCGCGGGCGATCGTAATCCAGTCCGAAGAGATCGCCTTTTCTCGTGACGACGGGGACGGGCAGAAAGGGCATTAGCGCTTCCTTTACACCGACCGGCCCGGACCCCGGCCCGCCGCCCCCATGCGGGGTGGTGAAGGTCTTGTGCAAGTTGATGTGGACGACGTCGAAACCCATATCTCCGGGCCGGCATTGTCCCAGGAATGCGTTTAAATTTGCGCCGTCGTAATAGAGCAACCCGCCGCCGTCGTGGACGACCTGTTGGATTTCCAGGATTTCATCCTCGAACACGCCGAAAGTATTGGGATTGGTCAGCATCAGTCCCGCGACCCGATCGTTCATCTTTGCCTTCAGATCCGCGACGTCGACGGTTCCGCGGTCCGTAGACTTCAATGTCTCCACCCGAAAGCCGCACATCGCCGCGGTCGCGGGGTTTGTTCCGTGAGCGGAATCGGGAATCAGCACGATTTGCCTGCGATCCTGCCTCTCGCGGTGGTACGCCGCGATGAGGGAGATGCCGACGAATTCACCCTGCGCTCCGGCGGCCGGCTGAAACGTAAAGCCGTCCATTCCCGTTACGGCCGCCAGTATCCCGTCCATTTCCCACAGGACGCGTAACGCCGCCTGGGAGGAAGCTGCGTCCGCGAGGGGATGCAATTCCGCGAAATCGGGCAGACGTGCGGCGCGTTCGTGTATTTTGGGATTGTACTTCATCGTGCACGAACCCAGCGGGTAGAATGCGGTATCGATGCTGAAGTTCATGGACGAGAGATTCACGTAATGCCGTACCAGTTCCAGTTCGCTGACTTCCGGCAGCGCGGGCGCTTCATTCCGATGCATTTCATCCGGTATGGGTACAATCGGATCACCCGCATCCGGGTATGTCGTACAACGCCGCCCCGTTTCACCGCGTTCAAATATCAGCAGATCCCGATCCATCAGAGTTCTCTCCAGGCCTCAACCAGTCGCGCCACGTCCGCTCCTGTCTTCGTTTCGGTCACACATGTCAGAACGCACCGCTCCAATTCGGGGAAGAACCGTCCCAGATCGATGCCGCCGGCGATGCCCTTTTCCCGCAGCGACTGGAGCGCTTCACGCGCAGGACCGGGCGTTTCGATCACGAACTCGTTGAACGACGCGCCGGAGAACTTGAGGGAGAGCCCGTCGACGTCACTCAGCGCGGAGGCCGCTTCGTGACTGCGGTTCCAGTTCAGGGTTCCCACCTCCCGCAGGCCATCCGGACCCAGCGATGCAAGATAGACGGTCGCGGCTGTCGCGCACAGCGTCTGATTCGTGCAGATATTCGAGGTCGCCCGTTCCCGGCGAATATGCTGTTCGCGCGTCTGCAGCGTCATCACGAACCCGCGCTTCCCATCCGCGTCGGTCGTCTGGCCGACCACCCGTCCGGGCATCCGTCGAATATGCTGTTCGCGCGTGGCGAACATTCCCACGTAGGGCCCGCCGTAGGACAATGGCAGACCCAGAGGCTGACCGTCGCCCACGACAATGTCCGCGCCGAAGTCTCCCGGCGGCCGGATCACACCCAGAGAAATCGGATTCACCGCCGCGACATACGCGGTTTTGCGATTCTGCAACAGGCTTCCCAATGCGTCCAGCGGTTCCAGCACACCTAAAAAATTCGGATTCTGCACAACGACCGCGGCGGTGTCGTCGTTCAACTCCGACTCGACCCGTTCCAGGTCGATCGTTCCCGCATCCGTCCAGGGGATTTCCGCCAATTCCAATCCGATGCCGTGCACATATGTCTCGACGACGCGCCGGTAGAAGGGGTGCAGGCTGCGCGGCACCAGCACCCGGCCGCCGTCGTTAATCCTCACAGCCATCATCACCGCCTCGGCAAGGGCGGACGCACCGTCGTACATGGAGGCATTGGCCGCCTCCATGCCGGTCAGTTCGCAGACCATCGTCTGGAATTCGAAAATCGCACGCAGCGTACCCTGGCTCACCTCCGCCTGATAAGGCGTATATGCCGTGTAGAACTCGCTGCGCGAAATCATCGCATCGACGACGCTGGGCGTAAAATGCTCGTAGGCCCCACCGCCCACGAACGAAAGCGCGGGCGCCTGCTCCCGCGCCGATCGCGCGAGATCCTGTACCAGGCCCAACGCCTCCATTTCGCTGATCCCTGCGGGCAGGTCCAGGGATGCCAGCCGAAGGGTTTCCGGAACGGGATCGAACAGCGCCGCTGTCGAATCGATCCCGATCGCTTCCAGCATCTTCTGTATATCTTGATCCGTATGCGGAGTATAATTCACTGGCAGAACCTCGAATATTGAAACGGTTCAGCGGTTTCTATCTCTTCCGATAGGTATAATCCAAAGCATCTCCGGGTTGCCACCCCAGAATCCGCTTCGCTTTCTCGTTTGAAAACTGCCCGTGCGGGCGATCACTGAAAATATTGAACGCCTCGCAACGCGACGGCAATTCGTCCAGTTCGATGGTCAACCCGGGCACGAACGCCGCGGCCGCGTCGCGCCAGGATACCAGAAACGACCGGTCCCGGGCCGGCTCCGTCGACACGTCGTGATCCCGGAAGATGTAGAACAGATAACACAACACGTAGACGTCGCAATGCAACGTAAAGATCCGGCAGATTTCCTGGCCCAGCCCCTTGGACAGCGCATACAGATTCGTACCTGGCTTCGGCGGCACGTCCGGGCCGATTCCATGGTCCCACGCCTCATAGGGTGCGCCCTGTACTGTAAAATGCGGACCCGTGTTGATGACTCGCCGGATCCCGTTCCTGACCGCCGCGCGCATGATGTTGTAACACCCGAGCGTGTTGACGTCGAATGCGACCTTTCGATGCGGCCGTAAGACGGACAGGTTGATGATCGCATCCATTCCCTCGGCCGCGCGCATCACCGCATCCGGGTCCGCCACGTCCACGGGCATCATCTCGTGCGGGGTGTCTAACGGGTCCAGATCCGTTATGCGCAGCGAAACCTGCTCCTCCAGGGCCTTCACGACATGAGGCCCCAGCATGCCGTTGCCGCCATAAATCACAACCTTCATTTCCATCTCCAATCGCGCCCGGACATCCGTGACGTTTGCGGCGCGCCGTATGATGTACCGGCGCCGGCCCGCGGATTCCCGGTTGTTTATTTTTTCATATACGTGTATTCGAGCCCGTCTCTCGGCTGCCACCCCAGGACCCGTCTGGCCTTCGCGTTCGTAAAATGCCCGTGCGGCCGGTCGCCGAGAATATTGAATACCTCGCATCTTGACGACAGACGCTCCAGTGGAATTTTCAATCCGGGGAGGAACGCGTCGGCGGCATCCCGCCACGTCACAATGAATGACCGGTCCTGAACCGGTTTCGAGGACGGGTCGTGACCGCGAAAACTCCAGAACAGGTAACACAGCACGTACACGTCGAAGTTCGAGGTGAAGATCCGGCAGATTTCCTGGCCCAATCCCTTGGACAGCACATACAGACCCGTTCCGGGCCTGGGGGGCACGTCCGGACCGATGTGATAGTCCCAGTGCATGTAGGGGTCGCCCTGTACGGTAAAGTACGGCCCCGTATTGATGACCCGCCGGATCCCGTTCCTCACGGCCGCGCGCATCACGTTGTAGCATCCCAGGGTATTCACGTCGAACGCGATTTTTCGATGCGGCCGCAGAACGGACAGGTTGATGATCACGTCCATCCCTTCCGCCGCGCGCAAGACGGCCTCCGGGTCCGCCACGTCCACGGGCATCATCTCGTGGGACGTCTCGAACGGCTCCAGGTCCGTGATCCGCAGGGACACGCGCCCTTCCAGCGCCTTTACGACGTGCGGCCCCAGCATCCCGTTACCGCCGTAGATCACGACTTTCATATTCGTCTCCATCGTCACGCGGTGCTGACGATTCAGATACCGAGGGCTTCTTTGGCCTGGTCGATGGGAAACCTTGCGTTTTCAACCTCGGACTGCACGTGCAGCACCCGCCACAGCGGCCCTTCTTTCGTCAGCGCCGATGCGATAGCCCTGACCGCGTCCTTTACCGACAACGCGGCGTCGCCGTCGCCGCCAACTTCCCCGAGTCGCAAACACGTCACGCGCACCGAGTGTTCCCTCGCGAATTCCCTGCACGTGAATTCACCCAGGTACTTCCCCAAAGGCGCCGCGTCCGTCGACGGCCTCGGCGCCCACTGCTCCGTCACGTTCCAGTTCGGATCGCACGTCTCGAAAAGGCTCAGCGAACTGAGGTAGACCACGTGGCCGACCTTTTTCTCCCGGGCGGCAACCATCAGATTGTAGGTGCAACGCGTCTGGAAATCGACCTCGCGCTCGTCACTCCTCCGATCATCGGGCAGCTCCGCGACATGCACGATCGCATCCATCCCGTCCACCAGGGACTCCGCCTCGCCGTCGTGGCCCAACTCACAACGGACAAAGGCGACATCCTTCTCCACGTCCTCGAGGTCCGTCAACGTCACCTCGTGTTGCGGCGAGAGGTCCCTTGCCAATGCCTGAGCCAGCGATGTCGCTCCTGAGGTAATCAGCACTCTCATAAATCACGCTCCTGTATCTGGAAATTCAATCTTTCCGTGTGCGGGGATACCTATTTCGCCAATTAAGGCGGGCAGTTCGGCCGTAACGGCCGCATTCCACTCCCATGCAAATCGCGAGCTACACGGCAACCACGCGTCTTTGTCCCTCGCCGCTATCTGACGGAATGATACGGATCTCGATATCGCGATTCAGGCGAGTTAGAAATGTCATTAACCGCTCAACGCTGTAATGATTGAACTTTCCCCTCTTCAGCCGGGATATTTCAGGCTGTTTCACCCGAAGGATTTCCGCCGCCTCAGCCTGGGTCAGATTCCGTTTTCCGATTATCTGAAAGACCTCAAAACCGAGTGTTGCCTTGAGAAACAACTCCTCCGCGTCTGGTAAGTCCAAATCCTGAAACACGTTTCCTGAACTTTTCTCGATCTTGATCCTATCGCTCATAGTCCGCCTCCAGCTCCAGCGCCTTTCTCAGGCGTCGCCTGATCAGATCGACCTCTCTCAAGGGAGTCCTGGCTCCACGTGTTGATTTTTTCTGAAAACAATGCAATACATAAACCCTCGCGCCAATCTTTACTGCGTAGACGGCGCGAAAAGCGTCCGTTTTATGATCCGCCCGAATCTCAAAGACGCCTGAGCCGACGCCCTTAAATGGTTTGGCCGCGGGAGACATGCTGCCCGCCTGCGCGATAAACAGAGCGTCACCGATATCTTTCTGAACCTGCGCCGGAAACTCCTTCAGCCTGGTTCTGGAGTCTCCAATCCAAAAGACCGTCCTCAAATTTTCTCGAGCACGAGACATTAAATATTATAACCAAATGGATATAAATTGTCAAGCGATGCGTCAATTGCACGGTCCGGGCGGCCGGTGTATCAGAGACGAGAGGTGTCCGGCCGAACAAACAGAATCCGGACGTTCGATCGGGCATCGCGGGTTCAAAGGTACTGATAGTATGTTACCTGGGGCTGCGCAATGTTGAATCCCACTTTCTCGTAGGCGCGGCGGGCGGGCGCGTGGCCCTCGTCCTGCCCCGTCCCCACGGCGGCGAACCGAAGGCCTTCAGATCGGAAAAGGTCCAATACGTACCGATACATCGCCGTACCGATCCCCTTTCCCTGTATTTCGGGGGCCACCGCGTTGTTCGTGATTCTGCCCAGGGACTTCCCCCGATCGATCGAAAATGTCAGAAACGCGACCACCCTCGCCGTCTCCACCCTCTCAATAACCCGGAACCAGTCGGGATGTCGATTCCAGTGCCCGTGCACCGCAGCCGTCTTCTCCGCCTCCCAGTTCTCACACAACACGGCGTGCATCTCCCGGCCCATGATCCCGGCGGTACTTTCGTGGATCCGCTGCCACGCCTGCCTGGCGATCTCGCCCACCCGATCCAGGTCTGCCGGGCCTGCGTGTCGGATTTGAAACCCCGGGGCGAGTTCGGCGTTCGGACGGCTCATCAGACCTCCTCGCGGACCTTGATTTCCTTGCGGAACATTCCGCTCGTCTCCACTGGACAAATACACGGCATTCCGGAGCCGACCTCGCCGTTCCTCAAATACAAAGGCGTTGACTTTCACCGGCGAGGCGATATCTTGAAATCGATTCCAATATCCCGTAACGTACGAAAGGAGCGCTTCACATGAAACTGGGAATTGTCACGTATCAGATCGCGAAAGACTGGGATGTACCAACATTGATCGATATGTGCCGAACAACGGGCATGCAGGGTGTTGAACTGCGCACCACCCACGCCCACGGCGTCGAAATCGACCTGTCGCCGGGCGAGCGACGCGATATCAGACGCAGGTTTGAGGACGCCGGAATTGATATCGTCGGCCTCGGAAGCGTCTACGAATACCATGCCCCGGATCCCGATACCGTGCGACAGAACATCGACGGTACCATCGAATATGCGAGACTCGCCGCCGACCTGGGTTGCCCGGGCGTTAAGGTGCGTCCAAACGGATTGCAGACGGACAGCGGCATTCCGGAAGAGCAGACACTCGAGCAGATCGGGGTTGCCTTAAGGGAATGCGGAGAGGCCGCCGCGGGTCTGGGCGTTCAGATCCGGGTTGAAGTGCACGGCCGGGACACCTGCGAACCCAGGCGCATGCGCGCCATTATCGACCATGCCGACCACGAGAACGTCTACATATGCTGGAACTCGAACCCCCAGGACGTCGTCGACGGCTCCGTCAAAACGGGATTCAATCTGCTGAAACACAGGCTCGGGCTTGTTCACATCAATGAACTGCATAAGGCTGAATACCCGTGGCGGGAGCTCTTCGGGCTCCTTAAGGACGAGGGCTACGACGGATACATGCTCGCCGAAATCCCCGACAGCCCGGAGCCGGAACGCCTTCTTCGCTATTATCGCGCACTCTGGCAGGCGCTGATGGTCTGATCCGGCGGGCGGCGCGTGCTTCTGACCCGGCAATCGCAGTTGCCTTACAGGCCGGGAATCCGAAAGCTCCAGACCTCGGAACTGTGGGTGAAAAAGAGTCGGCCGTTGTGGATCACGATCCCCGCGTTCGCGTTCACGGGAGGTCTTCCCAGCAGTTTGTGTTCGAATGAGCCCGGCTCTATACGAACAATCGCGTTGCGGAACAGCGCGTAGATCCTGTCGTCAGGTCCCATGGCCAGGATCCTCGGGGCCTGCTGTCCCGCCAGAGCGCCATAGGGCAGTTTTTTCTCGAAGTGGACGATCTCCCGCGATTCGGGATCGAACACGAAAAAAGCGGACCCCGAGGCCAATCCGTAGATCAGGCTGTCCGGCCCCAGGATCACGTCGGTGATCTGCGCGGCGCCAGGCACAACCGCTTCGCGATACAGTACTCGGCTTTCTTCCAGATCCAGAACATAGAGTTCCGCCTGCTTCGCGTGCGCCTCCCCTCCCGTGCCGGGGCTGATCGTGGTGCCCGCGAGGATTTTCCCGTCGGGCAACGCCGCGAGGGATACCGTGCTGTGTTCGGGAAGCAGATCCTCGTGTGTCAGCAGTTCGTGGTTCTCCGTTTCAGTGTCCCAGATCAGCATCCCCCCGCCCGTCAGTCCGTACCCGGGCGTTCCCGTCATGACAAGCCGCCGTCCGTCCGGATGGGCCAGCAACGCGTGCGGCCGGATAATCGTGGGACTTACTGATATCAGATCCCGGGGATTCGGATCCACCGTTCCCCGATCGTCCCACGGCCGGGACGGATCGTATTCCCAGAGCCTGCCGCCCGCATACTCCCCGCAATAGACCTTATCACCCTGAACGGCCAGCGCATTCAGGTGTCCGACAAGGTCCCATAGACCGCGGTGGACGAACGTGTCCGCCTGCGTATCGTATGTATAGAACCGGAGCGGATGTCCGGTGGATCCGTGGATCCTGCCGTCCGGACCTTCCGCGATCGAGAGGATGGGGGATCCGGCCGATTCATAATCGATTTCCAGACGTCTTACTGTTCCCGCCTCGTTGATTTCGACGTACTTCTCCGGAAGGTTGATTTCATCCAGCGACCAGCCATCCGGGAAATTGTCCAGGACCGCCTCCTGTTCGCCGGCCAGAATCGGTCTCTCCGGCGCGGGAGCGTCCACCGGCGTCACCGCGCCTTCGAGCATCGCCCACCACGGACCGGTGTCGAACGTCCTCCCGTACACCTTGCCGTCCACGCCCCGGTAAACGGTCGAAGCGCCGTGCCGACGGTCGGAATCGGGAATCAGCGCGGCACGTTCGCCTGTTGCCGGATTGAATGAAACGATCTGCCCGCGCGTGGAACCTATGCCCGCGTATACCCATCCCGAACGGTCCGCCGCGATCGTTCGGGGATACTGGGGCCAGTTTTCATGGTTAAGGGGGCCGAAATTCGTCAATTCCCGCGTGTCCGGATCGAAGCTCAGCAATTCGCAGTTGGGATACGCGCCGGTCCAGACCACGCCGTGATCGTCTTCCGTAAACGACATCGCGAAGTTCGGCGGCGCATCCGACCAGAAAGTGAAACGACGGGTGTTCGCATCGAACTCCACGAATTTGTCGAAATAGGAATAGAACCGGTTCCTCGTGGACAGCAGCACGGCGAAAGGCGTGGAGGCCATCCCGAACGGAGTCGGAACCTGATCCGTCCGTCCTGATGTGACGTCGATCACGAGAATCGAACCGCAGCCACGATGGTCCATCGGCCAGGCCAGAACGATCGGCCGACCGTCGCCGTCCACGGTTGCCGCCACCCCTCTCGCGCGGGATACGGGCGCCGCCACGCCATGCCGTGCAAACCCGTCGCCGAAATCGCGGGTCCCCGCGCCTGCCGGTCGCCTGAATGCCATCAAGAGGGCCGTCAACAACGTCGCAATTGCCAGCAATGGAGCGAGGCTCATGTCTGAGATTCCTCCTGGATCAATGTACTGCAAACCGCCGGATTCACGGCTGCCAATATGCCGGGCCGGGCCGTGAAAGTCAAGCGGATGCGTTCTACGCCAGCAATCTCTTCCGCCTGCCGACCCGGTGTCGACAATAACGAAAAAAGCCGGTCTGCAATCAGACCGGCTGATGGAAGTCGGCAGGACGATCAATTGGCCGTTTTCGGTACGTCATTCGCGCCTGTGACGGATTTGCCGGCTAACGTTCGTTGAACGCCGCCACGAAAATCAAGAAGTCCTGGAAGTCGACAGTACCGTCACCATTAAGGTCAAATTGGGCATCATTCGTGCCGAAGGCACGTGCGAAACTCACAAAGTCGCTGAAATCGACCGTGCCGTCCCCATTAAAGTCTGACCGTTTACCCGTGTCACCCTCGTCGCCCTCATCACCCTCGTCATTCTCATCGCCCTCATTTTCCTCATCGCCCTCGTCACCCTCGTCACCTTCGTCGCCGTCGTCCTCATCGCCCTCGTCGCCCTCATCGTCCTCGTTACCCTCGTCACCCTCGTCGTTCTCGTCGCCCTCATCACCCTCATCGCCTTCGTCCCCCTCGTCGCCGTCGTTCTCGTCTCCCTCATCGCCCTCGTCGTTCTCATCGCCTTCGTCCCCCTCGTCGTCCTCGTCGCCTTCGTCTCCCTCGTCGTCCTCGTCTTCGTCACCCTCATCACCCTCGTCGTTCTCGTCGCCCTCATCACCTTCATCACCCTCGTCGTTCTCATCGCCTTCGTCGCCGTTGTCCTCATCGCCCTCGTCGCCCTCATCGTCCTCGTCACCCTCATCGCCCTCGTCACCCTCATCGTTCTCGTCGCCCTCATCACCCTCATCGTTTTCGTCACCCTCATTACCCTCGTCGTTCTCATCCCCCTCATCACCCTCATCGTTCTCGTCACCCTCGTCGCCCTCGTCGTCCTCATCCCCCTCATCGTTCTCGTCGCCCTCATCATCGTCGTCGTCATCGTCGTCATCGTCACTGGATGCGCTGATGCTGGAGCTAATGCGTGTGTCTATGCTCCTTTCGCTTCCGAGGAAGGGCGAGGTCCAGTCGTCCATCGGCGTGTCTTGTTCGCTCTGCCCGTAGGGAGAGGATGGCCGACCCAGTGTCAGTATGATCAGTATGCCCACGAGGGAAATAAACCGCCGCAGATGTCTCATGTCCATTTCCGTTCCTGTGAATGCAAATAAGCAGGAAAGCTACTTCCGCCTCTTCTGAGACAGGTTGAAGCTCACGATAATCCGATCGGCGTTCTTCCCTTTGGCCCTGGATCGATTGGGCGCCACGCTATGGTACAGCCAGCTCGGAAAGATCAACATTCTACCGGCCACGGGTTTGTATCGGACTTTCGTCCAGCAGATTCGTGGACGCCTGGTGTCGGGGATGTATTTGACGGGACTCATCAGGTTCTGGGTGCGCGGGTCGATGAACTCGATTCGACCGGAATTCCTGGGCGCCTGGACGTAGTAGACGCCGCTCCAGATGCAGCCGGGATGGATGTGAGCCCGGTTCACGCCGCCAGGCGGATTGATGATCGACCACATGGTGCCGATGCTCAGACGATAGGACCTGTGATATCCAAGCTCGCGGCACATCATGTCCGAGGCCGCGTCGACACATTGAACCAACTCCGTAAACGTAACGTCCTTGTGCAGATTGACGTGGCTGTGCCAGCTCCCCAACTCCGGGAAGTTCGACTTGGGCACGCCCTTTCCGTCACGTTCCCGTTCAGCGTAGATCGCCTCGGTCAGGCGGGCGTTGAGAATCTCGCTGCCCGGAACTTCCAGAGAAAAAACGAGCGTAGGAAAATAGCGCTGCACCTTGAGCGCGTCTTCGGAAAGACGAGCCTCCGGGCCGCAGTCTGCGGCCCCATGATTCGGCGTGTCGCGCGTCATTTTATTTCACCAATGTCACGTACATGATCGTTAGCTGGCTGACATCGCGGTTGCAGGTCAACTCAGACTGTTATCGGCTCGGAAATCAGTAGCAGCATGAATATAATAATGTTGGCATTTGAATTCAACACACAGAAACCGGCGCCAACCCGGCGTTGCCGCCAATACGAAAAAGACCGGGCAATTCAGGTCTGGTCTGTAGCGAACGAAGCGAGTGGGCGACTGGAACCCGACATTCCCCTGCTGTTGGAAGTCGATGTGATCCGGTCGGCGCAAAGAAGTGTTTTCCCAATGAAGGAGTCGGTGTGTTCTATCGTCAGCAAACCGTGGCCCGGGCTTGTATTCCCGTTGTATCAATGATCAGCGCCCGCGCGTTCGGATGTCCTTGTACCACGTCAGTTCCACTTCGTCGAGACCCTCGGTTCGGTAGGCGTAGAGATGGACCTTGCCAAGGCTGGCGCCCATGCGTTCGTAGAAGCGGCAGGCGGCGACGTTTATATTCTGGGTTTCGATCTTGAGTTGGGTGCATCCACGATTCCTGGCACAGATTTCCGCTTGTTGGAATAGCGCCTTACCTACACCCCGTCCCCGGTATTCCGGACTGATGCGAATGTCCCAAAGGCCCGCCAGCTCTTTCCGCCCATCGCAGTAGTCCAACCCGTCAACGTGAAACGCGACGATCGCCCCGCCGATTCGCTTTTCCTCCCGGAATGCACCCAGAAAGACCCATTTCGACAGGTCCCACGATCTGCGAGCCCATCGTTCGGGGCCTTCCAGCCCGTCGTAGTCCTTGACGTACGGCGGATCCACCTTCTCTTCAATGAGCCGTAGGCCGCCCAGCCCGTTCGAGACGACTTCGACACGAAAGCGGCTCTTCACTTCAAAGTCAATGGGAACGTAGCCGTATTCGGGAAGAACGTCGGCGGTTTCTTCTTGAATGTGGAATTCCATTGCTGTTTCGGCCTCCTGGATCCCCCGCCTTCAACCGCCTCCTGGTAGCGTGCGGTCAACACGCTGCCATTCAATCCATCCCATGTAGAAAATCGATCAAGGGGAGAGTTGATCGGAATGCAGTTGGGTCAGTTACCATGCGTGGGCACTGTGTTCGAACTCGCGGTATCACGTGTCGGCGAGTTGAATCACACATAACCTGTTAATTTCATTGCATTTTTCGGGTACAATGTCTATCTTCCGTCGTTCGTCTCGTACCCATGATCTCCCGCATTGGTGATATGACCCGAAAAACCGCCGCCGGGCTGATTCTGGCCGTCCTTCTGCCGCTGATCGTCGTGTTGTATCCGGCCGACATCGGCGCCGTGCCCCGCCTGGCCCTGGCCCTCTCCCTCGCCACGGTCGTACTGTGGACCTTCGAGCCGGTCCCCCTCGAATACAGTTCATTGCTGATGATCGTCCTCTTCCCCGTCCTCGGCGTCCTCACGTTCGAAACCGCCTTCGGGCCCTTCTCGAGCAAGACCGTCTGGCTCATCTTCGCGGGAATGGCCCTCAGCCTGGGCATCACCGAAACCCCCCTGGGAACCCGGCTCTCCCGGCTGGTGCTGGGACATATCCGGAGCCTGAGGGGACTCATCCTGGCGCTCCATGTCCTGGGCATGCTCTCCGCATTGCTGATACCGTCGGGTGTCGTGCGGATCCTGATCCTCATGCCCCTCATCATCACCCTGCTCCGGACGCTGGGCGAACCGCCCGGATCTCGAGTGAGTGTCGCGCTGATCCTCTCCCTGGTCTGTTCCACGTACTACGGCGGCACCGGCGTGCTTACGGCCTCCGTGCCGAGCCTGGTTGTTTTCGGCGTTCTGGAATCCCGGGACATCTCCGTTTACTGGGGTCAGTGGGCGCTGTATCTCTTTCCCGTCTTCTCCCTCTGCCGGGTCGCGTGCTGTTACGGGCTGATCCGTCTGTTATTGCCGCTTGGACGCGAGTCGGATTTCCAGACTGCACTCGACAACGCCGGCGATATCCCCGATCGCTTCACGCCTGCAGAGAAGAAGACCCTTTGCATCCTGCTGGCGGGCGTACTGCTCTGGGCGACCGATGCGCTTCATGGCATCCATCCCGCCTATGTGGGCCTGGGACTGGTTCTGCTCTGTTATCTTCCCGGATTGGGTCCCCTGCATCCGGACCTGCTGAAAAAGATCAACTTTCCCCTCCTCATCTACATCGCCGCCGCGTTCTCCGTCGGCCACGCGCTCGAGACCACCGGTTTCAGCCCCCTGCTTGCCAATCTGTTTACAGAATGGCTGAGTCGGGTCGACGGGGGTCTGATCCTCCAACTCGGTATGCTCTCAGCCTTCATCCTGCCGTTCAACTTTCTGGCGGACACCGCCGCGGTTGCCGCCATCCTCACCCCGGTGCTCCTGGACGTCGCCGCCCAGACCGGCATGGCGCCGCTTCCCGCCGCACTCTGCATGGCCATTGTCGCCAGTTGCGGCTTCTTTCCCTACCAGGCGGCGCCTTTCATCCTGGCCTACAGCTTTCGCTACGTACATATGGGCCAGTTTATCCGGCTCATGGTTCTCCTCGCGCTGGTCTCCCTCCTGCTTCTAATCCCGCTCAACTTCCTCTATTGGCGGCTCATCGGGCTGATCTGAAAGCCAGCTCGAAAAACGCCGGTTCCCTCGGCCCCGAAACTGCCAAAACCGGCCAAATTTCCTTTACCGCTTGACAAGCCCGGGATCTTCGGGTACTATCGGTGTTCCGTCTGCAGTCACGTCAATTTCCAATGGAGAAGCCATGATGAATGCATTGCGAATCAATGGCGACACGGCACTGGCCTGGGGCGCGATCGAGGCAGGCGTCAGTTGCGTAACCGGATATCCCGGATCGCCGGGTACCGGCACCTTTACCGCGCTCGCCGACACCGCGGGCGAATACGGTCACGATGCCGAGTGGTGTCTGAACGAACGCATCGCACTCGACGTCGCGGCGGGCGTCTCCCAGGGAGGCCGCCGCGTGCTCGTATGCATGAAGAGCGTGGGTATGAACGTGGCGCTGGATACCCTCATGGTTCTGAATATGACCGGCGTACACGCCGGACTGGTCATCCTGATGGGCGACGACCCCGGGGCATGGGGGTCACAGAACGAGCAGGACGGCCGTTTCTTCGCCCCCCTCGCCGAAGTCCCGATGCTCGAACCCGCGACACCGGCGGAGGGCCGGCACATGATGCGCTGGGCCTTCGACTTCTCGGAATCGTTCCGGACGGTCGTCATCCTTCGCATCACACGGAGCTTCAGCGTGTGCGAGGACGAACAGACGCCCGTCCGCAGGCCCGCGGCCAGACGGCCGCTGGCGCCCGACAGGGAACCGATGCGCTGGATTTCGTCACTGTCCAACTGCATTCCCAATCACGGCAGGCTCCATCGTAAACTGCAGGACATCTCGCAGTCGTTCGAGCGTGTGCCCTTCAACCGAATCGAGGGCGCCGGAGATCTGGGCGTCATCGCGTCCGGATTCGTCCACAGCAAACTTCAGGACGCGCTGGAAGGCGCGGACGCATCGAGACTCGCGTGCCTGAAACTCGGCTCTCTCTACCCGCTGCCGGGGGGCCTGATTTCGGATTTTCTCAAACAGTGCAGTCAGGTGCTGGTGCTCGAGGAAGTGGACCCGTATCTCGAAGACAGCGTCAAGACCATTGGATACGACGCGGGCGTCACCCCGAAAGTTATCGGCAAACGCAGCGGCCTTGTCCCCGGAGAAGGTGAACTCTTCCGCTGGCAGATGCAGAACGCGCTGAAGGCGCATCTGCCGGACCTGGCGCCATCGCGCGTTTACACCGAGGCAGGCTGGCAGGAGGAAAAGCCGTACCGGAAGTCACACTGCGCCGGCTGCCCCTACAATGACATCCTCGCCGCATTGCGCGAAGAGGCGGCCGCGCTGGGCCAGAATCCATTCCTCACCGCCGATCCGGGTTGCGTCGTCATCGCCGCCCGGTATCTCGACACCAAGCTGTGTATGGGATCCGCCATCGGCGCAGCCGTGGGTCTCAGGAAAGCCGGCGTGCGGGAACGCGTTGTCGCCATCACCGGGGACTCGGCTTTCTACCATAGCAGCGTCAACGCATTGATCCACGCCAGATCAGTCGGCGCCGACGTGCTCCTGGTGGTGCTCGACAACGCGGGCTCGCTCACGACCGGCGGCCAACCCACGCCCGATCGAGGCGTCCCGGTCGCCGGAAACCCCGGGCCGGTTGTCGGCATCAACGACCTGGCGGCGGCCTGCGGGGTCGGCTCGGTCTGGACGGTCGAAGAATCGGATCCCGAACCTCGGATGCGCAGTATCTTCCGCAAAGCCCTGCAGACCGGGGGTCTCGGCCTGGTGACCATACGAAAGCGTTGCGAAGCGGTGGATTAGAGGGTCGGTCTGCTACAACGCAAAAAGGGTTCGCCCGGGATTTTTCGAATCCCGAAGGAACCCTATCGGCCCGTGGAAAGAGCCCATCCGGGCTGCGGCCGGCCCTTGTGACCGAATGACGGCGTTGCGCTCCCTCCCCGAATCCAGGGACTCGCGCCGGTCGTGCGCCTGTCCTGACCTCCAGTGTCGTCGTTTTACCGGAATTCCAGAGATTTCGCGATTGAACGGTATTCGTCGACGGGAAAGGCGGCAGACGTCCCGTTGCCCATCATCAGGTAAGCCTTCCGCCCGTCCAGCACCACCGTAACGAAGAACCGGTCCCCACGCCGGCGAAGAAACACGGTCCGGAAGACCCACTCGATGCCGTCGCGCCCCGATATCTGAAACGTGCGTTTCTCCTGTCCCGTGTACCCCAGAAACGTGGCCTTGAATTCCTCTTCCAGTTCGGCGGTAACCGTCTGTAGCGTCGAATTTTCCGAAAGCGCGCGGGGCCGTAACGTCAACACCGCCTCAAATCCGCCAATCGCCTCGCGGTTCATAACCACTTCGACTCTGGGCAATCCGTTCGGCTCCCGGGTCTGGAAGGACGTTTGCGCCGTCCAGCCCCACACATCCGGGACCGTAATCCGGAATCCCCATTCATCGTTGGAGTACACTCGGCCGCCGTCGGAATCGGTCGTCGGATTATTGGCGGTGTCCTCCGGGATAGGACCGCAACCGAATATCGCGGCAACGGATATGTAGCAGAACCAGCCAATGGAACGGTGTTGGAACATGCCGCCCGCCTTCCTCTCCGCGAAACGCATGGCTACCGCAGGTTTTTCTGTCATTTGATTCGATGTCCCGCCCGGCGGAATCCCGAACCCGTTCGGAATCTGTCAGTGCACGATGCCCAGCCGTCTCCATCGAATTTTTCCGAACGGGTTCCAGAGGGGGGCGCTGGAGTTCCAGGAAAAATAGATAAGAAGCGGATGGGCCTTCACCTTGTCGAGGGATACCGTCCCCCAGAACCTGCTGTCGTCGCTGTTGTCCCGGTTGTCCCCCATCACGAACAAATGTCCGGGCGGCACCAAATAAGGCCCGTAGTTGTCACGGGTACTGTACCGTTTGAGCTCCGTCCGCCGGTCCATGAACTTCACCCCGTCGGGATTCGCAAACGGTTTGCCGTCGACGTAAACCACCTTGTTTCTGATCTCTATCGTCTGCCCACCTACGGCGATACACCGCTTGATGAAGTCCCTTGACTGATCCTTCGGATATTCGAAAATCACCATATCCCCGGGTTTTGGAGAACGAAATCCCGGCAGCCGAAAGGAAGGTAGCTTGTAATTCAGAACTGGCAGACGATCCGGAATCTGCGTTCCGAACGTCAGCTTGTCTCCGAGAACGTAGTCGCCCTCCATCAGCGTGTTTTCCATGGATCCTGACGGGATGTGATAGGCCTGCACCAGCGTTGCCCGGATCAATACAGCCAGAAAGACGGCAAAAAAGATCGACTTCAGATAATCGACCAGAATTCGTCCGGGACGCGGCCGGCGGCGCAGTGACTTCATGGGTCAACCTCCAGATCGTTCCAATGGGGAAAACACAGGCGGGCAACGTCTGCGGATTCGCATGTTTACACGCGGAAACGTGCGGCAGGTTCCGGCCTGCCTCAGTGTCAAGCCGAGAAATACGGGACTTCGGGCCGTCCGCTTTCGGCGGATCGGTTCGCCGCAAGCGTCACGTCGAGCGAACGGACGCCGTCCTCGTAATCCGAAAGAACGGCCGACCCGTCGCCCGTACGAACGGCATCGATGAAAACCTCGTCGATATCACCCAGATCACGCTGTACCGGGCCCGGATCTGCCGCGGACTCCGGATGCACGACCAGGCCATCGGGCCCGAACTCCGCCCGCATGTCATTCAATATAAATGACATGAGCCCGGTCCCGCCTCCCTGCCGAAACGTGCACGTGGACGTCAGCGAACCGATCGCGCCCGTCTCGAATTTCAGATTGATCACGTGCACGTCAGGAATATCCAGGTTATCCTCATCGTCCATGGTACGCAATGCGTAATAGGCGTGCACTTCCGCCACTTCACCCACAAGATAGCGAAGCAGATCCACCTGGTGCGTGGTCTGCTCAACGATCTGTCCGCCCGATTGTGACATCACGCGCCACCACGGCGTACCTGGCAGCCCGCCCCATCTGTGGACAGCGGTCATCCCGATCGTCCGACCTTTAAGGAACGCCTTCGCCTGCTGTGCGATGCCGGAATAGCGCAACTGATACCCCACGCAGGTCAGAACGCCCGCCTCCCGCACGGCCGCCAGTATTTCGAGGGCCTTCTCCATTGTCGCCGCTACGGGTTTCTCCACGAAGAGATGCACACCGCGCTGCGCCGCCAGAATCTCCGCGTCGGTATGCGCAAACGTGGGAACGCTCACGTACAAAGCGCACAGCGATTCGGCGTCCAGCATCTTCCGATGGTCGGTATACGCCCTCGCGCCGAATTCCCCGGCCACACGCTCCGCGGTTTCCTCCACCACGTCGCAGATCGCCGCGATATTCACATCCTCCATCATCTGCAACACCCGCATGTGGGATCTCGCACGACCGCCTGCGCCTATAAACCCTACCTGAATAGCCAAAACACCTCCCGGAAACCTTGTGGTTAAAATACACAGCCTCAAAATTACCCTGCCGGGACATGGGCTGTCAAGCGAATTCATCATGCCCGGGAAGTTCACGCACCTGCTTTTGTCTTTGAATAATTCCGTCCGGACAACTAACTTACCCGTACCAAACCCACGCCCACCCCTGACGGAAGAGGATGTACCCCATGCGAGTCGAGGACCTGGACACACCTGCACTGACCATCGATCTCGACATCCTTCTCAAGAATATCCGAGACCTCGCGGAATCCTGCAGCAAACATGAAATCGCGTTGCGGGTGCACACCAAGACCCACAAGATTCCCGAAATCGCCCGCCTGCAGCTTGAAGCCGGCGCCATCGGCATTGTCTGTCAGAAGCTGGGTGAAGCGGAAGTCATGGTCCACGCGGGTATAACCGATATCCTCATTCCCTACAACATCGTCGGCGCCCGCAAGGTGAAACGCCTTGTGCGACTCCGCGAACGGGCAACCATAACGGTAGCCCTGGACTCCGAAACGACGGCTCGCGGCATCTCCGAACAGGCGGGCAGACCGGAAATACCCATTCTGATCGAACTGGATACCGGCGGGCGCCGATGCGGCGTCCAGTCGCCCGAAGCCGCACTGGACCTGGCGCGCAAAGTCGTTGCGCTGCCCGGCCTCCGCTTCCAGGGCATCATGACCTATCCCAGCCGGCGGGAGGCGGAACCCTTTCTGTCGCGCACGCGGACACTGCTGGAGGGCGACGGTATTCCGGTAGCCACGGTAAGCGGAGGCGGAACCGGAAGCGAAGCCGTCTCAAAGCAGATCGGTTGCACCGAAACCCGGATCGGCTCCTACGTTTTCGAAGGCATGCGCCGCATCAACCACACGGACAATCCCCCGAACCCGACCACCTGTGCCGAACGCGTGATCGTGACCGTGGTCAGCACGCCCACCCCTGAACGCGTTATCGTGGACGGCGGCCAGAAATCCTTTACGAGCTATCCGCCCACTCCGTACGGATACATCGTGGAACACCCCAACGCCAGGATATACGGCATGTCGGTGGAACATGGTCATATCGACGCCAGTGCGTGCGACCATACGTTTCAGGTTGGGGAACGCCTTTCGGTTGTTCCCCAGCACCAGGGCATGACGACCAACCTGCACGACGTCGCCTATGCCGTGCGGAACGGCGCCGTGGAGGCCGTCTGGACCGTTGCCGGACGCGGCAGGGCGCAATAGATGGCCAAATCGAGACCGCGGCCCCTTTCATCCCCCGGGCCGGGACCGGATCACCCGAAACGGCCCGTTCCGGCAGACGACTTGATATAAGGAGTTCTGAAATGCGCCAAGTACAGTGGGAACGCATGTTCCCGGACCAACTGGAAGCCGCCTTCAATGACTGCCCGCTCGTCTACTTCCCGTACGGCCTTTGCGAACCTCATGGTCCGCACGACGCGGTCGGCCTGGATGGCCTGAAGGCGCACGGCATTGCCTGCGAGTCCGCGCGCGCGCACGGGGGTATTGTGGCGCCGCCGGATTACTGGCATATCCACGAAATTGGCGGGTATGCGCTGTGGCTCGAGCGTACCGTTGGACCGGTCAGACGTTCCTGGATGACCTGCATGCCGCCCTGGCAGCACTTCAAGAACATCTGCTACCACATCCGCATGGCGGACCACCTTGGCTTCCACGCCGCGATTTTTCTAACGGGACATTACGGCCCCAACTGGAAGGATCTCAAAACGCTCATCGGCCTGGTGCAGCCCCACGTGGGCACCAGGCTCTGCGGCCTGCCGGACCACGAAGCCAATCAGCCGGGTTTCGACAACGACGGACGAAGCGGCGGCGACCACGCAGGAAAGGTCGAAACGTCGCTTCTGTGGGCGCTCCACCCCGACTGTGTGGACCTTTCGCGGCTGCCGCCCGAAGACGCTCCCGGACCCCATTTCGCGATGGGACCCACGGTCAGGCAGTCGGACCGCCGCGTTGGCGAGCGCATGGTTGCCGACGAAGTCCGATGGCTGGGCGAAAAGGCGAAGGAACTGCTGGGCGAATACGAGGAGAAGGACCCGCCCCACATGCTGCAGACCTACGAAGACGTGGAAGTCCTCTGGGAGACCGTGATTCGCCCCTCTCTCTCGGGATTCGAGACCATGCAGAACAGCTGGACTGAGGAATCCCTTCCCGAGACCTCCACCTGGTATCCCAACTGGCGGGTGCCGCGGCGCGGATAGGCGCGCAGGCATCGCGTCGGTCGCGCGCCTTGTATTCGGCCACAATGACTCGGCCTCGCCTGCAGAGCGACTTCTTCAACGGACTGCTACCGTTCCAGCAGTTCGATCTCGTATCCGTCCGGGTCGTCCACAAAGGCCATTTTCCGTCCGGTCGGAAATGTCTCACGCCAATCGCCGGGCCAGATTTCAATGCCTTTGTTCTCGAGCCCGTCGCAAAACGCGATGAGGTCCGGCACGCCGATTGCAAGATGCATCAGATCCTCGGGCACGTTCAGTTCGTAGTCTTCCGACCAGGTCAGTTCGAGCGTATGGGCGTTGCCAGGCAACTCCAGATGCATAATCTGGTTTCCCGCCGGGGACTTCTCCGATCTGCTCTTCACCACGAATCCGAAATGGTCGCAGTAGAACGCCGCCGACCGGTCCAGGTCGTTTACCCGAATCCTGGTATGGAGAAATACCGCCATCGAAGGCTCCTTTCTTCAAATCATCGTCCGCCTGACCCGGAGAACAAAAAAAAAGACAGCCAGTAGCTGCCCCCGTACCCGCACCTTCGGTCCCGTCCTTCTACGCGGTTAGCGATGAAACTGCCTTACTCCCTTTCTCACCGGCCGACGGGCCGGCCGGTTCCGTTTCGAGCCCCAGCGCCTGGCGCACCTGTCGTATCGCCTGAAGGTAATAATTCCTCACCGTACTCTTGGATACCGACAGCAGCAGCGCGATTTCGGCCATGGACTTTCCCTGGGAACGCAGCAGCAATACCTCGTACTTCCGACCTGTGAGTGTCGGTTCGATCACGTTTCTGACCGCATCCAGTTTCTCCTCGTCCAAATCCAATTTCGCATACGGGTCGGGATCGAGCGAATGCCGAATGATGAAAGACAGGGGTACGGTCTCCGTTCTGGGATGACACCGTTCCATCACCGTGTTGTATCGGGGCCCTCGCATATGGGTTCCACGCTCCCGACAGGACTGTTGGAGGCTCTCAACACTTTTCAGACGACGCTCGCACATCGTCAATTTAGCCTGTTCTTCTCAATCAGGCAAGTGAAAACTCGCCCCTTGCGCTATACGAGCGGACGCCTTGTGAAGCCCAACTCTTCCACAAGCTGCAATACCCGTTCATTCAAACGGTCCGCATGGCGCACGGTTTCCCGATCGGGCGTGAACGCCAGGCTGCGTACCTGTGACTGCCGAATGATCCCCCGCGCGGCCAGCAGGCGTTTCTCTACAACCAGGTACAACTCCATGTCCTGCAGCGAAAACACAATCTGCGCCAGAATGCCGTCGAACACGTCCATCGCGCCGTCCAGGTCGCCCGATGACCCGAGTTCCCAGATCCTGTTCATCACATCCGCGTGTCCGAGCCCTGGCATGACGCCGGCGACGCCCCACTCGAAGAGTTCCGGAAGATACATCCCGCCCCAACCCTCCAGCACGGCTACCTCCCCGTCGGTCGCCTCTCGAATCCCTCGCAGCTCGCGACCCAGAAGCGGCTCCTCCAGCTTGATATACCTGAAATTATCGCAGGCTTCGCGAAGTCGACGGCAGAACGTCCCGTCAACCGTGGGGCCGCCAGGATTGAAATCCTGAATCAGAATCGGCGCCTGCACCGCGTCGCAGATGGTCCGGCAATACGCAATAAGGTCCGCTTCCGTCGTTCGGAACTGCCTTGGGATTGCAAAACTGATGACGTCGGCGCCGGCGTCCTCGTTCGCGCGGGCAAGATTCGCCGCCTGTCGGGCTGACGGGTGGTTCGACTGACCCACCACAGGTATCCTCCCCGCGGCCGACGCTACCGCGGCCCGGACGACCGCGAGCCGTTCTTTTCCTGATTGCTTGTAAAACTCGCTCGCATATGCCGGCAGACACACCGCCCCGATATCGAATGCGACCGCCGTCTCCACCTGTCGGCGGATGTCTTCGAATACAATCTCTTCACGGTCATCGAACGGTGTTACCAGTACCGCCACGACACCACGTATGGCTTCCACGCCCATGTCGATCCTCCCAGGAGCAGATCTGTCTGAGGCCAGGTCCGTCCGCATGGCCCCTGTCAAGGCGCCAGACGATCCTCCGAAGAGTGGATCGTTGGAACCACTCGGCGGACATTGCATGTCGGCAACCGGGACGCTTCTCAGCCGACCTGGTGGCTGTTGACACCGAAACGGGGATATGTTAAATTGTAACTTCCGAGAAATATTCGCGAAAGGACTTTCCGGGATCGTCAAGATCTGACCGGAAGGCCGCCAATCTGCGGCGCCAGATTCGATGCCGGTCGCTCGGAAAGCCCGAGGTACGGTATCTGCGGGACCCGCCGGCAGCGCGGGCCGCTCAGATCCGATGGAGGTCTCCGTGAGGTTACAAACGGCTGGCTCCAGAACCCTCCCGGCCATCGAAGCCGTCGTCGAACGTGAGTCCGGTTTTCCCGATCTTCAGAACCTGCTCCGGTCGGCGATCGACGTTCGTCCGAACCAGAATCTTCCGCTCATCTCCAAAGCCTACCACTTCGCCGAACTGGCTCATCGAAACCTGCGCCGAAAGTCCGGCGATCCCGCAATATCCCACGCTGTGGCCGTGTGCCGCATCCTGATCGACCTGGGTCTCGACTCCGCGACTGCGGCCGCCGGCCTGCTGCACGACGTGGTGGACGAGACCGATGTTCCTCTTGCCCAGATCGAATCTCATTTCGGTGCTGAGATTGCCGGCCTGGTTGACGGCGTGTCCAAAATAAAGGACTTTTCCTTCCAGAGCCCGGAAGCGGAACAGGCCGAGAATTTCCGCAAAATGCTGCTCTCGATGGCACGGGACCTCCGCGTCGTTCTCATCAAGCTGGCGGACCGCCTTCACAATATGCGTACCCTGAAATTCATGCGACCGGAAAGCCAGGAGCGCATGGTATACGAGAGTCGCGATATCTATGCACCGCTTGCCCACCGGCTGGGCATGTCCCGCATCCGGGCGGAACTGGAAGACCTCAGTCTCAAGTGGCTGGATCCGAAAGCGTACCGTTATATCCAGGAAAAGATCAACCTGACCCGGGAGGAACGAGAGGCCTGCATCGAAGCGGTGCGGAAGCCACTATCGGAGGCGCTCGAGAACGCGGGGATTCAGGCGGACATGACGGGCCGTTCCAAAAATTTCAGCAGCATCTACAAGAAAATGAACGGGCGTGAAAGAGCCTTCGATGAAATCTACGACCTTCTTGCGCTTCGCGTTCTGGTTGATACCGTTCCCGAATGCTACAACGTTCTGGGCCTGGTGCACACCATGTATCCGCCGGTCACCGCCCGCTTCAAGGACTTTATCGCCACACCCAAGAGCAACATGTACCAGTCACTCCACACGACGATCATTGGTCCGTCGGGTATGATGCTCGAGGTGCAGATCCGAACCAGGAAGATGCATCAGACGGCAGAGGTCGGCATTGCAGCTCACTGGCTCTACAAAGAGGGCAAGCGCGGCCCTTCCGAAATGGACCGCCACATGGCCTGGTTGCGAAGCCTGTTGGAGTGGCAGCGGGAAACCACGAGTCCGCAGGAATTCATGGACGAGCTCAAGGTCGATCTCTTCCCGAACGAGATCTTCGTGTTTACCCCTAAGGGTGACCTCATTCAGCTTCCGGAGGGCGCCACACCCCTGGACTTTGCGTTTGCAGTTCACACCGACGTCGGCCTGCGTTGTATCGGCAGCAGGGTGGACGATCAGATGGTATCCCTCTCTACACCGCTGCGAACGGGCAGTACTGTCGAGGTAATCACCTCACCCCACCAGAGGCCCAATCGCGACTGGCTCGATCTTGTCAAGAGCGCCCGGGCACGCAGCCGCATCAGGCGCTGGTTACGCGAGGAAGAGTTTTCTCAAAGCGTCCGGATCGGCAAGGACATCCTGGATCGGGAACTCAAAAGACGTCGAAAACGTACGGCCGAAGAAAAACTGGAGGCGGCTGCCGCTCACTTCAGCCTGCAGGACGTAGAGCACCTCTACGCCAGCCTGGGCAACGGTACGCTGTCCCTGGAACGGGTTGTGCATCAGATCTTTCCAGCGGCCCGCCCGATTCCAAGACGACAGCGGCCGGAAATCAAGAAAAGGGGCCGCAAGAACCCGATCGTGATCCACAGCCTGAACCACCTGATGATCCAGTTCGCCCGCTGCTGCCAGCCCATTTACGGCGATTCGGTGTTGGGCGTAATCACCCGGGGCAAAGGGATTTCCGTTCACCGGAGGGACTGTGTTAACATTTCAAACCTTCCGGAAGGACGCGACCGCCTGGTAGACGTCGATTGGAATTCGGAAGAGGAGACGGCCTTCACCGTACAGATCCGCGTCAATGGCGAGGATCGCCCCAATTTCCTTCGCGACATCAGTGAGGCCATATCGGGGGAGGGCGTGCCCGTTGTCGAGGGAGAGCTGAACACTTCCAGCGGTCAGGTGGGCAACCGATTCACCGTTGAGGTCAGGAACGTCAGCCAACTCCAAGACCTGAGAAAGAAGATCCTATCCGTACCGGGCGTCTCGTCGGTTCAGCGCATAAACGCAAGTTACGACAACGTCTTATAAGAAGCTGTTTTAAAATTACTGGTAAGTTCCCGAGCGTCTCTTCTCGGGAATCCCTCACCATTCTTCCGCCGATTCGTCCCGTCTCGCTACGAAGCGATCGTCTCACGTCTTCCCGCCTCGTGAAGAAACGCGCGTACGTCGTCAGGTTGATTCTCTTCCGTCCAGTTCCCGCTTCCACCGATCCAGAGCAGCCAGAGCCTGGAGCGGTGTGGTATTGCCCACGTCCAGATCGCGCAATTCGGTGAGGACCGGATCTTCAGGGGCACGGGCGAACAGATTCATCTGCCCGTTCGCGGCGGCGGATTCACGAACCGTCGACGGGGTCGTTTCTTTCGTGGCCGGCGTCAAATCGTTCTCCTCCAGCCTGCGCAGCACGTCTCGGGCCCGCAAGACCAGTTCGCGGGGCATTCCGGCAAGCCGCGCCACCTCGATGCCATAGCTGTGGTCACACCCACCCGGCACCAGCCGGTGCAGAAACGTCACGTTGTCGCCCTCCTTCCTCACCGCGACGCTGTAATTCTTCACCCTCGGCAGTAACTCCTCGAGTTCCGTCAATTCGTGATAGTGCGTTGCGAACAACGTGCGAGGTTGCAGTGCCGCGGTGTTGTGCAGATATTCCGTCATCGCCCAGGCGATGCTCAGCCCGTCAAACGTACTGGTACCGCGCCCGATTTCATCCAGAAGCACCAGGCTCCTGGGGGTGGCGTTGTTCAGGATATTGGCCGCTTCGTTCATCTCCACAAGAAACGTGGATTCGCCCCGGGCAAGGTTGTCAGACGCGCCGACCCGTGTGAAAATCCGGTCCACCACACCCACACGCGCGGCCCTCGCGGGAACGAAACTGCCCAGTTGCGAAAGCAGAACGATCAACCCGATCTGACGCAGCATCGTGGATTTACCGGCCATATTGGGGCCGGTAATAATCAGCACCTGGTCGTGTTCGCCATCCACGTGGAAGTCGTTGGGTACAAACTTGCCGGTAGGCAGCAACCCTTCGACAACCGGATGGCGACCCTCCCGAATTTCGATTCCGGTAGAATCGTCCACCTTTGGCCGGACGTAGTCGTTGGACACGGCCACTTCTCCCAGACAGGCCAGCACGTCTACGACGGCCACCGCACGCGCCGTGCGCTGTACCTCGTTCACCCAGGCCTCCACCTCGCCCCTGAGCTGCTGAAACAGCTCTTTCTCCAGTTCCTTCGCCCGTTCGTCGGCCCCCAGGATCTTCGCTTCCCACTCTTTCAGCTCAGGCGTAATAAAGCGCTCCGCGTTCACCAGGGTCTGCTTGCGCAGGTAGTCTTCCGGAGCCCTGTCCATATTCGCCTTTGTGATCTCGATATAATACCCGAATGCCTTGTTATACCCGACCTTGAGCGACGGAATACCGGTACGCTCTCTCTCTTTGGCCTGAAGTTCAGCCACCCACCGGCGGCCTCCGGAGGCTGCGTCGCGGAGCTCGTCCAGTTCCCGGCTATAGCCCTCCCTGATAACGCCCCCTTCGCTGAGCTGAAACGGCGGATCGTCCACCACCGTGCGCCCGATCAGGTCGATCAGGTCGATCAGGTCAAGCATCCCCTGACACCGCGCCTTTACCAGCAGATCGACCGTGGACTCCTTCAGCGCGTCTCGAAGGCCGGGTATGGCCTGCAGCGACGCCTTGAGAGACACGAGATCCCTTGGACTGCAGCGTCCACAGCAGATCCGGGACATCAGGCGCTCGAGGTCTCCCACCTGCTTCAGGCCTGAACGAAGCGACTCCCGACGCGCGGCTTGCGCTGCCAGGTCTTCAACGGCGTCCAGTCTCGCTTCGATCCTCGAAATATCGAGCAGCGGCCGAGACAGCCATGACCTCAGCGTTCGCGCGCCCATCGCGGTGCACGTGCGGTCCAGCAGGGACAGCAGGGTCCCTTCCCGCCGCCCCTCCTGTATTGACGTAATCAGCTCCAGGTTCCGCTGGGTCACGAGGTCGAGACCCATGTGCGCCCCGTCACGCTCCCGGGAGAGGCGGGTGACGTGAGAGACCGCCCCCTTCTGATTCTGTTTGAGATACCCCAGCACCGCCCCCGCCGCGCCGATGCCCACCGTCATCCGGTCGCAGCCGAATCCCTTCAACGAATTGACCCGGAAATGTTCCAGCAACAGATCGTGCGCATAGGCGAATCCGAAGTGCCAGTCTTCGGTTCGCACGAGCAACGTGCCCGGCAATCGATGCGCCATCGCAGCCTCATTCGCTTCGGCCCACGACTCGGGCGCGAGCACCTCCGCGGGACTGATTCCCTCAAGCACATCCCACAATTCGTCCGCATCCCGTTCGAGAGCGCGGAAATCACCGGTTGACAGATCCGTCACCGCGATGCCCAGCCGGTTTGACTCGACCCGGAGACCCGCGAGATAGTTGTTGCGTTTCTGGTCCAGCAGGTTGTCCGAGAGCGCCGTGCCCGGGGAGACCACCTGGACGACCTCGCGCCGCACGACCGGCTTGCCTTTCTGCGGCGCCTCCATCTGTTCGCAGATGGCCACTTTGCGACCCGCCTTGATCAAGCGGGCAAGGTAGGTATCCAGTGCATGATGCGGCACGCCGGCCATCGGCACGCTTTTCCCGCCTCGGCCGTTGTTGCGGGAGGTCAGCGTCAGCCCGAGAAGGCCGGAAACCTCTTTCGCATCGTCGTAAAACGTCTCATAGAAGTCACCCATTCTGAACAGCAGCACGGCATCTCTGTATTCGTCCTTGAAATGCAGATACTGTTCCATTGCCGGAGTGACATCTCTCGGGCGTGCCATAAAGACGCTTCCTTAATCCTGCGCTTCGTGCCGCCGTTCTCCCTTGCCGATGTCCGTCAGACGGCCGATAACCCGGTCCGGACGCACGTCGGTCAGCCGCACGGGCGCGATGGAATTCTTCGCGCTATCGGGCCCCGGAGCGAATACACGGATGTAATTGTCGGTAACGCCCTGCAGATACCCTGTGCCCGGCTCGCGCCTGTCTTCGAAGAGCACGTGCATCGTTCGCCCCGCAAAACGACGCCAGAAGGCTTCGGTTTTCCGCGCGCCCAGTGTCCTGAGCAGCGCGCCACGACGCTTCTTCACGGCAGCGTCCACCTCGCCGCCCATTCGCGCGGCAGCGGTGCCGCTGCGCGGCGAAAAGGGAAACACGTGCAGGAACGCCAGGGGACCCTTGTCGATCAGGTCGAACGTGTTGGAGAATGCCTCATCGGTCTCGCCCGGAAACCCGACCATCACGTCCGCGCCGATGCCTATCCCCGGCACGCTTTCCGCCAGTGTCTCGATCAACGAGAGATAACGCGACCGCGTATAAGGCCTGCGCATCGATCTCAGAATCCCGTCGTCTCCACTCTGGAGCGGAATATGCAGGTGTCTGCAGAACCTGGACGAGGCGGAAAAGAAATCGACCATCGCATCGGTAATGAACGACGCTTCGATCGAACTCACCCTGAACCGCTGAAGGCCCTCTATCCGCTCGATGGCTTCAAACAGATCCAGCAGTACGGGACCGTCCAGGTCCGCGCCATAGTCCCCAATGTGTACGCCTGCGAGGACGACCTCCTTGTAACCGGCATCAACAAGCCGTTTCACCTGATCGAGACAGCTCTGCAGACTGCGGCTTCGGCTCCTGCCCCTGGCAAACGGTATAATGCAAAATGAGCAGAACTCGTTGCAGCCTTCCTGCACCTTCACGAACGCACGCGCCCGGCCGCCGAAGTTGAAGATATCCATTTCCTGAAACTCGGCGGTTCGACGCCGCGTGACGTAACTTCGACCGATGGAGCACGCATCGTTGATCAGGTCCAACAGATGTGTCTTTTCCGCAGTGCCCACGACCAGATCGACTTCCGGCATATCGATCAGCACGTCGGGATCGGTCTGCGCGTAACACCCCATGGCCACGACCGTGCCTTCGGGCGAAATGCGATGCGCCCGGCGCAGCATCTGCCTTGATTGTGCGGCGCCCGTACCGGTCACCGCGCAGGTATTCACCACCGTCACATCCGCCGAGCGCCCAAACACCACTTCCCGGTACCCTTCGTGCATGAACTGCTCACGGTACCATTCCGTATCGTAGGTATTCAACTTGCAGCCCAGGGTATAGAACGATACGGTCTTGCCGCTTTTGTTCATCTCACCCGTTCCTTGTATTCGCCGCACGGCTCCGGCCGGCCTGCCGCGCCACCCTTACCGGCCGTGTACGGCAAACGCCGGAAACCCATTCTCATCCATACAACAAAGAGTTGAGGACAACTCCCCAACTCTCTGTCTGCAGCGTACAGGCTGTCCCAGAATCCTAGACTTCCGTATTCGACCCGGCCTCCGTCTTGCCGGTCGTATCGGAAGCCTCCGCGGCCGGCGGGTCGCCTTCGCCGGAATCCTCTTCGGCAGACCCGGCTTCGGCCCCTTCGGAGGGTGCTTCTGGAGCCGCTTCGGCTGGCGCCTCCGCGGCGGCTTCGGGTTCCGCAGCAGGAGTGGCGTCTTCGGACGACGAGTCGGAGTCATCGGCGGCGCCCACCACGTCACCCACCGTAACCGGCTTTGGCTGGTGGCTTGCAATATATGCGTCGATCTCAGCCTGTTCGGCGTCGCGCAGGTATTCCTTCACACTCAGCACGATCTTGCGCTGCTCTTCGTCGAATTCAACCACCTTGAGCGGCAGTTCGTCCTGTTCCGAAAAGTGGGTCTGAGGCGTCTGCAGATCCGACAACCCCAATTGCGAAACCGGGATGAAGCCCTCGACGTCGCCGTCCAGGTCGACGACAACCCCGCGTTCAAGCAACCGGGATATCCGACCCGCTGTCGTTTTACCCACCGCGTATTGAACAGCCAGTTCAGACCACGGGTTTTCGATGGTTTGCTTGTGACCCAGGGATATTCGTCGACGCTTCTTGTCTATGTTGAGCACGACCACGTCGACGTTCTCGCCTTTCTTGACGACGTCGCTGGGATGCCGCACACGCCGTGTCCACGACATATCCGAAATGTGAACCAGGCCGTCGATGCCCTCTTCGATCTCCACAAACGCGCCGAAATTGACCAGATTTCGCACCAGGCCCGTAAGACGTGTTCCCACGGGATATTTTTCGTCCAGCGAAAGCCAGGGGTCGTCGGTTGTCTGCTTCAGGCCGAGCGAGATCTTCTGGCCCTCTTTATCCACGTTCAGAATGACAACCTTCACCTGATCGCCGATTGATACGAGCTTGGACGGATGACGGATATGCTGCGTCCAGGACATCTCCGAAATGTGGACCAGCCCCTCCACGCCCTGCTCCAATTCCACAAACGCACCGTAGTCCGTGATGCTCACCACTTTGCCGTCCACCCGGTCCCCCACGGGATACTTTTCCTCGATATTTTCCCAGGGATGCGGGGTAAGTTGCTTCATTCCCAGAGAAATCCGTTCGCGTTCCTCGTCGTAATTGAGCACCTTCACCTGTACATTGTCGCCGATGGACAAGACCTCGGAAGGGTGCCCGATCCGGCCCCATGAAATATCGGTAATGTGCAACAGACCGTCCAGGCCGCCCAGGTCGATGAACGCACCGAAATCCGTAATGTTCTTCACCGCGCCTTCGCGCACCTGGCCGACTTCCAGCGTCTGGAGAATCTGTTTGCGCAAGCGCTCCCGTTCGGCTTCCAGCACGACCCGCCTTGAAACGACGATATTGCGCCGGTTCTTGTTGAGTTTGATGATTCGAAAGGGAAAGACCTCTCCGATGAATTGATCGAAATTCTTCACCTGTTTGATATCGATCTGAGATCCGGGCAGAAAGGCGTCCACCCCGAACAGATCCACAACGATACCGCCCTTTATGCGCCGCACCAGCCGGCCCTCGACGATCTGATCGCTGTCGTATGCGTCCTTTATGCGGTCCCACACCCGCATAAAATCAGCCTTCTGCTTGGACAGCACAATTTGACCTTCCTGGTCTTCCACGTCTTCGAGATACACCTCGATTTCCTGTCCCACCTCCACTTCCGACGGGTCGGCAAACTCGGAAAGCGGTATGGCGCCTTCGGACTTGAAACCGATATCGACGACGACGGTGTTCTCCGCCACGGCCAGGACGGTTCCGGCGACGATTTCGCCCTCGGTAATATTGCTCATCGTGTCTTCATACAGACTCATCATCGAGGCGAATTCCTCTTCCGAGTATTCGCGCTCGTCCAACGCCTCCAGTGCTTCCTGGGTCGAGGGCTGGGAAACGGTCTGGGCTGCGGTGTTGTTTTCTTCCGACATGATACAGCGACCTCCTTGGCCGATTCGCAATAGACTGGTGTCCCGGATATGCAGCTCGGCGAAAAAATACGGGAAAATGCGGAGACCCGGGCTCCGCAGGAATCTTACCGGCGTTCAAACATGGATTCCGTCGCGGGCGGACCGGTAATCCGCCTGCGCGGCCTGAGGTTGCCTATACTGAGCATCACCTCGCTACTGATGGCGTGGTAGGCGGACCGCCGCCTGGCGGGCAATTCGGAAGGAATCACATATATAGGTTTACCGAACCGCACTGTCACGTGGTCCAGACCGAACAGACTCGCCCAGATGTTGACCGTACCCGAAACAAAAACGGGAACCACCGGAACCCGCGCACGGTAAGCCAACATGCCGACCCCGTCTTTGGGCGGCCTCAGCGTGGAAGTCTTGTTACGGGTCCCCTCCGGCGAAAGAAACATCGCGCCGCCGGCTTTCAGACACCCTTCGATACTCCGCAACGCACCACGGTCTCCACGAGACCGGTCGATTGGCAGTGCATTCAGCTTCCGAATCAGCCACCCGAGAATCGGAACGTGAAATGCTTCCTGCTTGGTAACATACGAAAGTTCCCGGCACGCCGCAACCCCGATAAATACGGGATCTGCGAAGGAGGCGTGGTTGCTGGCCAGGATGACGCCGCCACTGCGTGGTACGAAATGACGTCCGGCGACGCGCAGCCGGAACATGCAACTGCATGCTCCGGCGCCCAGCGTCCATATGAATCGATAGAGGTTATTGCCCCGACGGCCGGTGTAGATGTCTGTCCGCATTGTAGACCCGTGGATCATTCTTCCTGTATTCCGCGCTCGCGGGCAAGTTCCACCACACGGGTTGCCTGCGCTTCGATACTCATGCCGGTGGTATCCACCGTGATTGCATCCGTCGCCGGCCAGGGTCCCGATCGCCTCTGGGTGGCCCGGTCGCGCGTGTCTCGTTCGCGGATCCGTCCCTTCAGTTCGTCCAGGTCTGTTGTGACGCCGCCATCGAGCAACTCACGTTGTCGGCGCCGCGCCCGCTCGGCGACGTCGGCCACAAGGAATATCTTCAGTTCGGCCTGCGGAAAAACTGCGGTGCCCGTATCCCGGCCCTCCAGTACGATACCGCCCTCGAGCCCCAACTCCTGCTGGCGCGCAACGAGTATCTTCCGAACCTCGGGGTGCACGGCCACCCGGGAGGCGGCGTCAGAAACATCCGCCGAACGGATCTCTCCGGTCACGTCCTCGCCGTCGATCAGAACCCTCTGGCCGCCGTCCTCCAGGCGAAAATCAAAATCCACCGCGGCGGCGGTCCCGGCGGCCGCGGCTGCATCGTCAGGGCTGAGGCCCATACGAATCAGGGTCCAACCCAGAGCGCGGTACATGGCGCCGGTATCCAGATAGAGATATCCCAGCCTGTTGGCGACACACCGAGCCGTGGTACTCTTGCCCGACCCCGCGGGACCGTCGATAGCGATCACGATACCCCTGTTGCCCATAGCAACCCTTCACCCCGATTGCGGATCGCCGGAGCTCTCATCCGGATTCCCCGCCTCGCCCTCGGGCCGGCCCATCGCCTGCAGGAACCCGCCCGGCGACGACACCGCCGCCGCCCTCTCGTCCAGCAGTTCATCCAACTCCCGGACCTTCGGCAGATCCGACAGCGTCTTCAATCCGAAGTGCTTCAGAAAGTCCCGTGTCGTACCGTAAAGCAGCGGACGCCCGGGGGCGTCCGAACGACCGGCGATGCGGATCAATCCCTTCTCGAGCAGATGCCGCACCACCCCGTCCACCGACACCCCCCGAATGTGTTCCACCTCGGCCTTCATGACCGGTTGTTTGAACACGATGATGGCGAGCGTCTCCAGGGCTGCCGACGAAAGCCGGACCGGCGCCTTGTCCTTCAGGAGCCGTCGGATCCAGACGCCGTATTCCGAATGCACCGTGAACAGGAATCCACCGGCGATTTCGGCGATTTTGAAACTGCGGCCTGTCCGGCCGTACTGCTCATTCAATTCCTCAACGTACGCGCGCACGTCTCCCGTACGGGCCCCGTCAAGCAACGATGCGATCTGGCTGGCGCCGAGCGGTCTGTCAGACGCCATCAACAGGGCCTCCACGACGCCCTGATTCCGTGCATCTTGGTCCGAGGAAACCGGATCCATGCCGTACGACTCGCCCATCCCTTACTCGATTCGATCGAATTACGGGCGGACTGAATCCGCCCGGTACCCAATCCGCGCCGCCAATGACGGATACACGGTTAACGACCGGACGCCGGTTCTGTACCAGGCTCCACTTCCTCTTCATCCCGCCTGTAAACCCAGATTTCACCGTCCGATCCGCTTTGCCTGGCAAGCGCCCGCCCGGTCTTGATCAGCTCGAGCAGGGCGATGAACGTGACAATGAGGACAATCCGCGGAAGACCGGCAACCAGATCCGAGAACGGTACCCGATGCCTCTTCTGCAGAATGTCCTCGACGACCTCCATTCGTTCTCCGGTCGTGACTTCCAGTTGATGTACCGCGTGGTAGTCCTCTTTGGGCGCGGCGATGAGCGCCGTTCGAAACGCCGACATCAGATCGAACAGACTCACCGAACCATAGGCTGCGAACGGGGCCTGATCGGGCTCGTCGATTTCACCGGTGTCCAGCGCGGCCCCCCGATAAAAGCTGTCCCGATGCAAATCCTGTTTGTCTTCGAGCCAGTTGGCCACTTCCTTGAACTGCTGGTATTCCAGCAGGCGCCGCACCAGCTCTTCCCTCGGATCCTCTTCCTCCTCATCCGAGTCGGGATCCGCCGGCAGCAACATACGTGACTTGATCTTCATCAGTGTGGCCGCCATAACCAGGAAATCACCGGCAGGTTCCAGATTGAGCGTCTGCATCATTTCCACAAACTCCAGAAACTGTCGTGTGACGTCTGCGATAGGAATGTCGTAGATGTCGACTTCGTCCTTGCGAATCAGAAACAGAAGCAGGTCCAGCGGCCCTTCGAAGACGTCCAGCTTCACGCCGTACGCATCGTCGCCGGCACTCCCCTGTACTGCCGCGGATTCGGCATTCATTTCATCAATCCATAAAAAGATAAGGCCGCCAGCGCCTGTCGGGCACGCCTATCAACTGGCTGATGGACGTAACGGTACTGGGCCGGCGAGGTCGGCGCAGAAGATTGATGCCCGCCTGTTCCGGCGTCTGATTACCTTTGAGATTATTGCAGTGCAGACATGCGCAAACCAGATTCTCCCACGTGTCCCGTCCGTTTCCGGTACGCGGTACCACGTGATCGACGGTCATCGGACCCTTTCGGGTACCGCAATACTGGCACCGGTGACCGTCCCGCTTCAAGACGTTTTTCTTGGACAATGCAAGTTGCTTGGGAGCAACACGGACGTAGAGCCCGAGTCGTACGACGCTGGGCACAGGAAACCGTTCGGAAACCGTCCGGACATACAGGTCCAGCGCTTCGATGACCTCTGCCCGCCCGCGAAATACGAGAACGATCGCCCGCCGTGCGCTGCACACCTGGATGGGTTCGTAACTCTGGTTCAATACCAGAACCGGCCGGTTCAGCAAAGGTACACACCCCCTTTGTCTACTGCCCGGGGCAAAGAAGATCGAACGCCGTTGAAGTGGTCGGACGCATTGCGGTCGACCCGGCCCGCATGGTGTCGTCGGCAGACCGGACATGCGTTTTGGAACCGGGCACTAAAACTCGTCGATAAGCTCGCCATAGGCCTGAGGACTCAGTAGCGTTTCGAGTTCGTCGTCACGGGTCATCCGAACCACGATCATCCAGCCCTCGCCATAGGGATCCGAGTTGATCGGAGCCGCGTCTTCGCCAAGTTCCTCGTGGACCTCGAGTACGACGCCGGTCACCGGCGCGTAAAGATCCTCCACGGTCTTCACCGCCTCGATCGTCCCGAAGGGCTCTCCCTGCTCGATCTCATCACCGGCTTCCGGCAATTCGGCAAAGACAATGTCTCCCAGTTCACCCTGCGCATAGTCGGTAATGCCTATCGTACCCCGTTCACCCTCGATACGAATCCACTCGTGCTCTTGCGTGTACAGGAGGCCTTCCGGAATCTCCGACATGATTGATGACTCCCGAAAGAAAGGTTGGTATCCCGGTCGGGTCGCCAGCCGACCGGTCAGTCATAATCGAATGGAAACGGGCGGCGGCCGAGGCTCAGACCCCATACCCCAACCTGGCCACGAACTCCGTGTCGATCCGGCCCGTGCGGAAATCCGCGTGCCGCATCGCTTTGAGATGAAATGGAATGGTTGTCGGGATCCCCTCGATCACGAACTCCTCGAGCGCGCGGACCATACGTGCCGTTGCTTCCTCCCGTGTGTCTCCGTACGCAAGCAACTTGGCGAGGAGCGAATCGTAGTGGGACGGCACACGATAGCCGGCATACGCATGCGAATCGATACGGATGCCCGGTCCGCCTGGCGCATGGAACGTGCTGATTTCCCCCGCGGACGGTCGGAAGTTGTGATCGGGATCCTCCGCGTTGATGCGGCATTCGATGGCGTGTCCAAATGGCTGGATGTCTTCCTGGGCAAACGGAAGCGACTCTCCCGCGGCGACCCGGACCTGAGTTTTTACCAGATCAATACCCGTCACCAACTCGGTAACGGGGTGCTCGACCTGAATGCGGGTGTTCATTTCAAGGAAATAAAACGCGCCGGACGCGTCCAGAAGGAATTCCACGGTTCCTGCGCCCGTATAACCGACCGCCCTTGCCCCCGCAACGGCTTCTTTGCCCATCCGCCGGCGCAGTTCCTCGTCGACCACGGGTGAAGGCGACTCCTCGATCAGCTTCTGATGACGCCTCTGGATGGAACACTCACGCTCACCGAGATGCACGATATTCCCGGCCTGATCGCCCATCACCTGGATTTCCACGTGTCTGGGCGCCACAACTTCCTTTTCCAGATAGAGCGTGCCCGATGTGAACGCCGCGGACGCCTCGGCCTGTGCCGCATTCCAGGCCCGTTCGAGGCCGTCCTCCGAATCCACGGTGCGCATGCCCCTGCCGCCGCCGCCGGCCACCGCTTTCAAGCGAATCGGGTATCCGATCTCTTCGGCGGCAAGCTCCGCCTCGTCAAGGGTTTGCAACACCCCCGTACCCGGGGCTACCGGCACGTCCGCGGCCAGCATCGTTTCCCGCGCAACGGCTTTGTCGCCCATTCGGCGAATGGCCTCCGGAGACGGTCCGATGAACACGATGCCGCATGATGCGCACATCTCGGCGAAATCCGCGTTCTCCGCCAATGGACCGTACCCCGGATGGATCGCATCGGCGTTGGTCACCTCGGCGGCGCTTAGAATTCGCGGAATGTTCCGGTAGCTCTGGTCTCCCGGAGGCGGCCCGATGCAGACGTCCTCGTCGGCAACCCCGATATGCAGCGAATTGGCATCGGCTTCCGAATGGATGGCAATTGTGCGGATGCCGAGTTCCTTGCATGCCCGGATGACACGCACGGCGATTTCGCCCCGGTCGGCAATTAGAATCTTATTGAATAAGTGAGTGGATGACACGACTGATTCGGTGGGACGGCGGCGGAGCCGCCGCAGAGGTGAAAGAAGCGCCCTGGAATTACAGCGGTTCGATGAGGAAAAGAGGCGTATTGTATTCGACCGGATTGCCGTTCTCGACAAGGATCCGGACCACCCGACCCTTTGCATCCGCTTCGATTTCATTCATAATCTTCATGGCTTCGATGATGCAGATCGTCTGTCCGACCGACACGACGTCGCCCTCCTCCACAAAGGGCGGCGAATCCGGGTTGGGCGCACGATAAAACATGCCTACCATCGGCGAACTTATGCTGTGCAACCCTTCTGTCTCGTCCGGCTCGGCGGCAGCAGAACTCTCGCCGGCGTCGGCAGGCTGGGAAGCACCGGGCGCCTGCGCAACCGGCTGGACCGCGGCAGCACTGATTCCCGCGGCGACACGAATTTTTCGAAGCCCCAGCACACCACGCTCGATTTCAATCTCCCGGACCTGGTCTTCTCCAACCAGTTCGATCAACCGCTGCAGGGTGTCCATCGACGCTTTCGAGAGTTTCACGCGCGCTCCTTCGAAAAAACGACGGCGGGCAACGAACGTCCGGTTTCAGAAATGTGTACCAACTCGGCAATCCGTTTCCGGTTCAGTACACCATGGATCAGGACACATCGGCCGCGATGCCCCGATTCCGGGTTCCGACGTTTCAGGTTCAAACTCGCTCGACGTACGTCTCTGTTCGGGTATCGATTTTCAAAACGTCGCCCCTCTCCACAAACAGAGGCACCTGGACCGAAGCTCCCGTTTCCAGCACGGCCGGTTTGCTTCCACCGCTGGCGGTATCTCCGCGCAGTCCGGGGTCCGTTTCCGTTACTGCAAGTTCGACAAAAATCGGCAGCGCGACGCTCACGGCGTTTTGCTCGGCGACCAGAATTTCGAGAATCTCGTTCTCTTTCAGATATTTGACCGCGTTTCCCATCACCTCCGGAGACAGTTCGTGCTGATCGTAGGTCTCGTTATCCATAAAACAGTAGAGATCTCCGGACTGGTAGAGGAACTGCATCTTTCGCCGTTCCAGCCGAACATCGTCCACCTTGTCTCCTGAACGGAACGTCCTGTCTATCATTGCGCCCGTTTTCACACGCTTGAGACGTGTTCGCACGACGGCTGCGCCTTTGCCCGGTTTGAAATGTTCGAATTCGACCATATAATAGAGTTCGCCGTCCAGACGCAAGACCATGCCGTTTCTGAATTCAGACGTTGAAACCATCGTTCCGAATTATCCTCCCGCCCACGTTTCATCCAATTTCTGAAGTTCCTTCAGCCGCATCTTTATTGTCCTGTTGTCCGGCTCCCGCTCACGGACCTGCTTCAGGACAGCCACTGCTTCTTCAATCAACCCCTGAGCCACGTACAGTTCGGCAAGGGTCGAGGTTGCAATCGGTACGGTTCCGTCGCCGGTTCCGGATATCGCGGCCCGGTCCCCGGCAGAACCACGCCTGGCCGGGAGGTCCCGCAACAGACGGGAAAAATCCTCACGTTGGCCCGAATTCCGCTCTGTCGCGCCGCTGTCCGCGGACGCTTCGCGCTCGGGTCCGCTGCCGGATCCGGAGGCGGTTTGGTCTCCCCCCCGTTCGCCGGTTTCCATTTCGGCAGCCAGCAGCCGGCTCATCGGATCGACCGCGAGGGCGCACCTGAAATACTGCAGCGCCCGTTCCTCGAAGCCCAGTCTTCTTTCGACCAGGCCCAGCAGCCAGCAGGCTGCCGGATTGTCGTGATCCAGCGAGAGCGTTTCCTGAAATTCCCGCCGGGCCTCATCCAAACGCCCCGCCGCCATGTGACACCTGCCCATCACGAGATGACCGGTAGGGTAAAACGGGCGGTATCTGAGGCCCTTCCGGCAGATCTCCGTTGCACGTTCCACGTTGCCCGATCGCAGCATCCCGTCGGCGAGGCGGGCAAACAGGATCGACGCGGGATTCCTGCTGAATATTCGTTCAAGCTGTGCAATAGATGTGGCCGTCATCGTCTCACCACCCGGTCTCAACCGGAGGGAATTATAGGCAAAAGCCCGATGCTTGTCAAGGCCGCGACAATGCGACCGTCGCCTAACAGTCCGTTGATAAAATCCATCCGGTCTGCGTCCGGCCCTTGTGACCGAAATACAGCGTTGCGCTCCCTCCCCGAATCCAGGGATGCGCGTCGGTCGCGCGCCTTGTCTTCGGCCACAATGACTCGGCCTCGCCTGCAGAGCGACTTTTTCAACGG
The DNA here is from genome assembly GCA_965219995.1 of Candidatus Latescibacterota bacterium. GTDB lineage: Bacteria > Latescibacterota > UBA2968 > UBA2968 > JAAXHE01. Next base: position 1,751,523 of record CBDCOX010000002.1, read on the forward strand.
ACTGCTAAACTTCCGCGCCGAGCGAACAGGCGTGTTTCAAACCGGGGGCACGCCGTCCCGAGAATGCGGAACGATGCCGCAGTTCGATTTCTACCGGCGCCCGGCCGCCGGGCCGGTCTCGTCCTTGAATTGGCTTGTGTGAATATGGGCGATGTGCTATATTCAAAGCTGTTTATGGCGCTTTTTCGCACCTGCTTTGTCCGCTCCGGGAGGCGGCTATGGAACTCGTCAAGTTGTTTGTTTCATTCACGAAGGTCGGTATTTTTGCGTACGGGGGCGGACCGTCGATGATTCCGCTGGTCCAGGAGGAAGTCGTCGACGTGCACGGCTGGATGACCATCGAAGAGTTCACCGACGCGCTTGCGATGGGCTACGCCCTTCCGGGCCCGATCGCGACGAAAATGGCCGCGTACATCGGTTACCAGGTCGCACAGACACCAGGCCTGATCGTCGCCCTTTTCGGTACGGTCTTTCCCTCCCTCATCCTGATGATGATTCTGGGGCTGTTCTTCATGGCCTATAAGGGCGCGCCCGCAGTCCAGGCAATGCTCAAGGCAGTCCGGCCGGCTGTCGTCGGCCTTCTTCTCGTCGTGGTCTGGCAGATGGCGCCCAAGTCCGTGAATTCATGGCACACGGGCCTGATCGCCATAGCGGCCTTTGTCGCGATCCATTTCCTGAACCTGCATCCGGCGGTCGCGATTGTCAGCACCGCGGTTCTGGGCCTGGCTGTTTACCGGTAAAAATACGACACCCGTACCGCCTTCGGAGGAGCTCGTCTTCGAATGAAGGACTTCTCGATTATTGAGCACAAAGCACTTAAAAACAAATGTTTATCTAATCAGGAGATGCTGGCGGTGCTTGATACGCCAAACGAAGACCTGCTCCTCCTGATCCACGCGGCCTACCGCGTTCGCCACCGGTATTTCGGAAACAGAGTCCGGCTTCACGTGCTGCAGAACGCCAAGAGTGGACTGTGTCCGGAAGATTGCGCCTACTGTTCCCAATCTGCGGTATCCACGGCGGGCATCAGCAAATATCCGCTGTTGCCGCGAGAGCAGATCATAGACGGCGCCAGAAAGGCCAAGGCCGGCAGGGCATTGCGCTATTGCATCGTCACCAGCGGAAGAGGCCCGACCGACAGAGAGGTGGAAACCATTGCGGACATTGTGCGCGAAGTCAAACGAACCGTCGACATCGACATCTGCTGCTGTATGGGGCTGCTGGACGAAGCGCAGGCCAGGACGTTGAAAGCAGCCGGTGTGGATCGGATCAATCACAACCTCAACACCAGCGCCGAACACCACGGCAGTATCGTGACCACGCACACCTACTCGGACCGTCTGAATACCATTAAGGCCGTCAGGGCCGCCGGCCTCGAAACCTGCTGCGGCGGAATCATCGGGATGGGAGAGTCCAGGCAGGACATCGTCGACCTGGCCGTGGCCTTACGGGAACTCGACATCGATTCGATCCCCGTCAATTTTCTGCATCCTATCGAAGGCACCCCACTGGCCGGGCGGAAACCGACGTCGCCGCAGGATGGCCTGAGGGCCCTGTGCCTGTTCCGTTTTGTCAATCCGAACAAGGAAATCCGCATCGCAGGCGGACGCGAACTCACGCTCCGCTCTCTCCAGGCCCTTGCTCTGTATCCCGCGAACTCCGTCTTTATGGAAGGTTATCTGACCACCGGAGGACAATCCACGTCGGAGACCCATCGTCTCATCGAGGATATGGGATTCGAAGTTGAAGAAATGCGGCATCCTGAAAGCGGATCGGAAGCGCCCTTATCAACCCATGTGGACCTACGATAAACACTACGACGTCATCGTTGTCGGCGCGGGACACGCCGGGGCCGAGGCCGCACTGGCAGGCGCGCGCATGGGGTGCAGCACGCTGCTGCTGACGATGAATCTGGATACGGTCGCCCAGATGTCCTGCAATCCGGCGGTTGGAGGTATCGCAAAGGGCCATATGGTGCGCGAGATCGATGCTTTGGGCGGTGAAATGGCGCAGAACATCGACGCAACGGGTCTGCAATTCCGTCTGCTGAACCGGAGCAAGGGGCCGGCGGTGCAGGCCCCCCGCGCGCAGGCCGACAAGAAAGCGTATCAGTTCCGCATGAAATACGTCGTGGAAAGTCAGCCGAACCTGGACCTCAAGCAGGGCCTTATCGAAGACCTGCTGGTCGACGACGGCCGCATAAGGGGCATCCTCACCAGGTCCCGCACGATATTTCTGGGTCGGACGGTCATCCTCACTACAGGCACGTTCCTGCGGGGACTGATCCATGTCGGAGACCGGTCGCACAGCGCGGGGCGCGCCGGGGAGCAATCCGCGGAACGGGCATCGGGCGGCCTTCGGCGCCTGGGGTTCGAGCTGGGCAGATTGAAGACAGGGACGCCGCCCCGGATCAATTCCCGCAGCGTCGATTACGCCGCTATGGACATCCAGCCCGGAGACGAGCAACCGTGCCCCTTCTCCTACCGGACCAGGGCCATCAAGCAGGAACAGCTCAATTGCCACATAACCTGCACCACGCCGGCTACCCACGAAATCATCCGCCGGAACCTGGATCGCTCGGCAATGTACAGCGGACGTATCCAGTCCGTGGGTCCGCGGTACTGTCCTTCGATCGAAGACAAAGTCGTCAGGTTCGCCGACAGGCGGAAACACCAGCTCTTTGTGGAGCCGGAAGGTTACGACACCCGGGAAGTTTACCTCAACGGGCTGTCAATGAGTCTGCCCGAAGACGTTCAGGTCGAGGTTGTCCGCAGCGTTCCCGGCCTGGAAAAAGCGGAAATCATGCGGCCGGGCTATGCCGTCGAATACGACTATGTCCCGCCTACGCAGATCCTCCCCACCCTGGAAACCAAACCGGTCAGGGGTTTGTATTTCGCGGGGCAAATCAATGGCACCACGGGCTACGAGGAAGCGGCCGGACAGGGTCTGATGGCGGGTGTCAATGCCGCATTGCGCGTCCGGAACGACGACGCGCTCGTTCTGGACCGCGCCCAGGCCTATATAGGCGTACTGATCGACGATCTCACGACCAAGGGTACCGATGAGCCGTACCGGATGTTCACGTCACTGGCGGAATACCGACTGCTGCTGAGGCACGACAACGCCGACCTTCGTCTGACCGAGATCGGCCGCAAGATCGGGCTGATCACCGACTGTGCGTACAGGTCCTTCAGACATCGCGCGGAAGCGATCGCCGCCGAGCAGCGCCGTTTGAGAGGGGTAAAGGTTACGCCATCGAGCCGGGTTCAGCGGTACCTTCGGGAAGCGGGCACAACCCCTCTCGCCCAGGCCGCGCCGCTGATCGACCTGCTGCGCCGGCCCCAGCTCGACTTTCGGTTCGTGCAGGAAGTGGCGCCGCCTCCCGCGCCGCTGCCTCCCGACGTTTGCCAATCCGTTGAGGTGGAGCTCAAGTACGAAGGGTACATCCGACGCCAGGAAACGCAGGTGGCCAGGTTTCAGGATCTGGAGGCAAGGCGTCTTCCCGATAACATCAATTACCTGGACCTTCCCGCCATCTCCCGTGAGGCCGCAGAAAAGCTCTCGCGGGTGCGCCCCCGCTCCCTGGGTCAGGCGTCCCGGATTCCTGGCGTTTCACCCGCGGACATCTCCGCCCTGCTGGTCATCCTGAGAGCCCGTGCCCGAGGTGCGGCATGACGATTGGCGCGACACAGGTGCAGGCCATTCTCTCGCTGCTGGCCGACCGTGACGCCGAGATCGTTGACATCGTCCGGAACAAACTGTTCACCATGGGCGAGCCGTTTGTCCGAATGATTCTGGATGCGGCGCCGAAAGGGTCGCCTGCACAACGGGAAGCGGGCAGGATTCTGTTGTGCCTCAAGGATCCTCCGCTGGAAACACAGATCCGGAATCTGCAGGAGAACCCGGCCGGCGACATCGACCTGGAATCGGCGTCTTTCACCCTGGCCAGGCTCGCGTATCCCGCCCTCGACGTCCAGCATTACCGAAGTCGCCTCAACAAAATGGCGGACGATCTGGCGCTCTCGATCGCCCCCGACGACCATCCGCTCCGGGTCATTCAGACCCTGAACCAATACATCTTCGAGTCACAGGGCTTCCGAGGCCGGAAAAATGAACCCGTCGGTCCCGACGCCAGTTACATGAACCGTGTTCTGGATCGCAAGACCGGGCTCCCCATCTCAATATCGGCGCTATACATTTTCCTGGGCCGCCGGCTTGATCTTCCAATCTTCGGTGTCGGAATGCCCATACACTTTGTCGCAAAGTACAAGTCGACCGACGGCATGGAGTACCTGTTCGATCCCTGCAACAAGGGACAGCTCCTGACGGCGAATGAATGCGCGGAATTCCTCTCGCGGTTCGACGTGGCATTCGAGCCAACCATGCTGCGCCAGTCATCCGACCGGCAGATACTCACGCGTATGATGCTCAACCTTTGCGCCGCCTACAGGAATCAAGAGGACACGCGAAAGGTCGACTCGCTCCAGCGTCTGGTTCGGATCCTCCTCAAGCGTTCTCCATTCCAGGAATAGACGACATCTTCACCTCAATTCGAAAAAAGACAACCGTTAAATTGGCCACAAAAAGCACAAAAAGGCACAAAGGGTATCGCTGCAAAACGCGCCGACAAGGTCGTCCGGAAGGACATTTTTTTCGTTCACGTCCAGTGACCTGAAGGATCATAGAAATCAGCAGTTAAATCGCCTTTTTTCACTTGCACATATTCGAATTAACGTCGCCGAATAATGACGAATCAAGGTTCAATTCCGAATTGTTGGAAACCCGCGTCCGTCGCAGCGCTCGTCTCATGTCCGAAAATATCAAAGTTGTCGCGAAGAACCGCAAAGCAGGACGAGACTACTTTTTCGTCGACGGCTACGAAGCCGGCATCGAGCTCAAAGGCACCGAGGTGAAGTCGCTGCGCCTCGGCAATGCAAATATGGCCGACTGCTATGCTCGCGTGGAAAACGGCGAGGTCTACCTGCACAACCTCCACATCGGCGAATACACCGAGGCCAACCGCTTCAATCACGATCCTGTCCGCAAACGCCGGCTGTTGCTTCACAGATACGAAATCGACCGGCTGAGGGTCCGTACCGAAGAAAAGGGGCTGACACTGGTCGCCGTGAAGCTTTACTTCAAACGCGGCAGAGCCAAGGTCGAACTTGCGCTCGCCAAGGGCAAACGCGAATACGACAGGCGCCGCGAGATTGCCAAACGCGACGCGCAACGTGAGATGCGGCGAGAGCTCAAGGCGCGGCAAGCCGGATCCGGAGGCTAGCCTGCTCTGTCGTGGACGTCCATGAAAGATGTGGCGTTGGGTTTAATCTCCAGTCCCGGGGAAGAGAATCTGATGCGGAAACGGGCGTTTCAGCATGACATGGCCGAAGCGATCTTCTGGGGCATACGAAACTTCAACCACCGATATGAGCGACAACTCACCCGGAACTGATCCGTCGATGCGAATCGAGCTTCCGCGCAGCGACCCGGGATACTACTACGATCCCAGGGTCACGGCCGGTCTTCACGGAGAAATCAGACTCTCTCCCAGGGTCGAAAGACATTGCCGGTGTGGCGGCAAGCCTCCGTATCAGACGTTTCAACGGCCGGACGCCAGGCCGGCATGGTGTCCATGTCGGCGATTCCGGATGAAAACACACGAGATCAACCGGCTGATTCGGATCTCCGGCATTCCCGGGCCGTTTCGATATAAATTCCTGGACGATTTCTACGAGAGTTACGATGGAAAACCGATTGGCGGCGCGAAACAACTCAAACGCCAGTTACGCAGCCTGATCGAAAAAGCCCGCAATTCGATCACATCGCCCGGCAGGGACGCACAGGCCGTTGCCGTCCAACCGATACGGGGATACTTTCTCACGGGCAGACCCGGTGTCGGAAAGACCTATTTCTCATACGTCGCGCTCAACGAGCTCATCTTTCACTCGGGGCGCCCGGGTAAATTCATCAGCCTGTCGAAAGCATTCTTCCAGACGCTGCGTTTCGCGTTTGACGAAAACAGTCCCATGCACGGTAAGTCCGAGACGTTTCTGCGTACCCTCGGCAACATTCCATTTCTGGTCATCGACGACTTCGGCGTCCAGCGGAATACGGAGTGGGAGCTGGAAATGCTCTACAACCTGGTGGATACCCGATATGCCAACCGGCGATTCACAGTTGTAACCACCAACCAGGACATCGAGAACGTGAAAGACCTGGCTGAAGGCAGGCTCTATTCGAGATTTATCGAAATGTGTTACGTCATCCGCATCAAGGCGTCGGACTTCCGGGAACACGCCCGGAAGGAATACGAAATATAAGATCCGGATTCGGGTGTGGTCGGGTCGTCAGGCCACGGAACCGTTCCGCAGGAACTAACGTCAGAGATGTCGCACCTGGTGGTCGCCACGAAAAATCCCGGCAAACTCAGAGAGATCCGGGAAATACTGGGTTCGGAAGTCCGGCTTCTTTCTCTGGCCGACTTTCCTGACGTCGGGGATATTGTGGAGGACGGCAGGACTTTCGAGGCCAACGCGATCAAGAAAGCGTTATCGGTCGCCTTGCATACGGGCAGGGCGTCTCTCGCCGACGACTCGGGCCTGGAGGTGGATGCGCTCGATGGGGCTCCGGGCGTATTCTCCGCGCGATTCGCGGGCGTAAAAGCCACCGACGAGCAGAACAACGGCAAGCTTCTCAGGCTTCTCGAAGACACCCCGGACGCGAAACGTACGGCCCGTTTCCGCTGCGTTATCGCCGTCGGCCGTCCGGACGGCACCGTCCGCACGGCCGGGGGCACGGCCGAAGGGAGGATTCTCAGGAGCCCGAGGGGAACAGGCGGATTCGGATACGATCCTCTGTTCCTGGCTACCTCCGTCGGGCGGACGTTTGCGGAATTGACGCCGGAAGAAAAAAACAGGCTCAGTCATCGGGGAAGCGCATTGAAGTCGGCGATCCCTCTCCTGCGGAAGATCCTCTGAATCGGAAGTATGGGAGACCGGGCAGCGCGGCGCACGTCCCGCCGCTCAACGGTCCGTTCCGGAGTCGTCGACGTTGGAGCGGCGTTGATACCGCCGCACCCGCCGTGCGAAGATCCAGACCAGTCCCACCACCGCCAGGTATTTCAAACCTTCCCACACCCACCCCTCCCATCCAAGAATCACCGGCCAGAGCGCGAATATCGACAGCAGGATGAACAGGTCCTCCAGCGCCACCCAGATGCGGCGTTCGTTGCCGTTTGACATGGGTCTAACCTCCCGCGTCGGTTACCTGCTGCAGGTAAGAATACACCTGATAATTGCGATACACCAGCTTCACGTAATTGCGCGTCTCCCGGTACGGAATGCTCTCAACGAACTCATCCACGTCGTGCTCCGGGAGCCGGACCGACCATTTCCGCGCCACTTTCAATCCGGCGTTGTACGCCGATAAGGCCAGGCCCAACTGCCTGTCTTCACTGCGCCTGAAATGTCGGAAGTGATCGGCCAGATGTCTGGCGCCCAGCAGAATGGAGGTGTGGGGATCCCACAGATCTTCCGTAGTGAAACCCTTGAGACGCAGCTTGCGCGCCACCTGGCGTCCCGTGGCCGGCATGACCTGCATCAACCCGCGCGCGCCAGCCCGCGACAATGCCATTTCATCAAACGCGCTTTCCTGTCGGATAAGTGCAATGACCAGATTCGGATCGAGCCCGAGATCCTGAGCGGCCCGGGTGATCTCGCCCCAGTAGTAGGTCGGATACAGCCTGCGAAATGACGTCAACGATATCGGCACCCCCTGTTCGCGTTCCAGATTGAGGATCCGGCCGGATACCCGAAACGCCTGGTTCATGGCACCGATGCGTTCATATCGCCGCTGCAATTCACTCAGCGCGAAAATTTCCCGTCTGTGCGCCCATCCCGCGTGTCTGTATTCCCGTTCTGCTTCATCATAGAGGCCCAGGTCGGCCAACCTGTCTCCCTTGAGCAGGTACGGTGACGGTTCGTAGGGTTGCTGCAACCCGTCGTCTCCCGGCGACGCCGGCGCCCGAGGGTGTGCCCTGTCTTTCAGAGCCAGCATCGCCCGCGCGCGAGATCCGTAATACGAGGTTGGGAAGCCGGCTGCGGCCCGCCGTATCCAATCCGCGCCCAACGCCTTCCGTCCTGCCCGTTGATAGGACTTGCCGGCCCAGTAGTAGCCCTGGTCGCGCATGTAATGTTCCGGCGTCTGGTCCGCCAGCTTCAAAAAGACGCGGGCCGCGTTTTCGAATCGTCCCAGACCGTAGAGCGCATAGCCCGCGCGCCATCTGGCACGATCGGCAAGATGGCTGCGGGGATACCGGCCGGCCAGACTCAGGAATACCTCACGCGCCTTTGTACGCCTGCCCCTTCGCTCATAGGCCATCGCGGCCTGCCAGAGCGCCTCGGCGGCCCCGGGCGTTGCGGGATACTGGCGCGCGAACGACTGAAAGCGGCCGGCCGCTTTCAAATCGAGCCCCCGCTTCACGGAACAGCGCCCGAGATGAAACAATGCCTTCGGCGACCGGTATCGGCGATGCGCGATCAGGAATTCCCGCTCCGCCGTCCGGTAGTCCTTTTGCTTGTAGTGGGTCAGACCCAGTTCCAGCTGCGCGCGACCCAGCCATGCGGCATCACGCGACTCCCTGACGATCTGGCGAAGCGTCCGGACGGCCTCGCGAAACCGTCCGTGGCCTGAATATGCGACAGCCGCGTAATACTGTTCCTGCACCGATCGCAATTGCCCGATCGAATCCAGTGCGACGACCGCCTCGCGCGACCCCGGGTGATCCCGCACGAGGCGCAGCCGAACCCGCCTGGCATCCGCCGAATCTCCCGCGGCCTCCAACGCGCCCGCAAGGCCCGTGAGCGCCCTCACCGCGTGACGGCTCGCGTCCGGCAGTCGCCGATACATCCCGGCTGCTTCCCGCGCCTGTCGCGCCTGCAGATAAAGGTCCGCCGACTGGATCGCCGCTTCTTCAAACAGCGGACCCGACGGCCGCCTTTCTACGGCCCGCGCAAGATACACCCGTGCGCTATCGGGCCGCCCGAGCCCCCGGTAGCACTCGGCCTGCCAGAAATCCAGGTAATCGAGAAGCCCCTCATGCGCGTTCTTTGCAGCGCGGAATCCGGCAAGCGCATCGTCGAATCGTCCAAGCTCCTTCAAACAAAGGGCACGCTGAAGTCCCGCCCTGCGAATCGCCCAATCGTCCATTCCGGCCTGATCCATACGGGACAGAACATGCAGCGCGTTCCGGAACGCTCCACGTGAGATCAGGGTCTCGGCACGCGCCAGCCGGTCCTGGCGTTCCCCTCTTGCCAGATGCCCGGGAAACGCCAGGACAGCCGACACCGCAAACGCCACGGTCACTCCGGCACGGCAACCCGCGCTCAGCCTGAACCGGACCAGGGCATTCTTGGACTTGGAATTCATGGCGGGTGGACAACGGATGCCATCTCAGGCGCGGACGCGGCAATCGTCGATGCGAGCGCCTGAGGGCGCTTTATCGCCCGTGTTTCCTGATGACGTCGCTATTGGAATAACGCCCGGAAATCCTCAATGACGGCCAGAATGCCGAAGCAGGTGAACACAAGGCCGCAGAGGATGTTCAGCGTGACGAGGAACGAACCCATTCTGAGCGGTCGGGGAAGGTACTTCCGGTCGACCCATACCATCGCAAAGCACCATGGTCCGGCCAGCAGCACTCCTGTAACGTGGAGCGGAATCGTCATCATCGAAATCGGGTTCCAACCCACGCCACGGGGATCCTGTGACGCCGTCCACCAGGCGTAGATCACGAGTCCGATCGCCGCAATGCCGGAGTAGAGGAGCGTCCACAGGCGCATCCTGTCCAGGGGGAGACTCCGCCATTTCACGGACACGGACCGAACACATTCGTGTGACGTCCGTACGTAAAGTTCGAATGCACCGTAGACCGTGCCGAAGATTGCGAAGAATACACCGGCCTTGTAGAGGGCCGACAGCAGGTTCTGCGCCGTTTTGCTGGGATGCAGCTGCGTGAGGAAGACCACCTGATAGTTGTAGAGGTCCATTCCCGACGGGACGATCCGGTTGGGTTGCAACAGCGTTGCACCGAGGATGAGAAACGTCGCGGTGAACACGAGCACACTGCCGAACGAAACCGTACAGTCGATAAGGGGTGCCTTCAGCCACCTCAGCCCAAGCCGGACATTCTTCTCGTCTTCGGCGAGGGCCGGCCTCCGGCTTCCGCCCGACACCCGGCCGATCATCCCCCAGGCCTTCTCTCTCATCATGCCCACGTATCCCACGTAGTCCTGCACGCCGCCGCCCATTACGCCCATGTACGCGACCATTTCCACGATCAGCGTTCGATCGGCGAACGCAGGGTTCGCCTTGACCCACTGCGGATAATCGGGCAGTGAAGGCATCGTCGCGCCTGCGAGTACCGCAAGCCAGTCCGGATTCACCGCAAAGGTCGCGATAATCATTACCACCAGCATCGCGCCGACGAGCATCAGCTGTATACGCTCCAGAAACCCGTAACTCTGCATCAGGGTCAGCGCGGCAAGCAGAACGATGAACAGTATCGCAATGGCGTGCGGGTACAACCCCGGATTGCCGAACAGCACCCACGACGTGATGGTGCCGAGCATGATGGGCAGACTCGCGAGATAGAACGGGAATGCCACCATGACGACCGAACCGATGATCCCCGGAAACAGCCCGCGAGGACCGGGCAATGCCGCCCACCGTTCCATCGGGTGTTCGCCCGTGAGCGTCATATAGCGCGCCGCGGTAGAGACCTGCACACCCTTCGTGAGGCAGAACAGGCTGAATGCCCAGAACATCGCATACCCGAAGATCGCACCGCTGCGCGAAGCCCACACCGTTTCGCCGCTGCCGATGGTCACCGACGCGATGACGGCGCCCGGTCCGAAGAATTTCAGGAAATCCGTCACCCGCCGTGAGCGCAGTTCGGGGGCCAATTCCGGAAAACGCTGTTTTTGTTCTTCAGGATTCACGAAGTCCCTCCTGCGGGCCGGCGGAGCCATTGAACGCAGCGAAAAGAGATCACCTGACCGCGAACGGATTTCCCGGCGACCCGGTGGCGCCCTTCAGCCGCAATGGCGCAAATACGAACGCGAATTCGTAAACGCCGTCTGCCGCCAGCCCGTCGAGATCGAGATTCTCCAGGATATAGACGCCGCTGCGCTGTATCAGCAACTCGTGGACCCTGAACGCACCTTCCTGGTCTTCCCCGGGCACGGCCTCGACCGCCCACGTATCCGCGCCTACCATGACGATCTTCCTTTCGAGCAGCCACCGCGCGGCTTCCAGTCCAATGCCCGGCTGACCCGAATTGTAGGTCTCATTGTCGACCATCCATAGTTTTCCGTGGCCGGTCCGGATCAGTACGACGTCCCCTTCGGTGACCGCGACGGCCTGCTTCTTCAGGGCCCCTTCGATGTCCGCCGCGGTAATCACATATCCCACTTCCAACCGCTCCAGGCCCTTGTAGCCGACCACGTCCACCAGAACACCGCGGGTAAAGAACACCCCTACGTTCTCAACGCCCAGTTTCTCCAGTCCGTAAGCCGACCCGACCTCCGACCGCGTAAACCCATTGTAGAAGATATCCTGATTGCCCTTGCGCGTGCCGATATGGCCCAATCCATCGAACTGCGTTCCCACCTGTCCGATCTCGCCGCTGAACATTTCGTCGTACCAGATCAGCTGATTTTCTCCGACCGGCCCTCCCGTTGGCGAACCGGGAATGGTCAGACTGTAGTGCCGATTCCCGAAAAGCGGAATGCCGGGCTCGTACACCCGGCCGAGTTGATAGGTCTTGCCGGCCCGGATCAAACTCGCCGCAGACAAGACCTTTTCCGGGGTCAGGCGGTTCATCGCGCCTCTCTGATCGCCTTCACCCCATTCCGAGGGCCACCACTTGTCTCCATCCGTGCCTTGCTGCGCCACGGCCGGAGTCATCGCGATCAGGCAACCGACGAACAAGGCACACCAATATCGATTTCGCATTTCCGCCTCCTTGAGGGCGTAGGGTTGACACGGTATCGGCGCACACCGTGATTATGATAATACGCCCAATGACCAAAGGCAAGGGCGGAATGCGAAGTTTGACCCGACGGACAGAAGCCTGTTGCGCCCGGAACATGCGCATGGTATCTTGGACGCTGTCCTCGACACCGCCCCCGACGCACGGCGCCGACCCCGTCATCTTCGTCATTTCAGGGCGTACCCATGAAGACCGAAATTCTCGGCCGAACCGGCCTGGAAATCCCGATTGTGGGTCTCGGTACCGGCTTTATCGGCATCGCGGATCCCAACCGCGCGGCGGTGGAATACGATTTCATGGATGCGTGGACCGCTGACGGCCCGAAACCCTCGGGTGACGTCGCCGGCCGGTCCAGCCATATGGACGTCGAGCTGGGAATTGCAACGGTGCACGCGGCGATCGAAGCGGGCTCCACGCTGATCGATACCGCCCCGCTGTACGGCTCCGGAAACAGCGAGTCCATCATCGGCGAGGCCCTCAGGCAGCGACCCGACCTGGCAAAGCGGTGCACCGTCACCACAAAAGTGGGGCAGACGGCCGACGGCCGGGACTATTCATACGACGCAGTCATGCGGCAGGTCGAGGAGAGCCGGCGCCGGCTCGGAATCGACGGTTTCGACGTTCTCTACATCCACGATGCCATGGAGATTCCCGTCGAGGAAGTCATGGGCGGGAGCAGTGCCCTTGGCGCACTTCGAAAGCTTCAGGATGCGGGCGTCACACGCTTTATCGGCACTGCCGCCAACGACCCCGGCACCAACGCCTGGTACCTCGAAACGGGGGAATTCGATGCCGCGGTCGTTCCTGATGCGCTCAGCCTGATCAATCAGCTTGCCGGCGAGCGCATCCTGCCCGCCGCGATCAGGCACAACGTGGGTCTCGTGGCTGCCACGCCGGTCGAACGGGGACTGCTCGCGACGGGTCCCGTGAAAGGCATCAATTACCTGGCCCGGAATTTCAGCCGGTCATGCGTGGATCACGTCTCGAAAATCCAGACTCTTTGCGCCAGACACGGGGTACCCATGGTTGCGGCAGCCCTTCAGTGGTGCACCCGCCATCCCCAGGTGGCCGCCACCATACCCGGCGCCCGCGTCCCGGCCGAGGCCCGTGCGAACGCCGATGCCGGAGCCGCTGAAATACCCGAAGCATTCTGGATGGAACTCGCCCCGCTCGTGCGCCACTTTGAAGTGGTCGTGGACCGATAAAAAAGCCGCGGATGTTCAGTTTATGGCCCTGAACCTGACCCTTCTGGGAACAGGAACCCCCACCCCCCTCGACCACCGCGCGGGCTCCGGCTACCTCGTCACGTTCGACGAGGAGGTCCTGCTGTTCGACTGCGGCCCGGGCGTCGCGCGACGCCTCCTCGAAGCGGCCGTCCCGCCCGAGGCGCTGACGCGTCTCTTTCTGACCCATCTCCACTACGACCACTGCGTGGACTACGCGTGTATCGTACTCACCCGATGGGACCAGGGCGCGGGCAAGATCCCCGACCTCGACGTGTACGGTCCGGCGCCGTTGATTCGCATGACGGAGAGTCTCTTCGGGCCCGACGGCGCCTTCGGGCCGGATCTCGATGCAAGAACACAGCACCCCGGCAGCGAGTTCGTCTACGAACGGAGGGGCGGAATCCTGCCCCGGCAACGGCCCTGCCCCACCGTCACCGAAGTGGCGGACGGCTCGTGCATTCAGGTCGGGAACTGGCGTGTCTATACCGCCGAAGTCATCCATGTCCAACCGCAGCTCACGTGCCTGGCCTACCGGCTGGACACCCCCTACGGGACCGTCGTCTTCGGCGGCGACACGGCGCCGACCCCCCGGCTAACGGAACTGGCGAGAGGCGCGGACGTTCTCATTCACATGTGCCACCTGATCAACGACGTCGAACGGGACCCGCGCATCACAAGCTGCTGCTCCGGCCACCTCGACGCCGCCCGGACCGCCTCGGAAGCGGGAGTCGGCACACTGATTCTGACCCACGTTACGGAACAGTTGGAGCCGCCCGGCGTCCGGGAGCGCCTCGTGGCCGAAGCCGCGCGCATCTTCAACGGCCACGTCGTTTTCGCGGAAGATCTCACGGAAGTGCCCGTCGGTCCCATCGATCCGGAACCCATCCGATAGCCGGCGCCGGGCGCGCCCGGGTCGCTACACGGTTTTACGTCATCAGACTTCCGACCCACACTCCAGGAGCTTCAAGGTGAAAGCCCTCATCCTGGCCGCCGGTAAAGGCGAACGATTCTACCCGTTCAACCACTACCGGCCCAAACCCATGTTTCCCATTTGCAACCGGCCGCTGATCGAGTGGACCGTTGAACGCGTCGTGGACGCGGGCTTCACGGACGTCGGCATCGTCGTGGGCCACCGGCAGGGAAGGATACGCAGCCATTTTTCGGACGGCAGCCGATTCGGATGCGGGATCACGTACATCGAACAGCCGGAGCAACTCGGGACGGCCAATGCCGTATGCGCCGCGGCAGAGTTTATCGGCAGGAGCGACTATCTGATTGTCTACGGCGACCTCTTCTTCGAACCGAAGGTCCTTTCGCAGCTACGGGATGCGTTCGCCGACCGCTCCGTGGCCGCGGTACACCAGAGCGATCAGCTCAGCCGGCGCATTCGCGTGGAAACCGACGACCGCGAGAACGTCGTTGGCTACACCTGGAAGCCCCGTTCGTCCGCCGGCACGGCGCTGTCCGGCCTGTTCATGTTCAGGAACGACGCGCTGCAGGACCTTGCGAATACATCGGACTTCATAACCCGAGTGCAAAACGGCGTCACGCCGCCCGAGGGCCACGATATCGCCGATGCCCTGCCGGTCATGCACCGGGAAGGCCGGCCCGCCGCCGCCGTCCGATCCGACGGCGTCTGCTTCGATATGGACCTGCCCTGGGAACCCCTCGCGGTCTGTCGACTGGCTGCGCGGGAAATGGCCCGGGAACTGCCGGACACCCGGATCGCCGAAACGGCGCGAGTGGACGTCAACGCGCACGTCGACGGCCCGGTATTCGTGGACGAAGGCGCGACCATCTCATCCGGGGTCCGTATCAGCGGGCCCGTCTGGATCGGCAGAAACACGCACGTTTTCGAGGGCTCCCAGATTGCCTCCGGCACGGTCATTGGGGACGACTGCCGGATCGGCCCGTTCGCGAAGGTTTCCGGCATTGTGGACCGCAACAACCACATCACGTTTCTCGGAGAATTCAGCGGCGTCATCCTGGCGGGCGGGCGGATCACCCACCAGATGCAGATTGCGGGCATCTACGGCGAAGGCGCGGAGTTCGGCGCCGGCACCCAGGTTGGAACGCTCAGATTCGACGATGGCCCCACGCAGGTGGAAGTGAAGGGCATCCGCCGTCCCGCCCCCGGTTTCTCCGGCGCACTCTTCGGCGACTATGCTCGCACGGGCGTGGGGACCATCCTCATGCCGGGCCGCATCGTCGGCCCCGGCGCGATGGTCGGTCCCGGCGTGGTTCTGATGAAAAACGTGCCGCCTCACAAAGCCGTGATCCTGAAGCAGGAGCACGAGGAAATCGATTGGGGGCCGGAGATTTACGATCACTGAACCAGTGTCCAGGACAGGAGTGTCGATGCTGCGGGACCGGATCGAGGCCGAGATTCACCGGCGCGCGGATGGTTACAGACACCAGACCCATCTGATTGCCGATTATTACAGGGTTCGCCGAAAAATCGCCTACCCGCTTCCGATCCGTAAGATAGTGCTACCTGGACTGCCCATCCCCGGCATCGCCGCTTACCCGTGGGCTATCTGGATGACGTGGAGCCTGGAAGAGCGAATGCTCAGCCTCGGGTGGGCGTCGTCGTGGTTCAGAGACGAAGAGGCGCGCCGGCTGGCCGTTGCCGACCTGGACGCCCTGGCCGAATGGCCGTGCTACCGCCAGCTTCCGATGCCCGACCTGAGTTCCGGTCACGCGCTGCGCATGCTCTGGCTGGCCTACACCCGGTGGGACTGGCTGCCCGGATGCCTGCTGGAAAAGATCGAACGTGCGTTTCACCGCCACATCGAAGACACGCTTCCATTGTCCGATGCCAGGCACGGCGCCTTCAAAAGCAAGGAAGACATCCTGGCCCTGGACGAACCCCACACCGTGCTGCACAACATCCCGTTCATCGGCACGGTTGGCCTTGCCCTTGCCGCAAACGGGATTTCCCATCCCGCCGCCGAAACATTGAACCGGAGGCTGGAGGCGCTCCTTGGGGCGATCCTGGACCTGCGAACGAACGGCCATTCGGAAGGGATCGGTTACGACGGATACATTCTGGATTTCGCCGCCGACTGGCTCGGGACACTCTCCGCGCCAGGAAGGATGGCCCTGATGGGCCATCCGCGCTTCGACGACGTGATGGATGAATCCATCGCGCTCGGGGCGCCCGGGAATATTGCAAATATCGCCAGGTTGAGCGACGCGGAACCCGGGAGATGCCGTTCCACATATCCTGTCATGCCAAACACTACCGCTACCGGCCCTCGCCCCGTACCGGATGGTTCCTGAAACGCTGTCCCCTGCGGTGGCTGCGCGCCGATGCGCTCGCAGCGCTGCACGAGGTTGCGGATGAACTGAAATGCGAGCCGCCCGAAGCCGGGGCCATCGATGCCCACTATGCGGTCGTGCTCAGGAGCGGATGGGAGGCGGACGACCTGTCGGTGGCCATGGCGGCCAGCAACTCGAAGATGAGTCATATCCAGAACGACAACGGAACCATCGTCATCGGCGCCGCGGGCCGCTGGCCGGTATCGGACCCCGGCTACCAGCAGTACATGAAGAAAAGAGAGCGTGAATTCACACTGGGGCTGACGGCGCACAATGCGCCCGTCATCAATGGTGCGGCACAGACCGGGAAGCCGGCAGACCGCAGGGTCGCGCTGCGGCAGGGTGACGGAAACACGCCGATGGCCGAACTGGACCTTACGGCCTGTTATCCCGCGGAAGCGGGGTTGAAACGGGTCGTCCGAACGCTGTGGCTTTCGGAGAAGAACCTGGTCGTGCTCGCCGACCGCGTGCGAGGCGCCGCAGTCGAGTCGATCGCCTATCACTGGCACGGTCACCCGGACGCCGCCTGGTGGGTGGAGGGTGACATGGCCCGGCTCTACGCGCCCGACCTTACGATCTGGATCGGCTCGCCCCAGGCCCGGATCACAGACCGAAACGTCGACCGCCTGCCCGGATCCAGGGGCCATCTCACGCTTGGCGCGAACGCCGACCCGTCCGCGCCATTCGTCTGGTGGGTTTTCGCGACAGGCGATACGCGACCGTCCGTGTCACTGCACGAACAGGGAAGTGAGATCCGTGTCGACGGCCGCAGTTTTCAGGTATGATGAATTTTTGCGCCCGATACAGATCGAGAACCGCCGTCCCGCTGGAAGATGCAACCCGCCGGACGCGTGAGATTTCAGGCCTGGCCCGGCTCCGTTTGGCGATGCGAGAGAAGGAACTCTTGAATGAACGCTTCGAAGATTTGTGACGTTCCCTTCCTGGCGCCCTCCAATTCCACGGGGGAGCTCATACCCGACCCCAATCTCGGACGCCCTGTGCTCTACCAGTCCATGTTCTCCGCGGTGCCTGGCCGCCCGCCGGCGCTGGTACGCACCGACTTCGAGCGTCACGAGTACGCGTCCTTCGCCCAGCCTCGAGGCCGCGGGACCTGGAAGGCCCGGCTCCTGTCCGACAACAAGATCTGGTTCGGCATGAACGGCCCGGGGCAGCTCGCCTGTTTCAACCCGATCACCGAATCCTACGAGGACGTCCCGCCCCACAGCCCGTCGACGAAAAACTCCCATCTCACGGACGTCGTCGAAGGGCCGGACGGAAGGCTGTACATGCCGGGCTACCCTTCTGGCGACTGTGTGGTTTACGACCGCAGCACGGGCGAATACCGGGAAGTCGCCGTCGCGGAAAGCAACCATCAGCTCTTCGCCGCCTGTCTCACCGACGGCGGACACATCGGCATTCTCAACGGCCTCCAGCACGGCGTCTACGCCCTCGATCCACGCACGGATGAAGTCACCGTGACGTCGCCGCCGCACCTTACCGGCCGGCCGGACGCTTACAGCGGCTTCCTGCGCCTCGGCGATCAGTTCCTGGTCACCGTCGGCCATCCTGAAGGCGGCATCGAAATCTGTCGGTTTTCTGCGATGGACCTCAACTTTCTCGGTTCCTTCGTTGTCAGGACGGCGGTTACCTCCGGACGGAACCTGATGGCCTCGCCGGAAGGCCGCCTCTATATGAGCGTGGACGACGGGTACCTCTACGCCATCGACCTGAAAAGGGAGTGCGCAGAACTCGCCTGCCGCATCCCTCGTGTTCCCAGCCGCGGCAACTACTATCTCCTTGACGAGCATCGGGTCCTTTTCGCCGGCCACTCCCAGTATTACGGCCTCTGTGACATCCGGACCGGCGAACTCGATCTCCACCGGACGGAGATAGAGAATCCCCCCATCGGCATCTTTTCCATTCTGCCGACATCAACCGGCGATATCTACTGCTCGGCCCATCTGGGCCTTTCCCTCTCACGCGTGTACCCGGCTTCTGAACGGGCGGAGGTACTGGGGTTGACGTACAACGGGTCGGGCGAAATCTACGGCAGCGCCGAAGCCGGCGGCAACATCTACAGCATCGCCTATACGCACAACGTGCTTACCGTATACGATCCGGTTCGACCCTGGCGCCCCGGCCCCGCCGCGAGCGACAATCCGCGGAATCTCGGCCCGATGGGAGACGAACAGTACCGACCCGTCACCGGCATTCTCAAAGGGCCGCGAAACAGACTCTACATCGGATCCATGCCGGACTACGGGGCGCGTGGCGGCGCGCTTACCGTTGTGAATCCTTCCGATAACAGCCACAAGTCCTACCGCCACCTGGTCCCCGATCATTCCATTCTGGGCCTGGCCGCAGGCCCGGAACACGTCTATCTTGGCACCAGCGTTATCGCGGACGGCTATATCCGGCCGGCCGAAGGCAACGCGTGTTTCCTGATTTTCGATCCCGGCAGCGAAAACGTCCTTTACAAGCTGGAAATCGAGGGCGCCCGCAGCCTCATTACCATGGGCTGCGCCTCGGACCGCGTCTTTTTCTGGACCGACGACCACGCGGGCGGCAGTCGACTTTTCGCCTGCCGTCTTTCCGACCGCGTGGTCAGTGCCGTCAGCACCCCGTTCACCAGCGGCAGGCCCCACAACCGGCCCATGATTACGGGCACGGACGGCGATCTCTTCTTCACCCACGGAAACCGGATCGTTCGCCTCGATCCCAGGACCGAATCGCTCGCCATCGCCCACACCACGGACGCCGGCGATACGCCGATTCTGGCCGGAACCGGCGGCGGTATCCTGTTCTCGCAACGGCACGAACTCTGGCTGTTGACGTTATAACCGGTGGAATCGCCAAAGCAGGAACCCATCGTGAAAACCGACACCAACTGGAAATCCCGCATCCGTCCCGACCACCCCCGGATCTTCATCAACGGCGACACGCTGCCGGCGATCCGCGCGCGTGCCGCGGGCGGATGCAACGACCACTACCTCGAGGTCAGGTCGTTCGCCGAGTCGACGCCTGAGATGGAATGGGCCGCGATCGTCAGGCCGCCGCCCCTGCCCGACGGCACGGAAGTGCGCGATTGGGGCCATCGGATGATGTGCTCCGCCATCGTCCATCTCGTGGAACCTGCGGCCGACCGACGTACACGGCTCATTTCCGAATTGCGCGCGAGCGCGGAATACTACCACGCCTGTTACGCGGAGGACGAATCCGTCAACTGGTATGCCGCGAGCCGCGCCGCGTGCCTGGTTACCCTGGACTGGATCTGGAATGAACTCGACCCGGAGGACCGGCGCGAGATCGGCCTGCGTCTGCTGGACCACGTGGACGAAGCGCTTCACAAGCCCGGCATCCGTCGCCGCAACGGTTCCGACCACCGCAGCGGATTCTACGGCGCGCCCAGCCTGGCCTGGTTCGCGGGCCTCCTGCTTTACGGAGAAGGCTTCGACGACGATCGGGCGGCCCGTTTTCTCGATCAGGGATACGACGACCACGTCAAGCTGCTGGTTCACCGCGCGTCCTCGTGCGGCGACGACGGCGGCGAAGCTTCGCCCACGCTCGGGTACGCGTTCGGCGAATACCCCCTGGCGCAATGGAACTTCATCCATACCGTCCAATCGTCGACCGGTGAAGACATTTCCGGAAACTGGCCGCACATCCGCATGTTTCCCAACTATGTCATCTGGAACTGGCTTCCCGGCGACCTCGAGTTCGGGTACGGCGACAACGCACACACCGATAACCGAATGCGGACTAACTGGATGTACACCCATATGTCCCACATCATGCACTTCTTCGGCGGGACCCATCCGGAGTGGGCCGGACTGGCGCGAACCATTCGGGACATGGCCGGCGGCGGATTCCCGCCGGACAAGTGGCCG
Source organism: Candidatus Latescibacterota bacterium (assembly GCA_965219995.1). GTDB lineage: Bacteria > Latescibacterota > UBA2968 > UBA2968 > JAAXHE01. The sequence continues at coordinate 1,772,006 of CBDCOX010000002.1, forward strand.
ATCTATCCGTTTCTGCTCGACGGTCCGGATACCGCGCCTCCGGCTCGAGGGCCGGGCATCCTTCCGCCCGCCCGTCATTTCGAGAACCTGGGTCAACTCTTCATGCGTTCAGGTTCCAGTGACGCCGACACGTATGCCCTGTTTTGCGGCGGGGGCAGCCTGAGAAGCCACCGCCATTACGACGCCACTCACTTTACGATTTTCAAGAACGGATTCCTCGCGCTTGACAGCGGCACACGCCAGGGAAACACCGACAACCTGCAGAACTACTACGCGCAGACGGTCGCCCACAACTGCGTCCTTATCAAGATGCCCGGCGAAGCGCCATCGCCGTACTGGAACGGCGAGGTCTACGGGCAGGCCGGTGGACAGAACAAACCAATCGGCTCGGAGATTACCGCTTTCGAAACCAACCCCGAGTTCACATACGTCGCCGCCGACGCCACTCCGGTCTACAATGCCGACAAATGCGCCCTCATGGTCCGGCAGTTCGTCTTTCTGCCGCCCGACCATTTCGTCGTATTCGACCGGGTCACGTCCACTTGCGCCGGGTACGACAAGACCTGGCTTCTGCACCACGCCAACGAACCCGTGGTCGAAGGCGCCTCATGGCGGTCGGACCAGCATCAGGGACGCATTATTGCGCGGACACTGTTACCGGAAGACGCCGTGCTGGACAAGGTCGGCGGGCCGGGCAGGGAATTCCTCGCCGACGGCGTCAACTATGCGATCGACGAGGGCCCGTCGCGGCTCATCGTTGAGAACAAATATCCGATCGGCAGGATGCAGTACGACGAAATTCCCGAGCTTATGGGCCGCTGGCGGATGGAAGTCAGACCGGGCACGGACCGCAAAGAGGACCTGTTCCTGCATCTCATACAGGTTGGAGATCGGAATCTGCAAAGGATGGACGAAGCGGATGTCAGCGTCTCCCGGAACGGTGTCGAACTCGACTTCATCGCGTGCGGCAGTCGCGTCGTGATCTCGTTCGCGGCCTCCGGAGAGACCGGCGGTCATATCACGCGTATCCGGAACGGGGAGCGGCTTGTAGACAAGGACCTCGCCGGGGATGTACAGGCCCAGGCCGGTCTCGCCACATAAGGGCAGGTTCGGGCGGGCCGATGAAAGGTCTCAAGTTTCTCACCCTTTGACGAAGAGACGCCAGATGACCGAATTTCGGGGCATCTACCCCGCGCTGATTACGCCAATGACGCCTGAAGGAGAATTCAACGAAGCGGCCTTCCGACGGCTCATGGAATACAACATAAGTGCCGGGGCGCACGGCTTCTGGGTAGCGGGCGGCGCCGGCGAAAGCGTATTGCTGGACGACGAGGAGAATTCCCGCATTGCCGAAGTCGCCGCCGACCAGGCGGCCGGCCGCGCCGGAATCATCATGCACGTGGGGGCGCCTACCACCGCGCGCGCCGCCAGGATGGCCGAAAATGCGGCAAACGCCGGCGTCGACGCCATCTGCGCCGTACCTCCTTTCTTCTACCGGCCCGGGCCGGACGAGGTCGCAGAACACTACCGGGCGGTCGGCGCGGCCGCGGACCTTCCGCTTTTCATCTACAACATTCCCGGCGCGACCGGCGTCGAGATCACCCTCGAACTGGCGGAGAAGATCCGGCAGCACGTGCCGCAACTTTCCGGACTGAAGCATTCGGCGCCCGCGTTTGCAAACACCCGTCATTTCGCCAGTATGGGCCTTTCGTGCCTCATCGGCAGCGCGGCGCTTCTCCTTCCTGCACTCACCATCGGCGCTTCGGGCTGCGTGGATGGCCCCCTGTCACTTTCTCCGGACGTCTGGGTCAATATCTGGACGGCGTATCACCGCGGAGACATGAAATCCGCCGAAGCCGACCAGAAACGGGCGGCCGAACTCTATACGATCTTCAACCGAGCCGGATATATCGCGTCCATGAAGGCCCTGCTATCAGAGAAACTCGGGATCGACTGCGGGGACCCGCGCCCCCCGCAACGCCCGCTCACCGGCGAGGAGAGAGCCTTTGTCATCCGTACGGCGACAGCGCTGGGGATGATGGAATCCGTAATTGTCGACGGCCGATGACCGTTCAGGAACATGACGATGGACCCGTCCGTCGCATTTTGCGACACATTGGACCCGATTCACGGAGATTGCGTATATGATCCCCTTACTCAGCAGCCTGTGCTACGGAACGCTTGAAGTCTGCCAGCTTCCAAGGACCTGGTGGAAAGTCCTGCTCCGGAACGCGGGCATTCTCGACGAAGAGTATCCCGACGTCAGCGAAGGCCTGGACAAGTCCGTCCTCGAAGTGCTGAAACTGGACAGAGAGACGACCCTGGCGTATCTGCGGGAGACCACGCCCGACTATCTTCAGTTCGAAGCCTGGGTCCTCGGACAGAACGACGGAACGCTGGACCGACAGGCAATCGAAAACTGGAATGATTCCGTGCGCAACCGCGTTCACACGCGACCCGACAAGCTCGAAGAAACCACAGGCGACATCGGCATTCCCAACGACGGCGCGATCACATCGGCCGTGATCCTCAACAGCCTCCAGGACTGGATGCTCTTCTACAGACGGGACCTGGCGGGGGGATTCTCATCCCTGCGCGGCACCGTGGTTCCTCTCGTCTCCAGCCTGGACTACGGTCCTCTCAACGTCTGCCAACTCCCTCGTACGTGGCTGAAGATATTGCTCAGGTCCCGGAACCTGCTTCACCCGGACTATCCCGATATGACCGAAGACGGACTGGACCCCCGCGTCCTGCGCGCCATCAACATCCGGCCGGACGACGCCCTCCGTTTCATCAGAGACAATGCGCCTACCTATCTCGACTTCGAAGCCTGGGTTCTGGATAAAAACGACGGCCGTGTCGACCCGCGCGCCGTGGAGGAGTGGAACAGCTTTGTGCGGACCCGCATCCATACCGAAGAGAAAATCGTCGATATTCACAATACGCTGGGCCTGGCAAACGACGGAAGCCTGACCTCCGCCGTGGTCCTGAACCACGTTGAAGACTGGCACTTCGCGCATGCCGACCTGACGGGCAACACCGCCGGGTCGACCTGACCGGCCGGCCCAGGCAGAGGGCCGTAGTGGTATTGCGTACGACATTGGCGAACATATACGTCTGTCCGTTTCGACATTGGATCAACCATCTGTTTTGTTGTTGACATCATCCGAACTTTGAGTTAAAATACCATTAAATTCAGGTATTAGTTTACATTGTCGGAAAACAGCACCGGCCGGATTGTACGGGAGGTGATACTCGAAACCACGCCGTTAAGTGTCTCGTCGTTGTACGACTTGTTTCAGGCGGTGATCGGCGGAAGAATTGGCTACAGCCGGTCACGGGTTTGTTCGGATAAAAAGGGGAGGTGATCGTCGAAACCACGTCGCCAAACGTTTTGCCGATGTACATCTACGTGAGAAACTGTGGCTCGGGGAATTCCTGAAATGACACGTCGCGCTGTGTGTGAACGGTCGATTCCGTTATAATCCCACACCGCGTCTCTTCAGATTACCGGCATACCTTCCAGGTTGATCCCAGAATCCCATCAAGCACAGTCTCTTCATACGGTTTCATCTCAGTAAATCCCTCGTATTCACTTGAATCGGTGTCCGTGGGGCGGTTGGGCTGTACGCCTGCCGCATGAATCACGGGGCTCGCCGGATTCATGTGATTCACTGTCCGGGGTGGGATTGGGTGGCGCGCCCTGCGCCTTCCGTCAAGGTTGATCTCCCTGTAATCGCGTGATTCACTGTCCGAATTGCATCCGGGTAGCATGCCGTGCATCCTCCTGACGGCAAACACCCGAATCATATGATTCGCGTTCCACGGGGCGGCTGGCCTGAGCGCCTTTCGCTTTAATCACGGCAATCACTCGTGGCATATGTATCGCAGTCCGGGTTGTGGATGAGCGGCGCGCCCTGCGTCCTCATTGCGGTTGATCTTCCTGCATTCACGTGAGTCACTGTCGTTGGTGGCCGCTGGATGGCGGATCCTGTGCCTTCATCACAGTTTTTCACTCTGTTTTCTTGAATCGCTGCCCCGCGTGCGGCCGAGCGGCGCGCCCTGCGCCCTCCAGCACGGCATTCACCCTGATCGTATGATCCGCTCTCCGTGGTGCGGCTGGGCTGCAAGCCTTCCGCCTTAATCACGGAAATCATTCGAATCATACGGATCACAGGCCGGCGTGCGATTCGGCGACGTGTCTTCCGCTTCACCTTCCCGGTAAATCTATCATGATCACGGGCATCAAGGCCCGGATTCGGCCGAGCGGCGGGCCGCGCGGTTTGATCAATGTCAATACGTTCAGTCACAGTCACTCCAGTGTTCTGTCCCCGAAATAAGTTGCCTAAATTCGGCCGTCGAGTCGCCCGGCTCGCGAGGCGCCAGAGCGCAGGCGACCTGGCCGGGTCGGCGAGCGATGGCACTTCGACAAGCTCAGTGCAAGCAACGCTGCGAGACGGGATGAATCGGCGGATGAATGGTGAAGTATTTTTGGGACAGGACACTCGTCAGGGAGGGCGTTCAGATGAACAGGACATTGATATTGAGCACTGTTCTTCTCCTGGCGACTGTCTTGTTTGCACCGGACAGCGGTGCACAGGATTACAATCGCTGGAGCTTGCCCGAAGGGGCCCTGATGCGGCTGGGCAAAGGAGATGTGCGCGACGTGGTCTGGTCGCCGGACGGAACGCGCCTGGCAGTGGGAGGCAGCATCGGCATCTGGCTCTACGATGCCCGCACCGGGGCGCAAACCCGCCTGATCACAGGACATTCGTTCCGGGTCAATGCGGTTGCGTTTTCGCCCGACGGCCTGACGCTGGCAAGCGGCAGCCGGGACCATACGGTGCGGCTTTGGTACGTGGCCACAGGACAGGAGAAAAGCATCCTCACAGGACATACCGACGACGTTGAAGCGGTGGCATTCTCGCAGGATGGAACGACGGTGGCAAGCGCCGGAAGCGACTCCACGGTGCGGGTGTGGAACGTGGCCACAGGGGAGGAACGACACACGCTCACGGGACACGTCGGAAAAGTTGGGGCGGTCGTGTTTTCACCAGATGGTCTGACGCTGGCAAGCGCCGCAAGCGACTCTACCGTGCGGGTGTGGGACCTGGCCACAGGGGAGGAACGACACACGCTCGCGGGACATGTCGGAGAGGTTTGGTCGGCCATCGGAATGGCCCGGTCGGTCGTGTTTTCACCAGATGGTCTGACGCTGGCAAGCGCCGCAAGCGACTCTGCGGTACGGGTGTGGGACGTGGCCACAGGGCAGGAGGAATACACCCTTACAGGACATACCGATGATGTCTCTTCGGTGGCGTTTTCGCCGGATGGGGCGACGCTGGCAAGCGGCAGTTTCGGCAGGACGGTGCGGGTGTGGGACGTGGCCACCGGACAAGAAAGACACGCCCTGACGGGACATACCTCGTCTGTCAGGTCGGTGGTGTTTTCGCCCGATGGGACGACGCTGGCAAGCGCCGACTGGCACAATAAGATGCGCGTGTGGGACGTGGAAACGGGGCAGAGACAAAGCACGCTCACCCTCACTGGGCATACGCGCGCAGTACGTTCGGTGGCGTTTTCGCCGGATGGATCAACGCTGGCCAGTGGCGGTACCGACCTTTCGGTGCGACTGTGGGACGTGGCCACAGGGCAAGATCTACGCACCTTCACAGGACATACCGCTTCGGTCAGGTCGGTTGCGTTTTCGCCCGACGGGGCGACGCTGGCAAGCGGCAGTTTCGACGGGACGGTGCGGATGTGGGACGTGGCGACAGGGCACGAGAAAAACACGCTCGAGGGACATTCACGGTTTGTCTGGACGGTGGCATTTTCGCCCGACGGAAAAACGCTGGCAAGCGCGGGCGGAACCGACCTTACGGTGCGGGTGTGGGACGTGGCCACAGGGCAGGAAAAACACGTCCTGAGGGGACACACGGCCATCGTCTATTCGGTGGCGTTTTCGCCGGATGGCAGAACGCTGGCAAGTTCCAGTCAGGACAGGACGGTGCGGTTGTGGGACCCGGCCACAGGGAATGAGAAAAACACGATCGCAGCACATACCCGTTGGATCTATTCGTTGGCGTTTTCACCCGATGAGACGACGCTCGCAGGCCCCGATGGCGATGGTACGGTGCGGGTGTGGGACGCGGCGACAGGACGGCTTATTCGCACCCACACTGCATATAAAGAGAGTTTCCTGTCGGTGGCGTTTTCGCCCGACGGGGCAACCCTCGCGACCGGCAGTCTGCGCAATCCGGTGTGGTTGTGGAACATGGCCACAGGGCAGGATATACGCACCTTCACGGGACATACCTTTCCGGTCAGTTCGGTGGTGTTTTCTCCGGATGGGAAAACGCTGGTAAGCGGCAGTTACGACGGCACGATATTGCTGTGGGACGTCTCGTCACGAACCGCACTGCAACCCCTTGCCGCCGACTTCGACGGCGACGGGGCCGTGGGTTTTTCCGACTACCTGCAATTCGTCGCGAAGTACGGGCTGAGCTGGGGAGATGCGGAATATGACGCACGCTTCGATCTGGACGGCGACGGTACCGTCTCGTATGGCGACTGGACGATCTTCAGACGCAGCTTCGGCCGGGGCGGATGAGGCGCGGGCGCCGTCACTCGCTCCATGTCATACCAAGAGCCACATCAAACACAGTCTCTTCATGGGTTTTTAATCAGCCTTTAATCAGCTCTTAATCACAGTCCGGGAGGGTATTCAAATGAAAAGGACAGGAACTTCGAGCATGATTCTTCTCTTGGTTTCTTTCTTGTTCACACAGTTCACCCACGCACAGGACTACAATCGCTGGAGCCTGCCGGAAGGCGCCCGCATGCGGCTGGGCAAAGGCAACGTGCGTGACGTGGCGTGGTCACCGGACCGCACGCTCCTGGCCGTGGGGGGCAGCGTCGGCATCTGGCTATACGATGCCGAAACCGGGGCGGAAGTTTCCCTGATCACAGGACATTCGTTCAGAGTCAATGCGGTTGCGTTCTCGCCCGACGGTTTGACGCTGGCTAGTGGCAGCCGCGACGATACGGTGCGGTTGTGGGACGTGGAAACGGGACAGGAAAAAAGCATCCTCACGGGACATACCTACGACGTCGAGGCTGTGGCATTCTCGCTTGACGGTTTGACGCTGGCAAGCGGCAGTCGCGACGGTACGGTGCGGGTGTGGGATTTGAACACAGCGCAGGAGAAACATACCCTGTTAAATGACAAGTACCGGGGTCAATTGAATAAGCCCTGGGTCTATTCTGTGGCATTCTCGCCCGATGGTCTGACGTTGGCCAGCGCCGGAAACGACTCTACAGTGCGGGTGTGGGACGTGGAAACCGGGCAGGAAAAACACACGCTCACCGGACATACCCATCGGGTCTGGTCGGTGGCTTATTCACCGGATGGCATGACGCTGGCCAGTGCAAGTCTGGACAGCACGGTGCGGTTGTGGGACGTGGAAACGGGACAGGAACGGAGCATCCTGGAAGGACATACCCATCGGGTGTATTCGGTGGTGTATTCGCCCGATGGATCGACGCTGGCAAGCGCCAGCCGGGACAGTACCGTGCGGGTATGGGAGGCGGCCACAGGACAGGAAAAACACACCCTCACAGGCCATACGTCCAGCGTCCGGTCGGTTGCGTATTCGCAGGACGGGATGACGTTGGCAAGCCGCAGTTACGACAATACGGTCCGGACATGGGACGTGGAAACGGGACAGGAGAGTCGCATCCTGCGCCTTACAGGGCATACACAATCTGTAAACTCGGTGGCGTTCTCGCCGGATGGGACCACGCTGGCAAGCAGCGGTAATGATCCCACCATCCGGTTGTGGGTCGTGTCTACGGGGCAGGTAAAGAGCACTTTCGCAGGACAAGGGTCGGTGGCGTTCTCGCCGGATGGGACCACGCTGGCAACCGGCGGCGGTCGGGACGGAACGATGCATTTGTGGGAGGCGGACACAGGGCAGGAGAAACACACCCTCACAGGACATACGTCGTCTGTCGTGTCGGTCGCGTTCTCGCCCGATGGATCGATGCTTGCAAGCGCCGGCGGACGGGATGAAACGGTCCGGGTGTGGGACGTGGCCACAGGGCAGGAGAAAAACACCCTTACGGGACATACGGCGTCTGTCGTGTCGGTCGCGTTCTCGCCCGATGGATCGACACTTGCAAGCGCCGGCGGTCGGAACGACAATACGGTGAAGATGTGGGATCCGGCAACCGGGCACGAGAAAAAAACCCTCACAGGACATAACGCCGGGCTCCAGGGAGTGGAGTTTTCGCCCGACGGGGCGACGCTTGCAAGCGCCGACTCTCGGGGTACGGTGCGGTTGTGGGACGCGGCCACCGGGCGCGAGAAAAAAACCCTCACGGTACCTGGAGAGAATTTCTTTTCGCTGGCGTTTTCACCGGATGGGACAACGCTGGCAACCAGCAGTCCGCACAAGGCGGTGTGGCTGTGGGACGTTGTCACCGGGCAGAATATACACGCACTCAGGGGACATACAGATCCGATCTGGTCGGTGGCGTTTTCGCCGGATGGGACGACGCTGGCAAGCGCCAGTTACGACTGTACGATTCTGCTGTGGGACGTCTCGTCACGTGACGCTCTGCAACCGCTTGCCGCCGACTTCGACGGCAACGGGTCCGTTGGTTTTTCCGACTACCTGCAATTCGTCGCAAAGTACGGGCTGAGCTGGGGAGATGCCGGATATGACGCACGCTTCGACCTCGATGGCGACGGCGAGGTAGGGTCCCGCGATTGGTGGATATTCGGTAAAAGCTTCGGCCAGGGCGGATGAAGCGCGGTCGCCGCCACTCGCTACAGGTCATCACAAGAATCACATCAATCACAGTCTCTTCAAGGGCTTTTAATCAGCTCTTAATCACAGTCCGGGAGGGTATTCAGATGAAAAGGACAGGAACTTCGAGCATGACTCTTCTCTTGGTTTCTTTCTTGTTCACACAGTTCACCCACGCACAGGACTACAATCGCTGGAGCCTGCCCGAAGGCGCCATAATGCGTCTGGGCAAAGGAAACGTGCTCCGCGTGGCCTGGTCGCCGGATCGTACGCTGCTGGCCGTTGGCGGCACCGCCGGCATCTGGCTCTACGATTCCCTAACGGGAGAGGAAATTTCCCTGATCACAGGACACTCGTTCAGAGTCAATGCGGTTGCATTCTCGCCCGATGGTCTGACGCTGGCAAGCGGCAGTCGCGACGATACGGTGCGGTTGTGGGACGTGGAAACGGGACAGGAAATAAGCATCCTCACGGGACATACCTACGACGTCGAGGCAGTGGCTTTCTCGCCGGACGGGACGACCCTGGCAAGCGGGAGTCGGGACGGTACGGTGCGGGTATGGGACGTGGCCACACGGCAGGAGAAACATACCCTCTTGAACGAAAGCTACCAGGCGTGGGATAGTCCCTGGGTCCTTTCGGTAGCGTTTTCGCCAGATGGCCTGACGCTTGCAAGCGCCAGTCTTGACACTACGGTGCGTGTGTGGAACGTGACCACAGGGCGGGAACAACACGCACTAAGAGGACATACCAGGAGGATACGCTCTCTGGTGTTTTCATCTGACGGATTGACGCTGGCAAGCGCCGGAAACGACAGTACCGTGCGGCTGTGGGACGTGGAAACGGGACAGGAAGAGCGCTCCCTGAAAGGACATACCCACGTGGTGAATTCGGTGGTGTATTCGCCGGATGGATCGACACTGGCAAGCGGCGGTTGGGACAATGCGGTACGGTTATGGGACACGGCCACCGGACAGGAGAAAAGCACCCTCACAGGTCATACCCGCGGGGTCCGTTCGGCTGTATTTTCTCCAGATGGGATGACGCTGACGAGCGCCGGTTGGGACAATACGGTGCGACAGTGGGACGTGGAAACGGGACACGAGCAAAGCACCCTCACCCTTACCCTCACGGGACATTCCCGTGAAGTACATGCGGTGGCGTTCTCTCCGGACGGCAAGACGCTTGCAAGCGGCAGTTGGGACAGGACTGTGCGGTTGTGGGACGTGGTCACAGGGCAGGAGAACAACACCCTTACGGGACATACCAGTTCGGTCAGGTCGGTGGCGTTTTCGCCGGATGGCAAGACGCTGGCAAGTGGCGGTTTCGACAGGACCGTACGGTTGTGGGACGTGGCCACAGGGCAGGAGAACAACACCCTCACGGGACACACCGGTCGGGTCGGGGCGGTTGCGTTTTCTCCAAATGGGGCGACGCTTGCAAGCGCCGATGGCGACGGTGAGGTGCGGTTGTGGGACGTGGCCACCGGACAGGAACAGCACGCCCTCACGGGACATTCGGATATTGTCTATTCGGTGGCGTTTTCTCCGGATGGCAGAACGCTGGCAAGTTCCAGCGGGGACAGCACGGTGCGGTTATGGGATACGGCCACCTGGCAGGAAAGAAACACCCTTTCAGGGCATTCACGTTGGATCCATTCGGTGGCATTTTCACCCGATGGGGCGACGTTGGCAAGCGCCGATGGCAACGGTACGGTGCGGCTATGGGACGTGGCCGCAGGTCAGCACATACGCGCCCTCACGTCCGGAGATAATTTCTGGTCGGTGGCGTTTTCGCCGGATGGAACAACGCTGGCAACCGGCAGTCCGTTCAAGGCGGTGTGGTTGTGGGACGTGGCCACCGGGCAGGACATACGCACACTTACTGGACATACCGATCCGGTTAGATCAGTGGTTTTTTCGCCGGATGGGACCACGCTGGCAAGCGGCAGTTACGACTGTACAATTTTTCTGTGGGATGTCTCGTCACGTGCCTCACTGCAAGCCCTTGCCGCCGACTTCGACGGCGACGGAACCGTGGGTTTTTCCGACTACCTGCAATTCGTAGCGAAATACCGGCTGAGCTGGGGAGATGCGGGATACGACGCGCGCTTCGACCTGGATGGCGACGGTGAGATCAGCTCCGCCGATTGGTCGATATTCAGAAAAAGCTTCGGCCGGGGTGGATGAGGCGCACGTGCCGTCACTCCCTCCAGGTCATTACACGAACCACATCAAACACAGTCTCTTCATGGGTTTTAATCAGCTTTTAATCAGCTCACAATCACAGTCCGGGAGGGTATTTAGATGAAAAGGCTAACGATTTTGGGCCTCATTTTTCTCTCGACGTCTGCCTTGTTTGCACAGAACACCCACGCACAGGACTACAATCGCTGGAGCCTGCCAGAAGGCGCCATTATGCGTCTGGGCAAAGGGTACGTGTGGGACGTGGCATGGTCGCCGGACCGCACGCGCCTGGCCGTCGGGGGTACCGCCGGCATCTGGGTCTACGATGCGAGCACCGGAGAGGAAGTTTCCCTGATCACTGGACATTCCTTCAGAGTCAATGCCGTTGCGTTTTCACCCGATGGTCTGACGCTGGCGAGCGGCAGTCGGGACGATACGGTGCGGTTGTGGGACGTAGCCACAGGACAGGAAAAAAGCATCCTCACGGGACACAGGTACGACGTCGAGGCGGTGACATTCTCGCCGGATGGGGCGACGCTGGCAAGCGGCAGTCGCGACGGCACGGTGCGGGTGTGGGACGTGGACACAGGGCAGCAAAAACACAGGCTAATCAATGAAAAGTACCCGGACAGGTTGAGTAACCCCTGGGTCGTGTCCGTGGTGTTTTCTCCCGATGGTCTGACGCTTGCAAGCGCCAATCGGGACACGACGGTGCGGGTATGGGACGTGGAAACGGGGCAGGAAAAACACACCCTCACACAACATACGGGGAGGGCACTCTCGGTGGCTTTCTCGCCAGACGGGATGACGCTGGCCAGTGCAGGCCAGGACAGTACGGTGCGGGTATGGGACGCGGCAACGGGGCAGGAAAAACACACCCTCACACAACATACCCATTGGGTGTATTCGGTGGTGTATTCGCCGGATGGGGCGACGCTGGCAAGCGCCAGCCGGGACAGTACCGTACGGGTGTGGGACGCGGACACAGGACAGGAGAGGAGTATCCTCACAGGACATACGTCCAGCGTCAGATCGGTTGCGTATTCACAGGATGGAGTGACGCTGGCAACCCGCAGTTTCGACAGTTCGGCGCGGGCGTGGACGGTGCGGGTGTGGGACGTGGATACGGGGCAGGAGAAAAGCACCCTCACCCTCACAGGGCATACGTGGTCTGCCAATTCGGTGGTGTATTCGCCGGATGGGACGATGCTGGCAAGCGGCAGTAACGACAATACGGTGCGGTTATGGGACGTGGACACAGGGCAGCATATACGCACCTTCGAAGGACATACCCGTGGTGTCGGTCCGGTGGCGTTTTCGCCGGATGGGACGACCCTGGCAAGCGGTGGCGGCTATCGGGACCCAACGGTGTGGTTGTGGGACGTGGACACAGGGCAGGAGAAGAATACCCTCACAGGACATACGGCGTCTGTCGAGTCGGTGGCGTTCTCGCCGGACGGGAAAACGCTGGCAAGCGCGGGCGGTCGGGACGAAACCGTGCGGTTGTGGGACGCGGCCACAGGACAGGAGAAAGACACCCTCACGGGACATACGGCGTCTGTCTCGTGGGTGGTGTATTCGCCCGACGGATCGACGCTTGCAAGCGCCAGTTACGACCATACCGTGAAGTTGTGGGATTCGGCAACCGGGCAGGAGAAGAACACCCTTACAGGACATAACGAAGCGATCCATGCGGTGGTGTTTTCGCCCGACGGGAAAACGCTTGCAAGCGCCGATACTGACGGTACGGTGCGGTTGTGGGACGCGGACACAGGGCAGCACATACGCGAACTCGCCAGCGGCGATAACTTCTGGACGCTGGCGTATTCGCCGGATGGGATGACGCTGGCAACCGGCAGTCCGTTCAAGGCGGTGTGGCTGTGGGACGTACCCTCAGGGCAGAATATACGCGCCCTCACGGGACATACTGATCCGATCAACTCGGTGGTGTTCTCGCCGGATGGCAGAACGCTGGCAAGCGCCAGTTACGACTGTACGATTCTCTTGTGGGATGTCTCGTCACGTGCCGCTCTGCAACCCCTTGTCGCCGACTTCGACGGCGACGGGTCCGTGAGCTTTTCCGACTTTCTGCAATTCGCCGCGAAGTTCGGGCTGAGCTGGGGAGACGCGGGATTTGACGAACGCTTTGACCTGGACAACGACGGGGATATCGGGTATCCCGATTGGTCGATCTTGCAAAAAAGCTTTGGCCGGGGCGGATGATGCGAACAAACGGTATCGGAAACCTGTCGCTCCAGATGTGCATTAAGGCAGGTTACCCACTCCTTCGGATGTGTTCGTGGGATGAGAGTTGAAGTCATAACAGACGTCTGTACTTACAATCTATCGATCACCTAATCTGGCTGCGTCCGGGAAGGAGGTGATATCGGAGTCCACGTCGAGGAGAGTCAGATTGTTGTACGTCTGCTTCAACGCGATGATCGCCGTCACAAGTGGTTATGCCGACCACGGATCGGATCGCGTTCTGAAAGGAGGTGATATTGGAATCCACGTCGTTAGACGTCTTACCGCTGTATGCCTAAGTAAGAACTACGTGTCGGAGCAAGTGGTGAACGGAAACGCTGCGCTATATAAGGTATCGAACAATGCCGCTGACCCGTGAAAAACTTGCCTCTACGCATCGTCCTCACTCGCTCCAGGTCATCACAAGAATCACATCAGACACAGTCCCTTCATGTGTTTTAATCCGCCTTTAATCAGCTCTTAATCACAGTCCGGGAGGGTATTCAGATGAAAAAGTCAACGATTCTGACCGTCACTCTTATTGTGTCAGCGGCTCTGTATGCGCAAAACACCCACGCGCAGGACTACAATCGCTGGCGCCTGCCGGAAGGGGCCCTCATGCGTCTGGGCAAAGGGACCGTGCTAAACGTGGCATGGTCGCCGGACCGCACGCGCCTCGCCGTCGGGGGTTCCGTCGGGATCTGGCTCTACGATGCCCGAACGGGGGAGGAAATGTCCCTGATCACAGGACATTCGTTCAGAGTCAACGCGGTTGCGTTTTCGCCTGACGGCCTGACGCTGGCGAGCGGCAGTCGCGACGATACCGTGCGGTTGTGGGACGTGGAAACCGGGCAGGAAAAGAGCATTCTCACGGGACACAGGTACGACGTCGAGGCAGTGGCATTCTCACCGGATGGGACGATGCTGGCAAGCGGCAGTCGCGACGGTACGGTGCGGTTGTGGGACGTGGAGGCAAGTCAGGAGAAAAGCACCCTCGTCAATGAAAAGTACCGGGGCAACTTGAATAGCCCCTGGGTCGTGTCCGTGGTGTTTTCGCCCGATGGGGCGACGCTGGCAAGCGCCAGCCGGGACAGTACCGTGCGGGTGTGGGACGTGGCCACAGGGCAGGAAAAACACACGCTCACGGCACATACCCATGAGGTTTGGTCGGTGGCTTTTTCGCCGGACGGAATGACGCTGGCCAGTGGGGGTCGGGACAATACGGTGCGGGTGTGGGACGTGGAAACGGGACAGGAAAAGTTCACCTTGGACGGGCATACCCATTGGGTGTATTCAGTGGTGTTTTCGCCCGACGGGTTGACTCTGGCAAGCGCCAGTCGGGACAGTACGGTCCGGATGTGGGACGCGGTGGCGGGGCGTGAGAAAAATACCCTCACTGGGCATAAGTCCAGAGTCCAGTCGGTTGCGTATTCGCAGGACGGGAGGACCCTGGCAAGCCGCAGTTTCGACAATGCGGTGCGGGTATGGGACGTGGACACTGGGCAGGAAAGAAGCACCCTCACCCTCACAGGGCACACTTCCTCTGTCAATTCCGTGGTGTATTCGCCGGATGGGACGATGCTGGCAAGCGGCAGTAACGATCGTACGGTGCGGCTATGGGACGTGGACACCGGGCAGGATATACGCACCTTCACGGGACATACCCGTGGGGTCAGTTCGGTGGCATTTTCGCCGGATGGGTCGACCCTGGCAAGTGGTGCCGGCTATCGGGATGACACGGTGCGGTTGTGGAACGCGGCCACAGGGCAGGAGAAAGACACCCTCGAAGGACATACGGGCGCCGTAAGGACTGTGGCGTTTTCGCCGGATGGGTCGACCCTGGCAAGTGGTGGCGGCTTTCGGGATGAAACGTTGCGGGTGTGGAACGTGGCCACAGGGCAGGAGAAATACACCCTCACAGCACATACCGATGATGTCTCTTCGGTGGCGTTTTCCCCCGATGGTCAGACCCTGGCAAGCGCAAGTCACGACCAGACGGTGCGATTGTGGGATCCGGCAACCGGGCAAGAAAAATTCACCCTCACAGATCATACCCGGGCGATCCAGGGGGTGGCGTTCTCGTCCGATGGGGCAATGCTGGCAAGCGCCGATATCAGAGGTACGGTGCGGGTGTGGGACGTGGCGACCGGTCAGCATTTGCGCGCCCTCACAGGCGGCGATAATTTCTGGTCGGTGGCGTTTTCGCCGGATGGGACCACGCTGGCAACCGGCAGTCCGTACAAGGCGGTGTGGTTGTGGGACCTGGCCACGGGGCAGAATATACGCGCCCTCACGGGACATACCGATCCGATCAATTCAGTTGTGTTTTCGCCCGATGGCAGAACGCTTGCAAGCGCGAGTTACGACGGTACGATTCTGCTGTGGGATGTCTCGTCACGTGCCACGCTGCAGCCCCTTGCCGCCGACTTCGACGGCGACGGCACCGTGGGCTTTACCGACTTTCTGCAATTCGTCGCGAAGTATGGGCTGCGCTGGGGAGATGCGGGATATGACTCGCGTTTCGACCTTGACGGCGATGGAGAGGTCGGGTCCTGGGATTGGCGGATCTTCGGCCAAAGCTTCGGCAGGAGTAACTGAAGCGAACAATCGGTGTAGGAAACAGGTACCGCCAATTGTCTCCACGAATCCATCACTCGGTTCAGGTCGTCAACAAACTCACATCAAACACTGTCTATTCGTGCCGTTAAATCATAGTCAATCCCTCGTAATCAAAGTCAATCATCGTCAGGGAGGGCATTCAGATGAAAAGGTCAACGATTTTCGGCGTCACCTTTGTTTTGATGATCGTCCTGTTTTCGCACGACAGCCTGGCACAGGATCATACACGCCTGGGACTGCCCCAGGGGGCCCTAATGCGCCTGGGCAAAGGAGAGTCACGCCTGGTGGCCTGGTCGCACGACGGCACGCGCCTGGCGGTGGGGGGCACGATTGGAATCTGGGTTTACGATACTGAAACCGGGACCGAGGTTTCCCTGCTCGCGGGTCATCGATCTGAAGTCGTATCGATGGTGTTTTCGCCCGATGGGACGATCCTGGCAAGCGCCAGTAGCGACTATACGGTGAGGCTGTGGGACGTGGCAACGTGGCGGGAAAAAAGCACCCTCACAGGACATACCCATCGGGTCAATTCGGTGGCGTTTTCGCCGGATGGGACCACGCTGGCAAGCGCCAGTACGGACAATACGGTACGTTTGTGGGACGTGGCATCGGGTTTGGAAGAAAACACACTCACAGGACATACGGGCACAGTCAATTCGGTGGCGTTTTCGCCGGATGGGACCACGCTGGCAAGCGCCAGCCGGGACGAAACGGTCCGGTTATGGAACGCGGCCACAGGACACCAGCAAAACACTCTCACAGGATATACGTCAAGTTTCACGTCGGTGGTGTTTTCGCCGGATGGGAAGGCACTGGCGGGCGCCAGTTATGATCGTACAGTGCGACTATGGGACGTGGCCACGGGAGAGGAAAAAGGCGCCCTGCCAGATCAAAACTGGTGGGTCGGGTCGGCGGCGTTTTCGCCGAATGGGAAGACCATGGCCAGCGGCGGTTACGACAATACGGTACGATTGTGGGACGTGTCAACCGGGTACGTAAACCACACACTTACAGGACATACGGAGACAGTCAGGACGGTGGTATTTTCGCCTGACGGGACAACCCTGGCCAGCGGCAGCTCGGACAATACCGTGCGGCTGTGGGACCTGACCACGCAAAAGGAAAAAAACACCCTGACAGGACATTCCGGGACGATCAGGACGATAGCGTTCTCGCCGGACGGGACGTCTCTGGCAAGTGCCAGTTGGGATCATACGGCGCGGTTGTGGGACGTGGCCACGGGGCTGGAAAAGAGCAACCTCACGGGACATTCCGGTGCTACCAGGTCGGTGGCGTTTTCACCGGATGGTGCGACGCTCGCAAGCGGTGATGCGGACGATAAAGTGCGGTTGTGGGACGTGGCCACAGGGCTGGAAAAATACTCCCTCAAAGGACATACCCGCGATGTCAGTTCGGTCGCATTTTCGTCGGATGGGACCACGCTTGCAAGTGGAAGCTGGGACGGTACCGTGCGGCTGTGGGACGCGGCGACGGGGCAGGAAAAACACGCCCTCAAAGGACACACCGGAGGAGTCGAGTCGGTAGCGTTTTCGCCGGACGGGAGAACGCTGGCAAGCGCTGGAGGTCGGGACGAAACGGTGCGGTTGTGGGACGTAGCTGGGGGGAAGGAGCAAGGCACCCTGACAGGACATTTCGGTCGGGTTCTTTCGGTGGCGTTTTCACCGGACGGGACGACGCTGGCCAGCGCCAGTTGGGACAAAACCGTCCGGCTTTGGGACGTGGCCGCCGGGCAGGAGACAAGCACCCTCACGGGACATACCCGCTTTGTAGATTCAGTCGTGTTTTCACCGGATGGATCCACCTTGGCAAGCGCCGGTCGGGACAGTACCGTGCGGTTGTGGGACGTGGCCACCGCGCAGGAAAGAAGCACCCTCACAGGACATAGGGATTGGGTCTCCTCGGTGGCATTTTCGCCGGATGGGAGGACGCTGGCGAGCGGCAGCCGGGACGGTACGGTGCGGGCGTGGGACGTGCCCACAGGGCAGGAAGAACACACATTCACAGCAGATACATACTGGATCCCCTCGATTGCGTTTTCGCCGGATGGGAGAACCGTGGCTAGCGGCGGCAGCGCGATTTTAACGTGGGATATGTCGCCGTATGTCGCGCCTCAGTCCCTTGTTACCGACTTCGACGGCGACGGGGCCGTGGGTTTCCCCGACTTCCTGCAGTTTGCGTCGCAGTTCGGGCAAAGCCTGGGCGACGCCGGATTTGACGCGCGATTCGATCTGGACGGCGACGGTACCATCGGATTCAACGATTTCGTGATCTTTGCACGGAGCTTCGGCCAGGGTGGATGAGGCGCCGCCGGCAGGGATGAATCCACTTTCAACTAAAGGATTATCTCCAATGAAAAAGCCTCCGTTGTTCAGCCTTGTCTTTATGTACGCTGGAGATGAACTCAAAGCCGAGCCAGTCGCGCAGCAAGCGGGCGGCTGGACCGCGAGTCTGCGGGGTGGCTTTCAGGAAGGGGCGGTGGGCTGACAGGTGGAACTGACGGCCTGCCACTGGCGCAGAACCTCAAAGACGAGGACGGCGCTGGCCGCGGCGACGTTGAGGCTGTTTCTGTAGCCGTACATGGGCATCTCAACCAGCTCGTCGCAGCACTCAAGCGCGTCGCGACTCACGCCGAGACCCTCATCACCCACGATGAGGCCCAGGGGGCGCGGATAGTTCAGTTCGGTGTAGCAGCGGCTGTGCGATGTCGTCTCCAGCGCCCACACAGGCACCTGGCGAGCGCGCAAGTGCTCAATGGCTTGTAGCGTGGTGGCGAAGTGGCGGGTCTCGATGAACGAGAGGGTACCCAACGCCGTCTTGTCGAGCTTGGGATGGGGAGGATGAGCCGTGTAGCCACAGGTGTAGATACCCTGCAAGCGACCTGCGTCGGCCATCCGGAAGATCGAGCCGACGTTGAAGGCGCTGCGCAAATTGTCGAGTACCAGATAGAGTGGGTGCTTGGGCAGGCGGGCGTATTCGTCGACGGGCATCTCCGCGTCGAACGTGCGGACCTCAAAGCCGGTCTCCTTGCCGTAGTTGCCCGGCCGCAATTTCACCCGACTTCCTCCGGGGCGACGGGCCTCTGCTCGGCGGCAGAGAGCCGGGCGGCCTCGATAGCGCCCATGGTCTGCCGCACGCTCTCGGCGGTGACGGCAAGCTCGGCGCGGCCGGCGAGCGCGTCAGCGATGTTTTCGTAGTAGGAGCGCCAGCGACCGGGTGCCGTCTTAATGATGGTTTCCTCGGCTGACCTATAGAGACGGGCGTAGTGCTCGGGTGCCTCTTCAGCCGCGTCGATGCCGCCGGCGATCATGGCCTGCTCCTGTGGGTCAACGCCCTCTTTGACCAGTGCGCCTTCCGTGCCCAGCACGTACCAGCGCGGCTTGGCTTTGCTCGCCAACGACGAGGTTTCCACGCGCGCTTCGACGCCGTTGGCAAAGTGGAGTACGGCCAGCGCGTGGGACTCGACGTTGATGTTGAGCGGATCGCCGGAGTGGAAGGTGGCGTACACTTTTGCGAGCGGCGCGTCGATGAGCTGGAGGGCTTGATCGACCAAATGTGCGCCTAAATCGAAGAACTTGCCGCCGCCGTGCTGTGCGAAGCTACGCCAGCCTCGCGGAGGCCCGTATTGGCCCCAGAACATCTCCAGCACAAAGAGATCGCCGAGCAGCCCTTGCCCCAGCGCGTCTTTAACGGCGAGAAAATCGCCGTCCCAGCGGCGATTCTGAAAGACGCTGAGCAAGCGGTCGTGCGCCTGGCTGGCGGCGATCATCCGGTCGGCCTCAGCCATACTCAGGCACATGGGCTTGTCGGTGACGACGTGTTTGCCCGCTGCCAGCGCCTGAACCGCTTGCGGGGCGTGGAGGTCGTTGGGCGTGGCGAGGACGACTAAATCAACGGCTGAATCGGCCAACACCTCATCGAAGTGGCGGAAGGCCTTTACACCCAAGTCGCGCTGAATTTCGTCGCGGGCCTCCGGCCGGCTTGTGGCGATGCCGTAGAGGTTCAGGCCGCCGGCCAGTCCCACTAGATAGGCGTGGAAGCAGCGGCCGGCAAAGCCATAGCCGATGACGACGACATTGGGTTTTTCCATGATTCTACCTGTGAAACGGGCGTTTTTGCGGCCGACAAATGGACACTCGTATTAAGAGAATTCAAAGGTTTGGGCAAGTTTCACGGGGAACACAATGCAGCAGATTCAAACCGGATGTCTGCTCCGATGGAACGCAACGAAGAAGTCGGACACCCCGCTTACGATCATCTCCAGCATGGCCTGGCCGTCCTCGACGGTGGCTTCCGCCGGATTGTCGGTGTAACCCACGCCCGACTGCCACTCGCCGTGGACCTGGACAACGGCGCCCGAGAGACCGACGTCCAGGCCGGCGTCGTCGTGCACCTGGCCGCTCATTGCGTCCAGCGCGTCCCGGTTCACCAGGTCGGGCCTGATCGCCATCATCATCGCCGCTTCGAATCGTCCCGCATGACCCGGGATAACCCGGGACGGCATCACCTCGGTAAGCGCTTCACGTGCGATGTTCCAGTAATCGCCGGTTGCCACGGCAGCCGGATTGCCCAGACGGTTCACGAAGTCCTGCCCCACGAGTCCGTTCGGGTTGGAATTCCCGCCGTGGCCGTTCAACACCACGAGCCGTTTGAATCCGCTCCGCACAAGGCCGTCGAGAACGTCGGTGACAGCCCGGACGAACGTGGCGGCCCTGAAAGACAACACCCCCGGAAACGGATGGTGATGGTGGGAGTTGCCGAATTGCAGCGTTGGCGCCACCACGACAGGCACGTGTTCGTTTGCGCGGGCCGCGGCCTGGCGCGCAACCGTCCCGCATAGAACGGTGTCCGTACACACGGGAAGGTGAGGTCCGTGCTGCTCGATGGCCGCTGTGGGAAGTACCGCAGTGGCCGAAGGCGCAACCTTCCGAATCTCCTCCCGGGTCATCTCTGCAAATAGGTATGACACGTACAATCCTCCAGTCGCCGTAGCACGGTGACCAATTTGAACGACAGAAAACTACACCTCCTCGAACGGATACAGCGGCCGGCGGCGATGGCGGAACTCGAACTTGCGCATATCCGCCGCCGTTGCGCCGGGCGTGTCCACGCGTATGAGGCGCGTGCACACGGGCGCGTACGCCGCCACGGGCGAATGCACCCCCTTGGCGACGATCACGTCGAATGCGTCCGGTTGCAGATCGCAACTGGTCATCACGCCCAGGCTTACCGGTACGACGCGACGCGACGTCAGGCTGATTGTCAGGCCCGTGTCGGTGTCCACCACCGCCGTCTGTCCCATGTCGAACGCCGTCCGCCCGCCATGGCGGATCTCGGACTCCCGAAAACGACCGCTGTAGATGCCCCGTACCGTAACCGGCAGTTCCAGAGGCGGGCCGTGCATTTCATCCGTCTTGCCACCCATCCGGAGCGTCACACGGCTACCCGCCCCCGCCTCGGCCGCCTTGGACACGGACTCGCGGTCGTACAGACATACGAATCCCCTCGAATCCGCGCGCCTGTGCAATTCGTGCGCCAGCAGGGTTCCGTCCGCGGCCGACCCGCCACCCGTATTGTCTCCCATATCCAGCAGGCAGACCGGGCCGTCGGTCGCCAGCGCCATGTCCACCGCCTGCGGGATGCCGATGAACTCACCCCTGAAGTCGCTCCGATAGGTGTGGAGATGGTCCGCGAGTTCTCCGGCAACGGTTTGCGCCAGTTCCGGATCACCATCCGTCACGGCGACCATCGCGGCGCCCACTTCCGGAACATCGGCGTAGGGGAATCCAAGCACAATGCTATTCGACAACACACCCGGCCGGTCCAGGAGTTCGTTCGCCAGTTCATACATCGGCCTGCAGGGAGCGGCGCCCGTCAATTGCCGTTCGATATTAATGGCAATCGGCGGAAACGCGGCGGCCTGGGTGGGCTTGATCTCGCGTCGAAGCGTGCGCGTCATCAGCCGCGCCGCCTGCAGACCCACCTTCTTCTGGTCGAGATGCGGATTGCTGCGATAGGCGATGGTCGCGTCGCAGGCCGCAACCATCCGCTCCGACAGATTCGCGTGTGGATCGATCGTGCAGATGATGGGCGTCTCGTCTCCAACCGTGCGCCGCAGCCGGGAAAGCCAGTATCCGTCCAGGTCCCAATAGTCCTCGCCCTCACCCACGTTCGCCCCGTGGGGCGCCACAAGCCAGCCATCCAGTCTCCCGGCGCGTTCCACCTGCTCGAACATCAATTGAATCAGCGCGTCGCATGTCTCCTTCGTAATCCGGCCGGAAGGCTCGGTACCGGCGTAAAACAGCGGTACCGGTTCGATTCCCGACTCGGCCAGCCCGGCGAAGAATCCACTGACTTCGTTCAAGCCATCTTTGTACGCCGCGGCCACCTCTTCTCCAGTGAGGATGCCGCCGGACCTGAAATTATCCATTGTGGTGGGCGTACCGATGAATGTATTTGACTCGTGCATCAATGACAGGATACCAACGCGCATCTTCAGTTTTCCCCTTGAATTCTCTGCGACGTTCGTTCCGGACCGGAGAGAGGGCGGTTCTGTCCTGGAAATCGAATTCGCAATATAGACGCTGCGGCTTTCGAAATCAAATGGTTCCATTTGCCGTTCGCGGCGCGGGTGGCGCGCCGAATCAATACACCCTTAACAGGAAAATGAATCATTCTTATGGTCTTCTGCCCTAACTGGCATTATAAACAAAAATATAGTTTTTGTGTCTTTTAGACAAAAATAACTAATGGATTCACCTTGCCAATACAGGTCGAGTACTTTATATTAGAACCAGATAAGATAAGCCCGGCTTATTGTTGGGTGTGGAATGCAAAGGCGATGCCTGCGCCGCAGCACCCGTTTGGTGCGCATCGACTCCGGAGGAACCAGATGGACCTCAAAGAGAGTATTCATACCGCTCCGGTTACCCAGGTCGATCTTTCGTATTACGTCGAGACGGAACACGGCACGCGAGCCCGCGACGTGCTGCAAAAGATGAAAGCCAGTCATCGGAAGTGCGCACTCGTGATGGAGCACGGCCGCCTGGTCGGTATCTTCACCGAACGCGATATCATGAAAAAGGTGGCGGGTAACCCGCAAAGCAGCGATGCCCCGATCGACGACCTGATGACACCCGATCCCGAAACAATCGACGCGGACATGAATATCCTGGACGCGACGAGGGTGATCGCCTCCAACCGCTACAGGTACATGCCGGTAACGAACAAAGAGGGCCAGGTCCTGGGGACATTGACCTATTATGCCATTATCAAATACATCTGCGATTACTTCCCGCAGGAAATCTACAACCAGCCGCCCGTGCCGGACGTGTTCGCCAAGGCCCGTGCCGGCGCCTAGCCCGAGTGATCTACTTCTCCGGATCCGCGGCCCAGATGGGCCAGGAGGTCTACACAGATGGCCGAAACAGCCGTCGAGGAAATTGGCGAAGAAGCCGAATTGCTGGACGAATTGAACGAGGTAGAATCCATTGCGGTCCGATTCGCGGGCGACTCCGGCGATGGAAGCCAGTTCATTGGCGGAGAATTCGCCAACACGTCCGCCATTGTCGGCAATGACATCAGCACCATGCCGGACTTCCCCGCAGAAATCCGAGCTCCCGCGGGCACATTGCCGGGAATCAGCGGATTTCAGGTCCGCATATCCAGCGAAGACATCTACACGCCCGGAGACGAACCCCAGGTGCTCGTTGCCATGAACCCGGCCGCGCTGAGGGCCAACCTGCAGGATCTGCCGCCGGGTGGCGTGGTCATCACCAATTCCAACAACTTCACACGAAACAACCTTCGCAAGGCCGGCTATGAGGCCGACCCGCTGGAGGACGGATCGCTGGAGGGCTATCGCGTTTGCAAGGTACCGTTGACAACGTTGCACAAGCGGGCAGTGGCCGGTGTTGAGGGTCTGTCCAACCGGCAGATCGATATGATGAAAAACTGCTTCGCCCTCGGACTTGCATACTGGATCTTCGACCGTCCGCTGGAACCGACCGTCCGCATGCTGGAGGAGAAATTCGCCAGCCGCCCGAATGTCGTTGAAGGCAACGTAACGACATTGAAGGCCGGATACAACTACGGCGAAACCACCGAACAGTTCCAGTTCAGGTACAAGATTCCCAGAGCCGTGGTCGAACCCGGCACCTATCGTGCCGTTACCGGCGCCCAGGCCACCGCGATGGGGTTTGTCACCGCGGCGCACAAGGCCGGCAAGACCCTCTTCTACGGCAGCTACCCAATCACCCCCGCCAGCGTCCTGCTGGAGGCGCTGGCCGCCCTGAAGAACTTCGACGTGCGCACATTCCAGGCCGAAGACGAAATTGCAGCCATCGGCTCCGCCATCGGTGCTGCGTTCGGCGGCGCCTTTGCCGCAACCGGCACGAGTGGCCCCGGCGTTGCGCTGAAGAGCGAAGCCATCAACCTGGCTCTTGTGCTGGAATTGCCACTGGTTGTCGCCAACTTTCAACGGGGCGGGCCCAGCACGGGGCTTCCCACGAAAACGGAACAGTCCGACCTGCTCCAATGCATGTTCGGCCGTAATGGCGAGAGTCCGGTTCCGATTGTGGCGCCGGCAACGGCCTCGGATTGCTTCAACCTCGGCATCGAGGCCTTTCGTATCGCCGTTGAAAGCATGTCGCCTGTTTTCTTCCTGTCCGACGGCTATCTGAACAACAGTTCCGAACCCTGGAAGATCCCCGATCCCGACGACATCGAGACCATCGCTGTCGAACACCGAACGGACCCTGAGAATTTCCAGCCGTACACGAGGAACGTGCAGACCCTTTCACGCCCCTGGGCCCTCCCGGGTACACCCGGCCTGGAACATCGAATCGGCGGGTTGGGTAAGCAGGACGGCACGGGAAACGTCTCGTACGATCCGAAAGATCACGAACACATGGTCAGGGTCCGGGCAGAAAAGGTGGCGCGAATCGCCAATCGGATTCCCAGGCAGGATGTATTCGGGCCGACGGCCGGCGATCTGCTTGTCGTCGGTTGGGGCAGTACGTTCGGCGCCATCAGATCCGCGGTACGCCGCTCGGTCTCCAACGGCCTGTCGGTTGCCCATGCCCATATCCGATATCTGAACCCGTTTCCGGCGAATCTGGAGAGTCTGCTTCTGCGCTATCGAAAGATCCTGGTTCCCGAGATCAACGGCGGGCAGCTTTCTCTCCTGCTCAACGCCAGGTATCCTCTACGTGTCATCAGCTATCCCAAAGTCCAGGGGCAGCCGTTCAAGATCTCCGAAATCGTGGATAAGATCGACGAGTTGCTGGACTAGACCGTACCCCCGAATCTGGAGAACGACCCATGGCCGAAGCCACACCGGAACTTTTACAACTGACCCGCAAAGACTTCGTTTCCGACCAGGAAGTCCGCTGGTGTCCGGGATGCGGGGACTACGCCATACTGGCGCAGATGCAGAGGGTGCTTCCCGAACTCGGTATTCCCCGGGAACAGATCGTCTTCGTCTCCGGAATCGGTTGTTCGAGCCGCTTTCCGTATTATATGAACACCTATGGCGTACACTCCATTCACGGGCGCGCGCCGACCCTTGCCTCGGGCCTCAAGGTGGCCAATCCCGACCTGCACGTGTGGGTGATCACCGGGGACGGCGACGGCCTATCCATCGGCGGCAACCATCTGCTGCATATTCTGCGCAGGAACGTGGATGTGAACATCATTCTCTTCAACAACCGCATCTACGGCCTTACCAAGGGGCAATACTCGCCCACGTCGCTGCCGGGCCACAAGACCTATTCTTCGCCGATGGGCTCCATCGAACAGTCCTTCAACCCCATCTCCGTTGCCATAGGCGCCGAGGCCACCTTCGTCGCGCGTTCCGTCGACCGGAATACCAAGCACCTTGCGGAAATGCTCCGCCGGGCGGCCGCACACAAGGGCACGTCGTTCGTTGAGGTCTACCAGAACTGTAACATCTACAACGATGGCGCGTGGTTCCACATTACTGAAGCCGACGTCAAGGACGACAATACGTTAATTCTCGAACACGGTCAGCCGATGGTTTTCGGCAAGGCGCGGGACAAGGGCGTCCGGATGGATGATTTGCGTCCGGAAGTCGTGGCGCTGGGCAACGGCACTTCCGAAGACGACCTGCTGATGCACGACGAGTCCGCGGATCCGCCAGCGCTGGCTTACATGCTGAGCCGCATGGAATATCCGGATTATCCAGTGCCCCTGGGGGTTCTCCGCTGCGTGGAACGACCTGTTTACGAGGAGGAAATCCTCGCACAGGGTCGCGCCGCCGTCACACAGCACGGGAAAGCCGATCTGTCCACACTCTACAATGCCGCCGATACCTGGATCGTATCGGAAGAGGACAGCGTGCCGGTCGAGCGGGACGTCGCGGAGGAAATCGAGACGGATATTCCGGATATCATTCCGGGAATCGGCGAAGAGGACCCAATAGACCCGAAGGGCGAATTCGAACGCCTCGTCATCGATCCGATCTCGACGGTGAAACTTCACACGCCGGAATTCATCGCGCCGGGGGCCTCCATGCTCGAAGCCATGCTGCTGATGGAGGAAAAGGAAGCCGGCTGCCTTCTGGTTTCAGACGACGGAGTCACCCTTCAGGGCATCCTGGCCGAAGGAGACTTCTTCGTAAAGGTCGTGGGTAACGACATCGATCTGGCAACCACGCGTGTTGAAGACGTGATGACGCCCAATCCCATAACGATGAGATTGTCGGATCCCATCGGGTACGCGTTGCATCTGATGGACCTTCACGGCTACCGGCATATCCCGGTCGTCGACCACGGCGGACGGGTCGTCAAGGTGGTGTCGTTCAGGGCGGCTCTCGAGTTCTTCACGCAACTCTACGACAACGGAGCGAACGGCGACTGATCGTCGCACCCTGTGAATCACATTGGAAAGGCCCCGGACATCCAGGTCCGGGGCCTTTATTATTCATGGCATGTTCGGGTTCCAGTGGGACGACGACGTTTGTGAACCTGCCCCACACGGCGCCCACCCCGCCAGCTTCAATCGCTTCGCGGGCGCATGTACACCACCTCCGCCACCAGGTCCTTCGGGAACTCATCCATCCTTTCCGGTCCCAGCCGCTCCACCTCCGCCAGCCCGTGTCTGATCTCGCGTTTGAGCGCGCCGACGTCCACACCCAGAAACCCCGCGGGAAACTGCTTCAGCTTGAAAAATGAATTGTTGTAGTGCTTCACCGCTCCGTGATAGATTCCTCTTTGAATCTGATGATATGCCGCTGCAAGTTGAATCAGGCCCTGAAAGAAAATGCGGCTCGGCTCGTCATGCCTCCGCCACACCTGCTCCCAGGCCTCGTGGCTCTCCCAGTGCTCCCTCTTGTTGAAGAGGCGCACGCCGTTCTCGAAGTCGGTCCAATCCTCCCGGGACATTACGGGCTCCACCACGTCCACGGGGCTGATCCGATACGCCGGCTTCATCCGTGCTGTTTTCAGGTCAGGCCTTGCCACGATTCAATCTCCAGCCTGGACATCAAGCATCGTCTCCAGTGCGACAAGATGCGCCCGGACGCGCACCTCCATCGCCAGCGTGGACGGCGTCTCGGACGTAATCAGACGATCGGTATACTTCTGCTTGAACAGGACGATTGGCACACCCCCGCCCAGGCGCCGCTTCTCCACCCGGAGGTCCGGAAAAATCACGCCGTTCCGGGCAACCTCGCCCTCAATGTTCGTTTGCGTATTCAGGGGGCAGACTTCAGATACCTTGCGGGTAATCCGCGGGCCGGCCGGCGCCCGTGCTCGAACCTGCTCGTAGAGATAGTACCCCGGACTCTCCCAATCTTCGTGAAGATCCATAATCGCCGTAAAATTCCTCCCGTGGATAAACCGCTTGATCAGGGCAATCTCGGCGACGTCGTCACGAAGAAAGGCCCAGTTGATGTCCACATTTTGCGCATTCGATCGTGTATTGTGAACGTATCCGTAAGGATTCAAACACGGAATCACGAAAAACCTGAATTGATTCACCCATCGCTCACAGCCCATCTCCAGAAAAGCCAGCGCTCCCTCCGCTCCGGCGGGTTCGTCGCCGTGTGTTCCGCCGTTGACGTATATCACGGGCAACGACGGATCCGAACCCGCCGACACGCAATAGACAGGATATCCGGCAATCCGGTCCAGAACCTGAACGTGGAGACCCCGGCTCGAAAGCGATTCGGCGCGCTTGACGATCTTATTGTAGTCACGCATGAAGGCTTTCCATATAACCTTGACTCGTGGCGCCAGCTGAACGGATCTTCCGCGCCTCAGGCGAACATTTCCCTCCCGAGCGTGATTCCGTGCGCCTTTACCGGGTCTTCGATTCTACCCACCCGCATCAGTCGACGGGAAAGCTCCGATGTGAGAATCTCGCCCATCTCCCGCGTTCTCTCCGGCAATTCCCCGGCCAGATTGCGTTGCTCCCCCGGATCGCCGGTCAGATCATAAAGTTCCCGCATGGGCTTGCCGTAAAAGTCCGGCTCAAGTGCGGCAATCAGCTTCCATCCACCCACGCGCACCGCCCATTTGGCCATCCAGGTGCATTCCTGCGTGAGCAGCAGTTCTCCGTCTCTGTCTTCCGCGCCGCCCCGGATGAGTGGGAGCACGGACCGTCCGTCCATCCCGTGCGGAACCGGCAGACCGGCGCCATCCAGAACTGTCGGCGCAAGATCCGTGTGTTGTACCAATGACCGGATCCGGGTACTATTGAATTCACTGCCAGGCCAGCGCACAATAAGCGGTACGCGAATATCGCTCTCGTACAATCCATGGTGATCGAAGTAGATGCCGTGTTCACCCAGTTCCTCGCCGTGGTCGCTGAAAATGAACACCGCGGTGTCTTCGGCGAAACCCAACTCGTCAAGCGCTCCCAGCAACTCCCGGATTCCATCGTCCACGCACCTCACCTCGGCATCGTACTGGCTGCGCACGAATTCGATATCGGTAATCTGGTCCCCCGCCGCGTCCGGCCACTCGGACGCCATCCGCCCGAGCCAGCCGGACGTCCACCATGTCCTCAGGGGTCGCCGGTAGAAGCCGTCGAGGCTGCCTCTGTTTTCAACCGTCGGGTCGCCGGAATAAAAGAGGTCCCGATACCGTCCGGGCGGCATATACGGCGTGTGCGGATCCCAATAGTGGACGAAAAGAAAAAACGGCTCGTCGCCGCGGGCTCGCAGCCACTGGATGGCAAGCTCGTTAAACCGGGAACAATCCGGAAAACTTCCCGATTCCCGCGGATTCAGACAGACGTCGAATCCTCTGGAAAACCAGGGTTTGTGATGCTCCGCCAGATTATCCACCGCAGCCGTGGCGTACCCGGACCCTTGCAGGTATTCCGGCAGAAACGGCGCATTCTCGCAGAGAGACCAGCGGCCCCTGTGCGCAACGATCCCATGCGTGGTCGGCCACTGTCCGGTGAACATGGTCGTAAATGAAGGCTGCGTCGGAATCGAGGGCGCATAGCAGTTGTCAAATACCGCAGATTGAACTGCAACGGTGTCGATGAACGGCGTGGTGGGCCGGTCATATCCGTAGCATCCGAGTCGATCGGCTCGCAAGCTGTCGACCGCGATAATCAGAAAATTCATCCGCACACCTTCACGATAGACCAAAACGAACGTAGCAACCCCGGGGACGATTTTTTCACTTCGCCTACCGTCAGTCCGCCCGAACCACCCAATCCTCGAATTCCAAGCCTTCGGACAATTGCCAGGCCGTAAGGTAAAGCGACGCGGTAAACTTCACCGCCTCCCGCGCACGTTCCATGCCGAAGGCCACCACATCGGGAACCGGCGTCCACTCGCCCTCTCCCGCGGGCGGCATTCGGTCCGCCAGGCCATACACCGCGTCGATCAA
Organism: Candidatus Latescibacterota bacterium; assembly: GCA_965219995.1. Classification (GTDB taxonomy): domain Bacteria; phylum Latescibacterota; class UBA2968; order UBA2968; genus JAAXHE01. The sequence goes on from CBDCOX010000002.1 coordinate 1,801,748, forward strand.
CGACCTGCTGTCTTCGATCTGCACAGCAATGCCGGCCATCAGGCTGTCCAGCACGACCGGCTCCTGACCCGACTCCAGGTCGCCGGGCGCCGGGTCAAGCCTTCGGATCAGATCGTCCACTCTGTAGTGGATTCCCTTGGATTGAAGGGAGCCGTCCGACCCGGGCCGGCCGTCGAAGTGCATTGTCACGTGCAGCGGCTGGCACAGGTCCTGGGCGTAATTGGCGATAAAACCCGCGTACATCAAACACTTCCGCCGGATATATGGGTTTGCCGGCCAGCGACGATGCTCGGCAAACGCCACCGCCAGCCTCTGCGTCCATTCCGCCACCGAATACGGCAGAAAGCCCACTTTGTCTGGCGCGATGCCCTGGCTTGCGCACAATCTAATAAACTCATTCCGATCGACCGGCAGCGTGGCGTCCTTCAGTCGTTCAGGATTAAAATAGTGTTCGGGACCTTCGGCACGGCGCAATATCGGTGTTCCGCGATTCTTGGCCAGGTCCGGGTCCCACACATAGTGGGCGATCGCGTCGCCACCCGCCAGGAAGAAGCCGGGCATCCGGTCCGGAAGCGAGGCTACGGCCGCTTTGCTCACGATACCATGCCCGCGGACCCACCAGCCGTTGGCCGGGCTGGCCTGTAAAACGATCAGAATCAGAACACCTGGCCATCTTGCCATCACACACCCCGTTTCGCTGCTGCATCACTGCGTACGCCTTTGGCAATCAGACAATCGGACATCTGAATCCGAAGGTACATCGGCAGGGCTTCTTTGTCAACGTCAGGAAAAGAAGCGGAGGCCCCGTGCGAGACCTCCGCTTCCGATTGTGGCGGGAATGTGTGGGAATCGAACCCACCCAGCGTGTGATTAGCACGCCGCAACGGGTTTGAAGCCCGCGAGGGCCACCAGTGCCCCATCCACTCCCGCACGAAAAGCAGGCTGCCGGCAGTCGCGGCATCCTGATGTGTTGTTCGTTAAAGCCGGTGCCAACAATCGAAATCCTGTCAAAGACTCCGGGGGCGCCAGGCGACTCGTTCCCGGATTCGGACGTCAGCGTTTACCCGGCGAGCACCCTGACGTCACCCTTCCTCACAGTGACGCCTTTATTGTCGAAATAGTTCAACAGTGGAACGGCATATTTTCGCGTGGTGTCAACCAGATCCCGAAACGCCGAAACACTCAATTCCCGGTTCCGGTGAAGGTATCCAAGGAGCTTCTGTTCGATCTCGTCCATCGTGCGCGGAGGAAACATCAGATTCTCGTCGAGCCTGACAATCTCCCCCATCGCCTGCATCGCGGCCGCAACAGCGTAAATTTCCCCGGCATCCTCTGTCAGATGCGCGCCGATCTCGGTCAGATCGGGCGGGGCCGCCTGCCCTGCCTGGAGAAGCTCCAGAATCTCCTGTCTGATCCGGCGCTGTTCCCCCGAAAAGCGGATCCGGTGATCGTCCATGCGCAGGAGGGGGCCCGCGGCGACCAACACTTTCTGAGCGAGCAGATGTTCGACGGCATGCTCAAACGACCATGGCGGAGGCACGGGCGCCACCCGCCGCCGAAGTTCGCTGCGCGAAACTCCCGCTTTCAGTGGATTGGACCGGTGGAAGCCAGACAACGCGTCCCCGATTAACTGCAGCAGCGAGTGCCACGAGTCCGTATGCACATAGACGTCCTCTCCCGCTCGGCGAAAGCCCAATGCTTCGCCTTCTCCCAGCAAAACCCTCAGGCGATCGCCTGTCTCGGAAAGAGAGAGATCCAGCGCCGCCGCCAGGTCGCTTGCGGAAAGGGCCCGGAATCCCGCCGATTTGAGACGCAGGCTCATTACCCGGGTCGGATCCTCCGCCTCAAATTCGCGCAGTCTCTCCAGCGTGTCTGCACGCAAGCGGCGATGCTTCACCGGTTGCGTATCCAGCACGACACCGCCCCCGAGTGTCTGAACGGGCGAGTAACGCCGGATCACGAATCGGTCTCCCCTGGCGGCCACGCCGCGGCCTTCAAGGCGGAACTGTACCAGCTGGGACTCGCCGGGCTGCAGTTCGTCTGCTTCCAGAAGAATCACTCGCGCCAGCACGTCGCGAGGTCCGAGGTGAAGATGCACACGTGCGCGGTTTTTCAGTGTCACAGGGGCATCCTTCAGCAGCCGCAGGCGTGCGTCGAGCATATAAGTGGAACTGAAATAGCCCTGCTGCGCCAGCAGATCGCCCCGCGTCACGTGGTCCACTTCCACGTCGGCCAGATTGACCGCCGCGCGATGGCCGACGCGGGCCGTATCCACGTCTCTGCCATGCACCTGCACGCCGCGCACCCGTACGGGCCGTTCGGCCGGCTGAAGCATCACCAGGTCTTTCACGCCTACCTGGCCGGACAGCACGGTACCGGTCACGACCGTGCCGAATCCCCGGACCGAGAAGACCCGGTCCACGGGCAGCCGGAACACCCCGCCATCCGGGCGTTCCCGAACCTTCCCGACTTCCTCCTCCAGCAATGTCCGAAGCGTATCTATCCCCTCCCCGGTCACCGCGGACACCGGCACGACCGGCGCGCCGTCCAGGAACGTGCCTTCAAAGAGGTCGCGCAGATCCTCCTCCACCAGGTCCGCCCAATCCTTTTCCACCAGGTCCACCTTGTTGAGCGCCACGACACCCTGTCGTACGCCCAGGAGGTTCAGGATGCCCAGATGTTCGCGTGTCTGGGGCATGGCCCCGTCGTCCGCCGCGACCACAAACAGCGCGAGGTCCACCGTACATACGCCCGTCACCATATTCTTCACGAACCGTTCGTGACCGGGCACGTCTATTATCGTGACATGATCCTTCCAGTATGCAAATCCGATATCGATCGTGACCCCGCGGTCCTTCTCTTGCGGGAGCGTATCGGTATCGATGCCCGTAAGCGCCCTGATCAGCGCGGTCTTGCCATGGTCGATATGACCTGCCGTGCCGATGATCACGTGTGACATGATACTGGCTCCGCGCCATCCCCCACCGCGCGGCGAAGCGCGGCCTCAACGTGACGCAACTCGTCTGCGGCCACCGTACGCAAATCAAGAAACAGACAATCGTCCCGCACATATCCGATGACCGGCGGGTCGTTCGCGCGCAAACGCGCCGCCAGGCCGGTTACGGAACCACCGATGCGGGTGACGCGTAGCGCCGCGCTGGGGATCTCCTCCAGCGGCATGGCGCCGCTTCCGGTCTGGGCGGCTGAATCCACCAGTTCAATTCGCAAGTCCCTCAGCTGGCCCAGCCGGGACAGGCTCCGCCGGCCCCGACGCTTCAGCGACGCCACGGGCGCGGTCAGCATCGCAAGCGTGGGGTGCGCCCGCAGTAAATCCTTCGGGTTCAGGAAGAGTCTCAGCGTGGCGGCCAGCGCGGCGTACGTCATTTTCCCGCACCGCAGCGCCCGCATGAGCGGGTTCCCGCGGATCTTCTCAATGGCGTCTCGCCTGCCCACCAGAATTCCCGCCTGGGGGCCCCCCAACACCTTGTCGGCGCTGAAGGTTACCACGTCGGCGCCCGCCGCGACGCTGTCCGATACCAGGGGCTCGTGGGGCAGACCGAACGCACCCATGTCCACCAGAGCCCCACCGCCCAGGTCGTGGATCACGGCCACGCCGCGCCGGGTGCCCAGCGCAACCAGGTCCGCCAGTGAAACCGCGGCCGTAAAGCCCATGACCTTGTAATTGCTCGGGTGCACCGCCAGCATCAGACCGGCGCGATCGGTCAGGGCCGCCTCGAAGTCCCGCAGATGGGTCCGGTTTGTCGTGCCGACCTCGACCATCGCCGCGCCGCTGCGCGCCATGATTTCCGGAATGCGAAAGGAACCTCCGATTTCGATCAGCTCGCCACGCGAGACCAGCGCTTCCTTTCCCAGGCACAGCGTATTCAGGGTCAACAATACGGCGGCGGCGTTGTTGTTGACCACGGCTGCCGCATCGGCGCCCGTCAGCGCGCACAACAGTTCCTCAACCAGCGCGGTTCGGGACCCGCGCCTGCCGCTTTCGAGGTCCACCTCCAGATTGCTGTAGCCCGCGGCAACGCCGGCCACCGCCCGGACCGCCGCGTTCGCCAGCGGCGCGCGTCCAAGGTTCGTGTGCAGCACGATTCCCGTGGCGTTGACGACCCGCTTGAGACCGGGCGCGGTGATGCGCGCAACGCGCAGGCCGACCTGGCGAACCACCCGCGCCAACAGCGCGTCCCGGGACTCGCCGATCGCTTCGCCGCCACGCATGGCCTCCCGGACGGCGTCGATTCCCTCGCGCACGAAACGTGCGACCAGCGGCCGTTCGCAACGTTCGCAAAGCGCACGTACGTTGGGCTCCCCCAGCACCGTGTCGACCGAAGGTATCCGTGAAAAGTCGGCCTGTTCCGTCATGTTGCTCCCGGCAATGGGCGCGACTGACGATGCCCGTCGCGGAAAATCACTTGGGCGGAATAGATTACTGTACGCCGGGCCCGTTGATGTCAGGGCACGATCCTGAACGAAATGTCCTTCGAGGTGCGTTCATCCGCCAACAGGTCCGTAACGGTCACCCTGACCAGCTGCCCGCCCTCCTGAGTTTCGGTAAGGTCCAGTTCGACGTAGGCCACTTCGTCAGGCCGGCTGCCGGCCTGATCGTAAGCGATGACGACTTCCTGGTCTTTTTCAGACAGCCGGAAGACCCTGCCCAGTCCGTGCAGCACCTTCGCCGGAAGCGCTCGTTTCCGTTGCGACCGAAGCGTGTATTCGACCCGATAACGCGTCTGACCGAAAGCATCCTGCTTCAGGTTGTAGATTTCGAAATAGACAAACGCGTTCTGGTGGCTCCGAAATGCCAGGGACGACATCGGAACGACCTTGAGGCCGTTCTTCACATAATCTCCCGATGGCTCGTCGGTGGGTTCCGTTGCGAAGGCCAGTTCGATATCGCTGATCAGCAGTCCGGTTGGACCGTGATAGTCCTCAAGCATGACCGCCTGCTGGTAAACCTGCGACTTACCGGAAACGACGTCTCTTACCTGCAGTGCCATATGGTACGTTCCCGGCGGCAGATCCACCGGCATCACACCGGGTATGAACGCGCCGTCCGCGACCTGCTGATCTGTGGGAGCCTTGAAGGCCATCTGGTCCACCTCCCGGTGGACTTCGTTCCACAAACTGTCGAAGACGGCCACCCCCCGGTCGAGCAGAATCAGATCGGTTTTTTCGTCCACGTTCAACCGAACCACCTCCGATGCAGGCAGTCCGTAATAGACCTCCAGCCGCGTCCTGGACTCCGGCCCCTTGAAGTCCGCCGGATAGTAGTAGAAGTCGATCGGCAGATCGGCAAAGTCGGGCACATAGCGCGAAGGACGCCCGGCCACGACATTCTGCATGATCACCCCGCCCTGAAAATCGGCCAGGTGGATCCCGATATGGGGCGCCATCCGCAGCGGCAACGGGGCGTAGTCGTATCGTCGGCCCTTGAATTCCTCCGCGAAGGTGATTTCAATGCCGTCGTCTACCTGTGTATATATCCAATATTCCCATTTGGCGTTCGCTGAAACCGGAAAGATCGGCAGGCCGGGTGAAATGGCCAGGGCAATACGGGACCGGCTTACGAAGTTCACGCGCGCTTCCTGTACATCCCGGTTCCGTTCGGCCTGAATATCGTCCCACCTGCTGACGTGGTCCGGGTCCCCCAGACGGATGAAAACCTCGCCCCGCTTGTCCCAGCCGCCATCCGGCTTCGCATAGTGTTCCAGCGCGTAGGCCACCCGCCGATAATGCTCCAGCAGGCGCTCGTTTTCGGGGGTGAGGGGCGTGGGGTCTCGGCGGTTCCAGAACCGCGCCGCGAGCGCGTCCCTCTCTTCGGGGGACGCGGCCTCGTAACGCGCAAGATCCTCGTCGGCCGCCACCAGCGAAATGTCCTGAAACCTGCGCCGGTCGGCTTCCGTAAGAAACGAAAAGTAGGCATCGAACAGGGCGCTCGCCCGTTCGAAGTCCCGGTTCAAGAGGCAAATGACGGCAAGATCGCGATTGGCCGGAATCCGTGCCTCGCCGCCGGTTTTCAACACCCCGGCCAGGGTGTTGACCGCCGCCTTGCGATCACCCAGCGAGAGCCACAGACCGGCCAGCCGGATCGCCGCCCGGGGATGCGCCGGGTTTACCTCCATCTCCCGCTGGTAGGCCGAGATCGCCTCGTGTCGCTTACCGTCGCTTTCCAGCAGCAGTCCCACCTGAAAATGCGCGTCCGGAAATCCGGCATCGATTTCAATCACTCTCTCAAACGCTTCCCTCGCCCGGCGCCGCCGGGTTTCCAGGTAGACACTCGCCAGGTTGTACTGCGCCTCGGCCATGTCCGGGTCGGCATTCAGAGCCCTCCTGAAATACGTCCTGGCGCGCCTGAATCCCTGCTTCGAAGCCATGTACGCCAATCCCAACCCGTTGTACCCGGCTGCCTTCGCGCCCTTCTTTATGGCCTTCCTGAACGCCTCTTTGGCAGCTTTCAGATTGCCGGCATCCAGGTAGGCCACACCGAGAAGGACGTGATCCCCGGCTGTTGCCGCTCCCGCGTCGATCACCCGCTTCAGGGCGGCAATGTCAGGTTCCGGACGGCCCCGGTCAACGCCTGCATCCGACGCGGTCCGACTCGAATCCGCCGGCGTCGCTGCCGCCGCCCATGCGGACGCCACAATCGAAACAGAAAGGGCGATCATCCATGCCATGGTCGATCTTTCCGGGAAGGTTAGTACTACCGTTTCACTCGGAAAATCTATCGAATATACTCCCTGCGCGCAAAGGATTTCTAGTGTTCTGTCCCGGAAATAAGTTGCCTGAATTCGGCCGCGGGAAAGCAGCAATTCTCTAACGGCGGTGAGACGGGAGAGGTGAGACGGGAGATGATGTGAGTGCCTTATGGTTTTGGTTGTCGTTACGACAAAGGTCAGAGAGACTGGCACGGTAAATGCGGAAATACTGCGGCAAGAGTCATCCTCTACCGTCTCACGTCTAACGTCTTACCGAAGTCAGTAGATCACAACGCAGCGAGACGGGATGAATCGGCGGATGAATGGTGAGGTATTTTTGGGACAGGACACGAGGCTTGCCGCACGAGCCGGGAGTCGGGTCGCGGTGACGGGCAATCGGGACGCTTCGGCATTGACAACGCACAGGGGCAGGTTTATCTTTCGGCCGGGTCATTCCTGAGAAGGATCCACTATGCCCATCCGAAAAGTCGTCATCCCGGTCGCCGGACTCGGCACCCGTCTATTGCCCACGACGAGAGCCCTGCCAAAAGAGATGCTGCCCGTTGGCAAATACCCCGCCATACAGCATGTCGTCGAGGAGATGGCGGCCGCCAATCTGACGAAGTGTCTCTTCATTACCTCTCACAGCAAGACGATAATCGAAAACCAGTTCGACAACAACATCGACAACTCCTCGCAGCCGGAACAGAACCACAGTTCGATCGACCCGGGGCAATTCGATTACAGCCGGCGGGGGATCGAGTTTTTCTATACCCGGCAGCAGGCGCTGCCCCCCACGGCCAGACCTCGCGGCACCGGTGCGGCGATACTCGCTGCTGAGAGTTTCGTTGAAAAAGAGCATTTCGCGGTTGCCTACGGCGATACGATCATCAATACCAGACATACACCGAATTTTCTGGCACGGATGATCGAATCTCATCTCAGACACGGTTCCGCGTGTACCGTGGGCGTCCGTCCCGTCTCGTCCGATATGGTCGGGCATTACGGTATTGTCAAGCCCGATCCTGCAGACGATCTGAACGCGGACAGCTTTTCCATCCGAGACCTCGTGGAGAAACCAGACGTGGGCGAAGCGCCAAGCCTGATGGCCGTAAGCGCCCGATATGTCTTCAGCCCCGACATATTCGATGAAATCCGCGGACTTACCGAGGCCTCCGGCGGCGAGCTCGGCGTTACGGATGCCATTCGCGGCCTGATCAGGCGAGGCCGGCCGGTCAGATGCGTACGTCTGCTGCCGGACGAAACGAGGTACGACATCGGAAGCCACGAGAGTTACTACCGGGCGTTTATCGACTTTGCCCTTCAGGATCCCCAATGTGGTGACCGAATTAGGGAATATCTCGAAGCCTGCGTAAAGCACGGGAGAAAACGTCCCTGATCCGACGGCAAGCCGGCGATGAAGTCCCGCGCCCGGGCAAAAAAAGCCCTTCGGAGCACAGAGATCCGAAGGGCTTAACCAATCGCAGGACTGGATATTTATGGCGTCCGGAACGGATTCACACAACCGCCCGGGGGCACGGGTTCCGATCCCTCTTCCCGCACGTCCTCCTCTCCCCGAAATCCCTATTCAACGCCTGTCGTCATCGTCAGTGACGAGTTTCTCGCCGTCGAATATCAACTTGCCCTTTTCGTAGATGCAGCCGGTCTCCTCCACCAGTTCGTATTTCATCAGCTGTCCGAGAGACATGTGGTTGAAGACCTCTTTCGGGTCTTTGTATTTTTCAATCAGTTTTTCGATTGGACCTTCGAATTGGATGGCTCTGCGAACGGGCCGTTCTTTTTCGCGACGTTCCCGCTCCTCCCTGGTGAGAATAGGTAGCCGCTCGGCCGCCGGGCCGAGCCTGCTGGTATACTCCTGCCGTTGGCGAAACCGGTCGTGCCGCTTTTCGAGTTCCGACTTGTCCCCCACGTTGTCGTAATATTCCGAAACCTCGTCGGCCTTTTCCCTGAACCGCTTCTGTTCCTGATCTTTCAGTTCGTCGTTTCCCATTTTCCTCATAATATCCTTAACCGACTTGCTCATTCAAACGCCTCCAGATCGTTGGGATGCCCGATCCCGCAAACGCGTTAGTTGCGGCGCGACAGGCCGTTGCAATGCAAATCCACAACAAAAAACATACATCGCCACCTGGGTTTTGTCAACGGCAAAATTGGCGATGCGATCCACCCGCAATCCCGAAAAACGTTGACTCCCGCATGCTCCCGGCGTAGTTTGTCGTTTTGAGCCGACCCGTCCCGACGCCGCAGGCCGATTTGTCGGGATTCGCGAACTCCAGCTTCCCGCGCGCCGTCCCTCCGCCGCCTCTTCGAGGACGCCAGGATGTCCGAAATCGATCGCCTCGTCGATATTATGGAACGGCTCCGCGGCCCGGACGGTTGCCCCTGGGACCGTGAGCAGACGCACCAGAGCCTGAAGCCCTACTTGATCGAAGAGGCCTACGAAGCCCTGGATGCCATCGACAGGGAAGACGACGAAGGTCTGAGGGACGAACTTGGCGACGTCCTCCTCCAAATCGTCTTCCACGCGCAACTGGCCCGGGAGAACGCCAGGTTCACGCTGGACGACGTGGCAGCGGCCACGACTGAGAAGCTCATTCGCAGACACCCGCATGTCTTCGGGAACGCCACCGCGAACACACCGGGACAGGTCGTCGAAAACTGGGAAGCCATCAAGTCGAGGGAAAAGCGGGGAAAGGGACTGAATCCTTCCATCCTCGGCGGCATACCCCGGCAACTTCCCGCACTGCTCAGAGCACGGCGGATCCAGGAGCGGGCGGCCCGCTCCGGCTTCGACTGGACAAATACCGACGAGGTCGTCGACAAAGTGCGCGAGGAAGTGGATGAATTCCTCGAAGCGTGGCGAGGCGCCGACCGGCAGGGCGTGGAAGAAGAGATCGGCGACCTGCTTTTCTCTCTGGTCAACCTCGCCAGGTTCCTGAAGGTCTGTCCCGAAGACGCGCTTCGGAAGACGATCGGGAAATTCGAAAGTCGTTTTCGCTATATAGAACGAGAACTCGGCAAACAGGGCAAGGACCCGCAGGGCGCCAGCCTGGAAGAAATGGACAGGTTATGGGAAGCATCCAAGAAAACGGCGTCGAACGAAACCGCGGCCAATTCGGAACCATGACCCGTCCTTACGGATTCCGACCGGTCTCAACCCCCGCCACGCGTTCATACACCTGCACCGCGGCCATCAGATCCTGAATCGCCATTCCCGTGAAATAGGCAATCGCACCCCCGCCGCGACGGTCTTCCAGGCGGCCCAGCGCCGCGTCTCCAATCGTCCGGGGGCGTCCCGCACCGTCCGCGGCGAACCGGTCCCCGCCCAATCCGGCCAGCAGGAAGTCTCCCGATTTCAGGACCTGCTCCGGGTGATCCGCAACCACCTCCCGGCTGCGCAACAGCCCGGCGTCCAGTTGAGCCGTCCTCGGATCGCCCGCAATGACGGACAGATGTACCCTGTCTGCAACGTCTCTCCGCCCCAGAATCGGCCGGGGCGTGGGAACCGCCGTCAGAACGGCGTCTGCGCCGCTCAGGCAGTCGCTGATCCCGTTCGCGGCCCGCACGGTTGCATTCACCCCGGGTTGCAGGGAGGCGACAAACGCCTCGACGTTGGCGGGACTTCTGCTGGTCGCCCTGATTTCCCGCGGCTCAAGGGCGGCGTCGGCGCACAGGGCAAGCGCCCGGGCAATGCGACCGGTGCCTACAATCGCCAGCACCTCTGCGCTGGCGGCAAGATAGCGGACGCCCAGCGCGCCCGCAGCGCCCGTCCGCATATTGGTCAGATATTCCGCATCCAGTACGGCGCCCCGGCCCGTCGCGGCTTCTTCCAGTTCGATCACGGCGGTGCGCCCCGCAAGCCTCCCTGAAGACACGTCCGACCGCTCCACAATCACCTTCCTCGCGCGGTACCGCCCCGGCCACTCCGCGGGCATCTCCAGGCGAAACAGATCCGCGCCTTCCGTCCTTCGCACGTCTTCCCGTCGCGGCGGATTCAGCACCTCTCCCGACCCGTAGAGACGAAACGCCCGGTCGCAGCTCTCGACAACGTCCTCAACGGACAGAATACCCGCTATTTCGGCATCTGAAATCTCCAATTTTTCTTCCAAGAGTCCGCCCTCCATTGTGTGTGCCGGTATAGGGAACCCGTGCCCATTAACGTACGCGACCAGCGGCCATTAATGAAGCAAAAAAGTCGCCCAAGCCGCGAGATCCCGATCCGCTTCAAGCGCGGAAATTCGACTTGACGGGCTCTTACTCAGGCACAATATTGAAGATCCGTTTCCACGACATTCGACCCTCAAGGACCCGAAGCGAGGCATCTCATGAAAATCACGGACGTCGAAACCTTCATTGCCGGCAACCCCTGGAAGAACTGGCTCTTTACCCGAGTACACACGGACGAGGGTGTTTACGGCGTCGGCGAGGGCACGGTCAACTTCATGGCCCGAACCGTCGAATCCGCCATTCACGAACTCAGACCGCAGTGGGAGGGTCAGGATCCGTTCCAGCCCGAACGGATTCTTCAGCGGATGTTCCGGGACGTGTACACCGACGGCGGCCAGATCCATAAACACGCGGCGGCGGCCATCGAAGTCGCATGCTGGGACATCATGGGCAAGTGCCTGAACAAACCCGTCTATCAACTGCTTGGCGGTCAGATGCGCGACAGGATCAGGGCCTACGCGAACGGCTGGTATCGCGGCCCACGGACGCCGGAGAATTTTCACGAGAAGGCGCAGGACGTGGTTCGCCGTGGGTATACGGCACTTAAGTTCGACCCGTTCGGGTCCGCCTACCAGATTACGGATCTGGATGACGAGGCGCTGGCCGTCGACATCATCGCGGCGGTGCGCGACGCCGTGGGACCCGGCGTGGACGTTCTCGTGGAAGGGCATTGCCGTTTCAGCACGTCCACCGCCCTCAAATTCGCCCGCAAGATGGAGCCGTACAATCCCACCTGGTTTGAGGAACCGACGCCTCACCACAAGATCGACGCCCTGACCCAGGTTGCGAGAGAATCGCCGGTACCCATCGCCACTGGGGAAAGCCTGCATACGAAATACCAATTCGCCGAACTGCTGAAACACGACGTCGTACACATCCTGCAGCCGGAACCACTGGCCTGCGGCGGTCTGTGGTCAACCCGCATGATATGCGATATGGTCGACGCGCACTACGGCGTGGTTGCGCCGCACGACGCGCAGGGCCCGGTCTGTACCGCCATCTGCCTCCAACTGGCAGCCTGTACCCCCAATCATTTCATACAGGAGACCTTCGACGAATTCAACGTGGCGTGGGAACGAGACCTGGTTACGGGCGAAAGCTACGACGTCGTCGACGGCTGGTTCAGCGTGCCAACCGCACCCGGCCTGGGCATCGATCTCAACGTCGATGAGATTCGCAAACATCCCTATTCCGTGAACAACCATCTGCCGCTCTTCAGGGACGGCTGGGAACGCCGTGTTTCCCAGGAGGAAGTGACGTCATGAACGTCGTCTTCATCGTACTCGACAGCTTCCGTCAGGATCACGTAAGCCTGTATCATCGCGGCGTTGCGCCTTTTTCAGGCGTCGACGCCTGCAACACGCCCAATATCGACGAATTCGCGCGGGAATCGGTGGTGTTCGAAAACGCGTATCCGGAAGCCCTGCCCACCATTCCGATTCGCTGCCAGCTGATGACCGGGCAGCGCACGCTGCACAACCGCGGCTGGCAACCACTCACCCCGGAAGACGTGCACGTCGCCCAGATCCTCTCCGGGGAGGACTACGTCTGCGGCCTCGTCACGGATACGTACCACTATCGCGCACCCGGGATGAATTACCACCGGAACTTCGCCTCGTACGACTGGATCCGTGGCCAGGAATACGATCCCTGGATCTCAGCGCCGACCCGTCGCAATATCGAGGACTACGTCAATGGAAACTACCCCGATACCTGGCGCCGGCGCATCTCGCAGTTCCTGGCCAATACCGACGGCTTCCACTCGGCCGAAGACGAATTTGCGTGGAAAGTGGTCGACAGCGCCGTCGACTGGCTCGACGCCAACCGGTCGCACGGGAACGTGATGCTCTGGGTGGATTCGTTCGACCCCCACGAACCCTGGAATCCGGTGCCGGAATTCGACACCTACACCGATCCCGCCTATCGGGGGCCCCGGCTCATTATGCCTATGGGCGGACCATCCGAAGACTGGGCATCTTCCGACGAGATCTCCCAGATACAGGGTCTCTACGCGGGCGAATGCGCCTTTGTGGACCACTGCCTCGGGCGGCTCTTCGAGGCCCTGAGAAACCTTGGATATTACGACGACAGCGTCATATTTCTGCTGGCCGACCACGGACATCCTTTGAACGACCACGGGAAGTTCCTGAAGGGCGCGGACCGGATGTACAGCGAATTGCTCAAGGTCCCGTTCATGGTCAGATTGCCGGGAGGGAGACACGGGGGTCGACGGACGCCCGCGATCGTACAGTACCAGGACGTGCTGCCCACCCTCCTCGACGCGCTCGGCCTGCACGGCAACAACGACGCGATGGCGGGCCGCAGCTTCATGCCCGTGCTCACCGGAGACGCGGACGAACACCGGCGGGCGATGATCACCGGTTACCACGGCGGAATCGACCGCTGCACCCGCGACGAGACCTGGAGTTATATCCAGCGCCCTGCGGGCGAACCCGACGAACTGTACCATCTTCCGGACGACCCGAAGGAAGAAGACAACCTCATCGACGATCATCCCAACGAGGCTCTGCGCCTGGCGGGCGCGTTCGGAAAGGCGTTCAAGCGCACGTCCTCGAACGTGGTCAAAGGGGTACAGGGGGAATATGAGATGGCCTCGTCGAGCATCGAATGAAGCGAGACCCCGGAGTCCATGCCCGAGCCGGTGACCTGATGTCGCCGAAATGTCCCCAAAGGCGCCGCGCCCGAGGTCACCGGTCGATTTTTTCACGACAGATAAAGGAGACCCCGTGAAGAATCCCGTGAAAGCGAAACTCATGAGGGGCGAGTTGTCTCTCGGCGGTTGGCTGAATCTGGGTTCCCCGCTGGCCGCGGAACTCATGGCCGCCGCCGGTTACGAGTGGCTGGCTATTGACGCGGAACACTCGCCGTTTGACATCCCCCTGATCGCGGATACGTTCCGGGCCGTCGAAGCCCGGGGCGCCGTGCCCTTCGTCCGCGCCTGGGACCACGATCCCGTATCCCTTGCCCGCATCCTGGACGCCGGCGCCTACGGCATCATCGTGCCCCACGTCAGCACGCCCCGCCAGGCGGAAGCACTGGTGCAGGCCATGCGCTATCCGCCGGAGGGCGCCCGCTCCGCCGGTACGGGCAGGGTGGCGGTCTATGGCGACGAATATCGACGGAACGCCAACGATGCGGTGATGATCGTACCCCAGATTGAAGATATGGAGGGAATCAACAACACGGAAGCCATCATGTGCGTGGAGGGCATCGACGCGGGTTTCCTCGGACCCGGCGACCTTGCCCTTTCCATGGGCGTGAATCGAGGCCACCCGGACCACGAGAAGGCCATCCAGACGTTCGCGTCGGGATGCAGGAACGCCGGCAAACCCTATGGGATGCCCGAGCGCGACCTGGACATCGTCAGGAAACGCATACGGGAGGGGTTCACGTTCATGGACGTCGCCAGCGACCTGCGAACCCTCGAAGCCGGCGTGCATCAGGCGCTGGCCGAACTCAGGAGATGACAGCTCCGAGGGCGGCGGCTTGAAGCAAGAACGAAAATCATCATTAAAGGTCAAATTCAACGTCCACATCTCCCCAAATCCCCTAAAGGCGGGGAGACGTGAGACGTGAGATGACATGAGTGCCCTACGGTTTTTCTCGTCGTTACCATATTCGGTAAAGAAACAGGCACGGTTAGCGTGAAAACACCGTGGTGACGTTATCATCTACCGTCTACCGTCTCACGTCTCACCGGTTTTACAATAGTCGCCGCTGGGCGCGGGGCCTGCCATATGCACAGCGCGAACCCCCTCGCAGGATGCACGTAGCCCTCTGCCCTGACACCCTCGATGGCACATCAAACCCCGTTGCTGGACGGATCAGCGCGCTCTGCTCCGGTAGTCCTCCGGTCAGGATATCCCTTCGTAGTCCGATTGGCGTCTGGATGATGAGAGCATCCGTTGGCAATCAGATCTCAGCCGTCAGCTTGAAGCAAGATCGAAAATCAACGTCAGATCCAACATCTACATCTGCCCAAATTCCCTAAAGGCGGTGAGAGGGGAGACGGGAGACGTTAGAAGACATGAGTGCCCGCTAGTTTTCCTGGCCGTAACGAAGAGGGCGAAAAATCCGGCACGGGAAACCTCGAAACACTGTTGTGTCAATCTCAAGATCAAGGCCACATGATCTAATATGGCGTTCCGGCGCTATCCCTTTTTGACTTCGCGCCGCGTTAGGTGACAAGGTCTTTCGTCTATCGTCTCACGGCTTTTGTCGCCTGCCCCGTGCGGTTTCATTTCTTGCCGGAGGCATAAGAGAGAAACCAATCGGGCAAGGATGTCATCTACCGTCTACCGTCTCACCGCCTTTGTATAGATTCAGCGTCCAGGTCTTCCGGAGCTCAATGACCACAAATCGGCAGGCAGAACAGGCGAACGGCCTGTATTTTTTCGTCCCGTTCCGAATGGAATAATTTTAAAGTATATATTGACAAACAATCTATTTATATGTATATTATTTATATAACTATTAATAATATTAAATAGAGAATACATAATGTCAAAAAACACGTTGCCGATACAGTGCCCCAGCTGCGATCGTGATTTGCACGTTGTCCGGCTCGGATGCGATCATTGCGGTACCGCCGTGGAGGGCTGCTTCGCGCTCCCGGTCCTGACGCGCCTGGATCCCGGTGACCGTCTGCTGATCCTGAATCTGGTCAAGGCAAGCGGAAACCTCAAAGATCTGGTCCGGCTCTACGGCGTCTCCTATCCGACCGTTCGCAACCGCCTCGACGCGCTGATCGAGAAGATCAACAAGATAGAAGCCGGCAAGGGGTAGTGTCCATTGCAGGGAGGTCGGAATGGAGAACTCGGAAGGCAAAGCCCGGAATGACCTGAAGACATGGTTGTTCAACCCCTTTCACTACGTCGCCGGAGGCACGGCTCTGGGCATCGGGCTTGGGGTGATGCTGGTCGCCAGCCTCGTTGGCGCGGCCACGAATTACCACTTCGACGGTGTCATAGACCTGCATTCGGGCCCTGCGGCGCCGGCGTGGGTATTCGTCTCCGAAAACCTGATCAACTGGCTTGTCATGGGAATTCTGCTCTATTGCGCGGGGCGGCTGATATCGAAGAGCCGCATCCGCCCGCTGGACGTCTTCGGCACCCAGGCAATGGCGCGGGTACCGATGGCGATTACCCTGTTTTGCGTGCTCCTCCCGGGCTTCCAGCGGGTTACGGACCACCTCGCCGGACAGTTGCAGCAGGGCCCCGGCCGGTTCCGGTCCGACCCCTCCGGGAGCGCGCTATCGTCCTTCACGCAGGTCGCATCGCTCGACCTCGCTGTTTTCGTCGTGGGCGTCATTCTGGCGCTGTTTCTGCTGATCTGGATGGTCCTGCTGATGTACCGCGCGTTCGCGGTTGCCTGCAACGTGAGCGGCGGCAAGGCCATCGGCCTTTTCGTGGGCGCCATCCTGATTGGAGAAGCCCTGTCCAAACTGCTCATCGGCGCTCTCCTGTCCGAAATATGAAACTCGCCGTTCCAGAAACCCGGTACGGCGAGCCCTTGCGCCCATCACTATGTACCCGCCGGATGGCCCCTCAGTTGGCCATCCAATACTCCATGCGTCAGAACATATTCCCTTCCGCGCGACTGCTCCCGCCACGTATCACAACAGGTTCCCGCATCCCCACGCACATGTTCCCGATCGCCAGATTGTAATCGCTGGCTCCACTTTCCACGATGCCGTCGGTCTGCGTGGGTTCCGCCTGATCGTCTGCACAACGATTGCCCTGCACAATCGTCCGCTCCAGGTCGTGAAGCCGGATCCCGGGCCAGCGACCGGACGCCTCCTGCGAATTGCTCAGAAGCAGGTTTCCGGAAACCACCTGCTCCTCGCCCCGGTTGGCGTCGATTCCGCAACGCCCGTTGTACGCGCAGACATTGTCGCTGATCACGTTATGATGGTCGCCGCCGTTCGCCACCCCGCCGATCCCGTTCTGAAGGTTCTTTGAAAACACGCTGTCACTGCATACCGTATGGTGCACGCGGGCGCAGAAGAAAAAGCCGTCGCCGCCGTTGCCTTCCGCGATGTTGTGCGACCAGACGCTCGCGCGGAGCGCCGTACCGGGGTGAAATCCGTGTCCGCGGCAGCCGTGGGCCTGGCACTGCATCACCTGGACGTCGCTGCCGCGCTGAATACCGATCCCGTCGCTCGGCCAGCCCGAAACCGTGCAGTTCACCACCCGCACCCGCCGGCATGCCACCAGATGGACCGCGGCATAGGTGAAATCCCACCACGGCCCCCGGTAATTCTCCGGACCTCGTATGGTGAGGTCCCGAATCTCGATATCCCGCTCATCCAGCGCGTGGACCGCCGGGAACAGCCGGACGGCCCGCGCGTTATCCGACGTGTTCAACGCCCGTTCCAGCGGCACGCTCAGCCGCACCCGAGACCCGTTTCGCGCCTGAACGACGCCGTGCGTACCGTGCCAGCCATATTGCCGATCGTCGCAAATTCCAACGGCGTCGCCCACCTCGAATGGCGGAAGCGCGCTGCATTCGACCTCGTGATCGCCCTCGCGCGCGTCTTTGTTCAGGGCAACGGATTCCGGTGGACGGATCGCCAGAACGGTCGCCGGGCCGTCGCCGACGAGACTCACGCATCGGGGCACAACCACGGACTGCCGCAGGAGATAGGTGCCCGCCGGAACGCGGACCCGTCCTCCCGCCGGCGACAGAGAAGCGATCGCCTCGGCAATCCCCGCCGTCGGGGATTCCGGATCGTAAAAATCCGCAGCATTGACTTCGGACTGCCGTGCCGGCGACCCCGACATCACACGCTCCCCGCAATACAGGCGACCCGCGCCGCGACGGCTACGCCGCCGGCGGTTCCAGAAATACCGTCACGCCCATATCGGCGAATTTCGACCGCTCTTCCGCCGATCCGATCCGGTGGCACACGGCCGCGCCGGTACCCTGGAGGGACTTCGCCACGTAGGCCACGGCGTCATCCACCGACTTCAGCGCGTGATTGGGGTGCGCCCTCAGGTTGAACGTCAGATCGGTGGGTCCGAACGAGAGGCAATCCACCCCGGGCCGGGCCAGAAAATGCGCCCGGGTCGCGGCCTCTACCGATTCGATCTGCAGCCACAACACCCCGTATGCGTTCCACCAGTCCGCATATTCGAAGGGATCGGAGATCGCCGAAGCCCCACGCCGGGAACGGCCGCCGATGCTCCGGATCCCCGCCTGCGGAAAATAGAACGCGTTGACCGCCTCAATCGCGGTCTCATCCGTCTCCGTCTGAGGGACCTCCACGCCGCACGGCCCGAGATCCAGGTAATTCCCGATCAGGTACGCGTTCCTGGTGTGTTTGATGCGAAACTGGACGAACACGTCCAGTTCCTCCGCGATTCCGCAGAATTCCTCAAGCCGCTCTTCGTTAAGCGCCGAATGCTGGCTGTCGGCGGATACGAAGTCGTACGGACCGCTATCCATCACCTGCAGGAATCGCTCCCGCGTGGCGTCCAGAGGCAGCATCGTGCCCACAATCTGCTCGCCATCGCGTATCCGTTTCTTCAGGCCAATGGCATTTTCGAACATAGGTCCCTCCACGTGCGCCTGGAGTCGCGCTTCAGAGTACAAGTTCGGCAAAACGTACGGGATTTCTCACCTTGCATTTCCGGGCGTCAAATCATCGGCATGTTCTCTCACCTTTTCGAACGCCAGGCAGATCTCGTTCATCCTTTTCTCGGGTGCAAGCAAAACCCGCTGGGACAGCCAGATCCGGTCTGAGCAGGCCTTCTCCGCGTTCGGCAGATGCATGCTCCGGTAATCCGGCGCGTCATCCGCCACGGTCCAGGGGAAGGGCCTGTACGAACCGGCCATCCAGTCGGTCTGAAAGACGGGGTTCCGGTATACCGGCTCGGCATAGCCTCCGCTGGCGGGCACCCCTTCGGCCCGGAGCGCCTGCAGGAACCGCTCCCTGGATACGCCTGGGAATTTGTCCGGCGCGTACCGGGCGCTGTAGACGTGCCAGCTCGCCCGGGTTGCTTCAGCCAGCCGCCTGACCGGCTCGATTCCCTCGACCCGCGACAGCGTTCGACTCAGCATGGCTGCATTCTGCTCGCGGATTTCCGTCTGTTGTCGGAGCCTCTTCAGCTGGCACAGCAGAATCGCAGCCGTGAAGTCGGTCATGCGATGGTTGCCTCCCCAGCGGACCCGTTCCGGCGCCCGATCGAACCGGGAACGCCCCGAATTGATTACGCACCCCATCCGGTCGGCGACCTCTTCGTCGTTCGTCAGCGCGATACCACCCTCTCCGGAGGTCATATTCTTGCTCTGTTGAAAACTGAATCCCGACGCCAGACCCCAGCTGCCCAGGCCCTTTTCCATATACGCCGCCCCCCAGCCGTGGCAGGCGTCTTCCAGAACGACCAGATTGTGCCGGTCCGCGATGGTCCGGATGCGCGCCATATCGCATGCCAGCCCGCCGAAGTGCACGACCATGACCGCCTTCGTCCGGGGCGTGATGGCAGACTCGATCGCATCGGGGTCGATATTGTCGGTATCCGGCGCGATGTCCGCGAAGGTCACGGTCGCACCGGCAGCCAGAATGCCCATACACGTGCCGTGAAACGTGAACGGACTGGTGATCACCTCGTCGCCCACCCCGATCTCCGCGCCCCGGCATGCGGCCTCCAGCGCGTTCGTGCCCCCGCTGCATACCAGTCCGTACCTGGCGTCCTGAAAGCGGGCGAACGCTTCTTCCAGTTCCCGGCACTTCGGACCGGAGTTCCAGTTCCGGCCGCGCAATACGTCCAGCAGCATGGCCTCTTCGGTCGCGTCGAATTGCGGCCAGGGTTCCGCGACTTCACCAGTGACTGCGGGCTCTCCACCCAACAATGCAAGCCGGCCGGACATCATGCGCCTTTCAGATGGGAGAATTCGACGTTGCATGCCGGACAAAGCGGAAGTACATTTCCGAATCCGGGAACAGCGATTCAACTTGCGAACGGAGTCAAGTGATGAGAGTCCAGATCAGCAGCCGGTCCACGCCGTACGAATACCACTCGCCAAACGGGCATGTACTCTTCAGCATGGAAGAAGCCGTACTTTCATACGAGCGCTTCGACGGCCGGATGAGCCCTCCGGTCAAACGCGCGAACTTCAACCGGAGCGACAGCGTTTCGGTCCTGCTCTACGCGTGGGAGACCGACGAAATCGTCCTCGTCGAGCAATTCCGTTACCCCGCGCACGCAAGATGTCCCGAATCGGAACGGGGTGGCAAAGGCTGGATCCTGGAAACCGTTGCCGGCATCAAGGATGCCCGCGGGCCAGACGTGGCCAGACGCGAACTGCTCGAAGAAACAGGATTCGCGCTCACCGGCGATCTCGAGCACCTCACCACGGCTTACGTCAGCCCGGGCGGCACCTCCGAACGCGTCGAACTCTATCTTGCCCGCGTAAGCAAACCGGACGGCATCCGGAAGCAAGCGGGGCTTGAATCCGAAGCCGAAGACATCCGCCCGCACACCATCCCCTTCGAAGAGGCCCTTCGCATGGTCGCGGACGGACGCATCGCGGACCTGAAGACGATTGTCTCGCTCTACATGCTCAAAGAGCGGTTGGACGGCAACCGGGAAACTTAGGTAGCTGCCTTAAAACCCTCCGCGTCACAGCAGCCGCCCCTTCCGCATCCGGCCTGCCTCGGGGTACCGTTCGGCCAACGCAGCCACGGCGCTTGCGAATCCCGCGGCCTGTTCCTCCGCCTGCCCAACGAAGCGACCGGTCTCACTCAGGATCTCCCCGATCTCCCGTGCGGAAAGCGGGATTCGAAAGTCATCTCCCAACCGCTGTGCAAGGTCGTTTTTCTCCCGACCCTCCTCGCGCATTTCCAGCGCTACGGCCACCGCGTGCTCCTTCAGGGCTTCGTGGACTCCTTCGCGTCCGGCGCCCCGCTGGACGGAAGCCATCAGCAACGTGGTCGTGGCCAGGAACGGCATATACCGGGTCAGTTCATTCCGTATGACCGCCTCATACACGCCCATTTCGTCCAGCACGTGCAGCGTGGTCTCCAGCATGCCGTCAAACGCGAAAATGGCATCGGGCAACGCCACGCGCCGCACGACCGAGCAGGACACGTCGCCTTCGAACCACTGGTCGCCGACCAGTCCGCCGGCCATATGGACGTATCCGCCCAGCAGCACCTGAAACCCGTTGATCCGCTCGGCGCTGCGGGTATTCATCTTGTGGGGCATGGCGGACGACCCCACCTGGCCTTTCGCGAAGCCCTCGGTCGCGATCTCGGCGCCCGCCATCAATCGCAGCGTGCGCGAGAGATTCGCGATACCCCCGCCCATCTGGTAGAGGCAACTGATTGCTTCGAAATCCAGACCCCGGGGATAGATCTGTCCCACCGCATTCAACTCACGGCCGAACCCCAGATGCTCGCGGACCTCCTCCTGGAGGGCTTTCAGCTTCTCATGGTCGCCGTCTACGAGCGTCAGCTGGTCCAGGGACGTCCCCACCGCGCCCTTCAGCCCCCGAAGCGGATAATTCTCCACGAGATGCTCGAATCGCCGGAACGCGTGCAGCATTTCCTCGCCGAACATGGCGAATCGCTTACCCACTGTTGTCGGCTGCGCCGCCGCATGGTGGGTGCGGCCTACGATGGGCATCGCCTTCCATTCCTGCACGCGCCCGCCCAGGCGCAACAGCACCGCGACGTACTTGGACGCCAGGTACCGCAGTGAGCGCAGCACCTGAAACTGTTCCACGTTGTCCGTCAGGTCGCGGCTGGTCATGCCCTTGTGGACGTGTTCGTGCCCGGCCAGTTCACAGAATTCCTCGATGCGCGCCTTGACGTCGTGCCGCGTCCGGACTTCCCGGCGTTGTATCGAGGCCAGGTCCACCTGGTCCGCAACCCCCTCATAGGCGCGAATTGCCTCCTCCGGCACGTCCAGTCCCAGTTTTCGCTGGGCCCGCATCACCGCGATCCAGAACCGCCGCTCCAGAACGACTCGACCCTCTTCAGACCAGATCCCCCTGATTTCCGAACTCGCGTACCGCCCGGCCAGGACGTTGGGTATACTTTCCGTCATGGTTTCGTCCGCCTTCGTTTCCCGGCGTTCCCCGGCTATGACTCGATTGCTTCGGTGCGAACCGGACGGGCCGGATCCAGCGCCATCATCTCCTTCGCGTACGCGAACAGCGCCGGCGTGCCGCCGGTATGCACAAACACGACCGTCTGCTCCGGCCCCCATCGGCCCTCACGTATATGCCGGACCATCGCCCCGAAGGCCTTGCCGGTATACACAGGATCCAGGACCAGCGCTTCCGTACGGGCTGCGAGTACAACCGCCTCCCGGCTCGCCTCGGTCAATGTTCCGTATGCCTCGCCCGCAAAGGACCCGTAGGTCTCGAAGTCGCCTCCGGAAAAAGACAGGTCCAGGGAGAGCATCCCGGCCACCTCGTTTGCAACGCGGGCGAGGTTGGCCGCGTCTTCTTCGTCATCCTGGGGGCTCGGACTGATCCCCACGACACGGACCGGGTCCGCCAGCGCCCGTGCGCCCACGACCAGCCCCACGTGCGTATGCACCCCCGAGCACACGTAAAGGCCGTCCGGGCGGATGTCACGTTCCCGCAACTGTTCCCACAGTTCCAGAAAACCGTCGACGTAGGAAATGCTTCGCAGGTAATACCCGTCCGTGCTGGTATTGTAGACCCTGAGACCGTCCGCCTCCAGGCGGTCGATGACCCGCTCCTTCTCATCGGGACTGTCTACGAGGTGAACCTCGGCGCCGAACAGGTGATCCAGGAGCAGGTTCCCGTTCACGGGACGGGAGTGTGCGTCCTTCCGTCCGACCATGACGGCTTTAAGCCCGAATCGCGCCGCCATCGCCGCGGTAAGGCGGGACTGATTCGACTGGGACGCCGCCCCGTGCAGCAAAACGTCGTATCCTTCCCGGATTGCCGGCGCCACCGAATATTCGAACTCCCGTACCTTATTGCCGCCGAAGGCCATGCCGGTCTGGTCCTCCCGCTTGACCCAGATGCGGGGACCTCCCAGCTTCTCCGAGAGCCTGGGACATTCCAGGAGCGGTGTGGGCAGGTCCGCCAGGGACAGACGGGAAAAACGCGCCAGCCGTTTCTTCAACGCGCAGGCCGTAACCACGGGTTTCACGGCCGCCATACGAGCACCTTTCCTTCGCTGCTTCCAGGGCTTGACACCAGTGTCCTGTCCCGAAAACACCTCACCATTCTTCCGCCGATTCATCCCGTCTCGCAGCGTTGCCACGCAAACGAAATATAGTTTTCCGGAACTTCAGATGCAATGACTATCCCCGAGCAGCCATGCAAAACCCCGCCGGCGAAGCGCCGGCGGGGCCGAAACCCGATACTCAGGGAGCGGGTTCCATCAGCGCCCGTCAAAGAATCTCCAGCACGTTCTCGGGCGGGCGGCCCAGTCTTGCCCGGCTTCCACTGACGACGATCGGCCTCTCGATCAGGATGGGCTGTCTCGTCATCGCGCGGATCAGCGCCATGCGATCGTCCGCCTTTTCTTCGAGGCGAAGCTCGCCGGTTTCATCTTCACCGGTCCGGACAAGATCCATGGGTCGGATGCCGAGCATGTCCAATATCCGGGAAAGCGTCTGCTCGTCCGGGGGCGTTTTCAGATACTCGACGATTCTCGGCTCGACACCGCGCTCCCTCAACAGTTTCAACGTCTGCCTGCTTTTGCTGCAAGCCGGATTGTGGTAGATGACGACTTCGCTCACGAAAGCCTCCTTGCATTCATTGCCCAATCAGGGTATCACCGGCAGAACCACCCGGGACGGCCGGCCCGCGTCGTGGAAGATTCTCTGATGCGCCGTCTGCAGATCCGTGTCACGGTAATCGTCGCCGCCGGTATTGTGGTTCCTGTCGAAGTTCGGAAAATCGCTGCTGGAAACGTCCAGCCGGATGAGATGCCCCTTTCTGAAGAGATTGCTTGTGGGATTCACCCGGATGGTGTATTCGTAGACCCGGTCCGGCTCAATCAGCGACGGATTATCGAAAGAATCCCGATACCGCGCACGAACAATGCCGTGACACAATTCCTGGGCAAATCCGTTGGGCCATACGTCGATCAGCTTGGCGACGAAATCGGTATCGCGCGCGGATGAGGACGCGAAAAGACGTACTTCCACCGGCCCGGTCACTTCAATCGGCGCATCCAGCGGCGGCGTCATATACACCATCACGTCGCGTCGGCCGTCGAGGGCACGCTGGTCCATGGGTGCGTGTTGCCCGCCCGGGGTGTAGAGCGTCATTACCGGATCTCTCGGATCGTACACGTACGCATCCGGAGTCTCCTCGCCCGGCGCTTCCGGAGACAGACGTCCTACGCCCGCAGGCAAGTCCGCGTGGCCCGAACTGTGCAGATAGTACGTCGTATAGAGCGTACGCTGCAGCGGCCACTCGCGTTCTCCCCGCCAGGTATTGGCCCCCATGACGAAAAGATGCAGCGGGGGCCAGTCCGAAGCCTCGCCCGGTTCCCCTTTCAGCCAGCGCGAGAACCATGCATCCGCGATTTCGTAAAAGTCCCGCACGGCTTCCGGTCCGAAATCCAACTCACCCACATGCCGGTCCAGGTCCAGGAGCGTGTGGGTCCACGGACCGACGATCATGTGTTGATTCTGCCGGGCGCGCGGACTCCCTCCGTTTTCCCGCATGCCCGTAAAGTGCTTGAATATGCCGATCTGCTGATCATACCACCCCGCCGTACCCAGCACGGGGACCTCCACGTTCGCGTGTTTGTCCTGGAAACGGAAGTGGTCCGTGGCATGGTCTTCGAGCCACCGCTTCCAATGTCTGCCCATCCCCGGCATCACATCCTCGGGGATATCCATCAGCGGCAGATACCAGAGCCATTTGCTCCGGTCCCGGTCCTGCCACAGCCGCGACGCGTCGTCCTTTGCCCTTTCCTTCCAGGGGTGCCCGGTTCGCCGGGCAGTGTCTACCGACAGGTTGTTAATGGTCCAATCCATCACCCGTCCGAGGCGGAGCACGCCGCTCAACTCCCTGTCCAGAAGGTTCGCGGCAATCCCGCCCGCAAGCATGGCCACCAGATTGGGCGGCCGCGTGTGCGCGAGTTCCCACTGCGTCCACCCGTCGTACGAATTTCCGAATGTACCCACCCTGCCGTCGGACCATGGCAGTGCGGCCGCCCAAGCCACCGTATCGTAGCCGTCCTCAGAATCGCGGTGATCAGCGCTGTAGAACCCGGGCTGAAACTCTCCGTCCGATGCGTACCGCCCGCGAACGTCCTGAATGACCACGACGTATCCCCGCTCGGCCATTTTCGGGCCAATCTCAAGCTGCTTCTCTCCCCCCTTGTCGTATGGCGTCCGGCAAAGCAATACCGGAAACTTGCCCCGTATATCAGGCCGGTAGACGTCCCCGCGCAGCAACGTACCGTCACGCATTACGGCCTGAAGATCCCTTTCCTTCACCGTACGGTAAGGCATTCGCGTGTTCCCGTTCCCCGGTTCGAATGACTCGACGGTTCACGCCGGAGACCCCCTCGCGGGGCGGCAATCAGTTCAATGACCAGACCAGCACGGTGGTATCCGCGGAACCGGTCAACAACCGCAGCCCGTCCGGACTCGCCGTCAGTGCATGTACAGCCCCCTCATGCCCCGTGAACTCGGCCGGGGGAGCCGTGGATCCCGGATCCCAGACAATCACCCTGCCATCCTGCCCCGCCAGACAAATCGACCCCGTGTCGGGAAGATAAAGGATATCCTCAACGCCGTCACCATGCGCGTACGAGCGCACCTCCCGCCCTTCCTGCAAGTCCCATTCAACCACCCACCCGTCACGGCCCGCGGAGATCACATGGCCATCCGGTCCAAAGGCCACGGACTGTACCCAGCCGCGGTGGGCGGTCGCCGTCGCGTTCAACTCTCCGGTCGCCAGATGCCAGAGCCTCACGGTGCCGTCCCGACCACCGCTCACGAGTTGCCGGGCATCCGCCGAGACCCCCAGCGCCAGTACGCCGCCCAGATGCGCTTCCAGCTTGCGTACGGCCCGTCCTGTAACGGCATCCCACACCCGGACCGACCCATCGTCGGCGGCGCTTACGATTTCCCCGGCGCTCGCAAAGGCCACCGCCCGTACATATCCGCGGTGCCCTTCCAACGCGCGCACTTCCTTGCCGCTCGCGCTGTCCAGGACCCGTACGCTGCCGTCCTTGCATCCCGCCGCAACCAGCGCGCCGTCGGGAGAAACCGCCAGCGCGTGGACCTCTCCGCCCGGGCACCCCACCGTTTGTGTTGTCGTCCATCCCCCCGTTTCCCACCACCGGATGGTCTTGTCCGACGATCCTGAAATCGCATGGGATCCATCGGGAGTAACGACGAGTGCCCGAACACCCGCCATGTGCCTTTCCCACTTCAGACGAGGCAGCCCCGTCTCCGCGCTGGTCTCCGCCAGCAGCCCGTCACTGCCGTGGGACAGCACCCAGTCTCCATCGGGCGAAACCCGGATTCGGTTTACATGGTTCTGATGCGGGTACCATCGCCTCCGAACCGCGGCCGCATGACGGTCCCACAGCCGGATCGACCCGTCCCTGGATCCTGTCAGAACCTGCCGGTCGTCCCGGGCGTATGCCACGGACGGCACCGCGTGCCCCAGGTGCCCCGTATAGGTCTCCAGGCGTTCGTAATCGTACAGGCGCCACTCGTTCGACATGTGGCGCGTGCCCACCAGAAGCCGCTCTCCGTCCGCGGACAGGCACATATCGTAGCAGACGTAATCCTCGACGAAGACCTTCAGCCGGGCGCCGGTCGCCAGGTCGAAGTGGTAGACATTATTGCCGGGCTGATGGGCGACCAGCGCCGTCCGGCCATCCGGGCCGTACAGGCAGAGATCGAAGCGCTCACCGGCATCTGAAATCGCTATGCGCCGCCGGCCGGTCTTCCGGTCCCACTCCTCCACGGCGCCCGTCTTCTGGTCAAGCGTGAGCACCCGGTCCTCGTCAGGCGAATAGCGCAGGGAGACGAGCGACGTGCGTCCCGTGTCAAAGCGAACCGATTCCCGTGTTCTTTCGGCCAGGTTCCACTCACTTATCACGCCCGCTTCGTCCGCGAACAACGCCCTTGACACGTCGCGGTTCCATGCCGCGGCCGTGAGACGATGCTCCGAAACCTGTTGCCGTGCAATGCAGTTGCCCTGTATCAGATCCCATATGCAAAGGCATGCCCCCGAAAGCACGAACGCGTTCATGCCGTCGGCGGAGTAGAACATATCGGTGACCGACCCGCGCATCCGGCGGGTGCCGAGGCGCTGAACCGCGCGATCCGGCAGGGGATCGCCGAGATGGTCCTTAAGACCGTTCATGACTCGACCCTCTGATTCTCGACCAGTTGACCCTCAGGCCCCAGCAGATTCTGGTACGCCCGCGTATTTCCGCCGGCCCGCACGACGTTTTCGGGCAGGGGGCTGAGGCAACGGTTATGGTGAATGCGGGCATCCTGGCACGGCGCACCCCGAATCACCACGCTGCGTACGTGCTGTGCGATAAACGTGTTGTGATGGATGTCCATCCAGTCTCCTGAGATCTCGGTCGCGTCTCCCCGATCCTGCCCGCCGTGCATGTCGAACAGGTGACCGTTGGCATGATCCAGACAGATATTGTAACGGGCCTCGTAGCCGGAACCGGGCGTTCCGCTTGACGCGACATGGTGTCTGCACCAGTCAAACAGATTCGCCTCGACCAGGACGGTAGCGCCGTTGATGCTGACGCCGTAGCCCAGGCCGCCTTTCTGATTGTGGTGGATGAAGTTGTGGTGCACGTATCCCCTGGTCGCACCGTCGTCGAACCGGGTGGCTGCCACGCTGAAGCCACGGATCTCGCAATTGTCGATCTCCAGCGCGAAGTGGGAGGTGAGAATTCCGTTGGATGTATGCGCCGCCCGGTCGCGGTGGGGGTAGGGTCCCCGAAAACGCAGCCCCGTTACACGAATGCAATCCCCTTCCGTCCGCAAGAGAAAGGGCGTATCCGGCGCGTTTGAATAGACCAGACCTCCCGCCGAGCCGTCCGTGCCGCGGTCACCGGTCAGCGTCACCGCTTCCGGAATCCCGAGACCCGGCCGCCCGCTCATGTCGATCCGGACGTCAGCCGGTACGAAGACCACGTCGCCCGCCGTAGCTTCTTCAAGCGCCAGCGCCAGTTCTTCGTAACTGCGGACGGAACGGTCGCGGGTCTTGACGACGTCCGCGTAGCCATCGCCTCCGCCTATCGGATTCCCCGTGGGGTTGCATTCCGCACCGAATGTCTCCGCCGCCCGGCCCTCCCGGTTTTCTTCGTCCGCCCAACGCGCCGTACGTGCCGTGAGTATCCCCCCGCCCGACCTTCGTTCGATCAAAACCACTGAAACACCTCCCGTCTTCAACGGTACAGGACATTCTTTGGGACAGGACACTTAGTCCGACACCCCGCAAAAATCCATCGCCATCAGCGCATAGACCCTTGCGGCTGCCTCGATGCGGGCCACCGACACCCACTCGTTGTCGGAATGGGCCGTCTCGTTCGACGGACCGTAGTAAAAGGTGGGCACCCCGGTCTCGTTCATATAGATATTGGCATCGCCCACCAGCCGTCTTCCCACGTACCTGACGTCCGCGCCAACCACCTCCCGGTGGGCCGCGGCCGCAGCCTGAACCGCAGGGTCGTCCCGCGGTGTCTCGAATGGCTCCCGCTGCAGCGCCATGTCGACGGAAAGCTCCATTTCGCCGGCCCTGGCAAAAGGCTCAGCCATCGATTCCAGTTCGATCAGTACCGAAGATTTGGTCTTGCCCGGCAGCCACCGCCGCGTCCCGGTAAGCACGCACCGGCCCGGCGTCCGGTTGAAGTAGTCGCCGGCCCGAACGATGCCCAGATCGATCCGCTCCGGTCCGGCCAGCGGATGCACGTCGCCGGCATCCAGCTCCCGCTGCCTCTCGGTAATTCTCCGGATCAGGTCTCCCACGTGGCGGATGGGGTTTTCAGGAAACGACACGTAATTCGTATGCGTGCCGCCGCGTTCGGATGTCAGCGTGATCGTGAACACCATCGACCCCATGCTCATCACCCAGAGTTCGTCACCGCCCTCTACGATGAGAATACGGTCGCATTTCAGCCGTCCGCCGTTCACGTCCGCCACGAGCGCCAGCGGGCCGTCTTTCTCGGCTTCAGGTTCCTCGTGGCCGACCACACCGGTGACGATCAGATCGCCTTTGAGACGCACCCCCGAATCCTGAAACGCCTTTGCCGCACCCAGCATCGCAGCCACGCCGCCCTTCATATCCGTCGTGCCACGACCGAAGATTCGATCGCCGTCCCGGCGCACGGGGGTGCAGTCGCCGATAGGAATCGTATCCAGGTGCCCATTCAGCAGCAACGCGGGGCCGTCGTTGGTACCCCCGATTCCGGCGTACAGATTTCTCCGTCCCGGCGTCACTTCGTGCGCGTCCACGTCCAGCCCCAGATCGGCCAGTTGCGCCTCGAAACACGCACAGACTTCGGCTTCCTCGCCGGTGACGCTGGGAATCTCGACAAGGCTGAGTGCCTGTTCGGCCATCCATTCCACGTCGATCGCATTCAGAACCGCCTCGCGCGCGCCCATTTCAGACCTCGCCGCAGGCACGGACGAACGCGTCCGAGGTGGATGTATAGCCGACATTCGCTTCGATGAACCGGATCCCGAATAGGCCGGCCAGCCCCTCTGCCTCGGTCTCGGGGTATTCCAGGGTACTGCAACAGTCCCGAAGCACGATCACGCGGTAATTCCGGTACATCGCCTCGGTGACCGTCGTCCCCAGGCAGATCCGCGTGTCGAATCCCACCGTCACCAGGTTGTAGATCCCCAGGCTGCGAAGCAGCGAATCCAGGTGGGTCTCGAAGAATCCGCTGTACATCTGTTTCTTTACGAGGTAATCTCCGGCTTCCGGAGCGATCACATCCGAAAACGCAAGGATATCATTCGGTTCCGGCCACGCCTCCAGAACATCCACACCGCAGGTCCGGATGGACATATTGCGCCACTCCGTCCGTTCGTTGGTCGAGGGCGCCAGGTAATTCGTGACGTAGACGACGGGCAGTCCGAGGCGTTTTGCGGCGTCTTTGGCGGGACGGATGTGATTCACCACGATCTCGCGGTTTTTTATCACGGCGGCGCGATACAGCTCCGGTACGTCTCCCACGTCGTGGTCGGGGTCATAGCCCTTTCCGTAGACGTCCACCAGAAAAAACGCCGTTTTGTCCAGACCCAGTTCAAGTTCCTCCTCGGCATGTCCCAGATGGCGGCCGGGCGGGTGCTGCCGGTAGTACCTGCCTCTCAGGCGAATCTCTTTCGACATCGGAGCCTCCAGCAATCAATGGGTCTCCACCGTTACCGGAGCCTTGCGTTCCAGTGACCTGTAGGCCGCCTCGGAAAGCCGTGCGACCTGCAGGGCAAAGTCCGGAACTTCATATCCCACTCCGCCGCTCCGGATCCAGTCGAAGAACGCCGCGTCGGGCGTGGTCTCGTGAATCCGGTCGGGAATCGTCATGGGTTCGTCGTTCACCAGCACCGCCTTTACGTTCCACTTGTAGAGGTGGAAGACGATGCATCCGTCCGCGCCATGGATGGCAATGCGCTCGTCGTGCTCCCTGGCATTGCCGAACGTGCTGATGGTGCCCACGGCCCCGCCGTCAAACCGCACGTTCAGTACGGCGTTGACGTCCACGTCCAATCCCCCGCAGTCCATAAACGCGGAGACTTCCACCGGCGCCAGCCCGGTAATCCACAGCGTTGACGCAACCAGGTGGCTGCCCGTATCCATGAACATACCGCCACCGGAAAGTTCCGGGTCCAGACGCCAGCCCTTCACGCCCCCCCAATTCTGCGTCACGTAGGAAACAACCCCGCGCAACTCCCCGATGTGTCCACCGCGCACCAGTTCCCGTGCGTACACGTGCGGGGAGAAGTAGTTCCGCTGGTAGCTCACCTGCAGAAACCGCTCCTTCTCCGCCGCCAGATCAATCAGCGCCCGCGTATGCGCCGAAGACACCGTCAGCGGCTTTTCCACCAGTACGTGCAATCCGGCTTCAAGCCCGAGCCTCGCCTGTTCGTAGTGCATCGAATGCGGCGAACTGATGAAAATCGCGTCGAGCGCCTCCTCCTGAATCATGCGACGATAGTCCTCGTAACAGGGGACCTCGCGTCCGTATCGATCCATCAGCAGCCGGGCTTGTTCCGATACCGGTTCCGCCACGCAAACCAGCGTCACATCCTGCTCTGCCTGAATCCGCGGCACGTGCGCGCCGCGCATATTGCCGCCGCAGCCGATGAGACCCAGACGAATCGCTTCAGCCATTCCTCCCTCCTTTGGTTTCATTGTTGTCGCCGCCTGTTGCGCCCAGACAACCTCTGACGTACTCCAGATTTCTGAGACTGTTCGCTGCCAGCCCGACAAACGCCGGATCGGCCACCTCGAATGCATCCGGACTGATGTCCAGGTGTGTTTCCACCACGACAAAGCCCTCGTACCCGTCGGCGCGGAGGGCATTCAACTGCCCCGGCCAGTCCACGACGCCCTCCTCCGCCAGACACCAGCCGCCCGTGTCCGGATCGAAATTCTTTACGTGTACATGGGAAACAAGGTCTTTCAGGTCCGTATATTCGCCAGGGTAGGGCGATGCGGAACCTGCCCGTGCGGAATTGCCGGGGTCCCAGCAAAGCGAGATACGGTCTTCGCCCACCTGTCGAATGAGCGTCGCCGCCTCGGCGCCGGTTGCCCCCCAGCAGACCGCCTCGTTCTCCAGCGCCAGACGACATCCCTCCCTCTCCGCGACGTCCGCCATCTGTCCCAGCCGGTCCACAATCGCCGCCGGAGGTCGCGGCGCATCCGTCCGCTCGAAGGCGAAACAGGACACCCGATCGGTACCCAATCGTCGAGCCCATTCGCACGCCCGGGGCAGGGAGTTCTCCAGCTGCTCATCGACGCCAGGGTCGTCCAGCGATCCCTTGAAGAACCCCGGAGATACCCCCGATATTCCCAGACCCGAATCCAGAATCCGTGCGTTGAAGTCTGCCAGCTCGTCGTCGGTAACGGCAGGAAACCGGCCGGCCGCAAGCTGCCGCAACTCCACGTGCGAGACCCCCCACTCTGCCGCGAGGGATATCGCGCGGACCGGGTCGTTTCGATCGATTTCATCCGCAAAAATCGAGATTTGCACTTTATGCTCCCTGGCGCCCACAGACGCGGTACCGGATCCGTTGAATAACAGCGATCACTTCACGAGTCCTGCGATTCCATGGCGCGCAACCCCGCGATCATCTCCGCCGAAGTGATCGAGTACTTTCCGAACATTTCCAGAAACAGGATCGCACCGCGGGTCTGCCACAACCCATCCTGCGTTTCGAACGACTCCATGCCCGTCCCGCAGTCCCGCAGGATGATGACCTCGTACCCGCGTTTGCTCATTTCGACCGTGCCGTAGTCCCTCAACAGAATACACGCGTTGGTATTGAACCCCAGAAAGAACAGAAACAGGATCCCCTCGCGCTTGCAATACCGGTGCAATTCCTCCCCGTTGTAGATGACAACCTCGCCATCTTCCACGTGCACCAACGGATGCATCCGCCGCCTGGAACGCATTTCGACGATTTCCGGCTCTCTCGGTTCCTCGGGCCTGGCAAAGGCGGCATAAGCGCCGGTCTTGGACCTGAACTCCCGGGGCGGCCATGTTTCACCCGTACCGGTCGACTCCGACGGATCGTCGATCATTTTCACCCAGGCCGGATGATGTTCGGCCAGGCCCGGCGCAGGCGCGTGGATCAGCCGCATTCCGGCGCTGCGGCAGGCCTCGAGCAGCGGCACGATACGCGCTTCGATAATCGCGTCCGCGCGATCCGCCGGCTCTTTCAGGTAATGCTCCTCCCACACGTCCACCAGCACCAGCGCCGAATGAGAAAGCGGCACGCGCCAGTCCAAATGGTCGTAGTCCGTGTTCTTTTCCTCCCAGGGCACGCCGGGGTCCACGTGCCACCGGTAATACCGGGGCCTGATTTGCAGTTCCTTTTCCATAATTGCTCCACGGTGAAAGGACGCCGGAGAACGCGGCATCTCTCGTCTTCCTTACCAGTCGCCTGAAATTGTCTCCTGAAGTTACATGTCCGCCGTAAGCGTCAGGGTGTCTTTGCCTTCCAGACCGGCAACCACCGGAAACGTCATTCGGGGAGGACCCGTCTTGCCCGGCACATACCGCACCGACGGCGGGAAATAGGCATACAGCGCGGTGTGGCGCGGAAACGGCGACGAATTCGGACCGGACCCATGAACCGTCAACGAGTGAAACAACACGGCATCGCCCGCGGCCAGCGGAACGTCGGTTTTTTCGGACAGATCCACGTCATCCCGATCCGTCAGCGCCTCGTCCTGGCGGCGTGCGATCCGTCCCCAGGACAGAAGCCCCCACCTGTGGCTGCCGGGAAGGACCTGGATGCACCCGTTTTGCGGGCTGGCATCGGTCAGCGCAATGCTGACTGTGACCAGTGCCGGGGGTTTCATCGGCCAGTACGCGGAATCCTGGTGCAACCCATGCGACGACCCATGAAACGCCGGCTTCAGCATCAGCGTACCGCGGAACAGGAGCAGGTCGGGACCCAAAAGAGATCCGACGAGGCGAATGAGCCGCGGATGTGCGGCCAGATTTCTGAAGACCTCCGAAAAGTCCCGCGTTTGCTCGATCTTGCGCAGGACCGGCAAGCCCTTCCGTACGGCCGTATCCGCATAGGGCTCAAGTTGAAAGTGACGCGCCCCCGGATCGCCGCGGTCCTGCAGATCGACCGCCACTCGATGAAGGCGCTCGACCTCCCGCTCACACGAGGCCACCTCTTCGGCGGAAAGCAACGCCCTCGCCACGAGATAGCCGTCTTCTTCGAATCGGGTCTTCAGTGCATCCGGATCCATCTTTACCCCGCGCAATTGGGGTTGTGGACTGCGTTAGCAAAACCGTACAAAACGAAACCGCCTCTGTCAAACACAAAACCATGAGGCGGTCGGAACGACGTGGTTGCAAAATGCTTACTTCGGATTCAGGGCAAGCCAGGATCTCAATGCCGGCGCCTGCGGATGGTTCGGCGCAAGGTCCAGGACTCTTCTGAAGCAGGTGCGGGTTTTCTCTGCATCCCCCAACGTGTGATAGACAACCCCCAGGTTGTAATACCCCTCCGCGTAGCCGGGGTCCAGAGCCACGGCTTGCTCATAGGCCGATATCGCCCGTTGATAGTCCCCAAGGCCGTGGTACGCGTTTCCGAGATTCGAGTGCGCCCTGGAATAATCCGGCTTCAGCGCAATCGCTTTTCGATAGGCGCCCACGGCTGCGTCGAACCGTCCCGTTCTGTAATATAAGTCGCCTAAGTTGTAAAGGGCTGCCACGAACTGCGGATTCAATCGAATCGCCGTTTCAAAACGCCCCGCCGCTTGTTCGTATTCTCTCAGGCCGAACCAGGCGTTGCCTGCCTGAAAGTGGGCTTCAGCGAAGTCCGGCTTCAGCGAAATCACCCTCTCGAAGTTGGCGATTGCCCGATTGTAGTTTCCGGTATCGAAGTGCAGGTTACCCAGGTTGAAATATGCTTCCACGAAGTCGGGCTTCAGCTTTATCACCTTTTGAAAATATGCTGCGGCACGATCGTACCGTTTCATGTCGTAATACAGATTGCCAAGATTGTAATAGCCACCGGAAAACTTCGGATCGACTTCAACAACCTTTTCGTACGCCCGGACCGCCTGCGCGTTCCTGCCGCGGTCCCTGTGATAGACCGCGAGCGTTTCCCATCCGTGTGACCTGGCGTGCGCCGAAAGGAATTCACCCTCCAGTTGCCCGGAATAGCGGGCTTCCGCGGAGGAGACATTTGCGTTCGTGCCAATCCAGAACAGCGTGTGCAGAGCCGCGGCCGAACAGATCAGCACGGCGGTGTTGGGGGAAACGAGCCGATTTCGAATGTTCCTGACAACGGTAATCGCCGCCCAGAGCGTAAGGGGCAGCGCGGCAAAGGCGAATACATCCCAGTCCCGGAAAGCGCCGAGTTCGGGGTTGGCGACAACGGTAAACAGGACCGGAAACAGCGCGGCAACCAGAACGAACTGCCGATCGGAACCCCGCATCCAACCCGTGTTCCGGCAAAGAAGCAAAACCATAAGAAATGCCGGCGCAACGAGGACATATTGATTTACGAAGTCTGACAGCTTGCCGATTGAGAACAACCTGTAGTGCTGTTTGGGGCCGGGTACCGCAAACAGGTTCAGAATATAGAACCCCTGTCGTTTCTGCAGATACGCGATCAGGTCAAATTGGATCAACAGAAGCGCGCCAAAGAAGACGATTCCGCTTAACAGGATGGCGAGCGCCGCATTCGCGGCCGACCGGCCGCGCGTTGCCGAACCGGAGGTCCCGCCCGCCCGGGCTCTGAGTATTGCCAACGCCAGAAGCGAGGGCGCGAGCGTCATCATCGTAATGTGGAGCGCCATCAGCGAGCCAAGCAATGCCGCGGGCGCCCACAACGCCACCCGGCCTTCGATCGCCCGGATGCCCAGGAGCAGATAAAGCAGCATAAACGGGAACAGAAACGCGTAATTCTCGACGTACCCGAAAAAGAGCTGCATGTACCCGGCGCCGAGCAGCAGAGCCATGATCAGAAATCGCTCGAGGACGTCCTTTCCCAGGGTCCGCGCGGCATACCTGACAGCAACCAGGTACAGGACTCCGGACGCGCAGCTGAATATCCGATACGTGGTCTCGGCGGAGTCCCAGATCGACGCGCCTGCCCTATGGAGTCCACGGATGATCCAGAACGTCAGCGGCGCACGGTCCGTTCTCGGGACATCCGACCAGAAATCATCCAATTCGCGCATCAGCATGATCCCGTCGCCGAGTAGATGCACGGCGGAACGCATGCCCCAGAAAACCAGAAGACCACCGAACAGCAGGAGACCCCAGGACAGTGCGGCTCGCCGGAAGCCTGCACCCTTGCCGCAGGACCGGGCGAACGCCGACGTCCAATGCCCCAGACGGTTCCGGGTGGCAAGGAAAAGCAAGGCCACGCTCAACAGAACGAATCCCGTCCGAGGCCCGACACCCTGGAACCGAAGAAAGTCCGCACCCCAGACCGGCACGGGCTGCCAGTAGGCGAACACCATATGCAAGCCCAGGAAGAGGCCGGCCACAACGATGGGCTTACCGGATTCCATTCGGGCAGCTTTGCGTCGCATATCCGTCCATTCTCAATTCGGAGGCCGATTCATTCCTCCAACCATCTGCACTGGTCAGTCGCGATCGGATTCGCCCGGGCCAATCCGGGAAATCCGCCGCACGAACCACGGACCGATCAATACCGCCGCGGCGGCCAGCAACAACACGACGTCGACAATCAGCAATGAGAATCGCAGCGGCGACAGCCTTGGCTCCAGTACGATCCGGCTCTCGCCAGGACCGAGTTTCAGCGCCACGAAGTGGCCGGCTGTCGTGAGCGGCCGCGCGTCCCCTCCGTTCACGGTAACCCGCTGGTAGGGATACGCCGTGTATGCCAGCCGCGCAAAACAGGCCGCACTGGCATGTACGACCAGTTCGACCCGCTGATTCCAGACCCGATGGGCGAGTACCTTCACCCGTGGCGACGTACCCAGGTCTTCCGCAGGGTGTGCGCCGGCGAGAAGAATCTGCCTGCACGTTCGGTTCCGCATATCGACGTCCATCGCCCGCAGCAGCTTCACGAAGTCGCCAAGTGCACGGGTCTGCATCCTGCGCGCTTCACGTTCATCGACGTCCGAGCCGGACCGGGCACGCGCCCTGTCCAACTCCCGGACGGGATAGGACCATCCCGAAATCTTCGACGACACCACAACAGGACTGGCTTCAGGAAATTCCCTGTGGAAGATCCGGTCCTGCTCCGAATCGGAATACAGCAGGTGGCGGGTGTTCATGAGGAAGAGCCCAACGCGGATCAGGTCGAACCCCGGCATTTCGTTCAGGTCTGCATTCTCTTCCAGACGCTGCAGCGACAGGTGAAGCACATCCTGGAAACGCCGGACAAAGGCCGGCACAGACAGTGGGTACTGCGTGAATGTATCCAGAGGTGTCGCGAGGCCCGTCTGAAGGGCCAGCCAGGGAATGATGAAGTGGTAATAGATCTTATTCGTCGTATGGAACAGCCGGTAACCGGGAAGCTGCCCGTCCCCATAGGCTGCAAGCTCTTCCCGGAACCGTTTGTAAACGGGACGATGCTGCAAGGGCAGCGGCTTCACAAGCGGCCAGGCGTTCGGGTCCCGCCGCAGGTCCTGCAAGGCGCGCGGGCCGATGTTCGACGCCGCGCCAGGGGCCCGGTACGGCTGCTGAAAGGTGGTCGGCCCCAGGTCCGCCAGGATCACCACGAGAATTGCCACGAAGACCCCGACGGGGCGTTTCCGTCCTGAAGCGCGCCCGGCGGCAAACAACCCCACGAGCACGGCGACGAAGAACACCACAAACAGCAGGTACCGGGAGGCGTTCATCGCCTGCACCACCCCCACGGACTCGAGTACGGGCCAGCGGTACCCGAAGACCAGCAAAAGCGAACCGGCCAGGCAAAGGCCAACCGGAAGTCCGGCTGCGCGCACTCCCACGCGTTCGCTCCGGACAATCCGTACCAGCGCCCACAACGCAATCGCGACCAGGCTTATCCCGAGATACCCGCCATACCAGTGTTCCTGGGCCTGAAACAGCCGGAACCGGTAGTTGGACCAGAACAACAGATGCCGCCAGGTGGGCACAGGGAAATCGGACATGTAGAACCCGGCATGAAGTCCAGTCAGTCCCCGTTCCAGGTACATTGGCACCGTTAAATAAGCCCCCAGCAACACGCCTCCCCCGAAAAGCAGCAGACCGTGTCGAATCGAGAACGGCGTGTCTTCGCGACGGGTCATTCGGCACCTGGCGATCGCATACACCCCGAGAAACGCCGTTGCCCAGAAGCCGTAACCCGGATGGGTAACATGCAGACAGCCCAGTGCAAGGCCGCCGCCGACGCCCTGGGCCAGCCGGTTTGGATGACTTCGCAGTCCCTCCCAGAAGTAGAACGGCAATGGCAGCAGGGCATAGAACAGCGAGAGCGGCAACCTGCCCATAATGAGGACCTGCTGCGTATGCCAGAAACTCAACACATACGCAAGCGCAGCCGCGAAACCGGCCGGGCGCGACCCGGTCAGCCGCCGGACGAAGAGGTACGCGCCGAGCCCGGACAGGACGTGGGTGGCCCCGAGCACGAACTTGATCGACGAAAACGGCGACTGGAAGGCCAGATTCACCAGCCCGACCAGGTAGTAGAACAGGAAGCCGTAAAACTGAAGGTAGGGCGTGCCGTTACAGAAGTAATGGGTCCAGACGGGGACCTCGCCGTGCGACATTGACGTTGCCGCCAGCCATGCGTAGGTCACATGCAGATAGGTGTCGGCGCCATGGGCGAATTCCCCTTCAGCAAAATAAAAGCGAACCAGAATCAGGCTCCCCGCAACGAGGAGCAGGACCGTTCGCTTTTCACTTGCAAAGATATGGTCGAAAAAAACCGAAAGCCGCCGCTTGCGCCACTCCAGGAAAACCAGCAGCGATCCCACCGCAAGGATCAGAAACAGCATCGACACATCGATCGCGTTGAACTTCACAAACCGCGAAACGACAGCGAGAAATCCCTGAAGACTCTGATACCTGAGGCCCGGTCGAAGAACGCCGAATTTATCCAGTGTCAAATACTGAAATATAATCAGCAGCCCCGCCAGCAACGCCAGCAGGGCCGACACGTCCACGGGCCATCCGGTGTTTTTGCGTCCCTCAGGCCGTTTCAAATCGTACTCCGCGTTTGTCCGCCGAGGTGAGTGGAGAACGTAACCGGTGTTCGCCGCCTCACGACCTGGTCATCATTCGAAAGATATCCCAACCCGGGCAGGGAAGAGTTGCGTACTTCCCCGCTCTCCAGTTGTAAACCCGATCTCAAACCGCCCTTCGACAAAGAGATGCACCCGGTCCGTAAGCCGGATGTCGATGCCGGCGCCGGCGTTTATCGCAAACCCGGTCCCGGACTGCCCGTCGACGTGAATCTCAACGCCGCCGATTTCGGTACCCTGTATATCCGCTTCCGA
The DNA here is from genome assembly GCA_965219995.1 of Candidatus Latescibacterota bacterium. Taxonomy (GTDB): domain Bacteria; phylum Latescibacterota; class UBA2968; order UBA2968; genus JAAXHE01. The sequence continues at coordinate 1,840,852 of CBDCOX010000002.1, forward strand.
ATACGACAACAACCCCAGTCCGGCAACCGCATAGGGCACCGCCCGAACATCCAGATCGTCCGAATCGATTGTCTTGGTGTATTTCATACTGGCGAATGCGCTGAAGAGATGTTTCTGCCCGCCGCTCGTGCTGATCAGCACCTCGAGTGCTTCGTTCTCCGCCTTGAATTTGCCCTCATCCAGTGAGAAACGTGCGTATCCCAGACGGCCCTGGACGGCCATGCTGGGGTGAATGAAAACCTCCGCTCCCGCGCCCACGCCGATGCCGGGATACCAGAATTCCGAGACGGAAATCGATGCGGGAGCGGCGATTCCCGCCGTTACGAAATAGATCGGCTTCCGCTGCGCCGTCGCGTCGCCCGCCAACCCGCCGGACAACAATTGTACTGCGACAAAAACAGGCAACACTCTCATCATGGAAGTCCTCCTTGTCTCGGTAGCCGTCCGCCTACCGTCCAACCGCTTCCTGCAGCCTGCGCCATCCCTGCAGAATGGATGGGACCATCTGTACGGGTTGTCCGGCTTTACAGAACACGGCCCACAGCACGTCCCACACCTGCGGATGCCACTGGCACAGATCGATCCAGTCCGCACACGGCGTGCTTTCGCCTTCCTTCCGGTCCACGCGTCCGCCGATGACCGGATCATCCAGCGACCCGTTCCACATCTGATCCAGCAGGGTATGCGCGAACCGCCTCATATCGGCGTTGTTGAATACCACGCCGCGCCGGCAGGCATCGACGGCGAATCCGATATCGATCCGCCCGTGGCTGGTATCTTCAATGGCGCTGTGCCCGTGGGCGCCGGCCTCGAACCAGTCCCAATAATACCAGGTATAGGCCCTGCCCGTCTTCCACAGGTGCCGCTTGAAATTCTTCGCCATCCGCCGCGCACGGTCTGCAAACAGCGGTTTCCGCGATACGCTCTGAAGCGACAGGTACGCCCGGGCCAGCGAGAGATATTGATTGTGCGGCATAATCCGGTTCGGAAACCGTTCCGTCATCCAGGGAGAAAACCGGTACCCGCCGGACGCGGGAGTTGAATCCACCCAGTCCCGCTCGTGCTTGTCGGCGATCTGCTTCCCGATAAAACGCAGGTACGCTCTCGCGCTGTCTCCGAATTCCGCCTTCAGCTCCGCATCCTTCAGGGCGTGCTCGACAAAGCGGCTCACGGGATGCAGAAACATCCCCTGGTGGACAATATACTCCAGCGGCTCGCCGGCGAAAACCTGGACCCAGAACCGATCTCCAGCGCGCGCCGCGCCCCGGATGCTGATCTTGAACGGCGCAAAACCGTCCAGCGTCGATCCTGGCCGAAACCGGCCGCCGGCCAACTCCCGCCGCGTTCCGTATTCCTGCACGGCGTACCGCCGCCCGGGGAGAATCTCCACCACGCGAAGCGTGTCCCGCGCCATATCCCCGCCCCGGATCACCCACACCCGTTCCTCCTCGGGCGTGATGCGCGCCGTACCCCGGTTGTGCATCGAGCCCGTTCTCACCAGCGCCACCGAGTAGGTCGGCGTGACCCAGGTCGCAACCCCGTCCGCAAAGTGGTCCTGCCTCGTGGCAATCATCCTGTCGAAGTGGCCCACGATCCTTTCCAGCCATCCTCCATCCCGTGTTGATTCGTAGAGCTTTACGTACGCATCCAGGAATCCGCTTTCACCCCACCCGAGGACCCCGGAGTCCGGGTTATCGGACTGGCCCTTGCCCTGGTTGTGCGATCGGTCATAGGCGGCGTATCGCTCGACCAGTTCGTCGCGATCAAATGGAGCCGCGCACCCGGTCATAACAAACCTCCAGCCTTTCGGACAGAAAAAAAGCCCGCCAACCGCCTTCGGCCGCCGGGCCCGTCATTGATAAACACAAGCAAGGACAGCGGTCAGTCCGCCCACCATCCGCAGGTTCGGGAGTCCGGTTGGGAAGGCGGGCGCTGAATGCTGATCACCGAGTGCTCACATTGAATTCGCGGACGCGCTACACCCATCGTCCCATACAAATATCAGCACTTTCAAGGTCGCCTCAGCCAGCCCTGAAAGCTATCTACTGAACGTAGAATCCGGTCTGTCTGTTCGAAGTCAGACCGCTGTTCAGGTCGGTGACGTCGATTTCGAGTATATACTGCCCCGGCCTGGTCGACTGCAGATCCAGCTCCATGTATATTTCTTCCGACTCCGAGTTTCCGATCTGCTCGTAGCCCACCGCAAGTTCCTGTTTTCTGCCGGTGAATACACGCACCAACTGGGAGATGACCCCACTGGCCGAGCGCCCCTGGACGCCCTTGGGCCGAATGGTATACTCCACCTTGTACCGGGTCTGTCCGAATGCGTCTTTCTTCAGGCGGTAAATTTCATAGTAGACAAAGACACCCTGGTCCCGCCCGAAGGTGCGGGTGGGAATTGGAATGACGCGGAGACCGCCCTTTCTGAATTTCCCCGGTTTGTCGGACTCGACAACCGAATGGGCCAATTGCAACTCGCTCAGCTGCAGGAAGTTCCTGTCGTAGTTGTCAATCACGACTTCCTGACGGTACCGGCCCTGCCGTCCGGACAACCTGTCCCTGACCTGCACCTCCATCCGGTAGGTGCCGGGAGGTACGCCCAGATCCACCAGATCGGGCACAAAGCCGCCGCGCGCGCCGGTCAGGTCACCGCCCCCGCTGAATTCCAGATTGCCCTGCCGGCGGTACACCGCGCCGTTGCGCGGGTTGTTCAGCGCCACGGATCGTTGCAGAAACATCTCGGTTGCGTCCCGATCGGGCAGATACTTGCCTAACTTATACGGCGCCCCGAAATAGACCTCCAGCATCGACCCGAGTCCACGATCATCCTCCCGGAAGTTGGCCAGATCGTAATAGAATTCCAGCGGCAATTTTTCTTCAGGCGGCTTGTAGTAGTCCGGCGTTACCCGGGCCGCCTGCTGGGCCACGAACCGCGGATTGAACTGGTTGAACTTGGTCAACTGCTGCATGGGGATGCGCACGTCCATCGGCGGCGGCGCGTACTCGAACTCGCCGCGCATGTGTTCATCGGTAAACGTGATTTCGATGCCCCCGTTCACATCGGTATAAACCCAGACCTCCCAGGGGACCATCGACGCGTCGTCCTGTGAAGATACGGCCTTGAATGCAAAATCGTTGGGTGACTCGCCCACCGCCAGAGCGCCGTCGTTCATCTGGACGTTTTCGAACCGGAGCAATTCCAGAGACGCATCCGAGACTTCGTTGTCTGACGTAATTCCCGATTCGAAGGTGATCCCCGTCCGCTGCGCCTGGCTTCCGGCTACCACCCGTGAGGCTTCCGTGTTGCGCCCGGCAATGCTGAGATCCTCCACCTGCCGGCCGGCGGCGAAGCCGTCGCCCAGATTCGCGCCGCCGCTGAGATTGGATTTCAGGCTGCGCACCGCGTACACGGGCCCGCCCATGAACGTCATCTGGAGGGCAGCCTGCCCGTACATCTGCCGGGCAATGCGCTCACGGACCCGCTGCACTTTCAGGCTCTGGTTGTAATTCTTCATATCCGAGGTGGACCGGTAGTCGGGTTCCCCGAATCGAATATAGACCTCACCCCGCCGGTCCCAGGGCTGCTTGCCCGACGAATAAGCCCCCAGCGCGTACCAGACCCGCCGGTAGTGTTCCAGCAGGCGTTCGTTGATCGCCGTCGTCAGGTCCGGGTCATGAGCCGTCCAGAACCGTTTGACCAGTTCGACGCGCGCCTGGCCGTCGGCCATGTCGTACGCACTGCGCTCCTCCGAAGACATCAGAAGTACAGGATCGCGGTACAGCGCCTGCTCTTCCGCCGTCGCCGCTTGCAGGTACTCCCTGAAATAACGGTCTGCCCATTCGAGCCGTCCCAGCCCCACGCACGCCTGTGCCAGCACGGCCATCACGCCCGTTTCGTCCGGATGTTGCCGGACATAGTCAGTCAGCAGGTCCACGATCCGTTCGTAGTTCCGGGACCGGAGGTACACCGCGGCCAGCCGCTGGCGGCCCTTGGGATCTTCGGGTTTGAGCGTCATGTATCGCGCGTAAAGCAAGGCCGCCCGCTCGAAATCCTCCTCGTGCACCTCGTACCACTCTCCCAGAAGCAGATAGGCGGGCGCATACGTAGGATCTATGTCGAGCACCTTCTCAATATCGTACCTCGCGTCGTGTTCCTTCAGCCTGCGCCTCAGCCTCGCGATATTGTAACGCGCTTCCAGGTAGTCGCGGTTGTATTGTAGAGCCTTCGTGTAGTACCGGATGGCGTCGTACCGGGCTTTGGGCCGCCTTTCGAACACCTGACCGAGTCCGTTGTACGCTTCCGCCAACCTGTGGTCCAGTCGAACCGCACGTTCGAAAGAACGCAGCGCGGCGTCCGGATTCTTCGACTTCAAATAGGCATAACCCAGCAGGCAATGCCCGCGTGCGGACTTCGGCGCCATCAGCGTGACCACCCTCAGAACAGGCACGGCCGCCTTCGCGTCGACCTCCAGCACTCGCGCACCCACGTCCAGCAACGAATCCACCAGCGTCCGACCCGCCGCCCGGTCCATGACCTCGAAACCGTCCCCGCGGGGAACCAGTTCCAGCAGCCGCCCACGATGATAGGGACTGATCACCATCCCCTCTCCGTCAGCAGCCCCCGACCGGTAGAAATAACTGATCGGGCTCTTCTTTCGATCTTCGGGCGACCTGAACAACCGGTCGAGAATCCGCTCCTCCGAGTCGTCCAGCCCGCCGGCCCGGGCCGAGCCCTTCAACACCTGCAGGTTGGCAGGCTGTCTGCCGTCGTTGCGCCGGCGGAATTCAAGAATCATATCCCCGATCGCGGACAGGTTCTCCCTGCCGACCCATCGCGCCCCCTGGTCGCCCGCCATCCGCGACCTGCCCGCCAGCAGCTTCGCGTATGCCATGGCGGGCTTGGAATAGAGGAGGTGATCTCGAGCCAATGATTCGAACTGCTGAGCCGCATCGCGATAAAAAAGCTGCGCGTGGCGGAATTCCCACTGACGGAGCGCTCCGTACGCCAGCTTTACCGTCATCATCGCCTTCTCTACGCCCGCGAGCGAACGGTTGGGCCCGTTGCGCGGCCCCCCGTTCTGCGCGGAAACCCACTCGACGTCCAGGCGTTCGAGTTCAATCTCCCCCGGACGTCGCACAACCGTGCCGTTTACCATCACCTCCCAGACCTGGCTCTCCACCATCGGCACCGCCGCCTGCCCCATCCCGGAGAGACGATAGTCCCGTAGCGGACGGTCCTTGTAGAACACCCGCCGGCCGTCCGCGGATCTGCCCAGTTGCCCGGGGCGGCCCGGGAAGGCGCCCAGCCTGTGTTCGATCCCGCTTGCGTCCACCGACCACACTTCCGTCAAAGCCGCCTGCCCGTTTTCGTAGGAAGCGGTCCAGACCCGCTGGCCGTTGGACTCCGCGGCGACCGGAAGCGCCGTCCCCGCCACCAATCCGCAGGCGGAGAGCAGACCAAACGCAAGGTGACCGAAGGATATTTTACCTGAACCAGGCACGTACAGCTCCTCCCCGAGAATTCGGGGCCTGACGCGACGCGAGAACCTACCCGGTATCAACCTCGATGCGAAATACGATAACCGAAAAACCGGCCACAAAAAGCACAACTGAAAAAGACAAGAAACTACGAAACACGCGAATAACACGAAAAATAAAGGGCTGGATCAATTGCCACAAAAGGCACAAAAACACAAAAGGAGACGACTTCTGAAACCGGCCAGCGGCCTTAATAAAACACTGCGTACACGGTGGTTCCGAGCAAGAGCCGTCTCTGGAATAGTGCGAATGGATATTACTAAAGAATAACGAATCAGGAAGAAAAATCAAAGCTGATTCTGTTACGCACGCCGTGATTCGCCTTCATTCCGACAGCAAACGAATCCGGCGGCGGGCTTCGGCCGAAACCTGCGAATCACCTTGCCACCGTTTCAGGAACTCCCGATAGGCGGCGACCGCATCCCCCGACCTGCCCTGTCTCTCCAGCACCTGGCCCAGATTGAAAAACGCCCTCGCGTCTCCCAGCGACGCGGACTTGCGATACGCCTGCGCCGCTTCTTCGGGCCGACCCGTGTTCTCCAACGCCACGCCGAGATTGAAGTGGGTTTCCTCATCATCCGGCAGCAAAACCGCTGCCTGCCTGAACCCTTCCACGGCCATCGCCGGCTCCCCGGCCCGCATGGCAGTCACACCCAGATTCATCCAGGCCTCGGCATATTGCGGGTCCAGACCTACGGCTTGCCGGTATGCGTCGGCCGCCTGCGCAAACGCCCCCTTCACGCCGTACGCATTGCCCAGGTTGTTGTAGGTCATCGCTTCTTCGCGTATCGACAGCGCCCGTTGAAAAGCGAGAATTGCCCGGTCCATCAACCCGCGCTCGGCAAACACCTGCCCTACCGCCTGGTGCATTTTCGCGCTCTCGGGATATGCCCGTACCGCACTCGAAAACAGGCTGAATTCGTCCTTCCAGTCCCGGTTTCGAACCATTGTGCGTGCGGCGTACCCCACCACCACAAGAGTAACCGAGATGACGACGCTGAAGCCGTACCGCCTGAACAACCGGTCGACCCCGACCCCTGCCAGTGCGAACACGCCGAGGACCGGGATATAGAGAAACCGTTCCTGCACCATTGAATTCAGAAGCAACACGGTCTGCGACACCCCGGCATACGGCACCCAAAAGAGCGCGCCACAAAAAAACAGCCGCGGACATCTTGCGAGCGATCGTATCCACAGGCACAGCCCGCCCAGACCCGCCACCACACCGGCGATCACTCCGGGTTCGAGAAAGGACAACGAAACCGGAATCGCATTGTACGAGTAATCCACCGACAGCCGCCACGGAAATACCAGAAGGGAAACATAGTGCCAGAGAATCTTCCCGGCGGTCAGCAACCGCACTTCCAGTGAGGCCCCGTAGAGGGGATTTACCAGTTCGGTCATCCCACCGGGCGAAAAGCCAAGCCCCGCGGCCGTGTTGCGCACGACCAGACAGATCGCGAATACGCCCACAAAGCCCAGCCACCACGACCATCTTGTCCGTACCACGCCCGCAACCCGGCGCAGAACCTCGGCCCATCCGGGTCTGCCGGCCGACCAGGATAAAGCGGTCTCAGGCGCACCTTCCCGAAGCTTCGTTCCGCGCTCCCCACTCTGAAACGCATCGCCCCCTCCAATCCCCATCCCCGATGCCAGGTCGTATACGACAACGAGGCCCATCAACGCGAGGGCGCTCTCCTTGCTGATCAGACCGCAGAAGAAGGCGACAAGCGAGAGCGCATAGGCCCCCCGTGAACGGGAGGGATGCATATACGCCGCCATACCCGCCAGCAAGAATGCGCCGGCCAGCAGGTCGGACCGTCCAAAGGTCACACCCGCCGCCACTTCCGAGTGGATCGGATGTACCGCAAATAACAGGCCCGCAACGCCCGCAGCGAACCGGCTCAGACCGGCGCGCCTGCACAACCGCCACGCCAGCAGGCTGCAACACACGTGAAGAAGCACATTGGTCAGGTGATATCGAAACGGCCGAATGCCGCCCAGCGCGTCCAACAGAAACGTCAACACGGTCAGGGGCCGGTAATGACCGGTTTGGTTTCCGGGGTAACCCGCCCAATAGTGGGTTGTAAACACGCTGCCAAAATCCAGTCGCTCCACGAGCCAGCTCCGTACGATCAGGAATTGGTCGTCGTAAACCAGCCCGTTGCCCAGCGCATTCGCATAGACCATAAACGCGGCGATTCCCACCAGAGCCGGCCACGTGTATGTACCAGTCGGACCAGGGCCTTCGGGCGAGGGAGCCCGCTTCTTGCGCCCTCGGAAGATACGTTTCGCCATACCTGCGGCTACCCGAAAAGAAACGGGCGGCGTCCGGACTCACAGTCCCGGGCGCCGCCCGTCGGTTCATACGCCGACAAAGCGCCGGATTTCATCAGGTTCCAATCAATCCCGCCGCTTTGCAGATGCGACTTAGAACGTACCTCCGACAGAAACGCGGATCGGCGGATCGAACATGACAACACCGTCGTTCTGCTGCAGGAGCGAAACCGCCACGTCCGCCGTGATGGTACGGCCCCCGAAGGTCTGTTTCAGGCCCGCGCCCACGGCAATGCTCTCGAGGTCGTAGTTCCACTTCCAGCCGGCCCGCAACGCGAGCGCGTTCTGCAGCCACAACTCCGCGCCGAAATGCCAGCGCTGCTCGAAGTCTACGAAAAACGCGCTCTCCACGGATGCCGTAAGGTAGGACGGATCGCCCTTTTCACCGTAGACTTCCGCGGCAACGCCGATATTATAGACAAGCGGCAACAGGTACGCACGGTCGCCCGACTTCCGGTCAGGCCCGAAATTCCTGAACGCCATAGCGATGCGCAGGCTTCGGAAACCCGTGTAGAAGAAGCTGCCCACGTCCACCGTAAAGCCCGTGGTCTTCACCGTGTAGAGCTTCTCCTGAACGTAGTTCGCCTTCGCGCTGAACGAGAACTTGTCCGTGAACTTGATCGCATAGAGCAGACCGACGGAGATATTATGTACGATCACGTCCTGGCCGGTCCCGTTCGGCTGATAGATCGTGGTCTCCTTCGACGGCTTCGGGTTGTGCGAGGTTACCGCAATACCGAGCACCTCGCCCCGGGCCGATCGCGTGTTCCACACGGCGGCAGCCGAATACAGCTGGGTGTCGAGAAGAAACCGCGTCCAGTTCGCCTGGTAGGCCACGCGCTCCACGTGCACGAGCCCGGACCCGTTCCAGAAGATCGCATTGATATCGTCGGCTACCGCGGTAAACGCGTCGCCCATGGCCACGGCCCGGGCGCCCTGGCCGATCTTCAGGAACTGCATCCCGGAAATGTTAACTTTTTTGACACCATACTCTCCGGTCACCCCACCCCACTTCACGGCCAATGCCGGCGAAGCGGCAAGCAGCAGGGCCAAGACCGACGTAATGATTACCATACTTCTTTTCACGTCATTTCCTCCTTGTTTTGTGCGCCCGCTACTTGATCAGCACGAAGCTGCCTCGTCGGGTCTCTCCGCCGGATACGACAACGAAATAATACAGACCGGTCTGCACCTCGCCGGCGATATTGAACGAGATCTGACGAAACTCGGTCTCACCCTTGGAGAGCGGAGTCCGGTCCGTTGTTTCCACGCGGTCGCCGGAGGCCGAGTAAATGTGAATGATGGCGTCGGAAGTCAGGCCCACGACGCGAAGGTTGCGGGAGTTGGGATACTGGTGAACGCCGTCCACGTAATATGGATTCGGTACGATGAGCACCTCTTCCGGGAGGCTGGACAACAGGGCCTGGAAGGGTTTGCGGTTGTCGCCGTCGTACGTCCTTGCCGTCGACGGCCCCCAGCCGCTTTCATACCCCCTCCGGATATTGGCCTGCACGCGGTCGCTGGGGATATCGTCGATGGTCATCCCGCTGTTCCACGTGTAGGACTCCACGCCGCTCGCGTACGGTCGTGCGGAATAGAAGTAGGAAAAGCCGGCGGTGGTCTCAAGGTCTTCGTATTCATACACGCCGTCGGCATTGATGCCCCATTCACCGCGGGGCAGACCCGCCGGACTGACCGAAGACCCGCTGGACCCGTTCTCGATGATTCCATACAGCTCCCAGGGTCCCCAGGAGAACCACTCCGACTTGTACAGGCGGACGCCCAATATATCCTGTTCACCTGTATACGGATTGACGGCGGACTCGGACTCCCTGCCCCACCGGATCAACTGCTTGGCCTTGGTGGAAGAGGTGAGATTGTCAGCCGAAATATACGCTTCCGTGGGCGAGACCGGCACCTGGTAGTTGTTGTCGTAGACCCAGTGGGCCAGCTTCAGATTCTCCAGGGCTGCCTCTTCACCCTTCGTCTTTATCTTCGCAATCTTGTTCTCCGGGGTGTCACTCGACCGGTCCCACTTGATCAGCCCGATGTCCTGCTCGTTGGCGGGAATCGGTTCCAGCAGCGACGGGTGACCTGCGCCCCAGGAAAACACGAGCTTGACCGATTCGCCCGCGCCCACGTTGTACGGTCCGTAAACCGTCATGTCGTGGAATACCTTGCGCGTGGAAATGTCGCCCTCGTCCGGATTGGCCTGGTAACCGCCGGTCGTTATGACGCTGGCGAGTTGCGCGGCGCTGTGCGTGGTGTACGTGGGGTCGTCGAAATCACCCGTGGAACGGGCCAGCCACCACTGGAACGAACGCGGCTGTTTGTCTTCGCCGGGCTGTACGTATTTGCCCCGGTCCGCCTCGTTGAAGGAAAACTTCGGGTCGTCCGGGTTGTCCGCATAGGCGATGGGCGCCATGAAATAGGTGCTTGGCGCTCTCGGCTGGCCTTCGGTCTGCAGGATATTGTAGTTGGAAGGCACGATCGCCTTGAAGAACGGATCGCCGGTATCGTCGTGCGAGGAAAACGGATTGTCGGAGTCCCTGCGGATGACCGCGCGCATGTCCTCGCCCGCGAACGCGCCGTTCGCGGAGAAGGCATTCGGATATCCGTCGGCCTCGGTATACCACATCGTGTCGTCCATGCCGCGGGCATTGGAAGCGTAGAAGTTCCAACCGAACTCCTCGAGAATGCCCATCGCCGTCATCGCGGCCACGTTCTTGAACGCGATGTAGAGGTTGTTGATTGGACCCGGCGCTTCACCGACGCCGTCACCGTCGAAGTCGCCGGTGTTCGTGAAGGTGAGGTCCACGATGTAGAAGTCATCGAAATCCGGATTGGACCAGCTGTACACGCGCCGCTGGGCAAGAATCCCGTTCTGCTTGTCGATCCACTGGGCGATGATGGTCTCTTCCGGAATGGTCACGTCGACCAGGTTGTGCGCCCCCAGGTTGAAGTTGGCGATGTGCGCCGGCGGGGTGGATACCGGGTCCCAGTTAGCGCCGTAGATGCTGCCCGGGTCGTCGGCGGTGACACCCGGCCAGTAATTGGACAGCGAGCCGCCCGCGCCCTGTTCGCCCGGTGAGATCGCGCTGTTCGGCAACTCGGCCAACTGATTCAATGGATTGGGCTGTCCCCAGTTCTCTTCCGGATTTCCCACCGGATCGTAGGGGAACGCCTGGTTGTGTTCCACGATCTGCAGGTTTTCGCGGGGACCGGTTACCGTTACGGTACCCTTGTCGGCGTTCAGGATCCAGATGCCTTCGCCGCCCGATACCTTGTAGTCGTTGTACATCTGGGACTTCTGGTTGGACGTGAACTGCGACAGCACCGCGCCGAACGAACCCGGCCCGTTGCCGTTCCAGGGATAGGCGTTGCGCCTGTAGCCGCGCCCCCACTCCTGGTTGCCGCCCATACCCCCGATGTTGTTGTAGCTGTTGGAGATCAACGACCTCAGGTTATACCTGCTGGATATGTTGTCGGGAGTGGCCTGCGCATCGACCGGGACCGGCTGAAAGACAATCACAGCCAGTGCAAGGCAGCAGACGGCAACCAACCCCTTTGTAATGAAATTCAGACGTTTCATATCCTTCTCCGCCTCCATTCGAAAGCAATTCGGAGCAGGCGCGCCGGCAGCGTTGTCGCTGCCGGCGCACCAATTTCTCACCAGTTAACGCGCAGCCCGAACTGGGCGAGACGCGGCGAATGCGCGTACGAACGATCCCGGCTGTCGCCGTAATTCAGATAGTTCTTGTCGTCCGGCGTCGGTCCGTCCAGTCCGATATACGACCAGAGGTTCCTGTTGCTCGGGCTGGTGCGGTCCTTCTGGTTGAAAACGTTCCGGACGTCCGCGAACAGCGTGGGCTGAACCCGGCCGGTCACATTGAAGGTCTTCTCAATGGCGAGGTCGGTACGCGAATCCAACGCGAGATCGCGATAGTACCGGTTGCCGCCTTCAGGCGGGGCGTAGTTGAAGATTCCGCCCGTCTGGATCCGGGAGGTGACGTTCAGCCGGAGATTCTTGAGAACGGTGCCGACAAACGAATGGCCGAACTCGAAATCGTCCGGGAACGACGCCAGGAGCGAGAAACTCCCGAAGTTCCGGCGGTCGCCGCTTTTGGGTCGGAAGAACAGCGTGGTATAGCTGCCCGAGTTGATCTGCACCGAACAGTTCGGGCCGCAGTTCCCCAAAGCGGGATTGTCAACCGGCCGGAGGCCGTCCCACACGCCGGTACCCAACTGGCCGCCCTTGGCCCGCGCACCGTTTGTGAAATTCTGACCCTGCTGCGCGTATTTGACCAGGTCGTCTCCGGTCAGCCGGCGAGGGGCCTCGCTGCCGTCCGGAAGCGCATCCCAGTAAATCCAGAAATTGGGAACGGTAATGCCGCGGTCCGTAAACGCGTTGGTTGTGGCCAGGTGCACGACGGTGGCCGAGTCCATGTAGACGTTGCGGATCACATTGCCGAGCTTGCCCGTGGTGATCTGCGACCACTGGTAGTTGTAGGCAACGTTGAACGAGAAGTTGTGCGAGAAGGACTTGCGGATGGACATCTCGACGCCCCGGGTGTCGCCGTACGCGCCGTTGTCCAGCGTCCGCGAATAGGGAATCCAGAAGTCCCTGGGGCCGACCCACGTCTCATTCGGATACGACGTGAAATGGTCCACCTCGCTCTTGTAATACGCGGTTAACGTGGCGGTGTAGTCGCTCACGAAGTTCCAGTCCGCGCCCACCTCGAAGGCCGTGGTTTTGGCCGGTTGCAGCAGGTGCAGACCGTTCTGTCCGGAGTACGTCGTGCGGAAATTGTTCAACCGCTCGGTTGCGTCGATCCGGCCGTTCTCGTTGACGTCGCGGTCGCCCGCGTCGCCGGAGGTCCAGTAGTCTTCCCCGAAATAGTACCAGAGGTCCGCCCACTGGAGGAATACGCCCGTGGAGAACCGCATCTGCGACCGCTCCGTGATGGGGTGCGAGACGCCGATCCGGGGGCTGAACTTCACGTGCCAGGGCGCGTCGGTGACCCACAGGGAGCCTTCCTGATACGCCCAATCGCGCGCACGCGTATAGTAGCGGAACATGGAACTGCCCCGGTACGCGCCGAAAGTCAGCTGGCGGGAGTTGGGATTGAACGTGTCGAGGCGGATGCCCAGGTTCACGATCATCCCCTGGAACTCCATTTTGTCCTGAATATAGGCGTTGAGGAAGAAGGGCTTGACTTTCTCGCCAATCTGGCCTTCGTCCATGATCACCCGCAGGTTCCGGGCGGCCGGGGTCGTATCGTAGCGCAGAATCATGGTGATGGCGCTGGTCTGATACTCGACGCCTGCCTTGACGAAGTTCCCCTTGGTGATCTGCGAGGACAGGTCGACCTTGGCGCCGATGCGCTGCCGGTCATACTGGCCGTACCGGGCGGCCTGGCGGCCGATGGCGAACCAGCCCGCCTGGTCGCGGAAGATTTCTCCGGTGACCTCATGAGTGCCGCTGAGGGTGTCCATCTTTGAGCGGGAATGCGAGACACGCACTTCGTAGAACGTCCTCGGGGACAGCGTGTGCGTGAACACCGCGTACTGCAATTCTTCGCTGAGGTCGTGCAGTCCCGCGGCGGACCACTTCTCCGGCAGGAACAGGTTTTGGCCGGAACCGCGCACCATCGCGCCGCCGCCGGAGCCGTGACGCCCGCCGAAGAGGTCCGGATTGCCGTTCGAATACCAGTCCCAACCCAGGTACATCCCACCGACTTTCAGCTTGAGATTGGCCGTCGGCTTGATGGTAAGACTTCCCGATACGTTGATCGCGCCCGGGTCGTCCTGGAAGCTCCCCCGGTCATTATAAAACCCGTGCCGCTCCGCGCGCGGCGAAGAGGCGGCATAATGGTCTTTCTTGACCGTAGCCACGAACGACGCCCTGTCTCCGATGGGGCCCGACAGGTTGCCCTCGACGCCGAAACCGACCCATTCCGTGTAGTTCGTCCGGACGTGGACCAGCTCGCCGGCGATTTCCTCGAAAACCGGGTTGTTGATCTTGCCGGAGAGATCCGGATACTTCTCATTCGCCCAGATGGGATTGTCCCACTGCACCTTGTCCTGGTGCTGCGGCGAATCGTACACGTTCTCGCCCCAGTGCTTCTTGCCGGCGGGCTCGTAACGGAACTCGCCCCATCCGTTCACCTCGCCGCCGCCTTCCTTGGTGATGATCTGGACCACGCCGCCCTGGGCATTGCCGTATTCGGCGGGGGTGACGCCCGTGAGCACGGACAGTTCCTGGATGGCGCCGCGGTTGACGCTGCGATAGCGCCCGCCGCGACCGCGTCCGTCGTTGTGGTTCATCCGCACGCCGTCGACCACGTATGCGACGTCGCTGGCGTACCAGCCGGCGTCGACGTACGCGCCGCGAATCCGGTTGGACCCGTCAACCGCCACGCCCGGCTGCAACTGCAGCAGTTCGGACGTCCGGCGGGCCGACGCCAGGTTGCGCTCGGTCTCTTCGAGAGAAACCGTGTACTTGCTGGTGGTCTTGTCCGGCTCGACCAGGGGTCGTCCGGCCGTTACCACCAACTCGCCCAGTTCGAGTGCGGTCTCTTTGAGGTTGAAGTTGATGGTCGTGGTGTGGTCGGAACTGACCTCCACGCCCGTCTGGGACACCGTCTCGTACCCGATCAGGGACGCCGAGAGGGTGTAGACGCCCGGCGAAATATTGATGATGACGTAGTACCCGTCGGCATCGGCCGTGGAACCCAGGTTCAGTTCCTTGATCACGACGTTGGCGCCCGGCATGACTTCGCCTGCCTGGTCGCGCACGACGCCGTTGATTTTGCCGGTGACGCCCGCCTGCAGGTCGCCCGTAACGAAGCAAACGGCCGCGACCGCGACTGCGACTCCGAAAAACAGAAGCTTACGCTTCATTGTGAACCCTCCTTCAATGAGTTGTTACCCCGGCTGCGGCGGATTACCGCCAGAAGTAAAACTTCATCTGCGCGCCGATATCGACCATGTGAATCGGCCGTACTTTCTCCAGACCATAGAAGAGCATATTACGCAGTTCGCCCACCACGAAATTATAGCGGGCGCGCAGGTCTATGGCCAGGTTCTGGGTGACAAAACCCTCGACGCCCACACCTGCATTGGCGCCAATGGTGTAGCGCTGATCGATCTGGTCTTCCATGACGAAGTCCAGGTCGATCGGGTCGTTCGTCTGGCGGGAATAAACCAGATTGCTGTTGATCGCGTAATAACGATAGAGGCCGCCGCCGACCAGGATATAATACCGATAATCCCTTGCCTTGAACCCGTGCGTGGCGTTCTCTTCGCCGACGAAAAGCAGGCCGTTCACGATCAGGTTGTTCCACGTAATCTCGGACTTGCCGTTCGGATGCGGGTATGCCTGTTCGTCGATCGGGTACACCCAGAGATCGGAAGCCGGTTTTCCGTTCGTGAACTTCGAGTAATTGTACTCGACTTCGACAACGGTGCGCTGGCTGGCCACGTAGCTCAAGGTTGCTCCGAATTTGCCGGTCGCGCCCCAGCGTTCGCCGAGCCGATGCATCGGGATGTTGTAATCGGCGATCCCGCCAACCGCCCATCTACCTTCCTGGGCCAATGCGCTGTCTGCAAGACCCGCCGCCGTCAGCGCAAAAACAACCAGAAAAGCGAAACGCACAACTTTCATCTACTCACCTCCCTCATGAGAGTGAATGATGCGGAAACTCCCTTCCTCCCGTCCCTTCGTCCCACGTACGATATTTGCGAAGCTGTCTTCTCTTCTTTCGATAGACGACCTCCTTTCGTTGAACGATCAGCGGCCCGCCCCCCGAATGATCCACATCCGGAACGGAATACCCGCGACGCCGGCGAGTTGAGGGTTTCTCGCCTGATGACGCCGGTCTTCGCGTTTACGGTTGTGTCAGAAATCGGGGAACTATTCATATGTTGTGATGTCTGAAGTTTATACGGACAACAAAAAAAGGCATAATGCCAGAATCATGAAAGAATCAGGCGATTACACCCCGGCGTCCACCGAACACTGCCCTAAACCATAAATAAGACATATGAATTACCGTTAAAGACTGCAGGTTGAACGCTGACACACTACGCCGTTTCTTACCGATTCGATAAAATTTAGTTGGGCCGGTTGAATTTGTCAAGTTTTTTTTATCTGCCCGACGTCGAAGAGCTACTTAGAAAAAATCAGAAACTACAAAACACGCGAAAAAAACGAAAATCCGTGGCTGAAATCAATCGCAACAAGAAGCGCAAGATCTCGATGTTGCACGTCAGCCTAGCAATGCAATGATTTTCACCATTATGGGTGTCTCAAAGGAGCATGATAACTGTTTCAATGTTCGCGTGGAATCGGACGACGCTACGGAAGCCATCCGGAAACAGCGACGGCGCGACTGATGAAACACCTCGGGACGTGACTCGCCGGCAATATGCGAAGAGGCGGATCGCAAAGCAACCGCAATCCGCCTCTCAATACAATAACCTTCTACCGTGAACGTCAGGTCCTACTTCTCCAGGATCTGAAACCGCCCCTCGCGAACCGTCTGCTGACCGCTCACCAGGTCCTTCACCGTCATTTTCACCCGGTAGCGCCCGGGCTTGCCCTTTCGCAGATCCAATTCGACGTAATCGGATTCGTCAGGCGAAGTGCCCACCTGCTGATAGCTCACCGTAACCATTTCACCCGACCCCTTACGGGCCAATGTCTTCAGCTTCTTCCGCCCCCGGCGCACCTCGTACCCCACCTCGTACCGGGTGTTTCCGAAGGAATCCCTCGCCAGGTTGTAAATCTCGAAATACACGTAGACCGGATCGCCGGCACGAAACGCCCTGGACGGCGCCGCGGCAATCTGCCACTTTCCCCGGACCGATTTCGGGTCGGCGTCCGGGCGCGCCTCGACGACGCGGTACGCCACCTGGAGATCGCTGAGCAGCAACCGCCCGCTGTCGTAGTTGGGTACTTCGACCTCCTGGTGATATGCCTGCAACCGATTCGTATTCAGCCTGGACATTTGCAACGCAAGCCGATAGGCGCCAGGCGGCGCAGTCAGGTCGACCCGGTCCACCGCGAGCAGTCCCCTGCCCGTGCCGGCCGCCGATATTCGCACTTCCAGCCGGTCCCGCGTTGTCCGCACCTGTTCCGTCCGGTTTTCGATCAGGGCGATGCGCCGGTCGAGCGTGGCCGTGGTGTCCCGGTCTCCTTCCACCAGGACGTTGTCCAGCGGCAGTCCCAGATTCAGCTGAAGATCCGCCTCTCCGTTGCGGCCCCGGAACGTAAGGGCTTCGTAGTAGAACTCCATGGGATCCAGATGCGAAAGATCGTACCGCTCCGGCAGGTCCTTCGAGATTCGCGCGACCCGGGCGCCCGGCGCGAGGTTGGGCAATCGCGAGATCAGGCTGCGTATGGGACCCTGGCGCTGCATGGCGAGTTCGTTCAGGTCGTACCCGTCGGGAGTGGGCTCCGGAGCGAAGTCGTAGATGCCGCTGTATAATTCATCCGTAAACACGACTTCGAGGCCGTTCCCGATGTCTGCATAGATCCAGACTTCCCATCCCACCTTCGAGTAGTCCATCGCCGTGGTCACCGGCTTGTAATACGTAAGCCCCACATCGATTTCTTCAGGGCCCTGCACGGGCTGGTGGCTGGTCCGCCAGTCGGTGTTGGCAAGCGCCCGTTCGGCCGAACGGTCCGACCGGATGGGGTACACCGGACCGATGAAGTTCATGTTGTGTCCACGTTTTCCGTACAGCTGAAACGCCAGCTTTTCCTGCACGCGCTGCACGTTGAGCGGCACCTGCGCGTTGATCTGCCGCCAGTTCGACTTCCAGTCCGGTTTTCCGTACCTGACGAACACCCGGCCCCGGGCGTCGAAGGGCCACTTGATTTCACCGTAAAGGGTCATCGCCCGCCATACCCGCCGGTAGTGCTCCACGCGCCGCATCGCGCCGCCGGAAGTCTGGAACGGGTCGCGCTTCAGCCAGAACCGCCGCAGGAAGGCTTCCCGTTCTTCATGGGGTGTATCATGAAAGGCCTGTACGTCGTCTGTGCCCGCCACGATGGAGATGTCGTGAAAAACCGACCGCGTCTTTGCCGGTTGAAGTGAGATATACTGCTCGAACGCGGCAAGGGCCTCTTCGTGATCGCCCCAGGCGGCCAGGACCTGCGACTCGAGGGGCAGCCCCCGCCGGGGACCCATCAGTGCCGCCAGCTGCATCACTTCGTCGTATCTGCCGATCTCCAGAAGGTACAGCGCGAAGTCGAATGCGGATTCCTCGTCGTCCGGGTCGCGCGCCAGGAACTCCTGAAAATACTTGATTGCCTCACTCGAATTCCCCCGCGACAGGTGGTAATCGGCAAGCAGCATGTACGAAGGCGCATGGTCCGGGTCGTAACGGAGCGCTTCCCGGACCGCGGCCAGAACCTCTTTGTTCTTTCGCAATTTCAAATAGGCACGTCCCATCAGGTGATGGGCATCGACGTAGGAGGAGTCGACGTCAATGGCGTGTTGCAAGTTCCTCAGCGCGCGTTTGGGATTGTTCATCAACTCGAGATAGACGCGCCCCAGCCCGTATCGCGCCGCCACCAGCGTGGAATCCTCCACGAGCGCGTCTCGGAACCGCGCCCTCGCCCGCTGTGCATCCCTCGCCTTCAGATAGAGCATCCCAAGTCGTACGCGCAGCAGGGCGGGGCTGTGATACCCTTTCAGGGCGCCTTCCAGTTGACCGATTGCCACCCTGATGGAGTCCGGGTGCTCGGACTTCATCGCACGGATGTAGACCGCGTTCACATCCGCGGGCGAAAGCGCGTCCGCCCGCGCCGACGCCACAGCCCAGACGAAGACGCAGAGAGCCAGGACTGATAGAATCGCCGGCCCGCGCCGGTATTCGCGGTCGTCTGCCACGTAAAGCATCTTCACAATCCTCCTGCGTCAACTACATATCTATTGGGCATATGATAAATGCGTTTTCGAAACGTCCGGCTCCACAACATCGTGGACGTTGCAGGCCGACCGAACGACTTTCGGACCCCTCCGTCGCACCCGCGTCGACACCGCGGCGGGCGCCACGGAAGCGCCGGCGGATGGAATTCCTGTCCACGTCTGCCATTTCAACGAACCAGCGCCTGAAAAGATCACATGAATTTACGAAATCTCAGACAGATCGCAAATGACGTCGACAAAAAGCCCCCGGAAGTCATCCGAAGGCTTTTCGCTGGTACGTATATCCATCCGGCCGCGGCAGATTCCCGATTCAGTGAATGCCGATGTTCTGCCAGAACGTGCCCCATGCGAACCAGAAACCGTTGTGCGACGGCAATTGCGTCAGCTTCCTGCCCTGGTGCGTGCCGGCGACGCCCTCTCCCTTCAGGTTCCAGGTGGTTCCGGTCTCCTGATCTCTCAGCAGGAACGGATAGGCGGGCAGCGTCGAATTCACCCGCTCGAACGTGAGCGTGGCTGCCTGGCCGTTCACGCTGATTTCCCGCGAAAACGGAATGGCCAACTGCGCATTCCGGTAGTAGACCACCAGAACGGAATGCTGCCTCGGGCCTTCGTCGATGACGTCGTTGATAACGTCTTCGGCATGCATGGCCTCGAAGGGATAGGCCTTGACCATCTCGCCGAAACGGACGCCCATCGCCAGGTCCTTTGCACCGAACAGGGCAGACGTGGCTGTGTTCATCGCGGGAAATATAAAATAACCGTTCGCCGTCCGGTAGTCCCCCGCGGTCCGGTCAATGTATGGATACTCGGTGTATTTGCTGATGGGATAGCTGGTCGAGTTCCCGTCGATGACCCTGGTATCGGGGTGGATCCGCTTCCAGTATTCCCACGTGCATTCGGTCATCGGCAGCAGTTCCAGTTCCTCGCCCTGCCGCGGGCCCAGTACCGCCTTGTAGATCATCTGCGGGTAAAGCGACTGCCTGTCCCGACGGTCGTACATGATCAGGTTGTTGTTGAAGAGCAGACCCGACACCCCCACGTGTATCCGTTCGCCATCGGCGGCGACGCCGTTGAAGACCATCCCGGTGCCGGTCAGGGGGCAGAGCGTCACGATGACGCTTTCATCGCCCGCCGTATCGTTGATGACCTCGTGCCACCAGCCGATATTGTGCGGATAGGCCCTGGGCTCTCCGTTGATCACAATCCCCATGACGATATCGTCGTCGCGCAGATAACCCGCTCCCGAAGCGCCGGCGCTGACGAAATCGGGATCGGTCACCGCGGGAATGCAATCCGCGCCGGCGCACCCGGAGACAATCGCGTCGGTCGGAAATGAAGCCACGTCCAGGTAGTTGCCGCCGGCCCTCGGGGGGCGCGCATGCTCGCTGCGGCTGCCCGATGAAGACGACCCGCCCGTGTTCGTACCCGGCTCGCCGCCGGTGGGTCCTGTCGTGTCTCCGCCGCCGTTCCCGCACGCGGCGAACGCAAGAGCGACGATCAGGGGTAACGAAAAGAGACGGTTCATTCCGGGCCTCCGTCGGGTCGCGCAAAGGACTCGAGCGTTTAGATCGAACAGATACGATTCCAACTTCCCCGAATAATATACCCGGTACCGGGTGAAATGTAAACAGTACAAAATTCCCGCGTTCCTTGACTAAATTTCATATTCAATATATTTTACCCACGCCCGGGACAGAACCGTCGTCCGGTGACCACTCTTTGAATCTAACGACATTCCCGCCAGATGGCACTCCCAAAACCGCAAACAACTTCGCTTGAATCAGAGAGCGGACTCCAGGACCGGGGAATCACGCTCCGTTCCGTGGGGATGGGCGTGCTCGTTTCAGCCCTGACCAGCGGCTGGGTCGCCTATTCCCGGACGGCCGCGGATACATCGTCGGTCAATATCACCCACCTGCCCGTTTCCTTTCTCGGCGTCTTCCTCGTTGTCCTCACGATCAACCTGATCCTCCGCACGCGGCCCGGCGCCACAGGTCTGGGCCCTTCCGAGATGCTTGTGATCATTGCCATGGGCCTCGTCGCCGCGATGATCCCGGCGCGCGGGCTTACCGGCATCTGGCTGGGACTGATGGCCGTCCCGTACTACCGAAGCACCCCTGAAAACGGCTGGATCGACTATATCCAGCCCCATCTTCCGGACTATCTCTTCCCGACCAACGACGGCCGGCAGACGTCTTTGCTCTACGAGGGTCTGCCGCCGGGTGCGGACATTCCCTGGAACGTCTGGTACCTGCCGCTGTTCTGGTGGCTCACGCTCATTCTGGCGGGATTTACCGTTTGCGCGTGCATTGCTGCGATCCTCCGAAAACAGTGGGTCGAATACGAACGGCTCGACTACCCCCTCCTTGCGCCGATTCTGGAGACCATCGACGACGTCCGCGACCCTTCCGGAAAGAACAAATGGCCGGACTACTTCAAGGGCCGCCTCTTCTGGATCGGATTCGGGATCGCCTTCGGCATCATCGGCTGGAACATGATCTCCTATTTCCAGCCCACGTGGCCACGCATCAGCATGAGCCCGAACAAGGGCCTGTTCTACTTCGCACGGGTCTTTCCGCCCCTGCTCACCCACATCAATACGTACACGATCGGCTTCGGTTATTTCGTGAAGCTGGAAATCCTCTTCTCCATCTGGTTCTTCCACTTCCTGCTGATGTCCGAGATCGCCCTGATCAGAAAAACCGGCTTTCAGTTCGGCCGTATGCACAAGTCCGGCGGCGGATGGGGCGATCCGCTCGTACAGTGGCAGTGCCTGGGCGCGCTCTTCGTCTTCGTCGCGTGGGGTTTCTGGTCCGCGCGGCACCATCTGCGGGACGTGTTCCGCAAGGCGTTCTTCAACGACCGCGGCGTGGATGACTCCAACGAGATTCTCTCGTACCGAACGGCCGTCATCGGGTTTATCGCGGGCAATCTCTACATTGTCGCCTGGCTGCACCAGGCAGGTATCGAACTCGCGTTGATGGCCATCACCGTTCCGGCGTCGATCATCATCTACATCGCGCTTGCGAGATTCGTGTGCGAGTCCGGCACCCTGTACCTGGGGCTGCCCACCAGCCCCCTGGATATGGGCTATCAGATCCTGGGCACCGAGACCATTTCCGCAAGGGTCCTGACCGCATCGGCCACGTCGCACGCGCTCCGGTGGATGTATTTCATGCCGGCGCTTTCCCAGGGAGTCAAGGCCATCGACCGCGCGCGGGGCAACCGACGCATGTTGTTCTGGGCCGTGCTGGGCGGTCTCCTCACCGCGTTGGCCGTGAACATCTGGATGGTGCTCTATCTCGGATACAAATACGGAGCATTCAACTTCACGGAATATCCCTTCACGAGGTATGCGCCCCGCCTTTACGACGCCGTTGTGTCGAACATAAAGTCGCCGGAACCGGCCTCGTGGGAACGTCTCGTGCTGTTCGGATTCGGCGGACTCATCATGGCCGCGCTCACGCTCTTGCGATACCGTCTGCCCTGGTGGCCGCTGCACCCCGTGGGATTCATCGTCACCACGACCAGCCTGCTGCACGAAATCACCGCCATCCTCATCGTCTGGCTCTTCAAGGCCATCGTCATGCGCGTGGGCGGCGTGGGGCTTTACCGCTATTTCCTTCCCCTCTTCTTCGGAATCATCGTCGGCCGGGCCACGGGGGTCCTGGTCTCCTTTCTCGTGGACCTGATCTGGTTTCCCGGAGGTGGCCACCACGTCCATGGATGGGCGTAGGCTGACTCGCCGTTTACATACGCTTCCTTGACAGGTATCCTCGTTTCCGCGTTATTTTTCACCGAATAAATGCCGGGACGCCTCTGGAGGTTCTGCCCATGAAAAAATGCGTCTTGTTTTCCTTTGCATTAGCCGTCGCGGTTTATACGCCCGCTGCCGCACAGAACGGCACGCGCCTTGATGATTTCCCGCACGAGGTCAGCCGTCTCGACGAGATGGGCGGGCTGCCCGGCGCCGCGATGTTCGACTACGACAATGACGGCGACCTGGACATCTACGTGGCAAACGGTCATCGCTTTCGCAATTACCTGCTCGAAAACGACGGAGACGGGAATTTCAAAGACGTCGGCAGGGAGGCTGGCGTGGCTGTATCGGAAGAAACCCACGGCGTGGGCAGTGCCGATATCGACAATGACGGGTACGCAGACCTCTTCGTGGCCACGGACGGCAGGAATTATCTCTTCCTCAACAACGGCGACGGGACATTCGACGACATAACCGAGTCCGCGGGTATCGTCTCCCGCTACTTCTCGTCCACGGTCGCCTTTGCCGATATCGACAATGACGGGTACGTGGACATCTACGTGGGCGGCGCGGGTGGCGAAGATGGCGTGGAAATGAACAGAATCGTGGGCACGGGAGAACTCTATCTCAACAACGGCGATCTCACGTTCAAAGACATTACCGATGAAACCGGCACCGAAGCGACCTACACCTGGTCGGTCCGCTTCTGCGACTACGACGACGACGGCGACCCGGACCTGTTCACCGCCAACGACCAGGGGATTGCACTGGCGGGAGAATGGTCGCCCATCCGGCTTCACAGGAACGACGGCAACCTGAGATTCACCGACGTCACCCGGGAGGCCGGCCTGGGCATTACCGGAAGCTGGATGGGGCTCGCGTTCGGAGACTACGACCTGGACGGCGACTTCGATCTATTCGCCACCAACGTGGGCGGCTCTTTCGTCGACAAGAAGGGACACCAGGAATACGATCTGCACGGGTTCTTCCGGAACGACGGTGGCGTTTTCAGGAATATCGCCGAGGAACTGGAGGTCGCACAGAATCTCACATTGGCCAAACTGCACTTCGGCTGGGGCACCGTCTTTACGGATTTCGACAACGACGGCGACCTGGACCTGTATTTCGTGGGCAACTTCGATATGCTCGAGGCATATAGCAATCCGGGCTACCTCCTCATCAACGACGGGGCAGGCGCATTCGCCGACTCTACGGCATCATACGGACTGAAAACGCTCAATGCATTTGGCCAGCCGACCATCGCGGTTGGCGTCGCGACCGGCGACGTCAACAACGACGGCCACGTGGATATTTTCGTCGCCAACGCAGGAACGGACGAAGAGACTGGTTACCCGTTGTTATTTACGGAAAAATTCGATGACAACAACTGGATTCGCCTGAAACTCGAAGGCACCGAAAGCAACCGGTCGGCCATCGGCGCCAGGATCCGGCTTACGGCCGGCGGGAAGACCCAGATCAGCGACGTGGCCAGCGGAGGCAGCAGTTTCTCCCAGAACAGCCTTTGGCCCACCTTCGGCATCGGCGAGAGTACGGTGGTCGACGCCATTGAAATCCGATGGCCCAGCGGGATCGTCCAGACATTCGAGGACGTCGAGCCCAACCAGACGCTGGAGATCCTGGAGGAGCGTCCGCCGCCCGTCGTCGTCTACGCAGATCCCCGGGCCGATTTCAACGGGGACGGCAGCGTCGATTTCGGCGATTTCATAGCCATAGCCAGTGCGTTCAATACAGATGCTTCAACCTACGATCTGAACGGGAACGGCGTGGTTGACTTCGGCGATTTCATCGAATTCGCGAAGTCGTTCGGCCGTCCGTTACCTACATAAAGAAGCCCGGCGGGTGTTCCGCCGGGCCCGGTCCTCGTCTGATCACGCATCGGGCGTTCAAGGCTCTTCGACCACGACGAACCCGAGCGAATCCACGGATGCGGACCCGAAGAGTCCGATCCCGCCCTCCACGTGGAAGAGCGGCCGCCTGAAATTCTCGCCCGCAAGCCCGCCGAACCAGCCCTCCTGCGCTCCCGGCCCCGAGCGTGCGTAGTCATACCAGTTCCGGTCCACCGCGTAAATCCTCATCAGGTGACGACCCGTGAAATAGATCGCGAACCACGGCAGCCGGACGCTCCCTTCGGTCGACTCGATCGCCGGCGAACTTCCCGTACGGTCCGGGGTCTCTTCAGATAATTCCCTGTCAACCTCTTCGGCATCCGCGTCCAGACTCACGATGCCCACCTGATAACCTGGTACGTCGATCGGGTCGAACCTGGCCTCTAGAAACCCTGTCTTGTAGACCACCCTGTTTTCCGGTGTACGATAGACCCCACCCGGCGCTTCCGCAAACGTCTTCAGCTTCTGCAGCACTTGCTCGGTCTCCTGACTCAGAACGACGCCCTCACGCAAACGGAAGTGCCGCGGCGTGATCGTCGTGGCCCGCGCCGTCGTGTCTCTTGTCGTTACGACCATGACGTACCGCGTTTCGGGGGCGACGACAGGGGGATCGGGCGGCGGCGAATACTGAAACGGGCCTGCATCCGGATCCCGGACGTACCGGAAGACGCGGTCGCCCCGACGTATCTCCACGACGGCGTCCGGCGCCATGGCGTGCCTCGGGCTGTCGCGGTCGCCCGTAGTCACCGTCTGCGTCACGAAGACCGGGGGAAGCGGCCGTCCCACAATCAGCAGGCCGTCCAGCACGAGTTCACCCCCGGCATCCGGGCCGAACAATGATTCCGGCGTCCGTTCGGCCTGACAGGCCGCCATCAGCAACCCGAAAACGACAGCCGGGAGTTTTCGTCCGGCAATCCATGAACTCATCGCAAGCATCTCCCGGATCGGGACACCGGCGGCAACGCAGCAAGCCGCGAAAGACGCATCGAAGACGCATTCGGTGCCGCCAGATCCATTCGAATATCAAAAGGCATAATTTATGCCCAGCGTGGGTATGACGGGCAGCATCTTCACGACCTCGGGATCGACATTAACGGCATCCGGATCGAACTGCACGAACCATTCGTTGCGCCGGCTGTAGGCGTTGAACACCTGAATATAAGCCTCCGC
The DNA here is from genome assembly GCA_965219995.1 of Candidatus Latescibacterota bacterium. Taxonomy (GTDB): domain Bacteria; phylum Latescibacterota; class UBA2968; order UBA2968; genus JAAXHE01. The sequence goes on from CBDCOX010000002.1 coordinate 1,866,504, forward strand.
GTCCGTTCGGAAAATCCGGAACCCACGTTTGATACTCACGTCCAGCCTGTGATAGGGCAGCAGCCGCGCGCTGTTCCGGTCGGCCGGCAGCGCATAGTTCTCGACTCTCGCTTCCGGCTCGGCGGGCGTCCTCAGCCTGTATACCGCCGACGCCGGCGTGAACGCCTGCCCCGTCGCGTACAGCAGATTGGCGCCGAAGGTCCACCGGCCCACCCGCCAGTTGCTCACGAAAGAGAGATCGTGCCGCCTGTCGTATTTGGGTGGAAACCTCATTCCGCCGTTCAATTCCGCGAACCGCCTTCGCGTCCATCCCAGCGTATATCCGACCCACCCGGTGACCGATCCCGTACGCCGCTGCAGGAAGAATTCAACGCCCGCAGCGACGCCGGTCCCGCCGCTCACGAACGTATCTTCGGAGGTGCCCGCTTCGGAGCCGACGGCGACGTTGTTGTCGAACAACACCAGGTTCGCAAAGTCCGTACAGTACCCTTCCATCGTCAGCTGATACCGCTTCGACGGTTCCCATTCCAACCCCGCGACGCCCTGCCAGGAACGGCCCGGTTCCACGGTCCGGTCGAGAGGGACCCAGACGTCGCCGCCGCTGAAAACCTCCGTGGTCACCAGCTGGATGTACTGCCTGTATGATCCGGCGCCCAACTTCAGCTTCAACGTCGGCGTGAACCCGTGGCTGAGGGCGAACCGGGGTTCGGCGTGAAACCGGCTTCCCTCGCTGAAATAGTTGGCGCGCGCGCCCAGCCTGACGCTGGTCTCCGCGCGCGGCTGCCACAGGTCCTGTGCATACGCCGACAACAGAATCGGCCGTTCGCGGATATCCAGCTGATCGACCTGGTTGAAGCTCTGCCGGTACGCGAAGTCATACCAGGTAGCCAGAAATCCGGAATTCAGGGAATGCCTGCTGCTCGCGAAAAAGTCCAGATCCCCTTTGATGGTTATATCCCGGATCCCGTTGGAAAACAGGATGGGGGTCTCGATCGCACGCACTTCAGTGTAACTGTCGTATTTGCTTCCCGATACCACGAGATTTCCGAAAACCGCAGGGGAAAACACATGGGTCCATCGGCCGGTGAAGGCGGTATTTCCCCACCGTACGTTGAAAAAACTCCCGTCCTCAAATTCGAAATTCAAGTCGTCACGTCCGAAGTATCCGCTGAGCATCAGCCTGTCACTGTCCCCGAAATCCTGATTGAACTTTGCGTTCGTATCGTAGAAATAATAGTACGGCACTTCGGTGTCTTCGTCCCTGATCAACGAGAGTACCGGTTCCAGATACGTCCGCCTTCCGGAGACCATCCAGGACCCGTCCCCGGCCGGTCCCTCCAGGGTCATTCGCGCGGAAATCAGGCTGATCCCTCCGGTTCCCTCGAACCCCTTCCGGTTGCCGTCGCGGTTGCGCACGTCCAGAACGGAACCCAGCCTACCGCCGTATTGGGCGGGATACGCGCCTTTGTGCAGGCTCATATCCTTGATGGCGTCGGGATTGAACGTGGAAAAGAAGCCGAACGCGTGCGTCGGGTTGTACAGCGGGATCTGATCCAGCAGGATCAGCGTCTGGTCCGGTCCACCGCCCCGGATGTACAACCCGCTGCTGAAATCCGAAGCCGCCTGTATCCCTGGCAGCAGCTGAAGGCTGCGCAGCAGATCGGTCTCACCGACGGCGGGCAACTCCTGCAGTTGCGCGGTTTCCAGCGTAACAAAACCCGTCTGCACGTTCCGCTCCGTCTCGTACGGGTCCGCTTCGACCACGATCTCCCGGGTCAGAATCGGCTCCGGGACCAACTGCACATGCAACTCCCGAGACTCTGTCCCGGAAAACCGAAGCGTGTCAACGTAGCTCCGGAAACCGATGTAGGTAACGAGCAACCTGTATTCGCCGGGAGGAATGTGCTGGACCGCGTAGTAACCGTCCACGTTGCTCAGCGCGCCCAGTGGCGAGTCGCCACCTTCCAGGACCACGTTCGAGTAGGGGAGCGACTCCCCGCTGGTGCCGTCCGTGACGTATCCGCTCAACGTCGCGGCACCGACGCCGCCGGGCAACAGGAAAACCAGTATCAGAAAACGCAAACCGTACACCAGTGCGCCTCCATCCGCCTCGAAATGCCAGGCCGGGGAACAGGCCACCGCTTCACAGCCGGGCAAAGAAAAACCCGGCGACGTCGCCGGGCTTCAGTGTGCAGAAATCCGCGGGGTTGTTCGCAATAACACCCGCCCACCCGGTCTCCCCATGCTTCCTGCCATGAACGTCCGGATCCCGCGGGGAGTTCCGGGAATTCGCGACTGCGCTGCCTGGCAGGAATCCCGCGCGGCCGGCATCCGTTATTCTTCAGGAAAACCACTTCAGCACGCGAAGCACGCCCTGTTTCACGGGGTCCCGATGGATGGACCTCGCGCCCGCCCGGCCTCCCTGAGATTCGTGCTCGATATACCAGTCGTAAGCCTGGATCATCGTCTCCACGTTGCTGTGCCGGGGTCTCCAGCCCAACTGCTTCATCGCATCCGAAAGGTCGAAGAAAAAGGGTTTGTGATAGGTCAGGTAGTGCCAGGGCGCGAGCGGGCAGATTCGCAGGGCATCCAGGACTTTCAGGACAGGCACGGTCAACCTGACCGGCAATCCCACGACTCTGGACGTACTGCCGGCGTGTCTGATGGTCGTGTGCAGATCTTCACGCAGTGTCGAATACCTGTCGGCGCCGATATTGAATACGCCCTGCCTTTCATTCTCGGCGCCCAGCAGCGCGGCCGTCACAAGGTCGTCCACGTGGACGAACTGAAACGGATTGTCGCCGTTGCCGACGACGTAGATGTTCCGGTTGTCGCGAATCCATTCGAAAAGGATCTGAAAAATGCCCAGCCTGCCCGGTCCGAGGATGGTCCGCGGGCGAAGAATCAGGCTGGGCAACCCCTTACGCGCGGCTCTCTGTACCTCCTGCTCCGCCGCGAGTTTCGCGCGGCCGTAGGCCTCGACCGGCGCCGGCGGGGTGTCGCCGGTAATCGGACACGCGTCGGGGATGCCGAATACCGCCGAGGACGACATGTGAACGAACAGCCGTACACCGGCGTCGAGCGCGGCGTTTGCGGCGATCCTCGTCCCGTCGACGTTGACGTCTCGGAACTCCGGGCCGGCCTTCGCCAGAGGCACCAGGGCGACGTTGTGGTGCACAAAGCGCACGCCCTTCATCGCGTCTCGCACGCCCTGTCGATCGCGAATGTCGCACGCCACGAACTCCGTGCCGGGCGGACGGTCCGGAGAATCGATGACGTCCAGAACTCTTACGCCCTGACCCTCGGCGCGAAGCCTGCGGACGACGTGGCTTCCCAGAAAACCCGAGCCGCCCGTTACCAGATGCAACGGCATACGGAAGACCTGCCCTCACCGACGCCGCGAACGACGTCGCGCGCCAGCGCAAGAACCTCATAGACGACGTGCACGGGCCTGACTCGATAGTACCAGAGGCGGTCGACTATACGTTCGCTGGAAAGGGCGCTGCAGGGAACCCGGTGGACCCGTGCAATTCTGAAGCCCGTCCTGGCGAAACAGTAACGCGCCCTGTACGAGTGGATATCGGCGCAGATCAGGTCGACGGGGCCCGGCGGCCACCGCATTCGATCGAGAAGGTACCTGCGAAGCAGCAGCGCATTGCCGAGGGTATCGACATAGCCGGACGACGCAAAGACGGGACAGTGTATCTGCAGGCAATCCGACCTGGCGTTGAGATAGTCCCGTGCCGCCTCCTGCTCACGGACGTCGCCGCCGAACCGGTTTGCGGGCGCCAGATACACGATGGAATCCGTCGCAGCGATCGACGCGACGTAGTCCAGCACCTGGCGAAAGACAAAGCTGGGCTCGGGAAGCGTCCTGCCGCGGGCGTCTTTCGCCAGTCCTTCCGGCACGACAACCAGGGGCCTTCCCGTCAAGACAGGAGTCCCCGGTCGATACACCATTTGATGGACCGCCGCATGCCCTCCTCCAGGCCGATCCGCGGACAATAACCGAGTTCCCTTTCGGCTTTTTCTATCGAACACGCAATCGTCTTGTTCATCTCGGACAGGACGTGCACCTCCTGCCAGTACAGTCCGGCGCGTTGTATCATCCAGTCGCAGGCGACCGCAACCTCGCTGGCGATGGCGGGCAACCTCATCCGCCTGTGCGCCACGGGCAGATTGAATTCATGCTCCAGCAGGGTTTCAATCGTATCAACCGTCTGGTTCATCGTGTAAGGCGTCCGGTCCGCAATCCAGTAGGTCTGACCGTTCGCTTGATCGATCCGGCCGGCGAGCAGAATGGCCTGACAGAGATTATCTATATAGGTCATCGACCGCCGGTTCTCGCCCCCGCCGACGACGGGAACGCGCCCGTCCTGGATCATCTTGAAGAACCGCGTCTGCCGCGGCGGCTGGCCCGGGCCGTAAAACCAGCAGGGTCGGAGAATCGTGGTTTCCAACTCTCCCGACGCGTGCGCCGCATTGACGATATCCTCCGCCAGCTTCTTCGACTTGCCATAGCTCATGTATGGTCGATTCGGCGAATCCTCGTCGAACAGGCGCTCGTTATCGGAGTGATGGCCCGCCGGACTGTTGGATGAAATCATCACCAGCCGCTTCACGCCGTGATCCAGGGCACAGTTGACGACGTTGCGTGCGCCGCCCGTATTTACATCGTAGAATTCCCTGGACCGCCTGGGATGAATGACGCCGATGAGGTGAAAAAGCGTGGCGCCTTCGCATTCGGAAAAAAACGGCTCGAGGGATGACGTGTCGCGCGCGTCTCCCTCGACCACGCTGACCCTTCCGGAGAATCCGCGAAGCTCGTCCGAGTTCACGCCGTTCAATACCAGACAGCGTATGCGGCGATCGGTATATGGTTCCGTCAGCGACGGCATGCACGGCAGACCATTGACGATCGCATCGACCAGACGCGTGCCCAGCCATCCGGGCGCACCGGTAATCAGGATCATGCGCGCGATTTCCTTCCATCCTTCACGTCCGGCCTGTCCGCACCCATCTCAGTCGGCGCGGGCCCCCACCCACTCGCTCCTGTTGCACGTGATATCCACGACGTTTCCGTCGGGGTCCAGCACCTTGAACGATACCGGCGGACGCACGTCAGGATCGACCGGATTGCGCTCCTTCACGTTTTCTCTCACGACCTCCGCGCCCCACGCCAGTATGCGTTCCCAGGTCGCGTCCAGGTCTTCCACGACCACGCCGAAATGGATATATTCATCCCCTTCCCGGAGCATCGGTCGACTCGAGCCCTCCGGCTGCTGGATCAACGTGATGTTATTCGTACCGTCGCTCATATCCAGCGCGTCGCCGTGGGCGCGGTGCGCAACGAAGCGCCAGCCGATCACTTCCTCGTAGAAACGTCTGGAACGTTCCATGTCGGCGCAACGAAGCGCCAGGTGTCTCAACAGACCCATGGTATCTCCCTTGTTGGCAATTCCTAGGGAACAGTTCGCCAATGTCTCCGCGGCCGAACGGCTCTCACCGGGCATCCTGTAGAACACCTGCTGCCCTGAGAACGGTTTCCTGAACGATCAATTCGTGATCCAGCGACCGCACCGCCGGTTTCCGGCCCCTGATCTCGGCAACCATCGAGCGCAAGCTTCCCACGTACCTCGGTTCGTTCTCCACGGGTACCGTCTGCCATCCCTCGCTGAAGCCGTCGCGGGCCCCGTCCAGACAGAGGCGGACCACCGGATCCGGCTCGAGCGGCTCCATGACGATGCTCCCGCGCGTGCCGTATACCTCGAATCGACGCGACGGAAACGCGGACACTTCCAATGAGGACGACTCGACGATCGCCATCGCGTTTTCATATTCGAAAATCGCCGCGGTATTGTCCCTGAAAGCGGGCACGGTCCCCCGTTCGTTCCTGAGAAACGACGTGACCCTGTCGGGCCGTCCCAGCACCGCCACCACAATATCCACGAGATGACACAGCAGTTCGAACAGAATGCCGCCCTTATGCAACGCCAGCGCCTCACGTCTGTCATCGGCAACCAGCGTGGACATCCGCCCCCGAACGGAAAACACGTCCCCGAGCCGGCCTGATTTCACGCAGTCCAGGACGAACTGAAACCCGGCGTTGTACCGGAACATATACCCCAGCTGCAGCAGCAATCCCTTTTCCCGGGCCAGGGCGACCAGCCCCTGGAACTCCTCCCAGTCGTCTCCCGCCGGCTTATCCAGCCAGACATGCTTGCCGTGCTCGAGCGCCTCCCGGGCGAATCCCAGATTCTGTGCGATCGCTCCTTCCACCGCAATCGCCGCGATCGAGTCATCCTCGAGCATCTCCCCGCTGGCGGCGTACCAGTTGACACCCCGATACGCCTCCATCGCGCCTTTCTGAGCCCGCACGGACGGGTCAGGCTCATAGACGCCGCAGAAATGCACGTCCGGATTCGCCTTCAGAACCGCCGCCTTTCCCGCGGCGTGCGAATGCTCGATTCCGTATTGGGCAAACCTGATTTTCATGATTCCTCCTGTCCGCCATATCGACTCGATTTCCGAAATGCTCCGCACGGCTTGCTCCGGGAGCACCGGGACATTCGGCGTGTTCGATCGCGGCGGCGCGCCTCGACGCCCTACCCGCATTCCGGCGGATCGGCAGCGTCCCGGGAAGCTGTTTTAAAACGGCGCCTTTACCCCCAGTTCCGCCGCGACTCTTTTCAGATCCCTCTGATGATCCCGACCGATTGGAATCCCCTCCACGGCCCAGCTGTGCTCGCGTTCCCATTCCAGCGCCCCGGGAAGCAACGCGCGGTCCTCGCCCGGGAACGGCTGGAGTCCTCGCACGGCAGTTACAAAGTCATCCATCTGCCGTTGAAACGTTTCCCTCGGCACAAAGCCGGAAATATCCACGGCCAGGATGAACGACCCCTGGTTCACGGCCGGCCATTCCGCGCCCTGCTCGTCGAACGTCTGAATTCCAGCCAGCAGGCCTCCCAGCGCGTGGCAGACCGCACCCAGACCGAGACTCTTGAAGAACGACGAAGGCATGCGTTGAAATACCGTTTCGAAGTCCGCGTTTCCGCCCAGCGCGACACCGGTAGACATGTCCAGCACGACCGGGTGCTCCCCGCCCGACGGAATTGCGAAACTCATCGGCGAAGCGCCGTTGGCCGCCATGATTCCCTGTCCGGACGAGAGGCGCCGGACGTGCGACGACACGACGAAGCCGGCCATGCCGGCGCCGGAAATGACCCGGGAGTACTTGCCCGCAGCCCCGAAATGGAAGTGGTTGCGCGTGACCACCGCCGCAAGTCCCGCGGCGCGGGCCTTTTCCACGGCGAGGTGCGCCGCCCGCCAGGAAGCAAAGTGCCCCAGTCCGCCGTCCCCGTCAATCGTGCCTGTCGCCGGGGCCTGGCACACGACGGACACGTCCGGGTTCGGGTTCAGATCTCCGTCGCGCAGGAGAGCCAGGTAGCGCGCCGACTGCCGCGTACCGTGACTGAACACGCCGCGAATATCCGTACCCACAAGAAGCCGGGCCATCAGCCGCGCCCGGCCCCCGGACATATGCACCCGTCGATACATCTCGAACACGAACTCGCGCATGCGCTCCGGCATCACCCGCACGAATTCCGCGGGAACGACATTCACGCCATCTCCCTCCTGGGGCCTGAGTCTACATGATCCCGAACCGGTCCCACGCTTCTCTCGAGGACATCCCGCCTTCAATCGCCTCCCGGACCCGGTTCTCTCCCCTCACCTTGTCCAGCGCCCGGTGAATGACGTCGGGCACGGAATCGGACGGGACGATCACCACGCCGTCCAGGTCGCCGAACACGATATCGCCTGGCGAGACCACGGCGCCGTTCGAAAACGTAAGCGTACAGCGATAGTCGACCACCCGCCCCCGCACCCTCTGGTCCTGAGCGTACCGACCGGCGCAGAACGTCGGAAAGTTCAATTCAAATATGCCCCGGGTATCGCGGCTGAATCCGTCCAGAACGGCGCCTGCCGCTCCCAGCTTCAACGCCCTCGTACTCAACAGTTCGCCCCAAAGCGCGTAGGTGGGTGATGCCCCGGTACAGATATAGACGTCGTTCGCGGCCAGATCGTCGAGCGCCTCGAACATCAGGCCGAACGCCCGGTTGCCGTCCGCGGAACGGTCGTCCGGGTCCGTGTAATCGGCCTCCAGGACCGGCATCGCCCGCCCCGCCACGACCATATCATCTCGCAACGGCTGAATCTCCGGCGGCAGGAACTGCCTGACCAGGCCCGCTTTGTCCATCACGTCGCCGACCACGGCGGTGAACAGTTCACGCTTCATCAGCTCGAAGAGGCCGGCATCATCGCACCATTCGGTCATAGCCTCACCCTCTGGAACACCAGAGACAGCTGCTTACCATCGGGCTTCGATCGTCCGGACGACGCGAAACCGGGCACCCGCCTCGAAATCGGTAACGAACCCCTTCGAATAGTCCAGTTCCTCCACCATTCCCCGCACGAAATCCACGTCTCCCACGTCGATCAGTGTTCGACCGCCCACCCTGCGGACGTCGTGAATTCGATAGGTCGCGTCGCGTTCGTTCTCGTTCTCAACGGAAATGAACCCGCCCCGGAGTCCATCCGCGGGCGGCTCCGAGGAAGTCCAGATTTCGCCCGGTTCGTACGCTTCCACCGTGCCCCGCCATACGCCCTGCGGCGCATGGATGGACCGGTCCCGGGTTCCGAGAACACTGCCCCCCACCAGCATACCCCACCGGGCAGTATCGTTCACCTCCGAATATACGCCCAGACTCCCGTCGAAGGTGATGCGGCCGTCCACCTCGATACAGGAAACGCCGTCGCCGAAAACCAGCGTATCCACCCGACCGCCCGGCAATTGAACCTTCAGCGACCTCGCCGGACCGGATACCGCAATCTCCTCCGCGGAACGGACGACGCGATCGCCTTCGTAGGCTTCGACCAGGCTGAGAAACGAGGATTCGAGCCCGTCGCCCCCTTCGTGCGAGGCAACCCCGTACGTCAGTCGCCTCGGGTTTCCGGGTTTGTTCTGCGGCGGGTCCCCGTGGCACAGCGCTACTTCTCCCGGCGGATCGAACAGACTCCACCGCAGATGCACGTCGGTCATCAGCGGCTTCCCGGCGGCCCGGGAACGAGTTCTCACCATCCAGGTATCCTTCACGCGCCAGTCTACCGAAACGACCCGCTCCGGCGCGGTGCAGCGCCGCACGTCGTACAGATATTGAAAGCCGCTTCCCCTGTACCCGTTCAGGTCCACGACGGACCCGTCGTAAAACTCTCCGAATCCGACGTCCTCTCCGGCGTACGTCCCGCGAGTCTGCGCATCCAGGCGCATCCCCGATGTCGTCACGCCGCCCTCTGCAGCGTGGAACAGGAAATGGTGTGAACGCCCGCCGGACACGCGGAACAGATCCACGACGTAGAAATCCCTTTCCGACACACGCACCAGAACGCTGCACCGGGCGTAGGCCGGGCACTGCGCATAGACGTCGGGAGAGGATACGGATATCGCCTGAACCTGCTCCGCGAATCCGGCGAAATCGACCTTCCCGGTATAGGTGCCGTTCTGCGGACTTCGATCCACCAGTACCGTGTTGTGCGAGACCGTGTGGTTCGTCCAGCCCGACCGTTTGGGCCAGACCCGCGCGTGCTCGGGATATCCAAGGTCCGGCAACAGATCCAGGCCGAAGGCGTAAAGACCCAGATTCAAGCGGTCCGCGTGTCCATGGCCCCTGTTGCGGCCGTAATACAACCACAGGGTCCGTTCGAACGCTCCCTGTCCGTCGCGCAGCATGGCCAGACCGTATCCGGTCATCACGTCGGAGGTCAGCCGGAGCGGCCCGTACCTGTCCACCGCCTCCGCGATCCGGGACCGTATCGACTCCGGGTCAGGATCCGTAATCGCGCCGTGCACCTTCGACAGATCACCGCCGGCCAGATGAACTGCCGCCTGTGCCAGTTCGGGGTCTCCGAAGATTTCAAATCCGTACAGGCATTGCTCCAGGTCCACTCCGCCCAATCCGGGGCTTCCCGTACTGCCGCTGTCCCCGATGGACGGGACATAGCGGTTCAGCGCCGTCACCCGCAGAAACGCCAGGTACATCTGGCGGTACCGGGAAAATTCGCGGACCGCGTGGCGTGTGTACGATGGTCGCGACCCGAGGATCATCTCCAGCGACCGCATTCCCAGAGGCCACCTCAGCCAGCCCAGGCTGTATCCCGGCGCGCCTTCCGACCCTACGCCGTCCCGGTCGATCTCCCGGGCGAAGAGCAGGGGAATATGCCCCCCCGTGGGCTGGCGGCCGATCAGGAATCCCTCTTGAAAGATCCAATCCAGCAGGTCATCCGTGCGATCGTCGTCCAGGGCGACGGCCAGAAGCGCCATGGTCGCCTGATCGCCAGGCTCGTTATGGTGGATATCGCCTTTGAGAATGGCGTCGACACCTTCGCGCAGGATGTGGCTTTCGATATGCGCGCACAACGCATCGGCGGAATCCTGTTCGACGAGCCCGTGCAGCGACTGCTTTGTCCGAAGAAACCGAAACAGCTCGTCTTCGTCTTTCCAGGCCGTACGAGCCAGGTCGAAACATTCGGCAAACGCCTTCAGAAGGCCGGGCTCCCAGATCCTCCCGTAGATGCGACCCCTGCCGCTGAGTCCGTCGGAATTGAAAAACCCCTGCCGCGCCCAGAACGACCAGTCCATTTCGGGGTAGACATCCGCGATGCGGGCGAGCAGTACTCCCGCCTTGTGGGCGTAAATGCCTTTCCCCGTCAGCAGAAACGCTTCGCGTAACGCGCTGCAGGCGGAGCTGATCTCGGACCAGATGCCATAGTGTGCATAGACACCGATCAGTTTGAACGACTCCCCTGCCCCGTCGGTCCACCCCGTGCCGTCATCCACCGCGAACATATGCTTCGGATCCCGCGGGTCCGGATGGTCGGCGTTGAAAAGCAACGTCCTGTCCGCACGTTCCGGGTCGAATATCCCGTTCGCCGCGATCCCGCTCTGGTAAAACGCTTCGAAGTCGTTCGTGGGAAAGCGGCCGCTGCAGGAGGGACATCTGATCTTCCATGGGTCCGCCAGCACATCGACGTCGAACCGTCCGCCATGCCGATAGATTCCCTGACCGCATTTCGGACACCCTTTTTCGACGCTCGCATTCGTGCTGCGCCCGATCGTCTGGCCCGTCACCATCGACCAAAGCCGGTCGTCATCGAAACAGACCCATCGTTTCGCCCTTTCAATGGCCGCATCCCGCCGCGCGGCCGCCCAATCGAAACGCCTGACGTTTCGCCGGGCGTTCGCGACCTGCTCCGGCGTAACCAGTTTCGCGCTTCTCATCAGGCAAACCTCCTTTTCAGCCCGTAACCCTGTGGAGAATGCGACAAGATACGCGCCACGCGCCCGATGATCAACGGTTTTGTGACCGCGCGCAATTTGACAATCGGCCTGTGGCTCTGCCAATATAGGTTGACTTGGAACTCCCACCCGCCTATCATATCGCCCGTCGGCCCCCACACCACGGAGGATCTTCCGATGTCCCACAGCAGCCTCTTCACGTTCCGTACCCACGGCGGTGTCTGCGCAGGCGAGACCTGGATTTACGATCACGACGAGCCCATCGCGCGTCTCGAAGACAGAGTGATCGAACAGCCGGAACAGAACCTGCGTTATTTCAACGGCAACGCCAAACCCGTCAATCTGCGGGACCTGAAGCTGGGCCCCGGGGGGCGCCCGCTCGTGTGCGGCGTCCAGATGTACTGGGTGTTTCAGCACCGTGTCCTGGCCACCACGGATCTCATCGATATCCAGGTGGCAGGCCAGGAAACCGACCAGCTCGTACTCACCGTGACCACCGCGGACCCGGGCGGCGTTGCCACCTCGCGTCGTGTGCTCACGTTAACCTACGACGTCGAACTGGCATCGTACATTTATGACTTCAGGGCGCACCTGGATATCCACAGTCCGGAAGCACTGGACGGAGAAGAAAACGTCCACTTCGAGTATTGCGACCCCTGGTACAGCGACATCCCCGGACCGACCGTCGAATTCCCGGGGATGTGGCGGAAACGATACTCGCATCTCCTGGCTGAAACCGGAGACGGGACCGTCTGGCAGATGCCGCTCAACCACATGGCGACCGGCATTCCCGGCCCCGGACCATTCAAGCCGGACGCCGTATTCGTTCTGGCTCATGATCCCGGCAACAACCCGGCGTTCGAGTTCTGTGGCGCGACGGCCGAACGCACGACGCTGGGTGTCTGCAACTGGGGATACGACATCCATTTCGCGGGTCACTACACACGCGACGAACTCTACGCGCCTCTGTGCGAGCACTTTCGCATCCGGCTCTGTCCGGATCGGAAAGCGGCGCGAATGATGGCTCTGGCGGAGCCGGTTCCCAAAGTCTCCTACAACGGCTTTGAGGAACTTCCCGTCTACGAACGCAAAACCAGTTTTGCCAATGGATTGCAACTCAACAGACCCACCGCGTGCAACACCGATCCCTGGCCCTGGCTTCCGGAGGGAGAGGGCGCGGAATGGTGCAGGAATCACGGCCGGTCCGACCTTTTTTCGCTTAAAATCAGCAAACTGTCGGACGGACCCACCGAATGGATCATGGACCGTGAGAGCGACGGCGCCTGGACCGAGAGATGGACCCTCTCGACCGGCTTTCGCGTGACCGTGTACGTTAAGACCGAAAACGTCCGGGGTCACGGCGCCTTTCTGGCCCTGCGCTGGGGCGTCTTCAACGAACCCGAAAAATATCCCTATATAAGCTCGCGGAAGCTCACAGGCACCCACGACTGGACGCGGGTCAGCGCAGAGATCCGCGGACCGTCGCCGCCGGACAGCGGCGCCGTCTACCTCATCCTTCGCCAGGACGGCAGCGGCACAAGCTGGTTCGACGACCTGGAAGTCGAACGTCTGTCGGCATGTTGAGGAGGCGTGTTGTTGATCGGGAGCGATTCCGACACGGCCCGCTGGCGACGGCAACGACCCTCAAAACCCACGAATTTCAAACCCGGTAGGAAAAATGAACAGGCGTCGCGCGCCATCTCCTGTAGGATTTATCGGCCTGGGGGCCATGGGCGGCGGAATGGCCCGAAATCTGTTGGAAGCGGGGTTTCCGTTGCTCGTATACGACACCAACAAGGAGGCGGTGGACCGGATCGTCGTGTCAGGGGCACGCGTGGCCGAAAATTTACACAGGATGGCGGCGGCATGCGACCGGATCATCCTGATGCTTCCGGATACCGGGACCGTCGAATCCGTACTCTTTGGAGATTCCGGCCTTTTTGCCGGCCTGAAGGCGGGACACATCGTCGTCGATTGCGGTACGACACACCCCGAATTCACCCGCCACGCCTGGAGAATCCTCGGTCGTCACGGCGTTGAGTTCCTGGATGCTCCGTGCAGCGGGATGAGTACGCGCGCGGCGGAAGGTAACCTCACGGTGATGGCGGGCGGCAACAAAGATGCCTTTACCGCCGTCGAGCCGCTTCTGAATGCCGTGGGCTCGTGCATTCTCTATATGGGCGGTTCCGGTAAGGGACAGCTTGCCAAAATCGTCAACAACACCCTCTTCAACATCTCCTGCGCGGCGCTGGCCGAAGTGCTTCCGCTTGCGGTCAGGCTCGGCCTGAACGCGGAAGAGATGTGTAAAGCGGTGAAAACCGGCAGCGGACAGAGCTACGGCTTCGACACCTTCGCGCCTATGGTCCTCGAACGGGATTTCGGACCCGGTTATCCGATGGCAAACGCCAGCAAGGATATCGACGCCATCACCGAGATACTCGAAAACGAAGGGGTGTGTCTGCCTGTGATCTCCGCCGCCGCCGAGACCTATCGCGCGGCGCTGGACAGGGGTCTGGGAAGCCTGAACAAGGGCGGAATGATCCACGTCTGGGAGGCGGCATTGGGCGTCGAAGTCCGAAAGGATTCCCCGCGCTGAACCCGGGCCGGTCGCAGGCGAGGTACCCATCGATCCGATGAAGGCGAACACCGACATCCTCATTATTGGCGGCGGCTCCATCGGTGTCTGCACCGCCCACTATCTGTCGGAAGCAGGGAAGGACGTCGTCCTCGTTGACAAAACCGACGTCTGCGCGGGCAGTTCTTACGGCAACCAGGGCCTGATCGTTCCCAGTCACAGCATTCCGCTCGCCGCCCCCGGGGTTATCGGGAAAGCGCTAAAGTGGATGTTCGATCCCGGGAGCCCGTTCTACATCAAGCCACGGCTGGACCTGGACCTCATCAAATGGCTATGGCAGTTTCAGGCCGCCTGTACCCCGGCGCGGATGCGACCATCCCTCGCCGCCTTGAGAGATCTCAGCCTGGCCAGCGTGCGGCTGTTCGCGGAAATCGCCGCCATCGACGGCCTGGATTTCAGCTTCAGGGAAAATGGCGGCCTTATGGTTTACGGGACCGAAAAGGGACTGGAGGGTGGCATCCGGGAGGCCGGCCTCCTGTCTGAAAGAGGCATCCGTACGGAAATCCTCGACACGGACGGACTCCGAAGGCTGGACCCCGCGGCCAACTACAGTGCCGCGGGCGCCGTGTACTATCCGCAGGACGCCCACCTCGTTCCCTCAAGATTCGTTACGGAACTCGCCCGGCACGTTGCCGAAGACGGCAAGCGCGTCAGGATTCATCCTTCGACGGAGGTCATCGGCTTCCAGGGACGAAACCGCAGGATCCGGAGGGTCATAACCACGCGGGGCGAATTCAGCGCGAACGAAGTCGTACTCGCCGGCGGCGCGTGGTCGCCGGCCATTGCCACGGAACTCGGCATTAAACTGCCCATCCAGCCGGCCAAAGGCTATAGCGTCACTTTCGAACGACCGGACCGCTGTCCCTCGATTCCGGCCTCGCTCTCAGAAGCCAAGGTTGCCGTCACGCCCATGGGCGATATGCTGCGGTTTGGCGGCACCCTGGAACTGGCCGGGATGGACATGTCCATCAACAAACGGCGGGTGGCGGCCATCCTCAACGCCGTACCCCGCTATCTGCCCGACCTGAACCCGAACAGACTGAAACACATCGAAACCTGGCGCGGCCTCCGCCCCTGCACCCCGGACGGCCTGCCCTTTCTGGGGCGCAGCCCGACGTACGATAACCTCACCATTGCGGCCGGACACGCCATGATCGGGATCTCGCTGGGACCCATTACCGGAAAACTCGTCTCGCAGGTGGTCACAGGCCGGACGCCGTCCATCGACCTGGCACCCCTGCGGGTGGACAGATTCGCCAATTATTAGACCTGCGGGGGAGAACAAGGGCAAACGGACGCAAGCGCCTCGCAGACGGCACGGCACCCGCGCAATCGCAGAATCGCCCATCCGAACCGGAAAGCCAACGAAAGGTCGCACATGCCCGATTTCATCCGTTCCGACAAACCCAATGTACTGCTGATCTGTACCGATCACTGGAGCGGGATGCTCACCGGCGAGGCGGGCCATCCGGTCGTCTCCACGCCGACGATCGACCATCTGGCCAGGTGCGGAGTCTCCTACACGAATGCCTATTCCGCATGCCCCTCCTGTATACCCGCCCGCCGCTCCCTGTTCACCGGCATGAGCCCGAAAGCAAACGGCATGCGCTCGTTTGTCGACGGCGTTGACTTTCCCGATGCGCCCACGCTCGCCCAGTGCTTTCGCGACGCGGGATATCAGGCCTACGCCGTGGGGAAACTGCACGTCTATCCTCAGCGCGACCGGATCGGCTTCGACGACGTCCTCGTGGAGGAGCAGGGGCGGCACGTCCATCATGACATTCCGGATGGCATGGCCGACGACTATGAGCTCTTCCTGGCCGAACAGGGGTACGGAGGACAGGAGTACGCCAGCGGGATGACACAGAACGAATACATCGCCCGAACCTGGCACCTGCCCGAATACTGCCATCCGATAAACTGGGCGGCGAGGGAGATGTGCAAAACCATCCGTCGACGGGATCCGAGAAAGCCCGGATTCTGGTACCTCTCCTTCTCCGCGCCGCATCCGCCCACGACGCCGCTGCAAACCTACCTGGATCTCTACCGGGACGTACCTCTGGACGAACCTGCCACGGGCAACTGGTCGGAAAACTTCGATGACCTTCCTTACCATATCAAGACACTCAGCAACCCGGACAACCTCGCGATGGCGCGCGCCAAGCCGCACGAATGGGAATTCTCGCGCCGCGCCTATTACGCAACGCTCACCCATATCGACCATCAGATCCGGGTCGTCATCGGATACCTGCGGGAATGCGGACTCCTGGACAACACCATCGTCGTCTTCACGAGCGACCACGGCCACATGGTCGGAGAACACGGCCTGTGGTGTATGACGCCGTTTTACGAAATGTCGGCCAGGATTCCTCTGGTCGTCATGCCCGTCAGGGGTGACGCTCGTCTTCCCGCCGGAACACATGACGGTCGCCTGGCCGAGTTCGCCGATATCATGCCGACCCTGCTGGACCTGACGGGCGTTCCCGTCCCGGACCAGGTCGACCGGCAGAGCCTGGCAGGCGACCGGCGCCGCGACGAACTCTACGGCGAACATGGAGAAGGTTCCGCGGCGATGCGTATGGTACACGACGGGCGATTCAAACTCATTTACTATCCCGTAGGAAATCAGGCTCAGCTCTTCGACGTCGAAAATGATCCGCGGGAAACTCGGGACCTCGCCGGCGATACCGGCCACGCCGGCATCCTTGACCGGCTCAGGAATCGTCTGGTCGCGAACCTCTACGGCGAAGATCTCAACTGGATCGAGGACGGCGAACTCGTCGGCCTTCCCGCCAGGGAATACGTACCCTCGGCCAAGCGTGCGATGCGCGGCCAGCGCGGCCTTCGGTATATGTGACCGTCATCGCCGCGAGACCCACACCACGCGGTCACCCACCGGAAGGAGCCTTGCATGCCCTCATCCGCAGCCGAAACGTCCGTCCGCGCGGTCACGGTGATGATCTACACCCGTTACGAATATCGCAAGGTGTACGCCCGGGTCCACCTGCTCGGCGAAACCCATCTCGCGCCAGGGGGCAAAGTGGAACTGGTTCTGTACAGCACGCGCTCCGGGGAGACGAGAGAAACCAAAGACGTCGAAGCGGTCGGGTGCGACGAAGTCGCCTTTGACACCGGGGAGATTCCGTCGGGCTGCTGCGACTTCAAAGCGACCTTTGTCGACCGGTTCGGCACCCGCTTCGCCACCCGTACGTTGCAGGACAAGTGGCCGGGCGACCTTCCGTGGCTGGGGTCCCGCGAGGGGATCACCCGGCGGATACCCGGTCCATGGACGCCGCTGAATGCCACCGAAACCGGAGACGGCCTGGAAATCACCTGCTGGGGCAGAACGTACACCTTTTCGACAACCGCCTTTGCGGCGCAGGCGACGTCTGCCGGCAGCCGGCTGCTTGCCGGCCCTCTGAGGCCGGTCGCCCGTGTAAACGGTAAAAAGGTCCGCTGGACCGGCGGCCGTTTCGAACTGATCTCGGCGGAGAGAGACCGGGCGGTGTTCAACGTACGTTTCGAGTCCTCTTCGAGTCTGACCGTGTCGGCCAGACTTGAAGTCGACTTCGACGGGATGGCACGAGTCGACTGGTCCGCCACCGCCGGCACGATCCTGCGCCTCGACGCGCTTTCGGTTGAAATGCCCGTTCTGAAGGACCACGCAAGATACCTGTACCACTTTCCCGGTAGCTGGGGCGAAGCCAGAAACGTCGGCGCGCTGCCGAAGAGCGATATCAAGATGGGGTTTCGCCCGTACATCTGGCTGGGCGACGAGGACCGGGGCATCTCGCTGTTTGCGGAGTCGGATGCGGGTTTTCACGTCCGTAATCCGGGGAAAGTGACCGAAATCGTCCGTCGCAAGAACCGGGTACGGCTACGCGTCCACTGCGTCTCGACCCCGATAAAACTCCTTCCGGGCAGCCGTCGGAACGGGCAATTTACCGGTTTCGGAACCGAAGACCTCAAGCCGCTCACGCCCGGCGGGGTCGTCACGGACGAACTTCGCTACACCTTCGGATTCCAGGCCACGCCCGTCAAGCCCGTTACGGAGGACGCCTGGGACCAGCGCGTCTTCTGCATCGGCCAGACCACGACGGGTTTCAGTCCCCGATTGGACGTTTCCGACGCCCTCCTGGACAGGTGCGTGGAGTCCGGCGTCCGGGCCGTCGTCCTCTTTGAACACTGGGCCGACGCCGAAGCGTACACCCGGACGCCCCACGCCGCCGAAGTCCGGAAGATCGTCAGCGCCTGCAAGGACCGTGGACTTCAGATTTTGCTCTACTTCGGTTTCCTGATCTCGGACATCATCGACGAATGGCAGGCCGTGGGCAAAGACGCGCTCATCCTGCCCAAGGGCGGATATCCTGTCTTCCACTACCAACCGCAGCCCGAACAATCCGCCTGGCGGGTCTGTCTCAACAGTCCCTGGCAGGACCTGCTCACCGACGGAATGGCGAAGATCATGGATGAATTCGACATCGACGGCGTCTACCTGGACGGGACCGAATATCCGTTCGGCTGCTGCAACACCGAGCACGGATGCGGTCATGTAAGGGCTGACGGCAGCATCGCCCAGACCTATCCCATCTTCAGTACGCGCTCGGCGATGCGGCGCATTTACGAGATTGTAAAGTCCCGCAAGAAGGACGGACACGTCAATGTTCACAACTCCACCTGCATGACCATGCCCACCCTCGGTTGGGCGACCGGTTACTGGGACGGCGAGCAGTTCCAGGGTGTCGGCGGCGGGGTGGACGTTGCCAAACTTCTGCCTCTGGATGCTTTCCGCGCCGAATTCATGGGTCGCCAGTGGGGCGTTCCCGCCGAATTCCTCCACGCGGGCGCCGCCTACACGTATGAACAGGCCTGGGCTTTCACGCTTCTGCACGACGTTCCCGTCCGGCCCCACAATGCGGACGATGACCTGGACCTCGCCGCCCGGATCTGGAGGGTCATGGACGCATTCGACCGCAAAAACGCCGATTGGCTTCCCTATTGGCGAAACAAGGACCAGATCGGCGTTTCTCCAGGGAACGCGCACGCCAGCATCTATCGCCACCCGGAAAACGGCGTCCTTGCGGCGATCTCCAATATGGGCGGCAAACGCCGGACCGTCACCGTCAGGTTGGACCGGAAGAAGCTGGGCCTTACGGGAACCTTGAGTGCGAAGGATCCCCTGAACAACAAAACCGTCCCAATAAGGGACGGTGTATTGGAGTTTCCTCTTTCCAGCCTGGAGTGGAAACTCATCCAGGTGGTCGATGGCTGAACGGCGCGTCAGGATTCATTGACGGCCTGCAACAGGGCGTGGATGTACCCGTAGGTATAGGCGAAGGCGACTTGTGCCGGTGCCTCGCCCGATATTCCGGGGACGTGATCCGGCATGATCATATACTCGTAACCCACCTCCTTGAACGTCCGCAGTGCTCTCAGCATGTCCACGTCGCCTTCGTCGGGAAACACCTCCACAAAGTCCCGGAATCCGCCCCTGATATTTCGAAAGTGCAGGTTGAAGATTTTCTTGCGGCGGCCGAACCAGCGGACAATCTCGTGGATTTCCTCGCCGGGGTCTTCGAGGCTCTCTGAGATCGTGCCGAGACAGAAATTCAGACCGTTGTAAGGGCTGTCGTATGTCTCGACGAACCTCTTCAGCCCGTCCACCATGCCCATCACCCGGGCGACGCCCCGGTACGTGACATCCCCTATCCCCGGGTCGGATGGATGACAGGCCATCTGGATCCGGTACTCTTCGGCCACCGGCATAATGCGTCCGAGCCAGTATTCGATACGTTCCCACATCGTATCGGAATCGGCCGCCCCGCCTTCGAACACCCCCAGCGTCTGGTCAAGTTTTGCGTATTCAAAAGAGGATAGCCGCGCCCCGCCGCGACCGGTTCTGGACCCGGTCCGCAGGTGTCCGAGTATGGTAATGTTGTAGTTCAAACCGCGAAGCCCCGCTTTCGAGGCCATCCGTACGATCTCGCAGAGGCGGTCGATCTGCCGTTCCCGTTCATCGCCAGGGCCCAGGAAGACGGCGCCCGCGGGATTGCTGAACGCGCTGCCCGAACCAAGCGGGATGTGAATCATCTCGAGATTGATGCCGTACCTGTCGAATCGCTCGCGCATCCGGATGAGCATCTCCGCCGACCAGTCCGTCCACGGCTCCGACGGCGTCTGGTCCACGTGACAGACGCCCAACTGCGATAGAACCTTGATATCGGTTTCATGCCGGCATCCGACTTGCGTCCCTATGTACATGCTTGAGTCCTCTCGATGGAATCCACAGAACCTGGCATTACAGCACGCCGATCGTCGGGCGGGACGGCATCGCAGCGGCAAACTGCGCCACGCTTTCCCACGGGGGCTTCAGCGCGTGACGGGAGGCGACCGGCTCGGGCCGGCGATAACGCACGTGCACGGTGTGTCTTGGACGGGCGGTGTGCCTGACGGATCCGCAGTGATAGCTGCAATTATTGAACAATACAGCGGTTCCCGCGCTGCCGTATATATCGACCCGGCCCGTTCGGCGCGCCAGTTCGCGTCCGAAAGCATCCACCCAGACGGGACGCTCCGGGTCGACGTAACTCACGTCGGCGTCGTCGATCCGCAGCCGGTCCCGCGCACCCCACCCGCTGCTGCCTGTGTGCGTTTTCGGCAGACTTCGCTTGGTCTCGACGCTTTCCGGAATGATGCTGAAGCAGTGGGATTCGTCGTCGACGTCATCCATGTAGAAGATCGCCTGCAGCGCCGGGACGAAAAACTCGTTCTGGTCTGCGCCTTCCACGTTTCCGCTGTCTTCACGATGCCACACGCGCGTGAGACACAGCGGATCGCCACCATCTGCATCTTCGGGGGGTTGGACGTCACAGGGCTCCCGCCTGAGAAACGTCAGACCGGACAACCGGGCGTCCGGGCCCAGGATACGTCGGACAAGGGGCGCGATTGAGGGATGGCAGACCAGCCCGTCCAGGGCCTCGGTTCGGTGGAGGAGTTCGGGCGCGTCGCAGCCCACGGACAGATGACCGGACGCGGCGGGAGACGGCTCCCAGAATTCCGGATGCGCGTCGCGGTCCGCGGCGATTCCGTCGTTGACCCGGGCAACCTCTTCATCCGTCAGTGCGCCGGGCACGACGATATAGCCGTTTTTTTCGAAGAAACCGATCGTTTCTTCCATGGATATCTTCCCTCTCGCTACCGGTTCAGCCCGGAGCATCCAGGGGTTCGTCCCCGAACGTTCGTTCTGAGCGTTCCGACCGTTGGAGGAACCGCAACCCGTTTATTGATAGTCTTCGTCCGTTACAACCACGGGTGCTTCCCACAGATCTAATGAGATGAATAAATAACAACGAGCGGGCATAAGTCAAGGCAAAAACCGCTGCAGCCGCCGTGCGCAAGGATGTTGCCGGGTAGTCATCCGATGGATATATTGTACGTCGTTCAGCCATCACTGACCGCCATTCTCAACGCCGAGGCGGTGGAAGCACAGCAGGACCACCGGGCAGCCTGTTATTCGACTCCGATTGCCCGAAACCGCAAGAGGGGCCCCGATGTCCAGACTTCGGAACGTCAACACGACCGATATCGCGGATGCCATCCGCCTGGGCTGCCGCACGATGTGCAACGTGTTCAACGCGGATGACGACAATGTCCCCTTCTTCGGTTCCAGGGTGCTCCCGGAAGCGCGGTTGAGCTTCAGTCCCGTGCATTCCGAATCACACGTTCCCGGGCGCCACCTGAACGCATTGCTCAACGCCGAAGATGCGATCGGGATCGAACTGGACGAGCGCTGCATCGACAACCACGCCAGCGCCGCCTTTCTTGCGTACAGCGGGCCCGTTGCCCTGCCGATCAACCGGGACGAGGCTGGGGGACCGCCAGTCAACTTCACGCCGCATAACTGCCGGGAAGGATTCCATGCGTTGTACCCCCTGGTCCGTTTCAGACATTCCGAACGCGCCAGGGAGTTCGCCGAAGCCGGTATCCGCGCAATTTTGAAATACTGGAGTCCGATGGCCGGCTGGGACTACGATACCCTCGAAGACGAACTGGGACTCCGTGTCCACCGCTCCACCTATGTCGTCGGGCTCGGACGTTCCATCGGACCGTTGGTGAAATACTATAAGGCGACGGGATACGGCGCCGCACTCGACCTGGCTATCGTCCTGAAGGACAAGGCGCTGGAGTTTTTCACCGAGAGCGGGGACTACAACCGCGAGACCTTCGGTTCCCATACGCATTCCACCACGTGTGTGATGTCTTCCCTCGCCCAGTTCGCCGAACTGACGTCTGACGCTCGCCTGATGGGCCGCGTGAAAGCCTTCTACGACAACGGACTCCCCGAATTCAGCGATCCGCTCGGTTGGGTCATCGAAAACAGCGGGGACGAAGCGCCGGCCGACCGGGGAGAAATCAACAACTCCGGCGACATACTGGAAACCGCGCTCATCCTCGGCCGCTGGGGATTTCCCGAGTATTACGGCGACGCGGAACGCATTCTTCGGTCCCATATTCTGCCTTCCCAACTGCGCGACGTGTCGTTTATCAGTGACCCGCCCAATCCCGAGGGTGAGGACGGCAAACGGGCCGTCGCCGATCGTCACCTGGGCGCATTCGGCTTTCCGGCACCGTACGGGCACCATCCGATCGACACGGAAACGATCAGTTTCAACATGGACATCGTGGGCGGCGGTGTGGCCTCACTGTGTGAGGCCTACCGGGAAATTGCCTGTACGGACGTAGCGTGCCACCGTGTCAATTTACTGTTCGATTACGATTCGCCGGAACTGAGGATCGAATCCCCCTACACGCATCCGGCGCTGCGCGTTCGTGTGAAACGCGCGGGCCCGCTGTTCGTGCGCGTTCCATCCTGGGTACAGACGTCTCAAGTCCGCGTCCGCGGCGCGCGCGAAGCGCCGCGTCAGACGAACGGCTATCTCTATATCGCCCGCCCCCCGCTGAACCGTACGATGACGTTCGAGTTTCCACTTACCGAACGGGAAATCGTCCTGGACCACCGGACCCGGCAGATCCGCGTGAGACTGCGTGGAGACGAGGTGGTGGCTATGGACGACTTCGGCGCGGACCTGACGTTTTTCGATCCGTACGAGTAAACCCACCGACGATAGACTGGATAGCCGTCTTCGCGACGCCAACGTCCCTGGCATACCGGGACAGGACCGCGCTAACAGTCCGTTGAAAAAGTCGCTCTGCAGGCGAGTCCGAGTCATTGTGGCCGAAGACAAGGCGCGCGACCGACGCGCATCCCTGGATTCGGGGAGGGAGCGCAACGCCGTATTTCGGTCACAAGGGCCGGACGCAGACCGGATGGACTTTATCAACGGGCTGCTAAGGAAAGGAGCAAGATTTGAAGATTACCCACATCAGCGCCACCCCGATCCGCGTACCACGCCCGCAGACCTTTACCAGCAGCCTCGGGCGCAGCCAGGAGACCGAGAACGCGATCGTCGAAATCCGGACTGACGAAGGCATTACCGGTGTTGGCGAAGTGTGCAGCATCTGGGACCGCAAGGGCCGCGGTCAGGCCGAAGATATCAACGACCTGCTCGTTGGCGCGCTTTCGGGCCGCGACCCGTTCCGCATTGCGGAGATCCACGCGCTGATGAACAGCCTGCTGCATCGCTCCGAACCGGCGAAGGCCGGTGTGGACATGGCCCTGTACGACATCGTCGGCAAAGCGCTTGACACGCCGGTTTACAACCTGCTGGGTGGGCTGGTGCGGGACCGCGTCCTGCTCAGCCATTCGCTTTCCATGGGCGAACCGGATCAGATCGCCGAACAGGCCGCCGCGCTCGCGAATCGGGGATACCGAACGCTCAAGGCGAAGATCGGGATGGACCCGGAAGCCGATCTCGCCACAGTCAAGGCCATTCGCGAGGGTGTGGGAAACGACGTCGTCCTGCGCGTGGACGCCAACATGGGCTGGCGCAACGCCAAAGAGGCCGTCCGAAACATCAAGAGCATCGAACCCTTCCGGCTCGAACTGGTGGAGCAGCCGCTTCACTTCAGCGACCTGGAGGGTCTGCGGCACATCCGGGATCACGTAGACACACCCATTATGGCGGACGAGAGCGTCTGGACGCCGACCGACGCGATGGCATGCATCAAGGCCGGAGCCGTGGATGTCTTCAATGTCTACGTGGCCGAAGCCGGAGGCATCTATCCCGCCGCGCAGATTTTCGCCATTGCCGAAGCCACGCGGCTGCCCTGCATCATCGGGAGCATGCCCGAACTGGGTATCGGGACCTCCGCCCAGGCTCACCTCGCGTTTGCCATGCGAAACCTGGGGTATGCCAGCGACGTGAACGGCTTCGTGTACCACGCGGACGACATCATCCTCGAAACCCTGAAGATAGAGGACGGCCACCTTCTGCCGCCGCCGGGACCGGGGCTGGGCGTGAACCTGGACCGGGATAAAATGGAGAAATACCGAATCGCGTGAATCCGACCCGCAATTGACACCTGGAGCGTTCCATGACCACCGCCAGAGCCGGATGGGCCGAAGTAGAAACCACGCCGCCACTTGGGTTGCCAATGGGAGGACGCGGCCCTCGCTTTACACCGGGCGCACACATCCTGGACCCGCTCTGCGCACAGGCCACCGTACTGGAAGATTCCAGGGGAAAGAGGACCCTCTGGATATCCGCGGACCTCATCGGGCTCGCGCCGGTGATCGCGGAGCCTCTCCGGTACGACCTGTCCGCGCTCACCGGGATTCCCGTCGAAGCCGTCGTCCTGAATTTCTCGCACACCCACAGCGGCCCCATGGGCGGCTTCGAAGGCTATGCCACGACAGTGCCGAAGCCGCGCGAACTCCACGCGTACGACGAGACCCTGTGCCGAAACATCGTTCGCGCGGCACTCACGGCCGTTGACAACCTTCAACCGGTTGCAGTAACCGAATACCGTGCCGCGTCGGCAGTAGGAATCAACCGCCGCAGGAAAAGCCCGTCGGGCAAGATTCAGATGGGTCCCAATCCTGATGGCGTGCACAACCCGGACCTGTGGCTGATCGACGTTTCGGCGACGGAGAGCGACGACAGGTGTGTCGTATTCAGCTACGGATGTCATCCGGTGATCGTCTACGGTTATGCCTGGGACGGCATCTCGGCCGACTATCCCGGGGTTTGCCGCGCCAAGCTCCGGTCGGACCTCGGCGCGAACGTCCATTGCCAGTTCATCCAGGGCCTCGCGGGAAATATCAGGCCCCGTGTTCTGGCCGATCTGGATCGGGGCAGATTCCGAAAACCGACGCCCGCCGACACAGCGGCCGCGGGAACTGAACTTGCCGGCGACATTATCCGCGCACTCCGCAATGGCGGCACAGAGCTGGACCTGAACATCGCGGCGGTTCAGGGACGCTTTCTTGCCCCGAGAGACCAGGCGGGAATACCGCCCGTGGACCACTGGCGGTCGCTCCTGGAATCGGACGATGAACTCAGCCGGAATCTGGCCGGCTACTGGGTCGCGCGGCTCGAGAGCGGCGTTCCGCCGGTCAAGGTTGTGCCCTGGCCGGTGGGTCTGATAAGGCTCGCAGAAGGGCGCCGGATCGCCTGGATTGCGGGCGAGGTTCTTGCCGAATGGCTGGACCTCGTGAGAACCTGGCTCAACGATCCGGACCTGATCGCCTGGGGCTACTGCCAGGAAGGTAGGGGTTATCTTCCCACCGATGAACTTCTGCCGGAAGGTGGATATGAGGTCGACCGCGCCAATGCGTACACCGTCACCGGCCCCGGTCCCTTCTCGGAAGGACTCGATGCGGCGGCGCGGGAGACTTTTCTGTCGTTCGGCCGCCAGCTCCAGTACTGAATCTCCGCCGGGCCTGCGCTCCGCCGCGGTCCGCTTCCATCGTCTTCAACATGCCCCATCATTGGAGAAATAGAGCCGGCGCGCCCTTTGAAGTACAGAAACAGCCGGCGTCCGGATCGCGCGGCGTGGTTGCCGCCAACCATCCGATCGGCTCGGCGGCCGGCGCGCAGATGTTCGCCCTGGGCGGGAACGCCATCGACGCCGCCGTGGCCGCGCTGTTCGCGCTCAACGTGGTCGAGCCCCAGATGGTGGGACTCCTGGGCGCCGGATGGATCAATATCCGTCTCGCCGACGGCACGCCCGTCATCCTCGACGCCTACGCGTCCGCGCCCGGCCATGCGGCGCCGGACATGTATGTGCCTGTCTCCGACACCTGGCCGGACTACATGCGGTCTGAGAACGACGCCAACAAGATCGGCGCGCTGGCCGCCGGCGTGCCCGGCGCGCTGAAGGGATGGTGCGAAGCGCTCGAACACTGGGGTGCACTGGACCTGAAGACCGTCGTTCAACCCGCCATCCAGGTTGCCGAGAACGGGTTTCCCGTAAGCCGTTACCTGGCCGAATCCGTGGAACAGAATCAGGGGCACCTCAGCAGATATCCGGATACAGCGCGCATTTTTCTGCCCCGCGGGCGACCGCCGGCGCCGGGCACACGCCTCGTTCAACCGGACCTTGCCGCGACCCTGCGCGACGTCGCCGACGGAGGACCGGACGTCCTCTACAAGGGTCCACTCGGAAAGAGGATCGTCGACCACGTCCGGCAATGCGGCGGCATCCTCACCATGGAGGATTTCGGCGCTTACCGCGCCATTCAGCGGAGCGCGGTCCGGGGAACGTACCGCGGATACGAACTCGTCGTCCCGCCGCCGCCGTCTTCCGGCGGCGTCCACATGCTTCAGATCCTCAATCTGCTCGAGGGATACGACGTTGCCGGCCTCGGGTTCGGCACGGCGGACGGCATCCACGTCCTCGCCGAATGCTTCAAGATCGCCTTTGCCGACCGCACGAAATACCTTGGCGACCCCGAACAAATCGATGTGCCCGTCGAATGGCTGGTGTCCAAGACCTACGGAGAGCAGCGTCGCCAGGAAATCGACATGGAGGGAGCGACCCGCCCCGGCGCCGGCGTTCCGCCTCCATCCGAATCCGAGTGTACCACGCATGTGACCACCGCCGATGCTGCGGGCAACATCGCCGCCATGACCCAGACCATCAACGAGGGGTTCGGCTGCAAGGTTGTCGTTCCCGGGACGGGCCTGCTCCTGAATAACAATATGGCCCTCTTCGATCCCCACCCCGGTATGGCCAACTCGGTTGGGCCCGGCCGGCGAATGCTCAGCAGCAACGCGCCCACCGTTGTTTCCAGAAACGGCGACCCGTGTTTCGCGCTGGGCACGCCCGGCGGGGTACGCATCTTTCCCGCCGTCCTGCAGGCCCTCATCAACCTCATCGACCACGGAATGACGCTGCAGGAAGCCGTTGAAGCCCCCAGAGTCTGGACGCAGGGCCAGGAACTGGAAGTCGAGCCCGCCATCACCGGCTCCGTGAGAACCCGGCTCAGGGGCCTCGGCCACGACGTTCGCGAGGTCAATACCGTCGCTGGAGGGATGAACGGCATCGCCTGCGATCACGACACTGGAACCATCACCGGCGCCGCGTGCTGGCGCGCCGACGGGTCTCCGGTTGCCGTTGCGGGCGGCCCTGCACGCCGCGGTATCCGGTTCAGACCCGACGTCGGCCGCGCATAGAACACAATCCCAATCTCAAATGCGACATATCCGGAATCGGAGGACCGTTGCATGGTGAATGACTGGCTCGAAACCTGGCACGGTGAATTCGATATCCCTGAAATGCAGGACCCGGGCCGATGGCGGCGATACCGGTCCCGCGTCCGCCATCCCGCAACCATCTTCTCACCGGAGGACATCGCCCGCGCCCGGGAAAACGTCTCCCGGCACGCCTGGGCGCGAAGGGCCCTGGAGACGCTTCTGGAGAGAGTCGACGCTGCCGGGGCGGTTTCCCGTGGGTGGGCGCGGACGTACGTGCCGTCAACGACACCCTATTCGCCGCATTTCACCATGTGTCCGAAGTGCGAGTTCGCGCCCATGCACGGCGCATACGACTGGGTTCCGGACGATCCCGCGCACATACGATGCAAGGGATGCGGCACCGTGTATCCCAATTACGATTATCCGGAAGACGTGGTTTTCGAAAGTCGCTTCGACCCCCGGCAGAAAATTACGCTCTACGGCGGCAAGTCCTGGCAGGCCTACGGATACGACGCCATCCACTCCAGCTTTTCGGGCCATGCCCGCATCCACCGGTGCCGGCACGCCGCCAATACCGCCGAAGACCTGGCGCTGGCCTACGCCCTCACGGGAGAAAGGGAGTACGCGGCCGGCGCAGCGATGGTCCTGAAGCGGTTTGCAGACGTCCATCCTTCGTATCTCGTACATTCCTCGTACGGCGACATTGCGGATCTGGATCCGAAGATCGCCGCAACCCGAGTCGACAATCTGCCGGAAGACGAGTGGTGCCCGCCGGGAAACAGGCCGAACCGGAAGCTCCATCCCGGATACTGGGCCGTACTGCGCTGGGGCTCCTCCGGAGGGATGGAAGGTACCTCCCTTCAAAAACTCATCCTCGCCTACGACCTGGTCGCCGAAACCCTGTCTGACGCGGAAAAACGGCATATCGAGCACGACCTGCTGCTCGACGCGGCCGTGATGCTCTTCTCGGACGACGTCATCAATAACAAGACCGGAATGAACCGATGCGCCGTGGGCCTGATCGGAATCGTCTGCGGCGATCCGCTGCTGATCCGGTTCGGCCTCGACGGCTTTGTGAGGGCCGTGCGCGACTGGTGGCTGCCTGACGGCGGAACGCCTGAATCCATCGGCTACGCGGGAATGATGCTCTCCGGCATCTGGCGTCTCGCCGAAGCCCTCAAGCGCTATTCGGATCCGGATGGCGCCGGTTACCCGCCGGCGCCGCTGCATCGAGTGGACCTCTACAGCTGGCCGCGCTACCGTGCGGTCTGGCAGAACATGGCCCGCCCGCTCCTTCCGGATCTGGACTATCCGTTGCTGGCCGACAACCGGCTGCCCTGCCACCTCTCCGCCATGTTCGCCGACATCCTCGCGCGCAATTACCCGTCCGAAAACCACCGCATGCTTCAACGCGATATCGCGAAGACTGACCGCTGCTATGCCGGCCGAATCGCTCAGTTCTGGTACGGCGGCAACCTGGACACGGCCGCCGCCTTCTACCGCCAGCCCGATTCACTGCCCGAGCAGCCTCCCCGGTTCGCAGACGACCTGGGGCCCTACCTGAACATCGGAACCCAGCGTACGGGGCACAGGGGAACCGGCGCCGCGGTCATCCTTTGCGGCGCAGACTTCAAAGGGCACCACCATCACGACCATCTCAATCTCTACTACTGGAAAGACCGGCGTGAACTGCTCACCGATCTCGGCTATCTGTGGGACATGGAGGAACTCCGCTACGGCGTCAACCGCACCTTCGCGCACAATCTGGTCGTCGTGGACGGCAAAGAACAGATGACGCGCGGCCGCCGGGCGACCTTTCACCTCTTTTCGGCATGTCCCCGGGCGAAGGTGATGGAGGCTTCGTCAAACGTCTACCCGGGCACCTCGATCTACCGGCGGACCATCGCCGCCGTCGGCAGCGGTCCCGGCGAATACGTCGTGGATGTCTTTCGCGTCAGGGGCGGCGAAAGGCACGATTGGGTCATGCACGGACCGGACCGATCCATCGCGCTTTCCGGCATACAGACCAGGCCGTCAGACGAGGATATATACGATCTCACGCGGATCCGTTCGGGCCGATCCGTATCCGCCTGGTCGGCCGCGTGGACGCCCGGCAGCGAGAAACCGTTCCGTGTGCACGTCCCGGCGCATGAAGCCGAGCAGGTCTTTGTCGGTCAGGGATTCGGCCAGCGCAAGGCGCGCGACATCGGCGCCACCGTACCGTACATCGTACGCCGTCGAGTCAACGGCGACAGCACTTTTGTTACGGTGTTTGCCGATGGCGAAGCCGTCACATCCGTGCGGGTCCTCTCCCTGAACCCGGCCACCATGGCGACAGTCGTTGAGGTCGCCACGAACGCGGGGAGAGATGTATTGATCAGCGCAGGAGACGGACAGGCTCCCGAAACCGTCGAGCGGCAGGACTCTGCCCTGCGATTTAATGGCCGATTCGGATTCATTTCAACCGGATGCGCATGGTTGGTGGGGGGCACCCGT
Organism: Candidatus Latescibacterota bacterium; assembly: GCA_965219995.1. Taxonomy (GTDB): domain Bacteria; phylum Latescibacterota; class UBA2968; order UBA2968; genus JAAXHE01. The sequence continues at coordinate 1,896,586 of CBDCOX010000002.1, forward strand.
CTGCAACAAGGCGAAATCACTCTCGGGAACGATTTCCCGGCGCATTCGGGCCCCGTCCTGGAAACCCGCATTACCGAGAGAGAATCCGGCCTGGTGACCACAGGGGATACGAGCAGGTTGCGCGACCTGGAAGGAAAACACATCTTCGTGGCCGACAGCCGGCGGATGATCCGCGCTTACCCCGTTCTCGGGCTTGCCGAGTCACGGGGTCATCCCATGCTGGTCACCCGACGCGGCGACAGGGGCTACGATATCCGCTACGGCGAGACGTGGACGGCCTGGACGGAGACGTTCCGGACATTGTGAAGGACCGCGGAAACCCCTCTGACGTGAGACATCGCTTACCGCGACTTGCTGTATCGCGGAACTTCGAACGGTCCGGAGCGTTTCAGTGTTATCCCTCTTCCTCGTTTCTCCAATTTTCCGCAGGAGGCCTCACCAATGACCGGCACTTCCCTTCGCGCCCTTGCGGTTGTTGTCTTTCTCCACGGCTTCCCGGAACCGACTTCAGGAGGTCCGCCCGCGTCCGTCGACTCATTAAAGATCAGGCCGCCGCAACGCCTGCAGGTTTTGCCCGGCCCGAATAACCTGAAAGGCCTGCGTCAGAGACTCAATCGAAAACGGCTGATCGAAAAGGAAGACGCAATCATCGCGTACTTGCTTCAGAACCTGGCGGTCCGGCGATCGCCGCTGGACAACATGCCCCTCGCGAACCCCGGCGCCGGGCTTGCGTACAACATGCCCATTGCGAGGCCGAACCCTCTCATCGACTACAAGATGCTCTTTCCGGGAACGCCGTCCGTCCCGGAAACCGGAGCGCCGATCCAGCCCGGTGCCAGGCGATTCAAACGAAAGTAACGCGTGGGAACGACTTACGTCGGCATCCGAAAAAGGCTCCGGGTTTTTCCGGAGCCTTTTTTCGTTCGATTCAATCGCCCGCGGGCCGGGACCGACCCGAAACGACCGTGGATCGAGTTACGCCATGGCAAGCGCAGTTTCAATCAGTCGCTGCCCGGCCTCCCACGTCATCGGCGCCGGCAGATCGGAATTGAACATAAAGGCGGACCGGACCTCGTACCCACCCGTGTCCCATGCACTTCTCGACGGGAAATACCCGGCATGCGCGTTCGCCTGATTCACGATCAACAGTCGTTCGTCAGGCCAACGACGGCGCAGCGCAAGTCCCCACGAACCGAACAGCTGTCCCGGAAAACACGCAAGAAATACGTCCCCGATGCGAAATCCCTGCACCTCCAGCCGTACCGAGGCGGGGACGGCCTCGCCTGCCGCGCGCATCGACAATTGGTCCCGTGCCCAGCCCGCCTGGTACGATCCGGGTCTGGAACCCGCTGCCTGTTCCTTCAAATCGGCCCCGGTCGGCACGGCATCCAGCGGGCACGTACAAAAACGCCGTTGCGAGGCGAGTCCGCAAACACGCGCTTGCGACAGGTTGCGGGTCATTTCCCGCACCCGATCCGCAAGCCCTCGTCCAATCTTTCTCACCTCCGTGAAGTTCTGCTCGGGACGGTACGGCCCGACATCGCCCAGGCAACCGTTGAAGAAGGCAGTTGTACCGCCCCAGGTTGCTTCCAGTTCATTGCAGAACACTCCCGGAAAATCCGGAGACCAGGAAAGATTCGTACCGGTCAGGATTGTCGGATGGCAGCCATAGTTCACCCATGCGGCCACGACGCGTCCGTCCGTTCCCGCAAAGCGCACCAGCCCCAGCGTGGAATCGATTGGTTGACCGTCCTTGCGGCGATTGTGGTGAAACCCCGGTTCCCGCATCTGCTCGAACCCGACCGTGACCGGCTGCAGGCAATGCGACGCCCTGACCACCGCGTCCACGATCCGTTCCGTCAGGTCCGACATATACGAGGGATCGGGTACATCGTCCCGGAACCGGGTGGTTACCGGCCCCGAGTGGGTGTGGGTCGTTGCAACGAGGATACCGTCGGGCGCAATTCCCGTCCGTTCCTGGATCGCCGTACGGATCATGTCCGTGGTGCGTCCGCTGAATCCGACCGCGTCCACCACGAGAAGTGCGACCCGCATCGAGCCCTGTTCACACACAAAGGCCCTCGCCCACAGCGGCATATGCGTACCGGCGGCAGGACTTTTTCGACCCGCGTATCCGGCCATCGACAGGCCGATCGGCGGCGTCACGTCGACTTTCGCGGCGCCCATCTTCAGGTTGTCCGGCATCATCTTCTCCCTTGACTGCGTTGTTACTCGGGCAGCGGGTTCAACAGAATTGCCCTTGACACGCAGGGGTCGGTTGTGTATTTTACACGTGCTGTATTTTGAACGATAATGATCTGTTTTTCAGTGCGTTAGCCACCCTAGCTCAGCTGGTAGAGCAACGCATTCGTAATGCGTAGGTCAGCGGTTCGAGTCCGCTGGGTGGCTCCACGAAGAGGAAAGGGCCTGTGTGCTGGATACACAAGCCCTTTTTCGTTGTCGGACGCAATCGTCAGCGGGATCTCGACGATTCACACGACAATCGTCTCCCGCTGGTTTTCCTTCCACACGTTCCAGTCGCTCAGAAAGCGCTCCAGTCCGTCATCCGTCAGTGGATGCGCCAGCAGCTTCTTCAATACGTCAGGCGGCAATGTGGACACATCCGCCCCGGCCCGTGCGGCATCGATGACATGCAGGGGGTGCCGCAAGCTGGCCGCAAGGACCTCGGTCCGGAATCCATAGTTGTCGTAAATCTGGCGTATGGTCTTGATCAACTCCATGCCGACATGCCCGATATCGTCCAGGCGTCCCAGAAAAGGACTGATGTAGGACGCTCCGGCCTTCGCGGCCAGAAGCGCCTGATTCGCGGAGAAGCAGAGTGTAACGTTGGTTCTGATCGCTTCATCGCTGCAGGCCTTGATCGCCTTCAGTCCGTCAAGCGTTATGGGGACCTTGACCACCACATTGTCGTGTATGCTCGAGAGATGGCGTGCTTCCTGGAGCATCAGTCTCCACTCGGTACTCACAACCTCGGCGCTGACCGGCCCGTCCACCAGCTCACAGATTTCCAGTATGATCTGCTCGAACGCGCCTTCTTCCTTTGAAATATGCGTCGGATTGGTTGTCACACCATCCAGCACCCCCATCTCGTTGGCCTCACGTATCTCGTCCAGATTGGCCGTGTCGATAAAAAACTTCATCGCTCGCCCTCCTGCGGTAGGGTTGTCGAGGGAGACCGATCCTGTCGAGGAATCGGTAAATCGTCGGGTGATTCGCTGAATCAGCCCGTCAATGTTCGAAGTTCAGGTCTCAAAGGACTCAAAATGCTCTATCTACCAGAAAACTGCACATCTCGCGCATCGTTTCCCTGGCTTCAGAAGGAGGAATCTCGTTCAGGTGCGCTTCCGCGGCGGCCGCCCATTCACGGCAGGCGTCTTCGGCGCGTTCAATGGAGCCGTAGCGGTTCATCAGCGAGATTGTCCGCTCGACCTCATCGATCCGCGTCTCGGACCGGTCCCGGTTCAGAATGTCCCGCACCCACGCCTGTTCATCCGGGGAACATCTGTGAAAGAGGTCGATTACCATCAGCGTCCGCTTGCCCTCGGCGATGTCTCCGCCGCGTTCCTTGCCGTACCCGCCCGAAGTCGTCGCGGGGGCCTGGTGCGCATCTTCGGCCCGCACGGTCAGGTTCAGCAGATCGTCTTTGATCTGAAACGCCACCGCCATTCGCTCTCCGAACGCGCCCACGGCCCGCTGGCGATCGGGAGATGCGCCGGCGACGATGGCACCCGCCGTACACGGCCCCCTCCCGCTGTACCAGCCCGTTTTCAGACGCAGCATTTCCAGAAAATTCTCAACTTCCGGGATCTCGCCCGACTCGATCCAGCCGATATCGTATGCCTGTCCTTCGAAGGTACGCTGAGCGCCGTGAAGCATCTCCTGAATCAGGTCAAGCGCCACCGCATCTCCGAGGACCTCCCGGTTGGTGGCGAGTATTTCGAACACCTTCGAATGCAGCGCGTCGCCCGCATTGACGCTCAATGGCACACCGTGGAGGTGGTGAAGACACGGTTTGCCTCTGCGCATTTCGGAACCGTCTTCGATGTCGTCGTGAACCAGGGCGAAAGACTGGAACATCTCGAACGCCGCTGCCGTCCGCAAGGCCCTGTCGACGTCACCTCCCAGGCCCTCGCACGCCAGCAGCACGAGCACCGACCGAAATCGCTTTCCCCCCCGAATCGGATAGTCCCGCATCGGTTCGTACAGATAGCCGAGCGGCTCGGCCTGAGGCAGGAACTTGAAGAGTTCCCCGTCGATGAGAGGCACATAGGACTCGAGATAGCTCTTCAGGCGGTTGTTCACGTGCTGCTCCCTCGCGAGCTTCCCCGTCGCGTCGAAACCATGTCTACCTCCGGCGGACGACCCGCGTGGGATAACGCCGATTGCGTACGCAATGCCATCAACGGCTATTTCAGACGTCAAGAGACGGGCCTGATGCCAGAAAGCACCGGTTCAGGATAAATCGTTGAGAAGGAGTATTGCCAGGGAAGGAGGAGGTCGGGGAAGAATGTGCACACAAATATAGCGACAGGCATGAATGCGGTCAACTGTTTTTGCATTCGACGCGGCAGCGTCCGCCGATTGCCCGCTGAGGCAGGGATTGTACCCGCCGGCGCGCCGTCGTTACCAGTGATAGGCATCGAAGACGATTCTCAGATCCCGCCTGGCCCTCATATAGTCCGAGTACGGCTTCCGGCTCCGGTTATCCACGCATCGCAGAAAGTCCCTGGTCATCTCCCGATATCCCATCAGATCCGAAATCCCGGGTACGTGAACCCGGCAACCTTCATGACCTTTCTGAAGAACATACAGGCCATTGCTCTCAAAGATGATCTGTCCGTGCGTACCATGAATGCGGGAGTGCTGAAAGGTTCCCTTCGTGCGGCTCCTCGTGTTCCATGAATACGTGATTTCAGCCTTTACGTCGCCGGGATAAGTCAATTCGGTTATCGATGACCGCTCCGGCTCTCCCTTGCGGTGTCCGGGAAAGCGCCCGACGACGCGTTCCGGCGCACACTCGAAAATCGCGGAAACCAACGCGACAAAGTGGATTCCGCCTTCGAGCAACGCACCGTATTTTCGTTTCCAGCCGAATGTCGCCTGTGTGAACATCTTTCTCACCTGTACCGACCTGATGTCTCCGATCCGGCGCTCCCCGGTCAGTGCCTTGATTCTCTTGAGCAATGGCTTGTAATAGTAGTTTTCGGCCACCATCAGCAGCGCGCCCGGGTGCCTGGCCAGTACTTCGCCGAGCTCATCCACCTCCTCCGGAGAAATGCACATGGGTTTTTCGACCATGACTGCCTTGTCGGCTGACAGAGCGCGGATCACCTGTTCTTTGTGGTATGCGGGAGGGGATGTAATCACCACCGCGTCGAGGCCGGGCGATGCCAGCGCATCGTCCAGACGACTGAAGATGCCGCTGCCGCGAAAGCGAATATTGAAACGGCGTGCACTATCTTCGGAACGGCTGCAGAAAATCAACTCGGCGGCGCCCGCCAGGTTTTTCGCGTGCAGCCGGGCGATGGTTCCGCAGCCCACCAGACAGATTTTTTTCATTTTCCGGATTCCAGGCGCGGGGCGCCGGCGCAGGATGAACTGCATGCGGCCTTCTAGCCGGATTCCGCGTGAATGACGTCCGCGACCCTCAGCGCGTTGGCTGCGATGGTAAGGCTCGGATTCACCCCTCCCGACGTGGGCATGAAACTGCCGTCGAGGACAAACAGATTGTCGATGCCGCGAAACCTGCAGAATTCATCGAGAACGCTGTCTTCGGCGCTGCTCCCGAAACGCAACGACCCCACGGCGTGAGAGAACGTCTCCAGCTTGTATACGCGACGGAACAGGCCTCCCGCCTGCTTCAAGATGCGTCCGGCCCTGTCCGTCAGATATTCCCTGCGGAGGCGGTCTCCGTCCGAATAACGATGCACGACACCCGTGACCGAGACTCCGTAATCGTCCCGGCGTGCGGTCAGATGCACGCGATTATCATATTGCGGCTCGTCTTCCGCGATGCAAAGCAGATTCTGTACGTACTGCGCCACGAACGCGGACAGATTCCCGTATCCGAAGGGCGCGTAATGCTTCAGTACCTCCGGTGCGGGCGTGTAAATGTCCTGAATCGTACCCACCGACGTGCCCGATCGTTCCCTCATGTCTTCGTAGAAGTCCGTAAAGCACAACTGCTTGTGAAATGTCCGGTCGGGATTGGTCCGGAACGGAAAGAGACCGGTGACGACTGCATTGCAGTGCCGCATCAGAAATCGCCCCACCAGCCGGTGGTTGCCGAATCGGTCCAAACCGGAACGCAACAGAATCGCCGGGCTCTGCAGGGCGCCCGCGCTGAGAATCACGATCTTCGCGTTGAAATTCACAGTCCGTCCTGACGTCCCGTCAAGACACAGGACCCGTGCCACCCTTCCGTTCCGGGCTTCCAGCTGCAGTACGATCATCCCGGGCATGACCGTCAGGTCGAATGCCTGGGCTTTTGCCAGAAGTGTCATGGCCACGTCGTTTTTGGCCTCGATGCGGCACGGAAATCCATCGCAGGTCGAACATCGGATACACAGCGGCCGCTCGTTGTTCGTGAAATTCAGCGCCAGCGGGATCCTGAAGGGACGGTGGCCGAGCGCGTTCCCGGCTTTGCATATCCGCTTCGCGGGAGCCGTAAGTTCTATTCCGCCGAATCGATAATCCCCGGACCGCGGCGGCTCATGCATATCCACCCCCGCCTGACCATGTACCTCCAGCAGATGCTCCGCCTGCGCATAGTACGGCTCCATTGACGCGTAATCGATCGGCCAACTCGTGAAATCCATCTCACGCAACCGAAGCGACGCACCTCCGTAAAATACCGACATGCCGCCGACCGCTTCGTTCGGATAGACGGATTGACGGCCCCCGTCGCCTTCCACCTGCACCGGAGAACGGCTTCGGTACCTTTGATCGATCAGGATCCCGCGCGGGTTCCAGTCCAGAGCATCCCGCTTTACCCACCCGCCGCGTTCGAGGAGCAGCGTCCGGAAACCGGCCCGGCTGAGCGCATACGCCGCGGCGCCGCCGCCAAGGCCCGACCCGATCACGATGGCTTCATGTTGTCGTGAGTTCATAAGCGTACAGAATCATCAATCCAATGATAATGATCCAGGCCATATAGTGGTATTTTTCGCGTGTCTCAACGTAGCGGGTTATCCGCGGCAGGTCCGGCCGGAATTTGCCGGACATCGTGCGCTGTACGTAGGTCTTGTAATACTCAACCAGAAACCGCTCCAATCCGCCGTTCATGAATACCAGATAACCGAGCGGCACGGGCGCTGCCGGATTGTTTGAATAGAAAAACAGTGGAGAGCAGATGGCAAGCACCGCTGCCGAGCGAAAGAATTTCAGGGGGGCGAATCCTTCAAAGGGGGCGTCCTTATACGCGCCGCCAAGAGAAACCAGCATTCCCGTGGAGAAGGCGACCGCGGCGAACACCGGAAAATCCATGATCGGCATTGAAAGAAACAGCAGGGAAAAGACCCCCGACACCAGAACAGCGCCGGAGAAGAGGCGCAGCGGTTCGCTGGTAACCGGCCGGCCGAAGAACGTAATCCTGGAGGGTACGGCATATTTCGACTGATCTTCCGCTCTGAAGAATCCCTTGTACAGCTCCGCGAGGAACCGTTCCAGGCCCATGATGGCGAAGAAAACCTGGAAAAGGCTTAGATTCCGGAAACTCTCCTGGAAGGCGGGCAGACCGTAGAGCGCAACGAAGATGACGGCATGGAAATAGATGCTGCGGGGAAAGGTTGGCAGCTTCAGACCTTCATAAGGTGAGTCCTTGAAGGCGCCCCAAAGGGAGGTATACAGGCCTGAAATCAAGCTTATCAGAAACGGGAACCAAAAATTCATGGAATGGCGCCCCCGGCGGCTGGCATCACAGGGGATCATCGAACGGTATCCCGCCTCGTGGCGGATTACGGCCGTGCGCTTCCCACCCTGACCGCGTGCCGGTTCCGTTTCAATCGATCGAGGATTTCCAGTACGGCAGGCAGAACGACAACGGCGGCCACAAAACAGGTCAGAAGGCCGATCACGGCCAGTTTCCCGATGGAATTCAAACCGGGATGCCTCGCCGTGATGAGACCGAAAAAGCCGATCATCGTGGTCATCATCGAGACGAGCATCGCGCCTCCCGTATTCCTGAGGATCACCGGGATGGAGTCCGCGCCTTCCTCCTGGTACCGGTGAAAGAGATGAACGCCGTTATCGATGCCCATCCCAATAATCGTCGGCAAGGCAACCATATTGTAAAAGTTCAGCTTCATTCCGGAGAGAAACATGCTTCCACACATCCAGATCGCGCCGCAGATGAGCGGAAGCATGACGAGCATCCCGTTTCGGATGCTTCGAAAGTCGATAAACACGATCAGGAAGACGACAAGAAGCGTGATGCCGATCGCCCACCTGCTGTCCCGGATCATCAATTTGAGCATATCCGCGAAAATTATGCTGGAACTTGAAGAATAGAAACGCTTCCCGGACTCGGTCGTTATCAGGTGGGTGTCATCCGCGAACTCGATGGCCTGTCGTCCGTCTCGAAGTTGCACGCTGGGATAGATGAAGGCAAAATGGGCCCGGCTGCCGTCTACCGTTGAAAACCTGCGCAGGATGTTTTTCGGAAGATCGTCCACGTCCAGACTTTTCACGTCCATCAGTTCGCGCAACTCGTCGACCCGCTCCTTCTGTTCTTCCTTCAGCAATTTCGCGCCTTCGCCATCCACGAGTTCGCGAAGTTCGGCAATCAGAGCCAGCTTTTCATCTTCGCGATCGGGCAGAAAGGACCAGAGCGTCCTGATCTTGTCAATTGTGGGGGTCGGGTCGTCCGACGCGATCTTCCCGTGCACTGCTGCGACGATTTCATCCAGTTCCTCTTTGCTGTCGGCAAGGATCACGCTTGGCGAGTGCGACTCGCCCCTGAATTTGGAAAGCGAATTGATCTTGTCTTTCACTTTCTTGGACTTGGCCAGATTGGAACGCAGATTGGTAAAATCGTATTCGAACTGAATCTGATCCAGATTGTATGCCAGGTAAACCGTTCCGGCAATGGCAACCGCGAACACGACCGGCGCCATCGGAAACCGGCCCTTGCTGGTGCCGCGTTCGTGTCCGAGGACGTGCCGCATTCGCACAAGCTTCAAGCGCTCGTCGGCAAGAACGAGAAAGGCCGGAAGCACCATGGTCATGGACACAAGGGACATGATGATCCCCGTGCCGACAATGAAACCGAACTCCGAGAATCCCTTGAAATCCGTAATGGTCAGCGAGTAGAACGCCATCGACGTGGTCAATGCAGCGGTGAGGATGGCCTGCCCCGTCTGAATCAACATCGTCTCGACCGACTGCCTGACGTCCATGCTCGCCATGCGGTCCTCGAGGTACCGGGAAAACATGTGAATCCCGAAGTCGATTCCAAGACCGAACAGAATCACAAAAAGGAATCCGGTCATCGTGTTCAGGTTGCCGATCACCCAATAGGTAACCGCAAACGCCCACGTCAGCCCCATAACGAGCGGGATAGCAACAAAAAAGACAGCCAGCGGCTGCCTGAAATAAAACGTGAGAAGCAGGACGACACCTACAAATCCGAAGATTACCGTTGACTCGATGTCGTCCAGAATGGTGTCGTATTCATCGATCTTATTCTTGAACGAACCTCCGATCGAGACCAGCATATCGGGATGATAGGACATCGGTTTCAGCTTATGCACGGCGTCCTCGAGCACGCTGTACATCTCTTTGCTGAAACCGATATTACTCACCGTTCCCGATGCCATGACCTCCACGGCGACGATGGTACTGTCAGGATTTGTATAATAGACTTCGTGTCCGCGGTTTCCGTTCTCCTTGTACTTCGCTTCAATATCCGAAAAATTCAGCGGCTCGTCGTCTTCCCCGTCGTCCAGCCTGAAGAACAACGGAGACAACTTCAGTTTTTCCTGCCGGATGCGATCGTCGATCCGAAGTTGTATGTCTTCCAGATCTTCGAGATCCATATACAACAACGCGTTGTCTTTGAAGAAATCGACTTCACGCTTGTAATCGACGTAGTTTACGTATTTCCAGTACTGTTCGGCCTTCAGTTCAACAGCCAGATCTTCCACGAATTGCCGGGACGCCGTGAAATCCCCGCATTCCGCCAGAACAACCAGACTACCAACACCCCCAAGGCGCGCCTTGATATCTTCGAGCGTTCTCACGCTCGGATAGTGTTCCGGTATCAGAGCCGCGATATCCGTTTCGAGACGCTGAATCAGTCGATAGACAAAAAAGCTGCAGAAAATGGAAAGGAAGGTCGATACAATGATAATAATGGCGTACCGTCGATAGACGAAGTCCGCCAAAAGCCGCAACCTATCCTGCATGAATCAATCCTTCCCTTTCCCGTCTGCCGCGTCCTCGTTGAGCTTGTCCCTCAGCTTGTTTACAAGACCCTCGTACGACGACCTTCGAATTTCCCTGTAGAACTGCGACCGGTTGTTTCTGGCAACGCTCAAGTCGTCGATGATCATATCATAAATCAGCCACTTTCCGTTAACGGGGTGGAGCTTGTAGTCGATGCTGCTCTGCTCGTCCTTGTAATGTACGACGGTCCGAACGAGACCCCCGGTGCTGTCGACTTTCGATCCCACGTATTCGATTTTGTCCGATTTGGTATAGAGTTTCGGATCGGCATAGTTTTTGACGATGAGTCGGCGGCAGAGATCGGCAAATTCCACCTGCTCGGTCCGGGTGCGGCGCTGCCAATGCCGGCCCAATGCAAGCGTGCTGAACCGGTGGAAATCGAACATGTCCTCCACGATTTTCTTCAACCGCTCCCGCTCCTCGGCCGTCTCGCCCCCTGTTTCCGAATTCACAACCGCCTTGATTGCCCCGTCCCGGGTTTTCATGACCTCGAGGAGCACCCCGGCCTGATCCGCACCCGGTGCGGAACCACGACCAGAGCCAACAAGAGCAAAAAACACAATAATATAGGACAATTTCTTCATTTTAGCCAGTTCCTTTTACGCTCTGAAACAAAACAATCCGACATCTGAACACCTCCCGGGTCGGCTCGATAGACAATCGACTCAATGGACGATTCACGGAAACCTTTCTGTCCTTCAGTCCGCTTTCCCGGAAACCAGCTTATCCGCTTGCGTCGTGCGCGTTCGCATGATATGCCCGATGAATCCGAAAACCGCGCTTACAACCAGGCCGGAGCCAAACACGAAAATCCAATAGATCGCCCCGAGGCAGTTCAAGACCGCCAGAACACAGAACAGAGCCGCGGAGAAATCCCGCCGGCACGCGAACTTCATTCCGCAAAAGATCCGGTGCAGACGGCCGCGATGCTCTTCCGGAACTTCGTTGGAAAACCCCATGTTGAAGCTTACGATACTTCCGGAACCGCTCTGCCTCAGGTACACGCAGATGAGCAGGACCGCCAGTACGTCCAGCGCGAGGGCGACAAATCCCAGCGCGATGAGAACCGGTTCTCCGGTCAATTTGTACATGCCGTAGATAACACCGGAAAAGAAGGCCAGATAGGATACGTTGTCGGCCACGGTATCCAACCATTCCCCAAGGCGCGAACCGGAAAACTTGAGCGTGGCGATCTCGCCGTCACAGCCGTCCAGGATGGATGCGAACTGAAACAACAGCCCTCCGATCGCGACGCGCAAATAGCTGCCTTCCGCTACGAACCAGCCCGCCAGGAAGGTGACCATCATTGCGGCAATTGAAATCTGGTTGGGTGTTACCGACGTCCGTACGAGCATCCTGGAAATCCAGGTGGAGATTTTCCGGTTGAAATGGCGGGAGACAATCCCGTCCGTCGATTTGCCCAGCAGACCGAACAATGCCCTTTCCCCCTGGTGCAGTGCTTCGGGCGTGTCGACATCCTGCCAGAACAGACCGTCGATTTCCACCCCGCGCATGTTCCCTTCGGAGGCCAGAATCCGCACCCCGCCCGAGAGAGATTCGTCGCCTCGGGCGATGGATCGTTCGATACCGTCAAACAGCTCTGCGGTACACAGGAAAATGCCGGTATCCACCGCGTCGTACCGGTCCAGCGCTTTGCCGATACGCAGAATCCGTTCGCCTCCCAGGACGACTTTGGTGGCATCGTCCAGATCCTGAACCCGATCCAGCCGGGTGTCAACACACAGCGCCGACTCGCCGGCGCTCAACAACAGGCGCCGCATGCGGGTGATGACCCGCGGTTCAAACAGATGGTCGGCCATCATGAGGAGAAACTGGCCCTCGACAAAATCCCGGGCTTTCAGTACGGAAAGCCCGTTGCCGCGCGTCCATTCGTCGTTTTCAACCCAATCGATGTGTACGTCGATCTGCGGATCGTTGGCAATCGCAGCCCGAATTTCATCGCCCCGATAGCCGATCACAACGGCAAACTCGGTGATCCCCGCCCGTTTTGCGGTCAGAATAGCGCGCTTCAGCAATCCGACGCCGGCCACGCTAACCAGCGGTTTTGGCCGGCCGCGCCCATGCCCGTTCAGGCGGCTGCCCATACCGGCAGCAATAATCACTGCCTTATCTGCCATGACACCCTCCCCTTTACTCCAGAATCGAACTTCCCGTCGCACGTCTCAACGTTACCCAGGCGAGGTTGAATTCCAACACGGACTGATAATATTTGGCGCGGATTAACCCATACTCCTTGACCGCATCGACCATCTCCCCCGCCTCCTCCAGACCGGCATTGAATCCATCTCTCGCAGAGACAAACCACCGCCTCGTTGCCCGCCGGGCTTCTCGCGCCGCGCTGATGTTCGCCTCCGCCTCAACGAGCGAACGATAGGCGCTTTCGATCTCCAGACGGGCGCCCTGAACCGCCATCTGCGCCTGATAGCCGAGTTTTCGGTAGGCGAGACGGGCTTCCTTCACCTTCACTCTCGTACTCGCGAACGACAACGACTGCCGGAAGCCGAGGACGGCGCCCAGCTGAGTCACGTTGAACTCGTCCTTAAGAAACGGGTTCCGCTGGCGGTCCCTGTTCGGCGCATAACCGTATTTGAACTGGCCGGCCAGAAAAATCTGTGGAAACAGATCGGTGCGGACGGCCCGCACCTGTGCCGACCGCACCCGTAACCCTTCCCGAATCTGACCCAGGTCCGGGCGGCCCTCCGCAAGCGAGAGGTAATGTTCCAGTGGTCGGATCCGAACGTCTACCGGATTCAGCTTCCCGTCGGCAAGAATAAGGGAGTCAGACTCGGAAAGCCCCAGAAGAATACGGAGCGCCGACCGTGCGAGCGCCTGACTCTTGACCACCTTATTTGCATTTTCCTCCACGTCGTACACAAACCTGTCAATACGGTGCAGATCCGTATACGTAAAATCTCCCGTGTCCCCTTCCAGATTCTCAACGATCGTTCTCCGCGCCCTGCCGATCTCCTCCCTCGACTCATTCGCCAGGTCGCTGAGCTGATTTGCCAGCAGGAGCAGATAGTAAGCCCTGGCAACCTGCCGCTCCAGGTCGAATCGGGTTCTCTTCAGACCTGCGCGCTGCGCGTCGATGCCCCCGGATGCGGCTTCCAATGCCGCGTCGAGTTTGCCGAAGGTGAACAGCGGCTGGACCAGCGACAATTCGGTCCTGCTAAACACACCCATCTGCCGCCAGTTGCTGACCCCCGTAAGGGCGTCGCCCCGAGCTTCCGGCGAGGGCCCGAATATCCAGGTGAAATCCAGTCGTGGAAGGAATCGCGCGGCGTGAACCTGGCTGAGTCTATTCTGTGCAATTTCCAGATCGGTCTCGGCGGCCTGAATGGACGGACTCGACGCGAGTGCCATCCTTACACACCCTTCAAGATCATATCGACCCTGTTCGGATTCGGAATAACCTGTACCGATGCCGATTCCCGTCACGCAGATCAGGACAATCGAAACGCGGAGCCGCACCCGGTGTGAATTTTTACCACATGTGTGGAAAAATTGCAACGCTTCCTCCGAAACCCTCCCTGACGTTCGATATTTAAGTGCCCAGAGAAAAATCCATCAATTATCTGGAAAACCTAAAGATATTTTCATCCGACCAGGATTTTTCCGATCAGGGAATCTGTCTATTTACAGCGAATGCCGTGCCATGATAGGGTGGACGTCCCGCACGGCTTTGGACCCGCAGCGCTTCAAGAATAATGGCCTGCACACGCCGGGCTACCTCAACCGCGTCGTGCCGCTGCACCGCCGAGATGCGGGCGGCCGAACCCATTCGCTGCCGCGATTCCCGGTTCTCGATAACCCTGAGGATGGTGTTGGCAAGCCCGGCGGCGTCGTTCGGCTTCACCAGGTATCCGTTGTAACCATGCCGTATCAATTCAGGCACACCGCCTGTTTCGGACCCAACCACCGGTGTGCCCAACGCCAGAGACTCGATAAGGCTTCGCGGACAGGGATCGGGCGCAGCAGACGGAACGAGTGTGACATCCATGTCCTTCAGGAACGGTCTGACGTCGGTCTGAAATCCTGTAAAAAGGACGCGTCCCGAGAAGCGGCCGTTTGCGACCTTGCGGCGATAGCGGTCCAGCAGGTCCAATGACCGGCGAGGGTTGCCGCCGACAACCACCAGCACCACGTCCTTGCGCCGGACCAGGACCCGCTCCATCGCCGACAAAAGCGTATCGATGCCTTTCCACGCAACAATACGACCGACGTAGCCCAGAACCACTTCGTCCGGTCCGATCCGGTACATCCGGCGCACGCACCCCCGGACGTTTGCAGGGTCGAAACTGACGAGGTCCGCTCCATTGTATACAACGCGCACCTTCTCCTTCACCGACGGGAAATTACCCGCGCACGCCTCGGAAACGGCGATAATTCTCGTCACGCAAGCACACCGTGCCAGCCTGTGGAAGAACCAGCGTCTGAATGCGTTACCGTATAGTGTGCGGCAGTGCCAGACAACCGGAGCGCCACAAACCATGCCGGCCACCGTGCCCATCAATTTCACCATCATCTGGTTGCAATAGACCAGCCCGAAACGCTCATGAGAGACCATGCGAATCAGAGCAAAGGTAAACCGTACGATATCGAACGCATTCAGAACCACCGACGCCATTCTGAACGCCCGGTTCTGACTACGGAACCGCATTTCCGCAAGACGTTCCTTCAGGCGGGGCTCGATACGGTACGGGATCCGGATCTCCTCGAGCCTGCGTTTCAATACACCCTCGTTAGGCATCACAACCAGCGGCTCGAACAGCGAGGTATCGATATGTTTCAACAGATAGAAGAGGCTGTTCCCGGCCCCGCCGCGCCCTGTGCATCCCGTCAGGAAAAGCACCTTGACCCTGCCGTTGTCCTTTCCGGCCCGCAATTCGGGCGACGATACGGTGGCCTCGCCGGCCTCATCTGCGAAACGCACGGACATCAGTTCAACCGCCTGATGATGTGATATCCCAGCGGCGTCTGAACGATCCCGCTGGTTTCACCCACCCGCAATTTCAGCACTGCCTCCTCAAAAGCGGGATTCAAATCGCCAGGGGAAAAAAACCCAAGATCGCCCCCGATCTCCGCGGACGAGTCGTTGGAGTGTTCCCGGGCCAGCATCCTGAAATCCTCGCCCGCATCGAGTTTATTGAGGATCTCCTGCGCCTCGACTTCCGTATCCACGAGAATGTGGTACACCCAGAGCTTCCCTGACTGTATCCCCTCGATTTCGTCAATCTTCATTTGAGCAGCTTGCGCGATCTCTTCGTTCGGACTGAAGGCGACGGCTTTTTCAAAGGCCCGCTTCGCCTGGTCAAACTCCCGCTTCGAGGTCCGGGCCAGACCGATATTGAACAGTACGCCCGCGTTGGTGGAATCCACCGCCAATGCTCTGCTGTAAACGACAAGCGCCGAGTCCAGGTCCTGCTGCTGCGCGTGAATCAAGGCGAGATCTCCATACGGTTCCAGGATATTCGGATTCGATTGTATGGTCGCCTCCAGAGCTATCTTGGCCTGCTCCATGTCTCCCTTCTGCAGATAGACCTGCGCAACGCCGTACTCGAGGCGCGCACGTTCGGACTCCGGCGCAATCTCCAGGATCAACCGGTATTCGCCAAGCGCCAGGTCCCAGTGCCGAAGAACGGTATACAGCCGCGCCAGCGCGGAACGGGTGTCCAGATCGCGCGGCTCCAACTGAGACACTTTCTCCCACGCTTTCCTGGCAACGTCCAGCGAGTCCACCTCGGCTGCCATCTGACCCATGGATCGATGTACCTCGGGATCGTCCGGCGCGATGGAAGCCGCCCGCCGGTACGCGGCGAAAGCCTCCCCGGTCCGCCGCATCGAGTGGTAGATGGCACCCTTGTTTACAAGCAGGGTGACGTCGTTCGGATTCTTCTCCAACTCCCTTTCAAGTACCGATATCGCCCGAATGTAGAGCCGATTCGCATCCTCAGGTTTGCCCAGCGCCCCATAGATCTGGCCCTGATTGATCATCAGCACCACGCTTTCGGGGTTGTTCCTCAACCCCAGTTCGAATACCGACAGCGCTTTGTTGGGGTCCTTCAACGCGACGTGCAGTCCGGCGAGGGACTGGTATGCCTCGATATTCTGAGGATCCAGCGAAACCGCGTCCCTGAGGTCCTGAATTGCCAGACCCGGATTTCCGGCCTCCTGGTACAGCAATGCCCGGTCCATCAGGAGGAGGACGGAATTCGGAATCTCTGTTAACCCCCGATTCAAGACTTCCAGTGCTTCCCGACCCCTGTTCAGCTGCGCGTGGATTCTGAAGAGCGCGTCGTAAGGCGCTTCGATTTTCGGCCCCAGTTCGATCGCCTTTTCAAACGCCCGGATGGCGCCCTCCGGCTGACCCAACTGCGCGAATACCATTCCGAGTACGCCTTGAGCATTCGCGCTATCCGGAAACGTCTCCGTGAACTGCCGAGCCGTAACCAGCGCGGAATCCGCCCGTCCCCGGGCGCCGTGCTCGCCGATCTCCGACAGGAAGTCCCGGGCCGTCGCATTTTCGCTCCACAGTATCAGACAGCAGATGACAACAATCGTCCGTTTCAACCGATCGCCTCCATTTGAAAAGTTGATCCGAATTCCTTCCGGATGCCCTCTGGTCGCTCTGTCTCTCCTTTTCCGCGAAACCCTTGACAAGCTCCGGGATTCCCGGTATTATCCAGAGGTTTTCGATACGCCCGACACTGCAGCGTCCATTAAAAGGCTTCCAGGCCTGTCATGCCGCTTGTGGAGGGGCTTGGACTTCAGGGCGGCGTTGCGGCGCCGCCTTCAACCGCAGTCAGAGTCCTGTCCCTCATCCACGGTGGGAGGCGACAATCCGCCTGAACCCCTGTTTTTCTGTATGAGCGTCCTGCAACGGGATCCCATTCCCGCCATACTGCTCTCGCTCGCAGCCAGCTATCTGGCGTACGACCATCTTCCGGACAGGGTCCCGGTCCACTGGGACGCGTTCGGACGTATCGATGCGGAACTACACAAGCGGATTGGCGTCTTGCTGCATCCCGGGGCGATGACGTTCGTCTACATCTTCTTTCGACTGATCCCTTTTGTCGACAGGAACCGGGTGCGACAGTTGAACGAGATCGGACTCTACGATCCATTCCGAAACGGCGCGGTTCTCCTCTTCGGATACAGCCATCTCCTTTTGCTGGGCATCGGCCTGGGGTGGGTAGACCGCGGCGCAAACCTCTTTGCGGGCCTGCTCTCGCTCTCCTCAATCCTCGCGGGCAACCACCTCAAGCACCTGCGCTTTGCATGGTTCGATCGTATCCTTGGCCGGATCGGTGTATCGAGCGCGCCGCACGCGCGGAACTTTGCCTGCAATATCCTCATCTTCTGCGGGGTACTCGGTCAGGCAGGCGCCGCAACCGCCAGCCTGCAAGTGGCCTGGTTTCTGTTGCCGCTGGCCGTCGGTTGCTTTCTCGTGCGCCGCCGCTTTCCCGTGAATCGGAAACCGGCGCCGTGACCGTGCTCAACGAACGCCTGACTCTCCAGGCCGGCAGCCTCGCCCTGATTACGGCCGTCCTCTGGGGCGGCAACTCCATCGCCATCAAGATCGCCCTCGACGGCCTGCCTCCGCTCGCCCTTGCCGCCGCCCGCTTTCTTCTGGGCGGGCTGGCTGTAATCCCGTGGGCGTACCTCTCCGGCGTTCCGCTCCGGCCCGGATCCGGCGAAAGACGAGGTCTGTTTCAACTGGTTCTGCTTTTTGTCGCGCAAATCTACCTGCTCAATGCAGGCACGAATATCACGACGGCCGGCAGGTCGACCGTCTTCATCTCCACCTACCCGTTTTTCACCGCCGTCTTCGCCCACCTGTTCATGCCCGGAGACCGGCTGAGCGGCCTCAAGATTTCAGGTATGACCCTCTCGTTTGCCGGTGTCGTGCTCGTGTTTGTCGACAGTCTGGCCAGTGGACGCCTCGGCTATCTGGTTGGAGACGTCATGGTGCTGGCGAGCGGTCTGCTGCTCGGCGCCAGGCAGGTCTATACCAAGAAGCTGACCCAATACATCCATCCCGCACGGCTTCTGTTATGGCAGGCTGCGCTCAGCCTGCCGGCGTTCATTCTGCTGAGTGCCCTGTTGGAGGACCTGGAACCCACCGTCATTCAACCGGGCATCGTTGGTGCGATCATCTACCAGGGCCTCGTGGTTGCCGGGTTTTGTTTCCTTGTTTCCGTTTCTCTCCTGCGACGCTACAGAGCCAGTCGCCTGGGCGCGTTCGGCTTCGTTACGCCCGTTGTGGGTGTGGTATTCAGCGACCTGCTACTGGGAGAGGTAATCTCCACGACACTATTCATCAGTGTGCTGATGGTTGGAGCCGGCGTCGCCATCGTCAATACGGAGACCTGACGAACGACGGGCGCCGCAAAGCGTCCAGGCGTCCACGTCTCGCGGTACGGACACCGCAAAGGGGCGATCCGCCGGACTACGCCTCCCCTACCATGACGAACGCCACGTCCGCAACATTGGTTCCCGTCGGACCCGTCATCACCAGGTCGCCAAGCGGCTTGAAGAAGTGGTAGGCGTCGTTGTTCTTCAACGATTCAATGGCAGACAGTCCTGCTGATTCCGCTCGTGCGATCGTTTCGGCATCCGCGATCGCCCCCGCGGCGTCCGTGGGACCGTCGGTTCCATCCGTTCCGCCGCTGAACAGAACTGTCCCCGCCCATCCGGACAGATGCATCGCGCCGGCCAGCACCAGTTCCTGGTTGCGTCCACCCTTGCCGTTTCCTCGAACGGTAACCGTTGTTTCGCCGCCGGCGATCACGCAGGCGGGCGCCGTCACAGGCGCCCCGGATTCGAGGATTTCCTTGCCGATGGCCGAATAAACGTGTGCGACCTCACGGGCCTCACCCTCCAGGCGCGTGGACAGCACCAGCGTATTGTAGCCCAGATGCCGGGCGCGTTCGGCGGCGGCGGCCACCGCCAGACCGTTGCTTCCGACAATTACGTTATGGCATCTCTCCAGCACAGCGTCTCCCGGTTTCGGCGTCTCCGGAATCGCTCCCGCCGCGCCCGCTTCGAACCGCTCCCTCACCGCTTCAGGCAACCGATCCGAAACCTCGTACTTCTGAAAAATCTCCATACAGGCTTTGAACCTGGACGTATCGGGTACTGTGGGTCCCGATGCGATGACGTCCATCGGGTCGCCGATGACGTCCGACAGCATCAGGGATACCACCGTGGCCGGAAACGCCGCGCGGGCGAGCCCTCCACCCTTGACCCTGGACAGGTGCTTGCGGACCGCGTTCAACTCCACGATATTGGCGCCGCATTCAAGCAGCAAACGGGTAGTCTCCTGCTTCTCCGCGAGCGTAATCCCCTCCGAAGGCGCGGGCATCAGCGCCGAACCCCCACCTGAAATCAGACAGATCACCAGGGTCCGGTCGTCGGCCGCGTCCAGCAGCCCCAGAATCTGACGTGTCCCGTCGACACCGGCCTCATCCGGAACCGGATGCCCGCACTCAACGATTCTTATCCGGTCCAGCGGCTCCGCATGTTCGTACTTGGTATTGATGACCCCATCGGAAATCCAGTCGCCCAGCAGGCTTTCGAGCGCGACACCCATCCGCGGCGACGCCTTGCCGGTTCCCACCACGATCACCCTGTCGAACGCATCCAGGTCGAAATCCTTGCCGCCGATATTGAC
Organism: Candidatus Latescibacterota bacterium; assembly: GCA_965219995.1. GTDB lineage: Bacteria > Latescibacterota > UBA2968 > UBA2968 > JAAXHE01. The sequence goes on from CBDCOX010000002.1 coordinate 1,916,744, forward strand.
CGAGTCCCCATGCGTTCTGACAAATCGCTTCACGCACTCCTGAGCGTCCACCGCCGCCACCGCCGATTCAAAGATCGACGAAGCATCCGCGCGCATTCCGGTAACGGTGAAACTACGCATCCTGTTCGATCCCCACATTTGCAGGCCGCCCGGGTGTTCTGTCCCAGGCCGGTCCGCCGTACGAGCGGCGCGGCTACCTTCGAATGTCGAACGTGATGGCCGCCCTGCCGGTCTGCCCGCTGTTTTCATCCAGAACCAGGATTTTCAGGACCTGCCTCCCGGGTTCTGACGCACCCATATCCAATTCAAGGTAGGCCGGCTCGTCCGTAGCCGTGCCGACGTGTTCATATTCAATGCTGATGACGTTACCCTCTTCCCGTTTCCCGATCAGGCGTCCGAGTCCGCTCAATACGCGCGCGCCCACGCTGGTTCGACCCAACGATCGTATCTCGTACGAAATGCGATATTTCGTCGATCCGAATTCATCCCGTTTCAGATTATAGATTTCGTAATAGATGAACACCGGTTCGCCGAAGCGGTAGGTCCTGGACGCCATGGGAATCACTTCGATATCACCCTTTACGAAACGGCCCCGTTCCGCGACGTTGATTCTCGCCCCCATTTCAACTTCGCTCAACATCAGATTCGTCCCTGAATACGCCTTCAGGTTACGGTCTTCTCTGTATATCTGCGTCATGCCGGAGTTCCGATCCATCACCTGCACGTCGACCCGGTATACGCCAGCGGGCAACAGGATCCGGTCGATTGCAGGAATAAAGGTCCCGCCCGAAGTGTCCACGACACCCGAGGCGCGGAGGACCATGTCGTCGTCTGTCCGGTAAACGGGCTTGTTCTCGTCGTTATAGACCGCCACACCCCGGACCAGGTGCGCCAGCCGCCCCGCATCCCCGTCCCGATATGTCAGGTCCCGGGTGGGTATGCCGTAGTACACCTCCATCGCCGTCTTGTCATTGTCGCCTCGAAACGAGGCCGTATAGAAATAGAAGTCGAGCGGGCCCGTGGCGAATGTCGGGCGGTAGGTGGCAGGCTGCCGCGCCACCTGATCGAGCAAAACGGCCTTCGGGTTCATCCTCTGCCAGATTCTCGTAATCCGCCCCGTACCCAAGGGCATTCTCGCGAATTCGTAGGGCCCGGGAAAATTCGGTTGAACGAAGGTCATTTCGATGCCCTTGCCCACGCTGGTATATATCCAGTATTCCCATATGCCGCCCACGGGATACACCGGCCAGCCCAGTATGGACGACTGGGCGACCTCTCCAAGGGAACGGACTTCGTCCTTCATAAGCTTCGCGGCGGCCGCCCCGGCCGACGCAATCAGGCGATCCTTGACCGCCAGTACCCTGGGGTCCGTCTCGAACCGGACGTCGCCGGATCGGCTGACATGATCCGGATCACCGAAGCGGATATAGACTTCCCCGCGGTCGTCCCAGGGGAATTTGTACTGCCCGTGACTCTCCCTGGCCCTGGCCACGCGACGATAGTGTTCAACCTGGCGCTCGTTCGCGGCCGATGCCGGCGCCGGATCCTGCCCGACCCAGAACGCCTCTGCGGCCGCCTTCAATTCTTCCAACGAAAGGTCGCCGGGATCTCCGCCGCTCCTTGAGACCAGACTCAGGTCGTAGTAGAGTCGTTGCTCCTCCGGCTCCAGCAGCGAAATATAGGCTTCGAACGTGGCCTGCGCCCGGTCAAAGTCCCGCCGCCTCTGGTAGACGTCCGCCAGTTCCAGCACCGCCCGGCGCTGATGCGGGTTCCGCGTTCGGATCACGGACAGCAGTTCGTCGATTGCCTGCTCCGTCCGATTCAGCAGTTTCAGTACGACCCCCAGCTGCAATCGCGCGCCGAAATGGTCCGCGTTCACCGCAATCTGGTCCCGGTAGGCTTTTTCCGCCTTTCCGTACTCCCCGTCCGTCTCTTCAATTCTTCCAATCTGATAGAACGCATCCGGGTGGCGCGGGTCCATCCTGACCACCTTGCGGTAGGCCTTGAACGTCTCACTGCTGCCAAAACGCTGGTACGTCTCTGCCAGATTGTATTGCGCTTCGACGTATTGCTTATCCGCTCGCAGGGCGTCCCGAAACGCATTGATTGCATTACGGAGCTGCTTGGGCCGGTCCCGGTACGTGAGGCCCAGGCCGTTAAAGGCCGGCGCATACCGCTTCCGCTTCCTGAGCGCCTGCCGGAACATCACTTCGGCCGAATCCAGTTCGCCGTGTTTCAGGAAAATATGACCGAGACCCACGTAGGACGGCGCGTGTTTCGCGTCGATTGAAATTGCCGTTTTGAAAGCCCGCGCGGCCGCCTCAAACGCCTCATCATTCAACAGTGCCATCGCACGGTCGTAGTGCGCCTCGGCCACACCGGGGCCGTCGCTCTTCGCCTGCGCCGGGCCGCTGAAGACGAGCGTCGTCAGGACCACCACGTGCCACGTGAATCGTCTCATCTACCTCCTCCTGCGAGGAGTCCTATCGATGTCCTGGCGCTAATCAGCGGGGGTTCGAGAGATCTTCGCGAGACCGGAACGGCAAACGCGATTCCAGTTTCGTCGGGAGCCATCGGTTGCCACCGCTCTGATCTGTTGCGGGGCGTTCCATGCGTCGCAAACAGGATTTCACCACAGAATACTAATGATACAAAAAAGGCCCGAAAAACACAAGCACGGGCAGGCCTCCCGGCCCGAAAATGCGCCACCGTTACGCCCAGTCGGTCCAGCCTGTCTCGCCACGTTCCAAGGGCATCCGCAGGCTACTCCGGTACGCCACGACCGCCTCCATCGGGAACGTGAAGCCCGATCGTCTCCAGATGCATCTCCAAAAATCTCAGAAACGCCGTGGCGGCGCGTGAAAGATGTCCGCCTTCGCGTCGCACCATCCCAACCTGACGCACGGGGAGCCCCGTCGCCTGAAGCGCGGTCAGCCTGCCCGAACCAACTTCCTCCCGGACCGCCACTTCGGGCACGATCGCGACACCCAGACCGATTTCGACAAATCGCTTGATGACTTCGATGCTGCCCAGTTCCATGGTAACTTGCGGGTGGAGTCCTGCCTCGGAGAACATCCGATCCATCAGTCCTCTGCTTGTGCTTCCCCGTTCAAGCATCAACATCGCGCTATCGCTCAGCGCACGCAGGTCCACCGTCTCCGCATGAGCCAGGGGATGCGTCGGACCGCAAACGGCGACGTCTTCTCTGATGAAGAGCGGCCTGGTCCTCACCCTGGGTTCGGTTACGGGAAGCGTGGCCAGTCCGAAATCCACCGCCCCCTCCAGAACCAGCCTTACGACCTCAGGAGACATCCGGTCTGTCAGGCGGATCTCGATTCCGGGGTACGCCTGGCGAAACGCCTTTACAGCGGGAGGCAGCACATAGGCGCAATTCGTATCGCTCGTGCCGATACTCAGCCGACCCGCGCGCAATTCTCCGAGGGCCGCCATATCCTGCCGGATCTGCTCGGCCATCTCCAGAATCGCCTCGGCGCGCGCAAACAGAAGCCGCCCGGCCCCGGTCAACAGAATCTGCCTGCCACGGCGCTCGAACAGGGCTTCGCCGAGTTCATCTTCGAGCGCTTTCACCTGAAGACTCACTGCAGGCTGGGTGAGAAACAGCTTCTCCGCCGCACGGGTAAAACTCTTCTCGCGCGCCGTTTCCACAAAGCCCTTAAGCCGATCCAGATCCATTCGTCAGTACTCCGTCTCGCGATCGCGGCGCCTGGCAGTACCCTGGCGCAACTGCTTCGCGGATCGTGAAATGGCCTTGTTATTCATAATAATATAATATAACAAAAATAAATTTAATAAATTTTTTTTATCGAATAGGGTACGTTATCATTTCATCGTCCCGCTCAACCCGGGGTTCTTATGGCGTTGCAGTATTCATGCACAACGTTCGATCTGGAGGTGTAACGTGGGTGCAACGATTGTCGTAGATGCGCTCTGGGGCGATTCCGGTAAGGGAAAAGTCGCGGCCTATGTCGCACTCCAACAGAGAGCCGCCTTCTGTGTACGCGCCGGCACCGGCACGAATGCCGGCCACAGCATATACTTTGAAGACGGCTCCGAGATTCGGACACATCAATTGTGCTGCGGCTGGTTACATCCCGGTACGCAGATTCGAATTGGCAGCGGGGTGGCGGTGGACCCTGAAATCCTGGTGCGTGAAATCCAACGATACAAACTTGCGGAACGTACCAGGGTGGATCTGAGATGTCCGGTGATCGCGCCTGAACATCGCGCCCGTGAGAAAGGAGACAGGCATCTCGCTGCCACTCTGGGCAGCGTCTGCAGCGGAAGCGGCGCCGCCAGAGCGGACTTTGTCCTGCGCAAGGCCAGCCAGGCCCGCGACGTACGGAACCTTGAGAAATTCCTTACCGACGTGCCGCGGGAAATCAACACGGCCTGCAGGGACGGGCGGGCCGTCGTCATCGAATCCAGCCAGGGCACCCACCTGTCGCTCGCGCTGACCGCGGACTACCCCTTCTGCACGTCCGACAACTGCACTGCCGTCGCCGCAGCGGACGACGCGGGCCTGAACTGGCAATACATAAGGGACGTCATTCTCGTGGTCAAGGCCGTACCCAGCCGTGTGGGCGAGGGCCCGCTGCCGTTCGAAATGGGGATAGAAGAGCAGGACAGAAGGGGCATTGCCGAATACGGCGTCACGACCGGTCGACGTCGCAGAAAATCCCGCGGGATCTCCTGGGCGCACTTTGAAGAAGCGGTCATGTTGAACGGCCCGACTCAGATCGCGCTCACCTTCTGCGACCATCTCGATCCACGAGTACGGGGAGCGCGTAAGCCGGAGGCCCTCACGGAACCGGTTCTGGAGCTGATTCGCGAACTGGAGACACGTGCACAGGTTCCTGTGACCATTGTGGAAACGGGAAAGTATTTCGGCGACATCGTCGACCTGACATCCAGGAGCTGATCACATACGTTTCAGGGTCGGATTCCCCGCAAGACGGAGCGTGTTCGCCCCGGCGACGGTTCTTTCGCTTCCCGGTCCGGCCTCCGGGCCGGACCGGCAGGATATCGTTTCCCGGTTGAAGGGACGGCGATCTCTAATTGTCGCTGTCCCGCCCAATACGGATGATTTCCAGCCAGGCCGACTCGTAATCTGCAAGCGCTCCCCGCCAGGCATTTCGATTGCCCACCCCCTGCTGTAACGACAATGCCAGGCTGTCGACGATCCGCTCGGCATCGTCGACAATGTCCAGGCGCTTCGCATCCATCGCATGGAAGGCGACGCCGTTGAGTTCGGTCTGTATGCGTTCAACTACCCGGCGAAAATCGTCACTCAGACATGCCAGCGTATTCCCGCCATTGAATCCGTTTTCCTGCACACCGTGGTTGGACATCGTGTGCCTCCCGGCCTGCGCCGTTCAATTGCCATTTCCTTTCGACACCATTGCAACCTATTTATACTGAACAAATGAGCAGTTGTCAAGTCGAATAGAAGTGTTATATATGAATAACGACGATTCTAACGCCATATCGTGAGGGGTTCTTCGTCGATTTGAGCCCCCATTTACCAATCGATACCGGAAAACAGCCGTGCGCTTGTGAATTGTCTTTGCCCATGCTTAACCTTGATTCGTCATTTTTCGAGGACGTTAATTCGAATAAACGCAAGTTGATAAAGGCGATTAAACATCTGATTGCCAGGATGCTTCAGGCCACTGGACGTGAACGGAAAAAATGTGCTTCCGGACGACCTTTTCGGTCCGGTGAGGAATGAACTGCAGGGTCACCGCGTTATGACACACGCCGCTTTGCACGGATGCTTTTTGTGCCTTTTGTGCTTTTTGTGGCCAATTTTTCGGTGTTCTTTTTTCACATTGAGGTTAAGTTCTCACATATATTGAGTGGCCGCCGGTACTTCCGGCAGGGGTGAAAACCACTCTGATCGGAGACGGGTACGGCGCCCGTGGGTCGAAGTGGCAGGCCGCTCGCCGCCGGCACGGCCGTTGTCCAAAAAAAGCTGGTTCCTCAATCGGTATCGAAACGTTTTTTTTTCAAGGAGATATACTATGTTCAGAGGGAGTCCCCGTACAAGCTGCCTCCCGCTCGTCGCGGGTCTCGTCCTGGGCTGCGGCGCCGAACGTCTCACAACGCCGCAGAATGCTCAGACGAATGGAAACGTCCGGCGGCCGCTGGCCAAACTGGCGGCGAACCGTCAGGCACCGCTGGCCGTGGTCGTCGCCCGCCTTCGACAGGCCGGCACCCCTGTAAGCGGTGCCACCGTGGCGTTCGCCCGCTCGATTTCAGGAAGGGGCGCCAGCTACGAGTGGACCGGCACGACCGATGGACGCGGGCAGGCGCGAGTGGCGGTCGGAGAAACGCAGACGGGCGGATACTATCGCGCGCAGGCACGCAGGAACGGAATCCCAATAGGGTCGTGGTCCAGTATCCCGATAAACCGCGGCGTCCAGCTCACCGTTGAACTACCCGTCGGCGAAAAGGCACACGTCACGGGCTCAATCCGACTGACACCGGGCGGTCTCCCCGCAGAAATCCCGATTGGCGTTGTTGCGCCCCTGACGGTCCGTCAGACCCAATACGGTGCGGGCATTGACAGCGGCCTGAAACTCGCACTCGAAGAGATCAACGGCACAGCGAAGCTCGGGGGCGCAAATATCGTTTTCAAGAGAGAGGACTCCCGCGGCATGGCGCAGGGCGCCGTTGGCGCGTTCAACAAACTGATCTTTCACGATTACGTCTCCGTCATCCTCGGTCCCGCCCTCTCCACCGAAGCCAAAGCCGCATTTCCTGTCGCGCAGCAGAACCAGGTTGTCGCCTTCAGTACAACCTCGGCCGCGTCGGGCCTGAGCGCGATTGGCGACTATATCTTCCGTGCGAGTCTCAGTGTAGACGTGCTCATCCCTGGCGGGGTCGCCACGACAAGCGAGAAACTGGGATACCGCAGGGTCGCCCTTATGGTGGACTCCACCGACGTCTATTCCCGCAGCAGCGACGACGCGCTGCGCAGCGCCCTCACCGAAAACAACGTGGAGATCCTGACGAGCGAGACGTTTGCGACTGACGATACTTCCTTTGTCGATCAACTTAGCCGTATCAGCGCCCTGAATCCCGATGCCGTTTTTGTTTCCGCCCTGTCCCGGCAACGCGTTCGGATTCAGGTCCATGGCCGACGCCAGGGCATTCCTGCCAACATTCCCTTTATCGTGCCGGGGTTGACTCAGGAGGAAGTTCGGGATGCCGGCGATGCCGCGGAGGGTGCGATCGCCTTTACCGGCTGGACGGCCACGTCAACCACACCCGGGAATCACTCCTTCGTCGAGAATTACAGGTCGAGATTCGGCGCTGAACCGAATCGGTGGGCTGCGCAGTCATACGCCGCGCTATATGTTCTTTCAGAAGCAATTGCAATGGCCGGGTCCACGGATCCCGGCGCCATACGCGAAGCGATGGCCGGCATTACGGACCTGGACACCGTTCTGGGTCAATTCTCGTTCGACCGCAACGGAGACGCGGTCTACGATCCCGTCGTGCTGGTCGTGAGAAACGGCGAGTTCGAGGATTTCGAGTGAGGTGAACGAACCACAGGAGGAGGAGAACGATGCGTGAGATGCCGGTTGGCGTCATGATGAGCGCAGGTTGGACACTGGACCAACTCCGGCAGGTGCGGAATCTGGGCTTCGACAACGTACAGATTCACGCCCCGGCCGAGTACGTCCTGGCAGACAACCGCCGAAGTTCCGGTCTGATCCGGGACATTCATTCCGAAGACGTTGAAATTACTACGGTTTTCGCGGGGTTTTCGGGGGAGGACTACGGCGACGTTCAAACCGTCAAGGAAACTGTCGGGTACCTCAATCCATCTCTGCGTGAGGAACGCATCGAAATTACCGGGCGGATTTCCGATTTCGCAAATGCGCTCGGCGTTGACAAGGTAGCCGCGCACATCGGCTTCGTTCCGGAAGATCCGGATCACCCGGACCACCATGCGATGATTGAATGTGTCAGAAGGCTGGCCGACCATTGCGGCCGGAACGGACAGGACTTCTGTCTGGAAACCGGTCAGGAAACCGCTGCCGCTCTACGCCACTTTCTCGAAACGCTGAGTCGCGATAATGTCGGCGTAAACTTCGACCCGGCCAATATGATCCTTTACGGAAGTGGAGAACCCATCCAGGCCCTCGACGTCGTGGCCGACTACGTCGTCAGCGTCCACGCGAAAGACGGGAAATGGCCTCAGGGCGAAGGGCAGCTCGGTCGAGAGTTTCCCCTCGGTCAGGGGGACGTCGGAATGGATCGTTTCATTGCCAAACTGCAACAGATCGGATACCGCGGTCCCGTCACCATGGAACGTGAAATCCCGGATTGGGACCAGAAGGTCAGGGACCTGGTCCAGGGCAAACATCTCCTGGAGAGCCTGATTCAGCCGACAATCGCCTGACCCCGCGCGCAAGAACGCCCTCTCTCCGCAGAGTCACCTTTTGGCGGGAGGGAAGGTCCAAAAGGAAAACGACGGTAGAAAGGGCGTCTCTGTGATATTATACGTCTACGCCACGTCAAAGTTTCAATCGGAAAGGCGCCGGGCGCTGGGGTAAGACTGCCGGATGCAGGACGGGCACACGAACCGGATCGGGCCAATCCATCCAGCATCGGAAAATCACGATCGGTACGTCTGGGTGCCGTGCAGAGGTTCGTTCGCCCGCGTCACCTCAGAAATACTTACCTACACCGATTGAAACGGAAAATCCACTCAGGTCTCCGGGGTTGCCCAGCGCATCGGAAAAGCGAGCCAGTGTGTAGCGTCCGTCGGTTGTTACGGCCAGATTCCCGTGCTCTTCGAACCGAACGCTGCAGCCGGAGAGAACATACCCACCGAGGGTGAGTGAGATATCAGGAAATCCGCCTATCGGTCCCCCGCCTTGCGCCATCCCCACATTGATGCCTCTAAAGCCACCCGCCGACCCGGTCCCGAAGCCCAATTCGCCCGTGGCGTAGCCCCCGTAACCGGTGCGATGGTCGTATCGAAGATAGGGTCCTGCGCCGAATCCGACGTGGGGCACGATTCGCCTCTTCACCCCGAATTGCCGAAGCAAGCCAACAGGCATCGATATGAGGGTTACGCGCTGCACCCCGGGGCGCAGATGTTCGCCGAGCTTCCGGGAAGCCTGAAGCGGTCCGTACGTCATATATTCGTTTGCCGCAATCAGCCGCAGTACCGGTGAGAGCCGCCGGTCGTACCCCATCCGGAATCCGAAGCCGCCGGTGGCGCTGGAGAAATACAGGCTCAATCCGTTCATATCTCGCAGACTGTTCCGAGGCAGGAGAAGTTCTCCCTCATTCGCATTTTCCGTCCAACGGACGGGTCGAACCAGGTCTGCCGGAACGCCCGACCTTCCGAACCCTGTCGTCACCGGCGGCATGAAATCCGGACCTCTCCACGGCATCTCGGCATCGGTCGGGACGCTGTGCCCGCCCGGCAGGACACAGGCCCCCATGCCGACCCCGGGCAGCGTCCGTTCCGGTTCCGGCTCCTCCGCCGCGAGGGAGGTCGCGGTCACCGTTGCCCCCAGACAGGCGAGAATCGTCAGTGTAAGTCTCATCATGCACCTCCGAGGAAATGACCGGCGCGAACAGGGCCGGACGTTGAACGGGACATCCTCGCCGAACAGGCCTACGGCGTAATCACCAGGATCCGATCGTCGCCGGTGCGCGGCTGTCCGCGGCCGTCCCGGTTGCTGGTGGCCAGGTACACCTCGCCCTCGGGACCCACAAGTACATCCCTGAGGCGGCCGAACCTGCCGTTGAACCGTTCATCCCTCGCCATTGCGCGCCGGCCGTCGGCAGACAGAGAGATGATCCAGAGCGCCTGCCCCTTCAACGTGGTAAAGAGAAGGCTCCCCTTCCAGGCCGGTATCAGGTCCTCATAATAGACGTCCGCGCCGGCGGGTGCGATCGTCGGCGTCCATGCGGCGAGCGGTTCCACCACGTCGTTGGACGTGCAGAACGCGGTCTCGCCCGACAGGACGTCATTATCGCAAAATCCGCGAGCCCCCGGCCAGCCGTAGTTCCGTCCGGGCAGAATCAGGTTGACTTCGTCGTTGTCGAGGGGTCCGTGTTCCGTGCTGTAAAGCAGGCCGGTCGCAGGGTGAAACACAAGTCCCTGAGCATTCCGGTGTCCGAAGGAATAGACCGCTGTACCGAACGGATTGTCCTGCGCAGGCCGACCTTCGAGGTCCAGCCGCAGGACCTTTCCCGCCAGTGAATTCAGATCCTGCGAAAGCGCGGGCAATTGCGCGTCGCCGGTCGTAAGGTATAGCAGATTGTCCGGGCCCACGGCGAGCCGGGATCCATCGTGGTTCGGCGCGCCGGGGATGCCATTCAGCAGGATTTCGGGTTGCCCCAGTGCCGATCCGTCAAAACTCATCCGCACCAGACGGTTCTCAATGCCGTCGCCCGTCCGGTAGGAATAAACCGCATATAAATAGGGCTGGTTCTGAAAGTCCGGGTGAAACGCGATCCCCATCAACCCGCTTTCGCTCAGTTCGAAGGCGTCGATTCGACCCGCCTCCGTTACTGCGCCCGTCTCCGTATCCACGCGGGATATCGTGCCGCTGCGCTCGCTTACCCAGATATACCCATCAGGTCCCCAGGCCAGATCCCACGGCGTATCCAGGCCGGTTGCCAGCGTCTGCACCGTAAAGCCGTCCACCCGGTTGTCGGCTGCCGACCCGACCCCGTTATCGGTCGGGGGATCCTCCGGTTGGGAGTCGTTCGCACCTCTTCCACAACCGGCAGCCGCAAATATCACGAGCAATGCCGCCGTGACGCGGTGTACCACCGTTGCCGGCCTCCGTTCGTGAACAGCGCAAAACGACTCATGGCCGGATGCTTGTTGATTCCGCCACTCATTTACCGGCCTAGAACAACCCGGTGAAATCTATCGAGAAATACTGCTTGGGATGGACTGTTTCCGCGAAATCAGTCGGCCACGCCAGGTCGTAGCGGAACAAAAAGGCGCCGAGATTGGCTCGAACACCGAATCCGTAGCCCGCTTTCAGATCCCTGAGTTCAAAACCACCGTCCCGCGCTTCCCATGGCTCGAAGCTGTCTCGATCGAACGCACTCCCTACATCCAGGAACAATTCGCCCTGGACATTCTGGAAGAAAAGCGGCAACGGCCAGCCCATTGCCAACTGCCGGATCAGCGGAAAGCGAAAGGCGACATTGGCCAGCACGAACGAGTCTCCGGCCATCTCGAATACGTCGGCGCCGCGCAGCGGCCAGACGAAGCTGGAGAAAAACACACGTTCCCGGTCAACGGACGCGAATGTGGCGTAGTTCGGATTGATGGAATTGTTCACGCCACCGAGGAAAAAGACCTGACTGTTCCGGCCGAAACTGGTCCCTCCGGACATGCGGACCGCAAATGTGTATTCCTCCAGCATCGGGACGTATTTGCGGTAGTCGGCCTGCACCGTGCCGTACTGCATCCCCGCCCAACTGCCTCTGAGAGACAACCTCGCCCGCCGTCCCTTAACCGGGCCGAACTGAGAATACAACGCGTTGTCTTCGACGATGTCCAGGCTGTTAATTACGGCCCAGTTGTCGGAAACAGGCGTTCCGCTCCCGCGGATGACCCTGCCCGTATAGCCGGCCCGAAGGTATTGACTTTGATAAGCGCCGAGGTTCTCGCGTGAAATATTGATCCCCTGCATACTCGTCTCAATTCGCGTAAACCGGTTGAACGGACGCTGGAATACAGCCCCGCCGCCGTAGATCCTGTCGGCTACGATCTGACCGTTCGAAATGAAGAAGTTCCGAGTATGCAGCGCATTCAGGTAGTAATTGGTCTGGTGCTTGAGGTTCTGGTATCCGAGGAAGAGATCGCTGTCTTTGAGGGAGAAGCTCAGCCCTGTTCTGATCAGGATACGGTGGTCGCCCATCACGTCGGTCAGTGACAGGTGGAGCAGGCTGCTGACACCGTAGAAGGTGTCGAAGCCCGCGTTGGCTCCCAATGACTCGGGTTTGAGTTTCACGCGGTATTTGTTGATCGTGAACGCCTTGTTCCAGTCTCGCAGCGTCAGTTCCCTGTCGCCGTCGGTCTCCAGGCTGTCGCCGTCGGCAGCCGCTCCGTCGTCGTCTCCGCGCGCTTCGGCGGCCGCCAGCGCCATCTGGTCCGACATCCACGTCTCCACCTTCCTGTCCGCCGCCGCTGTCGCCACCGCCGTGTCTGCCGCTGCGGCCGCCACCGAACTGTCGGGTTCCGCGCCGCCGTGTGCGGCTTCCTGCCTGCGTTCCTTCTGCAACTCCACGAACGGGCGGTCTTCGATGCCCGCCAGCCGCTTCGCATACCGCGTCAGCGGCAGGTCCTCCATCCCGCGCTTCTTCTGCAGCGGGTCCTTCATCACGAAGATGTCATAGCCCCCGCGGTGAAACGTCGTGAACGCCAGCTTCTTGCCGTCCGCGCTCCAGTCGATGTACCGCGCTCCCGACAGCAGATTGCTGATCGGATACATCTGCGACCCGTCCACGTGCGCAATGTAGATGTTGCCCACCCCCGTCCTGTCCGACACGAACGCCAGCGTCTGGGAGTCCGGTCCCCACGTGGGATGACTGTCGTTCACCTCGCTCTCCACCACCTGCCGGATCTCGCTGCCGTCGGCACGCAGCACGAACACGTTATACGTGCCGAACACAAAGTCCTTCGACCCGTCGTATTCCAGATCCGCGCCGGGACGGTCCGAACTGATCGCGATCCACTCCCCGTCCGGCGACCAGTCCAGGTGCTTCTCGTCATACGGGTCCCGCGTCATCCGACGCAGACCCTCGTCCTCCACGTTTACGATATACACGTCCGACCACCCGTCCTTCAACCCCACGATCGCGATCTGCTTCCCGTCCGGCGACCACGTCGGCTCGAACAACCCGTCCAGATCGAACTCGAATCGCTTCGTCACCCGCTTCTTCCGCACGTCCAGCGTATACAACGTGTTCTTGTTGCGCGACTTCGCCGCAAACGCGATCTGCTTCCCGTCCGGCGACCACGTGATCCCGGGACGCAGCACGAACAACCCCTCGAAATCCGACGATCGCTCCCCCTCCACCAACCGGCCCAGATCCTGGCCGTCGATCGCCGACATCAGATAGATGTCGAACGTACCCTCACGCTCCGTCACATACGCGATCTTGTCCCCCTGCGGCGAAAACGACGGCGCGATATTGTAAAAACCGCGACCCGCGCCCGCCTCCGTCAACTGCTTCGCCACCTCCTCCGACGGATGGTGCAGGTTGATCTCGTTCCAATACTGACGCTTCAACCACAACTGCCACTTCTCGTCCAGCTCCTCCACACCCTCACCCACCGACGCCTTCAGCGCCTTGTCCACCGATCGCGCGGAACGGAACGACGATATGAACTCCGCCACCTTGTCCTTGCCATACTCCTCCTCGATCATCACGAAGACCGACTGACCCCCCTTATACGCAAACGCACCGCTCAGCGACATCATCCCCGGCACATACCCCGTGATCGTCGCATGACGCATGAAATTGTCCGCCTCGCCGTCCCATCCACCCTGTGACAAATACTCCGCCACTCCCTCCGCAATCCACAACGGCGGCAACGACGCCGTCTGCGTCATCATCGCACCCAGCCATCCGCCGCCCGTCCACATCTCCAGCGTCACCACGTGCACCAGCTCATGGTGGATCACGTGACGGAAATCGCTATACGACCCCGTATACGGGATCACCACACGACCCTGCGCAAACTCCGTAAAACCCCCCGTGAACTCCGACTGCTCCGTCGGCGTGATGTTCGTCACCGAAAACCCGTTGTGAGAATTGTAGATCACGATCGGATATCGATCCTTCAACGTATACTTCAGATCCTTCTCCAGACGCACCAGCGCACGCTCCGCCTCCTTCGCCGCAAACTCCGCCGCAGGCTGAGACGCCTTGTCGAAATAGATCTTGAAATGCTCCGTCTCCAGATAGTGCCAGTCGTAATCGTCATACGTCACCTTGTTCTTGCCGAAATACTCCTGGCCCACAGCACTGCCGCACACGAAGAGACTGATTAGAATTCCTGACGCCAGACAACGCCGGATCATGACTGACCTCCTTACCTGTGCCTGAGCTGCGGCGGCCTCTTCCTCGGGACGGCAAACGATGCCGACGCCGGTACCGCGCCCGCTCGATCCGTATCCACCGGCGTATTTCATGATCGTCCGAAGGCGATGGGGTGGAGGTCGGCCGCCGGGATTTTACCGCCCCCACCCCTGTTCCCGCAGGACAACTGCGGGAATCACTCACGTCTATAAATGGGATATCGTTACGTTTCAGAGAAAGCTGACGATCCTACCGTCACACTACACCATTAGAACGACGGTCCCGCCAAATCGTTCCCCCATTTTTCCCGATGACATCCGCCGTGTCTTCCATATATTAGCCGGCAAGGGCGTCAGATCCCGCACATCCGGATCTGTGCCCTGAACCGAAATACCCTGAAGTATAACCGATATACTTCCCGGCGGACGACACGCGCGAGAGAGCTACCGGACAACGGTGAATCGAATTGTCGAACTGTCCGGCGATGTTCGGCGCGCCTCGGCGTGCATTCGAACGCCGGCGCCACCGCCGGACACCTCCACGGGAACCACAATCGATGGAAAAAATCAGAGTCGGCATCCTCGGCCTCAGGCGGGGCATAGCCCATCTGCGCAACTTTCTGGCCGTCGAGCATGCAGACGTCGTCGCCGCGTGCGACCGCTTTCCCTATTACCGCGATCAGGCTCGCACCTTGTTGGAGAGACAGGACTCGTCGGCCGAACTCCTGCCGGAATACGAAGACCTCCTCGAACGCAAACCCGACGCCGTGGTCATCGCGAGTAACGGCAGGCTACAGGTAGAACACGCCTGCACGGCACTCGAAGCCGGCTGCCACGTTCTCTCGGAAGTCCCGGGCGCAGACTCGGAAGAGGAACTGATACGCCTTCGCGAGGCCGTGGAACGGACCGGCCTGACCTACATGCTCGCCGAAAACGCCTGTTACGCCGGGTTTGTGCCACTCTGGCGGAGGTGGATCCTCGAAGACCGCTTCGGACCCGTCTCCATTGCCGAAGCCGAATACCTCCACTACCTGCCGCAAACGCTCTTCACGCCGGACGGAAAACGTCTCTCGCCTAGCCAGGCGCGGTCTGGCGGCGGCGTGAACGCGAGGCCCATTTGGCGGGCCGACCAGCCACCTATCCAGTACCTTACTCACGACCTTGGCCCGCTGCTGGAAATTCTGGACGACCGCGCTGCTTCAGTGACCTGCCGAAGCGCCCCGTGGCGCAGCAGGGAAGCGCCCTTGAGATCGGACGGGCAGATCGCGCTATTCCATACTCAAAAAGGCACGCTGATCAAGATCATGGTTACCCTGAACACAATCCGGCCGTCCGAGCACCGCTACCGACTCTTCGGTACTGAAGGGAGCGCGGAGATGTTCTCGTACGAAAACTGCACCCGCTATTTCGACAGCGCGTGCAGTGACAGAGACGGATGGCGCGTTCTGCCGGTCGGCAGATCCGCCGTCGACGACGCTGCAGGCGGCCACGGAGGAACCGATCTGAAAGTCGCCCGGCACTTCACGGAGACCCTTCTGAACGGCCGTCCCTCTCCCATAGACGTCTACCGTGCCGCGGAATACGCGCTGCCGGGCATCTTCGCGGCCCGCTCGGCGGATCTCGGCGGCGCCCCGATTGCGATTCCCGACCTGAGGCGGGATCCGTATTCGGGGACGGACTTCTGGGACACCCTGCAGATACAGGAAACCGACCCCCCCTCCGCGGTCTACCGGCCGCCCTGCTAATCGATCCGCCTTCAATCCGGTCCGCCGCCATCCCGGCCGGCGTCACATTCCATTTCAATAATGACGTACACATCCATTGAACTGCAACTTCTGAAAAACAGGCTGGAAGCCATCGTGGACGACATGGCGCTCACGGTCGTTCGCACCGCCTATTCAACCAATCTCAGAAATTCGATGGACTTCTCCACCGGCTTCTGCGACGCCGGTGGCCGGCTGGTTGCGCAGGGTCTCTGCCTTCCCCTGCATCTGGGAAGCCTGCCGGACGGTCTCTCCGCCATCCTCGATCGGTATCGCGATGCCATTGACGACGGCGATGTGTTTCTGCTCAATGATCCGTATGAAGGTGGCACGCACCTGCCCGACCTGTACATCTACAAACCCGTGTTCGTCGATGGCCGCCTGCTCGGATTCGCGACCGCCATCGCACATCATACCGACATCGGCGGCCGGGTTGCCGGCGGAAACGCTTGCGACTCCACGGAAATCTACCAGGAAGGGCTGCGCATCCCGCCGATCAAGCTCTACGCCTCGGGATGTCCGGTCCAGGCGATTTTCGACCTGATCGAACGCAACGTCCGAGTCCCCCGCAACGCGCTTGGCGACCTCCGCGCCCAGCTGTCCGCCTGCCACATTGGCGAAAACGCATTTGTCGCCCTCGCCCGCGAACAGGGGTTCGACCGCCTTCAAAACGGATTCTCCGAGCTTCTGGATTACTCCGAACGCCTTACGCGCTCGGAGATCACCGCCCTGCCGGACGGTCGCTACAGCTTTACAGACGTACTCGACGACGACGGTATCGACCCGGGCCCGATCCCGATCACCGTCACGGTCGAGGTTGCGGGCAGCGCGCTGTCTGTAGACTTCACCGGTACCGCACCACAGGTGACGGGGGCTATCAACTGCGTCGCTTCATTCACCAGGTCGGCGGTGTACGCATGCCTGCGCTGTCTCATGCGCGCGGACATTCCCACCAATTCAGGGTTCTTCCGCGCCGTTGACGTGCGCATCCCGTCCGCCACGATCGCCAACCCCGTGCCGCCGGCGCCGGTGGCCGCCCGCGGCCTCACCGGCTTTCGACTCGCAAATACGATCATGGGTGCGCTCGCCCAGGCTGCGCCGCACATCGTGCCCGCGTGCGAGGTGGGCGGAGACACGGGTATCTCTATCGGGGGATACCGAGACGACCGAACCGCGTTCGTCTTTCTGGAGTTTCTGTTCTGCGGATGGGGCGGACGTCCGGACCGGGACGGTATTGACGGCTGCGCCAGTATTGTGGTCAACTTCTCCAACAATCCGGCCGAAGTCATCGAAGCCGAATATCCGCTCCAGATTCTCGAATACGGATTCCTGCCAGACACCGGCGGAGCGGGCAAATACCGCGGCGCCTGCTCGATCGTTCGCGAATACAGATTTACGGAAAGACAAGCGACCCTGCAGATCCGCTCGGACCGCCACAAGTCCCGCGCCTACGGCCTGTCGGGAGGGCTGCCGGGATCCCCGTCCAGGAACGTCCTGAACCCCCAAACGGAAGCCCGTGAATTGCCCGCCAAGACGTTGCTTACCCTCAAGAGAGGCGACGTCCTGCGGCACGTACTCGCAGGGGCGGGCGGCTGGGGCAGTCCGCTGGAACGCGACCCAGAGCGTATACTGGACGACGTCCGAAACGGAAAAGTCTCAATCCGCTCCGCCGAACGAAACTACGGCGTTGCCATCAGCCCGGATACGCTGCAGATCGACGGCGCGGGCACGAGCCGGCTCCGATCCCGTTCCGGACGCACTTAGTGCGTGCGCCGGACATTGCCCGGCGCATCCGGCGTTACAGAAAAGGAAACGCGGGGGCACACCCGGTACCGCCCGCGTTTCGAACAGGACATTCCATAGCAATATCACTCAATCCACGTCGATTACAATATTCCTCCAGTCGTCCACTCGGACGGCAACGTCCGGAGGGACCAGCGTGGTGGCGTCGTATTCCTCGACAATTACAGGGCCCGTTGCGGGTGAGTCCCGGAGGAGACGCCGAGGCAGGACCGGTGTCTCGATCCATCCTCCGGGTTCACCGAAATAGGCGCGCCTGCTGCCCGGTCTTCCGCCGCCGCCATCCGGCTCGTCGATGTCTCTCCCGTGTGGCAACGGGGGTTCGGGCAGAAATGCACGGACCCTCAAGGTAACGACCTCGACAGCGTCGCCTTCGGCGCGGTGCCCGTACGTGCGCGCGTGTTCGGCTTCAAAAGCGTCCCTGAGATCGGCCAATGTGCCGCGGCTCCATCGCCCCAGAGGCGCCCTGATCGAGAGTTCCCAGGATTGCCCCGCATACCTGAGATCCACGAAATTTTCTACGGCTGAACCCGGCAACCTCTCTCTGGCCTCGTCAGCCATCCTGCCAAATGCAGACTGCAGTTCGGCCGGTTCTGTTTCCATCAGGTGCTTCAGGCAGGTTCGCGCGAGATCGTACTGCAATCCTGCCGCGACCAGACCGATCGCGCTGAAAAGGCCCGGGGCCGGCGGAATCAGTACCTTTTTGATGCCAAGCGCTCTGGCCATCCCGACGGCGTGCAGGGGGCCGCTCCCGCCGAAGGCCAGTAACGAATATCCTCGGGGGTCGCGGCCGCGCTCGGACGAAACCGCCCGCACAGCCCTCACCATCCGGGCAACCGCGATCCGGTGCGCTCCAAGGGCGGCTTCATCCTCCCCCATGTCCATCCTTGACGCGACCCATTCCCGCATGGCGCTTCGGGCCGACGTGACGTCCAGCGACAGGCTGCCGCCGGCGGGTCCCTCCGGATTCAGATATCCCAGCAGCAGGTTGGCGTCGGTGAGCGCAGGCCGATTCCCTCCACGCCGATAGCTGGCGGGTCCGGGGTCCGCTCCGGCGCTCTCCGGTCCCACCTGAAGCGCTCCACCGCCGTCTACATGCAGGATACTGCCGCCGCCTGCTCCGATTTCGGCCAGATCGATGCAGGGCACCCGGATGGGGTACCCGCCTCCGCCCATCAATCGTCCCGCAACAGACAGCCCGCCGCCGACCTCGTAATCCGATATGCGGGAGATGCGACCGGCTTCGATCAGCGACGCCTTGGCCGTCGTCCCGCCCATATCGAACGCAATCAGATCGGGGCATCCGATGCGCCGGCCCAGCGCCGCGGCGGCGACCACACCGGCGGCCGGTCCGGATTCGAGAATCTGAACCGGGCGCTCGACAGCGGTAGCGGTCCCGGTGATCCCTCCGCTCGACTGCATGATCCTCAGCGGCGCGTCGACGTCCATATCCAGAATCCGCGCGTGAAGATCGCCCAGGTAGCTCTGCACCACCGGCATTACGTATGCGTTTATTACCGTGGTGCTCGTCCGCTCGTATTCCTTGATCTCTGGCAGGACTTCGGATGACAGCGTGACCGTCCACCGCCCGGCCGCGCGCAGCAGCTCGCCAATCCTGATTTCGTGGCCGGGATTCACGTACGCATTGAGCAGACACACCGCAACCGACACCACACGCTCTCTATCCAGGTGTTCGATCGCAAGGTGAACACTCTCCTCGTCCAGTGTTTCCAATACGTCGCCTTCGGCGTCAATCCGTTCATTGACCTCCAGACGGAGATACCGGGGCACAAGTGGTTTCGGCTTCTCCCATGAAAGATCGTACAGCCGGGGCACCCGCAGCCGCCCGATCTCCAGCACGTCGCGAAAACCCCGTGTTGTGATCAGTCCTGTGCGCGCCCCGGTGCCACCCAGAACGGCATTGGTCGCCACGGTGGTACCGTGGATGACTTCCGTCACCTCCGACCCCGCTCCCCCGACAACCTGACGTACACCATCTACGATGGCGGTCCCGTAATCTCCGGGCGTGGAGGGCAGCTTGCAGACTGCCACGCGGCCGTCCCCGTCCACGGACACAACATCCGTAAAGGTGCCGCCGATATCGATGCCAATACGCACAGTCGTACCGATCCGGTTAGCGGGTGTCCTCAATCCATGAACAGATACCTGGCGATGAAGATCACCGCCAGGAGATCCACCAACGGGTTCACGTCATCACCACGACCTCCCAGCCGTTTGACAATGGGAAACGCGATAAACCCCAACGCAAGACCGTTCGAGATACTGAAAGTCAACGGCATGGCGATCATCGTCAGAAAGGCCGGAAGCGCATCCGTGACCTCGTTCCACTTCACGTTCACTACCGATGCCATCATCAGCACGCCCACTACGATCAGCGCGGGCGCGGTTGCAAACGCGGGAATGGCCTCCATCAACGGCGTGAGGAAGAGCGCGAGAAGAAACATGGCGCCCGTCACCACACTTGCGAAACCGGTGCGCGCGCCGGCCGAAATGCCCGCCGCACTTTCGATATAGGTCGTCACCGTCGACGTCCCGAACAGGGAGCCGAACATCGTGCCCAATGAATCGGCCAGGAGCGCACGGTTGGCACGCGGCAGGCGGCCGCGTCTGTCCATGAATCCGGCCCTCCCGGAAACACCGACCAGTGTACCCATCGTGTCGAACAGATCCACAAACAAAAATACCAGGACAATGCCGATGAGTCCCACGTCGAACGCGGCCGTCAGGTTGACGGCGGCGACACCGAACAATCGATCCGGCCAGGCGGGAAGACCGATGATGCCCTGGGGCGTCGACGCCACGCCCGTCACCATTCCCAGGACCGCCACCCCCAGCATTCCCAGCAATATAGCTCCCTTGACACCTCTTGCCAGCATGACGCCCGTACCCAGCACACCCAGAAGCGTAAGCCCGACGGGACCGCTTCTGATGTCGCCCAGCGAGATCAGCGTTGCCGAATCTCCCGTTACGATTCCCGCGTTCTTCAGTCCGATAAACGCGATAAACAGCCCGATGCCGCACGCCGTCGCCTGCTTTATGGCGTCAGGTACCGCGTTGATGATGGCTTCCCTCACACGGATCAGCGTCAACAACGTGAACAGAATGCCGGACGCAAGAACCACCCCCAATGCCAGATCCCAGCGTACCCCCATGCCAAGTACAACCGAATACGCGAAGAAGGCGTTCAGACCCATACCGGGCGCCAGAGCAAACGGGTAATTCGCGGCGATGCCCATGATCAGCGTCGCCGTTGCCGCTGAAATGCACGTTGCGAACAGCAACTCTCCGAAAAGATCCTTACCCAGCGCTTCCGACAACAACCCCGGATTCACTGCGATTATGTATGCCATCGTTACAAATGTCGTCAGCCCGCCAACCACTTCCGTACGGTAGGTTGTCCCCTTCTCTTCGAATCGAAAATACCTCGCAATCGCCCGCATTTGTCTCTCCGAATGGGATGGGTGGCTTAAGAAAGCAATTCTGCGACGGGGCCGTTCAGGGATGACGTGTCCCCATCCTCCCGCCGCAACGCAATCCGTGAATCCGTCCGCTCGCCCGCATTCTGCCTTCGCAGCGCCGGTTGACCCGCTATTGACATTTCGGACCGCATCGTCCGGGCAGTCGGCTTTAGGCTTGATTTTGAATGGAACTTATATACCTTTATCTTGGTCGGCGAACCGTCAATTCAGCGATCTACTGCCTGCGGCCGACACCTTTGAACTGACGATTCCGTGCAAACTTGGGAGCCCGGGGATGTCGGAAGATATCGGATCGATCCTCAAAAGCTGGCCGTACGATCCGCAAAACAGCATCCGTAAGGTCATCGATCCCCGCGGCGTGGAGAAGATTCAGGTCCGAGTGGACCAGGGCGCGTTCCAGGGGGTTCTGCAGATGGAACTGGACGGGCGCCCCGACGGCCAGAAACCCTACAATCAAACCTTCGTCCTGGACTACCACAAGAAACTCCTGCAGAAACACGTGGGCGCGTCCGGATCGCCCGTGGGCTTCAATCTGGACGAGCGCGCCTGTTCCGAGATCTTCGATGAAAGCAGGCGGATATACGAGCGTTACGTCTTTCTTCTGCAGATTCGGGACTACAACCGGGTTGTGCGCGATACCGAGAGAAACATGGAAGTCTTCCGCTTCGTAAACCGATATGCGGAACGCGAGGAAGACCGGGAAAACCTTGAAAAGTGGTGGCCGTACATACTGAGAATCCATGCCGTCGCCCGGGTGATGATTGCGACGCAGCAGGACGATTACGATACTGCACTCGATATCATCCGCGAGGCGCAGGCGAAGATCTCAGACCTCGACGGAGTTGAGGCCGAAGAGTTCGAAACAGAAAAAAAGCGGTCTCAGGACTCCCTTAAAGAACTGGAAGACGAAATACTGAGCAAACGTCCTCAAAGTCCCGCGGAGAAGCTCAGGGAGGAACTGGCTCAGGCCGTCGAGGAAGAAGATTTCGAACGCGCCGCGGCGATCCGCGACAAGATTTGGGAACTGGAAGAGAGCTAGCGCGTACCGGGGTTCCCGCAGTGATCCGGTGGACGCTTGACGTATCCGATCCGATTCGGAATTCACATGAACGCGGACGCGGCATCTTCAATAATAGTCATATACGGTGGATTCCTGCAAGATATTTGACATTCGGACGCGGGCGTTAATGGAGATGCTTCCAGGG
Source organism: Candidatus Latescibacterota bacterium (assembly GCA_965219995.1). Classification (GTDB taxonomy): domain Bacteria; phylum Latescibacterota; class UBA2968; order UBA2968; genus JAAXHE01. Next base: position 1,939,111 of record CBDCOX010000002.1, read on the forward strand.
AATGCGTCCGAGAGCAGGGACCCGGCCGCGGGGAGAGTAACCTCGCGGGTTCAGAAACACCTTGACTTTTCGTTGCAAAACCAATACAATACCCGTCCACGAAACGGCGCTTATCCGTCGTCGCGTCGAACGCAGGGTTTGCTCCGGGTCCGGGCATTAGTACAATTCGGAAAGGCGAGGCCGTGGAGTCGTTTGAAAGGATTCCCCCAATGGTTCCCAATCTGTGCGACATTCCCGTTGCAGCCATGGTCGACAGTAGCGACAACCGGATCGGCGGCCTTCTTGTATCCGTATCCAGGCGGCGGCAGGGCGCGTAGCCAGATTGGCAAATGCACGAATGCAGCCCGCCGTCGACGTCGATTCGACGGCGTTTTTGTTTGCCGTCTTCACGGTTACATTTGACGGATCGCCAGCGCGTGTTTATATTGCATTAAATAATTATAAATTGGCATCTTAAATTCAGGAGTAATCGCCAGATGGCAAAGCAATCCGAGCAGGTCCGCGCATCCGAAACCAACGGGCGCCCTGAACGGCAGATGGGCTTCGGTGGCGCGCCGTCGCCTCCCCCATCCCCGATGAAGGGCGCGGATATCCTGGTGGAAGCACTGGTCAGGGAAGGCGTCGATGTCATTTTCGGTTATCCTGGCGGCGCAAGTATGGAAATCCATCAGGCGCTCACACGATCGAGGATCCGAAACGTTCTGTGCCGGCACGAACAGGGTGAGATATTCGCCGCGGAAGGCTTTGCCAAGGCATCCGGCAGGGTCGGCGTGTGTCTTGCCACGTCAGGACCGGGAGCCACAAACCTGGTCACGGGATTGGCCGACGCGAAGATGGATTCCGTCCCTCTGGTCGCCATAACGGGTCAGGTGGCGACACACGTGATGGGCGGCGACGCCTTTCAGGAAACTCCGATCGTCGAGGTCACCCGGCAAATTACCAAACACAACTTTCTGATCGACCGTATCGAGGACATTCCACGCATCGTAAAGGAATCCTTCTACATCGCAAACACGGGCCGGCCCGGCCCCGTGTTGATCGACGTGCCGAAAGACGTACAGCAGGCAATGCATGTGCCGCTCTGGCCGGACGACGTGGCCATTCGAAGCTACAATCCGCAGATCAGGGCCGACAGCGAATCCATCGATCAGGTCGTCCGCGCGATCCGGGAAGCCAAACGGCCGGTTCTTTATGTCGGCGGGGGCATCGTCGCTGCCGGCGCGGCCGGACAGCTGCGCGAGCTTGTCCGCAAGACCGATATTCCAGTCGTGCAAACACTCATGGGGCTTGGCGTTTTTCCGGAGACCCACCCGCTATCGCTCAGGATGGTTGGCATGCACGGCACCGTATACGCCAACTACGCGATCAATCACGCGGACCTGCTGCTGGCCATGGGCGTTCGGTTCGACGACCGTGTCACCGGAAAACTCGAGGAATTCTGCAAACACGGCCGAATCGTACACGTCGACATCGACCCGTCTGAAATCAACAAAAACAAGACCGCGCACATTCCTGTGGTCAGCGACGTCAGATTCGCACTGGAGGACCTGAATAAGCACGTTGAGCCCGGAGACTACACATCGTGGCACGCCGAATTGGAAACCTGGCGACAGAAACATCCGCTCGCATACCAGGAAGCGGACGACGAAATCCTGCCCCAGCACGCCATCGACCTGCTATACCGAATGACGGGCGGGAAGGCGGTGGTCTCAACGGGCGTGGGGCAGCATCAGATGTGGGCCGCCCAGTATTACCTGTTCGACGAACCCCGCAACTGGCTCACGTCGGGAGGGCTGGGCGCGATGGGCTTCGGCCTGCCCGCCGCACTGGGCGCGCAACTGGCCAGGCCGGACGAACTGGTCGTGAACATCGACGGCGACGGGAGCTTTGTGATGAATGTTCAGGAACTGGCCACCCTATACGTTGAGAAGCTCCCCGTCAAGACGATCGTCATCAACAACCAGCATCTGGGTATGGTGGTTCAGTGGGAAGACCGGTTCTATCAGAGCAACCGGGGGCATACGTTCATCGGCGATCCGGACGGCGGGATCCATCCCGATTTTGTCAGAATCGCAGAAGGTTTCGGGATTCCATCGGCACGTGTGGACCGAAAGAAGGATCTTCAGGGCGCCCTGGAACGCCTGCTCGACACGCCCGGACCCTATCTGCTGGACGTGATCGTTCCGTACCAGGAGCACGTCCTGCCCATGATCCCCGCCGGCCACACCTTTGCGGATATCATAACCGAATAAATCCAGGCAAAGGGTTTCACCTCCGGATGTTGTCCTGCAACATCCGGATTTTTGTGCCTTACGGGAACGCCGGCGGCAACGCGCATGTCTAAAAATGTGCAAAGACGAGGTGCGTGCGGCACGCCCGGCCCCAGAGCGTTAAGGGCTGTTCTTCAAACCACTCCCGGTTGCCCGGTGCAGCCGCGATCGTTGCTGGTATGGACCCATGCCGTGTTTTCGGGAGCCCGAATGGGTGAAGACCTGGATCTGGTCAGACGCTGCCAGGAAGGAGACCATCAGGCGTATCGCACGCTGGTGGAACGGTACGAAGGGCGGATCTACAACCTTGCCTGCTCGATTATCGGCGACAGGGAAGCCGCTCGCGATGCCGCCCAGACAGCCTTCATTCGAGCATATCAGGCGCTTCCCGGATTCCGCGCCGACGCCGGCTTCTACACCTGGCTTTACAGAATCGCCGTCAACGTCTGTCTCAATGCAGCTCAGAAAGAAAAACGCCGTCGGGATACGACCTCGCTCGACGATCTGCTGGAATCAGGACATTTTTCTTCGGAACACCTCTGGGAACATCGTACACCGCACGGCGATTTCGAACGGATGCAACTGCAGGATGTGATTCAGGGAGTTCTGGATCAACTCTCGCCCGACCACCGGCTTGTAATCGTCCTCAAAGATATACAAGGATTCTCACAGGAAGAAATTTCCGAAACGCTGAATTGTTCGGTCGGCACAGTCAAATCCCGTCTCTCTCGGGCACGGGCGAACCTGAGGGATTTACTCCGGCCGATATACGACGAATGGAAAGAGGGGACCGCGCCATGAATGACTCAGATGTCAGGAGCCTCTTGCCCGATTACCTGGAGTCCAATTTGTCCGCCGAACAAATGCGGGAGGTCGAGGCACATCTGGCAGTCTCGGCCGCGTGCCGGGATGAACTGGATTATCTCAGACGCATGCAGCGCCTGCTCGCAGCCAGACCCGAATCCCCGCCGCCCGGAATCTGGCAGAGCATTGCACGGCAACTTGTCGTCGAAGACGTCGCGGAGCCGTGGCAACAGTTCGAATGGGTAGGAAAGAGGTTCCTTCCCGTCCTGGCCGCCGCGGTCCTGCTTCTTGCGGTCCTCGGCAATCTCACGACCGAAGCGCCGGCACTTACGCTGGAAGACTATTTGAATGCCCAGTGGGATGAACAGGAAACCGAAATGCTTAGCGACGCCGAACTCGCCGACGACGTCCTGAAAATCTTGCAATCGAGGTAGTCCATGTCCGAAAACGCAACCCGGCGCAAAGCCGTTCTGCTGGCGTTGGGCATTCTGGTGGTCGGTATAATTCTCGGCGCAACCGGCCGGAACTGGCTTTCCGCTGTGGGCGACAGACAGACGCAGGAACCCCGGGAGCGACTTCGCATTCCACGAATGGGCGCGACGTCGGAACGCCTGTTGAAGCGATATTCCCGGCATCTGGATCTGTCCGACGCGCAGCAGGCGGAAATCGATCAGATTCTGGATCAGAGCCGGGAGCTGATGGTCGAGGTGCGGAAGAACATCGGTACGAAAATCGAAACGGTGAGGCGGGACACGTGGGCCAAGATTCGCGACGTCCTCACACCCGGTCAGCAGGAGATATTCGACGAGTTGACCAGCCCGGTATCCCCGAACATTATCCTTCGGCAGTTCAAGAGACGTCTCGACCTCAATGAGGATCAGCAGGCGGAAATCTCACGCATTCTCAAGGATAACTGGGCAGAAATGAGAAAAATGCGCCGGAAGATCCGGGAGAGGTTGAAGGAAATTCATGGAGATTCGCGCACCGAACAACTCAACCTGCTCACACCTGAACAGAGGAAACAGGCCAAGGGCAGGTGGAACCCGGATCTCTCGGGCGAGCAGCGTACGGAAATGGATCGCATCAGGAGAAAGAGTCGCGAGACAACGCGCCGGCTTTTTCAGGAACGCGACGAGCAGCTGGGTCTGGCGGTGCGGAAGACGTGGCTGGAAGTCAAGACCCGCCTCGACTCGAATCAGGTGGCGAAGTTCCAACGAATCACGGACGGTATCGAGCGGCGCATGAAGTGGGAACGGCAGTTCCGGCGCAGACCGGGCGGCAGACCTTCGGGGTTCTGAGGGACGAGGGAACACTCTCAGTCTGTCATCTGTCTATAGCGTAAAGCCCCTCCGAATGGACGGCCGGACTGCAGCCGGTCACAACGGGGCTCGTCACGTGCGGGCAACCGCCCCAATGAACAGCAAGCCGGGTTAACGGAAAGGAGAAACAACCATGAAACGTCTCGCCATCATCGCGGCCGTCGTCATTCCAATCCTTGTCATCGCCTGGGTTCTGCCCACAAACGCACATCGGGGCAAACGAGGCTGGAAGGGCGGGAAGGCGTCAATGGCGGCCCTGGAGCTGACTGCGGAACAGAGAACCAGGATGGAAAGTCTCAAACTGGCGCAGGCCAAACAGATGGCTCGACTGCGCGCCGATCTGAAGGTCGCCAGACTGGACCTCCGGGCCGCGATGAGGAAGGACGAGCCAGATGCTGCCGACGTCAAAGCGAGCGTCGCAGCCGTAAATGGCGCCCGATCCCTGATTCTGGAAAGCCGCGTCAACCACCGCCTCAAGGTCAACAGCATCCTGACACCGGAGCAGCGGACCAAGCTTCGTGAATTGCGAAGCGATCGATCCAGGAAGGGGTGGGGCAAGATGTGGCGTAAGGGACGCTACCATAAGCGTTTTCGAGGAATGGGAGAAAAACGCCCCGACGGCGCCGACAGCCGCCCGTCTTCAATCTGACTGAGTCTGCCGGGATAGAGAGGTTGTAGAAATGTCGTTTCGAAGTTTTGCCATCGCATCCGTCGCTGCCTCCGTTACACTCCTGGGATGCGGGAACAAGATCCCCGTCGAGTCGCCGACCGGGTCCGGTTCCAACGAAGGCGCAATTCAGGCCTCAAAGGCATCCACGGACGAGATCAGCTCCAAACTGTATGACGAACGCTCCGACAAGTCCGGGTTCGGCCACCACGGAGGACGGAAATTATCCATTGACGCGCTGACCGACTCCCTGGGCCTGAGTGACGAACAGGTTTCAGCGCTTGAGGAACTGAACGAATCCTACGCCGCGGACGTCAAAGCAGCGATCGAAAGTGCCAAAGCATCCGGCGATCGCAGGGAGCTTCGTGCGAAGTTGCGGGAACTGAGAGAGGAGTATGAGGACGACTTCAACGACATCCTGACGGAAGAGCAACAAACCCGACTCGAGGAAATCAGGGCCAATGCGGCCGCCCGAAGGAAAGACCGGGGGTGGGAAAATACCATCGCCGCACTCACCGACTCGCTGGGCCTGAGCGACGAACAGGTGACGGACCTCAATGAATTGTATGAGGACTACCAGGCAGACGTCAAGGCCGCCATGGAAGACGCCGGGGAGTCAGGCGACCGTTCAGAACTCCGGACCAGCCTGAAGGAATTGAGACAGGCGTTCGAGGACGACTTCAACGATGTCCTGACGGACGAGCAACAGACCCGACTCGAGGAAATCAGGGCCAACGCGGCCGCCCGAAAGAAGGACCGGGGGTGGGAGAATTATATCGCCACGCTCACTGACTCCCTGGGCCTGAGCGACGAACAGATCGCGGACCTCAACGAATTGTATGAAGACTATGAGGCCGACGTCAAAGCCGCGATCGACAGCGCTCAGGAATCGGATGACCGCTCAGGGCTCAAGGAGAAGTTGCAAGAGCTGAGAGAGGATTTCGCGGATGACTTCAATGCCGTCCTTACCGATGAGCAGAAGGAGAAGCTGGACGAGATGAAATCCGAGGGACGCAAAAGAAAGGGGAAGGGCCGCCGACACGGCCACAAAGGCAGAAAAGGATAGGACTCCTATAGTCCATCGGAGCGTCGCACCATCGTTTCAAAACGACCCGCCGTCGATCCTCGTCGACGGCGGGTCTTCTTCATCACGTTACCCTTGCCCGTGGCTTCAGATCGCCATTCGCAAACAACTCCTGAAATTCATGTCGGATTGTGCCCACATGCCAAGCTATGGACGACCTGGGTCCGTGAGCCGCACGGCGCCGCGACCTGTCTCCACCGACAGGCTAGCGGGCTTCGAAAAAGAACCGGATTGTATCCCCCTCTTTCAACATTGCATCGAAGAACTCATGGTCCTCCTCGTTCAGCTCTCCCGCCGACTGCAGGACAATCCGCATATATTGCTCCCTGGTGAGCGTCAGCGTCAGGTTGTCCCCCTCCACGTCAACCGAGCCTTCCAGTACCAGCCCGTCTTTCTCAATGATCGTCAGCGTGTTGCCGCGGACCGACCAGGTACCCGCATCCGACCAGGTACCCAAACTGTCCTGGTCCGCAAACGTGCCGTCCGAATGGAAACTCCTGACCGGAGACCACACGCTGTCGCGGAGGCTGGCCTCCAGTTCGGCCGTGACTTCCGAGACAACGAGTGCGGCGGTGGCACTATCCACCACGCCCTCCTGCAGGATGGCGGCAATCAGATTCCGGCTTATCGTCTCAACCATATCCGTTCCAACGTACGCCCACGATCCGACAATACGCAGAGCCGAGAGCGAGACCGTGCCCGTCACAAGAGTCTTTCCGCCAACGTGCAGTTCAACAGTGACCTGGTAACCGCCATTGACCGGAATACTCGACCAGGTACCCTGTACGGCGCCATCGATAACAGCGCGCGCACGGTAGTAGCCGTTCACGTTGTCCGACCCGATTTCGATGCGGGCCACGCCCTGTGCATCGGTTACGCCCGACCAGGCAAAATTCGAGGGCTTGCCCGAGATTGACCGTGAAAGCTCCACGGTGACACCGCTCATTGGCGCTCCGTCCTTCAGCACGGTGACGCTCACAGCGGCCTGACTCATCGTCCCGCCAACCGCCAGCTTGCCCAGCGGCTGTCCTGCGTGCCCCTGCCGTGTTGCAGGGTTCACCACATCGGACGCCGGGTCTGCTTCCGGCGCCATGGAAGTGGTTACCCGGTCACCCCCGCAGCCGGATATCGCTGCCGCGGCAATCACCAGACATGACACGCTTCGAATTGCGCCAGACATCGCGAACCTCCCGTTTTGGATTGTTTCATGAGACAACCGCAGGCATTTCCCGCGGCCATGCGCCCTTCGACCAACAGCCGGCAACCTCGTGTGACACAATGAAGGCAAGAAACCGGTTCGGCGAATGCAGCCATGTTCTAAGACTCGCGAGACGGGGAATTGTTTCTGGCCTGGTCCTGTCTTGGCGAAAACTGCGGCAAAAGACGGATGCACCCGGCAATGTGCGGGCGTTCGTCCCTGGACGCCCATGCGCGGAAATGATGAACAAAACACTTGACATATTGAGAGAATCCTATTATCTAAACGTCTCGGCACCCATCCGTCAATGAATTCTTATAAATGGCAACTGAGTGGTCGGACCACAATAAAAAAGGAGATCGGTCGATGGAGGTTAACACCGAGCGGGACAACGGCACCTTGATCGCGAAGGCGGAAGGTCGCGTCGACGGGTCCAATGCCCGAGAGTTTGAGGAGGCGCTCGATTCCGCGATCACCCAGCACGAAGATGGTCAGGCCGTAATCGTGGATTTTGAAGGGCTTTCATATATTAGCAGTGCGGGCCTTCGGGTCATCCTGCTGACCGCCAGAACGCTTCGAAAACAGGACAAGGAGTTCGTAGTCTGCTCGCTCTCTGACCCAATCAGGGAAGTCTTTGAAATCAGCGGATTCGACAAGATAATACCGGTTTACGCCTCTAGATCCGAAGCGATGGCAGCAGTTGGAGGATAGCAACGGGTTGGTCCGGGACTTCTTCAGGGGAGCATATGGTGTTCGCTGAAGAAGTACCACGGGTGGAAGTGACATTGTAACCGTACCGGTTTCCCAGGGCGATCACCGGTTCGTCGGCAATACGGCCGGCGTGACCGCCGTATTGTCCCTGGATAGCCGACGGTTCCGCCTGAATCTCCCGAGAAACTGAAAGGCCGACCATGATCGAAGACCTGCTGCCGATCGGTTTGCTCATCTTCGTCGCCAAGTTCTTTGAGTGTCTCCTCAGCCGTATCGGACTGAGTTCAATTGTCGCCTGCACGGCGGCGGGGATAATCCTCGGCTCCGTCGCGGGTATTGTTGAGCCGGCAAGCAAGCTTCAGATCTTCCTGGGCACCGGCGTCTTCATCCTCTTTTTCCTCGTCGGCCCCGACGAAATAGACATCCCCCGCATTGTGGCAACCATCCGGGGGCGTTTTTTTTGCAGCTATCCTTGATGTCGGGCTACCCAACGTCGGGAATACCGGTCTGCAACAAGGAGTCACACGATTTCCCCGGCACCATTACCAGTCACGACGTCGTTGACCTCGTCTTCGTGATGGATGAAATCGCCGGCGAGATGAAGGAAATAGAAAAAAAAACGGCGATTTGACTCCGTACCGACTCGCCGTGTCATAAGGGACCGCGAACGAAGCGGGGTACGGATACAATCCGTCAACCCACGTCCGCCGGATTCGGAACTGCGGCAAACCATTCTATCCCTGGATATGTCGAAATGTCAGCACTCCCGTACAAGATCCTCGTAGTGGACGACGAGCCCGATCTCGAACCACTCATGCTGCAGCGAATGCGGCGTCCGATCCGCCGAGGCCGCTATACGTTCGTATTTGCGCATAACGGGATCGAAGCTCTCGAGCGGTTGAACCAGGATGACACCATCGATATGGTGCTATCCGACATCAACATGCCCCAGATGGACGGCCTCACGCTGCTCGAACAGATACCCAAAGTGGACCCGAATATCCGGTCCGTGATCATTTCTGCGTACGGCGACATGAAAAACATCCGGATCGCGATGAATCGCGGCGCGTTCGATTTCGTCACCAAGCCCATCGACTTCTCGGACCTTCAGGTCACCATTGACCGGACGATGCGCCATCTGATCGAATGGCGGGAAGCGCTCGAATCGCGCGACAAGCTTATTGCGCTGCAGAACGAACTCGACGTGGCCAGCAAAATGCAACAGTCGATCCTGCCTACGCGGTTTCCCGAAAACCCCACCTATCAGGCATTCGGGAGCATGGAACCGGCTCGAAACGTCGGCGGCGACTTCTTCGACATTATTCGGCTCGAAGACGGTCGTATCGGCATTGCAATCGCCGATGTTTCGGACAAAGGCGTTCCCGCCGCCCTCTTCATGATGTCGAGCAGAACGGTATTGCGGGGTGCGGCAATCGGAACCTCAAACCCCGGCGAGGTATTGTTCGAAGTGAACAACTCGCTCTACGAGAACAATGAAGCCGCGATGTTCGTCACCGTCTTCTACGCGGTATTCGATCCCGCAAATCGGCAGTTCACATACGCCAATGGCGGCCACAATTCTCCGCTCGTCGTCAATGCGGACGGCGAAGCGACCATGCTGCCCCTCACGGGCGGAATCGCCCTTGCCGTGATGCCGGACATCGAATACGGATACAATTCAGTCACACTGGCACCGGGCGATACGGTCGTTCTTTACACCGACGGCGTCACGGAAGCCATAGACGACGTGGAGGAAGAATTCGGCGACGAACGCCTGCAGAACGTATTCTCGGGCGCGCCCCCGCGGGACGCCAGGGAAGCCAACGGTGCGGTCTTTGAGGCAGTGAAGCGATTTGTAGGCGACACGCCCCAATTCGATGACATTACCTGCGTTACGTTTCGGTACAGGGGGGAAGAGACGTGAGCGCGAGACAATCCTTTCGTATCGGCGCGGACCTCGACGAATTGCGGCGGGTTGCGGAAGCTGCCGAAGAACTGGGGTTGCAGGAAGACTGGTCGCCGGCCCTGGTGCACCAGGTAGATCTCGCCATTGAGGAACTTGGAAACAACATCGTCCGGCACGGGCTCGCCGGCGGTCCCGGAGAGATAGAGATTACATTGACCTCGGACGCCGAAGCGATCAAGATCGAAATTTCGGACGACGGGCAACCCTTCAATCCCCTTAAAGACGCGCCGAAACCCGATCTGGAAGCCGCACTCGAGGATCGGCCCATCGGCGGACTCGGCATTCACCTGGTTCTTACGATGATGGACGAGATGCACTACCGGCGAGAGAACGAAAGGAATCACCTGACGCTGGTGAAGCGGAGGGCCGGATGAGATTCGCGCGCCGCCGGGTGAAGGGGCTGTTCGTCGCGGTGATCACGACTGCCTCCGTCGTGCATGGAAGCGAATACGAAACCGGTGTCTCCGAAGAGAGGATTGTCTTCGGACAGTCCGCGGCATTCACCGGACCCGCAGCACAACTCGGCACCGACATGAAACGCGGCATCGAAGCGGCATTTCACGAGATCAATCGGCGCGGAGGCGTCCACGGCCGGCGGTTGGAACTTATATCCCGTGATGACGCATACGAGCCGGAAGCAGCCATAGCCAACACCCTTTATCTCATTGAAGAGGCACGGGTTTTCGCGCTCATAGGCGCCGTGGGTACGCCGACGTCGCGTTCCGCGACCCCGGTCGCAGCCGAGGCCGACATTCCCTATATCGCGCCGTTTACAGGCGCGGCGTTTCTCCGCAAAGCCAGGTGGAACAACGTAATCAATCTGAGGGCGTCGTACGACCAGGAGACGGAGGAGATGGTCGCTCGCCTGACCGGCGATCTCGGTATCAAACGTATTGCGGTCCTGTACCAGGACGATTCCTTCGGCAGGGCCGGTTACCACGGCGCGCGTCGTGCCCTCGAACGGCGCGAAATGGAAGCCGTGGCCGTGGGGTTGTATCCGCGCAATACCACGGCAGTGAAAACGGCATTGCTCGACCTTCGCATGGCAACTCCCGAAGCCGTGATCCTGGTGGGTGCGTACGAACCGGTCGCGACCTTTATCGCATGGGCGCGGCACATCGGCTGGGATCCTGTTTTCATTACGATCTCTTTCGTGGGCAGCAATGCGCTTGCCAGGCAGTTGGGCCCCGCCGGTGCCGGAGTCTACGTCACACAGGTCGTGCCGTTTCCGGATGACGACTACTTCCCTGTCGCCACCGCCTACCGTCGAGCGCTTTCGGCCTTCGAGCCCGCTGCGGCTCCGGGGTTCGTCTCGTTCGAAGGGTACCTGGCCGGTCGCCTCGCAATCGCGGCCCTCCAGCGCTGTGGCGAAGAGGTAAAACGGGCGACTTTTCTCAACAGTCTTCGCAGCACCAGAATTGTCGATATCGACGGATTCAAACTGCAATACGGCAGCGAGGACAACCAGGGGTCGGATGCCGTATTCCTCACCATGATCGGTCGCGACGGCCGCTACTATCCAATCGACAGGCTCCAGGAAGCGGCGCCGTGATCCCTAAACTGAAACAGCTGCTCAAAGGCCGGTTCCGCATTGCAACACAGCTCTATCTGGGAATCGGGGGCGCGGTCGCCATCACGATGGTCGCGAGCCTGGTCGGGTGGTTCTCATTCGATCTTGTCGGCGACATCCAGAACCGCGTGAACGAGGGCAGCGTCCCGGAAATGGCCGCCGCGTTCGGCGTCGCCCAGCAGAGCGGCACGCTGGTCGCGGCGGCGCCCCGTTTGACCGCGGCCGCTACGGTGGGCGATTTCGTTCGGGTCAAGGCGGATATCGCCGCAGAGCGCAGGGCCTTCGAATCACAGTTGGCGGCTCTGATGCAAAGGGACACCAGGCAGGAAGACGAAGAACGATTCAGCCGAATTCACAGCTATGCCGCCGCGCTGATGTCCAATATCGACGCGATTGAGCGGGAGGTCGCCGAGTTGTTCGAGGTCAGTGCGCGCAGCGAGGAACTGCGCGGGGAGCTGTCCGTTCTCCGGTCCAAATTGTTCGACATGCTCATCCCGGCCATCGACGATCAACTGTTCTACGCGATGACAGGCTATCGTACGATCGGCCAGCCGCCCGTGCCGCGCGAGCGCCATTTTTCAGATGAGGAGTTCGACCGGTACCGCCATCTGGCCGATTTAAAGGCCGATGCCACCATTGCAACGCAACTCCTGTCGAGTTCATTCAACCTGTCGGACGCGCTCCTGCTGGAGCCACTGCGGGAGCGCTTCGAGGCCGCCGCCGGGCGCATCGAGCGCAGCCTTTCGGCACTGGGCACATCTCCGTGGCGCGACCAGATCGCCCCGCACCTGAAGTGGCTCTTCGAACTGGGTCTGGGCGAAAAGGGCGGGTTCGACCTGATCGTACGTGAGTTCGAACTCACCGACCGGCAGCGGAATCTTCTCCAGGACAACCTGAGCCTCGAAATCAAACTCGGCGCGGAAGTAGAGGGTCTCGTCAGCGCCGCCCGCGAACGTACGCGAGATGCCACGCGGGCATCCACACAGGCGATCGGAACCGGCCGAAGCGTTTTGCTGGGACTGAACGTGGTCAGCATCACCGGCGCCCTGCTGATCGCGTGGCTTTTCGTCGGCCGCGTACTATTGCGCCGTCTTGAACGGCTGTCGAACAGAATGCAGGGGATGGCCGAGGGCGACCTGGAAGCCAAAGTCGAAATCAGCGGGCACGATGAAGTCGCGGATATGGCGGCGGCCCTGGAGGTATTCCGGCGGCATGCTCTTGAAGTCCAACGCCTGAACCTCGTTGAAAAACTCGCAGAGGAATTACGTGAGAAAAACGAACAGCTTGAAGCCGTGCTGGAGGACCTGAAGAAGGCACAGGACCAGATCGTAATGCGCGAAAAGCTGGCTGCGCTCGGTGAACTGACCGCCGGGGTGGCACACGAAATCAAGAACCCGCTGAACTTCGTCAAGAACTTCTCCGAGGTCTCCCAGGAACTTCTGGAGGAACTTGGAGAGGAACTCCAGGACACGCTTAGCGGCGATGGCGGCGAACTCGACGAAGAAGGGCGCGAACTCGTCCAGGAAATATGCCAGGACCTCAATGACAACCTCGCGCGCATCCGTGAACACGGCGAGCGGGCCAACCGTATTGTCCAGGACATGCTTTCAATGGGCCGGGGTTCGGCTCAGCGACAGGCCACAAATATCAACAACCTGCTCGACGAACACGCCCGGCTCGCATACCACAGCGCAAGGGCGAGTGACACCGAATTTCAGCTTGATATCAAACAGGATCTGGACCCTTCCGTTGGTGACGTCGAGGTTGTACCTCAGGACCTTGGCCGTGTCTTCCTGAACATGGTAAGCAACGCCTGCCATGCAACCGACGAGAGACGACGCGCCGTCGTTGCGTCGGAAGACAATGAGGGGTCTTACATGCCCACGTTGTGGTTGACGACCCGACGTGAACCGGAACATCTGGTCGTGAGCATCCGCGACAATGGTACCGGGATGCCGCCGCATGTCGTCGAAAAGATCTTCAACCCGTTTTTCACCACGAAGCCGACAGATCAGGGTACCGGGCTCGGTCTTGCACTTTCCAATGACATCGTGCGTGAGCATGGCGGCAGCATCCGGGTCGAAACCGAACCCGGCGAATATACCGAGATGATTGTTGAGATTCCCCTCGAAGCGCCCGCGTTGGTGGCGACGGAGTCCACCGTTGAGGATTCGCCCTGATGTCGTTGTGCAAAACGTCCGCCGCCTATCGCCCGGCCACTAAGGGCCACCGATTCTTTTCCATTTCGCACGGCAGAGTCCGTGCTCTTCGCCGTCGTCACTCGCGTGGCAAAGCCTTCGGGCCGGCCGTTGCGTAATATTGACGTCTCAATTCGGGCCGGTACGCTGCTTCCCATGCACAGAGAAAACGGGACTCGGCCGAAATGCCATTGAATTTCCGCAATTTGCCGGTGTTGATATTCGCCGTGTGCCTGCCGTGGGGTTGCGGCGGCGACCATACGATGGCGCCGTCGGCCTCCCGGGTAGAGGAACACACGGTACGGTCGCTTGGCAAACTGGCTGCCGGAGACGTTACGACGCGGGCCATCGTGTTGGCAACCGTGAAGCAGGACGGTTTACCATTGGGTGGTGTCACTGTCGCATTGTCTCGTTCGGTTTCCGGGCGGACACCGGACGTCACGTTTTCCGACACGACGGACGCGAATGGACGAGTGCGCGTGGATGTTCACCTTGCCGCGGGAGGCTATTATTCGGCCCGCGCGACCCGTGCGGGCAGCCCGCTGGGTTCCTGGTTCAGCATTCCGATCAACGGCGGACAGAAAGTAACGGTCGAACTGCCGGTCGGCGAGACAGCCCGGGTAACCGACACGTCCAACCTGGCTCCGGGGCGCCTTCCGGCGACGATTCGGGTCGGAGTCGTTCTCCCCCTGACGGGTGACGGCAGGTCCGTCGGCCTATTCGTACGTAACGGAATGGCACTTGCCCGAGAAGAGGTCAACCGGTTTGAATTCGGGAATTCGACGCTTGAGTTCATCGTTGAAGACAGTGAGAGCGTTCCGGACGTCGCTGCAGAAGCATTCGAAAAGCTGATTCACGAGGACGACGTTTCAGTAATTCTGGGACCGGGCTACTCCTCGTCGGCTGCCGTAGCATTCCCGATTGCCCAGCAAAACAACGTCGTGGCGTTCAGCCCGACCGCGGCAGCCGCGGGATTGGGGGCCATTGGCGACTTCGTGTTCAGGGTCCCCGCACCCGTGAGCCGGATCGCTCAAAGCACGCTTGCTGTCGCAACGACGATACTGAAATTAACCAGCGTTGCCGTCATCTACGACAGCACGGACGTTTTCTCACAAAGCGGTTACGAGGAAACCGCAAAGGCGCTTGACGAATTGGGCGTAGAGACGCTTGCAGCCGAGGCGTTCGCAACCGGACAGACCGATTTTTCCGCAGCTCTGAGCCGAATCAACGTCTTGAAGCCCGACGTCATTCTCGTCTGGACCCGGCCGATGCAAAGGGTGACGATTCCGGTGCAGGGACGCCAACTTGGGATTCCTTACGAAATACCATTCCTCGTTTTCGGCTTCGCTTCGAGCCAGATCGAACCGGCGGGCGCCGCGGCAGAAGGGTTGATAACGGGGACGTTTTGGTCGCGTTCTATAGAAACGCCGGAAAACCGCGCATTTATCGAGAACTACCGCCATAAATTCGGCGGCGAACCCGATCTGTTCGCGGCGGAGGGATATGTCTGTGTGCGCATTCTGGCGGCCGCGATTGCAGCGGCCGGATCCTTAACGTCTGAATCCGTCAGGGATGCGCTGGCCGCCATCGAAATGCCGACCATTGTGGGGCCATTCGCTTTCGACGAGAATGGTGATCCAACCTATCCGGCGGTCCTGCAGGTGGTCAGGGGCGGCAGATTCGAAACGCTTGGGAATTGATCGCACGTCGCCGCGTTGCCGAAACCGGCGAAGATTTCCATTGATACCGACAACACAAACCGCAACTTGGGAATTTTCAGGTTGTCACCATGGATTTCGACACCTACGCTCTGGATCCGGAGTTTTACGACGAGATGTTTCTTCCGGACGGTCGTCCCAGGGAGCATTGCCGCCCGCTGTTCGAAGCGCTGAACGATCTCTCCAGTGAAGATCTTTCGAGCATCCAGGAACGGGTAACGCGATCTTTTTCAAACGAGGGGATCACGTTTACCGTATACGGCGACGAGGAAGCCACGGAACGCATCATTCCGGTCGACTGCCTGCCACGGGTCTTATCGGGCGCCGAATGGCGACAACTCGTCAGCGGACTAACCCAGCGCCTCGCAGCCCTCAATCGATTTCTCCAGGACATATATAACGACGCGCGGATTATAGAAGACGGCGTGATCCCGGCGGATATGGTTAAGGGTTGTCCGCAGTACCGCGTGGAGATGCGCGGCGTTTCTCCGCCCCATGGCGCTTGGGTTTCCATCTGTGGAACCGATCTCGTACGCACAAACGACGGCTTTCTGGTCCTTGAAGACAACCTGCGCGTACCCTCGGGTGTTTCGTATATGGTCGCGAATCGTAAGGCGGTGAAGGCAAGCCTGCGCCGCCTTTACAGACGTTCGCGCGTGCAGGACGTGGAACACTACGGCAGGTTGCTGCGCGAAATCCTCGTCGAGCTCGCCCCGGGGGGACGGTCCGAACCCTGCATCGTGTTGTTGACGCCCGGCGTCTACAATTCGGCTTTTTACGAACACATGTTTCTCGCCCGCGAGATCGGTGCTGCGCTTGTCGAGGGACGGGACCTCCTCGTCAACGACGGTTTTGTTTACATGCGCACCACCACCGGTCTCCGGCGGGTCGACGTGGTCTACAGGCGCGTCGACGACGACTTTCTCGATCCCCTCGTGTTTCGCGAGGATTCCCTTCTTGGCGTACCCGGCTTGCTGCACGCCTACAAACTCGGCAACGTGACCCTTGTGAACGCGCCCGGAACAGGCGTGGCCGACGACAAGAGCGTATATGCCTACGTTCCGGACATCATACGCTACTACATGGGAGAAGAACCCATTCTGGCCAGCGTCGAGACTTACCTGTGCCGCCGGCCGGAACAGCTTCAATACACGCTGGACAATCTTGAGAACCTCGTTGTAAAACGTGTTGGCGAATCAGGGGGTTACGGCATGCTGATTGGGCCCCATTCCACGCCGAAGGAACGCGAGGATTACGCCAGGGAGTTGCGCGCCGACCCCGCCGACTTTATCTCCCAGCCGGTTCTGTCGCTTTCCCGCTCCCCGTGTCTGGTGGACGGCCGGTTCGAACCGCGGCATGTTGACCTGCGTCCGTTTGTGCTCCACGGACAGGAGACACGCATCGTTCCTGGCGCATTTTGCCGGGTTGCCCTGCGACGGGGCAGCATCGTCGTGAACTCCAGTCAGGGGGGAGGCGGGAAGGATCTCTGGGTCCTGGAAAACTGAAGAGATTGATTCGGAAGACGTTGGACAGGTTAACCACGTATTTTGCCATTGTGGCGAAACCACGAAAGGAGAGGGTATGAGAAGTTTCACGAAAGTACCGTTTCACAAACGCATCGGCGGTTCACTGGCAAGAAACGTCCTGCTGATGCTTGGCTGTCTGCTGTGCGGGACCACCGCCGCCTATGCAGCCGTCAGCCAGGAGACGATGTTCGTCTTCAACACCTTCGCGTTTCTGATCTGGGGTGCGCTCATTATGTGGATGTGCGCCGGGTTCACGATGCTCGAGTCCGGTTCGGTACGCACCAAGAACGCCTCCATGATCTGCATGAAGAACATCGGCCTTTACTCGATCGCCGGACTCGCCTATTACTTCCTGGGTTACAACCTCATGTACACGGACGTCGGGAAGTTCATCGGCACATTTACACTCCTCTACGGCCCTTCCGCCGCCGACATCGCCCTGGTGGGCGGGCAGGAGTCGGCAAAGGCCAAGGTCATCGCGAACAAATACGCCACAATGTCCGACTGGTTCTTCCAGATGGTTTTTGTCGCTACGGCCGCCTCGATTGTATCGGGGGCGCTGGCGGAGCGGGTTAAGATGTGGTCGTTCTTTCTGTTCACGCTGGCCCTGACGGCTGTCATCTACCCCATTGTGGGCGCCTGGACATGGGGAGGCGGGTGGCTGAGCGCAATGGGATTCAAGGACTTCGCCGGTTCGACCATTGTCCACAGCACCGGTGGCTGGGCGGCGCTCGCGGGTGTCCTGGTTGTCGGCCCGCGATTGGGGAAATTCCGAAGGGACGGTACCGTCAAGGCGACACCCCCGTCCAATATCCTCGTAGTGACACTCGGCGTGTTCATCCTGTGGTTCGGCTGGCTGGGGTTTAACGGCGGGTCGCAGCTGGCACTGGGCAGCGCCGCCGATGCGGTGGCGATGAGCCATGTCCTGGTCAACACGAATCTTGCTGCGGCGGCCGGCGTGGTCGTTGCCCTCATCGTCTCGAGACCGATCCTTGGCCGCATGGACCTGTTCGCAAGCCTGAACGGCGCGATTGCCGGGCTGGTCTCGATTACCGCCGGCCCCGACATCGTCCAGCATTACTGGGCCGTCATTATCGGCGGCGTGGGCGCGGTCATCTGCACGGTCGGTATCCGGCTGCTGGAGAAGCTGAAAATCGACGACGTCGTCGGCGCGGTACCCGCCCACCTGTTCGCGGGTGTCTGGGGAACGCTCGCGGTCTGCATCGCCGCGGGCGGCAACTTCGGCGTTCAACTCCTGGGCTGCGTGGCCGTTGGCGTGTTCGTATTCTCGATCTCGTGGGTACTGTGGCGACTGCTTGCAGCGACCCTGAGCGTCCGCGTGTCCGACAAAGTCGAGCGACTGGGCCAGGACGTTGGGGAACTCGGAATGGAAGCGTATCCCGAATTCGTGCTTACACCCGAAGAAGCCGATGAGGATTGATGGCAACGAGTCACGGAAATCCCAGGCTTCTCTCACGCAGCGCGCAGGGCCTTTACTGGATGGGCCGCTACCTGGAACGCGCGGAACACCTCTGCCGCCTGCTGCGATTTCAGGCCGAAGCACTGGTGGATCGGCCCATCCGGGAGATCTACTTCGGCTGGAGTCGAATCTACATGAGCTTGAATCGACGTCCACCCGGCGGCAGCATCACAATGGTAGGAAGCGACGATTTCACGCTGGCGGATTCCTACACGCTGGCCGACGATCTCACGTTCGAACGCACAAATCCCGACTCCGTCTGGAACTGTTTCTCGCTCGGCCGAGAAAACGCGCGGCAGATGCGTCACTGCATCAGCGGGGAAATGTGGACATGTCTGAACCTCGCGTATCTGCGGCTCCGGAAACTCGGTATTCGGGAAATCTGGAAGCCCTCTCCGGAGAGTTTTTATGCTGAAACTGCCGGCGACATCAACACGTTTGCCGGCGTGGCGGAAGCAACGATGTATCGCGACGAGGGATGGCATTTTCTACGACTGGGCAGGCATATCGAGCGCGCCCAATGTTCGGCTTCGTTGTTTCTTTCCCAACTCTCAGTAGACAAACTGATGGACGAGTCCTCCGACGCGGACTGGACGAACCTCCTGCACGTCAGCCAGGCGTCTGATGCGTACAGCCGAAATTACAGCGTCGACGTCCAGCCGCGTCGGGTCCTCGACCTTCTCGTTACAGACCCTTTGCTACACGGCTCTCTCTGCTACTCTCTCGACGCCGTGGCCGCGGAACTCGGCGCCATCGGTCCGGGTTCCGACGAACAGTCCAGTGCAGCAGCCCTTCGCATGGCCAGGCGTATGTGCGCGCTGATCCATTACGATTGGCCCGACCGTGAAGACCGGGAGGTCCTCCTCGGGGACCTCATGGGATACTGCCGGGAACTTCACGGCCTGGTTTCCGCCGCCTACATCGATTACGCCGTTGTCGATTGAATCCCCGGTGTGCCGATACCGTGTCCGGATCCGTCCAGTACGAAATCAGGCACGTCTCACGCTACCATTACGCACTCCCCGCTCGGGAGTGTGTTATGGTGCTTTGCCTGCAACCGCTCGACAACGGGGGACAGCGCCTCATCCGTTTTGAAATCGAAACGGCACCCCACGGCTCCCTCAGCGCGGAAAAGGATCCCTTCGGCAATACGCGGCACGTTCTCAATGTCCATCCGGAACACCGGGCGCTGGAGATTGCTGCTCAGTCCACCGTGAGTCCGGCGCGCTTCAGTCCGCTGCCAACCGGACTTGGAACCGGTGCGTGGAAGGAAATCGACGCCTGGAGGGACTCGTTTCTTCATTGGGACTTTACGCAGCCAAGTGCGATGGCGACTCCATCTTCCGCGCTCTCCGATTTCACGAGGAAAAATGGCATCGCGCGCGGGAGCGACCCGCTCGCGGACCTGACCCGGCTATCCGAATCGCTGCACAATGTGTTTCAATACACGCCGGGAAGCACGTCCGCCGCTTCATCAATCGACGAAATCCTGAGCACGGGCCAGGGAGTCTGCCAGGACTACGCCCACGTCATGATCGCGGTTGCCCGCTCCTGGGGCGTTCCCGCCCGCTACGTCTCTGGCTATCTCTACGTTCCCGGTTCGCCGGAAGGCCAGGCCTGGAGCAACGCCTCGCACGCCTGGGTGGAATGCCTGCTGCCGAGACTGGGCTGGGTGGGCTTCGATCCCACAAACCGGAGTCTCTCCGACGAACGACACATCCGGATCGCGACCGGACGCGATTATCTGGATGTCTCGCCCACCCGCGGCGTGCGCCAGGGCGGCGGCGAGACGCAGCTTGAAGTCGACGTCCGGATGCGTCCGCGGACCAACCTGTAATTCCATCCTTGACAGAGTTCTCTTAACCGTTTAACTTGTACTCTGAGATCCGCGTGGGGTGCCGAACGGCTGAGATCATACCCTTGGAACCTGATCTGGATTATGCCAGCGTAGGGAAAGCGGAACAAAGGTCTTGCGACGCAAAAAAGAGGCCGTTCCTTCCTGGGGACGGTCGTTTGTGTTTCTGTGCGCCAACGCCGACCGGCGCTTTGCCGCCGCGCGAAGACCGCTGGGAATTTTATGACAGCTTCAAAAGGAGATTGGACGATGAACGGTTCTTCGGACAACGGCAACGCATTCGCAAATTCCGAAAAAGTCTATATCAGGGGTCGCGACAGCGTGCGGGTGCCCGCCCGCAAGATTCATCTCGAAAACGGCGAACCGCCGGTGTACGTGTACGACACCAGCGGCCCTCAGGGCCACGACGTGCGTAAAGGTCTCCCGCCTCTGCGTCGCCCCTGGATCGAGAGTCGAGGCGGCGTTGAAGAGGTTGCTCCTTCGCATGTCCCGGAAAACCCGGCCGCTCCGGAAATCCCGCGAGGACTGAAACGCGAAACCGTTCTGCGGGGCAGCGACAACGTGACGCAGATGCACTACGCCAGGCGCGGGATCGTCACTGAGGAGATGGAGTTTATCGCCATCCGCGAAAACGTCGAACCCGAATTCGTGCGGTCTGAAGTGGCTCGGGGCAGAGCGATTATTCCGGCAAACATCAACCACCCCGAAAGCGAACCGATGATCATCGGGCGCAACTTCCTGGTCAAGATCAACGCCAACATCGGCAATTCGGTGGTCACGTCGTCAATCGAAGAGGAAGTCGAGAAACTCCGCTGGGCCGTAAAGTGGGGCGCCGATACGACCATGGACCTTTCCACCGGCAGCGACATCCACGAAACCCGGGAATGGATTATCCGGAATTCTCCTGTACCAATCGGCACGGTTCCGATCTATCAGGCCCTTGAAAAGGTTGGCGGCGTTGCGGAAGACCTGAATATGGACGTCTTTATGGAAACGCTTGTCGAACAGGCCGAACAGGGTGTGGACTACTTCACCATCCACGCCGGGGTCCTCCTGCGCTACGTCCCGCTCACCGCACAACGGGTGACCGGCATCGTCTCACGCGGCGGATCCATCATGGCGAAATGGTGTCTGGCGCACCACAAAGAAAACTTCCTCTACACCCACTTCCGCGACATATGCGAACTCATGAAGCGCTACGACATTTCCTTCTCCCTGGGAGACGGTCTCCGGCCCGGCGCCATTGCGGACGCCAACGATGCGCCGCAGTTCGCCGAACTGGAAACCCAGGGGGAACTCACCAGGATCGCGTGGGAGTACGACGTCCAGGTCATGAACGAAGGCCCCGGGCATATCCCGATGCATCTCATCAAGGAGAACGTCGACAAGCAGATGGAACTGTGTAACGAAGCGCCGTTCTATACCCTGGGACCTCTTACCACCGACATCGCGCCCGGATACGACCACATCACTTCCGCCATCGGCGCGGCCATGATCGGCTGGTACGGAACAGCCATGCTCTGCTACGTCACGCCCAAGGAACACCTGGGTCTTCCCAACCGGCAGGACGTGAAAGACGGCGTTATCGCGTACAAGATCGCGGCCCACGCCGCCGACCTGGCCAAGGGCCACCCCGGCGCGCAGGCCTGGGACGACGCCATTTCCAAGGCCCGCTTCGAATTCCGGTGGGAAGATCAGTTCAACCTCTCGCTGGATCCCGAAACCGCCCGCAAGTTCCACGACGAGACCCTGCCGGCTGCCGGTGCAAAGGTCGCGCACTTTTGCAGTATGTGCGGCCCCCAGTTCTGCAGCATGAAAATCACGCAGGACGTTCGCGATTACGCCGCAAAAAAGGGTCTGGGCGTGGATGAAGCGCTGGACGCCGGCATGGAGGAAAAAGCGGAAGAGTTCAGGCGGAAGGGTACTGAGATTTACCAGAAGGCCTGATACACGGCAGCGGGTCGGATTTCGTCCGGGATTCATCAACTTCGCGCTTCGTCCCCGGTCACACGTCGTTGCCTGGCTTCTCTGGCGTCGGCCGCTTCGATGTGTGGCGCATCCTCGCCGGCTTCGACCATGCGCCGGATCAAGCGCGCTCTCAGGATCTGCGCCACCTCTTCGTGGGACGTCATCCCGATCAGGTTGCACAACTCGTAGGGGTCCGCCTCCAGATCGTACAGATATTGCTCCACGTACCGGTCCGACCCCGGGTGTTGTCCACCGTGGCATTGCGGCGCGTCCACCCCGTATTTCCACCGGCGGGTGCGTACAGCCCGTCCCACCTGAGCCTCGCTGATCTGCACAAACGTCTCCTCCGGCCAACCCTCGCTGTTCCCGACCGTCAGCGGCAGGATCGACCGGCCCTGCATCTCTGCAGGTACCGCGATCCCGGCCGCATCCAGCAGTGTGGGCGTCAGATCGACCGTACTCACCAGATCGCGCACCTGACCCCCACCGTCAAATCCCGGGCCCTGGAACGCGGTTGGCACACGAATCGAGCTCTCGTGGCAGGACCGCTTGTACTCGGCATTCCGCGTTTTGAAGTGGCAACCGTGGTCTGACGTAAACAATACGACGGTCCGTTCCGCCAGGTCCGTACTCTTCAGTGCGTCCAGCATTCTGCCAAGCGCCTCATCCAGCCGCTTCACCATACCGTAATAGCCGCCCAGCGCCGCAAGATCCGGTGGGACCCACCCGCCGGTATAGCGTTCACGGTACCCATCCGGCGGCGGATAGTCGTCGATATGGTTCTGGTGATGGGGTTCGATATATGACACAAACAGAAAAAACGGCTGTTCCCGGTTCCCGTGAATGTAACGGATGGCCGCATCCGTTACGGCATCGACCCTGTATCCCGGCAATTCTACCGGTGCATCCTCGTTGTCGTACATCACCGTCCGATATGCCTCGGACGTAGCCTCCAGTGCGTTCGATGCCAACCAGTATTCATAGCCTCCGCGTCCCTCAGGCGGAACCGGTCCGGTCGATCCGCGTCCATTCAGATGCCACTTGCCGATGTACGCCGTGCGGAAGCCCGCGTCTCCGAAATGGTGCGCCAGAGTGCGACTGCCAGGCGGTAGAGGAATGCCGTTGCGAAAGCAGCCCGTCGTCGTTGCATACAACCCGGTCTGCAGGCAGGCACGCGCGGGACCACAGACAGGCTGGCAGGTGAATGAATTGAACGCATGGGTACCCCGTTGCGCCATCCGGTCGAAATTGGGCGTCAGGTCCATCGGATTTCCATGAACCCCGGTTGTATCCCACCTCTGTTGATCCGTATAGAACACAACGACATTCGGCTTCTTTGAGACGCTTTCAACCATGACGACCTCCGTCTTTGTGGTTTTCCAGTCCGCCAGGAGCGCTATCCCGTTACATTACTCGCTGCAGAGGTTTTTCGGCAAACCGACGCCGACATTTTCGCACGCTCTTCGTTCCGTTACAAGTCAGTCTCATCGCTTCAATTCATGATATACGTACCCGTCGATTGGGCGAATTCGATCGCGCCCCTTTCGATCGCACTGCAAAAGGGCGTGACAGAATGCGCCGGCAGGGATATCTTATGGCGTCCGTAGACGCCGGTCAGAATCCCCTCACACGTTGCCCGGAGACGGTTCGATGGATAATCTGTCGATGCGCGACCTGCTCGAATGGGCCGATCGGTATCTTGCCGGCGGCTGTCTGGGCAGCTTTCGGATTCCGGATGAAGTCGCAACCGTAATGCAGCGTGGAAGCGGCTGCCGGATTTACGATACCGAGGGCCGGGAATATATCGACTACATCCTCGGCTCCGGCCCGCTGATTCTGGGTCACGCCCATCCCGCCGTCGTCGAGGCCGTCCAGCGCCAGGTGGCGCTGGGATCGACATTCTACGCCCTCAATGAACCCGTTATTCGCCTGGCCGAGCGGATTGTCGAAGCCTCGCCCTGCGGGGAATCCATCCGCTTCATCTCCTCGGGCACCGAAGGGACTTTTTCAGCCCTCCGTATGGCGCGGGCATTCACCGGCCGGGAGAAAATCCTCAAGTTCGAGGGCGGCTGGCACGGCGGCCACGACTATGCCCAGCAGAGTACCACACCGACGCGACCGACGGACGGGCCGCTGCCCATCCCGGACTCCCAGGGCATTCCCAGGGCCGTCGGCCAATCGGTTCTGGTCGCCCCGTTCAACGACGGCGATGCTGCCGCAGAACTCATAGCGTCCTACGCGGACGACCTGGCGGCCGTTATCGTCGAACCCGTTCAGCGCGCCCTCCGGCCGGAGCCGGGCTTTCTGGAATCCATCCGGAAAGCCGCGAGCGCCTGCGGCGTCGTCCTCATTTTCGACGAAGTCGTCACCGGCTTTCGCATCGCCTGGGGGGGCGCACAGGAGCGCTACGGCGTCGTGCCCGACGTTGCCGTCTACGGAAAGACGATCAGCGGCGGATACCCGATGGCCGCCGTCTGCGGGCGGGCGGATATTCTGGCGTGCGCGGACCCCCGCCGTAAAGGGACCGCACCGTATACCTTTGTGAGCGGAACGACCAACGGGAATCCCGTCTCTGCCGCCGCCGGCCTGGCAACACTGGATGTGCTGGAGTCCGACGGCGTATATGGAAAGCTCTACGATATCCCTTCACGTCTGGGGCGCGGCCTCGAAGCGCTCGGCGTAGAGATGGGAATACCGCTTCAGGTCCTGGGTGAAGGGCCGGTGCTGCAACCCTATTTCTCGGATGCCGAAATCCGAAACTACGCGGACACGCTTCAGGCCGACGCCGGCGCCGCCAGGCAGTTCGGCATTGAAATGATCAAACGGGGCATTTTCTTCAATCCTGGAGGAAAGCTCTATTTCTCGCTGGCGCACACGGAGCAGGACATCGACCGGACATTAAAGGTCGCCGAGGCAGCCCTCCAGCGGGTTCGCGTAGATACATGACCTGTGCATGAATAACGCTGCGATGCATTTGCCGGTAAATCGCTGAAGCCCTCTCGGGGGAACGGCCGTCTGAATTCAAGGGCGAATCCAATATATGGATCTCTTCCTGAGCAAGTCCACCGTTGTCGGCGCCGGTCTGATGGGCGGTCAGATCGCCATGGTCCTGGCGCTCGGAAGCAGCGAAACCTGGCTGATCAGCCGGCGGCGTGAAAGCCTCTTCAATGCGCGCGAAAATCTGGAGCGGTACGCGCAGGATCTCGCGCGGCACAACAGGCTTCGGGGTGAATCGCCCGACGACGTGCTGAACCGCATACACACGACCACGAACCTGGAGACCGCTGTTGGCGAATCCAACTTTGTCGTGGAGTCCATCACGGAAGACCTGGAGTCCAAGCAAGCGCTCTTCCATCGTCTTGACGCCATGGCGGCTACCGAAGTCCCTCTGGTCAGCAACACATCCGGCCTGCCCATTACCAGCCTGGCGGCAAAAGCCCGGCACAGAGACCGCATCGCCGGTTCGCACTTCGTGCAACCGGCCCACATCGTACCCGTTGCCGAAATCGTCCGCGGGGAGAAGACTTCGAACGAAATCATGGAATGTATCGCAGGAATCTGGCAGCGGCTGGGCTACATGCCGCTTCGCGTGAACAAGGACGTACCAGGATTTCTCGTCAACCGGCTTCAGCATGCGCTGATCCGTGAGGCCGTCGACCTGCTGGCTTCCGGCGTCGCCTCCGCCGAGGACATCGACGCCGCCTTCCGACTGGGACTGGCGCCAAGATTCACCACCGCGGGCCCGCTGGAACAACGCGACATCAACGGACTGACCATGCACGTCCGCGTCGCCTCGCATCTCTGGCAGGCCCTGGGAGGGTGGGAGCAGCCCCTAGCCTACCTCCAGGCGCTGGTCGGGAAGGGAGCGACAGGGGTGGAATCCGGAAATGGCTATTACAACTGGTCGGGAAGAGACCCGCAAGCGGTCCGCGCCGAAAAGGACGAGCAACTCCTGCGCCGGACCGCCGAGGTGATGGCGGACTGGGAGGAGGAGCAGGAGACGCGCGGAAAGGGGCCGTAAACCCGGGATTCACGGTCGTTCAAAGGACATATTTCGTCGTTTCAGGAGGCAAAATGAGCGCCAACAGGTACGTGATGTCGGCAGAAGAACGTTATTTCTTCGACCTGAGCGGATATCTGGTCGTCAGCAATGCGCTCACAGCCGAAGAGGTGGCCGAGTGCAATGCCGCCATCGACCACTTCGCCGACCGCGTTTCCACCCGTTCCGTCGACACCGGCAGCCTCTCCGGCGGATCATCAGCCCTGAAAGGTGCGCAGGGGCGAAAGGAACTTACCGGAATGCTGGCCTGGCCTGCGCCATACAGGGAGCCGTTCAGAAACCTCCTGGTCCATCCCGTCGTAGTCTCGCGCCTGAATGAGATGTCCGGAAAGGGATTTCGACTCGACCACGGTCCATTGCTCATCGGCGCGGAAGCCGGCGCGGAGGGGCACCAGTTGCATGGCGCCGGGGAACCCTTCAGCCAGTCTGTATGGTACCACCAGCAGAACGGCAGGATGTACTGCCGCGGCGTCACCGTAGCCTGGCAACTGACGGACGTCAACAAGGGTGACGGTGGATTCTGCATCGTACCCGGCAGCCACAAGACGCGCGAACCCGCTCCGGCGGGAATACGCTCCGTGGAAGATCATATGGACCTGGTTGTACAGCCAGTGATGTCAGCTGGCGACGTCCTGTTTTTCGCCGAAACCGCCACGCATGGCACCCTCCCGTGGAGAGGCAGACACGAACGTCGTTCGGTACTCTACAAGTACGCTTCACGAGCCGCCGCCCGCGCAACGGGGCGCCATTTTACACCCGAAACCCGCTGGGGTAATTGGGTCCGGGACCTCAGTCCCGAACAGAGGGCCGTTCTCTATGGGCCCGGCGTCCACACAGGCTCGGACTTTCCGAGGCTGGATTCCGACGGAGAGACGACCCGGGTCGTCTGAGTAAACGTGGCAAACGGCGCGGTACAGTCAGTACTCGACTGGAGCAGGTCATGAATGCAAAGGAACGCTACCTGTGGGATCTCACGGGATACCTGATTGCACGCCAGGTACTTTCGCCCGAAGAGCTCGCAGCCGCGAACGAAGCCATCAACCGGTACCAGGAACGGATGCAGGTAGGCGATGACAATCTGGGCGCGCGTGACTCGAATTCCCTCCGGGGCACCGGCCGTCCGACCATGCACGACCTGCTGCAGTTGGAACACCCTCATTGCGAACCGTTTCGGCGGATGCTCGTCCACCCCGCCGTCGTCAGGCGCCTGAACGTCATGTGCGGGACGGGCTTTCGCCTGGATCACGGCCCGTTGCTCATATCCGGTGTCAAAGGTACCGAGGGCCTGACCATGCACGGCTCCGGCGAGCCGCACAGACCCCACGTGGCCTACCATCACCAGAATGGCGGGACCTACTGCGGCGGCGTCACGGTAAGCTGGCAACTCGCCGACGTGAACCCGGGGGACGGCGGCTTCACCTGCGTACCCGGCAGCCACAAATCCGGATTTCCCATGCCGCCGGGCGTTCGCACGTGCGACGACGACATGGGTACGGTGGTGCAGCCGGCCATGCGGGCCGGCGACGTCCTGTTCTTCATGGACGGCGCACAGACCCATGGCACACGACCCTGGCAGAGCGAGCGGCCCCGCCGTTCCGTACTGTACAAATACGCTTCCAGATCTTCCATACGGGGCGGCTCCGCGAAAGATCTGGCCCCACCCGAAATATACTGGGGCGAAGAACTCGTGGAGGGCATGACCCCTGAGCAGCGCGCGGTTATGTACGGGCCCTATTCCAACCACGGGGGCGAGATTCCGTTCCTCGCCGTGGACGCCGACGGGAATGTCCGGATCGAGCGTTGAATAAGGGCCTTATGGACGTTTCCGAAGCGGAAACGGTGGCACGCCTGATTCGAAATGCGTATCCGTCCTTCGCCCTGCTGGCCGGTATGCAACTCGGCGTTTTCAATACCCTGGCCGACGGGCCGTTGGATGCGCGGCAAATCGCAGCAAAAAGCGAGGTGTCGGCCGATCGCCTCTCACGGCTGCTATACGCGCTGGTGGCGGCGGGCCTGCTGCGCGGGGAAGACGATCGCTTTGTCAATTGCAGCGAAGCACAGCGTTATCTTGTAGAGTCCAGCCCGGATTACATCGGCAACCTTCACCACCTTCTTTCGGTTCTCTGGTCGGCATCGCTCAAGACCGCGGAATCGATTCGGCTCGACCAACCCCAGGCCGAACACAGTTTTGCCGACATGCCCACCGGTCAGTTGTACGCCTTCCTTCGCGGACTTCACGACGAGGCACTCGCGACCGGACGGTACCTGGCCGCCTGTTTCGATTTTTCGTCCTGCAGGCGCCTTCTCGATGTTGGAGGGGGTTCGGGCGGCGTGGCGATCGCCGCCGCCGAGGCCAGTCCCCGCCTGACCGCCACCGTGCTGGATCTGCCCGAGGTCGTCCCCGTTACAAGGCGTTTCATTCGTCAGGCGAACGCGACCGACCGGGTACGCACCCTCGCGCTGGACGTCACCCGAGAACCCGTCCAGGAGGAATTCGACGCGGCGGTTGCGAAAGCGTTTGTCCAGACCCTTGCTCCGGACCAGGCAGGTCGGGCCCTGTCGCACATCGGCGCCGCGCTCCGTCCCGGGGGTTCCATCTACATCCTGGGCAGCGGCATCCTGGACGACAGCCGATGTTCACCGCCCGACGCGGCAATCTTCAACATCGTCTTCCTCAACATCTATCGCGGGGGTCGCGCCTACACGGAAAGCGAGTACAGAACCTGGTTGATCCAGGCGGGATTCGAGGATGTCCATCGGACCAGGCAACCGAACGGATCGAGCATCATCACGGCGACGAAATCATGAATGGGCTGCCGCATCAGGCAGTGGCGCGGAATTCGGATTCCCGTCAGAATCGAGTTGACAAACAGGGTTTCCCTGTTTACCTGTAATACATCTTTACATAAGGGCGTCTCGGCAGATGTCATCCACCTGAAACGGTGTCGCGCCACATTCGGCGGCGGCCGGTTGCCCGGATTGACGACAGCCCTCAGGAATGTTCATGGATACCGACCTCGCAACGTACCTGTTTGACCTTCGTGGTTATCTGCATCTCGAGAACGCGCTCTCCATCGAGGAAGTCGGAGAACTCAACACCTGCCTGGACGGGATTCCGTCCCTCATGCCGGGGGAGTGGTTCGGCAATGTCCACGCCCATACCTACGGAGACGACACGTCCGGCCTGAATCTGCAACAGATCTATGAAGCCGGAGAGCCCTTTGAGAACCTGATCGACCATCCTGCGTGGTTCGAACTGGTCAAGCGCTTCGTGGGAGGCGAGGGCAGCTTCGACTACCACCACGGCCCCTTGTTCATCGACGAGAATTTCGCGAATTTTCGCGAACCCGGCGAAGCCATCGGGCTGCACTCCGGCGGGTACCCGCCCATATTGCGCAATCAGTTTCGCTACCACGGCGGACGCTTCATGTGCGGGCAGATCAACATCCTGGTCGCGCTTACCGACGTCGGGCCCGGCGACGGCGGCACCATGGTCATTCCCGGAAGCCACAAATCCAATTTCAAACACCCCCACTTCGACAGACACCGGATGTCCAGAAACGCCACGGTCGAAGGCATCGAGGGCGCCGTCGAAATTCAGATGAATGCAGGGGACGCGCTGTTGTTTGTGGACGGCATCTCGCATGGTTCCGCCCGGCGTTCCAACCCGGGTACGCGGCGCGTGGTTGTCTATCGTTATGGCCCGTCATGGGGCAACTTCCGGCACGGCTATCAGCCATCGCAGGAACTCCTGAAGAGACTCACGCCCGAGCGGCGACGGATCGTGCAGCCGCAGCACCTCATCCCTCGAGGATCGCACGAAAAGACCGATTCAGTCTGAGCGTCGAGAAGAGGACCGACATTATCACTTCTAATAATCCCTTACGAATACCAAGGAGGCTCACATGGCTAACTCTCAGGACATGCTGGAAGCATTGAAGAACTTCGACACCCCGTCAATCACGAACGTCGTGGCCACGTATCCCGGCAACCCGCTCTGCCTGAGCCTCTACAATCCCTGGACGGAAAACTGGTACACGGACCAATCGATCAAATGCATGTACCCCGAGTTGGGCCGCACGGTCGGTTACGCGGTGACGTGCGTCTTCGGACTGCCCGACCCCGACTACACCTCTCTGTCGTTTCTGGACGTGATTGACGCGCTGGACGCGTCTCCCAAACCCACCGTTCTTGTCTTCCAGCAGAAATTTCCGCCGGAACTCGCGGCCAAGGTCGGACTGGCCGGAGGCAACATGACTTCGGCCATGAAAGCCGTCGGATGCGTAGGCGCCATCTCCAACGGGCCCTCTCGGGACATCGACGAGATTCGCCCCATGCAATTTCAATACATGCTCAGCGGCGTCACCGCCGGGCACGGCGGCATGGACGTGCACGCCGTCAATGTGCCGGTCTCGGTAGGCGGAATGGACGTGGCTCCCGGCGAGATCATCCATATGGACGAGAACGGCGCGTGCAAATTTCCCGCCGACAAACTGGAAGCCGTTCTCAACAACGTCCGTGCGCTGCAGAAGGAAGAGGAGGAACGAATGGGCGCCCTGCTGAACGCCTCTTCAGCCGATGAAGTCCGGGCGATCCTGGGCGGACATACGTACGCTGACGAGGACGAGGATGTCTGACGCCGAGATTGCAGTCTGCCCGGGACAAATCAGACCTGCCTTACGGACCTCTCCTGATCGGGGATCGGGAATTGCTCGCGCGGTCGGGGGATGGACGAATCGTGGACGTAAATTCCACAGACTTTCGAAATTTCGGAGACTACGCCACAATCCTGACGCGATCGCCAACGGCCGTTGAATACACTTCAAATGATTCGCCGATAACCTTCGAAAAATCAAATGCTTCCTCTACAACAAAGGTCGTTCGCCCGCGCATCCTGCGAATCGTAAACACGTGGTTCCCGATTCTCAACCGGCATCCGGGATATGCACCGCCCTTCGGATGATCCACGGTGCTTTCGAATCTGGATCGCTTCCCGGATGCCACCTTGCCCCTGCCTCTGACGAACCTGGGCATGTCCGCCAGGAAGACACGGCTGCCGCCACCCTCACGCTCTATTCGCCGCACCCGATACACCGTTTCAAGCGTTGACGGATGCCGGACGTAGACCACCTTTCCGTCAAGCGATCCATCCTCAGGCAACGCGACGTCCAGCACCATTTCGCTCCGCCCCGGTGCACCGGAAATGTCTCCCGCCAGTTCCGTGACGACCCCTTTGTAGTCGGAAATCCTCTGAACTTCCGATTCGCCGACCCTTAACCGCGACCCTTCAATCACATCGAGATCGAGGTTTGCGGAGGTCTCGCTCGCCACGCCCGCCCGTCCCCTGAGTTCAAATCGCCTGCCGTCCGGCAGGGTCGTAACCAACCCCACGCCCCGGGGATCGATCGCGATTGTCCGGTCCCGGTCTCGTTCATTCACCTGCAGCACAACGCCGGACCCATTCCGCGCCACCAGGTTCGCACCCCGAACGAAACTCTCGCCGGTATGCGCTTCAATGACTGCGACGAACAGGCTCGTTTCGCCTCGTTGCCGCAGGCAGACTGTACGCATCCAGAAATCGTCCAACTTGCCGTCGTCCTCCCGCGTCCGTCGGATGGAAGGTGCGTCGCTGATCAGCAATCGCCCCGCTTGCACGCCCAGAAACCTGACGTCCACCTGCGCGCCTCCACCCTCGAACCGCACGTTGAAATCTCCGGACACATCCGCAGCGCGCGTGCGTTTCAGATATCCGAAAAGGGCGCCGTCCGTCCCGTCTCCGCGCAGAATCATCTCCGCTTCAGCGGCTCGCAGTCCTACTTCTGTGGAAATCGTCTGGTCGAAGTCGGCCGATCCGTGCAGCAGATAGTCGTGCACGTCACCGCCTTCCACCTCGAACAGGTCCACCACGTACCCGCTATCGGGCCCCGTTGGGACGAGCATCATCGATCGTCGATACACGGTCGTATTCCCGAAGGCTCCCGCTGCTTCCGCGCAAACGAATCCAACGCGCGTACGGGAAGCCGGGCGATAACTGAGCAGCCGCCCGCTTTCTCTGGTCTGCTCCCGTCCGTCGACGACCACGGTATTGTGGCTGCCGACCGTCGTCGCCCACTCCCGGTAACGGGTATGCGTGTACCCGATGTCCGACAGCAGTTCCTGACCGAACATATCCAGGCCCATCGCGAGGGTGTCGTAATGGTGATGTCCGCCCCACGGACCGTAACCCAGCGTCGCGCGCACGGCTTCCTTCGATCGTCCCACGCCCAGGATCACGTCGCCGGCCGCCGGCAACAGATAATTCGCGGGCACAAGCGCGAGCAGATCGTCGTCCGTGACGCGCCGGTCGGCTTCCGACGTCCGTCGAAAGAGCGCGTGCTCGACGTCGGCGACTGGAATGCGGGAGGTGCCTCTGATTTCATCCGCTGCTTCCACGAATTTGCCCATAGACGCAATCTGACTGGAAACACGTGCGAAACCGGTACTCAGCGCCCACGTGTCATTGGCCATGAACGTGCGTCCGTCCGGCATGAACAATCCCAGCGGCGCCGTATAGACTCGCTCCAGAAACGGCATCTCTCCGTAAACGTCGATTCCGCCTGGCCCACTGATGACATCAGGCACACGAAGGGTCCCGCTTGTAATCATATTGAAGTAGTTGAGGGTATTCTCGTGCCAGTACCCGTCGTAATAATAGCAGTTATCGATCAACGTACGGTACAGGCTGTACGATCTGCTTACGAAATCCGTTTCGTCGAGAGCCCTTCCCACGAGCGCCATCCCGTTGATCCGCCCCCCGTCGTAATTGGTCGAGCCATGGGGAATCTCCAGTGTGTGCCGGATTGCCTCGTACAGCAGATCACGCTCGATGGCCTCGCGCACGTCCCGCCCCTCGGATTCAGACAGACTTTCGATGGCGCCGCTGTCGGAAATCAGGTCGTAAACCTGAGCCAGCCGGAACGCGTTGTACGCGTCCGAAAAGGGGCTGGCATGAAAATTGCCCATTCTGGCGGAAACGAACGGAAAGGGCGGATCCTTGTAGAAGTGGTTCTCGTAGAATCCCTTCCGATCGGCGTGCAGATACGACACGCCCAGTCCGTGCACGGGATAGTTCTTGTAGACTTCCGAAAGCCGATCCAGGATCACCGCCGCTTTGTGTGCATACGCCATTTCGCCGGTCAGCACATAGGCGATCGACAGGGGATCCGCCATCCGGACCACCTGGTATTGCGTGTAATTCAGCAGCATATTCTCGAAAAAGTACCGCATCCCCTCTTCATCCTCCCAATACCGGTATCGCACCGTCCCACCGGCAGGACCGATCACCTCGATCTCTCCCACCTGCTGGTGTTCCGGTCCCGGGAACACGCTCCCGCAAATCTTGCACCGAACTCGGTACGGATCCTTCGGCGACCATTCCCAGAAATGGATCCGCCAACTCCTCTTTCTCCGGTCCACGGGACATCGCGGGAGCGGAAAGTTGACCTGGTCTGAAATACCGGCACGAATCTGCGCGTCGGGCATTTCGAGAATCTTGCGGTTGGCGATCCACCTCAATTGCCCGTCTCTGAACCGCCTGGCCCATTCGTGCGATTCCACCCGCCTGCGCGCCCGCTCGATCTGATCCGGAGTATAGAAGAGCGGGTGTTCCACCCCTCTGGGAAACGGTCGTTCGCCTTCCCAGTACCTCTTTTCCCTTGAACAGTCGATTCGCTCGATTCCCATATCATTCCTCCACAACGCCCGATCGCATCCCGCCGCAAGAACCACGGCGCCCAGGCCGGCGTCCCGCAAAAACTCCCGTCTCGTGAGTAAATGCTCTGACATCTGGCGCACCCGTAAACGCACGGCCCTGCAGGAGCCGTATCACTCATCATCTAACTTACGAATTCCATTGGGCGTTCGACGATGGGCGACGTCCCGAAATAAGACGCCGGGAGAATGTCCCGTGTTGCGGACTCCCCCGGCCGGATCGTGTGTTCCAGCGGGAATACCGCCCTGCTGCGGAAATATACGCCGGCCACGTATCGAAGTCCAGGCACACCGTGAAGCCGGTTTGAGCTCGTGGCGTCGAACGCTATCCGAAAAAACGATCGCAACCCTTGACATTTCCTAATCAATTCGTCATATTACTAATAATATAGTAGCACGCGGCAGGAAAAATCGCCGGCAACGCTTGGACATCCAACGGCCGCGCGCTGTTCACCGAGCACGCAAGCGAATCCGTCAGATTGCTTGAAATCCGGAAATCAGGCAAAGACGAAAGGAGACTGAGATGGCGAAGAAAAGACGATTGGCCGAAGCGGAATGGGAGGTGATGGACGGCGTCTGGCAATTCGGTCGCCGGGTTACCGTTCGCGAGGTTGTGGATCACCTCTATCCCAACGGCGAGAAGGCCTATACGACGGTTCAGACGATCATGAATATTCTGACTGCAAAGGGCGTACTTGACCGGGAGAAGATCGGTCCCGTCAATGTGTACAGACCCGCGCTGTCGCGGCAGGACGTCGCCCAGGCCGAAACGCGAAACCTGGTATCGCGCATGTTCGAGGGTTCCTTCGGCGCCCTGGCGACCTATCTCGTGGATTCGGGCGAACTCTCGAAGAAGGAGCTCGATGAATTGCGGGCACTGATCGAGGAAAGAGAAAAGGCGAAGGAAGGAGGCCCGACGTGAACACGTTCATACATCTGGCGGAAGCGTGGTGGCCGCTCTATGCCGTGCACATGGTCGAAATCTCGTTCTTCATTGTTCTTGTGTGGTCCGTCGACCGGTGGTTGGCGCTGGATTCACGGTTGAGATACGCGCTCTATCTGCTGGCCCTCGCGAAGGTGTTTGTACCGCCGGTACTCGCCATCCCGATACCCGCGTTTCTGGTTTCTCCGGCAGGTGTCGCAGTGGACGCAACCGCTTATTTCGGAGCGGTATCTGAAGCCGTCGCTGTCTCTCCCGAACCTGCAGCCACGCTTCCGCCGGCGTTCTATTTGTTCTGTCTGTGGATTCTCTCGGTCCTGGCCTGGACGGGCGCGGCGCTGTGGAAAAACGCGGCCTTTCGTCGAGCGCTGAAGCCGGCAAGCCCGGTGGACCTGGCAAGCGAGATCGCGTCACTGAACGCACCCGAGACCTTGAGAGTGTATTCCAGGGCAACCCTGCCTTCTCCCATTCTGGTGGGCCTGCGGAGACCGCGGTTGTTCCTGCCCTCGAAGTGGTCTTCGTGGTCGTCTGAAGAACTGCGAGGCGTCTTGAAGCACGAACTGGCGCACCATGAACGGCGTGACATCTACGTGCTGATTCTGCAGGCCCTGGCAACGGCGCTGTTTGGCGCAAATCCGTTCATCTGGCTGTTGAACCGCAGGTTGGCGTACCTGCGCGAATTGCGCTGTGACGAAGCGGTGCTGCGTGAGACGAATCTGACACCGGCCGATTACGGGCGCCTGTTGCTGGGCTTTGTCGACAAGCGGTCCTCCCCGGGGCCGCTGACCGTATTTTTCACCGAGCGTGGAACGACACTGAAGAAGCGGCTGGAGCACATCCTCAACTACAAGGCGGGCAATATGAACCGGTCAAAGCGGCAGTTTGTAACGCTAATACTCGTCGGCCTGATGATGGTGCCGCTCTCGATCCGTGAAGCGTATACACAGAATGACGTCTCAAAGTCGGCCACAAACGTCAAGGTGGCGAAAATTGAACACGTACAGCGTACCGCGCCCACGGGTACGGGCAACATCGACTCTGTTTCGGTTGGAGTCCCAACCGCCGACGAGGCTGAAGTGGAAACGAAGCCCGTTACGATTTCGCAGATCAAGAGTTCAGTTATTGTTCAGGATGCTTTTATGCAATTCGTGAATTCTCGTACCGCACCTGATACAGGGTTCACCGCCACGGTAACCTTGAACGTACGGGCCGATCTATACGGCTCGGTGGAAGATGTGAAGGTTATGAACGTCGAAGGACCGGCAGGATTCAAAAACGCGGTAAAAGACGCCTTATCGCGAGTAAGATTTGAACCAGAGAAACACGTTAGCGAAAATGCGTCGGTATGGTTTACCCAGCAAGTTTCATATCACTGGTATGGCACATCAATGCGCTCAAATCCGGGAAATCTCCCCGCTGCCCCGGACACTGGCCTGATCGACGTTCTTGACATCGACCAGATCGAAACGAAACCCCATCCGATACATATTGTCGGCCTGGAGTATCCGGAAGAAGCAATCAAGACCAAAACAGAAGGAGTGGTTACACTGAGGCTTATCGTGAATGTCGACAGTTCGGTTAGCGACGTGAACGTATTGAACGGACCGGAGATATTTCACAAGGCCGCGACAGATGCGGTATTGCAATGGCGGTTCAGACCGGCAATGCATCGGGGCGAAATCGTCCGTGCATGGATCAAAATGCCAATTGGATTTACCCTTAAACCAGAGGAGAAGGACAAGACGTCATCCGCAAAGACGACGGATCGCCTGATAATCGAAACACCGGACCCAACGTCCGCGCTGCCGCCGGACAGGAGCGCCTTTGAAGGTGCCAAGGTCTTTCGGTCTTTCGAGGTAGACGTAAAGCCGGTCAACCTGAACTTGCACGCTGTTCGGCCCAATTATCCAGATTCGGCAAAGGAAACAGGATTAACGGGCAGCGTCTTTCTGAAATTCAAGATCAACGTGGATGGATCCGTGAGCGGCGTGCAGGTTCTGCGAGGCGATGAGATATTTCGCAAGCCGGCGATCGAGACAGTTACACAATTTAGATTCACACCTGCTGAACTTGATGGCAAACCCGTCCCCGTTTGGATGACCCAGCGCATTGCGTTCGCGCTACCGAATAATCGGGACGAGACAGTTTCTGATACGAGTGATTCGGGTGGGAAAAATTAGCAGAACACGGTCCGTTTTTTCACAGCATCCATCGGTTTCCGGTGGAAAAAAGCGGTCGTGGTGCAGATGGCATTCATCCGGCACCTCGACCGCTTCGCAATACGGGCGACATTTAGACCTTGCCGAATGGGAGGTGATGGACGGCGTAATGAAAGGCTTCTACGCAAAATGCGTCCTTGTTTCTTCATGCTGCCAACTAACGAAAGGCGTTGAGATCCCCCCACCGCATCAGCAATCGCCGGTCCTTCGACCCTTCACCAAACTCAGGAACCGCAGGCTAAGAGACCGGCTCGGCTTCTGCGACTCCCCCTCAAGGGGGGAGTGATTCGGATGTGCTGTCCGGCTAGTCGGGGCGAAGGTCAAACGGCCCGGTCATCATCCGACGCGATCAGGAAACGCTCCGTCAGCCCGTGGGATTCCTCAGCACGACAGAGTTAGAGACACCGATGGATGCGTCGTCAACTTGGGCGTCGCACCGCATATTCGAAGAATCATACGTCGATTTCATTTCAAGAGTCTCGGAGGCGCTGCTGATACCCCTTGCCATTACAATCGATGATCCGGATCATTCACAAGTCGAAGACCGGTATATCGATCTGGGGCTTTCGGCAAATGGCAGATGTCTGGTTGTCTGCTACACTGAAAGACGGGGAAATATCCGGATTATCAGCAGCAGGGCGGGAACCCGAAGGGAGCGACGCATTTATGAAGGACGAGAGCGATAAGAAAATGCGATCGGAATATGATTTCTCCGATGGGGTTCGGGGCAGGCACTTTAAGGCTTACCGGGCCGGACACGATGAAGAGGCTGCGGGCAAACGTGACGATTTTACACCACCGGAGGAAGAACCGCATCCTTGCCAGGAAAACGGCTAAATATCCATCGTTGACAGCATCAGGTTGAGATAGACGTCTGCGCCTGCATTCAACTGGCTGAGATCGATCCACTCGTCTGCCGTGTGTCCCTGCGCAATGTCACCGGGCCCGAGCACAACCGCCGGGATGCCTGCACGGCTGAAGCTGCTGGCATCCGTACCATAGCCGACGCCGGTCAGGCCGTCCGGCAGCCCCGTCGATTTCAGCACGGAGGCCGCGAACGCGCCGAACGCTTCCCCGCCAACCGGGTCCAGCGGGCTATCCACCATATCGGGCGCCTCCTGAACGACCGTCAGGTGCGGGTTGCTCGCACGGAGTGCCTCCAGAATGCATTCGACCGACGGGATCACCGTGTCCGGGTCCTCGCCCGGCACCACGCGGCGGTCCACGTGGATCTCGCAATGCTCCGGGATGATGTTGATCTGGGTACCGCCCCAGATCATATTAATGCTGCACTGCGCCCGGCCCGTCAGAGGATGTTCTGACTTCAGCCTTGGGATGTATCGCTCTTCGAGCGCTGCGATCACCTCCATCATCATGCGAATGGCGGACCGGCCACGGCCGGGGTCCGAAGAGTGTGCGGCCACACCCTCCGTCCGAATCCGCCAGCGCACCACCCCGTTGTGCGCAACCACGGCCCGAAGCCGTGTGGGCTCTCCAACGATCACACCCGTCGGCCGCCAGCCCAGACCCGGCAGTTGTGACGCCACAAACGTGCGGACACCCGTCTTCCCGATCTCCTCGTCCAGGGTAAACAGGATTGCCACGTTGTTCGGGCCGCCTCGCTTGCGGTATCGCGAAAGCGCGCAGAGCATCGCCGCGCCGGTTCCCTTCGTATCGCACGCGCCGCGACCATACAACCTTCCGTCCACAATCCGTCCTGCGAACGGGTCCACCGTCATCTTGTCCACGCTTACCGTATCGAGGTGGCTTTCAAACAACAGCCACGGCGCCTGCCCGTCCACCTGGTGAGTGACGAGCAGATTGAACCCTTCGCCGGTCACCGGCAGCCTGCGCGTGTCCAGTCCCATCGACTTCGCCAGGTCATCCAGATACACCGACAGCGCCCGCTCCGCGTCCGGCTTCCCGGAAATCGCCGAATTTACGGTATCGAATCCAACCATCGCCTGAAGCAGGGACTCACATGTTTCGCGGGTCTCAGGCAC
Source organism: Candidatus Latescibacterota bacterium (assembly GCA_965219995.1). Lineage (GTDB taxonomy): Bacteria > Latescibacterota > UBA2968 > UBA2968 > JAAXHE01. The sequence continues at coordinate 1,978,416 of CBDCOX010000002.1, forward strand.
CTTGTCTCCGTGTCTATCGCCAGCGCTCCTCAAACACCGAGATTGCTGTTCGAGCCGCCAGCATGGACGTCTCCACGCGCTCCCTGTAGCCGCCCTTCATCGCCATACCCGTCTCAATCGTGAATGAGGGTCCGTACCTGTCCGCACCGTAATCGGCCAGGTTCAACCCTTCGCCGCGTTCCGCCGCGATCAGCCAGAGCACGCCGGGTTCGCCGGTCTCGAAGAACGGACCCGGTGCGTACCCCTGAGGCGCAAGCTGCGCTCCCGAATCGGCAACGGCCCGAATCATTGAATCGGCCATTCGCTTTTCCCACAATTCGTCGTCTTCACTTCGCTGGTGCCGCGCCGAAAACCAGAATCCGTCGCCGCCATACTCGTGGAGATCCAGCGTAAGCCCCGGCTCTATCCTTGCCATCAGATCTCGCGCGCAACGGGACTCCACCGGCGCCCACGGCGAATCGTGAAACCGGTTGATGTGCAACACCTCCCCGTCCGGGCTGACAATCAGCGTATAGGCCCTCTGGCAGGGCGCCGTGCCTTCGCCCTCATCGCTGGATGGATAGAATATGCGTCGTCCGAACAGGGGTTCCAGGAATTCGGCGCCAACCTCGAATCGGCCGAGAAGACCCGTCGTCGAATACCCGTACTCGCCTATGATTGCAAGGACCGTCTCGTCCTCTTCGTAAAGCACCTCGCCCCTCGTCTTCAGAAGTGCCCGAACATCCTCGACCGACCCTACGTCCGGCTCCTCGCCCAGACTCAGGCTCAACGCGTACCCGTAGCCATTCATCCCCATGGGATCGCGACTGGGAATCACGTAGACCTGGTGTTCGGTGTCCAATTCCTCCACAAGCCCGAGGGCCGACCCCACGCCCGCCTGTTCGGTCGAATGGCTGCCGGCACTGATGAATATCGCCGGCCGTTTTTCACCTCCCGTCTTGAGACATACCACCGGCGCACCGTCAGGCGCGCACCCGAGCACTTCCCGCTGAAAGCCCTTTCTCTCGACCCATTCAAGGAGATCCGCGTATCGATCGAAAATCCGCATGAAATTCCTCCCGCATTTTGTACAGAAAAAGCCGATTTCCCGCATTCAATCGACGGTTTTTCGCGGGCACTCTCGCGACTCAGTGTTTCGCCTCGAACCAACCGGAGTTCAATATCGTTACCGTCTCGGTTGGAATCGCTGGATAGTCTCTGACGGTAACGGCGTTTTCGGTGGCCGATTCAATCTCGAAACCCGTACGAGGCGCCTCGCCGGCCAACAGATACGACCCCGCGACGCGCGCGGGATCGGGCAACGGTTCCGAAAGATGGTACGTCCGGTCTTCTACAGACCGGACGCGCAACCTCGTGCTGGCTTCGGGCAGCGAAACATCCAGATCGCCGCACGTCAATTCCGTACCGTTCAACAAATAGCCCTGGACGGCGCCACCGTGCTCATTCACCGACACAAATCCAAATCGACCCGCCAGACGAACGGGACCATATTGACGTTGCTCCTGGTCCGTCGAGGAAATGATATAGTCGGTGCGGCCGGCCAACTGAACTTCGATCGCCACAACACCGGTTTCCGGATTGTCTTCGATCAATCGCGCACCGGCAACCGGCGAACTTCCCGATATATAAGGCACAATCAGTGCGGTATACTGGCTTGAGAGCGCGGTACGGTCGTCGCCGGCGCGGTCTTCCGCAAGTAGTTGCCCGATGGATGGCTGTTTCAACTCTTCGGTATCGAATACCCGCCAACCCGGAGCGTCGGCGACGACCAACCTCTGCGGCGTATTCAGCAGCATGAGATCCAGATTCACGCCCCGATATTTCCACGTAAACGACGTTGATTTATCCGGCAGAGTCGCCCTCGGATTCTCAAGCCATTCAGCCCAGACATCCGGAAGTTCCACTGCATCGTACTCGGCGAAATCCGGCGACCCTCCCATGAGAGATCCGTTGCAGTGAAATCCGTATTGATGGGTTCTTCCACCTCTGACGCGGAAAATGTCGACGACGTAACGCTGATTCTCAGGCGCGTCCACCAGAACGCAAACTCGCTGGTAGACGTCGCACTGCGGGTACACGTTGACACCCGAAGCCTGCACGACCTCAATTCCCGGAGCCAATCCGAAAAGCTCCAGGTTGGAGCCACACTCGCTTCGCTCCTGCTCCTGTTCGTCGACGACCACCAGATTGTGTGAAAGGGTACTCCGCATCCACCTCTGCCCGCTCCGACCGTCCGGCAGGCGCTGGTCGCTGCCGGAAAAATAACCCCGGTCCGACGCCAATTCCTCGCCGAAGGCATACAGACTAAAGCTCAACACATCCTGGTGCCGATGCCCGGTTTCCACCGTCCACTGGTGCTCGTTGCCGTTCAGATAGAGCGCCGTGTCGTTTGTCTTTCCATCGCCTCGCAAAACAGCCACATGCCATCCTGGAAACCACTCGGAGCGAATCGGCAGCTCCGCCGCGACGGACGTCAGACCGGAGGGCCGATACCACAACGCATACTCGCTCCCCTTCCGTGACAATTCCTCACCTTGTACAAGCTCCAGCATTCTACCATATTGCCCGCCGAGGCGTGCCGCCAGGATTTCGAAGGACAGATGGTCCGCGTACGTATCATAACGCGTATCTCCAATTACCGGCATGCGGTTTCCGGGTGCGAGCAGGCGAACATGTGACTCGACGGACTCACGAAAGCGGCCCCTCGAAAACATGTCCAACGTCTGGATCCGTTCGCCTTCCTCGGGCACGTAATCCGGCGGGTCGCTGTAACCATGCAGCAGATCGGCCAGTTCGCGCACGTTCGAAAGGTTGTGGGCCGAATAGGACGGCGTTTCCGCGTAGAACCCATCGTGATGGTAGCGTGCGTCCAGCATGCGGTGGAAACCGTCCAGCGCGCGCCGGACCCGGTCCGGCTGCCTGAATAGCATCCCCGCTCCTGCGCTCAACACGAAGACGGCGGTGCCTTTATTCGAAAGAGAATTCCAATGTTCCATGTCCGTGCAACCGGCCAGCAACAGGTCATCGACGATCCGGCGATCGGTAGCCTCATCCAGCACGCGGCGACCGTCGGGAAATGATGCATCTCGAACCAGATCATACGCGACCATCAACGAAAACAGCGGGCCTGCATCGCTTCCCTTCCCGTGTACGTTCATTCGCCCCGCCCCCCAGAATCCGTTGTTCAGCGTGGACCAGGTCTCAAACTGGTGCAGGCCGTAGGCGTGTCGTATCGCGCCCGGCGGAAAGCGGCCGCCATGGGGGCCACCCGCCGATTCCTCCCTGCCCATATTGGCGGCCACCTCCGCGGGCGGCAGGTCCGCGATGCTGCCGTCGTACGAATGGTAGAGATAATTCGGATAAACACGGGCGAACCGATCCAGTATCCAGACGACCCTCTCGGCGTATTTCGCCTCGACTGTAACGGCGTACAGCTTTGCCAACGTCAACGCCTGGCCCGTGGCCCAACCCACCTTGCGATCTCGAATATGACCCGTGAAACTGGTCATCGTTGGACGTTCCCCGAGCCACTTGAGCGCGTGTTTCGCCCGGTTTTCTGGATCAGCCACTTCCTCGGGGGTCTGGTAGTAGGTAAACTGCTGTCCCATCCTGGGGCATTCGAGCACGCCGGTTTCCGGATACCGTGCGTTCGGATACACCGTCCCACAGGCGCTGCAGGCTATCTCGTCGGGACGCGCAATATTCCATCTGAACCGCCCGCCGCCCATCAGCGACTGTGTCCCCACGCAGTGGGGGCAATTCTGACCATAGTGGGTCCCGGGCGTCAACTCCGGTATCAACGCATCGAAGAACGCCCGGTCCTTCTGCATCGCCAGCGCAACGCTCCTTTTCCATCCCCCCACGATTTCATTCGCCCAACCGTAGCGCGTCACGTTTCGGCGGGCATTTTCGATATCCCCGGATTTGTACATCGTCCGCGGTTGAGCGTGCGCAGTCTTACACGCCAACAGCAGTGCGCTCGCAGCCAACACGAGCGCCGGCGCGGGGACACTCCTCAACATCCACACGGCGAGCACCGAAAGGGCAACTCCGGGGATGGCCAGAGCGGCGATACCGACCAACCGGCCGATGTCTTTCGCGGTCGTCCTTCTCATGTCAGCCCCTCCTTGGCTTAGCAGCCCGTTGAAAAAGTCCATCCGGTCTGCGTCCGGCCCTTGTGGCCGAAATACAGCGTTGCGCTCCCTCCCCGAATCCAGGGATGCGCGTCGGTCGCGCGCCTTGTCTTCGGCCACAATGACTCGGCCTCGCCTGCAGAGCGACTTTTTCAACGGACTGTTACGAACCATACAGCGAATCCGCTGTTTTGCCCAGAATCCACGTTTTGTCGTCGTCAGAAAGAAATTCCATCGCTTCTTCGATCACGCGGAAGCCGACGGCCTCGCCGCGCTGAGGGTCTTCGGGAAAACCCGTACATCCCAGCATCCGGCGGGATCCGAACGCCTCGTAAACGGCCCTGACGTAGGGATGAACGTCTTCATGCGGCCATGGCTTCGTGGAAATCCCGTCAATCCTCGTGGCCTTCACGTAGAGATTGGGGTATTTCGCCGCCTCCAGGAGGATCCGGAAACTGCCATCCAGGCCCTCCGCAAGAAAGGGCTCTCCCAGATGGTCCACAATCACATTCACCTCGGGGAATCGCTGCAACATCGGTTCCATCAATGGAATCTGATGGCAGCGGCCGAACCAGGTGAACGGAACGCCGAGCTTTCGAGCCGTATCCCAAAGCGCCGTCTGATCATCGCGTGACAACCACGATGCGTCCTTATCCTTGACCGGATACAACCGCATCCCCTGTACGCCATGTTCGCGGTGCAGCCGCACCATCTTTTCAGCAGCATCCGGTTTCAGAGGATCGATCAACGCCACCCCGTGCAAACGACCGGGAAATCGGCGCATGCAGTCACACATGTAACTGTTGTCATATCCATGATACATGCACTGAATGAGTACGGTCCGGTCGATGCCGTTCAGGTCCATATATCTGATGAGATCCTCGACAAGACCCGGATACACGGGCCTGTTTGTCGACATCTGGTCGTTGTGGGTGAACGGCGGCTCTCCCATGGTCCATACGTGTACGTGAGAATCGATTCGCATCGTTTCCTCCTATCTGAAAGCAAGTTCGAGCTTTTCGGTCACGGCGCGCTCTTGCGTACAAGCTTACACAATGCATCCAGTGTAATGCCCTCCGGACGCATCCCAATCCGCCGGCAGGCGTCCGGTATCGTTTTGAAGATCAGTTCAAGGTTCATCCGTGCCGGATGACCGGGATCGGAATAGTCCCGGTCGTTGTGACTGTCCGTCACAATGACCGGAAACCGGGGATCGTCGCGCAGGAACCGGTCCAGCATGTCCTTGACAACGGCAACGTGGTCGTACCGATGGGGAACATAGAGCCATTCAAATCCCCGCTCTCCGGCGTGTCCGCGCTGCACCGGGCGGCCGAACGCTACCGACACCGGTACATTGATGAAATCTCTTCCCCCAGCAACCAGACGACATTCGTAATGTGCCCTGTGGGGGTACGTCTCCGCCCCGGCCCACATGCTCTGATGGCCCGGGAGTACGCGCCCCGGAATGGACAGGCTGCCTCCGGCGAAGCCCAGTTCGTCCAGAACGCGAAACGTGGCGTCACTCGCCGAAAAGTAGCCCGCCCTGAAGTATCGAGGCCGGCCGCCCAGCGCGGATTCCCATGCCAGCATCGCTTCGCTGATTATTCCCGACTGTTCCGCGGCCGTGTACGCCCCGAGGTCATGTTTGTATTTCCCGCCCTTGAGCTTGTACGGATGCAAATGCAACCCCAGACACGCGCCGCGCTCCCGCAGGTCGAGAAGCAGGTCCGCATTTCCGGACGCGACTTCCGGATGCGTGAAGAGCGTTACCGGAAAGTCGTACGAGGCCGCCGTTTCGACATAGGCACGGATCGACCGTTCGCTTTCCCGATAGTCTGAAGGACCGCTGCCCGACATCCGGATTGCGCAGGGCGTCAGGTCTGACCTGGCGGTCTCGCAGTCCATCGTCAGCAGCACGTAGACCGTCCTCAATTCACGCCTCTGCGAGACGGGACACAAACGTCAGCCCTCTTGCGAAATCGAGCCGGTTTCGCGTTATCCGCGCCAATCCGTGTCGATGCTCGTATAGCCATGGGTATATTTCTTCAAGTGCTCCGGCAGATTCTGCAGAAACCATCGACCCGACTGCGGAATCTCCCACGGAACGTCGATTCGGTGCCCGCGGTCTCTGAACCCGATGGCACACGACAGTCTCGTCTCCCCTGTCCGATTGGGAAACGCGCCATGGTACGTCCGGTGTGCGAAAACGATCATATCGCCACCATGCGTAAACAACGGCACAAGCCCTGGAATGTCAAACCCGGCGTAGGGTCGCTCTTCCCCGCCTTGGGGGTAAAACGACCGCCTGTCCGCCGTCATGCTGAACCCCTCCGGCCCTTCCCAACCGTCCACGTGGGAGTCTTCGATGACACACAATCCGCCATGTACCGGGCGGGATCCCGTCAGGTAGAACCACTTGCCCGACGGCCAGAGACCACGGTTCAAAACATCGCCGGAATTCCTGATTTCCGTTGAAAACCCGCCCCAGTCCGTATGCCACGTCACAGGTTGAGACCCCGGCTTCCTGATGATTGCGGCCGACCGGTGTACTGTCAACTCGTCGGTACCGATCAGATGGCGATGAATGGCCAGGAACGGTTCGTATTCAAGGAGCGACCAGGCTCCGGGCCCGGATTCGATCCACGCGTGGCGTGTACGGCTCTCACCCGGGCCTAGATTGCCCTCGGGATCGGTGCCGTCATACACGGCCTGTTTCAGCCGCTCAACCCTGTCATGAGGCAGCACGTCCTTGATGACCGCGAACCCGTGCGCCTCCAGGCATTCGCTCATCGCGTCCAGATCCTCAATGCCGAATTCGTACTGATATTCAATGTCGGGCTTCTGCACGTGTGAATAGTCTTCCATCGCACTCTCGCTTTGGTTCAACCGCGTTGTGTGACTGGAAATGGCAGCCTCTCAATCCCCAATGGCCGTGCGCATCGTTGGATCCGACGAACTCAGGTAGTGGTCCAACGTATTCCGGGTTGCCGGCCGGGTACGAAAATCGGCAATCCACGGTTCTCGGAAATAGGCTTGTTTCTCCCGCGGCAGACCGTTCAGTACTTCGGGAGGCACGTTCAGCCGGTGCCAGTGCGTTGCCAGGTGCGAATAGGCGTGCAACACGGCAATACGCGGCGTATCACGGGTCCACTCGGGGCCGACGTGGCAGACGTTCTCAGTGAAAAACACGGCGCTTCCAGCGGGGCAGGCATATCCCATCAGGAACGGGCTCCGCTTTCCCGGCTCCATGGAAAGGTGATCGGGATGCATTTCGAAATTCGCCTTATGGCTGCCGACGATGAAATGCGTGCCTCCATCTTCCGGCTCCACTTCCGTCAACTCGAAGACCACGCGCACCATCCCCGCGTGAATCCGCCCGTTCTGACACCGGTATCCGAATATGGGATCGATCTGGCTCGGACCGCCTCCGTGAAGCCCCCCGCCGTGAGACTCCCCCTTTTTTCTGATTACGCAGTAGCACCCTTCCATCCGGATCTCGGGCCCGATAATTTCGTGCAATACCTCCACGACTTTCGGATGATCGATCAGAACACTGGACGGCCCCCCGGGAACGGTACGGTGCTCGGGCGGCAGCGAGTCCGGATTGTGGACGATGCGATCGATCTGCTCGACGATGGATACAATCTCACCCTGATTCAGAATGGCGGGACGCACCAGAAAACCCGTCAGATCGAACCGAAACCTCTCTTCATCGGTCATGGCCATCTCGATTCCTCCAAAGCAGAGTTCGCTATTGACAGAAACTACCGCAATATATCCAAACGCCCTTCGCTTGCAAACTCCCTTCAAGGGGTCCCGGCCCGGGACCGAAAACAGCTTTCAACAGGGCACCAGGATATTATCTTGTCTGCGTTCTGCACAACCGCAAAGGATGTTGGAAAGCAAGGGAGACGAACGGATGGGCGACGACAGACGTCAATGGGTACACCCGGCCGGATTCGTGGACGTGGCGACCCTGGAAGAGATCGGACCGAAGATCCGGACCCACGACTGGGCAAAGACAGCGCTGGATGAACTGAGGGAGAGTGTCCAACCCTGGCTGGCGCAGCCGCTCGAACGCATCGAGTCGCTGATGCCGAAACGGAAGATGCAGGTGTACTGGCTGCTGATGTGCCCGCGATGTCGCGAGAGAATGAGGTTTTATCCGTTCAACGACCGTGAAGTCACATGCCTGAATTGCGACGAAACCTATCCGCTGAGCCAGCAATCGACGGCGGTACATCTGACCGGCAAGTATTACGGCACGCTGTACGAAGGCTGGGGTTGCTCCTTCATCCAGGCCATGGCAAACACGGCACAGCAACTTGCATTCCTGTACGCTCTGGGCGCGGAACGCAGGTACGCGGAAAAGAGCGCCGGGATCCTGAGACTATTCGCGAAACATATCCAATCCCTGCCCGTTCAGGGAAGCGGTACCCAGCATGTCATCTGGACCTATAACATGGAAGGCGACTGCGTCATCGTGCTCGCGTTGGCGGAAGCCTACGAACTTCTGAGATCGTCGCCCGGCCTGTTCACCACACAGGAACACCGTCAGATCCGGGAAGACCTGCTCCAACACTGGGCAGACGCTGTCTTCCGCGTTGAGGAGGACAGCAGCCCGCGCCACAACGGGATGTTCGCCTATCTGAGTTCCGTGGCGATGGTTGGCTGCGCGATCGAAAACACGGATTACGTCGACTGGGCGTTCGGTCACCGAAAATACGCCTCTGAGCGGCGCCCTCACCACCGCGGTATCCGCTGGCTCACCCGGAACAACTATCTGGCAGACGGGGCGTTCTGGGGTCTGTGCAGCGCCTACCACCTGTATGCCCTGGGTCCGAACTGCCGCGCATTGGTACTCGGCCACAGGCTCTCACGCCAGATGCCGGACCTGTTCCCGCCCGAAGTCTACGACGAATTACACCCCGCCAACAGCAGCTACCGATCCGTGCGCCGAGCCATCAAATGGTTCACCGCCCAGGCGTTTCCTGACCTGACCGTTGCGCCGACGGGAGACATGGGAGGGCGCGCGAGTCTTGCCAGTTATCCGCTCACGGCCGAAATCGGATACCGCTACCTGGACATAGGCGAAACAGGTTCGTACCGCGAACTGCGGGAAGGCGACAGAGGACTGACCGGACTCCTGTTCGGCGCGGACACGATTGAGAAGCAACCCGTGCCCTATCGGAGCGCCAACCTTTCCAGCGGGTACGTGGCATTGAAGCGGGAGGCAGGCGGCAACCGTCTGTTTGCCGGTCTGAACGCGCTCCGGCCCGGGTCCGGTCACGCGCACGGGGATCGACTGAATCTCATCACCTACTCGCATGACCGGATGCTGACCGGCGAGAAACGCACGCGCTACGAAGACCCGGATCAGCGCATCTACAGCGGGGCGTCGTACGCGCACAACACGGTAACCGTCGACGAAACGTCGCAGGTTCACGGCGACGCGCTAACGGGAGAACAGGTCCCGCACATCCGTACCTTCGTCGACCTTCCCGCGGGCCAGGTGGCCGAGGCCCACGGTGACCGGGTGTACGGACAGACGGATATCTACCGCCGCATACTGATCCAGTTCGACGCATACCTGCTGGATATCTTCCGGGTGGAGGGCGGAGCGACACACGACTGGTTCTATCACGGCATCGGAGAAGAACCGGAGATCGGTCTGTCGATGAAGGAAGGAAGCGGATTCGAACCGGCCCTCTACGTCATGAGGGGCGAACCGCAATATATGGAAGGTCTGACGGAGGAGTCGTTCGCGGCAATCTGGCGCGTGCCGGCCGACCCTGAAACGGGCAACGGCGCTGCCGGAGTCGACGTATTCAACCGGGTGACGGTGTCCGGCTCGCCGGGACAGGCTGCCTACATGCTGAACACCTTTCCGGACCCGGGACGGCACAGTCTGATGGTCCGCCACCGGGAGACTGCCGCGCCCTTTGTGGCCGTCCACGAGGCCTACGTTGAGAGACCCGTGGCCACGAACGTTCGGATGCTGCCGGGTAACGCGGCGGCGGTGGTCCACGTCGAACACGCCGACGGCGGAAGCAGGCAGGCGATTTACGAGACCGGCTCGGGTCCCGAAGGTCTGAGCCTGTCGGGACGTTTCGCCTCGATTTCCCGGGAGGCCTCCGGGCGTGTTACGAGCGTCATCCTGGTGCATGCGACGGATTTCCGCTCCGGCGGAATCCGAATACGGTCGCGGACACCCGTCACGCTCTCGGCCGCCTTCAAGGACGAATCGATCCTGCTGGTATCCAGTCCGGCCGTGGCCTATGAAACGCTGGAGGGCCGGCCTGTGTACGACACCGGCCGCGACGCGGACGTCTGGTTCGAACTCCCGCCGGAGGGGGCGCTGGCAGGAAGAACAATCAAAGCCCGGTTGCCGGCACAGACCGCGAGCGGACCGGTCTGCATTGAGGTGTCGAGATAACGCCGGTCCGGCAGGCTTATTCTCCTCGTCACGCACCCGATCGGGCGATACCCCCCGCTTCGCCCGACGCGTTCACTTCCGACTGCCGCTGGCGTCCTGGATTTTCGGACTGCCCGGCCCCACCGTATTTCGAACCGCGAAACAGTCTTCGCGTGACAGGCACTTCCCGGCGGCGCCGACGGCCTCGGCGACCTGGTCGAGCGTCTTGATTCCGCAGACAGCCACGTGAATCGCCGGATGCATCAGCGTGGCGGACAACGCCAATTGGTAGATGGTGAGGTTGTTGCGCTCCGCGATCGGTTTCAGGCTTTGCACCTTCGCGCACAGTTCCCTGAACCGGTCTCCCCGGAAATCGGGATGATTCATCCTGAAATCGTCAAACGTCTCGTCTCCGGAGTACTTTCCGCTGAGCAGTCCCTTGTGCATGGGTGAATAGATCATCACCCCGATATTCTCCGATTGGCACCAGGGCAGCAGGTCGTTCTCCCCGGCAGGTTCAATCAGGCTGTACGGAGGCTGTACAACGTCGTACGCGCCGAAGCGGCGCTGGGCTCGACACTGCTCGACGGAATGGTTGCTCACCCCGTATGACCGGATTTTTCCCTGATCGCGAAGTCTATCCAGAGTCCCCGCGATATCGGCGAGCGGCGTCATCGGATCGTACATGTGAAGCAGATAGAGGTCGATTGTCTCGATTCCCATCCGTCCAAGCGATACGTCGCAGCGCGCCATGATGTGTTCGGGTGAAAGATCCGGATACCGGGAACCGTCCGGGTTGAAGTGGTTGAACACTTTGGTCGCCAGCACGAGTTCGTCCCTCGGCAGATCCCTCACGACCTCGCCCAGCACGGTCTCGGCATACCCATCGCCGTAGGCCTCCGCCGTATCGAAAAAGTTGATTCCGCGATCGAACGCGAACTTCATCGCGGCCATCGCGTCGTCCTTCGACTGCGGCCCCCAGAACCGGGGACTGAGCTGCCACGTGCCGACGGCGATCGGGGATACCGAAAGGCCGCTCTCGCCAAGCACGATACGGTCCATTGTCGTTCCTCCCATCATCGACCGATGTACTGATTCTCTCTCGTCGAACCCGTACAGCGCGGGCACCATCGCTAATCGGCTGCGCGCACGCCTGCTTCGTCCATCGTACCGAGGCCCAGCCCCCTCAGGTCGGCAACCGTGTCCGTTTCCTCCGCCTCGTACAGTTTCCAGATCACCTTGAGCCCTTCAAGGCTGGATACAGGGTCGGTCAACGGCTTCCGGCCGGTCTCGATACAATCAATAAAGTGCGCCATTTCCACTTCCGTCGGTTTGGCGTGTTTTTCTTCCATCAACACGATCTCGCGCTGACCGGGGTCGTGCTCGCCGGGTACGTGTTTCTCGACATCGCCCAGGTACACGACCCGTCCCGTGCGCAGATGCAGTTCCACCATGCCCTTCTCGCAGTGCGCGTGAAAGGAATATCCGAGCCGGGTGCCGCGGGCCCCCCAGGTGCCGAAGTGATATCCAAGGATGCCGCCCTCGAACTCGATGCTGACGTTACTGGTTCCCTCTCTCTCCATCCACGGCGTACCTCGATTGGTGCCCAGGTGCACGCCCTTGACCGGCCTGCCAAGCATCCACAACATCAGATCGATATAGTGGCAGCCATGGCTGAAGAATTGCCCGCCTCCAAGGGTTCCTGCCGTGCAGTGCCAGCTCTCGGGCTCGCGCTGGGTATGCTGCTCGGTCCAGATCGATAACTGGAAGACCTCGCCGAACGTCTTGCTGTCCACCACTTCCTTGAACTTCAGCACAAGGGGATGAAACCGCATGCAGTAGGCTACCATCAGGACGCGATCGTTCCTCTGCGCGGCCTCGATCATCTCCAGGCATGCCCGTTCACTGTTGGCCATCGGCTTTTCCACGAGCACGTGCTTGCCAGCATCCAGGCACCGGACCGTTACGGGATGGTGGAGATGATGGGGCAGCACGACGAGTACGGCATCGACGTGATCCAGTACCTCCTCATAGTCGGCGGCAACCACGGGGTCATTGGGAAAGTGTTCGGCCACCGCCCGTGCCCGTTCGAGGTCGACGTCGACCACCGCCGAAATCTCCACCCTGTGAAGTACCTCGCTCATCCGGCTGGCGTGGGACCGGGCCATACCGCCACATCCGATGATTCCAACCCGTGTTCTCCGTGTCATTTCCCTTTCCTCCGTTTCACCTCGATCAGATTCAATTCCCTTCTCCGTCCTCCCATTCGAAGATCACCTTACCCGTCTCCCCCCTATCGAAGACTGCAAAGGCTTCACTCGCCTGTTCAATTTGAAAGCGATGCGTCACGATTTCATCCAGAGGCACCCTGTGGTCCTGCAGAAAGGCGACGGCATCGTAATAGGCCCCCATCGAATACACGGAATTGCCCCTGAGCGTCAGTTCCTTTCTAAGGATGTCCGTAAATTCGATCTCGAGAGACGCGGCGCCGGCGCCCACGTACACCACCGTCCCGTGCAGCCCCGCAACCGCCGCAGCCTGTGTCCGCGCAACGCCACTTCCCGAGCACTCCACAACGCCGGCCGCTCCGCGTCCGCCTGTCATCGCCTCAATCGTTTCAAGCGGGTCGTTCTCCTTCGCGTTAATGACAACCCCGCCTCCGACGCGGTGTGCGAGATCAACCCTGAAGGGGCTGATATCCACGCCGAACGTCCTGTATCCCATCGCCTCACCCATTAAAAGCGTCGTCAGTCCCACCGGACCCAGTCCAAACACCACCAGCGGATCGCCATGACGTTTCGAGACCTTGTTCACGGCGGAAAACGCCGTCCCCGCGGTACACGCCAGTTGCGTCCCGACTGCAAATGAGACGTTGGCCGGCAGCGGCATGCAGTACCGTGCGTCGGTGAGCATGTAATCCGCGTGGGATCCGTCACGAGTCCTGCCGAACGCGCCCTGGTTCGAACAGAATACCGGCGTTCCCGACACACAGACCGCACAATGACCGCACCCGACCGTGTGATAGACACAGACCCTGTCGCCTTCGGACACGTTCTCCACGTCCTTGCCGACGTCGGCCACAACCCCTGCCGGTTCGTGTCCGGAAATCATTCCGTTCCGTTCCCTTGCCCACTCCCGGCTGCTATGGTATTTGTGCAGATCGCTCCCGCACAGCCCCGCGACCCTCATTTCGATGACCACCTGTCCGGGCCCCGGATCCGGGCGATCGAAATCCCTGACCTCCACCTCGCTGTCGCCGAGGTAGACAACGCCCCTCATACCCTCATCTCCCAGGAATTGAATTCCCCGGTTTGATTGGCTATCTTTGTACCCTGTTGACGGGAGCGGGTCCGCCCCGAATCTGCAAGGCCATGATACTGCGAACCAGGATGCCACGCAAGGAGACATTGCGAGGGAAAACCGATCGGGCGGCCGAACCCGTCCTGTCTCGACCTGAATACACCATGCGACCCATCCCTCTTGCCTCTACCCTTTCCAACGTCGCGCCATCGCGCATACGGGAACTGGCCGACGTCGCTTTCGGCATGGAAGGCGTCTACAAGCTGCATTTCGGCGAATCCGACATGCCCACGCCCCTATATATCAAGGACGCGGCGGTCCGGGCGCTGGACGAAGGATATACTTACTACACCGAAAACGCCGGCCTACCCGGCCTCCGGGAGGCCCTGGCCGCGAAATATGCCGACGTTCACGGTGCAACCCTCGCCCCGGGCGAAATCCTCATTACCGCTTCGGGCGTCCAGGCCCTCAACGTATCGATCCGCTGCGTGATCGATCCCGGTGACGAAGCCATCGTTCTCACGCCGAACTGGCCCAATGCGGCGGCCATTGTCAACCTCTTCGGCGGCAACTCGGTTGAGATTCCGCTTGTCAGAGCGAGGGATCGCTACAGGATCGACTTCAACGCCCTGGAATCCGCACGAAACGGGAAGACAAAGCTGCTCGCATACACGTCGCCTTCCAACCCGCTGGGCTGGGTCGCCTCGACGGACGAACAGCGGAAGCTTCTGGACTTCTGCCGCCGCCATAACCTCTGGCTCCTTGCCGACGAAGTCTACGAGCACATCTGCTACAACAGATCGGTCGCGCCTTCCATTCTGCGGCTGTGCGACCGAAACGACGCCGTAATCGTCGTGCAGTCCTTCTCCAAGACGTATCGCATGACCGGGTGGCGCCTGGGCTGGGTGGCATCGCGCCGGGACCTGGTTGACAAGGCTGCTCAGCTCAATGAATTCATCGTATCGCACGCCCCGGCGATGGTTCAGAGAGCCGGTGAGATTGCACTTCGCCATGGCGATTCCAGTATCCGCACGATGGTCGAAGCCTATCGCGAGAGGCTCTCCTACTGTTTCGATGCCCTGAATTCGACAAACGGCGTGTCGATCAGCCGTCCGGAAGGGGCTTTCTATCTCTTTCCACGCATTGAAGGCGTCAGTGATTCGTACGCGTTCGCACTCGAACTGCTCGATCGGCAAAGCGTTTCGGTTGCCCCGGGCGTCGCTTTCGGCGCAGGCGGCGAAGGCTCGGTACGGCTTTGCTGTGCGTCCGACCCCTCGGTACTGGAACCCGCCATGGAACGCTTCTGTCAATTTGTCGAACAACGATGACAAAACGATACGCTGACAGCGGGCGTCAAGGGTTGTTGAAGGATGTTGCGACAGAGAATCAAACGCCGAACGGGAGACCCGCCGGGTGGTAACGCAGTGAAATATGTATAGAACAGGAGAATCTCATGCCGGAAACGGTCCTGTCCGAACCCCGACATAAAGTACGAGTGGAACGAAGTATACCCATAAGGATGCGAGACGGCGTCGTCCTTCGAGCCGACGTCTACCGTCCGGAAACTGACGGGAGATACCCGGTCATCGTTGAACGGGTTGCGTACGAATTGGTTGGACGCTGCACCTCCAATGGCGAATTCTACGCGAGCCGGGGGTACGTCTTCGTTGGCCAGAACGTACGGGGGACCTTTGCCTCTGAGGGCGAATGGCGACCCTTCCGGGACGACGGCTGGGGCGCCAACCGCGACGGGTACGATACCATCGAATGGGCGGGAGTACAGCCCTGGTCCGACGGCCGCGTAGGCATGGCCGACGGCTCCTACTCCGGATTCTCTCAGTACATGGTCGCGCCTACCCGGCCGCAGCACCTGAAGGCGCTCTACGTGCGGCAGGGCGGTGCAGATTACTACAGCGGCTTCTGGTACCGTTACGGCGCCTATTCGCTACCCTTCCAGAAATGGGCGATGCAGACGCTGCTGGCGCAACTGAACCACGAAAGCGCGCCTCCGGGTCTGGAAGCCGCGACGGCGCGCCTCGCAGCTGCATTGAATGAATACGAAGACTGGGAGCGGCACCTTCCACTGAAGTCTTTCCCTCCCCTGGAAGGACTGATCGACTGGTACTTCGAATACCTGGACCACCCCGAAGACGGACCCTACTGGTGGCACACCAATATCACATCGAAATTCGGCGAAATCGACACACCCATGCTTCATTTCGGCGCCTGGTTCGACGTCTTCCTGGACGGTACGCTGCAGTCTTTTCAGGGAATCCGGAAACACGGTCGAACCCGGGCCTGCCGGGAAGGGCAGCGCCTGCTCATCGGACCCTGGATTCACGGTCCGGGAAACGCCGCGAAACGCGTCGTCGGCGAACTCGACTTCGGCCCGGAGGCGGCGTTCGACATGAATGCGCACCGCCTGCAATGGTATGATTACTGGCTGAAGGGAATAGACAACGGAACCATGGACGGCCCGCCCGTACGAATCTTCCTGATGGGAAAGAACGATTGGCTGGGCCTGGATGACTGGCCGCCGCCGGGCGTCACTTACCGGTCTGCATTCTTCCGGGAGGGTTCCGGGAAGAATGAGAACTCGCTCAACAACGGCGGCCTGACTTTCGACGCTCCCGATACCGCAGAACATCCGGACAGCTTTTCGTACGATCCGAACGACCCCATGCCCGGGCTGCGATTCTATCCCACGCTGGGGCCGGTGGACCATCTGGCATTGGAAAGCGGCATGCTCACCTATACGTCTGCCGTGCTGAAGCGCGAGCTGACCGTCATTGGGCCCGTCAAGGCGATCGTACACGGCCTGTCGTCGGCCCCGGATACGGATTGGGTGGTCAGACTTTGCGACGTCTGGCCGGATGGCCGGTCCATGCCCGTGTGCGACGGGATCCTGAGGGCGCGATTCCGCAATTCGCTGCAGCGCCCCGAACTCCTGACGCCGGGCAGGATCTACCGGTTCGAAATCGACATGTCCGCCACGGCGCAGGTGTTCCAGTCCGGGCACCGCCTGCGGGTGGAAATCACAAGCAGCGATTTCCCCCGATACGATCGAAACCTGAACACGGGCGGTCCATTCGGCGAAGAAGCCACCGGACGGGTCGCCCTCAACACGGTCTTTCACGACGCGGACCGACCGTCATGCGTCGTCCTGCCCGTTATGGAAGACTGACAGGGCGTTTCCGGACCCGGGCCGGAAACCGCGGCAATCACCGGCCCGACATGCCGTCAGAAAATCGCCCTGCCCGGGTACGCTGCAATCCATCGAAACAGCCACCGGGCAGGGCCCGCACGTCCGACCGAAATTCAAGTGACCGCCTTAAAACCCCTGGCGGCCTATTCTTCGGGAAATACATTACAACCTGCCGGCGCCCTCCAGAAGTCCGCGAGGTCGTGTTCCACTGCGCCAGCCCACCTGCGCAACACACGCCTACCGCCGGCCCGACGTTGCAGCTCAGGCCCGATCGCACCCCCGTCCCAGCCCTCCCGGACCCTGGCCAGAAGCGCCTCCCTCACCTCCGCGCAATCCGGATCGCCCGCACGATCGGCGAACTCTCCAGGGTCTTCGGCGAGATTGAACAGCTGCGGTTCATCGTACCCGTGATAGCTGTTCAGTTTCCACGGACCCTGCCGGACCATCCGTCCGGGCGGCTCGTCGGCGCCGCTGTAATTTTCGGAAAAAACCTCGTTCGACCAACCGTGCGCCCGTCCACCGCCCTCGAGGAAACACCTCAGGCTCCTGCCCGCGACCTCCGGCAGCGGATCTCCGCCGGCCAGGTCGATCAGCGTGGGGCCGACGTCCAGCAGACTTGTCAAGGCATCCACGCGCCGTCCTTCATTGAATCGCCCCGGAAACGATGCGATCATCGGCACGCCGGAAGACCCGTCGTAAAAGCTGCTCTTCCACCACATCCCGTGCTCACCGGCCATCTCCCCGTGGTCCG
The DNA here is from genome assembly GCA_965219995.1 of Candidatus Latescibacterota bacterium. Lineage (GTDB taxonomy): Bacteria > Latescibacterota > UBA2968 > UBA2968 > JAAXHE01. The sequence continues at coordinate 1,996,220 of CBDCOX010000002.1, forward strand.
AAAGATAGATCACAGCCGTGTTGTCCGCGAACGACGTCGAGGCCAGCGTCTCGAGAAGCCGGCCGATCAGACCGTCCATAAACGTGACCAGGCCATAGTAGGCCGCGCGGGCCCGGCGCACCGCGTCATCGCTCAATCCGTTTACGCCGCGCTTCTCGCGCCAAAGCTTTATCGCCGGATGGAGCCGGTCCAGATAGCCCTCCGGCACGGCCGGAACCTCCACGCGATGGTAGTACTCTTCGTAAAGGTCCCTGGGACAGATAAAAGGGCAATGCGGCAGCACATAGCCCGTCACGAGACAAAATGGACGCTCGGCGCCGGCCCGGTCGCGTCTTGCGAGAAACTCACAGCACGCGTCCGTGACCGCCACGTCGTACGCCTGGTATGCCGTGCGCCCGGGTCCGGAAATTTCCACCGAGTTGCGGGATTGGCCCGTTGTCCCCGTGGGGATATGCCCCAGATCGGGACCCGGGCCGCCCGGAAATGGACCGGAGACATCCCCTATAATACGCTTTTCGAAACCGTGTCGCTGGTCAGGCCCAACGAAATGCATCCTGCCGCCCAGCACCGTTTCGTATCCCGCCATCCCCAGACCGTGCGCGAAGGTAGGGACGTCGGACCGAAGAAAACAGGCATTGGACCACACTTCGATGTCTGAGGAATGACGGCCCGTGAGGAAGGTCATGCGGGAAGGCACGCAGAGCGGTGACGCGCAATAGGTGTTTTCGAACAACACGCCGCGTTCCGCCAGGGCGTCCAGGTGCGGGGTACGGACGATTGGATCCCCGGCACAACCCATATACCGGCGGTTGTGCTGGTCTGACATAATGACCAGAAAATTGGGTTGGTCCGGCAAGACAGGCCCCCCTCGTCTTCAGGCCAATTGACCTCGCTTCGTATTCTTCGACATACGGTGCGTCAGGGAGTTCCCGAACCTGGAAGCATTACGATCCGGACACGATGATTGTACGTATCGGCAATGTAAAGGAGTCCGTTTGCCTCATCGAACCCGACGCCTGCCGGCCGGTTCAGTGCGGCCGACGTGGCGGGGCCTCCATCACCGCTGAATCCCGGCTGTCCGGTTCCGGCCACCGTTGCAATCGTCCCTGACGCCAGATCGATTGCCCTGATGCGATGGTTCATCTCATCGGCGACGTAAAGCCGCCCATCCGGCCCGAACTGAATATCGCGCGGGTTGTTCAGGTTCGCCTCCACGGCCGGACCTCCGTCGCCGCTGAACCCCGCGGCGCCCGTGCCCGCCACGGTATCGATCCGGTCCCTCTCAAAGTCCACTCGTCGAATCCGCTGATTGAGCGTATCGGAGATATAGAGCTTTCCATCCGGACCCAGGGCCAATCCGCCCGCCGGCGGAGGATTGTTGCCCGCCGGGAGGTTCAATTGCGCCATCAGGGGAGGACCGCCGTCGCCTCCGGATCCGGCCGTGCCCGTGCCTACCACTGTCCTGATGACGCTGTTTGTATCGATCTTTCGCACCCGCAGATTTCGCTGATCCAGGACATAGAGCGTATTTCCCGGTGCGAGCACCGTCTGCGAAGGATAGTTCAACAGCGCGTCCTCCGCGGGACCGCCGTCTCCAGAAAAGCCCGGTGCGTCTCCCAGGAATACCCGCACCCTGCCACTGCCAGGATCGAAGAGCCGCAGCTTGTGGTTCCGCCAGGCCGTCAGCAGAAAGGCCCCGCCTGAGAGCTGAGACAGGTGCGTCGGATGGCTCAGATTGACGGATCTCCCGGGCGCGCCCGGCGGGATCCGCTCGGACTGCGCGTAGGAACCGTCGCCCATAAAGCCGCTGCCGATCGCTGTCTCCAGCGTGCTGTCGCCGATCGCGGCCCGCCGCACGCGATGATTGTTCCAGTCCAGAACATAAACCCGGCCTTCTGGCGTGACCATCACATCCACAGGCCAGTAGAACGTGGACAGCAAATACACGTTGCCGTCTCCGTCCCAGCCCGCATCGCCGGTTCCCGCCCAGGTGCAGATCGTTCCGGGCGTGTCCGAACACAGCGACGGCGGCGCAATGGGTTCTTCGTCGTCATCGGATTCGATCGGATTGTCGTCTCCACAGGCCGCCAGAAAACAGGCCAGCATCCCGACACAGAACCAGAACATGCCCCGCCGTAGTCTATCCGCAATGAGATGCATCTTTACTTCCCTTCACATCTTCTCCCTATTGACAGGCCCGGCCGGTTGCCTCCTCTCGTCAAACACATCCTTGCAGGCTGGAGGACCTTCAGAAATCGCTCGCACACCGGAATCCGATCTGTTCATCCGTAGCAAATGGCGCATCGAACCACCGCGTGGTCGTGTCGGCCAGATCCCGAAACTTCCATGAACCGCCCCGCATCACGCGGTTGAGTCCGATTTCCGGCCCTTTTGGATTTTCCTTTGGCGTATCATGATAATAATCGGGGTTGAACCAGTCCTCACACCACTCCCATGCGTTGCCGGACATATCGTGCACCCCGTACGGGCTTACGCCAATTGGGTGGCTGCCCACGTCTACCGTACGGCCAACAAGATCGGCGATATTCGCGTGTTCAGGGGTAGGCGTCGCCGTTCCCCATGGGTAGGGTCGCTTATCGGTGCCACGAGCCGCCTTTTCCCACTCCGCTTCGGTCGGGAGGCGCATTCCCGCCCATTCGCAGTAGGCTTTGGCGCCAAACCAGGTCACGTTCGTCACGGCCCGGTTGGCGAGATAAAACGCCTTCAGCACGTACTCATCCTTTATGGTGCGCCCCAGTTCCTCGCTTTCCTCATCATCGTCCCCTTGCCGTCCCGCCAATACGTCAATCGAAATCCGGATATCTGCCCTTCTCGAATCCAGATTGTAGAGCACGTTATCTTCCGAGTCCAGGTTCCGGTTCGCCGCATTCTGGTATGCGATGTCCTCGTCCGTCTGCCATGGCGCCGTTCGGCCTACGGTTTTGGTGTTCCGGTTTCTGTCGTTCAGGAAAGCGATAAACTGGACGTTGTTCACTTCAAACTTATCTATCTTGAAGGCGTCCAGGTACACGACGTGTTCGGGGCCATCGGGCGGCAGCCCGCCCCGATCGGTCCCCATGATGAATTCTCCAGCCGGTACCTCGAGCAGTTCATGTTTAAGGATCGGCACGACCTGTCCATCGACCACCTGCCGACCGAAGAAAGTTGCGAAAATTACGAAGTCGGGCAAGTCCACCGCGCGGCTGCCGTCCAGGTCGTATATCGGATCGTCCGACTGAAAGGCACGCGCAAACAGGACGAAGTCGGTCAGATCGATGGTTCCGTTGCCGTCGAAGTCCACGTCTTCTATGGTCACCCTTTCCGCCCACGCACGTGCCGGACACAGTGCGAGCAAGAAAGCCAGACAAACAGAATAAAACACACGCGACATGTGCGAAATCTCCTTCACCGGCGTTTCTTATCAGACGACAGACATCATCTCCGGCGTTTCCCGTCGCGCGCCAACTTATTGTACGCACTTACGTTACGTCGTTAGTCGAGTGGTCTGGGAGAACTGACGAAGGATACCTGCCGGCGCCGTCCATGAGCGTTTGCGAAACGTCTCACTTCTGCACCACGAACGTGGTCTCCTTTGAAAAGGACTTGCCGCTGTTTAAATCCGTAACCTCCACCGTCAGGTAGTATTTCCCGGACCGCGCTTCCCCCAATTCCAGTTCCGTATACGCCACTTCCGAGTCCAGGAAGCCGAGTTGCTCATAACCCACCGCCACTTCCCTTTTGTTCGACCGCCCCCTGAGCGTTTGCGCCAGCGTGGACAATACGCCGCCCGCCTTCGGTCCCATCGTGTACTCCACACGGTACTGGGTCTGTCCGAATTCATCCTTTTTCAGGTTGTATATTTCGTAATACACGAATACGTTCTGGCCCATTCCATAGGTTCGAGACGGCATCGGTACCACGTTCAACCCATGTTTTCCGAATTTGCCGGCATCCGTATCGGCCTCGCTGACTCTGTATGCCAATTCCAGGTCGCTGACGCGGAGACCCTCCCGATGGTAAGACTCCACGTCGACCTGCTGCCGGTATATTCCCAGCCGACCCGTCATCCGGTCCCGAGCCTTAACCTCCAGCCGGTAAGTGCCCGGCGGCACTTCCAGCCTGACCACGTCCGGGAGGACCACGTCGGGACCCGTTCGATTGCCCGGCTGCTTGTAAAACACCTCCGCCGTCTTCCGGTAGACCTTGCCGGAAAGGGACGAGAGCAACGCCAACTGCCGCCGGACCGCCACCTGTGTGACGTTATGTTCGGGAAGGTAATTCGGTACCGTGCACGGTATGCCGTAATAGATCTCCAGCACGCTCTTGCCGTCTCGCCCTTTGAAGTCTGCCAGCGCATAATAGAAGTCGAACGGCGCTTCCGCGTATTCCGGCGTGAAGGTGTCCGGGGTCAGCGCAACCGCCTGCTTGTACACCTGCTCCGGCGAAAAACGCCGGAACCTTGAAACCTGATCGACATTCAAATCGGGCGCACTCGGAACCGGCGCGAAATCAAAGACCTGCGAGTTGAACTCGTCCGTGAACGTTATCTCTACACCCCCGTCGATATCGAGATAGACCCACGACTCCCAGGGCGTGGACCCAAGGTCGGCGCCGGCGCTGAGTACCGGACTGAAGCCCGACCCCGCAAAGATGTCCGTGTTGATGTTGGACGGGACCGGTCGCATAACTGTGCTCGCGAGTTCACTCTGTCCGATGTCTCCTCCCGCGCCGATCGTACCGGCGGTGCTGCGGCGCTCCGTGTTATTCCGGTCGGTGGACGAGCCCCCATCCCGGCTTCCTTCCGACGTTGTCATCTGCCTCAGATTCGAGTCCGCGCCATCCGGGTCCCCGCCCGTGAACGCGTCCCGCTCGCCTTCGATACCGAGATCGGCCGCCGCGCTTTCGAAACCGAGAATATCGCGCTCCAGAGAGAAATTGCGGATGGGGAACACGGGACCCATAAACGACGCGCCGATGGACTCGGTACCGTAGAGTTGCCTGGCCAGCCGCTCCTTCACGCGCAGCACGGGCAGGTTCTGCCGGAAATTCACCTTCCGCGAGCTCGTCACGTGATCCGGCTCGCCGAACCGGATGTACACCTCGCCGCGCCGGTCCCACGGTTCCTTGCCCTTGGAAAACTCCAATAGCGCGTACCAGACTCTGCGGTAGTGTTCCAGAAGCCTTTCGTTTACAGGTGTGCCAATGTCGGGGTCGCGAACGCTCCAGAAACTCTCCAGATACGCCTCACGGGCAGCGCCGGAGGTCTGTTCGAATTCCGCCATTTCCTCAGGGTAAGCAATCAGACCGATATCGTAATAGTGGGCCCGCTGCTCCGGTTCCAACCGCGAAATGTACGTAGAGAAAAACCCCATCGCCATATCGTACTTGCTGCGTTTCGCGCATGCCTGAGCCAGGATCGGCATCAGTTCGATTGCGTCGGGGTATTCGTGTGTAAACGCCCTTACCTTTTCCAGAATCCGGTCGTAGTCCTTCACTTTCAGGTACGCGTGGCCCAGCCGTCTGCCCACTTTCCGGTCCGTCGGCCGCATGGCCAGATACCGGGTGTACCAGACGATGGCTTCCTCGTAATCCTCCATGAAATTGGCGTACCAATCTCCCATCAGCAGATAGGCGTCGGCGTACTCCGGATCCGTCTTCAGCACGCGGTCCAACTCCGGCTTCACGTCGTGCTCATTGAGCATATATCGCACAAGCGCGATCTTGTATTGGGCATCCACGAAGTCCCGATCGCGCATCAAAGCCTTTCTGAAATAGCTGATCGCCTGGTAGCGTTCGTTGTGGAGTTCCATCAACACGAGGCCCAGACCATAATAGGGCTCCGGGTCGTTGCTTGTGTGGGCGGCCGCCCTCCTGAACGCCCACTTGGCGCCCCGGTAGTATTTGTCCTCGAGGAATGCGTAACCCAGCTTCAGATGCGAGTCTTTATCCCGTGGGCGCTGGTGGGCAACCACGCGGAGCGGAAAGATCGCCGCTTCCACGTCATGCCTGTCGAGCCGCGCCACGCCCAGGTCGAAAAGCGAATCGACCCTGGCGCGCGGCAAGTCACGCGACTCCACCGCGTATCCGCCGGGACCTCCCAGGAGGTACTGCACCCGACCCCGGTGCCAGTAACAGGTCAGTACGGGACCGCCGGCGCGAACATTCGGCCGGAAGAAATACCCGACTTCAGGCATATGCGGTTCGTCCGTTGCCGGACATTGGAAAAGACGCCTGAGTTGCGCCAGGTCCCGCGCTCTCGCGGATGCGTCCGACTGCCGCTTTTCCAATTCAGCGGACGCCCATGACAGGAGCCCGCTCAACCCTGCCGCTGATTCATCGCTGCGCGCGGCGTTGAACTCCGAAATCAGATCGCCCACCACCAGCAGGCGTTCCGAGCAAACCGCTTCCTTCAATGCGTCGTCGTTACTGATCCGGCTTCGAATTCCATCGATGTAACCCTGGCAGCTTCCACGCGACAGCCCCAGCGGCGCATACGCCTTTCGAAGTTCCCTGAAACCCCTCACGGCCTCCCGGTAGGCATCCCTGGCGCCGCGGTACTCGCCCCGATGCATCGCGTGGTGACCCCGCACCCACCAGTTCAATGCCTGGTGAACCATCAGCATGGCCGCGTCAATTTCCGATTCCAGCGCCGGTTCCGGAGGTCTGCCGTCACCTGAATGATCCGAACCGGCCCATGCCTCCACGCTGCCTCCGTCCATTCCGACAAAGGAAACCTCGCCGTCGACCACAGCGGTCACGGCGTCCGCGCCTGCAGACCACGCCAACGGGCCTCGCACGCGTCCGGCCGCGAGCAGCCTGCCACGTCCGAATGCATCGACGGTCCACAATCCGCGGCGGTCCGTTACGGCCAGCCGGCTTCCGTCGGGCGCCACGGCCATTTCGACGGGTTCCATTCCCTCAGGCAATCGCCAGAGAGACTCTCCGGATGCATCTATCCGCCAGATGCGGTTACGGATGAGGGCAAGCCGCCGCTGTTTGCGCGTGTCGGACGTCAGCCTTCCCAGGGGTGTCGTGCCGAACGCGACGTGGTCCAGCCCCCGTTCCAGATAAACCAGCCCACCGCCGGGCAAAAAGCCCACGTCTCCAGGCGGGCCCAGGAAGACTCCCGCCCTTGCGGGCGGCGTCCCGTCGATTCGCCCCTCCCAGATCTGGGTGAACAGGACCATCGGTTTCCCGGACGGCACCAGCCACACCACTCGCTCGCCGTCGGGAGAATAAACCGCGGACGGGACGGAATCAGCCCGGGTCGCAAGCGCCAGCAGGGCGACTGCGACAGTGAGAAATCTCAACAAGCGCTCCTCCAGACCTCACAAATGGCCGCGAAGGATAGGCAACGAGCAATGCCTATAAGATAAGGAAGTTATCCCCCGTTTTACAACCCTTCTGTCGCGATGACTTCCAGCGCCTCGCCCATCGCACGGACGGCCTGGTCGATATCCGCCTCCGTGTGTGAGAAATTCGTATAACAGACGGAATAGATGATGATCCCTCGCTTCAGGACTTCCTCGTTGAACCTGAGAAACAACCGGCCCGAGTCGGGATGGTCGAACACCAGTTGTCCGACGGGCGGCGCCCCCGCGAAGCGCACCGGCAGACCCAATCTCTCGCTGCACGCATTGAAGCCTTCGTGAAGCTGTTCGCCGCGCTTCCACAACGTGCCGATCACATCCTCACGTTCATAGACATCCAGCACGGCACGTGCTGCGGCCAGACCAAGGGTGTCTCCTCCGAACGTGGACGACACCACGCAGTCCTTCACCGTCTCCATCACCGCCGCATTTCCCGCAAAACAGGATAGCGGCACGCCGTTCGACAACCCCTTGGCAAATACCGCCAGATCGGGAATCACTCCGAAATACTCCTGTGCGCCGGCACGCCGCAGGCGGAACCCCGTGACGATCTCGTCGAAAATGAGGACGGCCCCGCGCTGTTCGGTTAACTTCCGCAATTCCTTCAGAAAAGAACGCCCCTGTTCAACTTCCGCATACGCGCAGGCCACGCTGACGGCCGCAATCTCATCCGGCGCGGCTTCGAACGCCGCCGCATACGGACCGATATCGCCCCACGGCAACGCCATGTAAGTATTTCGAGTCGCCTCCGGCACCCCGCCTCGAGCCATCGTGTTGACCCAGCCGTGATATCCGCAGGTCAGGATGAGTTCCCGTTCCGTAAACGCCCTCGAAAGGCGGTGGGCGGCCGCCATCGCCTCGCCGCCCGTCTTCAGGAATCGGACCCGTTCCGCGCATGGCAACACCTCGACCAGCCGCTCTGCGACCTCAACCTCCAGCGGGTGGGCATAGCTGAACACGATCCCACGCTCCAGCTGCTCTTTGACGGCCTCATCCACCGCGGGGAAACGATAGCCCAGGGTAATCGGCCCCAATCCGTTCCTGAAATCGATGTATTCGTTGCCGTCGGCGTCCCACACCCGGCATCCGTCACCCCGAACCAGGTAGCAAGGCTCCACGCCCCGCAACGCCTCTCTCGGGGCCTTGGAATGGGTCTGGGTACCCAGCGGGATCACCTGCTGCGCCCGGTCATACAGCTCCCACGAACGCGCAACCGATCGCTCGACCTCCGTTGTCATCATCGACCTCCTGAGGAATCCTGTAAAGGGGCCTCGATCGAAAGTGGGATCCAACCCTTGCCATGTGCCCGCAACCAGCGGGTCAATACCCGTGGATCGAATGCCCGCCGCCCGGAAACCAGACCATGTCCACAATCAACGAAACCCCCACGCCCGTCGAATAACCCACCAGAACGCCAAGGAAAAACGGCACGTAGCGACGGTAGAGCGCGGCCCCGCCGATTCGTAATATGAGGAATTTGATAGCCCATGCCAGAAAGACCGAAAACACGGTATACCGTACCGAGGTTCCCGTACCGGCCAGCGCGAACCCCACGGGGTGGAAAGGCCACCAGGGAAACCGGTACTTGAGAAACGTCAACAACGACATCACCGCCGCGCCAATGCCAAACAGACTCAGCTGCAAACGATGGGGCGGCTCCGGGTTGTTCATCTGGGTCAGTACACGTCCAAAACCGGATTTGCTGTACCTCGTGAACGGCCAATCGTTGAAATTATAGGCCCCGTACGTATATCCCAGATACAACGTAAACACAACCGAGAATATACACCCCAAACCGAAGGCCAGCAGTAGAGCAGCCAGCACACGCCGCCGCCCGTCTCGGGGGCAAACATCCGCCAATTTCGTGCCGTGGATTACCGACGGCATGAACAGTCCCTTGCCGTAGGACGCGACGCCGTTCGTGAATGCCAGCGTTGTCAGACTGGAACCCGACAGATTTCGCGACCCGAACAGCGACGTAACGAACCGTTGCGGCCCAACGGGCATGCTGATGAATACCAGTCCCACGTCTGACACGATGCGCGCAACGCCCAGATACAGGACGAATGCCGCCAGAACGAACGCACAGGCCAGTACAAGACTCATCCCCGCCTGCCACCACCAGAAAACGGCGAAGAGCACGCACGCAGCCAGCCCGAACACCGCCGTCCGGAACGACATCATCTCGTCTTTCTCGTCCAGCGGCGCTGCCTTCCCGATCGCTTTCCTGAAGACCAGCCTCAAATGGTTCCTGGAAGTCCAGAATCCCCAACCCACCATCGCGAAAAACGCGCCCAGAGGCAGCCACTGAAAATCGCCCGACGCGTGGGACCACGAACTGGCGTTGTATCCCAGACGGTTCAGGATTCCGCTCCGAATGATGAACAGCAGATCGAAGAACCAGAGGCTGAACAGGACGTCGATATTGGCGAAATAGCAGAAAGATATCGTGAACATGTTGATCCGTGTCCACAGACCAGGGAAGTAGCGTTCGAACCTGATCCAGGGACCCCAGCGGATATTCGGAATTTGCGGAAAGCCGGGAACGAAGTAGTTGATCATATTCCACGCCAGAATGCCGAACGCGACGGCGAAGCCAATCCAGAAAAGCCGTGGGAACTCCAATGACCGGGCACGTTCCGTAAGCTCCGTGACCGGGCGCAGAATCGGAAACGAAATGCGTTCGCTCTCCACCCACTGCTTGCGCAGAATCACCGCGAGGCAGACGGAACCGAAGAAAAGAGCGGTAATCAGCCCCATCCAGCAAACCACCGGCACGAACCAGGCATTCCAGGGAATGGCGTCGCCGGGCGGCAGTCCTTCGAACAGGTGATTGAGCGTGCCGTTCGTGTTCCTCGGCGCCAGCCAGTGCGGAATATAGGGATGGAAGAATTCTCCCCACTGGTTCTCCGGCGTCGCGAAGTAGAAAGGCGCCGCGATCGCACCCAGGAAATACCCCGTCAGGCCCACAGACGGAATGGCCCCGCCGACCAGACCGCCCGCGAGCACGACCAGGAGTTCCGTCGACGATAGCGCGTACCGATGCGAGAGTAACCGGCACAGCGGGTTCAGTCCCAGGGCAAGCAGGAGGTACAACAGCAGCGTACCCATCGGAAAATGACTCAACGTCATGCGCGACGCGTGGACGACGTACTCCACGTAATTCACGACGACGTTCACCCCGACGGCCAGCAATCCGGCCAGCAAAACGCTGCGCAGCGTCACCGCCTTCCTGTCAAGTCCACCCTCGACTTCGGCCGGTACGGCAACGGCGGATGCTTCTGCCATCGTAACTATCCTCTTATCCTGTGACACCCACAATGGCGAGCCGCCGGATCACCTGCGGATCCAGGACCAATGAGATCGGGATCAGCGATAAACACACTAATTCTGAGGCATTCTCCGGGACACAGCAATATACAAAACCAACTTAATAAACACAAAAAGACCGGGCTCCAGCGTTCGAGCCCAGTATGTGAATCGTTGCAATCGAATCTGAATCCCCATCGGGTACGGCTTTCCTCGTGGGAACGGTATTTGCTATCAAATTGACTTAAGGGCGATGGTTGTTTACTTTAATTCAACGGACGCAGGCGGAGCGAATTCCAGGATGCCGACGACTTCGATCGAAGGGTACAAACTTCGGTTCTATTCTTCAGACCGGTTTGAACCCCGCACGTCCATGTGTTAAAGGGCGGCAACGAAGCCAAAATCTGGCTTCAGCCGATAGAGGTAGAACGTAACTACGGTTTCAACCCGGTGGAATTGAATCGCATTGTCAGATTAACACATCGGAATCAGCCAATGCTACTGGAGACGTGGAATGTCTATTTTGCCCGATGAAACCACCAGTCAGGTCAAAGCAACCGGGGTTCGATTCGTCGACAACAGGCTTCATATTTCGTTGGACGACGGCCGGGACATCAGCCTCTCCATACACAGGGTCGATTGGCTGGGCTGGCTTGCAAAAGCAACCCCTGAGCAACGAGACAACTGGTCGATTGAGCCCGGAGGCTTCGCGGTGTATTGGGAAGACCTCGACGACGGCATCGAAATCAGACATCTGTTGAAACTGCAGCCCCTTTCATAGTCACGCGGACGCCTTACGGCATTCAATCAGACTACGTAAATTGAACGTTCCGTACCCTTAAACAAAAGCGGAAGACCTGCATCCAGTCCCTGCAATGCCGTCCGAAAGGGCAATACCGCCATCTGCAAAGACTCGTGTCTACTATACACCAGCAGCCCACATGTTTCCGCCCGCCCGCACCTTCCCCTCCGTCTTCAGGAATTCCGCGCAATGCGCGCCGCCCGCGACGCCTCCGACCACGTCCAGATCGTGGCCCATTTCGAGCAGCCCGTCCCGAATGGCTTCGTCCAGCGATCTCGTTACCATCAGGGGCTCCTCCATCTGGACGTGCATCCGGGGGCCGGACACGGCCTCGAACGATGTCGCGCCGAAATCCACGATTTTCTGCGCGACCCGCGCGTTCACGCTCACAAGCCTTCGCCCTCCCGGCAACCCCGTCGCGACGTCCCGGTCCGGGAGGCGAATGATCAGCGGCGCCGTGTTGTTCAGCGGGCGTTTTCCGGGTCCCACCGAGTTTCGGCGTCCCGGCCGAGGATCCAGCCGGCACATCCCGTGCCCCAGTATCAACCCCGTACCGGGCACCGTGACCAGGGACCCGAATGCGCCGCCCTGAGAGATTGTCACGGACGCCACGTTGCCTTCCACGTCCGCCGTGGAAACATGGAGTGTCCCCTCCGACGAATCCCCCTCCGGCCCCGGGGACCGCCGATCCACAAGCTGCGGAAACTGCCGTACGGACTCTGCGCGTCCCGCCGCGTAGTCTTTACTCAACAGCCGCTCAACCCGGACCTCCACGTGATCCGGATCCGCCAGATACAGGAGCCGGTCCCGCCACGCCAGTTTCAGCACTTCGGCCAGCAGGTGCCAGTACGTCACCGTATCGTCCGGCACCGGATCGAAGCACTCCAGCATATTGAGCACCTGGAGGGCCGTCAGCCCACCGTTCGGCAAGATCGCCGCATAGACGGTAGCGTCGCGGTAGCCGGTCTCGTAAGGCGCCGTTACGCGGGGCTCAAAGGCGGCCATATCCTTCCGCGTTAGCGCCCCGCCCGCGCTGCCGACGTGATCCGCGATCTTCCACCCGATCTCTCCATCGTAGAAGTCGCGCCACCCCGCCTCGCACGCTCGCGTCAACGATTTTTCCATATCACGCCTGTGCCATCTGTCGTCCTCCTTCGGCAGACGCCCTTCCGGCATCAGATGCTTCTCTGTTTCCGGGAACCGCCGGATCACCTTCGCCAGGTGCCGAACCGCGGCGGCCGTGGAGCCGAACGGGAATCCGTTCTCCAGCAGCGTCAGCGACGGCGCCACGATATCCGACCACTTCAGCCGGCCCCAGCGCTCCCACAGCAGCCCCATCCCCGCCATCATGCCCGGCGGGCCCACCGCCTGCGGGCCGTGCACATTGGCGTTGTCCCTCACGGAACAGAGGTACTCGTTCTCGTTGATCCCCTTCGGCCCGTCCCGCATCGGCACCACGTCGTACATCGTCTCACGCGCCGATGCGGGCGCAATGGAGTTGGCATCCAGAGACCACACCTTCCCGGTCCGCCCGTCCAGCACGAGGGCGCACAGCACATATCCCATCACGCCAGTGGACTGAGGCTGCAGCATACAGCAGGCCATACTTGCCGCGGCGGCCGCGTCCATCGCGTTCCCGCCCAGGTCCAATACGCGCGCGCCCACACGGGCCGCTTCCTCCGGGCCGGCGGCAACAGCGCCCCGAGACGTGAGAATTTCCTTGCCTTCAATCATCCGATTCCTTGCTCGGGATCGCAAACCGCCGCTTCCGACGGCGCCACGGGTTTCCTGTGTTTTCGGCAGAACGGCTCGCATGCGAGAGACCGCATGGACGATGCCTACAATCCGGCTGCGACCTTGTTGATTGCGGCCGCGATATCCCGAATGTCGGAGGCTTCCATCTGCTCATGGATGCCCCGTACGGCGACGGTCCGCAAACCGGCTACGGCCTGAGGGGTTGTGTCCGGGCCATAATGGTATTCCCGGTCCGTCGCCCCGCAGGTGAACGGACAACCGCTTTTTCCGTACGTTTTCTTCTCAGTGAGGAACTTTCCGCGCATGAATATCGGATCGCCAATATAGTGGGCGCCTGTAGGCACGCCCTCGGCGGACAGCGCTTTGCAGAACCGATCCGGGTCGTGACCCGTCACGTGAAATATGAAATTCCACCACGATACCTCCCTGTCCGCCTCCCCGGGCACGGGTTCGATTCCCGGTGCGTGCGCAATCAACTCGCACAACGTCCGGCCCAGGTAAATCCGGCGCTTGACCACGGAGCGCACCTTTTCCAACTGCGCCAGGCCCACCGCTCCCTGCATTTCCGTCATCCGATACGTCGGCGCCAGAAACCCGTGATCCCGCTCGCCCATGTATTGATAGTCCCATCCCTTATCTGAAAACAGCTTCAGGCGGATGTACGTCTTTTCGTCATTGGTGACCGTCATTCCGCCGTCGCCGGTGGTCATGTGTTTGGATTGCTGAAGGCTGAAACACCCCATGTGCCCGAACGTCCCCACGTACCGACCCTTGAATCTGGTCGCGTGCGCCTGGCTGCAATCCTCGATCAGGATCAGGTTGTATCGATCGGCGACGTCCACGACCCCTTCGACGTCGCACGGCCTCCCGAAGAGATGCACCAGAATGATCGCCCGCGTCCGGCCCGTAATGACAGCTTCGATGGACTCGGGCGTCATGTTCAACGTCCTCGGTTCCACGTCGGCGAAGACCGGGACCGCGTTCTGCTGCAGGATCGGCATCACGCTGCCCGGATCGGTCACGGGCGCGGTAATGATCTCGTCTCCCGGCTCCGGGTTCACGGCCCCCACCGCAACGTGAATAGCGGCCGATCCGCCCGTGGAACTCTGTGCGTACCTGACACCGTAAAAGTCGGCAAAGGCTCTTTCGAAATCCTTTACGAACCGTCCGCTCTTGCCGAACAGATTCTGGCTGCGCACGGCATCAATCAGCAACTCTTCCTCCCGTTGCCCGAACGGCGTCCTCTCGGGAAACGGTCGCGTTCGAACCTTCGGCCCTCCATGGATTGCCAGCCTTGCCATTTTCCCTCCGAAACACAAAACGATTTTGGATAGGCGTGATCCACTCCTGACAAATCGAAAACTTGGAACAAACATGGATGGACAGGATGAGCAGGATAAAAGCTGGAAAAGCGGAGAACCCTTGTCGATCCGGCATATCATCCAGGCAAATGACAACGTCACTGCCGTCCAACACTCAAACCGACTATGGATAGACGTGATCCACTCCTGACAAATTCAAAACCCGGAACAAACAAGGATGGACAGGATGAACAGGATAAAAACTGGAAAAGCGGAGAACCCTTGTCGATCCGGCATATCATCCAGGCAAATGACAACGTCACTGCCGTCCAACACTCGAACCGTCTTGGGCACACGTGACTTCCAAAAAATAAGAATCCAGAAGCTGGAAGTCAGAATCCGGTAGTGAAACCGGCAATTATTCTGATTCTGACCCTCAACTCCTGGATTTCTCAAATGGCACTCCGCCCAATGCCCCTCCATCCCGATCCCCTTTTGTTGCCGTTTACCGCTCCAACCGGAACAGGACCTCCTTCTCCGCTTCCACGTCGCCGTTCTGGTCCACAACGCGAACCGTCAGCCGGTTCACGCCGGACTTGGCGTTTCTGAGGTCCATCTCGAAATACTCCTGAAGGTCCGTTTCATCCCGGATTTGCTCCGTGGATACGGAAACCTCCGGGGTGCGTTCACCCCTGCGGAACAGCGTGCCTACACCCGCCCACAAGCGCCCGAACGTGCCGCCCTTCTCCGGCATCGAATGGATCGTGTAATGCAGCGTAAACCGGCTCTGGCCGAACGTGTCCGGCTTCAGCCCATAAGCTTCGTAATAGACAAACGGGTGCTGGTTCATCCGATAGGTCTTGGTGGTCATCGGAATTACCCAGATTCCGCCCCCCTTTGCGTATTTTTCCAGCCCGCCATCCGTCGATATCTGGAATCCCAGTTCCAGGCCGCTCAGCTTCAACGTATCCAGGGAATAGTCCTCGACCTCGAGTCGTTCCTTATAGATGCCCGAATGGCCGGAAACAAGGTCTTTGACCTGTACACGCATATCGTAAGCGCCCGGCGTCACGTCCAGCGCGAGCTGATTCGGAATAAAGGTCCCCTTGCCCGTATAGAGCTCCTTCGACGTGCGCAACGCCAGTTCCTCGCTGTCCTGCAGCGTCTGTCCCGATACCGGATCGTACAACGCGATCGCACACCCCAGTTGGAAAACGGTCTGTTCGTCCGATTCCGACCCGCTCAGGCTGCGG
Source organism: Candidatus Latescibacterota bacterium (assembly GCA_965219995.1). GTDB lineage: Bacteria > Latescibacterota > UBA2968 > UBA2968 > JAAXHE01. The sequence goes on from CBDCOX010000002.1 coordinate 2,012,010, forward strand.
GGCGGAATTCCATAATAGACTTCAACTCGCGTCTTGCCATTGGATCCCCGGAACGTCGCGCGATCGTAGTAGAAATCCAGAAATGCCTCGCGGCCGCCGGGAAGATAGTGTTCCGGCATCTGCCGTATGCTCCGGTTCATTACCATCGCGGGCGAATACTTCACCATCCGGCTGGTCCGCCGTAGCGCGCCTTCGTCGAATTCCGCCGCGGGCACGGGCGCGAAGTCGAACCTCCCACCCCCCAGTTCGTTGGTAAACACCACCTCGATGCCCCCCGCGACACCCGTATATACCCAGGACTCCCACTTGATGAAGGACATGAAGTCCCCTCCCGCCACCTGCGCGCGGTTTTGGGACAGGGTGACCACGTAATTGTCTCCATCCAGCGCCGACATATCCGCGGGGGCCAGGGGTTCGTCGGCCAGAGCAGGCGCCCCCAGTTCCACCTCCAGAGGGTCCGGCGCCTCGCCCTGATCGGTACCCGGCGGCAATTCAGCCGGGAAATCCAGGCCCACCTCGTGCATCCTGCGAACCGGGAATACAGGCCCACGTCCCACGTCCGCCATGCCCAGCGGCCCGTAGATATCGTGGGCGACGCGCTCCTTGATCCGCTCGACGGAAACCGGCATTGGCGGCGCCACGCTGCCGGACGTCGACCGGTATTCCGGTTCGCCGTATCGGATATAGACCTCCCCGCGCCGGTCCCACGGATACGCCAATTCGGAAAAAGAGGTTCGCGAATACCACACGCGCCGATAGTGCTCCAGCTTCCGCTCGTTCACCGAAGTCATCAGGTCCGGGTCTCTTACCGACCAGAACCGCACGAGGTACTCCCTCCGTACGGCCGCATCATCCGCGGTCTCCCGATAGGCGTGGAGCTCTTCCCTGGATGCAATCAGGCTAACGTCCTGGTACAACCGGCGTTCTTCGGACGGCATCCGTGAAAAACCGCGGCCGTAATACTGCATGGCCAGATCCAGGGCCTCCCGGCTCGCGCAGGCCTGCGCCACGACCGGCAGCAGCAAAGCCTCGTCCGCGGTTACCTCCAGGGAGTCCAGCGCTTCCGATGGCAAGTCCTCAAAAACACCCGTCCGGACAAAGGCCCCGACCACCGCCTGGACCACCGCCGGCTCCCTCGTCGGATCCACCGACAGAGAGCGCACGTAGGCGTCGACAGACTTGTCATAATCCTCGATATCGGAATACAGGCGCCCGAGGAGTCTGTGGGCCAGTTCGAAACGCGGCGACAGCGCCGCTGCCCGCGACGCGTGGTAAATCGTCTGCTCCGTAAACCTGCCCTTTTCGCCCTCAGCGGTCCCGGACCGGTAGGACGCCAGCGCCATCCCGAAGTGGGCCGGCGCGAACCCGTCGTTCTGCGCAAGGGCCGACTGGAACGCCTCCCGCGCCCTCGTCAGGTCCGACTTCAGCAACCTCGTGTATCCAATGCGGGTATTGTGACCGGCCGGATCAGTCGTCAATTGCGGCCAGTACGCCTTTACGGCCCGCTGCACCTCCCGGTCCGGGTCGAAAGGCAGGTTGCCAAAGACAGCCGGCATCTCGTACCCCTCAGCGACCCGCTGCCCCTCCGGGTCCGGTACGGCGGTTGAAGACCCTGCCGCTTCCGGTTTTGTCTGTTCGGCACGGGTAGGGAGACCGTTCGTCAGCACAAAGGTCAAAGCGGCGAACCAGATAACCGTCCTCAATGATTGAATCCGGTACATCGTTTTCGTCCTCGTTTCAGGTTGGCGCCATCAGATCAGACCGCAACAGCAATCCTCGATACACGACGGGCGAAACGCGCACACTGTTCCCGATAACTATAGGATGCTCACGGGAGAAAATGGTTGCAAAAAACCGGTGAGACGCAAGACGGTAGACGGGAGATGACGTCCTTGCCCGATTGGCTCGTCCTTAATGCCTCTGGCAAGAGATGCAACCGCACAGGGCAATAAAACCGGTGAGACGCAAGACGGTAGACGGTAGATGACATCCTTGCCCGATTGGTCCTTCCACTATGCCTGCGGCAAGAGATGATACCGAACAGGCACTCACATCATCTCCCGTCTTACGTCTCCCGTCTACCCTCTTTTTGGCACTGATATCCTCTCACGTCTTACGTCTCCCGTCTCACCGCCTCTTTATGCCTGGAAACAAGAAAGGAGGACGGTCCCGCGGACCGCCCCCCTTTGTGTTTACCGCCCGTCAGCCCTTAGAACGTTCCGCCCACCGACAGACGCATCGGCGGATCGAAGATTCCCAGATCCGCGTTATGGTAAGAGAGGTCCACGGTGATCAGCTGACCGCCCGGGAGTTCGTGCTTCAGGCCGGCGCCGACGCTCCAGCTTTCGAGGGCCGTATGCGTCCGGTATCCGGCGCGAAGCGCCAGCGTGTTCTCCAGCCAGAGTTCCCCGCCCATGCGGGTGATCGGCCGGAAGTCCGTTACGAACTCGTGCTCGAGCGAGAGCGTGAAGTATCCCGGGTCGCCCTTCTGCCCGAAAATCTCCATCGCTCCACCGAGGGAGTACGTGGTGGGCATCACCGCCGTGAAACCGCCTTCCGTTGCCTTGACGTTCGGGCCCAGGTTCCGGAAACTCATGGCGATCCTGCTGCTCCGGTACCCGGTGTAGAAGTGGGTGCCGATGCTGTAGTCCAGCGTGGACACCTTCTCCAGGTGAAGATCTTCCTGGATCCAGCGAATCTGACCGCCCAGCATGAATTTATCGGTCATCTTCTTCGCAAATACCGCACCCAGAGCGATATCACCTGCCCGAAACATGGTTCCCGTGCCCCACGGCGCCGTCGGGGTGGTGACCTCCATCTCCTCCGTTGTAAAGCTGTTTACGGTAAACCCGATGACCCCGAAGCCGGCGTTGAACGCCAGCGCCCCGGAAATCGTTGAGGAATTGGTCAACCAGCGGGTGTAATTCAGGGAATAGGCCACGTTTTCGATGTGCCCCAGGCCCGCGGCGTTCCAGAACGCGGACGAGATGTCGTCCGATATTGCCGTGTAAGCCCCGCCCATGGCCTCGGCGCGGGCGCTCTGGCCGATTTTCAGAAACGGGAACTCGGAGAGTCCCACGCGCTCGACCCAGAGACCCCAGGCCTTGTCGACGTTCTCCATCTTCGGATCGATCAACGCCCCGTCGCGCGACCCGGTGCCGGGCGCCGGCTGCTCAACCGCCCCCGCCGGCGTCACGGACAGGAGAGCGACGGTCACGAGGGCCAATCCCAAGATGATCCATCCTTTTTTCATCACTAATCTCCTTAATCGTCGCGAGGTCCGTTAACGGATCACCACAAACGTACCGGTCTTGATCTTACCGGCGGCCGCCGAACCTTCAACGCCATGCACGGCATAGAAATAGATTCCCGGGCCCACAAGCGCCCGGATCGTGGAATAAGGACGGCCGGTCCAGCTTGTCTCGCTGGATGAAATGGCCTTCTGTCGCAATACCTGGATCAACTGTCCGGCGGTATTGAAGATATAGATGAACGAGTTTGACGGCACGTTCACAAACCGGATTTTCAGACCGCCGCCGTACTCGTTGGTGCCGTTGGCCATATAGGGGTTCGGCACCACCACGATGTCCCGTTCCAGCGCGTCGGCTGCCGCCACGTAGGGCAGCACGGGAGACCCGCGGTTTACCTGCAGGAAGTTGGAAAAAGGCCCCTCCTGCCCGTTCTGCAGGAACTTCTGCGCCCTGGGCGGGAGATCCGCAAACGTCATGTTTCCGTCGTTGTTCGCCCAGTCGTTATGCGGTTCCTGGTAAGCCCGAATACTGTAGTAATAGAAGAATCCGGCGTTGGAACTCGCATCGGACCAGCCGTACATCCCAGGCCGTGCGGCGCGGCGGCCGTCATTCGCCTGGTTCGCCAGCCCAACCGCCGTATTCTCGTTTCCTTCCGCCGCCGCCACGGGCCAGTCGGCGCCCGCGTCGTACGTGACACCCGCCGGCAGAGGCCCGCCAACCGGAATGTCGCCGACCAGCGAGAACGGACCCGTAGCCGTGAGCGTTCCCCGCAGTCCGCGGTATATACGGAACCCTGCAATGTCGGCGGAGCCGTAATCGGGATGAACGGCGCCCTGGGACTCGGCCGCCCAGAACAGCTTCACCTTGGCGTTTTCGTCACTCTTGACGTAGACGTCGACGTCCGGAGGGCCGTCCGGAATGTCAAACCCGCTCTGATAGGCGAACAGAGCGTGCTCGAGGTGCTCGACAATGGCCTGCTCGCCCTGCAGGAAGCTGGCCTTGTCCGCCGTAAGCGACCACTGCCAGATGTCGATGGGGCTCTTGCCGGGGCCGGCATACTCGGCGCCGGAGCCGGCCACGTAGGCCACGATAACCTTGGCCTTGTCGCCGGGGCCGAGCGCCCACGGACCGTACACCTGCGCGTTCGTGAATCCGCCCACGGCCGTGGGATTGTCCTGTGCGGTCGCGGCGGTCAACTTGGAGAATGCCTCGGAAGGGGTCTCACCCTCGAGGACGGGCTCGTCATAGTCAGCCGTTGTGCGTACATTCCACCAGCCCTGGTAGGACGGCTGGTCTCCCGCGGGCTGCACGTACTGACCGGCGTCGTGCATGTTGAACGCGTGACGGGGGTCGTCCGGACTGTCCGCGAAAGCGATCGGCGCCATGCCCACGAATGAATGGGACGCCAGCTTGCCGTCGGGGAAGGCCATCTCCTTCAGGTCGGAGGTCTCGATATCCTTGATCCACGGGTCACCGGTATCCTCCCACGCCTTGAACGGGCTGTCGCCGTCCCACTGATAGCTCAGCTTGAGTCCCTGCGCCCTGGCCGCACTGATAAATGCCGGGCCGCCGGCGCCGCCGTCCACGTAGTTTCCGGCTTCCGTGTAGCGGAAGTTATCGTCTAGACCGTCGTCCAGCCACCGCCACCAGCGTCCGCCGCCGGTGTTGTTGTCTGAGGTCTCATTGATCTTCCAGGTGGCCACCAGCGGCAGGTACACCTCGTTGTGACGGTCGCTGCCGGTGTTCTCCAGGGTGAATTCCGCGATCACGAAATCGTCGAACATCTGGTGGGACCAGTTGTGGACCTTGCGGGTGATCGTGATGTCGAACTTGTTGGTCCACTTGGCAACCAGAATCTCCTCGGCAAACGAATCATCCGGCGTGTATTCGCCCGGAGAGTAGTTGCGGATGAGTCTGGGCGGCGCGCTGACGTCATTCTCGTCGGGCACGACCGCGCCCGGCCAGTAGTTGCTGGCCGGCGAGAACGACCCGGAACGCCCCTGCTCCCATTCCGTGGCCGCGCCCAGGTGCGCTTCAGGTCCGCTCGACGGGTCATAGACGAGCGGCGTGATATCGACGCTCTTGCCCCGCGGTCCGGTCCAGGCCGCATCCACGCCGCCGGGTCCCACGACCATGATCCACGTGCCGAAGCCGACGGCGTTTCCGCCCCGGCGGGTATAGTTGGAACTGGCGTTGCTGCTGGGGATGTTCGCCCAGCCGGGATACCAGAACATATCCGGCTCGCCGGTCTGCCCGCTACCGAGGTTCCACCCGCCCATGGTGCCATCCGAGTTCCAGCTGATCTGGACGTGGCTCCGGCTGGTGGACAGCCGCGGGGTGTCGCTCTGGTCTACGGCCCAGGCGCCCACTGGCAGGAGCAAGCCGCAGACAAGCGCCATAAGCTTGATGCCTGGTTTCATACTTGCTTCTCCCTTTCTTTAATAACGGGGGGCGGGAAAACAATCGCCCCCCGTTGAATGTTACCGGGTTTAGAAGTTGACTTTCAGGCCCACGCCCACCTCGCGCGGCTTCCCGTAGTACCGGGTCAACTCGTTGTAATCCCCGTACGTCAGGTAGTCCTGGTCGTTCGGCCGCGGCACGTTCAGACCCCAGCGGACGAAGTCCGGATAGGAACCGCCCACGGGGCTGTCCTGCTGGTTGAACAGGTTGAAGATCTCCAGGTAGGCAACGGCGTTCCTGTGCCCGCCCTCCACGAGGGTCTTCTCAACCTGCAGGTCGGTCCAGGTGCGGATGGGTCTGTGACGCAGCTCCGGCTGCTTTCCGGGCGGCGTGTACCAGATTGGACTGCCGCTCTGGATGCGCCAGACCATATTGGCGCGCAGGCCGCCCACCGCGTGGAACTGGCGCAGCCCGGGGCCGAAGTCCATGGGCGTGTCCAGGTACAGCGAGAGGCTGGACTGGACGCGCAGGTCGGACCCCTTGGGGTTGAACAGACGGCCGCCGCCGTAGGTGGGCTGCCACACGCCGTTCATATTGGCCGGCGCATCGTAGGCCTTCTGGATGTCCATGAACTCGAAGATCACGAACTGATAGCTGTTGGTGATCCCTCTTGCCCTGCCGCGCCACCAGCTGGCCACCCTCGTGGCGAGTTTCATCCGCTCTTCCAGTGAGAAATCCTTACGCACGTACGCCGAGCCGTTCCATTCCCAGTCGTGGTACTGGTCCGGATTCATCACGTACGAGGAATCCGGGTAGAACATGGTGGCGTTGGAGCCCACGCGCGCCGTAGACGCCCAGCCGAAGTTGACGGCCGCGTTGAACGAGAAGTAGTGGCTGAAGCCCTTGCGCACGTGCAGCTCGAGACCTCGCATGTCCTGGTAGGTGCTGGGCTTGCGGCCCCAGACCCACGTTGTGCGCTGCGGCTCGTACCAGTAGCGGCTGCCGGAGGAAATCTTCCCGATAGCACTCTTGTAGTATGCCGCAATACCCGCCGTGTAGTCGGCCACGAAGTTCCAGTCGGCGCCCGCCTCGTAAGCCCGGGTACGCGTGAGGGACACGTAGGGGTTCGCCATCCGGACCTGACCGTGCAGACCCCGGAACGCGTCCCACGCCACGTGGGCGTCGGGGCCGTTCGCGCGCCACTGTTCGCGGAAGTACTCGAACAGGTCGGGCACCTTCGCGTACAGCCCGGCCGTAAAGTGGAAGGCGGACCGTTGCGTGATGGGATGGGAAATCCCGAAGCGCGGGCTGAACTGGGTCGCCCACTGCGGGTCGACCGTGACCATGTCCACGTGCTTGATGAGCCAGCGGTTCTGTGGCGTCTGAAGCTGCGAGACGTTGTAGAACCGGTGGTTGGTGTACAGCGCGTCGAACCGGATGCCCGCGTTCATCACCATCCCCTCGAACTCCATCTTGTCCTGCAGGTAGAACCCGATCTGAATGGGGTTGATGGGGGCCTTCACGTCGGGGAGATTGCCCGAGTGGGTAATGAAGTCCACGATGCGCTGGCTCGGGTTGGGCGAGTTGTAGTTCAGGTAATAGATGCTGAACCGGGTGAGATCCACGCCCCCCTTTACGAAATGGCCCTTGGTGACCTGAGAAGACACGTCCAGCTTGAGGTTCAGCCGGCTGCGGTCCGCGATGGTGTAATTCGCGACGTTATTGGGCTTCACGTTGAACCAGCCGTCCAGGTCTTTCTCGCCGAATACCGTTACCGGGAAACCGAAGCTGTCCTTCGGCCAGCCGGTTTCCTGGGTGTCTTCCAGCGTCGTGTAGAACGACACCCTGGCTTCGTAAAACGTTTTCGGCGACACCGTGTGGGTCAGGGACGCGTAGGTGACCCGGTCGGTTACCTTGCGCCCGCCCGCGCCCGACCCCTCCGGCAGGAACACGTTCTGGCCGTTGGAGGCCCGGTCGCGCTGGGTGTTCGTTCCCCTGTTGTAATATTCCGCCACCGAGTAAATCTGCCCGATGCTCACCTTCGCGTCGGCGCCCGGGCGGAACGTCAGCTTGGCGTTACCCCTGAAATCCAGCGGCGTTTCCAGCGTGGGAAACCCGCCCGACATCACGCTGGTCAGGCTGGTGGCGCCGAGGCTCGGGTCGAACGTGGCATTGCGTACGGACGTGTTCAACACATCCGTGGGCTGCCTGGTCCACCGGGCGCTCGCAAAGAAGCTGGCCTGGTCGCCCAGCGGGCCCGAAACGCCGCCCTCGATATATGAACCCTTTATGTCTGTATAGTCCACGGCCCTGTGCGCCAGACCGACCTCGTCGTCGGGCGTTCCCGGAACGCCATCCTCGCCGTTGCTCAGGATCACCGTTTCGGCGCGCCATTCCCGATCGTCCCACTTGAGCTTGTCACGGTGATACGCGCTTTCGTAGAGGTTTGACCCCCAGTGCTTCTGGCTCGGCGGAGTATAGCGGAAATCGCCCCAGCCCCGGAAGTCCCGCCCGCCGTCTTTCGTAATGATGGAGACCGCGCCGGACTCCAGGTTTCCGTATTCGGCGCTCGCGCCTCCCGAAATCACCGTGATTTCCTGCACGGCGGTCTTGGAGGGACCGGTGAACTGCCGGCCGTACCCGTCATTGTTCGGCAGGACAATGCCGTCCACCATCAGGATGCCGTCTTTCGAGTCCCCGCCCCGGATGACGTTGGCGTTGGTGAGCTGCACGCCCGGATTCAGCGTGACCAGATCCGTGACCGACCGCGCCATCGGCAGCGACTCCAGCTGCTCGGCGCCCATGACGTAATGGCTGGTGGTCTTGTCGGGCTCCACCGGCGGGCGTTCCGCCGTAACCACGAGTTCCTCGGCTTCCAGCGCCGTTTCTTTCAGCTGGAAATCCACGGTCGTGGTGAAGTCCGCCTGTATACGCACGTCCGTCTTGGTAACGGCGTTGTACCCGACCATAGAGGCCACGAGAGTCAGGTTGCCCGGGTCGACCGAAAGGAGCAGATAGTATCCGTCCGCATCCGATTGGGCGCCCCTTCGCGTGCCCTCGATCACGACGTTCACGCCGGGCAGCGGTTCGCCGGACGCCGCGTCCATCACGCGCCCGGTCAGTTTGCCGGTCTGGCCCGCGAACACGCCGGCGGTGAGGCCGACGAGCACAAAGACCGCAACCGGCAAAGCCACAAACAACTTCCATCTGTTCATCTGAAAACCTCCTTCGAGAATACTCAGCGGCTATTTACCGCTGAAGTAGAACTTAATCCCGGCTCCGAAGTCCAGCATCTGCAGAGGGAAGGTCTCGGAAAGCTCCCAGTCTTCAAGACCCCGAAGGTCCCCGATCATTATATTGTATCGTCCGCGGAGGTCCACCGCCACGTTTTCGATCACGAACGCTTCGACGCCCAGTCCGGCGTTAATCCCCAGCGCGAACCGCTGGTCGGTGAACGGTTCCAGTTCGAGGACCAGGTCTCCCGTCTGCCCGGGCCACAGCAGCCCGCTGACGTCGTTCTTGTACCGGTAGAATCCGCCGCCCACCGCGACGTACGGGGCGAAACTGCTGGCCGCAAACGGCTGGCCGACCTGCCGCAGGCGGACGAGCGCGTTTACCAGCAGGCTGTTCAGGCTCATGTTGCTTGACGCGTTCGGGCTGGTATAGGCTTGACCGTCCGTCCAGGTGAACGTGCGTGTCAGCAGGCTCCCGTCTGTGAAATTCCCGTGGTGAAACTCCAGCTCCACGGTAACGTTCGACGCCGGCACGTACGCCGCGTTCAATCCGAACTTGGAATCGTTGTCGTACCACTCGCCCAGACCGAAGACCGGCACGTTGTAATTCGCGAACACGCCGACCCCCCAACTTCCTTCCTGGGCAACGGCAGGCCAGGTTGAAACCGCCAACACAAGAATCAACAGGCCAACAACCCTGAACACCTTCATACACACCTCCTTACTTTGGAAGATGACTTATCCCCACCACCCTGCCAAACGTTTGCAATCTGCTGCGAAACAACTAACGACGTGCGAATCATGCTCTGCAAAAATACTCGCGGTCTGCTCGACTTTCCACCCCCTCTCGGACAAAAAAAGGGGCATCACTGTCCGGAAACCGGCAGCGCCCCGTTAATACACTCCTGCTTCATGCGTATGGAATTTATGATAAACGACTACGCAGTAGCAATTTAGCATAAGCCGACCATTTGACGCGTTGAATCGCTGTTGTTGAGCATAACCGCAGGTTAATCGACAGAAGATATACAACATTTTCAGAGTTGTCAACCCTTTTTCTCGTGTTATTTTCGAAGACTTACCGTTCGGCCCTGACCCGCGCGCAGCGGGCCGGATCGCCTGTTCGCACACGTTGAAACGCGACAGCCGAATCGGCAGACCTGTACCGTCTTTCGGAACGCTACGGGGCCAGGGCCTCGAGCACCGTTTCGCCGATGTCGGCCGGGCTGTTGCAGACCCGTATTCCCGCGGCGCTCAGGGCCGCCACCTTCTCCTCTGCCGTGCCCTTTCCGCCTGAAATAATGGCGCCGGCGTGACCCATGCGCCTGCCCGAAGGCGCGGTCTGGCCCGCTATAAAGCCGACCACGGGCTTCGGGAAGGCGTGTTTCACGTATTCCGCAGCCTGCTCTTCGGCGCCGCCTCCGATCTCTCCGATCATCACGACGCATTCGGTATCGGGATCCTTCGCGAAGGCATCGAGACAGTCGATAAAGCTCGTTCCGGTTACGGGATCGCCGCCGATACCCACGCACGTGGTCTGCCCGAGATCCAGGGCGGTCAGCTGGGCGACCGCCTCGTAGGTCAGGGTTCCGCTGCGTGAAATGACACCCACGTTCCCGCTCCTGTGGATCTCCGCGGGCATAATCCCGATCTTACACTTGCCGGGAGATATGACTCCCGGACAGTTCGGACCGATCAGCCGGGTGGAACGCGAGCCGAGAAAGTGTTTTACCTTCACCATGTCCAGCACCGGGATGCCTTCGCTGATGCACACAATCAGGCTCAGACCGGCATCCGCGGCTTCAATGACTGCGTCCGCCGAAAAGGCCGCCGGCACAAACACGATCGAGGCGTCGGCGCCGGTAGCGGCGACCGCGTCCGATACCGTGTTGAAGACCGGTACGCCTTCGACGCGATCGCCGGCCTTGCCCGGCGTGACTCCCGCGACGATCCGCGTGCCGTAGTCCAGCATCTGTCGGGTGTGGAACGAGCCTTCGCTGCCGGTGATGGCCTGCACTACCACTCGGGTTTCGCTGTCTATAAATATGCTCATTGAAAATCCGTTCTTCATACCCTTCGCGTATTGCTTCCCAAAGCGGTGAGACGGGAGACGTAAGAGGTGAGATGATGACATCGCGTCCAAAGCATGACGATACGGGCTGGCGGTGTCAATTCATCAATTCGCGAAGACCTGTCTCCTGCGTGAAAGCAAATATCGAGTGGGTTGTCCGCCGACAGGCGTTCAGTCAGGTGCGATGGATAAACCACATGCGGACCAATTCGTCTACCGTCTCCCGGCTCACCTCTCCCCGGTCTTTTTGTCTCACCGCCTTTATTGCCCGGTGCGGTTTCATTTCTTGCCGAAGGCATAACGGAAGAACCAATCGGGCAAGGATGTCATCTACCCTCTTGCGTCTTACGTCTCACCTTTTCAAGCAGTTACTGTAGCCCCGGGTTGACCCGTTCTTCGACGGTGCCGTCGGCCCTGCCGATAACGACCTGGTGGGCAAGTCCGACAAAGAGGCCGGATTCAACGACGCCGCAGATCGCCGCGAGGCGTCGTTCGAGGTCGGCGGGATCGTTGATGACGCCAAAAGCGCAGTCCAGGATGTGGTTCCCGTTATCCGTAAAGAAAGCCCGGTTTTCCTGAACACGGAGACTGGCCCGGCACCCAAGGGCTTCGACCTGCAACCGAACGAACTGCCACCCGAAGGGCGCCACTTCGACCGGCAGAGGGAATCCGCCGAGGCGATTCTTGAGTTTCGATTCGTCGGCGACGATGATTTCGCGGCGGCTGGCGGTGGCCACAAGCTTCTCGCGCAGCAGCGCGCCTCCCCCGCCCTTGATCAGATTGAAGGCGGGATCGATCTCGTCCGCGCCGTCGATGGTCAGGTCGATCGTGGCGGCCAGGGCGAAATCCGTAAGCGGGATTCCCTCGCGTTCCGCCTGAATCCGGGACTGTTCCGACGTGGGAATACCGTGAATCCGAAGGCCCTCCCGAACCCGCTCGCCCAGCCTTCTGATAGCAAAGTGCGCGGTGGATCCGGTCCCCAGACCGACGATCATCCCGTCGTCCGCCAGGTTGGCGGCCCATTCGCCTGCAAGTTGTTTCGGATTGGCCGCCACGTTATATATTCGCAACGTCGTGCGATCTCACATGCGACTCCTGAGAATCTCGAGGCCAGGTACGATTCGCGGTGAATTTATCATTCCCCGGTCCGAATTGCAACGATAAATGATGGTGACAACACACCCGCTGCGGCATTTGTTCCCGGATTGAGGCATGAATTCAATTGACATTCTCGCCCGTATATAACATATATATTACCGAGGCCGTTTGCAGGCGGCCGCACCCATTCAGTCGAGCAACTGACGCGGGAGGACGCGTGGCGTACACCACACTTGAAGATTTTTTCGGTGATATCGTCGGAAAGGCCAGGCGCGGGCGGGGTCTGTCGGAAGCGGCGCTTGCGAGCGCGGCGGGGCTGACCGCCGCGGACGTCGGCAGGATCGAAGCCTACGAACTCACGCCCGACGACGGCGGGATCCGGACGCTGGCGGGCGCGCTGGATCTGGACGGCGACAAGCTCGCCGCGGTTGCAAAGGGATGGGTGCCGGCGCACGGAAATGCGTCTCACGACGACGCGCGACTGTCCGTCGAGAGGACGATTCTGGACGTGGGTATGGAAGTGAACGCCTATACGTTGAAGTGCAAGGCTTCAGGAGAAGGCGCGATCGTGGATGCGGGCGGGCAGGCCGGGCGGATTCTTGCACAGGTTGAGCGCCTGAACCTGAAGGTGACCCACGTGCTGCTTACGCACGGACATGGCGACCACGTGGGCGCGCTTGCCGAGGTCGCCGAGGCAACCGCCGCAAGGGTATATTGCTGCGAACGGGACTTCGGACTTCTGGGAAGTTTGAAGGAATTCGTGACCGACGTTGTGGACGACGGCTGGCGCACGAACGTGGGGGGAATCGCCATCGACGCGGTCAGTCTTCCCGGGCACACTGCGGGCGGAATCGGGTATGGTGGGGACGGGATATTCTTTTCGGGAGACGCGCTTTTCGCCGGATCCATGGGCGGCGCGCCGGGTCCGGCCTATGCCGGTCAGATCGCGGCGGTAACGAAAAAGGTCCTGTCAAGGGACGGGAATACCCGCGTATTTCCGGGGCACGGGCCCATCACGTCGGTCGCCGAGGAACTGGCGCACAATCCGTTCTTTTCGTGCTGAGCCGCTGCTGAAGCTCCTGACGTGAAGGCATCTCTGAACTCGAGTAGTTCACGAGAATTACCCGATTTCTTGAATAACCTGTTGTTTTTCTGAATATTCAGTGGTTGACACAAGGAAAGCCATTAGGGTTCAGGGATTGATGTGGTCGACGTGATGAGTTGCGGTCAATGGTGATTCGATTCACTGCCGTTACTCGTTTTCTCGTGCATTTGTCGCGCTTTTTTTGGTTTTTGTCCTGTCCATCCTGTCCATCCATGTAAGTTCCGTCTGATGAAATAATGAACGTAGAGACCAAGGAGCCTGGATATGGCCCGGTGGCCCCTTCTATTCGGCATCTTCCTGTTCACGTGCGGCAGTGCTGTGGGCCAGGAGTATTTCGGCAAGAACAAGGTGACGTATGACGATTACGACTGGCACTATCTGGAGACGGAGCATTTCAAGATCTATTTCGACAAGGCGTCTCAGCCTGCGGCGGAGTTTGCGGCGAAGGAGGCGGAGCGTGCGCTGGTGCGTCTGGAGAAGGATCTGAAGTATACGTTGAAGGATCGATATCCGATTGTGATCTACAATTCTCACAACGGGTTTTCGGTGACGAACATCACGCCGACGGAGCAGTCGGAGTTCACGGGGGGTTTTACGGAGTTTGCACAGGGTCGTGTGGTGATCCCGTATACGGGGTCGTATAGCGATTTCCGTCACGTGATCCACCATGAGCTGGTGCACGTGGTGACGCTGGAGATGTGGACGGGCGGCGGTTGGCTGGGTGCGATGATGACGCAGACGGCGTCGTTGCCGCCGTTGTGGATTGCGGAGGGAGTGGCGGAGTATTTGTCACAGGGTGGATGGGACGGCGAGGCGGACAATTTCATGCGTCATGCGACGATCACGGGGTATGTGCCGGGGATGATGTCGCTGAGCGGTGCGTTTGCGTATAAGGGGGGTCAGTCGGTCTTCGTGATGATCGAGGAGGAGTATGGCAAGGACAAGGTGGCGGAGTTCATATCGTCGTTCCGTTCCGCGCGATCGGTGGACAAGGCGCTGAAGGCGTCGGTGGGTGAGGGTGTGGAGGAGCTGGACGAGAAGTGGCAGTTGTGGTTGAAGCGTCAGTATTGGAACGAGATCAACCTGCACCATCCGTCGGAGGAGGTGGCGAAGCAGTTGACGGAGGCGGGCGCGGGTCGCGGTTTTTACAATATCGCGCCGTCGTTTTCGCCGCAGGGGGACAAGATCGCGTATGTGACGGAGCGTGAGGGTACGTTCGACATCTATCTGATGTCGGCGATCGACGGACAGGATCTGGGCCGGTTGGTGGAGGGGGAGCGATCGTCGGATTTCGAGGGGTTGTTCGTGCTGCGGCCCGGGATCACGTGGTCGCCGGACGGGAAGCAGATCGCGTTTGCGGCGAAGTCGCGCAACAAGAACACGTTGTATACGCTGGACGTGCGGAAGAAGCGGGTGACGAAGCGATTCGAGTTCGATCTGGACGGGTTGTTCGAGCCGACGTGGTCGCCGGACGGGAAGCAGATCGCGATCGTGGGGTTGAAGGACGGGTGGTCGGACGTGTATATCGTAAACGTGGAGGACGAGGGTCTGCGTCGGATGACGCGGGACCCGTATGACGAGAAGCACCTGGACTGGTCGCCGGACGGGGAGTGGATCGCGATCAGTTCGGACCGTCCCGGCGCGGATCTGGAATACGACGGGTCGAAGGACTTTGTGTTCGGCACGTATAACGTGTTCGTGCTGCGTGCCGACGGCAGCGAGATCCGGCAGGTGGTGGAGAGCGAGGTGAACGACAGTCATCCCACGTGGGGACCGGACTCCCAGACGCTGGCGTTCGTGTCGGACAGGACGGGGGTGGGCAACATCTACATTGCGCACGTGGACGGGTCGCAGATGTATCCGATCAGCAATCTGCTGTCGGGAGCGCGGTATATCGACTGGAGCGCGGACGGCAAGAAGCTGGCGTTCACGACGTTTCACCGCGGGGGCTATGACATCTTCGTGATGAAGGACCCGCGGCAGAAGAAGCGCGGGATGGAGGACCTGCCGCTGACGCGGTATGCGAAGCGGCTGGCGGGCATCGAAGACCGCCCGTTCGTGGAGTTGCAGAAGGAACGCAGGCAGGAAGCCGCACACGGCGGCGCGGAACCCGACAGTTCGGTGGCGGCCGCAGACGCTGACACGGCGGTGGCGACAGCGGCGGCGGACAGGAAGGTGGAGACGTGGATGTCGGACCAGATGGCGCTGGCGGCCGCCGAAGCGCGCGGAGACGACGACGGGGCGGCTGCCGACGGCGACAGCCTGGAGACCGACGGCGACAGGGAACTGACGCTGCGAGACTGGAACAAGGCGTTCACGATCAACAAATACCGCGTGAAACTCAAACCCGAATTCTTCGGGGCCAACGCGGGCTTCGACACCTTCTACGGTGTCAGCAGCCTGCTTCAGTTGTCGCTGACCGACGTGATGGGCGATCACCGCGTCGTCATTCAGACCGGGTTGAGCTTCTCCCTCAAAGACAGCGATCTCTTCCTCGGATACCAGAACCTCAAGAACCAGACCAACTACTACCTCAGCGCCATCCACACGCGCCTGTTCTTCTTCGACAGCGGTCAGTTGAACGCGGATCGCTATATCGGGGCCGAAGCCAGCCTGGTTCGGCCGTTCAGCCGATTCAGCAGGATGGAACTGGGCACGCGCGGCATCAGGATTTCCCGTGAACGCCTGGAACGGGAACGCTATGACAATCGCTGGGTACGGCGCGGCTTCACCGGCAGCAGCCTGCGCGGGCTTTCGGGCACCGAAGTCGATTCACGGGGAGCCGTGGTTTCCTACCTGGCCCTCGTCGACGACAACTCGCTGATGGGCGGTTTCGGCGCCGTGGACGGTCACCGGATGCGCTTTGGCGTTGAGGGAAGCTGGGCGGGAATGCGCTTTGCGGCGTTGAACGCGGATCTGCGACAGTATCTGTTCACGCTTGGCGAATACACCTTCGCCCTGCGTCTGTCCGGAGGCACCAGCTTCGGCCCGAACAAGAGGATCTATTTCGTGGGGGGCGTCAACAACCCCGTGAACCCCAATTTCTCCACGTTTGCCAACGTGGACCAGGACCGGATATTCTTCTCCAGTTTCGTCTGGCCGCTTCGGGGCGTGGAATTGTTCGAGCTGGCGGGCGACTCATACGTACTGGCCAATGCGGCGTTCCGCTTCCCGCTCATCCGGGAACTGGCCATGGGCTGGCCCCTGCCGCTCTTCTTCCAGCACGTTCAGGGTGAATTGTTCATGGATATCGGCGGCGCCTTCGAACGGGCCAGATGGAGAGACGGCTGGATCGCCCGCGACGGCGGCTTCGAACTCAACGTGCCGCAGCACTTCCGCGACGGAAGGTCCAAACACGGATTCGAGAAACCGCAGATGGCCGCGGGCTACGGATTCGGCGTACGGGTGAATCTGGGCTATTTCCTTTTCCGGTACGATCTTGCCTGGCCCACCGACTTTGCGCAGACCTACCATCCTCACCAGTATTTCTCAATTGACCTGACGGGGCATTTCTAAACCTGTTCATTCATGAAAACGGAACAAACATGGATGGACAGGATTGACAGGATGAAAACCAAAAAGCGCGACAAAGGCACGATAAAACCAACATCAGAAACTACGAGACACGCGAAAAAACGAAAAATGCGTGACTGACCCCATTAACCTAAATTCGAAAAAAGACAACCGCTGAATTGGCCACAAAAAGCACAAAGGGCACAAAAGGGTTCGGCGCCAAACGGCATGTGTCGTAACGCCTTGACCTTGCAGGTCATTCCTTTGAAGACCGAGCCGGATCGTATGGTGGCGTCTGAATACAGTGTTGCGGGAGAAGATGCAGAATGGCGGCGAAGGTCCACTATCGGGAAGGATTGAAACTGATTTCAGCCGGCGACCTGCATGGTGCTCTTGAGATGTTTCACAGGTCGCTTGAGGAAGACCCGGACTTCTACCTGGGTCACCTCGGTCTGGCGCAGGTACTGGACCGGCAGGGCAAAGTCGATGATGCGATTCTGCACGCGCGGGAAGCGATTCGAATCGCGCCGGAGGAACCGCTTGCCCACACGAGTCTTTCCAGGCTGTACCAGCAAAAGGGCCTTATCGACGAAGCCGAGGCGGCGATGGAGACCTCCCGGCGGCTGCAGTCCTGATCGAGGCGGGAAGCCGGCGACTCGACGCCTGCCTGCCGCGACGCACGCGGCGCAGGCGGGGCCGAATTCAGGCAACGTATTTCCGATTCGGAACACAAACCGGGTGCGGGCGCAGGGTCCGCGCCCGGTTAATTATTCCCTTTGAGACCGGTAGAATCAGCGGAGCTCAACCGGCGGGAAACCAGGAGGCGCATCAAACCGGGGCCGCCTGCAACCAGATAGGTCGCGAAAGCGAGGCCATGCATCGTGGTCGCGTAGGCGAGGGCATCCGTAAGCGGCACGTCGTATACCGCGTTGAGCGTCTGACTGCAGAAATAATGGTAGGTGCCGGTTCCGCCGGGGGTCGGGATGATTACGCCGATGGTCGAGATGACCAGGACGACGACGGCGTCGTAAACGCCGAGGTCGTACCGGGAGGGGAAACCGAATGCGAAGAAGGTGACATACGACGTCAGGATATATGCCAGATTGAGAAAGATGCTGTACACGAGGATGCCGACGTAGCCCGAGGCTGCATGAACACCGCCCAGTCCCTGAAACAACGATCGGAGAATCCCGATCAGCCGGTCCGCGAACGACGGGGAGACCCATCGGACGGGGCGACGCATTACGTTCAGTGCTCGGTCACCGTAGACAGACAGAAGCGCGAAGAGCACGAGAATGCCTACCGTGGACGCCAGTGCGAGGAGCGCGACCCCCTCCATCCATGGGAAGGCTGAAACGACTTTGTTTCTGGAAAAATAGAGTACGCCACCCATGAATATGAGGAGGGCAAGCATGTCGATTGCCCGTTCCACGAGGATGGTGGCGAGAATACCGCTCAGCGGCAGGCGCTCATCCTTCTTCAGCGCGACCCCCCGCGCGATCTCCCCGGCACGGGAAATGACGTTGGTGGCCGCGTAACCCACAAGGATGGCATGGCTGGCTCTTTGGAAGGAAATCCTGCGGCTGACGGGCTTCAACAGGATCTGCCAGCGCCAGGCGCGAGGCGGAATGGAAAGGACGAGGAGAAAAACACTCAACGCCAGCCAGGAAACCCTCGCCTGGCTCAAGGCAGACCACAGGCCCGCCGGGTCGACGCCCTGAAAGGCCAACCACAGAAACCCCGCGGCAAGCGCCACGCCAATGGCGAACTTGATCAGTGTTCTTATCGTCCGAGGCACAAGGGCTCTCGTTGTCAGTATCCGAATCTGCGCAGGACCAGTTCCTTTTTCCGCCAGTTCCGGTGAACTCTCACGCGAAGGTCCAGATAGATCGGTGCGTTCAGAAACGCCTCTATCTTGCCTCGTGCGTTCTTGCCGATGGATTTGAGCGTTTTTCCATTTGCGCCGATGACTATACCCTTCTGGGACTCTCGTTCAACGACGATGCTGGCGCAGATAAAGGTACGGGGACCGCCCTCGCGAAATGTCTCTACATTGACCGCCGCGGCGTAGGGCAATTCCTGCCGGAGTTGCAGAAAAATCTCCTCCCGGATGAGTTCGGCAACGAAGAATCGCTCGGGGTGCTCGGTGAGCATGTCTTCCGGGAAATATTCGGGTCCTGCCGGCAGCGCCTGCTCGAGACTGGCATTGAGCCGTTCGACATTGTACCCGGTCCGGGCGGAAACCGGCAGGATTTCCTGAACCGCGGCTTCTTTCCCGACGATGTCGACGCACTGTTGCGCCCGGACGGTGGAAACCAGGTCGGATTTGTTCACCGCGACGATGCGCGGGCTCCGCACCCTGCGCAGGATGTCACGAACCTCCCCGTCGAAAGTGGCACTGAAGTTGGAAGCGTCGATCACACAGAGAAATACATCCGCGTCGCTAATCGAACGCCTTATTTGTTCGCTCATTCGTTCGTGAAGGCCGCGGCCGGGCCGGAGCAGTCCCGGCGTATCCAGAAAGATCATCTGAGAGGTACGTGAGGTAAGGATGCCCAAAATCCGATGGCGCGTGGTCTGAGGTTTTTCGGTCACAATGGACAGGCGTTCGCCTACGAGCAGGTTGAACAGCGTGGATTTGCCCACGTTGGGCTTGCCGGAGATGACGATGTATCCGGATTTGAAATCGGACGTGATGCGCATCACCCCTCTACGTAAAAAAAACTCACATGGATGGACAGGATGAACAGGATAAAGACCGAAAAGCGCGACAAAGGCACGAGAAAACGAACATCAGAAACTACGAAACACGCGAAAAAAACGAAACATCCGTGATTGATCCCATTAACTCAAAACACCAGAACTTACATGGATGAACAGGATGAAAACCAAGAAGCGCGAGAAGACGATTAACAGCGGTGAGTCGATTCTCCATGGACCGCGCGTCGTCACTCCGTCCACACTGAAACCCAAATGTCAACTTGCCAAACCGATTCCGGACGCTTCAAGGTTTTCGATATATTCTCCGCTAATGTTGTTGAAAATCAACCGATTATGCAACTAACCCACCGGTTTTCATGGACATTTGAGGATTTGGTTTTTTCCGAATTTTGCTTTTCATCCTGCCTATCCTGTGTATCCATGTTTGGCGTCGTTTGCAGCCATACGGCGAAGGTCACCAACTGCAATTGACAGGACGGACAGGATGAAAACCGAAAAGCGCGAGAAATCGGAGCGTCTTCGTCAATGATTCAGTTTCAGAAATACAATGAACCCGAGATGCGGTAGGTATTGTCCAATTCGCCGTGCTCGAGAAAGGCGAGGTCGAAAGCAACCCGCCCACGAAGCCGGACGCCCGCGCCCGCGGTAAAGTGACTTCCCCTTGCGCCAAGGCGGAAAGCCAGCTTGTTCCGGTACAGGTATTCCACGCCAATCCGCACACCCTGGAAACTGTCTGCCTCGGATTCATCCTCACCGATGTTCAAACTCCCGCTGCAGGTGATCCGTCCGTCAATCGCCGGGACCGACCGGGCGAGCGCCAGGCCGATGACAAGAACCGTGGGAACCCGGTCCGTAGAGCCCGTGTCGAAGGTGATCTTCATGGGGATGAGATTGCGAATCTTCATGCCGGCCGTCAGGCCGGGCCGCGGCACATACAGCATCCCGAAATCAAACCCGAAACCCGATCCCGTACCGGTGCCCAGCCTTCGGGACACAAGCTTCACGCCAGTGCCGGCGAACAGATTCGGCCTCAGGCCTCGGCCGAAGCCAAGGTGAAGGTGGTATTCGGTTGTACCGACGACACGAGTGACGACGGGTCTGTTGTCCGGACCCGGCGAAAGTGCGGGGTCCTCAAGGGTCGTGAGCTTGACGTTGTCGACACCGAGGCGTGTCAGACCGATGCCGAAGCCGCCGTGCGGAGACGGGCCGCACACCGTGAAGACGTCATGTTTGACCGTGCCGCCAAACTGTTCGGCATGCTGGATCTGCAATTCTCTCTGCCGGAGTCTGTGAAGGCCCGCCGGATTCCAGTAAATGGCGGTTGCATCGTCACTGACGGCCACAAACGCGCTTCCCATCCCAAGCGGTCTCGCGCCCGTGCCCAGCAGCAGAGGGTCTTCCGAGTATCGCGTTTCGTTCTGCGCGGAAACGGGTGCGGGCCTCGACAGAGCCAGCATCAGTGTCATGAGGAGAAACGGCTTCACGGCGAGGGCTCCCGGGGCGTGGTTTCGGCGACGGGAACGAGTATGGCGGTGCCTCCCGGCTGAAGTGCGGATCCCAGGGCTTTGATGTGCGATGAATCGAGGACGATGACGCCGGACTTTGCAGGATGGGGAAATTCGGCAGGCTGAATAAGCAGGGAAGGAGAAAAATAGAGCCTGGAACGAGCCCGGGGACCCTCGATCAGCCGGCCGCTGAAGTCGAGCGGTAAACGGCGGCCACGAAGCCTGAGTCCGGAATTCCCGGGTTCGACGCTTACCGGATCGAGCCGGGCGATCATCCGGAGTCGGGAAGACGATCGGGGCAATGCTCCTGTAAGTCGATATTCCTTAATGGCGCAGGCCCTGAGGATGTGGGCGCCGGCTTTCAGATAGACTTTGCGGGACGGAAGATCGATGACGAGATAATAGGCGCTCGGGTTCTTTCGCGCGAACTCAAGCTCAAGTTCCAGGGCCTGTTTTCTGTGCCGGAGCGCCTGCTCGAGTGAGTCGGGCACGCTCTCGCCGTCTGTCGCCGCGGCCGGTATGGATACGGCGAAATGGGTGGCAATGAGAACAGAGAGGATCAATAGATGTAGACACGGCTTCCCTTTTGCGCCCGGACGAACGTGGCTTCGAGGTCCCCGTCGTTCAGACGGATGCACCCGTGCGTGATGTTTCGTCCTATGAGGTTCGGATAGAGGTTGCCGTGAATCTCGTACCCGTCGCCCAACTCGAGGGCAAATTTGCCAAGTGTGACCGGATCCAGACGCTCGAAATCCCATGGCAGTACCGGAGCCGTCCGACCTGCCTCCACAAAGGCCCATTCCGGTTTCTTCCATATTGGATTCACCACTTTTCGCCGGACTTCGAATCGCCCTTTCGGTGTGTCGAACCGCCAGGATTTCCGATTGTCGCTCAACAGAATCTTGCCGCTGCCGCTTGCACAGACCGCTTCATCCAGGAGACGGTTTCGGCGCCAGACCTGCAGCCGATTGTGTACCGTGTCGATGACAAACCGCGGTTTTTCATCCAGCATACCGTCCAGGGCGGCCTCCAGCCTTTCTATTTCCACGGCAAGACGCTTTGCCGTGGAGGAGGTGGACGCGCCCGGCTGCCCGGAACCCTGGCTGCGCACGTCCGGCGTGCTATTTCGGCAGGCGGCGACGAAGACCAGAGGCAGGAGCAGAAAAACAGGAAACCGGCGCATTCCTACAGTCCCTAAAACCGGAAAACCGAGAAGAGTGCGCACTTCTCGGTTTTCCATTGTCAAACAACTATTGAACATTGCGATGGACTAACGCAGGTACCAGGCTTTGTTCTCCTCTTTCCAATCTTCGATTTTCTGCATTGCGGTACTGACCGCGTCCTGTACCCCACCCAACTTGCTCTCTCCGGCCTGTGCCTGGGCAAGGGCATCCTTGAACATGCCGTTTTCCAGGCTGCCCTTTGCGCTGTTCAACGACGCTTCGGCCTCGCCAAGATCCGCATCGAGCTGGTCCAGGTCTTCGTCTGCACCCTTGCCGCGGGGCGCCGCGTTCAGCGCTTCCCGGGCATCCGCCAGGCCGGAAGAGGCCGAATCGATGATCGCCTGAGCGTCGTCGCGGGTCTTGGCCTTGTTGGTTTCCGCCTGAGTCACGGACTGGTTCGCGCGTTCCTCCGCCTCGATGGCGGCGGCTCTGGCCTCCGTGTATTCGCCCTGTTCAACTTTGTCTTTGGCATCTTTCAGGGTATTCGTTGCCGAACGGAAAATCTCCTCGGCATAGACGTCGGCCTCGGCGGCCTTGGCTTTACTGAGGGCGCCTTCGGCGGCCTTGATTTCCTCCTCGGGAGGTTGTTCGCAGGCCACAAAGGCGGCGGCAAAACAGACAACAAGACCGATTCTCAGGACAGATCGCATCTCCCCTCCTTGGTTGATAAGACGTCGAATGATGGCAACAAGTCTAACAGAAATAACTATTTCCGAAACAAATCACAGTGAATGCACCGATACAGGAAGAAGATACATCCAACGTATGACAATGTCAAGCGATTTCTCCAGAAATTTCGCGGCTGCAGGCGCCGGATGAATTCAACTCCCAACCGCAGAAAACAGCAGGAATTCCTCCCGTTGTCCGGCGCTGGCGGAGCAGTCCTTTACGGTTGCGTGCCCTTGGCGCAATCGCTATATTTCGCGCACTGCAACTCACGGGTGCGCCCGGGCCGCAATGCAGTCCGGACCCGCTGCTGATCCGCTTCCGAAATCGGAGGCAGAGATCGGAAACCCGCCGGTTCCGGCAGTCGTGGTTTCTCTGCCGGATCATTCATCAGGCCCCCGAACTCGTCAACATAACGGTTTCGTGGTACTGGCAAAGTCCACAGGAGGAATCCGTGGGTTTCGAGAATCTGCTGGGTGTGGCCGCGCTTTCGGTTCTGGGAGCGCTGCTGCTTCGATGGCTTGGGGTTCCCAATCGTTGGACGCCGGTGTCGCCGCTGGTTCTGTCGACCCTCATCGTCGCGTTCTTCGGAGAGCTTGACTCGGCTGGCGACGTGTTCAGGAGCGCGCTGGTCAGCGGGCTCTTCGCCAATGGGTTCTTATTCCTTCTTCTTGGCACCCGGAATGGATGATCTGATCCGAAGGCGATTCAGGTCGTCAAGAAGTTGCTTGGCGTCGAACACAACCGAATTTTTCGAAATGCGTTTCTCCTTGCGCACGTAGGTTTCAAGCGCTTCGCGGGCGTTTTCATAACGACCGTCGCGAAAGCAGGCCAATCCCAGGTAGTAGTAGCCGTCTGTCTGCAGGGAATCGATCCTGACCGCGTTCGCCAGGTGCGTGATGGCACTGTCGTAGTCGCGATGGTTGAAATGCGACACCCCCAATTTGAGATGGACCGAGGCATCGTCGGCCCCCGCCGCAATCGCTTTCCGGTAGGTGTTTACCGCTGCCTTGTAGTCCCCCCGATTGAACGCCAGGTTGCCAAGGCTGACAAACGCTTCGCCGTATTCCGGATCGATCTCCAGTGCCTTCAGGTACGCGGCCCTCGCCTTCCCGAGTTTCCCTTCCTGGGCGTAGGCCATTCCAAGATTTCTATAGATATAGCGGCGTTCCGTGGCGTCGTACTGGAACCGGAGCGCCTGTTCGTAGATCTCAATGGCCTTGTCGGTTTTTCCCGTGTATATATAGGTAAGGCCGAGGTTGAGATACGCATCCGTGAACTTGTCGTTAAGCGTAATCGCCCGCCGGTATTCCGCAATGGCCTGATCGGCGTATCCTTTGTGGTAATAGGCCAGACCCATCAGATTTCGCACGAATGCAGACCCCGGCTTAAGTTCCAGGGCGGTCTTGTATTGCGCCAGGGCCGAGTCGTAATTCCCCTGGTGATAGTGTGTTCTGCCCAGGTCGACCCGTGCGTGAAAAATTCGTGGATTGACACGAATTGACCGTTTCAGGTATTCAATCCGTTCATCCGGACGGGCCAGCAGCCGACCGTAAAGGTAGAGGCCGACGGCCGACCCGGGTCTGGCCTGCAGGCGCCTCAGGTATTCGGCAAGCACCTCCCGCCGGCGTTTCGACTTGAGCATCAGGTCCTGGTAGTGCATATTCGCCTGGATGTCCTCGGGCCTGACCTTGACCAGACGCCGAAAATGAGCCAGTTCGGCTTCGCTCCCCTCGCCTTCAGCGCCCTCGACCTGGCATCCGAACCATCCGGTGCCAAGAAGCAATAGTAAAATCAGACTCGACAACACTTGCTCTCCGCGAGACAATAGTCAACGTAGGGATGTCACTGACACCGGCCCTGTACGCACCTCGCGTATGGACGGCCACGCGAATATTTCCGCCAGACGGCAATATTGGCCACAAGAGGCCGGCAGTTATCAGTCCGTTTAAAAAGTCGCTCTGCAGGCGAGGCCGAGTCATTGTGGCCGAAGACAAGGCGCGTGACCGACGCGAATCCCTGGATTCGGGGAGGGAGCGCAACGCCGTATTTCGGTCACAAGGGCCGGACGTAGCCCGGATGGACTTTTTCAACGGGCTGTTATGGACCCGGCTACGAAAAGGGGGTGATAGCATCGTCTCTATCGCCCCTTTATTGCTGCATGCGGATGCTGAGCCGCAGTTCCATACAAATTGTTAAAATCCAACAGCTTATATCAAGTTAATTCCGTCGGGGCAGTCGGGGGGCCGGAGTCGACGCGGAATGCCCGGTTTCCGGAATGCGAAGTGGCGTGAACCGACGGCGCTGGTCGGTGAATCCGGCAATATCCGACGGCATGGGCCGTTCGACCGCGGCTGCGGCAACCGCACCGGCCGGCGCGGCGGGAAGGACGGGCTCGCCGACGTGCTCCTATCTGTCTTTCTTCAGGAGGATATTCAACGGTCGTTTGGGCTTGTAGAGGTAAATTACGTCGGCCGGGTCGAGCATGGTGTTGAAGATGGCGATTTCGTCGATCTTGCCGGAGTAGGCGGTCTTGTAATTGTTGAATCGAATGGCCATTTCGTCCAGGTTCCAGGAAATGTCTCGCCGGATGTCCTTCTTGCGACCGATTTCTTCGCCGTCGACGAAGAGTGCGTATTCGGCATCGGTCTTCCCGCTGTTGATATTGGACCACGTGACGACGATATGGTGCCACTGATCGGATTTCCAATTCAGCCTCTCAAACCGGATCGTCCACTGTTTAACCAGTTCCTCCCCGACATTCTCCGTTTTGTCGGGGTAACAGCCGAATCGGAGGGCGCTGGGGGGACGATCCGTCCGGCTCTTGTCGAAGTCGACGAAGATGACCGCGTCGTCCCACTTCTTTCCGATGGAGAAGGGCTCGGGAAACTTTTCCTTGAAGTCGCTGTTGGGATCCACGCTCAACCAGAAAGAAACCCCCCCGGACCATGGGCCGCCGTCCCGATACGGAAAGTTGTCCTTGGCCTGATAGCTGAGGTAGGTTGCTCCGTTCGCGAACGATACGAACCCGTCTTCTTTGCCGCCGGTAAACTCATGCCGGGGCGGGCTGCTCGTTTCCATTGCCGCGACTGTGCCCTTCTTTTTCGTCATCGCTTCGAAACGGGATCTGTCGTCGAAGTTGGCAAAAAATAGGACATTCGCCGCGAGCTTTTCCTCGATTTTCTTTTCGGGACCACCGCAGGAGATACAGCAGAGAATGGCAACCGGAATTGCGATCAGGCGGGGAGGGCACCGCAACATAGGGCACTTCTCCTTTCGGGGGACGGTACGTTCGATGAACCGGTTTTACTTGCGGTTGCAGCGATTCACCAATATAAAGAATGTGTGTTGGGGCGCAAGCGTTTTTCTTGTTTCCGCCCTTCGGACGCGACCGGCGGGTGCCGCGAAGGTCAGAAAAATCAGATGATTAGAGCAAAGGAAAATGCCTTGACAACGGTATTCTTATTTATTATATCCAAATTTTGCCGATCGCCGGGAACGGCCCGGATTTCGAACGATACATTCGATGACCGGCGACCGTGCGGAATGCTTTTTGTGTTCGGCTGACGGGGTTGATCCGACCGGAACGAAACTTGCGTTTCACAAGGTTCAGGAGTTCACAATGCTGCGCAAACTCGGCGGCGCGATTCTGTGGTTGATCGCGATTTTCATGCTTTCGTCGGTTACCGTGTTCAATCCGGGACAGGTAACCGACTTTTTTATTCGTGTTTTCAATATCAAGCCGAGCGTTCCACAGATGCGTGAGGAGAAACCCTCCGAACGGGACGAACGCATCCAGGACTTCGCCGATCGGATCTCGGAGGCCAGTCTCCGGGAAACCGTTTCGGCTCTGGCCGGTATGGGATCCCGCGTACCGGGGTATCCGGGACACAGGAAGGCCTTCGAATACGTAAAAAACCGCTTCGAGACGCTGGGCCTGGAGGATATCACGGTTGAGGAACACCACGTCACGGTGCCCATCGACATGGGAGCGACTCTGGAGGATCCGGAAACGGGACTCGCGATCCGGCTGTACGGGCTTTGGCCCAATCACGTTCAAACGCCTTCGCTGCCGGAAGGCGGGGTTTCCGGAGCACTGATCGACGCCGGGGACGGTTCCTTCAAAGCGCTGAATTCAAAGCAGGTGGAGAACAGCATCGCTCTGATGCAATTCGATTGCGGCCAGAACTACCTCAACCCCCGCATGCTGGGCGCGCAGGCCATCATCTTCTACGACAACGGCGGCGTAAGCAGAGGACAGGCCCTGGAGAAAATCCTCCAGGTACCGGTCGACGTGCCCAGGTTCTGGGTGGAGAAAGCCGACGCTGTCCGTCTCGCGGCACTCGCGCAGTCCGGTGCCACGCTCGTGAGGGTGACGTCCAGAATGTCCTGGGAAAAGGTCCCCACGTGGAATATCTACGCCACCCTGCCCGGCTCCGACACTTTCGTCACGGAACGTGAAGAACGGAAGTGGAAGGACGAGATGGTTGTCCTGAGCTCATTTTACGACGCCGTCTCCGTCGTGCCCGCATTGGCGCCGGGCGCGGAGAATGCCACCGGGCTGGCTGCCCTGCTGGAAGTCGCGGCAGCGCTGAAAGACGAATCGTGGCTCGACGGTTCCTCGCGTCTTGCACAACTCCCGCGGTACACGGTGAAATTCCTGGTAACGGGCGCTCACTTCCAGGGGTTGGCCGGGGTCAATGACTTTCTCTTCAGGCATTCCAGGGAAAGCGACCACTTCCGGGAAAAGATTCCTGAGGATCAGAAGATCGACTTCCGGCTCTTCGTCGGCTTCGACCTGTCGAGCGAGACGGACCAGATCGCCAGCTTCTCTCACGGTACGTTTATCAACCCGAACTGGTCGACCAACAACTACGAAAACAACCTGCTTGCGCCCTACGCGAAGAAATTCAATAAATACCTGGCCAAGGTCTATCCTGGCGAAGCGCGTCACGTGGACGCCGTCGCGCCGCCGAAACGAACCTGGAAGAACTACATGCCCGTCCGGCTGGGATTCGACAGCGAGGCGGTCAAATTCGTCGGCAAGGAAGGCATTACCCTTGCCAGCCCGTCCACAACGCGCGAAAAGGTGGACACACCCGTCGACCGGGTGGAATTCGTCAACTTCCCCAACCTGACCCTGCAAACCCGCACGGCAACCGGCATGCTGCTGAAAGCTCTGGAAGATCCTGAATTCTTCCGGGTGTCCAAACTCAAACTTCAAGACCTCGGACACAGTATGAAGGGGCGCATCCTCTGGTTCGAACGGGATGCGGATTTTGCGATTCCACGCGTACCCGTACCTGGGGCCATCGTCACGTATCAGCAGCCGGGGCCGGTTGCCAGCTGCGGCGGTGTCCGAACGCTCATTGTGGACAAGACCACGGAGGGTCCGAGATACGTGGGCGAACGCTCCCAGGGGGCCATGGTCGGTACGAAGGAGGAAGTGGAGGCCACCGGCCGATTTCAGTTCAACATCATGCGCAACCGGTTTACGAATCAGATATTGGCGTATGAAATCGACGATAACGGCAGAATCATATCGGCGCCGGACCTCGGCACGGAAGGAGAGGAGAAGTTCCCCACCCGGCAGGGTTACGGCTGGTGGGAGAACGAGATGCTGGCGGTCCTTTTCAAGTGCCGTTCTCTCAGCGTGTTTGAAATCATCGATTCCAGCTATCTTTCGGCGCTCGATTTCATGACCGTGCTGAACGCCGGCGACTCCCTGCCGATGGAATACGGGTACTATTATATCGAGAACCAGAGCATCAAGGAAGGCGACGTCACGCGGGCGGCGGTCGCATTTACCGCGATGAACCCCACAACCGGCAGTCCCGATCCCATCAAGATTCTGATGAGCACGGGCCTTTTCGGTGTGAAGTACCTGCTGACGAACGCCCCGGAGGCGTTGCTGGAACAGCCGGTGGACAAGTGGGACGTGGACGACGAACTCCTGGAACTGTCCCGCGGCGCCGGATATCCTCCCGGGGTCATCCTCCATCCGTCGTACAAGGCCGCCAAGGATATGTGGGTGGTCGACGATATCCGGATGAAACAGCTTGCGCAGTACGGAATTACAAACGCCCGTCTGGAAAAGCTGCACACCCATGCGGCGGACGCGCTGAAACGGGCGCGTGAACATCTGGCGAACCACGACTACGAAGGATTTATCGCAGCGTCCAGAGAGGCATGGGGTCTGGAAGCACGCGGATATCCCGAGGTCATGTCCACGGCAAACGACACCGTCCGCGGCATTATCTTTTATTTCATTCTCCTGCTGCCGTTTTCCTTTTTCTGCGAGCGGCTGCTGTTCGGCTTTCCGGATATCACCCGGCGTCTGGTCGGCTTCGCGGGAATCTTCGTGCTGTTTTTCATCATCCTTCGATACGTCCATCCGGCATTCAAGCTGAGCAGCACCCCCTACATCATTTTTCTCGCTTTCGTGATCATGGCGCTGGGCGGCATTGCGATGTTCATTGTCGTTTCCAAATTCGGCGAAGAGGTCCGGAAGATGAAACAGGCCTCGGCGGGAACCTACGAGGCCGACGTGGGTCGGTTGAGCGCGACCGCCGCTTCCATCATACTTGGCATCTCCAATCTGCGAAAACGTCCTCTCCGTACCGGACTGACCGCCATCACCCTCACGTTGCTTACGTTTACGGCACTATCGTTCACTTCGGTACAGACGTCCATTAAGTTCTACCGGTTGCCACGGGACAACCAGCCGCCGTACCCTGGAGGCCTGGTGCGGGACCGATCCTGGAGGGGACTGCAGGAATCGGTGCTCCAGTACCTGACCAGCGCGTTCAAAGGCCGGGCGACCATTGTTCCCCGGGCGTGGTACCTCTCCCAGGTGCGGGGCGAACGGGCGTACGTCAATTTCTCGCGCATCACCGAGCAGACCTCCTACCTCGGCTCCAGGGACACCTACGTCGACTTCGACGTGGGCATCACCACCGGAAAAGACAGCTTTGTGAACGGATTACTGGGGCTCACCGCGGAAGAACCCCAGATCACCGGGGTCGACCGGTACCTGATGAGCGGGCGATGGTTCGAGCCCGGAGAAACAAACGTGTGCATTCTGCCGAACGACCTGGCGGAGCTTGTGGGCATCTTCCCGGAAGACGCCGGAACCGCGCAGATCGAGATGCTGGGCGGGGCCTTCACCGTCATTGGAATCATAGACTCCGAAGGATTCAACAAGTACAAGGATATGGACGACGAGAAGCTGACGCCGGTGGATACCGTAAAGGAAAAGGACGACCTGGCGGACGCCCAGGACCAGGATCCACGGGTTGTCGCAGCGGCTCCGATCGAGACGTTTACGCATCTGGAATCGACCAACGTGATGATATTGCCGTATGACTACGTGCGGAATATCGGAGGCACTCTCAACTCCGTCGCTCTGGCGAACTTCGTGGACTCCCAGGGCAACGCCAGGGCGAACTTCCTGCCGGACGTCGAAGAATTCATGACGCGCGTATCCCTGACGATGTTCGTAGGCCACGAGAACAAAGTCACCGTATACAGTTCCATCGGCTCCACGTCTCTTTCCGGACTGGGCACGCTGTTCATTCCCATTCTGATCGCGGCGCTGATCGTGCTGAATACCATGATGGGTGCTGTGTACGAACGCTTCAACGAAATTGGCATTTATTCGGCGGTGGGTCTGGCGCCCAACCACATTGCGGCGCTGTTCCTGGCCGAGGCGACGGTTTTCGCCACGGTCGGCGCCGTCTTCGGGTATCTGATCGGACAGGTCCTGGTCCTTGTGTTGTTTACCCAGGCGCAGGCCCAGGGACAGCTGCTCAGCCTTGAATTGAATTATTCTTCGTTGTCGGCCATTTCCTCGACACTGATCGTCATGGCGACGGTTTTCCTCTCTACGCTGTACCCCGCGAAGAAGGCCGCCGATATGGCCGTCCCGGATGTGACGCGGAAGTGGGAGTTTCCGGAGCCGGAAGGCGACAGATGGGTGTTCGACTTTCCATTTACGGTTGGCGGCTCGGAAGTACTGGGAATGTACACGTACCTGACCCGCGTCTTCGAGTCATACGGCGAAGGATCCGTAGGCGACTTCGTGGCCGACTACGTCCGGTTCACGTCCCGGGACATGCAGGGGGAACCGCAGTACGAAATCAACCTCACGTGCTGGCTTGCGCCTTACGATCTGGGCATCAGCCAGGAGGTGGCGCTGCTGGCCATACCAACGAGAGAATACAACATTTACAAGATCGAGGTGGTTATCAACCGGCTCAGCGGCGACGTGGCGTCATGGAAGCGGATCAACCGGGGGTTCCTGAACGTGCTCCGTAAAAGGTTCCTGGTCTGGCGTACCATTCCGCCCGAGTTGAAACACCAGTACGCCGACGAAGGCAAACGCATGCTCTCAGACACCGTGGAAGAAGCCGCAGTATAGGAAATACGTAACCGGTAAATCTGTCACCCGGCGGGTTGAGACGGGCAACCTGTTTTCGGGAGAGAAAACTCGCTGCTCCTAATGAGGAGGGGTGGTTTTGGCAATCGATCCCAAGGATCCCAGAGAAGAGCAGGAACAGTACGAACATATCATGCCGGCGGACGCGCCGTTTGAAGATGGCTTCAATATGAAGACCCTGTGGGCGACGCTGTTCGTGGGGCTCGTGATGCTGCCCGGCGCGATCTACCTTGGGTTGGTTACCGGTCAGAATATGGCCGGCGCGTCCGAATGGGTGACCATCATCCTTTTCCTGGAGATCGCAAAGCGGTCCTTTGTGCGGCTGAAAACACAGGAGGTCCTGGTCATCTACTGGGTCGCCGGCGGGCTGCTTGGCGTGGGTGTGCGGCTGGGCAGCGCGGCGCTGGTGTACGGCGGTCCCTTCGGCGGATTGATCTGGGACCAGTACCTGATCCAATCTCCGGCGGCGAGAGGGCTTGCGGACTATATCCCGGACTGGGTGGTTCCCCGGATCAGCGAACACCCGGAGATTTACGCGGAACGGACGTTCCTGCACGCCGCGTGGTTGAAGCCCATTGGCATCCTCGTTGCATTGACGCTCCTGAGCAACACCGCAAGGCTGTCGCTTGGGTACGTGATGTTTCGTATTACGAGCGACATCGAACGGTTGCCGTTCCCACTGGCGCCGGTTCAGGCCCGCGGGGCCACTGCGCTTGCCGAGACATCGGCCAAGCAGGAGGGCTGGAGATGGCGGGTATTCAGTACCGGCGCGTGTATCGGACTGGTCTGGGGCCTGCTCTATGTTGTTGTCCCTACGCTTTCCAGCATCTTCCTGACCGATACGGTCCAGATTCTGCCCATTCCCTGGATCGATTTTACGGAACAGATCAAAACGATTCTGCCTGCCGCGCTGTTTGGAATCGCAACCGACCTGGGACACCTTATTGTCGGATTCGTGCTGCCGTTCTGGGTGGTTATCGGGTCGTTTGCCGGCGCTGTCCTGGGCAACCTGGTTGTTAATCCGTTTCTCTACAAATACGAGATCCTGGACCGCTGGTCTGCCGGGATGACGGCAATCCCGACGTCGATCTCCAACCAGTTCGACTTCTGGCTTAGTTTCGGAATCGGCACGTCGTTCGTCATCGCGTTCACGGGATTTTACCAGGTGTTTCGGGTGCTTGCGGAACAACGCCGTCAGAAACGGGAAACAGGACATCATACAACGGGCATCGACCTCGAGGACCTGCCGGAGGGCCGCTCGGATATGAAGATGATCTACCCGATTCTGGCCTGGGGCGCGGCCACGCTTGGCTTCATTGTGATGTGCCAGATGCTGGTTCCCGAATTTCACTGGGGCTGGGTTGTGTTCTTCGGACTCATCTACACGCCGATTTCTTCTTATATCGGCGCCCGAATGATCGGCCTGACCGGAAGTCCGTACGGGGCGAGTATTCCCTATCTGCGCGAGGCGGGGATTCTTCTGTCAGGGTACAAGGGCGTCGCGGTCTGGTTCGCGCCCCTTCCCCTGCATGACCACGGTCTCGCCGTGCCGACATACAAACAGATGGAGCTGACCAAAACGAAGTTTGTCAGTTACGTGAAACTGACCGCGGTGACCATGGTCGTCATCTTTATTTTCAGCTTCATCTTCTGGGAATTCATCTGGCGACTCGGCCCCATCCCGTCGTCAAGCTATTACTATGTGCAAACCTTCTGGCCATACGACGCCACCATGACCACGATGTGGCTGAAGTCGACCATGCCGGACCTCGAAGGTCAGGGGACCGTTGGCGTCGAACTCCTTAGAGACATCATCAAACCACACATCATCGGCGCCGGTTTCGCCGTCGGCGGCCTCATGTATCTGATTCTGGCCGCGTTGAAAGCGCCAACGCTGTTCTTTTTCGGATTTGTGGGCTCGCTGGCCACGTGGCCGCATTTCGTGATTCTGCAGTTCGCCGGCGCGCTCCTCGGGCGTTACTACTTCGCCAGGCGATTCGGCGAATCCAAATGGAGGGCCTACGCGCCGATTCTGCTGGCCGGGTATTACTGCGGCATGGGGCTCATCGGGATGACGTCGGTTTCGGTCGTGCTGATTTCAAAGGCCGTCTCCCAGGTCGTCTTCTAGGCATTCCATAATGGAACGCCGCCCGGATTCCGGCTGTCTAAGGTTATTGCCGAAGAGGGGAATCCGGGCGGAATCACGTCCGGCCAACACGGAACACCAATTGCGGGGAGGCTTCGATGAGAGTTGGTAACGGGATCGCGGGAATGACGCTCATTGCCTGTATGGTATTGGCGTTTGCCGTGGAGGCGACGGCACAACCGGACAGACGAGGCGGGCGTGGGCGCGGGGGGCGCGGCGGAGGCGCAAGGCTTCGGATGATGCTGCCCCTCGAACAAACGCTGGGTTTCCTGGCCTTCGACAAAACGCTCGCCTTAAAGGACGATCAGCTGATCAAGATCCGCAGTGAACTCAAGGATATCCACGAAAAGCGCGCCGAACTTGAAAAGGAAATGCGGGGCGGAGCCGACAGGCAGCAACTGATGCAGAAACTCGGCGGGATTCGAGGCGCCATGTTTGAAAAAATAAAGGCCGTACTGGACGACCGGCAGGACAAGATTCTTGACCGTTACCTGGAGAGAATACGACGGGGGTTTCAACGCGGACGCGGCGGCGGACGGCGGGGAGGCGGCCCTCCCGGCGGCGGCGTTTGACACGATCACTCCCCTCCAGGATCGATGATGTGGCGGCCCCCGGCGGGGTCGCCATTTTTTGACAGATTCCAGGATACGCTCATGCGCCACCGTACTGCTTCAAAACACGGTCGGAAACCGCCGTTGCCGCCGATACCTCACGAACCATCCTAAAGCAATACGGCCTTGAGGAAAGCATTCAGATGAATCTCCAGGCGGTCGGAGAACGGCTCGGCAAGCCGTTCACGTTTGCGGTTGTGGGCGACACCCATTTCCTGCATCCGAAGTTCCGCCGGCAGACAGACGGTTCCGGCGGTTCGTTTCGCCCGTTGCAGGTTGACCAGTATCTCGAAAGCGTCCAATACGTCCTCATGCCGATGATGGCTGCGCTGAAGGAAGCGTCTCCGGCTTTTCTGGTGATCACCGGAGATGTGGTGGAGGGACACCAGGACGTCGAACTCGCCATCGACGAGATTGAGGAAGGGCTGGAATTTTTCGAGGGATACGGGATTCCGCTGCTGTTCGCGTGCGGAAACAGAGACCGCGTAGAGGCATTCGACGGGGTTGTTCGACCATATCTTGGCCGCTGGCTGGGCAGCACGCCCCACGAGCGGTTTTTCTTTCTGGACATTGCCGGTTGCCGGCTGGTTTTCCTCGACACGCCCGCCTGGACGCGGAACGGCACGCAGCGACAGTGGCTGGAACGCACGTTGAGTTCACGGGAGGATGCAGGAATCGACCGGACGTTTCTGTTCGGACACCATCCGGTCTGGCCGATGGCAAGGGCCTTTTTCACCAGCCTCGACCTCCATCTCGATATGCCGGAAATATTGCGCGAGCATCCCGTAGACGCCTTTTTCTGCGGGCATACCCACAACCAGAGCGTGTTGCTCCACCGTACGGATGGACGTCCGGTTCTGCAATGCATGTGCGCTTCCATCGGCCTTTCCAGTGAGATGCCGACGCCGCTGGATCGTGTGCAGAACCTGTTGCCCTATCCCCGGGACGTGCTTGGCTGCTGGCCGGGATATCTCGAGAATACGGCGCCTGGATGGTTTATTGTCCACGTCGGCGAAACGTCCGTCGAAGCCGAATGGCATCACCTGAACCGGGGAGTTGAAACACGGCTCGTCTGGCATCGACCGGGGGATCTTTCGACATTCGAGAAAATGGAACACCCCCCCGATGCACGTCTGATTTACGATGACCTGAACCATATCCGGCGCGCTTCCCTGCGGTTCTGCGGATGGCATGCCTTGCGCGAAGACAGGCAGGTTTTCCTCAATGGCGAGCCGGTCGGCAGCCTGCCTCCCGCAAACGACTATGCGCCGATCCGAATGGAGTTGCCGGCCGGGTGCCTTGAACATCTTCGCATGGAGAATCGGATCGAGATCCAGGTTGCCCGGAACGATGCATGTACGCTGGGAAATTTCGCGCTCGAAGCGGTCCTGCCCGGTGGACGATTCGTGAGAACCCGGCCCACTGGTGAAATATTCACCTGGTCCGACCGGTGGGGCGCGTGGAATTCGAACTGGCTGCTGAAAATGAAACCGGGACGGCCCGCCGCGACACTATTGTGTTTTCAATGAATCCGCCTGTTTCCCGCCTGTGCCGATGCCCGGTCGATCACGCCCGGGTATGCGGTCAGTGTCTTCAAACCCAGGATATCGGAAGTTACCATGGAAAAGCCGCGATTTGAGAATCGGCTGAAACACGAAACCAGCCCCTACCTGCTGCAACACGCCCATAACCCGGTGGACTGGTATCCCTGGGGGGAGGAAGCCTTTGAACAGGCGAGAACAGGCGACCGCCCGATATTTCTGAGTATCGGGTATTCGGCCTGCCACTGGTGCCACGTGATGGAACGGGAGTCCTTTGAGGATGAGTCCATTGCCTCCGTGATGAATCAGTTCTTCGTGAACGTAAAGGTAGACCGCGAAGAACGCCCGGACGTGGACGAAATCTACATGAATGCAGTACAGATGATGACCGGCGCCGGAGGGTGGCCGATGAGCGTGTTTCTCAAACCCGACGGAACGCCGTTCTACGGCGGCACCTATTTCCCTCCCGACAGCAGGTACGGCCGACCCGGATTTCCGGACGTCCTCCGCACCGTGGCCAGGCATTACGCTGAGAACCGCGACAAGGTCGG
This sequence comes from Candidatus Latescibacterota bacterium, assembly GCA_965219995.1. GTDB lineage: Bacteria > Latescibacterota > UBA2968 > UBA2968 > JAAXHE01. The sequence continues at coordinate 2,048,082 of CBDCOX010000002.1, forward strand.
TGAAGCAGCCGAACGGTTGATGGCCGGCCTGAAACGGCTGACCGGACTGAGAAACCGGGACGGAGACCTGACCGAGGGGTTGTTTGCCGACGGATATTCGCAGATCGCCCGCAATTTTGATTCGGAAAATGGAGGTTTCGGATCGCAGCCGAAGTTTCCAGGCACCATGAATCTAACGGTTTTTCTGCGCGAATTCGAGAGAACCGGAAATCGAAATGCACTGGATATGGTGCTGCTCACGCTGCGGAAGATGGCAAACGGCGGGATTTACGACCACCTGGGCGGCGGTTTTCACAGATACTCGGTCGACCATCGCTGGCTGGTGCCCCACTTCGAAAAGATGCTTTATGACAATGCCCTGCTGACGGTTCTCTATCTGGAAGCCTTTCAGCTCACCGGAGATCCGCTGTTTCAGCGGATCGTGGAGGAAACGCTTTCGTACGTCATTCGCGAGATGACCGATCCGGAGGGCGGATTCTATTCCACCCAGGACGCTGACAGCGAAGGTGAGGAGGGGAAGTTCTTCGTCTGGGATCCCGAGGAGGTGCATAAATTGCTGGGCGAAGAAGACGGGCGGCTGTTCTGCCGGCAATACGATGTGCGGCCCGAGGGCAATTTCGAACAGGGCAAGAGTATCCTGAACGTTCCCGTGGAGCCGCCGGAACTGGCCAGATTTCTCAACGTGGACCCGACGCGCCTGGAAACCGCGGCGCGGCGCGGACGGGAAATACTGGCGACCGTTCGCGAGGACAGGGTCAAACCGGATCGGGACGAGAAAATCCAGGTTAGCTGGAACGGTCTCATGATCTCTGCGTTTGCCCGCGCCTATCAGGTGCTCGGAAGTCCGGAATACCTGGAAACGGCGAAAAAGGCCGCCATGTTCATCCTGCAGCACATGCAGACGGAGTCCGGACGCCTGTTGCACACGTACAAGTCGGGGCGGTCGCGGTTCCCGGGGTACCAGGACGATTACGCCTTTTTCTGCAACGGCCTGCTCGATCTCTACGAGGCCTCCTTCGATCCGGACTGGCTGGAGGCGGCGGAGGCACTCACGGAGGTGATGCTGGGGGAGTTCTGGGACCCGGAGGAGGGTGGGTTCTTTTTCACCGGCAAGTCCAGCGAAGCGCTGATTGTCCGATCCAAGAACCCTTACGACAACGCGACCCCGTCCGGAAATTCCATGGCCGTCATGTCGCTGATGCGTCTGGGCACGATTCTGGACCGGCCGGAACTGTGGAACAAGGCCGAGCAGACCCTGAAGCTGTTCGAACCGATGCTCCGCGAAATCCCGTCCGGTTTCGGTCAGATGCTGTGCGGCCTGGACTTCTTCTGCAGGCGTCCCGTTGAGGTCGCTCTGGTGGGCGAAAAGGAGGATGCGGCCACCAGAAATCTTCTGAATGCCGCCTACAGGCGCCTTCGGTCCAACCGGGTGATCGTACACGCCGATCCGGCGGCACGGGAGGATCTGTCGCGACGAATTCCTCTACTTTCAGACAAGCCGGCGGTGGGTGGAAGACCCACCGCGTACGTTTGCAGAAATTCCGTCTGTTCCGCGCCGGTGACGACCGTTGCTCAACTGGACTCATTGTTACAGGATCCGTCGTGAGAAACGCGATGGCGCCAAACGCGGACACCAAAGCCCCAACAGGAGGTTGTGATGGCATCGGTACTGGTGGTAGGAGATGGTCCCGGCGGCCTGAGTGCGGCCCTGTTTCTGGCCAAAAACGGCATGGACGTGATGGTGTTCGGGCAGGACACGACGCCCATGCATAAGGCCATGCTCTACAATTATCTGGGCATTCCGGAGTTGACCGGGAGCGAATTTCAACGCGTATCACGAGATCAGGTGAAAGCGCAGGGGGCTCGCATCGAAGACGTGCAGGTCTCCGGAATCGAAAAAACCGGGAACGGATTCACGCTGACCACCGAGGGCGGGGTCACCCACGAAGGGGACTACCTGATCCTGGCGGCGGGAACCAACGTGAAACTGGGCGTGAGTATGGGTCTGGAGAGAGGACCGGACGGGCTGATATGCGACCGGGACGGCCGCACGGCGGAGGACGGCCTGTACGTCGTGGGATGGAGTACGCGTCTGCGGAAGACACAGGCGATCATTTCCGCCGGTCAGGGAGCCTCCGCCGCGCTCGACATTCTATCCGCCGAAGCTGGAGAGGACGTACACGATTTCGACGTTGTGTCGTGATGCATCCGGGAAGCTTCGATGGATCAAAAGTACCTGGGCGACTTGCGGGGCGCGGCCGGCCGGGGAGGCGCTTCCTTTTCCGGGATGCCGTGGCTGTCAACGATGCCGCGTACCACGTGGACCGGAAGCCCCATCCGGACGGCCAATGCCATCGAATCACTTGGACGCGCGTCCATTTTGAACGTCGTTCCATCCGGACTCTGCAGGGTGAGAACGGCGAAATACGTACTCCTCAGGCCTCCTTCTTCCAGCGGGCGAAGTTCGTCGATCACGATGGACCGAAGACGGACGCCGGCCTCCTTCATGACATTGTGAAACAGGTCGTGGGTGAACGGACGTGGAAACGCCTCGTCGTTCAGCTTGCGCCAGATTGCCATCGCTTCGCACGGGCCGATCCAGATGGGCAGAAGTCTGCCGGTCTCGCTGTCTCGCAGAAAAACGACATACTGGTCGTCCGAATCCCGCCCGACCTGATGGACCTCTGCTTTGACCAGGTCCTTTCCCCCTGGCTCCGCAGGCGGCGCGAGGACGGGGCTCGGACACATCCAGAACGCGCAGAGAAACAACACGGAAATTCGGCATCTATCGTGCATCTTGATTCCTTTCAGTGCGTGAGAGACCGCCGCTGGCTTGCATGAATTCTGTGCCTTTGCCGAATATACGCCGGCGCTTTTCCGGTAGCAATTCGAAATTTCCGCAGTGGCGCCGCGGTTCGCCGGTTGACAAGCACTATCCGATATGCTATCTTTATAAGTTTCAGAATTTTACACCCTCTGTGCTGCGCAGAGACAGGAGAACGCATGGTTGCCAGCATGACGGGTTTCGGGAGGGGCGAAACCGAAACCAACGGATATCGTGCTACGGTCGAGGTAAAATCGGTTAACGGTCGTTACGGCGAAGTGGACGTCCATCTGCCCCGGCAACTGTCTGCCCTGGAACCCCGGATTAAAGACCTGGTGCTTGCGGTTTTTTCGCGCGGCCGCATCCGCGTCTCGCTGAACCTGGACGGCGACGCGCTTGAACAGGGTATTCCGGTTCTGAACGAGCGGGTCTTCGAGGGATATCGGGACGGGTTCGTTCGGCTTCAAACACGCCTGGGGCTTTCAGAAGCGCCCGACCCCATGCAGGTGGCGCTGATGCCGAATGTATTTGAAATCGAATACAGGGCGCCGGATCTGGACGCCGTCTGGAAGGTGATCGCGCCGGCCTGCGAACAGGCGGTAGTGCAATGTCAGTCGATGAGAACCAGAGAAGGAGGACGGCTGGCGGAAGACTTCGTGCGGCGGGTTCACCACCTCGAGGATGTGATCACGCAGATCCGGAAGCAGGCGCCCCAACAGATCGAGTCCGCCCGCAGACGGCTCGATGGAAAACTCAGGGAACTGATCGCCCCGGAACAGATCGACCGGAACCGTCTGATTACGGAAATCGCCCTGCTTGCCGAGCGAGTGGACATTACCGAGGAAACCGTCCGTTTCCATAGCCACAACGAGCAGTTTCTGAAAACGCTCGACCGTGACGAGCCGATCGGCAGGCGTCTGAATTTTCTGCTCCAGGAGATGCTCCGTGAAGCGAATACGATCGGGTCCAAAACAACCGACGTGGAAATCGCGCATCTGGTGGTCGATGTCAAGGAAGAAATCGAGAAGCTCAAGGAGCAGGTGCAGAATATAGAATAACAGTCCGTTGAAAAAGTCGCTCTGCAGGCGAGGCCGAGACATTGTGGCCGAAGACAAGGCGCGCGACCGACGCGCATCCCTGGATTCGGGGAGGGAGCGCAACGCCGTAGCTCGGTCACAAGGGCCGGACGCAGACCGGATGGACTTTATCAACGGGCTGATTTCGGCGGGACCGGTTTCGAAGATGGAAGATACGTTTGGAATTGACGTCCTCCAGGACCGACTCGAATGCAATCCCGGTTCGTTCGCCTTGGTGCTTTCAGGCCCTGCCGGGGCGGGCAAGACGTCAATCGGCCGGGGACTCCTCGCGCGAGACGACTCCCTGCGGAAATGCGTGACCACCACCACCCGCACGAAGCGTCCCAATGAGACCGACGGCGTCGACTACCATTTCGTTTCGGAAGAGGCGTTTCGTTCAAGCTTGAAACAGGGGTGTTTTCTCGAATGGGCCGAGGTCTATGGCTGTCTCTATGGGGCGACCTTCGATTCGGCCGCGCGCGCAATCGGAAACGGCGGGGTATTGCTGCTCGTGGTAGACGTACAGGGCGCGGCGGCATGGAAGCGCGTGCTGAATGAACGTTGCGTTAGCGTGTTCGTGCTGCCTCCTTCGGCCAGCGTGCTGGAAGCGCGCCTGCGAGGACGGCAGTCGGAAGGTGCCGGGGCCCTTGCCCTGAGGCTGAGAAACGCACGAACGGAACTTGCCAGGGCCGAGGAGTTCGATTATCTCGTCGTCAATACGGAACTGGATCGCGCCATCGCCGACGTTGAGGGCATGATTCGCGTCGAACGACGCAGGCCGCGCCGCAGCCCCGATCTTCTCGCCGAATTGGAGCGTGGGTTCGCGCCCTGACGCCGGGTCACGCAAGACAGCAATAACATATTGAATATAAAGAAATTATAATTTCAAAAAAGTTGCGGCATTCACAAAGGGAGGATCGTGCACGCATGTCAAGGATATTCTTTCTGGAAGAGATCAGCAACGACGAAATGAACCCGTACGAGGCGGTCAGCGCCGCGTCGAGGGAGTCCCGCAGGATCAACCAGGCCCGGATGGCCAGGGACGTCTCAGGAGAGGTGGAAAAACCCACAACGCTGTCGCTCGATCGCCTTTCGACGGGCAAAGTGCAGGTTTTGTACGAGGGCGACGCGGAGATGGAAGCGGAACATGACAACGCCGGCGAAGCTGAGGGTCCTTCTGGGAATTAGCGGCGGGATTGCCGCTTACAAGGGTGTTGACGTGCTTCGCGGCCTGCAGCGCGAGGGCGCCGAAGTGCGGGTGGTAATGACCGCGGCCGCACAGAAGTTCGTTCAGCCGCTGACGTTTGAAGTGCTTTCCGGCCATCGGGTCTACACCCATCTCTTTCCTGAGACCGGTGATCCTGACGTCATCCACGTCACACTGGGCGAATGGCCGGACCTGATCCTGATTGCGCCGGCAACGGCCAATGTCATCGGCAAGATGGCGAACGGGCTGGCGGACGACCTGCTTACGTGCACCGTGCTGTCGAGTGAGGCGCCGGTGATGGTTGCGCCCGCAATGGAAACGGCAATGTACCGCCATCCTGCTTCACAGCGCAATCTTCAGCGACTTGCCGATATCGGGTATCGCCTGATCGGTCCCGAAGACGGCGTGCTTGCTTCGGGACGCATCGGACTGGGACGGCTATCGGATCCTGAGCGTATCGTCTCCGAAGCCGTTTCCACCGTAGCGGCTTCCGGGGATCTTTCGGGCCGCAGGATTGTGGTTACCGGTGGACGGACGGAAGAAGACATCGATCCGGTTCGCTTTATCACAAACCGGTCCACGGGAAAGATGGGGTATGCAGTAGCCCGCCGCGCCAGACAGCGCGGTGCGGAAGTGGTACTGGTAAGCGGCCCGGGCAATCTGGACCCGCCCACAGGCGTCGACCTGATTCCGGTAAGAACCGTGTCTGAAATGCGCACGGCGACGGAATCGGCATTCGACGGCGCGGATGCGCTGGTCATGACGGCCGCCGTACTGGATTTCAGGCCTCGCGTAGTCTCCGAGGGAAAAATCAAAAAAAGCGTCAACGGACTGACCCTGGATCTGGTCGCGAACGAGGATTTTCTGGTGGAACTTGGAGCCCGGAAACAAGGCCGTGTGGTGGTCGGGTTCGCGATGGAAACGGAAAATGGCCTGTCCAATGCACGCAAGAAACTGACGGAGAAACATCTGGATCTGATTGTCTTGAACAATTTGAAGGAGGCGGGCGCGGGATTCGGTGTGGACACCAACGTGGTCACGCTGATCGACGCGGAGAGTGCGCCGGAACCGTTGCCGAAAATGGCCAAGCTCGAGGTTGCCGACCGAATTCTGGACAGGATAAGAGACCGGTGGACGTAGACGTCGAGGCGAGAGAGACGCTGGAAGCCGTGCGGACATTCATTAAGGCCCAGGCGGAATTTGGCCTGACCGAATTCAGACTCGCGCGGACGGACGCAGGGGCGCAGCTTGCCGATTTTCACGAGTCGATCCGCGACTGCCGGATGTGCGGGCTTTCCGAGGGGCGGCGCACCGTGGTCTTCGGCAGCGGAAGTCCGAATGCGGGCCTGTTGTTTGTCGGCGAGGCGCCCGGAGCGGACGAAGACAGGACGGGGCTGCCGTTCGTCGGATCCGCCGGCGCATTGCTGACCCGCATGATCGAGGCCATCGGTTTTCAACGCGAAGACGTCTATATTGCCAATGTCATCAAATGCAGGCCGCCTGCGAACCGGGACCCTTTGCCGGCAGAATTGGAGACGTGCCGGCCCTATCTCGAACGGCAGATCGCGCTCATACAGCCGGTAGCCATCTGCGCGCTCGGTCGTTTCGCCGCGCAGACGCTGCTGAAGACCGATGAACCGTTGGGCGAACTGCGGGGGCAGCTCTTTACGTACCGGGGCATTCCTCTCATAGCGACGTATCATCCTGCCGCACTGTTGCGAAACCGGCAATGGAAACGCCCCGCCTGGCAGGACCTGCAGCTTCTCAGGCGGGTGTACGACGGCGCGTCCGGTTAGAGACACCCGCGCGACCCCCTGTCGGTAGACGGAACGCGACCGTCTTCAATTGGTATCCAATGGCTTCCCAACCCACCACACAGACACCCGCCGATCGTCCGCATCCCCAGGCACTGGAGGTGGAACGGGCGGTACTGGGCGCCATGTTCATTGACAACGCGGCCATCAGCCGGGTGATCGAGGTCCTGGGCGACGAGACGGCGTTTTACCACACCGCAAACCGCCGGGCCTACGCTGCCGTCCTCGCGCTGTACGAGCGGGGCCTTCCCGTGGATGAAGTCACGGTTGCGGAGGAATTGAAGCGCCGCGGGCAATTCGAAGACGTGGGCGGGTACGCCTATGTTGCGGGTCTGGGCGGCGAAATGGCAACCGGCGCCAACGCGGAATACCATGCCAGAATCGTGCTCGAACGCGCGCAGCGCCGCAGGTTGATCGACGCGTCCACACAGACGATTGCCGAGTGTTACGACGATGGGAAAGAGGTCCGCGAGGTGATCGACAGCGCCGAACAGCGGGTATTCCGAATCGCTGAGGGTGAACTCGGACAGGGCGTCGTTTCGCTTGAGGCCAAGCTGCACGAGACACTGGAACTCATTGAAAGGGCACAGAGACAGGCTGGCGTCCTGTCCGGCGTTACCACCGGGTATACTGATCTCGATGGAATAACGGCCGGGATGCAACCATCGGATTTGATTATCATTGCCTCTCGTCCGTCAATGGGCAAAACGGCGCTGACACTGTGCATGGCGCGCAATGCCGCCCTGGACGAAGAGATCAGGACACCGGTGCTGTATTTCTCCCTTGAAATGAGTATGCAGCAACTCGCAATGCGTCTGCTATGCGCCGAGGCAAGCGTGTCTTCGCACGGATTGCGCACGGGAAGGCTGGCCGCCGAGGACTGGCAGCGACTGGCGGCCCAGGCGGAAAAACTCTCGGAGGCCCCTATCTTCATTGATGACACGCCGGGCATCTCCGCACTGGAACTTCGGGCGAAAGCCCGGCGCGCGAAGATGGAGCACAAGATCGGCCTGATCTTCGTGGATTACATGCAACTGATGACCACTTCGGCGCGAGTGGATAACCGCGAACAGGAAATCGCGAGCATTTCGCGCTCGCTCAAGGCGCTGGCCAAAGAACTGGATCTTCCGGTTGTGGCCTGTGCGCAGTTGTCGCGCGCTGTCGAGTCCAGGACGGACAAGCGACCGCAGCTTTCCGACTTGCGCGAAAGCGGCAGTATCGAGCAGGACGCCGACTTGGTCGCATTTCTCTATCGTCCGGGTCACTACGGCCTGTTAGACGACGAAGGTCAGCCTATTCCTGAGGGAAAGGCTGAGATCATTATCGGCAAGCACCGGAACGGCCCGACGGACAGCGTTCCTCTTACATTCTTACCCGAAACTTTGCGTTTTGAAAGTAGCCGCATACATGACGATCCTTTCTGACGCCACACCTGCAGCACGTTGCGGCGGGCAGGCAAGCGGCCGGCCGCCCCACGAGCGATTGGCGGAGACTACGGGTCGATTCAAACCACCGGAATTGTCTTACAGAGGATGAATATGGAAAGTCAACGATCTCACCACCGTTCAACCGTAAGGGTATCCAAGCTGCTGTCTCTCATGCTCCGCCATCGGCCGGACGAGTTCGGCATTGAGGTCGATGGGTACGGCTATGCGGATTTCGACGCCGTGATATCCGCGTTGAAGAAACAAGACGCGAGTATTGAAACCGAAGACGTTGAAGCTCTGGTCTACCGGGCCGCCAAGAAACGGTTTGAGATTGTCGACGGCCGAATCCGGGCGCGCTACGGGCACAGCATTTCCATGGAATTGGGAACCGATCCCGTGGAACCTCCGGAACACCTGTACAAGGGCTCGGGTGCATCGGAGGTGGAAGACATCCTGAAATCCGGCTTGAAGCCCATCGACCGGCAGTATGTTCACCTCTCTTTCGAGGCTGCCGTGGCGCGCAGGCTGGCGGAACACAGGCGGGAGCCCGGCGCCGTGATACGGGTGGATGCGCGCAGGGCCGCCGCGGACGGTATTCAATTCTTCGACTGCGGACCCACGATCCTCGCACGGGAGATTCCGTCCGAGTTTCTGTCTGTCGACGACGCGCCGGCACCGGCGCCGGATGACGGGTTGACGGTGAAACAAAGCGAGGGGCCGGTGACGTACGGCAGAAAACGCCGATTTGGGTCCCGGAGATAGCGCACGGCGGGAGATTTTGAACCGATGGCGAAACAAGATCGGTCCGGAGCATACGCGTTATTGAATGCAGCCGCCAATCTCTCCGGTGAGATTGGCGCCGATCTCGTGTTGCTCGTGGCGGATTCCGGCGTGAGCCGGACGGCGGTACAATCCCTGAACGATGCCTGCCCGGTCCTGCTGGTCACCCGGCGCGATCGATTTCTTCAGGGCATCGAGGACAACGGGATCCGCCGGTTGAGGCTGGACCATGACGAGGTCTCCCATCTGGAACGGGTGCGGCATGGGATCTCTCTGGGCATGGAAGCCGGCCACATCAAGAAGGGCAGCCGGCTGATCTGCCTGGCGAGCGCCCTGGAACACGGCGGCGTGGACACCCTGATGACCGTGGACACGCGCAGGGAGTTGGAGGACTTCGATCCGGAGAGCCTGGCCGCTCTCGCCGGAGAACTGCCCGTTGAAGTGGTCAAGTCGGTGCTGGATATTGCCCTCGACATCGGGCGTGAAGGCCGGGAAGGGGAACAGCTCGGCACGCTCTTCGTGCTTGGCGACTCGGACCGTGTCCTGGCCAATTCCCGCGTGATGACGTATGATCCGTTCCGAGGGTATTCAAAACGTGAGCGGAATATCTGTGATCCCGACAACCGCGAAGGCGTAAAGGAAGTCGCCCTGATGGACGGCGCATTCATCATCCAGGAGGATGGCGTAATACGCTCAGGTTGTCGTTATATTACCTCTTATGTGAGGGGTCTCACCCTGCCCAAGGGACTGGGCGCACGGCATGTCGCCGCTGCGGCGGTCACCAAGAACACGAACGCCATCGCGGTGGCGGTTTCGGAGTCGACCGGAACGGTAAGGGCATTCAAAAAGGGAGAGATTGTCCTCCGGCGAGATCCGGGCCGACGCATCGCCCGTTGAGCGGTCCGTTCCCGCTGATGGTATTCTGTCCCGTCGGAATGATGACGTGATGAAGATTCGGCTGATCCGGTGCAAGGACGGTATCAAGGCGGTCGTTGGGGATCATGTTCAATCCGTGGCCCGGGTCGCCAGGGCGTTCCCCAGAAGCAATCCGGACCACTTCGTGGGCCTGTTGGGAGAAGACGGTCACGAGATCTGTCTCGTCGAAGATCCAGTCACACTGGATTCGAAATCCCGCGAAGTATTGAATGCCGCGTTGAAGGAGGCCTACTTCATTCCCAGGATTCGGGAGATCCTGTCGGTGACACCTCGAGGAACGGGCAGCGAGTGGACGGTTGTCGCGGAAGACGGTGAACACGGGTTCCGAACGCAGGATCGCGAGGCACTGGACGGTTCGGAACCCCCGTCGATCACGATAACCGACCAAAGCGGCAGGCGTTATCTGATTGAGGACTACTGGGCGTTGGACCGGGAGAGTCGAAATACAATCCGCGATCTCGTCCCGGATGAGGTCTTGGGGCGCCGGTCCAGGATCGTTTCGCTCCGCCGCCGGTGAAGTGGTGCAATATGGAGGAAAGGCAACGCAGGTTCTTGATTGCAGGAATCCTGATCGGACTGTGCGCGATCGGCATGCTGGCACTGGGCGAAGCCCGGTACCGGATGCCGCTTTTTTTTGTGCTGTTCGGCCTCTGGACGGGTTTCTACCTGGCGGCCGTATGGCATTGTACTGCCGCCGCACTCAAGACTGTCGTGCTGTTTGGCGTACTGTTCCGGGTCATCATGCTGTTTTCCCCGCCCGGTCTGTCCGATGACGTGTACAGATACCTGTGGGACGGGCGCGTCCAGGCCGCAGGGATAAACCCGTACGCCTACCCGCCGGCTTCGGAAGAACTCGCCGATCTCAGAGACGATACGGTGTTCCCCGAGGTAAACCATCCTCACGTGCCGACCATCTATCCGCCGCTGGCTCAGGCTTTGTTCAGGGTCTGCAATCTCGTCCATCCGTCGATCTGGACCGTAAAGGCGGTGCTGGTTCTCTTCGATTTGCTGACGGCATGGTTTCTGCTGGGTCTGATCCGGCTTTACGATCAGCATCCGGGACAGTTGCTCATCTACCTCTGGCATCCCCTGCTGCTTGTCGAGGTGGCCGGCAACGCCCACGTCGACGCGATGGGCGTCTCGTTCATGGTACTTGCATTCCTGTATCTTCAAATCGGTGGGTACACGCGGGCTTTCGCCGCACTGGCCCTCTCCGTTCTGAGCAAGTTCTTTGCCATTTGCCTGGTTCCGGTCTTCTGGCGCTGGATCAGCGAAAGGATCTCCGAACGGTCCGAGAGGCGGCTGCCGGCAGCCCTTAGGCCGCAGGCCGTGGCGCCTGTACTGGTTTTCACCGCGCTGATAGCGGCCGGGTACATGCCCTTCCGGGAGGCAGGAGGAAATCTGTTCGCAGGCTTCCTGACCTATGCCGAACACTGGAGTTTCAACGCGCCGGTCTTTGGCATCCTGAGTTATCTGCTGGATAGCCCGCTTTGGGCTCGCATCGTCATCGCGGTCGGGTTTGGGGGGGCGGTTATTCTGTTCACGTTCAGCCGTATGCCGCCGATTCAGGCGGGGTTCTTCCTTGTTGGGACCTTTCTGTTACTCACGCCGACGTTACACCCCTGGTATGCGATCTGGATCTTACCCTTCATGGTATTTTACAGACAGCCGGCATGGCTGGTCTTTACCGGGCTTATCGCAATCTCGTATCACGTGCTGATAAAATACGCGAGCCAGGGAATATGGGAGGAGGCGGTCTGGGTGAAGTTCGTGTTATTCGGCGGATTTGCGCTTGTCTGGGGATTCGAACGGATTAAGCGGAGACGCGGTCACACTTGAAACTCGTCGGAAGACGCCGTTCAGATTGGACGACGTTTCTTTGACATGGAGGTTTGGGACCCATTGGCAAGGTTCTTGAAAGCACCAACTGCCGGCCCGGTCGACTGACTGGAGCAGTCTAAACCGCCTTGCCGAAAAAGAGAGCAAACCGTACGAAGTCGGAAAATGCAACGAGCCCGTCGTCGTCCAGGTCGAACCGGGGATCGGATGAACCGAAGGCGCGGGCAAAGAGCAGAAAGTCAGAAAAATCAACCACGCCGCTTCTGTCGAAGTCCGCGACTGCCGCCGCAGGAAAGATGGTCTGATCGGCGGTAAACATAATGTTTCTGTTACCGGAGGCAAGGGGCACACCTGACGAGTCGGCCGCCATGGAAAGGGTTATGGTGTAGGCGAGACCGGCTTCAAAGGGCATCGCAAACGTCAAGAGGGCACGTTGGCTCCCGCGGTCCAGGACCACTGAGGTCGGGCGTCCGAGGACCGGAGTAACCGAGTAGCCATGAGGATCGGCCGTTTCTGCGGCCATCGGTTCGCTGAACGTGAGAGAAAGCCTGCTGTCGCGCAGGACTTCGACGCGGTAAAGTTCCGGAGCCGGGTTGGGGCGAAGGGCGTGTGGCGCGGAGCGAATCTCGTCGCCACCGGGAAGCACGGCGACCACCACGTAACGGTAGACCCTGTTTTCGGCCAGGCCGGTATCCGTGTAGGTATTGGATTCCAGGTTATCCCTGATGACCGCAAGTGTGTTTCCGTCGACGCCGCGAAGGATTTTATAGGTGGCGCCGCCATCCGCAGGCGCCCATGTGAGCCTGGCGCTGTCGGCTCCCAGCGGATGGGCGTGCACAACTTGCAGGACCCTCGTGAAACCTGCCTCGGTACGTTCCATTATACGCACGGCGCCATCCCGGTTGTACAGAAGCTCGGCGTACCCATCCTTATCCAGATCCGCGATGAGCGGACGGGACGTCAATGAAACGGTCCCGTGCCAGAAGGGCTCGTATGTATTCGGGCCGATGGAGCGGACCAGGTAAAGGTCCGGACGCAGACAGACCGCCAGGTCGGGTATGCCATTGCCGTCCACGTCGCCCGTTGCAATGCCGTTTCCCGTTGAAAGCACACCCGAAATCCGAATCGACCACTCCATCGCGTAGGAGGACGGCCCGTCCGTGCTGTAGATTTCCAGGGTCCAGAACCCGTTAAGCGCGTCGTTACGGTCTTCGGCAGCGCGGGCGACCGCGAATTCCACGTCACCGTCATCGTCAATATCCGCGCCTCCGCCGATCCATTGGGTGTTGGTGCTGTCACTTCCCGCCAGTTTCCAGGTCTGTACGAAGCCGCGCCCCTGCAGGGCTTCGTACATCCACAGGTCCCCGTCGTAGTCGCCCGAAAGAATCTCCTTCCTGCCGTTGTCGTTCAGATCCGCGATGACAAACCTGAGGCCGGGCAGGTTGAACCCCTCGGTGGGGTTCGCGAGCCGGGCGGTTTCCACGAATGCGCCTTCCGGCGTACTCCTCAGAATCAGGATGCCCCCCGCTTCAGCCGATCGGGTTACGATCTCGTTTCGGCCGTCGCCGTCGATATCGGCGATTTCTCCGCCCTCGACTTGCGTCAGATCCAGAAGGGTCTCGAATGGAAACGGCGTCCCTCCGATGAGCAGGAGATGCGGGAACCGCGTGCCGAGCAGGTCGGTACTGCCATCGTTGTTCGCGTCGCCCAATGCCCATGGAAGGAATGCCTCGGCGGTCCGGAAGACGGTTGTAAAGCTTCCGTCGTCCCCACGTTCCATGATCAGGTTCGTGTTGTAGGGACGGCCGCGAGCGTACGGCATCAGGACGATTTCGGGGCGCCCGTCCATATCGAAATCGGTGGCCTCACTGGCGAGGAACCCGTCGGGCAGCGTGCCGCGTTGAACAAATCCGCGGGACGGGATTCGCATCGGGTTGACCGCAACCGTCCCCGGTTCGGAAACCTCCACCTGTCCGGCGGCGTCCTGCGCCACAACGCGGTACTCCAGGGATCCGGGGTCGAGGTCCGGGGGCAGGGTGATGCGGTGGCGGGTGTAGACAATGTCCGAAAAGAGACTGTCTTCCCGCGCGGCTGCAGACGAGCGATAGAGCAGGGCGCCGCGTGTCGGAAATCTGGTGTGCCATTCGGCCTGGTAGGCCTGGCGGTTTCCAACGAGCATGGGTGAGATCGACGCACTCGATATAACGGGCGGAGCCCGCCGAATGCCGATTCGGACCCGATCTTCAAGGGTCGTGCCGTCGGTCATCCGAACCGTCAACCGCACGATGGCGGCGGCGCCGGCGTGGGTGCCCGGTGTCCATGAATGCCGGATGTCAGATCGCGGCGGTCCCCCGGTGAGTCGCACCCAGGATTGCGGATCCGTTCCCGGGCCCCAGGAGAGCTCGTAGCCGGCAACGTCCGGACCGTCGGCCCGCCCGATGATATCCACGTTCCGCCGGACGCCGTCGTCCGTTTGAGGCCGGTCGATCCGTACGACGGGGGGATCGGGCCATCGGATGAATTTTTCGAGCAATGTGCCGGCATCGACTCTGCCGGCGCCGTAGCTGCTGTCCCAACCCCCCGGTCCGAGATCGATCGCGGACGCGATGAGCAGCGAGCGAACCTGCTCGGCGGAAAGACCGGGACGGCGTGAGAGCAGAAGCGACGCCAGTCCGGAAATATGGGGCGCGGCGAAGGACGTGCCCGAGGCGCGCCGGTACCCGTTCCCCGGCATCGTTGTGATCGTGCCGGCCCCCGGCGCCACCAGATCCAGCGGTACGCCTGTGCTGCTGAACGCGGCAATGCGGTCCAGGGGCGCCGTGGCGCCCACGGCAATGGTCTCATCCATGGCCGCCGGGTAGGACAGGCCGGATCCGCCGGTGTTACCGGCGGAACTGACGAGAACAACGCCACTCGCAGCCGCGTAACGCACCACGTCCCGGATGAGCAATGCGCTTTCCGGCCCCCCCCAGCTCATATTGAGGATATGGGCGCCGTTTTCCACGGCATAGAGTATGGCGGCGGCCAGGTCGTCTTCCTCCAGAAAGGTGAAATCGGACTGCAGCGTCACGCCGGCGCGGAGGGACATCAGCGCAGCGTCGGGGGCGACGCCGGCAATGCCCACGCCGTTGTCCGCCACCGCCGCGGCGATGCCCGCTACGCGGGTGCCGTGGCTGGACTCGTCCATGGGATCGTTGTCGGGCGAAAGGTAGTCACCCTTCGCCGGAAGCGTCGGGGTGTGGGTGAAGTCCCATCCGCGTATGTCGTCCACGTACCCGTTGTTGTCGTCGTCAACACCCGGCCTGCCGGATGCTTCGACAGTGTTGATCCAGATATTTTCAGCCAGATCTTCGTGGGTATAGTCCACGCCGGAATCGATGATGGCGATGACGACGCCCTGTTCGGCCGGCGGAAGGCCGTCCAGCAGGATCTGCCATCTGATCTGGTTCAGGCCGTACTGATCGCTCAGGCGGGGATCGTCGGGCACATCGTGGTGTGAAAACAGGTGAACCGGCTGCGCGTATTGGACACCGGCGTGCTCCGAATAGGCGGCCGCGGCTTCCACGGGACTCGCTTCCTCGTCTATTTCGAGTCGGTACACCTGCGAGAATCCACTCGCCCGTTTGGAAAGGACCGTGGTTGGCTTGAAAACCGGTTCGGGGGTGCCGGCGCCAAAACGCGCGTGCAGGGTCTCGAGACTTCCGGCAGCTGTTTTGGAGGCCGACGTCTTGAACTTGATGAGAATCTGTCCGGGAGAGTGAGCAGGTTGAGCAACGACGGAACGGAAAGCCAGCAAAGATACCAGAAGTTGAAATGTGACGGATATCGCGCGTGTCCGGTTGATATGGCTCAATGTCCGGCTCCCGGGTTGTGAACTTTCGGCACCCTGAAATTTCTATTCATCCTGATTCATTCGTCTTTTCGTTATGGACGGGATATCCGCCGGGAGGTTCCGTTTATGTCGATGGCCGGTCGGGAAGCGTGCCCGCGCTTTGCGGTTCCGGCGTGCGGGGAAGCGCTGCCACAAGCGCGGCGGAAGGGAGCAGAATGAGGGAGACGCAAGCCAGCGCAAATGCCATGGAAGTGATGTCTGCAAGGAGACCGATGCCCGGCAGCATGAGGCCCGAGACACCCCACGCAAATCCCATCACCAGTCCGGTGGCCGTGCTGGCGTGTTGGGGCAGGATGCGCTGTGCCAGCACGATATTGGTGGTGGCGCCGAGGTCGAAGATGAATCCGGCAGCCAGGAAACAAACCAGCGAGATGGGACCGGAGGTGAAGCAAAAAGCAAGGTAGAAGACGGTTGAGCACGCACAGGACCACCCCAGAAGCTTGCGGGGAGCCACACGGTCGCCGAGATAACCGCCGGCCAGCCGCCCCAGTGTGGCCGCGATCAGATAGGCGGACAACACCCAGCCGATCCTGGAGATATCCCACATTCTCTCGTGACCGAGAATGGAGATGAAGCTCACGCAGGCTGCGTGGACCAGCGATCGAAATACAGCGATCGCGTACAGGATCCAGAGCGGACGCATGGCCGCCGTCCCCAGAAACGCGTAGCTGATGCGCGCCGATGCCCTGGTACTTTCGGCCCGGGTGGCGGTCCTGGACAAGCGCATAAGCACCGCCGCAGCCGCAAGACAGGGAAAAACAACGATCCAGAGTGACTCCAGCCCGTAGCGTGAGATCAACTGAGTTCCCGTCACCGGCGCAATCGCCATGCCCAAAGGACCGCCGGTCAGGAAGACCGCCATGGCAATGTTGGATCGTCCGGGTAACGACGTCGTCACCAGACCGCCGGCAGTCGGATGAAAGAGTGACGAACCGAGAGAGGCCAGAATCAGGAATCCGGCGAGCACGGCGGCCGTGGGCAGCATTCCGATAACCGAAACGCAGAGGCCGCACGCAAGTACGCCGAGCGCAGCGAGACGCACCCGATTGGACCGGTCGCCGATGTAGCCCATGAACGGTTGCGGGATATTGCCAAAAAGAGAGACGACCATCGGGAGGAGGGACGCTTCCACGAGCGTAAGCCCGAACTTGTCCTTGAAGAGGGCAAGCAACGGTGGAAACAGGGTCATGTAGAAGTCTACGGTAGTGTGCGCATAGGTGATCAGACAGACCCGGAGCAATGGTCGTTTCGTCAGGGGCATCGGTGTTCCTGTCGTTCGGAAACGGCGCAACTGTGACATGGAGCTGTCGACCCGTTGACGCGCGACCCCGCAGATTTACGCGAGACCGGCGCGCTCGATAACGACTTCTCCGAGTTTGTCATGGATGCCCAGCGGGCCGGTGACGCGGAAGGTGACGCGCCGATAACGTACCGCGGCCCGTTCAACCATGGCAGGGATGTCGTGGGTGGCGTGGCGGCCGGGTGAGAGCATGTAGGGGTGGACGATGACCTCGGTTGCGCCGTCGCGAACACAGGCTTCAACGCCCTCTTCCAGGGTGGGACGGGCGAGTTCCATATGGGCGATGTGCACGAGAAGCCCCGGCCGTTTTCGCCGCACGACTTCCGCAACGGCTTCCAGCATGCGATTGGCTTCGTCCCGGGTAGAACCGTGATCGACAATCAGAAGGGCTTTGGGCATGGCAAATTTACGCTCAGAAGTAGAAGGAACAATCTTCGGATCGTTCCGCTGGCAACGTCTACTCGACGATTCGATTCAATCGTCCCAGCGTCTGAATCCGACGTGGACAACCTTAAACGCGTCGCCTGGTTCAAAGTCGTAGCGGAACCCTTTCGAATAATCCAGGTCGTCCACCATACCGCGGATAAAATCTTCATCGCCAACTCGGATGAATGTCGTATTGTTTTTACGCTCGACGCTTCGGATCCGATAGCAGGCATCGCGTTCATTTTCGTTCCGGATGGAAATGTAAGCGCCTGAGAGCGGTCCGTTTGGTGGCGGTTCGGTTGTGTGGATGACCCCGGGCTCGCGGGTGGAGACGATGCCGGTCCAGGCGGCTTCGTCCAGCCGGATGCCGTGTGAATCGGTACCTAAGACAGTCCCGCCAACGAGCGTGGCCCATTGCGGACCGTTTTTCGATTCCGCAAAGATTCCGAACCTGCCGTTGAAGCAGATGCGGCCGTCTATGTTGATGCAGCTGTGTCCGTCGCCGAAAATGATCGTGTGGGTATGTTCGTCCTGCAGGCGGACTCTTAGTGCACGGAAAGCAGGGCCGCCAGGGAGGTCGATCTCTTCAATTTGCACGATATTCCGGTTTTTCCTGAACGCTTCGATGATGCTCAAATAGCCCGAGTCGAGAGGTTGTTCGCCCTCATGGGCGGCAATACCGTAGGTCAGACGCCGGGGGTTGCCGGGTTTGTTGCGTGGTGGATCGCCGTGACAGAGGGCAATCTCCCCAGGGGAGTTTATCAGGTTCCATCGCAGGTGAATGTCGGTCGCAGCACCGGGCACCGGTGAGGCGGGGAGCACCTGCCACGTGTCCGCAATGGTCCAGTCGACGGAAACCGTGTCCGCCGGTGCTGCACACCGCTTTACGTCGTAAAGGTACTGGAAGCCGCTGCCACCATAATTACGAACTTCGCCATCGTAAAATTCCCCAAACTTCACGTCTTCACCCGCGTAGGTGCCTTTATCCTGCGGGTTCAACTCGAGACCCTCAGTCCTGACGATCCCGTCGGCCGCGTGGAAGAGAAAGTGGTGGGAAGATCCGCCGGAGACCTGGAAAAAATCTGCCACATAGAATTCCGTATCGGAGATTCGAACCAGCGCGCTGGTGCGACGGTAGATCGAGCACTGCGGGTAGACGTCAGTCGACGACACGGAGACCACCTGAGCTTCCCCGGTGGTGGCATAGAAGTCGACTTTTCCGGAGTAGCCGCCAATCTGTTTGCTGCGATCGACAAGGACCGTGTTGTGGGAGACGGTGTGGCTGGTCCAGCCTGAGCGTTTCGGCCATACGCGCGCGTGTTCCGGATAGCCCAGGTCAGGCAGCAGGTCCAGTCCGTAGGCATAGAGGCCCAGATTCAATCGGTCCGCATGCCCGTGGCCGGTGTTGCGGCCGTAGTAAAGCCAGAGGGTGCGTTCGGTTTCATCCGCGCCGTCTCTGAGAAGTGCCAGACCATACCCCGACATCAGATCAGAAACGAGACGGAAGGGTCCCTCTCGCGCTGTCGTCTCTGCCACACGATGCCGGATGGCTTCGGGATCCTCGTTGAAGATGCTGCCGTGAATCCGTGTCAGGTCTCCACCTGCGAGGTGGTGTGCAGCCCTGGCGAAAATGGGATCGCCAAACAGCTCGAGGCCCTCCAGACACTGCTCGACGGTGAGACCGCAAAGGTTAGGGTTACCCGTCTGGCCGGTGTCGCCAATGTTCGGGATGTATCTGCCCAGACAGATCATGCGGATGTGCCCCAGGAACATCTGCTTGTAACGCAGATACCCCCGGACGTTGTGACGGGTGTACGAGCGCCGGCATCTGAGAACACGGTCCAGGTCGTTCATGCCCTGCGATTTGTGGAGCCAGCCCAGGCTGTAGGAGGGCGCGGCTTCGGAACCGATACCGTCCCGGTCGATTTCTCCCGCGAAAAGTCTCGGGATGTGTCCACCGCTCGGTTTTCGACCGCGCAGTTCGCCGGCTTTGAAGACCCAGTCCAGCCACTGGTCGGTATCTTCAGCATCCAGGGCGACGGAGAGGACGGCCATCGTGACCTGGTCGCCGGGTTCGTTTCGGGCGACGTCGCCCGCGAGGATGGCGGCAATGCCCTCGCGGATGATACGATCCTCAATGTGGCGGCACAGTTCGTCCACGGTGTTCTGAGACGACAAACCGTGGTCGATCTGTTTGCGTGAGAGGAATGTGAAGAGCGGGTCGTCATCCCGCCACGCCGATCTCACGGCGTCATAACATTCCGTGAACGTGATGAGCAGGCCCGGTTCCCAGATGCGGCCGTAGATACGTCCCCGGCCGCTCAATCCGTCCGAGTTGAAGAATCCGAGTCCAGCCCAGCAGGACCAGTGCATATCGGGATAGACGTCGGCGATCCTGGCCAGCAGGATGCCGGCTTTGTGGGCGTACATGGGGTTGCCCGTGAGCACGTATGCCCGCTTCAATCCCTGGCAGGCGGTCCGTATTTCGTTCCAGATGCCATGGTGTCCGTACACACCAATGAGTTTGAATGATTCTCCGGTGTCGTCGGTCCAGCCGGTACCGTCGTCAACACACCAGGCGTGAAGGGGGTCGTTTCTGTCCGGATGTTGGGTGTTGAAGAGCAGGCTGCGGTCGGCTTTGTCGGGATGGAAGAGTCCGTCACGTCCGATGCCGCTCTTGTAGAAAGCGGCATAGTCGTTGCTGGGGAAACGGCCGCTGCAGTTGGGGCAGATGATCTTCCAGGGGTCGCGGAGAACATCCACTTTGAAGGCACCCCCGTAACGATTTATGCCGTCGCCGCATCTCGGACACCCTTTGGTGACGCTCGCGTTGGTGCTCCGACCGGTGGTTTGCCCGGCAACCAGGGACCACAGGGCGTCATCGTTGAGATCAAGCCAGCGCCGGGCACAGTCGACGGCAGCGTCCCGCTCGGCGGCAGCCCAGTTCGCCTGTTCAATGTTGCGGCGTGCGTTGGCGATCCGTTCGGAGGCGATAAATCGTCCACCGGGCATCGGGCACCCCAAAAGACGAAGACTTGAGGTTGTTACTCGAGATGAAGCTCAAGTGATGGCATGACGCGCCGTCACTCTCCCGGCGGGATAGTACAGGGCCAACGGGCGAGGCTTTGGTCCGGTCGATTCGAGCGTCAGGCCATATCCCTGAGGACTTCCTGCGCGGCGTTGTGACCTGGAATGCCGCTCACCTCGCCGCCGGGATGCTGTCCGGCGCCGCAGAGGTACAGGCCTTTATGCGGCGCCCGATATTGCGAGAGTTCCGGAAGCGGCCGATTCCAGAAAAGATGCTCGCCCGCGTGTTGCACATGCCAGATACACCCGTCCGTCAGGCCGTTCTCCCGTTCGATGTCCAGGGGCGTCCGGAAGACGTGGTTTCGGATGGAAGATCTGAAGTTGGGCGCGAACTCCGTGATCTGATCGATGATGCCTTCGGCGATCTCCTCCCGGACGCCGTCCCAGGATCCGGTACGGAGCGTCGCGGGCGCGGGGTAGATCCACACGGAGGCGGTGTGATAACCCGGCTGCGTGAGCGTGGGGTCCGCGAACGAGGGCATCGAAAAACTGATCACGGGTTTCCGAACGGGCAGGCCCGCTTCCAGTTCATCGTAGGCCGCATCGATTTCCGGCCTCGACGCGTGAAGGGTGATCGCACCGCGGTAAGGTTGTTCCGGGTCGCCGTCCCAGTACTTCCATTGCGGCGCTTCGCTGACAACGGCGAGCAGTTTGTAACAGCTGACGTGGGTGATCAGCCCCTCGAGGCGCTTGCGCAGCCTGCCGTCGACCGATTCGGACGGCATGAGCCTGAGGAACGTGCACTTGGGGTCCAGGTTTGAAACCGTGACGCGGCTCCGGACTTCTTTCCCATTTTCCAGACGGACGCCAATAACCGCGTTGTCTTCCACGAGCAACCCCTGCACGCCCGTGTCGAGGTGGATGGTCACGCCGGCCTCCCGCGCCGCGTGGGCGATCGCGTCGCTGACGGCGCCCATTCCGCCTTCAACGTAGCCATAGGGATGGGCTTCCCCGGTCTCGGTGTCGGGACGGTTGATGGAACCGTAGGCGAAGTGCAGACCCAGGGGATTCCGACCCACGGCGGCGCCTTCGGAGGCGTGCAGATCCTTCAGGCGGTCGGTGGAGAGAAATTCGTCCTGCAGTTCCAGGATCCGGGTGGAAACGGCCCGGTCGAGCACGCTCGCCGCGGGGGTACCGGCGATCCGGGAACGTACTTCGTCCAGGGGTGGGGGCGCCTGGAATCGGAACGGGGTCACGATATCGGAGAGAATCCGCTTGAATTCGCCATATCGGCGAACGTCCTCTCGTTCGGCGCCGGTAAGGCGGCTGCTGTGGGTCCGGTTTCTGGGAGAATCGTGATCCGAGGGTCCATGATAGGTGCCGTCGGGGCGGAGGCGGATGTACCCTTCGCGGGGAAGCATTTTCATTCCGCGTTCGTAGAGTTCCAGATCCCGGATGATTCTTGGGGGCAGGCCGTGGATCATGTGGGCGCAGGTCGAAAAGTGAAACCCCGGCCAGAGTTCTTCGGTGATTGACGCGCCGCCGACGAAGGAGCGGCGTTCAAACACATTGACGTCGAGTCCGGCTCCTGCCAGATAGGCAGCCGCGGTGAGGCCATTGTGGCCGGCGCCGACCACGATAACATCCGTATCCATAAAAGACGTTCCCTTCGATTCGCTACGACCCCGCCCTCGGGGCCGTCACGGGATGGAAATAAGCGTTGTCCGCGGCCGTGACCTTACCAGCCCGTTGAAAAAGTCCATCCGGGCTACGTCCGGCCCTTGTGACCGAAATACGGCGTTGCGCTCCCTCCCCGAATCCAGGGATTCGCGTCGGTCGCGCGCCTTGTCTTCGGCCACAATGACTCGGCCTCGCCTGCAGAGCGACTTTTTCAACGGACTGTTACACGTGCGGCTTCTCCGGATGCTTCGACGTAAGCGGTCAGGTGCGCCGCGGCGCGTCCGCTTTCGATGGCGTCTTCGGCACGCTCGACGGCCGTTGTCGGATCCACGTCAAATCCGAGCAGATGATCCTTGATTGCGACGTTGAGCACGATCTGGTCGTAGGCCGGACCTCTTTGCCCCGCAAGTGCGGCCCAACCCGCTTTTGCAAACGCTTCGGCGGAAACGGATTCGGGTCTGGGATGCCGGTTGTAACGGAATCCGGCGGCCGCCGGGTCGACGTCGCGATCGTACGTTTCGATCCGTCCGCCTCGGGTCCGGAAGCCCCTTACATTGTTGATGGCTTTTCGATCCCCGTCGGAGGGCTTGGCCAGCCGCAGGCCGAAGGAACCGGCGCCTTCCATGCCCTTCACGACCAGGCCGGAGTGAAGGCCGCGGTCCATCGCCAGCTGAAGAAACATGTCTTCGTAACCCGGATGGTAATAGCCGATGACCATGTGGTTCTCGCCGACGCACGAAAAGAGCTGCTGGGCTTTTTCCGTTGCCGCCCAGGGCGGCCGCTTTCCAATATGCGCACGGAGGTCCCTGGCAGCGTAGGCGGACGGCGAAAAGCTGCGCTGGCTGACGTAGGCGAAACCAACCCGCGGGTCCTCAATCAGACCGCCGGCCTGTTCCAGCGTGAGATTCACGTTTGCCCCCAGCACCTTCAGGATCTGTTCGTCGTTGACCCCCCATTTCGGCGGCATTCCGTCGACGCCGTGCAAAACGGACGGGCGTCCCAGTGCGGCCCTGACCGCCGCGACGAAGAGGGTCGGACGGAAATATTTGCTCGATCCGTCGTACGGTTCCCCGAAATGGGTGAGTGAACCGACGTCGAGCTTCACGACGTTGGACGGGTCAAACCCGGCATCCAGGTATCCCCGTGCCTCGTCGTATGTCTCGCGATTCATCCTCTGGCCGATCAGCGCCGCGCCCTTGAGCGCGTCTCGCACCTGCCCGTTCAGGATCGCGCCGCACATCCGGCGGGTCTCCCGGTAGCCGAGGTGCCGTCCCGCGAGGATTTTTTCCAGCGCCGCGATGAGAACGGCTTCCTGCTCGTTCCGCGCTTCCGGTTTCGCGCGCGTATCCAGCAGATACAGAATTTCGGGCGGCAGATCGCGGCGAAGGGCGGCACGATTTCTATCGAAAGCATCGGTTTCCGCGACACTCCACCGCGTCCCGGACGGAAAGCGGCGTCGGAGGGCCATGGCCACGAAGAACGCGCCCATCTGGACGGACGACACCCGCTGCGTTTCGGTCAATTCGCCCCTGGCCGAGCCAAGTATCAGATCCAGAATACGGTCGGGTTGGGGGTCCGCGGGCTTTACACCCAGGGGGCGGGACTGATGCGGTCCGGTGCAGACCCGGGCCTGGGCTTCCAGCACTTCGGGATTCGGGTGAACGTCGGTCGGCATGGCATTGATATCCGTCGGTGAAGTGGCGTCGGCGATAGTATACGTGAATTCGAGTGTGTCATCAAGCGAGGCGGGCTGTGCCTCGGATCTCAAGACATGAGCGACGAGGCATTTTCGACCTGCCGTTTCAGGGCGTTTCGGGATTGAAAAAACGGTTTGCACGAAAGGTGTTTTTTGTTAAATAAGACGTGATTGAAGCAATAAATATCCAGGCCGTACTCGAGATTGGCGATGACGGTATACCGTTTGGCATGGTGCCTTGTCATATTGGGTTGGATGAGTACCCGGCTTCAGGCCGAACCTGTCCGGGTTTATGCCGCGGTCAGTCTGATCGGTTCAATGAAGCAGATTGAGGGGATGTTCGAAACGGAAACCGACGTGGAAGTCCGGTTCTCGTTCGCGGCGTCGTCCACGCTGGCCAGGCAGATCGAGCGCGGGGCGCCGGCCGGGGTTTTCATTTCCGCGAACCCCGCGTGGATGGATTATCTGGAGTCGAGGGGAATGATTCACCCTGACAGCAGGGCAGACCTGCTCGGCAATGCGCTGGTTGTGGTTACGCCGGCGGGAGAGGGCTTTGACGTCAAATGGGAACAGGCGTTCGATTTCGCCGGGGCGTTTGAAGGACCGCTGGCGGTTGCGGACCCCGATCTCGTTCCTGCCGGCATATATGCCAGACAGGCGCTCGTCAACCTGGGATGGTGGGCGGATTTGAGCCAGCGCCTCGCCGTGGGTCAGGATGTGCGTTCCGCGCTCGCATTCGTGGAACAGGGCGCCTGCGCAGCGGGAATTGTGTACGCAACCGATGCCGCCTCGAGCGACCGTGTGGACGCGCTTGGCGTGCTACCGTCAGGGACGCATGATGAGATTGTCTATGCCGTCGCGATCGTAAAGGGTCGGGTTACGGTGACGACGCGAAGATTCGTGGACTTCCTGAAGTCCGAGCAGGCCCACGACGTATTCAGGAGTGACGGCTTTCGCGTTTCCGTTTCACGGCGAGAGCACGAACAAGCGGGACGAAACTGACGCGCAGGAGCAGAGAACATGGCCATTCTGGAGCGGTTGAACGTTGGCGTTGCGGGCGCGGCGGGCAGAGGCGGGAGTTTTCGTGCTGCCTTCGACGCCCATCCCGTGGCCCGCCTGCATGCCGTCTGCGATATCCGGGAAGACATGCTGGATGCGGCGGCCGAAAAGCTCGGCGCCACGGAGACCTATTCGGACTACGAGGAAATGCTGGCGAGGTCCGAGCTGGATGCCGTGGTCATCGGCACCCCCATGCAGTTTCACGCGCCTCAGGCGATCGCCGCCCTGGAGTCGAACGTCCACGTTCTGAGCGAGGTGACAGCCGCGGTTTCCGTCGACGAGTGCAGACGCCTCGTCGCTGCTGCCGCCGCAACCCCCGCGATATACATGATGGCCGAGAACTTCACGTATATGAAACCCAATGTGCTCGTGAAAGCGCTGGTGCGGCGCGGGCTGTTCGGGGAGGTCTATTACGCGGAGGGCGAGTACGTCCACGAGTTGAAGGGATTGAACGAGATAACGACCTGGCGCCGGAAATGGCAGACGGGTATCGACGGCGTCACCTATGGCACGCACAGCCTGGGACCGATTCTTCAGTGGATGGAGGGCGATCGTGTGGCGCGGGTGTGCTGCGAGGGCAGCGGCCATCACTACGTAGATCCCAGAGGGAACCGATATGAGAATCAGGACTCCTGCGTGATGCTGTGCAAGACGGCTGAAGGCGCGCTGATCAAAATACGGGTCGACATGCTGTCGGAGCGCCCGCATTCAATGGCGAACTACGCCCTTCAGGGCACCACCGGATGTTATGAGTCCGCCCGCGCGAAGGGGGAGGCGAACCGGATCTGGCTCGCGGACTTGTGCGAAGACAGGAGTACATGGTTGGACCTTACGGAACTGGAAGGAGAATATCTTCCGGAGATGTGGCGCGACCCTTCCGAAGACGCGCTGAAGGCGGGGCACGGGGGCGGGGACTATTTCGAGATTCTGGATTTCGTGAACGCCATTGTGGGAACGGCGCCCTGTCCGATCGGAATTCACGAGGCCATGGACATGACGCTTCCGGGCCTGGTCAGCCAGGCATCCGTCGCCAATGGCGGCGCGTGGCTGGACGTTCCCGATTCGAGGGCTTGGGTCCAGTGACCTTTCCCAACGATATCTCACCGTTCGGCCGATTTCAGGCTGCCTGTTCCGGGGCAGAACACCAGCGACCCCGTCGCCGGGATGATGGAGGGGCCGCCGTCGGGCAACCTCAGACAACCGTTGGCTTCAACGCACTCTCGCCGAATATTACCGGGAAGGGTTGACCGCGTTTGGATCGGGTAGCCGCGTGCATGTAACAGGTGCTGAATGCCCTGCGGGGAACGTCGGTACGATTTGTACCGGAGCTGTGTAACAGCCAGTTGTGCAGGAGGACGACTTCGCCGGCATCGAGCTCCAGATTGACGTGTTCGGCGTGTTGCGTCCGCTCCTCGATCTGCTCGGAACTCAGGAAACCGCTGGCGTTTTCAGGGTTGACCAGCCCCCATTTGTGAGACCCGGGGATGATTTTGACGCAGCCGTTGTCGACCGTGGACGGATCCAACGCGGTCCAGACGGTAACGAGCGGATCGCGGTCGAGATCGGTCCAGCGGTCCTGGTGCCACGTGAGGTCGTGGCCGTGTCCTGCCGGTTTGTTCATGAACATCGCGCGAAAACTGGCCACCGGGGCGTCCTGACCGTATGCCCAGGAACAGATATTCCGGAACAGCGGGTGCTGCATGTACGCGAGGAAGAGGTCGTCGTATTCCAGATCCTGAATCTTCCGGTAGTTCAGGGTTGCGCCCTTGTGGCCTTTGGTCTGGGGTCCCGGACCCTCCCTGCCGTCGACGACGTCCAGTTGCATCAGCGTACGACTGTAGTCCAGCGGGGCCGTGCCCAGCATGATCTCGTTGATACGCCGCCTGAGGGCTTTCAGGGACGCCGAGGTCGCGACCTTGCCGAGGTGAAGATATCCCCCGGTTTGAAACCGTTCCCACTGTTCGTCAGTCAGAAAGTTCATAGGCTTCACTCAACAGCGTACCCGCAAGCCCGGCGTCCGCCACAACCGGTCCGCAGGATCCGGGTCGGACACATCCCGATTCCGCCAGAGCGGGATACTCGTTGAAAGATAATAAAGTCGGGATCGCGCATCAAGATTCCAGCGAGGAGCGCCCAATGTCGGAGACGGTATTGTATCTCTCGAAGGACGACGTGGAGGCGGTGAATCTGTCGATGAGGGAAATCATCGACGGGCTGGACCGGATGTTTGTGGAAAAGGGAGAAGGCAAAGTGGAGATGCCTCCCAAGCCGGGCATCCACACACAGCCGGACGCATTCATTCACGCAATGCCGGCGTATATACCGAGCCTTGAATCCGCGGGCATGAAATGGGTATCGGGATATCCGGCGAACCAGGCAAAAGGGTTGCCGTACATCAGCGGACTGTTGATTCTGAACGATCCGGAAACCGGCATTCCCACGTGCGTTATGGACTGCACGTGGATCACGGCGATGCGGACGGGCGCGGCGACCGCGGTTGCAGCGAAATATCTGGCGCGAAAGGACAGTTCGACGGTCGGCATTGTCGCCTGCGGCGTCCAGGGCCGCGGCAATCTGGAGGCCCTGTCGTGCGTTTTTGACATCAGCGAAGTAAAGGCGTACGATCTGTATCCTGAGGTCGCGGACCGCTTCGCCGCGGAAATGGGGCCCCGAATCGGGGTGCGCGTCGAGCCGGTTCGCGAGGTTTCGCAGGCCGTCAGGGAACTGGACCTTGTTGTAACGAGCGGGCCCATCAGGGAACGGCCGGAACCCGTTGTGGGGGCCGGCTGGCTCGCGGAGGGATCTTTTGCCTGTCCGCTGGATTTCGACGCCTACTTTACCGCCGAGGCATTCCGTGAAGCGGACAAGCTGGCAAGCGACGATTCGGATCAGCTGGAATATTACCGGCAGACCGGTTTTTTCGATGATACACCGGAGCCTTATGCAGACCTGGGTGAAATCGCGGCGGGGCTGAAGCCGGGACGGGAGTCGGACCGGGAACGCGCGATTGCGATCAATCTGGGCCTCGGTCTGGAAGACATGGCCACCGCGATTCTGGTTTACCGCCGCGCGGTGGAGCTGGAAATCGGGACGGTGTTGCCGCTGTAATCGGGCCCCATCAGATGAAACCGCCAAGGAGGCGCAATGACACGACAGGCTGACAATCCGGAACAGATCGGGATTTCCGTTGAAGGCCTGCAAACGGCGAACGGAATCCTCGAGGAGGCGGTGATTCGGGGCGAGTTGATGGGCGCGGCGCTCCAGGTTACCCGGGGCGGCTTCACCCTTCCGCCGGCGTGTTTCGGACGCCGCACCCTGGACCCCGCGGGACCTCCTGTTGAGCCGGATACGATCTTCCTGATCGCATCCATCACCAAGCCGATCGTGGCGGCGGCCGTCATGTTGCTCGTGGAGCAGGGCAAGGTCTGCCTGGACGACCCGGTGACGGCGTTCGTGCCGGAGTTCGGTCAGGCGGGCAAGGAAGGCGTCCAGGTGCGGCATCTCCTGACCCACACATCCGGGCTGCCGGATATGCTGCCCGAGAACCTGGCATTGCGCGCCGAACACGCGCCGATGGATGTCTTTATTCAACACATCTGTAAGGGTAAACTGCTATTCAGACCAGGCACGAGAATCTCGTACCAGAGCTGTGGGATCGCGATGCTGGGCGAGATCGTTCAACGGATCGAGGCGGTGCCGGTGCGGGAATTCCTCAGGCGGGCGTTTTTTGAACCGCTGAACCTGGTGGATACCTCGCTGGGACGTCCGGACCGGAACCCGCGGGATTCCGACGTAAAAATACACGGCGGGGAGTACGGCGCAGCGGACGCCGTGTCGTGGAACTGGAATTCGGACTACTGGAGAGGGTTCGGCGCCCCCTGGGGCGGGCTGTTGACCACCACGGCAGAGATGACGGCGCTCTGTCAGGCTTTTCTGTACGACGGCGCACTGAACGGAACGCGCATCCTAAGCCCCGCAACGGTTTCCGCAATGACGGCGGACCAGACGTCGGCGATGCCCGACCTGAACCGGGCCGACCGGCTCAGACAGCGTTGGGGGCTGGGATGGCGCGTGCGCGACCGGGTGTGTTCAATCTTCGGAGATCTGACTTCGGACGCCACCTTCGGACACGAGGGGGCGACGGGGACCGTGGCCTGGGTGGACCCGGAGACTGAGACGACGTGCGTACTGTTCACCAACGACCCGCACGGCGCGGCTTCTCTGCGTCCACGGGTAGGCAACGCTGTTGCCGCCGCCGTCATGTAGGAAGCATTCCCGGCAAGGTCTCGTAAGGATCGTATCCCGCACTTTGTCGTGCATCCCTGTTGCTCCCGCCAACACGGACCGGCGGAAACCCGGGACGTTACCCTCAATGTGAAAAAAGAACACCGAAAAATTGGCAACAAAAAGCACAAAAAGCATCCGTGCAAAGCGGCGTTTGTCATAACGCGGTGACCCTGCAGTTCATTCCTCACCGGACCGAAAAGGTCGTCCGGAAGCACATTTTTTCCGTTCACGTCCAGTGACCTGAAGGTTCCTGGTAATCAGATGTTTAATCGCCTTTATCAACTTGCGTTTATTCAAATTAACGTCCTCGAAAAATGACGAATCAAGGTTAACCTTCGACGTGAACGTTGCCGAAGAGTGTGCTGACTGACTCGTCGTTGTGGATTCGACGGATGGCTTCTGCCAGAATGGAAGCAACGGAAAGTACCTTGATTTTCCCGTTCTGCACGGTTTCAGGTACGGGAATGGAATTCGAGACGACCAATTCGGTCAGGACGGAGTTCTCAACGCGTTCCACGGCGGGGCCGGCCAGCACCGGGTGTACGATTACGGCGCTGATATCCAGTGCCCCATGTTCTCTCAGGACCGTCGCGGCCTCGACGAGCGACCCGCCGGTGGAAATGAGATCATCGATGATCACGACGTTCTTACCTTCCACGTCGCCAATTATGTTCAGAACTTCCGTTTGTGTACCGCTCGAACGTCGTTTGTCCACGATGGCCAGTGGAGCGTCCAGCAACTCGGAATAGGCGCGTGTCATCTTGATGTTGCCCACGTCGGGAGTGACAGTGACCAGGTTTTCCATGCGCTTTTCCATCAGGTAGCTTCCGAAGACATTGATGGAGTACAGGTGGTCCATGGGGATGTCGAAGAATCCCTGGATCTGGTTGGAATGCAAATCCAGCGAAAGGACCCGCCTTGCGCCGGCGGTGACGATGAGGTTCCCGATCAGTTTGGCGGTAATTGGCACCCGCGGCCTGTCTTTTCGGTCCTGCCGGGCATATCCGTAATAGGGCAGTACGGCGGTAATCCGCCGGGCGGAGGCGCGACGGGCGGCGTCGATGAGAATGAGGATTTCCATCAGGGCGTCGTTTGGCGTAAACACACCATTGCCGCAGATTGGCTGAACGATGTAGACGTCGTTGCCGCGCACGTTCTCGCGAATCTGAACGCCTGTCTCTCCTCCCGGAAAACTCTCGACTTCGGCATCTCCCAGGCTGATATTGAGGTGTTGGCAGATCTCCTCGGCCAGAGGCCTGTTGATGTTGCCTGTGAAAACCTGAAAGTCGTAAGCCAAAACGTCAGCCTCCTTGGGAGTTCGAATCGAGGGGTTGAGAGTTCGTCTCGGGACTGCGAGTGAAATATATGCCCGGTCTGGCGGCGGAGCAATTGAATTCAAAAAGAGCTGGACACACAGTCGGGATAGTTCATCCTTTGAGTGCCGAATTCAACATCCTCTACCAGGACGACCATTACGTGGCCGTTGACAAACCGAGCGGCGTCTTCGTACACCCCACCCGCCTCGGACCACGGGAACCCGACTGCATGTCCCGCCTGGGCAGGCAACTGGGTCGTCCCGTCTACACCATTCACAGGCTGGACCGCGCCACCTCGGGCGTGCTTCTCTTCGCCCTGAGTTCCGAGGCGGCCAGGGAGATGTGCGTCCTGTTCGAAGAGCGCCGCATCCAGAAGGAATACCTGGCCGTGGTTCGGGGATTTGCGCCCGAAACCGGACGGATCGATCATCCTCTGCGTAATCAACGAAAGAAATCAGCGGTAGAAGCGGTTACCGACTTCGACCGCGTGGGAACGGCCGAACTTCAGGAGCCCGTCGGCAGACACGAGACAGCGCGTTTTTCGTTGATACGGGCCGTGCCTCAAACCGGTCGCATGCATCAGATCCGAAGACACATGGCCCATATCTCGCATCCCGTACTGGGCGACACCAGGTACGGTGACGGCGCGCAAAATCGGTTCTTTCGCGCCAGATTCGGGTTGTATCGCCTCGCGCTCATGGCCGCCCGGCTGGCGTTTCTGCACCCGTATACCGGGGAAGGCGTTGCCGTCGTCGCGACGCCGTCGGAAGATCTCCGGACGACGTTCGCCGGGTTGGGATGGGACGAGGCCCCGGTTTAATTGTATGTCCGGCAACCCTGAACACATTACGATTATCCGAAGCGGCGCCATTGGAGATTTCGTACTGACGCTTCCCGCGGTGAACGCGCTGCAACTGGCTTACCCGCGCTCGCGCCTTCGGCTTATCGGCAACCCGTCGATCCTGCGCCTTGGGCCACTGGAAGACCTCATTGACATCAACAGCGCCGAAATCGCCGGCCTTTACAATCCCGAAGGCGTCGTTCCCGAACGCACCCGGGCCCTCTTCGCTCACGTCGACCTGCTCCTGGCCTACGCCGTCGACCCGGACCGGCGGCTTCAAACGCGCCTCTCGGAGATTGTCCGCGGCCGGGCGATCGTATTCGATCCCCGCCCGAAACGGGACTCCCACATTACAGATCACCTGCTGGCGCCGCTCCACAGGATATCCGTACCCGTGTCCGACCCGATCCCCAGGATCCGGTTGAACGAAGCTGAACTGGATCAATCCCGCGGTATCCTTCAAAAACAACGTCTGCCATCACCCGTTGTCGCCATCCACCCGGGCAGCGGCGGCCGGGAAAAATGCTGGCCGCAACCGTCCTTCCTGAAGCTCGCCCGGGAACTCCGCGCCCTGGGCGCGGGAGTCTTCGTGCTATGCGGGCCCGTGGAACAATACATGGTCGATACGCTGCGGGTTCACGTCCCATCCCTGATTCCCGGGGACCTTCGCGACCTCGCCGGCCTGCTGCACGGCGCCGACCTCTTCATTGGCAACGATTCCGGCCCGGGACACATCGCCGCGGCGGTCGGCACCCCCACGCTCACCCTGTTCGGGCCCACGGACGCGGAAACGTGGGCCCCCCGTAACCCGCTCGCCCGCGTTTTAAAGGCCCCGGACGGACACCTCCCGTCCCTTTCGGTCGAATCCGTCCTGCGGGCCGCGCTCGGAATGTTCGCGTCCGTACCGTCACGGCCACCCGATTCACAGCTGACGTGATCCTGTGTCGTCATGACGCTTTTGCATGTTCATCGTATTGAATTTGACAGCCCGGGACGAATGTGGGATATTACGAACGGGCATCGAAGGCGCGTTGAGCCCGTCCTGTACGCAGGAAGGCTACCGAAAACAAGGAGAACCGCATGAGCGCCCTGCTCGACCTGACCTTTCGCGGGAATCGCCTGGCAGGATGCGTCGACGACGCCGGCGAACTGAGGCGTTCCGACGACATTTCACACGATCCCGCGGCGCTGCACGCCCGAATGGCGGACGACGGCTACCTCTACCTGCCCGGGCTCCTCGATCCGGAAGAAGCGCTGGCAGCGCGCCTTGAAGTGATGAAGCGCCTCGCCGGTCTGGGTTCGGTGGATGAATCGCTTCCGCTGATCGAAGGGAAATACAAACCGGGCGGCGGTCTCGGCGCCATGTTCGACTTCACTCTCGATAATCCGGCCCTGATGAAAGTCCTCTACGACGGACCCATGATCCGGTTCTATGAACGATTCCTGGGCGGTCCCGTCACCCATTTCGATTATACATGGTTCCGGGTCAAGGCGCCGGGTACCACGTCTCCCACTCAGCCCCACTACGACGTGGTCTATATGGGCCGCGGGACTCCCCGGCTCTATACCTCCTGGACGCCGCTGGGGGACGTACCGTTTGAAATGGGCGGCCTGATCATTCTGGAGAATTCCCATAAGAGCGAACGCCTCCGGCATACGTATGCCCGCACCGACGTGGACAAATACTGCGAGAACGAAAACGAAGCCGGACGGATCGTCGAATCCGCCAGGGCGCAGGAGCGCGAGCTCACCGGCGAGGAACAGTCCCGGATCCGCTGGAATTCCACCGGGTCTTATGCGTCCGACGCCATTCAGGCCGGAAAGGAAATTGGCGGCCGATGGCTGACGGCGGACTACAAGCTGGGTGACGTGCTCGTCTTCTCCATGCGCACGATGCATGCCAGTTCCGACAACCACACCGACCGGATCCGCATCTCGTCGGACTCCCGCTATCAACTCGCCTCAGAACCGCAGGACGAACGCTGGATAGGAACCAGCCCGCCGGCGCATGGCATACGAGCGAAACAGGGCATGATCTGCTGACGCCGCGGCCCGATGGCAGCCTGTTTCCGCGAAACGCGACCGCCAACGGATCGGTTGAGACGTGCGACGGCAGACTCTCCGGATCAGGACGTGGTTTCCTTCCCGCGTTCGCGCATCTGCCGCACGAACGAATTCCCCGAAAAATCGCCGCGGACGGCCAGGAAATCGGCCGCCGCGTCGTCTTCCCCGCCATCCGCGCCGTAGCCGATCGTCGCGGCGCCGGCAAATTCCTTTTCCGCGTCCGCCAGCACCTTTTTGGTGGTCGAGGCGTGCGCCTTCCGGTGCGTCGCCTTCATTTCCTCGACGTCCTCCGCCGTCAGCGCCTCCACACATGCGCCGGTACGGTCCCTGTACGCCCGCCGCACCCATGCCCATTCGTCCCTGTCGTACTTCCTGCCGGCCGTTTCGAACGCCGCATTGAACGCCGCCACCGTGTCGATGCTTCCGGACACAATATCCTCTTCAATCTGCGCCAGCCGCGCCCCGGAAAGCAGAAGGCCGCCCACGTCCGCCCAGTGCTCGCTGTACACCTCGCCTTCATCCGGCGCCAGCGACTTCCCGCCGGAAACTCGCTGAAGAACCTTTCCAATGAGGTACATATCGATCGCCGCGGCGTAATTCCTGATGCCGTGGCGCAATACCAGGCGGCGGATCCTTACCCCGTTGTGACGCACCTGCGCCACCTCGCGCGGCGTCTTTTCGTACAGATCCTTCAACAGGGCCTCTCCCCGCGTCATCCGCTCGACCGTATAGGGACTGAACACCTCGTACCGGATCTGGTCCCGTTTGACGGAAGCCGTTCGCCGGTCCCGGTTCGGCCATTTTTCACCGTCACGTACGGTGCCGACCGTGTGGAGGTTCATCGCGGGCGTGAGAAAACTGGCGCCCTGCTCTTCGACGACGTAGGAAAACGGCAAGTCCCGGGTGTCCAGATTCGTCATGTGTTTACCGATAACAACGGTAAACGGCCCCACGGCGCTCGGCAGCAGCAGATAGGAAGACGATCCCGTCTTGCTGCCGCGTTCCAGCACGCCCTGGTGCACGGGACCCAGCTTATACATATGGTTGCTCTGGTTGGTCCCGCTGCCGGCGTTATAAAACGAAAAGAGCCCGGCGATCAGCAGCGTACTCTTGTGGTGCGTTACCGTGTAGGGGCCGCCGAATACGGAACAGGCTTCGCCGTTGAAGCATTCCGAATTGGCGAAGAAGAGAGAATTCTCGGCCGAAAACTGTTTCCCGATCTCTGCTGCCTGTCCGACAAAGCATCTGTTGATGATGGCGCCGCTATCCACACGGGAGCCTTCGCAGATGATGAAATCCTCGGCCACGACGGATGCGCCAACCCGTGTCCGCGCGCCCGCCTCGCTCAGGACGGTTCCGTTCTTCAGCATGGCCGCCCCCGCAACCACCGCGCAGGAACCGATATTCACGTCGACAATCTCATTCACGTGCGCAACGACGGCGCGCTTGCCGATGGTGCCCAGATCCGACGTCATCCCGGCGACGAATGCGTCTGCCATCGCCTGAAGTCGCGCAGTCATCTCCGACCGGTAACGGTGCATACACATCAGGTATGCAAACTGGCAGGACATCCCGTTGAAAATGGGCACCTCACGCCCGCCTCCCTCGTTAACCGGTTCCACGACCACGCCGTTCCCGAACGTCGCACCGGCGCGCGTCGTCATCTGCCCCACGTCCGTTACGACCGCGCCATCCCCGATCCGGTAGTTCGCAAGATGACTCCGCACCCGCGTCACCCTTACATTGTCTCCCAGTTCGCAGTTGATCAGCGTGGCGTCGGAAATCTCCGCCGGCAATTCCACGCCTGCGAACGATACGGCGCCTTCCAGGACGCCCATTCTTACCCGTCCACCAAAAACCGCATCCTTCACGCGACGCGGATCGAATCCGTGCTTCACCTCCACCATCGACCAATCCGCGGCCGTGCATCCGTTTCGTTGCAGCGCCGCGATCTCAGCCCGGGAAAGCGAACGATAGCCGGCCATTTGTGGATTTCCTCCTCTTGCAATCCGATACCTATCTCACTGAAAAACCGGTTATTACTGAGATTTACAGGCGGGTAAGATATCCTGCTCCGTGCCCGACGGCAAGCGTTTTCCAAGGGATTCCCGGTGCGTTCACCCTCTTCATGTCGACGGGCAAAACACTTTACTTCAATCCTGCCCTTTGGTATATTGGCTGTCCTCAATACTCCATATGTCGGGACAATCATCCGGCGAAAGGACGGCAATGGCCGGCGGCATCAAACTCAGAATATGCGAGACCAGCGCCGAGGTCGCGGTGGAAGCGTCGGAAATCATCGCGGATCTGGTCCGCGTCAGGTCAAATGCCGTGATCGGACTGGCGACCGGATCGACGCCGGAACAGACCTACGCCAGACTCGCAAAGCTGCACCACAGCGAGGGCCTCGAATTCCGCAGGGTGACCTCGTTCAACCTGGACGAATACTGGGGCCTGGACGGCGATCACGACCAGAGCTACCGGTATTTCATGAACGACCGTCTGTTCCGGAAGATCGACATCCGTCCCTGGAACACGCATGTACTGAACGGTACCGCCGCCAATCCCGACCTGGAATGCCGGGCCTTCGAAACCGGTATCCTCGCGGCGGGCGGGATCGACCTCTGGCTGCTCGGCATCGGCACCAACGGTCATGTCGCGTTCAACGAACCCGGCAGCCCGGTGGACAGCCGGACACGCCTCGTGAACCTGGCTCCAAGCACAATCGAGGCGAACAGCGACGGCCGTTTCTTCAAAGATGCCGCAAGCGTCCCGCGATTCGCCCTTTCGGCCGGAATCGGCACGATCCGCGAGGCCCGGCGCATTCTCCTGCTGGCCACAGGCGACCAGAAGGCCGTCGCCGTCGCACGGGCCGTGGAAGGGCCACCCACAACGGACTGCCCCGCCAGCCTGCTGCAGAGCCATCCGGACTGTACGTTTATCGTGGACCGTGAAGCGGCATCAGAGCTCGCATCCGGACAGGTCTGATCAAAGTGTACATCCGTCGCACCGCACCGCGATGGGGAATCCTACCAACTTTTCTGCAATTTCACGGAGCGTCAAATGGATCGCGAAGAGATCAAGGAAGGCGTGTACCGGGTCATATCCGGCGTTCTCGGAATCGATACGGCCGAGGTCTCGGAAGACCAGAGCTTCACGGCCGACCTCGGCGCCGAGTCGGTACAATCCGTAGAGCTCATGGCCGGATTCGAAGAGGAATTCGAGATTGAAATGGACGAAGATGAAGCCCTGGCCGTACAGACGGTAGGCGGCGCCATCGACTTCATCGCAAAGTACGTAAACAGCTGATTCCGAAACACTTGCCCCCGACCATGCAGGAGCGAACCCCATGAATACAGCAGACCTGATCGAAGTCGAAGAGCCCAATCTCCTCGACGAGCAATTCGACTATAATCTGCCGCCCAGGATTCTGTTCGACGGCCCGCTGTACGAAGAAATTGGCGACCGGATCGTCAGATTCGATCCGGAAGAAGCCCTCGCAAGGGACCTCGTCATCACCGACACCACGTTTCGGGACGGGCAGCAGGCCCGGCCTCCGTATACGGTGGAACAGCAGGTCAGACTCTACGATATGATGGCCAGGCTCGGCGGGCCGAACGGCGTGATCCGCCAGACCGAGTTCTTCCTCTACACGAAAAACGACCGGCGCACGCTGGAAGAGTGCCGTGCGCTCGGGCACCGTTTCCCCGAAATCACTTCCTGGATTCGCGCGGACAAGGGTGACTTCCGGCTGGTCAAAGAAGCCGGTGTCCGGGAGACCGGGATGCTTACGCCCAGTTCCGACTATCATATCTTTTACAAGTTGAAAAAGGACCGCAGGAAAGCGTTCAACGACTACCTGGAGGTGGTCGAAGCCGCCTGGGAAGCCGGCATCCGGCCGCGCTGCCACCTGGAGGACGTGACGCGCGCGGACGTCGAAGGCTACGTTCTGCCCTTTGTCCAGGAACTGATGCGCCGTTCCGAGCAGGTGCCGCCGGAACTCCGCGCGAAAATCCGTCTCTGCGACACCATGGGTTTCGGGTTAAGCTATCCGGGCGCAAGCCTACCCCGTTCAATTCCGAAGCTCGTCTACCTCATGACCAGCGACGGCGGGGTACCGCACGATTGCCTCGAATGGCACGGGCACAACGACTTCCACAAGGTCCATGTCAACGGGGCGACCGCGTGGCTGTACGGATGCAATGCGCTCAACACCACGTTGTTCGGTTTCGGCGAGCGGACCGGCAACCCGCCCCTCGAAGGGGCGATACTCGAATACATCGGCCTTCACGGCAGCCTTTGCGGTATCGATACCATGATGATCCAGGAAATGGCCGATTACATGCGCTCCATCGGGGTGGACATCGCGCCGAACTACCCGTTTGTCGGCAGGGACTTCAACACCACGAGGGCCGGTATCCACGCAGGCGGCCTGCGGTCCGATGAACGCATCTACAACATATTCGATACCACCGCCCTGTTCGGCCGCCCGCCCCGGGTGGCCATTACGGACAAGACCGGCGTGGACGGGGTCGCCCTCTGGGTCAACGAGTTCCTGGGTCTCAAGGGCAATGACCGGCTCAGCAAAATCAGGGTGCACAAAATCGCCCGCTGGGTTATGGATCAGTACGAAGTGCACGGCCGAATGAGCGCGATCACCGACGAGGAACTGGAAGAACAGGTCAAGATCAACCTGCCGGACCGGTACGCGACCTATCAGGCCGGCCGCAAGGCGGGCTGATCGTCCGTTTCACCTCAAATCGCCGGCTTCCGGCGGCTTATCGTGACAACCCGCACCGTCTCCCACACCGATCTCGGCGCCTGTTGCGTTGACCTCCTCTTAGCGGCGGGTGTGCCCGAACCCGACGCCCGAATCACGGCCCGCATCCAGGTTGAAGCGGACCTCCGCGGCGTGCACTCCCATGGTGCGCGCGGCATTGCGGGCTATATCCGCCAGATCCTGAAAGGCGAGATCAACCCCAACGCCCGTCCCCGCGTCCTGAGCGAGGAGGCCGCGTACGTTCACATCGACGCGGACAACGCCCTCGGACAGGTGGCCGCGTACCGAGCGATGAACCGCGCCATCGGGAAAGCCGAAGGCGCGGGCATCGGGATGGCCGCCGTCCGCAATACCAACCACTATGGCGCCGCGGCATTCTACGCCAACATGGCCGCCGAGGCCCGCATGGTGGGCTTCAACACGACCGGTGGACGCAAGAACCGGGGCAACATGGCGCCGTACGGGAGCGTCGAACCCGCCATTGGAAACGCGCCGTTCGCCTACGGCATCCCCGCGGGACGCGAACGCCCCATCATCCTCGACATGGCCACCGGCGTGGTTGCCGCCGGTAAAATCGCCGTAGCCCGGGACCGCGGCCGGAGAATCCCCCCGGGTTGGGCACTCGACGCCTCGGGAAGGCCGACCGACGACCCGGCGGAGGCGCGGATTGTCCTGCCCCTCGGACCGAAGGGGTCGGGCCTCGCCATCGTGATGCAATGCATCGGCGGCATCCTGGCCGGCGCCGCATTTCCGGACGTGGAAAAATTCGGTTATCTGTTCATCGCGATCAAAATATCCACGTTCGCCGATCCGGAAATCTTCGCGACGGAAGTCGACGCACGGATCCAATCCATCCGTGAGGCCAGACCCGCCGAGGGGGTTGACCGCGTCTACTACCCAGGAGAACCCGAGTGGATCACTCGCGGGCGAAACCTCGAAAACGGCATCCCCATGCTGCTTCCGCATCTGAACGACCTGGACGCCGTTGCGGCCGAACTGGGCGTTTCGAAGCGATTCGGATGACGCTCCCGATGGCAGTCCCGCCCTGAAGCCACGTCGTCCCGGGCCGTCGTCGATGCCTCTTCCCCCGTTGCGAACAACGCATGGACATCCTCGTCCTGACAGCCACCGCTCTCGAGCAGGAAACCCTCCGCAGCCGCATTCGGAATCCGGCCACGCGGACGTTCGCCCACCGCGCGCGCGCAGAGGGCCGGCTGGGGAACCGCCGCGTCGCCCTGATCGAAACCGGTATCGGCGCCGTCAACACGGCCCAGGCGCTGACCGCCGCCCTTGAATCCGGCCGACCGCAATTCGTTCTGCAGATCGGCGTTGGCGGCGCTTACGCCGGGGCACAACTGAACGTGGGCGACATTGCCCTGGCCACGGAAGAGAACGACGGGGAACTGGGGATTCTCGCCCCCGGCGGATGGCTTCCGGCGGATACCATCGGCATCCCCGTCCTGGAGAAGCACCGAAACCTCTACAATACCTTTCCGCTCGACACGGCCCTCGCCCGGCGCGCGACAGCCCTGATCCTCGATGCCGCGTGGCCGCGTGGCGCCCCCGCCGTGCGCTCCGGTCCTTTTGTCACCGTACAGCAATGCAGCGGCCTCGCCGCCAGGGGCGCCGAACTCGCGGCGCGGTACGACGCGATCTGCGAGAATATGGAGGGCGCGGCCGCGGCGCAACTCTGCACGCTGTACGAGGTTCCGTTCGTCGAGCTTCGAGGCATCAGCAACCTCGTCGAAGACCGGAACACAGGCGCCTGGAATCTCTCTCTGGCCTCCCGGAACGCACAGCAGGCTGCCAGAGTACTGATAGAAGACCTGGACCTGTGAGCCGCAATTCGCATACCGGCAAGGCACACCCCGTCCGCCGGGATACCCAGAAACGTCTGCGGTCCCATTGTCCCGGCCGCCGTTCGGTTTCGCGCATCTCGAGGAACTCATGGCTTCCGTTTCGCTCGGCTACTCACCCAGCCCGAACGATACCTGCATCTTCTTCGGCCTTCAGCATGGCAAGATCCCCGGCGCGCCCCGGTTCGAGACGAGCCTCGAAGACATAGAAACCCTCAACCGGCTGGCCACGGATGGGAGTTTGGACGTTACCAAGGTCTCCTTTCATGCTCTCGGCCACCTTCGGGGCCGGTACTGCCTCCTCCATTCGGGCGGCGCCATGGGCCGCGGCTGCGGTCCGCTCGTCGTGGCCTCCAGACCGCTGAACCCATCGGAGCTGACCGGCGAGAAAATCGCGATTCCCGGAAAACTGACCACCGCGTCGCT
The DNA here is from genome assembly GCA_965219995.1 of Candidatus Latescibacterota bacterium. Classification (GTDB taxonomy): domain Bacteria; phylum Latescibacterota; class UBA2968; order UBA2968; genus JAAXHE01. Next base: position 2,088,635 of record CBDCOX010000002.1, read on the forward strand.
GCTGCTGCGCATGTTCGAACCCGCCCTGGAGAATCTCGTCGTTCTGCCTTATCACCGCATCATGGACGCCGTCCGAAGGGGCGAAGCCGGCGCCGGGCTCATCATACACGAGAGCCGGTTTACCTTTCCGGAATTCGGACTGCACGAAGTCGTCGACCTGGGCGAATGGTGGGAACGCACCACGCGCCACCCCATTCCACTGGGTGGCATCCTCGCCCGCCGGGACCTGGGCGCCGGAAGGATCCGGGCCATTGATCATGCAGTACGAGCCAGCGTGGAATACGCTCGCACCCATGCCAGCGAGGTCCGGAAACACATCCTGCGGCAGATCCCGGACATGGATGCGCCCGTCGTCCAGAGATTCATCGACCTGTACGTCAACGCGCATACCCTGGACTACGGTCCGGACGGGGAGGCCGCCATTGCCGATCTCCTCGCCAGCGCCGAAACCGCGGGCATCATTCCCGCATCGGACAAAACACTCTTTGTCGACCGGTAAGAGAAAGGAGCCGCACCCATGTCAAAACCCAGAATCGGATTCATCGGACTCGGGATTATGGGAAAACCCATGTCCAATCACCTGCTCCAGGCCGGATACGCCGTCATTGTACACAACCGCAGCCGGGAACCCGTGGCCGAACTGGTTGAGGCGGGCGCCGGGGAAGCCCACTCCCCCGGAGAGGTGGCCGAAAACAGCGACGTGATCATTACCATGTTGCCAGACTCGCCGGACGTTCAGGAAGTCGCCCTCGGACCGGGCGGCATCATCGAAGGGGTAAGCCGGGACGACGTCTACATTGACATGAGTACCATCGCGCCCAGCGTTGCCCTCGAGGTTGGCTGGGCGATGGCGGAAAAAGGCGTTCGATGCCTGGATGCGCCCGTGAGCGGAGGCGACGTGGGCGCACGGAGTGCCACCCTTTCCATCATGGTGGGCGGCGAGGAGGAGGTATTCGATTCAGTACGACCGATCTTCGCTGCAATGGGTCAGAATATCGTGCTGTGCGGGCCTCTGGGCGCGGGGCAGACCGTGAAGGCCTGCAACCAGGTTCTGGTTGCCGTCACCATCGCCGGCGTGTCGGAAGCGTTGACACTCGGCGCCAGGGCGGGCGTGGACCCGGCAAACATCGTACAGGTTCTGAGCGGGGGCCTCGCCCGCTGCGGCGTACTCGAGAACCGGGGCGAGCGCATGGTCAACGGCGACTTCGACCCGGGCTTCCGCATCCGGCTTCATTACAAGGACCTCAACATCATCATGAAAACCGGCAGCGACTACAATGTGCCGCTGCCGGTAACGAGCATCGTTCACGAACTGTTCAATCTGGCGATAGCCAAAGACCGGGGCGAACTGGATCATTCCGGTCTGCTGACCGTGGTCGAAGACCTGGCCGGTGTGAAGGCGCGAACGCCCGGGGCGCGTTGACCCGACCTCACGCGGTCCAGCGCATGACGTCGTCGAGCGGTTTTCGGCGGGGCGACGGAATCTCGCTCGGATACCCGGTATAGAAGAATCCGATGATATACTCCCGGTCCGGGTCCATGCCGAGCAATTCGTACGTTTCCTTCTGCATGGTTATCGGCCCCGTGCTCCACTGCATGCCCACGCCCAGTTCCCAGGCCGCGAGCTGTACGTTCTGCATGGCGCAACAGACCGCCGCGTAGTCCTCCCGCCGCCGCTGTTCGTCACCATCCTGCACGCAGGAGACCGCGACGATCGTGGGTTTGGACATAAACTTGTCATAACCCGCCTGCCAGAGCTTTTTCCTGGCATCTTCGCCGGCCTTATCGGACGCCTTGCCCTGCTGGATGTCGCCGTACCTCCGCGCCAGCGTCTTCTTCGTCGTTTCGCCCAGAACGACAAACCGCCAGGGCTCCGTCACGTGGTGATTCGGCGCCCACAGGCCGAACCCGAAGATGCGCTTCAGCATCTCGTCAGATACGGGCCTGGCGTTGAACTTGAAGATCGTCCGCCGCGCCTTCAGCACATCGAGTACGTCCATCCCGATCCTCCGAAAAATGAACAGGAGCCCCGGTTAACGTTTCTCCCTGGGGACCTCACAGCCGTTGAATCATTCCCGCTCTCCCAGCAACCCCTCCGTAACCTTCGTTACCGCACGGGCAGCGGCGTTCGCCTCGGCCACGGTATTGTGCTGGGTCATCCGTATCGCCCCCACCCGTTCCCCATAGGTCCTGGCATTGGGACACGCCTCGAGCGGATACGCTCCCTTTTCCAGCCGGCCGGGCCTGTAGCTGTTGAACGCCGCGGGGTCCCGGTGCAGCCTCCGGAATACCTGCCAGCCCACCACGTACTGCTGGGGGTTCCCGAATGCCGGTATCCCTTCCGCGGCGACCATCCGGCAGAAATCCGGCGCATTCACCCCAAGCACATCCGTGTCGACGGAGAACAGCGCCCACCAGTAACTGGGCTTCGCCCCCGTCGGCTGGGGATGCGGTTTCACCCCCGGCAGCCCGGAAATCCCCCTGTCGAACGCCTCGCCGAACCCCTGGCGCCTGGCAATCCACTTCGGAACCCGCTTCAGCTGCACCGACGCCAGCGCCGCGTTAACGTCGCTGAGCCGCACGTTCAACGCCGGGAAAGCGGGCGTCGCCGGCGCTCCCGGGAACCTGGGATAGCACTTGTCGGAAAAGAGGTCCGCCGTTTCGGCCAGTTTCCGCCGCCGCGTAAGGACAAACCCGCCCTCGCCCGACTTCATGTGTTTGCTCTCGTTCGTGCTCCACGCGCCGAGTTGTCCGAACGTGCCGAGATACCTGCCCTTGATGGAAGCGAGATGCGCTTGGGCGCAATCCTCGATCACCATCAGCCGGTGGCGGCGGGCGACCCGCATGACCGCGGGCATATCCACGGCGTACCCCCCGTTATGGATCGGCATGATCGCACGGGTATGAGGTGTGATCGCCGCTTCCATCGCCCCCACGTCCATCAGCAGCCCGTCCGGCTGCACGTCGGCGAAAACCGGGATCGCGTTCAACTGAAAGATCCCCATAATGCTGCCGTAGTCGGTCAGGGGGCTCAATATCACCTCATCCCCCGCGCCGATGCCCGCGGCAGCCAAAGCCACGTGGATGGCCGCGCTCCCGGAGCTGGTGGGCACGGCATACGGCAGCCCGTAAAGCTTCTGCAGCCCGTCTCGATAGGCCATCACGGCCCTGCCGCGCGCCAGCGGCAGCGCCGGACCGGAAAGCAGCTTCTCCAGCGCGGCCAGTTCCTCCCTGAAATGGAACGCTCCCGAACGCCACGGTCTGCTGTGTACCGGCCTGCCGCCGTGGGCCGCCAGATCGGACTTCCTCGAGCCTTTTGCCAAACCACCCTCCTCCGGTTTCCCGTCTGCTGAATTATATCGTATATGCTTCCAACACCTCTCTGTCGATCTCGATACCCAGACCCGGACGCTGAATCACCGGTACGTACCCGTCCACGGCCAGGATCGGCTCCATGGCGAGTCCGGTTCGGAGACGATTTTCCGTCATGTCGAATTCAAACAACGACGGGAACGGATTCAACGATTCGGGCGCGTCCGGCAGTGTCGCCTGCCAGTGTATCGTGGCGGCAAGGCGTATGCTGGTTCCCCACATGTGGGGCAGCACCCGCACGTGGTTGGCGCTTGCCATCGCGGCGACTTTCCGGCATTCCGTAAAACCGCCGGCGTCGCTGATGTCCGGCTGCACGATATCCAGCCCGCGTTTCTGGATGAGATCACGGAACGCCCACCTCCCCTGGAGCGCCTCGCCCCCTGCAACGCGCACCCCCAGCGCCTGTCTTATCTCGCGGTAGCCGGCCACGTCGTCGGTCGAGACCGGTTCCTCGTACCACAACAGATCGTTCTCGAGCAACCGACGCCCAACGTGAATGGCCGTGCCGGTATCGTACCCGCAGTTGGCATCCACCGCAAGGAGAACCGAATCGCCGATCGCACCGCGCACCGCAGCCACGTTCTTAACATCGTAGTCCACGCCGAAACCGATCTTCATCTTCACGGCCGGGAACCCCAGATCCGCGTAGGACGCCGCCTCGTCGATCAACGACCGGGCCACATCGGCCTTCCGCCGGCAGAACAGTCCGCTGGCGTATGCCGGAATGCGTTCCCGGAACGCGCCGCCCAGGAGCCGGTACACGGGCCGCTCGAGGACTCTGCCCACGATATCCCAGAGCGCGATGTCCACCGCGCTCAACTCCGAAAAACCGACCCCGCCGCGCAGATGCAGGTCGTTCCAGATGACTTCGATGTCAAATGGATCGCGGCCCAGCAGCCGGGCCCGCAGCGCCGCTTCGTTCAGATCCGCGACCCCTTCGCCCCATCCCGTAACGCCCGCGTCCGTGATGACCTCGATCACACCCGCGGTCCGTGCCGTATTCCAGGCAATCGAGTTTGCAAACGGCTCCTCAAGCGGATACCGGAGATTGTAGACCCTGATGTCGGTGATCTTCATTTCGATTCGCAATTCCGCTTCAAACCGCAGTCCGTCGCCGGTTGTATTCCACCGCCTCAGGAAACCGGCTATTCAGGTGGCTCAGCGATTCGGCGATTTCACACTCGCAAGCCGAGCAGGGGAAAGGCAACGTACCTGTGGCGCGAAATCGTCTCCCGTTTTCGACATGAAAGTCGCCGCATCGGTCCATGAACTGCCCCCAATGCCCCATTGTATAGCCGATACGGGGATTCACGACTTCGCTCTCCGCCCAGCGAGTCGGAAACAGAGACCGGAAACGCGGCGTGGAATTCATCCAGCTGCTGCAACGAACCATTGTGACGTCGGGGCGCCGCGCCTGCGAATCCACAAGCATCCGGACCAGCGACGCCGCGAAAGGCGAGAACATCTCGCTCAACGGAGAATCGGGCCTGTAGACATTATCGATGTGGATGTTCAATCGACCCGACGACGTATAATCGTAAGACCAGCATTCGTACGGCCGTTCGCCCGACACACCGTCGCCGGCCACCCTCAAGCGGGCCTCGAGACAGGGCCACAACAATGCCAGCCCCGCGCTTTCAAAGCCCACGGACGAGGAATCACTCTTGCGGCTCACGAAGAGGGACGCCAGCCGGTCGACCATGCCCCTCCATTCCGGCCCCACGTCCTCGCCGGAGGGGTGGCGCTTCCCGTCGTAGAACGCGGTGTTCCGGTAAATGTTCACCCGCTTGTTCACCACGTCGGCGAAGGGTTCCTCGCCTTTCCTCGCCCTGCGCCAGACGTACCACAGGGATAGCTTCGTGAACCCCTTCACATAGCTGAGGCGAATCGGATCCATACCCGGTTTCGAAATCCAGTGCCCTTCAGACGGGAACGCGCGACATGTCGAGGGAGACTATCCTCTCCCCGGAAACGTCAATTCGGCAACACCCGACTTGTCCAGTTCGCCCTTGCCGATTTCGATCATACGGTCGTACTGGCGTTTGGTGGCATCCGCGAGCGGCAGTTGCAACCCGGCGTCGCTTGCCAGGTCCAGGGCGATGCCTGAATCCTTTGCCGCGTGGGCCGATGAGAAGTAACACTCGTGGTCCCGGGCCACCATGTCCTCCCCGTCGGTTTCCAGCACCCGGGAATTGGCGCCCGTCTGCGAAAACACCTGCTGGAGCATTTCCAGGTCGAGGCCCATCGCCGCTCCAAGCCCCAACCCTTCCGCCAGTCCCGCCGTATTGATGTTCATCACCATATTCACGAGCGCCTTGACCTGCGCCGCCTGTCCGGCCGTTCCGATATACTTCAGGTCCGTACTCATCGAGTCCAGGATCGGCCGCACGTCGTCGAATACCTCCCGCTTGCCGCCGCACATCAGATAAAGCGTGCCTTCCCGGGCCTGGGTGATGCTGCTTGCCATACACCCTTCAAGGCTCTTCGCGCCTGCCTGTTCCGCCAGCGTTTCGACGTCGACGTGTACCTGTGGGGTGATGGTTGCGCAATTGATGAAGACTTTCCCGTCCGCACCGTTCAGCAGACTATCGCCTCCGGTTGAAAAAACCGCACGCATCGCGTCGTCGTCGGTAACGACCGTAATGATCCGGTCCGCCGCCGAGGTGACGCCCGCCAACGTTGCGGATGCCTCGCACCCGAGTTCCCGCGCGAGTTCGGAAGCGGCGTCGGACCGGACGTCGTAAACCGAAGTCACCGTAAAGCCGTCGTCCTTCAGATGCCTTGCAATATTCGCGCCCATTCGCCCGACACCCACCACACCGATTCTGAAATCAGAAGTCGCCATCTTTCCCTCCGGCATACAAAGAGCGTTCAACTGCCGGCACAAAAACAGATGCAGCCAACGGTCGAACGCTCCGGTCGGAACCTTCTACAGACTATTGTGGAATTCCGTCCAATCGTCCAGATTGTTCAGGTTTACCGCGTCCAGAATCGACCCGTCGTCGGCCACACCGGCGGCGGACAGGATCGCACCGCGGGTCTCGTCGTCGTGGTGATATCCGTTAATGGCCGCATTGGAAGCGTCGATTTCATCCTGAGGAATGCTGCCGCCGCGCTGATCCACCACCCAGTTCTCGAACTCGATATACGTGGGAAGGTTGCTCTTCACGTAGTCCACCGCGGCGTCACGATCGACTTTCAATCCGTCCAGCACCATCTGGTCATAACCGGCGCCGCATTCGGGATAGTCGTCCGCCAGCTGACCTTTGGCGGAGAGCGTCAACTTCAACCACAGCCTGGGGAGGTGGATGGCGCCCAGAGGCCCTGCGACGCCGGAACTGATAAGGGGAATCGTGCCTGCCATAGTGCGTCTCCTTCTGAAGTTGGGGAGTTGGAGGGAAACCGCGTTATGGACACCGCGGCCAATGCACCCCGTTCATCGGCCCGAGTGACTCATAGATGTACAGGATGAAATCCCTGTCAAGCTGAAAAACACCGGACTTGCGGTACGGCCCGTTCCCGAGACCTCCGGACCCGCGCGCGGCCCCGCAAGTCACTTTCTGAATGCGGTACACAAAACGAGCGGATGAGATCGACGCTCATCCGCTCGTTTTGTGCCGGGTATTCTCATGCTTCCCGGCTGTTTTTCAACCGGTCTATTTCGTCCCTGAGTCTGCCCGCTTCTTCGTAACGCTCCTGCCGGCTGGCCTGCTCCATCTTTCGACGGAGATCGTTGATCCGTACCTCGACGGGATCTCCGGCATCGGCCGATCCGCTCTTAGGGACTTCCGCCACCGTCATCAGCGCTTCTTCCTTTTCCTCAGATCGCTTGGGCGGGGTCCAGGCTTCGATGGTCTCGGGTTCCTCGTCTCCCTCACCGGGCGGGTCCTCGTGTCCGGCTTCGGCGACGACGGCCTCCGATACATAGATCGGCGCTTCGTAACGCAAAGCCAGGGCAACGCAATCGCTCGGACGGGCATCGACACGCCAGCGCTTCGCGCCGCGGGCCAGCGCCAGTTCCGCGTAAAAGATGCCTTCCTTCAACGTGACAATATAGACGCCTTCGATTGTGGTGTCGAGTTGCCCCAGAATCGACCGTACCAGGTCGTGTGTCAGCGGGCGCGGCGGGCGTTCGTTCGTGAGTTCGGCGTAGATGGCGCTGGCCTCCATCAGCCCGATTACGATCGGCAGCAGCACCTGTTGCTCGCGGTTGCACAGCCAGATCATGCGCGGTTGGGAAACCTGGACGGGTCGTAACGCGTTCAGCGTGCGATCAATGTCGATCTTGACTTCAACCATCGCCTTCCTCAGGGTTTTCATCGCCGGAAACGCGAACCGCAATATACGAAAGCCAGATTCCCCGACAAGGGTAATTTTCGCACTTTTTAAAGCTGCTTCTTAGACGCATTGCGGCGCAAACCGTTCCAACAGGCGAATGCACGCCGCCTCCAGCCGTTCCGCGCTTCCCGGTGCGACTCGCGACCAGGGCCCGGGCACGACCTCGTATCCGCCCTCTGCATAGGCGCGGTGGATGGGAAAATATCCGATCCATCCATTCGCGTTGCCCGTAACGAACCACGCGCCCGCCCGTTTGATCGCAAGCCCCGTCTCCACAAACACCTCCCCCGGAAGTGCGACCCAGCGCAGCCGTCCCAGAGCGATGGCCTGAATCTCGACATGAAGCGGTCCCTCGGCGAGCTTGCGCGCGAGGCGCAACGCCAGGCGGTCTTGCGAGGACGGATCCCGAACCGCGTTTTTCTCTGCCTCTTCCAACGGCGGACAGGGCCTCGCGTCCAGTTCCAGTCGATCCGTTATGTACGCAATTCCGGCGGACGGGAGCGGATCCCCCGTCTTCAGCCGGACGATTTCGTCCAGCGCGGCTCGACCCAGCGTTCGTCCGATCCGGGACACGTCGTCGAAATTGGTCGTTACGCAACTCGAGTTCACATTTCCGCACGCGCCGTTGAGAAAGAGACAGGGCGCGCCGTTGAGCCCATCTTCCACCGAGGCCGCCAGGGCCCCGGGATAGTCGGCGGACACCGGCGGGAGCAGCATGGCCACGACCGGATGCGCGGCATAGTTCACCATCACGGCCTGCGGCTGGCCGGTCAGGGCCTCCAGATAAAGAACCGACAGCGCCTCGTCCACGGCCCAGGGTACGGCAGCCTCCCCGCGCGGAGGCAGCGGACCGGCGCGGTTCAGCGTACCGTCTTTCAGGAGAATTCGCCGATGGCGGGCGACGCCCTGAACCTGCGTCGCCCCTGCATACGCCCGGACCGCGGTCCGCCCTTCCCACGCTTCGGTAACCGTTGATGCCAGCGCATCCAGGTGTGCCTCCAGCCAATCCTGAATCCCTTCGGTTTCCCTGAATGGCGTCAGGCCAATGGTTTCAGGGGTAGAGTGGGAATGGGTGGCCGATAGCATCACGCCTTCTGCAGTCAGACCGGTCCGTTCGGAAATCCGCGAGCGCAGTTCATCGGTGAAATTCCGCCCGGGCCCCAGAATCGCATTGTCGTAACCGACCGAGTCCACCGCCAGTATCGCGACCGACGCGCAGCCGTCGTCGAGTACCAGAGCCCTGGCGTACAGGTCGTCGTGGACGCCCTCGAACGGGGCGCAAGTCCCGTTTCCGGAAGACGTCAGATAAGGTACCCACGTGGGCGGGGTCACACACCGCTTTGCCGCGCCGGCCATCAGCAACTTCGCGTTCCTCCATTCACCGCTGGCGCCGGGCGCCGCACGAAGTTGGCTCGTGGCCGCGCGATGCGCTCGACTGCCAGCTTGCCATCCGATCCCGGGTTGACACGACCGGTCCGAACGGATAAATTACGCGCATTCGTCAGGAGAGGAGAATCAATGGATCTTTCGCTTTCCGTCCGGGTTGCCGAGAGCTTCAGCAACAAACGGGTCGTGGACATCGCGCTGCCCGATCTTGCGGGCATTGCAGGAAGGGCCGGATATGCCGCGCTGTGCATGCGCGCATCGGTTGTGGGTGTCCGGAGCGCCCCCGAAACCGTGGCGTCCGCCCGCGCACTGCTGAGGCGGGAAGGCCTTGCGGTCTCCATGGTGACCGGTGACTTCGCCGTTCCCGAAAACGGTGACGACGGCCCGGGCTGCCTGCGGAAAATCACCCCGCACCTGGACCTGGCTCAGGCTCTGGGATGCGATCTCATTCGCGTCTGCATCAAAACGGAAGCCGACATCCCGTTCGCGCAAAAGTCCGCCGACGAAGCCGCCGACCGGAACATCCGCCTCGCCCACCAGAGCCATACGCTCAGCCTGTTCGAGACCGTGGAGGGCTCCCTGGACGTCCTCAGAAAAATAGGACGGGCCAACTTCGGACTGATCTACGAGCCGGCCAACCTCGCCCTCTGCGGCGAAGACTACGGGCCCGACGCGCTACGAAGATTTCAACCGTACCTGTTCAACGTCTACCTGCAGAACCACGCGCCCGACCCGGAAGGCGATCGGCCGATGACCACCTGGACAAGAGGTACCGTGATGTCGATTCTACGTCCTCTGGATGCACCCGGAGGCATCGACTTCGGCAGCGTCTTCGAGGGACTGCACGCAATTTCCTACTGCGGCTGCGTCACCGTACACCAGGCATTCGGCGGGCGTCTGGCCCCGGACGAAGCCGCCGCCCGATCCGCAAGATACCTCAATTCGTTCATCGATTAGTGGCGGCGTCGGGAGCCGGCTGTCGCTTTCCGCTGCTTCTCAAGTGCCCCCTTCCGCACGTATTCGGCGGTGATTTCGTGTTCGATTCCGCCCCTGACGTTGAACCGGCCGACCACCGCCATTTCCACCGGCGCACAGACCTGAACCAGATCGTCCAGAATCCTGTTTGTCACGTCTTCGAAAAATACGCCCCTGTCGCGAAACGACCTGAAATAGTACTTGAGCGACTTGAGCTCCACGCAATGCTCGTCCGGAACGTAACGGACCGATATGGTGGCAAAGTCGGGCTGCCCCGTCAGGGGACACAACGACGTGAATTCCCGGCACGTGAATTCGATCGTGTACTGCCGGCCCGGACGCGGATTTTCGAACACGTCCAGGATTTCGCCAGCCTCATCCTGCAATCCCGCCCCCTCCTGAAATCGGCCGCGCCCGCGGCCAGGCCGAATCCGCGGTCACGGTTGCCGCGATTCCTCCCCGTACCGCGAACTCGCCAACCACCTTCATCGTCACGGGGTGGCACGCCGCGACCAGATCATCCAGAATCTCATTGACCGCGGCCTCGTTCGACACCGCCTGATTCCTGTATGTTCCCAGATACCGCTTGAGCGACACGGTCTCAAGACACCGGGCGCCCGGCACGTAGCGGATCGTGACCGTAGCGAACACCGGTTCACTGGTCTCCCGATACACGGCCGTGAATTCGGGGAAGACGAACTCGATCGTATACGGTCTTTCGGGCCGGGGGTTTTCCACCGTCTTCAAATCCACCACGACTCTCCATGATCGCGATGCGAACCGCTTCGCGGCCGATGCAACGGACCCGATCCGCCGTCGACATCAGAACCTGGGCACGGCCACGGGTTTGCCCGAGCGCACCGATTCGAAGAGCGCCACGCAGATTCCGGCCGTCCGCACGGACTGCTCCAGATCCACCTGCGGTTCCGTGCCGTTTTCTATCGCCTGAAGCAGGTCTTCGATCAGCTTCCGCCGGCTGTCGCGGCCGTCGTCCACGACATCAATGGGCGCCCATTTTCGGGTGTGCAGATCCGACACCAGGCGGGCGGGAGGCGCCTGGGCGGTGAGAAACGTCCTGCGCGTACCGTATATCTGCACGTTGCGAAAACCGGGCCGGGCCGACCCCATGGTCGTCAACGTCTTGGCCACACATCCGTTCTCGAACCGGATGATTCCCACCACGCAATCGGTCACGTCCAGGCCATGCGATCCGGCGGATATGGCGTTTCCGTAAGCGGACACCTCTGCCGCCGGGGAGTCGATAATCCACTGGATCACGTCCACGGGGTGGATGCTGCCGCCGGCCGCCGCGTTATAGTTCGGCCCCAGTCCGCCTCGCCATCCCTCCTGGAACAGATCCAGGTGGTTCGAGATATAGTCCGCTTCGGCGTAGAACACCTGCCCGAACGCCTGCGCCGCAACCTGGCGTTTCAACTCCTGAAACGTCTCGTCGAACCGGATCTGGCATCCGTGCGACACCTTCCGTCCCGCTTGGCGGGACGTCCGGACGATTCTCTCGATATCCTCGAAGGAGGTGGCCAGCGGCTTCTCCACGAGCACGTGCTTCCCGGAGGCCAGCATCTCAACGGCCGGGTCGGCGTGCAAATGGTCGGGAGTACAGATCGAGACCACGTCGACGTCGTCCAGACCGGCGAGGTCGCGGTAATCCGTATACCGCCGCTCCACGCCGTACTCCTCCCCGATCTGATCGAGCAACTTCCCGTTGAGGTCGCAAATCGCCGTTACCGCCGCCCCGGCTTCGCGGTACGCAACGATATGCCCCGTGCCCACGCCCAGTCCGATTACCGCCGCGCTCATTGCCACGCGTCAGACCTCCACATGGAAATTCGTCGCGCCATTCTCGCGACGCAACGCACCTGCAGTACGGATATTCCGCCGTCAATCTTCAGCTTCGCCCCGGCACAATCGGCACGAGACTGGCCCCCGATGGCCTCGGCCCACGGGGCCTGATCGGCAGGCGCTCGTACGAACGGTACCGGACGTCGAGATGCGGTGTCTCCACCCTTACGTGGCCTTTGTGGCGGGAGTCCATCAGCGCATCCAGGGCTCCGCTCACCAGGAGCGTGCGCTCTACCGGGTACGGCGGGTTGCCGGTAAGGAAGAGTTCGTGGATGTTTCTGCCGAGATAGCTGAAATGGGCATGGGGATCGTCAGGCAAAAATACTTCCATTGCCCGTACGCCGTTCTGCTCGCGTCCGGCGTACCCGAACCCTTGCGTGTATCCGTTCAACATAAGCGTGGCGGCCTTCAACCCGTCGGCGTATTCCAGCAGAAAAACCGCCGGGTCCGGGCAGTGGGGTTCCATTGCTCCCGCGGCTTTCGCCTCGATGGGTTCGCGCGCGGCATCGGCCAGCTCGCGGGACCACCGCCCCTCGTCTCCCGCCCGCCAGACGTCATCGCCCTCGAGGCACTGCACAGCGACGATACCGGTCTCGCCACCCCGTCTGCGTTCGGTCATACACTGCAACAGCTCGAGCGCGTGGAACCCGTACGAGTCGAGGCCCGAATACCCGATTGACAGCGCTTCAGACAGCGGCGTATCCAGATCGTATTCGAGATACGGATTCCTCCACGCCAGCGGCACGGACGAACCGGCCAGATAAGGTACTTCCAGCACCTGCGCCCGGTCGTACATCCACTTCGAATTCGCCCAGTCATAGGCCAGGTGTTTGTCGTTGAACACGGGTACGGACCGGCCGGACGTGGCGAACACCCCGCATACCTGCTCGAAAAAGAACCGGCGCGGGTACATGTGCTGCTGCTTTTCGTTCCAGGCGTAGTCCCCGTGCTCGCCGATCATCAGCACGCCGTCAACCGCCAGTTCCCCTCCGCCCAGCGTCAATGCCTTCGGAATGCTGTTGTAGACCGGCACCCCGTGTTCCTTCGCGAGTTCGAGGCCGACATCTTTCTCATGAACCTGGTCCATGTACATCGACGCGACCTCCACCTGCGGCGGTATCAACCCGTCGTCGGATGGGAACCCCTTCAGAAACTTCGTTACGATGACATCCGCATGGGACCGCGCATACCAGGTTGTCACGATTGCCGCGATCTTCTTTGTCCGGGACACGGGACACCCGCCTTTCTGCCCGTCAGTCGAACACGATGGCCGCCTGTAGAATAACTCTTCCAAGGGGTGCGTGGGACGTCCGAACGTAGTTGATGGGGAAAGAACATCCCGGTCCGTCGTCCGATCCGCGAGGCAAATATGGGAATCACCAAAATCGATGTCAAGGTGAAATCAACTTCTCAGGCAGGCGGCAACTCCCGCGACTTGCGGCTTGATTTTCGGGCATGGATCGTCTATTTTGGTGGCGCAGGAAGGCGTGCCCCATACAGACCCCCTCGGGATGCTCAATATGGCCTACGGCGGCATCAAATCCTGGTTGGAGGACGAACTGGAATCCATCCGGGAGAACGGCCTCTACAAGACAGAAACGCGGATCGCTACGCCCCAGAACACGCTGATCAGGACCCCGGACGGCGAAGCGATCAATTTCTGCGCCAACAACTACCTGGGGCTTGCCAACCATCCGGAGATCGCGGAAGCCGCGGCGGAGGGATTGGATGCATACGGATACGGCATGGCGTCGGTACGCTTCATCTGCGGTACGCAGGACCTGCACACGTCCCTGGAACGCCGCATCTCGGAGTTTCTCGATACGGAAGACACCATCCTCTACACGTCCTGCTTCGACGCCAACGCCGGGCTGTTCGAGACCCTCTTCGGACCCGAAGACGCTGTGATCAGCGACGCACTGAACCATGCCAGCATCATCGACGGCATCCGGCTCTGCAAGGCGCGGCGAAGCATCTATCGCCACGCCGACATGCCGGATCTGGAAGACCGGCTCAAGGACGCGGCGGACGCGCGTTTCCGGGTGGTCGCCACCGACGGCGTGTTTTCCATGCACGGCGACGTCGCGCCGCTCAAGGAGATCTGCCGCCTCGCGGACGCCCACGACGCGCTGGTGATGGTGGACGATTCCCATGCGACCGGATTCCTGGGCGAGAACGGCCGCGGCACCCCTGAGTTCTGTGGCGTTGAGAACCGGATCGATATCCTGACCAGCACGCTGGGAAAGGCCCTTGGAGGCGCCTCGGGCGGATTTACGACGGGGCGGAGAGAAATCGTCGAGTACCTGCGGCAGCGCTCCCGCCCCTACCTGTTTTCCAATACGCTGGCGCCCCCGATCGTCGCGGGCGGATCGAAAGCGCTGGAACTCGTGCAGACGCGTCCGGAATTCCGGCTGGCCCTGATGAAAAACACCCGATACTTCAGGAAGACCATGGGGGTACGGGGATTCCTCATTCCGGAGGGCGTCCACCCCATCGTCCCGATCATGCTCGGCGATGAGCAGAAGACGGTGCGCATGGCCCGGGCCATGAACCGGCGCGGCATCTTCGTGGTGGGATTCAGCTATCCCGTGGTGCCCAAAGGCGAAGCCCGCATCCGCGTACAGATCTCCGCGGCCCACACGCGAAATCAGCTGGACCGCGCCATCGATACGTTCGTGGACGTCGGCACCGCCCTCGGCGTCATATGACCCATCAGGTCATTACTTTTTTAAAATACTTGAAAATAAAGTGGTTGCGACGCCAACCGTAACGTCAGGAGGACACGCTAATGGACACGCCCCAGCAGCAACCCCTCCGTGACCGCATCGCCATCGTGACCGGGGCGGGACAGGGGATCGGCCGGGCCGTCGCCCAGACTCTGGCCAGACACGGCGCCCACCTCGTCGTGAACGACCTCGACGAATCCAACGCCAAACGGACGGCCGACGAGCTGGGATCGGCGTTCACCAGGGCCTTCCACTTTCAGGCCGACGTCACGGACGCCCCCGGGGTGCAGGCCATGGTGGACTGGACGGCGGATACCTTCGGCGCGGTCCACATCCTGGTCAACAACGCGGGCATTCTCTTTCCGACCAGCGTCATCGACATCGACGAAGACGAATGGGACCGCGTCATCGACGTCAACCTCAAGGGCGCTTTTCTCTGCTCGAAGGCCGTCCTCCCGCAAATGCGCGACGCGGGATGGGGCCGCATCGTCAATTTCTCCTCTACGGCCGGCAAGAACGTCAGCACCGTGGGCGGCGCGCATTACACGGCCGCAAAGGCCGGCGTGCTGGGGTTCACGCGCCACCTCGCCAGGGAAGTCGCGCCTTACAACATTACGGTCAATGCGGTCTGTCCGGGACTGATCGATACCGAAATGGTCCGCGGTACCATCGACGAAGAACGGACACGCGCCTACGCGCGCAGCTTCCCGGTCCCCCGCCTGGGCAGACCGGAGGAAGTCGCCGACCTGGTGGCCTTTCTCGCCTCGGACCAGGCCGCCTATATCACCGGCGCATCGCTGGACATCAACGGCGGCGACCTGATGATATAGGCCGCCATTGCCGCAAGTTGTCTCGTACGGCTTCCTGGAGTATCCGGACAATGCAGGTTGCGAGCGTAAAAGCCTTCCTGGTTCATCCGGGCAGCGCGAAGAACTGGCTGTTTGTCAAGGTGGTGACGGACACCGGCATCCACGGATGGGGCGAGGCCTACACCCAGCACGACAGGGACCGGAGCGTCCAGGTCCACGTGGAAGAACTGGGTCGGTACCTGATTGGACGGTCGCCGTTCGATATCCGGCATTTCACGTACGTGGCATACACGGACTTCGCAAGCAAGAGGGGCGCGATGGACCTCTACGCCGCTATCAGCGCCATCGAACAGGCCCTGTGGGATATCGTCGGCAAGTCCCTGAACCAGCCGGTCTACAACCTGCTCGGCGGCGCGTGCAGGACCCGAATCAAGGTCTATGCCAATGGATGGGGAAGCTGGTACGATCCCGGAAAGGAACTGGAACAACTCGCCGAACGGGCCGCGGCGGTGGTGTCGAAAGGGTTCACCGCGCTCAAGTTCGACCCCTTTCCCGGTCCCTGGCGCAGCATCATCGACGTGAGGGACGAGCAAACCGCAGTGGACCGTGTGGGAGCCGTCCGCGAGGCCGTGGGCCCCGACGTGGATATCCTGGTGGAAGTGCACCGGAGGCTTTCTCCGGCGCATGCCATCCGCGTAGCCCGTCGCATGGAGGCATTCAACCCCTTCTGGTACGAGGAACCCGTTTCCTCCCGCGACCTCGACGGGCTGGCGGAAGCCAGACGGAACATCAACATCCCGGTTGTCACAGGCGAAGAACTCTATACGAAGGTTGAGTTCCGCGACGTGTTCGAGAAACGCGCCGCCGACGTCATCAACCCGGACGTCTGCAACTGCGGCGGGATTCTGGAGCTTCGCGAAATCGCGGCCATGGCCGAGCCCTGCCACGTCGCGGTCTCGCCCCACAATTACAACAGTACGACGGTAGGGCTGGCCGCCACGATGCAGGCGGCCGCCGGCATGCCCAACTTCCTGATTACCGAATACTTCGTGAATTTCGAAACCGCGGGCAACGACATCGCCGTCGACCCCTTCGTCGTTGAAGACGGTTACATCACCCTACCCACGGCGCCCGGCCTGGGCATCGACCTGGACGAGGACGCGCTCGCCGGCTATCCTTTCCAACCGTTCCCTGCAAGAAAACTGCGGCATCCGTGTGACGAAGGACCGTAGCGATCGCATTCTCCCCGCAACGTACAGCGGGTGTTGTTCGCGATCGATTCAACCCGGATTCAAGGCAAACCTGTTATTTGTGCGAAGGAGGCAGACAATGGACCGTGACGACGTGCGGCAGAGACTGGAAAAACTGGAAGGCAAACTACGCTGGCAGAAACGGGCGATTGCAGGATTGCTGATTGTATTCCTCTTTAGCGCGTCCCCGGCGTTGACCCGGGCGTCGAAATGGTTCGGGAGCATGCTCCCGCCAAAGCTGGCCTCGCTGAGCCTTCAACACGGTACGACAACCGGCGACGTGCGGTTTGGCGATCTCTCGCCCAACCGGGCCGACCTCCCGTTGCCGGAGGCCGGTAACGCCGTACCTGGCAAAATCGCTCCGGAGCAGATCATCGATGCAGGCGACACCTTGCGGGTCGGTACCCTTCACGTCGTCAATGCGAGCGGGGAGGTCGTTGCAGCCCTCGGGTCGGACGAGGCGGGAGACGGTTCGCTGGTGATCACGAACAGAAACGGTTCGGTGGTTTCCGTTGTGGGCGTTGACGCAAACGGACACGGAACCCTGGGGGTCCTCAACGCGGCGGGTCGGGTCGCGGCCGCCATGGGCGCCGACCCGTCGGAACAGGCAAATGGATGGGTCGACGCCAGGAGCGCGACGGGTTCCGCGGCCGCACTCGCCTTCGATAGCGCCGGAGACGGCACTGTGCTGGTGTTCAGCTCGGATGACAAGCTGGTCGCCGGATTCGGAGTGGACGAAAACGGCAACGGCGCCCTTCGCATCTCGAATGCGGCCGGCGGGATCGTTGCCGCGATCGGCGCGGACGAGACGGAAGACGCCAATGGATGGATGGACGTCAGGAACAAGTCCGGACCGGCGGCGGGCTTCTCCGTTGACCGCGACGGAGACGGCCTGGCAATCGTGGGAAATCGGGACAACAAGGCCATTGGGATACTGGGCGCGAATGAGAATGGACACGGTCTCATCGGATTCATGAATGCGTCCGAGCGGGTTGTGGCCGGCATGGGCGCCGATTCGACCGGCATTGGGGGAATGAGCATCGAAGGGGGCAGATTCAGGGCCTTTGTCGACGGGAACGCCAACGGCGTGGCGGAAACCCGGGGCAACGACCGGGAGGTTCGCTGGTCCTCGGAAGCGGCCCCCGCAGGGGACGGCGACGACGACGGTGACAGTGACACCGGCACGACGAGCGGCCTGATCGGGGATTTCGACGGGGACGGCGACGTGGATTTCAACGACTTCCTCACCTTCGCCCGGAATTTCGGCAAAACCAGCGGGTAGCGGAACGCGATTTGACAAGCTCACTTCGACGGGCTCGCAGCCAGACCGCGCCCCTTGCCAAGGGGATGGCCGGCGTAACGTCAACTACCTCGTGAATTCAGATGTTCCGATACGCGGCCGCGGTGTTACCAACCAAGGATCGGTTCGACACAAAGGAGTCTTACCAATGCTCTCGTACAATGCCCTGGTGTTGACTATTGCCATCATCGTCGGCGTGTTTGCCGGAACGGAGAACGCTTCGGCAGCCGAGGAAGACCATTCCGCAACTTCGGCCGACGGCCGTAATCTGCCGCCCGTGCTTGGCGACGTGGGTAGAAATGGCGCCTACGGATACTCGCAATCAGTTGGATCGGGCATTTCCTTCTCTTCCAGCAAGACATTGGCTGAGGAAAAGATGGAAGAAGGACTTGCGGAATTCCGTTCCGGCAAGGACGTTGTCTGGCTTTATTACCGCGCGGAGGCCAGCGACCCGGACGGGGACGAAGTGCGGTATATCTGGTCTCAGGTATCTTCTGAAGAGCCGGCTGCGATCATAGAACAGGATGATTCCTTCGTTCCCAGCGGACAGGGGGTCGACGTGAAAGTCTGCACGCCGCCCTCAGGAGCCGAAATCACACTTCAAGTCGTAGCCATGGACAAGAACGGCGCAATAAGCGAACCCAGGACGGTCGTCGTGAACGCCGCCGGATGCGCATCGGAAGCGCGCTGGGTGCGGTTGTCAAGATTTGCCCGGTTGCGCCAGGCCGCCAATCAGGGAGACCATAAATCTCAAAGAGACCTGGCGTTAGCATATATCAACGGCGACGGTGTATTCAAGAATAAGAAAAAAGGAACGCAACTCATGCAAACGCATGCCCAGGCCGGAAATGCCGAAGCGCAGGCTCAATGGGCCTATTTTCTCGACACGGGAAAGCATCGGATTAAAAAAGATAAAGAGGAAGCGCTCAAGTGGTATCGTGCCGCGGCTCAGCAGGGTCACGCCCATGCGCAATATGCCGTGGGATTCTACGAGAAGGACAAGCGAGAGGCACTGAGGTGGTACAAATTGGCGGCCGAACAGAACAACACCTCTGCCCAGTTCAACCTGGCGAAGATGCTGGCTGAGGGTGACGGCGTACCGAAGGATCTGGCTGTGGCGAAGGAATGGATGAAAAAATCGGCGGATCTGGGGCACAAACGCGCCAGAACCTGGATTGATAACTGGGAGGCGGCTACGGCATTCGATGCATCCGGAAACAGGCCTCCGCAATTGATTTCGGTAACGTATGCGGGAGATCATAGACCGACTTCGGTTTCCTATTCCGCCAACAAGATGACGTATAAAGACGGAAAGCTGGTCACTGAGGGTGGTCAGACAAGCGTCAACACAATTGTCTGGCGTAAAGTAAACGTCCGTGCTGAAGATTTCGATGGTGAGGCGATTCGATATCTCGTCACACAAAAATCTCCAGTTACTCCTGAAGTCACAATTGGCGGCCAGCGAAACGTATTCAAATATCATGCCTCCGGCAAGGAGGTTATGTTTGCCATGTGCTTTCCGGATATTTCGGGCGGAGAATTCACGTTTCAAGTGATCGCGGAGGATAAACGTGGAGGAAAAAGCGCTCCGAAGACCATCGTGCTTGAGGCCATCAGGTCGGACAAATGCCAGTGAGCTTGCACACGAGAAATGCATTGGTTCATTAATGCTTGTTATTGCAGAAAGCACTCTACAGTTTACAAAATCACACACCATTGACCTGGCACCCTGAGCCGCGCCCTGAGCTTGTCGAAGGGTCGGCGAAGGGTCAAAAAGGCACCGAAACGGGGGCGCTTCGACAAGCTTAGCGTCCCCGTTCGTGCAAGTCCCTTTCCACGTCTTGGCAGGAGCTTAAGACGTCACCTATTTACTGCTGCTGGTGATAATTGTCGGTTCCTATGACGAGCGAAGTCTTCTGCTGCCGGGCGATTTCCCGTGGACTTTTGATACACTCGATCTCAGAGATGCTGTCGTTGCTCTGGATTTGAGAGAGAATACGTTCCATCTTTCCTTTGAATAGCTCACGTGGCACGTGCCAAAGAGACCAGTGAATGACATTGAAATCACGACTTACCTGCCAACACAAACCATGCCAAGGAGTGAAGTAAATAATCGCCTGGCGTGCAGACTACGTATGTATATCGATGCCCATGTCGACATATACAATCCCGGAGGGAATAAATGAATCCACTTGAAGAAAGACTGAGTCGATTGGAGACGCGCGTAACGTGGTATCGCAATTTCAACGTCCTGCTGTGTCTCCTGCTGATAGCGGTCGTTACGGTAGCCGCAAAAGAGGGCGTATCGCCGTTTCAGACAAAAACAGTGACGGAAACCACAGCAATGGCCCAAGGCGAATACGGTGTGCAGGAATCGCCTGACAGAAACGTGCCAGAGTTGCTGTATCCGGATGAGACCTTCGCTGGCAAGGTTCCCGCGCAGGTTGAAGGGACGATTCGAACGAGGCGATTGGAGATTGTGAATGGGGATGGACAGACGGTTATCTTGCTGGCGACCAGTACCGACGGTGACGGCCTGATCTTCGTGAATTCACCAGAGGACAATAACCTCGTCTATATCGGACCGTCAGCCTTGAACGGCAATGGCTTGGTGCATATCAACTCAGCACAAGGCAAGAACCTTATAGGTCTCGGATCAAATCCCGAGACGAATGATGGATTTATCCATATTAGAAACAGGAATGAAGAGGGTTTAATAAGTCTACAGACCGGTCAAAGCAACGGTTGGATAAGAGTCGACAAGACCGGAAATGAAAATCTGGCGTATCTGGGCGCGAACACTTCGGGGCACGGTTTCTTAAGTCTGAGCAACAAATCGGGAAAAGGCCTGGTGGCAATGTTCGCCGATGAGACGTCTGGTGGCCTGGAACTGTCCAACAAGGACGATAAGAGGATTGCATTTCTGGGGACCGACATCGGTGGGGAAGGTTTATTGAAAATCAACTCAAAAACGGGTACGGAACTCATTACGGCAGGATCAAACGTCGAAGATAATGGACTGTTCAGGGTAAGCAATCGCTATGGCACCCTCGGGTTTTTCGTCATTGGTTCTGACGCACATGGCTATGCGGCAATTCAGGATAACCAGGAGAGGTTGCTTGCAGATCTGACGGCGACTGCATCCGGCAACGGGCTTGTTCGCACGTTGTCCAGGCAGGGTATCACGACGTGGTCCAGCGCATCTGTTCAAGGCACCACAGTTTCAACGTCCTTGAGGGGTGATATGGACGACGATGGCGACATTGATGGGGATGATTTCCTTATCTTTTCCGAAAACTTCGGCAAGAAAAAGTAAGCCATGATTCTCTTGTCAAGATCTCCCGGAAGCCGTTTTGTGATCCCTGCGTTCGTCTTGCTTTATTACGGCGGCTTGGCTTATGGATCGCCACCGATTGAGTACGTCAAGGAACACCACCCGCCGAAGCTGGAAGGCGTGCTGGCACGGATTCGAAAACACTGGACGGCACAAAAGCGGGCGCTGGCCAAGGCGACGGCGAGACAATATGGGGCTGCAAAAATCGTTGGTGAAAACATCACTGTCGTATTGGTGCCTCGCCATGGGAGACTTTCAGTTAGCATAGATTTCGCGGCTCTTTCCGACATCGGCGTTAGCATTGTCGCCCAATCGCGGCATCTATTGAAGGTGTCTACACCCATAGCAGCACTCGAGAGTTTGACACATGTGGACGGCGTTCAATTCGTGCGGTTGCCCATAGAACCCAACTTACGCATCGTTGAAAGCGAGGGCGTGGAACGCATCGGAGCGCAATTTTACTTAAGTGAGGGATTTTCGGGTCGGGAAGTCAAAGTCGGGGTTATCGATGTCGGTTTTGTCGGGGTACCTTCACTGCAGAATCGCGGCGAATTGCCGGCTTTGTCTTATCGGGATTTCACTGGCGAAGGGATTTTTACCGAAACAGAGCATGGATCGGCCTGTGCTGAAATTGTATACGACATTGCTCCAAACGCTGAAATTGTCCTATATAAGGTGAGCGGCATGGTGAGTTTGGAGAACGCTAAGGATGCTGCAATCCAGGACGGCATGGATATTGTCACTGTTTCTTTGGGATGGGATTTCGCAAGGGGTTTTGGTGACGGTACAGGTATTGCGTGCGAAATTGTAGATGACGCGTTTCAGAATAATGTTCTGTGGGTCAATGCTGCCGGAAACGAGGCACAGAGCAAGATCATTGCAGAATTAAACCCGGATGGCGATGGATTTCACAACTTTGATGCAGACGACCGGATCGTCAAATTAAAAAATCGTCAAACAGGTGATTTGTATTTGTCAACAGGAGATAAAGTAACAGCGGTGTTGACATGGAACGAATGGCCGCTTACGTCTCACGACTACGATCTTCTGCTCGCAAAGATCAGGACAGACGGCACATCCGAGGTAGTTGCACTCGCAGACACCAAACAACGTCAGTCAGAGCCCTTCGAAGGTCTTGAATATGAGATTCGAGACTCGGGAACCTACGGTTTGGCGATTTGGAGGGCACCGGACGCGAAAGTTACCGAGTTCAAGTTGCTCAGCACAACCCATGATCTCGACGGGCCTGTATCCACTTCGGGCTCATTGAGTATACCGGGCGACGCGCGGGGCGCGCTGACCGTGGGGGCGATGCATCACCGGGAATGGAGGACAGGACCGATTGCGGCGTACAGTTCTCGCGGTCCAACTGTTGATGGACGAACCAAGCCGGACCTCGTTGGTCCTGCTGGCGTTCTCACGATAAGCTATGGAGAATCAGGATACCACGGTACATCAGCGGCGACGCCGCACGTAGCCGGGGCCGCGGCGCTCCTGAAATCCTCCGATCCGGTGCACTATAACGCCCAGAATCTATATGACGCGCTGGTGCAATCGACGGTCGATATGGGAGATCGGGGCCCCGATAACGTCTATGGCCACGGGCGATTGGATCTGTCGTTGGTTCCTCCCATTGGCAAGCCCGCTATGGAACTTTCACGTGACGTGCTGGATTTCGGCGCGGTTCTGTTGGGGTCGTCGCACACCCGGAACCTGAATATTGTCAACCCCGGTCGTGCGTCTCTTGTGATCACAAATATCCAGTTGCCGACCAGTGAGTACCGCATCTCAGAACCGACCTTTACCGTCGCGCCAGGGCGCAGCAATCGGATTGCCGTCACGTTTTCGCCCCAAAGCGAGGGTGATCAGTCTGGCAGCATGACCATTCTGAGCAATTTGCCACGGACCACCGTAACGCTCCGGGCGCGAGGCGTGCGGCAAGCCGTTGTTCCGGTTCCTCGGATTGCGGTCGATGGGTCAGCGCGCAGTTTTGGCGTTGTCGACGTCGGCGGTTCGAAGTCCCAGACGGTAACGGTCACGAATACCGGTGACGCTCCCCTGTCGATTACGGATATCACCGCCAGCGACGGACAGATTAGCGCATCACCCACGCAATTCTCGATTCCGCCAAAGCAGAACGGCTACTTTACGATTCGATTCGAGCCGACCCGCTCCGGTGACCTGTCGGCGCGTGTGACCATTTACAGTGACGATTCTAATTCACCTGCGGTCAGTTTTCCCGTTGCAGGAACGGGACGCCGATCCGCAACCGCGTCCTTTACGTTGTCTCTTGTCGTTGACGCTCCGCAGAATCAGGGCGTCTATGCCGCGCCTGCGGACGGCGTGATCGCTGTCGAAATACAAGGGCAGCGGGTGAAGGACGCCATCGGATTTCGCGCCGTGTTCGATCTTGACGCGCCGGCCCTGTCTTACAGCGGCTTTGAAATCGGAAACAGCATTCCGAACGGGCATTCCCCGGGCCACTATTATCCCTCCGCCGATTCTTCCTCGGTGGAAGTGACCGCGGCGTCATTCGGCGGAAGAATCGCACAATCAACGGCGAAACTGGGCACGATAAGGTTTGCCGTCGCGGATGCCTTTCAGTCGGGTCAGATCCGATTGAGTTACGCGCGCATCCGGCGGTCCGGTCAATTCGAAGCGTTTGCCGCTCCCGTGGTCCTGCGTTTTTCACGACAACGAGGACCCAGGGGAGACTTCGACGGCGACGGGACCGTCGGCTTTGCCGATTTTGTGCAGTTTGCCGGCGCGTTCGGTCTGAGTCGCGGTGATGCGGGGTATGACGCCAAGTTCGATCTGGATGGAAATGGCATGATCGGATTCAGTGATTTTCTCGTCTTTGCCGGCAGCTTTGGTACGTAGTGTCGTACAGTAAGACGTTGAAATCCCCCCTCCGCATCAAGGGGAGAGTGATCGAACCCACGAACGGTATTGCGGGTTCACTTCATTCATTCCGTTTGCTTCTGTACATCGCGAAGCCCCAATAGGTAAATGAGTGCTGAATAATTGGCATTGTACACCAAAAACAGATTATATTTGCATAACCGACTTTCAATCCGAATTCCATGTGCACCTTCTCGACCTGCGTTAACGCGCGCTACGACAGGCCGCTTCGACTAGCTAAACGCGAGCAGCGAACGCGTTCCTCCTGAGTCAACTGAATCCCCGATGTCTGAACGATCCGAAGGTCCCTCCGAAACCCCACCCCCTTTGAACGGCGCGCTCGCGCCGCTGAGCAACCCCGACTACCGCCGGCTGCTGGCCAGCAACGCCCTCTGGTGGCAGTTCATGTGGATGGAGATCATCGTGGCCGGCTGGCTGGTCCTGGAGCTTACGGACTCGGCCTGGCAGGTGTCGCTCATCGGTTTCTACCGCATGGCCCCGCTGCTGCTGATCGGCTTCGTCTCCGGGCCCCTCATCGACCGGTTCGGCCGCAGGAGGATTATCATCTTCTCCCAGGCGGTCAACCTTGTCGTCTCCCTCCTGATCGCCGTGATCATTCTGACGGACCGCCTGGTCGTATGGCATCTGGCCGTCGGCGCGCTCGTGATGGGCACGACTTGGGCCGTGGACTGGACCGCGCGGCGTTCGCTGCTGCCGGACCTGGTGGGCAAGGCCAGAACCATGGACGCCATGCTCCTGGAGGGAATCTCCCAGAATGTCACCCGGGTTGCCGGGCCCTTTTCCAGCGGCGCCCTCTACGCGACCCTGGAACCGCTCGGGTGCTATCTGATCCTGACCGGGATCGCCCTGGCGTCACTGATCATCCTTGGACGGCTCTCCAAACAACCCGCCCTCGAAAAGACGCCGACGGACGGTTCCCACTGGACCCGGACCGTGGAGGGGCTGCGCTATATCCGGCGAAACCCCGCGATTCTGGGGGTTACGCTCATTACGGTTGCCATGAACTTCCTGGTCTTTCCCTACCAGACCCTGTTGCCGGTGTTTGCGAGGGACATCCTGAATCAGGGTCCCGTCGGATTCGGCGTACTCGCCTCGGCCAATGGGGTCGGCGCGTTTGCCGGCCTGTGGATTGTCAGCAGGCTCCGCCAAAGCGTGACTGCAACCCTGCTCTATGCGGGCGGCTCGTTTCTGATGGCCGCCGCCGTGGTTGTTTTCGCGACGTCGACCGACTTCCATGTTTCGCTGGCGCTCCTCATCCTGTCAGGAATCGGCCATGCGGCCTTCGGTCTTCTCCAAAGCACGATCGTCCTGTTATCGGCGCGGGACGACATGCGAAGCCGTGCAATGGGAGGCATCGTCCTCGCCATCGGCACCGGCCCGCCGGGACGCCTCAGCACGGGCGCGGTGGCCGAACGCTTCGGCGCGCCTTTCGCCGTCTTCGTCGCGTGCACCATCGCGGCCTTGATCGTCGTTGCGGTGACGCTGGCCATGTCGGGCTTCCGAAACGCATCGGCCGCGCGCGAGGCGAACGCATGAAAAAACCGGCCCATCGGGCCGGTTTCGTCGCCATCCGAAGTGTGTTTTCGTTTTCAAAGGCAAGTACTCACGTCGCCAGAATTCGCGATACCTCCTCCTTGAGCGATACCTCCAATCTGGGGCCGTACTGCGCCACCACCCGCATCGACGCGTAGTTCGCGAGTTTCGCCGCCTGCGCCGCGTCGAATCCATGGGTAATCCCGAACAGATAGGCCCCGGCAAACATATCCCCGGCACCGTTGGTATCCACCGCATCGACGTTGAATCCCGGGGAGTGAAACCGTTCGCCACCGTCCCGCACCACGGCGCCGTTGGCCTCACACGTGACGGCGTATGCGCCGACCATCGTTTCGAGTGCGGCGCAAGCGCCATTCGTATCGCCGGTTTCCGTAAACGCCTTCGCCTCGTCTACATTGCAGAACAGCATATCCACCCCGCCGGACACCAGAGCCCGCATCCGGTCCCCGAACGCGGACACGATGGAGGGGTCGCTCAACGTGAGCGATACCCGCGTCTTCCGCGCGCGTGCCTCGGCCTGGGCGGCCAGCGCCGCGTCGAACCCTTCATCCGAGGCGACAAGATAACCTTCAATATACAGGTACTCGCTCTTCCCGATCACCTCGGGTTCGAGCTGTGCCGGTCCAAACGTCCCGGTGATGCCCAGGTACGTATTCATCGTGCGATCGGCGTCGTCCGTGATCATCACGAGGCACTTGCCCGTAATTCCGTCACCCTGAAACCGGTTGGAAGCCACCCCCGCCGCCTCCAGGTCCCCGAGGTAAAATTCCCCGTACGAATCCTTCGCCACCTTGCACGCATAGTATGCCCTGCCGCCGAAGTCCGCTACCGCAATCATGGAATTCGCAGCTGAACCACCCGACGAGCGCTTCAGAACGTCATCGCCCAGGCGTTCGAGGAGCTGGTGATGCCGGTCTTCTTCGATCAGCGTCATCACGCCTTTCTCGATTCCTGCCGACGCGAGAAAGCCGGGTGTGACCCGATACTGAATATCCACCAGCGCGTTGCCGATTCCGTACACGCTAAACGCACGACCCATTCGCGCTCCTTGCAAAATCGGTTGAATTCTTTATCATAGTGGCGTACGCGGACCGAGGCAGCGGCCGGTTTGAAACCCGCCCCTGCAATGGGGTCATTTGCCTAACCATAATACAATGAGCCGGATAAGGAAACACCCTTTTTCGAGGAAACGGAATTGAGCGCGATCATTACCTGCAACGTGCGGGACCAGGTCATCCTCATCGACGTCGAATCTGAACGGGACGACGAGGCCTCGCGCAACCACGAACTCTGGCGGGCGAATTCCTTCAACGAAAAGGAACCAGATACCCTGGACTGGATCGATACCTGGTTCCAACCAGGCGAGACCATTTACGACGTCGGCGCGAACATCGGCCAATATTCCCTGTACGCCGCGCGCAGGCTGAGGGAACGCGCCCGGATCCTCGCCTTTGAACCGGAAGCCCTGAACCACGCCAAACTGAACAGGAACATCCTGCTCAACGGCCTGGGAGAGGTCGTTACCGCCTACCCCATCGCCGTATCGGACCGCACGGCCATTCAGCACTTCTATTCGAAGACCTTCGCCCCGGGCGCCGCGCTCCACGCGCTGGGGGAACCCGTTACCCAGGGCGCCGTCCCCTTCGCGCCGCAGAACCGGCAGGGGGCAATGGCTGTGTCGCTGGACGACCTCACGGGGCGATTCGGCCTGCCGTTTCCCGACCACGTGAAAATCGACGTCGACGGCATCGAAGACAAGATTGTCGCCGGCGCATCGCGAACGCTTCAGGATGCCAGACTGAAAACCGTGCTCATCGAAGTCTTCATGTTCGAAGATATGGCCCGGAAGATCGAATCCGCATTCTTCGAACGGGGATTCGGCCTCGCCAACGCCGTCCCGGTCGACTACACCGAGGGCATTGTTCAGAACCTGGTTTTCAAGCGAAAATAAATGAGAAGATTCCATGTCCATTTTTGAAGACGACGTACTGGAACGGCGGCGGCAGCGGGCTTGCGGGGCGCTGGGAGAGGACCCGCCAATCGTGCTCTTCGGCGCCGGACGGCCCGTTCAGGTTCCCGGGGGCCAGGACCAGACCTATCCGTTCGTCCCCTACCCCGAATACTACTGGCTGACCGGCTCGGGGCGCTGGGGCGGCGTGCTCGCATTCGATCCTCAGGAAGGCTGGACCCACTTCGTACGGCCGGTTTCACAGAACGAGCGACTGTGGGAGGGCGGCGGCGAGACGGTCGAAGGCGTGGACGTGGCCGACCTGCCGGGCTGGTTGGAAAAACGCGGCGGCCGCGCCGTTGCGGTCATCGGCGGGGCGGTCGAAAACGCGGAGAGCGACCCCCAGCTCGCCTCGCGTATTCAATCGTCACTGGACGGAGTCCGCCGCCGGAAGGACGCCGCCGAAATCGAGCTGATGGAGAGGGCGGCCAAAGCGACCGCGGCCGGCCACGCGAAAGCCCGCGACGCCATCCGACCGGGCGTCAGCGAACGCGGCATCCGAATCGAACTCGAAGCCGAGATGTACCGGCACGGCGCCGACGACGTCGCCTTCGACACCATCGTCGGCGCGGGAACCCATGCGGCCGTGCTCCATTTCGAACCCGGCGCCCGGACAGTGGCGCCGGACGACCTGGTCCTCATCGACGCAGGGGCGTCCATCGCCGGCTACGTGGCGGACGTTACCCGCACCTATCCCGCCGGGGACCGCTTCACGCCCAGGCAGCAGGCCATCTACGATCTCGTTCTCGCCGCCCAGCTGAAAGCCATTTCCGCCTGTCGGCAAGACGTGGAATGGCACCAGGTACACCGCGCCGCGGCCGGTGTCATCGCCACGGGACTTCGGGACCTGGGCATCCTCAGAGGGACACAGGACGACCTCCTCGACAGCGGCGCCATTTCTCTCTTCCTGCCGCACGGCGTCGGCCACATGGTCGGCCTCGGCGTCCGCGACGTGGGCGGCCGGGCGGCCGGGCGCGAAGTCAGCGTCTATTGCGGCATCCGGATGCGCCTGGATCTGCCACTTGAGGAGGACTTCGTCATGACCGTCGAGCCCGGCGTCTATTTCGTGCCCGCGTTGCTCGACGACCCCGAGCGTCGCGAACGTTTCGCCGGAATGGTCGACTGGGACACACTGGAATCCTGGCGGGCGGTCGGCGGCGTCCGCATCGAGGACAACGTGCTCATCACCGCCGCCGATCCCCGTAACCTGACGTCAGGGATACCCAAGTGATCCCCGCGGACACCCGGGTGGGGCTGATCGGAGTTCGGTGGCGCGCCGGAACAGCATGTACGAGGGTAGAGTAAATCATGGCTGATCCATCCGCTGCCGCCGCCCGCGCCCCGGGACCGGGCGGGATCCCGTTTCTGGGCTGCGTCCTGCCGTTTCGGAAGGACCCGATCGGGTTTCTACGGGATGCCTGGTCCACGTACGGCGACGTGGTCCGGCTGGATATCCGGGGGAAAACGGTGTACCTGGTCACCCGCCCGGAGCACATCGAACACGTGCTGGTGCGCAGGAGACGCACTTATTTCAAAGGATACGGGTACGACGACCAGAAGCTGCTGCTTGGCGAGGGCCTGATCACGAGCGAGGGAGAACTCTGGGAGCGCCAGCACCGGATCATGCAGCCGTTCTTCACGCCCAGAGGCACGATGCGCTTCATGGATGTGATGGTGAACGCGATTCGCGACATGCTTGCGCGGTGGGAGCTTCTCGCGGATGGCGAACGAGCGATCCAGGTCGACGAGGAGATGGCGCGCCTCACGGGGAATATCATCGTACGTATCCTCTTCAGCAGGGACCTGAACGAAGAGGCATCGGGGATCGACGAGGCATTCCAGTATTGCGTGGGATTCATCGACCGGCGTTCCGCCGATCTGATCGCACTTCCCATGTTCCTCCCCACGCCGGCAAACCGCCGGTTCAGGCATTGTCTGAACGCCATCCACCGGTACATCGACGAACGAATCGACGAGCGTCGCCGCCACCGGGGAGAAGAGGACCTGCTTTCCGTACTGATGGGCGCCCGCGATGAGGAAACGGGCGAGCGCATGGACCGGCGGCAACTCCGCGACGAACTCGTTACGCTCTTCGTCGCCGGATATCAGACGACGATGCACGCGCTCACCTGGACCTGGTACCTGCTGGACCGGCATCGGGACGCGGCGGGAAGGCTGTGGGAGGAGGAGCGTTCGGTCCTGAACGGACGTGAGCCCACCATCGAGTCCGTCCATGAACTTCAATACGCTCGAATGGTGTTCCAGGAAGCGATGCGCCTCTATCCGCCGATCAAGGTGATCGTTCGGGAGGCCGCGGCCGACGACGAGATCGACGGGTACCACGTCTCCGCCGGATCGCTCGTACTCATCAGTCCCTACATCACGCAACGCCACCCGGCGCTATGGGAGCATCCGGAATCGTTCGACCCCGAACGATTCACGCCCGAACAGACGGAACGACGGTCGCGCTACGCGTATCTGCCCTTCAGCGCCGGGCCGCGGGTGTGCCTGGGCGGTCACTTCGCGATGCTGGAAGCGGCGCTGGTGTTGTCGATGACGATCCGGGAATACCGGCTTCAACTCGTGCCGGGCCACCCCGTCGAACCTTCCATGGACGTGAAAACCTGGCCGCTCCACGGAATGCCCATGACGGTGCATCGGCGGGAAGCGTGAGACGTAAGACGTGAGCCGTGAGAAGATGTCCTTGCCCGATTCGTACTTCCTTAATGCCTCCGACAAGAAATGAACCCGCACGGGGCAATATAACCGGTTAGACGTGAGACGGTAGACGGTAGATGAAAACGTTACCACAGTGTTTTCACATTAACCGTGCCTGTTTTTTTCGCCGTAATCGTAACGACAAGAAATACCATGTGGCACTGATATCATCTCACTTCTCACCTCTCCCGTCTCCCCGCCTTTTGCTACTCTTCGTCCACTTCCAGCGTATTCAGAATCGCATCGGCGTCTTCCTCGATTGGCTCGGCGCTGAGAATCCTCCATTTGTACTGGATGTCCCGCTTTCCCGCGCCAGCGGCGCGCAGCACCTCGTCTTCCGCCCAGCCCGGCCGCATCAGGTGCAGGCAGGGCGGCGCCAGCCTCCGGGAGCGGCGCTTCTCTGCGTACTCCACGTTGACCTCCGCGAGCGCGCGGTCCAGATGGGGAATCACCTCGTTTCTCAGCAGGTCCTGCGCGACCTCTCCCTTGAATTCCGCGTAGATCTCGTACCGGTGCGCCGCCACGTTGGCCACCACCCGGAACTGCTCGACGACCGATACGTCATACCGCCGGCGGACCTCCTGAAGCGCCAGCAGCAGATGGTTGATATGCATCTTCTCGCCTGTGATGCTCGTCATGTCGCGGCCCTTGCGAATGAAGGCCAGCATCGGGGCGTTTCGGTAGAATCCGGTCACTTGTACGACGTCGTTGATGTCGTACCGGTAGAGCCCGCCCGGAGTCGTCAGCAGGACCGCATAGTTCATGCCGGTCTCCAGTTCGTGACTGGAGAATACCGGAGGGTCCGGATCAT
Source organism: Candidatus Latescibacterota bacterium (assembly GCA_965219995.1). Taxonomy (GTDB): domain Bacteria; phylum Latescibacterota; class UBA2968; order UBA2968; genus JAAXHE01. Next base: position 2,119,998 of record CBDCOX010000002.1, read on the forward strand.
CCATCGCTGCTTCGGGGATGAACTCATAATAGTTCCCGTTGAGCGAGAGAATGCCCGACGCCGTATTGTCCTGGTTCGGAAGGGTGAAGTGTCCTTCGCTGGCCAGGAAGCCCAGGTCGCGCATGGGTACGTCGCCGAAATATTCCGGAAGTCTTCGTGCCTGCACGCCAACGCTGCCGCCCAGCCAGCACCCGATGAGTTTCAGGTCCGGCCAGCAATCTCCCGGACGGAGAGCCCCGGCCCGCGCTACTACGTCCTCGAGGACCCGCGCGCGGTCCGGGTCCGGCTTCAATGCGGCGGCCAGTTGTCCGGCAAGCTCGGGCTGGTCCGGCAGATCGATGCCCGGTGTGCCGTCGCGGACCGCGCGGACGATGGCTTCCGTGTTTCGGAGTGCGGTTTCCCCCAGGCGGATGAGCGTACTGGGATTGGGCGTGCCGATGTAAGAAACCCGCCTGGCCAGCGCGAGCCGCGCGGCCACGAAGTACCGGCGGTCGTAGTCCTCGATCTCGGATACCGCGTAGGGGATCGCGTAGGTGCTTCGGATCGGCCCGGGAATGCGCTGGTAGAGCATCCCGGACGCACTGCCGTATGGAAGACCCGCGGGCGTGTGTCCCTCGATTGCCCGGCTGACAATGCCGACGAACGCGCCATTCAGGAAGTCCGGATGGTCCTGAAGCGCGCGATAGATCCACTCCAGCGAAAAGCCGGACGCACGGCGCATGGACTCGGGCGTTACGGGGATGTACTTCGGTTCTCCCGTGGTCCCGCTCGTCATGTTCAACATCCGCGTGGGGGCCGACGTCAGCACCGCCCGCTCTCCCGCGATAATCCGGTTGACGTAGGGACGCAGCCCTTCGTAGTCGCGGATCGGGACCTGGCGACGGTAGTCGGCTTCGTTGCGGATCGCGGCGAAGCCATGGTCCCTTCCGAATGCCGTGCGAGCATTTCGCTTCATCATGCGGCGAAGGAGGTTTTTCTGCGTTGCGTGAGGGCGTTCCGCCGCACCATCGAGTTCCTTGGCCAGGCCGTACCCCTTCAGCCGGATGAGTGTCTTGACCAGCCTTCCCATTGACTATCCCTTACCGAGAATCGTCACGGTCTCCGCGTGGGCGCGCAGGATGTCATCGCGTACGTCCACGCCGAGACCCGGACCGCGCATTAGCGGCGCCAAACCGCCGCGGCCGAATGCAACGGGTTCGCGGGACACGTCTTCAACCAGCAGCATGTTTCCGTAGGACCCCTCCACATACGAAACCCCGTCGAGATGGGCGGCTACGTGCCGGCCCGCGGCCGAGAGGATCGCGGATTCCCCCACCTGGCATCCCAACTGCAGACCCACGCCTGCGCGGACGGCCAGTTCGGCGATCTCCAGCGTGCGCGCAACGCCGCCGCACTTCGAGAGACGCAGATTGAAGAAATCGCAGGCTTTCGCCGCGATCAGCGCCTCCGCGTCGGCCACGGTGACGAGCGACTCGTCCGCCATGATCGGAACGGGCGACCGCGACCTGACCCGCGCGAGGACCGCCGGATCGCCGCGGGGGATGGGCTGCTCGGCGCACGCGACGTCAAACGGCGCCAGGGCCGCGAGCGTCGCGACGGCTTCATCAGGCGTGTAGGCGCAGTTCGCGTCGACTCGCAGGGAGACGGAGGGTCCCAACACCTCTCGGACGGCAGCAACGCGATCCCGCGCGTGTTCTCCGCCGATCTTGATCTTGACGGCCTCCAGGCCATATTCCGTGCAGACGCATGCGAGCCGGATCGCGTTGTCGATCGACCCGCCGGTGATGACGCCGCTGTAAGTGACGACGTCCCGCTCCGGAGGCAGAATCGCACCCAGAGACAGGTTCCCGCGCCGGAGCAGCAGGTCGAGCAGGGCCAGTTCGCAGGCCGCCCTCGCGGCGTGCCAGGCGATAGCGCCCCCGGCGTCTCCATCGGGCAGCGCGCCGGCCACCCCGGCAAGCGATCCGACGGGATCCCCGCCCGGTTCGGGCGCGCTGAAGCGAGAATCCGCGATGGCCGGCCAGAGACAATGCGCAATGTGTTCGATGCATGTCTCCACGGTCTCGCCCGTCACGTACGGGCGCGGCAGGCCTTCGCCATAGCCCATGGTGCCGTCGTCGGCCGTGAGGCGCACGACCACCGAGTCCGTCCGGGACCGGACCGAGGCGCTGTGACCGAAGGCCTCGACAAAGGGAATACGCAGGGCGAAACAGGTCCCGCCAATGATCTTCATCGCGATTCTCAAAGCGGTGCAGGGCCGCAACGTCCCGGCCCCATTTGCTCAACTTACGAGACGTACATGGATGGACAGGATGAACAGGATAAAATCTCACAAAACTACGAAAACAGCGATAGCCACAAAAAGCACAAGAGACACAAAAGGGCGAAAACAAGAACCGCTAACCCCGATAATTCACAAAACAAAACTCACATGGATAGACAGGATGAACAGGATAAAGACCAAAAGCACGAAAAAAGCACGAGAGAATGAGAAACGGCAGTGAATCGATTCACCGTAGTTCGATGGACTGGAGTTCCCGGATCGACGAAATTGTGAAATCGGGGATCTCCGCTGCCCGCCGGGGGGTCTGAAACCGCGAAAACCCTTGTAAGACACGCATTGTCATGCATCCCTGGGATTTGGCGGGTCCGATATCGTTATCCAGCCGGTCTCCTACCATCACTACGCCTTCAGGGGCACATCCCGCGCGGGAAATGGCGGCGGCAAAAATCCTCGGATCGGGCTTGGAAAGGCCGAGTTCCGCGGATGCGAAAACGAGAGTAAAATGGTCCCGGATGCCCCAATCCGATAGCCGGTCCTCCGTACCTTCGGACTGGTTTGCGATGACGCCGAGTCTGAATTTCCGCGAAAGCGTCTCGAGAATCTCAGGGACACCGGGATACAATACTTCCCGTTCTTTCTCGTATCGCAGGGAGCTCGCAACGACTCGACGCTGTTCCTCCGTCAGATCGAGCCTCGCCAGCATGGCGCGAAACGGGCTTGGCGCGAAGTCCGTCGCCGCATGTTCGCACATCTGCATGAGTTCATCGACCCGATATCGCACGCCGAACTCACCGACATGCTCGCACACACTGTTTAGACGCGCCCGGTGCGCCCGGGTTTCGTCCACCAACGTCCAGCCCAGGTCCAGGAATATCCACTCGATGTTGGTCATGTATGGGGGATACTACTTGGGGATGGATTTCCACGCGTGATGTGAACGTTTTGAATAGATACACTTCTGGTAGACGGTTCCCAGTTCGCTTGAGTTCTGCGCGAAGCGGCCGTCCAGAGTTCCGCCCTGAGGTTGACAGCCGGATACGATTGCAATATACTGTTGCGATTGCGTTTCTCAAGCCATTTCCCGGAGCGCGTTATGGTATTGATGCTTGTTTTTCTGGCCCTGATATCGACAGCCGAAGGCAACCCGTCGATGTCCGCCAGGCACGTGGCGACGGTGGTTCACGTGTACGACGGCGACACAATTACGATCGACGTGGTCCTCTGGCCGGGCCTGACCTGGCGTGGAAAGGTGCGCGTGCGCGGCGTGGACACACCGGAGATTCAGACGAAGAGCAAGGCGGAGAAGAAACGCGCGCTGCTGGCGAGGGATTTCGTTCGGGAACGGATAGGCAAGGTCATTTATCTGGAGAATGTCAAACTGGGGAACTTCGCGGGGCGGGTCGTGGCGACCGTCCGGCTTCAGGACGGGTCAGACCTCGCGAAGGTATTGATCAGGGCGGGGCACGGAAAGGCGTACAAGCGGAGACGATGAGCGAGAAGGAAAAAGGAGGAAGGAAGAACGAAGACGTCGCGGTAACTCTTCCGTTTTCAACGAGCCCGGCGCGTGGTTTTTACTTGAGAGCGATGATGTCGCGCTGGGACGGGGTGAGTCGATCGGCGAAGCCGGCGCTGAATCGCAGGTGTTGCCCGCCCCAATCGGGCATATAGCCGATGCTGTAACAATAGTAGAGCGAGCGGCGTGGACGGCCGGACACGTTCACGGTGGACCCGTGGGTGAGGGCTTCCGTAAACAGGATGGCATCGCCGGCGCGCGCGGGAACCGGCCGCAGGGGAGGATTATCGTCCGGGTGGCCGCCCCAGGGCCTCGCGAAATTGCTCTTGTGTGCGCCGGGGATCACCGCGAAGCAGCCGTCATCGGGCCCGCAATCGATCATTGGGAAAACCGCCTTGGTCAATGTCGAGACCATCTGTCCGTTGCGGCAGTGGTACTGGCATTTCGGAAGGATCGGCGTGCCGTGCATATGCATCCCGGTATACCCGCCGCCCCAGCGATAGATCGTGTAGGTGTGGTTGAGCCGATAGGGTCCGCCGGTGACGCATTCGACGGCGTCCAGCAATTCGGGAAATTCCATCAGCGGCAGAAACGCGTCGTCGCCCTCCATGATGTTCGAAACATAGAGGTTCTCCGGGCTGCGTTCCTGACCCAGGACCAGCGGCGGGGGGTAATCCGCAGGCTCCATCGTTTCGAAACGGTCCAGCGCGGCATTGCAGGCCGCCACCATGTCCGGCGGCACGATCTGCTCCAGAACGATATAACCCTGCAGGTCGAATAAGTATTTCTGCTCCTGAGTCATTTCGCCTCCATGTTCGCTGGCTCAATTCACGTAAGAATGAGGTATCCGATGTCCAATCCGAACGTTTCGCCGCTCGCACAGGATTTCGTCATCGCCGCGCAGGTGCCGGATCCAGTGCGGTATTTCTTCCACGACCCCGACCTCGCCCGGCTGGACGACGGCACGCTGCTGCTGGCCGCGCCGCAGTGGCACCGCCCGGGCTGGGAATATTCCCGGCGCCTGCGGCTCCTCCGCAGCGAAGACGGGGGCGCCACATGGGAAGAACTGTCCGGACTGCCCTATGAAGAGGCCACCCCCTTCGTACTGGACGGGCGACTCCTCATGTTCGTCCAGGAAAAGTGCCACAAGGACTTCCTTGTTGTAACGAGCGACGATAAGGGCGAAAGCTGGACCGACCCCGTGACCGTGATCAAAGGTCCCATATGGAATATCTCCACGTCCCGTGTTCTGCGCCCCGAGGCGCTCTACTGGGCAATGGACTTCGACCTGCCCAACCAGGGGCATGGCGGAAAGACGATGCTCCGGGTAGACCGGAGCATGTCACCCCTCGACCCGGGAGCATGGACGCTTTCCAATATCGTGCGGCAGCCGGAGATCCCGGCCGCGATGACCCGCGATCTCTTTCCGGACGGCAACCGCCCCCAGCTATCCGGCGGCTGGAGAGATCCACTCGTCTGGCTGGAACCGAACACCGTCGAAGTCAGGGGCCGTATCCGCGCCTTCTGCCGGTGCGTTTTCGACGAATACGCGGCCGCCCACGTCGCTGCGGTTTTCGACTATGATCCCGGGACGCATCAGCTGAGTTTCACGCAGTTCGCGGCCTGGCCGGGCGCGCAGTGCAAGTTCTACGTCATCCACGATCACTCGGCTTCCATGTACTGGATGCTGAGCAACCTCATCACCAACTCCCAGGACCTTCTGGGATGGGGCGAACGCATGCGCGAATCGGGATATCACGGAGGACCGGGCAACGAACGTCGATGGCTCTACCTTCACTACAGTATCGACTGCCTGAACTGGTTCCCCGCGGGCTGCGTGGCGCGGTGGCCGGACAACGTCTACCGCAGCTTCATGTATCCGAGCGCGGTCGTGGACGGAGACGACTTCGTGGTGCTCTCGCGTACCAGCAGGGATTCGGGCGACCAGCACGACGCCGATCTGTGTACCATCCACCGGATCCGAAACTACCGCAGCCTGGCCATGGACCTCCACGCGGGCGGTCTTTAACTGAACGGGTTCAGGTGTTCGCGAGGATCTCCAAATACGCCTTCACCGTGTTCGCCAGCCCCATCTCCAACGCCTCGCCGATCAGCGCGTGGCCGATGGAGACTTCCAGCACACCCGGGATTGAACAGAACCTGCCCAGGTTCTCCAGGTTCAGATCGTGTCCGGCGTTGACGCCAAGCCCCGCCTCCTGGGCGGTCGCCGCTGCTTTCGCGTACCCCTCGAAGCATTCCTCCAGGTCATCATTCTCACGAAATGCCGTCGCATAGGGTTCCGTGTACAGCTCGATCCGGTCGGCGCCCACGATCGCGGCCCCTGGGATCTCGTCCGAGTCGTAGTCCATAAACAGGCTCACGCGGCTGCCCAGCGCCCTCAACTCCTGAATGACGGGCTTCAGGCGGTCGCCCTCCTTCGACAGATTCCACCCGTGGTCCGACGTGAACGCGTCCGGCGAATCCGGCACCAGCGTGCACTGCGCGGGGCGGACGGCCCGCACGATGTCGAGATATCCCGCTTCGAAGGGATTCCCCTCGATATTGAACTCCACGTCCGTAACGAGCGCGTTCAATTCATACACGTCCGAGGGCCGGATGTGCCGCTCATCGGGCCGGGGATGGACCGTGATCCCGTACGCCCCGGCATCGATGCAGATCCGTGCGGCCCGGGTCACGCTGGGGATACCGATGGTCCGCGTGTTCCGGAGCAGGGCCACCTTGTTCACGTTCACGCTGAGTCGGGTCATCACGATCGCCTTTCATTGATGCCGGTGAGCCGTCAGGTCCCGCAGACAACACAAGTGCTTCCTCACCTGGAAATATAGCGCCGATGTGGTCCGTTTTCAAGGATCAATCATCCACTCTGAATTGGTGACAGCCTCGAATAACGCCATTATGATCGCCTCACACTGCGAGGTTCTCCAGTGGGCAATTCCCTTGCGGTATACAAATCCGCCGCGTTATATTTGGACTGAAGTTCCAGGTATGGCAAATCAAAGGCAGCACATCCCTTTTGAATAACCCTGTCCACGGCTATGTCGAGTCCGTAGCTTGTCGTTATCGGAGGACCCAATGGCGCCGGCAAAAGCACGGCCGCGCCGCAGCTATTGCGAGATACACTGGATGTTGCAGAATTCGTTAACGCCGACGCTATTGCGTCAGGACTTTCGGAGTTTCACCCGGAGTCAACGGCTCTTCAAGCAGGTCGGGTAATGTTGCAGCGGGTTCGCCAATTGGCGTCGGACCGATCTGACTTCGCGTTTGAGTCGACACTCGCGAGCCGCAGTTTCGCCCCATGGATCCGTCACCTCAGACAAAACGGATATGTGTTCCGACTGGCATTCTTGTGGCTGTCCAGTCCGGAAGTCGCAGCTGCACGAGTGGCGGCGCGCGTCCGCGCGGGAGGTCACGACATTCCTGACGAGACCATTCGACGACGGTATTACTCCGGACTTGGCAACTTTTTCAGACTGTATCGTCCGATCGCGGATGATTGGCGTTTTTATGATAATACCGAAGCCTCGGGGCCGCGCTTGATTTCACTGGGAGAAAGCACTGTTGACATTGAAGTACGTGACGTCAATCTATGGATGCTGATTAAGGAAGGTGTATAGGGCAGTGAGAAGGTCATCCAGAAAAGACATCGATAAAATCTTCAAGGAAGGTACATTGATCGACAAAGCCTTGAGGGATGCCGTTCGAGAAGCACTCTTGTATCATAAACGCAACGGAAATCCAATCGCTGATTGGCGAGACGGAAAGGTGGTGTGGATTCCGGCGGATCAGATCGAAGTGGACCAGGATGCCGACGAGGAATCCGAGAGATGAATCCCGCCAACCTGCTCTTCATTCTCTCCGACCAGCACACGCGGGACATCACGGGCTGCTACGGCCACCCGGAGGTGCGGACGCCGAACATCGACAGCCTCGCCCAACGCGGGACGCGCTTCACCAGCGCCTACACCAACTGTCCCATCTGCGTGCCGGCCCGCGCCTCACTGGCAACCGGACGATACGTCCATCAGACCGGAAACTGGGACAACGCCTTCGCGTATGACGGCAGTGTGCCGAGTTGGGGGCACCGCCTCAGGGAGCAGGGATTCCAGGTCGACTCGATCGGGAAACTGCACTTTCGCGCGCAGGATGACGACAACGGATTTTCAGAAGAAATCGATCCGCTGCACGTGGTGGACGGCGTGGGCGACATTCTGAGCTGCATTCGGGAACAACCGCCTTTGCGCAACAAGCGCGGCGCCATCCTCAACGCCGGCCCGGGAGACTCGACCTACCTGAAATACGATATCTCGAACGCCGACCGGGCGTGCGCCTGGCTTGCGGAACATCGTAACGACGACCGGCCATGGGTCCTGTTTCTCTCGTTCGTCTGTCCTCACCCGCCCTACGTCGCACCGCCGGATCTCTTCGAGTCCTATTCGACCGATCGGCTTCCCTTGCCCCCCCAATGGCATCCCAATGACTGGCCCGCCCACCCGGCCATCCGGCGCTTCCGCCGGTTCTTCCATTACGACCGGCCTTTTTCCGAATCCGAATTGCGCAATCTCACCGCTGCCTACTACGGCGCATGTACTCACCTGGACCGTCAGATCGGCCGCGTATTGCAGGCACTAGACGAACAGGACCTTGCCGACACCACGCGTGTCCTCTACACATCGGACCACGGGGAATCCCTGGGCGCCCGGGGCCTTTTCGGCAAATTCACCATGTATGAGGAGGCCGCTGGGGTGCCGCTTGTCGTCGCCGGCCCCGGCGTGCCGCAAGGACACGTTTCGCGCACGCCTGTGTCCCTGGTGGACTGCTTCCCCACCGTACTGGAATGCGCCGGCGCGACACCCGAAGGCGAACGCCTCCCCGGCCGCTCCCTCTGGCAGGTCGCGCGGAACGCCAACGAGAATCGCACGGTCTTCAGCGAATACCACGCGGTTGGCTCCCGCGATGCCGCCTACATGCTCCGCGATCGGACCTGGAAGTACATACACTACGTGGAAGAGCCGCCGCAGCTCTTCAACCTCGAAGACGACCCGCGAGAAACGAACGATCTCGCGGCGTCTCCAGGCCACCGGACCGTGTTGAATTCGTTCGAGCGCCGGCTGCGCGAACTTCTGGATCCCGATGCCACGGATGCGCGCGCCAAGGCGGACCAGCTGGCGAAAATCGCGTCTTTCGGCGGCGCAGAAGCCGTTCGCAGCCGGGGCGCATTCGACAACTCGCCGGTGCCCGGCGAAGCGCCGGCCTTCCGGGTCCACTGAACGGCGGGCATTGTACAGTCGGCAACCGATCTCTTCAACTCTGAATCTTTCCGATGGGAGCCTCTGTCGTGACCGACGAAGAAAAATTCAGCTTCGACCTGGAGGGCTATCTGGTGGTCCGGAACGTCCTTGACGCCGGCGACCTGACACGGCTGAACGCGGCTGCGGAACGGGCCATGCCGGATTGGGGCGACTCCGGCATTAGCACGACCGGGCGGGTTTCTCAATGGGGACCTGAGTTCCAGGCGCTGATGGACCACGATATGATCGTGCCGTATCTGGTCGAATTGCTGGGCCCCAAATTCCGAATCGACCACGATTACTGCATCTTCATGAAAAGAGGAGCGACGCGCGGCGGCCTGCACGGCGGCGAGACGGACAAGGAGGCGGACCACTGGTACAAATATCGAGACGGCGTGATGCGCAACGGACTGACCGTGGTCACCTACTTTCTTTCACCCGCAAGGGCCGGTGACGGCGGATTCGCCTGCATCCCCGGAAGCCATAAATCCAATTTCGTCGATCGGGTGCCGCGGGACGTGCGTCGCTTCGAACGCGACGCCCATTACGTGGTACAGCCCGAAGTGGATGCCGGTGACGCCCTCATTTTTACGGAGGCGCTCATCCACGGCACGAAGCCCTGGACTGCCGGCCACGATCGCCGCGCCCTGCTTTACAAGTACAGTCCAGGGCACTCGGCCTGGTCACAGGGATATTACAACCCCGAGGAGTACGCGGACCTGACGGAGCAACAGCGACGCCTCATGGCGCCGCCCTCCGTTGGAAGGCGCCCGGATACGGTTGGGCTGGCGAACGATTAGCCCGATCGCGCCCGTTTCCATCGTCTGTTTCCGGCATGGAACGGGCGTTGACATTCGGGAGACACCGCCTTTCACGCAACGACCCCGAATCGGCCATTCTTCAGGATTCATGTATTCGATAGGAGACCCTGCAATGCCCGCGCTCGATCCCTGTCCGCTATTCATCAACGGGGAATGGGTCCTGCCCTCCGGGACGGCAACCGAACCGGTCTATAACCCCTCGGAAGGCACGATCATCTCCGCAACGCCCATGTGCGGCGCCGATGAAGTAGACCGCGCCGTCAGCGCCGCGAGTGCCGCGTTTCCGTCCTGGGCCGAAACCCCCGCCGTTGATCGCGCCCGCCTCATGTTTCGCTTCAAGGAACTCCTGGAAAAACACTTCGAGGAACTTTCACGGATCGTCACCCGCGAACACGGCAAGACACTCGACGAGTCCCGGGGGTCCGTCCGGCGCGGGATCGAAGTCGTGGAATTCGCCTGCGGGGCGCCATCTCTGCTGATGGGCGAGGCCCTGGAAAACATCGCGCCCGGTATCGACTGCGACACGATCCGGCAGCCGCTCGGCGTCTGCGCGGCCGTCACGCCGTTCAACTTCCCGATCATGGTGCCGCTGTGGACCCTGCCCGTCGCGCTCGTGTGCGGAAATACCTTCGTACTCAAACCCTCCGAGAAGGTGCCGCTCAGCGCGATTCGAATGGTGGAACTCCTCGAAGAAGCAGGTCTTCCCCGGGGCGTTCTCAACCTGGTCCATGGCGGGCGTGATGCCGTGGATGCCCTGCTGCATCATCCGGACGTGCGCACCGTGTCCTTCGTCGGTTCCACGCCCGTGGCCAGATATATCTACCAGACCGCGACCCGAAACGGCAAGCGGGTGCAGTCCGCGGGAGGCGCCAAGAACTATATGGTCGTCCTTCCCGACGCCGAACCGGATGCCACGATCGATGCCGTCTTGGGATCCGCGTACGGGTGCGCCGGGGAGAGGTGCATGGCGGGCAGCGTGCTCGTATGCGCGCACGATGCGGCAAAGCGGTTTCTGCCCAGGCTGAACGACGCGGCGCGCAATTTGCGCGTGGGTCCTACAGACAGGGACACCGACGCGGAGATGGGGCCGCTGGTTACCGCCCAACATCTCGAAAGCGTACGAGGCTCTATCTGGACCGGCATTTCCGAGGGCGCTGAACTGATCGTAGACGGACGCGACGTGGTCGTCAACGACTGTCCCGGCGGTTTCTATCTGGGGCCGACCATCTTCGACCACGTACAGCCAGGGATGCAGATTGCCAGGGAGGAGATCTTCGGCCCGGTGCTGTCGGTGATGCACACGGACGACCTGGATGGCGCCATCGAGACCTGCAATAACAGCGGTTACGGCAATGCCGCCGTGCTCTTTACCGGGAGCGGAGGCGCCGCGCGCACGTTCCGTCACCGCATCAACGCCGGTATGGTGGGTATCAATACCGGCGTTCCGGCGCCCATGGCCTTCTTTCCCTTCTCCGGCTGGAACAACTCCTTCTTCGGCGATCTGCACGTCCAGGGTCACGAAGGCGTCTCCTTCTTTACACGCCAGAAAGTCACCATCAGCCGCTGGGGATGACCGTTGAACAAACGCCTGCAGAAAATCTTCCGCGACGTCCTCTCTCTTCCCACGGCGCCTTTTTACGAAGACGCCGTTGCCGCATTCATACGGTCCTTCGCCAGGCGCCGCCGGATCCCGACCCGGACGGACAGGTACGGGAATATCGTCCTTCACTATCAGCGTGGCGATCATCCGGAACCCGTCGCCCTTACCGCCCATATGGACCACCCCGGGTGCGAGATCGTCGACGCCGATGGCCTGAACCTCACCGCCCGCTGGCTGGGGGCGTGCGACCCCCGCCATTTTCCCGGCGGGCGCGTCACCATGGTCTCAGGCGGCGACGAGATATCCGGCAAAGCGGTGTCCCCACTGGGCGACGACAAGGTCTTTTCATTGCGCGCCGCACGCCCGCTTCCGGACCCCGAGGGCGCGTACGGCTACTGGCGGCTCAGGCCGGTTGCGTTCGACGGCGACGCCATCCGGACCAAGGGCGCGGACAACCTGGCAAGCTGCGCTGCCATTCTGGCCGTGATGGACAGGCTGCGACGGGAGAAAGCACACGCCGACCTTCTGGGCGTTTTCACGCGCGCCGAGGAAGTTGGCCTGCTCGGCGCGGGCGGTATCGTGCGTGCACGGACCGTCCCCAGACGGGTACCGATGATCGTGCTCGAGACCAGCAAGGCCCTTCCCGGCGCCGAAATCGGCGGCGGCCCGGTCATCCGTGTGGGCGATGCGATGAGCGTATTCGATCCAAGGATCGAATACGCCATACACAGCACCGCGCGAGACCTAGGAAAGACAAAGCGGAGTTTCAGATTCCAGCGCCAGCTGATGAGCGGCGGGGTCTGTGAAGCCACCCTGTACGTCCTGTACAATATGGTTGTCGGGGCCCTCGCCTTCCCCCTGGGCAACTACCACAACATGGGCCGGCGCTGGCCGGCGGAGGAGGTTATTTCCGTGTCCGACGCCGTCCACATGGTCGACCTCTGCCATGCGCTGGCCATCGACCCACCCGTCGGAGAGACAAGAGACCCTATGAAGAAACGCTTTTCCGACTCGTTCAAATCCAGGGGAAGACGCCTGCTCTCGTAGCCGGTGTCTCCACCCGCAGACAGCCTGACCGCGGTCCTTCGAAACCATGCAATCCTACCTGCAAACCCTGCGGCTGTTCAACCGCGACGTCCGGCTGTATCTCGCCGCAACGATCCTCTTCGGTTTCAGCCTTTTCGGAGGCATTACCTCCCTGCTGCTCAACCTGTACCTGCTTCGTCTCGGATACGGACCCACCTTCGTCGGGTGGGTAAACGCCACCGGTGCGTTCTCCTTTGCAATTTTCAGTCTGCCGGCCGGGTTCATGGGGGCCCGGTGGGATCCGCGGGTTGTCATGATCGCGGGAATCGGCATCGCCATTGTTGGCAACGGGCTTCTTTCTCAAGCCGAACTCGTCTCCGCCGGCGCCCGGGACGCGTTCGTACTGGCCACCAACGCGCTGGGACTGCTGGGTGTCGCCCTCTACATCGTCAACGGCGCCCCGTACCTGATGGGCGTTACCGGATCGCGGGAACGCAACCACGTCTTCTCCATGCAGGGTGCCCTCTTTCCACTCGCCGGCTTCTTCGGAAGTCTCGTGGGCGGCATCCTCCCCGGCCGGATCGCCTGGCTGATGAACCTCGCACCTTACAACCCCGCACCTTTCCGCTACACGCTGCTCGCCGCGTCCGCCCTGCTCATTCCGGCTCTGTTCCTCCTCGTCGCCATGCAAAAACCCGAGATCCGGCGGCCGCGTGAAAGCGTGGAAGCATCCGATGCGCCGTTTCCGCTGGGGCTCATCGCACTGGTCGCCCTCACTTCGCTTCTGCACGTTGCCGGAGAGGGCGCCGTTCGTACTTTCTTCAATGTCTACCTGGACGCCGGGCTGCGCGTTCCCACCTCTCTGATCGGCACGATCATGGCCACCGGGCAGCTACTCGCCGTGCCGGCCGCACTGATGCTGCCGTTCTTCACGAGACGCTTCGGCAATCAGCCCACGGTCGTACTGGCTGCCCTCTGTACCCCCCTTATGTTGATTCCAATGGCCTTTATCCCGCATTGGGTTCCGGCAGGGTTCTGTTTCATGAACATTGTGGCTCTGGCCGCCATCCGGCGCCCGGCCTTCGTCGTTTACAACCAGGAGATCGTGTCCCCGCGCTGGCGCGCGACCATGTCCGGCGCTTCCTCGATGATGGCGGGCATCGGCTATTCCGTGATCGCGATGGGCGGCGGCTACATCATCTCCACCGCGGGGTACCGCGCTCTGTTCCTTACCAGCGCGGCATTTACCGCACTCGGCACGCTTGTTTTCTGGGTTTATTTCCGTACGCCACGGGGCGAATTCGCCCGGCAGCCATCAAAAGACCCTTCCTGAAGGAGACCCCCAATGGAATACCGAACCCTCGGAAAGACCGGACTGCGCGTTTCGGAAATCGGCTACGGCGCCGCGCAGGTCGGCAATATGAACCTGTCCGAAACCCTCGTGGACCGCGCCCTCAACGCGGTTCTGGACGCGGGCATCAATTTCATAGACACGGCCGCCATGTATGGCGTGAGCGAAGAGCGAATCGGGAGGTATATCTCTCATCGGCAGGACGAATTCATCCTGGCCACGAAATGCGGCGACTACGTAGGGGAGTCCGGTGGCGAACGCCGCATCGTGCGGGACTACAGCCGGGAAGGTATCCTGCGTACGATCGACGAGAGTCGAAAGAAGCTGAACATGGACGTGATCGATATCGTTCAGTTTCACGGGTTGCCCGATCCGGACGACGACGATGAGGTGGCCTTCGAGGCCCTTCTGGACGCCAGGGAAAGAGGCTGGACCCGCTTTGTGGGCGTGTCGGCGGACGGACCGTCGGCCGCGGCGGCGGCGCTGCGCTGGCCTCTGGACACCCAGGAATTCACCTACAACATCCTCTACCAGGAATCCGCACGGGATCTCATGCCGACGTTGAAGGCACAACGGATGGGCACCATCATCAAGCGACCCATCTCCAATGCCGTGTGGCAACTGAACGAACGTCCCGAAGGCGACTATATGGGCGGACCCTGGGACCGGGCGCAATCCATACCTCTGGCCGACCTTGCGGGCGGGATGCCCATCCTCGAATTCGTACTGCGTTTCACGCTTTCGCATCCGGACGTCTGCACCGCCATCATCGGCTCCACCAGTCCCGACCATATTCGCGCCAACGTCGACGTCTCCGACGGACGCGAACTGTCCGACGACGTCGTGCGGGAAGCCAGAGCGGCGTTTCTGGCGCAGTTCGGTGAATGACGAGGCGAGAAGAGAGAACGCAAGAGGGTGCGCTTCACCGAAAAGAGACAAGGGCTACGAGACATTTCTCGTAACCCCTTGTTTTTTATGGTCGGGGAGGCGGGATTCGAACCCGCGACCCCCTGCTCCCAAAGCAGGTGCTCTGCCGGACTGAGCCACTCCCCGTCCAATCGTGCCAGGTCAGGATATCTGTTCGGAATATCCATAAAACCGCTGTTTCGAGCAAGAAAAAAGGTGGAGTGGATGCACAGGTTCTTGCCATCGACGACAAATCTGGAGGCACGCACGACAGATGAAGACCGGTCAACCGCAATCCTCATCGAATCTGTAACGCAAGGTCCACAGTGCCCCCGTTTCCAGCCTCCATTGATTTCCCTTGCCGCTTCCGAACCGGCAAGGTAATTTGAACTGCGGATCGCTTCGACCCGTTTCGTATCCCCTTTTCAATCCCTTCTTCGCCTATGCCCGACAAACCGGTACTCATCATCGACGGCCATCTGGACATGGCCTTCAACGCGCTCTTCTACCGGCGCGACCTCACGCAACCGGTGCACGTGCTTCGCGAACGCGAGGACGTCGTCCGCGCGGGCCTTTCGACCCATAAGGACTCACTGGAGAGACGCGCGGGCCTGAAGGACAAGCACTACACGGTCACGGTCACGCTGCCTGAAATGCGCGAGGGTCACGTGGGCATCATGCTGTCGACGATCATGGCCCGAGTTCAGGCCCCCTCCATCGACTCGCACAACTCGGTCCGCGCGCAGTCGGTCGCCTACGCCAGGGGTCAGAGCCACCTCCACTACTACAACGCCCTGGCCCGCCGGGGCGAAATCACGTTCATCAAAGACGCCGGCGACCTGGATGCCTGCGTATCATCCTGGGAGCATCCGACGGACACCACGCCGATCGGACTGATTCTCACCGCCGAGAGCGCCGACCCCATCCTGGGACCCGACCAGGTCGCAGAATGGTGGGACGCCGGTCTGCGGTCCGTGTCGCTTACCCACTTCGGCGCGAATACATACGGCCACGGCACAGGCACCGTCGGCGGCCTCTATCCCCCGGCCTACCCCCTGATGGACGCTTTCAAAGACGCGGGTATGGTGATTGACCTCACCCATGCGTCGGACCTCAGCTTCTGGCAGATCCTGGACTACTGGGAAGGCCCGGTCCACGCCAGTCACTGCAACTGCCGCGCGCTGGTTCCGGGACAGCGTCACCTCAGCGACGATATGATCCGCGCCATCGTGGAACGC
Source organism: Candidatus Latescibacterota bacterium (assembly GCA_965219995.1). GTDB lineage: Bacteria > Latescibacterota > UBA2968 > UBA2968 > JAAXHE01. Next base: position 2,136,046 of record CBDCOX010000002.1, read on the forward strand.
GGCGGCGTCATCGGCATGGTCTTTGCCGAACAGATGCTCAGCCCCGCCTGGGACTGGGACGATCCGTCGACCCACTACGCCACTGCAACCCGGCCGATGAAGGCCGTTGTCGAACATATCGACCACATCTGCCAGTTGACGGGCAACAGCAAACACGTGGCGATCGGCACGGACCTGGACGGAGGATTCGGGCTGGAACTCTCACCCACGGACTACAACACGATCGTCGACCTCCAGCGGTTCCCCGGCATCCTGGAAGCGCATGGGTACAACGCCGAGGACGTCGACAACATCTGTCACGGGAACCTGATCAGGTTTTTCAAAGCCGCGTGGACCTGACGATAACGTCCCGTCTCACCTCACCGCAGGGATGATCTTTCCATAGGGATCGAATGTCGGACATTCCGTATCTCATCGCAGACAGCCACCTGGATCTCGGTTTCAGCGCCATTCAGGTCAATCGTGACCTCACACAGCCGGCCGCGACCGTACGCGTCCACGACGCCGAGCCCGTGATGCGCAGCTTCGGAAGCTGTACCGTCACCTTTCCGGAACTTCGCCGGGGCAACGTCGGCATCATCTTCGGCACCATGATGTCCCGTACCGACCCCAACGACCGCTGGACACGCACGGGCATGTACTGCCAGGACCAGTGCCACGGCGTGGGACGGGGCCACCTGGCCTACTACCAGGCGATGGAGCGCGAAGGCGTGATTCGCTTCATCCGCAATTCGCGGGACCTGGACGAAACGGTGGCCGCGTGGGAGAACCCGGCCCCCGATACGCCAATCGGCCTGGTAGTGGCCATGGAAAGCGCCGACCCCATCCTGGACCCGTCCCAGGTCCCCGAATGGTACGATCTCGGGCTCCGAATCGTGAGCATTTCCCACTACGGCGTCAGTTCCTACTGCCACGGAACGGGCACCGAGGGCGGCCTGCTGGAACGCGGCAAACCCCTGCTCGCCGCCCTGAAGGAAGCGGGGATTATCGTTGATCTGACCCACACCACTGACCAGGCCTTCTGGGAAATCCTGGACGTCTACGACGGTCCCGTGGCCGCTTCTCACCACAACTGCCGCGCCCTCACCCCCGGACAGCGCCAGCTCACCGACGCCATGATCGGCGCCATCATCCAACGAGGCGGCGTGATAGGCGCTGCATTCGATGCCTGGATGCTGGATCCGGACTGGAACCGCGACATCCCATGTTGGGCGCAGAACACAAAGGCCACCCTCGAAACCGTAGCCAATCACATCGACCACGTCTGTCAACTCGCCGGCAACGCACGGCACGCCGGCATCGGCACCGATCTGGACGGCGGATTCGGACAGGAACAGTCCCCTCGGGACCTCAACACCATCGCCGACCTTCAGAACCTGGTCGGCATCCTCCAGCGCCGTGGCTACAGGGAACCCGACGTTCGCAACATCCTCTCCGGCAACTGGGTCCGATTCCTCAAGGAAGTCTGGGGATAGGCGATCCACAACGGAACACGCAGACCTGAGCACTATGTCTCCCAGACCCAATCTGCTTCTCATTACAACCGACCAGCAGCGCGGCGACTGCCTTGGATGCGACGGGCATCCGGTGCTGGAAACGCCCTACCTGGATGAACTGGCCGAGGGCGGCGCGCGATTCGATCACGCCTACACCTCCGTGCCTTCATGCACCCCCGCCCGCGCCGGTATCCTCACGGGCATGGACCAGTGGAACCACGGCCGTCTCACGATGACCGGCGCCGACCCGCTCGAGTATCCGGCCACACTGCCCGGCGAACTCGCTCACGGGGGCTACCATACCCAGGCCGTGGGCAAAATGCATTTCCATCCCCAGCGCAGACTCTACGGTTTCCACCATATGGTCCTGGACGAGAGCGGGCGACGACTTGGCAACTTCATCAGCGACTATCACGTTTTCTTTGAGAAACACAAAGAGGGCGAATACGGCTACCGCGACCACAGCGTGGACTGGAACTCCTGGATGGCCCGCCCGTCGCACCTGCCCGAACACCTGCATCCCACACACTGGACGGCATCCGAAGGCATCAGGTTCCTGGAAAACCGGGACCCGACCAAACCCTTCTTTCTCTGGTTGTCTTTCGCTCGCCCGCATTCCCCGTACGACGCGCCGCAGACTTACTACGACATGTACATTGACAACCCGCGCATTCCCGAAGCGGCCGCGGGAGCGTGGTCGGCCCGGTACGACCGGCAGATCGCGGATGTGAACGCCCCGCGCACACGCCGCACCGCCGCCGAGACCCATCGTGCGCGAGCGGCCTATTACGGCAACATTACCTTCATCGACCATCAGATCGGCCGTGTCCTGCACGAACTGCGCCGGCGCGACCCAAAGGCAGCGGCCAACACCCTGATCCTGTTCACGTCGGACCACGGCGACATGATGGGCGATCATCACCACTGGCGAAAAACCTACGCGTATGAAGGCTCCGCCCGAATCCCCTTCATCCTCAAATACCCGGACACCTGGGAAATTCACCGCAACGCGACGCTGGGCCAGCCGGTGGAACTGCGAGACGTTATGCCCACGTTCCTCGATGCCGCGGGCGTCTCCGTCCCCGAATCCGTAGACGGCCGCAGCCTGTTGAATCTCTCACGGGGCGACAGCGAACGCTGGCGGGAGTTCGTTCAGGGCGAACACACCACCTGTTACGACAGAGAACACGGTATGCAGTACGTAACCGACGGCCGGGAAAAGTACATCTGGTTCCATCATACCGGGGCCGAGCAGTTCTTCGACCTGGAAACCGACCCACTGGAGTGCATTGACCTCGCGGCCGATGCCGATCGGCAATCACGCATCGACGACTGGCGGGGACGCCTGGCCGAAGTCAACGAAACGCGCGGCGACCCGCGGGGCCGGAACGGCGAACTCGTGCCCCAGCCCGGCGGCGCGTTGTCGCTTTCTCCCAACTACGAGAAATGGAAACAACGGGCGGAAGCGCTGGATGGCGAATAGAAAAAAACGGCCGGTTCGACGACCAATCCACGACTTGCATACGGGCGAAACGAGAAGATCCCATGGAACAGGAAGACGGATTCAACCTGTCTCCCTCGGTACATCACCGGCATCTGATGGACACCCTCGAACCGTCGATGTCGTATCGCGGCGAGGATTTCGAGACCTGGCGGAAACCGCTTCGGAGAATGGTCCGGCAACTCGTCGGCGACATGCCGGAGGAACGGGCGCCTCTGAATGTGCGCTCCCTCTGGAAGCGCGAACACCCTCTGGGGCATATCGAAAAGATCGTATTCGCCGGTGAGCCCTACGCAGACGTTCCGGCGTACGTGTGTCTTCCAAACGGTGTGGAACCTCCCTATACCTTCTTCATCTGCGTTCAGGGCCACTCTACGGGCATGCACAACTCCATCGCCGTGGCCCGGGACGACAACAGGGAGCCGATCGAGGTCCCCGGTGACAGGGACTTCGGCCTCGGGTGTATGAGGCGCGGCATCGCCGCCCTGTGCATCGAGCAGCGTTCGTTCGGAGAGAGGCGGGAGCTTGTCCAGCGGAAGATTTCCACCCACGGGTGTCACGACGCCACGATGCACGCGCTGATGCTCGGCCGCACCCTTCTGGGCGAGCGCGTCTACGACGTGGACAGAGGGATTGACTACCTGTTCTCGCGGGGCGACGCGCATCCGGAACGCATCGGCGTCATGGGCAATTCCGGCGGCGGGACCGTTAGCCTTTTTTCCGCGGCCTTGCTGCCACGAATCTCGTACGCCATGCCTTCCTGTTACTTCTGCACGTTCCGGGACTCCATCATGTCCATTTATCATTGTGCGGACAACTACGTGCCGGGCCTTCTCAAGTACGCTGAAATGCCGGACGTAATGGGGTTGTTCGCCCCAAATCCGGTCGTACTCGTAGCAGGTAGGGACGACGGGATCTTCCCTGTCGCGGGCGTACGGAAAGCCTTCGACCATCTCAAGACCATCTACGCGGCGGCCGGCGCGCCCCACCGCTGCCACCTGGTGATTGGGAACGGAGGGCACCGGTTCTATGCCGAGGAGGCATGGCCGGTAATGCTCGAGGAAGTTGCGAGGGACGCCAGATAGGTAAATAAAAGGCGCGGGGCCCGCCGCGCGCCATTATTGTACGAGGAGATCATGCCTGTGAAATACTGGCTGATGAAGTGCGAACTCAACGAATGCAGCTTCGACGACCTGAAGCACAACCGGCCCGACAGCACGGGAAAGTGGCGCGGCGTGCGCAACTATCAGGCGCGAAATTTCATCCGTGACGACATGCGGACGGGCGACGTCGTCCTGTTCTACCAGTCCAACTGCGACGAACCCGGTATCGCCGGCCTTGCTGAGATCGTTCGGGCGGCCTATCCCGACCCCTCGGCCTTCGACCCGGAAAGCAACTATTACGACGACAAGTCCACGCCTGACGATCCCCGATGGTTCTCGGTGGACGTGAAATGGAAAAAGGCCTTCGAGACGTACGTACATCTCAAAGACCTTAAGGCGAACCCCAAACTGGAAAAAATGCTTGTTGTTCGCAGGGGTCAGCGGCTGTCCATCCAGCCCGTCAAGAAAAGAGAGTTCGACATCGTCTGTGAAATGGGCGGGATCTGATCCTCCGTACCCCCTGTTGTTTAATCCGCCTGCCCGTCCGCGCAACCCGTTTACACGACACAATCCGATCAAGGCGCCTCGGGAACTTCCACCGGCAGGTCCAGCCGGTCGCCCCATTCCTTCCACGACCCGATATAGTTGCGCACATTCTCATATCCCAGCAGGCGCAACGCCAGGTACGAATGGGAGGAACGGTACCCCCCCTGTCAGTAACACGCCACCGTCTGCTCCGGCATCACGCCCGCCCGTTCGTACATCGCACGCAGCTGTGCCGCCGGCTTGAACGCGCCCGACGCGTCCAGGTTGTTCAGGTACTCGATATGCACGGCATCGGGCAAAGCGCCGGCCCGGGCAGAGCGCGCCACCCGCCCGTAATATTCATCGCCGCTGCGCGTATCCAGCGGCACGAAATCCGTGCGTCCGAGCGAATCCCGAATCTCCTCGTAGCCGATATGGCGCCCCGCCACCGGTGAGGCCTCGAATGTGGCCGCATCCGGGACCGCGACCTCCCGCGTCGTCGCATATCCCGCCGCCCTCCAGGCCCCCAGCCCGCCATCCAGCACATGTACGTCCGTGTGTCCCAGATATTCGCAGATCCAGAAACCGCGCGCCGCCCGCATCCCCGAGTCGTTCTCGTAAAACACCACCGTGGCATCGGAGCCGATCCCCCGGCTTCCCATTAAGTACGACAGGGTCCACATGAAAGCCTCGAAAGCCTCCTGTCCGGTGTTGTTCAGACTGATTCCGTAGAGGTCCAGGTGCAGCGCACCGGGAATATGCCCCGATGTGTATTCGTGGGTGGGCCGGACGTCCACGATGCACGTCGCTCCGTCGTGGAGGCGACCCTGCAACTGCCGCGGCGTCATCAACAGATCAGAATTTGCATATCCCTTTTGATCCATCACCGTCCCTCCTGCTCGAAGTAGGCATCGATTTCAATGCATCGCCCGCCCTGCCGGGCGGAATCCCATCCGGCCAGGACCGGCGCCAAGGAATACAGACCATCGTGATAATCGTTCAGGATACCCCCGGGGCGGCCCGAACGCACGGCCTCCACGAAGACCCGGTCCTGCTCGAACCATGGGTCGAAATCCCGATCCCGATAGACCGTCTCGCCGTTCAAGTCGATTCGATCGTAATTGAATATCTCCATCCGCCCGCCCTCGAAGAAAAACGTGAACCACGGCTGCGGCGTTCCCGACGGGTCCGCCCGCACAAACGTCATCGTCATCGTCGCGCCGTTGTCCATCAGGAAGTGGAATGACGACGAAAGCGGTTCGCTGAAGACGTCGGACTTTTCACAATAAAACGCCTGGACGCTCTCAACCTCCAATCCGGTCATAAACCGGGTGTAATCCACGGCGTGCACGCCCCAATCGAGCGCCGGACCTCCCGACTTGCCCATCTGGTACCACCACGACGTCCGGTCCTTCCGCGACTTCAACCGGGGCAGCCCCCCCACGGACCGAAACACCGCGTGTACGATCCGCTTCTCCGACAGAATGCGCCGCGCCTCCTGGAACAGCGGCCGATACCGTTCCCGAAAACAGACCGTGCTCAACACGCCCGCCTCCCGAATCGCCCGGTCGATTTCCAGAGCCACGGCCATCCGAAGGGCCTGCGGCTTTTCGCTGAACAGATGAATCCCCCGGCGCACGGCCTCGATTTCGACGTCCGTGCGCGCAAAGGCCGGCACGACCGAAAAGAGCACGTCGAACCGCTCGTTCTCGACCATTTCGCGCCCGTCGGCATAGACCGCCGGTATGTCAAAGCGCTCTGCCGTACGACTCAGGGCCTCCGCGTCCACGTCGCATGCCGCCACGACGTCAACGCCCAGTTTTTTCAGGTTCGGAATATGGGTCTGGTTCGCCCATGACCCTGTGCCGTAAATCGCGGCGCGGACCGGCCTTCCGGAAGTCCTCGCCGAATCCGTCGGCAGGTCGTTGTCTTCCGGTCTCCCTGCCACGTCCCTACCCACTGGCAAGCGACTCCGCCGTCTGTACTATGGTTTGCTCCTCACCCTGGAATCTGGCCGGTTCACCATAATAGGGGTACGCGTTGGGCTCGTACCCGCCCTCCTCGTAGTGCCGGTCGGTACAAAGGTATCCGATCTCGTCGTTCGCGTATCCCACCGGCCACACATCGTCGGCGTCCACCATCCCCCTCAGCCGTTTCTCGATCGCGTGACCGATCTCCTGTACCGGCTCGCCGGGTATGGAAACGCAAGCCAGCGGACCCACCGCCATCAACTGCATCTCCGTCGCGCGGCTGTCGGGAATGCCGCCGTTCTCGATCATCTCCAAGACGCTGTTCGCCCACGGTCCCGTCAGCAGGCGGCCTCTTGCGCTTTCGTCGTCCGCCATCTCTCGCAGTTTCTCAATCGGATCGTGCTCGCCGAATGAAATCTGTACGTCGGATCGCCGTGCGCTCAATTGCGAGGACCGCCGGGTCTTCAGGCTGCCGGCCACGCGTACCACCTCCCGCCCCAACTCCTCCCCGCACGCATCGAGTTCAGCCTTGCTGGCCGACTTGAAGCGCGCGGTGTCCGGGTCCACCACGGCCGGTCGGATATTGCCGAAGCACCCCGCCAGATACAAGGCTTTGCAACCCATGGACTCTTCAATTACCCTGCGGGCGATTCCGGCATAGTCCGGCGAAATATAGCCTTCGGACCCGCTCTTTGTCGTGGTATGGCAGGAGTAGTGAAACAGCACCGCCAGCGGCGCCCCATCCTCGGCTTCCACGAGAAGAACGCGGGCGCGCCGGTCCACGATACCGCCGAAATTCAACGTCATGCCGGAGGCGCCGGGCAATGGCCTGCGGCAGATATTGAAATGCGCCGAACCGCAGCCCACTCCGAACCGGACCGGCCTCAAATCCGCCGCCGCCCGCGCGATGCTGTCCGCGGTTGCGATCTCGATCATTTCCAGCCATCCGTCGGGCGGTTCCATGCCCAGCGCCGGCAGCGTGGCGGGCGCCGAGTGCGTGTGGCTGCATGCCAGCATCACGTGATCGCCCGGGATGCCGCACGCCGCGGTCACCCGCGCCCGGATCCGGTCGGTCGTCTCCTTTGCCACGCCGATGACGTCCAGGGTCGCGATCGCCGTCCTCGTCTCCCCTTCCTCGAACACGATCGCGCGGACTTCCAGCGGATACAGCACCGAATGGGACGGATTCGAGCTCCAATGCCCCTGAAGTACGGGACCCGGCTCAGGCGTAATATCTGCCGTCGCGACACCGCTTTTCATGGTTTTCTCCTTTGTCGTTTTCGTGCACAGGTATCCGGATTGGCACTCTTACGGTTGCCGGGAAATCCGGACACGCCCGCCACGGATTGTAACTATGGCCCGTTCCTCCAGGGCAGTCCGGTGTCGCTTAAGTGCGTCTGCCATCAGGGCGATTCGTTGTTCTGCCGGTACATCCGGGAGACGTACCAACCCCGCATGCTGAGCCTGCCTCACGTATACGAGCTCTCCGAAGTCAGTGTCAATCGTCACCAGAATCCTTCCGCCGGCAGCCGCGCGTTCCAGCAGTTCCCGATCGCCGGGGTCGTGCCCGAGTTCCCTGGAGTCGACGACGTTATGCCCCTGGCCGCGAAGCCATTCAGATAGGCGGTGGCCGGCGCACCTGTCAACGAGGAATCTCACGGATGGGCGACCGAAACGGCATCCAGTGAATCATTGGCGATCACCGCATGGGCATAGGCAGCACATGCTCGAATATCATCCGGTTCGAGTTCAGGATAATCCGCCAAAATTGCATCGGTCGTTACACCCTTTGCCAGTAGACTCAGGACAATTTCGACCGAAATCCTCATATTTCGGATAATGGGTTTTCCGCCGAAGACATCCGGGCGAGCGGTGATTCGGCATAGCAGTTCTGTATTGCTTTTCATGTGACCTCCGACGGCCAGACGGTTCGGCGACCGGCAGAAGGTCCTCCCGTGCTGACTATTGGCATTGCCATGGTCAGAAATCAGGCGAGACGCCCTGCCACATATTGAGTCCAGTAGGCTCTTCACCGGAATATAACAGAGACGCGCCAAAAAAAAAAGTGCGAGTCAGAACGACTATGGATGATGCAGGCGCCCGTCATGTGCCGTCACCTAAAGAGAAACGGCCTGTCTTCCAACTGACAGGCCAGTTCCACATAAGATCGTTAAAGGGAATTCCTTAGTTCGCGTTTCGTTCGGCGCGTTTCTCCATCCACTCGTAGATCACCGGCAACAGGATCAGGGTCAGCAGGGTCGAGGTGATGAGGCCGCCAACCACGACGGAGGCGAGCGGACGCTGCGTCTCCGCGCCCACGCCGGAAGACAGCAACATCGGCATCAATCCCAGAATGGATGTGCCCGCGGTCATCAGGACGGGGCGCAGGCGAAGCGCTGCGCCCTGCCGTACCGCTTCCTCGACGGAAAGTCCCGTCTCTCTGAGTTCATTGATGAAGCTGACAAGAACGATGCCGTTCAACATGGCCACGCCGAATACGGTGATGAATCCGATCGCGGACGGGACCGACACGTATTGTCCGCTGATGAAGAGCGCAATCAATCCCCCGATGGTGGCAAACGGTACGTTGGCGATGATCAGCGTGGCATACTTCACCGAATTGAACGCGGTATACAGCAACACGAAAATGAAGAAAATCGTCAGCGGCACGATCACTGACAGTCTCGCCAGCGCGCGCTGCTGGTTCTCGAACGCGCCGCCCCACTCGATCCAGTACCCCGGCGGCAGATCGACCTGGTCCTGGATGGCCGCACTCGCGTCACGGACAAAGCCGTCGATATCACGGCCCCGGACGTCCATCTGAATGACCGCGTAGCGCTGCAGCTGCTCCCTGCGCACGAACGAATACCCCTGCGCGACGCTTACGTCGGTAACCTCCGACAGGGGGATGATGGCGCCAACGCTGGTTTTGAGCGGGATACGCCCGATGGCCTGCACCGAGGATTTCGACGCGTCGTCCAGCCGCGCCGTAATGTCGAACCGGCGGACGCCGTCGATCAGAGTGGACACGGGTTCGTTGCCGATGCCGGTCCGCACGACCGACAACACCTCGTCGGTACTCAGGCCGAAACGCGCAAGGTGGTCCCGGCGGACCTGGAGGCGGATCTGAGGTTTGCCGATATTTGCCTCCAGCGAAAGATCGGCCACGCCGTCCACCGATGCGATGACCTCCTTGATCCGGAGGCTCAACCGGTTGAGTTCCGCCAGGTCCTCACCGTAGATCTTGGCGGCGAGCGTGGCGCGAACGCCGGAAATGAGTTCCTCCACGCGCATCTGGATCGGTTGCGTAAAGGCCACCACGGCGGTCGGAACCACCTCCTCCAGCCTTTCCCGCATCGCTTCGGCGAGTTCCCCGATATCTCTGTCGCCAGGCCACTCGTCCTCCGGTTTGAGTTCGGTGTAAATCTCCATGTAATTCACGTCGGCCGTCTCGCCCTTTTCGGCGCGTCCGATCATGGCCACGGTGGTGTTGACTTCCGGGAATCCGGACAGGGCGTTCTCGATGTCCTTGGAAATCGCAATCGACTGATCGAGCGACGCGGACGGAATGGACGTGACGCGCCACATGATCGAGCCCTCCTGCAATTGCGGCATGAATTCCCTGCCGAGAAAGGGAAAGAGCGCGAGGCTCGCAGCCAGCAGCCCGACGGCGATTCGGACCACGATCTTCTTGTTCGCGAGGGCTCCGTAGAGGAGCGGCACATAGCGCGCCTTGACGACGCGAACCAGCCACGTATCCCGCTGCTCCTTCGGCTTGAGGATCAGCGCGGCCAGTACAGGTATCAGCGTAAGCGTCAGCACGAGCGAGCCGGCCATCGCGAAGCTGATATTGAACGCCATGGGCTTGAAGAGTTTCCCTTCGAGACCCTCGAGCGCGAACAGCGGCAGAAAAACCACAATGATGATCATGATGGCGAAGGCGATCGGATTCGCCACGCTCCGCGCGGCTGCCAGCACGGCGCTGGAACGATCAACGGCCTGCCCGGCCTCCTTCCGCTCCGCCATGATGCGGAAGGCGTTCTCGACCACGACCACGGCGCCGTCGACGATCATGCCGATGCCGACCGCGAGTCCGGCCAGCGACATAAGGTTGGCGGAGAGTCCCGCCTGGTCCATGAAGATGAAGGCGACAAGCATCGCCAGCGGAATGGACGCGATAACTACCACTGCCGAACGGAGTTCGCCAAGGAAGAGGAACAACACGATGGCCACCACAACCGCGCCCTGCAGAAGCGCGTTTGTCGCCGTGGCCACCGACCGGTTCACCAGGTCCGTGCGCTCGTAAACCGGCCGCAACTTGACGCCTTCCGGCAGGGAACGGTCGACAATTGCGACTTTCTCCTTTACGGCATCGACCACGGCGGCGGCGTTTTCTCCGATGCGCGAAAGGGCCATACCGAGCACAACTTCCTTGCCGTCGCGGGTCACGGCGCCGAAGCGGAGGGCCCCTCCCTGCACAATGTCCGCGACGTGTCGGAGGTAGACCGGCGTGCCGTCCTCAACCTTGACGACCATCGCGCCGATGTCCTCTTCGTTTTCGACAAGGCCGAGCCCGCGCACCAGGAATTGCTCAGCGCCGAGGTTGACGTACTGGCCGCCGACCTGCCGGTTGTTGGCCTCGATCACTTCGATCACGTCGGTGAACGTGAGGTCGTACTCGATAAGACTCAAGGGATCGATGACAACCTGGTACTGACGTTCCTGCCCTCCCCAGGAAATCACATCGTCCACGCCAGGCGCGGTACGCAAAATCAAGCGGACGCTCCAGTCGTGGAGCGTCCGCAGATCCATGTCCGTAATCCCGGCATTCAGCTTTTCATCGGCCCGTTCGAGCGTGTACCAGAAAACCTGCCCGAGTCCGGACGTATTCGGGCCCATCTCCGGCGTGCCGTACCCTTCGGGAATCCGGTCTCCGACTTCCTGGAGGCGTTCCATCACCAGGCGGCGCGCGAAGTAGATGTCCATGTCATCTTCGAAGTACACCGCTACGTACGAGAGGCCGAACAGGCTCACCGAGCGGATCTGCTTTACCCTTGGCAGGCCCGCCATTGCGGATTCGACGGGAAAGGTAAGTAGCTGCTCGACGTCCTCCGCCGCCAGACCCGGCGATTCGGTATAAATGTTGACCTGGGCGGGCGTTACGTCGGGGAATGCGTCGATCGGGACGGTCACAACCGCGCGCCAGCCCAGAAAGGCGACCACCCCGAAGGCGAGCAGCACAAGGACCTTGTAGCGCACCGAGGTTTCAACCAGCTTTTCTAACACGGAGCTCCTCAATGCGCGTGGCCGCCGCCCAGCGAAGACTTGAGTAGCAGCGACTTCAAATGAAAGACGCCGGAAACCGCGATTTCGTCACCGGCCTGGAGTCCGGCTGAAACCACCGTCCAGTCGCCCACGGTTGCACCGGTGACGATCGATTCCGGGTGAAACTCATGGCCGGCCTTGACTCTGAACACGGTAGGGATATCGTCGATCATTGTCACAGCGGCGTTCGGTACGGCCAGCACCGGTTCCCCGACGCCCGTAACGATCTCCACCTCGACGAACTGTCGCTCGTGCAGCAGGTCCTCCTCGTTGTCCACTTCGATTCGAACGCCGTGGGTGCGGGTCTTCTCATCCACGCGGTGGTAGCGCTGAACAACCGTACCCTCAAACCAGGTGACGCCGTCGGGACTGACCCGCGCCGAACTGCCCGCATGGATTTCGGGCGCACCCACCGCAATCGGTCTGGCTTCCACCCACATCACGGACTCGTCGCTGATATCGAATAGGACGCGCCCGGGCTCGATCAGTTCACCCACGATGAAGTTGTCCTGCAAAACCGTCCCGTCCTGCGGGGCAAACAGATCGAAGACGCCGCTGGCAATGTCCGCGTCGGTGATATTCATCAGGGCGTCCGCCTGCGCTTGCGTCATACCGTAGGCGAGTACCCTGGCCAGCGCCAGTTGCCGGGCCACGCGCGCCTCGGTGAAACGACGGTCGGACACGGATTCCGGTCCGAGGCTCCTGACGCGCTCCCATTCCCGGTTGGCAACGATCAATTCGCCCTGCGCTTCGGCCATGGCTACGCTCGAGAGGGTTACCATGGGCTGTCCGGCCGTTACCGTCTCACCGAGTATGACGTGCCGGGCGACGACCTGGGCGGTAATGCGGGGGGTGACGCGTGAGGACCTGTACACGTTGATCCCCACGTTGCCGGGGACGCGAATGGTCTCACCCAGTGCGCGCCGCGCAACGCTGTCGACGACAACGCCGGCAGCGCGCTGCTCATCGGCCGTCATTTCGACGATTCCGGCCGCTTCGCCTTCCGGATTCTCGTGGTCTGCTTCTTCCGCGAGAACCGGGGCGATCATGGCCAGGATGAGACACGCCGCCCGGAGTGTCGGGGTGTTCATGGATGTTTCTCCGTTCCTGTTCGGCAGATTTGACGACTCACCGGTCCGCGCCGGTACCCAGCCAGACGTCGATCTGTCCGGATGCCGACAACCACTCAAACCATGCCCGCCAGACCGATTCCCGAAGGTCCAGCGCGCTCTCCCGCACATCCAGCGACTGCCCCGTATGCACAAGATAGTCCGTTGTGCCGATGTCGCCGGCTTTCCACAGCTTGCGAAGTTGTTCCTCTTGCCGCTCGAGGCTCGTCTGTCCGGTCTTCTGCCAATCTCTCCACGCGGCCAGCGCCAGCCGATAGCGCTCCATCGCGCTGATCAGGCGGGCGCGCGCCCGTTGCGACACGTCTTCGCCGGTCTGCTGCGCCGCGCGGTGGCCCGCCGCGGCCGCATCCACTTCATCGCCGAACCGATTGAGCAATGGCAGCGGGATTGACAATTCCGCAACCGTGAGCCGCTCGCCTGCCTCGCCGCCGCCCCCCAGGCTTAACGTCGGATCGGGACGCCGTTCCCTGCGCCGAAGCTCAACGAGAGCCTCGGCGGCATCCGCCCGGCGCCTGGCTGCGAGGACTTCCGGGAGCGCCTCGACCAGGGACTGAACGTCGGCGCCATCCGGCAGGTCAGGCAGAGATGCCGGCAGCGGAGGCCACGTTGACACAGGCTGAACCGGAGCGAGACCGCGGACCGCCTGTCTCGCTTCGGCAAGCGACGCCGCTGCGGTGGCTCTCCTGATTCGGGCATCCACGGAAGCCAGCCGCGCAAGATCAAGTTCCACCCGGTTCACGTCGCCCGTCTCGAACCTGCGTTGTGCAAGCACCGCGAAGTCGTGCATCAGCTCTTGGCGCCGCGCTGCCAGGCTGTCGCGTTCGGCGCCGGTCCGGTGGGCGGCCAGACCGTTCAGCAGGTCGATGGTTACATCACGGCGCACGTGGGCGACCGCCGCCTCGGCGACCCTCCACTCGGATTCCGCCACAGCAGTGCGGGCCCTGCCTTTTCCGCCCCAATCAATCGCATATCCGATGCCGATCCAGTAGCGGGTCTCGTGCGTCCTTTCGAAGTCCGCGTTGATCTCCGGGTTGTACAGCGGTCGGGATGCGGCGTCTCGATCGCTCCTTCTCGCCTCCAATGCGGCGCGAGCCGACTTCACCCGGGGATTCGCGTTGACGATCTTCTGAACGAACTCGCGGAGCGCAATCCCGGCCGGCGCATCGGTTGTACCTGCGTCGCCAGCGGCCCCGGCCACACACGGCGCGGCCATGATGGCGCCCATTCCGAGGATGAGCCCGTACGGTGAAATCCGCATAGATCGGCTTCCGAGATTTGTGGGCGGCTGCGGGCTGACTTCGAACTCCGCATCAACAAAAAATGAACACACTATCGATAAGGCTTCAAGCCACGGACATAAATAGAGACGCCGGGACGAGAGAACTCGCCCCGACATCGTTAAACGCCTCCGCCGCGGCTGATCTACCGATTACCGGCAGATCCTCGCCAGCGGTATCTGGCTGGATCAGGTTAACTGATCGCCGCTGCCGTTAGTAGGCGAAACCGAGACTGACGCCGCCCCAGACCTGGGTCGTCTCGCCTCCGTCTTCAACGATATCTTCGATCCGGCGAATGACTCCGATGGTGGGCGACAATGAAAAGTAGCTATGGCTGACACCCAGCGAAACGGACGCACCTACGTGGTTGAATTCGAATTTTTCGGTCGTGTCGCTGTATCCGATATCGGCCGAAATCCCCAGCGAGACGTTGCTGTCAGGGATCGGCTGGATTTCATGGCCGATACTGCCATTGAGGTACCAGTAATCGAACTGACCCACATCGCGGTAGAGCGTTAGAGACGGTGACAGAAACTGATCCAGGCTCAGGCCGGCGAAAAACTCCGTGGTGATTCTGTCGCCCTTGTCCAGGCTCGGAAAGGTGTATTGAATCATTCCAACGGTAAGCCCGACGTTTTGGTACTGTTCTCCCAGGCTGCGGTCGTACGTTAACGTGAGGTCGAGTTCATCGCCCGCGTCCTGAATGCTCCGTTGTTTCAGAGCAGCGGATCCCCAGACGTTGAACGCGAATCCGGATTCCCCGAGACCGACGGTGAGCGAGGGTTGCGCGGTCGGTTTGTTCGTGAAGCCGACGCCGCGGAAGATATAATGAGAGACAAGATCCACGCCCCCCTCAACGGAAACATTCCCTATCTGCGCGAATGCGGGACTGGCAAGCAGGCTGAGGGTGAGAACGACGAGTAGCGTACGAGTTGACATGTTCTTCATTCCTCCAATCTGTTTCGGTGATTACCCCAGTGGATCGAACCGAAACCGGACGTTGACGATACTTTCGAGACTGCGTGCTTTGAGGAAACGTCTTGTGAGGTTGACGGATTGGAACGTGCGATGCACCTGATACCGATCCGATGGCCTGAATCGGACTCGGCGCGGACGGTTCTTTCGAACACCAAGACACTTAATCTTAGTGTCACGCGGGTTCCATGTCAAGTTGAATTTTAAACTGGTGAACCCGCTGCGACCTATTCGGGGCCTCCCGCGAATCGTGTGTGTTTCGAACGGATATTCAGGAGGACGTTTCCCTGGCTATCCTTGAGGACAAGCGTTGTTTCGTATCTGTCGGCACCGGTGAACCGGTTGACGATCTTCCCCTCCATACCCAGACCGAAATCCATGTATTTCCACGTCATCGTCTCCGATGTTTCGTCCCACGTACCAACCCAGAAACTCTGCCCGCCGGTCGAATCGAACGCCCACTTCTGGTACTGACCGCTCCTTAATTCAAAGCGCTGGATTTCGCGGGTCTCCGTTGTGCCGGTCCGGCCGGATATCTGATGGTATTGACCGCCCAGAATCCACTCTCCCGTCGTCGCACCCGGTATTTCACCGGACACAGGAGACCAGGCCGCGGGTTTGACAACCGTGTGATGTTTCCAGGTTCCGTCCCACCGCGTCAGAACCTTTGCATCGGCCGAACCTTCCGCTGCTGCGGAACCAGCGGCCAAAATCACGACCAATACAATCGTGGCCGACGCAGGGTAGATCGTTCCCATTGGCCATCTCTTTCTGAAAATGACCATCAGCGCCACTCGCCGACCCGGATCGACGAAGCCGTCGAGGGTAAGGGTTCGAATCAGAACCCCCGCATTGGCCCGTTACGATACATACCCTACCTCACGAACAGCATGTCGCGGTACGTCGGCAGCGGCCACAGATCGTCCGGAATCACCTTCTCCAATCGGTCCGCCACGTCGCGCACCGCGTTCATCGAGGGGATCACATTGTCGCGCATGTGGAGCACCTTGGAAGACATCTCGTCTCCGCCGAGTTCTTCATTCTGCACGTCGAGTTCGTCCAGCGCATCGCTCAATTCATCGATCAGGCCGGAAACCCGCATGATGTTGGCATCGAGACCCCTTGTGGAGCCGCCGGCCTTCTTCGTCCCGTTCCGCGTCGACGTGAGCTGCTTCAGGTAGGTGACCGCAGCAGGAAGGATCATGCAGCGGGCCATGTGCGCCGCCGTCTCGCCTTCGATGTTAATCTTGATGAAGTATTGCTCGGTGAGCACTTCCAGCCTGGCCCCCAGTTCGCGCGGCGTCAGGACGCCGTACTTGTCGAAGAGCTCCTCGTTCCCGGGCGAGGCGAGCTCGACGAGCGCATCGACCGCCGAGCCAGCATTGTACAGCCCGCGTCGCGCGGCTTCCTCGACCCACTCGGTTGCGTAATTGTCGCCATTGAAAATGATCCGTTTGAAAGACGGAATCTCGTTGGCCAACAGCGTCCAGAGCGCATCCTCGATCGAGGTGCCGGCGTTGACGATCGGCTCCAGCAACTCAGTCCAATGGTCGATCGCCTCCGCGACGATCGTGTTGAGGACGGTTGCCGGCAGCGATATATTCGCCGACGAGCCGACCGCGCGGAACTCGAACTTGTTCCCGGTGAAAGCAAAGGGGGACGTGCGGTTGCGGTCTCCCGAATGGCGCGTAAGGTCGGGGAGGACGTTGACGCCGAGGCCAAGGAGGCCATCGTGATCCCGCTTTTCCGCCTTTCCGGACTCCTCAAGCTGATTGAAGATGTCTTCGAGCTGGCTGCCCAGGAACACCGAAATGATCGACGGCGGGGCTTCATTGGCACCCAAACGGTGATCGTTCCCGGCGCTTGCGACGCTGGCAAGGAGCAGATCCTGGTGCTGCTCGACGGCACTCATCACCGCTGTACAGAAGAACAGGAACATCAGGTTGTCGTGCGGCGTGTCGCCCGGATCCATCAGGTTACGTTCGGAAGTGCCAAAAGACCAGTTCAGGTGCTTGCCACTGCCGTTAATCCCCGCGAAGGGCTTTTCATGCAGGAGACAGATGAATCCATAGCTGCGCGCGCTTCGCTCCAGGACCCTCATCATCAGCTGTTGGTGGTCCGACGCCACGTTCGCGTTCTCGTAGACCGGCGCCATCTCGTACTGCCCCGGCGCCACCTCGTTATGGCGCGTCTTCATCGGCACGCCCAGCCGGTACAGGTCCATCTCGATGGACTGGATGCACGCCAGGACTCGCTCGTGGATCTGTCCGAAGTAGTGGTCGTCGAGTTCCTGCCCCCTCGGAGGCTTTGCCCCGAAGAGTGTTCGGCCCGATGTCATCAGGTCGGGTCTACGGTAGTAGAACTCGCGGTCGACGAGAAAGAACTCCTGTTCGGGACCGAGGCTGGCCGTTACCATCCCGGCGTCGATACCGAAGAGCTTGAGCGCTCGTCGCGTGACCCTGTCGAGTGCGTCCATTGACCGGAGCAGCGGGATCTTCGCATCGAGACTCTCACCCGTCCAACTGGAAAAAGCAGTGGGAATGCAAAGGTACGTTGCCGACTCGCCGCCCATGATAAAAGCGGGAGAGGTAGGATCCCAGGCCGTGTAGCCCCGCGCCTCGAAGGTAGCCCGTAAACCACCCGACGGAAACGACGACGCGTCCGGCTCGCCCTGGACGAGTTCCTCGCCGCCGAACTCGGTGATGGCGCGTGCATCGGCGCCCACCTTCAGGAAGGAGTCGTGCTTCTCGGCCGTGTGTCCCGTGAGCGGCTGGAACCAGTGCGTGTAGTGGGTCGCGCCTAACGAGAGCGCCCAGTCTTTCATCGCCGCAGCGACCGTGTCCGCGATATCGGAATCGAGTTGCTTTCCGTGTTGAATCGTCCGGACAAGCTGCTTGAAGACGTTTTCCGGAAGCCTGGACTGCATTTCGAGCAGACCGAACGTGTCATTGCCGAAGATGTCAGGCAGGAGGTCCCGGTCGCCCGATCGGGACTCCGGCTTGCGGTTCCAGGTCTTGGCGGCACTGACCGAATCGAAACGTCTCTGGATCCTCATTGTGAAAGCCATCCTTTTGAAATGGTGTCGGTGCGCATCCGGTTTCCGGCACCGTCAGCGCGGCGAGTGTGGTTTGCTATCCGAAAGTTGAAAGGTCGGAGGCCCGGTTTCCGGGTCCCGGCGCTGAAGCCGAATGCCCGTTCGACAGACCCCGGAAACCAGGTTGCAAATGTCGTTGACACGGGGACGCGGCCCGGCATTCGCGTCCTGAAAACACTATTCGAACCAATACGAAAAAAGGTCCGCCTGCCTGAGGTAAAACTTCAGCCGGATTTCCCTGCCCTTCAGCGCATCCATATCGTCCCGCTCCAGCCAGGTCAGCCGGTGGGCCGCCGCGTCGCCGTCGAGCCTGGCGCACCGGACCATGGCGTATTCAGGCGCGTGATACCCGTCCCGTTCGATCGCGGTCGCCGACAGTTCCCCGCCCGCGGCATCCGCGTTCACGTAAAGCCGGCCGCCCGGACAGACGAACGGCGACGTCACCGCCCATCCGGCCTGCTCCCCGGCGCACAGACTCACAAATCCGTCTCGCCTCAGCCGTGCGAGCCCTGGAAGCTTCGTGTAGGATAACCCGTGGCTATGCAGGCCCATCCCGTAATAGAACCAGAGTTCCTCTCCCACGGACACGGGCGAGTTGGAGGGCCAGACTATCCCGGAGTCCAGCCCGCCGGGGGTCGTATCCAGAAAAGGTACCCGCCCCTCCGACCGGCTCCAGCGAACGCCGTCCCGGCTGGTCACCAGTTCGAGGTAGCATCGCCCCAGCATTGCGGAGTGAGCCGGCCAATCGGGCAGCCGGTACGGAAACCGTTTGGGTCGCTCTTCAGGATACCCTTCGTGCACGCACAGCAATCCAACGTACATCCCCTCGTAGAAAAAGACACCGATTGTCTGGAACTCGGTACCGGCCGGGTCGTCGCCGTCCGGAGCAAGCACCGTCTCGAGTTCCGACCATACGTTCAGATCTTCGCTCTCGCTCCGGGCAATCAGACGGACCGAAGTGCCTTCCGGATCGACGGGTCGGGTCGGACACGCTACCTGGGGCCGAAAATAGGCCACGTACCGCCCGATGTCCGCGTCCCACCCGGCCAGGCAGTTCAATCCGTCGGAGTGTCCGATCCGGCTCGGCACGCGTATCCTTTCCGGGCGTGACCACGACACACCGTCCGGCGAAAGGCTGATGCTGGATGGATAATATAACATCTTGTACCTTCGAGCGTCATCTGTTTCGCGATCGTCGATGACAACGCACGGCAGACTTCCCGGCGGCTCGAACAAGACGTTGTTCTCGGCGCTTCCGTTGATTTCAACCCGCCCCAACGCCGGAAGCCGCCAATGAATCCCGTTGTGCGACTCCGCGTAGGCCACCACCGGCGTCCCGCCCCCGTACCCGAAGTCCCCGATCCCCGGTGGCTTCGTCTGATAATACATCTGGAACAACCCGGAGGTGTCGCGGACGACCGACGTGGGCGTCAGGTTGTCGTTCGGTTTCTCAACGCCGCCCTCCCGCGGAACCTGGTCCTCCTCGTACCGCACACCCTCCCTCGCGTCGTGGAACCGGTTCCCCACCAGCAACGGATTCCCCACGTATTTGACCGGGGAGTGATACTTCCGGCAGACGCGAAACGTCTCCGCGACCCCCTCGTCATCCAGAAACAGCTGGCGACTGGCGTCAACCTGCATCGGGAGTCCTCCAGGAATCGAACCCACCGGAAAAGTCGGCCAGTCCGAGTAAATTTCGTCCATCTGCCCGACATACAGGTAATTTGGGGTCGAAAACGAGACTTGTCAATGGGTATAGCAATCAACACAAAGAAAAAAGGGCGGGGAGATCCCGACCTTGGAAATGCCTGCCGACTTGTTTGTTGCGGCCTACAATTACCCTTACAGACAACGCGCAACGCGACGCGAAATGAACATCACGTGCGGCGAATTTGTTTAGCGCTTGTTCACCCCCCGGCGCTCAGCCCGAAGACCGCGGCGAAGAGGATAAAATCCGCGAAGCTGATCTGTTGATCGCCGTTCAGGTCCAGGTTCACGTCGAAGTTCGGATCGCCGGAACTCGCGCCGAAACCGCGGGCCAGCAGCACAAAGTCCCCGAACCCGACAGACCCATCGCGGTCGAAGTCGGCGCGCCCCGGGTCGGTCACCGGAGCATCATCGTAAACCGGTTGCCCTCGTACTGCGATCCCCCGAGGCCCGTCTTCCAGCGTGAGCGTTTTCCGTATGAATCCCGAGGCCGCGTCGAAAAACAGGAGTTCGTTCGAATCCTGGTTGGCCGCGTAAACGGTTTTTCCGTCGGCCGACACGGCGACGTCGCGCGTTTCGCGGCCGCGCGACGCCCACTTGAGAATGACGCGATTCAGTTCGGTATTGATCACCAGCACCCTGGCGTTGGTCCGGTCCGTGGCATAGAGGCGCTTCCCGTCCGGCGAGAGGGCAAGCCGGAATACGCTTGCGGATGGCTGATCGATTTCGCTGACGACCTCGTAGGTTTCGGTATCGACAACGGAAACGCCGGCCCCGTTCCCGCTACGTCCGAACCGGGATACGTAGAGCCGGTCTCCCGAATGAGAGAGCAGCAGGGACCGCGGCGACTCAGCGACGTCGATCCGCTGGACGACCTGACCGGCTTCGAGATCCACCACCATTACCTGGTTCCCATCGATATCCGCCGCATACAGCCACTTTTCGTCCGGCCCTACGGCGATGCCGAACGGTCCTCGTGTGTTTTCCCCTTCGCCTGCGACCGGCGTGGAAATGCGTCGACGCTCTCTAAGGCTGCCCACGTCCACCACCGACACGGTCTGATCCGCGGCATTGCTCACGTACACGCGCGACCCGTTTCGAGATATCGCGAGGTCCAGTGGTTCGCGGCCCACCCGGGTCACCAGAACTTCGTGCGTGGAAGTGTCGATGGCCATCAGCTTGTTTTCCGCGCCGTCAGTGTCGGCGCCGTTGTTGGCAACGTATACAAACCGCTCGTCGGGTGTCAGCAGAACGCTCAATGGGTCGCCGCCCAGCGGTATCCGTGCCACCTCCCGGTCCAGGCCCGTATCAAACACGGCCAATTGCCGGGAACGGCGCAGCGCCACGTACACGATCGGCTCTCCGGAAAGCGCGAGCACTTCGAACCGGAGCTCCGGCAGTTCCTCAGCCGGATAGACCGTCTCATTGCCCTCGCTGTCCCGCACCCGGAACCGATAGGTAAACACCGTACCGCGTTGGCTGCCTGGAAACTCGGCGGAATAAAACCGTCCATGTTCCGGCTGTAACACCAGCGTCCGGATGGGCCCGTCGTCGGTCCGGTAGTCCACCTCCGCCAGGAAAATCGGATCCTCATCCAGAATGCGGACGTGCAGCCGGTACGGGCCGGCCGGGCTCGGCGTATTGTTCGGAAGAACGGTCGGTTGAACGTCCGGAAAGCCCGGAAGGGCGGTTCCCAGGGTAAAGTCGACCTCCGCCACGCTCCTGCCGGGGGCTACGCGAACCGCGTCGGCGACGTCCCGAATCGCACGGTTGTCGTAATACTCCTCCGGGAAGCCGGATTCGAACTCCGTGTAGATACCGCTGAAATTCCGCGTGGTGACCGATCCGCCCACCGGCTCGATGCCCACGTGATACTCACCCGGCGGCAGGCCCTTGATTTCGTACTCCCCGTCCCCGCCGATCCCCCGGTTTTCTCCTGCGGTACCGGAAAGGACGCCTGCGGCGAACTCACCCGTATCGGCGCGGTACGCCACCACGTGTACGCCGAATGCACCCGCGCCGTCCCGGTGTGTCACCCGGCCCGAAATCGAGCCCGTGGAAGTTCTCGCCTCGGTGGACGGATAGAGCGCCGCAATCCCGGCACGGTCGTCCGTCGTCAGGGTGCGTTCCTCTCCGAAGTAGAAGGGATACATCGACGGACGAACGGATCGGTCTCCCCCCAGCGGAGAATGGGCAAGTCCCAGCAGGTGGCCGATCTCGTGGACCAGCACATCCTGCATATCCACCAGACCGCTCTCCTGGTCGGGATTCCCTACCGAATAGGAGTAGTCGCGCCCATTGAAGACGATATCCACGTCCGTAATGTGTCCCTGCACGTCCCAATTCATCCGTGCGAACGCGATCACTCCGCCGCCGCTGCGGTCCGGGAAGTTCCGGGCGCTCCGGTCGAAGGTAATCACGTTCCTTCCATCTGTCGACGACACTTCCAGATCCGCAACGCCGCGGCTCCTGAACGCGGCGACTGAAATGGGAACCTCCTCCCAGGCGACGAAACTGTCCCGCACCAGGCGTTTCACATGGTCATCGAAAAATGGAAACTGGTCGATCTCAAGCCAGAATTCGATCGCCCGGGCTTTGCCGGCCGGCCAGCGCACCGTGACAATCTGGCGCTGGCTGTTCCGGTGCATCTGGAACACGTAGGAAGACACGGGCGCCGCCACGAAGCACCCCGCCAGCGCGGACACGACAAGCCAGAAAGACAACTGTCGCGTTCTGGTCCAATAATTGCGTCTCACGACTCAGTCCTGTTGAATCAGTACGGGATCGGGCGATTCCTGATCCACGTACCACACCTCATGCCGGCCGTCCCCGTTCAGGTCCGCCCGCGCTTCCGCAACGAAAGTGGAACCCTCCACCGTTACCCGGTAACGGAAACTGCCCGGCACGTCGTTCAGTTTAAGGATCTCTCCGTTTTTTTCACTGTCAATGGGCAGATAAGTTCCGAATTCCTTCAAGTGAGCGCTTTCCAGTCGATAGATCAATTCGAGGTGCATCCGGGCGCGCGTGCGTTCGCTGTCCTCGGGAGACTGAGCCGTGAGCCGGAAGATCATCAGGCCGCAGAACAGGATCAGCAGCACGACCGGCACGAGATGCATCCCTATGGAGAGACCACGTTCCGTTGTCTCCGGCACGTCTAATTCTCCCTGGCGAGTCCCGACTCCGTCCGGATTTGAATGTTCAGGCTCGCCTCGACGGCCGTCTCCCACCGCGGTACGACCTCAATCGTATCCCGAAGCACGGCCATGGGTTCGGCCGGCACGAAGGGTCTGGCCACGCCATGGCTCCACGTACGGTTGCCGTCGACGTCTCCGAAGCCCAGCACCCGGTAACGCCCGGGCCGAAGGGCGTCGAGATAGTAGGAAGAATCGCCGGGCGCAACGATGGCCGCCCGCGTTGGTTCAGGCCCTGAAAGGGATTGCACCTGTACCACGATCCGCGTTTCGGAGGGTACAACCGCACCACTGACGGCGCCCTGATCCTCCGGCGACGCAATCGTAAACCGAAACGCAATCTCGCCTTCCGCGGGGTTTCCGGAGACGTCCGACAACCTGTCCGCCTGCCCGCGGAGAACGTAGGTCTTCCCCAGGGTCCAGGCGTCGGTCGGCCGAAACGCAAACCGGTTGGGCCGCGGCCACGAAACCCGCCCTTCAGGGGCGTCCGTACTGTCGGACCTCACCCAGAACTCAGGGTTCGCAACGGGCGCCATCGCCTCGCTGAAATCGATATGCAACACGGTGTCTCGCGAGACATTTCGTGCTCCAACTTCAGGATGGACGCGAACCGGCGACGGCGCGCGCCGGTCGGGCTGCCCCTCGCCGTGCACCGTCGCCGTTTCGCCGGACGGGATCGCATTCCCGTAGCGGTCCGAAATCCCATCCAATTCCACCTGGTATTCCATTCCGGCGGCCTGTGGCGCGGTAACCAGCCAGACCCGGCTGGAATCCCTCGCGTCCGGGTAGACCCCCTCGACCTCGAGGACCCCGTCGCCGCCGGAAATCCGGGGCGGCGAGGACAGATGCGCGGGTTCATCGAACCGGAGGGCGAGCCGTCTCCGATCGGGCGTTCGCGCCGAAACAAAAAGGGGCGGTACGCTGTCGCGCACCGCCATTTTCAGCAGACCCAATTGTACGCGGCGATCCCCCGACCCCAGGGAGACATCGCCCGGGGGCACCGCGAGCGATTCGCCCGGGGTATACGTCTGGTCTCGGTCACCGTCGCGGAATGCGAATACGCGGTACCGTCCCGCCCCCAATCGAACAAACCGATAGGTTCCGTCCGCGCCGGGCTGTGTCACGTAAGCAGGAGGGTCGGCTACCGGATCGGGGTCGGCGTCTCCGGTCAGATCATACGCCCATACGAAGACCTGCCCCCTCTGCCCGCCGACCAGCAGGACGCGTCCATGGATTTCACCGCCATCCAGCCGTTCGCCGGTGGAGAACGCGAAGCTGTAGGACGCTTCCATGCGGTTGAACGACTCGTCTGAACTGGCGGCCCCCACGGACACCACGTAGGTCCGTTCCTCGCGGAGGCCTTCGTTCGGACGGATTTCAAGCTCCCGACCGCGCCATTTGAAATCCGGATCGGCGAAGAGGCGCGGAGAGATGAAAATCGCGCGCGTCACCGATCGGCGGTCCATGCGTTCGCTGAACCGGATGCGGATGCGGGTCTTCGTTCCCACGCCCACGGAATCGGCGGCCGGCATCGTGTGGACAACCCTCGGCGGGATGACGTCCTTTGGCCCGCCGGGAGGCGGCATGGGGCTGGCGCACGCCCCCGCGAAAAGCGGAGCAAGCCCGATCAGAACGCGCGCCGCCGTTTCCCGGATGGACTTTATCAACGGGCACCTATGCTCTCGGATGCGCCTGCCGATAGGCCTTCTTCAACCGTTCCACGCTCACGTGGGTATAAATCTGAGTGGTGGACAGGCTCGCGTGCCCGAGCATTTCTTTCACCGCATTCAGATCGGCGCCCCTGTCCAGAAGATGGGTTGCAAACGTATGCCGCAGGGTATGCGGCCCCAGACGGCCCCTGCCCGTTGCCTTTTCGAGATGCCCCACGACCCGGTCCTGGACACCGCTGGCGCTCAAAGCCCTGCCGGTACGGGTGAGGAAAAAATGCCGACGGTCCGCCTCTCGCGCATCGGCTGGCAGCAGTTCGGACCGGCGGGCGAGGTACCTGCGCAGGGCTTCCCGGGCCGGCGCACCCACAGGCACGAGCCGCTCCCTGCCGCCCTTTCCGGTCACACGCACGGTCCCGCTGTCCAGATCCAGACCATCCAACCGGATGTCCGCCAGTTCACGCAGCCGGATGCCGGAACTGTAGAACAACTCCAGAATCGCCCGGTCCCGCAGACCCAATGTCGTATCCGGCGACGGATTCTCCAGCACCCGATGCACCTCCGAAAGATCCAGATGGACCGGCAGGGTCTTTTCCTGCCGGGGCGGACGGACCTGCAGCGCCGGGTTCTTTTTCAGATGGTTCAGGCGGCATAGCCAGGCAAAAAACGTACGCAAGGACGCCAGCTTCCGTGCGATTGAACGTCTGCCGAAACCGGCGCCGTTCAGATCTCCGAGGAACGCCCGAATGTCCTCACGCGCGACCGGTCTCACGTCCGGCTGTTCAACACCCCGGCGTACCTGCATGAAAGAAACGAACCTCTCGAGGTCCGTCCGGTAGGCCCTGCAGGTGTGCGGCGACAGTCGACGCTCATTGGCGAGATGACGGAGAAATTCGGCGATCAACTGCTGCATGGTTGACGCCTTCCGCGGGGATTTCGGCATTTCCGCTGAAACTTCCTGAAACGGTCGGATGCCCGGAGGTCATCGGCTGCCGGCGTTGATTTGTGACGAGGCGGAGACGCGGCTACGCTTTCTCCTCTTCCGGCGCACGCATCGTATGCTTGCAACTGAGGCAACGCAGTGACTTGCGCCCGTTTCGACCGGTATGTTCCGCCAGAAAGGGTCCTTCGCACACAGGACACGGCCGGTTCAGGGGCCGGTCCCAGCTGGCGTACGTGCAATCCGGGAAGTTTCCGCAACCATAAAACGTCCTCCCCCGCCTGCTGCTGCGTTCCAGGAGCTTACCGTCGCAATCTTTCTTCGGGCAGGGCACACCGGTCGAAATTGAACGGGTATTCTTACACTTCGGGTATCCGGAGCAGGCCAGAAAACGTCCATTGCGACCTGTACGGATTGCCATATCCGAGCCGCACTTCTCGCAGGTTTCGCCGGAGGGTTCGGGTTCGGACGCTTCGAGCGGTTGCGTGTTGCGACACTCCGGAAACCCCGAACACGCCATGAATTTTCCGTTTCGCCCCCATTTGATCACCATCGTCTTGCCGCACTTCTCGCACGTCTTGTCCGTCTCTTCCTGAAGGGAGGCTTTCAGTTCTCCCCGCCGCCCTTCCGCGCGGTCGAGGTCCCTGGCGAATGGCCCGTAGAAGTCCTCCACGACCTTCACCCAGCCCACCTCGCCATTTTCGACCTGATCGAGCTCATCCTCCATCCGGGCCGTGAAGTCCACGTTAAAGACATCGGGAAACGCCTGAGCCAGAATACCATTCACAGTGCGGCCCAGATCCGTCGGTGTAAACCGCCCGCTCTTTTTCTCCGTATAGTCCCTGTCCTGCAGCGTACTGATGATCTGGGCATAGGTGCTGGGACGTCCGATTTCCCGCGACTCCAACTCTTTGACGAGCGTCGCCTCGGAGAACCTCGGGGGTGGCTTCGTAAAATGCTGCTCAGGAATCAGCGCCATCATGATGAGCGAGTCGCCATTCTTCAATCCATCCGGCAGCCGCGCCTCGGCCTCCGCGTTCTCTTCGTCCGTCCCTTCGGTATAAAGCGCCGTAAATCCGGCAAACTTGAGCACCGATCCGGTTGCCCGCAGTCCATACTCCCCCGCGTGAATATCTACCGTGGTCCGGTTGTATACTGCAGGGGCCATCTGGCACGCGATAAACCGGTCCCAGATCAGTCGATACAGTTTCGCCTGATCTGCGGTCAGTTGTGCCTGGATCATCTCCGGCGAGCGCTCCAGATCTGTGGGGCGTATCGCTTCATGTGCATCCTGGGCGCCCTTACCCGTGCGGTACGTCCTGGGCCGGTCCGGAAGATACGCCACTCCGAATCGCCGCCGGATGTAGTCCCTTGCTGAAGACACCGCCTCGCCAGCCAGCCGGGTGGAGTCGGTCCGCATATAGGTGATCAAACCGGTTGTTTCCGCCGACTCGGTCCCGTCACCCCGAACCTCAACGCCTTCGTAGAGTTGTTGGGCGACCTGCATCGTCCTGCGTGCCGTAAATCGCAGCCTGCGAGACGCCTCCTGCTGGAGGGTACTCGTAATGAAGGGCGGAGCCGGGTTGCGACGCTGTTCCCGTTTTTTTACGTCTGCGATTCGATAGCCGTATTGCCGGGGTGTATCCAAAGCGCTCCCGTCGGCAAGTCTTTCCGTGGGATCCGACGCCAATTCCCGGAGGTCGGACAGAACCGCGTCCACTTCATCCCGGTTTTTCACCTCCAGTTTTTCACCCCTCACTCGGATCAACCGCGCCTTGAACGGGACCGTATCCTCACGCCTCAACTTCACGTCGACGGTCCAGTATTCGTCCGGAACGAACACCTCGATGGCCGCCTCCCGCTCGCAAATCAGACGAAGCGCCACCGATTGGACCCGCCCGGCGCTCAGACCGCCGTGAACCGTTTTCCACAACAGCGGGCTGACCTTGTACCCGACCAGGCGGTCAAGGACCCTGCGGGCCTGCTGTGCGTCCACCTTTCTCAAGTCAATACGTGAGGGGTTGGCGACCGCATCCCTTACCGCCCGTTCCGTAATCTCATTGAACATCACCCTCTGGGCTTCGCCGACCCGCTTCAGCGCCTCGGCCACGTGCCACGCAATGGCTTCCCCCTCGCGGTCCGGATCGGTCGCCAGAATCAACCGCGCTGCCTTCCGGGACGCTGCGCGAAGCTCTTTAACGAATTTGTTCCGGTCCCGGATGGTTCGGTACGTCGGCCTGAAACCATTCGCCACGTCGATGCCCAGTTCCTTCTGCGGCAGATCCCTTACGTGACCCATACTGGCCATCACCTTGAAGTCTCTACCGAGTATCTTGTTGATCGTTTTCGCCTTTGCGGGCGACTCGACGACCACCAGTGCATCCGGCATACAGTCTCCCAAAAGAACGAGCCACTTCGAAAGACATCATCGAGTGACTCACCACGGTTCTGACGCGTCGTCCATCGCCGGAAGATTGGCTCGCACAACTCCGGTTTCGTTGCCTCGCGATCTCCCGGGGCGCATCGATCGACAGTTGCACTGCGTCCGATTCAAAAATACGCGCGACCCAATCAAAAGTCAAGGCTAAACTAATAACTTATTTTAAAACAATTATTAAGACTATAAAGCTCAAGACGGACGGGCTCGCAGGCCCTGTCTCTCCGATCGCACGACGATGGCCTCAACGATCATCAGGATGAACGCCAGCCCCAGAGCATGCCGCCACAACTCCCTTCCCCCGCGCGCTTCCCTGATCGCGTCTGCCGGAGAAGCACCCGGTTCCACAATTCGCAGACGGGCTTGGCCGAACACCCGTCTCAGCCGCTCCAGTGAGGAGGGCGTCGGATCCCCTTCGTCGGGGTCGATACGAACGGCGAACCGATCCGCAAGCCGATCCCTGGCATAAATCTCCCACACACCTGGGATATCCACCTCCCCGACCGGCCAGACCGACTGAACGCCGCGCTGTTCGGGCCAGATCGTTCGCGGCTCTCCCGCGGGAGGCTTCAGCAGGGCCTCGCGGGCCTGAACGTCGGAACGGTTGCGGTATATCCTTTCGCCGACGGAATAATCGGCCTGACCGGGAGAACCTGCCGCGAGATATCGGCTCAGTCGATGGATGAACGGTACGAAGAACCCCGTAAGGGGCAGGTCGGTCCATCGCCGATCCGTATTCAATCCGGAGGCAAACAGCATCACTCGACCGGCGCCCACACCGGTTTCGGCAAGGGCGGGGTCGCCGTTGCGGAAAAGAAGGACGGGCTTTGCCGTTTCCCCCAATCGTATCCGAATGTACGCGTAAAACCGTGGGCTTCGAAGCCCCTCCGCTGAAGCGATGGCCTCGAATATCGAATGATCAGGCGGCGGTTCACGCAGCCTGTGATAGGTGGTTTCCTTGCCTGGAGAACCTTCAATACCCACGAGCAACGCCGGAAGCAAGCCCGGAAGCAGCGCGGAATTGTAAAACCGGAAGTCCACCCGATCCCCAAGGAAAATCATCAGGCCCATACCGTTCCGAACCCGATACTCAAGGACCTTCGAGGCGCCGGCGGACAGCCGCGGCACGTTGAACAGCAGGGCAGCGTCGGTCCGGTGCAGAAGATCAGCATTCAATTCGTCCGGCCGGACCGTCCGAACCGATACCGTCTGCACCGACCCGGCTTCGAGGGCCCTCGAGACAAAATAGGCCTCGTCCTCGTTCTCGGCCACCAGCAGCACCCGGATACGCTCAGGGATATTCAGGACCGAAGTGTAGACGTTGTCCGCCGCCAGGTCATCGTCGCCCAGTTCCACGCGCAGGGGTACCTGTCCTCCCCTCTCCGGGGCGAATCGGAAGTGGAGACGTCGCGAGGCGCCGGGCTCCGTACGAATCACCTGCTGACCGATCCGGCGTCCGTCAAGGTAAACCTGTACCGGCGCACGCAGCCTGACGGGACCGCCGTAGTCCGTCAGCGATACCCCCAGCGTCGAAGCGCTGCCGGCGGCAAGAATCCCTCCGATCGGCGACGCGTCCCGGATCCCCACGTTATTCACCTCGGATGCCCGTACCGGAATGCAAAACACGGCAATATCGCGTCCGTCAAAGAGCGTATCCGGTACCGCCGACCAGCCGTTTCGCGAGAAATCCGAAATGACGTAGAGCTCTCTGTTCTGAATCGACGATCGGGAGACCTGCGACAGCGCAGCTTCGAGCGCCGGCCGAAAGTCCGTTCCTCTGTGTGTGGACTCAAGGACCTCCAGCCTGGCCGCAAGACGGTCGGGGCGTTCGGGCCCGATTTCCTCCACCCGGTCATCCACCTGAAACAGGCGTACGTCGTCCTGTTTATCGAACATTTGCAGGACCTCTTTCGTCCTGTCTCGTGCGCGGCCAAACAGGGTTCCTTCCGGTACCCTGTAGCTCATGCTCAGAGACCGGTCGAGCAGAAGCACTGCAGACGTTCGCAAGGCGAAATTCCCCGCTACGCCTTTCAACGTGGGACGGGCAAACCCGAGCACCAGGAACAAAATGACGAGCGTGCGCAGAGTCAGGAGCAGGATCTGCTTCAACCTGACCCGCCGCATTCGATCCTGCTGAAGGGTCTGCAGGAGAGCCACGTTACTGAACGCAACCGTCACGGTCCGCCGACGGTTGAGCAGGTGAATCGCCAGCGGCAGCAGCGCGGCCCATAACCCGTGCAGCATGGCCGGTGATGTAAAGGAGAGACCAAACATGCCGATCAGACCTGGAAGTGTGGAGTCAGGCGTTCGCGTTGCCCCATCTGCGGGCCGGCGACGAAGCTCGCGCACCGGTCCGCTATCCGGGTTCCGTCCCGCCGGATCGCCGGATGCCCGGAGGGGACCCCGGAACTCCGCGCCACGTATAAAAAAAACCTGCTTCTCAAACGATCGCAGGCAGTTGCAATTCGGGACGGGTTCTATCTGGATCAGGAATGGTGTTTCTCTTCTTCTTCGATACAGGCGATGAGCGACTCCCGGTCTTCCGATTCGATGAGATGCCGGCGAAACGCCTCGCCCTTGAGCAAGCGGGAGATGCGCGCAAGCGCCTTGATGTGCGGTCCGGAAACGTCCATTGGCGAAACCAGAAGAAAGAAGATGAACGTCGGCCGGTCGTCCAGCGCGTCGAAGTCAACGCCTTCCCGCTTGATCCCCAGTACGCCGCCCAGTTCGCTCACGTATTCGGATTTGCCGTGCGGAATGGCGATCCCGTGTCCGATGCCCGTACTCATGATTTCCTCGCGCAGGAGCACGGCGTCCAGGACCTTCCCACGATCGGTAATTTTGTCACCGTCTACGGCATGGACCAGCTCCTCGAGTATTTCCCGTTTGTTCCGGCCCCTCAACCCGGCAATGACAGACCTGCCGGAAAGAATTTCCATAAGGGTCATGAAAACGTCTCCCGCGAACACCCCCAAAACGCCGTCAACATCCTGTGCCTGAGCCTCCTGGTAAAGCGAAGCGAAAAATAACCCATACCCGGTTCGTAGTCAAGCGAAATGGCGCAAACGAACGCGGGGTTGCGCCGATGTTGAGACCTGCGGCTATCCCGTCGACCGGCCCCGAATCAGCAGTTCCCGCTCATAGCTGCGCAGCAGGTCCGAACGGGTGATGATTCCTTCCAACTCTACCGGCGAACCGGTACGAAATACCGGCAGTGTATCCGCATCCGTGTTCGAAAACTGAACAAGGGCGTCGGCCAGCGAACTATACAGCTCGAGGGCGGCCGGCGGTTTGCCCATCACGTCCTCGGCGATGAGCAACGCGTGAATATCGTACTCAAGCATCACTTCCCGTATGTCGTGAAACCAGATCATACCCTTGAACCGGCCCTTGTCGTCCATGACGGGGAAATCGTTCAAATTGCTGCGGCCGATCAGGTCGACGATTTCACGCAGCGGGGTGTGTTCCCTGATGAAGTCGAAATCCG
This sequence comes from Candidatus Latescibacterota bacterium, assembly GCA_965219995.1. Lineage (GTDB taxonomy): Bacteria > Latescibacterota > UBA2968 > UBA2968 > JAAXHE01. Next base: position 2,167,871 of record CBDCOX010000002.1, read on the forward strand.
GGCGAACGATTCGCGAGACCGGGAGTTTCTCCAATACCGACAGGTCCCGTCCCTGGTGTATATTCAACCCCCTGCGTCTGAGTTTGAGCGAATAGATGGACTCGCGCTCGATGACACGCGCCATCACGACCGCGAGAACCGTCGTAAACATCAACGGCAGGATGAGGCGGTAGTTCCCTGTCATCTCCACAATAATCAGAGAGGACGTCAGGGGGGCGTGCGTGGTCGCAGCGACGAAGGCGCTCATGCCGACCACCGCGTATGCGCCGGAGGGACTGATGACGCCGGGCAGCCAGGTCTCCGCGAGGCGGCCGAAGGCCCCGCCGAGCGTGGCCCCCATGAAGAGCGACGGCGCGAAGAGGCCGCCCGATGCGCCGGACCCGACCGTCAGCGAGGTACTGAGCAGTTTCAATCCCAGCAATAGACCCAGCATTGGCAGCAGGATCTGACCGTGAAGCGCCGCGCCGATGATCTCGTAGCCCACACCCAGGACGGGCGGACACCCGAGACCGATCATACCCACCAGTGCGCCCCCGACGGCCGGTTTCAGCCATACGGGCATCCCGTACGCACGGCGGTTGAAGAGATCCTCCGTGGCATACAGCAGGCGTATGAATGCGGCACCGGCGACACCCGCGAGAACGGCCAGTATAACGTACCATCCCAACTCGTGGAGATTGACGAACTGATAGTCCGGCACCTCGAATACCTGCCGTTCTCCCATGTAGGCCTTTGCGACGACGGCCGACATCACGGAAGCGATGACCACGGGGGTGAAGGCGGCGATTGTAAAGTCCCCGAGGATAATCTCCAGGGAAAAGAGCACACCCGCGATCGGTGCGTTGAAAATGGCCGAGATACCGGCCGAAGCACCACAGGCAATCAGTGTTTTCAGGTTCGCTTCGGAGAATCTGAAGAGTCGCCCGACGGTGGATCCCCACGCGGCGCCGATCTGGATAATCGGCCCTTCGCTTCCGGCCGAACCGCCGGATCCGAGCGTGAACGCAGACGCAAACGCCTTGGCAACCATCACGCGCGCGCGAATGACCCCGCGTCTGGTGATGATTGCGTTCATGACTTCCGCAACGCCGGGCCCGCGCGCCTCTACCGCGTAGAAGCAGGCGATCAGACCCGCGGCCAGACCACCCATGGCAGGAATGAGGGGAAACAGGAAGGATTTGCCCAGCAATGCCGGCGCGTCTACAAGAAGCAACCTGTGAGCCGAATCCAGCAGCCACTGAAACAGCACAGAACCGGCCCCGCAACCAACCCCGATCAGAATGGCCAGCCCGATCAGGAAGGTCTGTTCGCTGAGGTTGAATCCTGGGAAGAACCGAACGATCCGGTTTCGGAAGCGGTTTGCCGTGTTGGGGGAAGGCAAAACTGATGGCGCGGGATCAACATCCACCGTATAATCCCTCTGTTGCGGTTGGCGGTCGCCGAAGGTGCGACAGGTGAGTATACCCGTCGCCACGCGCACTGTCAAGCGGAAAGCGGAAATTTCATACCACGTGAAAACTTGAAACAATTGGGATGAATCGGCGTAAAACGGGGGAAATCTAACCCGCGGCCTGGAATCATGCCGATTCCGCAGTCGTTGTATCCGGCTCCATTCCGCTCGAAAATGAAAGGACCGTCATGCGAACTGCCGGACCCGTACCGAGGTCTCTCTCCATCGTGTGCTTTATTGTTCTGTTGGCGCCGTCGTACGTTTTCTCTCTGCCGCCGTCAACCGCGGACTCCCTCTACGCTCAGGGTCAAACGGCACAACGGCTGGACGACGTGCGCGAAATCGTCTCCCGGCTCAACGCCGCCCTCCCCGAAACCGACCATCCGGCGGGATTGCTGGTTCGTATCGGCAACCTGTACGTGCGGCTTCAGGAGGCGGACAGCGCGAACGTCGCCTTCAATGCCGCCGTTGACCGTGACTCCACGCTGGCGGGAGCCTTTCTCGGCCTGGGCGAGGTCCTGCTGGAGCTCCGGAACAGGCCCCGGTCCGCGCTAGTACCGCTCCAGAGGGCCGTCGACCTGGATTCCACGTACGCGGAAGCCCATTTCATGATGGCCCGCGCGTATCTGCGTTCCAGAAAAACCACGGCCGCAAGGCGCGCGGCGGACAGGAGCATCCAGGTGGATCCGAAGTTCGCGGCGCCCTACCTGTTTCTGGCAAAGCTCTACCAGCGGGAGAACAACAACCGGGCAGCCCATACGTTTTACAAGCAGTATCTCGAACAGCGCCCGAACGACCAGACCGCAGCCTACGAATTCGCCGTAGAACTGCTCAAGCAGAAAGAACTCGACAGGGCGAGGGAAATCGCCGAGCGCCTGGGCGGGTTGCGCGGCTTGCCGATTGTCGCCCAGGCACGGATGGCCGATCGGGACTACGAAGGTGCGCTCGCGGCTTTCTCGCAGTACATCGACGGCCTCGTTCCGGAGGAACAGGCCCTCTTCGAAGACATCTCGCTGGTGGGCCTCCCCCGCGAAGTGAAGGCATTTCGAACGACGACGCCGGAGACCCGCGAGGCGTTCCTCCGAAACTTCTGGCTCAGAAAAGACCCCTTCAAATCTTCTGCCGGCGCCATGCGGCGAGCCGAGCATTACCGCCGGGTGTGGTACTCGCGTACCTTCTTCGGAAGGAAGAAATTCCCGTATGACAGGAGGGGCCAGATCTATATTCGATACGGTGAGCCGGACTTCCGTTCCAGCTGGCGCGAACTCAATGCCCAGATGCCGCTTAACGTCCAGCGGGTGCAGGAGCGGATGGCCCATCAGCTGTACGGCAACAAGGCCCTGGCCCTGACGTTCGTGGGGCCGGTCTATCCGATTCGCTCCGCCCAGGCCGCGGAAAACACCTGGCGCAACTCAGAGGTGCGGGCAGCCTCGCAACCCATTCAGACCATAGACGAAGCCGCTGTCGGCCTGGAACGCTACAAGCCCATAACCTCCAGCGGCGACTGGTCCGCCGTTCCCTGGGCGGTCTGGATCTACGCCGATATCGACGGCGGCGTGGAAATCGCCTTCACCGACGAGTTCAATACGGGAAACTTCGACTACGCGCCGGAACCGGTCCTCGGCCCGGAAGATATCAATGAATATAACATGCAGAGCCGCGGCGGCCCGTTCCGCAACATGATCAACCGGCTGAACACGCTGTCGCCCGCGGCCCGGATGACCAGGGTCGCGAGCAAGGAACCCGAACGATTCGCCTTCGAAGCGCTGGAACCCCTGGACTTCTATTACGAGGCCCTGTCCTTCAGAGGGCTGGACGGCAAGACCGAACTTCAACTCAACCTGGGACTGCCCATTGACAATGTCGCCCGGCCCGAAGACATCGACACGACCGTCGTCGTCAATCGCCGCATCGCGCTCATCGACAGCCGCCGCGCACGACTCCACAAACGGAAAGACGACCTCGCCGTACCGGTTACGGACGCAAACCTGGGTCGGAGCCTGCTGGCGCTGGACCGCATTGACATGGCTGCCGCACCCGGCATGTACCAGCTTGCAGTGGAGGCATGGCGAAAAAACACGGACATGCTCCAGGTATACCAGCAGACTCTGGATCTGCCCGATTACAGCGGCGACGAACTCATGATGAGCGATATACAGATCGCGCAGAGCGTGCGGGAAGCCACTGACGGGGCCGATGCCAAATTCGTACGTCAGGGTTGGAACATACTTCCCGCGCCGTCCCGCACCTTCTACATAGGAAACTCCGTTTTTGTCTATTTCGAAGTCTATAATCTGGAAAAAGACGACTTCGGAAACACCCGCTACGAAGTGACCTTCGAGGTTATCTCCAAGTCAACGAGCAGCACATCGCCCAGAACCTTCCTTCCCAGAATCCGCAAGGACGGCGAAGCCATTGAAGTACGATACGAGCAGGTCGGTACGGCTGTCTGGGTCTCGGATTTTGTGGAACTGGATCTGGGACAGGCGGATCGGGGTCGTTATTCGCTCCACATGACGGTCAAGGACCTGAATGCCGACCGTACCATCAAACGCGACAGTCTCTTTCGGATTGCATCGCCCCCGCGCCGGCGATAATGGCGCCGGCAGCATCGACGATCCGGCCGATCAGCCCACCCGCATCACCAGGGTGTCGGCCACACGATCGTGCAGCGCCTGCCGGTCCGGATGACGGCGCGTGATCCAGACAAGAACGAAACCCAGCAGCCAGCCCGAATAAAAGACGATCGACCAGGCATGGAGGCTTCCGGCATCCAAATCCGGCGGCGGCGTCAGGACGCGCCCCGCGCCCAGAGCCACCTGATGTGGATCCACGTACGGGTTCAGCGCGGAAAGGGCAATGACAAACCCGAAGACCGGCGTCCACTTCAGCGCGGAACGAACCAATGCCCTTGCGCGCCCTATCGCGCCGCCGTCCGCGGAGATGACTTTCAGGCTCATCATAATCTTGCCCGGCGTCTGTCCCCTGCGTGCCAGAAACACGGTACAGTAGACCAGCGTTATCCCATATTCCAGAACAAGCGCCGCAATGGGCGAGGGCGTGATTTCTCTCAATGCGCGGGAGAGCGGCAGATCCAGCAGCTTCAGCATCAGCACGTCGATCACCAACGCCAGAAACCGCTTCCCCAGCCCGGCCATCTCATCCTGCATCAGCATCGTCTCGAGCCCCTGCTTCTGAGCACAAATAAGATCCGTATGAAGGGATATGAAACGTGCGACTTCTGCAATTTTCCGACCCGTCCGCCCCGAGTCCTTCGCGTCTCGGGCTCGTTGAGGATGACCTGGTCCTGGACCTCACGGCGTGCGAGCCGTACCCCGCCTCGGTCTACGACCTTTACTATGCGCATGGAGGTGAAGCCCGGGGGTTGGACAGGGTGGTCGCGGACATCGACACCGCGAACGCCCGTATCCGCAGCCTGGCGGAACTGATGAACAACGATCCGCACGGCGGACGGCCGCACCTGATCTCTCCGGTCACGCCGCCGCCCGGCCGACCCCACAGGTTGCGTGTCTGGCTGGCAGGCGTCACCCACGCCGACAGCGCCAGGCTTCGGGAGACGGAAGCGAAAGAGGCCACGGGCGGCGCCGTAAACGTCTACGACCAGAAATACCGTGAATGCGCGGGCGGCGGTATACCTGAACTCTTCGCGAAGACCGGTGCGGATGTGCTGGCCGGACATCGCGGGCGCATCGCCCGGCCCGACGACACCCGGCGCCTCGTGCCGGAAACCGAACTGGTCACCCTGTACGGGCTGGACTCGCGTGGACAGATCGAGCGTCTGGGCTATACCGGCGGCAACGACTACACCGACAACGGGATTGAAGCCGAAAACCCGCTGAATCTTCCCCAGGCCAAGAACTGGGCCGGCGGTTGCGCGAGCCTGGGGCCGGTTCTGGTCACGGATTCCGAGTTCGACGACGCCGGCGTCGCTGTCTCATGCGAAATCCTGAGAGACAATGTTCGTATCGCCCGCAAGACCGGACATACCGGACAGAGCCACCTCAATATGCCCGACCGCCTGTTCCACCTGGAGAGTTCTCTTTTCAGCCGTCTTCCCCTGCAGGAGAAGACGCTGCAGTTGCTGTACTGGGGCACGCCCATCGTCTTTTCGGAAAGAGACCTGGCCAACGGCCTTCAGGTTGACGACATCGTCCTGATGTCCTTCGGCGGGATCGGCTTCCTGCAGAACACGATTGCGCCGTTTCCCGACAGCCGCCAACTGGAGCGGCTGGAAGCCGGTAGGCGCTAGGCGGCGAATTCGCGCTACAGCACCCGGTCGTGACCCCACGGGTCCTGTTTGACAATCTCGAATTCCTTTACCGGACTGCGGCCGCGCGGCGGGTCGTGCAACGTTGAAGGATTGAAGGAGGCCCCGGCCAGCTTCAGCAGCGATTCCAGTTGGGGTTGACCCAGCGTGAGTCCTTCAAGGAACATCTCGTCGCCGTTGATATCCTTCACGGTTGTTCCGTCCTGCCCCACAAACACCCGGCGCAACGCCCGCAAGTTCGCACGGTGTTCGCGAAAATACGTCAGCGCGCGGGCGGGATCTCCGCCGTCGTACCTGAGGTCGGGCATCGTTTGCCTCCGCGTTTCATTCGTGCGCATGGATCCTGAAGGAGAGACTGTAGATCAGACTGAAATATGGAAAAGCCCCCGAAATCGGGCAAGCGGATTCCACGACCGTCCGCGGCAATTCACCTCCCGCCATTGGAGTCCTTCAAACGGAAGAGGTCAAAACAGCGCTTGCAGACAAGGTGCAATTGAGTTATATTAAGCCATCCTATTTCTTATAATTTAGTTTGTCTTATTGTTCATATTATCGAAAATGCAATGATTCCGGTCGTAAACCGGACCGGCAGTCGGACGTCAGAGTACAAGACGTCGAGTGCCCGTTGAAGAGGAGAACCGCCATGGCGGAAAGCGCCAGAATACAGATTGACGGACGGCCGGGTGAATTTCCGTTTCCGGGCATTCCCGACGTGGGTGACGGCGGCGATGCCGCAGTCTGGGTGGAAAAACACATCAGCCAGGCCGCCTGCGCCTACCCCATCACATCTTCCTCCATTCTGGGTGAGAAATACAGCGCGGTCGTATCCAACGGCGGAGTCAACCTCTGGGGCGACACCCTGATCTTCATAGAGCCGGAGTCCGAACACAGTTCGGCTTCAGCCGCCGAGGGATTCGCGGTGGCCGGCGGCCGGGTCACGAACTTCACGTCCGGCCAGGGCCTGGTTCTTATGAAAGAGGTGCTCTACACGATCTCGGGCAAACGCCTTCCCGCCGTCTTCCATATCGGCGCGCGCGCGCTTACCTCGCAATCCCTCAACGTCCACGCCGGCCACGACGACATCATGGCCGTGGCCGACTGCGGCTGGGGTATCGTGTTTGCCCGGAACACTCAGGAAGTCATGGACACAACGCTCATCGCGCGGCGCGCGGCGGAAGCCTCGCAGACGCCGTTCATGGTTGTGCAGGACGGATTCCTCACAACCCATACGGTCCAGAACGTCGTGGCCATCGAGCCCGAACTGATGAAGCTCTTCGTCGGACGCCCGGAAGACAAGATTCAGAATCTCATGGACGTCGACAATCCGATGATGAGCGGCGTGGTACAGAACCAGGACAGTTACATGAAGGGCAAGATCGCCCAGCGGTACTTCTACGATCGCGTGCCCGACGACCTGCGGGAAGCCATGCATGAATTCTACAGGATGACCGGAAGACGTTACGACATGATCGACGGATACCGGCTCGAAGATGCCGAATACGTCATCGTGGGCATGGGCAGTATGCTCGAAACCGCCCTCACGGCCGTCGACTGGCTGCGGGATACCGAGGACCTGAAAGTGGGCGCCCTTCACGTCACGTCGTTCCGCCCGTTCCCGGGCGTGGAGATTGTGGAAGCCCTGAAGAACGCGAAGGCCATATCGGTTGTGGAACGCATGGACAACCCCCTCGCGCAGTCCAATCCGCTGACCGCCGAAATCAAGGCCGCCTTCGCCGACGCCGCGGGAGGCATGAACGGGTATCCTCGAATCGACCGCATTCCCCGGATTCTGTCGGGAATGGCCGGCCTGGGAAGCCGCGACGTCCGGCCGGGCGATTTCATTTCCACGGTCAGAAATATGCAGGCGGCCGCACCCGGACAAAAGGAACTGTTCGTTCTCAATATCGAACACGATCTGGCACTCCAGAGGGAGGCCGATCCCGCCACCCGGGAAATCGGCGCCTTTGCGATGCGCGGGCACTCGGTGGGCGGGTACGGGTCCGTGACCACCAATAAAGTCATTGCCACGCTGCTTGCCAACCTGGGGCTTCACGTGCAGGCCTATCCGAAATACGGATCCGAAAAGAAGGGTCTGCCCACCACCTACTATCTCACCGCGGCCAACGAACACATCCGGACCCACTCCGAACTGGAAGTGGTGGACTTCGTGCCGCTCAACGACGTCAACGCCTTCAATACCGCCAATCCCCTGGCCGGCGTTGTCGACGGCGGTATGGTCTTCATCCAGAGCCCCCACACCGAAGCCGAAAGGGTATGGGACAATATACCGGGATGGGCCAAGAAGACGTTCCGCACCAAACAGATCAAACCCCTGGCCCTCGACGCCGTTAAAATCGCCCTGGAAGAAGCGCCCTCGCCGGACCTGATGCAGCGTTTCCAGGGCATTGTGCTTCTCGGTATCTTCCTGAAACACACGCCGTTTCAGAATGATCTGAATCTCACGGAAGACGAGCTGTTCGTCAACGTGGAAAACGCGGTCAACAAATACTGGGGCAACAAGGGCAAGGGGGTCGTGGACGCCAATATGAGCGCAATCAGGAGAGGGTACCAGGAAGTGTTTGAAGTCCCGAGGGAACTGATCGAAAGCACCATCGACCAGGAAACGGACGAACTTCCGGCGGGCCTGGTCTCAATCGGATGTTGACCCGCGGTTCCGATTTCACCAACAGTGCAGTGCCTTCCGATATCGCGTTTCAGGTGCGCATCGTCGTCACGTTCCAAACCCGCAACGATCAAGCCCAATCCGAACGTTCAAGCCGAATGGGAGTAAAAAACCATGTCGACCAATGGCAAGAGCGAGCCAGCCACACTGTTGAGCGTCAGTTCATTGGAGGAAATGGAGGAGGAACCGGTCTCCTCTTCGCCGCTCAACCTGCATACCCTGCTGGACATCGAAGACTTCAACGGCAGGGTCGTGGCGGGGTACAATACGGGCATTGCCGAACAGGGCCTGCCCGCTGACGTCGGCGTTGCCCGCAGCCTGGTGGGTCCGGGTACCGGCGCACTTCGCGACTTCAGCTACATCGCCCCCGAGATCCCGGAGTTCATCCAGGAAAACTGCGTCGGCTGCATGGACTGCGTCACGGAATGTCCGGATACGGCCATACTCGGCAAAATCACCACCCGCGAAGAACTGGACGCCGCACTGGCCAAAACCACCGATCCGGAAACCAGAGAATTCCTGCGCAACCAGTTTTCCGAGACCTCGAAGTACTACAAGAACTTCGAGAAAAAAGGAAAAGAGGGCGCTTATTTCGGCATCTTCATAGACCCCACCAAGTGCAAGGGCTGCGCCGAGTGCGTCGAGGTCTGCGCAGATAAGGACGCCCTGAAAATGGTCACCAAGACGGAAGAAAACCTTGAGGATTTCCGGGCGGCCTGGGACTTCCACAACGAACTGCCTGAATCTCCGAGCGAATACATCCTCGAAAAATCCGTTCAGGACATGATGCTGGCTGAACGATCTCTCCTCTACGTGGGCGGCGCCGGATCCTGCATGGGCTGCGGAGAAGCCACGGCCCTGCGAATGATGCTGGCTTCCACGGGTTATCTGCACGGGCCCGAAAACATCGGCCTTGTCGCATCCACCGGCTGCAATACCGTCTACACCTCCACCTATCCATACAACCCCTATACGGTGCCCTGGACCAACTCCCTCTTCGAAAACGGACCCACGGATGCCATGGGCGTGCGTGCCCGCTGGGACCAGATGGGCTGGCAGGACAAGAAGATCTGGGTGATCGGCGGAGACGGGGCCATGCTCGATATCGGATTCCAGGCGCTCTCGCGGATGCTCATGTCAGGCATGAACATCAACGTCCTGGTCCTGGATACCCAGGTCTACTCCAATACCGGCGGACAGGCCTCCACTTCGAGTTACATGGGTCAGAACACCAAAATGTCGGTCCACGGTTCCGCCGTTCCCGGAAAGACCGAACGCCGGAAGGAACTCGGCCAGATCTGCATGATGCATCCGGACACCTTCGTGGCGCAGACCATATGCAGCCTTCAGAACCACTTTTACCGCGCAATCGCCGCGGCCAACGAATTCGACGGCCCGGCCGTAATCAACGTCTTCACCACGTGCCAGCCCGAACACGGTGTGGGAGACCACCTGGCAGGACACCAGGCCAAGCTGGCCATGGAGTCCAGGGCGTTCCCCATCTTCATCTACGATCCGCGCGAGGGTGAACGCATCAAGGAACGGCTGGATCTCCGGGGAAACCCGGCCGTCAAGGATGACTGGTATACCATCCGCAAAACCGGCGAAACGGTCGACTTTGTCACTTTCGCGCGGACCGAGGGACGATTCGCAAAGCACTTCGACAGAGACGGAAACCCATCCGAAACCCTGTTGGCCGCTCAGGAAGACCGCCGGCAGAACTGGCGCATGCTCCAGGAGATGGCCGGCATCATCTGAGAAACGCAGCAGACATCGCCATCGATCGTCACACGAAAAGCCTCTGGAGGAGAGCGCCTCCCGGGGCTTTTTTCATTATCGGTCCCGCTCAGACCGCGCGAAACAGTCCGTTGAGGGCAACAAATTTGACTTTTCGGGCGTCTACCGGTAAATTCAGGAGCCGATCGCACTCGGGAACTCATCAGGAATTTGAAACCGCTTCCAGCGAGGCCGTTCATGTCAGACAAAGTCGTCCGAATCCCCTCCCGAGACGTCGACCCCGCCGAAACCCGGGACTGGATCGAATCGCTCGACTATGCCCTGAAGAACTACGGCCCCGACCGGGTCCGCTTCCTTTTCAAGAAAATCGAAGAATGGGCGCACCGCGCCGAAGTGGTCATCCCTTTCAGCGCGAATACGCCCTACATCAACACCATTCCGGTGGATCAGCAGCACCCGTATCCCGGCAACCGGGAAATCGAACGCCGCATCAAAAGCATCATCCGCTGGAACGCCATGGCCATGGTGGTTCGAGCCAACCGTGAATACGACGGCATTGGCGGCCACATTTCCACCTACGCATCCGCGGCCACGCTGCTCGAGGTGGGCTTCGACCACTTCTTTCATGGCCGGGGAAACGGCTTCGTGGGCGACCAGGTGTATTTCCAGGGGCACGCGGCACCGGGTGTCTACGCCCGGGCCTTCCTCGAGGGCAGGATCGACGAACAGGCCCTGGAGAATTTCCGCAGGGACCTGCGACGCCCCGGCGGTCTGTCCTCCTACCCGCACCCCTGGCTGATGCCCGACTTCTGGGAGTACCCCACGGTATCGATGGGCCTGGCGCCCATAATGGGCATCTATCATGCGCGGTTCAACCGCTACCTGGAAGACCGGGGCCTCAAGGACACCTCCGGTTCCCACGTTTGGGTCTTTATGGGTGACGGTGAAACCGACGAGCCGGAATCCCTCGGCGCCATCACACTGGCCTCCAGGGAAAAGCTGGACAACCTCATCTTCGTAATCAACTGCAATCTCCAGCGGCTGGACGGGCCGGTACGCGGCAACGGCAAAATCATCCAGGAACTGGAAGCCGCTTTCAGGGGGGCCGGCTGGAACGTCATCAAAGTGATCTGGGGCGACGACTGGGACCCGTTGCTGGACCGCGACGAGGAGGGCATCCTCGCTCAGCGCATGAACGAAGTGGTAGACGGTCAATACCAGAAATATACCGTTGAATCGGGCGACTACATCCGACGGGACTTCTTCGGCGTGCATCCCGAACTGCTCGACATGGTCGACCATCTCTCCGACGAACAGTTGCAGAAAATGCGCCGGGGCGGACACGACCCGGAAAAAGTGTACGCCGCGTACAGGTCGGCCGTGGAGCACGTGGGCTCGCCCACCGTCATTCTCGCAAAAACGATCAAGGGCTACGGAGTTGGCGAATCCGGCGAAGGCCGGAACGTCACCCACCAGCAGAAGAAACTGAACGAAGACGAACTGCGGGAATTCCGATCCCGCTTCGGAATCCCGATCTCAGACGGCGAAGTCGCCGCAGCACCCTTTTACCGGCCACCCGAAGACAGTCCGGAAATCAAATACATGAAACGACGGCGGGAGGAACTCGGCGGTTATCTCCCGAGCCGACAGGTCAATACGCAACCTCTCGCCGTTCCCCCGCGGGGCCTGTTCGACGAATTCCTGAAGGGCACGCAGGGCCGGCAGGCCTCTACGACGATGGCCTTCGTCCGGATGTTCTCAAAGCTCCTGCGCGACCCGGAAATCGGCAAACTCATCGTGCCCATCATCCCCGACGAAGCCCGCACGTTCGGCATGGAACCGCTTTTTCGACAATGCGGAATCTACTCCCGCGTCGGGCAGCTTTACGAGCCCGTAGACGCCGACAGGCTTTTGTATTACCGGGAGGTCCGGGAGGGTCAGATTCTGGAAGAAGGCATCAACGAAGCCGGCTCCATGTGCTCCTTCATTGCCGCGGGCACGGCCTATGCCACCTGCGGCGTAAACACCATCCCGTTCTTCATCTACTATTCCATGTTCGGGTTTCAACGCATCGGCGACCTGATCTGGGCAGCCGCGGATATGCGGTGCAAGGGCTTCCTGCTGGGGGGCACGGCCGGCAGGACCACGTTGAACGGCGAAGGCCTGCAACACCAGGACGGACACAGTCACGTACTGGCCAGCACTGTGCCCAACCTGCTCACCTACGATCCGGCATACGCTTACGAAATCGCGGTCATCGTTCACGACGGGATCCGGAGAATGTACGCGGAGCAGGAGGACATCTTCTATTATCTGACGCTTGGGAACGAGCCTTACGATATGCCGTCTATGCCCGAGGGCGCCGAGGAAGGCATCATCAGAGGCATCTACAGACTCAAGCCGGACGCCCTGGAAGACGCGACGCACCACGTTCAACTCTTCGGCAGCGGCGCCATTTTGAGGGAAGCGCTTCGCGCCCGGGAGATTCTGGCGGATAAATACGGCATCTCCGCGCAGGTCTGGAGCGTCACCAGCTACAAGGAATTGCGTAAAGACGCCCTCGAAACCGAGCGCTGGAACCGGCTGCATCCTTCCGAGCCCGCACGCAAACCCTACATCGCCAGCGTACTCGAAAACACCAGGGGCCCCATTGTGGCCGCGTCCGACTATATGAAAATCCTGCCCGATATGATCCGCCCCTGGGTGCCGCAGGACCTGATCGCCCTGGGTACCGACGGCTTCGGAAGAAGCGATACCCGGGAGGCGCTTCGCCGGCATTTTGAAGTCGACGCCGAATCCATCGTCGTTGCCGCGCTCCACGCCCTCTCGAAACGGGGCGGCATCGGGGGAGACCGGGTCGCCGGCGCCATCGAAGATCTCGGCGTCGACCCCGAAAAAGCCAATCCGGTCGCGGCGGGTCCAACGTTGAGTTACGGAAAGTAGCGTCACGCCGGCTGCGTCTATGGTGCTTGCAAAGGAGGAACCGTGGCTGAGGAATTCAGACTTCCGGACCTGGGCGAAGGCATCGATCGGGGCGACGTGGTGCGTGTCCTGGTCTCGGAAGGAGATTCGATCGCGGTGGATCAGCCCGTTATCGAACTGGAGACCGACAAGGCGCTGGTTGAAGTCCCGTCTTCAGTCGCCGGCACGGTTGCTTCGGTCAACGTCGGGAACGGCGACAGCATCTCGCCCGGGACCGTGCTCATTACCGTCGAAGCGGCGCAGGCGGCGACTGCTGGCGAATCGGTCGAGGAGCCCCGCACCGTCGACCGGAAGGCCCAGCCGCAATTCTCGGATAAGCGGGAGGTCGTGCAGCAGGCGCCAGGCCCGCCGAACGCGGGCGCGGACGAAGATTCGGGCGGGGCAGCGGCACCCGCCCAGGTCACCGTGCCGGCCGCGCCATCCGTACGAAGATTCGCACGCGAACTCGGCGTCGATCTCCGGCGGGTTTCCGGCAGCGGCGCAGGCGGGCGGATCACCCGCGACGACGTAAAGAGCTACGTGCAGACCTCATTGAACGAAGCGGCGTCGGCCGGGCCCGTCATCGCGCCCGACCTGCCCGATTTCACGCGATGGGGTCATGTCGAGCGCCAATCCCTGCCAGGCGTGCGCAGAGCCATTGCGCAGAACGTCGGTACAGCCTGGGCGCAGGTCCCGCACGTCACGCAGTTCGACCGGGCCGACGTGACGGACCTGGAGGCGTTCCGGCAGCGACACAAGGCCGGCACGGAGTCCCGTGGCGGCAAGCTCACGCCCACGGCATTCGTGCTGAAGGCCGTCGTTAACGCGCTGAAGGCCTTTCCCCGGTTCAATGCCAGTCTGGACCTGGCCGCGGGTCAGCTCATCCTCAAGCACTACTACCACGTCGGCGTGGCCGTCGATACCGAGAGGGGCCTGCTCGTGCCGGTGATCCGCGACGTCGACCGGAAAGACATCTTCGAACTGGCCGTTCAGCTGGACGACCTCGCCCGCCGTACCCGGGAAGGCAGAGCCGAGCTCGAAGAACTCCAGGGCGGGACCTTTACCGTCACCAATCTGGGCAGCATTGGCGGCGCTGCCTTCACGCCCATCGTCAACTTCCCGGAAGTCGCCATCCTCGGCATGGGGCGGTCCCGGCCGGAACCCGCCGTGAACGACGGGCGCATCGAATCCCGGCTCATCATGCCAATCTGCCTTTCGTACGACCACCGCGTGGTCGACGGCGCCGACGGCGCGCGATTCACCAGGCACCTGGTTGCGTCACTCGAAGATCCGGAACGCATGCTGCTCGGCGGATAACAGGCAATCAGGGAACCGAAAGCCCCATGCGGGGCCCGCCGTGAACACTCGACCGGAGCGACCATGCCGGAAGACACCCACAGAACCGACCTGCTCGTAATCGGCGGCGGCCCCGGCGGCTACGCGGCCGCGTTCAGGTCGGCGGACCTCGGCGTCCCCGTTACCCTGGTGGAGGCCGACGAGCGTCTCGGGGGCACCTGCCTGCTCCGGGGTTGCATCCCGTCCAAGGCGCTGCTTCACGTCGCGAGTCTGATTTCGGAATCGCGTGAGGCGGCGGCGTGCGGACTGATGTTTGCCGAACCGGAAATCGATTTAAACAGGATGCGGTCGTGGAAAGACGGAATTCTCACGAAGCTCTCGCGCGGCCTCGATGCCCTCTGCAAACGCCGCAAGGTCACTCGGATCCGCGGCCGCGCCGCCTTCGAGTCTTCCAATCGTGTTCAGATTACGGGGAATGACGACGTCTCTCATATTGACTTCGTCCATGCCGTCGTCGCCACGGGATCCCGGCCGGCGGCGCCTCCGGTCTTCGCCATTGACAGTTCGAAGATCCTGGATTCGGACAAGGCGCTCGAACTGGATGACATTCCGGATCGTCTGCTGGCCGTCGGCGGCGGCATCATCGGTCTGGAACTGAGCACCGTCTACGCACAACTCGGAAGCCGGGTGACGCTGGTCGAAATCACCGGCGGCCTCCTGCCCGGTGTGGACCGGGACCTGGTCAAACCGCTGCAAAAACGCCTCGAAGGCATGTTCGACGGCATCCATTGCAACACTGCCGTGGCCGCCCTGAAAGAAGACGGCAGCGGCGTAACCGCGAGCTTCGAGGGGGATTGCCGGGACGGGCCACAGACGTTCGACAACATTCTGGTCTCCGCCGGCCGGGTCCCCAACACCGAAAACCTGGGCCTGGAGCATACCCGGATCGGGCTCTCGGATGCCGGCTTCATTGAGGTCGACGGCCGTATGCGAACGGCCGACAGCCGTATCTTTGCGCTTGGCGACGTGGTGGACGGCCCCGGTCTGGCCCACAAGGCCGCCCACCAGGGGAAGGTTGCCGCGGAAGTCATCGCGGGGCAACCCGCGGCCTTTGACGCCGTCGTCCCCTCGGTTGTCTACACGGACCCCGAAATCGCCTGGTGCGGGCTGACCGAAACCCTGGCGCGGGAGCAGGACTGGCCCGTCAAAATCGCCCGCTATCCCTGGGCCGCTTCGGGCCGGGCCGCCACCCTGGGCCGTACCGAGGGTCTCACGAAACTGATATTCGACCCTGAGACCCGCCGAATCCTGGGGGCGGGAATCGTTGGCCCCAACGCCGGCGAGCTCATCGCGGAAGCCGTGCTTGGCATCGAGATGGCCGCTGTCGCCGAAGACCTGTCACACACGATCCATCCCCATCCCTCCCTTTCCGAATCCCTGGGCATCGCAGCTGAAATCCATCTGGGTACCGCAACCGACCTGTATATCCCGAAAAGAAGATAGCGTATCCAGGGCGAAGGTCTCCGTCGTCTGGTGAGCGAATGGCGGGCGAACCCCTGGCGGGCGGCCGTGGGAATTCCTGTCTGGACGTCATTTCAGCAGCACCATCTTCCTGACCGCCGTGAACCTGTCGTCGCCCGCGACAAGCCTGGCACAGTAGATCCCGCTGGACACTTCCCTCCCCGAGTCGTCCCTCCCGTCCCAGGTTGCCTGATAATACCCGGCCTGCCGGGTACCTTCTGCCAGCACGCGGACCCGCTGTCCGAGAAGATTGTAGACGATCAGCGAGATATCGCCGGTCTGGGGCAGTTGGTAAGCGATCTGGCACTCGATATTGAACGGGTTCGGGAAATTCTGATACAGAGCATATTCCCCGGGTTCAGCCGGCGCCTCCCGCAGGAAGCGGCCTCCGATCTTCCATCCCGTCACCTCTCCCCTGTCCGTCCCGACGACCACGCCGTCCCCGGTTCTCACGATATGGGTTGGCTTCCCCGTCGTCTTTCCCAGACCGGCGACCTTACCGGAGCCGTCCAGGACGAGGATGCTCCCGTCCTCGGAGCCGGTCACGACAAAGGACGCGTCATTGGCGCGCAGGAACGCAAGCACGGTGGGCGGGCTGTGCAGCCGGCGAGTCCACACCCGCGCGCACCTCGCATCCAGCGCGACCACGAATCCCTTCGACGTCGCCGCAAGAATCTCCTTCTTCCCGTCCCCGTCCAGATCGCCGATATCCAGGTCGCGCATGTTCTGCGCGGGTATCCGGTTCCCCGGACCGAAGTTCGCGTTATGGAGGGCGGCGCCTCTTTCGTCCCACACGGTCACCCGGTTCCACGTGCCGTTGATCTCGCTGACCACCTCTTTCTGCCCGTCACCGTCCAGGTCTTCGTTGAAGATGTGTTTCCGGCTCATCGAGGCCCATCCGCCGATGTACGTATGGCCCGCCGGGACCCCGGCGAACCGGCCCCGGGTCACGTGCGTCGACCGACTGTTCACCACGGACAGCGCGTGCGAATCCGTGGGCTGCCGCGCGATCAGGAGATCGGCGCCGCCCCTGGGGCTCTCGATGAGTGCGAACCGGGTCCCGGGCCCCCAGAACACCGGCAGCCTCTCCTCCAGTTCTCCCCTTCCGTTCAGGATCTCCAGCGTACACGCGCTTCCCACGAATGCCTGGCTCTGCCCGTTTCGAAAGATCCCCGTGTGCAATCCGTGGATTCCTTCGTGACCCGGCGCGGTCTTGAACCAGTAGGTCTTCCCGGCCTGAAAGACCGCCGGATGCATTTCCGACACGAACGTCCACCGCCGTCTTCCCTCCAGGTCGAACGCGATCACCTGTTCGTCTCTGCACCCGGCGAGCAGCAACTGGAACGCATCCCACCAGCGCAGGACCCGGACCGGACCGTCGGTCCCGAAGAACCGACCCTCCCGGCCGTCCGAAGTGAGCAGATGCACCCCTTTATCCACACCGACGCCGACCCAGGTCCTGCCTTCCGCATCGAAGGTAATCATGTCCGTGACCGCGCCGCCGATCCCTGTCTTCAAAAACAATGGCGCGGGCGGGCCGTCCGGCGCGGCTGAGGAAGCGGGAATCCCGGCCTCCCGCCGCCTGGCCGCCCCGGCCTCCGCCAACAGGTCCCTGAGCCGGTCGACCGTTCGGGAAAGCACATCCGGATCGGGCGCCGCTCCCGTGAATTCATGCCGGCCTTCCGGCACAAGAAAAACGGCGCCGCTATCGGGATTGGCACGAATCGAGGGCGGAACGCCATTCATCCTGACCGTCGACGGTTCGGCGAACGCCGCGCGGACGCGGGTCTCTTCCAGTGTCGAGAGCACTGCGGTACCCGAGCGAAAGTCCCAGTCCAGATTCACCGGCGAGGACGCTGAGAACAGGACCGCCTCCAGTCGTGCGGTCTTCAATCCCTTACCGAAGAGATGATCGGCGGCCAGCAGTGCGACGTCGCCCCGAATGCCGGAGTATTCGCCGGAAACGGCAATCGCCGGTTCGGGAAGTCCCAGTATCGCCGCCTGCGGATCCAGCCGCAGGCAGGCGACCGGCGCTCCCGCCGTGCCGTTCCCGGCAATCAGCGAAAAGAACGCGCGCTCCTCACCGGACGACACGGCGCCTGTCCACACCAGGGATGCCGTTCTGCCGTTGATCGTCATCTCCACGGGGTCCGAGGCACGGATGCCAAACCGGGTTCCGCCGGTCCGGATGTGCGGCGTACCGCCCTCTGAAGACGAATGCCATCGCCCCGGCGCCGTCCATTCCGTCCGCACCTCGAGGTTCGCGCTATTCACCCGGAATCTCAGTTGGTCAACAAACAACGCATACCTTCCCACGCGTTGCACGAGGGCGCGGCGCCAATTGCAGAACGGCGCGTCGGGCACTTCGGCGACGGCCACGGCCGTCCGGCCCAGCACGTCCCGATAGCGAAGCGCCGCGTCCATCGGGCTGTGCGCCTCCACCAGTCCGTCGGCCCCCGTCAGCACCTGATTTCCGTACCCTTCGAGTACGGTCTCCCCGTCCAGGCGGAGTTCCAAAACCGCAAACGAATGGTATGGGTTTCGGGACGCTCCGTTCAATCCGTCGATCAGGATGAAATCCCCCGTCGCGTCGGTTGTGCTTCGAAAGCTACCGAATTGGAACGAGTCCGAAATCGGCAGCCCGCTCGCCCGCCGTATCCACAGCGGCTCCGGCAACCGCAGGATGCTCCACTTTTCAGCAAGATCCGTCGGCTGGACCGGAACCATGTCGGACCCGGGCCAGAAGGACTGGCCCAGCCGGAACTTTTTCAGATCCACTCCGGTCCGGCGCGCGTATTCCAGGTATCGCCCGTCGCCCGTGAGATACGCGGCTTTGTGGAGGTACCCGATGGAGGCGTAGCGAAGGGCCCAGTCGGGCTCGCGGCCGGAGATCAGCATCTCCTGCCCGCGCAGCAGCGTTTCCAGCACGCCGTTCCGCAGCGCGGCCCGGTCCCCCGAAATCAGCATATAGGTGAAGATGGGGGCGATGCCGGTACTGTACCAGTACAGATTGTCGGCTTCGCCAAACACCCACGCGTGATCACGCAACGGTGAAAAATGCCACCCGGCGGCTGCCATCGAATGCTCCCAGAGCGTGTGGGGATACCCATTCTGAAAATAGCGGCCCAGACAGTAAAGCGAAACCGCCGACCACTGACCGTGGCGTGATCCAACCATGGATGGTGGTACGTCGTAATCCCATACCCCGTTCTGTACGTTTTCGACGATTCGCCGTCTGGGGCCCTGGTCCTGCGGGTGGGCGAACTGTCTGGAAAAGGCATTGGTCACCCGCAATCGCTCCGCGTCCGTAAATACCGGGCTCTCTTCAATCAGGTCCCAGTAGAGAATCATCATATGCGCGTTGTAGTGATACGGACCGCTGAGCGGCTCGTCCTTGTTTTCGATTCGCTCGCCGTCGATCGCGGCAATCTCCGATCTCGCCTTCGCATCCGGAAACGCCAGCCGGAGAAACTCCCGCGCATGGTGTTCTCTTCCGGTCATGTAGTACATCGCCATATGCTTGCTGATGCTGTTCCACCCGAAATAACCCACAGACCGGTATCCGGCCGAGGCCTCCCAGGTTTCGAAGTCCTCTAGCGCTTCGGGCACGTGCGTCCCTTCTCCAAGCCGGATTTCCATAAGCCGGCCGACCGACAGGCCGGTGGCTCCCCCGGAATCGCCGGCCAGCCTTCGAATAAACACGTCCGCCGCCTGAGCCACGCCGGCTGCATCGCTCCCGCCAACCGCAATCACGTTGCGGCCGTTTCCGAACGGATTGTGGAGCGATCGCACGACGTAGCCGCCAGGACCCGGGTACCTCAAGTCCAGCAGCGTGTAATACAGGTCGTACAACGCCGCTATGGTGCGATTCGTGGACCTGTTGCCCAGCACGATCAGGTTTTCCATGATTGGCACCGAACCGGAGGGCGGCCCATCCCCCGCCACAGGTACTTCCACGCCGGTGCGTGAGAGAATAGCGCGCTGGATACGCAGTGCGGCGGCGTCGTGGATTCCGCTTGAAGGGGTCACGATGGTCGCGGCCGCCCGCCCGTTCTCGACCAGTCCGGTCGTCAGGTGAAGGTCTTTCAGGCTGCTGTATACGGGTGGAATCGACGCCGGGTCCGCGTACAGGGGCGCTGCCGCCACAGGAAGGAGCAGAAGAAGGGCTGTCATGCGGGGGGACATTTCCACGATCCTTTTTCGCGCGGCGCGGGGCGGTCGATGAGCCGCGAAAGCGTTAATATACAGGAATATACCCTGTTTGATGCGGAATGTATAGTCGTACCTGTTCAGTAGTCGCATCGACCAGGAGCGTGAGCGCTCGTTGATATTTTCGCCTTGACATTGAATGGTGCTATATGTAGTATCATTTTGTGGCCTCCATTAATGCCATCCTCGATACGAATGTGCTCTACGCGGGCCTGTACTCCTCTTATGGCGCCTCGTATCAGGTTTTGCATGCGTTAGAGCAGGGCCGGATCCAAATCGTCCTCTCGACGACCCTGGTCTTCGAATACGAAGAGGTCTTGAAAAGAGATCAGGAAACACTGAATCTCACAGATATGGAGATAGAGGGCCTGTTGGATGATCTTTGCCTGCGTAGTAATCACCAGGTCCTTTACTTTCATTGGCGACCTTGTCTATCGGATCCGAAAGACGATCACATTCTGGAATTGGCGGTGGCCTCTGCCACCTCAACGATTATCACCCATAATGTCAGGGACTTTAAGCAAGCGACGGCGTTCGGTATTCGAGCGATCACCCCAAGGCAATTATTGGAGGAACTGAAATGGGTGCGTTAAACCTGCGATTGCCCGATTCTATCCATCGTCATATCAAAAAGATCGCCAAACACGAAGGGGTTTCCATCAATCAGTTTATCTCGACCGCGGTATCGGAGAAAGTCTCAGCGATATTAACCGAGGAGTATTTGTCCGCGAGAGCAGGTCGAGCAAAAGAGGGTGCTCTCAAGAGTATCCTGGATCAGGTGCGCGACCGACCTCCTCTTCCAGAAGACATGCTCTAACCTTGCCACACCTCCGGCCGGAAGGAAGTGAAATGCGATACCGTCCGTTCGGCAAGACGGGCGTCCGTGTCAGCGAGGTCAGCCTGGGCGGCGCGTACATCGGCGGAACCGACCCCGAACGCCAGAGAGTTAACGCGTCCGAGATCGTCCTTCGCGCGAAATCGCTCGGAATCAACTATGTCGACACCGCGCCGCTGTACCGCGGAAGCGAAGCGCTGTTCGGCTGCGCCCTGGAAGCCGCAAAGGCGCGCATGCACGTCGCCACGAAGGTCGGCTTTGACCCCGAAGACTTCGATTATCGCCGGGACAGCGTACTGCGCAGCCTGGAAAGAAGCCTCGAGCGGCTGCGAATATCGAGGCTCTTCATGGCTCAGATCCACCAGGTGAGCGAGGCCGGCTGGCAGCGCATCATGGAACCGGGCGGGACCCTCGAGGGGCTGCGCGAGGCACAAAAACGCGGCCTGTGCGACCACATCGGCATAACGGACAGGGCCATTCCCCTGCTGGCGAAGCTCGCCCGTACAGGCGAATTCGATTCCCTGCTCGTCTTTCTCGATTACCACCCCCTTTCGAAAAAAGCCGTCGAAGAGGTCATACCGGCCGCCGCCGAAGGCCGGATGGGCGTTGTCGTCGCGACCGTGCTTGCCGGCGGTCTCTTTTCCGATGAACCCCGGCGCATTGCCGCGCTTGGAAATCTCGGAGACCGCGGGGAGCGTGCCGAAGCCGAACGGATCATCGAGAGACTGCGTGACGAGCCGGGGACCGTACCCCGGAATGCGTTTCGTTACGTCCTTGCGGACGCGAGGGTCAGCACGGTCTCGAGCGGTGCGACAACGGCGGACGAGTTGGAAGACGTAGCGCGCGCATCGGACATGGAACCGCTTGCGTGGCGATGAGGCCTGCGCGGCGACACAGCTCGACCCGCCTACTGGTCTTGAAGGGAACCATTTTCGGAAAATCCGTGTCTTTCATGGGTGCGTGAGTCCATCCATGTCAGAGCCCGTGGTGTCCCGTTGAAATCGATGGCCGGAATCGATCCGGCCGCGGAACGGCGAACACCGGCGTTACCGTGCGAAGGAATTGAAGATGGGATACGTTCTGGCATTCGCGATGGCGTTTGTCCTGGGTGCGGCCGGCGAAACCCTTGCCGCGTCGACCCACGCCGCCCGGACGCCGGTTGAAGCCCTTTACAGCGAGGGCATGCGGCTCCTCGAGGCAGGAGAGCCGGACGCCGCGCTGATGAAATTCACGGAAGCGCTGGCTGTCGACAAAAAGCATGCGCCCTCGCTGGTGGGCGTGGGTCACGTGTATTTGACGCGCGGCGACCTTGATGCGGCCGAAGACGCGTTTATGGATGCCAGGCGCAGGAAAAGGAAGTACGCCCCCGCGCACAACGGGTTGGGACTGGTGTACATGAAGAAGGAAAAAGGATTGCTGTGGGCAATCAAATACTTTCAGGATGCAATTTCCGTGGACCGGACCTTCGCAAAGGCCTATTACAATCTGGCGCGCGCCTATCGGCAGATCGAAGACACCAAGGAACTGACGACGTACCGGCGGCTCTCCAGAATCGTCCCGGACCACGCGGACGTGTGGTTCCAGATCGGACGCATCCTGAAAAACGGGGAATCGGGAGAATACGTCCAGCCGGAGAAGGCCGAGGCCGCCTTCCGCAGACAGCTGCAGATCAATCCGGACCACCCGCAATCGAGACTGAGCCTGGGAGAGGTATTGACGCAACAGGAAAGAGCCGAAGAGGCAGTCCCGATTCTGATGCCCCTTGCGGAATCGCCGAATCCCCATCAGCGCCAGTCGCTCGTGGCGCTCGCCGAAGCCTTTCTCAAGCAACGTGAATACGACCGTGCCGACGTACTGTTCGACCGGTATCTCGAAGGCCTTGCGGCGGACACCCAGGCCGTGTATTACGACTTGCGCAACGTGGCGGAAGAAGGGGAGCGGGAGCCTTTCGCGGCCGCGTCCGCTGCGGAGTGGAAAGCGCTGGCGGAGACGTACTGGGCGGGAAGAGACCCGGCCCCGGCGACGGCCGCGAACGAGCGAAAACTGGAACACTACCGCCGCGTGGCCTACTCGCTGGAACATTTCAGCGCGGACCGGTTCCCGTGGGACGTGCGCGGCGACGTGTACGTCCGGTACGGCCGTCCGGCCCATGTAAGCAGTTCCGAAAATATCCGGTTCGAGACAGATGCGAAGGCGATCCGGATCAAGGAACGGATCGCGCTCCAGGCCGGCGATGCGGTATCCCACATGCTCAGGGTGCGCAACAGCGAAACGACGTCCCACGGTGGAAGGGTCGGGGACCTGGGCGAGGCCAGTGTTCTGGGGCCCGTCAGCGAGAGTTTGCGCGAATCGGAGGAGGCGGGCGTCACCAGGACGGCGACCGGCAGCTACAGGGCGGTCCCGTTGAGCGACGGATCCGGGGACCTCTCCGGCAAGTTGCGTATGACGTCCGGCATTCTGGGCTGGCCCGTCTATCCGATTTTCGGAAAGGTCTGGGAATACTGGATTTATACGGATGTAGGACCCGGAATCGAGATTACGTTCACCCGAACGCTGGGTAAGACGTCTTTCAAGTTCGCGGATATGCCGAGCGGGAAGGGGGGCCACTCGCGCCACCTCTATACGTGGCAGCGTATGAACCCGAAATTGCAACTCGATCACGTGGGTCGCCGCGTGCCCGCACTCTACCGGCCCTCGTTCGCTACGGGACCGCTGGCCTATTTCTTCGACTCCGCGGGCTTCAAGGGGGCGCAGGACGCCTCGAATCTTGAGATATACTACGGGATTCCGGTTTGGGAACTGTCCTTCTCGCCGGGGACCGACAATAAACCGACGTCCAGACTGAAAAAGGGCGTGGCGCTTTACAACGATACCAACGAGCGGGTGCTAAGGAGAGACGGGGAGTTCGAGCTGTTTTCGGAGGCGGCGGGGGATACGGCCCGGCAAGCGTACGTGCCGGAGATGTTCCGGGTTGCTGCGCCGCCCGGCAGATACCGGATGTCCGTCCAGGTCCTCGAAATCGACACGGGCAGATCGCAGGTCTACGAGCAGCAGGTCGTGCTGCCGGCGTATCCCCGCGGGTATCTAAGGCTGAGCGGCATTCAGCTCGCCGCGACTATCCGACCCGCGGAGGGAGATCGATTCCGCAAGGGAGACATCCAGGTCGTCCCCAATCCCACGCGGACGTACGAACGCGGGCAGTCGGTGTACATATACTATGAAGTCTACAATCTGAAGCGTGACGAGTTCGGAACCACGCGGTACCGGGTGTCCTACGAAATGCGATCGGCGCTCAGCGAGTCGATTGGCGCCCGTATACTGGGTGGAATCGGGAGGTTGCTGGCCGTCCGACAGAACACCCGCGCGTCGATTTCGATCGAGTATGCCCATATTGGCGACCGTGAGGACGACCAGGGGTACGTGGAGCTGGACATGGCCGCATCCGACCCGGGTGAAAAAATCCTGACGGTGACCGTATCGGACCTGGTGTCCGGACAGAAGACGGCGGGAACCACAAGATTGACCATCCGATAGAATCGTCAGCCCAGGGTCGCGCCAGACACAAAGGTGCGCCGAGGGCAAGACGCCCTCGCTCCCGGGGTAGCGGGATGACTTATGGAAAGAAACCCTTCAATCTGGCTCGCCCTGGCATTTGTCCTGGGTGCCTGTTCCGGGGAAGAGGCCGGGGTAACGCTATCCGGCGCCGTGGCTCGCCCCGGGAAGTACGCGCACCGGACCGGGTGGGCCGTGGCCGATTACGTAAAGGCGGCCGGCGGATACACGCGGGAAGCCGTCGTGAACGAAGGAAGGTTGATCCGGGTAATTCGGGACAGCGTGACGAACGAAGAGACGAACCGGTCGTGGTGGCCGCTGGTATCGTCGCCCCGGGTCGTCGCCGGGGACCTGATTCTCGTCCCGTTGCGGACCTACACGGTGCGGATGGATAGCGTACGGGCGATTGAAGACCTGTCCATTCAATGGCAGGAAAGAGAATACCGGGTTCCGAGAGGCTGGATGGCAGAAGGTCGGACCAGCGCGGGCGTGATGGTTGTATCGATAATCGGCGTCGGCACGGTTTTTGGTAACGGGGACGGCGAAGCCATGGGCAGGTTTCAGTACCTCTATCTGCATCTGCATCCCGAAGTGTTTCACGAACTTGCCTTGCCCGGGGGAAGCCCGGTGAGCAACCGGCTGGTTCTGGAGGACGCCCGCGGAGTCCACCAGAGTGTCTTCCCCCGACTGCGGCATCGCTCCGGCGAGCGGGCCGAAATGCCGCCGGAGGGGCACATGCGGGTTCTGGCGGGCGTATGGCCGAAGCCCCGAAGCAAGGCGTCGCCCGGTTCCGGCATGCGGAAACGGAAATACAAGGACGGGCGTGAGTGGACCACGTTTCCCGACGGCAGGCAACGAACGGTGTTCCCGCACGGACGCGTGGAAGTGGAATTTGCCGACGGATCGCGCAAAACACACCACCCTGATGGCGGTGTCGAGTCAACGGATGCGGGGGGAAACGTGCGGGTCACCCATCCCGATGGAAGGATCTCAGCAACGTTCGCCGACGGCAACCGGGAAGAGCGGCTGATCGACGGACGGATCGTGCAACATTTCAAGACCGGAACGCGGCGGACGATTTTTCCGGGCGGCACGGAGAAGACGCAATTTGCGGACGGCACCGTGCACGTCAAACGCAGAGACGGAACCGTGGAAATGTCCTTCCCCGAGGGCGCGAGCGAAACGCGGCATGCCGACGGCCGAATCACAGCGGTCACCCGCGACGGGCATCGGGTGACGATATTTCCGAACGGCCGGCGGCTGACCCGGGCCGCAGACGGGACGGTGCTCGAGGAGTTCGCGGACGGGAGGCGCGTGCAGTCGGGCCCGGACGGCGAGCGGGTGGAGGTGTTTATAGACGGGACCCGTCGAACGGCCTTGAAAAACGGCGCTACGGTTATTGAGAAACCCGACGGCAGCCGGGTCGAGCGCCATGCGGACGGGACGATCATAGAGATTACTCCGGATGGTCGAAGGGTGCAAACCGGCGTCGACGGAATCCGGTTGGAGACGCGTCCCGATGGGACGGAGATACAGACCGATACGGCAGGGAACCGGCTGGAGACATTTCCGGATGGTCGGCGCACACAGACGGACGTCGAAGGCAATCGCGTTGAGGAATTTCCGGACGGCATGCGGATCAAGACGTTCGCCAATGCCTACAGGTACTGGGGACCGTTACGGGACGATCTGGCGGCGGTCGACGAAACACCCGGGCAATTGGCGCCAGGAGGTCGTTTGCGTGTGTCCGGCGCCGTACATTCCGATCCGGAGGACCTGATGGCGGCGGTCTTTCGGCTTCCCGACGGAAGCGTTTTCGAAATTCCGGCCGAACGGGTAAACGGGCGTTTCTCCTGTGTGTTTCCCGAAAGCGTCTTCACCGCGCCCGGACATTACCGGCTACAGGTTCGGGCGCAACGTACCGGCGGATCCGTGGTGATGGCCGACCGGGCGCTGGTCGTGGGGAATCCGCCGCCGCTCGAGAAGATGGTGCTCGCGGTCATGCCATTTCGTGGCGCGGACGATGCCCGAGACCGGTTTAAAAAAATGGTTCACGGGGTACGCAGCCGCCTCGGATTGCCGGAACTGGATACCGACGCCCGGCTGGCCGAAATCGCCGGCGCGAAAATATGGGACGTCATGGCCAGCGGCGCCTTCGCGTCCGAGCCCGCCCACGCAGGCGAGGAAAGTTTCGCCCGGGGTCCGTCCGTTGAAGAGGTTTTTACGTTCCTGATGCTGAGCGGGGCTCACAGAAAGGGCATTCTGAATGAGGAATGGACGCGCTGGGGCGTGGCCGTACAGCAGGATGGAGACGACGTCCTTGTGGTGATGGCTTTCGATACCGGGTAGGCCGCGTGAAACGCGGATACGGACGTGCAAAGGCCGCCGGATTTCCGGCGGCCTTTGCCATTCGAATCCATCACTACCCCAGCCATGCGACCGGTGCGGAACTGCTATTTGCGCCCGTATTGCAGAATGAAATCTTCCACCATCTCCCGGGCCTCGTCGTCGCTGAACTGCTCGGGCGGGGTCTTCATAAAGTAGGATGAAGGACCCATCAGTGGTCCCTTGAGGCCGTGTTCGAGGCCAAGTTTGCAGCAACGGACCGCGTCGATAACCACCCCCGCGGAATTGGGCGAATCCCAGACTTCGAGTTTCAATTCAAGATTGAGCGGAACGCCGCCGAAGGTTTCGCCTTCCATCCGGATGTGGCACCACTTCCTGTCTTCCAGCCACGGCACATGATCGCTGGGGCCGACGTGAACGTTCGCCTCGCCCAGGTCGTAGTCGAGCTGGGACGTAACGGCGTTGGTCTTGCTGATCTTTTTGGATTCCAGCCTCGATCGTTCCAGCATGTTGTAGAAGTCGGTATTCCCGCCAAAGTTCAACTGGTAGGTGCGGGTAAGCTTAACGCCTCGTTCGCGAAAGAGCCGGGTGAGAACCCGGTGGGCGATGGTTGCCCCGACCTGCGATTTGATATCGTCTCCAATGATGGGCAGGCCGCGTTTTTCGAAGCGCTCGGGCCAGTGCCCCGCGCTCGCAATAAACACGGGCACACAGTTGACGAAACCACATCCGGCTTGAAGAACCTGCTCGACGTACCACTTCGTGGCCTCTTCGCTGCCTACCGGCAGATAGTTGACAACGACATCGGTTCCGGTGGCTTTGAGGACCTCTGCCACGTCCACGGTACTCCCGTCGGCCTTTTCGATGACTTCGCTGAGATATCGGCCGAGACCGTCGTGGGTCATGCCGCGCTGAACGGGCACGTCCAGATGGGGAACGTCCGAAAACCTGACCGTATTATTCGGCTCGGTGAAGATTGCCTCGCTGAGGTCCTTTCCGACCTTGTTCCGGTCGATATCGAACGCGGCGGAGAATTCAATGTCGCTGATGTGATAGCCGCCCAGTTCGGGATGCATCAGACCGGGAATGAAGCTGTCTTCAGATGCGTCTCTGTAATACCGGACACCCTGAACGAGAGAAGATGCGCAGTTGCCGACGCCGACGATGGCAACCCGGACTTTTCTGGCCATTGGGAAACTCCTTTAAAGGGTAATGTTCTGCTGTTCTCGACATGAGCCGGCTGAAAAGATAGGTACTTTTATGTATTTGACAAATGAATAATTGCTATATTATTTATAGAAAATTTCTATAAATGAAACACACTAAAGGCGGTGAGACGTAAGACGGGAGACGTGAGATTAAGTGAGTGCTCTATGGTTTTCCTGATCGCAACGAGAAGGGTGCAAAATTCGGCACTGGTTAAGACAAAAAGCTGTATGTCAATCCAGGGTCTTGGTCGACGAGATTCAACCTCGTGTTTCGGCCCTGTACCTCATTTACTTCACGCCGTATAGTGTGATAAGGTCTTTCATCTACCGTCTACCCTCTTACGTCTCACCGGTTTTATTGCCGGTTTCATTTCTTGCCAGAGGCATAAAGGACGAACCAATCGGGCACGGACGTCATCTACCGTCTAACGTCTACCCTCTCACCGCTTTCAGGTTTTCATTCTACCCGCTTACGTCTCACCGGTCTTGTTGCCTGGCTGTCCCTACAGGAGGCGTTTATGAACCTGCAACACCTGAAGTATTTCCTTGCGGTTGCCCGCGAGGGCAGTTTCAGCCGGGCCGCGCGAGAACTGCACGTGACGCAGCCTACCGTCAGCAGCGGCGTGGCCGACCTGGAGACGGCACTTGGCGTGCGACTGTTCAACCGGGGCAACCGGCACGTCGGACTGACGATGGAGGGAAGGACGCTTTCGAATTACGGAATGCAGATTCAGGACCTGGTGGAGTCGACCGAAGACCGACTCAGGCGACGGGACGTTCTGCCGGGCGAAGGATTTCAGTTCGGGGCGATCGACGCCGCCGTTACCTATCTGCTGCCTGACATTCTGAAAGCGTATATGCGGGACTTTCCCAACGTGGCGCTCTCGGTCCAGGTGGCCCCCTCACGGTACCTCGTGGACGATCTGCTACTGAACCGCTCCGAATTCGCGGTGATTTCGTTGCCGTTCGACCATCCGAAACTGGAAACGGTTTCCATACATCGAGACTCCATGCCCCTGGTGACAGGGTCCTCACACAGGTTTTCGCAACGTTCGCCCGTGGTGCTGGAAGACGTTGCAAAGGAGCCGCTGATTCTGTTTCACGCCGACTCCGTGTCCAGAAAAATCGTAGACGAGCGGTTTGCGGAGGCGGGCGTGTCACCCGGGGTGGTTATGGAAATGCGCAGCCCCGAGGCCATGCGAAAACTGGTTGAGGCGGGCGTCGGGATCTCGTTTCTGCCTCATCTCACGGTGCGGGATTCGCTGGAGTCCGGGGCGCTGGTGACCGTACCTGTGAAGGGCGTGCGATTCGGCCGTGAGATAGGCGTGGCCTGGCGGGAGGGGCGGTATTTCGGACCCGCGATCCGGCACCTGCTGGACGCCGTATTCGAACGGTTCGGGGTGACAGCGGACGGAATGCAGGGCGACGTGGCGGAGGTCTAGGATTTCTCCGTCGTTACGTCTGTCGCCTTCAGCGCCTGATCGATCAGTGGGGGCAGGTCGAGTTTCGGCTCGATTTCATGGACCGTGTTCAGATCGGCGCGTGTCTCCGGGTGTTTGGGCACGAAGACCGTACAACAGTCTTCATAGGGCTCGATTGAAATGTCGAAAGTGCCGATGCGGCGGGCAAGGTCGATGATTTCCTCTTTGTTTTCGCCGGAAAGCGGGCGCAGCACGGGAAGTGCCGTCACTTCCTCGATGGCGCGCATGTTTGACAGGGTCTGCGAGGCGACCTGACCCACGCTCTCGCCCGTGACGAGGGCCTGCGCGCCTTCCCGCTCGGCGATGGCTTCGGCTATGCGCAGCATGGCCCTGCGATAGAGGATTACGCGGTACCCGGGCGGCGCGTGGGACATTACCCGCCGCTGAATCTCTACGAACGGTACCAGATACAGCGTGGACCGGTACTGGTACCGCGTCAGCACGCGGACGAGTTCCTCGGTATTGCGCTGCGAGCTTCGGTTGGTATACGGCTGGCTGTGAAAGTGTACGAACGAAAGCCGAACGCCGCGCTTCATTGTCTTGTATGAAGCGACCGGCGAGTCGATGCCGGAAGACAGCAAACTGACGGCCCGCTCGTTCGCGCCAACGGGAAGACCTCCGGGGCCGGGCATTTTCCCGGTGTAGATAAAGGCGCCCTGGTAGGAAACTTCGATGTGACATGTCAGGTCAGGGTCATCCAGCTTTACCTGTGCCCGGGAGAGGGCCTGGACGTGCGCGCCGACGTCGCGGTTGATCTCCTCGGACGTGAGGGGAAAGTTCTTGTCGCCGCGACGGGCCGCGATCTTGAACGAGCCGAAGTTCTGGCGCATGACAAGCTCCCACGCCCCTGCCCGAATGTGTTCGATGGCGTTGGGAACGCGAACGGCTTCGGAGTAGTTCGCGATCCCGAACACGTCGGCCAGACGCTCCCGGATGGCCCCGGTCTCCGCGTCCGGCGCGAGTTCCAGTACAATGCGACCTGAAAGACGGCGGACGGCTCCGCGCGGCAGACCTTTCAACGCCCGTGCGATGTTCGTGAGCAGTTGCTGTTCGAACCGGCCGCGGTTCCGGCCCTTCAGACCGATTTCGTGGTAGTGGATGAGGACAACGCGTTCGGACACGGCGTCCATGGCGTCTTTCCGGTGAGTCGATCGCGGCGAAGCGGTCAGGTGATCCGGCATGCGGCACGCTGGCGCGGGTCCGGTTCGGCTTTCGGCCGGCCGCTACATCTCGCGAAGCATCTGGTAGAGATTGTGCAGAAAGACCCGGTTGTCGCCGTCGACATATACCATCTCCCCCCCCATTCGGCTGAAGGACTTACAGAATCTGAGATAGTACGCCGGGTTTTCCTTCGGCGGTTCGCCTCTCGACCAGTCCCAGGTCAACGGCGACAGATCGTTGACAACGATGAACGGGCGTACAACGCGCCTGTGTTTCTGAATTCGAAGGTTGTTGGCCAGCGAAAGGGCCTTTTCGAAGACCTGCGGCGCCATGACGGCCGAGCCAACCGAGACAAACACGCCTCCGTCCAGATCGACGACACCGCGTGCGAACACCCGAAAGTCGACATCCGCGCCTCGCCCGATGGCCGCTCCGTTGGCGAGGTGGTGGTTGTGGATGATGTCGTAACCGATGCCCGGATGGACGGTAAGCGGCACGCCAGCCCGATAGGCCTGGCCCGTAACGGATAGGTCCTTGAACGGATGGTTTACCCGGCAGCGCCCATGGGGAATGTCGAAACGCAAAACGGCCTGGATCAGTTCCGCAACCGCCGGCATGAAGGGCGAATCCGCCGGTTCGTGGGCCCAATGGCGTAGCGCGGAGACCAGGTCGCTTCGATCGGGGATGTCACACCCGTTTTCCCAGATGAATTTTCCGAGGGATTCCCCGTAGCCCATGCCCTTCAGCGCGCCGGTGAGAACGGCCAGATGAATGTAGCGTCCGGTTTCCTCCCAGGTACCGAAACATCCCTGTGCGACGTTTGCCCGCACGTCTTCTTCCGATCGGCCATGAAAGGCGTATTCCCAGTCGTGAATCGTGCCGGCGCCGTTGGTGGCCAGATGGGTGATCCAGCCCGCGTCCATCATGCGGATCAACACCGGCCCCAGGCCGTTCTTGACCAGGTGCGCGCCGTATGCCAGCATCACGGAGGCGCCCCGCCGCCTGGCGCGTTGAATCTCTTCGGCGACCTGCCGGAGCCTGTCCGCCAGCGACCCGGGGTCCGGAGCGAGCGCGTCGGGGTCGACCATGATCTCGTCGATCGAGTACTTGCTGGCTCTCTCCGACAGAGGTCTGAGGACGACGTCGCGATGGTCGATCTGCGGGTAGGGCATTTCAACCGGTTTCCCTATCAGCCCGTTGATAAAGTTCATCCGGGCTGTTATTCGGCCACCCAGACCCGCTTGAGTGGGACGTCGGGGGATTTCAAGACGCCGCCGTAGATCGTCACGGCGGTGATTTTTCCGTTCTGCATCCGGCACATATGCACTTCGGTAGCATCCAGATGCTTGCCGTACATTGCTTCGGGCAGTCCGGGAAGGGGCTGGTTTACGATACCCCTGAAGAAAAACTCCACGGCGACCATGTCGCGGTCTGCAACGACATTGAGAATCTCGAGCCGCATGTCCCGCTCTTCCTCGTGACAGCCCTGCCAGAGCGCCACCAGTTTGTCCGCGCCGCGGATATCGAGTCCCCCTCCCTGCATGGTCGCGTCATCGTCGTACGTTTCACGAAGGCGCTTCCAGTCACAGGCAAAGGCGGCTTCGAGTGACTCCCGGGCAATTTGCGCATTGGATTCGACTGACATTGGCGTCTCCCTCCGTTATTTCAGATCGTGGTCGTCTCTCTATTCCGCGTCGTCGCCGGTTCGGTACTGTTCCAGGTTTCCCCTGTATTCAAGGCCGAGCACGTCTCGGGACCGTGCGACGTTGCACGTCCTTTCGGCCCCAGGTGTTCCCACGATGTGGAAAATGTCGAAATCGACGGTCTCGGATTCCAGGCTGAGGCGGCAGGCTTCCGCGAGGTCGTGCCGGCAGACCCAGCCCTGTCGGTAAGGACGCTCTTCCGTACCCAGTTTTTCCCTGTACCGGCCGATGCCGAGTCTGCTGTCGACAATGTAGTCCGGCCGGAGTACGATGATGCGGAGACCGAATGCGTCGTGGAATTGCCGGCACATTTCTTCCTGAAGGCGTTTCGTGACGCCGTAAAGGCCGCCGTCGGGCCGCCTGACGTCGGCCGTGAAGAAGACCCCTTTCGGATGGGCGGTCTGACACGATCCGATATGCACGATCCGCCCGATGCCGTGCCGGCGGGCGGACTCAAGCACGTTCCAAAGGCCCTTTATATTAATGAGGAAGGGCTTCCGGTCGTCGACGCCGTGAGAACCCGGCTCGTCCGAATGGTACACGGCCATGTGCAGTACCGCGTCCATGCCCTCGACGGCACTGTGGACGGCTTCGAAATTCACGATATCTCCGTGAAGGACCTCACCGCCCGTCCATTCACCGTCGGTATTCTGCCAGGCGCGCCACGCCTCCTGGCCGTAGTCGAACGCCCGTACCCGATGGTTCCCATCCAGAGCGGCCAACGCCGCCCGCCCGAGCCAACCGGCCGCGCCGAATACCACAATGTTCATCTTCCGGTCTCCTTCCGTGAAAACGCGTGTCAGGACCTTTCCCGTGCCAGTCCATACTTCCGGTAGAAGTGGCGGAACTGGTCGTAGCTCAGACTGAGCGATTCGGCCGCCCTGCGCTGGTTCCAGTTGGAATTGGACAACGCGCTCCTGAGCAACCCGAGCTCGAAAGCCTTGACCTGGGCGTCGAACCCGTCTCCCGGCGGCGCCGGATCTCCGCTGGTGATCTCCGCAGGCAAATCCGGGGGTTCGATGGACGTGCCCGTGGCCATGCACGCCGCGCGTTCCACTGCAAACTTGAGCTCGCGCACGTTCCCGGGCCATGGGTAGCCCTGCAGGTGTCGGAGGGCGCCGTCGGAGAACGGACGCATGGTGAGTCCCGGCACCTCCCGGACGATCTGCTCAACGAAGAACCCGGCAAGCGGCTGGATGTCTTCCCGCCGTTCGCGAAGCGGGGGAATGCGGATCACTTCGAAGCGGAGGCGGTCGTAAAGATCCTGACGAAAGCGGCTTTCGGCAATCTCACGTTCGAGATCGGCATTCGTGGCGGCAATGATCCGGACGTCCACGCTGGTGGACACGGCCCCGCCCACCCGTTGAATTTCCTGGTATTCGATGGCGCGAAGGACATTCTGCTGGAATTCGGGTGTGGTGTTGCCAATCTCGTCCAACAGCAGCGTACCGCCGTTGGCCGCTTCAAACCGCCCGGGACGGGCTTCAGTCGCTCCGGTGAACGCGCCTTTTTCGTGCCCGAAGAGTTCGCTTTCCAGCAGGTTGGCCGAAAGGGCCGCGCAGTTGACTTTAACGAACGGTCGATCGCTGCGTACTCCACCATAGTGGATTGCCGCCGCCACGAGTTCCTTGCCGGTGCCGGGTTCGCCGAGCACCAGAACCGGCCGGGGGATGGAAGCAATGCGCTGGGCCTGTTGCATGATCCTCAGCATCTGGGGACTGGCATTGACCGTCCTGTACTTCTTTCCGAATTCGTCCCGGTAGAATCGATTCTCGCGGTCCAGATCCTTCACACGGGCGTGAAGCCGCGCATTCTCTCTGAGGACGGCGAGTACCCGGTCGAGTTTCTCCAGGCTGAGTTCAAGCCGGTCCTCAATATAGAAATCCTTTTCGATAAAGTCCGATGCGCCCATGCGCAGGGCGGCTACGGCGTTCTCCACGGTACCCTTGCCAGTGAGAATGATCACCGGCATATCCGGCACGAAGTCGCGAATCTTCCGAAGGATATCCAGACCGTCCGCCTCGGCCGGTCCGAAGTCGATATCCAAAATGGCCATATCGACGTCCGAAACGTGCGCCTTCAGGTACGCGAATGCCTGACTTCCCGTTGGAAAGGCCCGCACGATCCTGCCATCCACCTGAAGGCTTCGCGTGAGCATGGCCAGTATTTCGGGCTGGTCATCGGCGACGACGATTTGCGCTTTCATGGTCTACTCGATAAATTCCTCGGCCAGGGGCAGCCGCGAGGCGGACAACGGATCGCCGCTCCAGCCGATGCTGTCGGTTCCGGCGACCAGTTCGAAGTCCACCGGGAGATCGATGCGGAATACGGCGCCCGCGCCCGGACGGCTGATCATCCGCAGGGTACCCCGGTGGGCGGAGACGATGCGCGAACAGATGCTCAGCCCGAATCCATTGCCTTTTTCCTTGGTGGAAAACCCGGGGTCGAAGATCCTGGACTGGATCTCTTCGGATATGCCCGGTCCGTTGTCTTCCACCTCGATGAATACCGACCCGCGCCTGTTGTCGTAACCGGCCTGTACCGTGACGGCGCCACGCTCATCAACGGCGTCCAGCGCGTTGAGAATCAGGTTCGTGACGGCTTCACGCAGCATGCCGGGATCGACCTTGACCTGCGGGACGTGCGGTTCGGATGCGAAGCGGAGAGCCGCGCCTCCGGTGCGGGTCGCGACGGCTTGCCTGATTTTGCCCACGAGTTGCGGAATATCCACGAGTGACGGATTCAGCGGATCCTGCTTCATGCTGCGCAGATAGGCCACCCACTGGTCGAAGATGTGTTCCTGGTCGCGAGCGATGTCTCGCAGGTCGTCGAGTACGGCGTCGTGCTTCGAAACGCTCCGAATAAGCCGGCGTGTGCGGCTCCCCACCAGACCCATCAGATTCTTGATCTGGTGCCCCCGGGTGTACAGGCTTTCTCCCACCTGTACGCGTCCCATGTCGATGAGTTCAAGAGACAGGCGCGCCAGCACCGAGGCTGCCTGCGTACCGAATTCTTCGATGATGGCGGTATACTCCTGTTCCATCTGGGCCGAACTCTTGTGACCGAAGAGAAGATGCGCCAGGTTTCTGTAGGGTAGCGCATAGTCCGGCTCGAGCTGGATGGCAATCTTGAACGCGCCCAGGGCCTGGAGGGTCTGACCTGTTTGCATGAGCAAAACACCGAGGTTATTGTGACCCGGGGCGAACAGCGGATTTGCTTCCAGCCCGCGACGGTAAACTGTGATGGCCTCGTCCATGTTTTCCGGAAGGTCGTCGAGAAAGCTGGCCAACAGGAAACAGGCGCCGTCCACGTTGTCGAAGGGCACGCCACGGTCCACGGCCTCGAGAATAGACCGAAGCGCTTCAACCGCCTGCTGCCGGCCACTCGATCCCGAGGTCGCGCTCTCGGCCCGCAAGAGCGCCAACTGCAACTGCGCCTCCAGATGGTCCGGATTCGTTGCGATTGCAGACTCAAAGGCCTGCGCCGCTCCTTCAACGCCTCCTTTCAACCGGCAGAGACCGATCTTGTAATGCAGGTCCGCCCCAATCTCCGGCGCAAGTTCCAGGCAACGCGTGAAACATGCCAGCGCGTCCTGCCAGTTGCCTTTTCTGAAATGGACCGCGCCCAGGTTGTGGCGCGCCCGTACGTTCCCTTCATCGGCCGCCAGGGCGGCCAGGTAGGCGGCCCGGGCTTTCGACAGGTCGCCCGCTTCCATCGCGTTGTCGCCGTCACGACCGCGCCGCCTGGCTTCGTCGTTCGCCGATTCCGGCAGGGTCTGTGCGATGCCGATACGGTCGGCAGCCGCGGGTCGGCTGTCGGATTTTTCGGGTCGGTTCAAATCGTTGCTCCACGATGAAACGCTAAGAAGCTGTTTCCGATGCGCCCGCGTCGTCGCCGTTTGCATTTGCGTCGCCGGTGGCTTTGCCCAGAAACTCGGGCAACTCCAGGCCCGCCAGTTTGGCCAGTTCGTGCATTGGCGGGATGGCGCCCATCAGGCGCTGCCCGAGATTGGACATGCCGCCCTGTCCGCCGCCGCCGTCCCAGACCATGATTTTCTCCAGGGGGAGATTCTGAATGGCTTCCGCCTGAATGCCTGCGACCTCGGTCAGACGCTCGACGATGAGGAAGGCCGCCGCAGCCTGGTCCTTTCCTCCGCACGCGGCCACCAACTCCTTGTAACCCTCCGCCTTGGCATCCAGAATGGCCTGGGTACCCTCGGCTTCGGCTCGCTTTTGGGCGAGAATTGCGGCGGCCTCCCCCTGCGCCACCAGCGTCCTCTGCACCTTCTCTGCCTCCGCCTGTACAACCAGCTTCTGTTTTTCCGCGTCGGCCTGTACCACAATTTCGGCTCTCAACCGGGCTTCTTCCCGGAGCGCCCGGGCTTCCTCGGCCTCTTTTTCGGCCCTTTCCTGCGCCACCCGGATCGCGCCGTCCGCCGCCTTCGCGGCCTCCTGCCCCTGTTGCCGTGCAACCTCCTCGGCCACTTTCTGCCGGGCCATATAACCGGCTTTCTTGGAATCGGCATCGGCCTCCGCCTGTACCGCTTCCGCATCCAGAGAAGAAACCATCTGGCGTTTGTTTCTGGTGGCTTCGGCCTCGCCGATCTGGGCTTCAGATTCCAGGGCGGCCACCCGCTGGCGGCGATCCCTGGCCGCTTCGGCCTCGCCGATTTCGGCGGCCGCGTTCGCGGCCGCCACGTCGGTGCGCTGGTCCCGTTCCCGCTCGGCTACACCCACCTTGCCCATCTTCTCCTGCTCGGCCACGTCGATTGCCGCCTGGTTGATGGCTTCGGCTGCGGCCTTTTGCCCGAGAGCCTTGATATAACCGCTTTCGTCTTCTATGTCCTTGATGTTCACGTTAATCACGGCCAGGCCGATTTTTTCCATTTCGGTAGAGACCGCTTCATTGACCTTGGACATGAATGCCTGCCGATCCTGGTTGATTTCTTCAATTTCCATCGTGGCGATCACCGCCCGCATCTGGCCGAGGATGATGTCCTGCGCCTGACTCTGGATCTGGTCGCGAGAGAGTCCCAGGAGACGAATCGACGCGTTCTGCATCACGCCCATCTGGTTTGATACGGCCGCTGTGACGGTTGTGGGAACAGACACCCGGATGTTCTCCTGCGACAGGGCGTTGTCCAGATCGATGGGAACAACGAATGGCTCAAGATCCAGATACTCATAGTCCTGCAGGAGAGGCAGCACGAAGGCCGCGCCCCCGTGAACGCATTTTGCCGCCCCTTTTCCTGTTTTTCCGTAGACGACCAGAATCTTGTTGGACGGGCACCGCTTGTACCTCGAAATAAACGTCACGAAGAGCAGGAACACCACCAGCAGCAATATAATTGTCAATACGGTCTCGGTTGACATGACAATCCCTCCTCGAATGAATCTGTCACCAATGTTGAAGCTTGATTCGTCATTATTCGGGGTCGTTAATTCGAAGTTGTGCAGAATAATAAAAGCGATTGAACTGCTGATTTCCAGGAACCTTCAGGTCACCGGACGCGAACGGAAAAAATGTCCTTCCGGACGACCCTTTCGGCCCGTTTCGAAAGTTTTCTCCACAGTGTCTGCTTGCTGGATTCTTCGATGCAAGGCAAATCGACGCAAGAGGCACAAGAACAGCGAAAAGGTTGAGTACCGTCGTCTCAGCCAAATTGCAGTCAGGACAACAGCGGCTCGACCTCCAGCGTTGTCGTATCCACCACGCGAAGAACCCTGACCGGTGTCTTTGCGGAGATGGACATCCCGTTTTTGCCGCGGGCCGATACGTAGGCGACCGCCCCGCTCTCCATCACCCGGACCTGTCCGTTCCCGCATTGGGGGATGTCCAGATATACCTCACCAGAGGTTCCCACGCACGTATCCAGATTGGCGTTTCCAGTCTCGGTGAGCTTCCGGACATTGTGGAAGAAATAGGCAACGACCCCCATGCCTGCACTGCCCCAGACAAACGCGTAAAACACTGCCGTCCGAACGTCCAGACCTCTCTCCAGATACAGAGCTCCCGCCCATCCGAACAACATGCCAAAGGCGATCAGAGACCTGATAGACAGCAGTTTGAATGCCGCCACCGTGCCGTCTCCCGGTCCGTCGTTCAATTCGGGACCCGCGTCGCCAAGTTCCGCGTCGCCATCAATGCCGGCGTCGGACCCGCCCAGGCCAAAAAGGGCTGCCAGGAGTTGCCAGACAAAAAACGCGCTGAAAAACGCCGCCAACACGTAGAACGCCTGGTTGAGGACGCTCAGATCTGTCCACCATCCATCCATGTCCGGCTCCTTTCCCGGGATCGTCCTCGTGTTGCACGCGGCCGGATCATCTGAAACGCCGCCGTGCTGCGAAATGTGACATAGAATGTACTTCGCGTCAATACAAATTCGCGACGGTTTTCGCCGGAGTTCTGACCTTCATTGCGGTCGAAGCCCAGGGTGCCCCCCGCCAAATCCGTTCCTCGAACTTGTGCGCCGGGACTCCGGGGTCCACGTGTTCACGAGGGAACCAGCCCCCGCTTTCTGAATTCACCCTTCAATTGAAATCTTCCTCGGTTGAGCCAGGTCTTGACCGTGCCCATCGGAATCTGCAACTCCCTGGTAATTTCCTCGTAGGACCGGTCTCTCACGTAGCGCATCCAGAGTACTTCCCGATACCTGGACGGCAATGACCGAATGCTCTTCCTGACCAGGTCCCGGTGCTCGTTTCGCTGGACGGACAGTTCAGGGTTCTCGCCTGGTGCAGGCCTGCGTGTGGCGTCGGCAAGAGCAGCCGGATCCTCCGTTGTCTGAATC
The DNA here is from genome assembly GCA_965219995.1 of Candidatus Latescibacterota bacterium. GTDB lineage: Bacteria > Latescibacterota > UBA2968 > UBA2968 > JAAXHE01. Next base: position 2,207,092 of record CBDCOX010000002.1, read on the forward strand.
CATTTTCGCCGTACCTGCTGTTTGCGAAAATGGGACTTGTGTACGTTGAGCGCGATCTGGGTGAGCCACGTGGCAAAGGCTGCCTCCCCGCGGTACGAGCCGAGGGCCAGAAATGCCCGCAGAAAGGCAGTCTGCATCAGGTCCTGCGCGGTATCGGGATCGCTCGTTCTGCGAACCATCGTGGCGTAGACCTGTTCGTGGCAGGCTTTGTAAAGGTCTCCGAAGGCAGCCGCGTCTCCCGCGACTGCTTTCCGGATCAGATACCGTTCGTTTTCCATTAGCGGGATATCCTTTCGAAAGGACGGTCGATTACCTGGAGTCGCTGGTAAGCAGCCGGTAACCCACGTAAATCAGGACAATCGAAACTGACAATTTAAGGAGCAGGAAAAGGATTTCCAGAGACACGCCGATCAGCTTGATCGCTTCGAAGATGCCGAGGTACGCGCCGATGCCGATCAGGATGATGCCGAGAATCTTCGCGAACATGGGATTTCCTTTCTTGTACCGATTTATTGCAGTTAGCGAAAATCCAGCCAGGGAATCGGGACAAACCGCGAGACCCTTTCAGCCGGGGTTTGCACAAGCGTAAAACCGTCTTAAGGCCAATCAGCCACCTGGATTCTTGGCTTCCGATCGGCTCAGTTTGTCGTCCATCGAAATGAGTACGTCCTGAACGTCAGTGACCCTCCGCTCCAGATCGTTCAGGCGGGCATTGAACGCTTCCGTCTGCTGCGCGCCGATTCCGCGGGACTGGCCCCCGGCACGGCGTTTCAGGAAGATCACGACGCTGCCGAGGGTGAAAACTGACACGGCACCGATTACGGAGATCGCCAGAATTCCAAGCGCGATATCCATGGCGAATCTCCCGAAGCCGAAATGGCGCGTCGGTGCCAGAGGGTCGCCGAAGAGAAACTTCAGCGTTGCCATGCCCAGGAGAAACAGAACAAAGATGATGGCGGCCTTCGTCGCGAATTCTCGTGTCATCAGGATCACTCCTTTCTATCGCAGCCCAAACCTATACTTTCGTTCGGTCCCTTCTAAGCCCCTCGTCCAGGCTGATGATGACCTCCTGGAGATCGTTCAAGCGCTGGTCAACGGTATCCAGCCGCTCTTCCATTCGTCTCGCCCGGTCCGGACTCATCCCCTTGCCCTCCCGCTTTTTCCTGAGGTGTATATAGCTCACCAGACCCCCGGCGAAGATGATCAGGCAGATTCCGATGCCGATTTCCATTGCGATACCAAGACCGGTTCCGGATCGAACCAACTCGAGACGGTCCGCGACGCCTTCAAGTTTCCTGGCGGCCGATTCTAATCGCCGCTGGTTGTCCAGGAGTAGACTCACGCCTTCGTCCGACAGACCACTTGCACTACCGACCTCGGTCGGTCCCGGTATATAATCAGCATCCGGCAGCACGTTCCATCGGTCAGACGTGAAGGCCCAGATTGCGAACCCGACGGCCGCCACCGCCAGGAAGATCCCAACCGTTGATCCGCTCGGCTTCTTGTTACCGGGGGTCATCAGGTAGACTGAATACCCGCCCGCAACCATCAGCAGGCAAAGGGCTAACGCCAGTTCCAGTATCCAGCTCATCGTGTTCCCTCCTCTTGTTTCCCGGACTTATGCAAATCAAGCGGATAAATTCATACCTGTCAGAGATTTACACGACCTTTCTCAGCTTGCTTGCAGTGGCGTCCGGTCCGGCGGCTCCCGGGTCTGCCTTCTTGAGGACACCAGACAGTCTCGTGGTCCTCAGTGTCTTGTCGACACTTCCGGATACGCCGCTCAACTTCAGTTCGCCGCCTGCGCCCCTGACAGTCTTCAGACCGCTGATCAACTCTCCAATCATGGCAGCGCCGACAAACTTCAATTTTGACAGGTCGACCACGACCGTCCGGGCCCCGCTGTTCGCCAGGTTTCGTATTTTGCGTCGCAGCGGCGCCACTTCCGACCTGGCGACGGGGTCGCCGCTGACGGAGACAATGACCGCTCCGCCCTGAATGCGTTCGCCGACGTCAATGCGCCTCGAATTCATCGTACAATCCCTCTTGTTTTTGTGTAAATCCGGTCCGCGTGGGACAGTCCGGTGATTCCTGCCATTGGATTTCATCCGATTCCGGCGTCCCTTACGACGTTTCCCCCGGGCTTCCTCGATCGAGCTTTTCGTCGATCGCGATCATGATTTCCTGGATATCGGTAAGCCGCCGATCCAGGTCGTCCAGCCGGGCGTTCAATCGATCCTCGACTTTGCCGGGCACGGAACCCTTGGTCTGTCGATCCACATATTTCAGTACAGCCGACGCAAGAACAATCAGCGCAACGCCAACACCGACTTCAAACATGACATCCCTCCGTCATATGCAGGATTTCAGAGTTCATCCACTGGTTTTGCCTGGCGTTTTTCCTGACCGCGTTCAATTTCAGGAAAATAGTACACGACGAGTCCGGATTCGGAGACGCGCACCTCGGCGCTGCCTTTCTCGCCCAATGTGCGCAGGATCTCCTCCGCCTTCTCTACGGTCATCCGCCCATCGGTTGCGGCTTCCAGCACGGTGAGGCTGCCTCCCTTTTCGCGGGCGAGCCTGAGCAGGCGATGCTGATATTGCGCATATCGCTTCCGGTCGGCCGATTCGTGCGCCGTGCGTCCCGCAAGCCTGAATACAAGCGCGCCGGTCAGGGCCAGGATAAACAGCAACGCCTCCGGGTGGAACGAGCGCTCGACAATGCCGATGACGAAGGGGACAATCGCGGCGAATACACACAAGATCGCGGCAGCTTTCAGGAAGTGTCCGAGGACGTATCGCATGTCGCAGCTCCAATTGATGGCCATGTCCGAAATCCGAGTCGACAGACCCGCGGACCGTGCACGGCAAGCCTGACGCGGGTATTGCCGTCCATCGCCGCCCTTACGGGCCGCCTCCACGGCCTTTTTCGCATCGCGTACGGCATTCCTGACTTCATACGCGATCTCGTCCAGAATTTTCTGTACCTCACGCATCGGACTTGCGCATCCTGTCTTTCAGGGCCTGCAGTTCCTCTTCCACGGTGTTCTGCCGTTCCAGCTTTTCGAATGAGTCTTCGAGCGAAGGATCTTCTCCCGCAATTTCGGCGTGCGCATGGGCCTCTGCTTCTTCGGTCTCCACCCGATTCCGGAAGCGCTCAAAGCTCGAAAACGCGTCGTCGCCGACACCCGAAAGTCCCTGGGCGATCTGCTTTCTCGCCTGAGCGGCGCGACGCCGGGCGATAAGAGCGCCCTGACGGGTGCGTGCCTCGTCCAGTTTGGATTTGAGTTGCGTTAATTGCTTCTTGAGCTGATCGGAGGTCTTGTGGCTTTCGTCGAAAGCGACTTCCAGATCCAGGGCGGCTCTTTCAACCGCGGCTTTTCGTTCCAGCGCGCGCCGCGCCAGGTCGTCTTCGCCGGACTCGACGGCCAGCTCGGCCTTCTTCTGCCAGGACTCGATCTGGTCCGTCTTGTCCAGCAATTGACGCTCAAGGCGTTTTTCGTTGGCAACGGCGGTGCCGACGGACGCGGTTGCCTTGTTGACGGCCTCTTCCATTTCAAGGATCATCTGCCGGATCATCTTTTCCGGATCTTCGGCGCGATTCAGAAGATCGTTGATGTTGGCCTTGACGATGTCCGCCATGCGGGAGAAGATTCCTTTGGCCACTGTCTTTCTCCTTTCTATCGTAGGCTTCTTGACCCCACGAGGGTGGAAAAATCCGATTTCCTGTAATTATTCAAGGTCCTGCCGACATTCCTTGCAAGTATCGTACCCGTTTTACAAAATAGGCGATCCCGATGTTAAATGTCGGTATTTACTGGCTTTATACTGACACGTGAAATCATGTCACCAATAGAAGTTGGTGAAAAACGCCGTACACAAGGCGAAAACGACCGGATCGAATGGCCGTGGAGTGCCTGATCATGAACGGAGCCGGCTTGTCTTTTGGGGACAAATGGCGTAATATCTGGGGTGTTCTGCCGGTTGAACCCGACCGGTGCGGTCGCTGTTTCATTCGAGTCTCCGCGTTGGACCATAGTCATGAAAAACTGTCGCCATCTGCGTCTGTTCAGTGTCGCACTCTGCGTGGTCATGTTGCTTGCCAGCCCCCTTGCCGGGCTCTCGCTTGTACACAAGGTCCGGAAAGGGGAATCTCTCTGGTCCATTGCCCGGCAGTGGGGAACGAGCATCCGGGAGATCAAGCGAATCAACAAGCTGCGCACCAACAACGTCTATCCGGGCCAGGTGCTACGCCTGGGCGCGCGGATCGTCAAATACGACGCGGCGAACGGTCCGTACTACTGGCGAAAGCCGAAGGCGTCAAGGCAAAGGCACCGGAACTATTCCGAAAGGGCGCGCTCCGCCCCGAGTGTGGATTATCGCCGGGCCCAGGCCCTTTTGCGCGCCTTCGACAACGAGATTCTCGCCAAGGCGCCCAAGAGAAGAAGGAAACCGCTGAAGGGCTGGTGGATCGTGCTCGACCCGGGGCACGGCGGCATCGATCCGGGCGCGATCGTTTCCAATTTGACGGGCAAGAAACGACGGGTCTACGTGGTCGAAGACGAATACGTGTATGATATTGCGCTGCGAATGTACAAGAAACTCCGGCTCCTGGGCGCGGAGGTGACACTCACGGTGATCAGCCCCAATCATCTGATTCGGGAAAACCAAACGGCCAAAATTACATTTGTCCACGAAAAGAACGAAGTCTATAACGATGAACGGTACAACCGGAGGAATTCGGAGAAGGTACGCCCCAGGAGCGCCAATATCTCACAGCGCGTCCGGGTTGCAAACCGCTTCGTCAAGCGGGCGCGCGGGGGCAGGAGCCTGTTTGTCTCGGTACACGCGGACAACACTCCCGGACGATCCAGGGGGCCCCTGGCGATCTATCATAAACGGCGGGGCAGGGTTGACAGCCGGTCCAGGGCGTTCGCCCGTGTCATGCGTTCGGTCCTGCACCGGCGGGACCTTCCGGCTCGGGTTCAGGGGCGGAACCTTGCGGTATTGCGGAACAATCTGGCCCACGCGGAGATTCTGGTCGAGGTCCACAACGTCCACTATACGCACGACGCCTATCAGATCCGGTACCATGAACATCGGGAGCGCGACGCGGATCGGCTGGTAAACGGCATCCTGGCGTATGCCAGAAAACGTCGATGATTCCCCGGACATCGCGCACGCACGTCGCAGTGGATGGCTATTGGCGTACGTACCTGTACGACGGCTGCCGAGGCTGAAGAACGGCAGCCTCCGAACTATCGCATGAATCTCCGGATCCGAAGTGAATTCGAGATGACCGAGACCGAACTCAGGGCCATGGCGCCGGCCGCGACCATGGGACCCCCGAGCGGATTGAGCAGGCCGAGTGCGGCGACCGGAATCAGCAGGACGTTGTAGACGAACGCCCAGAACAGGTTCTGGCGGATCGTGCGCATGGTCCGGCCCGACAGGCGGATGGCGGTCTCTATTCCTGACAGGCTGCCGGACATCAGGGTGATGTCCGCGGTTTCCATGGCAACGCCCGTACCGGTCCCCATGGCGATGCCGACATCCGCGGTCGCGAGGGCGGGCGCGTCGTTGACGCCGTCCCCGACCATGGCCACACGGTGACGCCCGGTTTGCATTGCTGCGATCCGGGCGGCCTTCTCTTCGGGAGTTACCCCGGCAGCGACCCTCGCGATCCCTGCCTGTTCGGCGATGGCGCGGGCGGTTTTCTCGTTGTCTCCGGTGAGGAGGACGACGTCAAGTTCCAGTGACTTGAGATCTGAAACGGCGCGGACAACGTCCGGTTTCAGAACGTCTGCTACGCCGATGAGCCCCTCTACCTGATCGTCTACAGCGACGAACAGGACCGTTTTGCCGCCGGCTTCCAGACGCGCTGCCCGCGCATCCAGATTGTCAGGTACCATCGTACGGGATTCCATCAGACGCCGGTTGCCCAGAAGAATGGTGCGACCGGCCTTTTTTGCGCGCACGCCCAGCCCTGGCAGGGCTTCGAATTCCACCGAATCTTCAATCTTCTGCCCCCGTTCCCGCGCCGCGTTGCGGACGGCCTCTCCGAGGGGGTGTTCGGAACCCTGTTCGACGGCCGCCGCCAAATTGAGAAGTTCCGTTTCCGAGCGGGATCCGGCGGTGACGAGATCGGTCACGACGGGCCGACCGGTAGTCAGCGTGCCTGTCTTGTCCAGGACAATCGTGTCGAGCCTGTGCGCGGATTCGAGGACGTCGCCGCCCTTGATGAGAACCCCCAGTTCCGCCGCACGGCCGGTGCCCACCAGAATGGCGGTGGGTGTGGCCAGGCCGAGCGCGCACGGACAGGCGATGATGAGGACCGCAACGGCGTTGAGCAGCGCGTCGGGATTTCCGGATCCTGAACCCGCGATCCACCACAGGGCGAACGTCATCACCGCAATTCCGAAAACCACGGGTACAAAAATACCGGCAACGCGGTCCGCGACGCGCTGAACGGGCGCGCGCGCGCCCTGAGCCTGGCGCACCATCCGAACAATTCGCGCATGCACCGTCTCGGCGCCGACCTGCGAAGCCTGGAAAGTGAAGCTTCCCGTCCTGTTGAGCGTTGCCCCGAGGACACGGCTGCCGGCGCCTTTCTCAACGGGGAGGCTTTCGCCCGTGATCACGGATTCGTCAACGCCCGATCGCCCGTCCTGAACAACCCCGTCCACCGGGATTCTGTCGCCCGGTCTGATGCGAAGCAGGTCTCCAACGGCGACGTCGTCCACGGAAACGACCAACTCTTCCCCATCGCGAATCACGCAGGCGGTCTCCGGGCGAAGGTCCATCAACCCGCGGATCGCTTCGGTGGTGAGCCCGCGGGAGCGGATCTCCAGGACCCGTCCCAGAAGGATCAGGGTAACGATCATCGCTGAAGTGTCGAAGTAGACGTTGACGGGCTGTCCTGCTCCCGCGACGGACGCGGGCGCCAGCACGCCGGCGACGCTGTATCCGTACGCCGCGAGCGTGCCGACGGCGATGAGGCTGTTCATGTCTGCAGTCCCGTGGCGCAGACCGTTCCAGAACCCACTGAGAAATCGCCAGCCGCACCAGAATTGCACGGGGGTTGCCAGGACGAACAGCAACAGATGCACCTCTCGCGTGGAGAACGGCGTGCCATGGATTTTGTGCGTCATCCCCGCACCCATAATGAGGGTTGACAGCACCGCCCCAACGACGAGACGAACCCACACCGAACGGCGATCCGTCAGTTCCGTCGCCTGGTCTTCGTCTTCTCCGGTTGCACGCTCCTCCAGGACCGTTGCGCCGTATCCGGCATCGACCGCCGCCCCTGTGAGGAAGGACGCGTCAACGTGGAGATGGCGAACGGTTGCCTGACCGGTTGCGAAGTTGACCGTGGCGTCAATGACGCCGGGTATCCCGTTCAATGCATCTTCGACGCGGGAAACGCATGCGGCACAGCTCATGCCGCGAATGACGAGCGCCGTTTCCGCGATGCGCAGCCCGTAGCCGAGACGCTCGATTCTCCGGACAAGCTGCTCCTCGTCGGCCTGATCGGGACTGAGCAGCAATGTCGCCTCCGCCGTCGCGAAGTTGACGGCCACCTCGTTTACGCCGCTGATTTCCTGCAGTTCTTTCTGGATCCGGGCGGCGCAGGCGGCACAACTCATGCCGCTGACGGGCACGGTCAGGCGGACGGCGGGGTTCGTTTCGAGAATTCGGGACATGGTCCCCTTTCATTCAAAACACAGAACTCACATGGATAAACATGATGGACAGGATAAAAACCAAAAAGCGCGACATAAACACAAGAATACAGACATCAGAAACTACGAAACACGCGAAAAAAACGAAACACACATGAATGGACTGGATGGGCGGGAAAAAGTCAAAAAGCGCGGGAATACGAGGAGCGGCAGGGAATCGAATCACCATAGGCCGCAGGTCGTCTCTCCGACCACGCTGAAACCCCAGCGTTACGCGGGACCAGAAAAATGGTCGAAACCGCGCGTCTTCAGTTCCGTTTTCGCACCCAGCGCATCTTCGAGATGGATACGTCCGTCCCCGGCCTCGATCCGCCCGATGCGGCGGATCCGTGTTCCGGCGGCGAGCGCCTCGATCTCACGATTGCCTCCGGGCGCCGCCGTAAACAGCAGTTCATAGTCCTCCCCACCGGTAATCGACAGACTCCGGGATTCCGGGGTCGAGCATTCGCAGAATCGGCGGAACGCCGGTGAAACCGGAATCTCCGTTTCCCTAATTACCCCGGAAACCCCGCTCTGCGTGCAGATGTGGCGTAAATCCGACGCCATCCCGTCCGAAAGATCCAGCATCGCCGTCACGGCGCCCGATGCCGCCAGCGCCTGACCCAACTTCACCCTGGGCACCGGCCGGTGGTGCCTGCCCAGCAGAAACTCCCGGTCGTCCGCAGAAAGCCTGATCTCGCCGCCCATCGCCAGCTTCAACCCCGCCGCGGAGTCCCCAAGGGTGCCGGACACGTAAATCTGATCGCCGGGGCGGGCGCCTGAGCGGTAGCACACACGGTCATGATCCATCTCGCCGGTCAGCGTCAGATTCATCACCAGCGGCCCGGTACTCCGCGTTGTGTCGCCCCCCACGACGTTCACGCCAAAAAGCGACGCCAATGCGCGCAATCCAACATATACGCGCTCCATGTAGTCAATGTCGAAATCGGGTGGAACCGCCACCGAAACCAGCGCCTCCCGTGGCTCCCCGCCCATCGCTGCGACGTCTGAAAGACTGACGGCGAGCAGCTTGTGACCCAGCGACCCTGCATCGGACGCTCCGACCTCGAAATGCACGCCTTCTACCATCAGATCGGTCGTGATGAGGCGCACCCGGTCGCGTCCGCACGACATCACGGCGCAATCGTCCCCGATACCACGCCGTACGCCCTCCGTCCGCGACCATCCTGCCGCCGCAATCCGCTCGATAAATTCGAATTCTCCCATTTCCCGAAACGTCGTCACGGGTTCTCCACCGGAATCGTCGATACGCTCCGTCAAGCAAAGGGCAGGAGAGTGCGGACACGGGGCGGACCGGCTCACGCGGAACGCTCGCGCCGCCGCTGCCAGGCCACGACTTCCGCGTAGGGAACGTCGCCGCCGAATATGTCCAGTGCGCTGCCGATGGTCAGACCCACGCGCCCTTTCCCCAATCTCTCGACGCGGTCCAGGTCTTCCAGCCGCCGGGCGCCGCCAGCGTACGTCACTTCGATGGGCGATTCGACTCCGAGCATCTCCACAAGCGAGTCTTCAATCCCCGTGCGCTTTCCCTCGACGTCCACCCCGTGCACAAGGAAGCCGTCGCAGAATTCCGAAAGCCAGGCCAGCGTTGGACCGTGCACCTGGACGCTGGTGAACTTCTGCCACTGGTCGGTTACCACCAGATACGCATCGCCCTGTCTTCGGCAGCTCAGATCCAGCACCAGCCTGTCACGACCTACAGTGTCCACCATCATGTCCAGTCGGTCGGCATCCACGCGCCCGTCTCGAAACACATACGAAGTGACGATCACGTGGCTGGCGCCGGCGTCCAGATATCGCTGCGCGTTCTCCGGCCGGATGCCGCCGCCCACCCGGAACCCCCCGGGCCAGGCGGACAGCGCCGACAGGGCGGCGGACTCGTTGCCCGGGCCCAGCATGATGACGTGGCCTCCCGGCAGGTTGTCGGTCCTGTACAGCTCCGCGTAGTCGGCCGCCGCACGGTCTGTCTCAAAGTTCGTCGCCGGCGTTCCACCGCCTCGCACGGACCCACCCACAATTTGCACCACGCGCCCGCCGCGCAGATCGATACACGGCCTGAAATTCACGGAGTTGCCTCGCTGCAGACGGAAAATCGGACGGCCGCGCCATACGACGCCCGATGCCGGAACCGTGCAGGCTTCCTGCGTTGTCACCGCACCCGTCTCGCCCGGAAGGTCCGGAAGACAGCCGTTTCAATATAACGTACAATACCACTCACTTCAACCCTCGCCCAGCCGCTACAAGGCTAAGAAAAAACCGGAGGCTCGCGCCTCCGGCGTTGACATCGCGCATTTGGAAGACCACTTCAACAACCACCCCGGGAAACCGCCCGCCATTGGCCTCGGGGATCCGTTCAGTCGTCGGCCGACTGATGGGTTGCGGCCTGGCGGGAAAACGCGGCGCTGACGATCCTTTGCAGAACGGCGCGCAGGTCGTCCAGCAGCGTGTAACAAATGGGCACGAGCAGCAGGGTCAGAAACGTGGATGCCAGCAACCCGCCCATCAGGGTCCGGCCAAGCGGCGCGTAGGGAATCCCGATGAGATTGCTGTTGCCCAACGCCATTGGCAACAGGCCGCAAACCGTGGTAAACGTGGTCATCAGGATCGGGCGAAACCGGTTGTGCCCGGCCTCCAGAATAGCCTCGGTCCGGTTCATGCCCTCGTGACGCATTCGGTTGATCATATCCACCAGGACAATGGCGTTGTTGACGACGACGCCGATCAGTACAATCATGCCGATGTTGGCCATCATGTCCATTGGCGTGCCGGTCAGATAGAGCGTCCAGTACACCCCCAGGAACGAAAACGGAATGGAAAACAACACTGAAAACGGTAGAACCACGGACTCGAACAACACCCCCATCAGGAGAAAGACGCACGTTACTGCCATCACCACCGCAAAAATCGTCTCGTTGTCCGACTCCCGGAACCTGGCGAAGCGTTCGCCCTTGTTCCACGAATATCCCCGCGGCATGTGGAAACCGGCCATCGCCCGGTCGATTTCGGCGTAAAGACCCTTCAGATCATCCTTTGTCGTAAACGCCTTCACCGCCAGACGCGTCTTGCCGTCTTCCCTCCGGATTCTCCCGCGCCCCGGCGTCACCTTGAAAGTGGCCAGTTCGGACAGGGGGATCTCCTCTCCGGACGCCGACCTGAACATGAAACTCTTCAGGTGATGCAGCGTCTGCCGGTCCGCCTCTTCCAGGTACAGTCGCGTATCCACCTCGCGCTCACCGGACTGGTACCGGGGAAGGCTGACCCCCTGCATCGTGAAGGCCAGGGTCCGCGCCACGACCTGCGGCGAAATCCCGTAGCGCCTCGCGCGGACTCGATGAATTTGGACCTGCACCTCGTCGGTGGATCGTTCCAGGTCGGAATCCACGTTCACGACCGACGGAATCTGCCGGAGCCGGCGCTCGACTTCCGTCACGAGGCCGGCCAGCACCTCGGTGTCGTCTCCGTAGAGATAGACCGAAACCGAAGGATCCCCGCCGCCGCGGGCGCGGCTCTCCACGCCGATCCGCACCCCCACGTACTTGGGCATGTCCTTCTTCAGATCAGCGATGACCTCCGTACGGGCCATCGTGTTGTCCACCGGAACGCCAAGACCCGCCCGCAGGTTCTTGTACGCGACGTACCACCACGCCTCATTGGGGTTCGTATCCAGAAAGATCTCAAAATTCCCACGGGTCTTGCGGAACCAGGACCGGATGGTCCGGATGCCGTAGGCCTCTCGCTTTGAATTCAGAAACTCCTCCACCTCGTTCATCAATTCAAAGGTCTCGTACGTCGTAAAGTCGCGGGGGGTCCGAATATTGATGTCGATATCGTTGATATTGCCACGAGAGGAATCCGACCGTTTCATTTTGTCCGCCGGAATTGCAATGGTCGCAAAAACCGCCAGGAGGATCAATATGGCGTCCCGGCGGTGGCTCAACGCCCAGTTCAGCACCCGCCCGTAGCGCATCCGCGCCCAGCCGATGGACTTCGAATCCGGCTTCACCCGGCTGCCCCCGAAACGCACCGAAGCCAGCGGGATGATTAACAACGCCACGAACAACGACCCCACCAGCATCACGATGACGGGGACACCCATGCGAGAGAGATAGAACGTCATCCCCACGTTTCCGGTCATCAACATCAACGGCAGAAAGACCACGACCGTGGTCAGCGTGGCCATGGTTATCGCCATGGCAACTTCGCTGGCGCCCGCCACGGCGGCAGGCCTGGGGGATTCGCCCTTCTCGCGCCGCCGGTAGATGTTCTCCAGAATCACGACGGCGTTGTCGACAACCATCCCCACACCCACCATCAAACCCATCATCGTCATGAGATTCAGAGACCACCCGGAAAAATAAAGCACCGTTACGGTTATCATGGCGCACAGCGGTATCGACAGCGTGATGATGGCCGTCATACGAAGGACGCGCAGGAAGAACAGAAGAACCAGCGCGGCGAACAATCCGCCCCAGAGGCCCGTATTCCTTAAATTGGCAACGGATGCCCGGATGAGTTCGCCCTGGTTGAAAAACACATTGAACTGGATCTTGCCTGCCACGGCGGATCCGGTCTCAATCTCCGCGAGCGCCGCTGAAACACGGTCGCACACCGTGGCGATATCGGCCCCCGACTCGGCCTTGATACCCACGGAAGAAGCCGGTTGGCCGTCGATTCTCTGATACCAGCTTCGGGCCGGGATATCGTAGACGACGTCGGCGACTTCCCGCAATCTGACGACGCCCTGGCGCGAACTTACAGGGATATTACCGACCTCGTCGAGACTGCGGTACCGCGCCAGGGAACGGACGTAGAATTTCTTGGTGCCTTCGTTGACGTAACCGCTCTTGAGCGCGAAATTGTCGTTCTGCAGGCTTTGTACCATCTCATAGATATTCACGCCCCTCGCCATCAGTTGCTCGCGGTTGATTTCAATCATTACCTCTTTGGGGTCGGCGCCCCAGAGTTCCACTCTGGCCACTCCTTCGATGCGTTCAAGGGGCCGCTGAACGTGCGTTTCCAGGAAACGGTACACGTCCACGATCGTGGAGTCCAGGGCCGCGCCGATCCACATGATGTTCCAGCCCTCGTCATTATACTTCCAGACGAAGACATTGTCCCGCACCTCCTCAGGGAGTTCCGGCTTGAGCCGGTCCAGTTGATCCCTCAACTGGTTGTACGCCAGGGTCATGTCGGCATCCTGCTGAAACCGGAGGGGGGCGCCCACGCCGCGGCTGTCCGTGTACGTCCGGACCCGTTCGATACCCTTGATGGTCCGCAGACGCTCCTCGAGGGGGCGTGTGATCTGCTGTTCGACCTCCTGAGGCGTGGCGTTCGAGCCGGGATACCGCACGCTCAACCACAGGAAGGGTGGATCGAAGCCGGCCGGCATCATCTTCACCGCGATCCGTGAATAGGCGACGGCGCCCATCACGAGCAGGGCCACGAGACACACCGTGATTGTTACGGGTCGATTAACGGATATGGATGAAAGGAGGGAGGGTCGACTGTTCATTGAGAAGACATTCCTTCGGTCCTTCGTATACGGTCGATGTAATAGACCCGTGGAATTACGCCCCACATCTCCTGGCTTACATAGCATCTGGTACACATAGTCCCGCCACATCCTGTGGAGACTGTGCGCTGAGACGCTCCCTGAGCTTGTCGAAGGGTCGGCGAAGGGCTATCGACGCCTTCCATCGGCGCACAAAGGGCGTTTCCGGTTGCGTCGCGCTGAACCTGTCGAAGCGGCCGGTGTATAGCGGGCATTTCGACAAGCTCAATGACCACGCGTACAAAAGCTGTTTCGACGGACTCGAGGGGCGAAAAGTACCTGATACGACAACGACCATTTGAGGCCCCGAAGAAAGGAGATTTGCATCCTTAGACGGGACATTGAGCGGAAGATGGCGCCCCTCGTCGGTTGAAAGCCGAAACGTGGCATATCCGTAAGACGCGCGAACCCTAGATATGATTCAGACAAGCGATAGAAAACACCGGCGATGCGGAAGGAAAAGCGCCCGGGTTGGGATCCCGGCAACGAATCCGGCGGCCGCCGAATGGTTGAGCGGATGCCTGCTACCTTTACGATACGTCCACGATGCGGCGAAGCGATTTTTTGCGGGACTGCCGGCGTTTCTGCTCCAGGCGTTTTTCTCTGGACGCGCGCGAGGGTCTGGTTGGTATTCGGGATCTGACCGTGTGGTTCAATCCGATGAGTTTTCGCCGGAGACGCTGGAGGGCGAGGTCTCTGTTGCGTCCCTGGAAGCGATGTTCGGACGCAACGACCGTGATACCGGTGGGAATGTGTACGAGCCTGACCGCGCTTTCAACCTTGTTGCGGTGCTGGCCTCCGGGTCCCCCGCCGCGAAAAGGATGGAATCGCACTTCCTTGAGAAGGATATCCGGATTGGTATTATACATGCCGGGATCCCGGGCATTTCTCGGCCGTTGCGGTCTCGTCAAACCGGGCCGGATGCGGGATCCTGCGACCCTCAATTACAATAATCCGGCTCGGCGGAGGGCGTCGGCCATGACGCTTTCAGATTTGTTTTCGGACGTGTCTTCCTTGACCTTGAACGCTTTGACTTCCTCGACTTCAACCGCTTTCTTTTCTTCTTCCTGAACGTCGCGAATGGATAGGGAGATGCGTTTTCTCTCCCGGTCGATTTTCCGGATTCTGGCGCGCACTTCCTGGCCTACCGAAACCGCGTCGGCAGGCCGCGAAACGCGGCTTCGGGCGAGCTGGGATACGTGCACCAGACCCTCCACACCCGGCGAGACTTCGACAAAGGCGCCGAATTGCTGAATGGAGACGACCGTTCCGGAAATGACCTCCCCTTCGCTGACTTTCTCGATCGCGCCGTCCCAGGGGTCGGGCTGAAGCGCTTTCATGGAGAGCGAGATTCGTTCCTTGTCTCCTCCGAGATCCTTGAGTTCGAGGATCTTCACGTTCACCTCGTCTCCTGACCGCAGCACGTCTTTCGGATGGCCCACGCGGTTGTGCGCAATCTCCGAAATGTGGACCAGCCCCTCCACGCCGCCGAGGTCGACAAAGGCGCCAAACCTCTCCAGCCGGGTGACTTTTCCGGTGACTTCAGCGCCCTCGCTGAGCTTTTCGCGCAGTTCGTCCGCCCGGCGGGCGGCCTCGGCTTCGAGATGGGCGCGGCGTGACAGTACGATATTGCGGCCCCTGCCCCTGAATTCGACAATCTTGAAGGTAAGGGTCTGGCCCGCATACGAGGCCAGGTCCTTGCTGTAACCCGTATCGATCTGTGACACGGGACAGAAAGCCCGGCGCCCTCCGAGGTTGACAACCAGACCGCCCGAGTTGAACCCGGTAACCCGTCCGTCGACCGGGATTCCGTTCTCGTAGGCCTGCCGCAGTATCTGAACGTTACCCGTACGCCGTGACAGCGTCAGCCGGACTTCGTTCTCCACGGAGACGACAAAGGCTTCGATATTGTCGCCAACCCGGCATGAAACCTCGCCGTTTTCGTCCCTCAGTTCCTGGAGGTCGACAACGGCCTCACTCCGGCCCCCATAGTCTACGAATACGGAAGATTCATCGATGGTCCGGATGCGGCCTGAGAGGCGCTGTCCCACCGAAAGAATCGGCGCGGGCGCCTGCTCCGGCTCGCCTTCGAGCATGGCTGCGAATTCGTCGCTCGACCGGTCCGAAACGTATTTCTCGTCCATTTCCTGCACATTTCGTGGTTCGCTCATGCGGGTTCTCTCATGCTCCCTTTCCGGCGATGTTCGGACTATCCCCCGCGCGCTCGCCCGGCGCGCATGGCGCGGGGATTCTCAGGGCTGCTCCGATCAGGAGGCCATCGGATCAAGACAAGTAAAGGTATGAGAAAATTCGAAATACGCAAGGTTTTTTTGGAAATCCGAAATGGCGGCCCGGGCGCGTGACCGGCAGGTTCGCCCTGTGAGCGGATCCGGTCCCGAAGGGTCAGGGAAATCTCAACATTGATTGAGCGAGGACGTTATGGTATATTCTGGAGTACCTCGGCAGGAAATACACGAACGGACAGGGGACCGAAGATGAACGAGAAGATCGAAGATGCTTGGCAGGCCGCGCTTCAGATATTGAAGCCGCGAAAGAAAGACCTGGAACACGGGTTGGCCCTGCACGCGGACTCCATCGTGTGTGACACGTACGGATTCGCGCCGCGGGCCGCCATCGATGGCGACGCAATGGCGGCCGCCGTGGAAGCCGGCGCGTCGGCGGCCGAGTTGAACGATATGAACGAGGAAATGTCGATGACCCGGTGCGCGACCGATCCGGTCGAGCGGGCGGAGTTTCAGGAGGCCTGGCTGTCGGCAGGGGTGACGTGTATCGTGCAGAACGCGGGAGAAGAGGGCCAGGCGCCGTTACGGTTGATCAAACGTCTCGCCAGGTTTACGTACGTGGCCGACGTGATGCGGGATTTTCTGCTTCGGGCAACCACGCCCGCGGATATCGAGGCGGCCAGGGCGAAGGGGAGACAGTGTTTCTATATGAGCGGCAACGGGGTACCCCTGTCGCAGGACTGGGTGACCGTCGAGGAGGAATTGAGACATATACGGACCTTCTTCCAACTTGGGATTCGCATGATGCACCTCACGTACAACCGGCGAAATATGCTTGGAGACGGGTGCGCCGAGCCCGCCAATGCGGGCTTGAGCGATTTCGGCAGATCGGTCGTGGCCGAAATGAACCGGGTGGGCGTGATCGTAGACGTGGCGCACGCCGGCTGGCAAACCAGCCTCGAAGCAGCCAGGGCGTCCGCGGTACCCATGGTGGCAAGCCATTCCGGCTGCTGCGCGGTGAACGAACACATCCGGTGCAAACCGGACGACGTGATCCGGGCGATTGCGGATACGGGAGGTTACGTGGGCATCTGCTGCATTCCGGCGTTTCTGGGTCGGAGCGGAGACATACAGGCGCTGCTGGATCACGTCGATCATATGGTCAAGACGTATGGCGCCGACCATGTAACGATCGGGACGGATACGGCGTACGCGTCACGCGCGTCGGGAAAGGAGAGGAGAAAGGCGCCCCGTCCGCGCACGCGTCCGCGCTGGGCGTATTTCTGGCCGCCGGATGCGTTTGACGCGCACTGGCGACAGGAACACATGGTGAATAGCCTTGCGTGGACCAACTGGCCGCTCTTTACGGTGGGAATGGTACAGCGCGGTTATTCGGATGGGGATATCCGCAAAATCCTGGGCGGCAACATGCTCCGCGTGGCACGGGCGGCACTTGCCTCCTGATGGCCGCGACGGCTCCGGCCAGATTCCAGAAAGACCGCGGCGCTTCAGAAAAGGGTGCTTCATGACCGGTAATCTCAATCGTCTGTCGATTCTTCCTGTTTTCTTTATTGCTTTCCTGCATCCGGCGCATGGACAGAGCCCGAAGTTGATCTGGCAGCCCGAGAGTCCCGCTACGCAACGTTCGACAGACCCGCTCGCGGCGGATTTCGACGGCGACGGCGACGTCGGATTTTCGGATTTCGTGCTGTTCGCGCGCAGCTTCAACGCCCGGGTAGGTGAAACGGCGTACGACGCCGGGCTGGACCTGAACGGCGACGGTACCGTCAACTTTCCCGATTTTATCGCGTTCAGCGCCGCTTTTGGAGCCGGTTCCAACGTCGCGCCGTCCACGCGCCATGCGGTTTACGTACTCGACCCGGTGTTGGGGGGTGCGGCGATCTTCGATTCCGAATCCCATCTGCTGACGGACTATCTGAGATTTCGGGGACCCACCGGTATCGCGGTTTCCGCGGACGAGCGGGCAATTTACGTCTCGGAAGGATTCGGGCTTTTCGCCATCGACGCAAATCACGAAGCGCTGTTCTCGATTCCGACGGAGTCGCAGGGACGCGTCGTGCTGAGTCCAGACGAGCGATTCGCATACGTGACGGAAGAACGAAACGACCGGTTGGTGGTGCTGGACCTTGTCGCCCGGGTTCCCGCGGACACGATCCTGGTCGGCGAGCGGCCGATCGACGTTGCGATTACCCCGGACGGCAGGAAGCTTTACGTGGCGAACGCCGACAGCCGCGACGTTTCCGTCATCGACGTGGACCAGGGAGAGGTCGTGGCCGGCATAGTCATCGGCGGCGTCCCAGGTGAGATCGACGTTACGGCGGACGGCGCGCGGGCGTACGTGACGAACGTCGACCGGGGTGTGATTTCGGTTTTGGATCTGAATTCGGATCGGGTTGCGGGGGGCATCCAGCTGAGGGGAGATTCCGCGAGGGGGCTGGCGTTCTCGCCGGACGGCCGGACGCTCTACGTGGCTTCCACGGGGACGCAGACCGGCGGATTCCTGCTTGCCGTCGACGTGCAGCGCAATCTTATATCCCGGCGGCTCCGCGTGGGCGACGCCGCGTCCACGGTCGGCGTCTCGCCGGATGGCTCGCGCCTTTATATAGGCACGCTGGTGCTGGACGGCGGCGGACCCGGTCTGAGTGCCGTCGACCTGAATGAGTGGCGGGTGATGGGGCGGCTGCTGGGGGTCGACTTTATTGCGCAGTTCGCATTCCGCACCCTGTCGCAGGGGGAGTCCGCGGGGGAACGCTGAATGCGGAAACCCGCACGTCGGGCTGGTGGTATTGCGGGTTTTTCAGTCGACGGCCTTGATAATGCGGATCTTGACCCGGGCGACCCCCTCTTCCACCATGTCCAGGCGACGGGCCGCACCCAGGGAAAGGTCCAGAATCCGTCCTTCGACAAAGGGTCCCCGGTCGTTCACCTTCACTCTGACGCTCCGTCCGTTTCCAAGATGGGTTACGTGGATGACGGTACCGAGCGGAAGTTCCCGATGTGCCGCGGAGAGCCCGTACATATTGTAGATCTCACCGCTGGCGGTGGGACGGCCGTGGAACTTGTGCGCGTAATACGAGGCAAGGCCGACCTGAAAGGCGTCCTGGGTGGAAATCACGGGAGCGTCGACGGCGGTCTTTTCGGAGTCGGTTCCCGGCGGCGAGGAGCGATACCTGGGTCGGGAGAAACAGCCTGAACCAAGGCCGATTGCAAATATCAGGAGCACGTGAACCGCAACGCGGTCAGCCCCGCGGCCCGGTCTCAAACGAACCCACGAGGTCCGGGATTCGCCCGATCCGCTGGCTGCGGCAGTATTCGGCAAGGCCATCGACAATCTCCAGGGCAGCCCACGGGTTGATGAAGGTGGTCGTCCCTACCTGTACGGCGGATGCGCCGACAATCAGAAACTCGATTGCATCTTCAGCCGTCGCAATGCCGCCCATGCCGACGATCGGGATCGAGACCGCATTTGCGACCCGCCACACCATCGCCAGCGCAACCGGCTTGATGGCGGGCCCGGAAAGACCGCCGGTAACGTTGCCCAGAACCGGACGCCGGGTGCCGACGTCCACGGCCAGCCCCAGCAGCGTATTGATCAACGCGATGCTGTCGGCGCCTCCTTCTTCCACGGCCGCGGCCACAGCGGCGACGTCGGTGACGTTGGGCGTGAGCTTGACGATGACTGGAAGCCTGCATACCTCTTTTACCGCCGCCGTGACACCGTACGCGGCCTCCTCGCGACATCCGAAGAGCTGACCGCCGTCCTTCATATTCGGCGACGAGATGTTCAATTCCAGTGCGTCGATGTCCGGTATGTCGTTGAACCGGCGCGCCATTTCGGCGAATTCCGCGTTCGAGGTGCCGGCGATGCTGACAATCCTCGCCGTGGAAAGCGCCTGCAGGGCCGGGACCTTTTCCGCAATAAACGCGTCGATACCCGGATTCGTCAGGCCGATGGAGTTGAGCATTCCCGACGGGGTCTCCGCGGTACGGGGGGTGGGGTTGCCCGCGCGGGGACGAGAGGTGATGGTCTTGGTGACCACGCCGCCAACCTGCGCGAAGTCGAACACGCCCGCGTATTCGGCGCCGTGCCCGATGGTCCCCGAGGCCATCATCACGGGGTTCCTGATGGTCAGGCCGCCTCCGATGTGCGTGGAAAGGTCCATTGGCGTTTTGGGAGATGATTCCGGTCCGGGAAGCGCCCGCAGGCAAAGGCCTTCCCTGTCGGGACGGTCATGGGCCGTCTACCAGACGATGGCATGGGCGTCCACCACCGGTCCTTCAATGCAGACCCGTCGATATCGATGATCTTCCCGATCCGCTTCCCGGTATTCCACCACACAGCCCACACAGGCACCGAATCCGCAGGCCATATGGTTCTCGAGTGACGCGAAGCAGGGCAGACGGTGCTCGGCAGCGATCCCGGCGACCCGCGCCATCATCGGGTGCGGGCCGCAGGCAAGGATCTGGGTTTCGCCGGGTCGGACGTGTGCCGGAATCAGGTCCGTTACGGGGCCTCTGTGTCCGAGGCTCCCGTCGTCCGTTGCAAGGCGTCGGCACAGATCGGCGGGAATCACACGATCCATTTCGGGCATTCGCGCTTTGCTGGCAGCCCCCATCAGGAAGACCATTTCGGCTCGACGTTCCTTGTAGAACCAGGCCGAAAAGGCAAGCGGGACCAGACCTACGCCCCCGGCGACCAGTAGGAGCCGGCCCGTATCGGGCGGGACAAACGCCTGGCCCAGCGGGCCGAGCAGATCCAGATACCGACCGGCCGGGGCCGCGGCCATTCTGCGCGTGCCTTCGCCGATGGCGTCATAGACGATCTCCAGCCATCCCGCTTCGGCATCCACGCGCAGCGCGCTGAACGGGCGCCGGAGATAGGGTGTCCGGCCGGGGTCGGTAAGGACATGAACAAACTGGGCCGGGCGGCAGGACCGGGCAATTCCCGGGGCGCGCAGGCGCATCAGGTAGACGTTTCGAGCAATCCGCTCGTTGACGAGGACTTCGGCGTTTTCCTGGAAGAATCGTGAATTCATGCGGTGAAGGCTTCACGGGGACAACCCGGACCGCACTGACGATCCGAGCTGGCCGCGCTCCGTCGATCATTTCTTTTGCGGACCCCGGGAATCTCCATTGCGTGTTTCGTCTCCCCGGTCTGAAGGCGTCGTTCCGCCGGCGGCTTCGGCGTCCGAATCGGACTGCGCGACGGCGCCCAGAAAGTCGCCCTTAAGGCTTTTCGACGCGATTTCCGCGAAGTCGGTCTGAGGATAACTGTCCATCAGCCGCTGGTAATAGACCCGGGCGGTGTCCGGGTTTTCCAGACGGTTCGCGTAGGTCCAGGCGATGGTATAGAGGGCTTTAGCCGCAACGGGGCTGTTCGGGTGATCCGACGAGAGTTGTTTGAGGACCTTCAGGAATCCGGACGGCGGAGCCCCCTCGCTGATCAGCGTTTCGGCCTCGAGAAAACTGGCTTTCGCCCTGGCGTCTTCTTCCAGCGACTTCGCCAGCCGCTGACGGGCGTTCACCGCGTAGGGATTGACGGGATACGCGTCGATCAGTTGCCGGAACGTCTTTTCGGCAGCATCCTGGTTTTTCAGGCTGTCCGCGTAAATCAGGCCGATGGCATAGAGTGCCTTTGGCGCCAGTTCGGCATCCAGACTGTCGGCGATTCCGTAGGCTCTGCGGTAGGTCGCGAGCGCGGAGTCGGGTTCCGAAAAGTTGAACAGATACATCTCGGCCACATTGAAGAGCGCTTTCAGACCCTTCTTCTTGCCTTTGGCGGCCGCCTTCTGGTAACGAGCCAGCTTGCCAAGGTCCTTTTCCCGGTCTCGGGCCGCCCTGCCCGCATCGGACCCGGGATTTTCTTTTCGGGCGCTGGCGAAGAGTTCCTGCGCCTTTTCCAAATTCCGGTGCGTCCGCTGCGCCACCATCGCCAGGCGATAGTAAGCCTCGGCGCTGTACTCGGTCTTCGGGTTGTCCTTGATGACTTCATTGTAGATCTCATCGGCGGTTTCCTGCCGGCCCATCAGATGATATGCGTGCGCCCGTCTGAGATGCACGTTCGGCTCATAGGATCTCAGGCTCTTGATCTTCAGAATGCGGTCGTACTCCGCCAGGACTTCGTCCAGTTTCCCCTGGCGCTCCAGAATTCGCCCGATCTGAAGGCGGGTCTCGTAATTGACTTTGTTTTTCGGCTTTGATTTAAGAACGCGCCTATACGCCGTAAGGGCTTCTTCGTACTGTTCCAGCCGAAACCTGGCGTTCCCGATACCCTCCCATATTTTCGCGGCGAGTCCTCGAGGCCTGCCCTTGAGCAGTTGTTGATATGCGTCGATGGCGGCGGCGTGATCGCCGGCTTCCGATTCCAGTTCCGCAAGCGCGAGCCGGGCCTTTCCCGAGAATTGCGGATCACCGCTTTCACCCACCTTCGCCAGCAAGGGCCGCGCTTCTTCGGGCCTTCCGACGGCCCAGAGCGAAAGCCCCTTCCAGTAGAAGCCTTCGGTAAGCAGCAGGCTCTGAGGAAAATTGTCCTGCAGCTCCTGGAACTTGGTGAGTGCATCCCGGTAGCTGCCCCGCCAGTAGAAGGCCTTGCCGATGAGCAACAGGCTGTCGTCAACCCACTTGCTTTCAGGATGCCGGTCGAGGACGATGGACGCCTTTCTTATGGCCCGCATGTAGAAATCGCGGTACCGGAATACCATCTGTCGGCTCTTCTGGCCGCTGGCGGCCACGTTCTCGGCTTCCTCTCTTTTGCGCTCGGCCTCCCGGTACTGTTTCCGGGCGTTATAGAATGTGTTGTAATAGACACACCCGGAAATCAGGCTCACGGCGAACAGGACGACGCAGGGGATGAGGATTTTCCGGTTCGAATTCATGCGTTTTCACCCGCCTCCTTCCCGTGGAACTCCTGCAGAGAACGAATCCGGACCGCGCCGTTTTTCTTCAGGGACTCGATGCCGGACACCGCGGCCGAAGCGCCCGCCAGCGTGGTCGTGTACGGGATGCCGTATTGCAGCGTTGCCTGGCGAATCCTGTGATCGTCCGCCTGCGCGGCTTCTCCCGCCGGGGTGTTGACCATCAGGACGATCGACCTGTTCTTGATGGCGTCCAGAATATTGGGGCGGCCCTGCTGGATCTTGAGGATGGGTTCGGCGAGGATATCGTGCGCCATCAGCCGGGCGTGGGTTCCACGGGTGGCGACAATCCGAAACCCGAGTTCCGCCAGCCGCCGGGCAACGGGTATCACGGCATCCTTGTCCCGGTCGTTGACCGAGATGAAAACCGCGCCCGACGTGGGAAGCCGTACCCCTGCGCCGAACTGCGCCTTGTGGAAGCTCAGACCGAAGTCCGTATCGATGCCCATGACTTCGCCGGTGGACTTCATTTCGGGCCCCAGCAGGGTATCCACGCCCGGGAACTTGGCAAACGGCAAAACGGCTTCCTTTACAGCAATGTGATCGAAGACGACTTCGCCTGTCAACCCCTGTTCCCTGAGGGATCGGCCGACCATGGCCCGCGCCGCCACTTTCGCCAGCGGAATGCCGATCGTCTTCGAGACAAACGGCACGGTGCGGCTTGCCCGCGGGTTGACTTCGAGAATGTAGACCTGGTTGTCCTGAAGGGCGAACTGCACGTTCATCAACCCCACGACGTTCAGGGCGCCGGCCAGCGCGTGGGTGTGGGAACGGAGTTCATCGAGGTGTTCCACGGAGATGTCGTAGGGCGGCAGCACGCAGGCGCTGTCGCCGGAATGCACGCCCGCGCTCTCGATATGCTGCATGATGCCTCCGATCACAACCGTCGTATCGTCCGCGACGGCGTCCACGTCGAACTCGTGCGCGTCTTCGAGAAAACGGTCGATGAGAATGGGATGCTCGGGCGAGGCCTGGATTGCCTTTTCCATGTAGCTGAGAAGCGCATTCCGCTCGTAGACGATGACCATGGCGCGCCCGCCGAGGACGTACGAGGGCCGTACAAGCACGGGATAGCCGATGTCGTCGGCCACGGCAACGGCTTCGTCCACGCTGGTGGCGGTTCCGTTATCGGGCTGCGTGATGCCGAGTTGCCTGATCAGAGCGCCGAATCGCTTTCGGTCTTCGGCCAGATCGATGCTGTCCGGAGACGTCCCGATGATGTTGACGCCGCCGCGTTCCAGGTCGCGCGCGAGATTCAGGGGAGTTTGCCCGCCAAGCTGCACGATCACGCCGTCGGGCTGTTCCAGATGCGCGATATTGAGCACGTCTTCGGCCGTGAGCGGCTCGAAATAGAGTTTGTCGGAGGTGTCGTAATCGGTGCTGACGGTTTCGGGGTTCGAGTTGACCATAATGGTCTCATAGCCGTCTTCCTTGAGCGCAAAAGCCGCATGCACGCAGCAGTAGTCGAACTCGATCCCCTGCCCGATGCGATTCGGGCCGCCGCCCAGGATCATGACTTTGGGCCGATCCGATCGCGTGGCCTCGTTTTCGTCTTCATACGTGGAATAGTGGTACGGCGTATACGCCTCGAACTCGGCGGCGCACGTATCGATGGTCTTGTAGACCGCGTGTATATTCATTTCCTTTCGGAGGGCCCTGACGGTCCATTCGCTGGTCGTCCACAGGTGGGCGAGCTGACGGTCGCTGAACCCGTATCGCTTGGCCTTGATCAGGTCGGCGCGATCCACACGGGTCCGCAGATCTTCGAGCGTTCGTTGTTTCCGGTGCATAGCGGCTGCCGGACTCGTTCGGGCGCCTGGAATCACGCGACGAGGTCCGCGAGCTCCTTTTCGTAGTCGGTGATCTGACGCAGGTTCTCGAGAAACCACGGGTCGATTCCAGTCAGTTCGTAAAGCTCGGCCAGGGGCCAGTCCGCTTCCAGCGCGGCCTTGAGATAGAAGATTCTCTGGGAATTGGGCACCCGCAGCCGGTGCTCGACCACGGCACGGTCCAGGGCGGGAATGGCCAGGTCCTTGCCGTCGGCCCCGAAGCCCCCGCGGCCGATTTCCAGGGACCGCAGTCCCTTCTGAAAGGCCTCTTTGAACGTCCGTCCGATGGCCATCGTTTCACCCACGGACTTCATCTGAGTCCCGAGGAGGTCTTCGGTCTGCGGGAACTTTTCGAAGGTCCACCGCGGAATCTTGACCACGCAGTAGTCTATGGTCGGCTCGAAAGAGGCCGGGGTTTCCCTGGTAATGTCGTTCCGGATTTCGTCCAGTGTGTATCCAACGGCGAGTTTGGCCGCGATCTTCGCAATGGGAAATCCGGTGGCTTTCGAAGCCAGTGCGGAACTCCGGGAGACCCTGGGGTTCATTTCGATGATGACGATACGTCCGTCCCGAGGATTCAGTGCGAACTGAATATTGGACCCCCCCGTCTCCACGCCGATTTCCCGAATAACGGCGATAGACGCGTCACGCATGGCCTGGTACTCTTTGTCGGTCAGGGTCTGTGCGGGCGCCACGGTAATGGAATCGCCGGTATGAATTCCCATGGGGTCGAAATTCTCGATCGAACAGATAATGACCACGTTGTCTTTCAGATCGCGCATGACTTCCAGTTCGAACTCCTTCCACCCGATGATCGATTCTTCGACCAGGATTTCGGTGGTGGGCGAGAGCTCCAGTCCGCGACCCGCGAGGTGTTCGTACTCTTCCGCATTATAGGCCGTGCCGCCGCCGGTGCCTCCTAGCGTGTAAGAGGGACGGATGATGGCGGGATAGCCTATTTCGGCAATCACGTCCCGGGCTTCTTCCGCACTGTGCGCAAACCTCCCCTTCGGAAACTCGACGCCGATCCCGGCCATCGCGGCCTGGAATCGCTCCCTGTTCTCGGCCTTTTCGATGGCTTCGGCATTCGCGCCGATCATCTCTACATTGAATTCTTCCAGAACGCCCCCGTTGTAGAGATCCATGGCCACATTCAGGCCGGTCTGCCCGCCGAGTGTTGGAAGAAGCGCGTCCGGGCGCTCACGTTCGATAATGGCGGCACACACTTCGGGCGCAACCGGTTCCACGTAGGTCCGGTCCGCCATTTCCGGATCGGTCATGATCGTGGCCGGATTGCTGTTCAACAGAACGACCGTGTATCCCTCTTCCTTGAGGGCTTTGCACGCCTGGGCGCCGGAATAGTCGAACTCGCACGCCTGGCCGATGACGATCGGCCCGGAACCGATGAGCATGATTTTCCGAATGTCGTTACGCCTGGGCATATCCGCATCCTGCCCCTAAAAAAAACACCTGCGGCCGTCCTTGAAAACCGAGGATGATCGCAGGTAACGTGGAAGCGGTTTGTCGTACGCGTCTAGACATTTTGCAACAGAACCAGGTAGACCAGCAGAAGGATCAGGAGGAGCGTAACGGCAAAGCAGGTTTTCAGGAAGAGATCCTTCGCCCTGTTCCGGGGTGGGTGTTCGCCAATGGGCAGAGACGAGGCGGACGGTTTCGGGAGCGACCCCGAAAACCGCTCCTGTTCGATAAGCTGCTCCAGTTTTGGATCGCACTCTCTGATGACCCGGAGGATCAGACGCTTGTTGCGGGCGGCCCGTTCGGCGTACCGCCCCCGGCGCGACGTGCGGGTTTCCGCATTGGGTATGAGAAGATCCGCGTCTTCCCTTGATCCCGAAGCGTCTTCGACCAGGCTGAGCGCACGCGCTCTGGCCAGCTGTTCCGTGAGTCTGCGGGTCTGTTTCCTGTCGTGGACGTTTTCCCGGATCACCCTTCCGCAGATGCCCACAAAGCGTTCCATATCCGCCCTGATTTCGCCTTCCGTGAGACCGGCGAGATAGGATTCTTCGATCATTTCGTCGATGCTGTCGCGAATGTCCGGCATTCGTCTGATTCTCAGTTTGGCGTGTGAAATCGTATGTACCGGTTCCGGTCCTCGCCTGTTTCGATCACGCGGCGTGCGCCAGGGAGCGCCGAAGCGACGTCGCCCGCGATCATCCCGGCCTCGCCGGTGCGTTCCGCGCACAGGTCCCCGGCCAAACCATGGTAGTAGACGCCCAGGCATCCCGCCGTTTCGGTGTCGGCGCCCTGCGCGATCAGGGCCGCGAGAATCCCTGTGAGTACGTCTCCGGTGCCGCCCGAGGCCATGCCGGCGTTGCCGCTGGGATTGACGTACGCGCGGCCGTTCGGCGCAGCCACGACGGTTGGGGCGCCTTTGAGGATGACAGTGACGCCGGCCGCTCGAGCCAGCGTCCGCGCCGAACCGATGGGATCGGAACGAATGGCTTCGCTGTCAAGACCGGTGAGCCGGGCGAATTCCCCCGGGTGTGGCGTGACGACGGTTGGCGCAGCCCGATTTTCGAGAACTTCCGGTGCTCCGGCGAGCGCGTTGATGCCGTCGGCGTCCAGAACGAGCGGCGCTTTGATATCCTCAACGATCCGGCGCACCAGTTGTACGGTTTCGCGATGGGTGCCAAGGCCCGGCCCGAGCGCGACACAGTCGGCCTCCGCAACCAGTCTCCGGACGTCCCCGCGGGCGCGAAGGGCGAGGCAGCGGGGTTTTCGGACCTCGGGAAGCGGATGGGTCATTGCCTCCGTGAGCTTGACCTCGAGAATATCGTTCAGGCTCTCCGGAATGCCCACCCGAACCAGCCCGGCGCCGCTCCTGAGCGCCCCCTGCGCCGATAACGCCGCAGCACCCGTGAGACCGGAAGAGCCGGCCAGAATGACGACCCGGCCGCAGTCACCCTTGTGGGCGTCGGGCCGTCTTCGGGGCAGCAGGGGCGCGCCCCCGTGCGCGGCGATGAGCCGGACGTTGACCTTCTCGGCGTTTACGGCCGCCTTCGGCAGACCGATGTCCGTACAGTAAAGGGTTCCGCAGAGGGACCGGCCCGGGTAGCGGAACTGCCCGATCTTGGGCAGACCGAAAGTCACCGTGCGGGATGCCGCGGCGCAGGGGCCCGCGACACGGCCAGTGTCGGCGTCCAGGCCCGACGGGACGTCGACGGCCAGGACCGGACAGGCTGCATCCCGAAGCGTTTCGATTGCGCCCGCAACGACTCCACGGGGGCCGCCGCGAATCCCCGTTCCGAGCAGGGCGTCTACGGCCGAAGACGCGCCGGAAAGCGCGGACCGGACTCGCACAAGACCATCAGATTCCGGGATTTCGTGGATCTCAAGGCCGTTTTTCCGGGCCCTGTCCAGGTGTTGGCGCGCATCGCCCACAACCTGGTCGTCCGCGGCCAGCAGAAAAGCGGAAACCGACGCGCCGGCAGAGGCGGCGATGTCCGCGATCACAAATCCGTCCCCGCCGTTGTTGCCTTTCCCGCAGAGTACAACGATCTTTTTACCCGGAAAACCGCCGACGAGGTCGTTCAGCACCCGGGCGCCCCCACGACCTGCGGACGCCATCAATTCCATACCGGCAACCCCGCGCTCGATGGCTCCGCGGTCGATGCGAGCCATCTGCGCGCCGGTTACGAGCCTGGCATGGACCTGGGGCACCGGGTCTCCTCGAGGGTGCTCATTATGGCAGGGAAAATCGATGAAAACCGTCGTTGATTCCCTGCCAATTCCGAACGCCTCAAACTCGCCTAAAAATACAGGAATTGGAAGGGCGGCGCAACCCCAAACTTGTATCGCGGAAACCGGCGAAGACGAACGATCAGAGGCGTCGAAACCGCGCGGTCCGGACGGTGGGGCTCGACCCGTTTCGAGAGACAAATCGCTTGACAGAAAGCGCCCGATTTCTGTTATTTTTCCGGAGGATCGCCGCAGATTTCAGGCCCGCATCCATAGCGACGGTGGGGTGACGGAGTGGTCGAACGTGGCGGTCTTGAAAACCGTTGATCCTTACCGGATCCGTGGGTTCGAATCCCACCCCCACCGCCAGAAACGCACGATGGTCCGCGAGTCGCCCGTCGGCCAGGTACGTCGGAAAACAAGGGGTTGGATTCCATAGTGCAATGCCGGTTTTTCCTTGATTTTAACTACACGTTATGGTAGTATTAAACCCGATTGGATTTACGTTCCGGAGAGGTGCTGGAGCTGGCTGAACAGGGCGGCCTGCTAAGCCGTTGTAGGGTTAATTCTCTACCGAGGGTTCGAATCCCTCCCTCTCCGCCAAAAAAACAAGCGCACGCCTGCTCTTCCTGACCACTGGCCACTGCCCACTAATCACTGCTACTGGTAACAATGTCTGAACCGGTATTGCGATTCGCACCGTCGCCTACGGGCGGATTTCACGTGGGCAACGCCCGGACAGCGCTGTTCAACTATCTCTACATCCGGCAATACGGCGGCCGGCTGCATCTGCGTATCGAAGACACGGATCGCGACCGGTCCACCGACGCCGCACTGAAGACGATCCTGGAAGGACTGGACTGGCTGGGGATTGCTTTCCACGGACGGCCGGCTTTTCAATCGCGTAACGCCGTGGCGCACGGCACAGCGGTGGATCGGCTCCTGGAAACCGGTCACGCGTATTACGCCTACGAGACACCGGAAGAGGTCCGCGCCATGCAGCAGCGGGCGCAGTCGGAGGGCAGGCGGGTCCGATACAACCGCGACGTAACACCCGAACAGTGTGCGGCCTTCGAGGCCGAGGGGCGGCCGAAGACGGTGCGCTTCAAGGTCCCTGAAGGCGAGACGGTCTGGCGGGATCCCATCAGGGGCGTGCAGCGATGGGACAACCGCGAGGTTGAAGACTTCATCGTCCTGCGGGCGGATGGGTCTCCTATCTACCATCTTGCCGTGGTCGTCGACGATCATGATCTGGGCGTGACGCTGGTGATCCGCGGCGCCGAACACCTGTCCAATACGCCGAAGCAGGCCATGCTCTTTCAAGCGCTGGGATGGACCGCACCCGCATATGCGCATACGACGTTGCTCATGGGGCCGGACGGGAGGAAACTGAGCAAGCGCCTGGGCGCAACGACCGTCACGGAATACCGGCAGCAGGGCATCCTGCCGGAAGCGTTGTTCAACTTCCTGGCGCTTCAGGGTTGGTCGCCGGGTGACGACCGGGAGGTATTCACCCGGGAGGAACTGGTTGACGCGTTTTCCGTTGCGGGCCTGCTCAGCAAGAACGCGGTGTTCGACGAACGGAAGCTTCTCTGGCTGAACGGCGAACACCTGCGGATGAAACCCGCTCCCGAACTCCTGCGTGCGGCGACAAGCCTGTGGATCGATGCGGAATGGATTACGGCGGAAGACGCGGAGACCCGGAGGGAGCGCCTGCTGAGGGCCGTGAAACTGATGCAGCCTCGCATCCGGACCGTACGGGATTTCCTGAACTACGAATACTTTTTCAACGATCCGGAAACGTACGAGACGAAAGCCCGGAAAAAACACTGGAAGGCGGACAGCCCCTCCCGGCTGGAAATGCTGATCGGGCGACTGGAAGCGCTGGACGACTTCGGCGAGCGGGAAGTCGAAGGCGCCACGCGCACGCTGTCCGGGCAACTGGGTATCTCCACCGGAAAGCTGATCCATCCCACCCGCCTCGCGCTCAGCGGCACGAACATCGGGCCGGGACTGTTCGAAATGATGGCGGTTCTGGGGCAGGAAACCTGCATCCGACGGATGAAGACAGCCCTGGCAAGAATGGGACAAAAGGAGACCGTACCGCAATAGACTGACCATACGTTCAACGGATATGGCTGCCCCCTCGTCTAATGGCAAGACATGCGGCTCTGGACCGTAGTATCGGGGTTCGAATCCCTGGGGGGCAGCCAAATTTTTTTTGGCGGCAGGCGCGCCGGCTATCATTCCCTCCTGCATGGAAGAATGAAAAAAGGGGATCAGGAATCAAACGCGATGGCGTAGACTCGCAGATCTGATGGTAGCGGAATGACCTTACCGTTCGCAAAGGCCCTCGAGTCGGGTGACATGGCGTCGGTCCGGCTCGCGCCAAAGGCCGACTTCCACCGCCACGCGTTCTTCGGGACGTACCTCGAAAACGTGGAGCGCTGGCTCGGCCGAACGCTGGAACGGCCGGTTTTCCCCATGACCGGGCTGAAGGAGATGGAGGACTACGCCGGTCGCGTTCTGGCCCCGCACATCAGTTCCCGGACCGCTTTTGAATACACCTCGGAGTCTGCGCTGGACGACGCGAGAGAAGACGGCATCCGGCGCCTGGAGATGAGCTTCGATATCCGTACGGCGGACCATTTCGAGGACGGCGTCGCAGAATTCGCGTCAGCCATCGGAAACCTGAAAAAGCGGCATGCGAACACTGTCGATCTGGGCCCGGAACTCGGGATCGCGCGAGAGAGTATCGGCGACAGCCGGCTGGAGGACCGTGCCCGGGAAGGGATCGAGTCGGGAGTCTTCCAGTCTATCGACCTTTACGGGAACGAGGGGGCGTGTACGCTCGACGCGGTGATTCCGCTATATAGGCTCGCACGAGCGGCCGGGATGAAGCTGAAGGCGCACGCGGGGGAATTCGGAGGGGCGGAACGGGTGAGGAAGACCGCGGAAACGCTGGGTTTGAACGAGGTTCAGCACGGCATCGCGGCGGCGGAATCGGCGGACGTGATGCGCTGGCTGTCGCGGAACCGGATCCGGCTGAACGTCTGCCCGTCCAGCAACGTCATGCTGGGCGCGGTGGCGTCGCTGGCAGTACATCCGATCCGGGTGCTGGTCGACAACGGCGTGGAAGTGACCGTCAATACCGACGATCCGATGATCTTCGGCCAAAGTCTATCGCGGGAATACCTGAACCTGTACCGGGCGGGTGTCTTCACCGCCGGCGAACTGGATGCGATGCGAGTCGCGTCGATCGCGGACGACAAGACTGAATGAGGGGTGCAATCCATGCGTGACATCGTGATGTTCGGCGGCACGGCGCATCCGGAACTGGCGGAGAACATCTGCAGCCACCTCGGCGTCGCCCGTAGCCGCAGCACGCTGAATCAGTTCAGCAACGGATGCTTCCAGGTGCAACTCGAGGCCAATTGCCGGGAGGCCGACGTCTTTTTCATACAACCGATGGTGATGCCGGTTCACGACCATCTGATGGAACTGTTGCAGATGCTTGACGCCGCCAGGGGCGCATCGGCGGCGCGTACGACGGCCGTGATACCCTATTTCGGCTATGCGCGTTCGGACAAGAAGGACGCGCCCCGGATCTCAATTGCGGCCCGGCTCGTCGCGGACCTGCTTTGCACGGCCGGCGCCAGCCGCGTGCTCACCATGACGCTGCACGCGGCCCAGGTGCACGGCTTCTTCAGCGTACCCGTGGACCACCTCAACGCGCTCCACATTTTAGCCGGCCACTTTCAGGGCCGCGACCTTGAGAATACCGTGGTGGTATCGCCTGACCTTGGCCGGGCTAAAGAAGCCGCCCACTTCGCGAGGATGCTGGGGCTGCCCGTGGCCGCGGGCAGCAAGCGCCGGATCAGCGACCGGGAGGTCGTTATCGATGCGATTGTAGGTGACGTCAACGGCAAACGCGTGATCGTCCTGGACGATGAGATCGCCACCGGCGGTACGATTGTCGAATTGATCCGCCGTCTACGCGAGCGGAGAGTTAACCAGATCACCATCACCTGCACACACGGACTCTTTTCGAGCAATGACCTCGAGCGGTTCTGCGCATTGGACGAAGTCCGGGAGGTCGTGACGACGGATACGGTGCCCCGGTCCGCGGCGATTCAGTCGCACGAGAAACTGACGACTTTGTCCGTGGCGCCCCTGCTTGCCGAAGCCATTCGCAGAATTCACAACGGCGAATCGGTCAGCAGCCTGTTCACGGCGCCTGAATGGGTCGGGGGAGAGAATAAAACCGGTGAGACGGGAGACGGGAGACGGTAGACGATCACCCCGCGTCCACAGGGCGTCGATATGGCCTGGCGAAATCTACCGGCGATATGCGCGAAACCTCTCCCCCGGTCGGCCCCCTCTCACTTCAACAGTCTAACGTCTTCCCGCCTACCTCGGCCTGAACGCGCCGGTCCCGTCATTCTTCCAGATCAGGTTTCTCGCGGCATCGTCCACCACGATATCCACGTCTCCGTCGGCATCGCAATCGCACATGCGGATCCAGCCAATCCAATCGGCTTCCGGGTCCGCATTCTCATGAAGCGACTCAACAGTGCGATCCTCGAAGCGGCGAGGGTCAGTCTGTTCGACCAGTTGTATATAGTATCCCTCATACCACTCCTCGGTAGAATCGTCACTCGTCCGGTTGACGACGATGTCTTTGTCTCCGTCACCGTCGGTATCGTACACGTCAATATCTACGACGATGCCGCGACCGGCGACGCCCGGCAAAACCGTCTCTCGACTCGTACTGTATGTACCGGTACGGTCACCCCACAAGATCCGGGTCGGGAAGTCGCTATCAGGGGGAGCATACTCATGACCCGCGGCCAGGAGGTCCAGGAAACCATCACGATCGACATCGACCAACTCAGCCGTGTATAGCTGATCATGGCGGATTCCTTCGATTCGGGCCGCATCCTGCGCAAACGAGCCGCTTCCGTCATTCATGAGAAAGAACGGCGCATCGAACGGCGAGTTGGTAACGAACACGTCGATGTCCCCGTCAGCGTCGACATCGGCCGATGCACCTCCGTGATGAAAACCGATAAGTCCCTCCAACCCCTGCCCAAGAACGTATCCATCTTCTGAGGATAGAATTAGATACGGCGCCGCTCCGGGAAATGGCGGTTTGTCATAGCCGTGATCCAATATGAAGACATCCATTCGGCCGTCTCCGTTGAAATCTCCCGGAAGAGCCTTTCTCGGGGACAACCGACCGGGCGGATTCGCACCCAGGAACGTCGTGTCGAGTGTGAAGCACCCCGCTCCGTCGTTCAGGTACAACTCGACGGGAATCGGATCGCGCTGCGTGCCATCGCTGGGCGCGAAAAAGACGTCCACGTGACCGTCGCCGTTGAAATCTGCATACGCCACGGCAGCGATACCACCGCGCAGGTATCCTCCTCTAATTCCGTCGTGACCGATGTACAGGTGGCTCGTCTGCAACGTATGGGAGCTTCCCGCATCCACCGAGTGATCGTCCGGAAGGATTGAACTACACATCGTAATTGCCGGAATTCTATCAAATTGCACGTTCGCGCCTCTATTGCGTAGGGCCGGCAGGTGCGTACTGAAAGACTCCTCCGTCAACGGGTTATTCCTCGCGTCGATCTCGTCGCCGCTGTCGATCCCTGTGTTGGCCGCCAGAGGCGAAAAGTCGGATATTCTATTGTGGCTAAGATTGAGGTGGGTCAGATTGATCATGTTGGCCAGCGCCGAGATGTCCGAGCTGCACTCCTGGATCCTGTTATGGCTGAGATTCAGCGATCTCAGATTTGTCAACTCGGAGAGCGCAGAAATGTCTGCGATTCCATTTTCGCTGAGATCGAGTTCGGTCAGATTGATCAGGCCCGACAGATCTGAGATGTCCGAGAGCCCATTCCGAAAAAGCGCCAGATTCGTCAGTGTGTTCAACCCTGATATCGCGGATACGTCCCTGATTTCGTTGCCGCCAAGTGTCAGGGATGTCAGATGTGTCAAACCGGCGAGAGGTGCGATGTTTGAGATGCGGTTGTCGTTCAGGTGCAGGTCTGTCAGTCCTGTCAGACCCGATAACGGAGAAAGTTCGGATATTGCGTTACCGTAGAAAACCAGTGTTCTCAGATCCGTCAAATCACAGAGCGCAGAGACGTCGGAGAATGGGTTGTACGTCAGCCACAGGGACTCCATATTGGTGGCGAACTGGAGCCCGGTCAAATCACTGATACTCGCTTCGTGCGCCTTCAGCTCGGTCAAAGTCGCCATTTCCGCGCGTGTGATCGGCGCATCGCGGGCTTTCCCAAGGCTGTCCGCGACCACAGCGCGTAGATTGGCATCCGGAATCCTCACGTCATTCTCATCCCCGCCGTAGGGCGACGCCTTGCCGAAGTTCTGGGCGAAAATCAGAAAATCCGGAAAGCCGATCGTGCCGTCGCCATCCAGGTCGAATCGCTCGTCGAACGTCTCATCGCCGTGGCTTGACCCGAATCGGCCAGCGAACTGAACGAAGTCCGCGAATCCCACCACGCCGTCTTCGTCGAAATCAGGGACGGGACCAGACTGGAACGGTTGTACATCGGACCCCAGGGCCCAGAGGCAACCCGCGGCGGCAGCGAGTATGATGGAGATGCGCCTCATACAGCGAAATCCTTTCGTGACGTGCAGAACTTACGGCTGTAGACCCTGTGCCGGCTTCGACAGACCGGATTCGGGGAGACTTATGCAATCGGTCAGGCTCCGGGCCCCGGACTGGACCCGTTAACGCGGAATCAATCGGGTTCGAACCGGGTCGCCCCGTATAACCACGTCTTCGTGCAGGGTCGTTCCAGAGCCTCCTGTCAAATCAAATTGGCAAAAAATGAAACTGTTTTTCTTGTCATTTACCGAATTATAACTATAATTCCCATCCGGTAACGTTTTTCCCAGGATGCGCTTTTGCGATCTGTCGAACGGACGATCGACACCGAGCTCTCTGTCGAACTGTCCTTTCTGTAAAACTTCGATGCGACCAAACAGGCCATTCAGAACATCGTCGATTTGCCGGATCGACAGATTGATCTCTTCATTCGTTTCTGTATCCAGAACAACGGCCGCCTTTCCGCACGGAAGCGAGCCAGCCACTTCAGCCGCCTGGCGGACGAGGAAATCGACGCCATGGAGCGGGCTGTGCAATCGAATTACGGAAACGGAACGGCGGCCGATCCGAAAATCCAGGAGTGAGACGGGGAGGCAACCGCCGCGGATGACGCATATTTTCTGGACTGCGCCCGCCGGCATGGTGCGCCGCTGTTGAAGCTGGACCGAACGCTCGGACGAGCCGCAGGTGTATCGGGTATCAGGCTCGTCAGCCTGGAGGGATAGAATGGACGTATATACCTATTCGGAAGCCAGGCAGAATTTCTCAACCGTACTCGACAAAGCCGCGGCGACGGGCAAGGTCATCATACGTCGAAAAGACGGCAGGACCCGCGCCCATGTGCCGGAACCGTCCTCCGATGCCGCGGCGCATGGCCGGCTATATCGGGCGCGCCGGTCTTTTCGAGTGTCATCTACCTGCGGCCCGATGCCGGGCGCCGCGATCCGGGTCAGTATCTGCTCGCATCCTGGTCATCGGGTGCTTGTGCAATACAAAGTGATCCGGCTGAGTGAATTGGAAGGTCAACGGATTCTCGATGCCGGCCACGTCGGGCTGATTGCCTTTGCGCCGCTGATGAAGCCGCCGGAAGGGATGGCTTCCCAGGTATGGTTGCGCCATTGCATTCAAGCTGCTCAGGCCCGGCCAATTGCTCGGTCGGAGTTGGCCGACTACCCGGCGGGCATGTCGTTGCTCAGCGGGCTGGCGTATGCGCCGGAAACCATTTCTGACGTCATTTCGAAGGAGGGTATCATGGACCTCATACGCGAATCATCCTTTGCCCGATACCTTACCCAACAAGGTATAGAGCAGGGTATCGAACAAGGCGTCGAGCGAGGCATCGAGCAGGGGCTCCGCGAGAGCATCGTGGCCGTCCTGGAGATTCGATTCGATCTTTCCGCGTCGCATCCCCTGGCCGATTGGATTTCGGGCATTGACGACGTACAGCGCCTTAAGGCTTTACTCCGCGCGGCGATCCAGATATCCGGTCCGGAGGCATTCGGACAGTTGTTGGATGGAGAACAACCCTGATATCCATTCCCTGAATTACCCGATTCGACGCGGTCGTCTGCCTGCCGGCAGGGCCTCCTCAGGATGACAGTTTCGGCGCAGTTATGGCCGATACATTTTTCTAAAGCCTATTGCAAGACATGTCATTCTGAGCGAAGCGAAGAATCTCCCGTCTTCCGGATCGTCCTATACACAGCGACGCGGCAAACACATTGGCGCGGACACATCTTCCGCCCTCTGGCTCCATCCCATGCCACAGGAGATCCACCGGCGGCCTGTCGTTCTCAGCGACCTCGAAGAGCCCCTACCAAAGCGTGGTCATTGCTTGCACTGAGCTTGCCGAAGTAAGCATGCCTGCATTGAGCTTGTCGAAATGTCGAAATGCCCGTATATCGGAATCCCTTCGACACTCGCGCATCCTCGCAGTGGCCGGTTCGGGCGCAGCCGAAACCGATCGAGCACGGCCATAGCCACAAAAAGCACAAAAGGCACAGAACACATGGGGCAGTGCCGAACGGAGTGTCGTCCCCGGTGCCGACCCAGGTCACGAACTATTGGCAGTACGAACAATTACCCGCCAGCCCTTGACCCTGCAGCACGCCGCAGTTCTGCGCCTTGCTCGCGCGAAGCTTCGTTCTGGCTTCGTCATTCGACACTCGTTTGAGCGCGCAGTGGTCGTTGAACGCGGCCATACAATAGAACCGTGCGTGGTCATTCGGCGCAAAACCGCTCCAGTGCGTTTCCCCGCAGACGGCACGTTTCGCAAACCCACCAGGTATGTTGTTCACCAATCCATTCGGCGGCATTTCTTAAGTTTTACATTTTTATTTTCCATCCGGTTACCGTGATCATACGTGCTGCGAATGCAGGCTGACCACGTTGATCCTTCCTCGTTACGTAAAGTGTAATAAAACCAGGTCCCATCCTTTTTGCCTTCCACATAATCACCCTTGTTTCGTCCGATAGAGTATGCCCCCACTTGACCAGAACAGTCGAAACGCCGATAGGTCCATGTGCCCGTCCTTAGACCATTTGTGTCGTAATGACCGGATCCGACCCACGTCCAGGGCTTGCTATCAAAATTGACGTTGCTGAGTTCACCATTCTGCCAGTAGCCCCTTTTCTGTCCATCCACGTATTTCCCGCGAACAGTGATCTTCTTGGAAACCCCTTCAGAGTGAGCACAGATCTCAGTCTCTCCGTACCACACACCTTGTTCCCTACCCGCCACAAACGACCCTTGCATTGCTGCCCCTGACCGGGTACGTAAGATCCAATGGCCGTGCTTCTCGCCGTCGACATACGGTCCTTCAGATCCGCCACCACGTGAATCACGCAGGACCCAATGACCGCGCTTCTTTCCGTCCACATAAGGACCTTCGGATCCTCCACCGCGTGAGTCGCGCCAGACCCAGTGGCCGTGCTTCTTGTTGGCTACGTATGGGCCTTCGGATCCTCCACCGTATGAGTCGTGCCCGACCCAATTGCCGTGCTTTTTTCCTTTCGCAAGAATGCCGCTATCCGAAAACTCGTAGTCGCCTTTAGACACCATCAGCGTGCCCTTTCCGTGGGCCACGTTCCCTGAACACTTGCCGGACCAGGTTACGGTCCAATCCTCATCGTAGTTTTCTTCCCAGACATAACATTTGGGATGGCTGGTCAGTTCATTCCAGCACGCAACGCCTGCAGGCTTTCCCGCGCAGGTTTCCTCCGCACTGATCTCAGGCCATTCAGCCTCGAGCGACAACGCGAGCGCCTGCTTGTAGTACTCGCCATCTCGACCCGTTAATGACAGATACCTGTTGACGGAATCCAGCGCGATCCTGACTGAGTCAACTGAAATCGCAACGCGAGCATATTTGTAGTGAAATTCGTCTGGCAAACTGAACTTGTGCTCTTTCTGCAGTGCGATGATTTTCTGCATCAATTCGAAGGCGGCTGCATTATCCTCTACAGCATAAAGTTGCCCTGCCTGTAACAGATATCTGTCCGCCAGGATCTCGGGCGGGAGCTGGGCGGAGGCCAGAGAAAAAAAGCGGATCAGGATTAACAGGATTGAAACGATTGGCAGGATTGAGACCCTGAAACCCTTAGTCGATGGCCGCACTCTGTCTTTCCCTCCCGTGTGTCCCAAGAGTCGCGCAACCCAGGCGCTATTGGATGATTGTTGTACTCGCCTTTCTTGTTCTGGCCGTGACGGTGCACTTCACTCGAAACGGGAATGCCTGACAGTCACGATCTGAAACACCGGACCTGATCGTCCAATACCCTTTGAACCGTTTCCCGATATCGTCTGTCGGCATTGGCGTTGCTCGGGAACTTCCGGCGTCCTTTTTCCTGGCACCGTCGTGTGTCCGCAGTTGACCCACCTGCCGCTCTGTTCATGGACGCAATCGCGATGTTCTCATTCCGGCTGCGTTGTGCGGTTGATTCGGCTAAAAGTCACACGTTGAATCACTTGCGTCGTTCCATTTAGTTTCTCGATCACCATTTCGGAATATTGCTGATAGACACCTATCTCCCGACGGGCGGCCACCTGGACGAAACCTCAGCCATCTGCCTTCCCTTTTTCCAGCCACATATTCGCCCTTCCATTTCGACTCGCCCTTGTTGTCCCCGAAATCCTTTCTCTCGACCCAATGCCCAACGGACTTTCCTTTCTCCAGGCGACCTGTGTGCGAGAACTTCCACTTTCTCCGATCATCTGCCAAGATCAGCGTTCCCGGACCGTGCGCGACGCTGCCGTAACGGTTGCCTGACCAGGTTGCGATCCAGTCCTCATCGTAGTTCTCGTCCCAAACGTAACATTGAGGGTGGCTGGTCAGTTCCCGCCAGCACGCAACGCCGTACGGCTTTCCGGCACAGGTTTCCTCGGCACTGATTTCAGGAGATTCAGCCTTAAGGGACAATGCCAATGCCTCCTTGTAAAACTCCCCGTCTCTTCCCGCTAACACCAGATACCTGTTCACTGAGTCAAGCGCAATCTGCATTGAATCCGCCGACAGGGCTAACTGTGCATACCTGAAATGATATTCGTCGGGCAATTTGAAATTGTGCGTTTTCTGCAGTGCGACGATTTTCTCCATCACTTTGAAGGCGCCAGCATATTCTTTCTCAGCGTACAGCTCTTCCGCTTGCACCAGATATCGGTCCGCCATAATCTCCGGCGGAAGCTCGGCCCGGACCTCTGTGCAGTTCACCAGCAAAACGCAGAGGATTAAGGTTGCGCGCCACATGGATGCCTCCTTGTATCGTTGATCTGACCTATTGGAATTGTTTCGGTTTACTTATGCAAGACTTCTCAGCAGATTTTGCCAAAATGCATTGCCGAATTCTGAAATCGTCGCTTATGCACAGGATCCGGGTGGCGCGTCGATCGAAACGTGGAAACCAGTCGCGCACGATATGCGACTTTCCGCCTCTTCGCCAGAGCTCCTCAGGCGCCCTGACACCGTCGAATTCTTTAAGACAAACTCAAGCGCCTGTTCGGGCATCTCCACAAAAACCGCCGCTTTCGCGTACCGGAAATGGAACGCATTCGGCAGGGCCATGTCGTACTGCTCCTGCAAGGCGCGGACGCACCGGATCACCGTCCGTGCTCGGTCCTGATCCCCATCGCGAATGGCCTGCTGCGCCTGCAACAAATATGCGCCCGCCCTGATCTCGGGCAAGAGTTGGGCGGAGGTGGCAGAAAAACCGATCAGGATTATCAGGATTGATACGATTGGCAGGATGAAATCATGAATGCTGAGGATTGCAGGATGCATGGTTCGGCTCCCAATTCAGACAGCTATAGGTGAACGTCTCCGAGCGGCACGGAAACGCGACCCTCGACCGATTCTGAAACGGTGCTCATTGTATCATACTCGACGGCGAAAGGTATCGCAGTCCAAATCCGTTACCGTATTCGCCGAAAAAAACCGTGGAAAGGACGACGAAAAACACTAAATACAGGCACGGTCCAAAACCCCCAAATCGCCACTTTCAGGAGGCACCGCTATGCCGATCATGAGTGGCCCGACTAGGGCGATCCGCGACACCGGTTGCTCAACTCGCAATACCCCGTGAGTTTCATGTCGTCGTGCTCAAACTCCGCGGGGTGTCACTCTCTCAATTCACGCGGCCAACCGTTTTATTACATCGTCTCCGTTTGATAACCTCCCACACTTTGTGCAAGTGCTAGACTATTCCAACTGGAAAGCATCATTGAGCTTTGAAAAATCTGTCGCTGTTGCAACACCCGCGCCGAAAGTTATAAATTCGTTAAAGGTCGGAACGACGTGAGGCGTTGTGCACTTGGTACAAGAAGGCCTAATTTTATAGCCGCGCCGCAGACTGTATGCAGCAACGATCGCGACCCTTGGGGCTGTGCGCCATCCTACTCCCATGGAGAATCCCTGGATTAACTTCCCTTCTTTGGGCCAAAGATCAAGGGTTAGCAATATTCCTACATTTTTTTCGGATGGGTCCAGCAGCAGACCAGTTATTCGCGCAGGCCGAATTCTACTGGCCATTCGAACTGTCGTCTCAGTTGAACAACCACGTCTCTCGATCTCGTAGTCAACGACAGATTTGCCCAATCGGAAATCTAAGCCACCTGCAACGACCAGATGAAAATGCCTATTGCTGGTGTCAAGTGCGGCATCGGCGGAACAAGCGCTACGCACGCCGCTGACAATGACCGCACCAACCATGAGGAGTACGGGAAGGGTTTTCACAGTATAACCTCCTGATAGAATCAGTTGAAGACGAACCATAGGCGTCGCAGTGAGAGAACTCATAATCTCAACTGTCATGTAGCCCGGTCTCTCGACAGACCCGCGCGATCTGATTGAGCGATACAAATGTACAGACCGACAGCACGTCAAGGCAGAGCTTCCACTACCTTTCTGAGAGTTGCTTCGTTATATCCAATAGCCTCGCATTCACCCGATAAAAGTGCTTGTCAACGCAAGTATCTACCGCGGCGATTTCTACCAAAAGGCTGTCGCGCATGGCTTCGCGAGAATGAAGCGATCGCCGTGCCTCTGCTCTAATCGAATCCAGCATGACTTCATGCTTTTCGATTACAAGTTTCGCGAAGTCCTCGCTCAGACCCACCTTGACTTCCACATCTTCGAATTCAGTTCTAACTTGCTTGGCTGCAAGTTGATAACTGGCGAGAATACTGGTGATCGTCAGTAAGAGCGACCATGTAGCTTTCCACTTCTCAGACGTCTTGTGGATTCCCCAAATGGCAAACCCACAGACAACCATTGCGAGCAAAAGCCAATAGATATCCATGCCAACTCCTTTTATTATCTTGAATGGGTGTATATTCCCAATCTGAAACCCGCGGATCTCTGTCCGTAACTCGCGTCTATTTTGTTGTTGTGAGCGTCCTCCCATGTACATTAAGCCCATTCGAAAGCTCTTCGCCAACAACAGCACGAATTCCACCCCAATTTATCGTATATCTGCGCATCCTTTACCGCGTCCCACGTGCGCCTTTTCGTCGTGCTTTTGGCATCTCTCCTCCTTCCTCAGATCTTTGGCCCTAAGGCGGCAGCGAAGAGCCTTGTTCCCCCCGGAGCGTGTGTGATGAAGTGTCGCATTTTGCGACATCTGGGGCATTCTTGCGCCGTGTCCGGCGTCGGCGACGTCAGGCCGCGCCTGGTGATCAAGTCCGGCCATATGCATACGTGACCGCCCCACCACGCTGCGCCAAGTTCTGCACCGGTCACCACCCCTGGCAGTTTGACTTATCGACTTGCCATGACCCGACCTCTTCGCCTTGCCGATAGGTTTTGGTTGTGCATGTTTCGTTGTGCATTTCCAGCCACGGACCTTCTCGTTTTCCGTGTGTGTATTTCCCCCTTTCTTTCATGTTGCTATATCTCTGAATGACCCAGGGGCCATGCTTCGCGCCTTCAACGTATGCACCCTGCGATACGAGCCCGAATCTGCTACGCTCGACCCAATGCCCGTGATATTTACCCCTTCGTAGGCGGCCCGATTCTGAATAATTATCGCTGTCGCTGGTCCAGACCAGCGTCCCCTCGCCCCGGGCGACGCGACCTATGCATGAGGCGGACCAGGTTACGGAATAGCCCGTGTAATAGTTCACGTCCCAGACGTAACACCCGGGGCGGTTAGCCAGTTCCAGCCAGCACGCAGCACCCCGCTGTTTTCCTGTACACATGTCTTCAGCAAGGATCTCAGGCACCTGCAATTCCTCCTCCGCCTCGAGCGACAACGCGAGCGCCTCCTTGTAGAACGCGCCCTCTTTGCCAACTGCCACGAGGTACGTGTGTACCGACGCGAGTGCGATCCGGACTGAATCGGCCGACATGGCGACGCGTGCGTATTTGTAGAGGATCTCGTCGGGCAGTTTGAGATCGTATTCCTTCTGCATCGCGAAGACCTTATCCATCACCTTGAGCGCGCCTGCATAGTCCTTTCTGGCCTCCAGCTGTTCCGCCTTGACCAGATGTCGGTCCGCCATAATCTTCGGGGGAAGCGTTGGCGGGGCGGTGTCGAATGGTTGGGCGGATGAGGGGGTGACAATGCCGATCAGGATTAATTGGACCAACAGGATTGGCAGGAATAGAAACCTGTACCACTTGATTACTGCTAGCATGATGTCTGTTCCTCATCTGCCTGATAGAGATCCCGTAACCCACGTGTCAAAGGATGACTGGTGTGCGCGCATTTCTTGCACTGGTCATGACGGTGCGCTTTACGCGGAGGGCAACACCTGACGGTCAGCATTTGAAACACCGGATCCGACAATTCCCTCTGAACCGTTACACGATAACATCCGTTGCCATCGGTCTTTGCTCGGAAACTTCAGCCGTCCTTTTTCCTGGCATCGTCACGGGAGCGTCATTTGACGGCCTACCGCTCTGTTCATGGACGGAATCGCGATGCTCTCGTTTCGGATTGCGATACGACATCGATTCGGCTAGAAATCACACATTGAATCACGCACTTTGTTCGAATCACCTACTCGATTGCCACTTCTGAGTATCATAGATCTGCATCTGTTTCCTGGCGCCCTCCATGACGTAAAAACCAACCATCTGCCCTCTTGTTTCCCTGCCACATATTCTCCACGTTCTTTGTCTCCGTTATCCCACGTCGTGACCCAAACCCCGTGGCGCTTCCCATCCATGAAGGGGCCTTCCGACGTGTAGCCGCTGCCTCGCCCGACCCACTGACCTTGCTTCTTGCCTTTCTGAAGGTGACCCGTCTGGGAGTACGTTTCGTCGCCTCTTGTCCAGACCAGCGTTCCCTTACCGTGTGCGACGCTGCCGTAACGGCCGCCTGACCAAGTCACGGTCTGGTCTTCATAGTAATAATCGTCCCAGATATAGCATTGAGGAAGGTTGGCCAACTCTTTCCAGCAGACGAAACCTTGTGGCTTGCCGGTGCACGTTTCTTCGACTGCAAACCGCGTTTCTTCGACTCTGATTTGCCTTTCTTCAGCCTCAATCAATAGCGCCAACGCGTCCTTGTAGAACTTGCCCTCTCTCCCGGTTGCAGCCAGATACCTACCGATCGATTCGATAGCGATCCCGGCTGAACCGGCTGACAATGCCATTCGCGCATACTTGTAGTGAAATTCATCCGAAAATTTGAAATTGTGCGCCGTCTGAAGGGCGATGATTTCGTCCATCAATTTGAGGGCGTCCGCGTATTCCTGCTTTTCATGGTGCAATTCCGCCTTTATCAGTTTCTTGTCGGCCATCATCTCCGGTGACAATTCGAATGAAGCCAACACGGCGGACATAGAGACCATCACGGAAAATCCGGAGAGAAACAGGACTGAAGTGCTTCCCCTTATTCGCGGCAAGATTCACCTCCCTTGAACACATCCACGCGTGATCATTGCTTGCGTTGAGCCAGTCGAAGTAAGCATGCCTGTATTGAGCTTGCCGATATGTCGAAATGCGCGCGTTCGGACAGCCCGTAAACAAATCGCGATCCCTTCGCCGACCCTTCGACCCTTCGACAGGCTCAGGGCAACGCAAGCTCAGGGATCGACTCAGGGCACGGGCAGACAGGAATGTCTGCCCCACCCTCACAACGGGTTCGTCAGCGGGACATCCGGGAGAAGGTGTGACG
Organism: Candidatus Latescibacterota bacterium; assembly: GCA_965219995.1. Lineage (GTDB taxonomy): Bacteria > Latescibacterota > UBA2968 > UBA2968 > JAAXHE01. The sequence goes on from CBDCOX010000002.1 coordinate 2,251,343, forward strand.
GTTCCATTTCACGTACGATGTTGGATTGACACGTCATTCTATGGGGTCGTGCAGACACCCCCCACCGCATCAGCCTTCGCCGACCCTTCGACAAGCTCAGGGAGCGGCTCAGGGCAGGTGAAGCGACAGACGCCCGGACATCAACCGATGCTGCAGTAGATCCTTCGTCGGCCTGCCTGCCAATGAACCGCCGGCAGGCAGGGCGGCCTCCTCAGGATGACAGTCGTGGCGATTGGCCGGCGTGTCATGCAGAGCGACCCGGGCAGACAGGAATGTCTGCTCCACCTTCACAACGGGTTCGTCAGTCTATGGGCAATTCACGGACACGACCCGCGTTACCTGTTTCGATTATCGGACGCCATTGTTTCCTGATACGTTCTCGGTGGAATTCCTTCCAGCAGGCGAAAGGCTTCCGTTAAGCGGCTTTGTGTCTTGAAACCGCATTGGGCGGCGATCGCGTAAAGGGGTTCGTGTCCGGACCTCATCATTTTCTTGGCTTTTTCTACCCGGTGATACGTACGGCGCCGTCGAAACGTGGTCTTGAAGAATTCACGGAACAGTTTGGTCACGTAGCCGGGCGAGATCCGAAAGTGCCTGCAAAGGTCGCCTCGGGAAAGCAAAGGGTTGGAAACGTGCTCCTTCAGGTATGCGTCCAGTCGGCCCGCGAGCACTTGAGGTGGGGAGTACCGGTTCCTGATCGAATCACGGACCGCTGATACGAGGTCGCCGGCGTCAATCGGCTTGCCGAGGACTGCCTGCGCGCCTTCCTTCACGGCACGCACCGCGAGCTTCTGGTTGTCGTTCTCAGCCAGAAACACCACTTTCGTTGGGATGTGTCTTCGTCGCGCGGCCCCCAAAACCTCCGTACGGTTGAGGTTGGGAAGTGCCGTATTCAAGATGGCAACGTCGAAGGACCGGTTGGAGACGGCATCCAGTGCTTCACGAGCGTCCGTGGCGGTTTCCACCTGCCATGATTCGGAGTGACTCTGAAGAATGTCCCGGACCATGGCGCCGACGGCGGGGTCCGGGTCGGCAACGAGGATCTCTATACGTCGGTCTGTGGAGAGTTTCTCTACGATCGAGGTCCGCTCGATTGACATGTCACACAGGAGTCTCTATATTTGCAGATAGAGAAGGGCGCACTCCGTCTCGCGGTCGAAAATGGTACACCGGGAAACGCGAAGTCCGTCCCTTCTACGGCAACCGTCGGTTTTCGACTTTAGCGGGTCCGTGAACCGGCGGTTTTTTGCAGTCTGTCGAGACCTGAACTTTGATCTCGATGCATAATTGCATAAATTATGTTACGTAATATTTAATGCAACCTTATAGTTTTCCGTTTATATCGACTTTTTCCGCATATATACACAAATCTCTACGTTTTTCGCCGAGGCGTCTCAAATAGACGTCCAATATGAAACAAATGCACGGGCCTGTCGCCAATGCGGATCAAGATTGACTCACTTATCCTGTCTGTCCCGAACAGTCCGTCTGGAGTCCGATTGTCCAATACCCGCAATTGTCCACGGGCTGAGATCGACACCACGCACTTTCCTGTTTTCCTCCGGTTGCCGGGGACATTTACGCGGCAATCGACGGCGAAACCAGTGCGTTGTGTTCGGCAACCTGCTTTCGTCTGGGAAAAGGCTTCCGCATCTAACCGCTCGACGTATCGGGATAAACGATGAGATTAATTGCACAAATTGTGCCAATTCTGTTCCCGAAGCCGGCAGGCCAGAATGTAAAGTATTGTTTTAAATGGAGAAAAAGACGAATTCGGACGCCGTATTCAGACCATGATCCGGTCCTGGAGTGCCGAAGCGGCCCGGATGGAAGACGCTATATCGTCTATAAGGACGAAATATCGTCCTTTGATGTCGGAGAAATCCAACCCCTTGAACGAAAGCCCTCCGATTCACAACGGGTGAATTCCTCTACTACATTTGCAGGAATCTTCCAATGATTCAACCGCTCGACCGACGAGGCACCTGGCGGACCTATTCAACCGCTGACGGATTGCCAGGCATTCGCATTGAACACATCGCGGAGGATGGCGAGGGATTCCTCTGGTTCGCGACCTGGGATAATGGCGTCAGTCGTTTCGATGGCGACGAATTTCTTAATTTCTCCGAACTGGACGGACTTGTACACTACCAGGTGAATGCGATCCTGAATGACAGTCAGAATCGGTTGTGGTTCGGTACATCGGGCGGCGCCTGCTGGTACGACGGCGCAAGTTTCCATGCGTTGGACGGTGAGGGAATAGAAGGTCAAATCGTGGGTGCTGTTTTCGAGGACAGCGAGGGGCGTATATGGATTGGCGGCAATCACACCCTGGGGTACTACGACGAAGGCGTCTTTCACAACATGGCTCCAAAGATTCCCCCTTTGAGCATTCCCGAATGCTGCGGCATCACCCAGGATTCACAGGGCTGTCTCTGGATTGGCGCCAGATATCCGATACGTTTTGATGGCGTGTCCTTTCACCTCTATGACGAGACGGCAGGCTTCACCCGTGCCGAACCGTGCTATTCCGTGAGCCGTGACCCTGAAGGCAATGTCTGGCTGGGCCGACTTGGATGTGACGACAAGGTCTGGCGCTACACGGACGGCGCCTTCGATTCTGTCGAGGTAGACCTGGGAGGATGGCTTCGCAAGATACAGTGCGACAGGGAAGGTCGGATGTGGTTTTGCACCCTTGAAGGAGCCGTGTTCCAGGACGGTGACGGATTCAGCAGCTTTTCCCCCTCCGATGGCTTGCCCCATCCCGCCGTGCACGCGGTTTTTCAAGACTGCGATCACCAGTTCTGGTTCGCGACCTGGGGCGGCGTCGGACGTTACGACGATAGCATCAGCATCTTCGATCTCGAATTGGGTCCCACCTGGTCCAAGTGTGACGTCTCACAGATCGCACAGGACCCCCAAGGTGCTGTTTGGGTTGGCGTTACCTCACCGATTCTCCACCATCTCAAGAAGAGTGTCTTTCGCTTCAATGGCGATCGCTTTGCGTATGTAGGTACCGTGGAAGGCTCTGATATCGACAACTGTTTCACAATCCACGAAGACGATTCCGGGAGCATGTGGTTCGGCGGCATCAACGGACTATACAGATACAATGGGAAGCAATTGGAGAAAACCCGGTCCATACCCGGTTTAAGTGACCATAGTGTCTGCCAGATCGCCCGGGACGCATCCGGGCGGTTGATTTACGGCCATTGGGACAACAGAGGGAATCAAGAGAGAGACACCCTCTTTGTCAGCCCCTTGAGGCTCGTAAGCCAGACCTTTCAAAAGTTTCACACTATTTTCAAAGAAGAAAAGAACATAAAGCCCTTCAGCCGTTTCGGGGCCGTCATTGCCGGGCGCGACGGCGATATCTACTTCTGTCTCTCGGATACGCATTTCGCAAACGCAAACAATGGCTTCGCTCGCTGGCATCCGGAAGACGGGATCAGGTTCTATGGAGTCGATGACGGACTTATCGACGCGAACATTAACGACCTGCTCCTGGACCATACCGGAAATCTGTGGGCTGCAACCGGGAAGGGACTGTGTCGTTTCGACGGCAACGCATTCCACGCGTTTACATCCGAAGACGGGCTGCCGAGCGACTACATCCGTTGCATTTTCGAAGATCGGCACGGGCGCCTCTGGATCGGCACGAACAACGGCGTCGCCCACTTCGACGGCCGGATTTTTCAGAGCATCAAATCGAGGCATATCGGGCCGGTCTGCCGAATCCGGGAAGATCGTGACGGCACGTTCTGGTTTGGCACGGTGCTTGGAACGGTCATCCGCTACCGCGTGAGGCACATTTCGCCTCGTGTTCGTCCGCTGCAGGTGATCGCAGACCGGATTTACGAAAACTTCAGCGAGGTTGTCCGGACTTCCTACGGTCAACAGGTGATTTTTGAATATAAAGGCCTGGGATTCTCCACCCATCCCCGCGATATGCTCTACATCTACCGCCTGAACGGCTACGATGTCGACTGGCAGCCGCCGACGAGGGAGTTGCGGGCGCAGTACCAGGATCTGCCGCCGGGAGACTACACGTTTCAGGTCCGGGCGATCGATCGAGACCTGAACGACTCGGAAGCGGCGCAGGTCAGGCTGGCGATCACAACGGACCCGCGCATCGAGGCATTTGCCGCCATACTCAGGCGGCGGGGAGGCGAGAGTCTGATAGGTAGCAGCGCGGCCTTGCGCCAATTCAAGATCGACCTGAGGAAAATTGCATCTGCCGATCTCACCGTACTGATTATGGGCGAGACGGGTACTGGCAAGGGCCTGGCGGCACGGGCGCTGCACGCACTGAGTGCCCATTGCGATGGTCCCTTCATAGAGGTCAGTTGCGGCGCGCTGCCCGCGGCGTTGATCGATAGTGAACTGTTCGGTCACGAAAAGGGGGCCTTTACCAACGCGGCTTCCCACAGATTGGGCCGTGTGGAACTGGCCGAGGGCGGGACGCTCTTTCTGGATGAGATCGGCGAAATGGCCACGGAAACGCAGGTCAAGCTGCTTCGATTGCTTCAGGAAGGCACCTTCGAGCGTGTGGGGAGCAGCGAAGTGAGGAAAGCCCGGACGCGCATCGTGGCCGCGACCAACCGCAACCTGGAGGAGATGGTCGCCGCCGGCGCCTTCCGCGAGGACCTCTACTACCGGCTCAATGCCCTTCCGATACATCTTCCGCCTCTGAGGGAGCGCAAAGACGACATTCCCGAACTGGCCGAGTACTTCAAAGACCGGATGGCATCCCATCTTGGCAAGCGGATCGATCGACTCACGCCGGACGTATTCGAGGCGTTGCAGGCGTGCGACTGGCCGGGAAACGTGCGGGAACTGGAGCATACGATCCAGCGCGCCGTGGTCCTGTGCGCCGATCCGCGTATCCGTGTGGAGAACCTCGGCCTGTTCGGTCCACTAAGAAAGGGAACGACTGCCGAACCTGAATCAAGTACCGTATCCGGTTCGAGCCGCCACGGAATTCTTCCCCTGGAAGAATCGGAACGCCGCTACATCATAAACGCGCTGGAAGCCACGAACTGGCGGATCAAGGGAGCCAGGGGAGCGGCGGCGTTGCTGGGACTTCCGCCGTCGACCCTGTATGGAAAAATGAAGAAACTGGGAATAAAGGATCAGATGGCAAAGACTGTATAATTGACGCTGACGGTTTGCGGTTTGATTTTGATTCAAGCCGACTGCTGAAAACTGACCGCTGATCGCTGCTTTTCCATTGATCGCTTGTCCCGAAACCCGGCGATTGATATATTATCCTCCTGCTGTGATCCAATTTGTATGCTAATTCCGTTTTTTTGGATGCAATCCCTATCAACCTTGCGAGCTTTTTGCGATGGATATTGCCGAAAACAGCCCCGATGCAGTTGAGGCCGAAGTCTCCTCCGATTTTATCCGAGACGCGATTCGGGAGGACCTCGCCGCCGGCCGGTACGAGGGCGTGACGACCCGCTTTCCTCCGGAGCCGAACGGGCATCTGCACATCGGCCACGCCAAGGCGATCTGTCTCAATTTCTGGGTTGCCGAGGAATTCGGCGGCGTCTGCAATCTCCGCTTTGACGACACCGACCCCACCAAGGAAGAGGCCAGCTACGTCGACGGTATCCAACAGGATATCCGGTGGCTGGGGTTCGACTGGGAGGACCGGCTCTATTTTGCCTCCGACTATTTTGAGCAACTCTACGAACTCGCCCTCAAATTGATCGAAAAGGGCAAAGCCTACGTGTGTGATTTGAGCACCGAAGAGACCCGGACATTCCGGGGCACGGTGACCACGCGGGGAAGAGAAAGCCCGTATCGCGACCGGTCCATCGAAGAGAACCTGGACCTGTTCGCGCGGATGAGGGCCGGTGAATTTCCCGATGGCGCACGAACACTCAGGGCGAAAATCGATATGGCCTCGCCCAACATGAACATGCGCGATCCGGTGATGTTTCGCATCGTCCGGGCGTCTCACTACCGCCGGGGAGATGCGTGGTGCATCTATCCGATGTACGATTTTACCCACGGGCAGTCGGACTCGATCGAGGGGGTTTCGCATTCCCTGTGTTCGCAGGAATTCGAAGACCACCGCCCGCTTTATGACTGGTATATCCGGGAGCTAGGTATTTTTCCTTCGCGGCAGATCGAATTCCCTAAGCTTTTTGTCACGCATACGGTGGTGGGAAAACGGCATCTGCGTCCGTTGATCGAAAGCGGGCTGCTTGCCGGATGGGACGATCCGAGGCTGATCACGCTGGCGGGATTGCGCCGCAGGGGCGTGCCCCCTGAAGCGATTCGGGATTTCATCCGTCGCGTGGGAATGTCCAAACGGGATACTACCGCGGAGATCGACCTCCTGGAGTTTCATATCCGGACGTATCTGAATCGGCATGCGCCCCGCGTGATGGGGGTGATCGATCCGTTGAAGGTGGTAATAGAGAACTACCCGGAGGGCAAGGAGGAATCCTTTCAGGCGCAGGTGAATCCCGAAGATTCATCCGCCGGGACGCGCACGGTGCCGTTCTCGCGGGAGATCTACATCGAGCGGGACGACTTCATGGAGGATCCGCCGCGCAGGTTCCGCCGGCTGGCGCCGGGGCGGGAGGTGCGGCTGCGGGCGGCGTGTTATATCACCTGCACGGACGTGATAAAGGACGTAGAAGGAGAGATTGTGGAACTGCGGTGTACGTTCGACCCGGAGAGCCGGGGCGGGTCGACGCCGGACGGCCGAAAGGTCCGGGGTACCATCCACTGGGTGTCCGCCGCGCACGCGGTTGAGGCGGAGGTACGCCTGTACGATCGGCTGTTCAACGCCGAGAATCCGATGGCGGCGGCCGAAGGCGGGGACATCAGCGAAACGGTGAACCCGAACTCCCTGGACGTGCGGCGGAACTGTTTTGTGGAGTCCACGGTCAAGGGGGCTGAACCCGGTCGCCGATATCAGTTCGAACGGTTGGGATACTTCTGCGTGGACCCCGATTCGACGCCCGGAAAGCCTGTCTTCAATCGGACGATCACGCTGCGCGACTCCTGGGCAAGGATGCAGAAACAGAAGGGGAAATCCGGCAACGCCCGCCGGGGAGGCTGAGGAGCGGTCAGACGGCCCCGGCCAAATGTACGGCTGAATCGACGGATTTCGAGAACCAAACAACGACGCCCATACGGAAAACTGTATGGGCGTCGTTGTATCGGACACGATTGGCGAAAGGCAGATATACAGGAACCTCATTGCTCGGGCAGCTCACCGTTCTTGTCGAAAGGCGGAGGCGTTTGGAATCGTGTTCCCTTCGCCTTCTCCTCGGCGATCCATCTCTCGACCTGCTGCTGCATTTCCTGACGGCCCTTTTCCAGGCCTTTCTTCAAATTTCTCGCCTTCACCCATTCGGTTATTGCGCCCATTGCGTCAATCGCCTCCACAACAAAAGAGGACCGGTTCCTGCTGTACATTGACCGACCTGATTCACGTATCCTTCAAAGAACTAATGATATCCAACAGGACCTCATTTTTCAAGCGATTTTTCTCACTGACGATGCGACTTTTTCAAGGCGGAATCCGGTAAAAGGTGCCTATATAGGCGTCAATCGGCGCTAGCGGGCAAACCTCATACCTATAGCGATGGACATGGTTGCGATACCCATCTGACCAGGATGTGGATCGTGGTTGAGTTCTGCGATGTTGAGACGCAGTTCTGCGAATATTTCCGGAAGACTCTCGGCAATCTCTGCGCCGAATCCCGCCACGCCCTGGAAAACTGGCCCGAACTCACGAGTGGAATTTCCCCCGGTGGGTTTCTCCCATAGACCATAGATCCCGACCCCGGCACCAAGATATGGTACGATCTGAGAATCTGGTAGATAACGATACCGGATGAATAACAGAACCGTCCTGAGTATCCTCTCGAATTCTACCGCTTTCGCGTTAGCAGTGCGGGCTTCAGTGGACAAAAGCGCACCAGAGACCCGTTCTTTGTGAAAGTTGAAAGCACCAAGTCCAACGTCTATGGGATCTTCTCTGAAGAATAAGCTGCCGCCGAACACGACACCCGCCTGTGTCCGGTCAAAGTTGATGTGCCCCGATGATCCTGAATGCGCCAGCATCGGATCCCAATCGTTGACGAGCCCACTGCTCTGGAATGACCGACTGTCACCCGGTATCCCGTATCCGATAGTGAAGCCGACACCCAATTCCTGACCGTATCCAGTACCCCGTGATATCACGAGAATGAACACCAAACCGATTGCGAAACGCATCTGGTCCCTCCGTCTGACGGGAATCCCTCGGCGGTTACACCGAGCAAGATCCGGGCCATGAAGGATTGCACTCTGGTGTTCTGTTCCTAGATACGAATAGGACTAAGATCTATATTCAATATTACCAGTTATTTTTTTCAATTTGACGTAGCTGTTCAGTCGCCGTCGATCGTCGCTTTAACCGGGTACAAACCGCTATTTTCCGCCCGAACTGTGAATGCGACCCACGCGTGTGGTGATGGATCGACAGTCGCCGCGGTTTAGTTTTGGGTTGTAAATCCACCAGGGGTCGGTTATTGTAAGACGCCGATACCGGCTTCAGCGCCATCGGATTGAAGGGAAGACGATGTCCGAAAGGCTGTTCAAACTGAAAGTGATGTGCTCACAGTTGCCGGGACTCCGGTTCGTAGACCCTTACAAACACAAGCCAAAGGTCAAGGAGCCTGTCTATCTCGGAATCCAGCGCGGGACCGACGTGATCGAACAGGTACCCGCCGACCGGCGCCGGGTGGTGTTCCGTCCGAAGTTCAGGATCGGAAGGAGACCCGACGGGTCCCCCAATTTCCTGGGACCGTTCGCCCAGGGCAGGCCCCGGGACCGGTTCTTCTATCTTTCCTGGGGCGTGAAGCGCGAACCGGGACAATTCGCGATGTTCCGCCGGTTGAAGATTCGCCTCACTCACCTGGCGTGGCCGCAGATCGATCGCGCGCTAGACTTGGATGAACCGATTGTCGTGAGGCTGAAGTTGACAGACGATGACGGCGGCCCGCTCTGCGGAACGCCGGACGATTCGCGGATCAAGTGGGAATTGTGATCTGCTTGGGAGAAGACAAGATGGCCGTTAAAGCGAAGGAATTGAAATTTCTGGCGACGGAGGAAAAGGGCGAGGTGTCGGCGCTTTACGCGCGGCCGAGCGGCGTGGATGCGCTGCTGGTGCTGGGCCACGGCGCGGGCACCAATATGCGGCATTCGTTCATGCAGGACCTGAGCGACGCGTTGAACGGCGAGGGCATCGCCACGTTCCGTTTCAACTATCCCTATTCCGAAAGAGGCGGCGGGATGGACGGAGAGAAGGTACGCCTGGCAACCGTGCGCGCCGCCGTCGCGACCGCAATGAAACACGCGAATGGACTCCCGGTCTTCGCCGGCGGGCACTCCATGAGCGGGCGCATGTTATCCATGGCATGCGCGCAAGCGCCGATGGAGGGACTCATGGGCATCGTCTTCTTCGCGTTTCCGCTGCATGCGGGCAAGCCGAACGCGGACCGCGCCGGGCATCTGAAGGACGTGCCGGTGCCCATGCTGTTCCTGTCCGGCCAGCGGGACAAGATGGCGAAAATGGAACTGCTGGAGCCGGTCGTGAGGAAACTGGAACGTGCCACGCTTCACGTTGTGGATACCGCGGATCACGGATTCAAGGTACTGAAGCGGCGGAATACCGACGAACCCGTGCTCGAGGAACTGGCCAGGGTGGCCGCAGAGTGGATGCGGAGACCTTGAAGAACGCGAAGCCACGATAGGAGGGACGTCATAATGAAAGAAAAAGTCAATCTTTCGGAAATCGAAGAACGATCCCATCATTCACCCAAAGGGACGTTCCAGGTGTCGCGAAAGGACGTGTCCGGATCGCTTGAAACCGGGAACCGGCCGTTCGAAATCGACTGGGTACGTCTGCAGCCGGGGATGACCAACTTTCCCTATCATGCGCACCAGATCCAGTGGGAGTTTTACATCGTTGTCAGTGGCCGCGGCGTCGTCAGGCGAAACGACAGCACGTTCGAGGTGGAGACGGGCGACGTGTTCGTTCAACCGCCGGGGACCGCGCATCACATCCGCAATCCGAGTGAAGACGAAGACCTGATCTACTACGTGATTGCCGACAATCCCGTGTGCGATCCCTGCTATTATCCCGATTCGGACAAGTGGGCGATCCGGCCGCCGGGCAAACTGGGGCGTATGACGGACGCGGACTATTACGACGGGGAGGAGTAGAAGGCCTGGCGTCCTCCCGCCAGACTGACGGCAGTTGTTTCGGACGTTTCATGTTGCAAAAAAGAGCCCGGCTTTCCCGGCGCTCTTTTTTTGTCCAATCTTGACAGGGCCATGGGAATGACGTATATTTTTTAGAATTTAATACGTCATCCGTGTGAGGAGAACATCATGCAGACCAAACTCACCCTGCGGCTGGACGAGGATCTCATCCAACGCGCCAAAGCATTCGCCAGGTCCAACGGAAAGTCCGTCTCCCGGATCGTAGCCGACTACTTCGCACTCCTGGGACGTGGACGGGACGGAGTTGAAATCAGCCACGCGGTCCGCTCCCTGAAAGGCTCGCTGCGTGGCGCCCGGGAGGACGATTACCGAAGGTATCTCGAAGACAAATATCTGTGAAGATTCTCTTCGATACCAACGTCGTTCTGGACCTTCTGATGGATCGCGAGCCGTTTTCAGAACCCGCCGCCCGGCTGTTTTCCAGGGTCGACGAGGGCGACCTGTCCGGGTTTATCAGTGCGACGACCGTGACAACCATTCACTATCTCGCGCACAGGACGGTTGGAGATCGGCAGGCACGCAGCGAGATACGAAACATGCTGGACCTGTTTGACGTCGCGCCGGTAAACCAGACTGTGCTTGAGGGAGCTCTCGAATCGAATTTCACGGACTTCGAGGATGCGGTATTGCATCAGGCTGCGCTGAACGTGAATGCGGACGGAATCGTCACCCGAAACGCGGGCGATTTCAAACGCGCAGCGATTCCGGTGTTCGCGCCTGAAGAACTGGAACATCTGATGCAGATTACGGACGAGACAGCGTACAGCCACGGCCATGACAACGTAGAGTGAAATCGCGTTCAAGACACAGTCTGCCGCAGAAAGCCCCGGAGAACCGGTTCTCCGGGGCTTTCGTCTTGTCACGAACGTCGATGGATCAGGGGACGGACGACACAAGATATTCGGGCGGAGATTCACCCACGGAAATAACGGAAAAGTCACGGTCGGCAGGGATAAGAAAGGTGTCGCCTGTCCCGGCGCGGCAGGCCTCGCCGCCGCCGTGGATTTCGGCGCTGCCGGAAAGGAAGGTGAGCGCGGCCAGCGAGGCGTACGGAGGATGTTCGGTCCTTATCTTCGACGGATTGAAGCGTTCCAGACGGAAGTGTTCGGACTCGACGAGAACGGTCCCGTCGGAATGCGCCCCAGCCAGCGTTGACACCGCCGCCGGTTGACGGCGCGGTCCGTCAAAATCGATGACGTCCAGCGCGCTGTCGACGTGCAGTTCCCTCGGCTTTCCGTCTGCCCCGGGGCGGTTGTAGTCGTAAATGCGGAAGGTGATGTCGCTGGATTGCTGGACCTCGTACACCATGACCCCGGAGCACAGAGCGTGGACGGTCCCTGGCGGGATGTAAACGACGTCGCCGGGGCGGGCGTCGTAAAATTCGACGGCATCCGAGACGCGGTTGTTGTCGATGGCATCCGCGAACGCGGACCGGTCAACGCCGGGCTTCAGGCCGCACGCGATGCGGCCGTTTTCGGAGCGGAGCACGTACCAGGCTTCCATTTTTCCGAAACTTCCAAGCTGCTTCCTCCGGGCGTACGCGTCGTCGGGGTGGACCTGAATGGAAAGGTCCTGGTGGGCGTCGAGCAGCTTGACCAGCAGCGGGAACTCGCCGCCGTACCGGTCGAAGATCGCCCCGCCAAGGAGTTCCCGCCCGTACGAGTCGGCCACGTCGTGAAGGGACCGGCCGGAAAACGGACCGGAAGCAACGAGACTCTCCATGCCCGGGTACGCGGAAACTTCCCAGGATTCTCCGATATTCCTTCCGCGCGGCAACGCTTTGTTGAACTGGTCCCGCAGCCTGCGGCCGCCCCAGATCATCTCTCTGAAATGCGGTCTCAGCGGCAGTATGGTCGGCAGCAAACGGATCTCCTATTGGACGGCTCGGTTGAACCTTTATTTGGCTATTTCGTTCAAGATATCCGGTACGCCTCTCGAAGTCAAATGCGGTTCCGACCGGAAACCTCTCCCCACGGCCCCAAAAGGCGGGGAGACGTTAGACGGGAGACGTGAGATGATATCAGCGCCATATGGTATTTCTTGTCGTTACGATAACGGTAGAAAAACTGGCACGGTTAGCGCGAAAACACTGTGGTAACGTTTTCCTCTACCGTCTACCCTCTTACGTCTCACCGCTTTCCTCTGCCTGCGTACCGCTATTCCGCTTGCGGCGCATTGGCTCAGGCATTAGGTTAACAGTCCGTTGAGAAAATCTGCAGGATCCGGCAAACAACGGCTTCCTGAAGCGAGGCCGCCGGCCTGTTTCCGGACCTGACATCTTACGATTGCGAAAGGCTGGATATGTCGGCCGACAGAATCAGCGAACTCGAGCTGCAGATAGGCGAATTGATGTCGGAACTCCATGCCCTGCAGAAGGCCAGCCCTGCAACGCCGGTCCCCGATTACACGCTTGAGAACCTGGCGGGAGAGACCACGTTGCTCGACCTGTTCGGCGACCGGGATACGTTGCTGGCCATCCACAACATGGGACAGGGCTGCCGCTATTGCACGCTCTGGGCGGACGGCTTCAACGGACTGCTCCCGCACCTGGAGTCCGCCTTGTCTGTAGCCCTTCTGTCGAAAGACCCCCCGGAAACCCAGCGCCGATTCGCGAACGCCCGCGGGTGGCGTTTTCAACTGGCCTCCCACGGCGGTGGAGACTATATCCGCGAACAGTCCGTAATGGCCGGCGACGACAACTATCCCGGCGCCGTGGTCTACCTGCGTGACGGCGACACGATTCTCCGGAAGAACGCGTGCGTGTTCGGGCCCGGCGACATTTACTGCGCGATGTGGACGCTGCTGGGTCTGGCGGGACTCGGTGAAGAGGATTGGACGCCCCAGTACTCGTATTGGCGGCGTCCTGAGCGTCTCGACGACGGCGGCCGGAACGTATTGGACTGAACGCGCTAGAAATCGCGAAGCCCGCCGGGAGTCATCCGCCAGACAGTGCACGCCTCCCTCCAGTGTCGTAACGAGGTTTCGGTGAACCTGATTGTCCTGTGCAGCGACACTTTTCGAGTGGACCATCTGAGTTGTTATCGAAACGACTCACCGGTCCATACGCCCAATATCGACCGCCTGGCGACGGAAGGCGTGCGGTTCGACTCGGCATTCGGTGAAGGCATACCCACGCTGCCCGCGCGACGGGTACTCTATACCGGGCGGCCGATTTTTCCGTTCCTGTGGGCGCCGCAGAAGTGGGACCGGGTGCAGCTTGCCGGCTGGCATCCGCTGTTCCACGAGGACGTGACGCTGGCGGAGTGGCTGGTGGAACGGGGGTACGTCACGGGGCTGATCAGCGATCTGCCGCACCAGTTCAAGCCCGGCAAGAACTTCCACCGCGGATTCGTTCAGTTCGACTGGGAGCGCGGCCAGGAAATGGACTACCTTGTGGCGGGGCCCCGGGACACCGTGCCCGTCGAACGGTTCGATCCCACCGGCCGGGGCTCGCCCGTACTGACCCAGTTTCTGATGAACAGCCGGGACTGGAAAGACGAGACCGACTGGTGCAGCGTGCGCGTGATTCGGAAGGGCATCGAATTCCTCAGGGAAAATGCCCGTCAGCAGCCGTTCATGCTCTGGCTGGAGTGCTTTTTTCCGCACGAACCGTGGTTTGCCCCACCCGAACTGGTGGAGCAGCATTACGAGGGGGACGACCACGACGGCGTGGAGTGGATTTTTCCGCCGGCCAGTACGGACGGGATGAGCGACAACCAGGTCCACCGGGTGCGGGCGCACTACCGGGGGCTGTGCGCGTTGATCGACCGGTGGTTCGGCCGGCTGATGGAAACCGCTGAAGAATTCGGACTGCTAGAGAATTCCATCGTGGTCTTCCTCTCCGATCACGGCACGATGATGGGAGAACAGGGTCAGCTCCACAAGGGTCCCAGCCGGCTGCGCTGGCAATGCACCCAGGTGCCTCTGATCATCCGGCACCCGGACGTGAACGCATTTTGCGGGAGCGCCGTGGGCGCCTTTGTGCAGCACCAGGATCTGATGCCCACCCTGTTGGGTCTGATGGGGATCGACGCCCCGGATCGATGTCTGGGCGAAGACCTTTGGCCGTACGTCGCGGGAGAGACGGACGGCGGCCGGGAACACGTCGTCACCGCGTTCGGAAACTACGCCAGCGTGCGCAGCAGGAACTGGAACTATCAGACGCCCTGGGTGAAAGACGACCCGGCGGCGGACGGGAGCCAGCCCGCGCTGTCGCCGCCGGAACTTTACGACCTGAACGCCGATCCCGACGAATTGAAAGACGTCGTGAACGACCGTCCGGACGTGGCGGCGGAATACCGCGACCGGCTGGCGGCGTATATTGAAGAAAACAGGCCGGTAACGGGAGGTTCGCTGGAAGTCGGCGAGGCGGCCCTGTCTCACGTGCCGCTGTTCGATCAGTCACGATTATAGTCAAGACACCGGGTTGCGGGTAACCACCGGGAAGATCCCGGATACCCGCCGCCCGACAAACGTTCCAGGGAGGTTTGAAATGGCCGATAAACTTGGGGTTCTGGTTCACGGCGCGGGATGGGTGTCCACGCAGCACATTATGGCCTTTACCAACAATCCGCATACCGAAGTGGTGGCGGTATCCAGCCGGAAACTGACAAGCGCGCGGACCCGCGCCGAAGAGGCCGGCCTGGAAGGAATCGGGCTGTACGACAACTACGAGCAGGCCCTGGCGCACGACGGCGTGGACATAGTGTGCGTCTGTACCCCGCAGCGCTTTCACGCGGAAAATACGATCGCGGCGGCGGCGGCGGGGAAACACGTTGTCATCGAGAAGCCCATCGCCAACAGCCTGGACGAAATCCGGGCCATGCGCGGCGCCGTGAACGCGGCGGGCGTGCGGACGGTTGTGAGTTTCGTGCTCCGATGGAATCCGTTGTTCGAGACCATCAAATCCATGGTGGCCGACGATGCCCTGGGTGACGTCTTCTACGTGGAGGCCGACTACCAGCACGACATCGCAAGCTGGTGGACGGGCTGGGACGAGGCCAGGAAAACGAGCACGGGCGTGAGCGCGTTTCTGACCGGCGGATGCCACGCCATCGACTCGCTGCGCTGGTTCGCCGCCCAGGGAGAGTTCGAAGCGGCCCAACCCGTGGAGGTATTCGCCTATTCCGGCGGATATCGCAAGGGCCTCAAGCAAGAGTTCGACTACCTGGCCAACAAGTGGGTGGACGGCCTGCCGCTGGAATACGACGACCTGGAAGTCGCCCTGGTGAAGTTCTCCAACGGCGCCGTCGGAAAGGTCTCCGTAAACTACGGATGCATCATGCCGTATACGTTCCCCGTCGAAATCTTCGGGAACAAGGGAACCATAAAGGACAACAAGGTCTGGTCGCACAAGTATCCGGGGCAGAACAACTGGGTGGAGATTCCGGCCATCCTGCCGGATAGCGCGGACGTGACGCATCACCCGTTCCAGGGGCAGATGGACCACTTCGTCGAGTGCATTCAGACGAATACGGAATCGCACTGCAACCTGGACGACGCGATTGTAACGCACGAAATCGCGTTTGCCGCCTTGCAGTGTTATGAAACCGGCCAGCCGGTGAAGCTGCCGCTGATGCAGGACTGATTCCGAAACGGGCGAAAGGGTTCAGTGAAAATGGGTAAGCGGAATCTGCTGTTTTTCGGTGTGGACAGCCTGTGGGCCGACCACATGAGCTGTTACGGGTACGAACGATTGACAACCCCCTATGCGGACCGGCTGGCCGCACAGGGGGTGTTGTTCGAGAAGAATTACAGCCCGCACATCCCGACGACCTCGGCCTATGCGTCGATGCTGACCGGTATGGATTGTTTTTCCACGCAGGTCGTGGCGTTGCGCCACCAGGGGGGGCTGAGGCCCGAGGTTGAGAGCCTGCCGGAGATCCTCCGCGACGCGGGCTACGATACGACATGCGTGGGCTTCACGGGCAACCCCAGCTCCCGTGGGTTCGACAGATACCTGAACTACGAGGCGTGGGGGTCGTGGGAGCAGCGGCCCCTGCGCAAAGCCGAATGGTTGAACGACGTAACGATTCCGGAACTGGAGCGGCTCGCCTCGGCAGACCGGCCCTTCTTCCTGTTTCTTCGGCACATGGATCCCCACGCGCCTTACCTGCCGCCCCCGCCGTACGACACGATGTTTTACAGCGGCGATCCGTGCGATCCCGCGAAGACGTCGATGGACCCGGTGCGAAATTTCAAGCCGTTTCGGGACTTTCACCTCAGCTGGATGCCGCCCGGCATCACCGACGCGGACTACGTGATCGCACAGTACGACGGCGAAGTCGCATATATGGACGCCTGCATCCAGCGGATCCTCACAAGGCTGGAGGAACTGGGGCTGGCGGAAGATACGCTCGTGGTATACAACGGTGACCATGGAGAGACGCTGGCCGACCACGATTGTTATTTCGATCATCACGGGATGTACGACTGCACCCTGCACGTGCCGCTGATTCTGCGCCTTCCGGGCGTGCTGCCCGAAGGACGTCGCGTGCCCGGATATTCGAGCCACGCCGATCTCGTGCCGACCCTGTTGGAACTCCTGGAAATCCCGACCAGGATCGAGTTCGACGGTGACAGCCTGTTGCCGCTGATACAGGGAACACGCGCATCGAACCGGTCTGAATTTTACATCACGGAGGCGACCTGGATGCGTAAGCACGGTTGGCGCACGCCCGAGTGGAAGCTGATTGTGGCGCTCGAGCCCGATTTCCACGGAAAACCCGAGGTCGAGTTGTACAACCTCGTGGAAGACCCGGCCGAGAACACGAACCTTGCCGACCGGGAACCGGAGATCGCGCGGATGCTTCGAGCCCGCATGGACGCGTGGATTTCGAAGCGGGAGGCAGAAACGGGTCTGACCAATCCGATGTTCACGAATCTGCAGTGGCACGGCACCCGGCACGAAGGACCCTTTCCCAGTTCGAGAGCGGCCTACGAAGCCCTTTACATCGGGTCGCCGAAGACGGCGAGGAAACTACAGGCCCGGGATGCTGAGGAAAACGAAGAAACAGCAGGCGGCGAGTCGTAACGGGTTACGGACCTGCCAGCAGCCGCATCCACAATGAAGGAGATTGACCATGAGCGACGGTTTTCCGCTCCTCGAGGTATCGGGACCGCCGATGGAACGCGGGCAAGCGCACGGAGAGGTATTTCGGGAGGAGATTCGTGCGATGCTTCCGGTCTATTTTGACTATCTGGAGCGTATGAGCCGCAAATATCGCGTGCCCGTGTTGAGTAAGACACGGGTACGCGAAATCACCGCGACCTACGCGAAACCCGCGGAAGCATACTCGCCGGACCTCGTGGAAGAAGCGAGAGGAATCGCCAGGGGTGCCGGCGTGCCGTACGAGGAGATCCTGGCGCTGAACGGCTTCCTGGACATTATCGACCATCTCTCTCCGACGTTCATCGAAGCGGGTTGTACGACGTTTATGATCCCGGAGATGGAAGACGGAGGCATAGCCACAATCGGCCAGAATTACGACCTGGCCGAGATTTTCTATGGGTCGGCCGCACTATTGAAAATCACGGGCGACGGCCCGGACGCGCTGATGTATACAACGGCCGGGATGCTTGGTTGCGCGGGGTTGAACAGCGAAGGCATTGGCGTTGTCATCAACAACCTCGTCCCGGGCGACGCCGGGCCAGGCGTACCTTACCCTTTCGTGATCCGGCGAATCCTTGCCACTTCAGTCATTGGAGACGCTATCGACGCGGTCGTCTCGTCGCGCCGCGCGTCGGGAATGAACTACGTTCTGTGCGACCGGCACGGCGAGATTTACAACCTGGAAACCACCGCCTCGGATTACGAGGCAACCAGCCCGTTCGACGGTCCCATGGCGCACTCGAACCACTACCTCGCAGACCGTCTGAAACCGCTCGAGCGTCGGGCTTACGATCAACAGGGCCAGAGCCTTGCAAGATGGGGCCGTGCCACGAGGCTTTTGCGGAGGTCCGCCAACCCGGGTGCGCACACGATCATGTCGGCGCTGGAAGACCACGTAAACAGCCCCGTTTCGATCTGCCGGCACAGCGTGGACGGATGCGGGCAGACGATCTGCGGCATCGTGCTGGAGCCGTCAAACGGACTGGCGTGGTTTGCCCGGGGCCCCTGCTGCGAGCACCCGTGGGTGGAGCACCGGCTGTTCGAGGTCGCCGACCGTCGGGTCGCTTGAGCGAACCTCGACGTCAACCGCAATTTCGGCCCCGGGGAGATCACGCGGGCAAGAAGCACACTTTCGGCAGGATTTCGGTATGGAAATGAAAATCGAACGCTGGTTCCGGGCGCCATACGGAATGCCGAACGGCGTGCAGGCAACCGCCGACGGCATCCGGGTGGTGGACCAGGTAACGGATCGCGTCGCGCTGCTGGGCGTTTCGGAAGCGGACGAGTACGGCATGTTGCGGCTGCGGTCTGAAGTGCCAACCGAGTCATCCAATACCAGCGGAATGGCCTGGGGCGATGGATCGCTCTGGCTGGCGGCAAACGGTTCCGCGGAGAAGTGGCGGGCGCCACGAGACACGGACGCGGATTCGGGCGAGATTCTGCGGGTGGATCCGAAGTCGGGCGAGACACAGGGACGATGGCCGTTGCCGGGCGGCGGGGGCACGCACGGGCTGGAATACGATGCGTTCGAGCCGGGTACTCTGTGGCTGACCACCTTGAAGAGCCAGACGTTGACACAGGTGCGGATTTCGGATTGGTCCATCCAGCGTGTGTTTTCCCTTCCTTACGGACGGGCGCACGGCGTCGTACGCGTTGCGGATGGGGTATGGGTGGTTCATACGTCGGAGCGGTCGATCGTGAAACTGGACGCGCAATCCGGGACTGTTCTGGGAGAGATCACGGTCCCGGCGTCGCAACCCGAGCCGCACGGGCTTTCGCGCTACAAGGACGGGTTTCTCTATTGCGACGCGACATCGGGATGGGTGGCGAGAATCTATTTGGATTCGTGAGGCGAGCTTCGGACGCGTAAGCGAGAGGCGGTAAAATCCGGTGAAGTACAAAGTACTCTCCACGACCGGATCGACGCGGGGAACCGCGTACACGATGAGCAACAAGATCCTGACTCACGCCGGCAAGACCCACGTGGCGTGGCTGGACCAGATCTGCAAGATATACGTGCGCACCTACCATCACAGGACCAGGCGCTGGGCAAAACCCGTCTACGTCGGAACCGGCGACGACAACCACGCCGGCGCCGCGTTTGCGATGGATTCAAGGGGATACCTCCATCTGGCGTTCGGACCCCATCACAATCCGATCCGGCACGTCGTGAGCAAGCGGCCCAATACGTCGACGTCGTGGGTGGAACAGCCTTCGTTCGGGGGCACGACGGCGACCTATCCGAGCCTCGTCTGCGACGCCGGCGATACGTTGCACGCCTGTTACCGCGGGTCTTACGCGGCGGAGCGTCCATGGTCGCTGGTCTATCAGAAAAAGCCAAAGGGCGGCGAATGGACGGACCCGGTCAAGCTCGTGGACCCCGAAGGACCGCCTGCGTACACGCAGTTTGAGAACGCGTTACATATCGACAGGGGCGGGACGCTGTTTCTGGCCTACCATATCGTGAGGGCGACCGGAACCGACTACAACGATATACGCGGCCGGGGGTTCGGCGTGATGCGATCCCGAGACGGAGGCGAGAACTGGGAGACCGTGGACGGACGCGCGCTGGATCTCCCCACAAATCCGGCTTCGCCGTGCGTCTTCGAATTCGATGAGGGTCTCGACGTCCGCATGGGCAACGTCGTGACCGGCGGCAGGGGATCGCTCTGCTATACGCTGAATCGCAGGGAAGGAGGCGCGGCGGAGACGTATTTATACACCTGGAGAAAGGACGACTGGCGGGTCGTTTCGCTGATGCCGGAGGCCGAGCGGCTCTTCGGACCGTGCGAAATGTCGGACGTGTGCGCGCTCAGCATTGCGGACGACGGCGTCATCTACGCCGCGGTCCCGGTCTGCGGTCGGGGCGGCGGTTGGTCGGACTCCAGCAACGAGATCGCGTTGTTTACCTCCCGCGACGGCGGCGAGACATTCTCGGGCTACAAAATATCGTCGGACGAGCCGGACGCCTCGAACTGGCTGCCCTCACTCGAACGGCAGACCGGTCACAACCGGGTGGACGTACCAGACCTGGTCTATACGCACGGCCATATCGGCGAGGGGTGCAGCCCGGATATCGATACAGAGATTCGGCACGTATCGCTGGCCGGCGTCGCGGATGCGGAAGCGAGCGCCGTAGACGCGCGGATCGCAGGGGCCGAACAACTGAGCGGAATCCGTTTTACCCGGGAACAGCGTGGAAAAATGCGACGGGACGTCGAGCAATATCGACTCCGGTACCGCGAACTCCGCGAGGTCGACGTGGGTTACGACGTGAGTCCGGCGTCGATATTTCTTCCGGGCGTGAAGTCGCCGCCGTCGGGAGAACAGCGGGGGTTCCGGTTCAATGCCTCCGACGTCGATCGACCCGCATCGGCCTGTGATCTGGCCTTTCTGCCGGTGAGCAGGCTGGCGCGGCTGGTGGAAAACCGGGAAGTGTCTCCCGTTGAACTCACCCGGCTCTACCTCGAACGGCTGGATACTCTCGGCGAAAAACTGCATTGCGTGGTTTCGCTTACAGAAGATTTGGCGATGAAGCAGGCCAGGGCCGCCGAGGCGGAGATCCTGGCCGGGAAATACCGCGGTCCGCTTCATGGGATTCCGTGGGGCGCCAAGGACCTGCTGTCCACAAAGGGGATCCGGACCACGTGGGGCGCCACGCCATTCAAGGAGCAAACCGGTGAGACCGATGCGGCCGTTGTGGAACGGCTTCGGGACGCGGGCGCGGTCCTCGCGGCCAAGCTCTCGACCGGAGCGCTCGCCATGGGTCCGCACTGGTTCGGGGGGATGACCCGGAACCCCTGGAATCCGGAGACGGACTCGAGCGGGTCTTCGGCCGGTCCCGGCGCGGCGACCGCCGCCGGCCTCGTTGGATTCAGCATCGGTTCGGAAACGCAGGGATCGATCGTTTCGCCGAGCCATACGTGTGGGGTTACGGGGCTGCGGCCGACCTACGGCCGCGTAAGCCGTTACGGCGCGATGGCGCTTGCCTGGACCATGGACAAACTGGGTCCGATGTGCCGTGGCGTTGAAGACTGCGCGGCCGTGTTCAGCGCCATCCACGGACCGGACGGGAGAGACCGTTCCGTGGTGGACGCGCCGTTCAACTGGCCCGCAGCCCCGAATTTGACGGGCTTGCGAATCGGCATTATCCAGTCGGAATTCGACGACGTCGAGGGATCCGACGAACGTGCGGTCCATGAAGCCGCGTTCCGGAAGTTTGAGGAACTCGGTATTGGCGTTCAGGCGGTAACGCTCCCGGCGTGTCCTCATGGCGCGGTTTCGATGATGCTCTGCGTGGAAGCGGCGGCCGCGTTCGACAGCGCGACGCGAGCGGGCGAACTGGATACCATGACAGACGCGGACAACAGCTCCTGGCCGACGATACTTCGCAGGTTTCGGATGGTGCCGGCCGTGGAATATTTGCGCGCACAGCAGGTCCGGTCCCTGATGATTCACGACTTCGAGGAATTGATGAAGGATTGGGACGTGCTGCTTGCACCCGGAGACGCCGGCGCGAGTCTCACAATTACCAATCTCACCGGGCATCCCGCGCTGACGTTGAAGTGCGGTTTCACAGACGGCATGCCGCGAGGTTTGACGCTCATTGGAAACCTCTACGACGAAGCGACCCTTCTGAGCGTGGGCCTTGCCTACGAGCAGGCGACGAATTGGCATAATCGGCATCCTGATATCCGGTCCGCTTAATACAGAAACAAGAACAAACATGGATGGACCTGCGGTTCGACGTGTATTGAACTGAAATCACTAACCCTTGGAGGCTGATAAGATGGCAGAGGAATTCAGAGGCATGCCATGCCGGCGGGTCGGAAACTCCGGCCTGTTCGTGTCCGCTATCGGGCTGGGAATGTGGAAATGGGGCGACCCGGTGTACGACGGGTCCCGCATCGGGGACCACGAGGGGTTCGAGGTTCTGGACCGGTCCCTGGAACTGGGGGTCTTTCACTGGGACACGGCGTGCTCCTACAACCTGGGATCGGGAAATTCGGAACGCCTGCTGGGGCGGTACTTCGCCGCTCGTCCGCGTTCGGTCAGGGAGCAGGTCGTGATGGCGACCAAGATTCACAACCCGGTGCGCGCGGAGCACGCCATGGAGGCCGACTTCACGCCGAATCAACTCGGCGCCTCCAGGACGTACATCCATTTTGGCGTGGACAAGTGCCTGGAGCGGTTGCAGACGGACTACATCGACCTGATCTATCTGCACCAGAGCGGTATCGGCGACGACGGGGACTACCGGGTTCCGATCGAGGAGACCTGGGGCGCGTTCGACGATCTCGTATCACAGGGAAAGGTAAGGTACCTGGCGGTATCCAATCACTCCGCGAAGCAGATGGCGAACGTCATCGCTGCTCTGGAGAAGGTGGGCAAGGACGTGTCACGCCGGATCGTGGCCGTGCAAAACCGGTACAATCTGGTGCAACAGGATGCGGTAGCGTCCGAGGACGGAGGCAGGGGGTCGGATTTCCTGAAGGCGGCGGCCAGGGCCGACGTGGGTGTGATCCCCTACTATCCGCTCGCGAGCGGCCTGCTCACGGGCAGGTACCGCAAGGGAAGGCTGGAGGAGGCGTCAGGACGGATCATTGACGACGGCGACGAGGCCGAGTTTCTGACCGAACCCTATCTGGAAGCCGTTGAAGGGCTGCTGGAGGTAGCGGAATCGAAGGGAATCTCCCTCGCGCAACTCGCGATCGCCTGGCTGCTGGCCAACGGGCAGGTGCCGTCTGTCATTGCAGGCGTAACTGAAATGCGACACCTGGAGGACAACGTGAACGCGGCGCGGGTTGAACTGACGGACGCCGACATGACGCGCATCGACGACGCAGTCGGCGCGGCGCTCGCGTGACCGGCGTCGGTCCGGCAGGACGTCGCGATCCATCCGCGTGAGGGTGAACCGTGATGATCATGGAACGCATCGTCACCTACGGGCGAATGATCAAGTTTTCGCACAGCGTCTTCGCCCTTCCGTTTGCCTTCAGCGGTGCGGCGCTGGCCGCGCTGGAAGCGGATATCAGTATGGTGCAGGTGTTCTGGATCGCCGTGGCGATGGTGGGCGCCAGAAGCGCGGCGATGGGATTCAACCGGCTGGTGGACCGGGACATGGACGCGGCGAATCCCAGGACCGCGGCGCGAGAGTTGCCGCGCGGCCTGATCTCGCCGGGCGCCGTGCGCGTGTTGATCGCGATATCCTCCCTGGCGCTGATTGTCGCCGCCTGGCGACTGAACCCTCTGTGTTTCGCGCTATCTCCAGTGGCGCTGGGTATCGTCTTCTTCTATTCCTACACCAAGCGATTCACGTGGGCCACGCAGTTATTTCTCGGTCTGGCGCTGTCTCTGGCGCCCGTAGGCGCATGGATTGCGATTACAGGGCGCCTTGACGCCGGGATCCTGCTGCTGGCCGGCGCCGTATTGGCCTGGGTTTCAGGGTTCGACATCATCTATGCCTGCCAGGATGTCGCGTTTGACCGTGTCCATGGGATTTGTTCGATTCCTCAACGCTTCGGCGTGCGCCGCGGGCTGGCCATCGCACGGGGTTTTCATGCGATTTCCTTTTCTCTGATGACCGCGGTGGGAACGTTTTTCGAGCTGGGAGTCATCTACATGGCAGGACTGATCGTGGTGGCGGCGCTGATGGTGTACGAGCACCGGCTGGTGAAGCCGGAAGACCTTTCTCGACTGGGCGTGGCGTTCATGAACGTGAATGCCGCGATCAGCGCCGTCTTTTTCGCCTTTACGCTCGGAGACGTGTTGTGGCGGTGAACCGGATTGCGGTTGCGATCACCGGCGCCAGCGGGGCCATCTATGCCCTTCGGACCCTGCGGGCGCTGCTGCTGAACGGGGACGAGGTACACCTGATTGTGTCCGGGTTCGGCTGGATGTTGTTGCGAGAGGAAGGGGGCTTCGAGGGTAAACAGTCGGAATTTGAGGATTTTCTCGCTGACCGGTACGGCGACGGGGTTTCGAACGGGCGCGTGATCGTCCACCAGATCGGCAACATGGCGGCGTCGGTCGCAAGCGGGTCCGTGGGCGTGCGGGGCATGGTCGTCGTGCCGTGTTCCATGAAATACATGTCGAATATCGCTCACGGCGCGTCCGGAAACCTGATCGAAAGGGCCGCGGACGTCACGCTCAAGGAACACCGGCCGCTGATTCTGGTTCCACGCGAAACGCCGATGAGCCTGATCCACCTTCGGAACATGACCGCCGCCGCCGAGGCGGGAGCCGCCATCGTGCCGGCCATGCCGGCATTCTACCAGAATCCGGAGACGTTTGACGACCTGGCGGATTTCGTCGCCGGGCGGATCCTGAATCTTTTGAACATCGAACACGACCTGTTTCCACCGTGGGCCGGGATGTGACGAAGCATCCTTCGCTCCGCGCCTGAGGCTCATAAAAGGACAGCCGATGTACAACGACCTGACGCATCACATTCAGGAAACCGCCCTGGTCGATACGCACGAGCATTTGCGAAAGGAACCGGACTGGGTGGACGAAGGCCCCGATATCCTCCAGGACCTGTTCGGAAATTACGTCCCGGCCGACCTTCACACGGCCGGCGCTTCTCCTGCGGCCATGAAGCGGTTGATGGATGGGTCGGACGCGGACATCGCCGGGCGATTCGAGGGTATCCGGGAAGCCTGGGAAGCGACGCAGTTTACAGGATACGGAGAAGCGGTGCGGTTGATCGCCAGGCACGTGTACGGCATCGACGTCCTGTCAGCGGACGCCATTACGTCCGCTCAGGAAAGGATACACGCACTCCGGCGTCCCGGGAAACGACTGCGCCTGCTGCGCGACACGGCCAACCTGGATCACGTTCAGACGGACGATTTCCAATGGGCATGCCTGCCGGATGACTCGGGACCGGATTTTTTCCTCTACGATCTCTCATGGGCGGGGTTCTGCAACGGGCAGATCGATTTCGAGCAGACGCACGCCGAGACGAACGTTGAGGTAACGGGTCTCGAAACCCTCAGACAGGCGATGGAAGGCATCTTCTCCAAATACGCGGACTGCGCCATCGCGGTGAAGGCTCAGCACGCGTACAGCCGGACCCTGCACTGGACGGATCGTGAAGACTCGGAAGCGGCCGCTGCGCTCGAGAAGATATTGAAGGGTCCGGACGAAGCAATCCCGGTACAGACGCGGCTTTGCCTCGGTGACTGGTGCTGGGCGCGCGGAGTGGAACTCTCCGTCGCACACAACCTGCCGTTCAAGATCCACACGGGAACCTACGCGGGCAACGACCGCATGCCTGTGAGTCGGATCGCCGCCGGGAACATGTGCGCGTTATTCGCACGGTACCCGGACGCCCGCTTTGTCCTGATGCACATCGCCTACCCGTATAACGATGAACTGGTCGCCCTGGCCAAGCACTACAGGAACATCTGGGTCGACCTGTGCTGGGCGTGGAGCATCGATCCCTATAGTTCGAGGGACTTTCTACGCCGATTCCTGCACGCCGTCCCGGCCAACAAGCTGTTCGCGTTCGGGGGCGACACGGGCTGGCCCACGGGCGCGCTCGCGTATTCAATCCAGGCCCGAAATGAAATTCGCCGCGGGCTGGAGGCGGAAGTCGCTGAAGGATATCTGAGTGAGAGACAGGCGATGGACGTTGCGAACCGGATCATGCGAGACAATCAGTACGCCTGTTTCGATATTCATGGTACACGCACAAATATCCGCGCTGCCGCCAGAACATAGCTCCGAATGAGCGGCAGAAATCAGTCGACTCAGTTTAACAGCAAGCAGCCGCCGATTGTACGCAATCGGCGGCTGCTTTTGTATCATACTAAGTTATTTGACGGGTGGGACTTAGCGATATCGTTCCACGTCGAAATTGACGCGCATGGAGACCAGCGCGCGTACCGTACGCACCCTGTCTTCGCGATTGCCTTCCGTCTGCCTGTACCCGCCGAACACAGCGGCCACGTCCAGCGCGAAATACCGGTCCAGTTCAGCGCCGATCCCGAGCGTCCACGCATTGCGGTCCGTTTCGATTCGCACCTCAGGTACGGGACCGCCTCCAACGTATCGGACCGGATCCCGATAGTAGCCGCCCCTCAAGGCGAGGCCCCGCCCGGGGATCGCGTATTCACCGCCCAGATGGATCCGCACCGCGTTTCGGTATTGTCGGCGGAAGTCGTCCACGTGCGGCACGATGTTCCGCGCCCGGACGTTGTAGGTGGCTTCCTGCAGGTCGCCGTAATGCACGTCACCGCTCAACGTAAGTCCCTTTGAGGCCCATCCCAGACCGAATCCCAGTGAAATCGGCTGCCGTATCTCGTATCTGTCCACGTAATAATCGCGGGGATAGGTATCTTTCCGATCTTCGTACGTATCTTCGAACTCATCCGCCACTTCCGCCGACACGCGAATGGGAGTCGCCACGGAAATCGTTACGCCAATCCGGAAATTCGACGGGTGCCAGAACCGGATGCCGCCCTGAAGCCCCAGCGCGGAAAACTCGTCGTCGGATTCGAAACGTTGATAAAGACGTACCGTATCCACGTGTACCTGCTGCACGTCTTCAAGCGTCAACTCCTGCAGAAACCGGTTCGTTCCACGCCATTTGTATATTGATATCCCCGCCGAGAGACGCGGCGCCAGGTCGATCGCGGCGCCCAATGTCCACGCGCCGAAGGTACCCCTGTCTTCCGAGAAGCCCGACTTTTCGAAGTCGGCGACCTCATCGTACGCGTGGATCCGCAATCCCGCGTCGAAGTGCCGGTTGCGCCCGAAGCCCCCTGCGAAAACCAGGCTGCCCCGGTAGACGGGAACCGGATATACGACGCCCGCCG
This sequence comes from Candidatus Latescibacterota bacterium, assembly GCA_965219995.1. GTDB lineage: Bacteria > Latescibacterota > UBA2968 > UBA2968 > JAAXHE01. The sequence continues at coordinate 2,278,571 of CBDCOX010000002.1, forward strand.
ACGCAAAGCGCGTGCTGTTCAGCTCGAACGCGGAAGGCCGGCTGAAGAATTGCGACTCGTTCCGAAACCGGTCATGCGACATTCCCCACGAAATCGACCCGTGTTGGGCCCTTGCCAATCCGGCAGGATTCCAGAAGAGGCCGGAAAAATCGTCCGATACCGTGACATAGGCGCCGCCCATCCCCATTGCACGTGCGCCGATGCCCGAGAACCCATCTAGGGCGACCTCCTGAGCACTCGCCGACGCCGCCCACGCGCAGAATGCCAGCATCGGAACAGTGGAACAGACTCGCCTCATCGCATCCCCCCTCTGCGCCGCTGCTTCTCACGTTTCTCCTCGCGCTTTTCCTCCTGCTTTTTTTCTTCCTTCTGTGAAGACGGCTTACTGCCGCCCGAATCGCGCGTTTTCGAAGCTGTTCTGGATGCGCTGTCCGAACTCTCCGGTTTCGGATTTGCCCGGGTGGTGCCCACCGAACGGGCTCCCCGAACCCGCGTGGTCTTTTTTGTTCCGCGGCCTTTACGGACTGTGCCGGCGGATAAGGGATCGCCACCCCGCAGTCCGGAATGTCTCAACCGCAAATGCGGTTCCGGAAGCTCGATCGGATCCGTTTCGATCCACCGATATCTTACGGTGGGGTAGTACCCGCGTCCGTGAGCCAGACGTTGCCGCATCCACCCCCGCCACCACGGGCCGTACGCGGCCGTCCACCACGAATACCGCCAATTCAGGCCGCGTCGACTCCGGATTGGATATTCCGCCCACCGGGGATCGAAAAACGGCGAAGTCCCCCACGATTCCGTGCCGAATTGGTCATAAACATGATATTTGTATATCCGCACAACGGTGGTATCGACCGCCGGCACGGATTCGACTAGATCATCCGTCGCATATTCTGGCGGCCGAATCTGCGTATAGCACGCGGAAAGTGTGAACAGGCAGAAAAGTGCGAGACCGATTCGATGTGCCATGGCAGCCTCCCTCGTTACGAAACCCGCTCACTTCAACTGCAGTCCTCCGCCCCATTGGCCCTACCTGAATAATACCCGATTTCCAACCTCGGCACAATACCATAAAAAACCGGGGAGACGGTAGAGGGTAGACGGGAGAAGGCATCTTTGCCCCATTGAGTCTTCCTTTGCGCCTCCGGCGAGAAATGAAACCCCAAGGTGCAGGGAATCCCTCACGCGCGTCTACTCGCAGGAAGATTTCGCCCGGCCATATCAAAGCGCCGTGGCCGCAGGATATCATCTCACGTCTCACGTCTTGCGTCTCACCCGGGGTTGGCGGGCCGGGGGGGAGAGGTCCGTACCGCCTGTCCCTGCATGTCAACCTGCTTTGCGCAAAATCTCCGCGACAAGGGATCTGAACCCCTTCCCTTTTCGCTGGACGGGTGGGGTTTCCTCACAGCAGGACGCTGCACGTGAACCCGAGTCTCCGCGACGTCCGGCAAGGCGTGAGTCAATCTCCTCGTGTTCAGGAAACCGGCCTTCTTTCACTCTGGAGAAAGTCAGTTCTCCGTCAACAGTCACTTCAAATCGACCGCGTCCGGAGGGAACGAGCGTGAAACGCGAGATGCCCGTCTTGTATTTTTCCAGCAGATGGCGCGTCAAACTGACGGCCTGGTCTTCATATCCTCACATGGCGCAGTAAACGAGTTCGATATCCATGGTCGATCTCCTTTCGTTTTCATGCCTGGATTCTTACACACACCCTGAATCTTCCCTTTAAATGGCGGGGAGACGGGGGTGAGGGCCGCGCCCCTTGTGGTTTCCCGCCTTTCGGCTGTTTCCGGTCTTCCTTTGTGTCTTTGTGTCTCCGTGTGAGTTGATTTTCGCTTCGAGCTGTCGGCTCATCGCTGCTTTTCGAGCACGGGGTCGGTTCTTCAAAGTGAGGACGTCCCCCGGACCGCGCGTTTGGCGATGTTCCGAAGAAGCCCCCCGAACAGCAGGACGTGAATTGGATACAGGGCGTGCCAGTAGAATCGTCCCCACAGGCCGACCGCATCGAAGACGGCGGTCTGGCGCACCCTGGATCCCCCTTCCTCCCGGAGCGTGACGTCGAACTCGAGCCAGCCGCGGCCCGGCAGCTTCATTTCCGCCCTGAGGCGCAGGCGGGCGTCCGGTTCGTAGACCTCGACCCGCCAGCAGTCCAGGGCCTCACCCGCGGCAAGATGCTCCGCGTCGCGCCTGCCGCGGCTCATTCCGACCCCGCCCAACAACTGATCGACCAGACCGCGCAAGCGCCACATCCAATCGCCGCAGTACCAGCCTTCCGCGCCGCCGATGCGCCGGATTGGTGCGAATGCGGCGGCGGGCGGGACCGGGAGATCGACAACGGTCGAGTGAATCAACCGGCCGCGGATGCGGACCCCGCCCCAGCGCAGGGGCGTCGCAGGTGCAAGCGTTGCCTCCGACCACGGCGTGGCCGCGTACGCCGCGTCCTCTTCGACAGCGGCTTTGGCGATCGCGTCGCGAAGCCCAAGCGGTTGAATGGGGAACGCGTTTTTTGCCGCAGCGTCATTCACGACGGTCGCGGTTCGGAGTCCGTCGACCAGTTGGCGGCCGACCTTCGCGTAGACCGGGGTGGTCAGACCCAGCCAGAGGCTGGAGAGGCGCGGCGTCAGCAACGGCACGGGGATCAACAGTCGCCTGAGACCGCGCCATCGGGCGTACTCGCGCATGATCTCGCGGTACGACACCACGTCCGATCCGCCCACCTCGAACAGACGGCTCTCCCCGTGGGGCAGGTCGAGCGCCGCCGCGAGGTACCCCACCAGGTCGGCCAGAGCGATCGGCTGGGTGGGCGTACGGACCCATGACGGGCAGACCATCACCGGAAGCCGCTCGACCAGCGCGCGAATCAGTTCGAACGAGAGGCTGCCGGCGCCCAGCACGATCCCGCTGCGGAACTCGATGACGGGCACTCCGGACGCCCGTAGCACTTCGCCAGTCTCGTGACGGCTGCGCAGGTGCCTGGACAGCCCTGAGGCGGATCCCAGTCCGCCCACGTAGACGATGCGCCGCACCCCGGCCGCCAGGGCCGCCGCGCCGAAGTTCTGCGCCGCTTCGCGGTCACGGGCTTCGAAGTCGGCGCTTCCACCCATCGAATGGACCATGTAATAGGCCGTATCGATCCCCGCCAAGGCGCCCTGCAGTGAATCCGGCTTCAGGCAGTCGCCGCGTACAACGCTGCTGTTCGGCCCGACCCTTCCCGTTAGCGCATCCGGTCGACGCGTCATACAGCGAACCTCACGTCCGCCCGCCTCCAGGGCCGCGAGCAGCCTACCCCCGATGCACCCGGTGGCGCCGGTAAGCAGGATCGCCCGTTGCTGATCTGTCCCTTTCATCTCCCCTCTAACTGCGGTAAGACGGTAGATGACTTCCTTGCCCGATTCGTCTTTCCTTTATGCCTCCGGCAAGAAAGGCAAGCGCGCGGGGCAATAAAACCCGTTAGACGCAAGACGGGAGACGGTAGAGGACTTCCTTGCCCGGTTGGTCATTCCCTTATGCCTCCGGCAAGAAATGAAGCCGCACGGGGCAAGAAAACCGGTGACGGTAGATGACATCCTCGCCCGTTTGGTTATTCCTTTATGCCTGCGGCAAAACGTGAAACCGGACGCGGCGGACAAACTCTCCCGTCTTACCTCTAACGTCTCCCCGATTTTAGGGCACTCACAGTATCTCCCGTCTCCCGTCTACCCTCTCACCGCTTTTGAGGGGCCGGGGGGAGAGGTCTGCGCGCCTATTGCAGGTAGATTTCGCCAAGCACTATCGTCGTCCCTTGGGCGCGGGCTATCATCTCACGTCTCCCGTCTTACGTCTACCCGCCTTTAGGGAATTTGGGGAAAAGGGGATTTTGAATTTGATGTTCGATTCTGGTTCTGACTGACGGCTGACCGCTGATAGCTGCTTTTTGCTGCTCATCGAAACAGCCCCGAGTACTTGAAGGTCATGATGTAGTCCTGCGAGCCCTGCCTCTTTGCCACGGGCCGGTTGTCGTAAATATCCCACCCGAAGCCGAAGAGAAACTGGTCCTTGTAAAAGGAGACGGCGACACCCATAGAAATGGCCAGCGAGTTTTCCGTTGAAAGGGCTTCAAGGACGTTGCCGATTGCGGTCAGATGGATTCCGGAGATCGAAGGGTTATCCACGTTGTGCCATCCGGCAAAAGCCAGTCCGGGCAGGCCGATCAGGCGTTCGGTTTTGCCGCGGACCGGGTTGCCGTCGTCGTCTGTATAATTGCGTCCCGGGCGAATCGTCAGAAACGAAAACAGCGGCCTGGCTTCCAGTTCCCACTTCCAGCCCCCGGCTTCCAGAATCTGCGACACGCTCTGCGGCGCGGCGTTTCGGTAACTCCGGGTTGTGATTCTGAGTCTCACCCGCCGATTCCTTTTTTCGGTCAGCAGGAGGTTGAGATCTTCGGCCCGGACGCGGCCTCCGCTCGACTCGTAGATCGCGACCTTCTTCCTTTTCGTACTGCCTTCAGGGGCGTAGTTTTCGTCGAGACGGGTCCACTCGACGACCATTTCACGTCCGATCAGCGCCCGACGCAACGAGTCGGGAATCACGAAGGCCACATCCACTTTGGTGCCGTCCTTTTGCACGACGGGGTCATTATTCCAGCCAACGGCCAGACGCTTCGCCTCTTCATCGCGCGAAACCAGGACCTCTGCAATCTGCGCGAGGTCGACGTCCCCAAGCACGCCGTGCCCTTTGTATTCCAGCGGCCGCGCCCGGTCCTTGAAGTCATTGCTGACCAGCCACACGGAACCCCGGCGCTCCCCCAGGGCATTGGGCGCAAAAAGGAGCGTGAGACGCGCGGAACCCCCCGGGGCGAGAGCGAATTGCGCCGGCTCGACACGGGCCTCCTTACTCTGCGGATGCGCTTCGACCTGCAACTCGGTATCGCCGACGTTCGTGGCCACGAAGGTTCTTTCCACGTCTTCTCCCAGGACCGCGTAGCCGAAATCGACGACTCCCGCCGGGTTCAATTCGATTTCGGCGCCCACCCCGATGCCCTTGAGCAGGACGTCGAGCGCCATTTTCTCATTCGCCCCCAGACCGTCAATACGCAGGGTCCCTGAAATCGCTCCGCGGGCGGACGGACTGAAGGCCAGGTGCAACGGCAGTGCGCGCTGGCTGTGGGCAGGCAACAGGAACGTGTTGCCTGCGTCGACCGGGGAGTTGGCTGTGAATTCGGTACTCGTGACGCGAAGCTGGTGAATCTCGAAATCGGCATTGCCCTCATTGGTGATCTCGACGACCCGGGGGCTGCTTTCGCCAACGGCAACGCGTCCGAAGTCCACCGTTGCCGGACTGAGAGCGAAAAACCGGCCTACGCCCTGCAAACGCACCGTCTGACGCCGGCCTTCGGCTTCTACGCGGAGTACTGCCTGGCGGGCGCCGGCTTCCCTGGGTGAGAAGTTCAGCACGACCCGGGCGCCGGCGCCGGGCTGAATAAGGACGGAGTTCTGCGCAAGATCGAATTCGAGGCCCTCATCTCCCACGACAGAGACCTCAACGGCGCCCGGCCGGCCGCCCCGGTTCCACAGAAGCAAATGGTTGCGCGAGGCCTCCCCGATGGGCACACTGCCGAAGTCGATGTCTTCACTGATAATCTCGATTCGGGGCGGGCTGACGCGGCCCCGACCTGTGAGAGGGATGGAGACCGCATCAGCTTCCGGATCGCTGGTCTGCACGCGAAGGACGCCCGGTTGCGCCCCTGCGTTTTTCGGCGCAAAGGTCACGCTGAGGTCCAGCCGCTCCCCGGGAGCGACGCTGGACGTGGAGCCCGCGGCGCCGAGGACATAGGCCGCCCCCTCATCAATTCCGCCTTCAATGTCCATTGCGACCGGGCCATGGTTGAGGACGGTCACGCGGCGCATCGCGCGCTGCCCCACCTCAACGGCGCCAAAGTCGAGCCCCACCTGCGGGAGGGGCGAAAAAACCGCCCGCGGCGCCAGACCGCTCCCTCGCAATGGTATCGACCAATCCCCGAAAACGGACCCGGAAACCGCCATTTCCGCCGCGACCGTTCCCGCGCGCGTTGGAACAAACGCAACCTCGATGCGCGCTTCAGCGCCGGGGGCAGGCCACGGACCGACGTCGCCCTCAACACGGAAGGGACCCTGCAGACGGGTAACATTCATCGGTCCGGCCGCTACGGGCGTGGCGCCGGTGTTCCTGACGACGACGATCGCCGTCGCCGCTTTTCCGATGGGAATCGCGCCGAAATCGAGCCCGGCCGACGGCAGGATCACCACGCTCGTTGGAACGACCACCGCCTGGAGAGGAACAGACACGCTCTGGCCCACGAACAGGGAGGCAACCCGCAACGTAAGTTCGCCCGAGTACCGACCAGCCGCACTTGCACTGAAGCGGACGTCGATCCGGCTGGCGCCCCTCGCATCCAGGCGCAGCGTGTCCGCGTTTGTGGCAAAACCGTTTCCGCTGATGCCGACGATCACTTTGATCGCTTCCTCTTGCAGGTTTTCGAAATCAACGGACGCACTGGCTTCGAAGCCAACGCCGACTTCGCCCAGATCGAGCGCATCAGGGACGATGGCGAAGGGCCGTGCGTGACCTCTTGCTGTCAGGAAGAGCGAAGCAATCAACAGAAGAATAGAGCAGCGAGTTACACGCCAGAATGCCGACATACATACGCCCCCGAAACCTGCCGTGTCTTGTAGATGGGATCCGATTCAAGCCCCCGACGAGCCGTGAACGCCGGCTCGTAACGTGACGAACCGATTCGCTTTGGCCAACGAGAGTTATGTCACGGGATCTCGACGCACACCGCCACGTCGATAGCAATATACAAAAGGGGGGCGCGGGATTCAATCCGTTCCCGCCTTCGAAAGGCGTCGTGCCGGGATGCGATGTGCAGTCCGCTGGCGAACCCGTCTTCCGTTCCCCCACCGGAGGCGATGGGTGCCTGAAATCCGGTCCGAGAGATGTCGCCCATGTTCACAAGTGTGACGATACACAACAGCCTCGCTGACCCAATGGAAATCATTACTTATTGTTAATCCTTATGTTATGCTTTTGGCACGGTGGTTGCTTTTCCATTCTGCGGAAGGGACGATCACTCAGCAACGACAACCCACTTTCCAAATGCGAAATCGCTCAACCGATTGAATTCTGAAATCGACGGATCTTCGGGAAAGTCGCTTAAGACAAAGGCGCGTACGTGTCTCACGTGCGGACTGTCGCCGGGAGGATGCAAACCCTACAGATTGGAGGACACCATGCGTATTCTGTTCATATCCCTTTCGCTGGCGATTGCCACAATTCAATCCGTACAGGCACAGCCGGCAGACGTCGCAAGTCATGTTGCGGCGCTCAAAGGCGAGACGTTCTGGATCAGGATTGCTTTTGTGGAGGTGAATGACGGGATTCGGGGCATCGATGCCGCAAACGTTCTGGAGAATGGAGAGGTTTCATACCGCGCGACATTGGGCGGGTTTCGGCAGTCCCAATCCCAGTCGGCAGAGGATTTCGCCGAAGAAGCCCGGAATATCATTACGAGGGATGACCTTGCCGGGTGGAGCGTGCGGGTGATCCAGAGGGGCGCGAAGGTCAGAATCCGAAAAGCGGAGGCGAAGGAGAAAGAGGTCTATATTGAACTGGATAAACTGTCAGGCGCCCGCCATGCCGTCCGCCTCAAAGTCAATAGAGACAATTACACAATTGCAGAAGTCGAGCGTCTCTTCGGTGTCGCCTTTGCAGCAAGCGAAGCGGAATTGGCGGGTCCGGATGAAACCGTTCTGCTTACACTGAACATGTCCATTGAAGAAGTGATCGCACGGAAGGGGAATCCCGGGACGCGCGTTGAGCTCGGCGACAAGACCGTTCTCGCTTATGACGACGTAAAACTGATATTCGGAGACGGAAAGCTGGTGGATGCGGAGTAGGGTCGACCGGCCGGTCGCCTCCACAGGTGCCTGTCCGCGGTCACGCCGTCAATCCGGCATCAATCAGACCACGATTCTGGCGACAATCACGAAGTCCGGAAGGCTCCCGAGCACGATGCCGCGATTGCGGTGCACGCCGGAGGCTGGCTCCAGGACACCGCCAAGTCGGGGATGTCCGGGAGGCGGTTGGATTTGTTGCGATCCTTGTTCTGATGGAAAAATCTCACCTGGATTGGCAGGTATCCTGGCCAGCCCTGACCCTTTCGAACCACTTCATTGCGACCAATTGAAATCTCCAATTGGTAAGTTGAGATCCATAGCGCAAAGCCCTGCCGAATTGCGACAGGGCTGAGAAATATCCAGATTTAAAACTGACTGTGGGCGACAAGCTAAAAGAGATTCATAAATTCGTCCCGTGGTATATTTGCCTGTCGAAGTATCTTGCTCAAATTGCCAGCAGCCAATTCGGAATGGTCCGGAACAACTGCAATATCGTCCTCGCTATCAGGTAATGAACGTCGATAAATCAGGTGCCCGCTATTTTCTCGTACAAAACGAAACCCGAGTTTCGATATCATCTTACCAGACTGTTGTCCAGAAATGTCTCGAGGTAGTTTAGGCAACCTGAAATACCGGATCTTTTTCTTCCAAATACAGAATCGTGGCGCTCTTAAGATTGATCAACGCCTCCGATTGTGTCTTCCCCTGGCTTACCGTCCCCAATTCGGGACAATAAGCGACAAACCATTTATCCTCCTGGGTTATCTCCGCCGTGAGCCGCCCGCAATTGATGTTTGACATAGGTAGCTCCTTTTTTATTGTCTGATCCGGGGGATGCGCTCGTTCCAAAGCCAAACTGCTTCCTCATCAATAAATATCCGCGGATATGCTTACGTCCTTGGAAAAGCGCCACGAATCAGGTGTGATCGGGGGAGCATTACTCGGTTGTTTTACAATATATAGTATCCATGTCCGATAGACAATATAGAACATGCTTCTACGCAATACCCGTATTCTTCAAGAATCGGTTTCATCTGTACCCCCGATAACGACTCTTAAACAACGGCGGATAATTCCACGACTCACGCTTCTTTCTCCGCCCGGGCACGCCATATTTTTCTACGACACCGGCTTCAGCCGCGGCCTACACTATTCATCTTCCCGGATCCTGGCCAGCGCCTCCCGCGCAGCATCCGCCATGAAACCCGGAGAATCCTCGAAATTCTCGCGAATCCATTCGAGATACCTTACCGCGCGCTTCTCCTGGAACTCACCGAGTTGCCGGATGATCGTCTCCCCGAGACCCGTGCCGATAGGATATCGATCCCTGACCATGTGCTCGAGAATGCTCGCAAGAAGGCTCAGCAGGTGTTGGCGAATCTCCTCCGAATCCGGTGAGGGTTTCCAGACGTAGCGCGGGTTTTCCCGACTTACCAACACGTCGGGTTGACCGGCCTCAACGCGCCGTTCCTGTTCCCATCCGCCGTGGCGCATCACCGGTCCGATGGGGATGGGGTCGCGATCGGGCCGGCGATGCGGATGGTTTGCGCAATAGGTGTAGAAGGGGTTCTCTATCGCGACGTCCCTGATCTCGCAATAGGGCGGTATGCTTCTGTCCGCGTGTTCCAACCAGTCACGTTCACCCCGGTTTGTTCTATTGAACCAACAGGTTCCGCAACAGTCGGATCCTCCATTCGGCATCGCTCAACCTTCCTTCCGGTTGTACTTCTGCACTCCTCCCGCGACCGGTCCCGAGGAAACGACGGCGTCGGCGATCCGGAAAGGGCTTGCGCCTGCGTCGAGGTACCGCACGAGGAATACACCAGGGATAGCAATAGGCCGGCCCTTCTGCTTGCGCTCAAGGAGGTTGCGACCGCAAGAGGCGGACCGGCAAAATCGGCGCGGCGGGCGAATCAGATTTCCCTTCATTCAAAGAACTGAAGTTCTCCATCCCTGACGACCATTATGATCTGGTCATACAGCGCATCTCCGTCAGGATCGAAAGAGAACGCGCCGGACTTGCCCAGAATTGTGGGAAAATCCGTCTTTGCGAGTGCGTCCCGAATGGCGGTCGGATGTGTCGATCGTGCTGCCTTGATTGCATTGGCGAGCACATATAGGGTTGCATACGACTGTGCCGCCCACGGTTCAGGTTCAAACCCGAATTTCGCCCGATAGTTCCGAACGAAGGATTGGTTTCCGGGGGCGTGAGAACTGCTCGACCATCCGATAAAACCTATTGTTCCCTCGGCGCCACCACCCGCCTTTTCGACTTCATCCATGGTTAAATCCGGAGCGATAATCTGAATCGTGTCGGGGAAACCGACCTCGGGTGTTTGGGCGAGAATCCCCGCTATTTCCTGTGAAAGTGCGGAGACGAAAAGTGCGTCCGGCGCCATCGCCATTATGTTGGCCAATTGCTGAGAAAAATCGGTATCGCCGGTGTGGAAGGTTTCCTCGATCAGAATCTCGACGCCGTTTGCCTCAAGCACGGTTCGCAGCATTTCATTGCTGCTTCTGGCGTAGACATCAGTCTCATCATATATCGTTGCCACTTTTTTGTAGCCGAGTTTCTTCTGAGTCTCCGTCACACCACTGGGAACGCTTATGTTCACGGCGAGACTGGTGCGGAAGACATAATCCCCGATCCCGCTCAATCCTGCAGCGGAGGAGACCGAACTGAATGCGATGACTTCATTCTCCTGCGCAATTGGAGCAGCCTCCTTCAGATGCGTCGAGATAGCAAGCCCGACGATGGCGGAAACGCCCTGGTCTGCCAGGCGCCGCACAGCTTCTTTCGCGCCGTCCGCACTGCTCCGATCATCCACAGTGATAAACGTGAGATTCACAGCGCCGCGGTTGTTGATCTCTTCTCGCGCCAATTCAAACCCCCGTTGCATCGGGAGACCATACGGTTCGGCATGTTTCCCTGTCAGTGCCACGACAACACCGATCGGGACTTGCCCATTTATCATCCGCGTGTCTTCGCCACAACCGGCGAGACAAAGTGCGAGCAGGGCAAAGGCGAGGAAGCCTGTTCGTTTGCGTTTTTGAATGGTCGTTCTCCTTTCGCAAGGCGAAATACATTCGACAAAGCGGTAGTCGATGTCGCCAGTAAGTGCCGCCAGGCGCCGGTTTCCATCGGGTCAGGCCGGCATTGTCCTCGTGGTCTCAGTATTCCCGACTAATTCTGCCCCGTCATGTCCAAACAGACCATTTCCTTCTCATTTCGCGCATAGAGTCTGCCGTTGGCAAGCGCCGGCATCGTCCAACACAATCCGCTCAGCACCTCCGCGCTCGCAATTTCACGATAAGCTTTGGGTGTCGCCTCGACCAACCCCAACTTGCCGCGGTCACCGAGAATAATCAGATGGTCATCCGCAAGCATGAGCGTGCCCTCACCGAATCCGCGAGTTTTCCATTTTTCGGCGCCGGTATTTGCATCGATACATTTCAAAATCGTATTGTGAAAGCCGTAAAGGTGATTGCCATGCAAAACCGAAGTGGACAACCGATTCTGGAATTTTTTATTCCTCCAAACCTCCTCAACCTCCATCCGGTCTTTCTCTCCTCCATTGTTCAGGTCGCCGGATTCACGAGCGTTCATTACGTTGACCTGTACGACCGCCGCTCCACTTCCGTACCCTGATGAGATGTAAATCCTGTCCGGCGCAATGAAAATGGGAGTGGCGGCGTGAACGTCAAACCGTCCGGTTCGCCACGGATAGCTCCAGAGCATCTCTCCATCGTCGATAGATAAAGAGAGCAGCCCAAGACCGGCGAAGACAATGAGTTGTCGGACCCCGCCAATTGTAACGCTGATCGGCGAAGCATATCCAAGTTTGTCCGTGTGGGAACTCCAGAGGACATCACCATTCGTCTTATCGAAAGCCACAATAAACTTTCCATTGTTGCCGCCGACCTCAACGAGCAACAGATTGCCTTCCACCAATGGCGAAGAGCTGAACCCCCACTTCGGCATGTAGCTTTTGAAGTCTTTGATCAGATCGTAGGACCATACCTTCTTTCCACTCACACTGCTTAGCGCGTAAAACCGACCCTTTGCGGACACCGTAAAGAGGAGCTCCCCGTCGATTGTCGGCGTTGCACGCGGGCCGTTGCCTCCCTCGTACTCATAATATGTGCTGTCCGATCGAAACCGCCAAATCTCTTTCCCGTTGGAGGCATCGAGACAAATGACAAACTCACCATCTTCTTCCGAGAACATCGTATAGACACGTCCGCGGGCAACGGAAATACCGGAAAAACCCTCTCCGAGCGGCACTCTCCAAAGGACTCGAGGTCCGCCGTCGGGCCACTCTTTCAGAAGTCCCGTCTGCCGGGAGATTCCGTCCCTGTTGGGCCCTCTCCACTGCGGCCAATCCGAAGCGCCTGCGACTGATACGCCGCCATAGAGCAGCAAACCTGTGATCAGAAACCCTGCAATTCTACTCATGAGCAATCCCCCCCGTTTCAACATCCCGGAACGTCGATGTGCGACGTCGCAGCGGACTTCCGCCTTTGATGATGATTTCAAGGAGTCATTTGATTTACGTCTCATATAGAGTCTCGATTGGCCGATAGTCACTGGAAGCCGGAAGCCGGCGTTCGATCACTTCTCCATGCTCGACGCGCAGGGAGTACGCTCCCGCCACGGGACTGGCGGCGATGACCCTGTACCCGTCGGATGTAAACGCGACCGCGCAGTCGTTGTCGATGGCCACGCCGTTCCCACGCCTTCGTTTCATCATGTCATGGAAGTCCCGCCTTCTTGGGACGCCGGCGGTGTCTCCGTTGTAGTGAGGACACGCCAGACCTCTCAACAACCCCATCCCGGAGACGGCTATGTAGCGCCAGTCGTCAGGCCTGTAGAACGACATCGAATCGCTGTGGCCCCGCTCGAACCAGCAGATCGCGCCCGCGCTCACGCCGCACAGCACCGCTCCCCCGGCGTACGCGGACCTGATCAGGTCATCGACCCCCAGCCGACGCCACCGGCGCATCATCTTCAGCGTGTTGCCGCCCCCGACGTAGATGATGTCCGCTCGCTCGATCTTCCCGGCAATCGCCTCGCGCGAAGGCGCGACACCCAGAAGGTAGAGCACGTCGGTATCACAGCCGTAGTTCTCACGATACGCCCGGTCGAACCCTTCCCAATACGCCACCGAGTCGCTGCTGGCCGTGGGAATGAACAGCGCGTTCGGACGCGACGCACCGGACAGCGCGATGATCTCGACGTCTATGGGGCGGGTTGCCAATGTTTCAAGGTCCCCTCCCCCTATCGCAACGATGCTGCCCATGCCGTAAACCTCCACCGTCCACGACGGACGGATGCCGTCTCTGCCGGTCCGTCCGCTCCTGGTACGCATATACCTGCCCGTACATAATCCGTTTTGCTGACTGGTCACTGACACTGGCCACCGACCACTGCAGTCTCAAACCTTGTTCTGGTGGAAGATTCTCGCCGGGCAAGAAGCGGGCCTATTTAAAGGGGATTATCCAGAAAAGTGCCATAGTAGGTGGAGTTGGGCAGAAATCAATCGCCTACCGATTTGAAGAAAACAGCTTGACAGTGTGAACAAGCGTACATACTTTTTCGGAAAGATATGTAAAAGACAACCGATATCTCTCTGGAGAGTGCGACATGGGCACTGCAGTTATGGATATGATGTCTGCGGCATACAGACCAGTACGGCAATTCATGGATGAACTGTCACAGCCCTCTATGGAGGAAGAAATCCGCCAGGATATGGAGGAAGAAATCTACCAGGGCCTGCTGAAAGAAATGCGCCAGGGGCTTGAAGAAACGAACGAGCATGTTTTGAAAGTAATAGCTGACTGGCGTGAGTTTTTGCAATTGCTTGAGCAGAACCCGCAAAATTACAAATCCATGTGTCGTGACGGCGATGTAGAGAAAGCAATCGCTGGCTTGGAGAAAACCGGGAAAAGAACACCCTCGGAAAATTGGACCTCAATCGGAAGATTGCTCAGTAAACTCGACACCGACACGTACGAAAAATTCAAGGTCGTGGATAAGAACGCAAGGATATGCAGTGCACTCCTTCGAGAGGTAAGTTGGAACCTGTTAATCTTGGATCGGGAACATAAACCAAGCACCGGCCCTTCGTATTCCATTGACGAAGCAATTGCAAATCTGCGGAGCCAGTGTTCTGTCCCGGAAATAAGTTGCCAAAATTCAGCCGTCGAGTCGCCCGGCTCGCAAGGCGCCAGAGCGCAGGCGACCTAGCCAGGTCGCCGAGCGAAGGCAACGCTGCGAGACGGGATGAATCGGCGGAAGAATGGTGAGGTATTTCTGGGAAAGGACACTAGACTTGGATGGATCATTCTTCCCGCCCGTAGAGCGCATAGAATATTACGATGATGGTGTGGCGAAAGATGCGAAAAAGTTACCCAAACCCGTAGGGGAACGATTTCAAGAATTCCTACGTGACCTTAGAGACGGCCAATTGCCCAAATTAGGGAAGAACATCTCTCAAGTGTCAGGCGTCAAGAAGTATCGTTTGAGCGATCAAATTCGCATAGCGTTTACTTTACAGGGAGATACCGTAACGATATTGTCCATTGGAGATCATGACGAAATGGACCAATTCTTAAAAACAATCTGACGCCTCTGAGTAAGCCTCCAATCGCCTACCGCATTTTAAGCTCAATCTGCCTTATTGACAATTTCCGTTTACCGCGACTTTACTCGGTGGATCTTTGGAAAACAACGCGCTGGCCACCTCCTCGGGCGCAGCGTCTATACCCATGTCCTTATTCAACTCCTCTTCCGAAGGATGAAAACCGCCACTGCCAACTTTTGTGTTCTTCCTCGGCCTTCCTCGCTTGGCAGCCATGCAAACGCCCTTTAATTCATCTGACTTTCTTCCGGTTGATTTCCCGCTTAAAAACCGCTCTGTTCGCTCCATCAAGCCCTCAGCGCCCTCATCTTCCGCACAGCCTATTCTGTGCAACGCACTGGCCGACGTGGCAAAGGATAACCCAAATCACTACCGCAATCAACATTCGCACCCTCACCCTCCGCATGCCTGAATAGTCAGTTTCAATCCTCTGCACTCTCGTACCCATCCGATCCGATTTGGACGTCGCCTTGTCCGTCCGAGCATTCGCCGACGTAGCGCAGCAGCGCCGTCTTGCCGGCGCCGGCAGGTCCAACTATCGCGATGATCTCCCCCGATCGCACGAAAAGCGGCAGCCCGACAAGCGCGAGAGCCCGCGCGCCCTTACGTCGGTACGTGATGTTGTCAAGGAAGAGGTTCATTTTTAATCACCCCATCAGGACGGATGAAAATTACGGCTGTCGCAATAACTGCGACAGAGAACAGCCTTTAGCACTTGGCCGACAGCGGTTAGCAAGAAACGAAGAAACGATCCATTGACATCCGCACATATGAAGAATTCTCAACGACAAACGTTGTCTTTGCCTGGACCGCAGCGAGCCTCAGGTTGCGCAACGCAATCGGTAAGACATTCGAGATCTGCGGGCTCCAGCGTGAATCGCGTAAGATGCTCCGATGTCTTCCCTGCAGAACAAGCGTACGAATTTAGCCACAGCGTTTGACGCCACGACACTAAAGGACGAATGGTTAGAGAACCAGTTGACAACGCGAATCAAAACTGGTAGTTATATTGCAGGGAATATAACCAAACGGAGGCTTCCGGTGAAAACCGCTCTCGTTCAAATCGGAAATTCGCGCGGCATCCGCATCCCTCGGGCGTTCCTGGAACAGTGTCACCTTCAGGACGTCGTGGAACTCGAACACCACGGCGACCATTTGATTATTCGCCCACCTGCCCAACCTCGATGCGGATGGGACGACGCCTTTCGCAACATGGGCATACACCAGGACGACAAACTGGTCGATGACCAGTCTCAGCCAGCTACCGAGTGGGACACCACGGAGTGGGAATGGTAGTTGCACGTTTCGACGTCTACCTGGTGCGGCTCGATCCTACACAAGGGCGCGAGATTCAGAAAACGCGCCCTTGTGTCGTATTATCTCCGGATGAGATGAACCGGCACATAGAAACGGTCATCGTTGCACCGATGACTACAAAAGGTCGCACTTATCCCACCCGCGTCCCCTTGCGTTTTCAGAGAAAAGTCGGACAGATCGTGCTCGATCAGGTACGCACCGTTGACAAATCACGCCTGGTCCGTCGCCTTGGTAAGATCAGCGACAGGGCGGCGCTGGAGGTCCTTTCTGTGCTGAAGGAGATGTTCGCGTCGTAGTTTTCCGCGTCCGTGGTCTTTAGATACGCAGGTTACCGACACCCACCTGGCGATCCGGTAAGGATGTATCGCGACAATTCAGCCGCGTTGGTTTCCGCTGACGGCGCAAGCCCTCGTGCCGGGTGCGCCACCAAGCTCCCGAAGTCTACAGAAGGAGCGTTCCTGATGAAACCTTCTGTCCCATTTGAGAAACACCATTTCGAATTCCTCAGCCATCCGGACCGGGCTCGCGCCTATCTGGAGGCGGCCCTGGAGGATTACGCCACGGATCACGACAGGTCGGCCCTTCTGTTTGCGCTCAAGGACGTCGCGACCGCAAAAGGCGGGCTGGGAAAATTGGCGCTGAAGGCAAATCTGAACCGTGCCCACGTGTATAAGACGCT
This sequence comes from Candidatus Latescibacterota bacterium, assembly GCA_965219995.1. Taxonomy (GTDB): domain Bacteria; phylum Latescibacterota; class UBA2968; order UBA2968; genus JAAXHE01. Next base: position 2,295,121 of record CBDCOX010000002.1, read on the forward strand.
TTCCGGAGACGGCAATCCTCGCCTGGACACGATGGAGAAAATCCTGAACAGCCTCGGCTTCAGACTATCCGTCGAGCCACTGGCAGAGCGGTAGGGGCGACCGGCCGGTTTCCTCTACAGGTACCGCCCGCTGATGAGCCGACGTATCCGGGTAACCGACTGTCCGTAGGCGCTTCACAGACGGATGCGGCTTCAGATCACTATGGCATAATCTCCTTCATATAAAACCAGAAAACAAACTCCTGGCGAACTCTCCCAATCTCTACCTTCATCGGCAACCCAAACCTGCCTTCCTTCACATATTGCGGAATAAATGCTCTGATATTCCAATTCATTCGAACTCTGCCTCTGTTGAAATACTTCCTGGCCAGCAGAGCAGGATCAGTCTCATTGTCAGGTAAGAGAGTTAGCACCGGCATTTGCGGCAAGGGAACTTCATTGACCCACAGCCACTTTTTGGAAGGATCCGGCAATATAGTTGTCGGCCAATAGATCCTTATTCGCTCTTGCGAAACATTAACGAAAAAGACCTCCACCATATGTCTGGGAAAACCGAACTGTATAACAAAGTCCTTTGTCTTGAACCCGGGTAACGTTGTCATTCGCTTTTTGATCATTCCGCTTTTAGCAGTAAGGTCTTTTACATCGTGCCAACTGACATCCGGCTCCACAATCTCACCCACAATATCGGGTGACTCTACACCCGTAAATTCAATCACAGTGTAGGCTTTGTTTGCGGCGCAGCCAAAAGCCAGTAAGCCGATCAATAGTAACCTGGTCATACAGAAATAGTCCTACCCTACGTGCCCGCAGTTCTCCATATACCCGGAAGAGCACCTTACCCGTTCACCGCGCCCGCGTTCCGGGTGCGTATTCCTTGAGTTTCAATCCTTGTTTTAATGGACGATTCTCAGCGGGTTGTCGGCCGCCCGGCGCCGCAAGTAAAAAGTACAAACTGGCGGGCGCCAGTCGATTCGCTCAGCTGTTTTCGGCGTCTGTCCTCACTTCGATGATCAACCTGCAGTGGTCGCTTGGTCCCCACTCGTGGACTTTGTTCATCGCCCTCACCGAAACCTTTTCGTTGAATCCGCACGACGCAAATGTGTAGTCCAATTGCCTGGTAGCCGAGGACGGTTTCCGTTTATTGGTACGAAAGGTCGGGACATTTCGACTCTTTCGGGGAAGTTCTTTCGGCCACGGGTAAGCCTGGCGGCCATGCGGAGCCTGGGGCCCGATGAACTGCAGCCCCAGCGCCTCCATTCTCGTGAAGACAGTCTCGTAACGGCCGGCCCAGTAAGCGTTGCCACCGTCGCCATAGCCGTACAGTATGTTCAAGTCTCCAGCCGCAAGAATCCGGTGTGTGGCCGGATTCTCCTGACCGATAAACGCGGTCAGGTCCGAGATGATTCGATGTGCCGAAGCATCAGCGTAAATCCAGCTGCTCTTGGTAGCCGGATTCGGCTTCAGCCAACGCCCGTACATAGAAATAGCGACGAATGGATCGTCCTCACTGTCGACCGGAATTACCTTCGCGGCGGCAATCGTCCCGATTCCACTTACGCCGATGTCGTTTTTACCGAGGTCACTGATCGGCGGCACCTGTCGGTAATGCTCGACTGCTATTCGATCGGACAACTTCACGACCATTGGCCATCGGTCGTACAGCTGGCGGTTCCAAAACACCGCATCATCGTAATCGACCAGATGTACAAGCTCGCCCGGCGGACCGCCTGCTTCCTGCAGGAGCGCCAGGTCGGCCTCGCCGTCCTTCGCCATCCGTACCAGTTCGCACCACGGCTGCGGTCGCTTGCCGATGTTCCAACTCACCACCTTAATCATCCATACACCCCTCGTTCCTCGTTTCGATCAAACCTTGATTCCTGTGAAGGATACTCTTTGGGCGCAGTGCGACGGGCGGTAACGGACGTAACCCTGTGTTTCAATTTGGGCTGCGACCCAAGGCGGATTGTCATACGCCGTCTCGGTACTCTCCCTCACAGTACCTGCGAATTCTCAACCCAAGCTCTCTTGCGCTCTGAAAGGACCAACCTCGGGCGAAGTGACTGACACACGTGAGTTGGCACGGGAGATCCTGCCTCTGCAGGTAATTGGCAGCGGGCGCGCCGTGGGCAATCACCAACCTGGGCTCGACCTGGCGCAGGAGATAGTCGAAAGGCGCCGTGATTCTGCTTCGCTCGTCCAGGTCCGATGCCTGCTCAGTCGTTTTCGCGTATATGTTCGTCTCCAGGCATTTGACGGGATTGGCGCCCAAGACGACCTCCTCGATGATTCTGCGGGTGTTGCTTACTTCATTCCTTCTCTTCCTTCCGGGCTTCAGCGGGCGAGTCTTTCGCTCCTCCTTGTACTTCTCAAACCACGCGCTCTTGTCGAATCCATAACTGTCCGACCAGAAATCCCAGAAGTCATCCGACATTTCGCTCGCGGGATTGATACCTACGAGGAACGCATCACATGCAAGAGGCGAACCCTCACATACGAACGGTCGCAGATCGGTCGGCTTGCCGATCAGACACGCCAGGCCACGGCTGAACTCCGATAAACAACTCGTTTCCATTAAACCTCCGTCACATTGACGTTCCAGGCCGACTCTGAGGAGGGCAAGCGTGGATCGGATGCCGGCCGGCGGCCACCGTCCGGAACCCCGGATGGAGTCTTCATCCTCGTCCTGATGGAAGACCTTCAGCGTACCGATCAAGCCTTAGTCAGTATCCAGATCGGCGAATCTTCGGTCCATCTCAGCCCAGTGAGCAAGCTGCTCGAGTGTCGGGACAGGCATCCCGGCCTTTCGATAGTCATCATCGGAATAGGGCGTCCCATCCGGATGCCAGACCTGAAAGGCGGCCGGTTCCTGTCGATTTTTGTTATCTTTCGGCATAAGACGTTTCAATCCTTTCTCTGATGGAAGATTCTCGCCGAGCCCGTTATCCGCACCTGGTGCAATGGCACCCTGCTGGCGTCGGTGGTCGTCCACGCGGTCCTCCGTAGCCCTGTCAGGGATGTCTTGACACGTCCCGCGGTAATTACACGTACTGCATATCGCGGACCAGTTCAATGCAGTGATTTGACCGGGAAGTGGGGGGTGAACGGCCAAGACACTTTGTTGTTAATTCTGCGGTTATCTGAGAAACTACGCGATAAGCTCTCACCAAACGGAAATGTCGAGAGATGAATCGATAATCTGAGCGAACCCTTCCTTAAGCCGTCGATGTTCCTTGTTTGCCGGAATTCTTCCCAAGTAGCCCTCGCAGTTTATGATGCAGAAGGTCGCGACGAGCTTCGTAGAACTCGTTAAACCCTGTGATTTCAGTTGGGATCTCACCCAAGTGATAACGAGTCACGAAATCGCTTGCCTGATCGGAATCGAAGGTATCTGCTATCCACTCGTGCGGTAACCTATCGCGCTTGCTTTCGTTGACCTCGCCGGTGAGCAACTGCAGATTTGGGAGGCGGTTGACACGGTCAAGGAACTCTGGAATGTAAAGCTCATCCACACCGGCAGAGAGAAGGCGTGCACGCGTGAAGCGGCTCTTCGGAAAGATGTGGTCGATATGGAATCTATTGCTTTGCACATCCACGAAGGGGTATAAGACGCGAAGTAAGGGGAACGTACGATCCTTCGACTCCACGAGATCATCGATCTCTTCTTCCTCGAATGTCAGGCTCTTGCCGTGTGTCCGCATCTCAGTTTCCAGTTGTGCGGACGGGAATGATTTCGCGCCATGTGTATGGATCACGTTCCTGAGCGAGGTGAGAAGGGTGTCAAGACCGCTGCCCCAAATCCCTCGCTTGACGAGTGATCGCAAAAGCCAATCTCGGATATCATCTCGATCTTGGCGGTACTGCGATTGAGACAAGAACCCGGTGGGTATATTATCCCTGCAATACAGGTAGTGAGCAATGGGCAGAACTGCGTAGTTTGCGCTTAGACTGGCCTGGGAAAAACCGAACCTTGCCACCAGTTCCACGGCTGTGCGTACCGCGCTCGTAATCCGGTCCCATTTTTCTTCAAGGAGCTTCATGTTGTTCCGATTGAAATTGGTCACCATGAAACGCACGTTTCTAACTCCAGCAAGCATAAGGCCTGATTTGAGCAGGAAATCCTGAGTGAACGCGAAACCGCTGCCAATCCGGTTTATTTCGTCCACCGTGCCGTGTATTGCCTCGCGAGCATCCAGTCTCTCCCACTGTGCTGTGGCGATACTCATCAGCATGTCGGAATAGCTTAGCGTCGTACCGCCACTGTTGGTACGAATAAAGATATCCAAAACCCTGTCTATATTTTGGTCATCTTCCTTATAGTGCGCGATAATCTGATCCGTATGTACGACCTTTTGTAACTTGCCAAGGACGTTGCCCGGGCGGCGTCGATTGCCAAGTTGCCTGTCGACGAGAATGTCGTTGAGATCCTGCCAGTGCTCAACCTGTAGGATTTCACCAACGGGGTACCAGCAGTGCTTGTCGTCCCGCCGTTGGGACTCTTCGTTGGTCAGGAATCGAAAGTCGTACCGCATATTTTGCTCGTTCTCCTCCGCGTCAGCGAGAAGATTCAGGCACAGTTTTCGCTTTGGAAATGAGGCTGGGTTGTTCCACCTTAGACGTGGCAGTTTGTAGGCGTAGCTACCTCGTAGACCAATGTTTAACGCCGTTAGTCGTTGCTGGCCATCGAGCACTGCGGTTACTTCATCTCGGGTGGGGACTCCTATTGAATCACAATGGGGGTTGTCCTTCTCGTGGTAGTGAAGCATGAAGTCGTAGAACTTGTACTTAGCGATGCTCTCGCGCTCGACGATCCAAAACAAAAACGATCCCATCGGGTACCCGCGCATCAAGCTGTCGAAGAGACATTGGATTTGCTCAGGCCGCCACACGAACTCTCGCTGAATCGCAGGAAGCACATACTGCCTGCCTTCAATTGCCTCAAGGGCTTTGCTGATCGTGATCGGAGTTTGGAATCCCATCAGTGAAAACTCCCTTCGAATCGGGTTTATAGTTCCGACAGCGGAGAGCGCTTTGCATTCGTCATCGGTAGGCGGTGACGCACCGTCTGAATTCCATACCGCGGACTCTGCGGCTGCTGCCACAGGGCAGGCATCATGAGCGCCAATCTCCGTCTGGGCCTTGGCGGAGCCTCTGCGACGCTTGGTCGGCAAGTTCGTTCAGGTTTCAACACTTGCTCTCTTGGAGATGTCACTGCGGAATGTCGTGCGAATTCAATGCGCCGCGACCACTCGGTCTGTCGGTGCTGCTTAAACATCCTCGAACAGATAGTGCACCCACTTATTTGCGGCATCCGGGATGTCGTGTACGTCAATTACGTATTCCTGCCCTCTCCCCCCGGATTCGACATGGATCCACGGGGTGTCGCGACGACGCAATCTGACACTGCGACTACAACGTGGGTGGCCGTGGGCTGGCCAGAACCATTCAGGCAGTCTCCAGAACGAGCGTCGACACGATGCTCCTTTTTCGACTTCCTCCGAATCAGTCAAGACGATACGGCTGTCTTCATTCTGAAAAACGCCACCTCCGGGTACGTCTATTCCCTCTATATTGAGCCTCGGAGTCGACAGGTAGACGGCGTTGTTCAGAAGCTTGCGAAGACTGTGGGCACGTTCTATAAATGATCGATGGAAATGTGGGTGATCCGATAGCCATGGATACTTGAAGAGAGCGCGGTCGTAGTCGGCATCAGTACGAAGCGATAGGACCTCCTGCACTTGAAGCCAGCCGAAAAGCATATGGACTTTCGGTGCGGATCTAACTTGACGCCAATGCCCGGTGCCAACTTCCTCGACTTGCCGGAATGTTCCGAAAAAAAGAAAAAGGTCACCACGATCGACACCCTGGCAGTCCAAGTGGGTCTGTTCTCCATCTACTTGACCGAACGCCGGCCGCCAACCAAGTTGCCGTTGGACCGCATCTGTTCGAATATCCGGATCCAGATGGCACCAACACTCACCTCTAACTTTACTAAGACTCTCCACGAGCGGCGAGAGCGAGCTACCGCCCCACGAGACGTCCCGAAATCGTTTCGATGACTTAGGATAACGCGGAGGTGCCGGAATTGGCAGGGAAAGGATTCTCCCGTCTGGGAAAATGGGGCTTGGGCTCCCTCCAGAGCTTGAGTCGAATCCCTTACGGCTGAGCACGATTCGCCTCACGTGTTGACTCCCTCCTGTACCTTTTTGAGGACTCCCGATATCCCCGACCATAGTGATGTGAGACATGGCACCGCTGGTGCATTCGTGTATGGATGGACTGCGAGTTGCCTGAGAATCCAATCCCTGCTCTGATGCGAGAACCCCAACCGCCTCCCATTCGAATTATACCTGCGTATGGTTACCTACGTTGACGCACCTGCCAATTTCCCGGCATCAGTTGAAAAGTACGATGGTCCACCCGCACTATGTTCCACTGGCGGGCAGAAACGCGAGCGGCGTCAATTCGGTTTCGGACTTGCTTATTCGACAGCCGCATTTCATTCATCAACTCCTCGACCGTCGCCCCGTCAGGATACTTTTCCAGCACCCGTACGATTTCCGGCTTGTGTGTCGACATTGGCTCCCTCCCTATCAGCAAGACTGCATTGTGTGGATTGACTTCACTTAAGATTCGTAGAGGAAATCGACTCCTATGCGCGTCGAGATATGGGGATATGGAATCGATGCGTACAGAACGAGTTCCGGGATATCTTGTGATTCTCTGAGATTCCCATGATCGCAAACTAGGAGTAACTCTTCTGATTCTTGTAAACCCCTAATTCTATAGGCGAGATCATCCACCATCCACTACTTTCCCTCAATTTCCGGATCCCTGCAGCGCCAAGAATTGCATATGCGAAATCCATCATGAAGATGCAATTCCATTTCCGACAATACCGCCGGGAAGATTTTCTCAAGGACAAAGGAACCAACACCCAGAGACAGATTCGCCTGTTCGGGAGACACCTTTTCGGCTCGATGCATTACGCTGTTTCGAATTTTCTGCACTTCGTTGATTTCCTGCCAAAGTGTACTATTCGACTCTGGCCTTTTAAAGTCCGTCAGATCCACTTTTCCATGCTCCTTGAGAATCCAAACTATCAGGTCTCGAAATCTCACGACGCCAGTTTGAGACAATATCATCTCTGCGATTAACTCGGCAATGGAGCTGGTATGAACAAGACCGCATACAATTGGTTTCAGCAACGTTGACTTCAGTCCCACCTCAATTGCAATTGCAGAAAACAAGAAACCGGCTGTCACGTTAGCGGCCATGAGGTTGCGACCTTCGGACAGAGATTCTACAGCAGGTTTTGCCAGAAACGGGTTGTCCACGTAAAATGACTTAAGCCGTGCGGCGGTAAACTCCTCGATGGCTTGTTCTTTGAACTCCTCATAGAAGTCTTCGAACATCTCGTCCTGCTTATATTCGTCGTAATGCTCGTCGTACATGATGTAACTCCTGTCGTATCGAATATGGCGTCCCGCAAGTGCCGGTGGATTCGGTTAACCCGCGGCTATCCGAGCGCCCAAGCAGTGCTCAACGCCTTTCGGCATCAAAGACTTCTGCGCGGAATCCGTAATCGTCTGGGGTCCCCCGGATCAGATGTGCTCAACGCCTTTCGGCATCAAAGATTTCTGCGCAAATCGCTGGCATTCAGCGTTTTGTGATTCTGGATAGGTGCTCAACGCCTTTCGGCATCAAAGATTTCTGCGCGATCGCTCACCGGCGCCGCCCTGCGTCAATTCAATTCGGTGCTCAACGCCTTTCGGCATCAAAGATTTCTGCGCTGACACGTTGCGCGTATCGTCAAGGGGTGGAATCGAGTGCTCAACGCCTTTCGGCATCAAAGATTTCTGCGCAATTAATACGGCATTATCCAATAAGTATTGAGAAAGTGCTCAACGCCTTTCGGCATCAAAGATTTCTGCGCCGGGCCACGGGCGTCATGCCCAATTCCGACAAACATTTGTGCTCAACGCCTTTCGGCATCAAAGATTTCTGCGCGAACGCCTCCGACTACCTGCCGGACGGATGGACATAGTGCTCAACGCCTTTCGGCATCAAAGATTTCTGCGCTCTACAGGGATAACGTCAGTCACCAGGCACTTGTCGTGCTCAACGCCTTTCGGCATCAAAGATTTCTGCGCGAACGCCTCCGACTACCTGCCGGACGGATGGACATAGTGCTCAACGCCTTTCGGCATCAAAGATTTCTGCGCTCTACAGGGATAACGTCAGTCACCAGGCACTTGTCGTGCTCAACGCCTTTCGGCATCAAAGATTTCTGCGCGCACCGAACCCGGCGAACTCGTCGAGTGGGTTATGGAGTGCTCAACGCCTTTCGGCATCAAAGATTTCTGCGCTTGAGAACCCAGTGATGCACAAATACGCCATCAAAATGTGCTCAACGCCTTTCGGCATCAAAGATTTCTGCGCCGCCAACCTGATCCTTGGCAACAACCGCGCCGTCATGTGCTCAACGCCTTTCGGCATCAAAGATTTCTGCGCATCCGGTTGCCAATAACCCCACCGCCGTCAGAATCGCACGTGCTCAACGCCTTTCGGCATCAAAGATTTCTGCGCTTTGGCAGTGCCTTCCGCGTTTGTGACTTTCCTGATAGGTGCTCAACGCCTTTCGGCATCAAAGATTTCTGCGCTCGAGATACTCCAATTCTTCAGCGTTCAGACCTTCAGGTGCTCAACGCCTTTCGGCATCAAAGATTTCTGCGCGTATAAACAAGCGCCGGGTAGGCGTTGGACGTTCACGAGGTGCTCAACGCCTTTCGGCATCAAAGATTTCTGCGCTCCCCGGAATTCTGCATCTTCCTTTGATACTTCTAAGTGCTCAACGCCTTTCGGCATCAAAGATTTCTGCGCACGCGATAGAACTGTCACACCCTTCCGTCGCATCGAAGTGCTCAACGCCTTTCGGCATCAAAGATTTCTGCGCCGGGGCTATAAGGGGCTTATATGGCGTTTCCTGTGTCGTGCTCAACGCCTTTCGGCATCAAAGATTTCTGCGCTGGATACCATGACAACAGACCACACGTGAAGATTCCAGTGCTCAACGCCTTTCGGCATCAAAGATTTCTGCGCTCGTCAAGACTTGTGACCTTGACAGTAGGTTTAACGCGTGCTCAACGCCTTTCGGCATCAAAGATTTCTGCGCCCCAGGACGTTCCCATCCGCGATTTCCAGGTCCATATAGTGCTCAACGCCTTTCGGCATCAAAGATTTCTGCGCGCCGCCTCTCGGGGCTGCCCGGTCGGGTGCTGGTTCTGGTGCTCAACGCCTTTCGGCATCAAAGATTTCTGCGCCGACGGGGAAGACGTCGCGGATTGCCATTTCTGCCGGTGCTCAACGCCTTTCGGCATCAAAGATTTCTGCGCGACGGCGCGGCGGCGGTACGACGGTTTCAGCTTGAAGTGCTCAACGCCTTTCGGCATCAAAGATTTCTGCGCAGTATCCGTGTAACTGATTGTTTTTGAGGGACAAATTCGCCGACATGTCCTGCACTACACTGTATATGTCCTGCGTTCCGATAGCGTTACACCTCCCTGCAAAGTAAATTGTGATATTTCCGGTACTTACAAGCCGCAAGTATCTCATCGGAGAGTTTTCCTGCCTAACACACTGAAAATACGGGTCATACCAGGGATACTCGCGATTGGCTTCTTGTCCATCCGTACATGCTTGTCATCGAGTATGCCCACTAAAGGATATCGAACCGGGGCGGCGGCTCCGTCCACGATCTGCTTTCGGTCCGCTCGACAATCTTGCACCGGGGGGAGAGTCGAATCACGAGCAGGTCGTCGTCTTCGCCCATCACCATCTCCAACTCATGTCTCGCCTGTTCCATCTGCGCCCGCGTCAAGTGACATCGATATACGGAATACTGCAACCGTTCCCCGTAACCGTTTACAATCTTGTGCACCCGACGCCACCGTTTGGGGTCGCGGATATCGTAACTGAAAAGATACCAGTGTCGTTCGCTCATCCGCGCAGGCGCATACGGGCAAAAAGCCCTTCCTCGCCACTCCATTCCTTTTCCAGCAGGCGCGCCTCCAGTTCGATCGCCCGCGCATAGCTCAGGGAATACCTCAACACCGGGTGTTTCCAGGATTCCTGCTTTCGCTGCTCGAAGAGGCGTACGGCCAGTCGTTTGCCCTCACTGGAAAGCCATACCTGTTTCTTGCTCACCGCGAGATGTTCCCCGGTCCATTGCCGCCTGTTGACGGACGCCACCAGAGGCATATCCCACAGCGTCGTGCGAAACAACTCCATTACATCCAGCGCCAGTGGATGGGCGGCGGTGCGCGGCGCGTGAAAAAACCCGATGGTGGAATCCAGCCCCACCGCAATGATCGCGGCCATCACCTCGCGGTACAACAAACTGTAACCGAAAGAAAGGGCCGCGTTGAAGCCGTCGAGCGGCGGACGACGACTGCGGCCAAAGAACGCCATCTGTTTTTCCTCTGGATCCAGCAATTGTGCAACGGCGGAAAAGTAATTGCGAGCCGCGATGCCCTCGCATCCTCGCAATGTGTCCGCTTCCGCGCAATCACCCAAGTCCCGAAGCTCGTTGCGCATGGCGTTTAGAAACGGCAGTACCTTTTCCCGTGCATTGCGAGTGCGCGACAGGCGGTTGACGAAGCGCAATTGGTTTTCGATTTTTGCCGCCGCCAGGCGACGGGCCAGACGCAGCCGCAGTTCGCCGTTCTGCAAAGCCTTGTATTGACGCAGACGGCGCTGTGCGCCGGCAGGCGGCGCGACGCCGCCGACGTACCAACCGCCGCCGCTGACCCAATGCACGGCAATGTCGTTGGCGGCGGCGAAGTGAATGGCCTGAGAGGTAATCTGTGCGCTGCCGTGCAGAATGACCGCTCCGACGTCCATCCCGGGAAACTTCCTCTCCTCTCCCGTAGAGTTGCGTACGGCAAGTTGCATACCGGCACGTCCGACCCGCGCATCACGATCCACCACGTGCAGGACGCGGCGTGTGTCGTCTTTCGGAAAGAGCCGTCGCGGCTTGGAGAGACTTGCGGTATCGTCGGACGTGTCAACAGCGGCGGCAAGGCGTGATTCCTCTGGCAGGCACACCGGCGCGAGCGAACACTTGGCGCACAGGTTCTCGTTGTCCGTCACCGGCGGGCGTTCCAGAGAATGCGACAGTTCCCGCGCACGTGCCACGGCGTGCTGCAATTGTTCCAGGGCTGTATCGTCCACAGCCACGCGCACCGTCTTGTTGTTCGCGTGATAGCGTATGCGTCCTTCGGGAACCGGCCTGCCAAAGTGCTCGGAAAGGAGTACGGCGTAGGCAGTGACCTGGATTTTGTCGCTACCCCATGCGTCGTCCCCCTTGGAACGGCCCTTCTTGTGTTCAATGGCGACGAGTCGTCCGTCCCGGTAGCGAGCGAAATCCACTTTGCCGCGGATACCCCATTTCTCACTGGCGAGTTCCAGGCTCTGCCATTCGCGATTCTTATCTACTTCGGAATCATGCAGGGTTCGCCCGGCATGGACGCGGTGATCGGCAACTCGGATTTCTTCAATCTCTTCCAAATAGAAAAGTCGCTCGCAGTAAGCGAGCGCATGCAACGCCATGACGCGGATGATAGGGTTGGCCTTGTCCATCGCTTCCTCCATCTTTTCTGCCTTACCCTCTTACTGCTTGCCTGATTAAGGTGGCACGATTTGGGGGAGTTGCATTCTATCGGGAGAGGTAAGGGATACAGTCTTCAGATCTCCCGTCACATAACGAGTTCCTTCAGACCCGACATGGTCTACCCAAACGGGCAGCGTAAGCCGGCCTCGCTCTGAGCAGACGAAAATCGCGCCTGTCTTTCCTGCGCTTCCAGGAAAGAGCTTTACTTCGTCAACAAGGTGCGTACTCTCACCAAGAGAAAGTCCTCCAAACCGTACAAGCAACTCTGGATGAGTTAATGCGTTCTCGACCCTCTGTTCCAATGAGGATCCTGCCAATTCTTCGCCTGATGAGTTCAACCACAGAACGAGTTGCACACCAGTGAGGAGTTCCTGTTGAGCAGGTGTCCGATTATTGCCGTCTCCCATGTACTGCGGTCTTTTGTCAGCACCCTTGCCTTGTGTATGGCTCTTCGTCCTCCATACGGTTCGGAGAATGGTGCTTCTTGCTGGACTTCCAATCAAGACGGGAGCAATTCGGCAACCGATGTGCCTATAGCGATCTGTCTCGCCCACCAGAGAGAGGAGAAATCCATAACACGTTGAGGGAGGTGGCAACGGCTCTGTCTCCAGATATTCGCGGGCTAAGCCCTTGCGAAAACATGCAACTGGAACTGTGACATAGACCCCAATCATGCTCTTAGCTCCCGAGTCTAGCAATTACGTCCTTCGCAGCATTACGCACTCCCTGAAAGACGGCTGCCCCCATTTTTTTCAGTTCGTTCGCAATCTCAGTCGTTGCGAAGTTGCCACCTATGACGAGTTCCGAGGCATCTATATCCTCAGCTTCGACGCGGGCCTGCAAGGCGGGAGCGTCGATTGTCTGGCCGTTTTGTTCAAAGATGTAGAGAATACGTGGGGCGGGATCATTGGTTAAGCGGAAAATGACGCTCTCCGGCGAAAAATCAAAGAGAAAGCGGCCATGATTTCCGGCGACCTCAGCAAGTTCACATAGGGCGGTAATGGCAGCCTTTGCCCGGTCTTTCTTGCGGAGTCGTTCGGGCGTAAGTGCAATCCCGTACTGATAGCGGGTTGCGTGAAGTTCGGTACCATAAGGAACTGGATTGTTCCCTTTCTTTGCAGCGCTTGGGGTTGCCCCAGGGCTGGCAGCATTAAACGTTACGTCACCTGCCCACGGCGATAAAGAAATCGCTCGCGTCACTTCAAGGACAGTACGCCGGACGTTCGCACTACCCGCCTTTCCTTCTTCCTTTGCTGCTTCAGCAGTCATGTAGCCCAGTAGGTCATCATCAATAAAGGTCACGCCATTCGCTTTTTTCCAACCATTGAATTGATGATCTTGCCAAGTGTTTGTCCGTTGATCCTCATTCCAGCATCTGTTCGTCTTCTCGGCATCCGCCAAGCGTCGGCGAAGAGCGAAACGAACTGCTTCTGCACTCACTGTCGTATGGACCTGTCCTTGCCAGAGCAACTTCTGAAGGGTAGTAATGTTGCCATCACTTTCTCCACGGTTGTTCGCAGCAGTTCCGTGATGGGTGACAATGGCGGCGAAAAGATGTTGACTCATCGTCAATCCTCCGTTTCTACAGCTTGTGTTAGATCAATGTTCTCCTGCTCTTTCCCTTGATAACTTGCGAGAGCAATTAAGGCTAAATCCCGCGTGAGTTGCCACTTCTCATTGCCCAGCAGAGGCAATACACGCGGCCATGCTTGGCGAAGCGCACTATTGGAACCAGCCCGACTCCATAGATCGGCAAGCGCATGTCTAAGGGCATTGGCAGTCTTGGCCCCGACGAAAGCAAGGCGTTGTCGCTCATACTCGCGAGTCATACGGTTTTTCATTGCTGCTTGATTGCGGGCATTCTCGGCTGCAATACGTCCGTACCGGCGTCGCATTGCCTCATGCACAGCTCGGACGATTATTTCTTCTCCAGGGTGGTCCCACTGAATTTCTTCGGTCATGGTATATAGTCCTCCTTTCTCGAACTTCAGGAAGTCTCGAATAGGCTTAGGTTTCTTCATTGTTTGGTCTTTAGCCGTCATGAGCCGACTGAATCCGGCATACCAACGGCGGCCCGAGGTAAGATTTTCGGCGATAAACGGCCGGGTGTAGCTTTTAGGCCAGAAGTATTCGCCTTTCTTATTCTTGCGTGGTGAAGGGGGAGTGAGGCCGGCCATAGCAACCTCAAATTGGTCTAGTGCAGTATCCGTTGTGTCAATGCTAACTTCAGTTACTGCGGAGGGGGGTTGAAGGCGTGAATTCCAATCAGTCGGACAACACCAGACACAACGGAGACCGGAAAGCGTCTCGTGGTCAAGGAGATTCCTACTCCGTAGTCGAATTTCCGCTTGAAGCGCGGCATCGGCAACATTGGCGATTTGGCAGTCTCGTACGTTCCTAGGGATTATGGTCGGCAAAAAATATTCCGCTTTTGAGAGCGTATTTAGGTCGGGAATCAGCAAAGCCGCGCCGGATTTGAACTTCCGGTTTCCGCGATCGTTGACCTTTTTTCCTCCAGCCTTCAAGGCCATTGTCCCGACAGGGGCAAACAGAAGTGGAAGGGCAAGTTCCGCGCTCTGCGTCGCCTGACTTGCAGGATGGGCGGCGTGTCGCTGGATTGCTCCTGGAAAGAGTGCGCTCGTCAGTCCGATCTGTTCCGTCAGACTGTCAACCATAAGCGCACTTCCATCTTTACCCTTACCACGACCTTGGGTGTTCTGATGTTTGTACCACGATAGTGGCAAATACCTGTAAGAGACAGGCTTATCGTCAACCTTATAGGTGCTCTCAATTGCGGTCTCGCTCCCTCTTGAGGTGGGTCCGTGGGCGTAGAAGCTCAATAACAACCCTTCGTGCAAGGCCGCGCGTACTTCGAGTGGAGGAGGAAGTTCTCCATACTGTCCTGGTAGATGGATGAGCCCCTCTTGGATCTGAAAGGCAAGGTTGAACAGCCGATCAAAGAATGGCTTTGCTCTCTCATCGTCTTCCCAAGACAAAATTACCGAGCGTTCATCGAAAATCCACTGACCAAGTGGGCGTTCCGCCTCTGGAAGATTCTTGTCGATCCAATGTAACGTACTGACCAATCCCCCTAGTCCGGCTCTGTGGAGAGGGGTCATACCTGGTGCGAAAAGATCACATGTCAACGATTCCATCTGGCTCCTCTCTCCGGGTGGTAGTTAATATGTTTGGAAGGGGGCACTTTGGCGAACGCCACTTGAGGCCATTCTTTCCAGTCAAGACCTCTCGGTATGGTCATCGGAATACGGCCCCGGACAGGGTCCATTTCTCCACGCTCCACAGCGATCGCGTCTTCTTCAAGTAGGATGGTCAGCCCTAGGGTGCTTTCTCTGAGGTGACGCGGCATTGTTTCAAATCCTCCGTCTATCCAAGCACATTCCAGTGGTTTTCGCTTTCTCCCCACATCTAACGCGCTCCACGTCTGCGCTAGATCGCATTGAGAGATTGACCGCATTCCGAGGCGTTCCAGCCATAGACGTGCGGCGGCAAAGGGGTCCGGTTCCTCTTGACTTTTGTAAGGGGCAGCAGTGTCAGGTTCGGTTATGAGGAAGGGTTTAGGAGTCTTCGGATTCTTTGGCGTTGACCGTCGATTGAGACGGCCTAAACGCTGTATGAGAGATGAAACCGGGGCTAAGTCCGTCACCAATAGATCGGCCGAGATGTCTAGACTCATTTCTGCTACTTGTGTGGCAATTGCAAGAACGGCACCTCTTTGGCCAAAAGCGGAAATAATCCGGCCATGCTGCTGGACGCGGTCTTCGTATCGAAAGCGGCTATGATATACAAGTGGTTGAAAACCTCGCTCGGAAGCCTCGTCCGCAAGGCTGAGAGCGCGGCCCACCGTGTTAGCAATCCATAGGATTTTCTGGTTGTCCTTGTAGCTCTGTTCTACGACACCCCACGGTTCATCACTTAACGCTCTTAGGTAGCGAGGGAGAGCTTCTAAGTCCGTCGGACCAGAAATGGTCTCCAGTGATTCTTCAATTGAGGATAACGCCTTTTTGAGGGCATCAAGCCGCGATAGTGGTAGACTTGCTGTCATTAGCAGACATGGCACGCCGCGAAAGTTCAATAGGAAACGGAGTAGGCTGGAGAATAAGCGCTCATCATACGCATGAATTTCGTCGAAAACGAACGCCGCATCGACGAACGCCGGCCAAGCATACAGTCCTCTCCGTTGATTCTGAGTCAATCCGAGTACAGTATCTACCGTGCAGCTAGTTATGGAGGTAGACCATGCCTCAAGCGCCGCAAGGGGATTAACCTGCTCTCTATCATCATCTACTCCAAGCAGTTCCAAGTCCACAGCAGCACGGCTGTGAACGAGTTGAGTGTTCAATGTTGGATCAGTCAAATAGTCGCGAAAACCCTCCGTGGCTGTTCCCGTTGTCGGGTATGAAAAGTAAAGACGTCTTCCGGGTGCTCTTTGGGCCGCCCAGACATACGCCCCGAGAGTTTTTCCGCTCCCGCACCCGGCTTGAGCAAGGACAACACGTGTTGTTGTCTTTCCAAGTGCTTCTTGGAAGGGTCGGAGAGGCATTCCTTGCAATCGTTCATCAACAATTCTACGGAGTTGGCCTGATGTGGGCTTTTGGCCCAAGACTCTCCGTATCCAGCAAGAAATCCTCTCCCCCTCTTTCGGTAACGCTGATCCAGCGACATCTGCCGCAATGAGACATGCTTTCATAGCGGCAAGGAAGCGGCGGTTATCGTTATCGCAAGAAGCCCAGAATGCGGCGGCTCTTCTTCTCGCCTGTCTCAAGAGTTGATGGGGAGAGGTTGGTCCGACAAGCTGCCAAGTAAGATTCGTCAAAGTTGGCGGAACATCGAGGCTAAGCCACTTCGCCCCAACGGAGAGACTGCGCTGGAAGTCGGCATGTTCGAGAAGAAGTGATATTCGGATTCCCGTTCCTGCGGCTGGTTCGTCAGGCGGGAACTTCCGATGGTGGCCGGCAACGGCCCAGAGCAAGAATGACAGGTCTTCAGGTTCCGTAAGACCTTTCGACAGCCATTCCTTCAGCGGTGTTTCCTGAATAATGAGAAACGAGAGAGCTTCATGACGAATCGCCTGTTTCTGCCTTCTATTCTTCCTCACCATGTTCTGAAACTGGTCGTTCGCCTTACCCAAGTCATGACAGAAAGCGGCCAAGAGAACGGCTCGACAAAAGCGTTCCTTCCATATCGCTCTGGGTAAACCAATGGCAGACAATTGAGTATCAGCGGTTTCATCTAACAGAGCCTGTGCCGAAGCTAAAACATTCCCTGTATGGCCGGATAAAGC
Organism: Candidatus Latescibacterota bacterium; assembly: GCA_965219995.1. GTDB lineage: Bacteria > Latescibacterota > UBA2968 > UBA2968 > JAAXHE01. The sequence continues at coordinate 2,312,094 of CBDCOX010000002.1, forward strand.
TTCGGCCCAGCGTGGTGCATCTGGAGTTTGACTGCTCTTCGCCAGCAGTCTCTTAAAAGTCGTCATGGCGAATACCTTTTCGGCACAAAAACCCCACAGCCCATACGCCGCCGCCCGCCGAGCCCCCGTTCCTGCAACAAGATTGATTCTTCGGCCGTCAGTTCCGTCGCCAGAACTGAGTAGCCGACGATTCGCTTGCTTTTGACGCGAAGAATGCGGCGGCTCGGATCCGGTCCTTCGCCTCCCTTAGAACACTTCGGCACGCGGAATACCTTACCGCGAATGCCGAGGGAGGCCGATTGACGTACAATTTCGGCGTCGAAGCGGGTTGGATTTTCGCCGTTCTTGGTAGTGACGTTCCGGCAATGCAATGTCGCCACCGGAACCAGGACCCTGGTCTCGCAGACGCCGACGCGCAGCCTGCATCCGTTGAGGACGAGACTTTTTCCGGCAAGCTTCAGATATGTCCCGATGTCCTCGTGTGGCAAACGGATAACCAGGCGTGACGAATCGGACAACAGGAGCATTCCATTTCCGTTATAAATGCCTCGGATTGCGTGAACACCGATTGCATCCGCGGTGTGTATTTCAGGCAGAATCCGGCTTAACGCCGCATACAAAGCATAGCCATGGTCAACCGGAAGCGAGGTTCCATTCACGCGGAAAGCCAAATCAACGTACGGCATCGTGTACTCCCGATTTCATAGGCAATGAACGACATCCGCGGCGCGACAAAGGGACGCCGACACAAGTAACCAGGCGATAGGCAGGCGTACACCTACAGGCAGGGGCTCCCAGGTATCGCAAAATGCGACACCTGTACGAGAGCAACTGCGGACATCGTCCAATCTGCCCCTTGCGTCGCTCCCGCCAGATACTCTCCCCGGCGCAATCCTTTCGGCCGCGATCTCGCGCCTGAGGTCTTCCAGCGCAAGGACCATGCATCCCGGCCCCCATCCGCGGATCCACAGTTTTAGCCCTGACATGTTTACCCAGTGTCTCATCCAATCCGCGCTAAGCGGTCTTCAGTGCTTCCGAAAGGCGTTCCACCTCGTACTCCCAACTACGGCGTGCGCTTGGACTGATACATTCGACGGCACTTACGCCACCGCGACAGCGAGCAACTGCTGAGACCGATCCGAGTGCGATGACCGTTCGGCCTTCGACCTCATGCCGGGTGACTCTGTCGAAGGATTCGTCGGTCGGATCCACCGGGATTGCAGCGGCTAACGTCCTGACGGATTGGCTTTCTCGACTGCATTCCGGGCTGCGCGCGTGGCGTCTCTAACGGCATCCCTAACCGCGTTCCTGGCGGCCCTTTGGGCTTTGTAGGCGGCATCGAGCTTCATCCTGGCGTCTTCGTACATCCGCATAACCGCCTGGTAGTTCTCCCAGGCCGCAACGTTTCTTTCCCGGCCCGTCTCGTAGATCGCCCGGGCGGCTTTTGCGGCGGCATTTCTGGCGACGCTTTCCGCATTTATTGCGGCATTGTGTTCCACCATTGCATCTTCATACATTCGTAAAGCGAACAGGAAGTTCTCCCCGGCCGCCGTAACATGCCTCTCCCGATCCGCTTCGTAAATCACGCGGGCGTCCCTATAGACCACCCATGCGTTTCCGTATACCTCTCTTGCGTCGCTCCGGACCCGGCGCCAGGAGAAAGGCGACTTCCGTTTCTCAAACAATGTCGCATTTTCGCCTCTGTTGGCAACAATGTGTCCATACAGGGCGACATTCCATGCGATTTCCCAGGCGGCGCCTTCGGCTCTTTCCGGTTTTGGCGATTCGTTTTCGATTGCGGCTGCGTCCATTGCGAGCGTGGCGATGGCTAAGACGACGTATCGGGCTGCGCTTATCATGTTCTCTTCTCCTGGCTGCGGATTTGTGGCGCGTCTTCGGGACACAGGAACAGAACCGTCAGCGAAATTTCCAATCGTTCCGTCCCGACCAAACTCCAGCAGCGCGTCTGGCCTGGCCTTTGCCAGGCATGTGCTCCCAAGTGTAGCAAAATGCGACTGCATGGCAAAAAAGCGGAGTGCACATCGTGGCGCTTGATCTTAAAAAAAGATTATAAAATATGGGCTTGTAGTTTCTTTGTTACTCAGGAAGAACGTACGGTCGGTCATAAGGGTATGACTTGCTGGAGCGGCCGCAACCCGAACACATCCGGTCATAGGACCCGTGCGATGTGAAGGCCTCGCGACAGGCCAGGCACATTCGCCGCTTGGCCGTCTCCTGGGGCAGGTCGTAAAGTTCTCGAATCCGCCGGATCAGTTCATCGCTTTCCTGTTGTCGGGTCATACGCCCTCCTGCTGGTTTCAAGAGTCTTTACGGAGAAAGTGTCATCTGGCCCTGTTTCATCCCCGGCACGTCCGCTTTGGCGTTACGAATCCTTCCATTTCCTCGACCGCCATTGCTGGAGTGAGTAGGTACAGACCTCGCAAAGCTGGCCGGAGCCTTCAATGTTTCCGAGGATGCCAGACTCTCAAGGCCGCGCTGGTCTATTGCCTTTGTCGGAACACCAGCTTTTGCTTTTCCATTCTTCAGACGCTATCGTCCCGCCAAAACCGTTGCTTTTCCTAGTGAAGTTAGCTATATCTTGTTGAGCGTCCCGAAAGTGCCGGCGTCAACCGGCAGAATGGAGTTCGTCGGATAACTTAACAGGAGCCACCCATGCTCAGCACCGCTCTTGGGATCGTGAAAGAGGGCAGAATCGAAACTCTTGAACGCGTCCCTTTGCCCGAAGGCAAGCGGGTATTGGTAACGATCCTGCCGGATGATGATACCTTCTGGCAGGAAGCCAGCGGGGAATCCCTGAAGGAAATCTGGGACAATAGTGAGGACGACGTGTATGTCTGATTACTTGACGAGTGATATCGTGCTCGTCCGACATCCGTTCTCCGACTTGCAGGTTTCCAAAGTACGTCCGGCCATTATTGTCAGTGCGCTCCATATTTCTCGGGATGTCTTCATTGTGCCGCTGACCAGCAGAATAACAGACCTTCTAAATAATCAATCAACCCTGATTGCGTCTCTGCGAAGTTGGCTGGACATCACGTAGATTCCGATTCATACCTCCTCCCCGCGGCGATCATATCGGCCGCGATCTCCTGCCTGAGGTCCTCCGGCTCGAGGACTTCGCATTCCGGCCCCCATCCCCGGATCCACGGTTTCATTTCCAGCGTGTGCTTCACGCTCAGCCGCATGGTGCATCCGCCATCGGGGTCGTCCGTCACCTCCACCATGCCCGGCCAGCCCGATTCTCGCACACGGTACGCGACCTTCGCTGAAAACCGAAGTGCGACGTCCACAACCTCGTCGCCCCCCATAATTCCCCATGATCGCTTCAGGAATTCGTACGGGTCGAACCCGCCGCGCAGCTCGTAAGCCGTCTGCAGCAATTCGGCCCGTTCAATGCGCTCCACCTTGAATTCGCGAATGGCCTTTCGCAAGTGGTCGTACCCAATGACGTAGCATGCGTACCCGACGGGTGACGGCTCGATGAAATAGGGGTCCAGGGTGCGCTTTGTGGTCTCGCCGGTTTGCGGATTGTGATAGACCACAAGCACCTGCCGGCGTTCGGACCATGCGCGGGTCAGCGTCTCCAGAATGCGGATATGTTCGGGATCGGGCTTGCGCCGGTCGGCAGCCGCGGCGGTGCGATTGACGTGTTCGCCGATGGATTCCGGCATGGCGGTTGCGAGCTTCTCGAGGGCGGACACCACGTGCGGATTGTGTTCGTCGCTGTGCGCGGATAGCAGGCGCGCGGCAAGGTAGAGCGCCAGGGCCTCGTGCAGATTCACCTGGACCGTGGTCAGATACCAGTCCTTCACCACGCCGAACCGTCCGTTTTCCTCCCATATCGGCGATCCCCCTTCCCCCAGAGACCGAATATCACGATACACCGAACTACGATGGACGCCGAATCGCGCGGCGAGCTCGGTCGCTGTCCTTCCCCCCGAGGATCGATAGAGATAGGTTTCAATGGCCTTCAGCCGCGCGGCGCGGCCCATCGTGCGTTTCATCTGAAATCATCCGTGGGAAGGTACAGCAGGATTGTCGCAACTATTGCGACAACAAACAGGGAAATCGCTTGACATTGTTGATTCGCGAACCGCAACCGTGGCCCCCTGCTGTACGGGTCGCGGTATCGCGCGACGACATTCTGTCTCCAATCTTCGGACGATGCCGCGCGGAGTTGACTCACCGTCTCGACGGCAAGCGAATGTGTTGCAATTTGCGTCGATGCGTACCCAAAATTAACACATTTTTGTTGAACTATCACTGAAATAATGGCTGATTATGTTGATATTTTGGTGAATTCTTGGATTTTTCGCGCAAAGAGGCACGGATACGCAAACGCGACTCGAATCGCATGGCGTTTTTTCGACGTCGCCAACTTCTTTCAAAGCCGAAAAACGGAATTTGCATCGATTGTCAGGAATGAACTGGAAAAATACCAAACGGAAGGCAGAGGGAGGAGAGGGTGTGTCGCCTGACGGGTAGGGTGAGTGGGAGCAAACGTGCCGCCTGTTCGGATCGGGACACGTATAATTCAGGCGTGTGTTAGTCGATGCTGCAGTAGATCCTTCGTCAGCCTGACGGCTTCCTCAGGATGACAGCGGGAGATGATGCGCAAATCAGGCAGGATGGAATAAAAAACCTGCCAGTTAGTAATACTGGCAGGTGATCAGATCCGGACGGCTCGAAGTATCCGGCTACGCCACTTCACTTCAACAGAACCGCCGGCAGCCGTTTCAATTCTTCATTGCGCGGGTCGACCTCAAATCCGCCCGATTCCAGAGCCGTAACGCCGAGCAGGGGTTCGGCGCCCGCATCCCCATATACGATCGTACCACCCACGACTTCACCTTCAATCTCGAGTTCCGCGATTGTTATGTCCATGGCGACGGATTTGCCGTCCGCAAGTATGGTTTCGCGGCTGCCTCTCGGTGTCAGCCCGATCGCATCGAGTTGCGCCCGTGGCACAAGCGAATCGAAAGCGCCTGTATCGACGAGGAATTTTCCTGTCCAACTGCGTTCTGGATCCGCGGGATTACGAATGGTGACGTCAACGTACGTCGCGCCCATTGGCCGTTCTCCATGTGAACAGGTTCACCATTGAATTCGTTAAATCATAGCGAATTCCTGCAACCGATGCAAGACGCGATCAGCATTTGTACAACAGACGGGAGCGTGTCCGCAGGGGCAACCGGCCGGTCGCCCCTACGGATACCGCGCATCGAGACGATTTCGTAGGGGCAACCCTTGTGGTTGCCCACCTCGTGCCGGTCAGTCGATATGGACCGCCGTGCCGCTGACCGAAACCATCAGCATGCTGCCCTCGCCGACGACTTCGTAGTCCAGATCGATGCCGACGACGGCGTTGGCGCCCGCCTGGCGGGCGGCATCCTCCATTTCACTGAACGCGATCTCGCGCGCCTGCTTCAACTCCTTCTCGTACGCCGCGGACCGTCCGCCCACGATGTCGCGAATGCCGGCGAAGAAATCCTTGAAGATGTTCGCGCCGAGAATCGCCTCGCCGGTGACGATGCCTCTATACTCACGAATGGTCTTGCCTTCAATTCCGGGTGTGGTGGTCACAATCATGAGTATGCCCCTCCGTTTGATTAGGCGGTTGACGGCCGGGTTTCCTTTCGGCCGGTACTCGGCGCCTGCCTGAACATTAACAACTTACTTGTAGCTGTTGTAGACGATCGCCAGCCAGCGGTCCGTGCTCATCCAGCCCTGGCCCCACGACCGCCACTTCTCCGGCACCCCGGCGGCCTGAATCTCTTCGAGCGTCCTGCCGGCTGCGATGGCTTCCTTCACGAGATCCGCGCACGTTTCCAGCATCTCAAGCGCCGTTCTCAGGTCGTCAGGGCCCGCGAGGGGTCCGTGGCCGGGGATTATACGCGCATCCGGTGGGATTTGTTTCAGCAGGGACCTGACGGCGTCGATGTAGCCCTGCACGTCGCCGCCGCCCCTCAGGTCGACGTAAGGAAACCTGCCGTTGAAGAAGAGGTCGCCGGTGTGGACGACGTTCGATCCGGTAAAGAACACAACGCCGTCGCCATCGGTGTGGGCCTTCGGAAAATGTACGACGCGCAATTCCTCGCCGTTGAAGTGGATCGACAGACCTTTGTCGAAGGTGATTTCCGGTAAGGCGGCGTCGGGCAGCGGCCTGTCGTCGACACGCCTGGCTGCAAGCCTATTTCGCACGTTCCGGTGAGCGACGATGACGCCTTTCGCTCCGAAATGTGCATTTCCGCCGGTGTGGTCGCCATGGTAGTGCGTATTCAGGACGAAGGTGGGATCGCCGCCACCCAACTCCCCGATGGCAGCACGGATCTTGTCGGCCAGCGGCGCGAACTGATTGTCGACGATCAGGACGCCGTCCTCACCCACGGACACGCCGATGTTGCCGCCGCGTCCTTCCAGCATATAGACGCGGTCGGTGAGCTTCGTGGCCTTGATCTCGACCGCGGAAAAATCCCTTTGCGCGAATGCCGTGCCCGTTACGGCCAGTGACACGGCTATCGGTAACCATCTGGTCATTGTGAAAACCCTCCTAACGGCGGGGAGACGTTAGACGTAAGACGTGAGATGATATCAGTGCCCTATGGTCTTTCCAGTCGTTACGATAACGGTAGAGAAAAAGGCACGGTTAGCGTGAAAACACTGTGGTAACGTTATCCTCTACCGTCTACCGTCTACCGTCTCACCGCTTTCATCTGCCGTCTTGCGTCTCCCGTCTCCCCGCATTGAAAAAAGGCCCGGGCGCTTTGGGCGACCAGCCGGTCGCCCGTACCCTGGGCCTTTTCATTGTCTCGCGAACCGCTCTATGCCGTTCGTCCGTCGATGGTGCCGACTTCGATCTTCAATTCTTCCCGCTTCACGACGCGGTCGACGCGCCCGTCGCGCACCCAGACCACCCGATCGGAAACGCTCAGCATCTTGTGGTCGTGCGTTGCCGACACCACGGTGACGCCCGACTCCTGGTTCATCTCCCGCAGCAGCTCGATGATTTCCGTACCGGTGCGCAAATCCAGGTTTCCGGTGGGTTCGTCGGCAAGAATCAGGGCCGGATCGTTTGCGAACGCCCGGGCAACCGCCACACGCTGCTGCTGCCCACCCGAAAGCTCGAAGGGCTTATGCGACACCCGGTCGCCCAATCCCACCTTATTCAGCAGCTCCACCCCCTTGTCCCTGGCCTCGTCGCTGGTCAGCCCGGCGAAGACCATGGGAAGCGTTACGTTTTCCAGCGCCGTCATCACAGGAATCAGATTGAACGTCTGGAAGATATACCCGATCTTCCGGCAACGCAGCCACGCCAGTTCGTAGGCGTCGAGTTGCGCAACGTCCACGTCGTCGATGTACACCTTCCCGTCGCTGGGTTTGTCCAGCCCGCCGACCATATTGAACAGGGTGGTCTTTCCGGAGCCGGATGGCCCCATAATAGAGATGTACTCGCCCTGTTCGATTTCGATATCCACGCCCTTGAGCGCGGCTACCCGCACGTCGCCCATCTCATAGACCTTTTTCACATCCTGTGTTCTTACGACGGCCATCGTCGCCCTCCAGGCAAGCAAGTGAATTTCGATTGCCGCGTCTTCGTGACAGCGCGGGCTCCCGGATTCACGCCTAGACCTCCAGCCGCATGGCGTCGACCGGCTCCATCTTCGCGGCGCGATAGGCGGGAAGGATTCCGCCCATCAGGGACAGAAAGGAACCGAGGACGATTGCCATCAAGCCTCGCTCCAGAATGCCGGGCCACGGCACGTAATCGATAACGGCCGTGCCATATCCGATCCAGGACATGAGAACGGACAGCAGAAAGCCCACGCCCGCTCCAAGCACCGTGCCGGCCATTCCCATAAAGGCGGACTCGAGGATAAACAGTTTGACAATGAATCCATCCAGCGCTCCCATGCACTTCATGGTGCCGATTTCCCGGAAGCGCTCGGTAACGGACATCAGCATCGCGTTTGTGATCCCAACCAGGCACACCAGCAGAGAAAGTACGACGAGCCATGTGTTCTTGGCCTCCTCCTGCCGGTTGGCTTCGCTTTCCTGACTGATGTCGATCCCCTTCTGCTGCAGAATCAAGTTCATCTTCGGGTCGTTGGCGTCTCGAAGGCTGTTCACTATTGAACTGGTTGTCCATATGGACATCAGGAATGCGATGGCCAGAATGATGCTGCTCACCGTAATCAAAGACCGTCCGAACCGGATCTTGACGCTGTTGAAGCTGATCTCAACGGCCTTTCTGACTGGCAGCTTGACCTGCGTGCCAATCTCCCGGCGGGCAGGCGAGGAATAACTTTGCGCCATACACTCCTCCCACAAGCGGATCCGTGATGCAGCCCACGCGGCGATCCGAAAATTGCACGCGTTGACAGATTTTCTCGGAATAACTGGTAAAGCCGGTGCTGTTGCCGCCTGTCCTATCTGACTTCCGCGTCCCGCATCGCAGGGACGTGGGTCCGTCCCTGCCGCGCTGAATAATATGCGCGGTCCGCCAACAGTCTTTTCGCCCGATCGAACAGCTTAAGCGTCTGTACGATTTGCGGATCCTGACTTACGGCGACCCGGCCCGCCTCCCGGTCTCCCCAGCGGAACTTCGCGAAATATCTCTTCATTTGCCGCTTGATCAGATCGATGCCCGATTCGAAATCACGGTCTGTAAACGTCAGATCCGTATCCCACTCCTTGAGGAATGCCTTGAATTCCGTGATCTCGCGAACCCCGGGCGCATATTGCTGAAAATAGGATTCAAAATCCGGATACGCAGCCGTAAACTCCGAAGCGCTCCGGCTTGCGAATTCGAAAAAGTGCCTCGGGGCCAGCCGCTGTTCAAAATCGCCGGGATGCTCCGAGTCCAGCTCCACGTCGGGCGTGATCCCGCCGCTGCCGTATACCTTGCGCTGCAATATCTGCGTAAAATAGACCGGTTGGGACAACACACTGTCCGGATCGGCGTTGGGATCGTATCCGTCGTGCGCCTCTTGCAGGTATGCCCGCCTGTCGCTGGAATAGGGACGCTGGATCGGCCGTTCGCTGGGCGTGAAGTAGCGCGCGACGGTAAGCAGCACCGCGCCCCCGTTTTTCAGCGAATACTGCTTTTGAACCAGACCCTTGCCGAACGTGGTCCGCCCGACGACGAGCCCGCGGTCGTAGTCCTGGACGGCGCCCGCCACAATCTCGGAAGCGCTGGCACTGTAGTTGTCGACCAGTACCGTCAGCGGCATATCGAGCGGTACTATCGGATCGCGATCCGCGAAATGATCTTCACGCGAACCCCGTCTGCGGCCTTCCGTATACACCAGAAGCCGGTCCTTCTCCAGGAACTGGTCGGCCACCGCCACGGCCTGCTCGAGGTACCCCCCGCTGTTGCCGCGCAAATCGAGGATCAGCTTCGCGGCGCCACCGTCGATCAGCACGTCCAGCGCGTCCTGCAACTCCCGTGAGGTGCGGCTGGAGAACCGGTCGATCTTCACGTAACCCGCGTCCGCATTCAGTTTGAACGCATACGGCACGCTGGGCACTTCAATTTTGTCACGAATAATCTCAAAGCCAAGGGGGTCGGTCACTCCGGGGCGTTGAACCAGAACATTCACCCTGCTGCCCTTGGGACCCTTGAGACGCTTTTTCACGTCATCGGTCTTCCGAATGCCAACCACCGACACGCCGTCGATCTTTACGATCCGGTCACCGGGCTGAAGCCCTGCCTTGTAGGCCGGAGATCCGACAATGGGGGACAAAACCGTCAGCTGGCCCGCGATGATTTCGAAATAGATCCCGATTCCCTCGAACGAGCCGCGCATCCGTTCCTGGGTGTCCTGGAGTTCCTCCGGCGAAATATAGGTTGAGTGGGGGTCCAGACGGGAAAGATAACCTTCGATTGCACCGTGATACAGTTCGACCGGATCCGTCCTTTCATAATACTGACGCCGGATCAGGTCGGCCAGCTGATCCAGGGTATGCGCCTGCATTGCCGTATTTACGCGAGGTGGGGGATCCGCTACTGCCGTACATGGACGACCCGCCGCCCACACGATGATCAGTATGGGAACAACCCGACGTATGACCGGCATACAAACCTTTCGGAAGTCACGCGACATCGACTCAGACCGCCAAAAAAGCGTTTCAACATAACGACGGCAGCCGGTGATGTCAAGGAGAAACCACATCCGCCGCGGCTCCATCAGCCGCCGGATCCGGCGGCCCTGTTTTTCGATTTCGTCATTGAAAACACCAGCAGTTGCTTGGAAAACAGGTAGTACTCCTTGAAATTGAGTTTGCTGGTGCTGTACTGCCGATTGCGGAACACGTAGGGTACCTCGACAAATGTCGACCAGGTTCCCTTGACAAGGATCTCGAGCAGAATCTTGTACCCCGGAGACGTCAGCGTCACGCCCTGCAGCACCCGGCGATGCAGGAAGAAATACCCGCTGAGCGGATCCTGTACCCCGGTCAGTTGCCTCGCGGCGAGCACGCCGGCCTGGGAGATCAGCTTTCGATACCATGGCCACCGCTCCACGCGGCTTTCGGGGTTATAGCGGCTGCCAAGCGCGAGATCGCATTCCCGCAGCCCCTGAATCAATCGGGGCAATACCGCCGGATCGTGGCTCAGGTCCGCGTCAATCACGCCAAGACAATCGCGGTCCGACCTTTGAAATCCCTCCATCACCGCGCTGCCGAGACCCAGTTTGCCGGACCGGTGTACCACCTGAACAGGATATCGGCCCTTCAGCGCTTCCGCTTCCTCGCCGGTGCCATCCGGTGAAGCATCATCCACGACGATCAGTTCCAGATCGATCTCCGGGAACCGACCGACCGCTGAAAATACTTCGTCCGCCAGAAGGGAGATGTTCGGGCGTTCGTTATAGGTTGGTGTAATCAAAGACACGCGCAACGGGGATTCACCCATGTCAATCACCTGACCTTTATGCCCATCTTCCTGCCGGTCGCCTTCAGATTTTCGGAAAAAGACCGCAGAACGGGATTGAACCGCCCGCGTGCCAGGTCGAGCTTCAGGCCTGCTCCGGGGGGTCTGGTCGCGGTCTGCCCCAACTCCCTGGAAGTGACGGGCACAACCAGGTCCTCGTCGAAATTGAAACAGCGGCAGATCTGCTTAACCATTTCATACCGGCTCAGGTATTCAGGCCCGGCAAAATGGACCACACCGCGGAAGTCGCAGCGACACAGTTCGAGGAGAAACACGGCAAGTTCGTCCACATGCGTGGGATTTGCCCATTCGTCGGTTACGACCCGGATGGTCTCGCCACGAAGCAGCGACTCCAGAGCCCACGTCACGAAATTGGGCCTGCAATCCGCACGATATCCGTATAGTACCGCCGTCCGGACCACGATCCCCCGGCGCAAAGAGGCCAGCGACAGGACCTCCGCGTCGAGCTTGGTCTGTCCGTAGACGTTGACGGGATTGGTGGGATCGGTCTCGGCATAGGGGCCCGCCAGGCCGTCGAAGACGTAGTTCGTTGAGACGGTCACGAGGCCGGTGGCTGCGTCTTCGCACGCCCGAACGAGGTTCCGGGTTCCACAAACGTTCACGCGGCGCGCCAGATCGGGATCGCGTTCACACCGGTCCACGCCGGCCTCCGCGGCCGCGTTGATCACCCAGTCCGGCCGCGCCCGTGTAATCGCCTCCCTGACGGAGCCCGCATCCGTGAGGTCCACCCGCAGACAGTCGGATACCGAATACGGCGCCCGCGGCCTGCGGGCCGCGGGTATCCGCCGGTAACCTTCAAAAGGCACGTCGCAAAGCGCGCGCCCCAGGAATCCGGAAGCCCCGACAATCATTACGGCCTTTGTCTTCCCTTCTTCCATATGTACCACACGTACAGGTTACGGAAGTTCATGATCGGATTCTCGGGGCTCGGACCGCCACGTACGGCCGGCCCCGAGGCGCAGGTACATCGCCATTCCTCTGTAGAGCGCGCCGGCATTGGCTGCGCGCCTGAGGTGGCTGTTCGCCAGCGTCTCAAGAATCTCACCGGCCGTTTCTCTATAGCGCGAATGGCCGGTCAGCGCGTACAACCTTGAAAGCACCTGAACGGCCACCCCGTTACCCGACGGGACCAGACGATCCACCGCGTGGATGACGGCCGTGTCCGGCTCCGGCCAGCGGTCGCGCATCGCGCCCGCGTCATCGAAGAGCCGCTCCAGCATCACATCGGTGAGTTCCGATGCGAACCGGAAGTCACCGTCGTGACCGCGCACGCTGTATAAGTCCAGCGCGGCCCTCGCAACCAGGGCCTGGTCCGTCAGCAGAAACAGCGGGTCTCCGGAAGGATTCAGGACGTGCCGCACCCCGCCGTCCGGATGGGTAAGTTGCTTCCGGACGGACGCCAGAACGTCACGCGCCATATCCAGATAGGCGGTGGTTCCGGAAGCCTGATAGAGCGCGACAAACCCGGTAACGGCCAGGGCGTTCCAGGAGGTATAGACGGCCGGGTCTCTCGGGGCCGCGGGACCCGCCTCCAAAAGGACCACGTCTCCGGATTGTTCGGAAAACCCCGCGAGGCCGGCAACGAACAGGCCCGATTGCGAAGCATAGAGCCCGCCCGCCAGCGCGTCGCCAAGATCAACCGCCGCCGCCGTGTCCACACGCGCCAGAACAGCCAGCCAACCCGCATTTGCCGCCAGCGTCTTTTCTCTGTCGAGCACGGCGCCGTCCGGCGTGAGCGCGCGCTGGAAGAAAGTCCCGTCGGAATCGCGCAACGGACTTGAGACGATCGCCTTCAGCCGCTCCAGCGCCAGGGCCCGCGCCGCCGTACCGTCCGCATCGAGAAGGGCAAGAAAGGACTCGGGTCCCGGCACCTCTCCCCGCTCCAGCGCGGCCGCGGTGCTGTCGGAGAATTGGTGCAGCAGGCCGGGCGCCGGCGCTACCCGGGGCACATTCGGCGCCTCTCTCGCCACCCATCGCGCCAGATTCCGCCGCGCGCGTTCAAAATCGCCCCAGCGCTTCGGGTTGTTGAAATGGACCCGCACCCGGCGCAGCAGTTCCCGCAGATCATCCGGGTCCAGATACATGGACCCGGTCATCCAGTCGCCGTCGGGAGTCAGGAACGACGTTGAAGGCCAGCCGCCCACACCGAACCGCTCCGCCAGATCGGGCCGCCGGTCCACGTCCACCCTTACCGGCCACGTACCCTGTCCGATCAACCGCGCCAGTTCGGCGTCGCCGAAACACCGTCTGACCATATCCCGGCACCAGTAGGACCGGCTGGAATAAAGATAAAGAAACAGCGGTCGATTGAGAACCCGCGCGGAATCCCGCTCCGACCATGTCCGCCAGTTTACCCGCCCTGGCGGCGGGGCGGTCAGGTCGGACCTGTCCGGCGCCCGCTCACAGGCGGCGAACCCGGTATTCAGAGTCACGCAGAGGCAGGCCGCAAGCATTGGGTTCGGCAGAAAACGAGACACGAGAGTTTGGTTCAGGATAACGATTCAACGGGAACGGCCGTCCATTTCGCCGGTACCGCAACTCCGACCGGGAAATCGTGACGGCGAACGGAAAAGTCGGGAACCGCTGTATGCCAGACGCGTTTATATCTTGAAATCGACGAAAAGACTTGACATTCCGGCGACGATTAACGTAACTTTCGTGCTTGATGAGATTCAGGGAAGTTCGATCTCCGGAGGCCTTGGCGAAACGCCGGTTGCTACCGATATACATCGTCCCTGAAAGACCCTCTCGCGGGGCTTCCCGGAAACGATGTTTCTGAATCGTCAGCGGACATTCGAAAGTGGTATCGCCTCTTCGACCAGCATAATCGGGATATTGTCTTCAATCGGATACAGGTAAGCGCCGTCCTCTCGAACCAGGCCTCCGTCAATGGGGTTCTCAACGGGGGATCCGCCCCGATTGCACACCTCGCCCTTTTCGATGCGTTCGTTAATCCTTTCAATTAATGCCCGACCTGCCAGCCTTACGGGTGTCCTGTTTTCCGGGCAGGCCAGAATGTCGAGCAGTTCCTTGTCAATCACGGTGCGGTCCCTTTCAAATACGAACGCTTGAAACACGGATCCGGTGTCCTGTCTTCTCTCAGATTGACAGAAAATAGTCAACCACCGGTTGTCGAACAAGCTTTTTTCCGGCAGGAGCGCCTATTCTGAACATTCGCTGACGTGTTTTGCCCCTGGTTCCACACTTTCGTTCCATAATAAGAAGCCGTCGACAAGGCTGGCCGTCACCGCCTCCCGGGGCGATTGTCGCGTTGTGGACTTGACGTCAAAACCTATAGCGAGTGGAGTGCCCGTGCCGTTGCAGCGTTTACCCGGGTCGCCGGACAAGAAAAGGGGTACCCGCCTTCCCACCCCTTTCCGCACCCGGTTTTTTGTGCCCTGTCGCCTTGACAATTTCCGCCGGGCCCAATCGAACGAATAACACCTCAAGGAGCCGAACCCCATGAAAAGCAACCCGTTGTGCGTGTGCCTGACCGGCATTCTCCTCTCCTTCGTGTTCGCGTGTCCGGGCCCGTCGTGGGCGACGCCGGAGAGCCAGGCCGCGGCGCCCTTTCTTCTCTTTCAACCCAGCGCGCGTTCCGCTGGAATGGGTGAGGCGTATATCGCGATTGCCGACGGCGCCAACGCAACCTATTACAATCCGGCTGCCCTGGCAGACGACACGAACAGGCATATGAGTACAACGATGTACAAGCCCGTGCCATCGCTGGCCAGCGACATTTTCACCTCGTTCGGCGCGTACACGCAGCCGGTCGAAGGCGTGGGCAACCTGGGCTTGAGCCTGATCTACACTTCCCTCGGGTCCCAGCACCGTACCGACTCCCAGGGCCAGGACCTGGGCAAATTCACGAGCTTCGGCCTGGCCGTGGCCGTATCTTATGGAACCTTTGTCGTGAAAGACGTTTCCGTGGGCGCAACCATGAAGTTCATTCACGAGAAACTGGCCAGTCAGGGGGCCGGCATTGAAAAGGGAAAGGGCGCCGGCACGTCCTTCGCCGGCGACCTGGGTTTCATGTGGAAAGCTTCGGATCGCTTCACCCTGGCCTGGGCGCTGCGAAACGTGGGACCGAATATTACGTTTATCGATGCGGACCAGGCCGACCCGCTGCCGCAGAATTTCACGATCGGCATTGCCCACAAGATGTTGCAGCGAGGGAATTCAACGCTGCTTCTTGCCGCGGACATCTATAAACCTCTGGCCGACGAAGGCTTTTTCTCCTTTGCCACCGGCTGGAGCGACCGAAACGGAAGCGAGGAATTCAAGGATATCGACTACCATGCGGGCATCGAATGGAAATACAACCTTTCCGAAGAGTCCGCCTTCGCCCTGCGGTCGGGATATTTCCACGATGAGGACGGTGACCGGAAAAGCCCGACCTTCGGCCTGGGTCTCAAATACAACTGGGCGACATTCGATCTCTCCTACTTTGCCAGCAGCGGCTCCGCCATCCAGAACGTCTTTCGATTCACGGGCGGCTTCTCATTCTGAGACAATGGAACGGCTTGTCCTTCCGCTGTTTTTCGTTTGACTTCTCAAAGGGTCGAAAACCATCGTGTGGTTGCGGCGGGTTGAACCCAGACGCAGGCTGCAAACGCGAATGGCGCAGAAGCAGACGACATTTGCGTTCCTTCTCGCCATTTGCTTTTTCTGTCTCGTTCCACCTCCGTCTGAGGTTCAGGGCGCTGTGGAGACCTGGCGCATCCTGGCCGTCCGTGTGTCGTTTTCGGTGGAAGATCCCGACGACGGGACGACCAGCGGAAACGGCGCCTTCGATCTCCGGACCTTCGATTCGGTCCGCGATGACTATGTCTTCCCCTTCGACGCCCCGCCGCACGACAGATCCTATTTTGAAGCGCACCTCCAGGCCCTGCGCAACTACTACCTGCAAATTTCCAACGGGCAGCTCGATATAGAGTACACCGTGTTTCCCGAGGATGCGGACGGCAGCTACCTTCTGGACCGACCGCTGAAGGAATACGGCAACGGGCGCACCCGAAACGAAATCGCCCAGCGAATCACACAGCTCTTCCGTGACGGGATCGCGGCCGCCGACACCGCCGAAGGGACAAACCTGGATTTTTCCGCTTTCCAGGCCTTCGTGGTCTTTCACGCCGGGCTCGGAGCGGAGGCTGGCGGACAGGCCATCAACGATATTCCGTCCGCTTTCGTGTCCCGCAATGACCTCGACCGGTTTGCGGACGGACCGATAGAGGTGGACGATGGGGCGGCAACTGTTCAAAACGGCATGTTGCTGCCCGAAGCCGTCGGTACGGACGGAAGGGCCGGTCTGAACGGAACGCTTGTCCGGTTCTTCGCGCACCAGCTGGGCCTGCCAGGGCTGTCGAATTTCGAAGACGAACTCCCCGCGGTGGGAGACTGGAGTCCGCTGGATACCGGCGGCCCCGGCGCCGTGGCCTCCGCGCCCCGCCTGGGCCTTCAGCCGCCGAATGCAGACCCGGGAGACAGCCTGCTCATCGGCTTTGTACCGAGCCGCATGCTCGCGTGGTCCCGTATCCGCCTCGGATGGCTGGAGCCGAAGGTCGTCTCACGGAACGACACCGTGCGGCTGGCTGCCCCGCACGTTGCGGGTTCCAACCTGCCACAGGCCGTCAAGATCCCCATCAGCGCCACCGAATATTTCCTCCTGGAAAACCGCATCTCCCGGCTTGCCGTACACGGGCGCAAACCCGACGTCGAATTCTCATCCGGAGATCGCGTTTGGCTCTCGGTGGACGACTACGACGCCTTCATTCCGGGTTCCGGCATTCTGATCTGGCACGTGGACGACGCCGTCTTTCAGGCCAGTGGCGACGGCGTTGCCGTCAACAGCAATCCGCAGTATCTTATCGCCCCGGGCCAATACCGGCGGGGAATCTCGCTGGAGGAGGCAGACGGCCTGGAAGATATCGGCAACAATGCCGCGGACCGGGTTGTGCAGGCCGGCATCATCAGCCTGGATGCCATCGAGGGCAGCGCCCGAGATCCGTTCTATTCGGGCAACGCATCCCGTTTCGGACCGGACACCGTGCCCGCCAGCAGCAGCAACCTGAACTATCGCACGGGAATTACGATTCAAGTCCTCAGCCCCCCTGCCGATACGATGGACGTGGTCATCACGTTTGACTACCAGCAGGATGCGTGGCCTGCAACCGGGTTGGCGAACGTCGGGCTGCAGGCCCCCCGGGCAATCGACCTCGACGGCGACGGCGTCAAAGAAATCCTCCGCAGCGGCGGCCACTTCGGTCCGGACCCCGCCGAGGGGTCCCCCGAAAGAATCGCCCTGCCGCTCTCTCTGAGCGGAAATCCTGCCGTCCTGCCGGCCGATGCCGCGTTTCCCTTCGTCACCTCTTTTAGCCCCGCCGTGGGCGATATCGACGGAGACGGCGAAGCCGATTTCATCTACGCACGAGGCCCCACGCCCGTTCTGTGGCGACGCAACGGCACCACGGCCCCGTCCGCGGGCGCGGCGCCCGAGGTCTCCTGCCCGCCCCTCATCGCGAGGTTTGCGGGCGGGGCGGTGGATATCTGGGGCTGGACGAACGGGGACGTGACCTGGGGCAATCTGGAGGGAGCGAACACGGGTGTCGCGCAGATGGTCGGCGGAGCCGTCGTCGGCCTGGCAACCGGAAACGTGGACGACGATCCGGACAGCGAGATTGTCGCCCTGACGGGCGACGGCGGGCTCTTCGTTGTCAAGGCGGATGGACACGTCCAACAGGTGGGCACCCTTTCCGGGTCCGTCCCGGGAACCCCTGTGCTGGGCGACCTGGACAGGGACGGGCGGGATGAGATCGTCGCGCTGGACGCGGACGGTGTGGTATCCATCTTTTCCAGCGGGAGCATGACGGCTCAAAGCGTGCCGGTGCCCGGCGGCGCGGGTTCGGCGCCCGTGCTGGGCGATCTGGACGAAGACGGATACATCGAGGCGATCTTCGGCGGCGAGGGACGCCTTTGGGTCGTGCGCTTCAACGGGGTGCACCAGACCGATACGCCGCTGGCGTTTCCGCTCAAGGACGAAGCCGGTCTGATCTCAGCCCCACCCGTACTTGCCGACATCAACCTGGACGGCGACCTGGACATTTTCGCGGCCACGAAGGGAGGCCTGGTGTACGGTCTCGGTGCTGACGGCTCAGGCCTTGCGTCCTTTCCTCTGCCCGTTTCAGGCCCGGTCCGCGCATCGCCCCTGCTTGACGACCTGGACGACGACGGCACCCTCGAACTGGTCGTCTTCACGACTGACGGTGCGGCGCATCTCTGGCACCTCGAGACCTTCGACGCCCATTTTACGGGCAATCATCTCGTCTGGAGCCAGGCAGGAGGGGGACCGGGAAACGCGGGCCGTCTCCTCACGCTGCCCAGCGATCCGCCGCCGGAAACCACGTCGCTGCTACTGCCGCCGGACCAGGTCTACTGCTATCCCAATCCCATTCGCGGGACGTCGGCCACGATCCGGTTTTTTCTCGGCAGGAGCGCCCGCGTCCAGGTGGCCGTGCTCAACGCGCTGGGTGAAATCGTCGACAGGATGACCATGGAGAATCCAACGCCCCGTACGGACAACGAGCTCCGCTGGAACACGGGCGACTATGCCAGCGGTTTCTACGTATGCCGGGTGGAAGCCATTTCCGAAGAACGAACCGAAGTCCGCTTCGTCAAGACCGCTATCATCAAATAACCGTCCGATGGGTACACAGGATATCCGATGTTTACGACAGGCGCCTGATCGACGCCGGACGCAGGGTTTATCCGGCAGGGCCATCGGGATATGCCTGGTGCTGCTGTTATGGGCGCCGCTGCCGGCCGTCGCTCAGTCCGACGCCAACCATCCCGAGTTGCGCTGGGAGGTCCTGGAGACCGCCCACTTCAAGATATACTACCATCAGGGCCTCGCCGACTTTGCCCGTCGCGCCGCGACGGCAGCCGAAGCCGTGTACGGCCCGGTCACGACGTTCTACGATTTCACTCCCGACGAAAAAATACGGCTGATCCTGAAAGACACCGACGACTATGCCAATGGCGTGGCCTTTTACTATCACAACACCATGGAGATCTGGGCGTCCAACCTGGAATTCGAACTGCGCGGGGACACCGACTGGCTGCAGAATGTGATCGCGCACGAATTCACCCACATCATATCGCTGCAGACGGCCCGCAAGGGTCCACGACGCCTGCCCGCGATTTACTTCCACTATCTGGGCTACCAGAACGAAGAACGGCGGGACGATATTCTCACGGGTTATCCGGACGTCTTTGCATCTTACGCCGTTCCCCTGACCATCGTACCGCCGTGGTTCGCCGAAGGCACCGCCCAATATATGGCGCCGGGCGTCCATTTCGACCGCTGGGACTCCCACCGCGACATGATCCTGCGGATGTCCACTTTGAACAACCGGCTGCTCACCTACGAGGAAATGGGCGTATTCGGTTCCAAGACCGGTCTGGGTCTGGAGAAGGTGTACGATCATGGGTACGACCTGACCCTGTTTATCGTCAACACGTTTGGCGAGGGCAAATTGCCGGAAATCTACCGTAATATGACCAGGCTGTGGCGAACCGACTTCGAATCCGCCGTCCGTGGCGCGACCGGCATCTCCGGTCGCGAACTCCACCGGCGCTGGGTGGCCGCCCTGAAAGAGCGGTACGAAGTCCAGAAAGCCGAACTCGAAGGACGCCTCGTCGACGGCGAAATCCTGCACGGCAAGGGGTACTTCAACCTCCATCCCCGCTGGTCGCGGGACGGTAAGCAACTGGCTCATCTCACCAACCAGGGCAGCGACTTCGGCCGTACCGCCCTGGTTGTGCATACCCTCTCCGACAGCACGTCCAAGACGCTCGCCGGCGGCGCAGACACGGCGCCGGACTGGTCGCCGAACGGCCCCCGCCTCATCTTCGCCCGCCGCAGCGCGCCCGACAGATACGGCTCACGTTTCCGGGACCTGTATACCGTCGACCCGACCGCGCCACGGGCCGGCGGACTGTTTCAGAAGACGCGGGCGACACTTGGTCTGTCTCAGGAACTGCCGCCCAACCAGAGTCGTTTGACGCACGGACTCCGTGCGAGTCATCCGGCGTATTCGCCGAATGGAAAACAGATCGCACTGGTGATTAACGGCCGCGGCTCCACCAACCTTGCCGTGATGGACGTGGACGGCGGAAACCTCCGCCGGCTCACGTCATTCGACGACGGCTCACAGGTATACACGCCCCGCTGGTCGCCCGATGGTTCGCAGATCGCCTGCTCGGTCTTCCGTCCGAACCAGACCCGGGACATCGCCATCGTCCCGGCGGACGGCGGGCCGTTCAATCCGGTCATCGTCTCCCCGGGCACGGACCGCGATCCTGCGTGGACTCCCGACGGGGCGGGCCTGGTATTCGCCTCGGACCAGGACGGCATCTTCAACCTGTACCATTTCGCCCTGATCGACGGGGCCGTGCACCGCGTCACCCGGGTACTGGGGGGCGCTCTTCAGCCGCACGTCAATCCCGGGGACCGTCGCATTGCCTTTTCCCACTACGGCGCTTCAGGGTACGAGATCCGGGTCATGTCCGGCAAGGGCGCCTGGGAACCGGTGCCGCCGGGCACCTTCGCGCCCGGCGGCCAATCTTCTCCCGGTGCACCGCAGGCCCATCAAGTGGCTGGTGTGGAAGCCCGTACCTATGCCAACGAATTCTCCACAACGTCGATCTTTCCCCGAATTGCAGTAGACGCGGGAAAGTTCAAACTGGGCATCTTCGCCGGATCCAAAGACATTCTCAACAAACAGTCCCTGCTCGTCGGCGCCATGGCGGCCCGCGACCGGGACCTGGACCTCTTCGCGGTCTACGAATACCGTCGCTGGCGCCCCACCGTCTTTCTGGAAGCCTATCGGGCCGTCCGTCACGAAGAAGACGACGTACTCAACAGGGACGAAAATTTCCGCATCTTCAGTCAGACGTTCACGCTTTCGGGCGCGGAGTTCGGGGCATGGCACAGGTTGGGCACGGGTAGCCGGCTGGACGCACGATTCATCTACAATCTGTCGTCCACCGACCAGGACGTCGCCCGCTTCAACGGCATGGGCGAAGTAAGCGTGGGCGCCACCACCCACCACGGCTTCAATTTCTCGTTCACGTATTCCCTGAACAACATCCTCCGTACCAGAGACCGGGAGATCAATCCGCGCGCCGGCCGGGAGATGCGGTTCCGCTATGACCGTCAGTTCAATTACTTCATCAGCGGGTTCAAGGAAGACACGTCCCTTCTGATCGAGACGTTCGACCGCTACTTCTACAACCGGCTGACCCTGAGCTGGAGCGAATACCTGCCGGTGGGTCCCGGACGCGGCACCCTCGGGCTACGCTTTTACGGCGGGATGATCGACAGCGAAGTGGATGACTACTTCGACTATTTCCTCGGCGGCCTGCCGTATATGAAGGGATATACGTTCTACAGCCTGGAAGGCCGCAGGGCCGCCATGGTTCGCGCCGCGTACCGCTTTCCAATCCGGACCGGGATGGATCGGCAGACCGGCCCCATCTACTCCGACCAGCTCTTTGGATCCGTCTATGCCGGTATCGGCCGCGCCTGGGACGGCGACGAAATGGACAACGTGCTCAACCGCGGCTGGAAGCGGGACGTCGGCGTCCAGATCCGGTACGACGCCACGTCCTTCTACACCTTTCCGACACGCGCCAGCCTGGATGTCGCCTACGGCATGGACACGTTACCGCGCGTGGTACCCGGCGAAGAATTGGAAAAAAGCGGTTTCAAATTCTACTTCACCCTGCTTTTCGGATACCTGCAAAGCGTTGGAGGAAGATAGAGGAAAAGCGGGGAGACGGTAGACGGGAGACGGTAGATGAAAGACCTTGTCGAATTATGCGGCACCTGGTCAAAAAGCGATAGAGCCAATACAAGATAATAAATCTCGCCGACCAAAACCCTGGATTGACAGAACACGTTGTGTTGTAACCAGTGCCGATATTTTTCGCCCTTTTCGTTACGACCAGGAAAACCAGCGGGCACTCACATCATCTCACGTCTACCCTCTCCCGTCTCACCGGTTTTGTTGCCCCGTGCGGTTTCATTTCGTGCCGGAGGCAAGGGGAGGAACTAAACGGGCAAGGATGTCTTCTACCGTCTCACGACTCACGTCTTGCCACAGTTAGCTGATGGCTTTCTCTTTATCAGGAGTTTCTTGTGTACCGTGTCATCCCGATGCTGATCCTGTTGGCTGTTCTCCCGGCACATGCCGCGGAGCGTCTCGACAGCGGCCCCTCCCGCTCGAATCCGTGGCTTCTGAATGAAGGAGAACCCGTGCAGGCCGGCCGAAAATCGCCCAAACTGGCGTTCGCGATGTCTCTTGTGGTTCCCGGACTTGGCGAACTCTACGCGGGCGAGCCCAAAAGGGCGGCTGTTTTTTTCGGGATCGAGGCGCTTACCTGGTTCAACTATCTCCGCTGGCGAAGCCGGGGCAACGACCTCAAGGCGGAATTTCGCGCCTTTGCAGACAGCAACTGGGACGAGAACCGATATCGCGAGTGGCAGAAATACAACCAATCCAGGGGTTCGCCCTATATCGAAACCGAAACCCTGCCCTGCAAACGGGCGCAGGACGGTTGTCACAACGTGGACACCCAGCAATACTATGAGATGATCGGAAAGTACAACCAGTTTGTCTTCGGCTGGAGAGACGTGCGCGACGTGAGCTTCGAAACCGGAAACGGCGACGTTGTTTCCGGCCAGCGCATCGACTACGAGAACCGGCGAAACGACAGCAACAAGCTCCTCAAACGCGCCTCCGTCATCATCGGCCTGACGGTTGTCAACCGCATTGCAAGTTCCATCCATGCGGCATTGCGGACACGGTCCCTGCGATTCTCCGTATTGCCTGGACCGAAACGGTCCGAAGCGGCGATCCACCTCGCGTTCTGATCGTCTATCGACGAATGATCCCGAAAAACAAACACATGGTACACCGATTCCCGAAATCCCCGGTCTTTCACGCGGTCCTGACCCTTCTTCTGATCGGCGCGCCTTCCGAGGGACATGCCAGGGGTAAGTCGCCGGCCCGAGCCGCCGTGCTGTCGCTCGTTCTGCCGGGTCTGGGCGAGATGTACGCCGGCGGCCCCCGTTCCGCGCGTTTCTTTCTGGTCACGGAAGGAATCTTCTGGACCGGCATGGCCACGTTCCGGTTCCTCGAAACGTACCGCATCGACGCGTATCGCGCCCATGCCGCCGCTCATGCCGGGATCCGTCTGCAGAATCTACCCGAGTCCGTCATCAAGGAGGTGGGTAATTTCGAGAGTATCTACGAGCGAAACCAGCGCGAACGCTTTCTCGCAGGCGAACATGCGAATCTGCGCGCCGAATCCGCCGGCCAGGTCTGGGAATGGGATTCCGAAGCCTCCCGCGTCAAATTTCAGGATCTGCGCAGCAAGGCCACTTCCGCTGAACAGAAGGCTTTCCTGTTTGTCGGCGGCCTTATTTTCAACCGCTTCGCGAGTGCATTGAACGCGGCTTATATCGCACGCAAGACCCAACCACGCGGGGCCGGCATTCAGCTTCACACGGATCTCCGGGGCGGCCTGTACGCAAGTTTCGACCACGGTTTCTGAGCCCCGGATGCAGATACGCACCGACGTATCACACCAACCGTGAAAGGGCGGAAACGCCGTGACTTCGACAATTTCCAATCCTGTGTCCCGGTCCGGGCGTTCTGCCTCCGCGGGGATCGCACTCTGCCTGCTGATGTCGACCGTCGCGTTCGCCGGGGCCGAACCCCGTAGCGGCACGCATCTCCTGCCCGTCCATCCCCATCCCGGCCCCGCGGCAAAAAGAACGGCCGCCGAGACGTTTGACGTCGGCGACCCTCTGACCGTTCGTGCTTACAATTTCGGCGCGATTCCGGGTTCCGATCCCTATTATCTCACCACAACCACGTGCCGTGTGCGGGGCGAGCACTGCTACGTCTTCGTGGAAGACGTTATCTGGAGCGGACCGCGGGCCACGCCAAATGCCGTCGCATCCCTGGCCCGCGCCTTCGACCGGTCCACCCCAAGGCATCGCGAACGCGGCATCTATTCCATCAATACGGAAATCTTCGGGCCACCGCCCGACGCCGACGGCGACCCTCGTGTCCTGATCGTTGTCCTGGACATTATGGACAATGCCCTGAGCGGCACCATCCTGGGGTACTACGATACCGCGAACCAGGCCGCGCCGTTCGGCCGGGAAATCCTCTATATCGACAGCGATCCCCTGGACCTCGACGGTAACCTGGCGCGCGCCACCCTTGCCCACGAATTCCAGCACATGCTTCACTGGAACGCCGACCCGGACGAACACCGATGGGTCGACGAGGGCTGTTCGGAATACGCCGAGCTGGCCTGCGGATACAAGGACACGACAGGCACGGCCGGTCATTTGTTCCTGGGCGCGCCGAACCTGCTCAAATCACCGGAATCCGCCCATCGTGTACCATTCGATGCCGGTTTGACGGATGCCGCCAGCTGGTCCGCCGGCAGCCTCCTTCCTTTCCTCTTCGACCAGACCTTTTTGCTGACCACCTACTTCGCAGAGAGATACGGCGATTCGGCCGTCGCGAAGCTGGTCGCCGAGCCGGAAAACGGCATTGCCGGGTTCGACCTTACCCTGGCGACCCTCGGAGAGGTCGAACGCTTCGATCAATTCTGGTCTCACTGGACCGCAGCCGTGTTCGTGAACGACGAGAGCGGTCCGGGTTACCGCGGCCTCGCGCTCGAGGCGGTCAGGAGCGATACGGTCGCAGTTCCCGCCGACGAACTCGGCGGCGCCCTGCAGCTCTGGGGCATCGACTATTTCGTGCCTCGAACGTCAGGACTCTCCGGCCTGTCGCTGGACGTCGGCAGCGGCAGCGACCTGCTCCTGACACTGGTATCGGAAACGGACGACAGGCACGACGTCGCCGCCGTCGCCGTGCCGGGCGGCAGTCAGCGACGCATCGGTTTGTACGGCAGTTCTCCAACCGTATTGGCCGTCACACGCACGTCCTCCGGCCCCCATACCTACACCCTCTCCCTCGCCTCGCGCGAAGGCCGCGCCCCCTCGGCGGCCGACTTCGACGCCAGCGGAACGGTCGGCTTTTCCGATTTCATCGCATTTGCCGCGGGCTTCGGTAAATCCGCGGGCAGACCGGGCTTCGACCCCTCGTTCGATCTGGACGGAGACCGCGCCGTCTCGTTCGGAGATTTCATCATGTTCGCGCGGAACTTCGGCAAGTCACCATAAATCATCCGGAGGGTCGTTTTCGGCCCGCCGAATGCCCCGTCCGGCGGAACCGTCTCGCTACTCCGCAAGGGCGGACCGACGCCAATAACCGGCAAAGTGTCGCTTCAACCAGTCGAACGGCGCCCGAAGCAACACGTTGTATCCGCCCCACGTCCAGCGCGTCACCAGTTTCAGACCGGTCACGGACGACAGCAAGGCCGCACGGGCCTCGTCAAGGCCTCCCGTCTCCCGGCCAAGCGTCAGCAATTCCCTCTCGTAGTTGAATCGAACCATGTTCTGCGCATGCGCCGCCAGTTTTTCGGGAGCCTGCACACGGGTATGGGGGCAGACCGAGTGGCGTTCCGTAAACAGAAACGACGAGACCCACTGCGCGGACACCTCGCCGCGGGCGCCGCGCGCCGTTTCTTCCACCGCTTCGCGGCTCAATACCCCGTAGGTCCGGCAGACCAGCGGACGAACCGGGTAAATCGAACATCCCCCGTCGGCGGTCAGAAACGGGCAACGCACCGGCCGCTCCTCCGTCAATCCCAGAACAGCGTCGCGTTTTCCGGCATCGAACCGGTCCTGCACATAGTCGACGATGTTCAGATACTCGACCGCATAGAGCGGATACATGGTCGCGAAATCCGCTTCCATTTCCTCCTTCGTGAGTTCGCAACACTGTCCCAACCGGTCGCAGCGGCATGAAACGGCCGGCACCTGGTTGTATACCGCCTGGAGGCGGCGACGATCGGATTCGCTGAGCCGTCTCCGCTCACCCGATGGCGCGATCTGTAACAGAGGTGTTTTCAAAATGCAGGCACCTGCTCGTGTACCGTCCCGTCCGGCAGGTTGATATTGTAGAACGCTTCCCGGCCCGGATATACGGCGGATTCGCCCAGTTCCTCTTCGATTCGCAACAGCTGGTTGTATTTGGCGGTCCGGTCGGAGCGTGAGGCCGACCCGGTCTTGATCTGTCCCGCACCCGTTCCTACGGCGAGATCGGCGATGGTTGCATCCTCCGTTTCGCCGGAGCGATGCGAAATAACGGCCGTGTAACCGGCCTTGCGAGCGGTGTCAATGGCTTCAAGCGTCTCGGTGAGCGTGCCGATCTGGTTCACCTTGATCAGAATCGAGTTGCCGACCCCGGACTCGATACCCCGCCTGAGACGCTCCGTATTGGTCACGAACAGATCGTCTCCGACCAGCTGGACGCGATCACCCAGCCGCGCCGTCAGCCGCGCCCACCCCTCCCAATCGTCCTCGTCCAATCCGTCTTCGATGGAAACAATGGGGTACCGCCGTGTCCAGTCGTCCCAGAAGTCGACCATCTGCTCCGGAGTCCGTTCCGATCCGTCGGACTTGTGGAACACGTACCTGCCGTCGGCAAAAAACTCTGAGGACGCCGGATCCAGGGCCAACAGAATGTCCCGCCCGGGCTCGTATCCAGCCCTGCGGATTGCCTCCGCCACCACTTCCAGCGCCTCTTCATTCGATCCCAGGCTGGGCGCGAATCCACCTTCGTCTCCCACGCCGGTGCTGTAACCGCCCGCCTTGAGCACCTCCCGCAGCGCGTGGAAAATCTCCGCGCCTGCCCGCAGCCCCTCGCGGAAGCTCTCTGCGCCTGCCGGCATGACCATGAACTCCTGCAGGTCCACACTGCTGTCGGCGTGCAAGCCGCCGTTCAGGATATTCATCATTGGAACCGGCAACGTGCAGGCCTTCTCGCCGCCGATGTAGCGGTAAAGCGGCGTCCCGAACGCTTTCGCAGCCGCTTTGGCCACCGCGAGCGAGACGCCGAGAATTCCGTTCGCCCCCAGGCTGCCCTTGTTGGGAGTGCCGTCCAGCGCGTTCAGACGTCCGTCGATCGCCGTCTGGTCGGAAGGATCCATTCCCGCCACCGCTGGCGCGATTGTCGAATTCACGTTTCGGACCGCGCGCAAGACGCCCTTGCCAAGGTATCGGGTTTCATCGCCGTCGCGGAGTTCAACCGCTTCGTGCTGACCGGTGGACGCACCCGAAGGCACCGCCGCCCTGCCGGCAATGCCGGAAGTCAGGCCCACTTCCACCTCCACCGTGGGATTGCCCCTCGAGTCCAGAATCTCTCTTGCATGCACGCGCTCAATCCGTGTACTCACTCCCGTCATCCTCCTTGAAATGTCGGCTGCTTCGAGTGTTCCGCCCGCAGCAGGTCCTCAGTACCCTTCGCGCCGCTCCGGTCCACCCTTCCACCGAACGCGGACATGAATTTATCCAATTGACTTTGCAGGTGGTCCCGGAGGGCAGGATCTTCGGGCTGCAACGAAATCGCATGCCGGATCACATCAATTGCCCGCTCGTATCGGGCCGACCGGTAATAGATCTCCGCGAGCGTGTCAAGATAGGTTGGCGAATCGGGTACTTTCTGAAGGGACCGCCGCGAAAGACGCAGGGCTTCTTTCAGTCGAATCCCCTGAACGGCATACAGCCAGGCCAGATTGTTGTGGCTGCTGTGATCGTCCGGATCAAGTACTATGGCGCGCCGGTATGCATCGGCGGCATCCTCATACTTCTCCTGCCTATAGAGTACGTTGCCAAGAAGCGCATGCGCTTTCGCAATGCCCGGCTCGATCTCCAGGACGGTGGCGAGGGCGGCCCGGGCCTTCTCGAACAGCTCGAGCCGGTGGTAAAGGTGCGCCAGGCGGTAATGCGCCCACAGCGCATCCGGCCAACGCAGGACGGCCGCCTCCAGGATACTCAGCGCCTCGTCCGGCCGGTCCTGTAATAACTGCAGGTCGACAAGATCGCGGAAGAGCGGTTCGTAGCCTGGCACCTTTCTCGTGCCTCGCTCCAGCCAGGCAATCGCCGCCGGTTTCATCTCCTGCGCTTCGAATACGGCCGCCATATCCCGGTAGACGTCCGCATAATGGGGTTCCAATTCCAGTGCCCGCTCCAGGGAAGCCGTGGCTTCGGCGTACCTGCCCAGCCGCAAATGGGCCAGCCCCAGATGTCGCTGGTAGAAGGCATCGTTCGGAACGGCGGAAGCAGCGGCCTTAAGGGCTTCCAGCGCGGCGGCCGATTCGCCGCGGGACTGGTGTACGCGGGCGGCCTCAAAGTATTGAGACGCCGTGCGGTCTGCGCATCCTCCGAACAGAACCAGCAGGGCATAAAGGTAAGGGCGCACTGCCGTGCGCCCCCGCATTAACAAATCTTGGATGTCCATCGCGACATGGTCTCCGGGAAGTGGCTGAATTATAGAAATCCACCGTCATCGTGTCAAGCGCCATTTCGGTGCAAGCCGGCGTTTTTTGCTTGACGGGTTCCGTACTCCTCCTAATTTAGGTGACTGCGGCCCCCGGAACCGCCTGTTGTGGCCCCGCAACCCGAAATCAGGATTCCCCGTGCGTTTCAGACCCGCTCTCATACTTCCCGGCATTCTCATGGCCGCCACCGGCGTCGGCGCGGGAGATCTGCTGACGGCCAGCCTGGCCGGCTCGAAGATCGGCGTTGGCCTCGCGTGGGCGGCCGTGATTGGCGCGCTGCTCAAATGGACCCTGAACGAGGGCATCGCCCGCTGGCAGATGGCCACCGGAACCACCATGCTGGAAGGCTGGGTCCACCGGCTCGGCGCCTGGGTCCAGTGGGTCTTCATCGTTTACCTTCTGATCTGGAGCTTCTCCGTGGGCGGTGCGCTGGTCACTGCCTGCGGCGTGGCGGGCACCGGCCTGCTCCCAATCGGCGATCCGGCCACGTCCAAGATCGTCTGGGGCATTGTCCATGCCCTCGTCGGCCTGGCCCTGGTCTGGATCGGCGGGTTCCGCGTTTTCGAAGTTCTCATGTCGGCGTGCATCGGGTTGATGTTCGCGACCGTTCTGCTCACGGCGCTGCTGCTGGGGCCGGACTGGAACGCCCTTGCAAAGGGCCTGTTCTTTCCGGCCATCCCGTCGGGCGGCCTGGGCTGGACCCTCGGCGTGCTGGGAGGCGTTGGCGGCACGGTTACGCTGCTGTCCTACGGGTACTGGATCCGGGAAACGGGCAGGCATGGTCGGGAGGGTGTCGAGGCGTGCCGCGTCGACCTGGCGGTGGGGTACACCGTCACCGCGCTGTTCGGCGTTGCGATGATCATCATCGGATCGCGTGTGGCGCTGGACGGGAAGGGGGCATCGCTGGCGCTCATCCTTTCGAGCCAACTCGAACTGGCGCTGGGGGCGCCGGGCAAGTGGGCTTTTCTCCTCGGCTTCTGGGGCGCGGTCTTCTCAAGCCTGCTCGGCGTCTGGCAGAGCGACCCCTATATGTTCGCCAATTTCCTCGCCCTGCGAAAAGGGGTCTCACCCGAAGCCTTTCAGAATTCGGACATCAGGCGGTCCACGCCCTACCGCGCCTACCTCGTCGGCCTCGCGATCGTGCCGCTCGTGTTGCTGTGGGGCTCCGTGGCGGAGGTCCAGCTCACCTATGCCGTCCTCGGTTCGTTCTTCCTGCCGCTTGTGGCGTTGACCCTGTTGCTGATGAACAACAGGACCGACTGGGTCGGTCCCGGATTCAGGAGCAACTTCATCATCAACGCCATCCTCGTCGCCACCCTCGCATTCTTCGGCTATACCGGCGCGAAGAAGATCATCTCCACGCTCGGGCCCATGCTGGGCGGGTGAATCGTCGACGCCTGACGGCGCCTAAAAACGGTGAGACGTAAGACGGGAGACGGGAGAAGACACCTTTGCCCGATGGGTTCGTCCTTTGTGCCACCGGCAAGAAATGAAACCGCACGGGGCGATAAAACCGGTGAGACGTAAGACGGGAGACGGTAGATGACATCCTTGCCCGTTTGGTCATTCCCTTATGCCTCCGGCAAGAAATGAAGCCGCACGCGGCAAGAAAACCGGTGAGACGGGAGACGCAAGACGGTAGAGGAGCACATTTGCAGCAGTGTTTCCGCATAAACCGTGCCTGCCATTTTACCGTTATCGTAACCATCAAAAGAACCATAGGGCACTCACGGTATCTCCCGTCTAACGTCTTACGTCTACCCGTTCTTCAGGCACTCATATCATCTCACGTCTACCCTCTCCCGTCTCACCGCTTTTAACTCTTCCCGAACGCCCCCGCGAAGATCAGAAAATCGCTGAACCCTACGGTGCCGTTTCCGTCCAGATCGAATCGGACGTCATACCCCTCGTCTTCCTCGCTCAAACCGAATTTTCCCGCGAACTGCACAAAGTCGCCAAAGCCGACAGTCCCGTCTCCATCGAAGTCGGCTTGTGCTCTTCCCGTGGCATTGAAGGTCACCGGATCTGTATTTGAAACCGTTGCCACAACGGTGTTCGTCCCGGGTTGCCTGCCAAGAGTCAGCGTTGTGGCGGCGCGGCCATCGGCATCGGTCGTAGCCGTCGCCACGGTGGACGTCCCGTCGCTGTCGGTGACCGTGAATGTGACGGATGCATCGGGAAGCGGATCGCCGAACTGATCCCGTACTTCAACCATCAGGGGCTGGATCAAGGTTTCGCCAGGCGCCCCCCGCTGGCCGTCGCCGGAGATGATCTCAAGGGAAACAGGTCGGGGCCGCGTCCACTCGGAAATGTCCCACAGTATAACCGCTTTGTCAGACGTCCCTGAGGCCATCATGACGCCGTCTGGGGAGAGCGTCACTGAATGAACCAGGTCTGCAGCATGACCAGCGAGGGTGGCGAGGGGGGTTCGGTTCGCCACGTCCCACACCCAAACCGTGCCCTTCTGCGAAGCGGAAGCGAGAATTTTCCCATCCCGAGAAAACGATACCGAGTAGACCCAACCCCGATGCTCAAGGTTTCCGATGCGGCTTTTGGATTCCACGTCCCACAACCGAACCGTGGCATCAAAAGACCCGGAAGCCAGGGTTTTCCCATCCGGAGAAAACGATACGGCCGCGACCAGGTCATCATGCCCTTCCAGGGCGACAATCTGTTGTCTGGATCCCACGTCCCACAACCGAACCGTATTATCAGAAGACGCGGAAGCGAGAGTTTTTCCATCCGGAGAAAACGAAAGCGAATAGACGCCTCTCTCATGTCCTTCCAGGGTGCCAATCGGTTGACCGGTCTCCACGTCCCACAGCCGCATGGGCTCATCCCCATATCCCGCCCCGGACGCGAGGGTGGTCCCATCCGGAGAAGACGATACGGTTTCGACATATTCCGTATGACCTCTCAGAGTAGCAATCTGTTTTTTGGTTTCCACGTCCCACAGGCGAACATTGCCGTCGCCCGTTCCGGAAGCGAGTATCTTCCCATCCCGGGAGAACGAAACCGCATAGACCGCGCTCCCAACCTCCAGGGTGGCAATGGATGCGTACGTTACCACGTCCCACAGCCGTACCGTTCCATCGATTGCCCCGGAAGCAAGGAGGGTCCCGTCCGGGGAAAAAGAAACCTCCTCAACCCTTTGGGTATGTCCTTCAAGGTAGGCGATGGCTTGCTGCGCAATTTCCGATAGGAAAAATTCTGTTTCGCTGACGTCCCCATAAGTATCCACGGCCAGTACCACAATCCGATGCACTGCGGGTTCCGACAGGCTTGAAGCCGGTTCGAAAGGGATATTGCCGTCATACTCAAACTCGACAGCGACTTTTGTTTCGCGCTCCAACCCTCTGCATGTCTTGAGACTGGAGCTTCCGGAACCAACGTTGTCCCCACCTGCTGTTGCAAAGAGGATCACCTGGTGAACTCCCTCAGGATCATCGACCCTAAGTTGTATGGAGGCGTTCTCCGAGCCCGCGGGATACCTGGTCGGCGAAGTAAGTTCGACGGTAGGCGGCTGCCCCTCCTGGATTGGAATGGTAGGATTGAAATAGGGATTAACGGCCAGAAATTCCGCAGCGCACGCAGAAATGACCCCGCGCTCGTCCCAACCATACGACATGATGTATCGATTGTCCCTGAAGTCGTGCTCCAGGCCGAAGGTATGTCCCAATTCATGGGCCACCGTGAAGTATCTTACGCTGTGGGGGACCAGAATATAGCCGTTGGTTTTTCCACCAGGAGATGTGAATCCTCCGGCAAACAGACCGCGTGCAAGAGGAATCTTATCGATACTAAGGTCAGAGACGATGAGGTAAATGTTGGCATCAAGGTCAAATTTCCGTTCGATTTCAGAGACTGGCCATCCACCGGCTGCATAGTGGATGTCGGAGTGTTGGCCGTCGACGCGATGCACAAGCGGCTCCCCTTGAGCTTCGGTCTCAATTCGGAAGGTCCTGTTGCCGTAACCATGCGCTTCCATCTGCTCGCCATAGAAGGTTTGAACCCGGCGAATCACAGCCTTCATCGAATCCACGACCTCCTGCCGAAAAGGACGGTCATTGGGCAGGAAGTAGATCATTCGTACCGTGCGCGGTTCTCCCACGTTCAGATTTGCCGGACGTTTGGCCGCGGGGAGGGGATGGTCCCGCCGCATCTGCTCGTGGTCGACCCCGCAGAACACCACGCTGTCAGCCGGCGAAGGCGAAGCGTGGGCTGCCTCGGAGACCAAAAAACCGAGGCTGAAATACACCAAGAAAGCGGTGGCCAAAACGATAATTCCTATGCAGCTGGGTTTCGGTAATTGGTCATCCATCGTATCCGATGCGGGCATGGTCCGTCCTCCGTCGTCGGAAGATGCCCCCGAAGAGGACAGACCATCTCCGCTTCGTCTGAGCCCGTTTTTTTTGAGAGGTCCCCATCCCGAGCACCAGCTTCTTCCCTTTACCTCGGCGCCTGACGCTGTGACGCGGCCGAGTCGGCTGGGCGTTTGCGATCCTGCTATCCGGCGATATTCGCCACGATCCGGCGAACTTAGGTCAGTCCAGGACGCGGTCCTGGCCGGCCGAGGCCTCGTCGAGAAGGGCCCGGTCCTCCGGCGTGATGGACCAGCCTACGGCGCCGGCGTTCTCCTCCATGTGAGCCACCGTGTCGCCGCCGGTGATCGCGGCCGTCACCTCGGGGTGGGAGAGCACCCAGTTGATCGCCGTCTGGGCCACGGTGCGGCCGTGGGCGCCGGCGATCTCTCTCAGGATCTCCAGGGTCCGGCCCGCCGCCTCATTGAGATCTTTCTTCAAGGATTCGGCGCGGCCCCTGGCGTAAAGGGTGCCTTCAGGGGGCGGCTCTCCGGGAGAGTACACGCCGGAAAGCAAGCCCACCCCCAGGGGACTGTAGGTCATGACCCCGAACCTCCGGTCGCGCTGCGCCGGCCACATCTCGAGCTCGAGCTCGCGGTTGAGGAGGTTGTAGGGATTCTGGATGCATATAAGGGGATCGAGCCCGAGGCGGTCCTGAGTCCACAACGCCTTGAGTACCTGCCAGGCCTGAAAGTTGGAAACGCCCACGTAGCGCGTCTTGCCCGCGCGCACCACGTCGTCGAGGGCACGCAGGGTCTCCTCGAGGGGCGTCTCCACGTCGTACACGTGAAGGATGTAGATGTCAATGTGATCGGTCTGGAGGCGGGCAAGGGTGCGGTCGATCTCCCGCATGATGTGATAGCGCGACAGACCGGCGTCGTTCGGCCCCTCGCCGATGCGGCTGGCGACCTTCGAGGTCACCACAAGGTCGTCGCGGTGCCGCTTGAGAACGCGCGCGAGTAGCTGCTCCGAAGTGCCGCGGGTCACGTAGGCGTCCCCGAGGCCGTAGACGTTGGCGCAGTCGATGAAGTTGATCCCAAGCTCGATACCCCGTTCGATGACACGCTCCGCCTCGTCGACGTCGTTCTGCCCGCGCAGGCCCAATCCGTAGGCCAGGCGCG
The DNA here is from genome assembly GCA_965219995.1 of Candidatus Latescibacterota bacterium. Classification (GTDB taxonomy): domain Bacteria; phylum Latescibacterota; class UBA2968; order UBA2968; genus JAAXHE01. The sequence goes on from CBDCOX010000002.1 coordinate 2,346,035, forward strand.
ACACCTTCAGGCCGGAACGGCCGAAACTGACGTATTCCATGCGCTCCTCCCTGTACTGTCCCTGCATCGGACACTTCCGAAGCGTTGAAATTCCTTCGAAATCCAATCTGTTTTCGTGATGAAATTTTGTCCCCTGATGCTCCCGGAACGACGTTCAGCAGACATCTAACTTATCGCAAATCCCGCCACAGGTCTATTCCATTTCGCGCCTTGTCTTACCGACCCCACCTCTACCAGGGGGTTGAATCGTGTCCGCATCCGGCCCACTTGAAGTGTGAACAATGGCGCAAGCATCATATATAATGTCCCGTTCGGCGGAACCTTCCAAGAGGAATCCTGTACTCATCCGCCAGTCCGACCTCGACCTCGCAGCCGTGGTCGTCCGCCGACTGAATCGTAATCGCACTTACAGGAAGGGTCCTGTCGAGATCCAGCCTGAAGCTCGAATCGCCAGCGGACCGCAAAGTACTTATCACTATCTCCACTGACCGGGTCGTTTATTTCACGCGGTGCTGTTGCCGAACGCGGCAGCAAAGATCACAAAATCGCTGAACCCGACGGCGCCGTTCGCATCGAGATCGTAACGCGCATCGTACCCCTCGTCGCCCTGGTTCAATCCGAACTGTGCCGCGAACAGCACGAAATCGCCAAATCCGACGGTCCCATCGCCGTCGAAGTCGGCGTGAGCTTTGCCGGTGGCAGTGAACGTCACAGGATCGAGATCGGCTACCGTTACGACGACGGTGTTGGTACCCGGCTGGCTTCCCAGCGTCAGGGTCGTGGCAGCGCGGCCGTTCTCATCCGTGATGGCCGAAGTCACGGATAGCGTCCCGCCGCCGGTCGTGACCTTGAAGTCTACTCTGACCCCTTCAACGGGATTTCCATTTAGATCGCGCGCCAGAACCACGAACGGCTCGTCCAGCGCCGCACCTACCGACCCTTGCTGCTCGATGTCGGAGACAATCTCCATTGCGAAGGGGCGGGGACCCGTCCACTTGGAAACATCTCTCAGCTCTATTGTGTCATACCCTGTCCCAGCAGCGAGGGTCGTTTCATCGGGAGAAATCGCTACCGAGCGGATCTCAACCCAGCTATAGCGATCACTCGGTCGGAACGGCAGGAAGGCGCCGATAAAATCTCGGGTTATGCCATCGTACAGCCGTACCTTGCCATCCCGTGACCCGGAAGCAATAATGCTTGCACCTCGAGAAACCGTTACGGACAAGACCGGCTCGAGATGCCGAAGCCGGGCAACCTCTCCATGTGTCCTCACGTCCCACAGCCGGACCATATTGTCGGGTGAACCCACTCCCGAGGCCAGGATGGCGCCATCGGTCGAAAACACCACTGACCAGATCGCCCCATTGTGCTCAAGGGTTGCGACCTCCTCGCGTGTCTCAACGTCCCAAAGCCTGACCGTCTGATCCTCGGATTCAAAGTGTCCTGACCCCGAGGCGAGCAGAGTTCCATCGGGAGAAAACGCCAACGCATTGATCTGGTCTACGTGACCTTCAAGCGTTGCGATCTTAGCCAGGTTCTTCACGTCCCAAAGCAGGATCGCTCGGTTCTCCGACGCGGAGGCAAGCAGATCCCCACGGGGGGAAAACGCCACCGGACCGTTTCCCTTCAGGGTAGCGGTTTCGTTCCGCGTCCTCACGTCCCACAGTTTGACGCCGCTCAATGATCCGGAAGCCAAGGCCCCATCGTGCGAAAATGCAACCGCCGTGACCGAATCTGTATGCCCGAGCAGGGTTGCAAGTAACTCTCGGCGTGACGCATTCCACAACCTGACCGTGCCATCCGACGATGCCGAAGCCAGAGTCTTTCCATCGGGAGAAAACGCCACCGAATTGACATGGCTAGTATGCCCCTCGAGTGCATCTGTCACGCGATCCGGGACAAGGTCAAACCGCAACTCGCTCATGTTCCCATCCGTATCAACTGCAATAACCTCAATCCTATGGAGAGGGTCTGATAGACTCTTTATGAGGTTTTCAGGATTGGTCGCCATTGGCGATCCGTCAAATTCGTGCTCAACGACCGCATTTCTCTGACCCTTCAAAGCACGACATTCCCTCAGCCCTCTCGACCAGCCCGGCGATGCGTATAGAAGCACTTGATGAAGCCCCTCGGCATCGCTGACCCCAAGCTTGATGGAGACGCTTTGGGAACCAGCCTTGTATTCGGTGGATGAGACGAGTTTGATAGTAGGTGGAGAAGACTCTTCAATTGAGATGGCGGAATTGAAGTATGGATGTACGGACAGAAACTCGGCAGTGCAGGCGGAGATTCGATCCCAGGTCATTGCGCCCGGGAATTGGCTTGGTCCACCGTAGGACAGGATGTACGCCCCATCTCGGAAGTCGTGGGCAAGGCCGAAGGCGTGAGCCAATTCATGGGCAAAGAGTCCCTCTGACACCCTGGTCACCCGGACCTCGCCTTGTTTCTTGCTTTGCCTCAATCCGGCTTGTCCTCCCGTGTAATTGGGGCTCTCTCTGTAGATGACACTGATGTTCTCATCAAGATCGAACACCTGTTGGATTTCCTTCCACCAGAGAAGATTGTAGCTGCTTGGGGTCGGCCCGAAATAGTGGCTCTCAGGGTGTTGACCATAGACGCGATGTACCAGCGGCTCACCCAGCGGATCGGTTTCAAGTCGGAAAGTTACGTAGCCGTAGCCGTGGGCCTGCATCTGCTCGCCGTAGAAGCTCTGAACGCGGCGGATCACCGTCTTCATCGAATCCACAACGTCGGCGCGAAAGGCCTGGTCTTTCGGAAGGAAGTAGATCATCCGCACGGTACGCGGTTCGCCCACGTTCAGGTCCGCCGGACGCTTGGCGGCAGGGCGCGGATGATCCCATCGTAACTGCTCGTGGTCGACCCCGCAGAACAGCACGCTGTCGGGCGGCGCAGACGAAGCGTGGGCGGTTAGTGGCGGTGAGAGAAGAATGCCGATTAATGCGATAATCACGGATTCAACCAAGCGTTCGTTATGGAGTCAATCCTCATTCGTGCCAGATTGTCTGCGCGATCCGGCGGGCGCGCGGGCGCCGGGAGGCGCCGACGTTCCGGAGCGAGCGGAAAGCGCCGTCGCCAGCAAGCCCGCGGCCGCCGGGGAAAGTCGTGATGGCCGGCGATCTGAACACCACACGATCACGAGACGACACGCACTTCAACCTCCACCTACGTGCCGAAAGCGTCCACGAACCTGAAGAAGTCTGCGAAGTCGACCCTGCCACTGCCATCGAGGTCGAAGCGAGGGTCCGTACTGCCGAACGCGTCTGCGAAGAGGAAAAAGTCCGCGAAATCGGTCCGGCCGTCGCCATTGAAGTCGGTCGAAGCCGGACCCTGCACAAGCGGTGTTCCGATACGTACGGGCGACCAGGGCCCGTCTCCGTCGCTGGCGGCCGCACGCAGCTGAACGTCGTACCGGACGCCGCCGGTCAGCCCGGTCAGCTCGTAAGAAAGCGTTCCGGAACCAGTCGTCCAGACATCGTGCAACACGGTCCAGTTGGCGTCGGCCTTGTCCGGGGCGTCGCTGCGGATATAGCGCAGGTCATACGCGGAAACGGCGGGGCCGCCGCCGGATGGCTGGGCCCACGTCACCGTGAGTGCGCCAATGCCGGGCGCCACTGAGAGGATGGCGGGCGCGTTTCCACCGGCCGTGAGGTCGTAGGCATACAGTTTCTTGTCAACGTAGTCGACCACCCACAGCGTCGTGCCATTCGACCAGATGCCAACGGGGTGATTATTCCCGGCGGCATCCAATGCATTAACGTCGTTGCCGGGATCACGCGTTTTCGAAGCCATATCGTACGCATAGAGCTTCGCGTCGGCGTAGTCCGCAATCCACATCGTGGTGCCGTCAGACCAGATTCCCTGCGGGTGGTTGTTTCCCGCGGCTTCGAGCGCATTGACGTCGTTGCCGGGATCCCGGTCCTTCTGATCCATGTCATAGGCATACAGCTTATCGTCCGTGTAGTCGGCCACCCACATGGTCGTGCCGTTCGACCAGATGTCCTCCGGATTGTCGTTTCCGGCAAGTTCAAGCACGTCGATGTCTTTGCCGGCGTCCCGGGCTTTGGTGGACAGGTTGTACGCATACACCTTTTCGCCAAACCACGGGTCGTCTGCCACCCACATCGTTTTCCCGTCCGACCAGATGCCCTCCGGGTCGCCGTTTCCCGCTGCGTCCAGCGAATTGAAGTCTTTGCCGGGCACGCGCGCTCCGGACGCCAGGTCGTAGGCATACAGCTTTTCGTCGGTTTCGTCTGCCACCCACATCGTCGTGCCGTCAGACCAGATTCCCTCCGGATCGTCGTTTCCGGCGGCCGCCAACCCACCGATGTCCTTGCCGGCGTCCCTGGCGCAACATTCGGTTGTAGCGATTTTCCGCACGGAGTGCAACTTGCCATCATCCTGTCCGCCGACCGGTAACACCCAGGTCGCCAGTATGGCCGTGAGGACCGACACAATGACTCTAGCCATAGAAATCCCGCCTCTCATCAGGGGAATCCGTAAAGTTTCAGGTTGCACGAATTCCGCCGACGCTCCCCGGACGCGGTTGCCCTGCGAAATCGGCCTGCAGTACGCATTGACCTATTCCCCGACCACACCGATAACGCGCCCATTCTCATCCACGACGTAGACCGGCCCCTCGACGACGCAATCCCCCCAGTCCAGGAGATGTTCAGCGGCCGGCTTCGCGCTTGCCGGAGCCGGAAGCCTGTACTCATCGGCCAGGCCGACATTGACCTCGTATCCGTGATCCGCCAGCGATTGAATCGTAATCGCGCTTAACGGCAGGGTCCCGTCGAGATCCGGCCGGACGCTCGCCGTCATGAGTTCGTCGCCGAACACGGACCCCCTCCAGTGACCGCTGTCGTCCTCTACGGGAACCTTCGGGCCGCTGTAACTCCGGCCTCCCGCATCGTCAAACGCTCGAATCGCCAGCGGGCCGATAAAGTACCTGTCGCTGACACCTCGTACCAGGTTCAATGTTTTCCATACCGTCCCAAAACCGAGAACGTGCGCCATCTCATGGAGAATGACCTCATAGAGAAACGCGTTGGACATCCACTCCAAATCGTCGTTGTCGATGGCTATCGTCCCAATCTTCGTAACGAGGGCGCCCGACTGTCTGTTCCTGCGGACAATGAGCGTTCCGCCTCTCCCCAGGGTGCCTCGGACGCCGTCGATATCGCCAATACCCACGAAAATCCGCAAATCGTCCACAAAGTCGTTCACGCGAATCCGCTGCTTCAGATCGTCGTCCCACTCATTGACCGGATTATTCGAGAAGTCGCTGTCCGGGATATCCGCGGTAACGATCGACGTCCAGCGCACGGCCGCCTCGTGGAACAGCGCCTTCTGAGCAGCATTGAATCCGTCGCCGAGGGTACTTTCGAGGAAGACGATCTCAATCCGGAAGGGAGACGGCGCCCCGCCCACGGCGATGCCCGACGGATCGACCAGTCCGTCGGCGCTCGTCGCCAGGTCTTCGACGTTTGATCCGTCGAGATTGGCTCGCTGTACCTTGTTCGTGCCGGCGTCCGCCCAGTACATCTTACCCCCGGATGTGTCCAGCGCAAGACCATTGGGCTTGTCCAGACCGCCGGTCACCAGATCCTCCACCCGCGAGCCGTCCAGATTGGACCGCTGGATCTTGTCCGTGCGCCGGTCCGTCCAGTATAGCTTTCCGCCGGATGCGTCAATGGCAAGGCCGGTGGGGCTGCCAAGCCCTCCGGTCACCAGGTCCTCCACCTGCGAACCATCCAGGTTCGCCCTCTGGATCTTTTGCGATCCCGGGTTCGTCCAGTACATCTTCCCGCCCGGCACGTCCAGGACCAGTTCCCCAGGAAATACCAGGCCGCTGGTAATCAGGTTCTCAATGTTCGTGCCGTCCAGGCTTGCTCGCTGAATCGTACTGTTTTGCCGGTCCGTCCAGTACATCTTACGACCGGATACGTCCAGTGCGAGACCGTAGGGGATACCCAGGCCGGTGACCAGGGATTCCACATTGGCGCCATCGAGGCCGGCGCGCTGGATCCTGGACGCGCCCGCGTCCGTCCAGTACATCTTCCCGCCGGCCGCGTCCAGGGCCAATCCGTCCGGTCCGTCCAGTCCACCGCCGACGACCAGGTCTTCGATCCCGGAGCCATCCAGATTGGCACGTTGAATCCTGTCCGTGCCCCAGTCCGTCCAGTACAACTTCGACGCCGAGACGGGGGAAATCCGCCGCGTAACGGTTACGGCCACGGAGCCCGAGCAGTTGTTTCCGGTATCGGATTCTCCGGGCACGGGGTCGACGCAGGCTCCGTAGTAGTAGGTTCCTGCCGCTGATGGCGACGTTAATCCGATCGATCTATCGATTGCGCCGGAAGCCGCAAGACTCCCGATACCGTCCGTGCCCACCGTCGCGTCGCCGGTCGAAATGGTCGCGTCTGACGAACGGAAGTAACGCAGCGTTGTCGAGGCCGCCTGCCCGGCACCCCGATTCCGCACGGTCACGCTCAGTGTAAAGGACTGCCCGGGCGCCAGGGCGCCATTGCTCACCCTGGGGGTGTCCAGGACGAGGTCCGGATCACGGACGACGGGAGCCGAGACTTCCTTGCCGAAATTCCGCGCGAAGATCAGAAAGTCGTTAAACCCTACTGTCCCGTCCGCATCCAGATCGAAACGCGCGTCAAACCCCGCGTCGCCCTGCTGTGATCCGAATCTCGATGCAAATAGCACAAAATCGGAAAAGCCAACGGTCCCGTCGCCGTCGAAGTCAGGAGAAACCGTGGCATTGAACGTGATAACGCTCGCTGACGTGAGCACTTCGCTCGACGTAATACTTTCTGCAAGCGTAACCGTCTCGATGCCGATTGAAAACTCCCGGCCCGTCACGTCAGCAATTGTCCTGAACTCTGCACGCGCAAGAAAACCGTGTGGCGCCAACGAAACCGGTGTACTGGACGCGAAGTTGACGCCGACCGACCCTTCGGGAAGTGTGAGCGGAAACGCACTGTTTTCCGCTTTGACGAACGCCAGAAGGCTGGCATCGAAGTCGAACTTGAGGACTACGCCAACCAGGGACGTCCTCACGCCCGCGGCGAAAACCTCGATTGCGACGGTTGTGCCGTTTCCGGTGACCGTGCCCGAGATAACGCCGTCATCCGTCCGGTTGCCCGCCCCGGCGTCAGAGATCAGATCAAGGGAGAGTACCGCATTCGCGTTCGGGCCGGCAGAGACGCGACCGGTAGCCATTAACGATGCAAGAAGAAAGAACACCACCTTAATCTTCGTAGCAGTCATTTGTAGAGAATGATCCCTGAGAGCAGGTGCTCCCACTGAACATGTGGTTGTTTCTCAATACAGTTGACATCGACAGATCGCGTCCGCCTGTGCGACGTCAGATTGGGTCGGCCCCTATGGTGCCGAACACAGAGGGCAACGGATTCAATCCCTGAATTTTGAATAATGCGTGGATATCGAGTTCAGGGATTGTGGTGGTCGAAGTGATGACGTGCGGTCAATGGTGACTCGATTCACTGCCGTTCCTCATTTTCTCGTACTTTTCTCGCGCTTGTTGGTTTTCAACCTGTCCATCCTGTCTATCCATGTTTGTTCTTGGTTTTGCACTTGCCAGCCTAAGAGCCGAACGCATCGACAAACCGGAAGAAATCCGCGAAATCGACCCTTCCGTTGCCGTCGAGGTCAAACCTGGGGTCTGTGCTGCCGTACGCGTCTGCAAACAGGAAGAAGTCGGCAAAATCGGTCCTGCCGTCGCCGTTGAAATCCGTCGCGGCTTGCGCCGAAGTGTACCCGGTCCACGTGGACGCATCCCACAGTTCGATACCATTCAACCCTTCCGTAACGAGCAGGGATCCGTCGGGAGAAAAGACGCCGTTGACTCCGAAGCCACTGCCATCTTCCAGGTGGTCCGGATGCCCGAGCCTGGCGATGTTCTCCCTGGTCGCGACGTCCCACAGGAGGACCTCCCCCAACCTGGCGCCGGTGGCGAGGACCGACCCGTCAGCGGAGAACGACGGCTCCCCGTGTCCCTGGAGGGTTGCAATCGTATCTCGCGCCGCCACGTCCCAAAGCACCATGGGTCCATCGGTGCTGGAAGCGAGAATGGTCCCGTCCGGGGAAAACGCCACGTCCAGGACCCGGCCGGTATTACCCTCCAGGGTGGCGGTATTGGTTTGCGTCGCCGTGTTCCACAGTTTGACCGTTCCGTCGCGCGAACCGGAAGCGAGCGTACCGTCGGACGAAAACGCGACGGAAAAGACATGGCTGGTATGCCCGGTGAGGGTGGAGATAAGACTCTGGCTGGATACATCCCACAACTTGATCGTCTTGTCTCCCGATCCTGACGCGAGGGTGTCGCCGCTGGGCGAGAACGCGACCGAATGGACGCCCGTGGGCCCCCCCTGATGCCCGGGCAGCGTGGCGATCAGCGTCTGGTTCGCCACGTTCCAAAGCTTGATATTGGCTTCGTTGGTTCTGGTGGATCCGGAAGCGAGGATGGACCCGTCAGACGAAAACGCAACGGATGAACTCCCCCCGCTGAGGTTGGCGACGTGGGTTCGCGTCGTCGTATTCCATAGCTGGATTCCCGCGGAGGAATTCGCGGCGAGGATTGATCCGTCGGGGGAAAACTTCGCCCCATAGATCTCCGGAGATGTATCTCGCGTATATCGGAACAACGTGGCCAGGTGGTATTCCGACGCTTCGGCAAATACGAAATGAGTATCGCGAAGGGGGCCGGTATTCGCATTCCCATCGGTATCGACCGCGAGGACCGCCACGTACTGTGCAACGGAGGCGGAGAGACTCGAAACGCCTTCCGACGGAATGATGCCGTCGTAGTTGAACGTAGCGACCGCCTGGTTTTGACCGGTAAAGACCTGGCACGATTTCACTTCCTGTGATCCCGCGGCTGCGTGGGGGGATTTCGTTTTCAGGTAGAATACAACCTGGTGAAGCCCCCTGCTGCCGGAGGCCGTGACTCGGAACTGGACGGAGAAGCTGGTTGCGCCGGCTGAATATCTCAGCGGCGAGATCAGCTCGACGCCCGGCGAGTCGAATTCCCCCAGGTCGTATCCATACTGAAAGCCCTTGATCGCAATGGCAGGATTGAAATAGGGATGCACCGACAGCAGGCCGGCGCTGCACGCCGACAGGCGGTCCCATCCCGGACCATACGACATGATGTTCGCGCCGTCGTTGAAATCGTGCTGCAATCCGAAGGCATGACCCAGTTCATGGGCGGCCGTTTCAACACTGAAGCTGGCGGGAAGCAGCGCATAGCCCCTGTTATCCGCCCACCGGCCGCCAAACCCCGCCACGTTGCCCCAACCCAGGTTGTTGTAGGTGCTGTGGTCCGCGACGATGAAGAAGATATTACTATTGGTATCAAAGGTCGGCCTCAGATCCCTGAACACGTTGCCCACGCCGACCATCCGGTAAGAACGGAGATAGCTGGCATCGGAGTAAGGCGCGTCCACGCGGTGCACCACAGGGTCGCCCTGGACGTCGGTCTCATACTCGAAGGTCCTGGCGCCTTTGCCGTTCGATTGCATCTGGTCGCGGAAGAAGGTCCGGATCCTCGGAATCCTTGCCTTGATCGTGTCAACCACGTCCGGGTTGAACGTACGGTCGTTGGGCAGGAAGTAGATCAGGCGGAGGGTGCGCGACTGAGCAGAGTCGGCCGACGCCGGCCGCTTGGCGGCCGCATCGAAGATCAACTCGAGCCCCAAGCGCTCATGATCCGGCGCCCGGCAGGCGTGCGCCCAGTCGACTTCGGGGGAAGACGCGTAGGGTCCGGAAGACAGAAACAGGGCAGCCGAAAAGATGAGAAATATGGAACTGAGGATGGATATTTTGCCGGACATTCGCACCTCCCAGGGGAGTCCAGGTTCGCTCACGTCTGTTGTGTGCCCGGGATTGGCCGGCGGGAACCAGGTGGACGATCGTCGGTTCTTCAAAGCCCGCAGTGCAGGGAGAACTGTCGCAAAATGCGACAGTTTCGGCAGGATGAACCGCCGGGAGTTCGTTTCTTGATCGAGTCTGACGGGAAAGATGAAAGAAGCCGCCGTGAGTCGCGAACGCGATCGTGTCCTACTCAATCGAGTGTGCGGCGAGAAACATGGAGTTCGCCAGGGACGCGAAGAAATTCTGGTAAATCAACGGATCTCTGACAGACCAGCGGTAATGCGCGTTCATCCGCACCAGCACTCGCGATTCGCCTCTTCGGCGGACAGTGATTGTCACGCGCAGTGGATAGTCGTCGATTCTTCTCGCGGTGATCGTTCCAAGCGCTTCATCCGCTTTCAAGATGACAAAGCCGAAATCCTGAAGCGTGGCAACAACGGCCCTCAGCGCCCTGTTCTCGTCTGTCGTATCGAATGATCGGGTCTGCATGCTGCGGATCTTCAGCTGACTTTCGGCCAATTCCACGGTCGGCAATCGCTTCGTGCGTTGCTTCGCGCGTAACCCGCATCCGGACAGCGCAACACAGATTGCCATCATCGTCACCATTTCCCCGGATAATCTCACGTCTGTATTCCTTTGTGATTTAACGCATTGCTGCCAGAAGCGAATTACAACTGGCATCCCTGGCTCTGCGGCAACGGGGTTATCACCGAATCGGCGCACCCGGTAATCGGTCGATAAGTCCGACGTGTAAAGTCGTTCAGTCGACCTCGTGAGCGGACAGGAACATCGATTTTTCCAATAGAGAAAAAAACTTCTGATAAACTGACGGATCTCCGACTCCATTACGATTGTATTCCATATTCGCGCGCACCAGCAACTGTGTCTCGCCCCTGGGTCGTACTGTAATCGATATTTGCAACCAGTCGGTGCGTCTTACAGCGCTAACCAATCCAAGTACTTTATTCGCATCGAGGATAAGAAAGTCGAAATCCTGAAGCGTGGATATTACAGACCTGAGCGCCTTGTATTTGTCCGTGGTGTCAAATGCACGGGTCTGCATGGTGCGCAGATTGACCTGGCTTGTATCCAGCGTCATCAATTGCCTCTTGGGCATTGCGCATCCGGACAAACCGAAAAGAACCGCGGCGACAGTCGAGGCCGTCAATATTCTGGAAACTGTCATTTTGCCGTTCCTTGAATAACCCGTGCCTGTATTGGACGGGACAAGCACGCTCTGCCGGAACGATTGGCGGAAACTTCAGTCGATCTCTTGAGCAGCTAAAAAAACCGACTTTTCAAGGACATTGAAGAAATTCTGATAGACCAGCGGGTTCCTTACGGCTTTCTGATTGTACTGTGCGTTCGCTCGCACCAGCAATTGGGTTTCGCCCCTTGGATGCACCGTAACCGTTATCAGCAGCGGATATTCTTTTTTTTCCCACAGCTTGTATTTGATGTCCGTTGTATGCGCGCTGACGGCACCAATCACTTCATTCGCTTCATTCACGATATAGCCCAGATCCTGGAGTGCGGATATTACGGTCCTGAGCATCGCCTCTTTGTCCGTGGTGTCGAACGCACGGGATTGCATGGTTCGCAGCTTGACCTGGCTTTCGTCCATTCTCAACAGATGCTCTTTTGATGAAGTGCATCCGTAACACACGATCAGTGCAGGTACCGCGGCCTTCAACAGCCCTGAGACTTTCATTTTTCCTGTCCTTCCAGAAACACGGATTTTGAAAGAAGATCGAAGAATCGCTGATAGAATTCGGGCTCGTCCAGACTCTGGAGCCGGTCAACCTCGTCTTCGGTATTCCAGACAATCCGCTGAAACGTCACCCTGACTTCGCTCGTTTCGTCGGCATTTTCCGACGTTGGACGAATGACGATAGACGCCCACAGCTTCTGATAGTCGTCAACCGGCATAAATACGGGCCCTGGGTCACCGCCGAGTCCGTAGGCGAGCCACAGTGCGGCCGTACCGAACACTTGCTTCACCCTCTGGGCCAAATCAGGGTCCGCATCTCGCCTTTTTGATCCGACGATGAGTCCGAGGTTAGGTTCGCTCTCGTCGATAATGAACCCCAGATCCTGAATCACGCCGGTCGCCGCCGAAAAAAGATCGGTTTCCGAAGTCCCTTCGTACGATCTCGTCTGCAGCGGCCGATTCCGGAGTGATTCCGGCGTCAGCCTGAGGAGGTCCGTTGGCAGCCCGCCCCCCCCGCAGCCTGTCGTGATCGGAGACGCAATGGCAAACAGAGTGACTGCGCGGATCCAGTTGCGCATCATCCCGGGACCTCCGATGGTTAAGCCGTGTCGCTACCGACACTTCTACATTAGGTCTGTACGCCTCAGAACCGCGTCGCGTGATACGAGAAGTCTCTTACCTTTTTTTCCTCGTCGAATTTGATGACGATCGTGAGGGTTCTCTGCGACGTCGATTCGGCTCCGGATTCTCCGGACAACGTGGCACCCCTGAAAGCAAAATCGACCAGACCTATTAGAATGAGCGAAGGAATACCGGCTTTACTGGACGAGTAGGCTTTTTCCGTCGAAATCTTGTCATATATCCAGACTTCGCGCCGCTCTTCGTCGGTAGAGACGATATTGGGCGATCCCAGAACCTCGGCCACCTCGGCGCCGCTCATGCCCACTCTTATTTCCTTCTGTACCGTTCCCACGGTCATCCGGTCGCCGGAATCGTCCGTCACGGACTTCCGGTGGTGCCCTGCCACCATGCATCCTGATAAAACCAGCGTCGCCATTATTGATACGAGAAGTGCCTTCATTTTCGCTTCCTCCTGATTTCGAGGGATCAACCCAAACGCGGCTTCGCTATGCGCCGCTGTGTCCGAAAATGAATGACCCGTTAAGCACCGCCTGCGCCCGCCCTGGGTCGCTCCGTGAGCTTGCGGTTCCTGAGCTTTTCGAAGGATCGAAGGGTTGGCAAAGGAGTTACATAACGCGGGCATTTCGACAAGCTCAATGACCACGCTTTAGCAGGCGACCTTCGACCTCGCTCAGAGTGTAAGTTGAGCCGATCATCCGCGAGACGCGTCCGCTTACCCGGACGTCCCGAAAGCATCCACAAACTCGAAGAAGTCCGCAAAGTTCACGATGCCGTTGCCGTCCAGGTCATATTGGGCGTCGGTGGTGCCGAAGGCGTCCACGAAATCGAAGAAGTCCGCGAAATTCACGATGCCGTCACCGTTGAAATCGGCCGTGACCTGTCCTTGCGATCCAGTACAGTCCGACAGACTCAGCTTGTCCAGGTCATTACCGGAGACGTCTCGCAAGACCACGGGAACGCAACCTGTCAGGGAGTTGCCGGCGAGATACAGTAAGCTCAACCTTGTCAGAACGGCCAACTCCATGGGGATCGACCCGGTCAACCGGTTCTGGTCCAGCCGCATCTCCTGCATCAAACTCAGGTTGCCCAACTGGCTCGGGATCGACCCGGTCAACTGGTTGCCGAAGAGGAACAGTTGCCACAATTCGGTCAGATTACCCAGTTCCGTCGGAATCGATCCCGTCAACCGGTTGCCATGGAGGTTCAATATCCGCAACTGGGACAGGCTGCCCAGCCACGCGGGGATCGTCCCCGTCAACTGGTTATTCTGAAGGGCGAACTGCCGCAGGTTGAACAGGTTGCGCAGTTCCGCCGGAATCTGACCGGTCAACTGGTTGTTCATGAGGCCCAGGTGCGTCAACCCTGTCATCGCACCCAGTTCCTCCGGGATCGTGCCGGTCAACTGGTTGTACGCGAGGTATAGCGCTTTCAGGCCGGTCAGACGGCTTAGACCCGCAGGTATCGTTCCGTTCAGACTTTCGTTCCAAAGTCTTAAATTCGTTACACGCTGCGGCGTCCCGGTGATGGTGACACCGTCCCAGCTGGAAATGGACGTGTTCTCAGACCAGTTCAGCGTCCCCGTCCCTCTCAGCGGATCCCGCGCCTCCAGCAGCGCGTTGCAGTCTGCCACCAGCCATGGGTTGGCAGACGGGTTGGACACCGCGCTGCCGGTTGCGCACGGTCCCTGCGCAACTGGGGCGCTTTCGACAGCCAGCGCCAGGCCGAAGGGATCGTCCAACCCGTCCGACCGGGTGACCAGATTCTCAACGTTGGATCCGTCCAGGTCCGCGCGCTGGATCCTGTCCCTGTCGAGATCGGTCCAGTACATCTTGCCGGCGCCCAGGTCCAGATCCACTTCGATGGGTTTGTCCAATCCGCGGGTGATAACGTCCTCGATATTGGAGCCGTCCAGGTCCGCGCGCCGGATCTCGCCCGTTTCACGATCCGTCCAGTACATCTTGCCGCCCGGCACGTCCAGCGCCAATCCGCTGGGGCTGCCGAGATCGCCTGAAACGCGGGTGACCAGGTTTTCCACGTTGGAACCGTCCAGGTTTGCGCGCTGAATCTTGTCTTCCGACGAGTCCGTCCAGTACAACTTGCCGCCGGACACGTCCAGCGCGAGGCCCGCGGGACTGTTCAATCCTTGAGTTACCAGATTCTCAACGTTCGAGCCGTCCAGGTCCGCGCGCTGAATCCTGTCCGTGCCCCAGTCCGTCCAGTACAACTTGCCGCCCGACGCGTCCACAGCGATCCAGACCGGCGTGTGCAACCCGCTGGTAATCACGTCTTCCGCGTTCGAGCCGTCCAGGTCCGCGCGCCGGATTTTATTCGTACCATCGTCTGTCCAGTACATCTTTCCGGCAGAAACGTCAACCGCCAGCCCGAAGGGGGTTCCCAGACCCCTCCTGACCACGGTTTCGACGTTAGCGCCATCCAGGTCCGCGCGCTGGATCCTGTCTGTCGCACCAAAGTCCGTCCAATACAGCAACGGATTCGCCTCCCGTTCGCTCACGTCGGTCAGGTCAATCGTCACGTCAATCGTGGTGCTCCCGCCCTGCCCGTCGGACACCCGCACGGTGACCTCGTACCGATTCTTGACCTCGTAATCGTACGTGACGCCCGATCTGGTCTGCAGCTGGCCGCTGGTTGCAACGAGGTCGAAGCTCGCCGCGTCCGTGCCCTCCAGGCTGTAGGACAGTGTGCCGCCGTCGCGATCCGCCGCGCTGACGGGACTGCCGATGTTCTGTCCGGCTCCCGTGTTCTCGGCGAAGCTGCGCGTGGCGCTTGCGCCCTCGCTGAACGTTGGTATTCGATTGGCCGCAACGGTCTCAGCGGTGACCGGCAGTTGGGCCGTCAGCGCGGCGCCATTATAATTCGCGATCGCGCCGGCGCCCACGGTAAACGTGAGCGTCCCGTCCGCATCGAAGTCACCGTTGAACGTGAGCGTGACCGTCACTTTCGTGTCGTTCACGCGCTGCACGCCGAACGTGCCCACGGTAACACCCGTGATGCCCGAGACCGACACACCGCGACGCACGTCGAAGATCGAACTCGCGTATGTACCGCCCGATAGCGTCAGCGTAACCACACTCCCGTTCAAGGTTGCTTCCGTCAGCGGAGACGTCGTCGAGGCCGCAACCGACTCCATACCCGCGCTCACCGGCAATTGCGCGGTCAGCGCGACGCCGCTGTAGCTTGCGATCGCGTCAGCGCCCACCGTGAACGTCAATGTCCCGTCCGCGTCGATATTCCCATTGAACCTGAGTTCAACCGTCACCTTCGTATCGCTCACCCGCTGGATGCCGAACGTGCCCACGCTCACACCCGTGATTCCTGAGACGGTGACGCCGCCCCGAACGTCGAAGATCGAACTCGCATAGGAACGACCCGTCAGGGTCAGGGTCACCACGCTGCTGTTCAGCGTCGCCTCCGTCAACGAACGCGTCGTTGACGCCACGACGGTTTCTTCCAGGGCCGTTACAGACACTTGCGCTGTGAGCGCAGCGCCGGTATAGTTCGCGATCGCATCCGAACCAATCGTGAACGTCAACGTGCCGTCAGCGTCGAAGTCGCCGTTGAACGTCAGTTCAATCGTGACCACCGTATCGCTCTTGCGCTGAATGCCGAACGTCCCGACGCTAACACCCGTGATGCCCGATACCGACACCCCGTCACGAACGTCGAAAATGGAACTCTCATACGCGCCGTCCGAGAGCGTCAGCGTCACCACGCTCCCATTCAGCGTCGCCTCCGTCAGCGGTGACGTCGTTGTCGCCGTCACCGATTCCATCCCCGCGCTCACCGGCAACTGTGCCGTCAGCGCGGCGCCGTTGTAGTTCGCGATGGCGCCCGCCCCGACAGTGAACGTCAACGTCCCGTCCGCGTCGATGTCCCCATTGAACGTCAGTTCAACCGTGACCACCGTATCACTCTTGCGCTGGATGCCAAACGTGCCCACGCTCACACCCGTGATGCCCGATACCGACACCCCGTCACGAACGTCGAAAATCGAACTCTCATACGCGCCGCCCGTCAACGTCAGCGTCACCACGCTCCCATTCAGCGTCGCCTCCGTCAGCGGTGACGTCGTTGTCGCCGTCACCGATTCCATCCCCGCGCTGACGGACAACTCCGCGGTCAGTGCGGCGCCGCTGTAGTTCGCGATGGCGCCCGCACCTACCGTGAACGTCAACGTGCCGTCCGCGTCGATGTCGCCGTTGAACGTCAGTTCAACCGTGACCACCGTATCACTCTTGCGCTGGATGCCGAACGTGCCCACGCTCACACCCGTGATGCCCGATACCGACACCCCGTCACGAACGTCGAAGATCGAACTCTCATACGCGCCGCCCGTCAACGTCAGCGTCACCACGCTCCCATTCAGCGTCGCCTCCGTCAGCGGTGACGTCGTTGTCGCCGTCACCGATTCCATCCCCGCGCTGACGGACAACTCCGCGGTCAGTGCGGCGCCGTTATAGGACTCAATCGCATCCGACCCTACGGTAAACGTAAGCGTTCCGTCGCTGTCGATGTCGCCGTTGAAGTCCAGCTCTACCGTGACCTTGGTGTCGCTCACGCGCCGGACGCCGAACGTGCCAACGCTTACACCGGCAATCCCCGATACCGACACCCCGTCACGAACGTCGAAAATGGAACTCTCATACGCGCGTCCGGACAGCGTAAGCGTCACCACGCTCCCGTCAAGCGTCGCCTCGGTCAGGGGACTGGCCGTCGACGCCTCCACCGATTCTTCCAGCGCGGTCACCGTTACCTCGTCGGTCAGTGCGGCGCCGTTATAGGACGCGACCGCGCCCGAACCCACCGTGAACGTCAACGTACCGTCCTCGTCGAAATCTCCATTGAAGTCCAGCTCTATTGTCAGTTTCGTGTCGCTTGCGCGCGATATCCCGAACGTGCCTACGCTTACGCCGGCAATCCCCGACACCGAAACCGCCCGTCGTATGTCGAAGATGGACCGCTCAAAGGTACGGCCCGCCAGGACCACCGTCACTTCACTGCCGTTCAGGATCGCTTCGGTCAACGGGCTTGCCGTGGATACCGAAATCGACTCCTGCACCGCGGTAACCTGGCCGTAGGCCAGACCCGGCGCCGCGAATGCCGTCAAGACGAAAAGAGATATTGTCACGGCGAATCGTCGATTCACATGTGACCGTTTCATAACTCAGCATCCCCTATTCGAATGTGCCCCTGGTGACACGTCCATCCTCAATGCTGCATCCTCCCGAGGAGATGCACGTATATCGGGTTCCATCCTGTAACTCGATCAGACCGCCATTCTGAAAGCTGAGGACAGTACGTCCCCCGCTGCTTGTAAGACTCGCGCCGCTTAGACGCCTTGGCACAAAGAAGCCGGAGGGGAAATTCGGGAGCGCGTCACCGACGCCATAGGTCCCCCCACCGCTGCTGCCGCCAACCGCGCCAATGGCGAGTCCGGACGGGTCGACAAGCCCGTCGGCACTCGTGACGAGGTCTTCGACGTTTGAGCCGTCAAGATCCGCACGCTGGATCTTGTCCGCGTCCACGTCGGTCCAGTACATCTTGCCGCCGTCCACGTCCAGATCCAACCCTGTGGGCGTGTTCAAGCCCGTTGTGACCAGGTCTTCCACGTTGGAACCGTCCAGTCCGGCACGCTGGATGCTGGATGTTCCGCGGTCCGTCCAGTACATCTTGCCGCCGGACAGATCCAGCGCCAGGCCGGTGGGGCTGCTCAGGCCGTTCGTGACCAGGTCCTCCCCATTTGAGCCGTCAAGATCCGCGCGCTGGATCTTGTCCGAACCGGGGTTGGTCCAGTACATCTTGCCATTTGCCACGTCCAGGCCGATTTCACCGGGAAACGCCAGGCCGGACAGTGTGAGGAGGTCTTCAATATTGGCGCCATCCAGATCCGCCCGTTGAATCTTGCTCGTCTGCCGGTTCGTCCAGTACATCTTGCCGCCTGCCACGTCCAGCGCCAGTCCGTACGGTACGCTCAGGCCGCTGGTGATCAGATCCTCCACGTTGGAACCGTCCAGGTTCGCGCGCTGGATCTTGTTCGTCCCCGCGTCCGTCCAGTACATCTTGCCGCCGGCCACGTCAAACGCAAGACCGTCCGGGCCGTTGAGCCCGGCGCCGCTGACCAGGTCTTCGACGTTCGAGCCGTCCAGATCGCCACGTTGAATCTTGTCCGTTCCCCAGTCCGTCCAGTAGAGCTTCGCGGTCCCCGTGGGAGGGGGTGTCGCCGTCGAGACGGTGATACTCACGGCAGCGGAGCAGTTGTTCCCCGTGTCGGATTCGCCTGCCACGGCGTCCACACAGGCCCCGTAGTGATAGGTCCCTGCACTCGACGGCGCCGTCAGACGAATCGATAGAGCCGCATCGACCGTCCCGGGATTGCCGCCCGATGCCGGAAGGACGCCAACCGCGCCCGTGCCGATTTCTGTGTCGGAGGTCGAAATCGACCCGTCGCTCGATTGGTAATAACGCAACGTCGTCGCCGGCGATTGACCATTTCCCTGGTTGCGCACCCTGACACCCAACGTGAAGGAAGCGCCGGTTTCCAGGCTGCTGCTGCTTACCGAAGGCGTCAGAACGATCAGGTCGGCGGCGCCGCTTCCTCCTCCCGTGCCGGGTCCGCCCCCGCCTGTTGCCGGGGTCCCCACGGCCACGCCCGATGGATCGACGAGTCCGTTCGCGCCCGTGACCAGGTCTTCAATGCCCGATCCATCCAGGTTGGCGCGCTGCACCTTGTTCGTTCCCGCGTCGGCCCAGTACATCTTGCCGCCGGACACGTCCAGCGCCAGACCGTTCGGGCTGTGCAGGCCGCTGGTGACAAGGTCTTCCACCCCCGAGCCGTTCAGGTTGGACCGCTGGATTTTGTCCGAGCGCCGGTCCGTCCAGTACATCTTGCCGCCGGAGACATCAAGTGCGATTCCGGTGGGACTGCTCACACCGCTGGTGACAAGGTCTTCCACCCCCGAGCCGTTCAGGTTGGACCGTTGAATCTTGTTCGCGCCCGGATTCGTCCAGTACATCTTGCCGCCCGTCACGTCCAGCGCCAGACCGCCCGGAAACGTCAGACCGCTGGTGACAAGGTCTTCGGCGTTCGCGCCGCTGAGATCGGCCCGTTGGATCTTGTTCGTCTGCCGGTTCGTCCAGTACATCTTTCCGGACGATACGTCCAGGGCCAGACCGTAAGGAATCCCGAGGCCCGTCACGAGGTCTTCCACTCCCGAGCCGTCCAGGTTCGCGCGTTGAATCTTGTTGGCGCCAGCGTCCGTCCAGTACATCTTGCCGCCGGCCGTATCCAGCGCGAGTCCATCCGGTCCATCCAGCCCGGCGCCGGTAACCAGGTCTTCAATCCCCGAGCCGTCCAGGTTGGACCGTTGGATCTTGTCCGTGCCCCAGTCCGTCCAGTAGAGCTTTGACGCTCCGTCGGCTGGCGGCGTCTGCGTCGTGACGGTTAAGGAAACGGAAGCCGAACAGTTGTTTCCGGTATTGGATTCTCCGGCCACCGCGTTGACGCACGCGCCGTAATAATAGGTGCCTGTACCCGACGGCGCCGTCAGGTTGATCGACTCGGCGCTCGAGCCGCCGGCCGGCAGTCCGCTCACCGCGTCCGTACCCACCTGGGCGTCACTGGTGGAAACCGTCGCGTCGGACGAGCGGTAGTAGCGCAACGTCGTCGCGGCGGACGATCCGTTTCCCTGATTGCGGACCGTTGCGTTCAGTGCAAACGGACCTCCCGCGGCCACTCTTGCGCTGCTGACCGAAGGTGACTGAACAACGAGGTCCGGGCTGCCGCCGCCACCGCCCGTTGAAGGCGGCGGACCGCCAAAGCTCTGCGCAAAGATCAGAAAATCGGTAAAATCAACGGAACCATCGGTATTCAGGTCTTGTGCCGCATTGTATCTCCCGTCCCCTTGCCGCGATCCGAACACGCTCGCGAAAACAAGAAAGTCAGCGAATCCAACGTGGTTATCGCCGTCGAAGTCGGGCGAAGGCGCGGCATTGAAAGTGACCTCACTGCCAGTGCTGAGTTCGTCGCTCGAGGTTGGGCTTTCCGCGAGTGTAACCGACTCGATGCCGATGGAAAACTCCCGCCCCGTAACGTCGGCAACGGTCGAAAACTCCGCACGCGCCAGAAAGCCCGAAGACGCCAATGTCACGGGCGAGGTGGCGGCGAGGTTAACGCCGACGGACCCCTCCGGGACCGAAAGCCCGAATGCGCTGTTTTCGGCCTTTGCAAACGAAAGGAGGGAAGCATCGAAGTCGAATTTGATGATCATTCCTGCCAGGGACGTCCTCACGCCGGTCGCGAAAACCTCAACGGCAATGGTTGTGCCCCGGCCGGAAACTGTCCCCGACGTAACCCCGTCATCCGTCCGGTTTCCGGAGCCTCCACCGGGAATCAGGTCAAGCGACAACACGGCACTTGCATTGGGACCGGCGAAAGCCTGCCCTGCAAAGGCGACGACCGCGACCGCGGCAATCAACAACAGAGTCCGTCTGGGAAGCATCGGGGAACACTCCTTTGATTCGACGACGATTTTGTTCTGCTACTTTGTCCGAATGTGGAATGCGTCACTTGTACTCGCAATGCCTCAAGGGACCCACCTTCAGGTATTCGGCCATCAGGCGCGAGTTTGTTTCCGATGGCTGTATTAGGGGTCGCGCGAGTGCGCCGAGACGAACCGGCGCCTACTTCAAAAGGAGCATCCTCCTGGTGGCCGAGAAACTGCCGGCCTGGATCCGATACAGATAGATGCCGCTGGCCACGCGACGGCCAAGCGCGTCCGTCCCGTCCCACGTGGCCGAAAACAATCCGGCATCCCTCCGTTCGTTCACCAGTTCGCGTACCTCCTGGCCCAGCAGATTATAGATGGCCAGCCGCACCTGCCCCGCCTCGGGAAGCTGAAAGCCGATCGCCGTGGACGGGTTGAACGGATTCGGGATATTCTGGTTCAGCCTATATTGGTCCGGCAGCGGCTTTAGATGGCCGATTTCAACGCGAGAGAGCATATCCACGGCGCCATCCACGCCTACCAACACGCTCTCGGACACCCGAAAGTCCGATGCCGAAG
This sequence comes from Candidatus Latescibacterota bacterium, assembly GCA_965219995.1. Taxonomy (GTDB): domain Bacteria; phylum Latescibacterota; class UBA2968; order UBA2968; genus JAAXHE01. The sequence continues at coordinate 2,367,392 of CBDCOX010000002.1, forward strand.
GCGTACCGCTGATTTTGAAGGTGAGCTCAACGAGCCTGCCGTTGCCGGTGGCGCCCTGCCCATCGGTTCTCACCGCCCCGATATTCAACTCACCGGGCGTGCGGTTCGAGGTCAGGAACAACGTTTCCTGACCCGAATCCGACTTGAGCAGGTTGCCGTCCGGTTCCCTTGCTTCCAGGAACTCATAGGTGGCGTCGTCGTATTGCAGCGTCAGGCCGTATCCCTTCAGGTTACTGGCCTGAGACAGCGTGAGACGCAACGTCAGGGTCCCGTCTTCGCCGGCCGATTCGTTCACGCGCTCCAGCTTGAGCGCCGCCGATGCGTTCTGCCCCCCGGTAATGGTCAACCCGCGGGTCATGTCTCCAGCCACCGCCGCACCGGTCAACACCAACGCCGAACATACCGCTGAAATTAGACGGAAATACATAACTGCCTCCTTTGTCTCGTCACCAGCCTGGTGACGTGGTGAGTACTGCTTACACTCGTGTTCCGTCCGGGAAACAGGTTGCCCGAAATCGGCCGCCGAGTCGCACGGATCGCATCCGACGACCCTTCGACAAGCTCAGGGACCGCAGGCGCAGGACCCAGCGCAGCAGCGCATGCGACCCGGCCAGGTCGGCGGGCGAGGCAATCCGCTGCGCCCGGGTCCACCGTAAGAGGAGTGGGTCTGAATTGGAATGAAGGAGACGAATGGAAATCGTAGAGAGGCGGCTCCGGCATTACTGCCGCATTGGCGGAGTCGGAAGGAGAGGAAAACGGGAATGGGAGATCTTCTTCAAGACGATTGGCCCGATTCACGTCGTTCACGTTTCGTACCCGTCGAAACGATGCGGTCGCCGGGGCCATCCCCGCTGCTACTGGCCTGAGTACCATGTCCACTCCCTCCCTTTTGCCTTCCATAATTCAGTCTGGCCCGCCGGATGCGCTTGAGTCGCGGTTTCCGGCTGTGCGGGCTTGTGGGACTGTGAGCAGGTTGGAAAGGATACGCCGAATCGATCTTCGGAATACCGCTTCGGCGTCGTTTCTGGATGAAGTCGTTGCGGCGGAAGCCGCAGGAGTCCTTGCAGTCTAGAAACAAAGTGTTATCGACCTGGTACTGTGGCTCCTTTCTCTGCTGTTTTCAGCCGAAATCGTGTCGCGGTTAAGTTAAACCAACCGCAGGAGACCGGCAAATCGAAACCGGTGTGAGGCGACGTATGGATATTGGCCGGCCAACCGTACGTTCGTCTCGCATCGTCGATATTCTGACAATCCTACTTGGTCGGCCGCCCTTCGACGTAATGGACAAGAACCCTCGATTCACAACATGCCCGGAAAACTTCGCACGAGTATTACGCAATGTCAATGATGAAGGTTTGTCCGCACGTCCTAAACTTGCCCCAGTTTCCAATTTCTGCGATACGTGGTCGGGTTCGTCCCGTACTTCTCCTTGAAAGCCTTGCTGAACGTCGATAAAGATCCAAAGCCGCAGAGGTAGGCGATTTCCGAAATCGACGCCGAGGTGCCGGTCAGTACTTCTTCGGCCTTGGCCAGACGAACGCTGCGCAGACTCACGCTGAACGATTCTCCCAGATGTTTCTTGAACAGGGTATATCCATACGACTTCGAGAACCGGAAATGACGCTCGAGATCCTCGAATCTCAATTGGGGATTGCTGTAATTGTCTTCGAGAAACGACTCCAGACGGCTCTTCCACATGTCCTGCAATGGCATATATCTGCGAATGTTCGCCAGAAATACATCCCTGTCGATCGGTTTGTCCGTTACGCTCATGGCAAACGGCTTCTGGACGTTTTCTCCCAGTTCGGAGGTCCCCATACTGGTCACGAGCAAGATGGCTGTCCGGATCTCCTCCGCCTTCACACCTTCCAATAGTGTTATCCCGTCCTTATCCTCGACACAGGCAACGACCACGGCGAGGTCGATCCTGTCCTTCCTCAGAATCTCAAGTCCGTCCGTTCCATCTTCCGCCGTGAGGATCTCATAGGGTTCGTCCTGCAGGAATCCTGCCAGTTCCGACGTGACAACCGGATCTCGATCCACAATCAGAATTTTCCGCCTATCCATTACGTTAGTACCCCCCCCCGGTAATCGAAGTTGCACCACACAGAAATACCACGCAAATGCCTCAGGGAATCTCCGGACAAAGGCGCTCCGGAGCGGGTCATCGCGGTTCACTCTAAGAATATCTGTGACGGAATTCCGATGTCAAGACCGCAAGTTTGTTCTGGAGTACTATATTTGTCCCAGTTTACAATTTCTGCGATATGTAGTTGGATTTCTGCCATTTTTCGACTTGAATACCTTGCTGAACGTCGACAGGGATGCGAAGCCGCACAGGTAGGCGATTTCCGATACCGATGCCGAGGTGTCCTTCAGCGCTTTCTCCGCCTTGGCCAGGCGAACTCGACGCAGCCGAGATGTGAACGACTCTCCCAGACGCGTCCTGAACAATCCATATCCATAGGTTCTGGAAAACCTGAAGTGGCGCTCGACGTCTTCGAATTTCAGTTCCGGATTGCTGTAGTTGTTTTCCAGAAACGAATCCAGCCGGTGTTCCCATTTGTCTTGCATGGGCAGACAATTCCGTATACTCGCCAGGAACGAATCCCTGTCTATCGGCTTATCAAATGCGCTTACGGCATAGGCGCTGTTCGAATTCCGCAGCGAATCCATCTTTCCGAACCTCGTCACGAGCAACATCACCGTGCGGATCTCCTCTGTTCTCACGCCCTCCAGGAGTGTTCTGCCGGCCATATCCTGTACAGACGCCTCGATCACGGCAAGGTCGATCCTCTCGGTTCTGACGATTTCGAGGCCTCTTTTCCCGTTTTCCGCCGTGACGATCTCACAGGGTTCGTCCTTCAGGAATCCAGCAAGTGTCGACATTGTGCCCGACTCACTCCCAACGATCAATATCTTCGGCTTGTTCATGTGTCAAGTCCCCGGGAAAATATGGGTTACCTGTTCCCCTGGCGCACAGACGCACCGGGTACGAGCGGTACAGAGTCTCCGGAGTACGCCGGTTTACAGCCGGCCGTTACATCGCACGCCATTAACGCATGCACCGGAAACGGGGATGAAAACAGTTCGAAAGGAAGATGACTCGGGAGAGGATGTGGCTTGATCGCCAGCAGAACTACCGGGAGAGGGAGCGAATCTGCTGATCTGCGATTGATGCGACTGCGAGGAAATCGAAAACACCGGGCCCGGCACACTGGCGGTGCTGAGCGCGAAGGCAGGATTTTTGGGTGAGAACGCCATATTCAAGAGTGCGAACGGTCCTACGAATTGTGGGTTTATCTTTCGGTCCTGTGGATTCCAAAAGGATCGGTGTCAATTACCTGATGACCCCAAGACCGAATTGCTCATCCTTCTGTCTTACACAATCAACAAACCGTTCACGCAATTGTCGGCGGCGTTTCCCTCCCGAATGGGTCCGGAATGAGTGAGTACCGATGACCTGTTCAGTGATGGGCAACCAGGGAGCGTCACTCAGAGCAGGTCGATTCTTATTCCGTTCGATAATTGCGCTTCACACGCTCCTTGTCCGCCTGAAGTTCCAAAAAAAAATGGGCCGGACGATAAGTTCCCAAATAATCGAAACTTATAAATCTCGACCCGTCGAGGAACCAGGTTTAGCCGTGCGTATCAACGGTTGCGTCGGTGGCGTATGTGATGCAACTACGGTTCTCCGGTCCTGCCCTGAATCGGCGCGACGATCTTCCGCCTTTTCTCCCTCATCGATAAACGATCAACCGCTCTTTCTCACGCACGCGTTTCCGGCCGTCGTCCGCGGTAACCGTATACAGGTAGACGCCATTGGCCAGCAGATGCCCGTCGGCATCCCGGCCGTCCCACCGGACCTGGTTATAACCCGCCCGCCCGGGAACGCGATCCAGGTTCCGGATCAGTCGACCGGAAATCGTAAAGATGCGAATGCTCACATCCGCCGGACGGGACAGAATGTACGTAAAGTCCGTGGCCCCGGCGGTGGGATTCGGTACGTTCAGCACGCTCTCGATCGCGAGGTCCGAAGATACCTGGAACGCCACGGATTTTTCAGCCGGGCCGTTGCCCAGTTGATCGGTACCTGAAACCGCAAGCGTATAACGTCCGTCATCCAGGCGCGATGACCAGGTAAATCGTAACGACGTCGGATCCTCTTTCCGGTCCACCACCCGGTCCGAGGCCAGTCCGTCCGAGATTTCACCGCCGGTTCCTGTGAGGACAATCCGCACCGACCCGCCGTCAATCCCGCTCGAATCCCGAAATACCGCCGAGAACGTCGGCGTCGCCGGCAGAAAGTCGTCGGGACGCACCTCACCCGCGGCGTCCAACGCAACCAGGTCCAGTTCAGGGCCCGCCCTATCGTCGCTCGGATGGACTTCAACCGCCTTCTCGGCGGTGGTCTCTCTCGCGTAATAGCTACGGCCGCCCGAGAGATCCTCCAGCCGGGCTGTAACGACGTTCGTCCCTGCAAATCTCGCGGTATTCCAGACGTGGGACACGGAGGCCGTTTCGCCGGCAGGGGTTCCTTCGGGCACCGACGCCCTTCCAATCAGCCGTCCGTCTTCGGGCGCGCCGCTGTAAAACGCCACCACGGCCCCCGGAACCAGATCCAGAGGTCCCATGTTCCGGGCCTGGACCGTCAGCCGCACGGGATCCAGTTCATCGACTTCCAGGGACGACGCTTCCAGCCCGGACAGAAAGAGATCGGACTGCGGCCGGTACCGTACCTGCCAACCGATGAGTCCGGCGGACGGTCCCAGTTTCTCTCCGTACAGCCGGACCCGGATCCGGATGCGGTTTTCTCTGATGTCGCTCAGATTGATCTCGTCGTCGGCCTCAAGGCTGCTCCACTCGGCAAGAGGGACGAATCCGCCGGACGGCGTCGCACCCAGAATATCCACCTCCGCCCGCCCGCCGGTCACCTCGCGGACGTCGAGCGTCAGGCCATGCCATGCGCCGGCAGGACCGATCGGATCCGATACGAGAGTCCCATACGGCGGCAGCGTTTTCCCCGCGTACCGGTAAACCGTCGGGCCGTTCAGCTGACCCATCCACACCTTGTTGTTCATCCAGTCGTACTGACCGGTCAAAATATCGGTCTCCGCCTGGTCACTGTCGTATTCTTCGACAAATTCCCCGCTCCGGGCATCGACCACCCGAACCCTGTGGGTCAGTCCGGTTCCGAATTCTATCAGGTACAGGTATCTTCCGTCCGCAATTACGCCGTCCGTGACCAGATAGGCAAACCCGGTCTCGGTTGGCGCTACGGTGAATTCGCGCTCCACCCTCCAGCCGTCCGCCGGATCGAACACGCGTACCGACCATCCCGCGCGCTGCACGCCATCCACCGCTGCCGCGAGGTTGTAAATGTAGGTACCGTCCGACGTGATCAGCGAATGCCCGTCGAATACCAGTCCGGTTCGAAACTCCATCAACCCGTCCGGCACACTCACGCGGTCCACAACGCCCGTTGCGGGCGCGATCCTCAAAAGTTCGCGTCCACGCCGGTTGTCGGCGTAGATAAACCCGTCGCCATGGTAGGTTGCCGAAACGCCCAGCACGGGCGACTCGGAAAGGGCCCCGTGATTCTGTCCGGCTCGAGTGCCCCCGAACCCCGTGCCGATCCGCTCGAATATATCGGTTCCGGGATAATCCGTGGTAGGGGAATAGAACCGGCTTACATAAAGGTAGGCCCCATCCGTACACAACACGCCGGTACCCCGGACGCCCTCGGCCGCGAACGCCTCTTCGCGCGTGTCCGCGTTCAGCCGCAATGGAGGCGGATCGACCACCCGCGAAATCGCACCATCCGACAGCCGAACGTCTGTTGCGGCCGCCGACCTGAGGACGCCGGCGGCGCCCTGTTGCCAAAGGACCTCTCGCGCGGGCGCGGCGGTCCGCGCGTTGAAGTCCCTGGTCTCGGACCAGGCCCCGAATTCCTCACCCTCTCGCACTCGAGTCCGCCAGAAGTAGGTTCCGGGAGCCAGTTCGGGCGCTTCCCACAACACGAGCCCCGCACGCCCCGCAATGGATCCGGATCGAATCACACCCGGGCCGTCGAACGCCGGCGAACCGCTCACCTGGAATTCTCCGTGCATTTCCCGCGCGCCGGTCTCCGTCCGCACGGCCAGCCTTACCCCGGAAGCGGGTACCACCTGGCTCTGCCTTGGCATCGTGGGAATGGCCGACAGACTTCCAACCACGTCCAACTCGACCTCCACGTGGTTGTTGGCTTCATCCAACTCCCGAATCTCATCATCGGGATCCACCGTGAGCGCCAACGCGTGTCTCCCGGCGCGTCCCGACAGCCGCCACATCACCGCCGTGCTGTCCGACTGGCCGAAGGCGGGGAAAACGCCCGCGAACAGTGTATCCGCCTCTCCCCGATCCAGATTGCGATCCACCAGTACAACCGCAGGCCCCGCGCGAGGCGTGATCCCTATGTTCTCTATCCGGATGGCGATCCGAACCGAATCATCCACTGTCAATTGTGCGGCCCGCGCGACGTTCAGGCTTCCGGAATCCAGCAGGAAGTCCGGTTCGGGCAATATGGCAAGCTCCTGTGCCGGGTCTCCAATCAATTGGATACCGAGGGTAAGTGTCTTCAGTTCAGGAAACCGTGTATCCAGCGCCGCCTTGGCCACCGCCAGACCGGCGCCGAATTCCCGAACCCCGTCTCTGAAAAACGCCGCAAACAGGCGGTCGTTCAGAAAGTCGTTGGTGATGACGCCGGCAAGCGCTGACGCCGAGATGTATGCGATCGCGCCGCCATCCGCCTTCCTGGTCATTTCCGCGGCAAGGCACGTGAATCTCGGATCCGAAAACTGCCCGTTCAAACACGACAGTGCCACCACAATCGGCAGTCGTTCCGCATTGACAATCTGGCGCATGTAATTGTAGCTCTCTCGCTGAAAACTCCCTCTCAGGAACCGCGCCATTCCCGAGACGCTTCCGTGTCCCAGAAAGTTCACCAGCAGCCGTCCTTCGTTGATCTGCCGGATCACCTCGCCGGTATCTTCATTGGGTTCAGGCCCGATATCCTCATCGTTGTAGACCTTAAAGGATTCGAGACCCAGCGGCGCGGTGTAGTTCGCCGCCAGACGGTCGCTGGGCGCCGTGAAGATTGACAACGGATCGTAGTTGGCCATAAACAGCACCCGGTCCCGCCAACGTTCATTCGGCGCCCGATCGTACGATTCGATTTTCCGGACCAGTGCGGCGGCCTCGCGGCGGGTGACCATCGGGAGGCGACCCACGAAAACATCCTGGAACAGGTCGTCCTCGGGTCCCGCGACGGCGCCGAAAAAATGGTCCGAATACGCCAGTCCCCTCCTCACGGACTGGAAGGGAAGCGAGGGAACCAGAGACCTGTCCACGTGCCGCACAATGGCGGATTCGTCAAAGTTGCGCCGGTAGTCGAAGCTGTCGGGGCCGAATAACAGGAGATAGGTCGGTCGCCTCGTCCAGTTCTCCCACGCGTGCCGCATGAATCGACGGATCGCCTGAGGTTCGAACTGCCCGAAGGAGAACGCATCGTAAATCTCCGTGACGTCCGCGATCTGCACCCGCAACCCCTGCGCGCGGCGGTGATCGGCCAGGCGCTCCGCCGCCTCGCGAAACCGGGGATGGATGACGATCACATAGTCGGCCCCGTCGTTTCCGAACGCCGGCACTTCGGCCGCCTCCCCGGCCGGCGCCCGCCGGATGGCCTCCGAATCCATCGCAACAAAACGTCCGGTCACGGCCGGCAGCTCGAACCGGGCTTGAAATCCCGTCTCCGACGGCGTCACCTGAATGTCCCGGATCTTCCGTGCCCCCGCGACGTCGTAGACGGAGACGTCGGCCGTTCGAAAACCCGCGATTGAGAAAGTCCTGCCCTCGTCGGCTTCGTCCGGCACGAAATCCAGCCTTCCCTCCACACATTCAAACCGCCGGGAATATACGACCTGTACCCAGTTGAGAAACACGTGCTCGATATAGTTCGCCGGGAAATCCCCGGCGCCCGGGGTCGCCAGGGTCACCCGGCTCGTATCCGCCAGTTCCGACACCGGCACCACCCCTTCCGCCACGAACGCGCGTTTCCCGTCCCATCGGTCGTCAGCCACAATCGTGCCGTTCGAAAGCCGCACAACGGTGCGGTGATCGGGTTCGAAGAGTCGTCTGAACGTCAGCGCGTGCATACCCACCCGAATGCGGGCTGTCGTCCCTTCGGTGCGGTCCAGTCCCGGAAGTGTCACGGGCACCGTCACGGGGAACTCGCCCACGTTCTGAAAACTCGTACCCGGCCGTCCCGGCGATCCGGTCCGCCCCCAGTACCAGTGGTCCCGGTCTGCGTCGGGCGCGTCTCCGAGCGGATCGTAGAGAGAATCGACTTCGGCATGCGCCAGGTGGGTGAATCGAAGGGTTTCGGGAAATCCGTTTTGCGGCGAACCGTCCACCGGCTCATACCGGCGGCCGGGTCGGCCGTCCAGCGTCAGCCAATAGACCTGTTCGCGTCCGAGTTCATGCTCGAAGTCCCGATCCGGCGCGCGGCGATACTCCCCATGAAAGATCGCGCCCTCGCCCTCGCGCAACACGCCGTCTCCGTCGTCCTGTACGTCTACGGGTACCTCCTGACCGTTCAGAAAAACCTTCAATCGTTCCAGATCGCCCGCCTGAAGCGCGATGCCGGCATCGCCGAACCAGTTCGCGTCCAGCCGGTACAGGCCGTCACTCCGTACCCGGATTTTGTAGTAGGCTGCAGCCGGATCCAGGCCCTCCGCGATCCGGAGCTTTCGCAGCCCGTCAGGTTGTTCGGCCCGGCCCCTCCAGGGCCGGGCCTGCTCCGCATTCAACAGCACGTTCCGGTAGAATTCCTCGAAACCGCCGCCCGTGCCTTCGTCTGAAGCGCGAACTCTGATGGATCGTTCATCACGCACGAATTGCACGCGTATGCGCAGCCTGCGGGCGATCCGCAGCTGTTGCCGCGCCGGATTGTACTGAATTGGCCTTAAGGAAATTCCTGCGACCCGCTGATCCCGCAGGACGCCGATGCGCGTAACCACCGCCGGTTCCGCCGGATAGAGTCCGTCACGGGCGTAGAATTCGGCATCCGGCTCGTAAATTTCCACCTCCGTCCTGTAAGGCCCCCGGCCCGCCGGCCTGGACTCCGGCGCGGGCAGCAACAGCACGCCGGATATCACATCGAACTCCGCTTCCAGGACCGTTACGACGACCCGCGTTCCGTAAGGCACCCCCAGAAGCGTTCCCCGCACAGGCACCGCCGGACGCCCGGGTTCGGGCAGCAACCTGCCGCCGGGTAACTGAACCACGGTGTAGACTGAACCCTCGAGATGGACCTCACGAAGCCGATAGTCGGATCCATCAACCTCGATCTCCACCCCGTCTTCACCCGCCCACACGAGGCGGGGCTGTCCTGTGTATGCCTCGGTCGCTACGTCTGCAATCATCAGCATCAATGAGCAAACCGCACAGACCTGAAGGAAACGTGCAGCCATACCCCTTACCTTCGCTCGATTAACGGCTTCAACTCCCGGATACCCGTCCCGTCGAAAACCGCCACACGGCTTCCGTACGAGGGTTCCAGTACGACCTCGGCACGCGACGGGCCGTGTATCCGGACTCTACCCCATGTTCTCGTTACGGTCCCCGGACGCAACCGCTTGCCGTCTTCCCCGTAGAACGTCGTGGCATCCTTCCGACCGTGTACAGACAGGTAACCGCCACTTCTGATTTCAATCCGCCAGCGCATCGGACCCAGTTGCCTGACGTCGCTGGAAAACCCCCCGGGATCCGTAAGCCAGCAATGATTGACCGCAACCGCCGATGACGCCTCCCCCGCGCGGACCGCCAGCGCATTGCCAAGTCCGAAGGCGTACAACGGTATGTCTCCCAGACTGCCAGGCAGGCTGAGCGCGGAAGGCACGTTAAAAACATAAACTGTTCCATCGCTTTCTTTCGTAAGCCGCGCCAGCGAATCCAGGACGTTTTCACTCAGGACGGAAGCCTCCCGCCAGAAAAACCCCTCACGAGCGAGCACCACGCCATAATAGCAGATCACCGCTGCAAGCATAAGGTTTCTGCACCACAGGACCCGCGTACGGTTCGGCCGCCATGCCGTCCAGACGTTCGCAACCGCAATGCAGAAGAAAACGGAAGGCAGATAAAGGTACCAGCGGTGTACCCGTCCCAGAACGGGAACCAGGCTGATCACTGTCAACCCACCCAGAACCATCGTATCCCGCAATACTTCCCGCGGGCGGCCCGACAAACAAAATACGCCGACGGTCGCGGCCAGCAGAACAACACCGAAGAGACGAACATCCGTCATTCCCAGCTTCGCCCCGGATTTGAGAATGTCCAGGCCGATCCCCGCCGCCGTCAGATCCCGATCCGGTATCCCCGTGAAGACCCCGCCCAGCACGATCCAGCGTGCGCACAGGGTAACGCCAACGGTCCCGACACTGCACGCCACGGCACGCCGGGCCGTCGCGGAACGAACCGTCCCGCAATAAACGAAAAGGACGAGAAGCACTCCTGGCAGAGCCAGCGCCATCTCCTTCGAAAACAGCGCCAGCAGGGCACACAGGCTTGCGGCCGCCATCATTCCCGGAGACGGACGGCGCTGGTACGCCAGAAACAGGAGCAGCGCCGACAGATAGAACATCGCACAGACGGAGTCCGTGCGGCCCACGATCCAGAATATCGTGTCCGTGTGGACGGGAAGCACCAGAAAGAGAAGGCACGCCGTCCAGGCGCCCAATGCCCGGTCCAGCAACTGCCGCGCCAGCAGATAAACCAGTATGGCGCAGAGACAGTGAATCAGGACGTTGCCGACATGATAAAGCAGAGGTTCATACGCGGTGAACAGATACGTGACGTAAAACGTCAGGGTGACGACCGGACGATAGTAGCCCCCGGCGCCCGCGAGGCCGGTCCAACCGGTGGTTAGAACAGATGGTATTCCCTCCGCACACAGACGGAGGTGACCCCAGTCATCGTCTAGCAATGCCACCCCTGAAGAAATCCAGGCAAGCAGAACGGCGAAGAACCCGAACACCAGACATCCCGATAAGGTCCAGCCGATGGAACCGTGGTCCCGCAAAACGACTCCAAAATAAAAAAACCGGCGTCAGGCCAGCCCCGTCCCTGCCATCGAGAGGGTTCGGACGGTCCAACGCCAGTTGATTGATTCTCATGATGCCGGATCGCGAATCGTGCGCCGCCGAGGCTGCTCCGACCGCCACCGTGACCCGGCCCGCCTGCACGCCGGGATTATGTATTCACCTACGACTCGAAGTATTCGATTATGCGACGCAGGGTGTTGTCGAGGCTCATTTTCGGCTCGTAGCTCACGAACGACCGGATTTTGGACAGATCCGGCACCCGATAGTTCAGGTCTTCATACGACCCCTTGGCAAATGCCTTGTCGTAAGGCACGAATTCGATGGGCGCGTCGCTTTCCGTCAGTGTCTTGACTTTATGCGCCAAATTGACGATGCTGGTTTCGTTGGTCTCGACGTTCCCGCCCAGATTGAAGATCTCACCCGGCGTGTCCGGATGTTCGGCCAGCGCGACCAGGCCGTCGAGGGCATCTTCGATATCGGTAAAACAGCGACGTTGTTCCCCGTCGCCGTACACCGTGATCGGGTGACCCAGGAGCGCCTGCTTGACCATTCGCGGCACCACCATTCCGTAGTCGCCGGTCTGCCTGGGACCAATGACGTTGAAGAACCGCACGATGAGCATGGGCAGCTTCTTCTCCCGCCAGTAGGACAGACCCAACATTTCGTCCACCGCTTTTGTCGTAGAGTAGATCCATCGGTCCACGGTGATGGGTCCGAGCAGCCGATCGTCGTTTTCCTGGAAAGAAACCTTGCCGTTTTTCTTGCCGTACACCTCGGACGTAGACGCGAGCATGACGCGCTTCTTGTCTTTATTGGCAAGCTCCAGGACAATTTCGGTGCCCCGGATATTGGTTGTCAGGGAATGCAGCGGATTGTCGATGATGTAATTTACACCCACCGCCGCGGCCAGGTGATAGATCATATCGCACCATTCCACCAGTGGACGCAGTGTTTCCCCTTCCAGTATCGTGCCAACCTTTATCTTGAATCGCGGGTTGGACTCCAGGTGGTGGATATTGTTGTAGTCTCCGGTGGAAAGATCGTCGAGGACGAAAACTTCGTCGCCGCGCCTCAAATGCCGTTCCGCCAGATGTGAACCAATAAACCCCGCCCCGCCGGTAATCAACACCTTCATGCGTACGTCCCTTCCCAGCAGTCGCCCGGTGAACCGCTCCCGGCCCGCTTGTTTTCGGATAGCTTACGATAGAGGTGGCTGAAATCTTCCGCCAATCTTGTCAACCCGTACGATTCAACGATTTTTCGCCGATCACCAACGGATATCTCCCGCCGCTCCCGCAGGGCCCGCTGAATTCCTGCGGAGAGCGCCGCAGAGTCACCAGGCGCAAACATCAGGCCAATCCGTTCGCTCCGAATCAGATCGGGCACGCCACCTACGCGAGACGCAACGACGTAACATCCGGTTGCCACGGCCTCCAGCAACGCAACCGGCAACCCCTCGTGGTGTGACGACAGCACCGACAGATCGAGTGCGCCGTAGATTCGCGCCGTATCATTTCGAAAGCCGGTAAACCGCACCCGGTCTTCGAGCTTTCGCACATGCACGATGGTTTCAAGTTCGGTCCGCAGTTCCCCGTCGCCAACGACGACGAAACGAACGTCCGGCATGGTCTCGGCCACCTGTTCCGCGGCAGCGAGAAAAATGTCGACGCCCTTAATTGGAACCAGCCGCGACACCATGCCGACAAGCCGCGCTGAAGGGCCGAACCCCAGTTCGTCGCGAAGACCCGCGTCGCCCCGCCGCCGGCTCAGATACGGATCCAGATCCACGCCCAGCCGAACCGTTCGAATGCGTGAGGGCGCCGCGATACGATGCGCCAGCAGTTCATCGCGCTGCCGTTCCGAAACCGCAACAAGGACATCTGTCCGGCGGGCAAGAAGCCGCTCGATGAACACAATCAGGCAGGACTTCCAGGCAGAAAAATACCCCTTGAACACCAGCCCGTGAAACGTATGCAGCGTTACCGGCACGCCGGCCAGCCAGGCCGCGACACGACCGAGCACACCCGCTTTCGACTTGTGGGTGTGGACAATTCCCGGACGAACACGTCTCAACAACCGGTACAACGCGACGAACACCCTGAGATCACGAACGGGAACGATCGCCCGGCTGAATCCCTGCACTTCCAGGGGTTGGATTCCTGACCGGAGGATAACGTCGTCCATTTCGGCTTCGCCAGCCGCCACCTGGCCTTTGACCACCAGCGAGCGACATCCCCGTGACTCGAGCGCTTTCGTGAGAAAGAGCAGATAGGGCGTTGGCCCACCAACGTTCAAGCGATCGATAATCTGGATCAGATGAACCGGCGTTTGCGCGTCTGAAGGTTCCGCAGGCAAACCGACTCCGCAGGTGGAATCGCCACGATGGGGTCGAAAAAAGGGCTTCGACACCGGGATCAGCGTTTCAAATATAAACACCCGGGGATAAACCGGCAACGCAAAAGTTACTCTTCATGTATAAGTGAATCGTATAGAATGCGTGCGCCGTCATTGAAATCCAGAGATCGAACCAGGAACGGCAAGGCACGCTCAGGCCTCCGGTCCGGCCACCGAATGCAGGATCCGCAACAACCTCCGGCTGCTGCGTTGCAGCGAATAACGGGCTTCCATTCTTGCGCGTCCGGCCCCGCCCATCCGAACCCGAAGCGCGCGGTCGCGGATCAGCCGGTCGAGACAGAATACCCACTCGTCGTGAGAACTTGCGCAAAACCCGCTGACGCCGTCTTCGATGATTTCGGTGTTTATACCCACGGGGCTGCTCACAGCCGGAATTCCCATTGAGAGGTATTGCAGGAGCTTGTACCCTCCCTTTCCCCGCGTCCACGGGTCGTCGGGCAGAGGCATCAGGCCGATATCGACCCGCCCCAGGTCCCGAACCTCGGTCTCGAGAGACCACGGGCGCCACTCCGTCGGCAACGCATCCGTATCAAAACCGCCTTCGCCGATCAGACAAAGCCGGACATGGCGGTGCCGCGCGCCCAACTCGGCAAGCGGCTCACGGATCAGTTCGAGATACGGGGCTGACGTGTAGCTGCCGATCCAGCCGAGAACCACGCGGTCGTCTTCCTCGCCCGCACTTCCGGGGGAGTACCTCTCGGTGTCGATCGGCCCCGTTATGATCGACACATGGGGGCAGAATCGTTCGGCATACGAAGCTGTGTAGGTGTTTTCGACGATGACCCTGGATGACGCACGGAGCATCCCTGCCAGACTCCGGGAATGGTGCCAGGTTCTGAGTCGTGCCATCCAGTCTTCTTCGGGCGCCTCGGTGGTAAAGATCGCGTCGTCGAAATCGAATATAACCTTCCTCGAAAACAACCGCAGGAGCCTGGAAACGGGCGCACTGAAAAAAGCCCGCTGCACAAAAACAACGTGGTACCGCGGCGCAAGCCTGAGGGTTTGAACCCCCACATTGAACGAGCGCCACCACACCCAGGCATAGTGGATCAGACGCCAGAATCCTCTCCTTGCGTATGTCCAGGTGGATATCCGATCGGGCAATACAACCGCCACGTCGGCCTGCACGCCATTGGCTTTCAGGAAGGGGAGATAGTCAAACACGCGTGTACGGCTGGCGGCAAACCGGGGCCCGGTGAGCGCGACGAAAAAAACTCTCAAGGCGGGAAAGCTCCATCAATATAAACACGCAATTCCGGCGAATCAATGGAAAACGGCGCGTTTTCGGGAAATCGCCGTCAGGCGGAACGCCACGACGCCGGCGATTCGCGATCGAGAAGTTCGAACAGCTTCCGGTTTTCTTCCTTGTAAAATCCGTACAATTTTCGTACGACGGGTTCGCTGGGAAGAAAATCGCTCTCGGGCAGGAAGCGCCCCAGAACGCTCGTCAATGGAGACAGGGCCGGGAAATAAAACCGCGCGATCAGATGTATTTTGCAGGCGTCGAATCGATTGACCCGCTGCGCCACCCCCGAAAAACGATAGGCATCGTCGATCTCAAGAAATCTGCAGACCTTTTTCAAACCGTCGTGCGGGCGCAGCACGATGTCCTCTTCGAAAAAAAGCACCAGAATCTGATCCCGCCTGAATAGATTCAGGTAGGCTGTGAGCAATGTAAAGAACCGGCCCACCTCGAAGATCCCAAACCCTTCCAGCAGGCCGGTTTTCCTACCCGCCAGCAAATCGTCCATCCGATGCAGCGGAGATATCCGACCGGTCCGTATCAGATGCTTTACCGCGGAAACGGCCCGGTCGACGGGATTTTTCAGCGTAACAATCAGTTTCGCGTGGGGCAGGTGTGTCCGGATGTGCCGGTGCACGTCGGGCATGTGCCCTTCGCCGCCCCGTCCGTCCGCCCAGAAATAGTCCGGCGTTTTCTCACCCACACGGCTTTGGCTATCGGCCGCCGCGAAGTGACTGGCGTACCATTCGATTCCCTTGTGGTAATTACCGGCCTTATCGAAGAAATGCACTTCCCTGTCGGGCATGTACACGTCCGGATGCTGGCGGAGCATGGACGCCAGCCAGGTCGTTCCGCACTTCTGTGCGCCGATAATCAGGAAATCCGGCAAACGAGTCATACGCCACTCCTTGTGCCGTGTTCCGAAGAGCCCTCACAGTTGGCCCGAATTCCGGAAACCTGCTTCCCGGACAATGCACTAACGCCGGATCAGTCCGACCAGGCGCGTAGCCTCCACGGCGGTCTCCTTTGAAAACAAACGGAGAGCAAGCGGATAAACCAGAACGCCCGCGACCACGCAGGACCCGGCCAACGCAGAATCGGAAAGCGCGCCTGTCACCAGCCACTTGTAGACGGCGACCAGCCCGATCATCAATCCGCTGCCCAGCGCAGCCGGACGCAACGCCTCGAGGAAATCGCCAAATGTAATCCGGGCCAGCTGGTTCACGATGGCCTGCGAGACGACCGTCAGGACCAGCACACCGAGGCTGACCGCCAGCGCGGCGCCCGTTATCCCCCAACCGATGCCCGTTCGCAGGGCCACAAGCATGAAGACGGCGCCGCAGATATTCCAGATCAATGCCAGGCCGGTGCGCCCCATGGCGGACCAGACCAGGCCGGCGGGAGACGCGACGGACCGCAGCGCTCCGGCCGCGCAAAGCACCTGAAGGACGGCCGCCGCGGGCGCCATCTCCTCCTTGAACAGCAACTCCACGCCAGGGTGCGCCAACAGGAAAAACCCCGCCATAATCGGGAATACGAGCACCGCGACGTACTTCACGGTGGACAGATAGGCCCGGCCAAGCCGGGCGATGTCGTCCTGCAGAGCGGAGAAAGCCGGAAAGGTGACCTTTGCAATGGCCTGCACCACGCGGGTCTGCGGAAATGCGATGAGGCGATACGCCAGTCCGTAGTAGCCCAGCGCCTCGATCCCCAGGAACCTGCCAATCAGAAGATAGTCCAGGTTTTGCTGGACATAGCCGGCCAGCCTCGACCCCGTCCACTTTCCGCCGAACCCGATCAGTACCCTTGCATCGGCGACGCTGAAGGACGCTCTCGCATGAACAGGGCAGAACATCCATGGACCGAGGCCCAGAACCGCGTGGCGGGCGACGTAGGCCCAGACGAGGCTCCACACCTCGTATCCCTGTACGGCCAGCAGCGCAAGGATGATACCGCTTGAGAACGCCGCACAAACATCCAGAATCGCCAGCTGTCCAAAACGGAACGTGCGCTCCATCTGAGCCCGGGGAACGGCGCCCATCCCGGCGAATAACAGCCCGGAGGCCATTGTCGGGAGAACCGCGGCAACCTGAGGGTCATCAAAAAAAAGTCCGCCCAGGAAACGGGCGGCAAGATAGAATAGGGCGGCCAGCGAACAGGAGATGACAAGGCCCATCCAGAACGCCGCGGCCATGTGCGCCTCGGCCGCATCCCGCTTCTGAATCAGGGCCCGCCCCAGACCCATTTCCGCGACCAGTATGCCAACGCCGACAATTGTGGCCGCGGCCACCTCTGTACCGAACGCCCGGGACGGTTCGGTCAGATGCCGCACCGCCAGTCCCAACGCGCCAACCTGGATCAGATAGCCGACGCCCTGCGCCAGGCCGGTCCACGAGAAACCCCGGACGGTTGTGCGACGCAGGTCGGTCATCCGGCCCCTTTCTATACGGTCTCCACGCGGGCCAACCGCACGCCGGTCCATACCGCCATCACGACCACACAAACCAGAATGGCAAAGCTGATCGCGGCCGGCACCACGGCCGCCACGATTCCGCAAAGGGCGAGAAGTCCACCCGCAAGATGAATACGCCGAACCGCGCCACGGACGGAATGCCCCATTCTCACCAGCCGCTGCGCAACGTGATCGCGGCTGGCTTTCATCACGGGCAAGCCCTTTCTCTTTCTCACGACACAGAGAAACACGGCCTCGAAACAGGGAACGCCCAGCACCAGTACCGCGCAGAGTTCGCCCTGAACGCCCGGCATCGCCCTCGATATCTCCACCGACATCGCGCCAAGCACAAACCCGGCGAACAGACTGCCGGCGTCGCCCATGTAGACCCTTGCCGGATGTGCGTTGTATACCAGGAACCCCAGAAAGCCTCCAGCCAGGCTGGCGCCCAGAATCACAACCGGCGCCGCGCCGACGACGAGACCCAACCCCGCCAGTCCAATCGAAGCGATGGCGCCTGCGCCTGCGGACAAACCATCCATCATGTCGAGCACGTTAAACGCGTTACACATCCAGACCAGCCACACTCCGGTGAGTACAGCGTCGACCACGGTACTTCCGGTTGTATCGAATCGAAGCCCGCCACCAACCGCAATAATGACCGTAAAGATTTGAAACGCAAGCTTTTGAACGGGTGATAGCGGCCACTTATCGTCGACGAATCCGATGGCGCCCATGCCAAGTGCGCCAATCCACAGGCCAGTGGGAAACGACAGCGGCGCAAATGGAAGCAGCAGCAGGGTTGCGACCGCGATGGCCACGCCGCCGATAGGTGGGACCGGTTCCGCGTCGTTGGACCCGACTGACTTCAACCACGAGGCGCGCAGCGCGGCAGCGCGCAGAAGAGGTGTCAGCAAGAGCGCGGTTCCGAAACCGAAAGCGAGAAATAACGCAGAGGACAACACGATATACTTTCTGCACGAGAGCGCGAATCAGGACTCGCCGCGAGGATTCCGGCAGTTGGGTTGAAAGCTCCGGACAGCGTCGATTACCTGGGCGACGTCTCGGTCGGTCATCGCCGGATAGAGCGGCAACGTTACCAGTTCATGCCACACAGACTCAGTCACCGGCAGCGTGCAGCGATAGGGTTCGTGGATCGGATAAAGATGATTCGGATAATAATGTACGCTGGAATCGACATCCCGTCCGTGCAGATGGGCGACCAGATGATCCCTGTCCGAAACGCGCGGGACATAGGCATGGAATGCGCTGCGCGCGTACGGCGCAATCCTGGGCGTCCGAAGCCACGGCAGATCGGAAAACGCCTTATCGTATTGCAGAACGATTTCCCGTCGCTGCGCGTTGGCAGACTCCAGTCTCCCCAGCTGCACAAGCCCGATGGCCGCATTCAGATCGTTCATGTAGAACTTGTGACCCACCTCGGTCACTTCGTACAACCAGCGTTTCTGTTGCGGACCTGCCGTAAACCGGTCCCACGTACCCTGGGGGATGCCCATCCAGCTCAGCCGCTTGAGGCGCTCGGCCAGTTGCGAATCGTTGGTGGTGAGCATTCCGCCGTCGCAGGTCGTCAGATTCTTCTGTGCCTGGAAACTGAAACACCCGATCGTTCCCAATCCGCCAGCCATCCGACCCTTGTACCGGGCGCCGCAGGCATGGGCGGCATCTTCCACAACCGGGATGTTCCTGGACGACGCGATCTCCAGTATCGAATCCATGTCGCAGGGGTGGCCGCTGTGATGCACAACCATAATTGCGGCTGTTCTGTCCGAAACCCGGCGGGCGACGCATTCGGGGTCCAGATTCAGCGTGACGGGATCGATGTCGCAAAAGACCGGAATGGCGCCGTTCTGGAGAATCGCATGGTTGGTGGCGACAAAGGTCATGGATGAGGTAATGACCTCGCGGCCCTCCACGCCCAGCACCTTGAGCGCCAGCAGCAATGCCGACGAACACGAATTCACGCTGACCGCAAACGACGTCCCGATATACTCGGCGAACCGCTCTTCGAAGGCTGCGGCCTTCGTGCCTGCCCCGACCCATCCGGACAGCATCACCTCCCGGACCGCCGCCACCTCCTCTTCGTCGAAACAGGCCCGCCAGATGGGTATCATGAAATCTCCTTCGGGCCCGAACACGTTGGCGGAAAACCAAAGCGGGTCCGACGTTCAACGCCCCCCGTCAGGACCCGTCGATACGCCTTCAGCCTTGCCCTGGCCTCCTGCCTGAATCCGGGCAACAGAAAGAGACCTCCCCAGAGCAGCGTTCTCAAAACCATCTCCGGAAACGTCAGTGCGGCCAGGAGGCGGCCCGCACGATTTCCCAGGTGTTTGTTCATCACGTAAAGGTGACTCGCCATGCCCTCCACGAGCATCCGCTCCTGCGCCTTCTTCGAACTCCTGCCGCCCGCATGGAATGCGCAAGCCTCCGGCAGATAGGCCACGGTCCAACCGGCCCTACCAAGCCTGAGGCATAGGTCGACATCTTCATAGTACATGAATATCGCGTCGTCCATGCCGCCGACCGCGCGGAAGGCGCTGCGACGCACAAGGAAACAGGCACCCGTCACCCAGCCGACCGAAGCTGGGCCACGGGAGACCCGGCAGCCGAATTTAAGCATTGGAAAAACAAGATGCAACAGGAATTTACGGCAGATTTCGCCAGCCAGTCGGGGCGCCCCGCCACAAGACAGGTGCGCTCGACCCCTCCGGTCCACGAGGCGCGGCCCGACCACGCCGACACGTTCGTTGGCATCGAGATAATCCAAAAGGCGTTCGACCGCATCCGGCGACACGGTCACGTCAGGGTTCATGGCGAGAATGTAAGGAGCGGTGGAACCCTCCACCCCCCGGTTGACGCCCCTGCCGAACCCGGCATTCCCTCCCATCTCTACCAGCCTTACGCCGTCGCCAAAGGGTTCCAGCGCGGCGGGACTGCCGTCCGAAGACGCGTTGTCCACAACAACGACGTCCAGCCGAAGCCGTTCCTTTACTTCGATCAGCGATGCGACGCACCGGAAGAGGTCTTCACCCGCGTTCCAGTTCACCACCACCGCCGTCACCGCCGGTTTCATCCGCCTCTCCATCCAAACGGGCCAGAATGCCAAGAAAACACGCATGCCAGAAGATCAGCCGGTTGCCCATCATCGTATTGTCGGTCAAAATATACACGAGCAGTGCCGCGTACACCGCAAGAAACGCGGCGCAGAAGCCTTTTATGAGCGGATCGTCAGTGCGGCGGAACATCCCGAACGCGATCCGCAGCCCGCGGATGAAGATCCACAGGAATGCGACCACACCCAGAATTCCCATACGCATCATGATCGTCAGATAGGTATTGTCAACGCCTCCGGACGTAAAGACGTAGGGTTGCGAATACTCGTCGACCCTCAGATAGGAAATCGTGGCGCCGTGTCCGCCACCCAGCACCGGCCGCTCCCGGATCTTCTCGAGGGCCAGCGCATAGGCCAGCAGACGCCCCTGGATCTCCAGGTCTCCCTCGGTTACCGTGCGGCGCAGACGATGGGCAGCCATATCCTCGACTCCTGCGCCCGTAAACTGCTGGAAATAGTATCCCAGGCCCAGGAGCAGAACAGGAATCAGCATTACGATCAGAAGCCGGCGTCCACGGTGCCTCCCCCGGTCGAGCAGAACCAGCCCGCCCACACAGAACAGTCCGAACAGCAGGCTGCCCCACATCGCACGGCCCATCGTGACCACCAGCGCGAGGCCGATGGGAACCAGGAGAAGACCACCCACCGTGCGGCGAACCGGCGACGTGTCGTAGAGGAACGCCGCCGCGAGAACCAGAACCCCCATCGGCAGCAGCAGCCCCTCCCGCCGCGCCACGCGGAAGAAAGCACCGGCATACGAGAGGTCGACGGCTCGGACGAATTCTACCAGGTACTCCACGCCCACGACGGCCGCGGAGACGACCAGCACAGAAAGAAACAACCCGCGCCTGCGCAGATCGAAAAAGCCTGTCACGACGAAGAACAGCACGTAGTAAAGAGGGTATCGCACGTCCCTCAGAATCTGCCGGACGTCCTGACCGTAAAACAGACCCAGCGCCATCGATGTCACCACCAGCGCCAGAAAAACCAGCATCGGACGGTCCAGCCGGGTGCGTACCCGGTTCAGCCGTCGTTCCTGGAGCCAGGCGACGAATGCCACACCCCACACCACCAGAAACAGCGCCTCGCAGAAATGCAGATTCCCGGGCAACATGAGATGATCTTCGTAGAACTCGGAGGAGATCACGGAAGCGATGAAGCAGAGATACAGGAGCGCGGACGTGACCGACGCCATCAGGGCGATCCCGGAAACCACAACCAGGCTTACGGTGATCACCGGAATCACCTCGCCGAAACGCCAGAAAGGCAACGCGATCAGCGCGAGCTGCACGATGCAGACGGCCGCAATTACCCACCCTTCGCGTCTTCTCGGCGTCGACAGATCCGTTGCTGTTTCCATCGGTCCGCTTTCCCGCTCAGAAAAAATTGTAGTCCAGCGTCACGCGCCAGTCGCGGGTGCTTCCGTCCCCGCGCTTTCCGTCGCGCAGAGGCACGTTGCCCGCCCGCGTCAGCCGGTAGGTTGCCGAGAGCACCAGGTCCCGGACGGGCTCGAAGACGAGGTCCGCCCCGACGTGGGTACGTTTCTCCACGGCGCCGCTCATAAACTCCCTGACCGCCGGGTCCGTCGGACGCCGGCCCCGCAGCGCGTCTCCCCCCACGTTTGTCACGGTACCGTCCGGATGCTCGATATTCTGGCCCTCCCGAGTACGGTCAAGGCTTAGCGACACCGCAACCGCCGGCGACAGCCGGTGTGTTACCCGCGCCCAGAGTCTGTCGGAATTCGGGCCCGTGGGATATCCAAGCAGGGCGTCGAAATGCGCATAGGAATTGATGTCGAACCTGTGAGAATACACGTACGGCTCCACGTGCACGAATTCGACCCGAATGTCCGTATCCCGCAATCCGATCGGATCAACCCAGAAAACACCGACCTGAGTGGCAAGTTTGTTGGAAAAGTCTCCCGGACTGAACTTCCGCAGGTCATCCATGAATAGCGCAACATAGGTCTGAATGCCTCTCGCCGGCCTGAAAGTAATATCGACCGCCACCACAAGATTGTCTTTGTCCCCCACGGACATCTGTGCGGCCGTGAGCAGCGACACGGGCGGAAGGTACAGAAACTCCAGATTTCGGTCACCATAGATTACGGCCTCCTGAAGACCCAGGCAGGCTCGCGGGGACAGATCGAACTCCACCCGATGGGCGGCAATCGCCTTGGCCCGCTGAAACGTACGCAGGTAACCGTTATCGATCCGGGTCAGGGAAGTGTCGACCATGCCCCGTTCCGCCTCCAGGAATCCCAGAATGTGTTTGAAACGCAGCCGGCGGTACTGCGCATTGAACCGCAAGGTCCCGAAAGATGGCGCGAAAGCGGTCAGAAACAGGTTGCCGGTCCGGCCCGGCCCCCAATCCAGGCTGCCTTTTCCCGCGCTGACGTCGAACCAGCGCGTCGCCCAGATCAGCTGAAAGGTGGCTTCGCGAAAATCCACGGCCTTTCCCTTGATCTGCACCAGCTCGATCGGACGGGCTAGAATATCCGCACGGGTCCGGCGCGGGAGGGTGCTCCACTCCCGCGCCTCGAAGTGGCGAACCCGGAATCCGAACCGATCGCCCGCGGTTCCGCGCGCCAGCGCGCCCACGTGCGTCTGCGAGACCGTCTCGTCTTCCCGCTCCTCGCCTCTGAACCGGATCAGCCGCTGCCGGAAGACCGCGTCCAGGACAACGGATGCAGCCGTATCCTGCCACGAATAGAGGGCATCCGCCAGCCGGTCGAGGGGGCGCGTCTGCGCCGGCGCAGACGCGTGGCCCAACCGCACGACCTCGGGGCGGAACTCCGCCAGGTGTCTCTGGAAGAACCCCTGCTCGGTATGCGACATGGCGGCCTGCGCTTCTCTGCTGCGCAAAACCTGAATCAGAAGCCGGGCGACTTGAAGGCGGGTGTACGGTCTGTCCTGCGACGCCGCGGCGTCCAGCCACCCGTTGGCGTCGTACCGGTCGAGCGACCGATAAACCCCGTGAATAAGCGGCACATCCGGGGTATTGTCGCCCGCGCGGGCGGTCCGGGCCAACGATAGAAAAGCCAACAGGAGGAAGACGGATCTCACGACGCCACGTCCGGAGAAAACTGAACCTTGATTCGTCATTTTTCGGTGACGTTACATCGTATATACGCAAGTTGATAAATGCGATTAAACGTCTGATTTTCAAAAGCCTTCAGGTCACTGGACGTGAACAGAAAAAATGTCCATTTCGACGACCTTTTCAGCCCAATTATACCATAACCCCGGGAATTGTCAAGCGAACGGCCTCCCGCGTTCAGGCGGTTGCACGTGTCCCCGAAATTCCTTGACTTTGCGGATTCAACCACCTATTTTTCGCGCCTTGAGTCCGGATTCGTCCCAGTTTTCTGTCCCGTAAATGCCCGATGGCACAGACATTCAAACCTGCTTCCGAATGCGCGGACTGCAAGCTGTGCGAACGAGGGCAGCCGTCCGCGAACGGCAACGGGTCGCCGGACATCGCCCGCGTCGTCCGTGAAGTCCTCGTGAGGATCCGGAACGGAAAAGACGGCCTCCGCGAAATCCCGGTCGGCGTCTCCGCAAGGCACTGCCACCTGAACCGGGAAGCCATGGATGTCCTGTTCGGGCACGGATCGGAACTCACGCCGTACCGGGAACTGTATCAGCCCGGCGCTTACGCGGCGAAAGAATGCGTCTCCGTGGTGGGGCCCCGCTTGCGCGCCATCGAGCGCGTGCGGATTCTGGGACCCGCCCGGGACTACAATCAGGTCGAATTGGCCCGGACCGACGCCATCTTTCTCGGTCTCGATCCCCCTGTACGGGACTCCGGCGACCTGCGAGGCGCCCAGCGGGTCACTTTTGTGGGCCCTGAAGGATCCCTCACCGTACCCGCCGCGATCCGGGCCGCACGGCACCTCCACCTTCGCCCCGCCGACGTTGATGAGTTGGGACTTGCGGGGCGCGACGCCGTTCGTGCTCACGTCATCGGCGAAAAGGGACTTGTCTTCGAGAATGTCAGGCTGAAAATCGACCCCGGCTATTTGCCCGAACTTCACCTGGACACCGACGACGCCAATGCGGCCGACCTCGTCTGCGGCGGCAAGGCGTTTATCGAATCCTGAACCGCTTCGGGACAGCAGCCCATTGAATGTCCGGCTCTTCATCCTGGTCGCGCTCCTGACGCCCCCGGCGGTTGCCTGTTTCCACCGGGTGCAGATGGACGATCCGTATATTACGTACCGATATGCGCGAAATCTGGCGGAAGGCCGGGGGTTCATCTACAACGAAGGCGAACGGGTGCTGGGAACCACGGCGCCGCTTTACGCCGTGATCCTGTCCCTGCCCGGCCGGATCGCCGGAAACTATCCGCTGTTCAGCACCCTTCTCAGCGGCGCCGCGCTGGGAGCGCTCGGACTGCTGATCGGCCGCATTCTCGCCTGCTTCAATGAAGACACGGCGGGTTTCGTTGCCGCGTTTCTCGTGGTCCTGAATCCGTACCTCGGCGACGTACTCGGCTTTGAACTGATTCTGTTCCAGGCGCTTGTTTTCGGCGCCTACGCCGCTTACTTTTCGAACCGTCCGAGTCTGGCGGCATTTCTGCTTGCCCTGGGCACGCTTACCCGCGGGGACGGGCTTGTGCCCGCGGGACTGATTCTGGGCCACCATCTGTGGACACAACGGCGGGAGGCCTTGCGGCCGCTTCTCGTCTTCGCGATTGTTGTCGGCGGGTGGTCGATTTACGCGATTTCGAATTTCGGATCTCCGTTTCCGAATACGCTCGAGGCAAAACGCGCCATGGGCGCGAGCGGGCTCTGGCGGTCGCTTTGGCATGGCGTCCTTTATACAGGCTGGCGATATCTGGAGTGGTCGCCGTTGTTTCTCTGGTTCGTCCTGCCGGCGCTCGTTGGCGCCAGACGGATATTGCGTCTGGACAGGCGCATTCTGCTCATTGCGGGATGGCCGGTATCCATCTTTCTCGGGTACTGGGCGATGGGCGTGCCCGCGGCCTACAATTACTATGCGGGGCTGGTGCCGTTCCTGATGATCCTGACCGCCCTCGGAACGGTCTCACTGACCGGTTGGGTCGCAGAACGCCGGCCGGTCTGGCGCGCCTGTGAGGTCCGGATAACCGCGCTGCTGTGCATTCCGCTGCTGATCGCCGTACTCACCCCCACCGTCAGGCAACTGGGCCGGGATCCTCAGCCGAGGTACACGGTCTACAGATCGGCGGGGGAGTGGCTCGCCGGGAATACGCCGGCGACGGCTTCTGTCGGAATGGTGGAAATCGGTATCGTGGGGTTTTACAGCGATCGGTACATTGTGGACGTGTGTGGTCTGGTCACCCCCTCGGTCGGTCCCCACCTGGCAGCCGGGGACGTGTCGTGGCCCGTCCGGACGTACCGGCCGGATTATATGATTCTGCACGATCCATTGTGGGCTTCGCTGGAGAAACCGATTGCGTCCGCGCAGTGGTTCAGAGACGCCTACGAACGCGTCAGGACCTTCGACGGCCCCCAGCCCTACCGGCTGGCCGTCTATAAAAATAAAGATGTCGTTTCTCGTTGAAAAAACAGGCGGGCGCCCTGCCCGCCGAACTTCGTGTTTTGATGGGACGGACAAACCAAAAGAGGAGGAATCGCGAGATGGGTGAAGCCCTTGGCATGATCGAAACCAGAGGTCTGGTGGCGATGATCGAGGCGACCGACGCCATGGTGAAAGCGGCCAATGTGAAGCTGGTCAACTGGGAAAAGATCGGGGCGGGATACGTAACCGCCGTCGTCCGCGGCGACGTGGCCGCGGTCAAGGCCGCCACGGAGGCGGGCGCCGCGGCCGCCGGCAAGATTGGCGAACTGATATCCGTGCATGTCATTCCGCGCCCGCACGGCAGCCTGGAAGACGTGCTGCCTATTGGCAAATCGTCCTGAAGCCCTGAGCGTTACCTATGATTCTGGGTAAAGTGGTGGGGACGGTTGTCGCCACCCAGAAAGACAGGGGCCTTGAAGGCTTCAAGCTCCAGGTCGTTCAGACCCTGGACATTCAGACCCTGGAACCGGGAAGTCGTTTCCTGGTTGCCGTCGACGCCGTCGGCGCCGGGACCAATGAAGTGGTCCTGTGCACAAGCGGCAGTTCCGCTCGAATGACGGGATCGACCGAAGACCGGCCGGTGGACGCGGTCGTCGTCGCGATCGTCGATTCCGTCGAAATGGAAGGCGAAACGACCTACCGCAAGGACTCCGGTTCCTTCTGAGTTTCGAATCGATGAATATCAGCGAAGCACAAATCAGATCGGTTGTTGAGGAAGTCGTCCGGACCCTGGCGCCGGAAAAGCGGGCGCCCGCGGTCGTCTCGTCTCCGGCCCGGCCGGCCGGAAACGGGGACGACGGCGTCTTCGAGCAACTCGACCACGCGGTCGACGCGGCTGCCGTTGCGCAGCGGGACCTGGAAGCCCTGTCGCTCGAGACCAGGAGAGGAATCATCGAGGCCATTCGGAAGGCGTCGCTGGAACACGCCAAGGGCCTCGCACAGATGACCATCGACGAAACCGGTATGGGCAGAATCGCCCACAAAATCCGGAAATTCGACGTGGTCGCCCGGCTCACTCCGGGCGTCGAAGACCTGGAACCGGTTGCCTGGACCGGAGACCGCGGACTGACCGTTGTCGAGCTGGCGCCCTTCGGCGTCGTTGCCGCCGTCACACCCTCCACCCACCCGGTCCCGACGACCGTAAACAATGCCATCAGCCTCATCTCCGCCGGGAACGGCGCCGTATTTGCGCCGCACCCCGCCGCCAAGAACGTCTCCCTCCTGGGCATCCAGATCCTCAATCGGGCCATCGTCCACGCGGGCGGGCCCCCGAATCTCTTAACCGCGGTCCGCGAGCCCGGTATCCAGACCGCACAGGACCTGTTCGTACATCCAGGGATCGACCTGATTTTGGTCACGGGCGGGGGCGGCGTCGTCAGAGCCGCCATGCAGGCGCCGAAGCGCGCCATTGCAGCGGGTCCCGGAAATCCTCCGGTGGTCGTCGACGAAACCGCTGACCTCGACACGGCGGCGGACGGCATCGTGGAAGGCGGCGCCTTCGACAACAATATCCTCTGTATCGGCGAGAAGGAAATCTTCGTGGTCGAATCGGTTGCCGATGAACTCAAGCGTTCTCTGCTTTCCAGAGGGTGCGTGGAACTGGACCGCGGCCAGATCGACAGCCTGACAGGGCGTGCATTCACCGAAGACGACAGGGGCGAACGGAACGTCAACCGCGAATTCGTAGGCCGCAACCCGAACGTTCTCGCCGAGAGCATCGGCCTGAACGTGCCTCCGGAAACCGAGTTGCTCATCGGAGAGGTTGAGGCCGCGCACCCCTTCACGCAGAATGAGCAGATGATGCCGTTCATTCCATTTGTCCGGGTACCCGACGTGAACACGGGGATCGAACGGGCCGTGGAGGCCGAACATGGCTATCACCACACGGCCGTGATGCACTCCAGGAACGTTGAAAACATGACCAACATGGCGCGGGCGTGCCGCTGCAGCCTCTTTATCAAGAACGGCCCGTCCTCCGCCGGGGTGGGCGCGGGAGGCGAAGGATACACCTCGTTCTCCATCGCAACACCCACCGGGGAGGGCTGCACCTCGGCCAGGACATTTACCCGTCAGCGCCGCTGCACGCTGGTCGACTATTTCAGAATTGTCTGACGTCCGGCGACAACCTGTGCGGCGAGTACCACGCACAGGGTCCACTTCCAACCCCCGGCTCGCATGCAACTCGGTCGCGTCATCGGAAAAATCGTAGCCACCAGGAAAGACCCGTCACTGACCGGCATCCGGCTGCTCGTAATCCGTCCTCTGGACCATCGTCGGAAGGAAATCGGCGATACGCTGGTGGCGGCCGACGTCGTCAGCGCGGGTCAGGGCGAGACCGTCTACTGGGTCTGTGCGAGGGAGGCGCCCAATGCCCTCCCTGAAAAATACGGCCCGGTAGACGCCGCCATCGTCGGCATTGCCGACCGGATCGATATCCGAAACCCTTAAAGACCGAAACCGGAAGCAGTTTTCCGGTTGTTCTCCAGTCCCCGGTTTCCATGATTCTCGCACGTGTGCTCGGCAGCGTTGTGTCCACGCTGAAACATCCCGCCTACGAAGCCGCCAAACTCATGGTGATCCAGCCGGTTCAGCCGGACGGCAGCGACCGGGGCGACACCCTGCTTGCGGTCGATACCGCGGGTGCGGGCGCCGGCGAGACCGTCCTCGTTCTCCGCCAGGGCGTTGCGGCCGCGCAGGTCCTGGGAGTGGATCGGCCGCCGATCCGCTCCGTTATCGTAGGCATTGTGGACCAGATCTCGTATGAGCCGCAGGCATAGACCGGAATACCGGCCAACGACACCCGAGGGTACCCTTCAGGTCACCACGTTATGACACTCCATCAGGCAAAGCTGGATATCGTGGAAGCCGGACGCAGGCTTTACGACCGAGGTTATATCGTCGCGAGCGACGGCAACCTCTCCGCGCGCTTCGATGAAGACCGCCTGATCGTGACGCCCGGCGGGCTATGCAAGGGAAACCTCGCCGTAGAGGATCTGTGCGTCTGTGACATGGAAGGCCGGAAGATAAGCGGGCGCCTCAATCCGTCCTCCGAAATCGGCATGCATCTGTTTCTTTACAGGGAAAGGCCCGACATCAAGGCGGTTGTCCACGCCCATCCGCCCACGGCCACCGGATTCTCCGTTGCCGGAATGCCGCTCACCGATTGCGTACTGCCCGAAGTCGTGATCACACTCGGCTCGATTCCCACCGCGGAATACGGAACGCCGGGCGGCCCCGAAATTTCCGAGCCGATACGAAAATACGTCAAGGACTACGACGCCTATCTGCTCGAGAATCACGGCGCCACCACCGTGGGTACCGGCGTGATGAACGCTTACTTCAAAATGGAGACCCTGGAACATTTCGCCCGCATCCTGTTTGTCGCGCGTCAGTTGGGCGGCGCCAACGTCCTGAGCCAGGACCAGGTTGACAAACTCCTTCAGATCCGCAAACGCCTGGGTATCCGGGGCCCGGATCCCGCGTGCGTCGTGGGAACGGATCATACCGGCGATTCCGGTGCCCCTGACTCGCAAATCCCCACGCTTCGCACGCGCAGCGCTTCGACCCCATCCGTCGGCCCCCCGCCTTCGGACGACGATCTGGTCACCGAAATCACCCGCCAGGTGATGCGGCATCTCCGCAAATAGAACCGCGGTACGTGTTCCGTTCCACAGCGCCCGACTCCCGCCGCCTATGAAAATCCTCGTTGCCAACGTCGGCAGTACGTCGTTCAAGTACAGACTCTTCGACATGAACGACGAGACGGTGATCGCCGAAGGACGCCTGGAGCGTATCGGCGACGCACGGTGTCCGGTTGAACATCGCGCCGGCGGGCGGGAAGCCCGCTTCACCTGTGCGCTTCCGGATACCCCTGCAGCGATCCGGAACGTGATGGATGCCCTCAGCCGGACGGGCGCGATCCGGGGGGCCTCGGACCTGGATGCCGTGGGGTTCAAGACCGTCCATATGCGCGGAGAGCCCGGGATCTACCTGCTGGACGACGGGATTCTCGAACGCATGGCCGAATACAACGAACTCGCCCCGGCCCACAACCCGCCGTACATCCTTGCGATCGGGATCTTCCGGGAATTATACCCCGGCCTACCACTGGTCGGCCTGTTCGAACCGGCATTCCACACCACCATTCCGGACTACGCGTACACCTACAGCGTTCCCTTTTCCTGGCACGAAACCTACGGCGTGCGAAAATACGGCTTTCACGGCGCGTCCCACCGTTATATCTCCGAAAGGGCCCCCCGGCTCCTGAACCGGCCGGCCGAGGACCTGAACCTGGTTTCATGTCACCTGGGCGGCAGCGCATCTCTGTGCGCGATAAAGGACGGCCGGTCCGTCGACACCACCATGGGATTCTCCGCCCAGGACGGCATTATCCACGGCAACCGCAACGGCGCCATCGACCCGTTCATCATACCCTTCATTATGGATCGCGAAGGCCTTTCTACGGACGAGGTCCGGCGAATCCTCACCACGGAGAGCGGTCTGCTCGGAATCTCCGGCGTCAGCGGCGACGTGCGCGACCTGGAAGCGGCCGCCGCCGCCGGCAATCGACGGGCGAGACTGGCCATCGAGACCTTCTGTTACGGCGTTAAGACAGGCATTGGCGCGATGGCCGCAGCGCTTGGCGGAATCGATGCGCTTGCCTTCGCGGGGGGTATCGGTGAACGCGGAGTCCACGTTCGGCGGCGCATCTGCAGGGGCCTGGAATTCCTCGGCGTTCAACTGGACCCCGACAGAAACCGCACAGGGCCGGCCGAACGGCTGATTTCCGCTTCAGAAAGCCGCGTGAAAACACTGATTGTGGCCACAAACGAAGAAATCATCGTCGCCCGGGAAACCGCGGCTTTCCTCAAGAGTCTTTCGTAACGCACGGATCCTGGAACCCATGATATCCCTTTTCTGCGGGCTGTTTTTCCTGCTTTCCGAACCCGTGCAAGCCTTCGACCGGGAACTCTGGACGGCCTTCCCCAACATGAACTCGGTTACTGCGGTGGCCGAAGGCAGCCAGTACATCTACATCGGCACCCACAACGGAATCCGTCGTTACGACATCTACGGAGACCGCTGGCACAGGCCGTTAACCGTTCTGGACGGTCTGCCGGACAACCGGATTCGCGCCCTGGCCTACGATGCCAATTCCGGCGACCTCTGGCTGGACACGCCGTCCGGTGCGGTCCGCTGGCTGACCCGTCTCGAAAGCGTTTCCTATTTCGGCGACGACCCGCCCCCGCGCCGCCCGCCAGTGCCGATTCCACCGGTCTATCTGCCTTTTGGCCACTTTCTTCAGGACGGCTGGATCCGGGGTCCGCGCAAGAGCTATCCCATAACCGCCACGCTGATGGACACGTGGCACACCCTGTGGATCGGTACCGGGGGACTGGGCGTCGGCAAAGCGAATATGACGGACCGGCAGCTCGAATTCCACGCATTCGGCCCTCTCGACGAAAACATCAGCGCCATGGCAAGAGACGGAGACAGTATATGGTTCGGGGGCAAAGGCGTTTATGGCATAAGGGAACAGGGAATTACACGGTACGACCTGTCGACCGGCACGTGGGAATACTTCGAACCGGAGGACATCATGGGTCTGGACGAGGCACGTGTCTCCGCCATCCTGCCGGATAGCGATACGGTCTGGTTCGGCGCCTGGAACGGCCTCATCCGGTATGTCCGCGACTCCGAACGGTGGATCACCTACCGCCTGCCCCGCCGGCGGGGGGTGACCGCCCTGGCCAGGGCGAATAACCGGCTCTGGATCGGCACCCAGGCCGGACTGGCGGTCTTCGATACGCTCGCCGACACCATCCGGTGGGTTGACGGCAGCGAGAGATTCTCCATTCTGGCCATGGCGGCCGGCGCAGACTACATCTGGGCGGGCACCCATCTGGGTATGTTTCGCTGTCGCGTCGGGGACGTGACCTGGACGCCGGTCCAGAGCCCCGGCGGGCTCACGTCCCGTCCCATCAACGGGCTGGCCACGTGGAAAAACAGGGTATGGGCAACCGTTGAATCTCCGTCGACGCTCATTCATCTTGCGCCGCCGGACACGGCGTGGCAACGATTCGCGCTCGCCGAGATACACGGCAACCGGCACGTTGCGATTGC
Source organism: Candidatus Latescibacterota bacterium (assembly GCA_965219995.1). Lineage (GTDB taxonomy): Bacteria > Latescibacterota > UBA2968 > UBA2968 > JAAXHE01. The sequence continues at coordinate 2,399,457 of CBDCOX010000002.1, forward strand.
GGCCGATACGATCAGCGTCTGGCTGGGGACTGAAATCGGCGCGTTCCGCTTCGACGTTTCAACCGGGCTCTGGAGGCGCTACACGCAGTCCAGCGGCCTGATCGACGACCGCACGCAGGCCGTACTCCTGCAGGAAGACTACGTCTGGTTCGGCACGGAGAAAGGTGCGAGCCGGTATAATTGGTCACAGGACTTTTTTAGATAACTCGTTGTTTTTTATGTAAAAGATAGCGTGGGTAATTGAGAATAAAACAAAAAAAACGTGACACGAACGGAGATTTTCCTTATCTTTATTTTTGGCATATAATGCAGCTGTGGCGCTTTTACGTTCCTACACCGAATGGTCCTGATGAACTTCGCCCAACTTCATCTGCAGAGTTGACCGAAAGCGGCCACACCGAACGCATCCGTGCGACCGGCGTGGCCGCTTTCCTGTTTCCGCTTTTGCTGCTCAGGGTCAGTCGATGGCAAAAAACGCGTTAGGCCTGATTGAAACCCGTGGATTTACCGGTGTCGTTGAAGCGGCCGATGCGGCCGTTAAGGCGGCGGCCGTCGAACTCGCGGCAGTTGAAAAGATAGAAGGCGGCCTGGTTTCCATTCGAATTCTGGGAGACGTGGGCGCCGTACAGGCCGCTGTACAGGCTGCTGCGGAGGCCGCCGAACGGGTTGGGCAGCTGGTATCCCGGCACGTGATACCGAACCCTCACGACGATCTGGTCGATGTGTTTGAGTTAAACGGTCCGCAACCCCCGAACCGAACACAACCCGCTGCCTCCGGGAGTCCGGAACTTGGCGGCCTCTCGGTTGTACAGCTACGGGCCCTGGCCAGAAGGACGCCCGGCTTGTCCATCAGGGGCCGCGAGATTTCCCGCGCGACCCGCCAGCAACTGATCCAGGCGCTCCTCAGCGCCAATGAAAACGTCGAAGAATAACGTCCAGGGAGTCCCGGATGGAACCCGATACGCTTTGGAAAAGGATCAAGAGAGGAATCATCGACAGCGCGGCAACCGCGGCCCACAAGGCCGAGCACCTGGGGAAAATAGGCCGCGCCAGGCTCGATATTGCGGGAACCCGTCACGCAATACACGAAGCGTTCGCCGAGTTGGGCGGTGCGGTTTATGCCCGCGTGTCGGAGGGCAACGACGACGGCGGCGTCCGGACGGACGAAGTGCAGGATCTCTTACGGAGAATCAACGAGCTGGAGAGTCTTCTGCTGGAGCGGGAGACCCGTCTGAAAAACCTGAAAGCCGGCAACAGCCAGGAAGAGGAGGAGGCCGCGGAGGCGGAGACCTGATCTCTTCGGCCTCGCCTGCAGAGCGACTTTTTCAACGGACTGTTATCGGCATGACACCCCAACCGGGCCGGGTTTGCCAGGCTGTCTTCTTCGCATGCCTTTTCCTCTTGCGCATCCAGACGGCCGGGGCCGCCGGTCCCGATGGGTCATTCGCCGAAGTTGCGCGACTGGTAAGGCCCGTCGTCGTCAGCATCTCCGTCAAGAGCGCCTACGGCAAGGAGATTTCCCGTACAGGGCTGCGACAGGGCCCATCGGCGTTGCGTTACGGATCCGGCTTCGTCCTGGACGCTACGGGTCATATCCTGACCAGCAACCACGTCGTAGAAAGTGCCATTGGTATCCAGGTCGGTTTTTCCGACGGTAAGGAATATGCCGCCGAAATTGTCGGACAGGATTCCGACACCGACCTCGCGCTCATCCGGCTGCTTTCCGCGGCCCCTGTCGATAGTTCCCGTATTGCCCGCCTGGGCACCTCCGATTCAATTCAGGTCGGTGACTGGGTGATGGCCGTCGGCAGTCCCTTCGGCTTTCATCATACCGTCAGCGTGGGTGTGATCAGCGCCAAGGGCAGGCATCTGGAAAGGATTCAGGGGGATATTCCGGCGCCGCCGTTTCAGGATTTCCTGCAGACGGACGCATCCATCAATCCCGGAAACAGCGGCGGACCCCTGGTGAATGGCGAGGGGCGTGTCGTTGGCGTGAACACCGCGTACAATCCCGCGGGATCCGGTATCGGGTTCGCCATACCGATAGACGTCGCCGGACGGGTTGCCGCGCAACTCCGCGAACACGGCGAGGTCGTTCGCGGCTATCTCGGTATTCACCCGCAGGACCTTACGTCCGATCTTGCGGACGCGCTGGAACTGGACTCAACTGCGGGCATCCTGATCGGGGAAGTTCAGGCGGAAAGCCCGGCGGGGCGCGGCGGCCTCAAGAGAGGCGACATCATCCGAACGCTCGACGCCGACCCCATCCACAATGCCCAGGATTTTCTGAACCGGATTACCGGGTACCGTCCGGGGGAATCCGTTTCGCTGCTCATTCTTCGCGGCGGTGTGCCGTTAACGATCTCCTGTACACTCGACAGGAGGCCGAAGCAGCCCCGGCCGCCGGACAGATTCCGAGCCGACAGTACAAACTGGCCCGGACTTGAGGTCAAGAATCGCTCAGATTGGGAAAGCGGCCGCTTGCAGGCGTCCAGAACCGGACCCGGCGTCGTCGTTCATTACGTCGCGCCCGGAAGTCCGGCGGAAAAAAAACGAATCGAACGCGGCGACGCGATCCTGGAAATCGACGGTGTCGGTATCTCAAACGTTCGAGACTATCGCAAGATGGTCGAAGAGATCAAGAGAGCAGTCAGGCCCGGTGTGTTCCTGATCTTGAATAAGGACGACGGTAACACGCGATTCGTTGCCCTCCAGCCGGGACGTTGAACGCTCTTCGGCCGACTGCTGAATTTCATCCCACTGTTCGAAAGGAGACCAATCCTATGTAGCGAACACCTGTCAACGGTATCCAAATCCACAGCAGCAAGGTTCACTACGACAGTCTTAGATCCCCTTCGAGGAACCCGGTCGATTCTCCCGAACCGGTTTCTCGGCTCACAGTCCGGCTCCGAAACCCCGGCCAACTGAACCGACCTCCCCGGTGCAAAGAAAGGCTGACGAGTGTCTAAGCTAGCCAAGAGGCCGTACGCGCGCGAAGATGAATCTCTGGATCAGTACCTTCAAGAGATCGGAGAAGTCGATCTTCTCACGGCAGACGAAGAAATCGCCCTCGCCAAGCGAATCAAGAAGGGCGACCAGGATGCCCTCGAAAAGTTGACCAAAGCCAATCTGAGGTTTGTTGTCAGCGTGGCCAAGCAATACCAGAACCAGGGCCTCTCTATGGGAGACCTGATCAACGAGGGAAATCTGGGTCTGATAAAAGCAGCCAAACGCTTTGACGAAACAAAAGGCTTCAAGTTTATCTCCTATGCCGTCTGGTGGATCAGGCAGGCCATTCTGCAGGCACTCGCCGAGCAGTCCAGAATTGTTCGACTGCCCTTGAACAGGGTGGGCGCCCTGCACAAAATCGGCAAGGCGTCCAGCGGGCTGGAGCAGGAATTCGGGCGAGAGCCCAGCCCCAGCGAAATCGCCGACGAACTTGAAATGAGCGATTACGAGGTGATGGATACACTCAAGATCTCGAGCCGGCATCTGTCGCTCGACGCCCCGTTCAGTGAAAGCGAAGACAACAGTCTGCTGGACATCCTCGAAGATCAGTTGCAGCCGCCCCCCGATGAATCGCTCATCGACGACTCACTACATCGTGAGGTAGAGAAAGCCCTGGCAACCCTCACACCCCGGGAAGCCGAAGTGATCAGCCTCTACTTCGGAATCAACCGGGAGCACCCGCTCACGCTGGAAGAAATCGGCGAACGCTTCGGGCTGACCCGGGAGCGGGTACGCCAGATCAAGGAAAAAGCCATCCACAGGCTGCGCCACAATTCCAGAAGCCGCCCCCTCAAGGCCTATCTTCACTGAATATGCCGTCCCTGTAAAGCCACAGCCAGCGTGACGCAATGGCTGTGGCTTTTTTGTTCTGTGCCTGAAACGGTCTCCGTTGCCGGCGCTTGGCGGAACCACCCAAAACATATACATTTGAAGACCTCATTCCCCGTCGCGAGCCTTTCAACATCCTCTTTCACCGAAAGGATTCAGCCCATGTCGAACAGCAAATCCATAAAGGCGCTGCTGGTCGTTGTCGCGTTCCTGCTGGTTGCCAACCTGGTCCGCCCGCTCTGGTCGCCCGGTACGGCCCATGCACAGAGTGACGGGGCATCCCCGGCAGTGGCCATCACCGGCGCGGGTATGAGCGCCTGGATTCTGAAGGACAACAATCTCTACTACGCGGTCTACGAAAAGCAGTACGAATCCATCCGCATTTATGGTCCCGAAGAACTGCCGGAAGAGTGATCGCCGCCCGGGGTCGTCGTCCGGGTTTGCCGAAGAGCCGGTATTCCTGCCGCCGAGTCTCCTCCGATCCACATAGCCAGAGACATCCATGAGGACCTTCCGGGAACAAAGCCGGCTCATCGGCGCCCTCGTTTTTCTCATCACGTGTTTCGTCTACGTCCGAACCGTTGCGCCCACGGTCACCTTCTGGGACACCGGCGAGTTCATCGCAGCCTCGTATATCCTTGGCGTCCCCCACCCTCCCGGCGCGCCTTTTCATACCCTCCTGGGCCGGATTTTCACCCTCTTCGCGGATCCCGACAGCGTCGCATTCAGCGTCAACCTGATTTCCGTCCTTGCCGGCGCCGCCACGGCGCTCATGCTTTTCCTGTGCAGCGTCCGTCTGCTCACGCGGTGGCTGAGACCCGACCGGTTATCCGACCGCATCGCCATCCTGACCGGCGGCGCGGTCGCTGCATTGTCCGCGGCATTCTCGACCTCCTTCTGGACAAATGCCACCGAGGCGGAAGTCTACGCGCTGTCCATGCTCTTCACCGTCCTGGCGTTCTACCTGGCCCTGCGCTGGGACGGCGCGCCCGAGGACAGGAATCGCGACCGCCTGCTCATCTTCATCGTCTACCTGTTCTTTCTCGGCGCCGGCGTGCATCTGCAGTGCCTGCTCACCGTGCCCGGAATCCTCATTCTGGTCTTCTCCGACCTGCTCAAGGGTCGTTCCACGTCCACACAGGCAACCGTCGTCATCGGACTGACGGCTTTTCCTTTTCTGTGCATCATCTCCAATATCTATCTGACCGCTTTGCTGGTACTGGCCGTGCTTGCGGGCCTCCTGATATTGCGTCCGGCATGGCGTCGCCCCGCGTTCTGGCTGTGCGCCCTGGGGATGATCGCCCTCGGATATTCCACGTACATCATGCTCTACGTCCGGTCGGGCCTGGATCCGTTCATCGATATGAACAATCCGGAGACCCTCGATAATTTCAAGGCCTTCCTCACCCGTCAGCAATACGGCGTACATTCCATCTTTCCCCGCCGGGGTGATTTCTGGGACTTTCAGTTCAACATCCACGTCAAATATTTCCTCCAGCAATTCCCGTTTTACGATCAGGGGCTCGTCGGCCGCTTCTTCTCTGAAACACTGCCCGCGTTCACGGAACGATTCGCCATCGGAGAAATCCTGGCGGGTACGTTCCGCAGGGCCGTGGCCAACATGGACGGCAACCGGGAAACCATCGCGTATTCGGTGGTCCCCGTTCTCCTGGGTATCGTCGGCGCAGTCAGCCACTTCCGCAGAGACTGGAGACGTTTTGCCAGCGTGTTCGCCATGTTCCTGCTCATGGGGATCGGCCTGGTCGTGTATCTGAATATGCCCGACCCCGAACCCCGCGAGCGGGAGTATATCTTCGTTGGCGCCTACACGTTCTTCGCCCTCTGGATCGGCGGCGGGGCCGCTGCCCTCATCGCCGCCGTTGCGCGCGGTCGTTACCCGGTTTCCGCGGCCGCGCTCGTGGCGGCTCTGTGCCTGATCGTGCCGATCGGACTTCTGCACAGCAACTACTTCGAACGCGACCGCAGCGGAAACTTCATCGCACACGACTACGCCCGCAACATCCTGGACTCCTGCGAGCCCGACGCCATGCTCTTCACCAACGGAGACAACGACACCTACCCGTTGTGGTATCTCCAATACGTGGAGGGGTTTCGCAGGGACGTCCGGGTGGTCAACCAGAGCCTGCTCAGAACCCCCTGGTACGCCAGACAACTGCGCGACCTGAACCCCAGGCTTCCCATTTCGATGTCGGATGCAACCATTGATCAACAGGTCGTCGCCCGCCCTTGGCCCGAACGATTCGACATCGCGCTCGCCGACAGCACGATTATCGTCAAGGCCGAAGACATCCCCCTCGCCGAAATCACGGTGGGCAACCGGCGCGTGAATATCCTGGAATCCCACACCTTCATGATCTGGTACCTGGTTGACCGGAACAACTGGCAGCGCCCTGTATATTTCGCGAGTACGGTTCCCGATCACAACATGGGAGGTCTACGGTCCCATCTATCGATGGAAGGCATGGTATATCGTCTCGTCAGACAGCGCGCCTCCGGACAGTTCGACGCCGGACTCACGTCCCGGCATCTGCTCGAGAATTACCGCTATACGGGCATTGCAGACCCCGGCGTCTACAAGGACCCGGTCGCCAGTCGCCTTATCAGCAATTACCTGGCCTTCTTCAAAGGCCTCGTGCGAGCGATGGATGTCCAGAACCGGCAGTCCGAAGCCCTGCGAATCATCGAGGTCGCAAAGCGAACCATCCCTCCCGAATCGGTCGGACAGGAGGTGTGGTATTCGCTGATGCACGAGAGTTACCGGCAGCTTGCCGTCAGCTATCACCGTGCAGGAAAACCGGACAGTGCGAGCCTCTGCCTCGCGGAACTGATCCGCATCTGTCCGTACGAGGGAGAGCGAAAACACCTTCGTGCGGTGATTCAGTCCCTGAAGACCACGACCGAAACGGAACCGGAGGCAGGAGCGCAGGACAGATAGCCGGCAACATACGGGATTTTAAGGGAAAAAGGGGCCGCCCGCCGGCGCTTGACGGAACCACCCAAAACATATACATTTGAAGACCTCATTCCACGTCGCGAGCCTTTCAACATCCTCTTTCACCGAAAGGATTCAGCCCATGTCGAACAGCAAATCCATAAAGGCGCTGCTGGTCGTTGTCGCGTTCCTGCTGGTTGCCAACCTGGTCCGCCCGCTCTGGTCGCCCGGTACGGCCCACGCGCAGAGTGACGGGGCAGCCCCGGAAGCGGCCATCACCGGCGCGGGTATGAGCGCCTGGATTCTGAAGGACGGCAATCTCTACTACGCGGTCTACGAAAAGCAGTACGAATCCATCCGCATTTATGGTCCCGAAGAACTGCCGGAAGAGTGATCGCCGCCCGGGGTCGTCGTCCGGGTTTGCCGAAGAGCCGGTATTCCTGCCCCCGCGTCTCCTCCGATCCACATAGCCGGAGACATCCATGAGGACCTTCCGGGAACAAAGCCGGCTCATCGGCGCCCTCGTTTTTCTCATCACGTGTTTCGTCTACGTCCGAACCGTTGCACCCACGGTCACCTTCTGGGACACCGGCGAGTTCATCGCAGCCTCGTATATCCTTGGCGTCCCCCACCCTCCCGGCGCGCCTTTTCATACCCTCCTGGGCCGGATTTTCACCCTCTTCGCGGATCCCGATCGCGTCGCATTCAGCGTCAACCTGATTTCCGTCCTTGCCGGCGCCGCCACGGCGCTCCTGCTTTTCCTGTGCAGCGTCCGTCTGCTCACGCGGTGGCTGAGACCCGACCGGTTATCCGACCGCATCGCCATCCTGACCGGCGGCGCGGTCGCTGCATTGTCCGCCGCATTCTCGACCTCCTTCTGGGCAAATGCCACCGAGGCGGAAGTCTACGCGCTGTCCATGCTCTTCACCGTCCTGGCATTCTACCTGGCCCTGAGATGGGACGGCGCGCCCGAGGACAGGAATCGCGACCGTCTGCTGATTTTCATCGTCTACCTGTTCTTTCTCGGCGCCGGCGTGCATCTGCAGTGCCTGCTCACCGTGCCCGGAATCCTCATCCTGGTCTTCTCCGACCTGCTCAAGAGCCGGTCCGCCTCGGTTCAGGCAGCGGTCGTCATCGGGCTGACGGGTTTTCCTTTTCTGTGCATCATCTCCAATATCTATCTGACCGCTTTGCTGATACTGGCCGTGCTTGCGGGCCTCCTGATATTGCGTCCGGCATGGCGTGGCCCCGCGTTCTGGCTGTGCGCCCTGGGGATGATCGTCCTCGGATATTCCACGTACGTCATGCTCTACATCCGCTCAGGCCTGAACCCCTTTGTGGACATGAACAACCCCGAGACCTACGAGAATTTCAAGGCCTTCCTCACCCGCCAGCAATACGGCGTTCACAGCATCTTCCCCCGCCGGGGTGATTTCTGGGACTTTCAGTTCAACATATACGTCAAATATTTCCTCCAGCAATTCCCGTTTTACGATCAGGGGCTCGTCGGTCGCTTCTTTTCTGAGACACTGCCCGGGTTTACGGAACGATTTGCCATCGGAGAGATGCTGTCCGGGACGTTCCGCAGGGCCGTGGCCAACATGGACGGCAACCGGGAGACCATCGCGTATTCGGTGGTCCCCGTTCTCCTGGGCGTCGGCGGGGCCATCAGTCACTTCCGCAGAGACTGGAAGCGTTTTGCCAGCGTGTTCGCCATGTTCCTGCTCATGGGGATCGGCCTGGTCGTGTATCTGAATATGCCGGATCCGGAACCCCGCGAACGGGAGTATATCTTCCTTGGCGCCTACACATTTTTCGGACTGTGGATCGGCGGCGGGGCCGCCGCCCTCATCAGCGGCGCGGCACGCGGGCATGCCGCGGTTCCGGCAGCCGTGCTCGTGGCGGCCCTGTGTCTCGTCATTCCGATCGGGCTTCTGCAGAACAATTACTTCGAGCGCGACCGCAGCGGAGACTTCATCGCACACGACTACGCCCGCAACATTCTGGACTCCTGCGAGCCCGACGCCATGCTCTTCACCAACGGAGACAACGACACCTACCCGTTGTGGTTTCTCCAGTATGTGCAAGGTTTTCGCCGGGACGTCCGGGTGGTCAACCTCAGCCTGCTCAAAACGCCCTGGTACGTCAAACAACTGCGCGACCTGGATCCCATGCTTCCCATCCGGATGACGAATGCAGCCATCGAAGGGCAGGTGATCGCCCGCCCCTGGCCGAATCGATTCGACATCCCCCTGGCCGACAGCACGATTGTCGTCAAGGCCGAAGACATACCCATCACCGAATTCCCGGTGGGTAACCGACGCGTGAGCGTTCTCGAGTCCCACACGTTTATGATCTGGTACCTGGTTGCTCAAAACAACTGGCAGCGGCCGATATATTTCGCGGTGACGGTCCCCGAACGCAACATGGGCGGTCTAAGGTCCTATCTGTCCATGGAAGGCATGGTGTACCGTCTCGTCAGGCAGCGCGCCCCCGGACAGTTCGACGCTGACCTGACCTCCAGGCACCTGCTCGAGAATTACCGCTATACAGGCATCGCGGACCCCGGCGTCTACAAGGACCCGGTCGCGAGGCGCCTCATCAGCAATTATCTGGTCATCTTCGAAGGACTTGTGCGAGCGATGCATCTCCAGGACCGGCCGTCCGAAGCCCTGCGCATCATCGAGGTCGCAAAGCGAACCATCCCTCCCGAATCGGTGGGGTCCGATGTGTGGTATTCACTGATGCACACCAGTTACCGGCAGCTTGCCGTCAGCTATCTGCGCGCCGGAAAGAGAGACAGTGCAATCCTCTGCCTCGAGGAACTGATTCGCATCAGTCCCCGCGAGGAAGAACGAAATCGCCTTCGTGAGGATATCGGGTCCCTGATTACCCCGTCCGAAACGGAACCGGAGGCAGATGCGCAGGGCAGATAGCAGGAAACGGCGACGTCGCACGAGGAAGGGCCGCCTGGATTTCCCAGGCGGCCCTTCCTCGTGCGGTTTTCATCCGGCGTTACTCCATTGTTGCTAAGGCCTCTTGAATCCTCGCGCGTGCCTGCGCATCAGGAGGTAACCCGCAATAAACCCGCCGATATGGGCATACCACGCGACGCCCCCGCCCACGCCGCCCGAATCCGCCGAAGCGCTCACCAGCTGGATGATGAACCAAACGCCCAGAACCAGCAGCGCTGGCACACGCACGATCTGGATGAAGAACAGGAGGAAGACGAAAACGTGTACCCGGGCACCCGGGAATCGCGCCAGATAGGCCCCGAGGACTCCCGCAATCGCCCCGCTGGCGCCCACCATGGGAATCGTGGAATCAGGATCCGAGAGCACATGGCCAAGCGAGGCCGCCACGCCGCAGAAAACGTAGAACAACAGAAACTTCAGCCTCCCCAGCGTGTCCTCGACGTTGTTCCCGAAAATCCAGAGATAAAGCATGTTGCCGCCCAGATGCATCCAGCCACCGTGCATGAACATCGCCGTCAGGAACGTAAGATAGAGCGGGAACGGCGTTGGCGAAATGGCGTCCACGCCATGGGTGACTTCAAAGGGAATCAGCCCCATCCGCAGCGTAAATACGTCGAAACCGACGGATCCCAGGGCGATGGAATAGGAGAAAACCCCCACGTTCAGCAGCAGGATGCTCACCGTGAATATGGGGGCGCGGCGTGTCGGATTGTCATCTTTGATGGGGAGTATCATCTACCTATCGTACCGTGAACGAACGCACCGCACGGCCGCGGTTGCCGCAGGCGTCCGTTACCACAACTTCCAACCTGTGGTTTCCGGGCGGAAGCGGTTGCCTGGGCCGGGCTTTCACCTGACCCGTTTCGGGATCGTACTCCGCGATCAGCCGTTTTCCGTCCAACCGCATCAGTATATCCTGCTCCCGTCGGATTCCCGATCCCGAGTCGCCGATCCTGGCGACGAGCACGGGCCGTCTGACGGCAACCTTCGCGCCTCGCTCCGGTCGCTGTATCCTCACCCGGGGAGGGATCTCGTCCAGCAACAGCGCAAAGGTGGAAAAACTCGGGACCTCGGCAGCCAAGGCATGGCGCCCCCGAACCGCGCGGTTGCCCACGAATACCCACGCTCCCCTCCCGGCTAACCGATAGATGCCCAACCGCTCCGGCCGGTTGAAATCCGACGGGTAACGCAGTACGATTTCGGCCTTGCGACGGAATGGCACATCCTCAGGCCCGAACCGGTAACGGGATCCAACCAGCGGAAGGCGTTTTGCTCCTTTTCCGGGAGTCGCCGCGATTCGTCCGAAGAAGGGCCGGTAGACTTCGCCGGCGTCGAAACGGGCTTCCGCCATGCCGTCCGCCGAACGAACGACCCCGCCCGACCGCCGCACCGGCGTCTGGACCAGGCGAACGGCGCGTCGACCCGGACTGCCTTTCAGATCGACCGCGGACAGGACCGCTTCAACCCGGCCGTCGACCGCGGGATCGAACGGCACCACGCACTCGTATCGGTGCAGGCTCCGCTGAAGCACCTCCGCCGTGGTCACCCTGCTCGAAGGCCAACGCAGGGCAACCTCCGGGCCAGCAGACAAGAGCCGCTTCGAAACGATATTCAACACCGCGAATTCGGGAAAATAGCGAACCGTGCATTCCAGCAGGTCGTCCGTCGCCGTGCGGTTCGCCATCGAAACGGGCGCACAGACGCGAAAACCCTCCGCCTTCTGCCGGTCCCGGGCGCGCACCCTGTAGACCGCACCGGGGGTGTGGGCGAATTCCACGTCGATCCTGTCGAGGGCGTCCACGTCGGCCTCGCGAATGTGACCCCAGGAACGACCGGCATCTACAGACCGTTCCACAACGACCGTTTTCAGATTTCCGTCCAGCACCCGCGCCCGCGCCCGAACGGAACGGCCGTTCAATTCGGCGCGCGCCTCCGGCACGCGCGGAACCTCGTTCACGATGACGTCGAGGTCGGCGAGGGAGCGGTTCCCGGCCACGTCTTCAACCACCACCCGAATGCGGTTCCTGCCCGGGACCAGCGCAACGCCGCGACCGGTGGGCGGAGCCTCCGCATACAGGACGCCGTCTCCCACCTTGAACTTCCCGTACATGGGTAGCTGATTGCCGTCAGAACGGTACAGGTTGTGATACAGGCCGGCGCCGCGCTTTTTCAGGGCAAAATTACGATCCAGCTCGACCTGGTTGACCTGATTGTACGCGAAGACCTCGTACCTGGTCTCGAAGACCTCACGGTCGTTTATGAACAGTCTCAAACGGTACGGAGAGAAGCGGTTGCTAAGCACCGTGGCGTCGGCCTGATCGTACGTCTTCACACACACTCCAATGCGCCCGCCGATCATGGGCGCCTTCCGCGCGACGTAGCGTTTGAGTTTCGGACGCCATTGTACGCCGATCGTGACCGGGACCAGTCCATCCGAAACCCTGGAATCAGCGTCCATCGGGATCAGAGCCAGAGACTGTATGGTCGGCGCAATGGTGTCCTTTACGTCGAAGCCGTGAAGCAACCCGTTGATCGGACGCTGATGCTCATCGCGTATTTCAAAATGCAGATGCGGTACGCCGCTGCCGGTGCTGCCGGAAAATCCGAGCGTCTCCCCGCGTTTGACTCGAATCTGGTTCGGCTTAAAGAAGAGATTAACGCTATATAATCCCCGCCGGTCCTGTTCGGCCTCGACGTGGGTCTGAACCCGGGAGGCAAAAGCCGAAAGGTGTGCATAGACCGCCGTTCGGCCGTCCTGCAACCTGATGTAGATTACCTTGCCGTATCCCCAGGGCGAGGTCCGCACGCGCCAGACGAATCCGTCGTCCACCGCCAGCACCGGATATCCTTCCTTCCCCCACGTCTTGAAATCCAGTCCCGCGTGGAAGCGCCGGGGCCGGTATTCTCCGAAGGAAGAGTTGAGCGCGGGCGGCGCCGCCATCGGCCAATGGTAATCTGCGGCTTCCGCGATGCCTGAATTCACCAGGCAAAGAAACCATATCAAAGGAGTTGCGCGCATCTTTTACGGACCTCCCCGTCCGACGATAGGTGCGGTCATTTCGTTCGGATCATATGCGACTCAGTATAGGTATTTTGTCCTTCAGGGTCAAGCACGCGCCGGCTTTTTCGCAACGAACAAAAAAAACTTGCCTGCAAACCCGGCTTCCTATAATTTACTGTGTTGTTATATAGTTATGCGGTTGCCGCGCTTTCCTACCGCCTCTTTTCCATCCACCGGAGGGTGTTCATCCCATGCTCAAGAACCTGCGCAACGTGGTCCTGATCAAAGCCATGATGTGGATCGTTGCCATTTCCTTCGTGGCGTTGATGGTATTCGACTGGGGCGCCGGCGGAATGACCTGTGCCGGCCCCGGCGATACCGTGGGTGTCATCAACGGTCAGAAGATCAGCCACCAGCAATTCGTCGAAGCCCTCCGCGACGCCTCACGGCAGGCCAAGTCCGGCAACAATACCGAACCGGAAGAGAGCCAGCTTATCAGTCAGATCTGGGACCAGATGGTCGCCCAGATCCTGTATGCCCAGCAAATCGAAGCCCATGAAATTGCGGTCTCCGATGCCGAAGTCAACTTCATCAATCGGAATCAGCCGGTCGAATGGGTGCGCAACCAGGAAGTCTTTCAGACGGACGGCAAATTCGATCCGGAGAAATACGGCAGGTTCCTGGACGACCCCGGCACGTACTCAAGCCCCGAGAGAAACCAGTTCGTACTCAGCGCCGAATACGCCGTACGTCAGGCCGTTCTCATCAGCAAGCTCCAGGAGATGGTCGCCGGCGGGGTGAGGGTCACATCGGCGGAGGTGCGGGAAGCATTCGTGCGGCAGGAGGAGAAAGTTCGCGTGGCCTACGCGTCCATCGAGGCGTATTCCATCGCCGATTCGCTGGTTTCTGTTTCGGACGATCAGGTCCAGGCCTATTACAGCGGACACCTGGATGAATTCCATCGCGAAGCGGCCGTCAATGCCTCGTTCGTTGCCTTCGAAAAGAAGCCTTCCGCGGCCGATGAAGCCAATGCGGAGGACGAGATCCGCGACCTGCTCGCCGAAATCCGCGCCGGCGGAGAGTTCGCCGCGCTGGCCCGGAGTCATTCGGACGATCCCGGCAGCGCGGAACGCGGCGGCGATCTGGGATTCTTCGGACGCGGAAGGATGGTCAAGCCGTTTGAGGAGGCGGCCTTTGCTCTCGAACCCGGTGCAATCTCGGAACCCGTACGTTCCCAGTTCGGATGGCACATCCTCAAGGTCGAGGAACGGAAAGGCGAGGGTGACGGGCTTGAGGTCCGCGCCAGGCACATCCTGCTGAAAATCCGGCCGGGCAGGGACACGCTGGACAGCCTCCGTCTTGAGTCCGAACGCTTCCAGGAGCGCGCGGACGAATCCGACTTCCTCACGGCCGTGGCCGAACAGAGCCTGCAGGCGAAAGAAACCGGTTTCATCACCGCCGGCGGGTACTTCCCCCTGCTGGGCAATCGGACGTCCGGGCTGGTCAACTCCTTTCTCAGCGCTTCCCCGGGCAGGGTTTCCCCCCCGTACGAGACCGAACAGGGGATTTACGTCTTCGTCCTTCTCGACCGGCGGGTAGCCGGGCCGCAACCGTTGGACGAGGTCTACAACCGCATTGCGACCAAACTGAAGACCACGGAAAAGGTCAACATTGCATCCACCCGCCTGGCCCCCCTGCTCGAGGAAGTCAGGTCGGGAGAAAGCCTGGAAGAAGCGGCGCATCGTCGCGACATTCGCTTTGCCGAGTCCAAGCCCTTCAGCCGGGACGACTTCGTGCAGGGCGTCGGCCGCAGGAACGCATTTACAGGCGCGGCTTTCCGGCTGGAAACAGGAACCACCAGCGGCGTCGTCGCCACGGACCGGGGCGCATACGTGCTGCAGCTGTTGGAAAAAGAGCCGATTGACGAAGTTGAATTCAAGGTGGAAGTGCCGAAACTGGTCGAACGCCTGCGGGCGGAAAAACAGAACCAGGTCCTGGCAGCCTGGTTCAGCGACCTCAAAGAGCAGGCGGAAATCATCGACAATCGGCATCTGTTTTACTCGAATTTCTGAGTGGAGCACGGGCCAGCCCGCGCGCTCCTTATCCGTCGTCTCATTGTACAGGACGCCTCGCGTGGCCGTAATTACCGTCTCACGTCAGCTCGGGAGTATCGGAGACCTGGTCGCTCGCCGGGCATCGGAAGTTCTCGGTTACGACTTCGTGGACAAGAACATCATCACCGAAGTCGCGCGAGAAGCCAATGTGCCGGAATCCGAAGTCGAAAAATTCGACGAGCGGACGCAGAGCGCGGTAAAGCGATTCATCCACAGCCTGATCGTGCCTTCCCGGTCTGTTCCGACACCGCCGGCGATGCTCTGGGGGCTGGAGTTTCCCTACGAAGTGTCGGCCGCGCTCCTGTCCAGTGACGCGACAACCAACGAGGAAAAACACCTTCTGGACCAGCGGGACTATCTCAGGTTTCTTCAAGCCACGGTCCATCGTCTTCGCAAACGCGACAGGGTCATCATCGTAGGTCGAGGGGGCCAGGCCATCCTAAGGGATGACCCCGATACGCTTCATGTCCGCACCGTAGCCCCCCTTGAGAAACGTATCCAGGTCGTCGTGGAACGCCAGAACCTGCGAAGCGGTAAAGAGGCAAGAGAACTGATTCAGAAGAGCGACAGGCGGCGGTCCGCCTACCTTAAGGACAACTATCAAATCAACTGGGACGATCCCGGGCTGTACCACGTCGTTCTGAATACGGGACGGGCCTCCCTCGAGTCCGCCGCCCGTACCATCCAGCATGCCGCAGGCGTACTCGGTCTTGCCTGAGTACGCCTGCGGACGTTCCGTTCCACCGGTTACCGCCGGCGCTTTCCGCCAGGACCACACGCTCACCGCTGCCAATCCCGGTCCATCACACCGACGGCGCGAGGGTTCAGACCATGCCACCTGAAATCAGCCGCTCAAGAATGCGTTCCATTGCGAACAAGGACCTCTTCGCGGCGATTCGCCTGAAAGGGGCGGGCCTGAAACACGTCCGCAAAGCGGTGAAAGCCGGAAAGTGGAACAAAGCGGCCGCCGCCTGGGGCGATTACTTCTCCGTGCGGCAGGAACCCCTCAATATGGTCGCGCCTACGGGCGATACCCCCGATCCGGGATCCATTCGGGAGGCTGAACGCGTCGTCGCTCACGAAATCCGCGGCTGGCACGACCTGACCTACAAGTTTGGTAAAGAGGTCGACTTCAATGCAAATTGGGGACGATCGGGCATCTATGGCACCCATTACTGGGGGTGGTCCGAATGCCTTCGGGTCGCTTACGGGCAGACGGGCGACCCCCGCTACGTGGAATGTTTCGACGATCTGTTCAATCAGTGGTACGAGCAACGCAACGGCATAGACAACCCCGCCGGACACGACGTCATTTTCTATGAACTCGGCCTGGGCGGGCGCACGCCGCGGTTTATCGATCACTACTTTGCGTATCGATCCACAGGCATCCTGCGACCGATCACCCACAGACGCATGCTGAAGACCGTTCTGGGGGCCGGGCGGTGGCTCTATCTGCTTGAAAGGGATGACGGTTATCGCAGCGGGAACTGGCAGATGTGCGGCTCGTGGGCGCTGGTTTACGCGGGGGGCCTCTTCCCCGAATTCAGGGAGGCGGAAAGCTGGGTAAAGATTGGCGTGGAACGCCTGCTCGAACACGTTGACAGAGATTTTTATGCCGATGGCTGCCACCACGAGCGCGCTTCCGGCTATGGGGCGTGGTGCACCCGTATCAGCGAGGATCTCCTGGCATTCTCGGAGCAGAATCCTGCCGTCGAAGTCGAGCCCGACCTGCGTAAAGCCATCATCCGGATGTACGACTGGTTCCTGGCCACCACGACCCCGCTGGGTGAATCCCAGGGATTCAACGATGGCGGGATCGGACCTCAGGACGGCATCTTGCGGCGCGCTGCCGAATTTACCGGGGACGGCCGATACCTCTGGCCGGTGCGCGAGAGGATCAAATCGGTCTCCGGAGTCCGTCCGAAAAAACCTGATTATACCTCCATCG
The DNA here is from genome assembly GCA_965219995.1 of Candidatus Latescibacterota bacterium. Classification (GTDB taxonomy): domain Bacteria; phylum Latescibacterota; class UBA2968; order UBA2968; genus JAAXHE01. Next base: position 2,416,285 of record CBDCOX010000002.1, read on the forward strand.
ACAAACGCCCTTCCGGTTTTGCAGTTATGCGTTCAGACTGGGATGCGGATGCCTGTTATCTTCTCGTCAATTACGGGCCGTGGGGCGGCGGCCATACCCACAACGACCTGCTCGATTTCACGATCTATGCCCATGGCGCACCTGTGGCCGTAGAGACGACCCGGTGGGGACCCTACGACAACCCGCTCGATCAGTATTTTCGTTCTCCCCAGGCCCACAACCAGGTCGTGGTCAACGACGCGCCGATGGATCGGGTCCATTACCGCGGAGAGGACGCCGCCTGGGCGACCGGAAAACACATTGACCATTTTTCCGCATCCCACCGCGCCTACGAACGGCAGTACGGCACCCGCGTACAGCGACGGATCACGTTTCTTAAGCCGGACTATTTCCTCGTTTCCGACGCCGTCTTCGAAGGTCCCCAGCATCAAGCCTACACCTGGTACCTGCATGCCCCAAACCGGTGGAAGGGAACCCGGAGCCGTTTGCTCACCTCCGGCCGCCCGGGATTGCAGGCCGTACCCGCAAAACCCTCTGAGATCCATTACGTCCGCCGCGGGACTTCCTACGAAGCAAAGGACGGCACACCAGGCAACTATCCAAACCGGTACTGGGTCGGTCTGCAGAAATGGGTCATGGGGGAGGGCGCGAACGCCGTTGTGTACGACGTCGCCCTGGTTCCATTCAAGACCGGGCCGGAACAGGTCAAAGTGACCCGGCGCAGGGCCAGCATCGACGGAAAACCCTGCCGCCCCGAAATCGCCCGAGGCGTCCGGGCCCGGCGCGGCGACAGCACCGATCTTGTCGTTTACGGCGTGGACGGCAAAACCACGGAATGCGACGGTCTCACCTTCACCGGTACGCTCTGTGTTCTCACCTTTCACGATGAGCGGCCGGTCCGCGCCTCGGTACTCGACGGCGGCGACGTCGCCTACAACGGATCCCCTCTGATTCGCACGAACCGCGCCGGACTCACGGAGCGCAACCTGTAGCCGGCATCCGGAACCGCAATGCGAACCGGAGACGGCCGAATTCGGGCAACTTACCTCGGGGACGGAACACTCCCATGGTCAGACTGGTCCAGCTGATCCACGCCGAAGCGGGGCGGCGCATTGCAGCGGTCGACGGCGACCGATGCCGGCTGATTGACGGATATACGTCGGTTCACGGCATCGCGAGCTTCGTGCTGCAATCCGGTAACGCCCTGTCCGCGGAAGTCGAAGAACGACTTGGAACCGACTTCCAGGACTACGACGCCATCTACCACGGCCGGTCCGAATGGAAGCTCCTGCCCGCATACGATCACCCCGGTGAGCCCTCCCGCTGTCTCGTGGCCGGCACCGGGCTCACCCACCGGGCAAGCGTTGACAACCGGCAGGCCATGCACAAACCGGACGGCGCCGGTGAGACGCAGATCACCGACAGCATGCGAATGTACCAATGGGGTCTGCAAGGTGGCAGGCCGGAGCCCGGTAACGTCGGCGTACCGCCGGAGTGGTTCTACAAAGGCAACGGCGCCATCCTGCGCGCGCACGGGGACCCGCTGGACGTTCCGGCGTTTGCGGGCGACGGCGGCGAAGAACCCGAAGTCGCCGGGGCATATATTATCGATTCTGAAGGCAATCCCAGGCGAATCGGCATGGCGGCCGGCAACGAATTCTCCGACCACGTAACGGAAAAGAAAAACTACCTCTATCTGGCGCCCTCGAAACTTCGCACCTGCTCTTTCGGGCCCGAACTCACCCTCGACCCTGATTTTGAGGACGTGGCCGGGGAAGTCGTGATCGAACGGAACGGGTGCAGGATCTGGGCCAGATCTATCGCCACCGGCGAAGCGAACATGGCGCACAGTCTGGCCAACCTGGAACACCACCATTTCAAGTACCCGCAGCACCGCCGTCCCGATGACGCGCACATCTTCTTCTTCGGCGCGGATGCGTTCAGTTTCGGCGCGGACGTCACCCTGGCGGACGGAGACACCATGAGCGTCTCCTGGAACGGTTTCGGCAGACCCCTGAAGAATCCCCTTCGGATCGATGAAGATGAGGAAACCCTGATCCGGGTGGATCCACTGTAACCGCGGAAGGCCCTGCGTCGCATCTCCGAGGCGTCCGGCTCGCGGGCACGACTTCGAACCTTCTCCCTACCTGAAGGACATAACAGATGATTATCGACGTACACGCCCATGTCTTCAGGTACCCGGAACACTTTACCGAGCGGTTTCAACGCCAGGCCATGCGCGCCCGCGGCGACTCGGAAATCGATCTCTCGGCCGGTTATGAAGCCTACCTCGCCCAGGCGCGCGAGCCGGTTCGAACAGTCGTCTTCGGTGGGAAAGCGAGGCTGAGCGGAATCTGGGTAGACGACCGCTACGTTGCCGCGCGCGTGGCGGAAAACCCGGATTCGCTCATCGGTTTCCTGTCGGTCGACCCCACTCAGGAGGCCTGGCAGGAGGAGTTGAGAGAGGGTCACCAGGGCCTCGGCCTCAAGGGGATCAAGTTGCTCTCGATGTACGCCGGTTTCAGACCGGACGACCCGTCGCTCGATCCGCTCTGGCGCTACGCCGCGGAACACGGCCTTCCCGTACTGCTCCATACCGGAACCACCTTCGTCGCCCAGGCGCCCCTGGAATGTACGCTACCCCGTCACCTGGATCCGGTCGCTATTCGTTTTCCGGACGTCAGGATCATCCTGGCGCATCTGGCACATCCGTATGAAGGCGAATGCGTTGCCGTGATCCGAAAACACCCCAACGTCTACGCCGACGTCTCCGCCCTGCACTATCGTCCCTTCCAGCTCTACCACAGCCTCATGCTCGTTCAGGAGTACGGCGTCTGGGACAAACTCCTCTTCGGCACGGACTATCCGTTTACCACGGTCGACGCCTCGCTGGACGGCCTCCGCAGTCTGAACAAGATGCTCGAAGGCACGGCGCTTCCCCGCCTGGACGCAGATGAAATCGAATCGGTCATCTATAGGGACAGTCTTTCCATCCTGAACCTCGATTAGCCCGATGCGCATCGACGCTCGGGCAAACAAAACGGCCGCCCGGTGGCGTGGGCGGCGCGGGTGCTGCGTTCCTTTCGCTTTGATGGTGGCGCATGAACGCCAGGTTGACTGATTTCCGTCAGTCAGCGTCCGGCTGCGCCCCTCCTCCCGTCCACGCAGCGCGGCCCCTGGTGTCCAGGTCCAGGGTCGTCCCCCGATCCGGCAGCGGGACCAGGGTGCGATAGGCCTCCGCAATTTCGGCTGCCGTTGCAGGAACCAATGCGCATCCCTGCCGTTCGCAGATCTCACGCGCAGCCGCAACGACTCCCAACATGGTCTCCCTTCGAAAGTCCACAGCGTCTCCGTAATCGAAGATGTTGTGCGTCAACGCCTTCAGGACCTTCACGGGAATGGCGCTTCCATTCTCGATCTGTCGCTGCACATTCTTGTGAATCGTATACCAGTGGTTCTTGGCGTCCACCAGTTCGATGCGCAGGTCCTGCGGGTGCGCCCCGCCCCACATCCGCGAGTCCACGTCCACCGTGGGCGGAATATCCACGAAATCCACGTCCCCGGCAAGGGACCGGTTGTACCGGTGCGGGTAGTGGACGTCCAGCGGCGAACTTCCCCAAACGCAGGCGCATTGCGGCAGGTTTCGCGTTGGCATGGAGACGGTGCCGTGCGTGAATCCCAGCGCCTCCAGCGCGGGAAACGTATGGTCATTCGCCGAGAAATAACCGGGCGTGAATACGGCCGGCGGACGGCCCATGGCATCGGCGAACACATCCATCCCTTCCTTCAGAATTGCCGTCTGTTCATCGAATCCGTATACGCCGAAGAACTCCTCGTGCCCCTGTTCCGCCGGATGAATGTGCAGGCCCACTTCGTGCCCCGCCGACTCCAGTTCACGGTACACCGGCGCGTGTACCTGCATGTCGGATGGGATGACGACAAACGTCCCCTTCGTTCCGGTCTGCGAAAAGACCTCACCCAGCCCACGGATCGACCGCTCGCCCAGCGCGGGATCGTCGATACTGCGTTGCGTGGATTCGCAATCGACCTGGACGTTGAAGAGAATCTCTGTCACGACGCTTCATCTCCCGGCTAACGGCATGAACCTCTCGCGATCACCCCACCTCCGTCCGCCCCTCAAACGGATCAACCGTTCGGTAATCCCGCTCTACCGATTCGTCCCGATCACGAAATACGGAAAGTCGCAGTGGCACGGACGTCTTCCCGGCCAGTGAACCACGTATCCCGTCGCCCTCCACCGAGACCTCGTCGAGCCACACGCCGTCTTTCCCCTTCAGGTAATGGCCGATTTCGTCGTGGCTCGCGTAGATTTTTTCGAACCCGTCCGTCAGTTCGCGGGTCCGACCGAGAATCCGGTCCCATTCCTTCATGGTCACGGCGTCGAACTTCTGTTCGTGGGTCACGATTTCCGCGTAGAACCCGGCGCGTAGCCCATGGCGGATCTGCAGGGCTGCATTTCCCGCCGCTTTTTCGACGTCGACTCGTTCGCTCTCGCGCAGATAGGGCGTGCAACCCGTCAGGAAATCCTCCTGGTGTCGGGCCAGCATGGCTGCGAACGCGAAGAAGTCGTGGTCGTCGGGCAGGTAGTCGTAGTAACACGTCTGCAACCGGTACGGCCAGAAACCGTCCTCCATGCACATGTCGGCCTTGTGCAGCCCCGTCTGTAACGCCGGGCAGAAAAACCGGTGGCCGCGTTCCTTCAGGAATGGCAGCGCCCTGACCCCGTATTCCCCCCAGTGGAATCGCAGCGTTTCGCCTGGCCTCGCCCCCACCCGCTTCCAGAACGCATCGGCGAAGGCGAAGTTGGACGTCAGTTCTTCGTGCGAACACTCGCCCTTTCCGAAATTGTAGATCAGCAGCCGATAGTAGTCCAGCGCGTGGCTGTTGTAGTGAATCTCCCCGCTCTGAATACCCGCCCTGATTTTGGGAAACAGCCGCTCCGGTACGTTCGCGATAAAAAGGGAGGGCATTGGTTTGTACCCATGGCGACTCGCGATGTCGGCGAACGCGAAATCGTGGCGTCCCTCGCAATCGTCCCACGACATCGTCACGAACGGCGGAATCATGTTCGCGGCGAACGGCTTGCGGGCGGTCCAGACGATCGACCGCCAGAACAGATCGTCCAATCCGCGGGCATGCCCGAAGAACGCGTTCCGCCACACCCTGGAATTCAGCGTGAACTGCACGGCTCGGCCCGCTCCCCATTTCGTCGCGAACGCCAGCGGAAAATTACGCGGCTCGAACGCGCTCCATGGCGCGAGGTGCCGGATGTAGATCAGCTGCTCCTTTCCCAGAATCCCGTCTGCAAGCGGGACCACCGAGTCGCCCCATTTTTCGACGGCGATCGCCGTCACCATCCGGTCGAACGTATGAAATTCTCCGGGAGATTGCAGTTCCGTAATGTAATGTCCCGTTTCCCCTACGCGTAATGTATCCGTGGCGTACGGGTGCGGGTTGAGCCGATCGAACCCGAAGATCTCCAGAAGCGGCCCACCGTATGCCCTCAAATCGTAGTCGAAATTGACCAGGCCGGCGCCCTCGCGGACCGCGTCCGAAATCAGACCCGCCTCCGCGTCGCTGAGACTCCCGCCCAGCCCGTTTTGCGCAAGGACGATTCCCGCGCACCGGCTCATCGCTTCCGCCGTCGGCCGCTCATTTTCCAGGTCCAGCAACCGCCAGGGCATCCCGAAATGCGCCAGCGCGACCAGGACCGTCTCGTCCACGATCATCCGCTCCCAGTACGGCCCCCCGCTGTCGATCACCACCAGCAACGAACCGTTACCGGACGTGGTATGGCGCTCTCGCTGCACCCGCCCGTTGCCCAATACCATGGCTTTCTCCATTGTGTCGGTGACGCGCGTGAGCTTAGATTCCACTTTGTTTATTCGTCGGATTGGCGCAGGGGGTGAACGCGTGCCGCGCACTCGCTTCGCGTCACGGGGCATACAGTAACTCTTTGGTCTGCTCGATTTCACTTGCGATATAGCGGTTCTTCACGGCGCCTGAAACCACCAGGTCCACTTGCTCCCCCAATATGGATCTAAGCGCTTCCAGCAGGCCGAAATAGGCATCGACCCGGGCATAGAACAGTCCGTTGAAATAGTCGCTCTGCAGGCGAGGCCGAGCCATTGTGGCCGAAGACAAGACGCGCGACCGACGTGAATCTCAGATTCGGGGAGGGAGCGCAACGCCGTAATTCGGTCACAAGGGCCGGACGTAGCCCGGATGGACTTTGTCAACGGGCTGTTAAGGTTCCATGGGACCGAATTCGACCAGGAGATCCACGTCGCTGCGGCCGGGCTGAAACTCATCGCGCAACGCCGATCCAAATGCGTCCAGCCGGGCAACGCCAGATCGTCTGCAAGCTGTCGATATGGCGTCCAACTTTGTTTCAAGCAACTGTATCATCGATATACCTGCTACAGTCAGGTATGCGAACCCCGGAGAGCCGCCCCATTACGGCACGCTGACGGGTACCAACAGATCCATTTCGGCGTTGCGCTCCGGGAGCGTCGCCAATGCGATTGGAAGCGGGTCGCCGTGTTCAATGCACGACTCCGCGATCTTGCGCGCGAGACCTTGCGCAATCTCCGCAGCCTCGGTGACGCTGCGTCCTTCCGCAACCAGACCAGGTACGTCGGGACTCGTGGCCAAAAAACCACCTTCGTCCAATGGCTCGATACGAAGCCGGATTGCTGATTCCTTCATCGGGTTGATCTCCCTGCTTAATTAAGCTGCCTGGGGTTTGACGTAGACTTCGACTTGCATCCCCGCCTTCGCCAGCATGTTGATCAGTTTATCCACACTAAAGCGACAAATCTCGCCGTTCATTAGATTGCTGATGCGTGGTTGGGACTCGCCAAAATGCCGCAGCAGCCTGCCGTTGGGTCCAGCCGTTGACTTCGATGTACTTTCTCAGATCCAGCATCAAGTCAGCACGAACCCTTAAGTTTACCGCTTCTGCACGATCAAAACCGATGTCTTCGAATACGTTCTCGCCGCCCTGGACTACTTCCATGGCGTTTATCCTTAATTTCCGATAGGCTATGTCGAATGGATTTTACAAAACGCAGGATTGAGAACTCTCTTGATTCAACTGGGATTTTATCCTGCCCATCCTGTCCATCCATGTTTCTTCCAATTACTCAACCCAATGGACTAAATTCTAATCTCCCAGAGATACCCGCTGCGGTAGGGGCTGTCGTTCTCGCCCGCGTAGATCGTCCCGTCGGGGGTGACGGCCACGTCGTGCACCTGCCAGCAGTGGGCGTCGCCGTCGGACACAGGACCCTGCAGGTCCCATGTCTCCGCATCGGGGTCGAAACGGATCACCTCGCACTTCCCGTCCCGTCCGGTCACGCCGTACGCGGCTCCGTCGGGTCCCGGCTGCAGGGTTGTCAGCCGGCTGCGCCGGTCGGGTACCGGCGTGCCGAGATACGTGCCCATCCCGGTTTCCGTGTCGATCCGGTAAATCGACCCATTCGCGCCGCTGGCGTACATGCGGCCATCGCCCAGGTTGAAGATGCCCTCCACTCTCTCGTATCCGTACGTCCCGTCCGGCTTCGGCAGACCCGCGTCGAAATACTCGATCCTGTCTGTCTCCGGGTCGAACTTGCAGAGCCTGTTGCGGTCCACCCCCGCGAAATTCTGCCAGGCCCGCGTGACGCTCCAGCCGCACCACACGCAGCCTTCGTCGTCCAGTTCCAGGTTCTCTCCCTGCGCCATCTCCATCCCGCTGCTGATCGGCCCCAGGTCGTCGGAACGGCCGTCGGCAAGATTGAACCGGAACATCCGCTCCGGCGTGAACGTCATTCCGTAGATCACGCCGCGTTCCTGGTCCAGACAGATCGACTGGATGTACATGTGCGGCATGGGAATGCCGATTTTCCGGAGTTCTCCGCTGGACGGATCGTACTTTACGATCGCGCCTCCTGGCGCTTCCCAGTACTTGTCGACATCGTGAAGGAGCGCGATTGCGCCGTAGAGACACCCGTCGTTCTCCCACCGGACGAGCGACCGGTGGAACTTGGCGTCGAACGGGTCCGCGATTGTGCCGTAACCCAGGTCCACAAACTCGCCGCTGGCCCTGTCGTAGGCGCGGAAGATGTCGGCGTCGAAGGACGTGATTCCCAGGTAAATGCGGTCGTCATCCGCATTGTGATACACGCTGTCCATGCTGATCCATCCCTCGCGCCAGGCCGCATCCGCCCTGAAATCGTTGTATTCCCAGTGGTCTTCGATCTCATTGTCCCACTGGTCGCCGTAGTCCACGTCCCGCAACTTGAGCGCCTTGACCTCCATTTGATTCTCCTTTCCTGTTCCTGGTGGCAATCCGACGGGGATTGACCCCTCGTCGGCTGCAACTATACAGCGTCGCTGATCTTGTTCAACGCCTTGAAGAATTCGTCGAATACTTCAACGATGGCCGCGGCGATCTCGTGTTCTTTGCCGGCTTCCCACTGATCGGGAGTCAACCTGGCGAACGCCTTCGTACCCTCCACCTCTGACGGGGACAACAGATCCCCCTTCAGTTCGTCCAGGATCGTCACCGGATCCACAACTGTCTCGCCCGTCCTGATATTCCAGAACGTACGGAACGGCATCCGGAAGAAGCTGTTTCCGATCCGCCCCAGTTCGTTCTGAATCAACCAGGTGGTGTCGAAGTGGGCCGGCGCGTTGCCGTAAAAGTGCAGACGCCCCTTCATCAGGCGCGAAAATTTGGCGTTATCGAAAATGACAAGCGCCGGGTCCACCGGCACTTCCTGAAGCGCCGCTCTCCAGGCGCCGATGTCCGTGCCCGCCTCGGCGGGAATCAGCGTTACCGAATCCCTCAGCCGCTCCAGTATCACGCCCAGCGCCTCCTCCAGCACATCTTCCAGTTGCGACACGCGGGGCTCCTCGTACCACATCGGGATTTCGTAATGCGCGTGCAGGATCTCCCGGATCGGTTCCCAGCACCGCAATTCAGGGAAATGCCGCTGTGCGATCTCGTACGCGTCCAGCTTTCCGCAGATATTCTGCTTTTCCAGAATGCAGACGGCCGAATGTACCGGCGGATTGAAATAGTGCATGATCCGGCTGTGCAGGGGATACTTGTTTTCGTGGACGCCCAGGTTGATCGCGGGGTCGATCGTACGGTTGTAGCGCCCGTAATACAGGCAGAATTTCTTCAGGTGAAAGTATTCGTCCTTTTCGTCCCACGGCCTCCGGGCGAGTGTGTCCAGAGCCGCGCCGAGACTCTTCGGATCCTCGGTGAGATAGTACGTCCACTGGTGGTATTCCGGATAGTAGTTCCGCTCCGACGTCAACTCGGACCAGGTCAGATTCACGCCCGGCAGGTGTTCGAAATTCCGCGCCCAGCAGGGATATTTCTCACAGAGCCCCAGGTGGGTCTCGCCCATCACCGTGGACAACCGGCACCAGTCGTCCACCGTCATGCCGTCGTTCACGATAAACCGTGTGTCGAAGTCGCTCATTCCCGGCAGCAGATCCCGGAACATCCACTTGCCCGCGATCGCTTCGATCTTGTCGCAGTGATAACGGCACGCTTCATAGTACGTCCGGATATAATCCGCGAAATCATTCTCCGGCCTGGGTGCGAATTTCATCGCAGCTCCTTCTTAACATAAGACTTCAGGCCAACATTGCCAGTTCGGCTTCCTGGTTCCTGTCCAGCGAGAATACGACGGCCGAACATCGTCGACCTTCCACTTCCAGCGTAATGAGGGACTGCTCTCGGCCGTCCAGGAGTACGCGTGAGACCTCCCCGCCTGCCTCAGCGATCATCGTCAGGCCTTCGATCGGCTCACCGGCCGTCAGCCTGGCAACCGCCCCTTCCGGGCCGGAACTCAGCAGTTCAACCCGCAGCGCGTCCCGCGCCTGGACGAAGCGGGACCAGTCCTGCAGGCTGCCCGTTTCGATGCCCATCGCCGCCAGCGACGCGTACACGATATTCGCCGCCTCGAACGTGCGGCGCGGATCGCCTTTGGGCCGGACCAGATAACACGGGTGGAATGTCCCGATATGCGGCACGTGCCAGCGGTCGCGGGACTCCACGACCCATCGTACCGCTGCCTCCGCGTACTCCACCTGTCCAAGCCCCAGCGTGCCCACGCCCGGCTCGGTGATGCTCTGCGAATCGTCGAACGTGCAGGGCTGGAGAAACAGGTCCAGCAGCCCCGCCTCCGGGTCGAAATAACGCATGGGCATGGCCGAGGCCAGCGAGAACGGTCCGAAGTCGAACCGGTTCATCCTCGGATCGTGACCGCAGAAGTGAAACGGCATCCGCCATCCGTTGTCCGTAAGGATCGAGGCGGTCCGGGCGCCCGTCCACTGGCACCCGTGGATCACGATATCGGTCACCGCGAGCCGGGTTTCATCCGTGAACCGACTCGCCTGGTCCACGATCTCCTCGCGGATGCGTTCGTGTACCCCGTCGTCCAGTTCTCTCAAAGGGCGGTTGTACGTGAGCGGGAAAATATCCGCTTCGATCGACATGAAGTGGCCCCGCTCCTGCCACTCGCGGATCAATTTTCCCTCGTACCGGCTCACCGGCGCCCGGAAGAAATTGTGCTTGTGCCCGTATTGCTCCGCCAGTTCCATCCCCACCGGAGCGCCCTCCTCCCCGCACCCGTCCGACTTGAAAAACACCGCCACCCGCCGCGCATCGGACATGTGCCAGACGCGCGGCACGAACCCGACGCCGTGCATGTCCAGCAGCAACTCCCGAAACAGGTCCTGGTGAATATCGGCCAGCGGGTGCTGCCTCGAATGCCGCTCCGCGATCCCGATCAGCCCGAAGATATGCCGCGGGCCCCGCAGCGGCAGCATCTGCGCCTGCTGTTCCAGCGCCCACGTGCCGTGCCTCAGCCGCAGCACCGCCCCCACGACGTCGTAGGCCAGCACACATGCCCTGCCCCGCTCAATGCGCTTTCGCACAATCGCCGGACCGCTGCGCTTGCCCAGTCCGTCGACGAGCGCGGCCATCTCCTCGCCTTCGCACGCGATACCGAGCCCTGTATCCTGCGGGCAGAACAGCGGCTCCGGTGGTACTGTTAGCCCTGCGAATGGATGGACGACCACCCGTCCGTCCACCACCACCTCCGGATCTTCCGCCGGGGGGCCCGCGGCGGCCGCCTTATTCGGGTCGACTTTCTGGGTCGACACCACCACCCGCCGCTCCACGCCCAGCTTCGCCGCCAGTTCGCCGCCCGGCATCACCGAAAGCACCCGCCCGCCGCCGCGCAGGTAGTCGACGAGAATCCCGGTCGCTCGACGTCCGAACGCCCCCCGAAGCGTCCACACCACCGCCGCGTTTTTCAGGCGGGACGGCTCCACTTCGTTCTGTGAGAGGATATCGAAATGAAACAGACCCTCGGCCTTCAGGATCTCCGGCGCAAAATCGTGTTCAAGGTTGTCGTCGGGTTTGACGACAAGGATCGATTTCATGGAAACATCCACCCATGCGTACCCGCAGAAAAACACTGCGTTTTCATCCCGGCTCGACTTCCCGATGCTCCGTCGCGGAGCGGTAGATCGCGTCCAGCAGCGCATTGGTCTTCGCGGCTTCGCCAAGCGGGCAGACCGGCTGGCGGCCTTCGCGCACCGCGTCCACGAAATCCTGGACGACCGGCCCGTGTACATTTTCGGCGGGCGTGAGATCCAGCGTATCGACCTGCCGGCCCACCGTTTTCACCACCTCGCCGGAATCGTAAGGATGCCAGTAAACCTTGGCCTCGGTCCCCACGATCTCGAATTCGTGCCGCCAGGTTTTCGAGCTCCAGCTGAACGACGCCGTAACCAATGCTCCGTTCTCAAGTTTCATGACGATGCTCGCACAGTCCTCCACGTCCCACTCCTGCACCAGGTTTTCGCACCTGGCGTAAACGGAAACCGGCATCCCCAGGAGCCCGATCATCACGTCGAACATGTGCGTGCCCATATCGCTGATGGGGCCGCCGCCGGACCTCTCCCGGAAGACGCGCCAGCGTTTCGGATCGTCCGCCGCGGGGCTGAACCAGGAAAAGTAGACGATGCGCAGGAGAACGATCTGCCCGAATTCACCGTTCCGAATCATCTCCCGCGCTTGAAGATATGCCGGGAAGAGGCGCCGGAAATAGGAGCATCCGGCCAACTTCGTGCTTTTCCCGGCCGCGGCAATGGCTCGCGAACACTCCTCGCCGGTGACGCCCAGGGGCTTTTCCACGAGCACGTGCTTGTCGGCTTCCAGGGCCTGAACCGCGTGTGGTACGTGCAGCCATACGGGCGTTGCGACGTAGACCGCATCCGCCGACGTTTTCTCCAAAGCTTCATCGAGATCCGCGTACACCTCGGACAGGTCGTATTCGGACGCCAGCGCCCCGGCATTTTCCTGGACCATATCGCAGACCGCCACCAACTCCGACCCGGCGGCGCCCGCCAGGGCCGCGGCCACCCGCTTCCGGGCGATGTCCCCGGCGCCGACCAGGAGCCATTTCACGCTATCCATTTTACCTCCCACGCATCCTCGTGTCCAGGGGACACGCTAGCCAAGTTCCGAAATCGTCTGCCTGATCGCCCACGCAATATAGACCAGGTCTTCGTCGGTCGTCCCGGGAAACACCGGGGTACTCACAACCTCATCGCAGACCCGGGCCGCGATCGGACATCCCTCACCGTCATACCCCAGTTCCTGAAGAGCATCCCAGGACCAGAGCGGCGGGTAGTGTTTCGCCGTGGCCACCCGGTACCGATCCTTCAGGTGAGCGACGAACGCTTCGGTCGTGAAGCCCACGGTACCGGTGTCCAGCCGGATGACATGAAGATGGCTCCCGTGATCGGCGCCGTGTCCGGCCGGAAGAATGACCTCCTCCACGTCGGCCAGCAGCGCATTGAGCCGGAGCATCCGTTCCCGCCGGTCCTGAATCACGCGGTCTATTTTGGCCAGCTGTGTAAGTCCGACCGCATATTGGGGCTTGGTCATCCGGTAGTTGAACCCGACCCTCACCACCCGCGTGCCGCTTCCCCCGTAGACGTATCCGAATGTCTTCAGTTGCCGGACCTGCTCCGCGAAGTCCTCGTCGTCCGTCGTCACCGCGCCGCCCTCGCCGAGGCACGTCATGTTCTTGTTGCTCTGAAAACTGTAGCACGAGGCCTTTCCCCGGCCGCCGACCGGGTTGCCCCGGTACCGGGTGCCCACCGCGTGCGCCGCATCGTAGATGACCGGCACGCCGGTCTCCTCCGAAATCCGGTCGAATGCATCCAGGTCGCACGCCAGACCGGCGAAGTGCACGGGAATGATCGCACGGGTGCGCGGCGACAGTCTCTCTCTTACCCTGTCCGGATCCAGATTCAGGCTCACCGGATCGATATCGGCAAGAACCACCCTGGCGCCCCTGGCGACCGCAGTCCCCGCCGTGCAGACGAAGGTGAGCGGGGTCGTGATCACCTCGTCTCCCGCACCGATGTCCAGCGCCATCATGCAACAGTCCAGGCCCGTACCGCAGGAATTGACCGCAATCGCCTTCCGGGCGCCCTCGTGCGCGGCGAACGCATTCTGAAAGTCGTTCTCTTCCGGAAGGGGGAAGAACGTCCCCTGCTCGTCCGCGACGTCCGTCAGCATCCGGTTGACCGCCTCGACGTCGTCCTGCTCGTAAACCCCGCCCATCGACCCGAACGGCACCTCTCGAATTTCCATAAAATCCGGCGCGCGACACCCCCTGGTCAAGAAGGAGATGGTCGCGCCTTGCCTCCTCTCCGAAACGTCAGATTCGCACGGGTTTCCCCGTACCTCTGCAGCCTTTTTGCAGGCTCTTCAAGTTAACCTCAATTCGAAAAAAGACAACCGTTTAATTGGCCACAAAAAGCACAAAAGGCACAGCACGTATCGGTGCGAAACGGCGTAATGAGGTCGCTCAAATGGTCTTTTTCTCCGTTCGCGTCCCCCTGCATTAAACTCGCCGGAACGCCGACGTCAAATCGCCTCTGCCGGGAATCAATACCACTTGTGGACGACGTGCCCGCGTTCCGGGAACCAGATCGCGTCGACCGCCATCCCCGCCGTCACCGCGATGACGTACCCGATCAGCATCCCCAGAAAAAAGGGCATCGACCGCCGGTAGAAGGCCACCCCGCCTGTCTTCAGCATGATCAGCTTCGCCAGCCACGCCACCAGGAGTGTGGACCCCATGCGGCGCGCCGCCGGGATGCCGGACAGCGCGAATCCGATCGGGTGCAACGGCCACCTGGCGAAACGGTAGCGCATCAGATTCACGATGACCATCGTCCCGGCGCCAATGAGGAGAAACCAGGTATCGATTGCCTGCATCTTCGCCGGGTTCAATATCTCGTTCACGGTCATCCCGTACTGCCACTCGCCTTCGTGGATGATCAGCCAGTTGGGCCGGAAATTGTACGCACCCATGCGGTATCCCAGCCAGATCGTGTACAGGGTCGAACTGACCACCCCCGAGACAAATGCCCCGAATACGCCCCAGAAGAGTCGCCGCTTGTCCCTTCCGACGAAATCTCCCAGGCGGTTGATCTGCGCGACCAGAGGCATGATGAAGCTCCTTGGATGGCTGACCGTGAATGACAACAGGCCGAAGGTCGCCCGCGTGGACGCATTCAGATTTCCTGTGCCGCCGACGAGCGCGCCCGACAGTTCCCACGCGGACGCGGGCGGCTGGATATAGATGATTCCCGAATCGGCCACGACCCTGGCCACGAAGAGATAGGCGATGAACATCGTTGGAATCAGCAGGGCGATCATCCCGGCCTCCACCCCCAATCGACCCAGAAATGCCGCGATGTAAACGCAGCTGGCCAGAAGACCGATCAGCGCTGCTCTATAGGAGAGCAACTCTCGACCGGCGCGGGGCGAAGACCCGGTCGCATGAAGCGCACTCCGGACCGCGACGCGCAGGTGGCGCCGGGCGATCCAGATCCACCAGAAAACCAGCGACACGAACGCTCCTGCCGCCTGCCACTTGTAGGTCGTGGTGGTATAGGGCCCTGCGCCGTAGTGCGGCGACGTGGCGACGATCCCCAACCGGTTCAACGCGCCCGCTTCGATCATGTACACGAAGTCGAAGAACCAGATGCTGAAGAGCACGTCGAGGCTCGCGAAATAGGAAAAGCAGATAACGGGCGTGCTCAGGAAGATGAAAAAGGGAGGGTACTCTTTGGGAAGCAGGTCCCAGATAAAACGGCCGGTCGCCGTGGGGAAACTGGGAACCATCGGGTAGAACCACGCGATCATGTTCCACCAGAAGACGATTGACGTCAGGGCGAATCCCGCCCAGAACACCTTGCCCTTCATGAAATCGGGCAGCCAGCGCCTCCCGGACCCGGCGCGCGAGGTCATCTCGAGAACCGGCGCCAGCGCCGGATACATCAGCTTCTCATGGTCCGCCCACTGCCGGTGCAGCAGAACCGAAATGCAGATGCACGCGAAGCCCAGCACAAAAACAAAAAGGAGCCACCAGACCAGAGGAAGACTCCAGACATCCCACGGAACCGATACCAGGCCCGGCAGCCCCTCATAAAACCAGGACATCGCCCCGCTATCGTTCGAGGGAATCAGCCAGCCCGGCAGCTGCGGATGGAGATACTCCGCCCACCGGTTCTCCGGCGTCGCGAAATAATACGGGGACGCCATCATCCCCACCAGGTACCCGCTGACGCCGTAATTGGGACCGATGGCGCTGATCATGCCCATGCTGAAGACAGTGATCCATTCCGACGGCGACAGCACGAAGGCGCGCCCGAACCGCCGGGCAAGCACGGCGCAGGCCAGAATCGACAGGAGGCACAGGATCAGCACGCCCATCGGAACCTGGGCGACCATCATGTACGACCCCTTCTGGATGTACCGGGCCGTACAGGCCAGCAGGCTCATGGCCGTCGCGATGCAAAGACCGATCACGATCGACCGAAGCGTCACCCGCGCTTCCGGCTGTGTACCGTCGTTCACGATTCGCCGATCATTAACATCTTTCGCAGGTTGCCGGGTTCCCGTCACTCGCCGGTCGACGGCGCGAACGGATTCATCCAGACAACGGCCCTGGTCCCCCAGTCGGTGGACATGATATCGTCGTAACCGTCACCGTCAAGGTCCGCAAGACGGACGATGTTCGGCCAGTTGAGTCCCGCGCCGTCGCCAAGGCGGGTGGCCTCCCAGAAGGTCCCGTCGCCCCTCACGTTCCTGAACACGAAGACCCCGTCTCCGCCATCGGAGGGCACGACGATATCCGGGCGCCCATCCCGGTCCACGTCGCCAACGTCGAAGGAGTAGGCGTGCCCCAGCCCGCCCGCGATCTCGTGGAATCTCCATTCGCTCCCGGGACCCACGCGCTCCCGCCAGGCCAGGTACCCGTTTCTGAGACTGGTCTCCACACAGTCAAGATCGCCATCCGCGTCGAGGTCCGCGAATCGCGCATGGACCTGGGAGACGGGCCTGTCGGAAAAGCGACCGACCCATCGGCGCACGGAATCGGCGGATGCCGCATGGATGGAATCCCGCTTCCATTCCGTCCCTTTTCCGTCGGAATTAATCAGCAGAAACGGCATGGACGCATGCTCAGAAGCGCAGACGAGATCCATATCTCCGTCCCGGTCGACGTCCCCCGCGTCCACGCCGATCAGGGGAGGCAGATCGACAGGGATCGCCACTTCCTTCCAGGGCGTCGATCGCTGTGGGTCTTGACGATACCAGCCCACGTTGTTCCCTGACTCCGAAATCGAGGTGACCACGATATCGTCGAGTCTGTCGCCGTCGACGTCCGCGACCACGGCCCTCACCGGAAGCTCGAGGACCTTCGACCGGAGGCGGGTCTTTCTCCAGTTTCCGCCGTCCGAAGTCTCGTAGATGACCGTCTCTCCCGACAGATAGCAGGGGATTACGACGGCCGCTCTTCCACCCGCCGTGCGACGGACGACAACGGCGTCCTTTGGCGTGACCTGCCGGTCGTCGAGCAGATGGATACGAAACGCCAATCCTGATTCCGGCCGGGGAACCACGTTCTCCAGCCAGTAGACCATGCCGTATTCGCGATCCTCGCCAGGGACCTTTTCTCCGCCTGACTGAAACGCCACGACGAGGTCCAGGTCGGCATCCCCGTCGAAGTCGGCCGCGTGGATGCCGTAGGAATTGGTCCCGTCAAGCGATGCGCCATCCCCGTCTCCCAGGTCGACGACCCGCCACCTCGCGGCCGCATCGGCGTCCATTCCCAGGACATTGGGACTGAGGGCCAGGATTTCGGGGGAAACCTGGGCGGCGGCTGGTGCGGCGGCGAGCGCCACTGCCGCGACCGTGCCCGCGAGAAACGCCCGGAAATCGAAGTTCGGCATCACGGCCTCCCGGGCATCTTCGTCACGTGGATACGGCCGCCGATCCCGCCCAGGTCTGCCGGCATCTGACCGGAAGGCCGGTCCGCACCCGGCCGGAAGTCCGGAACCCTCACAACCCGGCTGCCTTCCTCGATCGAATCCACGGCCAGCACCGCCGGCGCCATCGAATCCATCACCCGGTACACGTCGTAGGTCAGCTCCTCGCCCTTCAGGATCGCGTCACGGAAATACATATGGACATAATAGTCCGCATCGCCGTGTCCGCTCCCCCGCGCCTCCGGCGGCGCGTCCGTCCGACGGTACTGCCAGTCGACGTCCGTCCAGTCGTTCATCTGCGTGTCCGCCAGCCACAGCTTCGGCTTCTCTTTTCCGGACCGCCGCCACTCCACGCTTCCCTTCGTCCCGATCATCTGCCACCAGTGGTGGTCTCCGTGCGGCCTGGGCTGATTGAACCCGTTCAGCATCCGGATCAGCGTATCCTTTTCCGTTTTCATCAGGGCCACCTGGATATCGGCGTTGAGCATCTCCGGCGTCGTATAACTCGGCGGTTTGGTACTCATGCCCGTGACTTCGATGACGCGGTCGTCCAGAATCTTCAGCAGGATACTCAGATCGTACGAGGCGGAAATGATGTACGGCAGATATTGCGGATTGGCGGGTTCGGCCTCCGGGTGGTCGGGAAGCGCCTCGACGGGGTACTGCTTGCCGGTCCTGAAATCCTGAAACCACTGATGGGTGCCGTAATAGCCCAGATACTGACCCTCGGCGTAGGTGATCTTTCCCAGCATCCCGTCGTCCACCAGCTTCTTCCATCCGTCCACGAACCCCCAGAACCGTGTCTGCTCAGCAAGGCTGTAGACCAGTCCGGTCCGTTCCACGTTGGTGACGATGCGCCAGCACTCCTCCATCGTATGGGCCCCGGGCACCTCGCAGTTGACGTGCTTCCCTGCCTCCATGGCCTCTGCGGCCATGGTCCCCTGCTCCATCTGCCTGACCACGAGCCCCACCGCGTCCATCCCGTCGTACGACAGGAAATCGTAATAGTTGTCGAATACACGTACGTCGTTCCGATAGGCAATCTCCGCGAGCGCCCGCTCCTGCAGCGGCTCGATCCAGTCGTAGATCGCCGTAATCCGGTAACCCGGCACCTTCTGCAGCAACCGGATCCAGTGCAGCCCGCGGTGACCCAGTCCTGCGACGCCGATTCTGATCTCATCCATGAATTCCTCCGTACAGGAAAATTGGAACTGTTTGACCCTTCACGAATAAAACAAGGGAATTGGTCGCCATCCACATTTGACGCCGCCGGGAACGCGGTTTACAATCCAATTATACTGAATTGACCGGGATGGCAAATTGGAAATCTTCGAGCGCGTGCGAATTTTTCCAGCATATTTCGCCGGCAACTTCCAGGATGACGAGGGCACGCTATGTATAGACGTATTCGCAGTGTCTCTGCGTTACTGCTTTTCATAAGCCTGGCGTGGCGTTGCAGCGGTGATCGTGCGATGACGTCAGGAAGTACGGATACCCCAGAGCCAAGTGCTCGACAGGCGGACGGACAGATTGGAGGTCCGTTGAGCAAAACAGCCGCGGACCACGACTCGGGTGAGGCTGTGGTTGCCGTGAACGAGAACCTCGCACGGGCCGTGGTGGTTGCCGTATTGCGGCAAGGCCAGGTGCCGCTCGCCGACGTCACCGTGGCGTTCTCGCGTTCCATATCGGGACGGGCTGCCAATTTCGAGTGGTCGGGCACGACCGACGAACGCGGTGAGGCCCGCGTGGAGATTCGCGCGGACGACGTGAGCGGATACTACCGCGCGCGCGCCCGGCGGAACGAGCGTCTGCTGGGTTCCTGGTCGAGCATTCCAATTAACGGTGGAGATGAAGTGACGGTCGAATTGCCCGTCGGCGAAAAGGCAAGCGTGACCGCTTCCAGGCCGGATGACGACGACGCGCCTGAGGAACTGAAACGTCGGGGCGACACGGTCATCATCGACGAGGCAACGGACACGACGGACCGGTGGGGCAAGGACGCGTTTGAGTTGAACTCCGCCGCGATTGCGGGCGACACACTTGCCGTCAATGTGTCGTTCAGCGGCGGATGCAGAAAACACGAATTCACGTTGGTCGCATCCGGCGCATTCATGGAGTCGGATCCGGTGCAGCTCAACGTGACGCTCGCCCACAATGCAAACGGCGACTCGTGCGAAAGGTGGGTCACCGAAGGCTATCTCTTCAGCCTGGCGCCAATCAAAGCGCTTTACCAGAAAGCGTATCAGCAGGATTCAGGAGTTATTGTCCTGCAGCTCAAAGATGCGCCGGCCGACGCGCTCGTCTATGAATTCGCCCGATAGTCTCCCATCTGTCACACCGGATGGCGCTCGCAGCCCAGGGCCTGCGCGATGGCCCGGATGTGAGACGGACCCGCGCCGCAGCACGCCCCGATGAAGTTGATTCCCTCGGCCTTCGCCTTCAACGCGTATTGGGCCATTTCGCTGCCCGATACGATCATCGACTCCCGGATCACCGAATTGTTGGGACCCGCGTTGCGATAGCCCTGCGGCTGATAGGCGATGGGGATATCCACCGCCTCCCGCATCGCCAGGACCCCCGGCCACATGGTCATCGAGTCGCCGGAGCAGACCAGGCCCACGATATCCGCGCCTTCGTCCGCCAGGACCTTCGCGCACTCCGCGGGCGTGGCGCCGTCATGCGTCCGGCTGCTCGAGCCCATCAGAACCATCGCGGGAACGTCGGTTTTCTTGCAGCGAGACAGGCAGAGCCGGGCCTCGTCGAGGCGGGCGAACGTTTCCGGTATCAGAAGCCCGGCGCCCGCGTCCACCATCCAGGAAATGTGTTCGTCCCACTCCGCGCACGCCCGCTCGCGCGCCTGCGCATTGTCGGGCTGATAGATATACGGACCCGTCCACGAGCCCGCGGCCGTCTGGTTCAGGCACCCGGCGACCAGGGCTTCGTCGCCGGAAGCCTCCCTGGCCAAACGGATCGCCGTGCGGGAAATCTCCTCGAGCCGGGCCGCCTCCCCGCCGACCCCGTCACCCGATATGTCGCGGCGTTCCAGTTGCGACCGGCTGGTCCACCAGGTCTGCGCCTGGAGCACGTGGGAACCGGCCCTGTAGAAATCCTGATGGATCTGACGCAGCGCGTCCGGATCTTCCAGGATCATCGCGGGCGTATCGTACCCCCGCCACCTAGCCTCGATGATCATCCCCCCATCGCTCAGAACAACGCCCTCGTCCAGCATCTTCAGTATGTCCATGCCCATCGTGGTTCTCCTCTGCAAGAGTCATCCCAATCCCGGTCGCCGGAGCGGCGGATACCGTCGGCGACCTTCCCTCATCGCTCCCTATCGCGGCCGGAGTTCGATGTGCTTCCGCTCGCAGTCCAATGCCTGGGCAACCGAACGAAGGAGTCGTACGACCACCCCGTCCGACCCGCCCAGAAATCGGATATCGTGCGCAATCGCCTTCAACGCGTACTGTCCCAGCTCCATCCCGTAGACGTGCATGCCCTCCCGCATGTGCTTCCAGTGCGGCCGGCACGTCCGGTACCCGTTCGGCAGGAAGGCAATCGGCACGTCCACGGCCTCCCGCATTTCCAGCACCACCGGCCACAGGTCCTCCGGTTCCCGAATCCCGCCGCCGCCCAGGACGTCGGACCCGTCGCCGGCCAGAACACGCGCGCATTCGGCGGGCGCGACGCCGTCGGCTGTTACTTCGTCGTCTCCAAGGAGCGGATTGTTCAATCGGCCGTCCGGCAACGCGACGTCCATGGAAACCACGACCGGAAGCGCTGTCTTCCTGCAGCAGGCCAGCGCCAGGCGCGCCTCGTCCAGCCGACCGAAGGACTCGCAGACGAGGAGATCCACGCCCGCGTCTGCCAATATCTCCACCTGCTCCTCCCACTCCGCCACGGCGCGGCCCGCCGATCCGGCATCGCCGGCCTGAAAGGCGTCCGTTGGTAACAACGTACCCGCGACCAGCGCCTCCGGTCCGGCCGCGCGTTTCGCCAGGGCCACGGCCCGCCGGTTCAATGCGTCGACCGGGTCGCCCCCGCCCCCTGTCCCACGTTCGCCAACGCCGGTTCGCGTACACCGGCCCGTGAGGGCTCTGATCACACCGGCGCCGGCCCGGAAGAAATCCTGGTGGACCAGCCGCACCGCGTCCGGGAAGTCCTCGAGCACCCACGGCGCCGTGTACCCCCGCAGCCTCAGCTCCTCCTCGTTTCCACCGTCGGCCAGCACAAACCCATCCTTAAGAGCACCTAAGACAGACTCAGCCATAAAACCGCTCCTCTCCTATAATCGTCTCACGTCTAACATCGGTGAGAGGTAAGACGGGAGACGGTAGATGACATCTTTGCCCGATTGGATTTTCCTTTATGCCTCCGGCAAGAAATGAAACCGCACCAGGCAATCACATCCTCTACCGTCTCACCTCTACCCTCTCCCCGCCCTTGAGGGGCCGGGGGGAGAGGTCGCCAAAAATCGGTGAGAGGTAAGAGGGTAGACGGTAGATGACATCCTTGCCCGTTCGGTTCTTCCTTGATGCCTCCGGCAAGAAATGCAACCGCACCTGGCAGTCACATCCTCTCCCGTCTAACGTCTTACGTCTTCCCGCCTAATGCCAGCTGTGAACCCTGTGCCCCGAATGCGGGAACCAGATGGCGTCCACGACCGTGCCCGCGATCACCGCGACGATATATGCCGTGAGGATCCCGATGAAAAAGGGCAGCGACCGCCGGTAGAATGCCGTGCCGCCGATCCTCAGCATTAGGAACTTGATCAGCCACGCGACCAGTAGCGTGAGGCTTTCCAGCCTGGCGAATATCGTTCCCGACAGCGCGAACCCGATCGGATGCAGCCGCCATCGGGGCAGCCGGTACCGCATCAGGTTCAGGGCCGTCATCACAACCACGCCCGCCAGGAACAGCCAGTATTCCACGGCCAGGATGGGCCTGGGGTTGCGCAGGGCATCCACGGCCAGGCCGTAGTGCCATTCACCCTCGTGAAGGATCAGCCAGTTCGGCTGGAAATTGTATCCCCCCATGGTGTAGGCCATCCAGACCGTTTGGAGCGTGGAAACCACCGTGCCGACCATGAACGCCCCGAACACCCCCCAGAAAAAGCGCCGTTTGCCTTCGGGGATGAAGTCCCCCAGCCGGTTCACCTGCGCGATCACCGGCAGCGCGAAGCTCCTGGGGTGGTTGACCGTGAACGACAGCAGGCTGGAGGCGGCGTTCGTGGACGGGTTCAGCCTGTGCGCTCCGCCCAGCCCGAACAGCGCGTAGTCCCAGGCCACCGCCGGCGGATCCACGTAGACAAGCCCCGAGTCGGCGACCACCTTCGCCACGCCGATGTAGACGATGAACATGGCCGGCGTCAAGACCAGGATCATCGCCGGCTCGATGCCGACCTGCGCGAGCCAGGCCGCAATGTACACGAAGCAGACGACCAGCCCGATCACAGCCGCACGATAGGATATCCACTCCCTGCTGTCGTCCAGGGCGGAACCGCCGGGGCGGACCGCCTTCCGGAATACCTCCCGAAGGTGCCCCCTGGAAATCCAGAGCCACCAGATGACCAGCGCCGCGAAGGCGCCGGCCGTCTGGAACTTGTAACTCGTCAGGTTATACGGACCGGAACCGTAGTGCGGGGACGTCGCCACCACGCCCAGCCGGTTCAGAATTCCGGCTTCGATCATGTAGAGGATATCGAAGAACCAGATACTGAAGAGGACTTCCAGGTTGGCGAAATAGGAAAAGCAGATGACGAATATACTCAGATAGACGCAGAACGGGGGATACTGTTTCGGCAGGAGGTCCCACACATAGTTCATGCGGGTGTTCATCACCCGGGGAAAGGCCGGATAGAACCAGTGCACCATATTCAGCCAGAAAATCCCCGACGTCAGCCCGAAGCCCGCCCAGAAGGCCTTTCCCTTCATGAATTCCGGCAGGACCCGCTCCCCGGACCCGCTCCGGTTCGCCATTTCCAGGACGGGTGTGAGCGCGGGGTAGACCAGCTTTTCGTGGTCCGCCCACTGGCGGTGAAGAATCACCGACACGCAGACACAGGCAAACCCGAGAACGGCGATAAAGCCGAACCACCACAACAGCGGTCCCCACCAGTCGTGCCAGGGAATGGACATCCCGGCCGGAAGGCCTTCGAAAAACATGGTGATGGACTGCCGTTCGTCCGTCGAGATCAGCCAGCCGGGAAGATGCGGGTGCAGATACTCCGACCACCGGTTCTCGGGTGTGGCGAAGTAGTACGGCGCCACCATCTGGCTGACGAGATATCCGCTGATCCCGTACGTGGGGCCCATGGCGCTGACCAGGACCATGCCGAAAATCGTGATCCATTCCGCGGGCGCCAACACGAAACGCCGGCCGAACCATCGGGCAAACGCGGCGCAAATGAGCAACGACAGCAGAAAGAGCAGGAGGTTGCCCATGGGGATCAGGCTGATGGCCATATACGACCCGTGCTGGACGTAACGCATCGTATTGGCGAGCAGATTGACGGCTACGGACAGCCCAAGCCCGAAACCGACAGCGCGAGTCGTTACGCCCCCCCGCACCGGATACCGTTTCCGCGGTGCCGCCGTGCCGCCTTCCGCCATGGATCCCCCGTTCGTTTACGCCGAGCGCAACCCCACGCCGCCCGGGTCCGCGGGTAGTTCGCCTGCCGCCCGATCCCCGTTCGGGCGAAAATCGGGAACCCGCATCAGCCGGCTCCCTTCCTGTATCGAGTCGATCGCCCGTACTGCCGCGGCGACCGTATCCATGGCCCTGTACACGTCGAATTCCAGGGGCTTCCCGTCGAGAACTGCATCGCGAAAGTGCATATGCACATAGGAATCCGCGTCGCCGTGGCCGCTGCCGCGCGCCTCGGGAGCAGCGTCCGTGCGTTCGTAATGCCAGTCCACTTCCGACCAGTCGTTCATCTGCGCGTCCGCGAACCAGACTTTCGGCATCTCGCTGCGCGACCGGCGCCACTCCAGGCTCCCCTTCGTGCCGATCAGCTGCCACCAGTGGTGGTCTCCGTGCGGGCGCGGCTGCGTATGGCCGTCCAGCATGCGAATCAGCGTATCCTTTTCGGTCTTCATCAGCGCCACCTGCACATCGGGCTTTCCAATCTGAGGATGCGCGTAGCTCGGTCTCTTCGTGCTCATCGCCGTCACTTCGGTCACCCGGTCGTCCAGGATCTTCAGCAGGATGCTCAGATCGTACGAGGCGGCGATGATGGGCGGCGTGTCGTGCGGAAACGTCGGACGGGCCTCGGGATGCTCGGGCAGTTCCTCGATCGAATATTGCCTGCCGGTTGTGTAGTCCTGAAAAAACTGATGCGTACCGTAATACCCGACGTACTGGCCTTCGGCATACGTAATCTTGCCCAGGCGTCCATCGTCAACCAGGCGCTTCCATCCGTCCACGAACCCCCAGAACCGGGTCTGCTCCGCCAGG
This sequence comes from Candidatus Latescibacterota bacterium, assembly GCA_965219995.1. Classification (GTDB taxonomy): domain Bacteria; phylum Latescibacterota; class UBA2968; order UBA2968; genus JAAXHE01. The sequence goes on from CBDCOX010000002.1 coordinate 2,441,122, forward strand.
CTGTAGACCAGCCCCGTACGCTCCACGTTCGTCAGGATTCGCCAGCATTCCTCCATCCTGTACGCGCCGGGCACTTCGCTGTTTACGTGCTTGCCCGCTTCCAGCGCCTCCGCCGCCATCCGCCCCACCTCACGCTGCCGCACCACGAGACCCACCGCGTCCATCGGTTCATAAGCCAGGAACGCTTCGTAGTCGCTGAACGCGGCCACCTCGTCACGGTAGGAAATCCCGGCAAGGGCCCGATCCTGAAGCGGTTCGATCCAATCGTAGACCGCTGCGATCCGGTAGCCGGGGATGTTCTGCAGCAGCCTGATCCAGTGCAGCCCCCGGTTTCCCAGGCCCGCGATCCCAATGCGAATTTCATCCATTTACGTTTCTCCGGAACCGGTTGGAAGGCATCAGTCGAGTTGAAACCGGATGTAGATGTACATACGCACCTCAACCGCCTCGCGGTTCTGGTACCCGGGCAGATATCGAAAACCGGAGAGGGCGTCCAGCGATGCCTGGTGAAACATCTCGTGCCCCTTGTGTACCACGCTATCCTTGACCCGGCCGTCCTTTCCCACTGTAAATTCCATCAGGACAACCCCCTCCAGGCCCGCCCGCCGCGCCGCTTCCGGATATTCCGGATCCACTTGTTCGAGGAGTTTGGGCTTTCGTTCCACGAACCGGGCGGGATAGACCACTTCCCCATCCACTTCCTCCTCCGCAAGGGGACCCGAGACAAGCGAGTCCGGGGGCGTGGAGATGCGGATGGACACCGCGTCGAAGTCGAGTTGGCCGCCGGCGGAAACGGTGATCTCTTCGGGCAGCAGGTCGCGGCTATCCGCTTCGAGGGGTACCGCCGGCCGCACAAGCGGCGGCAGCCTTATGCCCTGCCTGGTTTCCGGTACCTCTGTCACCTGGATGAGAATCGGATGTTTCGCGGAGGCCGGCGCGCTGAGTCTGAAGGCCGGGAAAGTAAAGGCAACGGCGGCGTGGAGGACGAGCGATATCCCGACGCACAGGGGGAAGACCTTCCGATACTGCGCCTTCAAGTCCGCTTCGGGACGTCTGGTTCGGATGATGTTTCCGGTGATCCAGGGTCTGGGAGGCAGCTGCTGCGGCATTGTACCCTCCACGTTGCCTGCACGGCCGGCCCACATGCGTTCAACGCGCGTTTACAGGGTACAGCAATCCATCGGAAATTCGCAGGCGATAACCCGGAGGAATCCGGTTCACGCAGCTTCGGACGTGCGTCCCGATGCCCGCGCCATCGCCCTGACTAATGCGTCGCTTCCCTCACCCAGAAGAGGCCTTCCTTCGTCGCCTGCTGCCCGCTGTTCATGTCCTTTACGGTCATCCGGACCCTGCGGCGCCCCGCGGCGGCCTCTCCGATGTCCAGCGCCACGTAATCCGCAACCGACGCGTCGGTTCCTGTCTGAACGTAACGAACGGTCACGGCCGACTCGGACCGTCCCAGGACCCTCGTCCTCAGGCGTGAGAGGCTGGTGCCGCTCTCGTCCGTGCTATAGACCTCGTAAGTCACCTCGTAGCGCGTCGCCCCGAATTCGTCCTGCTTTAGATTGTAGATTTCGAAAAAGACGAACACGTGCTGGCCCGCATTGAAAACATGCGAAGGCAGCGGCGTGATACTCCATCTCCCGCGGACGAACTTCGGGTCGGACCCGGGCATCGCGGCGGTCACCTGCCGCGCCACGAACAAATCGCTCAGCTTCAGCCCTTCCCCGGAGTAATCCTCCACGGAAAGCTTCTGGGAATACGCCTGCAGCCGTTTCGTGTTGTGGCGCTGCACCTGCACGGCCAATTCGTAGTCTCCCGGAAGAATATCCAGGAGATCCACGCGGTCCAGAAGGGCCCGGTCGCGGCGCCGGCCGGTGACCGGCACCTCAAGATCCTGCTGCATGGCCAACACCCTCGTGTACCTGCCGTCCAGCAGCGCCACGCGCCGGTTCACCATCACGTTTTCGTCCGTATCCCCGGGAAGCGCAACGTGCTCGATGGGAATGCCCACGTTGACCTGGATTTCCGTACCGGCGTTGTCCCCCCGGAAAGTGACCACGTCGTAGCTGAAGTCGAGCGATTCGAAACCCGCCACGCTGAAGTACTCGGGCTCTTCCCGCGCCACGGACGCGACACGGGTTGAAGGCGCCAGTTCCGTGAGCCGCTGCATGAGCCGCAGATAGGCCATCTGACCCACGTGCGGGTCCTCGTCGAGGTTCTTGAGGTCCTGGCTGCTCACGCCCGGCACAGGCGCGTAGTCGTATACGCCGGAGTTCTGTTCATCCGTGAACGCGACTTCCAGGCCCTTTCCCACGCCGGCATACACCCAGACCTCCCACGGTACCGACGCCCAGTTGTGCCCCGTTGTGACCGGCTTCCACCCGCTCAGGCCGATGGCGAATTCCGGATCGAGATCGATGCCGGCCTGTATGGGGGATTCTTCGAGGTCCACCAGTTCCTGCGGCGCCGCCGGGTTGCCCGCGGCGCCCGGGTCGGCCTGGTCCGGCGCAAATACAGCCAGGTCGAGTTCCTCGATTACGGCCGTCTGGAGGTCGCGCCGGATGTCTTCGCTGGGCTCCAGAAAGGAGCCGAGATCCGTACGTACCGGAAAAACGGGTCCCACAAAACTAATGCCGAGTCCCTGTGCGCCGTACAGCTGGTAGGCCATATTGTCCTGCACGCGTTCGACCGCGGGAGGCACTTTCGGATTCGGCTGGATTGAGGAGGAGCGGTAGTCCGGATCCCCGTATCTGATATACACTTCTCCGCGGCGGTCCCACGGCCACTTCAACGTGCCATACGTCGTACGGGCGAACCACACCCGCCGGTGGTGTTCGGCACGGCGCATCGCGCCCCTCGAGGCCTTGAACGGGTCGTGGCGAAGCCAGAAGCGCTGGAGAAACGCGGCCCGCTTTTCGGGGGGGGTGTTGCGATAGGCTTCGATTTCACGCGGCAGCCCCACCAGCGATATGTCCCGGTAAAGCGCCTGCTCTTCCGGATCCAGGCTCTCGATGTAGATCTTGAACGCACGGAGGGCGCCTTCGTAATTCCCCCGCGCCATCAGCGCCTGCGCGAGAAGCGGCAGTGCGAGGTCGTCGGTCATCAGAGACGTAAGGGTTTCGACTTCCTCGAATTTCTCTTCTTCGAGCAACTCGTTTGCAAATGCCAGCGCATCCGTCTGATCCGCCGGCTTCAGTTCCAGGTATTTTTCAAAATACACCATTGCGCTCTGAAGGTCGCGATCCTCACGGTGGGCCCGGGCCAGCAGCAGGTGAGCCGGGCCATACCGCGGATCGAACTCAAGCGCGCGGTCCGCGGCCCGCCTCGCTCCGGGACGCCCGGTTTCCTGGTAGACACGCGCAAGCAGATAGTGCGTTTCGGCACGGGTCGAATCGGCGCGCAGCGCGGCTTCGAGATGCGGCAGCGCCCGCTCGGGATCTCCCTCCAGTTCGAGGGTGAGCCTGCCCAGGCCGTGATGCGCAGCGGCCTGCTCCGGGTCGAATCCGAGCGCGCGTTCAAACGCCGCACGCGCACTGTCCGGGGCGCCGGCCTTCAGACGCTGGCGACCGACCTGAGCAAGCGCCCGCGCAAGATACGTGTGCGTCCAGGCATACGTGGAATCGGCGCGCAGTGCGGCTTCCAGATGGGGCAACGCCCTCCCGGGGTCTCCTTCCAGCTCGAGGGCCACCCTCCCCAGGCCGCAATGCGCCGTGGCCAGCATCGGGTCGAATCCGACCGCACGCTCGAACGCCGAGCAGGCGTCGCGGGCCCTCCCCACCCGCAGGTAGAGCATACCGACGCGGTTCAGGATGAGTCCCGCGTGGTCCGGATGGTCGACAAGCGCCCGCTCCAGCGACCGCGCCGCCTTCACCACCGCCGGCACGTCGCGGGCCTTGATTCCACGCGCGTACACGGCATCCAGTTCCGATAACGGTTTTCCGGCAGCCGACGCGTTACACGGCCAGAGCGCGGCGACGATCAGCGCACAACCCAGCATTGCGCGCAAACGCAATCTCCGGCAAACCTCCATATGCCGCTACCTCTTCGTAAACAGATAGGCGGCCCTGTCGCGTTACCCAAAGCCGCCTAGCGGGTTTACTCGAATTGCGTTTGTTCGCGATCAGAACGATCCGGTCACGGAGAACCGCAGGGTCGCGCCGTTGTCGGGAAAATTGTCGAACTTCACGTAGGCGAAATCCGCCTGCACGTGATGGATGCCGCGCTGCAGCCGGACGCCCGCCCCGGCGGTAAAGTCCTGCACGTCGTAGCCAAGCTTATAGCCGGCCCTGAGTGCGACCATATTCCTCAGCCAGAGTTCCGCGCCCGCGTGCATCCGCCGCTCGACGCTGACGCTGTAAAGCGCCTCGAGCGCCCCGGTCAGCGAGACGTCTTCTCCCCGCTCCCCGTAGACCTCCGCCGCGGTCGCCATGCTGAAGAAGACGGGCATCTTGCCCTTGATGGCTTCGTCGGTGAGGAGTACGAGGTCCTTCCCGAAGTTGCGCAACGACATGCCGATACGCAGGCTCCGGAATCCCGTATGGTAGAACGTGCCGACCGCCAGGTCGAAGACGCGGTAGTCGTAACCCCTGTCCAATTTTTCTTCGACGACGCGCGCCTGGAATCCTATGGAGAAGCGCTCCGTAAACTGCTTGGCATAGACCCCGCCCAGCGCCCAGCTTCCGGTGTCCAGGATTCGGCCCGTCCCCTCGGGATTGAAGATCGTGGTCTCCTCGATATCGCCGGTGTTGAACGCCACCAGACTGACCGCGAGAGCGCCGTAGTCCGTATTGACGCCGACCGCCGCGGAGTTCAACTGCGATTCCAGAAGCCACCTGGTGTTCGTGAACGCGAACTGCAGCCGGTTGCGCGTCATGGCCGTAAGCCCGGCGGGATTCCAGAACACGGAATTGATGTCGTCCGCCACGGCCACGTACGCGTCGCCCATCCCTGCGGCGCGCGCGCTCTGGGAAATTTCCAGGAAGGCTGCGTAGGTCTCGCCCACCGGCGTCTGGTTGGAGATGTCGGCGAACGCCGGGGCGCCCAGCAAGAGGACGCCGACAAGCGCGGCAGAGCCGATCCGATAAATGCGCCTCATGGCGACCTCCTTAGCGAATGATGACCAGCTTGGCGCCCTTCACCTGTCCCTGGGATTCCGACAACAGGGACTCGACGGTGACGAAGTACACGCCGAAGGTCAACTGGGTGATATGCGTTCTGTTGAACTGGAAGAAGGCTGCTTCGCCCTCTGTCTGCGAATCGTGGTCCACTTCGCCCACCAGGTCGCCGGCTACGGAGAAGATCCTGATCTTGGCCTTCCTGGGTACGTTCAGGATCCGGATCTTGGTCGAGCCCTCGTAGGTGTGCGGCGCCTCGGGGATGTAGGGGTTCGGCACGATGAGGATATCCTTTTCCAGGCGGTCCGCGCTGGCGGTGGGCACCTGCACGGGGCTGTCGGGCGCCGAACCCGTTGGGGGCAGATAGTAGGTGGAAACGTCGCCGATTCCGGACTCGTAGGCCCGGACCCCGCCCTCCACCGTGGCGCCCGTTACCCGGCTGACGAATCCGGTATTGGCGCTCCCCTGGTAGGAGCGTACGGCGTAGTAGTACTGGAATCCCGCGAGCGACTCCGTGTCTTCGTACGCGTACTCCGCCGAACCGTTCGCCGGTACGTCCTGAATCATCTTCCAGAGACCGGGCTGGGTCTCGGACTGGTATACGCGGTAGCCCGCCACGTCGGATTGCCCGGTATCCGGGTTGTTCGACTTCTCCGGGTCGCCCTTCCAGGTAATCAGGTTGCGGGCGTTCTCGGAAGAGGACACCATCGCGTCCACGTCCGGAGGCTGGTTGGGCAGGTCGTAACCCAACGCGTAGGCCTCCTTGGCCTTATTGAGGTGGTTGAGGAGGTTTGCGAACGCGGCGCCGTTCTCTTCCTTCTTGAGTTCGCTGGTGTCTCCCGACTTCTGATAGGCCCGGAAGTTTTCCGTAACCGGCGCGGCCGCCACGTAGGCAAACACGAACTTCACCTTCTGGCCGGGCGCCAGGTCATAGGGGCCGTAGGTTTCCAACGGGGTGTAGCCCGCGGCGATGCCGTGCCTCCCCTCCCACTCCCAACTGGGGATGGGCATATACGGCATGGGGCCGACAGGGACGTCCGGAATCGGGAGCAACGGCACGCCCAGGTTGGGATTTCCCGAGCCCCTGCTGGGACGTTCCAGCAGCGGTTCGTTGAAATAGGACGGGTCCGGCGTGCTGACCAGCATCTGGTAGAGCGTCTCGTGGTTCATCTCGTTCGGGTTCGGTTCGTCCGTGAGCAACCCGACGGCGGCCGCCGCGCTGGACGGATATCGGTACAGAAAGTGAAAGAAGTTGTACGCGAACGGCTGCTCCGCCACCTTCGGCGCCTCGTAGGTCTCCGGATCGCCCACGAATCCGTCCGTGGGGTCCACGTCTATAGGTGCCTTTCCGATCCATGCCGGCGACGTGATGTCCCCCACGCCGATAAGACTTGGGAACGTGCACTGCGCGCACCTGTGTTCGGAGCGATACGGATCGCCGACATCGTCCGCCAGCGGCCCGGTCAGGCAGAAGTTGTCCCAGTCGTACTGGTAGGTCAGCCGGAGGCCGCGTGCGGATGCCGGACCGTCGTAATTGGGCGCCTCCGTATACTTGATCTTGTCGTCCTGGGAATTGTCCAGGGGTCCGAAATTGCTGCTGCACCCGTCTCCCGTTCCGTAGTCGGAATAGTACGCCCTGTAACTGACCCGGGAGACGCCCGCGGATGACGGCAGGAACCGGTGATGGAAGGAAAAATAGACGTTCGTGAGATTGTGCCCGCCGCCGGCGAGGTCGGACGCGCGATCGCCGTCGGTATCCCCGGTGTTCTCGAACACCCACTCGGTGATCACGAAATCGTCGTATTCCGGGTGGTTCCACGCAAAGGCCGCCTTCTCACCCGTAATGCCCAGCCCGGTGGTCCACTTGCTCAGAACGATGTCTTCAGGAAAATTGTCGGTGGAAACGTCGTTGTACTGGCCGATGCGGTAATTCAGGATTTCCCTGGGTTCCAGCGCATCCAGCTCCACCCCGGTGCCGGGCCACCAGTTGGCCATCGATCGCCCCGAATTGGGGCTGACCACGTCGCTGCCCAGCCCCGCGTACTTGCCCCTGAAGTCCACGCTGGGATCCACCGCCATCGCCACGACGTCTTCGCTTTCTTCCATCGCCGATATGAGGGGGTTGGCCCAGCTCACCGCGGCCTCGCCGTTCACTTTGGTGGCGATCCACCATCCGTGGCCGCGGCCGTTGTGCGACGTGAGATCCACGTGCATGCTCCCGGCGCTGCGCTGTTCCCCGTAGTAGGCGGAAAAATCGTTCGTTCCGCCGCCCCCCCAGCTGATCAGCGCGAACCCCGGATAGGCCAGATCCAGATAGAGGCCGGCATAGTTCCCTTCCACCGGCCGAGCCCCTTCGGCGCCCGTGCTGAGAAAGCTGTGCCAGAGGGTGCCGCGCGCGAGGTGCCGGGGCGTCAGGGATTCACCGGCCAGGTTGGAGATGGTCGCCCGCTGGGCCTCGGCCGGACGCCAGAACGCGCCTGCGATCAGGAGTGCGCCTGTAATGATGGTTATGCGTCTCATTGATTTTCTCCCCGCCTGATTGCGCCGGGGCAGCCGCGCCGCCCCGGCGTCAGATACATACCTAGAAACCGATCCGCACGCCCATATTCACGTACCTCGGCGTTCCGCCGCGCCTGAAATTCGAGTCGCCGTATTTCAGGTAGTTGGTGTCGTTGGGTGTGGGCTTCTTCAGGCCCCAGCGCACGTAATTGGAGCCGGAGGAGCCGTCGTAGAACGTGTTGAACAGGTTGAACACCTCCGCGTACAACGTGGGTGTGGTCGTCCCGATCCGGAATGACTTCTGGAAGTTGAGGTCCGTCCGTACGAAAATCGGACGGTTGCGGACGGTCTGCACGCTCGTGCCCGGCAGGGTGATCTGGAACTGGCTCCCGTTGTCCAGCCGCCAGACGACGTTGGCCTGGATGCCGCCCAGGATCTTTGCGCCTCCTATGGGTTCTCCGGGGCCCCAGTCCATCGGCGTGGACCACAGGAACTGGAAGGAAGCGTTCGTGGTCGGGGGCTGCCCGCGGAAGGCATCGACCTGGCGCCAGACGTCCTCGAACCAGAGGTTCTGCATCTCCTGCTTCTCCGATTCGCTCAGGCCCGGATATTCATGCCAGGGGCGTATCGCGTCGAGCCGGTTTGTACCCCACCCCCCGACGAACGTCGTTCCGTCCTGCAGTTTCTTTCGGATCGCCTCGTTCGCCCTGTGGCCGATCGACCGGATTTCTTCGTCGGTCAGCCGTACGATCTCGTCGTTCGCGTCCACGGTGAAGTATTTCGAACTGGCAATGAAGTTGGAGTCCGGAAACGTCGTAACCTGAAGCTGTGAACCGCCCGACCAGTTGAAGAGCACCCAACTCACGTCCAGACCCACCCGGAATGAGAAGTTATTGGAAAATGCCTTCGTGAAACCCATCTCGATACCCTTGGTTTCCAGGCGAGCGTTGGGACCGCGGTGACCCACGTAAGTAAGGGTCTGCACCGGGTCCGAGAACCGATGCACGCCGCCCGAACCTACCCGTTCGGTCCGGCGGTAGTAGGTGGAAAGCTCCATCACGAAGTCGCTGACGAAGTTCCACTCCCCGGTCACCTCGAACTCGGCCGTGTTCGGCAGCCCGCCCGGATTCTGATATCCGCCGTCCAGGCGCCACTGCCCGCCGCCGATCCAGTTCAGATCGTACCAGACGTCGTCCAGTTCGGGGTGGTTCTGTGCGTCGGACGTGGTCCAGGGTTCCAGCCACAGCAGGGAGAATTGCGGGGGTTTGTAGTACACACCGTATGAATACCGCACGGTGGACCGGTCCGTGATCGGGTGGGACAGGCCGATCCGCGGCGACAGGCTCGTCATCGGCCGCGTCTTCGCCAGCGGCACCCGCCCCGTGCGCCAGGCCTTGTACGTCCTCCAGCCCGGCAGGGCCTTCATGAAGCCGGACAACGTCCGCTCGGGCCCGCCCCAGAAGCTGTCGAAGCGCAGGCCGGCGTGTAACACGAGGCCCTGGAACTCCAGCTTTTCATCCACGTACGCGGCCAGCCGGTTCACCGTATACCGCTTGCCGGGCTCGCTGTTGCCGGCCATGATCTTCATCGTGGCGTTGGTCGCGCTGGACCGGTTGTAATCCCAGTTGAGGTTGCTCATGTTCTGAAACACGAAACCGGCCTTGAAGAGATTCCGCCGGGTGAGCTGACCGGTGAAGTCGTACCGCAGGCTGTACCTGTTGTTGTCTTCCACCACGATGCGCCGGCGTTCCCGGTCTATGTTGAACTGTCCCAGCTTGTCCCTTCGCCAGGACGTCGTCGTGGCGTCGACGTCTTCACCCGGGTCGGTTTTCGTCCCGTAGTACCCCACCTGGAATTCGTGGAACATCCGGGGGTTGATGCTCTGTGTGCCCGTTACGTAGAAGATCCGGTTGACCCTGTTCTGCTGGTAACCGGTCGTGCCGTTGATGAGGAAGAGGTTGCCCCCCACCGAACGGTTGGCGTCGCCGAAGAAGGTCGGCTCGTTGGACTGGTTGAAGCCCACCTTGACCTTGAGGTTCGGCGACGGGGTGAAGCTGATCTTTCCGAAGACGCTGTGCTGCCGAAGCCCCGTCAGCGTGGGCGCGGGCAGAGTAATCTTGCCACGACTGGTTTTCCCGCTCACCACGAACGTGGCGTTCTCGCCCAGAGGACCGGTGACCCATCCTTCCACGAGGTGCCCGACGGAACTCTCGTAGTCCTGCCTGACGTGGATCAACTGTCCGGTGTCCGGATCTTTCTCGTTCACCCATTCGGAGTTGTTCCACTGCAGCCTGTCGCGCCAGTACCCGTTCGCCCCGCCGCGCTGCCCCGGCGTGGCGTCGTACACGTTGGCGCCGCGGTGCCGCTTGCCGGGTAATTCCACCCGAAGGTCGAGGCCGCCCCGGTAAATCCGCGTGCCTTCCCTGCTGATGATGTTCACCACGCCCGCGGGCGACGAGGCCTGCGAGGCGTCCGCCCCGCCCCTGACCAACCCCATTTCACCCACGGCGGTTACCGGCAGGTTCGTATACTGCCGGACGCCCGTCTGCTGCGAGGTGTCCAGGTTCATCAACTCGATACCGTCGAAGGTCCAGGTCTGTGCCGCGCGCATCGAATAATAGCTCATATGCCGGATGCGCACGCCGTTGCCGGGACTGTCGTTCACGTTCGTGCCCACGGCGTACTGCAGGTGTTCCCTGACGCCCCTGATGATGGGCACCTGTTCGATCTCCTGCGAGGAGATCTTCGTCTCGCTGGAGGTCCGGTCCACCTCCACGAGGGGCCGCTCCGCCCTGACCACAATCTCTGCGGCTTCCAGCGCCGATTCCCGGAGCGTGAAATCGGACACGGTTGTCAAGCCGGCGGCCACCTTGACACGCTCCCGCACCACCGCTTCGTAACCGACCATCGATGCCTTCAGGGTATAGAACCCGGGCTCGACACCGATGATGGCGTAATACCCGTCGCTGTCGGACGTCGCTCCGAAACGCGTCCCGTCGACCACCACGTTGGCTCCCGGCAGGGCGCCGCCGTCGGCATCGGTCACCTGTCCGGCAATCTTGCCGTAGAAGGTCTGGGTCCGCGCCGGCCCGACCAGCAGGCATAACGCCGCAATTGTGCCCAAAACCATAAATCCACGCTTCATACGCCAACTCCTTGGCTGAAGTACCTTTCTACCATCCCGCCGGCCAACGCCCGCTCACCTGCGCTGACGGATCGGAAATGTGGATTGAAGACTCAGTGTGCGATTTAACCGCCGAAGTACTCTCGCTCTGTGATCCTTGCCATAGGCAGGCCTCCACGTCGATGAACCGGTTAAATATGGAATCAGGTAGTTTCGATAAGGCGTCCGCAGACGAAATCATCCGGTGGCGCCGAAGTCTCCGGCGAACGCGATAAAGTCCTGAAAATCCACGGCGCCGTTTTCGTTCAGGTCGAATATCGGATTGAAAACAACGTCACCCCGGCTCGCGCCGAATGCCGCGGCAAAGCTCGAGAAGTCCGCAAAGTCGACCTTGCCGTCCGCATTGAAGTCCGACCTGAGGCGCGAAACCACCGGAACGCTGCTGAAGATGCCGGGGTTGCTGAGCGAAAGCAGCCGGCCGGGCGCCGGGTCGCCGGGACGCCAGGCGCCCGCCGGATCCCCGAGTTCCATTCCGTTCGTGAATCCGTCCCGGTCCGAGTCCAGTTGCGCGAGGCTCGGCCCCCACACCACGTTTCCGGAATAACCCGCCTCGGACAGGAACCCCTTCCGGACGGTCACGCCGAAGGCATTCAGCGGGCCGCCCCCGCCGGTATACGCGTGGCAGCTTGCGCAGATCTCGTCGCCTTCGTTGGTCGCTTCATGCGTCGATTCCGAGAGCGGTATGTCCAGCCTGGTGGTCGTCCGGCCCCGGTCGACGTGGCAGGTGCGGCAGCGGGCCGCGTTGGCGTTGGGGACCTGAAACACCCGTTTCGGCCGCGACTCCGCTACCCGGCACACCGCGAGGACGACGATTAGAACAACCGCTGAGGTCCGGGTGTACATTTAACGCATGAAATACTTGATTCCGACCATCAGATTGAAACTGAAAATCGGAAACGTCTTCTTCAAATCCCAGTCTTCGTAAGGCCTTAATTCGCCCATCGATACGTTCCAGCGGACCCTGAAGTCCACCAGGAACTGATCGGAGGTGCGGCGGTAGAAGCCCAGCCCCGTGTTGATCGAGAGCGCCACGTCCTCGTCCACCGTGGACTCCACCATGCCCTGCGAGTCCGTCCGGATCTGTTCGCCCACCTGCCCCGGCCAGATCAGACCCGACACCTCGTGGGTATACCTCAGGAACCCGATGCCGGCGGCAATGTAAGGAACGCTCTGCCCGGTCCGATCGGGCTTGAATGAACGCAAACCGTTGACCACGATGCCGCCGATCCACATATTCGCCTCGGCGCCGGGACTCTTCACCAGGGAACCGCTCGCGGATCCCAGTCCGTTGTGCCAGGTGAACTGGCGGTCGGAGAGACCGGCGTCTGAGAGCGGCGAGTACGTCACTTCCACTTCCGTCATCGTTCTGTCGGACACCTGGTACGTCAACTGCCCGACAAACGCCGGCGAAATATTGTACCAACCCTTGAGCGGCCCGGCGGGCCGCAAGGCAGATCCGTGGACGCCGAGCGCGTAACGCAAGTCCTGCGCGTGCGGCGCGGACGTGATACCGAGTCCGAACAGAATAAACGCGCCCAGGACCGGGACGAGCGCCAATCTGAGAATGCCCGTTGCTCTCATTACTTCGGACCTCCTTCCCGAACTGCGGCTGTAAGCATGAACTGCCACCTGCTTCCTCAGGATTGACACCGCCAGGCACAAACCGTTACAAGGTTTGGCTGGCCGGCAGTCCTGAATTTATTTGACCAATAACCAATATAAGATTGAATAAACAAGAAACAAATAAAAAAACGACCGGCCGCGGAAAATTTCACCGCTGCCCCCGATACTAGCCGGAGGGATGTTTTCTGTTGCGCCGTTTCGGAGTCCGGAAGTATCTTTTGCGCCGACGCATCATTGCACGCTCTACGCGCATGAATCGCGCCAAAAGGATGGATCTTATGAAATGCACAGTGGGGCGCGTCCGGAGGTCATCCCTTCTCTCCGCGGGTGTCTGCGCCGCCGTTCTCTGCGTACCCTGGCTCGGAGCCGGCGGTTCCGGCGCCGCGACCGGGATTTCGGCCGAGGCGCGCAGGGCTCTGGAAGCGGGTCTCGCCCACGCGGCCGGCGGCCGGCTGGCAGCAGCTTCACGGGAGATGGCCCGGGCGGCCGAACTGGCCCCTGAATCGGCGGAGGTGTGGCACAACTTCGGCATCCTGAACGCGCAGATGGGCCGGCTTGACGACGCCGCGGATATGCTGCAGCGCGCGGCCCGTCTGGAACCGGATTACAGGCACACCCACATCGTCCTGGGCGCAGTCTACCAGAGAATGGGCAGACTTTCTGAAGCCGAACGCGCATATCGACGCGCGGCCGACCTTGCTCCCGATCTGCCGGACGCGCACCGCGCGCTGGGACTCCTCGCCGTGGCCCGGAAGGACCTTCCGGCGGCCGCCGCGGCGTTCAGGCGTGCCGTGGAACTGGCTCCTCATAGCGCCGAGCTTCAATACAGGCTGGGTGCGGTCGAGTTGAAGAGGGGCAACGGCAGGACCGGGGAAGCCGCCCTGAAACGGTCGGTATCCCTTGAACCGGGACTTGCGCCGGCCTGGTTGGAACTGGCGGCTTACTACAAACGTCTGCTCCACCTGGACAGGGCCCTTGAAGCGTATCGCCGTGCGGTTGCCATCGACCCCGGCTCTTCGACCGCGTGGCAGGGGCTGGGAGACGTTGAAGCCGCCGGGGGCAACGCATCGCGCGCCGCCGACGCCTTCCGGAGGGCCGAAACGGCGGACCCTTCGAACCCCGACGCGCCCTTTCTGCTGGGCAGGGCGCTGTTGCATCTGGGAAGGAGCCGGGAGGCCGTTCCGGCGCTTCGGCGGGCAATCCGTCTGGCGCCCGACTTCCCGGATGCGCGATCGGCCCTTGCAAAGGCATTCGCGGCTGTTGGCGAGGATCGAAGGGCGGTCGATGCGTATCGCGAGGCCTTGCGGTACGCGCCGGCGCACGCGGGCGCGTACTTCGGACTGGGTGAAATTCTGCTGAGGATGGGAAGCCTGACCGAAGCGGAGGCGGCGCTTCGCCGCGTGATCGCGCTCAACCCGGATCACGCCAGAGCCCGTTACGGCCTGGGGCGCGCCTGCATGCTTCAGGGGCGGACTGAGGAAGGAAGACGGGAACTCGAGGAATTCGAGCGGTTGTCAAGAGAAGGGCACAGGCTGGACGTGCTGGAACGGGCGGTTCTCCGGCGCCCTGAAGACCCCGATCTGCATGTTCGCCTCGGGCGGATCCACGCTGCCCGGGGACGCGCGCGAGAAGCCGCGGACGCGTTCGGCCGCGCCGTGGAGCGCGACAGCACGTTCATCGGCGCGCACGTCGGGCTGGCCGTGGCGGCCGCGGAAACCGGCGACCTGGAAACCGCCGAGGAGGCGCTGAAACGGGTGGTGCGGCTGTCCCCGTCGCCGCGCTACTTCCTCGCGCTGGGCGCGGTCCACGAACGCCAGCGGCGCTGGCGGGAAGCGACGGACGCGTTCGAGCAGGCGATTCGACGGGACGCAAACCTGGTCGCGGCGCACAGGTCGCTGGCCGCGCTCTACCAGCGGGACGGACGGATCGACGCGGCCCGGCGGGCGCTGAAACGCGTTCTGGCGCTCGATCCGTCGGATGCGGACGCCGCCGCGGCCCTCTCCCGCCTCGAAAGGAAGTGACCGGCGCTGCCGGTTCCGGGATCGACCCCGGTCATCCCGCGGGCGGCGTGAGCCGGCCGTAGAAGACCTCGTTGCTGTTCTGCTCGGAAGGCCCCGTCCAGTAGCAGTCCATAAAGGGCGCGTGGGTCCCGCCCGCCCGGGTCGTATTCGTAAAGAAGTGCCACAGCCGTGACGGCATATCCAGCCGCACGGGTTCGCTGATCCGGTCCCATGCGCCGTCTTCGCCCGCCGCGTACCAGACCCCCTCAGCGTTGCTTCTGCCCCCGCGCGTCAGGAAATAGTGAAACCGGCCGTCCGGCGTCTCGTAGACCCGGCCCCCGTTGAAGTTGCCCATACAGAAGTGTTCGAACGGCCCGCCGGGGTCCCCCACCGCGTGGTAGAGCAGGCTGTTTCCCGGGTCCTGCCCCCGCCCCGCCCAGACGGTGGCGGCCGGCTGCCGGTTTTCGTAATACGTGATGTGTACCCGTCCCTTCGTGTCCATCATCAGGTCCTGGTGATCGGTCGTCCCCCGGGCCCGCCCGTCGAACGTATCCGAAACGTCGCTGATAACGGTCATTCGCCAGTCATCCGGTGCGCCGAACACGTCCGGACAGTAGTAATAGTAGGCCTTCAGGACGGGGTAAATACCGCGGGGCGTGTCAACCGTGTTCACCTTTCCGGTATCGGGGTCCCTGAGTTTGATCGTCTGGTTGGGAAACTGTTCGCCCGCGAGGAAATAGTCGTCGCTGGAAATCGAGTGCGCCTCGGCGCCGTTGAGGATGACGAAGTTGTACCCGCGGTTCCGTTCATGTTCCACGCTGCCCGAGACCATCGGGCGGTAGTCGTTTTCGGGGTCGAGTACATACCACGCCATCGTTGGAAGCCCGCCGGCCACGAAGATCCGGCCGGCGGCGTCGATCGACGCGCCGAATCGGCTGTCGGCCGTCGCGTATTCCTGTATGGAGAACCTTTCAACCTGCCCGGGCGGGTCGAAGATGGCGTGGTAACTGGCGTTCGCGCCGGCAATCACGTGCAGCCGCCCCGCGCCGTCCACGAGCAGGTTGCCGTTCTGGGGCACCGGAGGCAGAGGGTCGCTCGCCTCCCACGCCCCGCGGTCGACGCGCCGGTAGACCACAAGGGTCATGTCGTCCCGCCAGCTGAGCGCGTAGACGTCCTCGCCCGCGCGGACGATATTGGACTGGTTGTACCCCCAGCAGCTCGCGCCGCTTCCTCCCGTCTGCAGGTGTCCCGCGGTGTCCGTAATCATTTCCACGTCGAAACGCGGCGACTCCGGCTGCGCATAGGTTACGTGGACCCGTTCCGGCTTCATCCGACTCCTCCTTCCGTAAGAAAACACGCGGCCCGATGGCCCGGCTCGACCCGCGTCAGTTGCGGCGTCTCCCGGCTGCACCGGTCCATGCGATAAGGGCAACGCGGATGGAAAGCGCAGCCCGTCGGGGGGTCGACGGGGCTCGGCACCTCCCCCTCAAGGATGATCCGCTCCGATTGTGCATCCGGGTCCAGACGCGGCGCCGACGACAGCAGAATCTGCGTGTACGGATGGCGCGGCCGCCCGTACAGCGCTTCCGTCGGCCCCACCTCCACCAGCCTCCCCAGGTACATGACGCCCACGACGTCCGAGAGGTGCTCGACGACTTTCAGATCGTGAGAAATGAACAGGTACGCCAGGCCGAAGCGTTCCTGCAGGGATTCCATAAGGTTCAGAATCTGCGCCTGGATGGACAGATCCAGCGAGGAGACCGGCTCGTCGCAGATGACGAACTGCGGTTTCAACGCCAGCGCCCGGGCGATCGCGACGCGCTGCTGCTGTCCGCCGGAGAACTCGTGCGGAAACGCGTCGGCGAACCGCCTCCCCACGCCGACCAGGTCCAGCAGCCGGCCCACCTCTTCCTCCCGTTCCCGCTTTGTGCCCACTCTGTGTATCTTCAGCGCGTCCCCCACGATCGCGCCCACGCTCATCATCGGGTTCAGGGACGACAGCGGGTCCTGAAAGACAATCTGCATCTTCCGCCGCAGCGCGCGCAGCTCCCGGCCGGAGAGCGCGCGCACGTCGCGCTCCTCGAAAATTACCCGTCCCGCCGTGGGCTCGTGCAGCCGGAGGACCGCGCGGGCGAGGGTCGATTTGCCGCTGCCGCTTTCTCCGACCAGGCCGAAGGTCTGGTTCCGGTGGATCTGAAACGTCACGCCGTCCACGGCCTTCACCACGTCCCTGCCCTGGTCGAAATGCATCTTCAGGTCCACAACCCGCAACAACGGTTCCGACATGGCCCCGCCCGTGAATGCATCGCCGTTCTGGATTGGAGAACGGGAAAAAGGTTTGAAGCCCAAAAAACGCGACCTATATTGGACCTGCAAGCTCGTGCGTGACAATTTATCCTTTGCACGACGTCGAAAAGTAGGACCGGGCACCCCCGGACGCAAGCACAATCAGGGCGTGCGGACGGCCCGGGAGAGACGCCGTATCCGGGCCTGCGGCAACTTGTCAGAAAGGATCGTCTCATGGCTGTAGATATCACGCTGGCGAACGAAATCCGCGTGCCGCGCCGCGGAGAGTGGCTGTGCAGGGGACTGCCGTTCCCGGAGGGATCTCTGACGGATTCCGCGAGGCTGACCCTGAAGGACGAGACCGGCGGCGTGCTGCCGCTGGGATCGGAGGTCCTGGCCCGCTGGCCGGACAGGTCTTCGAAGTGGGTGCTGCTTCAATTCCCCGTGGACTTCGACCGCAACGGGAGGAAAGACTATTCGCTGACGTGGGACGATAACGCGCCGGAGGCCGACGCGGGTCCGCGAATCGCCTACTCGAAGACGGAGACGGGAATCGAGGTCGACAACGGGGTTCTGCGATTTGTCCTTCCTGCTTCCGGACAGGCGTTTCTGGTCGCGTGCAGCAGGAGAGACAGGGCGTGTATCCGGACGGTCAGCGCGGAGATCGAAGACGAAGCGGGCGACGTTTTCACGAGCCGGCTCGAGGGGGAACCCCGCATTGAGAGATCCACCGGAAAAATGCTGGTCGTGAGCAGGCAGGGCACGCACCGGGACAAGGCCGGCCGCAAGCTGTTTTCACTCGTTTTCCGGGTAACGGTATTCGCCGGCGCCGAGGACCTGGAGGTGGAGTACCAGTTCATCCACGATGAGCCCTATCGGGATGTTCCGGAACGGCGGAAACTGGCCCAGGGTATCGGGACCCCGAGCGTGGACCTGGAGAGTCCCCGCCTGCGGCAGCTGCGAGCGGTGCGGCTTGTTGTGGAACACGCCATCGACGGCGCCGGCGAATTCGCAACCTGTCCCATTGCCACGGTTGGGAACCAGGGCCTGGTCACGTCGGATCGGCCGATTCGGGGCCTGTTGACCGACGCCCCGCGTACGGCCATGTACGACGCCATGATCGACGCCGACGTGTACGACGGCGAGACAGCGGTCGGCCGCTCCCACGGATGGGTCTCCGCGGGGGACAGCGAAGGCGGGATCGCGGCCTCGGTCCGGAAGTTCGTCCAGCAGTGGCCCAAGGGCTTCTTTGCGGACGCCGGCAGGATCGTTCTGGACCTCTGGCCCGAGGCGGCGGGACCGCTCGCGATTTTCCAGGGACAGGCCAAGTCGCACCAGGTCAAGCTGCGGGCGTACACCGGCGGAGCAGCCCGGGCGCGGCTGGCGGACTGGCATTTCGCGTATCAGTTTCCCGTCGTTTTCTCTTCTACGGACTGGTTTATCGATTCCGGAGCGATCGGGCCCGTGTTCCGCTATCAGCCGGAGAAATACAGGGGTATCGAGCAGAAGTTCCGCCTGGAGTTCGAGCAGTTTCTGGGATACGACCGGCGCCTGGGGATGATGGACTACGGCGACTACGAGCAGCTGATGAGCGCCTCCTGGGGGCGCGTGGATTTCATGGCCAACTGCGAGCACGACTTCGGCCAGACCGTGTACCTCCAGCTTGTTCGCACCGGCAACTATCTCTATCTCGACGCCTTCGAATCCGCGATCCGGCACGTGATGGACCTGGACATCATCCACTTCGACGATCATTTCGACGAGCAGGGCGGATGGACGTCTCACGGCGCCTACCACGTCGGTGCCGACGGGAAACCCAACTGCCACCTCTCCCACATGTGGGCGGAGGGATTTCTATCCTATTATTATTATTCCGGATACGCGCCGGCGTTGGAAGCCGCGCGCGGCGTGGCGGACCTGATCTGCAGGAAGGTGGCGGCGGGAGGCGGGAGGCGGGGCGCGCGGGACCGGGGCTGGCCGTTGATCGCGCTTTGCAGCGTGTACCGGGCAACAGGGGAAGAGCGGTACGCCGAGGCCGCGGAGACGATTGCGGCATCCTTTTCGGAGGGACCGGACCCGCTGGAACCCAACGGCGGCTGCAGCGGCGGATGGGGACCGATCCCCTACCAGCAGGCGGTGATGGGCAGCATCGCCGCAACCGGTCTTGCATACCACTACCAGACCTTCGGGAATCCCCTGAGCAGGGACTCTTTCCTGAGGATCTGCGACTTCCTGGCAAGCGAAGACGTCCGCACGCCGGAAGGGCTCTATCTGTCCATGCCCGGTAACGAGACACCGATGAGCTATATCGGTTTCTCAGCCCTGCGGGAGAGCATCGGCTACGGGTGGGAAATCACGGGCGACGAGAAGTACGTGTACGCCGGCCTGCGGGACATCGAGATGAATATGATTTCGACGTTCCCGTCCGTCGGTCATCTGGAAAAGACGAGATTCGGGTGCGAGGTCGTCCGCGCCACGGGCGACTCCATCAGCGTCATCTGGCGCGATCTGCTCCGATTCTTCGACTACGCCGACCGGGCGGGGCTGCTGCGCGACTTCTGACAACGCGGGATACACGCTCAAGCATCGTGGTGCCAGCAGAAGACGGAATGGTCGTCCGATATCCTGGTCATTCCGGGGTCCTCTTCCCGGCACAGGTCCGTGGCGCGGGGACAGCGGGGATGGAAGCGGCATCCGGACGGCGGCCGGGTCATGTCGGGAGGCTGCCCGGGGATGGTGTCCAGGCGCCCTCGGACCATCTTCGCGTTTTCCAGCAGCCCGATCGAGTACGGGTGCCTCGGGGACTTCAGGAATGCGCGGGTGGGCGCAATTTCGGCCACCCTTCCCGCGTACATGACGACGATCCTGTCGCTGAATTCCACGGCAAGCCCGAAATCGTGGGTGATCAGCACGGTAGACATCCCGTGCGCGGCCTTCATCCGGTTCATCAGATCCATGATCTGCGCCTGTGTCGTGACGTCCAGCGCCGTTGTGGGTTCGTCCGCGATCATCAGCTTCGGCTCGCAGCTCAGCGCCATCGCAATCATCACGCGCTGTTTCATCCCTCCCGAAAGTTCGAAAGGGTAGTTCCGGTAGCGCAGCGCCGGCGCGGGAATGCCCACCTCTTCCAGCAGCGAGACCGCGCGATCGAAGGACCGCTTCCGGTCGGCCCGCCCGTGCCACAGAAGGGGTTCGGCAATCTGCGGCCCGCTGCGCATCGTGGGATTGAGCGACGTCTGGGGATTCTGAAAGATGAATCCGACGTCGTTGCCGCGAATCTCCTGAAGCGCCCGTTCGTCCAGTTCCAGCAGGTTGCGTCCGTCGAAAACCACCTTTCCGGCCTCGATCTTCCCCCTCCCTCCGATAAGCCTGACGACGGACAGCATGCTCACGCTCTTGCCGCTGCCGCTTTCCCCGACGATGCCCACGCTCTCCCGTTCGCGAACGACGTATGAGATCCCGTCCACCGCCCTCACCACGCCGTCGCGGCGATAGAAGTAGGTCTTCAGGTTTCGGATATCGAGCAGCGTGGACACGGACGCGCCTCACAGAGTCCAACCAAGGACTTATTCCTTGGGATTAAATGCGTCGTTCAGCCCGTCGCCCAGATACGTGAATGCGAGAAGCGCGAGCGCAAACGTGGCGGCCGGCCACGTGAGCTGGTAGGGAAAGGCCCTGAAATTGAGGCTCCCCACCTGGATAAGGACGCCCCAGCTCGGCCGGGGCGGCATCACCCCCAGCCCGAGCAGACTCAGCGCCGACTCGGTCATCATCAGGGTGGGGACCATGAATGCGATGGCGACGATCAGCGGGCCGAAGGAATTCGGAAGAATGTAACGCCGGATCGCATATCGATGCGTCGCCCCGAGCGCCCGCGCCGACTCCACGTATTCCAGGTTCTTGATGGACAAAACCTGGGCGCGCATCAGCCGGGCGAACCCCACCCATCCCGTGGCCGCGATGGCGATGAATATCGTCACGATGCCCCTGCCGAGGACCGACACCAGGATGATGCTGAAGAGAAACCCGGGAAATGCGTACATCACGTCCGTAAACCGCATCAGCACGTTGTCCACGACGCCGCCGGCGTACCCCGCGACAGCACCGATCAGTCCGCCGATCGCGACAGAGATCACCGCTGCGCCGAACGCAACGGCCAGGGCCGTCTGAAGGCTGAAGATCAGGCGGCTGAAGATGTCCCGCCCCACCTCGTCGGTCCCGGCGATGTGCCGCCAGGACGGGGACTGGTACGCGTTGTCCAGGTCGATCTGGTTATACCCGTACGGCGCAATGAAATCCGCCAGGGCCGCGACCAGTATCATCACGATCACGAAAACCAGGCTCAGCACGGCCAGACGGTTCGAGGAGAATCGCTGCCAGACGGCGCCCCAATAAGAGATCCGCGGCGCGGGCGACGACTCATCCGCATCGGACGGCGGACGTCCGGACCGATTCGGCACAGCCACGCGTTATCCCCCTTATCTTTTGTAGCTTGCCCGTATGCGCGGATCGATCAGCGCGTACCCGATATCCACCAGCAGATTCATCAGCATGATCAGAAATCCGAAGAACAGGGTCGACGTGATGATCATCGGATAGTCCCGGGTCCCCGCGGCGGCCACGAACAGCTTGCCCAGGCCGGGGATATTGAAGATCTCCTCGATGAAAGCGGTGCTCACCATCAGATTGGCGAACTGCGGGCCGGTAATCGTCAGGAGGGGGATCAGCGAATTCCGCAGCGCGTGGCGAAAGACCGCCTTGTTGCGGTTTCCGCCCTTCGAGAAGACAGTCCGCACGTAGTCTTCGCCCATCTCCTTGATCAGGCTCACGCGGACGTATCGGGCGATGCCTGCAACGGGCTGGAAGACCATCGCCATGACGGGGAGCACGGCGTACTCCCACGTCCCCCAACCGGACGTGGGGAACAACTGAAGCGTGACGGCGAAGAAGACGATCACCAGCAGGGCGATGACGTAAGACGGGATGCAGATGCCCAGCATGGAAACGAACATGGTGACACGGTCGATCCACGAGTTCCGGTACAGCGCCGCCCCGATGCCCATCGGAATGCCGATCAGGAGGGCCAGGAGCATCGGCGAGAAGGCCAGGACGAACGTCCGAGGGAAGGCCCGTGTCATCATTTCCTGAATGGTCGTATCCGGGTAGCGGAACGACGGTCCGAAGTCCAGGACGGCCGCGTGGCGCAGATAGATCAGAATCTGCTTCCAGACGGGCGTATTTTCGCCGTAACGCTCCTCCCAGAGCATGAGCGTCTGGCTCTTTTCCTCGAACTGACTCAGCCGGCTGCCCGTCACCTGCTGGTTCATCAGCCGTTCGATGTTGAAGAAATCACCGGGAGCAGCGTGCATCAGGTAGAACGTGATGACCAGGATCGCGATCAGGCTCACGAAAATCTGACCCACGCGGCGGAAGAAGAACATCGCCATACTGACGCTCCAAATCGGGATCGAGGCGTTACGACACACGCCGTTTCGAACCGATACCTTTTGCGCCTTTTGTGCTTCTTTTTGCCATTGAACCACCAAGAGCAATAGCCACAAAAGGCACAAAAACACAAGATGGGAAAGGTTGTATTCTGTGACAGACTGAGTAGGGATAACGAACAACGCCCGGATTCCATCCGGACGGTTGACGTATCATTGCACTGATTGGCTTTGGGTCCTTCTGTGCCTTTTGTGCTTTTTGTGGTAAATTTACGGTTGTCTTTTTGATTTAAGGCTGGTCGATGATCGGACGCCGCGCTGCTGTCGCCCCATTATCGTCTATATCGATCCATTTCAGATACATGGGGTTGGCCCACCAGTAGGCGCAGAATCTCAGCCCTTTCACGTAGGGCCTGACCAGAGCGGTGGCATTGGCAACGTGAAGCGGGAAATCCCAGGAGAACGCCTGCACCAGCCGGTGCACTTCGCGGTTGATCCCGGCCTGGCGGGACGGTTCGCGCGCGTGGTGCGCTTCCTGGCGCATCTCCTCCAGGCGCCAGCGCAGGTCGCTGGTATTCGACCACTGGAAATGGTATTGACGGGCTTGCAGGAGCGTGACATTGAGCGCCTTCCAGCACCATTCCAGGTCCGCATCCGGCTCGCCCGCCGCCCTCAGGATTTCGTCCGCGGTCTGCCGCCAGCCGCTCATCGCCTCTTCCGCCTGCCGGCGCAGGTGCGGACCGTGCCTGCCGTTCGCAAAAAGCGACTTTACCGAGTCCGCGTACGTCCCGATTCGCCGGTGGACGGGCATGAAATCGGAGAGATCCTCCCCCCCTTCGAGCTTGATCATCCCCGATCGGACCTGCAGAATCCGGCGCTGCCCCTCCCACCAGACGCCGTAGACCCCGGGGTCCTCCGTCCACTGGACGTTTTCGATCCATTGTGTGCCGTAGATGGGATTCGGCCACGGCGCTCCCGATGCCGCAAAACACATCCCCGTATACCCGGAAGGATTCAGGGAGACCCGTTTGTCGGCGTACACGCCGAGTTCCTGGTTGTCGATCCGGAACCGGATGCCCAGGTTTTCTTCCAGCATCGCGGCGATCACCACGAACTGCGAAACCATCTCGGGCGCCAGGTACGACGGGATCAGAATCACCGATTCGGGAATGCCCTTTCCATTCGGATATCCCGCTTCGGACAGCAGGCGGCGGGCTTCTTCCAGGTTGAATCTCATCCCCAGGTCGGGATCCCAATCCGGCATCGCCGGCGTGGAGAGCATATGCATCGGCGTCTCCCGCCCGAGAAAGATCGACTCCACGATCCGGCGCTTGTCGAATCCGAGCGCAATCGCCCGGCGCACCCGCGCGTCCCAGTATACCGGATGCTCCGAGAACAGGAATCTAACGTAGGAAAGTCCGCTCGTGGGCGTCAAGACCAGTTCATCGCGCAGATCGGGATTGTGCCTGGCGTAGTAGATATCGGCGATGGACGCCAGCAATGCGAAGTCGATCTCTCCGCTCTGGTACCCTTCCAGCGGTCTGCCCGCGAATCGGCTGTGTATCCGCTCCAGGTTGCCCCGCGGCAGGTTGTACCGCGGATTCGCTTCCAGAATAATATGGGAATTGAGTTCCCATTCCACGATCTGGTACGGCCCGTTCCCCTGGTAGTTGGGCAGTTTGTGCCATGCGTCTCCGTGCTCTTCGAGCGATCCCCGGTGAATCGGGAACATGCTCCCCGTGACCATCGCATTGAGGAACGCGGGATACGGCCTCGCCAGGCGGAAGCGCAGCGTGAAATCGTCGAGCACGTCCACGCCCACCTCTTCCTCCCGCGCCGCGCCGTTCCTGAAATCCATGGCCTTGATGACGTACTGCAGCGGCGTGTCCCAGAGCCATTTGCTCTCCCGCCCCGGTTCCATCTGATAGATGAAGGCCGCCCTGTAGTCCCGCGCGGTTACCGTTGTGCCGTCGTACCATCGGTTGTCCCGCCGGAGAAAGAAGGTATACGACAACCTGTCTTCGGAGACCTCCCAGCGCTCGGACTGGGCCGGAATCAGTCCTTTCTCCGGTCCCAGCTGAACCAGCCCTTCTTTCGTGCCCAGCGTGATCTGCGCGTACATCCCCCCGGTATACAGATAGCTGTTCAACGTGCTCACCGGGGGCCCGATGTACCGGATCTCTTTGGGCCGGCCGGCATGCGCCGGTGCGCTGAAAAGCACAGCGGCAAGCATTCCGAACAGGACACCGTTTCGCCACTCCGTGCCCCCGAGCGTCATGGTCCTGTCTCTCCTTCCCTCACGACGATCTCCCTGTCCGCCGATATGCTCCCCATCCGGTCCACCGTGCCACCGGGCCATCGCACCTTGAGGGAATCGACCGTCGCGTTCCGGCCGAGTCCGAAATGGAGACGGAAATCGTTCTGCGACAGATAGCTTGATCCGCTTCGGACCTCGCCGACCTGCGGCCGGCCGCCGGCCCAGACCGTCACCCGGGCGCCGATTCCGTTGCGGTTCGACAGCCGCGGAGCGCCGGTTGAACCCACGGAATGCTCCCGCGCGGCGCCCACCAGCTTCACCCTCAGCCACCGGCTCCTGTTGCCGGCGTCGTTTCTCAGGAGGCGCGCGGCCCCGTTTACCGAAAGCACGAACACGTCCACGTCTCCGTCGTTGTCGACGTCTCCGAACGCGGCGCCGCGGCCGGGCTGGGGTATGGACAGCCCATCCTCCACGTCGCCCGTCACGTCGACGAACCGGCCGTCGCCGGTGTTGCGGAACAGGATTGCCGGCTGCTTGTAGACGCTGCCCACCCGGTGGGCGTTGTCGAGTACGTGACCGTGCACCATCAGAAGGTCGGGCCAGCCGTCATTGTCGTAGTCCAGAAAGCCGATTCCCCATCCCACGTGAGGAAGCGTCGGGGCCCTGATGCCGGATATCGAAGAAATGTCCGTGAACAACCCGGCCCCTTCGTTCCGAAAGAGACCGGCGCCCTCCAGCCGGAAATTGGTCACCGCCAGGTCCAGGAGGCCGTCGCGGTTGAAATCCCCGAAGTCCGCGCCCATGCTGGACTGCAGGTCGCCCGATCCGCTGTAGCCCACGCCCGAAAGAAGCCCTCTGTCCACAAAGCGCCCGTCGCCCCGGTTCAGGTAGAGGAAATTGGGCGTCATGTCGTTGGCCACGAAGATATCCGGGGCGCCGTCGCCGTCCACGTCGGCGCATGCCATGCCCATCCCCTTGCCGCCGGGATTGAGGACCCCCGCCCGCTTTGTCACGTCTGTAAAGGTCCCGTTTCCGTTGTTGCGATACAGGCGGTCCGCGGCCCCCTTGAAGTTGTCGGGGTGGGGATAGAACCGCTCGCCGTCGGACGGGCTCGCCGAGCGGGAGGCGTAGGGCCTCAGCCTTCTCTCCGCGGAGTCAATCGCGTAGTCCACGTAGTTGGCCACGTAGAGGTCCAGAAACCCATCCGAGTCCACGTCCAGAAAGGAGCACCCCACGCTCCATACGGCGTCCCCGGAGACGCCGGCCGCCGCGGCGACGTCCCTGAACGTGCCGTCCCGGTTGTTCCGGAACAGGCTGTTCGGTCCGTAGCACGTCACGTACAGGTCGTCGTACCCGTCGTTGTCGACATCTCCGACGCAGACCCCCATGCCGTAGGCAGTTTCGCCCACGCCGGCGAACCGGGTCACGTCGGAGAAAACGCCCCTGCCGGCGTTCCGGTACAGCCGGTTCTGCGGGGGCGGGCCGGCGTAGCCGGGCAACGTCCCCCCGTTGACGGCGAATACGTCCAGCCAGCCGTCGTTGTTGTAGTCCAGAAACGCGACCCCGGATCCCATCGTTTCCACGAAGTACTTCTTGCCGGTCCCCCCGTGGACGTGCCGGAAGTCGATGCCTGAAGACGCCGTCACGTCGACGAATCGCGGCGAATCCACGGACAACGCTTCGCTCCATAGGATCAGGACCAGCAGTATTCCGGATACGACGCGAACTGATTGGACCATACGAAGGTCTGTTTATTGAAGGCTGTGATGGGTAACAGGACGAGGAAAAATCTGAAAGCGGTGAGACGGTAGACGTGAGACGGTAGAAGACGTCATTGCCCGTCTGGTTCTTCCTTTATGCCTCCGGCGAGAAATGAAAACGCACAGGGAAATAAAATCCGTTAGACGCAAGACGGTAGACGGTAGATGACATCCTTGCCCGATTGGTTTCTCCTTTATGCCTCTGGCAAGAAATGCACCCGAACGGGGCAACAAAAACGGTGAGACGTGAGACGCAAGACGGGAGAAGACGTCTTTGCCAGATTGGTTCTTCGTTTATGCCTCTGGCTAGAACTGAAACCGCACCGGGCAATCACATCCTCTACCGTCTCCCCTCTACCCTCTCACGCCTTTAGGGCACTCACGGAATCTCCCGTCTAACGTCTTACGTCTACCCGCTCTTCAGGCACTCACAGTATCTCCCGTCTCCCTTCTCCCCTCTTACCGCTTTTGAGGGGCCGGGGGGAGAGGTCTGCGAAAAATCGGTGAGACGTGAGACGCAAGACGGTAGATGACATCCTTGCCCGATTGGTTCGTCCCTTTTGCCTCCGGCAAGAAATGAAGCCGCACCGTGCGATCACATCCTCTACCGTCTCACCTCTACCGTCTCACCGCATTTAGGGCATTCACGGAATCTCCCGTCTAACGTCTTACGTCTACCCGCTCTTCGGGCACTCATATCATCTCCCCTCTCCCGTCTCCCGTCTCCCCGCTTTTTGCTGATCGCTTTTCTTACCTCACCGGTAATTCATCAGCGTATGGACCGCCCGTTTGAACACGTGGATCGCGCGCCTGGCGGACCCGTGCGGACCCGCCGTGGCGACGTTCGTCTCGTAGAATACGCTGGGAATGCCCAGCCTGCGGGCCATCTGATAGCACATCGTATTCTCGCGATGCACGTTGGCCCTGCCATGCGTGGACATCCCGTCGGTCTCCAGGCGCAATGTATCGCAAAGAGCCTGGTACAGCCGGGCGCGATCGGGATTCTCAAAGACGGGATCGACCACCTCGTACCATCCGTCGTAAGGGTACTCTCCGTTCTCCCGCCAGCCCACGAAGGCATGGATATTCATCCACAGCGCCGGCCGGTCCGCGAGAAGCTTGTCCCACAGCAGGCGACTCTCGCGGGCTTCGGGCGCGGCCGCTTCCGTGTCTTCGCCGAAGGCCCGGTACATGTCCAGTCCCTCGGCGTTGAACGCGTTCCTTCCCATGACGTTTCCATCGGGGTTGACCACGGGCAGGACGTCCACCTGAAGCTGCTCCCGGAGGGCGACGGCATCCGGCACCAGCGACGTGATGAAATCGGCAATGCCCAGCATTCCCCACGTCCCCGAGAATTCGACCGCGTGCTGGCCGGCGACGCACAAAATCCGGGGCTTGCCGGGCGTGCCGGCCCGGATACCGTGGATGTCCCGTCCCTGAACCGAGGCGCCGATCGTGAACGCCTCGCACCGGTCGCCACGTTCCTCCGCCAGCCTCCTGAGCGTGTCCATTGAATCGCTGTAGGGCGCGGGCCATGCGTTCGCGACCCGAATCGTCTCGTTCGCCTTCAGGTTCAGGCGGATCAGCAGGGGTTCCTCCGTATTCCGGACCCGTTCGCGTTCGAGCGGCTTGAACCGGCCCTCGCCCTGCGACGCAACCCACACCGTGGTCGGCAGAGCGGCGACGAATCCCTCCGGGCCGAAGCGCGAATCCGGCCACACTTCAACGGTCACAGCCGATGCGGGGCCGTCATTCCGGACGTCAAAGCAGAAGTAGTAACAGTAGGTGGCCTTGTCCCCGACCACCTCCAGCCGAAACCGGTCGATTGCGATCTGGCGGATCTGCTTCGCGTTACCGCATTCGAAATCAGCCGCGATTGATATCATTCCGTTTCCCCCGCGGAGGCGCATAAACGCCGTGCCCGCGCGTCATTACATGTTATCAGGTATATCCGGTCCCCTTCGGCGGCCGGGCGTACGCCACCGCGACGCGGCTGGGAGGCCCTGGGCGTTTCATCGAATTCACGCCCCGGCAGGCCAGCGACTGGACCCCCTCCCGCATGGGCCAGTCGAAATGCTCGCCGCACGGCTTCCAGGCCCCGTCGTCGAAGCGGATTTCGTAGTGGTCGAAGAACGGCATACAGTGTGAGAGCGTAACCGCCAGCCTGGCGCCGTCCTGGTCCCAGGAAGGCTGCGTGGAGATGCGCACCAGATTCACCGTCCAGTACACATCCGGGAGGTTGGAGGTCCATTGCATGCGGCCCAGCGGTCTGAAATTGCTCACGAACGTGGGCAGGCACCTGCGGTCCACCCATTCCCAGGTCCGGCGATCCGTCAGTATCCGGACCCGGGCATAATAATCCATCACCCGGTTTCGCAGAAACCTCGCGAACAAACCGGCGTTGACCTCCGCGTCATAATCTTTCCGGCAGGTGGGGTCCCGGAGCGCGAGCCGGACGTGCCTGGCGTCCGGAATGACGAATTCCGGCTGATCCTGCACCATTTCAACCTCATCCGCGGCCCCGTCCAGCCACGCCTCCCGGATCTCCAGCGCGTTCAGCGGCGACCCCTCCCGCTCGTAGTGGACGTTGACGTCCGGGTCCATCATCACCCACTTCCGGTGTTCGTTGGACCAGACCTCCGCAACCGCGTGCCCCACGTTCCACATCGTGTAGTCGCGCGGCGCCTCGCAATCCTGAGTGGAGACCGCCACGATCCGCGCGGGCCAGCCCAGCGCGGTCGCCGAATCCACGAAGACCCGGGCGTAGGAACCGCAGAAGAACCGTTCTCCCCGGGCGACGGCCTCGAGAATCCCGAGTCCATCGTCGACTTCAGGGCGGTTGTACCAGAGCCCGTGGTCCCACTGTTCGCGGACCCATCGCTTCAATGCCAGGAATCCCTCGAATTCCGTCTCGCAGCCCGCTACGACCTCTTCCAGGCCGTATTCGTCCCTGAGGCGCGCAATTCTGGGAGCATGCGGATCATCGGGTTCGTGGCAGGTATGATCCCCACTGAAGTCCGGGACGTCATAGGAGACGACGCGGAACTCTCCAGGACACCTCTGGCTCATGAGAATCTCCCGCGAGTCACCCGGATCGCAGTGGCTTCCCGAGCGCCTCGGCCATCGCACGGATGTGGGATGGGCCGGCGCCGCAACAGCAACCCACGAAGTTGATCCCTTCCGCCCTGGCCTTCAGCGCGAACGCCGCCATTTCGTCGGGGGTGACGCCATTGCTATGCCGGCGGACGGCATAGCCCACATTTTCCGTATCGGCCGTTTGTCTGAATGCTTTCGGCTGGCAGGCGATCGGCACGTCCACCGCTTCCCGCATCTCGAGCGCCGTCGGTAGCATCTGTTCCGGGTCCCCGATACAGACGGTCCCCACGATGTCCGCGCCGTCGTCCACGAGGGCGCGGGCGCACTCCGCCGCGGTGGCGCCGTCCTTTGTCGCCTTTTTGCTGCCGATGCCCACGAGCGCCATCGTCGGCAGGCCGGTTTTCTTACAGCTTTCCACGCACAGCCGCATCTCGTCCAGACGGGAGAACGTCTCCGGGATCAGGAAGTCGGCGCCGGCGTCGACGAGAATTGCGATCTGTTCTTCCCATTCGGCCTGCGCGCGTGCGCCCGACGAAGGATCCTCCGGATCGTAAACCTGTTCTCCCAGACGGGAACCGGTCATCGTGGATACGAGACAGCCGCCTACCGGCGTCTCCCAGTCCGATCCCTCCTTGGCCGCCCGAATCCCGGTCCTGTTGATCTCGTCCACGCGGTCTCCCCATCCGTATTTCTCCTCCAGCTGAGCACCCGAGGTAAACCACGTCAGCGCCTGGAGCACCTCCGAACCCGATCTGTAGAAGTCCCGGTGGATCTGCTGAAGCACATCCGGGTGGGAGCCGATGATGCCGGGCACATCGTAGCCTCTCCAGTTCGCCTCCAGGTACATCCCCCCGTCTCCCAGAACGATCCCCTCGTTCAACATCTCCATGAGATCTCCACCCATAACACGCTCCTCCATAATTACGATACTCAGTGTTGAATTAACCCACCAGCAGTCCTCAGATGAAAGACCTGAAAGCGGTGAGACGTGAGACGGTAGACGGTAGATTACATCCTTCGCCCGATTGGTTCTTCCCTTATGCCTCCGGCAAGAAATGAATCCGCACATGGCAGCAACACCCGTGAGACGCAAGACGGTAGACGGGAGAAGACGTCATTGCCCGTTTGGTTTCTCCTTTATGCCTGCGGCAAGAGATGATACCGAACAGGCACTTACATCATCTCACGACTTACGTCTCCCGTCTACCCTTTTTTGGCACTCATATCATCTCACGTCTAACCGCCGTTACCGAAGCTGATACGGCCCCGGTCGATCGGGCATCGCCGTCGGCTTCCCGATCGCCTCGGCCATCGCCCGAATATGGTACGGCAGGGCTCCGCAGCAGGCGCCGATGAAACCGACGCCCATATCCCACGCGTCCCTGGCGTAGTCGGCCATCTCGCGCCGGGGCTGGTGGCGGAGCTCGAAATGGACGCTGGAGCCCGAGGCGATCTCCCGGGTGTACTCCGCACCGTTTTCCAGCACGTACGCCAGGGGTTGGGCGCAGATGGGAACGGACACCGCACCCATCATCTTCCGCAGGATATCCCTGTACATATACCACGGCCGGCCGCAATTCACGCCCACCACGTCGGCGCCATGGTCCACGAGCCGTTTTGCGGCCTCGTCCGGCAGGTACCGGTCCGAAGTGTACTCCCCCGATTTGTACTCCAGCGTCACCACGACGGGCACCCCGGCGTTCTTGATGAATGGCATGCCCAGCGACGCCTCCTCCACCGAATAAAACGTCTCCACGATGAACAGGTCGACCCCCGCGTCGATCTGCTGGCCCACCCGCCGTTCGAAGAATGCCTGCGCCTCCCGCCTTTCGTTCGCGGTAATGGGCGACCGCCGCTGGTACGGTCCGATGCCGGCGGGGCTGAGCGTACCCGCCACGAGACGATCCGGTCCGGCGGCCTCCCTCGCAAGTCCGACCGCGGTACGGTGCAGTTCTTCATCCCGGTCCATCCTGCCCACGCCCCAGGTCATGGCCTGCAGCACCTCGGCGCCCGCCAGCGCAAACTCCCTGTGCAATTGGAGCAGGCCCTCCGGGTGGTCCAGTACGGCCCAGGGTACGCCTTTTTCGAAATTGCCCAGGCATCGCCGTTCGAGCTCCAGATAGTAGCCGCCGTCGCCAAGTACCGGCCCGTCCTTCAGGCGATCCAGAAAACCCGATGCCATTGCAATACCTCCTGGCACGGCGTCGCTGTGCTCAGCCGAAACCAAATAGGTGGAAATGAACGCGCCAGCCGGTTCAACGGTGCAATTACTCCCCCCTTGAGGGGGAGTCGCAGAAGCCGAGCCGGTCCCTGAGCTTGTCGAAGGGCCCGCGAAGGCTGATGCGGAGGGGGGATTTTAACTCCCTTCTTTAGCTGGGAGCAGGAAGAAACATGAACGTGTATTGCGTAGAAGTCTAACTGTATGCTTCATAGGGTTTCTTCGGTGTGGCCCTCTTGCGTCTCACCGACTTCGATCAGCGTGTCGATTTTCATAACCTACAGGGTCAAAGGGTGAACTGACTGAGTAGGGAACTCACCAACTTTTCTCTTTTCCGACGGCCTGAAATCCGGGACGTCCAGGCACGCGTTCCCCTGTTCCACGGACTGAACGGCCACAATGGCCGGCGCCGTCAGTTCCGCCGACCGGTAGACGTTCAGCGGCGGGTCCGAATCGTTCAGAATGGCGTCCAGGAAAGACGAGAGCGCAAAGTAGTCCATATTCCCATGCCCGCTGCCCCTGGCCGCCTCGGGAAGGTCGTCCGGAGAAAACTTCCACTCGGCCTCCCGCATGGATTCCTCTCCGGAACTCTCCAGCCAGATCTTCGGCGTGTCCACGCCCTGAGGGCCGCCGTATATCTCCTCGGAACGGGCGGTCTCCACCTTTCCCTTGGTCCCTTCCAGGTGCCACCAGTGATGGTCCCGGGGCGTCGCGTACGTAAACCCGACCGCCATCCGGACGATCGTATCCTTTTCGGTGTGCATCAACGCGACCTCGATATCCGAGGCGGGAATCCCTTCGTAATAATAGCTTTGAGTCCGCGTCCCCATGCACGTCACCCGCGTCACCCGGTCATCCAGAACCGTCAGGATGGGGCCCAGGTCGGTGGCCATGTACAGGATCGGGTGCGGAAACCAGTTCCACATTCTGCTCTTCGCGGCCCTCGGATGATCCTCGGCGGCATCCAGATCGATCCGTTCGCCGGTTTCGGAATCGACCCAGAACCGGTCCGGCGTCATCCCGTGAAGATACTGCCCCTGGGCGAAGATGACATGGCCGAGTTCGCCCTCCCGGACCAGGCGGCGCCACGCTCTTACAAACGGGTGGTACATCACCTGTTCCGCCATCTGAAACTTCAGACCGCTGCGCTCCACCGCCACCACGACCCGCCACAAGTCGTCCATATCGTACGTCAGCGACACCTCGCAGGCCGCGTGCTTCCCCGCGTCCATGGCCCGGCAGATCAGGTCCGGCTGGTCATGCGGCGCGGTCACGATCGCCACCGCGTCGACGTCCGCCTTCGCCAACATCTCGCCATAGTCGGTAAAGCACGCGATGTCCGGATCGCCGGCCTCCCGAAACGCCTGCGCCACCAGGGCGTCGACCCGGTCGCACAATGCCGTCACGCGGCAGGTCTCGATCCGCAGCAGGTTCTTCATCCACGACAACCTCCCGCGCGGGCCCAGACCCACGATTCCGATCCGAATCGGTTTCTTTTTGGGCATCCAACTCCTCCTAACTTCGGTAAGACGGGAGACGGGAGACGGGAGACGGTAGAGGACATCATTGCCCGGTTGGTCATTCCCTTATGCCTCCGGCAAGAAATGAAAACGCACAGGGCAATAAAACCGGTGAGACGCAAGACGGGAGACGGTAGATGACATCCTTGCCCGGTTAGTTACTCCCTTATGCCTCCGGCAAGAAATGAAGCCGCACAGGGCAAGAAAACCGGTGAGACGGGAGACGCAAGACGGTAGATGACATCCTTGCCCGGTTGGATCTTCCCTCTATGCCTCCGGCAAGACAAGAATCCGCACAGGGCAATAAAACCGGTGAGACGGTAGGGGAAAACGTTACCACAGTGCTTCCACATTAACCGTGCCTGCCAAATTGCCTTTATCGTATCCACCATAATGAACCAAACGGCACTCATTTTCTCTCCCCTCTTACGTCTAACGTCTCCCCGCTTCTGAGGGGTCGGGGGGAGAGGTCTGCGCGCATATCAGCGGCAAATTTCGCCAGGCCGTTTCGTAATCCTATGGGCGCGGGCTGTCATCTCACGTCTCCCGTCTCACGTCTCCCCCGGGGAAGAGGGTCGAGGAAGGGGGAACCGTAATCGCTTGACGGGCCGTTTGCGGTTGAAATTGAAAGAGAAACGGCAGCCGGATATCAGGCTGCCATTCATCATTCGGAATATACGGTCAGCGAGTGCCATGGGGATCCCCCGATGCGAGGTATTCATCGTGCCTGGAGGAGACTTGTGGATCAGGGTGTGTAATTGCGCCAACGAACCGTAGGATGTCACCGGCATATATCAGTCCCTGTTCGCTCTGAAGTGGACCATAGTGTTCGTAGGCTGCTCCTTCAGGGTGCAAGTTCGGGCAACGGGTTGGTATGAAGTAGTTGTCGAGCGACCGTCCTTGTTCGACGAGGCGCTGGGGCGGCGGATCCGAAAGTTCCGACAGAAGGCGGGCGACAACGTGGCGGCGTGCGCGCGTTCCGCTGGCGAGATGGAGCGCCTTGACGGCTCTTTCCGCGGCCTGGTGCGCGGCGAAGCAGGCCCAGTCGTGACGGCCGTCATTGCGTGAAGCCGTTGCCTGTTCCAAGTCGTGCTCCGCCTGGGCGAGCCAATCCCGCCATCGCTGCGCCATCCTGCCTCTCCATCCCTGGTCGCAAATTATCCGGATTCTTCTTGATCCGCCCCGGCATTTCGTATGACTTCCGGTGTTGCGACTGCCCCTTTGCGTGGAAGCCAAAATATCCCTAATCGAAAGCATAAGCAAGGGGAAATGGTCCAGCGGCCGCCGTCCGGCGAAGGATAATGCATTGACTGGAGGTGTACCGATATATACCTTTTATACCTTTGCACCATTTCGCGGTCGTGTTCGTCAGAACCTGGAGGAGTGAATAACGCCGAACGCCGCGTTTGGAGACAATCAGAAGGACATGATCTATGAACAGAGATGAAGCTCTCAAGCTGCTCCGCGAGCACAAGGCAATCCTTGCACAGCGCTTTGGGGTTGTGGACCTTGCCCTGTTCGGGTCAATCGTCCGCAACCGGGCTACGGACAACAGCGACGTGGACGTCCTGGTAAATTTCGACTCGCCGGCGACGTCAAAGCGGTATTTCGGAGTTCAGTTCTACATCGAAGACCTGCTGGGACGCCCAGTTGATCTGGTAACGGACAAAGCATTACGAGCGGAGATGCGTCCATATATCAAGCGGGAGATGATCGTTGTCTGACGTCAATACGGAGATTGATCATGAAGTCATTCGAGAGGATCACCATCGATCCAGAGGTCATGGGCGGCAAAGCATGCATTCGTGGTCTGCGCGTTACGGTTGGAACTGTCGTCGGACTCCTGGCGGCGGGCCGCTCGCGCGAGGAAATCCTCAAGGAATATCCCTACATTGAACGGGAAGACATCGATCAATCCATGGGCTACGCCGTGGAGAAAGTAAGAAGTAAGAATGAAAAATGAAGAAGGGAAAATCGCGGCACTGATAAGCCGAATGACGTGTAGGCGTCATGAAGGAGGAACGAGAAAGGAAAAACGAAAAATGAAGAAAGGAAAATCGTGTGGCTGATGAGCTGAATGTCAAGAAAAATGGCAAGAGGAAGCAGGAAGACGCGGCTGATCTGCGGTCTCGGACGAAGGCATTCGCGCTGCAGGTCATTCGCCTGTATTCGGGTCTTCCCAGGCGAGCCGAGGCACAAGTCATCGGCCGGCAAATGATCCGTTCCGGAACGTCGGTGGGAGCGAATTACCGTGAGGCATATCGCGCACGGAGCAAAGCGGAGTTCATTGCAAAGGCTGGCGAGTGTTTGAAGGAGATCGAAGAGACCAGTTATTGGCTTGAGTTGCTCGTGGACTCAGGAATCGTTACCGAGGAGCGACTTGCAGACCTGACAAATGAGTGCGGTGAACTGACCGCGATTTTCGTCGCTTCAATTCGGACGGCGAAGAGAAACAAAGAGAAATGAAGAAGGAGGAAGGGAAAAGGAAAAACGAAAAAGGAAGAATGAAAAAGGAGAAATCTCGTGATGGAGTAGAGAGGTGATTTCCGTTTGTCCTACTCTTTTCATTCCTCCTTACATCAGATCGAACCCCTGCGACAGGCCACATGCTCTTCCTGCTTTCATTTCTTCGTTCTTCATTCGGCCTTCTTCCTTCAGCTTGAAACCCCGCGGCAGACCACGCGCTTATCCTGCTTTTAATTCTTCATTCTGCATTCTTCCTTCTTCCTTTTTTATGAGAATATCGTGCCCAAGGTCAGCGCTAGACGACAGATAACGCTACCGGCCGATCAGTGCCGTTTGGCCGGCATTGAGCCAGGTGACGAGTGCCTGAGTTTCGTGGATGATGGCGGCATCACCATCGTCCGCCAGCAGCCCGGTAGGGCATGGGGATGCTTGGCGCGCCTTGAAGGCGAACCGACGGATTCAGATGAGGCGTCGCTCCAGGACGCCATTGAAAGCAAGCGGAGCCAAACGCCTTGATCGCGATCGACACCCATGTCCTGCCGCGCTATCTTTCGAGAGACGACGAAGCGCAGGTTGACGTTAATGATCACCGATATGCACCATCGTAGGGCCTTACATATCAGATCTCCCTACATTAAAGATGTTTTGTATCATCACCAGTGTAGGGATACCCCCTCCAAATGTTAAGAAAAGGCCCTGGGCTGTTCATCACAGCCCAGGGCCTTTTGAGGGGTGTAAAACCTTATTTATTCGAACTTTTGTTCCCACTGCTGCGATTCAATTGCACAGAGCGATTGTCCCTCGCAGCCTTATGCGCAGGGCTGGTCGGATTATGCTGATTCGCGTGGTGATTACGGTCGCCCTGGGACCAGTTACTACTGCCTTTGCCGCTGCCTTTACCTCGACCCATTTCTGATCACCCCCTTTAATTTGAAGGTCTGTGGTCTTAGATTCGCGAACCAACACATAGGTTTCACTCTGTCAACACACATAACCGAAATCAGCCAACGCCCTATCTAGCTTTACCGCTTGCCCTTCGCGGTCCGGCCACCGCACTGCTCAAACCGCTCAATACAAAGCCCCTGCAGCAAGTCCGTGTCCTATCCAGTTGAATATCCGGGTCTCCGTAAATGATCGGCCTAATGCGGCCACTTCAGGATCGGCCTAATCAGGCCACCTGGTAACAATTGGGGCTTCGGACTTCCCGTCACTGTTTCTACCAACATGAACCCCTCGGGACAGCCCACGCGCTTATCCTGCTTTTATTTCTTCCTTCTGCATTTTTCCTTATAGATAGCGGCTGCGTGTTGCTCGTGCTGCCAAGCAGATGACCCCGATGAAAGATCTCATCGGGGTCTCTTTGTGTGTCGCACAACGCGTCGAACTGGTCGCGAAATGCGTCATATTCGGCTGAGCCGCATTGACCAACAATGAAGATTGTCGTATATTGCGACTTCTATATAGGATAACATATATAGTCCGATCGAATTAGACGAGTTTACGAAACGGGGCGTTCGCAGGGACTGACATTTCCCGCGCTCGGGAACTGAATGCGCGCGACAGAATCGACGCGATGTTGAATCAGGCCGGCTGGAAGGTGCAGTCAAAGAACGAGATCGACTCCTTCATCCGCGTTATCGAATCCAACATCGGCTCGCGTTCGCATTCAACACTGGACATTCGGACCCTTTCAGCAGACGCCAAGAGGAGTAAGTCCCCGCGATGGCGATGATCACGCCCGAACGCAAGCTTGAAGAGTCCCTTGTCGCGAAGCTACGGGACCTCAAGTACGAATATCGCTCCGACATCCGCGATCGATCCACGCTTGAAGCAAACTTCAGGGAAAAATTCGAAGCCCTGAACCGTGTCAACCTCACGGATGGCGAGTTCGAACGGCTTCTCGACGAGATCGTCACACCAGACGTTTACGAAGCCGCCCGAACCCTCCGCAACCGGGAAGCGTTCGAACGCGACGACGGTACACCGCTCAACTACACCCTCGTCAACATCAAGGATTGGTGCAAGAACACCTTCGAGGTCGTCAATCAGCTCCGCATCAATACGGACTACAGCCATCACCGCTACGACGTCATGCTCCTGATCAACGGCATCCCTGTCGTTCAAGTTGAACTAAAGACGCTTGGCATCAGCCCCCGGCGGGCGATGAAGCAGATCGCCGAATACAAGAGCGACCCCGGCAACGGATACACCAAGACGCTTCTTTGCTTCATCCAGCTCTTCATCGTCAGCAACCGCACGGACACGTGGTACTTCGCCAACAACAACGCGCGGCACTTCGCCTTCGACGCGGACGAGCGGTTCCTTCCGATCTACCGGTACGCGGACGAGGACAACACGACGATCGCCTATCTCGACGAATTCGCCGAACGATTCCTCGCCAAGTGCACGCTCGGCGAGGTGATCAGCAAGTACATGGTTCTCATCGCGAGCGAGCAGAGGCTCCTGGTGATGCGCCCGTACCAGATCTATGCCGTCAAGGCCATCGTCGAATGCATCGATCAGAACAGTGGTAACGGATATATCTGGCACACGACCGGCTCGGGAAAGACGCTCACCTCTTTCAAGGCTTCGACGCTCCTCAAGACCAACGAGAGCATCCACAAGTGCCTCTTCGTCGTCGACCGCAAGGACCTCGACCGCCAGACCCGCGAGGAGTTCAACCGGTTCCAGGAGAACTGCGTCGAGGAAAACACCAACACCGCGGCGCTCGTCCGGCGCCTCCAGTCCGATGACTACGCGGACAAGGTCATCGTCACGACCATCCAGAAGCTCGGGCTCGCACTCGACGAGAACAGCAGGCGCAACAAGCAGAACATCGCGCAAGGGAAGTCAACGTTCAAACAGGAGCTTGAGCAACTCCGCGACAAGCGGATGGTCTTCATCTTTGATGAGTGCCATAGGTCACAGTTCGGCGAAAACCACAAAGCCATCAAGCAGTTCTTCCCGAACTCTCAACTCTTCGGCTTCACTGGCACCCCGATTTTCGAGGACAACGCGACCATCAGGCAGATCGAGGGTGACGTTTCCACCCTTCGAACCACAAAAGACCTCTTTCAGAAAAAGCTCCACGCCTACACCATCACCCACGCGATCGAGGATCGGAACGTCCTCCGCTTCCACGTCGACTACTATAAGCAAAAGAACGTCCCCGCCCTCAAGCCAGGTCAGACCGTCGCCAAGCAGGCGGTCGCTCAGGCGATCCTCGACAAGCACGATGCCGCGACCAGCAGACGACGCTTCAACGCGCTGTTTGCCACCGCCTCCATCAACGACGCCATCGAGTACTACGAAGTCTTCAGGAACCTCCAGGCCGAGCGCCAGACCACCGACCCTGAGTTCGTGCCTCTCAAGATCGCCGCGGTCTTCTCGCCGCCGGCGGAGGGCAACAAAGACGTCCAGCAGATTCAGGAGGATCTTCCCCAGGAGAAGGAGGACAACCGGCACGACCCCGAGGGCAAGAAGAACGCGCTCAGGGCCATCATTGCGGACTACAACCAGCAGTACGACACGAACCACGACATCAACAACTTCGACCTCTATTACCAAGACCTCCAGCAGCGCATCAAGGACCAGCAATTCCCCAATCGCGACATGCCCGAAAAGGGCGCCGAGAAGATCGACATCACTATCGTCGTCGAAATGCTCCTCACCGGCTTCGACGCCTTGTACCTCAACACACTCTACGTCGACAAGAACCTCAAGCACCACAGCCTGATCCAGGCCTTCTCCCGCACCAACCGCATTCTTAACGCGACCAAGCCCTACGGCCAGGTAATTGACTTCCGGCAGCAGCAAGACAGCGTCGACGCCGCCATCGCTCTCTTTTCCGGTGCGCAGGCTGACCGGGCCCGCGAGATCTGGCTGGTGGACAAGGCTCCCGTCGTCATCGACAACTTCAAACAGGCTGTCGCCGCCCTCGGCCAGTTCATGCAGTCGCAGGGCCTCGAAGCCAGGCCGGATCAGGTGAACAACCTGATGGGCGACGTCGCGCGCGCCCAGTTCATTAATTGGTTCAAGGATGTCCAGCGCCTCAAGACGCAGCTCGATCAGTACACCGACCTCACCGACGAGCAGCGCGAGCAGATTGAGAAGGCCCTCCCCATGGACAACCTCCGCGCCTTCCGCGGCGCTTACCTCGAAACCGCCCAGCGCCTGAAAGAGCAACAGGGGATGCCCGCCGGCGACGGCGATCCGGCCAATCTCGAGGTTCACCAGCTCGACTTCGAGTTCGTCCTCTTCGCCTCCGCCCTCATCGACTACGACTACATCATGAAGCTGATCGCCAGGTACTCGACTCAGGACCCGATGAAGCTGACGATTAGCCGAGAGCAACTCATTGGTCTGATTCAGTCCGACGCGAACTTCCTCGACGAGCGGGAGGAGATCACCGACTACGTCCGCTCACTTAAGGAGGGCGAAGGCCTCGACGAGGCCGAGGTCCGCACTGGCTACGAGCAGTTCAAGGCCGATAAGCAGGCCATGGAAATCGTGAACCTCGCCCAAGCCCACGGTCTGACGACCCAGTCCCTATCGGCCTTCGTCGACACCATCCTCCAGCGCATGATCTTCGACGGGGAGCAGCTCACCGACCTTATGGAACCGCTCGAACTTGGCTGGCGTGATCGCCGTCAGCGCGAACTCGCATTGATGGCGGATCTCGTTCCACTGCTGAACAAGCGGGCCCACGGGAGGGACATCTCGGGCCTTAACGCCTACGAGTAGGAGGGGCGCGCGATGACAGTCGATAAGGCGACTACCGTGGTACCCGAGTTGCGGTTTCCTGAGTTTCGCAGCGCAGGAGACTGGCACTTCCAGCCGCTCAGCGACATCGCGGAGCTGATCTCCAACAGGGTTGGAACGACGAAGTGCGTGCCTATGAGCGTCACCACCGGCGTCGGCCTCGTGAGTCAAAAGGAGAAGTTCGGCCGCACCATCGCTGGCGACTCGTACAAGAACTACATCCGGCTTCAGACGAACGATTTTGCCTACAACAAGAGTGCGACCAAAGAGTTCCCGCAGGGATACATCGCTCGATACTCCGGCACGAAGGACGCGGCTGTACCTAACAGCATTTTCACGTGCTTCAGGCCGGACATCGTTGGCATCATCCCGGAATACCTCGACCATCTTTTTCACAGGAATCACCACGGCCGATGGCTGCGGAAGTACATCACGGTCGGTGCGCGTGCCCACGGCGCGCTGAGTGTCAGCAACGATGATCTAATGTCGATGCCGGTTCCGCTTCCGCCGGATGCGGTATCGTGTCACGAGCAAAAGAAGATCGCCGACTGCCTCGGTTCGCTGGACGACCTTATAGCGGCGGAGGACCGGAAGCTCGAAGCCCTGCGGCGGCACAAACATGGGCTGATGCAGCAGCTTTTCCCCCAGCCCGGCGAATCTGTGCCACTTCTTGGAGGACAAAGCGATTGGAAAACGCTCGATCTATCAAAGGTAGCATTCTTTCAAGAAGGTCCTGGTATCATGGCTGCAGATTTTCATTCGGCCGGAGTACCGTTAGTGAGGCTGTCTGGCCTCGCCGAAGAAACCGTTACGCTCGATGGATGCGATTTCCTAGACTCACATAAAGTAGCGCAGAAGTGGGCGCACTTTCGACTTGCCGTCGGTGACTTAGTCATTTCAACAAGTGCGTCATTTGGGCGTGTATCAACTGTTACAGAGACCGCAGCAGGTGCGGTCTTCTACACTGGTTTGGTGCGATTTCGTTCCATCGATGAGCGATTGAGCAACGCCTACTTGAAAGCTCATTTGGAAAGTCCAGACTTCCTTCGGCAAGTGGAATCTCACGCAGTTGGGGGCGGTATCAAGCACTTCGGTCCAACTCATCTGCGTCAGATGCAGATCCAAGTACCTCCACTTTTTGATCAACAGCGCATCGCGGAAGTCCTTTCGAGCTTGAACGTGGGCGTCGATGGGCAATGTCGAAAGCTGGATACTCTTAGACGACACAAACATGGTCTTCTTCAGCAACTCTTTCCGTCTCTGGAGGCCAATAGGGCATGAGTAATACGCCGAAAATCTATAAGTATGAGAATTTGACAAATCTCGCAGAAAGGCTCCGTAGCGACCTCAATGATCTGCACTGCGTCTTGCTGTACGCGTACAATAGAACGGGCAAGACACGTCTATCGATGGAGTTCAAGGATCAAGGCAAGCGAAAAGGCGGAGGAACGCCGGACACGCTCTACTTCAATGCGTTTACCGAGGACCTCTTTGTTTGGCACAACGATCTTGACGGTGATACGGACCGGCACCTGACGATCAACGAGAACTCCTCATTTTTCAATGGTCTTAAGGACCTGGCATTGGACGAAGCCATCGCAGGCTACTTGTCACGTTACGCCGACTTCGATTTTGACATCGATTACGAAAGGTGGGTGGTTACCTTTCGCAAAGGCGATGAAGACAGGATCAAGATTTCCCGGGGCGAGGAGAAGATCTTCATCTGGTGCATGTTCATGACGATCTGCGAGCGGGTCATTGATGGTCACCCCTCATATCAGTGGGTGAAATACCTGTACGTCGATGACCCCATCTCGTCGCTGGACGATAACAATGCCATCGCTCTTGCCTGTGATCTGGCAGCGCTTCTCCGCGAAGCCGCGACTCGTCAGGACGCAAACCAAGAACCAGATCCGCTCAAAACGGTCCTCTCCTCTCACCACACATTGTTCTTCAATGTCATGTGCAATGAGCTTAGAAGAAAGAGGGAAGGCCAAGAAAAAGTAAATATTAAGCAATACTTTCTGCACCAGCCGAACTCCGAGGGAGTGTTCACGCTACGCGCCACTGGAGATACACCCTACTTTCACCATGTGGCAACTCTCGCTGAGCTTCGGAAGTGTGCCCAAGAAGGAACTCTCTATACGTATCATTTCAACGCCCTGCGCAGTATTTTGGAGAAGACGGCGAGTTTTTTTGGACACGATGACCTTCGGAAGTGTCTGGCCGGGCTGGATGACGAAGCCCTTTACAACCGCGCACTGAATCTGCTGAGCCACGGAAAGTACTCGATGTACGAGCCGACCGAGATGGGCGATGACAACAAAGAACTGTTTCGCGAAATTCTCGATGATGTTCTTGACCGTTTTGAGTTCGCACTTCCCGAGCTTGTTCCTGAATCCGTCCCATAAAGAGCCAACTCGTGACTGACCAAGACCAGAAGCAGCTCGGCAAGACGCTATGGGCCATCGCCGACCAACTCCGGGGGGCGATGAACGCGGACGACTTCCGCGACTACATGCTCGCGTTCCTGTTCCTCCGCTACCTCTCGGACAACTATGAGCAGGCCGCAAAGAAGGAACTCGGGCGCGACTACCCTGACCCGATCGTCATCGGCAACGGCGGGCGGTCTTCCCTGTCTGCCTGGTACGAGCAGAATCCCGGCGATGTGCCAGCGTTCGAGAAGCAGATGCGGCTCAAAGCGCACTACGTCATCCGCCCCGAGCACCTCTGGGCCAACGTTGCCCACATGGCCCGCACCCAGAACGGCCAACTGCTCGGCACGCTCCAGGACGGCTTCAAGTACATCGAGAACGAATCGTTCCAGAGCACCTTCTCCGGGCTTTTCTCGGAAATCAATCTAGGTTCCGACAAGCTCGGTAAGACCTACCCGGACCGGAACGCCAAGCTCTGCACGATCATCACCAGGATAGCTGAGGGCCTCGCAGAGTTCTCAACGGATAGCGACACCCTCGGCGACGCCTATGAGTATTTGATCGGCCAGTTCGCCGCTGGCTCGGGAAAGAAGGCCGGTGAGTTCTACACGCCACAACAGATCTCGGACATCCTCTCCGCGATTGTCACACTCGACAGCCAAGAGCCCAAAACCGGCAGTCGGAAGTACCTTACCAACGTGATGGACTTCGCCTGCGGCTCGGGGTCGCTACTTCTGAATGTCAGAAAGCGCATTGGGCCGCACGGCATTGGGAAGATCTACGGGCAGGAGAAGAACATCACCACGTACAACCTTGCGCGGATGAACATGCTGCTGCACGGCGTGAAGGACTCGGAGTTCGAGATCTACCACGGCGACACGCTGACCAACGACTGGGACATGCTCCGAGAGACGAACCCGGCGAAGAAGCCCCGCTTCGACGCCGTGGTCGCCAACCCACCATTCAGCTACCGCTGGAACCCGAACGAGGCGTTAGGCGAGGATATGCGCTTCAATAACTACGGACTGGCCCCGAAGTCTGCAGCGGATTTCGCGTTCCTGGTGCACGGGTTTCACTACCTCAAGGATGACGGTGTGATGGCGATCATCCTGCCGCACGGTGTGCTGTTCCGCGGCGGCGCGGAGGCGAGGATCCGCCGCAAGCTCCTTGACGACGGACACATCGACACCGTCATCGGCCTGCCTGCGAATCTGTTCTACTCGACCGGAATTCCGGTTTGCATCCTCGTTCTGAAGAAATGCAAGAAGCCCGACGACGTCCTTTTCATCAACGCGTCCGAGAATTTCGAAAAGGGCAAGCGGCAAAATTACCTGTCCGACGACCATATCGAGAAGATCACCGAAACGTACCAACACCGTCCGCAAAGCATCGAGCGGTACGCCAGACGCGTGGAGATGGGCGAGATTGAGGCCAACGACTGCAACCTGAACATCTCGCGCTATGTCAACACGGCTGAGCAGGAGGTCGAGATTGATCTGTCGGCGACGCACAAGGAATTGGTCGAGATCGAGAAACAGATTCAGGAGTCAACGGCGAAGCACAATGCGTTTCTGAAGGAACTTGGACTATCCCCGTTGCCAGCGCCCGATAAGTAATCTAAGCGATGCCTCCGCCATTGGCTCTCGACGCATGCACGCTGCGCTGAGGGATCGCGACTGGATCCTGAACCACATGAAGATCAAACGCGTGATCCGCGACCAAGCCAAGAATCTCCCTCGCCAGCGCCGTCTTGTCGCGACCAGCGACAGCGACGAA
This sequence comes from Candidatus Latescibacterota bacterium, assembly GCA_965219995.1. GTDB lineage: Bacteria > Latescibacterota > UBA2968 > UBA2968 > JAAXHE01. The sequence goes on from CBDCOX010000002.1 coordinate 2,485,564, forward strand.
TGCCTCCTCCTGGAACGATCCAGAAAGCACGAGGTCAATGTCCCGAACAAGCTGCGGGTTGTCGATCTGGCCCGGTCAGAAGCCGACATCGTGAATCTGAACGACCAAGATGCCGTTGCCTCGGGCGAAGCTCGTGAGCGTCTCAAACCGTACTGTCAGCGGTAGATTCAAACTGATCAGTCTGGCCAGCAAGACATACTGAACCCCTGCACGGTGGAGTTGCTCAAGTCGCTGCAGAGCGTGAGCACCGAGCGGGGGGTGCGGTAGGACACGTTGCGGACGACGCCCCGGAAGTTGCTGACGTGCAACCGGGCTGCCGGCGATGATCGATAGTTTAGTTAAATCGTGCGAGCGATTTATTGGAAACTCGAAATTGGAATGTCGATAAACCAAGTTGGCAACGAAAAACACGTAATTCTTATGCAACCAACCAACGACATCATTCTTCCATTGGATGCCTACGTGCGTTCTATCGGCGTCCGGCGCGTAGGGTTCCACGATCGCAATTGGGGAGGTCCTTTTTAACCTAAAGAAGGGTGGCGCGAGATGGCATATAGGAATAAGACCTATGTCTGCGTTGATGGAGACAATGACCTTCGATATTATTATCTGATGTGCGCCTGGAAACAAAATGACGGAGTGGCTTTCAATTTCTATAACGCGCACGAACTCAATACTGCACGAGATTCAAGTCAAGAAGAGTCGATTAAGCGTCAGTTGCGCATTAGGCTTCGCAATAGCAAGGTCTTGGTAGTTCTGATCGGGAGCCAGACGCGGTACTTGTACAAATTTGTCAGATGGGAAATGGAACAAGCCCTATTTCTCGGTTTGCCAATCATTGGAGTAAATCTCAACGGATTGAGACAACAAGACACGGATCGATGTCCTCCGATAATCCGTGATGAACTAGCTATCTATGTTACCTTCAATGCATCGATTCTTCAGTATGCACTTGAGAATTGGCCGTCTACCCATCGCGATTTCAAAATCCAAGGAAAGTCGGGGCCGTATTTCTATTATGATTCGGTATATGACAGCTTAGGTCTGTGAATGAAAATAGCACTTACACTCCGGGCATATGTGTCGAAGACCTACTGGCGCCATACCTTTTTCAAATTAGGAACTTTAACAAATTTCCTATCAATTTGGGGTGGATTGTGGCTGCTGGTTGAGTCTATCGTGTTCTATTCGCCGGAATTGAATGCAGGTCTGAGGGAATTTGGGGCCTGGTTTATTTTGTTTAGTGTCGTATGTACGCTTGTAATGAGACGGCCTCAATTGTCGATATCATCTAAGTTGTTTGGTCGCGACATCGAAATTGAGATACGAGTCGGAGATATTTTCGAGATAGAAGGTGGTTGTGTCATCAGTACAAACACAACCTTCGATACAGATATTGATCACGGGCTGATAGCAAAAGATAGTATTCAAGGGCAATTTACCACTAGATATTACAATTCGATCTCTCATCTCGATCTTGACCTTGAAGATGCATTGGGTGAGTACTGCTTTGAATCTTTAACTGAAAGAAGACCTGGAAAAGATAGACGCTACCCAATTGGCACAATAGTTCAGTTAAGGCCGAACAACAAGGCTGTTTACCTCGTTGCAATAGCCGACATAAATGAACATGGCAATGCTCGAACGTCGTTTGACAACGTCAAAAAATGTCTGGGCGAAATATGGAATTATGTCGGGGTCCGCGGAGACTTTCAGCCAATTTCAATTCCACTGATTGGATCGGGACGGGCAAGGTTGACACAGACCCGTGATGAAATTGCTAAGGAGATCATTCGGTCAATCGTGGCTTCCTGCTCCACGAAGAAGTTTTGCGAAAAATTCACTATTGTAATTTCGCCTTCCGATTATGGGAAACTTGACCTACATCAATTGGGTGAGTTTTTACTTTACATTTGCAAGTACACTGAATTTCGAGATCAACGAGATATCGGAAGGGGTAAGGGCATTCAATGACCCCCGTTCGGAGAAGCAAATATGGTCGATTGGTTCACGTGCTATTCTGCGGTGAATTTGGTTAATGTAGAGCTATTTGGAAAGCACACCATATATGAACAGGCCGCACAGGCGAAAGGTCCGGAGTAAGAATACGTCGCCAGAACTGTGGCTTAGGAAGCTCATTTACGAAATGGATATTCGCGGCTCCCCTACGTGCCAATATAGAGTGAGACAACTCCCCCTCCGAGATTAATGTCGTATAATGGGCGGAGAGGAGAGCACGAGATGAGGTCAAGAACCGATGATGGAGACAACGGCAGCAGGGGGTCTCTGGATGTGGAGATCCCGCGCGGGACCTCCACATCCACAAGGCCGGATCCGGAGGTGCCGGCGCGTGCGAAGCGTCGCCGGTTTACCGCTCGGTACAAGCTTCGCGTCCTGGAAGAGGCGGATGCTTGCCGTGCACCTGGTGAAGTTGGCGCGCTGCTGCGTCGCGAAGGGTTGTATTCCTCGCAGTTGACCCAGTGGCGTCGTGCGCGTCGAGAGGGGTCGCTCAAGGCGCTATCCAAGCAGCGGGGACCCAAGGGGCGTCGTCGTGACGAGGTCGCCGTCGAGAACGAGCAGCTGCGCAAGGAAAACGCCCGTTTGCGACGACGACTGAAACAGGCGAACACCATCCTCGAGATCCAAAAAAAAGCCTCCGAGATCCTGGGCATCCCCTGGACCGTCCGCCGGACGACGACAACACATGATACGCGCGGCAGAACAACTGATAATGATCGCCCATATGCGGCCAATGCGGGACCGGCATAATGAGGCCAGCTGAAGATCGGCCTAATGGGGCCACTACAGGATCGGCGTAATCAGGCCACCTGGTAACAATTGGGGCTTCGGACGTCCCGTCAACGTTTCTACCGACTGGAATTCCGGAGACACAGGTTGTATTGATTTCTTCCTTCTTCGTTTTGCCTTCTTCCTTCAGATCGAATCCCGGCGACGAACCACGCGCCTATCCTGTTTTTGCTTCTTCGTTCTTCCTTTAGATTTGTCAATGATCGCCCATATGCGGCCAATGCGGGATCGCCCTAATGGGGCCACTTCAGGATCGGCCTAATGCGGCCACCTGATACCAATTGAAGCCCCCCACCGCATCAGCCGTCGCCGACCCTTCGACATTTCGACAAGCTTACTTCGACAAGCTCAGCACAGGCAATGCAGGCAAGCGCAGGGGCCGGCTCGGCTTCTGCGACTCCCCCTCAAGGGGGGAGTGATTGCGACGTGAATGCGCGACAGCCGGTATCGAATGCCTCCACGATGTTGCTTGATCCCGGTTCGTCGTTGGGCGGCGCTTCCTCATTGAAGGCTTCCCGGCTCGAGTCAACGTCGAGGCAGGTGAAAAGCACATCTCACTGGAGACCGTTGAGCGCTTGCAGCAAGTGGCGTGGGAACGATGCCGTCCCATTCGATCCATCGAGACCCCGGTTTATGAGTATGCTTACCTCGCCTGAAGGATTCGGCAATCGTGCGAACAACGGCTTGTAGGCTCTTTATTCGTACAATGGCAAAGAGGGGATTCTTATGTACAAGGTCGTGTTTTTCTCAGTATCATTCGCTATTGCTCTGTCGGCAAGTCCTGGGTTGGCATTTGAATCAGCTCTATTTCCCGGAGAAGGTCCTATCGGAATCAGGGCTTCCGGAGACGAGATGGTTTTACGAAAAGCGCCTATGGCTTATGCTGACATTGCGGATACGACTCGGATTGCGCGAGATGAGATAATCAGGTGGAGTCATGCCCGATTTAGAACGGTTGTACCCGGTCTTTTTCTTGTGAGTGAGGATTGTTCAATTGACGGTAGTCGATACGGACGAGTCTTCTATCTGTCAAGGACGGATTACTACAGAGGTAGCGGCAAGTGGGAGACGTTCAGGTTTTCGAAGAGAGATACAATCGAATATCTCCAGTATCGTGCGGAGGGCAGCGCATTCCTGAGAATGGATGGTATTGTGATAGAAGCCGAATTAGGAGCTCCGGAATCTACGGCACTAAGAGAAATTCGGAGTCCTCAACTTGAACTTTGGATCGAAGTAGAGGATAAGGATGGTAATCCGCTTGGTTGGTTTCGGTTGAAGGACGACTATGTACATCGGCAGACAAGAGTCAGAATGTCCCCAGGCCCTGAATTTCTCCATTATCAATGAAGAAGCCCTGACGATTCACGGTTTGTGCCAAGGCCGTTGGTTGTAGGATCAGATCAATACGATAGGGCACAGGGTCACGCACGCCAGGTGGAGAAGCAGACAAGGGATTGCTGAAACTGTTGCTCAAATCGAGACTCCGAGACACGGTCATTCATTTCGGGGTCTCTTGCAATTTCAGGGGCAAAATGACTATCATACGTGACCTTGTTTGGATACGGTAAAGCGTTAGAATCCCCCAACCACATCAGCCGTGTTAATGATCGCCCATATGCGGCCAATGCGGGATCGGCATAATGAGGCCACCTGGGATGCGATAAAGGTTTCGGACTATCCGGCAACGGTTCTACCTTCTTTCTGTCTCCCCGACAGTCAGGAGGGAAGGACATGGCCAATCGGAGGTTCGAGATGTATCAGTATCGTCAGGTATTGACGCGTATGCGGTTGGGCAGTCGGATCGCGCGATCGCCCGTTCATGGTTGATGAGACGCCAGAAGACCAGTGCGCTACGTCACGTGGCAGGCCGTTAGCGTCTTACAGTAAGACTCCTACGCAAAATGCGTTCACGATTGTTCATGCAACCAGCTAACGTAAAGGCGGTGCGATCCCCCCCACCGCATCAGCCGTCGCCTGCCCTTCGACACTTCGACACCCTTCGACAAGCTTACTTCGACAGGCTCAGCACAAGCAATGCAGGCATGCTCCGGGGCCGGCTCGGCTTCTGCGACTCCCCCTCAAGGGGGGAGTGATCGACCGTTGAAAGGGCGCGCGTTCGCTTGCACCTATTTGGTTGCGGCTGAGCAAAGCGAAGCCGCGCTAGCGGAGTAGGTGATGTTCCTGGCGCGCAAGGTCACGCGCGCCAGGTGGAGACGCAAGGAAGGTTTGCTATAGCAACATCCACTTTCCCCACCGAACCGGGTATCCAATTCCGTCTTTATTACACCGGGCAGATCCGGACCCATTGCGATGACGCATGTGCCAGTTCAACAATTGAAAGAAGGAACTATGCCGCGTCTGTACGGCCGCCAACGCCTGCTGCTTGGGTTACTCGACGCGATTGGTGGGGACGCGAGCAATACGGACTTTCAGAAGCTCCTATTTCTCTACTGTAAAGGGCTTTCGTCACACCGGGCAACTGAGACACCTCAAGGACGCTACGACTTTGTGCCCTACCGATATGGCGCATTCTCGTTTACAAGCTATGCGGACCGCCGCCGCCTGGTGGATTGGGGGCTGCTAGCGGATGACGACCAGAAATGGGTCCTGACAGAAGACGGGAGCAATATCGCGCGAGATTTGGAAGACAGTTCGATTCGTTCGTTCGCGTATCGATATCGAGGCGTTCGAGGGGATGCGCTCGTTGCGGATACCTACCGGCGGTATCCGTATTATGCAATACGCAGTGAAATCGCAGAGCAAGTATTGGAGGACGATCGGCCGACGCTTGATCTGATTAAATCGACTCGTCCCAAAACAACAGCGTCCCGGCTATTCACGATCGGCTACGAAGGGCGAACGCTGGAATCTTATCTCAATCTGCTTATCCGTGGAGGCGTGACCCTATTGTGCGACGTGAGACGGAACGCGATCAGCCGTAAGTATGGGTTTTCCAAGACCACACTTGAACGGGCCTGTTCAGGTGTTGGAATTCGTTACCAACATCTTCCGGAGCTTGGGATTGAGTCCCGTCGACGCCGAGGTCTAAAGACGGAAGCGGATTTCAAGGACCTTTTCGAGGCCTATAAGCAGACCATCCTGCCAGATCAGGGCGATGCCCTGGGAAGAATTCGCGACTGGTTGCGGTCCGGCGAGTCCGTAGCACTCACCTGTTTCGAACTTGACGCCGGCCAGTGCCATCGTCATTGCGTCGCCAATGCGCTCGAAAAGGTCACTGACCAGAGCGACCCTGGAGATGGAGACGCTCGGCCCTTCCACCCCCTCGGCGGCGTAAAACACCTTTGACCGATACGAGCAAACAACGCATCCTGGTTACCGTAAAATCCTGCCCGACGCTTTCGTTGTTGCAAAACGCGACGGTTTGCGATAGACTCGGCGAGCTCATCGCTGGCGCCAAAAGCAACACAGTCTCGCTTGCTGTATTCAAGCCGGGCGATTCTTCGACTCCGCTCAGAATGACATGCGTCGTAATAACCAAAAGCGAGATGTTTCGGTCAACCCTTCGCCAAACTGTGACGAAGACGTTTCAAAGGTGGGGCGGGCACTCCTGTCTGCCGGCCTCGCGTCGTTCGGGCTTCCTCAATTCGGGCATTTCGACAAGCTCAATGACCACGTATGGAAATGTTCAATGAACGTCATTGAGCCGCGAAATCGTTCCGTTCATACCCTCGCCCAACATGTCATCCTGAGGCGGCCGTTCTGCCTGCCGGCGGTTCATCGGCTGGCTGGCTGACGAAGGATCTACTGCGGCATCGCTTAAACCCGAGCGTCTTATATCATTCGCCCCGGGCTGGCAGGCGGCACGTTTGCGCCTACACGGTCGGGCTGAGCCGGCGCTAGAGAAACCAGGCCTCCGCGCATATGGGTCAGTGATGGCTTCCGCTACACTTCAAACCGAGAAGACGGGAGATTCTTCGACTCCGCTCAGAATGACATGCATTGCGATAGCCATTGGCGAGATGTTTCGGTCATACCTTCGCCAAACTGTGACGATGACGTTTTGAAGGTGGGGCGGACATTCCTGTCTGCCGGCCTCGCGTCGTTCGGGCTGCCTCAACGCGGGCATTTCGACAAGCTCAATGACCACGCGTTGTTAGGCAATCTCCGATGTCGCTCAGAATGACAGACCGGCTGATCGCCAAACATGTCATCCTGAGGAAGCCGCCCTGCCTGCCAGCGGATCATCGGCAGGCTGGCTGACGAAGGATCTACTGCGGCATCGCTTGATACCCGAGCGTGTTCTGTCATTCGCGGAGAGTTGGCAGGCGGCACGTTTGCGCCTACACGGTCAGGCTAAGCCGGCGCGAGAGAAACCATGCCTCCGCGCAAAGGTTTGTATTCAAAAGGCTTGCGCTACACGTCCCGTCGAGAAGACGGGAGATTCTTCGACTCCGCTCAGAATGACATGCATTGCGATAGCCATTGGCGAGATGTTTCGGTCATACCTTCGCCAAACTGTGACGAAGACGTTTCGAAGGTGGGGCGGACATTCCTGTCTGCCGGCCTCGGGTCGTTCGGGCTGCCTGAATGCGGGCATTTCGACAAGCCACTTCGGCAAGCTCAGTGCAAGCAATGACCACGCGTTGTTAGGCAAACTTCGATTTCGCTCAGAATGACAGGACGACCAACCGCCCAACCTGTCATCCTGAGGAAGCCGCCCAGCCTGCCGGCGATTCATCGGCAGGCAGGCTGACGAAGGATCTACTGCGGCATCGCTTAAACCCGAGCGTGTTCTGTCATTCACGGAGAGTTGGTAGGCGGCACGTTTGCGCCTACACGGTCAGGCTGAGCCGGCGTGAGAGAAACCATGCCTCCGCGCATATGGGTCAGTGATGGCTTCCGCGGCACGTCAACCCGAGAAGACGGGAGATTCTTCGACTCCGCTCAGAATGACACGCGTCGTAATAACCAAAAGCGAGATGTTTCGGTCATACCTTCGCCAAACTGTGACGAAGACGTTTCGAAGGTGGGGCGGACATTCCTGTCTGCCGGCCTCGCGTCGTTCGGGCTGCCTGAATGCGGGCATTTCGACAAGCTCAATGACCACGCGTTGGTAGGCAATCTCCGATGTCGCTCAGAATGACATGCGTTGCGATAGCCATTGGCGAACCGCTGAGCCAACACCTTCGGCGTAACTGGCATCCAGAGAAGGCCGAGAGGGTGGCCAGGCGTCCGCCTGGCGCAGGCAGGCGCCGGCCCTTCGACAAGCTCAGGGACCGCGCTCAATGTGGGACCGGCTCGAACACGGGCGGTTCGCGAACCGCCCCTACAAAAAAACCGCGCGTCGTTGACGGCGAGCGGGGCACGTTGATGCGGTTATCAGGAAGAAAGGGAAGCCCATGGATATCGCGGGGATTCGCGGCCGGATGCCGGGCCTGAAACACGGCGTTTACCTGAACACCGCCGGAATCGGTCAGTCGCCGGTCAGCGTGAACGAGGCGGTCGCCGAGGGCTATCAGCAGTTGCGCGACGGCAGTGTCAGTACGAGCGACTGGTACGACGCAATGACCAAGGCCCAGGACGAATTGCCGGCCGGAATCGCCGGCTTCTTCGGCGCCGATGCAGGGGAAATCGCGTTGACGATGAGCACCGGCGAAGGGTACGGGATGGTGCTCAACGGGCTGCGGTGGCAACCGGGAGACGAGGTTCTCATTACCAATGAGGAACACCCGGTACCCCTCGAGGCCGCGCAGGGTCTGGCGGACCGGGAAGGGGCGATCATTAAGGTGGTCGAGATCGACCAGGACAAAGACCATTTTCTGGACCGGCTGGAGCAAACGATCACCCCGCGAACCCGGCTGATCTGTTTCAGCCATGTCACGACGGATTGGGGGACCCGGTTGCCCGCGCGCGAGATCTGCGAGCTGGCACGGGCCCGCGACATTCTCACGCTCTGGGATGGCTGCCAGGCCATCGGGCAGTTTCCGGTGGACCTGCATGAGATCGGCTGCGACTTCTACGCCACCAATTGCTACAAGTGGATGCTCTCGCCGATGGGTACCGGATTTCTCTACGTCAGGAAAAGCGCGCAGCAAGTCTTGAAGCCGCTGCGGCGGCCGCATGTTCCCAATGGTACGGCCCGGCAGTACGAGACGGGATCGCCGGCGCGCGCGCTCTACCTGGGTCTCGGCGCGGGTCTCGATTTTCTGGCCGGCATCGGCGGGCCGCAGGCCATCGCCGCGGAGGCGGGACCGAAAGCGGAATCGCTGCGCGAACGCTTCGACGCGATTCCCGGCGTGCGGGTCATCGGCTCACGCCGCGCCGAGACCCAAACCGGGATCGTCGCATTCGCTGTCGAGGGCATGGAAGGGAACGAAGTCTCTGACGCACTCCGGAACCGCTGGCAAATCGCCCAACGGGCGACCAACATCAACGAGCCTTCCGGTGTGCGGATTTCGGTGGCGTTCTACACCACCGACTCGGAGCTGGATACGCTGGTCGAAGCGGTCACGACCCTGGCGGGCGAGATCGGGAATCGGTAACCGGTAAGAGGCTGAATCCCTTCACACTTGTAGCTGGCGCAGCCCGTTCGCACCCTTGTTCAATCCGGCTGACAGAATCTTCACTTGATTCCGGGGTCCCTTTCCTGTAGATTGTCACGTCGCGATCATTCGACAATTGGACGCTCGTATAAACGACAATTGGACGCTATTGAAACCGACAAATGGACGCTAACTGTTCCCTCTTTCCCCGCTCGCTGGCGCCTGTTCTTGGGGAGGCCCTGGCCGACACGCCGGTGGTCTGTCTCCTCGGACCGAGGCAAAGCGGGAAAACGACGCTCGTTCAGCAACTCGCGCCCGACCGCGCGTACGTCAGCCTGGACGATCAAAACTATTATCAGACCGCCCGGACCGATCCCTCCGGTTTCGTCGCCAGCCTGCCGGACGCGGTGACCCTGGACGAGGTGCAACGGGCGCCGGAACTGCTCCCCGCCATCAAGCGCGCCGTGGATCAGGACCGTCGTCCCGGTCGTTTCGTGCTGACCGGCTCGGCCAATCTGTTGCTGGTGCCAACGGTAACTGAATCCCTGGCCGGGCGGATGGAAATCGCGCAATTGCACCCGCTGACGGAATCCGAAAAAGAGCGCGCGCCGGGCCGCTTCCTCAGCGACCTGCTGAACGGCGCGATCAAACCGGGCATCCGGCCCGAGGCGGCGGCCGAAGCGCCCTCGCTGCAGGACCGACTGGTCGCCGGCGGCTATCCCGAGCCGCTGACCCGCGCGCCGGTCCGCTCCCGACAATGGCACCGTCAGTATCTGCGCAGCATCATCGATCGGGACGTGCAGGACGTGGCGCGGGTGAGAGATTCACACGAGCTGGGTCGCCTGCTGGAGCTGTTGGCCCTTCGCAGCGCCGGATTGTTGAACACATGTAATCTGGCCAATGCCCTGGGCCTGCACCGGTCGACGGTAGATCACTACATCGCCGTCCTCGAACGGCTCTTTCTTGTGCGACGCCTGCCCGCGTGGCACCGAAACCCCACGAGACGGCTCATCAGAGCACCCAAGGTCCATCTCCTCGATAGCGGGCTGGCTGCAACCCTCGCCAACCTGACCGCGTACGACTGGCTGGGCAGGCGGGACCAGATGGGGCATCTGCTGGAGTCCTTTGTCGTACAGCAACTCATTGCCCAGGCCGCCTGGACGGAACCGGATCTGCGTTTCTGGCACTATCGCGACAAGGACCGGGTGGAAGTAGATGTGGTCATGACCCGGGGTCGAAAGACATGGGGCGTTGAAGTCAAAGCCGCCCGTGGGATCAGCTCCGGAGACGGGAAAGGGCTTATTCGGCTCGCAGATCGTTGCGGCGAGGATTTCGAGTGCGGCGTGCTGCTCTACGCCGGCCGCGATCGACTCCCGTTGGCCGGCGAGCGCATACTCGCCGTGCCGCTGAGCGAATTGTGGGAGCGGTAGGGCCTGCCCGTCGGCGGTGTTGATCGACCTGGCGAACGGACTCGCGACTTGATTGCGGCGTTACAATTCTGTAAATTGTGTGGTTTCGTTCATTCGACAAAAAGGAGCTTTCCGAACCGACAATCGGACGCTCCATTAACCGACAATTGGACGCACTATTAACCGACAAATGGACGATCACCGATTCTCATTCACTCGCACGTTGCCACCCGTTGTCCGGTTAGCGCCGGTCCACGGCAGCAAGCCTCTATTCAGGCTGACAAGAAGCGGCCGCCGAAGTTGGGAGACAGCACGATGTCTGAAGACAGCGCATGGAATGAAACGCTGGTAAAAAAAGAGGTGATCTACCACATTGAATTAGACGGGCGGCTCTTTCTGATCGAAAACGTCCCGGCGCGAGTCAACGTCGAGACGGGCGAGAAGCACTTCTCACCGGAGACCGTCGAGCGGTTACAGCAAGTAGTGTGGGAACATTGCCGACCCGCTCGCACTATTGGCACCGCGGTTTATGAGTATACCGCCATCGCCTGAAGGGTCGGAGTGCAATACCGGGGTACAACGAGACTGGATCCGAGGCTGAATTGCCAGAGCTATCCGAATGCATGGCTCACGGCGACACGCAAAAAGCCGCGCTCAGACACGATAATGAACAAAACGAACCTCTCAAACCTGGCCGCCCTTGGCGAAGGCTATACCATCGAGTTCAAACGCTCGGGCACTTCCGGGCTTGGGCGTGAGATATGCGCCTTTGCCAATGCCACCGGCGGCGTGATCCTGATTGGCGTGGCCGACGATGGGGTGGTCTGCGGCGTTGCTGACCACAACCGCTTGAAATCCCGGGTCCAGTCGATTGCCCGCAGCGCGGAGCCGCCCATCGCGGTGGAGATCGAAAGCGTGGATGGAGTCCTCTGTGTGACCGTGCCCGCGCAGCACAGCAAGCCCTACTCTTTCGGAGGAAAGTTCTACATCCGCGAAGGGGCGAGCAGTCAGCAAATGTCACGTGAAGAGATTCGGGAATTCTTTTACAAGGAAGGGCTGATCCATTTCGACGAAACCGCGTGCGAAAGGTTTTCATTGGAGAGAGACCTTGATGAAGAGAACTGGTCCGTGTTTCAGCGCCGCGCGAAAATACCCGAGGATATGGATCCGGAGATCGCGCTTCGCAACCTGCACCTGATGGATGAAGATGGCCGGATGACGCACGCCGGGGCCTGGTTGCTGGCCACGGACATCCGGAAGTTCAATATCAGCGCGGACGTCGCATGTGCGCTCTTCATGGGAACTGACAAGGTGCGCATTCTCGACAGGCGCGACTTCCACGGCGACGTCTATACGATGATTGAAGAGGTGATGGCCTGGATTCTCTCCAAAATCAACATCGAGTACATCATTAAGCACGTAAAGCGGGAAGAACGGCCGGAACTGCCCGAAGAGGCCATTCGCGAGGCGGTCGTCAACGCATTGGCCCACCGAGACTACCGTTCGACGGCCAATGTACAGATTTACCTGTTCAATGACCGGCTCGAAATCGTCAGCCCTGGCGGGTTGCCCGCCGGCATGACGGAAGCGGATCTCGGTATCAAGAGCATACCGCGCAATCCGCTGTTGTTCGGCATCCTGCACCGCATGGAGGCGGTCGAGAGGATCGGTTCAGGCATTCGGAGAATCCGAGACCTGTGCCGTGAACACGGAGTGGCTGAGCCGCTGATCGAAGTGGCCGATTCGTGGGTGACGACGACCTTCAGGCGGCCGGTGACCGAGTCCCCGCAGGTAGCTGATGACAGGTCTGCACCAGGTCAATACCAGGTCGGCACCAGGTCGGCACCAGGTCGGCACCAGGTCACCGCACAAGTTGACAGAAATCTGCAGGAAGACTCTAACACCCTTTCGGACAATATGTTACATGTGATCTCCGGCGGCCTCAAGGACCTGACCGCACAAGTCACCGCACAAGTCACCGCACAGGTTGTCTGGCACTGCAGGCGACCCCGTTTTGCGAATGAGATTATGGAGTTCCTTGAATTGAAACACCGGAAGACTTTTCGGGCAAACTACCTTAAGCCGCTAATGAAAGCGGGATGGCTGGAAATGACCATTCCGGATAAACCGACCAGCAGCAAGCAGAAATACAGACTGACGGGCAAAGGACAGCAGCTTCTGGAGGAGTTGGGAGATGACGGTGGCTGACGACAGCGCATGGAACGAGACGCTGCTTGCGTTTGGTAAGGCAATGAATCCCCCCACCGCATCAGCCGTCGCCGGCCCTTCGACAAGCTCAGGGGACGGACTCGGCTTCTGCGACTCCCCCTCAAGGGGGGAGTGATTGCACAGAGAAACGGGATCGCCGGTTCATTTCAATCGATCGAATTGCGGTTGAACAATGCGAAGCCGCAATCATTCCCACAACCGGATAAACAGTATGAAGACAACGCGCTATTTTGAGGAGCAGGTGCTGCGCAAGCGCCCGTACATCAATCCTCACTGGTGCGCTGACGTCATCGCTTCCCCACTACGACGTGAAATACAGCAGGACGGTCGTATCCGTTTTTGGGGCCAGGTCTCCCGCCCCGGAGAAGAGGAACCGCGTATTCTGCGAGTCGTGACTTTGGAAGACGGTGAGACAATCCACAACGCTTTCTTTGATCGCGGCTTTCGAAAGGAAGGGCCATGAAACTTCATTACTATCCCGAAACCGATAGTCTGTACGTCGAGTTCAAATCCGGTCCGGGCACGGAAACGCGAGAGGTCGCTACCGGGCTGAATGTCGATCTCGACGCCAACGGAGACGTCGTAGGCTTCGACATCGACGCGGCTTCCAGGCGTCTTGACCTTTCCACGCTTGAAACGGAAGCGTTACCGGTACGCGCGTACAAGATGGGCTGACGGCTGTACGACCATCGCTGAATGCTTACCCATGGAGTCCTCTATGAAATCTGTCTTTGACCTCCGTCCGTACGTCCTCATCCTGACGGGCGTTTTCCTGTGTCTGTCCGCCCTGCCCTGCGATGGGAATCCTGCAGACGGACCCCGATTGACGCTGGAGGCGTGTCTGAGGCAGGCCCTGGCCAACAACCGGCAGTTGGCGGCGGCCGGATTTGCCGCCGAAAAGGCGAACTGGGACCGCAGGAACGCGTGGTCGCAGTTCGCGCCGAGGGTGAGCTTCAACACGGAGGTGACGCGGATTGACGAACAGACGCTGGCGGAGCGGGACTTTTCCAGGTACTTTCCACCCGAGATCCCCGTACCGCAAGTGGCGTTCCGGACCTCGTACTATTCGTCGTTCCAGGCGCACCTCCCCATCTTCGACGCGGAGCTGATCAACGGCGTTGCCGTCGCGACCACCGGACAGGCCGCGGCCGAACGGACACGGGAGGCCATCCGCGATCGAATCCTCTATCAGGTCACCTCCGGGTACCTGGAAGTGCTGAAACGCCGCGCGACGCTCGAACTTCAGCGGGAATTTCTCGTCCTGACCGGCCTGAACGTCGAAAAAGCCGAGAGGATGCACCTTGCGGGGAGATATTCGAAGCTGGACCTGCTTCGGTGGCAGGTGGAACACCAGCAGCAGAAGAGCAGCGTGGCCGCGGGAGAGTCTGCCTTGCGCGATGCAACGGTTCGCCTGCGCCGGCTGCTCAACCTTCGTGCGCTGGAGACGGACGCGCTGGCGGACGCCGTCCCGGAGGTTCTCAACGCGGAGGCCACCCGGCTGGCGAATCTGTCTGAAGGTGAGATCCGGCGGCTGGCGGGCGTGGAGAACCGGACGCTGGTTGAAGGGAACGCGGTGCTGGCAGCGGCGGAACGGGACCGGGAACGCAGCCGCCTGGTCTACCGGGGGCAGGTTACGAGCTACCTGCCCGACGTGTCTCTCAGCTATTCGACGGCCTGGCGCAGAAACGATACGCCGGCGCTGGACGACTACAGACCTTCTACGGTCATGGTCAATCTGTCGGTTCCCCTGTTTACGGGATTCCGAAACCTCTCGCGTCTGAAGTCGGCACAGTTCAGCTATCTGGCGCAGGATTCGCGCTTCTCCGATCTGGTGGACGAAACCCGGCAGTCGCTTGGCGAGACGGTCAACCGGATCGTCAATCTGAAGAATCAGCGCCAACTGATCTCGACCAGCCTTGCGTTCAACGAAAACAACTATCGGATCGTCTCCCGGGAAAAGACGCTGGGGCGGGCATCGAATCTGGACGTCATCGATGCGAAGCTGAACCTGCAGAACGCCCGGCTGCTGGAGATCACAACGCGATTCGACCTGGCCTCAGCGGCGGTCGAATTTCACTACCTGATGGGCAGCCTCGACGGTCTGGTCGAGGAAATGGTGGAGTCGGAATGAAACACAGGAATTCAGCACCCATTGCCGTGCTCGCGCTCTGCGCCTGCGTGCTGTCGTGCGGGCCGCGGGAGGACGCCGAAACGAGCGGGTCGGCCGAAGAGGGCGTGGATACGCTCCGGGCCGTCCCCGTCGACGCGAGGGTCGTGCGCCGCGAGATCGTGGAGGAGGCGGTCGAAGTCGCGGGCGTCATTCTTCCGCACGGCGCGGTGGACGTGGTCGCCGAGACCGGAGGGCGGCTGACGGACGTCAGGGCCGAAGTCGGCGCGCGCGTCATGGCGGGGGACACCCTGGCCGTGATCGACGACCGCGTGGCCCGGAGCCGCCTCGAACACGCCGTCGCGCAGGTGTTATCCTCGGAGAACAACCTGAATATCGCGCGACTGAATTTCGAAAGCGACCGGCAGCTTCTGGATTCCGGGGACATCTCCAGGCTGGCGTTCGAGACGTCGCGGTTTGCCGTCAAGTCCGCGGAGGCCGAGTTGAAATCGAACCAGGCCGAATTGAGTCGCGCGCGCAAAGGGTTCGAAGACACCCGGCTGGTGAGCCCGATCGACGGATGGGTATCCAGAAAGCACGTGGAGCCCGGAGCGATGATATCCACCGGCGCGACGGGTTATCGGGTCGTCGATCTGACAACCATGAAGATCACACTGGGAATCCCCCAGTCGGCCATCGGCCGCATCCGGGCGGGCGGCCCGGTACGCATTACCGTCGCGGCGCTGGGTCACCGGGGGTTCGATGGTACCGTCCGCTACATCTCCCCGCAGGCCGAAGAGGAGACCGGAGCGTTTCCCGTTGAAGTCCACGTGGCCAACACGTCCGACACGTCGATCCGCGGGGGTATGTCGGCCCGCTGTCGTGTGATGCTGGGCGGATCCAGTCCTCAGTTCGTCGTTCCCGGCAACACGGTTCTCGCGCGAAACGGAAGGGAGCACGTCTATCGGATCCGGAAGGGCATCGCGCGGCTCACCGAGGTAACGACCCGCGAAACGTTCGGTTCCCGGGTTTCCGTGGAAGCCGGGCTCGCGGAGGGGGACACGATCGTCGTCGGGGGCATGCTGCGTCTGGGTGTGGAAACCCCCGTTACGATTCGAGCCTTCCGATGAGTCGGACGGACGTCGCAAGGATCCGGCACATGAGGCATTCCTGATATGTCGATCGCGAAATTCTCGGTTCGAAACCCGGTATTGGTGAACCTGGTCATGGTGGGCCTGCTCTGCTTCGGCGGCATCAGTCTCTTCAGCATGCCGCAGGAGATGAACCCGCAGATCGACTTCAACTGGGTGATTGTCTCGATCCCGTACCCGGGCGCCAGCCCGGAAGAGGTGGAGAGCCTGATCGTCGTGCCCATCGAAGCGGAAATCCACGACCTCAACAAGATCGACGAGCTGCAGTCCACGGCAGACGCGGGCCTGGCCCTGTTCCTCGTCAAGTTCGAAGACATGTCGGAGTCCGAATTCAGGGAGGTCTACACGGACCTCAAGGGGCGTATCGACCGGGTGGAGCTCCCGGATGCGGCAGAGGACCCCGAGGTGGACGACTTCGACAGCGGCGACTTCCTGCCCGTACTCACCGTCAACATGGCATTCACGATCCCGGAGGAAAACGCCCAGATTGTCGCCGACGATCTCGAGGATGACCTGAAGGACATATCGGGCGTCGCCAGGGTGCAGGTTGCGGGCCTCCCCGAACGGGAAATCTGGGTCGAAGTCGATCCCTCCCGGCTGGCTGCCCGCGGCCTGACGGTCCAGGACGTGGTCCGGGCGATGCAGGCGAGAAACCTGAACGTATCCGGCGGCACCCTCACCTACCGCGCGAAGGAGTACGCCATCCGGTCCCTGGCGGAATTCCGGAGCGTGGAGGAGATTCGCGAGACAATCGTCCGGACGGCTCCACGCGGCGAGACCGTCAGAGTCAGGGACGTCGCCAGGGTCCGGGACCGCCGCGAAGAACCCCAGGTCCTCTCCAGGCTGAACGGCAAGCCGTCCATCACATTCTCTCTGTCCAAGACAACCGACGCGAATACGAACGACATGATCCTGGCCGTCAAGGAGACGATCCGCAGGTACGAGGAACGCGTACCGGACGGAATCAGCTTCACCTTTACGGACGACAACTCCGTCTACATCAACCGGGTGATCGCGGCGCTACGGAACAACGCGCTCACGGGCATGGTGCTCATTTCACTCGTACTCTGGCTTTTCCTGGGCTCCTGGAACGCCTTTCTGGCGACGATCGGGATCCCCATCTCATTCTTCATCACCTTCATTCTGCTGGGCGTTTTCGGATATACCATAAACGGGAGCACGCTGTTCGCGATGGTGATGGTACTGGGCATCATCGTGGACGACGCCATCATCGTGATCGAGAACTGCCACCGCTACCGGCTGCAGGGCCACAGCGCCGGCGAGGCCGCCATCCTGGGCGCGGGCGAAGTGACAACGCCGATCATCAGTTCCGTAGGCACCAACATTGCCGCGTTCCTGCCCTTGATCCTGTTGCCGGGCGTGATGGGGAAGTTCATGCGGATCATCCCGTTGACCTTCGCGCTCGCGCTGGCCGCTTCCCTGTTCGAGGCGTTCGTCCTTCTGCCTTCGCACTACGCCGAATGGACCCGGCGGTCCAACGCCCACAAGCGGGGCGAACAGCCGTTTTTCAGGAAACTCCGCAGAATCTACGGCCGAATGCTGGTGCGCACGCTGCGGCGGCGCTACTGGGTGATCGGCGCCCTGGTCGGCGTCCTCATCGGCGCCGTGACGATCCTCGGCCGGCTTCCCATCGACATCTATGCCGACGATGAACTGGACGCGTTCAAGGTGCTCATCAAGTTCCCCGAAGGAACCAGCCTGCACGAGTCGGACCGCGTCACCCGCGCCTACGAGGCCGAGGCGCTCCGGCTTTCCGAAGCGGACGTGGAGGGCGTCGTCGTAAACGTGGGTCTCCTGCAGAGCAACAACGAGTGGCTGACGCGGAAGAGCGTCTCACAGGTCCTCGTACAGCTAAAGCCCAAAGAAGAACGCGCGAGGATGTCTGAG
This sequence comes from Candidatus Latescibacterota bacterium, assembly GCA_965219995.1. Taxonomy (GTDB): domain Bacteria; phylum Latescibacterota; class UBA2968; order UBA2968; genus JAAXHE01. The sequence continues at coordinate 2,503,679 of CBDCOX010000002.1, forward strand.
GAACTGATGGATATGCTCCGGGAGCGCACGGAGCACATCGAGGGACCCGCTTCGGTCAGCTTCGAGCTGTTCGCCGGAGGGCCGCCCGAAGGCAAACCGATTTCCGTAAAGGTTCAGGGTCGTTATCTCGAGCAGATGAAGGAAGCCGCGCTTGTGCTTCAGGACTCGCTGCGCCGGATCCCGGGCACGCTGGAAGTGACCGACGACTTCCCGCCCGGCAAGGAGACGATCCGGATCGAAGTGGACGAAGTCAGAGCGGCGCTGTACGGTTTCTCGGCCAGGGAAGTGGCCCTGAACGTCCGGTACGCGTTCGACGGGGTCAAAGCCACGACGTTCAGAGATGGTGACGAAGAGGTCGACGTCATCGTACAGTACGACAGAGCAAACCGGTCGACCGTGGAAGACGTGCTGAACGTACAGGTGACGAACACAAGCGGGGTAACGGTCGCACTGCGTGACATGGTCTCCTTCTCAATCGGTCCGGGACGCACGAAGATCAAGCGCTTCGACCGGAATCGGACCATCATCGTCACCGGCGAGATCGACGAAGCCGTATTGTCCCTGGATCAGATCAACAGCAGATTGCTCGAGATCTTTCCATCGATCGAAGCGCAGTATTCCGACGTCAGCTTTCATATCGGCGGGGAGTTTACGGATTTCCTGGAAGCGTTCGATAACGTCGCGGCGCTGTTCGCCGTCAGCCTGATTCTGATGTTTCTGATCCTGGGAACCCAGTTCAATTCCTACGCGCAACCGCTGGTGATCCTGACTTCCGTACCCTTCGCGATCATCGGCGCGCTGCTCGGTCTGTTGATTTCGGGCAATCCCTTCAGTCTGATTTCAATATTCGGCTTCGTGGCCCTGGCGGGAATCGTCGTCAACGACGCCATTGTGATGGTGGCTTTCATGAACAGACGGCGACGTCCCGGCGGGTCCGTGACGAACGTCTGGCGGAGCATCGTGAACGCCGGTCGGTTGCGGCTGCGGCCGATCATCCTCACTTCGGTGACCACGATATCCGGCCTGATGCCGATGGCCATCGGCATCGGCGGAAAGTCCGCCCTCTGGTCGCCGCTGGCGAACGTCATCCTTTTCGGATTGCTCGTTTCCACCGTGCTTACGTTATTCGTGATACCCTGCTTCATGGCTGTCCTGGACGATATCAAACGCGTGCGGAAGAAGGCCCGGTTGCGGCTCTACGCGCCACCAGGTCCCGCATGACACAAAGGAGACTGGAATGGCACTGACCGACGCGGAATTGAGACAGTACGAGGAGCTTGGCGCCGTCACGATCGACAGCCCGTTCACGTCCGCGGAGCTCGACCGGGCGGAAGCCGCGTGGGACCGGCTGACGGCGAGCGGCCGGCCGCCGTACGACGACCCCGACTATCTGGACGTCTTCCAGCATCCGTACTTCGAAGACGTGGCAAGAAAACTGTTGCGGGCGGATGCCGCGCATCTCTGGTGGGGCGTGTCGCCCCACGGCCGTCAACCGGCCAAGGCGCCGTTCGGGAGCATCCGCGACCAGTGGGCAAGCGGATGCCACACGGATATCCAGGCCACGTGGGACGACTTCAAGGCGACGCCCCGCAGGATGCGCGCGGAGCTGTGGTTCTGGCTCAACGACGTTCCGGAGCATCGGGGGGCGATGCGCATATTGCCCGGAAGCCACCGCCCCATTATGGAATACTGGAGCCGCGTCCTCACGCCGGAGCACAAGGCGATGCTGCCTCGCGTTCACGGGGTGCGTCCGAGTCCGGCCGAAGGCACGGGGTCCTATCCGGAGCATGTGCCCGACCTGACCGATGTGCCGTGGCTGGATCAGGAGCCGGCGCCTATGGTGGCCCGACGAGGGCAGATGCTGATTCTATGCAGTTCCGGCCTGCACTCGGCGTGGCAGAACGAGGACTCCGTGCCTCGAAAGGCGATGCTTTCGGCATGGGTCGCCACGGGCGTTTCCTGCGGACTCCCGAAAGGCCAGCGGGACTCTCTGATGGAATTCTTTCCCCGTCTGCGGGAAAAACTGCGCCCCGATCGGGCTCACATCGTTCCGGAAGACTTCGACTGGCTCTTCGAGAGCAACTACGAGCCGAAGTGGACCGAGACGTTTATCGGGACATAGCCCGGGTTGCGCAGTCTGACTTCTTACGCAGAACAAATGTAGAAACACGGGGAGGACGTGCGATGCAACCGGTCGACCGCGATCGATTCCTGGAAGAGGGCTACCTTGTGGTCAAGGAGGCCATTCCCCGCGAGAAGCTGCAGGAAGTCCGCCGGGCCTACGAGACGCTGGTGAACCGCCAGCGCGAAAACTGGAAGGCCATGCGAAAGGAAGGCGACCCGCCGGGAGGCGAGTGGGAGACGAGCCCGCAACCCCGCCTCATGCTCCAGCGGCCGCCGCTGATCCGCGGGATCGACGCGAAGGCCGCGCCCGCGGTCGAGGTGTGGCTGGAGCCGAATATCCAGGGCGTCAGCTCCCGGCTTCTGGACGTTGCGGACGCGGCGGTAACCGAAATGATGATGATGTGCAATCCGGTCCGCGACCACGGCCCCGCCAAGTGGCATCGCGACCACCACCCGATCGACACCGCCCCCCTCCAGGGGTATATCGACGACATCCTCGAAGGGGGACCCCGCTACGTCCAATGGAACATCCCCCTTTACGACGACAGCGTCCTGGTGGTGATTCCGGGCAGCCACATGAGGTTCAACACGACAGAGGAAAACGAGTACCTGCTGGCCGACCCTTGCCGGCCCCTGCCGAACGGCGTCCGGACCCAACTCAAAGCGGGAGACGGCGTTGTCTACATCCTCCCGCTTCTCCACTGGGGCAGCAATTACAGCCCCAGGTTGAGACGGACCATACACGGCGGGTTTTCCACCCACACGTCAATTGACGATCTTTCGTTCGCGGAACACGTTTCGACGGGAACGGCAGCCGCGTTCGAGCGCTGGAACAGACGGAGCCTGGAGATGAAGAGCCACACGGAAGAAGCGCTCAGAGCGGTTGTCGAATGCGACGGGGAGGGTTACAACGAGGCGTTGAACCGGCTTCATCCGGTCCGGGGCGAAAAGGGAAAGATGCTATCCACGGTCTTCCTGTGCAAGGCCGCATTGGCGATCCGACTTGCCAAAAACGCGCCGTATCCGGACGTTCCGGAAGACCTGTCCCGCCGGCTCCGCGGCGGAGCCCATCCGATTACGCTCAACTGGGGTCCGGCGTTCGCGGAGCGGTTCGACGAATCAGAGGCGGAGACGTTGTGGAAACGGTTCGAGCCGCTGGACCGGCTGCTCCGGTCGGATGCGGAGCATTTCGTGCCGGGGTTCCAATCCGGGCCGATGAAATATCACTTCAACGAGATGCCGGAGGATTACACGACGTCGGACTTCATCGCGGGATGGGCTTCGTAACGAGGGGCGCCGCGTCGGCCTGGCCGTCTGAGCGCTGACGTGCCGCCTGTCAGTCCGCGGCGAATGACAAAAGACGCTCGGGCATCAAGCAATGCCGCAGTAGATCCTTCGTCAGCCGGCCTGCCGATGATTCTTTGGCAGGCCGCACCGCTTCCTCAGGATGACATGTTGGGCTAATGAATGACGGACAGTTTTCAACGAAGGCTATTGTAAAGCGTGTCATTCTGAGCCAAGTCACCGTGCGCCAATCGAAACGTGGTCATTGCTTGCGCTGAGCTTGCCGAAGTGGCTTGTCGAAATGCCCGTGTTTCGGTGGCAGTGACACCCCCCACCGCATCAGCCGTCGCCGACTGCTCGATCCTTCGGTAGTTTCAGGGCGTCGGCTCGGCTTCTGCGACTCCCCCTCAAGGGGGGAGTGATCGCGATGTTCCGCCGATCAGGTCGAGCACGATTCCAGACATTCAGGTACTGTCCGGCGCGGCAGGAGATACTTCGACAGAGGGAGCGGCAGGCGTTGGAGGGGCTTACTCAGAGGCGTCTAAGCGTGCTTCGTTTTTGGCAATGTGTTCGCCGAAAGAATCCAAGCGGGTGTCGATCCGATCCAGGCGGGCTTCGATCTTGTCAAAGCGAGCGTCCATTCTGCCTTCGAGTCTGTTTGTAAGCGTCCACATGGCGCCTGTCAGGGTGAACAGAAAGACGGCCATGCGGATGTTATCGGCACTGAAGATTTTCCCTATCATGGCATACTCCGCCTGCGTTGTTTACTGGAAGAATATCCAGGTTATCAAATCTTGTCAAGGACAAATATACAACTTGCGAGAGGGTGCGATCACACATCGTCCGGGGCGACAGGAGATACTTCCTCAACCTGGTGGCTTCCTTTATCGGTCTCCAGGCCGGCAGAACGAAATCGAGGCAGGCAGACAGGAATGTCTGCCCCACCTTCACAGCGGCTTCCTCAGGATGACAGTTTTGGCAAGCGTGTGACCGACATGTTTCGCGAACGACGATCTGCCGCACCGGCTAAAACACAAAGATGTCCTCAAGACCGACCTCGCTGACCGTGCCGAATTTCTCCAGCGCCGCGAGGTCGATTTTGTTTTTGTCCCCGACGATGGAAATCAGCTTGACGCGGTTCTTCAGGTTCTTCCCGTAGAACCCCAGCATGTCGTCCATATCCGCGGCCTGGATTCTCTCGAATCGCGACTTTCGGGGATCCACGGGAACGCCCAGACGTTCCCAGGAACGAACGGATCCCAGGACCCGTCGAAAGCCGATTTTGCTGGTGCGGTATCTGTTCAGAATGGAGGTGCGGGCCTCTTCGAATCGCTCGGGTGTGACCGGCATGTTGTCGATCAGGTCGATGAACGCTTCCACGGCTTCGATCGTCTTGTCGGGCTGGCATGCGATGGATCCCGCCAGGAGGTTCTGGTCTCCCTTCCGGTTGCCGTTGAAGTACCGCGCCCAGGCCGAGTAGGCCAGCGCGCGGGCTTCCCGCAGTTCCTGGAAGACGATGCCGCTCATCCCGCCGCCGAAATAGCTGTTGTAGAGTTCCGTTTCGGGAACGGACGCCTCGCTGTAATCCACGTCGCCGAATTCGATGTAGACGAGCGCCTGGGCGAGGGATTTGTTAAAAAAGCGGATTTCGGTCTTGTCGGGCGTCCTGGCCTTATAGAACCGGTACGGCGGCGGGTCATCCAGTTCGCCTGAGATCCGATGGGTTTTCTTCAGCGCCGCCGTCACCCGTTCAAGGGGAAGAGAACCGGTATACGCGATCGTGTGCTTGTACTTCAACAGGCCCCGCACCAGCCCGTGAAGTTCCTCCACCGAAAGTTCCCGCAACGCGTCATTCGGCAGCATACGCAGGTAGCGTGACTCTTTGCCGTATCGGTTGTTCAGGACAACGCCGCCCTGAATGGTGCGGTGATTTTTTTTCGTGTCTTCGCGCTCCCCGAGAATGATGCCGACAAGCTGTTCGAGTGTCGCCTTGTCCGCCGACGGGTTGCTCACAAGCTCAGCCATCAGCTCCAGCGAGGCATCGAAGTTCTCGTCGAGGCCGGAAATGGTCACAGTGGTTTCATTGTTCCCCGCCGACAGGGAGAATTCAGTGCCGAGTTTGTACCACTCCTTCTTGAGGGCTTCGGAGGTGTGGCGTCCGGTACCCGACTTGTCGAGCAAGCGGGCGGCAACACCCATCCTGTTGTTCTGGTTGTTCCCGAGGTCCACCGTAAAGCTGAGCGTAAAGAGATCGTTGATCGGGTTGCGGGAATAGTAGAGCCGGACGCCGTCGTGGTATTCCGCGATCCGGTAGTCCTTGTCCGGATCGACAAACGTCGGCTCGATTTCTTCCGCGGGCATGGACAGTACGTTGCCGGCAAAAACGGACTGCCGGGTGGCGTCGATTTCGATCTTGTCGATCTGCGGTTTCGGAATTTTGGGAATTTCGTGCTGTTCATCCAACCGGTACCCGGCAACGTAGTTGTCCGCGAAGTATTTCCGTGCGACGCGGACAACGTCCTCTTTGGTGACCTTTTCAAGTCGGGCGATCTCTCCGGCGGTATGGCTCCAGTCCTGGTGTGCAAGGAATGAATTCCGCATCCGGCGCACCCGGGCATTGTCCGACTCCATTTCTCTCTTCTCGTGCTTCTTGAAGTCGGTGACGATGGCGGGCAGAATCCAGTCTTCGAAACCCCCGCTCTTGACGATTTCAATCTGATCCAGCAGCAGTTGTTCGAGTTCCTCCAGTGTCTGGCCCTTTTTGGGAATGCCCCACAGATACTGGGCGCCGTGGTCGTTGTACAGGGTGGGGTACGATCCGGCCCTGCGTACCCTTTGTTTCTGGTTCAGGTTGAGGTTGATCAGTCCGGCCGTGGCGTTGTCCAGGATCATATCCAGGAGTTTGAGCGCGTCCGCGTCTTCGTGATTCCTTGACGCGGTCCGGAACGCCAGAAGCGCGAACTCTTCTCCCTGGTATTTGACCTTCGCCCGTTCGACGCCGTTGAGAGGCGCTTCCTTCCAGTCGGGCAACTGAGGCAGGGTACCCTTGCGCCACCCGGAGAAATGCCGGTCGATGAGTTTGATCGTTTCGTCGATCCGGATGTCCCCCGAGATCGCGATCGCCATATTGTTGGGCACGTAATAGGTATTGTAAAACCGGTACATGTTTTTCAGCGACGGATTCTTCAGGTGTTCCACCTTTCCGATCGTGGTCTGCTGGCCGTAGGGATGTTCCTTGTATAGCAAATCGGCAACCGCGTAACTGATGATCCGGTCTTTGTTGTCCATCGACCGGTTCTTTTCTTCGTACACGGTCTCAAGTTCGGACTGGAACAGCCGGAAGACGGCGTTCCGGAAACGTTCGGATTCGATGACCGCCCAGTGACGCAGCCGGTTGGCAGGCAGATTGATCCTGTAGACCGTCTCTTCGTGCCAGGTATGGGCGTTCAGCCCGGTGCCGCCCATGGCTTTGTAGAGCTTGTCTATCTCGTTTGGTATGGCGTACGCGGCCGCAAGCTGGGACTCCTTGTTGATCTCGGCGTAGATGGCTTTCCGCTTTTCCGGGTCTGTTTCGGTGAAGTGCTCCTCATAGAGACTGGTGATGCGGTCGAGATGCGCTTTTTCCTTCTCGTAGTCCAGTGAGCCGATGTTTTGGGTGCCCTTGAACAACATATGCTCCAGGTAATGCGCCAGTCCGGTGGATTCGGCCGGATCGTGTTTGCTGCCCGCCCGTACGATGATTTCCGCGTAAAAGCGAGGCGTCTGATGGTTTTCGGTGAGATAGACGGTAAGTCCGTTGTCCAGGCGATAGATATGTACCGCCATCGGATCGTCGGAACCGGGTTCGTGAATCCGGGTGTACGCGGCATCGAGGCTGGATAACGGACTGCAGAGAACGGCGACGAGAAGAAATGCGGACGACGCGAAACGCAACTGACGCATGGTTGAATCTCCCTGTTGTGAATCCGATCGATCCTATGAAAGTCTACGGGATTTGACCGCGAAATCCTCGCGGCCGCCGACTTAGCCTGGATAACTCACTAAACATGAACTTACATGGATGGACAGGATGAACAGGATAAAGACCAAGAGCAGGACAAATGCTCATGATTCCGGGCCAAACCGGTGGATCCTTACCTCCGTGGGCAACGAAACATCACCCTGACCAATCAATTTCGTAGTTCATGAAATACTGTCGCAAAAACTTCGCTGAATTTATTGAAAAACAACCCGTTATACATCAAAACCATGGGATTTCGTGAATAATCCACCTTAGCAATATAACAAGAGTGGCGGCTGAATTCAATCCCCCGCGGTGTTTCGGGTGGGTCCCGTGTCCGGGTGCCCCCGGCGCGCGGCGGTTCCATCCGTAAATCAATTGAGCGGCCGACATGATGTCGGCCGCTCTATGCAGGTTCCGTTCCCGGTCGGACGCGTAAAACCCTTCCCGCAACCCGCCGTTATTGAAGTTCCCCGGCCTGCGTCACCACCTTCCGGAATGCCTCCGCATGTTCCCTGATGACTTCCGGGCGATAGTGTTTGAACCACGGGATGGAAAAGAGACGATCCGACATCCGCTCCGTCTGCGGCAGGCTCCCCTCGCCCTGGCGCACGTCGGCGTCGGAATGCGCGACACGCGTGGGTTCTCCGTGGCCGTAGACGTCGGCCTCGTTCAGTACGGGATGCAAATGCATCAACAGGTTGGCCCCCGCCCCGCAGGAGGTCCCTTCGGCCCGCACGGCCTCGCAGAACTTCCGCAGGGACAGCCCGCCGAGTTCCTCCGGCACGTAGATGCCATGCGCGGCGTACCAGCCGCCCATCGTGCTGCCGGAGCCCTTCGGCGGCCTGTGGGGGCGCAGCCCCGGCGCGCCTTCGAGCAGGTCCCAGAAAGCGTTCATCGACCTGTCGATTTCTTCCATCCGTTCCCGGTAATGCCTGAGCTGGACGCGCCCGACGGCCGACGAAAGCTGGTGCATCCTGTATTTGAATCCGCCCAGAGGCAGGCCGGCGAACTTCTTCAACTCGGGATTTTCGATTTGCCCCGTACGCTCGTAATGGCCGAACGCAATCGCGCGCTCGTAGATCTCCTGGTCGTCGGTGACCAGCATCCCCGCCTCGCCGATCGCCAATGACTTTCCCGCCATGCAGGACATCGCGCCCACGTGGCCGATGCCGCCCGTCAGGCGCCCCTTGTACATCGCGCCGTGGGCGTGGGAGACGTCCTCGATCACCTTGATTCCGCGGGCGTTGGCGATCTCCATGATTGCATCCATATCCGTGGGATGGCCGAAGTAGTGGACCGCCACGATCGCCTTGGTTCTGTCCGTGATCTTCCGTTCCACGTCTGCCGGGTCCAGTGTGATCGTTTCCGGGTCGATATCCGCGTACACGATGGTCGCGCCGAGATTCATTGCCTGAATCACCGATGCCCAGAACGTCATACTCTGGCAGATGATTTCATCTCCCACACCCACGCCGCAGCCGAACATCGCCGAATGGATCGAAGAGGTACCCGTATTGTGCCCAAGCGCGTATTTCGTGCCAAACCAGTCGGCGTATTCCTTTTCAAACTGCACCGTGACGTCCGTTCCGGACATGGCCCCGCGGCGCAGCACCTCCAGCGCGGCCTCTTCGTCTTCCTCTGTAATGATCGGCCAGGTGAACATGTCTCCAGGATCGGTCTTCACCGCCCTCGATCCACCCAGAATGGCCAGCTTGTCCATCTTCGAACCTCCTCAGGAACGTTCCACCCCTACAGTCAGGTTAATCGCCGAGATTCCATTCCGTTGGTTTCGCCGCAGCAATCGGTTTAATACCAAAATAAAACCGATTCCGCAAGCGAAATATGCCGCAATCCACCTTTCGCATTTCCCCTTGATTTTCAGCCATGAATTCGGTAATTAACGTCCCATCACGAGAACGTCTCACCGTCGATTCACCGATTCACTTTGCGTTGGGAGCATTGCCTGTCGTCAGGCTGTGTAAGCCGCGATTCGAAACGCGGTCATTGAGCTTGTCGAAATGCCCGCGTAACGAAACCTGTTCGGTGCCTTTCAACGCCCCTCGCCGACCCTTCGACAAGCTCAGGGAGCGGCTCAGGTCCATGGCACAGGTTGCTGAATGAATCGACGAATGCCAGCGGGACGACTCGGTGCCCAAATCTCTGCAATCTTTCTTCAGTGACAAAACACCAGCCATTTCGATGCCTATCGAACACCACATCCGGTTTCCATGTCCATCCTCATCACCGGTATCACGGGCCGAATCGGCGCCAACCTGGCCAGAGCGCTGGTAGAGCGGGGGCACCCCGTGCGCGGCCTGGTCTGGCCGCGGGATCCCCGCGTCGACAAGCTGAACGGCCTCGGGGTGGAGCTCGTCTCAGGAAGCCTCACGAATGCAGGCGAGGTACTGGCGGCCATGCGGGGCATCAAGACGGCCTATCACCTGGGCGCGGCCTTTCAGGGCGGCGGTCCGTTTTCCGAAGCCGACTATTTCGAAATCAACGTGCGCGGCACGTTCAACATGCTCGAAGCCGCCAGAGCGCAGGACACGCCGCCGCGGTTCATTTTCGCGGGCACGGACGCCGTTTACGAAAAGTACGTCCCGGGGGGACTGGCCGAACCGATCCGGGAAGACCGGACACCGCGGCGCTGCCGCGGATGGTACGCGCTGTCCAAATCGCTCGGCGAAGAACTCTGTACCGGATACTGGCTCACCTGCAAGCTGCCCGTGGTCGTGCTCCGGTTCTGCATGGTCTTCGGCGCGGGCGAGATTCTGGACTTTCCCCAATTCCGATTGAGCGGATTGAAAGGCCGTCCCGAATTCAAGGGCTCGTGGCGGGGAACGGAGCGCCTGGTGGTGCTCAGGGACCCGGAGGGCAGACCCTTCAAGAAACACGTCGCCGACGTGCGTGACATCGTCCACGGCTGCGAACGTGCGATGTGCGCGGAGGGCGTTTCGGGTGAAATCATCCAGCTCGCGGGGCCTGCGCCATTCACCTGGGATGAAGCCGTCCCGTATCTTTCGGAACGTCTGGACGTCCCCTGTATCGAAGCCGTCCCGCGGGGAGACCCCACGTTCTACGAATTCGACCTGTCCAGGGCCCGGAAGCTGCTGGGGTTCAAGCCCCGGTACGATATACGAAAGATGATTGACGACGCCATGGCCTACCGGCGCGGGGATGACATCGGCGTCCTGGGAACGGATTAAGGGGGAAGCCATGTCTTCAGAATGCACCTTCTGGCCTGGAGGCGCCCGGGGCGCCGTAAGCCTGACATTCGACGACGGCCTCGAAACGCAACTGGACCATGCGATTCCCTGTCTGGACGAAGTGAACCTGAAGGGGACGTTCTACGTCAACCCCGGCCGTTCCCAACTCTGGGAATCGCAGGTCCCCCGATGGCAGCAGGCCAGTAAGGGCGGTCACGAACTCGGCAATCACACCTCGATGCATCCCTGTTCCTGCAACTTCGGATTTCGCAATGACGGCTATTGTCTCGAAAACCTGGGGCTGGATGACATCGCGCGCACCATCGACGAAGCCACCGAAGACCTGAACCGCCTGTTTCCCGAACAACAGGGCGACCGGACGTTCTGCTATCCCTGTTACCAGACGTACGTGGGCGCCGGCGAAAACCGGCAATCCTATGTCCCGGTCGTCGCGCGCCGGTTCAAGGCCGCCAGGGGCTGGGGCGAACGCGCCAATCATCCGGAACGGATCGACCTGGCCTGCACCTGGTCCCTGCCCGTAGACGGACACACCGGAGCAGAGATGGTCGCGTTCATCGATAACGCTGTCAGCGACGGTCTCTGGGCCGTTATCTGCATGCACGGCGTCGGCGGCCAGCATCTCTCCATTTCAACGTCGTCTTTGAGGGAAGTCGTTCAATATCTGGACGCCAACCGGGACAGGATCTGGACCGCCACGATGATCGACGCCGCCAACCGTATCCTGCGGCATCGTCGCTCCCGGGACGGATAACGGGAACATCCGCTTCGCGGACCCCCTCTACACAGGAGCGACGACAAAGGGGATTTCGCATGATCGTACAGACTCATCTCATCGGATGCCGCAAAGCCGACCTGGACACGCCGGCGCTCCTGGTGGACCTGCCCACGCTTGAACGCAACACCAGGAAGATGGCGGACACCATTATCCACAAAGCGGGCGTCCAGTGGCGGCCTCACACGAAAGGCATGAAGACCCCGGCGCTCGCCCACAGGCTGCTGGAAGCGGGCGCCATCGGCATTACCTGCGCCAAACTCGGCGAGGCCGAAGTGATGGCCGGCGGCGGCGTCAACGACATCCTTATTGCCAACCAGATCGTGGGCCCCCGCAAAATCGCGCGCCTCGTCAACCTTCGGAAACAGGCCGACGTCATGGTCTGCGTTGACGATGAAAGCAACGTTCGCCAGCTCGACCGCGCCGCCGTGGAGAAAGGCGTGCGCGTCCGGGTGCTGATCGAGGTCGACGTGGGAATGAACCGCGCGGGCGTTGTGCCGGGGGACCCGGTTCTATCGCTTGCGCGGACCATCGCCGCATGCCCGGGTCTGAAACTGTCGGGCCTGATGACGTGGGAAGCGCACACGCTGGCCATAAAGGACCCCGGCGAAAAACGGCGGATCATCACGGAGTCCCTGTCGAAACTCACGGACAGCGCGGACCTGTGCCGCCGCAGCGGTTTCCGTATCGACATTCTCAGTTGCGGCGGTACCGGCACGTACTGGATCAGCGCTTTCCATCCAGGCGTCACCGAGATCGAAGCCGGCGGCGGCATCTTCGGCGACATCCGGTACCGAACCGTCTTCGGGGTGCAGCACGAATACGCCCTCACGGTGCTTTCCACCGTCACCAGCCGCCCCACGCCCACCCGCATCATCTGCGACGCGGGAAAGAAGACGATGAGCAGCGACTCATCCGTCCCGGCGCCGATCGGCATCCCCGACGTCACCCTGGTAAGCCTTTCCGCCGAACACGGAAAGATTGAACTGGGTGCGCCCGCGGAGACCCCGGGAGTTGGCGAAACCATCGAATTCGTGGCGGGATACTCCGATACGACGGTGGTCCTGCACGACGAGCTCTACGGAATCCGCGACGGCGTGGTCGAAGCCGTCTGGCCGCTTCCGGCCCGCGGCCGCCTGCAGTGACAACTCCCGCCCCGTACGGCGTCCTCCCGCTGCCGGAGGCCGACGCGAAACGACCGGAAACAGCCGCTCGAGACCGCACATTCCATCGCTCGAACGACCTCCGGTTTCGGCCAGTTTTGTATTGACGAATTTGGCATAAATCGTTATCATAAGTGCTCTTTACGAAGGAACCGAACGCGATCCATCCGCGGGGACTTAAATGGACATACCGATTCACGACGTGCTTCTCGTAGGCGGTGGCGCGGCGGGCTTGCGCGCCGCCATCGCCGCGGCGGAAACCGATGCCGGTCTGAACGTCGCCGTCGTCTCCAAAGTCTATCCCATGCGCAGCCACACCGTCTCGGCCGAGGGCGGCGCGGCGGCCGTCATGCGCGAGTACGACAATCTCGATCTCCACTCTTTCGACACGATCCGGGGCAGCGACTACCTGGCCGACCAGGACGTGGTCGAAGCCTTTGTAAAGGAAGCGCAGGACGAATCCATTCAGCTCGAACACTGGGGCTGCCCCTGGAGCCGGGATGAGGACGGCCGGGTCAGCGTGCGGGCTTTCGGCGGTATGAGCGTCAAGCGCACGCTCTATGCGGCCGACAAAACCGGCTTCCATATGTTGCACGCCCTGTTTCAGACCTCCCTGAAATACAACGCGGTGACCCGGTACGACGAGTGGTTTGTCACGTCTCTTCTCGTAGACGACGGAAGGGTCTGCGGCGTAGCCGCGCTGAACATGCGCACGGGCGCCATCCACGCGATCGGCGCGAAGACGGTGATCATCTGCACCGGGGGCGGCGGCAAGATCTTCCCGTTTACCACGAATGCCGCCATCAAGAACGGCGACGGCATGGCCCTTGCCTACCGCATCGGGTGTCCATTGAAGGACATGGAGTTCGTCCAGTACCATCCCACCGGTCTTCCCGGTACGGGTATCCTGATGACCGAGGCTTCGCGGGGGGAAGGCGGCTATCTGGTCAACAACAAGGGGGACCGCTATCTGAGCGAATACATCCCCGGGAAGATGGAACTGGGCCCGCGCGATATCCTTTCCCGCGCGTTCATGTATGAAATGCGGGAGGGCCGCGTTTTCGACGGGCCCTATGGCAACTACGTCCATCTGGACCTGAGACACCTGGGCGAGAAAGTCATCGACGAAAAGCTGCCGTTTGTCAGGGAACTGTCCAGGAACTACGTGGGGATCGATCCGGTCCAGGACCCCATCCCCGTCCGCCCGGTGGTCCACTATATGATGGGCGGCGTCCATACCGATATCGACGGCGTCACGCCCGTTCCGGGCCTCTACGCGGCCGGCGAAGCCGCATGCGTGAGCCTGAACGGCGCCAACCGGCTGGGGTCCAATTCCCTCACGGAATGCCTCGTTTTCGGCGCCCGTGCCGGCAAGGTCGCCGCGGAATACGCCAGCGGACAGGCGGCGCCCGGCCAGGGCACGCTCGAGAACCTCGCCAGCGACGAGCGGAAGCGCATCGAACGGACGTACCTGCAGCCGCGCAACGGCAAGGAACGCGTGGCGGACATTCGTACTGAAATGCAGGCGGCGATGGAACGCGGCGCGGGCATCTTCCGTAATGAAGAGACGTTGAAAGAAACCTGCGAAGTCCTGAGGAAACTTCAGGAACGCTTTCGAAACGTCGGCCTGGACGATACCTCGAGCGTATTCAACACCGAACTCACGGCGGCGCTGGAACTGGGATTCATGCTGGATGCGGCTGAAGCGCTTGCGCACGCCGCCCTGGACCGCAAGGAATCCAGGGGCTCTCACTCCCGCTCGGATTTCGAGGACCGGGACGATGAGGAATACCTGAAACACTCACTGACATACAGGACGGAAGCCGGCCCGCGCACCGACTACCTGCCCGTAACGATCACCCGCTGGCAACCCGAAGAGCGTAAGTACTGACTGCAGGACGAGAGGCGCGAAACCCGGATTCCGGAACGTCCGCAAGGGGAATTCCATGAGCAATGGCAAGAACATCACCATCACCGTAACCCGCTATCGCCCCGAACAGGAAGACGAACCCGTCGAACAATCCTATGATATCGAGTTTCAGGAAGACTGGGTGGTACTGGACGGGCTGAATCACATCAAGGACCACATCGACGGATCGCTCTCCTTCCGCTGGTCATGCCGGATGGGTGTCTGCGGCAGTTGCGGGATGATGGTCAACGGCGAGCCCAAGCTCTCCTGCGCCGCCTTTCTGCGCGACTATTACCCGGGCGAAGTCCGGGTGGAGCCCCTGAACAACTTCCCCATCGTCCGGGACCTGATCATCGACATGACGGACTTCATGGACAAACTCAAGGCGGTGCAGCCCTGGATCATCCGGGAGGAAGAAAAACCGGTTTCGGAAGGGGAGTACCTGCAGACGCCCGAGGAGCTGAAGGAATACAAGCAGTTCAGCATGTGCATCAATTGCATGCTCTGCTACGCCGCCTGCCCGGTATACGGACTCGAGACCGAGTTCGTCGGCCCCGCGGCCATTGCCCTGGGGCACCGGTACAACCTGGACTCCCGGGACGAGGGACAGGAACGGCGTCAACACGTCATTGCAAGCACCGAGGGCATCTGGGAATGCACCTATATTGGCGAGTGCTCCGTGGTCTGCCCCAAAGACGTGGATCCCGCGGCCGCCATCCAGCGAAGCAAGGTGGCCACGACAGGCAGCTGGTTCAAATCCGTACTCCTGCCCTGGGGGAAGAAGTAAGATGATGAGCGAACAAGAGACCGAACACAAGGCCTACGTGCGTCGCGTACCGATCACCTGGTGGCTGCATAACCGCAGGTATTTTCTGTTTATGGTCCGGGAATCGACCAGCGTGTTCATCGCCCTGTTTGTCCTGGTATACCTGTACCAGCTCTTTCTGATCTCCAGAGGCGCGGAAGTTCACGATCTGTTTCAGGAATCGCTCCGGTCCGTTCCCTTCGTCGTGGGCTATGTCATCGTGCTTCTGTTCGCGCTTTACCACAGCATCACCTGGCTGGGTCTGGTTTCCAGGATTCAGATCGTTCGCCTCGGCCGCCTGACGGTACCGCCCTTTCTCGTGGGGCTGGGCGCCTATCTTTCCTGGATCGTTGCGTCGGCCGTCGTCGCCTGGCTGATTTTGAACCTGGCGTAGGAGGAGTCCGTGTACAAGGAAGACAGATCCGAACCCTTCTGGTGGGGCATGTTCTCGCTGGGCGGCGTGGTTGCCGCGCTGCTGATACCCGTCCACGTCTTTTTCATCGGGCTGGCCGTTCCGCTCGGCCTGATCGACAAGAGCCTGCTCGAGTTCAGCCGGATGAAATCCCTGCTTGCAAATCCGCTGGTGAAAGTCTACCTCTTTGCCCTCGTTGTCCTTCCGCTTTTTCACGCCGCGCACCGCATTCGCTTTTCGCTGCACGAAATGGGCATCCGGAGATTGCTGATTTCGCTGGACGTCCTCTGCTATGGCGGCGCCCTCGTGGGTACGGCCGTAACGCTGTACGTTCTGTTGGTAATTTAGAGCCGGGTCCGAAAAGAACCTGTATCTTGGGGCCGGCGAAGCCGGACGTATCGAAGTTCGAGACCGCCTATGAAACCGGCATCCGTCAACCCGTCGTCGGCCGCCGTACGGAAGGTGCTCACCTGGTGCGGCGCGTTTTCGGTTCTCTGGCCGGCCACCCACGCGGCGGGTGACCCTCCGGACACCGTCTTCGGGCAAGTGCGCGCTTCGGTTGTCGTTCTGGACGTGGAAAGAAGCGACGGTTCCCGGAACCGTGGACTGGGTTTCCTGGCCATAGACAGCCGAATTGCGGTTACGACGTGGGATCTGGTCGACGATGCGGTCCGGGTTGTCGCCAGATTCGAATCCGGCGAGGAGTTCGGGGTTTCGGGCGTTGTCGACAAGGACGAGAAACGAAACGTCGCGCTGGTTCGAATCAAGGTCTTCGGCAGGCCGTTACTCGAACTGGACGCGCGCGACCCGGTTGACACCGAAAAAACCTACATTGTCGACGCGGTCGAGGGGGGAACGTTCAACCTCGTTGACGGCAGGCTGAATCCGCCCGAGATCGTCGACGGCGTCAGGACCTATCCTCTGGACGCCGCCGTGTCCGCCAGCGGCAGCGGTGCGCCGCTCCTGGACGAATCCGGCCGCGTGATCGGCGTCGTATCGAATCGGTCGCGTGAAGATCGCGTATCCGGACGGGCGATTCCATCCGCCTACGCGCTTGGACTGGATCACACCCTGCCCACCCGTCCCTGGGAGAGGATCGCCCCACCCGCAACGCCTCCGTCTCCGGCGCACGCTCCCGCGGATGTGCCGGCGCCGCCGGATCCCAACGGCATCCGCTTTCGCTTCTACCGGGCTGAGAAACAGAGATTCAGCGACGTCAACCGGAACCTCTGGACGGATTCGATACAGTGGTGGGTTGGGAATATCCAGGAAAAGTGCGGCGGGAACCCGCGCGTCGACAACGTGGAAGACAGGGGTGTGGATGCGGTAACGATTCCATCCGAAAAGGCGCGGTTCACAACCCGGACAACCGGATGGGATTCCTGGGTGCTGGGCACAGCCGCGCTGAAAGAATTGATCGCCGCTACCGGACGGACCCGTGACTTTCACATCGGCGTTTTTCAGGAAGTCAAGTACAAGCCGTCGCCCGAGGAGAAGTCCCGGGCCGTAGCAGGGATCCACGTCCCGTCCAACGTCCTGGCGCTTTACTTCAAGGCCACCCGGATCGAGGAAGACGAACGCGCTCACTTCATCGGCTACCTCTTCGGCCTCGACAGCGGCGACGGCGGCGTGATGTCCTCCAGATATCCCCGCGGGCCCGGCTCGCCCCCCGCCTACGGCAACATGACCGCATGGCCGGCGCACTGGTGCGGGAAAATCGCCGGATATCTCGATCAATAGGATGCTGGAGGCGATAAGAAAGGCCCGGCAGTATTCCTGCCGGGCCTTTCTTATATTTGACCATCACAGTCTACAGGGCGACGCGAATCGACGCGCGCCGCCGCCGGCATCAGGCGCCGGGACCCGTCATTTTCTCCGGACGGACGGCGGCGTCGAACGCTTCACCGTCCATCAGATCGAGCGCCATCGCGGATTCCCGAAGGGTCAGATTCTCGTCGAATGCCTTCTTCGCCACCTTTGCCGCATTGTCGTATCCGATCTGAGGATTCAGTGCCGTGACGAGCATGAGCGACCGTTCCAGATGGTTCCGGATGTTCTCCCGGTTCGGTTCAATGCCCACCGCGCAGTGATCGTTGAACGCCGCACAGGCATCCGCCAGCAGCCGGACCGACTGCAGCAGATTGTAGACGATCAGCGGTTTGAACACGTTCAGTTCGAAATTCCCCGAAGATCCGCCCACCGCAATCGCCGTATCGTTCCCGATCACCTGCCCGGCCACCATGGTCATCGCTTCGCACTGCGTGGGGTTCACCTTCCCCGGCATGATCGAACTGCCCGGTTCGTTGGCCGGGAGCGTCAACTCGCCGACGCCGCACCGCGGCCCCGAAGCCAGCCATCGCGTGTCGTTGGCTATTTTCATCAGCGAGCAGGCCAGCGTTTTCAGTGCGCCGCTCGTTTCAACCATCGCGTCGTGGGCCGCCAGCGCCTCGAACTTGTTGCCGGCCGATACAAACGGATGGCCTGCCAATTCGGCAATCCGCGAGGCGGCCCGGTCGGCAAACTCCGGATGCGTATTCAGCCCGGTACCGACCGCCGTGCCGCCCAGCGCGAGCTCATACAGATTCGGCAGGCATCGCTCAACGCGCTCCAGGCCTTTCGTCAACTGGGTCACGTATCCGGAGAATTCCTGGCTGAGCGTGAGTGGAACGGCGTCCATCAGATGCGTGCGTCCGATCTTTATGATGTCCTCGAATTCGTCCGCTTTGGCTGCCAGTGTATCCCGCAGCTGTCCGACCATCGGAATCAGCCGTCCGTGAATCTCGCAAACGGCCGCAATATGCATTGCCGCGGGAAACGTGTCGTTCGACGACTGCGCCATGTTGACGTCGTCGTTCGGGTGAATCGGATCCTTGCTGCCCATCCGCCCGCCGGCAATCTGAATGGCCCGGTTGGAAATGACTTCATTGGCGTTCATATTCGTCTGGGTGCCGCTTCCCGTCTGCCAGATCCGCAGCGGAAAGTGGTCGTTCAGCGTACCCTCGATGACTTCGTCGGCCGCACGCACAATGAGGTCCGCCTTTTCCGGCGGGAGCTTTCCCAGGTCCCGATTCACCAGTACGGCCGCTTTCTTCAGAATGCCGAACGCCTTGATCAGCTCCCCGGGCATGCGCTCTTCGCCAATGTCGAAATGAATCAGCGCCCTGGCCGTCTGGGCGCCGTAATACCGGTCGTCCCGAACCTGAATCTCTCCCATGCTGTCCGTTTCGATTCTGTATCCCGCCATCTTTCCTTCTCCTCAAGGATTGCGTGTTGATGCGAAACCTGTGTCCCGTCCCGGAACGATGTCACCGCCTGTCCGCCCATTCATCCCGTCCCGCTGCGGCGCCGCGCACTCCAAGATACAAAAACAGTACATTCCCGGCAACCCCATCCCGTGCTTGCGGCGCCATCATTAAGAAATATAACAGGATGTATTATTTTCTTGCTTTTAAAATTAATCTTGCTTATTTTTAACGTTTGCTTTCCCAACACATTCCGCGAGGTGTTCCGCGCACGGAGACCACCTCGGCCGTTTTCCGTTTCCGACCTGGGTTCAACGGGAAGAAACGGTTGATGCGAATTTCAACAAGGAGACGTTTGCGTGCTGATCCAGAGTCTGAAGATCTTCTGCGACCTCATCGATACCCAGAGTTTTTCGAAGACGGCCGTTCTCAATGGCGTTACGCAATCCGCCGTCAGCCAGCAGATCAAAAGCATCGAGAATCGCCAGGGCAAACCGTTGCTGGAACGGCATAAGCGCAAGATCGGTCTCACAAAAGAGGGGGAGGTGTTTTATAAGGGCGCCGGTGACATTGTCAGGCGCTACGATGAGATGTTACAACGCGTGGAAGCTCTGGACGGCGTGGTGTCGGGTACGGTTCGCCTGTCGGCCATTTACAGCGTAGGCATGCGCGAACTCGGGCCGTACCTCAAGACCTACCTCAAGGCCTACCCCAGGGTCAACTTCCGCCTGGCCTACAACCACACCCCGCGTATCTACGACGACGTTGCCAGCGGCGAGATCGACTTCGGCGTGGTCGCCTTCCCCAGGCCCCACCGGAATATAAAGATCATCCCCTTCTCCGAAGACAACATGGTGGTGGCATGCCCGCCCTCGAACCCGCTTGCAGCGCGAGACCACGTGGACGTTAACCACATCGGCGATCATCCGCTGATCCTCTTCTCCCAGGAGACCCACACCCGGCATGCGCTCGACCAGTTCTTCCGCAAACACCGCATCCAACCCAACATTGTCATGGAATTCGATCATATCGATACGATAAAGGATGCCGTCGAAGTCGACCTCGGCATCTCGCTTCTGCCCGAACACTCGGTTGACCTGGAACACAGGGAAGGCAGTCTAAAGGCGCTCGCCATCAAGGGCGACGTGCTCACCAGGCCCCTGGGCATCCTGCACAAACGCGGCCGCAGCCTTTCGGTGGCCGCCCGAAAACTCCTCGACGTGCTCAAAAACGGGAAAGCCCCGGCCGGCGACTCGCAGGCGTCTGCTGCCGGATAAGCTCCGATCGGGTGGCCGCCGGTCCGGTTTGCGCCGTCGGGCCGATTCCGGCTTCCCCTTCCCGAAATCAACGAACATTCGCGTCAGATCTCAAGGGCGGACGTCGCTTCGAAACGTCACGTTGCACGGCCGTCGCCCGCGACGATCTCCTGAATCAGGAATCGAAGGAACCGGACGCCCGTCCGGAAAGAAGGCGCTTTCGATTCTCCGCCTACCCGGTTTCCCTCCCACGTCGGAATCTCCTCGATCCGCATTTCTTGCTTCATCGCACGGATCGTCATTTCGTATTCGATCGTATACCCCATCGATCCGGGATTGAGCCTCAGGAACGCTTCCCGCGTAACCCCTCGAAACCCGTTGATGGTGTCCGTCACGTACGATCCCCGATTCCAGAGTCGATTGGCGATCCATGTAAACACCTGGTTCGTCCACTTTCTCAGCGGCAGCGCGTCGCCGTCCTCCTCGTTCCGGGAGCCCGGCATGAAACGGGACGCAATCGCCATATCGGCGCCGTTTTCGATCGCGGTGAAGAGCCTGGGGATGTCGTCCGGGTCTTCATTGCCGTCGGGACTGAAGAAAACCAGGCTCTCGCCGTTCGACGCCCGGACCGCTGCGCGAAACGCCTCGCCCCTCCCCCGGTGTTGCTGGTCGACCAGGCGGATCTGACGGGACGCCAGGAGTTCCCGGGTACCGTCCGTGGACCCGCCGTCCACGGCGAACACTTCGTCGGCCATCCGGGCAAGATCCGGACCGGCTGAGAACAGCCAGCGTACCCCGTCGACCTCATCGAGCGTAAGCAGAACAAGCGTTCGGCCGGCCATAGGTTACCCTTAATCAGGAAATTCGCTGGTGTTCCGTGACCTCTCCCCCCGGCCCCTCTCCCACGGGGAGAGGGGGAGCAAGAAAGGGAGTATATCAAGGGATGGCAGTTTCCCCCTTCCTTCAGGAAGGGGGTCAGGGGGTAGGTCCGCCCTTGTAGAAACGACCGAACAGTTCCACGATACGATCCAGGTCGGCCGATGTGAGGTCCTGGTGGCAACCGATGTAGAATCCGCTCCTGTTGATCCATCCGGCAACGGGATAATCCGCCTCGCCAATGCCCAGCAGACGCTGGTAGAGCGGCTGATTGGTCAGCGGGAGCATCTCGCGCGTCTCAACCCCGTTCTGCTCCAGGAAATTCACGAATGCGTCCTTTTTCCGGTCCCTCAGGACAATCGGATACATCATGAATGAATGTTCGCAACCCGGTCGAATCCGGGGAAGCTGCAGAAACGCTTCGTGTTCGGCCAGACCCCGGGTCAGACAGGCGGCATGCTTCCGCCGGCTGGCGATCATTTCGGTCGCGACCTCGAGTTGCGCAAGGCCAAGAGCGGCCTCCAACTCGGTCAATCGGAAACTGTACCCGAGACTGACGAAAGAAAACCGCCGGGCCACGATCTCGCGCAGTTCCTCCGGCGATTTCCTGTCGTCGTCATCTATATTCAGGTACGTCGAATCCCGCCCGTGGTTGATCAGCGATCTCAGCTTTTTCGCAACCCCGGGATCGTCGGTCGTATTCAATCCTCCCACGCCCGTTGTCAGCAGGTGCGCCGCATAGGTGGAAAAACAACCGATGTCGCCGAGACTTCCGACGCTGCGGCCCTTGTATCCCGCGAACATGGTCTCGGCCGAGTCTTCGATGACCCGAAGACCGTACCGCCGCGCAAGTTCGAGGACAGGATCCATGTCGCACGGCTGCCCGAAGACGTGGACGGGAATGATCGCCCTTGTGCGAGGCGTGACCGCGGCCTCGATCTTTTCCGGGTCCAGATCGTAGCAGTGTGGATCGACGTCCACCAGCACCGGGCGCATCCGTGCGTGGAAGACGATATTTGCCGTACCCGCGAACGTCACCGCGGGCAGGACCACCTCGTCCCCGTCATCCCAGCCATGCAATTCCTTCAGCGCGGCCAGAGCCACCAGCAGGGCGCTCGTCCCGCTGTTGCTCATCACGCCGAACCGACACCCGTGGGCGCGTGCGAATCCTTCCTCGAACGTCTGTGTCATCGGACCGTAAGACAGCCGGTTGCTGTCCAGGACCTCATTGACCAGGGCCCGGGCCCGTGGACTGATGTTCATCGTCCCGACGCCGATTACCCGCGGCCGGCTATCGCGACCTTCCGACACGTCGTACCCGCCTCCGTTGTTCTGCCCTGTTTCCTGTGGTCCTGCACGGATTCACGCGCTGCGCGGCTGCTTCCCGACCCACGAAATCATGCGGCGAAGCCCTTCATCCAGAGAGGTGGCGGCGTCGAATCCGAAATGCCGTTTCGCCCGCGTCACGTCCACGCATCGCCGCGGCTGCCCGTTCGGCCTGGTCGTATCCCAGCGAACCCGCCCGGCGAATCCCGTAAGGCCGCGGATCTTACCGGCGAGGTCGCGGATTGAGATCTCCACTCCCGATCCCAGGTTGACCGGTTCGGGCAGATCGTATCGTTCAGACGCGAGCAATACGCCCTCCGCGGCGTCCTCGACGTACAGAAACTCACGCGTGGGCGAACCGTCTCCCCACAGGGTGACGTGGCCGAGTCCCAGATTCCGGGCATCCACGAACTTTCGCACGATGGACGCAAGTCCGTGGGACGTCTCCGGATCCAGGCTCTCTCCCGGTCCGTAGAGGTTCGACAGAAGCAGATGTATCGCGTTGTATCCGTACTCCGCCCGGTACGCCTGGCTCTGAACCAGCATCATCTTCTTGGCCAGGCCATAGGCCGCGTTCGTCTCTTCCGGATACCCGTCCCACAGGTTCTCCTCCCTGAAGGGAACGGGCGTGGACTTCGGATAGGCGCATACCGATCCGATACCCACGAACTTGGGTACCTCGAACCTGCGGGCGCCTTCGAGCAGATGCGCGCCCATGGCCAGATTGTCGTAGAAAAAACGGCCTGGATACCGCTGATTGGCGCCAATGCCGCCAACGGAACCCGCCAGGTGAATCACCAGGTCGGGCCGCGTTGTCTCATACAGGCGGCGTACGGCTTCCTGTTCCCGCAGGTCATAGTCCCGGCTGCGCGGCGCGAATACCTGACGACAGCCCCGATCGCGCAGTTTCCGTACGACGTGCCGCCCCAGAAAGCCGGCGCCGCCGGTCACCGCAACCCTTTTGTCGGTCCAGAAACCCATGCCGCGGTCCTCGCCGTCTTCCGATGGTTCCGTCGGGGAAAGGCCCTCTACCAAGTACCGGAACACCACGCACAGAATGGCCGAATAATTGGCGAGACTAAGGCCTTGGGAGCCATTGCGATGGTCCAATTATTCGAAAGCTGCACTCATCACCTCTTGCATCTGGCGATTACAGCCTCTGCGGGGTCTCTACGTCAAATAGATCAGCTTGCTTTGCACGGTGCCGTGCGGCCCACTCGGGAAACAACTCGGCAACAGAATTCGCGGGGACATTTGCCAACTCCTTTGGCTCTAGCTTATGCAGTCCGCCTCCGTAGACGCGACCCTCCCCGAGCATCACCCCTGGAGAGATTTCGTTCAGGAACTCCCACACCTGTCGCTTCAGTATGGGCATTTCCTGGATGGCGCGATTTAAGGGTTCCTTCGGGTACAACATCAAATACACGTTTGCTGCCGTTGCCTTGGAATTGTTCAATATGAAACGAAACGGCCTTCCGCTCTTCCTGTCGCTTCGGCCCAGATAGGTACAGACGTACGGAGCCGGCGGCCGGTATTCCTGCCTGTACCACAGCGCACGATGCCGACAGATATAGCGATCATTAACGCCCTCCGCCTTGCCTTCCTCCAGATACGTCCAAAGACTCGGATAGCGTTTCTTGATTTCGCTTTCCATCCACGGTGGATCGAGCAGGAACAATCGCAGTTTGAGAAGCGGATTGCCCATTCGATCGCCCTCGACTTCGTCCTCGGGCACATATCTCGGGCTAGGAAGGATTGGCTTGAATGCATCCATAGGCAGTTGGCGCTGATGGATCTGCTCTGCTGACAGGATGAAATAGCTGTTGTTACCCGTAGCCAAACCCCGCTTTATCTTGAAAAAGTCACCCAGCACCGGTCCATCGTCTGCTTCATGGTTCTGACTCTTAGGATAACGTGTCCATTTTGGCTCACGGCGCAAAGTTTCGAGAGGAATCAATCGATCCAACACCGGTTGTTCTAGTGTTCCGCCATAGGTGAACCGAACTTGATGCTGTGGTCGAGGAGGTTCGTTCCAGAACCACACCACAGCCGACGACACAAGCGCATCGCAGAATTGCACGTCATTCGGATCGAAGCGGTGAATGTGATGAAGCGTCACCTTGTCGAGCAGGTAGCGCTTCACCGCTACCCCGTACTTCACGTCCATGAATTCGCTGGGGATCAACCAGCCAGCCAGCCCGCCGGCGGTCATCCACATATGACTTATGCACAGGAAATAGCAATAAAGCCCGGCCAGACCGTTAATTTTCACGCCGGAAGCGGCTTGCGCGCGCGACCTTAACAGCTTTTTCTCCTCACTGTCAATATGGTGGTGCCGCACATAGGGAGGATTACAGATCAGCAGATTGAACCGATCGGAAGCCTCTGGCGCATCGGCCCGCGTGAAGTCTTCCAATATGATTTCCAGACCCGTCTTGCCCCACAGCGTCGTTGCCGGCCTGCCGTAATGCGGATCTATCTCATATCCAATGGCAGCGTCGATACGTGCTTGGGAAAACGCGTGCAGCATCGCCGAATAGAAAGCGCCAGTCCCGATAGCCGGGTCGATGAAACGCAATCTCTCGTTCTTGCCGAGACGCGCCTTCGCGTATCGCTGAATATCGACAGCAAGGCTGGTTGGTGTAGCGAACTGCCCCATTCTGTTTCGTACGGCTGCGTCTCTTCTCGCATCCAGTTCTTCCTGAAGTGCCAGCCGCCGAGTCTCCAATCCTGCAACCGCCATATTCATAATCTACAACCCAAGCTCGTCGAGGTCGTTGATACGATGCTCCCAGACCCAGTCAATGCCCTCCGCCGCCTCATAGCCGAGATAGCCGCTATCAAAATACCCGCACAGAAACAGAATGTAGCGCACGTTGTTCCCATAGGTCTGGCGCAGTTGGTTCATCTTGGTCGCTTCTTCTTTACGTCGCTTGTTGACATTCGTGAAATCACCCGCCGATTTTGCTTCAATCAGTATTGGTAAGTCCGCTGTCTTCGCCCCTTTGGGCTTCACAACCGCGTCCACAGGAATATTGATCGCCTCCCCGATCCCTTCCTGCTCAACCGGCACATTTAGCCGGAACGAGTACGTTCCAGGACGCATGGCGTCATACTTCGTACCACTACCCGTCGGCAGGTTTTTATACCTGAGTGCCTTTAACCATTTGTCAATCGCGGCAAGCTGACGTTTTTCCTGCGCATTTCGGATGATTGGATTGGCAACGGCTCCGCACAAGCGATCAGCCACGATCGTCGCCGCCCGGTAGAATTCCTGTTCGGACGGATTGTCCCTACGTTCCAACCAAACAAAGACGTCCGGATCAGCCATCTTCTCGATGACCCTTGCAATCTTCTCAAGCTCGCTGTTCAGCTTCCGACCCGGCATTCGCGGTGGGAGTCTCTTATCCTTCTCCATCGACCTGACCAGGTTCTTAGAGACGCCGGCAAGGCCGATCAGCCGGTCCACGGCCAACGGCGGGCACGTCGACATGCGTAATGACGGCAACACCGACGGTTTCGATCTCAGCAGTTCAACTCCGACATACGTTAAGTTCTTCGTCGCCTCGAGGGTCGCCTCCACATCCTTAGCGGTTTGCGTCCGTGTAGAACGGTAAGCCTCCGGTGCAAAGCGCATAAACCAGTCGTTGAACATGTCCACCGACTGCGCAATGTCCTCTTTCCACCGGTCCGGTTTATCTCTGTTGATGGCCATCAATCCTTCTACCTTATCTGAACTCCCAGCTTTGCGTTCCGGTAATGTTCCATCGTCTCATCACAAAGTTCCATCCGGTACGCACTTCGGAATACGAGTCACTTCTGATTTCGACCGCTGCTGCTCCGGCAGCCTCATTCTTACTTCCTCCGTGGACATCCGACCTGATAGGTCGGCTAGGCGCGTCTGGCGATTCCGTCCGTCAGGCGATCAAAATTCGCGCAATAGACGATCGGCAGCGGTGTAAGGATCGTCCTTTCCGGCCCCGATGTCTGCCGCCACCCTGTCAAGAGACTCCGGCGACAGCGCTGCACTGAATCGGAGACGGAGCAGCGTCTCGACGCGCTCCTTTACCTCACGCCGGATCTGCTGTTCCCGCAGAACCGCCAGCCTGTCTTCCGCTTTCAGGTGACACGAGTATTCCCGGAGCGCTTCGTACAGCTCGCCGACGCCGTTGCCGTTCGTGCCCACCGTGCGAACGAGCCGCGTTTCCCAGCCATCGACCTCGCCGCGGGCGTGAAGGGATTCGGCGAGCTCTCCCGCCAATCCGGACGCACCGGGACGGTCGGACTTATTCAGGGCAATCACGTCCGCAATTTCCATCACGCCCGCTTTCATCACCTGGATTTCGTCGCCCGCCTCCGGCACGAGGGTCAGCACGACGGCATCGACACACCAGGTCACATCCACGTCGGTCTGCCCGACCCCCGCCGTCTCGACGAGTACCACGTCCTTCCCCATCGCTTCCATCACCCGCATCGCGTCGCGCGCCGCGCGGCACAGCCCGCCCGGCAGACCCTCGTTCCCCATGCTTCGAATAAACACCGACGGATCGCGCGACAGCGTCTGCATCCGGATCCGATCGCCCAGCAGGGCGCCGCCGGAAAACGGGCTGGCGATATCCACGGCCAGAATGCCCACCGCCCTTCCGGCTTCACGAAAGCGCGTTGCGAGACACGCCGCAAGCGTACTCTTGCCCGCGCCGGGCGGTCCGGTGATGCCGATCCGGTAAGCGCCGCCCGTTGAAGGGTATAGGGCCGCAAGAAGGGGCGACACATTGTCTTCCCGTCGCTCGATGAGCGAAATGGCGCGCGCCGCGGCGCGGACGTCACCCTTCAGCACCCGTCCGGCCAGATCTCTCATTTCACGGCTTCCCGGAGACACGCGATAATATCGCCGGTATGGGTCCCGGGCCCCCAGAAGAACGCCAGCCCTTTCGCCTCGAGGGCCTCCCGGTCCGCCGGAGAAACGATGCCGCCGCCAACCACCAGAATTTCGTCCGCGCCCCGCTCCCTGAGGAGGTCCATCACCTTCGGAAAGATCGTCAGATGGGCTCCCGACAGAGAACTGATCCCCAGCACGTCCACGTCTTCCTGCATCGCGGTGTTCACCACCTCATCCGCGGTGCGGTGCAGACCCGTATAGATAACCTCCATCCCCGCGTCCCGCAGCGCGCGCGCCACCACCTTCGCGCCCCGGTCGTGCCCGTCCAGGCCCACCTTCGCAATCAGAACCCGTATTTTGCGACCGGACACCTCCGCCTCCCCAAATGATCGGCGCGGAAACTCATCGCGTCACCGCGTCCGCTTGAATGACAATGCCTGCGGCGCAAATTCCCGTATGGTTCCGTGATCCTGGAACCCTCAGGTCCCAATGCAGATCCGAACATCGCCGTTTGCGAATCCTCGGCGCAGTACCTATATTCATCATGAAATCACTTCGCACGCAGACGCGACGCCTCAATCTACGAGATTCAGACCAGCCACAAACCCCGGCTATGGCAGAAAGGGCGAAAAATGGAGGTACCGGAAACCCTGATTCCCGACGGAGTTGCCGGTTTTCGCAGGAACGGATACGTCCGGCTGAGTAACCTCTTCAGTGAAGCCGAAGTCCGCATTCTGCTCGACGCGGTCGAAACGGGCGCGCGGGTGGCCGAGAACACCCGCGCCACCTCGGATGCATCGGGAAAGTCGTCCCGGCTGGCGATCTGGCACGAACTTGGCAACGACATCTGGACCGCGGTCTCCACGTGTCCCCGCATCGTCAACAATATCCGCATCCTTCTGGGCGAAGAGGTCGCCTTTTTCCACGGCAAGGTGATGTTCAAGGACGCCCACGAAGGCGGGGCATGGGAGTGGCACCAGGACTACGGGTACTGGTACGACCAGGGGTTCGTCTTTCCCAGGATGATCAGCGCGTTTATCGCCCTGGACGCATGCACGCGGGAAAATGGCTGCCTGCGGGTCCTTCGCGGGTCCCATCGCCTCGGGCGGCTGGATCACGTCAGAGTCGGCACCCAGACCGGCACCGACCCCGAAAGAATCGAGGGTATCGAACCCCTGTTCGATTGCATCAACTGCGAGATGTCACCGGGTTCGGTCCTCTTCTTCGACTGCAACCTTCTCCATTCCTCCGCGCCCAATACATCCAGCCGGCATCGACGGTCGTTCATCATCTGTTACAACGCGCTGGGCAACCCCCAGTTGGGCGGCAGGGAAACCGCCGACCAATACCCCTGTCCCGTGGGACCGGATGACGCCATACTGGAGTACGGCCGGGCGCGCGGATAGCCGGGTTTACTCCCTAACAGCCCGTTGATAAAGTCCATCCGGGCTGCGTCCGGCCCTTGTGACCGAATTACTTCGTTGCGCTCCCTCCCCGAATCCAGGGATGCGCGTCGGTCGCGCGCCTTGTCTTCGGCCACAATGACTCGGCCTCGCCTGCAGAGCGACTTTACCAACGGACTGCTAACCGCTCAATACCTCGAGTTCACGGTCCGGACCCGTCAGCGGCAACTCGACCCACGCGGCGTTTCCGCCATGGGAAACGTGAAAGCCCACAATGGCCTCCAGCGTCCGCACAGCTTCCGTTGCGGCATAGGGAAAGGGCGCTTTGCCGTCCAGCCAATCCACAATCTCGCCCACCGCCACGTCCATCGAACTTGAGGAACCGTGAGGATCCGGCCAGTGCTCCCGCCGACCGTCGCGGAACTCCAGGACCACGTCCCTGCCGTCCAGCGCGGCGCAGCCTTCCGTACCGTGGACCGCGATCCGCGGCGGCAATGTCGCATCGTCCGCCGCGTCGACGGTGCAGATCAGTCCGCGCTCGAGACGCAGCATGCCCCATCCGCCGGGGTCGCGGAACTGTGCGCCGCGGCAATCCGGCTTCCCGGCCGGATCCAGCGTGCCCGAGACCGCCTCGACGGTCCGTCCCGTCAACATCTGGATCGTGTCGATGAAATGCGTTCCGACGTTGCCAAGCCGCCCCGAGCCCCATTGCACGGTAGCCGACGTCAGCTCTCCCAATGCGCCTTCGACCACGAGGTCGCGCAGACGCCGGGCGTTGGCCTGAAAACGGCGGTTGTGGTTCACGACGAGGAGCGTTCCGGCGTCTGCGCAGGCGCTGCGCATCCGTTCCGCGTCCGATGCACGGGTCGCGACGGGTTTTTCGCAATAGACGGCTCGCACCCCTTGCCGTGCGCAGGCGACCGTGATGTCTGCATGAAAAGGCGCATAGGTCGCGACGCTTACGATGTCCAGTGATTCCTCTGCCAGCATTTTCCGCCAGTCGGCGCAGGTCGGTACGCCCGTCCGGGCGTGAAACCGCTCCCTGCGTCCGCTGTCCCGGCTGGACCCGGACGCGATTACGACCCGCGGATGTCCGCTCAACGCATCCGTGTGAGTACCGTCCAGGTCGCTTACGAATTGGCCTATTGCGTCGCCCGATACCTGGTCCGCGCCGCCGATGAATCCCAGACCCACGATCCCGGCACGATAGGTTTTTTCAGCCATGGTTTCTCCCCGATCGGTTCGACTCACAGCGATTCGGCCCCACGTGCGCTTCACGTCCCGAGTGCGATGCCGGACGTCATTCGTTCGGTTGGGCTCCGTCCGGCCCGGCGTCTTTACCCATACAGTTCAACGGCCCGCCAGAGATACCAGCTCGCGACCGACCGGAACGGACGCCAGATTTCACCGTGTTCCAGCAGGTCCGCGGGCCCGGGCAGCCCGCCCGACCCGTAGGTGAGCATAAACCCCTTTCTGACGCCCAGGTCCTTGACCGGCAGCACGTCCGCCCGGCCCAGATCGAATATCAGCATCATCTGCACGGTCCACTCGCCCACCCCCCGGACGCGCGTGAAACGCTTGATGATCTCGTCATCAGGCATCCCGTTCAGCCGCGGCCCCGGCGGGACATCTCCCTCGAGCGTCTTTTCGGCAAGGTCTTTTATGGCAGCCACCTTGGCCCTGGACATTCCCGCACCGCGAAACGCTTCGTCGGGCAGCGCCAGCACCTGTTCCGGCTCAGGATGCGTGCTTTCCGGAAACAGATCCAGAACCCTGCCGTAGATCGTCCCGGCGGCCTTCCCGGAAAGCTGCTGGTAGACAATCGAGCGCATCAGCGCCCGAAACGGATGGTACGGCGCTCGCGCTTCCAGCAGGCACGGGCCGGCGCGTTCCATCAATCGTCCCATGGGCGCGTCCGCCTTCGAAAGCGCCGCAACCGCTTCTCCGGGATCGTATGTCAATCCATTTGCGATGTCCGGTACCACATTGCGATTCATGAGTTCGTTGTCGAGTGACCGCGTTTCAATGCCGCGGCCAGGGCGACCGCGCCCAGCAGGCCCGAATTACCCTCGAGTCTGGCGGGTAGAATTCGCAGATGGGGGCGGTGTACGGGCATCAGAAACCGGTCCGCCTGTTCGCGCAACGGTTCCAGGAGCACCCTGCCCGCTTTGGCCACGCTGCCGCCAATCACGATGGCTTCGGGCGCGAGCGCATTCATCGCGGCCGCCACGCCCATGCCCAGATACCGGCAGGACTCATTCACCAGCTCCAGGGCCAGCCCGTCGCCGGTTCGCGCGGCATCGAAGACCGCTTTGGCCGTAATCGGACCTTCCGACGCCTGCCGGATGCCGCGGCCTCTCCGAGGCTGCCCGCGTACGGCCTCTTCACCGCGGCGCCCGATGGCCGTGCCGGAACACAGCGCTTCGAGGCACCCGCGATTGCCGCAGTCGCAGAGCGGCCCGTCCGGAAGGACCGGCACGTGCCCGAGTTCGCCCGCGTTGCCGTTGGCGCCCCTGTAGATCTCCCGGTCGATGATAATCCCGGCGCCGATGCCCGTCCCGATATTGTAGTAGACCATGTGGCGGCAGCCTCTGCCCGCTCCGAACGTGATTTCGCCCAGCGCGCCTACGTTGGCGTCGTTGTCCACAATGGCCGGTACTCCCAGACTCCCGTGAATCGCCTCCGGAATGGCTACGTCGTCCCAACCCGGCACGTGCGTGGAATTGACGATCCGCTGCGCTTCGAAATCCACCGGGCCGCCGAAACTGATTCCGCACGCGGTCACGGTTGCCGGGGATGACGCAAGCAGCCGCCGCCCCTCTTCAAGGATGCGATCAATCATCCATCGGGCGCCGCCGGAGCGATCGGTGGCGCCGGTCTTCCGCTTGAGAATGCGCCCGTCCGACGTCCCCAACCCCAGACGGAAACGGGTGCCGCCGATATCGACCGCAAGAACCATGAAGACCGCCTCAGTCCGCCAGCCCGCGGTCGCGAAGGTAGTCCAGCGACCGCTCGACCCGGTCTTCCACCTCCTGCCGCGTCAGCGACTCGCCGCTGATCCCCTCCACTTCGAGCGTGTAGGGGCCGTTGCGGCCGTGACCCGCGAATATCTCGAAAATAGAGGGGAAATCCACGATCCCTTCTCCGAGTGCGGGAAAATGCCACGTCTGATAGGCGCCGTTCGTATCCTTGAGATGCACGGCCGCGGCCGCGTGGGCGATCTTTCGAAACTGATCGACCGAATCCACGCCTTCATTGTAATAGTGCACGTTTGCCGTATCGAAATTGACCCGGATATTCGGATGGTCCACGCACCTCATCGTCTCCAGCGCGACGTCGGCATTCGTGACCAGGTCCGGATGCGTTTCCATGGCCACGACAATCCCCCGTTCAGCCGCGGCATCGCCGATGTCCTGTAGTCTCCCGTAGACGAAGTCCCGGTCTATACCTCCGGTCTTTACGCTCGTGAATACCAGGCCGACCCCCATCTCCGCCACAGTATTCAGGGCGTGCGCGAACCGCTGGACCGCGTCGTCGGCGTGCATCTCGCAGCGGATGATGAGGCTCGATGGACGCAGTCCGAACCGGTCGAGCTCACGCTGCACCGCATCCCTCTCCTCGGGCTCGGGGCATGGAATCTCCACGTTGGTGAGACCGATCCGGGCAAGATGTTCGAATGCGCCGTCGCGATATTGTCGATAGCTGTTCAGGTTGCACGCAATCAGGTTTGGCATGGCTCCTCCCGTTGGTCGTGGCCGAGGACCGGTCCACTGTACGGCTCTATCCGTGTCGAATCCAGCGGACCATTTCCGACAGCGTGGCCCGCTTGCCCCGCATCAGGATCCCCACCCGGTAGATCCGTCCTGCCGCCCACATGACCCCTGCAATCGTCCCGATCAGAATCAGCACCGACGCCGCGATTTCGATCATCGGAGGGGTGAGGACGTTCACCCGCACAATCATGATCATAGGCGCAAAGAACGGAATCAGCGACATCACCACGGAAGGGGCGGCATTGGGCTGCCGGGTGATGAACGTCATGGCAAGCAGCGAGAGGATCATGGGGACGATGACGAGGATCTGCAAGTGCTGCGCATCCTGTTCGGTGTCGCAGATTGCGCCGATGATCGCGTAGAGCGTGGCGTACAGGAAATAACCCAGGATGAAGTAGATCCCGAAGTAGATAACCACGCCCGTTTCGATCGCGAAGGGCAGGTTGGGACCGAACGCCATCCTGCCATAGGCCGTGGCCAGCAGACCCACGCCGATCCAGACCGTGACCTGGACCAGGCTGGCTGCGCCGATGCCCAGAATCTTCCCGGCCATCATCTGCATGGGATCGACCGAGGAAAGCATCACCTCCACCATGCGGGTGGACTTCTCTTCAAGGACCCCGCGCATGACCATGATTCCATACAGGATGGTTACCATATAAAGCAACATCGCGAATGCAAACGAGGTGAAATATTCACGGGCAAACCCGCTCTTCTTCTCCTTCCCCTTGACGATTTTCAGCGTTTGAAGCTGCACCCTGCGGGTCCATTCTCTCACCTCTTCGGGATCCAGCCCCCGCTGCGCCAGCCTGTGGGCAACCACAATGTGAGTCAATGCACTCCGCAATCGCCCGACCTGCCGGATGTCGCTTACGTTCTTCCCGTAGAACCCGGCCTCGCCCTTCTCGAAAATATCGGGAGGCACCACAAGGTAGGCGTCCAGCTTTCCGGCGTTGATCTCGGAAGTAAGCTGTCGCCGCGTGGTTTCCAGGTCGGGGCCGGGCCGAACTTCCTGCAAGAGGTATTCCGGCCGGCCGTCCTCGAGTCGTTCGTCCAGGCGGGCTTCGAGCGGTCCGTACAGGATCCCGGTCCGGTCGACCACGGCGATGCGTTTCTGTTTGCCGACGTCGACACGCGCCAGAAAAACGGGGACGAGGATACTGGCCACGACGAATACCGGCACCAGAAACAGGCCGATCAGGAAACTCTTCTTGCGGACGATTTCGACAAATTCCCGACGGACGATCTTCAATATCTTATTCATTCAGGTTCTCCCCGGAATCTTCGCCGCCCACAGCCATCAGAAAGATATCCCTCAGGGACGGCTCCGAGACTTCGAACCGGTGGATTCGAGCCCCGGACAGCGCCCGTCTCAGCAGGTCGCCGGGGTCCACGCCCGCCTGGAGTTCGACCTCGACGTGATTCCCGCGATGTTCAGCCTGCCGGACCAGTTCTGTGTCCTTGAGAAAATCATCGCTCCCGTCAAAGGCAATCCGCAACCGGTCCCTTTGATACATGGACTTCACCTCGGGAACCGTGCCTTCCAGAACCTTGCGGCCGCGGTTGATCAGACAGATCCGGTCGCACAGCGCCTCTGCATCCTCCATCTGATGGGTGGAAAAAATGAGAATCTTGCCTTCGTTGGTCAGGGTCTGCATAATCTCCTTCAGGACCGCCACATTGATCGGGTCGAGCCCGCTGAACGGCTCGTCCAGAATCAGGAGATCGGGGTCGTGAATGACGGTGGCGATGAATTGCAGCTTTTGCTGCATACCCTTGGAAAGCTGATCCACGCGCCGGTTCGACCATTCCGACAGGCCCATGCGTTCCAGCCATTCTCCCGCGCGGCCCGCGGCTTCCGGGCGCGAGAGCGACTTGATCTCCCCCAGGAATACCAGCAGGTCCATCACCCGCATTTTGGGGTACAGCCCTCGTTCTTCGGGCAGATAGCCCACCCGGTCCTTCGACAGTCCCTTTCCACCGTTGTCATAATCGATGTTCCCTGAATCCGGGGTGTAAATTCCCAGGACCGTGCGGATCGTGGTGGTCTTGCCGGCGCCGTTGGGCCCCAGCAGACCGTATACCTCGCCCGCCGCGATGTCGAGATCCAATCCCTCAACGGCCCGGACGCCGTCGAACGTCTTCGTGACCTGCCGGAGCACAATTCTGCGCATTCGGTTCTCCCCAACTGATTGTTCGGGGTAAGCGCGGTCCGACCATTGTCGAAGGCCGGGTACCTTCCCGTCGAACAGGCATATAATACGCGCACCGGCAAGGGCGCGCAACAGGACTTTCCCCGCGTTTGAATGCAATCGCCGCCAGCCATCGCGATGATTCAACAGACTGGCATCTCGTCGTTACACTCAGAAAAGGCGCCGGCCGTACTGGGTACGATCGACGCCTTTCGGGAGGGATGTAGCATGGTTGTATCCGCTTAGACGCGCTCCGGGCGGAGAGGTTTCAAATTTTCGGGAGCGCCTTTAGAATCAAGCGATCATACCCGGCAAGACGACGGTGGGGCAGGTCCGGAACTCGTGTCCTGTCCCAGAAATACCTCACCATTCTTCCGCCGATTCATCCCGTCTCGCTGCGGTGTGATCTACTGACTTCGGTAAGACGTTAGACGTGAGACGGTAGAGGATGACTTTTGCCGCAGAATTTCCGCATTTACCGTGCCTGTTTCTCTGACCTTTGTCGCAACGACAACCAGAACCATAAGGCACTCATATCATCTCCCGTCTCACCTCTCCCGTCTCACCGCCTTTAGAGAATTACTGCTTTTCTCTGGACGAATTCAGGCAACTTATTTCCGGGACAGAACACTAGACTTGACGGCATCTTGAGAATTGACTATATTATCGTCAAATTACTGCGAAAAATGACGACAACATAGTCAAATGACAATTCCACGCATATTTGACGCCCCCCGGAAGAGCTTCTTTCTCCTGGGACCTCGCGGCGTTGGAAAGAGCACCTGTCTGCGATCGGCATTTCCGGATGCGCACGTCGTGAATCTGCTCGCCGAGGATACGTACCAGCGCCTGCTTGCGAATCCGGGTCTCCTTGCCGCGGAGCTGCGCGCCGTGCCGGATGACCGGTGGGTGGTTCTGGACGAGATGCAGAGATTGCCGACGTTGCTTAACGAGGTACACCGGTTTATCGAAGAAAAGCGAATGCGCTTTGTATTGTGCGGGTCCAGTGCAAGAAAACTCAAAAGGGCAGGTGTCAACCTCCTTGCGGGCCGCGCCCTGAATCGCGCGATGCATCCCTTTACTCCCGAGGAGTTGGGAGAACGGTTCGCGCTCGACGACGCCTTGCAACATGGACTGCTGCCCATCGTATGGGATTCGGATGACAGGGCGGAGACACTGGTTGCCTATACGCAGATGTATCTCAAAGAGGAGATACAAGCAGAGGCACTTGTGCGGAACCTTCCCGGATTCGCGCGCTTTCTCCCGGTTGCGGCGCTCTTTCACGGCCAGACCTTCAACGCGACCAACATCGCAAGAGAAGCTCAGGTTGCGCGCACGACAGTTACGGGATACCTGCAGATCCTGGAAGAAACACTTCTCTGCTTTCAACTTCCTGCATACGAGACCCGATTGCGCGTGCGCGAACGCAAAATGCCAAAGTGGTATTGGTGCGACCCCGGTCTCGTACGGGCGATGAAACGGGTCACGACGCCTCCCGCCCCGGAGGAGCGCGGCGCTCTATTCGAAGGCCTGATTGCCCAGTTGATCCGGGCGTATACAGACTACCGTCATGTCTGCGACGAGTGCTTCTATTGGTCGACCGCGGCGCAGACCGGTACCGAGGTGGACTTCCTGCTCAAGCGCGGCGGGGAATTCGTGGCAATCGAAGTCAAATCCGGCGGCGCGTTCGCGGAATCCTGGTGCAAGGGACTAAGGGTTCTGACCGAGCTGCCGGGACTTTGCCGCAGGCTTGTCGTTTATCCCGACGGGCCTGAATTGCGGACCGCTGACGGTATCGAGGTCCTCCCGTTTTCACACTTTTCCAACCTGCTTGCCGCCGATACGCTGTGGCCGTGAGGGAATCCGCGAAGAATGAGTGCCTATAGAAGCTTCAAGGACTATCACATTGAGCAGCTACGCGACCCGGAGGACTCGAAGAACTATCTTACCGTTGCGCTTGATGATTATGAAGAAAACGGGGATATGGAAGCGTTCTTGCTGGCAGTCAGAGACGTAGCAGAGGCGCAGGGCGGTATGTCCAGGTTGGCGTAGCGGGTCAGCCTGACTCGTGACGGACTTTACAAAACCCTTTCCGAAAATGGGAATCCGCAGCTCAACACGATGGGCGAATAGACGGAACTGGTAGGACAGACTCGCATTCTCTATGAAACCTACCCAACCCACATGGTCACCAATCCCGCAGCATCCCTTCGACTCTGTCAAGAGCCTCTTGTGGCATCTCCTGTTCGTTTTGAGAATTCTGAATATAGTTTAGTGCCCATCCTATCGCTCTCATTGCAGCTTTAGCTTGGGCAACTCTTGTAACATAAGAAGGCTTGCAGGATACACTGTCCTCAGAAAGCTCAAGCTCCCTCCAACTCTCCTCAATTTCCCCTTCGCTGAGATCCGGTAGCTGTACAAAATGATCCAAGCGATCGTTAACCCGTGGGAACGCTTTCAGCTGTACTTGAAGATGCGATAGGTTTTCCTCGCCCAAGAACGATCGAAGATGTGCAAAATTGGCTGGGTCAAAAAAGATCCCTGCCGGTCCTCCATATCCCCACTTCTTGCAACCTTCTACAGGAAATACGCTCATCGGATAAACTAAAACGTAAAGATAAACAAGCTGACGCAAGAGCATATTCACTCGGAATAGAAAGTAGAAAAAGGTATACAGAGACAATCGATCGTGACCGCCGCTTAGCGTAACTACTGACTCCTCGATTTTAGGGCTATGGTTGAAGGCGCAGCTCACCTTGTAAATCTTATGAAGTGCCTTTCGTAGACGAGAAACTCTCTCACGATCTACGTAATCTCGAGTAGGTAACCTCTTGAATACAAAATCGAATGTATCTTGAAACGGAGGTTTGGATTTCTTTCCTTTTAACCATTGATAATATGGGTGATATCCACTCTTTTCGCAACGCAAGAGCCAATATAAATGTAGAATTGCCAGTTCCATGAATGGCCGTAACAAAGTAAACGCAGCAAGGAGATTTTTATTTAATAAGCACGTTCCGATTTCTTTGAGATACACCAAACTTTCATAATAACAATAGTGTCGATTTGTTACCTGATCAGTTTCACTGAAGGCAACCTCTAGAATATCTTGAAACTGGGAGTATGCACTAATGCC
Organism: Candidatus Latescibacterota bacterium; assembly: GCA_965219995.1. Lineage (GTDB taxonomy): Bacteria > Latescibacterota > UBA2968 > UBA2968 > JAAXHE01. Next base: position 2,541,461 of record CBDCOX010000002.1, read on the forward strand.
ACGACTGAATTCGTTCACATTTTCGTCAATTGTCTCATCTTCTTTTGCACCCTTGATGAGTTCAATCGCGAAGGGGCTGAGTTGAGATTCCGGGAAATTTAAGACTTCAAACAGTGCTTTTTCACTTGGGTCGCCTTGGAAATAATTACCGATCCCTGTATAGGCTACGCTATTGTCCTTGGCGAAATGGTTCAAGAGTTTCTCATTCATTGGTTTATCCCTCGAGTGATTATTATGTAGGGCATGGTCACGTTGAGATCCCGTCCGTCTGTTCCATTCCAATATAACAACGGAAAAAGATATGACGAATCAAGAGCACGTCAAATGGCTTAGAGAAGGCGTTGAAGCCTGGAACAAGAGACGCGGTAGAACAAGGTTTACGCCTCTCCTCGCTGGTGCCAATCTAAGAAGCGTTAACCTGAGCGGCGCCTATCTATCCGGTGCCTACATGGGCGGTGCAGATCTGCTTGGCGCCGATTTGAGCGATGCGCACCTCACATTTGTCGATCTAAGCGAGACTATCCTCGTGTCCGCCAATCTAAGTGGTGCCAACCTCGCATCTGCCGACCTGAGCGGTGCAAACCTCATTAATGCGAATCTGAGTCGTGCTAACTTGCGTGGTGCCGATCTGAGCGGCGCTTGGCTAACACAAACGGAGCCGTGGAAAGCTAAACTATATATCACCGCCAAAGATAGCGGGACAATTCAAGGTACAACGGACGCAGCTGGCGACGACGAAAGGAAGAAAATCAAGAGCATTGGGAGTTTGTTACTCGAATGCCGCGATCTGCGAGACAGATACAGAGACGATATCCTATTCTATTTTCGAGGAGACAGTCGCACCTCAAGGGAATTGAGGCCCTCCGTAATGCGGCCTTCTCCAGCGGGTGAATTTCCTTTTCGTGGGTGCGAGGGAGAGATGCTGCTAGATCTCATGTCGCGTCAGCCAGAGGCATTTGGTGGTTTGACGCTGGCAATTGACCAATGGGTGCTTGCACAGCATCACGGACTCAAGACACGCCTTCTAGACATCACGCGAAACCCACTCGTTGCAATGTTCAATGTCTGCAAAAAACACGACATGCAACGCGGCTCTGACCGGGAGGATGGGTGCTTGCATGTATTCGCGGTACCACGAGAAATGGTTAAACCGTTTAATAGTGATACGATTAGTATTGTCGCCAATTATTCTAAACTTCGGCGAAGCGAGCAGACTCATCTATTGGGTAAAGACTCTCTTGACCCGCAGGATAAATCCGCGTTTACGAGATATGACCGAGTCTTGAGTCGCCTTTACAATTTTATACGGCATGAGAAACCGTCCTTCCAGGAGAAAATTGATCCGAGAGACCTGTTCCGTGTCTTTGTCGTTGAGCCACAATGGTCATTCCAACGACTCCGGGCGCAGTCTGGAGCTTTTCTCCTATCGGCCTTTCACGAAAGATTCGAGCGCGATGAAATCCTGAAGTGGAACACCGAAATACCAGTTTACGACCATTACACGTTGACGGTTTCGGGAGAGAGGAAGGGATATATCATGGATGAACTGCGTTTGTTGAATATCACTCATGAGAGTCTCTTTCCCGGCCTTGATGAGGCTGCGAAGGCGGTCATACAACGCTATTCCAACGAGAGATCAACGAACAGTGAAGACTGATACGTCGCACGAGTTCAATCAGGAAATTACCGGTTGGTTCATTCATCGCAAATGGCTGGAGGCAATACGACATGCACGGAAGCGTGTTGAAAGGGTTCAAGATCGCCGGAATTAGGATTACCGGGTCAGAACTGACGTCGGCTTTTAAGTCGGAGTCTAAGGACTGCGATTATTGCATGAAGCGTGGTGGTTCGGGGCTCAGCTTAGCGTGAAACCTTAGTTCTACGCATCGTGAAAGGGAAATGTTACTTATCGAAGTATCCAACGGAGTTTCGAGGCTTCCCTTGCCAGAGCAGTTCTATTGGATTTCGAGTTATTCGATCACTTCAGTTCCGCGCTACTCTACGTCTGAGGCAGTGCCGGCAAAGGTCTGTTAATGATCGCCTATATGGGGCCACTGCAGGATCGGCCTAATGAGGCCACCTGGGATGCGATTAAGGTTTCGGACTATCCGGCAACGGTTCTACCTTCTTTCTTTCTCCCCGACAGTCAGGAGGGAAGAATATGGCCAACCGGAGGTTCGAGATGTATCAGTATCGCCAGGAATTGACGCGTATGCGGTTGGGCGATTCGGATCGCGCGATCGCCCGGTCAGGGTTGATGGGTCGGCAGAAGTCCGGCGCGCTTCGTGACGTGGCAATCCGTGAGGGATGGCTCGAGCCTTCCCACGTGTTGCATGATGATGCGACCCTCCCGCAGGTTGTTCAGGTTCCATCCTCGCGACCTCAGTCGGCCTCGTCGGTTTTACCCTACCAGGACAAGGTGAATGCCTGGTGGCGTCAGGGCATCCGGGGTACAGTCATCCACCATGCGTTGGTAGACACCTACGGCTATGCCGGCTCGTATTCTTCCATCCGTCGTCTTCTCCAGCGGCTCAAAGACGCGCATCCCAACGTCACCACCGTGTTGGACATCGATCCGGGCGACGTGGCGCAGGTTGAGTTTGGGCGGGGTCCCACGATACAGGACGTCTTCACCCACCAGTCCATCGCGACGTGGATCTTCGTAATGGTGCTGGCGTGGTCTCGCCACCAATATGCCGAGATCGTGCCGGACCAGAAAGTCGAGACGTGGCTTTCCTGCCACAGAAGCGCCTTCGAGTTCTTCGGCGGCGTGCCGGCACGTGTGGTGATCGACAATCCCAAAAACGCCATCACCAGGGCCTGCTACCACGATTCGGAGGTGCAGCGCGCCTACGGCGAGTGCGCCGAAGGCTATGGTTTTACCATCTCACCGTGCCCCGTGCGAGACCCGAAGAAGAAGGGGCGCGTGGAGGCGGCCGGACCATAGTCGCATCTTTCATCTTGGCCAAGTCGCCTTGGGGATTAAGGGCGGTATGGAGATCCGAGGGAACGCTTTCACCATGACCACCGAAACCGCTGTCGAGGTTACCCGGCTCATTGAGCGTGCGTTTGAAGGCACGGATGTGGGATTTTTGAACGCTCACGGCAGGCCCGATCCGATTCCAGTCAGTTCCGCGTTGCCGCACCTCAGCGCGAATGACGATTCGTCGATCCGGTACCGCATTAAGCAGGTTGCGAACGAGGCTACGCCCTGGCAGTACGGACCCGCGTTTGGAGACCTGCAGCGCTGGGTTGATCACCATTTGCGAGAACCCACGGAAGTGCGTCCGCCAGAAGGCACTGTTGCATTTTGCGGCAGCAGTAACTATCGACCCGAGAGGATACAGAACCCCGTGGTCGCTACCCGGATATTGCTCCTGGCTGCCGCGTACTACGGAGCCAGAAAGATAGGTAGGCTCGTTGCAGGGTTCCTAGGCCACGGCCTCATCCAGGCACATCAGTTCTGTTTGCTGAAGGGGTTCGCCATCGAATCGAGGATCACGCTGGACGATTACTGCACTCTGATTCCGTACCGCGAGATGGTGCGTTACCTAAAGAGGAATTACATTGGCACCCTCGACAAATGGCCGGATGAAGACGCCAACGTGTGCGTGCTCCGGGCCACACAGTTTGAGGACAGGTTTGTCGGTCCCCCGGACGAGGTGGGCCTAGTTTACGGCAGCCCTCTCATGAAATACGGGGCGGATCACCTCGCACTGCTCCTTAGCCTATCCTGGGGATTTGGATTCAGTTGTTTCTTAAGCCAAGATCGGGTTAGTCCCGCCGTAAATGCCTCACTGCCATTTGACGACCTGCGGGGCATAAGTGGCGGGATAATCCGACGCACGGAATTGCTTGTCATCGGCTTTCGGACGCAGGAACGGAAGCGCCCCCTGCCGGTGTCGGAGCTATCCGAGCTGGCGGTAGCGTATCTACGTCACGACGAGCCAACGCGACGGGTACTGAATGTCGCCCTGCGATGGTTTCGTGAGAGCCTTACGCGGACCGCCGAGCCGGAGGATGCTGTGATTAGCCAAGGCATTGCCCTGGAGGCATTGTTCGGCGAGCCGGGCAAACACCGAGGCTTCAGGAAGAGGCTTAGTTCGCGTGGATCGTGGTACTATGCTGACTCGCAGAAGGAGCGCCACGATACAAGGCAACTGATACAGAACTTTTATGATTTAAGATCACAGATCGCACATGGCGGGGCAGTGTCTGAACCAGACCCCTCGCTCACGGAAGGAATCTCCAGGGTGCTTCGGTCAAGCATCAAGTCGATGATCTTGAATGGCCGGCCGTCGGACTGGATTGACGCCGCCGGAGATGGGTCCATACGAAGCAACCCGCCGCGGTCCGATGATGTCATCCCGTCGGACAAAGCCGACTCCCTGAGCTGGTCGCTTCGTGAGCAGAAGGAGATCGACACGCAACTCAGAAGAGCGTGGGAATCAACGCTAGCCGACCAGCCGAATCGGCCGGCGGACACCGGCGGCCCGTGTGTCCATCACGGCCCGATTCGTTCCGGGGACCTATCGCTACGCCAGGAACGTGGGATACCTTACGTGATTGGACATCCGGCGCGCCTCTACATGGCACACCCGAAGTGGCCAAGACAGCCTTCGGACGAACTGGATGACCGCACGCTGTATTACTGCAGTCAGGACATCGATAGACACTTGGAATCGTGGCGGCAGGCGGCTTTGGAGAGGCGATGTGACTACATCAGCGTGAATAACGACGCTGAACTCTACCACCCCAAGCACCGCGACCGATGGCCTGAGCCGCTGGGGTAGGTGCGGCCTAGCAGGATCACGACCTCCACTTCCTGCAACACCTCCGCCATGCCCACCAACGACAAGATCGTTCATAAGGCTCAAAAACTGGCGTCGTTTGCGCCTTTTGTAATGCCCGGCCTGACCCAGCCGGTGGCGACGTTCAGCGCGGCGAATAACGTGGTGGTGCCGTTTCTCTTGTATTCGTGGCTAAAGCCGGTCACGGCCTTGCCTTTGGGCAGCTTGAGCGATTCCTGTACCCGCTTCAGCGCCTGGATCGCGGGCTTTTCGTCGACGCATAGGACGATCACATTTTTAGGAGGTTCCAGATACAACCCCACGTTGGCTGCGGCCTTGGTGGCAAATTTGGGATCGTTGCTGATACAACAGCTGCGCCTTCTGGCCTGCGAGATGCCGTGGTTGCGCAATACCTGCCAGACATAGTGGACAGAAATCCCCAGCTTGTCGGCCAACAACGGACCGGTCCAGTTTCCATAGCCCTTCGGCGGCGGTTAGTCCAACGCCTCCAAAATGCGCATTTCGCTTGACGCGTCGTACTTGGCAGGCTTGCCCGATCTCGCCTTATCCTGCAACCCGGAAAGACCCGACTCGTGAAAGCGCCGGCGCCACTTGCACACCGTGGCCTCGCGCGTTCCCAGGTCCCTGGCGATGTCCCGGTTCGCAACGCCCTGCGATGCTGAAAGAACGATCCGGGCGCGCAGCACATAACGTTATTGCGTCTTGCTTGAACGTGTCCAACTCAACAGCTTTTTCCCTCGTCACTCAACGTGATCAACACGGCGGGGCGGCTCATAGGCGGCACCTCCGAAGTGATCCGCGCGGAACCTTACATTGAAGCCGAGCCGGCGAAGGCCTACTCGCTGCCTTGCAAAACCATCGTGAGGAGATTGAGAAGGCCTTGGGTTTCGGGCTCGACTGCCAGGAAGATCGGCCACGAGGCCGTGCCCGTCGTGTCGCGGTGTTCGGCGCTCGAACGAGAGCCGCTCGCATGGCCTGCACGAGCCCATACACCGGGGACTTTGACGTCCCTCACGGTTCGGAAGCCGCCGAAACTGGACTGCGGGAGGACTCCCCTGGCGTTTAGCGCAAGATCTCGGAGATTTCGGCGTTTCCTGAGTGAGGAAGGAGGACTCGGATCAGATCATCCCGTTCGAGGCTCGTCTTCCGAGGCCCGAGATCTCTCCGAATTTGGAAGACGAAGTCGGCCATCAGCTTCTGGGGCTCCTCGATCTTGCTCCTCTTCGTTTCGGGGAGAGCCTCGCACATCGATGCCGCAAACATCAGTTTGCTGAAAGAACGGATGAGATCATCAGAAGCCGTGATCGCGAACTCGTACAGCGCGAGATTGTACTCGGCTGAATCGGCAGTGCCTGCTAGCGCTTGGACTGGATCTTGGCCCGCACGGGCCGCCGCCAAAGCGGTTGCCCAGGGCCGGAGGAGTTCTCGGTAGAGCGGGGTCCTCGCCTCGCGGAGTGCTCTCGCTTCCTCACGGCGCCTCTGCGCTCGGCGATCCAGCCACTGATTGATCATAGTGACCAATCCACCGCCGCCCAGAGCACCTACGACCAACTCCATTACATCCATAGGGCCACACCTCGTTTCTCTTTCGCACAAGTTAGTGGGACAATCCCGTAGTGGCCTCAGCCGACCAGACTATAAGCGACTCCAGCCGGTACTGTAACCCGTGATAACCTTGCCTGCCCCTACAGCCTTTGAACCCGTCAGCGTAGACGGATTGGCTTGTTCGCCGTGTGGTCCGCAAAGAACTCCTGTAGTGAGTGATCCTGAGTGGGATTTGGAGAGAAGTTCTCATTGACCTGCTAACGCTAACGAGAATATTGTTGTCTTGAGATCGCCCCAACCGGAAGACCAAGAATCCATACGTCTTGTCTTCACAGATGAAGCCCTTGTCCGATAGTTGGCGATGAGCCGGGTGACGCCGGAAGTAGACCTCCCACTACATCCCCTCGTATCATTGAAAGCTGAAACTCGCCGTTGGCCAAATCGATTTCTGCTGGGACGAAGTAGACGTTGGAGGGCAGTCGATGCAGCGACCCGAAGTCGCGCTCGGCTTCTCTTCTCACTCGCGCATCGTCAACGGTGAGGATACTATGGGCAATGATGTCTCGCGGACCGATCAGGCCTTTCCACGACATAGTGTCTCCTGTGGTCTCGGCCGGCAACTCATGGATGAGCAACGCGAGGCTTGACTTGCAGGCACGTAGCTTGTTGTCGACCACCTTGATCGCCTCGCATGTGTCTTCCACGTAATTCTTCAGTGCAGTCAGCAGGTGGGGGACATCTCCCCCACCGAATGCAGACTGGCTATCACTTCAAGAGCCTCGCTCGAGTTCCGCGCTGCACTTGCCATAAACTCCTCCAAGTGAACACACGTATCAGAAATCTCTTGGTCCGGACCGATCTGCCAAACGATCACGGACCGATCAGAGAACTCGTGGCGGTCAACGTGTTCCGCACCGTGGCGAAGTAATCTGGTGATCATCCTCTTCCGAGATGAGTTGCTGTCGTTGGCCATGTTGTAATCTTCAGAAGATTAGTGGATTTGGCGAGATTTGAACCCGCGCCCGTATAGTACCCTTTGACGGCTAAAGCACCGCGTAGTCTGGATACAGTTTTCTTAGTTTGATCCGAGCATCGTCGGTCGTGAACCGCCAGTGGACGGCCTTGTTGTTTCGATCATTCGTCAAGGCGGAAGTCTGCTCTTTGAGGGATTCGATATCGGGGATGCGTGCCTTAAAGCACTGGTTGCTCAAGACGCTCCGTTCGATCTACGCGATGTTGAGCCAGCTCCCGTGTTTGGACGTGTAGTGAATTTCAAGACGACTGGCCAAGCGGCGCTCTTCTTCGGGTTAGAACGCCTTGTATAGTGCCGCAGGCGTATGCGTGTTGAGGTTATCACACACCAGGACGACCGTTTCGGCTTCACGGTAGTCCGTATCCAGAAGCGCCTTGATCTCCTGCGCTCAGTCGAGTGCGTTCTTGCGTTCTCTTACACACACCTTGCGCCAGCCAGAAAGCGCTTCGGTGAACATAAAGTTCACGGCAGTTCCGTTCATGCTCGTAGTCGTAGCGTTCAGGTTTTCCCGGACGTGTTTCGACTGGAACACGCGTCTCCCTGACCAACTGCACCGGGTGTTCGTCCATTGACCACGGGCCTCTGGGCGCCGTACGGCCGCTGACAGACGTCCAGGATATCCTCCATCGCGGCGACAAACGCAGCGTTCTGTTTGGGCGGAATCACCCAGCACCTTCTCAGGTGAGGCCTAAGTTGGTTTTTTTAGACGTTCGCCGCACCGTCCGGTATCAGATGCTATCGACGATCTCCAGGGCGACGAGTTCAGTGGCCAAAAGCTCCATCGTCCACCGCTTACGCCCCTTTGGTGGTTCATTGCAAGCCAACGCGATCAATCGGGCTTCCTTCGCACGATCCAGCTTTCTTTCGGTGGGAGGATGGGCGCGTTTCTTTCTCTCAAGGCCCGAATTCAGGCCCTCCAACACAAAACGCTTCAGGATGCCCTCAACCGTAGACCGATTGCACGAAAAAGCCTCCGTGATCTGCGGATCCAGTCAAGCCGGACCCTCTGCATCGGCCTTGAGAGGGACGTGAGCGTGCTTGATTCGGTAGGCTTGCGTCTTGCCTTTGCTTACCAGGTCCTGCAGTTGCTCGCGTTATTCGGGCGTCAGACGCACAATGTATTTCTTCGGCATGTCGATGGCTCCTTTGTCTTCAGGGGAGACATCGTACTATAAGCATACGCAGTCTTGGAAGTCAATAGGTACTAGGAAGAACCCCATTTTTCTGACAACTGCACCGTCCGAAACTCCAGAATCGCCGCTTCCAAGTGGCTCCATTATGCCGATCATGGGTGGCCTGATTAGGGTGATCCGCGACAGGTCTGCATAGTTTCGGCAATTTCGGACATAGAAGAAGGCACCCACTTTCGCAGGTGCCTTTTTTCGTTCTGGTGCCGAAGGTGGGAGTCGAACCCACACGGGCTTGCGCCCACTGGATTTTGAGTCCAGCGCGTCTACCAATTCCACCACTTCGGCGTCATTGATTCATGGGGCGACAAATATCCCAATCGGCACTTAAACTGTCAAGAGGAAACAGGCGTTCGCTCCCGTTCAAGGGGGATTTTTCAGTCCGTCGGACCGCGTTCATTGAACTCGTCGAAATGCGTGTCGCCGATACGCTTAGCCGACCCTTCGACAAGCTCATGATGCGGCGCAGGTTACACGCTCATCATCGCGAATGCTGACCGCCTGTATAAGGAGCGTACGTGCCGCCCGTCAGGTCCTGCCGGGATCCAGCCTGCCTTCAGCCATCGAATGCAAGACTCATTGTATGCAGATTGATGATGGCCCCGGATTCTGTAAGGAAATCCATCCCCAAAATCCCATTGATTTCGAAGCCATAATCCATGCCTCCTATTTCAAGTTCGAAATTAGTCAATTCCTTCTGTCCAACCTGCAAACAATCAACCCGTCGCCTGAATACAACCTCATGTCCACCCACACCGCGAATTGTGACTATCCGGTCATCAGGCAAAGGAAATATACCGATGGAATCAACCAAATCGGCGGACATTACCGTGCTGGCTGATCCAGTATCGACCAGGACTTGAGGGATCTCAATAGTTGATCCCCGATAGTCAATAGACACCGATGTAAATGGCAGATCATACCTGCGTACCAGTTGCATACAGCGCACGAAAACCCGACGATTGTCTTACTTGAATATCAAGTGAATCACGACTGGTATGGAGATAATAATATTCCCGTTCGGGATATTGATGGTGAAGGGTCTGATACCGTTTCATAGCTGTTTTGCCATCCGGGCATTCTTCAACCACTGTCAGACGATTCAGATGCCGCCGACAATCAGAGGTTGTATGGGCTTCTAATGCCTCAACAATCAGCCACTTATCGGGACGGTCTTTGCATATCTCGGGCCAGCGCATACAACCTATTCCTCTACAGATAGCGTTGTTTAAATTCCGCCTGACATACAAGCTGTCCGGGCACGGCAGACGGGGCTTTCCTCAGGATGACAGGCCGCGCGAACGCGATTGAGAGGGTACGCCAGGGTTCGCTACCCCCACCGCATCAGCCGTCGCCGCCCTTCGACAAGCTCCGGGAACCGGCTCGGCTTCTGCGACTCCCCCTCAAGTGGGGAGTGATCAAACCGTCGAACGTGCTCCCGCCGTTCGGTGCATGCCGCAGGATGAAGGAGGAGCGGTTTTACTTTCTGGCAAAACCCAGATGCCGAACGCTACGGCCGTCGATCCGCCACGGGAGGCCCGAGAATTTCGTGGTAGATGATCGCCTTGCGGACAGTTTGCGGTTTGAAATCGAGCTGGATCCTGCGACGGCGGGCTCGACGGCGAGGCGCCGGAACCAGCGGCACGTCCTCCATCACGTCGTCCGCCGGGGCTTCCGCCGCGGGTTCAGACCCGCCGCGTGGCCGTTCAACCGGCGGACCTCCGCTTTCGGCTGCGCCGGGGCGCCCCTCGTCGGGACGGTCGAAATCCACCTCCCTGAACTCGACCCCGTCGTACTCCTCACTCACCGGCCGCGCGCCCCGGACTTCCCGAAACTCGATTCCGCCCGGGGGTTCGTCCACGGGGCGAGCGCCCCGAATCTCCCGGAACTCCTTTCCCGTGGGCGCCTCGCTCACCGGCCGCGTGCCCCTGACCTCTCTGAACTCCCGCCCCGCGGGCGGCTCTCCGAACGGTTGCGGTTCGGGAAAGACGTCATCCTCGGAAGGGTCGACGTCCGGCCCGCCCAACGGGGGCAGGTCCAGATCCTCCTCCTCCAGTTCCCGACCCCGCCGGGCTTCCATGACCTTGTTGATCAGAGAGGAAATCAAGCCCGTCACGATCAGCAGGATGATGGTGAGTTCGAAACTCATGGCTTACGATTCGCTCCTGTCCGTATCGTTCTCCGCACCCTCCTGGGTGTCCGCGATCCCCTCACGCATCGAGGTATCGGCCTGGATATTCTGCATGCGGTAATAGTCCATCACGCCCAGGTTGCCGCTGCGGAACGCCTCGGCCATCGCGCGCGGCACCTCGGCCTCGGCCTCTACGACGCGCGCCCGCATCTCCACGACCCTCGCGCTCATCTCCTGCTCGTGCGCAACCGCCATGGCTCGCCGCTCTTCCGCTTTGGCCCGTGCAATCTTCAGGTCGGCCTCGGCCTGGTCCGTCTGGAGTTTCGCACCGATATTGTCGCCCACGTCCACGTCCGCGATATCGATCGACAGGATCTCGTACGCCGTGCCCGAATCCAGCCCCTTCCCCAGCACGGTTTTCGAAATCAGGTCCGGATTCTCCAAAACCGCCTTGTGCGTTTCCGAGGATCCGATCGTCGTTACGATCCCTTCGCCAACGCGCGCGACAATCGTTTCTTCGCCGGCCCCGCCGACGAGCCGGTCGATGTTGGCGCGCACCGTCACCCGCGACGTGGCCTTGACCTGGATCCCGTCCTTCGCCACGGCCGTGACCATGGGCGTGGAAATCACTTTGGGATTGACGCTGACCTGGACGGCTTCCAGCACGTTTCGGCCTGCCAGGTCGATGGCCGCCGCCCGCTCCGTGGTGAGATTGATCCCGGCTTTGTCAGCCGCAATCAGCGCCGTTACCACGTTCTCCACGTGTCCTCCCGCCAGATAATGCGCTTCCAGGAAGGACGTCGGGATCGCCAGCCCCGCCTTGGTGGCGCTGATCTGCGATCCCAGGATGATTCGCGGGGGAACGCGCCGCAGGCGCATCCCCACCAGTTCCCCGATGCCGATTCGAACGCGGGCCGCAAGGGCCGAGATCCAGAGCCCGACCGGTATAAAATAGAAGAAGAGGAACAGTGCAACGATGATTGCGACAACGATGACCAGAAGCAAAACTGCATCGACCATGATACGACTCCTTGTATCTGCGAACGATCGGACTCAACCGGGGACGTTTCTAGCGGGCGTCCTCGGTCTTTCGAACCACAACCCGGTTGCCTTCGACCTCAACGACTTTGATCCTGCAATCTCTTTCGATAAACTCCCCGTCGGCAGCCACGTTGACGCGACGCCCGTCGATCAGACCCGTACCGGACGGTCGCAGGGGCGTAGCGGCCACACCCTCTTTGCCAAGAAGCGGTTCATGTGTTCCGGTGGCGATGTAGCCGGCGTCTGCCCTTTCGTCGGCGTGGAGAACAAGCCATTTCCACAGCGGAACCGCAATCGCGACGATAAGGACGAATAGAATCGCAATTCCTTCGACCATACCACGTCTCCGGTCCAACTTCGGTCGACGGCGCCGAATTTCCCGAATCCCGTCCGATGCTAACCCGTCTCCTCGGATTTGCGGACGACAATCCGGTTGCCCTCGACCTCCACCACCGTGATCCGGCTGTCCCTGTCGATAAATTCGCCGTCCGCCGCGACATTGACGCGACGCCCGTCGATCAGACCCGTTCCCGAGGGGCGCAGCGGCGTAAAGGCCACCCCCTCTTTGCCAAGAAGCGCTTCATGTTCTCCCGTGGCGATGTAACCCGCGTCGCTGCGTTCTTCTTCCTGAAGCACCAGCCATTTCCACGCGGACGTGCGCGGCAGCATTTTCAGCATCAGACCGGCGATCAGAACCGTCGTCAAAAACGCCAGCAATAAGGGCCGGGCGCCGACTCCGACGGACTCCCACGTCCACAGCTCGGGTCGTCCCATCAGGCTCAGGAAGAGACCGGCAATCATCAGAATGACGCCGGGAACGGCCAGCACTCCGAATCCGACGATGAAAAACAGGTCGGCAATCACCAGAATCACACCGCCCAGAAAGAGAAGCACTTCCGTCCAGTCTGCCAGTTGCACCAACAGATGGCTGCCGAAAAACAGACCGAGGCAAATCAGGCCGATCGTGCCGCCGACGCCCCAGCCCGGACTCTGGATCTCAAAGATCAATCCCAGAAAACCGAGCGACATCAGCAACGAAGCCACAATCGGATGGGTGAGCCAGCGCACGATCTGCTCCGACCAGTTCACGGTCTGGCGGGTTATCCGCGCCTCGTCCAACTCGTAATACGCCAGTACTGCCCGAAGTTTATCGCCGTCGCCCGTTGCCGTAACCATGGTTTCCGCGATCTTCTGCGCAACCGCCTCGGTCGTGGTGAGCGTCAGCAGCTTGCCTTTCGGCGCGAGGTCCGCGATATCCACGTCTTCGTCGACCATCGCCTCCGCGAGTTTGGGCGGGCGGCCCGTCTTCTCGGCGGTCGCCTTCATCTCGTTGCGGAAATAGGAGATCACCTTTTCGCTGGCTTTCTTACCCTGCATGTCCACGGCCGTGGCCGCGCCGATCGTCCCCCCTTCCACCATGACGATATGCCGTGTGGCCAGTGAAATCAGGGCGCCTGCAGAAATCGCACGGGGGTTGATAAAGGCAATCGTCTTCACGTCGCTGTAAAGGATCGCGTCCCGGATGACAAGAGCCGCGTCCAGCGCGCCGCCGGGGGTGTCGATTTCGAAGATCACCGCCGACACATCCTCTGCTTCCGCTTCTTCCATGACCCGCGAGATGAAGGCGGCCAATCCCCCCTCGATGGTACCCTCGATGGGCACGACGTAGACCGAACCTTCCGCCCGGCACAGGGCCGGTAGAAGCAGGACGAGCGCCAGAACCCGAAGAAAAACGCGCATGTCGGAGAACTCCCACGGTTTTCGGGAATTATGAGGCATTAACCCCGGTATGAGTGTACCGTATTCACCCGGGTTTGTCAATGGCTTTCAAGCCGACCGAGGAGGCGCCGGAACCGCGTTCGATGTCGCTTTCCGGCTTGACATCAATGCCGCATGCTTGTATTTTTAACCCGAGAGTACCGGTGGCGGCGTAGCTCAGTTGGCAGAGCAGTGGAATCATAATCCATGGGTCGGGGGTTCAAGTCCCTCCGCCGCTACCAGATTACCTGCCGCCGGTCCCGGCGGTCTTGTCATTAAACACCAGCCCCCGTGGTATGATGCCCGGGGGCTTGTTTTATTCGCGGTGTATCAGGCGGACTTCAGACATCTACATCAGTTTACAGACGCCTCTATTGTCTTCGCGCGTTTCGACGAATGACTTCCAGATCCTGATGGAGGTCGTCGAGGTCGTATTGGAAGGGCACCTTCGAATCACGGGCGTAATCCATCATCTCCCATAAGGACACGCCCGCTTCCCGGGCGGCCCGTGCAAGGGTGAGCTTTCTCTCTCCGTACAGACGCGCGTAATGTTCCAGCTTCCATTGTTGAATTGCTTTCGACAGCAGACGGCGGACCGTGGTTGAGCGGTCCGACTGCTCGACGTCTTCGATCAGCTCCAACGCGCGGACCAAATCCGAGGGAAGCCTGGTACCTACCATCTGTTCCAATTTCATCCTTCAACCTCCCTTGCGAGTCTCATTATTGCTGCCAGGCGTTGACTTCGTGTTGTAAAAAGGGATGGGAGCAGGGATACCCCTCCGTTGCCCACATGGTCCGCTTGCCGGGACAAATGATGATCCCGCTGTCCGTATGCAGACCGGCCTGTCCGTGCTGGCAGATCCCGACGGGATCGTCGTGCGTCCGGTACATCCGCGTCAATCCCTCGAGGCTCCTCTCAACCTCTTTTTCCATTCTTTGGAGCAATGAAATCCGCGCGTGGCTGTTGTCCAGGTACGGCGACGCCGGATCGTCCTTTCCGACAAGCTCCTTACCGAGACAATGGTTGGTCTCCCACACCGCGGCATCGGAGCCGGACGGGCGCCTGAGGGTCTGGCCGGCGACGTGCTTTTCCAGAATCGCCACGTCTCCGGTCGCGTCGCCCATCAGCACGCTCATCCCGTGCATCGGCACCTCGAACCGGGCGCACAAAGCCGCGGCATCCTCAACCGTGCGGCACTGATCCGCCAGCAGAGGCAGAAGGAACAGCACGGGAACGCCCCCCTGACGGCGTTCGCATCCGGTCAGCCCCGTCATGCCGAACCCGAACCCGGCCTCGTTGACCGCCGCGGACGTCCAGATCGTGCCGACAAAGTGCATCTGGACCGACCGCAGTTTCCCCGCGGGCGCCGCCTGATGGACCGCGTTCGCCCCCAGTTCTCTCTTTCCGAGATCGTCGGACTTCCCCAGCCATACCTCTCCGGTCCGGTCGGCGAATCCGAAGACGGTGCACGCGGGCGTTACGGTTGCATCCAGATCGAAGACGAGATTGAGCTCGAACACGTCTTCGAACGGCAGCCCGGCGCCCGCTGCAATTCCCTCTATTTCCCGGACCAACTCGGGAAACAACCTCCCGATCCGCTCCGTCCACAGGTCCACTTTCCGCTTTCGCGCATCCGGCTCAAGCCCCGGGCGCCAGCCGCCCTCCCCATCGGCAAAGTCCTCCCTGTACCGATCGATCAGACCCGCGATGCGATCCGACGCGGCGCGGCCGTGGGCGATCCCCCTCGCGCGCGCGTCGCCTTCGGTCCGGAGATAGAACACAATCACCTCGCAATACATCCAATTGCGCCTGCAGCCGGCGGAGTACTCCTATTTTCCCAATGCCCGCGCCATCGCGCGAACGTGTTCCGGGCCGGCGCCGCAGCAGGACCCCAGGTAGCGGATGTCCGCCGCCGCCGCGTCCCTCGCGAACCGTGCGAACTGCGCCGCCGTGGCAGCGGGACCCTTCCACCACGAATGCCAGGCCGATGGCTGACAACAGACAGGCACGTCCACCGCCCGCCGCATCTGAGCCGCAAAATCCAGCATCGACGATGGCGGGCAGATGCAATTCAATCCCACCACGTCGGCGCCTGCATCCGCCAGCTGTGTGGCGCATTCGGCCGGGGAAAACCCGTCGAACGTCTCCGCGTTTCCCCTTCCCTCCATGCTCACCGTAACCACCAGCGGGAGACCCGTTCCTCGGGCCAGATCCAGCGCCAGAAGGGCCTCGTCCAGCCACGAGAACGTCTCCAGGATGAGGAAATCGACGCCCCCGTCGCAGAGCCAGGGAAGCTGCTCGTCCAGCCACGCGCGCGTCCGGTCCCGCTTCGCGGCGTCGGAGGGATCGTAATCCATCAGTGAAATGGTCGGGCTGTTCAGATTGCCCGCGACCAGCGCCTCGTCGCCAGCCACTTCCCTGGCGATCCGGCAGGCCGTGGCATTGATTTCCTTCGCGCGGTCCCCGAGTCCCGCCGGCTTCAGCATGTTTGACGTGCCGAAAAACGTGAGCGTCTGCAGGACCTCGGCCCCGGCGTCCTTGAACTCCTGCGTCAACCTGCGCACCTCCTCGGGGTGGGTCGCCACCACCTGCGGCGTCATGGCGCCCATGCGCACAAACCCCCGGAGGCGCAGCCCCATCAGGTAGCCGCCGTCCCCCAGCACGAATCCCTTTTCCAGCCGCTGCATCAGCCCTTCAGCCATCGGTCAGGATGCCTCTCGGAAATAACAAAGTAGTACAATTGTCGGGTTTATCGAAGCCGGTAGACGGTAGACGTTAGCCGGGAGATGATATCAGCGCCCAAAAAGGGTAGACGTAAGACGTGAGACGTGAGAGGATATCACTGCCATAAAGTGTTTCTTGTCGTTACGATAACGGTAAATTAGCAGGCACGGTTAGTGTGGAAACACTGCTGTAAATGTCTTCATCTACCGTCTACCGTCTTGCGTCTCACCGGTTTTATTGCCCCGTGCGGTTTCATCTTGTGCCGGAGGCATAAACGTAGAACCAATCGGGCAGGGATGTCATCTAACGTCTTGCGTCTCACGTCTCACCAGGGGCCGGGCTGGATGGGTGCCGGTCCCGGGCTTCCTTTAACAGCGCGATCGCGCCTTCGCATATCCGGCTCTCTGATTCCATCTCCAGCGGCGCGAACAACACCTCGTCGCCACCCTCCATGCGTGCGTGCTCCGTGGGCAGATACCCGACCTCCGGGCACGGGTTGCACAACAGCAGAACCCTGTCGAATGCGGCGGCCTCCCGGATGGCGAACGCGGTCTCCACGAAGGGTTCGCCGGGAATATGGATCAACGCGCTGTTGCCGAAGACAATCGCATGAAAATCAAACGTACAGGACGTCCGGTCCCGGTAGGTCCGCGCCAGCCAGTATTCGTATCGCGCGAGCCCCTCAGCGGCGGCGGGGTTCGCCTCCCATTCCTTCCGCGCGGCTTCGACGTCCGCCACGGGCTGCCGTTCAATCTCGACTGTGCGCCTGAAAAGGCCCAGTTCCACGTTGGCCCGCGGGGAGAGTCCGTCGTACACCTCCAGCGCCGATCGGGCCAGCGACCTGCCGATGCGCCCGCACGGGTCGTCCGTTTCCCGCACGGGATGGACGTTGCCCAGCGCGCCCTGGATGAAAAGGCCGTCGATTCCTCGCTCGTCGAATCCGCCGACCACCACACCGGGGTAATCCGCCGAGACGTTGCCTCGCAAATCCCACAGGGCGAGCGCGTGACAACCGAAATTCGCGAGCGCGATCGGCCGCCTGCCGTCCCGGTCGAACCGTACAACGCCTACCTGGCGATCCACAGCGTCATAGATCAGATCGTCCGGCGGCCTGGGAAACTCCGTCAGCGAGACCATCCGCAGATTGCCCTGAACATCGTGCGCGCGGCGGTTGTACTGCAGGCCCTGTTCCGCCGTACCTGTGCCGACGGCCACGCGGGCGGGCGCAGCGTCGTCCCGGGCCGTTCGGACCGCTTCCGCCGCCGCCCGGGCGTAACGCGCCTCGTTTCCGAATTCCTTCAATGCCTCCGTGGGCTGATTCACGTAGAACTGGAACAGCGTCGGACCGGTCCCCATATGGCTGGCGCCCGGAAGGATCCAGGCGGGGTCCACGTCGGTTTCCGCCAGGTCCGCCGCCATCATGTCAAAACAGGCGTCGTCGAAAAGGAACAAATCGGCCGCCAGAAACGTGACCTGCCGGTCGCCCTGGCGCACGTGAAGCGCCCGAAAGAAGATGGGATCGTAGATTTCGAATGATTCGTGGGCGGGAGGCGTAATGTCCGCCTTGCCGAATCCCGCCAGCAACTGCCCGTTTTTGTTCGAGTCGCTCATCAATGATTTCCTCGCACGTGGAATCGCTCGTTTCACTTTACCCTCAGCGGAGCCAGGCCCAAATTACCAGGCGCGCGGACCGCATCTCATCATAATACCGTCGCTATTCGCTGTCAAGCCGGGATCGGGCGGGGTGGAGCGGCCTCCGGCAAACAAAGCCGACGCCGGGGATTAAGTGCTTGACATTGGCGTCCGGGCTTTATATTTGAGATAGGCCCGGGGGTTCGGCAACGTTTCGGCAAGATTCCCTGAAGAGAGCCGTGGGCCGCACGATGCCAACATGGCGTATTCGAAGAGCGTTAGATGCCAGGCCCCGGCCCACCCGCAAGCCGCCCGCGTCCTCTAAATAACGGAGAGACTGAACCTGATGACGGATTTCCTGTTTGCAGCCTATTCAGCGGAGGTGCTTGCGGCAAGCGTCTTCCTCTTCCTGGTGATTGGATTGGCAAGACCGGCGGTTGCGTCCGGCATGCGCACCTACTATACCGATGCCCGGATGGACGTGGTCCGGCACAACCTGGAGCATTATGATTGGGCGCGGGAGCATCGCTCTGGAATCTTGGAGAAAGCGGAGCATTGGGCCGGCTACGACGACGCGAAGCTGCGCACGCTCGTGTCGCCGCCCCAGGTACCGCGGGCATACCAGGTTCACAACGACGGGTGCCCGGTACACGGGGTCAAAGTCCATGAGCAGGGGCTGTACAGGTGGATTATCGACTTCGACCGCCCGTATAAAGTGACGTGTCCCGTGGGTGGAGAAACCTATCCCTCGAACGACTTCGAGGCGTTTCTGGCCACGGACATGAAAGACAGGTCGCTGCTGACCGGTCCGTACGCCGACGACGGATGGGGGTGGCATCGCCCCGGAGACCCGGTACCGGCGAACTACTGGTTCGTGGCCTATTACGCGCACTGGAGCATGATGCGCTTCCTTATGGATGCGATTGAAGTCCTGGGCCAGGCGACCGTACTTGCGGACGATGGCGACGGTGCGAAGCGGTACGCGCACAAATGTGCGCTGCTGTTGTGGCAGCTTGCGGAATACTATCCGGACTACAAGTACGAAATCCAGTCCAGGGAGTCGAAGGAGCACAATCCCGAGTACACGGGAAAGTTGTTCAACAGGATCTGGGCAACACGACCTCCGCACACCTGCGCGATCGCGTACGACGCGGTGCGCCCCTATCTGGACGGCGACGTCGAGTTCCACCGTTTGGCAGACAGAACAGGCGCCCAGATTGACGCGACAATGCGCGAGGGTCTGCTCCTGGAAGCGGCCAGGTGCATTATGGACGCGCCCGGCGGGCGTATCAGGGGCAACTACGGAATGCATCAGAAGGCGCTGTTGACGCTTGCCCAGGTTCTTGCGACCCCCAGCGGTCGTCCGCGCAGCGAGGAAATGGTGGAGTACGTTCTGGCGAACCCGAGTCCCTACACGGATACGGATATGGGATTGCGGGACGCGCTTGAGAACCTGGTGTACCGCGACGGAATGCCGCATGAGTCGCTCTCATACAATCGAATCTGGGTGCACGACTTGACGGAACTGGCTGCCCTGATGGTGGATTCGGGTGTGAACCTGTTCGAGCATCCGCGGTACAGGAAACTGGTGACCTGGACGTTCGACGTTTGCATCGCGGGGAAGTTCACCCCGTCCACCGGAGATTCCGGGGACATGTTCGCACACGGCGGCGCCTGGGAGCCGGCCGTCTGTCAGCTCGCGCTTCCGTACGTGAACGACGCCCGCCTGGCGTGGGTCCTTAAGACGCAGCCGGGGGTCCGGCAGGACCTGTTCAGCAAACCGGTAGAGGCGCAGCATTCGGTAATTCAGGAAGGCGAAGCACCGGAGATCGGTCTGCGGTCGTTCCATTTTCCGGCGTACGGCATGGCCAATCTGCAATGCGGCGATGAACAGAACCGGTCGGCGGTCTCGCTCTTTTACGGAGACCACCAGGCCCACCGACATTTCGACCAGCTGAACATCCTGCTGTTCTCCCACGACAACGCGCTGCTGACCGATATCGGGTACCCGGAACAGACCGACGCCTTCAATCACCGGCTCGCCGGTTTTTTCACCAATACCGTGGCGCACAATACGGTCGTGGTCGATGAGACGAGGCAGGGACGAGGTCCCGGGCGCCTGCACGGTCTGATTGCGGAGGGTTTCGCGCAGGTCGTGGACGCGTCCTGCGAGGGGACCTATGACGGAAGGGTTGACGTCTACCGCCGTGCAAACATGCTGGTTGACGCGGCGCCCGGGCAGCACTATCTGTTCGACGTGTTCCATATCAACGGGGGCCGGCAGCACGACTACGTGCTTCACGGCAACCAGGCCGATTTCGACTGCCTGCCGGCGCTTGGGCCGGTCAGGAAACGTGGCACGCTGGCGGGTGAGGACGTGCCCTACGAACAGTTCTACGACGATCCCGAGTTGAAGGACAAGCGGTTGTCCAGCGTGCCGTACAGGGGTTACCGCGGCAGCGGCTACCAGTTTCTGTACAACGTGCGGGAAGGAAGATTGAACGGGGAGGCAGCCGCCGAGTGGCGCCTGACGGAACCCCTCGAAGGCCAGCCGGAACGCCCGTGGCGGGGGATTGGACTTCGAGCCCATCTCATGGGAAGAGACGAGACGTTGTTCGCATGCGACGGACCGGTACAGAAATACAAGTACCTTCCCGAAAGCGTCAAGTTTCTTGTGCGCAGGCGAACCGGCGCCGATCTCTCCAGCATGTTCGCCACGGTGTTCGAACCTTATAAGGGCAGGTCATGGATCCGGCGCGCGACACGGTTGCAGCTGACCCCGGAGGGCTTCGGGGCGGCCGCGGTCCGCGTGGACCTGGAAGACGGGAGCATTCATTATCTGTTTCACGCCCTCGACGCAGACCGGGAATATTCGACGGAGGACGGGATCAGCGTTTCGGGGCAGGCAGCGTTTCTCGCGCTCGATGATAAGAAACGCCCCGTCCGGGCGATGCTGTTCAACGGCAGGACGCTGTCAACGGGCGGATTCAGACTGGACGGAACGGGGATGCGCCGGAGCAGAATCGCCTCCGTCGATTACACGCGGGGCACAATCGAACTCGATGAACCCGTGATCGGCGACGACCTCGTTGCGGGGCAGGCCGTACCGGTCGTCTCGGACGGGTACTCCGACAGCGTAACGCTGTCGAAAGCGATGGATCGACGGCGGATTTCCATCGGCGACGAAGACGTGCGGGTCGCGGGCGGACCCGTGTCCGGCGTGCAGGCGGACCGCCTCTTCTCCAGCGCGTCCAATCCGCATGCGTACGCGGGGATGACCCTGCTGAACAGCGCGGGGGAACCTCAGGGCAGGTTGGCCGCAAGAGTGGACGGCGGCTGGCGGATTGACCGCGAGGGCAGAGGTCCGATGACATTGGAACACTTCCCCGTGGCCGACGGCGATCCCGGACCGCGTTATTCGGTCGCGATGGTGGGCGCGGGCGATCGGCTGGAGATTCCGAACCTGGTCATTTTCCCGGATGGATGAAAAACAGAAAACGATCGTCGCGCTCCAGGAGGTCCGCAAGAGAGGTGTCGCCTGGCTTCTTCGACATCTGAACGCGGATGGCTCTCTCGGCGATCCGGCGGAAGGATTCCATTTCTACCGGGCGCCGTGGACGTTTACCATCGTCGGCGAAACCGGAGCGGCGGCGGGAATCTGCAACTGGATCCGGCGGGAGATGTTGACCGGTGAAGGCAGGATCGAAGGACCGTATCGCGTCTTCGACGACGCGTACGCGTACCGGAATGCCACACTGATCGCCGGCGCGCATCTCGCGCGCCAGTATGATCTGAGCCATGGTCTGATGCCGGATCTGCTGTCCTGGCATGATCCTGTGTCGGGAGGTTTTCACAACGACCGGACGGCCGACGGCGGCATGAGCGACTGCATGGACGTTCCATACGCGTGCGGCCCCGGGCTGGCCTGCCAGACGACCGGCCGCCTGGACGTCGCGCGTTCGGTCTATCGATTCTTGCGCCGGATTTACTCGGCGCAGACGGAAATGCCTGACCGGTTCTATTACGCCTGGTCGTGCGAGGCTGGCGGCACAATCAAGGAATTCCCTGAGAACGAGGCCTTCTGGCACGTGGTGGAAAACCGCGTTGACCGGCCGCAACGCTGGACCGTCGGGGGCATCGCAGCCGGGTTTCTGTGCAGGTTGTACCTGGCCGACCCACGTGCCGAATACCTGGCGCTCGCCCGGAAGTACCAGACTTTTTCGATGGCGGCAACGGATGCGCAGTTCAAGTACGCGCAGGCCTGCAAGAGCAGCTGGGGAAGTTCGCTCCTGTATCAACTCACTGGCGAACGGGCATACCTGGACTGGTCAATTCGCATGGCCGATTGGTACATGCAGACCCAGCGGAGCGATGGGTGCTGGCGCTGGGAGGGTTACCTGACATTGGGGTCGCGAATCGAACTGACGCTGGAGTTTGTGATGCACGTGGACACGCTGATCGGCGGACTGGCGTCCGGGAAGTGAGGAGGATGCTTCGTGCGGGTTCTCGTAACCGGGGCGACCGGTCGAATCGGGCGGCACCTCGTGCGCGGCCTGATGGCCACGGGGCACGAGGTTCGGGCGCTGGTGATGCCGAACGACCGCCGGGCGGCGTGTCTGCCACCCCGCGTCGAGATCGCATGCGGGCGCGTCGAGGAGCTTGACTCGCTTCGCCCGGCCGTCGATGGCGTGGACGCCGTGTTCCACCTGGCCGGCGCGCTGACGTCGCGAGGCTGCACCGACGAGGCCTTCATCCGGGTGAATATCCAGGGCACGTTCCATCTTCTGAAGGCCGTTCGCGAACGGGCGCCGGCTCTCGCGCACTTTGTCTACGCCAGCAGCGATGCCGTCTATTTTGAAAGGCCGGACGCGGATGCCCGGTACCTGCCCGTGGACGAAGACCATCCCCGGCTGTCCGGATCGGTCTACGGCGCCAGCAAGATCGGCGCGGAGGAACTCTGTCTGAGCTTCAGCCGCGGCATGGGGATCCCGGTGACGATCCTGCGTTTTGGCGCGACGGCGGACGCCGAGGAGCTCGTAGATCCGAGGAGCGTATTCGCACGCTGGCTGTTTCTGAACGCGGCGATTGACCACGCCAGGGCATCGGTTGCGGCAACCGGTGAGCGGTCCGAGACGCTGGCGGCGTTGGCAGCGCTGCACTCCGGACCGGAACAGCTGGTCGTTTTGGCCGATCGCCGCGGCAATGCCGAAGTCCGCCAGTGGGCGGATGCACGTGATATCGCCGCGGGATGTATCCGCGTACTGGGGAGCGCGGAGGCGGTGGGAGAAGTATTCAATATGGGAGGACGCGAACCGCACTGCGCGGAGGCGTTCGTCAACTTTCTTTCTGCGCGACTGGATTTGACGTCTGTAAAAGCCTGCATTCCCACCGCACGACGGCCCTGGTATATCACCAGCCGCAAGGCGGAACGACTGCTGGGCTATCAAGCCCGGTACACGGTGTACGATATGGTGGAGGACGCAGTTCGGAAGCGGGAGACGCCGGTTTGAACCTTGCATGCTGTGTATGGGCTATCGAGGGCCCGGAAAACGAGATTGCGGCGCGGGCGGCCGGGCTGGGGTTCGAGTGGATCGACGTAAGGCCGTTCGCTTTTTCTTCTCGCGGAGCACGGCGCAAAATCCGGGAGCACGGGCTTTCGGTTTCCTGTATCGCGGCATCGTTCGGCATGCCGGATGGCGCCCGGCTGAGCAGCCCCGACCGGGACTCCCGGTCAGCAGCCGCATCCCATCTCGATAGGACGCTGGACTTTGGCGCATCGCTGGGCGCATCAGCGGCGTACGTCGTTCCGGATGAAGACCCGTCGTCTCTGGACAGATACGCGTCGGCATTGAAGAGGCTGGCCGAACGGGGAGACGGACTGGGCGTGCGGGTGTGCGTGGAACATTTCCCCGGTACCGCGCTGCCTACGGCCTCCGGGACGATCGGGTACCTGAGGGAAATCGGGCATCCCAACCTGTTTCTGCTTCTGGATATCGGCCACGCGCAGATGTCCGGCGAAGACCCCGCCGCGGCAATTTCGGACGCGGGCCCGCTGCTGGGATACGTGCATCTGGACGACAACGACGGTTCGCGCGACCTGCATCTTGGCCTGACGGACGGCGTTCTGACCGAAGCAACGCTGGCCGATACCATTTCCGCGCTTACCGATATCGGTTACCGAGGGAATCTGAGTCTGGAGTTACATCCGGAATTGCCCGATCCGCTCGATGCGCACAAGCGAAGCCGGGAGATCGTTCTGAACGCGATGGGGTGAAAAGCGGACATCCTGCGGAATCGGCGGCGCAACGGCAACAGCACATCATCCATACGTGCATATGAACCGCGGCATTGTGCCACCAAAAGAAACGGAGAGACCGATTCAGACCCTGTGTTTGGGAGGGCGAGCCGGAACGCCTGCCAGCATGCCCTGAGCGCTTAAATCTTCATCTATGTCGGGCCAGCGGACTCCGATCCCATCGCCGATTATTTCGTAGTTGGCGCGTTCCTCCGGTGTGGCTTCCGACAGCCGCCACGACCAGACAAGAGGAACACTGATTGTGCGACCGTCAACAAAGTCAGCCGTGATGGAGTCATCAGTAACCTCGATAAGCTGAATTCTCGGTTCCGGATTACCCGCAATGTTCATCCCAGTTCTCCAGGATCAGAATTAGGTTCGCGCGGATTGCTCGACGAATTCGGTTGAGTTCATGGGGTGAAAAACCCTGATTCTTGCAAAGACTGATCGGTTCGAGCCAGAATTTGCAGATTCGTTTTTCCCGCTGAACGTGTACATGTTTCGGTTCGTTGCAGTCAAAGCTGAAGAAGAAGAATCGATAGGGACCGGTTATGTCTCTGATAGTTGGCCTTCTTCTAGATATCGACCCAACAGTCCAAAGATTAGCGAAAATCCGCCACAATGGCAACGGTTCAGCGTTGAGTCGGATTTCCATGACCTGAGACAACCGGTTAGAATTCACGTCTGTAACCACGTGAATATATGCTGAATTATTATTGAAATCAATAGCGTTCAGGGTGCCCGATATGGGCTTGTAAACGGGTGTTAGCCGATATGCAATAGGCTCCGTCGAGGGGAATTAAGTCAAGTCCAACGAAAAATCCAGTGTCTCCCCGTACATGGCATACGGGTCCATTCAGACAAGAGGAAAGAGGCCGGAATGCGAATAGACAGCGAAAAAGTCTACCTGTTTCGAGCACAGATTGAGGGGAACGAGGCGCCGTTCGAGGCATACAGGGACCTTGCCCAGGCGGCATTGCGGCGCGTGGACCTTGCGCTGCAGGAAGAGGGAACAATACTGCTCAAGCCGAATGCAACTGTCCTGTTTCCCGCGGAGAAACGAATTGTAACCCACCCGGGATTCCTGGCGGGCATGGCCGACGCGCTCGTGGAGAAAGGCGTCAACGCCCGCCGGCTGATGGTCGCCGACGGACAATCCGGCGAACAACCGGAAAACGGGCATACCTGGAAGGGGGCGGGTTACTCGAAGATGGCGGTCGAAAGAAACCTGGCGTTGACCGAATTGAACGACCGGCCGAGCAGAACGGTCCCTGTGCCCGGCGGCGAGGTGTTCGAAGCCTATCCGATCTATCGGGACGTGACGGACTGCGCGTTCTTTTTCAACGTGCCGCTGGCAAAGTGCCACAACCTGGGATGTACGACTCTCGCCATCAAAAATCTGATGGGAATCCTGGCGCGGCCGGAGCGCCATCTGTGCCATATTCAGGAAGTCGACCGGCCGTATGAAAACGAGATATGGAGACTGACCGATAGCGGATTGAGTCTCTTCGAAGACCGGTTCTACCACAAACTGTGCGACCTGGTGGCCGCCCTGCGTTCCCTGGATATTCCCCGGCTTTGCATGGTCGACGGATTGATCGGACGAGACGGCACCGCGTTCAACGAGGGAGACAACTATCCGCTCGGGTGGACGTTGATCGGCGAGAACGAGGTGCACGTCGATGCCGTGGCGACCTATCTGATGGGACTGGATCCCGTAAAGACGCCCTATCTGAAATTCGCCGCCGCGCGGGGCCTGGGCTGCAACCGGGTGGAAGAGATCGAAGTGGTGGACCTGGCCAGCGGCGAATCCATGGATATGCAGACGCTGGCGGATGTCCGATCGGGAAAGACACTGATGCCCATCGCACGTTACGAGAGCGGCTATTACGATCGCTATCGCGCCGACGGTTCCGTCGTTCCCTGGCGGATTGACGATGTGAACAGGCAACGGAACGCGGACGGATTGGAGCCTGTTGCGGTGTAGTGTTCGATTCGGGGAGGGAGAATTCGCGGCCGAAGGGTCGGATTAACCAGAGAGCGGGATGAGCCAGACTACCACAGCACCTGTATACCGGATGCCGCCGGAAGAAATCGCGGCGCTGCTGGACGCGCCGCGCGCACCGGACCTCAGCGTCGACCCCACCGGGCGATGGATCCTGATGCTCACGAAGCCGGGCCTGCCGCCCATATCCGAATTGGCACGTCCGGAATTGCGGCTGGCGGGACTGCGTATCGACCCCGAGGCCAACGGTCCGAGCCGTTCGGGGTATTATACGGGAATGGCGCTGTTACGGATATCGGACGGCATGGAACGCCGCGTGAAGGGTCTGCCGAAAGACGTCCGCATCGGGCGCACGCGATGGGCGCCGGACGGAAGCCGTATTGCGTTTACGATGCGAGACAGTACGGGGATCCGGCTGTGGTGGGTCGGCGTGGACTCGAGTGAGGCGAGGCAGGTGTCCAATATCCGCTTGAACGGCGTTTTCGGCGTGCCCTTTGCCTGGATACCTTCGAAAACGGGGTGCTTCCGTTCTCTGGTCGTCCGGGCTGTTCCGGAGGACCGGGGTGAAGTTCCGGAGGCGCCGCCGTTTCCCGCGGGTCCCGAGATTCGGGAAAACACCGGGCAGTTGGCGCCGTCGCGCACCTGGCAGGATCTGTTGAAGGACGTACACGACGAAACGCTCTTCGAATACTACGCGGCATCCAGGATTGTGATCCTGACCGAAGAAGGAAATGAACGGTTCATCGGACCACCGGGAGTCATTCGTCGGGCCGAGCCGGCGCCGGGCGGCGCCTACGTGCTGGTGGAGACCGTCCACCGGCCGTATTCGTACCTGGTGCCGCACGATCGATTCCCGGTTCGTGTTGAAGTATGGAACCTGGACGGGCAAGTGATTCGCGAACTGGCCGATGCGCCCCTCGCGGAAAACGTGCCCATCGCGTTCGACGCCGTGCGCGAGGGTCCTCGCGCGTTCCGGTGGCGCAACGACGCCGACGCGACGGTGTGCTGGGTGGAGGCGCAGGATGGCGGCGACCCTTCCGTTGCGGCGGACGTGCGGGACCGCGTATACGCGCTTTCCGAGCCATTCGAGCGCGCACCTGCGACGTGCCAGTCTCTCGAGTTCCGGTACGCGGGGTTGACGTGGGGAGACGGCGAGACGGCGCTGGCGACCGAGCGCTGGTGGAAGACCCGCCGTACGAGGACCTGGCGGTTCGCCCCGGACGCGGATTCCGGCGTCCGTGAATTGCTTGTCGACCGTTCGTGGGAAGACCGTTACGCAGACCCCGGTACGCCGCTGTTGACGTCGAATAGCGCGGGGAGGAGGATATTGTTGACGAGCAACGGCGGCCGCCACCTCTTCCGGGCGGGCGGCGGGGCATCGCCGGAGGGGGATTTCCCGTTCCTGGACCGGCTCGACCTGCAAACGAGCGCGACGGAGCGGCTGTGGCAATGCGAGCCCCCGTACTATGAGCAGCCCGTCAATCTGGTCGATGAAGCCGGAGGTCTGTTGCTGACGGTGCGCGAAGCGGCACAGAGCCCGCCGAACGTGTTTTTGCGGTCTCTGAAGACCGGCGCCGTTCGGCAGCTGACCGCGTTTCCCCACCCGGCGCCGCATCTGGCGGAGGTCAGAAAGGAGATCATCCGTTACCTGCGGGCGGACGGGACCGGCCTGAACGGCACCCTCTATCTGCCTCCGGGGTATTCCGATGAGCAGGGCCCGCTGCCTCTGCTGATCTGGGCATATCCCCGCGAGTTCAGGAGTGCCGATGCGGCCGCGCAGGTGAAAGGCTCTCCGTACAGATTCAACCACGTGGCCTGGACGTCGCCTCTGCCCTGGCTGACGCAGGGATACGCGGTTCTGGACGGACCCACCATGCCGATTGTGGGAGAAGACGGCGAGGAAGCCAACGACACCTACGTGACCCAGCTGGTATCCAGCGCGGAGGCGGCAGTCGAGGAAGTCGTCCGCCGGGGCGTTGCCGACCGCAACCGCATTGCGATCGGCGGGCATTCCTACGGCGGATTCATGGCGGCGAATCTTCTCGCACACAGCGATCTTTTCAAGGCGGGAATCGCCCGGAGCGGCGCATACAACCGTACGCTGACACCGTTCGGTTTTCAGTCGGAAGAGCGTACGTTGTGGCAGGCGCCGGACGTATATAACGCGATGTCCGCATTTATGCATGCCGACAAAATCGAAGCGCCCCTGTTGTTGATCCACGGGCAGGCCGACAACAATTCCGGGACGTTCCCAATGCAAAGCGAGCGGCTCTACAACGCGCTGAAGGGGCACGGCGCGACGACCCGCCTGGTGATGCTGCCCCACGAGAGCCACGGTTACAGCGCGCGAGAATCGGTGATGCATATGTTCTGGGAAATGACGGAATGGCTCGCCCGTCACCTGTGAGAGATCGCGGGAGAAACCGGAAAAGATCGGGGATTATGACGGACCGAGTAAACACAGCGAGGGGATCAGTATACCCGGACCGGGCGCCGGTCATCGATGAACTCCGGTCGCTACTTGGAGATCGGGTGAAGACAGACGTGGATATCCGGGAAGCCCACGCCGGGGACGCGTCATATCATACGCCGAGAATGCCGGATGCCGTGGTCTTTCCCGCCTGCAATGAGGAAGCGTCGAAGATCGTGGCACTCTGTGCGCGGAACCGGACACCCGTCGTGCCATACGGGACGGGGACGGCGGTCGAAGGCGGTATCGTCGCCGTCCAGGGCGGGGTGTGCATCGACTTGAGCCATATGAATCGAATCCTGAGGGTTGGCACAACGGACCTGGACGCAACGGTGGAAGCCGGTGTTACGAGAAAACAGCTTAACAGGCATCTTGCCGAAACAGGGACGGGACTGTACTTCCCGGTGGATCCAGGAGCGGACGCCTCGCTGGGTGGGATGGCCGCAACCCGGGCGTCGGGCAGCGCGGCGGTGGGATACGGGACGATGCGGGAAAACGTCCTGGGACTGACGGCCGTCCTTGCCGACGGCAGCATCATTCACGCCGGCGGAAGGGCGAGGAAATCGTCGGCCGGTTACGATCTGACCCATCTGTTCGTCGGATCCGAGGGCACGCTGGGTGTCATTACCGAAGTGACGCTGAAACTGGCACGGGTTCCCGAGGCGGTATCCGCGGCGGTCTGTGCGTTTCCCGATATTTCGTCGGCGATAAATGCAGTGATTGAAATGATGTCGGCGGGAATTGAAATGGCGCGGATCGAGCTTCTCGACGAGGTTCAGATGGGCGCAATCAACGCTTATTCGGGCTTTGACTACAGCGTGGCGCCAACCCTGTTTTTCGAGTTCCACGGTTCCGGTTCGTCCGTTGCCGAGCGCGTGGCCGCGGCGAGGCCGGTTGCGGACAGACACGGCGGCGAAGATTTCCGATGGGCGACCGGACGAGAGGAACGCGACCGTCTCTGGCAGGCAAGGTACGACGCCTACTACGCGTCACGGACCATGCGGCCGGGTTCGGTTGGATATGTGACGGATGTGTGCGTTCCGGTTTCAGGACTTGCGGACTGCATCCTCAGAACCAAGGAAGAACTGGAGGAATCATCACTGATTGCCCCCCTGTTCGGACACGTTGGCGACGGGAACTTTCATGTCGTGTTTCTGATAGATCCCGATCGACCCGGCGAGCTTGCCGAAGCGCGACAATTCGGTGAGCGCATCGTTGAATTCGCCCTGGAAATGGGCGGAACATGCACCGGTGAACACGGCATCGGAATGGGTAAACTGGCGGCCCTGGAGCAGGAACATGGTAACGGGGTGAAGGTCATGCGGGCAATCAAGAAGGCGCTTGACCCGCTCAACATTATGAATCCGGGAAAGGTCGTGAAGGCTTGAGTTCGCAGGCACGTAACGAAATATCCGCGGTTGTGAATATTTATTCTTGACAACCGGTTATTTTTTGTTTTTATTCGAATATTACACCGGATTTTTGGAATAACATTCCATGGGCGACAGACAGGAACGACATCGACGCATACTGGATGTGATCTCGTCCCGCGCCATCGGGACCCAGAGGGAGTTGAGCGACGCGCTCGCGGCGGTGGGAATATCCACCACACAGTCCACGGTTTCAAAGGACCTGAAACAGCTCGGCATCGTAAAGTCGCCCGACGGCGCGGGAGGTCTTCGCTATCAGGCCCCTGCCGATGCGTCAACTGCATATGAAAGCGGGTCGGATCTGCTCGCAAGGGAGTTGAGGGATTTCGTCGTCGAAACGGGCGGGGCGGGGCATACGCTGGTGTTGAAGACGATTACCGGTCACGCGCAAGGCGTATGCGAAGCCATCGACCGGGCCGGATGGAGCGAAGTTGTGGGTACGATCGCGGGAGAGAATACAATATTCATCCTGTGCCAATCCGTGGACAAGCGAGAGGTATTGAGGGAGCGGGTCCTTGAGATTTCTCAATGACGTCGCCGGGGGATTCGCGTGGCTCTGAACATCGGCATTTTTGGCGATACCGGGATGGTCGGCCAGGAGATCGAACGCGTTCTGGCGCATCACGACCGTGCGGAAATCGTCTTTCGGCAGAATTCCAGGCGCCGGCAGGGGACCGTGGACGAGTGCGACCTGGTTTTCCTGGCGACAAAGGACCCGGAATCCATGCGGTACGCGCCCCAGGCACTGCAGGCGGGCGCAAGAGTCATCGATATGAGCGGCGCGTTCCGGTTGCCGCGGCGGCTGTTCGAAGCGGGCTACGGACTGGAACACCGTTCGCCGGAATTGCTCGAGGAGGCGGTTTACGGGATGCCCGCGCTGTTTTCCGACCGGATTGGCGGCGCACGGCTTGTCGGCAATCCGGGCTGCTATCCGACCAGCGTCATTCTGGCTCTGAAGCCGTTGACGGGCCTGCTGCAAGGGGAAGCGACGATCGTGGCGACGTCGGGAAATTCAGGGGCCCGGAGGGAGGTGGAACCGGAACCCGACGAAGTAACCTACAGTTTCGGCCGGCGACACAAGCACGTGCCGGAGATGGAATATTACTCCGGGTTTCGCGTGAATTTCACGCCGGTCGTTCTGAGGTCGGTGTTCGCGGGTATCAATGCGAATATACGGATCGAACTGGCCGACAGCCTGAAGTCGGTCCCCGCGCGTGAAACAGGCAAACGGCTGATTGAGGGCATCGCCTCCGCGTATACCGACGAAGACCTGGTCTGTCCCGTTGAGGACACCGATGACAAGCAATGGGGCACCCGCGACGTCGTAGGCACGCACCGGTTGGCGATCAAGGTGGGCGTGGACGACGGGTTCGCCTATATCTGCGCGATGGAAGACAATCTGGGCAAGGGCGCAGCCAGCCAGGCGGTGGAAAACATGAACCTGATGTGCGGTCTTCCCAGACTCTATGGTATTGACGGGGTCTACAGCACGTGATGCGCCGCGGGCTCAGGCCGTGCGGTATTGAAGGATTGTGCGATGGAGCAGTTCATCCGGAAAGCCGCCACGCTGGTTGAGGCGTTTCCCTATATCCGGTCGTTTCGGGACAAGATCGTCGTTGTGAAATACGGGGGCAGCACACAGCCGGACGACGGCGGATCGGACACGATTCTGGCGGACCTGGTCTTTATGGAAACGGTTGGGATGCGACCGGTGGTGGTGCACGGCGGCGGCAAGGAGATCAGCAGACGCCTGGATGACGCGGGACTGGAGTCGAAGTGGATCAACGGATTGCGGGTTACGGACGCGGATTCGATGCAGGTGGTTGAACACACACTGTTCGGCGTGGTCAACAGACGGATTGTCGAGGGAATCCGGTCGCTGGAGGGTTGCGCAATCGGGATGTCGGCGAAGGAAGCCGGCGTGATGCACGTCAGGAAACACGATGCGCGGGCAGCCCCCGATGGAAAGCCGGTGGACATCGGGTTCGTGGGCGACGTACACCGGGTGAATCCGGAACCGGTCCGCCGGGCATGCCTGGAAGAGACGATTCCGGTGATCGCGCCGATCGGCCTCGGTCCCGACGGCAGGAGTTACAACGTGAACGCGGACACGGCCGCGGGAGAAATCGCACGGACGCTGGAGGCGGAGAAGCTGGTTTTCCTGACGGACGTCAATGGCATTCTGAGAGACAGCGCCGATCCGGAATCCAGAATTTCCACGTTGCACGTCGATGACGCGGTGAGCCTCATTCAGGACGGTACGGCAAAAGGAGGGATGATTCCGAAGCTTCAGGCTTGTGTGCGTTCCGTGAGAGGGGGCGTGAAGAAGACCCATATCATCGACGGGCGGGTGCCCCACGCATTGCTGCTCGAAGTCTTTACGCGCGAGGGTATCGGTACCGAGATTGTTCAATGAAGCGGCGACGCGGTCCGGGTCGCACGCAGGAAACCCAACCAACCGGGAGTGGATGATGGATACGAAAGCGATCATCGATCTGGAACGAAACTACATACTGCAGACGTACGGGCGGCCCGACTTCGTCCTGGAGCGGGGAGACGGGGTACACCTGTTCGACACCGACGGGAACCGGTATCTGGATTTCGTGAGCGGGTTGTCCGTGAATGCGCTGGGATACAATAACCCGATCATCGGCGATGCGATGGCCGCGCAGGCGAAGAAGCTGATCCACGTTTCGAACCTGTACCATACGATCCCCGCGCCCCGGCTGGCAAAATTGCTCTGCGAGCGTTCATTCGCGGACCGTGTGTTCTTTTGCAACAGCGGCACCGAGTCCTGGGAAGCCGCGCTGAAGTTTGCGAGAAAGTGGGGGTACAGGAATTTCGAGGATCGCGCGAAGCACAAGTTCATTGCGATGAACAACTCGTTTCACGGACGCACGATGGGGTCGGTTTCCACGACCGGCCAGCCGAAGTACCACAAGGGTTTCGGACCCATGTTGCCCGGAATCTCGTTCGCGGAATTCAACGATCTCGAATCGGTGGAGCGGCTCGTGGACGCGGAGACGGTGGCGGTACTCCTGGAGCCCCTGCAGGCGGAGGGCGGCATTCATACGGCGGATCCGGAATTTCTCGAAGGGCTTCGGCAGTTGTGCGACGAGATGAAGATGCTGCTGGTGTTCGATGAAATCCAGTCCGGTCTCTGCCGGACAGGCGCCCTGTTCTGTTACGAACACTATGGCGTGTCGCCGGACATCATGACGCTGGCCAAGCCCCTGGCCGGGGGCCTGCCGATTGGCGCGACCCTGATGAGCCAGGCCGTTGCCGATGCCGTGGAGGCCAGCGACCATGCGGCCACGTTCGGGGCGCATCCGGTCAGCTGCGCCGTGGGCATCGAGGTCTTCAAGCAGCTCTCCGAACCGGGATTCATCGCGGCCGTAAGGGCGAAGGGCGACCATCTGACCAGCCGGCTGAACGCGCTTGAGGAAAAGTACCCCGATAAGATCAACGAGGTCCGCGGCAGGGGGTTGATCGCGGGTGCGGTGCTGGCCGACACTCCGGCCGCGGACGTGATGGGCGCCTTTCGGGAAAAGGGGATCCTGGTTTGCGTCGCCGGACCGGACGTGGTGCGCTTCCTGCCGCCCCTGGTGATCGAACAGGCGGATATCGATCAGGTCATGGACGCGTTCGATGAAATCCTGAAGGGATAGGAACCCGGCCGAAAGTCGAAGGGAAAGGAGTACGCGGGATGAAAGTGGCGGATATTCGGGGAAAGCGGATTGCGCTGGCGGCCTCGGGCGGGCTCGACAGTTGCACGGTCACGCGCTGGCTGGCCGACCAGGGGGTGGAGGTGGTCGGCATCACCGCAGACATCGGACAGCCGGACGAGGACGACATCGCGGATATCGGACGGCGAATGCTGGACTGCGGGGCCGTGGAATCGGTTATTCTGGATCTGAAGGCGGAACTGGCCCGGGAAGCGATCACCATGCTTCTTGCCAACGCCGTTTATGAAGGCGGATACTGGAATACCACGGGGCTTGCCCGACACGTGACCGCGCAGGGCATTCTCAACGAGATGCAGGCGCGGGCCATCGACGTGCTCGCGCACGGAGCCACGGGCCGCGGGAACGATCAGGTGCGTTTCCAGCTGGTCGCCAATATGCTCTCGCCCACCGTCAAGGTGTACGCACCCTGGCGGGACGACGCCTTCCTGGAACATTTCGGCGGGCGCAGGGAGATGATCGCTTACTGCCAGGCCCGGAACCTGCCGATTACCGCCACGCAGGACAAGCCGTATTCGACGGATGCGAATCTGTTGGGATTGACCCATGAGGCGGGCAGACTCGAATATCTCGACGTGGGGGCGGATTTCATCGAGCCGGGAATGGGCGTTTTCCCCGCGGACGCGCCAGACCGCCCGGAGACGTTCTCCGTGACGCTGGAAGCGGGGCGTCCGGTCCTCGTGAACGGGGAGCCCGTGGATGCCGTCTCCGCGATCGCCACGGCCAACGACGTTGGCGGGCGTCACGGCGTGGGCATCGGCATCCACACGGTCGAGAACCGCTTCGTGGGCATAAAATCCAGAGGGGTGTACGAGAGTCCGGGGCTCGCACTGCTTGGCGCGTGCTACCAGTTTCTGCTGCAGCAGGTGCTGGACCGGAGGGCGCGGCGATTCTACGATTCGCTTTCCTCGGTGCTTGCCGAGCAGATCTATCAGGGATACTATTTCGACCTGTCGTCGCAGATGATTCGCGGCGCTCTGTCGCCCGTTCGGAAGCTGGCCGAGGGTTCGGTGACTGTTTCGGTCTACAAGGGTACGGTAACGTATCAATCCTCGGAAGCCGTGGCCCATTCGCTGTATTCGTCCGAACTGTCCTCGATGGAAGCGATCGGCGACTACGACCATCGGGATTCGGAGGGATTTCTGAACGTGCTGGGCGTGAGTGCGAAAGCGTTGAATGCTTCGCGCCAGGTGATTGAGGGAGTGTCGGAAGACTGAGAAACACACAGTCCGAGTCCTTTGATCATTTTGAGACCATGGCGGTTTGTTGGAGAATTCGATGGACGGATCCCCAGAAAAACCCTGGTCGGGGCGGTTTGACAAGCCGTCGGACAGCAACATGGAGCAATTCAATGCGTCGATCGGGTTCGACCGGCGGCTGTACAGGGCGGACATCGCCGGAAGCCGGGCGCAGGCGAAAGCGCTCGCGAAGATCGGCGTCTTGACGTCTGAGGAACTGGAACGCATCCTGGACGGGTTGGACCAGGTGGAAACCGAGATTGCCGAAGACCGCCTTGAACTGACGGACCGTCTGGAAGACATCCACATGGCGGTCGAGGCGCGGCTGATCGAGATCGCGGGCGAGGTGGGCGGCAAGATTCATACGGGGCGCAGCCGGAACGATCAGGTGGCGCTGGCTGAGCGGTTGTATCTGCGGGAGGCGGCAGGGGATACCATTGCCGGTATCGACCGGTTGCAGGCCGTACTGGTGGACTTCGCCGCCAGGCACATCGACGTCTTGATGCCGGGATATACACATCTGCAGCAGGCGCAGCCCGTGCGTCTGTCGCACTATGCCATGGCATTGTTCTGGATGCTGGAAAGAGACCGCGGACGATTCGCGGCCTGCTCCAATCGGGCAGATGCCATGCCGCTCGGATCGGGCGCTCTCGCCGGAAGCGCCTTTCCGATCGACCGTGAATTCCTGGCATCGGAACTGGGTTTCTCGCGGATAACCGAAAACAGTATCGACGCGGTGAGCGACCGCGACTATCTCCTGGAGTACATGTCCGGCGCGGCAATTCTCATGGGACACCTGAGCCGGTTCTGCGAGGACCTGGTCGTGTGGTCATCGTCCGAGTTCGGGTTTATCGAACTCGACGACGCGTACAGCACCGGTTCGAGCATGATGCCGCAGAAGAAGAACCCGGATTCGCTGGAGTTGATCCGAGGAAAGACGGGGCGGGTGTTCGGCAATCTGATGTCGCTGTTGACGGTGATGAAAGGATTGTCCCTGACCTATTCGAAGGATCTGCAGGAGGACAAAGAGGCCTTCTTTGATACGGTCGATACGATCAATCAGTCGCTGGTGGTTTTTGCAGGCGCATGGGAAACCATGACGGTGATGTCCGAGCGAATGCGCGAAACGCTCGACGGCACCGTCGTAGCGACGGATCTGGCGGATTACCTGGTGCGGAAGGGGCTGCCCTTTCGAGAGACTCACAGAATCGTGGGCGGGTTGGTCCGGAAGGCCCTGTCGCAGGGAACCCGCCTGGACGATCTGGACCTGCAGACGCTCCGGTCTGCGTGCGATTTGTTCGAGGCGGACGTTGCGGAGTCGCTCCGCATCGAGGATGGAATCGACCGCCGGGACCTGGAAGGCGGGACCGGCTACCGGGCCGTTCTGGCGCAGATCCGGGAGGGAAGGCGGAACCTTGACCTGAGACGCCGGGGAGCGCAAGGGTGAAGTCCTTCAACGAGCGTGACGTGCGACGGCACTACGACCTCCTGCAGCACCGTCCGGAACTCGGCCTCACGCAAATGAAGGCCACGGATGGGGAACACGTTATTGGCATCGGACTGTTCGATAACGAGCCCGATTTCGTATCAGAGTGCCGGCGCTACAATGGGTTGGGTACGCTGTCCGTGGGTGTGAACCCGAGGTCGAATCGCCTGTTGCACGACTATGGCGGATTGAAGAACCGCATGCGTACCCTGTTCATGGACGTCGTCGAGGAAGGCGATATCGACTACGTAACCGGATTGGCCGTGCGCGATCCGAAACGGCTCGCCAGACCTCCACGGAAGTACCTGCGCGACGCTTCGGTCTTCGCGGACGGGGAGGTGTTCTTTCCGCTCGACAAGGCGGTGCCTGTTTCTCGCGATTCCCGGCATAACGTACGGCGGCAGCTGGACGTCTGGCTCTTCGGCGCAACCGATTCCGGCGGGATCGATCCAATGCAATTCGTACGGGTTGCGGGAACGGCGACGTCCGATGACGGATGGTTCAGGCGGCGGACGGCATTCAAGAGATTTCGTCCCTACATCATGGACGGCATCACGTCTGAGATTGAGAAACTGACGGACGAATCGGTTTAACCGCCACGGAAGCGGAACCTTGTGTCCGCCGGGGCGTTTATGGGGCAGTGTTCTGCGCCGGACCGTCGTCTGGCACGCGGGTCGACGACCCGTTTTTTTTCTATATGCCGGTTCGCATGCTTGACCTCTTGGAATATCGCGTACATTGAAGTCGCGTCAGGAAGTCACCTCACATCCAGGGAGACGGATATGTTCCGAAAAACGACCGCTTTGATTTGCGCCAGTTGTCTGCTTTGGACCAGCCTCATTGGCGCGGGCAATACAATGGCGGCGGAATCCACAGGTACAGAGGCGGAAAAGAAGAACGGCGAAGAACGCCCCAAAACCATCCGGACGATCGAAGCTCTGGACGACGCCGGCTGGTCGATCGTGGACGTGAGGCAGATTACGGGAAATCTGATCATACTGAGCCCGCTGGTGGGACCGGAGATCGACCTGGAAGAGAGTAACCGTTATTCTCTCTTTCAAGGGAGAAGCGTCTATAACGAGCGGGTCCACCTGCGGTTTTTCGACATCGCGATTCCCGGTCTTCAGACAGCCACGTTTCTGAAACTCGGGGAACGCGTGATGGTGAGGATCCGGTATCGGTCGGGTTCGGAGATCGCGGACAGGACGATGCCGGTGGGCGATGAGGATGCGCTTCGAAGGCTGCGCGAGTACGTCGAGCATTTTGACGAGGTGAGGAAGGGCGAATACAAGATTGGATTCGAATCCGGCTTGCCCGAAGATGCGGAATATCCGATGTATACCGATCGGGAGGTCTCTTTCACAGAACGGCGCACCCGGGCGGGGATCACGCGCCGTCTTCGGGGCGGGGTGGTTCTCAAGGACGGCGAGCGGATACAGGGTCAATTGCTGCCGGAATATGACGACGGGACCATACTGGTCCAATCCGGGCTCGACGCCAGGCGGGTTCCGGTTGAAGATATCGACCGGGTACTGTTCCATCGGGGGCGGCGATCCAGAAAGCTCGGCACCGCCGTACGAATGGGAGTGGGGGGCGCCGTGTCAGGCGCGATTATGGGTACGTTTGCCGCCTGGCAGACGGACTCTCCGGTCAAGGAGACGGCCATTCTGTTCGGCGCAATATCAGGCGGGATCGGGTTTCTCACCGGTCTGTTCCGCTCTCGAGGCGGTCCTGGCAATCGGGAGTTCGTGCTCGGACCTGTTAGCGACGGTCGGGACAGCAAGAAAGACGGGAAAGAAGACAAGGAAAAACGTGAGTCAGGCGGGAAATAGGTTGATATTTCGGCCCGGTCGGGAATCTTCCGCGGACAATCCTCGACGAAACCGGTCATGCGCCATCGGGATCCGTTCGGCATCGGCTTCGATGTGGGGAGGATGAATTGGGAATCTTGCGGTTTCAGGAACTTTCACC
This sequence comes from Candidatus Latescibacterota bacterium, assembly GCA_965219995.1. Lineage (GTDB taxonomy): Bacteria > Latescibacterota > UBA2968 > UBA2968 > JAAXHE01. The sequence goes on from CBDCOX010000002.1 coordinate 2,579,962, forward strand.
GGCGGTAGACGATTCCGCGTTTCTCGCTGAAGGAGCGATACTCGTCGGAGAGGTGTGTGTCTCGGCGGAGGCGAGCATCTGGTTCAATGCCGTGTTGCGCGGCGACGAGGAGCCGATCAGGATCGGCAGAGGGTCCAACATCCAGGACGGAGCGGTCCTGCATACTGATCCCGGATGCCCCTGTACCGTGGGAGAGTACGTTACGGTCGGACACAACGCAATTCTACACGGCTGTACCGTGGAGCGCGGGTCGACCATCGGGATGGGCGCGACGGTCTTAAATCATGCCCGGGTCGGCGAGGAGGCGCTCGTTGCGGCAAATGCGCTCGTGCTCGAAGGGATGGAAATCCCGTCCCGGACGCTGGCCGCGGGCGTGCCGGCCAGGGTACGGCGGGACCTGACGGAAGAAGAGATCGCAAATTTCAGGAAGAATACGGATGGGTACGTCAGGAGGGGGAAGGTCTACAAGGGACAAGGCCGGTAAGATGGGCAAAGAGATTCGTCGAAGGCGGGCTGGATATTGTTCGAGCCCGCTATTTTTGTACCTGTGGTCGACGCGCAAGAAGAGGCAACCACTGTCGCACGACATCGGTGAAGATCGGGATGCAGGGGCGGGTTTCAAACCTGCCCCTGCGTCCGGACCATAGGTACCTTTCATATTCCGGCATCGAACCGGATTACGATTTTTTCGTCGAAACACAAGCGAGACACTGTGGATCCCATATCCGATATCCGCGAGAGATTCGAGCGGGGCGTCCGCGAGTTCAATGCCGGCGACTTTTACGCGGCTCATGACACGTGGGAGGATGTCTGGATGGACGTGCGGGGCCCCGAGAGACCTTTTTTCCAGGGCATGATCCAGGTGGCCGTTGGCTACTATCATCTGACGTGCGAGAATTACGCGGGAGCGGAGCACCTGTTGAGCCGGGGCGTCCGAAAGCTGGCGGCATTCACACCCGGCCACCGCGGACTCGATACCGCACACCTGGTCCGCGCGGCGGACGCGGCGCTGGCGGACGTCCTCGAGGTTCGCGCGGGGAGACGAAAGACGACCAATTCGAATATCGCGCCCAGGATTCGAAGCGCGTGAACCCGCTGCCGTCCGCGTCTATCGGAGCGTTCGTATCCGAGTGATGCGCGTTGACACGATCCCGCGGCTGGTGTATATTTTATTTCGTCCGTAAGATGTTATTATTTGACAACGTAGCCGATGGCTCAATTGGTTTGTCAATCCGTCGTCACCATGGGAGCAGCAAATGCGGTTAGAGGGAAAGGTCGCGTGGATTACCGGCGGCGGCGCCGGCATCGGCAAGGCGGTGTCCATCCGGTTCGCGAAGGAAGGCGCGAACGTGGTTGTGCTGGAACTCGACGAGGGGCGCGGGGAGGCGGTGGTCGAGTCGATCCGCGGGGCCGGCGGCGAGGCGGCGCTGGCGGTTGGCAGCGCGACGGACGAAACGGATGTCAACCGGGCGCTGGATGTGGCCCTGGAAGAATTCGGCGGCCTCGATATTCTGGTGAACAATGCCTATTATTGCCATGGCACCCACGTCCCCGACATCGATCCGGAACTGTGGGATCGGAATATCGAGGGATGCCTGAAGAGCGCCTACCTGTGCAGCCGTGCGGCGCTTCCGCGGATGATCCGTCGCGGAGGCGGGTCGATCGTGAATATTTCGTCCGTCAACGCACTGATGTCGTTTGGCGAGGCCGCGTATAGCGCCGCGAAGGCAGGCGTGATTTCCCTCACCAAGACCATGGCAGTCGATTGCGGGCCCGATGGCGTGCGGGTAAATGCGATCTGCCCCGGTACCGTCATCACGGAAGGGTGGCAGCACGTACTTGATAAGGACCCGGAGATATTCGATCGAATCGCAGAGGTGTATCCCCTCAAACGCGTGGGCAGACCCGAGGAGATCGCGAACGTTGCGCTCTTTCTCGCCTCGGACGAGGCATCGTTCGTTACCGGATCGGTTGTCGTGGCCGACGGAGGCGTGACGTCTGGCAATCCCACGTTTCTGGATCACGTGGAAGGCAAACTCTCGTGAAACCCACGCTCCGTTTGCGCGACGGGTCTGTCTCGAATCAGGCTCTCGCGGACCTGATCGCGCGTTGTGCCGAGGGTGGAGGCGAACTCACGCCGCCGGCCGCGGAGACGCTTGAAAACCTGCGGAGCGACGAGATTTTACTGGCGTTCGACGGGTCCGCGCCGGCAGGCATATGCGTGATGTCGTTCACGGGAGGAGAACGGAAAGCGGCGCTGAGATTCCTGGGGGTGCTTCCCAAGCGCCGTCGTTCGGGGCTGGGCCGGCGGCTGTTGGCGAAAGCGGAAGCGGTTGCCCGGAGGAACGGTTATCATACGCTGCAGACGGCCTCGGTCGTTGCCAGCGATAATGCGGCCGCAACCGGGCTCCTGAAACGAACCGGCTGGGAACCCGTGTTCGGCGCGGGCCTGAGGATGTGGCGGAAACTTACGGACCTTCCTGACGCGAATCCGCCGTCGGGCTACAGAATTCGGACTTTCGAAACCGGCGACGACGCGGCATTCGTACGGATCAAGAACGCGGCCTTTCAGAGTGGGAACGGTGGCGGTCGGCCGTGGACGGTTGCGGACTTTGAAAAGGAATATCTGGACTCTCCGTATTTCGATCGGAAGCGCGTCCTGTTTGCGGTTTGCGGCGACGAACCCGTGGGCACAACCACGGCCTGGTCAGCGACGTATCGAGGCAGGGAAGTCGGACTGATTCACTGGGTCGCGGTTGTACCGGAACACCGGAATAAGGGGCTGGGCTGGGTATTGAACGTGCGGGCGTTGCACAAGTTGAAAGCGCTGGGTTACCGGGAAGCCATACTGAATACCAGCGAAACGCTGGAATCGGCCGTTCGCCTGTATCACCGGCTGGGTTTTAAGGTCGTCGTCCGGCGCGCCCACTATCGCAAAACGTTGAACAGCGCTACCACCCATTAGTGTACTCCGTTCCATTTGCACCGGATGTGCGGCGGCCGGCCGGGTCCGGGGACAGCGACAATGAAACGATGCCTGGGAATGCTGCTGATCGTTTGCACAGGCTGCGGATCATCGGATCCCGTCGGTGTGGTCGAACCGTCACCGTATCCTTCGGGTGCGATGGTATCGGTTGCCGCCACGGACTTCAATGCGTACCTCGTAAACGTCTCGCGAACCTATGAAACCGTGAATGTGATGAACGCCGAGTTCGGCTCCATCACACAGGGGTGGTCGGGCGGCGTGGTTTCGAGGTACTGGACACGGCAGTTCATGTCCAACCTGATTGCCCGCCTGGAAACGCTTCAGGTACAGGTGCGGGACATCCGGCCGGACGATAGCGAATTGCGGAGGATTCACGGTAGTTACGAGCTGGGGCTGACCACCTTCCACGAGGCGTTTGTCGCCTTTCTCGACCAGATCGACTTCCCGACAACGGCAGGGATTGAAGGCGTGAATCTGCTGATATTCAGAGGCAACAGGCGCATGGATGAGTTTCAACTGATGCTGAGCAATCTTGCAGGGCGGCAAATTCAGTTCTAGCCGCTTTTTGCCAAACGGAAAAAAGATATAAAATATTAATAAATATCAGCTTATATATCCCCAAAGAAGGGTCCGTTCAGGACCCTTCTTTGTTTTGGCCGTTGACGCCATGCCTCTAGGGTGGATTATTCACGAAAACCCTGGTTTTGATGCATAACGGGTTGTTTTTCAATAGATTCTGCGAAATATCACGCGTCAGCATCTCATGAATCACGAAATTGATTGGTCAGGGAGATGTTTCGTAGCCCACCGAGGTAAGGATCCATCGGTTTGGCCCGGTATAGTGAGCATTTGTCCTGCTCCTGGTCTTTATCCTGTTCATCCTGTCCATCCATGTAAGTTCATGCCTGGTGAATTATTCAGGCTAGGCGCTCCATTTCCGTGAAAGAGTACCGGATTGCGATTCGATAATTTGAACCGGATCCCACCGCAATGTGTCTTACGAAGGGGAAGAGATGGATCACGGACATTGCGACGTGCAAATCCGTCCTGTTGTCCGTCCGGACATCTGGCTTGCGGGGAGCAAGGAGATCCTTGTATGGTTCGACTCGCAATACTGATTGGGCTTCTGGCGTTGCGCGTTCCCGCCGTTGAGGCCGGACGATCGGATCCTGCGAAGGTGGACTCGCTGCTGGCCGCGGCGGCGGATACGCTGCTCGAACAGGACCGGCGGGAAGCCCTGATGAAGCGTGCGCTCAGGCATGACCGGTCCGGCAGGACGATGCACGCCCTGGCGCGGTTTTACATGGCGCAGGGCACGCCGGTTTCCCGTCAGACGGCGGGCCACTGGCTGCTGCGCGCCGTGATGCGTGAGCGCGAGAACCCGGAATATCGGGCAACCCATGCTGAGCTGTTATGGCGGACGTTGAAACGTCCGGAATCATACAGAAAAGCGCTCCAGGTTCTGGAACTGGATCCGGACCACGTAGCGGGCCTTTTCTGGGCAGGGCGTTTCGCGGTCTGGGCATGGGAGTATACCTATTATACAGACAGGCTTGATGACGACACCGAAGCGGCAATCGGGATGTATTCGATCCGAGGCGGAAAGACACTGACTTTCGTCGAGTATCCGGATCTCGGCATCGAAACCGGAATCGGTTACCTCACCCGCGCCATCGGCCTGGATCCCGTCCACTGGCCGTCGCATCAGTATCTTGGGCTGGCCTATTACGCCGCCGACATGCCCGGGCCTCTGATCGAGCTCTTCGAAGCCTACCGAAAGCGGCGGCCGGAGAACTGGAACGCCCACTTTTTCGCGGGCCTCGGCTATCAGATGAAAGGCGACCTGGAAGCGGCGTACCGGGCCTACGTGGACGGCCTGAACCGTATGACCGATACGGCGCGGAGGTTCATGCAGTCGATTTTCCTGATCCGGAGCCCTGCCGAAACAAAGGGTGAACCGCCCCCGGGCGACGAGGAAATCCGCAAGTTCTGGCTGGGAAAGGACCCGATCTACCTCACATCGGTCAACGAACGCCTGCTGGAACAGTGCCGGCGCGTGGCCTACGCGAACCTGCGGTTCTCCGATCCCACGCTCGGGCGGGAAGGATGGCAGACCGACATGGGTCAGACCTATATCCGGTACGGAGACCCGCGCGTCCGGTACATGGACGGTCCCGGGAGGGGCCGGAAGGACGTCTGGGACTACGGCCCGTTTACAGCAATATTCGTCCCTACGGTTACATGGGACTCCTGGCGGTTCGCAACGGCCAGGATGGGTAATAAACGGCTGAAATTCGAACAACTGGTGGAGGCGGTACCGGACTTATATCAGCATCCTCTACAATATGATGCGCCATGCCAGACTGCGCAGTTCCGGCATGACAACGGAAATACCCGCATCGAGGTGTATTACGCGCTGCCGGAAGAAAACCTGCGGCATACCGTATCGGGAGGCAATGGAAACGCTGGAGTGGACGCCAGGCAGGCGCTTTTTCTCTTCGACTCCGATTGGGACACCGTCCGGCACAGCGTCGTAAACGTGGAGCGGATGCCGCGGGTCGTCTATGAATCCACGGAAGAGGCCTTCCTGCTGGCTGCGGAACGTATGATCATTGATCCGGGGACCTATTTCCTCGCGGCTGAAGTTGAAGACCGGAAGACAAAGCGGACAGGCACGTTCCGGGAACGGCTGAGTGTACGATCGTTCGGTACGGACACACTGGAAATCAGCGACCTGTTGATGGCGCGGCGCATCCGGATGCGGGAGAACGCCCCTTACGGCAGGGAGCAATTCGCGGTACTCCCGAATCCGCTGCAGGTGTGCCGCGCGGAAGGGCAGGCCTGGTTCTATTTTGAAATCTACAATCTGTCGCGTGACGAATTTGGCGCCACGCACTACCGCATCAACTATCAGACGCTGTCGCTGCCGGAGGATGCGGGCGACGGTTCCCCGGCCGACTGGACGACGGCTGTATCGTATTCCTACCGGGGCGTCCGGGACTGGGAACCGCGCGACCTGCGCGTGGTTATGGACGGCGCATCGCCGGGGCCGCGGGCGTTTCGAGTTGTGGTGGAGGACCTGCACACCGGTCGAAGAGCGCTGGCGGACACCCGTTTCAGAGTGAGATGGTGATTCGGATGACCCGATACGGCGGACTCGCGCTCAGTTCCGCCGTGTAACAGAAGAGGCCGGAGGTTCTCCCCGGCCTCTTCTGTTTTTTCCGCCCTTCAACCTCAGGATGCCGTCGGTCGGCACGGTCACGCCAGGGCGACGATTTCCCCCTGCGGCACCAGGGTCTCCTCGCCGTTGTGCGCCAGCCGTGCCGGGGCGTCGCCGTTGTTTCTCACCCAGACCTCCCCGGTTTCCGCGGCGTTGACCTCAAACGAACCCGTCGTTTCAACGTTCAGGATGGCCTTCTGAAGCAGGGCCTCGCCCGCGCCGAGGTCTCTCGACCAGGTGACAGTATCTTCGTCCACGCGGGTAACACCACTGAATACGGGAATCGCGCTGAATTCGGAGCGCGGCGCTTTAAAGGTGATCGAACCGGCGCTTTCGCCGAAGTTCGCCACGGCCAGATGCCCGTCGGCCATAAGGCCCGCCGCGGACCGCCGTGTTTGCATGACCACAACGTCCAGGCCGGCCGTTTTTCGAGGCGTGCTGTCCGGCGCGATGAGCGCCGTGAGTTCGGAAATGGTCCTTCCGGCAGTAACCTGGAACGGTTCGTCCACAATGCTGAGCGTGAGGTCGTCCGCCACGGCGCGCCAGACCTTGTAAAAGTGCCGGTTGTGGTACATGGTCTTCCCGGTACCCGTAAAGACGATGCCCAGCCGACTGTCGACGTTGAGCCATGCCGGATGTTCGTACGTCTTGATGACATCGCTTTCCGGGTCGGCGGTGACGTAACTCCGGAAGCGATCGGAACCCTCCGGCGTGTGAACGGTACGGGTTCCGTTGCAGTTGCCCTTCAAGGCTTTGAAGTTTTCGTTGACGATCCGCAGAAAACCCTGATCTACGCTTTGAACGGTGATCGTCTCTCTTGCGGTGAGCCGCTCGCAGGAAAGTGAAATCCCGGAGGGCAGCCCTGCGAAGAGTACTTCCTGGCGCACCGAACGTTGAGCGCGATCCAGGACCATGGCGGCCGCGAATCCATCCTGGTGTTCGTCCACGCGAACCGAGACCAGGTCGTGGCTATCGGGCTTATCCTGAACGTCAATGCTGGCCAGATATGAGTTTGACGCCGGCGCGACCGTATAGAGGCCGTCCCTGTTCAACGGCAGCGCCATGATGTCGTTGCGCCATGAAAGTGAAGACTGACCGGTCCGGTGCCGGTGGAAGACAAAGCCGGAGTGGGGATAGACCTTGACGCCCCTCAGCTTGCGTTCGACCGCCGCCCCGGACGTCGGTTCGGGGCCGTCGCCGAAGATCCTGTGGAGGAAATAGGTGTGGGCGGGATTGACGATGTTGTGTTCCCGGATGATCAGAGGGTCCTGGGGTCCGTGCACGGTCTCGGCAATCTGGCGGTCGTGCATTCGTCCGCCGGTGCTTTCGGCGCGCTGTTCCAGCGTTTCGAGTGCCCGGCGCTCAAAACAGGCCCCGTCCGGATCGTCGAGGAGCAGTGCGGCCGTCGCGTGGGTCAGCGTTCCGGAATCGGGCGGAATATACGGCCAGTCCATGCCCTGCACGGGATGCATCGAGCCGGTCCGGTCCGTCGTACGTTTGAGCTGGTCGTAGATTTCCCTCCGATTGAAGAGGGCGTGTTCCGGAACCCTCGCGCCGAACGATCCGTAGATGATGCCGAGCCGCCCGGTGAACATGACCGAACTGCCGGTGTAGCTGGGATGCACCATTCCGTGGTTCTCGGCCATGTAGTCCGGCAGTGCGACGAACGTCTGGCCGGTCAGTTCCCTGACCGTCTTCCGGTCTGAGAAGCGCGCAAGGTTCTTCGTGTCCTGCTGGGTGGTGGTTGTCGAAAACATCCACTGGCGGGCCGTTTCGGCCCAGGATTTGACGTTGGGAGAGTTGCTCAGGAAACATTCAACCGAGGCCAGGCCGCAGGACGTCCATCCGTTCTCTTCCATCTGGGTATTGGTGTACACGCCGCTCTTGGGAGCCATGGCGCCGAACCGCTCGGCATAGTCTTCGTGCATGCGCGCGATCATGCCCCAGGTCTCGTCGTCCACCATATCGCCCAGCATGAGGGCGGTGAGGGCAATGTCGGCAACGTTCGTGCCGCACTGGCTCTCGGGGAAGAAGCCCCGCCCGCGTTCACCCCACTTCGTGCCCCATGTTCGTGGATTGCCAAGGCTCTTTTGGGGTCGGATACACTCGGCCGGACCCGTGTCGTGGGTAAAGCAAAGGTACCGGATCCCCTTCAGCGCGAGTTCCCTCAGTACTTCTTTCGAGCATCCTGTCCTTTTCGAATCGTATTCGGGCGAGTTCGCAAGCGCTGCAAACACGAAGATCGGCGAGGCCGTGTCGCTGCCGTACCAGTGGGCCCCGCCGAAGAAATGCCCGCAGTTGGGCCGCTCCGGCCAGTCTTCGAAGTAGTTCAGGCCGATCGGCACCCAGTTCTCCAGGATACGTTTATATCTCCGGCTGAGCGGGGTTTCCCTGGCAGGCACGGACGTCCGCTTCCGGTTCGTCAGAATCTCGGGGCGCATGGGTGGCTCCTTTTTTGGTTTTGGGACCGAATCGAGAGGTCCCGCCGGCTATTTCAGTTTGACGTTGGGATCGTCGTCATACGCGGAATCTATTTGAACCAGCCGCCCTTACTCCACCGCGAACAGCCGGTTGCGCGCCGGGAGGCTGACGATCTTCGAATAGTGATGTACTCCCAGATCGGGATTATCGGGATCCACGGGGGTGGGCGCCTCAATGACGAAATCGGCGAAGTGCGGCGCGTTGAAGGCCACGTAGGCCAGCGACAGGCAGTCGACGAGCCGTTCGCGCCGCTTCAAGAGGTCCGGAAAGGCGATCGGACCGGTATCCACCTGATAGAGATCGCCTTCGCGGCGGGTGTTCATGGTCTTCACCGGACATTCGATGACGGCCCTGAGCCCGGTGTCCTCGTTGTGGATTTCGGTCTGCGAGACCAGCGGCGCGAAGCGGTACGTTTCCTCGCGGATGGCCGCGTTCGACGGCAATTCTAGAATCCTGTCGCCCTCGACCAGGTGAAGGTCGTAGCCGCCGAACATCTCCTCATACGGCCGCGTTTCCCGGTACCGGTCACTCAGGCGGGCGTGACGGCGGAAGATGAGTCCGTAACGTGCGCTGAAGATCGGAAGGTAATCGTAGTTGTCCTGCTGAAAGAGGTCATTCTCGCGAAACGTGTTCTCGCTCTTGCACGAGCCGGTCTGGTAGAAATCCTCGCTGTTCCCCCCGGTCTCGTCGATGACGCGTGTTCGCGACTCGATCCAGAAGCGAACCTCGTTGCTGGACCCCTTCCCGATCAGAAACGAACGTCCGTAGTCCAGCGGGGTCATTTCGATTCCAGCCTCGCGAGTCCCCATGTTATCGCTCCGTTCCCGGTTCGACACGGAGACGCCCGGCGAGAAGATATCGATACAGCTTGAGGGTAAGCTCCTGCTCCCTCTCCTCCAGCCCTTCAAGATCAACCGGCGTCAGCACCAGGGTTCGGCAGGGTTCGTCCGCGACAATCAGGGCTGCAGTCTGCTCGGGCGCGCCCGCCGGCCAGATCGAGTCTCCCGGGCCGAGTTGAAAAAGGCGGGCGCCCGCGGAATCGTAACCGGAAGCCCTGCCGGAGAGCAGCAGCTGCAGACCGGCTTTCGGCACCTCCCGTCCTGCAAGTAACTCGCCGGCGGAGTACTGACGAGGGCTCAACCACCTCTGCAGTTCCTCCGTAAGGCGTTCGAAATCGATCTGACGCGCCAGGTAGCGTTCAAGGTCTTCCGCGGTGTGTTCCAGCAACGACGCGCGACGCTCGTCTGCCCCCTCTTTTTCCTCCTTCCAGGCCGACAGGAGGATCTCCTCGCCGCGCTCAAGGGCGCGGTCCGCATCCGGCTCAACCTGAAGCCCGGCAAATGCGGCGGGCGGAAGGTTGTGCTCGAGCCCGGTCTGCAAACCCACGGATAATCCGCTGAGAACGACCCGTACTCCGGCCGCGTTCGCCGCCTGCAGAAACCTGCTCAGGACGTTTACCGCCGAGTAATCGTAACCCGAAACGGCGCTGAAGTCCAGGATCAGACATACGGGTCGCGAATCTCCTTTCAGGGACTTCCTGAGATGGTCCACGAGAGGGCACACGCTCCCAAAAAAGATGTAGCCCCGCAGCCGGTAGGCCTGCGCCCGCTCCCCTTCTTCCATCAGTATGGCGCGATCGGGGACAGGACGGACCCTGATACTCCTCCGTTCGCGTGCGGTGAACTGCGATTCGATCGGGTCGACGCGGCTGAGGCGTACGGCGAAGAACACCAGTGTGGCGAGCAACCCGACGCCCACGCCCTCGATCATTCCGAAAGTCGTGATCACAACGAAGATCAGGAGAATGATGCCGTATTCAGACCAGGGGAGCCGCCTGCGGCTTGCCACGAGACCCTGGTCCAGCAAGCCCACGCCTGCAAAGACCAGGATTCCGCCGACGAGCGGCGCAGGAACCAGTTCCAGCATCCCGTCACCAAGAAACAACGCCCCCCCGATCACCAGCGCGGCGACCACTCCGGTCAACCTTGTTGTGGCCCCGAGCAACTTGCTGCGCAGGGAGGCCGGCACGACAAGCGTCGCCACCGTGCCGCCGCCGAGACCTGCGGCCATTGTCGCGACGCCCGTCACCCGGAACTCCCTGTCCCAGTCCAGCTCCTGACTCACTGCCAGCTCCAGCCCGGCGAAGTTCATCACCACGGCAATAAAGGCAACCAGCATCAGCGTCAGCATGTGTGGTGCCTGTCTGACCATGGAGGACCATTGCACATTTTCCAGGTCGGCCGGATACACGGCCGGCCACAGGTTCCCGTCAGTCGTCCTGCTGAGCAGCAGGCCCTCCGCACGCGCGGTCTCGCCCGCAATGCCGAGGCTGGCGAGCGCGAAATGGTACGCGACGACGGCAAACGCGACGCTCACCGGCAGGATCAGCGGGTTCGCCCAGCGCTTCATCGCGAAATAAAGCGCGACCCCGTACACCGCACCCGGGCTCCATTTCCAGAACGCGGATGGGTCGAAGAGCGCGGGAATCGCGTGCCACTCCGGTTTGGATCCCATCAGCGACATCGCGGCGAGGCACACGGCCCCACCGATTCCGGCCACGAATCCACCCGCCACCGGATAGGGGATAAAGCGCATCAGGTTTGCCAGCCGGAAACGTCCGATGATGAGACAGCCCGCACCGGTTACCACCGCGGTCAGGATGAGCGCGACCGTCGTTGTGACGAAAAGCGCGTGGCCCTCGGCATCCATCGTGGATCCCACCGAAGCCATCACGACGACCAGTACTGGAGACAATCCCGCAATGGCTCCGCGGTACCCGCCACCGAGAGCGATAACAAGACACGCCGCGAAATTCCCGAAGAGCACCAGCCCGATTCCCTGCGAGGAATGGGCCGCAAGAGGACCCGAGAAGATAAAGCTCGCGAAGGCGACCTGGGCGACCAGCAACCCCAGACCCGCCGTGAATCCGGCCGTCAGTGCCGGAACCGCCTTCGCGGACCGCAGGTCGGCGCAAAGCTCGAACAAGAGATTTCTGAGAAAGGAGCTCATCGTCAATCTTCCAGCGGCAGCCTTATCGCCTCGCCGGTCTGCGACGATCGGTAAGCGGCTGTGATATAGCGGGGTCTGGGTCGCGCGAAGGTAGAACGGGAACGGCAGGCGTATCGTACCGCGAAGACCTGCCAGACGCAGTACAATATTCAAATTGAACTTGAATTTTGTACCGATTCTCCTTACCTTGTCCGTAAGGAGCGCCCACTCAGAAAAGGAGCGGAACCGTGTTCAGCCGACAACTCGCCAACGAGTTGGCCGCGACGGCAAGAGAATTCCCCGTGGTTACAATCATCGGACCTCGGCAGGCGGGAAAAACCACGTTGGCGCGAATGCAATTCCCCCACCACGCGTATGCGAACCTTGAAGCGCCCGATATACGAATGCTCGCACGAAGCGACCCCCACGCTTTCTTCTCGCACTTCCCGCCGCCCGTAATCATCGACGAGATTCAGCGTGTGCCCGAATTGCTCTCAACGATCCAGGTTCTGGCCGACAGCAGCCGCAAGCGGGGGCAATACATCCTCACAGGCAGTCACCAGCTGGGCCTTCAGGAAGCGGTTGTCCAATCCCTGGCCGGACGCACGGCTCTCTTGCGTCTGCTGCCACTGTCGATCTCGGAGCTCGGCGCAAACGGCATCACACACACGCGCGATGAATATATATATCAGGGTTTTATGCCACGACTCTACAGCGAAAAAGTCAATCCCACCCGCCTGTACAGAAGTTACTGTCAGACCTATATCGAGCGCGACATCAGACAGATGATCAACCTCAGGCGCCTGGCAGACTTCGAGAACTTTACGCGCCTGCTGGCCGGACGCGTCGGTCAGGTTTTGAATCTGAATTCTCTGTCTAACGACGTGGGTGTCTCAAGTACCACGCTAAAGGAATGGCTCTCCGTGCTCGAAGCGTCTTACACCGTGTTCAGATTAAATCCTTACTTCGAGAACTTCGGAAAACGCATCATCAAATCGCCTAAAATCTATTTTACCGAAGTCGGGCTTGCGTCCTATTTGCTCGGCATTGAATCGCCAGCGCTTGTTGCCCGTGACCCACTGATCGGTAATCTCTTTGAAAACCTGGTCGTGATCGAAGCGTTGAAGGCCAGGCTGAACGCGGGAAAAGAACCGGAACTCTATTTCTACCGTGACAACAAAGGCAATGAAGTGGACCTGCTGTTCAGGAAGAACAGGCGTTTGGTCCCAATTGAGATCAAATCGGCCATGACGTTTCATCCGGAATTCGCAAAAGGAATCGCGCGGTTTCGAAAAATCGCGTCAGACACGGTGGAAGGCTATGTCGTATACGCGGGGAATCTGACACCCGAACTGCCCCATGCGCGCGTATTGCACTTTACGGATGTAAAGAAAATCTTCCGATAGTCGAAGCCGCCTGGACCGGAGCAAGCTCCCGGACATATCTCACCCTGACAACCGTACTGGCGCGAGCGCTCTCAATTAGCCGACGTCATCCGGCCCCCGTCAAAGGTCGCCCAGCGGCAGCCTTATCGCCTCACCGGTCTGCGACGATCGGTATGCGGCCAGGGCGATCTCGACCGCCGCCCTGCCGTCTTCTCCGGTAACCGGAGGAACGGTGTCGTTGACGATGCAGTCGATAAAGTCCCGCACCTCGTCTGCAAACGCTTTTTGCCGCGGGTCCTCCACCGCCGCGTGGTCGTACACGGTTTCCCAAGCCGACGCGCCGTCGCGGGCGACTCTGACTTTATTGTACGGGTCGACCTCCATCAGGCCTTTGTCCCCGATGAGTTCAGCGGCGCAACTGAAGCCCCTCCAACCCGGCGGCGGAAGCGCTTCGGAGTAGATGAGATGGGCGCTGCCGCCGTTCCGGAAGCCGATCATGACCATGTTGGACGTCACGTCTCCCGGCACCTCGGTGCGCAGCGAATAGGACCGGGCGAAGACATAGTCGGCCTCGCTTTCGAACCACCAGCGCAACCGGTCGATATTGTGTACGCCCCACCCGATAAGGCCGCCCGGACCGTAGAGATCCAGGTCCGTGAACCATGCCCGGTTGGGATCGGGCTTGCGGTAGCCCGGCGTGGCGAGTGTGTCCCGGCACATCAGAAGCCGGCCGATGGCGCCTTCGTCCAGCAGGCGTTTGGATATCGCGTCCCCTTCCCAGTACCGGTGGCTCTGTGCAACCATGAGCTTCCGATTCATGCGCCCCGCCGTTTGAATGATGGCGTCGCACTTCTCCAGCGTAATTTCCAACGGTTTTTCCACGAGGACGTGTTTGCCCGCTTCAAGCGCGGCGGTGGCGTGTTCGGCATGCATGGCATGGGGCGTGGTTACGATCACGGCGTGGATATCGTCTCTGGAAACCAGAGATTCCGGGCTTTCCTCGTAGTCCAGGCCGTATTCGCCGGCGAGGGCGGGACCGACTCCAGGCAGGCGGGCCGGGTCGTTCACGGCGACGGCTATTCCCTGCGCCACGTCTCTCAGGGCGTCTATATGCGTACGCCCCATTTTACCTGCGCCGACAATGCCCACGCGTACACTTTCCATAGGGTCCTCTCAACTTTGATCCGTCATTATTCGGGGACGTTAATTCGAAGTTGTGCAAGTGAATAAAGGCGATTTAACTGCTGATTTCAATGAACCTTCAGGTCACTGGACGTGAACGGAAAAAAATGTCCTTGCGGACCACCTCTTCGGTCCGGTGAGGAAAGAACTGCAGGGTCACCGCGTTATGACACACGTCGCTTTTCACGGATGCTTATTGTGCCTTTTGTGCTTTTTGTGGCCAATTTTTCGATGTTCTTTTTTCGCATTGAGGTTGATCGATGGGCAAGAACAAAAGCGGCGGTTCCGGTTTACATCAGACGTTTGCGTTTGGCCAGGTAGTTGAACAGCACGGTATCGAAGGGTCTGGCGGTATCAAGCAGCACGTAGTCGATGAGGCTTTCCCGGCATTCGAGACCGAATTGCCGGGTGAGGGCGTCCATGCGGTCCCTGTAATCGGATGCGATATGCCAGGGCTCGGTGGTCACGGAAGCGCCGGATTCGAGGTCGACGAATCGGGTTTCGCGACCGAAATGGAGGTCCCGTTCCCTCGGGTCCAGCAGGTGGAAGACGATGACTTCGTGCTTGCGGTGACGGAAGTGTTTCAGGCCGGAAAGCAGTGAACGCGGGTCGTCCATCAGATCGGAAAGAACGATGATGAGGCCGCGGCGGACAATGCGTTCGGCAAGACTGTGGAAGGTCGCGGCCAGGTCCGTGTCTTCGCCCTTCGGATCGGTATTCTGAAGCGTTTCCAGCAGGGCCGGCAGATGGGTCCCCGCGGACCTTGGCGGCAGGTAGGACCGGATCCCGCGATCGAAGGACACCAGACCGACCGCGTCGCGCTGGCGCAGCATCAGGTACGACAGCGCCGCAGCGGTATAGGTGGCGTACTGGAATTTCGTCACGGCGCTCGATCCATAGGCCATTGACGCGCTGGCGTCCAGCAGGATGTAGGCCTTGAGGTTGGTTTCCTCTTCGAATTGTTTCACGTAAAGTCTGTCGGTCTTGCCGAAGACCTTCCAGTCGACGTTACGCAGCGGGTCACCCGGTATATACTGACGATATTCGGAGAACTCAACCGAGAATCCGTGATACGGACTCTGATGCAGGCCCGTGAGGAAGCCCTCGACCACGAGGCGGGCGACCAGATCGAGGCCCGACAGGCGGGCGACAACTTCGGGCTGGAGATAGGTGCGGAAATCGGGCATGGACGCGGTGAGCCTGCCGTGTCAGTTGGTTTCATCCAGAAGACGCTGCACGAGTTCAAGTGCCGTGACCCCCTCGGCCTCGGCGTTGAAACTGGTGACGATGCGATGGCGCAGAACCGGAACGGCGACGAAATTGACGTCGTCGATCGCAGCCGCGTACCGTCCTTCCAGGACGGCACGGGCTTTGGCGCCCAGAATGAGGAACTGAGAAGCCCGCGGCCCCGCGCCCCAGTTGACCATGCGGGTGACATAGTCCGGCGCGCCGTCCGCGCCCGGCCGGGTCCTGCGGGCCAGGCCCACGGCGTAGTCAATGACATAATCGGCGACCGGAACCTTTCGGATGAGATGCTGGAGTTCGACGATTTCACGCGCGTCGAATACCGGTTCGATTTCCGCCGCGTAGGCGCTGGTGGTCGTGCGAACGATCTGTCTTTCCTCTTCTTCGGCGGGATAGTCGATCCAGAGGTTGAAAATGAACCGGTCGAGCTGCGCTTCCGGAAGCGGATAGGTGCCTTCCTGCTCGATCGGATTCTGCGTGGCCAGCACAAAAAACGGCTCTTCCAGCCGAAACGTGTCGCCGCCGGCCGTCACCTCGTGCTCCTGCATAGCCTGGAGCAGTGCCGCCTGGGTCTTCGGCGGCGTGCGGTTGACCTCGTCCGCCAGAATGATGTTCGCAAAGAGGGGGCCCTTCACGAAGCGGAAGGCCTTGTGGCCGGTTCGCTGGTCTTCTTCCAGGACTTCCGTGCCGGTAATATCCGACGGCATCAGATCCGGCGTGAATTGAATTCGGCTGAAGCGGAGGTCGAGCGCATTGGCAAGCGTGCTGATGAGGAGCGTCTTTGCGAGGCCGGGAACCCCCACGAGCAGGCAATGACCGCCGCACAGGAGCGCAATGAGCAATTGGTCCACGATCTCCGTCTGCCCCACGATGATCTTGCCGATTTCGTCCCTGATACGGGCGTGAGCGGTCTTCAGTCTTTCGACGGCTTCGAGGTCGTTGGCGGGCTGTTCTGGCATGATTGGGCATTCCTTCGCGGTGCGAATCCAACCCTGGTCGCGGACGCACCCGGAGGCCGGGGTCGCGTTCAGGTTTTCCGTTTCTGTTTTTTTGCCGCCGGGAACAGGATGTTGTTCAATATAAGGCGATACCCTGGCGAGTTCCGGCGTAGCGCGAGCTGGGTGGGAGGGTCTCCCACGTAGTGGCGATAGTCTTCCGGGTCGTGTCCGGCGTAAAAGGTAAACGTGCCGCGGCCTACATTTCCGTGGATGTATTTCACCTGATCCGTACCGCTGACCTCGCCCATAATGGTAACGGACTTCTTGATCCGATTCCTGCGAAATGCCGTGGTCTGACCCAGAAATCCGCGGACGACAGGCACGTGGTTCTGCGTGAGCATGGCGGGCACGGGATCGAATTTGGCCGAGAATTCAAACAGGGTGAACGCGTCGGCGTCGGGACCCATAGGCCGCGCGACCGTGGTGGGCGAGACGTCGATGTCCGCGTGTTCATATTCCATCGGGTCCGCGACCAGGGAAAAGTCCTCGAAGGCGACCGTCCTCGAAAAGTCCAGTCTGGACTGCGCCTGAGGGTGGGGCGGGTCGCCGTCGTAGACGGTATCCACGATGTCGACACCGGTTGCGGCCAGGGCAATATCAAAGGTATCCGTTGCGGAACACATTGCAAACATGAATCCCCCGTTGGAGATGTATGCCAGAATGGCGCGGGCAACCGCGCCTTTTTCCTCGGAGACCTTTTTAAATCCCAGGCGCGTGGCGAGGCTTTCGAACTGGGCCTGCTGGCGCCGGTACCAGAGTTCATGACCATGGCTTCGGTAGAACTTTCCGTACTGACCTGTGAAATCCTCGTGATGCAGATGCAGCCAGTCGTACTCGGCAAGCTTCCCCGCCAGCACTTCTTCGTCCCAGAGAACGTCGTACGGGATTTCGGCGTATGACAGGGCCAACGTGACGGCGTCGTCCCAGGGCTGTTTGTTGGGCGGCGTATATACCGCGATTCTCGGCGCCTTCTCCAGGCGCACGGCATTCATGTTTCCCTGCTCGATCTCCGCGTAAATGCGTACGGCATCGGCTCCCGAGATGCGCTCGTAATCGACCTCCCGCAGACGCGCTTCGCCGGCCGCCGATTCGACGTAGTCCATCAGGAATGCGCCGCCCCGGTAGTTGAGCAGCCACTCCACCAAGAAGTCCTGCTCAAGCGCCCAGTAGGCCAGACCGTAGGCCTTGAGGTGATTCGTCTGCCCGAGGTCCATGGGAACGAGCAGCTTGTTCGCTGCCGCACTCGAAGGGGCGCCCAACAGACACACACTCAGGACGAAAGCCCGGACAATAATGCCGGTGCTGGCGCCAGAAAGGTTCGGTAAGCCCGGTTCTCCGGGCCAAACCGCGCCATTCGTCTTTCGGTTCGTCCGTCCGTGAGGTTTCACCTATCCGGGCTCCTCGCGGTTGGTTTCCAGGGTCTTGATTTTATCTCGAAGCGCTCGAACCCGTTCCCGCGCCTCCCCGGCCTCCAGGCTGTGCGGATATGCCGCCAGCACGGACTCGTAGGCCTGTAAAGCGTCCTGGTATTGTCCGAGTTTTCGGTCGTAGATCCTTCCCGCGGTCAACATCGCCTGGGGACACAGCGGACTCCAGGGGACGCTTGCCAGCAGGCGCCGGGACATCCGAATGGCCTCGCCGTACCTTCCGAGTCTTTCCAGGAGTGTAATCTGAGTTGCGAGGGCACGGTCCAGAAGGCCCGATTTCGGATGGCTTTCCACAAATCTGCGGAACGCGATCAAAGCCGCTTCGGGCATCTGCCGGCGAACGAGCCTGGACGCCGCGGCGTAGGTTCGAAGCACCCCGGCATCCTCGCGGTCGGCATGCTCGAGCAGAACCGAAAGCGCCAGCGCGTCGTTGTACGCGAATCGACTCGACGCCCCCGACAGCAGCGTGTCGATCATGGCCCGGGCGGCAACGATGTCGCCCGAGAGATAACGGCATTCGGCAATGCTGAAACGAGCCTGGACGGCGTCTTCCGTCCCCTGCTGTTCCCTGGCAACGCGAGCATACACCAATTCGGCCTCGTCAAGCCGGTCCGCAATGACCATGATATCCGCAATTTCGAAGAGGGCTCGATAGCGCCAGGAAGTGCGCCTTTTCGAGCCGGCGACCGCGCGGAATGCATCCAGCGCAGCCGTGGCATCCCCGTAGTCGCGGCGCAGGAGGCGCCCCAGCCGATACCCGGCCTCCTGGGCATAGCGGGTCCCGGGATATCCGCCAATCAGGCCCCTGTACAGGGCCGCAGCCGTGTCGACCCTCGCCAATCCCTCGTTGGCCCGACCCAGGCCGAGGAGTACGCCGGGCGGGCCCGCAGCGGTCTCGGAGCCCGCCAGGAGCATCCGATAGCCGGCGGCCGCCGTCTCGAACCGGCCGGCATAGAAAGCGTGGTTGGCGAGACGCAAGAGAAACGTCTCCTGTACCGGATGAAGACGTGAAGACGCCGCGATAACCCGCAGCGCCGACGCCTCGCGACCTGCCGCAATGGCGTACTCCGTAAACAGCCTCAGAGAGATGTCGTCCCGCGGATGCGCCCGAATCTCCCGGCCCAGGGCGGCAAGAATCCGGTCGTGCCGGTCGCCCTCGCGCGCGTAACGCCTGAATCGTGCTTCGATCGACCCGACGGCATGCGGCTGCTGACGAACAAAAACCAGGTACTCAGCGACAGCATCGGGATAGCGCGCGTGCCGCTCTGCGATTTCAGCCATCTCCCTTGCGAAAAGCAGCGGGTTGTCCAGAGTCTTGCGTCCCTGCCGGCACACGGACAGCGCCCGCGACGGAAGGTTGTGTTTCAGGAAACGCCGGGCAACCAGCGCAAAGGTGCCCTCGTCGGAAGCATTGGCGACGATACGTTCCCAGTGGGCAATGGCTCCCTTCAGATCGCCCGTTTCGGACTGGATGTCCGCCAGCCTGAGACGGACCGACCGGTCTTGCGGTCTCTCCTTTAGATGGGACTCAAGAAGGCGTCCGGCTTCGACGCGGCGCCCGGTACGGACGAGAATCGATTCAATACGCAGGAGAACGTCTGCTCGGTAAGGAACCCGCTTCAGAACCTTCCGGTAAAGGCGCAGTGCGCCCCTCAGGTCGCCTGAGGCTTCCATTGCATTGGCCTGTCTCAGGGTTTCTCCGGGCGTGGCGGCGGGGAGATCCACCGGCGCGATCAGGAGAAGCGCAGCGAGAACGGAAACGGTATGGGGTAGAGACCGCATGTTCACCGGGCATCTTCGCGCGTCAGCGCGTCCTGCATCAATGACTCGAAGTAGCTCCGGATGAGCCGCTGGTATTCGATCGCGAACCCTGCATCGAGCGCCTCCCGGAGACGTTTACGGAGCGGGTTGTCGGCTTCGCCCAGATTCGGGGGCAACGAGCCCGGACCCCGGTACGCCAGGTCTGAACCCCTCCGTGCGCGCCGTTCCGTGCTTCGGCCGCGTTGGCGGATCGATCGCTGGGCATCCAGCAGGCGCGAGAGAATCCTGCGCTGGCGCTCCAGCGTTCCACTGCCCGCGCGCCGGTCCTGCATCTCCTGAACGACGGCTTCCATCTCGGATGCGATATTGTCCAGATCGCCGAGCAGCGCCTGCCGCCGGCCGCCCATCCGCCGGCGGACTTCCTGTAGCGCCTGCAGGATGGCTCTCTGTCTGGCCGCCATCCGGGAGAGGCTCATCTGGCCGCCTCGCCCCTCGGACGAGGGGCGCCGCGAATCGAGCAGGGACTCGCTCTGGGCGTTCAGGTCCGACTGTTGGCCGGCCAATTCCTGCATGCGCTGGAGCATTTCTTCCAGGCCCACCGAAGAACCGGCAGCGGAGATGTCCTCGATAACCTTTCGGAGCGCGAGCGCGGCGTCATTCAGGGCGCCCATGGCGTCCTTGCCGGCATCGGCGGCCCGGGAACCGGCGCCGGCCTGGATATGACCGGCAGCCTCCCTGATCCCGATGAGCGCCCGACCCAACGAGGCGCCGGTTTCGGGCGTGACGAAATAGGTCCTGTGAGCGGCTTCCATCAAGTGGTTGGCCAGACGCGTCGCACCGGCCAGTATACGTGCCTGCTCAGTTGCCAGCACTGCCGGATCGCTGTCCCGGGAGAGTCCTTCCGCCTTGCGCAGGGTCTCTTCCTGAGCGGTGGACAGGCCCAGCAGGTTGTGGATCAACTGACCGAGTTGACGGGTCAGCGCTTCCTTCCGGCGGTTGACAAAAGCCTGCCTGACCGCGTCTAATTCCTTCGCGAACCGGTCGAGATCTCCGGCGATACGTGCGCCCCGGGTTCGAGCCGACCGTGCCGATTCCCCGCGCAGGTCGCGGCTGACGAGACGCATTCGTTCGGTTATGCGCTGTGCTTCGAACCGATCCGTCAGGCGTCCCAGTTGTTCCGCGGCCGCGGGGTGCTCCGCTAACTTCCCGGCGGATTGCGCGAGTTCGTCTTCAAAGGAGTCTGTCCGTTTTCGGATCGCGTCCTGACGGCCTGCCAGGGACGAAGGAACGCGTTCATCGCCGATGTTTTCGACCACGCGACGCTGCTCTTCCGAAAGCGCTTCCAGTGCCCGGGCCAGGGCCTCGAGGGTCTGTTCCGTGCGAAGTTGCCGCAGCAGGTCGATCGTCCGTTCCAGAGACTGCTGGAACCCTTCCTGTTCGCCGCGAAACGCCTTCAGGGCTTCCTCCACGGCTGCGGGATCGACGCGCTGCATTGCGTCCCGGAGTTCCTCCATAGCTTCTTTCAATCCGGGCGTCTCGATTTCGGTGAGCAGTTCCTGTATCTGGTGCAGCTTCTGCAGAGTTTCGTCCCCCAGAAGTCCGCTCTGTTCCAGCCTGTCCAGTGTTTCCTCGAGTTTCTCGCTTACATTCTCAAGACGTTCCGCGGCGTTGGCCTGGTCGTCGACCGCGGTTTCCAGTTCCTTGCCGTGCTGCCATTGCATCTTTCGTTCTTTCAACAGTCGATGTGCGAACGCTTCAAGGCGTTCCCGTACCGCCTCCCCCTCCTCCCGGATGGCGGTCATCTGTTCCAGACCCTCTTGTTGGGCCTGTTGCGCTTGCCGATGGATCTCCAGCAGAGAAGGAAAACGGATGGTGAATCCCGGTGTTTCCGTTATGCCTGGTCCGGAAACCGTGTTGCCGTCGTACGCGCGCAGCCTGAAAACGACCCGATCCCCCGGCAACAGGTCCAGGCCTGAAAGATCCCACACATAGGTCCGGGTGAGTTCACCGACATCCGGTTCATCGAGGGGAAAGGGGAGGATCTCAGCTGCCTCGTCATCGTTCAGGCGGTATCGAATTTCGATTTTTGCAACGCCGAAGTCATCACGGGCTTCCGCGAACAGGGGGACCTGCATGTCTTCCCCCAGTTCGGTGTCTTTTCCCGGCCGGAGCAAGCGGATTTCAGGAGGATGGTCCTGCAGCGCCACGATGCGGTATTCAACAGGATCGGTGCTGGCGATATCGTGCGTATCCCGCAGCGCGACTGTATATCGCCGGTTCCGGCTGACCATCAGATCGAAGAGAGCGGATCGTCCGTCTGTTCGCGCCCTTGAAGTGACGCTGTCGTCAAAGACGATTTCCGCGGCGCTCAGCGGCAGGCTGGATTCCACGTGAAGGGTGGTCGAGGTTCCGGCGACGGCCACAATGTCGCCGCCATCCACGTCGCGGACTTCCTCCAGGCGGGTATAGGCCGGATAGCGGTTGTCGTGGCGGAGCCGCAACACCATCGGCCGCGGTTTCGCCGTAACCGTGTAGACCGGCGTTTCCGCGTCGTTTGCTTGAAGTCGGTACTGAAGCGATCGGGTAACGGCGGGAATTCTGTGTTCGATCCGCCCGTTGCGCACCAAAAGCTCGAGGAACGTCCAGGCGTCATCTTCCCGCAGATAGATCCCGGCCCGGAGGGGCACGAGACCGGTGAGCGTCGCCGTAATTGCAAACGGCTCGCCGGCGATGATTTCAGCGCTTCCGGGATGGACTGCGATAAACGTCTCGGGCGGGCGGGCGTAGGCGGTGTGCGGACGAGCCAGCCGGCCGGCGGCAGCGGTCAGCGGCCCGGGAAGTATCGCGAATGCGACGAGAATGGCGATGCCGAACGCACCGCAGAGACCGGCCATCCGAAGGGGTTGGTTGCGGGCGACCAGCGGATCCAGGTTCAGCCTCGCGAGGGCTTCGTCCGCCTGAATCACCGCGGCGTCGACCATCCGGGCAGAATGGTCGGCGCGCCTCTCCGGACTCCAGAGCTGCAGCGCGCTGATCAGACGCTGATGAAGTCCGCCGAACGCGTGTTCGACCTGCAGTGCGACGTCTTCCGGTGAAGGCGGAAGGAATAACGGACGAAAGCAGTACAGTACCGCGAGAACGGCCAGAACAAGCCCCGCAACACCCACCACGGCCACCTTGACTGCCGGCGGGAGATAGAGGGCGGTTTCAAGGAGAAGCAGAACGAAAAAGCATCCCAGCGCGCAGCAGAGAGTCAGTCCCGCGCCGTACATGACGCGGGCGGCAATCTGCCTTTTCCGAAGCGCGTACAGCCTGCGCAGCAGGTTCCGGTACGCGGCATTTGCGGATAATCCGGACATAGGTGAGGGGAGCGTTATTACGGAGGCGTCGCGCGGTTAGTGGGAAAGCGCCCAGACGATAACGTTTGTGCCCATCTTCAATGCGGCATCCCGCTTTTCAGGCGGATCTTCGTGAACATCCGCGTCGTTCCAGCCATCCCCAAGGTCGCATTCGTAATTGTAAAAGACCACAAGCCGTCCTTCGTGAAAGATGCCAAAGGCCTGTGGTCGTTTCCCGTCGTGCTCGTGGATCTTGGGAAGGCCGTCCGGGAACGGGAACGGGTGTTGAAAGATACCGAACGAGGGCGGCAACTCCACCAGTTCCTTATCCGGGAACGTCCGTTTGATTTCACGGCGGAACGCACTGTCGAGTCCGTAGTCGTCGTTGGCAAACAGGAAGCCGCCGTGTTCAAGGTACGTGCGCAGGCGCCTGACCTCGTCTTCGGAAAATCGGATATTTCCATGCCCGGTGAGGTAGAGAACGGGATAAGCGAAGAGATCCTCGTCCATGATTTCGACCCTGGCTTCCCGGTCTGCCGTATGGATCGTCGTCTGACTTCGGATGAATGCCAGAAGGTTGGGAATTTCGGTGGGCCCGTTGTACCAGTCGCCCCCGCCGCCGAACTTGAGCCGTGCTATGGTAAACGTCGCGGGAGGTTCCGGCAGTTGCGCCGGAATGCGGACGGCGCCAACCGCCAGAAGGAAAAACAAGGCACAGGGCACTCCCCGTCGGCCGGATCGTCCTGCGGCGTTGTATGGCATTGAAATCCTGTTTATCCGTCTTCAGGATTGCGACCGGAATCAGTGAAACTGGGGCCGGGCGAGGGGAACGGAGGCATGTGTGGCCCGCGTTCCGGCGCCCGGCCCCAGTTTAGACGTGACAGGCAATCGGAAGTTCCAGGGCTCCGGTCAACCGGAATCGATCTGAAGCAGTCGTCTCGCCCCGTCCGGCGACGGCGCGGGATTCTTCTCAAAACTGAACGTGCAATCGAACCCCACGTCGGCCAGACATCTTTCGTCGATCGGAAACGCGTTGCACTGGAGAGGCCGGTTTTCGTAGATGCTGCAGACCGAGAATCCATCGTCCTGTTTGACCAGGAAGGGACATTTGAAGAGAATCTCGCAGCAATTGCCGCACCTGTTGCATTCGCCCGCAAGGAGCGTTGCCTGCTGCGCAACGTAGGACTTCCGAAAATGAACCAGGAACAGTCGGCGAATTTTCCCTGCGGCCTGACGAGCCCTGAACGGCAAATTCATGCGTGCTCCGTTTTTCATCTGTCGCAGAGGCTTCTTCAGGTTAGCTCCGCGACGTGGGGTCCCGTTCTACACCTGCCGGAGTCGACAGCCGGAAGAGTTGCCGGATCTCCTGCCACTCTCCGGTTTCAAGGAAGTTCCAGCCCCACAGCACGAACGGATAGGCCAGCAACAGAATGCACCGGGTCGCGACACCGGACGGGCTGGCATCGGAAACCGTTCCGGACACGACAAGAAAAACGATGCCCCCGGCGACCGCGACCTTCGCCAGGCGGGCGTACTCGTAGGAGACCGGGTAAAACCGTCGGGTGTGGAGATAAAGGAAAACGACCATGACCCCGTAGGCGGCCAGCGTACTCCAGGCCGCGCCAAGCACGCCTATGCGCGGGATGAGCAATAGGTTGAGTCCCACATTGATGACCGCGCCCAGGCCCACAACGAAGGGCAGCATGCGTGAACGGCCCTCCGCGTAGACGCCGGCCGTCAATATAATGTATATGCCGGACAAAAGGAACGCAAGGGTTACAATAGGGATGACGCCCTGTGCCGGCAGGTATTCGGAGGCCCTGTCACCGCAGCCCAGCAGGATGAGATCCCGGGCAAAGGTGGAAAGTATCAGCAGCAGCAGGGTCGCTCCCGCGGCAAAGTAGGTGGTCATCCGGGCGACGACGTTGCGGGCCTCCGTTCTGTCCGGAATGGCCAGGACCCCGGGCGCCCACGCGGCGCGGAATACGCGCGTAAGCATCTGCATGGGCAGACAAAAACGGAAGAGGATCTGAAGGATCCCGACGGGGTCCTTGCCAATGAAAAGATTCAGAAGCAACCGGTCGGACAGGTTAATCAGCAGAAGGGCCGCGGCGGAGGGAACGAAGGGCAGGCCAAAGTGCAGAAGCTCGCGCAGGATCGCGGGCGAATAGACGGGCCGGAGTTTGCGAAAACCCACCGGACACAGGGCCAGAAAGGCAAACGTCGAGCTTGCCAGGTTGCTCCAGAATATGGCACGTACCCCGTGTCCTTCCCAGGCAATCAGATAAACGGTGAGGCCGAGCTGCAATGTGTGCTGGATGAACCGGACAGCCGCGTAAATTCCGGAACGTTGCCGCACCCTGCACAGCGTAAAAAAGGGTTCGGAAAGGGTGTCCAGCAGCAGAATGACTGCGATGATCCGGAAGATATCGGCGTAGGACGTGGAATTGAGAAAGAAAACAGCGAGGGGTACCGCGGAAGTCCATACGAGGACAGAAAGCAGGACGCCGACGACCAGAAGTGTCCAATATGCCGTGCTGAACTTGAGGCGAATGACTTCGACGCCGCGCTCGACGGAAAGATGGCGGACAAGCGCGTGGTTCAGACCCAGTGCGTACAGGAGAACGCTGAAACTGACAAAGGCGTACGCCAGGGCCATGTCGCCGTTTTCGGAAGGCGAAAGGAGGCGGGCGTAGACCGGCACCAGCAGGATGCCCGTCGCCTTGCCGAGCAGGTCGCCCATCCCGTAAACGGCAGTGTGTTTTGCGAGCGATTTGACGTGACGCAAGCGCATGGAAAATTCGCGGCCATCCATCTTCACCGGTGTCGGACACGACGGCCGCCGCGCCGCGTTGGAACCGGAGAATGCAGGTCGGATTCCGTGCCCGGGCCGGCCTGCGCCGGGTTGGAAGGATGTGATGTCTACAACATGGAAACAGGATCGATATCCACGTCCAGGGTCACTGCGGCGCGGCGATTTCGGCCGAATTCGCGCATGGCCATGTGGGCGAGGACGTTCAGGTGTCTCGATGAGGGCGTCTTAAGCACGACCTGCCACCGGTAGCTCCTTCGTATACGGGCAAGCGGCGCCTGCGCGGGGCCCATCACGTCAATGCGCGGCAATGCCATTGCGCGCATGGCCTCGGCGCACAGCCCTGCGGTTCGTGCGACGTCATCTTCACGTCTGCCCTTGAAGAGAAGCAAGGCCATACGGCCGAACGGCGGATAGCTGACGCTGCGTCGTCCTTCGAGTTCAAGTTCGGCGAACCTGTGAAAGTCATGCTTCCGCGCACACTGCACGGCTTCACTCTCCGGCAGGTGAGTCTGTATGACGACCTCGCCGGGAGAACGTCCACGACCGGCCCGTCCGCTTACCTGCGTGAGCAGTTGAAACGTGCGCTCGCCGGCTCTGAAGTCCGGCAGATGAATGCCGGTATCGGCAGAAATGACGCCGACAAGGGTGACGCCGGGAAAATCCAGGCCCTTGGCTACCATCTGCGTGCCCAGCAGAACGTCAGCCTCGCCGAGCCTGAAGGACTCGAGAATGCGGTCGTGCGCCCCTTTTCGACGGGTCGTATCGACGTCCATGCGAAGGAGGCGCAATTCAGGGTACTGCTCCTTGAGCGCCTCTTCCACGCGCTGCGTACCCACACCGGACATCCGCAGATTCGTTCCCTCGCAAGCGCGGCATGCGGACGGCGCAGGCGTTTCGAAAGCGCAGTAGTGACACACCATCCGCCGGCCAGGGGCATGGTAGGTGAGCGTGACCCGACAATTCGGGCATTGTACACCCGCGCCACAATCCAGACATTGGACGAATGGAGCATATCCTCTGCGGTTCTGCAGCAGGATGACCCGCTCCTTCTTTGCCAGGCGGTCCCTGAGTTTCTCCCGCAAGATCCCGGAAAAGAGGCCACCGCTCTCTTTCCTCATATCAACGAGGATGACATCCGGCAGGGGACGGGAATCGATCCGTTCCGGCAGAGGAAGCAGATGGAATTTTTCGGTGTCGACGTTGTGATAGGATTCGAGCGCGGGCGTTGCCGAGCCTAGAATGATGGGGATATTCTCCATTTTTGCCCGCATCACGGCAACATCGCGCGCGTTGTACCGGGGCGCCGGATCCGACTGTTTGTAGGCGCCATCATGTTCCTCGTCCACAACAATAAGGCCAAGATTTGAGACGGGCGCAAAGACCGCGGAACGCGCGCCGATGACAACGGTCCGCCGGCCCTCCCGGATGTCCCGCCAGGCGTCGTAGCGTTCGCCTTCCGAAAGGGCGCTGTGGATAACGGCGACCCGGTCGCCGAAGTGGGACCTGAAGCTGCGCACCGTTTGAGGGGTGAGCGAAATCTCGGGTACCAGAATCAATGCGCCAAGTCCGGATCTCAGTACACGTTCGACGGCCCGGATGTAGACCAGCGTCTTGCCGCTGCCGGTAACTCCGTGAAGGAGAAAGGAACTGAATCTGGGGGGGGTGAGCGAATCCTGGATTTCCTCTAAAGCTCCTTCTTGATGCACGGTGAGCCTAAGCTGCTCTGGCGTGGCGGACGCCAGGTCCGCGTATGGGTCCCGCCGGACTTCCCGCTGGAAGATCCGAACCAGTCTGCGGTCTGCCAGCGCTTTCAGGATGCCCGGCGCGATCCCTGCCCGGCTGAGTGCGGCGGCGGACATCGCGCCCCCGCATGCCCGAAGGCGCTTGAGACATTCCGCCTGCCGCGGCGCCCTGCGTTTCAGCGCGGGCCATTCCACTTCGAACCACCGCGCATCCGGAACCAGTTGAACCACGCGCTCCCGTTTGGACCTGACCCGGGGATCTTCGATGATCTGATGGGTTGTGAGCATACCCCGTCGAAGCAGGCCGTAGACGGCACTGCGGACCCCGTTCCCGCGCAGACGACGCTGCAGCTGGCGGAGGCTGGCCGGTCCATGCGACTGCAGGTGGTCGAACACCTGCCGTTGGCCGGGGGTAATCGCATCGCGACCGGCGCCGTTGAGGGCGTTGACGGCGATGCGTTGCCCGCTGTGGGTATGGATGCCGGCGGGAAGGGCGGCCGTAAGCACTTCGGACAAGGTGCAGACATAATAACCCGCCATCCACCGGCAGAGGTCCAGGACGCCTGGAGAGACGACGGGATAGGGGTCGAGCAGGATGCCGATGGACTTGATGTTTTCCAGGTCGGTCGTGTCCTGAAAGCCGACCACGATGCCCGTCGTCCACCTGGGTCCCAGTGGAACGAGCGCCCTGTATCCGACTTGAACCTGTTGTCTCAGGTCGTCGGGAACCAGATACGTCATCTCGCTGTCGATCGGCGTCGCAAGGGGGACAATTTGCGCGTAGTTTGAATCCATTGACGGATCAACGCACGGGGGGTTGGGCCACGGAATCAATCTCTTCAACCCAGATGGTGGATCGGGAGATGAACAGACGGTGCTTGCGGCCGTGTTTTGTAGGCAGGGAAACGGGCTTGTCCTGCAGGGAGAGGGAGATGGCTGCGGGGTCTTCAATTTCCACACGGAACCGATCGCGTGCGGTCCACTGGAGGCTGGTACCGGAGAGCAGGCGATCTGCAAAGGTGGAATCGCCGTCGCTGAAGACGCTCATGCGGGTGTCCACCAGCGCACGTGCGGAAAGGATGATCTCGTCTTCCCAGATACCCGAATACTGCTGGGGAAGCGAATACGACGAAACCACCTTTTCGCCGCGTGGGGAGTTCCCGGTACTGTCCGGTTCCAGTGGCGGAGCCGAAACGGATTCCGGGTTCGCTGCGGCCATTTGGACGTCGATCGTTTCACGGGGGATCACGGGCTCAGGCGCCGTTGACGTATCCGGAGCGGATGTCGTCGACTGGTTGACGTTCCCCGACATCGGCGTTTCCGTCGCGACGGGTGGCGGGGACGTCGAGTCCTGCCTCAGGAAAACGAACGCGATTACGACGACGAGCGCCAGCACGCAAAGAATCCCCAGGATGCGCCCGAAAGGCAGGGAACGATCGCGCGGGTGGCGTGCAACGAACTGATTGGATTCCGGAGAGGGCCTGATTTTATCGTATTTATTCAGAGTTTCATCGACATCGAGACCGACTTCCTGCGCGTACTTTTTGATGAATAGCCGAACATATATATCCGGAAGAATGGCGTAGTTGCCGGTTTCGATGGCCCGGAGATACTCCGGGTTGATCCGCGTCCGTTCGAACAATTCTTCGAGGGACATCCCGCTGGCTTCACGATGTGCCCGCAACTCTGAAGCGAATTCCCGCATTAAAGGCTCCGAAATCAGTCCTTGCATTGCCCGTCGGCAACCGTCAACGTCGACCCGCCCACCAAGCGTTCGAGGAGTGAGCAGAAGAGCGAAAGCGGCAACCCCACCACATTGTAGAAACAGCCGGAGATGGAGTGAACGAACGCCGCCGCCCTGCCCTGAACCGCGTACCCGCCGGCCTTGTCCATGGGTTCCCGCGTTTGAACGTACTGCCGGATTTCCCCGGGTGTGATCGGTCTCATGGAGACATCCGTGACAGCCACGTCGTGGATTGAACGGCCGGACCCGGTATCGATCAACGCCAGGCCGGTATACACGCGGTGCGTCTTTCCGGAGAGTCTGCCCAGCATTTGTACCGCTTCGTCTTCCCCTGCCGGCTTTTCAAGAATGTCGCCTTCCAGCACGACAACGGTGTCGGCAGCAAGGACGATTTCCTCGCGAAAACTGGCGGCGACCGCCCGCGCCTTCCGGCTGGCAATTTCGCGGACGTATTCTGCGGGTGGAATCGATCTGTCCAGGTCTTCCGAAACATGGCTCGGCACAACGTCAAAGGACATGCCGAGAAGACGCAGAAGGTCGGACCGCCTCGGTGATGCTGAGGCCAGGATGAGCTTTTTCATGGTGGGAAGGGTATTGCCCGGTTCGGCCGCGCGACAGCGACGTCCCGCATCTCAGGTCTCTATCATGAGGGTAACGGGGCCGTCGTTGTGAATCTCAACCTGCATGTTGGCGCCGAACTGCCCCGTGCGTACGGACACGCCCCGGCTGCGCAGCGCTTCCACGAAATCGTTATAATACGCCTCGGCCATCTCGGGTGGGGCCGCGCCGGAATAGCCGGGGCGGCGGCCCTTCCGGGTATCTCCATAGAGCGTGAACTGCGAGACAACCAGTGCCTGCCCTCCGACGTCGACGAGGGAACGGTTCATCTTTCCCTGCTCGTCTCCGAATACTCGAAGGTGGATGCACTTATCGGCCAAATACTGAACGTTGTCGGGGGTGTCCTGCCGACCGACGCCCAGGAGAATCAGCATCCCCCGGCCAATTTCGGCGCTGAGCTGCCCGTTTATGGACACCGCGGAACGGCCGACCCGTTGTACAAGCGCGCGCACCCTGGTTCCCGGAAATCGAAAAACGCCACCATCAGGCGGGTTGCGTGGAAAAATCGCGGCACGCGGCGCAAGCCGTCATGCCAATGTCCAATTTAGCCGATTCACGAGGTCGAAGCAAGGGAAAGAACACGCGGGACGGCGCGGCCGGACCCGGTTCCCTGACCGCCGTACTCACAGCCCGAAGCCGCCCCGCCGATGTTCCAGTTTGATCTGGGGGAAATCCTTTATATTGACCTTGAAATGGAATCCCTTGTTGAAGCCCGTGGGATACCAGCTGAACGTGGCCTGCCAGCAGTGAAGGTCTCTGTAGACATAGATGGACTGAGAGATGAGCCGGGTGTTTATCGGATCGAAGTTGACGGAGTAGTTGACGCGCCAGGCGCGCGTGGGATTCAGGGCCAGATCTGCCTTTACCCATGAGCGCTTCGTGGATCCGAAGCCCGCCACAAGAGACTCCCGATGGCTGAAATAGTGTCCCAGGTTGAAATGCCACGGTTGTGTGACGTCGCCGAAGTCTCTGTAGATGTCGTCTTCAAAGTTGAAGCCCGTACCGGCAGAGGGCAGCATGGTTCTGTGGGTTCGGAGCGGATCGGATCCGCGATCGGTCCTGCCGCTGAAGCGAAGGCTGGTGTTGACGGTGAGGCTGCGCAGTCGCGGGCGATGCAGGTTCAGACGGTCGGCCGCGTCGTAGAACGTGTGGGACATATTGAGCCGAACGTCGATCCGGCGGGCGGGCTTTATCGAAGCTGACGTGCGCAGATCGCGCCATCGACGCATCGGGTTGGTGTCGAAGTCGTATCCTGTAGAGAAGCTGGCAGTGGCGAATGTGGACCTCCGCACTTTGTCGTCCACCTCGGTCTTGATTTCGATTGTGTTGTTGAGCCGCATATTGAGGGTTCGCCTGGGGTCGTTCCAGTCGCGGCGGCCGTGAAAGCCCAGAGTAGCGCCCTCGACCCTCGCGCTTTGGGAATACCTGAAGTCGACCTGGGGCTGAAACCGGTGCCGGATACCCCTGAGCCGCCCAACGTGCGGTTTGAAGATGCCATACAGTGCGGTACCGGCGGCGAGACTGGCGTTGTAGGATTCCCGGCGCGTGCGCGCATCCCGGTTCAGACGCGAGGAGGACTGACTGACGTTGACTCGATGAGCGAGATCCAGCCATCCGAATGGGCGGTGCTGGCTGCTGAGCCCGAAGCGGGAGTTGAGCGCCAGATTGTGCGTGTTGTCCGACTCGTCCTCGTTTCGTGTGAAGGCGTTCGTGAGGCCGCCGGAAAGGTCGTAGTAAAACGCGTGGTACCATTGGGCTTCGTTCGTTTTTTCAGGCTGGCCGAAAACACGCCGCCTTCCCTGGCGGAACGACAGGCGGGGAAATCCCTGATACCGGTTCTGGTTCTGGTCGAGGTCCCGGTAGTAGTTGAGATTGAAATCCATGCTTCTCCGGGCTTCCGTCCAGCGCTTGTCCATGGAAAAAGACGACCTGAGTTGTCGATTCAGATATCGATAGAGGTTGTTGGAATTGTGACGGTCGAAACTGGAGCTGTTCGTAAAGTCCCCCCTGGCCCTCATGTTGAGCGTGGGGTTCAGGCGGTGTTGATGGTGGAAGTTCAATCGCCAGGCCCGGTGCGAATCACCCGACGGCCGACGGCCCCTCTCAAGGGAAAAATTCATATATCCGCTGAGTCGTCGACGCACGGCGTAGTCGATGCCCGTGTCAAAGAGGAACCCGTTGTGCTCGCGCAGGGCCGTCTTCAATGTAGCGTCCCAATAGTCGCTGGGCGCCCAATAGTAGCCGACATTGCTTACGGTGATTCCGTCGCGGCTGTTGCTGCCGATACGTGGGGTCAGAATTCCGGAACGCCTGCCCTGCGTGAGCGGAAAGACGTAGAACGGAAGCCACATTATCGGGACCGGACCGACGCGAAAGGTAACCGAGCGTGCAATGGCCTTGTCGTTCTCAACCACCTTCAGCGCCTGGCACAGAAAGTCGTAGTGGGTGTGGTCCTTGTCGCAGGAGGACATGGAAATTGTACGGGCGTGAAGTTCACGCTGGCGATCGAGGAGGATCTGCTCGCCCCGATAATATCGACGCCGGTGACGCGCCCGGCCCCCCTGCACCCGGCCGCGGCCGGTCTCCAGGTTGTAGACCATCGACGAACCGGTGAACCGTTCTCTGCCGCGGACGAACTCGGGCATTCCAATGGTTTTCGCCCCGGAAGAATCCGGCAGAGCCTCGGCCTCCAGGCGCTTCGCTTCCCGGTACAGGACGATACGACCGGCCCGCAGTTCCACGTCTCTATATTTGAGGACGACGTTCCCCGTGAAGACGACGCGACCCGCCGCAACGTCGTCCTCAATCCGGTCCGCCGAATACTCGTAGAGCATCGAGTCCATCGCGGTTGCCGCCGGACGGAAGAGAAAGGGCCCGGGCGCCGTCCGCGCAATCGTCGTACTGACCAGAAACGGCGCCAGGAAGAGAAGCGCGCCGGAAGCGCGGCGGATCGCCTTCCAGCGAGCGGTTGCAGGATGTAGCTGATGCGAGTTCATATTCTCAAGGCGCCGGACGGGAACGACACCGCGTTCAGGAGAAGACGATAGCGGTTGACTTTTTTGTGGTTTTCACGTTATTATAGTCGGTTGCTCTATAGTACGACATCTTTTCGAGATGATTGGCAGTGCGGATGATTTCGAGGGGTAACGCACTGTAATTCATGCGGAAGTGGTGGAATTGGCAGACACGTCAGATTTAGGATCTGGTGGGCATTGCCCGTGGGGGTTCGAATCCCCCCTTCCGCACCATTGTTAAAGCCGGTCGCCGGGCTCCGAAGCCTCGGGCCGTGCGCTGCTGCACTTCTGGCGCACGGCTTTTCCATTTTACAGACGGGAGGCGGACCTGCCCGCAGCACCGGATGATTTTATCAATATTCCGTTTTTCGGAAAGTGAGTCAAGCCGAATTCCGGAAATTCGAATCCCGGGGAGCGACGATGGATCAGCTTGCATTCTTGACCGAGGAAAAAATCCGTGAGATCGGGCGCCGGTTCGACACGCCTGTCTTCGTCTACGACCAGGCGACTTTGGAGGCCCGGGCGAGGGACGTGCTGGATTTTCCGCATGCCTTTGGATTGACCGCCAGGTACGCAATGAAGGCGTTACCGACAGCGGCCGTTGTGCGGATTCTCAACCGGGCGGGGTTGCACATCGATGCCAGCAGCGGGTTCGAAGTGGAGCGGGCCATGCGGGCCGGCGTACCTCCCGAGCAGATCCAGCTTACCGCTCAGCGGACGCCCGGAAATCTGGAGAGCCTGGTGAGACAGGGCGTCAGATTCAATGCCTGTTCTCTGCAGCAGCTAAGGGATTACGGGGAACTGTTTCCTGGATGTTCCCTGACCGTACGAATGAACCCCGGTCTTGGATCGGGCCATAGCAAGAAAACCAATGTGGGCGGTCCGTCCGCCAGTTTCGGAATCTGGCACGAGCATCTGGATGATCTGCTGGCAATCGCCCGGGCGTGCAACTTGAGGATTTCGAGTATGCATACCCACATCGGTTCGGGCAACGATCCCGAGGTCTGGGAACACTGCGCGATGATTTCTCTGCGCATCGCTGCCAGGCTGCCGGAGGTGGAAGTGCTCAGCCTGGGAGGCGGATTCAAGGTGGGACGTATGCCAGGGGAGGCGTCTACCGACCTGAAGCGGATCGGGACGCATGTTATGGAGGCGTTTCGGGCCTTTCGAGGCGAGCATGGGCGCAGGCTTCGGCTGGAGGTCGAACCCGGCACCTTCCTGGTAGCCAATGCGGGAGTGCTGATCTGTTCGGTGATCGATTGTGTCGATACGGGCAGGGACGGGTACGAGTTCCTGAAGGTCGATGCCGGTATGACCGAGCTATTGCGAATCAGCCTCTACGGTGCGCAGCACCCGATCATGACCGTTCCCGCGCGGCCGGGGTCGCGGCGCCAGAGAGAATACCTGGTTGCGGGACATTGCTGCGAGAGCGGGGATGTGCTGACGCCGGCCCCTGGAGATCCCGAGGGATTGCGGCCCCGGCTGCTCGCCGAAGCCGGCATTGGCGATTTGCTGGCGGTGGGCGGGTCCGGCGCGTACTGTTCCGGCATGGCGTCGAAGAATTACAATTCGTTTCCCGAGGCCGCAGAGGTTCTGCAGGCTTCCGACGGCACGCTGCACCTGATTCGGAAACGACAAACGCTTGAGCAGATCACGGCGAACGAGGTGATGCCGGACCTGCCGGATACCGGGCCCGGCCGTTTCTGAACGCGTCACGTTTCTCAACCCAGGCGCGTTCCCCAGAGAAGACTGCCTGCCGAATTTCCTCCGACCCGCGTGCGGACAATCCACTCCCATCGTCGGCGGCTACTGCCCTTCAGGGAACGAAAGTGCATCCGTGATTTCCTACGCTTCCGGGACCCTGTAGCTGTAAACGTGGGACCCGCTGCCGAAATAGATGCGGCCGTTGAGGATGTCTCCTCCCGGACCGATGGGCACGGGCGATTCCGCCAGCATCCGGATGGCGTATGTATCGGTTTCCACGACGGCGACACCCTTCGTGAAGAGGATGTAAACGGCGCCGTCCGGCGCGGTGACGAACACCCTCGGACCCTGCTGGGACGTTGTGGGTCCGAACTCGGATTCGAGCTCCTCCTGGTGGACCACCCTCCTGTCTCCGGGATCGAAGACGAAAAAGCGCCTGCGATTGACGATGCCGTAGACGACGCCATGCGGCCCCGAACACAGGTCGGTATACCCCTGCACGCCGGGGAACACCGCGGCGTGCCAGTCGAGCCGCTTCGTTTCCATGTCCATGATGTAGAGTTCCGCTTCGCGGGCTTTCTGTTCGCCGCCCGTACCGGCGCTGGTCGTGGTGCCCCCGAGTAGTTTGCCGCCGGGCAGAGGCACCAGGCTCATTGTGGATTGGTCGGGCAGGACGTCGGTATGCTCGAGCAGGGTGTGCTTGCGGGTCTGCCTGTCCCAGAACAGCATCCCGCCGCCTGTCAGCCCGTAACCGGGGGTACCGGCAAGCACGACGGTTCTGCCGTTCGGATGAGCAAGCAGCATGTGAGGCCGGTTGATCACCTCATGGCATTCGAATAGCAGATCCGGGTTGCAGCCGGTTTTGCCACGCTCGGTGTGTACCCACGGTCTGGCCGGGTCCCACTCTTCAAGCAGTCCGTGGGTGTATGCGCCAATGAAGAACATGCCACCTTCTCTGGCGACGGTATTCCACTGCCCCAGTGCCGGTCGATTCGTCCAGGTATCGTCTTCCGGATTGAAGCTGAAGAAGTGCATGGGAAAGGCGGTGCCCCCGCAGACGGTATTGTCGGGAGCCGTTGCCACGCCCATAATGTGGGCGCCTTCGCTCGAATAGTCGAATGAAACCCGGCGGGTTTCCCCGGAACGGGGATCCTCCACGTCCAGAGTACGGTCGACCAGGCTGCATGCGACCATACGCCTGCCGTCGGGGAAATCGGTGTGGAAGAGGCCCTGGCTGCCGGCGATGATGGGTTTCTCACGTCTGTTCTCGATCTTGCCGACGTCCGTTCTCACACCTCGATACAGCTCCATCCACCCATCTTCCGATCCGCCGCTTGTGTGCCCGTAGACCTTACCGTTCAGGTCACGATACACCGGCGCGTGGGCCTGGCTTCGCTCGCTTTCTACAAGGAGGGGTTCCGCCTTTCCGGTATCCGGATCCAGGGAAATGATCTGACTGGCGGTGCTGCCAATTCCGAAATAGACCCAACCGGTATCGTCGGCTGCGATGGCCCGGGGATACTGACGCCAGTTCTGGTCGTAGAGGTTGCCGTAGTCGCGAAACTCGCCGGTCCGCGGGTTGTAGGATGCCACCGCGCTGTTCGGATACGTTCCGGACCAGATGCGGCCGTCGTCGTCCTCGGTCATGCTCATGGCCATCTGCGGCACGGTCTTGTGATGGAAGGTGAATGTGCGCTTTTCGGGGTCGAATTCCACAAAGTGGCTGTTGAAGTGGGTGTAGTACCTGTTGCGGTTGGACAGGATGGCCGCAAAGGGACCGTCGCCGCCCGGCGGATACGGCATGGGGAATTCTTCGCTCTTGCCGGTTTCCGCATCGATCATGAGGAGTGCGTATCCGCCGCGGTGGTCGTAGAGCCAGATCAGAACGACATTACGCCCCTCGCCGTCCACCGTTACGGCCGTGCCGCGATGGTTGCTGATCGGTGTGGCCACGCCGTGATGAAAAAAGCCGTTTCCCATCGCTTCGGTAATGGGACCAGACATGGGATTGCCTCCGTTGGGTTTCCGCGCGGGATCGGGGAGCGGATGTTTCAGATGGAAGGATTGATCGATCGGGTCAAATATAACAACGGGACACCCGGAGAAAAACCAAAATTGGCGCACGGTTTCTGATGATACCGCGTACGTTTTCGGATTCAGTTTCGGGGTATCCCGGGTTGGTTTCGCAGGGAGAACGGCGTGCAGATCCCGCAGACGCGGTGGGCCGGCCGGCCCTGGCAGGGAGAGATTACGCTATTTGGGATGGGCGGGCGCCGTCATAGGGCAATGCCAATATGAATGCGCTTCGCAATCGGCAACAGGCCGGGTGGCGCGAGGGCTCTGAGCCGCTGGAATTCCGTGCTCTTGTTCCGGTGCGATCGGCCGGATGTGCGCAAGGGCGAGCGTCAGCGCGGCTTCAGGATCAGCCGCCGCGAGGAGCCCGCAGGCGAACAAAACGTGATTCCGGTCCAGCAGCAGCCGCGGCTTCCCGGGTTTCAGCGAGAATGGATCCCCGGAATCCGCGACGGCCGTTTCAAGGATTTCTTCAGGCTTTTCAGATGCGGCCAGAGCGCCGCCCGTACCCACAACGACGCCGACGTCGGAAAGGTCTTTGCCCCGCTGGACGACGACCGACCCGTTTGCCGTTGGGACGGCTTCGACCGTTCCTGTATGCCGGCCCACGGCAATGCGAACCGCCGCGCGGGCGAGGGCGCGGTCGACCTTCCGTTCGTCGCTGTCGCCCGGCAACCGCGCTGCGCAACCGTGAACGGCGCGGACGATTGACTTCACCCGGCTGGCCGGAAGTCCGGCTGCGGAGGCCAGTGCGTCCAGACCCTCCGCCTCCACGATCGATAACGCGTTTCTTCGCATCCCCAGGTCGCCCTCCACCGTTCGCTTCGCACGGGGTTCGGGCAACGGGTCGGCCGACACGCTGCCCAGCGTGGACGTACCCGAGCAGATGGAGTGGACGTCGGTCGTCGTTCCGCCCACGTCGATCGCCAACAAGGTTCCAACCCCCGGGCGCCGACCGTCGCCGTCCGCCAGCAGTCGCGCACCTTCCAGGACGGCAGCCGGGGTGGGCATCAGCACCAGATCGAACATTCCCGCCGCGCGATCGATTCCTTTGGTGTGTCCGATGCGATTGATGAAGATTCGACGGATTTCGTCGCGTGCAGGCTCGATATTCAACATGCCGTACGACGGCATTACGTTTTCCGCGATGGCAACCGGCTTGCCGGCGGCTGTGAACACGTCGTGAATCGCGGCGGCGGCGGTCCGGTTTCCCGCGACCACCACCGGGCAGCAAATCGGAAGGCTCGCCAGCATCCGCGCATTGGCGACGATGATCTCGCTGTTTCCCCCGTCCGTGCCGCCAGCCAGCAGAATGATGTCCGGCCCGAGGCGGTCGATCCTGTCGACGTCCGCCGCGGTCAGTTCATACGCGAATGTGTCGATCAGCCTGGCGCCGGCCCCCAGGGCCGCCCTGCGCGCCGCTTCCGCGGTCAATTCCCGAACCAGGCCCACAGCAACAAGACGGAGGCCCCCGGCCGCGCTGCTGCAGGCCAACCGGTAGCGGATGCGCGGCGATTCCCGAAGACGCCGGCGGAGGTCCATAAACGCCTCGGCATACCCCCGTGTGACGTCGGTGTCTACCGTGGAAGGCGCCTGGCTGGCCGCCAGAAGTCGTCCGTTGGCCAGATCGACGGCTCTCAGCTTGGTATAGGCATTTCCGAAATCGATGAGCAGTGCGACCGCAGCGCTCATGGATGGCCCCTGCGAATTCCGCCGGCGCGTCCCCGGACGTCGCAATCCAGCGCGGAATTGATGACGTATGCAGGCGTTTCCGGTGGAAACGCACGGTCGAATCCCATGTTCAGGAGACGTACTTCCACGTCGCGCCAGTCTTCGTTGCCTTCAAGCAGGTTGCCGCCGACATAGACCAGAATCTCTCCGATGCCCGCTTCGATGCAACGTTCGCGGAAGCCGCGGCAGTCGAGTCGGCCCTGTGCGTACAGAGAGAAAATAAGGATCGCGTCCGCATTCGTTTCCACAGCCGCGCTGACGAAATCAACCGGCGGAGCGAGGGACGCCATCGACACGACACGGTATCCCGCCCTTTCCAGAGCGCTGCCGAAACTCCGCGTGTCCGCGGTATGTCGGTCCGATCCGATTGCTGCGATGATCAGTGTTTTTCGATTCAATGGACTGCACCGAACACAACCGGTCGTCTCTTCGTGAAATCAGATTGGTCCGGAGGCGGACGTTTCAAACGTACCGCCACGCCCATCGGCGCACAGCGCGGCTCAATCTGGCGAGGCGGACCCGCCCCACGAGGGGGTAAACAGGAAGGAACAGGAGTTGGGGCCACAGCGCCAATACGCTGGTTGGCGCCTGGTCCGGCAGATTCCGGTATGGCGGAACTACGCAAAGAGACGGTGGCCACAGATGTGCGTCAAAGCCGGCGTCCCAGAGTCGCCGGCACAGGTCCGCGGCATTACCGACGCGGACGACGAAGAGCCAGTAGGAGTGGTCCGCGCGACGACCCGGATAACAGAGCTCCGGAACGCTTCGGTGAAACGCCATGGCCTCCGTACGGCAGCCTGTGCGCTCCGGTGCATTGGAGCGCAGTCGCCTCGACAATAAATACAAATGGGCGCCGCATGGTTGACGGCGGATTTTCTTGAGCAGTTCCAACCCCCGGAAACCGCGGGTTGCGCGGTAACTCACGGCATCGTGCGACCTTCCCAACAGACGGCACGCGGCGCATAGAAGCGTATATGGACCGGGCATGTTGAGCAGGAGAACGACGCCGTATTTCGCGAGGCGCAAGAAGAACCGCGCCTTGCCCTGGACCGGATAGCTGTAATGCAGCCGTCTGACCTCGTCCCTAAGGTCGGGATCGCGCACAAAGAGCAGGCCGCCGCCCAACGCGGTATTGTATTTGATCGGGCCGAAGCTGAACATACGCACGTGGCTCTCAGGATGTCCTGTAAAGTCGTCACCCCGATAGGCCTGGGCGCAGTCCTCGAACAGCACAAGGCCATGCTTCCTGGCGAAGCGTACCACAGGATCCATGGGGATCCGGGCGCCGAACAAATGGGTGGCCAGCAGCGCAACGGCTTTCGGCGTAAGCCCGTCGTTCAGGCTGTCCGGGTCGGGTTCGAGCGTTTGGGGATCCAGATCGACCGGAACGGGTACGAGACCGTGGCTCCGGATGATTTCGAGTATGTCGGGGATGGTGATGGCGGACACCAGGATGTGCGAACCACGCGGAAATCGGGCAGCCTGGAGAACGGCATCGAAGCCGCTGCGAAGCGAAAGGAAGAAAAGGGCCTCGTCCGGATTGCCGGTGCTTTCGCGGCAGGCATCGTGCCCTTTCGCGCGACGGTCGCCCGAGAGGCATTGGCCCATGCCGAAAAGGAGATCGCGCCAGCCGATATCCAATCTCTTACGGGGAATCATGGACGATTCACTCGTTCGCGGGCGCGGTCGGACACGATGATGCGGTATGGGAGGACTGATGCAGCATGGGGTGAACGCTTTGTCGGGTTGTGCAAGTTCTTCCGGCCCCGTAGAATCATACATCCTCAATATTTGCGCATGAACATCCCGATTCCCTCCAAAATACCGACATCCTGTCGCAATCTGCAACACATTAATTGACTTCGAAATCGCAATGCAGGGACGCCGACGTGCGCTATCCATGTTTCGCATGCGTGGATCGTAGACGCGCGTTTCTTCCCCTGCTTCGTCCTTTTCCCGGGAGAGCGTCGTAGACGATTGCCCGGGCGAGGGCATCTGTGCGGGACGTGCCATCAGGCGGGCTCCTGTTCATCGGGCGTTTCGACCGGCTTCGCTTCGCGCTGCGCCATTTGATTGAACCACCACAGACCGGCCACGGCCAGGACGATGCCACTCACAAACAACCACCAGGGAAGAAACTCTACAACCTGCCAATCCTCGATAGGTCGGAATAATTCCATACGCACCGTAATCAACGACAGAAAATTGTTCAGCGCGTGACCGAACAACGCGGGCAGCAAGGAACCTGTATGTACGACCCACCACGCAAATGCGAGACCCAGTGTCAGAGATCCCGGAAATTGCCAGGGATTCATATGGAGCGCGGCAAACAGAAACGCGGACCACAGAATGGCACGCCGCCGGGTACCGTGGGCTAACAGCCCGCCCAGAATAACACCTCTGCAGAGGACCTCCTCGGTAAGAGGCGCTTGAATCGCCAGAACATAAAACGCAAGACCAAATGGTGTTTTGCTGCCCATTATATCAAGGAACATGTCGAGAAATTCTTTGGGGACTGGAATCAGATACTGCACGAAGCTTGCAAGGTTGGACAAGAAAATGCCCAATCCCACGATCGAGACGGAAACGGGTAAGTACAACTTCCACGGAACTGGCTTGAAAAGCAGGACGTCGGACCACGGCCGACCGGACCGACGTTGCGCATATAGCACGATCAGACCAATAGCGGGCAGATTTACAATCAATACCAGGTAATCGAAGATCCGTGTCGCATTGCCCGACGCGACGCCGAGGAAATGAAGCGCCAACCCCAATGCGTTCATTGCTACCAAAAGCAGGACCATCAACCAGACGGATTGCTTCAGATTCGGATAAGCCATCCTCTTCCTCGTTTCTTGTTGAACGGATGACAACACATCGAGCGGTCCGTTTTCCCTTAGAGTCGGGCGACGATGTGTGCCCTGTCTTCTTTGCTGACTCATACAACCTGCAGCGACTGATCTTCCCTTTGACGCCGGTTACAACGCAGCGCCATCAGACTCGTCGTCAACCGGTGTTTCCACTTGCGCCTCGTGGCCTTTCGCCATCCTGCAAAACCACGTCAATCCGATAACGGCCAGCGCGATCCCGCACAACTGCAGCCACCAGGGAAGATACACCAGAACATCCCAATTCTCCATGGGTCCGAACAATTCCAAACGAACTGACGTCAGCGACAGGAAATTGTTCAGCGCGTGTCCGACCAGTGCCGGTATCAGCGAACCGGTCTGGATCACCCACCAGGCGAAAACCAACCCCAATATAAGCGCGACAGGGAATTGCCACGCGTTTGCATGGAACAGCGCAAACAGGACCGCCGACCAGACAATGGCCCTGTTTCGCGTTCGGTGGGCCAGCAACCCCCCGAGGATGACCCCTCTGAAAAAAACTTCCTCCGCGAGCGGCGCCTTAACTACCATCACAAAAAAGGCAAATGGATAGGGAGTTTCCTTCCCTGCCAGATCCCCGATTAGATTCAGCAATATTTCCGGCACCGGGATCAGCTGCCGCATCAGAGTTCCAAGGTCCGTGCAGACGATCGCCAATCCGACAACCGACACGACGAGCGGAAGGTACAGCATCCGGGAAACTGGTTTGAGGAGCAGAATCTCGTCCCAGTTCCGATCGGTTCGTCGGTGTGCGTAGATCACGGTCAAAACGAAGCTTGCCAAACTCAGGATCCACATTAGATATGGACTCTGTTGTAACGGCACGTCGAGGATAAATTCCAGTATCGCAACAGGTACACCAAGTGCCATGCCAATAAGCAAGAGCAATATCAGTAGCCATACGGATTGCTTCAGGTTCGGATACGCCATTGATTCCCTCCTCGTTCGAACATCATCTGCCGGCAGGTTCATTTATCCGGATGCCGCAGCGGCCGCGGAAGAATCTTCGTTTTCCACTAAATCCAGGTTCGCGCGCCCGAATCGAGCGGCGGGCTTCTCGAGTTCATCATTCCGGAAAATCCCTTGCAGGGAACGGGTCATGTCTCCTCTTGCGATCGTGAACAACCCGAATCGACGTGCAAGAAACAGGCCAGACTTGAGATAAATGGCAATGTATCGTCTATACATCATTTAATTGAAGGATTCCGGATCGAAGGAGCCCGGCTGTGTCGCAAAAAGCGCCTGACCGCGGTGACGGGTATTCCAGTACGCGCGCACGGAGGGACATAGGCTGCGGTCCGTGAAGAGATTTGGTGGGCAGTCGAGGGGGCGTACGAAAAAGCGGTGCATTCTGCAGCGCCGGATGCATTCTGCAACGATCGGCGCCGGCCGGAAACCGCGCGGAAGCGCACGGATCGGCGAGCGGGCATAAAAAAATCCCGTTCCATCCCCTCGCGATTCAGCAATGAACTTTCCGGCGGCACCCCGATTAAAGGGTGCCGGGCAGTGTCACCACTCACGCAGCTTTGAGGATGCGGGAAGGTCCTGCGTATTCGCCGGGAACGTGGGAGCTACCCATGCCCCTTTGAGTCGGCTGTTGTATTCGGCAGGCTACCCGACATACGGGTACTGCCCGAGTGGTGACAACCGGAATATAGATTCCGAGACCGGGAATGACAAGGGTTAATTTGCGACTCTCAAAAAGGGAAATCGCGGAGCCGTCCGAACGCGTGCATCACCAGGGCCGAAAACCGCATTGACGACGGGCTGCAGATGAATTTCTTGCCCGGAAACGGAAGTCGCACAGCGAGAGGTTGACCGTCGCCGTTGGCGAATGGAACCGCGACGCGCCTCCTCTTCGCCTGACATCACGTGTCCGGCATCCGCGACGCCAGCACTGGATAGCGTATATCCGCCCTCTGTAACTCCCGCTGCAGCCACTGGCTGAACAATGTGTCGCGAATCTCATTGACGACACGATCGTCCAGCGTTGCCGGATAGCGCCGCTGCAGCAAATACAGCGCGAAACCGCCCGGCGCCTTTTCAGGACCGAAGATCTCGCCCGGTTCAGCAGCGAAGAGTCGCGCGGCAATACCCTTCGGCAACTGCTCCCGTCGCAACCGCCCCATAAACCCGCCGGCCGGCCGCGTGCGCTCATCCTGTGAGAACTCGCGCGCCATTGCGCAGAAATCCGCGCCGTCCTCTCTCGTATGCAGTCCGATTTCGTCTATTACGCCTCGATCCCGGTGGTGAATCCAGCAGACTTCCGCCTCGTCGAAATCCAGCGTGTGCTGTGCGAAGTACGGTTCGATCCGTCCCTCCGAGACTTTTTCGGACATCATGCGCTCCGATCGCCTCGCGTGGGCGTCTTCCGCAACGTCGCCGAGCGTAATTCCTCCGGACCGGAGCCAGGCTTCCGTATCTTCCACGCTTTCAAGGCGGTGTCGATACCGCCAGTCGTCGACGTCGCTCTGGATGTCTTCGGGCTTCGGGTGGATGCCCTCCCTCTCCGCGAGTTGCCGCACGAGTTCTCTTCGAGCGTACTCGCCGAAGAACCCGAGCTTGTCTGCAACGCCCAGATGTCGTACAACCTGCGTCAGGGACACGTCGATGCCATTGACCCGAACCAGCGATACAGCCCTGGCCGCGTTTGCGGAGTCGTGTTCCTCCGGACGGCGCATCACGTCCCGTCCTGGCGCGCGGACGGCTTTGTCGCGGCATCGTACGTTGCGGACTCGTACAGCTTTCGCAACGGACTCAGCAGCAGCAACAGGACCGACTGCCTGTCCGTCATGATTTCGGCCGTGCCCTTCATGCCGAAGAGGAGCGGCTTCTCCTGTCCTTTCACGGCCATCGTGGTCTCCTCCAATTCAACGACGCCCTTGAATATCGGCCCGACGGTCTCGTCGATGACGGCATCCGGCGAGATCTGCTTGAGCAATCCGCGTTTAATTCCAAAGTCCTGGAACGCGAAAGCGTCGTATTTCAGTTTGACGATCTGTCCCGGCTTGAGCAGACCCACGTCCTTGTTCAAAACAGTCAGTTCGGCGACAATCGGCGCGGACGCCGGCGCCAGAGTCGCCAGAGCCTGTCCTTTATTAATGACCTGTCCGAGCGCATTTACCTCCACCCGGGTTACAATTCCGGCCTCAGGGGCCAGAATCAGGTCCGATTCGGCATCGAGCTGGCGATCGACGCGTTTGCGCGCCTGATCCAGTCTCAGCCGCGCGGTATTGTGCGCGTGTTTGATCTGGGCGGCCTCGCGACCGTGGGCGATGCGAGCCTCGAGGATCTGGCGCTTGAGGTCCTGGACCGCCGTTTCGTTCCTGTAGATTTCCGACATGCGTCCGGGAAGC
This sequence comes from Candidatus Latescibacterota bacterium, assembly GCA_965219995.1. Taxonomy (GTDB): domain Bacteria; phylum Latescibacterota; class UBA2968; order UBA2968; genus JAAXHE01. The sequence continues at coordinate 2,624,658 of CBDCOX010000002.1, forward strand.
GCCGCGAGGGCGTTCAGATACCTGACGCGCGCGCGATTGATCTCCGCCCTGCTGATCAGTTGGCGTTCGTACAGCATCTTCTGTTGCAGGTAGTCCTGTTTCAGATGGTCGATTTCGGCCTGGCGAAAGCCGATCTGCGCCTGCAATTCCGTATCCGATGGGCTCCTTCCGGTACGCTCGAGGCCACCCACGTCGGTCTGGTAATCCTCCAGTGCATTCTGGTGGGCTACCGTGAACCGTTCCAGAACGGAAAGCCTTTTCTTCAGCGAAGCGATCGTCTCCCGGTTCAATTCAGTCCTTTGAGGCAATACACGGTGGAAATCGTACTCGGCCTTCTGAAACGCCATTTCCGCCTGTTCGAGTTCACGCAGGTCTCCCCAGGTTTCCCACGATTTGAGCTTGAACAGCAGCGCGCCTTCTTCGATGCGGTCGCCTTCCGTAATACCGATGTATTCGATTTCACCTCCACGGCGGGCCTGCAACGTCTTCACTTTTCCGAGCGGTACGAGCCTGAATGGGGCTGACGCGACTACGTCCACCTTGCCCCACCACGCCCAGACGACCGCGATGCCGACAAAAAGCAGCACGATATATAGCAGCGCCCGACCCCAAAACGGTCGCAGAGACCCGACAAACGCGCGCATGTCATCGGCCGCGTCTTCCCGTTGCCCGGCAACGACCGGCGGCGCTGTACCCGGTGTGGGTTTCGGCGGGCGCCCCGTCATAGCGCCGGCTCCTCGTGGGCAGGAAGTTCAAGCCACCTGCAACTGCTGGCTGGACATGTGGTAGTAAAGGCCGCGGCGATCCATGAGTTCTTCATGCGTCCCCGTGTCGACGATATGGCCCTTTTCAAGCACGACAATCACGTCGGCATCCCGCACGGTACTCAAACGATGAGCAATGATCATCGCCGTTCGGTTTTCGAGGAATAGGTCCAGGTTGGCCTGGATCGCGGCTTCGGAGTCCGTATCCAGTGCGTTTGTGGCTTCGTCGAAGATCAGGATTCCCGGATCGCGATAAAGCGCTCTCGCGATCGCAATCCGTTGCCGCTGTCCCCCGGACAATCCGATTCCCTGCTCACCGACTTTTGTCTCATATCCCAGGGGCATCTCGGTCACAAAGTCCTGTACACAGGCCATTCTCGCCACTTCAAGGACCCGATCCATATCGGCGTCCGCTTCTCCGACCGCAATGTTCTCCGCAATCGTACCGCTGAACAGGAACGGATCCTGCATCACCATGCCCACCTGGCGCCGAAGCCAGTGCGGATCCAGGTCGCGCACGTCCATCCCGTCGAGGGTCACCCGCCCTTCAGAGGGATCGAACAGGCGCGGCACCAGCTTCACCAGCGTGGTCTTGCCCGCCCCGCTCCGCCCTACGATTGCGACTTTGCGTCCCGGTTCGAGGACGAGGTTGATATTGTTCAACACGTAGGGTTCGTCGGAGCCCACGCCGTACCTGAAAAACACCTCGTCGAATTCCACGCGCCCTCTCACCCGTTTCAGTCTCATGCCTTGTCCTCGCTGGCGCGCGTCCTCCATCTTCGCGTCGTACACGTCGTTCAGCCTGTCCAGTGCGACGCGGGCTTCCTGCACTTCCGGCCAGACGCCGATCAACCCCATTACAGGTCCCATCACGTTGCCAATGAGCGCGTTGAACGCCATCAACTGCCCCACGGACAATTCCCCTTCCATGACCAGGGATGCGCCGTACCACAGGATCACGGTTGAGCTCAACAGATTGATCATGCTACCCCCCGCGCCGAACAGCATCTCCATTTTCAGGCGCTTGAACCCGATCTGGACTTCTTTCGTGAACTTCCCTTCCCATTGCCACCGGGTGACGCGTTCGACGGCCTCGGCCTTCACCACGTCGACGCCGTGCAATGAGTCGATCAGCACGGACGATTGTTCCGCGCGGGCAAGAAAGGCGCGCTGGCTGAAGGACTTCAATATCGGCGTATAGATCAGCGTGAGACCCACGGATAGCGGCACGAAAATCAACATCACGAGCGTCAACTCCCAGTTGTAATAGAACATCAGCCCGAGGTAGACGAATAACATGATGAAGTCCAGTATCGCGGACACGGTTGTATCCGTAAACAGGCGCTGGATTGTTGCGTTCTCCTTGAACCGCGTGGTCAGATCGCCGGTGCGCCTGAGCGCGAAGAACCGCATGGACAGACCCAGCAGGTGCCGGTAGAACCTGGACAGCATGGTCAGGCTGAGACGCGCGCTGATATAGCCGATCAGATAGGCGCGTAACGTCGACGTGCCCATCTGGAACAGCGCCACAACGACCATACCCGCCAGCATCAGGTTCAACAGATCCCTGTCATGATGCACAAGCACCTGGTCCACGATTGTCTGCGTGAATACCGGTGAAGCCAGCCCGAACAGGCTGAGCACGAGGGACGCCAGCAACACCTCGATCAGGATGGGCGTATAGGGTTTGATCAACGGGAAGAATCGTCTGAAGGAAGACCTGGAGGGTTCATTCTCGGATACCTGATCCGTGTATTCCAGCAAGAGGGCCATATTTGTCCAGCTTTTCTCGAACTCCGCACGGGAGAGCGTGCGGATACCCAGGCCGGGGTCGGCGATTCTCACCTTCTTTTTGAATATTTCATACAACACCACGAAATGGTTGCCTTCCCAGTGCAGAATCGCCGGAAGCCCGGTCCGCATCAGCGCTTCGTACCCCGTGCGCACGCCCCGCGTGACGAACCCGAGCGTCTCCGCCGCCTCGGCCAGCGCCGCCATCGACGTGCCCTCGCGGGAAACGTTGCACATATCGCGCAGCCGGTTCAACCCGATCGGCATCTTGTAATACTTGCAGATCATTCCCAGACTCGCCGCCCCGCAATCGGACTGATCATGCTGTTTCAGGAATGGATAGCGGAACGACGACGGCGCGCCGTTTCTTCCATCATCCGATTCACCGCTCCCGGTTCCGTTTGCCGTTCCACTCGCGTCGGCGACGATCTTCCCCTCTGGCGATCGGGCTGCGACCGGGGCGTGCACTTCGGAAGGGCGGGGCCCGCGGGACGGCGACGCGTTCGAATTTGCTCCTGCATGCAATTGACGCACCAGGGACGTCGCGGACCCGAACGCGGCAGCCGCTTCGCCAAGGTCACGAAAGTCGCTCTCGTCCAGGTAAAACAGAACACTATCCTGGGTACTGCGGACAACCCGCGGCCCGCCTTCGGAGCGATCGGTTTCTTCGAAGAAATCACCCGCGACCAAATGACGGGTCCCGCCATCCCCGGACATCATCTCCAGTTCGCCGCTTCCGACCGCGCAGAACCGCCCTCGCGACTGACCGGGACCTGCAACCGTCGCTCCCTTCGCAATCTCCTCCCGCTTCATACGACGGAACAACCTCCGCATCCCGTCACCGGAAACGGACCCCTTCAGGTATCGGGTGAAATTCCGGTACGCGATATTCGCCACCTGATCCTGGAGATGCGCCTTCAGTTCGGGTTCTCTCTTCATCACGTTGACGAAATCATCCCGTGACACCCGCAACACGTCGGAATTCTCCACCGCGCGCACCGTTGCCCGATGCCCGCGACCGGTCAGCAGCGCCCCCTCGCCGAAGTGGTCGCCGGAATACAGGAAACCCAGGGTTTCAGGAAGGCCGTCCGCATTCCGCCTGATCACTCGCAACCGGCCGGCCTGCACAATGTAGAACGCATCGCCGGATCCCCCCTGATCAAAGACGACCGACCCGAAGGGAAAACGAGCGGTTTCAGACTGAATCGGCGACTGTTTAAAGCGGGATAACACGTCCATTGTATCTCTTCGCAAATGGCAGGTCTATTCGAACGTTTGGCTGTTAACCAATGTCACATTGTATACTGTGCGTCAACTATCGGTCCATAACATACTATATATAGTATGTATCTGCTCGTAATCCACCGTTTTCAGCCGAAGAAATGTACCCCCAATCGACGCTGCTACTCCGAGGGTCGGGCTCGGTCCGTCAGTTCCTTCCCTCCATCAGTCCGGTCATCGTCAGGCGGGACCTCACCCTCAGAAACGGGCTGAACGGGTTTCGCAACCCGGGAAAACCACCACAGTCCAAGCACAGCCAACGCCACCCCGGCCGCGCTGAACCACCACGGATTGAAAAACACAACATTGAAGTCTTCCGCTACCTCTAGATATGGTATATCGAAGTGCAACGTCGTGACTCCGATGAGATTGTTCAATGCGTGGCCGAAAAGCGCAGGCCACAAGGATCCCGTCCGGAAATACCACCAGGCGAATACGAACCCGTACAATACGGCCGGTGGAAATTGCCAGGGATTGAGATGACCCACGCCAAACAGAAACGCCGACCAGAAAATCGCCCTGTTCCTGGTATGGTGTGCCAGCAAACCGGCAAATATCGCGCCTCTGTATAGAAACTCTTCAACGGTCGGGGCGACAAACACGGACCGGAACACGGCTGAGGAGTAGGATGTTTTGCGCCCGAACTCCGATTTGAAAATGTCCTGGATGAAATCGGGAATAGGAATCAACCGAATTACCGCTTTGTCCAATTCAAGTAGAACCATCCCGAGACCAGCGATCGAAATTGCCACACAAGGCCACACGCGCCAACTAAAGTCAGTGTTGAACAGTCGACGTATATTTTCCAGTCCAACTCAGCTCGGCTTGCCAAGTAACCCAAAATGACCAGCAGACTTACGTACGACAGAATCGACCGTAAATTTCGTCGATGAGGCTGTCTGTTAGTCTTCTAAGTTCACATCGATGCCGAATCGCCTTCCAGGTGATCCGGCATCGACGTGACGACGAAAGACGACGCATTGAACAATTAGTACGCTTGTCTCTCGGTGATTAAGCCAGTTTACCTGATTGGGTCCGTGTGGAAACCCTATTCCCCCTTCAGATAAACCGACAGCCAGCTTCGGCGATGTCTCCTATGTTTTCGTGCTGCTATCGGCGGAACGCCGGAAGAGCCGGGCCATCACGCTGTCCGCCCATTCCCAATACGACTTTAGAATCCACGGCGTCGCGATCAGACCTCCCGCCAAACCACCACTTAGCCCAAAGATTACGCTCAGACTTAGTCCAGGAAAGGCATATTCAAGCACCGCGATCAACTGAGGTCCTACAAAGATGGTCCAAAATAGAACCAAGAGGGCGGTACCGAAAATCGCGCCTTGCCACGTGTCGGAAAGGAAAAATCTACGTTCCATTTGAGACCTCCACAACGCTTGATGGGACTTCACGCGGAAATCAAGACGTAACTTCCCGTCTAAATTCCAACGCTTGTGGACACTTCTGAGTACCCAATTCGACCTGAAACACCAAGTATTGTGTTGTTTTACGACTCCTCATACACCTGATTAAAAGCGTACGGCGTGAATCCTGCCTTTCAACCAGCACACTTGCAGGTACAGGCTGCCTTTTCTGGCGGATCAAGTTCTTTCTTCAATTCATTAAGGGTATAGCCGACTACACCAACCAACGCACCCGTCCCTGCTGCAATTGCGATTGCTGTTCCGCCGATGGCAGTTCCCGCTGGACCACCCAACGCTGACGCGATCGCTGCCGTCCCGTATACGGTCGCTACGCCACCCACGGCACCAGCACCGGCCGCCCAGAGAGCGTCTCCCCAATCCCAGAGACCATCGATGCCCGCCATTTCTTCGAAAGTGAGCGTCGACTGATGTATGGGTAACGCCTCGCAAGCATTGTATGTGCCACTTGATTCGAAGTGAGTTCCCAAGCGATTGTCCAAGGCGATTGTGTTCATGACTTCCTCCTTAAAGACCGATAAAATTAAACGTTAGTAGTTCTGGTAACTTCGGGTACATCCAGTTACACCGCAATGTTTCATTCCACGCGGTCGTGGGTTTTCGAAACGGTTTTTAGCAATCGACGCGAAAGAACCTGCTGCACAGGACCGTGTCCATGATTATTCCGTTGAAAACAGACTACAGGATAAGGCCTTGCTTTTAATATAACTAGCTCAGCCATCTTTTTCTGGTTGGTTTCTGAACGGCCTCGACAAGCCCCACGCAACGTTCGCCCATGTGTTAACTGATGGCTGTTTGGCAACTGGATGAATTGCTGGGCAGAGGACAATGTCTTACGTGTTTTGCCGCCGCTTCAGCCAGATTCGTTGTCAAACCGACACAACAGGGCATCTCGTCACCCCTTTCTTACATTCTCAGCGATTCGCAGACCCGCCTCATTTGGCGTCCTTGTGAAGAGTCCATCTAACTCTCCGACAACGGATCACTGGGAAATTATGTAGAGTCAAGTGACGATTCCGTATTGGATGCAACAGGACAACTAAAATGTACCTCTTGGCCTTTCCGGCTCCGGCAACGTTACGCCGAATATCTCCGCGACCCAATTTCTGAGAAGACGGCCCAACCCGGCGTCGCCACCGGAAATCTGCGCGGTCTGGCCTGCGGTCAGGTCTTCCGTCTGAACCGGCAGACGGGCCGGAACTTCGTGAGACGCCGCAGGGCTCGATGCAATTCTTCTGTTCATGTCTCTCACCTCCTTTCTCCAGCATCCTCGCGACGTCCGGACAATCGTGTTGCCCCTCCGATCACCGGATTCGCGCCGCGCGGATGCATTGATGTCCGAAGCGTCTGTAACCCTTCTTCCTCCCGAGGCATTCGCCCCTCGGGAGGCGGCTTCGGCTTTGAACCAATGGGTACGTTTTGTTGCAGAACGCGAGCGCGGTCTGCAACGCTGTCGACGCATTGGAACCGCAAGGACTGTGCCACTCGCGACACCCCCCGGCATAACTGTCTGGCCTGCAAATGCGAATCGATTTGGAGGCTTCCGGGAGGCCGACGTCTCTCGGCGAATCATTGAAATTTGTGTTCCATTCTGCGTCAGTCAGATGAAAACATATTGCCTGTGGCGCCTCAGAGAATCCACCCGGGACCGATGCAAAAAAACACCGGCGACATAGGTCACCGGTGCATTCATCGAGAACAAAAAGGGGTTATGTCACCCCTTGTTCCGCCGAGAATGATCGGATAGGCAGGAAGACAATGAGAAGCGAAGAGGACCCGCAATCGGCCGTTTCAAATGACAAGAATTCCGGTTGCCGAGGTTCTGGGATATCGTTAAACTTGGAGACAATGTGGTAGAGCGCGCAACGGAACGCCAGTTTGATGAAGCTCTTCGAACTGCAGCGTCTCCAATGGGCCCGAACTGCGTCCCACCTCCACGCCAGCCCAACGAAATCCATGCCTCAATTCGGAAAAATCCTGTCTCCCACGTTCGGGAAATTCCTGGTCACCGGTCTGGGCGGCGTATTCGTCAATCTCGGTTCGTTTCAACTGATGCTCACGCTCGGCGTGCACCCGCTGCTGGCGTCGCCAATTGCGATCGAGCTTTCGATCATCTCCAATTTCCTGCTCAACAACTACTGGACCTTCCGCGACCGCTCGCTGTCCGGAAGGCGGCGGATCCGGGGGTTGAAGTATCATGTTGTTTCGTTTGTGACGCTGTTGCTGAGCTACGGCACCTTCGTGTTGCTCTCCGTGTTGTTCACGGATGTGCCGCTGATCATCCTGCAGGGATGCGCGATCGCCCCGGCCGGCGTGCTGAACTACTCCGCCAACTCTCTCTGGACGTTTCGTGAAGCAGCGAATGAGGATAGCAGCGACGTCCGGGACGGAACGGGATGAATCGCGCGCGCGCCAGGCCTGAAGCATTCGAACCGACCCGCGACGCCGCCGCTCTGGCCGCGTCCATCCTTGGTCCCCTCGCCCTGTACGTGCTTACGATGCCGCGAACCGTTGTTCTGGAAGACGACGGTTTGTTTCTGATGGCCGGCGCGCACCTGGGCGTGGCCCATCCGCCTGGATACCCTCTTTACACGTTTATTGTCTATCTCTTCACCCTGTTGCCCTTCGGCAGCGCCGCCTTCCTCGGCCATCTGTCCAGTGCGGTGCTCGGAGCCTCCGCGTGCGGCTGTGTTTACGTCTGCGGTCGCCTGATCGGCACCTCCCCCATTCCCGCCCTGACGGCCGCCTTGCTTTTTGCCGCCTCGGAGCATGTCTGGGCTCAGGCCATTGTCACCGAGGTCTACACGCTCAATGCGCTGTTTTTCTTCGGCATCTACGCACTGCTTTTGTATGGCGTCCGCCACCCTGACAGCGCCGGTATCTGGATCGCCGCCGCGGCCGCCTACGGATTGAGCCTGGCCAATCACGTGCCTCTTATGGTGCTGTCTGCGCCGGGGCTGGCATTGCTCGCCTTTTCCGTACGGCGGCGTCTATACAGCAAACTTCCACTGCTCCTGGCCATTCTCGTGTGCGGAGCCGCATTGCCCTATGCCTGGATGGTATGGCGGTCGCATCAGGAACCCTTGATCAATTTCTACGGCTCTATCGATTCCCTGAAGGACTTCTGGTTCTACTTCAGCAGGAAGGGGTACATCGAAGTCGATATCAGCCCCAGCGCTGGTTGGATCGACCGATTCAGGTTCATGCATTGGCTTGGCAACGAGTTTCTGTGGCAACTCACGCTGCCGGGATTCGCGCTCGCCGTACTCGGCCTGGTCGTTCTTTTGCGGAGGCGGCAGGTCGCGGTTGCTGCATCGGGACTGCTGGTCTTCCTGGCAAACAGCGTACTGCTGATCGTGCTGCTCCGCTTCGATTTCGACTATTTCCAGGTTGCGGTCTTCCGGCCCTATTCAATCTTGTGTTACGGTCTGCTGGCGTTGTGGCTGGGCATTGGATTGCAGTTTGCCTTCAACCGGTTGAGATGGACGCCGGCCAACCGTCCTTCGCGCAAGAAGATGATTAATTCGGGTGCGACAACGCTCGCCTGCATTCTTCTGGTCGGGTGGACGGTACGTGCGCACTGGCAGGCCAACGATAGAGCCGACGCCGTGTTCGCGGAACACTACGCTGAACTGCAGTTCGACCTCCTGCCAAGAGACGCGGTACTGTTCGTATTCGGCGACGCCACCGGCCCGACAGGCTACTACAGATATGTCGAACAGCGGCGTCCGGATGTCACGCTGTACAATCTGCAGGGACTCGTCTACGGCGATCGCCTGTTCAACCCGTTCATGTCGACGAAGAAGAAGAATGAGGTCCTCGAACGATTCATCGATTCGAACGAACGGGCGATATTCCTGCCGCTGGACGTCGATACGTATCCCAGCCGCGAACTACGGATCTATGGCTTGCTAATGGAGGCGGCCAGGGGCGGCAAACCCGGAACGATAAAGTTGAAGCGCCATCCCCGCGGAGAGGAATTCTTCGTCCAGCTCGTCAATCAGCGTCCCACGGACCGCTGGGAGCGCGTCCGGCGAAACGAAATGTTGTTCCACTACGGGCGTTATCTGGGGTTGGCCTTTTTCACCGGAGACCCGATATTCCAACAGATGCAGGAACCGTTCCGGCTCGCGCACGAGAGCTATGCAAGCCTCATCGGGATGGCTACCGTCGTCCTTGATAACGGAAATGCCGCTCATTGGCCGCAGGTCGCCGAATGGCTGACCCGCGCGGAGGGCCTCAGGCACGAAGCACTGAAAAAGAAAACCCTTGCGGAACTGTATTTCCACAAGGGAAGACTGCTGCAGAATCAGGGACGAACGAACGCCGCCGTCGCGTCGTTCAGGAAGTCCCGGGACATTTATCCCCATCCACGGAACAAGGCGCTCAAAGCCCTGGATCAATACAAAATCGACTTCAAGCGGGTCGTTCCCGCCGGTCCAAAAACCCCGAATCCCAGTGTGCCCTCGCCCCGATAGTCTCAGCCCCGTTCCCCCAAATTCAGCGAACCATTCCCGGGTCAGGTGCTCCGAATCGCCCGCAGGAACAATGGCGATCTGACCCACGATCATGCCGCGAGCTACCTCAGCCGTGTATCTGGTCCAACTCCGGTAGCAGCCGGACGCTTTCCTGCTCGTTCGGATCTGTGCGGGCGATCACGGCGGTGCAGGTTTCGGTGTCGCTGGCGTTGTAAGGAAGATGTGGCACGCCGGGCGGGATATAGACGAAATCTCCGCTGTTGACGGACACGTGCTCCTCCAGGCTGTCTCCGTACCACATTCCCGACTTGCCGCTGATGACATAGACCGCGGTCTCGTGGTCTTCGTGCAGGTGTGCCCTGGCGCGTTCGCCGGGCGGAATCGACAGCAGGTGCATGCACAAACCGCGGGCGCCGGTGTTCTCGGCCATGACACCCTCGCGATACGTAAAGTCCTGCTTGCCGGTGAAGCGTTTCTGCGAGCGAATCAGCTTGCATGTCGGAGCGGTTGTCGACGGCATGATTTCAATCTCCAGGATTCGATGGTAAATGCGAACCGATTTAGAGTCGTTTCAGAGTCTTCCGACCTCCCGTTCAGGTCTTCACCGCCCGACAGCAGAAAACCGGCCAGCAAAACGCGAAGTCGTCGTTGCCCGAACGGCAAATCCCGAACTCGCTCTTCACCTTCTCCGGCGCCGCGGCGAAGTCCCGATGCAAGGCTGCCGATGCCGATGCAGGCGTACCGGACCTGTCAACCCACTCTCGAAGCGTCATGTCCACCCGTGTCGCAGCGTCATGCGTGATGTCGAAACCGGTGTGGGAGACGTACCTGCGCCACTCGGACGGCGTTTGCGCCGTTGCATGCGTGGGGTCCCGCGCAACCTCCACCCGATGATGCCAGGCCGCGACGTCCGGGTCTTCCGACGTCGTGGTGTCACAAAGAAGAAAGACGCCTCCGGGTCTCAACACCCGGTGGACCTCCGACAGAAACCTCCCGATGTCCTGAAAATGGTGGGGCGCGGTCCGGCAGGTGACCAGGTCGATCGAAGCGTCCGGATACGGAATGTCGCCGGCATCGATTTTCTCGAACCGGACGTTTGCGATGCCGCGTTCCGCCGCGATCCTCCGGGCCTGCTCCAGCATCCCCCGCGCGATGTCCGAAGCGACAATTGTGTCACAGAACTCCGCAACCGCGAACGCGGTGAAGCCGGGACCGGTGGCGATATCCAGACCCAGCGGGTAGCGATCGAGCGATGCCCACGCCTTCATGATGCGCAGACTGTCTCCTGACGAATGCGCCTCGCTCGCCGCGTACTTCGCCGCCTGGCGATGGAACTGCTCCCCTGCTGAATTCAATCTCATTCCCGCAGTTGTACCTTGTTCCTCAGGTCAAACCACCATAATCCGACACGGCCGCTCACGCCGCGCCCAGGACCTCCCGCAGGCGTCGGGCGACGACGGCAAGGTCTTCGTCCGTCAACGTGGGCACCGACACGTGGAGCGCGTTTGCGCTTTCCCCGAGCACGATACGGGGCCGGCCGGCCTTCAATTCGGCCAGGACCTGCGACCGGGTCTTACCCACTGCATTCTCGTCGAACCGGATCAGCAGCCCGCTTCCGAGCCCGCGTCGTTCGGTTACATGCTCAACTTCGATGTCAGAAATTCCTTCCAACTTGCGGTATAGTTCGTCTGCCTTGCGCCGGTGATCGGCGAAGCGCGCGTCGTGGTCCATTTCGAACCATTCCTTCAGCGCGGTGGTGACGGCGATCACCTCCTGCCGGTCCACCTTCATCGGGCGGCCCACCGTGCGCCGTTCCTCGGTCTCGAATCCGATGAAACCCTGCGTGAAAGCCGCGTCCACCAGATCCTTCCGCCCGCACATGATCCCGGTGGAGTTGCACGCGCCGAAGTATTTCGCACCGTACCCCACCACGTCCGCGCCCATCCCCGGATACCGGCACATTTCGTCCAGCGGGAATATCCGTGAGGCAGCGTCTACGAGAACGGGCACACCATGCGCTTTTGCGATATCGATCGCGTCCACCAGCGGCACGACGCCTTCACCGCCTCCGGGCGCGACGTAGAGCAGGCCGGCCGTTCGCCCGGTCATCCCCGCCTCCAACTGGCTTCCGGTCGTGCCGTTCGCGTCTCCCACCTCCACCAGCTTTCCGCCGTACACGGTCACACAGCGTTCGTATTTGTAACGCTGCCGGGACTGAATCAGGAACTCGTCGCGCATCCCTGTGGTGTCCGGCAACCGTTCCATCTTTCCGGGGTCGTTGCCCGTCATGCACGCCGCCGACCCCAGCGACAGCACCGAGGCGCATCCGGGCGTAACAAGGGCCGCCTCCGCCCCCAGCATCCCGGCGATCACGTCGCCCGAACGCTTCAGCAGTTCCTTCATATCCACAAAATACCGGTTCGCGTCCTGCATGGCCCGGAGCACGCCCGGAGACAGCCGCGAACCGCCCAGTACGGTCTGGCTGCCCATCGCGTTGATCACGGGGTTCACACCCAGGTCCTCGTAGATCCTGCGTCCTCTTTCGCTGTCCATACGCACCTCTTTTACAGGAAATGTCCGACGCGCAGACTGAAGATCGGCGGCGGCATTCGGTTCCGACGCCGCCGACAAGATACCTTTGGCGATTTAATCGATCAATTTCTTTCTGACAGCAGACCATACGACAAAGGGCGACCACAAGGGTCGCCCCGGCATTCGAAGACGCAACGGTGCGACGGTTTCACTACACAAGGCAGTTCAGCCCTGCGTCAACGTCATCACTCGCCAACGGGCTTCCAGCGCCGGCCCGTCGCGCCGACGTATTCCGCCCGCGCGCACGGTACGTGGGCGAACTCCCGGAGGAGACAACGTCGACCCGATAACGCATGAAAAACGGGGATCCCGTTCCCGATCCACCGGAAGGAATCCCCGCGCCATTCGCGCCTTCAATCGGCTCTTGCTATAGCCGAGGGCGGCTGCCCGTCCCGTACCCCACGAGTTCCACGTAACCCCGCCCCATCGGCCTGCCGTCCAGGCCGGTGATTTTCACCGCGCCCTCCCAGTAGAACATGGACTTCATCAGGTCGCTGCGATTCTCCTGGTCCGCCATCACCGGCAGGACGAGCATTCGCAATCCCTCGCCCGGCAGCGCGACCTCCCACCCCGCGGGGTAGACCGCATCCGTCCGGGGACTCTCCCACGTTGCGGTCGACCGCACGGAAAACTCATCGGGCGCCAGGTACCGCGCCTCGCCCGACGTCGGGACCAATGTCCCTCGCGAAAAATCCACGGCGCCAGTCGTATCGCGAAGCACGTACAGCATCGCTTCACGGCCGTCGTCAAGCTGCAGGCTGAACCAGTCCCATCCCGCCTGATGGGGTTCGAGTTGTTGCGACCCGAATTCCTTGTCCATCCAGCTCTGGCCGGTTACCGCCAACCGCTCATCGGCCAGCCTGATCTCGCCGGTCGTCTCCAGGCGCGTAAAGCTGTAATACTGGCTGGCAGACGACGGTCCCTCTCCTTTTCGGCTGTATCCGTCCGGACCCTGAAACACCAGCGGCTTTGCCGGTCGGGTCGACAGCGAAAACGCGATTCCCTGCCGGACGTCCATCATCGAAAAATCGAAACCGGACCCGTTCCAGCGCAGGGTCCAAATGCCTTCCGTACCCGCGGGTGCCCGGCTCCAGGCGATAAGCGTACCGGGATACGCGCCGAACCCGCCCAGCAGCGGCGTGACCCGGTAGATGACCTCGCTGAACAAATGCCGTCCCGCAGCCGGGTCGCCGATGGCCGCGTGGCCCATGATCAGTTCGCCGGTCGCCCATTCCGATGCCAGCGAAGGCGTGCGGGGCAACATCCCGACCCTGAAGAAGGTGAACTGGTACCCGAAACGCCGGCCGTCCGCGGACGCCAGATGCCCTGTAAAGTACCACCATTCGGTCTTGTATCCGTCTCTTGCCCAGTGATCGCGCGGGAACGCCCACGCGTAATCGGGTCGTGCCGCCTTCCACTCCCCGGCATGGACCGAGGATGCGGCGGCGAGCAGGCAAAGAGCGAGCGCGACCCTCATTCTGTTAAACCACGAGCGGGCGCGCTTGATTTTTATCGTCACAGAGGTCAACCCTATACCAGCCCCGCGAAGCCTTCCCGCCCTCGGCGGAAGAGTTCCCGCACGTCTTCCCGCTGCCGGTCGGTGTTGTAGCGTCCCCAGGTGTCGATCCATTTCAGCGAGTCGTCGATTCCGTTCATGAAATATCGGGCGGAATCGACTCTTTCGACGGGCGGACGGCCGCACGAAAAATAGACCGGGCTGCTGTGGGCGTAGATGGACTGGTCGAAGCTGTCGCGACCGTCACCCCAGAGCCGCGCGGCGATCCAGCCGTCGCGATCGACCTCCACGCGGTGGCGGACGGCGCCGTTGCGTCCGCCTTCCGCATCGCTCTCGCTGTGAATCACGCGGCCGTTCATCACGATCTCCGCGCGATGAACCGGGTAGAATGACGTATAATTCGCCTCGACGTCGAGCGAACCGCCGGTGGGCAACTGAACCGTAGATCCCATCGGTTGGTCGTTGACGCGCAGGTCGACGGCGGGGCCATTGGTGATGAACGTATTGCCCGCCTTCATGCCGGCGATCCAGTTTTCGTAGGAGAATGTATCACTGGTGTTGACGTACACCCGGTTGTTGGAGCAGACAAACCAGTCCGTACCTGTGGAGGCGGGCAGGGCGATGCCGCAGTTGAGCAGCTTGTACCAGAGATCGTATTCGGGGTCCATCCAGAAGGGATCGAACAGATTGAAGGCGTCCAGCTTCCCAAGCACCGCGGCAACCGGGGCCTCCATCCCGCGGCCGTTGTGGCACCAGATGACAATGCCGCCCTGGTCGCGGGCTTCGTCGCAGCAGAAACACAGGGGAGGGTAGTCCGGGTCGAACTGCGCGGTGAGGATGTGGCCGCGGCTCACGGGCTGGACGAGATTCCGGATGTTGAGAAACATCACGTGGCCGTATCCGAAGCCCCATGGCGAGTTTTCGCCGTAGTGGCGGTTCTCTTCGCCGATGTCGAGGACGTGATGGGCGGTGGTGAAGTCGTTCATCACGCCGATGGGATATTTGTTGCTGGCGTACGGAAGTTGCCGCCTGTCCAGAACGCTGACGGCGGTCACATTATAGCCTTCGACGCTGCAGTCGATGGCCAGCCTGTCGTCGGGGCGCGTTTCCTTTTCGTCGTAGTGGATGTGGGTGTTACCGGGATACCAGTTGTTTTCCTGCGGGAAATACCACCGGTTCAGGACGATTTCGACGTCCTTCGCCCCGTGTTCGGGCATGTCGACAACCGTGCGCAGGGGCTCGTATTCGGTTCCGCGCTCCACCAGTACGTCGGTACGGCCGCGACCCGTCCGAACCTCGAAGGAACCGTCACTGAAGAAAAACGGCGTACCGGGGCCACGCTTGAGCACGGCGTCGCGTGGATGCGTAAAACGGCCGTCGGAAGTCAGAACGTGGACCTTGGCGTCGATTGGCTCTCCCGTCGCGCCGTCGACAATTTGCCCTCTCAAGATACCCATAGTAGACTCCTGGATTGGACGTACGCCGGCCTACCTGCCGAAGGCGCTGGCAAAGAGCAGAAAATCGCCGAATCCGACGACGCCGTCGCCGTCGATATCATAGCCCGTATCGTAACCGACGTCGCCAAAACTCAACCCGAAATGCGCGGCGAACTGCAAAAAGTCGGCAAAGTCAACGGCGCCATTGTCATCGAAGTCCGGATTGGCGGGTTGCGGGGCGATATGCGGAGACATATTCCAGAGGACAATCGTGCCGTCCTTACCCGCACTGGCGAGAATCCTCCCGTCCGGCGAAAACAACACGGAATTAACCCAACCCGTATGCCCCCGGAGGGTGGCCTTCTCTTCTCCGCTTGCCGGATCCCACAATCGGACCGTATGGTCTTCGCCTCCGCTGGCGAGAGTACTCCCGTCCGGCGAGAACGACAGGGTCGATACCCAGCCCGTATGCCCCAGTAATGTTGCCTTCTTCCGTCCGGTGGCCACGTCCCGCAATCGAATCGAAACGTCTTTGCCGGCACTGGCGAGAACTGTCCCGTCCGGAGAGAACAACACGGTGCCAACCGCGCCCGCGTTATCCCAATACGTGGCTTTCTGCCGACCCGTGTCCGCGTCCCACAATCGAACCGAAGCGTCATTGCCGCCGCTGGCAATCGTTCGCCCATCCGGCGAAAACATCACGGCAAAAGCGCTGGGCCCGTGTTCTCCCAACCTGGCTGTTTCCCGACGGCTGGCCACGTCCCACAAATGAACACCTCCAAGACATGCGGCGAGCGTACGTCCGTCCGGAGAAAACGTCAATTCGGAAAAAGCCCTCGCATGCCCCTCCAGCGGCTCCTTCTCCTGACCGCTGACCACGTCCCACAGTCGAACGTCTTCGTGACTGCTGGCCAGGGTTTTCCCGTCCGGCGAGAACGCCACGGAAATGACACGCTCCGCGTGTCCCGCAAGTCTGGTCTTCTCGCGAAGCGCGGCCACGTCCCACAGTCGGATCATCGCGTCATCACCCCCGCTCGCAAGCGTTCTCCCGTCAGGCGAAAACGACACGGACGAAACCCCCCCGGTATGCCCCCGCAGCACAGCTTTCTCCTGCCCGTTGGCCGGCGATCCCCCCTCCTGCGAAAACGAAAGGGAACCCGCATACGCCGACAGGGCGCAGACAAACAAAAAGCAGAAAACAAACCTGTAGCGCTTACTCATCGGTTAACTCCTTTACGGTTTCAGATGAAGAGGTATTCACGAGCACTTCCACGCCCTCCTGGCGTCAACCCGCCTTTGAATACGACAATCTGGACAGCCATTAGATCGTCGAGAAACGACCAAAACCCACATAATCGAACGCGGCGGCCCCTAGAATGTCGCACGATAACCGTTCCGAACCCTTCTTTGCATGTTCGTACTCATCCTAAACAAAGAAACTGGAATGGAGTCGGCCATTCAAGCCGATGTATCGAGAAAGTCTCATATGCGATCGAATCGTACATATGGTGTTGACAATTCGATCAACGGCGGATATATTAGAAATGGCCGCTTTGGATATTATGCGTCTGTCGGCAGATTTCATTGACGAAGGAGACAAATGGAAATTGGCGAGTACATGCGTTCGCTGAGAGAAAGGGAACATATCAGCTTACGGTCACTCTCTTCTGCCATTGGAGTCGACCCGGCTCACATGTCACGAATCGAAGCGGGAAAGGTCCAGCCATCTGAATCGTTAATCGAACGGCTGACCCAGATTCTAAATTGCGATCCGGAGGAACTGCTGCTTCTGTCCGGCAGACAGACAACGTCGATGAGGGAGTTTATTAAGAATGATCCTGAATATGCTACATCCGTCCTGCGCCGTTTGTCTATGACGTCCGTCGCCGAGAGCGTCACCACCTATCGCGTACCGGATTTAGTGGATTTCAGTCTTAAGTCGGGTGAAGACGCTCTGTCAGAAAGGCCTATTGCCCACAGAAAGCAAAACGGGCAATTCCTCACGCCGGAGCTGGTTGGCCGCTTTATGGCCAAGCAACTCGGGCACGTGCGAGACGGTGAAAGATTGCTTGATCCATCCATTGGTTCCGGCGTTCTGGCATGTGCGCTAATTGAACGCGCAATAATTAAAGGACAACCAATGGAACTATGGATCGATGGATATGAAGTCGACAAGGGTTTATACCAAGTTGCCTGCAAGGCGCTTGAACGGGCTGCAAGACGCGCTCAAGAAAGAGGCATTACCGTTCACGCACAGGTATACAATCGCGATTTTATCGTGGATTGCGTCCCATCGTCTCAGCCTTCGCTCTTCCAGGTCGACAGTTCAGTTAAACCGAGAAAGCCAATACTGTATGACAAAATTATCGCGAATCCACCGTATTTCAAACTTAACAGCAACGACCCTCGTGTAAAAGCAGTAGCGGGCCAGATAAAAGGACATTCCAATATCTATACACTGTTCATGGCACTCTCCGCGAGGTTGCTTGCGCCTATGGGGTGCGCATGTTTTATCGTCCCACGGAGCTTTTGTTCGGGTGCTTACTTTTCCGAATTCAGGCGGGAGTTTGTCGACCTAACGCTCCCTGCGTCAGTTCACTTGTTTGAATCGCGACACGACACGTTTAGCAAAGATTCAGTACTTCAAGAGAATGTAATCGTTACATACCGAAGATTACAAGACCCAAAGGTGGTACCCGAATCGGCGTTCATTAAGATTTCATCATCAAAGAATGCGCTGGATTTGGGCGAATCGACAGCCCGCATGGTGTCCATGCGGCATTTCATTCGGGAGTACAAGAACAAGGTCTATTTCAGATTGCCCACGAGCGAGTTCGACGAGCAGGTTATTGAAATCGTGGATAGCTGGCCGGGCACCCTGCAGAAATACGGTTTGGAAGTGTCAACGGGTCCGGTGGTAGGCTTCCGTGCCAGAAAGTCTCTGACAAATGAAATCGCAGTTGAAGGAGACCGCGCGGTCCCGCTTCTGTGGATGAATAATGTACGACGCCGAAAGGTTGAATGGCCCGCGTTAAAAAGCGCCAAACCCCAGGGCATTTCTCTCGGTGAATCCGCTGAGGATCTGTCCGTCCCGGTTTCGAACTACGTCCTGCTTTGCCGGTTTAGTGCAAAGGAAGAACCACGTCGTCTGATTTCAGCGCCGTTACTGAAGGACCAATTTAGCCATAAGAGGATCGGGCTTGAGAACCATCTCAATTACATATACAAGAAGAACGGCGAACTCGATGACGAAGAAACGATTGGACTGTCAGCTTTGTTAAATTGCGCGCTATTGGATCGGTATTTCCGCATCTCAAGTGGAAACACCCAGGTAAACGCAATGGAGTTGCGCGCACTGCCGCTTCCGCCCCGAGAAGTCATCAGGCGAATTGGAGAACGGCATCGGTCCGTCGAAGAA
Organism: Candidatus Latescibacterota bacterium; assembly: GCA_965219995.1. Lineage (GTDB taxonomy): Bacteria > Latescibacterota > UBA2968 > UBA2968 > JAAXHE01. The sequence goes on from CBDCOX010000002.1 coordinate 2,643,370, forward strand.
TCTAAAAATGGAGTGGATTTAGACGCGCTGGTTTTTTCAACATTGAGAGAAACCGGATGTATTCCGAGAGATTTCCCTACAATAAAGGAATCCCGTATGTCGAACGGAAGAATACAGGAGGCTCAAGAGGGTTTGAAATCCTTAGGGCTGCCACCCGCACAACAAAACGAAATGTCGGCTCTGACATTGCTTGCCCTGGCGCAACTTTCTGAAGATACCCCCTGGGCTGAAGCGAGATCCCGTAGTTTGCGGATACATGACATATTGGAAGAAATCAGGCACAGATTCGATCGCGAATACGCGGAGAATACCCGAGAGACGATTCGTCGTCAGGTCATTCATCAGTTTGAGCAGGCAGGTCTTGTCGTTCGGAACCCTTATGACTTGTCCCTGCCGACAAACAGCCCACGCACCCATTACGCCCTGACTGATTCCGCTATTCAGACAATTGGCACGTACGGTACCGAGATGTGGCAACAAGCGATCGCATCATTCAATGAGGTAAAAGGCGCACTCCTTGAAGTCTATCAGAATCGTCGAGATCAACATAGAGTGCCGCTAAGATTATCAACGGGCGAGGAATTTCATCTCTCTGCCGGTCCACACAATGAATTACAGGCCGCCGTTGTGGAGGAATTCGGACCACGGTTTGCCCCTGGCGCCCAACTTCTCTACCTTGGCGATGCAGAAAATAAGTCGTTGATCCTCAATGAAAAAGGTTTCGAGGGGCTTGGTCTACCGATTCCGAATCACGATAAACTGCCGGATATCGTACTATATGAAGAAAGTCAGAATCGACTGTACTTGATTGAAGCGGTCACTTCTCACGGTCCGGTGTCTCCGAAACGCCACGTCGAACTTGAGGAGATTTTTGAGGATTGTCCTGCCACCCGAGTTTACGTGAGTGCATTCCCCGACTTCAACATCTTCAAGAATTTCATTACCGAAATCGCTTGGGAGACGGAAGTCTGGTTATCCGAAATACCGGATCATATGATTCATTTCAACGGCGATCGGCTCTTGGCTCCGAGGTAGCGGTTGATCGGCTTGTTACCTTGATCCGATACCGAGACTCACCCGAATTGTCGGACAAACCCAATCTGACAACAGATTCGCGGGTTTCAAATCGCGTCTTGGATTAGAATTTCGACATGGTGGATAGGCGGTTACTACCCTTTCGGGACCCGCCATCTCCATTCACAAGATTTCACGCGGAAACTCCTCAAACAACGAACGTCCTCTGCTGATATCTTAGAAATTCCTCCGCCTAAATCTCCTGTTTTCCTCTAAACATTCCTACTCGCCAGCCAAAATCGCGGCGGTCGAGACGGACCGGCACGAAGGTCTATGCGCCCCTAAGCTTTGGTTCTTCACAAAGCGCAAGCTTCGTATCCGCGGTTGGGTCATTGACCATTCGGCAGGTGATATCGATTTCGCCACGCACGTGGACGAGTAATTATCCAATTGCCGCCTCAATTTCCTGGCCTAACGGAATTCGATCAGTTGACACTTGCCTTTCTCACGTCCCACAAAATACAGCATAGATGCCGTCGTCTCGCGTCAATCTGAGCAGGTTGAAATCAGCGTTCCTCTTCCGGAATTCCCGACATGGCTTCTTCGTATACGGCAATCCATTTATCGGCTTCTTTTACCGTGTAGGCCCCCGTAACGGCTTCACTGTATCCTGCCGGTAGTTCTTCTCTCTTCGGCTGACCAATGTGCGGTTGCAACTTCCCTCGGAGCTTTTCTGCTCCTTCGTCAGGCAAGTCTTTGGCGAAGGAGTCCACTTGCTCCCGACTCAGGTCACCCGCGAAGATTACGTCGTGTAGTTCGGTTTTTTTGCCAATTTGATTCCGCATACGATCTGCAAACCTGTGAGGTGCACGGCTACCACATACACCCTGTAGTTGCGCTTGGAAGAGATCGGCCCCTTGCAGATGCGCCTCCCGAAAATTGGCTCTTTGCAGGTGTGCCTTATAGAAAATGGTCCCTTGCAGGTGCGCACTTGCCAGGTCAGCCTTTTCCATATGCGCTTCCCTGACGTCCGCACCGTTCAGGTAGCTTTCCTTTAAGTTTACGTGGAGACCTCTGAAGATCTCATGGTTCTTAACGAACAGCAGGGTCAGTAGACTCTGCACTTCCTCCGAGGGTTTCGATTTTTGCTCTTTCCGATATTCATCCTCGCCTGTCGTCTGACGAATATGAGCGCAGAGAATGTCCAGTACCGTCTGTCTCAATGCGGCAGTATCGTCCGCCAGATGGACGAGTTCGTAGGCCCCGCCCAGCCGAACTGATTCGGATACGTGCCCCAGATGTTCAATGGCATTCTTCATGCGCTCTTGCAGCAGTCCTTGTTCAGCGGATACAGTTCTATCCTCCATCGCTTTTGCACGTCTGTTAGAAGCATGAGCTTGCAGGGCGATCAGAATTCCGCCCATGGCTATTCCAACGAACTTTAGGATTTCAGATTTTTCGGACACTCCAAGATGCTCAGAGACCTTTGTCTCGAAACTATCGAAGAAAAGAACACCCACGAAAACCGCGAGAGTCAGAACAAGCACGGCGATCAACGTGTTCTGAAGAGTGCAATGTCCGGTAATCACATAACTAAGGCGTTCCATAACTGACCTCGTAGGAATTCAAATTGCATATCGTGCAAGACATCCGTCTGCCCTGATCTCACCATCAGCCTCCTTCCTCCTCCGACTCCGCCGCGGTGGCATCCTCGTATTCCGCGATCCATTTCCCGGCTTCTTCGTCGGTGTACATTCCGGTAACCGCGCCGCATTGTTCCGGAAGTTCATAGGACGTGCTCTTGCCGACGTGGGGCGTCAACTTTTCTCTCAGCGCGTTCGCCGTTTCGTGGTACATCCCATCCAGAATGGACTCCACCTCCTCCAGCGTCATCCCGCCGCCGAAAATCGCCCCGCTCAGGTCGGTCTCTTCGCCGACAGACTGCGTGATACGCTGCTCGAAGGAATCGGGGTAATCCACGTGACTCCTTACGCCCTGGAACTGCGCCTCCGTGAGATCCGCGCCCTGCAGATTCGCCCCGACGATAAAGGCCCCTTGCAGATGCGTGCGGGACAGCGCCGCGCCGCGCAACATCGACCGGGCAAGATCGGCTCCCTGGAGATTCGCCCGGGAAAGGCTTGCAGCGTCGAGTCGCGCCCCAACCAGATCGGCGCCCTGCAGCCTCGCCCATGAAAGACCGGCCCCATGCAGGCGCGCCCATGACAGATCGGCGCCCTGGAGATGCGCGCCGACAAGGTCGGCGCCGTGCAGCCTCGCCTCCGCGAGGTTTGCGCCACAGAGATACGCGCCACAAAGTGTCGCTCCGTTCAGCCAGCTACCCTGCAGGTCGATCTGAAGCCCTTTGCAGATCCCGCGACGGGAGACGAACAGCAGACTGAGCAGGCTCTGGACCTCCTCCGAAGGATTCGACCTGTGCCTTCTCCGGTAAATATCCTGTCCGGTGGTGCGGCGTATATGCGAGCAGAGAATGTCCAGCACCGGCTGTCGCAGCGATTCAGTATCCTCCGCAAGGTGGAAGAGTTCGTAAGCGCCGCCCAGACGAACCGCGACGGATTCGTGTCCGAGGTGTTCAACGCCGTTATGCAGGCGTTCGTGTCTCCGCCCCAGTTCCGCGTCCAGGCTTGCCCGCGACTGCTCCGTTGCGGCCCTGGCCTGCTCAGACGCAGCCTCGGCCTGTGCCTTCACGACTTCATCCAACTGACGGGAACGTCTGTGGGCCATCAAAGCGTTCAGCGCCAACAGGAGACCCGCAGTACCGATGGCGGTTAATTTGAACGCTTCGGATTTCTGGTGCAGACTCAGACGCGCTGAAATTTGTACTCCTGCGCCCGGAACAAACAGGAGGAACACGAATGCCGCCAGCGCAAGGACAAGCAGGGCGATCAGAATGGTTTGCAGAATCGAAGACAAATTCATCGGGTCCTCCGGGTTAAGTGGCGGCTCAATGGAACGAACTCGCATTAAGTCGGTCACAATGTGGTATCGATATCCTGCATCAATAATGTATCGAACTTAATGTCGCTATCCAGCATTTTTCGACACGGAACCGAGCGACCGTACCAATCTGTCGCTTCTCCTTTCATTCAAGCAACAGTTTCCTGAAACTCTTGAGCCTGGATCTGAAGCGGTGTTTCGTCGCCCACTCGACGAGAAAAACATCGGCTTCATCGAGGGTCAAATCACCTGTCCGGATAAGTCTCAATACAAGGTCCTCCGTCTGACAGAGTTCAAGGTCGTTGTCCAGTCTGCGGCCTTCAATCCGTGCCCTCCTATCCTGGAGCCCGGCGATCCACCGTCGCCTGATAGCAACCGCCAGTACGGCGCACTCGCCGGCTCCCAGACGCCCGCCTTTCCGGAGATGCACATATAGCGCAAGTTCATCGGAATCACGAACGCTTTGCAAGTTAAATATTCCCGAGGCCAAGGCGTCTTCAACCGCTTTCCTGTGTCCGGGACGCCTCACTTCATCGAAAACCTGGTCCGGCAGGACGATCGGCGATTCGATATTGCCGAGTAACTGTATTCGACCGATATTCACGAAGTTCAGCAGTACCGAAGCATCGAGCACAATCGGCTTTGGGCTAGTCGGTCGCACTCAGCAAGCCTCAATCGGCCAATTCCAGGATCGTTTCGTCCTCAATATCCAGAAGGCGGCCCACTTCGAGCAGGCGGTCCTTCGAAATTTCACCCTGCCACCAGGCTTCCAGCGCCAGAGACAGAATCTGCCAATCCAGTTCGTGGTCCCAATTCGACTCATCATCGCGTCGTTCCGTGTCCGACTCAGCTCTTACGGAGCGCAGGTATCGATTGGCTTCATCGGTCTGATTCAGCAACGTCTGGGTGTGTTCGTGGCTGAGGAGATTCAGACCGCGAAGCCGCCACACCGCCGCAGCGTAACTGACCTCAAAATGCCAGGCCAGAAGTGCCACGTCTGCGTAGGTTATATTTCGCGACCGTCCAGTGCTGCGCAACTGGCCGCGTATACCCTGTCCCGACACGGCATCCACAACTGCTTCTTCACGACGAGTTCCCCGTCCCTTACCCAGGCTTTGCAGAAATTCACGCACACCCTCTTCCGGCAAGAGGAAAGCTGCAGCGAATGCATTAGCCCGTTGTTCGGTCTTTGTGCTGGCGTTTTGGGAACTCGTTACCGTAGCCCGCGTGTCCCGGTCCATCAGCGCATGACCGTGTTCGTGGGCGTACGAAAACCGTCGTCGAACCACCGATTGGGTGAGGTTGGTCAAAATTGCCAGACCAAAGTCGGGGCTGCTTAAGAAGAGACCCGAGATTTCGTCGGGCAACGGAAGAGCCGCCGTCCAGATATTCTGTCGGGCAAGGGTCTCAGGCACTTTGACGGGCGCATTTCCCAGATTGAGTCGGCGGCGCTCGTGTTCGGCCACCTGTTGTCCCTGCGCGATGGCCTGTCCTCCCGAGCCGGGATAGGATAGTTCGTACCGAGGCAAGGACGCAGCGACCCCCCTGCCCGCCAGTTCTCTAAGCGTGGCACCTTCTCGAAGCAAACGAAGACAACGGGAAGATTGTTCCTGCACAACGTCACCCTGCAGGCCCGGCTCGGCTCGAAAGAGGGTAACGACCGGATCTTCCTGCTGAACGGAAGAGTCCAGGTTTACGAACCATCCGACCGCCCGGCCGTAAAGGTCGGCAAGACGGGTCAGTTCAAGCGTTGAGACCTGACGCTGTCCGGATTCCATAAGACTGATGGCCGACCTCTGCAGGCCCAATGCCGCCCCGGCCATTTCCTGGGTAATGTGACGGCTTTCGCGCGCCAATCGCAGTCGTCGACCGATCTCTTCTGAGGTTATGGCCATTTCGCACCTCCGAGTCAGGGGGGTTCCTCGGTGTCAAAGCAGTCAGACGCGCATGTCGAAACCGACTTCCGCAGCACGCATCTTGATATTAATTTAGATATCCAAACTATATTTGTCAATATTTTTATGTTATGTTCGATTTTCGAAACATACATTTTTTAGTATTTCTACACGAAGACGCGCCACCAGGCTCTTCGACTACGCGCGCCGCGCTTCACGCCGTCAGGTCGTCGCGGCCCAACTCGGCGGCCGGCGTACGGCACGCGCGCATGGCCGGATAGAGACTTGCCAGCAAGGCCGCGCCCAGAATGGCCGCCGCCTGCTGAAGGACAGGCCCCCACGGCCAGTAAACCTGTATGGTCCATCCGAAATACGCCCGGTTGATCTCGAAAACCAGGACCCCGGCCAGCAGAACGCCCCCCACAAGCCCCAGCCCCAGGCCCAGCAATCCGAATCCCATCCCCTGGCCCAGGAACACACCGAAGACCTGCCTGCGCTTTGCGCCCACCGCGCGGTACAGCGCCAGTTCGGTCACCTGCTCGCGCACGAGCACCAGCAGCATCAACATGATCCCGCACACGGCAATCAGCAGACTCATGCCCTTCAGAATGCGTGTGACCAGAAACGTCTGGTCGAATATCCGGAACACCTCGTCTCTCAGCCGGCGATTGCTGCGAATCCGGAGCGGCGATTCCGAAAAACGGGCTTTAAGACTCTCGATGACGGCATCCCCGTCCCAGCCTGACTGCAGAAAGAGCGCCGCGCCATTCACCGGTCCGGGGCCGATGAATTTCTCCAGGGCAGTCAGATCCATGACGACCGCGCCGCCGCCCGTATGGTAGTCGTAGTAAACGCCCGCAACGGAAAACCGGACCTCCCCTTCCGGCCCGGAAACCGCGATTTCGTCGCCGGTCCACTTGTTGACCCCCCTGGCCAGCGTTTCGCCGACGAGAACCGCCCCCTCCTCACGTACCCGCCGAAACGCTTCATCCACATTCCCGTCCAGCAGCGGAAAACGCACCTCGCCCCCGGGGAGCGCCATGTCCACGCCCGCCAGTCCGATCTGACGGTCGCCGGACCACGCCGGGAAACCGCGGAGGCGGTCCACCGCCGCCACGCCCGGATGACTCTCCAGGGCCTCGACCAGCTCATCCTCCAGGGTACCCGCGGTTCCGCGCCCCCGCCACGACGCGGGCGAGATGTATACGTCCGCCCGGATCGACGAGTTGACCCACACCTCCATGGTCCGGCGGAAACTCCCGATCATCAGCGTGATGCCCACCAGCATGCTCACCGCAATGGCCAACGACGCCACCGCGAATGACGCGGTGCGGATCCGGACGCTCAGCCCTCTCAGGCTGTACCCCGGCCCGAATCCCCTGACACGCACCCGTCCGCAAACCTGGCGGATGGCGAACGGCGCGCACAACGGCAGCCCGATCAGGAGCGCCACGCAGAGTACGAACCCCGCGTGCTTCCATTCCCTCCCCCATCCCGCGTACCAGAGGCCCGAAACCGCCAGAATGCCCGTGCCTGCCGCAAAAAGACGGACCACCTGCGATTCCGTCCGCTCCTGAAGCGGAACCGCCGAAAGCAAGGCGCGGGGTTCCCGCCGGCTCATATCCAGCGCCGGGGCCAGGGCGCCCGCCAGGGCGCCGCCCATCCCGATCGCCGCACCCAACCCGTACAGCCAGCGAGGCAACGCCAGGGATGAAATCTCCTCCAGCAGGTACAGATTCGTGAGCGTGGCGCTCACCACCTCGATGTTCGCATCGGCGGCCCAGTACCCCAGCGGCAGCCCAAGCAACACCCCCAGCGCCCCCAGGAGCGCTACCTCCCCGAGGATCAGCGCGAGCACCTGAGCCCGCGTGGCGCCAAGAGATCGCAGCAGCCCGAATTCCGTCCGCCGCCGTATCAACCCCGCCTGCGTGCTGCTGTAGACGAGGAACAGCCCCACGAACAGGCTGATGAGGCTCATCGCGGACAGGTTCAGCCGAAACGCCGAAAGCAACCCTTCCGCCTGCTCCGAACGCTGCCCGGGCGTAACAACACGCATCCCCGGGCCGAGCCGGTCCTGCAATCGTCTCCGGACACCCTTTGCGTCCGCGCCGCGAGCCGTACGCACGTCGATCTGATGGAGTTCGCCCCGCCGCCCCAGCAGCGCCTGCGCCTGCGCGATATCCATCACCACCAGCTTCCGGCTGGCCAACGGGCTCAACTCCTGGAAGTCCACCATCGCACCAACGCGCAGCCGCACCCGTCGAACCCCGCTGTAGACTTCGAACGTATCGCCCACGGACCAGCCGAACCGCGCGGCAAGGTCCGGCGTTACCGCGCTCCATCCGTCTCCCGCGAGCGCTGCAGAAAGGCTGTCCGGGTCGCCGCGCCACGGGATTCGCATGGGCGTAAAGAAGTCGACTCCCAACACCTCCAGATAGAACCTGTCCCGGTCCGCCAGCGCCACGTCCGCCCGATAGAGCGGCCAGGCCGCCGCCACCCCCTCCACGGACAGCACCTCTGCGTACAGTTGCTCCGAAAACGCCGGCGTTCTTCCGAAAACGCTTATTTCGGCCTCGCCGCTTACGGCCCGTACCGTCCCCTCGAATGCGGCCAGTGCGTTGTAATTCACAATCTGAATGGAAAGCACCGACGCAACGCCCAGCGCCACGCCGAAAACCGTCAGCAGGGTAAGGCTGCCTCCCGAGCGAAGTTGCGCGCCCAGCGAATTTGCAAAGTATCGGACCAAAGGACCTGTCCTGATCTTCAGAAGAAGCACTGCCGCCGGGAACGCGGCCTCCGGCGGGTCACGCGGAGGGGCGGGGCGGGAGACCCATTCTGCCGCTGTGCAGTTCCAAGACCTCATCGGCCAGCGAGGCGAATTCCCGGCTGTGGGTCACGTAGACCAGCGTCGCGCCCTCATTCTCAACAAGGTCCATCATCAGGTTCATCACCCGCCGCCCGTTTTCGTCGTCCAGATTGCCGGTCGGTTCATCCGCCAGCAACAAACCGGGCCGGCGCAATAACGCCCGGCAGATGGCCACCCGCTGCTGTTCGCCGCCGGACAGCTTCTGCACCGGGTCCTGCGCCCGGTCCGCCAGTTCCACGCGCTCCAGAAGCTCCCGGACCCGCGGACGGTACGTTCGCGGCTTCTCACCTGCGATCATCGCGGGCAACGCGACGTTCTCGGCAACGGGCAGGTGCGGCATCAGATAGAAGAACTGGAAGATGAGGCCCACCTCGTCCCGTCTCACCATCGTTCGCGATTCTTCAGACAACGCGCTCAGGTCCCGTTGCCGCACCCGCACCACCCCTTCGGTGGGAACGTCAATTCCCGCCGCAAGGTGCAGCAGGGTGGATTTCCCGCTGCCGCTGCGCCCCACCACGGCCACCCTTCGGCCGGGCTCGACGTCGAAGGACACGTCGCGCAGCGCGTAACGCAGCCCGCTTCCCGCGTCGTACGCCCTGGAAACGCTTTCGAACGAGAGCGCGGGCGCCGTGTCAATTCGATCGTTCATAAGGGGCCATACCGTGGAGACCGGACGGAACCGTGCCGAGGGTCCGGCTGGTATTCGCCGTTGGATTGGGGTTGCGATCGGGGGGGTTTTCCCGTATGCTGTCTCAATATCGACCGCGATACATGTCAACTTCAGGAGGCGTCCGGGTGTTTTCTATCTTCAGGAAAAAACACACCCTTACAGGCCTTGCGAGGACCTGCGGCTGAGCGGCCAAAGTCAGTCCGGTCGGACTGAAGCAACTTCTGGACCGCCTGCCTCAAAACGTCGATCCGAACCTGTTGGTGGGATTTCATACCAGCGACGACGCCGGTGTCTACCGGATAGACGATGAGACGGCGCTCGTGCTCACGGCGGACTTTATCACGCCGCCGGTGGACGATCCGTACCTGTTCGGTCAGATCGGCGCGGCCAACGCCCTCAGCGACGTCTACGCGATGGGCGGGCGGCCCGTTGCGTGCCTGAACCTGATCGGATTTCCATCCCGGAACCTGGGGCCGGAGGTCCTGGAGGGCATCGTCGAGGGGGCGCTCAACAAAATCACGGAAGCCGGAGCCGTGCTGGCGGGCGGGCACACCACGGACGACGACGAACCCAAATTCGGCCTTTCAGTGACCGGGGTCGTGCGCCCCGATAAATACTGGCACAACGCCGGCGCCCGTCCGGGAGACCTGCTCATCCTGACCAAACCCGTTGGCAGCGGCGTTCTCTTCAATGCAAATCTAAAAGGATGGGTATCGGACGCGGCGATGCGGGAATGCCTGGACACCGCTGCCGCGCTCAACAGAACCGCGGCTGAGGTCATGGCCGGGTTCGATATTCACGCGGCCACCGACGTCACCGGCTTCGGACTGGCCGGCCACGCCCTGGAAATCGCCAGGGGTTCGGGCCGCACCCTGGAGATCTCAACCGCCGACGTCCCCGTGATGCCGGAGGCGCTCGAGATGTACGAGAAAGGCGTGGGCACGGGCGCCAACGCCGCCAACCGGGAACTCATCCGTGACGCGGTACGTTTTGACGCGGCCGAGGCTGAACGTCGCAAAGAGATATTCGTCGATCCCCAGACCAGCGGAGGTCTGCTGGTCTCGGTTCCCGCCGATCAGGCCCGGGGCCTCCTGTCCGCATTGAACGACGCGGGGGAAACCGGCGCCCGCGTCATCGGGTCCGTCAGACCCCTGGAGGGCGCCGCGCAGATCGTCTTTGCCTGATGGCCGATTCGGAAGACTGAACGAAGCGACCCGCCCCCGAAAGTCGCCTATCGCCCGACCGCGCTTTCCGCCACCCTCAGCCCGGAGCATTTCGCCAAGACCAGTTCTCCCACCCTGCCCACCGCCTGCTTCACCCCCCAGGTAGGCCGCGGCTGCCCGATCGGGGACAATTTAACCAGCACACGGTTACCGGGACGCGCCAGAACCAGAACGCCAAAGTGCTGGGAGAACGCGCCCTCCTTCACCATCGTCTCCACCAGACAGTCCCCGTTCCGGTCGGTGTACACGGACACCAGCTTGATCACCACGGTTACGCCGTGGTGGTCCGTCTGCCACGAACAGGGCTGAAAACCCGCCGGCAATCGGGCACGGTCGTACATTCCTTCCAGCAACATATTCGGCATGGTTCCGACCTTTTCAACGGGCCTCGGGAGGGTCGCGCAAGCGTCTCGCCGCCAGACGAAATAACGGACGGGCACGCCGGCATCCAGGGCCTTCCGTTCGTATTTGGTAGGCTTCCTTCCGCGCAGCCCCGGCACCGATGCGGACGGGAAGACGGATCGCAGAAGCGGCTGAGCTTCCAGTACCTCTGAAATCCACGACGCGTATTCCCCATGGTCCGTCGCCACGGTCACCTCGGCGCCCGGAGACAGACGTTCCGCCAGCGCCCTGACGAATGCCGGCTGAATGAGGCGCCTGCCGTGATGCCGCTCCTTCGGCCAGGGATCCGGAAAGTTGATATAGGCCTCTGCGACACTATCCACCGGGAAGAGGCGTTCGAACGCAAAATCCGCCCCGCCGTGAACCACCCGCACGTTCTCCGGACCCTCCCGGTCCAATCGCCGGAACAGCCTCTGAACGGACACCCATGACCGCTCGATGCCAACGAAATCCATCTCCGGATACGCAAGGGCCCGATCGACCAGAAACTCGCCGGTTCCGAAGCCGATCTCCACGACAAGCGGTCCCGAACGTCCGAAAACAGCCTCCCAATCCGTCGGCCAGTCCGCCCGGGTCCAGGAGACCATGTAATTCAGAATGGCTTCGCTAAGCGGCCTGGCAGCCATAACACCGCTCCATGTGGGAGAATGCCTTTCTCGCAATCATTGTTGAATGTAGGGGATATGTGAACCCGAATCAAGGGGCGCGTTCTCCCGATGCCGACGCCGCGGAAAACCGTTGACAACGACCCTGGCGGGCCTCATGTTTTGTTCCGTTCGCGTGTTCTGGTTTGAAGATAAATAAAATCAATTAGATAGGATTTTCCACAGGAGGCATTGCAATGAACGTGTTGGTCCTTTCGGGAGCGAATCACGGGTTCGATCAGAGCGCCGGGTTGATCCGGGGCTTTCTGGATGCCCAGGCCGATATATCGGTGGACTTGAGCACGGACAAGGACCTGCTGGCGGGCGGGATGGACCCGTACGACGTTTGCGTGTTCGGAACGGGATTCACCCGCACGGGTAAACGGGAGGACGGTTCGATCGCGCGCGAACCGGACCTGACCTCCGCCCAGGAGGACGGTCTCTTCGAGTTCGTTTCGGGCGGCAAAGGCCTGGTTGGGATTCACGGATCGGGATGGTGGATCGGCGGTCGGGCGGCGGATCTGCTGGGCGGGCATGCCAATTGGCACCCGCCGGGGTTGACATTCACCGTCCGGGTGGAAGATGAGGCCCACCCTGCTATGGAAGGTATCCGGGATTTCGAGGTGGACGATGAAATCTACATATCGGCATATGAACCCCGGCTGCAGATCCTCGCGTCCGCCCAGTGGCACGGCGGCACGTTTCCGGTTGTCTGGGTGAAAACCTACGGATCGGGGCGCGTCTTCTACACGGCGCTCGGCCACGGCCCGGGGACGTTCGCGAGGCCCCCGGTTCAGGCGATGCTCTGCCAGGGCGTGCGCTGGGCGGCAGGCTGAACGTCACGGGCTGAATGACGCGCTTCGGGCGGCCTGGAATGTCGTCAGGGACGGGTCCGATTGCATGGGGATACTCAAGCCAGGGTTGGCAGGGAAGGAGGATTGAGATGCTGGAGTTGAATCTGTCGGGCAGGGTCGCACTGGTAACGGGGGGCAGCGAGGGCATTGGAAAGGGCATCGCCCGCAAGTTGGCCCAGGAGGGGTGCAGGGTTGCCGTGTGCGCGCGGCGTCGGGACGTTCTCGCCGACGCGGCACGGGCCATCAGGTCGGAAAGCGGCGCCGAGGTGCTTGCGGTGCCGGCAAACGTGACGCAAGCCGCGGACCTGGAGCGGTTGGTGAACGCGGCGGTTTCCGAGTTCGGCGGTATCGATATTCTCGTGAACAACGCGGGTCGTTCGGAAGGCCATCACTTCGAGGATGCGGCAGAGTCAGTCTGGCTGTCGGACTTCGATCTGAAATTCTGGGCAGCGGTACGCAGCTCGAAGCTGGCTGTTCCGCATATGAAGGCCCGCGGCGGGGGCAGCATCGTAAATATCACGCATCCGGGAGGCAAGGCGCCCGGACCGGGCTCCGTGCCCACTTCGGTGAGCAGGGCTGCCGGTATCGCCTTGACCAAAGCCATGTCCAAGGATCTGGCGCAACATCAGATCCGCGTGAACACGGTATGCCTGACGAACATCCGGTCCGCTCAGGCGCAGCGGGCGTGGACGGCGTCCGGCAGCGACCTGGGTTTCGATGCCTGGTGCGAGGAACTCGGAAAGGACGTCCCCCTGGGCCGGATGGGCGAGCCCGGCGAGGTGGCCGATCTGGTCGCGTTTCTGGTGTCCGACCGGGGCGCCTTCATTACCGGCGCGGCGATCAATGTCGACGGTGGATCGGGAGAAACGGTCTAGACGGACTATATGGACAACTGGTGCGCCCGCGTAAAGCAGCGACGCCGGACGACGTGCACGACGATCACGGAACCGATGGCGGTGGCGGCGACGATCATCAGCATCACGATAATCTGATACTTGATCGCGGTCATCGGATCCGAGCCGGCCAGAATCTGTCCGGTCATCATCCCGGGAAGGGAGACGAGGCCGACGGTCATCAGGGCGTTGATGGATGGGATCATGCCGGCTTTCACCACGTCGCGCAGGATGGCGGTCGTGGCTTCCTGGTAGGTGGCGCCGAGGCAGAGGGCGAGTTCGATCCGGGCTCTTTGTTTCCGCAGATCGGAGAAGAGGCGTTCCAGCGCAATCGTGACCGCGTTCATCGAATTGCCGATGATCATGCCGCCCAGGGGAATGAAGTACTGCGGCGTGTACCAGGGTTTGACCTGCACGATCGCGGCGGTGACCAGGATGGATACGGTGGTATAGCTGGCGACCATGGAAATGAAGGTGGGCACGAAGTAGGCCACCTCCTTTTCCTTCACCCGGCCGCGGATGGCGTGCGCGGCCCAGAAGACCATCCATACGAAGAGGATGAGAATCAGGTACGGGTTGTTGATCTGAAAGATGTACTTGAGGACGTAGCCGACCAGGAAGAGTTGCGCGAAGGTGCGCACCGTGCCCCACGCGAGGTCCTTTTCCAGGTTCAGCCGGAAGATGACAGAGCCCGTGCCCGCAATCAGGACGAATACGAGACACAGCAGCAGTTGCATCGGGGAGATCTCGATCAGGTTCATCCGCAGACCTCCTGCAGACCGCCGTCGAGCCGGTAACGCCGCGCCCGGATCCGCCCCGGCCTGAAGTCCAGATGCGTGACCTTCACGATGCCGATATTCTGCTCCAGCGCGAGGCGTTCCAGCCAGGTTTCGACCACCGATTTGGACTCGGGGTCGAGGGCGGACGTGGGTTCGTCACAAAGGAGAAACCGGGGTTCGGACAACAGGGTCCGGATCAGGGCGATACGTTGCTTCTGGCCCACGGAGAGGGTTTCCGCGTCGTCGTCGAGGTCCACGTCCTGAAGCAGAAAATCGTCCAGAAGGGTTCGGAGTCTGTTTTCGTCCGGCAATCGCTTTTCGCGGGCGGCCCTGAACGTGAACGACAGGGTCAGGTTGGAACGCACGGCGCCGACGGCCATTTCGGGTGTCTGCTGCACGTAACCGACCGTTCGCCGCAATTCGGTGACGTTGTGCCGCCTCACGGAGAGGCCATCCAGCAGGATCTCGCCCGAGGCCGGTTCCTGCAGCCGGCCGGGCAGTCTGAGGAAGCTGGATTTCCCGCTTCCCGAAGGTCCGTGGATGAGAACGAAATCCCCGCTGTCGACGGTGAGGTTTACCCCTTCGAACAGCGGCTTTTTTGTGCCGTACCGGAGCGAAAGGTTTTTGATCTCGAGGCGCATGGCTGCCTGAAACTCGTGAGCGGTTACACGTTTCCGAAGACGTCGAGCACGTCGATGATGCTCAGGCCGGTGTGGTAGCCCGGATCCGCATCGGCGGTGGCCGGAATGACCGGCACCACCCGCCCGGACTCGTCGCGGGTCTGGTACGCCATCAGATGAAGGTCCGGGCGCACGAAGTGCCTCGTGAAGGCGTTGTGGCAGGCGCTGAATATGCCGAGGGCGTTCTTCCGCTGCACCCCGGTTCGGGCGATCGAAGAGCAATACGCGGCGGCGCGCAGCGTCTCGGGCAGGTTCCACCAGGGCATGTCGGTATTTGCCGGCGTGCGGGAGACAAGGTCGAACATCTTGCAGATGCCGCCGGGACCGGGCTGGAACCCCCCGGCAAAGGTATGCGACAACAGGGCGGGCATATGGGTTTCGACGCCCTCGATTTCCTCGCTCCGGTCAGCGTCCGCCAGGCCGTTCTTTCTGACGGCCGAGGTGAATTTCAGCGTCAGGCCGATGAATTCGAGGACGTGTCCCGGATCGGAGAGGATCTTTCCGTCCTCGTCGCAGGGCGCACCGTCGTCGTCCACGGCCTCCCAGAAGTCGTACTCCCGTAGACCCGGTACCCGCCCGTTCAGATTGACATAGGTCTGCATTTCGTGACGGATGAGGCGGAGGCCCATCTCCACGCTGCCGGGTATACGGTGTTCGGCCAGCAGCGCGGCGGCGCCGATCTGAATCATAAACGGGCCGTGAGGGTGGCGCCCCGGCCGGGGTCCGGCGGGATTCTTGGGATCCAGCGAAATCTGGTCGGTGGTAAAACGACCCTCGTGAATGGCGGCGTCCACGCGGCGGCAGTATTCCATGGCTTCCGTTTCGGCCTCCCGCAACCCGAGGTATCTCGCCGCGGCGACCATGCCCTTGGCGCTGAAGAGGTCGCTGAACCCGTAGTGCGATGCCTCCGAGAGCTTCAGCGTCCGGATCCCGCCTTCCTCGTCCAGCGCAAACGGATTCCCCGGCGGCGTCATGAAAAAGGATAGGTGACCGGCATTCCGGGCGCGAATATCGAGCAGCGCCGCGAGCACATCGGCAGCGATGCGTTCCAGACGCCGCCGGAGTTCCGGTTTCAGGTTGTGGCGGCGCATCCAGCGGCAGTGCCCGGCCAGAGATTCCAGCCCGCGCCCCTGAATCCATCCGGAGACCGCGTTCGGACCCTTCAGAGGATCGTCAGCATCGAAGTCCTCACCGGTAATGAGGTCCAGTTTGGTATCGATAAAGGGGTACCCGGGGGTGCGTTCGCAGCGGTCCGCGATGGCGGCCATCACGGCAAGCAGCATGGCCCGGTAGTCCGGCAGGACCGACTTGACGTCGGCGGCGGCAGGGCATTCCGGCAGGAGAATTCCCCGGTACACGTCTTCCGGCATGTTGGCGGCTCCAGGGACCCGCTTGTATTGCTTTCCGGCACGAGACGCGTTGCGAGACCGGATACGTGGCGCGGGCTTCGAGCGTGGACCGCGGATTCGCGCTACGCCCAGACGTAAATCTCGCCATCGTCTTCGGAGTAGCCGATGAAAACGGCCAGGACAATCCTGGGATCGCTTCCCTCGACCGCGGGGACTTCGTGGATGCAGCGGGTGTTGAAGAAGTACAGGTCGCCCTGTTCGAGGTCGACCCGGCAGCGCTCGACGTTGTTCAGCCTGGCGTATTCGTGAAAGGCGTTTGCGGCAATATGGACTTCAACGTCCTCCGTCCACAGGCACCGGTGCAGGATGGCCTGGGTGGCCGGCCCGGCCTGTTCCGCGTTCTGAAAGCACAGCACACCCGCAAACTGGTGTTCGAACCGGGAGACCTCGTAATTGAAACGTTTCTCACGAAGCGAGACGTGGTCGATGTGCGGCTGGTAGGTGTGATGGGTGTAGTGGACGCGGAAGATGGCGGGACCGTAGCGGCGGCCGTCGGGTTCGCGCGCCGTCATCACCCGCTTGCCGCCGGCAAGCGCGGCGAGGCTGTTGTAGATGACGTCCACCGGATTGTCGAAACCGTCGAAGAGGCGTTCGAACAGGTCGTGGGTCTGCACGGCGTGTTCGAAGAACCCCTCCTGGTCGCCGCCCCTGTTCCCAAGACTGGTACCGATGTCGATACGGGTGCGTGTATCGCCGGACGCGGTGTCCTCAGGATCCCGCATCAGGCCTCTGTCGACAAACCGGCGGATCAGGCCGGCGCAGTGGTCCGGACTGTATGCCCGCTTCAGAAGGATGGCAGGGATCTCCGCCGTTGACAGGGCACGGAGCGGGTTCGCGTATCGGGATGCGACGGACTCGAGGTCCGAGCCCACGGGCAACCAGGAATCGGCGGCGGGCATCGTAGATTCCTTTCCCTCAGGCGAGATCCTTGAATTCGATGTGCACGTGCTCCCGGTGCCCGGTAAGCTGCCGGTACTCGACGCCGGCGCTGTCGAACATGCGTCTGGATGCCCGGACCGGATCGGTCTCTGCGTATTTGTCCGCGAGGTAGATGACTTCCCGAATGCCGGACTGAATGATGACTTTGGCGCATTCGTTGCAGGGAAAGTGGGTGACGTAGATCGTGCAGTTGTACAGGTTGGTGTCGATCTTGTTCAGGATCGCGTTGAGTTCGGCGTGGCAGATGTACGGGTACTTGGTATTGAGAAAGTCGCCCTCTCTCGCCCACGGATACTCGTCGTCCGAACAGCCGAGGGGCAGGCCGTTGTAGCCGATTCCGACGATTTTCTTCTTTTCGTTGATGATACAGGCGCCCACACGGGTGTTGGGGTCCTTGCTCCGGAGCGCGGAAAGCAGCGCAACGCCCATGAAATATTCGTCCCAGGACAGATAATCTTCGCGTTTGTTCATCTACGTTATCCGTGGTGCATCAACGCACCAGGTATGGATGCCTGCCGCCGGCGCCGGCGTACGGGGGATGACAGAAACCGGGCCGGCCCTCGCGGCTCCCCGCGAACCGCCGTAATATGCTTCGCGTATATACGGATTGCAACCGTTTCTTTGTCCGCGAAGCACAGATAGCGCCTTCGAGCCGGCGCCTGGTTCCGTTCGGTTCGGACCGACGGATGAGGAGCACGCGGAAGGACACAAAAAAGCGAGGCGCGAAGAATCGCGCCTCGCAACGGACCTGCGGCCACCACCGGGCAGAGACCGACCGGTACGCAGATTCCGATATTCAATTGTCCGTAAGCACGGGAGACGTTCCGACAACGGATCTCCCGTGGAATGCGCCGCCTCCGCACCAATCGCCGACGGGATAGACGTCAGCGGCGGGAAATCCGTCAACGCCCGAGGCGATAGGCAACGGCCAGCTTCACCCGCCGGCCCTTCGGATCGTGGGTAAAGCCGTCGTAGGCCTGCTCGATGTTTACGAGCGGAGGCCTCTTGTCCAGCAGATTCATCCCGGAAAGCGCGATATTTATGCCGTTGGGCATATTCCACAGGAACGTCGCGTCCCATGTCAGATAAGATTCGATGGTACCGAATATACTCTTGATCGTCGAATTGTCCGAACCCGCCGAACCGCGGTCCTCGTAGGATGAGATATAGTTCAGATAGCTCGCGATACTGTAGTCCTGCCAGTAATAGCCCGCCGAGATCCGACCCTTGAACTTGGGAAGGGACGTCGCGATGGGATTGCCGAAATTCAGGTAGCCGGCGGCATCCGCGCCTTCCTGGAGGGTCAGGCCGCCCAGCATCAGGGCCTTTGTCTCGTACTCCAGCGTATAGGTGCCTTCCAGGCCGGCGGTAAACAGACCCGCTCCCTGCGGCAGCCGCGTACCCAGATGCAGGTCGATTCCCGAGGTCTTGAGTCCAGGCCAGTTGACGATATCGACCTGCACCCGCTCGAGTTCCGAGGCCGCGCACGTGCCGGTACCGATCCCGTCCGGACACACGATGAACTGCTTGAGCGCGCCCTTGTTCGCTTCGTCCGCGTACAGGGCGGTGATGGCGCCGTGGGGCATCGAACCGATGACGTCGCTGAAATCGTAGCTCCAGTAGTCCAACGTCGCTTCGAACCCCTTTTCGGTGACGAGCGCCAGCCCCGCGTTAAACGTAAATGCCCGTTCGGGTTTGAGGTCCTTGCTTCCGATTCGATCCACCGTCTGATACGCGCCCGTCTCGTTGATCCACTCCAGCGTGGAAAGCGGGCTTTCATTGACATCGTCCAGCGATGGCGTGCGGAACGTCGTCTGCACGGAGCCGCGCAGGAACACGGACTGGTCCGGTGATTCCGTCAGCTGATAGCGCCACCCGAACTTGGGATCGAAACTGCTCGCCACGTCGTGGAACTCATAGTTGGCGGCGAGTTGCACGTCGAACCGCTCGCCAAGGCTCAGCGGCGTCTCGGCGAACAAACGATGCACCGTCTGTGATTCATCGTAGGGCCGGTGCACGTTGGTAAACGCGTAGGGACCGAACCGATCCTCCGCGGAGCAGTTCCGGTCGCCCACGACCGGACAGGGGTTGATCGTGACGTCGCCCTCGTCATTCGGGTCCCCGCTGGCGTTGAACAGACGGAACTGGTAACCGGCCGCGTAACTGGCCACGTCCTTAATCCAGGATCCGGTCAACGTCGCGTCGGCCACCAGCATGTCGGCGCTGCTTTGCATATCGACTTCCTGGTTCAGCCACTGCCGGAGTTCGGCGCTGTTGGCCAGCGCGGCGCGGTAATCGGGATTGGCGCGGGATGCGAATGCCGAACCGTGCTGATCCGCGTACTCGATGGCGTTGCCGAAGGGATTGTAATACTGGCATTCGCCCTGGCCTGCCACCTGGCCGCTGAGCGGGCCGAGCCGCATCCCGGCAAGAGACGACCGGTCCGCCACCACGTCAACCCCGCAGCGCGGCCCCCCGAAGCCCCGGAAGCCGAGGAAAAGTCGCTCGATGTACACACCCGGCAGATTGTAGTTGCCTTCGGTGCGGGAGTACGACATACCCAGGTCGAATTGATTCTCCCGATCGCCGAATGCCGTGAAGTCGCCATTCAGGGAAGCCGCCATGCGCCACGTGCGGGCGTCCCGGTCCAGTATGCGCCCCGGGCCCGAGTTTCCGAACGGACGACCGTTGAAATACCAGTTCTCACCTCCCTGGCATGCCTCGTAGTAGGGATCGTTCGGGTCGGCGCCGTAGTCGTCGCAGAACGCGCCTCTGCCGGGGTGTTCGGGCGCAACCTCCATGATGCTCGTGTCCGTGAGGGGAAACGGCGGATACGAAGGCGTCGTGTACCATTCGGGGATCTTGGCCTGCGCCCAAAGCGCCTCCACGTGATACTCCGCGCCGTTGTCCAGCGTCCCGTTGATCTCGGCGAACGCCCGGGTATGGTTCATGTCTTCAATGAGATTCTCATACTGCTGATAACGGAAGCGACAGGTCCAGGACTCCCGGAAGCCGCCGAATTCCTCGCAGCGCGGGGCGTGGATGGCCGCGGTCCATGGGGCCGGGGCGCCGATGGCGAACGTGCCGGGATTCCCCAGGCTCGACCACCCCAGCCGCTGCCCGCCGCCGTGCCACGGCTGCAACAGGTAGTCCCTTTCCCAGGACGGCAATGCCTGGCGTCCCCTCCACTCGGCGGAAACAACCGCGTGGGCCTCTCCGAGTTTACCGCCCCAGATCGCGCCGGCATTGGTATCGCCGGCGCCCGGGAAGTACTCGTGCGCCGCCGAGACTTCGAACCCTTCGAAATTTCCGCGCGTGAGGAAATTGGCCACGCCGCCCACCGCGTCCGACCCGTAAATGGCGGAAGCTCCTTCCTTCAGCACTTCGACCCGCTCAATGGCAATCGAGGGAATCACGTTGACGTCGACGAAGCGACCCCCGATCAGACGCGCGGGGACGTAGGTCTGGCGCCGGCTGTTGATGAGCACCAGGGTGCGCGACGCCCCCAGGCCCCGCAGGTTGACGTTCGCGATGCTTTCGGTGAGCGTGGCGGCCTGACCTGAATTGTACCAGCTGCTGCGTTCCCCGATCACGCCGTGGCTCGCGCCCAGGTTTTTGAAGAAATCCACGGCCTGCGGCGACCCCTGCTCCGCCATCTCCTCGCGTCCGACCGCCACAACCGCGTACGTCTGGTTGATGGGAGATTCCTTGAAGGCCGTGCCTGTCACCACGAGTTCGTCCATGAAGAGCAGGGACAACTCCAACCTCAACGCGACGGTGAGGGTCGCGCCCCCGGTAACGGTGATCGCGCGGGGTTCGCCCTTGTAGCCGATGAGTTGCACGCTCAGTTGGTGGGTGCCGGCCGGTACGTCCCGGATGGTAAAGCGTCCTGCCGCGTCCGTCACCTCGACCACGTTCAAGGCCGCTATGGACACGTTCGCGCCCTCCAGCGGGTCCCCGCTTTCACCGTCGACCACGGTACCGGTAACGGTACCGGTCGACTGCGCCGCCACCCAGTGCGCGGAAAGAAGAATGGCCGCGCAGACCAGAATCGACAGAAACATCACTTTGTACTTCATGGCGCCTCCTCGCCTCATTCTGTAAGGCTTGCCGAAAGGCCGGTGCGCATGCCCGGCCGCGGGTACGGGTTCGACACCCGCACCGTGTGTGATTTGACTCAGGTCGCTTCCTGCGTTTCCCCGCGCAGCCCTCGCCAGACGCAGAACGCCATACCCAACAGCACGATGGTGAACGGCAGGCCGGTCGCCAGCGAGGCGGCCTGCAGGGCCTCCAACCCTCCGCCAAGCAGGAGCGCGATCGCCACCAGACCCTCGATCGTGCACCAGAAGACACGCTGCGCCACCGGAGCGTCAACCCTGCCTCCGGCGGCAATCGTGTCGATGATCAGCGACCCGGAATCCGACGACGTCACAAAAAAGACAATCGTCAGTAGCACCGCGACACACGAAAGCAGTGCCGACGCGGGGAGTTTGTCGAGCATCTTGAACAGTGCGATCTCAAGCTTCCATGCGTCAATATTGCCGGTAACCCCGGTGTAGCCCTCCACGATGTGCTGGTGGAACGCGGTGCCGCCGAAGGCGCCGAACCACAGCAGGCACAACAGTGTGGGCATCAGCAGCACGAAGACGACGAACTGGCGAACCGTGCGCCCCTTCGAGATACGGGCGATAAACGTCCCCACGAAAGGCGCCCAGGCGAACCACCAGGCCCAGTAGAAGGTGGTCCAGTCTCGAACGAATCCGGTATCCTCGCGCCCGATCCAGTTGCTGAGAGGACCGATCTTCGCCAGGTATCCGCCAAATCCCTGTGCAACGCAGCCGAGCGCATATGCCGTGGGACCGAGCGCGATCACGGCGAGCAACAGGACCAGCGCGAGGATAACGTTGAACTGGCTGAGGCGTTTGATGCCTACGTCGATACCCGTCAGCACCGAGGTCAGGGCAATGGCGGTAATCGCCACGATGATCATCACCATCATGGCGCCGCTCACGGGAATTCCGAATAGATAGTTGAAGCCGGACGCGACCTGCTGAACCCCGAGGCCGAGGGAGGTGGCAAGACCGAACAGGCCCGCGAAAATGGCAAACGTGTCGATGACGTGGCCCGGCCATCCCCAGATCCGGTCGCCGATCAGGGGATGGAACGCGGATCGGATCGTGAGCGGCAGTCCGCGGTTGTACGCGAAGTACCCGAGCGCGAGTCCCACAACGCCGTAGATCGCCCAGCCGTGCAGACCCCAGTGAAACGTGGTTGCCGCGATGCCGGAAACGGCGGCCGCTTCCGTTCCGGGCGCGATGCCCAGCGGCGGGTTCCTGAAGTAATAGACCGGCTCCGCCACTCCGAAAAAAAGAAGACCGATGCCCACGCCGGCGGCAAAGAGCATGGCAAGCCAGGTCGCGTTGGAGTATTCCGGTCTCGCGTCCGCGCCTCCAAGGCGGACGCGTCCCAACGGCGATACAGCGATGTAAAGGCAGAAGAGCACCACGAGATTGGCGGCGCTCATAAAGAACCAGTCGAGATTCGTGGTCAGCCACAGCCGCGCTTCTTTGAAGACGACCGTCGCGGCTTCCTGAAAAACGAGCGTCCCCAGGACAAATACAACGATCGTAACGCTGGAAATCACGAATACCGGCGTCAGATAGATTTCAAGGCCGAACAGCCTGCGGTGCTCCCCGGCGTCTTCCGACGGCTGTGGTTTTCCCTCAACGGACATTCTGCAGTTTCCATGTGCTTTCATACAGGGCGGCAATGAGCCGGGAGGCACACGCCGTAAAGAATCTCGTCAAACGGGCGCCACACCGTTCATCCATAATAATAATGTAAGCCATTACCGGTTTACGGCAAGCCGATTCGACCAGATACTTCCCGTTCCGGCGGTCGTTCAGCCGGTTCACCGCCCCTGACCTCCACCAGTTTGCCGACCGCTGTGTGATCGGGCCCTCACCGGCGTTTGCGGATATCATAGAAGAACAGGCATTGCGATCAGGCTTCCCGGGTTTCTCCGGCGCGTATCAGCGCCTGTTTCATCGCGATCGGGCCGATCATCTGATTGACGGCGATAATGGCGACGATCACGGTCACGAAAGCGTCGCCCCATCCCGGAAAGCGCCGGCTGACCTCCAGCGCCAGGCCCAGGCTCACTCCGGCCTGTGTGAGGTACGTCAGGCCCGCGAGACGGTTAAAGCGCGGCGGGTCGCCTCCGAGGCGGCCTCCGGCGTACGCGCTCAGGTAGATGGACCCGGTTCTCACGCCCACGATCAGAATCGCGATGGTCCACGTCTGCATCAGGGCCTCCAGGTTCAGGCCCGCTCCGGCCAGCGTGAAGAACAGCACGTACACGGGCAGGCTGACGGACTCGATCGCTTCGATGAAGCGGGAACCCTGGCGGGAGACGTTCTGCACGGTGAAGCCTGCGGTAACGCAAATCAGCAGGGGTTCCAGGTGAATGCTGAAGCCGTATGCCTCTTTGAGGTACGCGGCGAAACCGTGCGAGATGCTGGTCACCAGAAGGGCCGTGCCCAGCAGCAGAAGCGGAAGGTTCGCCCGGACCCGGTCGATATAGAATCCCAGCGCCAGCCCCACGACCAGACCCGCGCCGATACCCAGGAGGACTTCGACGCTCAGTGCAGCGACGAATCCCGGGTCCAGGGCGGCGGCGGGAGACATCGCGACCTCGCAGAAGGAAACCGCGGCGCCGAACAGCACGATCACCAGGACGTCCAGCGCCACGGTGACGCCCAGCGCGGTTTCCGTGAACGGACCCATCGCCCGCGTTTCGTTGATAATGGCGATCGCGCTGGAAGGCGACCGCGCAACAGCCAGCACGCCGAAAAGCATGCCGACGGTGAGCACCTGAAAACTGGAGAAGGAGGCCGTGAAAGGAAGCAGGGGTGCGGCAAGGAACACGAAGACGGTGACGATGATGAAGACAACGGTGGTCTGGGAGAGAATCGAAAGAAAAATGACGTTCATCCGCTCCCTGAGTTCGGCAACCCGCAATTCACCCCCTGCAGCCAGTGCGATAAATGTCACCGCCAGTTCATTCAGAAAGCCGAGTTGGCCGAGGGCTTCTCGCGTGAGGAAGCCCAGCAGGTACGGCCCCGTGAGCATTCCCACGCAGAGGTATCCCGTGATCCGCGGCAGGCGCAGCCTGGAGAGGAAATGGCCCGCCAGGTAGCCTGAAAGCAGGAGCAGACCCACAACCAGGGTGGTATATGCGCCCGGCGCGACTCCCGGAGGAGTCGCGCCGGCCCAGGCCATGAGCAGACTCAGCGCGATAAAGACGAGAATCAGCCTCATGGGACGTTTCCCAGCAGGCGTCGCGTGGAGGCAGGAGCGATGAGTTCGCTGAGGATGATGCCCGGCAGCACGACGGAAATCACGGCGTCCGTCAGTTCGGAGCGGTGGATCTGGTGCAGGTTGACCACGATGGCCACGGCCATGCCCCCGTGAGAAAGCAGCCCGAGGCCCAATTTGCTCAGCGCTCGTGATTCCGGCAGAAACATGCGAACGGAGACGAACCCGCCAGCGGTCTTGCCGAGGGACCGGACGAGGACATAGACGGGCACGAGCGCCAGGATCCAGACCGACTCAATTCGCCATCCTGCGCCCACGAGGATCAGAAAGATGATGTAGATGGAGTGTTCTCCCCTCAGCAGTACGCTGCGAATACCCGCTCTGGCGCGACCTCTCGCCAGGTTTGCGACAATCACGCCCGCGATAAGATTGACGAGCAGCGGAGACAGGCTGAGATACAGCGCAAGGCCACCGGAAAACGTAATGGCGCCGATCACGACCAGCAGCATCTCGTCATCCCTGAGGCGGTAGGTGGTGAGGGCGACGACCAGCAGACCGACGGTAAGGCCGAGCCCTGAGGAGACACCGATCCAGAGAAGCGTGGATGCGCCCGCGTGCAGAACGGCCAGGCAGGAAATGAGGCCGAAGGCGGTGAGACCGACGACGTCGTCGATATTGGACACGTTCGTGAGAAGCCGCATCAGGGGCCGCGCGCGAGACGGGGTGTCTCGTGCGAACAGCGTCAGACCGCTGGAAGCCGTGCCGGATGCCGCGGCGGCCAGTGTGACGGCGGCGATGACCAGGAGGTCCGTCTCGTACGAAAAAAAACGGCTGAACAGCAGAAAGAAGGGTGCGGCGACAACAAAGATGGTGATTATGCTCTGGACAAGCGCGACGCCGAAGACTCTCGGGGGAATGTGGCTCAGTCGTCGAAACTCCCACTGAACGCCGAAGAGCATGCCGATCCACGAGAGACCCATGCCCAGGAACGGATAGAGACCGTCGAGGGTCTTCGTGTCGAGCAGATCGAGTACGGCCCCGCCGAGAATAAAGCCGACCAGGACGAATTCGATACCGGTGAGGAAGAGATTCCGGACGCCGAGGGGCAGGCGGATATGGACGAAACTGAGGCGGGAACCGACGAATGCGATGGCGACGATCAGAACGGCGGCGAAAACCAGTTTCATGGAGGTTCTCGACTTTCAGGACCCAGGCAGAAATCGACAGGCAACAGAAAGAGCCTCCCGACGCCTGGCTGCTTGAAATCGACGCCGGTTTCTCTGAAAAGCCGGACGAGCGGCTCGAGCAGGGCGCGATCATCGAGGGGCGCCGCGATGGCGCTGGACCGGCCGGGCCCGGCCGGCAGCAGACCCGCGAAAATGGGCACTTCCTCGGCGAGGATTCGCTCCATGGCGGTTCCGTCAAGAACCGTCGCGCCCGTGATTTCCATTTCCACGAGACCGGAGAGGACCTCGTCGAGGAGGTCCTCGCGATAGAGTGTGATAAAGAGCAGATGCATGGCAAAAATAGTCGGCCCGCAAGGGGGTCCGGCCGGACCTCGAACGGGACCCGGTGTCCCGGCCCTTAAAACGGCTCCTGTGCGCGGATGATTTCCATAATCTCTTCGGGCGAAGCGGCCCTGAGAACCTGCCGCCGGATCCCCTCGCGGTCGAAAATGCGGGCGGTACGGCTCAGAACGCTCATGTAGGCCGGCATCGACGCTTCGGACGAAAGGATCAGGAAGATCAGGTGTACGGGTTGCCCGTCCAGGCTGCGGAAGTCGATGCCGTCCCGGGATATTCCCAGACCCACAACGACGCCCTTTATGTCGTCCGACCGGGCGTGCGGTATCGCCACGTCCTGGTCCACGCCGCTGGTTTTGATGGCCTCCTGTTCAAGGATCAGGCCAAGCAGGGCGTCGGGATCGGGCAGGTCCACCGATCGGCCGATCATTTCGATCAACTCGCGGATGGCGCCGTTCCGATCGGGACTGGTCAGATTGAGTTCGATACGGTCGCTGGCCAATGCGTCGCAGAGTCTCATGGCGCTGATTTCCGGCTTACTGGAGCTCCAGGGTGGTTGTGCGACGTTGCGGATCGAAGGCGACGAGGGTGGCGCCGTTCTCCTCGTAGAAGGTCTGACTTCGGAAGGCGGCCCTGGTCGGGGCACTGGCGAGCGGCCTGCCGTCGACCGCTACGGACCTGATCCCAGTCTCCCTGACGCACAACGTCAACTCCGGCATGCGGACGGGCAGGTCCAGCGTGACGGTGTTGCCTTCGAACGCGAGTTCGGCCATCTCCCGCATGATGGCGTAGGTTGTAATTTCGCTGCATTTGCGCCACCGGGTGCGTTCGCCGGCAGGGTCCCGTTCCTTCAGCCGGCGGACAACGGTCTTGAAGGCATTGAAGCCGCGGCGGTCGGCGTCGTGGAGTCCGTAAAAGCCCTGCCAGTGGCTGATGAGGACTGCCGGGTCGCCCGCATCGATAAGGGCCGGCAATCGTCCCCCCTGAAGGTCGGCGGTGATGTATTTGTCGGGGTTGACTTCCCCGTACCCCGTCCAGGACCCGGTCCAGTCTCCCGTGCCGGCGATGATCTCGCCCATGGCCGTGCCCGCGTCGCGGTTTGGATACCACACGGGCGTCTCCACGGCGCCGTTCGACACGCGTTTGAACAGATAGGGCGTGGGGTTGCCCGTGACGCGTCGGCACGCGGCCTCGGCGCACCTGGCGTAGAAATCGAGCGGATTGCCGAATCCACCGGGCGACGTGACGCCGTCGGGCGTCAGGCCGACGTTGTGGAGAATCTCGCATGCAAGCGCGATGTAGTCCGTAACCAGCTCTTCCCGGTCCGTAGGCAGTTGGTCCCAGCCCCACTGCTCCCAGAGGTTGGGGTCCACCGGCTTCAACGTATCCAGGTCCACCACGAACGTGTGGGTTATCATCTCCGGGGTAATATCGTAATTGGGTACGATGAACTCCCTGCACATATCCAGCCAGCTTTCCTGCTGGGCCTTGCTGAAGAGCGGCAGCCCATGGTCGATCCGCCCCAGCGCCGCCGGACACGGCACGACGCTGAATTTCCCTTTGACGCCTTCGTCGAGGCAGTATTCCGCGAATTCCCGGGTGAAGGACTCCGGGTGAACGACCGGTACGTCCTCCCAGCGGCGGCGCTGGCCGTCGATGGGGTTTCGGTCGCGCATGAAGAAGTAGTTGAGGTTGACCAGAAGGGTGGAGTCGTCGAAGATGATGGAGAGGGGCACGCGGTCCAGCGCGTGGCGGGAGATTTCGACGCGCATCAAGGCCTCCGTCGGGGGTCCGGGTCGGCGAGATACGCCGTTTGCGGGCTATTGTGACCCGATTGAAATTTCAGCTCGGCAGCGCGGCTTCGAGGACCTGCTTGAGGCGGCGGGCGACGAGGACGTCTTCGCCGGATTCCATCATGTAGGGCATGATTTCCACGCCGCTCCCCGTGTGGAAGAGTTCGATGCGCGGGTCGCCGTCCGAGAGTTGCCGCCTGGCCTCTTCCGGCGTGATTCGGACGGCTTCCGGATCCCAGTTGACGGCAAGCACCGGCGCGACGTTGGACCGTCCGGGCTGAAGGATTCCCGTCGTCAGGGCCGGGATATGGGCGATCTCATTCGCGATGGTTTCGAGGCGCCGCTCCCATTCTTGCCATTCCGCGGCATGGTCTCGCCTCACCCACTGTTCCACGGCGGCGAGGAGTCCCATCACTTCCTCCTTGCCCGCCTTCATCGGGCGGGCGAGCGAATGGTGCGGGGCGCCGTTCATGAAGGCGGCGTGGAGGATGTCCTTGCGTCCCAGAACGAGACCGGACGCCTGGGGTCCGCGAAGGCACTTGCCGCCGCTGTACGCGACCACGTCCACACCCTCCGACAGATAGGGATTGGGCACGTCCGGACGTTCCGCGGCCGCGTCGACGAACGTCGGCACGTCGTTTCTCCGGGCAATGGAGACCATGTCGGGCACGGAGATGGAGCCCCGGTCGGCCGCGTCGCCGAAGATGGCGATCATGGCGATGGTTTCATCGATCGCATCATCCATTTCCCGAGGGGTTTCGACCTCGACGATTTCCACGCCGACCATGCGGATGGCGTGGTCGTAGACGTGGCGGTGGGATGGCTGCGTGATGACCCGGTTCTTCATGCCGGAGGTATCGGGCAGGCGTTTCATGCATTCGGGATCGAGACCCGCCACGCACGCCGCGGTAACCTGGCACAGCGCGGCGGCGCAGCCGCTGGTAACCATGCCCCACTCGCATGCCATCAGTTCAGCGATCCGGGCGCCCACCTTTTCCATCAGTTCGTCCAGGTGTACGTACGCTTTCGAGGCATCCTGTATGGCCTGGCGGACTTCCGGCAGCATCAGGGAACCCGAGATGATGGTGTAGGTTCCCATGCAATTGATCAGGGGACGAATCCCGAGCGACTCGTAAGAGACGCCGGATTGAGGCGGCATGGACATGGTCGGAATCCTGCTGGAGAAAGGTGCGGCAGATGGAGTTTTCCGTTCCGGCGGATGCCGGCGAGGACCGGCGCGCGCGTTCCGGGGAACCGATATCAAGAGTCTACAACATCCCCGGCGGGATTGCAAGTCCGATATCGCCCTGGAATTACGGGGCCTCCGGGTTGCCCGGCCTCCCCCGACTGATCATCGCCCAGCATGTCATTCTGAGCGGAGCGAAGAATCTCCCGTCTTCCGGATTGTCCCTGACGCCAACACGCGGGCAATACATGTGCGCGGAGACACCGTCGGCTCCGACCCGGGCAGACAGAAACTTCTGCCCCACCCTCATTCGGGCTCCTTCACGGTGCAGGGGCGTGGCGAATTGCCGGGCGGGCGGCACAGATTTGCGGCGACTTGCGGTCCTGCTATCGCATTTTGCGACAGCAGGACGGGCATACTACGCAGTCTGCCCGAACGCCCCGGCGAAGATGACAAAGTCTGAAAACCCGATCGTCCCGTCGCCGTCCAGGTCGCAGCGCGCGTCGTACCCCGTCCGGCCCCGGCTCGTTCCGAACTTCCCGGCGAATACCACAAAATCCCTGAAATCCACCGCGCCGTCGCCGTCCACGTCGGGGCTGCCGTACGCCGTGGCCGTAAAGACCGCCGGCGCAAGGTCTATCGCCTGCGCCGCCACCGTGTGCACCCCCACCTTCGCGCCCAGCGTCAGGGTCGTGGCCGCACGCCCGCTCGTGTCGGCCCTGGCGGCCGTTGCCGAGACCGCGCCGCCGCCTTCGGTAACGGTAAACAGCAACGGGATGCCCGGGAACGGATCGCCGTCCTGATCCAGCACCGAGGCCACGAACGGCGCCGGCAGCGCCTTCCCCGCCACGCCCTGCTGTTCCTGCCCCGAGACCACCGCCACCCGATCGGGACGCCGGCGCACCCGCTCGGACGTGTCCCACAGCTCGACAGTATTCTGGATTGTTCCGGCGGCCAGCACCGACCCGTCAGGCCAATAGGCCAACTTTACGGGCGCGCCCAGGTGCGGAAGCCGCTGCCGCACCCTGCCTGTCGCCACGTCCCGCACGATCAACAGCCCGCCGGCGCCCGCCGTGGCCAGGCTCTCCCCGTCCGGTGAAAACGTCAGATGATTGGTCCAATGTTCATGCACCAGCGGTAACTCGGCAAGAATGCGTTGCGCGGCCCAGTCCCACAGCACGATCAGCCTATTGTCTATCGAGTCGGCAGCCAGGATGCGCCCGTCCGGCGAGAACGCGATCGTGCGGATCGGTCCCCCTCTTATGCGCACCAGCCGGTACCGTTCCTTCAACGCCTCGAGGTCCCAGATCCTGATGGTACCGTCGGAAGAACACGACGCCAGGATGCGCCCGTCGGGAGAAAACGCCACCTGTCGTACGCCGTTGGTATGCCCTCTCAACACGCCCAGAATCTGCCGCGTGGCCACGTCCCACACCTTGATCGTGTCCTCATACGACGATCCCGATACCAGCGTGCCGCCGTCGGCGGAGAACGCCAGCGTAACGACCCGCCGGTTATGCCCTTCCAACCTGCCTGCCATCCGCCGCGTGGCCACGTCCCACAGCGTGATCTCACCGGAGACGGTCCCGGCAGCCAGCAGCGACCCGTCGGGAGAGAACGCCAGCGACAACGGTATGACGTTGTCGCGTCCGCTCATGGCCAGGGTGGCGATCTCCTCCCGCGTCTCCGTATCCCACAACTTGACGGTCTCGTCCGATGATCCTGACGCCAGCGTCGCCCCGTCCGGCGAGATTGCCACCCGATTCGCTTGGCCCGTATGCCCTTCCAGCGTCGCCAGGTGATACGGCGACCGCTGGATGAAGTCAAAACGAGTGAGTCCGATATCACCGCGCCTGTCAACCGCACTGAAAAAAATGGAATGGGACGGCGGGTCCGACAGCGTCCCCTCACGCGCAGACGGGATCGCGCCGTCATACTCGTACTCGATCACCGCTTCCTGCTCTCCCGACAGGAGACGGCACCCCACGACTTCAGTGTAAGAAAAATCGGGAGTCGCCACCTTCGCGATCAACTGATGCAGGCCGTGCGGCGCAAAAAGCCGAACACGGATCGTGAGGCGCTCTGTTCCCTCTTCATAACGGCGAGGCGACAGCAGCTCGAAGGTCGGCAGCGCGTCCCGGTCGGTGTCCAGGGGCACGTCCGCGTTGAAATACACGTTCACCGACAGGAACGCCGCGCTGCAGGCAGACAATCGACTTTTTCCGCTCCATGACAGGACATAGTCGCCGTCGCGGAAGTCGTGCCATCCCATCCCGAACGCATGCGCAAGCTCGTGCACGCAGGTGCTGAATCGAAAACTGCCGGGAACGAGCACTACACCTCCGCCTTTTCCCCCGCCACCGATGCCACCAGCTCGGAAGCTGCGGCCGTAGGCTACCGATGACCCGTAGCCGTGGTCCAGCACGATGAAGAGCACGTTATTGGCACGACCATGATACTCCTGAAAAACCTCCTCTCCCACCCGGTCTAATGAGTAGACATTGTAATATCCACGCGGGTGGTCGCCGTCCACGCGGTGCACCACCGGCGCGCCATCCGCGTCCGCCTCATACCGGAACGTCATATACCCATGCCGGTGCGATTCCATCTGCTCGCCATAGAAATGCTGCATACGCACCATCATCGCCGTCATCGAATCGACCAGTGTCTGTCGGTACGGACGGTCGCTCGGCAGAAAATAGATCATCCGAACCGTGCGCGGCTCTCCCTCGTTCAGCTCTACCGCTTGCTTTCCCGCAACAGGCGTAGCCTCCCACCGCGCCTCGTCCAATACCACGCAGTGAAGCACACTGTCCGAAATCGCGGGCGACGCGCACGTCCCAACGGGCAGACACAGCAAGGCCGCGAAACACCACGACGACAAACGCCGAAGCAATCGATGAACCTCCCCTCTCTTCACGACCATATCACCTCCGTCGGCTACGCGTGCATGCTGCGGAGGCGGGCGCTGCGCAGGTCTCACACCTTCCTCAGCATCACAGCCAGGCATCACCCTCCCGGGCCCCCGCTGCCCGACGATGCGTCTTCTTCGATATAGCGCGTCAGGATCACCAAATCCGCCATGTTGATTACGCCGTCCTTGTTCAGATCCATCCGCCGGTCAAAGTCCGCGTTCGCTGAGCGCAGCCCGAACTTCCGGTTGAACATCGCGGAATCCTTTGCATCGCGCCTTCCGTCGCCGTTGAAATCGCCGGGCCTCGCCACAGTCATGCTGAATGACGTCGTTACTCGCCGCTTGCCGCGGTCTTTCACGATGACCGTCACCTCGGCGCTGCCCAGCTGCGTGGGCGTACCGCTGATCCTTCCCGACGAGCTGATGGATATGCCGGCGGGCTCGCTCTCCAGAGAGTAACTGTACGGCGACCTGCCGCCGGATGCCGATACCTGGATCGCGTCCATATCCAGTTGCCACGTCACGACCACGTCCGAAATCGACGCGACAGACAGCGCGTTGCTCACGTACAGCTTGAACGAATCTGTGTCCGTGCTATCCTGCGCATCGGTTACCGTCACGGTCACCGTGGACGTGCTCGTAGCATTCGGCGTTCCGGTGATGCGGCCGGTCGTTGCGCTGATCTTGATCGTGATCGGCGCGCCCGACATCGAGAAGCTGTACGGTTTCTTTCCCCCGGTGGCGGATGCCGTGGTCGAAGGAAAGGCCTGGTTGACGGTCGCGTCCTTGTCAGGGATGTCGCCGATATTCAATGGCGGTGGATCCACGCCGGTGATTTTGAAAGTACCGGTACCTTTACAGCCGAAACTGTCGGTCGCCGTCACCGTGGCTGTATACACGCCGGCCCTTTCTACGGTACCTTCTATCACCCCGCCAGACATCGTCACGTCCGACCCTGACGCCGGAACGACAGACAGCGAAAAGGTATACGGCGACTTCCCTCCCGACGCCGTGGCAGTCATCGTGGGTATTTCGTCGCCTACCTTCACCTTCACGTCCTGTACACCTCCAACCGCGATCGTCGGACACGAGACCGTGATCTTGAATTTGCGCGTGCCCTCACAACCGCACGTGCTCCTCGCCGTCACCGTCACGTCAAACTCACCGGTCTCGGTGGGCGTGCCGCCGATGACACCGCTCGATGAGTTGATCGTCACTCCGTCCGGCTCTCCCGATATCGTATAGGTGTACGGCGACGTGCCGCCGGACGCCGTAGCGGTGCGCGATGGCATCGCCGTGCCCTTCGTCACCGTCACGTCATCGATTTCTTCGATGGAAATCGTCGGGCACGAGACCGTGATCTTGAATTCGCGCGTGCCCTCACAGCCGCACGCGCTCCTCGCCGTCACCGTCACGTCAAACTCACCGGTTTCGGTGGGCGTGCCGCCGATCTTTCCGGGCGTGTCGTCGATGTTTATGTTGACGCCCGCCGGCGCGTCCGACAGCGAATACGTATACGGCGACGTGCCGCCGGACGCCGTAGCGGTGCGCGACGGCATGGCCGCGCCCTTCGTTGCCGTCACGTCATCGATCTCTGCGATGGAAATCGTCGGACACGAGACCGCGATCGAGAAGGTGCACGACGCCGTGTTTTCCTCGCCATCGGCTACCGTCACTGAAACGTTGAACGTACCCGTTTCCGTGGGTTTGCCGCTGATCTCTCCCGTGTCTCCGTCGATTCCCACCCCAGCCGGCGCTCCCGTCATCGAAAACGTATAATCAGGGCATCCTCCACCAACGGACGGAGTGACCTTGGTGATGGCCGCGCCTTTCGTCGCCGTCTGGTCCGCCGGACACAAGATCGTCAGCGCCTTACCGGGAACGGTGATCTTGAACGACTCTACATCGGTCGTCCGTCGTCCGTCGGTGACCTTTACCACCACCGGGTGATCGTCGCAGGCAGCCGAAGGCGGTACCGTGCCCGTGATGCTGCCGCCGGAGGAGACGCGGATCCACGACGGTGTATTGCTGTTCGGTTTCTTCGAAAACGTCTTCGTGCCGCATCCCCCCGAAGCGGTCGCTGAGATCGAGATTGACGATCCCACCGCCTTCGTCACGTCTGCAATCGATCTGATGGTCAGTCTCGAAGCGGCCCCCACGGTG
Source organism: Candidatus Latescibacterota bacterium (assembly GCA_965219995.1). Lineage (GTDB taxonomy): Bacteria > Latescibacterota > UBA2968 > UBA2968 > JAAXHE01. The sequence continues at coordinate 2,677,489 of CBDCOX010000002.1, forward strand.
ATCCGGAATGACTCCTCGTCGGTCGTTCCTCTCCCGTCCGTCACACGTAACGTTACGTTGTGCGTCCTGCAGGCTGCCGAAGTCGGTACCGTGCCCGTGATGCTGCCGCCGGAGGAGACGCGGATCCACGACGGCGTATTGCTGTTCGGCTTCTTCGAAAACGTCTTCGTGCCGCATCCCCCCGAAGCGGTCGCCGCGATCGAGATTGACGATCCCACCGCCTTCGTCACGTCTGCAATGGATTTGATGGTCAGCGTAGGACACGACACCGAAGGCGTGGCTTTCACGACGGACGAATCGCCGGGCGTGGCCGTCGCTTTTGCGCGCAGCTCGAAGGTGTATTCCGTATCGTTCGTCAGGTTCATCACGTGGTGGGTCGTCGTTGTGGCGCCGCTGCCCGATATATCGCTCCACGTCGGCTGCGAGGGTCGGCTGCCGCTGTAATGCACAAGCTGGTACTTGGTAATGGCGGCATCGCCGGGATTGTCCCAATTCAGCGTCACCTTCCCGTCGCCTGCTGTTGCTTCGAGGTTGGCAGGCGCGGCGGGGACGGGAGTGGCCGCCGCCATCGAAGAATCGCCGAGGGTGACCGTCGCTTTCGCGCGCAGCTTGAACGTATACGCCGTCCCGTTGGTCAGACCCGTCACCGTGTGTTCGGTGGTGCTTGCGCCCGTTCCGGAAACATCGCTCCAGTCCTGAACCACCGTGGTCCCGCGACCATACTTGAGCTGGTACACGGTGATGCCCGCATCGCCGGGATCGTCCCACTCCAGGGCCACCTGTCCGACGCCCGCCGCGGCCGTCAGGTTGGCAGGCGCGGCAGGCAACGGCGTGGCCGTCACCTCCGACGAATCGCCGGCGGCGTCCGTCGCCTTCGCGCGCAGCTTGAAAGTATACGCCGTCCCGCTGGTCAGACCTGTAACCTTGTGTTGCGTCGTGCTGCCGCCGCTGCCCGCTATATCGCTCCAGTCCTGAACCACGTTGGTTCCATCATCATACTTGAGCTGATACGCGGTGACGGCGGCATCGCCGGAGGCGTCCCAGTTCAGCGTCACCTCTCCAACCCCTGCCGTCGCCCGCAGGTTGGCAGGCGCCGCCGGCACGGGCGTGGCCGTCACGCCGGCCAACGTGCCGTTGCCGTTCGCGTTCTTCGCGCGCACTTCGAACGTATACGCCGTCCCATTGGTCAAACCTGTCAATGCGAAACCAACCGTTTCGTCATCGCTACCGGCGATGTCGGTCCAGTCCGGATCCCACGTCATGCCCGTCCGGTATCGGTACTGGTACTTCGCAATCGTGTCGTCGGCAGCATCGTCCCACGACAACGTCACCGAACCGTCGCCCGCCGACGCGCTCAGGTTGGCAGGCGCCGCGGGCACCCTTGGCGCCCTGATTGCGGCAAAGTTGGAACTCAGACTCAAATCCGCGCCGCGCCACGCCTTCACCCGATAGACGTACCTCTCTCCCCCTTCCACGGTGCCGTCCATGTACGTCGTCGCGCTCGCGCCCGTGGTGGCGATTGCGTAAAAAATGCCGGGCCCGTCGCCCTTGGGCCACCGCCGCAGCACCTCATAGCCGCTGACGAATTCGGCATCGGCGCCGGGCGCGTCCCACGACAGCGTCACCGATCCATCCACCACCGAGACGCTCAGATTCCCCGGCGGAAACCCCACCGGCGTGGCCCAGACGCTGGCCGCAGCGCCGTCTCCCGCCGCGTTTTGCGCGCGCACCTCGAACGTATACCGGGTCCCGTTGGTCAGGCCCGCCACGCGGTGGCTCGTCGTCGCATCGCTCCCATCGACGTCCGTCCAATCCGGATCCCACGTCGCGCCCGTCCTGTATCGAACCTCGTAGCCCGTTATCGTGGCGTCATCCGGATCATCCCATTTCAACGTCACGTACCGGTGACCGGACGCCGACTTCAGGTTGACCGGCGCCGACGGCGGCGGCACAGGCGTCGCCGTCACACTGGCGGCTGCGCCTGCGCCGGCCGCGTTCTTCGCGCGCACCTCGATGGTGTATGCCGTCCCGTTCGTCAGACCCGTCATACCGTGGCTCGTCGTACTGGCGCTGCTCCCGTCGACGTCCGTCCAATCCGGATCCCACAACGCGCCCGTCTTGTATCGAACCTGGTAGGCGACGATCGTAGCGTTGCCCGCATCATCCCACGACAGCCTCACGGTCCCGTCGCCCACGGACGCGCTCAGGTTGACCGGCGCCAGCGGCGGCGGCACAGGCGTCGCCGTCACACTGGACGACGCGCCCTCACCACCCGCGTTCTTCGCGCGTACCTCGAACGTATACGCCGTCCCGTTCGTCAGACCCGTCACGCGGTGGCTCGTCGTACTTGCGCCGCTCCCGTCGACGTCCGTCCAATCCGGATCCCACAAAGCGGCCGTCTTGTATCGAACCTGGTAGGCGACGATCGTAGCGTTGCCCGCATCATCCCACGACAGCCTCACGGTCCCGTCACCCACGGACGCGCTCAGGTTGACCGGCGCCGACGGCGGCGGCGGCACGTCGACGCGGACAAAATTCGAAAAGCCGCTCACGCTGTCGCCCAACCGCGCCTTCACACCGTACACGTACGTCTCTCCACCCTCAACGCCGGCATCCGTGTAGGTTGTCTTGCTGGCGCCCGTCGTGCCTATTACCTTGAATACACCCTCCGCATCGACTCCGACGTGCCGCCGCAATACCTGATAGCCGGTAACCGGCGCCACCAAGGTCGTCGACGCGCGCCAGCTCAGCGACACCCCGCCCTCACCCACCGTAGCCGTGAGGTCCGTGGGTTCAATCGCGCCGTGCGCCGGCGCCGCAGCGGACAACAGCAAGAGAACGGGCAGCAGAATACGCCGCACCCGGCGGCAGCACGACCGCCGCACTGCCACACCTGGCAACGAGCCGGGCGAAGACAACACGGCGGTGGGAGATTGGACGAAGTTGACGCGCATGGTGACATTCCTCCGGTGCAGGGTTGACAGAAGCTGATGGGTTGTTGACCGGAACCGGCGGCATCGCCGTCGCAGTGATCCGATCCATTTGATGATCATTACCGCACGGATAGTTAACTTACACATAAAGTTTTGAATTCGTGTTGATTTCTTGGACTATTTTGCTGATTTTTTGATGAAAAACAGCCCGAAATCCGGATATCTCACGCCACAACGGCACGGAGATCGAAATTCACGTCCGCGTCCCCCGGGCAGACAACGCCGCCGTCCGGTCAGAAAGGCCGGACGCAGCCCGGACGGACTCGATCAATGGGCCGACAGGGCATCGGGTGTGCGTAATCCGCAGGCTCTATAGCAGACGCAATATAGATCCGCCCGGCAGGAGGGTCCGGGGGTTGATGGTGAAGGACAGCATACCGGCTGTTTTCTGCGTCTCCAGAGGGGTCCGCGTGTCGTCTTCGTATTCGACGAAGGCGCGACAGTGCGGCGTCCGGATGGAAAACCGGGCCGGGGTTGTGGTTTGTACGAGGAGGGCATCCGCCGAAATCTGTTCGATCCGGAAGAACGACGGGATTTGCCAGGCCGTGCCCGTGTTGAAGGGAAATTCGTCCACGTCGATCCGGTTGGCGGCTGCGGAACGGATCCGATAACCCGTCCAGCATCCCTGATCGGGATCCCGGACCCGGACGAAATGGTCCGCGAGGGCATCGGGATATGGTAGCGTTTCGCCAATGCTGAACCCGGCTCTGTCACCATCCAGGATTTCGCCCTCTATCGAGGCAACCTCCAGCGCAACGGTCAGGTCGGCCGAGGTGAATCGGGTGGCTTCCGTGAGAAAGAGCGAGTCTCGTTCCTCCTCACTTCGGGTGTAAACAACGGCGCGGCCGGCAAAGGCGACGTCGCCATAGGTGCGTTCGGTCTGATCCAGAGTCTGGATGACCGTGTCGACTCCGGCCCGGCGGCGGATGCGAAGCGCCACCGGTCCGGAGTCGTTGTCCGGAACGGAAAGCGGCTGGACGTCCAGGATGTCCGGGTCCTGCCTGAAATGGTCGATGACGGCCACGAACGTAGTTCCGTTCCCGGATTCGGCTTTGCGAGCGAAGAGATAGTCGTTGCGAGCGCCGATTTCCGAATGGTCCCGCTGTCCGGGGCCTTCGCCCACGATGATCTCGTCGACGGGCGACACCATCCGTGCGCGCATGGTCATGCCGCTGTCGGTCCAGGATACGGTCCACGGGTCTGCAGGTCGGCCGACGCGGAGCTTCTCGATGTCTCTCCCCATGACTCCGGGACGGTGCTCCAACGGAATCGGCCGATCCTGGGCGGGCGGTGCGCTGATGCGGCCCTCCCCGTGGATGGCGTAGTCATGGACTGCGCCGCCCCTGACGCGAAAGACGTCGACGAGATAGGCAGGCCCGGCCCCCCTGTGGACCATGGCGCAGAAACGGCGGTACGTTTCGGCCTGTTCGTAGGCGCCGCACTCGGCTTCGATCACTTTCGTCGCCGGCGATGCGGCCAGGAGCTGGAGATTGCCAGGAGGCCGCCGGCCCCGCGAAAGCTGTTCCTGCTCGTCGACGACCACCAGGTTGTGTTTGAGCGTGCTTCGGATACTTGCGTTCAGAGGATGGTCTCCGATGTATCCGAGATCGGAAAGGACTTCCACCCCCTCCACGTTCATGGCGATGTTGAGTGCGTCCGGGTGGTCGTGGCCTTCCGGCTGGTAGAAGCTCATCAGCAGGGTGGCCGTTCCTGTGAGGTCGGACGGGAACATGCCGTCGTAGCCGGTATTGAAGATCGCCAGCAGCCAGCCCGGAAAGAACCGGTCGCGTACCGGCGGCGGAGGGGCGGGCGGCAGTTCCGCCGGCCGGTTGAAGAGGGCGTACGCGTCCCCCGTGTCCATGCGCACGAATGGCGCGAAATCGTCTCCCAGTCGCACGAGACCCACATTGTGAATCCACGCCGGATACGGCCAGTCGGACGGCCCTTCGCGGGCGTCGGCGGTGTGCGGCAGGCGTCCGTCGGGCAGGGTCATCAGGGTCCGTGCTCTGAGCACGGTGTGGTAGGGGCCGCCGGGGGCGTAGAGGTTGAGGTTGTCGTAACGGTCTTTCCCGGTATAGGCCGGCGGATCGGAATACCCGTGGGCCGCTTCCGGCAGGTTTCGCACGTTGGCCACCGCGTAGAGATAATAGCTGGAGCCTTCGGCCGTGCTGCCATCGAATTTGAAGAACCCGTTCAGGTATGGCTCAAAGCCCTCAACGCCCCGATGCACGTAGTCGGGAACGCCCAGGAAACGCCCGAGTACGACTTCGCCCTCGCGGCAACCCGCGACCTTGTTGTTGATACCCTCCCAGTGCGTAAACGTGAAGAGGCCCTCCACGAGCAGGTCTTTGACGATGCGGTCGCGCTCCTGTTCCGTCAGGTAGAGGGTTCCGCGGGCGTCCCTTTCGTCCCAGAGCAGGTCCAGGGCTTCGGCCAGCATCGAGATGTAATGGGCTTCGGACTGCACGCCGCCGCCGGACAGGCGCCCGCAGCCCCAGAACGTCTGAATGAGGCTGCCGCTCTTCATCGGGGAACGCGCGGCCTGGTCGGGACACGGGTTGACCTCGTACCGGGCGATATCCCTGTCCTGCGCCATGAGTTCGCACGCGTACAGGGGATCGCAATCCATGTAGGTGTTCCAGTAGTCGCGGAACAGGTAGGTGGGGTACACGGCGGAAAAGCGTTTCAGGATGGCTGCCGACGCGCGGGCATAGCGGTCCTCGCCCTCCATCCGATAGAGGATGGCCAGGTTGCGCGCCACCGCCGGCATGCGGTGGACCTTCTGCTGCCGGACGGCGCCGCTGTACGATGAATGGACCCGGCGCCCCGCCCAGGTGAAGGCGTTTCGGCCCGTGGTGAACTCGGGGTCGTTTTTCTCTTCAGGTCGGACGTAATACGTAAGGGTCTGGCCGGAACGCGGCAGATCGAGGCGACCTTCCTCGGGAAACGCCTCGTCGGTCATGGTGGCGCCGCAGTGGAAACAGACCAGTCTGTCCGGATCGCGATCGTTCCACCGCATGTTGTAGGTGTTGTCCGCGCCGCAGACGGGGCAGAAGGTCCCGTAGATCTGGGCGGGACTGAGATCCGGGACCATACCGGCAATCCACGCGTGGGAACGACCTGCATAGTACTCCGCCAGTTCGAGCATGCCTTCGTAGTGCTTTTTTGCCCAGTCGTGGCGGCGGATATTGCCGCGGGCGATACTGACGTTGTCGTCCCTTACGCTGAGGCAGGGGTGTTCGACGTCTCCGGCGCTCCGACTGTACGTTGCCTTCCGTTCTTCCAGTCGACGCCTGCATTGCCTCTCTTCGGTGCTGTCCCAGGCGGTCATGCGGACTCCTTCCTCACGAGAACGACCTTGCATGAACCACGACCCTACCGAAACGCCTCGCCCGTCCTTCCGGAAACGCCTGACGAAACCCGGTCGAAGCGACGGCGGCGGTTGAAAAAACCAAAATGGAGAAGGAGTTCGCGCCTGTCAAGAGTAAAGGAGGATTCGTACGAATTCGGCGCCATGAACGGCGCCCGGCCGGCGATCTCATGCCGGCATTCAAAAACGATATGACATATCCTTATAAAAATCAATAATTTGCTCAGATCGATCCGCGCGTGAACCTTGACGAAACGAGTGTCCCCGCACGCGAGGAAAACTTGTACGGAAAAACCGCTTAAAAAGGGTTGACAATTGAACAAAAAAGAATTATTATGCATCAATGGCAACATGAAGTAGAAGGATGAAGTTTCTGTCTCCTTTGCAGTCCTGAAGTGTGTCTGGCAAGGATCAGAAGTTCCGGTCCTTGCCGTTTTTGGTTTCATCGGTTTCTAACGTTGAAAGGTGGTGAAGCACAGTGCCAGAAGGTCGCGTGAAGTGGTTCAACGACGCCAAGGGTTACGGCTTTATCGAAAGGGATGAGGGCGAAGACGTCTTCGTGCATTTTTCGGCTATCCAGGGCGAGGGATTCAAGTCGTTGACGGAAGGCGAGGTCGTTTCATTTGAAGTCGTGCAGGGGCCCAAGGGCTACCAGGCGGCGGACGTCGTGAAACTGGGGCAGGTATAGCTGGTAGGCGCGTTCAATTTTCCCATCTGAGTCCTCAATCGATCCAATCGAAGGGCGCCGATTCCTGAATCGGCGCCCTTTTTATTGTTACTTGCAGGTGAAACTATCGAAATTCCTCGCCGCCAGGAGCGCCTCCCGTAAAGGCGGTAAGACGCAAGACGTTAGACGGGAGAGGATATCAGTGCCAAAAAAAGGGTAGACGTTAGACGGGAGACGGGAGAGATTGTCTGCCCCGTGTAGTTTCACTTCTTGCCGGAGGCATTAAGCGAGAATCAATCGGGCAAGGACGTCATCTACCGTCTACCCTCTTACGTCTCGCCGCCTTCATCTACCGTCTTGCGTCTCACGTCTCCCCGCTCTATTCTATCCGTCTTGCGTCTAATGTCTTCCCGCTCTTAGGCGACCTGATAACGGTGCGCGACACGAGAGAGCTTGATATTGTGCGCAACAATCCTTTAATTTTACATGGGGTTCCGGGTGTTGGCGGCCACCACGGTCAATGCCGGAACGGGTTCGGAGTCGCCGGCGCCGGCACTCGATGGCCATTTCCTGCAGATCTGTGAAAAGAATCCTGTGTTATGGAAAACCACTATGACGTGATCGTGATCGGGAGCGGACCGGGCGGAGAAGGGGCGGCGATGAAGGCGACCAAGGAGGGAAAGCGGGTCGCCATGGTGGACGACCGGCCCGCGGTGGGGGGAACGTGCACCCACCAGACCACGATCCCCAGCAAGGCGCTGCGCCACGCGATCCAGCAACTCGTGGATACGGGCCGTTACCGCGATTCCCGGCTTCAGGACCTGCTGCGCACGGCGGAGGGCGTCATCCGGAAGCAGGTGGACTTGCGCAAGGGATTCTACGCCAGGAATTTCGTCGACGTGCTCCACGGACGCGCCTCGTTCGAAGACAGTCATGGAATTCAGGTTCGCCTGCAGAACGGGGGCGCGGGACATTACCGCGCGGACGGATTCGTGATCGCCACCGGCGCGCGGCCGTACCATCCGCCGGACGTGGACTTCTCGCATCCGCGCATCCTGGACAGCGACTCGATCCTGGAGCTGAAGGACCATCCCAGGTCGGTGACGATATATGGCGCGGGCGTGATCGGCTGCGAGTATGCGTCCATTTTCAGGGGCCTGCAGATCAAGGTGAATCTGATCAACAGCCTGGATCGGCTGCTCACGTTTCTGGATGACGAGATCGTGGATGCGCTCAGCTATCACCTGCGCGAACAGGGCGTGCTGATCAGGCATAACGAGGAGTACGAGCGGGTGGCGGCGGACGACCACGGCGTGCGCCTGCACCTCAAGTCCAATAAGGAAATCCTCAGCGACTGCCTGTTCTGGGCGCAGGGCCGAACGGGGAATTCGGACGGCATGAGCCTGGATGAGATCGGTGTTCAGCGGGACATTCGGGGTTCGATTGTCGTCAACGAATCCTACCAGACCGCCAGGAAACACATCTATGCGGTGGGCGACGTCGTGGGATACCCCAGCCTCGCCAGCGCGGCATACGACCAGGGGCGGTTCGCGGCCACTCATCTGATATTCGGGGAATGTGAGGCCCAGCTTGTCAAGGATATCCCAACGGGCATCTATACCCTTCCTGAAATCAGTTCCGTGGGTCTTACCGAAAGGGAATTGACCGCGAACAAGATCCCCTACGAGGTCGGACATGCGTCGTTCAGACATCTTGCGCGGGCGCAGATCACCGGACGGACCACCGGGATGTTGAAAATCCTGTTTCATCGGGAGACGCTGGCAATACTGGGCATTCACTGTTTCGGATCCGAGGCGTCGGAGATCGTCCACATCGGCCAGGCGATTATGGCGCAGCAGGGCCCGGGCAATACGTTGATGTACTTCATCAACACCACGTTCAACTATCCGACAATGGCGGAAGCATACCGGGTGGCGGCGCTCAACGGGCTGAACAGGGTGCGATGAATGCTCTTGACGTCATCTATATGGACAACCACCTTCTGGTGGTCCGGAAACCCGCGGGCATGCTCGTTCAGGGAGACCGAACGGGCGACGTGTCGCTTCTGGATACCGGCAAGGCGTACGTGAAGGCGGCGTTCAACAAGCCGGGCGACGCCTTTCTGGGGCTGGTGCATCGGCTGGACCGGCCGACGTCCGGCGTGATGGTTTTTGCCCGGACTTCCAAGGCGGCTGCCAGGCTGTCCGAACAGTTTCGCGCCCGCAGGATCGGAAAGGTGTACTGGGCGCTGGTGGAGGGGAAGACGCCGGGTGAGGGCAGGATGGCGGACAGGCTGTTGCGCGACGGGCCGTCAAGCGCCGTGTCCGACAGGGGCCGGGAGGCGGTGCTCGGGTTCCGGAGATTGCGGTTCGAACGCGGGATTTCCTGGGTGGAAGTGCGGCCGGAAACGGGCAGGCATCATCAGATCCGGGTTCAGTTCGCTCACCGCGGGCATCCGGTTCTGGGCGACTTCCGGTACGGCTCGAGGATCCGATTTCCGGAAAAAAGCCTGGCGCTCCACGCTCGCTCGCTTACGCTGTCGCATCCGACCCGGAATGAGGAGATGACGTTCAGCGCGGCGCCCGAGGCGTTCTGGCCGGCGAAATTTCGAAAGTTGAAGCACACGGAATAATAGCCACAAAAAGCACAAAAGGCACAGAATCCGTACGGCAGTTCGGAATCGACTGTAATCCGGTAGAGAGTTTCGCGGCCATCCGGCGAATGACCCGGTCGCCGTCCAGGAAACAGATTCAACCGGGACAGGTGAGAATCAAACCGTTGAAAGGAGAAAGTTGGTGAACCAGAACGAACAGCAGCCGTTGACCGAGATACAGGTAGACCGGACCAACCTGTACCGCGAAGAGAACTATACAGACCTGAAGGTGGCGTCGATTCGGAGACTGGTGCCGGTCAATCAGGATGGATCGCCGGACGGGACCCGTCGCCAGAAGTTTGTCGGACAGACCCATCTGATGTCCCAGGTCGGTCCGCTCCCCGTGCAATGCGACATCGAAGCCGCAGACCTGGAAGAAGCGCTCCGGAAGTTTCCGCAGGCCCTTGCAAGGGCCGTGGAGGAGATGATGGAGGATGCCAAGGAAAGGCGGCGGCAGGAGTCCTCCAGGATCGTGGTGCCTGGCGCCGGCGGATTGCCGGGCACGCAGCCGCCGGGCGGCTCCATAAATCTGACGTAACGCGCCGGCTCGAGCGAATATTCTGTCCCGGAAGCCGCCGGGGAATGGCGGCGGAGATCTCCTGTTTCCGGCTGTGAACGGGGCGCATTGGCGTGCGCCCTGTTTTTTTACGGCAGCAGGGGTTTCATGGCCTCTTTGAGTTCGGCCATTTCAATTTCCGTGAGGGGCTTTACGGGTTTGCGGCACGGGCCCACGGGTCTGCCGGACAGATTGGTTGCGGCCTTTACGGAAGCGTTGTATACGTGGGTCCAGAAAAAACGGTTGGCGGGAAACATGCGACGCCAGAGGTCACGGGCTTCGGCAAGTTTTCCCCCGGCGACCAGATTGTACAGATCTACGGCTTCTTTCGGCATGGCGTTCACCGCCCCCCATACGCAGCCGGGGCACCCGGCAACCAGGCTGAAGAAGGCGATGGGGTCCCCGCCGTTGAAGACCCTTGCGCCAACGGCAAGCAGTTCCTGGATACGCAGAATGTCGGCCATGCTGTCCTTGATGTATTGAATGTTCCGGATTTCCATAAGGCGTCTGAAGAAGGCAGCCGTGATGTCGATGCCGGTGTGGACCGGGATGTTGTAGACCATGATGGGCGTGCTGACGGCGTTGGAGATTTCCGCGTAGTGGTCGTACACGCCTTCCATGTCGGGGCCTTCAAAGTAGGGCGGGAGTACCAGGAGGCAGTCCGCGCCGGCGCCTTCCGCGTGTCTGGCGTATTCGATCGTCTCCGATGTACTGACGGCGGAGGCCATGGCAACGAAGTCGGCCCTGCCGTCGATGTGTTCGGCAGCCAGTTCGACAAGCCGCCTGCGTTCCTCCGGCCGCAAACAGGCGAACTCCCCCGTGCCCCCGTTGATGAGGATGCTGTGGACGCCGGCTTCCAGCATGGAGTCGATATGATTTCTCAGCGCGGTTTCGTCGATCTGTTCACCGTCGTCCGTAAAGGGCGTGCAGAGTGCCGCGCAGATGCCTTTGAGCTGTTTCATTCCGGTCTCCTCACATCGATGAATCGGACGCCCGGGCCGTGGAAATCGCAGCCGCCGGCGAGGTACCGCCGGTGGCCGGTCCGCTGGACGTTTTTCGAAGGTAAGTTGAGATTCGGTTTTCTCCAAGAACGCTTTCGGGAGGGTGAATCTCCCAGAGCATCACGGGGTGAGAAGGGCCTTGACACTTCCCGGGGAAAGATCAATATTGGCGGAAATCGGAAACGGTCCTAACGCCGGGCACAACGCCGCCTATGGGCTCGCATCGTCGGTTTATCGGAGGAGGTTGACATGTCGCAGGTCAGGGAAGTTGGCATTCCGGTTCGCGCGGTAAACCGGGCGCAGTTATTCGCAGGGCGAAACAGCGCAGGCGACCCGTGTCTGTATGCGACGATGTCGCAACAGGCCGCGAATCTTTTCGTCCTGCAGATCGATCCGGAAACCGGTCGGTTGCGTCAATTCTGGCCCGAAGTTCCGGATTCGAACTATACCACGGCGGTATATCAGGCCCGAAACGGGCGGCTGTACATCGGGGCCGCGCACTCGGGGCAGTTGTATTGCTTCGACCCCGAGCAGGACGATCTGGTGAATTTCGGCACGATCAATGGAACGGCGGCCATTTTTCCGTGCAGCATCGTCGAGGATTCAAAGGGGCTGATCTGGATTTCCAGCTACGGCACGGCGGACCTGACCAGCTTCAATCCCGAAACCGGGGAGTTTACCCGGTACGGACGGCTGGACGAAGTGGATATGTACGCCTACTGCCACGTGAACACCGACGACACGGTCGCTTCGCTGATCATGCAGACCCGGCCGCACGTGGTGGTCCTGGACCCGAAGACCGGCGAAAAACGTACGGTCGGGCCGGTGGTTACGCGCGGCGACGGAACGCTGACGCTCCACCGGGGGGCGGACGGCAACCTCTATATTGAATCGAGCGAGGGGAATTTCCGTCTGGAGGGCATGGACGCCGTACCGGTGGAAGCAACCGTACCGGCGGAATCCGTCACGCCGAAACTGCCCGACGGCAGCACCTTCCGGTTCGTGGACGCGGTGGAGCAGACGTGCAGGATTCTTGAAATTACGGATCCCGGGGGCGCGGCGAAAACCTTCAATATCGAATTCGAGGCGGCCGGAACCGATATCTTCTGCCTGCACGGCGGGCCCGACGGATGCGTTTACGGATCCAGCGTCCTGCCGGAGCGGCTGTTCCGCTACGATCCGGGCGGGGACGACCTGGCGGACCTGGGCATCTGTTCGACCGCTACCGGCGAGGCATATTCGATGGCGAATCTCGACGGGAAGGTATACATCTCGTCATATCCCGGCGCGAGAATCTCCATTTACGATCCGTCGCAGCCGTACCGTTTCGGCGAAACCCGGGGCAGCAATCCGTGGGACATCGGGCGGGTGGACGACATATCGTACCGGCCGCGTTCCACGCTGGCGGGTCCCGGCGGAAAGGTCTGGCTGGCATCGATTCCGGACTACGGAATGTGGGGCGGACCGATCTCATACTACGACCCGCGGACAGAAGAAAAGAAGGCGTTTTATCGCATCGTGGGAGACGGAAGCTGCTATACGCTGGCGCATCTGGAGGCGGAGTCTCTGATCGCCGTCGGCACAACCATCAGTGCGGGAAGCGGGACCCAGCCCAGGGTGGACGAGGCCGTGCTCTTCCTCTTCGACTACGAGAAAGAAGAGAAAGTCTGGGAAGGCGCGCCCGACCCGCCGGTACACGTCTTCAATGCGCTGGCGGCCGTACCGGATGGTAGGCTCTTCGGCACATTCAGCGGCGCCGAACGCGGATCCGAGATTTTCGTGTTCGACCCCGCGACGCGGGCGTTTACGGATCGCTTCGCCGCGCCGGAGGGCGGCCCGGTGGACAACGGGCTGCAGCTGGGGCCGGACGGGATGATCTACGGACTCACCCACACCCTGATCTACCGGCTTGATCCCGGTTCGCTGACATTTGACGTGATCGTGGAATTGGATGAGAGATTGACCGGCCACGCGGCGGCCGGGCCCATCGTTGGCAGGGATCTCTATTTCTCTTCCGGGCACCGGCTGATGGCCGCGGAGATATTGTAGACTGCCAACCCGGAGGACGTAATGGCTGAAAAAATCCGGAAGACCGACGAGGAATGGCGGCAGATGCTCACGCCGGAACAGTACCACGTAACGAGAAGAAGCGGAACGGAACGGGCGTTTACGGGCCGGTATCACGACTTCAAGGGGACGGGGATCTACCTTTGTGTGTGCTGCGGAAACGAACTCTTCCGTTCGGACACCAAGTATGATTCCTGTACGGGCTGGCCCAGCTTCTGGGCGCCGACGGATAACGCAAACGTGGAAACCGAAGCGGATTCGTCCTACGGCATGGTGCGGACGGAGGTGAAGTGCAGCCGGTGCGACGCCCATCTCGGGCATGTGTTCGACGACGGGCCCCAACCCACGGGACTTCGGTACTGCATGAACTCCGCGGCGCTGGACTTTGTGGTGAAAGACGCGGACGACGAAGATTGAGCAGCCGGCCGCGGCGCCCTGCCGGGTCTTGCTGCCTTGCACGGAGGATTTGAACTCCGGTCCGAAAACACCCTGATCATTGAGGAGCCATCGATGAGTTTGAATTTCGCCATAACGGAAATCGAGTCGCAGCCCGTCGTGGGCATCCGCGCCACAACCACGATGGAAGAGATCAAACAGGTTATCGGCGCCCTTTTCGGCGAGATCATGGAATATCTCACTCGGAACGGACTAGCGCCGGCGGGGATGCCCTTCACCATTTACCATGAGATGGACCACGAATCGTTGGAAATGGAATGCGGGATGCCGGTGGCTTCGCCCGTTGAGGGGACCGAACGCGTTCGACCGGGTGAACTGCCCGCGGGAAAGGTCGCGACCGTAACCCACATGGGTCCCTACGAGCAGTTGGGACAGACGTGGTCGGCGCTGATGAAATGGATGGAAGAAGAGGGCCTGCAGCCGGCCTGCGCGCCGTGGGAGGTGTACGTGACGGACCCCGGCGAGGAGCCCGACCAGTCGAAGTGGCGCACCGACATCTTCTTCCCCGTGCGCTGACCGGCAGTGCGGGTATGGAGATTTCGGTGGCATCTGCGAGGGCCGCTGGCGAACAGGCATCGGCCCTCGTCTACGTAAACCGGAGGCTTAAGGAGCAACGAATGAAATACCGCTTCGCCGAGATGATCTGGTATGAAATCAAGGAAGCCGCCCGGCAGGACCGCGTCGCGGTACTGCCGGTGGCGACGTACGAGGATCACGGCCCCCATCTTCCGGTGGATACCGACGTTGTCCTCTGTACCGGAATCTGCGAACGGGCCGTGTCCCGGATCCCCTCCGAAGCCGTTCTGGCCCCGGCGATCCCGCACGGGTACAGCCCCCACCACATGGATTTTCACGGTACGCTGACGATCACGTGGGATACCTTCATCCGTTACGTCAAAGACGTCTGCTGCAGCCTCGCCCACCACGGCTTCAAGCGGATCCTGGTTGTGAACGGCCACGGAAGCAATACGTCCCCGCTGGATCTGGCGGCCCGGCTTTCGGTCATCGAATACGAGGGCAGGATTCTGTGCGGCTCGGTGAATCATTGGGGGCTTCGGAAAGTGAAAGAAGCCGGACGCGAGTTGCGGGAGTCGGACTACGGCGGGACCTCCCACGGAGGAGAGTTCGAGACGTCCCTGTATCTCGCGTTGAAGCCGGACCTGGTGGACATGAGCAAGGCGGTCGACGAAAGGTCGCCCCTTTCGAACAGTTTCCAGTCCGACCTGCTGGCAGGCGGCCATCCGGATGGGTCCAGCGCGAATTTCACGCCGTACTGGAGCACGAAAACGGCCAGCGGCGTGATGGGCGACGCGACAAAGGCCAGCCGCGAGAAGGGGGAGAAATTCCTGGAGGCGGCCACAGAGGGCCTGATCGAACTGGTTCGGGAACTCCGGGCGACGGAGATTATGGACCGGCGCGACCAACACTGAGACCGGGGTGGAAGGGATATCCGTGAAGACGAACGTCTTTACGGGCGGGATTGGAATTCCCGTACGAGCGCATCGTCTTCGAGCGTTTCAGGTTGGATTGAGAAACCCCCATGGATGAGACAACGGCCGAAAGCGGACCTTCGGTACGGGAACGATATCGGGCGGCGAGCCCGCGTTCCCGGGCGGCTTTCGATCGGGCCAATGCGGTGATGCCCGGCGGGGTGAAGGGCGCGTACTATTACGAGCCCTATCCACTGACCGTCGTGCGCGGCGAGGGGTGTTTCGTTACCGACCTGGACGGCCGCAAGCTGGTGGACTTCAACAACCACCATACGGCGCAGATTCTGGGCCATAACCATCCGGCGGTCGTAGCCGCCGTGCAGGGACAGGTTTCCCGTGGCATCGCGCTCAGCGCGCCCGCGGGGGTAGAGACAGAGCTGGCCGAAGAGATGTGCGGGCGCGTGAAGTCCGTGGAAAAGATCCGGTTCTGCAATTCCGGCACCGAAGCGACCCTGCACGCCATTCGCCTGGCGCGGGGCGTCAGCGGCCGGACGAAAATCGCCAAGTTCGAGGGCGGGTACCACGGCAGCCACGACGTGGTGGAGGTGAGCGTGGCGCCCCCGCTGGAAAAGGCGGGCCCCGCGTCGGCTCCGCATTCGGTTTCCACCGCGGGCGGGGCATCGCCGAACGCGGCCGGCGAGGTGGTGGTCCTGCCGTATAACGACGAAAACGCCGTAGAGAGACTGCTCGCACGATATCGACGCGAACTGGCCTGTGTGATCTTCGACCCCAGGGCCGGCATCTTGTCTCAGCGCGCGGAGTTTGCGCAGTTCGTCTGTGACATGGCGCGCCGGAACAATATGCTTGTGATATTCGACGAGATCGTGGGGTTCCGGGTCGGCGCGGGGGGTCTGCAGGAACACTACGGCATCGCGCCCGACCTGACCACGTTCGGAAAGGTCATCGGCGGCGGGTTTCCGGTGGGGGCCTTCGGAGGCCGGGCCGACCTGATGGATCGCTTCGATTCGTCCCGGGGGCCGACAGGCTTCTTTCAGAGCGGCACGTTCAGCGGGCATCCTGTGGCCATGGCCGCGGGCCTGGCGACCCTGAAGCAGTTGACGCCGGACGTGTTCGCGCACCTGAACCGGCTGGGAGAGCGGCTTCGGGACGGGTTGAACCGGCTGTTTTCAAATGGAATCGCGGATGCGACGGCGGTCGGCGTCGGCTCCCTGTTCAGCATTCACTTTTCGTGCGAAGAGATGCTGAATTACCGCCACCTGGCGGGAACGGACAAGGCGGCGGCGCACCGGCTGTTGCTCGGTCTGATCGAAGAGGGATATTACCTGGGGAACGGGTTGGTGATGTGCGCCGTCTCCGCGCCGATGGACGAGAGCCACGTGGACGGATTGATCGAGGCCGTGGGCAGGGTCGTGTAATTCCAGGGACGAATGAGCGGGAAGTTGAAACCGGAGGAACGTCACATGCGATATATCGACACGCACGCCCATCTGGGGCCGTGGTTCGACGACATTACAACGTTTACGGCCGAGGGCTTCGTGGCGCTGCAGGAGCGCGCGGGCATCGAGCGGACCGTGGTCACGTCCGGCTCCGCCCTGTTTAACGAGTTGACGTACGGGAACGAGTGGACCATACAGCAGGCCGAGAGGCTGGAACATCTGCTCGTCTGGCTGGTTTTGAACCCGCTGAAAATGAGCGAGTCGCTGGAGTTGCTGGAGCGGTTCAAGGATCATCCCATGGTCGCCGGCATCAAAATCCACCCGGTACAGCACAAGTATCCGGCCGACATCAAGCCCACTTTCCGGCTTTTCGAGGCTTTGGAGCCGCTCGGGCTTCCCGTGCTTTCCCACGGAGAAAACGAGTCCTACGCGGCCCCGGCCCGTTTGCGGCGGCTGGCGGAGGCTTTTCCGTCGGTGACGGTGATTACGGCGCATTTCGGCGCCGGGCAGCCGGGCCAGACCTACGAAGCGATCGACGCGCTTCAGGACTGCAGAACGGGCAACCTCTACACGGACATGGGCACCGCGCGGGCGATTCGGACCGGCATCATCGGGCTGGTTGTGCGTGAGGTGGGCGCCGACAGGGTACTGTTCGGAACGGATTCGCCTCTGTACGAGCCCATGGCGTTCCCCACCCTGCTGGCCGCGGCGGATATTACGGAACAGGAAAGAGAGCAGATCGCCTACAAGAATGCGGAACGGCTCGTGCTGGCGCCTAAGAAGCTGTTTTAAAATTACCGGTGAGTTCCCGAGCACGAGCGAAAAAGTGGCGGTCAAGGCGGGAAAATCCGCCCATATTTGTCTATACGGGTGGGTTTGACCAACGCCGACCGGCGCTTTTGCAGCCGTGCGAAGACCGCTGGGAATTTTAAGACAGCTTCTAAGGGACTGTCGTAGACGTTGTCGATGATATTGAGGCCCTGGGTCCGGAGGAATGAATAGATGAAACTGGACGGTCGCCGGCGGAGGCTGCTCGAGCGGACGTTTCTGGACTATCAGCAGACGTCGGCCTTCATGGAGCATCCGTTCATCGTAAAAAAGGCGCACGGACTTCACTATTGGGATACGGAGGGCAAACGTTATTTCGACGGGATCGGCGGCATCTTCGTGGCTTCGCTCGGACACGGCCACCCCCGGGTGCTGGAGGCGATGCGAAGGCAGGCGGAGACGCTGGGATTCTCGCCGCCCATGCACGGGCTTTCGGACGTGGCGCTGGATTTCGTCGAGAAGCTGAGCGAGGTGACGCCGGAGAATCTGAATTTCATCAAGTCCTACAGCGGCGGGTCAGAAGCGGTCGAATCCGCGCTGAAATTCACGCGGCAGTACTTCAAGCAGAGCGGCCACCCCGGCAAGTACAAGTTCGTCAGCCGATACTTCGGGTATCACGGCGCGACGTTCGGCGCAATGGCGGCCAGCGGGACGGGAAAACGCAAGACGCCGTTCGAGCCCCAGCCGGGCGGCTTTCTGAAGGTGTTCCCGCCCACGTATTACAGGGACCGGTTTGCTTCGTGGGAGGAATGCAACCGGTTCTGCGCGGAGACGTTCGAAGACGTGATCGTCAACGAAGACCCGGATACCGTGGCCGGCGTCATTCTGGAACCGATCGGCAATACCGGGGGGATCATTACCCCGACCGAAGAGTACTTTCAGATCGTCCGTGACGTCTGCGACCGGCACAACGTGGTGTTGATCTACGACGAGATCATCACGGGCTTCGGCAAGACCGGCTCGATGTTCGCCGCCCAGACATTCGGGGTCACGCCGGACATCATCTGCGCGGGCAAGGGGGTCTCCAGCGGTGCGTACCCCGTGGGCGCGATGATGGCGCGGGAGGATATGGGAGACGTCTTTCTCGGCCCGGTGGAGGCCGATGTCAACTTTGCCCACGGGCATACGTTTGCGGCCAATCCCGTCGCGTGCGCCGTGGGCATGGCCGTGATCGACGAAATCGTGGAGCAGGAGCTGGATCGCAAGGCCGGGGAACTCGGCCGATATCTGGCATCGAAGCTGGAAGGCCTGAAGGACCTGGGTGTGGTGCGCGAGGTGCGGGGCCGCGGGCTATTGCAGGGCGTGGAACTGGTGAAGGATACAACGTCGATGGCGCCGTTTCCGGAACTGGGACAGGCGCTGAAGCGGACCTCGCTGCAGAACGGGTTGCTGATTCGCATCGACCCCACCTGGTTTGCCGTGAGCCCGGCGCTGATCGTACAGCGGGAGGACATCGACGAGTTGTGCGACCTCGTACGCAAGAGCCTGGTCGACGCGCTGGAAGTTGTGAAATCGGAAAAACAGTACCGGTAGAGCAAACTGTTAGTTTGCGCATCGTCGTCGGACCAGCGCCTCAAAGGTACCAAGCGGGCCTCGCGCCTTCAATTACGAACAGTCGACAGCCTGCCGGGCCCGGTGGAATCGCTCTCGTTCTGCAGCAAAGAGTCGGGGCCAACCGTGCGACCTTTGCACACAATCCGCAGGTAGATCCCTTCAAACGGAGGCGCAAATGACGACGATGAGAACGACGGCGCTGTTGTGTTTCCTGCTGCTGGCAACGCCGGCGATGATTTCTGCAGGCGAAATGGAAAGGCGATCCCGCATTGAACTCAGGATGGGCCTGCGAAATCACGGAGGAACGACCGGAGCGGCGACAACGGTCGGTCCACTGGGTGTTGAAACGACTGCCGGTGCGGATAATGTGTTTTTCTCGTTGGGCTACTCGCACTGGATGAGGGAGAACATCGCCGGCCACGCCACGCTGGGCGTCCTGTCCGTGGAGGCGAGTTCACGTGCCGGACCTCTGGGCGTCTCCCAGAATGCGGCGGTCATCTGTCCCGTGATCGTCGGCATGAAATATTATCCGCGCAAGATGTCGCTCGACACCACGTTCATGCCCTTTCTGACCGCAGGTGTCGGGCTCATTACCGGCATTCAGTCCAGAAGCGACGTCGGTTTTCAGGTGGTGCAGGAGTCCGGCGCCATGACGACGTTTGGAAGCAAGGCGGGGGTGGGGTTCGACCTGCAGATGGGTCGGTCTTTTGTTGCGATTGCAGACCTCGGTTACAACCTGATGACGGACTTCTCAGAGGCGGTAGGCGGCCGGCGCAACTACAGCGGGCTCGAATTCGGCCTGGGGATCGGCTGGCAATTCGGCGGGAATGTTGAAAACTAAAGACGACCATCTGCCCGGCCGGTGCTTATTTGAAATGCTAAGGATCCTGCACCTAAGCCGCTCCCTGAGCTTGTCGAAGGGTCGGCGAAGGCAGGCGAAGAGTGCAGGGCAGGTAACGAGACACGGGCATTTCGACAAGCTCAATGACCACGTTTAGAAGAGTTCAACAAACACCAACGAAGCGAATCGCAAATTCAGTAGCGTGAGGCATTCTGGTTTCAGTTTGGTCCGCGTGATGTCGAGCGATCTATCGGCGTAGGGATTCATCGCTGTGGTCTGGAAGGGCGAGCATTTGCCCCGCTCCCGGCTCTAATCCTGTTTAATCCTGTTAATCCTGAGAATCCTGATCCGTTTTTGAATGAAAGAGGTCCTGATGGCGAATTACCGCGTGGCGATCATCGGCACGGGCAGGGTGGGGTACCAGTTCAGTTTCGGGGACCTGCCGGACAACCACGCCGACGCCCTGGGCGAACACCCGGACTGTGAACTGGTGGCGGGCGTAAACCGGGGTCGCGAAAAACTGGAGGTCTTCGGGCGGCGATACGGGATCGACGCACTGTATCACGACTACAGGCGAATGCTGGACGAAGTCAGGCCCGATATCTGCATTGTGGCCACCCACCCGGAACTGCATTGCGAAATGGTGGAAACATGCGCTGCGGCGCCCGCCACGAAAGCGATCATCTGCGAAAAGCCGATGGCCCTTTCGGTGGAAGAATGCGACCGGATGATCGACGCCTGCGACAGCACGGGCATCCTGCTGCAGATCAACCACAACCGGCGATGGTCTCCGGAGTGGAACCTGGGACTGCAGCTGCTGCGGGACGGCGCGATCGGAGAGCTGAACCACGTCTACTGCTATATGGACGGCGGCAAGCCGGACCCGTCATGGCGAAGCGAGAATGAGGGTCCGTTTCTGCACGACTTTACCCACTACTTCGACCTGATGGACATGTACGCGGGCGAGGTGGCCTGGCTTTGCGGGATGGCCGAGCAGCGGATGCGTCCCTGGGCCGTGGAGGACTTCGGCGCGGCGATCATGAAATTCAGGAACGGTGCGACGGGTCTGGTCCACGGCGCCGAGTTGACATCCTATACGGACAATGCGTTCGAGTTGCGCGGGACCGAGGGCGTGATCCGCTTTCTGGGAGAACGGGTCCATCTCTATTGCGCGGTAGAGGACGACTACGAACCGGACAGCGGGTTTCAGTGGCATTCCCTGAAGGACACGCCCGTCGACCATCCATCGCCCGCGTCAACTTACGTTCTGGCGCTGAACGAGCTTGTCGACGCGCTGGAGGACCGCGGGGAATTGCGCAGCGACGGGCGGGTGGGACTCAGGTCTCTGGAGATGGTGATGGCGATCTACCAGTCACAGCTGACGGGAAATCGGCCCGTGGATTTCCCGCTTGAAGCGCGCGGATCGGGTGTGGCGGCCCTGCGGGATGCGGGACAGTTTGTGGATCGGCAATGAGCGTCAAACGGCACGAGAAAGGATCGCGATGGCGGCATCCGATGTAAGGGGATCGTGGATTGAGTACGACGTGATCGTCCGCAGGAACGTGATGGTGCCCATGCGGGACGGTGTCAGGCTGGCGACCGATCTGTATTTCCCGGCGAAGCACGGGAACATCGTACAGGGCGCGTTTCCGGCGGTGATCGAGCGTACCCCCTACGACAAAGAATCCAAGTTCAGCGAAGGCCGGTATCTCGCGCGGAGAGGGTACGTGGGCGTGCGGCAGGACGTCCGGGGACGGTTTGAGTCGGAAGGCGTGTGGCATCCGTTTGCTAAGGAGGCGCCGGACGGGTACGATACCGTGGAATGGGTGGCCGCGCAGCCCTGGTGCGACGGAAACGTGGGTACCATGGGCGGGTCTTACTGTGGAAGCGACCAGAGCGCGCTTGCCACCCTGGATCCGCCCCATCTGAGAGCCATGGTCGTCGCGGTTGGGACGTCGAACTATCACACCAGTTCGATGCGGCAGAACGGCGCCCTGGAACTGCGGTTCATGATATACGCCTTCCGCATGGCGACAACCAGCAGGGAGGCGCTCGCGGATGCGGCGCTGAAGGCCGCATTGGACGCGGATTTCGCGAGAGTCGGCGAATGGCTGACGCGGACGCCCTACAGGAAGGGATCTTCCGCCCTGCGGTTTCTGCCATCCTATGAACAGTGGGTCCTGGATCTTCTGGGTGAAGGCGATTTCAACGACTACTGGAAGCAGCGGGGATACGCGATCGACCACTACTACGACGAACACGCGGACGTGCCCACGATTTATCTGGGCGGGTGGTACGACACATATACCCGCGGGACCACGGCGAACTACGTGGCGCTGTCGAAGCGGATGAAGTCCCCGCAGCACCTGCTGATGGGTCCGTGGACCCACGGCGGCTGGGGGAACTCCTTTGCGGGAGACGTGGACTTCGGATCGGAATCCGTCCTGGACGATTACGATGGCTACCGGCTGCGCTGGTTCGACCGCTGGCTGAAGGGAATCGACAACGGGGTCGACCGCGAAAAGCCGGTACGTATATTCGTGATGGGCGGCGGCGACGGGCGCAAAAACAGGGAGGGGCGCCTTAACTATACGGGCGCCTGGCGGGACGTGGACGACTGGCCCCTGCCCGGGACGCGGTTTACGCCGTATTACCTGCACTCGGACGGCACGATCGCAGAGGACATGCCGGAGCCCTCGGAGCCGAGTCGGTACACGTTCGATCCCCGGGACCCGGTTCCCACAATCGGCGGAAATCTGTCCGCCGGAGATCCGATCCTGGTTGCCGGCGCGTACGACCAGCGCGGCGACTCGCGCTTTTACGGATGCAGGGACAGCCTGCCCCTGTCGGCTCGCGGCGACGTCCTCGTCTTCCAGACCCCGGAGTTGGATGAAGCCCTTGAAGTAACGGGTCCGTTAACGGCGAAACTGTGGGCCTCCACGTCGGCGACGGATACGGACTTTACGGTGAAGTTGATCGACGTGCATCCCCCGAACGAGGACTACCCCGACGGATTCGCCCAGAATATCACGGACAGCATCGTGCGGGGTCGGTACCGGCGTTCGCGGGACAAACCCGAATTGATGGCGCCGGGCGAAATCTATGAACTGGAAATCGTCATGTATCCCACTTCAACCGTCTTCGGCGAGGGGCACCGGATCCGGCTCGACGTCTCCAGCAGCAATTTCCCCAGATTCGATATGAATCCGAATACGGGTGGCGCGTTGGGGCGGGACCGGCGGGCTGTTCCGGCGGACAACGTGATTTACCATGACCCGGACCATCCATCGCATTTGATCCTGCCCATTATCCCAGGGTGTCAACAGGCAGATGGGTGACGATTTCGAGATCAGATACCGGGATCGGGTGTCGGGACGGCAGATAACGGAGCCGCAGTCTTACGCATTTTTTCAATGGGTATTCCAATCTTCGGTCGTGCTTGGGCTTTTCCATCTGCTGCTGAACAATTCGGTCTTCTGCAGGTTGTACGGATGGTTGCAGGCGCGCCACGGAAGTCGCCGGAAAATCTCCCGTTTCGTGCGGGACTACGGCATCGACGTGGAAGAGTTCGAAGTTCCACTGGATCGGTATCCGACCTTCAACGCGTTTTTCACTCGCCGGTTGAAACCCGGCGCCAGGCCGTTTGCCCCGGAACCCGACGCGCTGTCCTGCCCCGCGGACGGCAAGGTCCTGGTCTATCAGAAACTCCTGGAGGGCGCCCGGATCCCGGTCAAGGGGGCCTCCGTTCCCCTGCAACGCCTGCTGAACTCCGATGAAGAGGCGCGTACCTATCTCCACGGTTCTGCGCTGGTCGTGCGGCTCGCGCCCTACGACTATCACCGGTTCCACTTTCCGGACTCCGGAACGGCCGGGCCGGCGCGCGCCCTCGCAGGGCGTTACTTTATTGTCAATCCGTTGGGCCTTGCCCGGGTGCCCGGCGTCTTCTGGCGGAACAAACGCGCGATTACGAGATTCGATTCGGACGGGTTCGGAAGGATCGCGTACGTGGAAATCGGCGGCTTTGCGGTGGGCAGCATCGTGGAGACGTACGCACCCGGCCGGGTCGACCGGGGTCAGGAGAAGGGTTATTTTCAGTTCGGGGGGTCCACGCTTGTGCTTCTGTTCGAGCCGGAAACGGTCGTCTTTGACGACGACCTGATGGAAGATTCCGGGCGCGGAATCGAAGTGCACGTACAGGCGGGCGCGAGGATCGGCGGGCGATTTCAGGACCCGAAAGATTGAACACGCACCGCTTGCGGATCGTCCGGTCGAAACGATCGGAACGCGTTGGACAAAGGACTTTCCATATGGGGTGAGGCGAATTCCGGCCTCACCCCATTTCTTCTTCGGGCCCCAGGCGGACGAATTCCGACGGATTCGAAAGGTTCTGATACGTGGCATCGATCCACCGGTCCGATCTGGCCGTCGTCGAGATTCGGACCTCATCGATTTCGCCCTGGAACGGCGCCCCGCCGCCCGCGAGCCGGCCGATGCTGATCGGAGTCCGGCTGGACCGGACGGAGCCGGATGCTTCGACCGAGTCCACCGGCCTGCCGTCGATATAGAGCGTCGCCCGTTCGCCGTCGTATATGCCCGACAGATGATGCCGGCCCGGGCTTAGCGTCCTGTTGGCGCGCACGCTCCGGGTGCCGCTTTCCGTGTTGATGGTGAAGGTCGGACCCGGGAGCGAGGCGCAAAGACCGCCGTTATGCCCGCATTCGGCGTATTTGAGCGAAAAGGAGGCCTCGTCCGCGGTATCGTAGCGCAACACCTTTCCATGGGGCGTGTATTCGCGGTTGTCGCTTTCATCCGGGTCTTCGCGCCACGGCGAGAAGTACACGTATCGTCCGTCGAACGCGCCGCCATTGAACCCGCCCGGGTTCGGCGGGTAGGTGAAAACGCCACCGTCGGCGGCGTCCCACGCGGCCCTGTCGGTGAAATTCATGCAGGTGTTGTAACGCAGGACACGACAGTGGAACCCCCGCTGAGGTTCGTCGCCCTCGTAGAAAGGAATGTAGTAGACGTACTGGCCGTCGAAGGCCGCGCCGTCATAGCCTTTTGTGTGCAGGCCGGACGTTCCGGCCGCGTCGTAGGCTTCCCAGCTTTCAGGGTCCTTGAAGTCGCACCGCGTATCGTATCTGACGGCGTTGCTGTGGGCGTAAGGAACGTAATAGACGTAGCGGCCGTCGAAAACGGCACCCACGCACATTCCCATTCCATGAGTACTGGCATCCAGCGCCTCCCAGGCGGCCGGATCGTCGAACCCGCCGCGGGTATCGTGGCGGAGCACGATGCCGCGGTCATTGAGCGGCGAGTAATAGACGTAACGTCCGTCGAACGTGGCGCCGTCGTAGTTCTTCGACTCCAGTCCGTCTGTATTACCGGCATCGAAAATCAAATAGCTTTCGGGATCCTTGAAGCCGCCCCGCGTATCGAAACGGACGGCTTTTCCCGATTCGCCCGAGTCACCGTAGTATCCGGGCGACAGGTAGATATATCGACCGTCGTACGCGGCGCTCTGGCAGGCCATGGTCCTCCCGATGTCGTATGCCTCCCAGCTTCCGGGATCACGGAATTCCCCGTGACGGTGGTATCGCAAAATGCGGCTGTGCAGAGTCTCGCCATCGGTACGCGGGACAAAGTAGATGTAGTCCCCGGCGTGTACGACGCCGTAGTACCCCTTCGTGTTCAGGCCGTCCGTGCAGCCCGCGTCGTATCCTTCCCAGCTGTCGGGATCGTCGAACGCTCCCCAGGAGTCATATCGCAGGACCTGGCCGTGGCGGTCCTGCGATGCGTTGAGCTGAGGCGCGAAGTAAACGTAGCGCCCGTCCGAGACCGCGCCGAAATATCCCTTCGTGTCCAGGCCGTCCGTGTCGCCTGCGTCGTAGGACTCGAACCGGTCCATGACCGGTCGCAGGGACCACCTGGACACCAGCACCTGGAAGGCGTCGGAATTCGACTGCTCGCTGCCGATCCAGGCCTCCACGGTGAGGGCCTGAGCTTCGTCGAACGATTCGGTGCGCGCATCGGTGCTCTGGTGGCGGACCCATTTGAAATGCGGGTCCCATACACGATCCGGGGATGAAACCGGTCCTCCGCCATAACAGAGGTAAAGACTTGCGGCCCCGGTGAAAGACGGAATTCTGACCCGCGCGCTCAGGGCGCCGGTTTCGGGAACGTAGGACTCGATGCAGTACGCCAGCGCATCGCCTTCGAGCGAGACGAAGTGGATGTCGCCGCCGGCTTTTCCGGATACACGACCGCCACGCTCAACCGATTTGAGTCCATCGTCGCGCAGGGCCACGAGAAGCGGGAAATCCTTTAGATTTCCGATGTCCCCGCCAGGGTTGATGGTGAGTTTTCTGCGGATCATCTGCCCGGTTTCTTCCATTGTATCCTCTCCTGGTCAATGTTGAAAATCAGCTTGGTACAGACGGAATTCACCTCGTCTGAATCACTGGTGAATTTACGCCGCCTGCAAAGTCTTGCGCCTGGACCATCTACGGCTCCAGCATTACTTTGATGGACCGGTCGCCGGCGGCGACGAGGTCGATGCCTTCCTGGAATCGATCGAGCGGCACGCGTGGCACGGGACGATCTGTTCCGAAATCGCCGTGTCGCCTATGTCCAATCCGTATTTTTCCCCCGCGCCCGGTCCCAGCATGACCACATCGCCGATGAATTCGTGGCCCGGGATGACGGGGGCCTGGCAGTATCCCCCGCGGTGTTCGTCTCCCCAGAAGAGCGGTGCGCCGAGATAGCATTTGAGATCGCTGGCACAGATCCCCGCGGATCTGACGCGGACGACGACCTCCTCCGGTCCCGGAAGCGGCACGGGGCGCTCTTCGAGGCGGTAGTCCTCGGGTCCGTGGCAGACAACCGCCGGCATGGTATCCGGAAGTCCGGTAGGCGTCGTCAATGCCGTTTTCCTTTGAAGCGCCGGGCAACAGGGTCCAAACGTCCGCGCCACACGGACGACGTCAAGATATGCTCAAAAAAAACGGATGGCAACCGATTCGCAAGGACCGGCCACCCCGCTTTGGTCTTGTGTCCCGCGTCCGCATCTCTTTACATTGCGGGGTAAATTTCCGTGCGCTTGAAGACCTGATTCAGAGGAGAGATTGATGGACCGTCGTGATACGATGTGGTTGCTGGTATTCGTGGTTCTGGGCGTGGGCGGGCTGGCGGTTTTTCTGAATTTCTATAACGAGGCGATTCCGTCCGCGTCGCTGGACTTCAAGTTGAGCCGGGACGAAGTACACCAGAAGGCACAGGATTATCTGGAGAACCTCGGATACGACCTTGCCGACTTCCAGAGCGCCCAGATATTCTCAAGCAGCCAGATGCAGCAGATTTTCCTGGAGCAGACGCTCGGTCTGGAGGAGACCAGCCGGCTGGCGAGGGAATGGCTGTCGGTCTGGTCCTGGAGCGTGCGGTGGTTCAAGCCGCTGCAGAAGGAGGAGCTTCGGGTGGGGCTGGATCCGGGCGGGCGAATCGTCGGATTCTCGCACCGAATCCTGGAATCGGACGAAGGCGCAAGCCTTACCCAGGACGACGCACTTGAAATCGCATCACGGTTCCTGGGGCGGACCCAGGGATACGACCTCGAAGCTTACGAGTTGATCGACCGGTCCAGCACGGAACGCAAGGCGCGGATCGATCACCAGTTCGCCTACCGGAAGAAAGATTTCACGGTAGGCGACGACGGGCATTACCGGCTGGACGTCGTGGTTCACGGCGACCGAGTGGGGCGGTTCAGCGAGTACCTCAAAGTACCGGAAAGCTTCTCTCGAAGTTATCGCGAGGTACGTTCAAGGGCGAATCTGTTGACTCAGGTTTTCTTGCCGTTCTGGCTCGCGCTGGGCGTTGCCATGCTGGTGATTCTGGTCAAGAACTATCGCCGAAAGCGGTTGCGTTGGCAGGCCGGCCTGGTCGTGGGAACGCTCGTGGCCATCGCCTGGCTTGCGGCAAACGTCAATGCCCTGCCTCTTGCGCTGTACAATTTCGAGACCACGATCTCTTACGGCGCCTTTCTGGTGACGCTCCTGTTCAGTGCCGTTCTGATCGCGGCGGTGTACGGCGGAGCCGTTTGCCTGGCCGGGACCGCGGGCGGCGTTCTCGAAAGAGACGTGCTGTCCGAGGGACGCGCGAGTCCGGTCGGGCGCCTGTCGCTCAGAGGGATGTTTTCGGCCGGATTCCTGCGGTCCACGGTTGTGGGTTACGGCGCCGCCGGAGCCGTGCTGGGTTACGTCGCCGTATTTTACCTGCTTGGCGGGCGGTATTTCGACGTCTGGGTGCCGGCGGACGTCAGCGAGTACAACAATGCATTCAGCACGGCGATTCCCTGGATTTACCCGTTGCTGGTGGGATTGTCAGCCGCGGCGGTCGAGGAGTTTTTCTTCCGTCTGCTGGCGATTCCCCTGCTGATCAGATGGTTGAAACGGCCCTGGCTGGCGGTGTTGCTGCCGGCGGTGGTGTGGGCGTTTCTGCATTCCAATTATCCGCACGAGCCCATCTACGTACGAGGAATCGAGATTACCGTCATCGGGATCGTCTTCGGAATCCTGTTTCTCCGTTTCGGAATCTGGGCGCCGGTCATCGCCCATTATGCCATCAATGCCTTTATCGTAGCGTTACCGATGGTGAAGTCTTCGAGTCTCTACTTCCAGGTATCCGGGGTACTCGTTATCGGAATCCTCCTGGTGCCGGCGATTCCCGCGGCATTCGCGGTGCTGACAGGGCGGTCCCGAGCCGAGGAAGTTGAAGACGCGCCAGATGAAGAGGCGCCTCATGAACCGGTCGAAGTCGAGGAACCCGCGCCCGAGCCCGTACGATCGGACGTGGTTCAAAGAGACCCCGAAGCGTACTTGCCGGATCGACAGAGGTGGATTGTCGCCGCGGTGTGCATCGTCGCGGGGATCGCGTTGATGTCGGGATTCCGCGTGGACCGGTTCGGCTCGCGCACGTTGAAGCTCGAAGTGACCCGGAGCCAGGCGGTTAGTGTCGCGGAGGCGTTTTGTAATGAGCTTGGCCTGGATGTGTCAGAATACCGCAGGTCGGTCCAGTTTCGCAGCGGTGTCGGTTCGTCCCACTACACGCACCTGATCCGTAACGCGGGTGTCGCGCAAGCGGATTCCCTGATGGTGGAGAACACGACGCCGTGGTACTGGCACGTGCGCTGGTTCAAGCCGATGGAGAAGGAGGAGATCCAGGTGCGTGTGGACGCGTCCGGGAGCGTTGCCGGATTCAACCACATCATACCCGAAACACGTGCGGGTCCGGAGCTGGAGACGGACGACGCTCGCGCGAAGGCTGAGGCGTTCGTCGAGCGGAATTTCTCCCGGTCCGTTACGAATACGGCGCAATACAAGCTGTTGGAAGCCCGTTCGGAGAAGGAAAAGGAACGGATGGACCACCATTTCGTCTGGGAGCGGATCGACCGGAAAATCGAGGACGGCGAGTTCCGCGTGAATGCGCGGGTCCAGGGCGACGAGGTGGGATTCTTCGGTACTCGATACAAGGCGCCGGAGGAGTTCCTTCGATCTCTCCGGGAACGCGGCACCGGACAGGCGTTGGCTTCAACTGTGCCCGTCCTCCTGGGGCTGGCGACGCTCATTCTGGCCGGGATTTATTTCTTCCGCCATTTTCGGGCAAGAGAGATGCGCTGGAGGATGCCGATTACAATTGGCAGTGTGGTTGTGGCGTTATCGCTATTGAGTTGGATCAACTCCTTACCGACCTTTTTCCACGCGTACGATACGAGCCAGGCAATAACGACCTATCTGGGCATCCAGGGCGTCGTCATTTTGATCGGGACGCCGATAATGGGGCTGGCGATCGCGGTCATGATGGCGTTGCTGGTTGCGATGATGGGGTCCCTTTACCCGAATGAGATGAGGCCCGGCAGATGGCTGGGACTCTTGCGGATGCGGGATGGCAGTGTGCGCTTCTGGTCGGGCGCGCTGGTTCTGGCGGCAGCGTTTCTGCTTCTTTGGAAGGGTACGGAAAGTATCGCAATGTACGTGAAATATAACGGCCTGACGGAGTATCTGGACGCGGGCGGATTCAACCTGCCGCGAATCAATACCTATCTTCCCTTCCTTGACGCCGCATGTGACGCGGCCCTGGACCTGATCGAACCATTCGCCGTGTTGGCGATCCTGCTGGTCTGGAAGGCCGGAGTCAAACGGCCCTGGCTGATTGTGGCGGGATTCGCGCTTGCCATATTGTCCACCGACGCGATGGAACGGGCCACGAGTCTCTATCACTTCTCCGTACTGGCCGGCCTGGCGCTTGCAAAACTTGGCGTGCTGGTTTTCCTTATTGTATGGCTGGTCCGGTTCAACCTGATGGCCTATCTCGTCGCCGTCTGGTCCGCCACGCTCATCTCAGGCACTGGAATCGGGTTCATTCAACGGACAACGGACACCGTCTACCAGTGGAATGGCATCGCGATGGTCGTGCTCGGCCTGGCGCCGCTGCTCTTCCTGCTGGCTGCGTATCTGCGCGAACGTCGCGAGCGGACGGCCGGATAACCCGCTGCTGGTGTTACCGGGTTTTCCGATCCGAGAAGCCAGCGGCTGAGACTATAACCCCCCTCCGAAGAACATCGGAGGGGGGTTATTTTGTTTCTGTCCCATCCTGGAACGTCACGGCAGCGGCCGTTCAACCGCCACACTCTTCCCGGTCTGTTCCGCCATGCTGATGGCATCCGAGACGGCCACGGCGGTGATCATGTCGTCACCCAGCGGATGGGGACGGTGCGTCCGGACCATGTCCCTGACGTATTCGAGGATGACCGCGGAGCCTTCGCACGCGTTGAAGTCGTCGAGGACCAATCCCTGGATGGCGCCCTCGGGGCCGAATACGTGAGTGAACATCTCCGTAAAACGAAAGTTGGCAACCCCGCAGTTGATCACCACCCCGTGTTCCGGTCGGCCGGGCGTGTCGCCGTAGTGAAGATGGTAGACCGTATGGTTGGGCGCTTTCAGGCAACTCACGGATTGGATGCCCGTGCCGAAGACATGGTGGGCGATGGAAATCGCGTGAATGAGCGCTGCCAGGTGCGTGGAAGCGCAGGTAATGGTGCCGAAGGTCACGCGGCCGACCTCGTCCAGGCGGCGGACCAACTGAACCACCGCCGGGTTCGTCTGCAGCATGGACAGCGACATGACTGGGGCGTTGTTCGCATCCGCAAGATCCATGATCGCGCGCACGTCGGCAAGGCAATGGGCCATGGGTTTGTCGATGAAGGTCGGCACGCCTTTTTGAAGGCCCGGTCTGGCCAGTTCCAGGTGATCGGAGCCGTCGTAGTTGCAGTTCGCGATCAGAACGAGGTCCACGTCGTCGCTCACCTGCTCGAAGCTGTCGCAGACTTTCGGTTGGCCGTAGAAGACGTTCGAGAACATCTCGGCGTTTCGACGCCGTTCGTCCCAGACCTTCACGATCCGGAAGCCGTCGACGAAGGGCGCGGTCATCCGGGTGGGTTCGCTGTATTTCGTATAGTAGAAATAGTGGGTCCCGCCGCGCTGCCAGGTATAGGACATGTCCTCGTCGACCGGCATGGGCACCCTCAGGCGCAGAGGATCGTGCTCGTCCATCTGCGCGCCGAACCACATCCCGTGCATGTCACAGCGGATGATTCCCGTGCGGATCTCTTCGGACATAACGGGGTATCCTTCAGCGAAGGAATCCGGATAGCGATGAAATGGACGGTTTCATTAATGTTGCGTCAGTGGGATGGAATCCCGAACACCGGCGGATGATGGGTAGCTGGCAAGAAGCTATACCCAGCCGTCGCGTGGTCATTGAGCTTGTCGAAATGCCCACGCTTCGCCAACCTTCGAATGGATCAGGTTCCCAGCTCAGGATGCACAGCCGGACGCCATTCGACAGGCCTTCGCCGACCCTTCGACAAGCTCAGGGAGCGACTCAGGATGAAGGGTCAACGCAGGCATTACGCACAATTAACGGAATTCGAGCAGACGAGATAGACGGAATGGCGTCAATTTTCGCGGACAACGCGCTACAGTTCCAATGGGTCGGTCGTGCGGATGACGAAATATTTCCGTACGGGCTCCATCACATGCCAGTACGTCTTGAGTCCCGCGGGAAAGTGGACGGTATCGCCCGGCCCCAGGGTGTAGCTGTCTCCCCCGTCTTCTTCGATGGCGACACTTCCCTCGAAAACGTGTGCGAACTCGTCCCATCCGAAGGTCCACTCAAACTTGCCTTCGCTGCATTGCCAGTAGCCGCTGGACACCCTTTTGTCCGCGCTCTGGGTAACAATCGTGCCGTGTGCCGTGGGATCGCCTTCACGAACCCAGTCGGGATCGATGGGCATGTCGGGCAGATGATCCGGCATCGCGGCGGTCTTCATCTTTAGGTCGCCCATTTCACACTCCTTTCCTCAGTCGGGATCGACTTACAACGCCAGGATTTCCCGCCAGCATTCCTCGTCAACCGGGATACCCAGCTTCAGATTCTCCTCGCGGGTACTGAACATCCGCTCGCCTGGATAGGTCGCCGGTTCATTGCCTTCGAGGGGCTCGGCGGCGTGAAAATCGGCGAGGGTCTGGTCCACGATTTCCCGCATCCGGTCTCCTGCGACCGCGCCGGCATGGATGGCGATAAAGACCTGGGAGACGCCGTATTCGGATTCCTCCTGGGCGATCTGGTACGTTGAACGGCCCCCCGAAAGCAGTGATGCGACGAGGTCCAGCGACATCGCGAGTCCGATGCCCTTCCAGTGACCGATGGGGAGCGGACGGCGGGCGGCCTGGATGGCGCCGGCGTCGAACGAAAGCGCTCCCTTGTCGTCGTAACCGCCGGGGACGGGGAGGCGCTGGTTGGCGATGCGGTACCCGTCGAGTTTCCCGTGGGAGTATTGGCTCATCGCCATGTCCAACAGCAAATGACGTCCTCCCGGGCGCGGTATGGAAAAAACCAGGGGATTGTTGCCCACCTTCCGATCGGCGGAACCGAACGGCGGTATGAGCTGGGTGGTATTCGTCCAGCAGATGCCGATGCACCCTGCGTCCGCGGCCCGCAGTCCGTAGGTTCCGGCCCGCATCCAGTGATTGGTGTTTCTAAGGGATACGCAACCCATTCCGTGTTCTTTCGCGACTTCAACGGCGCGGTCCATGCACACGCAGGCGTTGAGGATACCCGGGCCCAGTTTTCCGTCCCACTGCTCCAGTACCCCGAACGCGGCCGATCTCTCGGGCTCGGCGTGGAGGTCCATGCCCTCGCCCGAACGGGCGTGCCTGATGAACGGCAGGAACCGGTTGACCCCGTGGGAATAGACGCCGTCGCGCGTGGTTTCGGCGAAAATCCTCGCCAGGCGATCCGCGCGGCTGTTGGCGAAGCCGGTATTGAGCAGGACGCGGCGTAATTCCGCAACCATCATTTCGAAGGGGATGCGGCGCATTTCCATATCGGTTCTAAGCCTTCTCGGTGTACCCCAGAACAACGAGCAGGCACGGGCCTCCCGAGATCACGCCAATGCCCGCTCGTTCAGCCTGATCGACGGCCGCCTCGCTCTCCGCGCCGGGTTGCATCCAGATGAATTCGACGCCTGCGTCCCCGGCTTCCACAACGATTTGTTCCGTGACTGCCGGCGGTGTGATCACGGAAATTCGCGCAACGGGTTCGGGAAGCGCGGCGAGATCGGGAAAGGCTCTCCGACCTTCGATTTGCGAAACACCCGGATTGATCGGATACGCCTTCAGGTTGTGCTGGAGATAGCATCGCAGGACTTTGTTGCCGTACTTGGAGCGGTCCTTCGACGCGCCGACGACGGCGTAGGGTCCGGCCTCGAGAAATGCATCGATCTTTTCGTCGAGTGTCACGCTTGATCCTCCGGGTGGCGTGGACTCATGGAAGATTACAGATCTTCATATCGCGGCAGACTGCGCAGGAACCGGTAGCTGCGTTCCTTGCGGTCAAGTGCGTAACAGTAGTGCGTGATTCCATTGGTCACAATCAGATAGTCGGTTCCCACAGAGGTGTTGTAGCGGGCGATCTGATCGAACGCTTCCTGTTTGATTTTCACGTCGGGCGCCTTGCATTCGGCCATAAGAACGGGTTCTCCCCTGCCGTTGTGGACGATCACGTCGGCGCGGTGCTGTATTCCCCCATATGCAAAACCGGATTCAATTGCGGTCCGGCCGGCCGGAAAACCCAGATCCTGAACGAGGTGCTGTACCAGATTCTGACGCACCCATTCCTCGGGTGTGAGTCGCACGTGTTTCCGTCGAAGCGGATCGAAAATCGTCCTTCTCCCGCCGCCGGCGCGAATGTCGAAATCGTACTGACGTGGAAAGTTGAGAGGTTGCATAGGAATCGGACCGAAGCACGGCGCCCCGGCGGCCGGAGACGTTCGTATCACCTGCCGGCCGAGTCGCGCCGAACCGGTCAGTCCCCCTGGGACGCCGCTGTCCGCCGTCAGCGGGCATGCCAGAGACCGGGGCGTTCGATGTGGCGGCGGACCGTGTCCAGGAAGCGGGCGGCAGGACCTCCGTCCACGACACGGTGGTCGAAGGTGAGGCTCAGGGCGACCATGTCGCGAGGCACGATGCGTCCCTGGAATACGGCCGGTTTCGCGACAATCCGGCCCACCCCGAGAATGGCGCATTGCGGCAGATTGATGATGGGGGTAAACGCGTCGATTCCGTACGCGCCAAGGTTCGTAACCGTGAACGTACCGCCCCGGAGATGTTCCGGGCCCAGGTCACCCTGCCTCGCCTTCTGGACGAGGTCCGAGGTTTCGCGGGCGAGATCGGGCAGGTCTCTGGCGCCCGCGTTCGTGATGACGGGAACGAAAAGGCCGGCGTGGGTATCCACGGCAATGCCGATGTGGATCTCCTCGTGCCTGCGGACGGACCCGTCCTGCCAGGAGGCGTTCAGGTCGGGATGGTCGGCGAGCGCGAGGGCGGTCACTTTTACGAAGAGATCGTTGTACGTCAGCAAGGGAATGTCGAGTTCCGCGCGCAATGCAACGAAGTCCGTCGCATCGGCATCGGTGGAGAGCGTCACGGGCGCGGTCTCGGTGTGGCTCTCGGTCAGCCGCCGCGCGATGGTCCGACGTACGGTGCCTTCGAGTACGCTCTCCGGCTGCGCCGGGACCGCGGCCCGGACGTCGCGCTCGACAATACGGCCGTTTCGACCGCTGCCCTGGAGCGTGTTCCAGTCGACACCCAGTTCCTCTGCCAGGCGGAGAGCCCTCGGGCTGATCGCGGACCGGCTCTTTCTTCCTTGCGGTCGATCTTTGCGAGTCCGCGAGCGGGTGGGTTCGCGCGGCCCGGATTCTGTTTCGTGTCCGACCTCCGGCTTCGCGGGCGCCTCCACGGGAGGCGCTTCGCCGGGACCGAGCAGGTAGCCCAGTATGGCGCCGATCGGCAATGTGTCGCCGGGCGAGGGCGCGTCGGGCGGAATATACAGGGTTCCGCTGTCGAAGGACTCGATTTCGTTGATCGCTTTGTCGCTCTCAACGGTAAAGATGATGTCTCCGGACTCGATCCGATCCCCGGTCTGCTTGAGCCATTCGACCAGGGTGCCTTCCTCCATGGTCCATCCCAGGCGCGGCATGACGATTTCTGTGGGCATGGAGATCTTCCTTCAGCAGCGTCCGCGACTATTCTTCCATCAGGTCGCGGATGGCCTGCGAAATTGTCTCCGCCTCGGGCAGGCAGGCAGCCTCGAGGGGGGCGCTGTACGGCGTGGGGACATGCGCGCCGTTGAGGCGGCTTACCGGTGCGTCCAGGTCGTCGAACGCCAGGCTCTGAACCTGGGCGGCGATTTCGGCGCCGATGCCGCATGGACCGAAGGCTTCGTCCACGATGAGCAGACGCCCGGTCTTCCGGACGGATTCCAGAATCGATTCCATATCCAGCGGCGCCACGGTGCGCGGGTCGATGAGCTCGACGGAGATGCCCTCCGCAGCGAGCTGGCCGCAGAGTCTCCAGGTGATCGGAACCATATTGGCGAGTGCGACAACGGTGATGTCACCGCCCTCGCGGCGGACCTCGGCCCGCCCGAAGGGGATGGCGTACGGCGTTTCGGGCACCGGACCTCGATGGTTGAGGATGGATTTGTGTTCGAGGAAGAGTACGGGATCATCGCCTTCCAGGGCAGTCTTGAACAGGCCCTTGGCGTCGTACGGCGTGGCAGGCAGGGCAACGCGGAAGCCCGGCAGGTGTGCGAAAACGGGATAGTAGTTTCCCGAGTGGTGGGTGGCGGCGGCGCCTCCGATACCCACGCAGCCCCGCAGGACAACGGGCATGGACAGGCGGCCGCTGCTCATGTACTGCATCTTGGCAACCTGGTTGACCATCTCGCCGAAGCCGTCCAGGATGAAGTCGATGAACATGAAGTCCACCACGGGCCGCGCGCCGGCCATGGCCGCGCCCGTGCAGAGCCCGATAAAGCCCCGCTCGCAAATCGGGGTATCGCACACTCGCATGGGACCGTAGCGTTCGTAGAGTCCAGTGGTCGTGTTGAAGTTGCCGCCGCGTTCGCCCACGCCTTCGCCCACGACGAATATGGTCGGGTCCGCAGCCATGGCATCGGACAGGGCTTCGCGTGCGGCTTCGGTGAACGTGATCTCACGCATGGTTCGCCCCCGCTCCACCGAAGACGTGGTCCGTTACCGTGGCGGGGTCCGGCCACGGGCTCTTCCTGGCGAACTCGACGCCCTCTTCGACCGCGGATCGGACCTCGCTTTCGATTTCGTCGAGGGTCTCCCTGTCGGCGATAGCACCCTCCATCAGTTTTCCTGCGAGCAACGCGATCGGGTCTCTCTCTCTCCAGGCGTCCACTTCGTCCCGCGTGCGGTAACCGGTATCCCGCATCCCCTCCGCGTGCGGCCGGGTGCGGTAGGTCTTGCAGTCCAGCAGCGTAGGGCCGCCGCCTTCCCGCGCGCGAAGGACGGCGTCGCCGGCTTTATCATAGACGTCGAGGACGTCGTTTCCGTCAACCCGAACGCCGGTGACGCCGTAGCCCTCCGCGCGTTCGGCGATATTCGTATTGCGTGTGGCGTATTCAAAGGCGACTTCGGTGGCGTACCGGTTGTCTTCCAGGACGAAGATAACGGGCAACTGCCAGATGGCGGCCATGTTCAGGCCTTCGTGAAAGGCGCCGTTGTTGACGCCGCCGTCGCCGAAAAAGGCCACGCTGACGCGATCGGTTTCGAGCATCCTGAACGTATACGCTGCGCCGGCGGCTTGTAGGATGCTGGGTCCCACGATGCCGCTGGTACCCATCAGCCCGATTTCCGGCGAGAACAGGTGCATGCTGCCGCCCCGCCCGCGGGCGCACCCGGTGGACTTGCCGTAGAGTTCGGCGATGAGTTCGCGTATGGGCACGCCCTTGGCGAGCGCGTGGCCGTGGCCCCGATGGGTGCTGAAAATCGTGTCATCGGTGCGCAGGTGGGCGCAAACGCCTGCCGCGATGGCCTCCTCGCCCACGTACGTGTGGCAGGCCCCCGGGATGAGTCCGGCCTGGTACGACCTGGCAATCTGCTCCTCGGTACGTCGGATCGTGAGCATCTGCCGGTGAAGAGAAAGGAGTTGCCCGGTACTGAGGTCGCCTGGCATGAAGGTCCCCTGCCTTGTAGATGGGGTGACGGGGATGGAACTCCGCTATCCGCTGACGATCGGGCCGCCGGGATAGGTGCCTCCCGCGTTCATCGCGAGGTTTCCGCCGTCCATGGGCAACATCACCCCGGTGACCCACGCCGACGCGTCGGATGCCAGGAAGATGGAAACGCCCACGATATCCTCCGGCTCGCCGAACCGGCCGGACGGAATGCCGCCCAGCCACGTGTCGGCCATGCGTGGTTCGGCCCGCAAGCGCTTTTCCAGGAACGGATTCATGACCTGGGCGGGCAGAATGGCGTTCACGCGCACGCCGCGGCTGCTCCATTCCGTACTGAGCTCCCGGGTCATCTGCGCGACGGCGCCCATGCCGATGCTGTACGCGACGTGGCCCCGCCCGATCGCGGTCACGCTGGCGAGAGAGCCGATGTTGATAATGCTGCCCTTGCCCGCGGCGAGCATGCGTCTGCCTCCCTCCTGGCAGCTGCAGAATCGCGCGATGACCAGAGACTGCATGCTCTCCTGAAGCTGATCCAGGGAAAGGTCCTCCGGCTTGCCCAGCATGGTGGCGCCGGCGACGTTGCCCAGGACGTGGATGCGGCCGAATTCCTTGTCCAGCCGGGAGAACATCCCGCGGACCTGGTCGACGTCCGATACGTCGCACCGCACGGGAATGGCGCGGCGGCCCAACGATTCGATCTCGTGGGCGGTTTCCTGCGCACCGGGCTCGTTGATGTCCGCCAGGACGAGATCCGCGCCGGATTCCGCGAATCCGATGGCCATCGCCCTGCCCATGCCGGCGGCCGCGCCCGTTACGAGGGCAACGCGGTCGGTGAGATCGAAGATTGGATGCGACATGTTGGATCTCCGTTTATGCGGCGTTGGTGCCCTGTCCGTTGCTTCTGTTATTCGCCCAGGTACGCGACGGCGTCGATTTCGACGAGGATGCCTTTATACATGTCGCCCGCGCCCACCAGACGCCGGGTGGGCATCCGGCTTTTGTTGTTGAAATACCGCATATACGTGCGATTGAAATCATCCCTGTCGGCCATGTCCAGGAGGAAGACGTTGACGCGGACGACGTCGTCGAACGAGGCGCCTTCGCTTTCCAGCACCCGCACCATGTTGTCCATGGTAAAGACGGTCTGTTCTTCGATATCCGCGCCGACGACCTCTCCGCCCTCGACCGGCCCGAAGCCGGAGAGGAAAAGCATATCGCCGGCGCGCCTGGACATGGAGTAGAAGGGTTCGGGGCTTACCTTTTCGGACATGGTTTCGACCTCCTGACGTTATGCATTGCCGTGCCGCGGAAACGTTCGGATCGGCAATGGAGATTCGTCTGCGCCGGGCGTTGGGTTCCGAGTGCGGCCCTTTCAATTCCCATTGGCGAGCACCTCATCCCTTCGATGATCGAACAGCGAGGGATCGTGTTCCTCCAGCTGGATCCGGGGGCGTACGCCGGTGTTGACGACGTTGTCGGGATGGGGCCAGCGGCCGCTGAGCACCGAGACGAGGTTCTCCACACCGGTGATTGCCACTTCCCGGGTAGCCTGGACGGAGAGACCCGAGATATGCGGGGTGAGCATGACGTTATCGAGCCTTGCCAGCGCATGGTCCGGCGGAAACTCGTTCTCTCCGAAGATTTCGATGTCGTCGAAGGTGTCCAGAGCGGCGCCTGCCAGATGGCCGCTCCGAAGAAGGCCGGCGAGCGCGCCTTCGTCCGTGATCGCGCCGCGGCAGGTGTTGATGAAGAAGGAGCCGGGTTTCATTTTCCTCAGGTTCGACCCGTCCAGCAGACGATAGGTGTCGGGCGCGAGCGGCAGGTGCAGGGAGACGAAATCCGAGGTCTTCAGCAGCGTGTCCAGGTCCACCATTCGGACGCCCAGGGCGTTTGCCTCGTCCCGCGGGGCGCGCATGTTTTTCCGCGTGGCCTGGATGTTGAGGCCGAAGGGACGTGCGCGCTCCACAACGGCCCTGGCGGAAGCGCCGAAACCGATCAGTCCCAGGACTTTTCCCGATATGCGATGAAGCCGGAGGCCTTCGTCCCGCGCCCGCTGGTATGCGCCCGCGTAAAAATGCCGCGACATTTTCGGGATCTGCCGGGCGAGGCTGAGCAGGCAGGCCATCACGTGGTCGGCCATCTCTTCGTTGCAGAAGGAAGGGACGTTGGAGACCATGATGCCCTCTTGGGTGGCGGTCTCGACGTCGATCTTATCCGTTCCGTTGCCCAGCCGGGAGATGATCGTACACCTGCAGAGGCTCTTGATGACCGCCTCAGGAAGCGAAGCCGAGACGACGGCGAGCGCATCGCAGTCCGCAATGCGTGCAATAATGTCGTCCGGTTCGTAGGCGTCCACGGGCACGGGCGTGATCCCGTAATGCCTGTAGAGCGCAGCCTCGGTTGGACTGATCTCGATGACTTCCGCATTGAGGCGCGCGAATCGGACGTGCCCGAAACCGGTGGATGACATCGGATTGACTGACGGCAAATGAAGGGCTATTTTGGTCGATCAGCGAATTCTGCGGCGTGCGTGCAACCTGCCGCTAAGGTGAAAACAAAAGCAGTCCCGACACGGATGCAAAGTGGCCATGCATTGAGACCAGTCGCAAACCGTGCTCCATGGCCTGCGCCGCGATCCAGATATCGTTCGTTGGGATCGGGGTTCCGGCGCTCCTCAACCGGTTGAGGATCTCGGCGTAGAATTCGGCCGTATCCTCACTGACGCGGTATATCGACACGCGCGGCGTATCGAGAAATTCGGCCAGCTCATCGCGGTTCTCGCGCTCCCGGGCGCCGCTCTTGAATCCCGACAGCAGTTCCCCGATACTGATCGAACTCATCGCGATACGCGAAGCTCGCTGAAGCAGAGACACAACCGCCGGTTCCGCACGCATGGCGTGCGAGTAGATATTGGTATCGATCAGGTATTCGTTCACCGCCACAGTTCCGGATCAATCCGCCGCTCGGAATCGATCTTCTGCTGAATCCGGTTGAACTCATCCTCATCCCAGCGTCCGAACAGGTGATCAAGATCGTGATGGATCTCGGTGAACCGACGGGATCTGTCCAGTCCGAACTGGCTGCGCAGCGCGTCCAGCACCGTCTGGTTCACGCTCTTGCCATCCCGTGCGGCCGCATCCTTCAACTCGGCGGCAAGCCGGGGATCCAGCCCGCGCAGGGTCATGCTCTTCGAAGCCTTCGCCAAGGCATGCTCCTTCTCAAATGAAATCAATATATGAGATCATATTGATATCATTATATGAGATCATGCGCGGCATGTCAAGCGTGAACCGCTTGCCGCCTTCGAAACAACGGGCATTGAGCGGGCTGACATCGCGGGGCAGGCCGCCGCGTTAATGATGTTGTCGACACCGCGTCGAAGTCGAGATCGGCCGGCGGCGATCTACAGTTTCAGGAACAGCCCGACTTCCCAGACAGGGGCATCGAGCAGGTTGTGGCTTCGCGTGAACCTCGAAATGCCGGCGGTAATTCCCGCGTTGGGAGAAACATGGAAATCGATCTGGGATCCAAAGGACAGGTACTCGAGATCGTTGCGCGGGTGAAACTCATCGTCTGCTCTGTCAAGGGCTTCGACCCCGCGGAGCCAGACCGAGACGTCTATTCGCTCGGCGATCGTATATCCAGCCTGCAGACTATATCGAAACTCGTCCGCGTAATTGTCATCGCGATTGTCACTGCTCTTTCGGTTGTTGTATCCGATCTCACCTGTCAGATAGGTAGGTGCGGGATAGAGCGAATGGCCTACTTGAAGGGAAACATGCTGATTGAATTCGCCGTCGCCTGTCCAGAGGACGATATCCCCCCCCGATTCGCCCAGCGGTAATCCTGCTATGGCCTGCAGACTGACCACCGTTGGTCCCTTTGTCAGAATCCGGATCCTGACACCTGCGTCCCCATCGCCAACACCGGTCGTTGAATCGAACCCTTCGGCGTCCACGCCGAAGTGCGTATAGACCGGCATGTAGCCCACCAGCGTCACCCGGTCAGTCACGCCGAATTCACCGTAAAGACTTGTCGTATAGCCGCTCACGGTCGGGATCTCGGTCTTCGATCCATTCGCGATGAAAAGTGACTCGGCGCTGATTACCTGTTGGCTGAGTTTGAAATACCCCTTACCCTTCGGCTGCGTCCATCCGCCCGCGTGGGCGATGGAGAAATCGAAACTCATCACGCCCGTGAACAACGCGGCAAGAACAAACCTGTTCACGTAATACTCCTTTGCTTATCAATTGCCCAATGAAGCGCTTCCGACTTCACGGTTGATCAGCCTGCAATGAAGAATGAGGTGGCTCCATGAATCAATATTCTTTCCACTGGCAGGAGTAAACGTCCATGCCTTATTCCCCGACTGCCGTGTCACTTCACCAAATTCCACGGCGCCGGCAGGTAAATTACCACGTATGGGCCAGTTAATACTGCTGCTGGTGTAGAGAGCCACAAACACATCCGGCGCCGCGTTCGGCGTTGACAATCCGGTAATGCTGAGTCTGAGCTTCCCGTCGGAAGTTTCGCTCAGCGTGACCGATCCACCTGATGAATAGTTGTTTCGACCGCTGATCGTACCGGTTCGGCTTCGTGGCGCCGATTGGCTCACGGTCAGCGACGCCGTACCGGATTTGCCGTCCACCGTCGCCGTGATCGTCGTGGAACCGGCGTCCACCCCCGTTGCCAAACCGGACGCGTTGATGGTCGCCACCGAGGTGCTGCTGCTCGTCCAGGTGAAGGTCTTGCCGGATATCATCGTGTTGTCCGAGTCATAGGCGGTGGCGCTGAACTGCTGGGTACCGCCCTCCTCGATCGTTACGGACGATGGACTCACCGCGACACGGGCCACAACCGGCGGCGGCTCGGTCACGGTCAACGACGCCGTGCCGGATACGCCGTCCACCGTCGCCGTGATCGTCGTGGAACCGGCGTCCACCCCCGTTGCCAACCCGGATGAGTTGATGGTCGCCACCGAGGTGCTGCTGCTCGTCCAGGCAAAGGTCTTGCCGGATATCATCGTGTTGTCCGAGTCATAGGCGGTGGCGCTGAACCGGTGGGTCCCGCCCTCCTCGATTGATACGGACGATGGTCTCACCGTGACACGGGCCACAACCGGCGGCGACTCGGTCACGGTCAACGTCGCCGTGCCGGATACGCCGTCCACCGTCGCCGTGATCGTCGTGGAACCGGCGTCCACCCCCGTTGCCAATCCGGATGAGTTGATGGTCGCCACCGAGGTGCTGCTGCTCGTCCAGGAAAAGGTCTTGCCGGATATCATCGTGTTGTCCGAGTCATAGGCGGTGGCGCTGAACTGCTGGGTACCGCCCTCTTCGATCATTACGGACGATGGACTCACCGCGACACGGGCCACAACCGGCGGCGACTCGGTCACGGTCAACGTCGCCGTGCCGGATACGCCGTCCACCGTCGCCGTGATCGTCGTGGAACCGGCGTCCACCCCCGTTGCCAATCCGGATGAGTTGATGGTCGCCACCGAGGTGCTGCTGCTCGTCCAGGAAAAGGTCTTGCCGGATATCATCGTGTTGTCCGAGTCATAGGCGGTGGCGCCGAACTGCTGGGTACCGCCCTCTTCGATTGATACGGACGATGGACTCACCGCGACACGGGCCACAACCGGCGGCGGCTCGGTCACGGTCAACGACGCCGTGCCGGATACGCCGTCCACCGTCGCCGTGATCGTCGTGGAACCGGCGTCCACCCCCGTTGCCAACCCGGACGCGTTGATGGTCGCCACCGAGGTGCTGCTGCTCGTCCAGGAAAAGGTCTTGCCGGATATCATCGTGTTGTCCGAGTCATAGGCGGTGGCGCTGAACTGGTGGGTCCCGCCCTCCTCGATCGTTACGGACGATGGACTCACCGCGACACGGGCCACAACCGGCGGCGGCGGCTCGCAGGTCGTGCCGAACACTTCGGCAAAGAGCACAAAATCACGAAAGCCGATCGCGTCATCGCCGTCTATATCCATCAGCGCGTTGAAATTGGCATCGCCCGAAGAGGTGTTAAACACTGCGACAAAGGAAAGAAAATCCGCGAATTCAACGATACCATTGTTGTCAAAATCAGCCTGACAGGCACGATTCCCGTCTCCGCCGTCGGAGATTAGATCGTGAGACACGACGGCCCTCGCGTTGGGACCGGCAAAGTCCGATGCTGAGAAGACGTGCAACAAAACGGCGAGAAGTAACAGCTTCCTGTTTGTC
Organism: Candidatus Latescibacterota bacterium; assembly: GCA_965219995.1. Taxonomy (GTDB): domain Bacteria; phylum Latescibacterota; class UBA2968; order UBA2968; genus JAAXHE01. Next base: position 2,721,184 of record CBDCOX010000002.1, read on the forward strand.
CTGTTCGTAAACATGGCAGGCACGTCCTGTTGTAATGGTTCGGGTCTGTAAGGCTTTGTTCGTGTTGCCGTCCGACGCTCCGCTCCCGTCCTTCGTCTACGCGGTCATGATGTTGATAAAGTCGCTCTGCCGGCCTGCCGGTGAAGTCTTGGCAGGCAGGTAACCCGGACGGGATCTTTCAACGGGGTGCTAATCACCTGATCCGGCCGCGGGCGTGCACCGGCCAGGTCGCTTCCACCGTCCCGTTTCGGGTGGCAACCATTTCGTCGTGTTCGTTCACGCAGGGACAGGGGTGAACGGGAAGCACCTGCACGCGCTCGCCGATCTCCGGTTTGACCGGGCATCGGGAAATATCCACGTGGCCATGCTCTTCGGACGCGATTCCGATCAGCGCGTCGGGGTATTCGACGATATGCCCCATGCAGTCTCCCCGGTCGGTCCTGTAGATGGAGGCGCTCAGCGCCTTGCTCCCCGCATCCAGGAACATACGGTCTCCGGTGGGCCTGCTCACCACGGTGGTGATCACCCGAAGCGCGCACTGCTCCAGGGTGTGTCGCCCCTCCGCAAGGTGCATGGCGCCTCCAACCGGATATTCGCCGGCGCGGTATTCCGTGAGTTCGGGAATTTCGTGCGCTTCCATGGCGTGCGGAGTGCCGCCGCCGCTTACCACGTCGCGGGGAAGGCCTGCCCTGTCGAACCGGTCTATCGTCTCCTGGATGAGCGGTCTCGAATCGGGCGGCGTGGGAAAGCCCATGAATCCCCTGAGTTCCAGGCCGGGAAGATCGTGGACGAGCTTCGCCAGTTCCGTGGCCTCCCTGGGCGTGGGAACGCCCGTGCGTTCAAACCCCATTTCCACTTCGATAAGGACACCGATGGAAACGCCTTCGGAGGAGGAGGCGCGGGAGAGTCCCCTGACGGTGTATTCGGAGTCGGGCGCGAGGGTTACCGGAAGTCTTTTTGCCAGGGCCGTAAGCCGGTCGAGTTTCTGTGCGCCCATGATATTGTACGGTATGAGCAGGTCGGTGTGGATGCCGCCCGCCGCCAGGACTTCGGCTTCCCCGAGCTTCTGGCAGGTGAGGCCGATTGCGCCGTATTTCAATTGCATGTGGGCGACGGCCAGCGTCTTGTGAGTCTTGATATGCGGGCGGAAGCCGATGCCGTTTTTCTCGAAATAGCCGTGGTACCGCTCGAGGTTTTCTTCCAGCGCGTCCAGATTGACGGCCAGGAAGGGCGTGTCCATTTCGTCGATGCGCATGCAGGGCTCCTTCGCCTGGAGTGGCCGGGTTAAGCGCGTTGCCATTAAATAGCGCGCGCGCGGGCACAGGTCAAGGAATTTCGCAGGGGGAGCCCGCGGGAACGCTTTTCGCTTGACATGGGGCGTCCGCGGCCCAAAGTTTAGTGGCGCAAATAAGCCTCATAAGCCTGTGAATCCCGTTGGCGGCGCAGGGTCTTCGAGACATGAAAGCCGAGGTCCGCGCGGGTCTCAGGCGGCGATGGGTTATTGACCCGGAACAGCAGGTTGGATAGGTTTCATATAGAACGGTCCACGCTGTGTACTAAACGTGCAAACAAACGAATTACAGGTTCGCGGAGCAAGGCTATGGCAAACCACACCTGTCGTTGCAGCCCCCGCCGTCCGGCCCGCCGGTGTGTCTGGCTGTGGGTCCTTACAGTTTCCCTGGTGTCGCAAACACCGGCAGATGAGCGGGCGGGACCGGCGGTCCGACCGGCCGCGCGGGACTCCCTGGTTTCCGTGTCCGATCAACACGTGCATTCGGGCGATTACGCGGAAGCGGCCCGAATTCTCGGGCAACTCGTCGAGGCATTTCCGAAAAACGTCGACCTCCTCACGCGCCAGGGGAACGCCCTGCTGAAAGCGGGAGATTTCGAATCCGCCATCATTGCATTTGAGTCGGCGAAGAAACTCGACTCCGACCTTCCGGGCACCTACGTGGGGCTCGGACTCGCCAGATTGCGAAACTCTGGAAGAGGGTTGGAGGCGTTTTTCAACTTTCGCCAGGCCGTCGGGGAAGCCAGGTCCGCCATCGAGATCAACGCCGCATACGGGCCGGCATACCGGCTTCTGGGGGAGGCCTACGGACGATTCGAAGAAGACCACGAAAAGGCCGTGGGCTTCTATATGACGTCTATCGAACTGGAACCGGACAATCCGGAAGGTCGTTACGAATTCGGTCTTTCGCTGGTCCAGCTCGGGCAATTCGACAAAATCGACGAATACATTACCCCTTTTATCGAGACGCATCCGTCGGAAACCCGGTTGCTTCCACTGGCCGCGCAGGCGCACTTCTACCTGGAGCGGTTCGGACGGGCCCTGGAGCACTTCGACCGGTATCTGCAGACGCTGGACCCCGAGGAGCGCAGTCTCTATACAGACATCTCCCTGGTCGCCTCCGCGGAGGAACTCGAAGCGTACCGGGCCGCCGCAGGAGAGGAAAAGGAAACCTTCCTCGAAAGGTTCTGGCTGAAGAGGGATTCCGACATCCTGACAGCGATCAACGAACGGGTCATCGAACACTATCGCCGCGTCTGGTACGCCAGGACCTTCTTCGCAACCGGCGCCAACCCCTGGGACAAGCGAGGGGAGGTCTACATACGCTACGGAGAACCGGATCACCGGTCCCGGTCCACGCGCAGGCAATTTGTGCAGAATCCGAGAGTCCAGGCCGTCCGCGACCGGATGGCGGTGGCTCTCTACGGCGACGAGGCCGCGCTGCTGACGTTTACAGGCCCCGTGTTTCCGATTCGGGCGAATCGCAGCCACCTCGAGGCCACGCTCTTCGATGACAATGTCATCGCGGACGCGGCCGGCGCGACAACGGCAGACGACGACGCCGGCGTCGACGCCTCCCAGGTGTCCGCGCAGGCGGAAAACGAAACTGACCCCACGGCGATGATCAGGGAAGACAGCCGTTTCGACGAGTTCGGGAATCTGAATACCCGGCTCAATTTCGGCGGGTACGCCCCGATCACCCTGGACAACGAGGTCGGGACCGTACCCTGGGAAACCTGGACGTACACGAGTATCGGAATTGGCATGGAAATCACATTCACCGACGAGCGAGGTACCGGCGCGTTCGACTTCGCGCCCATCCCGCCACCATCGCTGGACACGGACGTGTCCCGGCTGGCCCGGTTTACGGAATACGCCCCCCGCGTGGTTTTTCGCAACGCGGTCGCACGTGTGCCCGACGTCTACAATCCCGCGTTCCACCAGGCCCCGCTGGACTTCTACTTCGATCTGGCCAGCTTCCGCGCGCCGGAGGGCCGGACCACGCTCGAGGTCTACTACGGGATACCCGCCGAACAGGTGAAGGTCGCGCGCAGGCGCGATGTGTCCTATATTCAGGTGAAATGCGCGCTCGCGCTGGCCAACGCGGATTACAGTAAGATTCACCGGACGGATTCCAGCCGCGCCTACCGCGTCGCGAGCGATTACAGAGGCTCCCAGAAGGCATTTATGCCGGAGTTGCTGAAACTCGAAGTCCCCCCCGGTGAATACGACCTTCAGGTCCAGATCAAAGATCTGATTTCCGGCCATACCGGCATTTACAGGCAGTCGGTGGACGTGAAGGAATATCCCGAAGACCGGCTCAGGATCAGCGATATTCAGCTTGCTGCCGCAATCGGCGAAACGAAGCTGCAGGAACGGTTCAAGAAGGGAGAGGTGTGGGTTGTACCCATGCCCACGCGGAACTACCGGGGCGCCCAGCAGGTATACGCATACTACGAGATCTACAACCTGAAGAAGGACCGTTTCGGCCAGACGCGCTTCAAGGTGAAGTACGTCGTGCGGTACGTTTCGAAACCCATCCGTGGCGCGCTCGGCTCGGTGGCGTCCGGTCTCCGCTCGCTGTTCAGAAGCAAAAGACCCTCGGTCTCGATTTCGTACGAACACGAGGGTACCGAGCCGAACGAACAGGGTTACCTGGAATTCAACCTCGACAAGGTCAAACACGGCGTGAATGTGCTTGAAGTCGAAATTAAGGACCTTGTCAGCGGCAAGAGCGAAGAGCGCGAAATCCGATTTCAGTACGGTGGTTGACGGACAGTCGCCGCGAGATTCAAACGCTGATTGTACTGCAGATACCGGGGCGCGTTGCGCGTGAGTTGTCGTTACGGGAAATACAATCGTACGAGTAACTGATGAGAATGGATATGAAACGTCGCGCTGGATCCGCCATGGTCGCGGCGGTCGCCATCCTCGCGGTGCTCGCACACCAGGAAACGCCGGCGCAGACCGCCGGGTTCGATCCGGAAGCCCTTGCGAAGCAGTTCGTGGGCTTCGACGTCTCGCGAAACGCGGGCAAGGGATACTCCGAGAGCGCGAGTTCCGCCACGCTGGCGTGGGGCGAGAGTTACTACCTGAACGCCTACGTCAAGATGTACCGGGCAACCCGGTACACGCGGTGGCTGGACAAGGTCGTGGACCACTTCGACCGGATGGTCGCCAATATGAGCGACCACGACGGCGACGGCATCCCCGGGTGGCACACGGACCGGTATTCCGTGTCCCGGATGCGGGCCCGGGCGATGCACAACCGGGGGACGGCGTCGATCCGCCCGGAAGAAGCCACTGTCACGAATATCGAGCAGGCCCACGAGGCGATCGACGCGGAGTTCATCCTCGAACGGATCGCATCCGACCGGTACGTGGTGCGGGACCTCACCCGTTCGGACGTGGTCTATGACGGTCCATATTCCCTGGGACAGGACATCCCCGGCATTCCGGGTTTCAAATTGCGCCTGGACAGGATCCCCGAAATCGGAGACAAATTCCGGGTGGAGACGTGGGCGGTGCGTCCCCTGGAATACGCCGTGCACGAGGGAATGATCCTCTACCCCGTCGCGCAGTTTGTCGAACTGGCCCTCAGGGTCGATAGTCTGAGGACGCGCTACGGGGAAAAGGCGCGCGCCTACCTTGAACTGATCGAGGAGCGCGTGTTGAGAAAGCAGGAGCGCCATTGGGTGCAGTTGGCGCCCGGTATGGGAGCCTACCGCTTTACCGAGTCGTCCGCCGAACGATTTCCCAACCGCATCCTCCCGCACAACCAGTACCTCGCGCTCGGCCGCGTCTACCTGGTACTGAAAGACGTGTCGGATGAGCCGTTGTTCGAGGAGCGCGCCGCGCAGATGGCCGCGTTCTTCAAGGATTCCTTGAAGGAAACGGGAGACGCGTATACCTGGGCGTACTGGGACTGGGTTGAGGCGGGCATGCCCGATCGGAGCGGCACTGAGGACACGAGCCACGGGCACATCGACGTGGAGTTCGCCGTCGAGGCCTACCGGCGGGGCGTGGTCTTCACGCGGGCGGACATGCTCCGGTTCGCAAGGACGCTGACGGACCAGATGTGGAACGGGTCGCTCTCGAGTCCGAAGATCGGTTCCCGCGTGGACCGGCAGGACGGAGACGCGACGATCATCCGGGGCTGGATCGAACTCTGCCGGTGGGACCCGCGGGTCTGGGACATTTACTGGGCGCTGTTCGACCGCATCGGCAGACCCGGGCTGGAAATCCCGCACATCCTTTACACCAGGACAGTGCTCGATGGCCCGCCGGAGATCAAGTCGCCGGACTTCAACGGCGACCGAAAGGTGGACTTCCAGGACTTCCTTGCGTTCGCACGGTACTTCGGTTCGACGTCGGACACCGGCTCGTTCGACGAGAGGTACGATCTGGACGGCGACGGCAGCGTCAACTTCGCGGACTTCATCGCATTCGCCGCCGCGTTCGGCGCCTGAAGAGACAGGCAATTCAGGAGAAACGGGCAGTGCCATTATCTGTAATTCCCAAGGGTCGTCTCTCGTTTCGGTCCGTTGGCCGGCTGGGCTGGGCCTGCATTCGCATCTCGGCCGGCGTCGCCGTCGTCGTCGTACCGTTCGGCTACGCGATCACCGGCGTCCACAAGGACGTCCTGATGGGGGCCGGTTCCGGGCTCGCGTTCGGCATCGGCGTGGGACTGCGCACCGGTCTGTCTTCGGGCATCCTGATCGGTTCGGTTGCCGGGCTGATTACCGCGCTGTTGGCCGGTCTGATCCCGCAGGACGGGACGCTTTTCATCGTTCCGCCGGTCGTTGCGCTCGCCGTCGGTCTGATCGACGGCATTGCTCCGGCGGTCCACGGCGGATACCGCCGGGCCGTGCTCGAGTCCCTGACGATGTCCGTCCTGCTCGGAGTGGGTCTGCTTCCCGGGCTGGGTCACGCCGGACTGATATCCTCCCTTATGGTCATGCCGCCCACCGCCCTGATCGCGGGCTCGTACGGACAGATCGCCGCCAGGCGTCCTTTCCGCCCGCCCGTGTTGCTGATACTTGGATCCGTGGCGATGTGGGTCTCCGTGATCCTCCTGGCGGCGCACGAGTTCGAGAAGGCCGCTGTCCGGATCAATAACGTCCCCGTCAACCCGGTCCTGATCTCCACGTTCTATATCGTTGTGTGCATGCTTATCGTACCCGTCGTCACGTTCCTGGCGGGACGGGCGGCCGCCGTATGGGTCAAGCCGCGGCTCCGGGTCTACGCACAGCTCACCGAATACCTGAGGGTGATGTGGGTGCCCATCGGGAGCTTTGCGATCGGCTATCTGACGCTGATCGTCCTGTTCGCCGGATTCTACGGCATGCTGGGGCGGTTCAGCCAGGACGCGTTCACGGGCGACGGGAACGCCACCGGCGTCGTCGACTGGATGACGTTCGCGTTCTTTACCGCGCTGGCCAGGGATTACTCGGAGATCATCCCGGTATCGGTCAGTGCGCGGGCGCTGGTCGGCGGCCACCTGATCCTTTCGATCGGGTGGGGTCTCGTCGTGTTCGCGGCCGTGATGTCGTACCTCCAGCCGCAGATCGAGCGGATCGCAAGACAGGTGGAACCGGACGACGGCGACCGCGGGGACGCCTGACGCGTCCGTAAAGACAGATACGGAGGACGAAAATGTTGAAATTAAAGATCTTGCAGGCCGCGGTCAATCGTGTGCGGCTGGGAGTGGACCTTGCAGGTCAGACGGGTGCCCGCATATACAGATCGCGCCGCGCGGCGGGGCCCTATGAAGAGGTCGGGGTTGCGTTCGAGGAGACGTACGACGATACGGTGCACCTGGAACCGGGAAAGACCTGTTACTATCTCGCGGCGGAATGGCGGGCCCCCAGCCTGATTCCGGAAACGAACAGCCTCAAGGGGGGCGACCCGCTACGGGTTGCGGTACCCCGTGCGCAGAATGAGCGGAGTTTGGTGCTGACGGAAAAGCGTGAGGAATTCACGATTTCCATGGGCGGGCACCTGGACGAATCCAATACGGTTACGGTGGGCCCGGAAGTCTACTGTCCCGGCCCGAATTCGAGCATGCCGCCCTACGACCAGGCCTTCGAGCCCAACCAGTACGTGGTCATCGAGAACCTGGGAGAGACCGACGTGGAGAACCCGTGGGTGGTGGCCAACGGGCAGCGGGACTGGTGGTCGGCGGAAACGATGACGAAAGAGATCGCCGGCATCGCCGGGGGCGGCCGGCTGGACGACCGGGACAAGATGATGGCGATCTGGAAATTCGTCGTCGACGAGCTCTACGACAGCCGGATCGGACTGTCCTGGTTCGATCAGACCAGCGACCCCGTCAGGCTCTTCAATGTCTACGGGTTCGAGGGATGCGTCGCCAACGCGATCACGAGCCGCCGCCTCGCCGAACAGATGGGCGTGAAGAGCCGGGAGATCTGGCTGGGCGGCACCATCGACGGATACGGGCGCGGGCGCAGTTGCGGGCACGATATCTTCGAGGCGTTCGCGGACGGGGACTGGCACTTTCTGGACACGGACCTGATGGTGTTCTTCCTCAAACGGGACAACAGGACGGTTGCCGGCTCCGAGGACTTTTCCCGGGATATCGACCTGCTGCGCCGCTCCCACCGCAACCTGGGCCTGTGCGGGCGAGACCTGCCCGAGAAGGACTATTACTACACGCCCTTCCGGGAGGGTCAGTACGTGTATCCCCCCAACAAGGGCGGCGCGTGGATGGACGCCGCGGGGAAGATAAAACAGACGCCGGGCGAATACCCGCCGGCGCAGACGATGGCGCTGCGGCTGCGGCCTTGGGAAAAGCTCATCCGCTACTGGGACAACGTCGGAAAGAACGTAATCAGGGGGAAACGGCTGTATCCGACGGTAAGATATTCCAACGGAAAACTGGCATACCGGCCCGACCTTCGCGACCCGCTTGCATTGAACGGGACCGAATCGGCGATCAATGTCGCGCAGGAGACTTCGGGGAGACGCGTTGCGCTGCATCCGGAAAAGAAGGGCGAAGTTTCGGAGGTGGTGTGGCGGGTGGCGTCGCCCTACGCGATCGCCGGTGCCCGGCTGGGTATCCGGTGTCGATGCGACACGCAGGAAGATGGTCTGGAAGTCCTGTTTTCCAAAGATGGCGAAGACTGGCGGTCCTTGTGGGTCGCCATCGGACGCCGGCTTGACGCCTGCGTGGACCTGGACTGGTACCTGAATCCCGCGCTGAACGACTGGCGCGGGGAGACCGACCTCGGTTGGCGTATGGGGCCCTGTTATCAGTACTACATCAAGGTCGCCATGTGGGCCGGCTCCCGGCCACACGGTGTAGGTCTGGATGCGATCCGTTTCGATACGGATATCCAGTGCGCCACGCGGTCTCTGCCGTCGCTGTTCTGCGGCGACAATACGATCGCCTATCGGGACGACACTCCGGGGCAGCGGAAGGTCCGCGTGACGTACGGATGGCGCGAGGAGCGGTCGATCCATCCGCCCGGTGCGCCCGTGTTGATGTACCCTGACGATTGCGCCGACGTCGACCGGCTGGATTTCGAATTCCGGTGGAAACGCCCGCGCGGGGGCAGCGGACAGGTGGACGATTACCATATCCAGGTCAGCCGATACGCGGATTTCAGATGGTGCGTGTGCCCCGCGTTCGACCGGTACGTTGGAAGGACCGCTTACGCGGGCGGGACGAAATGGCAGGCGGAGTTTCCCAATCTGCTGAATCCGGACGACGTCTATTACTGGCGCGCGCGTGCGCGGAACGAAAAGGGCGTGTGGGGAGAATGGAGTGAAACGCGTTCGTTCGTGCCCCACGGTCCGTGTCTGCCGGTGGACCTCAGGGTGGAGGGCCGGGGCCGAAGACGATCGCTGGTGTGGTCCGCAAACGAGAACGGGAACCCGGCGGTGCGCTATCGGGTTCACGGGTGCACCGAGCCCGGCGGATTCTCCGCGACGGATGAGAATCTGCTGTGTTCCGTCGATAAAGCCCGCTGGCCGCTGGACGACGCGGAGAAGGGGATGTCCTATCGGGTCGTGGCGGTGGATGCCGGCGGCGTCCCGAGTACGCCGTCTGAATATATCACGGTTTGAGCGCCAAGAAAGTTGCGCGCTGGAGGCCGTTTCAATTGCTTTACGGGGGTGGTCTATGTCCGAACGTGAATACAGCGGGGTTATCGTGGGTCTGACGGGAATCGGGGCCGGGCGTCCGGCCGAAGCCAAGGGCCTGCCGTTATATGGCACGATGCCGATGTCGCATGCCTCGGCCTATTACCGATGTCCTCAGACCCGGCTGACCGCTGTGTGCGACCTGCGTGAGGAGGCTCTGGAGAGTTTCCGGGAGAACTGGAACGACGTGTGGCCGGAAATGCGTTACTACGTGGATTATCGGGAGATGTTCGAGGCGGAAAACCCCGATCTGGTGAGCGTCGCGACGTCCGACCACTTCCACGCGGATATCGTGGTGGATGCGGCCGAGCGCGGTACGGCCGCGATTCTCTGCGAAAAACCGCTTGCGACAACGCTCGAGGACGCCGACAGGATGATCGCCGCAGCCGAAGCGAACGGGACCGTTCTCTCGGTAGATCATTCCCGGCGGTGGTATCCGCATTACCTCAAGGCCCGCGAGATCGTGCGAAGCGGCGAGATCGGACCGCTGCGCACCATCGGGTGCGAGATGTTCGGCCTGCGTTCGATGTTGTTTCGCAACGGGACCCACGCCCTGGATACGGTCTGTTTTTTTGCAGACGGAGACCCCCTGTGGCTGGTGGCGGACCTGGAGGACGGGTTCGAACATTTCACCGAGTATCGGGGAGGCGGAGGAAAGGATGCCGCGAGCGATCCGTATGCCTCGGCCTATATCCGGTTCGGGAACGGCGTCAGGGCTTTTTTCAACTCCTTCAAGACGGCTTTTCCCGGTTGGCGGTTCGTTCTGACGTGCGAGGACGGGCGGGTGGAAGCAACCGATAAGACGGCCAGGCTGATCCGCGGCGCATCGTTCGAGACCTCGGAGATCGTCCCGCAGCATTACATGCTGCATTCCAAGGGCGCGCTGGTGGCGGAGCTGGTGCATCTGCTGGAACACGGCGGCGACCCGGTTTCGCCGGCGCGGGAGGCGCGGAAATCACTGGAGGTCATCCTGGGCATCCTGAAGTCGCACCACGCGGGCAACACCCGGGTCGACTTCCCCCTGTCCTGAGGAGGACGCCACATGAAAATCGTCGATCCCGCCGCGGTCTGGGACGTGCGCCCCTGGGGCTGCCCGGCGTTCACGATCCGTGACTTCAACGGAGACGGGAAGAACGAAGTCCTGTTCGTGCAGAACGCGGGCGCGCACGCCAACGAGGCGTTCGATCCGCGGTTCAAAGACGTGCAGGGGTACAAGACCGGCGTGGAAGACCAGGAGCTCTTCTGCCTGACGCTTACAGACGGCGAGGGTCGGATTCTCTGGCAGGTGGGAGAGCCCTGGGCGCTGGAACGGCCCTTTTCCTGGAACGGGAGCAATTTCTGCGAGGTGGTGGACCTCGACGGAGACGGGCAGATCGAAATCATGATCATCTACAAGGCCGAACTGCTGGTCTACAAAGGCGCCACCGGCGAATTGTGCAACCGGCATGAACTGCCCCATTCGGGGTTCTATTACTCGCGGGCGGTGCGAACCGATCGCTCCGGAAGGTATCACATCTTTACGAAAAGCGTCACGTCTTCCGCCACGCATGGGTACGGCAATCCCAGCCTGCTGCTGGACCATAACTTCAACGTGGTCTGGGAAAAGGAGGTGGACGGCGCCGGGCATGGCGGCGACTATGCCGACGTGGACGGCGACGGGCTGGACGAACTGCTGATCGGCTTCAGCCTGTTCGACCACGACGGCAGTCCCCTCTGGTCGCATCCCCCGATGTCAGAGAACGACCACCTGGACGATTCGGTGATTGCCGATATCGACGGCGACGGACGGTTCGAGTTTGCGCTGGCCCACGATGGGCACGACGCGGTCGTCCACGACTCAGACGGAACGGTGCGGTTTACCGTTCCGATGAATCACTGCCAGAACATCCTGCCGGGAAGATTCTTCGAAGCCGAGCCGGGGCTTCAGCTCGCCTTTGTGGACAAGGCGCTGGGACGCGCGGAGGAGCGGGAGGCCGCGATCGTCAATGCCGACGGCCGCGAGTTGTCCCGGCATCGGACGATGGGCTATTACTCGGTCATCGGCTGGTCGACCGACGTTGGCGAGGACAGCCTGATGCGTCTCGAGTGGCCAACCGAGCCCGAAGCCGACCACCGCGTTTTGTGGGTGGACCCCACCGGCCGGGAACTGGCGCGGCTGAACGTGCGGGAAAATTTCCACGACCGCTTTCAGAAGTTCGGCCTCGAAGACTATCCCGCCCGCGGCCGCTATTTCGGCACGAGCCATACCGCGGCCATTGGTGACATCGACGGGGATGGACGCGACGAGTTCCTGGTTACGGACCGGGAGAAGGTCTGGGTTTTCGAAAGGCCGCAATAGACTGGGTTCGGCTTCCGCAATGGGAGCAGCCGTAGATGCCACATAAAAATAACATTGAAAACTACGAAACACGCGAGATAATCGAAATATCCGTGGCTGAAACCAATTGCCACAAGAGACCTGCATGCAGCGCAGGGCACCGCGCAGGCCTGCGCTGGTTGGACGGCGGTTAAGGATACCGCAACAATGCACGCATTAATCGAACAACACCGCGCCGGGATTCTCGCCCTCGCTGAACGCCACGGAATTGCCGACGTACGTGTGTTCGGGTCCATGGCGAGGGGCGACGCCGATGATTCCGGTGACGTCGATCTGCTGGTGTCGTTGCCGCCTGAAAAAACGGGCCTCGCGCTCGGCGCGCTGTTGATGGACGTGCAGGACCTTCTGCAACGCCGCGTGGACGTCGTCACTGAGAAGAGCCTTCACCCGGCCCTCCGCGAGCGCGTTCTGACCGAGGCGCAGCCGTTATGAAACCCGACGCGCAGTCGGATAGAGTATTGCTGGAACACATTGGCGAGTGCATTGAACGCATTCGGGAATACACCGGCAGCAGGCGAGCTTCGTTCTACGGTTCACCTTGGAGTCCGAAACCGGGTGTAACCCTCACAGGAGCAATTGGGAAAGCAACGTAGGAATTTTGATGGACGAAGCGTTCGGGAAGAATGTCATCACAAAGTCGGAGGAGTCATGATTCTGAAGGGGAACTGGCGAGTTCCTCGAAGTACGTCTCCACCTGAAAGAGACAAATGTGAAAACGATCGAACAGGTTCGGACTCAACTCACCACAGGCGATTTTGACTTTTCTCGCCACGCCTTCAAGCGAGCGGTTGAAAGAAACATCAGCGAGCAGGAGATCAGACAGGCAGGATCGCAGGCAACAATCATTGAGGAATATCCTGGCGATAAGTACGCCCCGAGTTGCCGGCTTTTGGGTTTCACCCAATCGGGAAGACCTCTGCACGTCCACGTTTCGCTTGCCGACACGGAGGAAGTGAGAATCGTCACCCTATATGAGCCAAATCCGAATTTATGGATCGAATACTCCAGGAGGAGGTGAGTATGTTTACATGCCCGGTCTGCCATTCACAGGAAAGCCGTGAGGAGCTGGTCGACGAGGTGTTTCGCGTTGATGGGCGTTATGCCCTGGTCGGGGGCATTCCGGCTGTCGTGTGCGTCCGGTGCGGCGAGCAGGCCTTTCGTCGCGAGACGACTGAGAAGGTGCGACTGATGGTCCATGGGGAGGCTGAAGCAACAACGTCCATACCCATGCAGGTCTTCGACTTCGCCTGATGGGTTTAGGCTGCCAACGGGCCGTCGCCTGGAGATTTTCGGCCTGGGCATTGACGCGGTGAATGAGCCTGTCGAAGGGTCGGCGAAGGGATGTCGATCGGGCCTGTACGGATATTGAAACGCGGGCAGCACCGGCATTGACCACGTTTCAGCGAGACGGGAAGGATCGGCGGGAGATTGGTGAGGTTTTCCTGACAGAGGCCACATCGTTCAGTCGAAATACTCGTCCTCGCTGAATTTCGTCCACGACCTGAAAACAGGAAACGGCAGCGGAAGGACGCCGTCCGGATCGTTTATCTTGAAGGAAATCTTTCCGTCGTCGAAAAGATCCCGGATCGAGACGGAAACACCCGAGGTTCCAATACAGTTATCGCACTTCTCGGGGAAGGTCTGCGCCGAATTCGGCGAGACGAAGTAGATCTTGAATTCCGATCCATTGCCTGACTTTTCAATTCGATAGTCTTTGGCCCCGACCTCCCACTCGTTGACGGCATGGCCGTCCCTGGCGTACTGGGCCCAGACGCTGAACCCGCCGTTGAAATCGACTATGATGCCCTTTCTCGGGCTCGCGTCTCTGGAAGGCTCGAACTGGCGAAACGAACGCCCGTTCATCGTTGTCTTTATTCGTTCTTCTTCATCGCCGCTTACCGGTTCAAACGGCCCGTTCTGCCCGCATGACGTCGTGAACAACAAAATAGACAGCGAAGCCAACAGCGCAATCCAACCACGATTCCAACCTTCGACCCGCTTGACGGTGGGCGTCGCACCGCGGTTCCCGGCAACGCTTGCTTCGTGAGTCACACGGACTCTTTCGGATTCGATCGGCATGATTGCCTCCTTGATTGGATCCTGTGTCGATCGTGCAGATCCGGACGCCGTAGATACGTCGCATCTCGAACCTCGCGAGGGAAATTTACCCAAATGCAGGACCGGGTTCAACCCGCGGCCCCGAACTCGCCCGTGCCGCCATATTTCCTGATCGGATGACAAACCCATGACTCCTGAATTTATCCTGAACAAGGTCTGCGATTCGATCGACGCGCTGGTTGAGGCGGGAAAGCCCTACGGCGGTCTGTTCCCGTCCATGCTGGATCTGGAAACGCACCGGATGTTGATGGAAATGCCCCCGCCCATTCATGGACAGCGCATGGGCGACCGCGCGTTCCTTGGCAGCAATCTCATGCACGACCAGCACGCGCTCAAGATCATGTACGCCCTGGACCGCGAGGGTTACCGGGATGCGGCTGACAGGTACCTGAACCGGTTCGCGACCCATTGCACGGACACGGTTACCGGCCTGTTCCCTTGGGGCGAACACGCGTACTGGCACCTCGTCGAGGACCGCGTGGGCGACAGCCATCGGCTGGCTCTTCCGGACAAGGAGCCCGGAACCACGCTGCACGACCACCTGCGGCAGGCGCCCGTCTGGCTGTGGGAAAAGCTGCACGAATTCAATCCACGGTGTGTCGAGCGGTTTGCCGAAGGGCTGGACTACCACTACAAGGACGGGGAGCCGAGGGAGTACATCCGTCACGCCCACATCGAGCGCAAGGAACGCCTCGAACGCGGACCGGCGTCCTCGGACTTCCCGCGTCACGGCGGGTTCTACATACTGGACTGGTCGTTTGCCTTCGGGAATTCGCAGCGCACGGATTTTCTGAGGCAGATCGAGATCATGCTGGACTACTGGTGGCCTCGCCGGGACGCGGCCGGTCTGCTGCTGTCCACGTCGAGGGGACCTCAGGCCCCGGCGCCGATGCACGACGCGAACACTCCGCCGCAGACCGTCTCTCTTGCGGCCAGTCTGCTGGAGGCCGCCGAACTGCTCGACGAAAGCGTGCCCGATCTGACCGATAGGATGCGGAAGCGCGCCGGCGTGTATATCGAAGGATTCCTGTCCGCCCCCCACGACCCCGATGCGGGCGTCTTCGTGGCGGCATGCCGGCGTGAGACGAATGAGGTCGTGAGCACGAACCCCGTCTGGGGAAGCGTATACGGGAATTGGCCGTTTGCTTACGTGGCGCTGATCGCCCTGTGCATCTACCGGCTGACGGAGGACGAACGGCTTCTGAGGTGGGCGGAGATTGCCGGACGCTGGTACTCGAAAACTCCCTTCCCCGAAGGCGTACCGATCCCGTCGATGGATGCGGGGCAGGCGGTCGAGTTACTGGCCGACCTCTACGATCTGACCGGTGACGCACATTGGCTGGAACGGGGACTGGAACTTGCCCGGACGGTGATTCCCATCTATATGGACCGGGACCTCGTACGGGGCGCGGCGGGTATCGATTGGTACGAGTCCCAGATGGTTCCGGGAGACCTGCTGCACGGGCTGGCGAGGCTGGCATTGCTCGCCCTGCACGGGGATGCGTGTCCCCTGACAACGAACTATACCGCGAAGTGAGAATGACGTGGGCACGGGAACGTTCAAACTGTGGGCGGGAGGCGATGCGCACGTGGGCACGGACCTGGCGGCGGGGAATCGGCGCAGCCTGGCCGAGGCCATTCTTCAGGCCGAAAACGGCGGCGCCGGCGGCGGGCCTCCGTTCGAGTGGGACATTATGCTCGATATCGGGGACCTGTCCGGTTCGCAGACGCCGCCGGGCGACGAGGAAGGAGAGGAAGTTGTCCGGCAATACAGCGTGTCGACCCACCATCCCCGGGAGGATTTCTACAATATCGTGGGCAACCACGACGCGAGCGGACCGGGCGAGCCGTGCCAGTGGTGGTTCCGGAAGTGGGTGGATCCAACCGGCGAAAACTCCGAACACTCCAACGTCCACGCCGGAAGGCGGCCGTATCCGATCGAGGGGACCTGGGAACGGTATTCGTTCGAGGTCGGGAATGTCCTGTTTCTCGCGATGGGAGACCGGAACGATGGCGGGCCCCCGGTGGGTCGGGCCGCCAGAGGCGGGTTTCCGGCCGGCGCGGTGACGCGGGAGACGTTTGAGTGGTGGAAAGAGAAGGTAGAGGCGAACCGGGACAAGATCATCGTGACCGCGCACCACCACATGCTGCGGGACACGACGGTGGCGTCCGGACCCTGGGAGGGTGTGGACGGTGGATATCACGGCCGGTTCGAAGCGGGTGCTCCCGTTGGCGCGTCGTACCTCTATTTCGTCGGCGGGAAGCCGGATGCGGGGGCATTCGAATCGTACCTCGAGGCCCATCCGGGCGCCATCGACCTCTGGCTGGGCGGGCATACGCATACGAATCCGGACGATACGCACGGCGGGCGGTCGCACGTGGAGCGGAAGTGGGGGGTAACCTTCGTCAATGTGGCGGCGATTTCGCGATATCACGGAAAGAAGAATATATCGATGAGCAGGCTGCTGACGTTCCGGGAAGGTGCGCCGGAGGTCAACATCCGCTGCTACCTCCATATGGACGATTACGCGCCCCAGGGATGGCTCGACAGGGCAGAGAGGACGGCGCCGCTTCGCAATGCATTCTCATATCGACCGGCGGGTTGAAGACGGCGGACGGAGCGAGAGATGAAGACATTCGAGATCGACGGACGGGACAAGCGGGGACCCATCCGGCTGAGGATAACGGTCGACAACCAGTTCGAAGGCGGGGGTCGCTGGCTTCGGGGCGGCCTGCATTCGCACGTGGCGCAGATGGGAGAGTCCCGTGAAGTTTGCGAGCACTACAGGAACCTGGGGTTCGATTTTCTTGCGACGACGGACTACCTCAGCATCACGCCGATGCCAGAGTCGTCTCCCGCTTTCACGCCCGTGCCCGGGGCGGAGATGTTCTGCCCCGAAGGGGACGATCTGACCCATATTATCTGCCTGGGCCTCCGGCATCTGCCCCGGCCGCTGGACGGGACGATGGAAGACGTATCCCGCCTGGTTCGGGACACCGAGGCGCAGGGCGGCCTGGCGGTGATCGCCCACCCCGCCTGGAGCGACTATTCCTGGGAGAAAGCGTATGCCCTGGCGAGGTCAGGGATCGTCGGGCTGGAGGTGAGCAACCGGCTGACGTGGCAGATCAACGGCAAGGAGCGTTCGGAGGAACTCTGGCAGATGCTCTTCAACGCGGGGGTCCGCCTGGCCGCGATCGGCGTTGACGATGCAATTGTGCTGGAGGACGCGGACGTGACGGGACAGACCTGGACCGGGGTACTCGTGCGGCGACCAGGCGTGGAAGGAATTCTCGAGGGCATTCGCGCGCAACGGACGTACGCCAGCGAGGGGCCGGAAATTCGCGACTTCCGCATCGAAACGGGGGGCACGGTCGTCGTGGAATGCAGCCCGTGCACGGCGTGTCACCTCCGGTCCAAGGGGTTCGGAGTCCGCAGCATACAGTCGGCGACGCCTTCGACGCGGTTCGAGGTCGACCTGACCGTGGAAGGTTACCGCATGCGGGACTGGGTGTTCGCGTGTGTAGAGGACGAAACCGGGCGCCGGGCCTGGACCAGCGCCATACCCGTCCGCGTTGAGAAGACAACCCTTTATTGACGGAAAGGGAGAGATGAAACGGACCATTCGACGGACGGCCATGCTGCACTTCGAGAACGCAAGTTATTCCCGGGACTACGTCAAGTGGGTCAGTGGGGAGGGGTTTACGGACATCGGACTGGGGCTGAAGCCTGAAGACGACAAGATGACAGGGCAGGGATACGTCTGGGAAAAGGTCTGCCGGCTGGCTGAGTGGGCCGAGGAATTCGATCTGGGCGTCATCGTGTTTACAGGATACATGAAATATCGTGAGACGTTTCTGCGGACTCACCCGGAACGCAGCCTGGTGTGCGTCGGGGGACGCGGCGCGGCCCTGGACAGCGACAACATTGTCAGGACCCGGTGGCTCTGTCCCTTCCAGCCTGAAAACAAGGCGGAATACATGGATATGATTCACAAGGTAATCGGGCTGCCGTCGGTTCGGGAAGTTCATCTCAACGATGAGGCCGAGATCGGGTTCTCGAACGGAGACGTGGGCTGCTACTGCGACCACTGTGTCGCGGAATACGAACGCGATACCGGCGAACCGCCGCCCCGGGAGGTCGATTGGGCGTCCCCGGCGTGGTGGCGGTGGGTGCAGCACCGGATGGAAGCCTGGACCGGGGTACACGCGTACTTTCGCGCGGAAATCAAAGAGGTGCGCCCCGACGTCGTGGTGGGCATCCAGCATTCGCCGAAGGTCGTGACCTTTAACGAAAATCCCTGGCTGTCCGGCATCGATCTGTCCCGCGACGCGGAGGCCATGGACGTCCTGTGTACCGACCCGTACCACCACATCCACTATTCCCATTTCACCTATCGTCCGATGCGCCGCATTCAGGCCGAGGCGACGCGCGCCCTGGCCGGAGCGACCGTCGGGCGTTCCCTGTTCATCTATCCCCAGGGATTCATGCCGCCGTCGGGGAGCCTGGAATTGACGCGCCGGGACGGTTTCATGGCCGGGTCCGTCCCCTTTGCGCTGGGCGCGGATAATATCTCGCCCTATACGTTCGAACTGTGTCAGATCATCCCAGGCTATTACGAAGGGCTGCAAGAGGCAAAGCGGCTGGTCCCGTATTTCGAGAAGACCCGGCCCTGCAGCGCCGCCACGCTGATCAAGCCTTCCCAGACGGAAATCTACGGGTACCCCGACCGGCGCTGGGGTCGCGATACCCTGGCCATATGGCCGGACGTGATGAACCAGGTCGGGCTGCCCTGGCGATGGGTCTTCGACGGTCGGCTTGCAGACGCCGGATGCGCGTTGAGCGGTCCGGTGATTCTGCCGGAGACCCACTGCCTGACGCGGGAACAGCGCGCCGTGCTGGACGCGCACGCGAAGGGCGGCAACGGGCTGCTCCGGGTGGGGCGGACACCGGCCGGGGACTGGTCCGGCGAAGGCGCGTTGCCGCCGCCGTCCGGCGCGGAGGCGGGGCTTTCGGAGTTGAAGCCGGTCGTCTCCGATCACCCGCTGCTCGAGGGTATCGATGCGCCCATCATGCTGGGATCGGCATTCCTGGAACCGGGCCTGGAAGGCGAGACGATTGCCGAAGTGGACGGGCGATCCGCTCTCATAGCGGTCGAGTCCGACGGGCAGCGTGAGGTCTGGCTGGCGGGAACGCCCCTTTATAATTACGTGGAACCCGGTGATCACGGAGCCGTTAAGACGCCCACGGGCGGGATGGCGCTGCTTCGGAACACGCTGTCCTGGCTGTCCGCGGAAGAGCCCGCGGCCAGGCTGTGGCCGTATCCTCCAAAAAACGATTACGGAGAGCTGCGTCCCTGGGACCGCCGGGACGTGCCGACGATGGAACTGTTTCCGAGTCTGGGAGACGGGTGTCTCGTCTGTCTGGTTTTCAACTATCTCGGCCTGGCGTACGAAACCAACCTGGTGATGCGTGTGCCCGGAGGCGCCGCCGCGACGACGCTGACGGATATTTTTTCCGGCGAGGACCTGATGTCCTGCGCGACGGTAGACGGACAGGTCGTAACGCTGCCGGTGTCCATGCCCGGGGACCGGGACTACCTGGCGGTGGAGCTGCAATGGGAATAACGTGACGAGAAACGAGCATATTGAGAGGCGGTGAGACGTAAGAGGGTAGACGGTAGATGAAGACTTTTGCAGCAGTGTTTCTACATAAACCGTGCCTGCTAATTTACCGTTATCGTAACGACTGGAAAAACTATAGGGCACTGGTATCATCTCCCGTCTCCCGTCTAACGTCTACCCGACTCTTGAAGGAGACTTAAAGTTTCTCCCCCAAAATCAAGGAGGGATCGATGTCCGAACGAGCCGACGCGCATATTCACCTGTTCGAGGGAGGATACCAGGATTCCTTGATGAAGCGATTTGGCAGGCCCGTCGACGAAGCCGTTGTGTACGCCTCGCTGGCGAAAGACCACGGGGTAAAGGCCGCTCTGATCGTCGGGTACGCGGACGTTCCGTGGGCCCTGGAAAACACCCGGTATCTGACACAAATGGTGAAACAATACGAATGGGTCCATCCCGCGGCCTATTTCGATGCGTCGGAGCCCCCGACGACGGAGGAATTGACGCGATTGCAGGCAGACGGATTCGTAGGTGTGAGCTTCTATATATTCGGACAGGAACGCGTGGACGCGCTCCTGGGCATATCGGACGAGGTCTGGAATTGGCTGGTATCGAAGCGCTGGCTCATTAGCGTCAATTCAAAGGACGACGACTGGAACGCCTGGCAGGAGGTCCTCACGCGCCATCCGGAGTTGCGCCTCGTCGTCTCCCACCTGGGCCTGCCCCCGAGACAGGCGGAAGCGCCCGACGCCGCCGGTGCGAGAGAGGCCCTGGCCAGCGTGTTGGCACTGTCCCGCTATCCCCAGTCGCGGGTCAAGCTGAGCGGCTTCTACGCGCTGACCGATCCGGGCCACGACTATCCGCACCGCGCGGCCTGGCCCTACGTGGAGGCGCTGCTGGATGCCTATGGAGTCGAACGTCTGCTCTGGGCGTCGGACTATTCACCCTGCCTCGACTGGCTGACGTTCCCGCAGACGTACGACCTGTTTTCAAAAATGCCTTTCCTGAACGACGCGGACCGGGAACGGATCGAGGGCGCCAATCTTCTGGCATTGCTGGACGAGGTCGAAAGGTGACGCGGGTGTCGACACGGGAAGAATCACGGCGGGACCGTTGCCGGACCGCGCGACCCGCCTGGGAGGAATTGTGATGGAAAAACTGGGCGTCGGGATCGTGGGGATCGGACACGCGGGACGGGAACATTTCAAGGCGTTTGACGAGAATCCCCATGCCGAGGTGCGCGCGGCCTGGGCGCCCAGCGTTCGCAGGCTGGACCTCTTTCCGGGCGCCATGGACCTGTTTGCCCCGACCTTCGAGTCGATGCTGGAACGTGGCGATATCGACATCGTTTCCCTGTGCAGCCCCAACTACGCGCACGCGGATCAGGCGGTTGCCGCGCTGGACGCAGACAAGCACGTGATCTGCGAGAAACCGCTGGCGACCACCCTGGAAGACTGCGAGCGGATCGTGCGGACGGCCGACGCGAAACCTTCGTTGAAATTCATGGTCGGGCAGAGCGCGCGGTTCAATCCCATCTGCAAGACAATCAAGCGCATGTACGACGAAGGAGAACTGGGAGAAGCCTTCTACGCCGAGGCGGACTACCTGCACAACATCGGGAAACGGATCAAGGACTGGTGGATCGACGACCGGAATCCGCACTTCGGACTGATGGGCGGCGGCGTCCATCCCATCGATCTCCTGCGGTGGATCGTGGGCGATATCGAGGAGGTGTTCGCGATTTCGAACCATAAGGTGCTCGCGGAATTCCCCCACGACGATGCCTACCTGATGAATTTCAGGTTCGAGAACGGTTGCATGGGCAAGATGGCCGCGTTTCTCGGATGCCAGCGTCCGTACGAACTGAACCTTGCCATTTACGGAACCAGGGGAACGGCCATCAACGACAGGCTGTATCTCAGCAAGATCGAAGAGTTGGAGGATTTTATCCGGCTGCCGATCACGATTCTTGCGGAACACCCCACGTTCGCCGAGGAAATGGCGCATTTCGTGGATTGCATCCTGAACGATAAAACACCCATGATCGACGTGCGGGATGGCGCGAAATCCGCTGCCACGTGCATCGCGGGCGCGGCCTCCATCGAAACCGGCAAACCCGTCCACGTAAGGAATAGGTTTTAACCTCAATGCGAAAATAATGTTGATGAAATTCGGAGCATTGAAGACCAGGCGAAAACACGAATAAGTCTATATTTATCAATAGGAAAAGGCCTTCCATTTTGGTATATTGGGAAGCGACGAAACCCCCAATTCACCCAAAACGAAAGGCCACGTACAGTGAGACGAAAGAAAGCGGATTTGCACGCGCGTGTCAACGACGATTTGAAGATGGAATTCACGGGTGAAGGCCTCACCTCGTATGCGGGTTTGGAGTTGTTGATGCGCTATTTGCGAACCATCGATTGGAACAGGCAATTGCGCCGTCACCTGGGCAGTGCGTGCTTTGGCGGCGACTTCGGTGTGGTGAGCCTTTCCCGTGTTCTGTTGGGTTTGCTGTGGATAGGCGGCCGTCGGTTGCGGCATCTGGATTTCTTGAAAGGAGATCCCCTGCTGCAGCGGTTCTGCGGTCTGAAGGATCTACCGACCCCCCGCAGCATGAGCCTGTTTCTGAGACGGTTTACCGACAAGGGTCTCGACGCCCTGAAAGCCCTCAACGCCGCCGTGGTTGCTCATAAGATCAAGTTGTTGCGCGCACGAAAATTGACGATCGACGTGGACGGCACCGTCTTGTGCACGGGCAAACGCGTCGGCGGCGCCCACCGCGGGTATAATCCGCATCATCGCAAAGTCCCCAGTTACTATCCGATTACCGCCTACCTGGCCGACAGCGGTCATTTTCTCCGCGCGCACAACCGGCCCGGCAACATCAACGATGGCAGCGCCTCCATCGGGTTTCTAAAAGATGTGTTCTCTCAGATCAAAGAAAGCCTGGGGCACGCCTACACCCTGCGATTCCGCATGGATGGCGACTTTTTCAAAGAGGATGTGGTGAACACGCTTATCAAGAACAAGGCCTCGTATGCCATCAAGGTGCCCTTCTGGAAAGGCCTGGACTTACAGCACAAAATCCGTCAATGCAGCAACTGGCAGCGCATCGAGAAAGGCGTCGACGGCTTTCCGTCAACGCTGACGGTCAAAAAATGGGAACGCACCCTCAACATCGCCATCTTTCGAAAACGCGTCTTCCATAAAACCCGCAAGAACTACCAGTTGGACCTGTTCGATCCCGATGACGGCACCTTCGAATACTCCGCGGTGGCCACCAATCTACCCTTCAAGTTGCGCGCGCTCTGGCGCTTCATGGCAGGACGCGGCATGCACGAAAAAGCCATCGGCGAACTCAAGACCGGTCTCAGCTTCGATACCATCCCCACACACAATTACGACGCCAATAGTGCCTGGCAACAGTTCGTCATTCTCGCGCACAACCTCCTGGTCAACTTCCAAATTGAAACCGGACTGACAAAACGCAATCGCACCTTGAAAAATACCAACCGATGGCCCCTCAAATCCATACGCACCCTCCGGTTCGAGATCATCAACCGCGCCGGACACCTTATCCGACCCGAAGGGCGGCTTACCCTGCGTCTCCAACGCAACAAGCACACCGAAAAACAATACCGCAAAATCTGCAACGCACTACAGAATGCAGCCTGATTTATTTCACATTGAGGTTAAATTCACTGCATCTATCGTGAATTATACACGAAAACCCCTGGTTTTGGTGTATAACGGGTTGTTTTTCAATAAATTCAGCGAAGTATTGTGCGACAGCACTTCATGAATTTCGAAATTGATTGGTCAGGGTGATGATTCGTAGCCCACGGAGGCAAGGATCCATTGGTTTGGCCCGGAATCGTGAGCATTTATCCCGCTCCTGGTCTTTATCCTGTTCATC
Organism: Candidatus Latescibacterota bacterium; assembly: GCA_965219995.1. GTDB lineage: Bacteria > Latescibacterota > UBA2968 > UBA2968 > JAAXHE01. Next base: position 2,744,674 of record CBDCOX010000002.1, read on the forward strand.
CTGTCCATCCATGTAACTTCATGTCTATTGAATTATTCAGGCGATGGAGAATCCGATGAAGCTATCCCTGTCCGGCAGGCTGATTGAAATGACGAAACAGTCCTACGCGATGACGGTGGAAGAATTCCTGCAGCTGACGGTCAGGGCTGGTTATCAGGGAGTGCACCTGCGGGACGGGCAGATCGATCATCTCATGCGGGAAGAACGCTTCGACGAGTTGGAAGCACTCTATACGGACCACGGGCTGGGCTGCAGCATGCTCTGGGGACGGCTTGATTCCGCATCGTTCGACGCGGATCTGACAAAGAAGAAGCTGGCCTTTCTGCCGAGGGTCGGCCTGGATCAGCTGATGATCGGGTATCCCACGGATATCGAATTGATCCGTGAATGGTGCGACCTGGCCGCGCGGCAGGAAATCTCGCTGGTCATCGCCTGTCATTTCAACAGCATGTTCGAGGATATCCTGCGCGCCCGCGACTTCATCAGGCGGGTCGACCGCCCGAACCTCGGGCTCAACGTGGATCCGTTGAATATCCACATGGCCGAGCAGGACTACGGCCTGGCCACCCTGGAACAGGTGAAGAACCTGTTGCGCATCGTCAACGTACAGGGCGGTGTGCTGCACCAGGGCGACCAGACCATCCACAGGTACTATAGAAAGACCACGCCGACGTTCCGCAGAGTGTACCTGTACGAAGAGGACCATCTCGACATACCTCAATTCGTATCGAATCTGAAAACCATCGGATATGAAGGTTACGTGAACGTCCTCGAGCCGTATTCGAAGGACCATGACCTTGCGCGAGTCGCGGCCGACACGGCCGGTCTTCTGCAAGCATACATCGACGGTTGACGATTTGCGGTGCCAACCGGCCTTCGTCAATGAAGCATACTGCGACGCGAACTGTCCGACGCGCAGACACGAAAAAGCACTTGAACTTTCAACAGTTCGTGACAGGACCACAACAATTCCGTAACGCCAATTTACTTTACTTTAACTTGCACGGACGTCCCGCAGAAAACTGGGGGCAATTGGAAAAAGGACTGTTCCCGTACCGGCGATGCAGGAAGCCCCAGCGGCTTGTCGCTTCATATCCCGGCAAGTCGCCAATCGACTCCTGATTCCTGTATACGAATCGGGTTGGCACGCTCCGTAGATTTTCTTGCAAACCTGGCTGAAAAACACTTGACAAAGCTAATATGGAATATTAATTGCTACCATTATGATAGAAATGCGCCGAGACGTGAACACGGACCAGTTGAAACCGGTCTCCAGGGAACGGCTGGCAGACCAGGTCGTCACCATTCTCAAACGGTTCATTTTTGTTGAAAAGTTGAAGAGTGGCGACAAACTGCCGCCCGAACGGACACTGGCGGCAAATCTCGGTGTCAGCTACCGGGTGATCCGCGAGGCGCTTTCGGCACTTGTGGTTGAAGGCATCGTAGTCAGGCAGCAGGGGCGCGGCACCTTTGTCAGATCTACCATCGGCGAGAGTCCGGCAAACGGCCATCTGGATTTTTTCCCATCTGTTCCAAACCGCGCCGACATTTATGCGCTGCGAGTTTCAATAGAGACGGCGGCCGTTGCATTCGCGGCTGAAAATGCCACGGATGAAGATCTGGCGGAATTGAAAGCGATTGCCGACTTCAAAGAGCGTGACTTCGACCAGGGGATGATGGCGTACGAAATCCGCTTTCATCGCGCCCTGTTGCGGGCAACGCATAACCCGACGCTGCAGCGATTCGCGGATATCGTTACCGAGGCGTTGCGTCTCAAGGCGTACGATATAGATATCCCCATTTTCGGCGAACGCCTCCGGAATCGAGACTTCGGGAGGATTGCGATCTCCGAACATCGGAACCTGGTCGACGCTTTATGCGAACGGGACGGCGCGAAGGCAACCGCAATTATGTACAAGCAGATGGCCAGCGTCCGCGCCTTGACGCGGGGTCTTGCGGGTAGTGACGACGGAAGCAAACATGTCTATAACGGGGCGCCATCGCGTTCACACGACTACGTTGCGCGTTGAGTGATATACGGGACCAGAAAAATTACATCCGCCTGCCCTGACTGTATTTTTTCCTGTCAGGCAGTCCTGGATAATCGTGAATGCGGTTCTGATCGATATTTCCCGATTTACCTCTTACTCCACCAATTACGCATACACGACGGACAAAGGAGGTGATGGTTCGACAGGATTCCCATTATGTTTGTCATGAGGCACCGGGGTGTCCGGATGTCGCACCAGGCATCGGAATTATCAAGGAGGTTGTATATGCGTAACGGCATATTGGTATGTACGGCAGCGGCGTTGCTGCTGCTTTCGGCGGGAACGGTCTACGGGGGCGGTGTAGCCGGCAGTTGGGGGCTCGGCACGTTCCTGGACTACAACCGGTCGATCTTCAAGCTGAAGGACTGGTACGAAACCGGCCGGGGCCAGGCCGGCGTGGTATTCACCTACGTGATGAGTCCGCGCACGAGCGTGGAGATGGAATTTCACCGGTCGATATTCGAGAACGGAGCACTGGAAGACCAGGCGTTTACCTGGCCCATAGACGGCAGGGACTATAAGTCGCCGGACGCGGTGAGCGAGATGCGCATCAGCAGCTTTCTGGTGAACGCGGTGGTCAGACAGGGAGGCGGAGGCATCCTGGCCAAGGAGAAGTATTCCACCTACGTGACCGTCGGCGCGGGCTTCTACGACTACACGACCGACGTAAGCGGCCTGATCTTTCCGGGTCAGCGAGAGGCCCCTCTTGACAAGGAGCTTGTCATAGAGCCGTTCAGCGATACGCGCACGGCGCTGGGCGCCAACGTGGGCGTTGGCGTGGAAGCGTTCGTTTTCGACAACATTTCGCTGGATGTGCGGGCGCGGTACAATCTTCTGCTCGGCGAGCTGAGGCCGATGGAGGCATGGGGCCTCGAAGGCCAGACCTTTCCGATGCAGTTCCTGAACGCGCGCGGCGGCATCCGCTTCTACTTCAAGAAATAGCCATACAGGCGTTTAGCCCGTTGGATCTCAGTTGGAGTATCGCGCAAGAGATTAGAAATGCTGGGTAAAGGAGGAACCATGAGCAGGTTCAGGTTATTGACGGGCGCTGTGGTCGTGCTGTGTTCCGTATTCTTTGCCGCGGACACGATTATGGCCGCGACAACCGGCAAAATCGTCGGTCGCGTAACCGACGAGAAGGGTGATCCCCTGCCAGGCGCCAGTGTTGCAATCGAGGAAGCCCGGCTGGGCGGAACCACCGATGCGGACGGATTCTACGTGATTGTCTCCGTGACGCCCGGCCAGTACAAGCTGACAGCATCCATGGTGGGGTATCACTCGGTGGTCAAAGAGCAGGTTGGCATTCGGGTGGACTTCACGACAACGGTAGACTTTCAGCTTCGGGAAACCGAATTGGAACTGGAAGAGATGGTGGTGGTCGCCGAAAGGCCTCCGGTCGATCCCGACAAGACGGACAGTCGATACGTCGTGACCGCCGAGGAGATCGAGCGAACGCCCATTCTGAGGAATGTCACCGAGGTCCTTGAGCTCGAGCCGGGCTATGCCGTTGACGGCAGCGGCGCGATCCGGGGCTGGGTGGCCAGCCACAACGTCGTCTACGTCGACGGCGTTCCCGTTTCCGGCAGAGACGGTCGCGGTATCGGCGGCGGATGGGGCGATGGCGGCGAGAGACAGTGGTACGGCGTCAATCTCAAGGCGGTACAGGAAGTCTCCGTCATCACGGGCGGAATGAACGCCGAGTACGGAAACGCGCAGGCCGGCGTCATCCAGATCGTAACGCGCGACGGCGGCGCACAATACCACGGCGAGGCGGAGTATCGTCTCACCCCTGCCGGCAAGAAACACTGGGGCGAGAACGTCTACGATGCGCCGGAGTTGCGCGGCAACGCGAAGTGGAACGATCCGGGGTGGACGAACGAGGTGGACCCGGAGACGGGAAACCTGGTCCACTCGCGAACCAACTATACAGACTGGCGGGGCCACTACCTGGATGGGTTTCTGAGCGGCCCCCTGTTCGGAAACTCGTCATTCTTCGCCAGCGCGCGGCACCTGCGTGACGCCGCCGTGCTTCCCGGCCCGTGGCGCACCCGGCCGGCAAACCTGAGGACCACGGCAAAGCTGACGGTTCCGGCCGGGTCGAACATGAAGCTGCGGATCGGATGGATGTACGACTTCGCGGAGAATTTCAACAATGGACGGCTGTCCAGATACAGCTTCCCGAACGTCATCCGGGGAACGGGACGCGACCTCTTCATTCCCGATGGATCGATCGCGGGTGAGGAAAAACAGACGGATAACATGATCTACGGTGTGATCACCCATACCATCAGTCCCAGGACGTTCTACGAAGTGAGCGTATCGCGCTATGGAAGCCGGACCGACACCAGCGGCGTGGGGAACAAAACCACGGCCGTCAGGACCGACAGCGAAGGGTACTTCTACATCGGCCGGGAAGACGTCTGGGCATTCAAGGTGGGCGAGCAGAACCGTTTCGGCATGAAGGCCGACCTGTCCAGCCAGATGACGCGGGGCCACTTCGCCAAGACCGGCTTCGAGTTCATGACGTTCGAGAACTGGTGGACGTGGACCGGCATGACGCCCGGCGACGCGAAACGGGACATCCGTTACATCGGGCAGCCCGAACCCGGCGAGGCCGTGACGCCGAAACAGTTCGGCGCCTACGTCCAGGACAAAATGGAGTTCGAGGGGTTGATCGTCAACGTCGGCCTGCGCTACGACCGCCTGTGGGGTCAGGACGTTCAGTTGCTGCCGTCGTTCACGTCGGGGTGGTACAACGCGATGGATACGTTCATCCAGGCGCCCACCGGGCCCATGCGGACCATACAGGGCTGGAGCCCCAGGCTGGGTATCTCACACCCCATCACGGCCAGGTCAAGCATGCATTTCTACTACGGCCGATACATGATGATCCCCTCCTTCCGACAGCAGTTCGGGAGCCATTGGGAGACGGCCTCCGGGCCGGTGGGGATTCCCGGCGTTCCGTGGAGTCATTTCAACGCGAAAGACGAAAGCTACGGCGCCAACGTCATCAGCCCGGTCTGGGACCACGGTCACCCCACGAACAGTTTCGAAGTGGGTACGGACTGGAACTTCGTAAGCGACTATGTCTTCTCTCTGGCGGCTTTCTACAAGAGCAGCCACCTGCAGAGTACCGGCATCTGGCACGACGCCGTCGATCCTGTCACGGGCAGGACGGGCGCCATCGGGGGCACGTACGGCTCCGAACGCACCGAAGACGTCAAGGGGTTCGAGTTCAGCATGAGGAAGGGCTTCAGCAACTTTTTCGCGTTCCGCGCGGCATTGAACCTGGAGTGGCTGGAAGCCATCCACTGGCTGGGCGATCTCGAGTCGGTTGCCAGCGTTCTGGTCTATCCCGACCGGAGTTTCATCGCCAGCGGAAAGTATCACAAGGAATGGCGGGCCGCGGGCGGCCGAAGGGAACCCGTTCCGCTTACTGCCGAAGAAATCAAGACGCTCGGCGACAAGGCGGAAGAGAACCTGCAAAAGGTCCGGGAGAATGTTGATGCCTTTCTCACCAGCGGCGGCGCAGGTCCGGTCCAGCCGGCGTGGGAAGTCGAGGGTCTTACGGACGAAGCGAGGGAATACCTTCAGGGCATCTGGTTTCAGAAGCTCTGGTTCAGTACCGGCAATATCTTCACGCGCGGACGCCGCAGCCAGGGCAGCCTTCAGATGTTCTTCTCCTCCCCGCTCGACTACGGTCCGGGCGCGCAGTACGCGGGCGCCACGCTATTCGGCGGCATCAACGCCAACCTGATCTACCGGATCTACACGGGCAGCAAGTTCAATTACATCAAGCTGACCGGTGCCAACACGCCGGCGAGACGGCCTTTGCACACGGAGGCCGACCTGAACCTGCAGAAGCACTTCCGCTTCGGGGACGTAAACGCCGATGTGTTCGTGGAGGTGTTCAACGTGTTCAACCAGCAAGACGCCAGCGGCATTACCGGAACGGACTACATGTGGTGGGGGCTCCAGCAGCCAAGGCCCGACGACGCGACGTACCTGAATTACGGGGACGTCTCAGACCGTTCGCGCTACATAGGCAATCCCCGGATTACGCACGTGGGAATCAGGTTGAGCTTCTGACGTGAGCGAGCCCTCCCGAATCGGAGGACCTGCACCGGGTTGGTATTTTTGAGGAGGTTAAGGTGATGAAAAAGAAAATGTTACGGGCGATCGCACTCCTGGTCATGACCCAGGTGTTCGCGAGCGCCGGAGATGCGGAACTCCGGGTCCAGTCCCGCGCGAAGGTGTGGGATATCTACTGGAACTCGGGCACCCAGGGGGTGCGCGCCGCCACGCCGATGAGCTGGTACCGGCCCGTCGGTATGTCGTATCCGGGAAGGTTCTGGGTACAGTTCCCGCAGGAATTCGTGGACTACTGGGGCACCCGACGCTGGGGCGTCCGGTCCGAATGGGTGGTCTACTACAACGAATTGTGCGGCACCATGCCGGGCTGGAACCAGTTCATCGCGACTCGGGTCGGAGGCAATTTCCACGTTTCCGAATCCAAGGCCACGCTTGAATCGGAGGACGTGGTCCCAATGGCCTACGATCCTTCGCAAGGGCCGGAGAGCAATATCGGCTACCGGAAGGTGTCGCCCCTCGGTCCCGTGATGGCCAACTGGTGGGCGGGGCAGCCCGCGCCGGGACCCGGTTCGCCGGTAGAGATCCACAACTACCGGTACAGCGAATACATGGAGGCCGACAAGGACCATTTTCCGGAGAGCATTATCGTCAGCAAATGGACCACGAAGAACGGCATCACGGTAACGAAAAAGTCCTACGCATGGAGCTATCCGGACTTCGACGACTTCCAGATAATGGAATATACGTTCGAAAATACCGGAGATTCCGACGGTGACGGCGTGGCGGACCTCGGTGGCGGCGGGCTGCAGTTGAACGATACGTTCCTGATCTTCTCCACCCGCTTTTACGCCTCCCAGTGCGGCCAGGCCCACTATGCCGGGGATTCGTTCTTCAGGCGCACCATTCCGATCTCTCTGGACGATTGGTACAAATACACGGAAGCGGCCAATTTCGACGGGCCGGGCGATGCGTTGGGACTCAAGATGTGGTACGCCTTTGACGGGGAGAATCCCGACCTGCCCGGAAACGACATCGGCAAACCATATAGCGAGGAACGCGCAAACTCGAGCTGGCATCAGTGCTGTCTCAAGCAGACGAAAATCGAGGGGGAGATGGGGGCCTTCCAGTACATCGGCGCCGCCCCGCTGGCCTATACGCCCGGGTCGGTGAACGATGCCTCGACCTTTACGTTCGACACCGGCGGAGACGCGAGCTTTATCGCGCCGCGGGTCGCCGACCAGCCTCATACCGTCAAGTGGTGGGACTACCGGGACCGAACCGATTTTTCGGAACCCGGCTCTGAGAGCAAAAGTTCCGAGCAAATCTACAACGAACTGACGAGTCCCGCGCCATTCATCCAGGACAACCCCACCACCGTAGACGGACTCACCGCTTCCTTCGCCTACGGGCCGTACGACATGGCTCCCGGGGACAAGGTGAGGATCGTCTACGCCCTTGTGGCGGCCGCCCCGGTAGAGGAAAACATCTGGGGGTGGGCCAAGCAGAGCCGGCAGGAAGATATGTTATCGGACAAGCCCATGAACAACCTCCTCAAACACCACAAGGCCGCCGCCGACGCCTTCAGGTGGAACTACGATCTGCCCGATCCTCCGCCTGACGTAAAGACGGAAGTGACCGCGTCTGTCGACGGATTCAACCTGATCAAGTGGACCGACGCGGGCGACAACGCGACCGACCCGGACTACACGGGCGCGGAGGCGCAGGACATCGTGGGCTACCGGGCCTACCGGTCGGACTATAAAATCGACGACTGGAAGCTGATGGCCGACATTCCGCTGAAGGACCCGGAGTACTACAGCGGCGGCACCTATCAGATTGAAGACCGGAAGTCCGTGGCGGGTTTCGAGTACACCTACCGGGTGGCCGCCTACGACTCCGGGCACGACGACTGGAACGGTACCGGGATGGCCATTCCGTCCATGGAGGGCGGAAACAGCGCGCCCGAGCAGTGGGCGGGCGGCGTCATGACCAGCGTTCCCTTCGTTCCGGCCAACGCGTCGGCCGACCAGTTGGCGCGGGACGTGATCGTCGTACCCAATCCGCACAAAGTGGACGGCGCCCACAATTACCCGTCCGCGGGTCTGATACGGTTCACGAATATCCCGCAGAAGTGCACGATCCGGATTTACACCGTGGCGGGCGAGCTTGCCGCCTTGATCGAACATAACGACCCCTCCCGTGGCGAAGCCGGATGGGACCAGATCCCCCACTCGCGCGGCGGGGACGTGCCCGCCGGTGTCTACTACTGGATCGTCGAATCCCAGATGCCGGGGAGCGCGGGCCAGACGCAACGGGGCACGTTGATGATCATCAAGTAGGGGCAGACCTCTATTTCTGCTCGGCTCAGGTCCATATTGAAATACAAGGAGATGACGCAATGAAACGGACGTTGTGGATCGGACTGACAGTGGCGGTGATCTGCGCCCTGCTCTACCCGCGGGGGGCGGATGCCCAGGACCAGCGGCGTTTGTCGCGAATGGTCCTCCCTGTTCTGAAGATCGATCATGGAGCACGAATGGCCGGTATGGGCGGTGCGTTTGTGGCCGTATCGGACAATATCGATGCCATCTTTTCGAATCCTGCGGGTCTCACGCACATCGAGCGTGGCGCGTTTACGCTCGGATACACCCGGTGGCTGATGGGCGACCCCATCCTTACGGGCGGGATGGCCTACAACACGGCGTACGGCGTTCTGGGTGTTAACGTGGTTACGTTCAGCCCCCACGAGTTCGAAGAGACGACCATTTTCCAGCCCACCGGGACCGGACGGAACCCCGATATGGGCGATCTCTCGCTGGGCGTGGTCTACGCCAGGAAACTGACGGACAAACTCTCCGTCGGCTCGATGTTCCGCTGGACGCAACAAACGCTGGATACCGACCGGCTGACCGCGTTCGACGTGGGCGTATCCACCTTTTTCTACACCGGTTTCAGAAGCCTGCGTCTCGGCATGACGTTTGAGAACATGGGCAAAGACGTCAAGGTGATTGATGACGTCAGAAAGATGCCTGTTTCCTTCAGCACGGCCGCGGCAATGGAAATTGTCGGCGCCGTGGGCGACCCGACCTATATCACGGCGACCTTTGAAAACACGTACGCCACGGATTTCGCAGATCCGCAGTACCGGTTCGGCGGCGAACTCTGGCTTCAGAACAACTTTGCCCTCCGGGCGGGATATAAGGCGAACTTCGACGAAGAGTCCTGGACGGCCGGGGCTGGGTTGAAATTCTCGATGCCGAACGGACGGGTGGTGCAGGCCGACGTCGCGTACAGCGACTTCGGCGTATACCTGGATGCTCCGCTTCGGTTCACGCTGAGCGGCGCATTCTGAGTCTTCAGGTGCAATCGTTACACAAAAGAAATGGCGGTCCCCCGGGATTGCCATTTCTTTTTATGAAGCTACTTAAAATTGGAAATGCGAATCAGATTGGCCAGGGTGATGTTGTGCAGTCTACCGGCGTTCTGATTCATCTCGATGGCCGGGGAAAATGGACATTTATCGTGCTTTTGGTTTTTATCCTGTCCATCCTGTCTATCCATGTAAGTTTGGGCTTTTGAATTAAAGAGGTCAATTGGCGGTCAGGGGCGAGCCGTGGGTCGATTCCGAAAGATATGCCTCAATTGCAATGCGCATCAGCAGGATGCCGCGGCATTGAATTGCGGTGTGTGCGCGGGACCACTGGGGTTTCGATACAGCTATAACGATGTACGCTGGGACGACCGCTTCGAAGGTTCCATGTGGCGCTACTGGCCCCTGCTTCCGGTCGACGGTCCGGACGAGGCCGTGACCCTCGGCGAAGGCGGCACGCCTCTGCTGCCCGCACAGAGCTTCGACGGACGCCAGGTCTTTCTGAAGGACGAGACCCGCAACCCCACGGGATCCCACAAGGACCGTTCGCTCTCGGTCGCGATCACACACGCGAAGGCCGTGGGCGCGGACGTCTCCGTCATTGTATCGACGGGCAGCGCCGGCATCTCGAACGCCGCTCTGGCGGCCAGGGCCGGAATGCGCAGCGTGGTCGTGATGACGGAAGGAACGCCGCCGGAGCGGCTCTACCCCATGTTCGGCCTCGGCGCCGTGCTGCTCGAGGTGAGTGCGCAGATCGACCCGATCGTGGAGGGGGTTATTTCCGTCTGTAGGGCGCACGGTCTCTATCTGAGCACCACCGGCCGGGACTCCAATCCGTACCAGTCCGAAGGGAACAAGACCATCGCCTTCGAGATCGTTGAGGAATTGGGGCGGGCGCCGGACTGGGTGGTGGTCCCCGTGGGCGGCGGCGGTACGGTTTCGGGGATCTGGCGCGGATTCCGGGATTGCCGCGAACTCGGGCTGATTGACACCCTGCCCCGGATGGTTGGCGTGGTCCCGCGAGACTATAACGCGCTGGAGGCGGCGTTCGATCGCGGTTTGGAAACGTGGAAAGCCGTGCTGGCGCTGCCTTATGACAACCTGCCGCCTTCAATTCTGGTGAAGCTTGCTCACAGCTACCCGCCAGATGGCATGGAAGCCCTTCGGTCCGTCCGTTCGTCGAAGGGGTTTTTCGTTTCCGTAACAGACGACGAGGCACTGGAAGCCCAGGAGGCCTGCGGACGGCGGGAAGGGTTGTTCGTGGAGCCGTCCACGGGCGCCTGCCTGGCCGGAGCCACTCGCCTGATGGACTCGGGGCACGTCCGTCGGGAAGACGTCGTCGTCGGCATCGTCAGCGGCTCCGGATACCGGGAAACGGCCTGTACGATGGACTCGCGCCCGCTGCGGAAACAGTCCGTATCACTCAAGGAACTATCGGGAGCCCTGTCGGGAATTTAGGGGATCGAAACCATGTCCATGCATCTGATGAAATGGCAGCGGCGGGAAGAACCGGTCCTGTCGGCCCTGACTACCCGGCAGGACTGGTGCCGGGTTGAACTCTACAACCCGACGGTGCTCCGCGTCGCGGACAGGTACATGATGTGGTACATCGCTCACGGTACCGCCACCCGTACAGACGATTCGGTCGTGGGCTTCGCCGAGTCGTACGACGGAATCCACTGGAACGAGCACCCGGACAACCCCATCCTCACCCGCGACGATCTGCCCGCCTGCGACGCATGGCAGACGCCCCACGTGATCTTCGACGCGGACGAGGGCCTGTACAAAATGTGGTTCATTATGTCGACCGTTGTCCGGGGCGGTCCAACCTGGCTCGTGAGCTTCGAGCAGCAACTGGGTTATGCCACCAGCCGCGACGGGCTGAAATGGGACGTTCATCCCGAGCCGATCTATCACAGCGGGCGGCGGCCGTGCGTGATCAAGGACGGTCCCGGCGCCTACCGGATGTGGATGAACTCATCGCCGACGCCGGATGGAAGCTTCGACGATCTGGTCCGGCACATCTATCGATTCGAATCCACCGACGGCATTGATTGGACGCGGGACCCCGAACCCGCCGTAAGCTTCAACGAGAAGCTCAGGGGCACAATCTATCCTTTCGTTATGCGAGACGGTGACGGATATACCATGTGGTACGGGGCCTGGCCTGCCGAAGGCGAAGTGCTGATTGACGCGGGCGCCGAGACGCCCCTGGTTCGCCCCGTGTTCGAGATCTACTGCTCCACGTCGTCCGACGGCTTGAACTGGACCCACCACCAGGACACGCCCGCCGTGCCTGCGACGCGTAATCCCGTCGACTACGACGGGCGGTATACCTCCACGCCGTGTGTCGTCGACGGCGGGGACCGCTACCTGATGTACTATTCCGCCAGGGACTGGGGTACGCTGTATAGAACGGGATCTGACACGCTGGGCATCGATAAGGCCGGAATCTACCGCCACATCGGCGTGGCCGTGTGCCCCAAGAAGCTGGTTTAAAATTACCGGTGAGTTCCCGAGCGCGAGCGAAAAAGGGGCGGTCAAGGCGGGCGAAGTCGCCCAAGAGAGGCGAGCGAGCGCAGCCTCGACCTCTCAATACGGGTGGCTTTGACCAACACCGACCGGCGCTTTTGCAGCCGCGCGAAGACCGCTGGGAATTTTAAGACAGCTTCAAAGACTTGATATGCCGCCCATAACGAGGAGAACGAGTGGAAGGCTCTCAAGCACAACGCCTGGGGAATCGGGCCTACCAACAACACGCGTCTTCGGAGAATCATCTCGCGTCTTCACGGGACGGTCTGACGTTGCGGGCTTTCCTGATCGGGCTCCTTCTCTGCGTGTTCCTTGGTGTCGCGCTGACGCACAATCGTATGGTCGTCCAGGGGCCCTTCATGGGCAGCTACTATATGGACCGGGGCGTGCTGTTCGTTTTCTTCGTCCTTGTTCTGGCCGTAAACCCCCTGGCGGCGGCCCTGAAGCGCCGATATGCGCTGGGGCGGGGCGAGTTGTTGGCCATCTACGTCATGTTGCTGTTTCTGATGCCGTCGTGGAAAATCACCAAGGCCCTGCTGGGCTTTATGACGGGCGTCACCTACTATGCCTCGCCGGAAATGCGGCACCTGGAAGCGGTGTTGCCCAATGCCCTTCCCTGGCTGTCGAACCTGGATACGCAAGCGGTAAGGGGGCTGTACGACGGTCTTCCCGCCGGCGACCCGGTGCCCTGGTGGACGTGGGTGGTTCCCCTGTGGAGCTGGGGGTCGTTCCTGGTCGTACTCTACGTCGTGCTCGTCTGCCTGGCCGTCCTGATGAGAAAGCAGTGGGAAGAGCACGAACGGTTTGCGTTTCCCATCATGCAAGTGCCGCTCGAGATGAGCGAGGCAGGGGCGCGAAAGGTGGGTCCCCTGTTCCGCAGCAGGGTGATGTGGGGGGGATTCGCGGTTCCGTTTCTGATCGGAATGTTGAACGGCCTTCAGCGGTACTACTATTCGCTTCCGCGGATTCCTCTGAGAACGGTGATCTGGATCTTCCGACGGGCGATCCCCTTGCATATCGGCCTGCACTTTGCGATTTTTGGGTACTCGTATTTCGTGAATACGGACGTAAGCCTGAGCATCTGGCTGTTCAACGTCATCGCCAAATGCGTCAGCGGAACTCTGGCCATCGTCGGGGCGGAAACCTACGGCGTTTCCGGGGTTGTGGGACGGCACAGTTCGCAGGGATCGGCATTCCTGGCGATGATGGGCATGGGCTATATGCTCGGCCTGGCGGGGTACAGTCTGTGGATCGCGAGGGGACACCTGCGGCAGGTGTGGGCCAGGGCGACGGGCAGACCTTCGCGCCTGGACGATTCGGAGGAGGTGATCCCCTACCGCTCCGCCGTGGCCGGCATCGTTGCGGGGACGCTCTATCTGGGGTGCTGGCTTTATCAGGCGGGAATCTCGCCGCATCTCGTCCTGCTGCTGGGCTTCTTCTGCTTTGTCGTGTTTCTCGTTCTCGCCCGCATCGTGAGCGAGACCGGATATTCCGTCACCTATTCCCCGCTCAACCCGTCGGAATTCGTGGTGTGCGCGGTGGGCTCAGCGGCGTTCGGACCCACGGGGCTGACTTCTCTCGGCGTCGGCTTCGCCTGGACGATGACCCGGCTGAATACGCTGATGCCCCGGGCCTCGGGCGCGCTGAGACTCGCGCGGGAGATCGGTCGCAAGCGGGGGCTGGTCCTGGCGATGGGCGCAGCGCTTGCAGCGGGCCTCGTCACCGCAGGCTATACAACGCTTCAACTGGGTTACGAACACGGCGGCCGCAACCTGGATTACTGGTTCAGGGACGTCAACGATTGCGCGCTTCCGTTCGACGAATACATCGGCCGCCGTCTGCTTTCGCCGACTCCGGTCTATTTTCCAGGATTTCTGTACACGGCGCTGGGCGCCGGCGTTGTCGTCGCTCTGATGTCGCTCCGGTCGCGCCTACCCTGGTGGCCGCTGCACCCGGTGGCGCTTCCCGTAAGCACGATCGCCTATACACACCATTACTTCTTCAGCGTGTTTCTCGCCTGGGGAATCAAGGCGCTCTTGCTGCGGTTCGGAGGCGCCAATCTCTACAGAATGACCCGGCCGTTCTTCATGGGAATCATCCTGGGCGAGGCGGTCTGCCTGGGGATGTGGATCGTTATCGACAGCATCACCGGTAAAGTGGGCGGGATCTGGATCCTGCAACCCTAACCGTAACCGGACCGGGTGCGGGCATTGAGTGAGGCTGGGTGAGGTCGGTCAACCCACTGAAAGAGAGTTGAAGACATGGAAGCGGGAACTGACGTGGACGAACAGTTGCTCGACAAACTGAATCAGATGTGCGTCAACGGCTGGTGTGTCGTCGAGGACGTCGTCCCTCCGGACCGGGTCGCGGCGGTGAGAGCGCGCGTTATGGATGCCGTGCATCGGCATGCGAACACCGAAACGCTCGAGGACAAGGGCATCGGGCACGTTTCGGGCTTTGTCGCCCGGGAACAGTCATTCGCGCCGTACGTGGCGGATTCCGGCGTCATGGGCGTCGTCAAGGGCATGCTGGGCGACCACGTCCGGATCTCTTTCACGACCGCAACGGTCAACTTTCCCGGAAACCCGCGCGGCGGATGGCACGCCGACTGGCCCTTCAACCAGAACAACGCCGGACATATCTCCGCACCCTATCCCGACGCGGTGATGCACCTTACCACGCTATGGATGCTCTCGCCCTTCAGCACGGAGAACGGCGGGACCCTCATTCTTCCCGGCAGCCACCGTTCCACGAACAATCCCAGCGGGGGAAACGGTTTCGACCCGCTCGGCGCGATTCCCGGTGAATGCAACGCGGAAGGCGAAGCGGGAAGCGTGCTGATGCTGGACAGCCGGCTCTGGCACGCCACGGCCCCCAACCGTTCCCACGAGCCGCGCGTATCGGTGGTAATTCGCTACGCGCCCTGGTGGCTCGATACAAGCGTCCTGATGCCCGGGTCCGAAGAGCGGAGACTGATGTTGGAAGCAACGGGGCTGAATTCACCCGAAGTCCCGCCCGTCCCGCGGGAAGTCTATGACACCATGCCCGAAAGGGTGAAGCCCCTTTTCCGGCACTGGGTGCGGTCGTAGGGACGGGCGTCTTGTCGAAACGTGTCAATTTTGTCCGGAGGTGCAGCGAAATGGCTGAGACAGCCAAATCAACCGCATATACCGCGCCGAATCCCGGGTTCGGGTTCTCGGATGTGCCGCAGACCGAATTCGACTTTCCATTTCCGGCCCTGACGCTCGAACAGCGGATGCGGTTCGAGCTGTTCGGGTACACCATCGTCGAGGACCTGTTTACCGAACAGGAGTTGCTGTCCATCGAAGCGTCAGCCAACGGATTGAAGGCGGAAATCCTGGATGCGGCCGGCGACGTCGAGATCACGCCGCCTCCGCCTCCGAGAAAATACGAGGACTTCAGGGACGGGGCGATGTGGCGGGCGAACCGGAGAAGGACGGCGTCGGGCGACCTGCACCTGGAACGCCTGGAGATCGAGAACGTGCTGGGGCTGGATCCCGTCTACCTGTCGGTACTTACCAGGCCGCGCGTACTGGGGGTTGCCACGGAACTGCTGGGCGGGACGTTTCGTTTCCACCAGGTCGCCGTCCGCTTCAACCGGCGTTCCGAAACCCCCGTTCTGGGATGGCACGGCGGGGTGACCCGGCACAAGGACAGGGCGGTCCGGAAGAACGGATGGTTCCATACGCAGATCCTTGGATTGATCCTCTATCTCACGGACGTGGGCCCCGGCGACGGCGGCACCGGAATCTTCGCGGGAAGCCACAGACTCGACCTCTCCTACGACGATTTGAAGCAGTATATCACGGACCATCCGGACTCCGAGTTCTTCCACCAGACCACGGCGAAGCGGGGCGCCGCGCTGCTGTTTGCCGACGGCCCGCTGATGCACCGGACCATCAACATCGAGACGGACAAGGAACGGCTTATCATGCTTTCGCGGATTGTCCATTCAGACTACGAGTTCGGCGGTATGGAGTCGCTGGGGCAGACCGACCACGTACCGCATGAGCTGATGCCGCTGTTCTATGGACGAGCGTTCACGCCCAGATATCGACCCCGCGGCGAATAAGACAGGGAGAACGCAGTGGTGGCAAAGCGCGCTGCCAGGACGCCGAAATGGTATGCCCCCCGCATCCGCGGAGTCGACCCGACCGGAAGGACGATTTCAGTCAGGTCCGGGGAGACCATCGACCTTCGTCTCGAGGTAGAACCCTGTCAGTCGCTCCCGACCGGGCAGGTCTGGCGGCGCCTCTCCGAGCCGCTTCTGTCGGCAGCCACGACCCGCCAGGACTGGTGCCGCGTGCTCCTCTACATGCCATGCGTGCTGAGGGCGGACGGCATCTACAAGATGTGGTACGTAGGCAGTTCCGACCACGCGCGCAACCCTTCGTACATCCACCTCGGGTACGCCACGTCGACGGACGGTTTGCGCTGGGAACCGCATCCGGATAATCCGATTGCCACCGACGATGCGATTCCGTGGGGCTGGCGTTTCCAGGCGCCGTACGTACTCTACGACGTGGAGGAGAAGGTCTACAGGATGTGGTTTACCGCCGTCGATGAAATCGACGTGGAGGGACGCCCGTGGTTGAACCAGCGTGTGGGGTACGGCGAGAGCCCCGACGGGATTTCATGGACGTTCCACCCGGAGCCGGTGCTGCGTACCGGGCGTCGTCCGTGTGTCCTGAAACTGGATGACGGGACGTACAGGATGTGGGTAAACGCGCCGTCCGGAAGGGATCCAGGTCTGCAGATGACCATGAACGTCGTTTCCGCCCGGTCCGGGGACGGTCTGCACTGGAAACACGAAGGGGACGCGGTGCGGTACGGCGGGATCTACAGCTCCTGCGTGTATCCCTTCGTAATGCGCGACCGGGACGAACTGGCGATGTGGTTCGGCGGCCACCGGGCGGGCGGCGTTTTCGACATTTCGTTCGGGCGCACCCGCGACGGCAGCACCTGGTACTACCAGAACGACGTGCCGACGTTTCCCCCGAACCCGCGCAGGGAAGCGTTCGACGGCCGGTACACGTCCACCCCTCACGTATTGAAATTGCCGGGCAGATACCTGATGTACTATTCCGCGCGCGACCTGGACGACGGCTGGATCGCGCCGGACGGTTCCCGCCAGCGGGACGCCGACGGGGTGTACCGCCACATCGGCTGCGCCGAACTGCCTGTCGACGCAAGGGAGGATCCGGGCCTCCGCTTTTCGTGGACGTCCGATGGCAAGGCAATACCCGGAAACGGCGGATCGCTGCGGTTCGAGGCGGACAGGGCGGGCAGGCATTCGATAACCTGCCGCGTGGAAAATGACAACGGATCAGCCGCGTACACCTGGGAGGTTGATGCAGGCAATGGATAGATCCGTGATCCTGGCGGCGGACCGCCGCGCCCGATGCGCGGTGGAGGTGCCCGCGAATCCCGTGGACGGCGCCTATCACCTGGGCGGCATCGGAGGGAAGCGGGGGAATATTAACAACTTCCTGCTGGGGCACCTCTGGGGAATCGACAGGATTTGAGACATGGGACTGGTTTATCCTGTTTAGCGCGTTCCAACGCCTTTCGCCGACCCTTCGACAAGCTCAGGGAGCGGCTCAGGTCGCAGGCGCACAGCCAGCCGCGCGCTCACCAGCCGGTTCAGGCTCACGCCCTGTTCCGCCGCTTCGATAACCAGGGCGCGGTGCGACTCCGGCGGCAGACGAACCAGGAACTTACCGCTATACGCGCGGTCCGCCAATGGCGCCGGCGTTGGTTCACCGGTGGCGCGCATGTCGTCCATGGATTCCCGAACGAGCCGCCGGATGCCGGACAAGGCCTCGTCGGGTGACGGCGCGAGCCAGCTCAACGACGGAAATTCCGCGCAGAGACCCACGTGTTCGCTGTCGTCCGCGGACCACGTGATCCGGTAGGTGAAATGATCGTTCATTTTAAGTCCTCGAGTTTGTTGATTGCCCTGATGACCTGGCGCACCTGATACGGCTTCGCCATGCCTTTGTGATTTTGGATGTTTATCCTTGGATCGCCCGTCCATGGCATCCGGTAGACCCGATGGCTTGTCCCTTTCTGGCGTGGTTCCCCGAAATAGTCGTCGCAGAGCTTTACAAGATCCGTAAAACGGACCCCATTCGGATTGTTACGAAGCGCTTTGAGGATTTCCGTCGTGCTCACCATGATGTATGATATCAAAAATGATACTAATAGTCAAGTGGAGTTGTTTTGTGCCTGGAACGACGGGCGAGCCGGAACACACTTTCGATCTGCATACGGTGACACGCTGATCGGACTACGAGTTGACAGAGGTTGCCTGATACCCCATCGCTAAGCAAGAAAGGTACCTGCATGGATCAACCCATCCTGATATTGCGCGCGGGAAGCGACCCGTCGGAAGACCTGTGCGCCGAGGTGCTCCGGTGCGAGGGTTTTCCCTGGCTGGAAGAGCGCCCCGCCTCCGGATTTGACGGTGTGACTCCCGGCGTCGGCCTGGTCGTGCTGGCTGGCGCTGGCGTCGGCCGAACCATCGCGGAGCGCCTGGCAGGGGCTGTTTCCGCGGGTGTTTCGCTGGTCGCGCTCGCGCCCGACCCGGCAGTCGCGGCAGCGTTCGGCGTGTCGGGCGCCGATGCTGTGACCGACGCCCACCTGTCCGTGACCGCCCTGGACGGTTGGGAGCATGGCGACGTGCCGCTGCTGTGCCCCGACGACACCGCCCGTCCCCTTCACGGCGGCCGGGAAGTGGCGGCGCTACGGGCCGATGGCGGAGAGCGATGCGGATCCGGAATCGCATCCGTCCGCGTGGGAGATGGAAGGGTATGGATTTACGGCTACGACCTCTGCCGGACCGTGGCCACGCTGCGTCACGGCACGGGAGACGTGCGCGAGCGTCCGGCGAAGGACATGGGGCCGCTTACCGGGCCGCGGCACATCTACGGTTTCTTCGAGCTTTCCGATAAGCTGCCCCGGGACGTGCCGGTTTGCGACCTGCATCAGGATATTCTGAGGACGCTCGTTCTGTCCTCCCTCTCCGATAGCTGTCTTCCCCGGCTCTGGCACTTTCCCGACGCCGCCCCCGCGCTCTGGTTCGTGAAGGGCGATGGCTGCGGCGAGGTCGGCGCCGACGTGGAGGTCCGGGTCGTCGAGGAATACGACGCCTATCTCACGTTCAACAGACCCCCCGTGAGCCGTTTCGGCGGCGACCTGATGAGGGATTGGCACGAGCGGGGGCACGGCATCACCATCGAAGCCAACCTGGACGACGTCACGCGGCCCGTGGTCGACGTCTCGGGAAAGAAGGTCCGGCGATCACGCACCGCACAGGACCTGAACGAAAACGCGCTACCCGATATCCGCGCCAACCTGGAGGCGCACCGCGACAGCTTCTTTCGCGACACCGGTCTGGAAATGGACACGATCTGCATCCACGGCTGCCAATGGTCGGGGCAGCCGATGGCGGAGATGGTGGTCGACCTCGGCTGGTACACGCCCACCCACTTCGTCTCGCACGATCCGCGCATGCGCCACGATGAACGCTACGGACCGTACATGATTTCGACCGCCCTGCCCCTCCGATACTTCCAGCATGGTATGGGGGTTCTGGACCTGTGGCACATGCCGGCGCAGTGGGACGAGAGCCAGACGCTGGGGGAACGGGACTCCACGGACCCGAAATCGACGGGCAGGGTGGGCCTGTCGGCGGAGGCATACGGCGAGGAACTCACCCGGTTCGCCGAAGACGCGGCGCGGCGCTGGCACGGCTGCCAGATCGCGAACTTTCACCCCAGCTACGTCGCGATGTCCCAGGACGATCCCAGGGCCTCCCGGCGTGCGCTGGAGATGGGTCTGGACGGCGCCCGGGCGGCAGGGTGCCGGTTCGAGAACCAGGAGCGGTGGTCGCGGTTCTCCCGGGCCCGGGCGGACGTGCGGCTCGCGGAGCGGCGGACGGAGGGTGAAGCCGTCGTTCTGACGCTGGTCTCCCCCGGAGACCTGCATGGACTCACCCTGCTGCTGCCCGACCGTGTGACCGGAGTCCGCGGTGCCGAAACGGGGAACACCCTGGACGTCCGTGAGGTTGTGCTGGAGGGACGTCGCCAGCGGGCCGTATCCCTGAATCTCTTCGCGGAAACGCCCCGTACACTTCGAATGGATACCGCGACCTGATGTGGCGTTCTCGACCCGGGATGCGGAGAATACCGATGAAACGGACGATACGACGTACGGCGCTTCTGAATATTCAGAGAGTGAGCTATTCCCGCGAGCACGTGGCGCGAGTCCGGAGCGAGGGATTCACGGATATCGGCGTCTCCCTGAAAACCGGGGAACGGAAATTCACGGGCCAGGGATTCGACTCGGAACAGGTGTGTCAATTTGGCGCGTGGGCCGATGAATTCGGCCTGGGGATGACCGTGTTCACCGGTTACATGAAGTACAGGGAGAGTTTTCTGCGGGACCATCCGGAGCGGGCCATGGTATGCGTCGGCGGTTCGGGTACCGCGATGGACAGCGATAACCTCGTACGCACCAAATGGTTGTGCCCGTTCCAGCCGGAGAACAAGGCGGAATACCTCGATCTCCTGAGGAGCGTCATCGGACTGCCGGCGCTCCGGGAGATCCATCTGAACGACGAAGCCGCGATCGGGTTCGCAAACGGCGACATCGGCTGCTATTGCGACCATTGCGTATCCGAGTACGAAAAGAAACACGGGTCGCCGCCGCCCGCCGACTTCGACTGGGAGTCGGAGGCGTGGTGGGCGTGGGTGCAGCGCAGGATGGCGCGTTGGACGGAGGTCCATGCCTGGTTCCGTGCTCAGATCAAAGCCGAGCGCCCGGACGTGATGGTCGGCATTCAGTATTCGCCGGTGGTCGTATCCTTCAACGACAATACCTGGCGGGCGGGGATCGATCTCTCGCGGGATGCGCTGGCCCAGGACGTACTCTGTACCGACCCCTACCACTACAACCATACGTCGCACTTCACCTACCGGCCCGCGCGCCGGATCCTGACGGAGGCGACCCGGACGCTCGCCGGCGCCACCGTGAGGCGTTCGCTGAATATCTATCCGCAGGCGTTCAGACCGCCCCTGGGGGGGCCGGAACTGACCCGCCGAGACGGTTTCATGGCCGGCGCGGTTCCCTACGCGCTCGGCGCGGACAACATTACGCCGTATTCCAATGACCTGGCCCGCATCATCCCCGGATTTCTGGACGGATTCCACGAAGCCGGGAAGCTCGTCCCCTATTTCGAGAAGACAAGACCCTATGCGTACGCCACCGTTGTCAACCCCACACAGACGGAAATCTACGGGAATCCGGAAACCGGCTGGGGCCGGAAGGCGCTGGCGGTCTGGCCCGACGTCATGAACCACGTGGGACTGCCGTGGCGGTGGCACTTCGACGGCCGTCTCGCCGACGCGGGGAACGTACTGGAAGGCCCGGCGATTCTGCCGGATACCCACTGCATGACCGGCGAACAGAGGGCCGTACTGCAGGCGCACGCCGCATCGGGCAACGGTCTGCTCCGGGTGGGAAGGACCCCGAACCGGGACTGGCCGGGAGCAGGTCCCTGTCCACCGCCGGCAGGGAAAACCATCGACAGCGCGGAAATGCGGCCGGTCAGTCCGGACCATCCTTTCCTGGAGGGTGTTTCGCATCCCGTCATGCTGCAGTCCGCGTTTTCCGAGCCGGGCATCGAAGGGGAGACGGTGGGCGAAATCGACGGGAGGCCGGCGCTGGTCTTGAACGAGGAAGACGGCGGCCGCCAGGTCTGGCTGGCGGGAGTCCCGGAGTTCAGCTACGTGACGCCGGGTGACCACAACGGCGTCCGGACGCCCACGGACGGCATTCCGCTGCTTCGGAATATCCTGAAATGGCTGGCGCAGGACGAGCCGGTTGCCCGACTATGGCCCTATCCTCCGGAGAATGCCTACCGGGACCTGCGGCCGTGGGACCGCCGCGACGTGCCGACCATGGAACTGTTCCCGATGATCGGCGACGGCTGCCTGGTCTGTCTCATCTTCAACTACGTGGGCCTGGCCTATCGCACGAATCTCGTGATGCGCGCACCGGACGGTGCTGAAGTCGTCTCGCTTGTCGACGTCTTTAGCGGGGACGACAGGCTTCCCGCTTCGGAGGTCCGCGGCAGCGAGGTCATTCTGCCCGTCAGGATGTCGAATGACACCGATTTCCTGGTCATGGAAATGACGTGGAAATAGTAATCGGGACTCGCGCTGCACGGCACCAATATGTATCTTGCGGCAGATTATCGGTGTTGTTTTATAATAGGATGTTTTTCAATAACTTATATTGGCATATGCCGGCAACTTCCACAGTTTTGAAGTCGGGCTGGTCAGAATTGTGTCGTGCGGTCTGCGGTGAAAGGGTTCGGCGCCATGGTTCGGAATTGGAAACAGGCTTCCCGCTGTTTTGGGTTTTATCCTGTCTATCCTGTCCATCCATGTAAGTTTCGTTTTTATACCAGGAACCCTGGTTCATGATCGAGGTCGTAGACGGCGGCATCCTTTCGTGGCGGCGCGGGCTGGGGGCGTACATGCCCACCATCACGCCGCTCTCGGACGGCAGTATGATCGCCTGCCAGCACGTGGGCGCCGAACTGGGTTCCGCGGACAATCACATCGAGGTCCTTCGCTCGACCGACGGCGGTGCAAACTGGGCGAACGAGGGCAGCATCCACGGCGGAGGGCCGCCGGAAGACGGATGGAGCTACAGGGCGCCCCACGTCAGCGAAATCCCCGGAAACCGGCTGGTGATGACCGCGACCCGTTTCGAAATGCGGTCCCACAAGCTGTTCGACCCGAACTCGGAGGTGCTGCAGCGCCCGGAGATGCTGCTGTTCCGGTCGGACGACGCCGGACGGACCTGGTCGACGCCGCAGGTGGTTCCGGTGGACCTGCCTCCCGAAAGGTACACCTGCAACGGCGCCGGTGTGCTCCTCCAGATCGCCCCGGACCGGTGGATGTACCCGCTGGAAACGTGGAAGCCGGAAGGCTGCGAGGGGCCCCCGGATCAAAAGGCCGCGGCCGTCTTCTCCCCCAACCAGGGACGAACCTGGGGTGAGTTTACCGTGGTGGCGGACGATCCTTCGGGGGCCGTACTCTGGTGGGACCAGATGAACACGGTACTGCCGGACGGCAGAATCTACACGATGCTCTGGACCCACCGGTACGGGACCTCCGAAGACCTGCCCAACCACTGGACCGTCTCCAACGACGGCGGGCGCACGTGGTCGGCGCCGCGGTCCACCAACCTGCGCGGGCAGGTCTGCTCCCCCATCGCGCTGGCCGACGGGCGCGTGGCGGCCATTTACAACTTCCGGCACGATCCGCAGGGTATCCGCGTGGCCCTCAGCGAGGACCTGGAGACATTCGACGTGGACGGCCAGGCCGTCGTGTTCGACGCGGGAGCCGAGGCGACCCTGGGTGAGCCGGAGACCGACAATTTCCTGGCCGAACATATGCAGATCGCGTTCGGCAAGCCCGGCGGGCTCTGCCTCGCCGGCGGGGATCTGATGACGTATTTCTGGTGTACGGTCGGTGGCGTCACGCACACGCGCTGGGCGCGACTCAGGGTCGATTAGTGTTTTGTGCGCCAGCCGAAACCGGTTTTGGGAGAATGGAAATATGAGTAGCCTCGATCAGGCTGAAGCGCGTGTGGCCGCGGATGTGCTGGAAACATTCGTGCGCGACCTGTTTCTGGCTGCCGGCGTACCTGGAGACGATGCGGAAACCATCGCCCGCGCAACACTTTGCCAGGAAATCCGCGGCAACACGACGCACGGGCTTCGGCTCACCCATTTCAATCTGCGAGGGCTGGCTGACGGGACGATTCGGGCGAATCCCGAACAGCCCGTCCTGAGCGATCGTGGGATGACCGCGGTCATCGAAGGCGACCACGGCGTGGGCATCATCGGCTGCATGAAGGGGATGCGGTTGGCGATCGATAAAGCCCGGGAAGGCGGCATCGGCATCGCCCTGGTCGTTCGCAACAACCACTTCCTCGCCGCCGTACCGTACTGCCTGGAAGCAGCCAACGCAGGCATGATCGGCATCGCGTTTTCGAACACCAAGGGATCCATGGGATATCCAGGCGCCCGCGGTTCTGTCATCGGCAACACGCCGATGGGGTTCGGCATCCCCGCCGGCGGCGGATTTCCGATCCTGTTCGACGCGTGCATGACCGCCTCCGGGGGCAGGATGAGGCAATGGATCCGGGAAGGCAGACGGATTCCGCCGGATATTCAGGGCTTCGACAGGGACGGCAGGCCGACCGACGATCCGCAGGCCGTAATTGGCGGCGGCACGACGCTGCCCATCGGCGTCCACAAAGGCGCGGGGCTGGCCATTCTGGTGGAGGCGCTGACGGGCGTGCTGGGCGGCGCGGCTTTCCTGAGCGATATCACGCCCCCGGACCAGGCGGACCGAACCGACAAGACCCACGCGGTCAGCCACTGCTGCATCGCCATCGACATCGGGGCGTTCATGCCCGTTGAGGCTTTCGAAGCCCGGATGGCGGACTTCATCGCCGACCTGAAGGGCAGTCCCCTGGACGGCGCGTCAGACGAGATCCGGCTGCCCGGCGAGAGGATGGAGCGGACCCGGCGGGAATGCGAAATTCACGGCATCCCGCTGGAACCGGACGTGCGAGAGGAATTGGAGATATGGGCCGAACGGTTGGGTGTGCCCTTTCCCGACACCGTTTAGCTACCCGCCTGATCGATGCGAGGGAAAATGGACGACAGACATCGGATTCGCGCCGCAACCGAAGGCGACCTTGACCGGATTGGAGAAATCATCCGCCAGGCGTGGGAACCGATCTTCGGCCTGCACGAAGAGAACTGGGGCGAGGAACTGTTCGGCGTCCTCTATGCGAACTGGCCGGAAAATATCAAGGCCAGCGTGGGACGCCACCTTGCGGAACACCCGGACTGGGCGTTCGTCGTGGAGGCGCGCGACAGCGGCAAGGTGGTGGCGTTCATCACCTATCTGCTGGAACCGAAGAAAGGCATCGGAATCGTCGGTCTGAACGCCGTGGCAGCCCGGTTGCAGGGGCAGGGAATCGGGACAAAGATGTACAACTTCGTCATGGACCGGTTCCGGGAAGCCGGGCTCAAATACGCACAGGTCCGGACCGGGCTGAACGACGCGCAGACCGGCGCTCGCAGGGCCTACGAGAAAGCCGGGTTCAACATCGAACGCAAAGAGGTCATCTATTACGCGTACCTGTAAAAGGGGGCGGGTTTGGAAAAATACACCTTTCGCGGAGGCCCCGTCGAAGCGGGACGGGCGCAGGGCGCGCTCGATCCCGAATACGCCAGGCGTGAGTTGGAGAAGAGGTTAAGGCAGCCCCAGAACTTTGATGATAGCTACTTCCGTGAGAACATGGCCTTCATGCGGCGGGAATTCCCGGAACTGGTGACGCAGATGGAAGCGTACGGCGACGCGGCAGGGATCGAAAACTTCGATCATACGTATCTGCTGCACGTTTACTTTACCGCTCCCGACCTGGACGGATGTTCGGCGCTCGGTACCATGCTGATGGACGACGGTCCGGCGATGTTGAGGACCTACGATACGAGTTCGGCCGGCAGGGTCGAGGATTTCGTGAAGGACAAGATCCTGATGCGCCTTCCGGACAGCAGGCCGCGCGGGCTGGTGGGCGGCGGGGAACGGTTCGGCACGACCGTCGGTACGGCGATCAACGACGCCGGGCTGCTGATCGGCAGCGCGTCGGGCCACCGGAAGTTCAACCCGGGCGTCGACCCGGAACACGTCAATCTCTACTTCACCGCTCACCTGCTCGCCCAGTATTGTTCCGACTGCGACGACGTGCGGCACTTCCTCCGTCAGTACAGGATCTCGGGCATCAAGGGACTCACGGGCGTGGCTGTGGATGCGGACGGCGATATGGTCGGATTCGAACTGGAGTCCGAGAACATCGCCCTTCGGGAACCGGAAAACGGGACGGTCATCGAGACCAACCACTGGCAGGACCCCGAACTTCAGAAACCGTCCCGCGAGGCGGATCCGGACTGGTGGGCGGGCACCTCGTACTACAACTCCCAGAACCGGATCCAGTACATGGCCTGTCACAGGGATGCGTTCAAGAATATGCGTACCGTGAGTGAACTGGTGGATTTTTCGTTCGACGTGCACGAACCGGGGAGGATTCTTCAGAGCCCGGAAACCAATATCGGGAACTGGTACACGACCCACGGGATCTTCATGACGTCGCGCGACCGGAAATTGCGGGTCCACCGGTACCCGCTGGAAAAGGGCAAATTCACGGAAATGGCGTATGGAGAGTGAGATGGACGGGTTCGGTATCGATGTGGAATCTCGCACGCCAACTCAACCAGACGACGAGATTCGCTGACGAACTTGCAGCCGGAATGACGACCACCCGGGAGGAGCATCCGGAAATGGCGGAGAACGACGCAGGAATGAACACCGACGCGGGCAGCGCGGACAGTTTCCTCCTGATGGACGGGATCGAGTCCGTACATCACGTGACGCAGGCGGTCTGCGAGGCGGAAAAGCATCCGCTCAATCCGGTGCTTCCGGTGGGTGACTCGCACGAGTGGGATTCCACGCATTGCGCGCCGTGGTCGTCGCCCACGGTGATCTACGACGATGAGGACAAGCTGTTCAAGGCCTGGTACGCGGGATCGGACATCGCGCCCTCCAGGTGGTGGGCGATGGGGTACGCGGTGAGCGAGGACGGGGTCAACTGGCACAAACCCGAACTGGGCCTGTACGAGTACAACGGGAGCAGGAAAAACAACATCGTCCTGGACGGACGCGGTCCGATCATCAAGGACGAGTCCGAGCCGGACCCGAACAAGCGCTTCAAGGGGATCAAGCGCAGCTTCGGCGGACAGAAGGTCTATGCCGGCAAGGGCGCCCGCGCCAACTACTCGCCCGACGGGATCCACTGGACCGAGGGCCCGAATATCGACCTGCCCGAGTGGTTTCGCGGCCCGCCCGATATCGGCGTGCTGGTTCGCGACGACCAGGACCCCGATCCCTCACGCCGGTACAAGACCGTCTTCCAGGAGATGGTGCCGTTCGAAAAGCCGGATATCAAGCGCCACGCCGCGCGGTACCGCGGCCTCGGGCGCGCCAAGATACTGGCGTACGGCCCGGATATCGAGCACTTCCGAAGAGCCGGAGAAAACCCCCTGCTCTCCCCGGCCGACGGCCTCGAGCACGAAGACCACCACATTATGATGTCGCCGTACGGCGGCGCGTGGATCATCTGCTACGAGTACGGCTGGTACGTGCCGAGCCGTTACGGCTTCTACGGGATGTACTCGGCAGACATTCGCCTGGCGGTCAGCGGCGACGGGCTCAATTTCCATCGCGTGAATCCCCACCAGAAAGTCATCGCCCGCGGCTCCCACGGGGAGTGGGACGGGGGGCTGCTCATCATTACAGACAAGCCGGTCGTCAAGGACGGGACCATCCATCTGTTCTATGGCGGATCGGGCGAAGAATTCACGAGTTGGCCGCCGGAAAACGAGATCCCCGAGTTCATCCATGAGATGGGAGCCGGAAGCGCGCGAATGGCGCGGATGGGCCTGGCCACGCTCCGCGAGGATGGCTTCACCTGCCTGGAGACTCCGGACCGCGAGACGCCAGGACACGCGACCACTTCGCCTCTGGAACTGACAGACCGATCGACTTCGCTTACCGTCAACGTCGGAGACGTTCGAATGAACCGCAACTGGGTCGAAGTCGAGGTCCTCGACGCGGATTCCGACGAGCCCATTCCCGGGTATGGATGCGAGGAATGCGACGACATCTGCGTCGACGGACTCCGGCGCCGCGTCACGTGGGGCGACAACCGTCTTGCCGGTATCGACCGCAGCCGCTTCAAGCTGAGATTCCATCTGTATGGCGCGGCCCGGCTTTACGGATACAGATTCGACTGAGGATCAACGCGATCCACGCCGATTGGAGAACTCCCGTGGATGACGAACAGACGCGCGACGTGATTGTGGCCAGAGACGTAATGGTCCCCATGCGGGACGGCGTGCGTCTGGCCACAGATTTGTACTTTCCGGGAACGGTCGCCCGTCAGCGCGGCGAGACCTTCCCCGCCGTCCTCAGCAGGACGCCGTACAACAGGACCGGCGGCGCAGACGCGGCGAGTTTCTTCGCGCGCCGCGGCTATATGGCCGCGGTCCAGGACTGCCGTGGGCGCTACGGTTCCGAGGGCGTGTTCTTTCCGTTCGTGGACGACCCCGAGGACGGGTACGACACCATCGAGTGGATCGCCGATCATCCGTCGTGCGACGGGAAGGTGGGCATGTACGGGTGTTCCTACGATGCCTGGGTGCAGTTCCACGCGGCCACGCAGAATCCCCCGTCCCTGGCCACGATGATCCCCTTTGAAGGCCCCATCAACGCGTATCATTACAGCATGCGCGAAGGCGGCGCCCTGCACCTGGGGCTTCTGAACTGGGCAGTCCGGATGTCGACCACCAGCCAGGAGGCACGGGCGAACCCGGCGATCGCGGAGGCCATCAGGCCCATGTCCGGGGACGGGCCGCAATTCCTGGAGTGGGCGTCACGTATCCCCTGGCGGCGCGGTCAGACCCCGCTGGCGGTGGTCCCGCAATACGAAGATGCGGTTTTCCGGCTGTATTTCGAGAACAACGACTATACCGAGTTCTGGCGGCAGCCCGGGCTTGCCATGGACGAGTATTTCGACGCGTTCCCGGACATGCCCATGCTCTGGATGGTGGGCTGGTTCGACTGGTATCCGAGGACGATTATCGACGGCTTTCGGAAGATGGTGAGTATCGGACGCCAGAACCAGCACCTGCTGGTGGGTCCATGGACGCATGGCAACTGCGAACCGTCGTGCGGCGACGTGCACTTCGGACCGGAAGGAAATCTCCACTTCCACGAGGACTTCCTTCAGCTCTACCTGCAGTGGTTCAACCGGTGGCTCAAGGGGGATGCGACGGCGGACGTGGGCAGCGCGGTGCGGATGTTCCGGATGGGCGGCGGGGACGGCAGCCGGGACCGGGACGGCCTGCTGCAACACGGCGGGAAGTGGTTCTGCGTGGACGGCTGGCCGCCGGAGGGCTCACGCGCAACAGCGTATTATATCCACGAGAACGGCATCCTGTCGCCCGAAGCGCCTGCCGGGGAAGACGCGTCGACGACCTACACCTATGACCCCCGCAATACCGTGTCCAGCAACGGCCGCTGTATCGTCCCCTACGGTCCGATGAAGCAAGGGTGGTTCAAGGGGATGGGTCCGCGCGATCAGATCGAGATCGAGACGCTTCCCGGCCATGGGATTCCGGGGATGCCCATCGCCTCGCGGCCGGATGTTCTGGTTTTTCAGACCGGGCCATTGAGCGCGGACCTCTCGATCGCCGGGAACATCAGGGGGGTTCTCTGGATATCCTCCGACGCACCCGATACGGACTTCTTTTTAAAGCTGCTCGACGTGTATCCCTCGAGCCTCGATTATCCGAACGGATACGCGCTTCCCGTTTCCGAGGGCATCCTGCGCGCGCGGTACAGAGACAGCTTCGAACTGCCGCGCTCGATGGAACCCGACACCGTCTATCGCATCGAAATCGACATGCAGCCGTCCGCGAACCTCTTCAGGGCCGGTCATCGGATCCGCCTGGATATCTGCAGCAGCAACTTTCCCAATTACGACATCAACAGGAACACGGGCGATCCCG
Source organism: Candidatus Latescibacterota bacterium (assembly GCA_965219995.1). GTDB lineage: Bacteria > Latescibacterota > UBA2968 > UBA2968 > JAAXHE01. The sequence goes on from CBDCOX010000002.1 coordinate 2,774,459, forward strand.
ACGACAGGAACTGGCGCATCGCGCGGAATACCGTCTATCACGAGGCCGCGCGCGCGTCGTACGTTGAACTGCCCATCTGGACGGTGTGAGGGGGTCGCCTGCCGGCCAAAGGAGGTTTGATTGGGATCAGGGAATGCACTGTCGAATACCGAGCTTCGCGAGATTGCAGGCAGGAAGTTGCGGTGCCTGGATATTCTGGACGAACCGATCGACGTGTCCGGATTCGCCTGGCTGGACCGGGAGCGCAGGTTCTGCAGGCTTCCTGTCGACGCCCTGCCGGACATGAGCGAGGCGGTCCGGATGCTGGCGTGGTGCACCTCGGGCGGCAAGGCCCGGTTCAGGACGAATTCCAGTACGATCGCTATACGCGTCGAACTGGCCGAAGTCGTCGACATGCCGCACATGCCGCGTTCCGGAAATTCCGGTGTCGACGTCTATTCGGGAGCCGGAAGAGAGAAGAGGTTCATCAACGCGGCCAGGCCGCCCCTGAACGAACGGGAATACGAAACGCTTCTGGTCGACGGGCCGGGCAGTGGCATGCGCGAGTGGACGCTGAATCTGCCGATTTACAACGGCGTCAGACGGCTTGTCGTCGGACTGGATCCGGGTGCTGAAATCGGCCCGCCCACGCCGTTTTCGCTTGAGAAGCCGCTCTTGTTTTACGGATCTTCGATCACGCACGGCGGGTGCGCGTCCCGTCCGGGGAACACCTACCCCCACATCCTGGCGCGCTGGCTCGACGCGAACCTGGTCAACCTGGGTTTCAGCGGCAGCGCGAGGGGGGAGCCGGCCGTGGCCCGTCTGATCGGGACCGTGGACATGAGCGTGTTTGTAATGGATTACGACCACAATGCGCCGACGGCGGAACACCTGGAACAGACCCACGAGCCGTTCTTCAGAATCGTCAGGAATTCCCGCCCGGACCTGCCCATTGTGATCGTCTCGAGTCCGTCCATCAATGCCAATCCTTCACGCTGGAAGGGGCGGAGGGAAATCATCCGCGGGACGTACGAAAATGCCCTGAAACGGGGTGACGAAAAGGTCTGGTTCGTCGACGGGGAGACACTGTTCGGCTCGACCGACCGGGATGCCTGTACGGTCGACGGGGTCCACCCGAACGACCTGGGCTTCTTGCGCATGGCCAAGGCGATCCGTCCGTCTGTGGAGGCGGCCTGCCTTGCGTAGTGTCCCGGGCGGACCTGTTCGCGAGGCGGAATCTGGAAATCTGAGAAAACTGAATCGTTTCGCAAGGGGGTGTAAATGGAAACGCGCATCTTTCGCGGAAGTCCCGCCGAAATCGGCAAGGCCCAGGGCGCCATGAACCCGGAGGCCGCGCGGGACTATCTTGCGTTCTGGCAGGCCCGACCGCACGATTTCGGAAATGCCTACTTTCGGGAAAACCTGGCGTTCATGCGGCGGGAGTTCCCCGATATGGTCGAACAGATCGGGGCGTTCGGCGAGGCCGCCGGAATGGCGTCCTTCGAGCACGCATACTATGGCCACATCCTCTGGTCGGGTCCGATGGGAGACGCCTGCTCGACCCTGGGTATCGTGCTGGAGGACGACGGGCCGGCAATGCTCTCCACCAATGACGGGGGCACGGACACGGTCCCCGGCACCGTATCGAACTCCGTTGTCTCGTTTTTCCCGGACACGAAACCGCACGGGATGATGGGGTTCGGCACCCGGCGGCAGGTCACCCTCGGAATGGCCGTGAACGACGCCGGGCTGGCCGTGGGGGCCAATTCCGGGCACCGTAAATACAATTTCGTTTCCAATCCGGAACACCTCAACCTCTACTTCGTCGTCCATTTGATCGCGCAGCACTGCGGCGACTGCGCCGACGTCCGCCATTTCGTCGATCAGTATCGCATATCCGGCCAGAAGGGCATGAATATGGTCACGGTGGACGCAGAGGGAAATATCCTCGGCCTGGAGCTCGAATCGGAGAACGTCGCCATTTCCGAAGCGCAGGACGGAATGCTCCTGGAGGTCAACCACTGGCAGCATCCCAGGCTCCAGAATCCCTCCCGCGCGGCCGATCCCGCTTTCTGGGACGGACCCTATTTTTACAACTCCCAGGCGCGGGTGATGTATTTCGCGCATTTTCGGAACGTGTTCTCGCGGATGAAGACCCTGCAGGAACTGGTCGACTTTTCCTTCGACGTGCACGCGCCCGGGCGCATCCTTCAGATGCACGGGCTGAACGTAAGCGATCTGATCTCCTGCCAGGTAATGTTCGCGACCACGAGAGATCGAAAGATGAGGCTCTACCTGCATCCGATCGAAAAAGACGATTACGAGGAGTTCGTGTATCCGAATTGACCGCAGGGGGGAAAGTTCGTCGCGAAGTGCGACGCATACAGCCTCCGGTCGTCTTTAATGAGCCTTGCGACAGAAAGTGACACTTCGAATGACGTTGACAGTTGCGATTCGGACGCGAATATTGTAGACTTTAGAGTAAATCCATCGATTCACCACGGCCACGCCGATGGCAGGATTTCACCGCAGGCTTCCAGGTGTGGCATTTTGCACGCTTGTCCTTTTCGTTTGCCCGACGCTGTCCGGCAAACCGGGGGACGTCTCGAAAAGGAGCAGATGTTGAGCCGCATAAAGGAAGTTCCGTACCCGTACCTGAGGATAGCGAATCTCAGAGTCGTTTCGCTCATGGTCTCCCTACTCATCCTCACCATCGGACTCGTTGCGCCCCAGGCCGCATTCGCGGGCGCGTGGACCCTTGAAAAGGGCCAGGTGTGGAGCAAGATTACCGGTCTGTACCAGGCCACCGACGAACACTTCGACAAGGATGGTGAACCGAGCGGGTTCCCCGCTGATTACACTTCGCGGGAGGTGTATCTCGATGTGTATTACGGGGTGACCAAGCGTTTCGATCTCGGCGTTCAGTTCGCGGCAATCAACCGCAAGTTCGAGAATTTCACATCGAACAGGCACAGGGAGATGTTCGGATATCGCGCAAAGGAGTCAGGTCTCGGCGACATCCGCGTCTTCGGCAAGGTCAATCTCGTTCACGAACCCGTCGTGGGCACCCTGATGCTTGGCATAAAGGCGCCAACCGGGGATTTCCGCGCCGCGCCCGAGGCCATGTCCGCAGGCAACGGCCAGTGGGACGTCGAAGTGGTGGCGCAATTCGGCAAGTCCTACTGGCCCATCCCGATATACGCCAATATCGATCTGGGATATCGCCTCAGAGAGACCAACGAGACCATTCACCACAACCCGGACGACGAGTTGATCTACAATCTCGAGGTCGGCGCCAGCCCTGTCGAAATGTTGAACATAGCCCTCAAGCTGGAAGGGGTCTCGGGCGCCGGGCGGCGGGTCACCTATGCGATTCCCACGGCGATCGTCAGCCTGCCGCAGGGCCTCGCCCTCGAAGCCGCGGCGCGTGTGTCAGTGCTCGGCCGCGCCGATCCCGCGTTGGGCGCGCCCTATACGTTCTTCGCCGGCTCCACATTCCTGTTCGGGATCTCCTATACCGGAAGCCTGATGCAATAGCAGCTTCAGCGGAGAACCCACCCATCGACGGCAGTCCACGCAGGCCACATTAAACAGGGGAAGGGGGCAATTGCCCCCTTCCCCTGTTTTCTATTCTCGCATCCGGACCGTTACGCTTTCACCTCATCGTCACTCGCCCCTTGAGGGGGAGTCGCAGAACTCGAGCCGGACCCTGAACTTGCCGAAGGGTGTCGAACTGTCGAAGGATCGAAGGGCCGGCGACGACTGATGCGGAAGGGGATTTCAGACAAACGGATCGATGAGTTCGACACCGCTGGCTTCGAAATCGCGGCGATTCCGGGTCGCCAGCCGTAACCCGTGAGTCAGGGCGGTGGCGGCAATGAAGCTGTCTTTGATCGGCATCGGTTTTCCAATTGAGCGGAGATGCGCCAGCAACTCGGCCCAACGCAGTCCCGTCTCGGCATCCCACGGGACGCAGTGGATACGGCGGGCGACTTCGTCGAACCAGCGTTCGAGCCCGCGGCGCTTCTGTCCCGAGGGCAGCAGGAGAATCCCGAATCGGACTTCTCCCAGAATCACCGGATCGACGGCCAGTCTTCGTTCGTTACGCGACAGCCACTCGATCACCCTCGGATCCGGCCTCGGCTGAGTCGCCTCGCACAGCACATTGGCATCTACGAGGCACATCATCGCGGCGATCCGAGGGCGTCGGTCGACTCCGATTCGATCGGCACGAACCAGCCCTTTTCGGGACACGAGAGCAGCGCGTTCACCAGACCATGGTTCATCGGGGGGTCGGCAACGACAAGGCGGTATTCACCTTCGTCTACCCGTTCAATTGCAAACGACTGGCCGGGTTCCAGTCTGTCCCGATGGCGAAACTCGGCCGGAATCACAATCTGACCCCGGGTTGAGAGGACTGTTTTCATAGGAAGTAAGATAACGTCTTACACCAGGATTGTCAATGCCTGCCATGTCTTCAACGGAAAGGTTGGCCCTTTACATTATCAGGTATGCACGGTATTTTCTCTTGGGGTAAAGCCGATGGCAGGGCCGTAAACCGGATGGAGTATAGTACGAATTGGCTGAAGAGGGGACGTTGGATTGACGCGGATTCGGCGGATGATCGGTTTTGGTTGGCTGGTTCTTGCGAGCACGGCGGTACACGCTCACGCCCAGACCCCGGTATCGGAAGCGCCGCGTTTTACGGAAAAGCACCGCGGCGTCTGTTTCGTGGCCGGGCCCGCCCGCCCCGCTGACGTGGCCTTCGACCGCCTGGCCGCGCTGAACGTGAACTGGATCTCCCAGACGCCATTCGGATGGCAGCAGAGCGCCGACAGCCCGGAGGTGATTCTTGCGACTTCCGGACGGGTCTGGTGGGGTGAATCGGACGAAGGACTGGCGGACACCGCCCGACGGGCGCGACAGCAGGGCATCCTGATAATCCTGAAGCCCCACGTCTGGATCCGTGACCGCAGCGACGGGAGGTGGCGCGGGAATATTGATTTTTCGACGCCCGAAGAATGGGACCGGTGGTGGGCGAGCTACCGACGGTTTATCCTCCATTACGCCGAACTGGCGGAAGCAACCGGGATGGAGGCGCTGTGCGTGGGGACGGAACTTCGGAGCGCCGTGTTGAACCGTCCCGAGGCATGGCGCGTGTTGATTGCCGACGTGCGGGCGGTGTACGGAGGCGAACTGACCTACTCGGCGAACTGGTATCGCGAGTTCGAAGAGGTGACGTTCTGGGACGCGCTGGACTACATCGGCATCCAGGTCTATTTCCCGCTGGCGGACAGCACGGGTAGCGATATGTCGCTCGACGCCTTCAAAGCGGCGTGGGCGCCCCATGTGGCGCGGATCGAAGCGCTTCAGCAGCGGGCGGGAAAACCGGTGCTCTTTACGGAGGTTGGCTACAGGAGCACCGCGGATTCCGCCGTGGAGCCGTGGGTCTGGCGATCGGCCGCACCCGTGGACGATGAACTGCAGGCGACGCTTTACGAAGCGATGTTCCGGACATTCTGGCGCAAACCCTGGTTTGCGGGCACGCACGTATGGAAGTGGTTCCCCGAGGGCAGCACGCGATTCGAAGGAAGGCGGGCGCGCCGCCGCGCACTTCAAAGGGAAAGGGGGTTCACACCGCAGGGGAAGCCGGCGGAAAAGGTGCTTGGCCGGTGGTATCGGACTGCTGAGCGACAGCCGGGCATGGATACCGACGGAAGGTCGGAGCAAGTTCCCGGTCCGTAGCCGCAGGTGCGCCTCTGTTGAATGTAGCTCTTTACTTCACATCGATTGTTTCCCATATTAGACCATGCTTTCAACGAGTGTGCTGGCATGCGTCATCGTCGACGAATGCTGAAACAGGCGGCGATGGGTCTGCACGATAGATGAACCGCAGGCACGCTACCACGAAATTTTCTTCGGTCCGTGTCCGCACCTGTGGCCAACGATGCGGCGCCGAGGGTATCTCTACACCAGCTGACAGGAGGTAGAACCATGGCCAATTATATGTTCCGCACCAGGTACACGCGGTCGGGTCTCGAGGGCCTGCTCAGAGAAGGAGGCACGGGCCGGCGAGAGGCTTTGAGGCAGACCATCGAAGGGATGGGCGGAAAGCTGGAGGGCTTCTACTACGCGATGGGCGATGACGATCTCATCCTGATCGCGGAGATTCCCGATCAAACCACCGCGGCGGCCATCGCGCTGAATATCGCCGCCGCAGGGGCGCTGGAGGTCTCCACGACGGTCCTGGTATCGCCGGAGACCATCGACGAAGCGGTGAACAAGAGCGTGCCGTACCGCCTGCCTGGCGAGTGAATCTGGTGTCCTGAACAGATAATACCTCACCCTTTTGACGATGAAGGCCCCTTTTCGCATCTGAGAAGGGGCCGCTTACATGTTTGAGGTGCTGGAATTCAAAGGGTTTGATTCATGACAATACAGGTTGAGGGTCAGGTTCGCGACGTTTCCTCGAGACGCGGACTCGAGAATGTCCCCGTTTCCAACGGGGAGCACGTGGTACGAACGGACGCGGCCGGGCGCTACGCCCTTCAGGTCTCGCCGGATGGGCACCGATTTGTCTTCGTGACGGTACCGGATGGCTATCGGCCAGGTGAGGACTTCTACCGGTCGACGGCGGGTTGGACCGGCGACCAACGCAGGGTTGATTTCGACGTCGCGAGGCTGCCGGATGGGGACAGTGAAACCTTCTCGATGGCTCATATCAGCGACACCCATGTCGTGCTGGACGAAGACCGGACGCCTGGCAGGATGTTGTCGCAGGATCTGCGACAGCTGGTTCGCGAAGCCGACCCGGAACTGATCGTCGCGAGCGGGGACCTGACGGATTGGGGGACGCTGGAGGAACTCGAACAGTTTCGCGCCGCCATCAAAAGCGTCTCGACGCCAGTGTTGCCCATGTTCGGTGGTCACGACGGGAATCAAGAGCGTTTCGGCGATCTAACGGTGGAAGAGTTGGTCGCGTTGAAACACAGGAGAGAGTACGCGAAGATCGAGGAGATCCTGAAGCAGCGGGAAGGGCAACCCTTCACCCGCAACTATGAACGGGTACTCGGCCCCCCGTATTACAGTTTCGATCGCGGACGATGGCATTTTGTCCTCTATCCGAACGAGGATAATTTCTACCCGCAGGTGGACCGGAAGCGTAAGGAAGATTGGCTGTGGGCGGACCTGTCGCAACAACCGCGTGATCGTAGAATCGTCGTCTTCCTTCACAAGCCGCCGTCCATACCTTTTCTGAACGCTTTGAGCCGGTACCGGGTAGAGTTGGTCATGCATGGGCATTGGCACTCCAGCAAGGTGTTCACCCGGGAAGGAATTGTCGTTGCGGCGGTACCCCCGCTCTGTTTCGGCGGGCTCGATACACGACCGCGGGGCTCTCGAATCGTTGAATTTAAGGTTGCGGATTTCAGGTTTCGGCTTGAGCCGCTCTCTGTCGGGGCAAGCCCGTCGGGACCTTCGTCGAATACATCGATATCGCTCGATGACACCGGCCGGACCATGCGGCTTGTCTGGACGCATCAGCTTCCGGTGGGGGTGCACCGTGCGGCGCCGGTCCGTTCCGGCGATCGGATCCTGATAAGCCTCGCCGATGAAGGAGTTCCGGCCCAAAACGGCGTCGCGTGTCTCGACGCCGGAAGCGGCGCGCTTTCATGGCGGGTCTCGACGGAAACAGCTGTCAAGAACAGCGTGGCGATCACCCCGCCTTCAGCAGCTGCTGACACCGGGACCGATCTATGCGCAGCGGTGTCGGTCGCCGGGCGATTGTATTCGATGGAAACGGAATCGGGACGCGTTCGCTGGAAGGCAGACCTGCCAGGATATCCGGAGCGGTGGATCTATGCTTCTCCCGCGATTGACGGCGAGACGGTGTACGCGGGCGGCAAGTCCGGTTATGGGGCGTACGATCTGACAACCGGCGAGCAGCGGTGGTACACGTCGCTTGAAGGCGGCGATGGGTGGCCTTGCTACGCGAGTCCTCAGGTCTGCGGCGACCTGCTCATTCTGCTCGTCCAGCGCCGCGGGCTGATGGCGCTGGACAGGCATAACGGCAAGGTGGTCTGGGAACGGACCATGGGCGTCGAGAATCCCTACGCGCAACCTCTGGTGGACGGCGGTGTCCTGATCACCGGCAGCGGCGCCCCGGTTCTTCACTGGTACGGCGGCGAACCGGCGCACATGGCGGGCCTGAGTATCAGTACCGGCGAACTGATGTGGGACCGGCCGGTGCTTCCTTCGAGATATCCCACCGGGCTGGCGATTCGGGGCGACCGGTTCTACGCGACCACGCCGGACGGCGAGGCGCTGTGTTTCAATCTCCACACCGGCGCGTTGCAGTGGCGATTCGGGACGGGCAATGACCTTATGGACATGGTCCCGGCGCGCCGCGGCGTCCGATCCATCCTGGCCGCGCCAGTCTTCTACAAGGACCGTCTGCTCATTGGCGGCGGTGACGGTTGCCTCTACGTACTGAATGCCGAAACCGGCGCACGCATCGGCCGCGCGGCGCTCGGATCCCAAATCGCGGCCGCTCCGTGTCTCACCAATGACGGGTTCTGCGTGGGCACGTACGACGGTCGGTTGTATTGCTTCGCTGAATGTGAGGGATAGCAATCCTGCGTTCGCACTTTAAGGGAAGTACGGGAGGTTTCATGGCATCGCCTTTACAATCACAGCCTTGGGAACGGCCGGATACGCCGATCTTCAGCAATTCTCCGCCGCCGCAGGCGTGGATGAAATGCAACATCTACTGCCCACGCGTCATCTACGCGGAGGGAAAATACCGTATGTGGTTCAGCGGGTCGGCGGTGCGTCCGACGCTGTATCGAACGTGTATCGGATACGCCGAATCGGACGACGGCCTCGCATGGACGCTCCACCCCGACAATCCGATTCTGACGGCCGACAGTCTTACCTGGGGTCAGAACCTGAATACCCCCAGAGTGCTGTACGACGAGGACGAGCAACATTACAAGATGTGGTTCCTGAGCACGACCCACGTGGAATACCGGGACGACGGCATTCTGGCGAAGAATATCAATTCGGCCATGGGGTATGCCACCAGTCGCGATGGCATCCACTGGGACTTCTGGCCCGAACCCCTCATAGAGGAATGCCGGGCGCCGTGCGTGCACAAGGACGGCGCCGGATATCGCATGTGGCTCAACGCCAGGCCCAGTCCGGAGGACTCGTGGGAAGCGGCCTACGGCTATGTGTATGAGTTCAGGTCGGAGGATGGGATTGCATGGACGCGGCGTGAACACCCGGCGGTTCAGGCAACGGGCAACACGAAGTCGTGCGTCTATCCGGAAGTTCATAAGATCAATGGGACGTATTACATGTGGCATATCGGACATCTGAAGAAGAAGGACGGTCCGATGAATATGGTCTACCACGAGATCTTCTGCGATACGTCGACCGATGGAATTAACTGGACGCTGAATCACGAGACCCCCGCGTTTGCCGCTTCGAGGGATCTGGAACGTTTCGACTGGAAGACGGTATCGACGCCGTGCGTGGTGGATATCGGCGACACGTTGCGGCTGTATTACGCGGGGTGCAATCTGAAGACGAATTTCAATCTGTTCGAAGGCGGTGACAACGGCGAGGGGATGCACATCGCCGTGGCCACGATGGAAAAAGACCGGTTATGACGCTTCCGGAAGAATCGATGTGCCAACGTAAAATACAGGCGACGGAGATTGACACCGGAATATCGGGTACAATCCGCACGTCCATAGATTTCCTCGACTCTGACGAAATCTTCCACGTTCCGGACCGGAACAGCCGGACGAAATGGAATGGGCCGTGGTGGCACATGGCGGCGCTGTTCGAGACGGGTGAGTCCGGACGAATTCCGGAATCGGCCGTCACCAGGGCGTTGAGACTCCTGAAAGACGGCGCCTGGCCCAGGTTCGTCATCAAGCCGGACGATGGGCCGCAATGCGGCTCCGACCGGACGAAAATGGACTGTTGCCACTGTGAGTTGGCCGTATTTTACATGATACTCGCGTCCTGTGGCTGCAACGTGGATGCCGAACTACCCTGGATTCGGGGGTGGTTTCTGCGTCACCAGTTGCCGGACGGCGGGTTGAATTGCTCCCCGGATGCCTATCGCGGCTCGAGGAAGAGCTCGATTGTCTCGACGCTTCCGCCGCTGGAAGCCGTTCTCTTCTTCACCAGACGAAACTACACGGATGCGGAGAGGAATTTCCTGGACGAGGGCGCGCGCTACCTGATCGAACATCGCCTCGTCTGCTCGAAGACGGTTGGCAATGTCATCGACGATGCCTGGTTGAAACCGCTGTTTCCCCGCTTCTTCGAATACGACATCCTGCGGGGCATGTACTTTCTCGCGGAGTGGGCACGAAGAACGGGAGGACCGCTTCCGATTGACGTGATCGAATGGGGCCTTGGCCGGCTCCGTCGACACATGGACGCTGGCGGAGTCGTCGTCGGTAGACATATCAACGATGGCAGCGGCGGATGGAATGGCAGCACGTTCTCGCTGATGGCGTCGACAGGCGCCGTCGGTACCGTTTCGCCATACCTGACGAGGCAGCTGGACGTCGTGTTAAAGGCGGTGAGATAGAGCAGCATTCAGTTGTCAGTTGTCGGCCGTCAGCCAGAAGCAAAAGCGAAAACCAGCTCACACGGAGACACGAAGACGCAAAGAACGGCAAATGTCGGCCGAAGTCCGGTAACGAAATTGCCAGGCGATAAATACGCGTTCCGGCTGGCGGACCTATCCCCCCTGCCTGCCGAAAAACCACCGGCAGGCAGGGACCCTTTCCTAAAGGAAAGGGAAACGAGCGTCACGTGATAGGATCCCACTTTCCCCCTTCCTTTAGGAAGGGGGTCAGGGGGTAGGTCTCGATGGCGGTTAGACGGGAGAGATTGTCTGCCCTGTGCGGTTTCATATCTTGCCAGAGGCATAACGGCAGAACCAATCGGGCAAGGATTTCATCTATCGAAAACAGGAGAATCCCATGGAAGTCAACAGGGTCGTCCCCTTTTTCGCCGTGAAAGAAATGCAGAAGTCGCTGGCGTTCTATCTCGACGGACTCGGCTTCGAGCTGGAGGGCAAGTGGGTCAAAGAAGGCGTAATCAGGTGGTGCAGCCTGCGGATCGGCAACGCCGAATTGATGCTCCAGGAATTCAGGACCGAAGGCCACGATTCACGGCAATTCAGCGAGAACAAAGGCGAAGGCGTCTCGCTGTTCTTCTTCTGCGACGACGCGGTTGCATACTACCGGGACGTCCGGTCGCGGGGCGTCGACGCTTCCGAGCCGCAGGTGGGAAACGGGATGTGGGTCACGTCCCTGGCCGATCCCGACGGATATAGCCTGTACTTTCAAAGCGCCACGGATGTGCCCGAGGAGACGAGACTATCGGAAGTGGAATGAATGTCGAGGAGTTACACACCGAAGTGAGCGGCCGTAGCCTTGCCGAACGGAGCGAGAGGCGATTGAAGTGGGACAATCGGGGATGACCGACGGGGAACTGGAAACGAAGGCGATCAGGATCCAGTCCGTGGTGGAGGACAACGTGGTGCAGCACCACGGCATGGTGCCCATGCTCGTTCGCGCCTGCGACTATCAGTTGCCGTCCGAGGATGACTATCGCGGCGCGTACCGCCACCGGCACCTCCTGGGAAAGACCGAGGCGGAGGTCGGCATCGCCCCCATGCACGTCTGGCGCGCGTGGGAGAATACGCCCACGGACACCGCGTGGTATCTTGGCGCAATGAGTTACCGGTACCGATGCGATGGCAACCCGAACGTCCTGGCAATCTGCAGGCGCACCTTCGGGGGTCTGAAGTATATCCATGGGCTCGGCGTCGAGAAGGGCGAAAGGGGGTTCATGTGCAAACCGTACGGCGGTGTGTACAGCAATCAGGCATCGGGCGACCAGGTGCAATGTATTCTGGTCGGGCTGGCCGCGTACCGGCCCATTGCGCCGCCCGAAGACCTCGCCGCTATCGACGAGATCCTCGTGGACATGGCCGATTTCGACATCAAATGGAATTACGTCTCCCCCCATGGCTATTTCGGACATACCTACGAGTCTCTCGTAGAGTCTATTCTGGGTGAGAACTGGACCAATGCCGCGTGGTCCTACGCCATCATCCACACCCCCCTGCTGTACCTGGCCTGGCAGGCCGCGGGACATCCGAAGTACCTCCGCGAGATCCACCGCTGGTACGAGGCCTGCGATACGAGCATCAGGTTCGAGCGCCCCACGGGCAGGATCACCGGCAGCCAGGGATGGCGCACGCTTTACCTGCCGGCGCTGTTGATGGCGTTCGATCCGGCGAACCACGAATTGTGGCGAAGCCTGATGCTGCAGACCTACGATATGGTTCGATCGGGCGTGCTGGAAGACGGGACGCAGGCTTACCAATGGAATTTCGACGTGGAAAGCGGCGAACGCGAACTCCTTCCCGCCAGTCTGTGGGGGGCGGGTCCCGCCGCGACCGGCAGGTCGGGCATCTTCGCCAGGGCCTGCGTCGCGGCGCAGCCGTGGTTTCCGGACGAGGACATGGCGTCCACCGCCCGGCATATTCTTGAGAATCTCGATTTGGATACATTCCGGTTTATCATGCCGCTGAATGAAAACCAGCCGGTGCCGCCTGAATGGAGGGTGGAGACCGGGCTGCTTGACATGGACAGCCTGACCGGATGGCTTTGGGGCTACTGGGAGGGCCGGTGGCGCGGGTACTGGTAAGTTGATCGAAATGTAGAGCCGACTCTTCGCCCTCAAGAGACCGACCGATCTGCGCGAAGCCGCTGATCACTCGCCTGGAGTTTGGATACGGATCCGGGCACGGGAGGTTCAAATGAAACCGCGGAAGATACAGCGAATCGCCTTCCTGCAGGACTACAGGAACCGGCCGGAGTCGCTTGTGGACGAGATTCCGGAGGTGGCCGGCCTGGGTTACCACGAGGTTACCGTGGCGGCAGTGATCGGCCACGAAGAGGCGGTAGCGGAGGTGGCCGGAAAAGCGGAGGAATATGGCCTCGAGGTCTCCACGTTCACCGGATTCATGAAATACGCCTACCAGCATCTGGACGAGCATCCCGAGCAGAAGGCCGTGTTCAGCAAGGATGCGGACCACGAGGAACTGGGAAACCTGCCGGCCGTGTGGGGGTGTCCGTATAACAGGGTGTTCCAGAAGCGGTACCTCGATTTCCTGGAAAGGCTGGCCGAGATACCGAATCTCACGGAAGTGTGGGTGAACGACGAAGCCTATTTCGGCAGGGAAATCGATCTTCTGGCGTGCTACTGCAAGACCTGCCAGGCGGACTGGGATGACGAAGTCGGCGGGAGGATCCCCATGCCGCCGTTCAGCGACATGGACGAGAAGGCGCGGCTGGTGACCTGGCGGTTCCGGCGCTGGAACGAAGTACACGGAAAAATGAAAACGGCCCTGAACCGGAATCGCCGGATCCGGGCGGTATTTCAGAGCGGCCCGCAGCCCTTCTGGGACATCAACCCCTGGATATGCGGTATGGACATCGACGGAATGGTCGAAGCCATCGACGGCCTCGCAGTCGACGCCTATTACACCTGCGTGCTGCCGGCGGTGGGCAGCGGCCTGTTCACACCGCCCGAGATTTTCCTGAGCGAGTGCTGTCGATTCATCCGGGGGATGACGCTGGGAGAGGACAAGGTGAGCGTGATGCTGGGGCAGGGGATGTCGCACCCTGAATTCCACAGGCCGCTGGACGAAAGGGACGGATGGTGGCAGGCCGTGGTTCCGCCGGCCCTGGGCGTGGATCGCGTGACGGCCTATACGTACCGCCTTCAGCGAGCGTCTCCCATGCACCGGACCTTCCAGGAGGCGTTTCGTCTGGACCCCCATTTCGAACGCACCGAGCCCGTTGTTTCCGTAGCCGTCGTGGACAGCCTGGAAACCCAGTGTTACGACGAGTCCTTACCCGCCAGGGGCCGCGAGAACTGGCGCATGAGCCGGATGTTCTCCATGGGACAGATGGCCGCCCACTACGGTCTGTCCCATGGGTATCTGCCCTCGTCGAAACTCGTCCCCGAACATCTGGAACGATATCCGGCGGTGGTGCTGCCCAATGTCTCCTGCCTGTCCACCGACCAAAGAGAAGCGCTCCGTGCGTATGTACAGGACGGCGGTACGCTGGTGGCGGCGGGGGAAACGGCGACCGGGGACGAAATGGGACGCCCTTCGGACCTGTCGTTTCTCAATGAAGTATTCGGAATTTCGTCGTGTACACCCGGCGGGAGTTCCCGCATCTTTGCGGCCGTGAGCGACCACGCGGCGTTCGAAGACCTTCCATGGCCGGATGAGAAAACCGCGTGGGACCCGTGGAAGGGCGGCAACCGACCTGTGCTCGGGCTGGACCTGGCGGTGGACGTCACATCGGAAGGCGAAGCGGATGTGCTGGCGGTGTTCGAGGAAGCGGGATCCCCGACCTCGCGTCCCGCCGTCACATTGAAACGCTTCGGCAGGGGGAACGCCGTATTCCTGGCGGGCATCCCGTCTCGATGGATGGATCTCAGGCCGGCGGGCACCACGGTTCTCAGCTTTTCCCGCCAGGTGCTGGCGCAGTTGATCCTGTCGCTGGTGGGAGAGAGGTTGCCTGTGGTCGCGAAGGGATTTCCACCACGGGTGCCGCTGCAGGAGGCCAGACCTCTGGATATTCGATGGAAGCCGACCGTGGAAATCATGCCCTCGGTGGGCGAAGACCTGATCCTGGTGACGGTGCCATCCTATTTCAGGGAGCCCGGCGCATTCCGGATCGAAGCGAGGCTGCCGGACGGCAAACAGTGCGCCGAAGTGAGGGAACTGGTGTCGGATCAGCCGGTGGCGGCAACGAGACGGGACGGGCGATCGGTGGAAATCGACGTCAACCTGACCACCGAGGATTTCCTGAAGGTATATGCATTCACCCTCGCCCCGGCCTAATCGGACGGACGCGCCGACACCATTTTGTGCAACGTTAGCTATCGCAATCAGGAACGATTGATTCGCGATCGGATGCAGGCGTCCACACCGTATTTTCCGGCGCCGACCAGCAGGAACATCACCGCGATAGCCAGGTAGAGAAGCGCCATCTCCTTCCTGCCGAACGGGTCTGCTGCGTGCACGCCGAACGCGGCCACCAGCATGGTGAATCCCATCAGCGCCGTGCCCGGCCGCGTCAGCAGTCCCAGCGCCAGCATCAGCCCGCCTCCGAACTCCCCGAACGCGGCCGCCCAGGCGAAGAACTCCGGAAGGGGAAATCCCAGCTTTGCCGTACCGGCCACCAGTCCGGGGGACGGCGGTATCTTCCCGATGCCGTGCCCGAATGCCATACTCAGCCCGGCAATAACCCTCAGGATTGCCAGTCCCAGATTCGCCTTGTCGGACTCAATCTCCGCACCGCCAAACAACAGTTCCCTGTACATACGTGTTCTCCCGTTTTTCGATTACGGTTAATCGTGGATGGCTTGTCCGGTCTCCCCAGGCTGCCAACCACCGCGCCGATCTTGTTGCTCTTTGCACCCCATAAGCTTACCTTACACCTGAAGTGACTTCCCCCAATGCATCCCCTTTTCAGATGCTCCAGGCGCAGTTGAGACCCACTCGATCTTCCAACCACAATACCGATAGTCAGTATCGTCAAAGAGACGACGCGGTGCGGCTCAGTCTGCTGGGAACCGCCCGTAATTCGACGTCGACGACGATTCAAGTATAGTACATAACCCTTTGAAAAGCAAGATCGGTCGAGTGCCGTTCCCTTGCCGGGCAAGGCGCCGCGTCAACTCGGCCTTTGTCAGCATAAAAGGAGAAAAGCGCATGAAGATTACCGACGTGAAAGTCCTGCCCATCGATCGATATCTCTTTGTCCAGGTGCATACCGATGAGGGGATCGTGGGGCTGGGAGAGTCGGGCGCCTGGGGCTACCTGGAAGCCTCCGGCGAGGTGGTCAAGAGCTTCAGGGAATACCTGATCGGAAAGGACCCCCTGCGCATCGAACACCACTGGCAGGTCCTGTACCGGTGTACGCACTTTCGGGGCGCCGCGATCATGGGCGCCCTGAGCGCGGTGGACATCGCCCTCTGGGATATTGCGGGCAAACATTTCGGGGTGCCGTGCTACCAGCTTCTGGGCGGCAGGTGCCGGGACAAGGCACGGGTCTACGGCCACGTCATCGGGAGCACCAAGGAGGAGCTTTTGAGAGGCTGCGTGCAGGCCAGGGCGGAGGGATATACAGCCGTTGGCCACCTGACGCCCTTTCTGGATGAGTCACGGAATGTCCCCTATTACAAGACCCATACGGACAAGATTCAGGACGCGATTCAGACGGTGGCGGCGTACCGCGAGGCGGTCGGCGACGAGGTGGACCTGTGCATCGAGATCCACCGGCGGCTGGACCCGGCAGAAGCCATCGTGTTGGGCAGGGCTATCGAACCCTATCGCCCGTTTTTCTACGAGGATCCAATCCGGCCCGACAATCTGGACGCCATGGCCGAAGTCGCAAAGAAAATCGCGGTCCCCATCGCCACCGGCGAGCGAATCCACACGATCTACGAATTCGAAATGCTTCTTACGCGCAACGCGGTCCAGTATGTACGACCGGACGTCTGCATGGCCGGCGGCATCACCCATTGCAAGAAGATCGCGGCCCTCGCCGAGGCGCACTACGTGGACGTGGTGCCGCACAATCCGCTCAGCCCGGTGAGCACGGCCGCCTGCGTCCAGCTCGCCGCGTGCATCCCGAATTTCGCACTGCAGGAATACCCGAGGGGTGAAGGCGAGCCGCCGAAGAGCGAAATCGTGTCGGGCACGCTCACGCTGGACGACGGATTCCTGATCATCCCCGATGCTCCGGGAATCGGCGTGGAACTCGCGGAAGGCGCCGCGGAGAAATACCCGTTCCTCTCGCACCGACCGTTGCTGGATGAGGGGATGATGGTCACCAGGCTGCACGTCGACGGGTCCGTGGTCGACCAGTAGGTCGTCGCATCTGAACGAATGATCGGAGAACCGGTAATATCTCATCCCAAACGCGTGATATCTGAATCACAGGAGGACTCACCATGCTCGCGGGGATCTCAGACGAACAGTGGGCGCAGTTTGAGAATGAAGGGTACGTACGACTTGGAAAGGTGATGGACGACGACGAACTGGCGGGCCTGCAGCGGCGCATAGACGACATCATGCTCGGCAACGTCAAGGTCCACGATCAGATGTTTATGCAGCTGGACAGCGAGACGGGCGACTATTCGGAGAAGCGGATCACAACGAGAGGGCACCAGGTATCGACGTTGAACTATCGAAAGATCCAGGACCTGGAGTTCGACCCGCTGTTCCTGTCCTACATTCAGAAACCGGTTTTCCGCGACATCTGCGCGAGGGCCTACGGTCCCGAGACGCCGATATCCTGCTATCGGGCCATGTTTATGAACAAGCCGGCGGGGAAGGGTACAACACTACCCTGGCACCAGGACCGGTTCAGCATTCTCGACACGGATCCGATCGTAACCGTGTGGACGGCGCTGGATCGGGTGTCGGTTGAGAACGGCTGCGTAGGGATCGTGCCCGGGTCCCACCGGGGCACTTTCGAGCAGGACGACTCCGCCAGCTTCGCCTTTCTGACCGACGATCAGGCCACCGCCGTTCTGGAAAGGGAAGCGCATGAGTACCTGGAAATGGAGGCGGGGGAAGCGGCACTGTTACATAACTGGCTGCTCCACGGATCGGGCGTGAACCGGACCGACGCCTCCCGCCGCGGGTTCAGCTGCTGTTACATGGACGCCGCCACAAGGTCCGACCATGGGACCACCTTCTCAATCATCTTCGGCGAGGGCGCCCTGACCCCCGGAACACTCTAAGTCATCCGGCCGATCCCCACCATCAGAGGAATTCAGAAGTGGACGCTGTTTCGGCGAAAACGCCCGAATGCGCGGGTTCGGCGTCGAACGAGAAGACCGCCGAGAGAGATGGTCTGACGCCGCGCGCGTTCGGAATCGGCCTCATCCTGTGCGTACTCATGTGCGTGGGTCTCACCTACAACCGCATGATCACCCAGGGCTCCTTCATTGGCGGCGGGTACTACATGGACCGGGGCGCGCTGATTGTTCTGTTCGTCCTGGTCCTGGCCGTGAATCCGCTGCTGGGCGTGATCAGGAACCGGTTCGCCCTGACGCGTGGCGAATTGCTCGCCATCTACACCATGTTTCTCATCCTCCTGCCCGCGTGGGTGATGACCAAGCCGGTGATCCTCTATACGACCGGCGTCACCTACCACGCGACGCCGGAGTTGCGTCACATCGAGGCCGTTCCCCCCCACCTGCTGCCATGGCTGGTGCCGCAGGGCGCCGAGACGGTCAAAAAACTCTACGAAGGACTTCCCAGGGGAGGTTCGATCCCGTGGCTGGGATGGGTTCTGCCCCTGTGGAGCTGGGGGTCGTTCCTTATCGTGCTCTTCATCGTGCTGATTTGCCTGGGCGTGCTGATGCGGAGGCAATGGGAGGAACACGAACGGTTCGCGTTCCCCCTGATGCAGGTGCCGCTCGCGATGCTGGAGTCCGGAAAGGGCCGGATCGCGCCTGTTTTCCGCAGCCGGCTGCTGGCCGCCGGGTTCGCGATCCCGTCTCTGGTCGGCACACTACGGGGGCTCCGGTATTACTTTCCAAACATTCCCGTCATCAACCTGGGCACGCACGTTCGCATCTTCCGGCGGACGATGGTACTGCCCTTCAAGGTCCATTTCCTTGTACTCGCATATTCCTATTTCATCAATCTGGACGTGAGTCTCAGCCTGTGGGTGATAAACCTGGTTACCAAGGTGATTCGCGGCGCACTGGCGATGGTTGGCGCGGGCCAGACCTGGGGCGTGTCCGGTGTCGTGGGACGTTACAGTTCCCAGGGATCCGAATTTCTGGCGTTGATGGGGATGGGGTATATCCTCGCGCTGGCCGCGTACAGCCTGTACGTTGCCAGGGGCCACCTCCAGCAGGTATGGGAGCAGGTCCGCGGCCGCCCCTCGCGCCTGCGAGACTCGGACGAAATCGTCTCCTACCGGTCGGCCGTGCTCGGCGTTGTTCTGGGTCTGAGTTACCTTGGACTGTGGCTCTATCAGGCGGGAATTTCGCCGCCGCTGGTTCTGTTTCTTCTTGTTTCCAGTCTCATCGTCTTCTTTGTGATGGCGCGGATTGTGAGCGAAACGGGATTTGTCGCGACCTACTCCCCCCTCAATCCGTCCGAGTTCGTGGTGTGCGCGGTGGGCTCCTCGGCGTTCGGTCCGACGGGCCTGGCCACGCTGGGGATCAGCTACGTGTGGACGATGACGCGCAGAAATACATTGATGCCGCACGCCATGGGCGCGTTGCGGCTTGCGCGCGAAATCGGAAGGAAGCGGGGGCTTGTCTGGGCAATGGGAGCGGCGCTGGTCCTGGGGCTCGTCGCCACGGGCTACACGACGTTGAGTTTCGGGTATACCCACGGCGGCGTGAACATCGACTATCCGTGGTTCAGCAACGTGAACGACGCAGCTTCGCCGTTCGACGAATTTATCGGACGCCGGCTGCTGGAACCCAGCCCGGTCTTCACGATGGGTTTCCTCTATACGGCCCTGGGTACCGGGGTTGCCGCCCTGCTGATTCTGCTCAGGATGCGTCTGCCCTGGTGGCCGTTCCATCCGGCCGCGCTGCCTTTGAGTACGGTGTGGTACATGGACTGGTTCGGATTCAGCGTGTTCCTGGCGTGGGGCATCAAGGCGATCATTCTGCGGGTAGGCGGTGCGGACCTCTACCGAAAGACGCGTCCGTTCTTTATCGGGATGATCCTGGGCGAGGTCATCTGCTCGGGAGGTTGGTCGGTGGTAAGCGCCTTTACGGGACGGCTGAAAACCTGGCCATTCATGGGCTACTGGAGTTCGTCGTAATTCGCCCGCGGTGCGGATGCGGATCGGGCAACCCGGCGTACGAAGAATTATACCCAGGCCATACCTTTAAGGGAGAATGCAATGTCAGAACGCGACCGGAAACTCCGCCGTGCCGCGCTGCTGCTCTTTCCGGATGCCGTGCTGAACGAGGAGACGCTCGACCGGATTGTCCGGGAAGGGTTCACCGACGTGGGCGCGGGCGTCACGGTCACGCCGGCGATAAAACAACAGGGCTTCACGCTGGAACAGTCGGAGGGACTCGCCCGGATGTGCGAGGAACGGAACCTGGGATTCATCGCCTTCACCGGGTACATCAAGTATCAGGAACATCTGTTGGCGGAAGAACCCCACCGGCTGATGTATATGGTCGGCGATGACGGGGTCCTGGACCTGGACGGGCTTCCGGTCCGGTATCTGTGTCCTTTTCGGCCCGAGAACAAGAGCCACTACCTCACCCTGCTGATGGAAATCTGCAACTGGCCTGCGGTGCGGGAAATCCACCTCAACGACGAAGCATGCCTCGGGTTCGGAGACGGCACAATCGGCTGTTACTGCGCGTTCTGCGAGTCTGAATTCAGCAGACGGACCGGCGTCATGCCTCCCCGGGTTGCGGATTGGGATGACCCGTTGTGGTATACATGGCTGGAAAACCGCTTTGAAAACTGGGACGCGGTGCACTCAGAGTTTCGAAGCGCCATCAAAGACGTCCGTCCCGACGTGGTTGTGGGCATCCAGCACAGTCCCGCCATCCCCGAGCGGAACTACAATGCCTGGCAGACGGCCATCCGCCTCGCCCGCGACGCGCGTTCACAGGACGTAATCGCCACGGACCCCTATCATTTCAATCACGACGATCTCATTCTGCACCGGCCGCATCGCAGGATCCTCTCGGAGACCACGAGAAGCCTGATGGGCGCGTGCATGGGCCGGCAGGTGGATATCTATCCCCAGGGCTTCATGCCGCCGGCACAGGCGGTGCCGATGGGCAGGCAGGACGGTCTGCTCGCCGGCGTGGTGCCGTTCGCGCTGGGCGCAGACCTGGTGATGCCGTTCACTTACGAGCAGATGAAGATCATCCCGGGATTCTTCGAAGCGTTCGACGAGACCCGGCGCCTCTTGCCGGTGTTCGCGTCACATCGTCCTTACAGCTTCGCCACGATGCTGATGCCCCAGCAGTCCGAAATCACCGGCCACTACGAGTCGAATTGGGGACACGAGGGGTTGATTCAGATGGTCGATATGGTCTATCGGACCGGATTGCCGTGGCGATGGTTCTGGGACGAGCGCCTGGACGACGCTGGCGACCAGCTCACGGGACCGGTGATCCTGCCCGAGGCGCATTGCCTCACACAGTCCCAGCTCGATTGTATCAACGCGGTTGCGGAACGCGGAGAGGGTCTCCTGTGGGTTGGCAACCGGCCGACCGCTCCATGGCCGGGCAATGGTCCGTGCAAACTGCCCTTTGAAATTGAGTCGGGCGCCTTTGAAGTCGACCTCTTGCGCAACCATCCGCTTACAGAGGACCTGGAACATCCCGTGATCCTGGCGACCCGGGTGGAAGGCGGGCATCCGGACGGGCAGGTGCTGGGGACCGTGGATGGCGAGCCGGCCCTGGTGCTGGTCGAGGAAGGGTCCCGGCGGGAGGCCTGGCTGGCGGGCATGCCTGCCGTGAAATATACGGGAGCCGTACCCGGCATGTCTTTTCTGGAGGAGACGTCCAACGTTGCGTTGCTGAGGAGACTGATCTTCTGGGCGGCCGGCCGAAGGCCCCTGGCGCGGCTGACTCCCTTCCCGCCCGTGGACGATTACCGAACGCTGCGGCCGACCGACCGGAGGGCTGTGCCCACCATCGAGTTGCTTCCAATGTTCGATGGTGACGATACCCTGCTCGCTATCGTCTTTCCATATACGCCGGTAAGGAGCCAGACAGCGCTGGAGATCGTCCTTCCCGAAGGAAGAAGCGCGCAAGACGTCAACGAGATCTGGTCGGGCGCAAACTGGAACGACCGCGTGATATCGGCGAAAGACGGAACGATGCGGATACCCCTCGATATTCCCGGCGACTGCGACCTCCTGGCAATACACATACAGTTCGCAGGTTGAATGCTTTCAAGCCGCAGTCCGGAGGTGCCCAACGAATGGCTCAGGCAGCCCGAGTGGTCACGTCGGATGTCCGAAAAACGGCCGGGTCGACCGAAGACGGTCTGTCGTGCCGGGCGTTCCTGATCGGACTGGGGTTGTGCGCCCTTCTGGGGGTCTGGCTGACGTACAACCGGATGGTGGTCCAGGGGCCGTTTATGGGCTGGTACTTCCTGGACCGGGGCGTGCTGTTCGTCTTTTTCTGTCTGGCTGTACTGATCAACCCCCTGCTCGGTCTGCTGAAACGCCGCTTCGCCCTGGGCCGGGGCGAGTTGCTGGCCATCTACGCGATGCTGCTGCTCCTGATGCCCGCATGGGCGATGTGCAAGGCATTGCTCGGGTTCATGACCGGCGTCACCTACTACGCCTCCCCGGAGATGCGCCACCTGGAGGCCGTCCTGCCCTATTCGCTGCCGTGGCTGGCGGTCCTGGACGCCGAGCCGGTCAGGTGGCTGTACGAAGGCCTGCCGAAGGGAGGTTCCGTCCCCTGGTGGGCGTGGGTGGTCCCTCTATGGAGTTGGGGTTCGTTCCTGGTCGCGCTGTTTGTGGTACTGGGCTGTGTGGCCGTCATCCTGAGAAAGCAGTGGGAGGAACACGAACGGTTCGCCTTCCCGATCATGCAGGTCCCCCTCGCGATGGGCGAGCGTGGAGAAGGTCTGATGGGACCGCTGTTCCGTGGCCGGATGATGTGGTCGGGTTTTGCGGTTCCGTTCGGCATCGGCTCCATCAACGCACTGCACAGCTATTTCCACACGCTGCCCCGGATAAGCCTGCGGGCGATGATCTGGGTCTTCAGGCGCGCGATTCCGCTGTCGATAAGGCTCAACTTCGCGCTTCTCGGCTATGCGTATTTCGTGAACCTGGACGTGAGTCTCAGCATCTGGCTCCTCAATGTCATCGCCAAATGCATCAACGGCGCGTTCGTCATGCTGGGCGCGGAACGATACGGCGTATCCGGGATGGTGGGACGCCACAGCTCCCAGGGCTCGGAACTCCTGGCGTTTATGGGAATGGGGTACATGCTGGCCCTGGCCGGGTACAGCCTTTGGATTGCCCGGGGGCATTTGAAGGCTGTCTGGGCAAAGACGCTGGGTCGCGGTTCGAGCCTGGACGATTCGGTGGAGGTGCTCCCCTATCGCACGGCGGTGGCTTGTGTGTTCGTGGGGACGCTGTATCTGGGATGCTGGCTATACCAGGCCGGGCTGCCGCCGCATGTGATCGCCATGCTGTTTGCGGCCTGCTTTGTCGTCTTTCTCGTACTCGCGCGGATCGTGAGCGAAACCGGCTATGCCGCAACCTATTCTCCGCTGAATCCGTCCGAGTTTGTGGTCTGTGCGGTCGGGTCCTCGGCCTTCGGTCCCACGGGGCTGGTTACGAACGGACTGAATTACGTATGGACGATGACGCGGCTGAATACGATGATGCCCCGTGCTTCCGCGGCGCTCCGGCTGGCGGGGGAAATGGGAAAAACCCGAGGCCTGATATGGGCGTTGGGCGCGGCCCTGGCCGTGGGTCTGGTCGTCGCCAGCCATACGACGCTGGATCTCGGATACGCCCACGGCGGACGAAACCTCGACTACTGGTTCCGCGACGTGAACGACGCCGCCCTGCCGTTCGACGAATACGTGGGACGCCGCCTGCTGGATCCGAGCCCGGTCTTCTACGGGGGATTTGCATATACAGGATTGGGTCTCGGCATTGCCGTGCTGCTCATGGTCCTGCGAATGCGCCTGCCTTGGTGGCCCCTGCACCCGGTGGCGTTGCCGGTCAGTACGATCTGGATGACGGAGCACTACTATTTCAGCGTTTTTCTGGCCTGGGGGATCAAAGCGCTGGTGATGAAGTTCGGCGGGGCTTCCCTGTACCGGAAAACCAGGCCGTTCTTTATCGGGATTATCGTGGGTGAGGCGGTTTGTTTGGGAATGTGGAGCATTATTGACTATTTTACAGGGAAAGTCGGAAATATATCCCTGCTCTAATGACTGAAACGTCCATCTTTGATCGATCGAACGATCACTTTTTTTGTAAGGAGTCAAGACCATGCTTTCCGGAGAACAGATTGATTTCTACCGTACCAACGGCTATCTGGGGGTGGAGGACGTTCTCTCCCGCGACGAGGTCGAGGAACTTTGCCGGGTGACCGACGCGTTTGTCGAAGCGTCGAGGCAGGTCACCGAAACCGACAGCGTATTCGACCTGGAACCGGGCCATACGCCCGAATTCCCCCAGTTGCGCCGTCTCATAGACCCGTCAAAGCAGCACGACGCGTATGCCCGGGGCCTGCGCCACGAGAAGATACTCGACATAACCGCACAACTCATCGGGCCCGGTATTCGGACGAATGGGGACAAGCTCAATATGAAATCCGCGGAGGTGGGCAGCCCCGTGGAATGGCACCAGGACTGGGCGTTCTACCCCCACACCAACGACGACCTGCTGGCCGTCGGCGTCGCGATAGACGATATGACCCTCGAGAACGGCTGCCTGCTTGTCGTGCCAGGGTCTCACAAGGGGCGCATCCACGACCACCACCTCAACGGTCGCTTTGCAGGGGCCGTTACCGAGCTTGATTTCACCGGCGAAGGCGCGGTCCCGATCGAACTCAAGGCCGGCGGCATTTCCATCCACCACGTCCGGACGCTTCACGCATCCGCCCCGAACACTTCCGGCAAGCCACGGCGTCTTCTGCTATTTATGTATTGCGCGGTTGATGCATTTCCGCTGGTTCAACCGATCAATACCTGGGAGGAGTTCAACGGCAAGATTCTTCGCGGGGAACCCACACGCGAACCGCGCATGGTCAGCGTCCCGGTGCGGGTCCCGCTTCCTCCGGCGGAACGCACCGGATCCATATATGAAATTCAGACCATCCTCGAGGAGAGTAAGATGACCCCTGTCGAAGCCGGCGCCGGAAATTGAACCCGCACGGTGCTCTCACAGAGAGGCTGGGCTGCCCATGAGTGATTAGCCGTCAGAATGAAGCGAAAATCAGCTCACACGGAGACACGAAGACACAAAGAGAACCCGGAAGGCGGGGAGACGTTAGGCGTAAGAGGGGAGAGGAAATGAGTGCCCTAAAGGCGGGGAGACGTTAGACGGGAGATGATATCAGTGCCCAATGGTGTTTCTTGTCGTTACGATTACGGTAGAGAAACAGGCACGGTTAGCGTGAAAACACTGTGGTAACATTATCATCTACCGTCTACCCTCTTACGTCTCACCGCTTTTCTTGCCCGATGCGGTTTCATTTCTCGCCGGAGGCATAAAGGTAGAACCAATCGGGCAAGGATGTCATCTAACGTCTTACGTCTCACGTCTCTCCGGTTTTATTGCCCCGTGCGGGTTCATCGATTGCCGGAGGCAAAAAGGAAGAACCAAACAGGCAATAATGTCTTCTAACCTCTCACGTCTAACGTCTTACCCCCGGAAAGGGGGTTAGGTCGGTGGCGGAGTACACACGAGACGGACTGACGGGCAGGGCTTTTCTGATCGGCCTCGTCCTCTGCCTCGGTCTGGCACTGGCCATCCCGTACAACCGCATGGTGATCCAGGGCACCTCGCTGCACTATTATTTCGTGGACCGGGGCATCCTGTTTGTTTTTCTGTTTCTTATCCTCATCTGTAACGTCGTCCTCAAGCCGGCGCGCTCGCTGAAGCGAGGAGAACTCCTGTGCATCTTTTCGATGTTGCTGGTGTCCATGCCCGCCCTGTGGATGGTCAAGTGGCTCATCGCCTTCCTCACCGGTGCAACCTACTACGCCTCTCCGGAGCGTCCAGACCTCGAGGCGGTGCTGCCCCATATTTTGCCGTGGACGGCCCCACGTAACGCGGAGGCGGTACGAGGGTTCTACGAGGGGCTTCCGCAGCATGTTCCCCTGCCCTGGCTGGCCTGGCTGGCCCCCCTGGCGAGTTGGGGTTCTTTTTTTCTTGTATTGTTCGGAGTGCTGGTATGCATCGCCGTGATCTTTCGCAAACAGTGGGCCGAGCACGAGCGGTTTGCGTTCCCGATTCTGCAGGTGCCGCTGGAAATGGCCGAAACCGGAGACGGGCGGCTGGGTCCGCTGTTCAGGAACCGGTTGATGTGGGCGGGGTTCGCGATTCCACTTCTGATCGGTACCATCAACGGGTTGAATCACTATTTCCATACGCTGCCCCGAATCCAGATGGGAACGATGCTCACGATCTTTCAGGGAACGACCCCGTTGCCCCTGAGGATGCACTTCGCAATTCTCGGGTATTCCTACTTTGTAAACCTGGACGTGAGCCTCAGCATCTGGCTTTTCAACGTGATCTCCAAGGTCATCAGGGGAACGCTGGCCGTTGTGGGCGCGGAGGTTACGGACGTGTCCGGGATGGTGGGCCGGTTCAGTTCGAGGGGCTCGTCGTTTCTCGCACTGACGGGGATGGGGTATATGCTGGTGCTGGCCGCTTACAGCGCGTGGACGGCGCGGGGCCACCTGCGCGGGGTCTACGCCAGGGCGATGGGGAAGTCGGCGGCGGCCGATGATTCCGATGAAGTGATCTCCTACCGGGCGGCCGTATTCGGCACCCTGGGCGGCCTGGTTTATCTCGGGTGCTGGCTGCACCAGGCGGGAATCTCGTTCGTATTGATCCTGTTTCTGTTTTTTTCGTGTATCGTTGTCTTTTTTGTACTCTCCCGGATTGTGTGCGAGGCGGGGTTCGTGGCCACGTATTCGCCGATCAACCCCGCCGAGTTTGTGGTTTGCGCGACGGGTTCGTCGGCCTTCGGTCCGGCGGGTCTCGTAACGCTCGGGTTCGGATATGCCTGGACGATGACTCGTGTTAGCAATGTGATGCCCCGTGCGATGGGGGCGCTGTGGCTGTCGAGGACAATGAGACGCAGGCGCGGCCTGATCTGGGCGATGGGAGCGGCGATGGCGGTTGGACTGATCTGCGCGAGCGCGTTGACCCTGGACCTGGGCTACGCGCGCGGCGGACTGAACCTGGACCGGCACTTCCGTGATTATTCGCGCATTCCATTCGATGCCTTTGTGGGTTCGCGCATGCTGGAGCCGAGTCCCGTATTCGCGAAGGGTATGGTATATACCGGACTCGGGATGGGGGTTGCGGGTCTGCTGACCCTGCTGAGAATGCGGCTTCGATGGTGGCCGCTACACCCCGTGGCGCTGCCGTTGTGTACGATCTGGTACACGGATACGTATTTCTTCAGCGTGTTCATGGCCTGGGCAATGAAAGCAATCGTCTTGAAATTCGGCGGCGCGACGCTCTACCGCAGGACACGGCCCCTGTTCATGGGGGTTATCCTGGGGGAGGCCACTGGCGCGGGTGTGTGGGTCATCGTGGACTATTTCACGGGGACGATCACCAACAGGATCTTCATATAGGCGGCCGTTGGCGAAATGGGAGGCACGATGCATATTTTCGACATGAATTGCATGCTGGGACCCACGCGTACCGACCGTGAACCGTGCTTCCGGACACCCGGCGCGCTGCTGGCCGAGATGGACAGGCTGGGCATTTCGGAAGCGCTGGTCCACGCGAGCCACGCGGAAATGGGGCACCCCGCGGACGCGAACGCCCGGGTGGTGGAGGCCACGCGTTCCCACCCGCGGCTGCATCCCTGCTGGGCCGTGCTGCCGCCGGGCACCGGAGAACTGCCCGAGCCGCAGGAACTCGTGGCGCAGATGCGTGCGCATGGGGTGCGGGCGGCCAGGATATTTCCCGGAGTACACGTTTTTCCATTGTTGGAACGAATCCTGCGGCCGCTGCTCAAGGCCCTCTCCGAAGCGGGAATTCCATTGATTCTGGACCAGGGACGCACGAGCTGGAGCCAGCTTACGGACTGGCGTGCGGTGTTCGAAATCGCAGAGGCGCATCCCAAGCTGCCGCTGGTGTTGATTCGCGAAGGGGGCGCGACCGCGAGGGCGCTGTTCGGAGTTTGGGACGCGTTTCCCAACATCCACATCGAAGCGTCCTACATCCAGGAGTCGCGGATCGTGGAGGAAATTTCAGACCGGTTCGGCCACCATCGGCTGTTGTTCGGGACCGGGATGCCCGCCTGGGACCCGGGAGGACCGATGGGCCTCCTCGAGGGGGCCCGGATTTCACAGCCTCAGCGGGCCGATATCGCCGGAAACACCCTCCGGCGGCTGCTGGGCCTCCCGGAGCGGAGAGCCGGTACGGCGCCGGCCTGGCCCTGCGGCGCGGGCGGCTTCCGCGTGTTCGACGTTCACGGCCACCTGGGCAGATTTCATTCGAAGTACCACCGCGACTGGTCGGCCGATCAGATGGTGTCGCGCATGGATGAAGTGGGCGTGGAGCGGTTTGCGGTCAGCCACTTTCTGGCGATCGGCGCCGACTACCGCGAGGGAAACACGCGGATCGGCAGAGGCGTTGCGGCCTTTCCGGACAGGCTCGTGGGATACGCGGTCTACAATCCGAATTACGAATCCGAGATGGCCGATGAGATGGCGCGCGGGTTCGACCAGCTGGGTTGTTCGGGTATCAAACTGCACTGCACGCTTCACGACACCTCGACCGAGGACCCGCGCTACCGTCTCGCGTTTCAGACGGCGCACGATCGGAACTGTCCCATGCTGTGCCATGTCAACCGCGGACCGTCTCCTGCCTTCCTGATGGATACGCTCGCGGCGTTCCCGAACGCGAAGTTCATTTACGCGCATATCGGCGGTGGCACTCGCGAGGAACTGAAGCCCTTTCTCGACGTCGCCCACGAGCGGCCGAATCTGTTTTTCGATCTGGGGTACTCGAAGATGGCTCGCGGCACCCTCGCCTGGCTCGTCGAACACGCGCCGCCCGCACAGATCCTGTACGGATCGGACCATCCCGTCAACGGGTTTACGTACCAGCTCGGGCGAGTGCTCTACGCCGACATTCCCGACGTGTTGAAGCGCATGATCCTGTGGGACAACGCGGCCAGGATCTTCGGCGTGCAGTGATGGATTATTGAGAAAACATGGAGGTCGACAATCATGAGAATCGGTATTCTGACACACACTCCCGATCTTTCGGACTATGTCGCCGAGATCTTCGCGACCTGGGGGCTTGCCGCGTTCGACCGGATCGGCGAGGACCGGGTGGAGACCCTGGATCCGGAGACGAGCCCCGTACTGGTCTGCCCCGCAGGCGAAAGGGATGAACGTACGCAGGCGTCGCTGATCGGCTACGCGCGGCGCGGCGGCACCGTCGTGACGTTTTTGCCCGGAGACATACTCGCAGACGCCGCGGGGCTGGTTCGCGAAAGCGCCAGATCGGCGCCGCTGCGGCTGCGCCTCGTGCGATATCCGGCGGCCGGGGTTTCAGGAGAGGACTTCCCGGTTGTGGGAGACGCCGCGCATTACGCGGTACGTTCCGAAGCCGCGTCGGGTGTCGCTTATCTGTACAATCCCGACGCTTTCGAGGGGGAATCGGCGGGTGTCGTCGAAACCCCTGTTGGCGAGGGGCGCATCCTGGCCTTTGCCTTTGACCTGCCAGCGTGCGTATTCATCCTGCGGCAGGGCGATCCGGATCAGGTCGAGAGGGCCGTGGGCGGCAACGTGCGGGCCGACGCCATAGGCATCGACCTGGGTCCGGCCGACAGCGGCCTGATGCCGTTTGCCGATCTGCTGGCGCGGTGGCTGGTGGAACTGGTCTGCCGGTTCGTTCCCACGCCCGTCCCCCTGCTCTGGCACCTGCCTGGCGAGGCCGCCGCCCTTGTGCTTTATTCAGGAGACGAGGACGGGGCGGAGATTTCCGCGACGGAGCAGGAATTCCGGGATGTATCGGCGGCCGGCGCGCGCATGAGTCTCTACATCATTCCGATCGGGACGGATTCGACCGCCGAGGACGTCCAGCGGTACCGTCAGAATCACGACGTGGGTCCGCATCCGAATCTCCGGGCAATGGACGGCCGGTCGATCGAGGACCGCGTCGCGGAATTCGAACGGCAGATCCGGCTGTTCGAAGAGATGTACGGTTTCAAGCCGACGAGCGTCCGCAACCACTGTCTTTCCTGGGCGGGATACCTCGAACTGGTGGAAGCGGAGGCGCGGCTGGGCATCCGGATGGACGCGAACTACCTGTGTTCGGCCTATATGCGGGACCGGTGCAGCGGACCGTACCACCTGAGAGGGGCGGCCATGCCCATGCGGTTCTGCCACCCGGACGGCCGCCTGGTTGACGTCATCCAGCAGCACACCCACCTTTCGGATGACGTCTGGTTCCAGGAAAGCGCCCCCAAATCCTTCCACTATTCCCCGGAGATGTACGGCGTACTCGCGGACCGCATCCTCAGCGACAGCGCCACCCGCTTCCACGTGCCGTACGGCGTGATCCTGCATCCCGGGAACTGGGTGCGATATTCCAGACCGCATGGCCTGGTCCTGCTGGAAAAGGCCGCGGAACGAGACGTTCCCGTGTGGTCTTACGACCAGTGGTGCGATTTCTGGCTCCTTCGGGACCGGTGGCGTATGGAGAGCATCTCCTGGCAGGACCATACGCTGAAATTCGCGGTCACGGGGCCGCCGGACGACGGGAATCTGCGCTGGTTGATTCCCTGCGCGTACAACGGCAGAATGCTTGAAGAAGTGTCGGTAAACGGTGTACCGGTACCAGTTAACGCCGTCATCCGGTACGGGCAGCGCGTCATTCTGGCGTCGCCCGGCGCGGGCACGGAACATTGCGAGATAGAAGCGGCATACCACTGACAAGCAGCGACGCGGACTCAGGCCCACCGCGAGGAGGGTTTGCGACGAAGCAGAATACCGCCGTGTGAAGGAGGTGCAGGATGCAGAAGCTGGTCTTCCTGGGCATTGGATCCAACAACTCGGACATTCTGGACGCCGTACTGGAAATCAATGCCGTGAAGCCGACCTATGACGTGCTGGGATACGTGACGCGGGACGGCAATCCCCTGAAGAAGGGCGGTCTGAAACACATGGGCGATTTCGACATGGTCCGTACCCTGCCGGAGGACGTGCAGATCACCGGGTTTACGTTCGGCCCGGGGAGTTACCATCACTGGCCGGGTACGGTGGCGGGGCTGGGCCTGTCGCGGGACCGGTTCGCCACCATTGTCCATCCCCACGCGTTCGTTTCGCCGCAGAGTACGGTCGGAATGGGGTCGGTTGTCCTGGCGGGGACGACGGTGGGCGCGTTCGTAGCCATCGGCGACCACGTGATTATCCTGCAGAACGTGGGACTGTCGCACGATGACGTGATCGAGGATTATTCCTGCCTGGCGGTGGGGGTGAGCTTTTCGGGAAGCGTACGGGTGGGTCGGAACTGTTTCCTGGGAACGAACTCGACGATCATCGGCGCAACGATCGGCGAGGGAAGCATGGTGGGCGCCGGCGCGCTGATCCGCCACGACGTGCCGGCGGGTGAGGTCTGGGTGGGCAATCCGGGAAGGTTCTTGAGAAAGGTGTGACGGCACCTCACCATCGCCAGACGCGGTTAACGGGTTTCTCGCCGATCACAATATTGAAATTCGCGATTAATTCTCCAATTTCCGATCCGGGCAGCGGCTTGAACGGAACTGCCAGCAGATCGTGCGAAGCACGGCCGGACCTCCGGAATATGGAGTCCCTCTGGTTGTCAGGGTTGCCCTTTACGTACATCTGCGTCGTCAGAACACGGCGGCCGCTCCGGTTAATCGCAAAATGGATGTGCGCAGCCCGTGCCCCCGAATACCTGACAGGCTTGATCGTCCGAAAGCGGTATTCCCCCGTGGACCCGGTTTCGAATCGGCCGAAACCCTGAAAGTTCCGGTCCCGCCTGTTTCTCCCCCGGGCTTCGGTATGCAAATAGACGCCGTTACTGTCCACCTGCCAGATCTCTACAACGGCATTCTTAACGGGCTTCCCGCCTATATCGACGACGCGCCCGGTCAGATGCGTGATTTCTCCCACGGCCGGCGTTATCGCGTCGTTAATGATCAGAAGATCGTTATCGACGTCCAGCGGCAGCCGGTCCGGATAGAAGGGACCCTCGGTCTGCCACGGAGTTCGCGCGAGTTGCTCGGCAAACGCCCCCGGCGTTACAAAAACCACGGCGCCCAACGCGCCCGCCTGGCACAGAAAACGCCTGCGATCAATCGCCATCACGGCCTCCCTACGAGATAATCTTCCTTTCGGTTGCCGCCCCCAGGACCCCACGTTTTAGTGATTGTAAATCAGGTTCAGTTCGACGAAACTGTCTCTCCGGCTCGCGAAGGACAGATCCGCCGCGTCAACGTCCAGAAGGGCAATCGCCTCGAGGTGCAGAGAGAACCGGTCGGAAAGCCGCCGGTTGAATTCGAACGTTAACACCCGCGTGGTCGTGTCGATATCGTTCATCATGCTGCCGAGCACTTCGGTGCTCTGGATGTCGTTGAATGCAAGGCGGGCGGCAATGAAGACGTCGTTCTGAAAGATATTCGTCGCATTCCGGCCGCGTCCGTCGTAATTCCATTCCCCGATCAGGCTCAGATCCACCGCCGATCCGATTACGGAATAGAACGTATATTCGCCGCCCATCGTAGCCGCAACGTACTCCATCTCCACGCCGCGGCGGTCCCGCGCGCCGGCGCGGCCGAGCGCCTCGATCTTGAACAGCCAGGATCCGGCCGTCAATTGGGCGTCCAGTCCGACCTGCCGGATCCGCTCGTATTGGGGCAACAGGACCGGCAGCCCCTTTCGGTCGACACCCGGCATCAACAGAGGATCCCGGCTGTTGCCGTCGAATGCGCTGATTCCAACGTCCATATTTCCGGCACTGCGGCTGTAGCGCGCGGCAACGTCCGGATGCCACCGCCCGGCGTCGCTTTCGTACGACACCCGCTCATTGTCTATAAGGTACGGGAACCGCAAGCGGCCGGAGCGCCCCGGAAAGGTGCGGGCGCGGTGGAAGGTCATTCCGAACAGTTCCACCGCCCCCCAGTCGCCTGACAACGTGAGATGGGCCATGGGCTGGCCCAGCGTGGGCTCTTTGTACGGGTGTTCCACAAGGTCGATCTGGTTGACGATATTCACCAGGCGGCGCGATTCGGTCACGCCCCAGAACACCCTGTCGACGCCCAGACGCAGTTCCCATTCCTGGTTGCGGACCTCGCCGAAGAGCAGGAGATAAGCCTCCCGCAGATCGGCATGGGTGCGCTGTCCATCCCCGGCATCGAGACGAAAGAACGGCGCCAGAGTGAGACTTCTGCCCCGGACGTCTTCAACGAAGATCCTTGGTTCAGCAACAAAGCCACTGCCGTGTGCGCGCTGACCGGAATAGGCGCCCGACTCTGGAAACCATCGGCTCTCGACACTCAGCCGCCCGGACCACTCAAGCGTTTCGATCTGGGCAATGGCGTTGCCGGTAAACAATGGCGCGAGGATCAAGGCGACGATAGCCGGCACGCAGCGGAGTACGATTCGGTTTGGCATCAGCGTACCCGCTTCAGCCCGGTTTTTCTGAAATCCCTGTCCTGGAGATCGGTACCGAACTGATAGTCCGTCCAGGTCAGCACGGTGCTCTTTCCGGTCAGATGATTGACCATGGTCATCACGCCGGCGCGCCAGTAACGATCCAGGTGCTGCTGGTAGTCCTCCAGTGTGAGCGTCTTCAGATGGGCGTTCCTGCGGTCGTAGTACTCGACCTTCCAGACGCGAAGCTCGTCTTTGTCGCGCCACACCACCTGTCGGCTGTAGCCCGACTTCCTGTCGGTCGACATACGTTCCGTAACCGTACAGGACAGATCGCCGCAGGGCTCGTCGCGGAGATAGCGGTAGGTGAATTTCTCCACGGCCTGGGCGGTCATATCTTCATAGGCGAACTCGCTGCCCATAAAGGAACCGGAGCGGTTCGAGGAACTGATGCGCTTGACGCGTTTCAGAGCCGGCAGGTAAAGCCACTGATCGTCCGCGCTCTCCCGGTGCCCGTGAACAAGCAAAGCCGTTCCCCTGACGTCGCGCGGCTCGTCGAACACAAACAGGCTCTTGTCGCCGTCTTCCTGTACCTCCAGCACCCTTACGCGGAGTTGCCTCCGGCTTTCCTGTCCGTGCCTGTTGCGGAGCACCATGACCTGCCGCGCCGTGAAGTTGCCGAAGCCTTCCTCCAGGGCGCTGGCCTTCCTGGCAATGTCCAAACCGATATCCTCGGGCGTCGCACTCTCGGAATGAGCCGGCGCTGCCAGGCAGACACATGTGACGACACGTAGCGCGTGCGCAAGGAACGGGAACATGCAGCCTGCGGGAAGACGTGGGAAAATCATGAATGTCTCCGATCAATGGGATGTAACGAGAAAATCCCGCCCGTTAGAATCTCAATCCGCCAGCAACTACAGGCTGTTGGGAATTTTGCCTTTTCCCGGCACTGTACTAACAGAGAGAAAATTCCGGGAACTATGTTTTCCTTCTGTCAATCGCCATCAACAATGGGGGAAGAAGCAGAAAATCGGCAACCAGCGCGAAGATGATCGTGATCGTGACCAGAAGGCCGAGCGCCCAACTCACCTGGAACCCCGACGTTGCGAATACCAGAAAGCCCGCCGACAGAACCGTAGTGGTTGTCCATAAAGCATGGCCCACGGTGCGGAACGAGTACCGAACGGCTTCAGGCGCGGCGTGACCCTCGCGTCGGGCCTTAAGGTACTTGCTCAGAAAGTGGATCGTATCGTCCACGACAATCCCGAAAACCACGGCGATGACGACCGATGACGCGATGCCCACGTTGCCCACGAGATATCCCCACAGCCCGAAACTCATGATCGCCGGGATGAAATTAGGCAGAAGACTCAGGAGCCCGATCCGTACGCTCTTGAAGATCCAGATCAGAATAAACGAAATAAGCGCCATGGCCAGAATTGTCCCTCGAAGCATGCTCTTGATGTTCCGCAGCGACAGGTGCGCAAACACAATGCTCAGCCCCGATGCCTCCTGGGTGAAACCGGGCGCGTTCGTGCGAAGCCAGACCTGTGCGCGTTCATCGAGTTCGCGCAGGTCCCGAGACCATGCGTTTCTGGTGGTGACGACCATGCGCGTCGCGGATTTGGCGACGTCGATGCGATCGTTGAGATCGCTTCCGAAGGGCAGCGACAGTTCGTATAGCAACAGGTACTGCGCGGCGAGCTCAGGGTCTTCTGGCAGACGATGAAAAGCCGGGTCGTCGCCGTGCATGTTCATGTTCAGCCGTTTCATGATGTCCGAAAACACCTGGACGTGAGTCACCTCGGGTTGCTGCCTGTACCACCCGGCGAAAGCATCGATCCGGCGCAGATATTCCGGGTCGGTGATGCCGCCGTCCCGTCCTGCGTTCAATGAATACTCCAGTTTGTCCAAACCGGTCAGATTCTCGATGATAAAGTCCGTATCGCGGCGGAACTCGTAACGGTCATCGAAATATTGAGCCATGTTGTCGCTCAATTCAATGCGGGAAACGCCCAGGACGAGCACGGCGACAACCAGTACGAGGGCGACCAGCAGGAATCTGCTCCTGGCGATCACGAAGTCGGCGAAACGGTCGAGAAAATGGGTATCGCGAGGACCTCGGGCGGACACACGCAACGGCAGGATGGATAACAGGGCGGGCAGCAGGGTGACTGAAAACACGAAAGCACACAAGACACCGAACGCAACGTAGTTACCCAATGTATGGAAAGGCGGTGAATCCGACGCATTCAGGCTGAGGAACCCCACCGCGGTTGTGACGGAGGTAATGAATACCGGATGGACGTTGATCCGGAATGACTCGACGATTGCCGCATTTCTCTCCAGGCCGCGCCTCATGCCAAGCAAAACACTCGTGACGATATGTATGGCGTCCGCCATGGCGATCACCATGACGATAATGGGTATTCCCGCGTTCGTGGGGCTGAACACAACGCGGCTCCAGCCGGCGAACCCCACGGTGGTATTGACGACGAACACGATCACGGCAACGATGGCCAACGTGCCGGAGACCGAGCGCAGAAGGACAATCGTTGCGCCTATAATTATCACAAACACGATCGGCGTGAGGGTCCGCATGTCATCCTGCGTGGCGTCGGAAAAGGTCCTGTTCATGACGACGTCGCCCGTGACGTGGTAGGCGAACTGCGGATGCCGGACCCGGGCCTGGTTCAGAAGCGAAGCCAGATAGTCGGTAATTTCAACGACGGCCCGATCCGGATTCTCCGGAAGGACGAAGTTTATGACGACACCAGCCGTACGACCGTCATGGGAAACCAGGCGGCCGGCGATTTCGACGGCGTTCAGCGCGGTCTTTTCGATTCGCGCCAGATCGGCGTCACTCAGCCCCTGCGCATCCTCCACAAGAGGCGCTACGACAAGTTCATCCTCGAACGCCTCGCTGTGGGTATAGTTGGTGAGGGAGTTGACGCGGCTGGAGTACGGGGCGCGCCACGCGGAATCGGTCATATCCACAACCGCGCCGAGACCTTCGCGCGTGAACACGGAGCCCTCTTCGGGGGTAATGGCAATCAATGCCGCGTTGGACGTGGAGTACGTGTTCTCTAACTCATCGAAAGCGAGGAGCTGCGGATTGTCTTCGCTGAAGAGTACGCGGTAGTCGTTTGTCACCGTGATGAAACGAGCACCGGCCGTCATGGCGGCCATGAGCAGCGTCGCCAGCACGAGCACAATCCACCGGTAGCGCAGAATGGCATCTACGTATCGGTCCATGAGCACAATAGTCATCGCCGCTCCCATTCCTGTCCGGAAGCGGCGATGACCTGACCGTCATTTGCGGACGACAGCGTCAACTCCGGTAGATTCAGAGGCATTCGTTCCATTCTGGTTGAATTCTACTGCTACCCATTCGCCGTCGAAGGGCTGTTTTCCCAGGCGCAGGCATCGCTCAATACGGGCTTGACTTCGATGACTGGACGTGATCGGGCATCCTGTAGCTCATTCCGCCCAGGCCGGCCTCATCGTACACCGAAATCTCGAGCATCTGGGTGAAATTTTCCGATCGGATCGATTGCTTGCTTTTCAGCAGATGCTGAAAGCGCTGCTTCAGCCGATATGCCAGAAGTACGCCGAATGTATTGGTTTTTGGAAACCGCAACTGGTCCGCCAGCTTGTTTCCGATCAGGGACCTTGAAAGGCGGTAGGCCAGGGCCTTCACGTCTCGCTGTTCGTCGGGGTCCTCGATACCCGCCGTCAGCGGAATGGCCTCGACCAGGGCGTTCGCCATCGTTGCCGAATCGTGATCCGGTTCCGGCTCGCACATCAGCGCGATTTTGAATATCTCCCTTGCGTGCGCTTCATCGGTAAAGAGGATGGACTCGGGCACACCCATCACGTGACCGGCGTACCGCCAGATCCGAATGATGCTGTCTCTTTCCTCCCGGTTGAATACAGCCCCCACGGAAGTCGAGTGTTGCAGCAGTCGCATGGAGAAGACGGTCATCGCGAAACCCAGGTGCGCCGCGCTTAACGGCATGCCCCACGCTCCGGTATTCCACTCATCGGAATGCGCCAGCAGGTGCCTCACCCGTGCGTGGACGAACCGAAGTCGCATGGACAACTTCCATCCGTCGCCGTCTCTCCGCAAGCCCCCCGGGAAGAACAGTTCCAGGAGATGGCGGTTATTCTGCATCAGGCGCCTTCGTGCGGTCGAACGGTTCAACACGCGCCCGGTCGTCGCGAAAGACTTCGCGATCATGGTCGCAAAACCCTCGATCAGTGTGCCCGTAACGAATCCGACAAGCATATTTGTGGTATTCAGATGAAAGGCGCGCATGCCGGATCGGAAGGACTCGTAGTCGAACCAGGGAGGATCTTCCAGATTATCGAAGAAGTCGCGCATCGACTGAGGGGCATCGCGAAAGGCGTCGTCGTCCTGGTCGATGCCCGCCTTGATGAACCGGTGCAGTTCCTGCGGAGGCGCGGACGCGACGTCATCCATTACCGGATCGAGCGCCGGGTCGCCGACGGTGGTGTGTCGGATATAGTTGTCCGCAAGCGCCTGATCGTATTGGCGTGCTTTCGGGTAGCCGTCTATATATGAGGAAGGTACCGTTAAGATGCCGATATCTCCTTACGATGTCCTCAAGGTGTACCTGAACCAGCTGGCAGAATTGCCCTTTTTATCCTCAAGCCGCCGACCCGCTGGTTCAACCACGTGTCCTGTCCCAAAAACACCTCACCGTTCTTCCGCAGATTCATCCCGTCTCGTTGCGTTGCTTGTGCTGAGCTTGTCGAAGTACCATCGCTTGCCGACCGTGCCGGGTCGGTGGCGCCTCGCGAGACGGGCGACTCTGCGTCCGAATTCAGACTACTTATTTCTGGGAAAGAACACCAGCAATCACTTAATCTAATACTAAAACACTAAAATATAGCGGCCGATTGCTGCAAAGTCAACAGCATTCATACGATCAATTCGCCTGGTTTCGGCCATGTACCGTACCCTGGTCCGATGGCGTCGCAGGCAGACGGGATCGCACTGACGTCGTTTGTCAATCGCTATTCCGGTACACGGAAAACCGGGTCTAAGTCGAAAGAGAACCCCCGGTTACAAGGCGTGTATTTTCTATATTTAGTCTAATCCAAAATTAAATCTTGACATAGACTGATATGTGCGTTATTTTTCGGTATGATCACACGCGATCTGACGCCGAGACTTGAGACGTCCGCACGCACATTCCCCTCCATTACCCTTACCGGCCCACGGCAAAGTGGAAAAACGACGCTTTGCAGGACCATATTTCCCGATCACCGATACACATCCCTCGAGTCTCCGGACGTTCGTGCATTCGCGGTGGAAGATCCGCGAGGATTTCTGGACCAGTTTCCGGACGGCGCCATCATAGACGAGGTGCAGCGCGCACCCGCCCTGCTTTCCTACCTGCAGGGGATGATCGACGATGATCCGGCGCCAGGACGCTGGGTCCTGACGGGATCGCAGAACCTCTCCCTTCTCGAGTCAGTCAGCCAGTCATTGTCCGGAAGGACCGCGGTGTACGATCTGTTGCCGCTTACACGGGTGGAAGTCGAGCGGTTTCCCGCGTTTCCCGAGAGTCTTGAAGATGCTCTCTTTGCAGGCTCATACCCCCGTATATTCGACCGTGGTATGGATCCATCCGAATGGATCCGTTCTTATATCGCCACCTATATCGAACGCGACGTGAGAACCATCATTAACGTGGGAGATCTCGCGACATTCCAGCGATTTCTCGAATTGTGCGCCGGACGTACGGCTCAGTTGCTCAACCTTTCCGCGCTTGCAGACGACTGCGGGATATCCCAGCCAAGCGCAAGAGCCTGGCTAAGCATACTTGAAACCAGCTTTATCACCTTCAGGCTGCCGGCGTTCCACGCCAATCTTCGCAAGCGCCTCGTAAAAATGCCCAAACTGCACTTCTACGACACGGGGCTTGTCTGCTGGCTGCTCGGTATCCGCACCCCTGAACAGTTAAGGAATCATCCTCTCCGTGGCCCGATTTTCGAGACCTGGGTCGTCTCGGAGATTGCAAAACACAGAAATAACATGGGCGAAACGGGTGGTATGTCCTTTTACCGGGACCGGAACGGGGCCGAGGCGGACCTCATCATCCAGCACCCATCCGGCATTGCGCTTGTGGAGTCCAAATCCGCGGAAACGGCGTCGTCGAACCTGTTTGACAGCGTAGGCCGCGTCCAGAAGCACCTCAGCGCGTTACCCTTGCCGAACTCCCTCTTTATCGCGTACGGTGGCAGACAGCACCAGCGCCGGGCGCGAGGCAGCCTGATTCCGTGGCGCAACATCCACGAAGCGGCGTTCCTGGACGACCGTTCAGGTTAAATCATCCGAAAAACGGTTGTATTGATTGTATTTGATGACGAGCAACGACACTCAGATGGACCGGGGTGCGCGTCTATTGTTCTGTCCCGGAAATAAGTTGCCTAAATTCGGCCGTCGAGTCGCCCGACTCGCAAGGCGCCAGAGCGCAGGCGACCTGGCCAGGTCGGCGAGCGAAGGCAACGCTGCGAGACGGGATGAATCGGCGGAAGAATGGTGAGGTATTTTTGGGACAGGACACTGATCCAATCATTGAGATCGCCTCCCGAAAATTCGATCTCGGCGCCTGCCGTCGTACGTCCCGCCTGACCGGCGGCGTCCTCAACGAGGTGTACCTTGCAGAGACGTCGCGCGGCGATTTCGTGATAAGGGTGAATCGCGTCAGACGGTCCATGGACGAGATCGAGCGGCTCTCGGACTTCCTCTTACACCTCGACCGGAGCGGAATTCCAGTGGACGGGTTTGTTCGGACGGCCGGCGGACAGGTCGCCGTGGCCTTCGATGACGAACTTCTGTCTGTGCATCGATGTCTCCCGGGAACGGTTTACCCTTCTCCGGCGGATCTGACGGACAGCCAGGCGGCGAACATGATGAGGTTCCTCGCGGACTACCACTCCGCGGCGGGTCGATACCGCACAAATGGGGGGCTCGCGATCCGGAATGAATCGGTGCCGGTCATCTACACCGACGATCCGGCCCTCCTGAAAGGACGTTTCGAAAGCCTCCCGCAACCCACCCCGGTCGTAGAATCCGCCGTCAATGGCGCAATCGAACGGCTGGCTGGGTTCTTTTCCTCCGGACGATACCAGGAACTCCCACGGACCTGGATCCACGGCGATTACAGGTCCTGCAACGTGGCGTTCAATAGAGACCGGTTGTGCGGGCTGTTCGACTGGGACCTGCTATGCGACGGACCCCGGTTGTGGGACGTTGTGGTTGCGTCCAGCAACCTGGCCAGGATGGCTGGAGGGTCTCCTTCCCGCCAACCGGAAGCGTGGCGTCCCGGATTCGTTCGTCATCTCGCAGCCTACCGGAAGGAAGCACAGCGGCACGGGGCGGACATTACTGAGGCCGATATCAGGTCCATTCCACACCTTCTGGCCGCTGATGCGCTTCTTAACGGCGTATATTTCGCGTTGTACCTGAGGAAACTGCCCCTGAAGCCCGGCGAGACCGGCCACCAGCGCCGTCAGCGGTCGGAAAGGCTGTTGTCGGAGTCCATCGACGACCTCGAAACGATCGACAGTCTGATCGGCGACGGGACGCATGCGTTCACTTTAGCCTGTCTGGACGCGGCTGAATATGGCGAAACGTGATAGGCTATTTCAAAATTGAATTTTAGTTTGGACTGTTTTCCGCGCCAGGCATGACCCATTGCACAGAATGTGTACCGGAAAGGTAGATATGGATCTGGATCGGGTTGTCACGCGACTGGGAATCCAGCAGAGCCGGGAGGTCCTCAAGCCGGTATGGGAGGTCTCCCAGCGCGCGATGCCGGGCGGTGAGCTGCCTTTTCTTTCACCTGGTTATGTGAGAGAGGCCTGCGGTGGCATCTATCTGCCGGAAGAAATCGTGCAGGCTGCCGTCGCCGCTGCGGCCCGTGTCGCGGCAAGCCCCGCAATGCGCTCCCTGGCCTGGCACTGCCACTGGTGTCTCTACAACGTGGACGGATATCCCAGCCGTCAGGCCGATCACTGGCCGAGTCTGGCCGGCCCGCTCGGGGAGCTGTCAGGTTTCTTCTACCTGCTGGTTCTGCTGTCACGCTTTCCTGAGATGCGAGCGTTACACCGGGCGCACGAAATTCCCGAGCGGGTCGTGCGCGACAGCATGGATCAGATTTACCTGAGAGGCGTAACGTGCAGCGAAATCTTCGGCCGGTGGGGCCTGGACGGACACGCGGCCCGCTGGCTGGCCAATTTCCTCCGCGGCGACATCTACGCCCTGGGCCGCCTCGAACACCAGTTCAACGTGATGAACGACCCGTTTCGCGTCTATCGCCACCGGGAGTCGTCCATGGTCGTCGCGCTGAGCGAAGACGACGTCTCCTATCGCCCGGACGGCCAGCGGCAACGGGGCGGAGATCCGCCGGCGGCGTGGACCTCCCGGCTCCTGGTCACAAGAGACAAGATCGCCGGTCACCCCGTCCTCCCCACCGGCTGCGCCATTGAAGAGTTGGTGACGCTCGACGCGGCCGACTGGGTTCCTGTCCTTCAGCGCGGCGATCCCGTGCTTTATTTTCACATTCCAGGCGGAATCCCGCTGGAGCATGCCGCGTGTGG
The DNA here is from genome assembly GCA_965219995.1 of Candidatus Latescibacterota bacterium. Classification (GTDB taxonomy): domain Bacteria; phylum Latescibacterota; class UBA2968; order UBA2968; genus JAAXHE01. The sequence goes on from CBDCOX010000002.1 coordinate 2,816,505, forward strand.
AGAATCGTTCAGGGCGGCAATGGACTTCTTTCCCCGGCATTTTCCCGATCGCCCGTACAAAGCATTCTTCTGCGGCTCCTGGTTGCTGGACACGCAGTTGGAAGACTGGCTGCCGGCGGGGTCAAATCTGGTGCGTTTCCTGCGGGAGTTCTACCTGGTGCCCGGCGGCATTTCCAAACGGTCCATTCTGCAGACGGTGTTCGGGACCGCGGCCGACGATCTGAGCAGGGCGCCCGTCGACACGTCGCTCCAGCGGGCAATGCTGAAACATGTTTCGCTGGGCAGGCCGATCGATCCCCGGGCCGGAAAATGCTTTATGTTCCCCGAAGACCTGGACTGGGGTCGACAGGTTTACCGAACGTCGAAGTTTCCACGGCATCTGGTCGGTGAATGATTCGAAATACGCGTCGGATTCGGGGAGAGAACGCAACGCTGTCATTCGGTCACAAGGGCCGGACGCGGCCCGGATGGACTCTATCAACGGGCTGATAAGGAGGTCGACATGGAGCGGTTCGGACAGCTCGAACTGGACTACCTGGCGAAAGTAATCGCCAGCGGGACGCTGAACAGCAAGACAGGCAAGTTCACGTCGCAATTGGAGGAGCGATTTGCAAAGTGGGTGGGCGCCGAATACGCCGTGGCGATGAACAGCGCGATGAGCGTGCTGCACACCGCTGTGGCGGCCTCGGGCGTTGGACCGGGCGTGGAGGTGATATGCGACCCGGTGGTCCACTTCGGGGGCGCGGCGGTGATGTACCACAACGGGGTGCCGGTATTCTGCGATATTTTCGAGGATAGCTGGAATATGGATCCCGAATCGCTGGAGGCGTCCATCACGGAACACACGGGCGCCGTCATCTGCACGCCGATGTGGGGCAATCCGCCGGACTACGACGGGATTCTCCGGGTGGCGGACAGGTACGGCCTGCCCGTGATCGAAGACGTGGCGCATGGGGTCGGGGGTTCGTACCGCGGCAGGCCCCTGGGAACGCTTGGGGCGATCGGATCGTACAGCTTTCAGGAGGCCAAACACCTCACCAGCGGCGACGGCGGCATGGCGGTGACCGACCGTCCCGAAATGCTGCAGAAGATGCTCGAGATGAGGATCATCAAGACGTCGCTCGGCTGGAATTATCGCATGACGGAACTACAGGCCGGTGTGATGCTGGCGCAGATGGACCGGGCCGATGACATCATCGCGGCGCATCACAGGGCCGGGGCGCTCTACCGCGAGGCCGCGAAGGAATCCCCCTGGCTCGTTCCCCAGCGCGTGGACGAGGGATGCGTCAACGCATATCACGCCGTTGCCTTTCGGTTCGAAGGCGACAGCGTGGGAATTCCGGTGGAACGTTTCCAGAAGTCCATGGCCGAGCACGGATGTCCGGTCTCGATCGGGTACAAGCGACGTTCTGCCGCTGAGGATCCGATTTTCACGGAGGTCCTCGCCTATGGGAAAGGGTGTCCCATCCGGTGCCCCCATTACGGAGGCCAGGCGCGCTACGGACCAGGCGTGACGCCCGTGGCCGACCGCGCGGTCCCCCGCATGGTGGTGATGCCGATGGATGTGTATACACCGGGGAAGACCGAGGAGTACGCGGAACGGATCCAGGCGGGGTTGAGCGCGCTTGCGTGATCGATGGGCGAGGGTTTCCAGTTCTGGATCGGTTCCATTACTTGGGGGGAACCGGCAGCCACGACGGATCGCGCTCCGAGATCTACTGATAAATCCTTTCCAGGTTGAAATTTCCAATGTCCTCCGACTCGACTGCACGGATGATCTGTTCCCGGGTCGAACCGACAAATGTAAACGGACGGGATAATCGTACGAGGAGTGCGAACCGGTACATCTCCATGTCTATCTCACCATATCCCTCCAGTATATGATCTCGCGTCCATGACAGCCCGAAGCGCATGCCCCAGCACTCCCAGTTTGTGAAGTCCCACATTGGCCAGCCTACACCGATTTCCTCCACGTCGACAAACCCGGCGACTTTCGGCTTCGAACGATCAAAGACGATGATATTGCTGAAGTGGGTATCCGTAAAACACAGCGTCCTGATCAATTCTCCGGGAATGGACGCAGCGTATTTCTCAAACAATCGCCGGTATTTTCTTTCGAAATCCTTATCGATCAACTCCGCCTCACGAAGCTGCCCGACGAAATCCTCCATGCGCTGATACGCGCCGGCTCTGGTGTGCTTGAAAATATACTCCGGGATCGGCGCGGCCACGTTTACGTCGTGCAAGCGGCGCAGCGCCCGGCCCAGCTCCCGACAGAGCGCGTGGCTCTTCTCTCCCGGTCCTTCTCTTCCGATGATCTCGGATGATGGCACCGCCTCGATCCAGGATATCAGCAGACAGCCGTTCGGAAAATCCGAATCGGGTTCAATCGTTGCCTCTACGTGCGGACACGGCACGCCCCCCTTGCGCATCTGCTCGTACGCCCATTTCTGCCGAAGAAGCGGGATTGGACTGTTCTCGATTCGAAGTAGATGCCGTCGCCCTGACTTGCACGTCACCAACAGGTCATCTCGTTCGTCTTTTACAGGCGCAACGGAGACAACAGGAGATTTGTCGATGGACTCGATCAGGTCCCGCAGTTTGGAATTGAGACCGCTTTGGGGGGATGTCATTGCGGGTCTTTGCGAAGTGATTCGGTGCCCGGCGAGTTCACAAGGGATGTGGTTCGGCGAATACCGCCGTTTCCGTCTCGAGTGGATCGGCGTTCAAAACGGACGACAAGAGAACATACGTCTCCGGGCAGGCCAATCGATCCCGACACCGGGAAATGACTGATGTTTCAGCACGCTCCAGCAACGGATCGGCGGACCATTGAAAGTCGAGATGCCGCACCGTTGTGTTCAATGACCGTGCACTTCTTCCATTCCGTGAACGGCGCTGGATTCAACGAAATAGAGGGCGTAGGCCAGACCGATTCCCACAAGAAGCGCTGCAATGAGTTTGCCGCGGTCGTGGCTGTGGAAATGGATCTCGGGCAGCAGATCGCTCAAAGCAATGCACAGGAACGCGCCGGCGGCAAATGCAAGCACATAGCCGACGACCGAGCCATCGTCCGGGCCGAGAAGTCCCACGCCCCAGAAACTGGCAAGAGCGACAATCGGACACAGTGAAGCAAACGCGACGTTCGCCGCCGCGCGCGCGCGCGCGCCGTGGCCCGCGAACTTCATCATGCCGATGATGGAATACGCATCCAGCGGCTTGTGAAGCACGATGGCGAGGAAAACACCGAGCGCGGGCAGCGCCCCTCCGTCTTCATGCGGCGAACTCACCCGCATGCTGGTGCCCAGGGCGACGCCTTCTGTTACGGTATGTACCCCGAGGCCCATGGCGACCCCGAACATGCTTCGCGTCTGCGCGCCTGAATGTCCGTGGTCGTGATGGTCGTACAGTTCGCCCGCCTCGGTACTGAAGTCGTGCTGATGGAAATGGAAGATGCGCAGCAGGAATATCATCAGGATCATGCCGAAGACCACCCACGCCACGGCTCTTTCAACATTTCCGGGTCCGCTGATCCGTTCCAGACTGTGAGGGAAGAGATGGTACATGGCGATTCCCAGGATAAAACCCGCCACGAGGCTCATCAGGACCTGTATCCGCGTATGGGTCATGGATCCCAGAACGGCCAGTCTCCCGCCGATGAAGGAAACGGCAAAGATACCGAGTGAATATCCGAAAATGATCAATAACCCGTCGTAATCCACAATAACCTCACCTCAATTTTCCCGGGGAAGCCGCACTGTCCTCTCCGGCACGTGTGCCCGCGCACGTGCCCTGGCGGCGACTCAATTTGGCCGGATGCCAGACCGGAAACTCCCTCAAGTAACCCCGTGGTCGCACAAACCGTTTCTTCAATAGGAATTGTTCGGGGGCAACCCATGATTTCCGCCCCGGATTGCCCCCGAAGAATCCATGTCCCGCGACGACCGAAAGGATTTCAGAAGAACCACATCAGAAGTATAATGGCGCTCAGCCCACCCAGCATGAACCCCCCTATGCTGACCGCGCCCGACGCCAGTGAATAGTCGGCGATACGAAACGTCTGATCGCCCAGAGTGAAGAGTACCTCGGTACGGTTGATCTCCCCGTCGACGAATCGTTTCAGTGCCTCTTCCGCGCTGTGGGCTTCTTTCACCGAGACCATGGCCACCAGAATCATCGTCGCCGCGGACGCGAGGGTTCCGATCGCAAAAATTAGCAGTGTCGTGAGGGCCACCCAGTGGTAGGCCGCGTCCTCGGTTCCCGAAGGAGAACTCATGAATCCGATAATCAGCGCGGCGCCGCCCGCGTTGCCCAGCAGCAACAGGCGGGCCGACTCGGTAATCAGCCTGAACATCGTACCGCGCCGCATGTGGACGACCTTGTAGAGTTCGCGCAACCACTCTTCGCCGATTTCTTCAACGGTAAACTCATCCACCTTTTTCAAGGGTCAATCTCCTCCGAGATCGATCAGCCGGACGTAGCGCGAACCTGAGTTGGTTCCGGGCTCGAACGCGAGCTTCCAATCGTCGATTGCAACCGGTCCCGACGTCAATGCCTGTTCCAGGAAGTTCTCCCGCGTCAACCTGTCGCCCATGCGCCCCAGCACCTCAACGACGAAGCGGCCGAGAATATATCCTTCGAGCGAGACCTCGTTGATGCCGTAACTCCCGTTCCCCGCCTGTTGCCTTTCCGCCGCCCCCATGGCGCGATGGAAATTGCGCACAACCTGCATGTTCGTATCTTCCGCATCGGGCATCACTTCGGAGACCAGGATTCTGTCGTTCGGCGCGTCGATTCTCTTCTTCAACTCGTATGACAGGACGAATGACAGGTTGGCCATGATGTATCTGTAGCCCAGGGAGTGCGCCAGGTTGATGATTTCAGCGTTGGAAGCATAGGCGCCCACGATCATGATGGCTTCCAGGTCCGCCTTGGCCAGGGCGAACAGACTTGCCTGTACTGCGTGTGTATTCCTCGAAAAGGCAGTCTTCCCCAGAATGGGAATCCCCATCCCGTCGAGCACCGACTTATAGTTCCTGAGGACGGAGCGCCCGAAAGCGTCGTCCTGATAGATAATGCCGAACCGCTTCTTGCCGCGCTTCCTCAGGATGTGGTTCACCAGAACGCGGGTCTCGTCCAGATAACCGGCTCTGAGGTTTACGACGTTGGGAAACCGCCTGGCGTTGCGCAGAAACGAGGCGCCCGTAAAGGGACCCACAAAGGGAATCGTCGCCGTCTTCAGCACCGGCGCAATGCGTTTCGCCGTGGGTGTACCCACACCGCCGATGACGGCGAACACGTCGTTTTCGGCTGCGAAACGTTCCGCGTTGGCGGCCGCCAGTTCCGGCTCGTACGCGTCGTCCAGGGAAATCAGCCTGAGAATTCTGCCGTTGACGCCGCCGCGGCGGTTCGCCTCGTGCAAGGCCGCGCGAATGCCTGCCCGATAGTTGAATCCCAACTGCCTGTTCGGCCCGGAGAAACACGCGCTTTGACCGAAGACAATCGTCGTATCGCTGACACCTTGCGCCGCGAGGGACGTCGCGACAGGCAGCAGCGCGAGCCAGAATACCAATAGCCCACTGACGATGTGTGCCGCCATTCGCTACCCTCTTCCCGAGGCGTGTCACATCTACTTCGACGTGGCGCCACCCTCCCCCTTCGTTCCCGATTTGCCGGCAGCCACGTCCTGCTTCCCCTGCTTGACGGCGGCCTTCGCTTTCTTTTTCTTGCCCTGCCCCGGGGCGACCTTCGTTTTCTTCACGGATTTGACGCCTGTCATTGCCTGCGTCGTCGACCTTGCATCCTCCTCAGGGAGCACCTCCACCATCGGCTTCTCCTGCTGCTGCCGGCTGAACCGTTTGCCTCGCACAACGTGGCTATGAGAGAATATCGAAGGTGTGTCGAAAATGAGCGACCGGGGGTTGGCCACGAGCAGGTGATCGCGTTCCGCGCGCACTCTGTGAAACTGGCCGTCGAGCGTGAGTCTGTCCTCATCGACGTTTTCGATCTTATGTATATCGGGCATTTGCGTTGATGATAACGCCATCCTGCCGGCCGCCGCGCCACCTCCGGCGGGCGGTTCCCCCAGCGCCAGGTCCGCAGGCGTGAATCCGTCTCCCACGCCGTCGATCATGTTGATATCGATGGCAGACTGATTGGCCGGGTTGACCGCCGCCAGGCTTGCCTCCGAGAAAATCTGGCGCATTCGATCCCAGTAGCGCGTGATTCGAACGTGCGAGGGTTGCTTCCGGTATTCCGACAGCAGTGCGGTAAACGCTCCGGCGCTGCTTCCGGCCTGCACAATCCGCTCTTGCGCCCTCGCCTTTGCCTCCAGCACCAGCGCCTCGGCCTGTCCGCGGCTGCGGGCGATCAACTGCTCCTTCTGGCGGTTGGCGTCACTGACCGCCTTTGCACGTTCCGCGAACGCGTCGCTGACGTCTCGAAACGCGGCGATGGTTTCCTCAATCGGGCGCACGTCGACGATGTCGAGCGAAACAAGTTCGATCCCGATCTCGCGGTTCTCGAGCCAGCCGGTAACCCGTTCGAACAACCGGCTTTGAATTATGTTTCGATTCGAGGTGAGAATCAGGTCGATGAAATTCTCGCCCAGGACGTCGATCAACTCTTCCCTGGTGTATGCGGTCAACATCGCAGTGGGATCGGAGGAAGTGAACAGGAAGTTTTTGAGATTGTCGATCCGGTACTGAAGGGCCACGTCCACTTCGAGCAGATTCACGTCTCCGGACAATATCGTGAAGTTGACCTTGCTTCCCTCCCGGCTGGCCACCTGGAACCGGGTGACCCGCTTGACCTTGCGGAGGTGTACCTTGTCGATGAAGGGGATGCAATACCGTATTCCGGGGCTGACGTTTTCTTCGACCAACCTGCCGAATCGGAGCACAACGCCGCGTTCTTCCTTCTTGACAATGTAGAACCCGCTGGCCAGGATGCATACGACCGAGGCGACCGCCGTCCAGACCAGGATTCGCCGCTGGTGTTTCGAGTAGTAATCGAACACGGCGTAGATGATCCGCGTACTTTGCGGCAATGACGTCTGTTCACTCATTTCAGTCGAACTCTCGGATTATCGGGGTGAGGACCTGCTGTTGAGGTATTTGAAGAGCTCGTTGTCGGCCGGCAGCATCAACGTGGTGTTCCGGTCGATGATCAGATCGTAGCTGTCCAGAGCGCGGATGAAGCTGTAGAAACCCGGATCCTGCCGGTACGCCTTGCCCAGCAGCGCCATCGCCTCGGCCTCGGCCTTACCGAGAATGGCCGTTGCCTCCGCGTGGGCGTCCGCCAGCAGCTTTTCGTGTTCGTTAATGGCCAGGGCCTCGATGCGCAGGGCCATTTCCTCGCCCTCGCTGCGGTATCGGGCGGCAATGCGTGCCCGTTCCGCGATCATTCGCTGAATGACGCTCGGGCGGTTCTCCGTCGGCAGCGTGTATTCGACGATGCCTGCTTCGATCACGTCGATCCCGTAGCTTTCTCTCGCAATTGGCGCGATTCGAGCGTGTATTTCCCGCGAAGCCTCGTTCAGGTCTTCGTGTTCCAGTCCCAGCCCGATGAAGGCGTCCAGAGATTTGTTGCTGATGATGATCCCGCTGCTGGACAGATAGAGATCCTGCAATCGCTCGACGGCGTTCTTGCCGGTGCGGATCGCCTCCACGAAGAGAATCGGGTCCACGGTCTTCCAGAGCAGGTATCCGTCGACGCGAACGCTTTTCTGATCGTCGGTGATCAACTCGTGGGGGACGTTCGTCAGCGTATGGATGCGTCGATCCACCTTATAAATTCTGGAAATCGGGCGGGGCCACTTCACGTGCAATCCCGGTTGCCTCACCGGCGGCGAGATCCTGCCGAAGTGTGTCAATACGCCCTGTTGGGTTTCGTGGATAATGTAGATGCTGTCGTAGACGATTGCGCCGACAACCACGGCGAGGGTCGCGGTAATCGTGGCTTTCTTGAGCGTCATTGCCTTTCCTCGTCAATTAGGGCGTGCGGGGCGCCCGGTGTCAACGGAATGTCTCTCTATGCTTTCCGGCCGGCATGCGGCTCCGCTGCAAAATGACCGGCCGGCAATGCTTCTTTGAGATCACGGTTTCGACTTCGGAACGGCCTTCTTTCCGTGCCTGGGAGACGCGCCGTGGCTGGCGCCTGCGGAGTTTCTCTTCCACAGCGCGACCTTTTCGAGACTCTTCTTGTTTGGAACGATAATCTTGGGATTGCCGGACAGCGCCGTTTCCAGTTTTTCCCGCCAAAGCATGTTCCGCAAAACGCCCGGCGCGCTTCTGACGGCTTTGGCTACCGTTGAAATGGCATCGGCCTCGGCGGCTGAGGTCTTCACTTTCCGATAGGCCTCGCCGTCGGCCTGCTGCACCTCCCACGCCGCGTTTCCGTGCGCCTGTGGCACCAGCGATACCAGGAAACGCTGAGCGTTTACGATGATGCGCTCCCTGTCCTCCTGCGCGCTGGAAACATCCCTGAAAGCGCTCATGGTCTCCGCCACGGGGCTGACGTCCAGCAGGTTGATCTTGACGACTTCAACGGTTTTCAGCACCGGATTCGTGAAATGTACGTCCACGTCGAAGGAATCGGTGAGGTGCTCTTCAAGCGTTTCGCGATGCACGTTCAGCAGTTTCTCGAGGTCCCTCGCGGAAATGAAGGAGCGGATATGGGCCTTCATAACGTCGGCGATGACCTTCTGTGGATCCCCGGTCCGATAATGGTAATTATACGGGTCCTTGACCCGATACTGGACGTTGACGGTCAGGGAAAGCAGGTTGAGGTCGCCCGAGACGTACTCTTCCGGCGTTTCGCACAGGATGGACTTCACTTCCCGTACCGGCCATTTGTCGACCTTGACGAAGGGCCAGGGGGCGAGATAGCTCAAGCCCGGCTGGATGTCACGCCAGTAGACTTCGCCCAAAAGCCTGCCGTAGCCTACCGAATTGGGAGGAATGGTTGTGAATCCGCTGGCCAGGAAAAGGACGAGCAGCAGCACCCAGAGCATCTTGCCCATGGGTGTTGCGGGAGTAATGATCCCCCTGAAGCTCCGGTTGCGGGTCAGACGCTCCCAGGCCTGGCGCCAGGGCTTCGACAGGGGCCGGATGTTCAACAGCAGGTCTTCCCACCCGCTGCGGAGCGCGCCCGCACGGAAACGCCAGACGATGAGCGCGATGAGAATGAGGCCTGACCCCCACTGAAGGATCTGTATCGTCGGGGATTCCGAGGGGCCAAGGTACACCGGTATCGTAAAACCGGTGGCAATCAGCAGGGCGTCGATCAGAATACCGAGCGCCACCGTGACGGCGATGACCGCCGCGACGTATATGGTTGCGAAACGAGCGCCGAACTGGCTGACGATAATCGCGATCGTACCCGTATTGGTGGCCGGCCCGGTCATCAGAAAAATCAGCGCGGCGCCAGGGCTGAATCCCTTGGCGACGAGGGCCGCCGCGATCGGCGTGCTCGCGGATGCGCAGATATAGAGAGGGACGCCGACCAGCACCATCACGGGATAGGAGACCCAGCGGGCGTATTCGTTCGTCATCAGATCGCCCGGTATCACCAGAAAGAGCACGCCGCCCAGGGCCACGCCAACCAGCAGCGCGAAGAGGATGTCGTCCGCAATCTCCACGAAACCGTAGTGAAAGACGTGCTTCACCAGCTTTTTGAAGTCCAGCGCCTGATCGTCTTCCGAGGGCGAGGCCTTTTCCGCCGCGGACGCCTCCACCGCGTCGCGGTAAAAGGCAGGCTTCACCCAGGAAAGGGACTTCCATCGCCCGGCCATGGTCGCAACGTTCTTCAGCCATTGCACGAAAAGGCCCTTCAGCCGCGAAAAGCTGACGTAGCAGTCGTCAGTTTCGGGAATGAGGGGTTCGTGCGAACCGTGGTCATGGTCGTGATCGTGGTCGTGCCCGTGATCATGGTCATGGTCATGCCCATGTCCGTCGTGGCTGTGGTCCGACGCGGTTTCTTCAGGGTCGTTGCGTATCAGGCCGATACAGAAGATGCCGGCGACGACTGCCGTGATGAAACTGATGACCGGCCGGACGACCGCGGCGACGAATCCGAAGAAGGCGTTTGTGACCAGGATCGAGTCCGCCCCCGTCTCCGGAGCGGTTATCAGGAAAGACATGCAGGACGAACGGGACGCACCCTTCCGCCGCATCTCGGCGACCACGGGGACAACGGAACAACTGCACAAAGGCACGGGTACGCCGACGGCCGAACTCACCGCAACGGATTTCAGGCTGTCGTCCTTGAGCCACCGGAGGATGGCCTCACGGGAGATGAATACATGGATGACGCCCGACAGGAACAGGCCCAGCAGCAGCATGGGCGCCAGCAACAGGGACGACATCCAGAGAAAGTCGAAAAAACTGATCAGGGTCTGCTGTACCACGCAATCGCCTCCACCGCATTGGGTGATGCAAGGGGACGCCTGGCAGGCGTTTCGGAAACCGGGAACGGGAGGCGCCGATCACAACGACACGCGAGCAGCTTCGTCGACAGGCCCGTTCACTGATGAAAAAGCCCGCTCCCCTTCAGGGAACAGGGCGGCAATAATAGTGATTATTGAATGTCAAGTCAAGGGCTACGTAGGTTATTATGTGCGTATTATTAATATAGTATATTTCGTCGCCGCTGCAAGGGAAGATATGCATATGGACGCACTCCGGTTTGTCAGGTCCGGCGGTCCATCGGCGGAAGGCCGCTCACGGTGTTATGCGACCATTCAGGCTGCCCTCGATGACCGGAGCGGGAGCGATACTCTGACATTGGCACAGGGTCCGTTTCACGGTCCGCCAGACACGGGGTCGCAGCCGGCCCGGCTCGTACTTCTGACATAGCGCGGTCGGTTGTGTATCGGGCGGAACCCGACCCTGCCATATACCCTTTCGGCAACGCTTCCGGCCGCCACTTCAAGTCCGGTCCATCGATTGCCCATCTCCCGGGAGTCCGCGACCGCACGCGCGGTCAAACCGGACGCCACGCCCCTGCGGCGGTATTCCGGCAGCGTGCCGACGAAGTCCACGCAACCCACGCCGTATTCCGTGTAGAGCAAGGCGGTTCCCGCCGGCTTTCCATCCACGGTTGCGAGGTAGAGCCGTACTGCGGGAATGTCGAGCACCCTTCGGCCCAGTACGCCTACGTCGGCCGGAAAATCGAAGCTGCGGCACATGGTGTCCGCCCAGATTCCGTACCGGCCCGGTACCGGTTCTTCGATCCGAACGGATTCCGGAACGACGGGCTGTGCTGCCCGGTCGCAACGCATCGCCACGGCCTGCATGGCAAGACTGAAACCGCGTCGTTCCAGACGTTCGGCAAGATCTGAGGGCCGGTCCAGGGGCGACAGGGTAAACGCGCATTCAAAGTCCCTCTCCCGGAAGTAGTCAAGGGCGCTGTCGATCAATGTATCCACCCCCGTCTCCGGCACGTCTATCTGTACGACACGATGCAGCATGGGCACTTTGACGTCATCGTGGCTGAACGCAGTGGCCCCTCCCAGGTCGTGGCTGTCGCACCAGCGTGCACGGAAGCCGACCCAGAGTCTTTCGAAAATTTCCGTGAACCGGTCAGGCACGGGACTTGAAACCCTCCGGGAATCTGTTACGTTTCGTGGCGCCGGCACAATCGTGATGGCTTGCTCTCGATTGACTACCTGTCGAATTCAAACCGGACGTCCTTTGCGTTCGCCTGCCACATTTGTATATTGTCTTGCCTCTGGAAGCGGGTTGGCCAGCCGGGAATTGCAACTTCCCGCCCTGTGTTCCGTCTTAATGGTCGTATCGGACGATCGGTCCGCCGTGGCGGACGACTTCGCCGGCTCCTTATAACATCTGCGGAAAACGAGGTCTTGCAAAATGAGGTTTATCGTAACCGGCAGCAACGGCTTCATCGGCCAGAATTCATGCCGCCGCCTGGCCGCACTTGGACACGAAGTCATCGGTGTGGACGATCTGTCTTCCGGGACCCCTCCCAACGGCGTGAACGGCGTACATTACCACAACCGCAGCGTCGTGGATGCGGATTGGCTCGTGGGACTCCTGAAAGACACGGTCCCGGACGCGGTCCTTCACCTGGCGGCAAAGCCGAGGGTCCCGTATTCGGTGCGGAATCCGCTGCGCAGCGCCGAGGCGAACGCGATGGGAACGCTGTCTGTTCTCAGCGGGATTCTAAAGGCTGAACTGGCAGAGAAAACCCGGCTGGTTTTCGCCAGCAGCAGCGCGGTTTTCGGCGACGCGACGGCCCTCCCGACCCCGGAGACATACCCCTCGAATCCACAGTCGCCGTACGCGCTGGCAAAGCTTCAGGGCGAGCAGTGGTGCGACCTGTTTCATCGATTGTACGGCCTGGACGTGGTGAGCCTGCGGTATTTCAATGTGTTCGGACCCGGCGCGCTGTACGGGGGCGCCTATTCCACGGTCCTGTCGGCCTGGCCCTACCATCTCTTCGTAGATCCTTCCAACCGGCCCTTCCTGGAGGGCGACGGAACCCAGACACGGGACTTCTGCTTTGTCGACAACGTCGTCGAGGCGAATATCGCCGCGGCCACCCGGGAACGCGGCTTCGCGGCGGACGTTCTGAACGTGGGACAGGGCGAGGCCCACACCCTGCTTGAGGTCAAGGGAATTCTGGAGGAAGTTGCCGGCAGGAAGCTCAATCTTGAACGCCGGCCGCCCCGTGTTGGCGACGTTGCCCACACCCTGGCCGACATCAGGCGCACGCGGTTGGAACTCGGGTTCGAACCGTCGACCGACTTCACCACCCAGGTCGAACGAACGGCGATATGGTTCCGTGACTGTTATCCGAAGGGGCGTTCGAAAGGTCAGCGTGGCAAGGGGAGCGGATGAAGTCGCCGCGATCGCCTGAAAGTGGAAACCAGAAGCTCGGGCTGGAAGATTGGTGGGCGATACTGGATTCGAACCAGTGACCTCCTGCTTGTAAGGCAGGCGCTCTAACCGGCTGAGCTAACCGCCCACGGACTTGCCGGACGCCTCGTCGGGCGGTTTTCTCGATTCGCCCAGCAGCAGGCCGAGCGGGATCAGCACGCAATAGCCGATTACCAGCAGAATGGGCGCAAGCGTGAGTGACAGGAAACCGTCGACCGGGGGTTGGGACAGGCAAAGGTAACCAATCAGTATTGTCAGTACCCCCGCCCCCAGGAAGGTCCAGTTCCTGCGGGTATATGGCAGCGGACTCCCGGCCGGCTCCCGCCGCTGTGTCTGAGCCCTGCGTCCGGTGCGGCCGCGAGGGCGTCGTCCTGGATTGCGCGTCGGCATCCGATTAACCCGTGTGGTCGATTACGTGGCTCGTTTCTCCGCAATCCTCGCGGCCCGGCCCTGCAGCTCGCGCAGGTAGGTAATGCGGTTCCTGCGGACCTTACCGCTACGAATCCGCTCGACTTTCGCAACCCGCGGTGAGTGGAGTGGGAAAATCCTTTCAACGCCCACACCGCCCACCACCATCTTTCGTACGGTAAAGGTCTCGTGGATCCCGTGGCCCCGACGCTGGATCACCACGCCTTCGAACAACTGCGTGCGCTCCTTCTCGCCTTCCACCACCCGCACGTGCACCCGCACGGTGTCCCCGGCCCCGAATGCCGGCACGTCGGACTTGATCTGTTCCTCCGATAACGATCTCAACAACGCATCCATGGCAACACTCCTGAAACGATGAAATTCGCCTGTCGAAAACCTGACGCCGGTATCCATTCTGAATGCGCGGCGGAAACCCTGCCAGGGGATTATCTCCCGTGCCCGCCGGCATTGTGGCCTCCTGCGCCGGAACTTTCGTCTGACACTCTGACATTGTAAAGGTCCGGGCGCCGTTTCCGGGTCCGTTCTACCGCCGCGTCGTGCCGCCATCTGGCAATCTGCCGATGGTCGCCGCTCAACAGAACATCCGGAACCCGCAGCCCTTCGAACTCCCTCGGCCTCGTATACCACGGGCAATCCAGAAGTCCGTTCTGAAACGAATCCTCCAGAGCGGATTCCGCATCTCCCATCGACCCCGGGATCAGTCGAACGATCGCATCCGTCAACGCCAGCGCGGGCAATTCGCCGCCGCTCAAGACGTAATCGCCAACAGATATCTCTTCGGTCACGTACAGTTCGCGAACGCGTTCGTCGATACCCCGGTACCGTCCGCACAAAAACACCAGATTCGGCGCAAGGGATAGCCGGTTCACCGTCTTCTGATCCAGCCGCTTCCCCTCCGGCGTCAGAAAAATCACGTGCCCCAGGGGCCGCCCGGCCTCCTGAATGGCCCCCAGCGCTCGCGCGATCGGTCCCGCCATGTACACCATGCCCGCGCCGCCGCCGTAGGGCGTGTCGTCCACCGTACGATGTGCGTCGTCGGCAAAATCCCGCAGATCGTGCGCAACGACCTTAACCAGACCCGACCGGATCGCACGACCCGTAATGCCGTACGTAACGACGTCGCGGATCAAATCCGGAAAAATGGTGAGGAAGTCGATATGCATTGGTCGCATCGCGGCGGCTCGCGCGTACTTTAATTGAGGAGTCCTTCCACGTTCTTCACGACCAGACGCCCGCCCGCCAGATCGACCCGAACCAGGTCCCTTGCGGCGGGTACCAGAACCTCCGTCCCATCTTCCCTGCTGATCACGTACAGATCGTTTCCCGGGTGGGAAATGACATCCTTCACATTTCCGATTTTCGCGCCTGCTTCCGTCTCCGCATTCAGCCCCACGATCTCAAACACGTAGAACGTGTCTTCAGGAAGCCGATACACCTGGTCGGCGGAGACCAGCAACTCGCTTCCCCGCAACGGCGCGACCGCCTCGGGCGTATCGATACCCGCGAACTTGATGGCCATCCGCCGCCCGTAGGTCCGCACATGATCGATCCCGAGTGTCAACCGACTCCCATCGGGTTTTTGGAGCAGGGATTCGGCGAGTTCCTGAAACCGTTCCGGAAAATCCGTCAGGGGATGCAGAAACGCCTCGCCCCCGAGGCCCCTCGGTTTCAGAACCCTGCCGATGGCGACGAATCGTCCCCCGCCTGCCGGATTCCTGGACAAGGACTACTCCTCGACTTCAGGATCCACGCCGTCCGTCTCGTCCGAATCCGCCGCGGACCCGTCGCCTTCGTCCAGAATCCCCTGCTGTCGAAACAGGCTCATCACGGTTCCTGACGGCACTGCGCCCAGGTCCAGCCAGTGGCGCGCCCGCTCGGCATTCAAGCTCACGATCTGCGGACTCTCCGTTGGATCGTAATACCCCAGGCTTTCAATGAACCGACCGTCCCTGGGGGACCGGCTGTCCGCGACCACGACCCTGTAAAACGGCGCGTTCCTTGCGCCCTTGCGGGTCAATCGAATCCTTACCAAAATCCATCCTCCCGATCTGAGAACCAACTGCCCGAGTTCTTTTGCTTTGTGGATCACTGTCTGCACTTCATCCCGAAAACGGCACCCCAGCCCCGCGGCCGTTCTTCTCCATCCGCGTCATCCGTTTCATCATCTTGCGCATCATCCCGAACTGCTTGATCAGCCTGTTGACTTCCTGGATGCTGCACCCGCTCCCCTTTGCAATGCGCCGGCGCCTGCTGCCGTTCAGAATCCGGGGACTTGCCCGTTCCTGCTTCGTCATCGACAGGATGATCGCTTCCGTATGCGCGAACGCGTCTTCATCCACCTGCATGCCCTTCATTGCCTTTCCGGCGCCTGGAATAAGGTCCATCAACTGGTTCAACGGTCCCATCCTGCGAACCTGGTCCAGTTGCTGTAGAAAGTCATCGAACGTAAATGCGGCGTTCCGAAGCTTTTTCTCCAGCTTCTCCGCCTGTTTCACATCCACAGCGTCCTGAGCACGTTCCACCAGCGTCACCACGTCGCCCATACCCAGAATCCGGGACGCCATCCGATCCGGATGGAACGGCTCGATTCCTTCCATCTTTTCGCTGACGCCCGCGTACTTGATGGGCACGCCCGTGACTTCACGAATGGATAGCGCCGCACCACCCCGCGTATCGCTATCGAGACGCGTGAGTACCACTCCCGTAAATGTGAGCTGCTCGTAAAACGCCGTCGCCGCCGAGACCGCGTCCTGCCCCGTCATCCCGTCCGCCACAAACAGAATCTCACCCGGCGAGACCGTATCGCTTATTCGCTTCAACTCCCCCATCCGGTCGTCGTCCACGTGCAGGCGGCCGGCCGTATCCAGAATCACCGGGTCCATCCCGTCCGCCCGCGCCGCGCCCAGGGCATCGGCGCAAATCACCACCGGATCGGTCCCCCCCGCCGCGGTGTGGACGGGAACGTCTATCGACGCACCGAGTACGCATAGCTGGTCGATCGCGGCGGGCCGGTATACGTCGGCGGCCACGAGAAGCGGCCGCCTTCCCTTCGCTTTCAGGAGCCGGGCGAGCTTGGCGCACAGCGTTGTCTTGCCCGACCCCTGGAGACCGACAACCATGACCACGTTGGGCGCCGGTCCGGGCAGATTCAACTCCTGATGCTCGTCTCCCAGGAGGTGGATCAGCTCATCGTGCACGACCTTGACGACCTGCTGGCCGGGTGTTATGCTCCGCAAGACCTCCCGTCCAATCGCCCGCTCCCGGACTCGGGCGATAAACGTCCTCGCGACCTTATAGTTGACGTCCGCCTCCAGAAGGGCGCGACGTACGTCTCTCAGCGCTTCGTCGATATCGGCTTCGGCCAGCATGCCGCGGCCGCGAAGCTTCCTGAAAACCCCTTCGAGCTTTTGAGTGAGATGATCGAACATGGGGCGAACCTGACGTTCATTCTCAAATGGGACGCAAAACTCTAAAAATACGGGAAGACAGGTTTTTACGCAACAAAAAACGCCAGAATCGAGCCTTGCGGAGAGCCGGCCAAAATGCCGAATCAACCCGCGGTCTCCAGCCGAGGTACGCCCTGGAGTCGAGTACGCATCACGGGAACGACGTTGTGGTCCGTCCCGCTGGCCCGGCTTTCCCGGTGTTCGCCCGATTAACGGACCGCTGGAGCCCGCTGTTGTTCTATGGCAGTCCCGCGAGTGCCGCCCGTCTTAGCGCAGCGACATTTGCGGCCACCTTGCCATTCCGGAAAGCGGCCGATCCCGCCACGAGTACTTGCGCACCTGCAGCAACTGCCCGGCCTGCGTTTTCTACCCCGATTCCGCCGTCGATTTCAATCTCCACGTCCATGCCCTGACGCATAACCTCCGCCCTCAATCTCCGGACCTTTTCGAGTGACTCCGGCATAAATGCCTGACCGCCGAATCCGGGTTCCACCGACATGACCAGCGCAAGGTCCAGCGACGGCAGCAGGGGATATAACGCCTCCACGGGTGTTGCCGGCTTCACCGTGGCGCCGGGCCTCATGCCCATCTCCCGGATTGCGCCCAGCAGGGTTGGCAAATCCGCGTTGACCTCTACGTGTACGGTACAGATATCGGCGCCGCTATCCGCGAAATCCCTCAGGTACCGGCCGGGATCGGCAATCATGAGATGCACGTCCAGGGTCAACGTCGTCGCTTTTCGAATCGCTTCCACAACCATTGGACCGAACGTGATATTCGGCACAAAATGGCCGTCCATCACATCCAGATGGATATACTCCGCACCCGCGGCTTCCACCGCCCGAATCTCGCGTTCCAACGCGACAAAATCAGCTGCCAGAAATGACGGAGCGATTTTGACCATAAAAAAACTCCACTTTTCAGCAACCGGCGTCCGTGAGGCGGGGCATGCAAATGGAAACCAATGCGGGACAGCGGCCCGACGCTACAATTTACTCACCACCAGCCGCACACGCGTTCCCTGCTTCACCTCTTCTCCGAACTCCGGAATATGCCGGATCACCACGTTCAACAGGTGCTGCGTGCTGAATTCATAGCGAATTTCCCGCACCTTCAGCCCGGCCTCCTCCAACGCCGCCCGGGCGGTCTCCAGCGGCATGCCCACCAGATTCGGCATCGGGACCATCTCACCCGGAGGCCCGTTGCTGATCGTTACCGAAACGGGGGTGCCGCTCCGTACCTGTTGTCCGGGCGGGGGATCCTGGCCGATGATCAATCCCTCCCTGACAACTTCTGACGCATCCTCGAGTGTATCTCCCATGGCCAGACCCGCCTGTGCAATCCACAACTGCGCCTGGCGCAGCGACTTTTCCGTGAGGTCCGGTACTTCGTAGAGCCGGACCCCCAGACTCGGAACCGCATAAACCGTTCGGTTGATTTTCACTTTCGAATAGGCACGCGGATTCTGTCGCACCAGCTTGCCTTCGGCAACGGATGTGTCCCATCGGCCGGGCTGCAGCTTCAACCTGAGCCCCCGTTGAGACAGCGTCAGTCTGGCATCTTCGGGCGACAGATCGACGATATCGGGGACCTCAACACGCTGGCCGGCCCGAACCAGACGGGGCATAATGAACCGATCGAGCAGGATCAGGCCCACGATACCCGTGATTACCGCGCAGCCCGCGAACAGTCCTGCCTCCCGCAGAATCCTCTTGACCATCCTTCTCGCAATCCGTCTCTGGAAAAACCAAAAAACCGCGCTCTATGTCAGGATCTTAACCCTCCGGACGATGCACGGTTCAAAAATAGGACAAGGTCCCGCCGGTGTCAAGGTCGCGCGCCAATCAATTTCCCACCGTAAGAGAAACCCTGTGCGACAGTCCAAGTACGGTGTGGTACAGGGTCGCATAGTCGATCCGGAAGCCCCTGTGAATCACACCTGCCCCCACAGACAATCGCTCGGCCCTTGCCCCGACGCCCATCCGCAGCATAACCCGGCGGGCGGGTTTGTATTCCGCCCCCGCGCTCACCCCCGTTTGCCGTCCGGCCTCCTTACGAACATCCACGAGCAGCGCCAGATTCGGCAGGATCTGAAACCCGGCGCCCGCCGTGCCGCCCTGGCCCAGCACATCCACCCACGCCCCACCCGCATTCCATGCCGCCAGCCCCAGGGTGACCTTGGGCCTCACGAGGATCTTCGCACCCAGGTCGAATGCCGTCCACCCCCGGTCCGCGCCGCCGGCAACCGACAGCCGCATGCGCCGGATTCTCACCCCGAGCCCCAGCCGGGATGCCAGCCGGATGCCGAATGTCAGACCGGCTGTACGCTCCCTGTACAGGCTGAAGCCGTACTCCTGATAACCAAGGCCGACCGCCGTCCGGCCCGTCGACGCGACCGTCCCGATCGCATGGGCATCCAGCACCGCCATGCCGAACGGCCGCTCATAGCCTCCCGTGATACTGACGCCCTCGCCCCAGGCTACCGCGCCCGCATTCCAGAAGACGCCTTCGACCCCTTCAGCCCGACCCACAAACGTGTCCCCCAATCCGCCGGACCGGGCGCCCACCGCCTGAAACTCGAATGCTGCGGCAGCGGGCACAGGCATCAGGGCAATGCAGGAGAGCACGCCGCGCGCCGCGTTTTTCAGAAATGGCTTCATTCTGTCCGTACACAATCCGCAACCCCTGTGCCCGGCGCTGCCGTATTCTGAAATATTCGACTATATTAAATATTATCATTATCTTGTGAAAATCCGCCTCATGTCGCCCGTCGAGCGTAAGTCCGGGGAAACGCCATGGCGAACGTTACAGTCCACCCGGTAATTGTCGTCCGGAAATGGACAGAAAAGCCCGCGGGCAATTGCCCACGGGCGAAATTGAAATAGACCGCACTACCCGGCGGCGTTATATTTAGCGCGTGATCATGTCAATGAACAACGGCTGGACCTATCACAACCTCGTTCAGCGCGAAGCCGAAGGGGAAACCGTCCTTCAATTCTACCTCCGGCGTTACCCTCATTCCTCCGCGGAAGCCTGGCGGCAACGGATCCTGTGCGGCGACGTGCGGGTGAATGACCGGCCGGTCTCGCCCGATACACCGCTTGCGGCGGGTCAGCGGCTCACCTACCGCAGGAGGCCGTGGCGGGAACCGGACGCCCCCTGTTCGTTCGCGCTGCTCTACGAGGATGAGCACCTGATTGCCGTCGCCAAACCCTCCGGCCTGCCCGTGCTGGCAGGCGGCCGGCATCTCCGGAACACCCTGCTCGCCCGGGTTCGGGAACGCTATTCTGAGACTCCGGGGCCCGCGCCTCTCCATCGCCTTGGCCGGGGGACGTCGGGCGTCGTCCTGTTCGCGCGTTCCGATACGGCGAGACGACATCTATCGGAGGACTTTCGAAACCGGCGGATATGCAAGATCTACCGCACACTGGTTGCCGGCACCGAAGTACCCGACCGGTTTACAGTGGATGTGCCCATCGGGCGGATTCCCTATGCCCCGACCGGAACCCTCTTCGCGGCAACCGGCGCGGGCAAGCCGGCCAGGACGATATGCCGCGTTCTCAACCGTGATTCCGATGCCAATCGGAGCCTGGTCCGTGTCAATCTCGTCAGCGGCCGCGCCCATCAGATCCGGATCCACCTCGCTGCCGCCGGACATCCTCTGATTGACGACCCTCTCTATCGCGCCGGCGGCCTGCCGGTCATTACGCCCGATGGGAACCGCGCTCCGCTCCCTGGCGACACCGGGTACCACCTTCACGCGCACCAACTCCGATTCATCCATCCGGCCACGCGCCGGCGCGTTCTCCTCACCTGCCCGCCCCCTCCGAACCTCCGCACGCCTGAAGAGAACAAGGAAACGCCCCGATAGTAAGGCAAATTGCCACAAAAGCAACTATCCTGTTACCGGGCGTATAGCCGAAAGACAGGGAAATTTCCGCATCGTCACGGCGTTACGACACACGCCGTTTCGCACCGATTCCTCTTGTGCCTTTTGTGCTTTTTGTGGCCAATTTATCGGTTGTCGTTTTTCGAATTGAGACTATTCCCTGATTCTGGTCGACTCATCGGTACGCGCCTGCTCAATGTGTCTGCCGGTGAAGCCGACGGCAAATCGCAGGTCTGCGCCGCGCAGGTCTGCATTCCGGAGGTTGGCTTTGTATAGATCGGTGTTTTGCATTCGGGCCTTGACGAGGCTCGCGCACCGCAGGTCGGCCTGCATCAGGTCGGCATTCCGCAGCCTTGCGCTTCGCAGATCGGCGCTCCTGAGGTCCACGCCCTGAAGGTTCGCACCCTCGAGGTTCGCGCTTCTCAGATTGGCGCCGCGCAGGTCCGCGTTGAGAAGATTGGCGTCCTGGAGGCGCGCCTTCCGCAGATCGGCTCCGTGAAGCGTGGCATCGCGAAGGTTGGCGCCACGCAGTGTGGCGTCCCGAAGCCGGGCCCCGGAAAGTTCGGCATTCGTCAGGTCGGCGAGTTCCAGGTCCGCGGGCGCGAGTCCGGCGTCTCTGAGGTTTGCGCCGCGGAACAGGGCTCCCTGGAGGCGGGCGCCGGAGAGGTCTGCGTCCCGGAGGTTTGCATCGCGGAAGTTGGCCTCGTAAAGCCTGGCGCGCTGGAGATTGGCGCCGTGCAGGACCGCGTTCTGGAACCGTGCGCCGCTAAGGATGGCTTCGCTCAGGTCGGCGCTTTCGAGCCTCGCGCCCTGGAGCTCCGCACGGTTCAGATTCACGCCGGACAATCTGGCCCGTTCTCCTGTTGCTCCTTCGGAATCGATCCACGCCCGGTGCCGGTCGATGACAAGACGGAGCTCAGCGGGTGACATTGGCATTATTTCATCCCTTGCCGGTCTCGTGGATATCAGATTCGGTAACGACCAGGTCCATCGAGATGTCGCGAGGGTCGGCCGGCAGACGATCGACGAGCTGGAAGTCGAACGCCAGGCCGATTCTGATCGCAGGAGTCAGCGAAAGGAAGCGGTCGTAGTACCCCGCGCCGAATCCGATGCGATTTCCTGTGCGGTCGAAGGCCAGACCGGGAACGACAATAACGTCAAAGGCGCCAGGTGGTACGACGGATCCCGTCTCGCCGGACGGTTCCATAAGGCCCAGGGTCGAGGGCTTTAATTCCGCGAGGCCTCGAATCTCCCGGTGGACCAGCATGCGGTTCGGCAACGCAACGGGTACCGCGACCCGCTTGCCGCCTCCCAGGGCGGACTCGATGAGCGAATGGGTGCGGACTTCGTTCCTTACCGAGACGTAACTCGCCAGACATCCCGCCCGGCGGTAGGCTTCCTGGCCGACCAGGCGCGCGATGACGTGTTCACTCCTGGCGCGGACTTCCTCCGGCGTCAGCCCGGACCGTTGTCTCTTCATGGAATCTCGAAATTTCTCTTTGGGCTGCATCGGTGCCGCTCCGCCTCAAGCGTTGTACTCAATCCATGGGATCATAACTATACTTCCGGGGTGACGGGTTGTCAAGGCGCGAGCGCGTTCGCTGAAGGGTGTTGCCGGTCTCGGCCGGCGCGGTCGGACGGAAAAGTTCCCTTGACTTTGACCGTGTGGAATTTTACATTTACAAATGCCGATTTATTAGGTAATAACGGCAAATTTGGAGACGGAATCTTGGATCGCCACGACGTCGAAATGCAGAGCAGATTGAAGTCAGACGACAACCTGCCCAGGCACGTTGCCATCATCATGGACGGGAATGGTCGCTGGGCGCAGATGCATGGCCTCGTCAGGACTCAGGGGCACCGTTCCGCGCGAAAAGTCGTGCGCGACATCGTGCGGGCTTGCGGCGAACTGGGAATCGATATTCTCACTTTGTTTGCGTTCGGCACGGACAATTGGCGGCGTCCGTGGGCAGAAGTCCTGTCGTTAATGCAATTGTTGCGTGACGTTGCGGTTGAGGAACTGAAGGAACTCCTCGAAAACAACGTACGTCTGATTGCTACCGGAGATACGGACCGCCTGGCCAGGCAGGCGAGGCAGGCGATGAAATACGCCATGTTCAGGACAGCGGAAAACACCGGGCTGACGCTGAATCTGGCCATGAGTTACGACGGTCGCGGCGATATTCTTCAGGCCGTCAGACGCATCGCCAACGAGGTCGATCGGGGAAGGTTAAGCAGCGATGAAATCGACGGAAGCCTGTTTTCCCGGATGCTTTACACCGTCGACCTGCCCGATCCCGATTTGCTGATCCGCACGAGCGGAGAGTTTCGTCTGAGTAATTTCATGCTGTGGCAATGCGCGTACACGGAGTTCTGGTTCACGCCGGTCCTGTGGCCCGATTTCAGGCGCGAACATCTGTACGAAGCCATTCGGGCGTATCAGTCCAGGGAACGCCGTTTTGGAAAGACCAGCGCACAGGTCCGGTCTACGGTGGTCGGCGCCGGGAACGGGCGAGCGGAACGGATCGGCGCGACGACGGGCGCGAAGCCTGCATAACGGTTTCACGCCAACTCTCGCTTCCGTCAAGCAGGGGTGGATTTGGCGGTACGGTCGAATTTGCTTCACCGGATCTCTGCGGCGGCGGTCTTCGGGCCGCTTTTTCTGGTACTGTTCTGGGTTGGCGGCATACCGCTCCTGGTCGGTGTGTGCGCGGTGGCCGGGCTTGGGACATGGGAATATTGCCGGATGCAGAAAAATCGGGGGCTGCATCCCTGGACGGGCGTCGGGGTTGCGGCCTCTTTGGTTTGGTGCCTTTGGCTGTACTGGTTCGAAGAGCGACTCTGGCCGATTCCGACCGTGCTGATTCCGGTTGTTCTGCTGACCCTGGCATTCAGGCAGAGGGCGGGGCGATTTCGGCTTGCCGACGCCGAAGCGACCTTTGTCGGTACATGCTATGTTGGATTGCTTCCCGCTTTTGCGCTGTTGGTCCGGAACTACTCCGGCTTCCGTTCCGGCGAAACCGGCGCCGCCGGGTTTGCCGTTCTGGTACTTCTGGGAATCTGGGGCACGGACATTCTTGCCTATTTCTCGGGGCGTCTCCGGGGCAAGCGACATCCTTTCCCGAAGATCAGCCCGGGCAAGACGGGCGCGGGTTTCGCGGGAGGAATCGTCGGAGCAGTCGCGGTTATGTCCGTTGGCGGCCACGTCTTGACGTTGTACGCGCCAGCGGAGGGGATCGTACTGGGAATCGTGGTGGGATTCAGCGCGTTCTGGGGAGATCTGGTCGAGTCGATGATCAAGAGGAACGCGGGGGTCAAGGACGCCTCGGCCCTGATTCCCGGACACGGCGGCGTGCTGGACAGATTCGACAGTTTTCTGTTCGTGTACCCGGCGGTGTATTTTTACCTGCTCGTCCTGTATTAACCCTCCGTACATTCCGGGAACCTGAGATTACGTTCACCCGTTGACAGGAACGGGACCTGGGTATGAAGCGAGTTGCACTGCTGGGGTCCACGGGATCGATCGGAACCAGTACGCTGGATGTACTGGCTGGCCTGCCGGACAGGTTCGAAGTGGAATCCCTCAGCGCAGGACGCAATATCAATCTGCTATGCGGGCAGGTGAGGCGTTTCCGGCCGAAGCGGGTCTGCGTGGCGGACGAGAACGCGACAGACGCCGGCGAAAGGCCCGAGTTGCAGGGCGTTGAGGTGTTGCACGGTCCTGACGGACTCATCGCATTGGCAACGGACGCCAACGTGGATCTGGTAATCAACGGGCTGGTTGCGGGCGTCGGATTGCGGCCGACGCTGGCGGCGGTCGAGGCCGGAAAGGACGTCGCCATCGCGAATAAGGAATCACTGGTTGTAGCGGGGCACCTGATCACGGAACTCGCGGCGCGGAACGGCGTGCGTTTGATTCCGCTGGATAGCGAACTGACTCCCCTGTGGCAGAGCCTGCAGGAAGTCCCTCAGCAGCAGGTGGCACGCATCGTACTTTCCGCCTCCGGGGGACCGTTTTTCGAGATGTCACTGGACGAGATGGCCCGCGCGACACCCGACGACGCCCTGCGTCATCCGACGTGGCGAATGGGTCCGAAAATCACGATCGATTCCGCAACATTGATGAACAAGGGTTTCGAGGTGATCGAGTCCCGCTGGTTTCTCGGGCTCGATATCGAACAGATCGACGTGGTGATCCACCGTCAGTCGGTCGTGCATTGCCTGGTGGAATTCCTAGACGGAAGCCTGACCGCGCATTTGAGCCGGCCCGACATGCGGCTGCCGATTCAGCAGGCGCTGACCCATCCGGACCGGCTGCCGACGGCTGTGTCTTCGCTGGACCTGGTGTCCACGGGTTCCCTGAGCTTTCACGCGCCGGACCTGGAGCGGTTTCCATGCCTTGCGATTGCATATGACGTGGGACGCGCGGGCGGTACGGCGGCAGCGGTGCTGAACGCGGCCAACGAGATCGGTGTGTATTCCTTTCTGTCAGGGCGAATCGGATTTCTGGATGTCCCGGACGTCGTACGCCGGACCCTGGATGCGCATGTCAACGCATCGGGCTCGAAACTTGATGCGGTATTGGAAGCGGACCGCTGGGGGCGGGAAAAGGCAAGGGAGGTCGTCGCGCGCCTGGCGAAATAAACCCGAAGACTCCTCGCCGGGACCGGAGTGCCGCGCGGACGGCCATCGCACGGATCGCCGTTCCCGGTAATCGATCCGGCTCCACCGACCCGGAGTGAGGGGAATTCCCTACAGGAGTTCAGCGCTTTGGAATTTCTGGAAACCATCTTCTATTTCATACTCGTACTCGGTGTGCTGGTTTTCGTGCACGAATTCGGACATTTCGTGGTGGCCAAGAAGTCCGGGGTTCGCGTGGAACAGTTCTCGCTGGGATTTCCTCCCAAGGCGTTTGGGATTACGGTTGGCGAGACCGAGTACTGCATTTCCTGGCTGCCCCTGGGCGGGTACGTGAAAGTCGCCGGAATGTCGGACTTTGGCAGCGCGGAGGTCAGGCAGGAGCCCTGGGAATTTCAGTCGAAACCCAGGGGAATCCAGATGGCGGTTTTCATCGCCGGGCCCATCATGAATTTCCTGCTGGGATTCCTGATCATTCTTGGGCTGCGTCTTTCGCTGGGGGACTATGTTCTGCAGACGACGAAGGTTGGCAGGATCGAGGCGACGTCTCCGTTTTATGAAGCGGGCCTGCGCTCGAACGACCGCATCCTCTCAGTGAATGGGACACCCGTGGAAGACTGGGGCGGGCTGATGGATGCATACAACGCGACTGGCGACGGCGACGTTGCCCTGGAAGTGGCTCGCGACGAGGGCGTGGTGTTCCTTGTGGCCACAACCGATAAAGGGCAGGAGCCGGGGTTCGATCCTTTCCTGCCCCCCGTTGCCGGATCGGTGATGCCCGGGTACCCTGCCGACAAAGGGGGCATGGCGCCCGGCGACCGCGTGCTTTCGATCGCCGGCGAATCGGTGAGCGGATGGGACGAGATGAGGCGGAAAATCTCCGCAAGGCCGGGGCAGGAGACTGAGATCCGCTGGTTGCGCGGCGACGTGGAAGTCGCGGCCCGAGTCGTGCCTAAGCCGCAACGGGGAGAGGGGCGAACCATCGGCGTGATTGGCATCGGACCGTCCCTCGAGCCCAGCGCGAGGGTGCCGGTGACCCTTGGCGCCGCCATCGAGCGCAGCGGAAGGGATCTGGTGGGATATACCACGCTTATCTTCACGTTGATCAAGCGTCTGGTCATGGGAGAGGTATCCGGAGGAATGATCGCGGGACCGGTAGGCATTGCCCAGATGGCGGGGAGCAAGGCGCGGCAGGGTTGGGAGGCGCTGCTCGATTTCATGGCAATGTTGAGCATTAACCTCGCCGTCCTGAACCTGTTGCCGATACCCGCGCTGGACGGGGGCCACCTGATGATCCTGAGCGTGGAAGCCATATCGCGGCGCTCGCTTTCCACGCGGCAGAAGGAGCGCCTCCAGCAGATCGGTTTCGTGTTCCTGCTCGGACTCATGGTGTACGTGACCTTTGGCGACATCGGCCGGATCTGGGGGCTGTTCTATTGACACGAATGAAGTGAAGTGTATCCGTAACGCTGAGAGAATGAAGCCGGGTTCGAAAACCCGGCTTCATTTTTTTTTGCGCACGTCGCGCCTGACCGCGGTTTCTCTCTTCCCGGTCTTCTTCCATCGTACGAAAACGCTGTCGGCTTTCAGCGACTCCATGACAGTGCCGGCCAGGAGTTCCAACGCTTCGGGGTCCGTCTTCCAGGCCGCAGTCAGGCGTTCCAGGTCTTTCTCGGTAAATCGGACTCCCTGAAGTACGGCCTTTCGCTTGATGGCCAGGCTGTCGGGCTGTTCCGCGTACCGATGATGCAGTTGGATGACTTCCACGACAACGCGCGCCAGTTGTCGTTCGTCGAGTTCGGATCCACTCCGGGACGTGCACGCCAGCAGGCCCGGGAACAGGAGCGTGTATAGTACCGGTTTCATTGCGGAAAAGATATCCGGACGCTGCGGGAGGGTCAAGGCCAATCAACCAGCAACATCATGGTGTGGGGGAGGACGGTAAGGAAGGGAATCCGCGCCGTCCTGTGAGCGCTGCCGTAACGATGGGACCGGTGCGGGAGGCGCCCTTCCACAATATCTGGTATCCGCTGTCGCCTGTACTTCTCCATTCCCACCACATTTACCTCTCGGGCGTCGTCGCGACGAAATGTGTGAATGTGGTCACGGGCTTGTTTTTTTTAGAGATAAGCAGAAAAATCGGTTAGAAATCCCTTGACTTTTATATGTCGAGGCCCTAATTTTGGTGGTGGAAAGTGGTGGAAAGTGGTGCATCAGGGAAGATTTGGCAGACTGCGAGAATTTCGCTTGAGCAGAATGAGCCCCGGCACGATAGTCGGGGCTTTTCTCCCGATCCGGTTCCCGGACAGAGCGAATTCGAAACGCCTTTGTCGCCCCCGCGGATCCTGGCGCCACAGGGCCTCCCAATACTCCGAGTGACGCACATGCCTGACGAAATGCCGCTGTTCATCGGAGAATACGAGGAAATTCCCGTCGACAACAAGGGCCGGCTGATTGTCCCCGCCGCCATTCGCCGGGTTTTGCCTACGCATGTCACTTCGCTTGTCATCGCAAGGTGGTTTGACGGCTGCCTGGCCGGATTCGATCCCGTAGGTTGGCAGCAGGTCCTGCAGCAGATACGGGACGGGAGCCATAAGGGCAGGGTGAAGCGGCAGATCGCCCGCTGGGTTATGGGGGGAGCGGCGGAGACCAGAATTGACCGGCAGGGTCGTCTGCTGGTTCCGCGAAAGCTGCTCGATACGGCGGAAATCGCGGATCGCGCGACGCTCAGTGGGGTGGGCAACAGGATAGAAATCTGGAATCCGGCGCGATACAGCGACGATATGAGTGATGTCGGCCAGAACCTGGAAGAATTCGCGGAAGACCTCGACATTCTCTGAGTCAGGGCTCGGGGCCGAGGAATTTCACACGCCGGTTATGGCGCCGGAAACGGCCGGCCGGATCGTTAACGACCCGAACGGCATTTACGTAGACGGGACAGTGGGCGGCGGCGGCCATGCCGAGCATTTGCTGTCGCGGATGGGACGGCAGGGACGACTGATCGGGTTGGACCGGGATCCGGAGGCGATCGCGGCCGCTTCCAGTCGCCTGCGCAGGTTTTCCGAGCAGGTGGAATTCGTCCGTACACCTTTCAGCGAACTGCCGCGGGTTCTGGACGATCTCGGCGTGAAACGGATTTCGGGGGCGCTCTTCGACCTCGGGGTGTCTTCGCATCAGATAGAGGAGCCCTCCCGCGGCTTCAGTTATCTTCGAAACGGACCGCTGGATATGCGGATGGGGCCCGATGCCGTTCGATCCGCACGGGCGGTCGTGAATACGTATCCCCTCGAAGAATTGACCCGGATTTTCATGGAATTCGGCGAGGAGCGTGCGGCGGGCCGGATTGCGCGGGCAATATGCCGGCGGCGGGACCGGAAACCGGTTGAAGAAACATTGGAATTGGCCGCTCTCATTGCGGAAAGCGCGCGTGGACACCGGACCAGAAAAGCCATGGCCAGGATCTTCCAGTCGATACGCATGGAAGTCAACGGTGAGATGGAGCAGCTGCGGGAGACCCTCGATTCGACCATCGGGAGGCTGGTGCAGGGCGGACGGATGGGCGTTCTGTCCTATCACTCGCTGGAAGACCGCGCGGTGAAGACGGCGTTTCGTTCGGCAGCCCGGGGTTGTGTTTGCCCGCCGAATCTTCCGGTTTGCGGATGCGGACGAGTGCCGCAGATCCATGTCCTGGCACCTGGCGGCATTCGACCGGAACCGGATGAGCAACGGCGAAACCCGAGGTCCAGGAGCGCCACGCTGCGGATCGCCGAGAGACTGTGAAGCCGGGCGTTCGGAATAAGAAAAGCCGCGTATGAACACGAATACCGAAGGTAAGACGACGGGGGGGTATCGATACGTCCTCCTCGCCGTGGTGATGATGGTTGCGGGCCTTCTGGGTTACCTGTGGGCACAGGCACAGACCGTAAGGCAGGGAGACGAGATCGCGCGGCTTCGAACCGCGCATCAGCAGTTGCTCCGTCATCAGGAGCGTCTCCGGGCAGAAATCTCGGGACTCCGAAAAAGCAGCCGAATCCGGAAAATCGCTACGGTTAAACTCGGGATGGTGTTTCCACAGGGTCCGCCTCAAAACCTGTACCTGGACGGACAACCCGGCCGCCAGGCGCTTTCCGGCCACAAAAAATGAACCATGCGGATTGAAGTGCGCCATATTCGCCGGTTGAGAGCGATCTGCCTGCTGGGCGGTATCTTCGTACTGGTCCTGGTCTACAGATTGACCGCGCTTCAGGTCTGGACGGGCGACTTCTACAGCGCACGGGCAAAAAGGCAGCACGAAAAGCCGACGGTGTTGCAGGCGAGCCGCGGTCGAATTCTGGACCGGCAGGGCCGGGTGCTCGCGACAAACCTCGAGGCCCAATCGTTCTTTGTCAACAGAGTAGCCGAACTGGACAGCCTCCGATCCATCGCGGTGCGATTTTCCGGAAGCGATGGCGAGCAGAACGCCGCCCTCCTGCGACGGCTGAAGAAGAGGCAGTTCGTCTGGCTGGCTCGAAAGGTCTTAAGCGACCCGCGGCAGGATCCGTTGCCGAAAGGGGTTGGCCGGATTGTCGAGATGAAGCGAACCTATCCGATGGCTGAGCTTGGTGGGCAGATTCTGGGGTACACCGACATCGACAACCTGGGAATCGAGGGCGTCGAACTGGCTAGCAACTCGCTTCTGCAGGGCAAACACGGAGACATGACGTCCAGGCGGGACGCGCGCGGTGAGGCGCTGGGCGCCCTGGGTGTCGTACGCAGAATGCCCGAGGACGGCGAGGATGTCATGTTGACCCTGGACGTCGATTACCAGTCGATCGTGGAGGAGGAGCTGGCCGCCGCCGTAACGGAATTCCAGGCGGTGCACGGAATGGCGATCGTCACTTCGCCCCGGACAGGTGAAATCCTGGCGATGGCCAATGTGCCGCTGTACGATCCCAATCATTTCGGGAAATACGATGCGGCGGTCCGGCGCAACCGCGCGGTAACCGATCTCTTCGAGCCCGGATCGACGTTCAAGGCGTTCACTGTCGCGGGCGCGCTACAGGAAGGCCTCTGGCGCCGCGAAGATCGGATCTTCTGTGAGTTCGGCCGACTGCAGATTCCCGGCGGAGTGATCCGGGACACCCATCCTTGCGGGTGGTTGACGGTACAGCAGGTCGTGGAAGAATCCAGCAACATCGGTACCGTGAAAATCGCCCGAAAACTGAAACAGGCGGGATTGTACGAATATGTCAGGCTGTTCGGATTCGGTACCAAGACTGCCGTGGATCTGCCGGGTGAAGTACCGGGAAACGTCAAGAAACCGACACGTTGGTCGGGAAGAACGCTGGCATCGATGGCGATCGGACAGGAAATCGGCGTGACGGCGTTACAGATGGCGATGGCATACGGCGCAATCGCAAACGGCGGTCGTTTGATGGCGCCGCAAATCTATCGCCGCCGTTCTCCGGACGGCGCCTGGATGTCCGAGCGACCCAATGTGCTGCGCGAGGTCGTTTCCGAGGAGACGGCAAGGAACGTCGCCGAAATCCTTGAGGGGGTCGTGCTGCGAGGCACGGGCGCAAACGCGGGGGTGCCCGGCTATCGCGTTGCCGGCAAAACGGGCACCGCGCAGCGGGCAAGAGAAGGCGGGAGGGGCTATGATCCGCATCGGTATATTTCCTCATTTGTCGGATTTCTGCCGGTCGAGCGTGCCGAATTCGTGTGTATCGTGGTTGTTGACAGTCCGAAGGGAACTTACTGGGGCAGCAAGGTGGCGGCACCCGTCTTCAGGCGGATCATGAAACGTATCCTGAGTCTGCGCGACACGGAAATGCGACATCGAGCAGTCATTGAAGCCCGCGAGAGGGAAGATGCGGAAACATCCGCACCGGTCCTGGCGGGACTGCCCGCGAACGTAGCGAAACGGGTGATGGACCGGCAGGGCTTCAATCCGACGCGGGTTCACGCGGGTGCGACATCGTCGGTAAAGTCACAGGTCCTGTCGACTGAAATCAGGGAATCCCAGCGGGCGACTGCTTCGGTGGATTCGGCGAAGACCGATGAGTCCGTAGCAATGCCCGATGTTGTGGGGGTTCCCCTGCGCCAGGCTGTGGTACAGTTGACCTCTTCGGGGTTGGTGGTAAGCGCCTCGGGTAGCGGAAGCGTCGTTTCGCAGAGTCCCGGCGCCGGGATGCTGGTTGCCCGCGGCACGGCCTGCAATGTGGTGTGCAGCCCGCGAAAAGCGCCAATTCCGAACGACATGTGACGAAAGTCACGTTATGAGGATGGTCGACTTCATTTCCCGGGTGCCAGGGGCACAATGGCTTCACAGGGGCAATCCATGGGTTACCGGTCTGGCCACGGATTCGCGAAGGGTCCGACCGGGAGATCTGTTCGTCGCCATCAGGGGCGGACAGCTTCAGGACCGCCATGCGTTCGTGCCTCAGGCCGTGGCTGCGGGGGCCGTGGGAGTGGTGGTCGAAGAACCGGTTGAGGCGGACGTTGCCGTCGTCCGGGTACCCTCAGCCCGGAAGGCGCTGGGAATACTCGCCGAAAGACTATACGGGTCGCCCTCGCGCAAGCTTCGGATGGTGGGGGTAACGGGAACCAATGGAAAGACCACGACGGCAATGCTGTTACAGGCGTCACTGGACGCCTCCGCCGGGCCCTGTGGATTGCTCGGCACGGTTGAATACAGACTGGGCCGGCGGAGGATACCGTCTGTCATCGGAACGCCTGAAGCCCACGATTTGCACCGATTGCTGAAAGAGATGACGGACAACGGCTGCGATGCGGCCGTGATGGAAGTGACGTCGCACGGATTGGCGCTGGACCGTGTACACGGGATCGAATTCAATACGGCGGTATTTACCAATTTTTCGCGGGACCATCTGGATTTTCACGATTCGCTGGAATCCTATCTGGCCGCAAAGAAGCTGCTCTTTGACAACTTGAATCCGGATGCGCAGGCCGTGGTTAACGCGGACGACGAGGCGACTGACCGCCTCTTGAGCGACTGCCGCGCCAGGGTCTTGTCCTTCGGCCGTTCGCCAGGAGCGGATGTACGAATCGCATCCGCGAATGCGGACGGCGGCGGCACGCGGATGGAACTGGAAACGCATTGGGGAACCCTGCGTTTTGCGCTGGCGCTTCAGGGCCGTTTCCATCAGATGAACGCCGCGGCTGCAATCGCCGCGGGGCTGGCGATGGATGCGGACGTGGAGACGATTGCCGCGTCCATTCGGGACGTACAGGTGCCCGGCCGCTTCGAGAGCGTTCGGGAGGGTCAGGATTTCAGCGTGATTGTGGATTATGCACATACTCCCGACGCGCTCGGGAACGTATTGCGGGCGGCCCGCGAGTTTACGGAAGGTCGACTGATCTGCGTGTTTGGATGCGGCGGCGATCGTGACCGCGGCAAGCGGCCGCAGATGGGACGTATTTCGGCTCGGATGTCCGATCTGACCATTGTGACGTCCGACAATCCCAGAACCGAAGACCCGGAGTCGATTCTCAGAGATATACTGACGGGTGTTGGACACGCTGACTATCGGGTCGAAGTTGACCGGCGGAAGGCGATTGCACTGGCCGTTGAATCTGCTTCGGCCGGCGACCTCGTCGTCATCGCCGGCAAGGGACATGAGAATTATCAGGATTTCGGAGTACAGAAGGTCCACTTCGACGACCGGCAGGTGGCGCGGGACGTCCTGAGGGGTCGCAATTAGCCCTTGGCGGGGCGCCGAACGCCCGCGGGATCGAGACTGGCAGATCGTCACCCGGAACGCGGAATATGGAAGGAATGACACTGGCGGAAGCGGCGGCGGTAATGGACGGAGCGTTGGTCGGCGCCGTCGATCCGGCAATCTGTCCGACGGGTGGGTGCATCGATACGCGGGTGTTGAACGCGGGCGAGTTGTTCTTCGCGATCGAGGGAGAGCGCGAAGACGGAAACCGGGATGGGCATCAATTTGTGGACGACGCCCTGAATAAAGGGGCGGCGGCGGCTGTCGTATCACGACAGTGGGCCAAAGACCGGAATTCCCGAAGACGACCCGGAACGCTGATCGTCGTCGAGACTCCGGGCCTCGCGCTGGGCGCTCTCGGCAGCGCGTACCGCCGGCGATTTCGGATTCCGGTGGTGGGCATTACCGGAAGCAGTGGGAAGACAACGACCAAGGACATGGCGGCCGCTGTGTTGAGCACCCGGTACCGGGTGCTGTCCACGGAAGGCAACCTGAACAACAGGCTTGGGGTCCCACTGACTATGCTGCGGCTTTCAGACGACCACGAAGCCGCGGTCGTTGAACTGGGGATCAGCGAACACGGCGGTTTGAAATACCTGTGCCAAATTGCCGATCCGACAATCGGCGTGATTACAAATATTGGACCTGCACACCTTGAGTTTTTAGGCTCTGTAGAGGGGGTGGCCAAAGCCAAAGGGGAACTCCTGGATCATCTTGAAGAGTCTTCAATGGCTATCTTGAATCTCGATAACCTGTACGTGTCCAAGGAGCGAGCAAGACTAAAGGGGAGACTCCTGGGCTTTGGTATCGAGAAGATATGTCAGTTTCGTGGGGAGGGACTTGTCATAGACCAGGAGGGCTGCGGTCATTTCTCTCTGCAGGGCTGTTTTTTTCATCTGGCTGTACCCGGCCGGCACCAGGTGTATAACGCACTGGCAGCGGTGGCGGTGGGTGCGGCGCTGGATGTGCCCGTTGAACACGCCGCACGAGCACTTGGTGAATTTCGCCCTTCGAAGCTGCGGGGCCAGGTGGTCGAACGGGATGGAATCCGGCTGTTGAACGATTCGTACAATGCCAACCCAGCCTCAATGCGGGCGGCTCTGGAAACGTTGGCGCAGATGTCCGTCACGGGCGTCGGACGGCGGGTAGCTGTGCTGGGCGACATGCTTGAACTGGGCGCGTCCGCCGTCCAAAGCCACCGGCGCCTGGGTCTGCTTGCGGCCGGACTCGGAATCGACGCCGTATTCGCGTTCGGCGAGATGTCGGCGTACGTATCTGAAGGCGGCGTATCGGGTGGTCTTTCACCGAAGCGGTCACAGGCATTCATGGACCGTGATACCCTGGTGGCTAGGCTCAGGGCTTTTCTCAAACCCGGCGATCTGGTTCTGATGAAGGGGTCGCGCGGACTGGCAATGGAAACAACAGCCGAAGCGCTGGGGTTTGAAACGAAACCGTCAGAAATGGGCGGCTGACGACGTTTCGATCCTGTACGTCGGGAGTCTGCAGCTTCTGAAATCTGGTCCTGAATTCACAATCCCGTTCCTTGATCCCAAGCCGGTCTCCGTATCGGGATCTCGTTTCCGATAAGCTGAATCAATGACGACCGCAGGCAAAGAACGTCAGACCTATCTGCTGATGTTGCTGGTGATCGGGCTGGTTGGATTCGGCCTCGTGATGGTGTATAGCGCCAGCACGGCCCTGGGTCAGGTGCGGTTCGAGAGCGGCCACTTTTTCCTGAAGCGGTGGGCGGTCCGCACGGTGGTCGGTCTCGTGGCGATGCTTTTGATTATGCGGGTGGACTATCGCTTCTGGGCACGATTTGCCCGGGTGTTGCTGGCCATCGGTTTTCTGGGATTGGCGGTTGTCCTGGTCTTCAAACTGGCCGGCATCGGCAAGGTGCGTGGCGCATACCGGTGGATACCGTTGCCGGGAGGCACGCTGCAGCCCTCGGATCTGATGCGTCTCGCGCTGGTCGTTTACCTGGCGGAGTCGCTTAGCAGGCGCCAGGGTCTGGTAAAAGACCTCGTTCAGGGTTATCTCCCGCATATCGCCATCATCGGCGCCGCAATGGGAATGGTCATGCTTCAGCCGGACCTGGGAACGGCACTGGCGATTGGACTGACATGCACGCTGATGTTGTATCTGGCCGGTGTGCGGGTAAAGCACCTGGCCGGAACGGGGATGGTGCTGCTGCCGTTATTGTATATCGTCGTATTTGTTCTGGGATATCGAAAGGAACGGATGATGACGTTCCTGAGTCCGACGGACGACGTACAGGGCGCCGGTTATCATGTGATGCAGTCTCTGCTGGCGCTTGGGAGTGGTGGATGGACGGGCGTGGGGCTCGGACAGAGTCTGCAGAAATATTTCTTTTTGCCGGAGCCGCATACCGACTTCGTGTTCAGCATCGTGGGCGAGGAACTCGGATTGGCCGGCACCG
Organism: Candidatus Latescibacterota bacterium; assembly: GCA_965219995.1. Lineage (GTDB taxonomy): Bacteria > Latescibacterota > UBA2968 > UBA2968 > JAAXHE01. Next base: position 2,851,967 of record CBDCOX010000002.1, read on the forward strand.
CCGGCCTGGTGGCCTGTTTCCTTCTCATCGCCCGCTGCGGTTTTCAGATCGCCCGTCGCGCGCCGGACCTGCACGGGTTCTTTCTGGCGTCAGGCATTACATTCATGATTCTGGTTTACGCGCTCGTGAACATGGGCGTATGCACGGGACTGGTACCTGCCACCGGACTTCCCCTGCCGTTCATCAGTTACGGCGGGTCTTCTCTGCTATTCACGTTGCTTGCCGTTGGAATTCTGATCAACATCGGGCGGCGCGGCGCGGCCGACCCGGGAACGCTTCCCCAACGTACCGGTACCGTCAGAATGTACAGGATGGGAGATCGCAGGATCTGATGCCATTACGCCTGTTATTTGCCGTTACCCTGACCGGCGGCCACACGATACCCGCACTTGGCGTGGCGGCCGCGGTTCGTCAGAGGCGCCCGGATACGGTGATCAGATTCGTCGGTGTTGCCCGAGGCGTCGAGGCCCGGCTGGTTCCGCGCGCCGGCTATGTCCTGGAGACGTTGCCGGTTATCGGTCTAAAACGCCAATTGCATCTGGATCTGCTGCAATTCCCGTGGTTGCTCCTGAAGGCCCTCTGTTCCGCTGTACGCATCCTCGTTTTCTATCATCCGCATGCGGTAATCTGTACCGGCGGGCATGTGGGCGGGCCGGTGGGCGTCGCCGCACGGCTGCTTGGTATTCCGCTGGTGCTGCACGAGTCGAACAATTTCCCCGGTCTCACCGTTCGCCTGCTCTCCCGCGCAGCCAGGCAGGTCTACCTGGCATTCGAAGGCGCGCGGCGACGCGTGGGCGGGCGTGAGAGATTCGTCGTGGGCAACCCGATCCGGGATGGATGGCGGCGTGTAGACAGGAACACGGCTCGCCGGCGGTTTGGTCTGGACGTTGACCGGACCACGCTTCTTGTCATTGGAGGCAGCCAGGGTTCAATGGGAATCAACCGCGCAGTGGCGGAAGCGCTGCCGGTATTGACCGAACGCGGCTATCAGATTCTCTGGCAGACCGGCAGTGTGGGTTACGATGCAGCGGCATCCGCGGCTCGCCCCTGCGGAGACCGCGTCGTCGTGAGGGGATTTATCGACGACATGGCGGGCGCCTACAGCGCGGCGGACCTCGCCCTGTCCCGGGCGGGCGCCATTACAGTAACCGAAATGACACATTTGGGTGTGCCCGCATTGATGGTGCCTTTGCCGCTCGCGACCGAGAACCATCAGGAATTCAATGCCCGTGCTGTTGTGCGAGCCGGAGCTGCGAGGATGGTGCTCGAATCGGAACTGAGCGGGGACAGGCTGGTAGAGGAGGTTATCGGGATGGTCGATTCGAACGGCCTTCTTTCGGAAATGGCCCGTTGCAGCCGCGATCTGGCCATTCCGGACGCGGCCGCGCGGATGGTGGTTGGAATGGCGCGAAGCGGACTCCTGCGTGGTGAGCGATAGCCGCATGGTCAAATTGAAGCCGGGTTGCCGGGTTCATTTAGTGGGCATCGGTGGGGTGGGCATGAGCGCGGTCGCGGAACTGCTCGCCGAGCAGGGATGCGTTGTGACCGGATCCGACCGCGAGGCCTCCGATCTGACGGATCGGTTGCGGACGCTGGGAATTCCGGTTCGGATCGGACATACGGAGGAGGCAGTAAGAGATGCAGACCTGGTGGTATACACCTCCGCCGCGGGAACGGACAATTCGGAGTTGAGGGAAGCCCGATCGAAAGGGATTCCAACGGTCAGGCGGGCCGACCTCCTTGGTCAATTGACGACAGGGCATCGGGTCGTGGGCGTGACCGGTACCCACGGGAAGACGACGACGACAGCCATGGTGGGCGGGGTTCTCGAGGCGGCCGATCTGGACCCCACGGTGCTGGTGGGCGGAATTGTTCGCGGTCCTGAAAGAAACCTGCGGCCGGGCTCGCGAACGCTGTGGGCGGTCGAGGCCGATGAGTTCGACCGTTCTTTTCTCACTTTGAGACCCGAGGTCGCGGTCGTGACGTCGCTTGAGGCGGACCATCTCGACTGTTACGGAGACATGCCGGCATTGTCTCGAGCGTTTCAGCAGTTTCTGGATCAGACGAGCCGATGCGCCGTGCTGGCCTACGACGCACCGTTCGTGCGGGAATTGAACGCGACGCATCTTGAGATTCTCTCCTATGGGCTGGAAGAGGAAACGAGGATTTCCGCCCAACGATTGCTGCGCGACGGCCGCGAAAGCCGGTTTCGGGTATTCGACCGTGGAAAACCGCTCGGCGATGTTGTCCTCAGGGTTCCCGGAGGGCACAATGTCAGCAATGCGCTGGCGGCCGTGGGCGTGGGCATGGCGCTGCAGCTGCCCTGGAAGGCCATCCGTTCCGGTCTTGAAGAATTCGGGGGCGTGCGACGGCGGCTGGAGGTGCTCGGCGATCCCGGCGGTGTGAGGGTGGTGAACGACTACGCCCATCATCCCACGGAGGTTCGCGCAGTCCTGGAGGCGATCAGGGAGGGATGGACGGGACGCCTCGTGGCTGTTTTCCAGCCCCATCTGTACTCGAGGACCAGAGATTTCGCGGTTGAATTCGGACAGGCGCTGAGTGAAGCCGACCAGGTCTGGGTGGCCGACATCTACGCCGCGCGAGAAGAAGCGATTCCCGGTGTGTGCGGTGAGACGGTGGCTCGTCAGGTACGGATCGCCGGCTGTTCCGAAGTATTCTATGTCCCGGCCCTGGACGACCTCGAGCGTCGGCTGTCGGAGGCGCTTGCGCCGGACGACCTCGTATTGGTGATGGGCGCCGGCGACGTGGAGCAGGTTGCCTACGGGCTTATTGACCGGTTGTCCGAGGGAGCACCGCGGGCCGATGCATGACGCTTCGAAACGGACGTCGCTCGCCCGTGAAATCCGGGCGCGCTGCAGGGGCGAACTTCTGGTTGATGAACCCTTGAAGAAGCACACCCATTTTGGTCTGGGCGGCGGCGCGGATCTGTTCTTCCGCCCCGCGGATCTGGATGATCTGATTGCCGCGGTGCCACTCGTTCTGGACTCCGAACTGCGGGTGCTGCCCCTCGGCGGCGGAACCAACATGCTGGTGAACGACGCCGGGTTCAGGGGGCTCGTTATCTGTCTGACCCGCGGACTCGCGGGAATGGCGGTCGAATCGGATCAGGGAGTTGCACAAGCGGGCGCAAGCCTTCAGGTGTTTTCCAGACGCTGCCAGCGTGCCGGACGAGCCGGGATGGAGTTCGGCTGCGGAATCCCGGGCACCGTGGGGGGCGCGATACGCGGCAACGCAGGGGCGTGGGGCGGGCAGATCATGGAGCGTGCGGCGTGGGTGAGAGGTCTGGACCTCCGGTCGGGCCGGGCGGTGGAGTTGCAGAAAGAATCAATATCGTACTCGTACCGCCATACGGCACTTCCACCGGGATTCCTGATCGTGGAAGCAGGATTTCAACTGGAAGAGGACGATCCGGCTATGGTCCAGACACGCATGGACGAAATGCTTACCCAGCGAAGGGGCTCCCAGCCCCTGTGGGCGCGTAATGCCGGTTGCATTTTCAAGAATCCGCCCGGCACGTCGGCGGGGTTGCTCATCGACAGGGCCGGATGCAAGGGGCTGTCCGTAGGCGACGTCGAAGTGTCGGACGTTCATGCGAATTTCATCGTGAACCGGGGCGGCGGCACCGCTGCGGACGTGATCTCGCTGGTCCGCAGGGTTCAGGAAAGAGTACAGCAGACTTTTGGCATCGAAATGGCTATGGAAGTTCGCATCGTGGGCCAGCGGGGAATCGAGAACGCCTGAAGCCGGGTACCGCAAGCGGTCCGGAATCCCCGGAATAACGTCTGTCTCGGAATCTTCTTGCATGTGCCCCACGGCCTGCACTTAAATCGACGGAGGTCATATGTCCAGCCATCGACCGATCTATTCCCGGACGCAGGAACGTGAGCGGATTCCTGCCGAGGAACCGGAGAGCCGGCCGCCGGTCCTGGTATTGCGGTGGATTGTCATTCTGGCGCTTGTCGGATTGCTGCTTTTCGGGATTCAGAACGCATACTCCGCCCTCACCGATTCCGACCTGTTCCGCCTGGACCACATTTCCGTCGCCGGTAACCGGCTCCTGGAGGAGAACGAAGTCACGGTACGCTCCGGTCTCGAAATCGGCGTCAACCTGTTTGCGGCCGACCTCAAGTCGGCCACGCAGCGACTGGTGGCCGATCCCGCGGTCAAGGATGCATTGCTGTTGAGGCAACCTCCGGGCGGGCTGCTTATTCAACTGCAGGAGCGGCGTCCGCTTGCGCTGGCCGCCATGGCGGACGGATTGTACGGGTTGGACGAGGATGGCGTGCTCTTTCCACTGCCGCAGAAGCCGTTTAATCTGCCGATCGTGACAGGTATCGATGCGATCGTGGACACGCCGGGGGTCCACCGGTTTTCCCGCCTTGTCGCGTTTCTGGAGCAGATTCGGTCGAATGCGCCGGCGTTCCTGGATGAGGTCTCCGAGGTACACCTGGTGTCTGCCACGGAGGTTCGCGTCTATCTGGTGGGAGATGGTCTGACACTTCGGATGCGGCTTGAAGACGCGGTCGACCAGGTCCGTCGTTTTGACGCGTTCGTAAACGCGGGGGCGCACAGAATCAGGACGCCCGTGTACGTCGATCTCCGGTTTTCAAATCAGGTCGTTGTGGGTACAGGCTGAATTTTTCGCGGACCTGTATACGGCACATGTCCGGCAGAAGCCGGAAAGGAAGCGAGGATGGCCAAAGGGGACCAGATCGTTGGAATGGATATCGGTACGACCAAGATCTGCGTGGTCGTGGCCGAGGCAGAGGAAGACGATCAGCTCAGGATTACGGGCATTGGCACCAGCCCGTCCAACGGACTGAAACGCGGAGTTGTGGTGAACGTTGCACAAACCGTCCAATCCATCCAACGCGCCGTCGAAGAAGCGGAACAGGCTTCCGAAGTACGAATAGGGGCCGTTTACGCCGGGATCGCGGGGGATCACATTCGCAGCCTCAATTGCCGAGGTGTGATCGCCGTTTCCGGAAACGACAACGAGATTACCGCTCAGGACGAAGCGCGTGTGATCGAAACCGCCAAGGCCGTTTCGATTCCCATGGACCGGGAAATCATACACGTGTTGCCTCAATCGTTCGTCGTGGACGACCAGCCCGGCGTCAAGAATCCCATTGGAATGTCGGGCGTGCGTCTCGAGGCCGACGTACATATGGTAACCGGGGCCGTGACTTCGGCGCAGAACATCTGCAAGAGCATCCGACGGGCGGGTGTTGAGGTCGTGGATCTCGTGCTGGAACCGCTGGCATCCAGCTACGCCGTTTTGTCGCCCGAAGAAGAGGAGATGGGCGTAACCGTGGTCGACATCGGCGGCGGCACCACCGACGTCGCGGTATTTTACGACGGCAGCATTCGACATACGGCGGTCGTGGGGTTGGGCGGCGTGAACGTGACCAACGACATTTCGATCGGCCTGAGAACGCCGCTGGTCCAGGCGGAGAGCATCAAACGCTCCCGCGGCTGTTCGTCGAGGTCGAAGGACGATAAGGATGAGACCATAAAGGTTCCAGGAATTGGCGGACGGCCCTCCTACGATGTGCCTCGCGTGGAACTGACGGCGATTATCGAGGCGCGCATGGAGGAAATCTTCACCCTGGTCCATCGGGAAATACGCAGGACCGACTATGCGGATCTGCTGGCGGCAGGCGTCGTCATTACCGGCGGCGGATCGATGCTCGAGGGGACCGCTGAGCTGGCTGAGGAGGTATTTGGAATGCCCGTCAGCGTGGGCATGCCGAACGGCGTTACCGGCCTTTCGGACGACGCCACCGCCCCCATTTACGCGACTGGCGTCGGCCTTGTGAAATTCGGTCTGCAGCAGCGGGAATCCGGCGGAACGATGCGTGTTGGGGGAAATGGTTCTATCGGATCCGTACTGGGCAGAATGAAGGCGTGGGTGAAGGATTTTTTCTAGGAAACGGATGGGCCGATCGAACGGGTCCGCACCCTCCACAATGCGAATTGAAAGGAGAGACTGAATGGTGACATTTTCGATCGCTGACAATGACGACCAGGCGAAGATGCGGGTTGTGGGGGTCGGGGGAGCTGGCGGAAACGCGGTAAACCGGATGATTGCGGCGGATCTCAAGGGTGTGGATTTTATCGCGGTTAATTCGGATTTGCAGGACCTGGACAAATCCGAGGCAACGAAACGCGTGCAGATCGGCCAGTCGATTACAAGAGGGCTGGGCGCAGGCGCCAATCCTGAAACCGGACGGCAGGCCATGGAGGAAGACCGGAACCACGTCGCGGAACTTCTCGCCGGTTCGGATATGGTGTTCGTGACCGCCGGTATGGGGGGTGGAACCGGTACGGGCGCTGCGCCGGTCGTGGCGGAAATCGCAAGAGAGGTCGGTGCGCTGACGGTGGGCATCGTGACCAAACCATTCAATATGGAGGGAGCGCCCCGCTCGCGCAACGCGGAGACCGGTATTGCTCAGCTGAAGGAATTCGTGGACACGCTCATCGTGATTCCAAACCAGCGTCTCCTGGACATTTGCTCCGACGACACGACGCTGCGAGAGGCCTTTAGACTCGCCGACGACGTGCTGCTGCAGGCAACACGCGGGATTTCGGATCTGATTGCGATACCCGGCGAAGTGAATCTGGATTTCAATGACGTACGCACCGTAATGCAGCAGGGCGGAGACGCTTTGATGGGAACCGGCACGGCAGAGGGGGAAGGCCGCGCGATCCAGGCGGCCGAGGCAGCCATCAAGAGCCCCTTGCTGGAGGATCTGTCCATTGACGGCGCAAGGTGCGTCCTGGTGAATATCGCAGCCGGCAGCGACTTGAAGCTGTTCGAAGTGGACGAATCGGTATCTACCGTTACCAAGGCGGTTGGACCCGAGGCCAATATTATCTGGGGTACCGTTCTGGATGACGCACTCAGCGATGAACTGCGCGTGACGGTGATCGCCACCGGTTTCGCCGTACAAGAGGATCTTGCTGAAACGAAAGCGCGACGAGTGACCTCGGACAACCCGCTCGGCCTGGATGTACCGGCATATTTGCGCAAGGCCGACACCTCCGCGGTCACGGAGCCGCAGGTCGCGCCGGAGGAAGACGCGGAAGTGGACATATCTCTGGACGACCTCGAAATACCGTCGTTTCTGAGGCGGCGCCTGAAAGATACAGCCTGACGCACGGCTGCGTTTCGGCCCTGCGTGTGCTTTCGGGGACGATTGAGGATCAAGGAAATGGACAGCGTGCGGTGGGGCATCGTGGGATGCGGCGATGTCACGGAGGTGAAGAGCGGACCCGGATTTCAGAATGCGAACGGGTCCGGGCTTGTGGCGGTGATGAGGCGGGACGTGGACAAGGCCGCCGACTACGCGCGCAGACACGGCGTACCGCGGTTTTACGGGCAGGCGGAAGCACTGATTGAGGACTCCGAGGTCGACGCCGTGTATGTGGCGACCCCGCCATCTTCTCATCTGGACCTGGCCCTGAAAGTGGCGGACGCCGGCAAGCCGTGTCTTGTGGAAAAGCCCATGGCGATGAATCTCAGCGAGTGCGAGCAGATGGTCGCGGCCTTCCGAAAGACAGGACGGCCGCTCTTTGTGGCCTATTACAGGCGGGCGCTGCCTCGATTCCTGCGCGTTCGCGAGTTGCTGCGGGATGGGGCGGTCGGCGACCTGAGTTCAGTACATATTACACACTACGATCCGCTCGCGCGGGGCGACGACGCGAATAACTGGCGATTCAGGCCGGAGATTTCGGGTGGGGGGCTGTTTATGGATTTGGGGTCTCACGGCCTGGATCTGCTGGATTTTCTCGTAAGCCCCGTCAGACGGGAGTGGGGATGCGCCGCAAACACGGGCGGCACGTACGAGGCCGAGGACGTGGTCGCGGGAGGCTTTGAATTCGAATCCGGAATTGTCGGAACGGGGATCTGGAATTTCAACGCGGATCATTCGGAAGACCGAATCACGTTCACCGGATCCGACGGGGAGGTGCATTGTCCGGTTTTTTCGGATTCCGACATCCTGGTCAGGAAAGGCGACGATACGGCGACGCTGGAATACCGGAACCCTCCCCATGTACATCAGCCGCTCATACAGACGGTGGTGGATGATCTCCTGGGCAGGGGAAAATGTGAGTCAACAGGCGAGAGTGCCGCCAGAACGGCCCGGGTGATGGACCGGTGTTTGAAATCGTACTACGAAGAACGCAATTGAACGTCCTGGTGGCACGAGCGCGTCGAAGGGTCGGCGAAGGCGCGGGTTTCATTTTGTTGTTGAGATACAGAAACGCGGGCATTTCGACAAGCCGTTTCGACAGGCTCAACGCAGGCAATGACCACGTTGCGATAAACCGTGCGACAGGCTGGGCGAACGTAGGCCGGGCATCAAGACTGGATGAATCGGCGGTTGAAGGGCAGCTCATTTCCTTGACGGGGCAATACAGATCAAGCGGTTTTCCCGGTACGGAGATACGCTTTCAGCACGCTCTCATCCATCCCGGCGATGCCCAGATCATCAACGTCTCTGCCGCTGGTCCAGCCATCCGTTCCCATTACGATAGATCCGATGTCGACCATCGCGCGAATTGTGGGCGCGGGTACACCGTACTGGGCGCCTACGGAGTGCCAGGCTGCCAGACCGTAGGGAACGTCTTCTGTTAGCCATCGGCTGTCCAGGGAACCGGGCGCCTTGAGGCGGGTGAGCATGTAGCTGCCATTGATGGTGGCCCAGAGGTCCCCTGCCGGTCCGAAGCCGGCCCGATGAAAGGCGACATTCACCGGGGCCAGGTCATATCCGAGTCGCCTGGCAATTGCGCGGCGTTCGTCGTCCACCCGCGTGATCACTCTGGCCACGGCTGGCGTCACCCCCTCTTCGTAAAAGTAGAATTCGCCTCGGGAATATTCCACGCGGCCTGCATTCAGGAGCACACCGGCGGGATGGACCACGGGGTTCATCGCGGCCAGACCGCACGCCAACACGTCGGGATAACAAGATACCCCCGGAAAAAGCCGGTCCAGGCATGCACGCACGGGTTCGAATTCACTGGCCGGCAGCACGCCCAGGCCCAGGCCCGTGACGATGCCCCAGATGGTGGCTGTATCGGGTGTCGTCTTCCGGCAGACGAACGGCGCCGTATCCACTTCGGCGAGCACGACGCCCTCGGCGCCGGCCTCGCGGAGGATGCGCGCCCATTCGAGGGTCCCGAGGGTGCCGGGCATGATGACAACGGTCTGACCCGGCCGCAGGAACGGGGCACAGACTTCGGCAAACGCCTTGTGAGCGTACGCCGGTACGATGAGCAGCACCAGGTCCGGCGATTCAAGAGCCTCCTCGATATCGGCGGTGACGCGATGAATTCTGGCCGGACCCTGTTCACCGGCGCCGAGCAGATGGATGATGCCGTCGTCTGCAATCGGATCGAGAGACTCCCTGAATTCGGGAATCTCGTATAACGTGATCTCAAAGCCCTTCAGGCTGAGATTGGCAGCCACGGCAAACGCCGTGTTTCCGCCGCCGAGAACGGTTACTGTTTTTACATGCATGGAATACGCCTCAGCATGATGTGGAAAATCGCTATGTAGAAAAGGAATCTCGCCGGTTCGCGATTGGACTCGCGAACCGGCTTCAGGTCATTGCAGGCACAAATATAAACCCGGCGCATCGGCGGGACAAGAACCGAATCGTTGAGAGCCGCTGTCGTTCCCGCGGCCGAGTCGACCGGTTCATCCGCGCGCTCCGGCCGGAATTCAGGTCGGAGGTCCACTTGGCCGGCGAGTTGGCCTGTTCGCGTCCGACAATCCAACACGAGGAGGAACCCGTTGCCCTACGAGGACCACAAGAAACAGGCGCAGGGCGCCGTCAATTGCGCCGTACTCACGATCAGCGACACGAGGACGGAAGCCGACGACAAGAGCGGCAGAATTATCAGAGATCTGCTCGAAACCGGTGGTCACACAACAGGATTTTATCAGGTTGTCCCGGACGATCCGGCCCGTATCCGGGAGCTGGTCATCGGAATAACCGGCAGAGGAGATTGCCAGGCGATCCTGACCAGCGGCGGCACGGGCATCGCTGCCCGGGACACCACGTACGAAGCCGTGGTCGGTCTGCTCGAGAAACGGCTGGACGGCTTTGGGGAACTCTTCCGATTCCTGAGCTGGGATGATATCGGCTCCGGCGCCATGCTCTCGCGCGCCGTCGCCGGCGTCTACCGCGACACGATGATTTTCTGCATGCCCGGCTCCTCCGGCGCTGTACGCCTCGCCATGGAAAAACTGATCGTTCCCGAACTCTCGCACCTTGTCTGGGAAATCTGGCGGCAGAAGTAACCCCGGGGTGCGGCGGATTCCCGGGCATCCTGACAAAGCCCATGGGTCTTCAGGTTCGCGCTCCGGAACCAAGGGACCGTTACGCCCGGCAGATCCCGCCCGCGTTCGGGGAGCCGGCGGCAGGCCCTGAATCCAGGGACTCCCTACGGGACTGTTCGACGGATACCCCTTGGACTTTATTGAGGGATACCATGCCTGCCCGTACGACTCATATGCTTGTGTTTTCGCTCTTCTTCAGCTGCGCCGGCCTCGACCGCGCACAGGAAGCAAGTCATTCCAGCCGGCACAATGCATCCTACGACTCGGCCGCCCACGACGCCCGTCCCTCTCCCGTACCCGACCGCATCGTACTCACGTGGGACGGCGATCCGTCGACATCCCAGGCCGTCACCTGGCGGACCGACGCATCCGTCGTCGAGGCGGCAGTCGAGATTGCGCCGGCCACGGCATCCCCCAGGTTTATGCTCGGCGTTCGGGAAGTCCCGGCCCGAACGCAGGCCGTCGTCACTGAAAACGGTGCTTCACACTACCATTCGGCCACCGTTACCGATCTCCAGCCCGGTACCCTTTACGCTTATCGGGTGGGCAGCGACGACACGTGGAGCGAATGGTTCCACTTCCGGACGGCCCTGGACGAACCCGCACCCTTTTCGTTCATCTATCTTGGCGATGCCCAGAACAACATCCTGTCCCTGTGGTCCCGGACCATCCGCGCGTCCTATGCGACCGCGCCGCATGCAAGCTTCATCCTTCACGCGGGGGACCTGGTTAACCGCGCCAATAAGGACGGCGAATGGGGGGAATGGTTTCGGGCCGGCGCTTTTATACATGCAACGCTCAATGCCGTCCCAACTCCCGGCAACCACGAATACGCCAAAAACCAGCAGGGGGTACGTCGGCTCTCCCGCCTCTGGCGCCCCCAATTCACACTGCCGCAAAACGGCCCGGACGGGCTGAATGAGACTGTATATTACATAGACTATCAGGGCGCCCGCATCATCTCTCTCAATTCCAACGAAGAACGCGGCGACCAGGTCCCCTGGCTTGAAGCCGTCCTTCGGGAGAACCCGAACCGCTGGACGCTCGTCACCTTCCACCATCCATTATACGCAACCGGAGAAGGCAGGGACAACAAGGCGTTGCGCAAGCTGTGGAAACCTCTGTTCGACAGGTACCGGGTAGACCTCGTCCTTCAGGGACACGACCATTCCTACGGCCGCGGTTCCAATCTGCCCACGGGCGCCATTGCCCGCGACGAAGGAGACGGCACCGTCTACGTCGTCTCCGTGAGCGGACCCAAACAGTACAAACTCACGTCAAAGCGATGGTGGCGGCGCGCCGCCGAGAATACCCAGCTCTACCAGACCATCGACGTGGATGGGGACACCCTGCGGTACGAAGCCCGGACAGCCACGTCAGAGCTCTACGACGCATTTGACCTGATCAAACAAAAGGATGCTCCCAACCTGCTCGTGGACCGCGTGCCGGACACGCCTCCGCGCACTCACCGCAACACGATCGGGGGCCGGGAATAGCCGGAAACCGGAGGAGTCATGTCACGGGTAGGGCTGGTTTCGCATCCTGACTTTTCGCGGCATGATACCGGCCATGGGCACCCGGAACGTCCTGAACGGCTCCACGCCATCCAGAGCCGGCTGGACGAGACCGGTCTCAGGGAACGGCTCGTGCACGTTGCGCCGAGAATCCTTGGCGTCAACTGGCTGGAGCGAGTCCACACTCCCCGTCATGTCGCGGATGTTCAGCGCCGCTGCGAACGAAACATGCCCCTTATGGACGCGGGGGACACGTACATATGTCCTGAATCCTTCGACGTCGGACGTCTTGCGGCGGGGGCGGCCTGCGAGGCCGTCGATGCGGTCATGGACGACCGCGCGGACGCCGTGTTTTGCGCCACACGGCCGCCGGGCCACCACGCGGAACGCGACAGGGCCATGGGCTTCTGCCTGTTCAACAACGTGGCGGTCGCCGCGCGGTACGTTCAGTCCGCCCACCGGCTGAAACGCGTCCTCATCGTCGACTGGGACGTACATCATGGAAACGGTACCCAGCACATCTTCGAAGAAGACCCCGATGTGTTTTATTTCAGCATTCATCAGTACCCCCACTATCCCTGGTTCAGCGGCAGCGGCGGCGAGACGGGAATCCGCGCCGGCCAGGGAGCGAACCTGAACGCGCCGATGCCCGCCGGAGCCGGCGACGATCAATTCCTTCGCGCGTTCGACGAACTCCTGGCCCCCGCAGTGGCACGTTTCCGCCCCGACTTCGTCATCGTCTCCGCGGGGTTCGACGGGCACGTCAGCGACCCCCTCTCCGGCACACGCGTCACGGAAGACGGGTTTGCCGAAATGACGCGCCGGGTACGCCGGATTGCAGAGACCTACGCCGATGATCGTCTCGTTTCGGTCCTGGAAGGCGGCTACGACCTCGACAGCCTCTCCCGTTGCGTCGAAACCCACCTGAACGCCCTGTTGGAGGATAATTAGCGCCGGCAGGCGATCCGGAATCCGATCGCCTGCCGGCGGAACCTTTAACACAGCCCGGTCGTCTGCTACCTCGACTTCCCGAAATTCGGCCGCTGTTGTTCCTTCGGGTCGGACTCGTTAATGGAGGCTCAGTGAGTTCTAACGATCCCGTCGTCGCATTCCAGGGTGAAATGGGCGCGTTCAGCGAAATGGCCGCCCGCAGTTATTTCAGCGACTCCGTGCATGTGGTCCCGCAGCACGATTTCCAGAGTCTGTTCAGCGCGGTCTCCGGCGGAGAATGCACGCACGGCATGGTGCCCATTGAGAACTCTCTCATGGGAAGCATTCACGAAAACTACGATCTGCTCCTCCAGCAGGATCTCTACATCGTCGGTGAAATCAAGCTGCGAATCGTGCACAACCTCATTGCCAATCCCGGCGTGAGGATGGAAGACGTCAGACAGATTTACTCGCAAGCCCCCGCCCTGGCGCAATGTACCGAGTTCATTCGATCCACCGAGGGCGTCGAAGCGGTGGTTGCAAAAGACACGGCAGGCGCGGTCAGACAGATCAAGGAAGAGAAAGCAAGAAATGCCGCTGCCATCGCCAGCGCACAGGCAGCGATCGACTACGACCTGGAAATTCTCCGGGAAGGTCTTGAAAACGACCACCGGAATTATACCCGGTTTCTGGTCGTGAACTCCAGAGCGGCCGAACCCGTCGATCCCGCAAAAACCACCGTCGTCTATGCCCTGGACCACATTCCCGGCGCCCTGTTCAAGAGTCTTGGGGTATTTGCAATGCGGGATATCAATCTGCTGAAAATCGAATCGCGCCCCTTGAGCGGCCGGCCATGGGAGTACGTCTTCTATCTGGACTTCGAAGGCCACCTCGCCAGCGATCGATGTCGACAGGCGGTGGAACACCTCGAACAAATGGCCAGCTTCCTCAAGATCCTCGGCTCTTACACGCAGGGCAGGACTGTCGAAGGCAGTCTGCGCGAAAAAAGGGTGGTCCCATGAACCTGGCGGGCAGAATGGCGCAGCTTGGTACCGAATCCGCATTCGACGTCCTCGTCAAAGCGCGAGACCTCGAAGCCAAGGGGCGGGACGTGGTCCACCTCGAAATCGGCGAGCCGGATTTCGATACACCGGCTCATATCGTCAACGCGGCCCAACAGGCGCTTCAATCGGGTTATACCCACTACGGTCCCCCGGTGGGCCTGCCGGAGCTCCGCGAGGCCATCGCAACCGACGTCTCGCGGTTCCGTGGGATCCCCGTCGATCCGGATCAGGTTGTGGTCACCCCGGGCGCCAAGCCGATTATGTTCTATGCCATTCTGGCCCTTGCGCAGGCGGGGGACGAGGTGATCTATCCCGATCCGGGATTTCCCATCTACGAGTCGGTCATCAGGTTTGCGGGAGCCAGACCGGTCCCGATTGCGCTAACCGAGGAACGCGGCTTCAGTTTCGACGTAAACGAACTTTCGGACCTGATCACGGACCGCACCCGGCTTCTCATCATCAATTCCCCTCAAAACCCTACCAGTGGAATCATTCCGCCGGAAGACCTGAAGGCAATCGCTGAAATCGTCGTCGACAAGGGGATTCCGGTACTGGCCGACGAAATCTATTCCAGAATCCTGTACGAAGGCGCCTTCCACAGCATCTCCGTTTACGAGGGGATGGCGGACCAGACCATTATTCTGGACGGCTTCTCCAAGACGTACGCGATGACGGGATGGCGCATCGGGTACGGGGTGATGCCGCGAAACCTGGCGGAAGAATTCGGACTCCTGATGGTCAACAGCAATTCCTGCACCGCGTCGTTCACCCAGCGCGCCGCTCTGGCCGCACTCCAGGGGCCGCAGGACGACGTCCACGCGATGGTGGCTGAATTCAGACGGCGGCGCGACATCTTTGTCGCGGGACTCCGCGAGATTCCGGGCATTCGCTGCCCGTTGCCCGGCGGCGCATTCTACCTCTTTCCGAATATCGCGGACCTGGGTCTCTCCTCCCAGGAATTCGCCGACTTCCTCCTGTACGAAGGAAATGTCGCGGCCCTGTCGGGGCATGGATTCGGCGCCTGCGGCGAAGGCCACCTGCGCTTCTCCTTCGCCAATTCGGTCGAGAATATCCGGAGGGCGCTGGACCGCATCGCGGATTGCGTGCGGAAAATCACTGGATAACACGCCGTTTCTACATGGGACCGGCTCGCGGCCGGGACCGGAACAGCCCCGATAACGAATCGTCATCGGGGCTGTCTGCATTGGGTGCGGATCGTTTCTTCAGTTGTGCACACGGCAAGGAATCCCGCGCCTGAGGCCGTACTCGCGGCAGCTTACCACATCACACGGAATGTCGTCGCACTGCTCGCCTCCTGACGGCTGTTCAGGTCCAGCACGTTCACGCGGAACTCCCTGGGCCCGGGAAACATTTCCAGGTTCAACACCTGGTAAATCGGCTCCCACGCCTGCGAACCCTTGTGGGTATAGGAAACCGCCGTCGTCCATTCCGGCTCCGCGGCCGCTGCGTCTTCCTTTACGGTTCGGATCTGATAGGTCACCTGATAGTTGGTGGCGCCGAAACGGTCTTTCTGCAAGTTGTAAATCTCATAATAGAAATACGCCTGTGCGCCCTGTTGGTACTGTTTGAGCGGATTGGGCAGAATGAGGTACCGCTCGCGACCGTAAGGCGCCTGTTCCCGCTCGACGATCCGGCGCGCAAGCAGCATATCGCTCACGCTCAGCGAATCGTACCCGAATGTATCAACGCGCAGTACGCTCCTGAACGTACCAATCGATTTCGTCTTCCGGTCCTCTGCCTCCGCCGCGATGAAATATTTCCCCGGCGCCAGCATCAGCTTCTCGCTGGCGAACAGATATCCGTCCCGGTTGGCTCCATATTGTACCCAGGGCATCATCTCCACCCTTCCGACGTCCTTCCGCAACGTATCCCAATTCGCGTCGAACAGAAACAGCCCCTGGCGCATTGCTACGGATTGCGCCCCGGTTTGCGCCTTCTTGCGCTGCACTTCCTCTCCGGGCAACGCGTAATAGACCTCCACCCTGGCCGTGTCGCCGTCGCCTCGAAACCGGGCCATCTGGTACGGCGCATCGTACCGCTCCCATTTGTACGGATCCTTATAGTACTCCGGAACTTTCGTCGTGAGCGCGTCGAAATCCACCGGCTGCCTTCCGACCCATCCCACCCGGTAACGCCAGGTATCCCTGGTATCCGTATTGGCGAACACCAGCCGGATCCCGCCATAGTCCCACATTTCCAGACGGGGACGGTGCTTGTACGGCACCGATCCCTGCTGATTCAACCAGTACAGGTGATCCTGGTACCACACCGGCTCATCCAGACCGGTATCGACCTCGGGCGGCCGGACGCTTCTCGCTTCGGGCCGTCCGTATCGGATATAAGCCTGCCCCTTGTCCGTCGACCATCCCCCAATGCCCCGTTCCGGATCTCCGAAGCGCAGGTTCGCATAGGCCACGCGTCCACAGTGTTCCATCAGGCGTTCGTTTACCGGTGTCAGAAACAGCGGATCCCGGCCGGTCCAGAATGCACGCAGCGCCTCCTCATCCGGCAGATCCCGGCCTGCCTCCATACTGTCTTTGCCGACCAGCATGAAGACAGACATCATGAACTGCTGCTTATGGAACGACATCCGCTGCAGTCCGTTCACATAGGCCGGATACGCGCGCTTGAGTTCGTCCTGCGCCTGGAGTGCCAGCCCCAGAAAGAAATAGGCGTCCGGGTCATCCGGGTGGCGAACCAGGTATTCCTGAAAAAGCGCCGCCATTCTTGCCGACATTTGCGCTTCGTAATACACCAGGCCCAGCAGAAGCAGCGAAGGCCTGTGGTCCGGATCGACCGTCAGCGCCCTGGTCAGATATCCGATCGCCTGATCCCGGTCTTCCTCGCCGAATCTCTCCAGGCTGAACGAGCGCACCCGCTGATAACCCCGGTCGTCGTACTGATAGTCGATCCGTTCGCCCTCGAGGTACCGCGACATCTGCCAGGCCGCGTACCGGCCGGCCAGGTAAAGCGCGCCGACGTGGTTCGGGTCCAGGTCTATGGCCTGCTTTGCATTCTTGTAGGCGTGACCCCGCCGGCCGAGCGCCCAGAGGACTTTTGCATACGCAATGCGAAAGTCCATGTTTTTCCTGTCTTTCCGCATCGCCCGCTGCAGCCACGTGGATGCCTGACGACGCGAACCCGGCGTTCTCTCATCGCTATACAGTTCCGCCAGGTCGTGCATCGCCCAGCCGGAATCGTCATCCCGAATTGCCTTCTTGATCAACCGCACCCGTTTCTCGTATTCCATTGTCGTGTCGGACGCGGCCGAAAGGAGCGAATCCACCCGCGCGGAAACCGCTCTCGCGGCGTCGGCGGGCGCCGCGCAGGCCAGAACGGCCCCCACAATCATGTAAGCCAATGACCGCATTGTTCCTCCTGTTGCACGTGGTTTCCGATGTCGGGAAACTATTGAAAACGTAATAAATGGCAGTTTGACAATGAAATGAATCCCCGCTATCATGTATACGAACCATCCGTTGAAAAGTTCTATGCCAATGCCCCCGGATCAGCGCATAAATCCGGAAGTGTGCGACGTTTTGGCGTCCAGTCCGCGGGAACCCGCAATCGCGGGCGATGACACGGGCCGGCCTTCGCGTATCAATACAGAGTGTACTTCCCGGAGACAGCCATGTCCAACCCCTACCGCCAGCCTCCTGAGGTCGTCAATCGCTGGATCAACGACCGCCAGCGGTTGCTTCGAAACGAATCCGAAGAATACCTTCGCAACGAAGTCCTGAACTACGGCCCGCGGCAGGCGGCGTACTGGAATCGGGACTACACTTCGGTCGAAGCCTTTAAAGCCTCCGTTGAAGCCAACCGCCGCTGCTGGCAGGAGACGATCGGCATCTTCGAGGACGACGGCACCCCCCTCGAACCGGTACTGGATCCGTGGTACGAAGACGACAGGTTCACGGCCTGGTGGCTGACCATCGGGCTGTCGGGCAACCTCAGGGGCCGCGGAATACTCGCCATTCCCAGGGGAAGGAACAGTCCCGCCCCACTCGTTGTCGCCCAGCACGGCATCGGATCGTCACCGGAGAAGGTTTTCGGACTGGGGGACCCGGACGACACGTACAAGTCCTACGGGCGACGCCTGGCCGAAGAGGGATTTGCCGTCATCGCCCCCATGAATATCTCGGGCGGCGCGCCTCGAGCCCGGCAGGAACGCCTCTGCAAGCTCCTTGGCAAGACCCTCTGGGGCCTCGAAATCCTCCGTACCCGGCGCCTTCTGGACTATCTGGAAACCCGTCCCGAAATCGACGTCGAACGCACGGCCATGTATGGGATCAGCCTTGGCGGCGCCTACACCATGTTCACAACGCCGGTCGAACCCCGCATCAGGGCGGCCGTGGTATGCGCCTGGTTCAACCACAGGCGCAACAAGATGGCGGTGGACGACCCCCGGTACAGCTGTTTTCTATCCGTCAACGAAGAGCACGTATGGATTCCAGGCTGGCTGAGCGCGTTTACCGACAGCGACCTGGTTTCGCTCATCTGTCCCCGTCCGTTGCTGGTGGAACAGGGCAAGGCCGACGGCATCGCCTGGTGGCCGATGATGCTCGAAGAGTATCACCTGGCCTGCGAACACTACGCCAGACTCGGTTTATCGGACAATATTGAAATTGATCTTCACGAAGGCGGGCATGAGATTCGGCTCAGTAAGAGCCTTCAATTCCTGAGGAAATGGTTGAAGCCTCAGCAGTAGCCGTTCCCAATCGGGTTGCCGGATCTTGAACCAATCCCGTGGGTTTTACCGGACATTCCATAATACGAAACACAAAGGAAAAAACCATGGTTAAACTCGGTGTCTTCGGCTGCGCGGGCATTGCGACCCATCAACTGAATTCCGTCTGGGAAGACAATCGCTTCGAATTGGTCGCCGGGGCGGACGTCCGGCCGGCGCAGCTCGATGTATTCAGGAAGAAATTCGGCATGCGGCACGGGTACGCCGACTACCGGGTTCTGCTTGCCGAGGCCGATATCGAAGCCGTCATGATTTGTACACCCACCTTCCTCCACCCGGAAATGGCAGTCGCGGCCGCGGAAGCCGGGAAACAGATCTTCTGCCAGAAACCCATGGCGATGAGTTCGTACGACTGTTATCGCATGATTCAGGCCTGCCGGAGACACGAGGTTGGCCTCCAGATCGGTTTCGTCCGGCGCTTCGACAACGATTGGGGCACGGTCAAACGGATCGTTGAATCCGGCCGGCTCGGAAGCCCGCTTCTCTGGCGCCAGACCTCTGGCGGTTCACCGCCGGGCAGCCCGTTTTTCATGGACCGCTTTCAGGGCGGAGGGCCCATGATCGACGGCATGGTCCACAACTACGACTTCGCGGTGCATTGCTTCGGCAAACCCGTGGAAGTCAAGTCGATGCCCATGAAAATCCATCACACCTCGACCGCCCTGGACACGGGTACCGTCCTCGTCCGCTTCGAACGGGGCGACGCCATCATGGTTTCCTGGACGTGGGGACTGCCTGCCGGCGTTCGCGCCGGAGGCGGTACGGACATCATCGGGCCCAATGGTGTGCTGCGGTTTCCCGGCAACTGCGACCCGGAGAAAGTCGAAGGCAAATTCAACGCCGACACGCAGGGCGCCTACCTCCTGACTCTTGCCGGCGGCGAAGAGGAAGTCATCACCTTCGAAAAGAAGAACATGTTTCGGGATGAGATGCTGCATTTCGCCGATTGGGTTCAAAATGGCGGCGCGCCGCTCGTAACGGGCGAAGACGGCCTGCGCGCCACCAGAATCGCGGAACTTGCCCTCAACGGGGGCGGGTTGTGTTAACGCTGGGGAAAACCATCGAAAAGCTTTAACGAATGTACCGGCATTAGGAAGTCAACATGGACCTGTTACGTATCGCCCTGGCGCAGACCCGACAGACCGCGGATCGCGAGGACAACCGCCGCGCCGTTCTCGACGCGATCGATCATGCGGCCTCACGCGGCGCGCAGATCCTGTGTTTTCCCGAGACACAGACGATCGGCTATCGGGTCGATATTGCTTCGGCCGACGCACCCGTGCCTGTCGATTGGCTCAATGAGGTCCACGCCGAGGTTTCGGCGCGTTGTGCGAAGCACGGAATGGCCTGCATCCTGGGTACGGAGACGCCGTCGGACACCGGAAAACCGTACAACTCCGCCCTTGTGATCGACAGGGACGGGGACGTTCTGGGCAGGCACCACAAGACCATGCTCACGCCGCTGGACGCCATGGCCTACGAGCGGGGAGACGCACAGCACACGTTCGATCTTGCAGGCGTGCGCATCGGCGTGGTCATCTGCTTCGAGGCATTGCGCTTCGCGGAAACGACGGCCGAATGCGTTCGGCGCGGCGCGCAGGTCGTCTTCCATCCACAGAACAACACGACCCGCCCCAACGACTGGAAGATC
Organism: Candidatus Latescibacterota bacterium; assembly: GCA_965219995.1. Lineage (GTDB taxonomy): Bacteria > Latescibacterota > UBA2968 > UBA2968 > JAAXHE01. Next base: position 2,872,263 of record CBDCOX010000002.1, read on the forward strand.
CCAATCCACCACGCCATGATTGTCACTCGCGCCGCCGAAAACACCGTCTGGTTCGCCTCCTGCAACGCCTGCCTGCCGCACCAGAACAGCCGCAGCCTGATCGTCGCCCCCGACGGACGAATACACGGGCAGGCGGCGCTGGGACATGAGGAACTGCTGGTCCGTGACATCGACGTCAGGAAGGCAACGCGAGCCATGTTCCGCCTGGGAGAAGACGGCCCGGCCACGGGGGCGCTGGAACAAAGCGCAAGCCTGCTGTTCGCGGACACGGTGAAGGCGAAAGAGTATTCCGCCTCGCTAAAGCTGGAGTAGCCCCGATCCGGGGCATCGCAATGACCGCTCGATCCCATCTGATTCTGGCCGCACTTCTGTGCGCGGCGTCAACCCTGCAAGCGCAGGGCAGTGAGACGCCGCCCGAAGCCGACTTCAACGCCGACGGCAACGTCGATTTCCAGGACTTCATCCTGCTCGCACAGGCCTTCGGCACCGGACAGGTCCTTTTCGACCTGGACCGGGACGGCACGGTTGGCTTCGGTGACTTCCTGCTGTTCGCCCGGTCATTCGGCCGGACCGGCGAGCCGACTCTTCGTGTCCGGGATATCGGGATCCCGGTACGTTCCGTAAACTGGGTCCGCCTTCATCCGGGCACGGACAGTGAAAACCGTCCGCGCGTGTACGTCACCATGGGGCAGCAGGCCGACAACCTGTTCGTCCTGCAGGTCGACCCGGAAACCGGGGTGTTCAAACAGTTTGTCTCCGAGGTACCGCGATCCAACTACCCGACCGCCACCCTGATGAGTCGTTCCGGCCGGCTCTACATCGGATCCGCGTACGCCGGCCACCTCCTCTGCTTCGATCCCCGTCTGAACGCCCTTCTGGACCTCGGCGCCATCAATCCGGGCGCCGCAACGTTCCCGTGCCGAATGGACGAAGACGTGAACGGACGCATCTGGATCGGCAGCTACCCGGGGGCCGACCTGACGGTCTACGACCCCAAAACCGGCGAGTTCACGCGCTACGGCCGCATGTCAAACGTGGACAAGTACAACTATCCCCTGGTCGCTCCTGACGGAAAGATCGCATGCCTCATCAGACAGACGCGGCCTCACGTCGTCGTCTTCGATCCCGCCACAAGGGGAAGCTTTCTCGCCGGTCCGATTACGTTCAAAGGACAGGGCACGCTGAATCTGGAGAGAAGGCGGGACGGCAACCTCTACGTCATCACGTCGGACTACGGCAATTTCCTGATCTCCGGGAACGAGGGAATCGCCGTTGCGACGCTGCCGGGCCGCGCGCCGCGGCCGACGCTTCCCGACGGCAGTACGTTCGTTTTTTCGGACGCCACGGAACAGATCTATCGTACCCTCAGCATCCGCCGCTCCTTCGGCAGCGTCCGCACTTTCGAACTCGATTACGAGGCCAGCGGCACTGACATTTTCTACATTCACACGGGCCCGGACGGCCTGATCTACGGCTCCAGCATCCTGCCGTTGCACCTCTTCAGATTCAACCCGGCCTCCAGTGAACTGGTCGACCTGGGCAAGTGCTCTCGTTCCGCCGGGGAAGCCTACTCCATGGCGAATCTGGACGGCCGGCTTTATATCTCGTCCTATCCCGCCGCCCGCATTTCTGTCTACGACCCTTCACTTCCGTATCACTACGGCACGGGCCCGGACGACAACCCCCGCGACCTGGGCCGGCTGGACGATATCTCCTACCGGCCCCGATCCACGCTCGCCGGTCCGATGGGCAGGGTCTGGCTCGCGTCCGTACCGGACTACGGCCGGTGGGGTGGCCCCCTCGCTTACTACGATCCCGGAACGGGTGAAAGGAAGTCCTATAAACGCATCGTGGGAGATGCGAGTTGTTATACACTTGCCCACCTCAAATCGCAGAAGCTCATTGCCGTGGGCACGACGATCCGCGGCGGCAGCGGGACGGATCCCAAAGTCAGCGTAGCCACCCTCTTTCTCTGGGACTACCATGCCGAAAAAAAGGCCTGGGAGGGGACGATCCAGCGTCCCGACGCGCCCGCATCGGTCTTCAATGCGCTGCTCACGGGGCCCGACGGCCTGCTTTATGGGACGGTTCGTGGCCGCGGTCTCGAAGAGCTCTTTGTGTTCGATCCCGACACCCGCACTTTTACCCACCGGCTTCCACTGCCCGCAGGCCGCCCCCTTGACCTCGGCCTGCAAAACGGTCCGGACGGCAAGATATACGGCTTCACCACGGCTCTGATTTACAGTCTGGACCCCGCCACCCGCCAGGTCGAGGAGGTCCTCAGGGTGGATGACGGAATCCGGATCGCCGGTCCGATTCTGGACAAAGAGATTTATTTCGGCACCGGCGCCGTCCTTCGTTCGGCGACCATTTTCTGATCCGCGGCCAGGGAGAGCACACCGAATGGCGAGTACAGACGCAAACAGCAGGCTCCGCATCGCCTTCATCGGCGCAGGAGGCATCGCGGGCACCCACATGCGCTGTTTCAAGGAGATGAACGACGTCGAAATGGTCGCCATGGCGGACATCTCGGAGGCGGCGCTCGAAACCCGTTCCGAGGAATACGACATTGCGAATTGCTTTTCGGACTACGAGACGATGCTGGGCAGCGTCAGGCCCGATGCCGTCAGCGTCTGCACGCCGAACGGTCTCCACGCGCCCGCCGCTATTGCCGCGCTTTCCGCGGGCGCCCACGTCATTGTCGAAAAACCCCTGGCCATGAACGCCCGCGAAGGGCAAGCCATGCTCGACGCGGCGAGAGAGCACGGCCGCAAGCTCGTCATCGGCTTCCAGCAGCGCTTCGACCCGAGAACCCAATTCATCAGGAAGGCCGTCGACAGCGGCCGGTTGGGGAGGATCCTGTTCGCCCGTCTACAGGCCCTGCGCAGGCGCGGCATTCCCAACTGGGGGGTTTTCGGCCGGAAAGAGCTCCAGGGAGGCGGCCCGCTCGTGGACATCGGCGTACACGTGCTGGAAGCCGTCCACTACCTTATGGGCTCACCCAAACCCGTCGCGGCCGGTGGAAACGTCTTTACGTACCTGGGCGACAGAAAATCGGAAGCGGCCTGCAGGTGGCAGGACTGGGACTATGAGAACCACACCGTTGAAGATCTTGCGGTGGGCCAGATCCGTTTTGAAGACGGCGCCGTCATTCACATCGAGTCCAGTTTTGCCGCCCACGTCCCGTCCGACGTATGGAATTTTCAGCTCATGGGCGAAAAAGGCGGCGCCACCTGGGACCCTCTCTCGATCGCACGGGATGACAACGGATACATGGTCAATACCGAACCCGGTTGGCTGCCCGAATCCGGTTTCGGATCCGCTTTCGGGGCGAAATTGCGCAATTTCGTCGACCACGTCCTCTACGACAGACCCACGCTGGCGCCGGCCGAGCATGGGCTGATGGTGCAGAAGATGATGGATGCGATTTACCTGTCCGCTGAAGAAGGGCGGGAAGTGGAAATCGAGTAAATACCAGTTTTTCCTGTCTCCCCGGGACACGGCATGAATGAATCGATCGATACCGAAGCCCTCATTGCCGAATCGCGCCACCTGTGGCAGAACTATTTTCAAGGTGAGCGACCGGAAAAACAGCCAACCGCGATTACCCGCGGCGACGGCCTCTATATTTACGATGACGAAGGGAACGAATACCTGGACACTTTCGCCTCGCTGCTCACGACCCTGTGCGGACACGGCCGTTTGGAAGTCGTCGACGCGGTCAGGAAGCAGATGGAGAAACTGGCCTATTTTCCCGGCGGCCAGGACGTCCTGATCGAACCTGCCGTCAGACTGGCTGCGAAGCTTGCCGAAATCGCACCGGGGCGGCTCTCGGTCTCATTCCTTGTCAACGACGGCTCGGAAGCCAACGAGGCGGCCATCAAACTGGCGCGCAGCTATCACTGGGCCAAAGGCGAGAAGAACCGCTACAAAGTCATCTTTCGAAGGGGCTCATATCACGGCGCCACGCTGGGCGCGCTCTCCGCGACCGGCCTTGCAGGCACTCGTGAGCCCTATGAACCCCTGCTTCCGGGCTTCACCCATGCCATGCCGGCGAACTGCTATCGCTGTGAACTCGGCCTGGATCCCGACACGTGCGCGCTGGCCTGCCTGAAGAATCTCGAATCGATTCTGGAATGGGAGGGCGCCCGATCGGTCGCCGCCGTCATCATGGACCCCATCCCCGGCTCCAATACCGGCTTTCCCCTGCCCCCCGACGGGTATCTGCAGGGGGTGCGCGAACTCTGCGACAGGCATGGCGTGCTGCTCATCTTCGACGAAATCCAGACCGGCTTCGGCCGCACCGGAAAGATGTTCGCATGTGAAAACTGGGACGTTACCCCTGATATCTTAACCGTCGCCAAGGGTTTCTCAGGGGGTTATCTGCCCATCGGCGCCGCGGTCGCGACCGAAGAGATCGCTGAAACCATTCAACAGGCCGGGACGGGATTCCGCCACATCCACACCTTTTCCGGCCATGCGGCCGCCTGCGCCGCCGCAGTCGCCCATATCGAAATCATCCAGAATGAAAACCTTGTGGCGCGCGCCGCCGACCTGGGTGTTTATCTTCAGGAAAAACTGAACGAGCTCTACCGGTATCCCGTGGTGGGAAACGTACGCGGCCTCGGCACGCTCTGGGCCGTCGAACTCGTGGGCAACCGCGAATCACGAGAGGCCCTGAATCCTTCAGGCCAGGCCGGAAGCTTTATCGCCGATTTCTGCCGGAAGGCCGGCATGATCCTGCGCAACAACGGAGACATCCTCGTCCTGGCTCCCGCTCTCGTGATGACCGTCGAACAGGCAGACCGGATGCTCAACCTGCTGCACGACGCCATCGATTCGGCGATGAACCATTGCGAACCGGAGAACGACGTTTATCAGTGGACCCGGGAAACGTCCGCGAACTAGGTCCGGACCGCAGCCGGACGCCAGGTGACGCCGTCTCCCGCTTCTTTACCTGTGAGAAAATCCAATGATGCCCGAAAAAGAAATGTGCCTCGACATGCTCCGGCGGATGTACCGCATCCGCTCTTTCGAAGCGCAGGTAAGGGACCACTACGACTACACCAGCTACCTTCGCGACAATCCCGAAGGCGAGGGGGTCATCTCCGGCGCGGCCCACCTGGCCATCGGCCAGGAAGCCGCCGAAGTCGGCGTCTGCGCCGCTCTCGAGCCGGATGACTTCGTGGCCAGCACGCACCGGGGTCACGGCCATGCCATCGCGAAAGGGGCCGACCTCAAGCCGATGATGGCGGAGTTGATGGGTCGGAAACACGGGTACAGCGGCGGATGCGGCGGCTCGATGCACATCTTCAGTTCCGAACTCGGACTGATTGGAGGCAACGGAATCGTGGGCGCTCAGATTCCCATTGCCACCGGCGCCGCTTTCTCCGCGAAGTACCGGGGCACGCGGCAGGTGGCCGTCGCATTTTTCAGCGAAGGGGCCGCGAACCAGGGCGCCTTTCACGAAGCCCTGAACATGGCCGCGCTCTGGGACCTCCCCGCCATCTACGTCTGCGAAAACAACCTCTACGCCGCCACGACGCCCGCTTCCATCACGCTTTCGCCGCCGGACGTCGCCGTCAAGGCCGCCGCGTATGACATGCCCGGTATCATCGTCGACGGTCAGAACGTCCTCGAAGTGCACCAGGTCGCTTCCGAGGCTGTCGCCAGAGCGCGCGGGGGAAACGGACCCACGCTCGTCGAATGCAAGACGTATCGCTTCGTCAGCCACGCGGGCGGCGGCAAAGGCGACCACAACAATCCCGAGGAGCTCGAGACCTGGAAACGCAAGGACCCGATCCGCATCTTCGAACGCTCGCTCTTCGAGGCCGGATTCCTGACCGACGAAGAAAGACAATCCATCGTCACCGAAGCCGCTACCGAAGCCGAAGACGCAGTCGCCTACGGCAAGCAATCGCCATATCCCGTTCCGGGAGATTTGCCTTTTGCCCCGGGAGTTGCCCTGTAATGCCCCACGTTACGTATGCCCAGGCCATCAGCGACGCCATACGGGAAGAAATCGCCCGTGACGAGCGCGTCTTCACCATCGGCGAGGATATCGGCCCGGTACGCGATCCTCAAAGCCTCTGGGACCAGTTCCGCGAGCGCCGCACGTGGCAGACCCCCATTTCCGAATCGGGCTTCGTGGGACTGGCGGTCGGCGCCGCCATGACCGGCCTGCGTCCGGTTGCGGTCATCATGTATTGCGATTTCGTCACCGTGTGCATGGACCCCATTGTCAACCAGGCCGCCAAGATTCATCTGATGTCCGGCGGCAACGTCAACGTCCCGCTGGTGATCCGCACGCCGGGCGGGGCCGGCACGCGCGAGGCCGGCCATCACAGCCAGAGCCTCGAGAGCTGGTTCGTCCATACGCCCGGGCTGAAAGTGGTCATGCCCGCCACTGCCGCCGACGCCAAGGGCCTGATGAAGGCCGGCATCCGGGACGACGGCCCGGTCGTATTCATCCAGCACCGGCTGCTGGGCGATATCGAAGAAGCCGTACCGGACGGCGATCACGTCGTTCCGTTAGGCAGGGCCGACGTCAAGCGAGAGGGCGCCGACGTGACTGTCGTCGCCGTTTCCTACGCGCTGCCGAAGACGCTTCAGGCGGCTGAGTCCCTCTACCCTGAGATCGGCGTGGAAGTGATCGATCCCCGCACGCTCGTCCCGCTCGACGTGGACACCATTCTCCGCTCGGTAAAGAAAACCGGCCGCCTGCTGGTCGTACACGAAGCGCCGGCGCGCGGCGGTGTTGGCGCCGAAATCGTCCGGCAGATTACCGAAAAAGGGTTTGAACTCCTTCGCGAACCCCCTCGCGTGCTCGGCGGCCTGAATACGCCGATGCCCTACAGCGCCCCGCTCGAAGACGCCTGCCTGCCCCAACCCGACGACATCGCCGAAGCCATCAGAAACTGCGCCCGCGGTTAGCCTCGCCCGGCGCCGAAATGGCCGCCCCTTCCCGCCGCAACTTCCACCCGACTGTCATCAGGAAGAATCCGTTGTGAGGGTGGGGCAGACATTCCTGTCTGCCCGCTTCGCTCAGACTGAAAGGCTGACCAATGGCCAATGCTGTCATCCTGAGGAAGCCTGCCTGCCAGAGGTTCATTGGCGAGCTGGCTGACGAAGGATCTACTGCGGCATCGCTTGATGCTTTAGCGTCTCTTGTCATTCGCCGTGACCTGGCGGGCGGCACGTCTGCGCCCACACGGTCAGGCCAAGGTGGCGCGAGTGTTGAAGGGATCTCGCGATACGGGCATTTCGACAAGCTCAATGACCACGTTTTGGTAGGCGATCTTAGACTCCGTTCGGAATGACATGCTGGCCGACCGGTAGAACCGTTGTAAGTGAACTCCCCGTTGCTGATAACAAGAGGCGGCGGAGTTGTTTTTGAAGGTGGGGCGGACATTCCTGTCTGCCCGCTTCGCTCAGACAGAAAGGCTGACCAATGGCCAAACCTGTCATTGTAATGCCGCCTGAATCTCTTCGAATCAAAGTTGAGACTGCGGCGCCCGTCGGTCACCCCTATCGATACGCCGGCGTGAATGCCGGCATCCGTTGCACAACCGAAAAGGGCGATATATCGTTATGGGGGCGATATATCGCCCTTACGTTGTAACTGACTGTTTTTAATTTATTAAAATTGACAACCGAGCCAGGCTGATTGTCACAGGGCGAAATATCGTCCGACAATTCAGCCTGGCTCGTTTTGTTATTTCGTCTTGTGATACTTCTATCCCGCATTAAAACAATAGCTTACAATCATAATCGCGCAAGCGACATCTAGTGGCACACGTATTGCCTTTATATAGACGATTCATTCGGCAGACCCGACTGCAGTGCGGCGGCCGGAGTAACAGCGTCGAGTCTATGAACATGCCGTTGCGCGACACTTTCAATAATCGTCGGGCTGTACGACGAGAGTTATCGCGAGGGTCAAGAGCTACCCCTAAAGATGTAGAAATGCCAATGTGCGAAGGTTTGTGACCGGCGCAAAACGGCCGGCCGGTGCCGGTCGCAAATGACCACATCACCCCGCCGTACGTGCCCTGACGTCGCCGAATCCGGACAGCGAAGCACGCTGGACATGGCACCGAATGTCGCAAAATGCAACAGTTCGCAATTCACCATCACGAGAGGAGAAAGTGCTATGAAGTCGATCGTATTTCATCTGGTTTTGTGGGCGATGCTCCCGTCAACAGACACTGCAGCGTCGCCTGTGCCCGAGGGTACTCATTTCCACCTGCCTGCCGATCCCGACGGACGCGAGCGTATTCACCTGGAGGCGGCCGGCAAGCCGACGCTCTCGAATCAGGGCGAGCCGCGCACCGTACGGATGATCTACTACGTGGCGCAGGGCAGCGCATTCAGGCAGGAGACCGTGGATGCGATGAAAGATGCGATCAGGAAGGTGCAGACCCTTTATGCCGAGCAGATACGGGTACATGGGTTCGGCGAGAAAACCATGCGCTATGAGACGGATTCGCAGGGCAGCCCGTTGGTCCACGTTGTAAATGGCGACAGGCGTTATCGCGACCATTGGGACGCGCTACAACAGATTTTCGAAGAGGGTTTCGATTTCGATGCCAACGTCTACTTCATCGTGGTTGGTGATGATGAAGACCTTGCCACGGGAAACGTCCTGGCGTTGGGCTTAAAGAACTCAAGAGTCGGCGGATGGGCCGTGTTGACACAAGTCATCGACGAGAATTTCGTCTCCAGAGTCGCCCACGAACTGGGTCATGCTTTCGGATTGTGGCACAGTTTCAAAGATGGCGGGTACGTGATGTCATACGGTCCCGGACAAACCAGATTATCGGAGTTCAGTGCGGGGCACCTGGCCGTACATCCCTATTTCAATGCCGACAGCCCGATCGAGGATGAGCTGTCGCCACCGGTAGCGTACGTCACTTCGCGCCGATCCTATTCCGCCGGTCAAAGCAGCGTGCCCGTACAGCTCGACATCAACAGTGAGTACGGCATTCAGCAGGTCTCTTACTTCGTCACCACACAGGAGCCCCACTTTTCCGCCGGTTCTCCTGAATTGAAGGGCGGTCGCATGTTGGAGGGTGTCCGGAATGCCGTCGTCGATTTCGCGTATGACGGCCTCATTCCATCTGATGTTGCGGGCGTTATCGATTTGTCCAGCCTTCGCACACATCGGATCTTTATCGAGACCGTCGACCTGCGCGGGAACATTGGCCAATCGGGGCTTACCCTCCTGCATGACTCGACACACAGGCTGATCATCCCTCTCGACAGGCGGCCGGAAACGAGGAACGGGGCCTGTTGGGTCGCGTTTTCGCCCGACGGCGGGACCCTTGCCGCAGCGACGGAGGGCTCGCGGTCGCAGAACAACTCGGTCAGGCTGTGGAACGCAGAGACCGGCGATCACCTTGCCACGCTTGGAGGCGACGAGAACCGGGGGTATTTCGATCGCGTCCACTCCGTGGCCTATTCGCCTGACGGGACACACCTCGCTTCCGGAACATGGGACGGCATGGTCAGGCTATGGGACGTCGCGAAGAGAACCGAAATCGCCGCATTCGAGCACGCAGGATTGGACGGCCGGATCTATAGCCTGGCCTTTTCGCCCGACGGGACCATGCTGGCGTCAGGCGCGCTCGACGACTGGTCAAACCCGACGGAATATACGATCAAGCTCTGGGACGTCGCAGCGAAAACCCACGCAGGCACCTTCAGAGGGCACCTAAACGGTATCTACACGATTGCATTTTCCCCCGATGGCAAGACCATTGCGTCGGGCGCTTTTGACAGCACAATCAGGCTGTGGGACGTGGCGACGAGATCCCAGATTGCCCTCGGCTACGCCTGGGAGGCGGTCACCTGGGTTTCCTTTTCGCCCGATGGAAAGACCCTCGTATCAGGCGCTTTTGACAACTTCGTCCGTATCTGGGACGTTTCGGTAAGCGGCCGCGTGACGAATCTCGCCGGGTTCAAGGTAACAGGCGATCATATTCTCCGTTGCGTGTCATTTTCTCCGGACGGCGAAAGGATTGTAACCATAACCCAGGGGGGAGATATTGAAATCTGGGATGTCCCGGATATCGACGCGATCGATCCCTCGAGGCCGCTAGAAGACATCGTGCTCCGGGAGAAAATCCCGGGCCACTCATTTGGGACCTTTCAGGGGACGTTTTCTCCGGAAGGCACCACGTTCGCCACGGCGTCCGGAACATATGGAAAGGCGGACTACGCGATTGTCCTGTGGGACATGTCGCAGCACGTCACGCCCGTGACTCATATCCCGGACGTCAACCTCAAGGCGGCTGTTCGAGGAGTACTCGGCAAGTCGGGATACGGGCCCGTCACCCAGGCCGAAATGGCACGTCTGACCACGCTTGACGTGAGCGACCGCAACGTCCGCGACCTGCAGGGCCTGGCATTCGCAACGGGGTTGACGCACCTGAACCTCAATGGCAATCCCTTGAACGCAGCCGCCCTCAACACGCACATACCCGCCCTGGAAGCCCGGGGCGTGGAGGTCCTGTTCGACAGGCCTGCGACGCCGACGCCGGACTTCAACGGTGACGGGACAGTGGACTTCGGCGATTTTCTGCTGTTTGCACGCGGGTTCGGAGCGCGACGGGGCGACCAGGGATACGACGCACGTTTCGACCTGGACGGAAACGGCGAGATCGGATTTACCGACTTTCTGAAATTTGCCACTGAATTCGGCAAGAGCGTGTAGACGCAAGACGATGAGGCGTCGATTGTGGCCGCCGGGCTGGCACTCAAAGGCCTGGAGTCACGCCAAAGTGGAGGCGATGAAAAAGCCGTTGTGAAGGTGGAGCAGACATTCCTGTCTGCCAACGTGCGAATAACCTGTCATCCTGAGGACGCCCGGCCTGCCAGTGTATCATCGGCAGGCAGGCCGACGAAGGATCTACTGCGGCATCGCGTGATGTCCGAGCGTCCTTTGTCATTCGCCGTGACCTGGCAGGCGGCACGTCTGCGCCTTCACGACCACTCCGAGGAAGCGCACGCAATGAGCGCGGTTCAACGCCGCAATCACTCCCCCCTTGAGGGGGAGTCGCAGAAGCCGAGCCGGTCCCTGAGCCTGTCGAAGGGTCGAAGGGCCGGCGATGGCTGATGCGGTGGGGGGTGTCAGTTCCACCCATATAGAATGACATGTCGATCTATCGTCATCCGGGAAGTGGATCCGTCGCGGGAGGCCGGGCGCCCACAAGGGACGCCCCTACAGGCCACGTAGATCGATACAGCGATGCCGACGCTTGATCAGGTGGAGCAAACTGTCAGTTTGCTCCACGGTCGACAGGCCGCTCGCTGTGACGTACTAAGCGTGCCTTAGCCTAGAACGCCGCGAGATCGACAACATTGGCTATTTGCAGGAAGTTGGTTTGACGGTGAGGCGGACATTCCTTTCTGCCCGCACGGATGGTTCTACTTTGGGATAGGCGACAGAAAAATAGACAGACCCGACTCTGATCCGGCATCCGGTCGCCCTCGACACACTCAGGCGGTTTCTCCCTCACCCTGGATTTGCATGTTGCCGGGGGCGACCAGAAAAGATGTTTCCGGTACCAATCGTCGGCGCCGACGTGCGTGATGCCTGGGGTTGTTTTCCCGTAGCGCATCCAACAATCATCCTGATACGCCCGGGTTACGGGACATTCGTGACACACGGGAGGGAAAGTCAAAATGCGGACATCAACCAGGTGGTTCCGGGTATTCATCCTGCCAATCATTTTCATCCAGTTAATCCTGATCGGTTTTGTCACCGTCGCATCCGCCCAGCTCCCGCCAGACATCCTTGCGGACAAACACCTGATCCACGCGGAACAGCTTCATGCCGCCAAGGACTATGCGGGCGCCTTCGAAGTGATGCAGAAGATCATCGCACTGCAAAAGGAGCACGATCTGACAGTACCCGATGACTTTCATTTCAAGTATGCGCGCGTGGCTCTGTCAGCGGATTCAATGCAGATCGCGCTTGAATCCGTGAGCAATTATCTGTCGGCGACGGGGAAAGAAGGCGAGTTCTACCAGGAGGCCCTGAAGGTGATGCTCAAGGCCGAAGGCAACGAAGTCGTTTCTGCGGAGGATTTCTATAATGATGTCATTAAGACTCAGGGAACCTGCGAGGGATTTCCGGTAGGGGCCAAATGCTGGACCTCGCTGACGAACCACACTGAATGCTTCGTATGGAACGAATACCTTTCGGAAGGCGAGACTGCTATATGGACTGGCAAGTGTTCAGGCCACATACCCGATGGGGAGGGGACCCTTACTTGGTATGAACAGATAGAGAAAGACGGCAAAAGGAAAAAAGTAGAAAGCGAAGAAAGTACAGGGGTCTTCAGGAAAGGCAAAAGGGAGGGTAAATGGGTCGATCGGTGGCCTGGGGATAGGTATGCAAAAGAGAGTCTTTATGTGAATGGCAAACAGACCGGTCCATGGTTCGATTGGTACGAAGATTACAATAAAGTAGCAGGTTTGCGTATCTACGCCGGGTCTATCATGATCATGTCACTGAGAGACCCCGACGCTTGGTCCGTAGAACATGAAGGCCCTGATGAAAATGGTGACGGCCACATAGACATTCGTGCCCGGGACGGTAGCGTATTGGGCGGATCATATGCGGCCTACAATCCGCACGGGAAATGGGTCGAACGAGGTTATTTCGATAAGAGCCTGTATGTAGAGAGAGAAGGCGTGTACGTCGATGGCAAGAAGGAAGGCCAATGGGTCCACCGCCATTCAAACGGCAGTGTAGGCGGGGGTAATTTTAAGGACGGCAAAGCACACGGCGAATGGGTGTTTTTCGGCGTACATTGGGACGGCGGCTGGTTTGAAAATAAGGGTGCCTTTGTTGATGGCAAGCCACACGGGGAATGGGTCTATCGACACTCAAGCGGGTTCGAAACTAAGGGTGCCTATGTTGATGGAATAAAACACGGCGAATGGGTGGAATTCCGAATATGGAAGGGGGGGGGGCATCTGGGAAGAAGATAAGGGTCCCTATGTTAATGACAAACGACATGGAGATTGGGTCATTCGATCCTCAAGCGGGAGTGAAGAAAAGGGTCCCTATGTTAATGACAAACGACATGGAGATTGGGTCATTCGATCCTCAAGCGGGAGTGAAGAAAAGGGTCCGTATGTTGATGGAAAAAAACACGGTGACTGGGTCAATCGATACTCAGACGGGGCCAGAAGTAAAGGTTCCTATAAAGACGGAGAACGTGAAGGTATCTGGCTGATTTACGAAAGAAATAAGGAATGCTATTTCAATACATATCGTGATGGCGACCGGGTAAACCAAAAAAAGGTCAAGAAGAAGATATGTCAACAGGAGGCGTGGTGAGCGAAACCGATGAATGTGCAGGTCCATTCATAACGGTGTCTGGGTTGGCATATGAAATAGAACGGCAGGGCTGAATGCGCGCCGCCAACACGTGCGTGCCGCCATGTCCGCGGATTCAGTCAGGATCGCACTCGCGGCGTTGATCACGTACCTCGTAGTAGTGGGCAAAGACGGCGCGTTCTACAAGGAGGCACTGGCTCTATCGCTCGAGACGGAGGAGGAGTTGGAGTTGCCTGAGATCCTCGTGTCACGGATCGCCCTAATGAGGCCACCTATGATCGGCATAATGGAGCCACCTGGAAGTGGCGATTTTAGGGTTTCGGAAGGGGCATATAATTAGTGTTCTTGGGCCTCCTTTCCAAGGTGTTTTTTGGTGATCGTGGTAGGGGTTTGGGTGCACGGAAGCTTTCGCCGTCGAGGATGACGCGATAGGCGCGTAGACCTCTCCCCCCAACCCCCTCTCCCAAGGGGAGAGGGGGAGAAAATCGGCTGACGGCTTTCAATAGCCACTCTGAAGGTGGGGCAGACATTCCTGTCTGCCCGCGTCGCTCTGAATGACAGGCCGGCCGATCGCCTAACCTGTCGACCTGAGGAGGCCCAATCGCCAACGATGTCTCCGCGCCAATGTGTTTAGCGCGTTGTTGCGTTAAGGGCAATCGAGACGGGAGATTCTTCGCTTCGCTCAGAATGACATGTTTTGCAAGAACCATTGGCGAGATGTTTCGGTAACACCTTCGCCTGTACTGTCATCCTGAGGAAGCCCGCCTGCCAGCGAATTATTGGCAAGCGGGCTGACGAAGGATCTACTGCGGCATCGCTTGATGCTTGAGCGTCATTTGTCATTCGCCGTGACGTAGCACGCGGCACGTCTGCGCCTACACGGGACGACCCTACAAGGGCCAGAGAGAGTCGCGCGAAGCTGGAGACGACGGCAATGCCGCTGTGAAGGTGGGGCAGACATTCCTGTCTGCCGGCCTCGCTGTTCATCCTGAGGCGGCGCCAGGGAAACCAGGCCTCCGCGCATAGGGGTCGGTGAAGGCTTCCGCTGCACGTCAACCCGTGAAGACGGGAGATTCTTCGCTCCGCTCAGAATGACATGTCTTGCAATAGGCATAAGCGAAGAGTTTCGGACACACGTTTGCAAGTCCTGTCATCCTGAGGAGTCACGCCAAATTGGTGGCGATGAAAGAGCCGTTGCGAGGGTAGGGCAGACATTCCCGTCTGCCGGCCTCGCGTCGTACGGGATGCCTGAAAGCGGGCATTTCGACAAGCCACGTCGGCAAGCTCAGCGCAAGCAATGACCACGCGTTGGTAGGCGTTTTTCAGGTGAGTTCAGGATGACATGCCTTGCAATGGACATACGCGAAGTGTAACGGTCATACCTGCGCCAAACCGGTCATCCTGAGGAAGCCCGCTACTTGCCCCGTCGCCCCCGCCCCTTGATTCTGCGCCGCTGGTTGCTGACCAGGGTGACGAGTTCCCGCGTAGAGATGTCCGCCTGGATTGAGGGGACGTCCAGCGGCGATCCGGAAGGCCGTTCCGGCACGAGCGCGTAGGTCCTGCCGTCTTTTCGACGTATGAGGACCCTTCCCGTCGCCTCGGCTTTGTCGAGTACGGTTGAGAAATTCTGTCTGGCTTCCGAGTAAGTATACACGTCCATTCTAACCCTCCAAACCGACGAGCCTGATACCCAATGAGGTTGCGGTCCGGCCAAGCGTTCGGTCCAGCGTCAACAGTGGCGCACCATGTCGCAAAGCGCAGTCCAGAAAATATGCGTCGAACGCGTATGCGTTCACCTGGGCAGCGATGGACAGGACATTCGACATGTCGACGTTCACGTATTGAACCGGAATGCTTTCCAGAATCTCCAGGCCGCGCTGAGCATCCGCGACGCGAACGCGGCGCTGTCTGATCATTGCCGAGAACGCATTGCCGATTTCCCACGGGATGGACCCGGGTCCAATGAGCGTATGCCCCGACGTAGCTGCGATAATCGCATCTCTTTCCGGCTCAGCTACAATTACCGCAATGATTGCTGACGTGTCGATCACGACGTTCACGATGTTCTCTCCAGATACTATCAATTGTACAATTGTCAGAACAATGTCAAGGGCAAAACATCAATTCGCGGAAAAGCGGGGAGACGGGAGACGACAACCCGCGTCCACGGTACGAACATGCTGCCTGGCGAAATTTACCCGGCCATAGGCACGCAAACCTCTCCCCCCGACCCCCTCTCCCAAGGGGAGAGGGGGAGAAAACCAGCTAACGGCTTTCGGCTATCAGCCAGAACCGATTAGCAATACGGATGTGCGATATCTATCATCGAAGTCAGCGCCGCGGCGTGGCATAGCCAGAGGGGACGCGTCGAGGGCAGGATGCCCTCGTTCCCAGGGGGAACTCTGCCCCCGGCCCCCTCTCCTAAAGGAAAGGGGGAGAAAACCAGGCGTCCATCAAGCGATGACAGTTCCCCCCTTACTTCAGGAAGGGGGAAAGGGGGTACGTCTCGAAAAGGCGAGGAGGGAAGAAGGGAAAGGACCTTACTGCACCCCACCGGGTTCACGCTCTATCAAAAGTGCCTAACTTTGAGCCGGTGCATTATTCAAAAACAAAACCGGTGTTGATACCTTTTTCTCTCAGCCGTTGTGAAATTTCGGTTTCGGGACACGCAGGCCGCCGGTCCCGATGTCAAAACGAGACAGCACATCACTTTAGTGCGTTGTCCCGTTATTTGCGTACGAGACGACCCCGACGCAAGGGTTTCTTCATCGTGTCATTGCATCCTGGCAAAAACGTTACCGGACGAGAATTTTCGTTATATTTCGACACATAGCAAGAAAAACAGTTTTGCATTTCGTCTCGGGCCGGGTGCCTGCCCGAACAAATGACGTAGGTGATTTCCTGGTATGCGACGTGCAGGTTAGCTCCGACTGCCATTCTGAGGAAACCGTCAGAGAAACCAGGCCTCCGCGCACAAATGGGACCGTGAAGGCTTCCGCTACACGTCAAGCCCGGAAGACGGGAGATTCTTCGCTTCGCTCAGAATGACATGTTTTGCAAGAACCATTGGCAAAATGTCTCGATCATGCCTGCGCCCGCACGTCCACGCCGAGAAAGCGTGAGTGTCGAGGGGATTCCAGACCTGATCAGCCACTGTGTCTTTCAGTTCGCGTGCGGGTATGCGGCTGCGAACGATTGCAATGCATTGCGCGCGTAAGATCAGGGCATCCATCCATGCTTGCCACACCCAAGATAATGATCTCGACACCCCTCGCCGCTGCCGGGAAATGTAAAATTACTCATCAAGCCGTCACCAACACGTTGTTCTACTATTTTCTCATCTCCAAAATGCCCTCTACATCCAAAAACACCGTTTCGTTCACTTTCGGGAATTAACCTTGATTCGTCATTTTTCGAAAACGTTTATTCGAATGAACGCAGGTTGATAAAGGCGATTAAACATCTGATTACCAGGAACCTTCAGGTCACTGGACGTGAACGGAAAAAATGTCCTTCCGGACGACCTTTTCGGTCTGGCGAGGAAAGAACTGCAGTGTCACCGCGTTATGACACACGCCGCTTTGCACGGATGCTTACTGTGCCTTTTGTGCTTTTTGTGGCCAATTTTTCGGTGTTCTTTTTTCACATTGAGGTTAATCGGATGAAGAGTAGGGTTTGCTATTCTTTACATAGGGACGATATATTGTCTTTGTTCTCATGTATGGTTGCGGATATATAAAACCCAGTACGGCGTAATGGATCCCACCAATCCCATTGCAAAGGAAAGAGATATGACCTGTTTCGATTCTATGCGGCGGATCTTCCTGGCCTCCCTCTGGCTGGGGATGGCCCTGCTTCTCTGCCAGTGTCAGGGCGGAATGCGGTCATTGCGCCGTACGTCGCCCGATGTGGAGGTCATCGTCGCCGAGACCTTTCTCACCGAGCGCAGGAGAGCGGACAACGTTGACTCTCCGGCGGTCTGGCACGGCCCCGGAGGCCGCCACTGGATTGTCACCACCGCCAAATCGGCGCACCAATTGCTCGTTCACAACGCGGCCAATGGAAAGCTGATCCGCCGGGTCGGCGGCCAGGGTACCGAGGCGGGCCGCTTCGGTCGCCCCAACGGCATCGTCGTGATCAGCGACTTCGTCGTCGTTGTCGAACGCGACAACCATCGTCTGCAGGTCCTGTCGCTGCCCGATTTCGAGCCGGTGGCCCTTCTCGGGGCCGGAGTGCTGCGCGAGCCGTACGGTATCGCCGAGGTCCCCCGAGAAGGCGGCTGGGACGTCTGGGTCACCGACAACTACGAACCAGGCTCGTCCTCGGCGCCGGCCTCGGAGATGGGAGAGCGTCTGCGCCGATTCCGCATGCAACTGTCGGATAGCCAGTTGACCGGGGAGTACGTCGGCGCCTTTGGTGACACCACGGAGGCCAGCTACCTGAGGAAGGTTGAGTCGATCGCCATAGACCCCCTCCACGGCAGAATGCTGGTTGCTGATGAGTCGGAAGGGGTACTCAAGGTCTATGATCTCGAGGGACGGTTCACCGGCCAGCTCGTGGGGGCCGGGGTCTTCAACCACAAACCGGAAGGCATGGCACTGCTGGAATGTGCGGAAGGCCGCGGCTACTGGCTCGCCACGGACCAGGATTTTCAGAAAAACCGTTTCCTGATTTTCGACCGGGAGAATCTCGCCATTCAGGGCACCTTCTCAGGAGCCGTTACCGTCAATACCGATGGCGTCGCCCTCACCAGCCTCAACTTCGGGCCGTTCAGCCGGGGCGCCTTCTACGCCGTGCACAACGACGGCAACGTCGCCGCCTTCGACCTGGCGAAGATCGTCGCGGATCTCGGACTCGTCTGCGGACCCCGGTAACGGTTTCTGGTAGAATCCGATGTCCCGAAGCATTGGGATGAACGCGGTCCGGTAGATTCAGGACCGACCCGACGAGGCGTACGAGAACGTGAGATATACCAACTTCCAGTGGTACGAAGACAGGAGAACGGACCGGTGAAGGCATCCGCTGCACGTCAACCCGGGTAGACGGGAGATTCTTCGCTCCGCTCAGAATGACATGCCGGCCGACCGGTAGAACCGTTGTAAGTGAACTCCCCGTCGCTGATTTCAAAAGGCGGCGGGTTTTTTTTGAGGGTGGGGCGGACATTCCTGTCTGCCCACTCGCCAAACTTCCATCCTGAGGAAGCCCAATCGAAGATGACGCCTCCGCGCATATGGGCAGTCGAAGGCTTCTGCTGCACGTCAACCCGGGAAGACGGGAGATTCTTCGCTCCGCTCAGAATGACAAGCTTTGCAACAGACATAAGCGGGACGTTTCGGTCATGCCTGGGTCAGTACTGTCATCCTGAGGACGAATTACGATTTCGTTGAGAGCATTTTCCGACTGAACCCGAAAGCGGACTTGCGTTTTTCGTATATCAGGGTACAATAGGGGTACAGAACAGAGGAGAAGCCGTCCGGTATTGCTTCCGAGTCGTTCCCTTTACACCCTTCATCCGGAGAATGAGATGAGCGCTGGTGTCCGCAAGTTCATTGTCTTTGCCATTGCCCTGGCCGTATCCTGGATCGTCGGGATCAACGTGGCCCCGACCTGGACCGTCGAGCAGATCGCCCTCGATGCTCACGTCGACAGAGACGGAAATCTCTACTACATATATCGGGGAGAGCCGGCCTATTTTCACCCCGTACCCATTGAGGAGGCGCTGCTCAACCCCGAGCGAATGGAAGGCTCGCGCGAGACCCCGGAAGTGAAGAAGGAGTTTGTCTCCGTGGTCAGGATGGAGGAGGGGGAGCCAAGGACCCTATACTATCAGCTGCTGGCCAAGCACCACTGGGGATTCTGGTCCCTGCTTCCCGCGGTGGTCGCCGTGCTCCTGTGCTGGCTCACCCGGGAGCCGGTTACCTCGCTCATTGGCGGCATCCTGTCGGGAGCCCTGGTGCTTACCCGCTACGACTTCACCGGCGACGTGCTGATCCCCTCGCTGGCCACGACCAGCTCCGCCGGCGTCCTGCTCCTCTACCTGTGGCTGCTGGGCGGGCTGATGGGGATCTGGTCCCGGACGGGCGCCGCGCAGGCGTTCGCCGAGTTAATGACCGAGCGCTTCGTGCGCGGTCCGCGAAGCGCGAAGCTCGTCTCCTGGATGCTCGGCGTCATCTTCTTCCAGGGGGGCACGGTCAGCACCGTGCTGGTCGGCACCACGGTCAAGCCGATCGCCGACACCGAAAAGGTCAGCCACGAAGAGCTCGCCTATATCGTCGACTCGACCGCCTCGCCGATCGCTTCCCAGCTCGCTTTCAACGCCTGGCCCGGATATGTACAGGCTTTCATCTTCGTCTCCGGGGTGGGCTTCCTCGCCACCGAGACGGACCGCATCGCCTTCTTCTTCCAGAGCGTGCCGTTCTGCTTCTACGCGATCTTCGCCGTGCTCGGCACCTTTCTCCTCAGCATCGAGAGGCCTCTGTTCCTCGGCAAGCGGCTCAAGGCGGCGATGGATCGCTCCCGCGCGACCGGCCAGCTCGACGCCGAGGGAGCGAACCCCCTCAGCGCGAAGGAGCTGCAGGGAAGCAACGTTCCCGAGGGCTATACCCCCCACGTGATGGAATTCTTCCTGCCTTTGATTTCCCTCATCGGCATCGCCGTCGGCACCTTCATCGTCAGCGGCTCACCCAACGTGCAGTGGGCCTTCGGCACGGCCCTGGTGCTCGCCGCGGGGATGGCTCTGGCCAAGGGGATGTCGCTGAAGGATCTCGTGGCGGGATTCCACGACGGCCTCAAGGGGGTGGTGCTCGGTTCCGTCATTCTCCTGCTCGCCATCACCATCGGAGGGATAAACAAGGAGACGGGGGGCGGCATCTTTCTGGTCGAGCAACTCGGGGAGGCAATTCCCTACTTCCTGCTGCCGGTGCTGTTGCAGATCATGACCATGGTCATCGCCTTCTCCACGGGGACGAGCTGGGGCACGTACGCGGTGGCCTTCCCGCTGGCCATGCCGCTGGCCTGGGCGGTGGCAGGGGCTCACGGGCTTTCACATCCTGAGCTTTTCATGACGCTCTGCTTCGCCGCGGTCATGGACGGCAGCGTGTACGGCGACCAGTGCTCGCCGATCTCCGACACCACCGTGCTCAGCTCGATGTGCACCGGCTGCGACCTGATGGACCACGTCAAGACTCAGATACCCCAGGCGTCCATCGCGGCCTTCCTGGCGGCGGTCTGCTGGACCGTCGTCGCCTTCTTCACCGCCTGAGAAGAATTGGACTCGGCAGGCGGACAGTCAGGCGCTCTGTTCGCGTGTCCGTCCCTTTTTTTTGAATACTATCGAACGCCGTCGCCCCTTTTCCTGGACGTTCCGCGTAAATTTGCAGTCGGGCCAATTCGAACAACCGATAAACCGCCCATATTTTCCACGCTTCTCCCGCAGCCATCCAAAGCACGCCGGACATCCCTCAACGGCCTGCCTGCAGTCCCGGCAGCGGTAGTTCTCATCGGCTTTCGCCAACAGTCCGGTCCTGCAATGCGGACACCCGGACTGTCGATACTCGCAATACGGCCAATGCGAACAACCGTAGAATGTGCCCCCGTCCTCAGCGTTACGTCTCCGCTGCAACCTTCCATGGATGCATTTGGGACACGGAACATCCCGTTCCGGTTGCTTCCCGTGGACCTCTACGTCATAGCCGCCCTTCATCAACTCCTCGACGAAAGCCGAAGGCGTTCCGGAATCGACGACGAGATAGACTCCGCGCCTGGCGCGTGTGACCGCGACGTAGAACAGGCGACGCTCCTCGGCGTTTGGATGTGCTTCCGGCTCAGCCAGAACGAGATCCAGTAGCGGGTCGTCGTCGATCTCGGAGGGGAAGCCGTACTTTCCTGAGTACATGCCCAGCACCACCACGTAGTCGGCCTCAAGGCCCTTGGAGCCGTGTACCGTCATGAAAGAGAGTTTGAGATTAAAATGCGCGCGCGCCAGCGCGTCCATATTCTGAGGCCTGGTGTGCCTGTACCGGCCCAGCAACAGGACGGTCGCGTGCTCGTCGTCCTCGGCGACATGAGCGGCAATTGCGTTCAACGCCTCCGCCAGGGGATCGGGAGACGTGTCCCGGGCGAACAATAAATGCACGCATGGCTCGGCTGCATTGAAGATGGACGTTACGCGCTTGCGGATCTGGGCAGGGTTGCTGAGCACGAATCGGGTTGCGACGTTGGCGATACGATCCGTGCACCTGAACGTCGTTTCCAGGTTGACGCGTTCGCCCTCGCCGAAGCGCGCCCTAAACTCTCGCATGATGCCGATGTCCGAACCCGCAAATCGGAAGATGGCCTGCCAGTCGTCGCCGACCGCGAACAACTGCGAGGTGTTCGATGTGTCCAGCAACGCCTTCAGCAGACGCGCTCTCCCGTCCGAAATATCCTGAAACTCATCCACGAGGATGTAACCGTACCGGTTGCGGTAACGCCCGCTCCGCACGTGTTCCGTCGCGTTGGTGATCATGTCGTGGAAATCGATCTGCCGCTTCCGAGCCAGCGACTCCTGGTAACGCTCATATACAGGAATGAAGACGGTCAGAAATGCCTCGGCCCGAAGACGGTTTCGAGCTCTGGCAGCGCGGCGGGCCACGTCGTCTGCCGTCAGTTGCGCACCCTTGTAGTGGTGGAGGAACGTCGCGACCAGACGGATGAAGGGTTCGATTCGACCTTGCTGTTCGAGGACGGAGAAGGTATTCCGGGATGGGATCGGCGACAGCTTTATCCCGTGGACGGCCAGTTTTTCAGCCAGGTTCCCGGTCAGTCTGCCCGCATCCTTTTCGTGGCTGTAGGTCTCCACGAGAACCGTGCCGTGTTCCGCGTGCAGCCGTCTTTTCCAGTCCAACGACCTGAGATATGCGTCGCGATCGATAAAGGGAGGCGTATCGTTCGATTCCGAGAGTGCGAAATGCTCAATGTAAATCCCCGTGCCGGTGAGGGTGAAATCGGGCTGGTATTGCCTCTTGTCCCTGGTGGCGGTGTCGTGTTCGTAGTCGCGTTCGTACTCATAGGGCACACCATTGAGGTAAAGGAAGTTGGCAATCTCGCATTCTTCGAAGCTCTTTAGCTTCTCGCCTTGCAGAGACCGGACCTCGTTGTCCCGGAGATAGGCCCAATACTCTCCCTGAGTCCGGAATTCGAACTCGCTTCGGTACGGAGCAAAATGCCCTGCGAACCATCCGAGCATGTCGTCGGCGTGCCCGGGATCGGCGACGAGGTCGCCAACGATGCCCTTCAGCAGGTCGAACAGGGCAAGGTCATCCAGCGCAGCCTTTGCCACGGCCGGGCGTCTGCGTTCCGCCTCCCCGATGATCGACATGCCCAGGCTGTGGAACGTTCGAACCGTGAGTTCATCGCCCAACCGCACGCCAAGGCGCTTCCGGATCCTCTCCTTCATTTCTTCCTGGGCGTCTTTGGCGAATGCAAGCAGAAGCAGTTCCGATGGACGCCGGTACCCCTTCTGAATGAGCCAGCCCGCCTTGGCAACGATGACTGACGTCTTGCCGCTTCCGGCGGCTGCGACGACCAGGTTGCGGTCGTCATCGACGACAACCGCTCTGCGCTGCTCGTCCGTGAGCGGCCTGGACTCAATCCTTTCGAAGAAGTCCCTGGATCGGACCAGTTCTTTGGCCACAAACGTCTCGCAAGCTCTCGCCCGAAAACCTTCTAAATCGTCCGAGAAGTCCTGAATCGCCTTCAGCATTCGGATTTCTGCAAGGCCGGAGAGCTGTTCGGGCCACCGTGCGGGGAACCGGGCGACCACGTCTTCGGCATCTTGTTCGATCGGGGAAAAGACGGTACGCGCCACATACCGTGACGGGTCGGTAAACTGCGTGAGGCGTTCGTACACGGATTGAATCGTTCCGGCATGCGTATCCAGGGCGCCGCGCCACCAGTCGACTCTCGCGCCCATCAGTGCATCGCCGAATACCCGGGCGTCCGCCTTCGACAGTCCGGATACCGTTGCACTGCCGGAGGCGAAACGTACTTGCAATCCTCCCCAGAACCACCCGAGCGCCACCTCCGCGGTCTCGATTTCGCGAAAGGGGAGAACCATCGACCGGGACGGGTATTCCAGGATCAATGTTTCGCTGTTCAACGTGACGGCTCCGGCATGTCCCCGGCGAAGAACCGGGAACACGTACGAGGCCAGGCCGGATCGTCCGACGCGCATAGGTCCCCCGGTGCCCGTTAGCCTGTCTGATTCAAGATGACGAGTTCTAATGCAAATCATACGCCAGACCGGTCAGATACGACTGAAAAACCGGTCGTGCAGGGGATCGCTGCCCTGACCGCGGGCTACGCCTCATCGGCTGCCGCGCCCGCGTCAATTCCAGTCCCGATGGGGATTGTACGGCAATCCGCCTTGAATTCCGCCGTTGTTTTCCGTTGACACGCTCCTGTAATGCCGCTTTCTTTCGCCTTCCTGCACGTGGCGTTTCGTTTTGAACAACATTTGCACGCGTCGTTCTCCAATGTCCCGGAACGGATGGCGTGTCTCTGCAGCAATTCTTGCGTTTTCTTTCAATGCAGTGAAAGCAATTGTACACGGAGTTCAACGCGGGACTAATAATCCATTCTCTTCCCATCCTGCGGGACGTTTTTTCTTGCAAGGAAAAGGATACGCCATGGAAACCGTACGTGACAGGCTCTGGATCTTCACGTGTGTGGCCGGATCGGACAACGACTCTCTCACTTACGCCGGGTACACGCAGGGGTCTCGGATGACACCGGCCGAAGGCGCGTTGTTTCTGGACGTCCCCAACCTCCATATGATCCGGTGGCGCGGCCTGCCCGCGTATCCGTACGAACAGTACGCCGTTACCTTTTCCTCTCTGAAGCAGGTCACCTGGTCCATCGTGGGCAGCGGCGGACAGGTGGAAGGTGACGAACTCCAGCGAGTGCTCGATCTGACCGAGCGGCATCCCAACATCACCGGCGTGTATCTGGACGACTTCATGCGAATGGACGGCAAAGGGGCCCTCGGTGTGGACGACCTCGCCAAAGTCCGTCCGCGACTGAACGTTGCAGGCAGACGGCTGGACCTCTGGGTGGTCCTGTACATCAGGCAACTCAACCTTCCCGTCGCGCCGTACCTGGAACACTGCGACGTGGTCAACCTCTGGACCTGGAACTCCGACGAACTGGCAGACCTCGAACGGAATATGGAACGCCTCGAAGCGGTCAATCCCGGCGGTCGGGTCTCCCTGGGGTGTTACCTCTGGGACTACCACAACCGGCGGCCCGTGTCGATTTCGCAAATGGAGCACCAGTGCAATCTGGGTCTCCGGTGGCTGAGGGAAGGCCGAATCGAGAGCATTGTCTTTCTCGGCAACACCTGCTGCGACATCGGCATCGAGTCCGCCTCGTGGGCACAGGCATGGATCAGGGAGGTGGGCGATATCCCGCTGAACGCGGTCGACGAGTGAACCAAGCGCGGGAATCAATAGCCACAAAAAGCACAAAAGGCACAAAACGGGTAAAGCAGTGCAGATATGCAAAGCTAAGTGAGGAGACGACCGATATGGAGAACCGGGAAGGGATCGGAGACAACCTCGACAAGAGCACTTACATTGGGAGCGACGGCCACCATGCGTTTTACGCGTCCGGACAGACGTATACGGGTGCGACCGGAGAACGCCTCGTTGAAACGGTGACCTCCGAATGCCTCCAGTGGGTGACTCACGACGACGGACGCACAACGCTGGACGCCTGTTACGACGGCACCTGGCTCAGGATTTCGGAAGACAACGGTTCACACTGGACGGACTGGGGACCGAGGGTAAGGTTCGACATCGGGATCGAGGAAGAGCAGCTAATGCCGGCGGGATTCAGCCTGGATGCGAAAAACGACACCCTGGTGCGGTTTTACCGGGGGCAGAAGGCCGATAAGCGTTGCTACGGGTACATCAACCAGGGCGCCTACCGGGCGTATACCAGCGTTTCCGGAGACCAGGGAGCAACCTGGAGCGATCCGGAGCAGATCGTCGCCCGGGGTGAAGGTTTTGACGCGGAACGCTGGGGACCCGGCTTCGAATACGGCGTCCGAGGCGGGATCCTCAACGGAAACCACTGCATCTGGCTCGAGGACGGGTCGGTGCTGGCGCCATTCACGGAATACGAACGGCTGGACGGTACCAGACCCTGGTGCTTCAGGGTGGTCTGCGCACGCGGATACTGGAAGGACGATATGAGCGGGCTTGACTGGGAGTTCGGGGACTTTATCGAGGTGCCGGTTGAGAAGTCCCGGATCGGATGCTGCGAGCCCTCGATCACGCCGCTGGGATCGGGTGCGCTGTTCGTCACGATGAGGTGTCAGGGGAACGAGGCCGAGGGCTCTTATACCATACCGTATACCGCCGTTTCGGAGGATGGCGGAATGAGCTGGACGCAGCCGGAACCGCTGCGCTACGACGACGGTTCGAACGTATGGACGCCCGCCTCGTGCACGGCCTTTTATGATTCATCCGTGACGGGCAAGACCTACTGGATTGCCAATATCCTGGACGGCCCCGTCTTCGGCCAGATTCCTCGATATCCATTGCAGATCGCCGAATTCGACACGGTCAATGCGTGTATCGTAAAGGACTCGGTCCGGCTCATTCAGGACAGGCCCGACGACGCGCACGAAAACGTGAGATATACCAACTTCGGGTGGTACGAAGACAGAAGAACGGGTCGGCTGATAATCACGCTTCCGGAGCAGTATCGCCGCATGGGTTGGGACGACATGGAGAAGCCGGAGGACTTCGCCGCGGATTGCGTGAAATACACGGTGGATATAGGCGGGTAGACGTGAGAGGGGAGATAATCAGAAAAACCGCTCACACAAAGACACGAAGACACAAAGAAAAACAACTGCAATCAGCCGAGATCAAAAGCGAAATTCAACTTCAAAATCCCCTTTTCCCCAAATTCCCTGCCTCCGGCGGGTTCCTTTTGAAGCGACCAAAAGGAACCAAAAGTCGCCGCTGGGCGCGGGGCCTGCCATATGCATAGCGCGAACCATCTCACAGGTTGCACTCAATCCTCTGCCCTGACACCCTGAGTGGAACATCGAACCGTGTCGATGGACGGATCAGCGCGCTCTGCTCTGGAAGTCCTCCGTTCAGGAGATTCCCTTGAAGATCGATTGGCGTTTTTTTGATGAGGACAGCGGTTAGCTATCAGCTTTCAGCTTGAAGCGACGTCAAACCCGATGACGCCAGCGCCGCCACGTGGCAGGATCATTCCGGCCGCAGACCTCTCCCCCCGGCCCCCTCTCCTAAAGGAAAGGGGGAGAAAGACAGGAGACCCTGAGCGGGTCACAGTTCCCCCTTCCTTCAGGAAGGGGGAAAGGGGGTAGGTCTCGTTCGGTGAGACGTCCGATTACGTAGCGCCATTACCGCAACGCGAAATCAGGACTCCACATACCTGGAGATGAGGTCCACGGTGGCCGCATCTCCCTTTTTTTGCGCCCAGGCCAGGGGCGTGGCCATTCGGCGCCGGCCAGCGTGGGGTCGGCGCCGCGTTCCAGATAGAGCTGTGCGAGATCGTACTTGCCCCACCGGACCGCCCAGCCCAGCGGCGTGGACTGGAGGAGGTCGTCGATCACGTTCAGATCGGCGCCGTGGTCGAGGAGGATGGTGGCAAAGGCGACCCGCTCGGTCTCGGTCATAATCGGCTCTCCCCAGACGATGCCGCAGGCCGCCAGGTGATGCGCGAGCCGGTACCCGAATCGCCCCACCAGGTTGGGGCTGACGCCGTGGTCCAGAATCATGCGGAAGATCTCCGGATAGACCGTGCGGTCGAAGTCTCGGAATTTACGGTGGGGATTGGTCCGCCAGAGCCGGAGGGGCTGCTCGAGCAGGCTGAACCAGCGGCGGTCATCGGATTCCCAGTCGAGTTGCCGAAGGCACATCCCCACGATATTCGGGTCACCGCCGCATCCCGCCGCCCAGAGCAGCTTCTCCGCGATCGTCGGGTCGTTGTGGAGGGCGACCGCGCCGGCGGCGGTTTCAGCCTCGAGTCCAATGGTAATGTGATCCAGAACGCCTCCGTATCGGAACAACAGTCCCTTCATCCGATCATCGCGGTTGTTGTACGCCGCACCCACGGGATTGGCGCTGGCATAGATGCTGGCATTGGGATCGGCGCCCCGCTCGAGCAGGAGTTCGGCGATTTCATATCGGGAGTTACCTGACGCATCGGACAGCGGCCCGCCCCACGAATACGGCTTGGATTCATAGTGGTGCAGCTGATGCCGGTCGTCCGGGTGCAGACCGAGGTCGAGCAGCATACGCACCATGTCGATATTGTCATTCTGGACCGCGATCGTCAGAAGGCCGTTGCGCTCACTGTCGTCAGCCTGAAAGCGTTCCGGATGCGCCCTGGCGAAAGCGCGGACGAATTCGAAATCCCCCAGGGCAACGGCGGATTCGATGGATTGCTCGCATCCCGCATGCAGCAGGATGCCCGTACAGATCAGACACCCCTCGTTGAGCGGCCTGTTGCGGCCGTGTATATTGTGTACGGCCCCATCCAGGGGCGACTGTCCCTCGGGTGTGAGATGGGTGATATCGGCGCCGCGATCGAGCAGTTCGCGAACCAGCCGGTAACGGCCGTGCGACGCGGCCGCGTGGATCACACTGCCGCCGTTGCGATGACACGCATCCAGCAGTTCGGGTTGCCGGTCCAGGATGTCGAGCGCGGCCTGCTCCCGCCCCTCCCCGACGGCCTCGAACAGCGCGTCGTTCTCGTCGGTTATCGTGATATTCTTGCACGCGGCCAGCTTGCGTTTTTCGTCTTCTTCCCTGATCACGTGGACGATGTCGTCCAGGCCGCGCTCCCGCGCCATCGTAAACGCGCCGGTGGCGTCGCGGTGGGGGTAGATGCCGGAGTTGTGGTCCGCGCCCGCTTCCATGAGAACGCGGACCGCATCGATGCGCCGGTTCATCACCGCGTAATGAATCGCGCGGTGTTCGTTGTTTTCGGCCATGTGCACATTCACCAGATCGGGCTGCTCGCCAAGGATCTGTCTAATCCGCGACACATCGCCGCTGCCTGCCGCCTCACATAGATCTGCGACCCTGTAGGTTCCGTTGCCTGCCATCTCTGTTCCTTTCCGGGTTTGCCCGTCATCCACTGGCGAAGCCTTCGCCGGTTGCGCAATAGCTGAAGTCGATTATCCGAAACCGCCAGCCCTGCCGCAGACAGCTCAAAGGCCGTACTCGAAGGTGAGTTCCCTCTTCACATCCGTTTTCTCGACGCTCCCTTTGATATCCTCCATCATTTCCAGCCATCTGTGTTCCCTGAATTTCCCGAAGTCAAAGACGAATCCGGGAAGGGCCCTGCTCTCGACGAGGCCGGCCGGCTCCTGGCCGAGCACCTCGAATTTCCCGCCTCGAAGCTGGTACCACGTTGCCGGTTTTCCGTTCTCCACGAACAACGCCTCCTGTACGCCGGAAGCTTCGTAAATCTGGCGCTTCTTTCCCAGATCCGTAAATCCGTGCTTGGATTCGATTTCAAGCACGAAATTGGGCGGCCCTTCGTAGACCTGGTGATCGTGGTTCTTCCTGCAGATTTGCCGGGGTCCGCTTCTTCGCACGATCACGCCCACGCTCGGATAAACCATCACATCCGCCTTTCCGGCATAGTTGAGCCGTACCGGAGGGAAGAGGACCACGTCCATACCTGTAGCGATCATACGGTAGTAATTGACTACGGTAAGCACGTCCGTGTGATGTCGCGATACGTTCGCGTCGGGAATCCACATGATGATCCTCCCTCCTCGTCAATTCCGTTCGTACTCATCCCGGTTCCTTTCTTAACCTTGATTCGTCATTATTCGGGGACGTTAATTCGAAGTTGTGCAAGTTGATAAAGGCGATTTAACTGCTGATTTCAATGAACCTTCAGGTCACTGGACGTGAACGGAAAAAATGTCCTTCCGGACGACCTTTTCGGTCCGGTGAGGAAAGAACTGCAGGGTCACCGCCTTATGACACACGCCGCTTTGCACGGATGCTTTTTGAGTCTTTTGTGCTTTTTGTGGCCATTTTTCGGTGTTCTTTTTTCACATTGAGGTTAATACGTACTTAATCCGGCTGGACGCATTTATTCGTGGCGAAGAGCCTCAATGGGATTGGCGCTTGAGGCTCTAAAGCATTGGAATCCGACAACCAGCAACGTGCCGAGAACAGATCCCACTGCAGTGACAACAAAGGGGAACAGGCCCGTGTCCGCGCGATAGGCGAAATCCTGCAGCCAGTCCTGCATGAGGACATAAGCAAACGGCCATGCGATGAGATTGGCGATAAGCACCAGCCTGGTGAAGTCGGCGCCCAACAGGAGCGCGATTCTGCCGAAGGATGCGCCGAAGACTCTGCGAATGCCAATCTCCTTGCGCCGGCGTTCGCCCGTGTGCGCGGCGAGACCGAGCAGGCCTATGGATGCGATAAGGAACGAGACTGCGAATCCAACGGCAAATATGCGTTGAAAGCGTAGGTATTTTCCATAATTGACCTCCAGCCGGTCATCGAGAAACGCATACCTGAATGGACGAACCGGGATAAAGCTCTTCCAGATTTCCTCAAGGCCCTGCATGGTTTCGCCGATGTTTCCGGGTGCGAGTCGCAAGTTGACCACGCGAAAGGAACGCGGGCGCAAAACAAAGGCATTGGCGTGAAGTTTTTCAGTCAGCCGGCGCATGTGAAAGTCTTCTACGACGCCAATGATCCAGCCTTCATTATCATGAAGTTT
This sequence comes from Candidatus Latescibacterota bacterium, assembly GCA_965219995.1. Taxonomy (GTDB): domain Bacteria; phylum Latescibacterota; class UBA2968; order UBA2968; genus JAAXHE01. The sequence continues at coordinate 2,902,393 of CBDCOX010000002.1, forward strand.
GAACGGTTTTCCAACGGGATTTTCAAGTCCGAGTTTCTCCACCGCTGTCTCGTTGAGAATATAGGCACGTTCGAAATCATTCTCGATGCCAACGGAGAAATTGCGCCCCGCGAGGAGACCCACGCCGATCATGGGGAACAGATCTTCGTCAATGGCGTATTGCCGTATCTCGAACGCAGCGCCCGATGGATCCAGGACCATTTCCTTCCTGCTTGTCCAGCCTTCGCCCGGGAGGCTGGCAGATGCTGTTGCCGCCAGCACATCGGGGTGTTCGAGAAAGCGCTGTTTCACTTCGTTGTAGGTTTTCCTCAGCGATCCATCGACGTCAAAGATGCGGAGCGCGAGAATGTTCTCTTTCTTGAATCCCAGGTCCTTATTCAGGACATAGTCGAGTTGGACAAATGCGACAAGGGCGACAAAAACGAGAAAGATGGAGACGGCGAACTGGATGATCACGAAAACCTTGCGGGGAAATGATCCGGTGGACCCTGAAGCGGTTTGGCTGTGCAATGCGGCAACAGGGGAAAATCGGCTGAGGAGAAACGCTGGATAAATGCCCGAGAACAGACCGACCAGAACCGTTGCAGCCAGGAGTGCAATCGCCATGTCCGGCGCCAGAAATGCAGAGAGTGGTTCCGTCTGTCCAACGATCTGTTGCCAGTAAGGCCGCGTAATGCCCGTAAGGATGAGACACAAGGGCAACGCGAGAAAGGTGAGCAGAACAGACTCGAGCAGGAATTGGAGGGCCAATTGTCGATGACCGGCGCCGACGACCTTTCGCAACCCCACTTCTTTGGCCCGAAGGGCCGCGCGCGCGGTAGAGAGATTGACAAAGTTGATACCGGCGACGAATACGACGAGCATGCCGACGGCGGTGATGGCGCGAACCACTTTGAGATCGCCCGCGGCAATGCCCGTTCCCGGACCGCTGATGCCTTCGGGGAAATCTTCAAGGCCATGAAGACGCATACGCAAGAGCGGTTGCAGGCGATGGCTGGTTGTGTTTTCCGCGTTTTCTTCGGGTATCGCCAGCGCACGCAATTGCTGTTCGGTTCGCGCCGGATCTGCATCCGTGCGCAGACGGATGAACGTCTGCACCCACCGAAATGAGGTGCGGAATTCCCAGTTTGACCAGGCAGTGCGAACGCCTGCCGGCAGGGTTGCGGTTACAAAGTGAGGATTGAAATGCGTGTTGCGGGGTTGCTCGTCCAGAATTCCGGTGACAATGTAATCGCCCCACTGACATTCTAGCACTTTGCCCATGGGGTCTTCCCCGTTCGGGAAGAATTCGTCAACAGCTTCTTGCGAGATCACCACACCGCCGGGCTGTTCGAGCGCTTTGCGGCGATCGCCACGCTCAAGTCTGATCCCCCAGAACTCGAGATAGTTGGGATCGGCATACCAGAACGCACGTCGTTGGGCAAACTGGCGGTATCGCACCCACCGGTGGCCGGGACGGATGCGGCTGGCCGATTCAATTCCGGCAATGGATTCGATCATTTCGGGGGTGAGCGCAGCGTGCGTGTCGATCTGAAAATCCATCTTGTACGGCGTGGTCAATTGCCGCAATACCCGGTACGTGCGATCGGCCCCCGGGCGAAACGTATCGAAGCTGGTTTCGTGAGCGACGTAGAGCCACGTCAGGAGCATGCACGTGAGACCGACGCTCAGCCCGAAGAGGTTGGCCAGCGTATACCACCGCTGGCGGATGATGTGCCGGCAGGCGACTGTGAGGAAGTTGCGTAGAATGTCTTATTCCTGGCTCAGGACGTCGACGGGGTTGGTACGGGCCGCGTTTCGGGCAAGATGAGCCACCGTCCCCGCGGCGATAAGGAGGGTGATGGACAAACTCAGCAGGAACGGCCAGACCGTGAGATCGATCCGGTACGCAAAGGTGCGCAGCCAGTCCTGTGTCAACAAATAGGCTACGGGACAGGCAATAAATCCGGCAATGAGCGCCAGCATCGGGAATTCCCGGGCAACCCGAAGCATGAGATGCCCCTCGGAAGCGCCGACGACCTTGCGGATTGCGATCTCCCGTGTACGCCGCTGTGCCGCAAATGCCGCGAGTCCCGCCGTGCCCAGGCAGGCCAGGAGGATGGCGACGATGGCAGACCGGAAGGCGAGCGCCCGTTGGCGGTGCTCATGACCGTACTTGGATTCCACGTAGTCTTCGATGAAGAAGCTCTCGAAAGGAATCGTGGGGACCAGTTGAGACCAGATCTCCTCAATGTCTGAAAGCGCTTCCCGCTCACGATCGCGTTTGATTTTCAGATGCAGATATTTCAGGTTCGGACCCGCTGCCGACAACACCAGCGGGACCATCGGCTCTCTCAGCGAGCGTACGTGAAAGTCCCGGAACACACCCACGACCCGCGCGGGTCGCCCATTGAGCAGGAACGCCTTTCCCACGGGCCGGGTCCAGCCGAATTTCTCCGCCGCCGTCTCGTTGATCATTACTTCGGTCACGTCGTCCCAACCGGTTGTCCGTTCGGCGTACGCCTGGGAGAAACTCCTTCCCGACAGAATCGGAATCTCATAACAATCGAGGAAATCTTCATTCGCTCGAAAAACCCGCGCTTCAAACTCTCGATCCGGCGAATCGACGGGCGACACAAACCTCCGTTTCGGCCAGCTGTGCCCCGGCAGGTCCAGGCTGGCAGCCGCCGAACTGATATCCGGGTGGTCCAGAAATCGCTGTTTGACCGTGTTATAGCGGCTGTTCAGGGGCAGTCGCTCGGCATCGGGTCCGAAGATCTTTACGACAACCACTCCTTCCCGGCGAAATCCCAGATCCCGCGTCCGCACCAGGTCCATTTGCGAATAAACGACGAGCGTGGTCGCAATCAGGACGGTGGATGCCGCGAACTGCAGAATCACCAGGATCCTTCGCACCCAGAGATCTCTCGGAAGTCTTCCGCGCAGACCCCTGAATATTTCCACGGGCTGGTGGGCCGACATGTAAAGACCGGGATAGATTCCGGATACGAGGCCGGTGATCACGGCAACGATGAGAATCCAGTGAATCTGTTCGACGACGTCGAAAACAAGCGGTTCGCCCATCAACGTCGAATACTGGGGCAGGAGCGCCCATGTCAATCCGATGGATACCGGCAGCGCGGCATGGGTATACAGGAGGGATTCACACAGGAATTGGCCGATCACGTACCGGCGATGCGCGCCCACGACTTTGCGAAGGCCGGTCTCGCGGGCGCGAAGGGCCGATCTTGCGGTGGCCAGATTCATGAAATTGATGCACGCGATGATCAGGATGCTCAGACCCAGGACCGTTAACGGATAGAGGTCGCGAACGTCGCCGTACAACATCCCCGAGTCGCCCTTGAATCCCTCCAGGTCAACTTTGGAATAAAGGTGGATGCGCGGCATGGGCTGGAGCCGGTAGGTCGCGCCGCCGGAATCCGTGGGAAACCGGACGGCAAGCGCCCGCTCCACCGCCTCGATATCCGCGTCCGGTCGCAGGCGGATGAAGATCGGCGCCGCACGGATCGCCCAGTTGCCCGACGTGAAACGCGTAACACTGTCGAACTCGAAACGTGTATTGGTGGGAAGATTCTCCATGACGGCGATAACATTGAATGCCTGAACATGGGTTTCCCGCTGTACCTCCACCGACCTGCCCACGGGATCCGCATCGCCGAACAACTTTCCTGCAAGGCTCCTCGTCAGCACGATGGACGCGTCACGGCGGGAAAGCGAGGCAGCATCGCCGTGAAGAACATCGAGCCCGAAAAATCCCAGGGCGTCGCCGTCGACGGGACAGAGCCGCTGGCGAAATATCCGGCCTTCCGCGCGAAACCAGGAGCTGATCTGGCGGTACTGGACCACGTCCTCCACCTGCGGATGGTCATTGCGCAGACTCACGGCGACCTTCGCCGGCAGCGCGCTCTGCCATCGGATCCGGCCGCGCTGGTCGATGTTCTTTCTCATCACGCGGTAGACGCGTTCTGCATGGGGACGAAAGGCGTCGTAGCTCATCTCATAGCGGATATACAGCATGATGAGCATGGCGCAGGTCAATCCGATCACCAGACTGGCAACGCTGATCGCGGTGTAGGTCTTGTTCCGGACCGCGTTGCGAATCGCGACTGTAAGGAAGTTGTATAGAATCGTCCGGCTCAATGCTTGGCAATCAATGCCCGTTTGCGGAGTTCCTCCGCGGTAAGATTCTCCACGCGCGTGGCAATCCACCAGGTGATGCCCTGGCTGTCCCTGACGCCGGCGTTCCGGTCCCCGTAGAACTGGTCCGCGGGCTCCATAAGGGACTCTGCGCCAGCCTGGAGCGCGGACGCATAGGACGCGTCGGTATCTTCCACGTACAGATACAGCGCGGCCGGCAGGGGCGGATGCCCTTCCTGAGCGGCGCCCATCATCACCACCGAATCGCCGATCCGGACCTCCGCGTGCCTCGTGACCCCGTCCGGTCCGGGAACGCGTTCGGATTCTTCAGCCCCGAATGCGTCCTTCAGGAACGTGATCAGCGCTTCGATATCTTCAACGACGAGATACGGGGTGACGGTTCTGTACCCCGCGGGAGGTGACGCCATGGTTTGTCTCCTTGTGTTACGTGACGGAACCCACGGTTTCAGGATTCCCAGACGTACACTCTCTTGTGGTAGACGGTCTCGAATCCGTTGCGCTGGAGATTGCCGAGCGATGTCTTCAGCATCGCGAGGGTCTCGCTGCTCGCCAGCCGGCACCCCAGTTCCGCGGCGCGATTCAGGCGCGCCCTGATGAGGGCGTTCTGCCCGCCCTTCTTTCGGTGCGCCTCGGCGGTCCCCGCCCATCCGAGATAGGCAAAGTCGCCATCGCAGGCAAGGATGGCCGCGCTGACGGGCGCGCCGGCCTCGTACGCCATGAAATGCTCGAAACCGGACTGCTCGATACTCTCGAAGAAAAACGAACTCGGCCAGGGGTCGAAGATACGGACAACCGCATCCCTGTTCTCCTCGACCTCGCCGCGCGAAACGCGGCGCACGTCAAGAGGTGTCTGAAAGGGCGGCACGGGTTCAACGGTACGAATCAACGTGGGATACGTGGTTCCCTTGAATGGCGTGAGACGGTTGTCCTGCAGCCACCCGCTGATTTCTTCGTCCTGTGGATTCGGGCTCAGCCAGAAGAAAAACCGTTCGACCCCCGAATCCCTGAAAACGTCCAGTATTTCCAATAAATCGGACCGCGAAACCCTGCCCCCGCATCCGAAAAAATACACGCCGTTTCGGTTCGCCGATGGATATGGAGATGTTGCCGAAGGAGGATCCAGTGTGACAATGGCATGTTCATTCGGTACCTGGATCCCTGATTCGTACGGAACGCAGTCCAATTCCCTCTGCCGGATCGCCATCAATCGTCGTGCAATCTCATCGGGTCTCATGTCGGTGGTCGGAGTGATGACGTGCGGTCTATGGTGATTCGATTCACTGTCGTTACTCGTTTTCTCGTGCCTTTCTCGTGCTTTTTGATTCTCATCCTGTCTATCCTGTCTATCCATGTAAGATGTAAGTTCGGGTTTTGAATGAGAGAGTCTAGTTTTTCTCCAGGAGCGGTTTCAGGAACTGTCCCGTGTACGACTGCCCTGCCGCGGCCACGGTCTCGGGCGGGCCCGCCGCAATCACATCCCCTCCGTTGTGCCCGCCCTCCGGGCCGAGGTCGATCACGTGGTCGGCGGTCTTGATCACGTCCAGATGGTGCTCGATGACCACAACCGTGTGACCGGCGTCGACCAGACCGTTGAGCGCGTCGAGCAGCTTCTGGATATCGGCCAGGTGCAATCCCGTGGTTGGCTCGTCCAGGATGTAGAGATTGTGTCTGCCGCGTTTGATCTTGCCGAGTTCGCTGGCGAGTTTGACGCGCTGCGCCTCACCGCCGGAGAGGATGGTCGCCGGATGGCCGATCTTCAGGTAACCCAGACCCAGGTTGTCGAGCACGGCAAGCTTGTGGGATATGAGCCTGTTCCCGTCGAAAAACGCGACGCCTTCTTCAATGGACATGTCGAGGACGTCGGCAATGGTCTTGTCCCGGTAGGTAACCTCCAGCGTCTCGTCGTTGTATCGTGCGCCCTTGCAGGTGGGACAGGGGACGGCAACATCGGGCATAAAGGCGAAGCTGGTCTTGATCTCGCCTTCGCCGGAACATTCTTCGCAGCGGCCGCCCTTGACATTGAAACTGAACCGGGAGGCCGTGTAACCGCGTTCGACGGCCTCCCCGGTGGATGCGAAACATTTGCGGATATTGTCGTAAAAGCCGATGTACGTCGCGGGGTTGGATCGGGGAGACCGGCCGATGGCGGACTGATCGATGCTGACCACGTCGGCCACGTGTTCGTGGCCCGATAGGTCGTCGTGATCGCCGGAGAAGACGCGACTGTCGTGAAACAGGTTGTAGAGTTTCTTGTACAGGATTTCGTGGATGAGGGTGCTCTTGCCCGAACCGGAAGCGCCGGTAATGCAGGTAAGAATGCCGAGGGGAATCTCCACGTCGATGTTGTTGAGATTGTTCGCGCGCGCGCCTCTGATACGAATGGCCCTGGCGTTTTTCTCGCGTCGCCGGGCGGGAACGGCGATCGCTCTGGACCCGCTCAGGTATTGCGCCGTTGGCGATTCCCGGCACTTGAGCACCTCACCCACCGGCCCCGTTGCAACGACGTGCCCGCCGTGCACTCCGGGGCCGGGGCCCATTTCGATGATGTGATCGGCGGCGCGTATGGTCTCCTCGTCGTGCTCGACGACGATGACCGTGTTGCCGATGTCGCGAAGACGCCGCATGGTGCTGATCATCTTCTCGTTGTCTTTGGGGTGCAGACCGATACTGGGCTCATCCAGAACGTACAACATTCCCATGAGCCCGGATCCGATCTGCGTTGAGAGGCGGATGCGCTGGGACTCGCCGCCGGAGAGCGTCCCGGTCGGGCGGTTGAGGTTGAGATAGTCGAGGCCGATTCCGATCAGGAGTTCGAGGCGGGACGAGATTTCGTGAATGATCTGCGAGGCGACTTCCTTCCGTTTCGCCGGCAGGTTCAATTCCGTAAGAAAGGCCGACAGTTCCGGCAGATGCATTTCGCCCAGGCTGTGGATGTTGCGACCGTCGATGGTGACCCGCAGACGCTGTTTCTTCAACCGCTCGCCGCCGCAGTCCGGACACAGATTCTCAACCATGACTTTGCGCAGATAGTCTTCCATGCCGCCGTGGGCCGTACCCTTCTGTCTGTATCGACGGTACTGGCGCTCGATCTGATTGATGACGCCGTCGTATCGAAACTCGCGCCCGATATATTTGGCGCCGACCTTTGCGTCGGGAGGCTGTTCGATGACGACCCTTTCGCCCCGCGTGCCGTACAGCAGCAGGTCCCGGGCCTCGTCGGAAAGGTCCTTATAGGGGGTGTCGAGATCGAAGTCGTATTTCCTCGCCAGACTGTAAAGAATCCGCCCACCCCACGTATTGACATCGTACTTCAGCGCTTCCTTGACAAATGCCCCTTCGCGCAGACTGCGGTCCTTGTCCGGGGCGACCAGGTCGGGATGGGCCTTGAGATAGGTGCCCAGACCGGAACAGGTGACGCATGCGCCGGCCGGATCGTTGAACGTGAACATCCCATGATGCATGCGACCTGCGACGACGTTCGCGGATGAAGCCCCGAGCTTTCGGTGGAAGGTCTCGGCCGCCGACTTGCCGACGTCGGAGAGAACGAGGAAACTCAGGAACCCTTCGCCAATGACTTCGAGGCCGTGCGTGAGGGATGTCACGATCTGTTTGTCGAGGCCCTCGCGGACGATAAAGCGATCCACGATCACTTCGATCCGGTAGTCTTCGTCTTCATCGAGTTCGATTTCCTCGCCCAGGTCGTGGACCGTATCGTCGATCCGCACCCTGCGGTAGCCCTTGGTGCGGACGTCGTCGAACAGGTAGGCGTAATCCTCGCCATAGATCTTGAGTACCGGTGCGCGAACTTCAACCTCCGTGCCATCGGGCAAGGTCAGCAGGTGTTCCGTCATCTGATGCGGCGTCCAGACGCTGACTTCCTCCCCGGTGACGGGGCAGCGCGGCTGTCCGATACTTGCGAACAGCATTCGCATATAGTCATAGAGGTCCGTCATCGTCCCCACCGTCGAGCGGGGATTCTTCATCACGGTCTTCTGTTCTATGGAAACGACCGGGGAAAGGCCGTTTACGAAGTCGACGTCGGGCTTCTTCAACTGGGAGACGAATCGCCGCGCGAAGGTGGATAGCGATTCCATGAACCGCCGCTGGCCTTCGGCATATACCGTGTCGAACGCCAGGGATGACTTCCCGGAACCGCTCACGCCGGTTACAACCACCAGCTTGTCGCGCGGGATTTCGAGGTGGATGTTCCGCAAGTTGTTTTCACGCGCCCCTTTTACTTCAATCGTCGATCTCATCTATAATCCCGTCAGGAAAGCGAGGGAGCGAGGGAGCGAGGAAACGAGGGAACGAATATACACCACTCGCCTTCTCGCCCTAAATAAGCTCGACGCTGTCTCCGTCATAATAGTACGCGGGTTCTTCAACTTCGATCCGGCTCTTCTCGGTCAGGTGGATGGGACTCGACAGCTTCTGAATGATCTCCTGCGTGACGAGCCATTCACAGGCCGCTTCGAGGCCGCCGCCCTGGATTTTCTTTTCGAAATAATCGCTGATTTCAGAGAGTTTGCGTACTTCAGACGACTCCGAGAGATAGTCCAGAAGCGGGCGAAAGAGGTCCGGAGCCCATTGTTCGAGGCTGCGGTTCACCAGATCAAGAACGCGCTTGACGGATTCCTGAGTTTTGGGCTGATTCACGAAATCCGTGTAGATGGCGTTGAATAACCGGGGGTTGTATTTGAGCGCCTGATGGACCACTTCCCGCCCGGGCGCTTCGTTGTGCAGGAGAACCTGGATCGAGGCAAGTTCCCGGACGACCTGCATGAGCCACCAGAAGCTGTATTCGAAGTCCTTTTTCAGGTGGAAGTACTTTTCCGCCTTGTAGAGCGACGGTATCAGAAAGGCTGAGTATCTCAGTAGCTGAAAGGCCCGGTCCCGCGTTCCGATGCGATCGATATACTCGTACCATTTCGCCACGGAATCGTCTTTGGTGAAAAGAAGCGTGCTTTTCGAAAACGTAAAGTCCAGCCATCCACCGGCGAGGTCGCCTTCGATCCGACGTTTGAAGACGCTGCGCGGAATGCGTTGCGCATGGATGTTGACGTCGTCTTCACAGAGTGTTACATGTCCTTCTTTCACCCCATCCAGCATGACGATCCACAGGTCGATATCCGAGTTTTCCCAGACTTCGTCGTAGGACAGACTGCCGAAGAGAATCGCAGCGAGTACCGTCCGGTCGTTTTCGAGTTTTCCGACCAGAGATGACAGCGCGCCCCGGTACCGTTTTCGGATTTCATCCGGCGTGGCAGGAGACATCGATAACTCCACCTTCATTATATTTAATGAACGCGAGGGAGCACATGATATACGCAGGTACGAATCAGGTGTCAAGGTCAATTCCGTGAAAAGGAACGCATCCGTCCCGGCAGGGAAAAATCAACTGAAGACGACGTTGAATACCGCAAACCGGAATATCACACGTCTGTAACGCAAGGTTTGCATACCGGGGAATTCCGACACCCTGCTGTAACCTGAATGAGGTATCTTCTCCACCAGAGAGCTGCGTGCAGTGTTCTGTAGACGTATCAAGCCGCTTACCACCACATCCGACGGAGGAACCAATGTGTCATCAAATCAGGTCGCTGGGTCCGACTGTCGTCCTGTATATCTGTTTGCTTACAGCATCGGACTCCGCATTCGCCCGGACCGACCTGCAGTTCAAGTTGCTGGGCGTCCATCATTCGGGGGTCTACGATGAAGGCGCTGCCGAGATTTCCGCATACGATCCGGCCACCCATCGCCTGTTCGTTGTCAATGCCAACGCGGCAACGATCGACATCGTCGATATCAGCGAGCCATCCGATCCATCCCTTGTAAATTCAATCAGGGTCTCCGGTTATGGCGCCGCCGTGAACAGCGTCGCGGCCATGAACGGTATCGTGGCGGTTGCGGTGGAAGCCGAACGCGTTCAGGACCCCGGCAAGGTCGTTTTCTTCGACGCCGACGGCGCCGTTCTCAATAGCGTGCATGTGGGTGTCCTGCCGGACATGCTCACATTCTCTCCGGATGGCACGCGGGTTCTGGTGGCCAACGAAGGGCAGCCCGGCCCGGACTATGCGATCGATCCGGAAGGGAGCGTGAGTATCATCGACCTGTCCGGCGGACCGGGAGCGGCCTCGGTCACCCACGTTACATTTGCCTCCTTTAATGGACAGGAGGCCCGGCTTCGCAGTCAGGGCGTGCGTATCTTCGGTCCGGGCGCAAGCGCCGCCCAGGACCTGGAACCGGAATACATCGCCCTGACTCCCGACGGTTCATCCGCGTTCGTTGCATTGCAGGAGAACAACGCCCTGGCTGTGGTGGACGTCGCCGCGGCGTCCGTATCAGCGATCATACCGCTCGGCTTCAAGGACCACGGCACGCCGGACAACGCGCTCGATGCCAGCGATAGAGATGGCGGCATCCTGATTCGAGAGTGGCCGGTGCTCGGCATGTACCAGCCGGACGCAATCGCCGCGTTTGAATCCGGAGGTCGGACATTTGTGATTTCGGCGAACGAGGGGGACTCGCGGGACTATGACGGCTTCAGCGAAGAAGCCCGCGTTGCCGACCTCATGCTGGATCCCACGGCGTTTCCCAACGCCGCAAGCCTGCAGGATGACGCGCACCTGGGCAGGCTGAAGACGACCACGAGCCTGGGTGACGGCGACGGCGACGGCGACCACGATCGGCTGTTCGCCTACGGCGGCCGGTCTTTTTCCATCTGGGATGCCAGAGGAAATCTCGTATTCGACAGTGGTGACGACTTCGAACGCCGTCTGGCGGATCTGATTCCCGAAGACTTCAACGCCAACAACGATGAAAACGGGTCGTTCGACAGCCGCAGCGACGACAAGGGCCCCGAACCCGAGGCCGTGGTTACGGGAACCATCGACAACCGCGTCTACGCCTTCATCGGCCTTGAGCGGGTCGGCGGCGTCATGGTTTACGATATCTCCCTGCCTTCCGCGCCCACGTTCGTCACGTACGTCAACAACAGGGATTTCTCGGCCCGTTTCGACCCGGATGACGCCACCCGCGGCGACCTTGTCCGCACGGGGGACCTGGGCCCCGAAGGTCTCATCTTCATACCCGCCGCGGACGGCCCGACAGGTGAGCACCTGCTGGCCGTCTCCAACGAGGTGAGCGGATCGGTCTCCATCTTTCAAATTGTGACGCCCGCGACGCCGGCCCGCGAGTTTACACTCACCATTCTGCACAACAACGACGGCGAATCCCAATTGATAAATGCCGGCGAAGGGCTGGAGGACTTTGGCGGCGTTGACCGATTCAAGGCGCTGGTAGATCGGCTCAAAGCCGAAGCGCGGATGGACGGCGGGGTGATCATGGTCTCGTCGGGGGATAACTTCCTCGCGGGCCCGGAGTTCAACGTCAGCCTACGGCGCCCCGAATCCGCCCCCTTCTACGACGCCCTGGCGATGGACCTGATCGGGTACGATGCCGTCTGCATCGGCAACCACGACTTCGACTTCGGACCGGACGTCCTGGCCAGGTTCATTGCCGGGTACAGCCGCACCCGCCCGCCATATCTCAGTGCCAACCTCGACTTCGGGGACGAACCGGAACTGGCGGATCTCGTCGCTTCCGGCCGGATTTCCGGGAGCGCGGTCGTCAGAGTCGCCGGCCAACATATCGGCATCGTGGGCGCCACGACCCCCGACCTGGCGTTCATCTCCAGTCCACGCAACGTGAGGGTGGACGGCCGGCTGCGGGAAGCCATCCAGGCCGAAGTGAACGGGCTGGCGCTACGCGGCGTGAACATTGTCGTTCTGATCAGCCACCTCCAGTCCATCAACAACGATCTGGAACTCGCCCGGCAATTGCGGGGCGTGGACGTCGTGATTGCGGGTGGCGGCGACGACATCCTGGCGAATCCCGGCGCCCGTCTCATTCCCGGCGACGAAGCCGGGATATCCGGACCGTACCCGATACTCGAACAGGGCGCTGACGGGAACGACGTCCGCGTTGTCACCACCGCGGGGAATTATCGATACGTGGGCCGGTTCGTGGCCGGTTTCAATGCTGCCGGCGTCATTGCGTCTGTCGACCGGAACGCCAGCGGACCGGTGCGGGTGGCCGGCGGCGATCAGCCGGATGCCGCGGACCCCGACGCGGAAGTCCGGAAACGGGTCGTCGCCCCGGTCATCGATGCCCTTGCTTCCCTTGCTTCCAATCCGGTGGGCACGTCGAGCGTTGTGCTCGACGGCGCGAGGCGTAGAATTCGGACCCGGGAGACCAACGAAGGCAACCTGGTGGCCGACGCCCTCCGATGGCAGAGCGCACAGCTTGCCTCGTCTTTCGGCGTTCCCGTTCCACAGGTCGGCATCGTGAACGGAGGGGGAATACGCAACGCCGGCGAAATTCCCGCAGGCGTGATATCCGAACTCACGACCTTCGATATGCTGCCATTTCCCAACTTCGTCACCGTCGTGCCCGCCGTTCCCGCGGCACAGTTCAGGGAAATCATGGAGAACGCGGTCTCGAAGGTGGAAGAAACCTCGGGGCGATTCGCCCAGATTTCGGGCTTCGCAATGGTCTGGAATCCCGATGGCGTCGCCCAGGAACTGGATGAGAGCGGAAACGTCACGCGACGCGGCGGCCGGATCGTCAACATTACCCTCGACACGGGCGCAGGCATCGTCGAAAACGGAAACGTCGTATCCGGCGCGCCGGACATTCACGTGGCAACCGTTGACTTCCTCGCCAGGGGCGGTGACCAGTACCCCTATCGGGGCGCCCGCTTCACTCGTCTGGGCGTGACCTACCAGCAGGCGCTTGTCAATTTCATCAGGGAGGCCCTCGACGGCCGCATCACGGCGGCGGCGTATCCGGCAGGGGGACGTCGCCGGATTACCACCGGGCAACCGGCGCCGGCGGACGGCCCGAACGTCCGGAGTCGTTCTGTCGTACACGTCATCCTCACGGGAGACGTCGGGCCGGTACCGGACGCCCGGGTCGAGTTTTCCCGTGCCATCTCCGGCCGCGCGAAGGACTACCGGTGGACGGGAACAACCGATGCCGAAGGCCGCGCAACGATAGAAATCCGACCTGAAAGCCGCCGAAGCGTCTCGGGGTACTACGCGGTTCGTGCAGTGGATATCACGGGCAATACGATCTCCAAATGGGAGAGCGTCCCGATCAACAGCGGGCGGGAAATCACACTCGTCCTGCCGGTGGGTGGCGTCGCCCGCGTGGAGGAGGAACAACTGCCGGCTGCGGAACCCCTGGCGCTTTACGCGAACACCCCCAACCCGTTCAACCCTTCCACCCGGATTGCCTACCGGATCCCCGAGCCCGGGCAGGTCGCCCTCACGGTTTACAACCTGCTGGGCCAGCAGGTCCGGGTTCTGGTAAGGGATCACCAGAGCCCGGGCCGGTACGAGGTCCAGTGGGACGGAAGGGACGGGGTCGGGCGTTCCGTTTCCAGCGGCGTTTATTACTACAGATTGGCGCATCCGGGCGGCACCCTCACCAATCGCATGCTCCTGGTCAAATAACGGTCGGCACAGACCTGGCGCACAGTCAAAAAAACCGGGCGATCGACATACCGATCGCCCGGTTCAACTTGCAGAGACCGCGCCGAACGTCTCGCTACGGGCATCTCCCGGTGTGTTGTCCGCGAAATCACCTGATTCCACGGATGGCTGCCTGGAACCCCCATCGGATTCTTCTTACGCGCCGCAATTTCCTTGGTCGGATGTGAACATCTGGCGGTCCTTGTGCGCAAGATGCAGGCCCGTCGGCTGCTTTCCGGCTTCCGTTCACTTGACGAAGGCGTCCGTTTCCGGTATATTTTCATGCGAATCCCGGTACGTTCTGTACTCTTCCGGAGACGGCAGGGATGTTTTTTTCCTACAAACGGATTCATCCGTTTGTTGTTTTCGCTCTGGCGATATTCGCGGCCTATCTCGCGGTATTTCTGCTTGCCGCGTACCCCGGTCACGACCACGACCAGCAACAATGTACTGTCTGCGCCTGGTTCAATAGCCTGAGCTTCGCTTTGCCCGCATTACTGGCGGTGCAGCTCTGCTTCCTGCACTTCCGTCAATTGTTCTCCTCACGCCGCGCACTTCGCATCTCCTTCCTATTTCCCGAGGAACGCGCTCCACCCGTGTCCTGAACCATCCTCCCGTGTCGTCAAGACGCACCCTTCGACGTTTCAACATTGATTCCAACTTAAGTGACTCCGGCTCGGGGCTTGCCCGAATCCGTACATGCGGGGATGCGGGATTATCGTGCGTTCGAGTGGCCTTTAGTCCTTAGGGATCGGCATTGTGCCATCCCGGCTTCTTTCCGGAGGTCATCAGCCGCCCAAGGCATTGGCATGTCGACAGATTGTCGACCGATATGAAACACGCCTTCCACTCAGGCGGATGCCCACGCGAGTTTTGCGGCAAAATGAAAAAATGGTATACAGGAGAACATTGATGTTCAGCGCGCTGAAAATCCAAAGATCCCCTCTGTTAATCGCAGCGGCGGCGGTAGCGGTCATCCTGGCCGGCTGCGGAAAAGAAGACCCCATTACGCCACAGGAAGAGCATTACGAAGCCGAAGGCCTCGTCCTCCTCGACTCCGGCCAGCGATTCTTCCGGTATTTCCAGGGCAGGATCGACTCGGGCGACGGCCGGGCGGAAGCCCTGGAAGTCCATCACGGCGAAGTCACCGCCAAGTGGAACATCCGCTTCCTGGACGGGGACGGAAACGAAATGGCGCCCCCCACCGGCGAGGGATTCACTTTCACCTGGGAGATTGAGGACAGGTCAATTGTCGAAGTCGTCCAGGACGAGGGGGAAGCGGGTAAATTCGTCTTTGCCCTGCGCGGCCTGGAAGATGGCGAAACCACCATCAGGCTTCAGATCTCGCACGAAGGCCACGTGGACTTCACCACGCTGCCGCTCCCGGTACACGTGGTCGGAGAGTTCGAGGCGGAAGGGCTTGTCATCATCGAATCCGGCGTTCGATTCTTCCGCTATTTCCAGGGCGAGATCGACTCTGACGAAGGTCGGGTGTCGGAACTCACGGCGCCGATCGGCCTGACGCCTCACTGGCGCATCGCGTTTCTGGATGAACACGGCGAAGAAATAGACCCGCCGGACGATCCCGAATTCTCGTTCGCCTGGATCATTGCCGACTCCGACATCCTCGCAGTCCACCAGGACGAGGGCGACGAGGGCTCGTTCGACTTCCACCTGCGCGGCTTGCACGAGGGCGAGACCACCATTGTATTTGGAGTCAGACACGAGGGTCACATCGACTTCCGCACACAACCCATCCCCGTGCACGTGGAGTCGCAGGAGGGTCAGCACGAAGAACCCGTGGGCGTGCGGCTCAAGGAGGAAGACAGCGGTGAGTTGCTCACGCAGGCGCCCTTAAAGGGAGAGGGCACAGCCACCGAAACTCTGACGGTTGCCGCAGGCGACACCACCGACCACATCGCGACCTTCTTCTTCGACGAGCACGACGTGGAATTCCAGCCGGAAGCGCCGGACGAGACGCTGGGCATTGCGGTGGCGGACACCTCGCTGCTCGGAATCGATCCGCCCGTAGCGCCCGAATACTGGGCATTCAGACTCATCGGCAAGAAGGCCGGCACGACGACCATTACGCTTTCCATTCTCCACGACGGTGAGGCCGAGGACGAATTCGCGCCGATTTCCGTGACGATCACCGCACCGTAGAATGAAACTCGGCGGGAGGACGAGTGCCGTCCTCCCGCCGTCTGCAACGCGGGAGCACGTCCCAGATGGCTGATGTACACCGCATGATGCGACTGCTTCAGGGCGGCGCCGCCAACCCCTGTTCCGGCAGCCGGTTGTTCGTTGTCGGAGCGGTGCTGGCGCTGCTGTCCCCGGCCTTTCTTGCGGGCATTGGTTGGACGGATCAGCCTGTGTTGATCGAAGGGTACGTCTTCGACAGCGAGTCCGGACTGCCCATCCGGAACGTGAACGTCCAGCCCGCGGGTCCCGCCGCAGGCACGTCTACCGACGAAAAGGGCCGGTTCGTGCTCCATCTCTCAGGGGGTATATACAGGCTGTCCTTTACCCACGTCGGCTATCAGGATGCGCACTACGACCTGACCGTCTCTGGGGCAAAGCATCCCGTTGTCTATCAGGAACTGGCGCGACTGGACCTTAAGCTGGATCCCATCGACGTCGTGGCCAGGCGCACCGAAACCCGGTTTGACGAACTCCAGCAGGCCACCCGCGTGCTTTCGGGCGACGAACTCCGGAAGAAATACAGCATGACGCTGGCCGAAACCATGAAGAACGAACTCGGAGTGGCCATCCGCAGCATGGGTCCGGCGCCCGCCCGTCCGGTCATCCGCGGCCTCAGCGGCGACCGCGTCCAGATCAACGTCGACGGCATCGAGTCGCAGGACCTCTCATCCACGTCCGCGGACCACGCCGTGACGGTGGAGACGTTCAACGCGGAACGGCTGGAAATCATCCGCGGACCCCGAACGCTGCTGCACACGTCTTCGGCCGGCGGCGGCGTTATCAACGTCGTCAAGCACAAGATTCCGGAAATCCGTCCGGAGCGCTTCTTCGGGAGCGTGGGCGCCTACGGGGAAACGGCGAACCGGGGTTATTTCTCGTCCGCCGCCCTCACCGCGCCCATTGGGCCGCTCGCGCTATATGCCGAATCCACGTACCGGGATACCCGGGACATCCAGACCCCGGTCGGCAAACTCGCCAATACGCCCATCAACACCCATACCTATACACTCGGACTGTCCTATGCGCGCGACCGGGGTTATATCGGCGCTTCTTTCGATCAGTTCGAAACGCAATACGGCATTCCAGGCGGATTCATCGGCGCGCATCCCAACGGCGCGGACCTGGATATCGTACGGCGGGTCTTCGACGGGAAGGCGGTCTACCGGTTCGACGGCGGGACAGCAGACAGGTTCGAGGCGGGCTTCACGAAGGCCTATTACTACCACGTCGAGTACGAGTCAAGCGGCAGCATCGGATCCGAGTTCCTCTTTCATGACTACAGTGGAGAACTCAAACTCTACCTGAACACGGGAAACCAGGAGCAAAACACCGTTCTCTCTTCCGGTTTTCAACACCGGAACCTGAAACTGGGCGCTTTTGTCTTCACGCCGCCCACGCGAAAGCAGGACCTCAACGTCGGGTTGTATCACGAGACGACCTACCGCAATATCGAACTTCAGGCCGCCGCCCGGTACAACTATGCCACCTTCGACCCGCGCCTCCAGACGATCACCAACAAGAGCCTGGACATAGACCGCACCTTCCATACATGGTCCGCGGCCTTCAGTCCGCTCGTGCCGGTCACCGACCAGCTGACAGCAGGCGTGAGCCTCAGCCGTTCCCAGCGCGCCCCCACCATCGAGGAACTCTACAACGAGGGACCGCACCTGGCTGCTTACACCTTTGAGATTGGCAATGTCGAACTCAATGCCGAGCGCAGTTTCGGCCTGGAGGCCTTCCTCCACTTTCTGCAACCGGGCTTCGATCTGGTCTTCACCGGATTCTGGAACGAGTTCGGCAATTACATCGCGCCTCGAAACACCGGAGAAATCAACTATGCGCAACTCCTCCCCATCTACGCTGCCGAAGGTATCGACGCGAGAATGACGGGCGTGGAAAGCCACATGAAGTGGCGTCCGAACGCGCGCCTCGAACTGGAAATGAACCTGAGCCACGTGCGCGGCGAAAACCGGGACGAACGGATGCCCCTTCCCGAAATGCCGCCCCTGAAGTTCGTGGGCAGCGCGACCTACCGGCACCCAATGCTGACCGGGGGAGGAACCGTGGAATGGGCCGCGGGACAGAAACGCGTGGATACGTACGAAGACCCCACCTCCGGTTATTCCGTCTTCGGCGTTTACATACAGCGCGACTTCCTCGCGAATCAGGCGCGCCACAGCGTGATCCTCTCCCTTGAGAATCTCTTCGACACGGAATACCGGAATCACCTGTCGCGCATCCGCTCGGTGATGCCCGAAACGGGCCGGAGCCTGAAGTTGAACTACAGGATGTATTTCTTCTAGTTTCGAGCAGGCAACTGCAGCGATTGCGCACGCCACTCCCTCCGATCATGGCAGAGTGATATTCCCCTGAAACGCAGAGCCCCGGACCCAAACGCCGATCCGGGGCTTGCACTTTTTGATGCCACGCTTTATCTTTTGGAGACCGGAAATCGTGACAATTACGATTCAGTATGCACTCACCATTCCATCGAAAACACTCGAGGTACTCTATGGCTGAATCAATGATTGATAAGGATGGCCACCTCAGGTTGCCCAAGGAAGTCCGGGAGCACCTGCATTTGAATCCAGGAGATCGACTCAATCTTGTCATTCAGGACAATGGAGACGTGGTCATAAAACCAAATATGCGAGACGTTCGAGATCTGAAGGGAATTCTGACTCCGGCTTCGCAGTCAGTCACCATTGAGGATATGAATCGGGCTATTCGGCAACGAGGCAGCCATACACAATGATTGGGCTGGATACAAACGTACTGGTTCGTTATCTAACACAAGATGACCCGGAACAGTCGAGAATTGCAACACGAGAAATCGAAACGAGTGACGAGTCTTTTTTCATCACAACGACTGGATTGTGCGAGCTCGTTTGGGTCTTGGAAACGGCCTATGGATTTAACCGATCGGCAATTTCGCACACACTGAGCGTAATACTTCAAACACGTCAATTCGTATTTGACGACAAATTACCTCTGGAAAACGCGCTGGACGAATACCAACATGAAAAGGGTGATTTTTCGGATTACGTACTTGGCCACAAGAGCAAACTGGCTGGATGCGACAAGACACTCACGTTTGACCGTGCCTTGAAAAATCACGCGCTTTTTGAATTATTGTGAAGTTGGCATCCTGCTGCCTTTCATTCAAGTCCACGTCAAACTCAGCTTCGCCATCTAAAATGACGCGACGGATCAACCTGAACTATAGCGAAACCCTGATTCCTCGATAACGCGTGTCTGAGCTCAGCCAGCCTCTAATCCCACCTTTCGGTTCCGTCCAACATCGCACGCCGCATGATCGCCTCCGCGGGTCGCGGACACCACTTCCCCAGAAAGGCTGCCGCGCGATTCTTGAAACCCGGAATGACGCGGCGTTTTTTCTTCGTGATCCCATCGAGAATCTTCTCCGCCAATTCTTCGGGCGGCATGCGTTTTTCTTCCCTTGAACTGTCCGGGCTGTACCTGCGGGCATGGTCGGTGCGCGTTGGGCCGGGAAACACCGTCAGGACGTGTATGCCGCACGCCGCGAGCGCGACCGAGAGACTTCGCGCGTAAGACGCCAGCCCGCTCTTGCTCGCCGCGTACGCCGCGGCCCCCGGATAGCTTACGTAGTGAGAGAGCGAGGAGACGAATACAAGGGAACCGCCGTGCACAATGCGATCGGCAGTCAACAACATCGCCGTCAACACCATGGGCGCCTGAAAGTTGACCGCGACAACCTTCTCCTGATCCGCCAATCCGACGCTGGGAAATCTCCCGACGGCGCTGATGCCTGCGTTGTGGACCAACACGTCGATCGGGTCCATCGCGCCCAGTAGATCGTGGACGCGCGCGATACCTTGATCGGTACTCAGATCGGCCACGATAAAACGAGCTCCCAGCTCCCTTTCCAGAATGGCCGCGCCTTTCGCATCCACGTCCACGCCGGTGACGGAATACCCCGCGCGAACAAGCCGTCGGGCAAGCGCCTCCCCGATGCCATTCGCCGCACCTGTAATGACCGCGTGTTTCATCGCGCCTGCCATCGCATCATGGATTCGATCGCGCCGTCGCAATAACGCCCCAGGAACCGCAACGATCTGTTCCTCAAGCCAATAGTCACCACAGATCGACGTCCGTCTATCGCACGGGCGATCCGCGTGGCGACCCGCTTTGCCGGCGGAAACACTCTCGAATGCCCGTTCCGCCATCCTGACTTCCAATGGATGCCCGTCTGTGTCGCCCCCGGGTGTATGACCTGGACGTTCACGTCGCCCTCGACGCGCAGATTTCGCCCCAGTACGTCGAGCGCCTCTTTACCGGCCGCATACACGGCAAATTCCGGACAGGGGAACGCGTGAGCGATGGAGCCAATGAGTACATGCTTGCCATTCGCGTTCTTCACATGCGGGTCCAAGGC
This sequence comes from Candidatus Latescibacterota bacterium, assembly GCA_965219995.1. Classification (GTDB taxonomy): domain Bacteria; phylum Latescibacterota; class UBA2968; order UBA2968; genus JAAXHE01. Next base: position 2,922,703 of record CBDCOX010000002.1, read on the forward strand.
GTGTGTCAGGCGTAACGGCGCCAGAAGATTGACGGAGACGATCTCTCGAATGCTGGCGCCGCTCTGATCCGCGATGCAACCGTAATATCCCGTTGCCGCGTTCTGAATGGCCAGATCCAATGTATCTATCTCCCGCTCACTCAGAAAGAGACCTACTCTGTCCGCGCAATCGGGCTCTGACAGATCCGCCTCGCAATAGGTCTCATCGCTGAAGAGTCCGCCTTCGAGCGAATCCAGCGCACGCCTCCCCACCAGCACCAGCCGATCACCACGCGCACGATAGATTCCCGCAAGCGCCCGGCCGATCCCGTCCGTCGCCCCGGTAATCAGAACCGTCATTCTCGTACTCAATTTAAAGTCGCCATCCTTCCGGGGCCGCAACCCTCGCGCCCCATCGGCTGTCGCATCCAGGGCTTGCTCTTCAATGGGTGAAGCCCTATCTTCTGTTGGGCTCCGCCAACAATGGGCGTAAAGCACGTCCGACGCGACAAACCGTTCAGCCAGTGGACGTCGCCGACGTCGCTCTGTTCCACGCTGGTGACAGGGCGTCCATCGTGTCTCACGTATACGTCAGGTGATGATCGCGTGATGCTGGATATAGTGTGCCCGTGGGGATAGCGAGTAAAGGGAAGACGAACAGGACACGACAAGGAAGGTTTCTCAGATGTTGTCACACGAAGTTTCTCGCGAGCGGGCATGGCGGACGGACAGTATCGACGATTCCGCAGCCTGGTACTACACGCTGTCCGAGGATTGTCTTTCCAACCTCAGGCGCATTATCCGGCACGCGCGGAGGCATACCGGACCGATCACGGAGATTTCCCTGCCGGACGAATCGTCCAATGGCTGCCGAGAATGCCTTCAGCCGGCGCTCGATGCTCTGAGTTCGGGACGGGGTTTTGCGATCGTCGAACGGGCGCCCTGTGAAGTTGAGGATGCGACCGCGATGTACTGGACGGTCGGAAACTTCCTTGGAAGCCCCATGGCGCAGAATATCGAAGGAACGCTGCTGTACGACGTGCGGGACACGGGCATGGATGTGGCGCAGGGAGCCAGATTTTCAGTGACCAACGCAGAGAGCACGTTCCATAATGACAACGCCTTCGGCAGACCACTGCCCGACGTCGTGGGACTGCTCTGCCTGCGCACGGCTGTTTCCGGCGGACAGAGCCAACTGATAAGCGGCTACGCCCTCCACAGCGAGCTGCTGGAAAATCACGCCGACGTCCTTGAAATCCTCTATCGACAGTTCCATTTCGATCGTCGAGGACAGTTCGAAGCCGGCGAATCACCAACGTCGGAGTTCCCCGTTTTCCAATGGCGCGGAGGGGAATTGACGCTCCGATATTTGTACTACTACATCCAGGTGGGTCACGAGCGCGCGGGCAAATCGCTGACCGCGGATCAAAGGAGAGCGCTGGACGCTGTGGAAGCGTTGCTGCGCCGCGAGGACTTCAGGGTGGAGTTCAATCTGCAACCCGGTCAGATGCTGTTCACGAACAACCGCTGGATCCTGCACAATCGCACCGCATTCGAGGACGATCCCGATCCGGAACGCCGCCGGCATTATGTGCGGCTCTGGCTGCGCCGCCGCGGCCTGTAGTTGTTCCCATTTGCATGAACCCCGCGCCTACCCGTCCACAATCTCATAGACGCCCGAATTGTTCAAATTCTCCCGGGTCTCCACCCGGAATACCCAGCAACGTCCATCGGTCTTATCGCGGATCATCCGGTCGGCATAGTCAAACGCAAATTTCGAGGATGCCTCCATCCCCACGTTCGGCATCACGCGCAGATCCACAATCCCCCTCCGGTGCATTTCCTCGAACAGCTTCCGCTCCGGATCGTCTTCGTTGATCAGCATCGTGTGGTCGAACATGTGCTCCAGCCAGGCCTTCAGATCCTTGAGTTTGCCGAAATCCACCACAAATTGATTCTCGTCCAGCTCGTTGCACGTAAAGTGGAATGTGATGACGCGGTTGTAGCCGTGGATGAACCGACAGTGACCGTCGTGATGCGCCTGTCGGTGTGAACACGGCAGGTTGTGAAATGTCTTGGTGGACGAATACCGTCCTTCCGCTCCGGCCATAACCCCCTTCTCTCTTTCCGGTCAATCACTTGGAAGATACGCAATCCACCCTCTCTGTCAAGACTTCAGCATCGAATGACACAAGGAGCGCGCCGATGATCATCGACACCCATACCCACTTCTACGATCCCGGCCGTCCGGAAGGGGTGCCCTGGCCGCCGCGGGCCGACGCCCTGCTCTACCGCCGTGTGCTTCCTGAAGACTACAAGGCCATTGCGGTTCCGGAGGGCGTGACCGGCACCGTGGTCGTGGAGGCCAGCGAGTGGTTCGAAGACAATCGCTGGATCCTCGATCTGGCCGAAAAAGATCCCTTCATCGTAGGCTTTGTCGGCAATCTCGACCCGGACGCCGACGCCTTTCAGGACCGGCTTGCGAGCCTGGCGGGCAACCCGCTATTCCGGGGCATCCGCCTTCACAGGAATGAAGTCCGAACCGTCAGCGACCCGCTTTCCGCCAGACTCGAGCTGCTGGCGCGGCTCGACCTCTCCCTGGACCTCCTCATCGACGTCGAGCAGCTTCAATCCGCCGTCCGCATCGCCGAGCGGCTGCCGGACCTGCGCATCGTGCTCAACCACGTCATCCACGTACCCATCGACGGCAGGACGCCGGACCCCGAGTGGATCGACGGCCTTCACAATGTCGCGCAGTTCCCGAACATCTATTGCAAGGTGTCCGGCCTGGTCGAGACCGCACGGGAAAGACCCGCGCCTCCCGAGCTGATCTATTATTCGCCGACGCTGGACCACCTCTGGGAGATTCTCGGCGTGTCCCGACTCATCTACGCCAGCAACTGGCCCGTGTGCGAACACGGCGCGGACTACGCCACGGTACAGCGCATTCCCATGGAGTACTTCAGAGCTATTGGTGAAGAAGCGGTCGAAGGGGTATTCTGGAAGAACGCAAAAGCGGCTTACAGGTGGCCCGATCGCAGGCAATAGAAAGTCCCGGCGTGATGGGAGTGCGCCGCCCCGACGGTCCCACCGGGTACCGGATATTTCGTCCTGGCAATTCCCGTACAGACGTTATCGTTGCCGGGTGAGCATGGGACCGAGCGGACGTCCGCCGAGAAGATGCATATGCAGGTGGTAGACCTCCTGGCCGCCGTGGTTCCGGCAATTCACGATCAACCGGTACCCGTCATCGGAAAGCCCCTCCTCTTCCGAGAGCCGGGCCGCCACCGTAAACAACCGGCCCAGCGCAGCCTCATCCTCGGACGATACGTCGCTGACGGTGGGAATCACCTTGTTTGGTACAATCAGAATATGAGTCGGCGCTTGCGGATTGATATCTCGAAACGCCGTCACCAGTTCATCCTGGTACGTGATTTCAGAAGGTATCTCCTTCCGGATGATCTTGCTGAAGATCGTCTCTTCGGCCATGGATTCTCCTTTCGATATGAACCTCTAATTGCTATCTTCTGCGGCCAGCGCTGAACAAAAAAACATCCTGCAAATCACAAATCAAGGCAATCTTTAACCTTAATTCGACAAGAGCAGCATCGCTGCTCCCGCGACAAGACCTTCCGAATTGGGCCGAAAAGGTCGTCGAAATGGACACTTTTTCCGTTCAGGTCCGGTGACCTGAAGTTTCATAGAAATCAGCAGTTAAATCGCCTTTATTCAGTTGCACATATTCGAATTAACGTCCCCGAATAATTACGAATCAAGGTTAACCCGAGAAGCCGTTAACCCCCAGAGAAAGCCGGAATATGCTTCCTGTCCTCGATCGACTTCTGGCCGCATCAACCATAATCCTTCTGCGGCTCTACCGGTTATTTGTCTCGCCTTTATTTCATGTCGTTTTCGGTCCCGGATGCGGGTGCCGGTTTCACCCCACGTGTTCCCGGTACGCCCGGGATTGCTTTCGGCAACATCCTGTTCCGGTCGCCCTGTTTCTGTCGGTCTCGCGAATGCTGAGATGCCACCCCTATCACCCGGGGGGATTTGATCCCGTCCCGCCGAAAAGCCCCTGAACCGGTCTTCCATGTTCGCAATCGCCCGGATCCATTGGAGTACCGGCCCCGGGGTTTCACGCATCGGTCGTTCAGGTCTTTTCACGGAAAATGTCCATCCTCCCACGCCTACCTCTATGCAACGAGACACCCGTCAACGCCGGGCGATCCGCGTCGTATTCATAAACGCCGGGCGCCCTCTCACGTCTGAAGAGGTCCTCGAGTACGGCCAACAGATCGTTCCGTCACTCGGTGTGGCAACCGTATACCGGAACGTGAAGATTCTCGTTGGCGAGGGGTGGCTATCGGAAGTGCAATTCAGGGGCGGCGGGCTTCGATACGAGTTGGCCGACCGTCCGCATCACCACCACTTCCTCTGCCGCTCCTGTGATCAGGCGTTCGACATCCATCGTTGCCCTGACGAAGTCGAAGCTCTGGCGCCCGACGGCTTCGAAGTCGACGGCCACGAGCTGGTTCTTTTCGGTCGCTGCGCGGCGTGTGCGTGACTGGCGTCCAGCACACACTACGCACCTCTCCGACACCCTCTTGACTTGATAGCGATAAATCATTATCATTACTGTCGTGCCGCTTACGCCGTTGACGCCGCAGACCTGGTCCAGGTCTGCACGGCGTGGGGGTTCGACGTCCAGATTCCAATGCTCGCACCTCTGCTCCAGGAGAACTAGATGAACACGCCGCGAAAAGTACCTGTTTCCATCCTCACCGGCTTCCTCGGCTCTGGCAAGACGACGCTGCTCAACCGGATCTTGAGTGAGGAGCACGGCAAGCGCATTGCGGTGATCGAGAACGAGTACGGCGAGGTCGGCATCGATCAGGCGCTCGTCATCGACGCTGACGAAGAGATCTTCGAGATGTCGAACGGATGCATCTGCTGCACGGTGCGCGGAGACCTGATTCGCGTACTCGGCAATCTCATGAAGCGCCGCGACAAGTTCGACTATGTGCTGGTGGAGACCACAGGGCTCGCCGATCCCGGCCCGGTCGCTCAGACCTTCTTCATGGACGATGAGATTCGTGCGGAGTTCTCGCTTGACGGGATCGTCACGCTCGTCGATGCAGCCCACATCGAGCAGCAGCTCGGACGAAGCGACGAAAGCAAGGAGCAAATCGCATTTGCAGACGTCCTCGTGCTCAACAAGACGGACCTCGTCGATGGCGAGGCGCTCGACAGGCTCGAAGCTCGGCTTCGGGACATGAACCGAATGGCGCAGGTCGTACGCAGCGAGCGGGCGAACGTCTCCGTCGATACTGTACTCAATCTCGACGCCTTCGACCTGGACCAGGCGCTCGAGCGTCGCCCCACTTTTCTCGAGCCCGAGTATCCCTTCGAATGGACTGGAGTCTACTCGCTCGGTATCGGCCGCTACGAACTCAGCCTCGCCGATGGACCTGATCCGGCGATGTCGCTCGTCGTCGTGTCCGACCAGGGCACGGATGACGCTGCCCTCCGTGAGGGTGCTGAGTGGTGTGTGCGGCGGTACGCCGAACCTGCGGCACTCATTCGCCCAGGGGAAGAACTCGCGGTCGGAAAGCATGTGAACCTCCGGCTGGATTCCCCGGGGCGCAAGTCCTTCTTCCTGGATGTCAATTCGAAGGTGCGGGTTGGCCTTTACGCCCAGCACCTCGCGGAGGAGTTCGATCTCCAACTCACGAACGCGGGTCGAGCGCCTATAGAGATAGAGGAGCGTCCGGGCTCCGAGCCTGCCTCCACAGCGGCCGGCACCCTGTCCAACAAGGGAGCAGCCGTTCCCGTCGAGGTCGAGCGAACCTGGGTCGCACAGCACGAACACGACGACGAGGTGAGTTCGATCGCGATTGAGCGGGACGGCGACGTCGATCCAGGCAGGATCGACGCCTGGCTTGGCAAACTGCTCAGTGAGCGCGGGGTGGACATCTTCCGAATGAAGGGCTTCATCAGCCTCGCGGGCGAGTCGCGTCGCTTCGTCTTCCAGGGGGTTCACATGCTCTTTGACGGCCAGCCGGATCGTGAATGGGGCGACGCGCCACGCCGCAATCAGCTCGTCTTCATCGGCCGCAACCTCGATGAGCAGAGCATGCGGCAGGCGTTCGAAGCATGTCTGATTTGAATGTCGACAGACCCAGGGGCGTTCTTCGCCGGGGCTGGTCCGCGGAGGTCGGCGACTATGCCATCGCCGGGGGTTGGAGCCTGCGCGGTAAAGCGCTGATGGTCGGTGATGCCGCGGGCGGCGTCTACGCATTCGACGGCAGGTCCGGCGCGGCCGCCTGGAAGAGGCGCGGGGTTCATGAAGGTGGTGTGCTCGCTGTGGCGATCCACCCGAGCGGAAACTCGTTCGCGACGGCCGGTCAGGACAGCCGAGTCTTACTCTGGAGAGCCGCCGAAGGTCAGGTAAGCCGGGCCATCGACGTCGGAAGCGGTTGGGTAGAAAACGTGGCGTGGTCGCCGGACGGCCAATGGCTGGCGGCCTCCTGCTCCCGCCAGGTTCGTGCGTATGGAGCGGACGGCGCGGAGGTCTGGCGATCTGATGACCATCCCAGCACCGTCAGCGCGATCGCCTGGTCAAGCGCCGGGGAGCTGGCGACGGCCTGTTACGGTCGGGTGACGTTCTTCGACGCGCCCACCGGCGAGCTTCGGCAGAAGCTGGAGTGGCAGGGATCCCTGGTGTCGTTGGTACTGAGCCCGGACGGAGACGTCGTGGCCTGCGGCAGCCAGGACAACTCGGTGCACTTCTGGCATCGCTCCACGGAGCAGGACTCCATGATGTCAGGATATCCTGCCAAGCCGTCGGCCCTGGCTTTCGATGACACCGGCACCCTCCTGGCCACCGGCGGCGGAGAGGCAGTGACGGTCTGGAGCTTCCAGGGAAGGGGTCCCGAAGGCACGCGGCCCGGCGTTCTGGAGCTTCATGTTCAACCCGTCACGACGCTTGCCTTCGCTCGCCGCGGGATGCGCCTGGCATCGGGAGGCCGCGACGGCGCCGTGGTTGTGTGGTCGCTTCAGAGAAATGGAGAAGGCGGTTCGATAGGGGCCGCGGCTGTGGGGGGCGTAGTGGCTGAATTGTACTGGCGGCCAGACGGCCGCGCGCTTGCCGCGCTCGACGCGCGGGGTGGCGTGACGGTTTGGCGAATAGGGTGAGCAAGGGCCAGAATTGCCCTGCCCAAACATCTCCACCTCGATCCTGAAGCTCAAGACGCATTCTCTGCCGACGGAACGCCTCTCCTTTGTCAACCCAAAATAGTACTTGCCCATGAGAATAAGTATCACATGATTTCAGGGGAAACAACCTCTAAGGATTTCTGAATCACTCACTCGCAGGGTTTGTCGGGGCATGCCTCTCGTCTGCATGTGTCCTGCTTTTGGTGGGGCATCTTCTGAATCGTCGCTTGTGCTCTTTGTGGCCAATTCAACGGTTATCCTCTTTCAAATGGAGGCTGATCGGAGACTGCGATGTCACTATTGACGGTCACGAATCTGGAAAAGGCTTACGCTTCACCTGAAGGTACACAGAGCCGCATCATTGATGTTCCCCATTTCGAGATAGACGCAGGAAGTCAAATTGCGCTCCGAGGGAGCAGCGGTGTTGGAAAGACGACATTTCTGAATCTGATCGCCGGAATTCTACAAGCCGACAACGGAAGCATTGTGCTCGCTGACGAGGAGATGACTGCTCTTTCGGAATCGGAGCGGGACAGGTTGCGTGCCCACAACATCGGGTATATTTTCCAGACCTTCAATCTGCTTGCCGGCTACACAGCCTTAGAGAACGTTACGCTCGGAATGATGTTCGGAAAGGGAATTGACGCCGATTTTGCCCAACATCTGCTTGAACGGGTCGGACTTGGCGATCGAATGCAGTATCGCCCTTCGCAGCTATCGGTCGGGCAGCAACAACGTGTTGCGGTTGCCCGCGCCGTTGCCAATCGACCCCGTCTCGTACTCGCCGATGAACCGACCGGCAATCTGGATTATCACCATGCCAACGAAGCGGTAACACTCATCCGTGAAGTATGCTGCGAAAACAGTGCAGCGCTGCTTATTGTCAGCCACGACTCAAGAGTTCTCGGCCAATTTGAGGAGGCAATGGATTTTGCGCAAGTAAATCGCGTATAAACTACCACAACCCGGTTTCTGTTTCACGGATTTTCAACGTGAATTCCGCTGTTTTAAACATCAATCCAGATGTTCCCCTGTGGAAGAATGAAGGAGAAACGTGTTTGAGTCGAAAATGAACAAACGGATCGGGTTGTATTTCATCGTTCAACGCAGTCTTCGACAACACGCGCTCTCGACCCTCATCACAACATGTTCAATCGCGCTCGGTACGGGGCTTGTAATGGCGGTTATCGCCATCAGAGCGCAATCCGTCTCGGCATTCACGGGCGGTCCGACTGGCTTTGATGCGGTATTGGGAGCACGCGGCAGTCCGTTGCAATTGGTGCTGAACACCGTATTTCATCTCGAAACCTCGCCGGGGAATATCCCCTGGACGATGTATCAGGCGATGAAAGACGATCCGCGTGTCGAGCTCGCCATTCCTTACGCGCTTGGAGACAATTATTACGGTTTCCGTATCGTCGGAACGGAAATTGAGTTGTTCACGGAGTTTGAATACCGCAAAGGGGTGCGGTTTCGGACGCATGGGGATGGACGTTTTTTCGATCCCGACCGGCAGGAGGCCGTCCTTGGCAGCTATGCCGCACAGAAGTTGAACCTGAAGGCGGGGGATACGTTTCAGCCGTATCACGGCCTGGTGTTCGATGAATCCATGCGGCATGATGAACAATATGTTGTTGTTGGTGTGCTCGAAGCGACCAATTCACCCTCCGATCGTGTCATCTGGATTCCAATCGAGGGAGTTTATCGGCTGGAGGGGCATGTGTTGCGGGGCGGCGGTGATGAATATGTTGCCAAACCCGGTCGAGAGATCCCCGACGCACATAAAGAGGTTAGCGCAGTCATGCTGAAGTTTCGGAATCCGCAGATCGGTTTCATGATGGATGCAATGATCAACAAACAGGGGAAGGTGGCAACGTTGGCATGGCCCATCGGCGCTGTGATGGCCGGCCTGTTTGACAAAATCGGTTGGATGAATCAAATCCTGGCACTCGTTTCCTATCTGGTTGTCCTCGTTGCGGCGGGTTCAATTCTCGCAAGCATCTACAACTCAATCAATGAACGGCGGCGCGAATTCGCCATTCTGCGATCACTTGGCGCACGTCGCAAAACGGTGTTTGCGGTAATTGTGCTGGAAGCTGCATCGATCGCGGCGTTAGGGGTCATCGCAGGATTTCTGGTCTATGCTGCGATTTTCACCTCAGCATCAGAAATTGTCCGCGCTCAGACTGGTATCGTCCTGGACCTGTTGAAATTTCATCTCGCGTTTGTAGTCGTGCCCGTTTGCGTCATACTTCTGGGTGTGATGGCTGGCATTGTGCCCGCATTCAAGGCGTATCGGACGGATGTTGCCACGAATCTAACACCCATAAGCTAATGTCCTGTCGCGAAAACACTTCACCGGTCGGCCGACGATTCATCCCGTCTGCCGACGCTGCTTGCACTGCCTGCACTGAGCTTGCCGAAGTGGCTTGTCGAACGGAAAAGCCCCATCAACTGCCACCAGGCGGGCAGAAGGTTCTCCAGGAAGGTCAATCTCACGGATTCGTGATGGTTCCACCATGAGCCTTTTGCTGTTTGTCTTTGGTTCTGGCTGACTGCTGAGAGCTGATTGCTGATCGCTGCATTTCTCCGGCCGGATTCGGGCAACTTTTTCCGGGCCAGAACACTGCAAGACGTACGATACAACAAAATCGTCAAGCCAATGGTGTAGAAGGGGACATTGTCATGAGAGTCCAAAGAAAGCTCTTGATACGAGCGGCAATTCTAACGGTTATTATTGCTCACATCGGTTGCGAGAAAATGGAGGAGCATCGCCACGAACACGGGGAACCACACGAAACCAATGCACATCATGAGCATATTGCACCTCACGGCGGGACATTGGTTGTATTTGGCGATGAGTTTGCGCACATTGAGTTTGTGCTGGACCGGACAACGGGAAAACTCACTGGCTACGTGCTTGACGGTGAAGCGGAAAAATCGGTGAGGCTCTCACAGAAGACAATCGAACTCAAGGTACATCGAGAAGATGCCGAGACCGACTTTACTTTGCAACTTTCAGCGATTGCAAACGTCCTGACCGGAGAGACCCAAGGCGACACCTCCCAATTTGAGGCCCAATCGGACGCACTTAAGGGAGCATCGGAATTTCATGCAGAGATTGTCTCGATTGAAGTAATGGGTCAGATGTTCACTCATATTGAATTTGAGTTTCCCGAAGGCAACGAGGCAACGGAAAATAAGCATGGTGGACATTAGTCTCAATTTGAAAAAAGAAAAATTGGCCACAAAAAGCACAAAAGACACAAAAAGAATCCGTGCAAAGCGTCGTGTGTGGTAACGCGGTGACCCTGCAGTTATTTCCTCACCGAGCCGAAAAGGTCGTCGGGAAGCACGTTTTTTCCGTTCACGTCCAGTGACCAGAAGGATCATAGAAATCAGCAGTTAAATCGCCTTTATTCACTTGCACATACTCGAATTAACGTACCCGAATAATGACGAATCAAGGTTAGTCATGAGACTGAGAAATTTGGGTAGCGTATTCTCTTTATGCGGATCACGTGTTGCTTTTTGTGCAACGGTTCTTGGGTTAATCCTCGGGATATCCCGCATTGCCTCCGCTCAAGACGATCCGGCTGCGAAGTCCAGGACATTCACGCTGGACAAAGAGAGAAGTGCGTTCATGTTTGGAGGCAGTCAGTTCAGGGCAACAACCGAGCGGATCAACGGAAGCATTGTACTCGACCCCGATGCGTTGCATGAGTCGTTCAAGGCGATCTTCCAACTTGATATGAAACGTCTGAAAATGCAGACCGGCATCGATAAGGGGGCTCAGAAGGTCTGGTGGAACGCAGATGTTTACCCGCAAGCGATCCTTCGGATTGAGCGCCTGAGTGTTGCGGAAGATGCACGACTCGTCGATGCATTACCCATCATTGCTGATGCCGACGCGACCTTTGAGTTCCACGGTGTCAAGAAGCCGGTAAAATTGAAAGAGTTACGGTTCACCTTTTTTTCAAGAAGCAGTCGGTTTGCCCAGTGGTTACCCGGCGAGGTTCTGCGGCTCGTCGGCGATTTTGAAATCCAATCCGCGGACTACAGGATCGAAGCAGAGCCGGAATTGACCGCTCCAATGCCGATCAACTTTGTTCTGTTTGCCATTGATAGCACTGCCGCCGATGCCGCCCCTGCTGAAATGATTGGTGAGTACCTGCGCGTCCCATTCAGTTTCTTAAGTGATTACTGGCTGGATGAGCCGGATTGGAGGCAATTGGAAGATTCGGAATACGTCGGCTCGCTCTCCTACGACACCGAGATCCCCGACAAAGTGAAGCGACTCGATGAGAAAAAGGTCGCAATCACAGGATTTATGCTTCCGATCGACGTTGACCGGGGAAATGTGAAGCGGCTCCTGTTGCTCAAGTCAACGATGTCGTGCTGTTACGGCGTTGCACCGCGTATCAATGAGGTTATCTACGTCGAACCTTCAAAAAAGCAGAAGATTCAAATGGTGATGGATGTGCCAATCACCGTTTTTGGCAAACTCTCGGTCGGTCAGCAGTTTCGGGAGGATTTGATGCTGATGGGCGTTTATCAATTGGAGTTGGATGAGGTCAAGCGTGCACGCTGAAATGTCATCCCTCTCATTCGGGGGATTTGATCCCGTCCCGCCGAATAGCCCCTGAACCGGTCTTTCATGTTCGTTATCGCCCAGATCCACTGGAGTGCCGACCCCGAGATCTTCCGCATCGGTCCGGTCGTCCTGCGCTGGTACAGCCTGTGCTTTCTGGTCACCTTCGTCCTCGGCTACTTCATCATGCGCCGGATGTTCCGGTGCGAAGGAAAACCCGCGAAGGACTTGGACAGCCTGGTCAACCATATGGTTCTCGGCACCCTCATCGGAGCGCGCCTTGGACACTGTCTGTTCTACGACCCCGCATTCTACCTGACAAACCCGATCGAGATCTTCAAGATCTGGCGGGGCGGCCTTGCCAGCCACGGCGCAGCCATCGGCATTTTTTCCGCACTCTATCTGTACGCCCGACACCGGCCGGATCAATCCTATCTCTGGATACTTGACCGGGTCGTCGTGACGGTTGCCCTTGGCGGGTTCTTCATCCGCATCGGCAACTTCTTCAACTCCGAAATATACGGCACCCCGGCCGAGCTGCCCTGGGCGATCGTCTTTTCCCACATCGATTCCGTCCCGAGGCATCCGGTGCAACTCTATGAATCGCTCGCCTACGGACTGATTTTCCTCCTCCTCTTCGCGGTCTATTCGAAACTGCGCGCCCGGACGCCGACCGGAATGCTTCTCGGCCTCTTCCTCGTAACCGTGTTCTCATTCCGGGTGGTCGTTGAATTCGTCAAGGTCCGCCAGGCCGCTTACGGTCACGGCTTCCCCCTCAGCGTGGGGCAGTGGCTCAGCTTCCCGCTCATCATCCTGGGCATCGTCCTTCTCGTAAACGCACGAAAGCGGCCCGGCTCGAAAGCTCCCGCGCCGTGAGGACCACGATATAGACGCTGCATTTCCGAATTTCTAAAGAAAGGTGGTATCCCATGAACTCGTATGCGGCCGTTGCCGGCATGCTGCAGAAATCCCTCAACCTTGCCCTTCCGCCGGTTGCCGTCTGTATTTCGGACGCGGTGCCTGAAGGCGTACCGGAATACGAGGGCCGGGCGCCTGCCGGCTGTCTGTTCTGGCAGGAAGCGGAAAAAGGCCCCTTCTCCACCCGGACCACCCACCACGAACTGTGCGCCATCGGCGTACATACACACCGGATGGCCAACCCGCCGGCCTCGTACGAAGCGGAACTGGGCGACGTTCTGAAAACAATGGCCGGGATGGATTACGTTCGCGAGGAGGACGTTATGGAGATCCCGGTGCTGGAGAACGAAACCAGGCACGTCATCTACGCCCCTCTGGACAAAACACCGCTCGATCCGTCCGTGGTCCTTCTCTTCGCCCATTCACGTCAGAGCCTCATTATTACCGAAGCCGTCCAGCAGGTCGAACCGGCCGTCCCGCCTGCAATGGGCCGTCCCGCCTGCGCAGTGGTTCCCCATGCCGTCAAAACCGGGAGGGCCGCGCTCAGTCTGGGCTGCTGCGGCGCCAGGGCATACCTGGATGCCCTCACGGACGACGTCGCCATATGGGCGCTGCCTGGCGACACGGTACATCTGTACGCAGCCCGCATCGACACTTTCGCCACGGCCAACAACGTCCTTGGTGAATTCCATTCCATGCGTCGAAAAGACGTGGAAGCCGGCCTTGAACCCACGGTTGCCGAGTCACTTTCGAGGCTGGAGAACTGACCCGAGACACGAACTTCATGGCGCGGGTTTCTTTCGCTTGAAACGGCACGGATGCATGGTATATTGAGAGAAAATCCCTGCATCCGCAGACTCCCCTTCTCGTCATACGGAATCCTCGATGCGTTCCACGTCGAAAGAACAGACTCTGGACCTGCGCGAAAAAGGCAAACCCATCAACGGACAGGTGCAGGCCAGCAACCGGCGGCTCTATATGCAGCTGCACGTGTTCGGAAACTGCGGGTGCACGCACACACTTGCCGACGGGCTCCGCGAATCCGGCGTCGACGCCGTCCTGTACGCGGACCTGAACGACCCGACCGGTGTTGGCATTCTCACGGTATCCGAGTCTCCGGGAGCCTTTACGGGGGAAATCCGCGCATTGTTGAGTTCCGGTCCCTTCGCCGAGCTACAACGACATCCCGACCTTACCATGTTCGGAAGGACCTACGCACACGGGTACGAGCCCGATCTTGACGAGACGCTGTTGAGAAAGCCGCGCCGCAAGGTCCTGAACCCGGACTGGCCCTGGGCCGTATGGTATCCGCTGCGACGCAAGCCCGAATTCGGACTGCTGCCGGGTGAGGACCTGCGCGGGATTCTGGGTGAACACGCCAGAATCGGACGGACCTACGCCGAGGCCGGTTTTGCCCAGGACATCCGCCTTGCCTGCTATGGCCTTGACCGCAACGACAATGACTTCGTCATCGGCCTCCTGGGTCCCGAATTGCATCCGCTCTCGCACGTTGTCCAGGAAATGCGGAAGACCCGGCAGACTGCGCAATACGTGCAATCTCTGGGACCGTTTTTCGTTGGTAAAGCTGTCTGGCAAACTCCTTTATGACACTGGTGAAGAGACACATAGAGGAATCCTGACCCACGGCAGGCCGAAATGATTCGCAAGATCGAAGTCCTCCGTTACGGCTGCCTGCGTTTCATCAGCCGACCACTGGATGCATTCCACATTCTGGTTGGGCCCAATGCCAGCGGGAAAACCACCTTGCTGGACGCCATCGCTTTCCTCGGCGATCTCGTTTCCGACGGGCTGGAGGAGGCCGTTGAAGGACGCGCGGCCGACCTGCGCGACCTGGTCTGGCGCCGTACCTTCGATCCGTTCGAACTGGCCATCGACCTGAGCATACCGGAACAGAAAACCGACCTTTTCGACAACCGGCAATACGATCGTTGCCGGTACGAAATCACCATCGGGCCGTCAGCCGAAACGGGTGAGACCGCCATTCTGGCCGAACGCGTTCTGCTTCTCCCCGAGGATTCCCAGGAAGAGCCCGAGTGCGAACAGCAGACGCTTTTCCCGGTCGATCGTCCGATGCCGGACACGCTGGCCCTGCCCCGCGTCAGAGGCGCCAGGACCATCGTGCACAAGGTTCACGGGAGCAATGACAACTTCTACTACGAAACCGGTACAGGATGGGACCACTCTTTCAAGCTGGGTCCGCGGCGGTCCGCTCTGGCCAATCTGCCGGAAGACGAAACCCGATATCCCGTAGCGACGTGGTTGAAGGGCATCCTCAACAACGGAATCCAGCGTCTGGTGCTGAACAGCGCGAGTATGCGTCGTCCCAGCCCGCCCGGCCGCACCTCCGGGTTTCAGCCCGATGGCTCCAACCTGCCCTGGGTTATCGCTGCCCTGCATGCCAGCGCGCCCGACAGGTTCGCGGCGTGGATCGGTTGCCTGCAGTCCGTTCTTCCGGACCTGCGTTCCA
The DNA here is from genome assembly GCA_965219995.1 of Candidatus Latescibacterota bacterium. Lineage (GTDB taxonomy): Bacteria > Latescibacterota > UBA2968 > UBA2968 > JAAXHE01. The sequence continues at coordinate 2,937,897 of CBDCOX010000002.1, forward strand.
TCCGCACAATTGAACGTCCCGAGGACAGGCACTGTTATCTGGTCTTCCAGGACCGAAACGGACTGGAGGCGCCCTCCTGGGCAATTTCCGACGGCACACTTCGCCTTCTGGCCCTTACACTTCCGGCATTCCTGCCGGATTTCTGCGGCGTCCACCTGGTAGAAGAGCCCGAAAACGGGATCCATCCCCGGGCCGTCGAAACGGTTTTTCGAGCGCTCTCTTCCATAGAAAACGTCCAGATCCTCTTAACCACGCACTCGCCCGTCATTGTGGGTCTGGCGGAAGGCAGTCAGGTCATCTGTTTTTCCAGAACGGAATCCGGCGCCGCCGACCTGGTTCTCAGCACCGAAAATCCGGCGCTTCGGGAATGGCAGGGCGAAACCGATCTGGGTTCCCTGTTTGCAGACGGTGTGCTGGGATAGAACCGTGTGCGCAGCAGGAACGACAGCGGGAGGACACACCGACGACGCGACCGCCCGGGCGGTTATTCTCCATCGCCCGGGCGGTTGTATTCCGGGCACGTCAGTGTGAAACAGCGAATGCATTCGAGGACACACCCCATGGATGAACTCACACTGAAATACGGTTGCAACCCGCACCAGAAACCCGCGAGAATTTTCAACGAACGCGGCCCGCTGCCCTTCCGTGTCCTGAACGGCACGGCAGGCTATATAAACCTGCTCGACGCGCTCAATTCCTGGCAGCTTGTAAAGGAACTCCGGGAGACCCTGGGCACGCCCGCCGCGGCATCCTTCAAACACCTCAGCCCCACCGGCGCCGCCGTGGCGGTGCCTCTGAGCGAAGACGTGAGGAAAGCCCTGTTTGTGGAAGACCTGGACCTTTCGCCACCGGCCGTGGCGTACGCCCGCGCCCGGGGCGCCGACCGGCTTTCTTCGTATGGGGATTGGGCGGCCCTTAGCGACACGGTTGACGTTGCCACCGCCCGGCTTCTTCGCCGGGAGGTTTCCGACGGCGTGATTGCGCCCGGATATCATCCGGAAGCCCTGGAGATATTGAAGCGGAAAAAAGGCGGCGCCTACCCGGTCCTTCAAATCGATCCGGATTACAAGCCCCGGGAGACCGAGCGACGAGAGGTATTCGGGCTCACATTCGAGCAGCAGTCCAACACCCGGTCTATCGGCCCTGAGATATTGAAGAACGTCGTTACCCGTAAGCAGGAAATCCCCCCGGAAAAAGCCCGCGATATGCTTGTGGCCACGATAACGCTCAAATTCACCCAGTCCAACTCCATCTGCTTCGCGCTGCAAGGCCAGGCCATCGGCGTGGGCGCGGGCCAGCAGAACCGCCTTGCGTGCACGGATATCGCCGCCAGGAAAGCCGAAGCATGGTTTCTGCGCCAGCACCCCGCGGTACTCGATCTGAGATTCAGACGCGGCGCCAGGCGGCCCGAGAAGATAAACGCCATCGAACTCTATCTGAAGGGGGACATGACTCCCGAAGAACAGTGCGTCTGGCGCGCTTCATTCCGAAAAGCGCCGCGGCCCCTCGGGGAATCGTCCAGGCGGGAATGGCTGCATCGCCTCAAGGGTGTCAGCCTGGGCTCCGACGCGTATATTCCCTTTCGCGACAACATCGACCGCGCCGCCAGAACGGGCGTGGAATACGTGATCCAGACGGGCGGTTCAGTACAGGACGATGCCGTGACCGCCGCCGCCGATGAATATGGCATGGTCATGGTCAACAGCGGAATCAGGCTCTTTCATCACTAGTACTTAATTGGCTAAATTAGAGTATTTTTCTTCAAGGGCTTTGGGTCGGACTTTTGTGGCTTTCCACTCGAAGGGATGTGCGTTCTCGTTGTAGGCGTCAATGAAGTGATTGATGGCGGTGCGTAAGTCTCGAATCGAGGTGAAGGAGCCGCCTTTGAGCGCGCTTCTCCACAGGATGCTGAACCAGATTTCGATCTGGTTCAGCCAGGATGCGTGGGTAGGGGTGTAGTAGAAGTGGACATTTGGATGGCGTGGCAGCCAGCGGTCGTTCTTGGGCTTGTGGGTGTTCAGGTTGTCGAGGATGATGTGGAGTTCCTGATCGGGGTATTCGGCGACAAGTTCGTTCATAAAGCTCAAGAATTGGCGTCGTTTGCGCCTTTTGTAATGCCCGGCCTTGACGAGGCCGGTGGCGACGTTCAATGCGGCGAATAACGTGGTGGTGCCGTTTCTCTTGTATTCGTGGTTAAAGCCGGTCACGGCCTTGCCGTTGGGCAGCTTGAGCCATCCCTGTACCCTTTCCAACGCCTGGATCGCGGGCTTTTCGTCGACGCACAAGACAATCGCATTTTTGGGAGGTTCCAGATACAACCCCACAATGGCTGCGGCCTTGGCGGCAAATTCGGGATCGGTGCTGATACACCAGCTGCGCCTTCTGGCCAGTGAGATGCCGTGGTTGCGCAATACTTGCCAGACATAGTGGACAGAAATCCCCAGCTTGTCGGCCAACAACGGACCGGTCCAGTTTCCATAGCCCTTGGGCGGGGCGTCGTCCAAGGACTCCAAAATTCGCCTTTCGCTTGAAAGATCGTACTTGGCAGGCTTACCCGACCTCGCCTTGTCCTGCAACCCGGAAAGACCCGACTCGTGAAAGCGCCGGCGCCACTTGCACACCGTGGCCTCGCGCGTTCCCAGGTCCCTGGCGATGTCACGGTTCGCAATGCCCTGCGATGCTGAAAGAACAATCCGGGCGCGTAGCACATAACGGTGTTGCGTCTTGCCTGAACGGCTCCAACTCAACAGCGTCTCTTTTTCCTCGTCACTCAACGTGATCAACACGGCGGGGCGGCTCATAGGCGGTCTCCTCTCCACAATTGAATTGAGATCGATTCCCTATGAGCCCAAGATATATTATTTCGCTTTCTTTGTCAAGTAAGTACTAGGTCGGTGAAACGCAGCAAAGACAGCTATCAGCTTTCAGCCGTCAGCTTGAATCAAAAACGAAAGACAAACGGCGAAGAGCGGCCGGCGAAACCACCGCGAATCCGTCGAATTGATCTCACTGAGATTCCATTCGCCCGCTCGGGTTGCAGGACGACGGCTTACGTGCTTGCGACGGAGGGGATTCGTGGAAGACTGTATCAATTTCCTGGCGCCGGACGGAAACCAGTCTATTCGAAGGCGACTTCATCGTACAACTTCAATGTGTCGCAAAATGCGACGATTTTTCATTGACCACAGCGCGAACCCGCGTTATATTAACCGCGCGACACGGTTGTTTCTTCGGTGGTAATAATGGAGACCGATTCGTGGTCTCCTGCCGTCTAAAACCATCGACAGGCTTCCTGGTGAAAGAATGGGTGTACCTGAGGCATACACCATCGATAATGGAGATTGTCGGACATGAACGCCAGATCTTCGGACGGCAACGCGGACATCTATCTGCGCGACATCCGAAAATTCACGCCGTTGAGCAAAGAAGACGAAGCGGACGTGATTGCTGACGCCCAGAAGGGCAACCGCAGAGCCCTCGACCGTCTCATCACCGCCAATCTGCGATTTGTCGTCCGAATCGCCCGGGAATACAGCGGACGGGGACTTCCCCTGTCGGACCTGATCGCCGAGGGAAACCTGGGTCTGATCCGAGCCACACGGACATTCGATCTGGCGCGCGGGCATAAATTCATCACCTATGCGGTCTGGTGGATTCGTCAGGCTATCCTGTCGGCGCTCAACAAATATTCCCATCCGGTTGTGTTTCCGGTGAATCAGATCGACGACCTCGACGTTATCAACAGGACAAAGAACGCCCTCTCGCAATCGTTGGGCCGGATTCCCGATCTGGGCGAGCTTGTCGAGAAGACCGGAATGCCGCTCCGAAGGCTGCGCCGCGCCCTCGAGGCCAACCGCTCCACAGTATCGCTGGACAGCCCCACGCACGAAGGGTCTTCCGGCGTATACGCGGACACGCTTCCAGCCCAGGACTCCCGCCCTGACGAACAGTTCGAGGATGCCCGGATCAAGAAGCTGCTGAAGGAATGCCTGAATCGGTTGCCGCGACGGGAAGCGCGGATACTGAGTCTTTACTTCGGTCTGGATTCCGATAAACCCGAGCCCCTCGAACGGATTGGCAAACGCCTGCAGATCAGCAGGGAACGCGTCCGGCAACTGAAAGACAGGGCGCTCAACAGGCTCCGACTCAACTTTGTGCAGGAAAACATGATCTCGCAGACAGAATGAGACAACAGATGAATAAAAAAAGGGCGGCCGCTCAGGCCGCCCTTTTTTTGTTCATCTGTTACCCGCTTACTGCCCCGAAAAACCAGCCGGTTTCTTGATCATCTGCTGTTTCAACAACTGCATTTCCCGTTGTAGCCGAAGAAATTCGCGATACAACGCCTGGTTGCCCTGCTGAAACGACAATTGCGAAGTTCCCGAATACGGTTCAAAGCCAACCGGCGGAAAATCTGCTGACTCGGTCGAGAGTTCACCCACCTCGACACGGGGCGTGTCCGGTTGTTCCCCTCGTTTGATTTTCATCCGCACTTCGGTTCCCGGAGTGGTGGACAGAACCAGGCTTTGCAGATGCTCGGCGCTTTCCACCTGCTGCTCCTGGAACGACATAATCAGGTCCCCCCGAACGATCCCTCGTCTCGCCGCAGGGCCGTCCGGCGCAATGTTGACCACGCGCACGCCCTGAAATTCGGGGTCGTATTCCCCGGTTACGCCCAGCCATCCGTATACTGTCTGTGAACCACTCAGAAGGCGCTGGGCGATACGAATCGCACGGTTGATCGGCACCACGAATACCGTAGTTGGAATCTCCTGTGCCATTCGGACATCTGTAGCCCCTTCGGGAAGAATACCGGACCACGGATCGGGCGGTAACGCCCAAACCAGGCCCAGAATCTCCCCTGAACTGCAGAAAACCGGCGCGCCGCCAAAACTGAGCCGCACCGGCGCCGCAACATGAATCAGGTCCTGCGAGCGGTCGACATTGTGAACGTAACCGAACGATGGTGTCAGACTCCCGAAACTATTGCCCAGAATGAACGCGTAGTGGCCAATGCGAACCCAGTCGGAATTCCCGACGGCAATCGGCTGCAGTCCTTCCGCTTCAACCCGGATAACAGCAACCTCCGAAACCGGATCCGATGCCACGAAACGGGCCCGAAGACGACGCCCGGTACTCAGGGTTACCCAGATTTCCTCGGCGTCTTTCACAGCACGATGGACCGTTATGATGTTGCCCCTGGAATCCAGAATGAATCCGGTGCCATGCATGAATCCCTTGCCGTACTGCAGCCCTTCCACCACCCCCATCTGGGTATAGCTGGTGTGTATGCGCACGACCCCCGCCCGGTTCTTATCCAGAATCTCGGCTCTCTCTTCTTCAATTCCCTTGAGCACGCTGCCGGCGCCGCTGGCCGTTGATCCCGGCCCGGCCAAAAGGAACCCCGCCATAATGGGTACCACCCACAGGGGTCTGCGCAGATTCGTTTTCATTGTCCGTATCGACTTTCTCTCCCTGAGATTCACTAAAAGGACACCCGGCGTACATTTGCCAGGTGCCGACCCGGCCGCGGGCGCACCAATGACGCGGCCTTTACGGAATCGGACCGGCCGGCCCGGTAAACCTGCCCCGAAGCCGGAACGGATGTTTTCTGAGGAAGCATTTTCAGGGCGCCACGCCTGTCTTCTACGGGAAACGGCGAAAAGGCGGGCGCGACGAGCGTCATCTGATGGACACGATCCGCGTTGGCGCCGCGTGTTTCCGGAGCCTCGTCGAGCGCCGTGGTCATTCCCAGCGCCATCAGCACAACGGCCGCGGCCGATGCAAGCGCCCTTGGTATGGTCGGAAAGAATACGTCGGGCAGTCTGTTCCAGAACGAAGGCTTTTGTGCCGCCTCCATCATCAGACGGCTCCGAAGCGCAAAATCGAAGCCTGCGGAAGGCCTTTCACGCGACATCCGGGCCAGCCGCCGGGTCAGGTTCCTGACACCTTCCAGCGAATTTGCGCAGGCAGCGCACGCTTGCGCATGGCTTTCCATCTGCGCCCGCTTTGTACCTGCGACCTCGTTTTCGAGATAATCCGATAATCGGGCCGCAAACTCGCCGCAAGTGATGTGACCCTCACCCATGTTCTTCCTCCAATATTTCTATTCGATGACCAGTGTCCGTGCGGTTCGGCAGACGGGATCAGGCTGTCAGACCACCAACCCGACGTCCCTTCCTTCATTTTTCAGCTTTTGCTGCAGTTTCAGACGAGCCCGGTTCACGCGGGACTTGACCGTACCCACCGGACACCGGCTGATTTTCGCAATCTCCTGGTATGACAGCCCCTCGACGTCTCGAAGCAGGATGACCTGCCGGTAGTTTTCCGACAGCGACATGATGGCCTGATGAATCTGTACATCCGCGATTGAAGATTCGGTGATCCGGTCCGGCCGGTACGACTCATCGGGCAGTTCCATCCCTGTCTCGTTCTCGTCGTCCCGGTGAAGCGGAAACAGCCGCCAACGTTTTCGGCGTCTCAACTCGCTCTTGGCCAGGTTGCCGGCAATTGTAAACAACCAGGTGGAGAAATTCGCGATTGCCCGATATTCGTTCCGTTTTCGATACGCCCTGAGGAAGGCCTCCTGAACAATGTCCTCGGCTGTCTCCCGGTCGCCGACGAATCGAAAGACAAAGTTGTATAACCGTCCTCTGTAACGATTTACAATCTTTCCATAGGCTTCAATATCGCCATTCGCAACATCCGTCAGAATATCAACATCCGAAACCGTGCCGTTCTCCGTGCTTGCCATAAGCATTGACTTCCCCCCTTTCGCCTACTACGTCCTTCGGAACGGGGTCTGCAGAACCCTCAATCCAGACGATTGCCAAACAGCTTTTAAACCCTCTGGTTTGAGAAAAGTTCCCGAAAAGCTAACTTTGATCCGTCATTTTCAGGAGAATCTCCACGCTGTCGATGCGGTTTCTCCGCTTGACATCCGGCATTGTTGTGGGTTAATTATAGCCGTTCCAGGAAGGAATTGCAAGACACTCCTTTACCGACGTCGAATCTGCCATTTCAACCGTTCAAAACCGAATGAGAGGGTTTTCAATGGCGGCAAATCCAGACCGGACTCTAGAACAAGGCGGGCGATATTTCCCGCCTCAGGACCTCAGTGATCAGGCGCATGTCAGTGGTTTCGAAGCGTACGAGCGGCAGTATCAGGAATCCATCGGGGACGTCGAGGCATTCTGGGCCGACGTGGCGGGAGACTTTCACTGGTTCAGAAAATGGGATAACGTACGCGCATATAACTACAACCTTAATGAGGGGCCCATCTCCATCAGGTGGTTTGAAGGCGCGAAAACCAGCATCGCCTACAATTGCCTCGACCGCCACCTGCAGACACGCGGCGACCAGATTGCGATCATCTGGGAAGGCAACGAACCGGGTGAAGACGGAAAGCTGACCTACCGGGAACTTCACGAGCAGGTCTGCAAATTCGCCAACGTGCTGAAGTCTCGCGGCGTGAACAAAGGCGACCGGGTTTCCATATATATGCCAATGATCCCCGAACTGGCCGTCGCGATGCTCGCATGCGCCAGGATCGGCGCCGTACACTCCATCGTATTCGGCGGCTTTTCCGCCGATGCGCTTGCCGACCGAATTGTCGATTCCACCTGCCAGGTTGTCATTACCACCGACGGCATGTTTCGAGGCGACAGGCCCATGGAACGCAAGGCTTTCGCCGATCACGCCATGGCCAATGCCGACGCTCGCATGGGCGGAAAATCCGTAGAAACCTGCATAGTCGTCCGACGCGTGGGCGAACACAAGGGTATTTCATGCCCCATGCAGGACGGCAGAGACATCTGGTGGCACGACGCCATGGCAACCGCCAGCCCGGATTGTCCCTGCGAAGAGATGGACGCCGAAGACCCGCTTTACATCCTTTATACCTCCGGGTCCACCGGCAAACCCAAGGGCGTGCAGCACAATGTAGGCGGATATATGGTATACACCGCCTATACCCACAAGAACATCTTCGACTATCATGATGGCGACATTTATTTCTGCGCCGCCGACATCGGGTGGGTCACCGGACACTCATACATCATCTACGGTCCACTGGCGAACGGCGCAACCTCCGTTATGTTCGAAAGCACACCGGTTTATCCCGATCCGGGGCGGTACTGGCAGGTAATCGACAAATACAAGGTCAATCAGTTCTATACGGCGCCAACGGCGATCCGGGCTGTTGCGAAAGAGGGAGAAGCCTGGCCGGCCAAATACGACCTCTCATCGCTGAAGCTTCTGGGGACCGTTGGCGAGCCCATCAATCCGGAAGCCTGGATGTGGTACCACAACAACGTCGGGCGGGGCCGGTGTCCCATTGTCGACACCTGGTGGCAGACCGAAACCGGCGGTATTCTCATCACCCCGCTTCCGGGCGCAACCGCCACGAAGCCCGGCTCCGCGACCTTTCCCTTCTTCGGTATCAGACCGGTCGTACTCGACCCGGAGACCGGAAAGGAACTGGAGGGTAACGGCGTCCAGGGCGTTCTGGCGATCGCTGAACCCTGGCCCGGCCAGATGCGCACCGTGTACGGCGACCACAAACGATTTGAGGAAACCTACTTCCAGCAATATAAGGGTTATTATTTCACCGGGGACGGTTGTCGCAGGGACGAAGACGGCTATTACTGGATCACCGGTCGGGTGGATGACGTCATCAACATTTCCGGGCACCGCATGGGCACGGCTGAGGTGGAGTCCGCCCTGGTCTCCCACGAGGGCGTGGCGGAAGCGGCGGTGGTGGGTTTCCCGCACGACATCAAGGGCCAGGGAATCTATGCCTACGTAACCCTGAACGTGGGCGTGGAATACGTAGACGCATTGAAGGATGAACTGAAGGCATGGGTACGGAAGGAGATCGGTCCCATCGCCACACCCGACGTGATCCATTGGGCGCCGGGTCTGCCCAAAACCCGATCAGGCAAGATTATGCGCCGTATCCTGCGCAAGATAGCCGCCGACGACACCGGCGATCTCGGTGACACGTCAACGCTTGCGGAACCGGCGGTTGTGGATCAACTCCTGGAAAATCGGCAGTGAAGTGTCCAACTCGATTTCGCAACGTCAAGAGGGAGCCGGATGGCTCCCTCTTGACGTTGTATATGTGACGCATCGTACCTGCATGAACCCGTCATCCCGTAAATCTCTTCTCCTGCTCTCCGGCGGCATGGATTCCACCACCCTGCTATGGTGGATGCGTGACCGCGGCATCTCCGAAATCCACACCGTTTCGGTCGACTATGGCCAGCGCCACGCGGTGGAACTCGAATCCAGCGCGGCGCTCTCCCGGATGGCTGGCGCGGCGTCCCACCGCTGTCTGAAACTCGACCTTCGGCAGATTGGGGGGAATCCGCTCACGGACACAGGGCATGCGGTTCCCGCAGCGAATCAGGGTAGGCAGACGCTAACCGTCGTCCCCTTCCGCAACATGCTGTTCGTGACACTGGCCGCCGCATGGGCAGAGCTGAAGGGTTGCGGGAATCTCTATCTCTCGCCGGTCCGGAATGACTTTGAGATTTACCGGGACTGCCGTCGCGGATTTTACGATATGCTTGAAAAAACTCTGTGCCTGGGCGCCACGCGGAAGACCGACTACCGGATCCACACCCCGTTTTTGGAGAAATGGAAAGACGAGGTCGTGAGCCTGGGTCTCGACCTGGGCGTGCCCTACGTCGAGACCCACACGTGCTACGAAGGCAGACGCCCCGCCTGCGGCCGTTGCGACGCCTGCGTGGAACGCATCGCCGCATTTCGCGCCAATCGCACCGTGGATCCGCTGCCCTACGAAATCGAAATCGACTGGACGCGACCCTCGACACCCCGTCAATAGGCGGCCTCGCGCACCGTATCTCCTACCGGACTATGCATTTTTCAGTGCCGTCACTGTTTCGATCAGACGACGGTCCGCGTTGTATCGAAGCTGCAGAATCTCATCGAGTTGCCCGGGGCTGGCGTTTCCGGACGACAGCCGATAGACCTCGAGTCTGTCCGCCAGCGCGTTCATGACCATATCGAGAAGGATGAGATCCGACGCGTCGTCCTCGACCATGCACTCATCCGCAAGCACGCGGCGAACCACTTTCAGGCGATCCCGCAATGCTTCCTCGTCTATCTGCTCGACTTTGGTCCGACTGACCAGCGGGGTGGAAAGCGTCGCCAGAAATCCTTCGCTCAGATATTTGCGGGCTTTCTCTTCGGTCCAGTTGTCCGCCAGGATTTCCACAACGGACTGCGGGACCCGCTCGGCCCGCTCCCGGTTCTCAGCAGACCCGCCGCCTTCGTTCTGCCGGCGCGGCTGCCGGCGCCGTCTGTTTCGGCGATGCTCCTGTGCGCCTCTGGCCTGCGGTTCCTGCGTCCTTTCGGCCGGGGCTTCGGACGGCGCGTCCGCTGCCGGTTCGGGAGGCGGCGTCTCCGCAGACTTTGTGGTTTCCGGCACAGGCTCGGCAACGGCTTCCCCAGCCTTCGCCGGCTCTGGGGATGCCGTTTCTGTTGTCGCGGCTTCCGGCGGCGCCGCGGCTTTGTCAGCTTCTTTCTCGGATTGAGTCTGCTGCTTGTCCTCCGCTTTCGCCCGTGTCGTGCGCTTCGTGGAGGTTGTCGATTTCCGGGGCCGTTTCGCGGGCCGCCGCGAAATCACGCGCTTCTCGGAAACATCCGCCGGTTTCTCGGCTGGCTGACCTGAATCTTCCTGGGGATCGCCTTCGGTCTTGTTGCCCTGTTCCTCCGCCGGAGCGGTCCGGCTTCGGGTTGTTCTCTTCGGTTTCTTGCTGCCGCTCCGGGTACGCTTGGCGGGCCGCCGCGAGACCACGCGCCTTTCAGAATCCGTGGGGTCTTCCTTCTTTTCCGTACCAGGGGCTTCCGATCCGGGTTGATCATTCTCCTCGGAAGGAGAATCCTGAATAACGTCCATATACCTCCCTTCGAGCCGTAGACGTCGCATCACCCGCGAATTCGTCTACAACCGTCCACAATATTGAGCCTGCCCGAAAACATCGATCTAATTCGACAATATAAGCAAATGTGATCCTCGTTTACCAGATGAAAAAGGGCCGGCCAGTATCGGCCGCCCCTTGAATTTCCGCGCGATGATGCATGCACGGATTAGTGATGTTCGTGGCCGTGGCCGTGACCCGGTGGCTCCTTTTCCTCTTCCGGGACTTCCGTGACAAGCGTCTCCGTTGTCAACAGCAGCCCGGCGATGCTGGCCGCGTTCTCAACTGCAGAACGCACGACCTTGGTGGGATCGGCCACGCCCGATTCAATCAGGTCTTCGTAGGTTTCGGTGAGCGCGTTGAACCCGAAAGCGCCTTCACCCTCCATGACTCGATGCACAACCAGACTGCCCTCGTGGCCCGCGTTATCGGCAATCTTCCTCAGTGGCGCCTCCAACGCCTTGGCCAGCAGGTCCACGCCCGTTTTCCGGTCGCCGCGAACCCGGCTGCGAACCTTATCCAGCGAAGGAATGCACCTCACGAGGGCCACACCGCCGCCGGGCACGATTCCCTCCTCGACAGCCGCACGGGTCGCGTGCAGGGCATCTTCCACTCTCGCCTTTTTCTCCTTCATTTCGGTTTCGGTCGCGGCGCCGACGTTTACCACTGCCACACCGCCGGCCAGCTTGGCGAGTCGCTCCTGGAGTTTCTCCCGGTCGTAGTCCGAGGTGGTCTCCTCAATCTGCATGCGTATCTGGCTGACGCGTCCCTGGATGTCGTCGGTGGCTCCGGCGCCCTCCACGATCGTCGTATTGTCCTTATCGATGACAATTCGCTTGGCCTGCCCCAGATCGTCAAGTTGTATATTTTCCAGCTTGATTCCCAGATCTTCGGAAATCACCCGGCCGCCGGTGAGAATCGCGATATCCGCAAGCATTTCCTTCCGACGGTCGCCGTAACCGGGCGCTTTTACCGCTGCCGCCTTGATGGTCCCCCGGACCTTGTTCACGACAAACGTCGCCAGCGCTTCACCCTCCACGTCTTCGGCGATTACCAGGAGTGCCTTGCCGGCTTGCGCGGTTTTCTCCAGCAAGGGAAGGAGATCTTTCATATTGGAAAGCTTTTTTTCGTAGATCAGCAGATACGCATCTTCCAGAATCGCTTCCATGTCGTCCTGGTCGGTCACAAAATACGGCGAAATGTATCCCCGATCGAACTGCATGCCCTCCACCACGTCCAGCGTCGTTTCGATCGACTTGGCTTCCTCGACGGTTATCGTGCCGTCTTTGCCAACCTTCTCCATCGAATCGGCGATAATTTCTCCTATGCTGCTGTCGTTATTGGCAGAGACCGTGGCCACCTGCGCGATTTCCTTACGGCCCGTGACCTCCTGGGACTGTGCCCGCAGCGCCTCAGTCACTTCGCTGACACCCTCGTCGATTCCACGCTTGATGTCCATGGGGTTGGCGCCGGCCGTCACATTCTTGAGCCCATCGCGATAGATGGCTTCCGCAAGGACTGTGGCCGTGGTGGTGCCGTCGCCCGCAACGTCGGACGTTTTGGAAGCGACCTCTTTCACCATCTGGGCGCCCATGTTCTCATAGGGATCGGGCAACTCGATCTCTTTGGCCACCGTCACACCGTCTTTGGTTACCGTTGGTGACCCCCATTTTTTGCCGAGAACGACGTTCCGGCCACGCGGGCCCAGCGTCGCTTTAACGGCTTTGCTCAGGATGTCCACGCCGTCGAGAACCTTTGACCGGGCGTCTATCCCGTAGCTCAGTTGCTTGGCTGGCATCATGTCCCTCCTGTTTTCGGTTGTGTTCGCGGCGCATCGCTATTCCAGGATTCCCAGAATATCTTCTTCGGATGCAATGACAAGCTCTTCTCCGCCCACCTCCACCTCGGTCCCTGCAAATTGCCCGATCAGTACGCGGTTGCCCACGCTGACCGAAACCGGTACCGGATCGCCGGACTTGTCATTGACTTTGCCCGGCCCCACCGCGACGACCTCGGCTTCGAGTGGTTTTTCCTTGGCTGTATCGGGAATAATGATGCCGCCCTGGACCTGTTCATCGGCTTCAATCCGCCGGAGAAGTACCCGGTCGGCCAGAGGCTTCACTGTCATCAGGCCCTCCTTCACAAGTATGCCGTTTACGTTAACCCATTTATTAATATATGCTTCTTCAGACTATTGGCACTCAACGGGACAGAGTGCCAATAGACCAAATATACATGCTTTGATTTTGTGACGCAAGGACAAATTCCCTGAAAGCACAAAAAAGCGCATTACGTATGGTAATGCGCCCGGGCCCGATTTCCTGTTGCGGCCTGTTAGCCGTCCGCGGCATTCCCTCTACGTTATCGAACGACCCAGCAGCTCTTTCTTCCGGGCAATCCGTTCCTGAAGGTGTTCTATTTCGGCTTCCAGCAGTTCAGGACGGTCCACATCGCCGGTCTCTTCCGGCGGGGGCGGCTGTTCCGACGGAAGGGATGCATCCGCCCAGTCGTCGTACCCGCCCTCCATTGAGATCACCCGCTCGTAGCCCAGTTCCTTCAGAGATTCCGCGGCCAGCAGAGAACGTACGCCTCCGGCGCAATACACCACCACTTCCCGGGATTTATCGGGAATCCTGGATTCGGCCTCGGCTTCAAGGCGTCCTCTGGGAATATGGACGGCCCCGCGCAGATGTCCGGACTCCCACTCGTCGAGGGCGCGCACATCCAGCAGAACGGGGGATTCGCCGCTGTTCAGATGATGATGCACCTCCCGAACGCTCATTTCCGGAATCTGCCTGCGGGCCTCACTCAACAGGTCATCTCGGGATTTCATCGCCTCTGAGCTCCTTTACTCGTTCCCGCAGGATTTCGTACCGGACTGCAACGGTTCTGCCGCCGCGGTTCCTCAGGCGGGTACCCGACCCGGCTGACCGTGACACTTCTTGTATTTCTTGCCGCTTCCGCACGGACATGGGCTGTTCCTGCCTACCTTCTGCACCCGTACCGGACGCTGTCTGGGCGGACCGCCTTCCGACGCGCTGGTGGAAGTATCGGCAATCGGCGACGCCTCGCCGCCAATGTCAAAACCCATGCCGGTGGCATCCTGATGCACGAGCGAGACCTGCTGTGGCCGGCGGCCTCCGGGTCTTGTCATTTCCTCTTCGACCGGGATTCGAAACAGCGTTTTCAGCGTTTCCCTGTTGATCTCGTCCAGGAGATCGACGAACATCTGAAACCCTTCACGCTTGTATTCGATCAGCGGGTCCTTCTGCCCGTATCCGCGGAGACCGATGCCCTCCTTGAGGTCGTCCATTTCCCTGAGGTGGTCCTTCCACTTTTCGTCGGTAACCCCCAGGTAGACCATCCGCTCGATTTCCCGCATCCTTGCAGCACCGATCAGGCTTTCGCGTCGCCGATATGCCGACCTGATCCCATCGAACAACCTTTCCCGGAATCCATCCTCTTTGAGCTCGGGCAACGTCTCCGGAGGCACTTCGGGGACCTGAAGGAATATCTGGCGCAGGTCGCGATAGAGTCCGTCAAGGTCCCAGTCGTCCTGGGTGCCTTCGTCCGGAAGGTGGCTCCCGAAGGAGGCGTTCACCACGTCCTCCATCTCTTCTTCGATCTGCTCGTAGATATTGTGTTGTTCCAGCGCATGGCGTCGCCGGTCGTATACGACCTCCCGCTGCTGGTTCATCACGTCGTCGTATTCGAGCAGATGTTTGCGCACCTCGAAGTTCCGCGCTTCCACGCGTTTCTGCGCCCGCTCGATGGATCGGGTGACCATCCGGTGTTCGATCACCTCGCCCTCTTCGGCTCCCAGCCGGTCCATGATCCGGGCAATCCGTTCTGATCCGAAGAGCCGCATCAGATCGTCTTCCAGTGAAATGAAGAACCGGGAATTTCCAGGGTCGCCCTGTCGACCGGCACGCCCCCTGAGCTGCCGGTCTATTCGCCGCGCCTCGTGTCGCTCGGTGCCGATAATGTGCAATCCGCAGGGTATTTCCTCCCGGCAACGGTATTCTTCCAGGTGCGGGCACAGCCTCCCCTCGCCATTCGCGCCGGGTATCAGCGCGCAATGATGGTCTTCAGGCGCCTTGACCACGCCGTCACCCAGCGTGATGTCCGTTCCGCGACCCGCCATGTTGGTCGCAATGGTCACCGCTCCCGGCTGTCCGGCCATTGCAACGATCTGGGCTTCCTGCTGGTTGTGGCGGGCGTTGAGCACAGAGTGTCTGATGCCCTTGCGTTTCAACATGCGCGACAGCAGCTCGGAGACTTCGACGCTGATCGTGCCGACCAATACGGGCAGGTTCATGTGGTTCAACCGCTCGATCTCATCCACGATGGCGCTGTATTTCTCACGTTTGGTCCTGAAGATCAGGTCCTCCGAATCGATCCGCCGCACGGGTTCGTTCGTGGGCAACACCACAACGTCGAGCTTGTAGATCTGAAACAGTTCCGCCGCCTCGGTCTCGGCGGTTCCGGTCATCCCCGCCAGCTTGTAGTACAGTCGAAAGTAGTTCTGCAAGGTGATCGTGGCAATCGTCTGGGTGTCCCGTTCCACCTTGACCCGCTCTTTCGCCTCCAGAGCCTGGTGCAGCCCGTCCGCGAATCGTCGACCCGGCTGGGGGCGTCCGGTGAATTCGTCCACGATAATCACCTGGCCGCCGTCCACGATATACCTTACATCCTTTTCGTACAGCGTATGGGCGACCAGAAGCTGCTGCACACTGTGAATCGCCTCGCTCTTTCGGGCGTAGTCCTGGTACGCGTCGTCCTGGGCTCTGGCCTTTTCGTCCGGCGGCTTCGAATCGTCAGCTTCGATTTCGTGAAGAACTTCATCCAGGTCCGGCAGCACGAAGTCGTCCGGCTTTCTGCTGATTTCGACGCGACCCTTATCGGTCAGGTCGATCACATGGCTCTTCTCGTCAACGCTGAAGTACAGGTCCTCGTCGATCTCGGCCATTCGCTTGTCGCGAAGGTAGTCCGCCTCAACCCGGCCGATCAGGCGTTTGGTCCCCTCTTCCTGCAACAGCTTCATGAACCGGCGGTTCTTTGGCATGCCCCGCTGGACCTGCAGCAACCGGATCCCGGCCTCGTATTCCTCCTCGTCGAGGCGTTCCTCCGCTTCGTTCAACGTCCCTGTCACCACGCGCGTCTGCGCCCTGACCAGCCGCTCCACAAGCGGCCGCATCTCATCGTACCGCTGGTTGTCGGCCTCCGCCACCGCACCGGAGATGATCAGCGGCGTCCTGGCTTCGTCGATCAGTATGCTGTCCGCTTCGTCGATAATCGCGAAGTAGTGTTCGCGCTGCATCAGGTCATCGGGGCGAACCGCCATATTGTCATAGAGATAATCGAACCCGAACTGGTCCTTCGTGCCATAGATGATATCGGCCCGATAGGCCTCCTGATGATCGCATTCCCGCAGCCGGTACCCGCCCTGCCCATCCTCCTCCATGCGATAGGCCTCCGCCTCCATGGAGCGGTCCTGAATGATGCCCACGCTCATCCCGAGAAAGAGATAGACGGGCCCAAGCCACATGGCGTCTCGCTTTGCCAGATAGGAGTTCACCGTTACGAGATGGGCGCCGCGTCCCGTCAATCCGTTCAGATAAAGCGGCATGCCCGCCACCAGCGTCTTGCCCTCGCCAGTGGCCATTTCGGCAATTTTTCCCTGGTGCAGCACGATTCCGCCGAGCATCTGCACGTCGTAAGGCACCATATCCCAGACGATGGCTTCCCCTGCGCGCTCCCACTGCTTTCCCTCCGCCTTGAAACGGCGGCACGTCTCTTTATAGACCGCATAGGCTTCAGGTAAAACTTCCTCCAGTGTCTCCGCCTCGACTTCCCTGGCTTCCTCCTCCAGTTCCGAGATTTCGTCCAGCAGCGAGGAACGGTCCATTTCGTCCTCGCTCCTCAACTCCCCGCGCAGACGATCCAACTGTTCCGTATATTCGGCTGTCTCATCCGCCAACCTTCGCTTGAACTCCGCCGTCTTATCGCGGAGATCCGCGTCCGAAAGCGTGGACAGAGACTCGCAATGCCCGTTTATACCTTCGACCGTCGGCCAGAGCTTCTTCAGGTCTCGATCGTACTTGGTTCCGAATACTTTCTTGATCACACCCATCATAAGCGTTTATCCACCGTTTCGCGACAATCCACGTTCTCTGCCATGATACCCTGTTGCCTGACCAGCGCATCAAGAATGCCGTTGATAAACGTCGGCGCCTTCTCGACACTGTACCGCTTCGCGAGTTCAATGGCCTCGTTCATGGAAACCCTGAACGGGATATTGTCGAATGCCAGCATTTCGGTAAGCGCCATCCACAGCAGGATGCGATCGATCCTCGCGATGCGTTCCAATGCCCAGTTCCTGGAAATTCCTTCGACCATTCGGTTCAGTTCTTCTCTTCGCGCCCAGGTCTCCCGACCCAGCGCCTGCGCGAATTCCGCCGCGTCGTCCGACAGTTCCGCACGAATCGCCATGGTATGAAGCGTCTGGTGCACGGGGTCCCCCGAACTCTCGCTCCAATATAGCGCCTGCAGCGCAACTTCACGGGCTTTTCGGCGCGAACCCGTCATTTCTGGTCGTCGTCCCAGGACGCCAGCAAATTCGCCATCTCCAAAGCGCCCATGGCGGCCTCCCATCCCTTGTTACCGGCCTTGGTTCCCGCCCTCTCGATTGCCTGTTCGACAGTGTCGGTGGTCAACACGCCGAAAAGACACGGCACGCCGGATTCCATCCCTGCCGACGCGATCCCTCCGGAGACCTCGTTGGCCACGTAATCGAAGTGGGGCGTACTCCCGCGAATCACGGCGCCCAGACAGATCACGGCATCGTAACCTCCGCTGAGCGCCATTTTCTTTGCGATCAGCGGAATCTCGAACGCACCGGGAACCCAGGCCACGTCCACGTTTTCCGGATCGCATCCATGACGCGTCAGACAATCTCGGGCGCCTTCGAGCAATTGCTTGCTGACCAGCGCATTGAAGCGACTCACAACAATGCCGAAGCGTCTGCCGCCCGCATGCAATCCACCCTCATGCACTCTCGCCATACGTTTCCTCCGGGCCGCCGTCGACCAACTTCAGATCTTCTTCGCTGAACATGTGTCCCATTTTCTTCTTTTTGGTGCGCAAATACCGGATATTCCATGGCGTTGGATCGATCCTGACGGGTACCCGTTCCACAATCTCGATTCCATATGCCTCCAGGCCCACCCGCTTGGCCGGGTTGTTGGTGATCAACCGCGCCTTCCTGATGCCGAGATCCAGCAGAATCTGGGCGCCGATGCCGTAATCGCGCTCGTCCATCTTGAATCCCAACTTCAGATTCGCCTCCACGGTATCGTAACCCTGTTCCTGCAGATGGTATGCTTTGATTTTTTCGCGAAGGCCGATACCCCGGCCCTCCTGCCGCATGTAGACAACGGCGCCGCGACCATCCCGTTCAATCAATTCGATCGCCGAGTGGAGATTCGTGTTGCAGTCGCACCTGAGCGATCCGAAGGTGTCTCCTGTAAGGCACTCGGAGTGCATCCGCACCAGCACGGGATCGGCTGCCGAGAGGTCTCCCTTGGTCAGTGCCACGTGTTCCCGCTGGTCGACTTCACTCTCGTACAGGTGAAGTTCGAACTCGCCGAACTGTGTGGGGAGGCGGACGGTCTCCAGACATTCGACCAGTTTTTCCGATCGGCGGCGATATGCGATCAGATCGCGAATGGTGATAATCTTGAGGTGGAACTGCAGGGCCATTTCCATCAGTTGCGGCAGCCGGGCCATCGTCCCGTCCGGATTCAGTATCTCGCACAGTACGCCCGCGGGGTAGAGGCCGGCAAGCCTTGCCAGGTCCACCGTCGCCTCCGTATGGCCCGCCCGGCGCAATACACCTCCGGGACGTGCAGACAGCGGGAATACGTGTCCGGGTCTGGCGAAATCGGGTGCCTGGGCGTCCGGGTCGACAAACCGCCGTATGGTAACGGCCCGGTCCTGCGCCGAAATCCCTGTGGTGGTGCCCTCAACCGCGTCGATACTCACTGTGAACGGCGTTCCATGCAACGCGGTGTTTCTGCCCACCATCATTTCCAGTTCCAATTCCCGTAACCGCTCCGGTGTTGCCGGCAGGCAGACCAGACCGCGCCCGTGAAGGGCCATGAAATTGATAATCTCGGGCGTGACCTTTTCCGCCGCGGCGATCAGGTCCCCTTCGTTCTCCCGGTCCTCATCGTCCACGACGATCACCAGTTTTCCCGACCGAATATCGTCCAGCGCCTCTTCGATGGACGCAATACGGAACCCGTTGTCGATCTCAGACATTTAATGCCACTCCCGGCGGAAATACGTTGAGATATCAAACTCTGCGACTGTCGTCAAACCCTTTTTTTTCAACACCGTACCCAATGTCCGGTACCGCGGCCAATTCGCCGTTCGCCACGTGAGTTCCTGTCAGCCTCTCCAGATACCGCGCAACCATGTCGACCTCCAGATTCACCGCGTCGCCGACCCGGCGTTCGCCGATCGTTGTCGCTTCCATGGTATGCGGAATCACCGCTACCGTGAATTCGCCTGCGCCCACAGACACAACCGTCAGGCTGATTCCGTCCACGGCGATCGAACCCTTTCCGGCCACATAACGAGCGAGCACCGCCGGCATCCCGATCCGGAACACGACGTTGTCCGCCCATCGCCGCCGCTCCCGCACCCGGCCCACGCCGTCCACGTGTCCGGCCACCAGATGGCCGCCAAGGCGATCCGACAGCTTCAGCGACCGTTCCAGATTCACCCTGTCACCCGCCTTCAACCTCCCCAGGGTCGTGCGCTCAAGGGTCTCCTGGATGGACTCGAACGAGAACCCCTGCCGCCCCACGTCGACAACCGTGTGGCAGGCGCCGTCGATCGATATGCTATCGCCGATGGCGACATCCGCCGGAACGCGGCTCGCCTCCAGCGCCGTACGCTGATACCCGGCCCGTCTTCGGACGTCGCAAACCAGCCCCACTTCCTCGACAATCCCCGTAAACATCAATCCCTTCCTTTCACGGGGCCGCGGGTTCCCGTACCGCAGCATCCTTCACCCGCGCCGTGTAGAACAGATCGGGCCCGGACCAATCCACTTCCACGTCATGCAGGAGAATCGCATCGGCCATTCCTGTTATCCCCAGATCGCCTACCGAATCAATCCCTTTACCGAGAATCGCGGGGGCGATAAATACGGCCAGCCGGTCGATCAACCGGTCGCGCATCGCGGACGCCGCCACGGAACCGCCGCCTTCGATCAATACATGCGTGATTCCTTCGCTGCCCGCGCGGGAGAGTACCTCTCGCAGCAGTGGCCTTCCATCCATGTGCGAACAGACCCAGACGCGAGCGCCGCATTCCTCCATCGCTTCGACTTTTTTTTTCGAGACCCCTTGCGCCGCGGCAAGAATCAGCGGCGCCCCGGCGAATACCCTTGCATCCCTTGACGTCTCAAGGCGGCCATCCAGCACGATCTTTATCGGATCAGGACCGTCCAGGTGACGGACCGTCAGCATCGGGTCGTCCGCGTCGACCGTTCGCCGCCCGACCATCACCGCCGTTGCCTCGGCACGCAGCCCGTGCGCGCGGATTCGGGACACGTCGGAGGAAATCCATCGTGATTCGCCAGTAGCGGTCGCGATCCGGCCATCGAGGGTCTGCGCCAGCTTCAGGGTAACGAAAGGAAACCCCGTCGTCCGGTGTTTGATGAAAGCCTCGTTCAGTCGCCGCGCCTCGCCCTCGAGCACGCCGACTTCCACCCGAATGCCCGCCTCGCGCAAGCGGCGGATTCCCCTGCCCGATACCCGTTTATCCGGATCCACCATCCCGCACACGACCCGCGCCACCCCCTTCCGGATCAACAGATCGACGCACGGCGGCGTTCGGCCGGTATGCGCGCACGGCTCCAGCGTCACATAGAGCGTGACGTCCGGCGTTCCGACGGCCACGTCTTCGAGCGCATAAACCTCCGCGTGCGGTTTCCCGGATTCCGGATAATGCCCTTTTCCGATAATATGCCCGTTCCTGACGGCCACAGCGCCCACCATCGCACCGTCCCCAATCCGACCGCGTCCTTTCTCGGCCAGCGACAATGCCAGCCGCATATAATCCGCATCCGTCATATTCCACCCCGTGTGCCGGGGACGTGTATCCTTCAGCCTTACTTCACATCCACCATCGCCTTGCCCACCCCCACGTTGCCCAGCGCATCGGTCGCGCGGACCACCACCGTATTTTCTCCCGCCGCCAACTCCCGCAGTTCGAAACGCAAGGTCTCCGTCCTGGAATCGAAGATCCGGTCAGACGGAAAAACCACCTTCCAGTCTCCCGAATTCACCGCGTAGTCCGCCTTCCACAGCGGGCTCGCAGCGTCATCAAGCGATCCCTCGACGATAACGGCCCCTCCCGCAACGGGCTGTATCTGAAGCCGGACGGTGGGCGGCGTGTGGTCGAGATCGAACGGTTCACTGATCTCTTCGCCGGCCATTGCCAGTTCTTCGGGATTCGCCAGCCGGTCCGACGCCACCACCCGGACCAGCATCGTACCCTCGGGGGCAGACTCGGTATGCCAGTCGTAGGCATTGGCAATCAGGTCCTCCTTCAGGAGTTTCCAGGTTTTCTCGGAGCGACCCCTGTAATACAGCGCGTACACCAGCCGGTCGTCATTTGCGTCTTCCGCCTTCCAGGAGATTCGCCAGACGCCTCTGGCGTTCCCCTGCGCCTGCCTGCCGTTCCCGGCGTCTTTCGGCGCAGCGCCCTTACCCCGGGCGTCAAGTGGAGAAACCGCGAGTGCAGTCACCCGCGGGCCCATGTTTTCCTGCAGGCCCACCAGACTCACCTCTCGAATCATCGGCGTTGTCGCGCCCGTTGCCGAACTCAACTCGGCACGATACTGCAGGAATCGGGCGGGCGGGCTGGATATCTGACCGCCCTGACCGACTGTGGACCATCCACTCCACGTATCGTCCGGTTTCTTGCTGTTTCCCGAACGGGTCCGGAATTGAATCGACGCACCCTCGGAGATCTCAGAATTCCACCCGATCCTGCCCCACTTCGAAACCAGATAGAAATCTCTCGCCCTGGATTCCAGGCTGCCATTGCGGGCGTATGACGTACCCAACCGGTACACTTTCCCGGCGCCCGCGGTCCCCACCCAGAACTCGCCGGTCGCGGACCTGCAGAATGCCCATGGCTGTACGTCTTTCAGTCGGGTCAGCAGCGTGGCGCGACCCGTAAGGTCCACGCGATAAATGCTTCCACTGTCTCCCGTGAGCGCGGTAATCTCTCCATCGTCTGCATGTAATGCCAGGAGCATCGGCTCCTCCACGTCCCAGAGGCGAACCGTCGCACCCGACGGTCGTATGGCGTACAGCACGGAACCCTGTTGCGAGGCAGAGGATCCCTGACCCTTGGCGGCCTGCTGCGAGCCACCCTTTCCGCCCCCCTTGGAACGCCTGGACATCGCACCCGCAAACAGGATCCCGTCAGATCCCATCGCCAGTGCATGGATTTCATCTTCCGCCGCATCGTACAACACTTCCACTCGTCCCTGCGCGTTGATCCGGTAGACCAGCCCGCTCTGATCCGTACCCGCATACACCCGGCCGTCGGCGTCCCGAATCAGCGAAACCACATTGTGGTCCTGGCTCTGATAGATCTCGTCGACCTTTCCGGCCGAAGAGATACGCAGAATGCGTCCGTGTCGCCCGCCCGTGGCCGCGTACAGGCCTCCCCGTCCATCCGGCGCCAGTGCCCAGACGTGCTCGTTTCCGGTCCGACAGAACATCTCCGGCTCCTTGCCCGGTACAACACGGTACACAATACCGTCCGGGGACGAGCCGGCATAGAGCGTCCCGTCCGTTCCCACGGCGAGAGAAAAAATGGCCACTTCGGGAGAGTCGAACAGGAGCGTTGGCGCCTCCGAGCCGTTATACGCAAAGATCTTGCCGCTGTTGCCCGTCGCGATATACAACCGACCGCCTCTCCCTTCGGCGAGCGCCCAGACGAAATCTTCGCCCGTATCCGCTGCAATCTCCACCTCGGGCGCAAGTAACACCGTGCCGTCTCTGGTTATGGAGACGCCTTCGGCTTCGCCCCGGAGAAAGGCCTTATGCGACTGTTCGCGCCAGACGATCGGCTCAACGCCGCCTGCCGCACCCGGCAGGCAGTACAGTACGAAACAGAGGCACGCCAACAGTACGCGAACCTTCGGATGTGCGTTTCCCGTGTCCAACAACCTTTCCTCCTGCTATTTGCATTCTCTGTTCGCTGCCGGACTATTTCCCTTTACCGCCGGCGCCGCCGCCCTCGGCGAAAATAACGCCGTTTCGTTTTCTGTTCACGTCCAGGACAACGACCTGACTTCCCGAAAGCACGTAGTCCGTGGGAATCCGCGTCCTTTGTACAACGGTCTGCCGAACCGGTTTTACAGCATCCGACGAACGGGAAAACCTGAGCACCGAAAGTACCGAGGACGGCAGCCTTGACAGTTCGCGTCCCTCGATCGTCACACCCTGGGCGCCGGACAACAACTCGACGACCAATTCATCGTTTCGGCGGACCTGCCCCAGCAGGCGGATGAGATGATCCAGATTTCCGGCGTTATGTTCACCCGGCGCCCGCTTGGCTTCCTGTTTGCCATGGGCCGATGCGCTGGAAACCCGAAGAATGAGCCGGCCTCCCGGCGTCTGACCGGGAATGACCAGCGCCTCCCGAATCTGCTCCAGGCCGCCCCAATAGGGCCTCAACGAAACCGCGACGCGCACGGTATCGCCGGGCTGGTACGACGTCTTCTGCAAACCGACCGAATTGATGTGGGCGGTATGTGCCCGCTCGGCTTCAACATCCAGGTCGAAGGTGACCCTCTCGATCCGGACGGGCTCAAATGGATTCCGGATCAGTTGCGTCAGCGGCGTGGTGACCCCCGTCACCGCCTGCCCGAGGCCCAGCGGGCCGGCATAGACGTTCTCAGCCTCTATGGACGGACGTCCCTTCAGGTCAATTCTCACGCGGGATGTGACCGTCACCTCTCCCGTCAACTTCTCGGACGAAACCATCGCGCTGAATACGGCAATCCTCAAGAGCGCGGGGCTGAGGTCACGGTTTCGCAGGACCTCCATGCGGAACTGCGCCTGCTTTCCCGGGGAACGCAAATTGATCTGAGCAGGCATCATGTCCACGTCAAGACCGACGGTTCCCGCGATGCCCGGAGCGCGGTCCTGAACGATGGCGCCCATGGTTTCACCGGCCACGCCCAGCTTGAATGACGCGTATTGGCTGGGCAACACTTCGTGAATATAGGCGGCTGTCATCGGCAACGCCGTGGCGCCGCCAAAAATCATGGAATGCCCGAAACCGACCACCCGGTCGCCGTCGCGATGGGTCAGCGTTCCAATTCCCGTAACGCTGAGATCGCCACGTACGAGTTGTACGCCAAGGGCGGCGCCGGGTTCGAACGCTCCCGCGGGCAGGCCGGTGTCCGCGCTACCGCCGCCTTGAACCGGCGTCCATCCCAACTCAGAGAATTCCCGTTGGAATTCAGCCACCGCGCGCTGCGCGAAACCGGAGATAACGATCGGCAGGCTGATCGGCGTCAGCTCAGCTGGTTCCATCCCCGTCAGATCGAGCAGTCGTCGTGCGCCGGCTTCCGGCAACCGGGCCGCCGAACGGATGCCATCCGGCGCGGCCGGCCGATTGAACAGATCGACCATGGCCGCAATTGGCGTGATCCCGGCGATGGGTTCCTTCGCAAAAGCGCCAACCCGATACGATACTGCGCCGATCAGCTTGCCATCGACGTAAACCGGGCTGCCGCTCATCCCCAGGATTACCCCCGTCCTGGACAACGGCCCGCCGGACAACCGGGCGAGAATCAGGTCGCTGCGAGGCCCGATCGCGTTGTGCAGTACACCCAGGATTTCTACCTGAAACGTATCGATCCGCGTACCCTGGAAGACCGTCCGTCCGAACCCCCTCATCCCCCTGCGGAGTTCTTTTACGGGAAGCGTGGCCACACTCCCCCAGGAATTGGCGACGATTGCGCACCACAGCAGGGCGGGAAGCGTTGTTTTCAGAAGGCGCGCCACCACTCAGACCCTTTCTCATCAAACGGTAAGGGAGCCACGAAATCTACGTTGCGCCTGCGGAAAAGTCAAGCATTGCAAGGTCCTAATGTCCTGTCCGGGAATTAGATTGCCGAGATTCGGCAGGCAGGAAACAGCAGAAACAACCTTCCGTATACAGCAGTCAGCCAAACCTGGTCGCGCATATGGCAAGGCGATATCAATTCGCGGATTTCAGCGCCACAATCCGGGCAACCAGAAGGGTTGCCCCTACAGATACCGAATCGCGGTCTACGTCTCGCCCATCCGGAGGGCTTGCAGATCAATATCGGAGACCGGGTCCAATCACGCAGATATTATACCCGTTTTTGGAGAGTGGAACAAGCCCCTTGTGAAAACCCGTTCTTATCCGTATCATAATCCCATGCAAATCATGTTGCTGGCGGTCGGCAGATGCCGCAATCCGTACCTGAGAGAAGGCGTATCGGACTATATCGAACGCATACAGAGATACGCCAGCCTGGAACAAATCGAACTGAAAGAGGAACGGACCCCGAAGAAGGGCGCGGCGCAAGGCAGTCTTGCCGTAGAGGCCAAACGCATTCTCCGCAGCCTTCCGGAAAAGACGTATCTTGTCGCACTCGATCCCGCCGGAGACGTTTGCACTTCCGACGCCCTCGCAAGCCGGATAAGAAAAATCGGTATTGACGGCACAAGCCGAATCGCGTTTGTCATTGGCGGCCCTGCGGGCCTTTCTTCACGGGTTACCGGCCGCGCCGACTGGCGACTTTCGCTTTCTTCCTTCACCTTTCCGCACGAAATCGCCCGTCTGGTGCTTCTCGAACAAATCTACAGGGCATATACCATTATACGCGGCGAGCCGTATCACAGGTAGGTTCCGTCACGGTCAATCCCTCAGAAACGCGGGGGGATTTCAGACCTCGCGCGTTCGGCAGTCAGACGAGAAAAGCCCGGAAAACAGGTCCAACCGACAGCCGTGGAGAGATGATTCCGCCACCGGAATCCGGCTGCCGCGAACGTCTCCTGTTTCCGGGCTTTTTATTCAGACCGAATTGCCTGGAACTACAGTTTCGGGGGGAACGGAAGAAATCCGGATCCGACAACCATGGTGAACGGCCGGAGGGGTATCGGCCAGAGGGATGCCGGAAGAGGGGTCGTCTCAATCGCATGCTTCCTGAAAGCAATTGAAAGATAAGCCATAGTTTTTCCCCAGTCAAGGGTAAGTTTGTCGTAATATACTGTTTTACATTATCTTGTGGTCTCCCTGCGGAGGTATACCTTATATGGATTTTCACGCGGCGAAGTCCGGCGAACCGCAGATCGGCCCGCGTTACGCGGCGGACATTTCTCAGTCGGATCAATGGCTCGACCCTTCCGCCGCGCCCGGATTCGAACGTACGTCCGCAATCCGGATTGGCGGGCCCCGTGAAAAGGACGGAAGTCCCCGCCTCTGGCGATATCACTGGACAGGTTTCGTGTCCGGCGCTATCTTCGACGTCCGGTAACGCGAGCCGGGTCTGCACAGACCGAACGTACACGCATTCGAGTTTCGACGCGATTCCACCATGCCGCATACCCTTACCATAACCCGGGCCGCTGCGGAAATCCGGGCGGGCCGTCTTTCTCCCATGGAACTGCTGCAAGCCTGTCTTGCGCGGATCGACGCCCTCGACTGCCTCCTGCACGCCTGGGCATACGTCGACAGGAAAGGGGCCGAGCATCGCGCGCGGCGTCTTCAGGAAGAACTGGCCCGCGGCAGGTACCGCGGTCCCCTGCACGGAATTCCGGTGGGAATCAAGGACATCATCAACGTGAATGGCCTGCCGACCACCGCTGGCGCAAGAGAACTCTATAACCGGGTACCGAAAGAAGATGCCGCGGTGGTTGAACGCCTGCGCACATCCGGCGCCGTCATCCTCGGCAAGACGGTGACCACGCCCTTTGCATGTTTCGATCCGGCCGAAACCAGGAACCCGTGGAACCCTGACCACACGCCCGGCGGCTCCAGCAGCGGTTCCGCCGCCGCGGTTGCCGCGCGTATGTGTCCCGCCGCCCTGGGCTCCCAGACGGGCGGCTCCATCAGTCGTCCCGCCGCGTATTGCGGTCTCGTGGGTCTGAAACCCACCTTCGGCCGCATCAGCCTGCGAGGA
The DNA here is from genome assembly GCA_965219995.1 of Candidatus Latescibacterota bacterium. Classification (GTDB taxonomy): domain Bacteria; phylum Latescibacterota; class UBA2968; order UBA2968; genus JAAXHE01. Next base: position 2,965,098 of record CBDCOX010000002.1, read on the forward strand.
ATCCTGCCCGTCAGCTGCGAACTCGACCATCCCGGTCCCATCACACGTTCGGTTGCCGATGCGGCCCTCATCCTGGCGACCGTGGCCGGCAAGGACGCAATGGATTCGCTCAGTGCAGACGTCCCTGCCGGAGAATACCGCATCAACCCGTTGAACAGCCCGCCCCGCATCGGCGTTGTCCGCACTTATTTCCCCGAGCACGCCGACGAAACCATGCGTGCGGCGACCGACGACGCCATACAACGACTCGACGCCGCAGGCGCCGAATTCACCGACGTGCGCATGCCGGAAACCTTTGCGGAACTGCACGATAATCATTCCCTGCTGCTCGCGGTTGGCGCGGCGAGCGTTCACGCGAACAGATATGACGCGCACCGCGACCGGTTTCCTCCCGGCCTGTGCGAAATCATCGAACGCGGCCGCTCGGCCGGCGCCGTAGCCTACGCCGAGGCACGACGCCACCAGATCGCGTTCAAATCGGAGATCCTTGCCGCTTTCGAAGGCGTGGACCTGCTCCTCACCCCCGCAACCCCCACACCGGCGCCGTCGGGCCTGGAGTCCACCGGCAGCCCCGGCTTCAACAGCCCCTGGAGCTACGCCGGCCTGCCCACGACGGTCCTGCCCGTCACATGTACCCCCCAAGGCCTGCCCGCCGGCATTCAGCTGGTCGCCCGCCCCTTCGCCGAGTCCCGACTGCTGGCTATCTCCTCCTGGTGCGAAACCCGCCTCGAGTGGAACCGCGTCCCGTCGATTCTCGCGGTCAATTAAACCCATGTATCGGGTCCTCAAGCGTTGTACGTGGCTGCCGCTCGTTCTGCTTTCTTCCGGCGCCTTTTCAACTTCCCGCGCGGATGTCCCCAGGCACCACGCCGTCCGCCGGGGGATTGACTATATGCTCGACGAGCGGTATGCCCTGTCCCACGCCATCTTCGATTCACTCATCTCCGTCGAGCCTGAACGCCCGGAGGGGTATCTGGGCAAGGCCCTTTCGTACTGGAACGAAAGCATGCTTGTAGCAAACGGCGAACGGTTTGTCGACTCCGTGGACCACCTGACCGGGCGCGCGATCAAACTCGCCGAACGAGCGCTCAAGCGCGACAATGACAACGCGGAGATGGTCTTTCTTCTCGGTAAGGCCTATGGACTTCTCGCGGGCCTGGCGCTCATCCACGGCAGCCCCATCGACGGCGTCCTTCACGGCTTGAAATGCCGCGATTACCTCGAGGAAACCATCCGGCTGGATCCGGACATGGCAGACGCCTATTTCGGACTGGGTCTCGCAGAATACGTCGCCGCCCGCCAGCCGCGTTTCCTCAGGATGGTGAGCCGGCTCCTGGCGCTTCCCGAGGGCAACCGAAAACGCGGGCTTGAGCGCCTGGAACGGGTTGCCCGGGAGGGGATCTATACGCAACGGCACGCCGTTTCGAGCCGTGCCTACATCGCCCTGTACTACGAAAAAGACTACGACGACGCCGTGCTCCGGTTCGCAGACCTGCACAGCCGCTACCCCCACAGTCTGGATTACCGTATCCGATTCCTGGACGCCCTGTTCGGGCTCACCATCCGGGGCAGACGGGATCACCGCCAGGCCCTGATCGACTCCGCACGATCGATCCGTCGCCTGGCTGAATTGCGCGGTTTGGACCTGAACCGCTGGTCGCGTACCAAGCTGGACTTTGTCGAAGGCTTTGGTCACTTTCTCTCCGGAAACGCGGCCGAAGCGCGCGAACGACTGGAAATCTACATCGCGGAAGCTTCCGGAAAGAGCTGGCTGCTGGGACCCTCGCATCTCATTCTGGGCAAACTGGCCGACACGCGAAACGACCGGGAAACCGCGATCCGCCATTACCGTAAGGCGCGAAAATACGAAGACGTATGGGGCGTACACGACGAAGCCGAATCCTACCTCCAGCAACCCTTCACCGGCGAGGAGCCCGTCCGGCGCCCTCCGGATACGGTCCGGCGATATCCGGAGAAACCCTGAATCACGGTTGGACCTTGACGCCAATCCGGGAATACGCGTTATTTTCTCGAAAGGAACATGGATTGCTGTCTCGAGCAGGACGAACCACGGAAGGGTGGCCGGCGACGGGATCCATAGAAAACCCCGTCCGCATTCCGTACGCGAATGTGCCGGGGTATATTGCCTCAAGGAATCGGTATGGCGTTCGCGTCCTCGAACTTCCTGCGCAACGCGAGGCTCGTTCATTTCCGGGAGCGTATCCGTTACCCGGCCCCCCCGGCGGCGCCGTGGATCCTCCCCACCGTGGTCCGTTTCAAATTCCCGGACGCGGATATCAAGCGCCGCTACACGAAAAATCTCTGCGCATCCGTCGCCCTCTCAACAATACTCCTTGCGCTTCCCTGGCTTCTCTTTCCACGATTCGAGTTTCGCAGTCATCCATCCTACACCACGCCGGTAATTATCACGCTCGAAGACATTCCCGAAACCTATCAGGCCCGTAGCCCCGAACCCGAACCGGTAATCCTGGGTGCAGGCGAGCCGGATGGCGTGGCCGTGGTTGACACCGTGGAAGACGAGGAGTCGGAACTCGACTTTCTCGCCAGTCTTCAAATCGATGACACGCTTGGCGATATGGGCAGGACGCTGAATGAGGAAGCCGTCGATTTCTGGGCCGTTTCAAAAGAACCCGTACTCGTGCGCGAGATCCTGCCCATCTATCCCAGGGACGCCCACGACTTGGGCCTCGAAGGGGTTGTCTTCGTCAAATTCGCCGTCGGTACCGACGGACGGGTCAAGGAAGCCTCCATCCTGAAAGGCCCCCGGATCTTCCACGCGTCCTCTCTGAATGCCGTCTACCAGTTTGTCTTCAGGCCGGCCCTTCAGAACGACAAGCCCGTCGCGGTCTGGATGACACGTCCGATCCGATTTCGCATTGTGGACAATCTGCTTGAAGCGCGACCCGCACAACAGATTGAAAAGCTGCCCGCGGCCGTGTCACAATAGAGGCGGCCCCGTCACTCCTCCCGGCCGCGACCGACCGCCCCGCCGGAATAAATCACTTCCATCAATCGATCCCGTTCATCCAGCCGAACGCGCAGTGTGAACGCCCGCCTGCTCAGGAATTGCGGGTTATGGTCCAGCGCCATGCCCAGAACCAGCGAACCCAGCCACCCAAGGGCGTCTGCCCGGAACCCGAACCGCAAATCGTGGATCAGAAACTCCCGAGTGCTTTCGTCCGACTCAATCACTGCCGGGAAGCGGGCGAACCAGCGATAGACCCGCCCGTCCCGCCGTTCCCACAGGCCTTCCAGACGGGGTTCTTCAAGTGCCGACGGGTACGACCTGGGCGCACCGGCAACGCCCGAAAACAGCGATACCGGAACCTCGTACCAGTGTCCTTCGCCGGACGCGATTCCACGCCGGTGCAATGGAGAGAAAGGCACTGGAACCGCCGCCACCGCCGTAAGACCCTTCTCGGTTGCCCACCGGTCCAGATAATGGAGCGTCATGCCCGAAACGGCGACATTGAACGCCATATAGACGGTCAACGCCGCCGCACCCAGGCGGTACCCGCCCGCTCCACGGCCCTTCCATCCGAGAACCAGTCCGCCAATTAGAATCAGATCCAGATACGGGTCGATAATGAACAGCACGTCGAACAACGCCCGGTACCTGGAAAACGGCATGAAGATCATCGTACCGTACGAGGTTACCAGATCGAAGAAAATGTGCAGCAACAGGCCGGAAAGGGCGACGAAATACAGCTTTGCAAACGGGACCTCTTTCAGCAGGAATCGCCGGACGACCCACGCCACGACGACGGCGCCAATTGCGGCGCCGAACAGCGAATGTGTCATCCCGCGGTGCGTCTGCAGGCTGTCGAGCGCGTCGCCTGAAAAGAATACATCCAAGTCGGGCAATACACTGGTGACGGTAACCAGGTTCACCAGTCCCCGTTCGCGCGGCCAGACCGATCGCGCGACCAGGCGGCCAACCAGGCCATGTGTGGGGGTATCCATTCCATTTGCCCCGTTTAGAGAATTGCTTTCAAATCGCTGGCCACACGGAATATACCCAATGACGCGTCTGAATCAACCCCGCGCAAACGCCGCTTGACAGCGCGCGTCGCGCCGCCATACCATATGGACGAATTTTCCGTTCAGAACGCTGACTTCCCCTTGCTCACACGCGAAGGGCTTCCGGGAGACTGAATGCAATGTCAAAACTGAAGGGAAAGGCCGCGCTGGTAACCGGCGGAAATCAGGGCATCGGAAAGGGAATCGCGCGGGCGCTGGCCAAAGAGGGCGCGAACATCGTGCTGACCGCCAGAACGGTCGGTAAGCTTGAATCGGCGGCGGCAGAGATCCGGACGGAAGGCGTGGAGGCGCTGGTCGCCCCCGCGGACGTCACGGACGAGTCCCAGGTGGAGTCCGTATTCGCGCAGACGATGGAACGTTTCGGCAGGCTGGATGTTCTGGTGAACAACGCGGCCGCCTTTGACGGGGGAAGAATCGACGAACTTTCCGCGTCGTCCTGGGACTGGGCGATGGCGGTGAATCTTCGCGGGCCCTTCCTGTGCACCCGGGCGGCGTTTCGCATCATGAAGGAACAGGGCGGTGGTCGAATTATTAATATAGGCAGTATTTCCGCGCAGAGGGTTCGCCCGAATTCGGCGCCGTACAGCACGAGCAAGTTCGGCATCACCGGCCTGACGCATGCCACGGCGCTGGACGGCCGGGACTACGGGATCGTATGCTCCTGCCTGCACCCCGGCAACACGCTGGTGGAACGACGCGAGGAATCCGACGCGCCCACGGACGACGAACCGATGATGACGGTGGATGAACTGGCGCAGGCCGCGGTGACCATGGCAACGCTGCCGCTCCATGTCAACATGCTGGAGGCGATCGTCCTGCCCGTCGGACAGCTGTACGTTGGCAGAGGTTGAATGGGCAACTTATCTCCGGGACAGAACAATGGGAGTTTCTTTCGGCTTCCGGTTCTCTTCCTGTAAATCCCGTTCATCCATTTCATCCTGATATGGATTTAGCTTGACACTCTCGATATGATTGTTTAATGTTAGACCGTTCCCGTTGGAAGGGCGGGTTTCCGCAACCCGGTACGCGACCCGCGGGACGCTGGATCATTGGAGGATTGAACGTGACGGTTCGTGGTCGGAACAGGATTGCCTGGCGTGGATATTTTTACCGTTCCTACCGGTGGTATTACCGGGAGGCCGCGGAACGTCATGTCTGCCCACGCGAGTAAATCGTCAGCAAGTCTGAAAACCTGGCCGTGGGCATCTGCTCACGGTTTTTTTTTGATCTGCTCGAATTCAGTCCTGCCCTTGAAGACAGGTGAGATTCGTGAGTACGCCCGACCTGGAAATGCTGACGACGCTGGCTGACGGCCGGGGACTGGTTCCTATTTCCCGCGAGATCCTCGGGGATACCGAAACTCCGGTGTCCGCCTATCTCAAGCTGCAGCCCGGGAGCCCCTACAGCTTTCTCTTCGAAAGCGTGGAAGGCGGAGAAAAGATCGGGCGCTATTCGTTCCTGGGCGTGGCGCCGTTTCTTGCGTTTCGGTCGTGGAAATCCCGGATCGAGGTGCAGGATCTGAAGCGGGGCGGGATTCGCAGATTCGAGGGATCGCCCATTGCCGAACTCCGGCGTCTGCTGAAGAAATATCGTTCTGCGCAACTGGACGGTCTGCCCAGGTTCACCGGCGGGGCGGTGGGCTACGTGGGCTACGACGCGATCCGGCTGATCGAAGATATCCCCGACCGAACGGATGACGACCACGGTCTTCCCGACGTTGTGCTGCTGTTCTACGATACGCTTCTTTGCTTCGATAACGCACGGCAGAAGATACATCTGATTTCCAACGTGCACACGTCCGGCGATATCGAGAACAACCGGCGTGAGGCGGAGGCGAGGATCGACTCGCTGGAAGGGGCCTTGCGCGGGACGATTCCGGCGAACGGTGTTTCCCGGGAACCGCCGCGACGCGGGGCGCGCGAGATACGGTCCAACACGGAGCGATCGGTCTTCCTGGAGAAGGTGCGGCGCTGCAGGGAGTATATCGAGGCGGGCGATATTTTTCAGGTCGTCCTTTCGCAGCGCTTCGAGACGGAGGTAACCGCCGGATCGCTGGACATCTACCGCGCGCTTCGGACGGTAAATCCGTCGCCGTACATGTTCCATCTGGATTTGATGGATGCGCAACTCGTCGGGGCATCGCCCGAACTGCTGGTGCGTGTCGAAAACGGCGTGGTACAGGTGCGCCCGATCGCGGGTACTCGCTGGCGGGGCGCCACGGAAGAAGAGGATGCCGCCCTCGAGGCGGACTTGCTGGCCGACGAAAAGGAACGCGCGGAGCACATTATGCTCCTGGATCTTGGCCGCAACGACGTGGGGCGGGTATCCCGATACGATACGGTACGGGTAACGGAACAGATGGTGATCGAGCGATATTCTCACGTTATGCATATTGTCTCGAATGTTCAGGGGCATCTCAGAGACGGCGTGGATGCGCTGGATGCGCTCTATGCGTGTTACCCGGCGGGCACGGTATCCGGCGCGCCCAAGATCCGCGCGATGGAGATTATCGACGAGCTGGAGCCGACTCGCAGGGGGCCGTACTCGGGGGCGGTAGGCTATATTGACTTTTCCGGCAATATGGATACGTGCATTGCCATACGAACGATGGTGCTGCAAGGACGGAAAGCGTACGTCCAGGCGGGCGGGGGCATTGTGTTCGATTCCGTACCGGAATACGAGCACCAGGAAACGGTAAACAAGGCGAAGGCGCTGTTCAAGGCGGTCGAGTTGGCGGAAGGCGCGTTGTAGCGGCAACCGTGGATGACGCGATTCCTCAGCAGTCACATTTCGGCGACCTATGATCCTCGTAATCGACAATTACGACTCGTTCACGTACAATCTGGTTCAGTACCTGGGTGAGTTGGGCGCGCGGATGGAAGTATTCCGGAACGACCGGATTGCAATGGACCGGATTGACGCGTCCCAACCCGAGAAGGTGGTGATTTCACCGGGTCCATGTACGCCGAACGAAGCCGGAATCTCCGTGGGCCTGATCCGGCGTTTTACCGGGCGGATTCCGATGCTGGGGGTCTGTCTCGGACATCAGTGCATCGGGCAGGCCTTCGGAGGCAGGGTCGTTCGGGCTCCCGCGATTCTTCACGGCAAGGTGTCCGAGATCCATCACGACGGTCGCTCGATTTTCAAGGGGTTGTCGCAGCCCTTCATTGCGACGCGATACCATTCGCTGATTGTCGAGCGGGAGAGCCTGCCGGACTGCCTCGAGATATCCGCACAGACACACGACGGTATCATCATGGGACTGCGGCACAGGGAGTACCCGGTCGAGGGCGTGCAGTTTCATCCGGAGTCGATTCTAACGGCCGAAGGCAAAGTGTTGTTGAAAAATTTCCTGGATGGCTGAGTTGGCAGTCCGGGAATCGGAAGCCGGTTCCGGTCCCCGTTTGCGAGTTGGGAGACGGCGATGGCAATACAGGATGCGATTGCGGAATTGATTGAGGGACAGGACCTGACCCGTGACCGGACGATCGGGTCGATGAGCCAGATCATGTCGGGTGAGGCGACCGACGCGCAGATCGGTGCGTTCCTGGCGGCCCTCCGGGTGAAGGGCGAGACCGCCGACGAAATTGCGGGCGCCGCGGAGGTAATGAGGGAAAAGGCGACGCGCGTCGTCACGCGGCACGCCACGGTGGTGGATACGTGCGGTACCGGAGGCGACGGGGCGGGGACGTTCAACATATCGACAGCGGCGGCTTTCGTGGTGGCCGGCGCCGGGCTGTGTGTTGCCAAACACGGAAACCGCGCGGCGAGCAGCCTGTGCGGAAGTGCCGACGTCCTGAAGGAACTGGGAGTAAACATCGAAGCGTCGCCGGAGACGATGGGGCGGTGTCTGGATGAAGTTGGCATCGGGTTTCTGTTTGCTCCTGCTCTGCACGGCGCCATGAAGTACGCGATTGGTCCCAGACGCGAAGTCGGCATCCGTACGATTTTCAACGCTCTGGGGCCGCTGACCAATCCCGCGGGCGCAACCCGGCACCTGATCGGCGTCTACAGTCGATCGCTGACCGGCAGGCTTGCCGAGGTGTTGCGCACATTGAAATCGGAACGCGCGTTTGTTGTGCACGGGTTGGACGGGCTGGATGAAATCACCACGACCGGTCCGACGCGGGTGAGCGAGCTGAACGATGGAGCCGTAACAACGTACGAGATCCGGCCTGAGGATCTTGGCATCCGAAGGTCGACGCCCGGTGATCTGGCGGGGGGCAACGCCGAAACCAATGCGTCGATCCTGCGCAGGGTGCTCAATGGTGAGCACGGTCCGCGGCGGGACATCGTCGTTTTGAACGCGGCAGCCGCCATCGTAGCCGGTGGTGCGGCAGACGATTTGAAGGCGGGTATCGAACTGGCCGCGGAGACCGTGGATTCGGGGCGGGCAATGGACAAGCTGGAAGAACTGAAACGGGCTTCTGCGGGATGAAGCCGGCACCGAACGTTTACGATATCCTCGCCTTCGAGTTACGCCATGGACGGGACTGGCACCTGTTGGCGCGCGGAAACGAAGAAGGGGAAGATGGCTACGATTCTGGATGAGATCATCGCATATAAACGCCGCGTCGTGTCCGAGGCGAAGAAGCGGGTATCCCCTGAGGCGTTGCGGAAGCAGGCAAACCTGGTTCGTCGGCCGGACTCTCTGATGGACAGCCTGACTGCCGGGGAGGATATCGCGCTGATCGCGGAGATTAAAAAGGCATCTCCGTCCAAAGGGGTAATCAGGGAGAGTTTCGATCCTGTTGAAATCGGCCGATCTTACGAGAGAAACGGCGCGGCGGCCATTTCCGTGCTGACGGATGTAAAGTACTTCCGGGGCTCCGATGCCAGCCTGAGGGCGGTGAGCGAGGCCGTGGAATTGCCGGTGCTCCGGAAGGATTTCGTGGTTGATCCGTATCAGATCCACGAGGCCAGGACAATCGGCGCGTCCGCGGTTTTGCTCATTGTTTCAGCGCTTTCCCCGCGCGAATTGTCAGAGATGCTCACCGTTTGCAGGGAGTCGCAACTGGACGCGCTGGTGGAAGTGCACACTCCGGATGAAGCGAGGATGGCGCTGGATGCGGGCGCGGATCTCATGGGGGTGAATAACCGCGACCTGAAGACGTTTGCTACGGATTTGCAGACCACATTCGATCTGCTTGAACACCTGCCGGACGATCTTGTCGTTGTGAGCGAGAGCGGCATCAGGACCAGAGACCAGGTCGTCCGGTTGAGGGATGCCGGCGTGGACGCGGTTCTGGTCGGAGAACATCTGATGCGCCAACCCGACGTGGGTCGGGAGCTTCGAGCGTTGCTGGGCATGGAAGGCGGCTGATTCAACCTATGGTTCGGGTGAAGATCTGCGGAATCACGAATCGGGAGGACGCGCTCTTTGCGGTCGCGCAGGGTGTGGACGCCCTGGGGTTCATCTTCTACGAGCGCAGCCCGCGTTACGTGCATCCGGAACGCGTCGGCAGGATCGTGTCGGCGTTGCCGCCTTTCGTGACGCCTGTCGGGGTTTTCGTGAACACGGCCAGGGAGGAGATCCTGGCAATAGCACGGATGACAGGGCTGCGGGCGGTCCAACTGCACGGCGACGAGACACCCGCCGAATGTCTGGGATATCCGATTCCGGTCATCCGGGCATTGCGGGTTGGCGACGGTTTCGACCCCGCTTCTCTGAGCGACTTTCCGGTCGACACGTTTCTGCTGGATACGGCCAAAAAGGGATGGTACGGCGGTACCGGAGAGACGTTTGACTGGCGGGTCGCACGGGCGGCCGCGGCACACGGGCGGATCATTCTCTCGGGAGGAATCGATCCGTCGAACGTGGCGGACGCGGCGCGGACGGTGAATCCGTACGCGGTGGACTGCGGCAGCGGCGTCGAGGCCGCGCCGGGACGGAAGGACCACGACAGAATCGCGGAATTCTTCGAAGCGCTTCGCTCGGCAACCCGCGACAACCGGCATTCCCGAACCCATCGTTCGAATTCATCCGGAGCCTGAACCCGTGGACATCATGAAAGATCTGGAGTTTCGGGGATACGTCTTTCAGGTAACGGACCCCGGCGGCCTTAAATCGCGACTCGACCTGGGGCCGATGACGCTGTATTCGGGGTTCGACCCCACGGCAGACAGCCTGCACGTCGGCAACCTGATCCCAATACTGGGACTGCGGCGGTTTCAATTGGCCGGGCATCATGCAATCGGGCTTATCGGGGGCGGCACGGGTTTGATTGGCGACCCGAGCGGCAGCCAGGAAGAACGCCCGTTGAACCCGCCCGAGCTGATCGCGGAATATACAGGGAAGCTCACGGAGCAACTGGCCAGATTCCTGGATTTCGAAACGGGGACCAATCCCGCCCGCGTGGTCAGCAATCTGGGCTGGCTTTCCGAACTGAAGGCGATCGACTTCCTGAGAGACACGGGCAAGCACTTCTCCGTGGGTTATATGCTGGCGAAAGAGTCCGTGGCTTCGCGGCTGGAGTCCGGAATTTCCTTCACGGAGTTCAGCTATATGGTCATTCAGGCCTATGACTTCATGGAGCTGTTTCGGACGCACGGGTGTGAACTCCAGATCGGCGGAAGCGATCAATGGGGAAATATAACAGCGGGAATCGAGTTGATCCGACGGCGGCTGGGCGGACAGGCCCACGGCCTGACGTTTCCGCTGCTGCAGAAAGCCGACGGCACCAAGTTCGGTAAGACCGCCTCGGGGACGGTCTGGCTGGACGCGGAAAAGACGTCACCGTACCAGCTGTACCAGCACATGATAAATACCGACGACCGGGACGTGGTGACGTTTCTCAAGCTGTTTACCTTTCTATCCGAGGATGAGATCGGGAACCTGGAGCTGGAGGTGTCACAACACCCTGAGAAGCGGGAATCGCAACGCGTGCTGGCCGAGGAGGTCACCACTCTGGTTCACGACAGCGCCGCCACCGGGCGCGCGCACAGGATTTCCGAGGCGTTGTTCTACGGTGATCTGCGCGATCTGAGTGCGAGAGAGATCGAGGAAGGGTTCAGCGACGTGCCGTCTCACGCGCTCAACGGCGTGGTGGAAGCAGGTCTGGTCAAACTTCTGGTGGATGCGGGCATTTCATCTTCGATGCGCCAGGCCCGCGAAGACGTCAGGTCCGGCGCCGTATATCTCAATGGACTGCGCTGCACCGATGTGGGCCGGACCCTCGCCCCTGACGACAGGCTCGCAGGCGGATACCTTATCGTACGACGTGGCAAACGCCGCTACTTTCTCGTACGCTGGAACCTTTGACGGGCGGTTTCGGGACCGCTCTTGTATATGGGTATAGTAATCAGGTTCAGGATATTCGGAACCCGGCAGGAAAAACAAAAAGAGAGGATTCTTTCGATGAAAGCACCGTGGATAACCTATCGGCCGGAACTGAAAGTACTCGATTGTACGATTCGTGACGGCGGATTGATGAACGACCACCAGTTCTCCGATGATTTCGTGAGGGCGGTTTATGAAACCTGCGTCGACGCGGGTGTCGACTATATGGAAATCGGTTACCGGAACTCCAAGGAGATGTTTCCCAAAGACCAGTTCGGGGCTTTCCGACACAGCGACGAAGAAGATATCCGGAAGATTACAGGCGACCACGACCCGGAAACAACCGGCCTGAAGCTCGCCGTTATGGCGGACGCGGGCAAGAGTGACTGGGCGGAAGACATCCTGCCGGCAAGCGACAGCGTCGTCAGTATGGTACGGGTCGCCTGTTACGTGGAGCAGATTCCCGAGACCGTCGAAATGCTCTGCGACGCCCACGAAAAGGGATATGAGACCAGTTGCAATATTATGGCCGTCTCCACCGTGCAGGAGGTGGAGGTCGATCAGGCGCTGGAAGTCCTGATCGAGACGCCCGTCGGTACGATCTGCGTCGTTGACAGTTTTGGCGCATTGTACCGGGAGCAGGTGGATATGCTCATCCGGAAGTATATGGATGCCGTAAGCGGGACGGGGAAGGAAGTGGGTATTCACGCGCACAACAACCAGCAACTTGCATTTGCCAATACCATTGAAGCGCTCATACTCGGCGCAAACCGCGTGGATGCCACGGTGGACGGTCTTGGAAGGGGCGCGGGGAATTGCCCCCTGGAGCTGCTGCTGGGTTTCCTCCGCAATCCCAAATTCAAGATCCGGCCCGTCTACAAACTGCTGGAGGACCATTTTGTCAAATTGCGCGAAGAACTGACGTGGGGGCCTCTCGTTCCTTACAATATCACGGGGCAGCACAATCAGCATCCACGCTCGGCAATGGCGCTGCTGGACGGGAAAGACCGCGATCGCTATCTGGCATTCTACGATCAGGTGATGAGGGACATCTGATCGGGTGGCCCCTGCGCCGGCAGCTGGAAAACGGACTGACGCCCGCCCCGGCGAGGGTTTGAACCCACGCTGGGACCCCATCTCTACAGGATAGAAAAATGGCACTTCCGAGAGCAGATGAACCATCCGGCACATTGCCCGACTCCGGGGGGCATTTCGGTCCCTACGGCGGGCGATACGTGCCGGAGACGCTGATGCCGTTGCTGGAGGACCTGGAGGCGGCGTACCGGGATAGCAGGGACCGTCCGGATTTCGTGAGTGAGCTGAACGGGTATCTCAGGGAGTTTGTAGGAAGGCCGACGCCGCTCTACTTCGCGAAGCGCCTGACCGCGGAACTGGGCGGCGCCCGAATCTATCTGAAACGGGAGGACCTCGCGCACACCGGCGCGCACAAGATCAACAACACGATGGGGCAGATACTGCTTGCCAGACGGATGGGCAAGACGCGGATCATCGCGGAAACCGGCGCGGGCCAGCACGGCGTGGCAACAGCAACCGTGGCTGCGATGTTCGGAATGGACTGCGAGATTTACATGGGCACGGAAGACATGGAGCGGCAGGCGCTGAATGTGTTTCGGATGCGGCTCCTCGGCGCAAGGGTGACGGGAGTGGATTCGGGCAGCAGGACCCTGAAGGATGCGATTAACGAAGCCATCCGCGATTGGGTGACGAACGTGGACGATACGTTCTACATTTTCGGATCCGTCCTGGGACCTCATCCGTATCCGATGATCGTTCGTGATTTTCAGCGCGTCATCGGAGTGGAGGCTCGAGAGCAGATCCTGCGGGCCGAGGGCCGGCTGCCGGAATGTCTTATCGCGTGCGTCGGCGGCGGCAGCAATTCCATCGGTCTGTTTCACGCATTTCTCGAGGACGCGGACGTACGGATGATCGGTGTCGAAGCGGGCGGGCATGGAATTGCCTCGGGCGATCACGCGGCGCGCTTTCAGGCTGGGGATCTGGGCGTGCTGCACGGGGCCAGGATATACCTCCTGCAGGACGAGGACGGGCAGATCGCGCTGACCCATTCCGTTTCCGCCGGTCTGGACTATTCCGGAGTCGGTCCTGAACACTGCCATCTGCGAGACGCGGGACGGATCGAATACGCGTACGCAACCGACGACGAGGCACTGAAGGCCTTTCAGCTGCTGAGCCGTACGGAGGGGATCATCCCCGCCCTGGAAAGCGCGCATGCGATCGCGTACGTGACAAGAGCCGCGCCTGAAATGGGCAGGGATGCCGTTGTCGTCGCGAATCTTTCAGGGAGGGGCGACAAAGACGTGCAGCAGGCGGCGAAGTTCCTCGACTGAGTGGAATCGTACCGCTCGTTCCAGGGCTGGAATCGACACACGGGATTGTTCGGATGACAAGAATCGGAAAGCGGTTCGCATGGTTGAAGAAGACGCGAAGGACCGGATTCGTCGCATATATCACCGCGGGAGATCCGGACCTGGCAACCACCCGTAAACTGGCGCCGGAGCTTGAACGGCGCGGGGTGGACATTCTCGAGCTGGGTGTGCCTTTCTCCGATCCGCTCGCGGACGGACCGGAGATCCAGCGGGCGTCACAGCGGGCCCTGCGGCATCGGGTGTCGATCGGCGACGTGCTGGATCTGGTGTCGGACCTGCGGCGCGAGACGGAAATACCCATTGTGCTCTTTACGTATTTCAATCCTATGCATCGGTTCGGTCTTGAACGGCTCGTCGACAGGGCGGCCGAAGCGGGGGTAGACGGCATTCTTGCGCTGGATCTTCCGCCCGAAGAAGCGGCCGAGTACAAGCGTCTGATGGGTAAACGGGGATTGGACACGGTTTTTCTGATCGCGCCGACGAGCCGCGAGGATCGCATCCGTCGGATCGCTTCATCTACCAGCGGCTTTGTGTATTACGTGTCGCGCACGGGCGTTACGGGGGAGCGGGACAGCCTGGAGGAGACACTCGGCGCAAGGGTGGCGACCATCAGACGACATACCTCGCTGCCGGTTGCGGTGGGATTCGGTATTTCAACCCCCGAACAGTCCAGGGAGGTTGCGGGATACGCGGATGCCGTGGTCGTCGGCAGCGCAATCGTCCGACGAATCGCCGAGCGGCAGACGGACCCGGACCTCGTTCCCCACATCGGGGCATTCGTGGAAGAACTGGTGCAACCCCTGAAGGGAGCATCCAATGGACCTTGAAGACTGGCGGAAGGAAATCGACGCCCTGGATCGACAGCTCCTGGCGCTACTGAAACGACGCGCCGAATGTGCGCTTCAAATCGGCATGATCAAACAGACGATCGAACAGCCGATCTACGCGCCGGAACGCGAGACATCGATCCTCAACCGAATTCGCGAACTGAACGCCGGACCCCTGACCGACGAAGCGGTGCAACGAATATTTCAGCAGATTATCGATGAGTCCAGGCGGCTCGAACAGGAGCACGGCGAACGGCAGTCCGGAGACGTGAAACATCCCTGATTCATCAATGGAGCATGCAGCGCATGGCGTTTACGAAAAACATGAAGATTCCCACACCGGAAGCCGTGCTGGAGGAAATGCCGCTTCCGAAGAAACTGAAGGACGTAAAGGAGCAGCGGGATGCGGAGATCAGGGACATCTTCGCGCGCAGGAGCCGTAAATTTCTGCTGGTGATCGGCCCCTGTTCAGCGCACGATGAAGATGCAGTGTGCGAATACGTTTCCAGGCTGGCGAAACTGCAGGAGGCCGTCCGTGAAACGCTGGTTCTGGTGCCTCGCATCTATACCAACAAACCCCGCACGACCGGCGAGGGGTACAAGGGCATGGGGCATCAGCCGGACCCCCGAAAGGCGCCGGACCTGTCCGAAGGCATCTACGCGGTTCGTCAGATGCACATCCGCGCAGCCGAGGAGTCCCACCTGACGGCGGCCGACGAAATGCTGTATCCGGGCAATCTGCCTTATGTCGAGGACTTGCTGAGCTATATAGCCGTGGGTGCGCGGTCGGTGGAAAACCAACAGCACCGATTGACCTGCAGCGGCGTCGACGTGCCCGTTGGAATGAAGAACCCGACGGCGGGCGATCTGTCTGTGATGTTGAATGCGATTCAGGCCTCTCAGATCCCACACGTCTTCATCTATAACGGATGGGAAGTCAGCACCAGCGGCAATTCCCTGACACACGCCGTGCTTCGCGGCGCCGTGGACGTTAACGGGCGCAGTATGCCGAACTATCATTTCGAAGACCTGATGTACGCGGCGGCACTCTATGGTCAACGGCAGCTTGCCAACCCCACGATCGTCGTGGATACGAATCACAACAATTCCGGCAAGCAGTTCAGTGAACAACCCAGGATCGGATTGGATGTGATCCGCAGCCGACGGAATTCAACAATACTGTGCGAAATGATCCGCGGGTTGATGGTTGAGAGCTATCTGGAAGAAGGCTCCCAGAACGTCAATGAAGGCGTGTTCGGCAGATCCATTACCGATCCGTGCCTGGGGTGGGAAGATACCGAGGCGTTCGTTAAGGAACTGGCGGAGGGGATATGATAGCGAACGGGATCGGAAGACAGGAACGGAGCCGGACGTTCCGCAGGCGCCCCGGCCGCCGTTTCCGGGGATAACCGCATGGCCAACGATCCTCCGTTTGCACGTGAGACCATTGCGATTGTGGGTGTCGGGCTGATTGGCGGTTCTCTTGGCGTGGGGTTCAAGAGTCTGGGCATCGGACGACGCATCGTCGGCATCGGCAGGCGTGAGACGCTGGATGCGGCACGCAATCTGAACGTCATCGACGCGGGCTATCCTTACGAGGAACTCGCCGCCGGTATTCGCGAAGCGGCGCTCGTTTTCCTGTGCACCCCCATTGTACGTATTCTCGACCTGCTGCCGGAGGTGCTGGCGGCGGCGCGCCAGAATGCGGTCGTGACCGACGTTGGCAGCACCAAGCACGCGGTTGTTTCCGCCGCGGCGGCCCATCGACGGGGCGGCGTGCATTTCGTGGGCGGGCACCCGATGGCGGGTTCCGAGCACCGCGGGGTTGGCGCGGCGGATCCGTTCCTGTTTCAGAATGCGATCTACGTACTGACACCCTCGCCGGACACGCCCGATTTCGTGGTCGATAAGCTCTCACGCCTCGTCAGGACGCTCGGGGCGAGACCGATGAGGATGACGCCACGGGAACACGACCGGGCGGCGGCGGCGGTAAGTCACCTGCCGCAGATGATGGCCACAAGCCTCGTATCCATGATCGGACGGATGACCGAAGCCGAAGGGCTGCCGATCCGGATGGCGGCGGGCGGGTTTCGGGATCTCACGCGCATTGCTTCCAGCCCGTATGAGATGTGGCGGGATATCTGCCGAACAAACGCGTCCCAGATCCGTGAGATGATCGATCGGTATATCGAGTCGCTGGCGGCGCTTCGCGGGGCCGTGGACGGAGAACGGCTGGAGCAGTCGTTTGCCTTTGCGAACCGGGTACGCGGTCAGATCCCGAAGGACTCCAAGGGGTTCTTGCATCCGCTGCACGAAATACTCCTGGTGGCGGAAGACAGGCCCGGCGTGATCGCCGACGTCGCCCGGACGCTGGCCGCGGCGAGAATCAACATCAACGACATCGAGGTGTTGAACGTCCGTGAGGGAGAAGGGGGCACCATCCGGATGGGTTTCGATTCGCGTCCATGCGCGGAACGGGCCGTGGACTTGCTGGGGAAGGCGGGATACAGCGTCAGATTGAGGTAAATGGATGCATCCGGAACGGGAGACGATCGAGCGGAATCCATGTCCGTCCTGTAATGAATCCATTTTGAAAGTGGGGCGGTTTTGGAATTCACGGCCTTATTGATTGCCGAAGGCGCGATCACGCCTTCATCCGGGCTGGTGGGGACGTGCGACCTCCCCGGCGATGCCGACGTGTCGATCATGGCCCTGGCGCTATCGTCCAAGGCCGATGGCGTCTCCCGGATTCACCGGTGTTCGCGAAAACCCGACGTCGAGCGTGCTGCGGGATTGCTGACGGCGCTTGGGATTTCGGTTGCGTGGGACGCCGAGACCGCGACGGTGACCGGCGGCCGCGTCCGGGCGCCCGCCGACGTACTGCATGTGGGTGGGTCCCTGGTTCTGTTCTCCTGTCTGGCGGGATTGCTGTCAAATGCGCCGTTTGTCACCAGACTGTCCGGGGCTTCGGCGGACGCCGGCGTCGACCGGTTATTCGAGGCGCTCCGCAGCCTGGGCGCCACCCCGGAGATATCCCACGAGGACGGGATATCGGCGAGTGTCGGATTGGACAGGTTAACACCCGGATCCTACCGCGCGGGGCTTCCCGAACCGGCGGTGAAGTGCGGCATGTTGATGGCCGGTGTAGGTGTGGACGGAATCGTCGAACTGGTGCAGGACAGCGGCGGAGATGACGATCTGGAAGTGTTGCTGCAAGCAGCGGGATGCGGTCTGAAAAAGGGGCGGATAAAGGGCGCCAGAGGTCGTCGGCTGACGTTGGAAGGCCCCGCACGGCTCCGCGGCGTGACTCACGTGTTGCCGGGCGGTTCGGATGCAGCGCTTGTTCTTTCGCTCGCGGCGGCGATGTTGAGCCGCTCCGAATTGACGGTAACTCATTTCGGACTGGATTCGAAGAGCCGCAGCATCGTGGACCTGCTGCGCCGAATGAACGTGTCAATGGATATGGAGCAAACCCGGACTGAGTCCGGCTTTCCCGTACGACGCGTCCGGATCTGGTCGTCGGACTTGCGTGGCATAAAGATCGCCGGCGCGGCTGCCGGGCGCCTTTTGGACGAGCTCCCCATCCTGGCGGCCGCGGGCGCGGTTTCCAGGGGCGAAACGATCATTCGGAATGCCGAGGCATTGAGGGACGGCGAGGTAGACTGCATTTCAGTACTGGTGGAAAACCTGAGAAAGATGCAGGTTCAGGTCGGGGAGATGCCGGACGGACTGGTTGTAAAGGGCGGTCAACCGCAGGGCGCCGAACTGGATGCCGCCGGCGACGCCCGCGTGACATTGGCGCTCACACTGGCTGCGCTTGCGAGCGAAGGGGAGACCCGTCTGAAGAACCCCGGCCCGGTGGACCGGATGTATCCCGGGATCATGGATAGATTGGCTTCGGTTTTGGACCGATAGGCCGCGCAGGTCGTTCAAATGCCCGCCATGGATCGTCGCGGCACGATACGGTGTGGGTTAATCATCTGTACGAGGAGACTCCTTATGAGACTGGTTGTCAGGTTGTTCCTCTTGGCGTTGCTCGTGTTTATGGGTGGTGTTGTTTTCATTCGGTACACCTACAAATGTTCCTGGAAAGAGAGTTTCGCAATTGCCGACCAGTTTGTGTCTGACCTGACCAGTTGAACGAGTGTCAGGACTTCGGCTGGCGGGACGCAGCCACAATAGAGTCCAAGTTTTGCGGGGCCCGTTTTGGGTATTGTCTCAACCACGCGGCTGCTGGGAGTGATTGGCGACCCGATTGCCCATTCGCTATCGCCGGACATGCACAATGCGGCCATCAGCGCTCTCGAAATGGACTACTGTTACGTGGCATTCCACGTTTTGCCGGACGGGGTTGAACCGGCGCTCCGGGGAATGCGTGCATTGCAGATCCGGGGATTGAACGTAACCCTTCCCCACAAGACCGCGGTGATTGGGCACCTCGATCAGACTTCGGAAGAAGCACTGGCCGTAGGTGCGGTGAATACGATCTCTTTCGAGGAGGGCGATCTCGTCGGCCACAATACCGATGTGTACGGGCTGGCCACCGCGCTGGAGCGGACGGCGGGCCTCGCGGTATTGCCGGAGCACTGCGTGATTCTCGGCGCGGGCGGCGTCGCGAGGGCCGCCGTTTACGCGCTGGCAACGAATGACGACGTGCGCCGCGTGAGCATACTCAATCGGACCGTTGCCCGGGCGGAAGCGCTTGCGCATGACATGGAAAGGATCACGGGTAAGACGATAGACGCAGGCGACCTGACGGCAGACACCCAGTTGAGCGTGTTCGCGGATGCCGGCCTGGTTGTAAACGGGACGTCGCTGGGGATGGTTCCGGACGTGGAGCGGACGCCGCTGGCCGACACCTCTGCGATTCACTCTGAACTCGTTCTGTACGATACGGTTTTCAACCCGCTCGATACGCTGCTGATGCGGCAGTTCCGGTCCGCGGGCGCGCCGGCGTTTGGAGGACTTGACATGCTCGTGCACCAGGGTGCGCGTTCGTTTGCCATCTGGACGGGTGTCGAACCGCCCGTCGACGTCATGAAACAGGCGATTATCGGACGGTTTCGGGCATAGCGGTGGCGAGTTCCCATCTTCAGGAACGCAATGCCAGGCGGACATTCGTGCGTCAGATGTTCGACGGCATCGCCGGCACGTACGATCTGCTGAACCACCTGTTGAGCGCCGGCGTGGATATTCTCTGGCGGCGATGGACCATCGACGCCCTCGAATTGAAAGCCGGCTGGTGGATCCTGGACCTTGCAACCGGAACGGGCGATCTGGGTCTCGAAGCGGCTGCCCGCGATTCGGGGGTGCGGGTTGTGGGTGCGGACCTTTCCCGGCCGATGCTGCGGCTGGGAACCAGGAAAAAGGAGAAAAGACCCGGCCAGCTCTTTTTTCTGTGTGGAGACGCGGAGCGGCTTCCGTTCCCCGATGCGCGGTTTCAGGCCCTGACCATTGGTTTCGGGGTACGGAACTTTTCGGACCTGGCGACTGGATTGCGGGAAATGCACCGGGTCCTCCGCCCCGGCGGCCGGCTGGCAATTCTGGAATTCTCCCGGCCCAGAGCGTTTCTTCTGCGCAGGGTCTACTTCTTTTATTTCAAATGCATCCTGCCCGGGATCGGCCGGCTTGTATCCCGGAATCCCCGGGCATATCGGTACCTTTACGAATCTGTAATGGGTTTTCCTGAAGGGGACGCATTCCTGAGACGTCTGGCGCGGGCCGGTTTTGTGGAACCTGAGGAACGCCGGTTCTCCTTTGGCATCGCCACACTCTACATGGCAAGGAAGAATGAAGAATGAAGAAGGAGGAATGGTTGGGTCCTCCTGAGGTTTATCCATAAGTATTCTGAAAGGTGACCTGCCGGCGGACGAACATCTGACAGCCAATCGCTGTCCTCGTCATTCAGACGCCAATCGGTCTACAATAGTATTTCCTGATCGGAGGTCTCCCAGAGCAGAGCGCGCTGATCAGTCCAGCAACGCGGATTGTTGTTCTTCCGAGGATGTCAGGGCAGAGGATCCTGTGCATCCTGTGAGGGGATTCGCGCGGTGCATATGGCAGGCCCCGCGCCCAGCGGCGACTATTCTAGATGCGGTAAGAGGGTAGCCGTGAGACGGTAGAGGATAGCGTTACCACAGTGTTTTCACGCTAACCGTGCCTGTTTCCCTACCGTTATCGTAACAACAAGAAATACGACAAGGCACTGAAACCATCTCCCGTCTCCCGTCTTACGTCTCCCCGCCTTTAGGGAATTTGGGGAGATGTGGACATTGAATTTGAACTTGATCTTCGTCTCTTGCTTCAAGCTGACTGCTGATTGCTGACCGCTGATAGCTGTTTCCGCTGCCGCGAGAAGAGGTACTCCTGAATGGACAATCCGTTCATTGATGAAATCGTATCGCAGGTCTCAAGAGCGACTGACACGCGTCCCGATGAGGTGAGGCCGCTGATCGAAGTCCCTCCCAAACCCGAGATGGGGGATTACGCGCTGCCGTGTTTCGGCCTTGCAAGAACGCTTCGGAAGGCGCCGAATCAGATCGCGAGGGACCTTGAGGCGCGAGTGCGCACGAGCGCGCGCATTGCCCGGGTGAGCGCCATGGGCCCGTATCTCAATATCTTCCTGAGCCAGACCGAATTCGTCCGGGAAACGCTTTCGCAGATTCTCGCTGCGGGCAGGCAATACGGACACAGCAGCGAGGGCGCCGGGAAGACGGTCGTGATCGATTTCTCGTCACCGAATATCTCCAAGCCGTTCACGATCGCCCACATCCGTTCGACGGCGATCGGGAATTCGCTCTGCAGGATCTACGGGTCGCTCGGCTGGAACGTGATCGGCATCAATCACCTCGGCGACTGGGGGGCCCCGCACGGGATGAATATCGCGGCGTACAAGCGCTGGGGAGATGCGAACGCGGTCCGCAGGAATCCTCCCTTCGAGCTGTTCAATCTGTACGTGAAGTTCAATGCCGAGTTGGAAAGGGATCCGTCTCTCGGTGACGACGTCAAGCTCTGGACCAGGAAACTGGAGGCCGGCGATGCCGAGGCGCTGCGGCTGTGGAAATGGTTCCGGGAAGAGACCATAAGCGATTTCAAGCGAATTTACGAATTGCTGGACGTGACATTTACCGAATACACGGGTGAAAGTTTCTTTCATGACAAGGTGGGGCCGGTTGTCGACGAATTGAAGGGAAAAGGGCTTGCCGTCGAGAGCGAAGGCGCCCTCGTTGTCATGCTGGACGACGACATGCCGCCGGCCATCATCCAGACGGGGCACGATACCAGCGTCTATCTCACGCGGGACCTGGCCGCTGCGATTTACCGTAAAGAGACCTACGACTTCGATAAGTTGATTTATGCGACCGACGCCGGGCAGTCCCTGCATTTCCGGCAGCTTTTCAAGGTGCTGGAACGGATGGGCTATGAATGGGCGAAAGACTGCGTTCACGTCCCGTTCGGCATTATCTCCTTTAAAGAGGGCAGGATGTCGAGCCGAAAGGGCAACGTGATTTTCCTGGAGGACGTGCTGAACCGCGCTGTTGAGTTGACACGGGAAATCGTTGAGAACAAGAATCCGGATCTTCCGGACAAAGACGCGATCGCCCGGGACGTGGGCAT
The DNA here is from genome assembly GCA_965219995.1 of Candidatus Latescibacterota bacterium. GTDB lineage: Bacteria > Latescibacterota > UBA2968 > UBA2968 > JAAXHE01. Next base: position 2,987,288 of record CBDCOX010000002.1, read on the forward strand.
CGGTGCGGTGGTCTACGCCGACCTGGATTCGCGCCGGACGCGGGACGTGGTATTCGACTGGGATGAGATCCTGAATTTCAATGGCGAGACCGGCCCCTACGTTCAATATACCCATGCCCGCTATTGCAGTGTGCTGCGCAGGTACGGCGGCGCGGCGGCTCCGGCCGGGGCGGACCTTTCTCTGTTGACCGAAACCGAGGCCGTGGCCGTGGTCAAGTGCCTGGAGCGGTTTCCGCAGCGTATCCGGAACGCGGCCGAGGCCTGTGAACCGTCTCTGATTGCCGGGTACCTGATCGAACTCTGTGCAGAGGCGAACCGGTTTTACAACGCCCACCGGGTCATCTCAGAAGACGCGACCCTGACACGGGCGCGTATCGCCCTCGTTTATTCGATCACCGCCGTGCTGGCAGCCGGACTCCATCTGCTGGGCCTGAAGGCGCCGGAGGAAATGTGAGTCAGACCGCGCATGGTTCTCTGCTGCGGGGCAGGCAGATCTTCCTGACCGGTTTCATGGCGACCGGAAAGAGCAAGGTCGGCCCGATTCTGGCGCGGCGCCTGGATCGGCGATTCGTGGATACGGATGAGTTGATCGTGGAGACGGCCGGGAAGTCGATCCCCCGGATCTTTGCGGAAGACGGAGAAGCCGCATTCCGTCGTATCGAACGCGGATGCGTGGCGCGTGCGGCCGGGATGCCCGATGCTGTCATCGCTCTGGGTGGCGGCGCCGTTACGCAGGAGGGCAACTGGGATACGATTCGCGCATCCGGAATCTGCCTGTGTCTGCGGGCATCGGCGGAGACCGTTTTCAAGCGCCTGCGAAGGACAGAGGGAGAACGGCCGCTGATGGCCGGTTTGACCGATGAAGGCCGGATGGCGAAGATCCGGTCGATGCTGGCGGCCCGGGCGCCGTTTTACGACCGTGCGGACGCATTCGTGGAGTCGACGGAGTATCGCGCGCCGGAAGAGACGGTTCAACTGGCGGTGTCGGCATTGGAAGGCCTGCAATCGCGATAGGGTGCTGGAAGGCCGCTGCTTATGGAATCTGAAGGCGAACTGAGCGGAATGGAGACCGTACAGGTCGATCTCGGCAGTCGGAGTTATCCGATCCTGATTGGACACGGGACACTGTCCGATTTCGGCAGGTCGTACGCGGCGAAGGGGCTCGGGTCGGCCGCGGCGGTCGTGACCAACCATACCGTGGCGCCGCTCTACCTGGATCCGGTGAGGGCCGGTCTCGAGGCTCAGGGTGTGGCGGTAACGGTGGTTGAGGTCCCCGATGGAGAAGAATACAAGACACTGGGGACGGCCGGCCGGATATACGGCGAATTGATACAGGCGGGCCTGGACCGGCGCAGTTGCATCGTCACCCTTGGGGGCGGCGTCGTGGGCGACACGGCCGGATTCGTGGCGGCCACGTATCTGCGCGGCATCGATTTCGTGCAGGTGCCCACCACCCTCGAGGCGCAGGTCGACGCCAGCGTGGGCGGAAAGACCGGGGTCGACCATCCGCTCGGCAAGAATATGATCGGAGCGTTCCATCAGCCGAAGCTGGTTTATATCGACACGGAAACGCTGATGACCCTGCCCCGGCGGGAGGTGGTTGCCGGGATGGCGGAGGTGATCAAGCACGGATTGATCCGTGATGGAGACCTCGTGCGATTCCTGGAGCGCGAGATCGAAAGCGTGGCGGACCTGGCGGTTGAACCGGAAAAGCTGGTGGGTCTGATCGCTCGAAATTGCCGAATCAAAGCGGACGTCGTGGCGGCGGACGAGACCGAAGCGGGATTGAGGGAGATTCTGAACTACGGCCACACCGTTGGACACGCCATTGAGGCGGTGACGAATTACACGGATTACAAACACGGCGAGGCCGTTATGCTGGGCATGCTGGCCGCCGGCAGAATCGGCGTCATCAAGGGGTTCTGGAAACCGTCGGAGCTGGAACGGCAGAACGCGCTGATCGAACGACTCGGGATCCCGTCCGGCGCCCGCGCACTTGAAGCGGACGAACTGATCGGACGTATGGCGAGCGACAAGAAAGCGCGGGATGGGGTGATCCGGTTTGTGCTGCCGGAGGCGATCGGCCATGCCACGTCGTGCGACACCGTGACGCGGGAAGAGATCGGAGAGGGTATCCGGTATATGCAGAAACGCTCACCCGAATCGGCATGAAGAATGAAGCTCGCGGCAGCCGCGGGGCCTCCGGCCTCAGCGCGTCAGCCGCTCGATGACGGCGCTGTGTTCGGGAAAGCTCAGGATGAGGTCGGCCCGATTCGCCAGCTCGAAGTCTTCGAATTCGAATCCGGGAGCGACCGTACCGCCCACAAGGGCGTATGAGTCGTAATCGTTCACCGTAGCGCCGTACCAGCAGCCGGCGTTGATGACAGTTGCGAACGATTCGTTGTTGTCGGGATTGTTGCCGAGCACGATCCGGTCGTATGCGCCGTTGTGGTCGATCGTATGGACGGTGACGGACGATCCGGCATAGAAGTGCCAGACTTCGTCGGACTGAATGCGGTGCAGGGCGGAAAAGTCGTTGCCCTCAAGCAGGAAGTAGATCGCCGTTGAGAATGTCCGTGGGCCGGGGAACCGCTTTGGGAGGGCCTGGCCCGCGACGGTCTCCTCCGAGCGGTATATTTCCCGATAGTAGCCGCCTTCGGGATGCGCCCTGAGATTCAGCCTTGAGATCCAGTAATCGGCATTCCGGTTCATGGCAATTGAAAGACCCTGCGGAACAGGGGCGAGAAAACCTCGCCCCTGTTCTTTTTTTCGTGACCGCGCGCTTCCGGGTTCAGGTCAGGAAACGGGAACGATACGCCGCGAATTCGCCTGCGCAATAACACCGCCCCCCAGACAGGTCTCGCCGTCGTAGAAGACGGCCGATTGTCCTGGAGCCACGCCCGGGTCCGCTTCCGCCATCTGCACGGACAGGCCGTTCTTCCCGGCGGACGCGATGCGGCACCGGACGAGATGCGGGCCGTGTCGGATCTTGACCTGAACGTCGTGCCGATCGGGGACGCCGGAGATCCAGTTCGGGTTTGACACCGTGAAACGACTCAACGCCCGTTCGTCCCGGTGGGTCTTGTGGGACACGTAGATCGTGTTGCCGCAGATGTCTTTCCCGACCACGTACCAGGGGCCCGCGGCCAGGCCCAGCCCTTCGCGCTGTCCGATGGTGTGGAACCAGTAGCCCCGGTGGCGGCCGAGCCGGGCGCCGGTCTCCAGTTCGACGATGTCGCCGGGCTGTTCTCCCAGGTGCGCCCTGACGAAATCGGGGTAGCTGATCTTGCCCAGAAAACAGATGCCCTGGCTGTCTTTGCGGTCCCGGTTCGGCAGGCCGAAGCTCCGGGCGTATTCCCGGACCTGCTTTTTGGTGAGATGCCCCACGGGAAAACGCGCGCGTTGGAGCTGAGCCTGGCTGAGTCCGGAAAGAAAGTAGGTCTGGTCCTTGACGGGGTCCGGCGCACGCTTCAAATAGCAGGTACCGCCGATTTCCGCGATCCGGGCATAGTGCCCGGAAGCGATCCTGTCGAAGCTGCTGCCGATCCGGGCGGCGAACTCGCCGAATTTGATGTGCCGGTTGCAGACAATGTCCGGGCTGGGAGTACGTCCCGCTCTGAGTTCGGACACGGCGTGCGAGACCACCCGTTCCAGGTATTCCGCCTGCAGGGGGACGATTTGAAGCGGTACCCCCGCCTGTTCGCAGACGGCGCGTGCGTACTTGAGGTCCTCCTCCCAGGGGCAGTCGCCCAAAAACGCAAGTTCGTCTTCAAGCCAGACCTTGAGATAGAAGGCCGTGATTTCGTGCCGCTTTTCCCCGCACAGCAGATGAAGGGCAGCGGAACTGTCGACGCCTCCGGAGAGCAGAAGGGCGATTTTCATGGCTCGCATCAAGTGTGATTACGGCACCGCTGCCGCGGCGACCCGCCGACGCATTCAAAGCCCGCCAGGCATTCGGCCAGCGGTTCGACTGTCTTCAGATTGGCGCAGCCCAGCACGGTCTCGACCAGATGCTCCGCATGGGATCTGTGCGCGACAGGATCGATGAGGCAACGGGATTTCGAGACGAGGTCGTCGAAGGTGATGCCGCTGCCCGGGTCTCCCGGGGCGGGTAGCGGTCCGATGGTATGTGTCCGCCCGTACCTGGTTGTGATGATTACCCTCGCCAGCGTTTCATCGGGAAAACGGGCCTCGATGGCGGGGTCGACGGACATCTCAACGCGGTCCGACAGGGCGAGCACCGCCTGATTCTTCAGGCCGGGGCCGGCGATTTCGGACACGCCAACCCGGCCGTGAACGAGGGCGCAGGCCACCGGATACGGCAGACTGTACTGAGCCTCTTCGGTGTTGGCGGGCCGGCGCGTTCCCAGGTGGGTCGCCGCCTCGAAGGTTTCGATCCTGACTGCGGCAATGTCTTCAGGACTCAGGCTGTGGGTCGTGCGCAACGCGAACGCTCCGGCGACGGCCGGCTGCGCCCAGCGGCAACACGGATGGAATTTGTAATAGACTCTTTCGATCCACCAGTCGGCGCCAAGGGTCCGCATCGACTCGCGGTACTCGTCAGTGCAGGGCGTCGCGGGCATGCCCGTGAATCCGCGCGCCGCCAGCTGAGTGGCGGTGACGCCCACAAATGCGCCCCAGTGGATACCGTCTTTCACCATGGCCGGATGTCGCACGCAGTCCATAATGGGCGCGAGGGGTGCGTGGTATTCGGCAATGGCGAGCGCGTGTTCCTGCTCCGGAGGCCCCAGTTTCAGCAGACGGGCACAGGCGGCCGCAGCGCCGATGCTGCCCCAGGATCCGGAACCGTGGTAACTGGGTCCCCTGTGGGGATGGTCGTGCCAGATCGTACCTGCGCGCATGCCGACTTCGTAACCGACGGCCACCGCCTCGAGGAAATCACGCCCCGAAGCTCTTTCGGCCTGGGCCATCGCCAGCGCCGCGGGAATGACGACGGCGCCGGGATGGCCTTTCGCCGGCCGGTACCCGTCGTCGACGTCCAGCGCATTTGCGGCGCAGGCGTTTGCCAGGGCGGCCCCCGGTGCGCTGCCGATCTTCCCTTTGCCCGCGATCGTGGATTCCTTGCCCGGAAACGCCGTTGCAGCGAAGTCCGCCATGATGCCCGCGGCAGGCGTGGCCAGGCCGGCGATGGTCGCGGTGAAGAGATCCAGAAGGTTCTTGCTCAGCTGCGTTTGGACGGATTCCGGAAAATCGCCGTATCGGGCGTGCGCAATGAATCCGTTGATATCACTTGTTGCCATATGGATCCGTGCCGCCCGAACTATGACCTCAGGATCTGACTTTCGACGTCCAGCCCCACCCGGTTGCTCCAGGCCGTGATAATCTCTCTGAATAGCGGGCCGGGTTCACCGCTGCCAACGGGAATGTTGTTGAACTTCGTACAGGGCGCGATGCAATAGGGCGTGGTGGTCAGCCAGGCTTCGGCGGCATTCGCGACGTCGTATGGCTGAAGGTCCTTTTCAGTCCAGCCGAGACCGAGTTCCGCCGCAAGTTCCTTCACCGTGAGGAGGCTGACGCCCTGGAGAATGTTGCGCGTGGTGGGTGAGTAGACGGTTCGGTCCGAAACGATGACAAAGTTGGAACCCGCGCATTCCGTGATGTTTCCATCGAGGTCGAGAAGCAGCGTGATCGCTTCCGGGTCGACCGTGTGGGTCTGCTGGTCCGCCAGCCACCAGTGCAGGCGGGACCGGTTCTTGGATTTCGGATCCAGACACTGGGGCGGGACGTGGCGCACGGCCGGCGTGACCACGTGGGCGCCGGCCTCGAAGAGATGACGCCAGACGCGGAAGGGAAGCGGAAAGGAGTGGATACAGACGGTTGGCGTGAGGCGTACGCCGGCGGCGGCGCTGCCGGCGTAGATTTCGTTTTCACCCGGGGTGATGAAGTGAACGATGCCAAGTTCGGCTTCGGGTTCGATCAGTTCCCGGTTCGCCTGTATGAGTTCGTGCGTCCTGTCCCGCATCTCGTCGCGCGTGAGTCCGGGATGAATGCCGGCGTACCTGCACGATCTGTAGAGCCGGTCCAGGTGATCGTCCAGGCGAAACGGCGCATGGGCGAAGGTGCGTGTCATCTCGGTGAGGGTGGCGCCCAGAATGATGCCCAGATCGTAGATCCTGATCGCGGCCTGAGACGCGGGCACGAAATCTCCGTTCAGGTAGACGACAGGTTCCTTCATAGACTCGCTCCAACCTTCGGATTACCGGAGTGACGTCGAAATGGGGTGACAGCTCGTCCATAATATAGCGGCTGGGTGACGTCAGGACAAACGGAAAGGGATTTTTCTGGGCTGCTTGAGAAAGGCACGCTCATGGGTGAAGGGCTCGTTTGCCTTCCACGCGGATAGATACACTACTCTCCGCAAGAAAGATGCCTCAGCGTTAAATGGACGAAAGGCCTGAGGCATCGATGGACAAAAACTATGATTGCGGAGGACGATCTCATTTCTGTCCACCTTCCGCGTCTTTCAGCATTTCGGCAATCTTCTCCCTTCGGGCTTTTTCTTCCTTTTGGTTTTTCTCCAATTCCTCCACGAGTGCGCTCAATCTTTCTTCGCGCATTCTGCTGGAAGCTTCCAACTCCCTTAAAGCCTTAATTGCTCTTGCTCTCGTTTTTGCTTCGCTCTCCGTGATCCACTTATCGGCAAGCTTCATCATTGCACCCATGAAGTCGACTCCTTCTATGATGAAAAAGGATAGCGTTACGGAGAAAATACCCGCCTCATACAGATTCTCGACCAGGTCTCTTTCAGGTGGCCTATATCGATCAGTCAGGGTGAACAGGAAAATGAGCAAGTTCAGCGCCCCAAAAAGAGCGCGGTCACTTACGCTCCAAATGGGCTCTCGTTCCATTAATTCGTCATTTTCGTTCGGGGGTCCATCTTGTGGTGTATACGAAAAATTAAATGCATATGCAAAAATAAAGTCAAGCGTTTTCTATACGAAACGAAGGACCATGTGATAGCCGGTATTTCGAGGATTGCCGGCCTGAATTCGCTGGGCTATGGGGTGCCCGCCCCTTCGCGGATTGCAGGTATTCATGACAACTGAACAACGAGGAACTGGAGTGAGGGGTTTGTACGTACATCTACACGGCCCTCGACGGACGTTACATCCAGAGATTCCGGTCGAGGCTGCGGTACTGAATGGCCTCTCCAACGTGCTGAGGTTTGATTTCAGGCTCTTCTTCCAGGTCGGCGATGGTGCGGCTGACTTTCAGGATACGGTCGTAGGCGCGCGCGGAAAGGCCGAGTTTCGTGATGGCCATCTTGAGAAGCTCCTCGCTTTTGCCGTCGATTCGGCAATATTCCCGGATTTCCGCGGTGCCCATGTGCGCATTGCAGAACAGGTGCTTTTTTTCGCTGAAGCGACGAAGTTGCACCGCCCGGGCCGCATTGACCCCTTCGCGGATGGCATCGGACGATTCTCCCCCGGGATCATCGGCAAGCTCCGTGTAGTCGACCCCGGGTACTTCGATGTGAATGTCGATGCGATCCAGGAGCGGCCCGGAAATACGGGCCATATACCGCTGGATGATGGGCGGGGAACACGTGCATTCATTCCTGGAGTCGCCGAAATAGCCGCAGGGGCACGGGTTCAGGGCGCAGGCCAGCATGAACTGGGCGGGATAGGTCAGAGAGACCATGGCACGGGCAATGGTGACAAATCCGTCCTCGACCGGTTGGCGCAAGACTTCGAGAACGTGCTTTTTGAATTCGGGCAGTTCATCCAGGAAGAGAACGCCGTGGTGCGCGAGAGAGACTTCGCCCGGGCGCGGATGGGGGCCGCCGCCGATCAGACCTGCGTCGGAAATGGTGTGGTGAGGGGAGCGAAAGGGCCGGATCGCCACCAGTGTGGTATCCGGGGGCAGCAGTCCCGCCACGGAGTGAATCTTGGTGGCTTCGATCGCTTCATCGAGGGTCAGGTCGGGCAGGATGGTGGGCAGGCGGCGCGTGAGCATGGTCTTGCCCGAGCCTGGCGGGCCGATCATGATGATGTTGTGGCCGCCGCTGGCGGCCACCTCCAGCGCACGCTTGGCGTGTACCTGGCCCCGGACGTCGCGGAAGTCAATCCGGTAGTCCAGGGCCTGACTGAATATCCGGTCGACGTCCACCTGGAGCGCCGGCACCGCCCGATAGCCTTCCAGGAAGTCCAGTGTCTCCATCAGGTCTTCGACCGGATGGACGTCGATACCGCCCGCAATGGCGGCTTCGCGCGCATTCTCCCGGGGGAGAATCATGCCCTTGAGACCTGCCTGACGGGTCTCCACGGCCATCGGCAGGACGCCGCGGACGGGCCGGACGGCGCCGTCGAGAGCGAGTTCGCCGAGAATCGCGTATTGGGAAAGGATTTCAGGCGAAATGTCACCCGCCGCCGCAAGAATCCCAACCGCAATGGGCAGGTCGAAGGCTGAGCCTTCCTTGCGGATATCCGCGGGAGCGAGATTGACGGTGACGCGCCGAACCGGAAAGGGTCGGCCGGTGTTTTTTATGGCGGCGGTCACCCGGTCCCGGCTTTCCTTGACGGCGTTGTCCGGCAGACCCACCACGGAAAACGCGGGAAGCTGGTAGTCCAGGTCGGTCTCGATGCGTACGATATAGGCGTCAATGCCCTGGGTGGCGCAGCTCAACACGCGGGACATCATACAGGCCTCCTTAGCGTCTGCCGGGAACGCGTCTGAACTCCGCGGAAGCATGACGTACTGCAGGGAGTCCGGTGTTGACAAAGCAAGTCCCCGACAGGCCCTCAGACGGCAAAGGGCGTGCCAGAGATATGGGAAAACCCTAACCTGCTGTCCGGAAAAGGGATGGGGCTGCCGGAAGGAAGATTGGAGCAGACGTCGGGAAAGGGATGTTCAATATTGGAGGAGCGGATTGAACAATTCGTCGATAAACTAAAGGGGTTGGTCCGGGTCTACGTCGGCCGCATAGTCGACTGCCGGAAGTCCGAAGCCGAACAGTTTGAGGAATTCTGCGCGATAGTTCTGAAGGCCCGCTGTCGCTTCCAGGTTTTCGGTCGTTACGGATTCCCACAGGGATGCGATGCGTGACTGCACGTCTTCCCTGAGTTCGAGGTCGTCGACGCGGATCCGTCCCGCTTCGTCCGTGGGAACCCGCGTTCCCGTATAGATGCGATCCTTCAGGAGCCGGTACATCTGTTGGATACAGCCCTCATGAAGGTTCATTTCCGTCATGACTTTGTAGAGCGTGGAAATATAGAGTGGTACGACGGGGATAGCCGCGCTGGATTGGGTGACCACGGCCTTGTTTACGGAGACGTGAGCGCTTCCGTTCTTCTCTTTCAGCCGGGCGTCCAACTCCCTGGCCGTGGCCTCAAGGTGCATTTTCGCTTTCCCGATGGTGCCCTCTCTGTAGAGCGGCCGGGTCAACTCCGGGCCTAAATATGTGAAGGCGACCGTTCGCACGCCCTCCGAGAGCACGTCGGCCGCTTCAAGGGCCCGAATCCACAGCTCCCAGTCTTCGCCTCCCATTACGGCCACGGTATTGTCGATCTCGTCTGCATTGGCCGGCTCGATGGCAACCTCCGAGACGACACCCGTGCGGACGTCGACCGTTTTGCCCGTGTAGGGTTCTCCCACGGGTTTCAGTACGGACGTGTGTTGCGCTCCTGTATGGGGGTGCGTGCGCCGCGGCGATGCCAGGCTGTATATCACGAGGTCGACCTCGCCCAGGTCTTCCTTGATGGCGGAGATGGTCTGTTCCTTGATTTCATCGGAAAACGCGTCTCCGTTGATGCTCTTCGAATATTTCCCCGCGCCTCTTGCGGCGCTTTCGAAGGCGACCGAATTGTACCATCCTGCCGAGGCCGTGCGATTCCTCAAGGCCGGCCTTTCAAAGAATACGCCCACGGTACCGGCGTTCCCGCCAAAGCCGGCGGCAATCCGGGAGGCCAGGCCGTAACCGGTCGACGCGCCGACAACCAGGACGTTCCGGATGCCTTCCACGGGAGGCTGCCGCCCGACCCAGTCGATCTGTTCCTGGACATGCCGCGCGCATCCGACCGGGTGGGCGGTCGTGCAGATAAAGCCTCGAATCCTGGGTTTGATGACCATGGAACCGTCCTTTTTCGTCTGTCAGGTTGTTATGTGGCGGGTCGTGACTCTGTCCACGGAGCGATCGACTCAAAGGCGGCCGATGCGCGCAGCACCCCCGCGTCGTCACGCCAGCGCCCGACGATTTGCAGTCCAACCGGAAGCCCGTCGCCCGCAAAGCCGGCCGGAACGGTGGCCGCCGGCTGGCCGGTGACGTTGAACGGATAGGTGAAAGCCGTCCAGCCGAGATAGCTGGTCGGATGCCCCGCGACGTCACCGGGATGGTCTTCACCCGCGGAAAAGGCTGTGACGGGAAGCGTGGGGCTGAGAAACAGGTCATAGGACTTCATGAATTCACGCCAGCCGTGGTAGTAGTCGTTGCGACGCGCGTACGCGGTTGCCAACTCGGCGCCGGAGACGCCCCGGCCTCTTTCGATCACGGCGACGAGGCCGCGATCCAGAAGGTCGCGGACTTCGTTCAGGTTGTCCTTGAATACGCCGGCGAACGAGGCGGCCCAGACCGTGTCCGCGATATCCCAGGGGTCGGGCAGACCGGGATGGTCCTCTTCGACGTTGCAGCCCAGTTCCTGAAACCGGGCCGCCGCTGCCGTCGCGACCTTCTGAACGTCGGGGTCGATCCGGGCGTACCCGAGATCGGGAGACCACGCGATGCGCAGGCCGCCGATATCGCCGTCCATTTCGCTGAGATAATCGGTCGCATCCGGCAGTGACAGGCGGTCCATTGGGTGGGCGCCGGCCATGGCCGTGAGCATCATCGCGGCATCCTTCACGGTGCGGGTAATCGGACCCGCGTGGGAAAGCAATTCGACCACGCTGGCAGGGTATTGTGGAATACGGCCCCAGGACGGTTTGAGACCGTAGAGACCGCAAAAGGCGCACGGGATGCGGATGGAGCCGGCGCCGTCCGTTCCCTGTGCGATCGGACCCAACCCCAGGGCGACGGCTGCCGCCGCGCCGCCGCTGGACCCGCCGGCCGTACGGCCGTGCATCCAGGGATTGTGCACCGGACCGTTCACGCGGTTTCCGGAATCTCCCTTCCAGCCCAGTTCGGGAGTGGTGGTCTTGCCAAGAAGGACCATCCCGGCATCGTCCAGGCGTTCCGCAAGCGGCGCGTCGTAATCCGGCACCCAGTTCCTGTAGAGCAGGGACCCCCGGGCGGTGAGGATGCCTTTTGTGGGCGTGAGATCCTTGAGCGATCCGGGGATGCCCGCCAGAGTCCCGGCGTTTCCGTCCATATATGCGCGTTCGGCGCAGATTGCCTGTGCCAGGGCACGCTCGTGAGTCACGGTGACGTAGGGATTGAAGACGGGATTGACCCGTTCAATCCGGTGCAGCAGCGCTTTCGTGACGTCGACGGGCGAGAGTTCCCGCGTCAGATACAGTTTGCGCAGTTCGAGTGCCGAAAGAAAGCAGAGATTGTCTGAATTCATCCTGCCGCTCCGGGTTCTCTACAACGTGTGTCCGGGGTTGTCGGCGTTGGAGAGAACGGGTTTCCCGCAAGTGCAAGCAATTGCGCGACCAGGCGGTACGAAATGCCCCAGAGGATACGCCGGCCGGGACCCGGCAGATCGATGGTGGAAAAGCGGCGTTCCGCGTTGTCGATCCGGAAGCGGCGCTTATGGTGTCGTCTGGCGTCTGCGAGTTCGCTCAGACGGACCCAGAAGGCCTCTTTCACTTCGTCGTTCGGATGAAGGCGGCCGGCGGATCCGACATTGTAGACGAAACACGATACGAGCACGGGGAGGGTGGCGCCGGTGACGTCGTCCAGGCGTCCGAGGTACTCGGCGCAACCGAGATCCAGGCCGACTTCCTCCCGTGTCTCGCGCTCGGCGGCAAGTCGCGTACTCCCGTCGAGGCGGTCGACCCTGCCGCCGGGGAACGCGACGTGGCCCGACCACGGATCGTCATCGCGCTGCGACCGCTCGATAAAGAGCAGTTGAACCGCTTCCTCCTGTTGATGCAGTACCATTGCGACGGCGGCGCGGGTCGCGTCTCGTGAGGCCAGACACGGCTTGTGACCCGCCAGAACCCGGCGGATGTCCTCGATCGAAGTCATGAGGGCCTGTACTTCCGGTATAGGTTGTATATGAGAAATCCAATACCAAGACCCGCATTGACCAGCACCGGGATGCGGTAAATGCTCACCACGTCATACCTGAACACGGCTCCGGATGCGCCCGCGGAGACGATCAGAAACGAGAGGACGATCAGGGGCTTGCAGATTGCCGGCGGTACAAACGCCGCCGTTACGATAGAAATGAGGGCCGAGTGGAAGATAAAGAACCCGGCGTAGCCGTTTCGGACCGCCATCGCGATCTGCCAGTCGTACCGATATGCCCAGACCAGGGTCACGTGGGCTACGGCAACCAGCGCAACCAGGGCGATGGCAGGGCGGTTGCAGGTACCTCTGGCGACGAGTACCAGATTCACCGATAGGCCGAGATACCCGAGAAAAGCGAGAAGAAACGTGAAGTTTTCGAGCGTCAAGATGAGGTCTTTGCCGGGAACGGTGAGGCAGGGCGCAGAACCCCGGACCGGTGGAGAGCGGGCCGGATGGTGCGCGGAAACCGTGAAAGGATATCGTACACCGGGACGGTTTGGCCGGGGGTACGGGAAGGCCGCCAGGAATTTTAAAACAGCTTCTCAGGGAATGGGATTGAATCCGGGGGCGCGCCGGCGCAGGGAGATTCCCCGCCGGGTCTCTCGCTTCGTGCTGTTATTCTCCGGTATCGACCGGGTTCTTGATCCGGTCGATCTTGTCCTCGCAGTACTTTTTGAATTTTCGATCTCTCAGACCCCTCTGGTAGGCCTGTATCGCCTTGTCCTTCCAGCCCTGGGGCCGCCAGGCGTCGTAAACATCGCCGATAATGACATATGCCGGCACGCCGAATCTTCTGCTCGATGTGGCTCTCCGGGCGTTGTTCAGTGCATTCTGGTACTGTTTGAGTTCGAAGTAAGCCACCGCCGCCCGGTACTGGGCCTCGCTGTCTCTGGAATTCAGCGCGAGCGCCTGCCCATAGGCCGAGACCGCACTCTTGTAGTTCTTCCCCAATGCGTGGGAGTAGCCCAGCGCCGTGTAAATTCTGACTTTGTCTCTATTGGTGGGCGCCACCGCAACCGCTTTTCTCAGCGTCGTGACCGCTCTTGAATGTTGTTTTGTCGTATTGTATACGACCGCCAGGCTGCGATAGGCGTTGATGTTCTTCCTGTCTTTGCAGTTCGGATCGCTGTCGATCGCCCGGCTGTAACTCCGGATTGCCCTGCTGTTTCTCTTGGTGAGACGAAACAGATCCCCAAGCTGCCTGTGGGCTTTGGCGTATTGGGGGTTGAGTTCGACGGCCGTTGAAAAAGCGTTCTCAGCCTGTTTGATCTTGCGCGCGTTTCTGGCGGCCAGCCCCAGATTGTAGTAATTGGTGGCGTCCGTCGGATCGAGTTGCGTGGCGTTTTCGTACTCCTCGATGGCCTTCCGGTAATTCTTGCGGAGGAGAAACTCCCTGCCCCGCCGCGCATACGCCGCTTTCAGAAGTTGCCGGGCGCGGCCGTCCTGAAAATTGCCGTCCAGCTTCACGACCGCTTTAAACGCCGCCTGCGCTTCCTTATATTTTTTCAGGTTGTAATAAAGGTTGCCCAATTCATAATGGGCTTCCACGTAATCCGGCTTTACCGAAGTCGCCATCCTGAAATTGCTGACGGCCTTGTCGGTATCCTTCAGCTTCTGGTAGGTCTTGGCGATGCCGCGATAGGCCTGGGCGTTGTTGCCGTCGAGTTTGACGGCATCTTCGAATGCCTGAAGGGCCTGCTGATATCGCCTCTTTTCGAAGAGGGCCTGACCGGCGTTGTATTTTTCCGCCGATTCGGGAGCCACCTGAGCCCACGCCGGCTGGCAGAACAGGAGACACAGAAGCAAGGGTAGACGCTGTCGACAACGCATATCCGGTGATCCTCTCGATAGTGCTGGTTAAGAAACTGCCTTAAAATCCCCAGCGGTCTTCGCGCGGCTGCAAAAGCGCCGGTCGGCGTTGGTCAAACCCACCCGTATTGAAAGGTCGAGGCTGCGCTCGCTCGCCTCTCTTAGGCGGATTCTCCCGCCTTGACCGCCACTTTTTCGCTCGCGCTCCGGAACTCACCGGGAATTTTAAAACAGCTTCAAACGAGAAAGCGAATTGCAGACGGGTAATATTGCCAATTACAGTGTTGATGTCAACCGAATTGGACATGCGGAAAGGCCACCACCGGTTGTGTGATGGCCTCCGCGGAACTGAAAGCTGCTTGAGTCGAGATCAATCGTGCAGCTTGAATCGGATGCGTTGGGTCATCCAGACATTGACGGGCTTGTCGTTCTGGATGGCCGGCTTGAAAACGAACTGTCTGACCGCATCGATGGCCGCCTGTCTGAATATTTCCTGGCCCTTCAATACCGAGACCCTGTCCGTGCGACCGTCTTTGCGCACCATGAACTTGACGAATACATTGCCTTCCAACCCCGCTTTTCGCGCTATCTCGGGGTATTTGGGGCTGACCGCCCTGATCTGCTCCGGCTTCTCCTCCACGCTCCAGAACTCCATCACTTCTTCTTCCATCGGCGCTTCGGTAGCGCCCGGCGGCGGGGGCGGAAGGTCGACCGGGGCCTGATCCAGATCGAGGTCGGTCGTTTCGATGGTCACGTCGTCCGGTACGTCTTCGCTCTCGGTTTCAATCGGCATGGCCGGCCGCGGCGGCGGCGGCGGGCGCTGGATCTGCCGTGTCTCCGGAATTTCTTCCATCTGGATGATGATCTGGTCTTTCTTCCCCGCCGAGGCCCGTATATCGAACGTCGGGAAAAGGATAGCCATAAACAGGTGCAGGGCGCAGGAAATGCCGACCGACGTCCAGAAGACCTTCGGATAACGCCGTCGGAGGTCGTGCTCCGGGTATTTCCTGCGGACGATATCCTTTCCTTTGATATAGGCCATATACGTTACCTCTCTCGATCCGTGGCGAAGTTGACGCGCAGGGCGTCCGCCTTGCGGAGTTCCTCGATCACTTCGGACACCAGCCCGTAGGGCGCCCGGGTATCGCATTTCAGGGAGACGATAAGACGCGGGTTCTGCACCCGGCGTTCGTAGAAAATGGGCGCAACCTGGTTTACCTGGGCGATTTTGTCGTCGATGTAGACTTTCCGGTCCGCGGAAATCCAGACGTAGGAAACGTGCCGGCGCGTCTTGATTTCCTCGACCTTTTCAGCCCTGGGCAGCACGATACCGGTGACCCGATAGCGGACGAATACCGTCGTGACCATGAAAAAGATCAGGAGGAGAAAGGCAATATCTGCCATTGAACCGGTCGGAATGGACGAATGCACCCCGGATTTTTTCGAAAAATCAGCCATGCTGAAGGTCTCCTGTTGCCGGACGGGCCTACTTTTCCGGGGATGCTAGAGAGATCCGCGTTGCGCCGGAAAGCTTGATCTCATCCAGGACGTCTATGAACGCATTGTAGGGCGTTTCCTCGTCGGCCTTGAGTGAAACGATCAGCTTGTCGTTTTCGCTCAGGCGCCGCTCGATGTCGGCGCGGAGCTGGCTCAGAGGCATTTCCTGTTCCAGGTTGATCAGGATATCGCCGGCGGCATTCACCCAGACGTTGCATATATTCTTCTTCTGGATCTTCTTGTTTTCTCCGGCGGGCGGAAGCTGCATCCCGATGCCCTTGTCCTGGTTCATCGTGGTGGTCACCAGGAAGAAGACGATCAGCAGAAACGCAATGTCCGCCATGGACGAAGTCGGGATGTCAGGGTTGGACTTGTTCCGTCTTGCCAATACTGGCTTGCCTGCCATGGCTTATTCTCCCGCGGGCGTATCGTAGCCGGCCTGGATCAGTTCGTCGATGAACTGAGAGGAACTTTCCTGCATATCGATGATGATCTTATCGATCTTGGAGACGAAGAGGTTGTGGAGTGCCTGGATCGGAATGGCGATAACCAGACCGGAAGCCGTGGTGATGAGCGCTTCGGAAATACCCGCGGCCACAATACTGGGCTCGACGTCGCCGGCTTTTGCGATGGCGTCGAAGGCGCTGATCATACCGCTCACCGTCCCGAGGAATCCGAGCAGCGGCGCGATATTGGCTACGGTAGACAACCAGACCATGCCTTTTTCCAGGAATGCCATTTCGATGGCGCCGGACTCTTCAATGGCCTTCTCGACGTGTTCGATCCCCCGATCGAGGCGAAGAAGCCCGGCGTGGAGAACCGAGGCGACCGGGCCGCGGTGACTCGCGCAAACCTCGGCGACGCCCTCGGGCCCCCGTTGTTTAAGCGCTTCCTGAATCGCGGTGAAAAACTCCCGGGTGTCGATTGACGAACGCCACAGCGACCAGAATCGTTCAATACTTACCGCGATACCGAAAAGCAACATCAGCAGAAGCGGGTGCATAAAGGGCCCGCCATTGACATAAAGTTCAACCATGCTTCAATCCCCCAGTTGATGATGTGAATGCTCGCTGCGGTGGAAAAATGTGCGCCGGAAGCGCAGGCCCGGACAACTGTCTCGCGGTTCCGAGATGGATTGAGGTTCGTCGGAAGGCGTGGGTTTTCTTCGTTCTGCCGCGACGGAAGAAAGGAAAAAACGTCGCATATCCAGAGACCAGCTCCCCTTACTTTTTCCCTTCGATATCTACCTCCTCCTCTTTCTTCTTTTTGAAGAACTCCAGTCTCTTTTTCTCCTCTTCTGACATCGGCGGGTCGATTTCGTCGATCATCCGCTTGGCGTTTCCGGCCCAGAGTGGATCTTTCCCGGCCTTCTTGAACCATCTCAGCGCGCTGACGGAATCCCGGGCGGCATTGGACTTCTTCCACCTCTTGTAATGGTACTCTCCCCGCATGTAGTTGCATTTCCCGTTACCCGGGTCCAGCCTGAGGCACCTGTCGATCAGATTAATGTCACCTGTCATATCGACCAGTTGCTCGACGACGCTCAGGTTGTCGGGCTGCTGCCTGATCATCTTTCTCAGCAGGCCGATCTGAAACCGCCTGGATTTGCCGAGCTGTTTACCCAGCGTAAGCATCTGGTCCAGATAGAGAAAATCCTCCGGGTTATGGGCGTGGAGTTTCTCGTATGCGCTGAACGCCTTCCGGTCCATGCCCAGCCGGCTGTACATCCTGGCGAGATTGTCCAGGGTATTGAAATCGTCGGGGTTAATTTCGAGGAGGCGCTCCATCTCTTTCAGGGCTTCGTCTTCGTCGCCCATGTGCAGGGTCAGCTTGGCGATCGCATCCTGGACGTCGGGATTATTCGGTTCCAGTACGCCCCAGCTGCGCGTGTGCTTCAACGCTGATTCGTAATCCTCTATTTCAATATACAGCGCGACCAGCTGATGCAGGTATTGAATCTTCTGTTCCGGTTTCTTGGCAATGGCCAGAAGCTTTTCGTAGACCTCGATGGCCAACTCGGGCATCTGTTCCAATACGTAAAGCTGGCCGAGGTAATAGAGCGCGTTTCGCGCATTGGGGCCCATTGGATTCAGTTCGATCGCTTTCTTGAACCAGTCGATGGCGTCCCGGGGCTTTTCCGTCTCGTTGTACAACTTGCCCAGATAGTACGCGGTCTGGGCGTTCCGGGTATTGAAGTCCCAGGATTTCGTCAGCTGAACGAGCGCGTCTTCGTATTGTTTGTTGTCCAGATACCGCTTGCCGAAGTAAACGTGTTTCCGCGACATCGCCGCCGAGTCGACGGGCGCTTCCCGTGGTTTGTGCTTGTCCTTCTTCGACTTTCTTCTGGCCTCCACCGGCGACAGCAGACCCAGTATCAGGAAGCCGCAGAGAAAAATGGTGACGCCGTCCGAAAGCCTGAATTTCATGACAACCACTCCTCGGCGGGGCAGTCGCGCCATTCCGCCGATTCCACGTAAATCGCTGGCATCAAGACGTATAGACATCTGTAACACTTAGAAACATAGAAATCTAACGAATAGGAATTTGGATGTCAAGGCAAAATCCATACCCGGTTGTTGCGATTCTGTTACGAATTGAAGACGGGACGCGGCAGGGAATTTCACCCGCGCCAGGACGGTGGACGGGCCGACGGCCGCTTGCCGGCAATGGACTCCAGATGCCTGTTGACACAACCCGGCGAATCCGGTATATTCGGATACTCTCGAACGCGAGGTGTTGCAACCCAGGCATTCACACCCGGGAAACCCACATGCGCAAGAGAATCAGGGCGTTGGGCCCTGCCATTAAGGACAGGTCTTCTCCGCCCCTGGTCGCCTGCACGCGGAGGAGGCGTCCGGCCTTGTAACGGGCGGTTGTGCAAACCCCTTGACACGTGTGTCAAGGGGTTTCCTGTATCCGGATACGTAGCGAAGGAAGCGAGCACATACAAGGAAAACCCTGCAGGGTCGCTGAGTTACGACACACGCCGTTTCGCATCGAACCCTTTTGTGCTTTTTGTGCTTTTTGTGGCCAATTCAGCGGTTATCTTTTATCCAATTTAAGAATATTAAATCGGGGAGCCATCTATGGACAGATCCACGGAAAAAATCGCCAAAGAGGGACTCACGTATGACGATGTGTTGCTGATTCCCGGAAAATCCGAGGTATTGCCCGGCCAGGTGGATCTGACCACGCAACTCACCCGCGGGATCAGGCTGAATATTCCTCTGGTCAGCGCCGCAATGGATACCGTTACCGAAGCCCGGCTCGCAATCGCACTCGCCCAGGAGGGCGGTATCGGAATCGTCCATCGGAATCTGTCCGTGGAAGAGCAGGCCGAAGAGGTGGCCAAGGTAAAACGGTCGGAAAGCGGAATGATCGTCGATCCGCTGACGCTTTCGCCGGACAATTATATCCGGGAAGCGCTGGAGATGATGTCCAAGTATCGAATTTCCGGCGTGCCGATCGTCGACGGGAGCAGGAGGCTGGTGGGCATCCTGACCAACCGGGACCTCAGATTCGAGAAAAACGTACACCGCAAGGTGTCCGAGGTGATGACACACAAGGGGCTGGTGACGGCCCGGCTGGGAATCTCTCTTGAGGAAGCACAGGAAATCCTGCAGGAGCATCGCATCGAAAAGCTTCCCGTCGTTGACGATAAGGGCGTGCTGAAGGGCCTGATCACCGTGAAGGACATCGAGAAGAAAATCCAGTATCCGCACGCGTGCAAAGACGGGCTGGGAAGGCTCCGCGTCGGCGCCGCCGTAGGGGTCGGGAACGATCTGGAAGCCCGTGTCGGGACGCTGGTCGACAGGGACGTGGACGTGATGGTCGTGGATACGGCGCACGGCCATTCGCGGGGCGTTCTCCAAGCGGTCGAACGGATCAAGAATGCCTTTCCCGAAACGGAAGTGATTGCCGGCAACATCGTAACCGCCGAAGCGGCGCGGGACCTGATTCTGGCCGGGGCGGATGCCGTCAAGGTGGGTATGGGCCCGTCGGCGAGCTGCACCACCCGGGTAATCGCCGGAGCCGGCGTACCCCAGATATCCGCGATTATGGACTGCGCGGACGTTGCGGAGAAGGCAGGCGTCCCCGCGATTGCCGACGGAGGAATCACCCAGTCGGGTGATATCACCAAAGCCCTCGCGGCGGGCGCGAATTCCGTGATGATCGGCTTCCTGTTCGCAGGGACGGACGAGAGTCCCGGAGAAACGGTCATCTACCAGGGACGGACGTTCAAGGTGTATCGAGGTATGGGTTCGCTGGGGGCGATGCAGCGCGGCAGCAGGGACAGATATTTCCAGGGTGGCGTTGAAGCCAATAAGCTGGTCCCCGAAGGAATCGAAGGGCAGGTGCCATACAAGGGATCGATCTCGGGGTTCATCTATCAGCTCATTGGCGGTCTGAGGGCGGGCATGGGCTATTGCGGGACGAGAACCATCGCGGAGCTCCGGAGGAACGGTCGATTCGTGAAGGTGTCGTCCGCGGGTTTCAGGGAGAGCCACGCGCACGACGTTTCGGTGACGAAAGAAGCGCCAAACTACCGGCTCGAGTAGAACGCCGATCCCCGAAAGGCACACGGCAGATGGTAATCTACATCTGCCGTTTCTCATGCATTTCCGGGGCCAGGGAGATGAGCGTGCAGTTCGATATCGAGGACATCCGGGCTCGGTTTCCGGTGACGCGGAACTGGATTTACATGAACCACGCCGGAATCGCGCCCATCTCTCAGTGCGTCTACCAGGCAATGGACGGCATGCTGCGGGACCTGACCCGCAACGGCATGGCGAACCTCCCGGAATGGGACGACGTTTGTATGCGGACGCGGGCATCGGCCGCCCGCCTGGTTGGCGCGAACGCGGCGGATATCGCCTTCGTCAAGAATACGTCTGAAGGTATCCTCACGGTCGCCAACGGATTGGCGTGGCGGGAGGGCGACAACGTCGTGATCCCCGACCGGGGATTTCCAGCCAACGTCTACCCGTGGATCAATCTGGGTTCATTGGGCGTTGAGGTCAGGCGCGTTCCCGAGGTCGACGGCCGAATCCCGCTGGAGGGCCTGTTGAACGCCGTCGACGCCCGGACACGCGTGCTGTCGGTGAGTTCGGTTGAATTCGCGAGCGGATTCCGTCACGACCTCCGGGAAATCGGCAGATTCTGTAAGGCGCGGGGCGTTCTCTTTTTTGTGGATGTCATTCAGAGCCTGGGCGTGCTGTCCCTGGACGTGGCGGACGCCGAGATCGATTTTCTTTCGGCCGACGCCCACAAATGGCTTCTGGGTCCGGAGGGAATCGGCGTCTTCTATTGCTCTTCCCGCGCAAGGCAGCACCTGCGAGTGATGAATCTGGGCTGGGCGAACGTCGTGGATCCCAGGGACTTTCTGTCGTACGACGCCACGCTGTTGCCCGACGCCCGTCGGTTTGAATGCGGCACGTTGAATACGGTTGGCATCCATGGGCTCGGCGCCGGTCTCGAACTCCTTCATCGCGTCGGCATCGAACGGATCGAAGCGAGAGTGCTTTCGCTGACCGATCGGCTTTGTGCCGGCCTCGAGGAAAGAGGCTATGGCGTGCTCAGTTCCAGAGCATGCGGCGAAAAATCGGGCATCGTCGTCTTCCGCCACCCCCGCATCGACACGGAAGCGGTTTTTCAGACGCTGTCCGACGCGCGGGTCGTTTGCGCGATCCGTGGGGGTCGCATCCGGCTGTCGCCGCATTTCTATAATACGGAAGAAGAAGCCGATCGCGTGCTGGATGCGATTCCGTGAAGGGGGAAAGGCGGGGAGACGTTAGACGTAAGAGGGGAGATGATATGAGTGCCCGTTCGGTATCATTTCTTGCCAGAGGCATAAAGGAGCAACCAATCGGGCAAAGATGTCATCTACCGTCTAACGTCTCCCGTCTCACCGGTTTTATTGCCCCGTGTGGTTTCATTTCTTGCCGGAGGCATAAAGATAGAACCAATCGGGCAAAGACGTCATCTACCGTCTTGCGTCTCACGTCTCACCGCCTTTGGCTGATCGCTGCTTTTCCTGGTGATTGGGGAGACTGGAGAGTATGACGGGGAATGTCGCCGAAGGGGTCGAGGATGTTCTGGACGCATTGGAAAACGCCGTGATCGACGGGGATTCCGATGCATTGGGAGAAATCCTGGATGAGGACGTCTGCGCGTTTTTTTCGGGTGGAGGTGCGCCGGTACGCGGACGGCAGGCCGTCCTTGCGACCTGGATACGACACTTCAGGCGCTGGTCTGACGTACGAATCCTGCGCAGGAAGACGGTGACGGAGACCCGAGGCACGGTGGCCTGGGGAGACTTCCTGTGGGACGGCGAGGGCAGGATGAGCGGGCAACGCTACAGGCTTGAAGGCGAGCGGTGGACGGTGGTTCTGCGATGCGAGGACGGTTCCTGGCGGTTTGTACAGATGCATTCATCCATGCCATACAGGAATTGGGAAGCGCACCGGGTCAGCGGATGAAAAAGCAGTAGATAGTGGTCAGTGGTCGGTGGATCGCGTCCGGCGTCGTCGAAGACGGATGATGAAAGAGGGCCTCTGTGGAGGAATTGCCGGAGACGATTCTGCAATTTGGCGGAGGCGGCTTTCTCCGGGCGTTCGCCGATGTCTTCGTACATGAAGCGAATGCCGGCGGTGAGGCCGTGGGGCGGATTGTGGTGGTTCAGTCCACCGCGGGCAACCGCGCCGCGCTGCTGAACGCGCAGGGCGGGCGCTACCACGTCGTTGTGAGGGGGTTGGCGGGCGGGGTCGAAATCGACAATACGCTCGCGGTTCGGAGTATCAGCAGGGCGCTGCTGGCGAAACGCGAATGGGACCGGGTGATCGAGGTCGCCCGGACGCCGTCCCTGCGCATGGTGATCTCCAATACGACGGAAGCGGGATATTCGCTGGTCGCCAACGATGGACCCGAAACGCCCCACTCGTTCCCCGCCCGGCTGCTCTGCGTTCTTCATGCGCGGTACAGGGCCGGCCTGCCGGGACTGGCGGTGCTTCCCTGCGAGCTGGTGGCTCCGAACGGCGAACTGCTTCGGGACCTGGTGCTTTCCCAGGCCGACACCTGGCGTCTGGATGCGGGGCTTAAGGACTGGATCCGACGGGACGTGCGATGGGTGAACACGCTGGTGGATCGAATCGTCAGCGGCAGGCCGGAAGCGCATCCGCTCCTGGAATCAGACGGTTTGCTGACGGCAGCGGAGCCGTATGCGCTATGGGCGGTCGAGGCGGAACCGGGCGATCTCTTTCCGCATCCCTGTGTCCGGTTCGTCCGGGACGTGCGACCGTTTGCATTGCGGAAGGTGCGCATCCTGAACGGCGCGCATACGGCGCTGGTGTGCAGGGCGCTGCCGGAGGGATTGCGGACGGTCCGGGAGGCGGTCGGGAATCCGGTGGTCGGGCGGTGGCTGAAGCGCCTGGTTTTCGAGGAAATCGTACCCACGCTTCAGGACGTGGTGGAAGATGCGGGCGGGTTTGCCGAACAGGTGATGGAGCGATTCGCCAATCCCTTCCTGGACCACCGGCTCGAGGATATCGCGCTGCACCATGAAAAGAAGGTACGCGTCCGCCTGACGCCGACCTATAAGGCGTTTCTGAAGGCATTCGGGCGGCCGCCGGAGTTGCTGGAAAATATCCTTGCCCCGTTCATGAACACAAGGCGATGATAGAGAGGAATTGGTATCGCCAGGCCGTATCGTTATCCCGGTTTAGCTGACGGCTGATTGCTGACAGCTTGACTCTGGATCAAGTCAAAGGAGGTGTTAATGGATAACGCGGCACTCCTGGGCGGAACCCCCGTCCGGTCCGAACCGTTTCCGTCCTGGCCGCAGTCGGACGGACGCGACCTGGATCATTTGCGCGAGGTCCTGAAAACCAGCCTCTGGGGAGGCACGATTCATGGTCCGAGGGTGACGGCGTTCTGCGATGCTTTCGCAGAGTATTCGGATGCACGGCGCGGCGTGGGGATGGGCAGCTGTACGGCCGGGCTGGAGTTGTCCCTCCGGGCATTCGGCGTCGGACCGGGTGACGAAGTCATCGTCCCGGCCTACACATTCATCGCAACGGCGCTGGCACCGCTGGCAGCGGGAGCGGACGTCGTCTTCGTGGATATCGATCCCCGGACGCTCTGCGCAACGCCGGAGACCATCGAAAGCGCGATTTCCTCCCGCACCAAAGCGGTGATTCCCGTTCATTTCGCCGGTCACGCCGCGGACGTGGAAGGCATTCGGGCACTGGCCGACAGGCACGGGCTGAAGGTCGTATGGGACGCGGCCCATGCCCACACATCCGGATGGCGGGGCCGGATGCTGGGCGGTCCGGGCGACGTGGCGGTTTACAGTTTCAATCACGCCAAGAACCTGACGTGCGGCGAGGGAGGGATTGTGACCACCGACGACGAAGCGCTCGCGGACTTCCTGAAATTCACGCTTTCGACGTTTGGAAGGAAGAAAGGCCGGCCCTGGTACGAGCATCACCATCTGGGATTTTCCGATCCGCTGACCGAGTTTCAGGGCGCGATTCTGCAGGCGCAGTTCGAACGGCTGGATGAGCAGAGTCTCAAGCGCGAGGAGAATGCGAGGCTGCTGATCCGGGGACTGGCGGAGGTTGACGGCATCGAACCGCCATACGTTGCTCCGGACGTCACCCGCCACGGCTGGCACGTGTTTGTGATGCGGTATGACGCAGACGCCTTTGGGGGGCTTCCGAAGGAGACCTTTCGCAGCGCGCTCGAAGCGGAGGGCATCCCGAACGGCGGGTATACGTATCCGTTGTACGACAACCCCATGTTCAACCTGGAAACGGGCGAGGTCGCCGGCGCACAGGGCAGGTGCCGCGCGATGCCCTGTCCGGTGAGTGAATGGGCGTGCCGGGACGGCGTTTTCAATATCGCGCAATCGGTGTTGCTGGATGATCCCGACGGCATGAACGATATCGTGGCCGCCATCGAAAAGGTGAAAGCCAATGCCGACGCCCTTGTGGACTGGAAGGAGTGAACGATGGCGGAGAAGGTTGCTCTGACGTTATCCCAGCGCTTTCATTTCGACACGTACGGATACGTCCTGCTCGAAGACGCGTTGACCGCGAACGAGGTGGAACGGTTGAGAGCGGCGCTGTACCGCCTGAAAGCCAACCCCGCGGCCGCACCGCAGGTTTATACTCGACCGAGGGGCGACCACCACGTGCTGTTTGGAAATCTGGTGGAGTTCGACCCCGCCCTGCTGGCATATGCGGCCCATCCCGGGCTGGTTCCCCTGGTGGAAGAGGTGGTGGGCGGCGCCGTGCGGCTGGAGGAGACGGAGGCGATCATCAACCGGCGGGACCCGAACGCGGATCTGGACCAACTTCGGAAACGCAGGACCAACCCCACGGGTTTCCACAGGGGAACGACGGCGACCTGGGGCTGCTATACGGAGCAGGACCGGTACCACTGTGTCTTTGTGAAGACGCTTGCGTACCTGACGGACGTGGGGCCGGATGACGGCGGCACCTGTCTGATTCCCGGCAGCCACCGGCTGACGTGGCCTCGTGAGGAAATGGTCCTGGCGGCCATGGACGACGAGCGGCTGATCCATCAGGTCGAGGCCAGGGCCGGATCGGTGCTCCTGTTCGGCGAGTCGTTGATTCACAGCACCACCGCGATTCGGAGCGATAAGGAACGGGTGATTCTGGTCGCGGGGTACACGCCGCCCATGCTCCGGGAGTGGATGGGCAACGAAGTGAGTCCCGAATTCGTCGCGAGCCTGCCCGAATCCATACGCCCGCTGATTTCGGGCAGCGACAGCTGGAACTGGCGGCGGAACTACAAACACTGATATCAATTCTTGCGAGGAGTTCTCACCATGGCGGACGAGCGCGTATTCGTGGGGGATTTGACCCGGACGGAATTTCGAGAGCGGATGGAATCGGGAACGATTGAAGCGGCGATCGTCCCGACCGGCGCCACCGAGCAGCACAACGAACACCTGGAGATGATTCACGACGCGTTCCATGTGACCCACGTCGCGGAACAGGCCGCCAGGCGGCTTCATCCCCGGGTTGTGGTGGCGTCACCCGTCAGCATTGGCGTATCGGAGCAGTGGATGGCGCACATCGGGACGCTGACGGTTCGGCCCGAAATCTTCTGCGAGTACGTTTACGACGTGTGCGATTCACTCCGGCGGGCGGGGATTCGGAACATTCTGATTCTGAACGGCCACGGGGGCAACGTGAAACCGATCATGCGCCGCATCGACGAGTACAGGGAGCGGCTGGGTGTGAATCTCCGGTTTCAGTCGTACTGGGACGTGTACGATCCCGCGCTGGTCTTTTCGACCATGGAGACCAGACGCCTTCCCGGACACGCATGTGAATACGAAACGTCGACGATGTTGGCGCTGGCGCCCGAACGGGTGCACGAGGCGGATATGGTCAATGAGGCTGCGGGGATGGCAACGAAGGAGAAAGGAGAGCGGCTGCTCGGTCCGGCGGTTGAGGGTGTTGCGGACGTGCTGAGCCGCATGATTGCGGGAAAGGCGGTGAACAGGCCACCGGTCACGTACGTGGACGGGCAGCGCATTCACATGGTAACCGGCGAACCGGTCTAGTGTCCCATGGCGTTGCGCGGCACGCCTGCACGCCTTGCCGACAGCGCGGTGGCGTGCGGGTATCCAAAAAATGGAGCCGCCCGGGGGGTTCGAACCCCCGACCTACGGATTACAAATCCGTTGCTCTACCACTGAGCTAGGGCGGCTTGAACTGACGACCTGTTTCGGCACATCTAAGCATTTAATGTGAGCGCCAGGCGGGGATACGGCCCGGACGACGCACGCGATCCGTCATGAACGCTTCCAGACCGTCCCCTCCGGTGTGTCCTCCAGCGTGTAGCCCATTTCGGTGAACCGGTCCCGAATCTCGTCCGCCCGAGCCCAATTCCTCTCCTTCCTCGCGTGGTCGCGTTCCGCGATCAGCACCGCAAGGTCCTCCGGAAGTTCCTCTTCCCGGACATCGTCTGCAGCCCGGTCGAAAACCCCCAGGACCTGATCGATTTCATCCAGAAAGCCGTCGACCAGGTCGGCGCCGTCCCGGTCCACTTGTCCCGCACGGAGCTGATCCTCCACCGCATTCACCATCTCGAATACGGCGCTCATCGCACGCGGCGTGTTCAGATCGTCGTCCATAAACCTGACGAACCCCTCGCGAGCCGCGTCGACCTGCGACGTCACGTCCTCCCCCCCGCCCGTCCGGGTGACTTCGCTCAGCCTGCGCCTGAAGTTGTCCAACCTGCGCATGGTGCGCCGCGCGGCGTCAAGGACTTCCGCGGAGAAATTGAACGCGGTACGATAATGATTGCTCACCACCAGGTACCGGAACGCCCGCGCGTCATTGGGCGTATTCACGATATCCCGCACAGTCAGGAAATTGCCCAGGCTCTTGGACATCTTTTCGTCGTCGACGTTGATATGCGCGCCGTGCAGCCAGTAATTGACGAAGCGTTTTCCCGTGAACGCCTCGCTCTGCGCGATCTCGTTCTCATGGTGAGGAAAAATCAGGTCCACCGCCCCCGCGTGGATGTCGATGGTTTCCCCGAGATATCTGATGGACATGCACGAGCACTCCATGTGCCAGCCCGGCCTTCCCTTGCCCAGGTCCGTTTTCCAGAACACTTCTCCGTCTTCCGGTTTCCACGCCTTCCACAGCACGAAATCCCGCGCGTCTTCCTTGTTGTATTTGTCCGTATCCACGCCGCTGGCCCCGGTCTGCAATCCTGAAACGTCCAGTTGCGCCAGTTTGCCGTACGAAGGAAAGCGCCGGATTGAAAAATACACGGACCCGTTGTGTACGTATGCATAACCGTCTTCGATCATCCGCGAGATCATTTCCACCATTTCGGGTATGTGGTCCGTGGCCCGCGGCGTGTGGTCGGCCGGGAGGATGTTCAACGTCTCCATATCCTCGAAGAACGCGGCCGCGTATCGATCCGTGAGCGCCTTCAACGTAGTCTTTTCGTCGCGCACTTTACCGATAATATTGTCGTCCACGTCCGTAATATTCATCACGTGGCAAACCCGATACCCCCGATAGGTCAGATAGCGCTTGATCAGGTCGAAAACGATGAATGTCTTGAAGTTCCCGATGTGGGAATAATCGTGAACCGTCGGCCCGCAACTGTAGAACGTGACCCTGCCCGGCCGGATCTCCTTGAACTCCTCTTTTTTCCGGGACAGACTGTTGAATAGTCGAACGGCCATTGACCTTCCCTCGTCCTTTCGTCCCGGAACCTTGTCGCACACGGCTATAGGGAGGTCTTCAGCCGCTGCTCCCGACGGTGTCTGTCAATCGCGAGTTGAATCAGGCGGTCGACCAGCTCCGTGTAGGAAATCTCGCTCGCTTCCCACAGTTTCGGATACATGCTGATCCGCGTAAAGCCTGGAATGGTATTGATTTCGTT
Source organism: Candidatus Latescibacterota bacterium (assembly GCA_965219995.1). GTDB lineage: Bacteria > Latescibacterota > UBA2968 > UBA2968 > JAAXHE01. The sequence goes on from CBDCOX010000002.1 coordinate 3,015,222, forward strand.
GATCAGCACTTCGTCTTCTCCGCGCACGAAACAATCCACGCGCGCCATTCCTTCGCAGCAAAGCACCTTGTATGCGTGAATCGCCAGCCCCTGGACCTTGCGCGCGGTTGCCTCCGGAAGGTCTGCCGGAATCGCCAGGCCGGCGCCGTGCTCGTCGATATATTTCGCTTCGTACGTGTAGAACTCGTGGTGCGGAATAATCTCGCCCGGAACGGACGCGATCGGATCCTCGTTGCCCAGTACAGAGACCTCGATCTCGCGGCCGCCCGCATCTGCCTCGATCAGAATCTTGCGGTCGTACTGAAACGCCAGTTCGAGCGCGCCGGCAAACGCCTCCCGCCCGTCCACCCGGCTCACGCCCACCGACGAGCCCAGATTGGCCGGCTTTACAAATACGGGCAATCCCAGCCGCTTCACAACCGCATCGAAATCAACTTCCGCAGCGGACCGTGAAAACGCCAGAAAGTCAGGTGTCGGAATGCCGGCTTCGCGCAGCAGGCGCTTCATGACGTCTTTATCCATCGCCACGGCCGAACCAAGGACGCCGGCGCCTACGAAAGGAACATCCGCAAGTTTCAACATCCCCTGAATCGTGCCGTCCTCTCCGAACGGTCCGTGCAGAACGGGAAACACGACGTCCAGCGCCTCGAGCCGCCGATGATCGGACGAACGAACGAGATGCGCGCCGCCGGTCTCCTCCGGCACGAGTGTCACGCCGACGTCCGCGTCTCCCGCCGTCAGGGCCGGGAGCGCGGAGCCCGCGGCCTCGAACTGCAAACGGGATGGAGCGCTGAGATGCCACTTTCCGCCCCGGTCGATTCCGATCAGGACTACGTCGTATCTGTCCTTGTCGATTGCCTCTACGACGTTCCGGGCAGACTCCAGCGACACTTCATGTTCGGCGGATTTTCCGCCGAACAGCACGCCGACGCGGATCCTTTTGCCCATCGACGAAACCCCGGATGACAATAGATTCTTGAGAAGCTGTTTTTAAATTAACGGCGAGTTATCGAGCGCGAACGAAAAAGCGGCGGTTGTAGGGCGCGAGAGACGCGCTCGGTCATCAGGATCTGTCGGATCCGGATTGTGTCGGCTCCCCGGGATCCTCTGGCGCTGCCCCGCGCTTCTTCCTTCGCCACAGCCAATACCCGATCCCGCCCGCAACCATCAGCACGAGAATCACACGGTTATAGGCCCGCAGCACGTCGACCACGAGCCCCCAGTTTTCGCCCACCTTCAGTCCGAAATACACCAGCAGGCTGTTCCAGAGCAGTGTGCTGAGAACGACGTATACGGACATTCGAACCGGATGGATCCGGCTGATGCCGGCAACGATTCCGATAAATGCCCGTACGGTCGGCAAAAACCGGTTGAAGATCACAATCCGATCGCCGTACCGCGAAAACCCCGCCTCCACCCGGGCCAGGTTCTTTTCCGTGAGAATCCGGGACTTGAAGCCCAGTAAAAACGCGCGTCCCTTCCAGTACGCCACCGCGTATACCAGCAGGCACCCCAATGTGCTGCCCAACCACATCGCCAGATACGCCGGCACCAGCCGGACAATACCCATACCGGCCAGATACGCGCCGAATACGATCAGGGTATCTCCGGGAATCGGCGGGATCAGATTTTCCAGGAAAGCGCCGAGGAACAAGACAAAATAGATCAATTCCGGGGACTGATCGTTCAGGAACGCCAGAAACTGTTCCCATACCTGCGAAAGGAAAGCAAGATCGAACGAAAAATCCAACCGACGCTCCTTGGAAGCTACTTGGCCTGAATCATTCACTGAACATGAACTTACATGGATGGACAGGATGAACAGGATAAAGACCAAGAGCAGGACAAATGCTCACGATTCCGAGCCAAACCGATAGATCCTTACCTTGGTGGGCTACGAAACATCACCGTGACCAATCAACTTCGTAATTCATGAAATGCCGTCGCATAATACTTCGCTGAATTTATTGAAAAACAACCCGTTATACATCAAAACCGTGGGTTTTCGTGAAGAATTCACCTTAGCCCATTTAATTCAAAAAACGGAACTTACTATGGATGAACAGGAAATACCTGCAGGGTCACGCTGTTACGACACACGCCGTTTCGGTCCCATACCCTTTGTGTCTTTTGTGCTTTTTGTGGCCAATTTAACGGTTGCTTTTTTCGAATTGAGGTTAACAGTCCGTTGACAGAGTTGCTGGGGAGGTCCCGGCGCCAGGCGAGACCAGCGCGACCGCCTGAGCGGCGATTCCCTCTTCTGCGCCCGCGAATCCAAGGCCTTCCGTCGTCGTTGCCTTCACCGACACGCGTTCCACCGGGATGCCGAGTGCACCGGCCATCTTCTTCCGCATGTCGATGATGTACGGAGCGAGCTTCGGGCGCTGCGCGATTATGGTAGCATCCACATTGACAATCTCGGCTCCGGCGTCGCTGACCAGGCCCGACACCCGCTTCAGGAGAACCAGACTCGAAATTCCGGCATACGCAGGGTCGGAGTCGGGGAAATGACCGCCGATATCGCCCAGACCCATCGCACCGAGAATTGCATCCGCAACCGCGTGAGAGATCACGTCGGCGTCGGAGTGCCCCTGAAGTCCCCGGTCGAACGGGACCCTCACCCCGCCCAGAATCAACGGCCGGCCGGCCGTCAGCCGATGGACGTCGTAACCCTGCCCCGCCCGCAGGTTCACGTTCGCGCTCCCGGCCCGGGATCTCAGGATCGATTCGGCCAACGCCAGATCCTCCTGCGCCGTAATTTTCAGATTGTCTTCCCGGCCGGTCACCACGTGTACCGGGGCATTCACCCGTTCGACGAGCGACGTGTCGTCCGTACCCACGTATCCCGATCGGGCCGCCGCATCGTGCGCCCGCCGCAAAATTGACGCGCGAAACGCCTGGGGCGTCTGTACCCGCCACATCCGCGACCGGTCCAGCGTCTGAAGCACGCGCCCGTTTTCGACCTCCTTGACGGTATCCGTTACGGGCGCGCCCAGCACCGCCGAGCCTTTGTCGCGCGCAAGATCGATGACAGCGTCGATCTGTCCGGGCAGTATCAGCGGCCTCGCGCCGTCGTGGACCGCAATGACGCTCGCGTCGTCCGGCACCGCGCCGAGTCCCTGCGCAACGGAATCCTGGCGCTGGGCCCCGCCCTTCACGACGGCGGTGACCTTCCGGATGCCCCAGCGGCGGACCATCTCGCGGCATCGGTCCACACGATCCGGCAGCGAGACAAGCACTACGCGGTCGACCTGACGCGCACGCTCGAATGCCGCCAGGGCATGGACGAGCACCGGACGCCCGGCCAGGCTCAGGAACTGCTTGGGCAGGACGTCCCCCATCCGGCGACCTGAGCCCGCGGCAAGCAGGATTGCGTAGACCATAATGACCGACGATTCTTGATCGCACCTTATAGAATCAGCATCGCGTCGCCGTAGCTGTAAAACCGATATCGCTTCCGCACCGCTTCTTCGTAGGCCTGCAATATGAACCCCCGTTCCGCAAATGCTGAAACCAGCATGAGCAGGGTTGAACGGGGCAGATGAAAATTGGTGACCAGCGCATCAACAAGCTTGAACCGGTACGGAGGATGGACAAATAACCGGGTCCAGCCGGTTCCCGGATTCAGGGTCCAGCTATCGCGGGCACGCGACGCCGACCATTCGAGCGCGCGTACGGTCGTCGTGCCCACCGCCACAACGCGCCCTCCATTCCCCCGGCACGCGTTCACCTTCGCTGCGGTTTCCGAGCCGATCTCGAAGTACTCCGCGTCCATTTCGTGGCGCCGGGGATCTCGCACTTCCACGGGTTTGAACGTGCCGGGACCCACGTGAAGCAGCAGGGGAACGATTTCGATGCCGGACGACCGGATCCGGTCCAGGAGGTCGGTCGTAAAGTGCAGTCCCGCGGTAGGCGCCGCCACGGCTCCGGGGGTTCGCGCGTACACCGACTGATATCGTTCCCGGTCCGTCGGGTCCGCTTCCCGTCTGATATACGGCGGCAGCGGGATGCGCCCCAGGCTATCCAGAACCCTTTCCAGTGAGGGTTCGCCCTTGAACCGGACCATCCGTCGGCCGGAGGGCAGAACCTCCGTCACTTCCGCAACAAGGTCCGCGCCCTGAAAGGCCACTTCCGCGCCCTCCCGTAGACGACGGCCCGGACGCGCGAGAACTTCCCAGCAATCTCCGTTGCAACGAACCAGCAAAAGCTCCACGGCCCCGCCGGAGCCCGGTCGGTACCCGTTCAGGCGCGCCGGAAAAACCCGCGTTTCATTGACGACCAGACAGTCTCCGGGACGCAGAAAGTCCGGAATCGACCTGAACACCGCATGGTCAATCCGCCCGGCACTCCGATCCAGCACCATCAAACGGGCGCCGTCCCGCTCCGAGGCCGGGTACTGGGCGATCAGTTCCTCAGGAAGCTCGTAATCGTAGTCGGCGAGGTTCATGCAACCCGATTGGATTCAGCGGCGGGAAATGAGGTTCAGGACCACGGTCAGGACGATACTGACCGCAATACACGTCACGATGGGGAAATAGAAGCTGAACCCCTCCCGACGAACGACGATATCTCCCGGAAGCCGCCAGGGAAAGGTGATCCGGTTCCCGATCCACAGCAGGAAGCCGACCGCAAACACCAGAATCCCCAGAATCATCAGGATCCTGCCAAAGCCGGAAAACTCGCTCATGGCGACGACCCTTCAGAGAAGCCAAAACTTACAGAATTCTCTGCCCGGCGTCAACAGTCCCCTGGCAAAGTCGCTCTGCAGGCGATGCCGAAGACAAGGCGCGCGACCGACACACAATAAATAAAGACGTGAAACACGCCGCACCGCAGCGGTGGGCCGTTTCACGTCCGGCGTTCGGCTCGCGGCGATATTCAAGGCGTGAAAACGACCTTCAACGCCTCCATATTTTCCGCTGCGGCAAATCCCTTTTCCCATTCTGAAAGCGGCAGCCGATGCGTAATGATGGGATCCACGTCAATCTTTCCGTCGGCAATCATCCAGATGGTCTTGTCCCAGCTTGCATATTCCGTCGACATGTTGAAATAGAGCGTGACGACCTTGGTCATTGCCGCGTCCCAGTCCAGTTGCACGGGCCGCTTGCCGGTAAGGCCGATCGCGCAGATCCGGCCCCACTTGCACACAAGATCGACGGCCTGGGCGATGGCAGGCGGCGCGCCCGAGCACTCGATGACCAGATCGGCCCCTTTTCCATCGGTCAACGCCAGGCAACGCTCCACCGGGTCCGCCTCCGCGAAATTCACCACGTGGTCGACGCCCAGCCTGCGCGCCGTGGCCAGGCGCAATTCCTCGTCTGCCGGCGCACCCACCATCATCACCTCCCTGGCGCCCGCGACCCGGGCGACCTGCGCGGCCAGCAATCCGATCGGCCCCGGACCCAGAACCACCACGAAATCGCCCACCTCAATCGCCTGCCGATCGATAATATCCGTAACCGTATTGGCCGCCGGTTCAACCAGCGCGCCCTGCTCGAAACTCATGTGATCCGGTATGCGATGCAGCAGGTTCGTGGGATATTTCATATATTTCGTGAAAGCGCCGTCTATCCCCCACCCGGGGGATCTCTTCTCCAGGCAGTTCTGAATATGCCCTTTCCGGCAAAGGAAACACTTGCCGCAGTGCAGCGTATGCGGCTCTCCGACCACACGGTCTCCCGCTTTCCAATCCGTTACCGCCCGTCCGACTTCGACGATTTCACCTGAAAACTCATGACCCAGGACAACAGGCGGCCAATAAGGAAACGTGTCGTGTTTCACGTGCACGTCCGTGCCGCAGATGCCCGCCGCCCTGATCTCGATCAGGACCTCCTCGTCCGTAATCTCGGGCTCCGGCACGTCGCGCAATTCCAGAAATCCGACGCCTCGTTCGGTCTTGACAACCGCATCCATAATCCGCTCCTTTTCCAGGTTCAACTCCGCTCCGGACAGCGGTTTGAACGCAACCGTGGCACTGCGAAACGAATACCCAGGGACGGCGGGTTCTCACCTGAACCCTTCACATTGCAAAATCCCGCGAAAAGCACCCGTCCGTGACACGGATTCCCCTTGAATTTCGGGGTTCTATACTGTATAATCCACAATCGAATCAGCCGCAATCCAGACAACGAATCTCGTCAAAGATCCGATCCTGCTCATCCGGTTCGTCGATTGAAAAATTCACGAGGCACCTTACGGCCTTGGAAGCGTCTTCCAGACGGTATCGGGCGGCGACCTCTTCCAGAAACGCCATCTGGTGTGTTTCCAGCAAGATTTCGAACGTCTTCTTTTCCTTGAACACGCCAGGACCTCCATGCAGTTTCGGGCTCGCCTGCGGAGCGACTCTTCGACGGACTGTTGAGGACCGCAATATTCCCGCTTTTTCGACAATTCATGATAGGATTTCCGCAGCGCATTGTCAATGGAGATTCAACTTCCGGCGCCCGCTTTGTCAGGAACGGCCCGTACCCGACGCGACAACTCGAAATCGAATCGACTGTTGATCGCCGCCTCCCGAATTCATGTCTATCCTCAAATCCTTTATCGCGGTTGACCTCGAAACCACCGGGCTCGAACCACCCGCTGCCGAAATCCTGGAAATCGGCGCGGTGCGGGTGGATAACGGTCTGATCGTCGATCGTTTCCAGACGTATGTCCAACCCATGGGCGTCATCCCGGAAGAAACGACGCGGCTCACGGGGATCACGGCGGCCACGGTCCGGGATGCGCAGCGGATCGACACCGCTTTCGAGAAATTCCGGAGTTTCGCCGCCGAACTGCCCCTCATTGCCCACCACGGACGCTTTGAGTCCCGTTTTCTAAACGCCCCGGACCGTATCCCCGTTGAGAATTCGGTACACAGCGTGCGCGATCTAGCCCGCGCCGCGGTGCCCACCCTCCACGATCACCGCGTTGAGACCCTCTCCGAAACCTTCTCGGTTCAGTGCGACACACCCTTTAAGGCACTTTCCGACGCGGAAACACTGGCGGGAATTTACCTCAATTTGATTGAACGGCTCCGATCCGTTTCTCTGGAACTCAAGCAACAGATGCTTCGATTGGTGCAGGGCTCGCAGTCGGGCCTGCTTCCCATCCTGGTCGAGTTGGCCGACGAAGGCGTGAAAAAGGAATTCCTGGCTCCCAAGCCGGGCGGGGGGCTGCCGGACGCCCCGTTGTTCAACGCAGGCGGGGAGACGCCCAGGATTCATGGCGAGCCCTCCGACCATCCGCTTGACGTCAAGGCGGTCTGCGACATGCTCGAACCCGGCGGCTGCTTCGAGGAGGGGGTCCCCGGGTACGAATACCGTCCCCAGCAGGTCGAAATGGCAAAGGCCGTAACCGAAGCCATCAACAACGGGCGGCACCTGGCCGTGGAAGCCGGCACGGGCGTGGGCAAGTCGATCGCCTACCTCGCGCCGGCCATTCTGTATGCAATGAAAAACAGCGTAAGATTCATCGTGTCGACCAACACCAAGAACCTCCAGGAGCAGCTTTTCTATAAGGACCTGCCCGCGCTGGCGGCGATTCTGGACGTGCCCTTCCGTTATGCCCTGCTCAAGGGTCGCAACAATTACATTTGCCTGAACAGGTGGGCGTCCGTTCTGGACAATCCGGACGCCGCCCTCACGCCGAACGAACGCATCGGCGCGCTGCCGCTGGTGCTTTGGGCGGAAACCACCAAAACAGGGGACATCACCGAGAATACGGGTTTCAACCCGCAGCGGCTTGCAAGCCTGTGGACGAAAATCTGCTCCGACTCGGGCTTCTGCCGAAGCCAGCGTTGCCGCAACAACGGCCGGTGTTTTGCCAACAACATCCGCAGGACCTCCGCAAAAGCGCACCTGGTGGTGATCAACCATTCATTGCTCTTCTCCGATCTGGTCACCGAAAACGCCATCCTCGGCGAGTACTCCCACCTTGTCCTGGATGAAGCCCACAACCTGGAGAAGGTTGCCGCGCACTATCTGGGAACGGAGCTGAGTGTATGGCGGGTGAAGAACCTTACCGATCAGCTGTGCGGACCGGGTTCGTCGGATGCGGGGACTCTGCCTGCCCTGAAACACTGGATCGCCGCTGCGGATCCGGAACCGGCAACGGTGAAAGCCTTTGACGCCGGCATCAAATCCGCGACGATTTCGGTTCAGGAACTCTGGCTCAGGGCGCGGACCTTTTTTGAGGACCTCACCCAACACCTCCTTAAACAGGCCGGCGCGCCGGGAAGCGCGCACAGGGAGAAGATCCGCTATCGACCGGGGGAGTCCGCCTTCGAGGCCGTGGCCGAATCGCTGAACCCGTTTTCGCTCGCTCTGGGTGAGTTGTGCAGCCGCCTCAAGGACCTTTCGGACTGGCTTCGAGACCTGCCCGGGCACACCTTTATCAACCCGGACGAGATCACTAACGAACTGGATGGGTGCATCGAGAACGCCCGGACCATTCTGGACGATCTGAACGACCTCGTTGCGGCAAACGATGAGAACGCCGTCTACTGGCTGGAATTGCCGGGGAAGGAAGGGAGCGCCGACACCCGCCTCTTTTCCGCTCCTCTGGATGTATCGGAGATGTTGAGCGGCGGGCTGTACGAAGGCAAATCAACAATCGTCTTTACGTCCGCCACGCTGGGAATACGCGGCAAACTCACCTACTTCCTCCGGCGCATGGGCCTCGAAACCATGCCCGGAACCCGCCTCCGGACCCTCTGTCTGGGCTCCCCGTTCGACTACGGGAGACAGGCTCTGGTGTGCACCCCGCGCTTTATGCCCTCGCCCAAATCGGCCGATTATCAGCAGGCGGTGGACACGCTGCTGCACGAGCTTATGCTCAGGACGAAACGGGGCACGCTGGCCCTCTTCACCTCGTACAGGATGTTGAACCGCACCTACGATACCATCAAGCCCGACCTGCACACCAACGGCGTACTCGTGCTGGGACAGGGTATTGACGGATCCCGCACGAATATCACCGACCGGTTCAAACTCGAAAAAACCGCCATGCTGCTGGGTACCGACAGTTTCTGGGAAGGTATCGACGTACCCGGCAACGCGCTTCAGGTTCTGGGCATCGTACGTCTGCCGTTCGCCGTGCCGTCCGAACCTCTTGTAGCCGCCCATATCGAGGAACTTGAAAAGCAGGGCAAGAACGCGTTCCTGAATTACTCCGTACCCGAAGCCATCCTGAAATTCCGGCAGGGTTTCGGTCGACTCATCCGCAACAGGACCGACCGGGGCGCGGTCGTCGTGCTGGACAGCCGGGTACTCAGCACCCGATACGGCCGGGCGTTTCTGGAAGCCCTTCCCGTGGGGCATCGTACTTTCGACACCAGGGAAGAGATGATCGGCGCCATCGCCGCCTGGTTTGACGAACCAAACGGAACAGACCATTGAATCCACAGGGCGTGACATCCATCAAGGAGCCCCTGGAGAAGCTGCTCGCACAGGTGCCCCAGATTAACCACCCGCTGATCGGCCATGCGTATCACCTCGCAAACGCAAGCCACGAAGGACAGCACCGCGACGAGGGGCAGCCGTTTATCACCCATCCCATTGCCGTGGCGCTCATTCTGGCATCCGAACTCGGCTTCGCCAGAGACACGGACATGATTTCCGCCGCGCTGCTCCACGACGCAGCGGAAGACTCCGTGCTCACCCCGGACGAGGACATCCTGCCCACGTTCGGCGCGCGGGTCACCGAACTGGTAAAGGGCGTAACCAAAGTTGACGAACCCGGCACACGCAGCCGATCCGCGCGCCGTTCCGCTACGCTCCAGCGTCTCTTCACCGCCGCGCACCGCGATCCGCGAGTACTCATCCTGAAACTCGCGGACCGGGTACACAACATGCGCAGCATCACGGGGATCAAGGACACCAAACGACAGCATCGAATCGCGCAGGAGACCATCGACGTCTACGCGCCGCTGTCCCGTCTGCTGGGCATGGACCGTATACGCAGGGAACTGGAAGACCGCAGCTTCGGCTGCCTGCACCCCAGGGTCTACGACCAGCTTGTCCGGCTTACGCAAGGCGGCCCGCCGCAATCCTATCTCGACTTTCAGACCGAGATGCGCGATATTGTAACGAACAACGGTATCCGCACCCGCATCCGCCTTCAAATGAAGAGCCTGAGCAGCATCTACGGCAAGGCCATCGGCGCCCGAACGGACGAGTCGCCGCTTCCGGTAGACAACGTCCATGACCGGTACGCCGTTATTGTGATCACATCCAGTCGTTACACCTGCTATCGAACGCTCGGAGTCATCCATCACAGGTTCAACCCCTTGATGGACGGGATAAAGGACTTTATCGCCTTGCCGAAACGGAACGGCTACCAGGCGCTGCAGACAACCGTCATCCACAGAGGGCAGCGTTTTGAAGTGGCGATCCAGACCCCTTCCATGTACAGAATGGGCGAACTGGGCGTCGCGACACTTCGCGGAGGGGAACTCCAGGAAGAGCGGCGGACCCGGTGGCTTCAGGAACTGGCCGAATGGCACGAACACGGCGGTTCCGGCGTTCATTTCCTGGACGAAGTCAAACGTATGCTCTTTGTCCACGAAATGGCCGTTTTCACGCCGAACGGCGATCCGATTATCCTGCCGGAGGGCGCCACCCTCGCGGATTTTGCGTTTGCCGTCCATACGGACCTGGGCCTTCACTGCATCGGCGGGCGCGTCAACGGCAAACCCGCGTCTCGCTTTTCGGTTTTGAACTGGGGCGATACGATTGAAATCGATACCACGCCCCACCAGCAGCTGAAACGCAGCTGGCTGCGATATGTGAAGACCTACCGCGCACGCCGCCTGATCCGCCGTTACATCGCCCGTGCGGAGTCATCCGGCGAACAGATCATCGAGTAGCCGGAAATTCGCTTCCGTACGAATTGTACTCCGTCCGGCTCGCCGACTTCGTTCGAGCGTCCTTCTTTCATGTTGACCTGAATGCCCTGGGAGTCATGCCGTGAACTTCCGCCTCTTCCTCGTCGCTGCGCTGGTCGCCCTCACCGCCTGCGGCCGCGACGCCGAACGCCTGCAGACTGAGATCGCCGGGCAGAAAAAGAAAATCGTCGAGGCAAGGACCGTCTTTCAACTCGAACAAAAGCGCATGGGCGAGTTACGTGACAGCCTCGAAATCAACATCCGGCGGAATGTCGAGCTGAAGTTGGACTCGACCACTGCCGCGTCGATCGAAAAGGAACGCCTGAAACTCCAGGGGACGATTGTCGAAGCGGCGAAACGCAACCTGCGCAGTCAGCAGGAATTCCTGGCCCTCCTGAAGAAACATCTCCAGGACCACCGATAATCCCGTCAGTCCGCGCGACGGTTGTTCCCTATATCGTCGCGCACGCCGCAACGGCGCAATCTGCTTTTGCGTAGCCGCCGTCCTTCACTCCACGGTGTGGAATCGATCTTCGTTCGAGGTCCAATATGAAAATCCCGATCAAGGAAATCACGGTTGCGAACCGGTTCATCTATTATTACGCCAATTTCAAGGAACGCTTCTACGGCTACGTCCTCCGCCGGGACGGCCGCAACGTCCCGGACGAGCACTACGCGGGGCGCTTCAAGGAATCCGGGGTATCGACGCGTTCTCACCCCGGCAAAGTGTCATCCCGTCCCGGTACCCGACGCAGGTGGCGGGAACTTCGCCCTCCGCTGCCGCCGGAAGGACGGGAGTCCCTTGAGGAAACCGAACCCGGAGAAATCGTGCTCTTTCTGTATCGCAAGCGCTTGATGCTGGGGGCGTTTTCTCATCGGGTCTGGGGAACACGGATCTGTATTGCCGCGGAGGACGGGAGGCGCCTGATTATTCGAAGAAACTCCCTGGTCTATCTTTCAGGCGTCGGCGTTACGGACAATCCCGATTTTCTGCGATCCTACGGGGCGTCGGTACGGGCGTTGGCAACACATATCGACCTCGGGGAGATCTGGAACGCGTTCAAAGACGACCAACCCGTTATTGAAATCTCTGACATCGGCGCGCTGTATTGGGGCGACGACCCCGACCCCTCACGCTGGCTTGCCCTCTTCATTCACCTGGAATCCGATTGCCCTTATTTCGTACGGACCAGACTGTACACGTATCGTCCGCTCGAAACGCATGAAGTCAAGAACCGGATCGACCTCCTTGCCGGCAAGGAGACGCTGACTCACGAACTGCAGGAATTCCTCCACTGGCTCGAAGAGGACGAGGAGGTTTACGATCCGAAGACGCTGACCGGAAGGCAGCGCAATTGGCTCGAACAGATCAGACAATACGCGCTGTGGGGGCCCGAGTCGGAAAGCGCCGGGAACGCGCGGAAGATGCTCCGCCGGATTTCCTTCGTGAAGGGTGACGTTCAGCGGCACGCGTTCGAATTGATGGTCAGGAAACGCATCTGGCGTCCGGATGAGAACCTGGATCTCCTCCGGTCGGACCTCTCACCCGACTTTCCGTCCGATGTCCTGAAAGAGGCCGAGGCTGTCGACCTGTCGCGAATCCTGAGAGGCAGGCGAAGACTCCGCCGCGCGTTTTTCTGCCTGCAGACAGGCTCCGGGGACGATCCCGAACTCGCCTTTTCGCTCAGGCGCCGGTGGCGTGGCGGATACGAACTCGGAATCCACGTTCCCGATATTGCCGCCTGCGTACCCGCCGGTTCCGCGCTGGACCGGTCGGCGTCGGACCGGCTGGCGACGCTCCGGCTACCCGACCTCACGATACCCATGCTGCCGACGCGTATCGCCGACGAAGTCGGCCGGTTCGGTGTGAAGCGGCGTCGACCCGCGCTAAGCCTGTTCTGGAAGCTGGATCGAAATCTGAATTTCGGAGACATGAGGATCGTCCTCTCGTCGATCAGAATCCGAACCCGTCTTTCCGCGGATGAAGTCGAAAACATCGATGCGGGGGAACGCCATCCGCTGGCCGGCCGCCTGCGGATCCTGAGCCGCCTGACCGACTCCCTCCGTGAACAGCGTCTGCGCCGCGGCGCATTCGAAGACTTCGACCGCGCCCGGGTCGAGGCCGAAAGCGAAGAGGCTCCCATCGACAAGACGGACCCCGCCGACCTTGCATACAGAATTCACCGCGAACTGACCCTTCTTGCGGCGGCTGAAGTGGGGAAGTGGTGCGTTCGTCACGACGTACCGGCCATTTACATTGCCCAGGACGGCGTCGAAAACCGCCGCGAACTGGACGGAATCAGCCATCCGATCGTACGCCGCCACGAAATCCGCCGCCAGTGCCCTTACCCGAAGTTCAGCGCCGAACCCGCCGCCCATTACGGCTACGGGATTCGAGCGTGCTGCGCGGCCGTCTCACCCGGCGATCGCTATCCGGACCTGATGGTCCAACGGCAGATCGTCCATCATCTGAAGATCGGGGGCCCGCTCTACACGGTCGATGAGCTCAACCTCGTCCGGTACCGGGCACAGGAAGAGCACGCGCGCCATGTCAGCCTTCGCTCCCGCCACGAACGTCGTCTTATCCTGAACCGGCTTGCGGCATCCGCGGACCGCACGCTCTCGGCTGTCGTGCTCCATCCCCGGCGCGACGGGACGCTGGTTGAACTTACGGAATATCCTGTCAAAACCCTGGTCCAGGCGTCGAGACCTCTGAATCCGGGCGACGTCCTTCAGCTTCGGGTCAACGGCATCGACCGCTGGCGCTGTAACCCGCACTTTCTCGTATTGTAGTCGGCACGGGCAGCGCGCCGCCATGGGAGAGGAAATAAAATGAACGAAGACTCAGCATTGATCGCACATTGGAGACTGGACGGAGACTGCCGGGACCATGCAGGCGCCAACCACGGCGAGAGTCACGGCGTGACGTTTTCCCCTGACGGCGCCGGGTTCAACGGCCGGGGCGCCCACGTCCTGGTGCCCACCGGTCGATCGCTGGAACTCGGCGACGGGGACTTTTCCATATCGGTACACGCGCATACCGACGAAATCCTCGACGATGTGCCGGGAGACATCCTGAGCAAATACGACCCGGACACACGGACGGGCTTCAACTTCGGGCTCGCGAACAACGCGGGCGTCACCGCGGCCCAGGCAAACTATCGCCACCTTCATTTCGGGATCGACTGCGGCCACGTCGGCGAATGGATCGACTGCGGGCGCCCCGGCAACAACCTGCGCGTCTACTCCCTGTGCGTATATGATGGCGATCTGTACGCAGGTACGTTCGAAACCGGCGCGGACGAGTCGGGAGGCGTCTACCGGTACGACGGAGACGCGGGATGGATCGACTGCGGGCACCCCGACAGGTGCAACACCATGGCGTCGCTGTGCGTATTCAACGGAACCCTCTACGCGGGTTCCTCCCGATACAAGGCCGGCGGGTCCGCCCTTCCGGAGTCCGAGAACCTGAACCCGGGGGGAAATATGTTCAGGTACGAGGGCGGCTCCGAGTGGACGCCCATCGGCCGCATGGAAGGCGCGGATTCCTGTGCCGGCATGGCCGTTTACCGGGGCGAACTCTATGCCATCCCCCTCTACAGCCAGGGCGTATTCCGGTACGAAGGCGATGACATCTGGAGCCACTGCGGCACACCCGGACGGCGGATGATGTCCCTGGCGGTGTTCAACGGCGACTTATACGGGGCCGGGAACGAAGGAGGAGGGGCCGGCGGCGTCTTCCGCTACGACGGCGGAACAGGTTGGGCGCACGCCGGCGGTCAGGAGGGCGTGACCCAGGTCTATTCCTTCGCCGCCCACAACGGAAGACTCCACGTGGGCACCTGGCCGGAGGGCAAGGTCTTCAGGGACGACGGCAACGATCCCTGGACGTGCGCCGGGCGCCTCGGCGAGGAAATGGAAGTCATGGCGATGGCCGTGTACAACGGCAAACTCTACGCCGGCACCCTGCCTCTGGGCCAGGTGTATCGTTACGACGGAGGCGACACGTGGACCCTGACGGGCCAGCTCGACACGACTCCGGACGTCAAATACCGGCGCGTCTGGTCCATGGCCGTTTACCGGGGAAAGCTGTTCGGAGGCACCCTGCCCTCCGGCCGCGTCTACGCGCTAGAGGCCGGCGCGAACCTGAGCTACGATCACGAACTGGCGGCCGGATGGCGGCATCTCGCGGCCGTCCGGCAAGGCGGCCGCCTCCTCCTGTACGTGGACGGAGAGCAGGTCTCCAACTCGTCGACCTTCGACCCCTCGCAATTCGACCTTGCAAACGACGAGCCGTTGAAGATCGGCGCCGGCGCCGGCGACACCTTCAATGGACGGCTCAAGGACCTTCGTCTCTATGGCCGCGCGCTCAGTGCGGCGGAGATCGCGAATCTGTAAAACCCACGGTTGGAAGTTGCGGCCGGCATTCGTCCGTTCCGCCGCGGGGACAGGAGAGAAACCCGCGTACCAGCCGACACCTCCGGGAGAACCGCGATGTTAAAGGCAGGCGCATCCAGGGTCAACATTACCCCGTTTCTGGGTGGACCGATGGCGGGGTACGGGGCGCGCGACCGCGGCAGCGAGAGCATCCACGACGAACTTCACGCGAAGGCCCTGGTACTGGACGACGGAAGTACCGAAGTCGCGTTGATTACCACCGACCTCATCGGCATCGATCGGGAGTTCGCGGAAGAGGTCCGCGGCCTGGTGGAAGCGCGGGTGGGCATTCCTCCGGACCGGGTGTGGATGTGCGGTTCCCACACCCATTTCGGGCCGGCCGTCGGCTCGCGCCGGAAGGACGGGGACGATGCGGACGCTTATGACAGGTCGTACGCGGAGGTATTGGCCGCGAAACTGTCCACGGCCGTTAAAGTCGCGCACGACCGCCTTCGCCCCGCCCGGCTCGGCGCCGGCGCCGCCCGCGCCGAAGGCATCAGCTACAACCGGCGGCTCATCCGGCACGACGGCAAGGTGGAAATGAGCCTCACCCTGCCGCCGCCTTACGAGGGTCTGAAGTTCGGTCCCGTGGACCCGGAAGCGGGCCTGTTGAAAATAGAAGGCAACGACGACGGCGAGTCCATCGCATCGCTCGTCAACTTCGCCTGCCATCCCGTCTCCAGCACGGACCGTATGTATGAATTCACCGCCGATTATCCTGGTTACGCCATGGACCTGATCGAATCGGTGGAAGGCGGCATCTGTCTCTTTGCCCTCGGCTGCGCGGGCAATATCGTTCCCATCCAGCGGCGGGGCCGGTCCAAACGCCAGGTCGGCCTGTCGCTCGGCGGTTGCGCGCTGAACGCGCTCCAGTGGATACGGACGACCGACCAGATCCGCATCCGTGCCGCCAGAAAGTCGATCGAATTGCCCCTGCGCAGATTTCCGACACCCGCGCGAATGGAGCGGCAGATTGCCGAAGCGGAAGCCGCGCTCGCCAGTGCGCGCGAACGGAAAGCGCCGTCGCGTGAGATCACTGAATGCAGGGAGGCCCTGGGCCTTGCCAGAAGTCTGCCCCACTGGGCCGAACGATTCGACAGGCGGAAGACGCGTTCCACGGAAATCCAGGTGTTCTGGCTTGGCGACGTTCCGATGATCGGGCTGCCGGGCGAAGTCTTCGTCGAACTCGGACTCCGGATCAAGAAAGCCCTGGATGCCAATCCGGTCCTGGTTGTGAGTCTCAGCAACGACAGCGCCGGTTACATTCCGGTCCGGCGGGCGTACCGGGAAGGCGGCTACGAATCCAACGTATCGGCGTTCGCCCCCGGGTGCGGCGAACACCTCGTGAGGGAAGCGCTGGCCCTGGCCGAATCGATTCGGTAGCTTTTCTGTTTCATGCGAAATTTACATGGATGGACAGGATGCACAGGATAAGAACCCGGAGGCCGGATGGGATTTATCAGCCGGTTGTTAGCCTTGATTCGTAGTTCTTCGGGAACGTTAATTCGAAATAACGCGTGTGAATAAAGGCGATTTGACGCCGGATTTCCACGATACTTCAGGTCACTGGACGTGAACGGAATAAACGTCCTTCCGGACGACCTTTTCGGTCCGTTTTGCAGCGATACCCTTTGTGCCTCTTTGTGCTTTTTGTGGCCGATTAAACGGTTGTCTTTTTTCGAATTGAGGTTAGTGACAGGACAACGCTTATGTCGATCATCACATTTCTGTTTCTCTTCGTAGTCGTCCTGATCGTAACGAGAACACGTGCGGCCGCCGCCGAAGTGTCCCTTTCGGCAGGCGCGGCCCGGACCGATATCACGCCCGACCCCGCGATGCCGAACTGGGTGGACGGCAGACCCTATGACGGCGTTCTGGATCCGTTGACGCTGCGCGGGCTCGTTCTTTCGGACGGGAAGACCGAGTTCGCCCTGATCTGCTGGGACCTCATCGACGTGACGGAGGAATGCGCCGCCAGCGTGCGCCGGGCCGTCCACGGCGCAACGGGCATCCCGGAAGCGCACGTCCTGATGGCCGCCTCGCACACCCACTCGTCGCCCCGGTCTCCATATGCCGCGTCCACGTTTCCCGGCCGCAAGAGCGAGCGTCTCCGGGGTATTCTGGACGATCCCGTATTCCGGGCATGGAGCGAACGCCTGCCGGGACAATGCGCCGACGTCCTCAAACGGGCTCAGGGCCGCCGCCAGCCCGTCACTTTGAACATCGGACGCGCGAACGCCTCGGAATGGCTGTTCAACCGGCGCCCCCTCGATCCTGACGGCAACGTCGTTACCATGTTTCGTCCCAAAGATCCGCACACGTTGCCGGACGGCCTGCGATTCGGACCTCTGGACCCCACCCTGACCGTTCTCACCCTTCGGAACGCCGCCGGCGCGAACGTCGCCACCCTGTACAGCGTTCCCTGCCACCCCGTCTCCATCTATCCCCACCACCGCGGCGTGTCCGCGGACTGGCCCGGGCCGGCCAACGAGCGGGTCTCGGAAGTCCTGGGCGGCGAGACTTTCTTCCTGCAGGGCTGCGCGGGGGACATCGTCCCCGCAAGGCGAGGGGAAGAAGCGCGCGCGAAAATGGCCCGTTTCTTCGCGAAACGGACCATCGCGGCGGCCCGGAGTTCCCACTCCCTGCCGTCGTCGCCCCTGAGAATCGCAACCCGGGTCGCCGGCCTGCCGCTCGTATCCGACGCGCGAAAGCTGGCGGGCGCCGACGTCCGGCCGGTCGAACTCCAGGCGGTGGTGTGCGGACCCTTCGGCCTCGCCGTGATTCCCGGAGAACCCCTGAACGGGCTCGCGCGTGAGATTCAGGCTCGTTCACCCCTGCCCCACACGCTTGTCATCGGATATGCCAATGGCCGCGGGGTGAGTTACGTCGGCCTTCCCGGAGAAAAAGCCAGGGGCGGATACGAGGCAGGCGCCGGCCAGGGTACCGAAGAAGCCGGCGACTTCATCGTCCAGACGGCCGTTCGGCTTCTGCAGGAAACGGTTGACGGCACTTCAGAGGGTTAAACGACGAACTCCCAGAGATGGCGTCGATCATCTCCATCGTCTTCACCGCGTCGTCCATACTGCAGGCCGGGAACGGAAGTGCGCCTCCATTCCCGACCCATCTCAAGAACGTGCGATCCTGCTGATAGAATCCTGGCTTGTACCGGCGATCAAAGTCATCCCCTTCGACGTTCTCAGGCTGTACATCCCTGCGTTTGATCGTTGCGGACTGCCCCGGAGCGGACGTGAAGGTTACCCCGTTGCCGCGCACTTCCACACGGTGCCCTCCCGGAGCGAACCAGTCCATAGAGGCACGCCCGACAGCCCCGCCCGCGAAGGTCAACAGCGCCGAACAGCAGTCCGGCATGGGACCTTCCACCGTGTGGTGCATCGGCTGGACGCTCGCCACGTCACCTCCGAAGAATCGCAACAGGTCCAGGGCGTGGATGCCGTTTGCTACGCTCCAGCGTTTCAGGACCTCTTCCGGAAATTTCGGGTTTACCCGGACCCGCTGGATATCTTCGTGGGCGTCAACAGTGACACTCTGAACCGGCCCGGATTCGAGGATCAGCTCCCTGCCCTTGAGAAGCGTGGAATAGAACCGGCGATTTACACCCACCATCGCCGGTGTACCCGCCGCTCGCGCCAGATCGGCCAACGCACGGGTCTGGGACGTATAGAGGCCGGGAGGCTTTTCCAGAAAGGTCGGGATACCGGACCGAATGAAGTCTGCGGCGACCGCCGCGACCTGGAGAACACTCACGAGAACGAAGACGGCGTCGGGCCGATCCCCTTCCAGAAGGCTCTCGTGCGAGTTCAGGCGATTCGGCACGCCGAACCGCGCTCCAGTCTCTTCCAGAACGCGGAGGTTGGTGTCCACAAGCGTCGTTACACGCCCCTCGCGAAGGTCGGTGAGTACTTCCAGGTGCCTCCGGGCGATGTTTCCCGCTCCGATGACCGCAATGTTCAGCATCTCGTCCCGTTTCCTGTTAGCATTGCATTCTATGATGCACTGTTTAGGTGACCACCGGTCGCTTTGAGGCGGTGAGAAGGGAGAGGGGAGACGGTAGATGAAGGCGGTGAGACGTAAGAGGTTAGACGGTAGATGATAACGTTACCACAGTGTTTTTCACGCTAACCGTGCTTGTTTCTCTACCGTTATCGTAACAATCAAGAAAAACCATAGGGCACTGATGTCATCTCCCGTCTACCCTCTACCCTCTCCCCGCTCTTCAGGCACTGATATCATCTCACGTCTCACGTCTTACGTCTACCCGCTTCTGAGGGGTTGGGGGTGCGGCCGCTTATTCATCCTCAATTCGATGCTGGCGGTCGATGGAATCGAAGAGGGATCTGACGTCGAAGAACCCGCCGATGCCCACGACAACGGTGACCACCGCGAAGATGAGCAATCCGAGAAGGAGCACGGCCCCCCAGAAAGGAATCCAGAATGCCATGGATCAGGCCTCCTCTTCGCGGCGTGCGGTGTCGGGGAACAGGAGGGAACCGAGAACCATCAGGACCAGCGCCAGCACGGTCGCGCCGAGGCCGATGTGCGCGCCGGTGAACGCGTCCAGCCCCAGTGCCCTCTTGACGGGCGTCAGGCCGGCGACGGCGGCGGCGCCCGCGACAAGCGCGAGGTATGCGCCGGCGGTGCTGGCGCGTTTCCAGTAGATCCCCGTGAGGAGCAGGGCGAACGCGCCGGTGAAGTAGATCGCGCCGCTCACCAGCATATAGTCCCAGAGATCCTGCCCAAGCTCGTACCACAGCCCCCACACGAGCAGAAAAGCGCCGATGACAAAGATGAAGATCCGGGACAGCGTCAGTCGGGCGCGGGTGGAAAGGGTATCGCCGGTGGCGGGGGCGACCACGTCGTGGGTAAGGACCGACGACCAGCAAAGCAGATAGCTGTCGTGGGTGGACATGAAGGCCGCCAGCAGTCCCGCCCCGATGAGGCCGATAAGACCGGCGGGGAGGATCTGGCTGAGGAAGACGGGCATGGCCAGAAGGGTGAGGTCCGCATTCCCCGTGGGGCCGCCGCCCGGAGAGAAGAAAACCCCGCGGGTCACCTCGTCCTGGTAGAGATAGACAAAAGCGCAGATGCCCAGAAACTGGGGCACCATGAACCGTACCAGAAAACCGATGGAGGACCAGGCGTAGAGTTTCTTCACCACGGACGCGCTCTCAGCGGCGCAGGCCCTCATCACGGCGGTCTGCCACACGGCGCAGGAGACGATCCCGGCGGTGAAGATCATCCAGACGACGTACGACGGACCGAATCCTCCCCCCTCGTGAAGCGGATTGAACCCGGGCTCTCCGTGTATCGCCGCGACGGTATCGACGATTGCCGACCATCCGAGCCTGTCCACGGCGATCCCGCAGGTGAGGATAACACCCACGGATAGCACGATAAACTGGACGTAATCGGTGATGACGACCGAAACCATGCCCCCGAGTATGGTATAGCACAGAACCAGCAGGAGCATCACGGTCATGATCAGGGCGACGGACGTGGGATTCGTGATCCCGGTCAGGCCGGCGACGAAGATCGCGCCCGCCTTGAGGAACAGGCCCATGTTGAGGATGCCGGAAAGGGCGAGCAGCAGGCCGCCGAAGATACGGACGCCGCGGCTGAATCGTCTTTCGTAGAACTCGGGAATCGTCATCACGCCCAGCTCGCGCAGCGGGACCACGATAAATCCGGTGAGGCCGATGATCAGGGTAACGATGCCGGCGATCAGGCCGATGTGAAAGGCCGCAAACCCGCCGGTGAATCCCTTCTGGGCGGAATACATGACGGTCACGAGCCCGAGTTCGCTGCCGATCATCGTGGCGACGGCCAGGTACGGTTTCAGCGAACGGCCGGCGACAATATAGTCGCTCATGTTGCGGATGTACCGGTTGGCATACAGGCCGATGGCGACGGTGCCGAGCATGTACAGGGCGACAATCGCCCAATCGACCGTGCCGAAATTGGAACTGACGCCGGTCAGGAGATCGGATGACATAAGCAATACTCAGGGGTAGCCGGAAGAGTACACCGCCCTGGGGCGCTCTTCTTACACCCAGGGTGGAGGATTCACGCAAACCCGCGGTTCTGTCGTATAACCGGTTGTATTTCCATAAGTTCAGCGAAGTATTATACGACAGCATTTAAAGAAATACGGGTTCTGACTTGTCACGATGAAATTGCGTGGTTAGAAGGGATTCGGAGTCGTCGTCTTAGCGCGGTAGAGTGAGCATTTGTCCTGCCTTTGGTTCTTATCCTGTCTATCCTGTCCATCCATGTGAGTTTGGGCCTTTGAATTAGAGAGGCTAAGGCCAGGTGGGGCGTTCCATTGAGAAAGAACCGTCGACGCAAACGTAGTCCAGGTACCCGAGACGCCCAACGGGTCTCAATGCCACGGTGTCGACGTGGCCATCCTTTATTGCCCAATCGGCTATGTGAATGCCGATCACCTGACCGAAAACGACCGTGTTCGGATCGTCCTGAACGTCGGTCGGCAGGTCCACGGTCCGGGTGTGAATACACTCCAGATGGACCGGGCTTTCGGCCACGCGGGGAGGGTTTACGAGTTCTGACGGCGCCCGCGTGACGCCCGCGTACTCGAATTCGTCGACGTGTCGGGGCGCGGGCACGGCAGTGGCGTTCATCTGGGTGCGAAGCGCCCAGGTGGCGAGGTTGACCACGAATTCGCCGGTTTCCCGGGCGTTCCTTATCGAATCCTTCAGCCCGCCATGGGAGTGCGTGGTCGTTGCGGCGAACATGACCTGTGGGGGCCTGTAGGCCACCGCGTTGAAAAACGAGTACGGGGCCAGGTTGACCGTACCCCGCGCGTCGATGGATGAAATCCATCCGATCGGTCGCGGCACGACGATGGCGTTGAAGGGATCACGGGGCAGGCCGTGGTCTTCAGACGTCCTGTAAAACATGCCCGGGATCTCCCTATTTCCATCTGAAAACGACGCCCAATGCATCTCCGGGATCGTCGGCGAGCATGGTGTAGACTTCCTGGCACTGTTCCGGATCCGCGACGTGGGTGATCAGGTCTTCCACGGGCAACCTGCCCTCTCCCATCAGGCGCATCACCAGCGCCCGGTCCCGTTCCTTCGCCCACCGGTAGTAGATGTGATCGGCCTCCGGCGTTTTGGGCTGGTGGGCGCCCAGGATGCTGACTTCCCTCAGGTGTACGTCGGCCAGAAAATCCATGTCGACGGTACCGCGCGGGGAACCCAGTGCGACCACACGCCCTGCCGTGCACGCAAGCCGGACGGCGGTGGGATAGACCGCGGGTTTTCCAGTCGCTTCGATCACGACGTTGGCGCCGTCTTCCACGCAGTGTCCGCCGACCGCGTCCCTGACGTCGTCCACGTCTCCGGGATTGATGCAGAACCCGGTACCGCGGCGACGGGCAACGTCCAGGCGGAAGCCGTCCAGGTCGACGGCGATGACCGGGAGGGCGCCGGAGAGCCGCGCGAGGGTCGCGGCGAGCTGACCGACAATTCCCAGGCCGATGACGACCACCACCTCGCCCAGTTCGATGCGCGCCACGCGGATTCCGTGGATGGCGATTGCGCCCATGACCATAAAGGCGGCGGCCTGGGACGACACGGCGTCCGGGACTTTCCGATGGAACGACCTGGCGCCCGAGATGACGGAATGGCTCGCGTGGTTCCCCTGTCCGGCAACGCGGTCGCCGGGGCGGATGCCCTCAACCTCCCTGCCGACTTCCAGGACCGTGCCGACGTTGCAATAGCCGGTGCCGCGGGGGAAACGGACCGGGTTACCGGGTTCGCCTCCATGCGTCCAGCCGTGGATCTCCGTTCCGACGCTGACGGCGGTGTACTCGTTTTCTATGAGGATACCGTCATCCGGTACAGGCCCCGTTTCGAAGGATGCGACTTCCATCCGGCGAATGCCGGGAATGAGAAGACGTCTGGCTTTCATCTGCAAGTCCTTTCCTGTTGCTCGACCGCGGACGCGACGGGAACCCGTGACGGGCGCAGGACCCCGCCGGGCGGCGGGCGCGGTTTCTACGCCTGCCCGCGGTCCAGGGTCTCGCGGAAGAGTCGGAGGAAGTTGCCGCCCCAGACCTTGCGGATTTCGTTTTCCGAGAGGCCGCGGGCGAGCATGGCGCGGGTGAGCCGCACGAGCTTTGAGACGTCTCCGAAAACCGGAGTGGCCGAACCCATGCCGTCGTAATCGGAGCCGATGGCAACGTGGTCGATGCCCACCAGGTCCGCCACGTAACAGATATGGTCGACCATTCGATCCGCGGAAGGGTTTTCCGGATCGATAAAGCCCGGGAGAAACGCAATGCCCATCACCCCGCCGGCCCCGGCCAGCGCCCTGAGTTGATCGTCGGTCAGGCAGCGCCAGTGGTTGCAGACGGAGAAGGCCGCGGTGTGGGTCATCGTTGCCGGGAGCGAAGACCGCTCCAGAACCTGGTAGAAAGCCCTGTCGTTAATATGGGCCAGGTCCGTGATGATGCCCAGCCGGTTGCTCTCCTCAAGTACGGCTCTGCCGAAGTCCGTCAACCCGACGGCGCTTCCGCGTTCCCGATCGCGGTCTTCAGGCGAGCACGGCCCGAACGGACTTCTGCTGCCCTGCAGGAGGGACGGGTCGTCACCGCCTTCGCCGTGGGTGATTCCGATGCAGCGAACCCCCAGGCGGTAATAAAGACGCAATGCGTCCATCTCTCCTTCCAGCCAGCGTCCGGCGCCTTCGATCGTGAGCAGGATGCCGATCTTGCCGGTTTCTTTCGCCCGTTCAACATCCCGTGACGAGAACACCAGCATCAGGTCGTCGGGATAAAGCTCCACCGACGCAAGGGTTTGCTCCAGGGTAACCCGGACGTTTGCCGTGGGGCCGTTGCCGATCACGAAGAAGCCTGCGTCGAACCCGCCCTCCTTCATCCGGGGAATGTCCATATGGTAGGCATCGTCCGGTTTTTTCAGGTCCATCGGACGTTCGCCCCGGTGCACGCGCTCCACGGGCGTGTCGTTGTGGCCGTCGACGATCAGGCACCTGTCGTGGACCGCCTGCGCTTCTTCAAGGGTGATTTCCGGCATGACGATTTTCCTCTGCTGAACGTGAACGGTGAGGTTCCGGCGGGTGGGTCATGCGCCGCTGCAGTACGGACTACGGCGGATCGACGGGCACTTTCTGACGCTTGCGGACCAGCGGATCGTACGTGAACCCGTCAGAGCGTTTTTCGAACTCCGCGCGCGCCTTCTTCAGGAGATCCGGATTTCCGCAGAGATCGATCGCGCTTCCGGCAAAAACCTTGGCGGTCTGCCGGACCGCGCGCTCGGCGAAAGGCAGGGCGGCCTGCGCGGCCATGTCCCGGTGGTGTCCGGGCGTACCCTTTGCGTAACAGACCATCTCGAAGCGACCCAGGGGCGCCAGCCATGAAACATTGTCTTCGTCGGTCGACCCCCTGCCCTGAGAGCCGCTGCCCTTGCCGATCTTCGTATTGAATCCCTTCTTGTATCCCAGGGCTTCGGCGCGCTCCCGGTCGGCTTCCGTGGGTTTGGGCGGCCCGAAGCGTTTCAGGTTTTCACGTACGATCTCACACATCGCCCTGTTGGGCAGACGGGGGTATACGGCGGTGATGCGAGACCATTTCATCTTCGTGTCCGTGGCTCTGGCGGCGCCCCGTGCGCAGGCGGTGAGACGCTCGCGCACGCCGTCGACCTGCTTGCGGTCTTTCCCCCGAACGAAATACCAGATTTTCGCATAGGCCGGCACCACGTTGGGTGCGTCTCCTCCATCGCGGATCACGGAATGGATCCTGACGTTTTCGGGGACATGCTCCCGGAGATAGTTGGCGGCAATATCCGTGAGCATCACGCCGTCCAGCGCGCTGCGGCCCCGGTGGGCCGCAGCGCCGTGGGCGGTACGGCCGAAGAATTCGTAGACGACGGAGTCCAGCGACGACCCGCCGAAATTATTGACGCCGGAAGAGTTTCCCGGATGCCAGGCGAGGCAGGCGTCCAGGTCCCGGAACGCGCCGTCGCGGGCCATATAGACTTTGCCGGCCAGCGTCTCTTCCGCCGGGCAGCCGTAGTAGACGATTTTCCCGGATGTGCCGGTTGATTCGAGAATCTTCGCAGCGGCGACCGCACCCACGGCCGGGGCAACGCCCAGGAGGTTGTGGCCTCAGCCGTGACCCCATTGCCCCTCCTCGGAACCGCAGTTGGGCAGCGCGTCGTATTCGCCGAGCATTCCGACCGCCGGCATGCCGGCGCCACTGGTCGCGCGAAATGCAGTGGGGATATTCTTGAACGGGAACTCGACGTCGAAGCCGCGCGAGGCCAGGTAGTCCGCGATAGCCCGGGAGGATTTGACCTCCCGGAAGGGGCGTTCCGCCCAGGCATGCACCCGGCCGGAGAGGTCCCTGGCCCGCTTCGACTCGGCAGCGACGGCGCGATTGACGAGACGCTTTTTTTCTTTCTGTTTCATGATTTTCTCCTGTCCATCCATGTCTATTCCGATTGCTGAGTGAAATGGGCTAGACCCTCGCGACGGCATCGGCCACCGCATCGCCCGCCTCACGCGTCCCGGCGGCGCCTCCCAGGTCTGCGGGGTGATTCTTCGGACTGTCCAGCGTTCGATCCACGGCGCGGTCAATCGTCTCCGAGGCCGCGGCGGCTTCGGGATCGTTGTGGCGCGCGCCCAGCCAGGACAGCATCATCCCCGAGGACAGGATCTGGGCCATGGGGTTGGCAATTCCCTCCCCCGCGATATCGGGGGCGGTTCCGTGGGACGGCTGGAAGACGCCGTAGCGGTCACCCACGTCCGCGGACGGCGCCATCCCCATCCCGCCGATGGTGGCGGCGGCCAGGTCGGAGATGATATCCCCGAACATATTTTCCGCGACGACGACGTCGTACCAGCCGGGGTTGCGCAGCTGGTACACGGTGAATGCATCCACGTAGGCGTAGTCCCGTTCGACGTCGGGATAGGTCGCCGCAATCTCGTCGTAGATCTGACGGAAGAACGCCATGCTCTTCAGAATGTTGGCCTTGTCGACCGAGGTGACGCGAGTCTTGCCGTCGGCGGGCGCCCCCTTCCGCTGCCTTGCGATTTCAAAGGCGTACCGGACGATCCGCTCGGTGCCGGCGCGGGTGATCACCATGTTGTCCACGGCGAGGCTGTCACCCACGCGTACCCCCGCGCCGCGGGAGGCATAGAGGCCCTCGGTATTCTCACGCAGGATGACGTAATCGAGCGGCGGATCTCCATCGAGAAGCGGCGGCACGCCGCGATACTTCTTGATGGGCCGGATCCCGGCGTAAAGGTCCAGTTCGAAGCGGAGTGTCAGTTGGGGTGCGATTTCCGTGCCGTCGGGAAAACGGACGTCCGGATCGCCGGCCGAACCGAAGAGCACGGCATCGGCCTGTTTGCAGGCTTCGAGCGTGGATTCCGGGAGGTCCTCGCCGGTTTCAGCGTAACACCCGGCGCCCACCGGATGTTCGGAAAACGTGAATCGAAGATCGGGATGCGGCTCCTCCAGGGCGAGGAGCACTTTGAGCGCTTCCGCGACGACTTCCGGGCCGACGCCGTCTCCGGGGAGCACAGCGATGTTGTACGTTGGCATTCCCGTCCTTTCTGGGTACGAAGCTCTACGAACCGCGGCGTGGGCGCTGGCGATCGCGGATCCCGATACGGAATCCGCCCGCGGACTTCACGCCTCGTTCCAGTACGTCCGATTCGACGTCGAATCCGGCGCCGGGCGTTTCAGGGACGACCAGCCTGCCGTTTCGCATCCGCCATCCGTCCAGGACGATGCCCGGCATGTCCGCGGGGGCCGCTTCCAGGAGGCTGAAGTTGGGAATGGAAGCGGCGAAATGGGCATGGGCGTACCGTTCGATGACGCTGCCCCAGCAGTGGGGAGCGCACTTCGCGCCCCATGGTTTGATCCGGTCCGCGGTGGCTTTCCACCAGGTCAGCCCCTTGTAGCGGAAGTCGTGCTGCACGATATCGATCCATCCTTTTTCCACCATGTCGAAGAAGCCGGGCGGAGGCGGCCCGGATTCACCGTCGGCCACGAGCGTGTCGTAGCCTCCCCGGTCGATGGCTTCCTTAAAGGCCTCATTGAACGCCCGGTCTTCGGGAAACGGCTCTTCGAACCAGTAGATCCCCGCGTCCCGGCATCGTTCGAGAATGTCCAATGCGATATTGAGCGTGGCGCCGTTGTTGGCGTCAACGAGAATTTTCGCGTCCGGTCCCGCGGCTTCGCGGACCGCGTGGATCACCAGCACGTCCCTGTCCGTACCTTCGCGAACCGGCATCCAGCGGGCGCCGCGCCCGATTTTGATCTTGAAATTGCAGTAGCCGGAATCGCGGCCGGTCCGGACTTCCTCGCGGAAGATTCGCCGCGCCTCGTCGTCGGTGGTGCCCAGATCGTCAATGTAGATGGAACCGTCGTAGAGTTCCACCTCACGGGCGCCGCGCGCGCCAAGAAGTCGAAAAAGGGGGATCCCTTCACATCTGGCGGCCAGGTCCCACAGGGGCAGGTCGATTGGAGCGCCATCGGCAGTCGACCCGCCGGGAAGTTCGAAGAGCGCCGAGGGGCGCATTCCGAGCAACGCTTCGGCGCGTTCCCTGCCAATGGCAGACCAGCCGATGCCCACGGCGCCGCCCGTGGTGCAGATACGAACGACCGGATCGGTGACGGCGGGACCATGGACGCCGATGCGGGCGTTGGATCCCACGACGCGCGGGCGCTTTCCGTGCAGTACGACTCTTTCGATCCTGGCGATCGGGTCGGAAAAGGCACTTGACATGAAGGGTTTCCGGGATCCGGGACTGAACGGTACGATCCGATAAAGTAAGCCAAAAACCGGTGGTTGGAAATCAAAAAAGCCGGCGTTACAGGGCCCCTGTATTGCACACGGGAATTAGGTCTTGACGGACGCTACAAGATGTAGTACTTTTCAGACACCGCAACGGATTATTCCCCAATCTGTTGCGTATTCCTCACCTCCCCATCTATCCCCGTTTCGTTTTTATATTCGTGATTCCGAATAAATAGCGAACGTCCGCGCGGTCCGGGCGGCGACACGGCGGACAGGAACGGTTGTCGTTCCTGCCCCGCTGTTGTGCCGTTCCGTTTCCCTAGCATGCGTGCGTACCGGCCGTCCGGATGTTCGGGCTTTTCAGGGGGCGGAACCTTGCACCTTTCGCGACTGACGGCATTGGGTTTCAAATCCTTCGTGCAACAGCTGGACCTTTCGCTGCAGAAAGGCATCACCTGCGTTGTCGGCCCCAACGGATGCGGCAAATCCAACGTGGTGGACGCGCTGCGCTGGGCGCTGGGCGAACAGCGGGTCCGGTCGCTGCGCAGCAACAACATGGAAGACGTGATTTTTTCGGGTACGCGAAACCGGAAACCGCTCGGCATGGCGGAGGTATCGATCACCATTGACAATGCGGAGCGGGTTCTCTCGACCGACTATTCCGAAGTGACCGTGACCCGCCGGCTGTTCCGGTCCGGAGACAGTGATTACCTTTTGAACAAGGTTCCCTGCCGGTTGAAGGACATTCAGAATCTGCTGATGGACACGGGGCTGGGCGCACACGCCTATTCCGTGATCGAGCAGGGAATGATGGACGAGATCATCAGCGACAAACCCGAGGAACGTCGGCGGCTGTTCGAAGAGGCGGCGGGTGTGACCCGGTACAAGGTACAGCGTCGGGCGGCGTGGAACCGTCTTGAGTCCGTCCGGCGGGACCTGGAGACCGTGGATGCCGTGATGGGTGAAATCGAGCGGCAGGTGAAGTCACTCGCCCGTCAGGAACGGAAGGCCCGCCTCTACCGACAGCTTGCAGACCAGATGAAGGACCTCGACGTCCGGCTCGGACGCCACCGGTTCTTTCAGATGTCCGAAAGGTCCCGTCCCATCGCGGACGAGATGGCTTTTCTGAATGAGGACGTCGAAGTGGCCGCCGGAGATATCGCCCGCCTGGAGGCGCGGCTGGAAGCCGTCCGGGCGGAACTGGCGGAGCGCGATCAGGCGCTGGCGGACGCGAACGCGGAAGTGAGCAGACAGAGCCAGCTCGTGCATCGGAAAGAGACGCATATCGCGGTCGCTCAGGAGAGAATCCGATCGATCGACGCCTTCCTGGAGCAGGCCGACCGGCGGCAGGAGGTCATGGCGGCGCGGCTGGATTCGGCTCGCAGGCAATCGGCGGCGGCGAAGCGGCAGGGCGCGGAGACCCGGGAAGCATTGCGGCTGGCGGAAGGGGAACTGAAGACGGAACGGGGCGAGCTGGAAGCGACCAACCATGCGCTCGACGCAAGGCGAACCCGCGCCGACGAGCAGAAAACCCAACTGATAGCGACCCTGGGTGAAATCAACAAGGGAAGCGGCCGGTTGGAACGCGAACGGGCGAGGCTGGAGGGAATCGCGCAACACCAGGCCCGCCTCGAAGCCGACGCAAAGCAGTCGGCGCTCCGGAAAGAGGAGGCGGACGACTCCGGACGGGAGGCGGAACGGCAGATCGAGCGCCTGGAACGCGAGTTTGAAGAAAAGAGCCGGCTGAAGGAGACATACGCCGCGGAATACGGGCGGCTGCTCGAACAACAGCAAGACTTGAACGGGGAGCGCAGCCGGTTGCTGGCCAGAAAAGAGGCCGACGATGCGCGGGTTGGACTTCTGAAAAAGCTTCGGGAAGGATTCGAGGGGTATTCGAGCGGCGTCCGCGCGCTGGCGGTGGACTCTCCGTTTACGGATCGCGTGCGCGGCGTGGTTGCGGACCGGATAGACGTGGACGCGCGGTACACGATCGCCATTGAAGCCGCCCTCGGACGGGCGCTGGAATGTCTTCTGGTGGATGAACCCGCCGACGCGTTGAAGGCCATGGACTACCTGCAATCGGGCGACCTCGGATCGGCGGCGTTTCTGCCGCTGGATTCGGTTTCGAACGGTCACGAAACCCCCTGGACGCAGCCGGATGCGGACGGCGTGACGGGCAGGGCGTCGGACCTGCTGCACGGCCAGGATTCTCCGGTACACGCGCTGCTTCGCCGCACGCTCGTGGTGAACAACGCCGAAACCGCAATTGGGCTGTTGGAAGAAATGCGGACTCGCGGCATCGACGTGGTTACCGAGAACGGCGAGTTGTTCTCGGCCGACGGCACGATATACGGCGGGAAGGCAGCCGACGGCGGCACGGGCCTGATCGGGCGCCGAAACGAGATCGAAACGCTGGAAGCGAACCTGAGGGCCGCCGGTTCCGACATGCAGGCGCTGGATGCGGGACTTGAGGAAACCTCCGCATCGCTGGACGAGTCTCAGGCTCTTATCGACACGACGGACGGGATTCTGGCCGACCTGAACAACCGTTTGGCCGCACATCGCCGGGAGCTTCAGATCGCGCAGGCCGAAGAGCAGCGACAGTTGCGGATGGAGGTGGACCTGCGGGATGAAATCGCGGCGGCGATGAACGACGAAACGGGCCTGAGAGATGCGATCTCTTCCGAGGAGGCGGAACTTGGCGTGCTTCAGAAACGCCGGGAGCAACTGGAAACGGCGACGCGCGAGGCCGACGCGGCGCTGCGGGAGCGCGAACGTCAGCAGCGGGCCGAGCAGGACGCGGTCTCCGGGAGGCTGGTGGAGATCGCTTCACTGAAAGGCAGCGTGGACCGGCACGAACACGAAGGGCAGGCGCGGACCCGGGACATGGTCGAAACCGACCGGGAAATAAAGCGACTGGCCGCCGACTGCGAGGAACGCCGAAAGGAAAGGCACGACCTGGAAGAGGCCGCGGAGGATTCCGGGAAGGAACTGGAGCGCCTGCATCGCACGCAGGACGAACTGGAGGCGAAGCGGGACCGGCAGGCGGAGCGGCAGCAAGCGCTGTTGACGGATGCCCGGAAGCTGGAAGAGGAAGCGCGGGACAAAAACCGCCGGGCGAATCAGAACCGGGACCGTCTGGTTCGACTGCAGGGCGAGATGGCGGAACTGAAGACGGGATCCGAGGCGTTGCACGCTCGAATACTGGATGAATACGAGGTGGACGTCAGGGACGCGGGCGCATTGGAAGATCCGGAATTCGATGAAGACGCGGCCGAAAGACGGGCAGGTGAGCTGCGCGAACGGCTCCGCCGGATGGGTCCGGTAAATCTCGCCGCCGTGGAAGAGTACGAGGACCAGAAGAACCATCTCGAGTTCATGGCCAAACACCGGGGCGATCTGCTTGAAGCGGCCGAAACCCTTCAGCGGACCATCTCCCGGATCGACCGCACCGCCCGCGGCCGGTTCATGGCGACTTTCGATGAGATCAAAGAGAATTTCCGGAACACGTTCACGGCGTTCTTCGAAGGAGGCCGGGCGGACCTCCTGATGCCCCCGGACGAAGACCCGCTGGAGGCGCCGCTGGAGATTATCGCCCGGCCCAGAGGCAAGCGGCTCCAGCACATCAATCTGCTTTCCGGGGGAGAGCGGGCGCTGACCGCGATCGCGCTGTTATTCGCGATCTACCTGGTCAAGCCCAGCCCGTTCTGCATCCTCGATGAGGTGGACGCCCCGCTGGACGACGCCAACGTCACCCGCTTCGTGCGGGTGCTCAAACGGTTCGCGGCCGACACGCAGTTCATCGTGGTGACCCACAACAAGGTCACGATGGATGCGGCCGACTGCCTGCATGGCATTACAATGGAAGAGCCGGGGGTCTCCAGGCTGGTATCGGTCAGACTGGACCACGAAACCCCGGGCGGCAACGGACAGGCGAAAGCGCTGGCGGAAACCACGGCTGCGGACGATTGACCGGGGCGGTTGGAAATCGCGCAACGGTTCCCGAGGAAACGTTACGGCATCCGGATGAAAAACACCAAAGGATCGGCCGCACTGCGCTGCCGATCCTTTTCTTTGCGCGGTTCACTCCGGCGAAGGCATCCACCGCCCTGATCCCGACGTCAGATTTTCGGCCAACCCGATGGCTTCAAACGGAGCCCAGGCTCTTGAGGATCTTCGCGACAATGGCATCCGTGTCGCGGATTCCGACTCCGGACAGCCGCTCCAGGATCATCCCCTGCGGGTCCACCAGAAAATAGGCCGGAATCCCGCGCACGCTATAGGCGCTGGTCGTCTTGGAACGCCATGCCCCCGCACGCACGTGCACCCCTTCGATCCCGTGTTTTTCGATGGCTTTGCGCCATGCGGCGTCGCTCGAATCCAGTGAGAGGTTGAGGAAAACCACCGGCTGACCGGCGGTTTCTTTCTTTATCTTTCTGAGATCGGGCAAGTTGCTTATGCACGGCCCGCACCAGCTTGCCCAGAAGTCCAGCAGCACGACCTTGCCCCTGAACTGGCTCAGCGATACGGGCCTGCCGTCCAGATCCTCCAGCGTGAAATCCGGGGCCGGACGTCCCGGCTGGAGGGCCATCGCCTTGTCCAGCGCCGCCTGGACCGGCGCGTTGTATTCGGGATAGGGATTGGTCGTCCGGTAGTCCCGCCACTTGCGACGGACCAGTTCAAAGCTGTTGCCGCCGTACTCGAAACTTCGGATCAATTCCCCTGCCAGGAACCAGTAAAGCACGCGCCCATTCAATTTCTTCTCGGCCAGCTCAATCCTGTGTGGAAGCCTGGGCATGGACCGTTTCCTGATTGCATAGATCGAATCCAGCTTCGCCTGCACCGCCTGCGCCAGACCCAGACTCGTGAGGTCCAGCTTCCGGGACAGGCTGAGCGGCTGACGATTTTCGTACAGGGAGTCCAGATGCGCGACAAACTCCGGCGACGGGTCCAATTCCGACAGATCCACCATTTCCGACAACCTTTGCGTCTTGTGGATCGAATTCAATTGCCCTTCCATGTCCTTGCCTTCTTCTACGGGCAGCCGGAGAACCAGCGAACCGCCTGTGGTATCGATTTCCGGTTTTTTCAGCTTGCTTGAAGTCGTGATCCTGTACGATCTGCCACTCCTTTCGTAGAAGGAGTCGAGACGGGCGTGAGCTGCCTGGGGGACGCCCAATTTCGGCAGATCGATGATGTCGGACAGTGTGGATTTGCGCCTGTTGTCATACAGCGAGTCAAGTCTGCCCGCGACAGGTTTCGGCAGATCCGACGCACCCAGACGGATCATTTTTGACAGTTTCGGATGCCACCCGTACCGCGCGTAGAGTGAGTCGAGACCTGCGACGGTCTCCTCCCGAAGATCCAGACTCGACAGATCGTATTGATCGCTGAGTCTGTTGGACGGCGGCATCCTCATCATTTCCAGGTCCAGCGTCCGGATGAGGTAGGTACTATACGTACCCATACCAATTGCCTTTTCGTCCACCAGCGGGACCCGTTTCAGGAAGTCGTGAAATTCAGGCGGGATATCCGGGTTCTCGCGGCCGGTGGCGCGCCGGTAATTTTCCGGGTATGAAATCTTCAGAAAGGCATACGTGTAGTTGAAAAAGCGCGTCGCGTACTCGACGAATTCCGGCGAGAACGCGTATCTCGTTCGCCGCATCTCCAGGAATTCAAGCTGGTCCGTGCGCCACCCGTCCGCCAGGCGGGCGAAGGCTTCCGCGTCCATTTTCCTGGAGTCCCTGACTATCTTCTGGAAGTCCTGGAACCGGGGGTACCATTCGACAACAAACCGGCTGTTGTCCGCATTGTTTCCGCTGAACCGGAACGAGGTGTGGAGACGGCCGGGGTGGATTTTGATATGCAGGCTGTCGCCGGGTTCGACAAAGAAAACCAGCGGACCGGGCTTGAAGGCATACGACACGGCCTGCCGCACCCATTTCCATGGGACGCTTCTGGTTTTGAAACTTCCCCTGACGAGGGTCCCGCGGACGACGGGAATCTCGAGCGCGAACCGGTTCCGGCCGTCCAGAGCCACGCGCTGCTCGGATTGTCGACCCAGTGCCCAGGGCGGGTCGTAACGGAACGTGATCTCACGCGACGTGGGGTTGCGTACTTCGCCGGTGATGATCGCGACCGATGGCGGGCCGGTTTCTGACGCCGAGGCGAAAGTCGACATCGTCATGAAGGCCGCGAGGGTACTGACGGAAAGGCTATTCATACCTCAAGCCCTCTCTATTCAGATCCGGACATCAGCCAACCTCAATTTGCATAAACATGCAATCGACAACCCGGTCAGATACGAAGAAATGGGTCATTTCGACTCTGCATATCCGGTTATAGCCGGTGATTGTGGAAATCCCCAATCTGCGACATCGATTCGCCACTGATCTCGTGTGTAAATTCAATTTCGCCAAAAAACAGAAACGAATCAAGGCTAACCTTGATTCGTCATTTTTCAGAGACGTTCATTCGAAGTTACGCAAGTGATTAAAGGTGATTTAACTGCTGAATTCTATGATCCTTCAGGTCACTGGACGTGAACGGAAGAGATGTCCTTCCTGACGACCTTTTCGGCCCGTTGAGGAAATAACTTCAGGGTCACGGCGTTACCACACACGCCGCTTTGCGCGGTTACTTTTTGTGCCTTTTGTGCTTTTTGTGGCCAATTTTTCGGTTTTCTTTTATCAAATTGAGGTTAAGGCGTGAAGATGAAAATCTGATCCGTAATCGACTCAGGAGAATGACCGCCATCCGTCGTCTTCAATCCGCCGGCGATAACGACGCGGCCGTCATCGAGGAGCGTAACGGTCGCACCGTGTCGCCACTGCCCTACGCTATGTCCCGTAGGTGAAAATACCCGAGTGTCCGGATTATACAGTGCGATATTGCCGTTTTCATTGTGGATGAAAAACACCCGGCCGGACGGCAGCAGCAGGGCGGCTAACGGATCCATTGCGGAAGTTCCGGCGGGCGAGAAG
This sequence comes from Candidatus Latescibacterota bacterium, assembly GCA_965219995.1. Taxonomy (GTDB): domain Bacteria; phylum Latescibacterota; class UBA2968; order UBA2968; genus JAAXHE01. The sequence goes on from CBDCOX010000002.1 coordinate 3,050,315, forward strand.
GTGTTTGTTTCGGGGTCGTAGATCTCGGCCGTCTGTACCTGAGGCCCGTTTTCGGGAAAGCCGCCAACGATCAGAACCCTGCCATCCTGAAGGAGCACGGCAGTATGGCCGAAGCGGTCGACCTGCAGATGACCGGCTTCCGTAAATTCATTCGACGAGGGATCGTAGATCAGATTCCGTCCGGCCAACTCGACTCCACGGAATGTGTGGGCTCCTCCAACGATCAGCACGCGGCCGTCCTTCAGCAAAGTCGCCGTATGGCCATTTCCGGGATGGTCCATCGCAATTGTGTCGGAAAATGTGCCTGTAGCGGGATCGAAAACGCGCCATCGTCCACCCGCGGGTGACCCGCCGATCAAAAGGACCTCTCCGTTGGGCAACAGGGTGGCAGTGCTGGTCCCGAATGTCAAGGGCCCGTCTGCAACGGCGTCGAATCTGCCGGAGTGAGCATCGTATCTCTCAATGGGCAGTTTACCACCATAGCTGGATATCATCAGAACCCGACCGTCGGGAAGCAATATTCCGTGGTCCCTGTGGCGACTGACAGTCAGGTCTCCGGTAGGCGTTGAGATCCCGGTCTCAGGATCGAAAATCTCAGCGCTGTCAAGATAATCGGACTCCCAGACACCACCTCCTGCGGGAGGTAGCGCCGCATTGCCCCCGGCAATGAGGACCTTGCCATTCTGCAGTCGTGTCGCGACATGCAGATTTCGGGGTCGAGTCAGATTTCCAACCTCGTGCAGTCCCCGTTCATGGTCCGGCATCATCACCGAATCGCTACCGCAAGCGCAGAAGCTCGTGACGACAAGCAGCGCCTTAGGGAATCTGGCAATCATTTCCATTCTTCTGTTTTTAGGAGTCTGTGAGCGCGACATCTACGCGACAGGGCTGGCGATGCGGGCAGACAGGTATGTCCGCCTGCCTGCGCTGCAGGCAGGCCCAACCTGCACACAGGCCTTCCTCACTACTCGCGTTGGGATTCGATCCTGCCGTCCTCTTCGCTGACGTCGATTGGCGTGTATCTCCTGAATCCCGTAGAGCGGTTGGTCCGTCTCTCGCTGTACGACTTTTTTTTAGCCCGCTGGATCCATCAGCCTTCTGTAACTCGCGGTTGTCGTCTCTCCAGATTCCGGCGAACCGTTGCGGCGTACACGAAGCCCCTCCAGGATATCCATGAATAGATCGAGCTAACGCCGCTACGCATAGATAAACGACTGCCGGCCAGCCCTCCAGATCTTAACCCGCCCAACCATGTTTGTTCGGTGGTTTGAATTAGCCGGGGCCAAAATCGAAATTCCGCGGGATGTAATTTCGCAGTAGCTCTTGTGCTACTGCGAACGATACTCGGATATTTTCTCCTTCACGAGATCTACCAGTCGTTCGCCGCGCAGGTTTTTCGCGATGATCTCCCCATCGGGGGCAATGAGAAACGTGGTTGGCCACGCCACGATACCGTAAGCTTTTTCAATCTTCTCGGTGGAAATCCCGTTGGCATACGGGATTTCATGAATCCTTATGAAATCTTCCAGGTCTCTTGGATCATTGTGAGCCAGACCAATGATCGTGAGTCCCCCGTCCGGAAAAGACTCGTGAAGGTTCTTGAGATTCGGAAGTTCGTTTATGCAGGGACCGCACCATGTCGCCCAGAAGTCAAGAAAGACAAACTTCCCTCGATAATCGGAGAGCCGCAGCGAGTCTCTACCTGCGGCCGGCGCCACGAATTCGGGTGCGGCACTTTCTTCTCGCAGGTTCAGTGCATTCGACATCCGTTCAACGCCGCTGCCCTGGACCGTCCTGGAATTCGGATATTTGCGAATCAGATAATTCAGAACGTTGCGCGCGGCAACTGCGTTTCCGTAATCCCGGAAATGTTGTGCCGCACGCCAGAGCACTTTTTCCCCTTCACGTGAATCGGGCGGCAGGTTTCGTTCCTTCGCCACCAGAATGCCGGTAAAGAAAAAAGGCGGAACGTTGTATTTCTCGCCGAGATCCGGTGCGTGTTGTAGCCCTTCATCGAGGCGCAGATAGGTGATTGTATCGTACGTCCTAAAGAAAATGGAATTCGGATCCATTTTCTTTGCCAACTGCGCCATCTGGCTAAAGTAGCTCTCGTAGACCGTACTCTGATAGTGCTCCCTTCTCTTTTCTTCGAACTCCTGTTTATTGTGTCTCAGACTTTGCAAACCCTTCATCGCTTCAGCGTGGGGATGAAATCTTTTCAGGAATTCAAATCTAATTTTTACGAAGAGTTGTTCGAAATAAGCGGGGTATCGATTCGCAATTTCCCGGAATCTTTCTTCGCGCTCGATAAAGGCGGAAACGTCGCTCTCTGAGGATTGGGTGGTGTCGCGTTTGCTGAACAGAACCTGCATGTTTTCTTTTTGGAAAGTGTAGATTTCATCCACAAGACTGGCGAAGGCAGCCTGGTGTTCCCCGCCTGAGAATTCGGCTCTTGAGTCCCTCTTCGGCCGGACATACTGAGACGGATCGAAGATAACCTCTCCACCTTCGTAGATTGAGTTGAATGTAACGAAACTACGAGGGTTGGGAATTGCACGGGAATGACTCAAGTCATAAACGTCGCTACCACCGTTACTTACAATAAACCGATATCCACCGCCGACTTTAACGGGACTATCGCCTGGCAAAACCCACACGCTGTCTTTCCTCACCATTTCAATCGCGCCCCACGGCCGCCATCGACAAAAGTCACCCCACAGTTTGACCCATTCTATACCGGGCTTCAGACCGAAAGGTTCAAGATAAGCCGTCACATTTGCGTGAGTGCCGGCGTCAGGAACAAGCACTGACGTTTTTAACGTCTCATAACCGAAGGCGGAGATAACAAGCGTATACAGCCCGGGTTCCACGTCGAAAGTGAACTCCTTAGTGTCTAGCGACCGGGAGTTTTTCGGCCTGACGACAAATGGTCTCCACGTCAATTTCAATTCTTCTATCCCCACATAAATTGAATCCGGAATCGCCTTTCCATTTAACTTGATCGTCCCTGAAATAGTCGATCTGGAGGGTCTTTGCTCGTCGGGTCGTCCCGAGATTTCCAGATCCGGCTGTTGGACAACAGACAGCATTGAATCTGTTGACGCCGATACGTCGCCGGGAAGGAACAGGAAAAGTGCAGTCGCGATTCTCAAATTCATGGCACAACCCTTACGGACTTGGACTTCACTGTTAGACTTCTGCGCAAAGTGCGTTCATGTTTATTCATGCTATCAGCCACCGAATGGCGTTGAAATCCCCCCACCGCATCAGCCGTCGCCGGCACTTCGACCCTTCGACAAGCTCAGGGGCCGAGCTCAATGCAGGCATGCTGAGGGGAGCGGCTCGGCTTCTGCGACCCCCCCTCAAGGGGGGAGTGATTACACCGTTGAACGCGTTGACGCGTTCACATTCACTGATTTGGCTGCGGCTGACTACAGCGAAGGCTCGCTGGGAATGAACTTGAACTATTCCGATTTTCTTGGGTTTTCAAAGATGGCCAGGTGGTTGTTCAGAAGGGCATATATATGATCGCCCGCCGGGATAAACATATCGCGCCCCCGCGCGGCCTCTCGCCGGTCAGATCCAAAAATTCCGGCGCCGGTCCGATACGTCAACCGACGATCCAATCCGAGTCTCTCTTTGCGCTTATACGCGCCGTAGATGGTTTTGCCATACGTCTGAACCGCTGCGCCCCTGAGAGCGTAGGCAGTTTCTCCTTCAATCATCATCAACCGCGGCAGTCCGGTCCATGGGAGGTAATCCACCTCCACCGGCTTTCGTGGATCGCTGATGTCCAGAATCGCGATTTCCCTGGGGAGATGTCGTTCAATGTAAGCCCTGTCGTTCCCGATGGTCAGGGGCCCCAATCCGGGAGGCGCCGCAATCATGTGGGACTGTAGCCCGCGGGACTCGAAAAAGCGCCAATACGCCGGCCCAAATCGGCCCCTTGCTTCTTCCAGTTTCTTCTCGATGCGTTCCCTGATCGAACCGGAAGCCAGTCCTTCCAGGACTTCCCGTACCAAATTCTCATATTCGATCGAGCGACCGAAACGACGCAGCGGGGTCCGGCTCAGTACTTCGGGCCCACCTGGATCGGACAGATCGAGTACCACGAAATCGTGTCCAAGAGTCAGGAACAGGCGAGATCCCGCAACCTGCATTGCCCACTCATTGTTCCAGACATGCTTGTCTGTTTCTGCGATTGAATACGCGTGGATGTTTGGAGGTGGACCCTTTTCCAGTACGTCGAAACTGTGCAACTTCAGAAAGTCATTACTGAGTAAACCGACGTATAAACGGCCATCCCAGACGCCCCATCCCACGAGCCTGGGAATGCGCCCCAACCACGGGGTTGGTCCCTCTTCAACCGCGTGCACCAGGTTCACTGCCTGCACGAGGGGACGGTCGGGCCGGCTGAGATTGAAGACGGCCACACCCACGCTGTCCCGAACCTCGCCCCATACATAGGCGCGGGTCGCAGACAGGGCCAACCGTTCGAACCGCCACCCGGGTTTCTCCGCCCGGCCGATCTCGGCGGGGGCTTGCGGATCCGATACGTCCACGACGCTCAGGCCCCGCTCGAGAAGCACGACAGCCATTCCATCCTTTAACGCCAGGTCCGCTACGTCCATCTTGTATGACACGCTGCCAATCGGCTGCACTGGCGGTTCAAGCATGCGTCCAAACCGGGACCAGTAGACATCCATCCCAACGACTGCAATCGCACAGATCGCCGCAAGCCCCCCAACGACCCATTGAAAGCGCTTGCTGATCTGCTGTTTGAACACTCTACACGTCAACAGCAGAATGGCGCCAGCCACGACTACGGCTACGACACCCCTGGTCAATAAAAGAGGTACGTCGAACGCCTTCCTGAGAATTCCGGCGTGGCCGTGCACGCCGATGGAAAACAGGAGCCTGAAATAGAATGCCACGATTGGGGGGCCCCAGTTCCACGCGATCCCTATAAATACGGTTGCTACCCATGCGGCCATCAGGCACATCACCGCGGCTTTGAAGGGATGATCGGTAAGAGTCGAAACCAGTACGGCCGCGCTGTACGGAATCAGAAAGGCCAGGAACCACAACAACAGTACCCGGGCGTACCCGACGTCCTCCAGAGTCTCCTCTGCCGGGATAGTCGACCCCGTAAAAAAAACAGTCGTGCGGAACCCGCCTTCACCAAAGATCCAGCTCCCATCCAGTGACAGCCCGACAAAAATCCCGCCCCAGTACCCGGCCAGGATTGCCAGCAATCCTGCTGCACCCACAACGAACTTTACGATCAGCATCTTGCGGATTTCAAGGGGCCGACACAACAGAAACGGCAGCGTCGTTCGGCTACGTTCCCGCGCGATTGCATCCATCCCCATCAGCACCGCTCCAATGAGCCCAATGAAGTGACCGACAGTACTGACGTCTGTGCCGAGGATGACGCGTTGGGGATACTCCCACAGATTGTATACCAGTCCCGCGATCATCGCCAGGCCGGCGCATGCGGCGACTTTGTAGGCGGATTCGCGGGCCTCCTTCCAGAACAGAGCGCCGATGGGGTTCATGGCTGTCCTCCTGATTCCGGCTGGACGTGGGCGACGAAGGCCTCCTCGAGGCCGACGTCCATCACGTCCTCGATATGCCCGCCCTGCGCCTGGATGCGCGCGGCCTGTTCCTCGCCGTAGTCCACCACGGTCAGCAGCCGCCGCGGTCCCTCCCCCTGCACCGAGCGCAGTCCTTCGATGTCCGTCATTCGATCCTCGCCTTCCTGCAGCCGTACTGTGACGCGCTTGACCGACCCTTTCACGTCGTCCACCGAGCCCTCGCTCACCAGGCGGCCCTTTTCGATAATCGCCACCCGGTCGGCCACGCGTTCCACCTCGTGGACGAGGTGAGACGACAGGAAGACCGTGCGGCCTTCCTCCTGGATCAGTCCGATGATGCTTTCAAGAAAGTCGCGACGCACCACCACGTCCAGCCCCGATGCCGGCTCGTCCAGGACGAGCAGCCGCGGCTCGTGGCCGAGGGCCAGGGTGAGCGCCAGCTGGGCATTCATCCCTCGTGACAGGTGTTTGACCTTCTGCTCCGGATCCAGGCCGAACCGTTCGATCAGCCCGTCTACCCTGTCCTGGTTCCAGGTCTCGTAGAACTGGCCGGTGAACCAGACGAGTTCCCGTACTCTCATCCATCCGTACATCACCCGGTTTTCGGCCACGTACCCCACCTGCCGCCGCAGCGCCAGGGAGTCACTTGCCGGATCCAGCCCCAGAACCTCCGCCCTTCCACCGGTCGGCCGAAGCAGGTTCATGAGAATCTGGATCGTCGTGGTCTTGCCCGCGCCGTTTCGGCCGAGGAATCCGCAGACCGTCCCCGCGGGCACCTCCAGATGCAGATCGTCCACCGCTGTGAGTTTGCCGAAGCGGTGGGTCAAGCCCTCGATTGCGATCGCTGTATCGTTCATATCGACTCCCTGTGTTCTGTCCCGGTCACTCATTGTTCCGAAAGCGGTCGAGCCGTTCCCGGATTACCTGCTCCATCTCCTCAGGAGACAGTTCCAGTTCGACGCCCTGCACCAGCGCCCGGTCGAGCAACTCCCTTACGATTTCCAGTTTTTCCTCCCGGGATATGGTGACGTCCCGCTCGGCGACGTACGTGCCCATCCCCCGCTTCTTGTAGATGAATCCCTCGCGCTCCAGCTCCAGATAGGCGCGCGCAACGGTGTTCGGGTTGATCAGGTACTGAGCGGCGAAATCCCTCACGGAGGGCAACTCTTCGTGCGGCTTGAGCACCCCCCGCGCCATCTGATACCTGATCTGTTCCATCATTTGCAGGTAGATGGGCACGCCGTTGGCCGAGTCTATGCGCAAGGGCAACATGGCTGTGTTCCTGTGCCAAGAGTATTACTGTATGAGTGAACCGATACAGTGACATACTAACAAAACCCATCCGGAAATGCAAGTGCTTTTTTCGAATCGGAGAAAAAGCGGTGCGGTGAACTTCGCGGAAGGGCGGGCGCCCACAAGGGGCGCCCCTACAATCACGGGTAGCGACGGCAGGGTGATGGCACGGGGGAATTGCCCACACCCAAGTCGCAGGAGATGCTTCGTCAAGTTCCTGGGTTTTCGGGGGACCGGCACACATTTTGCAGCCATTGACACCAGGCGCGACTGCGAGTTTCGGTTTCGCTGCAGAATCTCGGAGCAAAGGAATTGCGTTCGGAAAACCTCACGAAAGACATCGTTGTGCGCCGCATACTGAAGTTGGTTTTTTTGCCTTTGTCATTGTTGCATTTCCCATTGACAGCGCGCGATCTTTATTCTTAATTTTATTTCATTGGCGCAAGAAGGGAGAGGCCCGAGTGAAGTGGGTGTCCATTTGGAGCGTCAAGGAATCTGACAGGATTTTGTTTGGAGTTTTGTCGGTCCTGGTGTTCATCATTGGTGCGTTGGATCTGGTTTCCAGAAAGAGCTGGTCCGGCCTTTATTTTTCCGAAGACGTAGTCATTTTGGGCGCCTGGTCGGTCACTTTCGCCTACTTCACAATAGGAGCAATTGACATCATGGGTATGTTCGTTGGGACGATGACTGAATACGTGGCCGAATGGTATAAAAACAGGGTTCTCGAAAACGCGCGCGAAGAGATGCGGGAACAGGTTCGTGAGGAAGTCCGAGAAGAGATTCGAGAGGAAATCCGGGAACAGGTTCGTGAGCAAGTCCGAAATCAGGTTCGAGAGGAAGTCCTTCAGGAACTTCGGGAGGGCAGTCAGGACAAGACAGATGCTGGTGAAGTAAAGTGAACATCCCGTTCCAATAAACCTGATAAACTGCAACTTCCAGACTGTGTTGGTATTGGATTTCCTGTAAGAGTGTCATTCGGTATAATTACAATGTGGCAAGCATATTGCCCCCCGGAGGATAGCATTCTCCGGCCGACGCTCCTGTCCGCAGCAGGGGCGTTTCTTTTTCAATGCGACGGTTTTCGTGCGATTGACAACACCCCGCCGCGTCAGCCCTCGCCGGTCCATCGACCCTTCGACATTTCGACACCCTTCGACCCTTCGGCAGGCTCAGGGCAACGCATGCTCAGGGAGCGAGGTCGATGCAGGCAGGCTCACGGTACCGACTCGGCTTCCGCTTGACACCCATATTGCAGGTTGTTAAATTACAATGTGCTAAGCATATTGCCCCCCGGAGGATAGCATTCTCCGGCCGACGCTCCTGTCCGCGGCAGGGGCGTTTCTTTATTATGCAACATCAAGCATACCGCGTACCAGGAAAGTGATTCGCCTGATTGTGTCAAGTGTCCGATGCCAGTCTATGTGTCAGCCTCATAGGAGCAGGATGTCTTGTTGACCTCGGAAGAATGGATGGTTCTGGCCCTGTCGCTGCGCGTGGGGCTGGTCTGCGTGCTGTTGAGCCTGCCCGCGGCGGTGATCCTGGGTTGGGTGCTTGCCAGGCGTGAATTCCGGGGCAAAGTGCTGCTTGACGGGCTGTGCCACCTGCCCCTGGTGCTGCCCCCTGTGGTGACCGGGTACGTGTTGCTGTTGCTGTTCAGCCGTCGAGGTTTTCTGGGGGGCTTTCTGGAACAGGCGCTGGGATTTCAGGTGGCGTTTACCTGGAAAGGGGCGGCGCTGGCGTCGGCTGTTGTGGCATTCCCCCTGGCGCTGCGCGCCATCCGGCTGGCCATCGAGGCGGTGGACCCCAGGTTGGAACACGCGGCCCGCACATTGGGCGCGGGACGGCTCAGGGTCTTCCTGACGGTAACGCTGCGGCTGGCCGCGCCCGGGCTGCTGGCAGGCGCATTGCTGGCATTCGCGCGAAGCCTGGGAGAGTTCGGCGCCACGATCACCTTTGTGTCGAATATCGCCGGGGAGACGCGGACGCTGCCCCTGGCGATCTTCACCTACATCAACCGGCCCGGCGGCGACGCGGCCGTCGCCCGTCTGGCGATTCTGTCCGTCATCCTGTCCTTTGCGGCGCTGGTGGCCGGCGAGGTGGTGGCCCGGCGAATGAGGAGAACATGACGTGCTCTCCATCCGCGTGAAACGGTCGCTACCGGGATTTACCCTTGAAGCGGCGGTGGAATGTCCCTATCCGGTCACCGCGATCTTCGGGCCTTCCGGCGCCGGAAAGACCACGCTGCTGGACCTCGTGGCGGGCCTGCACGCACCGGACGACGGCGAGATCCGTCTGAACGACCGCGTGCTCTTCTCCTCCGAAACGGGCGTGAATCTGCCGCCCGAACAGCGCCGTGTGGGGTACGTGTTTCAGGAAGACCTGCTGTTTCCACATCTGACCGTGATGGAAAACCTGCGGTACGGTTACGACCTCCTGCCTCCGGATTCGCGCCGGTTCGAGGTGGGACCGGTTGTGGATCTGATGGGACTGTCCGGCCTGCTCGACCGGCGTCCGGCGCGTCTGTCGGGCGGCGAACGGCAGCGGGTGGCGCTGGGTCGGGCGATTCTGGCCTCGCCGGAACTGCTCCTGATGGACGAGCCCCTGGCGTCGCTGGATCAGGAACTGAAAGACCGCATCATCCCGTACCTGCGGCATATCAGGTCGGACCTGGGCATCCCGATTCTCTATGTGAGCCATTCGGTCGCCGAGATCCTGGAGTTGACCGGACAGGTGATTGTCCTGAAAGCCGGACGCGTGCTTGCCCACGGGGACTTTTTTCACGTTGTCCATCACCCCGAGGTGCTGCCGCTGGCCGAGGCGCACGGGTTCGAAAACGTGCTGCCGGTGGAGGTGGTGGCGCAGGACGGGTCTCGAAGAGGCTGCCGCGTGCGTTTCGGAAGTCAGGAGCTTCGGGTGCCCCCCTGCGACAGGCCCGCGGGAAGCCGGATTTTTATCGGCATTCGTGCAAACGACATCATCCTGAGCAGGAAACAGCCGGAGGGGTTGAGCATTCGCAATGCGATGCGGGGCCGGATCCTCGACGTGCAGGACGTGGACGGCAAACAACTGGTCTACGTGGACGTGGGAAAACGGCTGGCCGTGGAGGTGACCCTGGAAGCGCTGGAGGAGTTGGGCCTGGAGGTCGGCGACCCGGTGTTGTGCCTGGTGAAAGCCCACTCGATACGAATCGGCCCGAACGTGGATTGAAGGAGCCGGGTGACGGGGTCCGATCCGATGCCCTTCATCCCTGCCCTGATTCCTCGCCGTCATAGAGCAGCCTGAGAAGGGCAAGGAAGAGCCGGTCGCGCCGGTTTCGCGCCTGATCGATGGATTCGGGTGTGTATTCGTGGAAACCGCGGCCGGTCTTGACGCCGTAGTGCCCCGCTTCAACCAGTTTCTCGATGTTGCGAGGAAGTTCGGTGTCGGACCGGATGTCCTGAACGAGGATCCGGTAGACGAGAGCCGAGACGTCGAGACCGCCGAAGTCCCGCACGGTCAGGGGTCCGATGGCGGCCAGGCGGAATCCGACGCTGGCCCGGACCGCCCGGTCGATATCCTCGGCCTCGGCCACGCCTTTGTCGAGCAGGTCCCAGACTTCACGCTGCATGGCGACCTGGATGCGGTTGACCAGGAAGCCCGGGAGTTCCTTCTTGAGGGGCACCGGAACCTTGCCGATACGTTCCAGGACGTTTACGGCGGTCCTTACCGTCGACCCGGTCGTGCGCTCTCCGGGTACGACTTCCACTAGCGGCACCAGATGGGGCGGATTGAACCAGTGGGTAACCACGGCCCGGACGGGATGCGAAAGGTCCCGGGAAATGTCGGTCATGGGAAAGGAAGAGGTATTGCTGGCCAGAATGGTCTCCCGCGAGACGACGGCTTCAACGCGGGCGAAGCATTCCCGCTTGACGTCCAGGTCCTCGCGAATGGCTTCCGTAACAAACCCGGCGGGTTCCACGGCGTCGCGTTCGCTGTTGAACACGGCGATGCGTCCAAGTGTCTTCGCGACCGTTTCCGGCGTGTCCATCCCCGCCTCAATGCGCTGCCGCAGGTTGGATTCGATCCGGCGGTGCAGAGATTTACGTGCCGTCGGGGACTCGTCGTAGCAGCGGACCGGGTGTCCCGCGGCCGCGAATGCCTGCGCGATCCCGTGGCCCATCGTGCCCAGGCCGATGACGGCTATGGTCTGGAATTCCATTTCGTTTCGCTAGATTGTCTTGCCGCCGTCCACCACCAGGACCTGACCGGTAACCAGTTCGTTGACGACCAGGCCCAGAATCGCATTGGCGATGTCTTCGGGTTCCGCGACACGCTGGAGGGGCGTGGCTTCACGATTCACGCGAACGAATTCTTCCCAACCCTTTACCCAGCGTGTATTTACGATACCGGGGGCCACGGCGTTTGCCCGAATGCGGGGCGCCTGGCTGACGGCCAGGGATTTGGTGAGGGAGATCAGCGCCGCCTTGGAGGCGCAATACGCGATGGAACTGCCCTGCCCGCAGGTGCCGGCGATCGATGCCACGCTCACGATCTGCCCCCCGGCTTCGGGCATTCTGGCGATCGCCGCCCTGGCGCAGTAGAAAGCCCCCTTCACGTTGACGTCGAAGACGGGGTCCCAGGCGTCGTCGGTGAGGGCCTCGAGGTCGGCCAGGGGTACGAAGACGGTGGTACCCGCGTTGTTGACCAGGATGTCCAGGCGGCCCAGCTCCCCGACCACGCGGTCCACCATCTCACGCACGGCGCTCTCGACCGACACGTCGGTGCGGATTGCGATCGAGTTTCGGCCAAGCGCACGGATATCGGCGGCCGTGGCTTCGGCTTCCTTCCTGGAACGCGAATAGTTGACGGCCACGTCGGCCCCTTCCGAGGCGAGCAGCAGACAGGTCGCCCTTCCGATTCCCGTGCCGCCGCCGGTCACGAGCGCGACCTTTCCGTCCAAACGGCCCATATAGGATCCTTTCGATTTGGTGTATGGGGAGTGTTCTCAAGAACTACGAATCTGCAAACGGGATGGCGACGACGTCACGGATGTCTGTTGAGCCGGCAAGAACCATCAGCAAACGATCGACGCCCAGGGCGATCCCGCCTGCCGGCGGCATACCCGCTTCGAGGGCGCCCAGGAATTGTTCGTCGATCGGATAAGCCGGACGACCGCTGTCCTGTCGCTGCGCCGCTTCATCTACCAGCCGGGCCCTCTGTTCCGCGGGGTCGTTCAGTTCCGTAAAGGCGTTGGCGAGTTCCACGCCCGAAACATATAGCTCGAACCGCTCCGCGATACCGGGCGCATTCTGTTTCAATCTGGCGAGAGCCGCCATCTCCGCGGGGTAATCCACGAGAAAGGTCGGGCGTCCCGCGCCGAGGCGTTTTTCCACGGCATCCAGAAACACCTTGAAATAGGCGATCTCAAACGCATCGCCGGAAACGACCGACCGGTGGCCCCTCCGGCGCGCTTCGCGAATGAACGCGTCGAGATTTTCCGCGGGATCGGAATTCACGCCGGCGTACCGTTCAAATGCTTCCCGCACGCTCAGGCGTTCCCACGGGGGGGTGAAGTCGACGGTTCGACCCCGGTACACGATGGATGATTTCCCGGTGAGTTCACGGACCAGGCCATGAATCAGATTCTCCGTGTCACCCATGATGGCGGTGTAGTCGGCGTAGGCCCGGTACCATTCGAGGAGCGTGAATTCGGGGCTGTGCATGGGTCCGGGCGGGTCCTGGCGGAACGACTTGCAGATCTGGAAGATGCGTTCGTACCCGGCCGCCAGGAGGCGCTTCATCGCGTATTCGGGTGAGGTCGGCAGATAATACTGTTTCACGTGCCCGTTGGCGCGGTAGTGGGTTTCGAAGGCGTCCAGATGGGGTTCCATGCCGGGGCTGCGAACGAGCAGCGGCGTTTCGACTTCCAGGAATCCCGCGTTCTCGAAAAAACGCCGCACGAATGAAAGAACCCGGGCGCGCAACCGCAGGATCCGGGATGCGGGTCCTGATTCGGGCGGCCGCAGAGCCGGCGCCAGAACCCGGTGGCTTCGGACCCGAAATGCCGGAGGCCGCCAGACGCCCCGTACCTCCACCACGTCTCCCGGCAGAAGATTTCCCGACGCCTCGAGGGGCGCTTCGCCCGACTCGTCAACCAGCCGCGGATTGTCCGGCCCCGCGCCGGCAACAATCCGGCCGGCCAGAATCGCATCGTCGCCCGGCGCAAGGTCCGCGACGCGATGGGTACGGGCGCACCCCGGAGGATATGGTTTGGATTCAGACATGCCAATGACCGTGGACCGGTTGGCGCCTGATGGCGCGGCAAAGATATGGAAAATCTGTGCGGGAACGGACATTCGGAATATAGGTTAACCGGTGTCGGGGAGCAACAGGCATCCGCGCGCGACGGGATTCCATATGGAAAAATCCCTTGCCGACGGTTCTTTTGCGGTCATATATTTCGGGAGTACATTTCTCCAAAGAAGCTTCTGTCGCGATTTCGGGAGGTCCCGACCGTCATGAAACGCCGAACAGCCACCTGTGCGTTTTTCTGTTCACATGCCTTTATTACATTTACAATGCTCCTGCTTTGCTGCGTTCCGGCGTGGGGCGGCTCTTTCAAAGCCGGCGCCGGTATCTTCTTCAACAATAATGAACCCGGGGGAGGCGTATCCGTCGACCTGAGCGACGCGGGACTGGGGCTTTCCCCTTTTGCGGATTATTTCGGCAACTCCGGGTCGAGCGTCTTCGGCGGCGGGCTCAATATCGTCGCAAAACGCGCCGGGGGCGAGCAGTCGCAACTCTATATCGGCGTGGGGGGAGGCATCGCCTCAGTGGAGGTCGAAGAATCGTCGGCCGGCATCACCGGTTCGGCGTCAAAAACACAGGCGATGGCAGACTTCGTGCTGGGCATCGAATTCGACTTGCACGAAAACGTCGGGGGGTACCTTCAGGTGAAGTGGCTTGGGACCTTCGGCGGAGGCAGAGTAGACATTACGGGTGAGGTTGAGGGAAGGACGGTTACGATACCGGACGCGATTGACCTGGAACTCAGAAGTTTCGCCGCCCAGGCCGGCGTATCGATCGGCTTCTGGAAGTGAGTGCCAATGCTGGCGGGCGGAACGCGTTGTCGGTGATGATCTGAAACTGAACTTCCATCCCCGCGAAAAGATTTGGTGATTGGACACCGCCGGCCTGTCTCCAGAGATGAAGCCGGCGGTTTTTCGGTTGATTTCCAGCCCTGTTTTGGCGATTATTGATGTGGTCAAACCCTTCTTGAATCCTGATTTTCCAGAGCTCGACGCCGCACCAGACCCAGGGAGGCTTCAATGCACGCGTTAACCCGCGCTCTCTTTGCCATCTGCGTTGCTGCAATGCTCACGACTTCCGCCGCGTGGGCGCAGCACGCGGTCAAGCTGGGCGCAGGCATACACTTTGACGAAGAAACACCCGGTATCGGACTCGCATACGACATCAACGCCTCGGAAGGGCTGGTCGCGTTTTCACCGTTTATCGATTTCTTCACCAAATCCGAAAACACGGTATTCGGGGGCGGGTTGAACCTGGTCGTGAGACGTCCCGTGGGAGAAAAAGGCGTCTTCTATTTCGGGGGCGGTGGCGGCGTAGGCAGCGTGACTTCCGTGAGGGAATTCGAAATCGAGAGTGAGACCGAGACCACGGCGCCGGCCGATGAGAGGGTGGAAGCATCAAGAACGCAGGCAATGGTCGATGTGCTGGTCGGCCTGGAATTTGCCACGACCGAGAGAGCATCGGTTTTCCTGCAGGCCAAGTGGATCGGCATGTACAGCGGAGAACCCGAAGTGTACACGCTTTCCGATGGCCGGGAGGTCGCGCCCGAGCTGGACGTGAAGAGCTTCGCATTCCAGGTTGGCTTGTCGATCAATATCGGCCAGTCAGAATATGAAGGTTATTGATAACACCCGTCGCGCGTGAAATTGCGATGACCGCGGGTGACCGCGCGTATTGGAGGCATAATGAGAATTCGACTGGTAGCTTTGCTGTCCGGCCTCGCCTTACTGACGGCCGCGCCCGCCGCCGCAAGAGATTTCGCGGTGAATTTCGGGGGCGGCACGCTCTTCGACTCGACTCGGCCTGGCGGTCATTTTTCGTTCGAGATGTCGCTCAGCGACGAGTATCCCACCCACCTCGCCCCTTTCTGTGAATTTTACGACGATTCGGGCACAAGGATTATCCCGGTAGGCATTTCGCTGCTTTACAAACCGCCCCTTTCGGAATACGGCGGCACGATATATTTCGGCGCCGGCGGCGGCGCATTGCTTATTCGGGGACAACCCGGTCCCGGCCTTCCAACGGGAACGGACGGAATGATTACGGTGGCGGGCGGTCTGTCGTTTGGCGTGGGCACCCGCGCGGGCGTCTTCGTGCAGGTGCGCTGGTTCCGATCGTTCGAGGATCAGACCGCGGAGAACGAAATCGGCGTTCAGGCGGGCTTGCGTTTCTATCTGTCGGAAGGCTGATTACAATACAGCAAACGGGTTCACTCAAAAGCGCCGGAATCCCTCTTCAGGGTGCCGGCGCTTTTCATTTGAACGATCCGGATCGCCATAAACGTGTGGCTGTCCAGGCGCGCTGCCATAGACGGCCGGGCGGCAATCGAGCGACCGTCGCGGCGGCGTCAACCGCGGTTCCTGAGCAGATCAACCAGTAGACGCACGCCCACGCCCGTGCCTCCCTTGGGGACGTGCGGCAGGTCTTTTTGCGCCCACGCGGTGCCCGCGATGTCCAGGTGAGCCCATGGAAACTCCTGTACGAAGGCTTCGATGAACGCCGCGCCCGTGATGGCGCCGCCGGCCCGGCCGCCGGTGTTCTTGATGTCGGCAACGTCGCTCTTCATCTCCTCCCGGTGTCCGTCCAGAATGGGAAGACGCCACGCGATCTCGCCCGTTCTTTCTCCCGCGGCGGCAATTTCGGAAGCCAGTGCGTCATCATTGGAGAATAGCCCGCTGGCCTCGTGTCCGAGGGCGATGACGCACGCGCCGGTAAGCGTTGCCAGATCGATGGCGGCAGACGGTTTGTACGCCGCGGCCCAGGCCACGGCATCGGCCAGGACCAGGCGGCCTTCGGCGTCCGTGGACCGGATTTCGATGGTTTTTCCGAGCAGGGACCGGATGATGTCGCCCGGCTTGAGCGCGCGGCTGCCGGGCATGTTCTCCGAGGCGGCCACGAGGCCGATCGTGCGGACCGGCAGGTTCAGCCGCGCCACCGCCTGCATGGCGCCGATGACCGCGGCGGCCCCGCCCATGTCGAATTTCATATCCCACATGCCCTCGGAGCCTTTGATGGAAATACCGCCGGAGTCGAATGTGATGCCTTTGCCGATAAGCACGACGGGCGCCCCTTCCGGATCCCCGCCGTCGTGTTCGAGAACGACGAATCTGGGGGGTTGCGCGCTGCCCTGCGCCACCGCCTGGATGGTGCGCATCCCTTCCCCCTCGATCCTCTCTTCGTCGAAAACCTCGCAACGGAGGCCTGTTTCGCGGGCCATCGTTTCCGCGTGATCGGCAAGTATGGCGGGCGTCATTTCGTTTCCCGGATGACTGCCGAGGTCGCGGGCAAGACAGACGGCTTCGGAAATGATTCGCCCGGTCTCCGCCCCCGTTTCAATGTCAGCCCCTTTTTCCGCCTGGAATTCGACCAGCGTGAGACTTTCGAGTTCACCGGTTTCGTCTTCGTCTCGGCTCTTGTACGGTGTGAATCGATAGGTGCCCAGAATGGCGCCTTCGACAATGGCCTGGGCGGCCTCGGAAGCGTCCATCCCGCCAACCCCGGCCCCGTGAATGATCGAAGCCAGGTGTCCCGCGCCCAGGCTTTGCGCACGCTGCGACGCGACCGCGGAGACCTGCCGGACCCGGTCGAGGGTGAAGTCCTCACTCTTGCCCAGACCCACGAGAATCACACGCCTCGCAGCGATGCCGTCTTGTGGATAAAGGACGGCGGCCTGCTTGAACTTGCCGGTGAAGTCCCCACCGGAAATCAGATGCCGGATCTGGCCGTTCATGGCCCTGTCCGCGGCGCCCGTGGCGCCACCGGGCACGGTGACGCCCTCGAAAAGATTCACCACAATGGCATCCGCCTCGTACGCCGCGATGTTATCAATCGCAACCGATATGTTCACAAAACCTCCCTTGGCCCCTTTAATTCATAAAACGGAACTTACATGGATAGACAGGATGGGCAGGATAAAAACCAAAAAGCGCGAGAAAACCAGAAGGCACGACAAATGCACGAGAAAACGAGTAACGGCGGTGAACCAAACCATCATAGACCGCACGTCATCACGCCGGCCACCGAGATCACTGAACATTCGCGGTTTTCCTTTGTCATACACTGAATTTTCAAAGAAAACGAACCGTTTTCGTGAATCTTTCACCATAGCCTGGATAACTCACTAAACATGAACTTACATGGATGGACAGGATGAACAGGATAAAGACCAAGAGCAGGACAAATGCTCATGATTCCGGGCCAAACCGATGGATCCTTACCTCCGTGGGCAACGAAACATCACCCTGACCAATCAATTTCGTAGTTCATGAAATACTGTCGCAAAAACTTCGCTGAATTTATTGAAAAACAACCCGTTATACATCAAAACCATGGGATTTCGTGAATAATCCACCATAGAAGCTGTTTTGAAATCCCGGCGGTGACGGCATAACGGGAACTACCATCCGCCCGAACGTCCCGCAAAGAAAGGATTGGTCGATTTCTCAGCCCCCACGGTGGTGAAGGGGCCATGGCCGGGATAGACCCTCGTCTCGTCGTCCAGAATCAGGATCTTCTCCCGTATCGACCGGAGCAGAACGTCCGCGTCGCTGCCCGGCAGGTCGGTGCGGCCGATCGAGCCGGCGAACAGGGTATCGCCCACGATCGCGTGGCCCGGCCATTTGAGGGTGATATTGCCGGGTGCGTGCCCCGGCGTGTGGACAATCGCAAAGGTTTCTTCACCCATCCTGACAACGTCGCCTTCTTCGAGAAACCGGTCGATGCGCGGCGGCGGCTCCGCGTCCATGCCGACGGATCCGGCGATTTCGACCAGGTTTTCGACCCTGAGACGGTCGGCCGGATGGACCGCGAAGGGGGCGCCGGTTTCGCGGACGGCGGAGGACGCGTGTGCGATGTGGTCGTAATGCCCGTGGGTGGCGATGACTTCCACGATTCGGATGTCGTCTTCCCGGACGAGTCCCATGACGTCCGGGATGTTGTCGCCCGGATCCACGATGATGCCTTCGAGGGTCTTTTCGCAGGCCAGGACGTAGCAGTTCACCTGCAGGGGTCCGACGACGATCGATTTGAAAATCAAGAAATACCCCTTCTTGGAAGGATGATCTTCGAGACTCCCTATATCGTCCTGACAGGTTGCCAGAAAGCGGTGAGACGTGAGACGGGAGACGGGAGATGACATCGTTGCTCGATCGGTTCTTCCTTTTTGCCTCCGGCAAGAGATGAAACCACAAAGGGCAACAAAACCCGTGAGACGCAAGACGGTAGACGGTAGATGACGTCCTTGCCCGACTGATTCTCGCTTAATGCCTCCGGCAAGAAGTGAAACTACACGGGGCAGACAATCTCTCACGTCTCACGTCTCCCCTCTCCCTGCTTTTATGCCAGGCCTTCCTCCCCGGCGTGGATGGACGCGAGGACCCACGGATCCCGGGTTTCAACCCGGAACGCCTTTACCTTCCGTCGCATCGCCTCCGCGATTTCCGCCACGTCCGGATCGTGGATCAAATTGGTCGACTCCGCCGGATCGGCGTCGACGTCGAACAGTGCTTCCGCATCCTGATGCAGGAATCGTTCCGTGGGGCGCCGCCCCATCATCCCGATCCCCTCCGACAGGACCGCCTGCCACGTTGGGGACGCCCACAGATCGCCCGGTATCGGCGTGGTCAACTCGGGGTACAGGTTGCGCACGTATTTGTACTTTCTTCCCCTCAACACGCGATACGGATAATAGTTCGTCACCTCGTGGAACGAATGCGAAAAGAACGTCTCGTCCCATCCTTCCGGATGCGTCTCGTCCAGAATCGGAATCAGCGAGCGTTCGGGAAGCCCGTCCGGCGGTTTCACGCCACACCACTCCAGAACCGTAGGCGCGATATTGCACCAGTTCACCAGCGCGTCGCACCTGACGGACGGCGCGTCCGGCCGGACCAGAATCAACGGGCATCGATGCCCGGAGTCGAACGACGACCCCTTCGCACCGGGAAACGGCATCCCGTGGTCGCTCATCACAACAATCAATGTGTCCTTCGCCCGGCCGGCGGCCTGGAGCGCATCCACCGCCATCCCGATCCCCCGATCCAGCCTGGATACGGACTGGTAATACTCCGCGAGTTCCCGCCGCACGGCGGGGTGGTCGGGCAGGAAATCGGGCACCACGACCTCGTCCGGCGAATAAGTTATCTCCTCCACCCCGGGATAGGTCTCCTGATTTCCGAAATTGCGATGCGGATCTCCGAATCCCATATGCAGATAGAAGGGTCTGTCGCCGGTCTGCGCGAGAAACTCCCCGGCCTTTCCGGCCATCTCAGCCACGTTCCGCGTACCGCCGCGCACCCGTTCCGCGTTGTACGTCCATGGATAGACCGCTTCGGGCTGCACGTGCAGCTTGCCCACAATCCCGGTGGCAAAGCCCGCCGGCCCGAGGGCGCCGGTGATGGAGGGCATGGACAGCTGGGTATGAAAATTGTGGATCCCATGCGTATGTCCGTACTGTCCGTGGGTATGGCTGTAATGCCCCGTCAACACGCACGCCCGGCTGGCGGCGCACGACGGCGTCGTACAGAAGGCTCCGCTGAACACCGTTCCACGAGACGCCAGCGCGTCCACGTTCGGGGTCCTGATCACCGAATTCCCGTAACACCCGGCAATCGGGCTCCAGTCGTCGGCAATCAACAGGAGCACGCTGCGATGTTCCGTCGCCATGACGCTCCCTCATCGAGTTCCGCGTGGGTGAATCGGCTTGTCAGGTGGGGCAGGATCACTTATCTTAGGATCCCGCCGCACGAACGGGGATCCCCAGCATCCTGTGTTTCAACGATGCGTTTTCCCCGTTCTTGATTCTCCACAGCAAAAATACCATCAGCAAAATACCGGCGCCGTCATACAGCACGTCGGTCCAGGTTCCCAAGCGCTCCGGAACGGCATTCTGATGGATCTCATCGGTCACGGCGTAACAGACGGAAAGCGCCGCGCTCCATGTCAGACATGGAGCGAACCGCCGCTTTTCCGTCCGGAGCGACCGCAGCCAGAGATAGGTCAGGATCGCATATTCGGTCAGATGGGCGAGCTTGCGAACCGCGTAGTTCAAGACGCCGAACCAAGCCTCCGTCGCATCCGCGGACATCCCGAATGCCATCCATCTGCTCGACATCAGAAAGATCAGTCCCATCCAACCCGCCAGCGCGATTCGCCACCGTATGACCGTCAATCCGACCTCGATTCGCCTATAGCCAGTTCGCCAGATAAGTTGAACTCTAAGATCGCCTTTTGAAAGAATCGCGTCAAGCACAAACCCGGCCGTCACGGGATTTCGCAGGCCGGGCGCCATTGATCAGGAGTTTCCTCGATGCAAGCCTATCAGCAGGAGTTCATCGACTTCCTCGTCGAGACCGGCGCCCTTCGCTTCGGCGAATTCACGCTGAAGAGCGGGAGAGCGTCGCCCTACTTCTTCAATGCCGGGCAATTCAACACCGGTACGGAAATCGAGCGCCTCGGGTACTACTATGCCTGCGCCATCCGCGAGTTCGACGTAACGCCCACACTCGTCTTCGGGCCGGCCTACAAGGGCATTCCCCTTTGCATCGCCGCAGCCATCGCGCTCCGCCAGCGGTTCGACGTCGAGACCTGCTATGGTTTTGACCGCAAAGAGATCAAGGAACACGGCGAGGGGGGCTGGCTCGTAGGAAAGGAACCCGACGAACGGGACCGCGTCGTGCTGGTAGACGACGTTGTGACCGACGGCGCCACAAAAATCAACATGATCGACAGACTGAAGGCAGCCTGCAGCGCCCGGCTGTCCGGCCTGGTCATCGCTCTGGACCGCAAAGAGAAAAATGCCGACGGGGAGGACGCCGTAGGGGCCCTGCAATCCGTAACCGGCGTACCCGTGCGGTCCATTGTCACCATCCATGACATCCTGGAATACCTGCCCGGCCGCAGCATTCACGGCCGGGTCGCGCTCACCGCCCCCCTGAAGAGGCAGATCGAGACTTATCTCGACGAATACGGGATTCCCGCATAACGGGACCCTTCGATTCCCACGGCCATCCCGACTCCCCGCAGTACCCCGCCGCTGTCATCGCGTACACCCGCGCCACCCGCACCAACTCGTCCACGGACACAGCTTCGGACAGCGTATGCGCCCCTTTCGCGTCCGGACCGTGCGTCAGCGCCGGGATACCTGCGAGGGCCGCGTACGCATTGCCGTCGTCCACGAACGGTTTCCCGCCGACAGGCAGTTCTTTGCCCGAAACCGCCGCGTGCGCCGACTGAAACGCGTTGACGATCGCGTCTTCGCGTGAGATCCTGAACGCGTCCCCCTGAACCTGGAAATCCACCGTCGCCGGCGTCCCGAACTCCTGCGCGAGCGTGTCAACCAGCGAACGAAACTCCCTTTCGATCGCTTCCGTACGGCCTGGCGTGACCCATCGCCTCGTGCCCCGAACAGTGCAAGCCACCGGCGCCTGGTTGTAGATCTCACCGGATTCCATGAACCCCACAAATACCGTATCGCATCCGGACCAGGGGTCGGTACTTTTTTCCAGCGTACGGTTGAGGTCCCGGAGGCGGCACACCAGTTCCGCGCCCGCCCCCAGGACGTCGGGAGTATCAGGCGCCCGGAGAACCTCGTGCACCGGATCCCCGTCTCTGTGCAGCGAAACCTCGAAAATGGCCATTCCCCGGCCCGCAAGAGGCAGTCGATCGGCCAGATACTCAGGCAGCATCACAGCGTCGCCCACGTAGCCTTCCGCAACCAGCGCCCGCACCTGTCGCCGATCTCCCCAGGGTCCTTCGTGGTGGTCGTGCGCGGTGAGCAGCACAGCCCCGCCGGAAAGCGCGTCCGTCTCGCGCAAGGCGCGAAGCGCCTCGACCGCCGCCGCGATGCCGCCCTTCATATCCGAGGCGCCGGAACCGTACAGGACGCCGTCTTCCAGCCTGGGCGGGACAAAGGGCAGATGCACCGTATCCAGGTGCCCGTCGAACTGCAAGGTGCGTCCCGGCCGCCCGGTGTCCAGCCGGGCCACGACCGCGGGCGCCTCCGGCCAGTCCGCCTCCGGTCGTTCGACCTCGAATCCGTCCCCGGTCAATATGTCCGCCAGGCAATCCGCCGCGGCGCCGGCGCTCCGGGTGGGGCTGGGCACCGCCACAAGCGCCATCGCGGTTTCCAGGAGCCGTTTTCGATGAATCGCGGATCGAATCCTGTTCGGCCTGCCCGTCTCTGACGTGTCGTCCATGAAACCCTCCCCGGCCAACGCCCGTACGACCTGTACCGCGCGCGAAATACAGACGTCGGGCGATGGAGAAAAACGGGAAAAATGGTTGCGCTGTGTGCAGCAAATGTGGTATACATATACCCGGTCGGGGGCGCGCCGCCGGGGGATCGATGAACAATATAGAGCAACTCCGGCGCACTTCAAGTACACAACCGGGCGCCGCCCGGCGGACCGACCACCGTCGACCCATTCTTTCGGATTCGAGGAGGCAACGTGACGCGGGGCAGAGCCGACGACCCCCTTGCGATTACGCTGGGCGTGGAGGAGGAGTTCTTCCTGATCGATCCGGACACGGGCGATCTTCTCCCGGACCCGGACCGCCGGATTTTCGAGGACTGCGAGAACAACCGGGGGCCCCACAAGGTGGTGGCGGAATTCCTCCGGTCGCAGATAGAAACCACCACAAGAGTCTGCCGGTCCGTGGAAGAGGTCCGCGAGGCCCTGGCGGAGACCCGACGCCTCGTCATCGATGCGGCGGCAAGCCACGGAGCCGCGGTCATGGCCGCCTCCACACATCCCTTTGCGGCCTGGCACAACCAGGTCGTGACGGCAGGCCGACGCTACGAACAGTTCGCGATGACCTATCAGCAGGCGGTTCGCGAACTGCTCGTCGGCGGAATGCACATCCACGCGGGATTCGGCGACGCGGACAGCCGCGTGAGGGTCATGACGGCGCTGCGCCAGCACCTTCCGCTGCTTCATGCGCTTTCGGCCTCATCCCCGTTCAGCAGCGGTCGGGAAACGGGTTTCAAGTCCTACAGGATCACCCTGTTCAGCAGTCTGCCGCGCACAGGCCTTCCCGGCCCGCTGCGCAACTGGGAGGAATTCGACCGCCTGGTATCGGAGTACCAGCGCATGGATTTCATTCAGGACAGCACCGAATTGTGGTGGCACATCCGGCCGTCCCTGGCCTTTCCGACGGTGGAGTTGCGCATCTGCGACATCTGCCAGACCGTCGATGAGGCCGTGTGCGTTGTGGCGCTGTATGCTTCGCTGGTGCGTCACCTTCTGCGGCTGGACATGGAGAACCGCCTGCCGCCGGAACCTCCCACGGAGTTGATCGCCGAGAACTGCTGGCTCGCACAGCGATACGGCGTCCTCGCGTTCCTTGGCAATACCGGGGGCAAGGGACGCACGGATATTGACGAACTCGCCCACGCGCTCGTGGACGAGCTCGCAGACGATGCACGAGCCCTGGGCTGCGAGTCGGAACTGCGCCATGCTCTGGACGTGATCCGGAAGGGAACGGGCGCTGACCGGCAGATCGATCATTTCCGCCTGCGCCGTCTGGAAGGCGATTCGGAACCGGAAGCCCTGCGAGAAGTCGTCGACCTCGTGGTGGAGGATACCCGGCGCGGTGTCCCCGGCCTGCCGGGGTGACAATAAGGAACAATCCATTGTCTTACCAGGAAGTAATCACCCAACTCAAGGCGCAGATCCAGCAAGTCGCCCAACAGTTGATCGATGCCTCGCCCCGGATCGCGGGCGCGCTCGCCCTGGCGTTGCTGGGCCTTGCGCTGGCGTACCTGGTCCGCGCGCTGAGCCGGAGGATGATCGCGGGGCTGGACCGGCTGGTCCCGCGTCTCATGCTGCTCCGGGGACGAGGGGCGGAAATCAGGAACGCCGCCGGCTGGGCCATCGGTCGTGTACTCTTCTGGCTGGTCCTGCTCTTTTTTCTCACAGCGGCTACGGAACTGCTGGGATTGCCGGTCGTGTCCGTCTGGCTGAACGGTATCGTCGTCTATCTGCCGCAGTTCCTCGCAGCCGTCCTGATTGTGTTCGCCGGCCTGGTCGGCGGGCAGTTTCTCAGGGACGTCATCAAGGCGACGGGCTTGTCCTACGCGACAGCCCTTGCCCGCCTGGGCCAGGTGTCGGTGGTGGTCGCAAGCGCCCTCATCGCCGTGAACCAGGCGGGATTGAACGTCGACCTGCTGACCAGCGGGCTTCTGCTCGTCTTCGGAGTCGCCCTCCTCGGCAGCGCGCTGACGTTTGCTCTGGGGGCCCGTACCACCGTAGCCAACATACTGGCCTCGTACTATCTGCAGAAAACCTACCGTGTCGGTCACCGGGTCAGCATTGAGAACTTCCAGGGAGAGATTGTTCAGATCACCGCTACCGCTGTGGTGCTGGATGCCGATGAGGGGCGAATCTCGGTTCCGGCGTCGGTCTTTGCCGAACAAGCGTCAATTCTGCTCGTAGAGAGGAAATGAGACGATGGACAAGGCATCGAATGTGATCGATCACTTCATCCGCGCCCATGCTCCGGAAGCCGCCCGCGTACTGGAAAACTGCTCGCTGGACGATCTGGCGGCATTTTTTGAAGGGACCCCGCCCGATCTGGCGACGTCCCTTTTCAATACGATGGAATCGAGCATTGCGGTGGCCTGTCTGGAGCGCATGCCGGCGGCGGAAGCCGGCATCGCCGTGGGCGGGTTGCCGGCGGATCGTGCGGCCCATCTCGTTCGCCGGATGAAGACGGAGACGAAGGCGGCGATTCTGGAAGCGTTGCCCGCCGATTTCACCAGGCATCTGAATCGCCTGCTGCGTTACCGTGAGGAGACCGCGGGCGCATTGATGGAGTCGATGGTTTTCACCGTCCCGCCGGAGGTCTCCGCCGGCGAGGCGCTGGACCGGTTGCAGACAAGCCCGGCCCGCGTTCTGTATTACCTGTATGCCGTGGATCGAGATCAGACACTGGCGGGCGTCATCAGTCTCAAGGATCTTCTGGGCGCCGATGAAGGGAGTTCCGTCGCTTCGATCATGCGCAGGGAGGTGATGTTCCTGCGAACGGAAGATTCGGTGGCTTCGGTGCTCGTCCATCCTTCCTGGATGGAATATCACACCCTGCCCGTACTCGATGAGCAGGGCCTGTTCGCAGGGGCGCTACGCCACAAGACCCTCTGTCAACTGGCCGGGCACACGGATCGGCTTCTGCGCCCCGGCCAGGCAGGAACGGCGCTGGGAGAGTTATACCGCATCGGACTGTCGGCCCTGGCCAAGAGCGCACTCGGGGCGGAAGACCTCCAACCGTCCATTGGAGATCGTCCCGGATTCGCAAGGAGTGCCGAATGATGGAAAACACGAAGGCTTCGCAGGCCCTGATTCGGGCCTTTTTTCGACTCCACCCCGGAGAGGCCGCCCGGGCGCTGGCCTCGACGCCCGTCCCCGAGGCTCTCGATCTGCTTGAAACTCAGGCTGGCGACCGGGGCGCGCAGGTCTTCCAACGTCTCGACCCGGATCGGGCCGTGGCACTCATGGAACACATGGAGGATCCCCTGTTCCGGAGGCTCTGGAGCGCGATGGACGAAGGGGCCGCCGCCTCACTCCTGGCCCGGCTGTCGCCGGAGAACCGTTCCGCGCGTCTTTCTTCGCTGCCCGTCAGATTGGCTGACGAAATGAAGGAACTGATGAGCTACCCGCCCGGGTCGGCCGGCCAGATCATGGATTGCTCGGTCACCGTTTTCAGCGCCGAGGAGACCGCGGAGGAAGCGCTCACCCGCATCCGCTCGTTTCCTGAGCGCCGCATTCTGGATCTGTGCGTCGTGGATGATGACGGGAAGCTGACCGCGGTGCTTCCGCTTCAGGAAGTCGCGGTCGCCCAGCCCGATGACCGCCTTGGACAGCTCGCGCATGGCCCGCCTGTCTACGTGCAGGCCATGTCATCGAGGGAGGAAGTCGTTGAATTGCTCGAGGCCCACAAATTGGCCTCGCTGCCGGTCATTGGCGGTGTCGACGGCGGGCTTTGCGGAATCATCCGGCACGATGCCCTGGTGGTGGCCGCCAGGCACGAGGCAAGCGGAAACGTGCAGACGATGGTCGGCGCCGGACGGGAGGAACGCGCCCTTTCCGGGCCGGTGCTTGCCGTGCGCAACCGGCTGCCATGGCTGCAGGTCAATCTGGGTACGGCCTTTCTGGCCGCCGCGGCGGTCGCCCTGTTCGAGGATACCATCGCCAGGTTTACCGCTCTGGCCATATTTCTGCCGGTGGTCGCGGGCCAGGCGGGCAATACCGGCGCACAGGCGCTGGCCGTGGCCTCTCGCGGCCTGGCGCTGCGCGAATTCAGGCCGCGACGATGGTTTCCCGTTGCCCGCAAGGAATTGCTGGCCGGGTTTGTCAACGGACTCGCCGTGGCGCTGGTCGCGTCCCTGGCAGCCTACCTGTGGTCCGGAACGGCCGGGCTTCCGCTCGTTCTGGGCGTGTCCATGGTGTTTTCCATGTCCATGGCCAGTCTCACCGGGGCGCTCATTCCCATTGTGCTTACCGCTTTGGGAAAGGACCCGGCCCAGTCGGCGTCGATCTTCCTGACCACCGTAACCGACGTCATCGGATTCGTCAGCTTTCTGGGCCTGGCCACCCTGATGGCCACATCATTCGGGATGACATTGTAGCGTAAGGAAGAAGGAAAACCTGAGAGCGGGGAGACGTAAGACGGGAGACGGTAGATGACGTCCTTGCCCAATTGGTTCTTCCCTTATGCCTCTGGCAAAAAATGAAACCACACGGGGCAATTAAACCCGTCAGACGCAAGACGGTAGACGGTAGTTGAAGGCGGTGAGACGGTAGAGGGTAGACGGTAGATGATAACGTTACCACAGTGCTTTTCACGCTAACCGTGCCTGTTTCTTTACCGAAATGGTAACGACGAGAAAGACCATAGGGCACGGATATCATCTCCCGTCTCACGTCTCCCGTCTCACCAGGGGGTGAGGGGTTGGTGGGAGAGGTCCTGCTATTTCCCACCCCCGCTATCCGGCTTCAACGTTCGAATCAACTCGATGATGTCGTCCGTAACGTCCATAATATGTACCCCCGCGGGGACGACGAATTCGAACTGTTCTTCGTCGAACTTTACGTTTGTTTTCATCGTTTCAAACTCCCGCGACAGCAGCTCCCGGTCCTGCGCGTTATAGTACCTCATCTCCCGTAACAGGCCATCCTCGGGGTGGACCGAGAAACGGACCCTGGCAGGCGGTTCCGGCAGGTCCGCGTAAAGCAGCGTGACCTCGGGTACGGCCTCGAACACGCGAAGAATCTCGCCCTTCAACGTGTCCGTTCCGGAATATCTGATCGACTTCCATTTCAGCGCACGGAAGGGGTGCAAGGGATTCGGCTGGTCCGCGTCCGCCTCCACCTGCGTCGCCCGATAGACCCTCGCCGCGTTGACACGGTAGACGATCTTCTCCTCGGGGTCGTATCGCCACAACAGGCTGCCGTCCGAAACGATCGTCTGACGGATCCGGCCGGCCAGCACACGAGCAACGTGCATCCTGACCGGCGCCTGTATGGCGATATCGTCCAGAATCTCAACTTGCTCGCCTTCGACGGTCAGCAGCTGTCTGACCCGCGTTTCACAGGTCTTTACCGATTTCAGCTTTTCCTGAATCGCGACCATCAGACCATCGGTTTTGGAATCGCCGGTTGACATTTTCTCCGCGCTCGCCGGTCCACTCACTGCTGTCGCACACAGGGCAAGACAGACCGCCAGCGTTATCCGAACGCTAAACATGAAGGAACTCCTTTCACGGCCGACAGGTTGCAAACTCCTGGCCTCGCATCCATCGTCAGACGCCCGTTACAATTTACGGAAGATCACTCCCACAATCAGCCCCGCGGCCAGCGCCACGACAACCGAGACCACGCCGTACAGCCCCCCGTTCCGGAAGGCGACGTTGGAAATCGCCCGTACAAGCCCGGTTTTTTCGACGGAAAACGTCCGGACCGTCTCCGAAACCGGATGGTGTTCCCGGAAGCAGTAGAGTGTCGCACGGTACACTCCGGGTCGAACGGCGGCCGGAATCCGGAACTCGGATCGAAAAACGTCGAATGCGCCGTCCCCGTCCGACATCTCAATGGAGCCGGGACGCACCGCGTAGAATCCGCGTTGGGTCTTCAGGCGAAGGAACTCGTTGAACACGAACCCGTCATCGCCGGGAGGCGACTGCTGGACGGCGACGCTTCGCCGCAACGCGTCATACCCTTCCCCGACGGCTTCCAACTGCCGTTCGACGTGCGACGAATCGGACGAAGCGGCCACCAGATAAAGCCCCGGCAAAGCGTCGAACACCACACGGCCTGCGCTCATCCACAAAGGGCCGCGTTTGTCCTTTCTGCGATACGTGACAGCGCGCCGTTCCCCTTCCAATTTCAAAACGACCCGGCAATCCGCCGGCACCGTTCCAGTCACAACAAGCCCGGCGCCCCGGAAGAAAAGGTCGACCTCAACGCGCGAAGGAGACAGCTGGAGCGACGGTTCCGCCGCGCACGGCGCGGAAAGAAGCGTCGTCAACAGCCAGGCGCAGACCCGACCGTTCATCCGCGACCTCCTCGGACTGTAAGCAGAACAGGTGGTTCCGAGAGGAGTTCGATCAGCATGATCCCCATCACCAGGAGCACAATCGCCGCTAAAAACATCTTGAACTGCTCCGCGCCCAGACGCCGGCCGATCCGGACACCCGCCTGCGTCCCCAGCGTCGAGCCCGCAAGCAGCATCAAGGCGAGCACGAAGTCCACGGTATGGTTCGTATAGGCATGCAGCAGGGTCACGTTGATGCACGTAAACATCACCTGCAGGAGGCTGGTCCCGACCACCACCGGCATGGGCATCTTCAACACGTACAGCATGGTCGGTACCATAATGAAGCCGCCGCCCACGCCCATAATCGCGGCGAGCATACCCACCAGGATTCCGAGGCCCAGCGGAACCAGCACGGACATGGTCGCACCGGCTGTTTCGAACCGAATTCTCCACGGCAACGCCCGGTTGAGCCCGGAGAACCAGGACGCCACCCGCGCCATCCGGTTCACCAGGGCCAGAGGACGTTCCGCCCAGGTGATCCGGAATTCCTCCCTGGGGCGGCCCACCGCCTTTGCCGCTGTTCCCCCGCGCAACCCCACGAGCCCGTCCACGAACATAATGCCGCCCACCGACGCCAGCATGAGCACGTAGCTGATATGGATGACCAGGTCCGCGCTGCCGACGGCCCGCAGCGCCTTGATCAGTTGCACGCCTGCCGTACCGCCAGCGACCCCGCCCACAATCAGAACGGCAGCCATCCGCAGATCGACGTTTTTCAACCTCCAGTGGGCATAGACGCCGGACGCAGAGGCCGCCACGATCTGATTGGCGTCGGATGCCGCGGCAATCGTGGGCGGGATTCCGATCATAATCAGCAGAGGCGTCAGCAGAAACCCCCCGCCCACGCCGAACAGACCGGAAAGCACACCCACGCCGGCTCCCAGCGTCAACAGAAGCCACAAATTGACGCTCGTGCCCGCAATAGGCAGATACAAGGAGAGATCCACGCCGTCCTCCTGAAAACGCGCTGCGAGACGCGAAAGAGACAGATCTCATAATCTCCCACGCGCGGTGAAAAGTCAAGCGGAAACCCGGGTTCAACGTCCGCCCCGGACGCAGGGATCTCCGCCGGAACGGGGCCCGGCCAGGGCACGAAGAACCGCGACTGCCAAGTGCTCAGGCCGTTCCAATTTCTCTTTCAAATTCAGGTGCAACAGCTTAGATTCCAATTCGCGGAACCGTCGGTCTCGGCCGGCGATATCCGCAAGTCCAGGGCCCGCTGCAGATTCGCTCGGATTGCAGCAGAGAAGCACTGAGTTTACTGGCCCGATAGTATTCTTACCGTTCGCTCTACGTTCATTCCGTCTCGCTGAAACGTGGTCATTGAGCTTGTCGAAATGCCCGCGTTTCACTATCCGTACGGGGCCAATCGACATCCCTTCGCCGACCCTTCGACAAGCTCAGGGAGCGGCTCAGGGCTGACGCGCTGGTTCCTGAATCTGTCGAAGCTTCTTCGCTGAGGAGAGGGTCCATGCCTCGCCTGACCGGCGGCCGGTTCATCGCTGAGACGTTTCACGGATATGGCATTACCCATGTGTTTTTCATGCCCGTGATCGCGCCTCGCGCCCTGATGGAAATGGAACGGCTGGGAATCCGGCGCATTATGACCCACGGTGAGAAAAGCGCGGCCTATATGGCCGACGCCTATGCGCGCGTCCGCCGGGGCGCGGGCATCTGCATGGCGCAATCCGTTGGCGCCGCAAACCTCGCTGCCGGGTTGCAGGACGCGTACCTCGCCTGTTCTCCGGTTATCGCCGTCACCGGGCGTCAGACCCAGATCAACCGGCACCGGCACGCGTACCAGGAAGTGGACCACGTTGCGCCGTTCGATGCCGTCACGAAATACAACGTTCTGGTGGACCGGCCCGAGCAGTTGCCCTATTTCCTCCGGCAGGCCTTCAGGGAAGCCACGACCGCAACGCCCGGGCCCGTGCACCTCGACATGGCGGGATTCATCGGCGAGGTGGTCGTGAACGACGAAGCCGTTCTGTACGTGGTCGCCGAAGAACCCTTCGCCCAATTGCCCCCCTTCCGGCCCGAGCCCGATCCGGAAGCCGTTCGCAGGGCGATCGATCTGCTAGCGGCCGCGGAACGGCCGATACTCGTCGCCGGCGGAGGAGTCATCGCGTCGGGCGCCGGGGCGGAGCTTCAGGCATTCGCGGAGAAGCTCGCCATTCCGGTCGCAACGTCGTTGAACGCCAAAGAGGCCCTTCCTTATAACCATCCCCTCGGCGTGGGCGTCTGCGGGCTGTACTCCCGCGAATGCGCGAACCGCGCCGTTTGCGAGGCCGACCTGGTCTTCTTTATCGGAAGCCACACCGGCGGACAGGTCACGAACGACTGGACGGTCCCTCCAGCCGGCACCCATGTCATTCAGCTCGACATCAACCCGGCTGAAATCGGACGCTCCTACCCGATCCGCCTCGGAATTCAGGCCGACGCGAAAGCCGGGCTGTCAAGACTGATCGACGCCGCGGCCGCGGCCGTCACGCGCAACGACTGGACGTCGCGCGTCCGGCAACTCGCCGCCCAATGGCGGGAAAGCGTGGCCCCGTACGTCAACTCGGACGAGATACCCATCCGTCCGGAGCGCCTCTGCCGGGAACTGACCCGGCACCTGCCCTCCGACGCCATTCTCGTTTCCGATACCGGACACGCCGGAATCTGGACGGGAACCATGATCGATCTCAACCATCCGCGTCAGTCCTACATCCGATGCTCCGGCTCCCTCGGCTGGGGCATTCCCGCGGCCGTCGGCGCCAGGTGCGCCGCTCCGGACCGGCCGGTCGTGTGCTTTACGGGCGACGGCGGCATCTGGTATCACGTCACGGAACTGGACACGGCCGTTCGAAACGACATTCCCGTTGTCATCGTGGTGAACAACAACCATTCCCTGAACCAGGAAAAGGGAATCAACGAAGATATCTACGGCGGCCCGGAACCGGGGTCCGACGAACTCTGGCACATGACCGACGGTGACTTTGCGAAAATGGCGGAGTCTATGGGCTGCGTGGGCATCACGGTCCGGCGCGCCGCGGAGTTCGGGAGCGCCCTGGAACAGGCGATCGGGTCGGGAAGACCCGCCGTTATCGACGTCAAGACCCACATAGACGGGATCGCGCCGCAGGCCTGGTCGCCGCCGGACTGAAACGGGAAGGGGATGACCCTGTGTCCTCATCGGACGGAGATGGTCTCAGACTCCTGGTCGTGGTCGCCCATCCGCACGACCTGTGCCACATGGGCGGCACCTGCGCCCACCACGTGGATCGCGGCGACCGCGTTTCCGTGGTGGCGATCACCGCCGGGCAGCGCACCCATAACGAAAAACTGGCCGACGAACTGCGCAAGCCGCCGGACCTGAGAGACCGGGAGGTCGTCCGCGCATCGCAGGAAGGTTACGCAGAACGCAAGACAGAGGAATTCGCAAGGGTGTGCGCCGTCTTCGGCATCGCCGACGTGACCGTACTGCCGTTCTCCGATCATCCCCTCGAGGCAACGGAGGACGTGGTTGCGGCCGTCGCCGGGGTCCTGTACGACGTCCGTCCTCACATGGTTCTGACCCACGCGCCTTACACCCTGCCGGACCGGCGGTTTCAACATGCGTGGGTCAACGACCACACCGCAACCGGCATTGCGGTTCAAAAGGCGCTCAACCACGTGGGCATTCCGGACACCGAGCAGGGCCGGGCGCCCCACCGGGTGGCCGCCGTCTACTATACGGGCATCGACTACGGATTCCACGAGGTCGACGTCTGCATCGATATTTCCGATCATGTCGACAAGCGGATAGCGGCCGAGAGAATCTTCGAGTCCCAGGGGCACACGGCGGAATTCGCGAAAAAGCGGATCGAGTCCAGCGCCGGATTTCAGGGTTGGAAGGCCGGCACGGGCTATGCCGAGACCTTCATCCGCGGGTACCGGGAGATTTCCCGGTATCTGTCCGTCTCCGAAGAAAATCTCCGGCTGGCGGAGAGCTCTCACGAGGAACGCCTGCGCCGGATTACCGGGGGAAGTCCGCATGGCGAACAGCAGGCGTAAGGCAACGGCGGGCAGATGAGCCGAACCGCCCGGGCGACGCCCCTCGAACGTGCGGTCCGGGCACGCGGGTTTGCTGTTGCCTGCACGAACCGGATTCAACATATTCCCGCATCGACGTACGATCATCGCACGCGCATCCCACAACCCGATGGCAAGGAAGGTCTCTATGCATAACGTCCGTTGTCGTTCCGTTGTCATTCTCTGTTTGATCCTTCTCCTGACACTCGTCTTACCAGTCATGGCATTTGCGCAGGATACCGCCGCCGCCGAATCGGGTAACAGCTGGATACAGAGCCACCTCGCCGACCTGGACAGGCTCTTCGGAAACACGGTCGAACTCCTGGCCGCGGTCCTCTTCGCCTCCTTCGGCACGGGCATTCCGCTCATCGTCGTGGTGCTGCTTCTGGGCGGCATCTATTATTCCTTCTTCTTCGGATGGATCTCCGTGAAGGGGTTCCGCCACTCCATCGACATCATCCGGGGACGCTACGACAATCCGAACGACCCCGGTGAGATTTCACATTTCCAGGCTCTCACCAGCGCGCTCTCGGCAACGGTCGGACTCGGTAACATCGCCGGCGTCGCCATCGCCGTCAGCCTCGGCGGCCCGGGAGCGATCTTCTGGATGCTCGTTACCGCGGTCTTCGGCATGTCCTCCAAGCTCGCCTCGTGCACCCTTGCCGTCATGTACAGGAAGATACACCCGGACGGCCGCGTCTCCGGCGGCCCGATGTATTACCTGGAGAACGGTCTCAAACTCAAGGGAATGGGGGAATTCGGCCGTACCCTTGCGGTGATGTTCGCCTTTCTGACCGTGGGAGGAAGCCTGGGCGGCGGCAATATGTTCCAGGCCAATCAGACGCTGGAAATCCTGGGCACCGTCTCGCCGGTCTTCAAGACCTACAACTGGCTGGTCGGCATCGTGCTCGCCGCGATGGTCGCCGTCGTGATCATCGGAGGCATCCGGCGAATCGGCCGCGTCACGTCGCGGGTGGTTCCTACCATGTGCCTGTTGTACGTGGCCACGTGCCTGCTGATCATCCTCTCCAACTTTACCCGCATCCCCGAGATGCTGGTCACCATCTTCGGCCAGGCCTTTTCGCCCCAGGCGCTCTACGGCGGCTTCATCGGCGTGCTGGTCACCGGTATCCGGCGCGCCGCCTTCTCGAACGAAGCGGGCCTCGGATCCGCGGCGTTCGCGCATGCCGCCGCCAAAACCGACGAACCCGCCCGGGAGGGCATGGTCGCGATGATCGGGCCGTTCATCGACACGATCGTCATCTGCCTGATGACGGGCCTCGTCTGTCTGATCACCGGCGTCTATGCAGATCCTCAATTCCTCGGCCAGGCTCAGCAGGGGCAGCCCGTCGGCGCCGCGATGACGGCCGCCGCTTTCGAGACGTTCATCCCCGGCGCACGCCACGTGCTGGCCATTGCCGTTGTGCTCTTCGCGTATTCCACCATGATTTCCTGGTCCTATTACGGAGAGCGGGCCTGGGAGTATCTCTTCGGCGACGGGACGATTCTCGTGTATCGCATCATCTTCGTCGTCTTTGTCTTCCTGGGCGCCGTTACCGCGCTGACCAACGTACTGAACTTTACCGACATGATGATTCTGGGAATGGCCTTCCCGAACATCATCGGCGGCGTGATCCTCAGCCCCCATATCAAGGCAACGCTCAACGAATACTGGGACCGGCTGAAATCCGGGCAGATGAAGGTTTACAAGTAACCGCGCACATCCGCAGAAGAGGGGCGCTGCAACATCGCAGCGCCCCTTTTTTTATTGGGAAGACGTAAGACGGTAGACGGTAGATGACGTCCGTGCCCGATTGGTTCTTCCTTAATGCCTCCGGCAAGAAATGAAACCGCACAGGGCAGACAATCTCTCACGTCTCACGTCTACCCTCTCACCGCCTCTTCTATACATCCGCGATCGATACCGGTTCGCCGGTTTCGAGAGACCGGTTCACCGCCACCACGACCTCCTGCGTCCTTACGGCATCCGAGTACGGACACCGCAGCTTCGATCCGTCGCCTGTACGCACCGCTTCGATGAAGGCGTTGTCCATCTCCTGCCAGTAAGGGTTGCCCACCTCGATGTGTTCCGACCGGTCGCCCTGCACAACGGTAATGGATTTTCTCTCGTTGTACTGGATTACCATATCTTTCGTGAAAATATCCAGCCCGCCGCGATGTCCGCACGACAGGAAACAGGCCGAAAAGAGCGTCGCCAGCATGCCATTTTCGAAAATCAACGTGGCCGCGCTCGCGTCTTCGATATCGTAGCCCTCCACGTCCGTCATCAACCCCGTACGGCCCCCTGCGAATACGGTTTTCACCTCGCCGAACAGATACCGGGCCATATCGGTCACGTGGACCGTTTGCTCGACGGCCTGACCGCCGGACATTCGCTTCCGCCGCCACCAGGGGGTGCCCGGCAGCCCGCCCATCCAGTACCCGATGGCCAGCCCCACCGGACGGTCCGCAAGCAGGTCCCGCGTCCTGTCGATGATGTCCAGGTACCTGCCCTGGAAGCCCACGCAGGAGATCACGCCGTGCTCCCGGATGGCCGCGTCAGCCTCCCGCGCCGTCTCCATACCGAGCGAGAT
Organism: Candidatus Latescibacterota bacterium; assembly: GCA_965219995.1. Taxonomy (GTDB): domain Bacteria; phylum Latescibacterota; class UBA2968; order UBA2968; genus JAAXHE01. The sequence goes on from CBDCOX010000002.1 coordinate 3,085,728, forward strand.
CGGTTTCTCGACGAAGAGCGCGATTCCCTTTTCCGCGGCCATAATCTCCTGCTTCTCGTGCGCAAACGGCGGAATGCAGATGTAAACCGCATCCAATTCCACTTCGTTCAACATGGACCGGTAGTCGGTGAATACGCTTGCATCCCACTCCGCGGCGGCCGCGGCGGCCTTCGCCCGTTCCACGTCGCAAACGGCCACGACCGACACGTCGTCTATACGTTTCAAGTGCCGGCGATGCGCGCGTGAGATGTTGCCCGCGCCAATAAACCCAACCTTCACCGTCATCCTCATATCCTTTACGGAATACGATCCCTGACGGCCGGCGCCGTCCGGTATCTATTTCAACTCTTCCTTCAGCGCCCTGATCGTCTCCTCCAGCGCCTTCATTTCCTTGCCCGCCAGCTCCCAGTCCCACTGCTGCAGGGCCGAACGCACACGGGAATAGTGGGCATCGGCTTTTGCCGCCAGTTCGGCGGCGGATTGTCCGGTCTGCATGGCTACGTGAGCCGCGGGCGCTTCCTCTTCACCGACCGCAACGGTGGCGCCTGCTCCGGCCCCGAACAACTCCGACAGGGCCTCTTCGAATGTACTCCGCATCACCACCTGCCCGCCGAAAGCGACAATCACCTGCTTCAACTCCGGAATCGCCGTACTGCGTTCCTGCTGCCGCCTGGCCGGCGGCTGGCCGCCGGGCATGCCCTCTTCCTGTCCGTACGCCTGCTGTTCGGGCTCCTGCCTCGCTTGCAGATAGATGGGTTCAACGTAGATGAACGACCGCTCCACCGGGATGGCCAGCAGGTTTCCGCGGATCACCTCCGAGCCCCGCTGCCCCCACAACGTGAGCTGGCTGGAGATTTCCGGCTGCTGGTCCACCCGCGCTTCGATCTGCATCGGGCCGTAGATCAGCTTGTCTTTGGGCAGTTTGTACACCAGCAGATGACCATAGTTTTCACCGTCGGACCGAGCCGCGAGCCAGGCGATCATATTGTCCCGCTTTTCGGGCGTAAACGGGACCATCAGCAGGAATTCCTCCCGCTCCTCGCCGGGCAGCTTGACGATAATGTAGTAGGGAAGCATCTTCTGCGGCTGGTCGCTGTAGATCTCGTTCGGAATCTCCCAGAGATCTTCCTGGTTGAAGAAGACGTTGACGTCTTCCATGTGATATGTCCGATACATGATCGCCTGTCTGAAAAACAGGTCGATGGGATACCTCACATGCGCCCTGAGACCTTCCGGCATCGCGGACATCGGCTGGAACACGCCCGGGAACATTTCACCGTACGCACGAATCAGCGGATCTTCCGTATCCACCTGATAGAAACTGACCGTGCCGTTATACGCGTCGACCACGACCTTCACGGAATTCCTGATGTAGTTGATCCGCATGCGTCCCGACCGCGTCGAATACGGATACATGTCCGAGATCGTGTACGCATCCTGTATCCAGTAAAGCCTGCCTTCGGACGCCACGACGTAGGGATCGGTGTCGTACATGAGGAAGGGTACCAGCGTCTGAACCCGCTCCCGGATCTGACGTCTGAACATGATTCGGCTTTCCGGCAATATGTAGCCGCTCAACAGAAGGCTCACGTCCCAGAACCGGATGGCAAACGACAGCCGATTGATAAAACCGCCCGTGGGAACGCCGCCCATCCCCTCGTACGTCGAATACTGGTTCTCGTCGCCTTTCGGATAGTCGAATTCCTCGATGCCCGTCTTCACCACCACGTAAGCGTAGGTTCTTTCACCGTAATAGATCTCCGGCCTCTCGACCTCCAGTCCGGAAACCGAAACGGGCGGAATGTCCTTGACCATGAACGCCGGCAGACCCTCCGGGGTCACGTGGTTCACCGGGCTGATGGTCACCCCGTATCCGTGGGTATACTGCAGGCGTTCGTTGACCCAGTTTCTGGCCTGGGCCGGCAAACGGTTGGTATCCAGTTCCCGGGCGGACAACATCACCTGTCTGTAAACCCCGTCTACCGTATACCGGTCCACGTCCACGCTCGGAAAGACATAGTACGGCCGGATCTCCTGCACCTGCTGATAGGTCTGCTTGAGGGGGCGCTCATCCCAGATCCGGATATTGCGCATTGTCAGGGGATTTGCCTGAATATCCGCCAAAGAGAGGTCTTCGGAAGCCTCGAACGGCTGCTCGTCGATCCGGTCCAGCCCGTATGCCCGGTTCGTCGCCTCGATGTTATATTTGATATAGGGACCTTCCCGCCGGAGTTCGCTTGGCTCCACCACCAGCTTCTGGACCACGGTCGCGGGGACCGCCCCCACGACGATGGTACCGATAACCAGCACGCCGACGCCCCTGAGCGGCAACCGGGAATTGGGCTTCCTGACGTTCAGAAACAGGAAGACCGCCGTCGCCAGAAAGACGATCACCATCACCCAGTAGGCCCAGATCTGAACGTTGACGTCCACGTAACCGGCGCCGAAAAACCGACCCTGCGAGTAGAGCAGGCCGTAAATCTTCAGCCGGTACTTCCACGCCAGCGCCAGAAGGAATACGCCGCCCAGTCCCGACAGATGGGCCATGGGACGTTCCCCCACCTCGAGACCTTCCCGGATACCAATGCCCCCCGCCGCGACGTACATCACCACCACGATCAGCGCCGACAGCACCAGTGCCGCAATCAGAAACCCGGACAGGAAATCGTAGAACGGCAGCAGGAACACATAGAAGCCCACCTCCCGATTGAATATCGGATCCACGGCGCCGAACGGCTGTTCGTAGAGGTACCTCAGCAGAACCGGCCACTGGCTGGCGCCGATGTTGCCCAGGATGAATACCAATACAGCCGCGATGAACACCTGGGTTTTCCTGGACTGCAATACGCCGGCGGGTTCGTCGTCAACCCGTACCGCACGCTGTGTTACGCGTCCCGCAATCAACAGGTTCACCCCCACCACGATTGCCGCGATCGCGCCGAAAATCATGCCCGATCCGAAGCGGGCGCGAATGATACGCCAGAACACCGAATCGTATTCCAGGCTTCTGAACCACAGCCAGTCGGTATAGTACGATACCAGGAAACTGATTCCGAAAAACCCGCCAACCAGCACGGCAAGAACGATCCACCCCCGCGGACGCCGATCCATGATTTCTCCTTTTCCGAGTACACGACGAAACGATGAATTCGACAACAAGAAAACAAAAAAACCGCTTGCTGTCAGCAAAAACATTTCGGCGCCCCGGTGCGGACATTGCGCCGCGCCTAATCGTTGACATCCGGCGCCGCATTAATCTTATTGTCCGTATCGTACATCGGTTTCGCGGCATGACCCGAATCAGGAGAACGCCATGTCGGAATTTCAGGATAAAGCGGTCATCGTCACCGGCGGGGCAAAGGGCATCGGCAGCGGCATCTGCCTGGCTTTCGCCAGGGAGGGCGCCCGTGTGCTCTGCGCCGACGTGGACGTAAAGGCAGGTAGACGTCTGGCCGCGGAAAGCGACGCCCTCCCGGGCCATATCCGCTTCCAGGAGGCGGACGTCGCACGGGACGACGCGTGTCGCGGGCTGGCGGGGACCGCCGTTTCGGAGTGGGGCGGCGTGGATATCCTCTGCAACAACGTGGGCATTCAGCCGACCGACAGCTACCTGCCTGCACACGAACTGCCCGAAGACACGTGGGACGCCATCCTGAACGTCAACCTGAAGAGCGCCTTCCTGATGACCCGGCACTGCGTCCCGGAGATGATCAAACGCGGAGGCGGCGTGATTATCAACACGGCCAGCGTCCAGGGTCTTCAGTCCACCAAAGGCGTCTGCGCCTACGCCGCCAGCAAAGGCGGCATCCTCTCGCTGACGCGGCAACTCGCCCTGGAATACGCCGAAGACAATGTGCGCGTGCTTGCGGTCAACCCCGGCACCATCGACACCCCTCTGGTCGACGAAGCCCTGAAGGCCATGGGCGGCGACGAGAAGGAACAGCGCGAACGGATGGGCCGGTCCCATCCCATAGGCCGGATCGGAACCCCCGACGATATCGCGCAGGCCGTCCTGTTCCTCGCCAGCGAAAAAGCCTCGTTCATGACGGGCGAGAACGTGTGCGTGGACGGCGGCATGATGGCCAGAGGCGCCTGGAGCTGATCATCCATCCAGGGTCACAACCGCATCTATGGACTTTCATCCCTTTATCGTCCACTTCCCCGTCGCCCTGCTCACCGTCGGCTTCTTCTGCGACGCCGCCGGCGTTCTTCTCCGCAGGGACCACCTCCTCCGCACCGGCTACCTCCTTCTGGTTCTGGGCGCCGTCTCCGCGATCGCGGCCGCCCTCACCGGAAACGCGGCCGAGGACAACGCCGCCCGAGTCCCCGGCATCGCCGCCGCGCTCGAGCAGCACGAGTCCATCTCCACCGCAGCCACATGGCTGGCCATCGGGCTTGCCCTCTTCCGCACCCACCTCACCGTCAGGAGGAAGTTCGCCGGGAACCTCCGGTTCGCGTATTTCGTGGTCGCGGCCGCAACGGCTGTTCTCATTGCCGTCAGCGGATACACCGGAGGCCGAATGAGTTATGAATACGGGCCGGGTATCAGGCCTGTGATGGAAACCCTGGAAGCGGGGAGACGGTAGATGACATCAATGCCTTGTTGGTTCTACCTTTATGCCTCCGGCAAGAAATGAAGACCCACGCGGCAATAAAATCGGTGAGACGTAAGAGGGTAGACGGTAGAAAAAAGCGGTAAGACGTGAGACGGTAGACGGTAGATGACATCATTGCCGGATTGGTTATTCCATAATGCCTCCGGCAAGAGGTGAAACCACACGGGGCAATAAAACCCGTTAGACGCAAGACGGTAGACGGTAGATGAAGACATTTACAGCAGTGTTTCTACACAAACCGTGCCTGCTAATTTACCGTTATCGTAGCAATCAAGAAAAACTATAGGGCACTGATATCATCTCCCGTCTAACGTCTCCCGTCTCACCGCATTGCTTGCGTTTCGTTCTTGATCGGTGAGGCGTTGTACGCTACCTTTCGAGCGAATGGCGCGAGCGCGTCCACGCCGTTCCGGGCGCCGTTTTTCGCCGCGGCCGGCACATTGTCATATAAGCTTGTTCGGAAAGGCCCGACAGCATGCATCCCGCCCCACATCCTCCGTTTCGCACCGCCGCCGTCCTGGGCGCGGGTGTCATGGGATCGCAGATTGCCGCCCACCTGGCCAACGCCGGCCTGTCCGTTCATCTTCTGGATCTTCCGGGCGACGAAAGAAACCGAAACGGGATTGTCGACGGCGCGCTGAAGGGACTCGATCGTCTCAGCCCCGCTCCTTTGTTTACGGAAGGAACCGCTCGACGCATCACCCCCGGCAACATCGAGGACGACTTCCACCGTACTACTGAAGCGGACTGGATCATCGAAGCGGTCGTGGAGAAACCGGACGTCAAGCAGGAGATCATGGCGCGCGTGGAAGCCGCCGCGAACAGCCACGCCGTCATCTCCACCAACACCAGCGGCATTCCGATCCACCTGATCGCACAGGACCGGTCCGCAAATTTCAGGCGGCGCTTCCTCGGCGCGCACTTCTTCAACCCGCCGCGCTACCTCAAGCTCCTCGAACTCATCCCCCTTCCCGATACCGATCCGTCCGTTGTCGAACGCATCTCCCGTTTCGGCGGCGAACGGCTTGGAAAAGGCATTGTTGTCGCGAACGACACGCCCGGCTTCATCGGCAACCGCATCGGCGTGTACGCCATGATGCAATGTATCCGGGCCTTTACGGACGAGGGGTATACGATCGAGGAAGTCGACGCCCTCACAGGCCCTCTGCTGGGACGTCCCAGGTCCGCCACGTTCAGAACCGCGGACGTTGTCGGTCTGGATACGCTCGTGCACGTTGCGGGTTACCTCCACGATGCCCTGCCGGACGACGAAAGCCGGAACGGTTTCCGGGTTCCCGAAGTGGTCGACCGGCTGGTTGCAGACGGGGCCACCGGCGCCAAGGCGGGCAGCGGGTTCTATAAGAAAGAGGGTCGAAACATCCTCTCGTTCAACCCCGAAACCCGGGCTTACGAGCCGGCGGCGGAACAGAATCTGGGCGACCTCGAACCCATTCGGAAACAGAGGGACCCTTCCCGGCGCCTCCGCGGCCTCTACGCGAGCGACGGGCGGGCGGGCGCCTTCTTCCGGAATCATCTCCTCGAAGTCCTGTCGTACAGCGCCCGCCGCATCCCGGAGATCACCGCCAATCCGGCCGACGTCGACCGCGCGCTTCGCTGGGGATTCGGCTGGGAGGCGGGGCCCTTCGAGATGTGGGACACGATCGGGTTCGATACCCTCCTCAAGGACATGGCGGCCGAGAACATCCCCCTGCCGGGCTGGATCGAGAGGATGTCCGGAGCGGGCGCCGCCGGATTCCGCGACCGCTCGCGGGTCTATATGCCGGATCGCGGATACGTGCGGGAATCCCGGGACGAAACCGCCTCGCCCGCGGTTCGCACGGACAAGCCCCGCGTCCGGTGGCAGAACGAGGACGCTGCTCTCCTGGACCTGGACGAGGATATCGCCCTCTTCGAATACCGCTCCAAGGCAAATACCATGGGTGAGACACTCGTTCGCGGGCTTGTTGACGCCGTGGACATCGTCGAAACGGGAAATTACCGCGGCATGGTCATCTGCAACGGAGGGAAGAATTTCTCGGTAGGCGCCAACCTGGGGGAGATGGTCGCACACGCGGAACAGAAACGTTTCGACCGGATGGACGGACTCATCATCCATTTCCAGCAGATGATCCAGCGTGTTCACTATTCCGCCAAACCGGTCGTCGTGGCCACACACGGCCGCGTCCTCGGCGGCGGCTGCGAACTCACGCTGGCCTGCGCGAGTCCCGTGGCCGCGGCGGAATCCTACATCGGACTCGTGGAACTGGCCGTGGGACTCATTCCCGGCGGCTGCGGCACCATGCGCATGGCAGCGATTTCGCACGAGCGGGCGTCGTCCGAGCAGGACAGCCACATCCAGCCCTTCCTGACCAGGGCCTTTGAAACGGTGGCGATGGCAAAGGTATCCAACAGCGCCTATCAGGCTCGGGAATTCGGGTTTCTTCCGCCGGGATCGCCCATTGTGATGAACCAGGACCGCCGGCTGCACGCCGCCAGACAGGAAGTCCTGCGCCTCTCGAACCTGGGATACGCGCCGCCGCCGGTCCGCAACGGCATCCGGGTACTCGGGCAGCCGGCCCGCGCGCGGTTCGAGGTGACAACCTACAATATGCTCCGTTCGGGTTTCATCACCGAATACGACCGCTATCTGGCGAACCGGTTCGCGTACGTGCTGACCGGCGGGGACCTCAGCGGCCCCGCGAACGTACACGAAGACTACCTCCTGGAGCTGGAACGCGAAGTCTTCGTCGCCCTTACGGGCGAAGAGAAGACCCGGGAACGAATCTACAGCATCCTGCGAACCAACAGACCCCTGAGAAACTGATCCCCGTGCGATCCGGCCCGACGGATCGCGTGAAAAGGAAGAGGTGGAGCCCGCCATGAACAACGAACCCTGCATCGTGAGCAGCGTCCGCACGGCCGTCGGCAAAGCCGGGAGAGGGGCCCTGCGCAATGTGCGGCCCGAAACCATGGGCGCGTCCGCGGTCAACGGCGCCATGGCGCGCGTTGAGGGCCTCCTGCCCGAAAGCGTCGACGACGTGATCATGGGCTGCGCGTTTCCCGAAGCGCAGCAGGGCATGGTTCTCGGCCGCGTTGTCGCGCGGAAAGCCGGCCTGCCGGAAACGGTTCCCGGCGTGACCATCAACCGTTTCTGCGCCTCCGGGCTGCAATCCATCGCAATGGCCCACCAGGCGATTTCCGCGGGCCAGGCCGACGTCATCGTGGCGGGCGGCGCCGAATCCATGAGCCTCGTGCCCATGGGCGGCAACCACTTCATGCCGGACCCCGACATCACGCGGGAGGACCCGGACCTCTACATCGACATGGGCAACACCGCCGAGAATCTCGCGGAGAGCGAAGACATCTCCCGGGAGGAACAGGACGCGTTCGCGCTGCGTTCCCACCAGCGCGCGCTGAACGCCGCCGCAGGAGGCCGCTTCAATGACGAGATCGTGCCCATGCACGTTGTGGACACGGTGTACGACAATGGCGGCGCCACGTCCACCGAAACGACGTTCAGGGCGGACGAAGGGCCTCGCGCCGACACCAGCGCCGCCGCCCTCGCCCGGCTCCGGCCGGTCTTCCGCGCCGGCGGCACCGTCACGGCGGGAAACGCCTCCCAGGTGTCGGACGGCGCCGCGGCGACGGTGGTGATGAGCGAACAAACGGCAAGAGAACTGGACGTGGAACCCATGGCGCGGCTCGCGGGTTACGCCGTGGCCGGCGTGGCGCCCGAAATCATGGGGATCGGCCCCGCCGAAGCCGTGCCGAAAGCGCTCCGCCAGGCGGGCCTCACTCTGGACGACGTCGGCCTGATCGAACTGAACGAGGCCTTCGCGGTCCAGGCGCTCGCCGTCATCGGCAGACTGGGCCTGGACCGGGAACTCGTCAACGTCAACGGCGGGGCCATCGCGCTCGGACACCCCCTGGGCTGCACCGGCGCGAAACTCACTGCCACCCTCCTGCATGAGATGATCCGCCGCAATGTCCGCTATGGCATCTGCACGATGTGTATCGGCAGCGGGATGGGCGCGGCGGGTATTTTTGAGAACCTGAGGGCATAAGATGCATGGACGTACTGACTTCCACCTGCGGAGTCCTGTCCTTTTCGTACGTCGAAGCCTTCGCCGTTGGGGTTCTCGTATGCGCCCTGGGTTATGCCGGCGCGCCGTTGTGGCTGTGGACCGTTCTTTCGGCCGCGTTGATGTGGACGTTCGGAGCGCCCGGCGGCCTCTGGTGGGGCTTCGGCCTCCTCGCGCCGCTGTTTAACCTGCGCCCGCTGCGCCGCACGCTGATATCATCGTGGATCCTCAAGATCCTCAAGGCGCTCCGCCTCCTTCCAACCATCTCGCCGACCGAGCAGGCCGCCATCGAAGCCGGAAGCGTATGGATCGACGCCGACCTCTTTTCCGGCAAACCCGATTTCAAACGCCTCAACAGCGAACCCTATCCCGACCTGGCCGAAGAGGAACGGGCATTCCTCGACGGACCCGTGGAAAGCGCGTGCCGCCTGGCCGACGACTGGGAGATTCACCGGAACCGGGACCTGCCGGAGGAACTCTGGGATTATCTCAAAGCGCAACGGTTCTACGGGATCATCATTCCGGAGGAATTCGGCGGGCTTGGATTCTCCGCATCCGCGCACAGCGCAATCGTGGGCAAGCTGGCCTCCCGCTCCATGCCGCTGGCCGTCACCGTTATGGTGCCCAATTCGCTCGGGCCGGCGGAACTCCTGATCCACTACGGCACCCGGGACCAGAAGGAACACTACCTGCCCCGGCTGGCGCGCGGGGAGGAAATCCCCTGCTTTGCCCTCACCGAACCGGACGCCGGCTCGGACGCCGGGAGCATCCGGTCCAGCGGGGTTGTCTTCAAGGACGAGGACGGGCGGCTGTGTCTGCGGCTGAACTGGAACAAGCGGTATATCACCCTGGCATCCGTCTCCACGCTCATCGGCCTGGCATTCAAACTCCGGGACCCGGAAAACCTTCTGGGCAAGGGCGAGAGCCCGGGGATAACTTGCGCCCTCGTTCCACGAGACACGCCGGGCGTTGTCGTGGACCGAAGGCACGATCCGATGGGCGTGCCCTTTCACAACGCCCCCACCAGGGGCAGGGACGTCATCGTCCCTGCCGACGCCATCATCGGCGGGTCCGAAGGCGCGGGCCAGGGGTGGCGCATGCTCATGGAATCCCTGGCGGCGGGGCGCGGCATTTCGCTGCCCGCGACTGCAGCCTTCGGCGCCAAGCTGACCGCGCGCGTGGCGGGCGCCCACGCCACCGTACGCAAACAGTTCGGCCTGTCCATCGGGCAATTCCAGGGAGTCGAGGAACCGCTCGCGCGCATCGGCGCCTTCACCTACCTCATGGAAGCAGGGAGGCGTTTCACGTGCGGCGGCCTGGACGGGGGCGCGAAATCGGCCGTTGTCTCGGCCATCGTCAAATACAACCTCACGGAACTCCATCGGCGGGCCATTATGGACGGCATGGACGTCCTGGCAGGCAACGCCATCGCGCAGGGACCAAGAAACCTGCTCGCCAGGTCGTATCTCTGGGCGCCGATCGCCATCACCGTGGAAGGCGCGAATATCCTCACGCGCACATTCATCACGTTCGGGCAGGGCGCGATCCGGTGCCATCCGTACATCTATCAGGAGATCCAGGCGCTCAGATCGAACGACCTGCGCGCCTTCGACCGCGCCTTCTGGGCGCATGCGGGCCACTTCATCCGAAACGCCTTCCGCGCCACTGCCCTGAGCCTGTCGCGAGGACACCTGGCGCGATCGCCCGTGCGCGGTCCCGCGGCCCGGTACTACCGCAGACTGGCGTGGGCATCCGCGGCTTTCGCCTTCCTGGCCGACGTCGCCCTGATCACGATGGGCGGCGCCCTGAAGAAAGAGGAGAAGCTGGCCGGCCGCTTCGCGGACGTCCTCTCCTGGATGTACCTGGGCACGGCCGCGCTGCGCCGCTTCGAAGCCGAAGGCCGCCCACCCGGCCACCTGTCGTGCGTACACTGGGCGATGCAATACGCGTTCGCGCAGATTCAGGCCGGTTTCAGCGGCCTGCTCCGGAACCTTCGCGGCCTTCCCGGGCTCGGGATGCTGTTTCGCTATCCCGTCGCGCTGTGGTGTCGCCTGAACCCCATCGGCCGGATGCCGTCCGACGCCCTCGGCGGCGAGGTCGCGCGGGCCATCCGGACGCCCGGCCCCGACCGGGACGCGCTGACCTCCGACATCTACATGCCGGACTCGGCCGATGAAGCCCTGGCCCGGCTGGAACGGGCATTCGAGCTGTCCTGTGAGGCCGAGCCGATCGCGCGCAAGATCAAAGGGGCTGCGCGCGCGGGCGTGCTCACGGGCCGGGACCCCGACCGCCTTGCCGCGCAGGCCCTCGAAAAAGAGCTGATCACGCAGGAAGACGCGGAGCTGTTCCGGCGCGCCGAGGCCGCCCGGGACCAGGCGATCCGCGTGGACGCGTTCACCCCGGAAGAGTACCTCCCTCTTCCGGAAAAAGCGTAGCGGCGCGGCAAGGGTCTCCGGACGCCACCACCGTCTCCCCGGGAGCGCATTCCATGCAAGGCCAGATGATGGACTATCCGCTCACCCTGGACCGGATCCTCGAGCACGCCAACCGCCTGTATCCGCGCAAACGCATCACCACCGGATTGCCCGACGGGACCCTTCACCGGTACACGTACGCGGACCTGCACCGGCGGTCGAAGCGCCTCGCCAGCGCACTGGGCGGCCTGGGCATCGAACCCGGCGACCGCGTGGGAACCTTTGCGTGGAACAACCACCAGCATCTGGAACTGTATTTCGCGGTTCCGTGCAGCGGCGCCGTTTGCCATACGCTCAATATTCGCCTCTCCGCGGACCAGCTTGCCTATATTGTCAGCCACGCCGAGGACAAGGCCGTCTTCGTGGACGCGACACTGCTGCCCCTCTTCGAAGCCGTGGCCGCCAGGCTCGACCGCCCCCCGCGGACCGTCCTGTTCAATGCCGATCCCGGAATCAGCACGTCCCTTCCGCACGTCTGCGACTATGAAGACCTGATCGACAGCGGGAGCGACGCATTCGAGTGGCCCGTCACCGACGAGGCCGCGGCCATGGGACTCTGTTACACCAGCGGCACCACCGGCGAGCCCCGGGGGGCGCTCTATTCGCACCGCTCGATGTTTTTGCACACCTTCGGCGTGAACCAGTCCAACGCCGTGGGCATTGTCGAGTCGGATATCGTGATGCCGGTCGTGCCCCAGTTTCACGCCATGGCCTGGGGTCTGCCCTATGCGTGCGCCATGGCCGGCGCGGACATGGTCCTTCCCGGACCCCACCTGAAACCCGACGCCCTGGCCCGGATGATCGCGGATGAAGGCGTAACGGTGCCCGCCGGCGTTCCCACCATCTGGACCGGGCTCTATGAAGAACTGAAGGGCAATCCGCGCGACGTGTCCTGCATCCGGTCTCTGGTCGTCGGCGGTTCGGCCATGCCGCGCGGCCTGATCGAAGCCTACGAAACGGAACTCAACGTTCCTGTCCTGCACGCGTGGGGAATGACCGAACTCTCGCCCCTGGGCACCGTCTCCCGGCTGCAGCGGCATCACCGCGCCCTTTCGGACACGGACAAGTGGGACGTCAAAGCCAGGCAGGGGGTTCCCATTTGCGGCGTTGACATGAGGATTATGGACGATTCCGGTAACGAAGCGCCCTGGGACGGCCGCAGCATAGGGGAGATTCAGGTCCGCGGCCCATGGGTGATCGGGAGCTATTACAGACAGAAGCCTTCTGCCGACCGGTTTACGGACGACGGGTGGTTCCGCACCGGCGACGTGGGCGCGATGAGCCCGGACGGCTTCCTCCACATCACGGACCGGACGAAAGACCTCATCAAGAGCGGCGGCGAGTGGATCTCCAGCGTGGAGCTGGAGAACGCGCTGATGGGGCACCCCGCCGTGACCGAGGCCGCCGTTATCGCCGTTCCCGACGCGAAGTGGACGGAGCGTCCCTTCGCCATCGCCGTTCGTTCGCCCGGCGCGGACCCGGCCACGGCGGAGGACCTCCGGGCGTACCTGGCGTCGGCATATCCGAAATACTGGGTGCCCGACCGGATTGTCTTCGTAGATCAGATCCCCAAGACGAGCGTGGGAAAGCTGGACAAGAAAGTCATCCGCCGCAGGCATGCCGAAGGACTGTGGGGATAGCCGGCCTCGACCCGGGACAACAGGAACCGCGATGCCGCTCCACCTTAAAAACCCTCACAGCATCCTGGCCGTTTTGCAATCCCGGCCCCAGGACGTCTACGAAATCCGTCTGCCCGGTCCCGTCGACGGAACGTGGCGCCGGGTCCGGTCGTCCGCCACCGAAATTGGCGTCAAAGTCGCGGGCGGGAACCGCACGTCACGGAGGCAAAGCCGGACGGGCCGCGCGGGCGGCGCCGAGGCCGTCGTCCGGGAACGACGCGGGGTCACCGTGCAGGACCTGTTCGCGAACGTGCCCGAGACCGGACTCTGGCTCGCGCTCGACCGCGTGCAGGACCCGCACAACGTGGGAGCGATCTTTCGCACCGCCGCCTTCTTCGGCGTCCGCGGCATCCTGCTCACGCGGGACCGATCCGCCCCGCTCACGGATACCGTGTACGACGTCGCATCCGGCGCGGTGGAACACGTGCCCTTCTGCCTTCCGGCCAATCTCAGCAGGGCCCTCGACCTGGCGCGGAAGGCGAACCTCTGGATCATGGGCGCGACCGAACACGCCGACACCGGCCTGGACGGGGTCTCAGCCGACCGACCCTGGCTGCTCGTTCTGGGCAATGAGGAACGCGGTCTCCGCCGTCTCACCCTGGACAAATGCGACGTCACGTGCAGCATTCCGTCCGCCGGAAACGTCACCTCGCTCAACGTCTCCGTGGCCGCGGGTATCTTCCTGCAGAAACTCGCCACCCCGCCGTAACACACCTCGCGACCAACGACCGGCGCTACCCGGATGCGGTACAGGACCGCACCGCGCATGCTTCGGGAACCGGCCCCCCCTTGTCAGCATCTCCGTTATCCCTTATCTTTTTTGAAAAAGAGCGGGAGAACTGCCGATGCACGAGACCATCTTCTGGGACGTGGATACCCAGTACGATTTCATCATGCCCGACGGCAAACTGTACATCCAGGCGGCGGAGAAGATCCTGCCCAACCTGGAGCGGCTCACCGCCTGCGCCCGGGAGCGGAACATCCCCATCTTCGGCTCGGTTGACTACCACAACCCCGACGATCCGGAAATTTCGGAGACGCCCGACTTCCGGGACACCTTTCCGCCGCACTGCCTGAAGGGAACGCCCGGCCAGCAGAAGGTGCCGGAAACACGAACCGCAAATCCGCTCTGGATCGACGGCGACGCGGTAGATGCGTCGGCCCTCGGTGAGCGGGTCCGTAACCACACGGGCGAGATCATCTTCCGCAAACAGCGCTTCGACGTTTTCACCAACCGGAACGTGGAACCGGTCCTGGATGCCGTCCGGCCCGGGCGCATCGTCCTGTACGGCGTCGCCCTGGACGTCTGCAACGCCTACGCCATCGACGGCTTTCTCGAGAGGAACACCGCCCCCGTCCAACTGGTCCTGGACGCCACGCAGGCCATCGTTCCCGAACGCGGCGAAACGCTCGTGGAAGACTGGAAGGCCAGGGGCGTGACGGTCGTGTCGACCGACGAAATTACCTGATCGTCAGATCCGCGTTCGATGGGGAACGTGGACGAGATCGGACCGCGGTCGGGTTTCGACAACAGCCCATACCGGAGCCGCCCATGATACTCGTGAACCGGCACACCCAATCGGGAGGCGCCCCTTTTCGCGCCACATTGCGCATCAGGCCGGCTTCCCGTATGGAACTGTTCGACGTACGAGGCCGATTGAGAGAGGAATTCGGATCGGACTTCACCCGGTATTCCAGGCAATTCTACATTTCAGACCACACCACGGCCGGCTACCTGGATCAGCGCCTCGCTGAGATGTTCGAGCACAACGTGGACAACATCCAGGAATACCTCGACGTCTTCCGGAAGCTCTTTCCCCCCGATGCCGGCTACGTACACGACGAACTCAATCTGAGAACGGAACTCTCCGAACAGCAGCGCGCCAACGAGCCACTCAACGCCGATTCCCACCTCACGTTCATGGGGGGAGGATTGGACAACAGTGCGTCTTATGAACTTCGGGGAAACGAGCCGGTCTGGTTCGTGGAACTCGACGGGGTGCACGTTGGGGGTTCGCGCAGCCGGCGGACCACGGTGGTTGCATACAGCGGCGAGGAGGAGGCGGCCCGGATGCAGGTGAGGGTGCCCGCGGCCCGTCACCCGATAGACGCCCAGAACCTGAGGGATCCCGGCTTCGGTTTTATCGCCGAGCTACAGTCACTGGTGCGCAAGCACAGGGTATCGTTCGGCCGGTTCGACGTGTCCCTTGCCCCGACGGAGAATCACGCGGGCCTGACCGTCAACGAGTACGAGACCCTGCTCATGACGCATGACCTTCGGGAAGTACTGCGAAACCCCCTCCACTATGTGGCGAAGATCGGCAAGGCGGCGCTCCGCGCCCCCCGCGCCATTCCCGCGAAGGCCCGCAACTACGCCAGGTACGATGCAGTACAGCTGTTCAACGAATTCGTGAGCCGGGCGCGCATGGGGGGCTCGGTGGTGGAAACGCTCGTGAATCGGGCGCTGTCGGTACCGGTAGCGCGCTTCTTGCGGATGAAGCGGGAGATCAGCCTGCCCGTTCTGGACCGCGAAGGAAAGGAAGGAATCGGTGAGATCGGCTGGGGCACCTACCAGAGCCCCATCCTGGTCCAGTGGAAGGTCGCCGCGGGACCGGCCCGGACGCTCAACGTGAGGCTGTTGCGGTTCGTTTAGCCGCGATTGCAAAAAAGACGCCATCGCCCGCACAGATCGCGGGCGATGGCGTCTTTTTTTGCACGTTCCCGCTATTTCCCCGCCGCCACGTCGAGGTCTTCGTCTTCGAACAGGCCCAGGTACTTTCCGTACCCGGCGGCCTTCAGCTCATCCACGGGAACAAAGCGCAGCGACGCCGAATTGATGCAATAGCGTAGTCCGGTCGGCGGCGGTCCGTCGGGGAAGACGTGGCCAAGGTGGGAATCTCCGTACTTGCTGCGGACTTCCGTGCGGGTCATGAAGAGGCTGCTGTCGACGCGTTCCACGACGTGCCCGGAAACCAGGGGCCGCGTGAAGCTCGGCCATCCGGTCCCGGACCGGTATTTGTGCGTGGAGCTGAAGAGCGGTTCGCCCGACACGATATCCACGTAGATGCCCGCCTTCTTGTTATCCCAGTACTCGTTTCGGAACGGCCGCTCGGTGCCGTCTTCCTGGGTCACGTTCCACTGGAGTGGCGTGAGCTTCCGGCGAAGCTCGGCTTCGGGGGGCCTGACCCAGTTTCCGCTGGAAGATTTCGCGGGTTTGTCCCGCCCCCAGATCCGCTCGATGAAGCGGTCGCGGCCCGAGCCTCTCCGGTAGCGGTTGTAATGGTCGGGCTTCTTCCTGTAGTAATCCTGGTGGTATTCCTCCGCGGGATAGAAGGTCTGTGCGGGCCGGACGGGCGTGACGATGGGCTCGTCGAACCGGCCGGATCCCGCGAGCGTTTCTTTCGACGCCTCGGCGAGCTTTTTCTGCTCGTCGTCGTGGTAGAAAATGGCGGACGTGTACTGGTGGCCCCGGTCATAGAACGACCCTCCTGCATCGGTGGGGTCGAACTGCCGCCAGTAGACGTCGAGCAGTTGGGCGTAGGTGACGACTGAGGGGTCGTACGTGACCAGCACCGCCTCGATGTGCCTGGTTTGCCCCTTGCTGACCTGCCCGTACGTGGGCTTCACGATCATTCCGCCGGTATAGCCGGATACCGCGGAGATCACGCCTTCCAGCTTATCGAAAGGGGCTTCGATGCACCAGAAGCAGCCTCCGGCGAACGTGGCCTGCTCCACGTTTTTCGTTTCGGACCGCCCGTCGCCGGCGCCAAGGGCCAGGGTGACAATCAGAGCGGCGGCGGTAAACAACAGCACAAGGGTCGTTTTCATGGGAGTCCCTCCTGACACACCCGATACCCGGGGAACATTGCGCGTGGTCGCGCTGATACGTTGATTCGATGTACTTTGACATAACGCCTGTTGACCGGAAATGGTTGCGTGGAACTGAAGAGAAGGAGGAAGGAAAAAGGAAGAAGGAAGAAGGAAAACCTGAAACCGGGGAGACGTGAGACGGGAGACGGGAGATGACGTCCCTGCCTGACGGGTACTTCTTTTGTGCCTCCGGCGAGAAATGAATCCGCACCGGGCAAGAAAACCGGTGAGACGGAAGACGGTAGACGGTAGATGAAGACATTTGCAGCAGTGTTTCCGCATAAACCGTGCCTGCTTATTTGCCGCAATCGTAACGGCAACAAACACTATAGGGCACTCACAGTATCTCCCTTCTTACGTCTACCCTCTCACCGCTTCTTCGAGACCTACCCCCTGACCCCCTTCCTAAAGGAAGGGGGAAGCAGGATCCTATCACGTGTCGCTCGTTTTCCTTTCCTTTAGGAAAGGGTCCCTGCCTGCCGGTGGTTTCTCGGCAGGCAGGGGGGATAGGTCTGCGTAAATTCGGTGAGACGTAAGACGGGAGACGGGAGATGAAGACATTTACAGCAGTGTTTCTACATAAACCGTGCCTGTTTCTCTACCGTTATCGTAACGACTGGAAGAACCATAGGGCACTGACATCATCTCACGTCTAACGTCTCCCCTCTCACCGCTTTTAGGGAATTTGGGGAAAAGGGGGTTTTGAATTTGATGCTTGATTTTGGTTCTGGCTGATGGCTGACCGCTGATTACCGCTCTTTGCTGCTTTACCATACGTTTTCACACTTGATATCTGAACGTTTGTGCAGTATATTCGGGACATGGCGCACAGCCACCTGGAAATCGAAGAGACCGCGGCGCGTTCGGTCCTGATGCCGCAGGACGGTCCGCCCGTTACCCGGTACACCCTGAATCCGTACGTCGGATGCGGCATGGGATGCGCGTATTGCTACGTGATGAAATACCCCTATGCCGAGGAACACCCCCTGCCCTGGGGCGCATGGGTGCAGCCCAAGATGAACGCTCCCTTTCTCCTGGGCAAGGCGCGGGACAAAATCTGGGGCCGGCGGATCTTCGTGGGTTCGGCCACGGACCCTTACCAATACGTGGAGCGCCAGTACCGGCTGACCCGCCGATGCCTGAACGTGCTGGAGGACTGCAACCCGAAAGACGTTGTGGTGCATACGCGGAGCCACCTGGTCCTGGACGACCTGGAATTGCTCCGCGCATTCAAGTCCCCGCTGCGGGTGTGTTTTTCCGTGCCGACGGACGACGATCGCGTACGCAGAAAGCTGGAGCCGCACGCCCCTCGCATCGACGTGCGGCTGAAGACCATGCGGCGCCTCAGGACCGAAGGCATTCACGTTACCGCGGCGGTGGCGCCTCTGCTCCACTGCGATCCGGCCCGCTTCGTCCGGCTGCTTCACGACGCCGCGGACGACGTCTACACCACGTCGATGCGCTATACCGACAAAACGGGCCTCGGATCGACGGACGGAGCCCGGGCCTATTTCGAGAGCGCCCGGTACAGAGACCTGGTCGCCGAAACGGAACGCTGCCTCGACGCGGCGGGCCTGAACACGAACGGAGACGACGAAAGAGACTTCGCGTCGAGGTGAGCGGTGGGTGCCACACTGGCGGAAAACTTGCCGAATGTTTCTTTGGACAAATGGTGCTTGGCGGTGTATCTTTTTATGATGGGATTGTCGCTATCTTAGCCGAAAAAATCTCGGCTTCGGATCGAGAGGGTCAAACGCAAAGAGAAAAGTGGAAATACGTGGAGGTGATCCCATGTGCCAGATTATGTTGGACGTGGTTGCAAACAACGAGTCGGGTGGTCACCCGACAGATGAACAAGGCGCGGTACCCCTGCCCGCCGATGGCGACGTGCATCGTCGTGGCGATGTATTCATCCATTTCGATCGATCCGAAAGGTTGTATGACCATTGGCCGACTCCGACCTGTATTGTCTCGGACGGTCCGTATGGACTCAGCGGATTTCCAGGGGACCTTCCAACTCCTAAGGATCTTTGCGACTGGTATCGACCTCACGTTAGTGCCTGGTCAGAACGGGCATCTCCTATAACGACGTTGTGGTTTTGGAACTCTGAAGTCGGATGGGCGACGGTCCATCCACTTCTGTTGGAATGTGGTTGGGAATATCGGGCCTGCCATGTGTGGGATAAGGGCTTGGGACACGTCGCCGGTAACTCGAATACGTCGACGCTACGCAGATTTCCGGTTGTAACGGAAGTTTGTGTACAGTACACAAAAAATGCCCAATTTCATAAGGGCGATCGTACGATGAACATGCAGGAATGGCTTCGACATGAGTGGAGACGATCAGGACTTCCCTTCAGGCTGGCCAATGAAGCCTGTGGGGTAGTCAATGCGGCTACCCGGAAGTATCTAACGGTAGACCACATGTGGTACTATCCACCAGTTGATGCATTTGTTCGCATGTCCGATTACGTAAATGCCAAAGGAAATCAAGATGGACGACCATATTTCAGTATAGATGGCAGGCGGCCGGTCTCTGGTGATGAATGGAGACGTATGCGGGCAAAGTTCCGATGTCCTGCGGGAGTAACGAACGTCTGGAAACATCCCCAGGTGTCTGGTTCGGAGAGAGTGAACGGAACACGAACTCGTATGAAGTGGAAGTACAAGAGCCTTCACGGAAGTCAGAAGCCACTTAAACTCGTTGAATTGACCATTGTTTCAACAACGGATCCCCAGGATATCGTATGGGAACCATTTGGAGGATTGTGTCCTGCTGCTGTATGTTCGTGGAAACACTCCAGGAAGTGCTATAGCGCAGAAGTCCTCCCTGAATTCTACTTGGCTGCTGCTCATCGACTGGATTTTGCATAATGGATGCCAATGCTATACCTCCTGCACCATTGCGCAATGAACCCACATCGTGGGAACATTACGATCTATGGTTGAGAGTTCAGGAGGCAATTCGGGCCGTTCCAGATAGGTTTTCAACACCAACGGTGATCGAAGGACTGCTTGTTACAGATATTTTCACGCTCAATACGCCTCTGGCAGCAACGATTGAAGAGCAAGTTGTTAAAACGCTGAACACGCTGAGACCAGTGTGGGACGTAAACGGGAAATATCAGACCTATTCGTTTGTTAGACAACCTCAGACATTTCCGGACGTAGTGCTCAGAAGGACCGATGATGGACAAACGATCCTGATGGGGATTGAACTCAAGGGTTGGTATCTTCTTGCGCGAGAAGGCGTCCCGACCTATCGATTCACAACAACGTCGGCAGCGTGCCATCCCTGGGATTTGTTGGTTGTGATGCCGTGGGTCTTATCAAACGTGCTTTCTGGTTCACCAGTGATCTTTAGCCCGTTCGTTGAGACCGCCCTATATTGCGCTCAACAACGTAACTACTATTGGCAGTATGAAAGAGCGGCCGAGTCGAATTCCACCATCCATGTTCCGGACGACGTTGGCCCATATCCGCTTAAGAGCGATCAGATATCCGACAAACCAGCGCATGACGGCGGTGGAAATTTCGGACGAATTGCAAGATACGGTATCATGAATGAGTATATTGAACGGATGAAGGCAACACGCATCCGAGGAGTAAGGGTGTCGGACTGGTTAAAATTCCTGGAATTGCACGCCGCGAGTAGATAAGTGCTACCTATATGGTCGTGCAGAATTTGATTAGAGAGTCTTTTGACATCCTCAGTCAACTTCCACAAGATGCCAGGAAACAGACTTCAGAATCGTACTTTCATATAAACGATCCTGCACAGTTTTCGCCGATCTCGAATAGCCCACGAAGATTAATGAAACCCAATTTTTCGAGAAAATCAGCGAGTTGCCCATGGCTAAGACGTACCCCTTCCTGTAAGTCCTACCGCGCGCGCCAGTCTCACCGTTAGACTTATCGCGAATTCGATTCTTCCCCACTGACATCGAAAACAACGACGGATATCCTTCGAGCTTCCTCATCGGAAAGCGTGGCTTCCAATCCTGCCCGAAGCTCACCGGGAGTACCTGGACGCGTCCCCGACGGGTCTGGCTGTGTGTCCTCTTCACCGAACCAGAAAACCAGGTAAATTCCCTGTCCGGCGGCAGCGGGTTCTCGTGTGTATTTGGCAATCAACTGGGTCCGTATCGCGTTCCAAAGATCGGGGTGGTTGTTCTTCTTGATCTCCACAGGCACGTTTAAGCCATCGTAGTTGACCCGAATGTCCGATCGCTTGTCGTTTGCGTAACGACCCTCTGGATGGGCGTCAATTTGTAGAGGAGACAGTTTGTATTTCAAATCGGAAAGCAGTGCGTCGCGGCAGAGTTCTTCATGTTTCGGTTCTCGGATCTCCTCATCAGAGGGTTTTTCCCAATATTGACGCCAGTCGGAGGTGTTTCCGTCTCGGATGTTCCGTCCGACGTCTTGTAGATGATCCGTCACGAGCGCAGCGAGGTCGGCGGCGTTGGCCGGGCTGCCGCTGTCCAGGGTCCGGCAGACTTGCTCGGGTTCCGGATGGCGATAGCTTGCGTCTCGTTGAATAACCCGTTGGGAGTCCCGCGCACGCGACAACACCATGTGCCATCGGGACAGATCCGGTTCGGCAAGAAGCCTTTCCAAAGCGTCACTTGCGTCTTTGCCGCTGGACTCAGCGAGACGTCGTATGAATGCACTAACAAGCTCAGAGCCCTCTGTTGTGGACGTGCTCCATTGGTCGTCCCTTTCGTTTTGAAACTCATATGGCCTGTAGTAGCTTCCAATAAGGCGAATGAAGACTTCCAACACCGGGATTTGGAGCTCAATATCGGAGAGTGAGAAGCCGGCGCGTGGAAACACAGAGGGGAAGAATCCCGCCAAGTATCGAATCCGAATTTCTCGACCTTGCACAAAGTCCGTTAAACGACTAACGTGCGACCGCGACGCAAGCACAACCGCTGCTGCCAACCAGTGCACGCGCTGAGTAACGTTCATGCTCGAAAGGGACAACTTCCGTTCAATCGATTTCTGAAGCGACGCTTTATCCGCATGCTGAATTGCGGCCCACAACAGATGGTCCAGCGTTTCAATCTGGGTGGCGTTACACCGCGTCGGAAATGCTCGCAAAAGCGGCAGGCTTGCCAGTCTTGCGACCTGAGCGTGTTTCGTGTCATGTGCGATAACAAAAGGTCCGGAAACGTACTTCCTGCCTGCACGAAGATCGGAAATGACACATCTAACCATCATGTTGGCTACCAGACCCGGACGTAATTCCAGGATTTGCTGATACCAGCTCGGACGGTTGGAACTGGCCGAACAGAAATGGAATGCCAACGCTCGCCGCATCTGGTTTTCATTGAGGTAACTGAGTTTTTCTGGTGTCGTATCTCCTATTTCAGCCATGGCCGACAGAAATGGCCAGCCGATGTGGTACACCCTGCCCTCTTCCTTAAGGGCGAGAATGTCCTCGACATCCGGTATGTCTTCCCTTTCCACTACACCGCAAATCCCCTGACGAACTGCAGCAATCAAGTTGTGATCTCGTCCCAAGTCCTGCTTGATATCCCGGGGTCCCGAAACACTGCTATAGTTGATCGAATCTGAGAAATATCTGGCCGCAATCTCTGTGAGCAGGGCCGGATCGGCCCGGTTCTCGCGCAGCGCAGTCTCGTTATCCCGAAGACGGTCCAACCACTCCTCCTCCTGGCGCCTCCTCCGATCGATGTACCCCTCTCCGCGCCTGTCCCGGTCTTCCACGCGATCACCTCGCGGTGCATCTCCATGACCACGTAACTGAGCAAGCCGCGTCATTAATGCCTCGTTTTTGCTCGCGTGTTTCACAAGCAATTCGATTGACAGGCCCTCGCAACCGCTCCGTTGAGAATGGCACTGCCAGGCGAGTTCCAGCAGATATTCCGCAATCTGTGGTTTCGCGCATGCCATTTCAACGGCCTCATTTAAACACCAAAGACCGAAATCCGCCGGCAGGGCGGCGCCGTAAAGGCGCTCTTGCACCTTCAGCGCGTTATATCTGAATTCGTCGGATTCGGGACATCGTTTAAGGCCCTCGACGAACACTTTCTTTAGGAGTTCGGGGCGGTCCTGAAGCCAGGACCCTATTTTGCGAAACGCGGTTTCGTCGACTTTGCGGACGCCGTGAATCTCTGAGAAACCTACGTTTAACCATCCGTAGAGTCGTTCGATATCTGCTGGCTCGTCAAGTGATAGCAGGCCACGAGCCAGCAATCTCAGCGGAAGGCGTTCGAGATGCAGGCGGCCTTCCAGTGCGGAACGCAAATCAGGAAGCCATTGCTGCATAGCATCCAGGAGTTCGACAATCTGCCGGTCCGAAGACCCTTCCGGAAGCACATGCTCCCAGAACCACCAGTACGTGCCACTTAAATCCGTTTCCCGAGTTTCGGACAGGTGTTCCCATATCTCCCCTGGAAGCACGTAACGGGGATAAAGCCGCGTCAACAGAGTTCCGAGAAGTTCATTGTCCGGATCGGATACACGACCGGCCTTTACGTCTTTTAACAGCGTCTTGAGAATTCGAACTTGGCGTTTTTCATCCTCGCAGCGAACCAATGCATCGAGTGCCAAACCATTTATGTCCGGCCAACGGGTCTCGTCACGGACGATGTCAAGCAGGAGATCCGAAAGATCCGGTCCTGGGGCGCCTTCGCGTAGAAACCGCAACACGAAATCGACGAACGTCTGTTGTTCGGTTGCGCGGCTCCGGTTTCTCAGGACGTCCCTCAGCGCGGGTTCCATATTGGGCGTGGCGAGAGGGCCGAAAGCGTCCGCGATTTCAATTGAACCAAGTCGCGACGCCTCGCGGTTAAGGGTCTTCAGGAGTTCCGTTTTCTCTTCGAGCGTATATCCACTGATATCGCCGTAGAGACCGACGCCGATCGGATCACGGTCGATGAGTTCGCTTCGTGCGCTCTTTGAATGAGCGGCTAGCCAGGCGGACAGTCCCCTCAATCCAGTCACCACCGTTCCGTCCTCGCCCGTGATGAGCGAGAGGGTCCGCCGAACTGAAAGTCCGTCTTCGATCAGACGTGCGAGATATCGAGCACCAAGGAATTCGGCGACGTGCCGGTGAATCGGGGCGAAGCGGCTAAGCTCACTGAAATCTGCTTTGAAAAGTTTTGTCGAAAGCACGGACCGTAGAATCTCTGGATTTTCATAATGAAATTCCTCCAAAGAGGGAAAGTCCGCGTCCGGATCACCGGTGGCCTGCGCGTACCCTTCTATACCAGAAATGAGCTGGACAGCGCAAAGACGCCCCACGGCGTCCAACAACTGGTTTGTATTCGCCGGCTGACTTGCAGCTATGTGTTCTACATTGTGCTCCCGAACCAGGTGCGAACAGGCTAGCTCAAAGGTTTGCAGGCGACTCTCCGGCCATTGTTCGCTACGTATTATAATGGTGACCAGCAATTTAAGGGTCAGCGGGTTCTGGAGCAGGCCGTCAATCCTCCGTTCGCTGACATTTTCCATGAAGGCTCGAGGATCTTTGATACCCTTGTTCTCCAATATCCTGACAGTTTCCGATTCCGTGAGGGGATCAAGGCGCAGGACTGTAACCATCGCGTCCGGCGAAACGGTCTCCAGGCGCTTCCAATCGTTGTTCCCCAGCCAATCTGCTTCCCGGCACGACAGCCGGAAGCGAGGTCGCCCCAGCTTTTCAAGCCGTTTGCGAAGTCTATCGAGGGGTTTGCGAACGTCTGAAACGCCAACCCGGACCTCGTCAAGCCCATCGACAAAAAGCGTCTTGCCGCGCCATTCGGGATGCTCGTTGAGAGACAGTTCAAGAAAGTCACGTGCGTCGACCTTGCAGGCTTCTTCTCCAAGGGCCTCGCATTCGGTCTCGAACGCGGTGGTCTTTCCCGAGCCTGGATCACCCAACAATACATAAGCCGGAATATCCCGAAGCTCGGCCATCGGTCGTGAATCTCTTACCTGAATCCATTTCTCGGCACCGGACGGGACGACTGTACACGTGCGTGGGACCATTGTTTTCATCGTTCCTCAAACCAGTGGTTTGCCGGTTTCGTCAGAAACTCACTCAGGCCGATACCGCCTTCTCCGACAAGCAGCGATCGATACGGACGAAAACGCTGATTGAATATTTCCATTCCACGAGAAGTCAGGTTCTTCATACCGCTCTTGACCTCGATGGCAATGATGCGGGGACCGCGATGCAGGACGAAGTCGACTTCGTGGGAACCTTCCCGCCAGTAGTATAGTCGAGTGTCCGGCGTCGCGGTGTTGAACAGATGTGCGCCAACCGCGCTCTCGACAATCCGTCCCCAGAATGAGCGGTCGGCCTGTGCTTCGTTGAGTGTGTACCCCGAAGCAGCCGTCATCAGGGCGGTGTTGAGCACGTTGAGCTTTGGGCTCGAGGCTCTTCGCCGATGCATTCGGCTGGCATACTTGGGCAAGCCAGTGAGCAACCCGGCGATCGAAAGTAACTCCAGGTACCGGGAGAGTGTCGTGGTATTTCCTGCGTCCTGAAGATGACCCAGCATTTTGGTGTACGAAAGGATTTGTCCTGAGTAGGTGGCTCCCAGTTCGAAAAGCCGTTTCAACAGGGCCGGCTTATCGACACGGGTCATGGCGAGAATGTCCCGCTCGATGTTCGGCTCAATGAGGCCCCCGAGGATGTAGTTTCGCCACCTGACGGAGTTTCGAACCAAACGTGCGGCGCCAGGATAACCGCCGAAGTAGGAATACTTACGCAAATCGAAATCGAACGCCTCGACCATTTCAGCGAACGACCAATGCCTGACGTGGATGGGCTCGAAACGGCCGGCGAGGCTTTCGCTCAAACCCGATTGCATCAGCAGGGGCGCCGAACCAAGAATCACCACGTGCAGGGGACAGCCGTTGGCGCGATCCGCGTCCCACAGGCCCTTCACCGTGTCTGACCACTGCGGAATCTTCTGAATCTCGTCGATCGCGAGCACAAAGCCGCGTCCGAATCGTTCGGCCTCCTGTCGGGCTTCTTCCCAGTTGTTCACCAGCCACGTCGTGTCACGCACCGGTTCCAAAGGGAGGGTAGATACGACAGTATCTGGAAAAGCGCGACGTTCATTGTTATGGTGTTCGTCCACGGAGACGTAGCGACTGTCGAGGTCAATCTGCTGGAGCGCCTGGCGCACGATGGTCGTCTTGCCGGTCTGACGGGGTCCGAAGAGGGTGATGATATGATGTGGCTCCTCGCCCAATCGGTCCATGAGCGTATTCACTTGATCACGCTGGAAGTATTTCATATCGGTAATTTACTCTATTGAGTAAATTTAGTCAAGAGCATAATTGCACCTGTCGCGACGGGATCTTTACCCGGGATAGGGAGGACTATTCACGCGGCTGCACACGGTACACGCGCAAAAAACGGGATGCGCGAAGGTGTGTGTTCCTTCGGGCATCCCGATTGCGTTTTTCTGCCTATGGCAGCGTGACTACGGGAATGTGATGCGAGTCTTCACTTCAGCCGGCGCCGCATGGGGCGCCTGGGCGAGGGCGCGGCGGAGCGGATCTCCCGGATGAATTCGGCCGCGGCGTCGCGGTAGGTCTCGAACGGGTCCTGCAGGCTCAGATGGCTCTCGTTCTCCAGGTAGACCGAGTCCCAATCCACAATATACCGCATCCGGTTCTCCGACAGGGCCCTGATCACGTCGGACCGGCCCCGCGCCCGCGTGTCGGCGGGCGGTTCGTCTCCCGCGCGGGCGATCTGCTCCTCCGTTAAGATGCGGTGCGTCATCCCTTTGTGCTCCAGGTCCAGGTAGAACCCCCGGTTGGGATCGATATTGTGATACTCCAGGTCCAGGCTCTGGAGCCACGGATCGTTCCAATCCACGCCTTCCGACTGCACGAACATCTCCAGCATCCACTTCTTGGCCACCCAGTCCAGCCGGTCCTTCAGCTCCATCGGGTCCCGCTCAAGCGCGTCCAGGGTCTGCTCCCATTCGGCCAGCACCCAGTCCGACTCCTCGTCCATGCCCCGCAGATGGCGCTGTGCCAGATCCAGGTACCGGCGCTGGATATCCACCGCCGAGACCGGCCTGCCGTTCTTGCGCTCCAGAATCCATTTGTGGGTGGGATCCCGTGAAATCTCCTTCAACGCCCAGACCGGATCACCCAGTCCCACGTCCTGCGGAAATACCTTGAGTTCAAGCAGATTCAACACCATCGCGGTGGTTCCCACCTTCAACGCGGTGGCGTACTCCGACATATTCGAATCGCCCATCAGCAGGTGCAGCCTGCGGTACTTGTTGTAGTCGGCCAGCGGTTCGTCGCGGGTATTGATAATTGCCCGGGAGAACTGAATCCACTGGTAGATCTCCGTGACAATGTGGTCCGCGCGTTGTGAAATCTGAAAGGCGACGGGGTCTTCGTGACCGACGTCTTCGACCTCGTCCCGGCCATAGTAATAGAAGCTGTCATCGTAGCTGCCCACACGGCCGGCGCCGCTGTAGATCTGCCGAGTTACCAGAAACGGCAGCAGCGCCGGTATCACCACCATGGAAAACGGCACGTTTCTCCGAATCAGGTAGTTCTCGTGGCAGCCGAACGTAGCGCCGGTATAATGGTCGATATTGTTTTTGAGAAACGAAGCCTCTTTCGCAAGCCCCAGGGATCGAAGCGAACGCTGCAGAATCCGTTCTCCCGCGCGGTCGGAGGCGACCAGGTCGAACAGGCTCTTGCATTCGGGCGTGGTATATTCGATATGCCCCATGTCGATATAGACCCTGCCGGAATTGAACAGAAAACCGCCGTTTCCCGGCGGTTCGTCCCGTCCCCGATAGTGGATGTCGACAATCCCCTTGCGCTCGGTGTGGAAGACATGGTCCTTTACCTTCACCGTGATGGCATCCGGGCTGACGAAGCCCTCGTGCTCCGGCGCCATGCACCCGTATTCGGTTTCCAGACCGAAAATGCGACGTTCCATTGCGGGTCCTTACATGACTCCGAAATTCAGAAGCCGATCAGGATTCACGGGATTAGCAGGATTAAACAGGATTAGAAACCAAGAGCAGGAGGAATGTTCACTGTTCAGGGTCATTGCCCCAAGTCCGTCAGCCAGAGGAAGCGCATCGTCACTCTGACCAACCCGATGCCACAATTCAGGGATTGATGCGTGGTCATTGAGCTTGTCGAAATGCCCGCGTCTTGTAAACCCTTTGGTGCGTCAGGGTGCACTGCCCGAAACCCTTCGCCGACCCTTCGACAGGCTCAGGGAGCGACTCAGGGTGGAGACACGATTTCGTGAGTTGTCTGCGTTTCGCTTGATGAACGATGCGGACAAGGCGACTCGGCGGCGGGTTCAGACATTCGGTTTTCGGAAGAGTAAACCCGGACCGTCCGGCGTTCAGCGATACGGCTTGATCACGGGCTGTATTTCTCTATTCCCAAGAACGCGACAGGGGCGTTTGTCCGCGCCTGACCGGTCGAAAACCACGGCCTCAACCTCTGCCGATTCCAACGCGGCCTTCAGGATGGCCTGCAGGTCCGCCTCGCCGGCCAGCCGTTCCAACTCGGACAGCTCCTGTGGAATCTCTTCCAGGGTTCCAACGAACCGCCCAGCCGCCCAGGCCTCCAGCGCGGCTTTCAACGCGTTCCGCAGGTTGAGGCGCCCGGTTTCCGGCAAGTAGCTCCGCATCAACCCGTCCGCTTCCGGTATCTCGCCCACAACGCCGCGACCTGCGTATTTCTGAAACGCGCCGTCGTAGTCCACGGTATAAAAGACAGCGCCTTCCTCCGACACATCGAGCTCCAGCATCAGGACCCGCACGATATACGGCGACCGGAACACCTCGTCGAACGCCGTCTTGACCGCGGGACCCAGGCCGAAGTGCACGATCTGCTGCAGGTTCACGTCCTGCTCGGAGTAATTGAACCCGATCACCGACGCCAAGTCCACGGCGGACTGCCGCAGCTTCTCGATGTCGGCGGGATGCCCGAGCGCCGCCATGCCGATGCGGTCGTACACCTCGAAGATCTTCTGCTGGCCCTGTCCCAGCGTGAGGAGCAGCGCGCCGTCGCGGTACGCCAGGCCCACGACCGGGCTGCCGCCCCGGAGCTGGTCTTCGATGTAGTCCCGCCGGTTGGCAACCGCGTCGGCCCATCGATAGGGTTCGTCCAGCATCATCCCTCAGCGTCTCCTGATCCGTCCGCCCGGGCGATGTACCGCTCGTGGGAGGCCCGCAGCTCCTCCTCGGTCACGGTTCGGAGTCCATCCGCCGAGATGGTTTTCACGGTGGGCAACACCCCGGCATCCCGCTCGTACCTTCCCGTGGCCGCGTCGTATTCCGCGGCCGTATGCAGCAGGCGCAGCGCCATGCCGAGGCTCTCGCTCCGGTCCAGCTCGGCAAACGGGCGTTCGCCCCACTGGTTGTTGTAGTACATCGCGCCCCGGATGGCCGCCGCGCCCGATCCCGTGGTGGAAAAATCGGCACTTTCGAACTGCGCGCCCAGTACGTCGTAGAAAAAAATCTTCCCGCGGCTGTCCGGTCGATCGTACGTGGCGAAAATGGGGATCACCGGCCCGATGCCCTGCATGGCCATCGGCAGATTGTCGCGAATCAGAAGGGAGAGTCGCCGCAGCTTGGCCGCCAGGCTCATTTCCTGCAACTGCCGGCGCCGGTGATATTGAAAGGTATGTTCGAGGATGCGGGCGATTTCGTACGCCATGGCCGGCGATCCGGAGATGGCCATCACCGAGAACGCGTCGATATCGATGACCTTATCGGCGCGGTCGTATAGCACGGTATGGCCGGCGGTCGCGCGGCGGTCGCCGGCAATGAGGACGCCATCCCGGTAGCGAAGGGCCAGGATGGTCGTGCCCTCGGTGGGCTGAAACGGAAGGGACGCCGCGCCGCCCTGTGCGCTTTCCGCCAG
Source organism: Candidatus Latescibacterota bacterium (assembly GCA_965219995.1). GTDB lineage: Bacteria > Latescibacterota > UBA2968 > UBA2968 > JAAXHE01. Next base: position 3,115,331 of record CBDCOX010000002.1, read on the forward strand.
GTCGGCGCCGGGCAGCCGGTATCCTCCGGCTTTCAACAGATCCAGAAAATCCCCACCCGCACTCATCGGCTCACTCGCCCGTGCGCTGGCGGTAGCGTCGCGCCTGATTCGGGTCCACGCGGCGCATTCGGCGCAGCAGGTCGCGGGTATCGGGGCGGTCAACGTCCGGTCGGGACGGTCCGTCGTTCCCGTCGTTCGGTCCCTCGTCGGGGGGGCCAGGCCTCCGGGTTCGCCGTTCCAAACTGGCAAGGTCTCTCTTCATAGCCATCTCCTCCAGGTGTCCTGTCCCGAAAATAAGTTGGCTGGATTCGGCCGTCGAGTCGCCCGGCTCGCAAGGCGCCTGCAGAGCGACGTTTCCAACGGACTGTCAGAGCGCGTCCAGGAACTCGTCCAGTCCATCCGAGCGATCCAGCGCTCTATTATAATACGCGACCTTCTCTCCATCAACCAGATCCTTCATATCCACGGCACGCTGTTTTCCGTTCCGTGAGAACACGATCCGGTCCCAGTTGACCGATTTGACGTCGTGCCCGAATTTCTCCAGGCATCTGCCGCGGAAATAGGCACGGGTATCCGCGGGCGGAACGGACATCGCCTCCTCGATCCGCTCATCGTCGACGAGCCGGATCATTTTTGCCTGGTCTTCCAGCAGAAAGTAGAGCCCGGCGTCCCGGTCCACGTTGTGGTACTCGAGATCCTGGCTCTGTAGCCAGGCCAGATCGTTCGGATTGTCCCAGGAAAGTCCTTCCGCCTCGCGAAAACAATCCAGCAACCACTTCTTGCTCACCCAGTCGCAGGCGCCCACCATCGCCATGGGATCCCTTTCGAGGCCATCCAGAATCTCTTCCCACGCGTTGAGCACCCAGACCGTTTCCACGTCTCCGTCACCGAAACGCTCTCGCGCCCGCGCCAGGTACATCCGCTGGATTTCGACGGCCGGAACCAGCCGGTCGGTCTTGCGATCCAGCTCCACCATCCACTGATAACTCTGGTCGCGCGACACGTCCTTCAGTGCGGCGATCGGATCCTTCAAGGCCACGTCGGGAAGATCATCCTCTTCAACCAGCCCCACCACCAGGGCCGTCGCGCCGACTTTCAGGGCCGTGACGTATTCCGACATGTTCGAGTCGCCGAGGATCACGTGCAGCCTGCGGTAGCGGCCGGCGTCGGCGTGGGGCTCGTCCCGCGTGTTGATGAGCGGCCGCTTGTGCATGGTGTCCACACTGGCGATCACCTCGAAGAATTCGGACCGCTGCGAGAGCTGATAGACGGCCGCCCGGTCGCCGCGTTCCACGCCCATTTTGCCGGCACCCGCGTAAATCTGCCGCGTAACGAGAAACGGCAGCAGGCCCTTTACGATTCGCTCGAAAGGGGTCCCGCGGTCCATCAGGTAGTTCTCGTGACACCCGTAGCTGTGACCTTCGAAATCGGTGTTGTTCTTGTAGATGCGGACCGTGCCCTCGGGAAGCATCTCCGTTCGCCTCCGGGCGCAGACGTCCACGATCCGCTCGCCGGCGCGGTCCTGCGCGACCAGCTCGAAGAGGCTGAGGCACTCGCCCGTGGCGTATTCCGGATGGGTATGGTCATTGTAAAAACGGGCGCCGTTGCGAATGATCAGATCGCTCTTCAACTCCTCGAGCGGCACCTTTCGCTGACGGTCCTTCTGAAGATGCACCTTCTCGTCGGTATCGTTCAGCAGGGAGTCCACTTCGAACCCACGTACGTCCTTGCGGGGGTTCTCCAACTGATAGTCCCACAGGGGCGTGAAATCACCCGTGAGATAGCAGCGGATCAACTGCATCGACTCTTCCACCACGTCGATCCGGTTCACCCCTTCGATCGTGATTCCGTATTCGGTTTCCAGGCCGAAAAGTCTATTCATGAACGTTACTCAGTTCTCAAAAAGCGGTGAGACGTGAAAGGGAGAATTAAGAATGAAAACCTGAAAGCGGTGAGGGGGTAGACGGGAGACGGTAGATGACGTGCTTGCACAATTGGTTCTTCTCCTATGCCTCTGGCACAATATGAAACCGGACGAAGCAAGAAAACCCGTGAGACGGTAGACGGTAGATGAAAGCAGTGAGACGGGAGCCGTTAGACGGTAGATGACATCTTTGCCCGATTGGTTTTTCCTTTAGGCCTGCGGCAAGAGATGATACCAAACAAGCACTGACATCATCTCACGTCTCACCTCTACCGTCTCCCCGCCTTTCGCTATACAATCCGATTACCCCGCCGGTTCGGTTCCCGGCCGGGCCGAATCGGTGACGCCCGCACGACGTTTTCCGGATCGTAATCGAGCAGTTTCAGCCAGTCTTCCGTGTTGTCGGTGGGCGGGAAGATCTCGTTCTCGGTGTACTCGGTGTCGACCGCCTGCAGCAGATCGTCCCCCGAGATGCCCTCTTCCTTTCCGGACGCGATGGACCGCCGGATGGCCATCTCCTTTGCGCGCCTCACGATCGACTCCATAATCGCCCCGCTGGCCAGGTCCCCGCGCCGAAGGGTGTCCTTCCTGCCGCTTCGGAGGGTCACCTCGAGAAACCGCGTATGGTCTCGCTTCGAAAAGATCTCTTCCGCCGTGCGGGCGACGAGCGACTCCACGGCCGCGACGGAATCGCCGCCGTGCTGCTCCAGCGCCTTCCGGTCGATCGGCAGATCGGGCGTCAGGTAGATCTTGAGGATATCGAGCGCGCCATACCGGTCCGGGCGTTTCACCTTGATTTTCCGGTCGATTCGGCCCGGCCGCAGAATGGCGGGATCGATCAGGTCCGGGCGGTTGGACGCCAGAATGATCACCACGTCCTGGAGCGACTCGATGCCGTCCATTTCGGAACAGAACATCGGCACCACGGTATTCGAAATGCTGTGCGACCGCATGGCCCGGCGCGTACCGAGAACGGATTCCGCCTCGTCGATGAACACCACCGGCAGATAACCCTCTTTCCGCTTCTCCCGCGCCCGGGAGAAAATCTCGCGAATCTGGCGTTCGGACTCGCCCAGCCACATATTGAGGATTTCCGGCCCTTTGACGTTCATGAAACATTCCTTCAGGTTCAGACCGGCCTCCTGCTGTGCCTGCTTGACGAGGTTGTGCGCGGTTGCCTTGCCGATCAGCGTCTTGCCGCAGCCCGGCGGGCCGTACAACAGGAACCCCTTGGGGACGCTGTATCGGAACCTGGAAAACAGGTCCGGATGCAACGTGGGCATCTCGATCGTATCTTTAATGGCCTGGATGGCCTCTTCCTGGCCTCCGATCTTCTCCCAGGGCAGATCGGGGATTTCTTCGAGGTAATAGTCTCTGGCTTCCTTTCCGGGCATGCGTTCCAGCGCCACCCGGAGGTTCGGGTCCACGCGGACCTCATCGCCCGCCTTCAGGGACGCCGCCGCCAGGTCGCTGGAGCGGGAAAGCACCGTCACCTGGCCGCCCGGTTCCTGGCCGACCCGCAGCCGGCCGTCTTCCAGCACGTCGGATATCTTCACCACCTGGCCCGAGGATGAATAGCCCAGTTCGCCTACGATGGCGAACGCGTCGTTTACGAGTACCCTCGCGCCCACCTTCAGCGCCTCCTGGTCCAGCCGGGAATCGACGTTGGCGTAATATTCCGATCCGCCCACGCTGATGTAGGCCACGCCGTCGCGGGGGCCCTCGAGGAGCGTGCCCACGCGGTTCGCCGGCGCCGTCACCTTCTCGAGCGCGGCCTCCATCTCCACGATGGTCCGCCTCGCCTCCTCGAACGTGATTTCGTCTTCCTGAAGCTGTCTGCGGAGGTGGTAGAGCAGGGGACGCCGTTTGTCCTTTTCGTCCATCGACATCAATATCTGGTCGATGATGGACAGCGAGCGGAACGTGTGCTGCATATCCACGTAGTCCTGCAGAAAGTCGTCCGGCGACTTTCGCTGTCGATTTCCTTCGTCGGGGCGGTTAATGGCGCTCACCTCCGGAATCGAAAAGGAAAAAGGAAGAATGAAGACCTGAAACCGGTGAGACGGTAGACGTAAGACGGGAGATGATGTGAATGCTCTATGGTTTTTCTTGATTGCTACGATAACGGTAAATTAGCGGGCACGGTTTGTGTAGAAACACTGCTGTAAAAGTCTTCATCTACCGTCTACCGTCTCCCGTCTCCCCGCCTTTAGTCGTCCATCTCCCGCTTGAAGGTGAACTTCATCTTGGCGCCGGGGTTCTCCACCTTGACGTTCCCCCGGATCACGGTGACGTCCATCTCTTTGAACGACAGCTTGATTTCATGTCCGATTACGATTCCGCGGCCCACGTCGACGGTCCATTTCCCCTTTCCCTCGCCCGTGCCCTCGACCATAATGGACACCGCGTTTGAAAATATCCAGCCGCGATACCGCATCTGCCGGGTCTCGTCGATGAGGGCGACCCGGCGGCCCTTCTTCTTCGCCAGTCGCTTCAATACGTAAACGCTGTTGATCTCCACCGTGCCTTTGTCCTGAAGCGCGGGGATGGGAATCTCGTGGCGGCGCAGGCCGTTCCACGAATCTCCGGAACCGACGTCCCGCTTGGGCAGAACCGGATGTATTTCCGGCACCCAGAGCTGATGCAGATCGCTGATTGCCGCCTCCCGGCGCACTTCGTAAGACTTGAAACCGGGCTTGAACCCGATCACGTCGCCCGCCGCAGTCACGTTCCACGTAAATGTCCGGTTGTTGAACATATCGAGCAGGTACGGGAAGTTGTTCTCGCTGATCTGAACGCGGTCTTCCATGACCGTGCTCTCGGCGTTCTGAACCGTTGCCGTCACGGTTGCGGCTTCCGCCGAGATTGCAGTGACGGCTTCTCTGCTCTTCCATTTTCCGTAGGTCCGGACGTCGACGGTGCCGGACGTCTTGTCCTCGTCGATCAGGTCCGCGCGACCGCTGTAATACTCCAGCGTCCAGGAATTCTTATACAGATTCGACTGCCCCGACTTGTAGACGAACTTGAGTGCCACCTTCTCGGCAAACGCGGATCCTCCGGGAAAGAACAGAACAGTCGAAATGAACATGCAAAGAAGACGATTCCGGCCCATGGCTCCCTCCTGCTTCGATGGACGGTAATTAAAGGGGGACTCTGCCTACGTCAGCTGAATTGGAAGAGTTTCCGACGCAAATCGGAATCGTTAGCACCGCGAAGAATTGCGGGATCCCGATACAAAAAAAAGCCTGTGATGTGAAAAGTAACATCGAAGTACCGTGAAGTCAAGTTGAGCACAGATGCCGGTGTGACATCCGGAAGGTCCCCCGAGGTGCGCTGGAGGATGTTGACGTCCGGGCGGCCCCGTGAAGTGAAGTTTCTCTTCACTTCGGGAAAAGGGCTTGACATGGCCGCCCGTATGGACAATGTTTACCCATATACGGTCGGCAGGAAGGTTCCTTCTTCTTCGGCATAGCGCATCATCGAGACGGGGCGCCAACAAATGAGACGACTCTCAGGTTCGCTGTTCCTGTTGCTGACATTCGTTCACCCTCTTTCCGCGCAGAGGATCGGCGAGCCGCAACCGGTCCACCTCATCGGGACGTCGACCCCTTTGACCCTCGAGTTTTCCGACCGGGACTATCTGATGATCCTCTATTCACTGTATTCGGACGTTCCGCCCGATCTCAAGGAGAGTCCGGAGTACGGATTCTCTGTTTTCAGCCCCTCGAACGGCGCCGGTTCCACGGGCATTCCCGGTCCCGTCGCGAGGGTTTCGCCGCTGTCGATCGGCGGTCTGGAAGCGCAGCTTCGAAGACAGGAGCAGGAGCTCGCCCGCCGCGTACGGGAAACCGGCGGATACCGCCCCCCGGCGACGAAAGTCGCGCCTCAACAGGTCAGCGCCCGCCAGTTCGCGTTTCCGGCATTCGGCAACGTGCCCGATACGACCGTTACGGCGGTGCTCGTCGCGGGCAGCTTCAGGGCGAACGCGTACGTGGACGTGGCCGACACCGGCCGCGTCAGCAGGCAGCGGATCCAGGGGGACGCCGACCTGTTCACCTTGAGGATCCATCCCGTTCTCACGTCCACGCTCGCACGGGATCCGCGTGCGGCGGACATCGGGAAGGTTATCCTGCTCTACACCCACCTGGTTGACGAAGTCGGTGACGACACCACCATGGTACGCGGGTTCTTCAACGCCGCGTCGGTCCTGCCTCCCAGCCAGGGCGGTAACGGCGACCAGCTCAACCTGCTGTTTATCAATCCATTCAACGAACCGGAGGTCGCCGAAGCCGTGCTCGCCCACGAATTCCAACACCTCTTCAGCTTCCACCAGCACGTACTCATTCGCAACGGCCGGCCGGAAGAAGCCTGGCTCAACGAAGGGCTGTCGCACGTGTGTGAAGACCTGGTCGGCGGACACGAAGTGCACAATCGACAGATTGTCGAACGCTTCCTCGCCGACCCGAGCCGTACGCCGTTGCGCGGGTCGGTCGAAATCCCGGGCGTCCGCGGCGCCGCCTATCTGTTTGTGCGGAGTCTCATTGAAGACTCCGGCATGGAAATCCTCACGCGCCTGGTCCAGACGAGCCATATCGGACTCCGCAACGTCAGAGAAGCCGCCGGCGACCCCATCACCGACATATACCTGAGATTTCTGTCGCGGCTGTACTTCACCGGCTCGAGGCTGAACCCCACGCTCGAATACACCGCGCCGCCTCTGGTGGACGCCACAACCGGCGCGCGCCGCTTCCCCTTTCCGGAAGAAACCCTCGTATCGTCCGGGACCCCCCCGGCGATCGGGAGCGTGCAGCCCCTTTCCGCGGCCTATATGCGGCTGTCGTACGGTGAAGACCGGTTGATATGGATCCAGACCGACGCGGAGGGCTTGCCCGGCGTGGTCCTTGTCCCGATTCTACCCGCCGACCAGGACCGAATCTCGATTCCGACCGATTTCTTTACGGGCATCACGCTGGACGCGCCCATCGCCGGACCCCATCTGTCCTACACGCCGATTCCGATTTCCGGCGCCGTGTCCGACACGCTCATCGCCGAACTCGAGTTCGTCCTCCTGTTATCGGATTACAGCACGGAAAACCGGTACGTCGTCCCGGTCCGGGACGAGAAATTCACACATACGTTCTTCTTCTCGCACGAACAGGCGGGCGACTACCGGCTGGAGGCGAGAACGAGACGGGCAGAACGGCAGGACAGCGAGACGGCGGGCACGTTCGGCGCCTTCACAGTCGAGGAAGGGCCGGAGACCGCGCCGATTCCCGTCGGTTACTTTACGGACATCGTCTTTTCCTCGCCGATTCCCGTCGAAGCGCGATCCGGACAGGCGATCCGACTTTCCGGCACGGTATCCGATTCGTCCCTGACCGCGATCAAATTCAGTTTCTGGCACGAGGATATCGACAAATCGCTGCACTTCAATGCGCCGGTGACGAACGATCAATTCAGGAAAACCGTCTTCTTCACGCACGGACAAACCGGCGTTTACCAGTTTGCGATCAACCGGCAGCGGGAAAATACGAGCTATGCGCTTCCACAGGATGCCTTCAGCCCCTTTGTCGTCGTTGAGGGAGACGGGGCGGCCCTCATCCCCGTGGATTTCTTCGATGAAATCAGACTTCAGGCGCCCATGCCGATTGAATACCGGATCGGCCGGTCGGTGAGCGTCGAGGGCGCGGTATCCGATCCTTCCGCGTCCCAGATCGAGTTCGAATTCTACACGTCAGGCGGGGACACGCAGACTGAATCCGGCACGACCGACACCCGTTTCTTCGCGCAGGTGGTCGACGGCCGGTTCAGCATCGACATCGTCTTTTCACCCGAACAGCGGGTCTCGGACGACTATACGCTCGACGTATGGCTGTGGCGGAGCGGCGAACGTTCCAGGGGCTACCGAAGATTCGCACCGATTTCAATCATCGAGGCGCTGCCATCTCCCGACTTCAATGGCGACGGAACGGTGGGATTCGCGGATTTCATCGCGTTTGCGGAGGGGTTCGGCAAGACGGCGGCCGACGCGGACTTCGATCCCAGGTTTGACCTGGATGGGGACGCGACCGTTGGATTCGGGGATTTTGTGATCTTCTCGAGTGCCTTTGGACAGTAGACCAAGAGCGGGGAGACGTGAGACGGAAGACGGTAGATGACGTCATTGCCCGATTGGTTCTTACTCAATGCCTCTGGCAAGATGTGAAACCACGCGGGACAATAAAAAAACCGGTGAGAGGGTAGACGTGAGACGGTAGATGACGTCTTTGCCCGTTTGGTTTTTCCTTTATGCCTGCGGCAAAAAGTGAAACCGGACGCGGCGGACAATCTCTCCCGTCTTACCTCTAACGTCTCCCCGCCTTTGGGGCGCTCATGTCATCTCCCGTCTCACGTCTCCCGTCTCACCAGGGGTAGGGGGTTGGGAGATCGGAGCATGGTGTCGGCGTTGCGCCAGGCGATGGCCTCCCTGACGTCTGCGGGCGCGTCGAGGATCTGCAGTTTCAGCAATGCGGGCGCGGGTGTGTTGAACGGCATCCCGGACCCGAAGGCCAGGCGCCCGGTCCCCCACGCCTGTGTGAGGCCCTGGATGCTGCGCTCCAGGACCGCGGTCAGGCGGGAGACGTCCACCAGGAACCGGACGTCCGGGGGAAGAATGCGCCCGGTGAAGCCGGCGCCGTTCAGAATCATCCATCGAATGTGCGGCCGCAACTGAAAAAGCCGGCGAAACGTCGCCGGCTTCAGGTCATCCGCCATATCCCAGGGATGCCGTTGTCGCCGGTCCACAATACGCATGGGTACCTGCACGGGCCACCCCACCTCCGAAACCGCATCCAGCAGATCAAGCGACGCCTCCGACTCCGGATCGTACCCGTGGTATTGCGGAACCAGTCGAATCCCGCACAGCTCCAGGTCCTCAACGCACCGGCGCAGGTCCTCCTCCCAGCCCGCGTAGGCCGGATTCAACGTGGCGAACGGAATCAGCCGGTCGCGGTGCCGCAGCACCTGACGGGCCAGTTCCTCGTTGGCCGAATGAGCGTCCCTGTAGAACACCCCGTGGATTGACGCCACCACCGCCCGGTCGATGCCGCTGCGGTCCATCAGCCTCAGGAGCCCCTGCACCGTATTGTGGCGCAACCGCCGGAACGGCCAGTGCCCCACCCACGCGTTGACGTCTATGATCATTTCCGTTCCCGCCGATTGTCCGCACCTCAGCCATACAGCTGCTGCACGAATTCCTGGTACCCGTTATACAGAAGCGTGGGCCGCACGAGCGGCTTGGACGCGTCGGTTGTGATGAACCGTTCCGTGGCCTGCGACCAGCGCGGATGCGGCACGTGCGGCTCCACGTTGGCCAGGAACCCGTATTCCCTGGGCACGAGCTCGTTCCAGAACGTGGGCGGCTGCTCGGCCACGAACTCGATGGATACGATCGATTTCGCACTCTTGAACCCGTACTTCCACGGGATCACGAGCCGCACCGGGGCGCCGTGCTGCTTCGGCAGTTCGTGGCCGTAGATGCCCGTGGCGACGAACGTGAGCTCGTTCATCGCTTCATCGATTCTGAGCCCCTCCTGGTAGGGCCACGGCCACTGCGGGTTGTCGAACTGACCGGGCGCCTGGTCCGGGTTGATGAACGTGTTGAACTTGACGTGGGTGGCGCCGGCCTGCGGCTCCACGGCGTCGATCAGCGCCTTCATCGGGAATCCCGTCCAGGGGATGGCCATGGACCACGCCTCGACGCAGCGCAGCCGGTAGAGCCGCTCTTCGAGCTGGAATCTGCGGTGCAGCGCGTCGTAATCCAGCGTGAGCGGATTGCCGACCAAGCCCTTGACCTCCAGCGTCCAGGGATTGATCACGAACTTTTCGGCCTTTTCGAGGACCCCGGTCTTTCCGCGGCTGAACTCGTAAAAGTTGTTGTAGCCCCCGGCGATCTCCTCATTCGTCAGGTTGCGGTCCAGTTCCGAAAATTTCGGATTCGTCTGCGCCGGGTACGCGGGCTTTATCTCTTCCTCCTCTTCCTCTTCTTCTTCCTCCTCTTCCTCTTCCTCTTCCTTGTCCGTATCCGCGTCCGTGGTGGGCGTTTCCGGCTCGAACGGCTCGAACACCCGCTCGCTCCCGCACCCCACCAGCATGCCCGCCGCACCCACCGCGCCGGCTGTCTTCAGGAATTTTCGCCGGTCTACGTACACGTCCTCGGACGTGGCCTCGCTCTCCGGCATTTCCCATCCCCTGGGGACAATGATATTGGCCATCATTTCACTCCTCGTTATGTCGTCAACGTTTCAGGGCGACGCCGATGAAGAAGGTGTTGCCCGCCGTGGTGTTGCATCCCGATGCGACGTGGATCAGGTCCAGGCTCACCTCCACCGCAGGATTCACCCTGTAGATGATTCCCGGGGAAATCTTGAGGATGTTCTGGTCGCCGATGAGACCCACCTCATCCCCCGGGTCGCAGTTGCCGAACGTCCGGATCCCGGAAACGAACCCCTTGATCAGGATCCGATCGTAGGTCATCCCGGCTTCCAGCGTGTAGAACCATTCGTTGCTGAACGTTCCCCCACGCAGCCGATACCCCACCTCCCCCGTAACGTACCCCGGCAGCGGGTACAGGGACTTTCCGAGCAGGAGACGCGCGTCCCCATCGATCTTTCTCGTGCTCAACGGTACCCGGGTGTTCTCATCCTCTTCGTACCACGTGGGGATCTTTCCGCCCGCCGCGACGGAGGCCACGAAATCCCGGTCCCACAGGAGACGGCGCATCCGCACCTCCACGTCTCCGAACCCCCACCGCCTCTCCAGCGCCGTGCCCGTCTGGAACGTGCGCGTATCCTTCATGCTCTTATAGGGCGCCGACGCCACGAACGTGAGCCCGCCTGCGATTCCGTACTCCACATAGGCCGTACAGTTTACGTCGCGCAACCTCCCCTCCCCGTCCTTATCCACCTTGTCCCCGGCCGCGTCGATATCCTTCGTCGTATTCAGATAGCCGCCGGACAGCTTCACATAATAGCCGCCCTTCTTCTGCGTCCACGCCCCCGCGAAGGCCTGTGAGGCGATCAGCAGCAAAAGAACACAACCCCCCCCGAGGACTCGCCATCTCATTTCAAGTTTCTCCTTCCCTCTTCCAGTATTGACCGGTGAATCCCAACCCCCTTTTCACGATCCCCTCCGTTTACTTTAACGAACAGGACCGGGTTCCGTTCCGTAGAACGTGTAATGTTCTCGCAAGAGTTTCCGTCACATTTCTCGCTCCCGCCTCGAATCGGCGGCACCCAAAAAAAACCGGGGCGGAGGCTGTCCCGGTTTTCGTGGCTACGTTAGAAACTGAGTAGATTCAATCCTGATATCCGTTGTTGAGGAAAGGCGGATCTTCCTTGAACCCCTGACTCCCTTTCGCTTTCTCTTCTGAAATCCATTTCCTGATCAACTCGTCACGTTCCTTCCGGCCTTCCGCCCGGCCTTCTGCCCGGGCTTCCGTCCAGGTTGCTACACGGCCCAGACGGACTCCCCTTTTGAGGTTCCAGTGCTTAACGGCTTCTTGAATGGGGCCCATAGGATTTTTCGCCTCCTGCGGGAAACCGGAGATATCAGCTTCTTACCGTGTGGCTTCTGCCTGCCCACCGCGCTCCGCCTGGCGCAGGCAGGGCTGAGCAAAGCAAAGCCTGGTCAATGACCGCGTGTATTCAATCCTCATATCCGTTGTTGAGGAAAGGCGGATCTTCCTTGAACCCTTGACTCCCCTTTGCTTTCTCTTCCGAAAGCCATTTCCTGATCAACTCGTCCCGTTCTTTCCGGCCTTCCTTTCGGCCTTCTTCCAGGCCTTCTTCCCGGCCGCGTCGAAGTCCCCTCTCCAGGTTCCATTTTTTGACCGATTCGTGTATGCCCAACATAAGGTCCTTCACCTCCAATAAAACGAATGAAGACGTCACTGCGAAAAGCCCAAGCGCCCCCACGTCCGCCACAATGGAAAAATTCCATTGAAATTCATAAGATCCCGTGAACCGAAGGAATACGCCGCCAATGAAGAAGACAACGAACAGAAAGGAAAATATGCCCCTATCCGTAACACTCCAAACAGACTTTCTGTGATCCATTCGACCAATTTTCTATTTGAGACCACGAGGATAGGATCAGCAGCCGGGCCAGATCGTTTCAGACCGGAAATAACGGTAAGCTGGAGATTCTTCGGGGCGCAATTTGTGAACCACTGGATACAATATATCCATTCCATCCCGGATCGTCAAGAGACGGGAAATGAGAAGGAAAAAGGAAGAACAAAAACCGGTTGGTCCTCGTGCGGTTTTTCCGTCGTGTCCCGACAGGGCGCCTGACGGCGGACACTGAGAAGCTACTTAAAATACTTCGTCAATGTTCAACTTAAAACCGTGCAAAGTAGCCGAAGTCAACGTCTCTCCTTTACCGTAGACGTCCGCAACCACCAATCCTCGTTTACCAGGCAGCAGGGCCGTGATTGATTCTTCTTCAGTGTCCACCATCCAGTACTCTCCCACGCCGTGCCTGCCATAAAGTACCCGCTTGAATGTCGTGTCGCGTGTGGCCGTGGACGCAGAAAGGATTTCGACGATCAGGTCCGGCGCTCCCTGCACGTTTTCGGGGGTGATGATACTGCGGCGTTCGTTGGAGACAAAGAGCAGTTCGGGTTGCACCACGTCCAGGTCCGACAACACCACGTCGAAGGGAGCGTGATAGACTCGACCCAGGTTGTTCTCAGACGCAAACTGAAACAGTTTCGATCCCAGCAGGATGGAAACGCTCTGGTGAAGTTCCCCAGGCGCAGGCGTCATGGCCAACTCTCCGTCAAGCAGTTCATACCGCTTGTCTTCCGGTGTGTTCCGGTAGTCTTCGTAGGTAAACTTGACCGTTGGATTCGGGATCGCCATGGTTGCCGCCCTTTCTCCGGAGACGGTTTTCGTGCGTGACACTGGAATCAGCAACGCGGGACCTCACGTGGTCCGCACAGGTTCCTTGCCAGCTCAGGAGCCGCAACCGAAGCAACCGACGCCGGCTAACGCGTCCTCCTCTTGCCAATGACTCTATACAAAATATCCATCGCATTGCATTTCGTCAAGCCTGAACGGTCGAAGAAGGAAGAATTAAGAATTAAGAATGAAAACCCGAAGGCGGTGAGACGTGAGACGGTAGTTAAAGGCGGTGAGACGGGAGAGGGTAGACGGTAGACGATGACGTTACCACAGTGTTTTCACGGTAACCGTGCCTGTTTCTTTGCTGATATGGTAACAAAGAGAAAAACCGTCGGGCACTCATATCATCTCCCGTCTAACGTCTTACGTCTCACCCGGGGTAGGGGCCGGGGGTGGTTGGGAGGGAGCTTCTGCAGCGAACAAAAAACCGCCGGACGCGGGGTCCGGCGGATTTTTCGTTCCATATGCGACTGCGATTACTTGAGCAGCAGCATCTTCTGGGACAGCGTGGACGTTCCGGCGTCGACCTTGGCGATGTAGACACCGCTCGCAACGCCGCGTCCCTGGTTGTCCCTGGCGTCCCACTGGATCGAGTAGCGACCCGCGGAGGTGACCTGGGAAACCAGATGCCGCACCTGCTGGCCCAGCACGTCGTAGATCACGACGGTAACCGGCCCCGCTTCGGGCAGGTCGTAGGAAATCGTGGTGCTCGGGTTGAAGGGGTTCGGATACACGTTGACCGCAAACTCCGTGGGCAACGGCATCCGGGCGCCCAGCAGCACCTCGATCACGTTCGACTGCGCGATCGAGCCGTCCAGGTCCACCTGCTCGAGCCGGTAGTACACCTTGTCCACGCCCGGCAGGTCCTTGTCTTCAAAGCTGTAATTCATCAGGGCGTCCGAGGTTCCCGCGCCCTGCACGAAGTTGCCGACCGCCTCGAAATTTTCGCCGTCCACGCTGCGGGTGATCCGCCAGCCCGCGTTGTTCGTCTGCGAGACCGTGGACCAGTTCAAAACCACGCGGTCCGTCTGCAGCGCGCCGTCGAAGGAGGCCAGTTCGGCCGGGTTCAACTGCGTGAAGGTAAACGTTGCCGGCGCCGTATCGTCGCCGTTCACGGTGGCTTTCACGGTCACCTGCAGGCTTCCGCCCGTGACTTTCAGGACGATCTTGTCGGCCGAGACCATCATATGGTCATCGAGCTCCAACATCATCCCGTCCACGTCCAGAACGCTCAAGGAGCCGTCGCCCGTTGTGGTGACGGTGTAGGAAATGGTCGCATCGTCCGGGAGGTTGTCCAGCCCGACGGTCACGGATGCGCTGCCGCCCATGGCGGGAATCTGAACCATATTCCCGGCCATCAGATCATCGCCCATGCCCATGATGGTAGGGCCCTTGGGCGCCTCTACCGTTATGATGGCTTCGGACACGTCCAGGCTGTCCTGCTCAAAGCTCGCCGTGCCGATGATGGCGTGCTTGGCGTAGAAGGACGCGCCGTCCGCGATATCGGCCTTGGCCATGATCTTCACGGTGGCAAAGTAGCCATTGTCCCCGATTGTGACAGGCGTAAGCCCGCCCAGCGTGAACGAGTCGTCCTGAATGCCGCCCGCGCCGAGTACGGAAACGATGCCGTCGACACCGATGACCTGCCAAGAGTCGTCGAACATCATGTCCATATTGCTGTCGGAGAATTTGACGGTGCCGCCAATGATGGCGTTGCCGCCGCCTTCTTCAATAAACAGTTCCACTTTGATCGTGTCGCCCGCCATGGACATCGAAGGCGCGATGGTATTCACGCCCTCGTTGACCTTGTCGTCGTTGTCTTCAACCATATTGAACACGGTATCGACCAGCAGCTTCTTGTCCTTCAGGGCGCCCGCATCGACGCCACCGACGATGACGGCCACAAGAAAAGCGGCAACCGTAACAAAGCCCAAAATCGGTTTAACTCTATACATCTCGCCTCTCCTTCTCGGTGTGTGGTGTGTTTCGCTCCAGAATTCCATGCTCGCTCCAGTAACGAAAACTTAAATATGGGAGGCTCCCGGAGGAACCTCCCATACGCTTCCTGCATTACTTGAGCAACATCAACCGCTTGGCATCCTGGAACTTACCGGCAACCGAGACCTGATAGAAGTAAATTCCACTCGAAACCGATACTCCGCGGTCGTCCATTCCGCTCCACTGCACCGTGTACCGTCCGGGCGCCTGGCGCTCGCGCACCAGCGTCCGAACCTCCTGGCCCAGCAGGTTGTAGATGCGAAGCACCACGTCCCCGCCTTCAGCCAGGTCGTACGGAATGTTGGTCTGCGGGTTGAACGGGTTCGGGAAGTTCTGATGCAGCGCGAACTCGGTGGGTGTGCTCTGCACGTCCAGCGCGCCCAGCGTCACCACCGGGTTCTGCAGCTTGTCGGGATCGAACACCACGCCCTGCGCGATCTCAAACCGGGCGTTGTCCTCGAACTCCCTCAGAACCTTGAACGTGAAGGTCACCAACTCACCTCCGCCGCTCACGGAACCCGACTCGACAATGGCGTTGACCACCGAGACCCGGCCCTCTTCCGGCCAGTTCTTGAACAGCGGCGTCTCGCCACCTTCGGACTGCAGGAGATCGTTGTCGGCAGGCGCGGCGCTGACGAATTCGAACTTGTCGGCGTCATACACCAGTTCCAGACCGAAGCCGTTCAACTGCCTGGCGTTGGCCATGGAAACCGTCAACGTAACCGTCTCGCCAACCAGCACCTTGTCGCTGGTCAGTTCGAGGGTCATCTCCGTATCGGCGTTCACGCCCGGACGCTGCGGAACCACCGCCAGCTTGCTGCCTGCCGGCACCACCGCCGTGCGGCCGAACGACGCTGCGGCCGTTACGTAGTCGGAAAAGTCCACCGTGCCGTCGTCATCGACGTCGGCCTGCGGATTGTAGTTGGCATCGCCCTTCTGGCTGTTGAAGGCTGCCGCGAAGGCGACAAAGTCTTCGAAGTCCACCTCGAGGTTTCCGCCCTGCGACGGAAGCACCATAAGGTAGACGGGATCGCCGTTGGCGTCCACGAAGGACAGCCGGATCGCGATGTCCGCGACCGTGATCAGGTCGCTCATCGCCACGTTGTTGTCGTCATACGCGTCGATCCGGTAGACCAGCGTGGTGACGCCGTCAGGCAGGTCGTCGTCGGTGAACTGGGTGGAACCCGGGGCGAGCGAAGCAACCTTCTCGAGGTCGTCGGCAGACGTGCCTCGCTGCACCGCGTAGCCCTTCACACCCATGATTGGAATGTTATAGCCGCGATACGGAATGGAGCCTACCACGCCGTCGTTGGCCGAAGCCGTCCAGCGCAGCACCACACCGCCGGCGCCATCGCCGGAAGCGTCGGTAACCGCGGCCGGAGCGATGTTGTCAACGGCTGCAACCGGCTCCTCCGTGACCGTGCGAGCGGACGACAGGAAACTGCCCGCGTGGGCCGTCCGGATGTTCGACGGAACCGCCGCGCTGCCGATCAGTGCGCTCAGGTCCGGATTCACCGGCGCGAAGACCACACCCTTCTGATCGCCGATGAGGGACTTGACGTAGTCTTCAGGCGCGTTGAACTGATTGCTCAGCTCTTCGTCCGTCAGAAGCTCCGCCTCGGGCGCCATACCCAGCAACTGCAGCGTCTGCTGGATGCTCTCCTTCGTGAACACGCGCTTGCTGGCCGTGGTCTGCTCGGATTCGCCGGCGGCGGTGACCGCCGTCACGCCCCAATTGGTGGCTACGTTGTCGATCGCGGGAACGATCACGGTCTGCATGTCGCCTTCCGCGTCGCCCATGTTGTCACCCGCGTCCGCCTCGAAGCTGACACTCGTCCAGGCGACCCACTTCTTCACGGGCTCTTCGAGCTCGATCACGTTACCTTCGTCATCCATACCCGTGGTCGAGTCGATTTCCCGGGAAATCTGGTAGGCCGACACGGCTTCGTGCTGCGACGAGTTCGGGAAGCTGACGACCACGACACCGCCCTGGTCGCCCTCTCCGTCCGCGCCCATGTAATCCTGCACAACCACGTTCGCTACCGCGGCAGGCGCGCCCGGATCCGGTCCGTCGCCGTCTTCGGATACGATGTTGACGGTTACGGCGCCCGTGACGGCTGCTGTCTTGTCGTCATCGGTGCCCTGTGCAGCGCCGGTTGTGTATGTATCAACCGACCTGACGCTGATCGACGCCGTGCCGCCGGCGTCGCTGGCCACCGCGCCGTACGTGGACCCGTCGGTGCTGGTCACCATCTGCTGACCGGACGGCACCGAAACGGCGGCGTTGCTCGAAGCGAAGGTGAATGCAACCGACGTGTACGTCTTCGCCCCAGCGGCATTCTCGATCTTCAAACTGGGGTTGCCGAAGGCGTCGGCCGGCGCCACGTGGACCGAAAAGGCCCCTGCGACGTTGTCCGTTGAGATCTCACCCTCGATCGCCGTAACGTTGAACTTCGAAAACTCCGCGACCTCGATGTTGATCGCCTTGGCCGCCTGCCCGCTGATACGCAGCGTGTAGGCGCCGGTGGACGGGTCGATACTGCCCTCGGCCGCCATCACGGTGATTCCCGTCAACGGCTTCGTCGATTTGAACTTGACGGTGCGGCTGCCCGCGTGCCAGCCGTCGCCGTCCAGAATGGCGGCCTTCGCCACCATGCCAGCGGCGGCCAACTCGGCCGGAAGCGCGAACGTGGGCGCCGGAGCCACGCCGGTGCCGCTGAAGGTCACGCCTTCGAGCGCGCCGGCCTGAGAGCCGGAAACGATTACGGCCACTGCCGACGGCGTGTGATAGGTTACCGCCCGAACGTCGCCGGCGGCGCTATCCTGTTCCTTTTCCATACGCGTCAGCGTTGTATCGATGACCGTCATCGCCAGCGAGACGTCTACGCCGGCAACCTGCTTCTCGTCCGGCGTCGCCGCAATCTTGAACAAATCGGCGTCCGGATTCGTAAACACGTCTTTGAACGTGAGCGTACCGCCATCCGTCACGCTGGCGTTGCTCGCGAGGTCGATCGCCAGAATCTCCAGATTGTACCTCTGGCGGTCGATGAAGGTGGTATCGTTTACCGGCCAACTGACCAGGCTGCCCACCGTCTCCAGCCGGGCGTTACCCGGGCCGTAGGCCTGCACGATGGTCGCTCCGCCGCCCGCCTCATGATAGCGGATGGACAGCGAATCCAACTCTTCGTTGATCTGGAAGGCCGGGTTCTTGGTGACCGGGCCGATGGTGGGCGCGTCCTCGTTGTCCGCGTCCTTGGGCGCCGTATCGTCCGAGGGGAACAGATTGGAGAGCCCCGGAGTATTCCCGTCCAGTGTGATGCCCGTGAGCCCTTTATACTCGGTCTTGTTGCCCAGGCTGTCCCAAGCGGTGATGATGATATCCCCGACCGTTCCGCCCTTGGCTTCGTACTTCCCTTTCGCGATACCCGCCACGGCGCCGGTTTCGGTGTTTACCGTCCACCACGGGGCCGTATCGGGGGTATCGTTGAGGAAGTCCACCGTGGCCACGCCATCGCCGCCGGTGGGGTCCGCGGCCACGATCGCCGGAGTCGCCGTGTCATCCGCTGCGATGGGATTGAGCGTCAGCGTACTGTCGGCGTGCTTGATCGTGATCTTGCTCACCCCTTCGCTGAGTTTGAACTCGAGCGGTCTCAGCCGGCGGTTGGTCTGTACCGCGGGCTCACCCGGCAACTGGGTATAAATGCCGTCAAGCGACTGCGTGATTGCCGCGGTGATCAGAGGTTTATGATTCTCCGATCCGGCCGCAATACTGTCCGGATGCGGATGATTTATCGTAATCTTGGGCGCGGTCGCGTCCCCGATAATCGGAATATCCGTGTTGGTTCCCGCCGCGGCCACAGTTGTCAGATCTGATAAAGCAGCTACGAGCGAGTCGGCGCCGCCGTGGAGGGTTCTCCAATTGGCAGCGGAGGGCCCTGTGGCATCACCGCCGACGTTACCGGCGACGTCCACGAGATAGGCGTAGAGCTCGAGACGCTCATTGTCCTTGATCTGCCCCGCGTCAATCTTATCCTCAACGCTCGGATTCGGGCTGTACAGCCTGTCCCCACGGAGCGTGACCTTTACCCGCGCGTCCTCCTCGAAAGCTTTCGCGCGCGCCGGTTCAGTTTCCAAAGCGAGGCCAGGAGGATCGGTCGTTGTATCATCCGAATCATAGCGCGCAATCGAGTCGGCGGGTACGAGACCGACTTCGATCCTGTCCGCCCTGGCGCTCAGGATCGCGGAGGTATTCAGACCCAACACCGCTCTGAACACCTGGTCGGTGGTAATCTGGATCTCCCGGACGTAGGGCTGCTGGTCGGTGCCTGTGAGCCCGGTGGCCGACGTATCGACCAGGACGGCTTCCAACCTGCCCAGGTCCAGATCGATTTCCGTAAATACATTTGCATGAAGCGGGCGAACGCTGTCGATGCCAAACAACCGTCCGAGACCCACGCGGCTGGCGCCGAAGCCGGCCGTGGCGGGCGTGATCTTCTTGTCGGTCATCAGGTTGTTCAGCGCGCCACCCGGATCGGTGTCGGGTTGTGTGTCGACGACGATCTTTACCGAGTGGTTATTGTCGGTCTCAATCGCATCATCCTGTTCCACGGTAATTGAAACCGTAAACGTATCGACGCCCGAGCCCAACCCCTTGGTAACGGTAAGCTCACCGGCAGGAGTTCGTGAGGCGGCGCTGACTAGGCGCTCATCCGCGTCCGTCGTAGCATCATCGACATCCGTTTGTGTCGTGGTGTTGGGGACGGTTACAGTATAATGTGCCGCCGTCGCCGTCGCCGGATCGTCTGCGAGCGAAGAGTCCTTGACGATAATCTCGAAACCAGCGTCGAGACGCTGATCGTAACTCAGGATCCGAAAGACAATTTTGTCGCCAATTTTGGCCCACGAGTTGGCGGCAGGTTTGTCAACACGAATGAAAACACCCTGCGTGGCGGCGACTTCCTGGGCCGAGGCCACGCCAACCACTCCGAAAACCAGCAGAAACGCCAAACCAATGCTTGAAACCGTTTTTAACTGCATTACCAACCTCCTTGTGAAACAGGACGCTTCGTAAAACCTGCGGTAAACCTCCCTTGCTGCGCCTTGAAGCCACTTCTTGAACCCCGGTATGACCCCCGGCGGGGGGTGCCGGTAATCGGAAGTGATGTGGAATTTAGCTGTAATGGCGTTCCTCCCTTCGTTTGGAAAATTCTAAAGTTCCTGGCCTGCAACGATCTGGTGTGACTATCGACATAAGGTTGAACCTTTATAGGTGCTCGGTCCTGTTACACCTCCTTTTAAATGCACGAAAGCCACCCCCTCGTCTCCCGCCTTCAAGAGATAGCATAATTGATTCGTCATAACTGTGTGTTGAGGTTCCAACAACCCGGTTCCGATAGTCGATGAAAACAGCCGTGAATTCGGCTGATTTCGCTGTTTACGCACGCATTATTCCGCAAACAGGTTCCTAAGTATACGCAACACTAAACTGGCTGTCAAGTGTTTTTTGTACTTTATTCGTCACGTAAAATTCAGAACGCCGAATGGCTCCAAACCCCTGTAAATTACGGCGCTTTGGCGCCCCGTGCAACCACAATATGAAGGGCCCTGTCTATTGCGTACCACAATACCCTGTTTCAGCGCATCTGATGTTCGAGGCGCTGGATTTCGTCGCGCAGGCTGGCCGCCTCTTCGTACTGTTCCCGGGCCACGGCCTCCTTCAATTCCGCCTTGAGGGCGGTCACACGATCCGAGATTCCGCCTTCGACCTGCTCGACTTCCACGTCCAAAGAGGCATTGATGGGCAGCCCGGCCTCCTGGATGACCCTGTCTTCCACGTAGACCGGGGCGCCCGTGCGGAGGGCCAGAGCGAGGGCGTCGCTGGGCCGGGAGTCCACGCCGATGGTTTTGCCATCGGCATCCAGGCTGACCTCGGCGAAGAAGACGTCTTCCTTGAGCGCGTTGATGAGCACGCGTGTGACCTTGACGCCCATGCCATCCAATATAGACCGGAGCAACTCGCAGGTGGGCGGCCGGGGGGGTTCTTCGTCGTACAGCGCCATGTAAATGGCCGTGGCTTCGAAATTCCCGATGGAGATGGGCAGGAAGATCTGCTGCTCCCTGTCTTTCAGCCACACGAGCGGCCGGTTGGTGTTGGGTTCCACCGCCACGCCGACCACGTTCATTTCGACCATTGGTTGCGCATCCTTCCCGGCGCGCACAGGGGAGGAGGATTTGCGCCGCTGGGGGAGGGCATTTTTCGCAAATACACTTACTAAACAATAATATATGGCGAAGGCTCCGGAAAAATCAAGGGAAAAAGAGCGGTCAGCTATCAGCTATCAGCGGTCAGCAATCAGCCTAAAGCAAAATCAAATACAAGAATCAAATTCAGCTCACACGGAGACACAAAGACACAAAGGGAAACAAACCAGCCATCAGCAGTCAGCGTTCAGCCGTCAGCTTGAAGCAAGAGCGAAAAACGAAAACAAGAGTCAAATTCATCTCACACGGAGACACGGAGACACGGAGACACAAAGAAAAACAAACCAGCCATCAGTCAAAGGCGAACATCAAATTCAAAATCCCCTTTTCCCCAAATTCCCTGCCTCCGGCGGGTTCCTTTTGAAGCGACCAAAAGGAACCAAAAGTCGCCACTGGGCGTGGGGCCTGCTATATGCACAGCGCGAACTCCCTCACAGGATGCTCTCAATCCTCTGGCCTGACACCCTCTGTGGAACATCGAACCCCGTTGCTGGACGGATCTGCGCGCTCTGCTCCGGGTGCCCTCCGGTCAGGAAACGCCTACGTAGACCGATTGGCGTCTGAATGATGAGGAAAGCCCTCTGCGATTAGCCGACAGCAGTCCGCCGATAGCCAAGATCAAAAACGAAAATCTGCTCACACAATGACACGAAGACACAAAGAAAACCAAACCGGAAACCAGCGGTCAGCTTGAATCAAAAACCCAATGCGCTGACGCCAGCGCAATTTTATGGACGAGCGCGAAGGGCGCAGACCTATCCCCACGGCCTGCCGAGAAACCACCGGCATGCAGGGACCCTTTCCTAAAGGAAAGGGAGACGAGCGTCACGCGATAGATTCCCGCTACCCCCTTCCTTCAGGAAGGGGGTAAGGGGTAGGTCGGCGGGGGAGTGGGTGTATGTCCGCCGGCAGGCCACCTTTCAGGATTCGATGGATAAACCGCATGAGGATCAACCCGTTTTCATTCTTAATTCTTCATTCTTCATTCTTTCCTCTCACGTCTCACCGCCTTTCCGCTGCCGTGCGGCCGTACGAGGCGGCGAAGGCGACGTAGTCGGCGAAGTTCACGGCGCCGTCGTCGTTCACGTCGGCCTGGGGGTTGTAGGCGGTGTCGCCCTTGCGGGTCCCGAAGGCGGCGGCGAAGGCGATGAGGTCTTCGAAGTTGACCTGGAGATCGCCGCCCTGCGACGGGAGGACGATGAGGTAGACCGGTTCGCCGCCGGCGTCCGCGAACGTCACGCGGACGGAGACGTTCTCGACAGCGAACGGGTCGCCCGCGGTCACGTTGTTGTCGTCAACCGCGTCGATCCGGTAGACCAGCGAGGCGACGCCGCCGGGCAGGGCGTCGTCGACGAACCGCGTGGCGCCCGGCGGCAGCACGGCGATTTCCTCGAGGCTGTCGGAAGACGCGCCGCGCATCACCCGGTAGCCCTTCACGCCATAGATGGGCAGGTTGTAGCCGCGATAGGGGATGAATCCCACCACGCCGTCATCCGCGGACGCCGTCCACCGCAGCGCGCCCGCGCCGTCGCCGGACGCGCCGGTCACCGCGGCGGGCGGAATGTTGTCGATCGCGCCGGCCGGTCCGTCGGTTTCCGTCCGGGCGGACACCCGCAGTTCGCCCGCCGCGCGATCGGTGCGGAGGTTCGCGGGAGCGGAGGCGGCGGCCACCGGCGCGCTCGCGCGGAGGTCCACCGGCGCGAACACCAGGTCCCGCCGGTCGCCGATGACGGATGCGGCGAAATCTTCCGGCGCGTTGAACCGTTCCGCCAACTCCACTTCCGTCATGGGCGGCGAGGGTATGCCCAACGTCGCGAGGGTCAGCGCCGCGCCCTCCTTCGCGTAAACGCGCTTTCCGGCCGCTGTCCCGGCAGCGCCGGCGACGGACCTGACGCCCCACCGGGTGGCCGCGTTGTCCAGCGCGGGGACCACGGCGCGCAGCATGCCGCCGTCCGCGACGCCGACGGTCGCCCAGTGTATCCACGAGTTCACGGGCGCTTCGCGGTGTATCTCCCGGCCGTGCCCGTCGTACCCTGCCAGCGTCGTTTCAACTTCGCGCTCGATCCGGTAGTGGATCACGGCGTCGCGCCGGACGGAGTGCGGGAAGCCGATCAGCACCATGCCGCCCTGGTCGCCGGTCCCGTCCGCGCCTTTGTAGTCCTCGACCGTGATGGAGGCGGGCGGGTCCGGGGGGCCGTTCTCGGGCGTGAAACGCACGGTCACGCTGCCCGTGAGCGCGCCGGTCACGGCATTCCCGCCCGATCCCGTCACCAGCGCCCCGTCCACCGTGCGCACGGTGATCATTGCGCTGCCGTCCAACTCCGCGGCCACGGCGCCGAAGTCCGCGCCGCCGGGCGGGACCGTCTGCACGCCCGCGGGTACCGTCACCGCGGCGTGGCTGCTTCCGAATCGGACAGCCACAGATGGGTAGTTCTCCGATGTCACGGTATTTTCGATTTTCATGCTCGCGTTGCCGAATGCGTCGGCGGGCAGCACGCGGACCGTAAAGGCGCCGGACACGCTGCTGCCCGGTTCCGCGCCGGCCCCTGCGGACACCACGAATTGCGAGAACTCCGCGGTCTCCACGTTCACCGCCGCGTCGAGCCGGCCGCTGATGCGAATCGAATGGCTTCCGTCGACGGGGTCGATCAGGCCCTCCGCGGCCATCACGGCGGCGTTTACCAGCGGCCTGGCGGACCGGAAGCTGACGTCGCGCCGGCCCGCGCGCCATCCGTCGCCGTCCAGAATGGCCGCGCGGGCGACCATCCCGGCGGCGGCCATTTCCGCGGGCAGCGTGAAGGACGGCGCGGGCCTCACAACGATGCCGCCGAAGCTCACGCCTTCCAGCGCGCCGGCCTGGTCGCCGGAGACGATCACGGCCAGCGCCGCCTGCGCGTGATAGGTCAACGCGAGGACGCCGGCGCCCTCGGCACGTGAGAGCGTGGTATCGAGGACGGACAGGCGCATGGTGAAATCCGCGCCGGCAACCACCCTTCCGCCCTGGTCCGGCACGTTGACGATTCTGAACGCGTCGGCCTTCGGATTCTGGAAACCCCTCGTGAACGTGAGCGCCCCGCCATCGGTCACGCTGGCGTTGCCGGCGAGGTCCACGGCCAGAATCTGCAGATCGTACCGGCTTCCATCCCAGAAGCCCGCGTTTTCCACAGGCCAGATCATCGGCTTTCCAATGGTCTCCAGCCGGCGGTTCCCCCGGCGGAAACGCTGCACGACGGCCGGGGCGCCGGCGGCGAGGTTGATATAGCGGACGGACAGCGATTCCAGCGCCTCGTCGATGGTGAAGACCGGGTCCTTGCTGGCCAGATTGACGGTGGGCTCGTCGTTGTTGTCCGGATCCCTGGGCGCGGTCGCGGCGGTGGGGAACAGATGGGAGATCACCGGCGCCTTTTCGTCGTACCAGATGCCCTCGAGGTCCAGGGCCGCCCGGTTCCCGACGCTGTCCCAGACCTCGATCGTCAGATCATTCCGGACCCCGCCCGCTCTGTCGTATTTCCAGGGAAGCGCGAGTGTGGCGGTGGAATCGTCGCCCGTGGGCGGCAGGCCTTCACCGTCGTCAACCCGGCCGGCGTCATTGACCCCACTGCCGAACCCGTGTGTGCTGTCGCCATGGGTGATCCGGATGGAGTCCGGGACTTCGCTGAGTCTGAACGTGAGCGGGTTCAACCCGCGGTTGGCCCGGACGCCCTCCGCCTCTCCGGGCAGAGGTCGAACTCCCGACAGCGTCTGCGTGACGGCCGCCGAGATCCGGTTTTCCATGCGGTCCGGACGCGGGTACACAACTGTGATCCGGGGCGGGGTCGCGTCGGCGATCCATTCCACGCCGGCGGGGTCGAAACGATCCGGAAGGCCGTACCCGGCGCTGACGGGCGACGGCGCTGGCGCGCCCATCGAGGCGGCGCCCGGGTTGCCGGCGGCATCCACGAGAAACGCTTCGACCCGTACGCGCCGGTTATCGCCGAAATCGCCCGCCTCGACCTTCGCCGACGTCCGCACGCCGGCTCTGTACAGCTGTTCCCGGGCAAACGCGAAAGAGACCGGCGCCGAGGAAAACGCGGAATCCGCATCCACGACACCCGCCAGGATGCGTTCCGCGCCCGCATCCAGCACGCCGGCCGTGTTCAAACCCAGGCGGATGGTGATTCTGTCGCCGCGTCTGAACCGGACGCGCTCGATCAACCCCGCCGGCGTGGTGTCGAATCCGAGCCCGTCCGTCTCAACGGAGAAGGATTCGAACACGTCGGCATGCACGGGACGGTTGGCATCGATGCCGAACCTCACCCCGTCGCCCACCCTGTTCGCGCCGAAGCCCGTGGACGCCGGGGTGATCTTCGACTTCGTCATCAGGTTGTTCAACTCGTTGCCAGCCACGTCCGCGTCCGGGTCGACCACCACTTTCACCGCACGGCTGTTCTTCGACGCAAAGCGGGTCGCGCGCGGGGTTACGGTTATGGAGACCCGGAAGGTATCCACGCCGGACGCCTCGCCGTCGCCAAACGCGACACCGTCCGGAGGATGACCCGGACCGGGTACATATATATTGTAATAGACAAACCCGCGGGGAGCGGCGGACCCGCCGGCAGTAACGCCGACGTCCCTGTCGCGTACCGTTGCATCGACAACGGACACGCGGAAGCCGCCGTCGAGGAGGCCGTCGTACGTCAGAATGCGGATTTCGATCCCGCCGTCGATCCCGGCCCACGCGTTGGCGGCGGGCCTGTCCACGCGAATCAGAATGCCCGGCGGGTCCGCGACCTCCAGGGCATACGCCGCGCCGGAAACGCCCAGAACCAGCAAAAACGCCAGACCCGTGCCTGAAGACGTCCAATACCGCATCGCCGGCCTCCCTTTGAGTCACCACGCGCCGATTCAACCCGGCGGGCAGGGCGGCAAAAAGCATGCCAGCGAGGCGACGAACGAGGCATGCGGCAGCGCGGACGGGCTCGAAATCGGGGATTCGGGGGACCGGCCGGCGGACCGGGTTGGCGCCGGGGATGCGGAAACGGTTGAGGAGACGGCTCAGGAAGGCGTTCGGGCGCGGAGGACGGAGAGAAACGTTGCGAGGGGTACGGACGACCGTTCAGCCGATCGAGGGAATCGAGGCGTGGGGCATCGAGCGGGGAACGGCGCGGAGGGATTGAAAAAAACGTTCACATGGGTGAAAGATATCAGCTATCAGCGGTCGGCGTTCAGCAAGAATCAAGGTCGAAAATCAAATTCAAAATCCCCTTTTCCCCAAATTCCCTAAAGGCGGGGAGACGGGAGAAGTGAGACGGGAGATGATATCAGTGCCTTGTGGTATTTCTTGTTGTTACGATAACGGTAGAGAAACAGGCACGGTTAGCGCGAAAACACTGTGGTGACGTTATCATCTACCGTCTACCCTCTTGCCGCATTTGCCAGGGCGTGGGGCCTGCCAAATGCATAGCGCGAACACACTCACAGGATGCACACGATCCTCTGGCCTTACACCCGCGGAGGAAGATCAAACCACGTTGCTGGACGGATCAGCGCGCTCTGCTCTGGTAGCTCTCCGGTCAGGAAATACGTTTGTAGACCGATTGGTGTCTGGATGATGAGGACAGCGGTTAGCCATCGGCTGACAGTTGACAGCTTGGAGCGAAGAGCGAACCACTCCCAGCCCCGCAGACCTCTCCCCCCGGCCCATCAAAAGCGGTGAGAGGGTAGACGTGAGACGGGAGAAGATAATCTGCGTCGATGGGACGACGATAAGGCCAGGCGACATGACCTCGCGGATGCGCAGACCTATCCCCCTGCCTGCCGAAAAATCACCGGCAGGCAGGACCCTTTCCTAAAGGAAAGGGTATGGAGGTTCGCGTAATGGGATCCCGGGTTCCCCCTTCCTTCAGGAAGGGGGTCAGGGGGTAGGTCTCGTAAAGGCGGGGAGACGGGAGACGTAAGAGGGGAGAGATTGTTCGCCCCGTGCGGTTTCACTTCTTGCCGGCGGCATAAGGGAAAAACCAATCGGGCAAGTACGTCATCTACCGTCTACCGTCTTACGTCTCACCGATTTTATTGCCCCGTGCGGGTTCACTTTTTGCCGGAGGCATAATGGAAGACCCATTCGGGCTAGGACGTCATCTACCGTCTACCGTCTCACGTCTCACCGCTTTCCTCTACCGTCTCACCGCTTTTTGGTTATTCCTTGACCACCCACACCTTGACGGTTGCGCTGACTTCGGCGTGGAGGCGGATGGAGACGTCGTAGACCCCGAGCGCGCGGATGGGTTCGTCGAGTTCGATCCAGCGGCGGTCGATTTCGAAGCCCTGCTCGGCGAGGTGTTCGGAAATGTGCTGCCCCGTGACGGACCCGAAGATCTGGTCTTCCTTGCCCACGGCGACCGGAATCGTGCAGGATGCCTTTTCGACCTTTTTCGAGAAGGCCACGGCCTCGCGCTGGGCGCGGGTGTCCCGGGCTTCCTTCTGGCGCTTCAGTTCCTCGTAGACCTTCATGTTCCCTTTGCTGGCCACCAGGGCGAGGTTCCGGGGGATGAGGTAATTCCTGGCGTACCCGTCCTTGACGTCAACAACTGTTCCAGCCTGGCCCAAGTTGTCGAGACCTTCGGTTAAGATTACCTTCATGGGGGTTCCCTTTCGTTGGGCGCGATGGCCGAATGGTAAAAGGCGGGGAGACGTAAGACGGGAGACGTGAGATGATGTCACCGCGACGGCCGGATTTCGATACGGACCGGCGGAATCTATCCGCGATACGGGCGGGACCGCTCCACCCGGCCCACTACCCCGGGTGAGACGTAAGACGGGAGATGATGACCCTTCGCCCATCGGGTATCGATACGGACTCGCGATATCTACCTCTGATGTCGAAGGCCCTACCCCCAGCCCCCAACCCCGGGGAGACGTTAGACGGGAGACGGGAGATGATATGAGTGCCCTAAAGGCGGGGAGACGTTAGACGTGAGAAGGGAGAGATTGTCTGCCCGTTGCGGTTTCATTTCTAGCCGGAGGCATTAAGCGAGAATCAATCGGGCAAGGATTTCCTCTACCGTCTACCCTCTCACGTCTCACCGCTTTTTTCTACCGTCTTGCGTCTTACGTCTAACGGGTTTTATTGCCCCGTGTGGTTTCACATCTTGCCAGGGGCATTAAGGTAGAATCAATTTGGCAAGGATGTCATCTACCGTCTAACGTCTACCCTCTCCCCGCTTTTATGACATACTATCCGTTGCAAAAGGCAACAGCGCGATCTGGCGGGCGCGCTTGAGGTGCCGGGTGACGTTGCGCTGGTGCCTGGCGCAGGTCCCGGAAACGCGCCGGGGGATGATCTTTCCCCTGTCCGTGACGAACCGCTGCATCAGCCGCACGTCCTTATAGTCGATGGTCAACGCCTTGTCTTCGCAGAACCTGCATACCTTTATGCTGGACCGGTTCATTCGCCCTCCTCCTTGTCGTCGCCTTCCTCGGCGTTCTCTTCCTCGTCTTCTCCGCCTGCATCCGCTTCCGCCTCGTCCTCATCGTCCGCTTCCGGTTCTTCCTCCACCGGACTTTCGTCCACGACGACCAGGTGCCGCAGCACGGACTCGTCCAGCTTGAACATCCGGTCCACCTCGGGCAGGACCTCCGGCGGCGCCTCGAAGCGGATGAACGTGTAGTCTCCGCGCTGCTGCTTGCCAATGTCGTAGGCCAGCTTGCGCGCGCCCCAGCGGTCGACCTCCACCGAGCGGCCGCCGCCTTCGGAAACGAGGCGATCGAAACGCGCGACGAGGTCGTCCACCGCGTTATCGGGCGCCTGGGTGTTGACGATGAGTGCGAGTTCGTAACGATTCGGCATGGAACCTCCCCGTGGACTGTTGGCCCGCGAGCCGCCCGACCGGGCGTTCACGAGCGGGGCGATAAGGAAAACTGCAATCGGTTAAAGGCGGTGAGACGTAAGACGTAAGACGGGAGATGATGACCCTTCGACGATCGGATTTCGATACGGACTGACGATGTCTTCCTGCGATGCCGAAGAACCTCTCCCCGCGGCCCCCTACCCCCGGGTGAGACGGGAGACGTGAGACGGGAGATGATATCAGTGCCCTATAGTTTTTCTTGTCGTTACGATTACGGCAAATAAACAGGCACGGTTTATACGGAAACACTGCTGTAAATGTCTTCATCTACCGTCTACCGTCTCGCGTCTAACGGGTTTTCTTGCCACGTGCGGCTTCATTTTGTGCCGAAGGCACAATGGAAGACCCAATCGGGCAAAGACGTCATCTACCGTCTACCGTCTTGCGTCTAACGGGTCTTCTTGCCGCGTGCGGCTTCATTTTGTGCCGAAGGCACAATTGAAGAACCAATCGGGCAAGGATGTCTTCTACCGTCTACCGTCTACCGTCTTGCGTCTAACGGCTTCGCGAAGGGTGTATAGAAAAGGCGAAAATTGCTTTCGCGAATTCAATCAACCAACAATGGAGCCAGAACCAGCGAAACGACCGACATGAGCTTGATCAGTATGTTCAGCGAGGGGCCGGAGGTGTCCTTCAGCGGATCGCCCACGGTGTCGCCAACGACCGCGGCCTTGTGCGCATCGGACCCCTTCCCGCCGAAGTGCCCCTCTTCGATATGCTTCTTGCCGTTGTCCAGCACGCCGCCGCTGTTGGCCATCATCAGCGCCATGAGCATGCCGCTCAACAGGGCGCCGGCGAGCATGCCGCCGAGCGCTTCCTTTCCGAGGATGAACCCGACCAGCACGGGCGTGAGCACGGCAACCACCCCGGGCGGCACCATTTCCCGCAGCGCCGCAACCGTGCTGATATCCACGCAGCGGCGGGTATCGGGCTTGCCGGTGCCCTCCATCAGGCCTGGAATCTCCCGGAACTGCCGCCGGACCTCTTCCACCATCCTGAAGGCCGCCCGGCCCACCGAAGTCATCGTCTGCGCGGCCACGAGGAAGGGGATGGATCCGCCGATGAACAGGCCGATCACCACCATCGGCGAGGTCAGGTTGATCATCTCCAGCTTCACGGTGGACGCGTAGGCCGAGAACAGGGCCAGGGCCGTGAGCGCGGCCGAACCGATGGCGAAGCCCTTGCCGATGGCCGCCGTGGTGTTGCCCAGCGCGTCCAGACCGTCCGTAATCTTCCTCGTCTCCGGTCCGAGTTCCGCCATTTCCGAAATGCCGCCCGCGTTGTCGGCGATGGGACCGTACGCGTCTACCGCCATGGTGACGCCCACGGTTGCCAGCATCCCCACGGCCGCGATGCCGATGCCGTAGAGCCCGGCGAAGTGATAGGCGAACCCGATGGCGGCGCAGATGCACAGCACGGGAAGGAAGGTGCTCTGCATGCCGATCGCCAGGCCGGAGATGATATTGGTGGCGGGCCCGGTTTCAGAGGACCTGGCCACCCTGCTCACCGGCGCGCCGCCGGTGTAGTATTCGGTAAGCAGGCCGATCAGAATGCCGGTGAGACCGCCCAGCAGGATCGCCCAGAACACGCCTTCGGAGAGCCCCAGGCCCTCAACCGCGAAGTAGCTCCCGGCGAACATGATCCCGGCGGCCACGAAGGAAGCGTACCGGAGGGCGGCCGCGGGGCTGAAACGCTGCAGGACGGGCATGGCGAGCACGCCGATGAGCGACGCCACGAGGCCGATGGTGGCCACGACGAGCGGCAACTGCATGGCCGCCATCTTCACGTCGGCGTCGGCGTACACGGAGCTGCCGGCCAGCGTGGCGATCAGCGCGGACCCTGCCGTGGCCGCGATGGCGATGGTGGCTACGATGGAGCCCACGTAGGACTCGAAGATATCGGCGCCCATCCCGGCCACGTCGCCCACGTTGTCGCCCACGAAATCGGCGAGCGCCGCGGGGTTGCGCGGGTCATCCTCGGGAATGCCGGCTTCGACCTTGCCGACCAGATCGGCGCCCACGTCGGCGGTCTTGGTGTAGATGCCGCCGCCCACGCGCGCGAACAGCGCGATGGAACTGGCGCCCATGGCGAACCCGTTGATGATCACCGCCTGGTCGGCGTTTCCGTACAGGAGAAAGAGCACGCCCACACCCAGCAGGCCCAGGCTGGCCACCGAGAGGCCCATGACCGTACCGCCGGAAAAAGCGACGCTCAGCGCCGTCGCCTCGCCCTCCTGGTTGGCGGCGTACGCGGTGCGCACGTTGGCCTTGGTGGCCGCTTTCATCCCGAAAAAACCGGCGCCGATCGAACAGACCGCGCCGGCCAGAAAGGCGAAGGCCGTACTGAACGGCCGGATGCCGATCGAAAGCAGGATGAATACCGCAACGATGAATATCGCCAGCACCAGGTATTCGCGTTTCAAAAACGCCATCGCGCCTTCGTGGATGGCATCCGAAATCTCCCGCATCCGGTCCGTTCCGGCCGGTTTACGGGTGATCCGGAAATATACCAGCCCGGCGACGAGCAACCCGGCGATTCCGAATATTGGCGTCCAGAACATAGAGAAACCCCCAAAAGGCGGTGAGACGGGAGACGGGAGACGGGAGATGATCACCCTTCGCCCATCGGATATCGATACGGACTCGCGATATCTACCTGCGATACCGAAGGAACCCTAAAAAGCGGTGAAACGGGAGATACCGTGAGCGCCCTAAAGGCGGTGAGACGGGAGACGTGAGACGTGAGATGATATCAGTGCCCCAAAGGCGGGGAGACGTTAGAGGTAAGACGGGAGATGATATGAGTGCCCGTGCGGATTCATATCTTGCCAGAGGCATTTAGCTAGAACCAATCGGGCACGGACGTCATCTACCGTCTCCCCTCTCCCGTCTCCCCGCCTTTATGAATTAAACCGATTCATCGCCTCGTCAATGCCGGATTCCATCCAGCATGCCGCCCCGGAGGCGGCCGCGCGGATCGCCGCGTTTACGGTGTCGCGCTCATCGTCTTCGAACGGGTTCAGGACGTGCTCGATCCGGTCCGCGCCTTCCGGCGGCGCCCCGATGCCCACCCGCAGCCGGGGAAACGCCCCGGATCCCGCGCAATCGATAATCGACGCCAGCCCGTTATGCCCCCCGTCGCTGCCGCCGCGCCGCAGCCGGATCCGGCCCAGGTCCAGGTGGACGTCGTCCACGACCACCAGGGCTTCCTCGATGCCGACTTCGAAACGATCCAGGACCTGCGCCACCGCAACGCCGCTGCGATTCATGTACGTGGTCGGCTTCACCAGCATCAGCGTCCGGTCGTCCTTCCCGATCCGGCAAAAAAAATACCAGGCGCTTTCCGACCAGGTCCCCTTCAGCCTTGACGCCAGCAGGTTCACCACCCGATAGCCCAGGTTGTGGCGGGTATGAGCGTATTCGGAACCCGGGTTGCCCAGACCCACGACAACCTTCACGAGAACCCCCTAAAAACGGTGAGACGGGAGACGGGAGATGATTACCCTTCGTCCATCGGATATCGATACGGACTCGCGATATCTACCTCTGATGTCGAAGGCCCTACCCCCAACCCCGGGGAGACGGGAGACGTGAGACGGGAGATGATGTGAATGCTCTATGGTTTTTCTAGTCGCTATGATAACGGTAAATTAGTAGGCACGGTTTTTGTGGAAACACTGCTGTAAATGTCTTCATCTACCGTCTACTTACGTCTCACCTCTTTCAGGTTTTTCCTCTACAGTCTTACCGAAGCTAAGATGATACTCTGCTTATCAATCCTGACAGCAAACCAAACAATCGATTCATTGTTTTTATTATTGATTGAACGTCATCTTCCGAACACATTTGGAGGCTTAGTGCAATTTCAAGCTGAGTATCCAACTCAACCAACGAACTCCTGGCGATTTCCAGAAATCTTTTGCGTTCAGAACTCGAAGATCTCGCCGACCCTTCGGCAATGTTGGACGGTATTGAGACAGCAGATCGTCGTAACTGGCCGGTTAGGCCATAAAGTTCGGCGGAGGGGAATTCAGCGGTCAGCGTATAAATCTCGTTGACCAGATCAATGCTCTTTTTCCATACCACAAGCTTCTTGTGGCTGAGTTCCATCATCGCGTGCAAGCGCTATCGTTCCTCCCCGCAGCCCCCAACCCCGGGGAGACGGTAGACGTAAGACGGGAGATGATTACCCTTCGCCCATCGGATATCGATACGGACTCGCGATATCTACCTCTGATGTCGAAGGCCCTACCCCCAACCCCGGGGAGACGGGAGACGTGAGACGGGAGATGATGTGAGTGCCTGAAGAGCGGGTAGACGTTAGACGGGAGACGGGAGATACCGTGAGTGCCCTATGGTTTTTCTTGATTGCTACGATAACGGTAAATTAGCAGGCACGGTTTGTGTAGAAACACTGCTGTAAATGTCTTCATCTACCGTCTACCCTCTTACGTCTCACCGGTTCTATTGCCCCGTGTGGTTTCACATCTTGCCAGAGGCATTGAGTAAGAACCAATGGGGCAAGGATGTTATCTACCGTCTACCCTCTCACGTCTCACCGCTCTTATTCTTCGTCGTCCTCGTCTTCGTCCTTCTTGCCGCGTTCGATGACTTCGGGTTCCTGCATCTCTTCTTCTTCCTCGAGCACCTCTTCCTCTTCCTCTTCGACCTGAGCGATTGAAGGCGGAACCACGACAAACACGGACCGGTCGCTCTCGGTAACGATCTCCACGTCGCCGGACACGCTCAGATCGGAGACGTGCACCGAGTCTCCGATATTCAGATGGTTCACGTCGAACCCGATGCTTTCCGGGATCTCGGCGGGCAGACACGACACCTCCACCTGGTGCAGCAACTGCTCCAGAATACCGCCTTCCGTGCGGACGCCGGCGGGAATGCCCTGGGGTTCGACGCGAACGTCCACGACGATTTTCTGGGTGAGCGAGATCCGGTAGAAGTCCGCGTGGAGGAGATGACCGCCAACGGGGTGGTGCTGCAGCTCCTTGACGATGGCGGTGTCTTCGGATTGATCCTCGCCGTTGCCCACAACCAGGGACAGAAGCGTATTCCGGCCGTGTTCGTGCAAGACCGTTGACAACGCCTTCGCATCGACCGAACAGGCGACGGACGCGCCGCGGTCGCCATAGACCACCGCGGGAATCCTCCCGGTACGCCGGATGCGCTTGGCCTCGCCCTTTCCGGTTCCGGAGCGTACTTCGGCCTGCAAACTTACGCCGTTATTGTCAGCCATTGACCGATCCTCCACATTTTTTTACCAGAACTGCGGTTTTGCACTGCCGGGCAGGGATTCGAACCCCGATAAACGGCTCCAAAGGCCGCTGTCTTACCCTTAGACGACCCGGCATCAATAACCGGAACCCGGATGCTGCGTGCGATCAGTCCGCGAGCCATCGTTGAGGCGGCAATCGACCGGGGTCGTACGTTGTTATGACTATATATTAATGTATAAGGAACCGCAAACGGCTCGATCCGATTCCGGACGGCTACGGTTCGCGCGGCCGGAACCGACACAGATAGACCCGGCGCCCGCGGCCCTGCACCAGGCCAACCACGGCCGAAGCTTGCGAGGCCTCACGAAAAACGCCGAAGAGCGTGGATCCGCTGCCCGAAACCGAACAGGCAACCGCGCCCCGGGCGTCCAGCGCCGCAAGGATCCGCGCCACGTCGCCGGCGGCGGCTTCCACGAGGGGCAGAAAGTCGTTTTCCAGGCAGGCGAACAATCGGCCGGCGCAGATCCGGCCGGATTTTTCCGCAAAGTCCAGAAATGTACCATACGCTGCTGAATCTGTCAAGCCAATTCTCACGTTTCGATAGGCCCATGCGGTGGACACGGGGAACCCCGGATACACCAGTACATACCAGAAATCGCCCTCCCAATCCACCGGTCGGATCCGCTCTCCGCGCCCCGTTACCACGGCCGTGCCGCCGGTGAGGAAGAACGGGACGTCGGACCCGAGTTCCGCGGCGAGCGAGGCCAATCGCTCCGGCCCCAGACACGTTCCCCACAGCCGGTCCAGCGCGCGCAGCGCCGTGGCCGCGTTGGAACTCCCGCCGCC
Organism: Candidatus Latescibacterota bacterium; assembly: GCA_965219995.1. GTDB lineage: Bacteria > Latescibacterota > UBA2968 > UBA2968 > JAAXHE01. Next base: position 3,150,419 of record CBDCOX010000002.1, read on the forward strand.
CAGGCCCGCGCCCGCGGGAATGTGTTTGACCAGGTCCACGCGCACCCCGTTGCGTGCGCCCGTTGCCCGGCGGAGGATTTCAACGGCGCGGTACACGAGGTTCTCCGGCCCCGCGGGAACGTCCGGACGGTCGGCGCGGACCAGGGTTTCTCCGGGCGCGGCGGGCGTGAACACCAGCCGGTCGCACAGGTCCACCGTCTGAAGCACGGAGACGATATCGTGAAAGCCGTCCGGGCGGCGGCGCAGGATCTTCAGGCCCAGATTCAGCTTCGCGGGCGAAATTTCAACAACGCGATCCATTGGGAAAACCCTTAAAGGCGGTGAGACGGTAGACGGGAGACGGGAGATGATGACCCTTCGCCGATCGGATGTGTCGATACGGACTGACGATATTTTCCGGCGATAGCGAAGGACCTCTCCGCCCGGCCCCCCTCCCCTGGTGAGACGTAAGACGGGAGACGTGAGATATTGTGAGTGCCCTAAAGGCGGGTAGACGTAAGACGTGAGACGGGAGATGATATGAATGCCTGTTCGGTATCATCTCTTGCCGCAGGCAGAAAGGAAGAACCAATCGGGCAAGGACGTCTTCTACCGTCTTGCGTCTCACGTCTCACCGCTTTCATCTACCGTCTACCGTCTTGCGTCTAACGGGTTTTATTGCCCCATGTGGTTTCACATCTTGCCAGAGGCATTGAGTAAGAACCAATGGGGCAAGGACGTCATCTACCGTCTACCCTCTTACGTCTCACCGGTTTTTGGCGCTCATGATAACCCCGGTGGTCGTTCTGTCAAGCGCCAAACGGCCGCGGGGCGGCGGGGGCGACGGGCCCGGGAGGCGGGGGCATCTGCCAAACTTGCAGTCCATCGTACCGGAGGACGTCCAACCGGAATTGCCGGGCGCCCGCCCCGAGTCAGGGCCCGCGCACGCCGGGGAAATCCAAGTTAGGGATTGACGCCCCCGCGCAAATGTGATAAATTGAATGACGCTGCCGCACGGCGCCGCAAACACCCATAACCCCCATAAAATATGCAACTTTCCCGCATTTTTGCCCCAACGGCCTCCCGGCCGCGGCTGCTTTGCGGCGCGATCGTCGGGCTGTGTATCCTGCTGGCCTGGTATGCGCCCGTTGCGGGGCAGGCCGCCGAGGGCGAGAGCGAAAGCATCGAGCTCGCGCAACGGCTCTTCGACAACCGGGATTATGCCAATGCGGCGCACGAGTTCCGGCGCTTCATCGCCTCGTATCCCACGAGCCCGCGGCTTCCCTCGGCGCTTTATCAACTCGGCGAAGCCCTTTTCCTGGGAGAACAGTACAGCGACGCCGTCGATGCGTACGACGACTTCCTCGTACGCTATCCGGGACGCCTGGAAGCGGACCCGGCCCTGCGGCGAAAGGCCGAAGCCCTGGAGCGACTCTCTGAATACGCGAGAGCCGGCGCCGCCTTCCGGGACGCGCACGACCGGTTCGCCGCGGGCAAACACGCCGCCAGAAACCTCCTCGCGGCGGGGATCAACTTCCACAAAGGAAAGGACCTGGACGCCGCGGGCAAGGCGTTCGGCGCGCTGGTCGCCAATTTCCCGCAATCCGGACTCGCCGCCGAAGCCGGGTACCGGTGGGGGCTCGTACTGCTGGACGCGGGTCGTCAGGAAGAGGCGCTGGGCCGGTTCAAGACCATATCGGATCCGGGCGCGGGTTCCAAATGGACGCCGGACGCCCTGCTCGAGATCGGAAAAACCGCCCTCGCAATGAACGACGTGAAGGAGGCGGAGGCGGCTTTCGGCACGCTGCGCAGGGCGTATCCCAGGCATGCCGCGGCCGGCGCCTCCTACCTGGAACTGGCCGCCTGGTTCGAAGGCCGCGAGAACTGGCCGAAGGCCGCTGAAATCTACGGCCTCGCCCGGGCCAATCTCCCGCAAAGCGAAGGCCGCAGGCAGGCGGTGCTGGGCCTGGCCGGCGCCTGGCTCGAACTGGGACGCACAGCCGAGGCGCTCGCGCTCTTCACCGAGTTCATCAACGTCTATGCGGACAGCCCCTACCTGGACCGCGCCTGGCTGGGCCTGGGACGCGCCCACGCCAACCTGAAACAAACCCGCGAGGCCCGGAATGCGTTCCGGCGCCTCCGGGAACTCTTCCCGGAATCGGAGGCCGGCATCCAGGCGCACGCGGAGATGGGCGACGCATGGCGGGCCGCGGGCGCGCCACGAAGGGCATTGAGGGCATACCGGGCCTACGCCGATCAGGCGGAAGCGCCCGGCGCCGTCGAATCGGCCCGGCTGCGGATCGCGCGTACGTACGAACATGATCTGGGATGGCACGATCTGGCGCTGGCGGTCTACCGGGACCTGGCAAAAACTGCTCAGGCCGCGGTTGCCGGCGAGGCGCAGTTCGGCATCGCCCGTATTCTGGATCGAACCGGGCGGACGGACCGGGCCATTCGCGAATACCGGGCCTACCTGCAGAAATACAACAGGCGCGCCGGCGAGGCCGAAAATCGCATCCGCTACCTGCGGGAGTTCGGCCGCGAGGCCCCCGGCGTACCGCCTGCCGACCTGGCCGCGCTGCTCTCGAGTTTCCCGGCAATCGCGGACGATCCGCGGGCCCGATTCGTACTGGGAAAATTCCTTCACGACCGGCGGCATTACGCCCTCGCCGCCGAAACACTCGTCAAAGCGCTGTCGGGAGAACCCCCGCCGCCGTTTGCCGCCGAGGCCGCCTGGCTTCTGGGCCGGAGCGCCCTGAAGGCGGCGCGGAAAGCGGAACTGGAAGGCAGGCGCGAGCAGGCGTCGTCCTGGCGGGAGAAGGGCCTCGCGGCGCTTGCCGAGGTCGAGACCGGGCATCCCGAAAGCGAGTTCGCGGACGACGCCGGCCTGTTGCGGATCGAAACGGAGACCCGCCTGCCTGCCGCGCCGGACAGCGCGGCGCAGGCAGGCGAAGTCGAAACGGACACGGCGAGCGCGAGGCGGCGACTCGCGGCGTACGGCGAATTCGCGAAGACGTACCCCGGGTCCGACCGGCTGGACCGGGCGCTGCTGGGGATGGCCGACGCGATGCGCACGCTCAGCCGGGTGGAACCCGCGTGGATCGACTCCGCCCTGACGACCTACGGCGATATCATTGACGCGTATCCGAAGCGCCCGGCGGCGGAACGGGCGGCCTACGGCATCGGACTGTGCCAGGCCCTGAAGAAAGACTACGCGGCCGCCGAGGAAACGCTGCGCGATTTCCTCTTCGCGTATCCGCAAAGCGACCTGGAGAGCCACGCCAGGTACGAGCTCGGCCGCATCCTCCTGGAACGGGGGTTTCCCAGGAGCGCGGCGGACGACCTGGCCGAGCTTCTCGCGGGTCCGGCGTCGCCCGAGCTGGCGCGGTCCGCGCGTAACCTGCTGGCCGAGAGCTACTTTCGGGCCGAAGATTACCGTCGCGCCATCGAAATCGACACCGAACTGCTTTCTGTCGGGCCCGACGAGCCCGCGCTCCGGCGGCTCGCGCGGTCCTACGAGGCGAACGGACAGGCGGCCGAAGCCATCGAAACCTGCCAGACCCTGCTGAACGCGTATCCGAACGCGGCCGACGCCGACAGCTTCGCGTACGCCCGGGCGCGGCTGCTGGCGGACCTGGACCGGGAGCCCGAAGCCGTCGCGGCTTTCAAAGCGTTCCCCGGACAATATCCCGAGAGCCCGCTGAAGGCCAACGCGGGCATGGCCCTGGCATCCCTCCTGTTCGAAGCCGGAGAATACCGGAATGCCCTGGCGGCCATTGCGCTCATCCCCGCGGACGCGAGGGACGCGCCGGTCGCCGCGAGCGAAGTCATCAGCCTGTTCCGCCTGAAACGCGTGCAGGACGCAAAAAAAGCAGCGGGCAGGTTCAAGAAGACCTACCCGAACAGCCGCGAGTGGCTCGGCAGATTCAGGAACGAGGAGGGCCGGTACTATCTGAACGCCGGCAACTTCAAGAAAGCCCGTCAGATTTTCGAAGGCGTGGTCAGGGACCGACCCGGCGGCGAGGCCGAGGCCGAAGCCGCCTGGTATCGCGTCAGGACACTGAAAAGAGAGGGTCCGGAGGAAGCATACCGGGAAGCGCTCGCGGCCTTCGTGAAGACCCGTTCAGGCAGCAGCCGCTGGTCCGCCGCGGCCCTGGAGCTGGCCGATATCCTCTACGACGGCGGGGACTTTGAACGGGCGTCCAGAGCCTACCGGAACGTGCTCGAGGCCGGCCCGTCGCCCGAAGAAACGCCGAAGGTGCTGTCCAGGCTGATGAAGGTCCACAGGCGCCTGAAGCTGCTGGATACCGCGATCGCCTACGCCAACCGGCTCGTGCAGGAATTCCCGGGGCACCCGCTCGCGTCGGACGTCCGCATCGATATTGGAACCATGCTGCACGACAACAAGCAATACAGGCTGGCAATCGCCCGGCTGACGCCCTTGCTGAAAAACGCCGAGGGGAACGACTGGTCGACCATCCAGTATTGGCTCGCGAAGAGCCACTTCGGACTGCGAGACTACGAAAGCGCGAAACGGGAATACCTGAAACTTCAATATCAGTTTCAGGGCGCCCCGCAGTGGGCGGCCACCGCGCACGACGGCCTCGCCAACTGCTACGAAGCCCAGGGGAACTTCCAGGAGGCGATCCGGGAGCTCGAGTCCATCCGGCGACGGGAGGGGGCCGCCAGCGACTTCGGCCTCCAGGCCGGAAAACGCATCGAAATGCTGAAGGCTCTCCTGAACAGCAGCCGGGAATCCGCGCCGCGTGGGCCGTAAACCGCCGGCGCCCGAACACGAACCCGATTCACCCGAACGACCGCGATGGCCGAAACGTCAAAACAAAACGCGCTGATCGTTGCCGCGGACCCGCAGACGGGCCAGGCCCTGCGCGCCGAATTGGACGCGCAGGGGTGGAATACCATTCTGACCAACAGCGTGGGGCCGGTTCCGAAACTGCTCAGGCGAGGCGACGTGGACCTCGTCCTCGTGGACGAGGAAAACCTGTCGCGCGCGGTCTCCGATCCGGAACGACCCCTGAACGCGGGCGCCGGCGGCCTTTCCCTGCTGGTCTTCCTGTCGCCGGAGAGGCGCCAGGACCGTACGCTGCTGCAGGGCCTGGAGCCGCGGGCCATCCTGGACCTTCCGATGGATGCGGCGCAGGTCAGACAGGCGCTGCAACTGGTGGGCGACCAGGCGCGGGCGACCGTGGACACGGACCTGCTGGGAGATTCCGAAGCCATCCGGCGGATCAGAGAGACCATCCGCCAGGTCGGTCCGGTTCCCGTCAGCGTACTGATTACCGGCGAAAGCGGTTCGGGGAAGAACATGGTGGTCCAGGAGCTGCACCGGCACAGCGCGCGGTCGAACGCTCGGCTCGTCACCGTAAACTGCGGGGCCATTCCCGAGACCCTCCTGGAAAGCGAACTCTTCGGCCACGAGAAGGGCGCGTTCACGGATGCGCGGACCCGGCGGCAGGGCATCTTCGAGGCCGCGGACGGCGGCACCGTCTTTCTGGATGAAATCGGTGAAATGACCCTCGCGGCCCAGGTCCGCCTGTTGCGGGTGCTGGATACCCGGGAGATCACCCGCCTGGGCAGTACCGAATCCATCCGGGTGGACGTGCGGATACTGGCCGCAACGAACCAGGACCTCCAGCAGGCCGTCGACCAGGGACGCTTCCGAAGCGACCTCTTTCACCGCCTCCGGGTGGTTGAGTTGCGGGTGCCGCCCCTTCGAAGCCACCCGGAGGACATCCCCGTGCTGGCGGACCACTTCATTCAGATCTACCGGAAGGAACACGGCGTGCCGCCCATCGAACTGGATGCCAGGGCGATGGACATCCTGCTCAATTACCGCTGGCCCGGCAATATCCGCGAACTCCGGAACCTGATCGAACGGCTCATGGTCCTTTCGGTCAACCGCAAGATCGGTCCGGCCGATATCACCCGGCACCTCGAAGGCATGGATCCGTCACAGGTGACCGGCCGCGCCCCTTCAAACCTGCCCGTGCACGTGGGCAAGACCCCCGAAGAGTCCCAGCGGGACCTGCTCTACTGGGCCATTCTGGAAGTCGCGCGAGACATCAAGGAGCTCAAGGCTCACCTGATGGAGAACCCCGCCAACCTGCCCTCCCTGCCCGTCTATTCCCCGGGCGCCCCGCCGGATGCCGGCCGCGTGGAGGAAGTCGAATACACGGAGGCCGACGCGGGACCCCCGCAGGCCGATGCGATCAAGTCCCTCCGCGACGTGGAGCGCGAAGCCATCGCCCGCGCGCTCAGGGCCACCGGGGGCCACCGCAAACGCGCGGCCGCCATGCTGGACCTTCCCGAGCGCACGCTCTATCGCAAAATCCAGCAGTATGGGCTGTAGACAAGCGGGGAGACGTTAGACGGGAGACGGGAGATGATCACCCTTCGCCCATCGGATATCGATACGGACTGGCGATATCTACCTGCGATACCGAAGGCCCCTCCCCGCACCCCTCGCCCCCGCAAACCTCTCCCCCCGGCCCCTCAACCCCGGGGTAGACGTAAGACGTGAGACGGGAGATACCGTGAGTGCCCTATGGTTTTTCTTGATTGCTACGATAACGGTAAAATAGCAGGCACGGTTTGTGTAGAAACACTGCTGTAAATGTCTTCATCTACCGTCTACCCTCTTACGTCTCACCGGTCTTATTGCCCGCTGTGGTTTCACTTCTTGCCGGAGGCACAAGGGTAGAACCAATTGGGCAAGGATGTCTTCTACCGTCTACCCTCTCCCGTCTCCCCGAATTTACGCAGACCTCTCCCCCCGGCCCCTCAACCCCGGGGTAGACGTAAGACGTGAGACGGGAGATACCGTGAGTGCCCTATGGTTTTTCTTGATTGCTACGATAACGGTAAAATAGCAGGCACGGTTTGTGTAGAAACACTGCTGTAAATGTCTTCATCTACCGTCTACCCTCTTACGTCTCACCGGTTTTATTGCCCGCTGTGGTTTCACTTCTTGCCGGAGGCACAAAGGTAGAACCAATCGGGCAAAGATGTCATCTGCCGTCTCACGTCTACCGTCTTACCGCTTTTTCGGAACCTTTGCCCGGTCTTCAGGGTCTAACACCCGTGACACGCGAATAACAGACGAACGCATCTTCGAGCCACCCAGGAGACCTGAGAAAGGGGATTTTCCCGATGTCCATCCAGACCATCCGCTACCGACAGCTGACGCTGATCCTGGGCCTGCTCTTCGCCGCCGGCGCCTTTACATCTCCCGCGCACGCGTCCGAGGACCAGGCCATCGAGCAGCTTCGGAACCTCAACGAAGCCTTTACGAGCATTGCCAGCCGGATCACGCCCACGGTGGTCACCATCAGCACACGTGAAACCGTCAGTGACGTTTGGACCCGGGGAGTACCTGAAAACTATCGCCGATATTTCTGGATGCCGCGTCGCGAGCAGCCGCAGGAAAGGCGGGAACGACCGGGACTCGGATCCGGCATTATCATGACGGCGGACGGCTACATTCTGACCAATCATCACGTGGCCGGCAGTGCGGATGAAATCACGGTGATCCTCAATAATAACGAGGAGTTCGAAGCCCGGCTGGTGGGTACCGACTCCCTCACGGACGTGGCCGTCATCAAGATCGATACGAAAGGCCTCCCGGCCGCTCCCGTCGGCAACTCTGACGATATCCGGATCGGCGAGTGGGTCATGGCCGTGGGCGCCCCCCTGTCCCTGCGTTCCACCGTCACCTCCGGCATCGTGAGCGCTTTGGGCCGCAATCTGGATATCATCGCCGACCGCTCGGGGTTCGCGATCGAGGATTTCATCCAGACGGACGCCGCCATCAATCCCGGGAATTCAGGTGGCGCGTTGATCAACCTCGACGGGGAAGTCATCGGCGTCAACACCGCCATCGCGTCCAGTACCGGTCAGTTCGTCGGGTACGGCTTTGCCATTCCGATCAACCTGGCCAGGAAGGTGATGGACGACATCGTCGCCCATGGCCGCGTCCGACGGGGGTTTCTGGGCATTAATCTCAAGAGCGTCGACGCCGCGCTTGCCGACGCGTTCGGCATGGACCGGCCGCGCGGCGTACTCATCGCCGACGTTTTCCCGGACACACCGGCCGATGCGGCGGGACTGAAAACAGAGGACATCATCCTGAGTATAGACGGCAAAGCGGTCAATCGTCCAAACCACGTTCAAAGCCTGATTGCACGGAAACACCCCGACGATAACGTGACATTGGAAGTCAGACGCAAGAACAGGACGATCGACGTTCAGGTTAAACTGGGCGAGAAACCGTCGCAGGTCGGCGAAATCGCATCGGCCAGGCCTGCATCCGGCCAGGCCGAGCTTCATGGGCTGCGGGTGAGCGACGTCACCCAGGAGGTCGCCGAAAGGTGGGGGCTGGAAGGAGAGACCGATGGGATTCTCGTGACGGAGGTGGCTCCCCGAAGCCGGGCCGCCAGAGCCCGCTTTGAACGGGGAGACATCATCTTCAAGATCCGCCAGGGGAATTTCGAGCGGGAGGTGCGGTCCGTCGCCGAATTCAAGACGTCCCTGGCCAAACTCGAAAAGGGCCGCAACGCCGCCTTTTACGTACGGCGGGGAACGTACCACCTGTTCCTGACCATGAAGATACCCGAGTAGGCGCCCCGCCGCGGTCCATGCCGCCAGGCGATACTCGCGAACGTCAAGAAGCCCGGCAGGAACGCCTGCCGGGCTTCTTTGTGAGCGATCAGTTAAATGCGGTGAGCGGGTAGACGTGAGACGGGAGATGATGTGATCGCCCTGTGCGGGTTCAAATCTTGCCGGAGGCATTAAGCGAGAATCAATCAGGCAAAAATGTCATCTACCGTCTTCCGTCTCACGTCTTCCCGCTTTTACGCGACCTCTCCCCCCGACCCCCTCTCCCGGGGGGAGAGGGGGAGCAAGACCAGGCGTAAATCAGACGTTATTGATTTCATCTCGGCCCTGACTCTCCAATACCCTTGTCCAGAGAAACCAAATCGATGACACCGCCAGACGAATAATCCAAAAACAACCCTTGTAATTAAGGGTAGAAGCAAGGTATATTATATCGTCAGAAGATCCATTGTTGCTCTGAAGACCGATCGCCAATTACGTTTCGACAACTCTCAGCGAGGGATTCCACCAGTGAACCACAGTGATCCCAAATACAGAACGCTGGCTACATATCAGGTGGCTGAAGCTGCGCGCTTTCTCAGGATAAATCCGGGAACGCTCAGAGTTTGGCTTAAGGCCGAACATCTGCTGAGACCGCCTGCGGCACAGCGGACTCAGCTCTCTTTCCTGAATCTTGTTGAGGCCCACGTTCTGTCAGCGCTTCGGGGTGAATTCGGCCTCTCGATGCAGCGCATTCGGATCGCTCTGGACGAATTGCGACATCAATGGCCGGAGGTTGAGTACCCGCTGGCTACCGAGGAATTCTTCACCGATGGAAAGTATCTGCTGATCGAGAAACTCGGTCAACTGTTCAACCTGAACCGGGGTAGCCAGATTGAGGTGGGTGAACTTATCGAGGCTTACTTGAATCGCGTCGACCGGGATGAAATTGGCCCTGTGCGCCTTCATCCCTTCACTGTAGACCCGCGGCTGAACCGGCAACGGGCCAACAGACGTCACGTTTTCATCAGCCCATACGTTTCGTTCGGACGCCCGTCAATCACTGGCATTGGTGTGGCCACCGAGGTAGTTTACGACAGATTCATTGGTGGAGACACCATCAGCCAAATGTGTAAGGACTATCGTCTCACACCCGTTCAGCTTGAGGAAGTCCTAAGGTATGAGTCCGCGATCAGCCGGGCCGCCTGATTCTCCTTTGCACATATTTGTTGACCGTAACCTGTCCAGCGGGATATTAATACGAGAATTGCGCGAGGCCCGGATCACGAAAGACCTGGGCCTCGAAAGTTGAGGAAACGGTGTGATGGTGGGGCAGACATTCCTGTCTGCCCCTTTTTTGTACTTCCGCAGGAATGCAGACTGGGACGGTCGCTTCGACCTCTCCCCCCGACCCCCCTCCTCTGGTGAGACGTAAGACGGGAGACGTGAGAGATTGTCTGCCCGGTGCGGTTACATTTTTTGCCGGAGGCATAAAGCGAGAATCAATCGGGCATGGACGTCATCTACCGTCTACCGTCTAACTTCTCACCGGTTTTACGCAGACCTCTCCCCCCGACCCCCTCTCCTGTGAGGAGAGGGGGAGCAAAAGGCAGCTATCGGCAATAAGCTGTCAGCATGGAGCAAACGCGTACCCATTGACGTCTGCGCCGTGATGAGGCAGGACCCTTTCCTGAAGGAAAGGGGGGTCAGAGGCGGGTAGACGTTAGACGGGAGAGATTGTCCGCCGCGTCCGGTTTCACTTCTTGCCGCAGGCATAAAGGAAGAACCAATCGGGCAAAGGTGTCCTCTACCGTCTACCGTCTTGCGTCTCACCGCTCTCAGGTTCTTCCCTCCTCCTTCTTCCCTTTCCCGTCTTCCCGCCTTTACGGGACCTTTTTGTTGATCTTGATAACGAAGGTTTCCGGAGTCTTTGTGACGTGCACAGCCGAGAAGCGATCCGGATAGGCCTTTATGGCCGGCAAGATATGCTTCAGTTTCTCTGTGAATATCGGGACGTTTTCCACAAGGACGTAGTCGAATTTCCCAAGCGCCTTCATCGCTTCGGCCGGATCCTCGAAGCGGGGATAGCCATCGGCTTCCCTCCGGGACCAGAACCACACCAGGCCCGGCTTCCTGGTGGCGACGCGGCTCTGCGGGGGCGTGTTGTCCCTCATCCAGACGCTGGCCTCGTGGTAGCGTTTCCAATGTGGGGTGTTATAGCCCGGCGTCATCCGCTTCTGCCTGATGATCGCGAAATTCCCGAATAATGAAGGCAGCAGAAACAGACAGGCCAGGAATACGGGAGCATACCCGCTCAGAACGGGGCGGGTAAAGACAGGCACGAACTTCCTCAGCGGCAGAAAGCGGGCGCCGCGCGCGGCCCGACCTGCCGATTCAGGGAATAAGCCGCAGATCCGTTCCGCGGCCTTGAATATATAGAGCACGATGAACGGAAGTATCGGCAGCAGGTAACGGGAAGGCGAGCCGGGCAGGGTGAAGAGGGTCGCAACGTAACCCATCACGTACCAATCGTGGACCTCCAGGCTTCGCAGAAGCGAGAGGGGCTTACTGGCGGGAAACTTTCTCCCGAACACGAACCCGATGCCGATCAGAATGAGAAAGAGCCAACCGAGGGGACGCCACCCCGCCGTAATCGGCAGTCTGTCCAGATATTGTCTGAAAAGCAGGAGGTACTCCAGGTTCTCCAGGTATCCGCGAGGGTTTTTCGTGAAGAAATAATAGAAGAAATTATCCCAGAAGGAGCCCGCATCGCTCTCCGGGATGTAAACCCCCGCGGAAATCTGGTTGATCATCCCGAGATAGCCCTGGGAATCGGGAAAGTTCACCTTGAGGTAGAATACCCACGGCAGGACCAGGACCGAGGCGCACGCGGCAAGAAGCACCGGTTTCCTGAATTGTCCGCGCAGAACGAGATAGATCGCAGCCGCAATCACCAGGTAGATCGATGGCGACTTGACGTGGTACGCCCACCCCGCGGCGCCGGCCGCTGCGATCAGCCACTTCCACGAGATACCCGGACGTTCGATGTATTTCAGGATCACCCAGAGGGCGAGTAACGAGAAAGCGGGAAAGGGTATGTCGGCGGTGGCAACGTTGGAGAACTCCACGGACAGCCAGAGGGAACCGGTAATCAGCGCGATCAGAAGCGCCCGGCTGTTGTCGATGAATTCCCGGACGACCAGGAACGTGCAGAGCGGAAAGAGAAACCCTGTCAGGGCGATGGTCGCCTTGAGCGAAAATACGCTGCCCGGAAACAGTAAGGCTGCCGGCATCAGCAGGGTCTTCACGCCCAGGCCGTACTGGCTGTCCACCACGCCTCTGCCCTGAACCAGGCGCATCGCGTCCCTGATATACGCGATATTGTCGCCAATGACATGTACCCATTCGTTGCAGGTGAGAAGATACAGGCCGGTAATCGCGGCGGTACCGATCACGGCCGAGGTCGTATACCGGCGCTCCGGAATCTGCCGGAATGCCGCCAGGCCGGCGACGCAGAGAATCACCACCATACAGGCCATCGTGGGCGCCAGGGTCGCAAGGTTGAGAAGGTGCACACACTGAAAGGCCAGCAGGACAACCAGGGAATACGGGAAAACGTAGCTGAGATATCGGGCGGTCATATTCTCAAAAAGCGGTACTTGAGGAGGGTTTTGACGTTGATGAAGAAGTCGGTCCAGCGCACCTTCTTGCCGGCGCTGACGTCACGTCCCCGGTAGGTGATCGGAACGTCCACGATCCGGCAACCTCTCTTCAGGAGCTTGGCCGTGAGTTCGTGTTCCAGGTCGAAACCGTCCCGCACGAGCGGAATGTCGCGCACGATATCGGTCCGGTAGAGCTTGTACCCGGTGCACAGGTCGGTGATCCGGGAGCGAAACAGGAGATTCGTAAACCACGTGAGCAGTTTGTTCGCGATAAAGTTCGGTAGCATCATGCCCTCGATCCGTCCCAGGAAACGCGAACCGAAAACCACGGAGATCGAAGGGTCCCGCAGAAAGGGGGCGATCAGTTCTGGGTAGTCTTCAGGCGCGTATTCCAGGTCGGCGTCCTGGATGAGGGCCCAATCGCCGGTTGCGTGTTCCAGGGCTGTGCGCACGGCCGCGCCCTTTCCCCTGTTCTGCGGGTGGCGCACCACCCTGATATCGCCGTCGTCCAGGTCCCTCAGAATCGATCCGGTCCCGTCCGTGGAGCCGTCATCCACGACGATGATTTCCTTCCGGACGCCTTCCTGCACCGCCGCGGCCCTGACGCGGTCGATCACGGCGGCAAGGGTATTCGCCTCGTTGTATACGGGAATCATGATGGACAGCAGGGTTTCCCGCGAGGACGGTTTCGAAGTTGCGCTCACGCGGCACATCCGGGCGTAACCTCCGCGACCTCGAGGCCCGTGGGATCGACCGATGCGGAAAGAAGCCCCGCGGTGGGAACGGGGGCCAGGATCTCCCGCCAGGCGACCGCGAGTTCCGAGACGGCTTCGGGGTGCGGCGCCAGCGCCCAGACGCACCCGCCGTTGCCGCTGCCCGCCGTGGCGAAACCCGCCCCGACCCCGGCGCATGCGGCCTGCAGTTTTTCACCGAGCACGGTCATCCGGGCGGGCACAATCGCGCAGCGAATCCCGGTTTCCTCGTCCATCAGCCTGCCGGCGGCCTCCCAGTCCGTCCGTTTCAAGGCGTCCGCGAATTCGGTGGCGATTTCATTGACACGGAACCACCGGTTTCGATGCCGCCCGGCCAGGAAGTCGTCCACCTGGCGGCTGTTGACGTCATTGGAGTCGTGCGGCTTGCCGATATAGGCGACCAGCAGACGTTCGCCCAGCGCGCTGTACCGGTCCCGGGCGAGAACCGCCTCCCTGCGAAACTTTCCGGCGGTATCGCCGTAGGTCCAGCGCCACGTGTTGACCCCGCCGTACGCGGCGGCGCACTGGTCCTGCAGGCCGGTATAGGAGAATCGGAGGCCGTCTTCAATATTGTAGACGATCTCGATGATTTCCTCCGGCGACAGTCCGGGGCCTCCATCCAGCACCCTCGCGCGGGAAAGCGCTCCGGCCAGGGCGACCGAGAGCGTGCCGGACCCGCCCACGCCGCTGCGGGGCGGGCAGCCGTAGGAGATTTCGATTTCGACGCCGCCCAGCGCGAAATGAGCCGCAATCGCGAACAGAAGCCCGAAATGGCCCGTCATGTCGGGCGCATCCGCGGGAAAGGTCTCGCGATGAAATTCGTCCACAATGCGCACGTAGCCCTGCCGGTAGGCTTTGAGGCGGATGCGGGTGCGCGCGGAGATGGCGATGTTGGTGGTGGCGGGATTCAGGCTGGCGTAGGGCAGCGCGAAACACTTGAGGTCCCACGTGCCGCCAACGTCCAGGCGGCAGGGCGCCGAAGACAGGATTTCGACGGTCTGCAGGCGGGTGCTGAGGTCCCTGGTCATGTGCTTTCTCGAAGCGTGTGCGTTCACGCGCGAGGATGAAAGGAGCGGTGGACCTCTTTCAGGTATTCCCGATCGACGTGGGTGTAAATCTGCGTTGTCGATATATCCACGTGTCCCAGCATCTCCTGCACGGCGCGGAGGTCGGCGCCGCCTTCCAGAAGATGGGTCGCGAAGGAATGACGCATGGTGTGCGGGCTGACCGTCTTCCGGATGCCGGCATCCTGCACGTAGCGCCGCAAGATCTTCCACACGCCCATGCGGGACATGGACCCGCCCCGGAAGTTCAGGAAAATCGTGTCTCCGGACGCCGGCCGGCTCAAATCGACACGCGCGCCCGTCAGATAGCGATTGACCCACTCCACGGCTTCCGTTCCGATGGGCACGATCCGCTCCCGGCTGCCCTTGCCGATCACGCGCACCACCTCCAGGTCGAAGAGGAGGTGCGACCGCTCCAGCCCGGTCAGCTCCGACACCCGGAGACCCGCGCCGTACAGCATTTCAAGCAATGCGCGGTCGCGCAGACCCAGAGGCGTCTCCACGTCCGGCTCGATCATCAGGCGTTCCACTTCGTAGATGTTCAGGACGGCGGGCAGTTTACGGCCCAGTTTAGGCGACTTCATATGCTCGGTGGGGTCGATTTCGATGACGCCTTCGGTCTGCAGGAACCGATGAAACATCCGGACGGCCGTCAGGTTTCGCGCCACGCTGGAAGCTTCCAGGCCGAGGTCCGCCAGCAGTTGCAACAGCGCGGACACGTCCGCCTGCGACACGTCCACGGGGGTCCTTACTCCACGCGCGTCCAGCACGGCGGCGTACCGGTCCAGGTCCCGGGCATAGGCCGATACGGTATTTTCGGCCAACCCCTGCTCCAGGTGCACGTAGTCCATGAACCCGCGCAGCGCATCGTGCCATTCCGCCGATACGCCCCGCTCGCCCGCGTCCGTATCCATCACGACCGCCATTCCCGCGAACGCCGGCGTCCGCCGTTCCCTTCCAGCGCCAGCAGGGCGGCTTTCCACTCCCCGCCGTAAGCGAAACCCGTCAGCGCCCCGGACGCGCCCACGACCCGATGACACGGCACAACGATCGCGCACGGGTTCTTTCCGAGCGCGGCGCCCACCGCGCGGGCGGCCTTCGGGCGTCCGATGGCATTCGCGACGTCGCCGTAAGACCGCCGTCCACCGTACGGAATCTCCAGGGTCGCCTGCCAGACCATGCCCTGGAACGCCGTATAGCCGGAGAGGTCGGGCCGGTCGTGAAACCGCACGGGTTCGCCGGAAAAATAGCCGGCGAGCGCGTCGATGAGGCGCTGCCCCCGCTCGTCGGGGGGAGCGCCTTCCACCAGCCCGGGACAGGCGATATCGACCGGGTCGAAACGCCCCAGCCGGATCGACGCCAGCCTGCGGCCTTTCCAGGTTATCTCGACCCGACCCAGTCCCGTCTTCAGAACCGCGGACTGGATGGTCGGTGACATGTAGATATCGTTTTTCACCACGTCCTCCACGTTCTGTTCCCGAAATATGTCAGCATGGATCTGAGGCCCTGCCCTGAGCCGTTCCCTGAGCTTGTCGAAGGGCCGGCGAAGGGTCGAAGGGCCGGCGAAGGGTCGAGGGCTACTTGAGTGCGGGCATTTCGACAAGCCACTTCGGCAAGCTCAGCGCAAGCAATGACCACGCGTGGAAAAGTTGACCAGACCGTCATTCCTTTTCATTCGGTCTTCCGTACTGCCGATAATTTCTCGACAACCCAGGTAATATCGCGATCTCGCCATTTATCAAAGCTTCCTTCTTCTTTCGGCTCCAACCTTGCACCTGCTTTTCTCGGTAGTGTGCCTCATCGATTCTCGGGAATCGCTGACAATACACCAGTTTGACAGGCCGATATTTACGTGTATAATTCGCCCCTTCGCCGCCATTATGCTCGGCAAGTCTCTTATGTAAGTCGTACGTACTACCTGTATAGTATCTGCCGTTAGAGCAAATCAGAATGTACATGTATGCTTCCGGCATACGTACGCTCGTTCCCAGAGGATCAATGGCAACGTTCTGACCAGCTTGCTTCGGCAGGCCAACGCGAAAGGGTGTCGGAACGCGGGCATTTCGACAAGCTCAATGACCACGCATGGATAAGTTCAACAAACGTGATTGACCCACGCCCGCAGCCGTTCCCTGAGCATGCGTTGCCCTGAGCCTGTCGAAGGGTCGAAGGGCCGGCGAAGGGCTACTTGAACGCGGGCATTTCGAGAAGCTCATTGTCCACGTTTCACCACGTCCGATTCAAGTTGTTCCGCGATCTGTTCCGCGAGCCTGGGTCCGATACCCTCCACAGCCGCGAGTTCGGACGCGCCCGCCTGCCATATCTTCTTCATCGACCCGAAGTGCGTCAGCAGCGCCTTTCTCCGTGCCGGGCCCACGCCGTCGAGTTCATCCAGACGGGAAGCCAGCGTTCGTTTCTGCCTCAGCTTCCGGTGATAGGTGACCGCGAACCGGTGCGATTCATCCCGGACGGCCTGCAGCAGCTTGAGCGCGGCCGAAACCTTGGGGATGTTCTGAGGCTCCGAATGACCGGGCAGGAACACGTCCTCCAGGCGTTTCGCCAGGCCGATGACGGGCTGACTCCGAACGCCCACCTCCCGCAATGCCGCCACGGCGCTGGAAAGCTGCCCCTTCCCGCCGTCGATCAACAACAGGTCGGGAAACGCCCGCCCCTCCTCCATCAGCCGCTTGAAGCGCCGCGTCACCACCTGCCGCATCATCGCGAAATCGTCGGGTCCCTCGATGCCCGTAATCCTGAAGTGCCTGTACTCGGACTTCCGGGGCCGGCCATCCACGAAACACACCAGCGACGCCACGGGATCCGAACCCTGGAAATTCGAGATGTCCATGGCCTCGATCCGCTTCGGGGGACGCTCGAGGTGAAGGTCGCGCTGGAGCGCGGCGACGGCGGCGGGCGCCTGGGACCGCCTGTTTTCCCGCCTCAACCGGCGCTCGCTGAGCAAAAGCGCGGCATTGTTCTCGGCCATCTTCACCAGACGCGCCTTGTCGCCACGCTGGGGCACGCGGATTTCCACAAGACCGCCGGCCCGTCCCCGCAGCCAGTCCAGTACGGTCTCGCGGGATTCGATGTCGCACGGCAGGCAGATCTCCTCGGGCACGAACGAGGCGGTCAGATAGAGCAACTGCACGAAGGAGCCGACCACCTCGGCCATGGGCGCATCGAGCACGCCGCCCAGAAAATAGTGCTGCCGTCCGATCAGCCTCCCTTCCCGGACCTCCATCACCACGCAGCAGGCTTCGTCGTCTTCCCTGGCAACCGCGATCGTATCCCAGTCCTTCAGCTCCGGCGACACCACCTTCTGGCGACTGGTCGTCTGCTCGAGGTCCCTCAGGCGGTCCCGGTAGACCGCGGCCTCTTCGAAATGCTGCCCGGCCGCCGCCTGCTTCATGCGTTCCTTCAGCGCGGCCACGACCTGGGTGTGGCGTCCCGTAAGAAACAGCACCGCCTCCCGCACGATCTTGCGGTACTCCGCCGCCGAAATCAGCCCCTCGCAGGGGCCGTCGCACCGTTTGATCTCGTAGTCCAGGCACAGACGGACGTTGTCCGCCGGCAGCGCATAGTCGCAACTGCGGACCCGGAACAGCCGGTGCATCGTTTCCAGCGTCCGGCGCAGGGCCTTTACGTCCGTATAGGGGCCCAGATAACGCGACCCGTCCTTGACCACGTCGCGCGTGAACACGATCCGGGGAAACGGCTCATCGGTAATACGTATAAAGGGGTATTTCTTGTCGTCCTTCAGATTGATATTGTACCGGGGCTTATGCTCTTTGACCAGATTGGCTTCCAGAATCAGGGCCTCCACCTCGGTATCCGCCACGATGTATTCCAGGTCTCTCGTGTTGCGCACGAGCGCCCGGAACTGCCGCCGGCCGTCGTCGGCGTTGGACCGGATGTACGACTGCGCGCGGCTTCGGAGGCACTTGGCCTTTCCGATGTAGATGATCCGCCCCTGTTCGTCCTTCAACATGTATACGCCGGGTTCCCGGGGCATGTGCGCCACAATCTCGTTCAGGCGCCTCCGCACGGCCTTACGGGTCATCTTCACCGGCGCTGCGCCGCGATTTTCGGATCCCGAATTCATCATCCATGCCCTGGAAACGACGAAACACGCGAAAAAGACGAAAAATCCTTGGCTGAAAGCAATGGCCGCAAGAGGCACGAAAACACAGAATGAGAAACCGAATTCCACGAACCGCTGAATGCCTGTGTTTGGCGCCAAACTTCCATAATACCCCGGTTATGTTCTCTTCCTTCTGTGCCTTTTGTGCTTTTTGTGGCCGAATTGACGGTTGTCTTCTTTTGAGTTGAGGTTATAACCACCGGCCCGCGTTGGTCACAAGTCCAGAATCTCCACCTGCAAGCGCCGCAGATCCAGCAACCCGACCGTACACCGGCCGGTGACCCAGCCGCCCGCCTCCCCGGGATTCACCACCAGGGTATCGCCGCGACGGACGTCGATCTCGTGCGTATGGCCGTACACGATCACGTCGTAGGCGCCGCTTTCGGCCAGCGCGTCCACTTCATCGGGCTCGTGCAGCACCAGCAGCCGCCTGCCTTCGCAATCGAACGCATGAGGCGGCCGGTGGATGGGCCCCAGCGACTCGAACTGGGCGCGAAGACCGAATCTCTCGCCGTCGTTATTGCCGAAAACGCCCACCATGGGCGCGTTCAGGGCCGCCATCCACCTGGCGTTGAAGGGCGCGATGAAGTCTCCGGCGTGCACCACGAGTCCCACCTCTTTCTCATTGAACAACGCCACCGATTTCTCCACCGATGTCCGGTTGTCGTGCGTGTCCGCAATCAGTCCCACCAGATGCGCGTGTGCCATGGAAACCGTCCGTTGGTTTGCGGGTTGCGAAGACCGTTTTCCGACTCGAAACGGGCGCGGCGCCGGGGCCGCGGGAGTCAAGACAAACTTACGTCCCTCCCGCGGTTTTGTCAACCGATGGGCACGTGTTAGGGATACGCTTCGGCGACATCGAACGCAAAACATGTCATTCTGAGCGCAGCGAAGAATCTCCCGTCTTCTCGGCTTGACGCGCAGCGGAAGCCCTCGCCAACCCATATGCGCGGAGGCATGGTTGCCCTGGCGCCGCCTCAGCCTGGAGGTGTAGGCGCAAACGTGCCGCCTGCCAGTTTCGCGCGAATAACAGAACACGCTCGGGTATCAAGCGATGCCGCAGTAGATCCTTCGTCGGCCTGCCTGCCGATGAACCGCCGGCAGACAAAATGGCCTCCTCAGGATGACATGTTGGGCGATCGGCCGGCCTGTCATTCTGAGCAACATTGATGCCGGCAGACAGGAATGTCTGTCCCGGAAATAGGTTTGTGTTGACAAGTACGATAGATTGTGTGAATTTTGAGACCGTCCATAACGCGGGCGGGTGTCGGGGCGGCGCGGAAGTCGTCCCGACCGCCGTTACAGAGGAAAATTCAATGCCGGTATTGAAGATCGCGCTGCCGTCCGGCAGCCTCCGGGATGCCACCCTCAATCTGTTCGCGAACGCCGGCTATCGCATTCTCGCCAATCACAGGTCCTACACGCCGTCGATCGACGACCCGGACCTGGAGGGCCTGTTCCTGCGCGCGCAGGAAATCGCCCATTACGTGGAGCGGGGCGTTCTCGACGTCGGCCTGACCGGCAAAGACTGGATCCTGGAAAACGACGCGGACGTTGTCGAAGTCGTGGAACTCCCGTACAGCAAATCCACCGCGCGGTCGGCACGCTGGGTGATCGCCGTACCGGAGGAATCGCCGGTTCGGACGGTGAACGACCTCCACGGCGGACGTATCGCGACCGAACTGGTGAACGTGACCCGAAAATATCTCGACGCCCGGGGCGTGCAGGCCGAGGTGGAGTTTTCCTGGGGGTCCACGGAAGCCAAGGTCCGCACGGCCGGCGCGCCGCACGGCAGCGGAAACGGGGAGGACGACAGGGCCTTCGAGCCGGGGCTGGTGGACGCCATTGTGGAACTCACCGAAACCGGCTCTTCCATCCGCGCCAACAAACTTCGAATCGTGGAGGACCTGCTGGAAACCACCCCCCGGTTCATCGCCAACAAGAGCGCGTGGGACGACCCCTGGAAACGGGAAAAGGCACAGAACATCGCCACGTTGCTTGTGGGCGCCTTTCAGGCCGAAGACAAGGTAGGCCTCAAGATGAACGTCCGACGGCAGGACCTGGATGCGGTTGTGGCATTGCTTCCGGCCCTGAACAACCCCACGATCTCGAATCTGCTGGACGGCGACTGGGTGGCCGTGGAGGTGGTCGTTGATGAACGCGTGGTGCGCGACACCGTGCCCCTGCTGAAGAACAAAGGCGCCGAAGGCATCATCGAATACCCACTGAACAAAGTGATCTACTGATGATCGACGTTGTCGTCCACGATGCGGAGAATCCGCCCCCGAGACTCCAGGCCATTCTCTCCCGGACCACCGATTTCGAGCCTGAACTGCTGGCCTCCGCGCAGGAGGTCGTCCGGGACGTGAGAGAACGAGGGGACGATGCGGTCCTGGAATACACCCGTCAATTCGACGGCGTGGAACTCGACGCGGGCCGGATCCGGGTGCCCGAGCCGGAAATCGAAGCCGCTTACCGCGGCACGGACCCGGAACTTCTCAGGACCATCTCTGCCGCGGCGGACAACATCCGGCGGTTTCACAACGAGCAGAAACAGACGTCCTGGTTCATCGAAGACGGCGACGGCGTGGTGCTCGGCCGACGGGTGCTTCCCATCGAACGGGTTGGCATTCTCATCCCCGGCGCCAGCGCCCCGCTTTTCTCCACGCTCCTGATGGCGGCCATTCCCGCCGGGATCGCGGGCGTAACGCGAATCTGCATGGCCACGCCTCCACGGCAGGACGGGTCCGTGCATCCCGCCGTACTGGCGGCCGCGCAACTCGTGGGCGTCAAGGAAATCTACCGGGTTTTCGGCGCCCAGGCCGTTGCCGCCATGGCCTTCGGAACCGCCTCCATCCCCAGGGTGGACAAACTCGTGGGTCCCGGCCACCCCTCCGTTCAGATCGCAAAGAAGTTGGTCTTCGGGACGGTCGACGTCGACATGGTTGCCGGACCCAGCGAGATTGTCGTTCTGGCCGACGAAAGCGCCAACCCGAGGCACGCCGCGGCCGACCTGCTGTCGCAGGCCGAACACGGGAGCGGGTTCGAGGCGGCCGTGTGCATCACGCCGAGCATCGACCTCGCGCGGCGGGTCGCGGACGAAGTCGAACGGCAGGCCGCCCGCCTGAATCGCCGCGACGACGTCCGCAGGGCCCTCCGCAACTTCGGCGCGGTGGTGGTGGTGAAGGACCTGAACGAAGGCATCGCGCTGGCCAACCGGATCGCCCCGGAACACCTGGAGCTCCTGGTGCGGGACCCCTGGGCCTGCCTGGACGACGTCCGTCACGCGGGCGCGGTCTTTATGGGCGCCGCGTCGTCCGAACCCGTGGGCGATTACTATGCCGGCGTGAACCACATCCTGCCCACCGCCGGCGCCGCGCGCTTCGCCTCGCCGGTGGGCGTGGATACCTTTCTGAAGAGCGCGAGCATCGTCTCCTACACGGACAGGCGCCTGAAGAAAACGGCCGGCGACATCATCGCGCTGGCCGAAGCCGAGGGACTGGACGCGCACGCGAACGCCATCCGTGTCCGGCAGGAATAAGGCATGGTCGATCCGCCCCTGAAACGCATCAAACCGGAAATCCGTTCGGTGGACGGGTACCACCTGACGCACTACGACTGTCCGGTAAAGCTGAATCAGAACGAAAGCCCGTTCGACATTCCGGACGATCTGAAAAACGAGATCCTGGAAGCCGTCCGGAAGCGACCCTGGTTCCGCTACCCCCAGCCGATGGAGATGGACCTGGTGGAAGCGCTGGCAGGGTACGTCGGCTGGCGTCCGGACGGGCTGATCGTGTGCAACGGATCCAACACCCTGGTGCAGCTGGTCCTGGCAGTCAGCACCTCCCCCGGCGCGCCCGTGGTGGTCCCCTCCCCCGGTTTTTCGTTGTACGGGCTCTACGCCGGCTTTTTCGGGGGCCGGGTGATTCCGGTGGACCTCAGGGCGGACCACACGTTCGATCTTCCGGGAATCCGGGAAGCTGTCCGGCGGGAAAAGGCGAACATGGTCATTATCGGCTCGCCCAGCAACCCCACCGGCTGCGTCGTTTCCAACGCGGACCTGGAAGCCCTGCTCGGTGAGACCGACGCGCTGGTGATGGTGGACGAGGCCTATGCCGAGTTCAGCGACGAGACCGCGCGCGACCTGATCTCCGAGTATGCCAACCTCATCGTGTTGAAGACGTTCTCGAAAGCCCTGGGCGCCGCGGGCATCCGCATCGGCTACCTGATGGCGCATCCGGAGATCGCGGGAGAGGTCCTGAAGGCCAAGGTCCCATTCGACGTCAATGTCTTTTCCCATACAGCGGCGCTGCATATTCTGAAACACGGTCGCCTGATCCGGGAACGCGTGGGCATGATCCGGGAGGAACGCGAGCGGGTGTTCGCGGCACTGCGGAAGATCGACGGCGTACGCCCCTACCCTTCGCACGCCAACTTCATCCTCTTCGAAGTCGGCAACCCGGACCGGGTCTTCGACGGGCTGATCGAAAGGGGCATCCTCATCCGCAACGTGACTTCCTATCCGCGGCTGGAAAACGCCCTGCGCGTCAGCATCGGGACGGTGGAGGAAAACACCCTGTTTCTGGACGCGCTCGAACAGACGCTCGACGATTCGTATGTGTAACCTGGATCATATATAGAACATAAACTCACATGGATGGACAGGATGCACAGGATAAAGCAGGATTAAAACCAAGAGCAGGATCAAGACCTGATGCAGGAAAAAGCCAGGCGCAGGAGAAAACTTCGCTGTTCCGGGCCGTAGCGATGAATCCGTGCGCCTGCAGACCGCGCAACGTCGCGTCGACCAACCCGATTTCCCGTTTTCGAAATGTGTCACGACTCAGGAAAGGGCGACCCCCATGCCGGTTCTTCGCACCGCCCGCATCCAACGCAAGACGTCGGAAACCGACGTCGATCTCACGCTGAACCTGGACGGTTCGGGCGACGGCCGGCTGGAAACAGGCATCGGTTTTTTCGATCACATGCTCAACGCATTCGCCCGGCATGGCGGTTTCGACCTGGACGTGGCCTGCCGGGGCGACCTGGACGTGGACGCGCACCATACCGTTGAAGACGTGGGCATCTGTCTCGGCCGGGCGTTCACGGAGGCGCTGGGCGACAAGGCCGGCATTACGCGCTTCGGACACAGTTTCGTGCCCATGGACGAAGCCCTGGCGCGCGCGGCCGTGGACCTTTCGGGCCGGCCCTTCCTGGTCTACAATGCCGATCTGCCCGACGAAATGGTCGGCGCGTATCCGACGGCGATGAGCCCGGAGTTCTTCCGGTCCCTCGCGGACCACGGGCGCCTGAACGCGCATATCGATCTGATTCGCGGGACAAACGCCCACCACGCCACAGAGGCCGTTTTCAAGGCCGTGGGCCGGGCGCTGCGCCAGGCATGCGGGCAGGACCCCGGCGTAGTGGGAATTCCTTCGACCAAGGGCGTGTTGTAGTGTTCGATCCGGATTCCGCGGGCCGGAAGGTCCTTACGCTGGAGCAGGCCCGGCGGGTCCGGCAGCGCCTGAAACGAAGCCGCGCCAGGCTGGTTTTCACGAACGGCTGCTTCGACCTGATCCATCCCGGCCACGTCGCTTTCCTGCAGCGGGCCCGCTCGCTGGGCGACGCGCTCCTCCTGGGCCTCAACAGCGACGATTCCGTCCGGCGCATCAAGGGCCGGGGCCGGCCGATTCTCACGGCCGAGGAACGGACCGTCGTGCTTGCGGGCCTGGAAGCCGTGGACTATATCTGCGTGTTCGAGGAGGACACCCCGCACAATCTCGTCCGGGAACTCCTGCCCGACGTCCTCGTGAAGGGCGGGGACTATTCGCCGGACCAGATCGTCGCCCGCGAGGTGGTCGAAGACGCCGGGGGGCGCGCGGCCACCGTGTCCACCGCGTTCAACACCTCCACGTCGTCCATCATTGAACGGATAAGGCAGCGATCAGCGGTCGGCAGTCAGCAGTCAGCTTGAATCAAAAGCGCCCTCACCCCCCGGACCATCAACCCCGGGGGAGACGTAAGACGTAAGACGTGAGAATTTGTGTGCCCCGTGTGGTTTCACATCTTTCCAGAGGCATTAAGGTAGAATCAATGGGGCAAGGATGTCATCTACCGTCTACCGTCTACCGTCTCACCGCTTTCAGGTTTGTCATCTACCGTCTACCCTCTTACGTCTCACCGAATTTACGAGACCTCTCCCCCCGGCCACTCACCCCCGGGGTAGACGCAAGACACGAGATAATATCAGTGCCCTAAAGGCGGTGAGAGATTTTCTCTTGAGGTTGGCGAAAACTGGTGCGCAATGAGAATCCTCCACACCATTTACGATGACGTGGAGAATCCCTGGTGCGGAGGCGGCGGCGCGGTCCGGGCCCTGGAAATCAACCGCCGCCTCGCCGGCAGACACGACGTCACGCTCCTGACGGGGAACTTTCCCGGGGCCGCGCGGGAGGAAGACCGCGACGGGTTCCGGATACGCCGGGTGGGGACGAACCGGAACTACTGGCTCAGCCGTCTGAGCTTTTCGGCGCTGGCGTCGCGGGCGCTGGCGGCAGGGCCCTTCGACCTCTGGGTGTACGACTTTTCCGCGTTCTCGCCCGTTTGCGCCCTTCCATCCCTTCAGGCGAGGTCGGTGATGGTCTTTCACCATCCCATATCCGACCACGCCACGCGGAAATATCCCGGCATCGGCATGGCGGCGGCCGTTTCCGAAGGCCTCCACGTCCGGCTGCCCCGCCGGATTATCGCGGTTTCTCCGAGCACGGCCCTGCACCTCAAAGGGCGCGCCCGTCCGAACACACCCATCCATACGATATGCAACGGCGTGAATCGAACGGCAGCGCCGGAAACGCGCGAAGAGGACTATATCCTCTTTTTCGGACGTCTGGATATCTACAACAAGGGCATCGACATTCTGCTTGCCGCATTCGCCAGGCTCGCACCGGCGCATCCGGACGTCCGCCTGGTCCTGGCGGGACGGGGTACCGGCGCGCGCCAGAGCGAACTGGCGGCCACTTCCCGGTCCCTGGGCATTTCCGATCGCGTCGAACTGACGGGGCCCGTCCCGGAAGCGGAAAAATGGAACCTCTACGGGGGCGCGTTGTTCACCTGTCAGCCCTCCCGTTACGAAGGCTGGGGCATCGCCGCCATCGAGTCGGGCGCCGCGGGGAAAGCGGTGATCGGCACGGAGATTCCGGGGCTTGTCGACGCCATACGGCACGACCGGACCGGCGTGCTCGTGCCCGCGGAAGATCCGGAAGCCCTGGCGGGCGCCATGACGGACCTCCTCGAGAATCCCCGGCGGCGCGCGGATCTGGGCCGAAACGGCAGAGACTGGGCCGCCAACTTTTCCTGGGACCGGATCGCCGCCGAACAGGAGCGGGTCTACGTTCAGGCGCTCGGGTGACGGACATGACGACCGAATACTCAAATGACATCTGCATTGTGGGCGGGGCCGGGCGCGTGGGCCTGCCCCTTGCGCTGACCTTCGCCGACGAGGGCTTTCGCGTTGTCGTCTGCGACATCAACGAGGCATCCCTGAGGATGATTCGCGACGGGCAGATGCCGTTCGCCGAAAAGGGCGCGGACGATCTGCTCGCACGGGCGCTTGCGGAAGGCCGGCTGGATGTGTCGTCCGACCCGGCGTCCGCGGCCGATGCGGCCACCGTGATCGTGACCATCGGCACGCCCGCGGACGAATTGACGAAACCGATTCTCTCCACCTTCAAGAGCCTCGCGGACGACCTGCTGCCGCACCTGTCGGACGATCAGCTCGTCGTTCTCCGGTCCACTGTTTCCCCGGGAACCACCGACTGGCTGTACGACTACCTGCGCGCCAACGGCAGAAACCCGAAGGTCTCCTTCTGCCCCGAACGCATCGTCCAGGGCCAGGCCGTCGAAGAAATCCGGTTGCTCACCCAGATCGTCAGCGGCGCCACGCCGGAAGCGGAATGGAAAGCGGCCGCCCTCTTCGAGCGGATCTCCCCGCGGATTGTCCGCCTGACGCCCATCGAGGCCGAATTCGCGAAGCTGTTCAGCAACGCGTACCGGTATATTCAGTTTGCGACCGCAAACCAGTTCTATATGATTGCGAACGCCGCGGGCGTGGACTACAGCCGGGTGCTCGAAGGCATGAAGAAAGACTATCCCCGGGCGCGGGACATCCCCCCGGCGGGCTTCGCGGCGGGCCCGTGCCTGCTGAAGGACACCATGCAGCTGGCCGCGTTCGCCAGCGACGGTTTCACCCTGGGACAGGCGGCCATGAACGTCAACCAGGGCCTGGTGAACTACCTCGTCGAGGAGGTGCGGAACCGCTACGGCGACCTGCGCCGCCTCCGCGTCGGCCTGCTTGGCATGGCCTTCAAGGCGGACAGCGACGACGTCCGGTTTTCGCTGAGCTACAAATTGAAGGACATCCTGGCCTTCCGCGCCAGGGAGGTGCTGACCACGGACCCGTACGTGACCTCCGATCCGAACCTTCTGCCCATCGGGGAGGTGATGGAAAGAAGCGATCTGCTGGTCCTCTGCGTGCCGCACACCGCGTACCGGCGTCTGGACCTCAAAAACAAGCCGGTCCTGGATATCTGGGGGTTTCTGAACCTTGAGTAAGCTCTACCTGGTCACGGGCGGCGCGGGATTTATCGGTTCCTCCCTGGTACGACGCCTGCTCCGGGACGGCCACAACGTCCGGGTTCTCGACGACCAGTCCCGGGGGCGCGCCGGCCGGCTGGCGGACGTCCGGGATCACGTGGAATTCATCGCGGCGGACGTTCGGGACGCGGACGCCGTCCGGGATGCCGCCCGGGGCGTGGACAGCCTGTGCCACCTGGCCTCGGTCAACGGCACCGAATGGTTCTACAGCAAACCGGAAACCGTCCTCGAAGTGGGTGTGAAAGGCATTGTGAATACCATCGACGCATGCCTGGAACACGACGTTCCGGAATTCGTCCTGGCTTCCAGTTCCGAGGTGTATCAGACGCCCCCTTCCGTTCCCACGGACGAGACCGCGCCCCTGTGCGTCCCGGACCCGCTGAACCCCCGCTATTCCTACGGCGGCGGCAAGATCATCAGCGAACTCATGGCCCTGAACTACGGCCGGCGCCACCTGGAGCGCGTGCTGGTCTTCCGCCCGCACAACGTGTACGGACCCGATATGGGCCGCGAGCACGTGATCCCTCAGTTCATTCTCCGGGCCGGCGCGCTCACCGCAGAACGCCCGGACGGCGCGATCCGGTTTCCCATACAGGGCGACGGTTCGCAGACCCGCGCCTTCGTGCACATCGACGATTTCACCGACGGGCTGGCCATTGTCCTGGAAGTGGGCGCGCACCTCAACGTCTACCACGTCGGCGGCGACAGCGAAGTCACCATCCGGCGGCTGGCGGAGCTGATTTTCAGCCACCTCGGCCGGGAATGCGAAATCGTCTCCGGCGCGCTGCCGGAAGGCAGCCCACAGAGAAGGCGCCCCGATATCCGCAAACTCCGGGCCCTCGGGTACCGGCCCCGCGTGACACTCCGCGACGGGCTGGCCGGCACCATCGACTGGTACCTGACGCGCCGGTAAGGCAGTCCGTCCGGCGCCAGCGACGAGAAGGAGCAGGCGTGCCGCCCGCAACCTCGCGAAGCATCACGCAATGCCAGATCAGCAACTCCCCGAACCTTGAGTCCGTACTCTTTCTGGGCTTCGTCCCGCCGGTAAACGACATGCAGCCGGTTGGCGGACGGCCCGAAGCGCGTTCGATGTACCCCCTGGAACTGCTCTATTGCCCGGACTCGCACCTTGTGCAGATCGGCTGCGAGGTGGACCCGGAAATCCTGTTCCCGCCGGAATATCCCTATACCAGCGGCACCACGCGCATTCTCCGTGACAATTTCGCGGACATGTTCGAACAATGCAGGGACCTTCCGGGCTTCGACGCCACGTCGTTCGTGATCGACATCGGCTCCAACGACGGGACGCTGCTGGCGAACTTCAAGGAGGGGGGCTGCCGCGTTCTGGGCATCGACCCCACGGACAGGGCCCGGCTTGCGAACGAGAAAGGCATCCGCAGCCTCCGGACTTTCTTCTCGAGGGAAACCGCGCGGGCCGTGGCCGGGGAGCATGGCGCCGCCGATCTCGTGACCGCCACCAATGTGTTCGCGCACATGCCCCGGATTGACGCGGTCGTCGCCGGGATTCTGGACGTCCTGGACGAACGGGGCGTTTTTGTCTCCGAGTCCCACTACCTGCTGGACCTGATCGGCGCCCTGCAATACGATACCGTCTATCACGAGCACCTCAGGTACTACTCGCTGCACAGCCTGAAGTTCCTTCTGGAGAAACACGGGCTGGAGATTTTTCACGTCAAGCGCATCCCCACGCACGGGGGCTCCATCCGCGTCTTCGCCGCGCGGAAGGGACAGACCCGCGTGGACCCGTCGGTCTCGAGTCTGCTGGAAACCGAACGACGGGCCGGCCTGCTCGACCCTGAGACCTACCGCCGCTTCGCCGCGGACGTGATGCAGAGCAAACTCGACCTCCTCAACCTGCTCCGGGACGTCAAGTCCCGTGGCGGCCGCATCTACGGCATCGGCGCTCCCTCCCGGGCCAGCACCCTCATCGCGTATACCGGGCTCGACCACGACATCATCGACTGCGTCCTGGAAATCCGGGGCTCGCACAAGATCGGAAAATACATGCCGGGCACCCGGATCCCCGTCCTGGAAGAGTCCGCACTGTTCAGCGACCAGCCCGAATACGCGCTGCTCTTCTCGTGGCATATCGCCGGGGAGCTCATGCCCAAACTCACCCGAAAGGGGTACCGGGGCGAATACATCGTCCCGCTGCCGTCCCCCGAAATTGTGGCGGGATGAGTCGCGTTGACATTGTTGCACTCAAAGCGTGAACCCTTACCATGCCCGACCTCGACGTCGTCATCCCCGTGTATAACGAGGGCGCCAACATCCTGAACGTGCTCAACGCGTTGTGCGATGCGACCAAAACGTCCTTCAGAGTGCTGATCTGCTACGACGATGACGCCGACGACACCCTCGAAGCCCTGGAGGATTTCGATCCTCCCCGGTGCGAGATCGTAACGGTCCGGAACCGCGGCCGGGGGGCGCACGCGGCCGTCGTGACGGGTTTCCGCGAAGGCGACGCGCCGGCGGCGATCATGTGGCCGGCCGACGATACCTTCAACGCCGGCATCATCGACGCGATGTACCGGGAATTCCGGAACGGCTGCCACGTCGTCGCCGCCAGCCGGTTCATCGAGGGCGGCTGCATGGTGGGCGCGCCATGGCTGAAATCTCTTCTTGTCAGAAGCTCCGCCTTCTCGCTTTATTACCTCGCACGGCTCCCGGCCCGCGACGCGAGCAACGGACTGCGCCTGTTCTCACGGCGCCTGCTGGGCCGCGTAAGGATCGAGTCGTCGGTCGGTTTCGCGTACGGGATCGAACTCCTGGTGAAATGCCACCGGCTGGGCTGGAAAGTCGCCGAAATTCCAGCGGTGTGGTACGAAAGGACGACCGGCCGGAGCCGCTTCAGGGTCATCCGCTGGCTTCCGGAATACCTGCGCTGGTATTTCTACGCTTTTGCGACCACGTTCCTGCGCCGGGGCCCCGAGACCGTACCCGGCAACGAGACATGCGAATCCCCGACCTGAACCCTGGCAACCCGTTGGAGGCGAAACGTGAGCAAACGCAAAAAAAGAGCCGCACGACGTCCCGCAACGCCGCGGCCGCAGGCGTCCAGAAGCCTCGCCGACCGCCTCGGTCCCTGCGTCGCGTCGCCCTGGGCGCCGGTCGTGTTCTTTCTGCTTCTGGGCACGGTCTACTTCGCCGGTTTCGTCTTCACCGACCACGTCATTCTCGGCCAGGACACAGGGAGGGAATTTCACAAGGGACGGGAGCCCTTTCTG
This sequence comes from Candidatus Latescibacterota bacterium, assembly GCA_965219995.1. Taxonomy (GTDB): domain Bacteria; phylum Latescibacterota; class UBA2968; order UBA2968; genus JAAXHE01. Next base: position 3,180,530 of record CBDCOX010000002.1, read on the forward strand.
GAAAAGCTGGCCAACCTGGCCCCGGTCAACTGGACGCGGTACCTGGGCGGCACCCCGGTAACCGGACAGCGGACGTCGACTTATTTCCCGCTGGAGATCATCGCCCTGTTCACCACCCGGCACCGCCTTCTGGGGTGGCGATATTTCTTCGCCATGTTCATGGCCGGCTATTTCATGTACCTCTGCATCCGCGGCCTGGGCCTGAAGCCGCTCACCGCATGGCTGACCGGCATCGCATACGCCTCCGCGCCCACCCTGCTCACGTTCATCTACGCCGGCCACGAAGCCAAAATGCTGGTCATCGGCCTGTTTCCACTGATGGTCTGGGGGCTGTACCGCGGCATGGAGACCGGCCGCGTTATCTACTATCTGGTTCTGGGCGTCGCAATCGGCGCGGGCATCTACACGCCGCATCTCCAGATGCTGTACTACGCCCTCTGCGGGCTGGGCATCCTCTTCGCCGCCAGGCTCGCCCACCTCTACTACGGCGACAGAGACATATTGGCCGCCTTCCGCCGCAGCCTGCTCAGCGCGGGCGCGATATGCCTGGGCCTGGGCATCGGCGCCATGGGCGTGTTCCCTCAATACTGGTACACGAGGACGGAATCCAGGCGGGCGCTGGGCGACGGCGAAGGCAAAGGCCTCGAATACGCGCAGACGTGGTCGCTGCACCCCGAGGAAATCGCCTCTCTGGCGGTCCCGGAGTTCGCGCATTTCGACGACCCGGACCGGAGACAGCGAAACTACTGGGGCCGCAATCCCTTCAAACTCAACTCCGAATACTTCGGCATCGCCGTGCTCTTCTTTGCCGCCATCGCCCTTGGCGGCATCCGCAGAGACCCCCGAATCGGGATCTTCCTTCTGCTCTTTCTCTTCGCCCTCGCATTCGCGCTCGGACCCCATACGTTTCTGCATGGATACGCGTACCGCTACATTCCTGGCATGAAAGTGCTCCGGGCCCCGGGCATGATCGCCTTTCTGTTCGCCTTCCCCGCCTGCGTTCTGGCCGCCATCGGATTGCAGCGGGTGCTCTATCCGACCGGGGTCTCGCCCCGAATCCGGCGGAATCTCGCCATCGGCGCGGGGGTCGCCGTGGTCCTGCTGCTGGGTGTCGCCGCGGCGCCGCAGGGCGCGGTCAATGCCTGGACCGACGTCTTCTGGTCCGATATTCCGGGTTCAAACGTCCGCGTTGCCCAGGCGAACGCGTCCAACCTCAGCCGGGGGGCGACATTTGCCGCCCTGCTCGTGGCGGTGATGGCCTTTCTTTCATGGAAGCGCCTTGGCGGCGGCATGTCCGCCGCCGTCTGCGCATGCCTTCTGGTTCCCCTCATGCTGTTCGACACCTGGCGGATCGACCGGCAGTTCCTCCGGTATTTCGATCCGGACCTGCAGCAGCCGCCGGAACGCGTATACGGCGGTGTTCTGCGGCACTTCGAGCAGGACCCGGACCTGTACCGCGTGCTGTTCGTGTCGCAGCTCTCCGTACCTCCGCCGCATCTGGACGGGGGCAGGCGGACGATCATCGACCGTGTGCGCGTGGACTATCACGAACCCTTTGCCATGCTGCGCTACGACCGGATCACAGAACCGCAGAACCTCCGGCACTTTCCGATCCTGAGTCTGCTGAACACACGATACGTCGTGACCCGGGAACCGTTTCAGGGCGGTCCGGCGTCCGTGGTGACCGACGGCCTGCACATCTACAAAAACGAGTTCGCGCTGCCATGGTTCTACCTGGCGTCCCGGTACCGGATCGAAACCGACGAGGACGAGATATTGAAGCTTCTGTCGGACCCGGCATTCAAGCCCGATGAGACTGTGATCCTCGAGGCCGAGCCGGACGGATTTTCGACCGGTCACGCGGACACGCGCTCGCAGGACCGCATCGAAACGGCCGCGTACGACGATCGCGCGGGAACTATGGAGCTCAACGTCAACGCCGGCGGCCCTCGCCTGCTCGTGGTCTCCGAGAACCATCACCCCTTCTGGCGCGCGTACGTGGACGGCGAAGAGCGGCCGCTGTTCAGAGCCAATTACGTCTGGAAGGCGGTTGTCGTGCCCGCGGGCGAACACCGGGTCGAACTCCGCTTTCACGACCCCATCGCCGCGGCCTGCCGCTGGATCACCCTCCTCTCCACCCTCTTCGCCATCGCCTTCGCCGCCGCATGGGTTTGGCGGCAGCGCGCCGGGAAGCCGGCCCCCGCCACCGCGGAGTAATCCATGGGCGGAAAGTCACCGGTCAGAAGGATCGCGGGCAACACCGCGGTCCAGGTCTTCGGACGGTCCATCGAGTTCGCGATCTTCCTGTTCCTCGCCCATTACCTGGACCTGAAGGCGTTCGGCGCGTATTCGTTCATCCTGACCAACCTCATGTTGTGGAGCGTCCTCACGGACGCGGGCGCGTATAACGTCCTGGTCAGAGAAAGCGCGGCGGGCGGTGATCCCGATCGACTCCTGGGCAACGCCCTTTCCATCGGACTGATCGGATGCGTTGCCGCCATTCTGACGTCCAACGCCTATCTCTACCTTTCCGGCCAGGGCCCGGAAACCCTCATCCCCGCGCTCATCGCCTCGCTTACCCTGTTCGTATCGCCGCGGCTGAACGCATTTCGCAGGATGCTGCAGGTCCGGTTTCAGGCCGAACTCCAAATGGGATACGTCGTTGCGTGGAATACCGTCTCCCACCTGCTCATGGCCGGCCTGCTGGTGGCTGTTGTCCTCAATCAGGGCTTTCTGACCGCCATCTTCTGCGCGCTCATCGCCGCCGAGCTTCTTTCATTCGCGGGCCTCTGTCTCACTCACCGGCGTCTTTTCAGTCTTCCCCGTTTCCGGTTCGACGCGCGGATCATAAGACCTCTGCTGCGGCAGAGCATGCCGCTCATGCTGGCCGCGGTCTGTGTCGCCCTGCACGACAAAATCGGCGTCATGCTGCTCGAGTCCATCGTGAACAAGGAGGCCGTGGGCCTCTACAACATGGCGGCGCGGATCCCGGACAGCCTGCCCTTTCTCGCTTCGATATTCATCGCCAACGTCTTCCCCGTGATGGTGAGACACAGGGAGACCGATCCGGTTGCCTTCGAGAGAATCTACCGCCGCAGCGCGCGGTACCTGATGCTCTTTATCGTCCCCGTCGCCGCCTTCTGCACCATGGCCTCGGGCGACGTCCTGAACCTGCTGTTTCCAAACCGCATTCCGGAAGCCATGTTCGGCCACGCCAGCGGGACGCTCGTCCTGCTCATCTGGGCCATGGTCTTCAAATACATGGGCATTGCGGTCAGTTTTTTGTTCGTTGCCATCGGCGAGGAGAAACGCCGGCTCTACTGCCTGGGAGCCGCGGCGGTGCTCGGGATTCTTCTGAACATTGCGCTCATCCCCGGCCACCACATCCTCGGATCGGCTGCGGCCGTACTGATCGGCTCCATCGCTTTCCCGGTCGCGGGGCTCTTCTTCGCACCGCTGCGAAGATACGCGGTCATGGCCGGCGCCGGCGCCGTCAAACCGCTTCTCGCGACCGTTCTGACGGCGGCCTGCGTCGCACTCGTCACCGATCACCTCGTTTTCGGCGCGATTGCGGGGGTAATCGTCTACGGCGCGCTGATCCTGCTCCTCAAAGGCGTCACGCGGGAAGACATCGCCCTGGTCAAGGAACTGAAGAAAGCGGGGTAGACGGGAGACGTTAGACGGGAGATGATATCAGTGCCCAATGGAATTTCTTGTCGTTACGATAACGGTAAATTAACAGGCACGGTTTGTGTGGAAACACTGCTGTAAGTGTCTTCATCTACCGTCTACCCTCTTACGTCTCACCGCTTCTATTGCCCCGTGTGGTTTCACATCTTGCCCATGGCATTGAGTAAGAACCAATGGGGCAAGGACGTCATCTAACGTCTACCCTCTTACGTCTCACCGGTGTTAACCTCTCCCCCCGGCCCCCTCTCCCGGGGGGAGAGGGGGAGACAACCAGGAGACTTTGAAAGGATCACAGTTTCCCCCTTCCTTCAGGAAGGGGGAAAGGGGGTAGGTTGTCGGTGGGGAGGTGAGACTGTCGCATTTTGCAACACCCCCGCGCCTTGTCGATGTGCCCATCCCGTGTGTCCTTCTCACGAAAGCGGCGCAGTTCCGATGCGAAACTCCATCCATCGTGTTCCCGCGGTTGAGGGTTTGAGTGTGTCTGTATTCCTCGCTGTCGCACTTTTCATTTCGTCAGCGTCCATCGGCCACGCCTCGGTCCGTGACGGCGACGGCGCGCCGGTCTGCGAGCCGATTGATTTTTCGAGGGCGCCGCTCGAGGGCGCGGACGTCGCCGGGAAGCGGGCGTTCAACCTGAATACGGGCGATCCCCGCGCGGTGCGGGTGGTTTATTTCGTGCCGGCAGACAGTCTGTTTCGCCCCGCCGTGGAGGATTCGATCCGGCGGGCGATCCGGCGGATCCGGACCTTTTATGCCGAACAGATGGAGGCGCATGGCTACGGCAACCGAACGTTCGACGTAGAGACCGGCGACGACGGAGCGCCGCGGATCCATCGCGTTACGGGACAGCACGCCGAGGACCGCTACGCCGGCGACCAAAGGCATTCCAGGGTGTTCAGCGAGATCCGGCAGAATTTCGATACCGGCGCGAACGTCTATGTCGCCGTTATCGACTATATTCGCAGTCCCACCGCGAGGGGCGGCAGACGGGGGAAAATCGGCGGCGAGGCGTCGGTCGGCGGGAATTTCAAATGGGAGACGGTTGCCCACGAACTGGGACACACATTCGGCCTGGAGCACGATTTTCGCGACGGCGATTACATCATGTCGTATAGCAACAGACAGAATCGGATTTCGGCTTGCGCGGCCGAATTCCTCTCTGTGAACCCCTATTTCAATGCCGGAAGATCGATCGACCAGGCGCAGCCGCCATCCATCGAACTCCTGTCGCCCAGGCGTTATCCCGCCGGCTCGAAGAGCGTCCTGTTGCAGCTCAGAGTCGAAGATCCGCAGGGGCTGCATCAGGTGACGCTGTTCGCGACAACGAGTACGATACGCCCGGGCTTTCCGAGGGGGTATTATGAAGTAACGGCATGCCGTGGACTGCCGAACGGGACGCATGCGGTTGTCGAGTTTGAATACGACGGCGATATCCCGTCTTCTTCAGGTTCCGCGCTTCCTGACACGGTTGCGCATCCGCTCCATGTCAAGGCCGTTGACAAAGACGGAAACGTCGGCCGGTTGTCCCTTGACCTCGTCGAAATCTCCGCGCACCACGTCGCGGCGTTGGAAGGACATAGGGACCGGGTCGAATCCCTGGCCTTCTCGCCCGACGGGTCGATTCTGGCATCCGGATCGTCTGACGATGCCGCCAGGCTTTGGGACGTCGCCGGTCGGGAGCAACTCGCCACGCTCCGACAAGCGGGGCGTATAAAATCCGTTTCCATCTCGCCCGACGGAAAAACCCTTGCGTCATCTTCGGATGACCATACGGTCAAACTCTGGGACCTCATTGAGCGGGAGCTAATTTCCGTCCTCAGAGGACATAAGAGTCCGGTCAATGGCGTGGCGTTTTCGCCGGACGGAAATTTGCTTGCCTCCGCTTCGGACGACCATTCAGTCCGGCTCTGGGACGTCGCAGAACGGGAACACACCGCCACGCTCGAAGGACACGCGAGTCCGGTCAATGGCGTGGCGTTTTCGCCGGACGGAAATCTGCTTGCCTCCGCTTCAAACGACCATTCAGTCCGGCTCTGGGACGTCGCAGAACGAGAACAAACCGCGATGCTCGAAGGACACGCGAGTCCGGTGAACGGCGTGGCGTTTTCGCCGGACGGAAATCTGCTCGCCTCCGCTTCGGACGACCATTCAGTCCGGCTCTGGGACATCGCAAAGCGAGAACACGCCGCCACACTCGAAGGACACGCGAGTCCGGTGAACGGCGTGGCGTTTTCGCCGGACGGAAATCTGCTTGCCTCCGCTTCGGACGATCGAACCGTGCGGCTCCGGGACGTCGCAAAACGGGAACAGCTCGCGATTCTTCCGCATACTGACGCATTCGCTTCGGTCGTCTTTTCACCGGACGGTACGATCCTCGCCGCGGGTTCCGTCACGGTGGAATTATGGGAAACGTCCGGGTGGAGGCTGCCCCGCGCCGCGTCGTTGACGACAGTCTCAGGCGACAACCAGAAAGGCGCGGCGGGGGACGCATTGGCGAATCCCCTGGTTGTCGAAGTTCGAGACCAATACGATCAACCGTTGGCGGGTGCGCAGGTCACGTTTACGGTGATTGGCGGCGACGGAAGCGTGGGCAGTGGATTCACAACCGTCACCGCCACCGCCGGCCCGGACGGCAGGGCGCAAATCGTACTCACGCTGGGTCCGAACCCCGGGAAGAATACGGTCGAGGCATCCATCGTCGGGTTCGAGGTGCAGACGTTTAACGCCGTGGGCGTCGGCACGCCTCCGGTTCCGGGTGCGGACCGCAACTATCCCACGCAGCATTTGCCGAAAAACGCCATCGTCCGCCTGGGAAAGGGCGCCATTGGCCGGACCGACAGGGCGATCGGGTTTTCTCCAGACGGGAAACGCTTCGCCGTGTCGAGCGGGGTCGGCGTCTGGCTTTACTCCGTGGACGATCTGGAGAGGGTCGCTCTGCTTCCCTCCGGCATCGTCCAGTCACTGGCCTTTTCGTCCGACGGCGCCACGATTGCGGCAGGCGGCAGCTGGAGGGAACACGCGGAGGTCAGGCTGTGGGACGCGGCAACGGGGACAAATACGGCCACGGTTGATTTCGAAAGCTGGGGGACGATATATCTGTCGCTTTCTCCGGACGGCCAAACCTTTGCTTACCCCGCCGGCGAAGGCGTCATCCATCGGTTGGACGCGGCCACCGGGAGGTCCGCGCCCCCTCTGGAGGGAGACTGGTCGGTTGGCCCCTCGATGTCCTTTTCTCCGGACAGTACAACCATAGCCGTGGCACACGAGGACGGAACGATCACGCTCTGGGACCTGGCGGTACCCGCCAACAGCCTCACCCTGGAGGGACATCGCCGGGAGGTCGTCTCCGTGGCATTTTCTCCGGACGGGAGGGCTCTCGCGTCTGCATCCGACGACGGCACGGTCAAGCTGTGGGACGCCGCGTCGGGCGCCGTGACCGCCACTGTCCGAGGGGATAAATGCCGGGCTGCGTGCGTGGCTTTTTCACCGGATGGCGCCAAACTCGCTTCCGGATGGACGGATCGGACCGTCACACTATGGGACATTGCGGGGGAAAGGACAATCGCTACGTTCAGCCGCCATCGGGACTGGCTGTCCGCGGTTGTATTTTCTCCCGACGGGAAGACGCTTGCCTCCGCATCTGAGGATGGTGAGGTCTACCTGTGGGACCTGGCAACAGGAAACGCCACCGCCGTTCCCGGCCATACGGAATCGGTCTGGGGTATGGCATTCTCGCCCGACGGTTCCACGCTGGCTTCCCGCGCCGGCACAGCCAGGGGAAAAGTCAACCTATGGGACGTTGCAACAGGCTTGAAGACCGTCACCCTGGGCGGGCATGAGGGGCCGCTCAGAACGGTTTCTTATTCTCCGGACGGGGCGACGCTGGCGACCGGATCGCATGACCGGACGGTCAGGCTGTGGAACCTGGACAGAAACAGCACCTTCGCGACGCTCCGGCATTCGAATGAGGTATCTTCGTCATCGTTTTCTCCAGACGGAACGACTCTCGGTACCGGGGATTCCAAAGGGAACGTCATCCTCTGGGACGTGAATACGCAGCGGCAAATCAACGCGTTCAATGTCCTGGGCGAGAGAGTCACAACGCTTGTCTTTTCGCCGGACGGCGCTACCCTGGCTGCCGGAACGTACGGCGGTGAGGTGCGGTTGTGGGACGCGGCGACGGGTACCGCGATCCGGGATCTGGAAGGACACTCTCAGTCGGTCCTCTCCATGACCTTTTCACGGGATGGGACAACACTGGCTACCGGCTCATTCCACGATTCCGTCAAGGTGTGGAACCTGGCGACGGGAACCGCCGGCGCCGCGTTGAAGGGAAAATGGATGGATACTGTCACATTCTCCCCCGACGGTACGATTTTCGCCACCGGTACGCAGGAAAGGCTGGCCAGGCTGTACGACATGTCGACGGGCGACGTCATCGCCAGGATTGAAGGGCACCATCACTACGTCACCAGCGTGTTGTTCACTCCGGACGGCAAGACGCTTGCAACGGGATCGCAGGATGGGACAATTCTGCTGTGGGACCTGCAACGCCTTCTATCCCGACCTCAACTGCTGAGGCCGGTCTCAGGGATCCAGCAGAAAGCGCCGGCCGGGACGGGATTGGCCCAGCCGTTCGTGGTCTCCGTTCGGGACCAGAATGGCGAACCGTATGCCGGCGCCACCGTCACCTTTGTCGTTATTGCAGGCGGCGGCACGCTGTCTGCAACCACCGACACAACCGATGCCAATGGGCAGGCCGGGACCACCCTGACGCTGGGGCGCCAGCCGGGCGCGAACATCGTCGTCGCAACGGTAGCGGATCTCGATCCGGTGACTTTTCGCGCCGTCGCCCAGGCCAATCCAGACTTCGACGGCGACGGTACGGTTGGCTTTGGCGATTTTGTGCTGTTTGCGGGGAAGTTCGGACTGAGTCGGGACGACGACGGATTTGAAGCGCGGTACGATCTGGACGGAAACGGTACGATCGGATTCGGCGACTTTCTGATCTTCGGGAACGCCTTTGGGAGGACGTAAAATGCGGTGAGAGGGGAGACGGGAGACGGGAGATATTGTGTGCCCCGTGTGGTTTCACATCTTGCCCAAGGCATTGAGTAAGAACCAATGGGGCAAGGACGTCATCTAACGTCTACCGTCTACCGTCTCACCGGTGTTAACCTCTCCACCCAGCCCCCTCTCCCGGGGGGAGAGGGGGAGACAACCAGGCGTACATCATGTGATTTACGGAGGAAACATGGCATCGATTTCATCCGCACGTCGCCCGGCGGACGCCGTTGCCGAGGCGTTCAATCGCCACGGGTTCTACATCGCGAAGGGGCTCTATCGCCCACAGGAGATGCTGGACTGGAAGGCGCGCGTTATCCGGATCCTCGAGGCGGGCGGTCACCTTGACAAGGACCCGAAGGGTAGCGGCGTCCACGTATTCATGGCGGACGTACTGGACCCCTTTTTCAGCGAACGGATGCAGGACGCGTGCGTGGCCCGGGTTCTCAACCGGATCATCGGTCCGAACGTGGAGTTTCTGAGCGTAAAGTCCGTCTACAAGGACAAATTCACCACGTTCGGATCGCCCTGGCACCAGGACTGGTACTACTGGAAGGGCGCGACCAAGGTTTCCGTGTGGATCGCCCTGGACGACGCAACACCCGAGAACGGCTGCCTGAAGATGATCGCCGGCAGCCATATCAAGCGGTTCAAGGTGAAACAGGTCAGGGCCGACAACGGGTTCGGGTGGCGCATCGGAAACGAAGAGATCGCCGGGCTCCCCGAGACCACGCTTGCCGTGAACCGGGGCGACGCCGTCTTCTTTCACGACCAGACCCTGCACAGTTCCTGGCCGAACACCACCGGCGCCGACCGCTGGAGCTTTATCTCCACCTACCGGGATGCGTCCGTGCGGGACGAGTCAACGGTCTGGACGCATCCGATGGTTGTCACCGGCGAGAGCGTGAACGCAGGTTGAACCGACCTATCCCGCCTGCCTGGCGGCAGGCACCCTTTCCTGAAGGAAAGGGGAAGGCGGGTGCTCGAGGTTTTCGCGAAGGTGAACATTTGCCGGCGCAGGCAGACAGGAATGTCTGCCCCACCCTCAAAACGACGCCTTTTGCGTGACGGTCGGGAGAAGGCGTGACGGAAACACTTCGCTTATGGCTATTGCCATACCTGTCATTCTGAGCGAAGCGAAGAATCTCCCGTCTTCTGGATCGTCCTATACACAGCGACGCGGTAAACACATTGGCGCGGACACATCTTCCGCCCTCTAGCTTCATCCCATGCCACAGGAGATCCTTCGGCGGCCTGTCGTTCTCAGCGACATCGAAAAGCCCCTACCAAAACGTGGTCATTGAGCTTGTCGAAATGCCCGTATTCAGGCAGCCCGTAATGCATTCGCAATCCCTTCGCCGGCCCTTCGACCCTTCGACAAGCTCAGGGCACCGCATGCTCAGGGAACGGCTCAGGGCGCGGACACATCTTCCGCCCTCTGGATTCAATCGAATGACAAGAGGCAGGCAGACAGGAATGTCTGCCCCACCCTCACAGCGGCTTCCTCGATGTCGTGACAAGCGAACGGGGAGTGAACGTACCGCCTGCCAGCCCGCGGCGAATGACAGAACACGCTCGGGTATCATGCCATGCCGCAGTAGATCCTTCGTCAGCCTGCCTGCCGATGAGTCTCCGGCAGGCACAGCGGCTTCCTCAGGATGACAGTTTGGGCGATCGGCCGGCATGTCATTCTGAGCGACATCGAAGCAGGCAGACAGGAATGTCTGCCCCACCCTCACAGAGGATTCCCGAATGCCCGGTCCCCGAAATCTCATTGCAATCCTGAAGCGTCACGTGGCGCCGCCGGCCGCAAGGCCGTTCGCCGTTGACCTGGGCCTGGCCGCCGGCATCTTCTGCGCGTGGCTGGCTCTGTGCGGTTTTTCGCCCGTGGTCGCGGCAGCGGCCGACGAGTTGCGCCTGGCCGTGAGGACCGGCCCATACCGGCTGCAATGGCCTCCTCTTGGGCCGGCCGTCGTCGCTCTCGCGGCCCTGCTCCTGGCGTGGGTCCGCCATCGCACCCCTTCATTACGATCGGCCCTCCAAGAACGCTTCCAGCGCGCAAGTTTACTGGCCGCCGCGCTGCTGGCCGTGCGTCTCCTCGCCCTCCTCGATCCGCTCGTCTACGTCTTTCCGTTCCTGACCATCCTCTGGTCGCCCCACTCGATGTGGGCGGTTGCGCTCGTCTTCCTCGGATACGTACATCTGCCACTCACGTGCACATCCTGGTCCCCTCGAAAGACCTTTATCACGGCGGGCACCCTCCTCGTGGTGTGCCTGCCGATGTACGTACTCTACGCGCTTTATTTCTGCCAGGTCACCATGCTCCACAGCGATGAGGGCCAGTACCTGAGGGTGACGCAGAGCCTCGTCCACGACGGGGACATGGACCTGGCCAACAACCTCAATATCGAGCAAATCAAGGAATTCCACGTCAGGGACTTCGCCGTCAACAAAGCGTCCGCCGCTCCCGAAGGCAAGGTCCACTCTACCCATCCGATCGGCCTCTCTGTCGCCCTTGTGCCCGCCTATTGGTGGGGTCTGGAACAATGGCAGAACCCGCGCCTGGCCACGGCGCTGTTTATCGTATTGCTTGCAAGCATCTGCGTTCCCCTGCTCTATATCTTTCTGATCCGGCTGGGCGGCAAGCCCTGGGCTGCGGTGACGGCCACGGGCATATTTGCCATTACAGCGCCGTACTTCTACTATTCGAACCAGATCTACCCGGAAATTCCGGCCATCGCCATCGTCCTGGGCGTTCTCCTGGCCCTTGTTCACTGGCAGATCCCCGGCGGCGCGTACCGCTCGATTGGATGCCGGGAGATTCCCCTCCTGGCAGTACTGACCGCGCTGCTTTGTTGTCTGCCCTTTTTGCATCCGCGCCTTGTTCCACCGGGGCTCGTGTGCGGCGCTCTCGTTCTGTTACAGGCCTGGAAGAACCCGGGACGGTGGCGCGCTCTCTTCACAATCAGCCTGGTCGTCGCTGGAGGCCTTGGCGCACTCATAGCCTTCCACTATGCCTTCAGCAACGACTGGCTGGGGCCGCTCCGCCCCGGAAGCGGCGCATGGGGCGAGGACGCTCTCGATATTGCGATCTGGAAGATCTCCCTCTCAGGGCACTGGTTACACGTCGGCAGAGGCATCCTCAACACGTCGCCCATTTACTTCTTCGCTGTGTTCGGACTGCTGACCCTTGTCCGGTTCCGAGATCGAAGGCTGCTGTTAGCCGCAATCCTGTATGCCGTCACCGCTGGCATCAACGGACTTCACACATTGTGGGTATTCGGGCACGACCTTCCCAGCCGCTTTATTGTAACCGCGCTTCCGGTGATTGTCCTTGGTTTGGCCCTGGGCCTGCCGCCCCTTCTGCGCCGGGCGTCCACGAGCTTCTTGACCGGGCTGGCCCTGGTGATCAGCGCCGAGAGCGTGCTTCACACGCTGACACTGCCCGAGAGTGGCTATAAGGGTGTAAATCTGCTAGGGCGCACTATCAATCATTTCTATCCAATTCATCTCCATTTCACCGAACCGGGCCTTCAGGATCTGCCACTGATCGATATAGGCTTCTGGGGATTACTCGCACTTGCGCTGCTCTTCCGTACCCTGCATTCCGGATTTCGGGCGGCTGTCATCGTGACAGTCGCCTTCGCACCATTCATTTGGGGTCAAACCGATAAACTGGTCTCCCGCCTGCAGAGTAGCAGGTCGCCCTATATGCCGCACCTCTCCGTTGCTGACACGCCATATTCATATTCATTCGAAGTCCGGTTGAGGGCAATAGTCGAGAGTGCTTTAAGCCCGGAAGGCACGCTTCGTGTGAGGCAAGGCCACACGCCAGCAGGTACGTTTAATTATTCACCAATGTACGATCCCTTGATCGGCGTACCCCACCGTGGCATTTACCAACTGAGATTTCGCGGCCTTCGGGTCAAGGCCCCGCCCGGCAAACTCGCGGGCTATCTGGCTCTTTCGCGAGGCTATACCGTACCGGCAGTTTCCAGATGGAACACCATATCGTACCATCCGCTCTTCGGCGACGATGACGACGAAGACCTGTCACTCGCATTCGACATTGATGGGCAGCGCATTTGCTATATCCACGGGATTTATACGGGAACCGGCGAATTGTCCCTGGACGGTATTAAAGCCACCTTCACGCCCTTTGCAGAGTTGCCTGTTCCGAAAACCACTGAAATAGCCCGCATTGCCTATGAGACGCGTGAGGGCCCGATCAAGTTTGTCGGTAAGGTAGCCAACTTGACAAGAGGACAGTATCGGGTCGTGTTCAAGCTTACGGGTTCGACGTTCAAACGTCTTTTCGAGCGCTTCCCCGCACCAATCAAGACTGTCGTCTATGGTTTGCAAAAGCCCGCTCGCGTTCTGACACTGAGTACTCATCCCCCCTGGTGGCTGTCGATCCCCTTCGCGAACGATGGGCCATGGAATGTGCGATTCAGATTGGACCAAACCGAGGACGTTCAGATTACTCTGCAATACGACGGCGATCTGGACCTGACCGAAATGGTGCTATACAGGGAGACGTACGAACACCGGTGACGCGGCACACACCGCTGGACAGAAAAGCAGGCAGACAGGAATGTCTGCCTTACCCTCACAGCGGCTTCCCCAAGATGACAGTTCGGGCGAAGGCCTGGAACGGATAATCCATTGACAAGGAAGGATGTGACGGGGTATTTTTCGCAGACGCGCAGTGAAGACTGCACGCGGAGCCGAGAGAGCGGTTATGCCTGCAATGAAACCTGACACAAAGCCGCAACCAATGTTGCGCAGGACCGTGGTGGTGGAAGGCCGGTACGCCCGGCGATGGCACCAGACACAGGCGGCCATAAACGGAGAGCAGGGACTGCTGGTCATTCCCATGGAGGAGCTCGCGGCCCGTCTTGCCGGTGGATTCCTCCGGCCCATCCGGATCGACTCCCTTAAAGCCGGTGTGAGAGAGGCCACGGCCGCGGGGTCGCTGGGCGCGCTGGACCCGATCAAGGACCTGCCCGGTTTTCAGCGCGCCGCCGTCGCCAGCCTGTCCAAAGTGTGGCGGGCCGGTCTCGCGCTGGATGGGAGCGGAGGGCCCGCCGCCGGTTCTCTGAAGGCTCTCGAGCGGGACGTGCGTTCCAGGCTGCCGAAGAATCAACTCCCGGCCGGCGAACTGGCGAATGCGGCGTTGGGGCGCGCGCACTACGCCTCCATCCTTTTCGGCCGCATTGAGATCCATGGGCGCACCGAATTGTCGCCGGTGTGGAGAAAACTCCTGCTGCGGCTCAGCCGGGTAACGGACGTGGTCTGGGCGGCAGGCGCCAGGACGACGCCGGACTGGCTGGCAGGATCGGATATATTGGTGACATCGTCACCGCCGTCGGAACCCTGTATCCGCGCGGTGTCGTGCGCGACCCCGCGCCACGAAATCCAGGAAGCCCTGCGGTGGGCCCGGAAGCATCTGACGAAGGGAATTCCCGCCAACGAAATCGCGATTGCCGCGGCGTCTCCGGCCCCGTGGGACGATCACGTGACGGCCCTGGCGCGAGCCGCGGACCTGCCGGTCCACTTCATCCACGGCCTGCCCGCTCTGTCCGTCCGCGAAGGTCAGCTTGCCGCGTCGCTCGCCGAAATCCTTCTGCGCGGGCTTTCGCGTTCTCGCATGATCCGCTTCGTACGGTTGCTGAGTTCGCTCCGCGAGCGCTTTCGCCCGTTGGAAAGCAAGTGGTGGAATCACCTGCCGCCGGAAGCCCCGCTGCTGTCAAGCGCCCTCTGGAAGGACGCCATCGCCGCATTGACCCCGGAGTCCTTTGCCGACGGTGTGGACCGGCGACCCCTGCTGTTGGAAATCATCGATGCCCTGCGACCCGGGCTGGCCGGCGCGGCGGAGACAGGCGAGGACCTCTTCCGTCGGGAAACACCCCAAGACTCAGAAAGGACGCTGGAGATCTGGCAGAAGGCCCTGGAGGAGGGACCGCCGGCCGCCCTGGACGTGACGCTTGCGCGCCTCCGGGTTCACGACGATAGAGAACCGGGCGGGGCCGTTGCCTGGGGACCGGCGTCCGCCATCGCCGCGGCGCCCCGCCCATTCTGCTGGCTCGTCGGCCTGACGTCGCGCTCGTGGCCCAGGCGCGCCAGCGAAGACCCGCTGCTCCCCAATCACGTCATACCGCAGAACCAGCTGGATCCGCTGCCCATCCACGAATCGGACCGCCGCGATTTCTGCTCGATCTGCACGATGGCCGACCGGCAGGTGGTCTGTTCCCGGGCGCGGCGCGACAGTGAAGGGCGGATCAACGGCGTTTCGCCGCTATACCCGCAGGACATCGAGGAGGAATTCCTCGCCCAGAGCCGAATCCCTGAACATGCCGCGAGCGAAGGCGATCGCCTGATGTCCAGACCGGATGAATTTGCGTCGATGCCGCTTGCCCGGTCCGCCGAGAAGACCTGGATCGATTGGCGCAGCGAGAAACTCACCCCGCACGACGGGATGATCAGGCCCGGGCATCCCATGCTGCTGCGTGCGCTCGACAGAACGCAATCCGCCACGTCGCTGGTCAGGCTGCTTCGAGATCCCCTGGGTTATCTGTGGACCTATGGTTTTGGCTGGAGCGCGCCGGAGGAAACGGATGAGCCGCTCACATTGGATGCGCTCGCGTTCGGCGCGTTGCTGCACGAGTTCCTCGAGAAAGCGGTGACCCGCTTGGAAGCCTCCGAATCCGGCGGTATTGCCGGCGCTTCCCGTGACGCGATCGTAAGCACCGTTGACGACGCGGGATCCGTGGTCGCGGACCGATGGACGGCGACGCGCCCGGTGCCGCCGCCCGTTATCTGGCAGCGGAAGTGCGAAGAGGTGAGAGAACTGGCCGTGGCGGCGTTGACGCGAGACGAAATCCCGCTGCCCGGGCAGCGGACCTGGGCGGAAGTTCCGTTCGGCAGCGTTCGCGAGAAAGATTCCCCTGAAGCCGTGCGTACCGGTCTGCCCTGGGACCCATCCGCGCCGGTTTACATTGACGGCACGCAGATTCGTATCAGGGGTTATATCGACCGGCTCGACCTTTCGGGCGACCGGCGCCATGCACGTGTAACCGATTTCAAATCGGGGAAGTATCCAAGAAAAACTCCTCAGATGCAGGGTGGCGCGGAACTTCAGCGATGCCTCTACGCCTTCGCGGTGAAGACGCTCATCGCGACTCTACCCGAAGTTGAGGCGCGCCTGGTCTATCCGCGCGGCAGCGAACAGGCGATGGTCCTCGACGACACAGAGGAAACGCTCGCGGAACTGGCGACGTACCTCAACGCAGCCAGGTCCCACTTCGTGGACGGCAGGACGCCAAACGGCCCCGCCGCGGGGGAGCGTTGGTACGCATTGGCCTTCGCGCTTCCCGCCGGCGGGAAGAACAGCTATCTGAGTATCAAACGACCGCTGGCGGAGCGGGCGCTGTCCCCCCTGCCGGTCCTGTGGGAGGCTCCCTGAGATGCCGGACGACCGTCCCGGTCCGCCTCCCGCCGACGTCGAGGCACGCATTCGGGCCCTTACCCATCACCAACGCACCATGCTCGTCGAGGCGGGCGCCGGCAGCGGCAAGACGGCGCTCATGGCCGGCAGAGCGGCGTTGCTCGTGGCCGGCGGCGTCGATCCGCGGAACATCGCCGCCATCACCTTTACCGAAGCGGCCGCCGCCGAGCTTCTGGAGCGGATCGAACGCATCGTAAGGGACCTCGGTTCAGGCAACGTGCCTACGGAACTCGCGCCGGCCCTGCCGTCGGGTCTCAGCGCAGCGCAACGCGCCAACCTGAAGAAAGGCGCCGACACGCTGGATGAGTTGACGTGCACCACCATCCACGGCTTCTGCCAGAAACTGATCGCGCCGTATCCGGTGGAGTCGGGCCAGGACCCCGGCGCCACGATCGTCGATCCCGGTACGGCGGACCTCGTATTCGAGGACCTCGTGGACGCCTGGCTCTCGGCGCGGTTCGGACGGGACCCGCGACAGGACGCCCTGGGGCGTACGCCTCCAGTTGAGCCCGCAAGTTCGAACGGGGAGGACCTCTTCGCCGCTCTGATGCTCCAATCGCCGGATAAGACCCTGAATCTGATCCGGAGCGCCGCGCATTTTCTAAAGGACCACCGGACGGCCGGGGTTGCCGTGTCGGACGTCGATTGGGAAGCCCATGGGAGATTCGTCGATAGTGTCCGCGTTTTCGCCGCCTGGTATCGCGACTGCGGCATCGAAGAACCGGGCGCGGCCGCGATCGTCGAAGACCTGCTGGGCGTGGTGGAAGCACTGGGCGAACCGGTTTCCGGTCCCGTTCCGGGCGAGCGCCTCGCCCAACTGCTTCATCACCGCCCTCCGGATCTGTACATGCAGGACAAACGTCGTTTCAAAATGTGGCGGGCCAAGGGGAAGTGGCAAACCGCGGCGAAGAACGCGGGTCTTCGTGCTTCCGACGGCGGACGGCTTTTCGCAGCAGGTTCGGAGTTGTACGAGTCGTGTAGCGATACGTACGTCGCATTTTGCGACGGTCTCGGTCGCATCGCGTTCCGGCGCTTCGTCGGCGAATTTGACGTCATCAGGGATCTCTACCGCGACTTCAAACGCGACGCGGCCCTGCTCGACTTCGACGATCTGTTGTACCAGGCTCGAGGTCTCCTCAGGGACCACGAACCCGTCCGCAAGGCGCTGGCCGCGCGTTATTCCCACGTCCTGGTAGACGAATTTCAGGACACCGATCCCCTGCAGGCCGAGATCATATGGCGGCTCGCGGGCGAGGGCGATCCGAAGGACCCCTGGCAGGAACGCGTCATTCGTCCGGGCGCGCTGTTCCTTGTCGGAGACCCGAAACAGGCTATTTACAGGTTCCGCGGCGCGGACGTGCAGACGTACCTTACGGCCAGACACGCGCTGTCAAAGAGCGATTCCGCATCGATCCTCAGCATCACGGCGAACTTTCGCTCACGGGCGCCCATACTGGATTTCGTCAACCGTCACTTCGCGAGAATGCTGGAAAAGAAACAAGGGCAGCCCGGGTTCACGGCGCTCACGACAACACGCGAAGCGGACGACGATACCACCGGCGCGAGCGTCGCCGCTTTCGATATTGAAATCGACGAGGACCAAAAAGGCGGAAGGGGGCGACTGCTTACCGATCGGGTTCGTGAGAAAGAGGCCGGCATCGTCGCCGACGCCGTATCCAGGCTCATCGGCTCCTATACCGTATATGACAAGGATGAGGACAAATCGAGACCCGCGCAGCCGGACGACGTGGCGCTGCTTGCACCCACCGGTACCAGTCTCTGGATCTACGAGCGGGCGCTCGAGGAAAAGGGTATCCCTATCGCCACGCAGGCCGGCAAGGGCTTTTTTCAGCGGCAGGAAGTTCAGGACCTGATCGCAGTTGCCCGGGCGATCTCGGACGCCAGGGACACGCTGGCGTTCGGCGCATTGATCCGCGGGCCGCTGGTGGGCCTTTCCGAAGAGCAGATTGCCGACGAAATTCTCGCGTTGCCGGTCTTCACGGAACGCACCGTGCGCCTGGACGTCGATACCGATCCGTCATGTGTCTTGAGTCCGGTTTTGTGTCAGGCGCTCAAAGTCCTGCAACACTTGCGGAGGAAACGCCACCGCACCACGCCCTATCAGATCATGGTGGAAGCGGTCGAGTCGCTTCACGTGCGTCCGATTCTAAGGGCGCGCCACCGGGAGGGCGCCGAACGTGCGCTGGCCAACGTGGAACTGGTCCTGGAAATGGCGCGGCAATACGCGGGGAGGGGCATGGGAGACTTCGCCCGCGCACTCTGGCAGAAATGGGAAGACGAAGAAGCCCAGGTGGAAGGTCGACACGACGCCGCGACCGATGCCGTTTCGATCATCACCATGCATTCGGCCAAGGGCCTTGAATGGCCCATCGTGATCCCCATTAATTCGACAACCGGCCTCAGGCGCGAGGAGGGATTTCTGTACAGGCGGCGAGACGACACCGTCCATTTCAAGGTCCTTGGCTTTGCGGACACCGAATATGAAGAGACTATGCTGGAGGAAGCGGCAGAACTCACCAGGGAGCGCGTGAGGCTGTGGTACGTCGCGCTGACCCGCGCGCGGGACCTGCTGCTGCTCCCGAGGCAGAGTGAACGCGGCAAGTCGGACTGGTGGAGCCTGATTGACGTCGACGTGGATTCCCTTCCGGCTTTCGATGCCGGGCGGTTCGACGTCACTGAAGTGATTCCGCGCGCGCCAACACCCAACCTTCAGGACGCGGCGACGTGGAAACGGGAGCGGGCGGACATCGCCGACAACCTGCGGACGATCACCTGGCGCCGGCCCAGTCGTCACGAGGATGGGGAGCCGGTCGAAGAGACACAGCATACGACCGTATTCGCTGGCGAGGACGAGGCCAAAGAGGCCCCCGAAGAGCCGGCCGAGGTGAGACCCGCTAAAACAGCATTGAAACGCGGTCTGATCCTGCACAAGCTGATGGAGGAAGTGCTCACCGGAGAAACGCCGGACGGGGAAGGTCCGTTACGGGCCCGCGCCGCGGAACTCATCGACCAGCAGGACCTCGTCGACGCCGCGGACGCGTCGTCCGACATTTCCAGCGTCCGGATGGCGGCCATGGTCGTCCGGACCCTGAATCGCCCCGAGATCGCGTCGCTGCGCCCGCGCCTGGCGCCCGAATGCTGGGTCTACGGCAGCGACGTCGATGGGCAGGAGACGTCGATTACCGCCGGTGTCGCCGATGCCGTTGTCCTTGACGACGAAGGCCGTATCGACGTGGTGGTGGACTGGAAGAGCGATACGGTTGTCCGGGAGAATCAGGTCTCGATGTACCGCCGCCAGGTTCGCGATTACCTGAAGGCCACCGGCGCGACAACCGGGCTCATCGTGTTCCTGAATTCAGACCACATCGAGACGGTGCCGTGAGAGTAAGCGGCGGCCAATGGGGATAAGGGATTCACTGAAAGGGAGAAAAGTTGACACATTCGCGACGTTCAGCGCAGAGAATGATCAGTAGTGGGTCGCAGGGACAAAGTCGCCGGCAGCGATCGCAAACTGCCATTTGACACCGTAAAAAAAGCGGGTGCGGAAGGTTCTGTCCTGGTTTCTGAGCAGTTTCAGCGTCCTCTGGATGGTGTCGATTTCGCCGCGCCGTTCCGCATCGTCGAACAGGATCAGGAAGTTTTCTCCGAGTCCCTGCTCGATCCACTGCAGCGCCGCCCAGCGGGAACGTCTCGACCCGCCCGGCGGTCCGTCGACCAATAGCAGATCGGGCGGCGCGCCGAGTCCGACGTCCGTATCGTAGACCAGGGTTCTGTGACCCTGTACAATTCGCTCTGCCAGTTCGGTACAGGTGATCCGGTGCCTCACCTGCGCCTGAATTCGTCCGGCCCACTCGCGGTCGTGTTCCAGCGTAGTCAATTCCATGGGGTGTCGTTCCGTAAGCGCGTCCAAAAGCAGGGTCGTCTGGCCGCAACCCAGTTCGACAACGCGCCTCACGGGAAGCTCCGTTATGGCCCGAAGCAGCACGTACATAAGCGAAAAATTGGCGGCGGCTCCGGTCGGGTAGTACCGGTTCACCAGTTTCAGTCGACCCAGCCCATTGGAAAAGAGACGTTCATACAACAGTTCCCTGTCGTACATTGCCATTGGTTGCAGCAATGTTCTGGCGATCGGCAAGAGCGGCGCGCCAAATGCCTTGTACAGGCGAAGTCCCCAGACTCCCCCCTCGTTGATGGGTCGAATGATCTTCATGCGTCGCGCTTTCCTCCAGTACTCGTTGTGGAGGCTCCACAAGTGCCGGCGGTGTCGAGGATTCACGTCCTCATTGTTGAATATAAACCTATCTGTCTGAGAAACCACATGCGAATTGTCCACGTCAATCAATTCTATATCCCCGGGCTGAGCTACCAGGAGAACATCCTGCCTCATGAACAGGCGAAACTGGGACACGACGTGTGGGTCCTCACAAGCGATCGCCTGCCGCACCCGAAGAAATACCCCGAATCCAGGGGACGGCTTCCCCAGGGAATATACCGGGAAGATTCCGTACGGATCTGGCGGTTGCCGTCATTTGTACCCATCAAGAGCCGGGGGCAGGTGTATATCCGGAACCTGAACCGGACCATCTACAGACTTCGTCCCGACGTCGTTAACACCCACGGGTTGAGGTTCTTTCCTGTACTTCAGGTATTATCCAATCGGCCGTTTTTCGTCCACGTGGGCGACGACCATTCGGACAACGGCAATCTGCCCACGGGACCCGGAAATGTTATCCGGTTCGGGGTTGGCAGACTGGTGTGCAGAAAAATCGGCAGCCTCGGCAGCAAGGTCTTTACGTCCAATCCCTTCGCTGAATGGTTCGTAAAGCATGTATACGCCGCGCGGCCGGAAGGCGTCCACCTTCTCCCGTTGGGCGTCAACACCCATACATTCTTCCCGGACCCCGTGAAACGCGAGAAATGGCGAACCAAACTGGCAATTCCCGACGACGCGTGCCTGTTCATCACGTCCGGTCGACTGACGCCCGGCAAGGGATTCGAGCTCCTCTTCAGGTCCTTCGCGGAGGTCCACCGCCAATACCCTGCCGCAAGACTCGCGATTGCGGGATCCGGTACTCCGGAATACGAAGCGCACCTCCACGCCCTTGCGAAAGACCTGGGCATCGCGGGCGTTGTGGTTTTCCTGAATTGGATGGCTGAATCAGATCTTTGCGCGGTTTACAACGCCGCGGACGTGGGCGTGATGCCCGGCAAGCTGGGCGGAATGAAGGAAATCATCGGCGTTGGGCGCCCGCTCATCGCGCCCGACCATCTCGCGACAGCCTACCTCGTCGAAAGGGGAAACGGCCTGACGTTCGCGCCCGACGACGGCGGAAGTCTCGTGGGTGCGATACGGCGCTATGCGGAGAGTTCCGATCTTCGAAGAAACCATGGCGAGAGGTCCCTCCAGGTGTCACGAAACCAGCTTTCCTGGGCCCGAATCGCGCGTGATAGCCTTCGCGTGTATGAGGACCTGCTGGGCGGTTCTTACGACGTCGGACCGTAAGCGCACATAAGGCGTTTTCCAATCTCAGCATCAGAGTGCGATCGCAGCTCATGTTCAATCCACGATCCGGGGCGCCAGTCTTGCCTGATAACGCACCATCGCTTTCCGTCATCATCGTCAATGTCGACACCGCGAAATGGTTGAGGCCATGCCTCGAGTCGCTGCAAGAACAGGATAAATCCGAGTCGATCGAAGTCGTCGTCGTGGACAATGGATCCAGTGACGGATCCGCCGGCATGGTGCGGCAGGATTTCCCCGATGTGAAACTGGTGCGGCTGGAAGAAACGGTCGGTTTCGGCACGGCGAACAATTACGGCGCGAAGCATTCCGCGGCGCCCGTCATTCTCTTTCTGAATCCGGACACCAGATTGGGCGAAGGCAGCCTGTCACAGCTGTTGCCGAGGTTCGCCGAACGTACGGACTGTGGAATCGCGGGGGGTACTGTCTTCGACAGCAAGGGCGGGTTGGAACGTTCAAAGGGATCGTTCCCGACTCTGTTCAGTATGGGATTGGGACGTCTTCTGAAATATCTCCCGCCGCTCCGCCCGCTTCTGGGACGGTTTTCTCATCAGCACTGGGTCGGCTACGACAAACCTCGCCGGGTCGACTGGGTTACCGGCGCTTATCTCTGGATACGAAGGGAGGTATTTGAAAGGGTCGGGGGATTCGATCCACGGATTTTCATGTACTGTGAGGACGTGGACCTCTGCTATCGGGTCCGGCAACTCGGATTCGAGGTCCGGTTTTATCCTGAAGCGCCGATCATTCATTACGGCGGCAAATCCCGCGCGCCGCGCCCTCGAAAGAAGATGCTGTACGAGAGCCTGTGCTATTTTTCCGACAAGCACTACGAGTCTCCCAGATATTGGATGACGCGATTTGTCTTCCGGATCATGTCAAAACGATAGCGCCATGTCCGATCTCCCAAAGTCTCCTTCAATAGAGCAGTCCCGCCGCACGCTCTTCCGAGCCACCATTGTCGCTGCCGTATTCCTGGCGCTCCACGTCCTGCCGCTCTTCTGGCGGCCCAACCCGCTGTGGGGCGTGGACTTCCTCTTCTATCTGCCCGCGCCTGTCCAGGCGCTCCTCGTCTTACTTTCCGTTCTCCTGTTTGTTCCCGGATTTCGCCGGCAGGTCCGCACCGCGGCAGCTACCCTCCCCTTCTCGCTGTGGGGCCGGGGCAGGCGCGTGCGGATTACCCGGACGCTGGTGCTGATCCTTGCCCTGGCGAGCTTTTGCTCGCTCTCTTCCGCCCGCCACTTCCTCGGCGATGGTTATTTACTCATTGGAAAACTGGATGCGGATACGTTTCAGGATCAGTACCGAGCGCCGCTCACCTTCGCGTTTATCCGCGCGTTGCACCATGCGGGCCGTGCTTTCTGGGAAACGGCGGAGAACACGTACCGCGTCTACAGCTATGCGTCCGGCGTACTCTATGTTCTGCTCAGCTTTCCCGTCGCCTCCGCCCTTGGAAAAAACAAGCGGGAGATGTCAATTGTCCTGGCCGCGCTCCTTACCGCCGGATACATGCTGCTCTTCTATGGATACGTGGAGAATTATGCACTCTACATGCCAGGCGTTCTTCTCTACCTCTTCCTGGGTTTGCGTACGTTGGAAAACCGGATGCCCCTGTACGCGCCCGCGCTCGTCCTGGGCCTGCTGCTCGCCCTTCACCAGGCGTTCACCGTATTCGGACCGTCCCTGCTCTTCCTCGCGTACCGAAGATGGCGCCACCGGCAGGAAGCCGCTTTGTTTTTTAAAACCACCGCTACCGTCGCAGCCCTTTTGTGCGTCCCTGTAAGCACCGCTGCGTTGCTCGGGTTAAGTGGATTCGGTTTCGAAGGATATCTGGACCGGATGGGCGGCAGGAATTTCCTTCCGCTTTTTGCGGAACCCGGCCTTCACTCGGAATACCGAATATTCTCGTTCGCGCATGTTCTCGACTTTGTAAACCAGCAATTGCTTGCAGCGCCGGTTGTGTGTATGGCCTGCATTCTGCTTCGGAAGAGAGACCTTCGGCATCAACCCTTCCTCCTGATCGCCGCCGTATTCCCTCTCTTCTCCACGTTCATCGCAAGACCGGAAATCGGTGTCTTCAGAGATTGGGACGTTTTTTCGCTGCCGGCACTGCCCCTTACGCTTTGGGTCGCCACGGCGCTCATGGCACGCATCCGCGCTCGTGAGCCTCTCTTCCACAGTGCCTTCCTCATCTGCGGCACGGCTGCATTCCATACCCTTTTCTGGGTCAGCCTCAACGCCGGGGCCGGGGCCGCCGAAGCCCGATTCACCCACTTGGCAAACCGGCTCACCGGCATTTCCGCAGTCAACAGCTGGATGACACTGGCCGAATTCCATCGCGACCAGGGAAACACTGCTGCTGCTCTCAAGTCTTACCAACGTTCTATCGAGGCCGATCCGACGAATCCAAATCGCTGGATGACCGTAGGTAAAGTCTACCGCGAAATTGGACAGCCCGCCGATGCCATCTCATTCTTTGATAAAGCCGTTGAACTCCAGCCGGACATCGCGGTTTCGTATATGAACCTGGGAGCGGCATACAGCGATCTCGGGCAGTTCGCAAAAGCCATAGAATTCACGAGAAAGGCCATCGCGATACAGCCGGACAACGCCACGGCGCACGCGAACCTGGGCGCCATTTACAGGAAGACCGGGCAAGTCGCCAATGCGATCGAACACCTCGAGAGAGCCGCCGCGCTACAACCTGACCAGGCCGTCACCCATGGAAATCTTGGCGCCATGTACCGTGAAGCTGGTAAATATACACGTGCGATCACGGCTCTGAAGAAAGCTGTGACGATTCAGCCTGAAGATGCCACGGACAATTTGAACCTCGGCGTCGTTTACTGCGACATCGGGCAGTTCGACAACGCCATTGAATACCTGGGAAAAGCCCTCGAAATTGATCCACGCTACGTGTTGGCATATACGAACATCGGCAATGTATACAAACTCCAGAGAAAGTATCCTTTAGCCATTGAATACTTTGAGAAAGCGCTTGAGCTTCAGACAGGCCGCGCACAATTTCAGACCTTTCTGATCATCGGCGACACGTACGACAAGATGAGCGAATTCGAAAAAGCGATCCCCTATTTTCAAAAGGCCATTCGACTGAACCCCGACCACGGAAACGCACATTTGCTCCTGGGCCTGGCCTACCGAGCCCTGAAACGCTGCGACGAGGCCAGAGTTCATTTCGAGAAAACCCTGGATCTCGAGCCCAACCATCCTCAGGCAACACAGATCAGGCAATGGATAAAGGGAATTGGCGAATAGCGGCTTCGCAATCAGCATCTTCTTGACAGCATTTCTAGATTTAGTTATTTTCTGGTATCCTCCCTCCAGAAAAATCATTCTGGAGCCCCCGGATTCCCAAGTGGGTCCGGGTTTTTTTTTAAAAAAAAGCAATCAGCGATCAGCAATAAGCTGTCAGCTTTAATCAAAAGCCCTTCCCGTTGCCGTCAGCGCCGTTGATATGGCAGGACCCAAAGTGGCGCAGACCTATCCCCCTGCCTGCCGAAGAATCACCGGCAGGCAGGACCCTTTCCTGAAGGAAAGGGCAAAGCGGGTCTCGCAATAGGATCCCGGCTTCCCCCTTCCTTCAGGAAGGGGGTCAGGGGGTAGGTCTCAGAAGCGGGGAGACGTGAGACGGAAGACGGGAGATGATAACCCGCGTCGACGGGACGATGATGCGGACTGGCGAAATCTATCGGCGATGGGCGCGGGACCCTCACCCTCCGGGTACCACTCCCTGCATGCAGCCACACGGTGCGCCATATCGGCCGCCGCGTTATGCCGTTATGGCATACAATATATGATAGTATGCCATTTTGGCATATAAGGGCCATTGAATTTCGGCTGTCGCATCGTTCATGCAATTCGATACCGTATGTAAAATACTCATAACTATATATTTTTTTAATCATTTATATGTATCTCGAATCAGATCGGACGAGATTGGCACGGGGCTTGCGAATAGAGACTGGCGCAAGCTCGAGGGTGAGCAGACAGCTCTCGAGTCCCGAAACAAACAGCCATTCGTCGGGAAAACCGTTAACCTAAAGGAGGATTCACCATGACACTCACCAGGTGGCAACCCAGGCGGCGCTTTGGCTTCGTGCCCGAGATCGACCGGTTCTTCGACAGCTTCTGGAGAGGCCCGCAGCACGATTTTCCGGCGCTGTCCACGTGGAGCCCGGCAACGGACGTGCAGGAGACCGATACGGACCTGCTGGTCCACGTTGAGCTTCCCGGCCTGTCCAAGAAGGACATCAAGGTCAATATGGACAACGGCGTGCTGTCGGTCCAGGGCGAGAAACAGCACGCGGCCGACGAGAAGGAGAACCGGTACCACGTGTCCGAGCGGACCTACGGCCGCTTTGCCCGGTCGTTCACGCTTCCGTCCGAGGTGGACGGGGAGAAGATCAAGGCCGGATTCGAGAACGGCGTGCTCACGCTGACGCTGCCGAAGGTGAAGGCGGCTACGCCGAAGGCGATCGAAATCGCGTGACGCACAAAGCCACGATGTCCCCATAAAAAGAGACCGGCGGAAGACCCGCCGGTCTCTTTTCATGGGGAACCATCATCTAAAGACGGGGAGACGGGAGAGGTGAGACGGGAGACGATAACCCGCGTCCTTAGGACGATGCTACGGCCTTGCGAAATTTACCGGCGATCCGCGCGCAGACCTCTCCCCCCAACCCCCCCTCCCGGGGGGAGAGGGGGAGCAATTCAGGATACCGCGAGGGGATCACAGTTCCCCCCTTCCCCCCGGGAAGGGGGATAGGGGGTAGGTCGGTGGAGGCGGTGAGAGGGTAGACGTGAGACGGGAGACGTGAGATATTATGTGCCCCGTGTGGTTTCACATCTTGCCAGAGGCATTGAGTAAGAACCAATGGGGCAAGGATGTCATCTACCGTCTACCGTCTCACTTCTCACCGAATTTACGCAGACCTCTCCCCCCAACCCGCTCTCCCGGGGGGAGAGGGGGAGAAAGACAGGACACCGCGAGGGGATCACAGTTCCCCCCTTCCCCCCGGGAAGGGGGATAGGGGGTAGGTCGGTGGAGGCGGTGAGAGGGTAGACGTGAGACGGGAGATGATATCAGTGCCTTGTGGTATTTCTTGTTGTTACGATAACGGTAGAGAAACAGGCACGGTTAGCGCGAAAACACTGTGGTGACGTTATCGTCTACCGTCTACCGTCTAACGACTCACCGAGTTTACGCAGACCTCTCCCCCCGGCCCCTCAAAAGCGGTGAGAGGGGAGACGTTAGACGTGAGATGATGTCAGTGCCTTTTTGGTATCATCTCTCGCCGCAGGAATAAAGGAAGAACCAATCGGGCGAGGATATCATCTACCGTCTCCCGTCTAACGACTCACCTGGGCGGGGGGGCGGGGGCGTCGGTCTCAAGGTCCAGCGCGATGGCGAGCGCGTTGTCAAGCGCACGGACCTTATTGGGAGACAGGGTGCCGATGAAGTGGATCAGCGCGGACTTGAGAATGCTGACCAGTTGGTCGCAGAAGATGCTGCTGTTGTGCTTGAGACCTTCGTCCACCCCCACGGGGACCTGGGTGGAAAGCCCGTCAAAGGAAGAAAAGACCGGAGCACAGATAGCGGTCGAGAACTTCGAATCAATGAGCGCCGGGCGGCTGACGATGACAAATACCCGGTAGTCACGGGGGTCCTCGCGCGACCCCTTATAGACCCGATAGAGTTCGCCGCGTGTCACAGGCCGACCTGCAAGGCAAGCACGTCATTCGCTTCATCGTTGAATTGCGACGCCTTCCGATCGAGGATTTCCGCATCCCGGGAATCCCGGACCCCTCTTCTCACTAGAGCGACATATTGCTTCAGCGCGGCCTCCAGGAAGGCCGATCGGTTTTTCGGCGTATCGGGCGCCTTCAACAGGCTGTCCATCTCCCGGACCAGCCCTTCGGACAGGGTAATTGAAGTTTTAATTTTCAATGGGGCCTCCGTCACGAAATGCAATAGGTAGTATAATTATCTTACTTAAAGTAGTATAAATGGAGATGTTTGTCAATGAAACCAGCTATCAGCGGTCAGCTAAAGGCGGGGAGACGTTAGAGGTAAGACGGGAGAGATTGTCCGCCGCGTCCGGTTTCGCTTTTTGCCGCAGGCATAAAGGAAAAACCAAACGGGCAAAGACGTCATCTACCGTCTTGCGTCTCACCGGTTTTATTGCCCCGTGTGGTTTCATATCTTGCCAGAGGCATAAGGGAGAAACCAATCGGGCAAGGACGTCGTCTACCGTCTAACGTCTACCCTCTCCCCGCCTTTAACCATCGGTCCCATCGCCCGGATGTGCTCCGGGCCGGTCGCGCAGCAGCCGCCGATGATCCGCGCGCCCGCGTCCTTCCACTCGCCGGCGTACGCGGCAAGCCGATCGGGTGTGTTGTCGCCCCACTGCAGGACTTCGGCCGTCTCATCCGGCGATTCCGAGTCTTCCGCGGATTCCAGGGGCGCGAGCGGACGATACCCGATATTCGGATACGCGCCCACGCAGCCGTCGAAGGCCTCCCTGAGGAGCGGAAGTCCGGCCGAAACCTCTTCCGGCGCCGTGCACATAATCAGGACCCCGGTGACACCGCGGCCCGCCAGCGCCTCGGCGAGGTCCTCGAGGCGTTCCCCGTATTGCATGGTCCCGTCTTCCCGGATATGCCGGATGCCCAGAAACACCGGCAGGCCTGTCCAGGCGCAAGCGTCCGCGGCCCCCACGCAGTCAGCGATATGCCCGATGTACTCCACCCAGATCGCGTCTACGCCGACATCAGCCAGCAGCCTGGCATGGTCGCCGATCTCCTTCCGGTACGCCTCGACACCCATGATGTCCACGTCGGGCGGGGTTCCCTCGGCGCGCCGCTGAAGACACGGCGCCGCGATTCCGCCGGCGACAAACGCATCCGGCTTGACCGCGTCGCGCGCGGCGATCGCGTTCTCCCCTGCCGCGCGGGCGTATGCCTGCCACCGGTCCCCCAGTCCGATGGGCGTCATTCGTGCAGGACTCGTCCAGAAGTTGTTGCTGATGATGATGTCGGCGCCGGCACGGAGGTAGTCCGCGTGGACCTCCCTGACCGCCTCCGGCGCGTCGATATTGGCGGTGGCGGACCAGGCCTGGAGCCCACCCTCGGCCGTGGCGCCTTGCAACACGTCGACGCCTCGCCGTTGCAACTCGGACCCTGTCCCGCCATCCAGGAGAAGCGTCTCCCCGCTCTCGATCCGATCCGCAAAATGCTTTGAAGACATCCTTTTCTCCTTTATTCAAATCAGCAAGCAGCTAAAGGCGGGTAGACGTGAGACGTGAGACGGGAGATGACATGAGTGCCCTACGGTTTTTCTCGTCGTTACCATAGTCGGTAAAGAAACAGGCACGGTTAGCGTGAAAACACTGTGGTAACGTGATCATCTACCGTCTACCCTCTTACGTCTCACCGAATTTACGCAGACCTCTCCCCCCGGCCCCCTCTCCCGGCGGGAGAGGGGGTGAGAACCAGGACACCGCGAGCGGATCACAATTCCCCCCTTCCCCCCGGGAAGGGGGAAAGGGGGTAGGTCGGCGGGGAGAGGGGTACGTCACGATGATCGTAATTCGGAATCCGGCAGCGTGAACCTGATTCGATCGAACCGCCGGGCCATGGCCGTCGCGCGGTCCCGGGCGCCGTCCGGATCCCGTTCGCTGAGCACGTCCAGAATACAGCCGGCGATTTCGGGGGCGTCTGCCTCCGTCATGCCGTATCGGGTCACTTCCTGCACGCCGATGCGCAGACCGTGCCTTCCCAGGCCCTCCGGCGCGCCGGAAGCATTGACGAGAATATGGCACGCTTCCAGCTTCCTGACCAGCGGCCCGCTTTCGCCGAACGCATCCACAACCGGAATCACCGTGTGCGATTCCGTATAGCCCCGGTGGGCGCCCACCACCGGCACGCCCTGTTCGTGGAAGGCACGGCCCAGCGCTTTGGCATTGCCGACGATCGCCTCCGCATGCGCCTCCCCGCACGCCATCCACTCCAGGAACGTCCCCGCGAGGGACGGCAGTCGGCTCAGGTGATGGTTGGCGATCATCAGCGGGGATATGGCTTTCGCGATCCGCTCGGCGACGTCGCGGTCGTTGGTCAGGACCATCCCCCCCTGCGGCCCGGCCAGCGTTTTGTGCGTGCTCGTCACAATAACGTCCGCGCCTTCCGCCAGGGGAGACTGAAACCGCCCGCCCGCAATCAGACCCATCACGTGGGCCGCGTCGTAAACGAGGAACGAACCGGGACAATAGCGGTCCATCGCCTCCCTCAGCTCCCGGACGGGCTGCGGAAAGAGGAACCGGGCCGATCCGATGCTCACAAGCGCGGGACGGTGCTCGCGGATCAGCGAAACCGTGCGGTCCAGGTCGATATTGGAATTCAACCCGTCCCACGGGATCGGAATCGACTTCAGGTCCACCTTCAAGCCGGAGTTTTCCAGCTTCGCGGCATACATGTGCCCGTTGTGCACCTCGAGCACGGTTTCTCCCGGACGGGCAAGCGCGAACATGGCGATCAGACCGGCGATATTTCCGGAAAGGGGTCGCAGGTCCGCGTACGCCGCTCCGAAGAGCTGTTTCGCCAGGTCCTGGGCCAGCTCCTCGATCTGCGTCAGGAACGCATTCCCCGGGTACCCCCGGTTTCGCAGATCGATCCCGGTATACGAGCCGTACCTGTGGTCCAGATCGTTCACGATCAGCCGCTCCACCAGGGGGCTCGGCCGGGTCTCCGACGCAATCAGGTTCAGACATCGTTCCCGAAACGTCGTATGCGCTTCGACCAGGGCGTCGATTTCCCGGACCTTGCGGGCGAAATCCATAGGAATTTCCCTTCAGTGTTCCGTTAACCTGGATAGCTTTTAAACATGAACTTACATGGATGGACAGGATGAACAGGATAAAATCCCAATGCCAGAAAAAAAACCCGCATCTTTCCGCGCTATCGCAGTGAACCCGTCACCCGCAGGCGGCGCCCCAACACCCCGACCGACCCGATCCGACAACATTACCGATTGGTGTTGTCTTCGACGTGAATGGCATTGAAAAGCGATCACCTGTTCAATGGTTGCATCCGCTTTTGTGAGTAATTCACGTTATCGCATGGATCAGGTCGACCTCGTCATATAGCAACGCCCGCGCGAAAGCGCCCTGTCCCAGATAGTCGGGCGCATTCCACGCTCCGGGCGCGCAGTAACAGGCCGTCACCAGCCGCTCTCCCAGCCTCACGGTCGAAGGATACCCCAGGTCGCTGTCGCCCAGATCGTCACATACGATCATCGGACCGCTCCAGCGCCGCCCCCCGTCTTTGCTCACCCGTGCCTGCACGCCGAAAGGGTCGTGGCGCACGCCGTAGACCATCAGGATCCAGTCGTTGGACAGCAGCGTGAGGTCGGCCGGGTGTTCCCGTCCGCCTGTCACCTCCAGCGGAGCGTCCCATGTGTCTCCTCCGTCCGTGGATCGGCACACCGAAATCAGGCCCCCCTCGTGGACCGAACGCATTGCGGCAACCAGAACGCCGTCGCCGGTCGAAAGCAGCGCCGTTTCATTGTATCCATCGGCGATAAGCGATGGGCGGTCCCACGTCCTGCCGTTGTCGTCGGAACGCAGAATATACGCGCAATCGCCCGCGTCATCTCCGGAAGGGCTATCGGAGCCGTAAAGGGGCAGCAGCATCGTACCGCCCGGCAGGGCGACGTTCCTCCCGAACGGGGAGTGCTTCTCCATCCCCGGGAAGTCGAGGGGTTCGGATTTCTGCCAGGTTCTTCCTCCGTCGCGGGAGCGGGTCTGGCGCATCTGGACCCGGCGCAATTGCGGCATCCAGCTTCCGTCTTCACCATAGGACCCCTGTACGTGGTACGCCAGCACGACCGTACCGTCGGGCGCCACCCCCACCGCCGGATTCCGGTCGTCCGCACCGGAGTCGACGATCACGACCGGCGCCTCCCACGTCCGCCCGCCGTCCACCGAGCGAATCGCTTCCAGGCGGCCGGTAACGCCCACGTGACCCGCGCCTGCGCGCACCACGGCCAGGATTTCGTCGCCCCCGACGCTGGTGAGTACCGGAAAGTAGCCCCGGTCCCGGCAGATGATCACCTCGGATGCCGAAGGAAACCTGCGAAAATCAATCCTGTTCATGGCGAAACCTCCAAAGGCGGTGAGACGGGAGATGATGATGAGAACGAAAATCATCTCACACGGAGACACAAAGACACGAAGAAAACCAAAGGGTAAGGACAACTTTCAGCGGTCAGTGATCAGCGGTCAGCTTGAATCAAAAAGCGAGAATCAAGTTCAAAACCCCTTTTCCCCAAATTCCCTGCCTCCGGCGGGTTCCTTTTGAAGCGACCAAAAGGAACCAAAAGTCGCCACTGGGCGTGGGGCCTGCCACAGGCACAGCGCGAACACACTCACAGGATGCACAGGATCCGCTGCCCTGACACCCTCGGAGGAATATCGGTCCCCGCCGCTGGACGGAACCGCGCGCTCTGCTCTGGTAGTCCTCCTGTCAGGAAGTACCTTTGTAGACCGATTGGCGTCTGGATGATGAGGGCAGCTTTTGGCAGTCAGCTCTCAGCAATCAGCTTGAATCAAAAGCGCCCTCACCCCCCCCGACCCCCTCTCCCAAGGGGAGAGGGGGAGCAGAGAGAAATGTCTTCACGCGATCACACTTCCCCCTTCCTTCGGGAAGGGGAAAGGCAGTAGGTTGGTGGGGGTGTTGGGGGGTCTGTAAACGCTCCAGCGCGCAGGAACATCGCCGTACGGTTCTTTGTAAGTTCCTATCATGCGAACGGTGGTGGTGTGGAGGGTTTTTCCGTGCTAATCCGTCCGGCAACATGGTTTGGGATGGGCGAGTCCGGTGACAGGGCACCCAAATTCCAATTGCGCCACTGAGGTGGTTCACGGAAAAACCGGCCCCGCGCCGAGCGGCGCCGTTCTTTTTGGTCCTTTTTCTTGGGCGTACAAGAAAAAGGACTTAAGTAAAATAGAAATAATAATTTGAGACCGAAAAAAAGACCTCGCAGGCCCCGAGCGAAAAATCTCGTCGGCGTTATCCGCATGTTTATGGTGATATCAAAGGTTCCAGACATCAGCTATCCGCCAGGTGTCCCCCGGTGCGACGTCGTAGATGTAGAAGGGTTTTCCCGAAAAGGCCTCCGCGTGGCCGGGATCGGCGAGCGTGAGCTTTCCCTTCTCGGCGGCCTTCAATCGGGTTCCGGTCTGTCCCGGCGTACGCGAGATCGTCTTTCCGTCGAACAGGTCCCGCACGACCTCGAGCTTCAGCATGGGCGTATCCGTCAGCAACGTTGCGCCGTCCACCCCGGTGATACTCCCCTCGCTCAGCAGAAAGTCCATCCTGTCCAGGGAGATCCGGTACCGGCCCTCGCCAGCTTGCACTATGTCCGTGACCTCGTATGACGAATTGCAGATGTAGTCCGGATGCGAGAGCACGATTGTCCGCTCCGTCAATGAACCGTCCACCGGCAGGGGGACGCGGGACGAGACGACGATCCGGCGGTCCTCGATCTCCACGGCATCCACCTCCCCCGCCCATTCTCCCGCACCCTCCATCCCGACGTCTCCGAACCGGAACGCCTTTCCATTCACCACCTGCGCCCGCGTGATGGAATCGCCATCCCGCTCCACAAACGCCCAGTCGCCCTCGAATCGAAACGGCAGGCCGTCCGCCTCGCCTGCCGCCACGCCACCCGTTCCGTGTACGATATAGTGGACCCGTTCGCCGATCGCCACCCTCAAGCCCACGTCCCTGCCGCCGGCACGAAGCGCCGACATGCCGTCAATATACGGCGTTCCGCAATACGGCTCGAGTACGCCCGTGAACCGGTTCTCCCTCCCTTCCCCGCCCGGTCGCCTTACGATCACGTGCCGGTCCCACGGACTGTGGCCCTGCAGTCCCGTCCCTTCTGCGAGCCCGGTAATGACCGTCGAGCCCGCCTCACCCGTCATGTGGAGCCGGATGCCGGCGCCGCTTTCTTCCGTTCGCCAGGTCGCCCTGAACCCGCCATCCGTCCGGGACCTCGCCACGTCCTTCACGAACCCGTACCCGGGCGCCTCGCCGAACGGGACGTCCGCCCCTGCCAGCGTCCCGTCCGCCTGCGCGATCGGAGCCGCGCCGTCCTCCAGGGCGATCTCGAACCGTTCCGCGTTGTCTCCCGCCCAGCTGTGGAAGGTGTAATCGTGCTCCGCGCCACCCGCAATCCGGAACAGATCGACCATATATGCCCGCTCTTCGTCCACCGGAATGAGCGCCACCGCCCTGCGGTACAGGTCCGCGAGACCGGGATAGGCCCGCTCGGCCGAGGCATCCGCCACGCGCACCCACGGTCCGTCCGCGAACAGATTCAGGCTGCCCGTTGCGAACGCCTGGTTCCGGCCGTCGATCAGCGCGGTGCAGTGGCTGGCCGTATGGGTTTCCCATCCGTCCTTCTTCGGCGCCACCCAGCTCGGCGGATATCCCAGGTCGGCGGACAGATCGTACCCGTACGCGATCAGATTCACCGCCAGTTTGTCCATATGCCCGTGACCCCGGTTTCCCTTCCCGTAGTTCAGGACCACGTGCCGGCGGCTGGATTGTTCATCGCCCGCGCGCAGGATGCAGAATCCCGAGTCGTGCAGCACGTCGCTCCCGGGCGACAGATCTTCCGGCGCCCGGGCTTCGCTCCACGGTTCGCAATGGAACAACGTGTAGAGGTCGCCGCCCCTGCGCGCTGCGTCCGGATCTCCGCCGGTGCCCGAGAGGATTCGCCGGGCATAATGGTCGCGCGCCTCGGGCAGACGCAGGTAGCCGATCTCGTCCTCCAGCGAATAGGGCGTCCGCAACACGCTGCTCCTGCCCCCGCCCGTATCCCCGATCAGGGGGACGCGCCCGTCGCAGTCCACCGCGCGGGCGAAGTCCATCATCTCCCGCAGCCGGAACCCGGGATCCCGATACAGGTCTACCGGCGGCGCAGCGTGCTCTCCGTCCTGAAATCCGAGGGTCCATTCGGCGGCATTCAGCGCCCCCCGTATGTTGCCCGCGCCGTAGCCGATCGAGTCGTACCAGAATTTCCCGTCCCGGAAAAAACTGTTGGACATCACGTTGTAGAGGCCCGTCGGCGCTTCCAGGGCCTGTCTGATCATCGCGCCGTTCTGCAGGCAGGCCCCAACCTCGAGTAACGCGTAGAGCGACGACGTCAGGAAATCGCCGCCGGCGAGGGGCAGCGTGCGGTCCAGGAATTCATAGGCGTACGCGAACAGGTTCCGGTGGATATTAAATATGATATCTCCTGTTGTCGCCGGTCCGTCCGCGCCGTCGCGCGTCCGGAAGAGTCCGACGAGTTCCTCATCCTCGCGAATCGCGTCGAAGACCAGATCGTACGTCACCGCCACGTTATGCAGGAAGGACTGCTCGCGCCCCGACGCCTCGCCCACGTACCCGCGGATCGGGTCCTTGCTCCGGTCGTAGGCCTCGTATCCCTCCTTGATGCCCCGCAACCTCCCGTACACGTCGGCCAGACGGTTCAACAGGATTCCGGCCTTGTGCGAATACTTCCGTTCGCCCGTAAATGCGTATGCCAGCGCCAGCGCCTGCGAGGCCGGCCGCCCCTGGTGCCCGTCCCCGGTCTGCGGGGCATAGGGACTGGAAAACAGGCGGTAGAGCAGATAGCACCGGTACGCCCCGGTGAAATAGTACGTGACGCCGGCGTTCGGAAACCCTTCGGGGGCCACCCACCCCGGCCCGTCATCCACCATCCGGACCGTCTCGCCCGTGCCCGGATTGACGATCTCGATGCCCTTGTACCACCACTCGTCCCCCAGATTGCACCGCCACTGGTATGGATGCAGAAGATCCGCCTCGAACGTGGACCGGTTGCCGCCGTGAATCGGACACCCGTCGTACTGGGCCACGGTCAGCGCCATCGGATTCTGCGTGGGCGCCATCGCATAGAGCGTCTCATCCGAGAATCCCGCCCAGAAGTCGGCGTCCCTCAAGACCTCGTCCACCATATCCCGCGCCCAATCCAGTCGATCCGCGTTCCTCCTCGCACGGTCGAGGTCCTCCCGGTTGTAGATCCCGACCAGCCCCTGTCGCTTTCCGGCGCCGATCACCTCCGTGTGGAATCCCGCCGCGCGCGTGTACCGGTCCGGTTCGTGGTCCGGGAGCGACTCCTGGAGATGCAGACTTTCGTAAAGCGCCCGCAACGCCGCTTCATCCTCGACGACCTCGCCTTTCACAGGCATTCTGGCCATGATCGCGCCTCCATTGTATTATCCGGGAAAACAGCGATCCGTAATGCGTCAATGTCCCCGGACTTGCATTTCGGATGGACTGAAAAAGTGCTTTAAGATCGAAGAACTTCCAGTTATTTTCGTACGCCGGAAGGGGGCTTCTACCCACGGTCGTCAAAAAGCAGCAATTGGCTATCAGCGTACAGCGGCCGTCTTGAATCAAAGTCGAACATCAAATTCAAAATCCCCTTTTCCCCAAATTCCCTAAAAGCGGGGAGAAGGGAGACGTGAGACGGGAGATGATGTCATCGCGTCGACCGGATATCATTATGGCCTGGCGAAGAGTATCATCGATGCGGACGGGACCACTACCCACAGCCCACCTCCCCGGGGTAGACGGGAGACGTTAGACGTGAGATGATGTCAGTGCCCTGAAGGCGGGGAGACGTTAGACGTAAGAGGGGAGAGGAGATGAGTGCCCTATGGTTTTTCAAGTCGTTACGATAGCGGAAAATTGGCAGGCACGGTTTTTGTGGAAACACTGCTGTAAATGTCTTCATCTACCGTCTACCCTCTTACGTCTCACCGCTTTTATTGCCCCGTGCGGTATCATCTCTTGCCAGAGGCATAAAGGCGCAAACAATCGAGCAACGACGTCATCTACCGTCTTGCGTCTCACGTCTCACCGCTTTTTCGGAACCTTTCCAGGAGGGAAAGGGGGAGACAACCAGGAGACCCTGTAGTCAATGCATAGACCCTTGAAACTCGCGGTTGTGGGCGTGGGCCGAATCGGCGTATTCCACGCCAGGCACGTGCAGGAACTGGGCGAAGCCGACGGGACCTGCGAACTGTCCGCCGTGGTGGACCGCTACGGCAGCACCGCGGAGACGGTTGCCCGGGAACTCCAGGAAAGCCAGGCAGCTGAAATCCACGCCTTCAGGAACACGTCCGACCTGGCAGACGCGGGTCTGATCGACGCGGCCGTGGTGGCTTCCAGGACCGAGGACCACGAAGCGGACGCGCGTACGCTGATCGACGCCGGCTGTCGCGTGATGCTGGAGAAACCGCTCGCCCACTCTGTCGAGTCCGCTTCCGACTTCGTCAGGTATCTGTCGCACGATAATACGAAAAAGCAAGCGCTCATGCAGGCCTTTATGAGGCGCTTCGACGAACCGCTATGCCATGCGAAAGACCTTCTGGACGGGAATACGATCGGCGCGCCGTTCAAGATCGTATCCGTCCTCGAAGACCCGCACCCTCCCCCGGTGGGCTACAACAGCCCCGGCATCCTGCCGGACATGGCCGTGCACAACATCGACGAAGCGATCTGGCTTCTTGGCGCGAATCCGGTGCGCGCCAGCGCCATGGGCGCCAACCTGCATAACTACAGAATCACGACCGTGAAGGAAGACTTCGACGACGCTTTTCTCCAGCTGGCCTTTCCTGACGACGTGATCGCGCAGATCCAGGTAAGCAGAAACCACGTGGCGGGGTATCGCAACGAAACGTGGATCTACGGGCGGAGCGGCCTGATCCACGTGGGCCATTTCCAGGAAGATCCAAACCGGGTAACGGTGGAAGCGTACAACCGGGAGGGCGCCATCGAAAAGAAGGGCTTCCGGATGAGAGATTACGGCGGGGAAGTCCCCGTGTTCATCGAACGTTTCGGCCCGGCCTACAAGCGGGAACTCGCGCACTTTGTCGACCGGTGCCTGAGAGACGAGCCCTTCAGCGTGACCCAGGAGGCCGGCCTCCAGGCGATGCGTGTGGCCGACGCGGGAGTCCGTTCGCTGCGGGCCCCCACGACGGCGGTAACCATTTAAGCGAAACGCGAATCCGGCCATCCCTCACAACAGGGGGAAATCGACCCGGCAATTCCCGCCGTGGTGCGACTTCAGGATCCCCATCATGATCTCCACCGTCTTGCGCGCCTCCCGTGCAGGCGAGACCAGATCGCCGCCTTCCTCCAGTACCCGGATCAGTTCCGCCACCGCGGCGGTCTGGTTTTCCATCGCGTATTTCCCGGACAGGATGGGCGACGCGGACGACTCGAAATGCGACCTGCCCCGGATCAGGGTTGCGCCCTGGTCTGAAATCTCGATGCGTCCGTCCTCGCACGTCAGCGCGAATTTCGAACCGGGGAAATCCACCTTGTACGCGTTATAGAACGCCCTCACGCCGTTGTCGAACCGGATGTACGCCGACGCGTACGGATCGACCGCCGGATCTTTTCCGCCGTCCCCCTTGTATTCGGTGAAATGTTCGAACCCCTCTTCGAGTTCAGCCGCCAGCCACAGAGGATTGGCCTCGGCAAAGAAGCAGATCATGTCCAGCAGGTGGGTGCCGTTCCGGAACATCATCGCCCTCCGGCTGAATTGCTCGCACACAACCGTGCGAAGCGGTCCGATCTCTCCGCTGCGAATGATCTCACGCGCCCTGAGATAACTGGAGTTCCAGCGTCGGGTGTGTTCGATTGAAAGCAGTACGCCGTTGGCTTCGGCGGCGGCGATCATCCGGTCCGCGTCTTCCAGAGAGGTCGCGATCGGCTTCTCGCACAGAATGGCGCGCGCACCGCCCCGGGCGGCCGCCACGGTCATATCGGCGTGTACGTGGTCCGAGGTGGCCACGCTCACCAGGTCGGGTTTCTCTACCTGCAGCATTTCCCGGTAGTCCGTATAGAGCCGCACGTCCGGCCACACGTCTTTCCACTGCGCCGTGAAATCCGCCAGCGCCTCCTCCCGCAGGTCGCATACGCCCACCACTTCCGTTTGGGGATGCCGGTCGTAGGCCCCCGCGTGGGAGCCGGGCATGGCGCCGTACACCGGAAGCTGACCGTCTTCCTCGGGCCGCCTGGCGCCGATGCCGGTCAGGCCGATAATCACCGCACGGTACTCGGGTTTTGACATGGTCGTTCCTCCTGAATTTATCCCTGAAGGGTTCGTTCCCACGCACTAAACATGCCGCGGGAGGCCGGGCGCCCACAAGGGACGCCCCTACATTGGCCAGGGGAGTCACGGTACGATAGCGCCGATGAAAAAGCCGGTGTGAAGGTGGGACAGACATTCCTGTCTGCCTGCCTCGTGTTGTACGTGCTGCCTGAATACGGGCATTTCGACATTTCGACAAGCTCAATGCAGGCAATGACCACGCTTTGGTAGTTTCAATAAACGTCATTGAGCCGTGAACGGGATCCCGTTCAATACCCTGAGCCGATCCCTGAGCATGCGGTGCCCTGAGCTTGTCGAAGGGTCGAAGGGCCGGCGAAGGGATTGCGAATGGTTTACGTGCTGCCTGAATGCGGGCATTTCGACACTTCGGCAAGCTCACTTCGGCAAGCTCAGCACAGGCAATGACCACGCTTTGGTAGTTTCAATGAACGTCATTGATCGGCGAAATGGTTCCGTTACACCTTCTCCCGACTGTCATGATGAGACGGCGCCACGGAAACCAAACCTCCGCGCATATGGGCCGCTGAAGGCTGCCGCTTCGCGTCAAGCCGAGAAGACGGGAGATTCTTCGCTCCGCTCAGAATGACATGTTTGGCAATAGCCACAGCAAGATGGCTCGGCCATACCTTCGCCAACACTGTGAGGAATCCGGTGTGAAGGTGGGGCAGACATTCCTGTCTGCCGGCTTCGCGTCGCTCAGAATGACATGTTTTGCAATACCTACTCCAGTTTCTCCAGCGCCTTTCTGGCCCCCTTGTGCTTTTCGTTCAATTTCAGAACCTGCCTGTACGCATCGCGGGCAAGGTCCCGTTCTCCCTGGCGCGCGTATATACGGCCGAGCCTGTAGAGTCCGTTTATGCGTGCAATCTTCCATCGCGCCGGCAGTTGGCGAAGATACGTCGTCAGCGATTCCAGTCCCAGGTCCAGTTCCGTCCCGGTCAGGGCGGCGAAGCGGCCGATTGCATAGAGCGCCTGGAGTCGATCTCCCGCGGCAGCGAGCGCATTCTCGAAGGTTTCTGCGCTCGGGTCCGAATCGGACGCCAGCGCTGCGAGAGCATCCATCGCCGCTTCCAGGCTGCGGCGTGCGGCCTCGAACGCTTTTTCGTTTTCCTTCTCCAGACGGTACAGGTTGCTCAATCGCCGCAGGATGGTGCTGTGGCCCGGAGAGGTTTGCAGAAAGGCCTCGTAGACCCGAATTGCGTCCTGGCGACGTTCACCGCGCAGGTAGAGCGACGCCAGCGAAATGACGGGGCGCACGTCGCCATTCGCCGACGCGACCGCCGCAAGATAGGCATTCTCCCGTTTGTCCCGGGTCTTTTCTTTCGCGTGGATGAGACCCCACGCCAGATGACCTTCCATCGGATTCCGGGATTCTATCGCCCTGGCCTGCTCAAGAGCTCTTTCCTTTTTACCGCCCAGAATCCCCGGTGCGAAAAGGTGATACTCCAGCAGCTTCGTCCGGGCGTCGAGGTGATCGGGGTCGAGCCGGACGGCCTCCTCGAACGCCTTTCGGGCGCGGCGGGCCTTGCCGGGCTTCCCGAAGATGCTGGCGCGCTGCGCCCTGGCGCCGTACATCATTCCCAGCCAGTACTGATAGTCTGCCACTTCAGGATCCGCCTCAACGGCCTTCTCGAACCAGTCGAACCCCGCCTCGATGTCCCCCTCCCAGGTATTGATGCGACCCAGCAGATAGAAGATTTCCGCCCGACCGGTCCCCGGACGCGCGAGGCGCGTTTTCAGACTGTCTTCGGCATCGGCGTATCGGCCGTCGATAAATGCCGCCATGGCGGGTCGTATCCCCGTTGACGTTGCCTCGAGGCTCGGCGACAGGAATACCAGAACAAAAATGAAGATTACCACTTGCCTTGCCAATTCACCCCCCTGAGTTTTCTCGCCCACTCGTCCTCTCGTTCCCTCATCTTCTCGTTTTCTCGTCTTCTCGCCTATTGCCACAGTCCGTGAAAATCCGCGTATAGCGCATGCCTGCTCAGCAGTTCGTCGTGATTGCCCACGTCGATGCCCGAACCGTCCATGACCAGCACCCTTTGCGCCCGACGGGTGGCCGCCATGCGGTGCGCGACCACAATCAGCGTGCAACCCAGCGCCATGAATGCCCGCTCCGCTCGTTCCTCGGCGGCGGGATCCAGGTGACAGGTGGCCTCGTCCAGCACGACAATGGGCGCCGCCGCCAGGTGCGACCGCACCAGGGTCACCAGTTGGCGTTCGCCCTCGGACAGACCGGACTTCGTCAGGTTGACTTCGGCGTCCAGGCCGCCGAGCCGGGCCATTACACGATCGAGCCCCACGGCCGCGGCGGACGCGGCGATCTCCTCGTCGGTTGCGGAGGGCCGCAGGTAATTCAGATTCTCTCGGAGAGAACCCGCGAAGACGTACGCCT
The DNA here is from genome assembly GCA_965219995.1 of Candidatus Latescibacterota bacterium. GTDB lineage: Bacteria > Latescibacterota > UBA2968 > UBA2968 > JAAXHE01. Next base: position 3,221,940 of record CBDCOX010000002.1, read on the forward strand.
CCTGCGGGACCATCGTGACCAGCCGCGGTCGATCCGGTCGCAGAAAGCAGGGCTGCGCGTCGACCGTGATCTTGCCGCTGTCGGGGCGCAGCACCCCGGCCATCAGAGCGGCCAGCGTGGACTTGCCGATCCCGCTCGGGCCGACAATGGCCAGGTGGTCGCCGTGAGCGACGTCCAGTGAAAATCCCCGGACGATCGGCTCGCCGGCGCCATACGCGAATGTCAGATCGCGTACGGCCAATTCAGGCCGTCTATTCGGCGGGGACGGTTCGGAAGGAGCGTCAACGGGCCGGTCGGCTGCCTCCCCGCCGGTCTCCAGCAGGCGCGCGTGGTAAACGCGAAGCGTCACCAGTCTGGCCAGCCCGTACGTGACGAAAGCCGTCGCGGCGGGCAGACCGGCAAGAAGGTAGGTAAATGAACCGACGACCTCTCCCGCGGTCAGCAGCTCGCCGCGGACCAGGTACGGGACGAAGCCGAGACCCGTCAGCGCCGGAAACGTGGTCGCGATCGCGTTCACCAATCCGAATCCGACCGACTGATGGTCGCGGTCCCTGAGCGACGCCCGGACGGTACGCTCAATCCGTTTTTCGACACGGTCCATGGCGAAACCCTTCGCGCCCGCCGCCACCAGGTCGCGCACCGACTGAAGCGCCCGGGTCGTTTCGCCATGGGTATCCTCCTCGGCGAGCATGGACGCCGTCTCGTTGCGGACTTTGCGGCGGACGACCACGACCTGCAGTACGGCGCCGATAACCAGCCACGGGAGAACGAGGGCCAGAAGCGTCCACGACAGCGTCGCGAGACCGACTGCCGAACCGATGGCGAAAAGACCGCTCGGGCCCAGGCGCAGGAAGTGCGCCAGTACGTCGACGAGCGCCGGCACGTGCTGGGTGAGTTCCGCTCCGGAACGCAGAACCCGGTCTGAGTAAACCGCGTCTCCAAGTGTGTGCCGAACGACGTCTCGGGTGAGGTCGAACCGCACCCGTGAAGTGAGTATCGCGGTCCAGTGATAGAGACGCAGCAGCGACCAGACGCCCGCCCCACCCACGGCCAGAAGCCCGCCGATCCACTCCATGGACGCTGTCAGGTCGCCCGCCCGCGCCGCATCCACGGCGCTGGCGATCAGGCGTCCGGAGAGCGCCGGCGCGAGGGTCACCCCCACGCTGCACACGGCGATGCGAAACAGGCATCCGCGATGCCTCGATACGTAGCCGTATAACGGCCGGATGGGTGTCATGAAGCCGCCTCCTGGGCCGGGTCGCCCTGAAACGCGGCGCGGTAGGCAGGGTCTCGCCACAGTTCGATATGCGGCGCCACACGCCGGACCCCGCCTCTGTAGAGCCAGGCGACGAGATCTGCCGCGGCGGCCGTACTCGCCCGGTGGGCAATGACGACAGTCGTGCGTGAAGCGCCGAGCTTTCGCAGTGCGGCAAGGACGCGCGCCTCGGTAGCCACGTCCAGACTGCTGAGCGCGTCGTCCAGAATCAGAATGGGCGTATCCCTGAGCGCGGCCCTTGCGAGGCCCAGCCGCTGGTGTTCGCCGCCGGACATCGGCGCATCGCCAAGAGGTGTATCGTAGCCCTTCGGCAGACGTTCGATGAACGCATCCGCTTCGACGTACCCTGCGGCCGCCCGCACCTCCTCACGCGTGGTTTCTGCGCCCAGCACGATCACGTCGCGGATTGTGTCGCCGAAGAGCGCGGGCCGCTCGAATGCGTAGCCCACCCGGCGCGAGAGTTCGTCGCGCGACATTTCGGCAACCGGCGTACCGTCGATGCGAATGAACCCGCTGTCCGGGTCCTGAAGCCGACCGATCAGCCCGGCAAGCGTGGTCTTGCCAACCCCTGATCTGCCGACCAGCGCAACCGTCTTTCCGGCGGGTACGCGCAGATCCACGTGCCGGAGAACCTCCCTTTCCGGCGCACCCAGAGATACGTCTTCGATCCTGACCTCGCCGGGCCCCGCGGCGCCGGACGCGGCCGACCGGGGTTCCGGAACCGCGGCCGGAGATCGAAGAACGGCCAGCGTCCGGGCCGCATGGGCGCGAAAGAAGGCGATCTGGAACCAGCCGTTGTCCAACACGCCGGCGACGCTTGAATAGGTCATCTGGGCGTAACGGATCGCGGCCATCAGCGCGCCCACGGTCAGGTCGCCCGCCGCCAGGAGGCAAACGCCGGTGACCGCGGTAACCGTCAGAACGACGTGGTTGGCGCTCGTCACCGTCACCGCGCCGCGGCCGAAGCTTTCCAGGATCTCGCGCGTTTTGTCCGCCAGATCCGGAAGGGGCCGCGTGATCCGTTCGACTTCACGTTCCAGGGTCCCGGCCGCGCGTATCGTGCGCCGTCCCGCGAGGGCGCCGGTGTACGCGTTGACCATTCGGCTGTTCAATTCGTCGTGTGCGGTCTGTCCGGCGGTCAACGTACCCATCAGTCGACGCATGAGCAGGGTGACGGTCCCCACGCCGCCAAGCGCAACCGCGACAAACACCCAGTGTACGTACAACAGCGCGACGAGGCTGCCCGCCGCCGTGAGGATTCCCGTGCCGATTCTCAACAGGGTCTCCGGGTAACGCGGCAGGTGCGTCGCCTCCTGCCGAATCCTGTTCTGCAGGTCTCCGTCGTCGAACGGCCGGCGGCCGGGCAGGCCGAGATCCAGCGCATGGTCGACCATTTCGCGCGTGAGCCGCCGTTCCGTGACGGCGCGGAATCTGGCCCGCACGGGTTCGGCGACGATATCGACGATTACGGACAGGACCATCGCCACCGACAGGCCCTTGAACCCCCAACCGATGCGGCCGTCCACCGCCTCGTCGATAGCCAGTGCGGCCAGGGCCGGCGCGGCCAGACCCGCGCCGATGGCGAGCAGGCTGAGCAGGGCGTCCAGCGCGAACCAGTGCCACGCCCCCCGGGCATAGGGGCGCAGGAACGCCATCACTTCGATGATCCCCGGTACCGCAGGATCGGCCGCCTGACTGTTCGTGTCCTTCATTCGATTCTCTTCTGCCACAATTTCGGCGCCTTTTCGAAAAGCGGCGAGACGGTAGACGTGAGACGGTAGATGACGTCCATGCCCGATTGGTTTTTCCTTTATGCCTCCGGCACAAAACGAAACCGGATGCGGCGGACAATCTCTCCCCTCTTACGTCTAACGTCTCCCCGCCTTTAGGGCGCTGATATCATCTACCGTCTACCCTCTCCCGTCTCACCGCCCTCAATACATGTGTATCGCCCCGTCAGGCCCTTCGTAGCGACGGGGAGGCAGCGGCCGATATGGACGGGACTTCACCAGATCCATATCCAGTTCCACCCCAAGCCCCGGGCGCCGCTCCAGTTCGCCGACGTCCACGTATCCGCCCGAAACGGGCACCCGCAGCGTTTGCACGTCGTCGAACCACGGGCGCAGTCTGCAATGCTCGAGAATTTCGAAATTCTGCATCGCGGCCGCCGCGTGGGCCGCGGCCGCCAGCGCCACCGGCCCATACGGATTGTGCGGCGCGATTCCGATTCCGTACACCTCGGCGAAATGCGCCACCTTCATCAGTTCGCTGATGCCCCCCACGTGGCAGATATCCACCTGGCAAACGTCCACCGCCTGCCTTTCGAACCACTCCCGGCACTCCCACCGGGTGATCCAGCGCTCGCCCGCGGCAACCCGCATTCCCGGGAAGTCCCGTTTCAACCTGACGTACGGCTCAACCGTGCTCTGCTCCATGGGCTCTTCCACGAAGAGCATGTCCAGCGCCTGCAATTCCCGCATCAGGCGGTGCGCCGCCGCGGGCGAGAACACCCCGCCGCAGTCGATCATCAGCGCCGCGTCCGGCCCCAGCGCCTCTCGCAGCCGGGTCATCTCTCTCACGGCCACGTCTACCTGCGCGTCCATATCGAACGGCGCGACCGCCGGACCGTGTCCGTGCTTGAACGCATCGAAGCCCTCCTCCAGGGCCTGCGCGGCGTGCGCCTCCAGCGAATCCAGCCCCAGGTCCGCCCGCGCGTAGCAGCGAACCCTGTTTCGAACCCTGCCGCCCAGCAGCCGGAACACGGGCTGTCCCGTCGCCTTTCCCGCGATGTCCCAGAGCGCCATGTCGATACCGCTGACCGCGCTGGTATGTACCACGCCCCGTTTCCACCAGTAATCGCGGTATCCCAGTTGCCAGACCTGCTCCACGTCCATTGGATTCATTCCCAGCAGCCTGGGTTTCAGCGCCGTTTCCACCTGCGCCGCGACGGCCATTTCGTGATGCTCCGTCGTGGCCTCGCCGACCCCCGTGACGCCCGCGTCCGTCTGCACCTCCACGAAGATCCAGTTCCGCCTGGGTGTGTGGCCGTCCGCCGCCGGGATGTTCATGACGTGCGCCCTGATGTCCGCGATCCTCATCCTTCAGTCCTCTTTTTCCATGAACGCCCCCTCACGTTGGACGCGTTCGTACACCCGGGCGAACGCCTCGGACCCGTCGTCCTCCCACACCTCCGAATTCACGCCGCGTATGGACCCCTCCTCGAACCCGGTCAGCCGGCGCACGTCCGGAATGCTCGGCGCAACCATCCGGTTCCCGCCCGGAAGGTGGAGCACGCCCACGTGTTTCGGCATCTCCGTGGGCCCCACCGCCGCCAGGCGCGCGAGCTTCTCTTCGTCCACGTCGAACCCCAGGCCCGGTCCTTCCGGCACCGGCGAACACCCGCCCGCAATCTCGATCCGCTCCGTCGTGATGTCCTCCTCGTACTGATCGTCCAGATTGATCGAATGTCCCGCGGTGGGCAGCACCGCCCCCAGGTGCATCGCCAGCGCCTTCGTCAGGGTGCCTCCGGTCAGCTGCACCACCGCCTGCACGTTCGCCTTTCCGTACGCGAAACCGCGGAACAGCGCGTCTCCGAACCCGCCGCAATATTCGCCGATGATGTAGGCGTCCGCCATTCCCAGGATCATCTCCTGCAACCCGCCGAGCGGGGGCAGATGCATCACCAGCGGCACGTTGCACTGGGCCCGGAGCCGGCGCCAGCCGTCCGCGTCGGTCAGCAGCAGCGGGTCCTCGATGAACCCCGTGATCCGCGACCGCTCAAGGGCCTTCACGATGGGCAGCACCGTCGCCATGGCCCGGTTGTGGTTCATATCCCATTGCATCAGGAATCCCTCCGGCGCCACGTCCTCCACCGCGCGTTGCTGTTCGAGCACGTCGAAGTGCTGGCAGGTATGCATCTTGAACAACATATAGCCCTGGTCCACCGCGCGCAGGATCTCGTTGCTCAGGTCCTCGGGCGAGGCCGGCCGTGTCCAGGCCATCACCGGCACCCGGTCCCTGACCTTTTGTCCCATCAGCTTGTAGGCGGGTACGCCCAGGTGCTTGCCCATCACGTCGTACAGCGCGCCTCCCAGGGCCAGGTGCAACGTCTCATGGTTGAGAAAGTCGAACGGATTGCGGTCGATCAGTGGCGCCACGCTCTCCTTCGGCGGCGCGGCCGACCGGTAGTCGCCGTAGCCCACGATCCCGTTGTCCGTGACAACCTTGAAAATGGTCCGCTGGTCGATGGCGCGAAAACGCACCTTGTGATCCGCGTTCCGGGCCGCGAGTCCCGGGTTGATCGGAATGATGTCGATATCGACAATTTTCATCTCAGCACTCCTGTTGAAGTGAAGAATTCCCTCAACCCTTCCATCTCCTCGTCGTTCAGCGAATGGTACGGTTTCCGGCGCCAGCGCCCGGCCACGCCGAAGATCTCCATCGCTCCGTGGAAACCGGCGTTCCACCCGCCCGTGAGCGTGCCGATATAGTCGAAGAACGGCATGTCGTAGTCCCGGACAATCCGGCGCGCCGTCACCAGGTCATTTTTCTCGATCGCGCGCCAGTACCGTCGCGCGATTTCGGGCTTGAACGTGATATACGACGACATATACCCGTCGCATCCGTACGGCCACATATTCATGTGGTTTACCTTCTGCCCTCCGGCAAATACGGCCACCCGCTCGTGGGCGACGAGACACAATCGCCGTGCGAAGTCCCCGCACACGTCATCCTTGATGGCCACCACGTTCTCGAATCGATCCAGCGTTTTTTCGATCACCTCCAGCCCGAACGCCGGCCCCCTGGCGGAGAACGCCCCCGTTACGATCATCACGGGCATCGTGCGCGACACCTCGCCGTAGTGTTCCACCAGCGTCCGGGCAGTGCTCGAAGCCCCCCATGCCGGAGGAAGCACCATCAGCACGTCGGCTCCCAGTCCTTCCGCGAACGATGCAAACGCAACCGAACGCCGCGTATCGTAATACCGGTCCGCCGCCACCACCATTCCGCGGCCGGCGGTATGCTCGCACGCAACCTTCGTCACCTCGGCGATTTCCGCTTCGGACATACAGATATAGTGGCTGTCCCCGGCCGTCAACAGCACGGTGCGGCTGCCTCCCGCCAGCACGAAATCGATCTGATGACGCAACCCGTCGTAGTCCACGCTGCCGTCTTCGTTGAACGGCGTGGCGATTGATGAAATGATGCCCGTCAGGTGCGCCCGAACCTCGTCGCGATCCATAACAAACCCCAAGGTGAGAAGGGAGAGGGTAGACGGTAGATGAAAGCGGGGAGACGGTAGACAGTAGACGGTAGATGAAGGCGGTGAGACGTGAGACGGAAGACGGTAGATGACGTCCTTGCCCGATTGATTCTCGCTTAATGCCTCTGGCAAGAAGTGAAACTACACGGGGCAGACAACCTTTCACGTCGTACGTCTTGCGTCTACCCGTTTTTCAGGTTTTTCCTGTACCGTCTACTACGGCCTGACGTCAAACCCCATCTGCCGGAAATGGTGGTCCAACGTCAACACACAACGAATTCTCAGCTCCCTCATGAGAACAAAGCTGCAGCAATCCGTAAAGGAGAATTCCTTGTCACGATATCCAAAGAAGAGTGTCCGTGCCTGTTCCCTTCGTGCTTCGTCGATGGACTCGATCCTCAGGCGGGATGAACGTTCGATCTGCACCCACCAGGCTTCAGCGGCATCGAGACCAAGTCTGGACCGAATAACTGTCAGCGTCTCGTCGATGACGTAGTCGGAGGTCGTCAGCAACCCCCCCGACGACAGCCATTGGTCGCGGGATTCCCTGACTGCCGACCCCTTCGCGTCGCGGCTGTCTGCTGCCGCGACCCATCCCGCGGTATCGACGAACATATCATTCACTGGTACAACGCCTCGTCATGCCGCTCTGCAACGTCGCCCGATTCCGACGCACCGACAGGGGGCGCCTGGTAAAGGGGATCCGCCTGCAGCGGTGTGCTTCCCCGTGGCGGACTGCCTACGGGGACGATGTCGAAAGCAGGCCGACTGCGATAGAGAACGGTAAATCGCTCCCCGTGCCGCACCCTTGCGACAACCTCTTTGAGACGCGCGCGGAGCTGTTTGGCATTGATTGTCTCTGGCATCACGGATCCTTTCTAAAGTTAAACTTAAGATAAACTGCTTCGATAAGAAAAGCAAGACGGTAGACGTAGCCAACGGCGATCAGCGGTCAGCCGTCAGCTTGAAACAAGAACGAAAATCATAATCAATAATCAAATTCAACGTCTACATTGCCCCAAATACCCTAAAGGGGGTGAAACGGGAGAGGGGGAGAATAGCAGCGGTCAGTTTTCAGTCGTCAGCAAAGATCAAAAAAGACAATCAGCGCACACAAAGACACGAAGACACAAAGGGAAACCATCGAAAAGCGGGCAACCACAAGGGCTGGCCGTACAAATGCGACGACGGCGCGGACGACTCAACGGATATCTATAGTTCCGATGGGAGGTATTGTCGCGGGGGCGGCTCGCAGGCGCGTCAGGCACTGGGGTCTGCAACAGGAGTACCGGAAGTAGCCAGGCGCTCGTCTTCGAACGGGAACGGTTCGGACAGATGGGATTAGCCGATCAACGACTTTACAAGCGGAATGGCGACACAGGCCAGGACAACGCCAAGCATCCACTTCAAAAGCCTGATATCGCCCTCGATGTTCTGGAGGGGGGACTCAATACCCGTCAGCCGATGTTCGAAGTCGGCGATTTCTTCAGCGGCTTCCCGGGCATGTGCGTCAGGGGTGCCAGCGGCAACAAAGGCTGCGTAGGTCTTGGAGAGCACGATCGGCATCGTGCAGCCCTTTTGGTGAAGGGATGAAGATGGTTTTTGCAAACTTGAATCAGAGTATTCCAAATCCTTCTTTGTTCTGACTGTAGCAGTCTCACAAACAAATGATCGCGGAAATGGCAGACAATGGCAAGTCAAAAATCGTCGGTAAGACGGTCTTGATGAATTGCGGCTGTCGGCGGCCGCGATGCCGATTCGCGATATTCGCCCTTAATGGTGCCCTTTCTCCTTCCCGCCGTCATCGTCCGCTCCCTCGCCATGCTCTTTCTTTCCCTCACCGTGTTCGTCCCCATTCTCCCCGTGCCCGCCCGTGCCGGGCCCTCCGATTCGCAATATATGCCCATCGATATCGGCGACAAGCATCTCCCGTGCCCCCCACGACCGGTCGACGGGTCTCTGCCTGATTTCCGCCCCCGCCCGTGCGTATTTCTCGTGCAGTTCATCGACGTCGTTGACGCTGTAATAGATCCACACCGGCCGGGCGCCCTGCCCGTTTTCGCTCAGAAAGACGTTGACTTCGCCGTTGGAAATCGAGGCAAAGGTCTTGTCTTCTTTTTCGGCAGGCCAGTCCCAGTCCTTTTTGAAACCGAGAACCGTGGTATAGTGCGCGATGCTTGCTTCAACGCTTTGAACGTTCAGAATTGGCGTAACCGCGGTGAATGCCGTGGATTCGGGACCGGAATCCCTGTCGCGGTCCTCGTGCGCAGAGACGACGAGACTCATGCCGATGGCGAATCCTGCAACGACTGCTGCGATTCCGGGACGCGTCATGGTTTTCCTCCTGGGGTAGGTTGACTCAGGTTGCGTTGCAAGATGCGTTTGTGGGGCAATCTGCGACGCATCCGCTGACTGCCGCGGGTGAATTTCCCTTAACTTAATTGATAACAGATAGTTGAATTCAACTTCGGCGTCAGGACCGTTTCACCGAGATTCCTTTTGGGTTGCAATGTGCGACGCCCTTACCCTTTGCCGACTTGCCCTCTTATAGTTTAATCTATTGTTTTTTAATAGGTTGTATATAGATCCCCACATCGGCACGGATTTTGTATTTATTCTAAGGACCCGCTATCCGGCAGTATGGCGCGAGGTGACACACTTCCGTAGGGGCGCCCCGCGGGTCAACCCTCGTGGAAACCCGAGGGTATGTTGCGCACTTCCAATTGGCAGACGACGTCGTCCATGGGAGGGAAACCATGCCGTCTTCCGAAAACGGATTCGCACGCCAGATCGCGAGGTTGTTCAAGGAGTTGGTCGAACGGGAACTGATAAGCATCGAACGGACTATCAAGGGGCGAAAACGGGAGCTGCGTCGAAAGATCGAAGCGAGGGAAACGGAACTGAAAGACGACGGTGGACTGGAGTCCCTGTTCGATCAATACAAAGCCGGCCTTTCGGAAACAGAGCGGCCGGAGAGTCGGGTGCAGGAACGCCGCATGTATTACAGTTGGGAAGGCGGACTCAGGTCAGAACTGGGGCGGTGGAGAATGGAGCTGGCGGAACTGGAAAACCGTTCCAGCGACCCGCAGGCAACTCTGACGAGTGCGCGGAAAAAGGTCATGCGCCTGCTGCTGCGTGAGACGCTGGTGGCGGCCGGTCCGGAAGGCAACCATGAACCGGAATCGGGTGAGGACGTGTATGACAGTCTCGAGGACTGTCTCATTCCGGTTATCCGCCACATGAAGAAAGGCAAAAGCCATTCGGTGGCATTCCGCATGGTTGCCGAAACATTGGGGATTCGAAAAACGACGGTTGTCTCTCGATGTACTGGCGACCTGGACCTGACAACGGAACAATTCGTCAGGCATGTTACCAACGGCGGGATCGTTCAGGTCGTGAAGGAAAGATACCCCGATCAGATCGAGCTGATTTGCCGCGAGCTTGCGCCGCTGTATCGGTAGTGCTCACAGATCCTTTCGGGACTCGAACCGCGGGCGGCCCCCCGCACGTGCTCGCATCCGCACGTATCCATCGGATATGCTGCGCCCGGAGCGATTCAGAGGGATCGAGCGGCTAATTCTTCAACGCTTCCAACCCGAACCGTTCCGTGGTCTCGAGCGTCTCCCTCACGTCGTCCCAGCTGGTGTTGTGGTTGAGGATGCACATCCTCAGCGAAAACGTCCCGTGAAGAAGCGTCGACGAAAAAAACGCCCGATCTTCCCAGAACACGCGCGCAAGCACCTTCCTGTTGATTTCTTCCAATGCCGCTTCGTCCAGCTCCTCGCCGGAAGGATTCACGCGAAAACAAACCACGCCCAGCGACACGGGCGTCAGAAGCTCCAGGTTCGGACGCTTCTCCACGAATTCCCCGGCGCGGACGGCAAGCTCCATACCCCTGGATACAGCGCGCCGGAACGCCGCCATGCCGAACGTCTGCACGGACATCCAGATCTTCAACGCACGCACAGACCGGCTCAGTTGCAGGCCCCGGTCCGCGATGTTGGGATGGTTCGCGCCCCATACCGTATCCTGCAGGATATCCGGATGCACACCGAAAGCGCGCTCGAGAGTGCCCTCGTCCTTGACGAGGAGGCCGCCAGCCTCGTACGGCTGGAAGAACCACTTGTGGGCATCCAGACCGATCGAATCGGCGCGCGCGATTCCACGCAGCAACGTACTGCCACGCTCCGTCACAAGCGCGAAGCCGCCGTAGGCCGCATCCACGTGAAGCCAGATCCCTTCCGCCTCGCAGAAATCCGCCATCGCCGCCAGCGGGTCAATTGCCCCGGTGCTGCTGGTTCCCGCGTTTGCGCAGACCGCGATGGGGTTGAACCCCGCCGCGCGATCCTCGGCCACCGAGCGCGCCAGCGCGTCCACGTCCAGCCGGAACCGTTCATCGCTGGGAATCATGCGGGTACATTCCGGGCGTACGCCCACGATCCCGGCCGCGCGGACGTGCGCGCTGTGGCTCTGGTCGCTCATGTAGACGGTCGCGCGATCGGGATGGCCCGCGGCTTCACGAGCGGCTACCAATGCGTCGATGCTGGCGGCCGAACCCCCGCTCGTGAGCAGGCCGCCCGCGCTTTCAGGATAGCCGACCCAGCGTCGCAGCCAGTCGATCACCACCAGTTCAAGTTGACTCGGACCGCTGGCGACCAGCCAGGTGCACGCGTTGACATTGTATCCGGCCGCCAGGAAATCGGCGAGCACGCCCGGCCACGTGGGCGACGAGGGGATGAATCCGAAGCATCTCGGATGGTCGAGCCGAGTCGTGAATGGAAGGATCTCCTTCGCGGCCTGATCCATCACCTCCTCGGCCGGTCGCCCCGCCTCCGGGGGCGCCTCCATCAACCGATGTTCGAGTTCGCGCCGGAACTCGCCGTCCCATGCGCCTTCCTCGGGCAGGTTTTCGGCCCGCGCAACCAGGAGTTCGGCAGCTTTACGCGCCAGTGCGAGCATCGCCTGGGGCGACATCTGAAGATCGCCGCACACGCCGTTGTTCTTTTTCTTATCGGATCCTATGGCGCCGTCTCGTTGTTCTTTGTTGACTCTCGGGGATTTGCGACACGACCGCCCTGTTATTGCCGCCTGTCGGTGTTACGGAGGTTCCAGGCAGGAAGCCAGGACCCGATTAGTTCATTTATTTGCACTAAATGGGTTGACATCCCCCAGGAAAACGCACATATATAATACAAGGGAGACGCGGAATTGCAAACCAGAACCGATCAGGTCCGGCGCCGGCTGGAAAAGGAAAGGCCGGTTGGCTTGAATAAACGAGTTGGAAGGAGGACCCGCGCGTGGCTCGTTATCCCGCGCTGATCGATGGCGAAACCGGCGCTTATGGTGTGACGTTTCCCGGTATTCCCGGCATCGTCGCCATGGGAAAAACCGTGGACGAGGCGCTGATGAACGCCGAAGAAGCGCTTCGCGACTATGTAGTCGAGGCCGAGAAGGACGGAGAGACGATACCGCCGCCAGGGGCTCTGGAACGGGTGGAGGTCCCGAACGGACAGGCGCTTGTGTCCGTCCCGCTGATTCGAATCTCCGGCCGGAACGTACGCGCCCACATGACGCTGGACGAAGGCGTCGCGGCGTTTATCGACGGTGAGGCGCGAAGACGCCGTATGACCCGCAAGGCCTATGTCGAATGGATGGTCCGACGTATCGCGGAGATGGGCGGATAGGCGCCGCAAACGCACGCCCGGATACGGACCCTTATTCGAAAACGACCAGTTCGCCGTTCCTTACGACCAGCACGACCGGATCGTAAACCGCGTCGCCGCTTTCGTCGAATGAAAACGAGCCCAGAACCGTTTCCAGGTCCCTCGTACCCGCCATCGCGTCTCGAATCGCGCCCGCGTCGGTTGACCAGGCCCCGGCGATTGCTTCCGTGAGAATGTACATGGCGGCGTACGACTGCGCGGCCCACGTGTCAGGTTCAGTACCGTATTTCGTTACGTAATTCTCCACAAAGGTCTCATTGCCCGGCGTGGAAGCCGCGCCCGACCAGCTGACAAATGAAATCGCGCCCTCCGCAGCGTCACCCGCGGCCTCGACTTCAGCCCTCGACAGAGCGGGAACGAGAAAGGTTACGTTCGAAGCTATGCCGACCTCGCGCGCCTGAATCAAAATCTCCGATAGTTCGGTACCCAGGGCCGAGACGAAGACGGCATGCGGATTCAACGCCTTGATGCGCGTTAACTGTTCCGTAAAGGTGGTATCGCCGGTGTTGATGGTTTCTCGCGCCAGGATTTCGACGTCGATTTCGGCCAGTGTGTTTCTGATCGCCTCGTCGCTGCTGCGGGAGAAGAGGTCGACCTCGTCCACGATCATGGCGACTCTACGATACCTCAGCTTTTCCTGTGTCTCCCTGACCGAGCCGGGGACAAGCGCATTGACGTTCAGTCCGGCGCGGAAGATATAGTCGCCTATCGCGCTCAGGCCGGCCGCGGTCGACGTGGAACTGAACGCAATGACCTCGTTCCGCTGGGCGATGGGAAACGCTTCCCTGGCGGCGGTGGAAATCACAGGACCGAGTATGGCGGACACACCGTCCTTGTCGATCAGTCTGTTGAACGCTTCAACGGCTCCGTCCGCGGTACCTCGTGAATCCACGACAATGAAGCGGATGCGCGCGCCGCCAAGTTTCGATGAACCGTTGATTTCGTTCTGCGCCAGCGCAAACCCGTCTCGCGCGGGAAATCCGTATCGCGTCTGCGGGCCTGTCAGAGGAAGAACGACACCGATCGCAATCTCCGCCGGAAGCCCGCCGGGCGCCAGCATGATCGAACCCGCCACGCGGGCTCTGTCGCCGACCGGCAGTTCGACCGTCGTTTCGTAGCCGCCGTTAACGGGAATACTGGACCAGGTTCCCAGCACACGACCGCCCCGTATCGCGCGCGCGCGGTAATAACCGGTCACCCGGTCATCTCCGATATTGATCCTCGCCCGGCCGCGGGCGTTGGTTGTGCCCGACCACATGTACTCCGCGGCCCTCCCCGAAACGGATCGTCCGAGTTCCACGGTGACGCCGCTTACCGGCGTCTGATCCCGTGTTGCGCGGGCCACCACAACCGCCAATGCCCGGTCCCCACCCGAAGCCAGTTTGCCCAGCGGCCCCACCGCCTGCCCGTCGGCCTCCGGCAATTGAGACGTCGTCAACCGATCGCCGGCGCAACCCCATGCTGCGCATATGGCCAGAGCCGGCAACAACACACTGCGGATACGGAAAGATTGATTACGCATTGGATCCCCTTGTTCTTCGGAGTTCAGGACCTTTCCAGCCCGTTGAAAAAGCCCACCCGGACTGCGTCCGGCCCTTGCGGCCGAAACCCTGCGTTGCGACTTTGTCAACGGACTGTTACGGCTCGAACCGATAGACCACCGGCAATTGCGAAGGGTCGGTGACATTCGGATCCGTGTGGTGATAGATATTGATGCGCCCGGTTCCGCAATCTCCAAACTCATCGCTGGAGATCGTGCCGATGAGACCCTCGAATCCGGACGTGGCGAAGAGCTCCCGGCGCAGCGCGTTGCGGTCGACGATCAACGATTCGTCGTCCTGAATCGCCACGGACGCGATGGCGCTGAGCAGCAGCGTCGCGGCGTCGTAGGAGTGCGCCCAGTACGGCGTGCCCGGAAACCCGCCGTGCGCGGCTTCATAGGCGGTCAGGACGTCCTCAACGCTTTTTCCGGTTACCGCATTGACATTTGTGCCCAGGTCTGCCTCCGGCCCGGCAGCGTAAACGCCCTCGGACTGCGGGGTGGCCAGAAATTCCGAATCGAGAAGGGCCGCGCCCGTGATAAGCGTCACGCTTTCCAGGCCGTCGAATTCCTTCGCCTGCTTCGCAAATGGTATTCCTTCCTCGTCGAAGAGCGGGAAGAAGATTCCGTCCGGCCCTGCCTCGGCAAACTGCGTGAGGACGGAGGTCATGTCCTCTTGCCCCTTGTCTATCCGGGCGCTGACCGGTACCTCGCCTCCCACGGCGGCGAACGCATCGCCGAACGCACTGACGAGGGCCGTTGTGTACGGGTCGCCGTCGTCCAGCGCTACCATGCGCCTCAGACCCAGTTCATTGTACGCGAAGTCAGCCACAGCCCGTGCCTGGTAGAGGTCGTTGACCGCAACGCGAAAGTATCCGGGGTGGTAGTCGGAACTTGCGTTGCCCGCCAGATCGGACGTCAGCCTCGGCGACGTATTGGACGGCGAGATCATTACGAGCCCGGCTTCGCTGATCACCGGCGAGGCGGCCACGGCCGCCCCGGAGCAGGAGGTCCCGATAACCCCCAGCACCCGCGAATCCGCGACAATCTGTTCCGCCCCCGCGCGTCCGCCGTCGGGACCGCACATGCCGTCGATTGCCTCACCGAGTTCGACGCCGTGTCCATGGATCATTCCAAAATCGGCAACGGCCAGTTCAACGGCATTTCGCGACGGATTGCCAAGCGACGCGGCGATGGTGTGCGTGAGCAGCGAACGAATGTGCACGGCCTCGCCTCCGCCAATCGTCACCAGGGTCCGGACGTATGTACCCGTCACGCGTGCGTTTCCGCCAACGGGCAGATCGACCATGACTTCGTACCCCATGTTAACGGGTATGCTCGACCACGAACCGAGCAGGCTCCCGGCATCCATGGCGCGGACCTGATAGTAACCTCCGCCCGACGCGACTTCGACCCGCGCCAGGCCGTTCGCGTCGGTGGCGCCCGACGACTGGAAGCTGGCCGCCCGTCCTGAAATCGATCGCGCGATTTCCACCGTAACGCCGCCCAACGGCATTTGACCGTCCAGCACCCGGCCCACGACCAGGGCCGGAGTCACGTCCCCGCCGGAAGCCAGTTTGCCCAGCGGCTGACCGCCCGGTTCGCCGGACTCAGGTGCCTGCGACGTGGTCACGGGTTCCCCGCCGCAGCCCCAGGTTACTGCTGCGACGAGTGTCAGCGCCAATAGACTGCGAGCCCGGTTAAACATGCCAAGTCCCTCCATTCTGGCGATAATCTGCGAATTGGAAACGAAAAGAGTTCGGGCGTTTCGGAGACCTTTCAGAAACGAACATCAATGACCCGGTCACGCGGGCTTTTGCGCCAACCGGCAATTCAACCGTGGATTCGTACCCCGCGTTGATCGGGATGCTGGTCCAGGAGCCCAGTGAGATCCCTTCCTGCGTCGCCCTCACGCTATAATAACCGCTTACGCCGCTTCCTGCAATCTCCACGCGCGCGCGCCCGCGCGCGCCGGTCTTACCCGACCACGCATAGTCTGCCGCCCGCCCGGAGACGGATCGAGCGAAATGGACGGTGACGCCGCTCAGCGGCGCCTGACCCTGCCGGACGCGAACGATGACCGAGGCCGGGGTCGTGTTGGCGTCTAAAGCGAGTTTTCCCGGCGCGCGGCGAACCCCGACCCCGCCTTCCGGAACCTGCGAGGTTGTCAAGCGTTCGCGGCCGCAGCCCAACACCAGGAATCCGGCCAACGCCAAAACGGACACACGGCGCAAGCTCTTGAGCATTTCAGCGCTCCTTATCGCAGAACCTGAGAGTCCCGACTCCGGTTGTACCGTTGGGCACAGACCCCAAAATGACAGGCAGCGTACACTGCCTGTCATTTTGGCGAAACATTCACCAGGTTAACCTTGATTCGTCATTTTCCGGTGACGTTACATCGTATATACGCAAGTCAACAACGGCGATTCGACGTCGGATTTTCTGGAACCTTCAGGTCACTGGAGGTGAACGGAAAAAACGTCCGTTTCGACGACCTCTTCGGCCCAATTCGGAAGATCTTGCCGCGGTGCAGCGTTGCTTTTTTTTCTCGAATTCCGGAATCTACTCCCGAGCGCCGCGGAGCGCATCACGGTCCGAACCGATAGACCACGGGCAACTGCGCCGGGTCTACGATGCTCGTGTCCGTGTGGTGATAGATGTTCACGACACCGGTGCCGCAGTCTCCGAACTCGTCACAGGTGAGTTCCCCGATGAGACCGGGGAAGCCGGCTGTGGCCCCGATTTCCGCGCGCAGCGCAACGCGGTCAATGTACAATTTCCCGCCATCGGTCACCGCAACGGCGTTGATGGCGCCCAGCAGCAGCGTCGCCGCGTCGTACGCGTGCGCCCAGAAGGGATTGGTATGGGTCCCGCCGTAGATTGACTCGATCTCCGCAAGAACCGCACTTCCGCTCTTGCCGGTGGCGATATTGACGTTTTCGCCGTGAACCGGCTCCGGCCCGGCAAAATAGACGCCCTCGGACTGCGGCGTGCCGAGGAACTCCGAAAGGAGGAGGGCCGCGTCCGTGAGGAGCGTCGCGTCTTTCAGACCGTCGACCTCCCGAACCTGCACGGCGAATGGCGAGCCCTCTGCGATGAAGAGAGGAAAGAAGATGCCGTCGGGTTCGGCATCCGAAAATTCCGCAAGGACGGACGTCATGTCCGTCTGTTCTTTCTCGATCCGGGCATTGACCGGGACCTCGCCGCCCAATTCACGGAACGCATTGCCGAACGCAGTGGTGAGACCCATGGTATACGGGTCGCCGTCGTCGATGGATACCATCCGCCGAAGGCCCAGTTCGTTGTATGCGAAGTCGGCGACGGCCTGCCCCTGGTACAGGTCGTTGTTGGCCGTGCGAAAATAGCCCGGGTGATAGTCCGGACTGGCGTTGCCGAAGAGGTCGGACGTGAGCGTCGGCGACGTGTTGGCCGGCGAGACCATCACCAGGCCCGCCGCACTCAGCAGAGGTGAAGCCGCCACCGCGGATCCGGAACACAACGTGCCGATGATGCCGAGCGCCTGTGGATTGGCGATGACCTGCTGTGCGCTGGCGCGGCCGCCTTCGGCCGAACACATGCCGTCTATGGGATCGCCAAGCTCAACCTCGCGACCGTGGATCGGGCCGAAATCCCGAATGGCCAACTCGGCGCTGTATCGCGCCCAATCCGAAACCGAAGGCACGATGACGTGCGCAAGCACGGTACGGATTTGCACAGCCTCGCCCTCGCCATACGGTACCACGTCCCGAACGCTTGAACCCGTCACGAGCGCCCCGCCGTCAACGGACAGTTCGACCTGCGTTTCATATCCTTCGTTAACCGGAATGCTCGACCACGAACCCAGAACGTTGTCGTCCTGCGTCGCCCGCGCCTGGTAGTATCCCCCCACCCGGGCGCCGCCGATAACAACCCTTGCCCGGCCGCGGGCATCGGTTGTGCCCGACCACTCAAAGTTCGCGGAACGGCCCGATACCGAACGCGAGAACGCCACGGTGACGCCTTCGACGGCCGTCTCGCCATCTTGCACGCGGGCCAGAACCGCGGCCTGCTCGACGTCTCCGCCGGGAGCCAGCTTTCCGAGCGCCTGCCCCGGCTGATCCTCTGCCTCAGGCATCTGTGACGTCGTCACGCGCTCACCACCGCAGCCCCACGCCAGAACTGCGACAAGCGCCGGCAAAAACAAACTGCCGTTTCGTGAGAACATAACGAGTCACCTCCAATTTTTCAGACGTCGAAAAACGGAATCCATACCCGAAAGCGGCGACTATGGACGCCGGAACCTGCCGGCGATTTTAACGTAAAACAGCCTCCGGACACATTGGCATCCGGAGGCTGGAGACGTGTACTTGATTACTCGAACGGCTCGAATGCGCCGTCCCGGACGATCAGCACGATGGGATCGTAGACCGCGTCGCCGTCGTCGTTGAACGAGAAGGTGCCCAGAATCGTGTCGACGTCCCGGGTAGCAGCCATTGCATCCTTTATTGCGCTCGCGTTCGTCGATCCGGCGTTTGCGATCGCATCCGCGAGTATGTTCAGCGAGGCGTACGAAAGCGCGGCCCACGGACCCGGTTCACTGTCGTGTTCCGCCATATAACTATCAATGAAGGTCTGATTCCCAGGCGTGGAAGCATTGGTTGCCCAACTCGTAATGCTGATCACGCGTTCCGCGGCCTCTCCGGCGGCGGCGACTTCAGTCAACGTCATTTCCGGGATAATGATGGGAATATTCGAGGGTATGCCAACTTCACGGGCCTGGACCATAATTTGAATCATTTCCGCTGCCAGACACGAAACGAAGAGTGCGTGCGGATTCAGATCTTTGATATTGTTCAACTGGTCCGCGAACGATGTATCTCCCGTCGCAAAGGTCTCCCGGCCCAGAATCTCAACCTCGCCTTCCACAAGGGAATTGCTTACGGCCTCGTCCAGGCTCCGGGAATAGACGTCGGCGTCGTCAACCATTGTGGCTACCCTGCTGAACCTCAGTTTCTCCTGCAATTCCTTGACGGCGCCGGGAACCAGCGTACCCACGTTGAGGCCGGAGCGGAAAATATAATCGCCGATCGCGCTCAGGCCAACAGCGGTTGAGGTCGAACTGAATGCCAGGACTTCGTTCCGTTGGGCGATCGGGAACACTTCCTTTCCGACGGTGGAAATGCCGGGGCCCAGGATGACGTTCACGCCGTCTTCGTTGATGAGTTTGTTGAACGCCGCGGTGGCAGCGTCGACCGTACCTTCCGTATCCTCGACGATAAATTCGATACTTGCGCCGCCGAGCCTCGCAGAGTTGTTGATTTCTCCTTGAGCCAACTCAAAGCCTTCCAGCGCCGGCACGCCGTACACGTCCTGAGGACCCGTAAGCGGCACGGCGACACCAATGGCGATCTTTGCGGGCAGACCGCCTGGCGTCAGCGCGATCGAACCGGTCGCGCTCGCCTTGTCGCCGATTGGCAGTTCAACTGTCGACTGATACCCGCTGTTGATCGGTATGCTCAACCACGAACCGATCTCGCTTCCGCCACTCATGGCCCGCGCCGCATAGTAGCCCGTTACACCGGCGCCGCCGATATCCACGTACGCCTTGCCCCGCACGTTGGTCGTTCCGGACCATTTGAAATCGGCCGCCCGACCGGAAACCGAACGCGAGAACTCGACGGTAGCGCCGCTGACCGGCATGCCGCCGTCCTGCACGTTCGCTACGACCACGGCCCGCATCATTCCGTTCAGGGCCAGCTTGCCCAGGGGTTGGCCGGCGCCGTCCCCTGCCTCCGGTATCTGCGACGTTGTAAGGCGCTCGCCGCCACAACCCCATATCAGACCTGCGGAAAGCGCAAACAGCAACACACTGCGAACACTCCGAAACATAGCGAACCCTCCCGATGTTGTGGGCTACCGGCGAAACAGAGCCAGGAAGCGGCAAACGGCAAGCGCAAGAAACCTACCCGTCCGAATCGGCCCCCGACTCGTCGACACATTACGTATATAAACAGAATGCCACAACCTGAATATCGAACAACCTGCCGACAGCGTTCGACTGCGCCGCGCTATTTGGCAGTAATATTGAATATAAGCGCATTTCGCGTGTACACAAGGGCATATTGAAATTTCTTTTTCAATATTGCGGCGGTTTTCCGAATGCGGAAGCCGTCGCGGCGGCGATTTGACGTCCTCCAGGTCCGGCCTGGACGGTTGCACGGCAGGACCTGTATCAGATGCCGAGGATCCCTCGCGCTGCCTGGCGCGCGTCTTCCAGCGTTTCGACAACGCGGTGCCTGGGTAGATGTCTCAGGATGCCGAGCGCGTTCAGGGTTCGCGGAACCAGGCCGGACAGACCCATTACAATGCATTCGGTCTGCTCGCCTTTGGCGATATCCATGAGTTGCCCGATGACCATGGCTGCGCTGTCGTCGAGATAGTTGGCCCCTGAAAAGTCGAAGATGACCACATCGTGGTCTTTGATGTCCGCGCCAATGACGCCGGCCAGCTTGTGGGAGGATGCGACGGTGAGACTTCCTCTGAGCGCGACCAGACCGACCCGCGCAGAGTACGGACTCAGCGCGTCGGCGTCCATGTCTTCCTCCTCGGCGAAGAACGCCCGGTCCAGCAGCGGCACGGAGACCACGCTGTCCAGCTCCAGTCGTTCCAGTTGCCGGGCGTGCACCATTCCGGCGGCGATCAGACCGATTGCCACGGCCGTTACCAGATCGACAAATACCGTGAGTCCAAGCGTAATCATCATGACGATGAGATGCTCCCGCCGCAGCCGGTGAACGCGGGTAAGAAGACGCCAGTCGACGACATCCCATCCGACCTTTATCAGAATGCCGGCGAGAACCGCATGGGGAATCGGCTCCACGTACCGCCCGAGACCCAGCATCAGAAACAGCAGGAGTAACGCGTACAACGCACCGGAGACCGGCGTCACCCCGCCGGCGCGTATATTGGTTACTGTCCCGGTGGTGGAACCCGCGCCGGGCAGCCCGCCAAACAATCCCGATACCATGTTGCCGATCCCCTGCCCAACGAGTTCCCGGCTCGCGTGGTGCCTCGTGCCGGTCAGTGAATCGGCAACCAGTGAGGTGAGGAGGCTGTCCACCGAACCGAGAAGCGCGAGGATGAGCGCAGGTTCCAACGCCATCATCAAGAAGGAGACCGTGGGCAGCGTCAGTTGCAGATCGGGCAATCCCGTGGGTATCCGGCCGATAACCGGTACGTCTTTCAGCCAGAAGACGCCGAGCAGCGTCCCGGCAAGCAGCGCCAGGAGCGGGCCGGGCAGATATCTTGCGAAGCGTCGCGGCCAAAGCACTCCGACGGCGAGCGCGACCGTGGCGATGGCCAGCGCGTTATAATTGACATTGTCCACCGCATCCAACACAGCGCGAATCGTGCCCACGACGCCGCCCGGCGCCGCGGGGGATCCCAGAAACGGCAGGATGTGAATCACCATGATGATGATTCCGATCCCCGACATGAACCCGGAGATGACCACGTGCGGCGTATAGGCGACGAATCGGCCGATCCTCGACAAGCCGAGTAGCACCTGCAGCAGACCGGCCATGACGACCACTGTCAGGGCTTCTGAAAGGTTGGACGTGTAGCCCGAAACTATGACCACCAGGGCAACCGTCATCGGCGCAGTGGGGCCCGAAATCTGGGTCCGGGTACCGCCGAATACCGCCGCGAAAAAACCCACCGCGATCGCGCCGTACATCCCCGCCGCCGCGCCCATTCCCGACGCGACGCCCAGGGCCAACGCCACGGGCAGCGCCACCACGGTTGCCGTGATGCCGCCGAAAATGTCGCCCCGCAGCGCACTCAAGTCATATTTCATTGCAACGTTTCCTTCGTGTCCTTTCGGATCGCATAAAAGCGGTGAGACGGTAGAGAAAAGCGGTGAGACGTAAGAGGGTAGACGGTAGATGATAACGTTACCACAGTGTTTTCAAGCTAACCGTGCCTGTTTTTTTACCGAAATGGTAACGACAAGAAAGACCATAGGGCACTGATGTCATCTCCCGTCTCACGTCTACCCTCTCACCGCTTTTGACGGGCCGGGGGGAGAGGTCTGCGTAAATTCGGTGAGACGTAAGAGGGTAGACGGTAGAGGAAGACATTTACAGCAGTGTTTCCCTACAAACCGTGCCTGATTATTTACCGCTATCGTAACGACAAGAAAAACCATACGGCATTGATTTCACGTCACGTCTACCCCGGAGTTGAAGGGTTGTGGGGAGAGGTCCGCCCGTATCGCTGATAGATTTCGCCAGTCCATATCGATATCCTGCAGGCACGGTGTCATCATCTCACCTCTCACGTCTTACGTCTCCCCCGGAGGGGAGGTGCGGGGTGGCGATGTCCCAGGCTTGACAATGCCCCAACATACCGTATCATTATTGTTGGACATGATCTTTCAAACCTGAAAGGAAGGACCGATGCTGAGATTCCCCGAAGAACTCATGCTCCTGATACTCGACGACGAGAACGGGAGGTTCGCCCGTGTTCCGGACCAGTCCCTGCGTTATGCGCTCGCCGGCGGGGTGCTGATGGACCTGGCGATGGAGAACCGCATTGACACCGATCCGAAGCAGCTTGTTCTTGTGGATTCGACTCCCGTAAACGACAGCCTCCTCGATCCGACGCTCGCCGACATCTCGCAGGCTGAAGAAACACACGACGCGCGCTATTGGGTGGAACGCACCGCCATCAGCAGCGCCGCGGGCATTCGAGAGACGTCTCTGGACCGGCTGGTTGAAAAAGGAATCCTGGAACGCCGTGACGACCGGTTTCTGTGGGTCTTCCGGTCACGGCGGTATCCCGTCGTGGACGACCAGGCCGAGCGGGAAGTCAAGCTCAGAATTATGGAGATCCTGTTCAGCGACCAGATTCCCGACCCTCGCGACGTGGTGATCATCAGCCTTGCGCACGCCTGCAACCTCTTCAGCCAGATATTGTCCGCCAGGGAACTGGCGCGCGTGGCCCCCCGGATCAACCAGGTGCGGAAGCTCGATCTGATCGGCCAGGCGACGTTCCGGGCGATCACGGAAATTGAACTGTCGCTCGCTATGGCCGTACAGATGCGTCCGTATTAGCGTCCGGTCGGCCCGGTTTCGCAGCCCCGTTCGCCTCCATTACGACGCGTCCTCCACCCGAACGGTAACGATGTCCAGATCGTGATACTTCTGGTGGCGCACCGTCGAAGCGTAATGGCGTAACAGCCTGAACGATATTTCATGCTCGTCCAGGATCTCCGGCTGTTCACTCAGATACGCCAGCCTGTCTTCCAGGTTTTCTCCCGCCGCAGCCGCCAGAAACTCCAGTTCCGCAGTCTCGTCCACTTGCCGGGCGGTGATGACGAGCAGCCGCCCACCCTCACGCGCACTCTCACCGGCCTGTTCTATCAGAATCGACAGGGTCTCCTCGCCCGCGGCGCACAGCCGGCCGGTTGCCGGCTCCGTCCAGCCGATACCTGCCCCAAACCCGCGGATGAACTCGTCGATCCCGGGAAGTGATCCGGCGGACAATTCAACCTGGAGGCGCTTCCGGCGGCGGGCCGTCAACTCCATGAAAGCGGTCAGCAGGATTGCCGCGAGACCGCCCGCGGTCATCCCGTTTCCAAGCAACGTCCCCCACGTCCCGCCAATCAGATCAGGAAAGATCACCTGATTCTGAAAACCCACACCCAGCCAGAACGCCAGTCCGACCACCGTGGCTTTCCGGTGATCGATGCCGTCCTCGACAATCAGCTTCATGCCCTGTACGAATAACAGGCCGATCAGCAACGTGACATAGGCAGCTGCGACGGGATTGGGAATGGCGATCACGAGGGCGGTTACTTTGGGGGACAGGGCCAGCAGGACGAATATGATCCCAAGATATATCCCGACGCGGCGCGCCGCGACTCCGGTCAGTTCGGCAAGCGATATGCTGGTCGAATAGGTGGTATTGGGAGGTGTGCCGATGAGGCCGGAGAGCAGATTGCCCATGCCGTCGGCGTTGAGGGCGCCCTGCACCAGGCGGAAGTCGGTTGCACGGGGCCGGCGTCGGGAGACCCGTTGAATGGCGACGCCGTCGCCAACGGTCTCGATCGCCCCAACGACCGTGACCACCACAAATGCCGGAAGCAGCGCCCAGAACTCCGCGCTCAGCGAGAGGTCCAGCCCCGGCCAGGCGTAATTCGGAAAACCGATCCAGGGCGCGTCGACGACAGGACGTACATCGTACAGGCCCAACAGGGCGGCGACCGCGCATCCGACCGCGATTCCGATCAGCGGCGCCCACAGCCTCAAGGACGCGGGGGCCCGCAGCGCCAGCACGACGAGCGTAACAAACGCCGCACCGGCCGCGACCGGCGGCGCTGCCGCCGGCGTCCCCTCGGGAACGTCCTTCAACAGTCCGAAAACCACAGGCATCACCGTGACGGCGATCAGCATGATCACGGTTCCGGCGACAACCGGCGTGATAATCCTGCGAAGCAACGAAAGCTTGGCGGCCAGCGCGAACTGAAATAACGAGGATACTACGATGAGGCTCGCCATCAGGGCCGGACCGCCCTTCACCAGTGCGGTAATGCACACGGCGATGAAAGCGCCGGACGTGCCCATGATGAGCACGTGTCCCGCCCCGATGCGTCCAACCCGGACCGCCTGCAGGACCGTACTCACGCCGCTGACCACGAGCGCCGCGAAGGCGATCCAGTTCAGGTAGCTGTCCGGTTGACCGGCCGCCCGGCCGATGATCACCGCGCTGAGCACCACCGGCGCCAGAACCACGACAGCGGCCTGAAAGCCGACGGCGGCGGCAACGGAGTGCGGCGGCCGTTCGTCCGGTTCATACCGAATGGTATCGCTTGCTGCGGTTTTTTCTTCAGGCATTGATCTCTCCCGATCGAGTCGAATTGGTATACTGTCCCGCTTACATTCGCCAGACCACGAGCATCTGCGCGATCATTTCGTCCTGGTCCGCTCCGAGCTTGTTCCGCCAATACTGGAACTCCACGCCGACCATGAACTGGTTGGTTTCGCCGGCCATCGCCTTGCCCACGTCCCACACCAGCTGCGGCTGCGCCAGAATCGAGCCGTTGACGTCGTCTCCGAATTCGTTGGAACGACCACCGATGTATTCGGCATGCCCCGTGAACGTGAACGATTGCTCGCCCGCCTCGATGGGCAGCAGCCAGCTGACGTCGAACATGAAGCTGTTGCCGGTCTTCGGAGCGCCGCCGCCGTCCACGCCGGTGTTGTCGTCAATATAGGCCGTCAGATCCGTATTCAGGAAGACAAATCCCGGCACGTTCCAGGAAGCCCTCACGCCCGGCAGGTATTTCAATACCTTGGCGTCGCCCCCCGCGTTGACGCCGGCAACCAGGGCGACGTCCCGAATGGGTCCCAGACGCACGTCCTTTCTCGCCAGCTTGCCGAAGCTCAGTGTCGGATACCATTCGGAATAGAAATCTCTGTCGTTGAAACCGTCGCTGCCGCTGTCGTCAATATAGTCCAGAAAGAAGAAACTGTCGCCCAGCTTCCATCTCGAGGCGTTCTGCACGGTAAACACCAGCGTCCAGTGGCTGGACCCCGAGAATGGATTCAATTGAGAGCCGTATTGAAGGTGGAACTCCGTCTGCGCGATCGCCGCGGTCGGAAACGCTTGCAGCACAGCCCACGCAATACCGGCGTATACCGTTTTCATTGCCCTATCCTGTTACGTTATATTGGATGCGCATTTCGAGAGTCTCGCCGACCGGCGTACCAGGCGTCGACAATCGAATCGTTTTCCACAAACGAGGCAAAATGTACAAACTCACACAGGAGATCCTTATGCGTATCGTCTGCACCTCGATGACTTGCTGTACGGAATCAGACAATCCACGGTCTCATCCGGACAAGGTTGCCTGGGGATACGACGCCGGCAACGGACCCGACGTCTGGGGCCGGCTGAGCCCGGACTTTGCGCTTTGCGCCGACGGGACGTGCCAGTCTCCCGTCGACCTCCGGGATCCCATTGCGGAACGGCTCCCGCCAATCATCTTCAACTACCGGCCGACAGCGCTGGAAATCGGGAATACCGGACGCACCGTCCTCGCGACGCCTTCCGTGGAAAACTGGATCGTCATTGCCGGCGAAAAATACAGCCTGCTGCAGTTCCATTACCACGCGCCGTCCGAACACACGGTGGACGGGAAACCGTTCGACGTGGAGATGCACCTCGTTCACCGGAACGAAGAAGGCGCGCTGGCGGTTATCGGTGTGCTGATCGAGAAGGGAAAACCGCTCACCGCGTTCGATCGGATTCGAGCGCATCTGCCGCACGCGCCGGGCGAGAATAAACGCATTGACGGCGCCCCTGTCAACATCGGCGATCTGCTGCCTCGAAGCAAGCGCTCCTACCGGTATGAAGGTTCCCTGACGACTCCGCCCTGCTCCGAGGGCGTCAGGTGGATTGTGATGGCAACGCCCATCCAACTCTCAGAGACGCAGATTGGCGCGTTCGAAGACATCGTTCACAAGAATAACCGGCCGGTACAGTCGCTGAACGGCCGCGAGATTTTCGTGGATATCGGAGACGGGAGTTAATCGGGGATCGGTAGGATGAAGAAACGGGGGAAGGTCTTCCCGCGGTTCCGACTTCAAATCCGCAGATGCCGGCCTGTGCGGCTTCCTGCAAGTCCAGACTCCGGAGGCTGCCTGCCGGAATTGCCGTGCCCCAATCCGTCCGCGGTCGCGCTCAGGATTTACCGGCCGCGAGGATCCCGTATCGCTGTAACGTACTCGCCAGCGTGGGACGACCCAGCCGAATCCTGCCGTCGTTCAGCAGGTATGTGAACAGATATCCGACGCCGAGCATGAGGATCCCGATCAAAAAGCAATACATGACCGCTCGATCCGGATATACATCCTTGAGATATCCGACGTACAGGGGACCTGAGATGCCGGCGGCCGCCCAGGCCGTCAGGACGGCGCCGTAGATGGTGGACATCTTCTTCGTGCCGAACACGTCGAGGACGAAAGGGGGCATGGTCGCGAATCCGCCGCCGAAGCAGAGCAGGACGTAGCAGACCAGAGCCGAAAATATCCAGGGGTTGGTTTCCGTCATGAGGATGCCGAAGACGACCATCTGGCTGGCGAGGAGTACCCTGAAGACGGTAACACGGCCGAACCGGTCGGATAACAGACCCCAGAACAGTCGCCCCAATCCGTTGCAGATGGAACTGACGGCAATAAGCGTCGCGCCGTACTCAGCCAGTGTACTCGGTTCGATCGAACTGTCCGCCAGGCCCCAGATCTCCTGGAGGATTTCCGACTGGAAGCTGATGACCGAGATTCCTGCGGCGATGTTGAAGAAGAAGACGATCCACATGATCACGAACTGGGTTGTCTTGAGGTACGATACAGCAGAATCCGGTTCCCCGTAATCCAGCGCGTCATCCGGTGCGCCGCCCGCGGGTACCGCTGACGCAGGCGGATCGCTGAGGGCCAGGCTGCAGGGAAGCAGTATGGCGCCGAATATGATCCCGAGCCAGATAAAAACAAGTGGAAGCGTGCCCGCTGTTGTTACGATCAAGAACGGCGCCAACCCCTTGCTCAAGAGGAAGGCGCCAACGCCGAAGCCCATAACGACGATACCCGTGGCCAGGCCCTTGCGGTCGGGGAACCACTTCGCTACGGTCGCGACCGGCGTGACGTATCCCAGCCCGATTCCCGCGCCGCCGATCACGCCGTAACCCAGGTAGAAAAGCGGTATGGAATCCATGTGAAGCGCGGCTCCGGAAATCAGGTATCCGCCTGAAAACAGGATGCTGCCGGTGACCGCCAGAAACCTTGGGCCCAATCGAGAGAGCATGTTGCCCGCCCAGGCCGCCGAGACGCCCAGCGTAAAAATCGCGATACTGAAGGCCCATGCCGTCTCCGTATGCGTCCAGCCGCCCTGATGCACCAGGATCGTCTGGAAGAAACTCCAGGCGTAGACCGTGCCGAAGCATACCTGCAGAACCGTGCAGAACAGCGCAATAGCGCCTCTTGGAATGCGCAACCCCGATCCTCCGCTTAATCTCGCCGTTCTCCCGCCTCCCCCGACCCCTCCGTATCTGGCGAGTTCCCCGATACGTACCGAAACAGGCGCGCGAGGTCGCCGACCTCATCATCGCGGCCAAGCAACTCGTCGACCTCTGACTTCTCACGACTTCGATCCTCGGCAAGGTCCACCGCGTAGGAAAGAAGCCCTCCCAGCGGCTTTGCGGCCAGGTTGACCAGCCAGATCGACGCCAGGACGCCAACAACAAGAAAAATACTGATGAGAATGACCTGCTGGCCGATGGCGCGCTGTATTTTGAGTGCGACAATGTCCAGGTCCATTCCAACGTGAACCGTGCCGGCAACGCCGGCCAGAATCGGGCTTCCCACCTCCAGGAAGTCGCCCAGACCGGGAATGCTTCGCTCAACCGGTTCGGTGTTGGACGGATCGCTTGCGAGAATCTCCTCGGGGATGCCGGGAACGAAGGTATGCGCCAGATACTCGCCCTCTTCGCTGGTAATATAGATGTAGCGGATGCCCTGAATCTCGACGAACTGATCGATCATCGACTGCAGCGTTGCAAGATTCCGGTTCAGGAGGATGTCCACACTGGCGTTGGCGATGGTCTTCGCGATATCTTTGCTGTTGGACGCGTATTCCGCCGACAATTGCGTGTCTACCGTGTAAATGCACAGGAAAGACGTCGACAGTACGATCAGCCCGAAGAGCGCGAAGATGCCGAATCTGGTCTTCTGAAACAGCTTTTGAATTTTCATATTACGAAAGCCAGCTTTCCCAGTCGTCCAGAGTCACAAAGCGGCCGTCCTGAACGACGGTGTAGTAAACGGTTTGCAGACCCTGTCGCCGGTCGGGTCCGAAAGAAACCCGCTCCCCGATGCCGAGATCGAAATCCCGAACCGAGAAGACCGCGTCCTCCAGCCCCTCCCTGCTGGGAATGTCTCCCAGGCGCCGGAGAATCTCGGTCATCAGCTTCGCGTCCAGAAAGCCTTCCAGGCTGACAAAGCTCTGCTCGAACGGGCTGTAGGGCTCTTTGACCAGTTCCTTCGGAACGTCCGGATTGTAGCGCGCCATCAACTCGCGGTACTCTCTCACGGCAGGAATGGAAGTGTCCTCATAGCTGGGCACGACCTGGGAATTGACGAGATACCGGGTGTACGTCTCGGCGTCGTCACGGCCCTCGCTGAGCAGATGCAGCAGATTCTCGCTGCCTACGAACGAAAGATTGGCGATCGGGACCTTCAGGCCCAGGTCGATCGCGTCGCGGGCGAAAGCGGCGCACGCGGCGTATGATCCGATGCAGATGACGGCGTCCGGTGAAGCGCCTTGCAGGATTTCAACCTGGCGCCTCATGCTTCCGGTGAACCTTTGACCGCGGCGGTAGGTCGCCTCGCCGGCAATGTGTTTGCCGTGCGCCTCGATTGCCGCCCGCACGCCCGCCCATCCGCTGCGTCCGTACGCGTCGGCCTGGTAGAACACCGCGATCCGCTTTCTGCCGGTCCGGACGAAATTGTCCACAAGCCCCGCGGTCTCCTGGCGATAGGACGCCCGGAGGTTGAACGCGAAATCCCCGTATGGCGGCTCCCTCTGAGGCTGGGCGCCGGTAAACGGGAAAAACAGATAGACCCGCTCGTCCTGGAACTTCTTCAGCAGGGGAAGCGCGCGGGTCACGGTTGGCGTGCCGACGTACCCGAATAACAGGAACACCTGGTCTTCCAGCATGAGCTTCATGGTGTTCTTCACGCATGGGTCCGGCTGGTACCCGTCGTCATAGAGCTTGAAGACGATCTGGCGGCCGCCAACCCCGCCGTTGTCATTTACGTGATTGAAGTACGATTTGGCGCCCCGGTAGAGTTCGCTGCCCAGCCCCCGCGAGGGCCCGGAAAACGCCGCGGACATGCCCAGGACGATCTTGCCGTCATATACGCCTTCAGAGCCTTCGCCGCGATCGGGGTTTTCTGTTGAAACTCCCGCTGATCCTCCTGTTTGGGCTCCTACGTCCCTCCAACCTCCCCAGGACAACGCCAGCAGCCCGAAAAGGCCTCGACGGAGGAGCGACCTTCGCGTGAGATCAAACGCGTGATTGTTCCTGGCGTCGTGTCCGTCGGTCCAATTGGGAAAATCCATTCGGTTCCTCTTCAGCTGAAATACGGATTTGCCTGCATCACCGGGGGCTTCCGCGCCAATTCGATCGCAGGCCGGCCGATCCTCAGAAATTGTATGTAAAATGAATGTCGAGCCGGTTGGCGATTCCGTCGTTCGGTCCCTTGTAGGTGGTTTTCCAGTACAGATATTCGACCGCCACCTGTAATGGTTTCCAGGGCCGATATCGGCCGACAGCGTAGAAGGCGCCATTCCTGGTACGCCCGCCCGAGGGCACGGCATCCTCGTCCGGCTTCTCCATCGTTGCTCCGGCGTAGAGCTTCCACTGGGCATTGGGCATGATCACGATTTGGGCCCACCCGCCGGTGGAGGCAATCTCCTCGCCTGTCGACGTGTTGACCCCCTGGCCGATACCGCCGCGTATATCCGTGAGATTGCTCCCGGTCCAGGCTTCGCCCTGCACCATAAATTGGTCGGTAAGGGAAATCGAAGCGTCAAGACCCACCGCGGTCGAAGCGAAGCTTGTCTCGCCGCCCACGGGTTCGGCTGTCTCCTCGGCGCCCCAATGGGCCCACGCGCCCGCCTTGAATTTCGGCTGCTCGAATCCCAGACGGGCCTGCAGAAAGGGCAGCGCCGCATCCCAACCATCCAGAATGCCGTTCCTGTCCAGGTCTTTCTTGTCCACGGCCCCGGTCTGGCCTGCCGCCACCGCCAGGGAAAAGCCACCCTCCGGTTTGAACGTGAGCCTGACCTGGGGATGCCGGTCTCCCAGGTTGCCCGCGTGCCACATCAGGCCGTCGTTGTTGGCGATCGGAAAGATCGGCGAAATCACGTCCCAGCACTGGCCGGCGAGAAAATGCCAGTCCCCCCGCTGCAGATTGAAATAGGCCTGCCGCAGCCGGAGAATCTGGCGCGATTCGCTGCCGCCGTTCTGGAAATCGATCTCGACGAGGCCGCTGATGCTGGAGATCTCGTCCAGCTTCACGGGTTTGTACCTGGCGCCCAACCGGGTCAGACGCGGGTACATGGTCAAATTGCCATCTGTTTCGGCGCCGGGATCTTCCGGCTTTACCCAGAAACCGAATTGGTGGCTTTGCATCTTCGAATCGTCGAATACGGCGTCGAAGCGGACAAAACCGTAAACCGAGAATTCTCCGGCATAGGCCGAATTTCCCCCGCTCAACAGGCAGGCCAATATTGCTGCGGCGATAGCCCTTTTCAAAAATCCGCTCCTTTGCAGAAGAGTACCCAGGTCCGACAGAACGTTGGCGGCGAAAGCTCGCGATTCCAGCATCGGGCGCCGGCGGGATCTATTCTTCAGCCGTTTCTTCCGCACCGTCGCCGTTTTGTGCGCGGATGCGTTCCACGTATGACCGGCCCCTGTTTACGGCTTTGTCCACTTTGCGTCGAACGGTCTGACGCGTTTCGATACCGCTTCGAGGAGCCAGCATTACACCGGCGATGATTCCAAATGCCATTCCGATAATGGCGCCCAGGCCGAATATGCCCAGGCATAGACTCACGTTGTTCGTCTCGCGATCCACTGAAGCCTCCCGGTCCGAAAACCATAAATATCGATGCATGGCAACGTCATTGCAGACGAAACCGAACAATCGTCGATTTTCACCAGAACCTCTAATTTATAATGCAAAGCATCCGAATAGTCAATGCATTTGGTAAAATCTGCGGGGAATCGAAGCGCGAAATTCGCGAGGCAAACAGGGATTACCACCCAATCTGCAGGAAGGGCGTCTGCGTCCGCCCACGCGACTTCCCGGTTCCGCGCCGCTCAGATCCGTTTGCGATCGTAAATCCACGTCAACGGATACACGCGCAGTACCAGTTCCCCGGGCTTTCTGGCCGTCTGCTTGCGTTCACCGAGCGTCACCGCCTCGCCGGTATCCTCATCCGGCTCCACCCAGCTTCGATGGTACATCAGCAGCACCCGGTCGCCGTGAAACCACACGTTCGCGTAGTCGAACGTGGCGAAGTCCTCCGGCAGCGTTCCCAGTTCCGGAAGCGCGACGACAGGACTGACCGGATACTGAGGGGGAACCCGCGCCAGGTCCTCCATGCCGCCGCTGAGTTCGATCGTCCGGAAGTGCGACCAGCTGGCCCCGTTGTCGCTCGAAACCGCGGCTGACAACCTGCCGCGCCGGTACCCTCTCAGGATCTCCTCGCGCGACGTCTGGTTCCAGACGCACATCAGGTCGCCGGTACCCGGAATCCGCCTGATCCTGGGCGGCGAATAGGAAGCGGCGAGATCGCTCGGCACCACCGGTGTCCAGGTCTCGCCTTCGTCCTCGCTGTAGCTCTGCACGAGCCGCCCCACCGTGGACCTCGCCACCATCATCAGCCGTCCATCCGGACACGCCGCCACACCGGGCTCATCCACGGCGGTAATACCTCCCCGGCCGTTCGGAATGCCCTCGGCGTCGAACCAGCCCATCAGCTGACCCCGGCACATCTGCCAGGTGCGGCCTTCGTCGTCCGAATAACTCACCGAAGCAATATCCACTTCCGGATAATGATAGTGCCCGCTCACCTGCAGCCGCCGCCCCTTCCAGAATCCATAGCTGCTCACGCGCGCGTACTCCAGCCCCGAATGATGGTTGTTGCTGTGGCAGATCCGGCTCGGCATTACCATCCGGCCGTTCGGCATCTGAATCATCGTATCGTAATACGGTCCGCCGAGCAGATTCATCGGCCATTCTCCGGACCAGGACCTGCCCTCGTCGTCCGATACCGAAAGGAAGAACGGGTTCCAGTTGAACATCTCCGATCCGCGATGTCGATTTCCACGTCCGAGATGCGCGAGGGCCAGCCGGCCCGACGACAACCGGATGCAGGACAGGCAGGAGGTTTCGCCAAGGGAATCCCAGTCCGGCGCTTGCGCTCTTTCCCACGTCAGACCGGAGTCTCCGGATCGGTAAACCCCGCGGCCCGCGATCATCAGCAGTCCGTCTTGTACTTCCACAACGGCCGTCGCGCTTCCGGCGCCCAGGCCGATATGCTCTGTAGCGCCTTCCGGCAAAGACTTTCGAAATACCGGCTTTCCTGGATCGGCCATGCTTCTTTCCTCCCCGGTCGGTTACGCTCACATACGTGATATCATGGGCGGAATCTCGGCCCTGAAGGGTCTTCAGGGGCGCGAACCTGTCCGCTAGCTGAAGCGTATGGCGTAGAGGTCGGCCTCTTTCATCGCCGCGCGAAGACGCACCGGCCTTCCGGCCAGCGCCGACACGTCTGAGCCGTTATCCCAGCGAACCGTCCGCGCGATCTCGTCTCCGAAGATCTCGACACTTTCGGAGAGCGTGCGGCCGGGGATGGGGCGGCCCTGCTCGTCCTGAATCTCGAAACGGATTTCGCCGGCCACCGAGGTCGCGTAGTTGATGGCCAGCTCACTGCCTGCGAAGGTGAAGGGCCTGGTTACGAACTCGCCTCCGCCGAAGGGCGCGTTGACGGAGACGAAGCCGTCGGTCCGAAGCACGCCTCGACGGAGCCGGCACGTCGGGTTCCGGTAGTTCTCTACGTAGTAGACCGAGATCTCCCCGGGCCCGGTGGGCACGACGCCGACGCCGGCGGCCATGTTCCGCTCATTCCAGTTCCTTGAGTCAAGGCCCGGACGGATGAACGGTCCCATAAACCGGCGGTCCCACCGGACGCCGTCCCGGCTGGTCATGAAGACCCCCTCTGACAGGCCGTCGGACACCCAGTCTCTGTGGAATTTCCGGCCAAGCCGAAGCCGCTTGGGGAACATCAGGTAGACGTGGGGAGCGCGGAAGTAGAGGGTCGCCGCGTTGGTGTACAGGTGCTCCTTTTGCCTTCCGCCCATGTCGATCAGCTCCGGCGCGGTCCAGTCCAGGAAGTCGTCCGACTCGGCCCTCCGAATCGACCGGTATACGCCACCCTGACCGGGCTCGCCGCCATGATCGCATTCGGGCGTGAAACCCCTCAGGTAGCTGACGTACTTGCGAATATTGACGTCCCAGAAAGCCACATTGGGGGAGTCGAAGCTGGGATGGTCGTCGGGTGGCGCGTGCAGGATCGGCACGTCCCGGATCAGCTTCCAATGGATGCCGTCGGGCGAACCATAGCCGTAAATCGTGGAGCGTTTGTCCAGCTTTTCGCCCCTCAGGAAGCCTTTGTACCGCAGAGATTCCGGTGCGGCCGGATTCGGATCCTTGAAGACGCAGGCGTTCCAGTGCACGGCCCCCATGACGATGTTGTTCTCCTTCGAGCCCTCGAACTCGTGGAGCCCGAGGGTCGGACGCTCGAAGTGGATGCCGTCCGGGCTTTCGGCGTAGCAGGTCGTCCGGTGCGTTCCATCAGGGCCGGTGGCGCGGTACCAGAGGCGGTATCGCCCGTCGTCGAGGATAATGTTCGCGGCCCACGACGTCTCCCCTTCCCAGGATTGGTCGAAGTCGAGGGCGACCTCAGCCGGCACCGGAGGATGGAGTTTGAGGCTCGTGTCCGTCATCGTGTCGATCAGCCAGTCGTCGACGAACAGTTCAAGCCTGGAGCCAATGTCTCTCACGCCAGCCATGGATCATCCTCCTGACACGCCGATACTGCACCTGCCGGCTGACCTGCTAATTCCAATCCACCGGCGAATGCAACTCGCCCAGAAGCACCCGCCGCACACGGTCCAGGCCCTGGATCACCGTCCACCGACGAACCAGGTCCGAGTCATCGAAGGACCGCCCCTGCTCGTTCATGCTCAGGTCTCCCGGCCCTCGAACCGCGATTACCGTCGTGTTCCCGTTGCAGGGGCCGATCATCGCCAACCCCACGCCGCCATCGGGCGCAACGCGCTCCGCCAACTCCCGCGCCGTCGTCCGGTCATCGGCGCCTCGAGGCAAGCCGTTGCGTGCGGCCGCCGTCGCCCGCTCGGCATCGCTCCCGTGCAGATCCGTGAGTACGACGCTCTGGAATCCCGCCTCGCCCAACTCCCGTGACAGTTGTCCGCCGGTAAGTCCGTCTACCAGTCCGAGCTTCAGTTCACGCTGCGTCAGGAGCCTGCCCACGACTTCGGCAACGGTCTCTTTCTCCACACCGTAGACGGCCACACCCAGCCGGCGCCGCAGTTCGGTTTCCATACCGGCAATCAGCGCGTCGGCATCCGCTTCCGAATCGGCCCTGGCTGTCACGCGAACGTCCGTCTGCCCGGCGTGCGCCGCCAGGCCGACCGATGGGTTCGAAGACGCCATCAGGTCGCCGATGCCACGATCGATATTGCTTTCCCCAACCGCGCACGTCCGGAGCACCCGCACCCGGATAACCTTCACCCCGCCCATCCTTTCCACGAGCAGGGGCACCACGGTATGCTCCATCATGTGCGCGAGTTCCCGCGGAACGCCCGGCAGGCAGACGATGAACCCCCGCCCTTTCGTGTCTTCGCTCAGAAAACACGGCGCCGTGCCAACGGGATTCTCCAGCGGCAACGCGCCCTCCGGAAGGTACGCCTGCCGTTTGTTGTTTGCCGCCATTTTCCGGCCGAAATTCCGGAACCGGGCGGCGATCTGCGCCTCCAGGTCGTTGCTGTAAACCAGCTTCCGTCCGGTTGCACGCGCGATCGCCTGCCGGGTCACGTCGTCAACCGTGGGTCCGATGCCCCCCGACGTAATCACCACGTCCGACCTGTCCAACGCGAGGTCGAGGACTTCGGTGATGCGTTCCTCGTTGTCTCCCACGGTGGTCTTGTAATAGAGGTCCATTCCGATGTTTCGGAGCGCCACGGCCAGCAGATTCGCGTTCGTGTCGACGATTTCTCCAAGCAGAAGCTCGGTCCCGACCATAACAATCTCAGCGCGCACAATCCCCCCTCAAGCTATTAAGAAGCGGTGAGACGTAAGAGGGTAGACGGTAGATGACGTCCGTGCCCGATTGGTTCTTCCTTTCTGCCTGCGGCAAGAGATGATACCGAACAGGCATTCAAATCATCTCCCGTCTCACGTCTTACGTCTACCCGCCTTTATTCGCTTTTCATCGAAACATCGGCGCCGCGGCCGGTTCGATCGCCACGTTCACGCACGCGGGAAGGCCGGACGCCACCGCGCCGTTCAGCGCGGCCGGGAGATCCGCCGCCCTGTCCACAAACGCGCCGAACCCCCCCAGCGCTTCCGCCACCCGATCGTACCTGGTCGCGAGCAAATCGCACGCCACGGTGCGATCTGCGCCGTAGGTTTCGACCTGGAGTTGATGCTCTGCGTTCCACCTTGCGTCGTTGCCTACGATGACGACAACCGGAAGCCCGCAGCGCAATGCCGTGTCCAGTTCGATCGCATGATAACCGAATGTCCCGTCCCCCAGCAACACGAATACCGTCCTGTCCGGATGCGCCAGCCTTGCCGCCAGACCCATAGGGAGCGCACTCCCGATGGCGCCGGACGGCCCGTTGATCAACCGGGTCTCCGCCGCCAGTCCCGCCTGGGCCCACTGGCCGAACTCCCCGCCGTCGCTCACAAATACCGCCCCGGAGTCCAGGAACGGCTGCACCGCCTCGCAAACGGCCAGCGGATGCAAGCGGCCGGCCGTCCTCCGCGACAGGCCGTTCCAATCAGCCGGCACGGCGCTCAGCAAGTCTTCCACTTCCGACCGCCACGTCCCGGTATTCCACGACCGCTCGGACGCCCCGGCCGAAAGCCGCCGCGTCGTTTGCCACGGGTCAGCGCAAGAGCGCAGCGCCACGCAGGCGTCGTCGCGCAACTCGCTCTGTTCAGCGTCGATCTGGATGAAACGTCGCTGTTCGAAAAAGAAAGGCGGCTGGCCGAATCGCAGTGAAAAATCCAGCTTCTTGCCCAGGAGCAGCACGACGTCGGCCTTCGCCAGACACGCCGTCGCCCGTCGAAGCGCGGGATCGTTCACGCCCCGAGGGCTTTCCATGGGCAGCGCGGGAATTCCCGTTATTTCCACCAGCTCCTGTACAGCCGTCCAGCGCTGCCCCCGCGTCATCGCGGGCCCGGCCAGAATCAGCGGCCGCTCCGCGTTCCCCAGCAGATCCAGCACGGCGTCCGGATTGGCGTCCGCCACGTCCTCCGTCCGTTCGAGCTGCGCAGCATTCGTACCTGGCGCCGATGCCTCCAGGACATCGGACGGCAAGCTCAGGTGCACCGGACCGGGCCGTCCGGATACGGCCAACCCCAGCGCTCTCGACAGGCCGCTCGCCAGATCTTCACGTCTCTCCACCCGCCAGGATGCCTTGGCCACGGGACGCGCGGCCGCCGCCTGGTCCATCTCCTGGAACGCTCCCCTCCCGATCTGCGCCTCGGGACAATGTCCGCTCAGCATCACCACGGGAGACTCCGCCATCAACGCCACGTAGAGCGCCGACAGCCCGTTGCAATGACCGGGGCCCGCCGTCAGCAGCGCGATGCCGGGCTCGCCGGTCAGCCGTCCCCAACCGTCCGCCATATGCACCGCCGCTGCTTCATGCCGGGTGTGGATCAGTTCGATGTCCCGACCGATGGTCGCATCGTAAACCGAGAGGATCTGATTGCCCGACAGCGAGAACAGATGTCTCACTCCGGCCGCCATCAACCCTTCGACGAGCGCCTCCGCGCCGGTTATTGACATGGAATGCTTCCTTCCTTAGCCCGTTGCGCGGGCGCACAACCCGATCAGGCTACATTCCCGGACCCGGACGCATCGGCTCGAACCTGCCCCTGATCAGCGCGTTCATCTCACGCGCCCTGCGGAACGTCTCCGCGACTTCCTCTTTCAGGTCTTCCGGCCTGTAGACCGTACCCTTGCGAACCGTCGCCACCGGCTGAATCATACGCGCGCCCATCTCCAGGTTGTCCGCGACATCCCGAAACTCGAACGCGCCTTCCCGGACCTCGAACGCCGCCAGGTCCGCCACGGTCCCCACCTTCAACGTTCCCAGTTCGTCGTCCCGGCCGATCGCCGCGGCCGGCGCCGCCGTTGTCTGGTAGACGACCTCCGGAAGCTCCATTCCGAGGTTCAGCATCTTGGATGCCGTTTCGGGCAGGCTGTGAACCGGATCGTTCAGACAGTGTACGTGCAGATCCGTGCTGATCACGTCGGAAGGGAACCCCTGCGCAAGGGCTTTCCTGGCAACTTCGAACAGGAAACTGCCGCCGCCGTGGCCCAGGTCGAACAGGACACCCCGTTCCCGTGCCTCCCACACCTCGGGAATAACCGTCTCCTCGTTACCGAGGATGGTATCACCGCCGCCATGATAGCAGTGGGTGACGATATCGCCCGGCCGGACCTCACCCAGCACATCCGGAAGCGGAACGCCTGCACCGGCGTGTACCATCACCCTGGAATTCGAGAACTCGGCGGCTTTCACCGCGAGCTTCAGTGGCGCAACGCCGTTTTCGCCCACCTGGTGTCTGCCCTCGCGCACCTTCACGCCCACGCAGAGTTCCGGCCACGTACCAATCACATATGCCGTGCGTTCCGGGTCCGCGTACCTCATGTCCACCATTTCACCCACGGGTCCATAGGTCAATCCGATGCCGCTGATATGCACGAAGGTCAGGACCTGCGTCCGCGCGGGCGCCGCCACGTAGTCTCTGAAACCCATGAAGTTCGCCCATCCCGGACTGCCAGCATCCACGACCGTGGTCACGCCCGTCGCCAGGCACAGCGCGTCCGCCCGGATGCCCCAGGTGGTCGCCCCGGCATAGATGTGGGTGTGGATATCGATCCAGCCCGGTGTCAGAATCTTTCCGGCGAGATCAACCGTCTCTCTGGCGGGCTCGGCAATCTCCTTCTCAACAGCGGCGATCGATTCACCGCTGACCGCCACGTCATACACCCCGTTCAATCCCTGGGCGCCGTCAATCACGGTGCCGCCTTTCAGCACCAGGTCGTAGACCATAGCCTCGATTCCTTGTTCGAAATGCCGGTACTCCCGCGCCTGTTCGGGATCCGGTGGTTTCACCGGTGCATGACGGTATGGAACCGCTTCAGCAGCAAAGCCGCGGCCAGTCCGTTTGCCGCAAGTCCTCCCAGTCCGTACCAGGCGTATCCTTCTCCGGACGCAACCAGCCAGAACATCTTCATCGGCCAGTAGGCAGGCACCAGACCCGCGAGAAGCTGCCAGTCGGACACCACAAAAAAAGCGATCACGGGAATCATGGTGATCGCGTTCAGGATCTTTACGAAAGCGAACCCGGTTACCTTGTTCTCCGCGAAACCCGCCAGTGCGAGCGCGGTCATCGGGGCATTGAACGAAGCCAACAGCGATACCGCCGTCAGATCGGACAACGAGACCGGCATCAGACCGATCAGGCGATAGCCGGCAATGGTAACGACGAAACCGGACATCAGTGGAATCGTGATCCTGTAGGCCAGATACCCGGCCGCCGACGCGGGTGTGACCATCAGGGCCGTCAGCATCCGGTCGTCCCGCTCGTCCAGCAGAAGAAAACCGATCACCGTGCCGATCATCCCCGGGGCCGTCATTACGTAAATGCTCATCAGCAGTGGGTAATACGGCTTCAGATCAAACGCATAGCCTTCCAGCAACCAGCTGGCCAGCGGCGGCAGGCCGAATCGATACAGGGCGGCGATCAGCAACGGCATGGCGGCCATCCAGGCCAACAGCCTGTCGCGCTTCACATTCTTGAAATCAACCCAGCCGAGGGATCGATAGGCAGCCAGAATCTGCAAGTACCTGTACTCCGTCTATGCGCCCGCTTCACGGACGACAAACCGGGTAAACCGCCGCCGTGCAATGGCAAAGCCGACACCGGTCCATGCGATCGCCGCCGCGATCGAAAGAACCGTCTCCACGATGCCGGTCGGACGAAATGCCGCCCGCATCAGTTCCATGGCCGGCTCCAACGGATGAAAAACGAAGATCGACCGGTCCGCCAGTCCGAAATGCGGCAGCAGAGGCAGAAGCAGCGCCGTCACGTAGAGGACGGAAGGAATCAGGAACGCGTTGATCGAACCATACCGCACAACCACGATAAACCCCGCCAACGAGTAAATCGCCCCCATCACGAATGCGCCCGCCAGCAATGGCGCCCAGTTTCCGCGGACTCCCAGAACGACCACGACGATCAACAGGCTCTCCACGATCGCCAGCAGCGTCAATGAAACGACCTTCGAGACCAGGTACTCCAGGTCTCGAAGGGGCGTTGCCGCCAGCGTGGCCAGGATGCCCTCGCTCTTCTCGATCAGAACCAGACCGCTGATGAAGTAAAACGTCGTTACATAGAGGTTGATTGCGAAAAATGCCGGCACGACGACACCGGCATCCGCTCGACCGATTCCAGGTATCAGGCTGAACAGCGCTCCCCAGAATATCACCATGCCGACGCCAACCGCATAGAACCTATATCTGTACTGCAACATCGCATCCCAGCGGAGAACCGAAAACAGGCGTCTCATTTCAGCGCTCTCCCGGTCACCTGGACGAAGATATCCTCCAGCGTGGTCTCCTGGGTATGCATCGTCTGAATGGACGCGGCGCGCAGGATTTCCATAAACTCCGGTTGATCCGCCAGACCGTCCAGAGGGAATTCCGCCCGCTCGAGGCTGTCGTCGGCAACGTATTCCACGCGCAGCGTACGCCGGCCGTACCGCAGCTTTAACGCGCGCGGCGCGTCGACAAGCCGGATGCCGCCGTCCACGAGAAACGCCACGCGATCGCAAAGTTCATCCGCCACGGCCATATCGTGGGTTGTCAGGAATACCGTGGCGCCCGTATCACGCTGTTCCCGTACCAGGTCCCGGATCCGGCGGCTGCTCACCGGGTCCAGGCCCGCCGTGGGTTCATCCAGAAAAAGGACTTCCGGTCTGTTCAACAGCGCCCGCGCGAAGTTCAACCTCCCGCGCATGCCCCTCGAAAACTGCCCCACGCGTTTGTCGCCGTCTTCCTCGAGCCCCACCAGATCCAGAAGGCGCCGTGGAGTTTCCGTTTGTACTGTGTAGAGCGTACGGAAATAACGGAGATTCTCCAGGGCCGTTAATTTCAAATAGTGATTGGGAACCTCGAACGAGACCCCGATCCGCTCGTAGTAACTGTTGTCCCAGGTTCCGAGATCCCGCTCGAAGATCAGAACCCGGCCGGTGTATTCCCGAAGAAGCCCGATCAGCACTTTCTGAGCCGTACTCTTGCCGGCACCGTTGGGGCCGAGGAAGCCGAAAATCTCCCCCTTCTCAACCTTGAAGTCAATGGAGCGCACCGCCGGCGCCGGCGCGCCCGGATAGACGTAGGTCAAACCCTCGGCTTCAATCATGAAACGCTCGCCCTGCGGAATTCCGGTTCAACCTGAATACGTTCTCTCTCCGCGCCCGCTTTCGTCAGATATTTCTGAAAGAACTCCCGTGTCGAGAGGCCGGATTCCCTGTATACACGCTCGAGGTCGATCCGGTCCACCTCGGCCCCCCACGGCCAGATCCGGTCCTGAAGACAGACCACGCCGCTGACCCCGTCGAACGCATCCTGAATCCACCGGCGGTGCCACCAGACAAAGGGTTCCGGCAGGTGTTGAGGCGAATGAAAACCGGTTTCGATAACCTCCTCCGGTTGCGGTTTCAAACCCTGGCTTCGAGGAACGGCGGCGAAGACAATCGAATGATTGCCACCTTCACGCCACCTGGGGCTGGAATAGATCCCCACCAGCCGCGTCAACTCGATTTCGATCCCGGTTTCCTCCCTGACCTCCCGGATTGCCGTTTCGGCAATGGTCTCTCCCGGCTCGCTATTCCCGCCCGGAAGGGCCCAGGCATCGCAGTCCTTCCGTTTGATCAGCAGCACATTGCCCGAAGCACTGACAACCGCGCTCGCTCCGATCGTCGGCATACTGTCTCCTTAATAACATGCCACTCAAGACACTCCCTGACTCCACAGCCAACACAGGAGGCGTACTCCGGTCAATTCCGCCGGAAATGCGGATGTTGCATCACCTCCTGCTCCGCCTCTGTCATATCCAGAATATAATCGGGATACGTTACCGTATGCGCGCCCGCCCCGTACGCCTGGAATGAGGGACTGAACTTGTACAGCAGGGCCCGCCGTTGATGGTCGGCCGTCCACGGCAGCGTCCCGTGGGTCAGCGTCTCCGCAAAAATCACCACGTCGCCGGCGTTCCCGTTGACCTCCACCACGTGTTCCTGGTATTTCTCACCCCGAGTCAACTCCCTCGGGCACGCCAGATTCGCCTTGTGGCTGCCCGGCAACACCACCACACCCCCGTCGCCCGGCCCCTCGTCCGCCAGCAGATATTCCACGACCGTCAGCCCGCAGTAGATGCGCCCGCTCTTGAAAAAATACGCCTCGGAAAGATCCGGGCGTTCCACGCCTCCCCCGTGCAGCGTGCCCCCTTCGCAGCCCTTGTCCATGGCAATCAGTCCGGGCCCGTGGTCCAGCCGGTATCCCTTGCCCAGAATCACGTGCAGATAGGGCATGACTCGGGGATGCACGAGCATCGCCCTGAAGGGTTCACACCACGGCCTCTCCCATGCCAGCATTCCGCCCAGATCCATCCTGTTCGACGAACCGCCAAGCGCCGGCGCGCCTATCGTGAGCGACCCCTCCCTCTCCCTGAGCTGATCGGCATGGCGATCGATCGCCTCGTTGCAGCGGTCGACTTCCTCCGATGTCAGGACGTCTTTGAGCACCAGGTACCCGTTCAGATCGAATAGATATTTCTCATCGTCGGTCATGTCATCCCTCCTCGGGTTCCTTCAGTGAGACTTCAGCGCAGAGTACGCGCCTGTCAATTTACGCTGCCTGCGTGCGGCCAGGGGTTGAAATCCCCCGGCGCTCACGATTATTTGTACATCTGAATCGAGAACATCCCATAACCATGCCGCTCATAGAATCGAACCGTGCGCATCCAATCCACGTTATTCGAACCCACCATCGAGCGGTTGATTCCTTCCGACTCCGATCTCGACAGCAACGTCGCAACGAGCCGGTCTCCTACGCCCTTTTCGCGGTGGTCGGCATGGACAAAGACCTCGTGAACGTGCAGGTATCGCTCGCCCTCGGGTTTGAATATCGAATATTTCCCGACTTTCACGACTCCCGAAGCGTACGCGATGACGACTCCCTTATGCTCACCGACGAAAAAATAGTCGCCGTCAAGCCAGGACTGAAGATGCTCATCGCCTACCATCAACGCGACATAGCCCGTAGTACAGCCTTCCTCGGCCCAGAGTTTCGACAAACCTATGACCGAACGTACATCGTCAGTTTCTGCCGGCCTGACTTTATATCCTGAAGCATCGCTCACCTTCTTCTTGTCTCCAAATCAACACACCGGGAACCGCGCATTTTCTGGCCGCACTGTCAAGCCTCCGCATCGAAGCGGCCCGGCGGCACCATGCCTTGAATCTGCAACCCCTCGTTCGACGTGACCTTTCCCTCCGGCACCTTCGCCCCGATCGCCAATTGACATTCGCCCTATCGACTGACAACGTTCTGGCGATAATCACCGTGCGAAATGAGTTCCGGCGCATAGGCGAACAGCGCGGGGTTTCCCCCGGTGTGCACGTAGACGACAGTGGATCCGGACGGAATCTCCCCCGAGCGGATGCGGTCGATCACCCCGGACATGGCCTTGCTGGTATAGACAGGATCCAGAAGGATCCCCTCCGTCCGCGCCAGCAGGTGCAATGCGTCCAGGCCCGCCTCGGTTACAATCCCGTAGTTCTCGCCCACGTACGCGTCCGTGTTCTCCATTTCGTCGGCCGTCATTCGAATGTCCAGCTCCATCAGCGCCGCCGTTTCGTTGGCCACTTCGGCAAGCTGCGCCCGGCGTTGCGCCTCGTTTCCCCGGCTCGGCGAGAATCCCTGCGCGCGGACCGGCAATCCCAGCGCTTTCACACCCAGCGCCAGCCCCGCGTGCGTGCCGTGACCGGATGCCGTACAGATAAAGTCTGTCTGCGCGTCCATGGATTCCATCTGCGCAACAATCTCCAGCGCGCACCCGACGTACGCCACCGTGCCCAGCACGACCGCCCGCCGCCCGATGAGATAGGGCACCTCTCCCTGCGCCCTGAGTTCTTCCAGGATTTTCTTCTTCACGTCCTCCTGGCTCACGCCCTCGGCAACCAGCCGGACGTCCGCGCCGAGGATATTGTCCAGCAACTGATTGCCCTGGATGCCCATCAGGCTCCGATGGTCGTGACGGTTCACCAGCACGCATTTCATGCCCAGCTTCGCGGCAGCTGCCGCCGCCTGCCGGGCGTGGTTCGACTGCGAGGCCGCGCCCGTCACCAAGGCCGTCGCCCCGTTCGCTACCGCGTCGCCAAGGGCAAGACTGAACTTTCGCGTCTTGTTCCCTCCGAACGCCAGACCGGTCAGATCGTCCCGCTTCACCAGCACCCTCACTTTCCCGCCCAGCGCTTCCGAGAACCTCGGGCAATCGTGCAGCGGCGTGGGAAGTTCGGCCAGGGCCGTTTTCGGAAAACGATCGATAACAGCCTGCAGCTCCTGAGCGCTTACAGCCATGGATTCCTCCATCCGGAATGTGGAACCGGTTGTCGCGGATTGACCCCGTTTCCCTCAATCGATACGTGAGTTTTCCGCCGCAGCCGGCGGTGATGGAAAAATGGCACAGTTTCACCGGGAAGTCAAAGAAAAAGGGCGTTGTGCGCCTGCCTTCAATTCCATTGTGTCGGCCCCGATCGATTTCTATATTCGGGAAACCGCAGTCCAATCATGGAGGTATGAATGTCTATGTCCGACAACAGCGTCATCGCGAAAAACGCGCCGGCCCTGGACGACGAGACCACGCGGAAGATCGTGGAACAGTTCAACCGCGACGGGTATTATTTCATGGAGAATGTACTCGATCCCTGCGAGGTGGACGCGCTGAGAGAGGGCATGGAGCGCAAGTGGGACGATCCCCGGATCCAGGCGGACGAGGCCGGCGATCACATCCGCGGCATC
Source organism: Candidatus Latescibacterota bacterium (assembly GCA_965219995.1). Lineage (GTDB taxonomy): Bacteria > Latescibacterota > UBA2968 > UBA2968 > JAAXHE01. The sequence continues at coordinate 3,266,754 of CBDCOX010000002.1, forward strand.
AGCATGATGCGCATGTACGAATACGACCGCAATTTCCGGGATCTGATCGAACGCGAGCCCATCGTGAGCCTGGCGGAAGCCATTCTGGGTGAGGATTGCCACATGATGTCCCAGAACGCCCTGCGTTACGAACCCGGCCAGGGCGGCGGATGGCACCTCGACGATAGGATCCACTTCCCGCTTCCCGATGGCGTTCCCCGCCATAGTCCGGATATCCCCGTCCCCTGTTTCGTGATGAACGTGATGATCCCGCTCAGCCGGGCCGACTCCGCGGAATACGGCCTGACCCAGGTCATCCCCGGCAGCCACTATGCCGGCCGACACCCGAATGACCGCGAGAATCCGACCTTCGAAGGCCGGAAACCGGTGTCCCTTTTTGCAAAAAAGGGCGACATATATTGGTTCCACAACCAGGTCTGGCATCGCGGTTCGCGGAACGATTCCGACCAGGTGCGTTACGTTGGCTCAATCGTCTACAGCCAGCGGATGATCGCCCAGCGCCTCTACCCGTTCATCGATTACCGCATGCCCGACCACGTCTGGGAAGGCGCCGGCCCCCGCCTCCAGCGGCTCCTGGGCCGGCACGAAAAAGGAGCGTATGGGTAAACACAAAAAGCGGTGAGACGCAAGACGCAAGAGGTGAGATGATGACATTGCGTCCAATCGATATCGATATGGCCTGGCGATATCAACTCGCGGATGCGCAGACCTCTCCCCCCGGCCCCCTCTCCCGTGGGAGAGGGGGAGGAAGAGAAGGAATCGGCGATCAGCTTTAAGCAGTCAGCCAAAAGCAGAATCAAGAACATCTCACACGGAGACACGAAGACACAAAGGGAAAACCGGAAACACCTGAAAGGAGGGCAACCACAAGGGTTGCCCCTACACACCAGAATTCTGCAATCAGCTTTCAGTTGTCAGCCAGAAGGTAAAGCCCACCCAGTTAATGTCAGCGCAAATAGGGGGCGTAGCGTGCCAAACGTTCAGGGAATCGGCGGGTTCTTCTTTCGGGCAAAGGACCCGGAAGGACTTGCGAAATGGTACCAGGATCACCTCGGCATCAATCCTGCTCCAACGAACATGGAGATGGCGCCCTAGGTGACCGGGTCCGGGGTCACGGTATTCTCTCCCTTCGATGCCGACACGGACTATTTCGCAGCGGACAAGCCTTTCATGCTGAATTTCCGCGTGGCCGATCTGGACGCGATGATCGCACAGCTGAAGTCCGCGGATGTCGAGGTCAGCCACGAAAGCGAGATGGAGGGCATCGGCCGCTTCGCCCGCATCCACGACCCGGAAGGAAACCCGATCGAGCTTTGGGAACCCGCGTCGTGAGATTCGCACATATGCTGGTGGACGCGACGGCGCCCGACCCACTTGAATCGTTCCGCGTTTCCGCTTGTGAGACAGCAATCCCTCGTAAACGAACGAGTATTCAATAGTGCGAAGGATCACAACGGCCTCAAAACCCGTCTAACTGTTTTATCCGAAGAATATCGGCAATTGGAGTTGATTTTTCGGAAGTCAATGCACTCATTCAAGGGGCTGCATATTCCGGCAATCTGAATTCGCCTTCGCCCTTGCCACAGTCTTCCATTGTATGTATAATTTCATTCGCCACCCGGAATGAGCTTAGTTTTGGGATAGTCAACTCAGTGTGTGTACAGACGATGTGTTATATTTGTAGTCGACTCAATGACGCACGCACGAGGGTGAGAAGGGACCTGCCATGGCGCGAAAATCACAAGCATCCAATTGCAAGAGAGTGCACGTCATCTCAAGAAGAGATCGCTGGGTCGTCAAGAAGGAAGGGAATTCCAGAGCGTCGAAAATCTACGATACCAAGTCTGCTGCCGAAAAAGGCGCCAGCGAAATATCGAATGGCAGTGATGTTGTGATCCATAGACGAGATGGAACTGTACAAAAATGGATAAAGGCTAAGTGAACAGCCGCGGGGATCGGATGACGTAGAGTAAAACCGGGAGTTAATGGGTCCAACCTCTTGTGAGATTTCGCACGAGGTTTTCGTTTATTCAGGTCGAGCCATCAGATACTCCAGGCGTGCGTCCTGCTCGAACCAATTCCACAATCTACTGCCGAAACTCCGTCGCTTGCGAAGAACATGCCTGTGTCACGGTGCGCCGTCTTTCCTCCCATTAGAAATCGAGAAGGTGAGTTTCCCACAAATCTGCTGAAGTCCTGACTTGCATAATTGCGGGTTTTCATGATACCTAAGGTGTACATTGACACATCGGTGATCGGCGGATATTTGGATGACGAATTTCGTCTGCATTCAAGACGTCTGTTTTCCGATTTTCAAGCGGGTCGATTCAAGGCCGTGCTATCGAATGTTACCTTTGCCGAACTTCGCCAGGCCCCGGATGCCATTCGTGCCCTTTTGCAACACCCAGTTCTCAATGACGCGGAGCGGGTGTTTCTGGATCATGAAGCAATTATGCTCTCTGAGGCATACATTGAGGACGAGGTCGTTGGCCATGCCCATCGTGTTGATGCCCAGCATATCGCGATTGCCACGGTTCAACGAGTGGACATCCTGGTCAGTTGGAATTTCCAGCATATTGTCAAGTGGAGTCGCATTCGCGCTTTTAATGCTGTAAATCTGAAACAGGGGTACCCCCCATTGGAGATTCGCTCTCCTCAGGAGGTCTACTATGAAGACGAACCATGAGAATAACCCTGTGCAATTGATGAGGACCCTCCGTGATCAGATGAGTGAGGAAATGAGAGGAATGACTCCTCAACAGCAGATTGCGTACATTGAAGAACGATCGGGCTTGAAACGGGACGATCATAAGGAACCGTCAAGAGACACGAGCACGAGCTGATCGTCCACTTCCCATCACACTTAGTGAATGGAGATTTGCGCCAGCAAAATGGTTTTACCTGCTGGTGTTTTCCGGATGGTGCTGGCCTCATCAGTACACTCCCGGGATTCGACTTGAAATATCCGTCAACGAGAAACACGACGAATTCTGCCGTCTGTCTTCGTGCATTGACGCCATAACCAGCGAAAGGAATCACCATGACACAATCCGATCCGTATGAAAAAGGTCTCGCGGCAGGTGAAGCGGCCGTGGCCGCCGCCGGAGGCAATTCGCAGGCATCGCCGAACGGCGGGCGCATGTACGTGCGCACGCAGAGCTTCGGGTCCACCGATGCCGAACTGCGCTTTCTGCAGCGCTGCGGCGTGCGCCACAAAGCCGTCGTCTTTCCGTTCCACGAAGACCGAGGCTGGGATCTCGACGAACTGGTCCAGGTACGGGAGCGCCATGAGGCGTTCGGGATCACGCTGGATATGAGTTCGCTGCCCATATACGAGCGTTTTCCCAACATCATCTATTATGGCAGGAGCCCGGAGCGCGACCGGGAGATCGACATCGTATGCGAAATGATCCGGACCGCTTCGCGCGCGGGCATCGACTCGCTGCGATACAACACCTGCGTGCTGCCCATCGACCGCACAGAGCCGGAAGAAGGCCGCGGCGGGTTCTACCATACCGCGTTCCGCCTGGAGAAAGTCCCGGCGGAAGACCAGGCCAGGCTGACCGAGGCCGGGCGCGTCACGGCCGACATGTACTGGGAAAGAATCGAGTATCTGCTGGAACGCATGATTCCGGTGGCGGAAGAATTCAAGGTTCGAATGGGCAATTCCCAGGAGGACCCCGCCACACCCCCCGGCTACCGGGGCGTTGACAAGGTCCTCAATGACTTCGAGGGCATGAAGCGTTTCATCGAGATACAGCGCGGTCCGTATCACGGCTGGAACTTCTGCGTGGGCTCCGTTGCCGAAGGGCTCAAAGACCCGGCCAGTGAAATCTACCCGATCATTGAGTACTTCGGCAGCCGGAATACGATCTTCCTGGTCCACTACCGCAACATCATCGGGGGCCAGTACAGCTTCCGCGAGTCTCTGCCCGATGAAGGCGACATGGACTTCCACCTCGTCTTGAAGGCGCTGAAGGACACGGGCTACCGTTACGGCATCGATCCGGACCACGTCCCTTGGACCGACGACGATCCGAACCGCTCCTACCAGTCCTACGCTTACTGCTTCGGGTACATCAACGCCATGATTCAGGCGGTGTACGGTTAACACATACGCAGGCGGGCCAGGGCAAAGGACAGACACATGGAACCGGCTGAAATAGCTCACCGTATCAGGGAAAACGGCTACTGCATCATTGAGGACGTCATCCCCTCTGGGGAAGTGGGTACGATCCGCGAGCGCGTTGTGCGGGCGCAGGCCGCACAGAACGCCGCCCACCAGGCCAGGGAGAAGGCGACTCGAGCCAGGGGCCACCGCGTCGGAGCCCGCGGCGTGGGCGTGCTCAAGCAGGCGCTCAATGAAGACCAGTCGTTCGCACCGTACCTGGCCGACCCGCGGATCATCGGGACCCTCGAGATCTTCTTCGGTCCCTGGCTGCGGATCTCCTGTACCGACGCCGTGGTAAACCACCCGGGGAACGAGCGCGGCTACTGGCACGCGGACTGGCCGTTCAACCAGACGAACGCCTCCAATGTCCCCGCCCCGTACCCGGACGTGATGATGCACGCGTCGTCGCTGTGGATGCTGACCGATTTCTCCCATGCCAACGGCGGGACGCTGATGTTGCCGGGCACGCACCGGAAGAACCGCAATCCGGCGACGGGAGACCTGCCCGGCTTCGACAATGAGGCGCCGCAGCCGGACGAGATCAACGCCCAGGGCAGGGCGGGATCCGTGCTGCTCTACGACAGCCGGCAATGGCACGCGGTTGCGCCCAACCGGAGCGGAAGCCCCCGGGTGGCCCTGATCGTGCGCTACGCTCCCTGGTGGCTGAACCTGAATCCCACGCACGTAGGCACGCCGGAGCACGAGATGATGGTGGTGGAGACCGGAGGGAAGAACTACGAGATGGAACCCCTTCGCCGCGACGTATACGACGGGCTTCCGGAGGACGTGAAGCCGCTCTTCAGGCATTTCGTGGGCAAATAAAGCCACGGTAAACCCTGACCGACCCTTCGACCCTTCGGCAGGCTCAGGGCACCGCAAGCTCAGGGATCTACTCAGGACAACGCACACGGTGCTGGATTATGGACCGGAAACTGCTGCTTCGTCTACATCAATGGGATGATTCAGGCGGTCTATGGATGGTCCATATGCAGGATGTTCCGGCCGGCAGCGCCATATCTCGAGCAACTTGCACCTCGTCGGGAAGGGCGGGATGGAGATCAGACGCACGAACTGAAACCGCGAGGAGGGATTATGAGGTATAAAATCGCGCTTCACAAATCTGAAGAAGGCTATAGTGTCTCCGTACCCGGCCTGCCTGGTTGCTGGTCGCAGGGAGCCACAGAAGTTGACGCGATTGCAAACATCGAGGCGGCCATACGCGAGTATCTTGAAGTTGTTGACAAATTGCTGGACAATGTAGAAGTACGAGAAATCGAGCTGACGGTATAGCATGCCGAGACTGCCAGGAGTAAACCATTTGGATGCAGTCCGTGCATTAGAGAAAGCAGGATTTTACCTGGCACGCCAAAGCAAGCACGTAGTTATGACAGATGGCGTGCGCATTCTGACAATCCCGCGAAACAACCCTGTGAATGCCTTTACGATGGGAGGAATCGTCAGGGACGCGGGATTATCTATTGAGGAATTTCGCAAGCTCTTGTGATGGCCAAACTTCGGTACTGAAAATTCCCTGCCATCGGCGGATCTTGCGGTCCACATTCGGCTGTAGACGTGGCCGACCGATCTCAATCTGACGATGCCGGGTTTTTCGCAGGGACGACTGGAAGGTCGGCATTACCCAAACGTAGAGGCGTTCGTTCAAGACACAACTTTGAAACAGGCGAAACGCTGATCTGACCGGATCAGGAGGCAACGCCCTTGGAATGGTATGAAGACGAGTCGTTCTGGAAAGCGACGTATCCGTTTCTTTTTTCCGAGGCGAGGTTTGACGCCGCCGAGACGCACGTTGAGAACATTCTGAATCTGGTCGGCCTGGACTCGGGGCCGGTTCTCGACCTGTGTTGCGGCCCGGGCCGCAGCGCGATCCCCCTGGCGCAGCGCGGGTTTCAAGTCACCGCGGTAGACAGGAGCCCGTTTCTTCTGGTCAAAGCGAAGGCGAGGGCGGCGCACGAGAATCTGAACATTGAATGGATCGAGAGCGATATGAGGAAGTTCGAGCGGCCGGCTGCCTTCGATCTGGTCCTCAATCTCAACACCTCATTCGGGTACTTTGACGACAAGGACGAGGACGTCGGGGTGCTGCGAAAGATCTTCGGCAGCCTGAAGCCCGGCGGTCGTCTCGTCATGGATCTCATGGGCAAGGAGAAGTTGGCACGAATCTTCGAGCCGACGACGTCCGAGAAGCTTGAAGACGGCACCCTGCTGGTGCAGCGGCACGAGATCTTCGACGAGTGGACACGCGTCAGGAATGAATGGATCATCATCAAAGGTTCGGAGGTCCGCGCCTTCGAATTTCACCACACGATATATTCCGGACAGGAACTGAAAGACAGATTGCTTGCCGTTGGATTTGGCGACGTGAAACTCTACGGGAGTTTCGAAGGGGAGGAATACTGCAGGGAATCCAACCGGTTTGTAGCCGTCGCCGGGAAACCCACTCTGACCGATGCCTGATCATACGTCTGGAAAAGCTCCAGCCCGGCGATGACGTCAGACCCCATTTCGAGCGACAGAACTCATGGACATACTCGACGTGACCTCGATCAGATACCAGAATACTCTTGAGGGGATCGACTCCGACAATCTCGGGGGGCATTTCCAGGGTTGGCCGAATCCGCCCTCGCCGGATGCGCATCTGAGGATTCTTCAGGGCAGCGATTACCTCGTTCTGGCTGTTTCTCCGCAAGGAACGGTCGTCGGCTGGATTTCAGCCATCTCGGACGGCGTGTCCTGCGCATATATTCCACATCTAAGCGTACTGCCCGCATACCAGGGGAAGGGCATCGGCGCCGAGCTTGTCAGGCGGATGCGCGAACAGGTTGGACACCTTTACATGATCGACCTTGTGTGCGACCGGGACGTGGTTGATTTCTACGTCAAGCAGGGTTTCTCGGAATGCGTGGGGATGGTTGTACGAAATTTCGAGCGCCAGAACTGCGAATAGGGCCGTAATGACGCCTCACTCCCGCGACGGGATATCCGAAGAAACGGCTCGATACTATGCCGCGCGTGCTCCGGAATACGACCGCAGCGCGGGGTATCTGACGCTCGACGCACATCCTTACCGCGCTGAGAAAAAGAAACGATACCAGCAACTGTTCAAGGGCCATGACGTCCTCGAAGTTGCGTGCGGGACGGGATATTGGACGGAAGCCCTGGCGGAAACCGCGAGGTCGGTTGTTGGCGTTGACGTCAACCCGGAGATGATCTCCCGAGCGGGCTCCAGGTGCGAACATCTCCCGCACGTGAAATTCCGTCTGGCTGACGCGTTTTCCCTGGACCCCTCGGTCGGCACATTCACCGCGGCGTTCGCTGTCTGGTGGTGGTCCCACGTCCCCAGGTCCCGCCTGCGGCAGTTTCTGCAATCGCTTCACCGCAGGCTGATTCCCGGAGCGCTTGTGCTGTTTTCGGACCAGCTTGAATATGAAATTCCCAGGGTTGACGGAATGGCCACGCAACGGCGCGAGGATTCCAACGGCGATACCATCGAGCGGCGTGTTCTCTCGGATGGGCGGGAGTACGATATCGTGAAGAATTTCCCGACCGAGCAGGAGCTTGTTTCAGCCGTGAGTGGCTTCGGATCGGACATTCAGTATCGGGAGTGGCCGGGGGAAAAGCATTGGGAACTGACGTACAAGTCCGGCAAAACGCAAGATAGGGCAAAACCCTGAATAGCATCTACTGTCCTGTCCCAAAAATACCTCACCATTCTTCCGCCGATTCATCCCGTCTCGCGGCGTTGCCTTCGCTCGCCGACCTGGCCAGGTCGCCTGCGCTCTGGCGCCTTGCGAGCCGGGCGACTCGACGGCCGAATTCAGGCAACTTATTTCCGGGACAGAACACTACCAACTCCTCGAGTATTGCGAGATCGCATTCTCTCTCCGCGATTTTCCGCGGGAGGTAGACGTTCTGGAGGAGGCCGCCCGTCGCTTTTCAGAGATCCCTGTCAAGACCTTTCTCGAGATCGGATGCGGCAACAGCCCCCTCATGGAAGAGCTGGCAGGCAGAGGCTACGATTTCATAGGAATCGACACAAGTGACGAAATGCTCACGTACTCGAAGGAGAATGCCAGGAACAGGGGAGATCACGCGCGGTTTGTGAAGGCGATCATGGAAGGCCGTTCTCTGCGTTCTCCGCGGGCTCTGCGGGCAAAAAAAAACGGTACGGATTTTGGAGATCATCGCTATGATCAAGCCAAGTCACGAGTGGGTACGGCGGGCGCGCACCTTTCAGATAGAGCAATACCACCCGCCCTTCTGGCCCGATATCGATTTTGACGCGAAGCAGCTCGTCGATGTCGTGCGGAAATACCACGCCAACGCTATCCGGTTCGGCAGCGCGGGCAAATGGGCGGTCTTCCCCAATGAGTTCTTTCCCCCGCACCCTCAATTAGGTGAGCGCGACCTGCTCGCCGAGACCATCGCCGAGGCCCATGCGCGGGACGTCCGCGTCATCGGGTACATTCCCGTGGGGCACATTATTCCCGAAGACAACATGCTGATCCATCATCCGGAGTGGATGTACCGCCCCAGCCCCGAAGGCAACGCTCCTGTCCTGAGGCACCACGGCGGCGGATTTCACCGGCACGTCTGCTTCAACACACCGTACCGAGAGGCCATCTGCGCTTTCATCGCACAAGTGGTGGACCACGACGTCGACGCGATCTACACCGATTCTGCCTGTCCTTACCATTCGCACCACACCCCGCAGTCGCCCTTGTGCTACTGCGACTATTGCCTCGAGAAGTTCGAGAGGCAATTCGGCTGCCCAATGCCGTATGCACCCGATCCGCACAGCCTGCCTCGGGAAGACCGGGAGATGCTGGAAGAGTGGAGTCTGCAGTACGGCAGGATCGTCGGCGATGTCTTTCTCGAATTCGCCGCTGCGACGCGAAAGAAGAAGGACATCCCCGTGCTGACGCACGGCCTGGGTGTGGGCGACTGGCCCGAACGCAGGATCGTGGAGGTGCACGATGGATTCCTCTACGAGGCCGGGGGCGACTTCCTTCATCGGCTAGAGGCGGCCAGTCTGGCCGAGTCGTCGGGTTGGACCATGTGGCAATACGTCGGCGCCTTGACGGGCTGGTCGCGGGCGCAGTGCTTCGGCATGGAACTCGTCGAGGAGGCGGCAGCCAGCTTTGCTTCCGGAGGGGGCGTCCTGGTGGCGTGCGGCGTGAACCTTTGGCTGTCGCCTCCCCACAAAGCCAATCGTGAGCTGGCGGAGCTCCTTGAGATCCTGGAGAGGAATGAATCACTCTTCGAAGATCTCCACCCGTCACCGTTTGTTGCGATTCCATTTGTTTTGCCGGTGCGGGTGTATGAGATGCTCGAGCGGTTGCGGTTCCGCGCCGAGCCCCTGGTGATGCGCGATCGTCCGCGCGATGTCATCGGCCAGTCCAGGCAGGACCTCGCCGACCGCCCGGGGGAGCTTGAGGCCCCGCTCTCCGAGGCGGGCTATCTCGTACGCACGCCCCCGCAGCAATCCTGCCGTCGCGGGGCCTTCTCGGCCATGCTGGCCAACCATTTGCCGACATCGGTGATCGAGGAGCGGGTTCTCTCCGATCCAGCGGCGTTGGCAAAGTATCCTGTTCTGTTTCTGCCCAACGTCGGCCATCTCACGCGGGAGGAAGTCGAGGGCATCACGGAATATGTGAATGCGGGCGGGCGGCTCCTGGCGACGTACCGGACGAGCCTGTACGGTGCCGAGCCCGATGAGATGCGCGACAACTTCGCCCTGGCGGACCTTCTGGGCGTGGACCGCGTGGACCCGAACCCCGACCAATTCGCTGATTACGAACAACACCTCTGGGCCGCCGGGACGTTCGACACGTACGGCTGCTGCGTTCCGGGTCAATGGCTGGCCGAGGGGTGCTCGCATGAGCTGTGGCCGCTCAATCGGTTCGAGTTCGTCCAGGCGCGGCCGGGAACCGACGTGGTGGCGAACATCGTCTTCGGCGGGCGCGAGGACGACGCTCTGTGTCCCGCCGTCACCTGCCGGACGGTTGGCAAGGGCCGCGTCGTCTATCTGGCCGCGCCGGTGGAGGAGCTTCATTTCGAATATCGCCTGCTGGTGATCCGCGATCTTCTGGGCGCCGTGGTGGATTGGCTATACCCGGAGGGCCGGCCTCTGATGACCGACGGCCCGAACCAACTCGTGATGATTCCGAATGAGAAACCGGGAAGCCAGGTGTTGTTTCTGATCAATCACACCGGCGAGCGCGTCGAGCATCTGCCGGAGATCTGGCCGCGCTTCAGCCCACAGTTTGACTATGTGACCACGATACCCGAAGTGAACCTGCGCTGGCAGCTCACGGAGCGGGGCACTCCTCGTCGCGTGTGGGACGTTTGCACGGGAGATGACCTGGAGGTCACGTTCGACGGAAACCACCTGGAAACCATATTAACGAACATCGGACAGTACGCGATGATTGCCGCTGAGTTCTGATTCAGCGACAAAGCGGGCTTACCGAACCATTTCGTTCCGATGATTGTCACATCCCACTAACAAACTCAAATCGCAAATGCGACGATCTGTGAGAGAAAGGGTTGCCTCATGACCGAAACGGAAAAATACCTCTTCAATGTTCCACGGAGCGGGTCCAGGGCGCCGATGACCGAGGAGCAGAGGTGGGCCTTCGAGCTCGACGGCTATATCCTCCTCCCGAGCCTGCTCGGCGCGCCGGCAGCGGCGCACGCCACACCCGCCGCTCTGGCTGAGCATCCGGACTTGCTGGCTGCGATTGATCAGCTGGCTGGCGGGGAGTTACCGCTGTGGCATCGCGCTGCGTACGACGGTACTGAAGGGAAGGAACAGGAGTTCCACACGATCAAGTTTGAGCTGGACCGGCCGTCGCGCCGCCTGACCAAAGAGGGGCAGTGGGCCAATGATCTGACGGTGGATGAGCAGCGCCGGCTGGGCTACGACACGACCAGCCGGCCCGACCGGGTGTGCGTCTGGGGGCTGCGCGCGCTGTGGGCCGTGGGCGACAGCTGCGTGGTGGTGTGCCCTGCGTCGCACAAAGCCAACGTCCAGCCGCCCCCGAGCATGGCGCGCGCCGAGGAGCTCGGGGCGACGGAGCGCGTGCAGCTCCGCGCTGGCGACTGTCTGCTCGCGGTTGCCACCACGCTGGTCGGCGCCGCCCCAGGCTCCTCGCTGCAGGAGTGCATCTTTTGCGACGACTCCCGCTACCCTGGGGGGGCCATCGGCCACGGCGCGACGGGTGTGGACAGCTGGCTGGATGAGCTCACGCCGGCGCGCCGAGCGCTGGTGGCCGGCCCACCACGCGGCCTCGGCCACGACGGCCAGCCCCTCAGCAACGAGCAGCAGCTGGCGCCGTCGCTGCTGGACGTCAACACGCGGCCTGACGCTCCGAACCACGAGGAGGTCTGGTTCTGGGACCTGAGAGGCTACCTGGTGCTGCCTGGCGTGATGGACCGTGAGTGGTTAGCGCAGTGCAATGCAGCGCTCGACTCGCCCTTCGCCGAAGCCAACCGTCGGCCGGTGAGCTTTTCGAGCAGTGTCGTGGGCGAGTACCCGGACTACGAGGGCTGTTCGCAGACTATTGCCCCGGCCCCGGGCACGCGCTGCACCGAAGAGCGCGTCTCGCAGACCTGGACCCATCCCCCACCCTTCAGCGACGGCTTTCGTCGCATGATCGACAATCCGCTCGTGAACGCGCGGCTGAAGTGGATGATTGACCCGGGCTTCGTCATGACGGCGTGCTACACAATCGTCAGCCGCGACGGGGCGGCCGGCCAGCCTCTACATGGCGGCTGGTTTTACGGCGCCGGCCCTAACTATCATTTCCGGGACGGACAGCCTCGTACGGAGCAGGTGAACATCGGCTGGCTGCTCCAGGACGTCGAGACGGCGACGGGCGACGGCGGACTGATGTTGGTCCCCGGAAGCCACAAAGCGCGGCTACCGCTGCCGCGCCCGAAGCAAACCAGCTGCGACCTGCCGCAGGTCAAGCATATGCAGGGCGTTGCCGGGACGGTGATCATGTACCCAGGCACGACGACGCACGGCGTGCGCAGCTGGCGCAACCCCAATCGCGAACGGCGCTTCGTCAACACCAAAGCGGGACCCAATATACGGCGGCCGGAGCACGGGGCGGCGCAACCGAGCCCCTGATGACCTCTGGCATTTTGTCGTGGTTCCTGCCGAAGGATAAAGAAAAGTGATACAAGTACAGCCCACCAAAACGCGATTCGTTGATATTCATCACCTGAACTGGGATCTGAAGTGGTCCATCCAGTTTCCGGAAGTCATCACGTCGATGAATGGTGTGACGATGATGTGGCAGAAGATCTGCCCTCAATGGACCAGGACCGGAGATAACGCGTGGGCATACGAATGGCAAACGACGCCTGAGTATATCGAGAAGCAACTGGCATACCGTCAAACGGATCCCTCAGGGAAGGTGATTCGACACAACTTCATAACAGGTCTTGTTCTCAGAGCAGCGTTGTCCGGACGCGAGGACAGCGTCGAATTGACGTTGACCCTCACGAATCAGTCATCCGCGAAATTCTATGACGTCGCTTCCGATGGTGGATGTCTCCAGGCAAAGTCATCCGATTTCATCGATCAGGATGAAGTCAGACGATCGTACATCCTGGTCAAAGGCAAGCCGGAAAACATGGGCGATCTTCACAGAACGGTGGATATTCGGACCGCGTATCATGCGGATCTTACGGACTACGAAAAAGAGTGGGTAAACAGTACCGAGTGGTTCTGGGGAAGAAGCAACACGGCCATAGATCAACCGGCCATCCTGGGCGCCGTTTCTCACGACAGGTCCAGGGCAGTGGCGTTGGGATATGAGTGCGCAACTTCGGCTTTGCAGAACGCTGACGGGCATCATTGCCTGCATAGCAGACCTCATTTTGGTGATATCGAACCGGGGCAGTCAGTGACCCGCAAAGGCTGCATCCTGTTCGGCAGCGAGTTCCCTTCGCTGGCAAAGCGACTTGGCAAACAACTCACCAGACCGGACACGTCAAAACCTGAATAATTCACAAAAATGGAATCGTTTCCTTTCCCAAGTCACTAAACGACCCTGTTCCGGCGCACTCTAGGCGGAGAAGCTCGGATATGGGGTTCTGGAGAGTTGAAAATGAGAAATGAATTCACGGCAGTGATCGAACAAGACGACGAATGGACAATTGCCTATTGCCCTGAGATCACGGGCGCCAATGGACAGGGCAAGACCAAGGATGAAGCCCTTGAAAGCTTGCGAGATGCGATATCGCTTATCCTCAAGGATCGTCGGGAGGATGGACTTCGCGCCTCAAAACAAAGTTCTTGATGAAATGGAGTCCGCGTCGTATATTTCGAATCGACAGACAACGGGTCGCCAACGTCCCGCCGACGCAAATTTCGCAAAAACGGCCTTTCAATCGGAGGATTTTCGGTATTTAGGTAATCCGACATTGCGATAGTAATTCCGGATTCAGGTTACAAAACAGGGAAAACGGTGAAAATCCGTTGCGGTCCCGCCGCTGTAACTGGGGATGTTTCTCGCAACGACGCCACTGGTTAACTACCGGGAAGGCGCGGGAAACAGGTGATCCAGGAGCCAGAAGACCTGCCTGAGTCTCAGACCATATGTTTTTCCTCGTGGATTTGGGAAACGGTGACACAAACGCGTGCTTCGGCCGCGTGGTTGGTTATGACCCTGATTTCCGCCAGGAAATCGGGGATTTTTTTTAAGGCGGGGAGAGGTGAGACGGGAGAGGTGAGAGGAAAACCCTGCTCCACCGGATCACCGAATAAAGCGAGATGTGAATCGTACAAGGGGCAGGTTACGGTTTGCGCCATGTAATTGGCTACGAATGACCTGAAGTCTCTCCTGGAGCTATTGAGGGTCGAATGCGGATCGTTGGAGGCTGATTTAATGTTGGATTTCAGATTCTGGACACGATTGCTCTGTTGCATCGGCATGTGCGGGACGGCGGTACCCGTTAGCGCGGAAGTGTCATTGCGATACGCCGAGGGGTTTCGCGTTGACTATTTCGACGGGTACAAGGTCGCGACCGTCCTGGCGCCGGGGACGGGCGCGAGGGATACGCTTCGGTACGTCCTGGTATCGCGCGACGGGAAATCGCCGGATGGTTATGCAGGGGCGCCGAGGATACGGATTCCCGTGAGGTCGCTGATCACCACGTCCACAACGCACCTGCCGCATATCGAAAAACTGGACGAGATTCAATGCCTCGTTGCGGTGGACAACGTCAAATTCGTCAACTCGAAGGCCGTCAGACAGCGGTTCGCGGCAGGGAAAATAGAGGAAGTCGGCAGGGGAAGGTCGATCGATTTGGAGCGGGTTCTCGTACTCCAGCCCGAACTCGTCATCATCGACGCGCCGTCGCAGGACAACGCATTCCATTCGCTTCAGCAGGCGGGCGTGGCCGCCGTGGTGAATGCCGCCTATGCCGAACCGACGCTGCTCGGGCGCGTGGAGTGGCTCAAATTCATGGGCGCCTTTTTCAACAAGGAAGCAATGGCCGCCGCGCAATTCGACAGTATCGCGGCCAGGTACGAGGTGCTCAGATCGTTGACCGGGAATGTGCCGCGCCAAGAGAAGCCGACCGTTTTCGTGGGATCCCTGTGGCGCGGGACGTGGTTTATGTCCGGCGGCAAGTCCTATCCCTCGCAACTGCTCGAGGACGCCGGCGCGAATTACCTGTGGGGAGACAATGAATCGCGACGGAGTTTGTCGCTGGACTTCGAAGCGGTTTACGAAATAGCGCACAATGGCGATTTCTGGATCACCATGAGGAACGAATGGCTATCCATAGACAACGTCGTCGCGGAAGATGAACGATACGGGCAATTCAAGGCGGTCAGAACGGGGAACGTCTTCAACGCCAACGCGAGGCTCAACGCAAATGGCGGCAACGATTATTGGGAAACCGGCCTGATCGAGCCGGACGTTCTTCTGGCCGACATCATTAAGATCCTGCATCCCGACCTGCTGCACGATCACCAGCTCAAATATTATCGAAAGCTGGATCCATAGCCTATGCGAATCATGCGATCCCTGATATTCCTGACTCTCTGTGCAAGTACGCCGCTTCAGGCAGCGGAGATTACGGGCCGCGTCATCGATGCGGACACCCAAATGCCCGTCGCCGATGCGCGCGTTCGCGTTCTCAACGCCGACCTCGCGGCGGTGACGGATGACCGCGGTCATTTTTTCATTCGCGACCTCGCGGCCGGCATCCATACGCTCGCCATCACGCACATCGCGTATCGGTCCGGGCAACGCAGGGTCCACGTGAGTGACGAGATTTACGTTGCCATCGAGCTGACGCCGCGGGCGTTTCCCCTCGATGAGTTCCCCGTGATTGCCGATCCGACGGGACCCGGCGACATCCACAGAAGTCCGGCCTATGCCACCGTGATCACGCGCGAGAGCTTCGAGGGAAGAGAGACGACCCTTCCGGACGTCCTGGCCGAGGCCACGGGCGTACACGTCAAGCGCCTGGGCGGGCTGGGCGCATTCAGCACGATTTCCCTACGGGGTTCGTCCGCCGATCAGGTCGAAGTGTATCTCGACGGCGTTCTTTTAAATGCCGCCTTCGGCGGGGGCGTGGACCTCGGCAACCTGCCGCTCGCGCACGTCGGGCAGATCGAAGTGTATCGAGGCGCGGGCGCCCGGGGCAACGGCCTGGGCGGGGCGGTGCACGTACGCACGCGTCCCACGCAGGCACCGTGGCGCCATGACGTTCGCGGTTCGTGGGGGGCTTTCGACACACGGTTGATGAGCGGCATGATCGCGGGCGGGCTCGGGCGGTCGGAGTTTCTTGCCGTGGCCGACTATGCGCAAAGCGACAACGATTTCGGATTTCTGGACGACAATGGAACCGAATACAATGCCGATGACGACGTCTGGTCCAGGCGCCGGAACAACCACCACCGGTCCCTCAATCTGCTGGGGAAATGGCGACGCGCGCTCGGGGAAAACAGCGAAGTGTCCCTCCACGAGACGATGTACTGGAAGGACCAGGGCATGCCGGGCATCAGTAACAATCAATCGCGGAATGCACAGTTGGATGCCTTCCGGACGATGACGGAGATCACATACGAGAATCGGGCGCTGGCGGGTGCCATGAGTACGCGCCAGTCGTTTTACGTCACACACACCAGGGAGCGATTCCGCGATCCCGACGGCGAAGTTGGGATTGGAAGGCAGGATAACGAATATCGCACGCGCACGTATGGATGGCGGGGCCGCATCAGAACCGTTCTGCTGTCCCGATGCGATGTCTCGGCGGCGACCGGCGTCCGCAGAGAGTCCTACTTCCCGACTACGCGCATCCGCAACATCGCGAATTTCTTCGACAGCCGGCGATGGGTCGTATCCGCACGTTCGGGCGCAGACGTTACCCTGCCGGGGATATCCGGCGTCTGGTCTCTTAATGCCGAACACCGGCTCATCCACAGTTCGTTTACGGGAGCCAATCCATTCGATTTTTCGCCGCTTGCGCCCGATTCGGCGAATACCCGCAATCTAACGAGCGTTCGTACGGGCGTTCGACTGGATCTGACGTCCCGCCTTGCGTTCAAGGCCAATGCAGGGCGCGTATTCCGGATTCCCTCGTTCTTCGAGCTCTTCGGCGACCGCGGCGGCGTGGTAGGCAACGTCAATCTCCGGCCGGAATGCGGTTTTGCGTTGGACGGGGGCCTGCGCTGGTCCGGCGAGGCGAACTCGTTGGAGTTTGCGGTTTTCGATCACCGCTATGAAGACCTGATCCAGTTTGTCCACACGTCGCAAGCCACGTCTCGCCCCGTAAACATCGGCAGCGCCCGGGTGTACGGGATCGAAATCTCCGCGCAAAGACGCCTCGGTCGCTACGTCAACGTCTCCGGAAATTACACGTATCAGGATGCCAGAAACCGATCGGAAATCCCCTACCTGTCCGGCAACGTACTGCCCAATCGACCGCCCCACGCGCTGTTCGTCCGTGCGACGGCGCAACTGGGACGCTTTACCGCCGCGTATGACTACAGCCTGGAGGACGGCAGCTTTCTCGATCAGTCGAACCGGCGCCCCCTTTCGTCACGGCACATTCACAACGCCGGCGTGAAACTGAATACCGGACGGCGGTTCCAAATCGGAATGGAGGCAAAGAATATCGCCGGCGCCCAAGTTGCCGATACATGGGGCTATCCGTTACCCGGGCGCGCGTTTTTCGTGAGCGTGAATACGGAATAGGAAACCGGGATCCGGCGAGCGCAGGACCGGAAGGCGCATCCCCCGCTTTTTGTCCGAAGCCTTCTTAACCTTGATTCGTGAAGAATAACACCAGGGTAGCACTCCTTTACACATTTCCCGACGGGAGGTTTGAATGAGGTGGTTTCTGCTGGTTCTGTTCCTTGCAACCGATGTACTGGCGAATCAGGCGGTGATGACGACGACGGATTACGCCACGGGTGGACTTTCGAGCCTGGACCTCGACACAAATACGGCTGTAAACGACCATCTGACGATTCATTCAGACGCGGTGGTTCGCACGTATCGAGACAAGGTGTATGTACTCAACCGCCTTGGGCAGGATAACGTCATTGTTCTGAGCGGGGATGATTTACAGACGCCACTGACGCAGTATTCCACGGGAAACGGCACGAATCCCCACGACATCGCGTTTGTCAGCGAGGAGAAGGCGTATATTTCGCGATATGGCCGAACCCATCTCCTCGTCGTCAATCCCGTCACGGGCGATTCGCTGGGTACGGTCGATCTTTCGACGTTTGCGGATGCCGACGGCCTTCCCGAAACCTCTCAACTCGCCGTGCACGGCGCGCATCTGTTCGCGGCGTGTCATCGTCTTGACAGGGAGAACGGATGGGTCCCGACCGAATTTTCGGCGATTGCCGTCGTGGACGTGACATCCGACCAACTCGTGGACGTGGACCCGGACGCTGAGGGCATGCAGGGGATTGTCATGACCGGCAGCAATCCCTCAGGGGCGGTGCTGCGGGGCAGCAGGTGGTATTTGAGCGCCGTCAATACGTACACCGATTTGACCGACGGCGGCATCGAGGTGATCGATCTGGCGAACTTGCGAAGCGAAGGAATCGTGCTCGATGGGACGACCGTGGGCGGCAATCCGGGTTCGCTGGTGATGACTTCCGAGAGTGACGGGTATGCCGTCATTACCGACGAGAATTTCGTGAATTCCGTCAAACGCCTGGATCTGGCGACGCAGTCGGTGTCCCCGGGCCTGGAGGGGCTCTCTGGCGGATTTGTGCCCAGTCTGGGCCTGTTCGGCACGCGGCTGTTTGTTCTGGATCAGGGGAGTTTCGGCGATCCGGCCTCCGCCGGCGTGAAGGTCTACGACGTGAATTCGAACGACCTTCTGGCCGGTCCGATCAGCATGGGCCTGCCGCCGTCGAGCATTGCGTTCCTGGGCAGTGTGGCGGATTTCAATGGCGATTGTATTGTGGATTTCAGCGATTTCGTGGCATTCGCCTCCACGTTTGGCGGAACCGTCTCTGACGATGATTTCGATCCCAGATTCGATCTGAGTGGAAACGGAGAGGTCGATTTCCAGGATTTCCTGATCTTCGCTTCCGAATTCGGGCGATGAGAGTCGGTGAGTCACGTAAGACGTGAGACGATAGATGAATTCGGGGAGATGTGGATGTTGAGTTTGAAGTTGATTTTTGTCGTTGCTTCAAGCTGACTGCTGAACGCTGAGAGCTGATAGCTTCTTATGGATGAATATCTGGATCGCCACGAACACTACGATCTGACGCGCGACGGCCGTTTTCTGATCGCCGAGCTGCGGTCGCCCCACCAGGTGCTGAGTACGTCGGCGCATCGCGGCGGCTTGTACACGGGCATCCGCTTTCTGGTGAATCACCAGAGTTGCGAGGGAACCGGGCACGATGCGCGATTCGCGTTGATGAGGAAACTCGGCCAGGCGGGCTATCACCGCCGCGTCTGCGCGGAACGCGGCCTGCCCCCCGATGGGGTCGCGATGATGGGTACGGCCGCGAACATGAACTGCGCGGCGCATGTCGTGAAAACCCATGCCGAATTGCGCGTGTGCGCGGTTGTGACGGCGGGCGTGGAGGGCAACGCGGGTTGTGCGGGCGATCCGGCAACCTGGCATGAAGAGGATGAAAAATGGATCGAAACGCATCCGAACGCGGGTACGATCAACACCATGCTACTCATCAATTGGCCGCTCACGCCGGGCGCGATGGCGCGGGCGGCGATCACGATGACCGAGGGCAAGTCCGCCGCGCTGCGCGACCTCGCTGTGTCGAGTCGGTATTCTCGCGACCTCGCCACGGGCACCGGCACCGATCAGTACTGTATTGCCGCGCCATTGGACGAAACGAGAACGTCGAAGACCAACACGGGCCACCACTCGAAATTGGGGGAATTGATCGGCACGGCGGTACGCGAAGCCACACGCGAGGCGCTGCGATGGCAGAACGGTCTCGAGCCGTCCCAGACGAGAAGCCTCTTCCATGCGCTGATGCGGTACGGGTTCCGCCGCGACCGGTTCCTGGCGGCGATGCATAAGCGTCTGACGGAAGCCGATTGCGCCCTGCTGGAAAAAAACCTCAAGTCCGTTGTATACGAACCGCGGGTGTCGGCGGCGGCATACGCGTTCGCGGCGATTTGGGACCGTGTGCGATGCGGCGCGATTCCTTATTCGCTGGCCGAACCGGTATTCCGGCAGCAGGCCGCGACATTGGCGTCCTCGCTCGCAGCGAGACCGGGGGAGTGGCCGGCCTGTCACGAACAGCTCCGCGCCAGCGACGACAATCCCCTGGAACTCGTCTTCGATGCCCTTGCGCTGGGTTGGCGTCTGAAATGGACCTGACCCTGCTTGCGCCGGACCCGGTTCTGCTCATCGGCGCCGTTCTCCTGGACGGCGTGTTCGGCGACCCGGTCTATGCCTGTCACCCCGTTCGCCTGATAGGCGGCACGCTTTCCGTTTTCGAACGGAACCTGCGTCGGCTTGGTCTGGACGGATACGCCGGAGGTTGTACTCTGGCGTTGCTGCTCTCCACGTTCTGGCTGGTCATCATCTGCGGCCTGGCAATCGTGCTGAGTCAGGTTCATCCCGCGGTCGGCTGGGTTTTTCAGTTATATATTATATATAGTATGATTGCGCTCAAGGACCTGTGCAAGCACGGGTTGGCCATCGATCGCGCCGGCGATCCGGACGGCGCCCGGAGGGCTGTCTCACAACTCGTTGGGCGCGATACCGATACAATGGACGCCGCGGCCTGCCGCAGGGCGGGCGTGGAGAGCCTGAGCGAGAACGCCGTCGACGGGTTTATTTCGCCCGTTTTCTGGTATATTATATTTGGTATTCCTGGAGTTGTATTCTTCAAGGTGATCAGCACCATGGATTCCATGGTGGGTTTCAAAACCCCGCGATACCGCGCTTTCGGATGGTGCGGCGCCCGGCTGGACGACGTGCTCAATTACCTGCCGGCGAGATTGACTTATCTCTGGATGGTGCTGGTCGCGCTGTTCCTGCCCGGTTGTTCCGCACGCAAGGCGATGCTTGTCGGCTGGCGGCAGCACGGGCTCGTTCCGGGACCCAATGCCGGATGGAGCGAAGCGACGGCTGCGGGTGCGTTGCAGCGCCGGCTGGTCGGCCCCGTCCGGCAGGACGGAACACTGATTACAGAGCTGTGGCTGGGTGTTGAATCCGATCCGGAAGGCGGCCAACCCGGGGACATGCGCCGCGCGTGCTCATTTGTTATCGGCACCTGTGTGCTCGCAACGGGTCTCGGGGGCGCTTATCTTTTTGTTCTACGCCCGCACGTATTGACTTTCTGATGTCCCGCCGCTATCTTCATCTGCCGCACTCAACCGAACCAAAGAGCATGTTACCAGGAGAGGGCGATGATGAAATCTCTAACTGCCGGCTTGACTCTGGCGGCGATCTGCATGTCTTTAAATCCTGTCTTTGCACAGGACAACAGGACGACGGCAGGCGATGTGGTGGACCGTGAGACCCTGATGGCCTTTGTGGAAGGGGCAAAGGACTCCCTGGAGGGAGCAGCCGACTTCGCCGCGGTCGGGCGATTGACCGAGGCGTTCAGGACCGAAGGCGACTGGAAGGCCGGGCCGGTCTATCTCGTGATTCTGACCGGCGAGGGACTCGTGCAATTTCACGCGGCCGACGTTATGATCGAAGACACGAACGTAATTGATCTCGAGGATGACAGAGGCGCGAAAATTGTGCGGGACATGCTCGCCGCTGCCGCTGAGGACGGCGGCTTTGTCGAGTACTATTGGGACGATCCTACCGTGGAGGACGATGATTTACCCAGGCTGACCTTCTCGGTTCCTGTTACCATAGTCGGGCTGGAATTCGTCCTTGTCGGCGGTTTTCACATGGACCTGTCGGACGTCGATGCCGAGCCGAACATCTTTGAACTGCTGGAGGTAACGGCCCGGGACGTCAAGGACAGGGCATCCCTCATGTCGTTTGTGGAGGGCCTGCGGGTGCTCGTTCCCTTCATCGAAGAAAGAGGGTATCCCTACCTGGCAACCGTGCAGGCCGCCATCCGGACCGAGGGCGAGGATTTCAAACACGGTTCGATGTACATCTTTGTGATCAACACGTCGGGCATACTGATCTTTCACGGCACGGCGGACGCCAGTTCCTTCGGCGAGAACATGATCGACGTGGAGGACGTCAACGGAGTCAAAATCGTCCGTGAAATTATCGCGACGGCCGAAGCCGGCGGCGGGTTCGTGAAATATTACTGGGACAATCCGGCGGTCATCGGAGACGAGGACACCAGGTCGCCCAAGCTCAGTTACGTGATCCCGATTCACATTTTCGGTCAGACGTTTGTCGTGGGCGCGGGCATCTATCTGGAGAGCGATATCGCATTCGAAGAGGTCGCGCAGGTGGATGTACAGGTCGTCGGCGACGGCGACCCGAGCGGACTGACGGTGCAAGTTTCGCGGTCGATTTCAGGACGCGCGCCCGTCTATGCGTGGCGCAAGACGACCGATGAGACGGGGCGCGCCGTGGTGAGAGTCACGCCGGACGAACAGCGTCGCGTCAACGGCATGTACCGGGCGCGCGTGCGCACGTCCGAGGGCGCGACCGTCGCAAGCTGGAGCAGCATTCCGCTGATGCCGGGAAGGCGCGTGACCTATGAGGTCAATCTGAATGGCGATGTACGTGCCATTGCGTCGCTTGCGGCTTCGCTGGGGCCGAACCGTCCGAATCCGTTCAACCCCGCAACAACCATACGCTATTCACTGAACGAATCGGCGGACGTGAAACTGGCAGTCTACAACCTGCTGGGCCAGGAAATCCGTTCGCTGGTTCAGCAGTTCCAGCCGGCGGGCAGCTACACGGTCGTGTGGGACGGACGGGACGCCGCCGGACGGCAGGTGAGTACGGGTTTGTACCTGTATCGGCTTCAGGCAGGGGCGGACGTTGTCACGCGCAAGATGGTGTTGGCGAAATAGCGGCCGCGTGCGAATTTGCGGTTCATTGACTTTCCGAATTCAGTCCGTTATTCTTTCACAGTGTTCTGCAGCCACCGAGCATGATTGAGGGGATTTTACTATTGTCGTCATTTTCGTGAAAACATCCGTTCTGAGGAGAATATGAAGACGTATCTATTCAAGGCAGTCCTTGAGAAAGACAAATGGCCCGATGAGCCGGATTCAAAGGCCGTGTGGCGAGCGTATATTCCTGCGCTGGAGCATAGGGGGGCCGCAAGCTGGGGAGATACTCAGAAAGAGGCTTTGGAGAATTTAAGGAACGCTGTCGATCTTCTCGTTGCGTACCTGCTGGAGAATGGAGAAGAGATACCCTCCGAGCCATCTTCGCAGATTGAGGTCAGCGATGTGCCCATGGTCACCGTAGCTATCTGATATGGCTATCGATTATAGCAGACTTCGTTCGCTGACAGCACGAAGATTGATACGAGCACTAAATAGAGACGGGTTTCGCGAATACAGAAGGAAAGGCGCGACCCGTTTTTTTGTGCACGTGGATGGGAGAGTGACAACCGTCCACCTGCACAACTTGAATCAGATTTTTGCAGTGGGTACGCTCAAGTCAATCGTCGAGCGTCAAGCTCAGTGGGGAGAGGATGACCTTGAGCGCCTTGGGCTGTTGAAGTGAAGTCTTTGATTCTTCCGGAGGTGCGGTGACTGAGGCGATTCTGACTGCCCGTACGCTGTCCATCGGATACACAGGCGGCCGCCGGCCGGCTCGCGTTGTGGCGCGGGATATCGACGTTTCGCTCGATTCCGGAGACTTTGTCTGTCTCCTGGGGCCCAATGGCGCGGGGAAATCCACGCTTTTGCGGACGCTTGCCGGGGTGCAGCCGCCGCTTGACGGCCACGTCCGTATCGCAGGAAGAGACACCTCGGAGATGTCCGCGACCGAAGTCGCTCAACTCCTCAGTGTGGTCCTAACGGACCGCGTCAGCGCGGGCGCCATGACGGTGCGCGACCTGGTGGGCCTGGGTCGGCATCCGCATACGGATTGGATCGGACGTTTCGCTCCTGAAGATGAACAGGCCGTTTCATGGTCGATCCGGGCGGCGCGGGCTGAAGACCTTGAACACCGCAATGTCGCCGAACTGAGCGATGGCGAGCGCCAGCGGGTGATGATTGCGCGGGCGCTGGCGCAGCAGCCCGACCTGATGATTCTGGACGAACCCACCGCCTTTCTCGATCTGCCCCGCCGCGTGGAAATCATGGCGCTGTTGCGAGACCTTGCACATACGACCCGGAAGGCGATTCTCCTCTCCACGCACGACCTGGACCTGGCGCTGCGCTGTGCGGACCGCATCTATCTCCTGCCGTCAGAAGGCGAACTGCGGACCGGTGCGCCCGAGGACCTGGTCCTGAACGGCGCTTTTGAAGCGGCATTCGGGAGCGACGGCGTGCGCTTCGACGCCGACACGGGCGCCTTCAGGCTCACGCCGGAGCGAGGCCAGGCCGCGGTTTCCGTGTCGGGACAGGGACGGCGGGCGTATTGGACAAAGCGCGCGCTGGAACGCGCAGGGTTCCAGGCGGATGACGCGGAATCCCCGTGCCGCATCAACGTCGTCGACGGCACCAACGGCTCGTGGCGATTCGAACGTGGCGAAACAACCCGAAATTTCCATTCCATTTACGACTTGATTGCAGCGCTTAAAGTAGAATTTGGAATAGATACGGTGGCAAGATCGGGAATTGCAGGATGAGATCTGATCTGAAAAGTGAAGCGCGGGAGGGACCGCGGTGCTCGATGATCGTTCCAGGACTGTTTCTGCTGCTTCTTGTTGCGTTCGGCCTGAGCCTTTCGCTCGGGTCGGTCCGCATTCCTCTGGCCGGACTGTTCGTTATACTGATGGGCGGAGAGCCCGCCTCTCCGGCATGGTCGATCATCATTCACACCATTCGCCTGCCGAAGGCGATTACCGGCGTGCTGGCCGGCGCCGCCCTGGCTGTGAGCGGACTGCAGATGCAGACGTTGTTTCGCAATCCACTCGCCGATCCGTTCGTGCTTGGCATCAGCGCGGGCGCCAGTCTGGGCGTGGCGATCGTGGTATTGACGGCGGGCGCCGTCGGCAGCGCGCTGATCGCCGGCCTGGGCTTCCTGGGCGACCTCGGCCTGGCTTTTGCGGCGATCCTCGGCGCCGCCGCGGTGCTGGGGGGTGTGCTGCTGGTTTCCCGCAGCGTGAGCAGCGTGATGACGCTGCTCATCCTTGGGTTGATGTTCGGATACGCAACCGCCGCGTTCGTCAGCATTCTGATTTACTTCAGCGTGCCCGAACAGATTCAGTCGTACATCCTTTGGACGTTCGGCAGTTTCGGCAGCGTGACGTGGCGCCAGGTCCCCGTGCTCGCCGGCGCCATTTTTCTTGGCCTCGTGCTCGCGTTGCTGTGTATCAAACCCCTGAACGCACTGCTGCTGGGCGAAGACTACGCCCGAAGCATGGGCCTGAACGTGAAACGCGCGCGGCTTTGGATCCTTGTCAACGCGTCGATTCTCGCGGGCGCCACCACCGCGTTCTGCGGCCCCATCGCCTTCCTGGGCCTGGCGGTGCCGCACCTGTGCCGAAGCCTGTTGCACTCGTCGGACCATCGCGTGCTCATGCCCGCCGTCATCTGCCTCGGCGCAACCCTCGCGCTGCTGTCCGATCTGTTCGCGCACCTGCCGGGCAGCCAGTACGTGCTGCCGCTCAACGCGGTGACCTCCCTCATCGGGGCGCCCGTCGTCATCTGGTTCATCCTGCACCGGAAGAACCTTAACCGGACGTTTTGAAACCTGCAGGCGGGAAGAAACATGGATGGACAGGATGGGCAGGATGAAGGCCAAAAACAGGGACAAACCCGGTGGATGATGGCGCACAATGGAGCGATTTTCCGACTTCAGAGGGAGGTCAATCACCCGTCAAAGGCAACGAACATGGATGCACGGGATGGGCGGGATAAGAGCAAGAACCGGATCAGGATTTGAACGATTAAGCAGGATTAGAATCCAGGAACAGGATCGAGACATTATGCAGGAAAAAGCCCGCGCCATCTCGGTAGCGGGGCTGATTTATTCTCCAGCCTGCAATCTACATGGATAATCATGGATGAACAGGACAAAGGCAGAAAGAGGGGAAAACAGGAGGGCGATGCCGTAGAACTGAGCAATTTTCCGACTTCAGAGGTAAGTCAACTACCCGTCAAAAGCAACGAACATGGATGGACAGGACGGGCAGGATGAGAGCAACAACCGGATCAGGATTTGAACGATTAAGCAGGATTAGAATCCAAGAACAGGATCGAGACATGATGCAGGAAAAAGCCCGCGCCATTTCGGTAGCGGGGCTCTTTGATTCACCGGGTGGGTTCAAACGTTGATGGAAGGGATAAAACCAATAGAGCGCCAGAAATCAGGCGGCAGCAACCTATAGCGGCGTCGCGTTGTTCAGCCGCAACCGAATAGATTGAAGTGGACGTCTGGGCCCTTTTGAAAGTCGATCACTCCCCCCGTGAGGGGGAGTCGCAGAAGCCGAGCCGTTCCCTGAGCCGCTCCCTGAGCATGCGGTGCCCTGAGCTTGTCGAAGGGTCGAAGGGTCGGCGAAGGGTAGCGAAGCGCGGGCGTTTCGACAAGCTCAACGACCACGCTTCGGTAAGCCGTGCCGGAAAGCTTGACGCATAAGGTTCTTTCTGCATGTGTTACAAACCCAAACGATCAGTTGTTTGTTTGCCGGATTATCTCATTTACGCTACACTCCGGTTTGGTCACGTCAAACGGAACACAGATCAACGATAGCTCTTCGTCAAATTTGTAATGTAATGGATCGTCGAATTTATCCGTCTTCGGATAGATCAGCGCGACTTTACTGCAGCCGTATTTCTTCCCGTATACGAACATCTGGTACATGTCGGCCTGGTTGACGCCGCGTTTCAGGTCGCCGTCCTCCGCGTTTACGCGCTTCCATTTTGTGTCCAGAATTAATACAGCGTTGTCATCGGACATCAGGCTGATATCCGGTTTCATATAAAAGACACCCTCGTTGCCATGGTGGGCTAACGGCGTCATCGGACCCTGTTTACGCACTGAATAATCACCTTGATGTCGCCGAAAACTGGCCGCCACGAAGTCCTCAAATATCTCCCACATCGGAAATAACAACGTCTGGTTGACGTGTCTCCCGGAGAACGTGGTCAGGCCGTGATTGAAGAGAAACAGGCCGACCCACTGCATCACCGCGTCGTAATGTTGAATCGTTCGATCCAGAGAGTGCCGGTCCCAGTCGCTCCGCGGGTGCGTTGACAACGGAATATCGGAAAAACCGATTCGCAGCTGATGCAACATCTGCTGGTTTCCAGGCTGGCGAACCGTTCGGTTCAGTTTGTCAATCGTGCTATGGATCAATCGATTGGCGGGTCGGTTTGCGCTGAACACGTCATAGCCCACGTAGAAACGTGCGCGGTTAGCCACGTTCTCGCGAATGTGTTGTGGAAATCGGATGCGTCCGCGGAGGCATGGCAGGTTCTCCTCCACCGGTTGATATTTGCGGGCAAGACCGCGTTGCGTGAGCATCACGAGGTTGTTCAGGAACAGGTGGACGAAGACTTCCAGCATATTGAAGTGTCGCACGGCGTTGATCTGGCTCTCGTTGAATACAGCCTGCGACTTGAATCCACGCCACGTGCGGAGCATGGAATAAAAGATCCGTTTGGTTTCGGATTTGTCGTCGTCGTCATCGACGAAGTCAACCTTTGGCAGAATTTCAAGCACCGTTCTCTTGCGGGTTTCGATAATTCCGACGTAGTTTCCCGCGAATAACCTGCTGTTCCTGGCGTGTAACACCGGCCTGTAGTTGCCGGGTACATCGTGTTGATTCTCCAGAGCAAACTCTTTCAGGTCTTTCAGTTCGTCCGTACTCAGGTCGGTTAGAGCTTCGTGTTCTTTGACGACCAGTGGTTTTTTTCTTGGCGGCATGGTCAGGAGCCTGGTTCGGTTTCAGGGGTATCTTCCTGTGGTGATAGTTTCCCGCCGTAGATCGACTGGTAGCTCGCGGGATCTTTCCATCTGCTATTATCCGCGGGCAAGAATTCATAGACTTTCCTTTCTTCATCGATCAATTGTTGTTCGCCTCGCAGGTTTTCTGGGACTCCACGTTCTTTAATAAACCCGTTGCGATTCAAGACCAGGTGGATTTTCTCCCAATTGTCGTAAAAGTATTCCTGAAGAAGGGGTAATATTCTATTCTTGAATCGTTCCTCAAGCGATTTCAAGTCATCAATATTCATGAAATACGTATGCCCGATTTGATGCTCGCGATCAAGAAGGAAACGGATACGTTCATTCATTGCTTCAAGTAAACTCCGACAGTCCACGCCCCCAACATCGTCCGGGACGAGTTCAGGATCTGGCATCATCTCCACAAAATCAAAACGCCGCCGTAGCGCTGTATCCAGCAAAGCGATAGAACGATCGGCGGTATTCATCGTGCCGATTATGTACAGGTTGTCCGGCACACCGAATTCCTCTCCGGAGTAAGGGAGCGTGGCGGTTGTCTTATCATCAGCGCCGATCCGTTTGGAAGGTTCAATCAACGTTATCAACTCGCCGAATATCTTGGCGATGTTTCCACGATTGATTTCATCGATGATCAGGACATAATTCTGCTTCTCTACAGACGCCGTCCTGTCTGTCGTCCATTCGTTATCGTGGAATTCTTTGACTTTTTTGAACAGCTCGAAGTAGAATCTCGCATTTCCGTGATAGCCCCGGCTGGATTTATGCGTAGGTTTGATGTCCTTTAGAGACTTGATGTCACCATTGTAAAAAGCCTCGTAATCCCGCTTTATCATCCTCTTTGACAGTCTCTGATCCGATAACATACCGCCAAGCTGTACTGATCGGAAGCTGCCCCTTGACCAATGTATCTTCGCAATCGTGACGCCACTCCTGTGATCCGGCGGGAAAAGCCTGATTTCATCCTCTGATTCCAACCTCTTCGCTATCGACTGGGCATATTCCTCAAGTAGCTCATCAATATCCCACGACTCGTCACCCGCTTGCTCAGACTGCCTCCTGTTTTCGTCGGCCCGTATTGAAATCTTCTTGAATACGCCTTCAGACAGTTCATATTCTATATTTCCATTCCCGTCGTCATCTAGGTCCGGCCTGATACCCTCGATAAAATCCTCATAGTTATAGCTCTGGTGAAACGTCACCATATCGATCTGGCCTTTCACTTTCAGTTCATTAAATCGATGCAATTTGTCTTTTCGGACATCCTCGTTCTCTTTGACAAGCGGATCCACCGTTTTTTTACGTTTTATAATCGCCAGCGCATGATTGATCGTGTGCCATGTCTTGCTTGTACCTGGAGGACCATACAGGATCTGATTCAAGGGATGTATCCTGGAATCTTGCCCCATCTGCGTGTTGTTGGCGGGATCTGGTTCCGTGTTGTTCTCAGATGAATCGTCTCTCAATGTCTCGATTAAGTCAATCGAGTTTTTATAGCCATCGGTCTTTTCGAAAAGCGAATAAACCCCTCCTTTGTACGTCTGGCTAAAGCCAGGTTGTCGCCTTACTTTGCCATGGGGTAGTTCGCACTCGGACTTGTTTATCCATAATACGTGAATCCTGCCATTGTCTGTCCAACTACCGTTTTCGGCATAGTCGTTCTTGTAGACGACGCCAATCGCTCGCCCCTTCTGTATTCCTGTCCTGACAAGCATAATGTCTCCTGGTTTGGGCTCGGTCAGCTTAGCGTACCGGTCCCAGCCCGTAAAGACGCAGTAATTATCTTTGAAACAATCGTCTCGGTCTTCCCAATAATCGTCGTTGCCTGGATCATCTACAAAAGTGCTAACCTGATACCATTTATCGCTCACACGTATTCTGTTCTTGGCTTTGGGCTTTTGTAGATATAAGAACATATTGATTTCATACGGCTGGCATTTGGGAAATGCTTCCTTTATCTCTCCAAGAAATGACTGATATTTCCCATATCCGCCATCCTCGGAAATTTCATTCTTTAGTTCCCCCGCAGTCAAAAAACCCCGAGTTTCCGACAATACGTCATATGTGTCGTCCACCGGCAGGAAGAATTCGGGATTAATTAAGAACAGGGATTGTGTCAATTTTGGAGTTGCGACGAATTTTATGTCCAGAGCATGCTTAAAGTCTTGCGGTTCTATCTCTGGATGGACCGGCAATGCCTGGCGGAAAAGACGCCACAGCAATTCGTTTTTGAAGTTCTGTCCGTCATGAAAAAGGGCATTAAGACTGGTAGGAGTGGGAAAGATGTAGTATTCACCTACCCTCGGATCAGGAAGCGGGTTGTCGATTCCGAATTCATGCGTGACACTTTCATAAACGGTTTTTCGTTGCTTGGCTGTTGCTTTAGATGCCAGGAAATAAACAAATGAGAATGGATCGATCCCTTCATCTCCGTATTTAGTCAGTGCGCGGTTCTCACCCCAATCCACCTGCCCGGCTTTGTCAATCAGATAGGCTTCACCGCCTTCCGCGATTTTCTTTACTAACTCGCGAAACCACGGTACCCAGTCGTATATTTCTTTCATCTTGGTATGTCCTTCCCTTTGGAGTATTGGAACAAACTGACGATTAGCCCTTACAGTAAGATCTCTTCGCAAAATGCATGTATGATCGGTCATGCACCTTGCGTTCGGTACAACGCTGAAATCCCCCCTCCGCATCAGCCGTCGCCGGCCCTTCGACAACCCTTCGACAAGCTCAGGACAGCGGCTCAGGGATCGGCTCGGCTTCTGCGACGCCCCTTCAACAGTCCGTTGAAATAGTCGCTCTGCAGGCGAGGCCGAGTCATTGTGGCCGAAGACAAGGCGCGCGACCGACGCGAATCCCTGGATTCGGGGAGGGAGCGCAACGCTGTAATTCGGTCACAAGGGCCGGACGCAGACCGGATGGACTCTTTCAACGGGCTGTCACGGGGGGAGTGATTAAACCGTCGAACGGGCGCGCGCCCTTACTTCCAGCTATTTGGTTGCTGTTGAGTACAGCGTCGCCGCGCTAGCCTGCTTGGTCGGCGAGTGTGTGGCAAATTGCGTCATTGCGAGCAGAAATATAACACATATATGTTGATCTATCGCTGATTTATAGGGTGATTTCGTTCATTTCTTGTTGAATTCCTGTATTGATTCGCTCAGCGGGACACGGATTCCCAACAGCGATTCGAATTATATCCCGTTTTTGCGACACCGTTGCGGGAAACAACAGGGAATCGACGCCGCAGGAAACGGCGGCTCTCTCAGGATGACAGTGGGATTTGGAGTGCGAGAAGGAGGAGCGGTCGAGGGTGTACGCGACGCGTTTCATCCATCGCCGATTGTTAATGATCGCCTTTATGCGTCCATTGCAGGGTCGGTGTAATCGGCGACCTGTCTCAGGTGGTCAATACAACCAAGCGATTTCTCAAACGAACATTTGAAAGGGTGGAGCAGACATTCCTGTCTGCTCACATCGAACCCGAACCTCGCAAGAAGAAATCAGGAGACGCTGCGACCCGCCGCCGTGTTCGCCTTTGGAAAATGGAAGGCGTTTTCTACAGGATCACCTGAACAGGGCAGACAGGAATGTCCGCCCCACCTTCAGACGTGCTTTTTCATACGCCGGATGATCTCTTCTACGCTGCCCTTCCGCAGATAAACCTTCGAGATACAATACCGACGTTACTCTATCCGCGGGCATGCCAGCGGACCCGGAAGGCAACCCTTCGGCGTGATCCGTAAGATGCTGATGGCTGACTGTTGAGAGATGATTGCTTATATCAACCCCTTCTCCGTCGCGATGGCGACGGCTTCGGTGCGGTTTCCGGCGTCGAGTTTGGACAGGATTTCGCTGACGTGGAACTTGACCGTGCGTTCGGAGATGTAAAGTTGGTCGGCGATTTCCTTGTTCAATAGACCCGTTGCGATCAGTTTCAGCACTTCCTTCTGACGCGGCGTCAACGCATCGGGGTTGTTGACGCTTTCCAGCAATCTGGAAGCAACCAGGGGTTCGAGCAGCGACCCGCCTTCGTGTACCACACGAACGGCGCGAAACAGCTCCTCTCTGGGCGAGCCCTTCAGCAGATAGCCTTTTGCGCCGGCCTTCATCGCGGAAACAATGCGCTCGTCCGTGTCAAAGACCGTGAATACAATCGTCCGTGCACGGGCGTTGTTTTCCTTCAAGCGCCGAAGGGTCTCGATCCCATCCACACCCGGCATCTCCAGATCCAGCAACAGTACGTCCGGGTCACACCCGGCTACCTTCCGCATCGCCTCCTCCCCGTCACCGGCTTCTCCGACGATCTCGAAATCAGCCTGCGTACCCAGCATCGCCGCCAGGCCGTCGCGCACAACCGGATGATCGTCGACAATCAGAATGCGAATCGGGGCGGTCATTTCTTGCCCTGTGCAGGAATGTGCGTTTCCAGCCGCGTGCCGTGTCCCGGCGAACTTTCGATTTTCAGTGAACCTCCAAGCAAACGCGCCCGCTCGCGCATTCCGACCAGCCCATGTCGACCACGGGGCACGTTTGAAGGGTCGAATCCGCAACCGTCGTCCTCAACGATCAGTGTAACGCAATCGGGCGTTGACGTCAGTTCGACAGACACGCCACTTGCTTTGGCATGCGCCGCGACGTTGTTCATCGCCTCCTGTGCGATGCGAAACAGACCTGCTTCAACCCGTGCGGATAGAGGATATCCGCCAATGCAATCTACCCGGATGTCCAGACCTGCCTCGGATCCAATTTCCTTCGCGAGTGCGTCCAACGCTCCGGTCAACGAGCGATTCTCCAGGGGGGCAGCACGGAGATCCAGTACGGCGCGGCGCGCATCCTCGAGATTGTCGCGAGCCAGCGCGATTGCGTCGCGCACAATCTCGGACAGCCTCTCGCGGTCCGCGTCACCGTCAAGCAGGGCGTCCAGTGTTTCCAGCCTCATAAGAATCCCCGCGAGATTCTGGCCGAGCGTGTCGTGTATCTCTCGCGCAAGCCGGATACGCTCATCCACCGCGCCGATTTCCACGCTCTGTTCGTAGAAGCGCGCCCGTTCGATCGCGATGCTCGTCAGATCGCCGATCGTATTGAGCAGTCGCAGATCTTCGGCCGAGAGCTCACGCCACGCGGCGCTTGCAACGTTCAACACGCCAACCTTTTTTCGTTTCGCGTACAACGGAATGCTCGCGTGATACTTCAACCCCTCCGTGCCTTCGACAAGCCCTTTCAGCCTGCTGCACGCCACGACGTTCACATTCGCGGCGCCCTTCAAATCCCCTTTCCGGTAGGTGTCCAGGCAATAGCACCATCCACCCATCTTAACCGGGTTGTCGTGCAACGCGGGCGGCAGGTTCTGCGCAGCTGCCAGATACGGCTCGCCGGTCTCTTCGCTCAGGAGCCATATCCAGCTTGTACTCAGGTCGAGCAGGGCGGCTACTTTTCGAAGTGCGGCTTCAAGCGCCTGATCGAGACCCACGGACTGGTTCAATTCGTGGGCAATCTCGTTCAGAACCGTGAGTTCGCGATTGCGCTGTCTGAGCTGGCGGGTTGGCGTCGGCATGGCTTTCGTCCCTGGCATGCGGTTTCTTTCGTACGACGTGGCAATATATCTCCCGTTCAGGGCAAAATCAAATGCAGATCGCCAAACTCATGCCACAGATACCCCTTGTCGAGCGCTGCTTCATAGGTCGCCCGAAGATGATCCGGACCCGTCAATGCCTGCAACATCGACAGATGTGTGGCGTGAGGTTCGTGCATGCCGGTCAGGAGACCGTCTACGATCCGCATCGGCCGCTCGGGCGATATCACCAGGTCCGTCCACCCGTGACCCGGATGGACCCGTCCAGCCTCTTCGGCAACGGTCTCGAGCGCCCGGACCACCGTGGTGCCGACGGCAACGATCCGTCCGCCATTTTCGCGTGCGAGGTTGATTACCCGCGCCGATTCGCCGGGTACGCTGTAATACTCCTCAAAGGGCGGCTCGTCGGCTTCCAGACTTGCCACGCCGGTGTGCAGGATCAACGGCGCGATCTGAATGCCCTTTGCGACCAGCTTTGTGATGACCTCGGGCGTGAACGCGCGGCCGGCCGATGGCATTTCGGCGCTTCCTGCCTCGGTTGCATAGACGTTCTGGTAAACCTCGATGGGCCAGTTCTCCTGAACGTATCCATACCGGATTGGCGCGCCGTAGACATCCAGGTACGTATCCACGTCGCAGGGCAATGCCAATGTCGCTATCCACAGACGAACATCGGCGAGCGGATCGTCGCGCAACTCAGGCCTGAAGGGTGCGTGCAGGTGCGCCGATCCGCCGCCGGGCAACGCCATCACCTCGCCCGGACGCGCGTGCAGGAACGGCAATGTCCCATCCGATGACCGCATTTCAACCATCCACAAATCGGCCGGCAGATGCGTTGACAGATGCAGCCTCAGTTCTGAGCCATCGGTCCGGATGGCCGGCAGCGACGCTTTCCGGGTTCCACTCGTATTGATCACCAGAACGTCCCCGGGGCGAAGCACGTCGGGAAGATCGCGAAATCCGACGTGTTCGATCGAATCGTCACTTTTTCGCGATACCATCAACCGGACCTCGTCCCTACCGAGTCCGCGCGCTTCCGGCGGCTCTCCTGCCTCGAGGCTCGGCGGCAGATCGAAGGAAAGAGTATCCAACCTCGAATTCACCATTGCAACGGGCAGTACAGAGTTCGATTTCGACACAGACATGGGGACCCCCTTTCAACATATGCTCGTCACCGGCGTGAATGACTCGCGCGCCTGGTAGCGTCCACTGTCATAGTCGCCTTCCAACAGTTTCAGGAGTCCCGGCACACTCGCCTCCGGTACGGGACGATCGCCTATATCCTCTCCAGGAAACGCGTCCTGGTGCATCTGCGTCCGCATATCGCCCGGATCCACCCGGTAGACCCGCCAGTCCGGACGTTCCGCAGCAAGCACATTCGAAAGCTGTTCAATCGCTGCCTTGGAAGAGCCGTACCCGCCCCAGCCCTCATACGCCTCCCTCGCGGCGTCGCTTGTCACGTTGATCACACGCGCGCAGGGCTTCAATGCCTGTTGGACTGCCTGGAGCACACCCAGAGGCGCGATTACGTTGGCACGATACACTTCTTCCAGGATATTGAGCGGATAATCCAGCAATCCGGGCTGGGGACTCGGACCCAGCATGCCGGCGTTGTTGATCACCGCATCCAAGCCTCCGACCTCATTTGCGGCTTGTGCCAACTTCAAGCGATGTTCGGCGTGGGTCACGTCTCCGGGAACGGCGATGACGTCCGTTCGCCTTGCCAATTCTTCACGTGCGGCTTCCAGTGCCTCCGCGCCCCTGGCGTTGATGACCAGGCCCCATCCTCTCCGTGCGAGTGCTCGCGAGAGAGCAAGGCCCAGACCCCGTGATGCGCCCGTAATCAGTGCCGTCTGCATGGACATCGTCAACCTCCTTTCGATTTAAACCGCCGATTGTGATGATCTACCGCTCTCCTGTCGTGGTTGAAATGTAGCCAAACAAAAAGCCCTCCGCATCGAACGGAGGGCCAGTTAGAATCCTGTACTTTCGTGCAGGGAGATCCTGTCCGTCTGGTCAGTTTATTTCACAGTCGTGACACCACTTAGCCTGAATAACTCACTAAACATGAACTTACATGGATGGACAGGATGAGCAGGATAAAGACAAAAACCGACCAGGATTAAGACAAAAGTAGTACGAATGATCACGATTACGGGCTAGAGCGATGGATCCTTACTTCATTTTGGGGGGAGGTTAATTCGAATATACGCAAGTTGATAAAGGCGATTTGACATCGGATTTCCAGGAACCTTCAGGGCACTGGACGTGAACCGAAAGTATATGCTTCCGGACGAACCTTTCGGCCCGTTGAGGAAATGACTGCAGGGTCGCCGCGTTACGACGCACGCCGTTTCGCACGGATGCCTTTTGTGCTTTTTGTGGCCAATTCTTCGGTTTTCTTTTTTCGAATTGAAGTTCAGGGATCGTTAGGGTCGGAGTGATGACGTGCGGTCTATGGTGAATCGATTCACTGCCGTTACTCGTTTTCTCGTGCCTTTCTCCTGCTCTTTGGTTCTTATCCTGTTCATCCTGTCCATCCATGTGAGTTCACGTCTGTGGTATATTCCACACCTCAAAACCCCGAAAACCTCGCCTTGCCGATTGAGGTGAGCGAGCGGTCCGATGTGTTCAGGAAGGCCGAAGTACGCAGGCGGTAACGAACGGTTCCGGGGATCTCGCGGTGCGGGAAAAACAGGTGGCGCATGCCTTCTCCTTCGACCGCAAATCCGGGGTCGGCTTCCAGCAGTACGTGCGTCGCGTTGCCTTCGCGCGCAACCCCTCGCACCCGGCACCCCCGGGTCGATCCGTCGCCGAACGTGACGATTGACGTCGCGCCGTCCAGCAGGTCGCCCTCGGGCAGATCGCCGGTGACGACGAGCGCGTCGTACGGCGCGCCGGCATCCGCCCTTAAAATACCCGTTACTTCCCCCTCATACGCGCCGGCGCCTTCGAGTACCACCTGATTCCACTTCAGCGCCGTTCCGCCCCAGAGTCCCATAGACTCGGGCTGTCCGTTCCGCACCCTCACGAAACCGACCTCCCCAGTGAGCGACAGATCTCCCCATTCGACGGTCTGCCCTCCCGAATCGCCTGAATACACGATATGGTCGACAACGCCGTGGTGCGACACGCGGAGGCCCACCGCGCCTCCATCCAGCGCTTCCAGATGTACGTCGTCTATAAACGGCGAGCCATCGAACGGTTCGTGCACCGCGGCGAACCGGCTCGATAAAGGCGCGGGCCCCTTGCGGCGCAACATGAAGATGGGCATTCGAAACCGGTCCAGGAGCGCGTCGTTCTCCTCTGCCCGCCGAAACGATATGGCATCGCCCAGGAAGACTTCCGCATCCTCCTGTCCGGGAAGGTGCGTCCGCACGGCGGCAGGCGAACCGTCCACCGTAAAGGTGACGCTCAGCCTGTCTTCCGCCCGGCCGTTGGAGACGTTCTGGAAGTACGCGTAGGCAATATTCCGGCCCTCCGCGTCTCCCCGGTCCGACTCGCCGGTAGGCAAGCGCACGTCCACGTCCGGCAGCATGTTTTCGCCGTAGGCCGCAAGGGGAACGCTGACCGTCGCATCCCCGTCCGCATCCGCGTCCCCACGCAGGGCCCAGTCGTGCTGTGAACCCCCTGTTACGCGAAAAAGGTCCACCGCGTAACCATCCGATTCCCCGGCGCCCACCAGAAGCAGCGCGCGACGGTAGACCTGCGCCACACCGGGGTACGCCCCCTCCCCGCTCGCTTCCACCCACTTCACCGCATCGAAACCCGGTTCGAAGGCCAGCAGCCG
This sequence comes from Candidatus Latescibacterota bacterium, assembly GCA_965219995.1. Taxonomy (GTDB): domain Bacteria; phylum Latescibacterota; class UBA2968; order UBA2968; genus JAAXHE01. The sequence goes on from CBDCOX010000002.1 coordinate 3,303,807, forward strand.
TCCGTCCGAGGGCCCTTGTCTGCCACCTGAATACTGCCGCTGCTCATCGATCACCACCGTATTGTGACAAAGTGTGCTCGTGCTCCAGACCCGGTGCCGCGTGTGGGTGTACCCGACGTCCGGAAACAGTTCGCGGCCTTTGGCGAACAGAACCATGTTCAGATTGTCCGCGTGCTGGTGCCCGTAGCCGCCGGAGAAGTGAAGATGAAGCTGCACCTGTTCGTCACCCATGCCACGCCCCAGCCATGCGTGCCCGACTCCCGCCAGCAATGTTGAAACCGAGCGATCGGGTACCTTGAGGTTTCTGAAGTGCGCCCAGTTGTCGTGCATGGTCATCTGCCGCCCGTCGGGATACCGGCAGATTTCCAGGATTCGCTCCGCCGAGGCGATCACAGGGATATCCCGTGAGAGTTCCAGGTTGTCCAGGCGGGTCCCGTTCTCCGGATGGACATAGCCCGGCGGGTCGCTATATCCCCGAACTGCACGAAATACCCTGTTCATTCCACCCATCGTCATCTGATGATAACCTACACTGCCCTCCATCCAGAACCCGTCTTCGTAGAACGTCCGTCTGAACAGTTCCCGGCTCCGCCTTACGCCTTCATGCACCAGCCCGGGATCCACCAGGACCCGGCCGATCACAATGTATCCTTCGTATATTCGCGGCCCCGCATTGCCATAAACGGGCTCGTGAAACCGGTCCTGTCGAATGGCGCCGCGGAAGAAATCGTTCTCGATACGCGCCTTAACGTCGTCTTCTGTTTCTTCCGAGAGCCGCTCGAGTTCGCCACTCTCGTAGATCGAATCGTACGCATAGACCAGGGGCGTGGGCATCTCGTCATGGCGCCATCGTCCCCATTTTCCGCCGCCGTTGGGATACGGCGGTTCCAGCGCGAACCCTTTGGGACGGTGCGGCCAGTCCCGGCTCACGAGGAAGCCGGGATAATACCGCGCGAATGCGTCCAGAATCAGCACCGCGCGGCGCGCGTACGCCTGATCGCCCGTCATCTGGTACAGGTCGCCGAGCCGATGGGCGACCGTCGAAAAGTACGAACGCGCCTCCCGCCAGGCCCTGGCCGAAAAGAGATATCTGTATCCGGTCGCGTCTTCCCAGTAGGGGTATTCCACCTCCACGCCCACGGGATTGACGACCTTCATCACCCGGTCCTCAGGGTAATGTTCGTTCGGAAACACCATCTCGCAGAACCGGCACGTCACGCGATGCGGATCGGAGATCGTCCATCGCAACTGCCCCTCCTGCGTCCCCTCGTCGCAATTCGGACAGCCCATGAACCGGAAGCCGGTTTTGTCCGGGACCAGAGCCACCATCTCCGCTTCGGACATCGCCATCACCCTGGATACCGATCGCTTCAACGCGTTCATGCGTTTCGCCGACACCTCGACCGGATAGATCGGGCGGGCCGTTTCCGCCAGGACCGATCTCGACCAGCCCAGAACAATCATGCAGACGACCGCCAACACCAAGAGGCCCATCCATTCCATTCCACGCCGTCCTTTCTTTTCTGCGTACTGTCCGGGCCGGCAGCACGGATAACAGGTGTTCGGGTACATGGGTAACACTCTCTGAAGTGGAAGCGTTCTCCACTATTGTGCGTCGTCCTTACGTACCAGCTTCCAGACGTCCGGAAACATGTTGTTGCCCGCGACCATCCAGAGCGCGTCGTTGTAGACGAATACACTGGCTGCATGGCGGGGGGCCCACGGCGTATCCGGCAATTCGGACCAGTCCACACCATCAGAGCTGTACCACACGTCGTTCCGGTTCCAGCTTCCCGTCGCTTCGTCCATCGAACGATGGGCCGCCGCGTGAAAACACCCCTCCATCACCCACATCTTTTCGTCCCACACGCCAACGTCGTGATACTGGCGAGGGACCCACGGCGCCGACCGCGTATGCAGTTCCCAATTGACGCCGTCGGCTGTACTCCAGACGTCGCCGAACATCTTCCGGCTGTTGATCCGCGGCGTATCGTACGTGCCGCCGCCCAGAATCCAGATCCGGTCCTGAAAAACGGCGCTGCCGCCAATCATCCCCCGCGCTTCCCACGGCGCGTTTTCCAACACCCGGTTCCAGGTCCGCCCGTCGGCCGAATGCCATACGTCGTTGAAGAAGACCTCGTCTTCGTCCGCGAACTGCGGGATGGTCTGCCCGCCCATCACCCAGATTCTGCCGTCGTGAACCGCCGTATAGTGCAATACCCTCGGGCCCCAGGGGACCGGGTCGCACACCAGTTCCCAGTCCACGCCGTCGGAACTTCGCCACACGTCGTTCTGATAGTGTCCCTGGTTGCAGTCTCCGCCCACGATCCACATCCGACCGTCGTGGACCGCGTATCCAGCGGTGTGGCGGCCTTCCCAGGGCGCCTCCTCGCTCACCTCGATCCAGGTTAACCCATCGTCGGAACTCCATACCTCGCTGTTACAGATGATAGGAAAATTGACTTTGTCCCGCGGATTCCAGCCGCCCAGCAGCCACATTTTGTCCTGAAACACCAGCGCCCCGGCGCCATCGCGGCCCGCGAACGCGGCTTCTTCCGTTACGCAAACCCATTCATATTTGGACATAAAAACCTCCTGGTGTCACCATTCAAAACCGCAAACGATACGTCTCGTGATTTATCAAAAAAAGAAAAAAGCCGCGCCACGGAAAATGCCTCGGGCGGGGCTATTTCTTGGACGTGACAGGTAGAATCCTACCCCCGTCTTGGGGGAAGCAAATCGGGCGGTTCGCGAACCGCCCCTACAAGATCCGCGAATTCGCGAATTGATATTGCCAGGCCATGACGATATCCTATACCCGCGGTAACATAATCTCCCCTCTTCCGTCTCCCGTCTCCCCGGGGAAGGGGGCCGGGGGGTGAGGGCCTCTTTCTACCACCCCTGCCGCCCTACGTACAGGCCCCGGTTCTTCATGGGCAGCCGGACGCGGACGCCGCCGAGTCGATGTGACTCGATAAAGCCCATGATCATCTCCTGGCTGCGCCGCGCCAACTGTATCGGCCCACTGGTCTCGCGATTGTCATCCAGCGCCTCGGCGATATCCCTGAGTCCGTTCACCGTACCACTTTCCCTCGGCACCTCGGGAAACGGCCGCTCTTTCAGCGCACGCGGCGCGCCGGAGGCCTGCCGGAACTGGCAGATCATCCCGTTGTCGAACGTCCTCAGCTTTCCGCCGGAGCCGCAAAGCTCGAATTCCGCTCCGCTGCCGGCCGTTACATAACCGAGGACGCCGTTGTGAAACCGCACGAACCCGGCTGCCACGCCCGGGTCCACGTTCAGCCGGTTGTCGTCCCAGTCCCCATCCTCACACACAATGGTTCCCTGAACGAAATCGATCTCCGGATCGCCCGCGAGATACAACATCATATCCGATCCGTGGGTGAGCCCCCACAACGCGGCGGTCACCCCCTGCTGCACGATCACGGCCTGGACCGACCCCAGTTCGCCCGCATCGGCCAGTTCCCGCATTTTCTGATAAATCGGAATATACCGGCGCTGGGTGCCGTAATTGAACTTCGTTCCGTTCCGCTCTACCGCCGCCACCATCGCGTCGGCTTCCTCCATCGAGCAGCAAAGCGGCTTTTCGCAATAGATCCCCTTAACGCCCTGGTCGGCCGCGAATACGGTCATCTCCGCGTGGGTTGCGGGGCGCGTGGCGATACACACGACATCCGGTTTCTCTTTGTCGATCATCTCCCGGTAGTCGGTGTAACAGACCGGAACGTTGTACCGGTCCCGAATCGATTCCGCCTTCTCGCCCACCACGTCCGAGACCGCGATCAGTTCCGTCCGCTCGCAGGCCACGGCGGCCGCGGCGTGCGAGTACGGAATCCAGAGGTTGCTGTCGGGATGGTCGCGCACCTCATCGTCAATGGTCGCCCCCATCCGTCCGCATCCGATCAACGCCGTACGATAACGATCCGCCATTTTCATACCCTCGTGTTAACCTTGATTCGTAAGTTTTCGTGGACGTAAATTTGAAACCTTTCCCGCCGGCCCCTCAGAAGCGGGTAGACGGGAGACGGTAGAGGGGAGAGATTTCCTGCCTTGTGGCGTTTCTTCTCCTGCCGGAGGCAAGAGGAAACAAAGGACCGGGCAAGGGTTTCTTCTACCGTCTTCCCTCTACCCTCTACCCGCATTCATGCTCTTGTAGCCAATTTGACTTTTGTCTTTTTTCGAATTGAGATCAATGAGCGTTATTCCACCGAATTAGACTGCATCTCAGCCCGCAGGGGGCCGAACATCCCGTGGCTCCATCGAAACTCCGCGTCCAATGCCGCCTCCGCCCGCCCGGCGGGGACCGGCGCCGAACCCAGGAACCGCCCGTCCTGAGCGATGCTGATTCTGTCCTCTCCGATGGTAAACGCAAGGGTCGTCGGCTTTCCCGTCCAGGCAACCGGCACGGATACGCTGCCCGGTTTTCTCACCCGGTAGACCATGCGGTACTGGTTCCACACCTCGTCGTCGTGCAGGAACGAATGCCGCATGTCCCGCACGGGACACCCCTTGGCGCTCACCGACAGGAACATCGCGTCTCCATTCGGCGCCAGCCCGGTCACGCGTTGTCCCCAATCGTTGATAACCAGGTCGGTACCATGTTCTTCGTTGTACGCGACCACCCGGTCTTCGTAGGGATGATTCATCGTATCCGTAATCGGCGGCTTCCGAAAGTTTCGCCTCACAAACTTCCACTCGTCTCCGTGCGCGTCGTACCGCCACAGTTCAGACCAGGGCCATACCCCCACGTATAGGTCCCCTCCGTAAATCGCGGTTGTCTGCGCCTCGCGCACGCTGCCGGACACGCCCGGCATCACCGGCGGCGAGCCTTCCAGGTGCCGAAGCTCCTTGCCGTCGTACTTGAACAGGTTTCCCGTGGGGTACTGTGCGATCAGCATCTCGTCGTACCAGTTCAACATCGAATACAGCTGAAAACTCACGCCCGCCAGCGACGCGCGCACGATCTTCCAACCGGATCCGTCGAAAACGTAAACACCCCCCATATTGGACGAGTTCACGATCTCATCTCCGAGTTGTCCGATGGAAAACGGCGTCTCCTGCGGATATTTCAGGTCGAGCGTCACCGCCTGATCCAGGTCGACCGGTCCATCTCCCGGCTTCCACGGGACCGCGTACAGCGTGGTGAACGGCGGGTCCGAATCGTGGTCCTTGTGGAAAAACGCAAGATAGCCCAGGGCGTAATAGAAGTGGTGGTAGTGTCCTGACGCGGGCTTTTCCACGACCTGCTCGCCGTCGTACCAGGCTTCGCCCCCTTTGAACTGGAATATCTTCCCGGCAACCCGCATTTTCCCGTCGCCGGCGACGGCTTCGCCCACGCCGAAGCTCTCGTCCACCTGCCACCCGCCGGCCTCGTCGTCCCACCATCGCGCGGTCCTGTCCTGGTGATAGCTGCACGAATACACGCGGCCATCCAGGTCGAACAGGTAGCTGCCGCCGTCCTCGGTGGAGGGCGGCAGGGTTTCGAATGTCTCCTCTGCCTCGTCGTCGCGGAGATAAAACTGCAGCGTGAACCGATCCATCCGAAACGCCGTATTATATACGCCCGCAAAACCCGCCCCCATCACCACCCGGCCCTCCGAGTCGCGGGCTTCGAAAAGGGAACCCCAATTCTGTCCGACGTCCTGACCGAAGTCAATCGTTGTTGTAATCTGCATCAGCGGTCTCTCCTCGGCATGCCCCGGCCTCGGCCAGAGCAACAATGTGACAAGGACCCAGTTCATGGCAAAGCGGTTTGAAACGGTCACCATCAAAATGCCAGGACGACCTTTACCGCGCCGTCCGTCTCCGGATGCTCGAACGCCAGTTCGAACGCTTCCTGGATCTTTTCGAACGGCATCAGGTGCGTCAGAATCGGCCGCACGTCCAGCCGGCCCTGCGTGATCCAGTCCAGCGCAAGCGTATAGTCCAGGCCCGGATTCGGGCCGACCGACGTCACGATCTGCAGTTCCTTCCTGAACATATTCATAAACGAAAGCGTCATCCGCCCCTCGGCATTCTCCTTGTTCGGTACTCCGAAGTATACCAGCGTGCCGTCCTGGCGAAGCAGGTCGCCGCACAGGTTGAACGTGGACTCCCGGCCCACGGCCTCCACCGCAAGGTCCACCATCTCTCCGCCGGTAATCTCCGCAACCGCCTCCGCCAGGTCGCACGTTTCCGGATTGATGGTATGGGTCGCACCCATCCCGGGCGACACGTCCAGCCGATGGGGGAGCGGGTCCACGCCGATAATGGTCCTTGCGCCCAGGTTGCGCAACGTGGCATTGAACAGTTGTCCGACCGGACCCTGCCCCATCACCAGGGCCTTCCGGTTGATCACGTTGCCGAGCTTGTAAAAGCAGTGAATGACCGTACCCAACAACTGGCTCATCAGCGCTACTTCCGGGTCGACGTCCCTGGGCAGCTTCACGCACGCCGTCGGATCGGCCAGCACGTATTCCTGGAAGAGGCCCCGGTCGAAGCCCCACAACAGCACCCGATCGCCGACGTTGAAGGCGTCCGTCGGGCACGCCTCGACGATCCCCAGCCCTTCGTGCCCCGTCTGCCCCAGCTCCATGGGATAGGACGTCCCTACCCCGCAAAACGCCGGCTTGTCCGTCCCGCATATCCCCACCCGCTCCAGTCGGACAAGCATCATCTCCCCGTTTGCTTCGGGCCGCTCCACCTCGGAAAGCTCCCACTGGCGGGGCGCCACCAATCTAGCCGCTCTCATCGATACACACCTCTCTCGAAATCAGTCCCAAACCGGCCAATCCTGATCCTGCAAGCGCCTCCACAATCCGTCGAACGCCTCGCTTCCGTCGTCCTCCCACTCGTCCAGGCGGACGCCGGGCGCAAAGGATTCGTCCACGCCCTCTTTCATCAGCCGCTCCGCCTGCTGCAGATTCCGATAGTAGTGTCTGATGCCGCCCGGAAACGTCACCACGGACAGGTGCCTGGGCCAATCCACCGCGGGCGTCTCCCGGTATTTCGCAACGGCATCCTCGTCCAGCGTGACGCCCAGCCCGGGCGCCTCCGGGACCCTCATGAAGCCGCGCTGAATCGGATGCGCGTCCACAATCAGATCGTCTTCGTACGAGTGGCTGGCCGTCACGCCCGGCAACGTCGCTGTCGGCATGACAGCGCCAAGTTGAAGCGCGAACGCCGTTGTGATCCCCGTGCCCACGTACTGCAGCAGGATCGGCGTATTCGCCGCGGCGAACGTCCACCCCGCCGCCAGCGCATCCCGCACGCACTCGTGGCTGCACAGCGCGCCTTCGAAGTCGCCGGCGCGAAGTCCCGTCCACGGCCCGGAGGGCTGCCGGGACGCGGCCTCGGAAAGCACGCGCACACCGTGCAGATAGAAGGGGACGCGGATCTCCCGGTGCAGCCTGCGCCAGCCGTCGATATCGTACGCGAAGATCGGCTCCTCGACGCCCTTTACGACGGGGATCTTCTCCAGCGCCCTCAGCACCGGAAGCGCCTTCTCGACGCATATCAACGCGCCGTTGAAGTCGAACTCCACGCGGAAATCCGGCGGCGCCGCCTCCTGAATCGCCTGCGCGCATTCCACCACGTCGTAAAACGCGCGGGCCTTGCACTTCAGCCCCCGGAACCCGCGATCCGCCGCAACCCGGACCTCCGCCGCCGTATCCTCGGGCGACATGCTGGGCATCCACCATCCCATGGCCACCCATTGACGCGCCTGCTGCCCCATCACCTTCCACGCGGGCAGTCCCAGGTGCTTGCCCATGAGGTCGTAACACGCCATATCCAGATTGAACCGCCCGCGTCCCATGACGTGGTCGAAGGGATCCGTCCCGATATAAGCGTCCAGCGCCCCCCGATCCAGCGGCGGTCCGGGATTCTCACCCAGCCCCTCCAGTCCGGTATCCGTATGAAACCGGTATACCGTCACTTCCTCCGTCATCGCGAAGTGATGGTACGCCTTCCGGATTCGCGCTTCATAGGGAACCCTAAGGGGAATCACTTCGACGTCCGTGATCTTCATCTCGATCTTCCTTGCCCAAACGGGGGGTTGGTCTACCGCTCGGATGCGTACGGTTACATCGCTTGAATTCCGCCATATCCGATGGTATATATAATGCGGGCAGAGGTAAGACGGAAGACAGGAGAGATTGCCTGCCTTGTGGGGTTTCTTCTCGTGCCAAAGGCAACAAGGAATAAAATATCGGGCAAGGGCTTCTTCTCACGTCTCCCCTCTCCCGTCTCCCCGCATTTCTTCTACCCTCTCCCGTCTACCCTCTTACCGCCTCTCGAAAGGTGGTCCCATGGCCCAGCGTCTTGTCTACTTCAACGGCAGCTACGTTTCCGAGCAGGACGCGCGGATCTCCATTTTCGATTCGGCCCTCATGTTCGGGGACATGGTATTTGAAATGACCCGGTCATTCAAGCAAAAACCCTACCGCTTGCGAGACCACCTGGACCGTCTCTATGCCTCGATGCAGTACGCCCGGATCGACTGCGGGCTGAACATCGAACAGATGGAAGCCGCCACCGGCGAGACCATTGAACGGAATCTGCCCGCACTGGAAGGCCTGGACTACCAGATCATGCACAACGTCACGCGGGGCGCCCTTCCCCTGTACGACACGCTTGTCCGGGAAGGCCTGCGTCCAATCGTCACCATCAACGTCATCCCGCTCGTGCGGCACATTGGCGGCGGGGCGCACACCTACGAAGAAGGGGCGCATTTCGTCGTCACGCCCCAGCAGTCCGTACCCGCGCGCTATATCGATCCCAAAGCGAAGAACCGCAGCCGGATCTACTATCAGCTCGCCCAACTGCAGGCGCAGCAGATGGAAAAGGGCGCCAACGCCCTGCTCACCGACGAACACGGCTTCATCACCGAAGGCACCGGAAGCAATGTGTTCATCGTCCGACACGGCGAAATCCGAACGCCGAAACCCCACGATATCCTGCGCGGCGTCTCAAGACAGGCCTGCATGGAGCTTGCAGAAGCGCTGAACATCCCCGTCAGGGAGGCCGATATCGGACCCTACGACGTGCGAGACGCCGATGAGGCGTGGTACACCGCGACCACGATATGCATGGTACCCATCACCCGCTTCGACTTCCAACCGGTCGGCTCGGGCCGTCCGGGACCCGTCTATCGACGGCTGATCGAAGCATGGTCCAATGAGGTCGGCCTGGACATCCCCGCCCAGGCCAGGGAATACGCCGAGCGGGCGAAGACCTGGACGCCCTGATCGCCGGCAGCAGAGCCGTACGGCGGCGATCTACCCCACCCATCGTCCAACCCCATTACATGGAGCGACAATTATGCCCTCCTACCGAGCGGCCCTCATCGGCTGCGGCAACATATCCGGCCGCCACGCACGAGCCTACGTCGACCAGGGCAACGTCGAGCTTGTTGCCGCCTGCGACATCAACCCGGTGACTCTGAACAAGACCTGCGACGAATTGAACATTCCCGGCCGCTACGCTTCTCACCAGGACCTCTTCGAGCGCGAGTCCGACGTCGATCTCGTCAGCGTATGCACCTACCCGAAGGTCCACGCCGAGCAAACCGTCGCCGCGGCAAACGCCGGCGCAAAGGGCGTACTGTGCGAAAAGCCCATGTGTCTGAGTCTGGACGAAGCCGACGCCATGATCCACGCCTGCCGGCAGAACAATACGCGGCTGGTTATTGCCCACCGGCACCGCCAGAGCCCCAACTTCAACAAGGCGCGAAACCTGATTGACGAAGGCGCCATTGGAGAACCCCGACTGGTCTGGAGCTATCTCACCAGCTGCCTGGTGGACAACGGCACCCATATCGTCGACATGATGCGCTACCTTCTGGGCGATCCGGAGGCGGACTGGGCGATGGGGCAGGCGTCCCGCAAACGCGACACCCTCTATCAGGGCTCGCCCGCGGAAGAATCCAGTATGGGGCTTGTCGCGTTCAGGACCGGGACCCGCGCCTTCCTCGAAATGGGTGAAAAGACGCAAACGGACGGGTTCCGCTTTCGCGTTCTGGGAAGCGAAGGAACGATAGAAGCCGCCCTCGACGAGGTGATCCTCACCGACAAAAACGGCATCGCACACTTTCGCGAGGCACCCAAACCCGGCTTCTTCGAGCAGACCGGGGAGATGATCGCGTGGATGGAAGGCGGACCCGAGCACCGGAGTTCAGCCGAACAGGGCCGGGCCGCAACCGAACTCCTTATGGCGATGCACGAATCCGCCCGGATCGGTGAGCTGATCGAGCTGCCTCTCAAGATTGGGTTCGATCCGATGAAGAAGAGAACGGAAAAAAGCGGGTAGACGTAAGACGTGAGACGTGAGATGATCACCCCGCATCGCTCGGACATCGATATGGACTGGCGATATCAATTCGTCGATGCGCGGACCTCTCCTCGCGCCCCCCACCCCTGGGGAGACGTTAGACGTGAGACGGGAGAAGAAATGAGTGCCTGTTCGGTATCATCTCTTGCCGCAGGCATAAGGGAAAAACCAATCTGGCGAGGATGTCATCTACCGTCTACCGTCTTGCCGCTTTTTTCTACCGTCTACCGTCTTGCGTCTCACCGGTTTTATTGCCCCGTGCGGGTTCATCTCTTGCCGACGGCATTAAGGACGAGCCAATTGGGCAAGGACGTCTTCTACCGTCTCACGTCTACCCTCTTACCGCCTTGCGGGTGCGCCCTTTGGGGTCGCTCCGGTGTAAAGCCCGCCCCGGCTCCGGTCGTAAATCACTTCGATCTTCCCGTTTTCCGATACCAGCCGCGGCACGTTGCTGCTCTTCTCGTCGCGGTCGGGCCCCCGCATCACCGCCAGTTGCGCCTCGCCCATCCCCTCCAGAAGATCGCCCCATCGCTCCTCCGGGGTCGCCATTGCCGCCCCGCCGTTGAAGTGCCGCGAAGAGTACCGCGTGAGGATGACGCGGCGTGGGACGTCGCTCTTCCACGCCAGTGCGCCGTGCGCCTGCGGGCCGTCCATAAAGAAGATGACGTCGCCGGCCTTTGTCAGCGGATGCGTCACCAGACCCATGTCCTCGTCGCAGGTCCACACCCCCCTGGGGATTCCGTACTGGGACTTGTGGCTTCCCGGCACACAGGCAAACCCACCGTCGTGTTCGGTCACGTCGCGCAATTGCCAGGCCACGCCGACGGACGGTCCCCCCAGGGCATAGCTCCGGCCGTTCTGGAAGGTATAGTTACGAGACGGACTCAACGGCTCGTTGCCGCCATGCAGAAAGTGTCCTGCGCCACCCCTGGGTGTACAGATCGCCTCGAAGCCTGTACACCGGAATCCCTTCCCTCCCATCCAGGTGAGGCGGTGCACCACCGCCGGGTGGGCGAGCATCTTCCGGAACGGTTCGCAGAAGGGCCTGGGCAGTTCAAGCAGGCCGGTCAAGGTGGGCCGCCCGGTTCCCGCCAGACTTTTGGACCCCATGGCCAGATCCACGCTTTCAACCACGATGCGTTCCGTAAACCGGTCGATCGCCTCGTTCGCCAGCGCCAGGTCTTCCGGCGTCATCACGTTTCTGAGGACGAGGTGACCGCACAGGTCCCAGAAATAGAACTCCTTTTCGTCGATGTTCGAATCCGGGTTCCTGATATAGATGGAGGGGTGGGACAGGTCGGGTTCCGGGTCCACCCGGCAGGTCTCACCATCCGAACTGAGCGTTGGAGGCGGGTCGGTATCTCTGTATCCGGGTTTGTGCAGCATCACGCGTTGCTCCGGCGTCAATTCCGCCATCCATTCCGGCTGCTCTTCCTTCCGCGTCTTCGGTCCTGTGCCGACGGACTGAACGGCCGCGTGTCCCGCGTATCTGTACATGAGCAGCCGTTGTGGGAGCTCCTTCGTACCGGAAGGTACGCCCTGAAGCAGGGTCGCCGCGCACAGCAGCAGGTCGCCTGCCTTCAGCGCCGGCTGAACGGTCAATCCCAGGTCGTCCTTCCCGGTCAGCACGTCTTCGGGGGTTTCCACGTTGCTTTTGTGGCTGCACGGTACCAGCGAGAGCCCGCCGTCTCCCGTACTCGTGTCGGACAGCGCCCAGATGGCGTGTATCCCCTGGCAGTGCCGGCGGCCGTTGAGGATATAGTAGGCCCGTCCGGCATCCATCGGTTCATTGCCGCCAATCAGGCCGCCGGCAGCCCCATCCGTTTCACCGATCAACTCCGGTTCGCGGTCCAGCCGAAAACCGTATCCGATGAGCTGGTTCAGGTACCCCACCACCAAGGGATGGACCATCAGTTCCCGGAACGGCTCCCGCTGCGGCGCAGGCCACCCGAGCATGCCGTTCGCGCGGCCCTCCCGGTCGAGTGCCCTGTTGCAGGCCTCCACCTCCCGGGGCGTCAGAACACCCCGCAAAACGAGGTATCCCGAGATATCGAAACAGTAGTTCTCCTCGTGGCTCATCTCCGCCCGGTCCATTACCAACCTCCTCGAAGTTGTACCTTCGCCAGAAACTATGATAATATGTAGTAGTCATGATACTTGTAGATATCAGAAGGTGTCAATCAAAAAAGGGACGCGCCTCGCGTTCGCCCGTCGCTTGCGAACGGCGCAACAAAGTGTTACCTATGTATCAGAGAGGCGGTGAGACGTAAGACGGGAGACGGGAGATTATATGATTGCCTGTTCGGTATCATCTCTTGCCGCAGGCATAGTGGAAGAACCAATCGGGCAAAGACGTCATCTACCGTCTACCCTCTTACGTCTCACCGAATTTACGCAGACCTCTCCCCCCAGCCCCCTCTCCTGTGAGGAGAGGGGGAGCTAAGGCAGGCGTCGCTTGCCGGTCATCTATAGACACTTTGATCGAGAGGAAATCGCCATCCCGGCACTCTTGCGAGCCCGGTACATCGACCCTTCACCGTTTCCCCTTCCTCCCAGGAAGGGGGCTAGGGGGTAGGTCACGAAAGGCGGGGAGACGGGAGAGGTGAGACGGGAGAAGACATCAGTGCCCGCTGGTTTTCCTGATCGTAACGAAAAGGGCGAAAAATTCGGCACGGGTTAAAACAAAACGCGTTTTGCCAATCTCCAGCATATGGTCGACGAGATTCATCATCGCCTCTTGGCTCTATCCCTTTATGACTTGGCGCCGCATTACGTGACAAAGTCTTTCCTCTACCGTCTACCGTCTCACGTCTAACCGCTTTCAGGTTTTCATTCTTCCTTCATCCTTTTTCCTTCTTCATTTTTTTTGAAAGGATTTCACCATGACAGATCTAAAGGCTGCTGTGATCGGCTGCGGCGGGCACGCCCAGTCGCACCTTCAGATGATCGCGAACGAACCGAGGCTCCGGCTGGCGGGCATCGCGGAGCTCGACGAGGCGCGGTTGCGCGGGAACCGGGCGGAATGGGCGCCTGAGCAAGCCTTTTCCGACTACCGCCGGATGCTGGACGCGTGCCGGCCGGACGTGGTGTACGTGGTCACGGACCCCGGTCACCTTCTGCCCATTGTGCTGGAGTGCCTGGGCCGGGGTATCCACACGTCGGTGGAGAAGTCACCCGGAATGAACGTGGAAGAAACCGAACAGATGGCGAGCGCCGCCCGCCGGAGCGCGGGCAAGGCCATCGTGTCGCTCAACCGTCGATACTATCCTCACGTGCTGGCCGTCCGGCGGCGTATCCAGGCGGGCGGCGGCGCGGTACACGTCGCGGCGACGTACAACAAGCCGTTGGCCCGGTTCAGGGACACAACGCCCGATCCGGTGATCTGCGACGCGATCCACCATGTGGACCTGATTCGCTGGTTGGCAGGTTCCGGCCCAGAGGAAGCGGCGATACCGGTGGAAGTGCGGGGGATGGTGCAGGACGGCGAGCGCCCCGTGTGCCATCGCCACAATGCCGTGGTTCGCTTCGACACGGGCGCGTTCGGCGTGCTGATGAGCCACTACGGCGTGGGATATCGGATCCAGCGGGCGGAAGTGCATGCCGAGGACCTGTCGGCCTATCTCGATCTGACTCGGGCACCGAAGGTGGAGGGATATGAGCGGGGCGAGGCGTTTTCAGTGGGGGACGACGAAATCGAGGCCGTGGGCGGGGCCGCTTTCAACGAGACCGCCCACTTCGTCGACTGCATTCTGGAAGACCGCACGCCATGGTCAACGCTGGACGACGCCATCCAGACCATGCGCCTGTGCGAGGCCATCCGCGCCGGTCACGTGGGGACGTTGTAAGGGACGGGAAACCGTAGCGTATGGGATGAGGAGGCGAGTCGTCCAACCTGGTTGGCTGCTGCATCAAACGATGCGCAGGCCTTTATTCATACCTTAGCGCGTCCACGGGATTCGCCATGGCGGCCTTGACTGCCTGGGCGCCCACGGCGAGCATGGCGGTTCCGAGCGCAAGAACGCCGCATAGAATGAAGATTCCGGGCTCAGGATCGATCCTGTAGGCGAAATTCTGAAGCCAGCCGTTCATTATGTAGTAGGCTACCGGCCAGGCCAGCAAATTGGCGACCAGAACAAGCTTCGCGAATTCGCCGGAAAGCAGAAGAACGAGGCGTGAGACCGAGCCGCCTAGCGCCTTTCGGATACCCACCTCCCTGGTTCGCCGTGTTACGGACAGTGACGCCAGCCCGAGAAGTCCCAGACAGGAAATCAGAATCGCGAATAGAAACGTATATCCCGTAATCCTGAACCATCGATCTTCACTCCGGTACTGACGGGCGAGATTGTCTTCCAGGAAGGAATAATAAAAGGGCTCGTCCGACGCCACTGCCTCCCATGTCTTCTGCAGATAAGCGATCGTACCGGCAATATCCTCGGGCCGAATTCGGATCAGAACGAAGGGGCCGAATGCCCTGGGTCCATCGTGCAAGAGCAATGGCTGAATTTCCTTGCGCATGGAATCGAAATGGAAATCCCCAACAACGCCGATGATGGTCGGTTCTCCCAGGTTCCGCCAGGCTGGATTTCTCAGAGTCTTTCCAACGGTTTCTCCCCAATCCAGCATTCCCGCCAACTTCTCATTCGCGAGCGCATACGAGGTAGAATCGGAGGAAGACGCCGGTGGGATATTTCGTCCTGCGACGAGCCGAATGTCCAGGGTCTCGAGGTAGTCGCGGTCTATCTGGATTACGCGAACATTGAGACGGTCGCCGTTTACCTTTTCCATGGGAACAACATTGTACCCGGTCGTAAATGCCCGGTCACTGATGGTTGCACTGACAACCCCTGGGGATTTGGCGATTTCCGCCTTGTAACGAGCACAGACAGCGTCTGCATTGCTCACCATGCCACGAACAATCACCACCTGTTCTTCTCGGTACCCTAAATCCTTGTCTCTCACGTAGTTGAGCTGTCGAAACATCATCGCGGCGCCGATCATCAGGGATATCGACATGGCATACTGCCCTACTACAAGCGCCCGCGAACCTGCGTTTCGCCCTCCAATCCGCAACTGGCCCTTGAGTACGTCCACTGTTTGGAGCCCGGGGAGAACAAGGGCAGGATAGCTGCCCGCTGCCAGTCCAACGATGAACACCATCCCAGAAAGCACGAGCGCTGTTCCCCAACCGTCCAGGTAGGGGATGCTCAGGTTCTTGCGCGCGAGCCCGCTGAAGACAGGGAGGAACATCTCGGCCAGCGCGACTGCCATCGCAAGGGCAATCAGGCTCAATAGCAGCGCCTCGCCCCAAAACTGCCCCATGAGTTGCGCCCGATGCGCGCCCATCGCCTTGCGCATTCCCACTTCACGAGCGCGTCCGGCGGACCGGCCGGCTGCCAGGGTCATGTAATTGATGCCCGCGATTGCAAGCACCAGAAGCGCAAGTCCGGAAAGCACGTAGGAATAGACTACGTTGCCAGCGGCTTCGTACGAGTTGCCTCTGACGTCGGCATTCAGGTAAACGTCCCGAAGCGGTTGAAGGCGCAGCCTTACTCCGTCCTCCGTGTGTCCCACACGACCGTGTTCTTTCAACAGCCCGATCCTGTCCCCCAGGTGCTTCCCGGCAAACGGCGGAAACGCGGCTTCCAGCGACTCAGATTCCTGCGCGTCCAACAGTTGCACGTATATAGAGGCCGTCCCGCCCGTGCCATCCCTGTTGATTGGATAGTTGTTGTGGTACTCAATGGGGATAAGTAGACCGAACTTCAGGCTGGAGGTCTCGGGAACGTCCCGCATCACTCCCGTAACGGCGAATGGCTTGCCCCCAAGCATCACTGGTTTCCCGAGCGCCTCAGCGTACCCGCCATCCGGATTGCCGAAGAGCTTGAACGCGACGGTCTCGCTTATCACGGCGCCGTCGAGCCGTTGTAGGGCTGTCGCGGGGTTTCCGACCAGGAGTTGGAATGAGAACATTTTCAGAAAGTCGGGTTCGACCATCCCGAAGCGTTCTGGCAAGAAGCGCTTCTGGTACGAGACCTGGGTATGGGATCGAATGAACCCGCTCGCGCGCACTATCCCCGGGAATTCTTCTTTCAGAGATGCCGCAAGTGACACCGGGTGAAGGGTGGAAAATCCGATACTGCCGTCAGGCCTGGTCTCCCTCACAACGACGCGAAAAATGCGGTCGGCGTTCTCGTGGAAGGCGTCGAACTGCCACTCGTGTCTGACGTAAAGAAAGATGAGAATACAGCAGGCAAGGGCGACTGCCAGTCCGAACACGTTGATGAACGCGTACAGCTTCTGCCGGAGCAGGTGTCGCACGGCCACGATCAGGTAGTTGCGGAACATCCTGAATCCTCAACGCCTTGGTCCCGCGGCGAATTGGAGATGCAAAACGTCGACCGGATTCGCCGTCGTAAATCGGAATGACGTGCGATTTATCGGACGTTGGTTCTTATCCTGTTCATCCGGTCCATCCATGTTAATTTCGGTTCATGACTGACATGGGTTAATTCGGCGCCTGTTCCTTGATGTTTTCCGATACCACGTGGCCGTCGAACAGGTGGACGATGCGGTGGGCGAACCCGGCATCGTGGGCCTTGTGCGTCACCATGACGATGGTCGTCCCGTTCTTGTTCAGCTCCGTCAGCAACCCCATGACTTCATTGCCGTTGGCGGAATCCAGGTTCCCCGTCGGCTCATCCGCGAGGATGATATTCGGATTCGAGATGACGGCCCGCGCCACGGCCACGCGCTGCTGTTGACCCCCGGACAATTGTTGCGGAAAGTGCTTCTCACGGTGCTTGATGCCCATATATTCCATCGACTCGTCCACGCGCTTCCTGCGTTCCTTCGACGGCATCTTCAGGTACAGCAGCGGCAGTTCGATGTTTTCGGCCACGGTCAGTTCGTCGATCAGATTGAAACTCTGGAACACGAAACCGATATTCTCCTTCCGGGCATCGGCTCTCTGCCGTTCCGTGTGTCCTGAGACCTCCACGTCGTTCAGGTAGTATTCGCCGCCGGTCGGATTATCCAGCAGTCCGAGCACGTTCAGGAGCGTGGACTTTCCGCAGCCCGACGGCCCCATCACGGCGACGAACTCGCCTTTGCTGATCTCCAGATTCACATTCCGAAGCGCGGTCGTTTCGACTTCTTCCGTTCGGTAAACCTTCTGTAAATCGACTGTCTTGATCATCTCGGAGCTCCTAAAAAAAGGGTAGACGTTAGACGGGAGACGGTAGAGGATCACACCGCGCCCACAGGATATCGATATGGCCAGGCGAAGTCCATCAGCGATACGGGCGGAACCTCTCCCCCCGGCCCCTCAAAAGCGGTGAGAGGGGAGACGGGAGATGATATGAATGCCTGTTCGGTATCATCTCTTGCCGGAGGCAGAAAGGAAGAACCAATCGGGCAAGGACGTCTTCTACCGTCTTACGTCTCACGTCTCACCGCTGTAAAACGAGTTTATCGATTTCTTCATAGTTCTCATACGACGACGTTACGACGCGCTCACCGGGCGACAGGCCCTCGAGCACCTCGAAGTATTCGGGATTCTGGCGTCCGATGCGAACATCGCGCCGGACGGCCACGTCGCCCTCCACCACAAAGACCCAATTCCCGCCCGTGGTCTGATAGAAGCCGCCGCGCGGCAACAACGTCGCGACTTCCGGCGCGTCCAGTTCCAGCCGAATCTGCTCCGTCTGTCCGCGGCGGATACTTCGCGGCGCCTCGCCCACAAAGTCCATATCCACCTCGAACTGCCCCTCCTTCACCTCGGGGAAGACGCGGCGGATCCTCAACTCGAAGATCTCGTCGTCGATCTCAATCGTCCCCTTGAGTCCCGCTGTAATCCTGGTAATGTAGAATTCATCGATGGCCGCGCGCATCTTGTACGCGTCCAGAACGTCGATCTGGCCGATGCTGGTCCCCTTCGCGATCAGCTTGCCGATCTCGGCGTTGAGTTGCGACAACTGCCCGTCGATCGGCGCGCGGACAGTCAGGTTTCTCAATGGACGTCGCACGTCATCCAGTTGAAGCTGAAGACTCCTGGCGCGCTTCTGGAGGGCGGCCAGCTCGTTGACGCGATAGATGGAGTCGCGTCGCACGGTTTCCAGCATAAACACTTTGAGCTTCTGCGCGTGCTCGTATTTGTCCTTGGCCGACTCGAATACGTCGCGGGAGGCGAGGTTGTTTTGGAATAGCGCTTCCTGCCTGCGAAAGTCGCGCTCGGACTTCTGAAGGTCCAGTTCGATGTCCATCAGGGAACGTTTGCGCTGGATATCCTGGATTTCCTGGCTTAACCGCGTGTTTTCCATTCTGTTGATCTGCTCGAACAACTGCGCTTCCTGGCTCAACACGGTCTGTTCCAGGGTCGGATTCGACATCCGCAGGATCGGCGTACCCCGTTCGACCATCGCCCCGACTTCAAGGAAGATCTCCTCTACCTGCCCGCCTTCCAGCGCATCCAGATAGTGGGTCTGAATGGGCATCACCGTGCCTCGCTGCGGGATGAATTCCTGGAAGGGGCCGATGGTGACTTCGGAAACTGTGATCCGCTCCACCTGCACGTTGAGCCTGGCGCTGTGGTCGCCGAAAATGGCCATGTAGACGACCAATCCCACAAAGCCCGTGACCGCGCCGCCACTCAGGATGCGCTTCGGCGTCCACAGTTTCTTCTGGATCTTGCGGTCCATGCCCTCGGTTGGCGTCTCCCGTACAGACGCGGAGGTACCGGCATTCACGAACCCTGGAATCGGCTTGTCTCCGCCCACGGAGTCAGCCGGATCTGACGGCGTTTCCGGACCCGAAGCCGCGTCCTTCCGATTCAGCTTCAACAGACGTCCCTTTCGCTTCCGTGGTTTTGGCTCTTCCATCGAACTTTCCTCTACGACCTCGGGGGCAACGGCTCCAATCCATCCCGGATCGTCGCCTTACCGCGCCAATGTACTTCTCGTCATCCCCCGGCGCTCGACCTCTCGCCTCAATTCATGACGCCCCCGGTACAGCCAGACTTTCAGGGTGCCCATCGGTACCTGCAGTTGCTCGATGATCTCATTATAGGACCGTTCCATAAGATAATGCAGAAAGATCGCTTCGCGCTGACGTTCCGGCAGCGCCCGGATGCCGTCGATCACAATCCGCCGGCGCTCTTTTCGCGCCAGAACGGCCTCCGGACCTTCATCGGGCGACGCGCGCCATCGCGCCTGGAGCGCAGGCTCGGCATCGTTGACTTCGCTCAACCAGACCCTCCGCTTCTTCAAGGACCTCAGGTAGTTTGTACACACATTCATGGCGATGCGCGTGAGCCACGTGGTGAAAGCGGCCTGTCCGCGAAATCCGGCCAGCCCCAGGAAGGCCTTGATGAAGACAAGTTGAACCAGGTCCTCGGCCTCATCCACGTTGCCCGCGCACCGGTGAACGAGCGCACGCACCCGGTCACGATGGCGCCGGAAGAGGACCTGATAGGCCCACTCATCGCCGCCAACGGCCCGATCGATCAGCGTCGCATCGGATTCAGGCGCGCACTGTAGCGACAGGAATTCGCTTTTCTTTTTTGTCACAAGCAGACGGTCTCCGCCTTATGTCGTACGTATACAAGATACCCGCGTCTCGATTATTCAGAAGCGACAACCGTGCCAACAGACACTTCTATATATTTTTCAACTATTTAGATCGAAAATCTCTACAGATCGACTCAAACAAGTGTCCGTTTTCGATACACTAATGTCCGAAAATGAACAGTCCTTTCGGCGCCGAGACGGCAAAGCTCACTCGGTCCGCAAGGCATCCACCGGATTCGCCCACGCCGAACGCTTTCGGCTTATCTCTCCTTCAATTGAATCGAACCGTTGACGGTCTTCAACTGAATCAGTCGCCCGCCGCCGTTGATGACGCCGTCAACCGACTTGCCGAAACGGCCCGTCACGGTCACCGGAAAGTCCGTCTCGATCCTGCCGTTCACGGTTGACGCCTTCAGGCGCGCCTTCAGCCCTTTCGGCAGCGTCACTTCGATGCCGCCATTTGTCGTTTTGGCGCGAATATCGTGCGGTTCGTCGCCAGTTCCGGAAAGCGCGACCTTGATCTTTCCGTTCGTCGTTTTCGTCTCTACCGGGCCCAGCAGGTCCGAAAGCTCGATGTTCCCGTTCGTCGTACGCGCCTGGATCGCTCCAACGATGGCGGTCAGCCCGATGCGGCCGTTGGTCGTCTTCGCATCGACGGCTCCTGAAACATCGTCGACGTCCACACGTCCGTTCACCGTTTTCAGGTCAAGATCGATGGCTCTGGGTACGGTCACAGTATAGGCGACGCTCACGTTCCGGTTCCTTCCCGGCTTCTTGGGCGCGTCCGTACGGATGTCAATCCCGTTCACGGTCTGGTCGAACTGCACCGTGGTTTTCTCCAGAAGCATCCGCGCTTCGTCTTCGTTTTCGGCGCGCGCTCTTTTCTCTGCCTTCATCTTGACCTCGTGCCGGTCCCACGATTCGATCGTAATGTCCCCGTTCACGTTGACAATCGTCAATCGCCCACCCGGCGAAAACGCGACCGTTCGCTCAATGACCTCCTTTTCAACTGACTTCCCGGCGCCACAGCCCGCCGGCGCCAGGCAAAGGCAGAGTACGACGATAGCAATACAGATTGGCTTCATTGCGTTTCGACCTCCGCAATTGGGTAAAAGCGAATAACCTTGATTCGTCATATTTCGGTGGCGTTAAATCAAATATACGCAAGTCAATAAAGGCGATTTGACGGCGGACTTCCAGGAACCTTCAGGTCAATGGACGTGAACGGACGAAACATCCTTTCGGACGACCTTTACGCCCCGTTTCGGAAATTATCTCCGCGGTGTCGGCTTGCTGGATTTTTCGATTTAAGGCAAGTTGCCACAAGAGACACGAAAACAGGTATCCTGTTACCGGGCGTATGGCCGAAAGACAAGGAAATACCTGCAGGGTCACGGCGTTACGACACCCGCCGTTTCGCACCGATACATCTTGTGCCTTTTGTACTTTTTGTGGCGAATTTTACGTTTGTCTTTTTTCGACTTGAGGTTTATTCATACCGCAACGCATCCACAGGGTTCGCGCGGGCCGCCCGGACTGTCCGGACGCTCACCGTCAGCAGCACGACCGCCAGCGTCAGCACACCACCCATAACGAACGTCCCGACTCCCGGATCGACGCGATACGCGAAATCCTGCAGCCACCGATCCATCGCCCACCACGCGACCGGCCACGCGATCGCATTGGCAACCCCCACCAGCAGCACGAATTCGCGCGACAGCAGACTCACGACGTCTGTCACACTGGCGCCCGATATCTTGCGAATGCCGATCTGCTTCGTTCGCCGCGTTACGGCAAACGCCGTCAATCCGAACGCCCCCAGACACCCAACAAAAATCGCAAGCAGCGTTCCGTACCCGATGATTCGATGCAATCGCTCTTCGGTTCGGTATTGGCGATCGATGCTTTCATCGAGGAAAAAATATCGGAAACCGGAGGATTGTGTCACGGCTTCCCATTGATCCTTCATATACGCCAGTGTCCCGGGGATATCGTCGGGACGAACCCGAACCACCAGTCGGTCGTATGGATAATCCGGATCGCATTTCAGCAGTGCGGGGCCAATCTTGTGATGGAGCGAACGAAAATGAAAATCGTTCACCACCCCGATCACCGTCACTTCGTCGAAAAATCTCAATATCTTTCCGATCGGCGACCCCGGCCCCAGCCGCCTGGCCAGCGTTTCGTTGATAACCACGGACGCAGCAGGATCCGTCGCAAGGTCCTGTGAGTAATTCCGCCCCTCGATCAATTCGATTTGCAGCGTTGGAATAAAATCGAAATCGACATAGAACACCTCGACGCCCTTGATGTCTGTTCCATCATACGCCACACCGCCGCGTGACTGTTGTCTATTGTCCATCAGGTGGAACATCCCGGTCACGCCGACAATCGCGTGATGAGATAAGAGGGCGTCCCGATAGGTTTCAATGCCTTCGTTCCCCTGGTCCCGGAGCTTGCCGGCTTGCCAGACGCCAATCAGGTGTTCACTGTCAAAGCCGAGGGGTTTGTTCCGCAGATAGTCGAGCTGAAGGGTCACCACCAGGGCGCAGATGACCAGTGCCGCGGACATCGCGATCTGAAAGACCAGGAGAAACCTGCTGATAAGTCCTGCCCCCACAATTCTCAATCGGTTGTTGAGCACATGAATCGGCACAAAACCGGACAGGACAAAGGCCGGGTAGCTGCCAGCAGACAAACCCACGATCAAGGCCAGGCCGATCAACGCGGCCACTGCCGATCTGTCCAGATTCGCAGCCAACGAAAGCTCCTGATCCATCAGGCTGTTGAACAGCGGCATCAGCACTTCTGCCAGTACAACGCCAACCATCAATGCGACGAGGCTCAGGAGTATCGATTCCGATAGAAATCGCGCGATAACCTGAGGTCTGCGCGCACCAGCCACTTTGCGTATGCCTACCTCTCGCGCCCGGGATGGCGACCTTCCCAGCGCAAGGGTCGTAAAATTCACACATGCGATTAACAGTATCAGAATTGCAAGGCACAACAGAATGTAGCTATAGGCCCGGTCGGTGGCGGGTTCGGGTCCACGGATATCAGGACTGAAGTGCACATCCTCGAGGGGCTGTAATTTCAATTCCTGCTTCTCGCCCATAATGGGCCACGACCACGTGATGAAACGCGGGAACAGGCCTTCCAATGCCGCGACGTCGATCCGGTCGCGCAACAATGCGTATATGCTGGTATTGCTTGTCATATTCCACGTGTTCAGCGCGTCCTCGACATTCTCAAAGGACTGTAGAAAGCCGAACTGAATGCTGGAAGCCTCGGGAACATCCTTCAGAATGCCCGAAATCAAAACCTGGCGCACTTCTGAATCACGTGTAAATGATATCGATTTGCCCAGTGGATCTTCTCTACCGAATAATCTCCGAGCGGCTTTTTCTGTAATAACGATGGCGTCCTTGCGATCAAGCGTTGTTTTCGGGTCGCCTTTCAGCAATGGAAACGTAAAGACATCCCAAAAACCCGGATCCACATATGCGATTCGCTCCCTGAATGAACGGTCGCCATATCGGAACGTGCGAGACGTGCTATGGATTCTCACCACGCGTTGCATTTGTTCGGGAAATGCTTCCGCCAACGCCGGACCGAGAGGTCCCGGCATGATCGCCGTGGCGACACTTCCTTC
Source organism: Candidatus Latescibacterota bacterium (assembly GCA_965219995.1). Taxonomy (GTDB): domain Bacteria; phylum Latescibacterota; class UBA2968; order UBA2968; genus JAAXHE01. Next base: position 3,327,348 of record CBDCOX010000002.1, read on the forward strand.
GCCCACTTCACCCCTGTTGTACACACGATATATCCGATCTGCCCTTTCGTGAAATGCGTCAAAAGACCATTCGTGCCGCACGTACAGAAACGCCAGAATGGAAAACGCAATGCCAAACGCGAGCCCTACGATGTTGATGGCTGAATACACTTTGTGGCGTATGAGGTCGCGGTACGCCACGGTCAGATAATTTCGGAGCAACTGGATCTCCCTGTAGCTGAAGCGTCGCTGTCGAAGACTTCCTCATCCATTCCCCTGAGTCCTCTGCATATCTGACGATAAGGGATCGCGGCTATCCGCGTAGGCTGTGCCAGTGCGATTATTGTGCCAATGCAGCAAGTTATTAATTAACAAATGGTTGTGATATTGAGCGACCTCTGCGGCCGATCACATGTGTTCGATAATGATACACTATTGTCCGAAAATGGACACTCTGTCGGGCGACTCACCGTCGCGGGGACGTATTTCGAACATTTGGCCGAAAGCGGACGGGTGGAGCATCCGACGATTTATACCGGTCATTATCGCAATTATGGAATTGCATCAACACCCGAATCTTGTGATATTTACCTGTAGATTAACCTACAGCCTGACCCGGAGGACGCCGATGTACAAGATTTCCCTTACTGAAGCCAAATCGCGATTGGCTGAACTGGTTAAGGAAGCCGTGAGCGGTGAAGAAATTATCATTACTCAGCAAAATGGCTCTGCAGTTAGACTGGTACCCCTCGCGTCCGACAAACCTGTTCCAGAATTCGGTAGCGCCCGGGGACTCGTAGCGATGTCTGACGATTTCGACGAACCTCTTGACGATTTCAAGGATTTTTCTCCATTAAGCAGTTCCTCACCTTAAGATCCTTCCCTCACACGTTTCACATCTCGCCTCTTCTTCCCAATCTCCCCGCCATTTGCTGACCACGTATTACCAGGAGCAGAAAATAGTCGACGTCTTTAGCTCCTGCTAAGATGGTAGGGGACTTGCCCGAACCGGGACGTTGAACTTATCGAAGCGCCCATGCATATGCCGCCACCCGCGGTTTCGTAGGGGCGACTCTTGTGGTCGCGCGTCTGTCAGCACAAACATCGCTGCTTGACATCTCGTTGCCACATCGCTAGTCGATTTCGCCTGATTGCTGCTCGGGATCGCGAAACCACTCTGGTCACGAACGCTGTGCGGTTCCAGAGCACGTCCAGAGCAGAGCGCGCTGATCCGTACAGCAACGCTGTTCGATGTGCCTCCGCGGGTCTCAGGGCAGAGGATCCTGTGCATCCTGTGAGTGGATTCGCGCTGTGCCTGTGGCAGGCCCCGCGCCCAGCGGCGACTATTCTAAATGCGGTAAGAGGGTAGACGTGAGACGGTAGAAGATAACGTTACCACCGTGTTTTCACGCTAACCGTGCCTGTTTCTCTACCGTTATCGTAACGACAAGAAATACCATGTGGCACTGATATCATCTCCCGTCTCCCGTCTTACGTCTCCCCGCCTTTAGGGAATTTGGGGAAAAGGGGATTTTGAAGTTGATCTTCGGCTTGATGGTTTTCGATTTTGGTTCAAGCTGATTGCTGATGGCTGACCGCTGACAGATGTTTCTCGACGGCAAGGAATGTGGGGAGATGTGGACGTTGAGTTTGATTCTTGGTTTTGATTCTAACTGACGGCTGACAACGGATCGCTGCTTTTCTCCCGCCGAATTCAGGCAGCTTGTTTCCGGGACTGAACACCAGGCGCTGATAGACGAGAATTGATAACGCCGGACCGTTCGCTAACCGGGTTCAGCTGACTGCTTACGGCTGATTGCTGACCGCTTTTACCGGATGGTCATTTATTCATGGAACAAATCTCCTCGGAAAACGATCAAATCCATGAAACCAATATACAATCTCAAGAGGGGGTGGTCATCGTGCCACAGATCAAACGGCGAAGGCGCCGCCCGAGGCTCATATTCGTCAAGGGTCGAAGGCGACCAAAGGAATAAATCAGCGCAAAAATCACCGGTCTCGTAGAGAGGCCGGTGATTCTTTTTACTCGTTCAAGCCTCCACAGTCTAACCAAAAAAGCAGCGATCAGCCGTTAGCCGTCAGCCAAAACCGAAAACCAAACACCGCAACCCATACAAACCCAACATCGCAAAGCCCGTGCTGGGGGAAAGGCCTGCGCCGTTCTGGTCCTGGTGTGTCACGGAGTCGACGAGACGTGATGTCGGTTTTAGCTGAATGCCTTTCTCCAATAGCTGTTTGTCCCTCGCTCACAGAAAGCGAACGTATACACGTATGAACAGCCTTTCGAGAGGGCTTCCAAAGCAGAGCGCGCTGATCCGTCCAGCTACGCGGGTCGATGTGCCGGCGTGGGTGTGAGGGCTGCGAATTGTGTGCATGCTGTGAGGGTGTTCGCGCTGTGCATATGGCAGGCCCCGCGCCCAGCGGCGACTTTTGGTTCCTTTTGGTCGCTTCAAAAGGAACCCGCCGGAGGCAGGGAATTTGGGGAAAAGGGGATTTTGAAGTTGATCTTCGGCTTGATGGTTTTCGATTTTGGTTCAAGTTGATGGCTGACCGCTGACTGCTAATAGCTGTTCTTTCCCTTTGTGTCTTTGTGTCTCCGTGCGAGCTGATTTTCGGTTTCGGCGAAGATCCGGCGCCTGGTTCTGCTCCCCCTCTACCCTCGTGAGAGGGGCCGGGAGGTGAGGGTCTCCCCGCCTTTGGGTATTTTGAATACCAACCCCACGCCGATCAGCATCAGAACCGCGCTGACTTCGAATGCCCGCCGCAGGCCGTATGCGTCTCCCATCATGCCGAGCAACAACATCGCCAGTCCCCGAAGCGCGAATCCTCCGCCCATATAGAGCCCAGTCGCAAACGCCCTGTTTTCCGGGCAGCTTTCCTGGACCATCGCCAACACCACCGGTCCGGTCGCAAGCGCGACAAATCCCATGACGACCAGAACGGGAAAGAGAAACCAGCCCTGACTCTGGAGAAACAGAAACAGCAGGAGCGGACTCCCGATCATGGAAAAGGCGAGCACCTGTTTGCGCCCCCACCGATCGCTGACCCATCCGCCGGTCAGCGCGCCCGCGATGCCCGCGCCTTCCAGCACGGAAAGAGACGCGCCGGCCAGCCACAGGCTCGCCCCCTCTTCATTCAGAAAGGTCGGGAGAAACGCGGTCAGCGAGGCCATCATAAACGCCCTGACGAACACGATTCCGGATAGCGGGACCATGACGGGCGCCATCCGCCGCAGCGCGGCTTGCCACGGCAGCGCTCGATAGAAGGAAAACGCACGGGCGGCGACGCGCCCCATCCGGAACAGGAGCACGATCGAGGCCAGGATCCCGGCCGGAATCAGATAGGTTGTCCCCGCGATCCCCCACAGACCGATGACGGTCACGATCAGGATGGGCCCCAGGGTGCGGCCGAGTTCGCCGCACAACATCCAGATGCCCATCCCGCGGCCCAGGTTCGGGCCGGAAAGCCTTCCGGCCACCGCCGGTCCGACCGCGTGAAAGGCGGCTGAGGCAAACCCGGTGACGAGCAACAAAGCGACCAGGGACCCATAGTTCGGCGCGACACCCAGCAGGCTCATGGCAATGCCCGTTATCGCGGGTCCCAGAATTACGAGGAACCGCAGATTCGAGCGGTCCGCCCGATGCCCGATGATCGGTTGGAACACGGACGGAGCCTGTCGCGCCAGCATCAACAGGCTGGCCTCGGTCTTCGACAGGGAAAGCGTTCGAATGAAGATGGGAAGCAGCGGCGCCAGGAATCCGCTGTACGTATCGTGCACGGCGTGCCCACCAGATAGTACGACCACGTCGGCGGTCTGAAATCGATCCTCCTGGCGCTTATCGGACATAGGATGCTCACACGGAAAAAGCGGCCCGTTATGACCGCTTTTCCAGCCTCTTCAATTCATAAAGCGAAACTTACATGGATGGACCTGCCAGCTGAAGCAGGCGAGACAGGCAGGTTAGACAGATTAACGTCCCCGAAAATTGAGGAATCATAGTCAGACGCGCACCCAGTACAGCTGGTTGTCGATGGTCTCGCCCTCGTCCGCATATCGGGATTCGCCCAGCGTGTAGATGAATGACGGACGGGCGCCCGGCGGGATCGGGTTGGCGCCGTTGGGGCGTTCCAGGGATGACATAACCTGACCTCGTTCAGGGTCCGATGCGAGCACCTCGCGCGGCGTGAATGTCTCCCCGTAATCGGACGACTCGAGCCAGACGATGCGTGAGAGTTCATCGTGCTCGCGCAGCCACAAGGTGGGCAGGCCATGGATGCCGGGGGCCCAGTTCGCGTCCGGATGTCCCAGGGCAACGAGCTGGGCGAGAATGCAAAGGACGTCATCGGACGTCATGATCGGCTTGAAGGCGACCATCCCCCAGCCGGGCCAGTGTGACGCCACGGCCTCGTTTAACGGCAGTCCGCGCCACCCCCCGGCGCCGGGTGTCTTCAAATAGGCACGACACGGCGTGGGTGTGTGGCGCACGTAGCCGACGTAGGGTCGGTCTTTCGAATCGACGGCCAGGCCGCAGTGGTCAATGCCGGGCTTGGGGTTGTTGCTCTCCCCCTCCTCCAGCAAGTCGAGCGTGTCGGACGTTGCCGGAAGCGGAATTGGGGTCCCGTCGGCTTTCTGCCAGGTACGGCCGAAGTCGGAGGAGCGCATGTAGCCCACCGCTTGATACAGACCGGATACGTCGCGTGAGTGCTCCCCCGCATTCGGCTTGCGACCCAGAAAAAAGGCCATGCTCATGTGCATTGTCTTCCGGCCCGGGCCCCAGGCCACGTCGTTGTTCATGCCGGTGTACCCCGTGAAACGCGGCTGCCGGGTCACGATCAGGCCGCAGCTTTGCCACGGACCGCCGGAAGGTCTTTCCCACATCTCCATGCCCTTGTGGCTGCCGTCACGGACCATCAGGTGAAGCGTGTCGTCGGGACCGCACAGGAGCACGGGATAGGTGTTTCGGCCAAAGGCCTCGACGGGGGTCCAGGCGGACGCATCGTGCGGCCGCAGCGAACGCTGGTACTGCAGCGGCGAGTTGTGTCCGCCCATGACCATGTGCAGATATCCCCGGCTATCGACCGCAAGGGTGGGACGGGAGTGTTCGTCGACGCCCTCGGCCAGGAGCGCGCCGGCGGTCCACCTGCCCGATTCATGATCGAGCGTGCGTACCCGGGCGAAGTACCTCTGATCGTACGAGTCTTGCCAGGCAATGTGGGTCCTGCCGCCACAGGTGACGATCTTGTTTCCCGGCCCCTGGCTCGCGCGTTCGCCGGCGATCACGGACAGCAAGGCGTCGCCGCGGTTGCGATCGGCAGCGGCGAACGGGTCGCCCACGTCGCAGGTCCTGATACGTTCAAACAATTCAGTCTCCATTGCTCTCCTCCCTCGTCATTCATCGAGCGCCAGATGCCGTTTATGCGGCAAGCGCCCGGGATATCCCGGGCGCAACCAAAAAAACTGGGTAACTGAATGTAAGTCAATTCGCTATGGAAACTCAAGAACGAGAGGCTGTGGCTTTCAGCGCGCGACTTGCTGGCGAAGCCGCCAGGCGACGATCCGTCCGCGCATATGGGCTGGCGATGCCTTCCGCTAAACGTCAACCCGAATAGACGGGAGATTCTTCGCTGCGCTCAGAATGACATGTTTTGCACTCGACATCTGCGAAGTGTGTCCGTCATGCCCTCGCCAAACATGTCATCCTGAGAAAGCCGCCCAGCCTGCCGGCCATTCACCGGCAGGCTGGCTGACGAAGGATCTACTGCGGCATCGCTTGATAACCGAGCGTCTTCTGTCATTCGCCGTGACCGGGCAGGCGGCACATCTGCTCCCCTCTCCGTGCAGGGAGGGGCTGGGGGAGTGGTCGCTCTCATTCATACCTCAACGCGTCGACGGGATTCGCGCGGGCTGCTTTGAGCGTCTCATAGCTCACGGTCAGTAGCGCAATGCACAACGCTAACAAGCCCCCAAGGACAAACGTGGAGATGGCCGGATCAATCCGGTAGGCGAAATTCTCCAGCCATCTCGTCATCGCAAAGTAGGCGATCGGCCAGGCGACGAGATTGGCAGCACCGACAAGCAGGACATATTCTTTTGACAAGAGCAAGACAATACCGGAAACAGATGCCCCCACCGCCTTCCGGATACCGATCTCCTTGGTACGTCGTTGCACGCTTATGGACGCCAGGCCAAACAGACCAAGGGCGGCCACAACAATCGCCAGGACTGAGAAACTGCCGAATAGCATCCCCAGCCGAGTTTCCGTCCGGTACAGCCGGTCGAATGACGTATCCAGGAACGAGTATTCGAATGGCGTATTCGGTACGACTTCGCGCCATTGGGTTCTGAGAAAATCCAGCGTATCCCCGATATCCTCCGGCCGTATCCGGATGGAAATGTAGTCTCTTGTCCATCCCCCGCCCATCATGATCACAAGCGGTTCAATCTGATGATGGAGAGACTTGTAATGAAAGTCTTTCACAACCCCCACGATGTCTCCCTGGAGTCCCGCTTTCATTTCAGCACCTTCTCCATAGACATCCATTCCAAACCTTTTCTTCTCACAGGTAGTCCACCCCAGATTCCTCATCGCCGCTTGATTCAGTATAAAGGCTCCCTTGCGATCACTTGAAACGTCATCCGAAAATGCCCTTCCCTCCAATACTTCAATTCCAAACGTCTCGATGAACCCGTGATCCACGTACATCACATTCATCAGCACAGCATCATTGTAGATGCCCTCCGTGAAGGGGAAAAACAAATTTCCGGGCATCACTCCGCCTGGTACAGTCGAAGAGGCTGTTACATTCAGTACGGCGCTGTGTGCCGACACCCTGTTTCGGTAGCGTCGCTCCGGCGCGCCGCCGTCGTTCGGCATGACAACGATATGTTCCTTTCGAAATCCAAGGCGCCTGTTTCGAATAAACTCTGCCTGGTCATAGACCAGACCGGTTCCGATGACCAGAATGACCGATATTGCAAATTGGACGATAATGAGCGTCTTTCGAATGGCAGATTGTTTCGAACCGGCGTCCATCACCCCTTTGAATACCAGCACCGGTTTAAGCGCAGAGAGAAAAAACGCGGGATAGCTTCCGGAGAACAAGCCAGAAAACAGCGCAATGCCGATCAGAGCCAACAGAGTGTTCCGGCTTTTCAGGTAATCAACGACCAGGTCGCGTTCGACAAAGGCTTCAAATGACGGAAGCACGATCTCCACCATTACACCGGCGATGACAATGGCGATGAAAGCCAGCAACGTCGATTCGCCCAAAAATTGACCGATCAACTCACCCCGGTACGCGCCGACCACTTTCCGCATCCCGATTTCCTTTGAGCGGTTCTCCGAGCGGGCGGTCGAAAGGTTCATGAAATTGATACACGCGAGCATTAATACAATAAACGCGATAACCAGAAAGAGATAGACATACCGGATATCCCCGTTGGGACTGATTTCGAAATCCAGGTGTGAATGAAGGTGAATATCGGTCAATGGCTGCAGAAAGAGCCTCAATTGTACACCTGCAGCTTCCATATCCGCTCCGAGGTGCCTGTGGATGAAACCCGGCAACTTCGATTCGACCTCCTGGGCAGCCTGCGCGGCCTGCAAGAGCAGATAGGTATGGAAGTCTATGCTAAGCCAGCCCTTGCTGATGTCTAGCGATGCGAGAAAGTCGAACTGTAAATGCGATCTGTTTTTTGAGTTCCTCAACACACCCGAAATCTTATGGGTGTTGCCGCCCAACGAAAGCGTCCGCCCCATCGGATCTTCGTCGCCGAAATATTTCCGAGCCATTGCTTCCGTCAGGACAATGGAATTCGGCTCCTGGAGTGCGGTTTGAGGATCACCTTTGCTCAGGGGAAAATCGAACACCTGGAAGACATTTGAATCGACGAACAGAACGCCTCTCTCGTAAAAGTGACGCTGCTGATTTGCAACAAGCGTCTTTTCATCTTTTCGGTGAAACCTGACCGCGTCTTCTACTGACGGGTATTCTTGAACGAGAGTTGAACCCATTGGGAATGATGTAACGGCGAACCGACCGGGCGCTCCTTCCGAATGAATCTCTGTGGCGAGCCGGAAAATCCGATCTGCATTCCTGTGGTGCCGGTCATAGCTCAGTTCATCTTGAACGTAAAGGAGAATGAGCAAGCAGCAGGCCATGCCGATTGCAAGGCCGAGGATGTTTATCGCCGAAAATACCTTGTTCCTCATCAGGTTGCGGACGGCGACTTTCAGGTAGTTTGCGACCACGTAGGGTCACCTCCTGCGTTTCATTGACGCGTCTCCGCTCAGAATGACAGGCCGGCCGATCGCCAAACATGTCATCCTGAGGAAGCCCTGCCTGGCAGCGTTTCATCGGCAGGCAGGCAGACGAAGGATCTACTGCAGCATCGCTTGATCCCCGAGCGTCTTCTGTCATTCGCCGTGACGTGGAAGGCGGCACGTTTGCGCCGACACGGTCAGGCTGATGTGGCGCGCGTGTTGAAGGGAATCCGAGTTACGGGCATTTCGACAAGCCGTTTCGACAGGCTCAACGCAAGCAATGACCACGTTTTGGTAGGCGTTCTTGGACTTTGCTCAGAATGACATGCTTTGCAATGACCATTGGCGAGATGTTACGGTCACGCGTTTGCCAATCCGGTCATCCTGAGGAAGCCGCCCTGCCTGCGATTCATCGGCAGGCAGGCTGACGAAGGATCTACTGCGGCATCGGATGGCGCCCGAGCGTCTTCAGTCATTCGCCGTGACGCGGAATGCGGCACGTTTGCGCCGACACGGTCAGGCTGATGTGGCGCGAGTGTTGAAGGGATTCCGAGTTACGGGCATTTCGACAAGCCGTTTCGACAGGCTCAACGCAAGCAATGACCACGTTTTGGTAGGCGTTTTTGGACTTTGCTCAGAATGACATGCTTTGCAATGACCATTGGCGAGATGTTACGGTCACGCGTTTGCCAATCCGGTCATCCTGAGGAAGCCGCGAGGCTACTCCCCTCTCCGTTCAGGGGAGGGGTCGCCATCACTCATACCGCAACGCGTCGACGGGATTCGCGCGGGCAGCGCGCGCGACCTGAAGGCTGACCGCCAGGAGTACGACGAGAAGCGTGAGCAGGCCTCCCAGCAGAAAGGTCCCGATCCCCGGATCCACACGATACGCGAAATTCTGCAACCAGCGCTCCGTCGCGTAGTACGTTGCAGGCCATGAGATCAGCGCGGCGATTCCGACCATGATCACATATTCCCGGGTCAGCAGGTAGATGATACGGGTCGTTGGCGCACCCACGACTTTCCGGATTCCGATTTCCTTGGTCCGCCTGGCGACGGTGAGTGATATCAGCCCGAACGCGCCCAGGCAGGCGATGAATACCGCAAAGAACGTCGCATAACCCGCGATTCTGAACCAACGGCTTTCCTCACGGTATTGACGGTCTATTTCCTCATCCAGGAAATTATGGTCAAACGGAACACCCGGTACAATTTCGTCCCATTTCTCTCTCAGGAATTCCAGTGTGTCAAAGACGTTCTCCGGGCGAATCCGAATCATCAATAGGACCCGGAAGTCCGGCAGGGACCTGGCGGTCGACGAGGTCGCCTGCAATTGCAGCACCGCGGGTCCAATGGCGTGGTGAAGAGACCGGAAATGAAAATCCCTGACGACGCCGATAACCTGCATGTCCTTCCTGCCGATTCGAATCATCTCGCCTAGAGCCGAGTCCCTTCCAAGTGCCCTGGCGAGCGTTTCATTGACGATGACCGAGGTCTCCGCGTCGCTGTCCCTTTCGAAATTCCGGCCGTCCAGTAGCCTTATATCCATTGTTTCCAGGAAGCGTGTATCACAAGACATACTCTCAACCCCTTCCAACGTCGTCCCCTCCCAACTGATGTTGAAGCTACTCCGCATCAGACTGCTGAATCCGTGTCCTGTTCTCGTCGTATTCAAAACGGAATGGTATGGCCGGACGGCCTCCTCAAAGGCCTTGGCCAGCTTCATTCTTTCCGTTATCCCAAATAGACGAATTACGACGACATGGCTGGGCTCGAATCCAAGCGGTTTCGATTTCAGTATGTCCATTTGTATTGAAGCTATGGTCATGCATGTCACCAGTGACGTGGAGATGGCCAGTTGGAATGCCACGAGCGACCGGCTGAAGGTCCCCATGCGATCCGCCTTGAATCGCCCCTTCAACGCATCGACCGGGATGAATCCCGACATGAAGAGTGCCGGGTAACCCCCGGCGATAACCCCGACGACCAGCGCCATGACGAGTAGATACGGAAGTGAGTTGGAATCCGCCAGATCGGAAAGGGAGAATTTCCTGCTGACCAGGCTATTGAAGCCCGGTAGGAGCACTTCAGCAAGCGCGAGCCCGAGCCCAAACGCGACCAGGGTCAGCAGGATCGACTCCGCGAGAAACTGCCTCACCAGTTGGGTTCGCAGTCCCCCGGCAACCTTCCGCATTCCAACTTCCCGCGCACGGGAGAACGACCGGCCGACCGAAAGGTTCGTATAGTTGACTGCGGCCACGACCAGCACGAGTATTGCAATGCCCGCCAGGATAAACGAATGGCCGGGAGTCCCTGAACGACCGGTGAGGCGGCCGAATCCGACGTCGGTGCCGACGATGTTGGAATTAAAGTAGATGTCTCTCAAAGCAAGCAGTTTCAGCTTCTCCGGCTGTCGGTTCCTCGGCCACGGTATAGAAAGACCGCCAAGCCGGCGCTCCATTTCGAGGCGACTCAGATTTTCCGGCAGCAGGACATAAGTGTTCACGGTGTTCCAATCCCGTTTCTGAACCGCTGGGTTCAGTGCTGAGAGAAGGTCAAAGCGAAGGGTGGAATTTTTGGGAATGTCCCCGATCACACCGGTCACCGTCAATTCCTGAGTCGGACGTTTATCCGGCACTTCCGGCCTGGTGTAAGATGATGTTGGGTTTATTGAGAAGGATAAAATTCTTGCCCCGGATACTTCGCCGGGATGATCCGAGCGCGCCGGGGCTGGCGTTGCGCCGGCAGGACCTTCTTTTTGTCCAGTCCGTTGCTTGTCACCTTCATCTGATCCTCCGCCCCCGAAATTCAATACGATCGGCTCGACATCCTGAACGGAAATCGACTTCCCGATCGGGTCCTGCCCTGAGAAATATCTCGCAGCCATGGATTCGGTAATCACCACGTAGTTCGGAGCCACCAGAGCGGTGGCAGCGTCTCCCTTGATCAGAGGAAAGGAGAAGACGTCCAGAATTGATGGATCTGCCTGAAGGATGTTTACCTTCGTCGTCTGGCCTCGATCGTGAACAATGCGCATCCCGGAATGTATCCTCACGGAACGGACGTCCGGCAGCGTTTCCGACAACGCAGGCCCCAATTCCGTTGGTGTATTTTCTGAAGTGATGCGGCTCCCAAATTCTGCGTAGACCCTGTAAATCCGTTCGGCGTTTTCATGAAACCCGTCGTAGGTCCATTCGTATCGCACAAACAGGTAGGCAAGGAGGCAAAACGCAATCGCGATGCCCAGCCCCACCACGTTGATGGCGGCGTACAGCCGGTGCCGCAGCAGATTGCGATACGCGACCTTGAGATAATTCCAGAACATCGACTGACTCCTTCGTGGAAAGTACCATCCACTTCAATTCGGCGCGGCTCCGCTCAGAATCACAACTTGGGCGATGAACATCCGCGAATCGTATCCGTCATACCTTCGCCCAAACTGTCATCCTGAGGAGGCTGCCCTGCCTGCCAGAGATTCATCGGCAGGCAGGCCGACGAAGGATCTACTGCAGCATCGGATGATGCCCAAGCTTCTTGCACTTAGTGCGACCTGGCAGGCGGCACGTTTGCGCCTACACGGTCAGGCGGAGCAAGCGCGAGTGTTGCAGTGATTCCGGGTTACGGGCATTTCGACAAGCTTACTTCGGCAAGCTCAGCACAGGCAATGACCACGTTTTGGTTGGCGTTCTTGGACATTGCTCAGAATGACATGTTTTGCAATAGCCTTTGGCGAAATGTCCCGGTCATACCTTTTTCCGACCGTCAACGTGAAGAAACCGCAGTGAGGGTGGGGCGGACATTCCTGTCTGCCTGCCTCGCGTCGTACGGGCTGCCTAAACGCGGGCATTTCGACAAGCCGTTTCGACAGGCTCAACGCAAGCAATGACCACGCGTTCGTAGGCAATCTTGGATTTCACTCAGAATAACAGGCCGGCCGCTCGCCAAACATGTCATTCTGAGGAAGCCGCTATGCCTGACAGCGGTTCACCGGCAGGCTGGCTGACGAAGGATCTACTGCGGCATCGCTTGATACTCAAGCATGTTCTGTCATTCGACGTGACCTGGCAGGCGGCACGTTTGCGCCTACGCGGTCTTGCTGTGGCGGCGCCAGAGAAGCCAGGCCTCCGCGCATATGGGCCGGTGTACGGGTCCGCTGAACGTCAAGCCGAGAAGACGGGAGATTCTTCGCTCCGCTCAGAATGACATGTTTTGCAATTGCTAAATGCGAAATGTTTCGGTCATACGTTTGCCAGTTCCGTCATCCGCTCGGCCTGTGCCGCTCCCTGAATTTGCGGTTCCTGAGCCGTTCCCTGAGCATGCGTTGCCCTGAGCTTGTCGAAGGGTCGAAGGGCCGGCGAAGGGCTGCCTGAATGCGGGCATTTCGACATTTCGACAAGCTCAATGCAGGCATGCTTACTTCGGCAAGCTCAGCACAGGCAATGACCACGCATAGATACGTTCTATTGAACTCAGTTGGCCGCGAATGGGATTCTCTTCAATACCCTGCGCCATACCCTGAGCAACGGGCGTGCCATGTGTTTTCGGCTCGATTTTACAGGTACTTAGCGATGCGACGGCGAAATACCCCGCCCGGAAGTGTTCGAAAATGATACAGCAGTGTCCGAAAACGCACATGCACGAGGGGCCGGTCTCCGTACCGCTTGACAGGATAAGTCTCTGTGATCATTATGGTTGTGCGTAATTTCGGCTCAAGAGGCATATTGGCACGAAAAATGCGCATCTTGTCAGGCAATGAAACATCTCCGACATGTTCGGCTGCCGATCCCTTTTCGTCTCCGGGACACGGGTAGCGCCCGCCGATTCATGCTCGAACGCTCCGAGGCTCCGATGAAATCATCCGACAAAATCCTCATCGTCGACGACGACCACGACGTGCTGCTGGCCGCGCAACTCTATCTCAAGCAGCACGCCGGGCGGGTGGATACGGAAGCCGATCCCAACCGCATTCCCGAACTGCTGCAGAATGATTCCTACGACGTGATCCTGCTGGATATGAACTTCGCGCAGGACGCCACGTCGGGCAGAGAAGGGTTCCACTGGCTGAGGCGGATTCTGGAGATGGATCCGTCCGCGGTGGTGGTGCTCATCACGGCGTTCGGCGACGTCAAGACCGCCGTTCAGGCCATCAGGGAGGGCGCTACGGACTTTGTCCTCAAACCATGGCAGAATGAAAAACTCCTGGCCACACTGTCCGCGGCAGCCCGGCTCCGCCAATCGCGCCTCGACGTCGCCCGGCTCCGCTCACGGCAGAAGCAGCTCCATGCCGACCTTGACCGGCAGTTTCCCGGCATCGTGGCCGTCTCTCCGGTCATGCGCGAGGTCTTCGAGACCATACGGAAGGTCGCCGCAACCGACGCCAACGTCCTCATTCTGGGCGACAACGGAACGGGAAAGGATGCGGTGGCGCGCGCCATTCACCGAAATTCCAGCCGCGCGGACCAGGTCTTCATCCACGTCGACCTCGGCGCCGTCCCCGAGACCCTTTTCGAAAGCGAGCTTTTCGGGCACAAAAAAGGCGCCTTTACAGACGCCAGGGAGGACCGTGCGGGGCGGTTTGAAACGGCGTCGGACGGGACGCTCTTCCTGGACGAAATCGGCAACCTCTCGCTGACGCTTCAGGCGAAGCTGCTCACCGTACTCGAAAAGCGCACGGTGTTCCGGCTGGGCACCAACAAGCCCGTCCCCATCGATATCCGGCTCGTGTGCGCCACGAATACCCCCATCCACGAACTTGCTGCCCGGAACGACTTCCGCCAGGACCTGCTCTACCGCGTCAACACCGTTGAAATCAGCCTGCCGCCGCTCCGGGACCGCCGCGAAGACCTCCCGCTCCTCGTCGGCAGCTTCCTGGACAGGTATTGCAGGAAATACAAGAAGCCCCGTATCGGCCTGCATCCCCGCACCCTGGAAAAACTCAAAGGATACGCCTGGCCCGGAAACGTCCGCGAACTCCAGCACGCCATCGAACGCGCGGTCATCATGAACGAAAACGGCACGCTGCAACCGGCGGATTTTCCGCTCAGCACGTCGGAAGGCGCCGCGGGCGACCACATTCACTGCGAAGACTTCAATCTCGAACGCATCGAGAAAACCGCCATCCGCAAAGCCATCGAGAAGCACGAGGGCAACATCAGCCACACGGCCCGGGAACTTGGCATCACGCGCAGCGCCCTTTACCGAAGGCTGGAAAAATATGGTCTATAGACACTTTCGGACGCTGTGCATCGTGCGTGTGGCGTTCCTGTGCGCCAACATCTGCGCCCTCGTGTTCGTGCTCTTTCAGACGTCCTACTACACCACCGTCTTCATTCTGGCCGGCATTGCACTCTACCAGGCCTGGGCCCTCATCCACTTCGTGGAGCGCACCAACCGGGACCTCACCCGCTTTCTGCAGGCCATCCGGTACGAAGACTTCTCCCAATCTTTCAGCGGCAGGGGACTCGGGTCCGCATTCGACGACCTGAAAGAGGCGTTCAACGAGGTGCTGAACGCCTTTCGGAAGACACGCGCGGAAAAAGAGGAGAACTTTCAATACCTGCAGACGGTGGTCCAGCACGTGGGCGTGGGCCTGGTGTGTTACGACGCCGACGGCCGCATCGAGCTCATGAACACCGCCGCCCAGCGCCTGCTTCGCAGACCCCACGTCCACAACGTGCGCGAGCTGCGGTCGGTGAGCGAGTCCCTTGCCGACACCCTTCTCGCCCTGCGGCCGGGCGACAGGACCCTGGTCAAAGTCCAGGACGACGATGAACTCCTTCAGATTGTCATCCACGCCACCGAAATCAGAATGCGCGGCGAGTCGTTCATCCTCGCCTCCGTGCAGGACATACAGAGCGAACTCGAAGAACAGGAAATGGAAGCGTGGCAGAAGCTTATCCGCGTGCTCATCCACGAAATCATGAACTCCATCACCCCCATATCCTCTCTGGCCTCCACCGTACGCGGTCATTTTCCCGAATCGGACCGCCCTCAGTCGCTCGATCCCCACATCGTAACCGACGTACACGCGGCGCTGGAGACCATTCAGTCGCGGAGCGAGGGCCTGCAACAGTTCGTCGACACCTACCGCCAACTCACACGGATCCCCCGGCCCGACTTTCAGATCTGCCCGGTCGGCGAACTCTTCGCCCGCGTTGTAAACCTGATGCAACCGGAATGTGAAAAGGAGCGCATCGGACTCCGCACACGGGTCGAACCCGAGTCCCTGGAAGTTACGGCCGACCCCCACCTCGTAGAGCAGGTCCTCATTAATCTGGTGCGGAACGCGCTCCAGGCCCTCGCCGGACGCGATCAGGCCCGCGTCGAACTCGCCGCGGGCCTGGACCGAAGAGGCCGCGTCCTCATC
This sequence comes from Candidatus Latescibacterota bacterium, assembly GCA_965219995.1. Classification (GTDB taxonomy): domain Bacteria; phylum Latescibacterota; class UBA2968; order UBA2968; genus JAAXHE01. Next base: position 3,342,978 of record CBDCOX010000002.1, read on the forward strand.
CGCGTGAGGGACAATGGACCCGGCATCCTCGAAGACGTGCAGGAACGTATCTTTATCCCGTTCTTCACCACCAGACAGGAGGGTTCAGGCATCGGGCTGTCGCTCTGCCGGCAGATCATGCGCCAGCATCGCGGCGCCATCAGCGTTCAGTCTACGCCCGGCAGTGAAACTGTATTCACCCTCCGGTTCTGATCCGCTGACACCGCTCCTATCCCCAATCCTCCAGGATGGCCTTCGCGGCGTTGTGCCCCGGCGCCCCGGTCACTTCGCCGCCGGGGTGAGTGCCCGCGCCGCACAAATAGAGATTCTCGATCGGCGTCGAATAGTGCGACCATCCGGCGAGGGGGCGTTGCGCGAGGAACTGGTCCGGCACGATATCCAGATGCCGTATGTTTCCGTCTGTGAGGCCCACCCGTTCCTCCAGGTCATGCGGTGTGAACAGCGACCAGTCCACCAGAATGTCCCGCAGGTTCGGCGCGTAGATCGACAGCGTATCGATAAGGCGCTCGCCCACCTCTTCGCGTCGCTCATCCCACGTGCCGTCGCGCGGGCGAACCGGAGCATAGAGGGCCCAGACGGACATCACGTGGTGGCCGTCCGGCGCCATCGTGTCGTCGTAAACGGATGGGATCTGTACTTCGATCACCGGCTCCCGGGCGGGGTCTCCGCGGCGCGCGTCGTCCCATGCGCGAGCAAAATAATCGATGGACGGGCAGATCTTGATCTCCGCAACCCAGCGGGGATCGTAGCCTGATTCGCCCCTCGCGAAATCCGGCAGGCCGGAAAGCGCGGCGTGGAACTTCAGGTAAGCCGTCCCGGTCTTCATGCGATTCGCCCTCGCAAGGAATCGCGCATCCAGCGCACCCGGCGGCAGCAGCTTCAGGAACGTGCGCTTCGGGTCCGCGTTCGAGACCACGATCCGGCTGCGGATTTCCGTGCCGTCGGCAAGCGCCGCGCCGCACGCGCCTCCATTCGACAACAGGATCCGCTCGACTTCCGCGCCCGTCTGCAAGACCGCCCCTCTCGCCCTCGCGGCCCTCGCAAGGGCGTTGGCAATGCCGCCCATCCCGCCCTTGACGATCCCCACGTTCTCCGGCCGTCCGAAAACGCCGCATTTGATGTACGTGTAAACCCATGCGCTGCCCGGCGCCGCGGGATCGCCCACGTCCTGCGCCTGGATGAACGCGCCGCGGGCCTGGTCGGACTCGAAGAAACCGGTCACGAGGTCAGTCATGCTGGTCGTGAGCAGGCGGTCCAGAAGCGCTTCGTCGTCCGTACCGCGCACGCGCGCGGCGATCTCGCTGATTGTAGGCGGCGGCGTCAGGAAATACGGATAGATGATGCCCGCCGCCCGTTCCCAGAACGAGAGCCACTCGGGATAGGCTTCCGCGTCCTTCTGCGAGAATCGCGCGAGTTCCGCCTGGCTGCGTTCCAGGTCGTCCCAGAGGCGGAGGGCGGAGCCGTCCGGGAAGGGCTGGAACCGGGAGGGATCGAGGTGATACACGTCGAACCCTTGCTCCCGCAGGCCCAGTTCGTCGATCACCCGGTCCTGCAACAGGTGGCAGATGTACGAACAGGACGAAAACCGGTACCCCGGAAAGAGTTCCTCGGTCGCACAGGCGCCGCCCAGGATGTCCCTGCGTTCCAGCAGGAGAACATCCATCCCGGCATCCGCCAGATAGGCCGCCGCAACCAGCCCGTTGTGCCCGCCGCCCAGGATCAGCGCATCGCAATCAACCGTGGCCATATTGAAGTCTCCATTATGAATGTGGCGCTATCCGCTTTCTGCTGCCTTTCTTTTCAATTATCGAAGTCCCCAGCCATTTTTCACCAGCCAGTCGCGGACCTCTTGCCGGCAATCTCCCTGCAACTCAATCGTGTCCCCCCGGAACGTCCCTCCCGTTCCGCACGCTTGCCGCAAGGCCCGCGCGAGATCCTTCAAATCTCCCTTCTGAAGCACCAGACCGCCAGCCAGCGTTACGACCTTGCCCCGCTTCCGTTTCTCCAGCGAAATTCGAATCCGCTGCTCTTCCGGCGCACGGGAAACCTGCACTTCCGTGTCAAATTCAGGCACGTCGTCGGAAACAAACGCCCATCCTTCCCCGGATGTTCGCCTAATCGCCATATTTCTCCCCCAACCTGAATCATTCACAACACCGTGAACTTACAGCTTCCCGCCGCCGTCGCCATAATCGGGCACGGCCGTCAGCGCGCCGCCGTTCATCGCGGACTGGTGCGCGATCAGGCCCGGCACCAGGTACCGCGCCGCCTGCCAAACGCTGTTCGACGGCGTCTCGCCCGTCACACACGCCGTTACGAAATCGTGCACCAGAAACTGGTGGGCTCCCTTGTGCCCGTTGCCCAGGCCGATAAACTCCCTGGGCAGCAGGTGCACCGGATGTACCCGCGACACTCCCTGGTGCGTGCCGTCGTCTCCCGTAACCGCGCCCATCGGGTCGTCGGCAGGGCCGGCCAACACGCCCTCGCAGGACAATTCCACGGAAAGATCCACGCAGGTTTTCCGGTCTTTGTTGATCCACACCTGGCCGCCCACCTGCTCCTCGTATCCCGCATCGGTCCCGTACAGACTCATCCCGACCGTGCCGGGATGTCCGATCCGGCGGAACTCGTTGAAGCGCGCCATGCTCCCGTCCGACATCCTGCACAACATGGTTTCATTACTGAACGGGTTCTTCCAGAAATTGTCGTCGCGCGCATACAGATTGTCTTCGTGGCGATCGACGAAGCCCATGCCGCTCACGTGTGTGGCATGCGCCCCCGTGACCGACACGATCATACTTGTCGAATGCGTCGGATAAAACATGGGGGGCGACCCGAAATACCGCTTCCACTCCTCACCGTGCCGCCACTGCGACACCGCATACAGTCCGTGAGAGTAATCGTGGTAATACTCCGCTTCCCCGTACACGATATGGCCGAAGTCTCCCTTCCGAAAGCGGTCGCGGCAGTAAATCGTACACGGGTAATAGTAGCTCGTCTCCCCGATCATATACGTCAACCCCGTCTCCTCCACGGCCTTGACGAGATCGGATATTTCCTCCAGGCTGACGGCTGACGGCACCGCGGAATACACGTGCTTGCCGCTGCGCAGCGCCTGAACCGCCTGCGGTCCGTGAAGATGATGCTGGGTGATGATCGCGATCGCGTCCACGTCGGATTCACAAAGCGCATCCAGCGACGGATAGGTTTCCGGCACGTCGAAGCGCGCCGATTTCTCGGCCAGCTTCTCCGCGTCCAGGTCGCACAATACCAGGTGGCCCACATCCGGGTGCGCTTTGAACAGCGGGATGAAGGAGTTTGCAAACGCCCCGGTGCCGCAAATCCCTAGACGGATACCCATTGCTACTCCGATTTAAAAAACCATCAGCGATTGGCTTTGAGTTAAAGAGGGTGAGAGGGAAGACGGGAGACGGGAGATGACATCAGTGCCCTATGGTCTTTCTTTTCGTTACCATTTCGGCAAAAAAACAGGCACGGTTAGCGTGAAAACACTGTGGTAACGTTATCATCTACCGTCTACCCTCTACCGTCTCACCGCCTTTTGCCGACCTATCCTCCAAGAAATACACGATAAGTGCAATGCGCAAGCCAGAAAACCTTTCGCCCGGTAAGCCGATCAGCCGAATCGATCGGCAATCCCGCAGCAAGTGCTTCGCTGTGGCGCACCTGTTGAATCTTGAATCCCCGATCCACATTTCGTAAATTGCCCCTATCGAAAGGAGACACCATGGATCTCTCGAAGTTTCAAGATGACGTCATCGTAACCGAATGGCTGCTCGCGGAATCGGAACAGGTTGGACCCGTCACGCTCCCGCTGGACGTCGGCGACTGGCGTCTGGCCAACGAAATCCGTGCCGATATCTTCCTCCCCGACGGGGTGGACGACCAGATCTACTGCACCCTCACGTCGGGTCACCGTACCGAAGGCATGAGCGAGGACGACGGCTACTGGTTCAACGCCATCGTATCCCCTCGCGGCGGCAACATCTGGCGGGGCTGGCGGGAATTCCGTTTCCCGGCCGAGTGTTTCTACACCCGGGGCATCCCGTCCGCGGGATGGGGCGACATGTCCTCAGGCGACGTCCGCCTGCCGCCCGGGAGCCGGATCCGGAATATCCGTCTGATCCAGCGCCGGATCGTCCGGGGTCCGAGAATGTCTGACAACGCCCTCATCGCCGCCGTCGACCTGACCCGGCCGGGACTCAAAGTCGCGTTGCGGGCGCCGGACACGTCATCCTGTCTGGCGGCAATCGCGGACCACTTCCGCCTGAGCGCGTTCGACCGGCGGCACACGGCGCCCGGATCCGCTTCCGGCGCAAACATCGAAGAGGCGGACCGTATCCTCGCCGGTTACATCATGGACCACCACTGGCCGGACGGCGTGGACTGGGACGCCAACCCCTACGGATATATCGAGTGGTCTATCATCATTCACGCTTTCTACTACTTCAAATCGCTCGAACTCGCCTGGACAAAGACCCGCGATCCGAAATACGCAAAGGGAATCGAAGGCATCCTGCGCGACTGGATGCGTAAAACTCCCGTGCCCTACGACGTCCGCGCCGGCGGCCTGGCCTGGGGACATTCACTGATTGTCAGCATGCGGTCGTTCAACACGCTTGTCGATGCCTTCACCGTACTCTGCGACTGTCCGGAAACCGAAGACCGGACGATCATCGACCTGCTGAAATCCGTCTACGAACACGCCGTCTACCTTTTGAAGTTCGAGTCCTTCCCGCCTTCCAACAAAACCATATCGGAAGGCAGGTCCCTGCTCGCAACCGCCTGCTCCTTCCCTGAATTCAACGAAGCCGAATCCTGGTACGAAGCCGCCAGCCGGAGGCTTCTGGACGATATGAACATCCAGGTGATGCAGGACGGCGCCTCATACGAACTTACTCCGGGCTATCAGATCTCAATCGCCTCCTGGTTCCTCGACGCGTATAACGTGACCGGTAAATTCGACCGATCGCTGGATCCTGAACTCGAAGCCGGCATCCGGCGCATGTACGACTGGTGCGTCTCCATCAACCGACCCGACTTCACCTTCCCATCCGTCTCCGATGCCGGCAGCCTCGATGGAAAATTCGGCGACGGGCTCGCCCGTCCGGGCGGCATTCTCAACGACGCACACGCCACCTGGATCGGCAGCGAGGGCGAAGAAGGCAGCCCGCCGGAGTACGCCTCCATCGCACACCCGGACTCCGGTTACTTCGTCATGCGCAGCGGCTGGGATCGGGACGCTCGCTACCTGCTGTTCGAAGGGGGTCCATACGGTCGTTTTCACCAGCACGAAGATATGCTCTCCTTCGATCTGTACTCTCATGGCCTGCCCTTTATCGTGGACCCGGGAATCACCTCGTACTACCCGAACGCGTGGACGTCGTTCTACCGGACAACCGAAGCGCACAACACGGTACTCGTGGGCGGCTGCGGGCAGAACCGCCGGGCCCAGTCCATCGCCGAATGGGTCGAATCCGCCCGGGACAGGACGGTGTGGCGCTCCGACGACCGTTGTGACGTCGCCATCGCAACGTACGACGCCGGTTACGCCGGGCTGGACGCGGCCGTTTCCCACCGCCGGGTTGTCATGTTCGTCAAGCCCGATTACTTCCTGATCTTCGACGAGCTCGCGGGCGAAGGCCGCCATACGTACGAGGCGCTTTTCCACTTCATGCCCTACCGCGTGCTGATCGACCCCGACACCGGCGCCGCGCGAACGGGACGCATGCATCCGCCGAACCTGGAAATCCTGCCCCTCGTCAGAATGACGCCGCGCCTCGTGTGCGGCCGGAACGACCCGGTCCAGGGCTGGCTCGCCATCGACGGGCAGGACGTACCCGCGCCCGTCGTCATCTACAAAAAACGGACGACGCTGCCGTTCCGGACCGGGTACGCCCTGGTGCCGTTCACGGAAGGCGTCAGCGCGGGCGTCACTTCGCGCATAACGCGTCGCGGCGACACCTGGAACGTGAACATCGTGCGGCCGGACGGGACGATCGACCGGATCAATATGGACTGGTCCGACACCAACGGCCCTGTGCTGGTTTAGTTCTACTATCGTACATAGAGGTACATAGAGAAACAGGGACCGGAGAGAGGAGGTAGATGATGAGAATGCAAAAGTACATTTACTGGCAGGACGGCCCGATGTTTTTGGGATATCTTGATGAGTATCCCGACTATTGGACTCAGGGCGAGACGATGGGCGAACTGAAAGAAAACCTGATCGACATTTACAATGAGCTGACAGGGGGCGCCATTCCATGCGTGCGGAAGGCTGCTGAATTACAGGTATCATGAAACGACGAGACTTGATAAACCACTTAAGAAGCTGCTTTAAAATTCCCAGCGGTCTTCGCGCGGCTGCAAAAGCGCCGGTCGGCGTTGGTCAAATCCACCCGTATAATCAAATATGGGCGGATTTTCCCGCCTTGACCGCCACTCTTTCGCTCGCGCTTGGGAACTCACCGGTAATTTTAAAACAGCTTCTAAGAGAAATAGGTTGTGTATTTATACGTCACGGGTCAAGGCACGACTGGTATCAGAATCCCAATACCAGGGTATCTCAGCCTGTTCCCCGGCATAGAGAAATCAAAGAGTCCTTGGCAAAACACATCATGAAGATGCTTTCTGGATAAACTAAACTCGTAACCCCTCCGTTGGGAGAAGCCCATGCAGCCCAATTACGATGTAGACATGAGCCTGGACGTTAAGGTCCCCATGCGCGACGGGGTCAACCTCTCGGCGGACATTTACCTGCCGCGCGCGCGAGGGAAGTTTCCCACTGTCCTTATGCGCACGCCCTATAGCAATAACGCCGATCCGATGGTCGAAAAGGCCATGCGGCTCGCGAACGACGGATACGCCTGCGTCCTGCAGGATTGCCGCGGGCGCTGGGACTCCGAAGGCACCTACTATGCGTTCCGGGAAGGGGAAGACGGGTACGATACCCAGGAGTGGATCGGGGCCCGGGAATGGTGCGACGGCAACATCGGCATGGCCGGAAGTTCCTACGGCGGGACGGTTCAGTGGCGCAGCGCGCCGTACCGGAGCCGGTATCTGAAATGCATCACACCCAGGGTGATCTGCACCGATTATTACACGGGTCTCGTCCACCCCGGCGGCGCCTTCCAGCTCAACGTGCTGCTGACCTGGGGCATGCGTACCAACGCCCGCACCGGCCAGACCATCGAATTTCACAACTGGACCGAAGCCTTCCGGGCGCTGCCGCTCGAGAAAATGGACGAACACGCGGGCCGCAATCTGGCCTTCTGGAAAGACTGGGTCGAACACGACGCTTACGACGACTACTGGGAAGATTTCAACGACGAAACCCGGTGGCGCGACATTACAGCCCCCGCGTTCAACATGGGCGGCTGGTACGACCTCTATGCCGCGCAAACTTTCAGCAACTACAACGGGCTTTGCCTGAACGGCGGGTCGGAAGAGGCCAAGAAAAGCAAACTCATTGTCGGTCCGTGGCCGCACGCGCTCAGCGCGTCGCCGAAGACAGGCGACGTCGATTTCGGGGCGCCATCCATGGTCGACCTCGAAAGCCTCGAACAGCGCTGGTTCGACTATTGGCTCAAGGGCATCGACAACGGCATTGCGGACGAACCGCCGCTGCGGCTGTTCATCATGGGCGTCAACCGGTGGCGCGACGAATTCGAGTGGCCGCTGGCGCGGACCCAATGGCAAAAGTGGCACCTGCATTCCGCCGGGCACGCCAACACGCTGCTTGGCGACGGCTGCCTGTCAGTCGAATCTCCGGCGCAGGAATCCCCGGACCGCTTCACGTACGACCCCCGCTACCCGGTACCGACCATGGGAGGCAACAACTGCTGCTCTCCACATATCGTACCATGGGGACCGCAGGACCAGCGGCCTGTGGAAATGCGGAGCGACGTGCTCTGCTATACCAGCGACCCTCTGGTAGCCGACCTTGAGGTGACGGGACCTGTTAAAGCGGTCGTTTACGCCGCGACCGATGGTACGGACACGGACTGGACCGCCAAGCTGGTGGATGTGTCCCCGTCCGGGTATGCCATGAACCTCTGCGACGGCATTCTTAGAGCCCGCTTCCGCGAAAGCCTTGCAGACCCTACCTTGCTTGAACCCGGCAACGTCTACGCCTATGAGATCGATCTGGGCGTCACCGGAAACGTCTTCAGGAAAGGCCACCGCATCCGCCTCGAGGTCTCGTCGTCGAACTTCCCGCGGTTCGACCGGAATCTCAACACGGGCGGGTCCCTGGGCAGCGAGACCGAGATGCGCCAGGCCCATCAGACCGTCCACCACTCGAGACAATATCCATCCCATATTGTCCTGCCGGTAATCCCCATAACATAGCGTTCAAGACCCGCCGAGACGTCTGGAGGGCGAACGGGTCCCTGCCCGCAACAAGGACTTTCCTGCATGCCCGAACCCCATCTGGTCATTGCCATCCCGGACAAGAGCTTCGGTTTCGTTCCCGGCCAGCGGATCTCCATCGACATCCACGTGATCGGGCTCGAAAAGCAGACGGTCCGCGTCCGGTTCGCGGTCAACGATCCCCTGGGCGCGACGCGGTTTTCATTCAGGGAAGTGGAACGGAACCTCGACGGTGGGCACACGGTACTCCCGTTCGACTTCGACCTCGAATCCGACTTTCCGCCTGGCGCCTATCTCGTCACCGCGCATGTCCTTTCCGGCGCGCAGAATTTCAGAGCCATCGCAACCGAGTCCTTCGAGGTTGTCGCGCCCGGAAGCCGCATGCAAGACGGCTTTCCGGTTGCGCCTCGCGACCGAATCATCGACGCGAGCTACGTGTTCGACTCGACAGATCCGGAAACACTGGCAAGTGCTTTCCAGACGGCGCATACGGCGTGTGAAGCGTGCCGCAATCCGGACGGCGGGTGGGGCCGGAGCCCGGATGCGGAAAAACCCGCTTACCGCTCGCCGGCGAATGTCACCCTGGGCTATCTGTATGGTTTCGAGGCACTCGGCAACGAGCAATATGGAAAGCTCGCTCTGGGCGGCCTGGACTATCTGCTTTCGGAGCAGGAAGAGAACGGCGCCTTCCGCTGGTGGTACAAAGCCGTCCCCGGCGGCGTGATGAACCAGCGAGATAACTTCTATGACACGGGCTGGGCCGGGCTGGCGCTCGCCGAGGGGTTTCGCGTTTCGGGCGAGGCGAAATACCTCGATGCCGTTCGAAGGGCCGCTGACTGGACGATGACCTGCCCGTTTACGGGAAACAACAACTACGATGCATTCGCCCTCTGGTTTCTCTCCCTGCTGTACGACTTTACCGGAGACGAAAAATATCTGGAGACGGCCGTCTGGCGGACCCGGGGCGGCGTTATCTTCGCGCAGCTTCCCAGGGGCGGATGGCCGGGTCACAATTTCCATATCGGCTATCAATCCATTACCGTCAACGGCCTTGCGTCCCTGTACGACGTGCTCCCCCGGGACCATCCGTTCTCCGATCCGCTCAGAGACCGCCTCTGCGCGGCCCTCAATTTCGCCACATTCCTGCAGACGGAGACGGGGGACTATTGCATGGGTTGGGAATATGACCGGGACTTCCGTCTCGACGGCGCGGGAAGACCCGCGGGAAACACGGTACCCGCCCGGGCCGAGCTCATCCACGCCTTTTACAAGACCCGCACCCGCCTGGATGTGCCGGTCAATGTCCTCAACGGGCTCTGCCGTTCCACCATCGGCAGAATCGAATCCCTTGAGGATCGCTCCGATGACGGCCGGACAGAGCACGCCTACCTGATGGATATCGGCACGCTCCTCAAATGGCGCCACAACAAATAAGGCACGGCTTGCGCCGTGCCTTGAATTTCTCCAATGGCCACCCAGGGGGCCTTGTCTTCCTGCGAGACGACTGTAATTCTTGCTGCATTCCCGCTAATGTCGCATCTTGCGGCACTTGGGAGCGAGGGCATCTTGCCCTCATCGCGCCCTTGTGGTCCTTACGCTTCAAGGCGCGCACATCGACTGATTGGGTTTCTGGTTCAAGCTGATTGCTGAAAGCTAACGGCTGACGGCTGAATTCAGGCAAGCTACTTCCGGAACCCGACAACGGGAACCACTTCAATTTCGAACAGCTTCGGCCATCGTTTCCCGGTCACGAACAAGCGCTTCCCTCCCGGATCGTAGGCGATTCCGTTCAACGCGGCATCCGCGCCGAGCCGTTCCCGTCCTGCCAATAATCCGGTCAGATCGATCCAGCCCAACACCCGGCCGGACTCGGGATCGATTCTGGCGATCAGATCCGACTCCCAGACATTCGCAAAGACTTCGCCCTCAACGTATTCGAGTTCGTTCAGACGGGTCACGAGGCCCTTGTCGTCCCGTACCTCCACCCGCCCGACCTCCTGAAACGTCCCCGGGTCCCTGAAAGACAGCGTGGGCGTTCCGTCGCTCACAATCAACCGACGTCCGTCGTGCGTAATGCCCCACCCCTCGGTGGCATAGGTGAATGACCGCGTGCGTTCGAATGTCTCCTTATTGTAGACAAGGCCGGTCCGCGCCACCCAGGTCAGCTGGATGACGTGGTTTCCGAAGATCGTAATCCCTTCGCCGAAATAACGGGATTCCAGCGGCTGGAAACGGATGACGCGGCCCGTCTCCAGCACGACCTTGCGCAAGGAGGACCGCCCGTAAAGCCCTGTTCCCTCGAACAGGAAACCGTTCTCATAGACGAGACCCTGGGTAAACGCGCCAGGATCGTGAGGGTACGTCCGAACGATCCGGTAGGTGTAACGGCGCGGCTTCCCGATCGAATCCTGATGGGAGGAAACGCCCCTGTGTCCGGATGCGGCCCGGACGGCGCTCGAATCCGCTCCCCGAACTTCCACCGCGGCGGACGCGACGAAAACAAACAGAATAATTCCAGGCAAATGGAAAATGCCTGGAAGTCGGGAATGGGAGTGCCGGGTTTTGCTTCGAGACTGCGAGGTCATTTCCCTCTGTCTTCTTGCCGAGATGCCGAGGGGTCGCCTTCAATCCACTCTTCGCCGTCCGTCCACACTTCCTTCTTCCAGATCGGCACGGTTTCCTTCAACCGGTCAATCGCATAGTGACAGGCTTCCAGAGCGGCTTTGCGGTGCGGCGCCGAGATCGCAATCAACACGCTGGTCTCGCCGATATCCAATCGCCCCACCCGATGCAGCATGCCCACCCGGTCCACCTCCCACCGGTCCTTCACCTCCCGGCCGATCTCCGCCATCTTCTTCTCGGCCATCTCCCGATAGGCATCGTACACCAGATAGCTGGTTCGGTGGCCCATGGAATGGTCACGGACCACTCCGGCGAAGGTCGCCACCGCGCCATCCGAATCCCTCAGCACGGCGTCGTGCAGCGCATCCGCCCGTACGGGTTCTTCCTGAATTCGGTACAGATCACCGGACATCGGCTCTCCCCTTCTTCAGGCCGCCTCTTGCAGCAGGTTGGACCGGCGCTCCCCCGCTTACCGGCGGGATAAGCGCCGCCTCGTCCCCATCTTGAAGCGGTTGAGACCTGTCCACGTACGCCTGGTTAACCGACACCATCAGGCTGGCTTCCATTTCCGTCAAGCGGGGGTGATCCGCCGCCAGCCGCGCCAGCAGATCGGACACACTTGCGCCATCGGACATGGTAATAGAGGTCTGGCTCTGTCCAACAAGGTCCCTGCACGACGCGAAAAACAAGACTTTGATTTCCATCGGCCGTCCTCTGTGCTGCACCGCTGGAAGCATACGACAATATCGATCCGTTAACGCACACGGCTCAGCCTGGTGTTCTCCGTCATCCCCGGTCTGCGTCCCCGCTTCGCCACGGACCTGGCGCCGATGGTCTTTATATCGGCCGTAAAGTCGATCGGTGACGCGCCGCTGATCGCGCTGCCCACGCCGAACCCGTCCACCGGGGATCCCGCCCCTGCAAACTCCCGGATGCGTTCCGGCGTCATCCCGCCGCTTACGTAGATCTTCACCTCGCGGTGCCCGGCGCGGTCAAGCCTCTTCCGAACCCGACACACGAGATCGGGGGTCACGCCACCCAGTTCAGAGGGTGTGTCGAGGCGCACGCCCAGCAAACGCCCTCCCATTGCCTCCGCCAATCGAACGCTCTCGTCCGCTTCATCCATGAACGTATCCACCAGCACGATCCGGCTTATCGATTCCGGCATGTGCCGGTCGAACGCCTGCGCTGCGGTCAGCGTGTCTCCCAAGATCAACATCAACGCGTGCGGCATGGTGCCCGTCGGGTCCCGGCCGGCCAGCTTCGCCCCGCCAGGCGTGGCGCATCCGGCGCAGCCGCCCACGATGGCCGAATACTCCATCCGGTCCGAAACCGCGGGATGGACGTGCCGGGCGCCAAAACTGATCACCGGAATACCCGCCGCGGCCGCCACGCATGACCTCGCCGCCGTCGCCCAGCCGCTCTTCTGGGCAAGCGTGCCCAGGTACGCGGTCTCGTAGATGCCGAAACTGCTGTACGGCGCCTGAATCCGGAGCACGACCTCCTTGCGGGACATCGGCTGACCCTCGCCAAGCGCCCAGACGGACGCGTTACCGGGCCACACCGCTTCGAGGTTTTCCAGAACCTCGGTCACTCCGCAAAGGATGCCGTCCCCGTTCGGAAACACCTCCATCGTCACAACGGGATCAATCTCTTCCCGAGCCAGAACCTCGCGAGTATTCAGAAAGTAGAGATCGGACCGATCTTCGTCGTAAAACGCCCGTTTCGGCAGCATGGGTTCGTCCGGTCCGGACAAGTGTCCTGATTCCGGCGGTGATCAAGACTGGCGAACGCGGCCCTTGCATCACCGCGAATCGTATTTTCCTTTAGAAGCTGGCTTCAGCCGCTCCCGCATCGCATCCACGTATGAGAGCGGGACGTCCACACTGCCGATCATCGGGTTCCCTCTGCCGTCGCCGTGGCAGTCCGAACCCCCCGTACACAAGAGGTCGTTCTCCGCTGCAATCCTGGAATATCGTGCGACGTGAGAGGAATTATGCTTGGTGTGGCGCACCTCGATGCCATCGAGCCCGTCGGACACCATACCCGGAATCAGGTCGTCCTTCCGGTAGAGTCCGGGGTGCGCAAGACAGGCCAGCCCGCCCGCAGCCCTGATGACCTGGATGGCCCGGGACGGCGACTGCGAATACTTGGCTGCATACGCCGGTTTCGAATACCCCAGGTACTTGTGAAACGCTTCGTCAACCGAAAAAACCAGGCCCTCTTCCACCATCACGTCGGCGATATGCGGACGTCCTATCGCGCCCGGCCCCGCCCTGGAAAGAACCCTTTCCAGGGGAACCCGCAGCCCCATGCGATTCAACTTCTCCACCATCCGTTCCGCACGCTGCAGCCTGGCCTGTCGAAATGTGTCGAGCCATGAGATCAGGTCCGGGTGACTCGGGTCGATGAAGTATCCCAGGATATGCACGTCGGTACTGCCGATCCTGGCACTCAATTCAGTTCCCGGCACGACCTCCACACCCAGCCGCGCGCCTTCCTCCTGCGCCGCCGCAACGCCCTCTGTCGAGTCGTGATCCGTCAGGCTGATCACGCTGAGTCCGGCTGCTGCGGCCCGGCGCGCAACCTCTCGTGGCGTGAATGTCCCGTCGGAGCACGTCGAGTGCAGGTGAAGGTCGATGCGCCCCGTCATGGTCCGGCCTTCGGATTGCCGGCCCGCACCGGGTCCAGGTAGGTCAACCCGCGCCGCTGGCGGCTGCCCTCACGCTTCAAGGCGACGAGTTGGCTCCGTAGAAGATTCCGTTTGATTGCGCTGAAATGATCCGTCACCAGAACGCCGTTCAGATGATCGACCTCGTGCTGAACCGCACGGGCGGAAATGTCCGTCATCTCCTCGCAGACGACATTGCCGTTTCGATCAAGGGCATTGACACGGACCTGCGCCCGGCGGGTTACATCTCCGACCACCCCCGGCAGGCTCAGACATCCCTCTTCACCCTCGACCTCGCCGTCGCCCTGACTCAATTCCGGATTGATCAACACAGCCGGTTCGGCTTCAGGATCGGTGGGGCTCACGTCCAGTACCACCACGCGCAGGCTTACGCCAACCTGGGGCGCCGCGAGCCCGATTCCCTCCGCCTCGTACATCGTCTCGAACATATCGTCCACGAGAGCCCGGATTTCTTCCGTTACGGCTTCAACCGGCCGCGCTCTTCTTCTCAGCGTTGGACATCCGAATTTTTTGATCTCTAGCAGCGCCACTGTTCAGGTTCCGTATAGTGAGCGTCGGCGCTCATCTGCGCCGTATAGTCAGTAACGTTTCGTTCAGGCTCCCGCTTCGGTATCCCTGCATATCCACCGTGACGTACCGATATCCGATTTCCTTCAGGCGCGCGACAACCGGGTCGACGAGTCCCTCCTCGAAGAATCGTCCGATCTCCGCGGCCGGAACTTCAATGCGGGCGATGTCGTCATGGTGCCTCACCCGGACGAGGCTGAATCCCAGCGTCTTGAGAAAAGCCTCGGCCCGGTCGACCATCGAAAGCGCTTCCTCTGTCACGGGCGTCCCATAGGAAATGCGGGATGACAGGCACGCCGATGCGGGATGGTCCCAGGTCGGCAGGCCCCACGTTCTGGACAACAACCGGATTTCTTCTTTCGTCATGCCGACCTCGACCATCGGCGCCCGCACCCCACGGTCGCTGGCCGCCTTCATACCCGGCCTGAAGTCGCCCACGTCGTCCGCGATGGCTCCATAAATCAGATATCGATAGCGTCCTCCGTACTTCGAGAGGACGTCATCCAATTCGTCCGCCAGCGCCGTCTTGCAGTGGTAGCAACGATCGGACTCGTTCTTCACATAGTCGGGATTCTCCATTTCCCGTGTATGGACCACTTCCATCGCGATGCCGATCCTGGCCGCGAGAGCCCGCGCGTTCTCGAGTTCACCGGTCGCATAACTGGCCGAAACCGCGGTCACCGCCAGCGCGTTCGATCCCAGCACCCTGTGCGCCGCCGCGGCCAGAAACGTGCTGTCCACGCCGCCCGAGAACGCCACGACCACACTCCCCAACCCGCCTAGAAGGTCTTCCAGCCGCCGCAGTTTTTCTTCGGCCTGCAGATTCCCGGCCCGCGTGTCTTCTCTCGTCTGTCGTCCGACAGGAAACGTCACTTGCGATCCTCCACTCCGCCAGGCATCACGACCGCATCGACCATCCCGTGCAATACCTTCTTGTCCGGCGGACAAACCGTGGCCTGCACGCCGGACAACACGGGATGACCGTCCTGAATGAAGTAGTATGGCTGAATGCGCACCCGCCCTTTCAGGCGCATGATGCGGTCCGTCTCGAAATCGTAGTACGTCACCGGAAAGCGGGAACCCGTGTGGAACTCCTGCAGAATGTGCGGCGACCTGTCAAAATCGGCAAGCGCGGAGTCGATCGTCGTCCGCCAGTCCGACTCCGACATATCGTGGCCGACCGATACGCCCCGGCTGCCCCATGCCCGGTCGGAGAACCCGGACGGCTTGATCACGAAATGGCGCTGTTTCTGTTTCAGGCTGCCGAGGGCGCGCCAATCTCCGAAGGCCTGACCGTCCACGTTCAATCCCGGTATGACGCCGTAGGGCGGCAAGGGGCGCGGGTCCAGAATCCAGGTCTTCGGAAAGGTCTGCATCAGGAATGCCACGCCCTCTTCTCCCAGCTCGCGATCCCAGAACGAACGCAACATGGGATGGTGGAAGAGTGCCATCAACATCTTTTCTTCCAACTGCGCTTTCAGCGGCGGCGTTGCCTTTACCGTTCCCTTGCGAATGGCATACAGAATCAGATCCATCTTCGGGATGTTTTTCAGGTCGAACAATTCGAAGAAACGATAAAGCACATCGATCTGCCGCCTTCCTCCCGCGCCGTTCACGAACAGTCCGGCTTCGCTGAAGAGTACCTCCTCAGGGCGTACCACGTAGGTTTCCAGCCCCGCGCGATTCAGAGACTCGCCCAACCAGGTCATTTCAGGACGGTACCCCGAGGATTCCTCGGAAACCACAACGCCGAGAACCGGTTCTTCCAATCCGGCAATCGACCGCACCATCCCCATGAATCCGTTCAGCATTCCGTTGGCGCCGCCCACGATGTCGAATCCGAATTGGCCGTACCGCTCCGCCAGGCTGGCCGTAAACCCGATACCACCCGGCACCGAATCCAGTTCGGATGCAATCGTTCCATAAGGAGTCGGGATCAAGTCCGGCCGGATCACCAGGGGCAGATGCTGTTTGAATCGGTTCATCCTGCCGTATCCGATGACGGTTTCCGGCTTTCCCCGGTCCAGGTATGCCGATACCCATGCGGGCTGAATATTGCGGACGCTCTGAGAATACAGAAGGTTGCAGGCTCTGTAAAATCCGTATAGATGGACGCCCAGGCGTTTCAGATGTTCGATCACCCGCGGCGGCATCCAGAACGGCTCGGGAGACACCCGCCACGGGCTGTTCGAATTCGGATGCACCGTGCGCTGCACGTCCGTATACAGGCCGCCGGAGGGCGTCATCCTGTCAATATGAAGGCTCCGCTCCTTCGCGTCCGTCAATTCAATCGGTTCCTGCTGCGCACAGATTCCCATGCCTCGCACCTGATCCGTTTCGGTAAATGAGCGGCCCGGCGGCCGAATCCGGGCAACCTGTTTCCGGGACAGAGCTCCTGTTTCCGCCAGGATACCGCGACGACTCGGCTTGCTTCCAACGGCGAATGCTCACGAACCGCTTCCCCCGCTCCGTCCCTGACGTCGTTTCGGCTTCCTGACTCTTTTCCACACCACGGTGGACCCGCCGATCCGGAGTCGCCGCCAGGGTTCGCCGGTGTCGCCGGTCTCACCGCTCTGCTCGCCGGGCTCCGAACCGGCGTCCCGGTGATTTCGGGCCCGGGGACGCGGTGCCGCGGATTTGTCGGCCGGCAGGAGCGCCTGAACGGATGACAGCGCTTCCGGAACGGAAAGCCCCTGGGCATCCGATTCATCCTGCAGGTTCAGGCGCGCGGCAGCGGCCTCATATACAGCCTTCGCCGCCTCAACGCGCGCTTCGAGAAGGCCGAGCGTTCGTCTGAGCTCGTCGACCCGAGAGGCGGAGGCCTCAATTTCGCGTCGCGCGTGCTCAAGCACCTGTTCGTAGACGTCGTACCGTTCACCCGTTGTTTCTTCCATCATCTCCACCAATCAACCGTGACTCGTGTTTTTCGGTGCCGTTTCGCAGCCATGCCCTTTGTGTCTTTTGTGCTTTTTGTGGCTGATTTTTCGGTTGTCTTTTTTCGAATTGAGGTCAATGCTGGTGTCCTGTCCCAAAAATACCTCACCATTCTTCCGCCGATTCATCCCGTCTCGCAGCGTTGCCTTCGCTCGCCGACCTGTCCAGGTCGCCTGCGCTCTGGCGCCTTGCGAGCCGGGCGACTCGACGGCCGAATTTTGGCAACTTATTTCCGGGACAGAACACTAGTTCCCTTCGGCAAGCGCCAACTTCAACCTCTGTCGGTATCGTTCGGGATCCTTGAGAATCCGAACGGCCTCCTGAAACTGTTCATCGCCGCTCAGGCGCGCCAGAATACGCCCTTTCTTGCCCCAAACCCGGTTTCCCAGCTCCCTCCCGATCTCCAGCCGGATAAACGGTTCGGCCTTTTCGAACTCCGCCTCCCGCTCCGTTTCAACAACGTTTCGCAGGACATCCAGCGCCTGGTCCGCCTTCGCCTCAAGTCCTGCCGCCTTCAGTGCACGGCTCAGATTCTCCAGTTCGTTTTCTGACGGCGTACGGTACCGCTTGAAGTTCCCGATCTTTGAGGTGTCCGCGAGGAATGCACGGAACGCGGCGATTTCGGTATCTCCCACCTCATACTCCTCCGGGTGCATGGGAAACGCGTTCCGCGCGGCGTATTCAACGGCAAAATCGAAAAAGAGACCGGCTCGGTACATTTCCAGAACCAGCCGCGGCCTGCGCTCTGGCTTCACAACCACGTCGGGCGTAATTCCGCCTCCGCCGTAAACCGTGCGTCCACCCGCGGTTTTGAATGCCATGGCCGAGTCCGGGGCTTCGGAAGCGAGGCTTTCCTCTCTCAGCGCCTTCCCCAGCATCCGCCCCAGTTCCATCTCGAAAAGCTGCTCCGCCTGGTTCGAGGATTCCAGGTCGAACTGCTCAAAGAGCCGTGTGATCGCGTCCTCCCGCGTCTCTTCCCCGGCAATCGTCGCAACCGTCTGGTACAGCGGCACCTGCAAGTCCCCAACGTTCAGGGCAAGGTTGCCCAACCTGCCGAATCGTCTGTTTTTGTGGATGCTGCGCCCGCTGGGGGTGTAGTAAAGCGCCGTTGTCCACTTGAGCGCCTTGTCGTCGCCAACTTGCTGGAAGGATTGCACAGATCCTTTCCCGAAGGTCGGCACCCCAAGGATCAACCCGCGGTCCGAGTCCTGAATTGCGCCGGCAACAATCTCCGAAGCGCTGGCGCTGTGTGCGTTGACGAGTACCACAAGTGGGATATCCCTGACCAGGGACCTCTCCCGGGTACGATATTCCTTATTCTGGGATTCCACGCGACCCCGGGTGGTGACGACCAGCAGATCGGGTCCGAGAAACACGTCGGCGACGGCGACGGCCTGGGTCAGCAGCCCGCCCGGATTCCCCCGCAAGTCCAGTATAATGCCCTCCACGTTCTTCGCTTTCAATTCATCAACTGCGGCCGCCAATTCATCGGGCGTGGTTTCCGAGAACCGGCTGTTGATCAAGCCGGACATGGCGATATAACCGATGCCTTCTTCAATTCCCGCAATGCTCGCCACGCTCTTTACGCGAATGTGCGCCCGAATGATCTCCTGGTCGAACGGCGCCGACCGGCCCGTCCGGTCGATTGTAACCACAACCCGATTGCCCGGCTTCCCCCGCAGCACATCCACAACTTCCTCCAGCTTCCTGTTGAGCGTGGGGTCGCCATCCACCGCGACAATCCGATCCCCGACCACGAGTCCGGATGTGTCCGCGGGGGTACCCTCGATCACACTCAGAACGACGGGCACCTCGACACCTCTCCTCTTCATGGTGCTGATCGTGATGCCCAGGCCGCCGAATTTCCCCTGGGTATCGATCATAAGGTCTTCGAAGGTGCGCCGATTGAGGAATTGGGTATACGGGTCCAGTTCATCCAGCATGCCTTCAATGGCCGAGGTCGTGAGCGAGTCGGATGCCAGGGGTTTAAAGTAGCTCGTGGTCAGCAATTTCAGCGTTTCGGCGTATTCGTCTATACTGCGACCCACCGTGGCGTACGCGTCTTCCCCTTTTACGAGACGCGAGTCCAGGAACACGCCGGTTGCCAGAATGACGACAAGCGACACCCCAACCCAAATTCGTCTGCGATTCCGTCCGATCATATTCCGCCTCCGCATTGTCCGTTCCCGCCATCCTGCGGCACAGCGGGAAGTGTTCTGCCCGGGTAAGCTGTAACGTTGGACGCGTCCTCTGCCCCCGTGCACCCGACCACGCGCCTGGATTCTCCGATTTTCATCCGCCGGGGCGATCCGCGGCCGAAAGCCGTTTGTGTGTCTCGTTGTAAATCAGGCATGCCAGATCCTCGACGGACAGAAGGCCGTCAACCCGAAAAACGCGCTCGGGTTGCTCCTGCCAGATCCTGCGATACCCGCCTCTTACCCGCTCAAAAAAAGCGTCGCCGGCCGCTTCGAGCCTGTCGGCATCTGCCGACGTGGACCGCTGTCTGGCCGTTTCGAGATCCATATCGATCCAGACGGTCAGGTCCGGCCTAAGCCCCCCCGTGGCCACCTCCTGCACCGCCTGAATGCCGTCCTGTTCCAGCCCGCGCCCATCGCCCTGATAGACCATCGTGGAATCAGCATAGCGGTCTGAAACAACCACTTTGCCCTGCAACAGTGCCGGCCGGATCAGCGCATTGACGTGCTGGGCCCGATCGGCCGCGAATAACAGCATCTCGGCGACGGGATCCATCTCCGCCCGACGCGCGAGTACGAGACTGCGCACCTTTCGGCCAAGCCCGGTTCCCCCCGGCTCCAGGGTGAACACCACGTCGCGGCCCTCCGTGCGAAGCCTCTCAACCAGCCGCTCGGCCTGTGTGGTCTTTCCGCACCTGTCGATGCCTTCAAACGTAATAAACAGTCCGGCCACGCCGATGGAACCTCCCGTGCCACACGCAGGTTGCGCCTTTATCCGAGCAACTGCGTCAGGATCGCCTTCTGGACGTGCATCCTGTTTTCCGCCTGATCCACCGCTACGCATCTGGGGCTTGCCATCACTTCGGCCGTCAATTCGTACCCTTTGTGCGCGGGCAGGCAATGCATGACCAGCGCGCCGGTCTTGTCCAGGAGGTCCATCGTAATCTGATACGGAGCAAATGCCTCGACGCGCCGTTTCTTTTCCACTTCATATGCGGGATCTTCGAAAAACTCCATGTCGATCCAGGTATCCGTATAGAGAAAGTCTGCCTCGGCCGCTGCCGCCTCCAGGTCGAGGGTTTCCTGAAAAAGACCGGTCGTCCGTGCCCGATCGGTGAGGTCTTCGTCTTCGGAGGGTTTGTTTACCTCCGGCGTCACCGTCGTGATCCTCACTCCGGCCTTGGTACATCCGGCAATTAATGAATTGCACACATTGTTCCGAATTCCCACGTAAACCACGTGGGCGCCTTCGAGTTTTCCCCGGATTTCGCGGACCGTCATCAGATCGCCAAGCGCCTGGCAGGGATGGTACCGGTTGCAGCAACCGTTGATCACAGGCACCTCGGCCCCCGCGGCAAGTTTCTTCAGGTCGCAATGGTTCAACATCCGGGCCATAATGACGTCAGCGTATCGGGAAAGCACCTGGGCCTCGTCGCCGAGGTCCGCGAGCTGGAAATTGGTGGCCCGCCAGTCCAGATTCATGGCAAACCCGCCCAATTGGTTCATGCCCGTCTCAAACGAACACCGGGTACGCGTCGACGGCTTCTGAAACAGCATCGCCAGCGTCCGGCCCTGCAATGCGCCCGAAAATCGTTTCGGGTCTGCCTTCATCAACAGACCCGCTTCTACCGTTTCCAGGATGTCCGCTTCCGACCATGTCTTGAGCGTAATCAGATCCATGGGCAAACCACGCTCTCTATCACCCGTTCGCGCGGTCGATTGCCGACCGCCGCCCGTTTCCGTTCGATTCGATCGCCGGAGATCACCGCAGCTGCTTCCCTACTTCGTCCAGTAGCATCCGTTTCGCCTCTTCCAGGTGCTTTTCAATCCTGCAGCCCGATGCCCGCGTGTGCCCGCCGCCGCCAAACGCCGCGGCGACGCGGTTCACATCCACCGCGCCGCGGGAACGAAGGCTGACGCGGAACCGTCCCGGGGCCTCTTCCTTGAAGAACAACGCCGCCTGAATCCCGTCGATCGCCATCGCGTGGTCTACCACCGGGTCCAGATCGCCGCCCTTGCGGAATGTTTCGTAGTCCACAACCAGTGTATTCACTCGAGCGTCGAAATGAAGTTCCAGGGTACTCAAGGCGGCCGCCAGCGTCACCATGGTCTGATAGCTCTCCCGGGCAAACAGCGCATCGGCGATCTCTTCCGGGTTGGCGCCGAAATCCACCAGTTCGCCGCAGACCTTTAACGCCCGTTCCGGATGAGAAACCCTGAAAAGCTTGGTATCGAACGCGATTCCCGTGTAGATCTGGGTGGCAACCGCCGGATCGATTGCCGTTCCGGCAGCCCGAAGCAGTCCATAAACCAGTTCGCTGGCGGAACTGGCCGAACGGTCCACAATGCGGACGTTGCCTTCCGGTTTCCGGACGGCGTGATGATCGATGATCATCGTGCGTGCGTCCTCACGGAGAAGACGCCCCACGTCGCCCACTCTTTGCGGGTCCAGCGTTGGCGTGTCCACGAATATCGCCCGGCTGAACGCCGGCTGTGCCGCTAGCGACCCGTACAGTTCAATATGGTTAAATCCCGGCAGAAAAGCAAATTTCGGATTCAACGTCTCATCGCTGACGACGAGACGGCACGTCCGCTTCTTCCGGACGAGCATTTCCCTGATCGCCAGAATGCTTCCAACCCCATCCCCGTCCGCATTGACGTGGGTTGAGACCAGATATGGTACGTCGGGATCGATAAAAGACAAGGCCGCGGTGTAGTCCATAATCCGGCTCTGAAACCCCCCTGTCAGATCAACGTCCGTCTGCTGCTCGCGAGCCGCACGTTCCACGCCGCGCAGCCCCACCCTGTTCGATTTTCCGCAATACGAAATGGACCCGATCCGACCCCTCGTCGGGCGCGCAGAAGCTGAATCCGTCGTAAGCCCCTTCGATGGAAAACGGAGACTGCTCCAGCGCGGCCTGCATTTCCGGCAGTGCGTATATCCGTTGACGATGCACCTCTTCCACGGCTTCGTCGGTCCGCGTGAACCGGATCTTGAAGCGGTTGAACTGAATCCCGTTCCTGTAAAAGCTCTCGCGGACGTACGTGAACCCGTCTCCGCGGTCTCTATCCGTCAACTTGCGAAAGTACCTGAGCGAGTTCGTTTCGGTACAAACGTCGAAAATAAAAATACCTTGCGGCGGCAGAATCGTGTGGACTTCCTCCAATGCCCGGGCGACGTCCTCGATCGTCATCAGATAATTCATGCTGTCGTACAGACACAACGCAGCCTCGAATCGGGGCAGCCCGGTCAGGTCAAGCAGGTTTCTGTGGAAGAACTCCACGCTGTGCCCGGATCTTCGCGTCTTTTCTTGCGCCACGTCCAGCATTTCCCGGCAATTGTCCGCACCGGAGGCGAGATAGGCCCGTTTTCGCAATTCCAACGCCATACTGCCGGTGCCGCATGCGAGATCCACCACCCGTGACGGTGTGGCTTGATGTCGCGCAAAGACAGCTTCTATGTAGTCCGCCCACTGCACATAGTCCACGTGCCGCATCACATGGTCATAGATCTCCGCGAGCCGGGTGTACGGTTGGGCCGCAGGTGGATATCTCTTTCGTCCGAGCATAAATCCAATATAAACAGGACACAGGGAAAGGGCAAACGACAGGCCCGCGCACCCGCGGCTCTCCCTGTGGTTCCCCAAAAAAACCCGGCCCCAACGGGACCGGGCACTCCGGCTTGACGGACTGGCTTCGGGCTGTGTCAGAAGTCTGTGACCGCACGCGCCTCGTCCCGAAGCACTTCGTAATACGATCTGGCATCCGCCCGGGAGACGTTTCCGGTCGGCAGCTTCAGGATTTTCAGTTCCAGGTATCGATCCAGAAACGAGATGCTCACGCGCCTGCCCGGTCCGACGGCATGTCCCGGCTTCGCCCGCCGTCCGTCAAGCGTCACGATTCCATTCTCGCAGGCGCGTTTTGCCTCGGACCGCCGCCGCGTCAGACAACATCGTTTCAGGTATAGATCCAGCCGCATGTTGAATTGAACGCCCGTTGTCGACTCGGATCCGGGGCGCGCCGCGAACTCACTCCTGCGGCCGGCTTCCGTACCCCAGATCGTAGGGCCGAACTTCCACGTAGAGACGCGCCCGTGTTTCCGCAAGAACCTCTTCAAACCGCTCTTGAAGGCGCACCTGTTGGATGATTCCCTCTATGGCTGCCTCGTCGTCGTTCACTTTTACGACATGCCATCCGTACTCCGACTGTATCGGGGCGCTCACTTCGCCCATGCGCATGGTTTTCAGGACGTCCGAGAATTCGGATGGCAGGTTTTCCGGTGTGAACGGCCCGGGCAGCCTCCCGCCTTTCTGGGCGGTCTCCTCGTGCGCGGAGTGTTTTCGAGCCAATTCCGCGAAATCCGCTCCCGCCTGAACCTTCTTTGCGAGTTCGAGCGCGTCTTCGTAGGCCGTCTTCACGTCCCGCGTCGAGGGTTGCAGCGGGATGAGTATGTGCCGCGCCCATACCTGGTCGCCGGCTACGGCTTCCACCCTGATGACGTGGTAACCGAACTTCGTCTTGACCGGCGCGCTGATCTCCCCGGGACGCAGCGCAAAGGCGGCCTCCTCGAACGCCGGGACCATGCGTCCTCGCGGGAAATACCCCAGGTCGCCGCCTTCTTCCCTGCTGCCTGCGTCGCTGGAATACTGCCGGGCCAGCGTCGCGAAGTCTTCGCCTTTGTTCAAGCGGTCGATGATCGCGTCCGCCTGCGACCTGACTTCCGCGTCGCGATCGCCGGAGGCTTCGATCGCCACCAGAATATGACTGATACTCAATAGCGGCGGCAGTTCGTCTCTATACCGGTCCCGATAGTCCTGAACGTCCTTGAACGACACTTCCACCTGTTCGCTCAGGCGCGTGTACATCCGTTGCCGCAGGAAGTCCTTCCGGAAATCCTGGCGAAACTGGTCGCGAAGATCCCGTTCCGACACACCCCCTTCGGTAAGCTGCGCGGCAAACGCCTCTTCACCATGTTCCGCCTTGAGTTCCCGGACGCGGGAACGGACCGCGCGTTCGATGACCTCCTCGTCTACCTCGATGCTGTCCTCTTCCGCCCTGGCCAGCAGGAGTTTTTCCTGGATCATGTTCCCCAGGATAACCTCGAACAATTCGCTTACCCTGTCCGGTGTGAGATCCTCCCTGCTCATCCCCTGCTGCATGGCAACCAGCGCCATGCTCGACATCACGTCGGAGCGCAGGACGATCTGATCGTCCACGACCGCCACAATCTGGTCGAGGAGCTGCGGCTTTGCCGCGGCGCTCGCCGCGAACATCGTCGCCAGCGCCGCCGCCGCGATGACACGCACGCCCCTTGAAGAAGCTTTTGTCATAGCGCCTTTTCTCCGAATGTCGGACAGGTCCCCACCGCCCTGCGGGGAATGCCCCTTAATGATCCGGCCACCCCATTAGCTGACGGCCCGCGCATCGTATGGTTCCAAATGAACCGCCGTAAAAAGGCCGCCGGAATTCGGCCGGGAATATATGCGCTCAAACGAGGCTCTGCAAGACCTTTCTGGCATTTGCAAGGCGTTCGCCGGGGCTCTGGCCGTCCAACTCGGCCTCGATAAGCAACTGTTCGCCGAGGGAAAAATGCAGCGGTACGGGCGCAGCCGCCACCCAGTCCTCCACCTGCTTCCGCGTCAGCGTGCGGTCCTTCGGAAACGTGACCGCCAACATTCGACCCGTTCGCACCGTATGCGCGCGAAGCTGGCGCGCCAGCAGCCGCACGGTTATCTTGTCAAGCAGCGCCGAAACGGGCGCGGGCAACTGTCCGAACCGGTCCGTCATCTCCTCTTCCATCGCCAGGACCTCCACCGTCTGCCGGCACTCGCCCAGCCGCTGGTAAAACTGCATCTTCAGATCTTCATCGGAAATATACGCTTCCGGAATATAGGCGGAGACGGCCACCTGCACCTCCGGCTCGGCCACAGGTTCGGCCTCATTGCCGTGAACCTGAGCGATGGCTTCATCCAGCAGCCGGCAGTAGAGCTCGAATCCCACCGCCGCGATATGCCCGTGCTGCTGCGCTCCCAGCAGATTGCCCGTCCCCCGGATCTCCATGTCCCGCATTGAAATATTGAAGCCGGAACCCAGATCCGCGAATTCCTCGATGGCGCGCAAGCGGCGGACCGCGTGCTTCTTCAGTGATTTCCACGAAGGGATCAGCAGATACGCATACGCCTGCCGCGCGGATCGGCCCACACGGCCGCGAAGCTGGTAGAGCTGGGCGAGTCCCATCCGGTCGGCACGGTTCACGATCAGTGTATTCACACTCGGAATATCCAGTCCCGACTCGATAATCATCGTGGAAACCAGACAGTCGTACCGGGCTTCGAGAAAATCCATCATCACCTTCTCAAGTTGTCTTTCCGGCATCTGACCGTGGGCCACCCCGAACCGCACCTGCGGGACGAGCTGCTCGAGAAAATTCACGATGGCCGGCATCGACTGCACCCTGTTGTGGACAAAATACACCTGTCCGCCCCGGTCGATCTCCCGCAGGATGGCCTCCGCAACCCTCTCTTCGTCAAACGGGAGGACTTCGGTCGTAATCGGCAGACGGTCTTTCGGAGGCGTTCGGATAATCGACATATCCCGGGCCCCCATCAGGGACATATGCAGCGTCCTGGGAATCGGAGTCGCCGTCAGTGTCAGGACGTCCACCTGCCGCCGCATCTGCTTCAGCCGCTCCTTATGGCGGACGCCGAACCGGTGCTCTTCGTCTATCACGAGCAATCCCAGATCCCTGAACCGAACGTCCTGCGACAGCAGGCGGTGGGTGCCCACCGCAACGTCCACCCGCCCTGCCGTCAGACCGTCGAGAGCCGTCCGCTGCTCACGCGGCGTTCGGAACCGGCTCAACACGTCGACCGTAACGGGCAAGCCGTCCATTCGCTCCAGGAACGTCCGGAAGTGCTGCTGCGCCAGAATGGTGGTTGGCGCCAGCACCGCAACCTGCTTTCCATCGGCCACGGCCTTGAATGCGGCGCGTACCGCCACTTCGGTCTTCCCGTATCCCACGTCGCCGCACACCAGGCGGTCCATCGGCGCCGACTGTTCCATGTCCTTCTTGACCTCGTGAATCGTCTGGAGCTGGTCCCGCGTCTCCTGGAACGGAAACGAGGCTTCGAGCGCACCCTGGAGCGCCGTGTCGTCCGAAAACCTGATGCCGGGCGTTGCCTTTCGCTCCGCGTAAAGGGACAGCAACTCGGCCGCCATTTTGAAGACCTCCTTTTTGGCCTTCTCCTTTACGCGTTCCCAGGTTCCCGTGCCCAGTTTGCTCAATGCCGGGACGACACTGTCCTGTCCGGCATACTTCTGTACGCGGTCCATCTGGTCCACAGGCACGTACACCCGGTCGCCGCCGCGATAGAACATCGTCAGACAGTCCTGCCGCACTCCGTCGACCGTAAGGTGCTCGATCCCTTCGTAACGCCCGATGCCGTGGTCCACGTGGACGACGAAATCTCCCGCTCTGAGGCTTGAAATGCTGCGGATCGGCGTGGCGTCCTTGAACCGCCGGTATCGGCGGCGGCGGCGCGCGCGGGCGTAAATCTCGTGGTCGTTCAGCACCAGCACCCGCGCCGCCGGAGACGGGTAGGCGAAGCCGCTGCGCAGGGTGCCCACGGTTATCGAGATCAGGTGCTCCTCTTCTTCCAGCAGTTCTTCGAAACGGGCTTTCTGGCCCTGGCTCTCGCACAAAAGCACGACCTCGTAATCCGCCTGCCAGTGGCTCCTCAGATCCTCTTTCAGCGTTTCCAGATGCCCCTCATACCGCCGTCCGCCGACGCCGGAAAAATGGACGCCATCCTCCGATCGTCCGCCCAGCGGCCAGTTCAGGACCCTGCGCAACCCGGCCAGCCGCTTCAGAATCGCCTCCGGATGCCGGGCTACGGCATCCGCCGGAAGCGGCTCCGGCTCTCCGCGCCTCTTCTTCTGGCGCCGGGCCGCCACCTCCACCCGCGCCCACGCGTCCGCCGCGGCCGTGTCGACGGCGACAGGGTCGTCCACCACGACGTAACTTTCCGAAACGTGGTCCAGGAGACAGGTCCTGTCTCTGTACAGAATACCCAGGTAATGCTCCAGTCCGTCAAATGCGCCCTGGCTCTCCATCAGTTCACGCAGGCCTTCCAGGTTTATCCCAAGCCGCTGTTCCGCTTCGTCCACGTGCTCCGCGAACACGTCGTCCAGCGTCTCTACCAGGACGGCCTCGCGGCATGGCAGCATCCGCACCGTCTCGTGCGTGTCCACCGACCGCTGCGTACCCAGATCGAATGCCCGAATGGATTCCACCTCATCGCCGAAAAACTCGATCCGGACCGGATGTGTGCTGCCAAACGAGCACACGTCCAGGATTCCGCCCCGCACGCTGAACTGCCCGACTCCGCCCACCAGCGTCACACGCTCGTAGCCGATATCCACCAGATGTTCAGCCAGCGAGTCCGGCGCCACCTCTTCCCCGACCCGTATTTCACGAACCGCCAGATCATACAGATCCGGAGGCAGCGTGTGGCTCATCAGGGCCTCCACCGGAACGACCACGACCCCGTTCTTTGCCCCCTGCAGCTGATCCAGCGCTTCCAGCCGAAGTCCCATCACGTCGAGATGGGGCGACCGATGGTCGTATGGCGATCCGCCCCAGGCGGGGAAAATCCCGACCCGGCTCGAACCCAGCACGCGCTCCAGATCGTCGCGCACTTCTTCCGCTCGATCTTCGGAAGCGCATACCACCAGCACGGGACCCGTCGCCTTCTCCTCCACCCACGCGATGCCGAACGCCGTGAGCGAACCCGGCAGCCCGCGTACTGGAATCGAAGGCGCGCAAGACTCGATCAGGCGCGCCAGATCCT
This sequence comes from Candidatus Latescibacterota bacterium, assembly GCA_965219995.1. Taxonomy (GTDB): domain Bacteria; phylum Latescibacterota; class UBA2968; order UBA2968; genus JAAXHE01. Next base: position 3,371,231 of record CBDCOX010000002.1, read on the forward strand.
CAAATGGCTGCGACTTGACCATCCTGTCGTATATCCGCCTGATCGACATTCAAGCCCCCGCAGGTGTCCTGTCCCGATCGACGCCACCCGTGCGCACGAATAGGCGAAAAGCAGAAATCGCGCAGCCCCATTCGCAGGGATCGGCCGCAACACCAAAAAGCCCGACCCTGGGTTGAGTCGGGCATTTCCAATACAAACACAAAAAACCACCCGTACCGCATCGGGTGACGCAGTGGGCGTTCACAATGCTCCGGAACTTCGGAGCACGTTGCCGGGAAGCCTTCCGCCGGCCATTCTTTGTTTAAATGGCGGGGTAGACGGGACTCGAACCCGCGACCTCAGGCTTGACAGGCCTGCACTCTCACCAATGCTGAGCTACTACCCCGCATCAACGGCACACGCGCTCAAATCAACTGTCATTTGAGCGGGCGTAAAGATAACACAGCCCCCTGAAGCTGTCAAGCCCTTTCAGGTAAATTCCACTGCTTCACGGGGTGTCCCTCCTTGCCTCCCCCTCCCCTTTGTCTTATATTGGTCCGTTGCTTCAGTTCCGTCCATTTTTCACGGGCATTTCGGCGGCGGAAACAACCTTCGGGAATACGCGGCCAACCACTATTCGGACCATGGGCTCCAGCATGTCCAATCACCGACCCGTCGGTATCGGTCTCATTGGCATGGGCGTCGTCGGCGCAGGCGTCGTGCGCATACTCAGAGAGCGTGCGGGCTATTTCAAGTCCATACGCGGCGTGCCGCTTGACCTGAGACGCATCGCCGTGCGGGATAGCTCCAGGCCGCGAGACCGGGACCTGCCCGCAGAAATTCTCACCGGCAACGCCAGGGAGGTCGTTGAAGACCCCGACGTCCAGATTGTCGTTGAAGTGATGGGAGGGCTGAACCCGGCCCGGGAATTCTGCCTTAACGCGCTTGAGAACGGCAAAGACCTGGTAACCGCGAATAAAGCCCTGCTCGCGGAACAGGGCGACGACCTTTTCAGCGCCGCCGCGCGCAACGGCGCAAACATCGGCTTCGAAGCCAGCGTCTGCGGCGGCATACCCATCATCCGATCGCTGACGGACGGTCTGGCGGCGAACCGAATTCAGTCCATTTACGGTATTCTCAACGGCACCACCAACTATATTCTTACCCGAATGACCGACGATGGCGGAGACTTTCAGGCCATGCTGCGCCGGGCACAGGAAAAGGGATTTGCCGAGGCGGATCCGACCATGGACGTCGACGGCACGGACGTCGCCCAGAAACTTGCGCTTCTGTGCCGCATCGCATTCCGTGTCGGCCTGGATCCCTCGCACATCCTCAAAGAGGGCATCTCGCACGTTTCTCCGCTGGATATCGACTTTGCCGGAGAACTGGGATATACCATCAAGCTTCTGGCCATCGCGAAGGCGATCGGAACCCGCATTGAAGCCCGCGTCCATCCGTGTCTCGTGCCTTCCGGCGCGCTGCTGGCAAATATCAAGGACGAATTCAACGCCGTGGAGATCGTGGGCAATGCAGCCGGTCCACAGGTCCTGTATGGCCGCGGGGCCGGGCAGATGCCCACGGCGAGCGCCGTCGTTTCCGATCTGCTCGACCTGGCCGAACGCCGTCTGACGGGCCGGGCCTCGGGTCGCGCGGCTCTCGCGGACCTGCCCCGCGCCGACGCCATTCCGCCGGAAGAGGTCGAAACCAGCTTCTACTGCCGCTTTACGGTATATGACCGGCCCGGCGTCCTGGCCAGGATCGCGCGCATCTTTTCAGAGCAGGACATCGGCATCGCGACCGTAATCCAGCACGGCCGGTCTGAAACCGAACAGGGTACCGTGCCGCTCATCATGACGACCCACGAGGCCCGCGAAGCCAGCATGCGCACGGCGGTTCAACAAATCGACCGGCTTTCCGTAATCACCGAGCCCTCGCAGATCCTCCGCATCGAAACGCTTTAGGAGTACCCGCGCGACACCGCCTGAACACCTATTTCGCGTCTCCGTTCGGGCCGGTATCCGGGGGAAGGCCCTCCGACCCGTCCCCGTTGTTCTGGGAAACCACGCGGGCAACGTCCATCACCTCGTCGTCCTCGTCGAGATTGATGAGACGCACGCCCTGTGTATTCCTGCCGATCGAACTGATTTCCCCGATCGGCTGCCGGATCAGGATGCCGTTCAGGGTCACGATCATCAGTTCATCTTCATCCACCACGCCTCTCACCGCCACTACCTTGCCGTTGCGCTCGGAGGTCCTGATGTTGATCACCCCCTTGCCGCCGCGGCGAGTCAGCCGGTAGTCCGTGACCCCCGTCCGTTTGCCGTATCCCTTTGCCGAGACCGTCAGCAGGGTGCTTTCGGCGTCCTGAACCACGACCATGCACACCACTTCGTCGCCTTCGTCGAGGGAAATGCCACGCACGCCCCGGGTCCCCCGGCCCATGTCGCGCACGTCCTGTTCGTGAAACCGGATGGCCTGTCCATTTCGGGTTGCCAGCACGATTTCCTGTGACCCGCTGGTAACTTCGGCCCCGATCAACCGGTCGTCATCCATAATGTTCATTGCGATGATTCCGCCGCGCCGCGGCCGGCTGTACGCGGGCAGGACGGTCTTCTTGACCAGCCCGTTTCGCGTCACTTTCATCAGATACCGCCCGTCTTCGAACGCCTTCACCGGGACGATCGCGGCCACCTTGTGTCCCTCGCCGATCTCGATCAGGTTGACCACGGGCCGTCCGCGCGAAACACGCCCGCCTTCCGGAATCTCGTGGACCTTCAACCAGTGGCAGTGACCCCGATCCGTCAAAAACAGAATGTAGCTGTGGGTGGACGCGATGAACAGATGCTCCACGAAATCCTCTTCCCTGGTACTCATGCCCGTCACCCCTCGCCCGCCCCTGTGCTGTTGCCGATAGGTGTCCACCGGAATTCGTTTGATATATCCCTGGTGGGAAATGGTGATGACCATATCCTCGTCGGCGATCAGGTCTTCGATGTTGAATTCCGATGCCGACAAAACGACGTCGGTCCGCCGGTCATCTCCGTACTTCGCCTCGACCTCCAGCAGTTCCGACCTTACAAGCTCCATCCGCTCCGGCCTGCTGTTCAGAATCGACTTTAGCCGTTCGATCTCTTTGACCAGGGCTTCGTATTCCTCTTCGATCTTCCGGTGTTCGAGTCCCGTCAGCCGCTGTATGGTCATCGTCAGAACCGCCTGCGCCTGTCTCTCGGACAGGGACAGCCGTTCCATCAGGATCGTCCGGGCGGAATCCGGATCCTCGGCCCCCCGGACGATTTGAATCACCTCTTCGATCGCATCCAGCGCAATTCGCAAGCCTTCAAGGATATGCGCGCGGTCTTCGGCGACCTGAAGCTCGTAGGTGGTCCGCCGCACCACCACGTCGTGCCGGTGATCGATATAGTGCCGAAGCAGCTGCTTCAGGTTCAACTGCCTGGGCTGCCTGTCGACCAGTGCGATCATATTGGCGCCAAACGTGCTTTCCAACTGGGTATGTTTGTAGAGCTGGTTCAGGACCACCTCGCTGTAGGCATCCTGTTTCAGCTCCACCACCACCCGCATTCCCTTTCGGTCGGACTCATCCCGGATATTCGAAATCCCTTCAACCCGCTTTTCCCGAACCAGATCGGCCATCTTCTCCAGCAACGCGGCCTTGGCCACCATATAGGGGATTTCAGTAATGACGATGTTCTCGCGCCCGTTCTTCAAGGACTCCACCGCGGCGGTCGCCCGCACCCGGATCAGGCCCCGGCCTGTACGGTAGGCGTCCAGCACGCCGCTCATCCCGTAAATCACCCCGCCGGTGGGGAAGTCAGGACACTTTATATATTCCATGAGATCCCTGACATCCAGGTCGGGGTTGTCGATCAACGCCACCAGACCGGCGACCACTTCGCGGAGGTTGTGCGGGGGTATCGCCGTGGCCATGGTCACGGCGATACCAACGGCTCCATTGCAGAGCATATTCGGAAAGCGGGAGGGCAGGACGGCGGGTTCCTCGAGCCGTTCGTCGTAATTCGGGTGAAAATCCACCGTATCCTTGTCGAGGTCCTGCAACATCTCGCTGCCTGCGCCGGCCATTCTCGCCTCGGTATACCGCATCGCCGCGGGGGGATATCCGTCTATCGAACCGAAATTGCCCTGTCCGTCAACGAGCGGATAGCGCAGCTTGAAGTCCTGCGCCAGGTTGACCAGCGTCGGGTAGACGATTTCCTCGCCGTGGGGATGGTAGTTGCCGGATGTGTGTCCGGCAATGTTGGCGCACTTCCTGTGCTGCCTGGCGGGACCCAGGCCCAGGTCGTTCATGGCGATGAGGATGCGCCGTTGCGAGGGCTTGAGCCCGTCGCGCACATCCGGCAACGCACGATTCACCAGCGTGCTCATGGAATAGTCCAGCATGGACTTCTTCAGTTCGTCGCCGATGTCCATCGGGACAATCCGCTGCCGCTCGCTCATCATGCTCCGTATCTCCCGTGTTTGTCAGTTAACCGCCCGATCCTGCGAGGCGGCAGGACAGGATGCATACAGCTCTTACCCCGGACCGCTCGCGTCCACGTCCGCTTCCAGCGCGTGCGTTTCCACGTATTTCCGTCGCGGTCCGACCTCGTCTCCCATCATCATTGTAAACGCGCGCTCGGCCTCCATCGCGTCGTTCTGGGTAAGGTTCAGCAACGTGCGCGTCTCCGGGTTCAGCGTGGTCTCCCAGAGCTGGTCGGGATTCATCTCTCCCAGCCCCTTGTATCGCTGAACCACCACGCCGTTGGCGTCTTCGCCCATCGACTGAAGAATGACATCCCGTTCGGACTCGTCGAAGGCATACTGCTGTTTGCGTCCCTTCTTTATCAGAAACAGAGGGGGCTGGGCGATATATACCTTCCCGCCGGTAATCATGGACCGCATGTATCTGAAGAAAAAGGTCAGCAACAACGATCGGATATGCGAGCCGTCCACGTCCGCGTCGGCCATGATGATCACTTTGCCATATCGCAGCTTTTCGACGTCGAAGTCGTCGCCGACGCCCGCGCCCAGCGCCAGGATCATGGGCTGAAGCTTCTCGTTGCTCAACACCTTGTCGATCCGGGCCTTTTCCACGTTCAGCAACTTTCCCCACAGTGGCAGCACCGCCTGGAACGCGCGGTCCCGCCCCTGCGCCGCCGATCCGCCCGCCGAGTCTCCCTCCACCAGGTAGATTTCCGTCTCGTCCTTGTCGTTGAGCGTGCAGTCCAGAAGTTTTCCGGGCAGCCCTCCGCCTTCGAGCACGCTCTTGCGCCGTACGAGTTCCCGCGCCTTTCGCGCCGCTTCCCTGGCCCTGGAGGCGTCGATGGCTTTCTGCAGAATCTTCTTCGCCACCGCCGGGTTTTCCTCGAAGTACGCCGTGAGCTTCTCGCCCACCATCGACTCGACGACCCCCTTCACTTCGCTGTTGCCCAGTTTCGTCTTGGTCTGGCCCTCGAACTGGGGTTCGGGCACCTTGGTGCTTATCACGGCGGTCAGTCCCTCGCGGGCGTCCTCGCCGCTCAGGCTGGCTTTTTCGTTCTTGAACAGGTTATACCTGGTTCCGTATGCGTTCAGCGTCCGGGTCAACGCCGTTCGAAACCCCGTTTCGTGAGTGCCGCCCTCCTTCGTGTGGACGTTATTCGCGAAACTGTAGATGTTTTCAGAATAGGAATCGTTGTACTCAAAGGAGATCTCCACGCCGGTGCCGTCGCGGACCCCCTCGAAGTAAACCGGCGGATGCAGCGGCGTCCGGCCTTCGTCGAGGTATGCCACGAACGCGTTGATCCCGCCGTCGAAATGGAAGGTTTCCTGAAAGCCCACCCTTTTGTCCGTCAGGACAATCATCAGTCCGCTATTCAGAAACGCCAGTTCGCGCATCCGGTTGACCACGGTTTCCAGGTGGAACTCGACAGACTCGAATACCGCGCTGTCCGGCATAAACGTCGTCGTTGTGCCCGAGGACGTCGTCGTCGTGTCCGAGGGTTCGCTCGGGCCGATCTCTTCCATTTCATCCGTGGGGATGCCCCGCTCGTATCTCTGGCGAAAGACCCGACCCCGTTTCTCGGGCAGCGACGAACGGACCTCCACCTCGCACCATGCCGAAAGCGCATTCATCACCGAAACGCCGACCCCATGCAGCCCGCCCGATACGGCGTATGTTTTCTTGTCGAACTTGCCGCCGGCGTGCAGCACCGTCATGACCACCTCGAGGGCGGGCCGGTTCTCTGTAGGATGCAGATCGACCGGAATTCCTCTGCCGTTGTCCGCGACCGTCAGGCTTCCGTTGGTATTGATGGTCACTTCCATGCGGTCGCAGTACCCCTCGAGGGCCTCGTCGACACTGTTGCTCACCACCTCCCAGATGAGATGGTGAAGCCCTTGAGAACCCGTGTCGCCGATGTACATCGCGGGCCGCTTCCGGACCGCCTCGAGACCCTTGAGTACCTGAATATTATCGGCGCCGTATTCCGCCTGCGATACGACTTCGGCCATAGCTCCCTGACTCCTTGTTGGTTTCGGTTTGCGTCCTGGCTATTCCCATGTTCTGCTCACGAACGTATTCTTCGTGAGCAGACTGACGGAAGCCGCTGCCGTCGTTCCTCACGCGAACCGGATTGAAGTGACCACTTCCCGCCCCAGAGCCTCGTTCAACTTCCCCTGGATCCGATGCCGCTCGAACAGCAGACGGTGGCGCACGGCGTGCTGGCTGATCCGGATGACCAGTTCGCCCCGGTGAATCTCGGCCGAACGCGCGATCGCATGGGGCAGACCGGTGATTTCGTCGATCACCTCCGGCAACAGCATCAGCGCTCGCTGCTCCAGGAGCTTCGCGTCGATGCCGAGGCCCCGTATGGCGGCCCTGAGGGCCTCTCCCAGGGCAACGGCGCCATCGCCGGTGCGGCCGGACAGACGTGCCCCGCTTCCGGTTTCCTCGATGTGTCGCAAGTCTCACTCCTGGCGGCGCCACCGCGATTACAGCGACAGCAGTTGAAATCCCCGGTCCTCAAAATTCACATCGGGTTCGCGCGCGGACGTTATGACAACCTGCCCGAACGACGCGACAAGATCCATGGCCGCCTCCGCCCTGTGTTGATCCAGTTCGGCGAAAATGTCGTCCATCAGCAGCACCGGCGAACGGCCGGTGTGCGACGCGAGATAGGCTGCTTCGGCGAGCTTCCAGGACAGCAGAATGCTCTTGAGCTGACCTTTCGAGGCAAACTTGTGCGCGCTTCGGCCATCCAGCGTGAAAACCAGATTGTCCCTGTGCGGGCCGACCAGCGTATAACCCAGACCCGCTTCGTCTCCCCGCCGACGCCTGAGTTCCGCCTCCAGTATCTCCTGACCGCGTTCTCGTTCGTCGGCCTTTACGGGACTACGGTAAACGGATGCGATCTGCTCCTTGCTGCGCGAAATCTGCCGGTAATACGCATCGATCGCGGGCCGCATCGCATCCAGCGCGTCCAGCCTGTCGCGAATAATCCGCGCGCCAAGCTCCGCCAGCTGTACGTCCCAGGGGGCCAGATGACGCACATCCAGCGCATGCTCCCGACCTTCTCTGAGCAACCGGTTCCTCTGGGCCAGCACACGCCGGTACTGATCCAGGTCGGACAGATAGGAGGTCTGGCACTGAGAAACAAGGATGTCCAGGAGACGGCGTCGCTGGGGGGGATCCCGCAAGACCAGGTCTACATCTTCCGGGAAGAACAGAACGGCGTTAAAGGTGCCGATCAGGCTCGAAAGACGGGGGAGTGGGGATGCATCCAGAAGCGCTCTTTTTTTTCCGACGCGCCGGTCGAAGGCGATTCGAATCGATCTCGTACGGTCTTCGAAGGCAACCGACGCATCGATGCTGAAATATTCCGCCCCCCACCGAACGACGTCCCTGTCTCTCGATCCGCGGCCGGACCTGGCTATGGCAAGGAAATATATGGCTTCCAGCAGGTTCGACTTGCCCACGCCGTTTTCCGCGCAAACCGCGGTCTTCCGGCCCGGAAACTCAAAATCGGCGGCATCGAAGTTTCGATAGTTGTCAAGCTTGAGCGCCGTAAGGTACAAAACCTGTTGCCCATCAGTCATTTATCCGAAGCGGCATCAGCAGACACAGGTAGTCTTCGCCTTCCGGCTGCTCCGCCGGACGAATGATCCCCGCAGCCATAGGACCGTCCAGTTCGAACAATACCTCCTCGGAGTCGATACGTCTGAGAATATCCAGGAGATAGTTCGAATTGTAACCGACCACCATTTCGTTGCCGCTGTATTCGGCTTCGAGCTCCTCGCGGGCCTCACCGCCGATTTCCTGGCTCGAGGCCGATAGAACGACGCGGTTGTCGTTCATTTCCAGGCGAACCTGGTGTGTCTGTGCGCTTGAAAGAATGGAAACCCGTCGGACAGCCGGCATAAATTGGCCGTTGGCCACCTTCATCGTTGTGCCGTTGTCCTGGGGGATTACCTGCTCATATTCGACGTAGGGGCCCTCCACTAGGCGGGAAAACAGGCGGATGGACCCGCGGGCACCCGTTTCGGAGCCGTTGGCCGCCTGCAAATCGAACACCAGGTGGTTCTGACCGAACTGCACGCGGCCCAGGCTGCAGCCGCCGGAAGCCAGCTTGACCACGTGATTCAGCGCACGGGTCGGGACGATCGCCTCAGTTGAGACTTCATCGCCCTCCGACCGGGAAAGTGTCCTGGAGTATCTGACCAGTCTTGCGCCGTCCGTAGCGACCATCGTCATCCGGCCGCCGCCAACCTTCCAGAACACGCCGTTCAGGACAGGCCTGGTCTCATCTCTGGACACGGCAAACGTCGTCTTCAGAATCATCTCCCGCAACATCTGGCCCTCGCCACCGCCCTCAAGGTTCTCGTCTGCGGCCTCAAAGGCCATCTCGGGGCCGTCGACTTCCGCGGGCAACTCAGGAAAGTCTTCCGCGGGCGCCGCCATGAGCGCGTACGTTCCCTCCAGGCCCGACTCGCACTGGAGCGTCACGCGCCCTGAGTCTTCGGTCAGAACAAGGGGGCCTTCGGGCAGTTCCCGCACGATCTCGGCGAATTTCCGGGCCGGGACCGTGGTTGACCCGGGAGCCTCCACCGTGCCCGAAAGCAAACAGTTGATGGAAATGTCGAGATCGGTCGCGGTCAGACACACTTCGCCGCTCTCGTTGGTTCCGACGAGTATATTTGACAGCACAGGCAAGGCTGTCTTCGACGGGACGATATCCAGCACCGAATTGATGCCCCAGATGAGCAGATCCTGCTCAATAACCACCTTCATTTTCCTGTCTCCCGGGAACCCATGTTTCAACGACGTGGTTCCACCTGAATCCGGTTGAAATCTCGAGATTGTATTCGTCAAAAAAAACGGCCTGTTCGGGCGTTATCAATCATGACGTAATATACTGATTTTTATCGAATTTGTCAACGGATATTGTCTGTGTCGAGGTCCCGCGCAGGACCCCTCCCGAGGCGCCAATTGCGGGATCACGGAAACGGCGGATTCAGCAGCCTCGTACAACCCTTCTCCGCACCGCGAAAAGCCACTGCTGTTTTCGACTGGTCTCGGAACCGATCCCGGTCGCCCCAACGTCGTTTTTCCCGGACTCGCACGTTCGCGGCCGACGGTCTTCGGACGCCGGCGACACGCAGCGCATTGTGTCCGTAATCCTCGCGGTCCAACCCGGATTTGCGGGATCTGTCCACATTCGCGATTGTGGATAACTCTTACCGAACTCATTGCGGATGTCGTGCGAATAACACTCATAAACTACGATTAATATGTAAAATACGGGGATCAAGCGTGTCAGGGCTCCGGAGAAATGAATCTGTGGAATGTTTTCCGGATAACCTGTGGATAGAGATTGGCGCACGGTACCTGTCCCGGGGATAGTGAATAAGCCTTCGGTTGCGCACAGGTTTTCCATATCAAACCGACAATTCCATTACCCCGTTTTTGCTTCCGGTCAGCGCTGAACTGCCAATTTTCCACTTTTCCACCGGGCTTATTGTTATTGTATCTTGATTAAATGTTATTGAAAAGATATAAAAATCAACAATGCCGGACGGAATTCCTGTGGATAGGTTCCGGTTTCCAAAAAAGAAACGACCGATACAAAACGTTTGTATCGGTCGTTCCGCAGGGAGACATGATGACAGGAGTCGTATTCAGCGGGCTTTGTTTGCCTTCACGGAAACACCGGCGAAGAAGGGTTCAGGCCGAAGAGAACTGCTGGACCCTGTTCTGGATGCGGCCGACAAGCGCCTCGAAATCGGGATCGGCAGAAAGCCTGGTGGCGATGTTCTTGCACGCGTGAATAACCGTTGTATGATCGCGATTTCCGAATTCAGTGCCGATTGACTTGAGGGGCGCCTCCGTAAGCCGTCTGCAAAGGTACATGCAGATATGCCTTGCCGTGGCGATATCCTGCTTTCGGGTGGAACCGGTCAGCATTTCCACGGGGATGTTAAAGAAGCCCGCCGTACCCTTCTGAATCTTCTCGATGCTGATTGCGGGCGACATAATGGCATCGGCGCGTCCCAGACTCTTTATGGTATCCCTAGCAATCTGGAGGGAAACGGGAGCGCGTTTATATACCGAAAAAGTAATGAGATGGGTCAGAGCACCCTCCAGCTCCCTGATATTCGAGTCTACCTGCTCAGCCATGAAACGCGCGACGTCGGACGGTATTCTGACGCCATGGTCTCCCGCCTTCTGATTGACAATTGCCATTCGGGTTTCCAGGTCCGGTCGGTCGATATCCGATACAAGCCCCCATTGAAACCTTGAAATCAGTCTGTCTTCGAATCCCTTCAGGGTTGACGGCGGCCGGTCGGAACTCAGGACGATCTGTTTGTTGTGTTGATACAATGTGTTGAAGGTGTGAATGAGTTCGCGCTGGCAGGCTTCGGTCTTTACGTAGAACTGAATGTCGTCGATGAGAAGAATGTCGGCATTTCGATAAATCTCGACATAAGCGGATGTATCCTGCTTCCGGATGGCCTTCAGATAGTCGGTAAAGAACCTTTCGGCCGTCGTATACACCACGCGCCCGGCCGTGTGGTTCCGCACGCAATAGTCGGCGATTGCCTGGAGCAAATGCGTTTTCCCGAGGCCCACGCCGCTATAGATGACGAGGGGATTGTAGGACGTCGTGCCCGGCGACTCCGCGACGGCTTTCGCCGCTGTAAACGAGAACTGATTGCTTTCACCGACGACGAAATCTTCGAACCGGTATCTGGGATTCAGCGGAAAAACGGCTTCGGATACAACAGCGGGTACGGGGTCTTCACTGGTCGGCCGGGCATTCGGGGCAGGCGGGGAATCATCGGTTATGGTGAAGTCGGGTGGCGACCCCGAGGCAGACCGGACGTTTATCTTGACGGCAAACCGAATTTCCGGCGTCCAGGAAGTGATTTCCTCGATTACAGACTTGATTAGATCGAGCCAATGTTCTTCAAGCCAGTCTCCGAAAAAGGAAGTTGGCACCTCAATAACCGCGAACTCCGCGTCCAGTCGTGGTGACAACGTCTCGGCGAACCAGGTACTGTACGCATCCGCCTCGATTTTCCCCTCGATTTTCCGCAGACACCTGCCCCAGAGGACGGAAGGATCTTCAACCATAAAGACAAAGCCACCCATACATTAGCGAGGGACATGCGCCGTCGCTAAGCTCTATTTACAATATAAAAGAGAGTTGGCGGGGAAGTATGCCGAGCCCTGCCAGAAGCCAGAAGATCATCTATGGAGGGAGTATTGCAGAAGATATTCTGGGGGGATGGAATTCACGGCAGAGAAAGAGGTGAATTCCTTGTATACGGACAATAAAAAGGCCTGCCGGTTGCAGACCGGTCTCTGGAAAATAGCGGGAACAATAAAACTGATGATCATGATGCGGGGGAGTCGCCGAAGGAACTGCCTCGGCAAAAAGGACGGCGCCAAACTAAAGAATGGATCTGCAAAAGTCAAGCCCTTTCTGGCAGAAAAACCGCCTTGTTTTTCAACAATCGTCCTTTGACCTCGATATACCATATAGTGTATATTTCTCCCGATAAATACACCATTTAGTGGAGTTTTTCGTGATTGCATGGAGACCAATGAAATCCCTTGACAAAGATTCCTTCCCCGTCTATATTCATAAGTTCCTACAATTCATTTAGATACAACAACAGCTGTTCTCTGCGCAACGCACGGACAAGGGATATGAAGCGGACGTTCCAGCCCAGCAACCGGAAACGAAAAAACAAACACGGCTTTCGCCACCGCATGCGAACCCCAGGCGGGCGTCAGATCTTCTCCAGGCGCCGGCGCAAGGGCCGCGTACGGGTGTCCCTGTAATATGACGAGACCAGCCGCCGGATTGCGCGGCGAGGTTCACAGTCTCCGGCGGACCGGATCGTTATTCAAGGGTCGCTGGTTGCATGTCCGTGCAGGCAATGCCTCAGAAGATCGTATTATCATCTCCGTGCGCAAGCGGTTTGGAAAGGCCGTCGCGCGAAATCGCGCACGGCGGCGAATTCGCGCCATCTGCAGAGAAATGGCTCCGCACCGCAGCACGGGTCATCTGGTCATCATATCCGTCGGCGACGGATCGGCCGCTGCAGGGTTCCGGGATCTGCGCAGAGACGTGATCGCTGCGTTTGGAAAACTGGGTCTTCTCCACGGGTCGGCCATCCCGCCGTTGGGGTTGCGTCCTCGTTGAATCGCCCTCCGCTTTTTCTTCGGATGCGTGTCGCCCCCCGTACCATGCCCCCTCAGTGTTCTGACCCGGAAACTGATTGCCGAAATCCGGTCGATGAGTCGCCCGGCTCGCATACGGTGTGCAAGCCGGGGCACTTCCAAGGGCTCACATTCCTTTCTGCAACTTGCAGAACCGCGACATCACAGGTCTGACGAATGGACAAGCGTACAATTCTCGCCTTTATCTTGATCGGCCTGATCATCATCCTCTATCCCCATTACATGGAGTGGATTATGGGCGATCCGCCACCGGGTTCACCCCCGGAGCGGATCCCCTCCGAAAGCCTGAGAACGCCCCCTTCTCCGCCGCAGGAAACACCCGTCCCACAACCCGAGATCCGGCAATCCGAGATTGCGCGGAAGGCCACGGACGACGTCTCGACCGGACAGCGGCCCGGCCCGGTCACCCCCGGAGAATTCATCCCGCAAGACGTCTTTATAGAGACCGACCTGTTTACCGCGACATTCAGTACGCGGGGCGGGGTATTAACCCGGCTTCGGCTGAAGGCGTACGAACATCCGGACGGCGGGCAACTGGATCTGATTGCGCCCGGGTGCGCCGCGCTGGGCCTTTCTCTGGCCGGTGAATCGCTGGATGCATACGAGTTTTCCACGAACACGCCGCGGCTTACGCTGGTCGGCGCGGAGCAGGCCGAGCTGATCTTCAATGGTCAGGTTGGAACGCGCACGATTGAGAAGCGGATCCGCTTTCAGGGCAACCGGTACCGGGCGGACATGGCGGTGGCCGTTTCCGCACTGGAGCCGCAGGAGAAACTGGGCGTGCGATGGTCGGGCAGTCTTGCCGACACCGAGAACAACCCGGAAGAGAACGCAGCCTACATGTCGGTTGTCACGCGGGCGGGCGGCGAAGTCGAGACCTGGAACGTGGATGACATGGGCCCCGACGGCGATCCCCCGCCGGGCGGACGGATCTCGTGGGTCGGGATACGGAACAAATATTTCCTGATTGCCCTGATTCCGCCGGAGGGCAGCTACAGCCTGAATCTGGGCGGCGAGTTCCGCGATATCGACGAATGGTACGACGTCGAAATCCTGGCGAAGGGTGTCGATCCCGGACAACGGTACGGCGTCTATTTCGGCCCGATCTCGTACGATCGGCTCAGGCAGCAGAACCAGGACCTGTGGAGCAATTTCCGGGAACTGGAGATGGAGGAGTTCATGGAGTATGGCTTCGCCATCTTCCGGCCCATCATTAAACCGATCACCAACCTGAATCTTCGTGCTTTTCTTGCGCTCCATCCCCTGATCCCGAACTACGGCCTGGTGATCATCGTTTTCTCCGTTCTGATCAAAATCGTGGTGTTTCCACTGACGCACAAGAGTCTCGAGGCTGCCGCGAAGATGCAGCAGTTTCAGCCCAGGATCGCCGCGCTGCGCGAGAAATACCCGGACGACCAGCAGAAGGTCAACCGGGAGATGATGAAGCTCTACAAGGAAGAAGGCGTAAACCCTCTGGGCGGGTGCCTTCCGATGGTCATCCAGATGCCCATCCTCTTTTCGCTGTTCAATGTGTTCCGCGGCGCAATCGAACTCCGACAGTCCGAGTTCATGTTCTGGATTACGGACCTGTCCCAGCCGGACCGGCTGTTCATCGGGGGATTTGAAATCCACCTCCTGCCGCTGCTGATGGCCGTCTCGACGTTCGTGCAGTCGAAAATGACCATGAAAGATCCCAAGCAGGCGTTCATGGTCTACATCATGCCCGTATTCATGACCTGGATATTCTGGAGCATGTCCTCCGGTCTGGTGCTGTACTGGACGATGTTCAACGTACTCACGATTTTGCAGCAACAAGTTATGGAACGTGTGAAACGCGTGCTGGGCACGCGCTGAGGGTTTGTCCCGATGAGACCATCGGACCGCGATACCATTGTCGCAATCGCCACCGGTAACGGCGAGGCAGCGATAGGCATCGTCCGGCTTACGGGTCCGGAGGCGGTAGGAATCGCCTCCGGGTTTTTTTGTGGCGCGGGTGAATTGAGGGGAATAGAGGACCGCCGCCTGACGTATGGAAGGTTTGTGGTTGGAGACCAGGTCCTGGACGAGGTCCTCGTCTCTGTCATGAGGGGTTCCAGGTCGTTTACGGGCGAAGACACGGTCGAGTTCAACTGCCACGGCGGCCCCTTTCTTTTGCGGCGCGCGATGGAGGCGCTGGTCTCGGCGGGCGCACGCCCCGCCGAACCGGGCGAATTCACCCGGCGGGCATTTCTCAGCGGCCGAATCGATCTTACCCAGGCCGAAGCGATATCGGATATGATCAGCGCCCGGGCCGACCGGGGTCTTCGGTCCGCCTATTTCCAGTTGCGCGGTGGTCTGAGGGCCCGGTTCGAAGATCTGGCGGAAGCCCTGCGGGATTCGCTGACAATGCTCGAGGCGGGACTGGATTTTTACGAAGACGCGGGTGTCGAACAGGACGCGATGCGTCCGTCGCTCACGCGGGCGGCGGAAGAAATCGAGCGGCTGATCGCCTCGTATCAACACGGAAAAATCATACGCGAAGGCGCCCTGGTCGCCCTGGCCGGCCCGCCGAACGCCGGCAAATCGAGCCTGCTCAACCGGCTGCTGGAAGAGGACCGCGCCATCGTTTCGCCGGTTTCCGGAACCACGCGGGACACGATTGAGGAGTCGATCATCCTGGACGGCATTCGCGTCACGCTGGTCGACACGGCCGGGATTGCGAAACCGCGTGATGACATTGAGCGGGAGGGCGCGCGACGTTCACGCAAGGCGATCGCGCGGGCCGGCCTCGTGCTGCTGATCGTGGATGCGTCCGTCCCCGCAGCCCCCGGGCTGGAAGCGATGGTGGAGGGCGTGACTCCCGAAAACGTGCTTCTCGTCAAGAACAAGCAGGATCTCGGCCTCCACGACGACTGGCGGGGGACGCACATGTTTCAGGGACTCTCCACCTCCGCCCTCACGGGGGAGGGTCTTGACAGCCTCAGGAAGCGTGTCCGCGGGTGCGTGATGGCGGTATCCGATCCCGATCCTGGCGTGGTAACGCACGCGCGACACGTGGAGGCGTTGCAGCGGGCCGGAGACGCGCTCGGCAGGGCAACCGGGGCGCTTGGCGAGGAACTTCCCGGAGAGGTGGTGGCGCTGGAACTGCGGGAGGCAACCGACGCGTTGGCGGAGATTGTCGGCGAAACCACGTCGGAGGACATCCTGGACCGGATCTTCAGTACATTTTGTATAGGCAAATAGCATAAAGGCGGTGAGACGGAAGACGGTAGACGGTAGAAAAAAGCGGTAAGACGTGAGACGGTAGACGGTAGAAAAAAGCGGTAAGACGTGAGACGGTAGACGGTAGATGACATCTTTGCCCGATAGGTTGCTCCTTTTTGCCTGCGGCAAGAAATGAAACCGAACAGGCAATGATATTTTCTCACGTCTTGCGTCTCACGTCTCACCGGTTTGTAATGTTCCACGTGAAACATCATACCCGATATGTAAAACCGGCGCGTTGTCGCCGGCGGACGCGTGCGGAGGAACGGTGACGGATCAGGAGTTTCTGACGGCCGCCGAAGCGCTGTCCGTCACCCTTTCTGACGAACAGGCCTCGCGGTTTTTTCAATTTGAAGCGCTGCTCCGGTCGTGGGCCGAACGGGTAAGACTGGTGTCCCGGGGAGACCGGGACAGGATCAGGGCGCGTCACTTTATCGAGAGTCTGCGGGTGGTTCCCTTTCTTCCGGAAGGGCCGATTTCGCTCCTGGACCTGGGATCGGGCGGGGGTTTCCCGGGCGTTCCGGTCAAGATCGCCCGTCCGGAAGTGGAGGTCGTACTCCTGGAGTCGGCAAGAATGAAGGCGCTCTTTCTGAAACACCTGGTCGGTGAACTCGAAATGGACGGGCTGTCCGTTTTGCACGAGCGGGCGGAGGTTGCCTGCGAACGCGAGGAAAATCGGGGGAGATTCGATATTGTAACTGCACGTGCTGTGGGCGCCCTGCCGGTCCTGTGGCGCCTATCGTCAGGCTTCCTCACGAAGGGCGGCGAGCTGTTCGCGCTAAAGGGGCCTGGCGCGCGCCGGGAGGCGGAGGAATTCGGGCTCGACGGTCCCGTCGTGACCATAGAAGCCGGGGCGCCGGGGGTCCGGCGAAGGAACACGGTTCTTGTCAGGGCTTCCGCCCGGCGCGAATGATCACTCGGCCTGGACGAGTTCGATCAGGACGCCCGATGCGCTCCGGGGATGGATGAAAGCCACCCGCCGGCCGAGCGCGCCCGTCCGGATTCCGCCGGCGATTGCGACGCCCCGGTCCTTGCAGGCCGAGACGGCGGCATCGATATTTTTAACACGGACGGCAATATGGTGCAGACCCTGTCCCTTCCTGGAAAGGAACCGTGTCAGGGAACTCCCTTCGTGCGTTGGTTCCAGGAGTTCGAGCCGGATCAGGCCGGTTCCGCCCAGAAATACCGCCCGGACACCTTCGGCTTCCACGGTCTCTTCGTCCGTTGTTTCAAAACCGAGCATCGCATAGACGGCCAGTGCCCGGTCAATCCCCTCCACCGCGATGCCCACATGATCCACGTGTCCGTCCACGGTTATCCTCCCGGTCTGTAGGATCCAAAAGCGGAACGCAGCCTGTCCGATATCTCGCCAACCGTCCCGCCGGCGAACCCTGCCGCCACGACCGCTTCCGTTATCGACCCCGTGCCCCGCGCCCGTCGTTCGACGTTGTCCAGCGCAGCCTGCAGGGCATCGGAATCCCGCAGGGCCCGTGTCCGCGCCAGGCCCAGTTTCTGACTTTGTTCCGAGTCCTGTGTGGGTTGGAAGGTCGAAACCGGCACGTCAGGATCTCCCTGAAAACGGTTCACCCCCACCACCACGGTCTCCCCGGACTCGATCTTCTTTTGCGCATGGTATGCCGAGTCCGCAATACAGCCCGCCGTAAAGCCGTTTGCGGCCGCCTGACCCGCCCCGCCCTCGCGGTCGACCGCCTCCAGTACGGCCATAGCTTCCTCCTCCAGTTCATCGGTCATTTTTTCGACCGCGTACGACCCTCCCATGGGATCGATGGTATCCGGGATGCCGCTTTCGTAGGCGAGGATCTGCTGCGTTCGTACCGCCAGTTGCGCGCCCGCATCCGTTGGCAGACCCAGCGCTTCATCGTACGCGTTGACGTGCAATGACTGGGCGCCGCCCAGAACGGCGGCCAGCGCCTGCAGCGTGGTCCGTGCGCAGTTGTTCATCGGCTGCTGGGCCGTGAGGGTCGAGCCGGCGGTCTGCGCATGGAATCTCAGGCGCCTGCAGCGCGGATCCTCCACACCGAGGCGTTCCTGGACGAGGCGGCTCCAGAGTCGTCTTGCCGCGCGGAATTTTGCGATTTCCTCCAGAAAATGGTTGTGGACGCCGTAAAAGAAGGAGAATTTCGGGAGGAACCGCTCCGGTTCGAGCCCTGCAGCGATGGCGGCATCGGCATACGACAGGGCGTGGGCGAGCGTAAAGCCAAGCTCCTGCGCGGCGGTTGCGCCGGCCTCCCTCATGTGGTAACCGCTGACGCTGATTGGATTCCATTTTGGCGCCTCTCTGAGACAATAGTCCATCAGATCGACCACCAGGCGCATCGAGTCGGCAATCGGGAAGACATATGTTCCACGTGAAACATATTCCTTGAGAATATCATTCTGGACCGTGCCGGTAAGCGCCCGCGAAGGCAGACCTCGTTTCTTTCCGAGGCCCGCGTAGAACGCGAACAGGATGCACGCCGTCGCGTTGATCGTCATCGATGTACTGATGCGGTCGAGCGGGATACCATCGAACAGGGCATCCAGGTCCCAGAGGCCGTCCACCGCCACGCCCACCCTGCCCACCTCGCCGTCGGCGTTTGGATGGTCCGAGTCGTAGCCCATCTGGGTGGGCAGGTCGAACGCCACGCTCAAGCCGGTCTGACCCCGGGCAAGCAGATCGCGAAACCGGGTGTTGGTCTCCGCGGGGGTGGAAAATCCCGCGTACTGGCGGAAGGTCCAGAGGCGTCCGCGATACATGGAGGGATAGGCGCCGCGGGTGAAGGGGGGTTCGCCCGGGCGTCCGATCCGGTCCTGAGCGTCGCCGTCGCTTCCGTCTCCGCTGCCCCCTGCCCCCGCGGAATGTGGTTCGCTATTGACCCCGCCGTCGCACGTTTTCACGCTCTCGGAGGGGCCGGCAAGAAGTCCTGCCATCCGGTCGAACAGGCGCCTGGCTTCTGCCGAAGTGGCGCGCTGCCTGTAGGCCTGCAACAGGAGCGTACCGGAGTCCAGGTCAAGGGCGGCCGCCAGATCCAGGCATCGTTTGTCCGAAGGAATTCGCTTTCCGCTCTCGATCTGTCCGATATAGGTGCCCCAGACGCCGATCGATTCACCCAGACCCTGCTGGCTGAACCTGCCCTGGCGCGCTTTCCTGATCATCTTGCCGAAATCCATCGCCGAAGCCTCCATTGCGGAATCGCGGGACCGGATCAACCGAGCGCGACGCCGGAACCGCGTCAACACACGCTTGTGTGTGTAGTGTTAAGACATAAAATACTGTTTTTAAATACGCTTATAAAAACCTGCAATCGGTGAGACGTGAGACGGTAGAAGGTAGATGACGTCCTTGCGTGATTGACTCTACTTTTATGCCTGCGGCAAAAAGTGAAACCGGACGGGGCAATAAAGGCGGTGAGACGTGAGTCGGGAGACGGTAGATGAGTTGGTCCGCCTGCGGTTAATCCATCGCGTGCTGGCAGGTCTCCTGTCGGCGGAAAACCCACTCGACAATTGCATCCTTGCAAAAGACATGCCTTCGCGAATTGATGAATTGACAACGCCAGGCCATATCGAAATCCAGTGGACGCGGAATCATCCTCTCCCCTCTCCCGTCTAACGTCTCCCCGCTCTTCAGGCACTCACATCATCTCCCATCTCCCCGCTTCTTGAGGGGCCGGTGGGAGAGGTCTGCGCCCTTCATGGTGTTCCAGCCTTATGGCGCACCCACAGCTGTCCTCGTTATACAGACACCAATTGGTTTACAAAGGTATTTCCCGACCGGAGGGTTACCAGAGCAGAGCGCGCTGATCCGTCCAGCGACGCGGATCGATGTTCCTCCGAGGGTGCCAGGGCAGAGGATGATGTGCATCCTGCAAGCGTGTTCGCGCTATGCATATGGCAGGCCCCACGCCCAGTGGCGACTATTCCAAAGGCGGTAAGACGTTAGAGGAAAGACGGTAGAAGTAACCCTTGCCAAGTATGTTTTCCCTTCTTGCCTTCGGCACTTATAGAATTCGCACAAGGCAGGTAATCTCTACCCTCTCCCGTCTTCCGTCTCCCCGCTTTTAAGGAACCCGCCGGAGGCAGGGAATTTGGGGAAAAGGGGATTTTGAATTTGATTCTTGGTTTCGATTCTAACTGACGGCTGAATTCTGGTTTGTTGGGGCAACCCTTGTGGTTGCCCGCCTTTCGCGTGTTTCCGGGTTTCCTTTGTGTCTTTGTGTCTCCGTGTGAGCTGATTTTCGCTTCAAGCCGACGGCTGAACGCTGCCCTTCAGCCGGAAACGACCGGATTTTCGAGCCGGCCGATGCCGTCGACTTCGCATACGACGCTGTCCCCTGCCTTGAGCCAGAGCTGCGGCTCGCGGGCCATTCCGACGCCCGGCGGCGTGCCCGTGAAGATCAGGTCTCCGGGCTGGAGGGTGACAACCCGGGAAAGGTAGGCGATCAGCTGGTCGACATTGAAAATCAGTTGCGCGGTATTCGAGTCCTGTACGGTCTCGCCGTTCAGGATACAGCGAATATCCAGGTTGTGGGGATCGCCAACCTCGTCGGGGGTGACAAGATCCGGGCCCAGCGGCGCGAAGGTCTCGAAGGTTTTGCCCAGCAGCCACTGACCGCCGGGTTTTTCCAGCTGAAAGTCCCGCGCGCTCACGTCGTGGCCCACCGTATAGCCCGCGACGTGGCCCATCGCGTCGGATTCCGGGATGTCTTTTCCCGCCGTTCCGATGACAACGACCAGTTCGACCTCATAGTCGATGGAACTGGTGATCGACGGCAGGCGGATCGCGTCGCCGGGTCCGATGATGGTGGACGAGAACTTGGAAAACACCACGGGCTCGGACGGAATGGGCATATTGCTTTCCGCGGCGTGGTCCGCGTAGTTGAGGCCGATGCAGAGGATCTTTTCCGGGTTCTGGATGGGCGCCACCACGCGGACGGCGCCGGCGTCGATGCCATCGCCCCGCGCTGCCGCCGCTCCCGCCGCGGCCACAGCATCCGGCCCCGCCTCCAGCAGACCGACCATGTCCGATGGAATGCCGGGATCGACGCGGCTCACGTCCACGATCGTGTCTCCCGACCGGACGCCCACGCGTCGCGATCCCTGGTGTTCGAAAGTGAGCAATCTCATATGACGGTACCCTTTCCTGAACGGGATGACGTTGTCCTGCGGAACAGGTCGCGAAGGATAACATGCGGGCCGAAACCTGTCAAGGGATAAGCACGACGAGACGGGCCGCATCCGGTATTCGAACGATGAGTAATCCACGATATTGAAAACTCGAATGACGACAATGTGGAAAACTTAGTCATTGTTTTTATAGTGTTTAAATGAAGCAATCCACAGAATTCCACCAATGGTTGAGATTTGTGGAAAACATGTGCAAGAACCCGGAGGCACTTCCAAATGCGGTAAGAGGGTAGACGTGAGACGGTAGAGGACATCGTTGCCCGATTGGTTCTTCCTTTATGCCTCTGGCAAGAAATGATATCGCTCGTGGCAGGCAACAAAACCGGTGAGACGTGAGCCGGTAGACGGGAGAAGACATCCGTGCCGGGTCGGTTCTTGCTTTATGCCACCGGCAAGAAATGAAATCGCATAGGGTAGACAATCTCTCCCCTCTCATCGCTTTTGAGGGGCAGGGGGGAGAAGTCTGCGCATCGCTGATAGATTTCGCAGGTCCGTATCGATATCCGGTCGACGCGGGGTGATCATCTCCCGTCTCCCGTCTCCCCTCTCACCGCTTTTTGGGGCCGGGGGAGAGGTCTCCGCGCCGGGTCCCGCGACCCAAGATTTCCCTTGCTCCCCCCCGGCGATTATTCTATATTTCGAAAAATCTGCAATGGGCATTATTGCGCCCTGAAATGCAATATTCCGGCCGATGGAGAATGCTGGCTCGTGATTGAAAAGGTAAAGGACGACGTCGCCGAACTGCTCGAACCCTCCACGCAGTTTCTGGTGAAAAAACGGTTCCGGCCGAACGCGCTGACCCTGGTCGGGTTTCTCCTGAACCTGGTCGCCGCGGTGCTCTTCGGATTCGATTACATCCGGTGGGCGGGTCTTGTCGTGCTGCTCGCCGGCGTGTTCGATTTTCTGGATGGACAGGTGGCCCGCGTGGGGCGGAGCGAAACCACGTTCGGCGCGCTTCTGGACTCTACTGTAGACCGTTATTCAGAGATTTTCATCTGGTTTGGCATGGCGGTCAGCTTCATCAGGTCGGACTCGCTCTGGACCACGTCCGCCGTGTTCTTCGCGCTTGCCGGCTCGTTGATGGTGAGCTATATCCGGGCGCGTGTCGAGGGTCTGGGCGAAGAATGCAAGGTCGGTTTCATGCAACGGCCCGAAAGGGTTATCGCCATTGGCGTGGGGGCGCTGGTGGGCGAAATCGGGCTTACGGTAGCGATCTGGGCAATTGCGTTTCTCGCCAACTATACCGCGTTGCACAGGGTTTTGTATTTCCGCAAGCGGTCCCGGGATTGAACCAATGGCCGGCAGGACTCGCCTGAACTGAAAGCAAGCCAGAGGAGCCGCAAGGAAAAAGGCGCACAAGGGTGCGCCTTTTTTGTACGTATCCGCCAGCGGGAATCCGGAAGCGAATCGGTTATGTGTTCTCTTCCGGATTTTTTATATTTCCGCAGAATGGAGACGCGCCAAAACGGGTCGCCAGGGATAAGAGCCACTCAAAGCACAATAGGCACAGATCGTAAAACCCAGACACGGATTCCCGCCGAACGGACGGTCGCACAGGGATGGAGGCACGGGTTGGAGCCGCCGGACGAACGAACGAACCTTGCATTCTTTACGGACCTGGACGGAACGTTGCTGCAAAGCGATCGAAAGGCAAGCGCCAAGAGCCTTGAAACGCTGAAAACGCTGGGGAGAAGGAAAATCCGCAGGGTGGTGGTCACGGGCCGGTCGCACATGTCTGCAAGCACCGTCTTGCCCGAGACCTTTCCGATCGATTATCTGATTACCTCGTCGGGGGTTGGGATATTCGACTTCCGGGAGCAGACGCTGGTGGAGTCCCACTCCCTTTCCAACGGCGCTGTGCGTCGCGTTACGGGATATCTTGTCGACGCCGGATTCGACTTCATGGTTCACGCGCCGGTTCCGGAGAACCATACATTCGAGTATTGGGAACAGAACGAGGACAATCCCGATTTCTTGCGACGGCGTCAAAACAACGCTGAACACTGTCGCCCGTTGAATCCCGGCCGCCCCGGAAACGGCCGGGCCTCGCAATTTCTGGTGGTCTGTCCCGTTGAAGCGGACCCCTGGCGCACGCATCACGCGCTCCGTAACGACCTGAAAGACCTGTCTGTGATCCGCACCACGTCGCCTTCGGACCACCAGTCCACGTGGTTCGAGATTTTTCCGCGGCAGGTTTCCAAGGCCCGGTCC
Organism: Candidatus Latescibacterota bacterium; assembly: GCA_965219995.1. Taxonomy (GTDB): domain Bacteria; phylum Latescibacterota; class UBA2968; order UBA2968; genus JAAXHE01. The sequence continues at coordinate 3,394,596 of CBDCOX010000002.1, forward strand.
GCCGCCCGGTTGTGCGAGCGGCTGGGTGCGGATGCCGGGCGCTCGGCGGCTGTGGGCAACGACTACAACGACCTGGATATGTTACAGTGGTGCGGGTTTCCGTATGTCGTCCGGAATGCGCCGGAGCCCTTGAGAAAACGGTTCCCGGTGGTTTCCAACCACAACGCGGACGGATTTTCCGAGGCGGTCCGGAGGTGGCTCCACGAAATTGAGACAGCCGTATAGAAGAGGACAGACCATGCCTGTCGAACTTACCGAAGCCGACCTGGCCGCCGCATTGCCGGATGTGACCGCCACGCTGCGCCTGTCCGGCCTGATCGACAGCGTCGCAATCTGTCGCGACCGGTGGGGCATCCCACACGTCCGGGCGGAGAACGAGCACGATCTCTTCTTCGCCCAGGGTTTCGCCACGGCCCAGGACCGGCTCTGGCATATGGACTACGACCGCCACAGGGCGCTGGGGCGTTGGGCGGAAATCGCCGGGGCGGACGGCGTGGATCAGGACCGGCTGTTGCGAACCGCGGGAATGGGACGCACGGCGCGGCTGGACTACGAGGCGGCGGGTACGGCGTCCAGGGCGATGGTGGATGCCTATACCGCGGGCGTGAATGCGTTTATGGAAACGACGTCGGCGTATCCGGCCGAATACAAACTTCTGGACAGGACGCCGGAGCCGTGGGAGAACTGGCACTGTATTGCCGTCTACAAGATGCGCAACACGCTGTTGGGGACATTCGAACCGAAACTCTACCGTACCCGCCTGGCGCTTGCAATCGGCCCCGAGAAGGCAGCGCGTCTGATCAAGGGGTATCCCGGCGGCCATCTTCTTACCGTGCCCCCCGGCGAGGTCTACCAGGGGCCTGGCGTCGACGGCCTGGAGGAACTCAGCGGGGCCCTGGAAGACGTCAACTGGCTGAAAGAGACGGATGCCGGATCCAATGCCTGGTCGATCTCCGGCGAGCTGACCCGGTCCGGATTGCCGCTGATGGGAGGAGATTCGCACCGTGCTCTGGACACGCCCAGCGTATACTATCAGGCCCATCTTTCCTGTCCGGATTTCTCGATTATCGGCTCCTCGGTACCCGGGATGCCCGGAATCCTGCACTTCTGCCACAACGCACACGTGGGCTGGGGGATGACCTACGGCAACGCCGACACCCAGGACCTGTTCGTTGAGCGGTTCCGGGAGCGGGACGGCGGGCGGGAGTATCAATTCAGGGAGACGTGGAGGCCGGCCGATGTCCTGCAGGAGACCATCGCGGTCCGGAACGCGGCGCCGGTGGAGATCGAAGTGACCCTCACGCATCACGGCCCTGTCATCGCGGGAAATCCCGCGGCGGGTTACGGCATTGCAATCAGCGATCCCGGCCTGATACAGGGCACGCCATGGCTGGATGCCGCACGCGACGCGATGCGCGCGACCACCGTCCATGAACTGCACGATGCATTCAGGAACTGGACGGATCGGGTCAACAACTACGCGGTCGTGGACGTCCGGGGCAATTTCGGATATCTGCACGAGGGAAAGATCCCCATTCGCACGGAGGCCAACGGCTGGCGGGCCGTGCCGGGGTGGACCGGGGAATACGAGTGGCAGGGGTATATCCCTCACGACGACCTGCCGCGAGCGATCTGTCCGAGGGCCGGGTACGCCGTGACGTGCAACCAGCGCGTGGCCGGATATGCCTACCCGTACTACGTGGGTCTGAACTTCAGCCCGGAATATCGTGCCAGGCGGCTTCAACTGGACATACTGGACCTGAATCCGTGGGGGGCGTCGGTGGACGATATGGCGCGGATGCACGCCGACCGGACTTCCATTCCGGCTGAAATCTTCACCGGGGCGCTCCTTGGGATACAGCCTCGGGACACGGCGTCCGAGCGGGCGCTGGCGCTCCTGCGGGAGTGGGACCATCGCATGGACCGCGATCTTCCGCAGCCGACGATCTACTCGCAGACCCGCCTGCGCGCCACCCGGACGCTTGTGGAGCACCTGCTGGGCGATATGGCGGCTCCTGCGCTGGAGGGGGCTTCAGGAGCGGAAGCGCATATCCGTCTGGTCGTTCTGGAGATGATCCTGGGGATCGAGCGCGGCGACGAATCGATGTTACCGGCCGGGCGCACCTGGGGCGAACTGTTGGCGGAGAGCCTGAAACAGGCCGTCGCGGACCTCGAGGACCGGCTTGGTGAGGACATGACGGATTGGCGGTGGGGCCGCGTCCACCATACACGTCCGAGACACCCGCTCTCGACGGTTTTTCCGGAATGCGCAAGGCTTCTGGATCCGCCAGGCCTGCCGACGCACGGAGACGGAGACGTGCCGCTTGCAGGCGGCTATGACGTGAGCGAACCCTTTGTTGCGACGGGGATGTCGGTCAACCGGTACATTCACGATCCGTCGGACTGGAACAACTCCCGATGGATCGTGCCGCTTGGGGCCTCGGGGCATCCCGGCAGCGCTCATTATGCGGACCAGGCGCAACTCTGGGCCGACGTGGGGTATATCCCTCAACTGTGGGAATGGGATACGATTGTCTCCGAGGCGGAGACAAGACAGGAATTGAGACCGTAGCCGGCCGGCGTCACCACCATCCGGGGGATCCCGCTTACGGCTCCATGATGTCCATCAAGCGCCTGGTAACGCGCGTATATTGCACATCGACGCCTGACGACTGTTTCTCTTGAATGCTGGTAATCGATTCCTATCTAACTACCTATTTTTCTTTTTTTTATCTTCGTCCTTTTTCTTGTACGCCCAAGAAAAAGGACCAAAAAGAACGGCGCCGCTCAAACGCCGCGGGGCTGCTTTTCCGCGAACCGCCTTCAAGGAGAAAACGTGCCCCGTTGCCCTGAAACCCTCGCAGGCGTTCCCAGACTTTCGTGGTGGACGGACTCGCGCGGAAAAGCCCCTTCCACGCCACCGGGCGGACAGAAGGGCGTCTAGAGGAGTTATCCACGCGGATTCGTTTTGGCTCCGCAGTTAGGTTTTTCGGTTTGTCTTTGGTTGGGGCTGACTGCTAACAGCGGATAGCTGTTTGCTCCTCGCTCACAGAAAACGAAGTTAAACACGTCTGAATAGCCCATCGAGAGGACTTCCAGAGCAGAGCGCGCTGATCCGTCCAGCAACGCGCACCGATCTGCCACTGAGGGTGTCAGGGCAGAGGGTTATGTGCATCCTGTGAGTGTGTTCGCGCTGTGCATATAGCAGGCCCCGCGCCCAGCGGCGACTTTTGGTTCCTTTTGGTCGCTTCAAAAGGAACCCGCCGGAGGCAGGGAATTTGGGGAAAAGGGGATTTTGAATTTGACTTTAGTCTGTTGGTTCAAGCTGAACGCTGATATCTGCTTTTGCCGACAACTACCCGCGAGAGGAGATTCGAAATGGTACAAATCGTAAAACCGGACCAGAGGGACATGAAGCTGTACGACGCGCCGGGCGCAAAGGTGCAGGTGTCCGACCCCATTCTGGGAAAGGACGACTGCCTCGCGGCGGGATTCACGGAATATCTGGAACCGAGCCGTCTGGAGTGGACATTCGACTACAATGAGGTCTTCTTCATGCTGGAAGGCGCGCTGGAAGTTCACGCGGAGGGGCAGGAGCCGGTGTCCTTCGAGGTCGGCGATCTGGGCTATATCGAAAAGGACACGACCACCGTAATCACGGTACCGGAGGGCGCGCTGCTGCTGCACGTTACCCAGCCGGCGTGGCGGGAATGAAGGAGGACGGGACGCCGCGGGAAGCGTTCAATTGAACGCGGGCGCGACGTGGTCGGAGAACATGCGCAGTGACTTGCAGACCAGGTCGGGATGCAGGTCGCCGATGCGGGTCCACCCCATAAAGTTCTGCAGTCCCGTGTGTTTCCGGATCCAGCTGATTTTGTCGGCGGCAAAGTCGGGATCGCCCACGATGGCGTGTTCCGCCAGGATCTCGTCGAAGCTGATGTTGGAAAACTTCTGTTTCAGCTCCTGGTAGAATTCCATCTGTCCGGGTGGCGCGATTTCGGGCGGCGGCGCGATCACCTCGGCCAGCAGGGTGCGGAAGTACCACATGAGCTGGTCGTGACATTCCTCACGGGCCTTTTCGGTGGTTTCGGCAACGTACAGGAACCTCGCCAGGGGGAAGTCCAGTTTGCCCGACATCCCGCACGCATCCGCCGTCTTGTGGTACGCCTCGTAGAGTTCGAACACCTGCTCGTAGGGATGCAGGAACGAAGTCAGGACGTTATAGCCGTTCTTGATGACCCACTCGTAGGTCGAAGGACTCACCGCCGCCACGTAAACCGGCGGGTGCGGTTGCTGTACGGGTTTCGGGATCACGTTGACCTTCCGGACCTTGTGGAACCTGCCGTCGTATTCCACGGGGCCCGTCCAGGCCTTCAGGATGATCTCCAGTTCTTCCTGAAAGCGGTCCCGGCTTTCCTCCAGGTCGATTCCCCAGTTGTGAAACTCCTCGAGCTGATAGCCGCGCCCCACGCCGAAGAGGAGCCTTCCCCTGGACATGATATCCACGGTGGCGAAATCTTCCGCCACGATGACCGGGTTGTGGAAGGGCAGCACGACGACCGCGGTGCCGATTTTAATGCGTTCCGTAATGGCCGAGGCGTACGCGGCCATCGTATGGATAGACGGGGTGATCGAGTAATAATTCGCGCCTGGCGCTTTGTGGTCGAAGTGGTGTTCGGCCAGCCAGATGGCGTCCCAGCCGGTCTCGTCCATGAGCTTGAACTGTTCGAATGCTTCGTGGTAGACCTGCGCGTGATCTTTGCCGGGCGGGGTTTCCAGCAGATAGAACTGACCGAATTGCATCGGGAGTCTCCTGAGTGTATAGTGTCCTGCCCCGAAAATATCTTACCTTTCGGCCGCCGATTCATCCCGTCTCGCGGCGTTGCCCTCGCTCGCCGACCTTGCCCAGGTCGCCTCACTCAGGCGCCTTGCGAGCCGGGCGACTCGACGCCAGAATTTAGGCAACCTATTTCCGGGACCGGACACTGGATCGAAGTGCCGGTTTCCGGCGATTAAGTTATGGATCGTACTAATGATGTCAAGCGGTTTTGCGGGTCGACGCCGCAGGAGGATTCGCCATTGGCGGGAGCGCCGACGGCTCCGTGTGTGCCGGTTGGTGAGGGATTCCGCAATGGACCAGGGAGGATCGGGAAATGACGCCCAATCGAATTGAACGCTGCATGCTGTTCGTGATTGGCATTCTGATTTCCGGTTGTGCTTCGAAACGGAACGAGACGGGAACGATAACCTATTCGCGGGAAACGGCCAGGCTGGTCAGCCACGCGACGTCCGACATGATCCGCGCCGGCGATGACATCCGCGTACGGTTCGTGTCGCCCGTCGTGTCCGGAAACCAGGTCGGACAGAGGCTCGAAGAGACCGTATTCACCTTTGTGCCGCACATCGATGGAAATGCCCGCTGGGCGGACGGGCGCACCCTCCTCTTCAAGCCCGACGCGCCGCTCCCGTTCAGGCAGCGTTACAGGGGGACCCTGGATCTTGCCGCCCTGTTTCCGCGTCGAGCAAATCTGCGGCCGCTGGAATTCGCGTTTCACGTCGCCGGCCGGGAGATTGTTTCGTTGAACGCGGATTTCGAGGTGATCGAGAAAGATGATCCACGAAGGGTGGTATATAAAGGCCGTGTCGTATTCAGCGAGAAAACCCCGCTCGAACAGGTGCGGCAGGCTGCCCGGTTGTCGATGTATTATGGCCGGAAATCGCTTTCTCTTGCCTGGACGGCGGACGCGGAGGGGAAGGTCTTCTCATTTGTATCCGAACCGATCGAACGAAGCAAAACAACGAGAGTGCTCCGTTTCAACCTCGAAAAGGAGGCGCTGGCGATTTCGCGGGACTACGTGGAAAAGAGGAGGCTGACGCCCGTAACGGAAATGAAGATCGTCAAAGTCGAAGGTCGAGGGGAGGGACGGCAGCCCGGCCTCGCGGTCGAATTGACGGACGTACCGGACCCCCGCCAGGATCTCCAGGGGCTGATTGCCGTGCACCCGCCGATGGACGTCCGGATCAGGGCGGTGGGAAGAAAAATCCACGTGAGCGGCGAGTTTGAGCACGGCAGGCACTATACCCTCACCGTCCATCCGGGCATTCGCAGCCGATGGGGCGCGGCGACGGCCACGGAACGTACCGAAACGATCCAGATACCTGATCTGAAACCCCGGATTCGATTCTCCGAAGACGGGATGATTCTGCCGACGATCAACCGACAGCGCGTGCGGTTCCGGACGGTGAACGTGAGCCGCGTCAGGCTGGGGATCAAACAGGTCTTCGACTCGAATCTGGGCCAGTTCCTGCAGACGCAGAGCCTGAAGAGCGGCGGCGACCGCCGGCGGGATTTCTCTTCCTGGGAGGTCAACCGCGTCGGCGTGGGGCTGGTGGATACGGTCCTGGAGACCGGCACGGTCCGCAACCGGTGGCTGCAGCACGAACTGGATCTGAACGAGTTGCTCGATCCGTCCGAGAAAGGGCCGCTTCTGATCAGTCTAAGCTTCAAACACATCGATATGCTTTACGGCGCACCGGGCGAGGCCGAGGAAGCGCGAAAGCAGTGGCGGTGGAACCGTGGAAATTACGACTACCGCAGCCATCCCTTCTCGCCCGGATACGTCCGCCGCTACGGAAGGGCATTCAAGCCGGTTATCGTCAGCGATATCGGGCTGACGTACAAGAAGGCGCACCGCCAGCACATCGTTTATGCGCGGAATGTCAGCAACGCGGCGCCGATGGCCGGGGTGGCGGTCACGTTGCGCACCTTCCAGAACCAGGTGGCCGGACGGGGCGTGACCGACAGGCACGGCGAGGCGGCGATTTCTGGTGGAGAGCGGGACGTCTTTTATGTCGAAGCCGAAAAAGACGGTCAGAAGAGCATCATCAAGTGCAACGAAATGGCCTGGAACCTGTCCACGTTCGATACCGGGGGCGCCGCTGCGCAGCCGGACGGCGTCCGGGCGTTCATCTACACCGAACGGGGCGTTTATCGACCCGGCGACGAGATCCATCTTTCGCTGATCGCGCGCAATTCCGAACAGACCTTTCCCGAGAACCACCCTGTTACGCTGAAGCTCTATAACCCGCGAAATCAACTGGTGCTGGAGCGGACCGCCCGTGATGGAAAGGATGGATTCTACGTTTTCAGCTTCAAAACAGAGCCCAACGATCCAACGGGTAACTGGCGGGCGCGTCTGGAAGTGGGAAGCCGGACGTTCGACCATACGGTGAAGGTCGAGACGGTGGCCCCCTATCGGTTGAGGGTCCGGATCGAGCCCGAAAAGCAGAATTTGACGGCTGAGGACGACGAACTTCGACTCGGGCTCCTGAGTACCTATCTGTTCGGCAATCCGGCCGTCGGGCTGGATGCCGAGGTCACGGCCGAACTCCGGCATTCAGCGAAACAGTTTTCCGGCTATCCGGAGTTCAGCTTCACCAACGAAGGTGTGACCCATAAGCCGGTGCGCACCAGCATCTTCAAGGGCAGACTCGACACGCTGGGGCGTGCGCGCGTGCGCTGGCGGCTGCCCCAACTTGACGGGACGCCGTCTGCGATCCAGGTCGTGATCAATGCCACGGTGCTGGAGAGAGGAGGCCGTCCCAACCGCAGCCGCGAATCCCTGGCGCTGGATCCGTACGGCCGCTACGTCGGGGTGCGAAAACCGCAGTTCGACTACGGATATGCCCGGATGGGGTCCGCGGTGGAGATTCCGGTTGTACTCGTAACCCCTGAGGGAGAGGCAGCGGCGGGTCTGCCGCTCGAATACCGCATTTACAGAAGTACGGCGCACTGGTGGTGGGAATACGAGTCCCGCGATCAGTTCCGCCTCAGGTTCAAGAAGGACCAGTATACGGAACAGATCGACAGCGGCTCGCTGTTCTCGAAGACAACGCCCGTGCCGTTGGTGTTTACACCCGACCAGCGGGGCGAGTATCTGATAGAAGTCCAGGATGCCGCGGGGCATACCGCCGCATTCTTCATACGCGCCTATCCGTGGGGCGAAGCGCAGGCCGATCCCGAAACAGCCGGCATGCTGGCGCTCAGGACCGACAGGAAGTCCTATGCCCCCGGCGATTCCGCGATTGTGACGTTTCCCGCGCCGCGACAGGGCGCGATTCTGGTCTCGGTGGAACAGGACAGCCGCATCCTGCAGACCCGATGGCACGATCCGGACGGTTTACGGGACGAGTTCCGGGTTTCGGTGCCCATCTCGCGGGATATGGCGCCCACCGCGTACGTCGGCGTCTCGGTCCTGCAGCCGTACAGCCAGACGATGAACGATCGACCGATCCGCCTGTACGGCGTCGTTCCGCTCAATGTAGGCGATCCGCATACCCGCCAGGAAATCGCCGTTCGCATGCCGGACGAACTGAGGCCCGAGTCCCCGTTTCAGGTTCAGGTCGAGACGGGCAACGAAGAGCCGGCGCAGTTCACACTGGCTGTGGTCGACGAGGGATTGCTGGCGCTCACGGGGTATTCCACGCCGGACGCCTGGAAGTCGTTTTACAGAAAGCGCCGCCTGGGCGTGGTGACCCACGACGTGTATTCCCACGTCATCGGCGCCAACAAAGGCGACGTCTTCAAGACCTTTGCCGTTGGAGGCGGCTTCGCGAAGGCTTACAGGACTTCCCAGCTGGATACGAAGGGCAGGAAGCGATTCAAGGCGGTATCGCTGTTCAAGGGACCGATCGAAACCGACGGGCAGGGGCGGGCAACCGTTGAATTCGAAATGCCGGACTACACGGGTTCGGTGCGTGCGATGGTCGTTTCCGCCAGCAGGGGGCGATACGGTCGGGCGGAGACATCCGTGCCGGTGAAGTCCGACCTGATGGTGATGCCTACGCTGCCGCGCGTGCTTGGGCCGGAGGATCGAATCACCGTTCCCGTGACCGTTTTCGCGATGGCCGACCGTATCGGTCCGACCGTCGTTTCGATGCGGACCGAAGGTCCCGTTTCCATTGTCGGGCCCGCGCGGCAGGAGTTGGCCTTCTCCGCGGCGGGCGAAAAGGACCTCACGTTTGCTCTGCAGGCGTCGGCGGCCGTGGGACAGGCACGGGTTGTCGTGACCGCGGAGGCGCAGGGGCTTGCGGCGGACCACGAGACCGATCTGAAGGTGCGCGCCTCGGCAGCCAGGATCTATTCGGCGGAGGAGCAGAGTGTCCGGCCGGGCGAGAGGGTCCGGTTTGCGGTACCCGACAGAGGACTGCCCGGTACCAATCGCGCCATCGTGGCCGTACGCCGCCGCCCCGACCTGGGGATGACCCATCGGCTGCTCGGGCTGATACGCTACCCGTACGGTTGTATCGAGCAAACGGTGTCGGCCGCGTTCCCGCTGCTCTATCTGGGAACGCTCCTGGAAGGCGTGACGTTTGCGGGCCCCGCAACGAGCGATATCGACTGGTATATCAATCTGGCAATCCGCAGGTTGAGGAACTTCAAACTCGCCTCCGGAGGGTTCACGTACTGGCCCGGCGCATCGTCGGTCTCTACCTGGGGTTCCCTGTATACGGGGCACTTCCTGATCGAAGCCGGGAAACTGGGATACCACGTTCCTCAGGACCTGATGGCCAACTGGCTGCGTTACGAAAAGTCGCGTGCGCTGACCGCTAAAGACAACCTGATGGAACGGGTCTATCGGGTCTATCTCCTGGCGCTTGCCGGCGAATACCGGATCGGCCCGATGAATCTGCTGAAAGAGACCGGCATCAAGGACATGAACGACACCCAGAAGTGGATGCTGGCCGCGGCCTATCACCTTGCCGGCGTGGAGCGGACCGCCGCGCAGATCCTCATCCCGGCGGGAAAGCGGGTGGAAGATTACCGCGAATCGGGCGGCACCTACGGCTCGAGCCTGCGGGATATGGCGATCATTCTGAATACGCTGGTTCTTTTCGAACGCTGGTCGGAGGCGGACGAAGTCGCCAGACAGTTGGGAAAGGCGCTGGGGTCACAGCGCTGGTACAGTACACATACCACCGGGTTTATGCTTCTGGCCATGGGGAAGTATCTTCGTTCTCTCTCCGGAGAAGGCGATCGCCCGCCCGTGCTCGCTGGCACCCTTTCCCTTGCGGATGGGAAGGAAGTGCCGTTTGAGACGGATCGGTCCGTCTATCAACTGGAAATCGAAGACGGATTCGGCCAGGAAATCGAGGTCTTTCTGGATTCAACGTCGACCGTCAACAGGGCGTTCGCAACCCTGGATTGGGACGGTGTTCCGCTTACCGACGACCAGGGAGATACGTCCGGCAGGCTGAGTCTCGAGGTGGCCTGGCTCAATGAGGCAGGTCTGCCGGTCGAGCCCGCCGAACTCTCCCAGGGCGAGAACTTCTGGGGTCATTTCCGCGTGCGCAATCTGTCGGCCGTTCGAAAAATCGAAGAGGTGGCGCTGGTCCAGGTCCTTCCGGCCGGTTGGGAGATCGACAACCCGCGACTGTCCGCCCGGACGGCGCCGGAATGGACGCCCCGCCTGAATCTGAACCAGGAGGAGTATCTGGACGTGCGCGACGACCGCGTGATGTGGTTCTTCGACTTCGGCAGGCACAGTGAATTGGACTTCGTGGTCCGATTGAACGCGGTTACGGTCGGGTCATTCAGGCTGCCCGCAACGGTTGCCGAAGCGATGTACGATCGGAACTACCGGGCGACCGCGGCAGGAAGACCGGTCGAGGTCAGGCAAAGATAGAACGCCACCGGGCCGTCGTCATTCCGGCTGCCGGCAGCGACGACGTGGCGATTCGGGAAACGACGGTCGGTTGCGGAGGCTGAGATTATGGTTTCGCTGAGAGAGCGGACGGTGAAGGGAGGATGGCGCCGCGGGGCCCTTCGTGCGCTTGGAAGACGCGGGAGGGCGGGGCTCCTTCTTACGCTCCTTCTCTTCCCCGTGGCGGTCTACGTATCGACTCCCCTGCCGGATCCGCTATTCGATCCCGATTACAGTACGGTTGTGCTGGACGAGCGGGGACGGATCCTGCGGATGTTCCTGAATGGCGATGAGCAGTGGCGTTTCCCGCACCGGGCGAGTGCCGATGTTCCTCACGCGCTCGAAGCCGCGGTTCTCTGTTTCGAGGACCGTCGCTTTTACGGGCATCCCGGCGTGGACCCGCTGGCGCTGCTTCGCGCCGTTTATCAGAATGTCCGTGCCGGAGAGGTCGTTAGCGGCGCGAGCACGCTGACGATGCAGGTTGCGCGGATGACGTCGCCGAAGAAGAGGACCTATATCAATAAAGCCCTGGAGATGCTCCAGGCATTGAAAATCGAACTTCATTACGACAAGAAGCAGATCCTGAACCTCTACCTGGACCACGCGCCATACGGCGGAAATGTCGTGGGCTACCGTGCGGCCGCGCACCGGTATTTCGGCAAGTCGGCTGAGCGGCTGACCTGGGGAGAGGCCGCCACGCTGGCGGTCCTTCCGAATGCGCCCGGGCTGATATCGCCTCTTGCCGACCCGGACAAACTGCGGGTCAGGCGAGACCGGCTTCTGAGCCGGCTGCGGAACGAAGGGGCGATAGACGCCGAGACCTTTGGTCTGGCGAGGCTGGAAGCGGTCCCGGACGGCGCCATGCCGTTGCCGATGGACGCGCCGCATCTGTCGCGGCGGCTGGCGTCGCGGCACCGGAGTACGTATCTGAGGACCACGCTAAGACGGGACATTCAGAAACAGAGCGCAAAACTCGTCAATCGACACGCTGCCTTCATGCGGCGTCTGGGGGTCCGGAACGGCGCGGCCCTGGTGGTCGAAACACGAACGGGAGAGGTGCGCGCGTACGTCGGATCCCAGGGGTTCTTCGACGCCCGGAACCAGGGCCAGGTGGACGGCGTTGCGGCCGCACGGTCGTCCGGGTCTCTTCTCAAACCGTTTCTGTTCGCCCTGGGCATCGACGAGGGCCTCCTGTTGCCCCGGACGCGGGTCCGGGACCTGCCCACGCACTACGGCGCTTTCTCCCCGGGGAACGCGGATGGGACCTATGCCGGTCTGGTTGCGGCCAAAGAAGCGCTGGTTCGTTCCCTGAACGTGCCGGCGGTCCGGCTGCTGGATACGTACGGGATGGACCCGTTCTACCGGTTCTTGAAATCCGCCGGCCTGACGACGCTCGTCCGGTCTTCCGGCGATTACGGGCTGCCGATGATTCTCGGAGGCGTCGAAGTCAGCCTGTGGGACATGGCGCAATGCTACCGCGCGCTGGCCAACGGCGGGCGCTTCGGTCCCCTCAGTGTCCTGGCAGGGACGCCCGATCCGGCAGGTCCCTCGCTCATCAGTCCCGGCGCCTGTTATCTGACACTCAACGTGCTTCGGGATCTCAAGCGCCCCGGCGTGGAATACTACTGGCATCAGTTCCAGAACCAATGGCCGATCGCCTGGAAGACGGGTACCAGCTACGGAAAGCGGGACGCCTGGGCCGTCGGCGTCAGCCCGGAGTGGACGGTTGCGGTCTGGATCGGTAATTTCGGCGGTCGAGGAAACGCGGACCTCACGGGCGCGAGTTCGGCCGCACCCCTCCTGTTCGATCTGTTCAACACGCTGCCGAAGCGACGGGAGCACGCCTGGTTCGAAACGCCGGATTCCGGCCTGCGTCCGCTTCAGCTTTGCGCGGAAACCGGATTCCGGGCGGGTCCGGACTGCGAGCGTCCGGTACCCGTTCAGGCGCCGCAACATATGAAACCCCTCCGAACCTGTCCCTACCACCGGACCTTCCAGGTGACGATGGACGAAGCCCATCGCGTGTGTTCGCTCTGCTGGCAACCCGCGGCCCGTCGTTCCGTAAAGCGGCTTGTCTTTCCGGCAGACGTCGCGCAAGTCTTGCGCGAACAAGGACATGTTCCGGGCACGGTTCCCCCGCACAGTCCGGAATGCCCGGCCGCGACCGAGCCCCTGCCATTGAAAATCATCTACCCGCAACAGAACGCCAGGCTGTGGCTTCCCAGGGACTTCGGCGGCGCGCTGCAGAAGATCGCGATGCGGGTGGCTCACCGGGAGACGAATCGCATTCTGTACTGGTACCTGGACGACCGGTATCTGGGGAGCAGCCGCGGACGGCACGTCAAAGCCGCGGAACTCTCGAAAGGATGGCACACGCTGGACGTGGTGGACGAGATCGGCAACCGGGATCGAAAGCGATTCTTCGTCGACATGAGACACAACGGCGGATGACGACACTGCGTTTCAGTGACACGTCCCGGCATGTGCGTTTCTCCGCAACGCGTGAAATTGCGACACGGGACTTGAAAACCGGGTCCTTCTTTGCTATCTTGGGACACGGCGAGATGGAACTGGTCCGACGTATGAAACAGAGGCGGCCCCCTCCCCCGAACCTGTCGTTTCTCGCCCCGGGGCGAATAGAGGGGACGACTGCAGACCGCCGATCGCCGGTTTAAATTATGGACATGAAGAGCGACCCACCGGCCCAACCCGGTACGCCAACGCGCGGAACCGTTGATGTTTCCATCGTGATTCCGCTACTGAACGAAGCGGACAGCCTTCGGCCGCTGATGGAACAGATCCGGAAGACACTGGCCGAAACCGGGCTCCGTTTCGAAGTGATTTTCATAGACGATGGCAGTACCGATGGCTCGATCACGGTTCTGGAGGAACTCCACGGCGTCCGCGACGAAGTCACGGTCATTCAGTTCCGCCGCAACTTCGGCAAAGCCGCGGCGTACGCCGCGGGATTCGACGTGGCGGCGGGCCGGACGATCATCACCATGGATGCCGACCTCCAGGACGATCCGGCGGAAATCCCGCGCCTGATCGAACAAATCGACAGCGGTCTCGACCTGGTTTCCGGTTGGAAGAAGAAGCGCTTCGATCCCCTCAGCAAGACCATCCCGTCCAGGTTCTTCAACTGGGTCACCGGCCGGATTTCGGGCATTCCGATTCACGATTTCAACTGCGGCCTTAAAGCGTTCCGCCGCGAGGTGGTGGGCGACATCAAGATATACGGCGAACTCCATCGATACATTCCGGTCCTTGCCCACATGGAAGGCTACCGCATTGGAGAAATCGTCGTACAGCACCGCCCTCGCCGCTTCGGCGTCACCAAATACGGGTGGACGCGTCTGCTGAAGGGCTTCTTCGATCTGCTTACCGTCATGTACCTGGGGCGGTACATCGGACGTCCGTTACACCTGTTCGGCACGATAGGCGTCATTCTGAGCGCGTTGGGCGTTGCGATCAACGCCTTTATCGCATTTCTGTGGTTCAGCACGGGAACCATTCAGAACCGCCACCCGCTTCTTTTCCTTGGCATCCTGCTTTCCGTGCTGGGCGTGCAGTTCGTTTGTACCGGCCTCCTGGCCGATATGATTACGCGGCAGACGCTTCTCCACGAGAAATACAACATCCGAAGAATCCTCGAATAGCGCCGCCGTTCGCGCCGGGAACCTCGAGGCAGGGAGACACGCACAAAAAAGCGACAGACCATAAGACATGGTCTGTCGCTTACCGGCACAAACGAAGTCGCTATGTAACCGGTGTTGGAGCGGTGGCTCAAAAGGCCATCGGCATTCCGTGGACCTGCGGGCGGCCCAATACCGCCTGATCGTGCCGGCGTACCACGCGCCTGAGCTGCTCGGAGCGCGTCTCGTTTCCCTTGATCGCATAGTAAAGCGCCAGAAACGCCAGGCGGTCGCGTGGATTCAGTGCTGTTTTGAGAGCCATTTTGGGGCCTCGTTCGTTAAGGGTGACAGAAAGAAAACAGGTTTGATGAACGCACTCTGATGTATAGCGAATATCGTGCCAAAAATGCGAATCAGGCGCTTTGTTTTCCATTTCTTGAGCGTTTGCGGGCATTTTTCGGGCATCGGCTGAAAGCAGGACGCGGTCACGTGCAGCACAATGTGTTCAATTCCACCACACAGTGTGAAAAATCCGGTGAAATTCGCCCGCTCGCCGGACGGGGTCAGGTGAACCCTGACCATCCGTTCCGGCGGCACGATCTCACCGGACCCATTCCGTTGCTCTATTAAAGGCGGGAGGCGGTATCCATATGCTGGATCTGAACCGGATTCGAGAGGATCCCGATGGCGTCAGGCAGGCGCTGTTGAAACGCATGGACGCGGTGGATTTTGCGGACTTGCTCCATTGGGACCGGGACCGGAGAGCCCTTATCTCCAGAATCGGGGGCCTTCGCGAACGTCGAAACAAGGTCTCCGCGCAGATCCCGCAGATGAAAAAAGCGGGCCGGGACACGACCGATGTCCAGCATGAAATGAAGGCGGTTTCCGGAAATATCAGGACACTTGAGGCGGAACTGTCCGAATTCGAACGCCGTATCCGAAGCTTTCTGGAGGAACTGCCCAATACTCCTGCAAACGACGTGCCCCCGGGAGGGAAGGAGAACAACGAGGTCGTTCGTACCTGGGGTGAAATGCCGGAGTTGGCGGAAGGGGCCAAAGACCACGTCGACCTTGTAACCGCGCTGGGGCTGATCGACTACGAGCGGGGCGTGAAGATGGGAGGCGCCGGCTTCTGGCTCTACCGGGGCGACGGCGCCCGCCTGGAATGGGCGCTCCTGAACTACTTCGTCGAAGCGCACCTTCGCGACGGCTACGAATTCGTGCTGCCGCCGCACCTGCTCACCTACGACTGCGGTTACACGGCCGGGCAGTTTCCCAAGTTCGCTGACGACGTGTTTCACCTGAAGTGGGAAAGCGAAAAGGAGTCGCGGTTCCTTTTGCCAACCTCCGAGACCGCCCTTATCAACTTCCATCGGGACGAAATTCTACCGGAAGCGGACCTGCCCCGGAGGTACTTTTCCTATACGCCCTGCTACCGGAGAGAGGCCGGCAGCTATCGGGCCCAGGAACGCGGCATGATTCGAGGACACCAGTTCAACAAGGTCGAGATTTTCCAGTTCACGCGCCCCGAAGACTCCGACCGGGCCCTGGAAGAGCTGATTGCCAAAGCCGAAGGCCTGGTTCAGGGTCTGGAGTTGCACCACCGCGTTTCCAAGCTGGCAGCCCAGGATGCCAGTGCGGCGATGGCCAAAACCTACGACATCGAGATCTGGATTCCGAGCATGGGAGAATACAAGGAGGTCAGTTCGGCATCCAACGCGAGCGACTACCAGGCCCGGCGCGGGCGCATCCGGTTCAAACGCGCCGAGACCGGGCGGAATGAATTCGTGCACACGCTCAACGCCTCAGGCCTGGCGACCAGCCGCCTGATACCGGCCATTGTCGAGCAGACCCAGCGACCGGACGGATCGGCAGTCATTCCGGGAGTCCTTCGTCCGTACATGGGCGGGCAGGAAGTCCTGGAACCCGCCGCCTGAAACGCGAATCCGCCGGGCGCTACAGGCCAAGAATCCGGTCCGCGGTCTGTAGTGCCTGTTTGACGCAGTCGGGCACGGAAGATCCCCGGTATGCACTGCCGGTGAGGTACAGGCCCGGTTGTTCCGCCAGGAGCGATTCCAACTTCGCAACCCGGTCCAGGTGTCCCACGTCGAACTGGGGCCTTCCCTTCCGCCAGCGGTGAATCCGGGAAAACAACGGCTCCGCGGTCAGGCCCATCAGGCGCGCAAGATCTTCTCGGACGGCGTGGACGAGCATTTCGTCTGGCATTTCAAGCACGTCTTCCTGCGCGTCCCTGCCGACAAATCCCCTGAGCAACACCCCGTCGTCCGGCGCCCGGTGGTCCAGCTTGGACGACACCCACGTGCAACCCGTGATCCGGCGGCCCTCCGATCGCGGAACCAGGAATCCGAACCCGTCGAGGTCATGCTGATCGAGAACGTCGGCCTTCCGGTAGGCCAGCGCCACGGTCCCCGTCGATGCGTACCGGACCTGTCGGAGTTCGGTCGACAGCGATGGCGCGAACCCGTCCAGCAGACCGGCCGCTGCAAACGCCGGCGCGGCCAGTACCACGGCATCGGATTGCAGAGAGTCCCCGCCAAGCGACACCTCATATCCATGCTTGCGCCTCGCCAGGCCCGTTACCCGGCAGTTTGTGCGCAGATCGCCGCGGAGCCGGTCCAAGATCGTCTCAACGAGTTCTCCCAGACCTCCGATCAGGGTCTGAAACATCGGCTGAGACGGTCCGCTGTCTCTTGAAGACGAATGGTGTTTCCGCGCGGCGCGCACGGCCCTGATCAGGCTGCCGTATTTGCGCTCCATGTCCGCGAACTGAGGAAAGGTTGCCAGCAGGCTCAGCTTTTCCGGATCCGCACCGTGGATGCCCGCCAGCATGGGCCCCCCGATCTTATCCAGGGCCTCCTGCCCCAGGCGCCGCCGGACAAACGACGCCAGGCTTTCGTCGTCCGCGGCCCTGCGGGGCGGGACAAAACGCTCCAGCCCCATCCGCAGCTTGCCGCGAATGGAGAAAAGCGGGGAGCGGGCAATGGGCAGGAAACGCGACGGTACCAGGGTGAAGTCTTCGGGAAAAGGCACCAATTCGTCCGCCTGCGCCAGGAAGGTCTTCCGGCGTTCCTCGTTCGGCGCAATCAGCCGGTCCTCCAGCCCCAAGTCCAGACAGAGCCCGACGCCCCACGGCTTCCGCGTCAAAAGCAAATCGGGTCCACCCTCTATGGTGAACAAGTTGATCCGCTCGGTCAGGATTTCCCCGCCCCATCGCCCCGAGGCCTCAACAAGCGTGTAATCGACCTCCTTGCCGCGGGCTTCGGCCTTTTCCTGGAGATAGTAGGCCGTTGCCAGCCCGGCGATACCTCCGCCAGCGATGGTCACATGCATTTCGGCACCTCAACACGGCATCGGGAATCGGTACGCGGACCGGAGGCGTCCGGATTCAGGGTCAGGATGTTTCATTCAGCTTCTCTTCGACCGCGTCGGCTACGGCTTCGATGAACGTGGGATCACTATTCATGGACGCAATACGCCTCACGTCGACCCCCCGCGGTCTCGCGATCTCCTGAAGGCCGATATCGATATCGTACAGAATCTCCACGTGGTCGCAAACGAATCCGATGGGCGCCACGAGCACCTGCCGGTATCCCTGATCGGCAAGGTCCGGGATCACGTCCTCGATCTGAGGGCCCAGCCACGGTTCTCCCGTATGAGCGGCGCTCTGATAGGATAACATCCAGTCCACGTCTCCAAGCCGTTCCGCGACCGCGTTCGCATTGCCCTTCAGTTCCTCGTCGTAGCGATCGCCCATCTTCAGCAGGCGCGCCGGGAGGCTGTGCGCCGTAAAGACGACCTTCACCGTATTCAGCTGCGCCCCGGGAAAAGACGCCAGCCCCGCGCGAACGTGTGCGACCTGGGCATCGAGTAACGCCGGTTGCCGCCACCAGGAATCCACGAACGAGAACCGTATCCGGCTTCCCGCCGTTTTCGCGGATGCGTCGACCGCCTCCCGGTACCGTCCGATGCTCAGGCGGGAGTAGTGCGGAGCCATGACAATGGCCACCCCCTCCTCCACGCCATCCTCGCTCATCCGGCGCACGGTGTCCCCAATCCGGGGGGACCAGTGCCGCATGCCCACGTAGACGCGCACATCGCGCCCGCGAGCCCGCAAGGTCCGCTCGGTGCAGGCCGCCTGTTCATACGTGTTCTCGTTGAGCGGCGACCTGCCGCCGATCTGCGCGTACCGGCGCCTGAATTCCTCCACGAATTCGGGTGACATCGGACGCCCGCCCCGGATATCGTTCAGGTAGGCCTCCATGTCGTCCAGGGAATCCGGACTGCCGTACGCGAGCATCAGCACCGCTTTTTCTGCCATTGCGATCTATCCGTATGCGTGCACGAAGTCGACCAGCGCAGCCACGTGCTCGACCGGCGTGTGTTGCAGGATGCCGTGGCCGAGGTTGAAAATGTGTCCCGGCCGCCCCCGGACGCTGTCCAGGATCCGGGAGGCGCGCCGTTCGATCACAGGCACCGGCGCGAAAAGCACCGTCGGATCCAGATTCCCCTGCACCGCCACGTCCGCACCCAGCCGGTCCCACGCTTCGTCGAGTTCGATGCGCCAGTCCACCCCGATCACGTCGCCGCCCGCGCGCTTCAGGAGCGGCAGCATACCCGATGTTCCAGTACCGAAATGGATCACCGGCACGTCGCAGGTGTCGGCGACCATCTGTATTGCCCGCCGCGTGTGCGGCAGAACGTATTCCGCGTAATCCGCGGGGCTCAACGCGCCCGCCCAACTGTCGAACAGCTGCAGCGCCTGCGCCCCGGCCGCGGCCTGGGTCTGAAGGTAGTCTCCGACGGCCGCGGACATCTTTTCCATCAGGCGCCGCCATGTCTCCGGCTGCTCGTACATGAGGCCCTTGGCGATCCGGTAGTCGCGCGAAGCGCCGCCTTCCACCGCGTAACAGACCAGCGTGAACGGGGCGCCGGAAAACCCGATCAGCGGAACCGTACCATCCAGCGCGCGTCGCACCTCGCGGATGGCCGACGCGGCGAAATCCATGGCGTCCGCCGCGGGACGAACGGTGAGGGCTTCCACGTCCGCGGCCGTCCGGACCGGGTTGTGGATCACGGGGCCCGCGCCCCCGATGTACTCCAGTTCCAGGCCCATCGGCTCCAGGAGCGGAAGGATATCCTGGAAGATAATGGCCGCGTCCACGTTAAACGCATTCACGGGCTGCAACGTGATCTCGGTGGCGATCTCCGGCGTCTTGACCATCTCCAGAAAGGCGTGCCGTTCCTTCAACTTCCGGTATTCGGGCATATAGCGGCCGGCCTGGCGCATCAGCCAGACGGGCGTCGCGTCCACCGCCTCGCGGCGGCATGCTTTCAGAAATCGGTTGGCTCGGGACATAGGCACGGGACCGCGTCAGGATTCGCCATCGGATTCAAACAAAGCAGGGGCACGACGTTCCGTGCCCCTGCCGAATTGCAAAACCAGCGCGCTGCTACGCTTCAAGTTCGTTGAAATGCGTGACCACCTTGCTGATCAGACCGTATTTTACCGCTTCCTGTGCGGACATCCAGTAGTCCCGGTCCGTATCTTCCACGACTTTGTCCAGCGGCTGGCCGGTCTCCTGGGCATACAGTTCGTTGATCCGCTCGCGGAGGATGAGAATCTGTTCCGCCGTGCGTTTGACGTCTTCCGCGGTGCCCACCATCCGCATGGACGGCTGATGGATCATGATTCGCGCGTTCGGCAGGGCGAACCGGTTCCCCTTTTCCGCGGCCAGCATGATCACCGTGGCCGCGCTGGCGGACAACCCCACGCTGACGATTCTCACCGGCGGGCGAATGAAGCGAATCAGGTCGTAAATGGCGAAGCCGTCGTCCGCGCTGCCTCCCGGCGAGTTGATCAGAATCGTAATCGGTTTTTCCGGATCGTCGCTGTCCATCAGCAACAACTGGGCGATCACCCGCGTTGTCAGCTTATGGTCGATCGGATCGGATATCAGAATGGTGCGCGCCTTGATCAGGCTCCTGACGACGAACTCGCCCTGACCCCCGGGCTGCGCTTCTTCCTCTTCTTCTTCTGCCGGATCTTCGTTCAACAGGTACTCGTGCATCGCAACCCCTTCTTCCCACAAATAACGCGTGAATTGACAACCGGTTTGCCGGCTTTTGAAGCCCGCTCAATTTATCCTATAACCCCAGCATTGTCAAGGGCATTCGCCGGATTTGAACGCCTGCGGAATTCGCGTGTGCGCACGCCGGCGCTTCCGCCGGAGCTCAGCCTACCGACATCGCCGCGCTGAGAATCCGCGAGGTGCCGGGCCGCATGATGCGCGGATCCACCGCCTCCCCCTTCAGCAGCATCTCCCGCACCTGTTTTCCTGAAATGAACACGGGCTGTTCGTCCGGATGGCTTTCCATCAGGTCCACCCGTCCCAGCGATTCGTAGAACGCGGCGAAACCCACGTTCAGGGGGCGGATCTCCAGGTTCCCGTTCAGGCGATCGAACACCTCCTGCGCGTCGAAATCTCCCCAGATCGGGCTGCCGTCGTGATAGGGCGCATCGGCGTGTTTGCGACCGATGATAATATCGGTAAAGCCGAAGTTCTGGCGGTAGATCGCGTGCATCACCGCCTCCTTCGGGCCGGCGTAGAACATCTTGATATCCAGGCCGACGAGAATCACCCGGTCGGGCACGGCCTCGCCCCTGGGTTCCCACAATCCGGCATCGCTGTCCCCTTCGCCCAATCCGCGGGACTCGATCAGCGCCTCGTAGGTCCGCATCCGGATTTCCGCATTGACGTCGTCGGATTTGGTTTCTCCCACCAGAGGGTTCAGACAGGCCCCGGCGTCGATCCCCTTTCGAATCAGGGTTTCCAGTCCGTGGACCAGGGCGTACTCGTGGGCCCGGTGCAGCGGGTTGCGGGTCTGAAACGCGACCACCCGCCGCCAGCCCGTTTCGGAGAGGAGACGACGGACCTCCGCCGGCGTGTGCATATAACGGCCGAACGCGGGATGCTTCGGTTGCGGCAGTACCCTGATGGCTCCTCCCACGAGGTGCGTCTTGTCCGCATCGCCGTTCAGAACCATATCCGCGCCGGGATGGTCGGTCCGCTCCGTGAGGTAGACGCTCTTCAGATACGCATGCTTGTCCCAGGGGTAGACGTCAGTGATTCCTAGGGTACCCGCAAGCTCGCCGTCCGGCCGCTCAAGGGCAACCGTCTGCCCCGCCTCCAGCTGCCCGGCCAGGTCGCTCGAAACCGGAAGCGCCAGCGGAATGGTCCAGGCGTACAGCTTCCCGTTGCAGTCTATGACACTCTCGTCGAGCACCCTGTGGTACGTCTCAGCGTCCATCGGACCGGTGAGCGGACTCAGCCCGCCGTCACCGAAACGGTAAACCGTGGACAGATCGGCCTCGCTGACCGGAACGCGGGCCAGTTTCGACGCGTTCTCGCGAAAATCCTCCTGCTCGTCGTCCGGAACCATGCGCCAAACCGGCGCCGGCAGCCCCCCATGCGGCGGTATCAGATCGGACATAGGTGAGACAATCCTCCAAATCGTCATACATCCAGGGTCATCACGTAGCCCCGGCATTCACGGAAATGTGCCTGTACTCTGATCCGCTCCCTGAGCTTGCGGTGCCCTGAGCCTGTCGAAGGGTCGAAGGGTCGAAGGGTCGGTACGGAACCCGCCGAATCAGAAAGCGATAAATATACCCTAAAACCCACCGCAGGGCAAAAAAGATGCGCCGATAACAGGCAAGAGAGCCGTTTGCCTAACAGTTTATCTCATTTGCTGTGCAACGGGAGGTAAAATTGAAGATATCGAAGAAGGAGAGGGTCACGCTCGTACCTGCTGATGTCGGAGTAAGGGTGATAATTTCGCGTGGATTCAGGTTGACAACGACTCTGCCGGGCCGTACGATACTGAGAGACGTTGCATTTTGCGACATGCGCAATGCCTTGAATCGCCTCCATGCATTACCGTCACTGATGCAAACCGACAGGAGACCCGTAAGCCTCCGGCCAATCTCCATTGAACCCTTATGAATCAGCGATTACCACATTCAGATCAACTGGATATCGCAACACTGAGTAGATTGTTCAGGCATACGACAAATTCGTACAAGTATCTCTTTTTTATGTCGTTGCTGACGATGTTAAAGGACAGGCATTTCCTGGTCAAGGATGGCATTAAGCTCAGCGAAATCGAGATTGAGATGCTGGTTACCGCATGGTATCCCCATGTTTTTTTCAGGTTGTCATTTGGCACGCAGGACCAGATCGCTCAGGTACTGAATTCTATCGAGTACATCAAGGATGACAGAAATTACCTGTCATCAACGGGGCGCAGGAAATTGAGGAAACATCTCGCCCGCAATAGTAAGTCGTCGGATTACAAATTAACGCGTTTCGTCCCGTTTCGAATACTACGCCCGTTTTTCTCCACGGAAACGAGAGGAATACCAGATCAAAGGGTGAACCGCGAGGTCTCCAGTCTCGCCGCCGAACAATTCCATGTACGACGCCCTCTTTTCCGCTTCGACGATTGTGAAAGAAGAATCTTTATGCATCCGGATTGGGTTGCCTATATGAAAGAACATCAGACGATTCTCGAGGGGTGGGGGCTATGGCATTGGTCAGATTATATGCAGCGACGGAATCCAGGTATTCCCGCTGTAACGCGAAAGTTGTTTCCCCCGGATCGGAGAGCGCCACTCTACGCACAGCGTAGGTTCTGGGATGCTGCGATCGATGAAACGAACATACGATGCATCTACACAGGAAAGAAGCTGGTTCACGGATATGAATTGGATCACTTCCTGCCGTGGAGATTCGTAGCTCACGATCAGTTGTGGAATCTCATACCCGTCGATTCCCGGGCGAACAGTTCCAAAAGCGATCAAATTCCTTCAGAGATTTACATCGACCGCCTGGCTGAAATCCAGAGTGTCGCGCTATCAATTGCAAGGGACAGCATGAGCGATGCGAAATGGAAAAAGGAAGTTGAACCCTATTCCACGGACCTTTATATTGACGATGTTGAGACTCTGGATCGCGAGAAACTTAAGTCTGCATATTGCAGAACGTTGAGGCCGCTGATGTCAATTGCGGAACAACAGGGATTCCAAAGCGGGTGGATCTATGAAGCATAGCGCTATGCATTGAATATCCTTATTCCGAGCCCGTTAAGTCACGGGCAAATGGACAACAGGTCCGGCAAAAACAACACCCCGAGAGAGTAATCTCCGGGGGTTCGTTCGTTCGTGTCGTCTTCGGTGTGGCTGGCGTTCCGGATGATTGTCGCCAGGTTAAAACGACGTGCCGAGGTGGAGGTGGGGGACGGCGCCCTTGGGTTCGGTGAAGCCGTATGCAGCGCCGATGCGGAAGCGGAACGGCACACAGAGCATGCCCACGGCGTACACGACCTCGCCACCGGCGGCCAGGAGCGGCTGCGGCCTGGCTGCCCGGGAGTTGTCGCGGCCCCAGGCGTTGCCGGCGTCTGCGAAGAGCGTGAGGAACGCGCGGTCGAGGTGCAGCAGGTCCGTGCGATAGGCGCGGTTCGCCAGGGTAGCCGGCAGGCGGAGTTCGAGCGACGCGGTCCAGGCGCGCCGTCCCGAGCGGGGCGTCCCTTCGTATCCCCGAACAGGAAACACGCGCCGGTCCGAGCCGCCAATGCTGAAGTGCCCCCTGCCGCTGCCCGGCCCGCGCGCGATGCCCGCGCTCGCCCGGAGCGCCAGCACCGGCGCGGCGAATCCGCCTCCGGGCAGCTTCACGTATGCCCTGACGTCGCCGGTTGCGTCGTCCAGCGACCGGTCATCCGATGAACCCCGGTCCAGGTCGATGCGCCGCCTGGCCACGACGGAGAATGACGCGCCCGCGGCCTGCCCGAGCTGAAACGCGTGGGACCGGGCGGTCGAGGCGCGGAAGCGGGCCGCCACTTCCGCCAGCGTGCTGCTGGGGGTCTCGAATTGAGGCAGTTCATTTCGATTGAGCTCGGAATCCAGCGCCTCCCGGTCCTCCCTCAGAACGCCGCCGGAGAGCGAGAGTGAAAGGTTGCTCCACGCCCTGGGGCGCGCTACTCCCACTGAGAGTCCCGCATAGCGTGTTCGTTCGAGAACAAACGTGGTGTCGACCGGTGCGTCGTTTTCTTTCCTCACCCTGACGAGTTCCTCGTCCCAGTTCTGCGACACGGTCAGGCCAAGCGCGGGATTGCCGAGCCCGGCATACCGGTACGTCAGAAAACCCGCCGCTCTACCGCCCGAATATCCTCCAGTCGGGAGAAAGGCGCGCGCAGTCAGTGCATACGTGTGTCGTCCCACGAGGTCCACCCCGGAGGTAAAGGCGCCAACGGACGCGCCGAGGACCTTCGTCCGGGGGTTTGCCCCGCTCCCCGCACTCGAGAAAGAATACGTCCCGATGGGTATCCAATAGCGCGGCAGCAGGGTCTGCAGTGGCGAATATGCGCGTATTTGACCGACGGCGGGTGCGTGGGAGTCACTCGCGATCGCCGCGACCTCGCGAGCGGTTCTGCCCGCGGCGGAGTCTGTCGAATCGAGACGGTGTTCAGGCGCCAGGGGAGCGTGGTCCGGATCGAACGGAATGCGTTCGACCTCCCATCCGTCCACATGATACCCGGAGACATAGAGCCACTTCCCCGATGGATCCACGCTCGGCATGGCAGCGCCCGTACGGACGTTCGTGAGCATGACCGGCGCTGTGGCCTTCGCACCGTCGAAACGCGCCGCAAGGATGTTCAGAATGCCGGTCCGGTCGGACGCCCACACCAGCCACCGCCCGTCCGGGCTCCATGCGGGCGCGAAATCCAGCGCGCGGTCCCGGGTGACCTGGCTGACGAGGCCGCCGCGTTCGTCGAGGACGACGATGTCTTGATTCCCGCCCGACCATCGGGTCGCGGCAATCCGCCGCCCGTCGGGTGAGACCCCCGGAAATGCCCAATAGACGCCTTCTTCGGGGCGAACCAGCGTATCGATAGCGCCGGTATTGGTATTGACGCGGACAAGGCCGTTCGTGCCTTCTCCTTCAGCAACGGCGACCACCCGGTCCCCCGGGCCGGCCGACGGTGCGCTCAGACGGGCGGCGTTGGTCAATCGCTGCACGGCGCCGTCCGGAGTCACCCGGTAGAGGTCTCTGTATATCCGGTACAGTCCGGAGAATTCCAACTGGTCGACGACAATGTCGCCGTTCGGCGCGAATGTGAACCGGCGTCCGCGGGTTCGGGCGATCGTTGATTCGCGGCCGCCGTTCGGATACGCGGAAACAAGCCTGGTATCGGATCGGCCATCGGAGCGGATATAGATCAGCGCCGATCCATCCGGCGACACCTTCGGATGGTCCGCATAGCGGGCGCCGCGAGTCAGTCGTTCAGGTTGGGTGATCGCACCGAACCTCGCGAGCCGGGCGTCCAGTCCCGCCGCCGAGTCCCGCCACGCATCCGCCCACGCGGCCCATTCGTGCGACATGCTGACACCGAAGGCGCTTCTTCCTGCCGCGTTCAGCCGATAGGGTATCCACTGTTTCTCCACGGCCTCGACAAAGGCCTCCATCCGGTCCCGCCCGTGCTTCCGCAGCAGGTATTCGAAGAACATCGGTCCGTACGTGTACGCGCGATTTCCGCCAGGCCATTGCGGAGACGGACCCCCCGCCTGGCCGATGGTTTCGAAACGGCCCTCCAGCGCCGCCGTCCGCAGCACCATCTCGTTAAAGGTCCCCAGCACGCGGCCCCTGCCCGTGAGTGCGGATTCGTACCACGTCCCGATGCCTTCGATGACCCACCTTGGCGATGTCAAGGCGGGAAAACCGAAAACCGGCGCCGGAATCCGGCCGAATAATCCCCGAACGCTGTATCGGCCTGGCCGGTTGAGGTGAAAAATGTGTGTCAGTTCGTGAACGATCAAAAGTTGCTGCCAGTCGTCGAAGTAACCAAGTTGGAAACTGTCGACAGGCGGCCGCGCGAACAGGACGATACGGTTCGACGGAAAAGGGGTCGCGTAGCCGTTGGAGACGTCGGTGTGATCGGTGAGGACGATATCGATAGGACCTTCCGGCCCATGGACGAAATGTTCGGACAGCCGCGCGTGGGCCCACTCCGCCTGCCCGGCCGCCCTGCGCGCAAGCGCCTCGAGATGCCCGGGAAACGTAATGCGGAAGTGCTCCGTATCGAGTGTGCGCCAGGGTGCGTCCGGCGGAGGAAAACGCTGCGCCACAGCCGGTGCGGCGCAATAGGCGATGCACGCCAGCAAGACCGGCAGCGTCCGCCGGACACGGGAAGCCGGACCGCGCGATGTGAAGAGAGAGGGTTTCAATTCAGTTACCGGTCTCCTTGTTTCCTGCCGCCGACGCCTCCTCCTCGGGCCGGGCGTCGTGGAGGGCGCCGAAACGTCTCAATCCCGGCACACCGGCCGCGGCGCCGAGGACAACGACGACCGTCCCGATGCCACCGCTGACCACCGAGACGACCGGCCCGAACCAGTGGGCGACCAGGCCGGACTCCAGGCCGCCGAGTTCGTTGGAAGCGCCAATGAAGACGTAGTTGACGGCGAGCACGCGCCCGCGCATCCGGTTGGTCGTGAGCAACTGGACGAGGGTGTGCCGGACGACCATGCTGACGTTGTCGAAAGCGCCGGTGAGGAAAAGCATCGCCAGCGAGAGCCAGAACGATTGAGAAAAACCGAAGACGATCGTGGCCGCGCCGAATCCCGCCACGGCCAACAGGAGGTTCCGGCCCGCGCGCCGCATGGGAGGCAGGTAGGCCAGGAGGATGGCCATGCAGAATGCGCCGACGCCGGGAGCGGCCCGAAGCCAGCCGAAGCCCTGAGGGCCGACGTGAAGGATTTCCTCCGCATAGATCGGCAGCAGGTAGACGGCGCCGCCCAACAGCACGGCGAACATATCCAGCGCCATCAGGGAAAAGATCAGGCGGGTTCGCCAGACGTAGCGGATGCCCGCCAGCAGGGTTGTTAGCGACGGGGGTTCCGCTCTCTCGGACTCTGTACGGAACGACACGCGCGTGAGGAGACCGACGAAGACGAGGGTGCTCGCCGCGCTGAGCGCGTAGGCGGCGGGAACGCTGAACAGCACGACAAAACCGCCCAGGGCCGGGCCGACCACCCATGCCATCTGCATCAGGCTGGTGTTCCACGTAACGGCAATCGGAAAGATGTCTCTCGGTACGAGCAGGGGTACCAGGGCGGTCCTGGCCGGACGGCCCAGACAGGTGGCCGTCGCATCCAGCGCCAGCAACGCGTACATCAGGAAGATCGGCCCCTTCCCGATGGAGAGCGCCAGGAGCGCCAGCGACGTCAGGGTCGTGCCCAGCATGCTGAAGATGACCACCCGGCGGCGGTCGAACCGGTCCGCCAGGTAGCCCGCGGGCAGGGCCAGGAGGATGGTGGGCAGGGCCTGCGCGAGCCCGACCAGGCCCAGGGAGAGCGCCTGTCCGGTGCGCTGGTAGATCTCCCATCCGATGGCGATGCTCTGGATCTGGTTCCCCACGATGGCGAAGAACCAGCCCAGGATGTAACGCCGGTAGTTGGCAATGCGGAAGGCCGCGTAGGGATCGTGCTTCCCGGATGGAGGGATCGCCTATTTCTCCCGGTTCTTGACAGCGTCGCGGATTTCGCGGATGCCGCCTTCCAGCCTGTCCAGGCGTTCGTTGGCGCTGTTCATCTCTTCCCTGATCTTCGCGACCATACCGGCCTGTTCTTCAAGTTCCTCTGCGTGTATGGAGTCTTCTTCCTTGACGAGAATACTCGTCAGCGTCGCCGTGAAGACGCCCACCAGGACCATTCCGGTGATCACCAGAAAAACGGTGAGAATTCTGCCGGAAGGAGTCTCCGGGTTGTGGATGTCGGCGTAACCGCCGGTGACAAGCGTCGTGAAGCTCCACCAGAGGCTTTCCCAGAATCCGGAACCGGACTCCATGTGTTCCAGAAACATGAAGACGCATGCGCCGAAAACAAGCGACATGAGGCCATAGAGAAGGGACCGTTTGAGAAGCCGCACGTCCAGCGTGGTGCTGAGGTGGTCCATACCCCGCCAGAAGAACAGTCCGATGCGCATCAACCGCAGCGCCCGAAGAATCCGCACGGCCCGCAGAAGCCGACCCAGGCGTACGACGCCAAGGTCGCCGGAGGCGGCAATGACCTGCACCGGGGGAAGCGGAATGGACGTGATGAAGTCGATCCAGTTGTTTTTCCAATACCACTTTTTGGAATGGGCAAGCTTGTGCTCGAAGACGAAGTTGGCCATGAAAATGGTGCAGCACACCACGTCGATGATCCACAAGATCCACAGCGTGCCCACAGAGAAGTGGGGATGTACTTCCACAACCGGTTTCTTGTATTTCGCGCCGCGATCTACAATGTCCACCCCGGTCAGTTTTCCGGCGGTCACGTGCCCGGAAACGAGTGCGCCGGACCCGACCGTGTCCACAATGTGTATGTTCACTCGCTCATATCCGGCGCCCGCTTTCGTAATCAGGATCTTGCTGATCTTACCCTCTTTCACTTCCGCCGTTGCCGCCGCGCCGCCTCCGCTGGCGCCGATGCCGAGCAGATCCACGACAAGGATCGAGATCAGAAACAGGATGAGAAAGAAGATGACGATGTCCTTCACGTAAACGTTCCGGACGCTGCCCAAAACGCTGGCTTGCCTGTCCATCAGATGTTTCTTCTGGAAGGCCTGTTCGATGACCCGGGCCTTGTCCTCCAGCCCCTGTCTTTCCTCGTTCAACGTCGAAATCCGCGAATCCGCCGCGTCCAGGTCCAGTTCGTAGCGGCCATGTTTCTTGTTCAGGGCGACCGCGTCCGCACTTCCGGCCATACGGTTGATCTTCTCTTCCTCCGAGGCCAACTCGCGGTCGATCTTCTCGATCTCCCCTCCGACCAGGTCTCTCATCCTCCTGATGCGGTCGAGGGAACACGTTTCGATACGCTTTAGATTTGCCATCGCGACGCTTGTAAACTCCGGTTCAGGTTATGAAAGAATAGGTGCCAACAACAATCACGTGCTGTATATACCCCTTCTGCGGGACTTCTCGATGATCGAGAGATGCTCATGCCATTCAGGTTCCCGAGCGGGACCATCCAATGCGTCGCAGGCACGGAAGAATGCCACGATGTCCGCCGGGGACTCGAAGGGCCGGGACCGCTGCTGTTGCTCCAGCCGTCGCCGGGCTGCGGTTCTACGCCTTGCGCTCAAAGTCTTGCCCTCTCATCGAGATGTGTATGTTCGATACACATCGTCGTCATACGATTTCAACCCTTCGTCCCTGCCCCTGCGGACGGGTTTTCGGATCGGTTTTTACGGACGATTCACCTCGCCAAAACCGCGCGTAATTTGCGAAGGTGAAAACAAGGAACGATCTTATTATCGAAAATGCCCTAAATCGCAAATAATATAGAGCGAATCCACAATGAAGGACATTTCAATCTTCATTCGTGCGATCAGTGTCGAGAACGACGGATATACCGCGATTCCGTTGCTCACGTTCCAGGAGTTGATGTCTCCGCGTCGAGCACTTTCAGTACAGCTTCCGCACAATATACACGATTTCGCTTTGCATCGCCAACCGGGCTGACGATACCTGCCGATACCAACCTGTCGACCGCGCGTCGAGCCGTGGTATAGGCGACCCCCAACTTTGTTGCCAGCATCGGCACGTTCCAGAACGGGAATTCGACGAACAGTTCCAAAACCTTATCTAGATTCGCCGATCTGGCACTGCCGAGCTGCTTGGACCAGAGGTGGAACAATTCGTCGATTCGATGGATTCTGTTTATGGCGTCCTCGGCCTGCTCGGCAACGCCGCACAGAAAATAGATCAGCCACGCCTCCCACCGCCCGTCTTGAGTCACTGCAAGCAGGTGTGCGTAGTACTCGTGGCGAGTGGCTTCAAAGTATGCGCTCAGATACAGAAGCGGTGTCGGCAGTACGCCACGGGCAACGAACAACAGCGAAATGATCAACCGACCGACGCGTCCATTCCCGTCCAAGAAGGGATGGATCGATTCGAACTGGGAATGGGTGAGGGCGGCGTGAATCAATGGCGGAAACGCATCGTCGTGGAGGAATCGCTCCCATGCGCCCAGGCAGCCCATCAGTTCCTCCGGTGGAGGAGGTACGTAGGTCGCGTCGTTAAGTGTACATCCGGGCTGGCCGATCCAGTTCTGGCTCCGGCGAAACTCTCCAGGCATAGCCACGTCGCCACGCACCCCGCGCATCAGACGTTCGTGCAGTTCGCGAACGAGGCGCAATGAAAGCGGGAGCGATTCAAGGCGCTGGATCCCGTATTCCAACGCGGCGACGTAGTTGACGACCTCACTCAGGTCCGCGGCGCTTTGCTCAACCTGTGCCCCGGCCTGTGCGGCAAGCAGTTCGCCCAGGGTAGTCCGGGTGCCCTCAATACGGCTGGAAAGCACGGCCTCACGCTGAAGAAACGACCTGATGAACAGATGGGGATTCGGTATCTGCCGACCCTCGCCCGCCAGCCGGCCTATCGCCTGATCGGCGCGGGAGAGCGCTTTGACCAGTTCGCCGTCCCACGTGATTGGCGGTGGAAGGGGCGCCGGCACGAAAGCGCTGTAACCTCCCGGACATCGTACTGTGCGCCCGTGAGGCTCACGTGTCCCTGAAATCACGGATTCCATTTCGTCGCCTTAATTGCGAACGTGAAAACAAGCCCGGCCGTTATTAGCGTTAATGCCTCAATTCGATAATAATATAAGACAAAAGTACAAGCAAGAAAAGAACTGGCTTGTCTCTTGCAAGCCAGTTCAAGTTAGATAGCGGGGCCGGAAGGAGGTTGTCAATCGTGACGGGTGAATGGCGATGACGGCCAACACTGTCGTCTGCGGGGTTCATCCCCCACGCTCAGCAGGAAGCGGGCCAGGGCGCCCGGACGACGCGCCACCGGTTGAAGCATTTGCTTTGACGCTCCCGATGGAACAAGGATCCCACGACGGCAAAGCTCATCCAGTCGCGCTTCGATCGTCTGCTGCTTGTGATGTTGGTTCGCGAGGTTGTCAGACACGGGGTCTCCTCTCACACACGCTACGCCGGACGGAACGTCACGACCAACTCCCGGCCGAGGGAACGCAGGGCCTTGTGAATGCGGTTGGCAGCGGTGTGATGTCTTTGTGTCCGAATATCAATGGAATTGCCACCGAATCTGTTGACGACCGGGCACGGTCGCGGATTACGACGCCGTGCGGTACGACAGGACCCCGGCGGAATGGCTCCGTCGGGGTCTTGTCTTCGCCATCGGACCGTCACATGAGACGGCCGAAATCTGGTGCGCCCACAGGGAATCGAACCCCGAACCTTCTGATTAAGAGTCAGCTGCTCTACCAATTGAGCTATGGGCGCATATACTTGCAGGACGCAAACTGACAGTTTGCGCTACGTCGAGGGACAACGCTATCAGACTGAAAATTACGTCCGAACGTAATCCCCGCTGCGGCCGCCGGTTTTTCTCAGGAGGCGGATGTTCCGGATCTCCATTCCTCTGTCCACGGCCTTGCACATATCGTAGACGGTCAGCAACGCCGCGCTGACGGCCGTCAGCGCCTCCATTTCCACGCCGGTCCTGCCCGTCACACGAACGGTGGCTTCCGCTTCGATGCGGTCCGGTCCTACCTCGAAACTGACTTCGATGCCCGTGGGATCGACGGGATGGCACAGCGGGATCAGCTCCCACGTCCGTTTCGCCGCCATGATCCCGGCAATCCGGGCGGTCTCAAGCACGTTTCCCTTGGGCAGCGCACTCCCGGAAACCAGCCGTGCCGTTTCCGGCGCCATCACGATCTCGCCGCCGGCGACCGCCACGCGCTCGGTGACGTCCTTATCAGTCACGTCCACCATCTTCACGGCGCCATCGTCTGCAATGTGGGTCAGATTCGCCATGTCAAATGCCCGAAGGAGCCCGGGAGTGCGAGTCGTTCAAGACAATCGCGGACGACATAAAGGCCGTATCGCGCTACCACTCCTCCAACAGCACGATGTCAACTTCCGCGCCGGCGTCGAGCGTCTCCACCTCGGCCTCGACCACGAACAGGCTGTTCGCCCGCGAAAGGGAAAAGAGGTCCGCCGACCCGTGGTGACCCACCCAGTCGCTTTCCCAGCGGCCGTTGATCTGCTCGGACCGGGCGGGTACGAACTGCTTGCGCCCAGGCGATTGCCGGAACGCCTGCGCCAGCCGGCCCCGTACCACCGGCCGGTGACACCCGGACATCCGCTGCATCTTCCGAACGGCCGGCCGGACCAGCAATTCCAGGCCCACGACTGCCGAGACAGGATTGCCCGGCAATCCGAACACGAGCTTTTTGCCGCGAGCGCCGAAGGTGAGGGGTTTGCCAGGCTTCATCCGGATGCGATCGAAGTAGATCTCCACGCCGCAATCCCGCATCGCGCCCTGCACAAGGTCATATATACCCGCCGACACGCCTCCGGAAAGCAGCACGACGTCGCATTCGTCCAGGCCGCGGGAGATCACGTTCTTCAGGGTGACTTCATCGTCTTCCACAATGCCCAGGTACCGCGTCTGTGCGCCGGAGCGCAACGCCTGCGCCATCATGGAATATCCGTTGCTGTTCCGGATCTGCCCGGCCGCCGGGCTGTTTCCGGGCTCCACGATCTCGCTGCCAGTCGCGACCACGCCGACGACCGGGCGGCGGTAGACGGGTACGCCGACCACCCCCACGGCTGCAAGGATACCGATTTCCGGGGGGCGGATCCACGTTCCGGCCTCGAGTACCACCTGACCGCGTCTCACGTCTTCCCCAAGGGGCGCGACGTTTCGGCCCGGCTCCGTGGGCGCCAGCACCCGCACACCCTCCCCGTCCCGCTCGGAAACCGTGTCTTCCACCATCACAACCGTGTCCGCGCCGTCCGGCATCGGCGCGCCCGTCATGATTCGTGCAGCGTGGCCGGGCGAAACCGTCTCCTGCGGCACGGACCCGGCGGGAATCTCTTCGATTACATCCAGAATGGCGGGATCTTCCGAACACGCGACCGCGACGTCGTTGCCCACCACCGCGTACCCGTCCATGGTGGCCTTGTCGAACGGCGGCATGTCGATGTCCGACCGGACGTCCCGCGCCAGCGTACACCCGAGCGCGTCCATCAGCCCGACGTTTGCAACGTCGATCGGGGACGTATGCTGCAGGACGATGCGGATGGCCTCGTCCATGCTGATCATATCCATCGGTGATCCCTCCAATTGCGCCTCACGTCAGGCAATAAATATATACAAAGCCGGTACAAATGTCACTTCCAAATGGAATCCTCCGATTTTTGCAGGGCCTGCAGCGAGGCGGCATCCGGGTGCCGCTAACCCATTCGACGGTAAGGTCGTCGTCCGGGGCGCGTGATTTGACATTCCCGGATCGAATGCCTACATTAAATGCGTGTGCAAAGCGCTGACAGGCGGGGTCGTCGTGTTTCTTTCGTATACCTTCGGTAAGAGGTGAGCATCTTGAGGAAAAACTCGAAACCGGTGAGACGGTAGACGTGAGACGGTAGACGAAAGCGGTGAGACGGTAGACGGAAGACGGTAGATGACGTCTATGCACGAATGGTTCTTCCTTTTTGCCTGCGGCAAGAAATGAAACCGCAACGGGCAATCACATCCTCTACCGTCTACTACCTCTAACGTCTCCCCGCCTTTGGGGCACTGAAATCCTCTCCCGTCTCCCGTCTTACGTCTCCCCCAGGGATGAGGGGTCGGGTGTAGCGGTCCCGGCCGAATCGATGATAGACTTCGCGAGACCATAGAGATAACCTGTAGTTGCGGTGACATCATCATACGCCCCGGAGTTCAAACCTTCAATGACTGAAACTGACGTCAGAACCGCCATCATCACGGGTGCCGGAACCGGCATCGGCCGTGCCATCGCCGTCGCTTTTTCCGGTGCGGGGATGAATTGCGTTCTCGCGGGACGCCGCGCCGGACCCCTCGAAGAAACCGCAGAGGCAATGTGCGATTCCCGGACTGATACGCTATGCGTGACGGCAGACGTCACCTGCCGGGACTCGGTAAGTGCCCTGGCCGACCGCACGATCGAGCGTTTCGGCCGGATCGACATCCTGGTAAACAACGCCGGCATCAACACGCTGAAGCGCGGTCTCAGAGATATATCCGACGAGGACTGGGACCGCGTGGTCGACATCAATCTCACCGGTGCATTCAACGCGTTCCGCGCCGTGATGCCGCACATGGAGAACCAGGGAGACGGCCTGGTGATCAACATCTCTTCCATGGCAGGAAAGCGATCCGGGATGATCGCGGGTGTCGCGTATTGCGCATCCAAGTTCGGCATGGCCGCCCTGAACCAGTCCATCAACGCCGAGTTCCGCGAGACCGGCATCCGGGCGTGCTGCATCTTCCCCGGAGAGGTCGACACGCCCATCCTGGACCTTCGCCCCAACCCGGTCTCGGACGAGAAACGGGCCGCCGCGCTCCCGCCGGAAGACATCGCCGCCGCCGCCCTGATGGTCGCCCAGCTTCCCGGTCGTGCGATCGTTGAGGAAATCACGATCTTCCCGAGACGGGTCGTCGCAAAGTAGGCTGAGGAATGGGCGGATCGAACGCCGCGCCCGGACATTCCCGCCGCCGTACCGGGACAATCTCCTTGTCTGCGGATCGGAATTTTGTTACATTTCTGTAACATACAATAATATAAGATGTTTATAACTGAAGAAGGGTAAGGTGCGAGTGAAGAGCGAAATCATTATCAATGTAGGGTCTCACGAGTCTCGAATCGCTGTTCTGGAAGATGGAAAGCTGGTTGAAATTCTCGTCGAATGCGCTGAAAACGAGCGCATGGTCGGCGATATCTACAAGGGAACCGTAACATCGGTACTCCCCGGCATGCAGGCTGCCTTTGTGGAGATCGGCCTGGAAAAGAGCGCTTTTCTTCACGCCTCCGATATGCCCGGTTCGCCCGGGTCCATGGTGGGGCTGGACGAAGAAACCCTCGAGGAAATCGACGCGCGAACCAACGTCAACGGCAAGTCGGTCATTCCCATAGAAGGACTCATCCAGAAGGGTCAGGAGGTCCTGGTTCAGGTCAAGAAAGAACCCATTGGCACGAAGGGGCCCAGGGTCACCGCGGTACCCTCCCTGGCCGGGCGGTTCATGGTGCTGGTGCCCAACGGGGAGAAGGTAGGCGTTTCCCGGAAGATCACCAACATGTCGGAAAAACGCAGGCTGAAGGACCTCGGCCGCGACATTCGTCCCGACGGATTCGGGATCATTGTCCGGACCGAAGCCTCCGGCAAGGGCGACCGGGAAATGATGCGAGACCTGAAGCAACTGATGAACGTCTGGGCGCGCATTCAGAAACAGTTCCGAGTCGCCGACCCGGCCAGCATCCTGCACAAAGAAATGGGCATGACGTCGAGTCTCATACGCGACCTGTTTACCGACGACGTGGACCGTCTGGTGGTCGACGCAAAACAGGAATACAAGAAGATCCTGGCCTATCTCAAGTCCACTTCGCCCCACCTGCGCGAACGGGTGGAATACCACAGAGACAGCACGCCCGTCTTCGACGCCTTCGGAATCGAAAGTGAAATCGAGAAATGCTCCGAGCGTAAAGTCTGGTTGAAAGGCGGCGGCTACCTGGTTCTGGACCACACCGAGGCCCTGTTTGCCATCGACGTGAACAGCGGCCGGTTCGTGGGCCGTTCGAACCAGGAAGAAAACGTGCTGAAAATCAACCTCGAGGCCGCCCGGGAGATCGCGCGCCAGCTTCGCCTTCGCGATATTGGCGGCATCATCGTCATCGACTTCATCGACATGGCCATCGTGCAGAACCGCAAGCGGGTGGAGCAGGAGTTCCGGCAGGCCGTCCGGCGGGACCGGTCCAGGCCCCGTCTATCGGAGATCAGCGAGTTCGGCCTCCTGGAAATGACCCGGCAAAGGGTGCGCCCAAGCCTCATGTTCACCTTCAGCGAGACCTGCCCCCACTGTCACGGCAGCGGGCGCGTACCCAGCCGGGAGTCCACGCTGGCGCGCATCGAGCGGTGGCTCAAGAGATCCAGGGCCGCTTCTGTCGAACGCAGGCTGACCGTGCACGTCAACCCCACGGTGGGAGATTTCATCCTCGAAAACCGCCGCGAACGCCTGAAGAGGTTGCGCCGGTCCACCCGGGTCTGGCTGAACGTGGAGAACGACCCCGACCTTTCCGTCGAGGCGTACCGGATGGTTTCCCGGAAGCGGAACGTGGACATTACGGACAAATTTAGAACTTGACAAAACCTCCGGTCTTTGTTACCGTTTTCGGCCCGTTTCACGATTGAAACGGCCGGATGTGTCAAATCGTATTCTGGAGGTTTTTCCATGTATGCCGTTGTAGAAATCGCCGGTCAGCAGGTCAAGGTTCAGGAAGGGGACCGCATTCGCGTCTCCCGTCTCAAGGCCGAGGCCGGAGAATCGCTTACCCTGGACCGGGTCCTGCTGGTATCCAAAGACGGTGAAACCAGCATCGGCAGGCCGCAGGTCGACGGCGCCGCCGTGGAGGCCAGCGTCCTGGGGCACGGCAAGCACGACAAAGTCATCGTCTTCAAAATGAAACGCAGGAAGGGCTACCGGCGGAAGAACGGACATCGACAGCCCTATACGGAACTGCAGATCGACGGCATCTCAGCGTAATCCCGTCCCTGATTCCCGCCGGGTATCGGGATCTACCGAATTCGGCGGCGGCAGGGGAGGAGGACAACGATATGGCCCATAAAAAAGGGGTCGGAAGTTCCAGGAACGGCCGCGACAGCCGTGGGCAGCGCCTGGGCGTCAAAGTTTTCGGCGGTGAGTTTGTCACGGCGGGCAGCATCATTGTCCGGCAGCGCGGCACACGGATTCATCCCGGGAGCATGGTCCGTCGCGCCAGAGATGACTCGCTTTTTGCGCTGGTCGACGGCATTGTGACCTTCCAGAACCTGGACAAGCGCCGCAAGAAGGTCAGCGTTTATCCCTCAGCAGCCCGTTGAAAAAGTCCATCCGGGCTGCGGCCTGCCCTTGCGGTCGAAATACTGCGTTGCGCGCCCTCGCCGAATCGCTGGATGGGACTCGGTTGCGCGCCTTGTCTTCGACCACAATGGCTCGGCCTCGCCTGCAGAGCGACTTTATCAACGGACTGATAGCGGAGTAGCCCAGCATTGAAGATCGCAGTGGTTGGCGCCGGCAACGTGGGAGCGACCGCCGCTCAGCATATTGCGGAGCGGGAGCTCGCCCGCGAACTGATCCTGCTGGACGTCGCCGAGGGCATTCCACAGGGTAAAGCCCTGGATCTGGCTGAGGCGTCGCCGGTTGACCGCTTCGATACCCGGGTTTCGGGTACAAGCGATTCCGGCAGCCTGTCCGGATCCGACATCGTCGTCATTACCGCCGGGCTGGCGCGCAAACCCGGCATGACCCGGGACGACCTGCTTGCAACAAACGCGGACATCGTGGGCTCGGTCTGCGAACGCGTCAAAGAAACAGCGCCCGACGCCATTGTCATCGTGGTGACGAATCCCCTCGATGCAATGGCTTACGTGGCGCTGAAAGTTACGGAGTTTTCGCCCGCTCGTGTCGTTGGCATGGCGGGCATTCTTGATTCCGCGCGGTTTCGTTATTTCATCGCGGGAGAACTGAACGTATCCGTGGAAGACGTGACCGCCTTCGTTCTGGGCGGCCACGGCGATTCCATGGTGCCTCTGCCCCGCTATTCTTCCGTGGCCGGCATTCCGCTGTCTGAACTGCTCGACGAAGCCGTCATCGAACGGCTGGTCGAACGCACCCGGGACGGCGGCGCCGAGATTGTCGGACACCTCAAAACGGGCAGCGCCTTCTACGCGCCCGCTTCCGCAATCGCCGAAATGGTCGCGGCCATTGTGCGGGACAAGAAACGAATCCTGCCATGCGCCGCCTGGCTGACCGGCCAGTACGGCATCCATGACCTTTACATGGGCGTGCCGGTCAAGCTTGGCGCATCCGGCGTGGAGGAAATCATCGAAATCGGCCTCACGCCGGACGAACAGCAGGCCTTTCACGCATCCGCCGAGGCCATTCGATCCAGCGTCCTGAAACTGGACGTCTGACGACAGCCTCTGCGACAAACCACGTCCGCAACTACCGCACGGCCGGGTCCCCAAAAAGGAGCCGGTTTCTTTTTGCGCTCCCCAGGATCGGGCGCCTGTTTTTCTCCGTCGCGAACCCGAAGCCGCGGATCAGGATTCTTTCAGGAAGTTCCTGAGAACCGTGTGCAGAATGCCACCGTTCCGGTAGTAGTCGATCTCCACGGGCGTATCGATGCGCACCGTTGCGGCAAACGTGGTTGCGGCGCCGTCATCCGCCGTCGCGGTTACCGTTGCGTCCTGAAGCAGTCGCAGGTCGTCGCCGATTCCCTCGATATCGAACACTTCACCGCCCGTGAGTCCCAGCGACGCCGCGCTCTCGCCCTCCTTGTACTGGAGCGGCAGGACGCCCATGCCCACCAGATTGCTCCGGTGAATCCGTTCGTAACTCTCGGCGATCACGGCCCGCACCCCCTGCAGCGCCGGCCCTTTGGCGGCCCAGTCCCGTGACGACCCCGCGC
Source organism: Candidatus Latescibacterota bacterium (assembly GCA_965219995.1). Taxonomy (GTDB): domain Bacteria; phylum Latescibacterota; class UBA2968; order UBA2968; genus JAAXHE01. Next base: position 3,433,508 of record CBDCOX010000002.1, read on the forward strand.
CGTATTCCTTCCCGGCCAGTACGACCAGCGGAACCTCTTCCTGTGCGTAGCGAATCGCCGCATCGTAAATCGCCATCTGCTCGTCGCCGGGCAGATGTACGGTGACGCCGCCTTCGGTCCCGGGCGCGAGCAGGTTGCGGATGCGGATATTCGCGAACGTGCCGCGCACCATCACTTCATGATTGCCCCGCCGGGATCCGTACGAGTTGAAATCCTTCGGCGCAACGCCGTTTTCGATCAGGTACCGACCCGCCGGGCTGTCCACGGCTATACTGCCCGCCGGTGAAATGTGGTCCGTGGTCACCGAGTCGCCCACCATCACAAGCACACGGGCGCCATGGATCTCCCGGATGGGCGCCGGTTCCGCCGACAGGTCCCGGAAGAACGGCGGTTCCTGCACATAGGTGCTGTCCGCGTTCCAGGTATACAGCGCCGTTTCCTGGCCGGAAATGGCGTTCCAGGTCTCGTTGCCGTCGAATACATTGCTGTACTGCGTTTCGAACATCTCGGGTTTCAGCGCCTGTGCGATGGTATCGGAGATTTCCTCCTGGGTGGGCCAGATGTCCTTCAGGGTAACCGGATTTCCTTCGGTATCCTCACCCAGGGGCTCGGTCGCCAGGTCCACGTCAACCCTGCCCGCCAGCGCGTAGGCCACCACCAGAGGTGGAGAGGCGAGGTAGTTCGCCTTCACGTGCGGGTTTACGCGCCCCTCGAAATTCCGGTTGCCCGAAAGGACCGATGCCGCCACCAGGTCGCCGTCGCGGATTGCCGCCACCACCGGCTCCGGCAGCGGACCGCTGTTCCCGATGCAGGTCGTGCAACCGTATCCCACCGTGTGGAATCCGAGGCGTTCCAGGTAGGGCGTCAATCCCGCCGCATTCAGATATTCCGTCACCACGCGGGACCCGGGCGCCAGACTTGTCTTTACGTACGAGGGCACCGCGAGGCCCCGTTCCACGGCCTTTTTCGCCAGAAGCCCCGCGCCCACCATCACCGAGGGATTGCTCGTATTCGTGCAGCTCGTGATTGCCGCGATCACCACCGCGCCGTGTCCGATCCTGGCCCTGCCGTTGGCGGCCACGGTCAATTGCCTGGCGCGAACCGCGTCATCCACCCCGAACCCGTTGTGACCGACGGGAGACGTCAATGCCTGCTCGAAGCCCTGCTTCATGGCGTCCAGCGGCACGCGGTCCTGCGGCCGTTTCGGCCCGGCCAGACTCGGTTCCACCGAGCCCAGATCCATCTCGAGCGTTTCCGTAAACGCCGGTTCAGGCGTTTCGTCCGTACGGAACAGACCCTGCGCCCGGGTATACCGCGCCACCAGGTCGACCGCCGCCGCCGACCGGGCGGTGCGTTCCAGGTATCGCAGCGTCTCGTGGTCCACAGGAAAGAATCCCACGGTCGCGCCGTATTCGGGCGCCATATTCGCAATGGTTGCGCGGTCTGCCAGGCTGATGCCGGACAGCCCCGTGCCGTAGAATTCCACAAACTTGCCGACCACCCCTTTTGCGCGCAGCATCTGGGTTACCGTGAGCGCCAGGTCCGTGGCGGTCGCGCCGTCGGGCAGACTGCCGTACAGTTTGAAGCCCACCACCTCGGGCGTGGCCATATAGATCGGTTGCCCCAGCATGACCGCCTCGGCCTCGATCCCGCCAACCCCCCAACCCAGCACGCCGAGACCGTTGATCATTGTGGTATGCGAGTCCGTTCCGACCAGGCTGTCCGGAAACGCCCCGCCCTGCTGGCGCACAACGCCCTTCGCCAGGTATTCCAGGTTTACCTGATGGACGATTCCCGTGGCCGGCGGCACCACCTGAAACTTCTCAAACGCGTTGGCGCCCCACCGCAGGAACTCATAGCGTTCCCGGTTCCGCTCGAATTCGATCTCCGCGTTGATACGCAGCGCGTCGTGCCGCGCAAACCGGTCGACCTGGACCGAATGGTCGATGACCAGGTCCGCGGGAATCTGCGGCTCGATCCGCCGCGGGTCCTTTCCCATCCGCGCCATGGCCGAACGCAGCGCGGCCAGGTCGACCAGGGAGGGCACGCCGGTGAAGTCCTGCAATACCACGCGCGCCGGCATGAAGGGGATTTCCGTCCGGGTGGGCGCCGCCGCATTCCATCCCGCCAACTCCGCGGCATCGTCTTCGGTTACCAGATATCCGTCCAGGTTCCGCAGCGCGGCTTCCAGCAACACCTTGATGGTGAAGGGCAATCGCGATACCGCGGCGACGCCGGCCGATTCCAGGCGGTCCAGCCGGTAAATCCATACCTCGCCAGCGGCAGTAGACAGTTTGTCGCGCAATCCGAAGGGATCGTTGATTTTACTCATAACAAACATCCTCAATAAGCGATCAGCTATCAGCCATCAGCAGTCAGCTAAACCGGATAGCGTTACTGCCTGGCGATGTCAATTGCGGACGTCAACGCCATTTTGAGGGCAACCACAAGGGTTGCCCCTACAATACCAGGGACGGCGGAATTCATACCCCGTACCGAAAGAAGAGAGACAAGAGGAGGGTCTAACCAAATGCCCGCGTATGTGTCGCGTCACCGCAGCTCCTGGCCCGAAGGGATACTTAATTAATATATTATATAATCTAAAGTTCGCAAGCAAGAATCGAACTGATGAATTGCGATGGCAATCAGAAAACCGATACGGAAGGACAAGCTTGTTTTCGTGCGGTTTCCCCATTTCAACCTGACACGCCGCGGGCTTGCTTATCCGCGAACCGCTGTCCTCATCATTTAGACGCCAATCGGTCTACAATGTTATTTCCTGACCGGAGTACTACCAGAGCAGAGCGCGCTGATCCGTCCAGCTACGCGGTTCGATGTTCCTCCGAGGGTGTCAGGGCAGAGGGTTACGTGCGTCCTGTAAGTGTGTTCGCGCTGTGCATATGGCAGGCCCCGCGCCCACGACAAATGCGGTAAGACGTAAGAGGTTAGACGGTAGATGAAAGACCTTGTCACCAAATGCGGCGCGAAGTCAAAAAGGGATAGCGCCGAAACGCCAAATTCGATCATGTGGTCATGATCTTGAGATTGACACAACAGTGTCTCGAGGTTACCCGTGCCGAATTTTTCGCCCATTTCGTTACGGCCCGGAAAACTAGCGGGCACTCATGTCATCTCCCGTCTTACGTCTTACGTCTACCCCGGTGGACGGGGTTGGGGGCAGGGAGACTTTACATCGCGATTGAATTTATCTAATTTCAATACAATACAAAAGCGAATCGTTGTTATAGATTATATTCCCGATTGGAATAGATTTGAGCCGCGGGTGTAAACGTCCGGCGGTCGCCAGGATTCCAATTCCGGAGGGCGATGCGTAATGATCGAGAACATAGAAACCCTGTCCGCGCTTGCCGAGGCAGGCACGATGACCAAGGCCGGAACAAGGCTGCGCATCACCCAGTCGGCCGTCAGCAAACGCATAGACGTACTCGAGAACGCACTGGGTCGAAAACTCGTCGAACCCGTCGGCAGACGCGTCCGCCTTACGCCCGCGGGCATCCAGCTGCTCGAGAAGACGGCGCCGTTCATGGCCGCGTTGCGGGAGGCCGTGGCGGACGAGTCCCCGGTTCAGGGCAGCCGCCTGGTAATCGGCATCTCCGAATCCATTCTTTCCGCCTGGGGTTCGCGCGTTCTGGCGGGCGTCGCTCGGGCTATCCCGCAGCTTGAACTCGTCATCAATGCCCATCGAAGTCCGGTTGCCATTGACAATGTCCGCTCCGGCGAATACATGCTCGCGCTGTGCGCGGACATGGGGGGATACAGCGGCGACGTGAAGTCGGAGCCCCTTGTGGACGAGCCGATGGTCCTCGTGCCCTCGGGGCTGAAGCCGTTTCAGCTTCGCCGCGATACAACTCTTCCCGTCATCACCATCGAACCCCATGCCGCGACCTGGCGGCACCTGGAACAGCAGATCAGGGCCCACGCCGGGAACTGGAACATCCGAATCGAAGCCGAACAGACCCTGCAATCCTTCGCGGGGATCGCCCAGTTGGCCCGGTGCGGATTCGGGCACGGACTCGTGCCGTTGGGCATCGCGAGAGCATTGGGCATTCCGGACACGGGGCTCATTCGATTCCCCGAACCCGGGCTCTCCAGGCCGATCGCACTGATCGGGCGCAGCACCACCTTCGCCCGTCCCATTGTCAGGACCTTTCACCGTATGCTCAGAGAAACCATCCGCTCAAATCTCTCCGAATCATGCTGAATTCGTTCCTGTTTCAGCTTGCCATTCGGGCGCCGAAACCGTATTTTCCGACCCCCCAATGTCCAGTCCGGAACGACGTTTTGTCGCCCTGGTCATCCTCGACGGCTGGGGCCTTTCTTCCAACGAGGACCACAACGCGGTCGCGCTTGCCGAGACACCGGCGATGGACCGGATCGTCGCGATGTACCCGTCCACGACCCTGCAGACCTGTGGACGCAGCGTCGGTCTGCCCGACGGATTGATCGGCAACTCCGAAGTGGGGCATCTCAACCTGGGCGCCGGGCGTGTCGTGATGCAGGCCGTCACCCGGATCGACGACAGGGTGAGGGACGGGGGCTTTTCGCGGAACGAGGCATTGCTCGCGTCGATGGACCGGGTCGCCGGCACCGATCGACGCCTCCATCTGATCGGACTGGTGTCCGACGGGGGGGTGCATTCCTGGCCCAACCACTACAACGGACTGCTCAAAATGGCCGCCGGCCGCCGGCTGAAGCCGGACCGGGTCTGCGTCCATGCGTGGCTCGACGGACGTGACACGCCGCCCAGGAGCGGTATCCGCCATCTGGCTGCCCTGGTCGAGATGTGCGAGGCGGCGGGCGTGGGCGGAATTGCCACGGTTTGCGGCCGCTACTTCGCCATGGACCGGGACCGGCGCTGGGACCGTGTTCGTTCGGCCTACGACGCCATGACACTCGGCCGCGGGGTGCGCGCAAGAGACCCGATCGAGGCCCTCCAGGACGCGTACAATCGTAGCGAGACGGACGAGTTCGTCAAGCCGATCATAATCGAGGGCCCGGATGGGGGGCCGCCGGCCACCATCGTGAACGACGACTCCGTGCTTTGCTTCAATTTTCGCGGCGACCGGGGCCGGCAGATCACACGCGCGTTCGTGCTTCCGGATTTCGACGGGTTTGGGCGGGAAGTACACCCAGGGGTACACTATACCTGCCTCACCCGTTACGAAGCCGGCCTGCCCGTGGACGGGGTCGCGTTTTCGCCAGGGGACCTGGCCCAGGAAATGCCGGACGTCTGCGGGAAGACGTTGAGCGAAGCCGGTCTCCGGCAGCTGCGCATTGCCGAAACAGAGAAATACGCGCACGTCACCTACTTCTTCAATGGCCAGCGTGAGGAACCCTTCGAAGGCGAAGCGCGTATCATGGTCCCCTCGCCCAGGGACGTGCCCACGTACGACTTCAAGCCCGAAATGAGCGCGTGGGCCGTCACCGGGAAACTCGTCGACGCGATCCGCTCGCGGCAGTTCGACGCCGCCATCTGCAATTTCGCAAATCCCGATATGGTCGGTCATACCGGTGACCTGGCGGCGGCCGTCAAAGCCGTGACGACCGTAGACCGGTGTCTGGGGCAGATCCTTTCAGCCATCGGGCAAGCCGGCGGCGCCGCCATCGTTACCGCGGACCACGGCAACGCCGACCAGATGATTCACCACCGAACCGGGGAGCCTCACACCGCCCATACGGCCAATCCCGTGCCATTTGTTCTTGTCGATCCCGCGTTCCGCGGAAGGCTCAGAGACGGCGGCCGGCTCTGCGACGTCGCGCCCACCTTTCTGGGCGTACTCGGGCTTCCCAAGCCGGAGGCCATGACGGGAGACGACCTCAGAGAGATGACCTGAAAACCGCTCTGCGCCCCGACGCGGCGCACCCATGAGGAGACCCCATGAAGATCCACGAATACCAGGCAAAGGAAATCCTCAAGTCGTATGACGTTCCCGTACCCGACGGCCGCCTTGCCGCCACGGCGGACGAGGCCGGAAGCGCGGCGGCCGAAATCGGCGGCGCCGTCGTCGTGAAGGCCCAGATTCACGCCGGCGGCCGGGGCAAGGGAGGGGGGATCAAACTCGCCCGGAGCCCGGACGAGGCCCGCCAATACGCCAGGGACATGCTCGGACGGAATCTGGTGACGCCCCAGACAGGCCCCGAAGGACAGAACGTCAAGCGTGTGTGGATCGAATGCGCCACCGATATCGCCCGGGAACTTTATTTGGGCGTGGTGCTGGACCGGGACCAGTCCAGGCTGGTCATCATGGCGTCCAGCGAGGGCGGCATGGACATCGAAGAAGTGGCCGCCGCCACGCCGGAGAAGATCCTCAAGGAGACCATCGATCCGGCGGTCGGGCTTCAGCCGTACCAAGCCCGCCGGCTTGCCTTCGGGCTCGGTTTAAAGAACGGCGCTTTCAAGCAGGGCGTGCGGTTTATCGACCGGTTATATGCCGCCTACATCGGAACCGACTGTTCCCTGGCCGAAATCAACCCGCTCGTGGTCACCGCCGATGACAACCTTGTGGCCCTGGACGCCAAGATGAACTTCGACGACAACGCGCTATTCCGCCATGGGGACATTCGGAAACTCCGTGACACCGACGAGGAAGACCCTCTGGAAGTGGATGCCTCAAAATTCGATCTCAACTATATCAAGCTCGACGGCGAGGTGGGCTGCATGGTCAACGGCGCCGGTCTGGCCATGGCCACCATGGATATCGTCAAGCACGCGGGATCGTCCCCCGCCAATTTTCTGGACGTGGGCGGGGGCGCAAACGTGGAGCGGGTGGAGAACGCCTTCCGTATCCTGCTTTCGGACGCCGGCGTCAAGGCCGTGCTCATCAATATTTTCGGCGGTATCGTGCGTTGCGATCGGGTTGCCGAGGGGGTGGTCCAGGCACTGGGGAGTTTCTCGGTCAACCTGCCCATCGTGGTGCGCCTGCAGGGGACCAACGCCGAAGAGGGCGCGCGAATTCTGGAGCACTCGGACCTGAAATTCACGGTCGCCCGCGAGTTGAAAGAAGCGGCGGAAGCGGTTGTGGCGGCGGTTCGGGGACGGTGAAGAGGAAAAACCTGAGAGCGGTGAGACGGTAGACGTTAGACGGTAGATGACGTCTTTGCCCGACTGGTTGCTCCTCTATGCCTCCGGCAAGAAGTGAATCCGCACAGGGCAATAAAACCTGTTAGACGTAAGTCACGGTAGACGGTAGATGACGTCCTTGCCCGATTGGTTTCTGCCTTATGCCTCTGGCAAGATGTGAAACCACACGGGGCACACAATATCTCCCGTCTCACGTCTTACGTCTACCCGGTTTTCGCTAATGGCTGCATTCTTTGCAGCGACCTCTTTTTATATATGCCAAAATGGCATATATATGCAATAATGGCAGAATTCAGAGGAGCCCGGTCCAGTCACTGGAATTGGTATCTGTTTGTTTTTAATATATTTCGCTAGAATTCGCTGTCTATGGTACTCATGTTGCTTCAATTGGGTTGTTGGTCCCATCACGAATCGGAAGCCTAAAGAATTGGAAGCCCCTTATGCCCACGTATGATTACGTTTGTGAAGCATGCAGCCATGAATTCGAGCATTTTCAGAGCATTACATCGTCTCCGTTGCGCAAATGCCCGGAATGCGGCGAGCGAAGACTGAAGCGGCTTATCGGCGCAGGGGCGGGACTCCTCTTCAAGGGCTCGGGTTTCTACATTACCGACTACCGTAGCGAAGGATATAAAGAGGCCGCGAAAAAGGACGCCCCGAAAGACAAGAAGAAAGATTCGAAAGACAAGAGCAGCAGTGGCAAAAAGTCCAAAAGCAAGGAAAAAGCGGCATAAATCAAGCCGGAATCAACAGAGAGGAAGACAACTCAATGGGCAAAGTTATCGGAATCGACCTGGGGACGACCAACTCCTGCGTGGCCGTGATGGAGGGAGGCGATCCCGTCGTGATTCCCAATGCCGAAGGCGGGCGCACCACGCCGTCGGTCATCGCGTTCACCAAGGACGACGAGCGCCTCGTCGGTCAGGTGGCGAAACGGCAGGCCGTGACGAACCCCCAAAACACCGTCTATTCCATCAAACGCTTCATGGGCAGGCGCTACGAGGAAGTGCCCAACGAAATCGAGGAAGTGCCCTACGAAGTCCAGAGGGAGAGCAACGGTCTTGCTACCGCAAAACTCGGCGACACGACGTACACACCTCCCGAGATCTCGGCCATGGTCCTTCAGAAAATGAAGCAGACGGCCGAAGAATACCTGGGCGAGACGGTTACGGACGCCGTGATTACGGTCCCGGCCTACTTTAACGACGCACAGCGCAAAGCCACCACGGACGCGGGGAAGATCGCCGGCCTGGAGGTGAAGCGAATCGTCAACGAACCCACGGCCGCGTCATTGGCCTACGGCCTGGACAAGAAGGACGACGAGATCATCGCGGTCTACGATCTGGGCGGCGGCACGTTCGACATTTCCATTCTGGAACTGGGCGACGGCGTATTCGAAGTCAAATCCACCAACGGGGACACCCACCTGGGTGGGGACGACTTCGATCAGCGCATCATCGACTGGCTCGCGGACGAGTTCGAGCGGGAGAACAACATCGACCTGCGCAACGACCCGATGGCGCTGCAGCGGCTGAAGGAAGCGGCCGAAAAAGCCAAATGCGAGCTATCCAGTTCTCTCCAGACGGACGTCAATCTGCCTTTTGTCACGGCCGACGCGTCAGGCCCCAAGCATATGAACCTGACCCTTTCCAGGGCCAAATTCGAGCAACTCGTGGAAGACCTGGTCGAACGCACCAAGAGGCCGTGCGCCCAGGCGATCAGGGACGCGGGCCTGTCGCCGTCTGAGATCAACGAGGTCATTCTGGTTGGCGGCAGCACCCGGATTCCCAAAGTTCAGGAGGCGGTGAAGGAACTCTTCGGCAAAGACCCGAACCGGGGCGTAAACCCCGACGAAGTTGTTGCGGTGGGCGCCGCGATCCAGGCCGGCGTGCTTTCGGGCGACGTCAAAGACGTGGTGCTTCTGGACGTGACCCCGCTGTCCCTCGGTATTGAGACGCTGGGCGGCGTGATGACGAAGCTCATCGATCGCAATACCACCATTCCAACCAAGAAGTCCCAGGTATTCACAACCGCTGCCGACAGCCAGCCTTCGGTTGAGGTGCACGTGCTTCAGGGCGAAAGGGAAATGTCGGTTGACAACCGAACGATCGGCCGGTTCCACCTGGACGGCATCCCGCCCGCGCCCCGCGGAACCCCCCAGATCGAAGTCAGTTTCGACATCGACGCCAACGGGATCATGAACGTCTCCGCCAAAGACATGGGCACAAACAAGGAACAGAGCATCCGGATCGAGGCCTCGTCGGGCCTGTCCGACGCCGAAATTGATCGAATGGTCAGCGACGCCAAGGAAAACGCCGCCGATGACAAAAAGCGGCGCGAAGGCATCGAAGTTCGCAACCAGGCGGATCAGCAGGTTTACCAGACCGAAAAGCAACTCGGCGAAATGGGCGACAAAGTCAGCGACGACGCCAGGGCCAAGGTGCAGGCCGCGGTGGACCGGGTGAAGGAAACGCTCAAGGGCGAGAACCCGGACGAAATCAAGGCGGCTACCGAGGCGCTCACCCAGCAGTGGCACCAGGTGGCGAGCGAACTCTATGCGCAGGCCTCGCAGGCGGGTCCGGAGGCCGGGGCGCCGGGCGGTCCGGAGCAGCCGGCCGGGGAACAGAAGACAGACGACGGCGTTGTCGACGCGGAATATGAAGTGGTGGATGACGACAAAAAGAAGTAATCCATATCAGGAATAGAACAGCGGAGGCGATCCATTCGGGATCGCCTCCGCTTTTTTGTTTCGGATATAGGCAGCGTATTCACGTCACGTCCCCTAAAGGCGGTGAGACGTAAGACGGTAGACGGTAGATGACATCGTTGCTCGATTGGTTCTTCTATTTTGCCTCCGGCACAAAATGAAATCGTACGGGGCAAGAAAAACGGTGAGACGTCAGCCGGTAGACGGTAGATGACGTCTTTGCCCGTTTGGTTTTTTTCCCTTATGCCTGCGGCAAAAAGTAAAACCGGACGCGGCGGACGATCTCTCCCGTCTTACCTCTAACGTCTCCCCGCCTTTAGGGCACTCACGGTATCTCCCGTCTAACGTCTTACGTCTACCCCGAGGGGTGAGGGGCCAGGGATAGGTCTGCGATTGTCGTCAACCTTCGAGTTGCCGCGCGGAGAAGAGCGCCCACGCCCGTTCGCGCGCGGCGGCCTCATTCTTCGGTTCATTCAACTTGTACTCGAACCGGAGCCGCCGCTTTCCCGCCATGACCTCAAAGACGTCGACGAGCCAGAAGTCGCCGTCATATCTGGCATTCAGGATAAACTCGCGTTTCTCGTGTCGAATAATCATAGCCGGCTCCGACTTCGAAGATTCGCGTTCGGCGATATCTCTCAGGCACCGCGGTCCTGCATCGGAAGGGCGCCGCGCCGGGCGGCTACCAGCGGTCCATGCCAAGCAGCTTTCGCCCGAGCGGCGTCAACCGAGCCGTTTCGCCTTCCAGGTGTTCCTTTTCCTTCCGGTTCTTGCCCAGCCCCGTAAGGCGTTCACGCCATCCCTCGATGCGGCTCTGTCGATGGGATTCGTCGTCGTCCCTGGCCGGCGTCATCGTGATGTATTGCGCAATGCGCGGCCGTTCGGCCGAGTTCGGACTGCTCCCATGGGGCAACAGACTGTTCCAGATGACGAGGTCGCCCTCCCGGCCGGCGATCGGCTTCGCCAGATTCCCGAATTCCGCATGCATCCGCGTCCTGGGGTCGTCCTCGTCCGACAGCGTCTTAAGCCAGTCCGCAATTCGACGGTGGAAGCCGGGGATGCACGTGAACGCGCCCTGGTTCGCCGCTGTATCCGACAGATACAGCACCCCCTGTACCATGAAGCGGGAAGGGTCGTCCAGCGAGATATCCCAATGCAGATAGGGTCCCTTGAACGCAAATCCGGGTCGTTCCGGCGGATTCAGGCTCGTCCTGTCGAAACTCACCCAGAGTTTTTCGGTCCCCCAGATGTCCGCAAACGCGCGGTGGACCCTCGGGTGCTGCCGGTTGTTCCACAGCGCCTGATTCTGGTACATTTCGACCATGATTCCGGGCCTCGGCGGATCCGGGTACCACGTCTCCGCGTTTTCGGAGTCCATGTCCAGAAATTCCCACACGGCCTCCTCGGCCGCGCGGCAGTTTGCCTGCGGAACGGCCTCCGGCACCACAACGTATCCGTTCTCCTTCCAGAATTCCAGCGCCCCGGCGTCGAGAACTGCCATGTCAACCTCCCTCATCGGATCGGAACGGAATGAAGAATACCACTCGATTTTCAGGTGATAACGCGCGTTCCCGAATATGCTGCTGGAACGAAACCTGTCAAGTCCTTTCGATTTGCCGTCGGGACTCAGGATGACAATGCGGACGACGATCGGACCGGTGGTCTCCGTAAACTCTTTTTTGTGTGGATAATATGTCGATCTTGTATATATTTCCTTGTTGGCCCGGGCAGGCCCGTCCAACAGGGTACCGATGCCTCCGAAACGGTTCGAGACACGGGTCCGAACCACATTGCCCGCAACGTCGGAAGAGGAGTTGCTGAAGCTGTATTTGTTCCTGGGATTCCATTCATGACGGTCCGGAAAGTCAAATTCATCTCGGGTTTCGCGGTCATCGTCGCCGGCCTGATTCTCCTGGTCGTTACCAGTTCTCAGAAGATGGCGATGTATTACCTTACTGTTTCCGAGTTGGATGCCCGTGAGACCGAATTCGCGAATCAGCGCATCAAGCTCGCGGGCAAGGTCACGCCCGGCACCATCCGGAAGCGTCCGGGCCGCATTGTCGAGTTTCAAATCTGGGAACCCCTGGGCGGAGACGTTTTCTCCGCCAAACGATCGGTGGTATACGCGGGCATCGTGCCGGACACGTTCCGCGACGAAGCCGAAGTGGTCCTGGAAGGCGAAGTTGGCGCGAACGGCCTCTTTCGCGCCCATACCCTGCTGGCCAAATGCCCCTCTAAATACGAGGGTCAATCATACGAAGACATAAAGAAATCCTATAGCAGGTAACGTCCATCCAGTGTTCTGACCCGCTGAAAGATCCTCGAATGGCAGCACATCTCCTCAACAGGAAACCGGGAAAGCCCGGTCATCCGATGAACCGCGGCTCTAGCAATGGCTGAAATCGGCAATTTTCTCATCTGGTTCTCGGTGGTCACCTCCCTTTACGCGGCGGTGTCCGGTGTTCTGGCCGGTCGGACCGGCAGGCTGAATCTCACGCTCAGCACGGAACGCGCGGTCGCCGCCACTTTCGTTATGGTTCTGGGGGCCTTCGGCCTGCTCGAGTACTTTTTCCTCAACGACCGTTTCGACCTCCACTACGTGGCCGGCCATTCCAGCCGCGACCTGCCGACTCCCTATAAATTCACCGCCGTATGGTCGGGCATGGAGGGCTCGCTCCTCCTCTGGGCCTTCATTCTGGCCGGTTTCAATTTCTTCGCCACTCGAAATACCCGGAGGTTCCGCGGGCCGCTGGCCTCCTACGCGACCGTTGTGATGTCGCTCACCCAGGTCTTCTTCCTGGTGCTGATCGGATATTGGGAGAATCCCTTCCGCGAACTCGGCTTCAAGGCCCCGGACGGGCAGGGCATGAATCCGCTGCTGGTCCATCCGGCCATGGCCATTCACCCTCCCATGCTGTATCTCGGCTACGTGGGATTCATCGTACCGTATGCGTTTGCAATGGCCGCGCTCCTGAGCCGGCAGGTGGACGAAGAGTGGATCCGCACCACCCGCCGCTGGACCATCTGGCCGTGGTTCTTCCTTGGCACAGGGCAACTGTTGGGCGGCAACTGGGCCTACGTGGTCCTCGGATGGGGCGGGTACTGGGGTTGGGACCCGGTTGAGAACGCCGCACTGCTTCCCTGGCTCACGGGCACCGCGTTCCTGCATTCGGTCATGATCCAGGAAAAGAAGGGGATGCTCAAAGTCTGGAACATGGCGCTCATCATCCTCACCTTTACGCTGTGCATCTATGGCACCTTCCTGACTCGAAGCGGCCTGGTTTCCTCCGTGCATGCGTTCGCCCAGTCGCCGATCGGCAGCGTGTTCCTCTATTTCCTTGCAGTCATCGTGGTCTTTTCCGCCGGCCTCCTGTGGCGGCGGCGGCCATTGCTCACGAGCAGGAACGAGTACGAATCTCCCGTCTCCCGGGAAGGGGGCTTCCTGCTCAACAATCTCCTGTTTCTTACGGCCACCTTTGCAGTGTTCTGGGGCGTTATGTTCCCGGTGCTTTCGGAAGCCGTCACCGGGACGAAGGTCACCGTGGGCCCGCCTTTTTTCAGCACCGTAATGACCCCCATAGGCCTTCTTCTTCTTCTTCTGACGGGCGTGGGCCCGCTGCTGGCCTGGCGCAAGACGTCGGCGCGCAGCCTGAAAAAGCACTTCGCGGGACCGGGCATCTTCGGTCTCCTCGGCGGGGCTGCAGCATTCGCCCTCGGGGCGCGCGAACCGTACGCGTTGATCTCCTTTACGCTGTGCGGATTCGTGACGGGCGCCATCGCCAGCGAGTTTCACAGAGGCGCGAAGGCGCGGGGAAGCAGTTCAAACGAGCCGTATTTCAGGGCGCTCTGGTCTCTCACCGTGCGAAACCGCCGGCGTTACGGCGGTTATATCGTCCACTTCGGCGTTGTGCTCCTCTTCTTCGGGTTCACCGGCAATGCCTTCAACCGGGAAATCGAGGCGGGGCTGAAGCACGGCGAGTCCGCGACCATCGGCACATACCGTCTCGTCTACGAAGGCAGTTCCCAGAGCCGGAATCCGCTCACCATCGTGATCCAGACCCAGCTTGGCGTGTACCAGGGCGACCGGCGTCTGGGGACGATGTGGCCGGAGCAGCACGTTTACTACAAACGAAAGGACCAGCAGCGAACAACGGAGGTCGCCGTCCGTTCCAGCCTGCGTGAAGACCTGTACGTCTTATATGAGGGGCGGGATCCGGACGGCGCCGCCCTTTTCAGAATCTACGTCAACCCCCTCGTAATGTGGGTCTGGATCGGCGCGTGGGTTCTCACCCTGGGGACGGTAATCGCCATCCTGCCCGACCGGCGTGAGCGCCTCAGACGCGGACGAAGGGTTGGACTTCCCGCCGCTTCCTGAAAGGTTACGGTCTGAAAGGCAAAAGACGGACAACCGAGTTTGGAATTCGGAGGAAAACCCGCGTGGTGTTTCCCATGTCTTCCGGTTTTTCGATGAGGATGATCTTCCCGGCACTTCTGCTGCTCTCGGTTGCAGGTTCCGTATCCGCCGAGGTGACGCAGAAACAGGTGAGAGCCGTGGCAAGAGGCCTCGCCTGTCTTTGCGGCGACTGCCCTCGCCGTCCACTGGACGAATGCTCCTGCGGCTGGGCGGATCGAAACAGAGCACGAATTGCCGAAGCGCTGGAAGCCGGGCAGGACAAAGAGGCCATCGTTGCCGGCTTTGTGGCGGAATTCGGCCAGGAAGTTTTCGTCACGCCCCCGGCCGAGGGCTTCAATCTCTCTGCCTGGATCATGCCCATTGTGGCGCTGCTGCTCGGCGCTGTCGTGTTGGGGGCCGTGCTGCGCAACTGGTCGCGGCATCGTGCAGCTCCCGCGGAAGGACGGACCCCGGAAATCGAGGCCGACGATATATACAGATCGAGGCTGGAGCAGGAACTCCGGGAGCGGGAACTGTGAGCATCGGGGCCTGCATTGTCATTGTCACGTCCGTCTTCATCTTTGTGTTCCGCCCGTTCATGACCGCGCGTGGTCGGGTCGGACAGACGGATGCGGGATCCGGTCGCGGAAACCGGCTCGTTGAAGACAGAGAGGCCCTGTATGATGCCATCCGCGAACTGGACTTCGACCATCGCATGGGAAAGGTGGAAGAAGACGACTATCGCGCGACCCGTTCACGCTATGAGAGCCGGGCGGTTGAACTGATAAAGGCTATCGAAGAAACCGCCGCGCCAGCGCAGGGAATCGAGGACCGCATCGAACGGGAAATCGCCGCCCTCAGACAAAAGGACACCACCACGTGCGCCGGGTGCGGAAGCACGACGCCCGCGGGCGCCCGCTTTTGTCCGCAATGCGGCAAAGCCCTCGCGGAATCTCGTCTATGAACAGACGATTCTACTGTCTCGTCCTTCTGCTGGCCGGGTTCTCTGACGCATCCTCCGCCGCAGGCCTGGTCGATGGTCACGTCACCAATGAGACGCTCTCCGCGCCCCAGCGGGGATGCGTGGTCTCGCTGATCCGCCAGACCGCCGAACCCGAAATCGTCCTTCAGGACACCACCGATGAAAAGGGGCGATTCTCATTCAGGGACGCAGGCGGCGATGACGCGCTGTGGTTTCTTTCTGCGGCTTATGCGGGCGTCAATTACGTCCAGCGGCTCGAGGACGGCCCCAACGAAATCGCCGTCTACGAAACCACAGATTCTGACACGGCCGTCTCCGTTGTCTCCCACCATATCATCGTGGACGCGGCCGAAAAGCGGGTCGAGCAGATCCTGATCGTGCAGAATGCGGGCGACCGCACGTTCAGGACCGGCGAGGGGCATGGGCACGGACTGGAGGTCTTCCTGCCCGAAGGCGTAACCGAAGTGAGGGAAGGGCCGCAGGGTCTTCACACGCACGGCGACACACTCGTAAATCCGGACCCTGTTCGACCGGGTCACAGCCAGCTTCTGTTTGCCTTTGACATGCCCGCTTCCGGGCGCCTGTCGCAAACGGTGAGCTATCCCACCGGTACCGTGGACGTCTTCGTGACGCCACCCGAAGCGGACGTCAGTACAGGCGCGCTTCAGGATAGAGGCGAGGCCGCGTTCGAGCAACACAGCTTTCGAAGGTTCTCCGGCGCCGGCTTCAACAGGGGCGACCGGATCGATCTGGAAGTCAACGCCTCGCCATGGTCCCTTTCGTCCTTCATGGGGGATATCGACCTCGAATGGGTGCTGCTCGGTCTGGCGTTTGCCTTTGCGCTGCTCGCCGTCTTCGTTCGACCGTCCAGGAAGCACGGGCCTCCCGAGTCAACGCAAACCAGGGGCGTGCCGGACCTCCTCGCGCGAAGAAATGCCCTGGTTCACCAGATCGCGGACATGGACGACAGATACGAAATGGGCCGACTATCGGAAGAAGACTATCGCGTACGGCGAGATGCCTTTAAGGCGGAGCTTGTCGAAATGACCCGCGTCCTGGAAGGGAAGGCGTAGGCGTTGTGGCCCCGTCCGCTCCGGCCATCGTTCTCGAAACCGTGGAAAAACGGTTCGGCCGCCGAACCGCCCTGGACGGCATCGACCTCAATCTTCCAGGCGGCGCCCTTGCGCTTCTGGGCCCGAACGGAGCGGGTAAGACGACTCTGCTTCGGGTTGTCGCGACCCTTTCCAGGCCTACGCGCGGGCGGGTCTTCATCCGGGGCAGAGACGCCCGCAAGGAACCGGAACGCGTGCGGGCCGACGTCGGCCTGATTTCCCACCAGACTTTTCTCTACGAGGATCTGACCGCTCGCGAAAACCTGCGCTTCTACGGCCGTCTGTACGGCCTGCGCGGCCTCAAGGAACGGGTGCGGACGGCGCTGGAGGACGTTGGCCTTTCCGGCAGGGAGGACGACCGGGTCCGCGGGTTCTCCAGGGGGATGAAACAGCGCCTCGCCATTGCCCGGGCAACGCTCCACCATCCCGCGATTCTTCTTCTCGACGAGCCGTTCGCGGGCCTGGATACCTCCGCGTGCGCCATGTTGAGCGACCGGCTGCAACACCATCGCCGGGAGGGGCGAACGGTCATCCTGGTGACCCATGATCTGCATCGGGGTCTTGATCTCACGGATCGTTTCGCAATCCTGAACCGGGGCCGGTTCGTGGCGAAGGGAGAAACCCGGGGACTTTCCCCCGAGGCGATGGAACGTCGTTATGAAGGCGCTATAAACCAGCATCCTTCCGCAATCGGGACGTCAGGATAGGTGCGGACCGCCACACCGCCCACGTCTGAAGTCCGGTGCAACGCGGGAACGGGGGTATCCCTGGCTCTCTTCTTCCGTCAGGTTTCCGCTGTTTTCTGGAAAGATCTCAAGACCGAGTTTCGCACCAGAGAGCGACTCAGCGCCATGTGTTTCTTTGCGTTTCTGGTGCTTCTTGTCTTTAATTTCGTGTTCACACCCGATTCCGAAACCATCAGAAACGCGGCGCCAGGCATCTTCTGGGTCGCTGTAACGTTTTCCGGATTCATGGTGCTGACGCGTTCCTTTATTTCGGAACGCGAAAACGACTGCCTGACGGGCCTTCTGCTTTCTCCGGCCGATCCAGGGGCGATCTACCTTGGCAAGATGCTTTCGAACCTCTGCGCCATGCTTTTGCTCGAGGCCCTGGCTCTTCCGCTTATGGCTGTCTTTCTGAATATCGACGTATGGCAGCACCTGCCGCGCCTGCTTCCAGGTCTCCTTCTGGGAACCCTCGGATTCGCCGCGGTGGGCACCCTCTTCGCAGCGATGTCCCTCAAGACCCGGCTCCAGGAGGCCCTGCTGCCAATGCTTACCCTTCCCGTTCTGGTTCCGGCCCTCCTGGCGGCCGTTGAATCTTTCCGGCGGGTGCTGGCGGGTGACTCCCTCTCCGAAATCTCCGGCTGGACCAACATCGGCGCCGCTTTCGCGTTGCTGTTCGTGGCGGCCTGCGTGCTTTTGTTCGACTATGTCGTCGAGGAGTGATATGGGGAAGCGACTTTACCTCTGGTCCCGTATCCTGGGCGCGCTGGCGCTGACCGGTATGTTGATTGCGCCCTGGCTCGCCCTCGTGTACGCGAGTATGGAGAGGCAGATGGGCCTCGCCCAGAAGATCTTCTACTTTCACGTGCCGTCGGCTTTCGCAATGTACACCGCCTTCTTTCTCGTCTTCGTGTTCAGCATCCTGTACCTCGTTCGCAAGGAAAAGCGGTGGGACATCTGCGCAGCCTGCTCCGCGGAAGTCGGCCTTCTCTTCTGCACGCTCGTGTTACTCACCGGCCCCATCTGGGCGAAGCCCGTCTGGGGCGCCTGGTGGGTGTGGGACGCACAGTTGACCCTTACCCTGGTCCTCTGGCTGATATTCGTCGCCTACATGATGTTGAAGAGCTACAGCGAAGATCCGCTTCAGAGTGCCCGATTCCGGGCGGTTCTGGGGATCATCGGCTTTCTCGATGCTCCGCTGATTCATTACTCCACGCGGCTGTGGCGCACCCAGCATCCCGAGGTTGTAAGGGCGGATGAAGTCGGCCTCCCGCCCGACATGCTGGCGGCGTTCGTCTTCTGCTGTGCCGTATTCATCGTGCTAGCCGCAGCCATTCTGACCAGACGCGTCTCGCTCGAACTTGCCAGGGACGAGCTCGAGTCGCTCAAGGTCCGATTCCGCGTGTTGGAAACGCAGGTGTAGCGGACCCCGGGCTGACCTGCCGCGTTTTATCGGAGGACTTCAATGCAACACCTCGGTTACATGGCCGCCGCATACGCCATCCTATGGGCGGCGATTCTTATCTATTTCCTGGGCCTCGGCCGCCGCGAACGCGAGATATGGCGCGAAATCCAGGAACTGCGCGAATCCATCGGCAGACGGGACGCCGGGGTCGATTCGGGCGAACACCAATAGACGGCAGGTCGGTCCGAAGCCCTTCCGGCGCCGTCATAGGAACCCTATGGCCGTAAAGAACGCCCGCAAGGTCCTCGCGCTTATCAGGAACCGAAAGGCGCGGGAACGCGAACGTCAGTTCGTGATCGAAGGCGTCCGCCTTGTCGATGAAGCACTAATGTCGGACGCGCCGGTCGAGCAGCTCATCTTCGACCGGGACGCCCTGGAGGCCGACCCGCGCCTGCAGCAGTTTCACCGCGAGGCGGAAAGCCGGAAGTTGACCGTCCAGCAGACAGACCGCCGCGCGATCAGAAATATGGGCGAACATCAGAATCCCGAAGGCGTGCTGGGCGTGGTTCGATTTCAGGAGCGAAACAGGGGTCGCCTGCTCGACGCGAGCGGTCCTCTCCTTCTCTTCGACCGGCTGCGAGACCCCAACAACCTCGGTCTGGTTCTCCGCACGGCCGAGGCCGCGGGCGTTGCCGCCGTCTTCCTTTCGCCCGGTTCCGTGGAACTCTATAATTCCAAAGTGGTGCGCGCTTCCCGCGGGTCCATTTTTCGCCTTCCCGTCTTTCGAAACGAAGACCTCCGCAAGCTGATCGGGGACCTGCGGCAGCGCGGCGTCCGCGTTATCTCCACCGAGCTTGGCGGTACGCCATTCTACGACACCAGACCGAGCGGCCGTATCGCCTTTCTGTTCGGCAACGAGACGTCCGGCGTCGACCCGGACCTCCAGGGCCGCGTTCACGAGACCGTCTCCATACCCACGGCTGAGGGTGTGAATTCCCTCAACGTGGCCGTCGCCGCGGGCATTCTGCTGTTCAGGCACCGCGAGCCCACCTGACACAAGAAGCGCCCGGCGGATGTTCCACCGGGCGCTTCTTCCGCGTCATCCATCCTCACCAGGAAGAGGGACGACCGGGGGCGACTCACTAATAAACCGCGGCCGTCAGCGACCCCCGGTTTGACTCGTCACGGTACGCCTCATAGAGATGCGGCCGGCGCTGCATCCAATTTACCTCACGGAAGCACCCCCCGTTCCAGGTCCGATACCCGTCGGCCAGGTCTACCGTCGCCAGAATGTGGTCGCTGTCTCCTTCATTCCACGCCAGGATGTCGCCCTTTCTGTCCACCACACAACTGCCCTGCGTCGTATTCCGCGCAACCACCATACACACCTGATTGTCCATCGCGCGAGTTCGCATGATAGCCTTCCAACGGTCCTCGCTGAAGATCGGCGACCCCGGACTCCACCGGCTGGCGCGGTGATCGCCCATGATCGGCAGCAGGAGGAAGTCCGCCCCGCTCAGTCCCACCATCCGTGAGGATTCCGCGGCTGAGCTGTCCATGCAGATATTGCATCCGATTCGTCCGATGACCGTGTCGAACATGGGAAAGCCGTCACCGGGCAGCATCCCGGATTCGCTCTCGCCGCCCACTGCCAGATGTACCTTTCGATACCTGCCGTCCACCTCGCCGTCGGGCCCGATAAGTGCCGCCGTATTGTGAACCGCGTCACCGTCCCGTTCGATCAGGCCCAGCAGAAGGTAGAGCGCGTGACGGCGGGCAAGGTCCGCAAACGGCGCCGTTTCCGGACCGGGCAGCGGTACCGCCAGGTCGATGGGACTCCCCGAAATCCCCCACTGAAGGGCGATTTCGGGCAAGACAACCAGGTCCGGCCCCGCTTCGCACGCGGCCTTGCACAGCGGCAGATAGTAGTCGATATTCTCGGCAACGGTGGTATAGGGTCCCTTCCGCGACCCCGCTTTGCCGGTTACGACCGCCACCTTCACCGCCGGGGGCAACTCCGGGGCATCGACAACCCTTACCTTGGGCAAAAGCCACTCGGAATCGCCGGCGGTTGCCCACCGGAACGTGCCGCGCAACGTCAAGCGGTCGACGCCTTCCGGCGCGGTCATTGTTCTGGAAAACCGGATCGTCCGCGGTCCGGCCGGCTCCGGCAGGAGGTAATCCCATCCCTTTATGTCTCCCGTACGTACCGTCGCGTCGTCCGGCGGCATCTCCCCCCAGTAGGATTTGCAGCGCAGCGTGTCCCGCGGGTGGTCAAGAGCCCTGTAATCCACCTCCCACGTTGCCCGTAGCGTCTGACCCTGTTCAATCCCCGAGAATACCGCCTGCCATCCGCCAACGCATGTCCGTGTTCCATTGGCCGCCGCCGCGAAGGTCTTGCCGTCTCGCTCCGTCAAAGGCGCGGCGGAAGGATGCGGCGCCCAGGGTTCGATCCTCTCCAGTTTCAGGTCGGCCATTTTTCCTCCATGTGATGAACGCCAATGGCGACGTCGGCGTCGCCACCTAATGATCGCCGGCTTTCAATATTCCATCGACAAACGCATAGGCTTGTTCACGGATATCCGGCGGAAACGCATGCTCCGCGTCGGGGTGTACAGCCAGCAGACGGCCGGAGGCGCCAAGCAGCGCGTATACGGGCACGGCGGCCCGGACACAATCTTTCACACCCGACACTTCGAAATTACCGTCCCGTGCAGGTGCGTTGATGAAAAAGCCCCGCGGAGCGAGGGCGGCAACCACCTCCGTGAAGTCGAACGGCATCCGATTCGGGTCCTTGGCGTAGCGTTCGGATATACGGGGCATATACCCCCGATGGCTCCACCCCGTCAGGTCGCCGTTGTAATATTTGAAGAACGACGTGAACCCGCAACTGGACACCACAACCTGCAGCCGGGGTTCGAATACGGACAGATACATGGAATTGTGTCCGCCGAGGGAATGGCCGATACACCCGATCCGGCCGCGGTCCACCTCCGGCAGCGACTGAAGCAGGTCCACGGCCCGCATGTGGTTCCAGATCCCTTTCATTGTGGCGCTGGCATACCCATTTTGATATGGATCGAATTCGTAATCTCCAAAATTCACATAGTCCGGCGCCAGTGTCACATAGCCCCTGCGCGAAAGTTCCAGCGCATAGTGCAGATCGGGGATGCCACCCACGCCCGCGGGTTCGCCCTTCCCGATCTTCGTCGTCTGATGCAGGCACAACATTGCCGGCGCCTTGCCATTCAGGTTCTTCGGGACCAGCAGGTACGCGGGAATCCGGTCCCCCGGTTCCGACAGGTACGTGACTTTCTTCCGTATCACGTCCCCCAGATCCTCGGTCGCGACGACCTCCATCTCCGGCGCGGGCACGCTGGAACGGTCGGGGAGGGGTCCCATCACTTCCTCCATATTCGCGATGATATGCGCCCGCCGCTTCGCCCAGTGCTCCGCGTTCGTTATCGCCCGCTCCTTGCCATCCGCGTCCACGTATACCAGTAGATCCATCTTATCCTCATAGAACGGCGGACTTTGCTCGGCATTTGGAACGCCCGCAAGCATCGCGTACCCGAGGGCCAGCCTGACCGCCCATTGTGAAAACCTGCTCAGAAAAAACACCATTCAGAATTCCTCGATGAAGAATCTTGACAGAAATACGAACGGGCGACTCAACGCGCCGTCCACCCGCCGTCCACAAACAGCGATGTACCCGTCACATAGGTCGACGCGTCGCTGGCGAGAAAGAGGGCGGCGCCGCGGATCTCGCGCATCTCGCCCCAACGATTGAACGCCGTCTGGTTGAGCAGGCTCTTCACCTTGTCGGGCGTCTTCAGGAGGGGCCTGTTGATCTCTGTCAGAAAGGGTCCCGGGCAAAGCGCGTTGCACCGCACGCCGAAAGGCGCCCACTCGAGCGCGAGCGCGCGGGTCATGCCGGCGACCCCGGCCTTGGACGAACAATATGCCGAGCGTTCGGCCAGTCCTACGGCGCTCAGCGTCGATCCCACGTTGATGACCGAACCGCTTTTCTGTGAGGTCATGATCCGCCCCGCTGCCCGGCAGCAGAGCCAGGACCCGGTCAGATTGGTCTCGACAACCTGCCTGAATTCGTCAACCGGAAAACGGTCTAACGGATGCCGGATGTTGATTCCCGCACAGTTCACCAGAACGTCCAGCCGTCCCAACCGATCCGTGACCGCCCGCATCAATTGAATCACATCATCATCCGACGTCACGTCGACGGAAAGTCCCAGGCTCTCGCGTCCCGTCTGCGCCGCGATCTCCGCGGCAACCGATTCACAATCCGGCCCGTTTCTGGAACAGACCACGGTCGCGGCGCCCGCTTCGGCCAGCGCCAGCGCCATTTCCCTGCCCAGGCCCTTCGATCCACCCGTAATCAGGGCTACTCTTTCATCCAGCCGAAAAAGATCCAGCGTCTTTGGCTCTTCCATATCCGCCTCCGCGGTTTGCTGTCCAGTTCCTCGAGTCATTTGCTGTTCGAATCGATTCAACGATTACAACTCGGCGAGAACCGTCCGCAGTATCCCTGCGAACAACAACCTCTCCTCCGGCGTCCCCACCGTCACCCTGAAACACCTGTCCAGAGGCGCCGCCATCGGTTTTCGCACAAACGCGCCGTGCCGTTGCAGCGTCTCCAGAATCGTATTCGCGCGTTCTGTCGTTCCCGCGTCGAACGCCACGAAATTCGTGGCCGAGGGCAACGTGGGCAAACCGAGACCTGCCCCCAGCCGAGCATAGTCCTCCCGCCCTTCCTCGACCGAGTTCACAACGCCGGACACGAATTCCGTATCCTGGAGCGAGGCCAGCGCCCCGGCCTGCGCGACGCGGTTCACGCCATAGTGGTGCCGCACCTTCTCAAGCGCTTCGACAACGACCGTGTCCGCAATTGCGTATCCGATGCGTGCCCCGGCCATCCCGTGCGCCTTTGAGAACGTGCGCATACGAATGACGCGCGGCCGGACCGGCGCCATCGGCAGCGGCGGGTCCTGGGTGGAGAACTCCGAATATGCCTCATCCAGAATCAGAAGACACCGCTCCGGAAGCGATTCTTCAAACGACCGGATGTTCGCCGCCGTATGCCATGTGCCCGCCGGGTTGTCCGGATTCGACAGGTACGCCAATCTGGCTCCGGTCTCGGCGGCGGCTCCGGCCAAACCATCGAGGTCATTTCTGTCGTCCCGGTAGGGCACGAAGCGCAAGAGGCCGCCGAACCCCGAAACGTGGTAGTTGAAGGTCGGGTACGCTCCCAGAGACGTCACGACCGTCTCGCCGGGCGCTACGAAGACCCGCACGACAAGCCCCAGCAGGTCGTCGATTCCGCTGCCAACGCTGACGTTTTCGAATGGCACGTCGTGGAACCCGGCAATTGCGGCGCGGATTTCGTGGTTTTCGGGATCGTTGTACCAACTCACCCGCTCAACCGCCCGGAACATGGCCTCGCGCGCTATCGGCGAAATCCCGAAGGCGCTTTCGTTTGCCCCCACCCTCACCCTGAATGCCTTTCCGCGCCGGCGCTCCAGGGCTTCGGGCCCCACGAAGGGCACCGATGCCGGCAGGCCGCGAACAATTCGGGTAAATGGAAACCCGTTATCCATCATCCGGACTCCGTGGACGCAGAGATATTCTGGCGCCCGTCAACCTCAATTCGCCGAAAGACAACAGTCAATTTGGCCACAAAAAGCACAAAAAACACAGAAGGGACCGGCGCCAAACGGGTATTGAGGTCGTTCACGACGAATCCACGTTAAAAACGGATGCGGAACCGGATGCGGAATTCAAGGCCTTCCTCACCGGATCCATGAGGCGCCCCCCAGTCCACCTGGTCCAGATGCGCATCCACATAGGCATCGCCCATACTGAACAGGATAAGGCCAATCGTGGTATACAGAAAGATATTCCGTTCCGGGGATGCAGCGGTCGACCGGCGCTGATTCAATTGGCTTCGACGGACAAAAAACGCCGCCGTGGAACTCACCTGCGCGGCAGCGATAATGCTTCCTTTTATGGGCCGGCGATTATAGAACTGCCCCCATCCGGGCAGCGCCAGCGACCGCAACATCGCACCCCGCGCGGCCCGGGTCCCGCGGATACTGTCCACGGCCGACGAATCCGGACGCGCGGCGGAAGCCGGAACCGCACAGGCGAGTATCGCCATTCCAGCGACGAACACCAGAATCCTGGCGCCGGAACCCCCCCGATCCGAAGTCGCGGATCCTCGCCTGCAGGCCTTGCGCTTCACGATTCATGCTCCGATCGCCAATCTTGCCGCGCCCAGAATCCCGGCGTCGTCACCAAGCATACCCGCCACAATCTTCACCCGCTCCTTCACGCCGACCGTCCCGCGTTCCAGAAACGTCTTTCTGACCGGCTCAAAAAGCCATTCTCCGGCGCGCGCAAGCCCCCCGCACAACGCCACCACCTCCACGTTCGTCACACTGACAAGGCTCACGAGCCCAATCCCCAGCAACCTGCCCGTTTCCTCGAACATGGCGCGCGCGAACCCGTCACCTGCCTCCGCCGCCTCGAATATCGCCCGCGTCGTCAGACCCTCGGCGACCAGCGGGGTTTCCGGCGTTTCCGTGATCAGCCGCTCGCGGGTCCGCTTCACCATCGCGGTCGCGGAAACGTAGAGTTCCAGACAGCCATAATTCCCGCAGGGGCAGCGGGGTCCGTTCCAGTCGATGGTCACGTGGCCCACCTCGGCCGCATTGCCGTTGAACCCGTGCATCAATTCGCCGTTACATACCCAGCCGCCGCCCACGCCCGTGCCCAGCGTCACACATAAAAAATGGGGCGCCTTCCTGCCAGCGCCCCGCCACTGCTCGCCAAATGCCGCGAGATTCGCATCGTTATCCACCACCACCGGCATTTCGAGCGCCGCCTCCAGCCTGTCTTTCAGACGTACGCCGTGCATGCACGGCATGTTTTCCGGAGAAATGATGACGCCGTTAAAGGGATCCAGCGGGCCGGGGGCCCCGACGCCCACGCCGCGCACTCCGGTTCCGCCGCCTTCCCGAAGTACCTGCCGGACGCACGTCGCGATTCCTGCGATCACACGATCACTGCCCAGGTCGGGGCGGGTGGGACATCGGAACCGTGCGACGATTTCGCCCGCATCCGTCACCAGACCCGCGCGCGTGTTGGTTCCGCCCAGGTCGACGCCAACCGTCAGCGTGCTCACATCTCCGCCCGCGCCTGTTTCACGGCGTCCACGAACGCCCGGGCGGTCGCCGTCAATTTCGCCCAGTCCCTGTCTGCCACCGCCTGTTTATCCACCATCGCGCTTCCGGCCCCCACCGCGCACGCGCCGGCCTTGATGAATTCCGGTGTCGTTCGGGCGTCGACACCGCCGGTGGGCATCAACCGCACCTGCGGAAGCGGTCCTTTAACGTCTTTGAAATAGGATGGGCCGCCCACGCCCGCGGGGAACACTTTCACCACGTCGGCCCCGGCCTGCCAGGCGGCAAGAATCTCCGTAGGCGTGAAGCCCGCCGGCATCACCACCTTGCCGTATCGCCTGGCCATTGTGATTACATCCAGGTTCAGCGTAGGCCCCACGACATACTCCGCACCGGACAGGATGGCCGCGCGCGCCGTCTCCGGATCCAGTACGGATCCGACACCCACAATCGTATCCTTCATTTTCGCGGACGCTTCCTCGATGACCTTGAGCGCACCCGGCACGGTCATGGTCACCTCGATGGCAATCACGCCGCCTTCCCGCAATGCTTTGGATACATCCATCAGTTCCGCGGGCGAATCCGCCCTCAGCACCGCCACCACGCCACAGTCGATGATTCGGTCCAGCACACCGGCCATTCGATATTCTCCTCTGTTACCGCCTGATTCTGGCTGCTGCGCCTCTCATGGCCGCCTCCGCCTCCGCCCGCGTCGCCCAGTTGACGTCGCCCGGGAACGTATGCGCAAGGGCAGAGTACGCGCCCGCGAAATCCACCGCGGCCTGAGGGTCCATCCCCTCGAGCAGGCTCGAAATCAACCCGGCCGAGAAACTGTCCCCGCCTCCAACGCGGTCGACCATTTCAAGGTCCTCGTAGATTCGAGACAGGTAGAACTCGTCACCGTCGAACAGGAGCGTTCGCCAGTCATTCAGCAGCCCCGTCTTTGCGACCCGCAACGTCGTGCCCACGTAATCCACATTGGGAAAGCGTTCGACCGCCCGCCGCGCCACGTCCTTGTAGCTATCGGGATCCAGGCGACTGTAGTCCTCTTTCGAGCCCTCCGCCTGCAACCCCAGGACCTTTTCAAAGTCCTCTTCGTTGCCAATCAGTACTTTGACCAGCGGAATAAACCTGCTGGTGGTCTCCTGGGCTTTTTCCGAACTCCACAACTTCGACCGGAAGTTCAAGTCATAGCTCGTCGTTACCCCGGCCCTGCCGGCCGCCTCCAGGGCTTCGAGCGTCGTGTCCGCGGCACTGTCGGAAAGCGCCGGGGTGATGCCGCTCACGTGAAACCATTTCGCACCATCGAAAACGGACTTCCAGTCCACCATGCCCGGCTCGATGTTCGATATCGCGGAATTCGCCCGGTCGTAGGTCACCGCACTGGCCCGCGGCCCGACGCCCAGTTCGACGTGGTAAAACCCGTTCCGTTCGATCCCGACCCCGTCGAAATCCACCCAGTGGATATTGGACATGTCCACGCCGTGTTCCCTGCCCCGGTTCCGGATGACCCAACCCGTCCAATTGTCCACCAGCCGGGATACCCACGCCGCGTTCAGCCCCAAATGTGCGCATGCTACCGCCACGTTGTATTCGCCACCGCCGATCTCGACGTCGAGACTGGTGGAATTCTCCAGCCGGCGGTATCCCGGAGACGACAAGCGGATCATCGCCTCCCCGAAGGTGACCACATCGTACATCGCTTCCCTCCTCAAATGAACCAGGGTGCCGTCGTCATTCGTCGCTTCCGCCCAAAAGGCCGGAAAGGATCAACATCCGGAACAGGAAAAGCACCGCGACCAGCGCCGACGCCACGTAGGTCCAGGCCGCCGCATTCAACACCTTGCGGGCAGCGGGGATCTCCTCCCGGGTCAGATATCCGCCTTCCTGGAGAATGGCAATTGCCCGGCTGCTGGCATTGAACTCCACGGGCAGCGTGACGAGCCCGAACAGGACGGCGAATGAAAAGAACACGATGCCGAGTTGAAGCATCAGTCCGGATTGAAAAAAGAATCCGATGAAAAACAGGGGCATGCCGACCCAGGACCCGAAGTTCGCCACGGGCACGATATTCGTCCGCAGGCTCAATGGAAAGTACCCATGCGCATGCTGAAAGGCGTGACCCGCCTCGTGGGCCGCCACGCCGATGGCCGCAAGCGACCGTGACCCGTAGGTGCTGTCCGACAGACGCAAGGTATGATCTCTCGGATCGTAATGGTCCGTCAGCTTGCCGCCCACGTTCTCCACCTTGACCGAAACACGGCCCCGCCGCAAAATATCCCGGGCAACCTGGTCCGCGGTCCACCCGCTTCGGGCGCCGAATTCATCGAATTTGGCGAAGGTCCGTTTGACCTTCAACTGCGCCCACAACGCCAGGATGAACCCGGGAATCACAAGAATCAGCGTCGGGTCCCAGAAAAAAGGGAACATAAACGCAACACCTCCTTAGTGTACTGTCCAAAAATACCTCACCATTCTTCCAACGATTCATCCCGTCTCGCTGCAGTATGATCTCCTGACTTCGGTAAGACGTTAGACGTGACGGTAGATGACGTCTTTGCCCGATTCGTCTTTCCTTTATGCCTCTGGCAAGAAAGGATGGCGCACGGGGCAAAAAACCCGTTAGACGCAAGACGGTAGACGGTAGATGACGTCTTTGCCCGATTGGTTGCTCCTTTACGCCTCTGGCAAGATATGAAACCGTACAGGGCAGACAATCTCTCCCCTCTTACGTCTAACGTCTCCCCGCCTTTAGGGCGCTCATATCATCTCCCGACTCACCTCTCCCGTCTCACCGCCTTTAGAGAATTGCTGCTTTCCCACGGCCGAATTCAGGCAACTTATTTCCGGGACAGAACACTGAAGTCTCCGAGGACCTCGCCGGCTTCGACGCGGTACCCGCGTACCAGTTCCGCGCCGCTCATCCGCGACTTGCCGGACGGTTGTACTTCCTTAAGCGCGACGGCTCCGTCTCCGGCGGCCACCACACATCCTTTCCTGCCGTCCGCCACGACCACCTCGCCGGGCATCCCCGCGCCGCCGGCGGCCGTCGTCCTGTGCACCTTCAGGGTTTCGCCTCTCCAGGTCGTAAACGCCCCTGGAACGGGGTTGGTTCCGCGAACCAGATTGCAGATAGCCATCGCGCCGCGCGCCCAGTCGATACGCCCGACCTCCTTCTCGAGCCTGGGCGCCCTGGTGATCCCGGTATTCGGCTGCGGAGTCGACGTCAATTCGTCTCTTTCGAGACGCTCGACGACGTTCACCAGCGCATCCGCCCCCAATTCCCGCAGCCGATCCGAAAGCTCTCCCGCCGTCTCCTCGCGGCCGATACCCAAAGCCTGCTGGAACAGAAGATCTCCCGCGTCCACGCGCGCGGTCAGGCGGATTACGCTTATCCCTGTTTCAGTCTCTCCCCGGATAATCGCCCAGTTGATCGGGGCCGCTCCCCTGTACCTGGGCAAGAGAGAAGGGTGAAGGTTTATCGACCCGAGCTTTGGAACGTCCAGCACGACCCGTGGTAGTATTGCAAACGCGACCACCACGAAGAGGTCGGCATCGAGGCGCCGAAGCCGGCCCGGAAAGTCACGTGATTCGAGCAGGTGCGGCTGCAGTACCGGAAGCCCCAATCGTTGAGCGGCCACCTTTACGGGCGGCGGCATCAGCTTGCGCCCCCGCCCACGCGGACGGTCCGGCCGGGTCACGACCGCGGCGACGTCGTGTCCGCAAGCGGCCAGGCGCTCCAGTGACGGTACCGCGAAATCGGGAGTCCCCATAAACACCAGCTTCACGACGGTCTCCGTTCAGGGATCCGTTCCGGCCGGTTTCTCCCGCCATCCATCCCGATCCGGTCTCTGATCACTTCTCTTCCACAACCCGCGAAACAGATCCCCGTGCGACCTCGAGGCGGACTTCCTTGGCGACCTGCACGACCAGGATGCCAGCTTCTTCTTTAACGCCCACAATCGTCCCGTGAATCCCCCCCGACGTCACGATTTTATCGCCCTTCTGCAGCGCGTCGATCATCGCCTGTTGCGCCTTCTGCTTCTTGATCTGAGGGCGAAAGATCAGCAGATAGACGACGACGACCATTAATAGCAGGGGGAAGATCTGCATCAGAAATCCCGGCTGGGACCCGTCGGCCGGCTGGCCGCCCATGGCAAATGCTTCAGTTACGCCAAACAAAGGAGCCCTCCTTGAAGGAATCAGGAACGTGAATTGAACCGGAAAATCGCTACGCTGATACAACGGATGCCGTTTCGGCATTCAACGTGCCGAGAAACGAATCTTTCCACCTGGCGAACCGCCCATCCAGAATGGCGTTACGCATTTCCCGCATCGTCGAAAGATAAAAGTGAAGGCTGTGAAGCGTCAACAGGCGCAAGCCCAGAATCTCCTTCGAATGAACCAGGTGGCGCAGGTAGGCTCGCGAGTAGTTTCTGCAGGTATAACACGCGCAATCCGCGTCGATCGGCGCAAGGTCCCGCGCATATTTCGCGTTGCGCAGGTTCATCCTGCCCGTTCGGGAAAAAACGGTGCCGTTCCGGGCGTTCCGGGTTGGAATCACGCAGTCGAACATATCGATGCCTCGGGAGACCCCCTCGACAAGATCCCCCGGCGTCCCGTGGCCCATCAGGTAATGGGGCGACGCCTCGGGAAGACGCTCTACAACGGTGTCCACGGCCTGCCACGTGGCGGGTCCCGGTTCTCCCATGCCCGTGCCGCCAACCGCGTATCCCCAGAATCCCATCGCCACCGTCTCATCCGCGAAACGCGATCTCAGATCGGGATAGGTGCTCCCCTGAACGATGCCGAACAACACCTGTTCGCGCCCTGTGGAACTTCGGCCCGCCGACGCGGAAAATGCATCCAGACACCGTCCCCCCCATCGCAGCGTGCGTTCACCCGCTGTTTTCGCATAGTCGTAATCACAGGGATGAAGCGTACATTCGTCGAACATCATGATGACGTCGGCGCCGATCTCCCGCTCGATCCCGATTACCCGCTCCGGGGTAAACAGATGACGGGATCCGTCGATATGAGACCGGAACAGGACGCCTTCTTCCGTGATCCTGTTCAAGCCCGCGAGGCTGCTCAGCTGGTAGCCGCCGCTGTCGGTCAGAATCGCCCGGTCCCAGTTCATGAACCCGTGCAGGCCCCCTGCCTCGGAAATCAGGTCCGCCCCGGGTTTCAAGTACAGATGATAGGCATTGCCCAGGATGATCCGCGCGTCGAGGTCTCTCAGGTCCTGCTGTCCCAGCGTTTTCACCGTTCCGCGGGTGCCGACAGGCATAAAAACCGGGGTCTCCACAACCCCGTGCGGCGTATGAAGGACCCCTGCTCGTGCGTTCCGGTCTGTGGCCAACACCTCAAACCGGAAGCCTGCATTACCGATCTCGCACCTCCGTCAACAGGAACCCGGTCAACCGGAACAAACGAGTCTTCGGTTATGATGCCGAAGACTTCGCTGCGCGATTGCCGCAGTGCGATGGTTTTCTGCGCCCTTTCTCTTCACGGGAATCGGTCCCCGGCCCGGACGCAGACCAAATATACCAAGCGTCAAGTTGCAAGTCAACGTGTATTGAAATCTGAGCAGGATTGGCTCCATATCCGGTCCGCAGCGACAATCGTCGCCGACGTTTTACCTGACGGCTTCCCCGGCATCGATGAACTCGAATCCGCGTTTTTCGAGTTCCGGCAGCACGCGTTCGAGTGCAGCCAGCGTGGCTGGCAGCGCGCGTCCGATGCCGATAACGGTTCCCGAAATGCCGGCCGTTTCAGCCAGGGCCTCCACGGACCGTTCGACCGACTCCTGCGTTTCCTTCCTGTCCAGAAACATCGAGTTTCGTCCGGCAGGCATTCCCTTTTGCTCCGCGACAGACCATGCCTTCGACCGCGGACTGGTAAAACTGTCTACGAAAAAGAGACCATGGCGGTCCACTTCTTCCAATACCCTGCCGATTGCCGCCGGATCCTCCGTCAACCGCGACCCCATATGGTTGTTCAATCCCGTTGCCTGAGGCAGGTTCACACGCGCCGTCCGAATCAGCGACCTGACTTTTTCCGGCGGATGGTCCGTCAACACCGTGTTGGGACCCGGGTCCGGGCGAGGATACCCCAGGGGTTCCATCGACAGATATACCATGACTCCGTGTCCGGCCGCGGCCGCCTGCTCGGCAATCCACGCGGATTTTTCCCGACCGGGAAATACCGAGAGCGTTATCGTCTGTTTCAACGCGCAGAATCCCCGAACCAATGCCTCGTCCTGATGCCCGAAATCGGCCACTATAATGGCGATTCTGCCCGCCATTCGATCGAGCGCTCTTTTCCGTTTCAATATGATCTGATTCGTGCGGACGCCGTCTATGCCCACAAACATCGACAGTCTGCCGCGCTTGCGATCCTCAACGGCTTCAATGACGTCGCCGCCCAGTCGACGGGCAAGCCGCGTCAGGTGAAGATTGCAGACCGCCAATGGCAACGCGCCGGGTACGTCCGAGGTCGTCACCCAGCGGGCGGTACCGTCGGTGTGGGCCGCCGACCGTTTCACGGACACGACCCTGTCGGGAACCCCGAGCCTCTTCAGTACAGCCGGCGCCCGTGATGCCACGGAATCTGCAAACGCCAGCGGACCCGCCGGAAGCGTCCGCAACTGCATCTGCCGGTTGAACGCGATTTCACGTTCATAGGGAGGCGATTCCATCGTGCGCCACCGCATCCATCCGGCGAGGCCGGCGACCAGGGCCAGGAGAAATGCCAGCGACCAGAGGCGAAACGACAACCTTCGCCGCCTGCGGGCCATCCTCTTTCGGCGGGACCGGCGAGTCTTTTCCGGCGCGCCCCGGATGCCGGGACGCGTGCGGGAGGTCTTTGCCATAGGTGCCGGAGGAAGCGTGGAACGCGTGAGGCAGACCCGAACGCGAAGCGGCCTGGACAATCGGAGCCAGGTTCACTTCCGGATCAATCGAAATGTAAAACAAGCGGATTTAGTGGGGGGAGAATTGCCGTGCCTGAATTCCGGAGCCGGGGAGATAGAGCGCGTCCGTGGGAAATTCAGGGCACCGAAAAACTGATGGGTCGCGGCACAAAGCACAGCAGGAAGATAACCAGCGAAACGTACCCCATCAGTTTCCGAAACGGATCAAGGGCCAAATGCGGGTCGTCCGGCGGGGAATGCCGGCGCCCCAGCGCCAACGCGATCAGTAGCCAGATGAGCCAACCCGGCCACCGGGTGTCGAGCCAGGTCGAAAATCCGTGTTGGGCGTAAAGCCAGTCATAGGGCGGTCCCAGCGCCCATAAGGCGCCAAGCGTGACCAGCGCCATCTTCGAAACGAGCGCGTGTACCTTCCCTCCTCCGAAGGCAAATACAATATGCCCGCCGTCGAACTGTCCCAGCGGCATCAGGTTCAGCGCCGTCACAAAGAGACCCAGCCATCCGGCCACGAAGATCGGATGGTCGTAAATTGCATACCCGTCGGGAAGATCCCCGATAATCTGATGCGACAGCCAGCCGCCCAGGATGGAATTTCCGAGTGAAATTCCGCCCCCCGCGAACGTCGAAACGGGTACGATTGGCGACAGATGCAATCCGACAACAAGAGCGAGCAGGGCGACCACGAAGCCGGCAAGCGGTCCGGACGCCCCGATGTCCATCAGCGCGCGCCGGTTCGGAATGGGGGACCTGATTTTGATTACCGCGCCCAGGGTGCCGATGAAAGAAGGGAACGGAATGAAAAAGGGCAGGGTTGCGCGCACCTTCCAGTGGCGTGAAGTAAGATAGTGCCCCATCTCGTGGATGCCCAGGATCAGAAGCAACGTTCCGGAAAACGGCAACCCCATAATCAGATATTTGGGATTCCACAGCAGGGAAAGCGAAAGGGAATCAGGTGGCAAGGACCCCGGAGAAACCGCCAGGCGCATAGCCACCGCCATTTGCACGCCCGCCGCGGTTGTCGTGTACGCCGTGAGGGCGAACAACAACACGTTGAGCCGGATGCGGTCTCCTGACAAAAAAGCCTCGTTCTCAGCGTGAATTTCGTAAAGCGCCAGGTTAAAGCAAAGCGGGTCCGGCTTCCAGGCCGGTTACCTGATTCCGAACTCCAGCCGATGTGAACCGTCGAGCCCCAGTGAGGCCGGCACATAGGCATATTCCATTCGCCAACCGCCCGGCTGAATCCCGAATCCGAAGGACCAGTCGCGAATGTCATTCCCCGTTCGGTACCCGCCCCGCAGACACAACGCGCCCTTTACGCGCAGTTCCAGACCTGCATGCATACCCGCGGAGCCGTGTCTGGGTGCGCGCAGGTCGAGAGAGCCGGTTAGCCATTTCGCTCGCCAGGCGATCCCCGCTCGAAAGGTTCCCGGCAGAGGCGCCCTCTGCGCGTCCATCGCCTCCATCCGACCCAGATTCCGATAGCTGGCTCCCGCAGTCAGACCCTTATTCTCGAAGCGGTAGAGTAAGCCGAAATCCACGCTGACTCCGGATGCCCGTTCGGGCCCTATGGATTCGTGCAAAGCGCGCAAGGTTGTGCCAGCGTAGAATCCTCCCTTGATCCGTCTTGCATACGAGAGCCCCGTGTTGATTTCGTAAATGCCGAACGTACCCTGTGGTTGCGCGGACGGACCGGTGCGCGCCTCGATTCCGCTAACGGAATAGATGCCCAGGCTCAGAGCCACGCCGGACCGGTTGTTGCCATATGCCCATCCGCCATAAATCTGCTGGATTTCCTGAAACGAACTGTGATGAGTGATCAGAAAATCCTTTCCCGTCAGCGCGCCGATGCCCGCCGGATTCCAGGACGCGGCCGTCTGATCGACCGCAACCGCGGTATACGCGCCGCCCATCGCCTCCGCGCGGGCGCCTACTCCCTCCCGAAGCAGTACGAATCCCGCGCCCTTTCCGGACGCCTCTGCCCCGCCCGCAGATCCCAGTGCCATTAAAATACCGAAGACCGATAAACCTTGTCTGAAAGACCTCACGACATACTCCTCGATCCAAGCGTCTCGTCCCCGAAATTCGTCACCGTGCAACAAACGATTGATCCGGTCTCGCTACGTCTATCGATCCACGTGTGCCGAGCGTTTCAAAACGTGGTCATTGAGCTTGTCGAAATGCCCGTGTTTCGCACCCTGTTTGGATCCTTCTATGCCCCTCGCCGACCCTTCGACAAGCTCAGGGTGCGGCTCAGGTCGCAGGCGCTGGTTCTCGATCGTTGTCCTGAGCCAGTTGAAGGGCCAATCTGAGGATGCAAGCCGGGCGATTCGGCGACCGGATCTCGGCTATCTGTCTTCTGGACAGAACACTCGCGCCATGCGGAATCTCGATTCTTTCAAACTTTAACCCATGCGGTCGAAAGAGTCAATATCCAATGGGGCCTTTTTCGCAAGCAGGCTAGCGCAAGGCCACGTCGTGCGCATTCTCATCTGCCGCTTTCTGAATTCTGAGCACCGTTCTGGCGGAACGAATCACCGACTCCGTGTGCCGTTCCCCGGTTTCCGCGTCGCCCTTGATATCCTTTAAAAACGCCTCCAGGTATCCTCCGGACCGATCTTCCGGTACCGGTCGCGTTTCCACCCGTTCCGAATCCTTCCACGCTACCTGGATGGTATCCTGCGTCGTGCCGGCTTCGAGCACGCCGTCCCGTCCCCAAAACGTGTAACGCCAATAGAACGGGAGGGAATATCCCGCTTTGTCCGGCATGAAGTACGAAACGTCTCCGAGCACGCCGCAACCGTTGTCCATCGTCAACATCATCTGCGCACCGTCGTGAAAATGCGGATACTCCGGCGCGAATGCATTCCAGCATCTGGCGGCGTTCGCTGTTTCGAATTCCAGGCCCGTAATCCACGGAAGGCAGTCGATTGCGTGAATGGCGAGGTCGTTGATCGTGCCCCCGTGTTTGCCCTCCTCGAAATACCAGCCCGGGCGCCTGCCCAGCATCAGGGGGTGCTGCCCGCCGAATGAAATCGCGTGGACCTCGCCGATCGTTCCCTCCCGGATCAACTTCCTGGCGCCGATGGTCTGTCCGTGGTCCCGCATCGACAGCATGCAACCTACCTTCAATTCCGTCTCACCCGCGATTCGTTCGATTTCGTCGAGCTCATCGAGACAGGTGCACAGCGGTTTATCCACGATGACATGCTTCCCTTCGTTCAACGCTTGGATGGCCGCACTGCCGCGCCGGGCGAAATACTCTCCGATGGCCACGACGTCGCAATCCACGTCGCGCAACATCCCCGATGGATCCGAATGCGTGATTCTTGCCCCGGCTACCTCAGCCGCCGCACGGGCCGCCTCATCCGTTTCGCAGGCGGCCACCACCTCCACGTCATTGTGCGCGACCGCCTTTTTGTACAGATCGTGAATATGCGCATGACGAAATCCGACAAAAGCAAACCGAACCGACATATCGCCTCCCGGTCTAATCAATACAAGGTTAGTGTCAGTTTTCCCTTTCGCGTTCCAGGCTGTTACATTACTATTCGCAATAATATACCTTACAAGCGAATCCAAATCCTGAAAAAACGCCAGCCGAATGCCTGTTAGACCATCGCTGCCCGTGAACGGATCGGGCGCAGGCTTCTTCCGAACCCGCACCATCCGAAAGAGGTGCCGACATGCCGAATCTACTCAGCCAGCAGCAACTCGCCTTCTTCGACACGTTCGGATATCTGCGCCTGCCGGGGCTGATGTCGGACGTTATAGACGACATTATCGACGCATTCGAGCATGTCTGGACTGACCACGGCGGCGGACATCATGGAAAGCCGCACGACGGAGATCGGCGGTCGTGTATCGTACCGTTTATCGACCAGCACGAACGCCTCTGTGCACTGCTCGACGATCCCCGCATCAACGGTTTGCTCGTCGACCTCCTGGGCTGCGACTACAACTACGTCGGCTCCGACGGCAACTACTACGCGGGTGATACCGTCTGGCATTCCGACGGCTGGGGCAAGACCGTCCGCTTTGTCAAGATCGCCTTCTACCTCGATCCCCTGACCCGGAACACCGGCTGTCTGCGGGTGGTCCCCGGGAGCCATATGCTGGACGATCGCTTTGCGAATGCCGTGCAGGATCAGATCCGGGAATCCGGAAGCAACTGGGGTGTCGAAGGCAGAGACCTCCTTCCCGGAATCGCGCTCGAATCCCAACCGGGAGATATCGCTGTCTTCAACCACAATCTCAAACACGCCGCCTTCGGCGGAAGCCCCCGGAGGCGCATGTTCACCATCAACTGTTCACAGCGCTTTCCCGAGAATCGAATCGAAGACTTCAAGAGTTACATCTCCGGCCATGCGCGATTCTGGATCGACCGGTTATACGGCGAGACGATGGTCGCAACCGCCGGCCCCGAACGCCGGACCCACCTGGAGCAGGGGTTGGCGCACGACGGCCACCTGGCCGGACTTGCCGCCAGGGCGCGCGCGGAAATGCCCGAACCTTCCCGGGGATGAACAGCGCGGGCTCCGATGAAGAGACGTCCGTATATTCATTACACTATTCAATGTATCCCAGGTTTCTCAATCTTGCGGCCAGAAGGTCCGCCTCGGCCTGTGTGGTTTCCTGTGTCCGAAGGTGTTTGTAATTCGACCCGTC
Source organism: Candidatus Latescibacterota bacterium (assembly GCA_965219995.1). Classification (GTDB taxonomy): domain Bacteria; phylum Latescibacterota; class UBA2968; order UBA2968; genus JAAXHE01. The sequence continues at coordinate 3,470,729 of CBDCOX010000002.1, forward strand.
CAGGATCTCTTTCCGCGCCGCCCTGTACGGGCCGGGATCTTCGCACCGCAGGTTTGCACCGCTGAACACGTCCCGCAACACGTGATCCTCGCCGACCTCTCCCTCTCTGTAGAATACCCGTCCGTCCGAAACCGACCACATGCATAAACCATCGACGTCCCTCTTCAGTTCCACGCCGTCCATCGCCACGCGCGAAGTCACCCGTTCGCGGGCGGCCTCCAGGTTTCCCGGATTCAGGAATCCCGAGCCGTAGGAATTGTCGAGTTCCGAGTACACCCAGCGGCGCCCAAAGGGTTCCGCACTCCCCAGAAAATCGAGACCATATCCTTTATAGTCTACCTCGAGTCCGGCCAGGTTGACGATCGTGGGGAACAGATCGATCATCGACACGGGCCCCTCAGGCAACCTCAACCCGTTATCCGCCGGAACGGATGCCAGCAGCGGCACGTGGACGACATTCTCGTGTAGAAAGTCACCATGCGCCATCACCTCGTCGCAGAAGCCCTCGCCATGGTCTCCAAAGATGAATACCGCCCAATCGTCCAGGTCCACTCGCTTGAGGACCTCCACGAGCAGGAATTCCTGCACGTGCGTCGCCGCCGCGTAATAGAACCGCAGCGCCTCTTCCGCCCTTCCCGCATCCACAAGTGCCTTCAGGTTCGGCGCACCTCGAATCCCCCTCGCCCCGTACCCGCCGTGGGTATACCAGAAATGCAAGAAACAGAACCGGGGCCGGTCCTCTCCTTCGAACGCCGAATGTAACAGGTCTTCCATGGATCCCAGATGCTGATCCTTCGCGGCGGGATCCATGGGACCGATAAACCGCTCGTAGTCCAGAAACCGGAACACGTCCATGCGCTCCGACCGGCCGTGGATTTCGAACCCCGCATCGGAGAACAACTGAAACAGATTGGGGATCCCGGCGAACATCTTCAGATACGTCTGCCCGTACAGTCCGTGCTCAAATGCATATAACCCCGTGAACAGGGACGTGTGAGACGGGCGCGTCGCCGGGGCCGTCACGAAAAACCGCTCGCCGAAAGCGAAGTCCCTGGTCAGCACGTCGAACTTTGGCGTGTTCAGCCGGCGATTGACGCGGCTCACGGCGTCGTACCGCAGGCAGTCGACGGATATCAGCAGGAATTTTTCGACCTGACGGCCCATAGCCTCTCTGTTAAATGCCTGAACTTACATGGATGGACAGGATCAACTGGATAGAAACCAGAACGCCTGAAGACTCCAATTAAGTCCAGAATTCGTCGTTTGGCAAGTACATCGATCCCGATTTATTCAAACGTTGACAACCCGCAAATCCCGTTTATCATGTCGGGGGACCTTTGCATTGGAAACCATTATGGAACCAACCGGGTGCGGGTTCGAACTGCGCGGCACGCTCGAATGCGGCTGGAATATCTTCAAACGCAGGGGATATTCAAATCATCCGCGGGACATATCGGTCAACCACGCCTATATCGACCACCTTGCCGAGTCCGGCCTGAACTGCCTGGTTGTGTTCTGGACCAATGCCAGAGGTTTCAACGACGCGTGGCATGATGCGGTAGAACATGCGCATGCTGTCGGACTGAAACTCATCCGCGCCATCTACGGATTCAGCGGCGGCGGTTCCGAATACACCATGGCGGAACCGGACGCGCCTGCGCACCTGCTGCGGCCCGGCGTGAAGGGGCCAGATATCGCCCTCTGTCCGCACGACGCTGAAACACGCGCCTGGATGGGTGATATTATGGCCGATCGACTCGCGCCCGGAGTGGACGGCATCGACATCGAGCCCGCGCGTGAAATCGGCCGAAACTGCGTATGCGAACGCTGCCGGGCCCTGCGCCCCTTTCAGTGGGACGCCTTTGTTATCGGTATTATCGCGGAACGCCTGTACGCCATCAGGCCGGATCCCGAAATCCTTCTACACCTCAGCATGGCGCCCGATAAAGCCGGAAAACAGCAGATGTCGATGGACCTCCAAGGTCTGCCCGAATCCATCCGCCACATCTTCGCCTGGGGCGCGGACGACGAAGCAAGCCTGGTCGACTGGCTTGACGCGGATTCCAGATTCGAACACTTCGCCAAACTCGGCCGCGTCCTGCTCTTCCCCGACGGGACGCCGGCGGTCCTCTCCGTCCAGGAGCGCGTCGCACGCACCTTTCGGTGGTGCAAGCTGGCCGCGGACCGGAAAAAGACCGGATATCTCTTCGACTACCGCATTTTCGGGGGAAGAGAGTGGCAGAGGCACGAAAACGACGTCCCCCGAACCCGAACCGGCCGCAAACGGCCCGCATCGGTCGCACTGATGGGTGCGGCTATGAAGAATCCGTATCTGGACGATGCCGGCCGCCTTGAACTCATCGCCCGCCTGAAGTCCGAGTGCGACTGGGACCTGGATAATCCCGTTCGATTCTACCATTCACCGTCGGAATGAAGCCTCCCTTATATTTTAATGCCCCCAACCTCCGATCCTCTCATCGCCTCCCGGACTGACTCGGCGCCATCTCCCGCCCCCCGCGGCGTCACGCTCCGATCCATCCTGGTGGCCATGCTCGTCTCCGTCGCCGCGTGCGTCTGGGTCAACTACATCGAGTACGTCATCCACGCCTCCCGCATGACCCTCAGCCACTTTCCAATGGGTTCGCTGATGGTCTACCTGGCGCTCGCCCTGGTTCTCAATCCGCTGTGCAAAAAACTCGCCGCGAGTTATGCGCTCTCGCCCACGGAACTCAAGGTTATCCTGGCCGGCGGTCTGGTTGGCGGCGCCATCCCTTCGGTCGGACTGACGGGCTATTTTCTGGGCGCAATCGCCGCGCCGTACTATTTCGCAACACCGGAGAACCAGTGGGGCGAGTTCTTCCACCCCTACATTCCCCAATGGCTGGCGCCGCGCAATGTCAATCACGCGCTGGACCACCTGTTTGAAGGCGGTCCGCCCGGCATGGACATTCCCTGGGAGGTCTGGTACATCCCCCTGGCCGCGTGGATGGCGTTGATCACGGCCCTCTTCGTGGCCTCGACAAGCCTGTCGGTCATTCTTCGGAAACAATGGGTGGAAAGCGAACGGCTGAGTTACCCGATCCTGCGTCCGGTTCTGGATCTCACCGACCCGGTGAAGCCCGGTTTTTCAAGGCGTTTCTGGATCGGTTTCGCCGTTGCCCTGGGAATTATCAGCTGGAACATGATCCACTACTTTGTACCCGGATTTCCGCAGATTCCCAATATCCGCTGGGGTCCCTGGGTGCATTTTGAACGGTACTTCCCCGGTATCTGGACCCGCATCAATATGTTCACCATCTCCTTCGCCTACTTCGCCAACATCGACGTTCTCTTCAGCCTGTGGTTCTTCTGTGTCCTCTTCATCCTGCGCAGCGGCGTCCTCAACCGATACGGCTATAACGCCAGCAGCACCTATACGACAACGGGCGAGTTTGCCTGGCTTCAACTCGGCGGATTCGTCACGCTGGTCGGCTGGGGATTGTGGATCGCGCGACACCACCTGAGATCGGTGATGAGGATCGCCATCGGCCGACGCGCGCCACTGGACAATGCTGACGAAATGATGAGATATCGAACGGCCGTCCTTGGTTTCATCCTGAGCACCCTTTTCGCCATATTCTGGTTCTGGCGCGCCGGCATGGGGTTCGGCGTTGCCTGCCTGTCCGTTATGGCGACTCTGATCATCTTTCTTGGCGTATCCCGAATCGTGGCCGAAGTCGGCCTGGTATTTGTCTGCACGCCGATTGGCCAGCAGGAAATCGTCACCCGGCTGATCGGGCCGAGGAATCTCTCCGGCCCCAGCCTTACCGTGCTCGCCTTTTCGAATGCTCTCACCTCGTTCGGGAAGGGCCTGTTCATGCCCTCCGTTGTCCACGCCACGAAAATCGCCGACCTGTGTCCTCGCGAAGACCGCCCCCGGGTCCTGACCGCGATCTTTCTTGCGTTCGCCGCGGGCGTGGCTGCGTCCATCGCCTATACCCTCTACCTGGGATACACGCATGGGGCATACAACTTCAACGACTTTCCGTTCACCAGGTACAGCCGGAGCGGCTTCGCGAATGCGCTTTCGAAAATGAAGGATCCGGCGGTCGAGACCAATATCCGCCCCATCCTCCTGGGCATTGGCGCAACCGTAATGTCGGTCCTTACGTTTATGAAATACCGCTTTCCCTGGTGGCCGCTTCACCCGGTCGGTTTTGCCATTGCCGGCATCTCATACGTCCACTTTTCCACGTTTTCGGTGTTCATCGCGTGGTGCATCAAATTCATCATCCTGCGTATCGGCGGCGCCGCCCTGTACCGGCGCTATATCCCGTTTTTTCTCGGCGTACTGACGGGTTATACCGCCGGCGTCGGGATTTCTCTGTTCGTGGACATTATCTGGTTCCCCGGCGCGGGCCATTCAATTCATGGGTATTAAGGTGACGAGCCGAAATTCGGGAGAACCCATTTTGGTTGACATCCATCAGACCTTCAACTGGCACGATATCCACGGGAACCAGGACTACGTCTTCGGCGAAGACGGCTACCTGAAAATGGACGCATCCAGGACGCCGGTCCAATGTTCCCGTCAACTCAAAGAGAAGATCACCAACGGGTCCGGCTCGCTTGAACTGGTCATGAGAGTCGTGCTGGACGAGCCGGAATACCACACCCTTTACACGCTTCGCCTTTACGACAGTGCGGACCGCCCGGCCATCGTCTGTCACATCGGGAGGGACGGCCGGCTGCTGTTCCAGGGCAGGAACGAACTGATGGATTCCGGCCGGGTCCTCACGTTCCAGGGCAACTGTCCTTTCAACGATCGCACGAAGCGCAAATGGTACATCGTCGAATCCAACGAACACACCTACACCTTCGAAGCGTTCGACTTTGCAAACCAGACCGCTGTCTTTCTTCTGGACGGCGAACGGCCCGTGACCGTACCCTTCCGCAACCCCGTACGGGATATTGCAAAACTGGAACTTCAGACCGGCGGCGTCGGCATCGGCCGGTATGTCCGTGTGAAACATCTCAAACAGTTCGTTGCGGGCGGACTGATCGAACGGGAAGATCACCCGCTCTACTGGAAACCGGTCCCGCCGCCCCGGGACGGCGAACCGGACGACAACGTTTGCGAAAGCAGGCTCAGACCGGTTGGAAACCGATGGCTTGAAGTCATCACCCGGTACGGATTCGTAACGACGACCTTTCCGGTGATCCCGAAGGGAACGCTGGAATTCGACGTCAAATCCCCGGACGTATCCGCCGAAGCCTGCATCCTGCTGGGCGAAAACGACGGCTCCATCAAGTGTTTCAGAAAGATTCAGACGGGCATCCTGACAAACCGCATGACCATTGCCACCGGCCATCCCGAGCCGGGTTTCAATACGTTCGACAACTCCGTCGCTCCCGAAAACGACCGGACGTACCGGTTCAAGATCGCATGGGATGCGGAATCCAACAGGCAGCGGATCTGGATCGACGACGTTCCACAGATATACCTCGGCGAAACGGAGATCGAAATCCACGGTTTATGGGGCAGGGACAACCGGATGACGCGGGGAATCGACACCATTTCCCTGCATCCCGGCCTGCTCGGGACGGCGCGTCTCACGTCCATCCAGAAAGCCCAGGGCCGGACGCTCGAAAGCCCGCCGGAGCCCCTTCGCACCTGGTGGGGCAATTTCAGGCTGCGAGCTCTGGTATAACCATTGTCAGTCGAAGCAAGCCGACGCGCCGTATCGCGAAGGGTTGATATGCGAACCCATCGAACGCCATGCACGATGTACAAGCCGGATGACCTTGCGCGTGCGAGGGAGAACATCAGACGGCACGACTGGGCAAGGAAGCTCTATTCGCAGACCAGATCCCAGGCCGAACCCTATCTGGCGATGGACCGGGATCGCATGCGCAGCTTTATCAGCGACCGGACGCCGCTGGTGACCGTAGTCTGCCCAAACTGCGGATGCGGACCGTGGTACGCGTACAGCCTGATCAACGACGGCGACACGCTTCAATGCACAGATTGCAGGACCAGGTGGGACTGGGACCCGGACGACGCCTCCGAAACCTGGAATATCCAGGCGGTGATCCGCACCTACCGCCTGAAATACATCCTTGGCGGTCTGGAAAGCGCCGGCATCGTGTACGGTGTCGAAGGCGACGTGCGATACGCCGAAAAAGCCGCCATTCTGGTCGAACGTTTCGCGGAAGTCTTCGAGGACTACCGGCTGAACCAGGTGAACAGGAACGTCTGGCACGATCAGAATGACCCCTATTACGGGAAAATCGACGGCTGGAAACAGCGGGATGCCTGGTGCGTCCGAAACGTGCTGTTGGCGTATGATCTGATCCGGGACTCCGGCGTCCTTACGGGCGATCAGCGCCGGTCAATCGACGCCTTTGTCGAATACGTTCGAGACTATTTCGTCGAGTCGTTCAACAATCCGGGGGACTCGACCCTGAAGGGATACACCTGGACCGATGACCTTTCACCCTACCTCTCGCACTACTCCATTCAGGACCACGGCGGCGCGTGGTGGTGCATCGCGGCTTCGGCCGCGCTGACGGGAGACGAGGAAATCCTGCGATCCGTCGTCACGTTATACGAAGACATGCTCAAGCCTGAGGCCGGCGTCTTCTTCCAGGACGGCGCGTTCTACGAATGTACGGCCGACTACACCCTGGGACTGCTCCAGACGACCATCGGCATCCCCGAAATCATCCGCGGAAACCTGGACGCCGGCGTGTATGCCAATCCCCGCTGCGCCCTTCTGGAAAAGTGTTACACCTGGTTCCTGGATGCCGCCCTTCCGAACGACACCAATCCCGCGATCAACGATTCACACGTTGGCAGTCCGCTGCGCCCTTTCTGTTCGGAAATCGCCTATATCGTCTACAACAACCAGAAGGCGCTGCGCCATATCAAGACCCTCTGGGGTCCCGATCTGAACGGCGGTACCGAATACTCACTGTTCTACAGGGATCCGGATGCCGCTGTCGAAGGCGACGGCGAACCCTACGCCGAGGAAAGCGTCCACCTGCCCGATATCGGACTCATGATCCTTCGTCAAGGCGAAGACAAACCGTTGCGGACCATGGCCTTCATCGACTACGGACCGTATATACCCGCCGCCCACAAGCAGAAAGACTACCTCAATTTCGTCCTGTGGTCCCACGGGCAGGAACTCGTCACGGAAATGGGATACAACTGGAATCCGGAATGGGCGCGCCTCTGGGAACGCGGTCCGCTATCGCACAATACCGTCCTGGAATGCGCGGAACAGGGCGAGGGAGGAAAACCGCTTCTGTGGTGCGTTACGCCGGGTCCGAAGCTGGCCGAAGCTGGCCTGCCGCCCGGCAATACACGCCTGATCGCGCTGCTGCCCCGAAGTTCGGGTGAACCGCTCATCGCCGACGTCTTTCGCGTTTCCGGAGAGCTGAGTTCGTACACGTGGATGTTGCACGCCCGGTCCGGAGACCTGGAGGTCGCGGGCCTCGACGACCTTTCGCCGACAGACGTCCCCGAACCCCTGCGCTCCGGCCGGTGGGGACGCGCGAGCGACGACGTTACGGCCACGTGGACCATGGATCGCGGCGGACTGCGGACGATCGTCCCCAATATCTCCGATACCTCGGTTACGATCTCCGAGTGTCCTCCCGAAGAGGACGTCATTGAGGACCTGCATGCCGAAGGCGGCACCATGAAGCCCGGCGCCGTGCTCCCGTACCGCGGCCACCTCCAGGTCTCCCGCCCTGGCCCGGACGCCACGTTCGCCGCCGTACACGCACCATTCCGGGACAGCCCACCCGCCGTCGATATCGAATGCCGCATCCTGCCGGACGACACGCTTGCGCTCGGAATTGCCACCGAGCAGGAACACTTTTTCCTTGTTCATACCCTCGCACCGGGCGAGGTGCACGCGGACGGACTTACCCTCAACGGGCGCGCCGCCGTCGCCACGATGAAAGGCGGTGTGCTCAAATCGCTATGTCTCGCCGCGGGCACGTATCTGGCTTACAGCGAAGCCCAAATCCACCTCGAAAGGACCGGCAACGCCTACGCGATACGTTCCGGAGACACGTTCAAAAGGGTGGAGCCATAAGATTCAGTCCGTTATATTGCGCCGTTCAGAACAGCTAGCCTACCTCTATACAGGAGATTCGCATGCCGTCCAACTTTCTCGACCGGGTCACCGAGGGCCACGTGCTTTGCGATGGCGGTTACTATCTCGAATTCGAACGACGTTGCCTCGGCAGCTACGCGTCCAGAATACCCATGGGAGTACTCGATTATCCGGAAGGCGTCCTCGAACTCCACAAGGAATTCGCGCGGGCGGGCGCCGAGGTCCTCCAGGCTATGGTCTGGGGCGTGCGGCCGATGGATCGCGAAGAGGAACTCCACAGGACGGCCGTGGAACTCGCGCGGGAAGCGGCCGGACCGGACCGGTTTGTGGCCGGTACCCTCAGCCCCTTCGTTTATTCGGGCCGCTCCAAATGGGATCCGATGTCCGAGGAAGACAAGACCGGCGCCAGGGAATTCTTCGAACGCCGCGTTAGCCAGCAGACCTCGGCCGGCGTGGACCTCTTCATCATCGAAACCTTCTATTCCGTGGATGAAGTGAGCCTGGCCATTCCCATTGTCAAGCAGGCGGGGATCCCGGCCGTAGTGACAATGACCTATCGCGACGGGGAATTTACCCGGGAAGGTTATCGCCCCGGCGAAGCCGCCAAACGACTCGTGGACGCAGGGGCCGACGTGGTCGGCATCAATTGCATGCGCCCGTGGTCAACCATGCGGCCTCTCATGTACGAAGTGAGGAAGGCCGTTTCCGTACCCCTGTGCGCACAGCCCACGGGATACGAACTCGAGCCGGGCGAGAACTTCAACCGTCCGCTGAGCGTCGCCGATCTTTGGACGCAGGTCGAGCCCCGCGTTGTCACGCGCTTTTCCATGGCGGAGTATACCGCCGAAGCAACACGTATGGGCATCGGCCTGATCGGCTCCTGCTGCGGAGCCCTGCCGTACCACGTCCGGGCCATGGCCGAGGCGCTCGGCAAACCCACCGACCTGCCCGACGTCGACCGCGGATACCAGGGTCTGGCGGGGTGAAGCGCGATCCATGAATCACAGGGTCTCGCGAGGGGCCTATCCGGCGCCCGCGGACAGGTATTCAGGGGGGCGACAACCGATCCGGCGACAGGTCGCGAATCGGGCGGGAGTCTGCCCCATCCCGCCGACCAAGCTGCGCCAACGGGAGGAAACCACGCATGTTGAATGAAATCACCGCTTGCCTCCACAAAGGGTTCGAACTCGGCGTCCGGTGGACGGATGAGAGCGGCGTCCTGAACGACCCGTACGAAAGCAACCGGCCGGAGAACTTCGCGCCTGCCTGCTGGGCAGTCATCGGCGCGTCGCTGTACCGGCTTACCGGCGAGGACGTCTATCTGGAGTGGACCGACCGGTGGATGCGGCGCACCGCCGAGATTATGGAAGGCGCCAGGAATTCGCCCGGGTTCAGAGAATACGTGATGGGGTACGGCGTGATGGTCTTTCCCGTTCTTTCCGACGTCGTGGACAGGGATATCGTGGAAGGTTGGGAAGCGGCCTTCGCGGCGTCCTATACGGACGACGCCGGATTGTCCGACTGCCACGTCTCCGCCGCGTCGCTGCTGTGCGACCTGTTCCTGGACAGCGGGCGGGAGAAGAAAGCCCGGGAGCGATCCGGAGAACTCATCGCGGCGTTCAACAGGCGACTCACACCGGGGGGCTTCCTGCGCGACGACGACGTGAACGGGAATTCCGTTGCGCACGTCTATCTGACCGGTGCATTCCTGGCCGCTACCCTTCTCAGGAAAAATTCAGACGTCGCGCCAGGGTCCGGGGTCGAACAACTCCTCGAGACGATCTGCGGCTGGTTCAAACGGGCGAACGGTCGTTTCCATCTGCCATTCCTGGCCAGCAGGAGCATCTACCAGATGTACGTGTATCCCATGGTCGCACTTCTCTCGTACATCGGAGAGGGTGGAGAGGCCAGAGACAGAGTCCTCGCGCTCCTCGAATTCTGTCAGTCCTTCAATCCCGAAAACGACATTTTCTCCCACACGCCCAACCACCTGTCGCCCTACGCCCTCGCGGGCCTGGAGTGGACATATAATCGTCTGAACACCGACCTCGGCGCGGGTCTTGTCGCCTGGGCGCTGCTCGCGCTCCTGATCGAACAGGAATGGCCGGGGTTCGACACGGTCGCCGCCGCCCCCGTGCAGGACGTGGTGGATCCGGAAGCGGGGTACGCGATCCTGCACGGCGAGAAGTCCCGCGTGGCCTTCGCACTCTGTAATCACGACTGGGGCTATCACCTGCCGCTCCAGCCGGTTTCACTCAAACTCGGCAATACGCCGATGATCGAACCCATTGCTGACGCCAAGCGGGACGGTGTCAAGCACGCCTTTCACGAACAGATCGTGAAACCGCGCACGGCCGATCCGTTGCTGGAACCGTACTTCGGCATTCTCGTCAAAGAGGCCGGCGGCGCTTATCGCATCATGGAAGGCAACGCCGAAGTGATCGCCGCCGATGAATACAGGCTGACCGGGCCGTTATCGTTGAACCTTAAACTCGATCTGAAGAACGAGCTCGTTCGGCTGACGTACCGTGTCACGGACCTGAAGGACGGCGATCAGCCCGTTTTCTCCATTCCCGTCCTGCTGTGGGACGGGAAGGAGGAACTGACGTACAGAATTGAAAACGGCACCGTGGTCCTGGGCTGGAAAGGAGCGGCCTACCGCATTTCGATCGCCGGCAACAGCGGTCCATGGGACCTTGACATGGCGCGTTATCTGCACGCCGGATGCGGGCTGACCGCGAATATGACCGTTCCACTGGCGCACAACGCCGCCAATCTGGATGCGGCTGTCACGATTGAACGGACGGCGTGAGGATCTCCCTTCTGAAGGGCCGGTCATGAACCTCGGATTCGTCGGTCTGGGCAACTATTCCACAAACCATCTGCGGGCCGTCCAGAAGAATCCGGACCTGGTCCTGGAATCCGTCTATGACATTGTCCCCGAACGCGCTGACGAGGCAGTCCGGGAGTTCGGCGCCAAGCGGGCGTCCACGATCGAACAACTGGCAGGCGATCCCCGCGTAGACGGTGTGGTCATTACAACGCCCAACCCGCGCCACTACGAGGACTTCAAAGTCTGCGCGGCCCACGGCAAACACGTCTTCGTCAACGTGCCCGTCACGACGAGCCGCGCCGAGGCCGCGGAGATGATTCGGCTTGCCAACGAAAAAGAACTCACCTATATGGCCGGCCACAACCTCCGCAAAAACCCGGCCATCTCCCACCTCAAGAACCGGCTGGACGCCGGCGACGTCGGCACTCTGCACTCGGTTGAAGCCTCCGTCGGAGGCGCCACCGCCTATGATCTCACGCCGGACAACTGGAGGTACCGACGAAAAAACGCGCCGCTTCTGCCATTCGCGCAGATGGCCGTCGTCTTCATCGACCTCGTCCTGGACATCATGGGCGCGCCAGAGAAAATCTCCGCCTTCATGTCCAAGAGAGACGGAGCCGGGGAATCCCCGGACCTGGGCGCGGTTATCGGCCGTTACGCCGATGGACGTCTTTCCTGTATCGGCGCGTCGTACGTCTCTCATCCGGGCTACGAAATCACCTTTGCGGGAAGCGACGCCAGAATCACGTGGGACAGCCACAACGAAAACGCCGTCACCCTGATCGGTACCGAGACCCGCCAGCGGAAATCCTTCGACCGGATCGACGAACAGTACGAAGAACTCGCCGAATTCGCGCATTGCGTTGAAACCGGCGCCGCACCCTCGGCGAACGGCCTGGACGCGTTCAACGTCGCCGCCTACTTCGAGGCGATCGAAGAGTCCATCAACACGGAACGGGTCGCTCGCTTCAGGCCTTTCGACGAATAGAAAAAAAGCCCTGGAGATCGCGTCTCCAGGGCTTCCGTCGATTCAATCCGGCGACCATCATTGTAGTACAGAGGCAGCGGGATTTCGAATCTGCGCATAAGACTTCTCAACCTCGTCATCCGAGGCCTGTCGATATGGGTTGTTCTGTTCATCCAGAATCGACAATGCGTGAACGGGCACGATGTATACACCATCCGGCAAGCTGCTCACCGTGGCATGGTTGGCCAGTTTGTAATAGCCCTTAACCTGATGTTCGCGACTATTGAACTTGATATAAGCAGTATTCATGCGTGTCTCCGCTGAACGAAACCAGAACGTACCTAATGGCAAAAAACTATGTTAATTGGTTAATCTTAGCGATTCACGCGGATCATGTCAACCCCGGTGGGTTCGCGGATGATCCGAGACTGATTCGTCAATCTCCGCAATGACCGAGAGTTCCACGGATGCGCCCAGCGGCAACTCGTTCGCCCCAATAGCCAGCCGGGCGTGGCTGCCTTTGTCGCCCAGCACCTGTGCGAACAACTCCGACGCCCCGTTGATCACCTTCGGCTGGTCCGTGAATCCCGCCGCCGAACGGACGAATCCCTCCACGCGCACCAGTTGAACGACAGCTTCGAGCGAACCCGCCGCGGCGTTCAATACACTCAACGCGTTCAATGCGCAAAGCTTCGCCGCTTCATTGCCTTCCTCGATGGACACGTCCGCCCCCACCCTGCCCGCAAACTTCAATTCGCCCGCGGACATCGGAAGCTGGCCTGCCACGAAAATCAGATTACCCGATCGCTTCGCGGGCACGTAGGCGCCCGCGGGCGCCGGTGGTTCCGGCAGCCCGAGTCCAAGTGCGGCGAGACGCTCCTCCGCGGACATCAGTACCTCCTCAGTAATACATCGGAATTTCACGGAATTTCGATCATGACTTCAGTATGCCTCAAGACCTCTGCGAACGATGTCCTTCACGTACCCCACCAGCGCTTCGTTTGCGACGTCTTTTCGTTCCAGCTCGTTCCTCATCTTCACCTCCACCTCGCCTTTCGCCAGGCCCCTGGAACCCACCGTGATCCGGATCGGGATGCCGATCAGGTCCGCATCGTTGAATTTCACGCCGGCCCGTTCGTCGCGGTCATCCACAAGCACCTCGATCTCCTCGGCTTCCAGGTCGCGACAGATCTTCTCCGCCGCCTCCAATTCTCCCTTCGGGCGGTTTCCCGATAGCACCACGACATGTACGTGGAACGGCGCGACCGGTATCGGCCAGACGATGCCCTGATCGTCGTGGTGTTCCTCGATCACGCAGGCCAGCAGGCGCCCCACGCCGATCCCGTAGGAACCCATCACCAGCGGACGGGCTTTGCCGTTCTCGTCCAGGAAGTTCGCGCCAAGTTTCTCGCTGTATCTGGTGCCCAGCTTGAAGATATTCCCCACTTCGACCCCGCGCGCTGACTTCAGCGGGGTGCCGCACGAGGCGCAGGACATCCCCGCCTCCACCGCCACCAGATCTGTGACGATGTCCGCCTCGAAATCCCTGCCCACGTTCACGTTCAGGCAGTGATGGTCCACCTTGTTCGCCCCGGATACCAGGTTGGCTGATGCCGCCACCAGGTCATCCACGACAATCAGAGCATCGTCGGCGATACCGATGGGGGATCCATATCCGGGTTCGGCGCCGATCGCCCGGATTTCCTCCTCCGTCGCCGGTCGCATATCGACGGCCCCCGCGGCGTTGGCCAATTTCGTTTCGCTGAGTTCGTGGTCCCCACGCACCAGAGCGAAAATGAACCGCTCCTTTCCCTGCACGGAACCCGCCATAAATACCGCTTTGGCCGTCCGGCTCGCCGGAATGTCCAGGAACCGCGCCAGATCTTCGATGGTCGTGCAACCCGGCGTTGCCACTTCCCGGAGCGCCTCCGGCGGCTCTACGACGGCCTCCTCCTTTTCGTGCACGGCTATCTGGCGGTTCGCACGGTACCCGCATCCGTCGCAGATCAGCAGCGTGTCCTCACCCACGGGATTCAGATACATGAATTCGTGCGCCCCGGTGCCGCCCATCATGCCGGTGTCGCTCTCCACCGATACGACCTGGCCCGCGAGGCCGACTCGACGGAAGATATTCTCGTACGCCCGGTACATATCCTGATAGACTGAATCCAGGCCGGACTCGTCCAGGTCGAAACTGTACGCGTCCTTCATGGTAAACTCCCGGACGCGGATCAGACCTCCCCGGCTCCGGGGCTCGTCGCGGAATTTCGTCTGAATCTGGAACACGCACATGGGCAGCTGCCGGTAGCTCCGGATCTGATGCCTCGCCAGGTCCGTGACCGCTTCTTCGTGGGTCATCGCCAGGCACATATCCCGTTCCGATCGATCCTGCATCCGGAGCATTTCCGGACCCACTTCGTTCCATCGCCCGCTCTCCCGCCACAACTCGGCCGGCTGCACGATCGGCATCATCAGTTCGACACAATCGATCGCCGCCATTTCCTCCCGAAAAATCGCCTCGATCTTCCGCGCGACCCGGAGTCCCAGCGGCAGCGCGCTGAAAATACCCGCGGCGAGGGGACGGATCAGTCCTGCCCGCAGGGCCAGCCGGTGGCTGGTCAACTCCGCGTCAGCCGGCGCCTCCCTGAGTGTCTGGGTGAACAGGCTGCTATACCGCATCCGGACTCCTTTCAATGTCCATCGATCCCCACTGCCCTTTTTCCGGGTGGCGTTATTAGAAATTGAAGAGCCTCAGGGCCGTGCGGCCCATGATCCATTCAAGCTGGTCTTCAGACAAAAAACGCCACCGACGGGGCATCTCTACTGCCATCTCACAGGTCTCATGAAGACTCACGGGCGGGAAGTCGCTCCCCCACATGATCCGCTCGGCGCCGAACCGTTCAACCGCCCTCTCGATGAACGGCGTTGCCTCGTCGTAGGGATATCCCTTCCCGAATCCATAGAATCCCGACAGCATGAATACCGTATTTTCGTAGTTCGCGTACCCCATCAGGCGCTCAAAATCGGGCGCGTCGGGCGTCTTCTCCACGTCGGGGAACCATCCCATATGTTCGATGCGAAACACGGCGCGCGGATGACGCTGAATCCGTTTCTCCATCGCGGGACGGAGCATGCCCGCCATGCCTCCGCTCAGACTGGCCATGATACCGAGTTCGCCGACGGTATCCCAGACCGCCTCATTGTCGACAGAAGCCGGAATGCGCAGTCCCGCGAGACCGAACTCGGCCACTTCTCTGCGGATTCGCTCGCCGGCGTCCGCCGCTTCGTAGTCCACGGCGCCCAGAGACGCGAAGCGTCCCGGATAGCGGACCATACAGTCCTTCAAATAGGCGTTATCGTGACACCCTCCGTACTGAACCAGCAGCGCCTTGTCGATGCCGGCCGAGTCCATCTGCGCCAGCAGCACTTCAACGGCAACGTATTTGGTCAGCCCCACGTGTACATGGCCGTCGACAATGGTCATTCCATCCCTCCTTGCCGGACTGTGCGGGACCCGAGCGTCCGGCGTTTTTTTCGGCGGCAGGCGTTCAGCCGATCTCAACGACCAGCCCGTCCTCCGCCACGAGCACCTCGCCGCCGTATCCGCCCCTGATCTCTTCCGCCATCTGGTACGGGGCCGTCCGGTCTCCCGTAATATCTTCGATCACCAGGTGTTTGATGATTACGCGCTTCACTTCGGATTCCCGCGCAATGCTCGCAATATCGGCGGGCGTGATGTGCCAGGCGCCCCAGGGCTGTGTCGCCAGGAACTCCGGCGTTCCGGAACACTCGATGGCGAGGACGTCCGCGCCTCGGCAAAAGTCCGGGAAGTCCTCATCGGGCGTTCCGTCTCCCGTAATGACCACGCGACGGTCGCCCGCGTCGACCCGGTAGGCCAGTGTCGGGATATTCCCGTGATCGGTGAGTGTCGCGGAAACCCGGTAATCGTCCTGTTCCAGGAAGGGGTGATTTCCGTCCACTTCAATCACCTCCGGATCGAGCGGCCGGATGTCCTTTCCGTGGCTCAGCCGGCTGTTGATGTCCTGTACAAAGGGCGGCCGGATGATTCGCTCCACGAAATCCCGGGTGCCCGTGGGACCGTAGATTTCCAATCGGCGATTCCGCACCTTGACCCATCCCGCGAAGACCAGATAGGGCACATCGACAATATGATCGAAGTGCAGATGCGTGAGCAACAGCCGGTCCACCTCCTCGCATCCCACGCCCGCGCGCGCCAGGTTCGTGCAGGCGCTCCGGCCGCAGTCGAACATCAACACCTCGTTACCGATCCGAAGCATCTGCGCAGGACCGCCGCGAAACGGGTTGTCCCGGACGGCGCCGCTGCCCAGCATTACAAACGTCATTCCAGCCATGTCTCTCGCTACCTATAGAAGACTTGAACTTACATGGATGGACAGGATGAACAGGACAAAAGACCAAAAAGCGCGAGAAAGGCACGAGAAGACGAGAAGCGGCAGTATGTTCGCCGGGTACGTCTGAAGCGACGCCCCCGCGAATGGAACGCAAACTGCCAATTTGCGGTACGGAAACCGGTTAATTCGATGTGCAGGGTTTATGTTGATACGCTTCCAACGTCTTCTCCGCAATCGACTCCCACGATAACGCTTTCGCCCGCTGAAACGCGCCTTCCGATATGGCCGTCAGGTCGCGCTCCCGGATATTCTTCATGGCCCGCTCGAGCCCATCCCCGGCCCTGGCGTCGTATATGATTCCGGAGCGATCGTCCAGCAGTTCCGGAAGGCAACCGATGCCGGGTGCGATAACCGGCCGCGCAAATGACATCGCCGTAATCGCCGAGCCGGAAGTCAGCATATCCACGAAGGGCAGCACCATGACGTCCGCAGCGTTAAAGAATAGCTGGAGTTCTTCGTCAGGGAAGAATTCGGCCGTTTGCGTCAGAATCCTCGGATCGCCGGCATGCGCCCGGGCGACCACCTCCGCGCTGTAATCGCTGTTCAACTTGGCGGCGAGGAGCAACCTCAAGTGCTCGCCGGGCAGCCGGGAGAAGATTTCGAGCAGGCTCTCGACGCCTTTGTAGCGTTTCACGTTCCCGAAGAACAGGTAGACGAACGCTTCATCGACGATGTCCAATTCTCGCCTGGCCTCGTCGCGCGACATCGTATTCTCGTACACATCGATAAAGTGTCCGTGGGGTATCGTAAATATGCCATGCGTCCGGTGAAAGTGCGCCGCCACCTGCCCGCGACCGTACTCGCAGTGCACGATGAGGGCCGTCGCAAGCTGCGTTATGGCGAGGCGTGCCAGACGATCCAGGCCCGGATGCGGACGCTCGTGGGGATACAGATTGTGGACCGTCCATACAATTCTGTAACCCAATGACCGCGCGCGGGTCAGGTGGCCGATCAGTTCAGAGCACTTTCTGACGCTCTCGCCCGTATCGGCCGTGTTGTACATGTACGACGGCCAATTCAGGTGCAATACGTCCACCCTGTCGCGGTTTTCCACCAGCCACGATTCGCTCAGATCCTCGTCGTATCCGGCTTCGAGGTCTACCCCGAGTCCGGCCATCGCCCTCGCGAGCAAGGGTCCATAGGGATTGTTCCCTTCGAACCCGAGACCCGCCTTCCCCCAATAGAACACCACCCGCATACGTGTCTCCGTGTGAGCCGAATCTCTTCCCTGACAGCGACGTCGGGAACCGGACGCTACTCCCCTACAACAACATCCTCGTAACGCTCCGGCTCCACTGTTTCTGAAAGTACAGGTCTCCGTTCAAATATACGTTCAGTCCCAGGTTCATCACAAAACAATCCTCGTTGCTCGTAAGCGAACCGGTCGCTTCGGAACGCACGTCGCACCCCGGCCACGCCACCGTCGCCTGCTTTTTCGAACGGGCCCAGGCCTCCGCCGGCGCCCGGTTCGACACGCCCATCTCACCTTCTCCACCGAAGAGAATGAAACGGTACCTGTCTTCCAGCACATCGTGTACCACCTGCCACGGCGCGTCGCCGGACCCTGTGGGTCTTGCCGCATGGGGCGAAGAAGAAAACGCGAACGCCGGATCCGCACCGCCGTTCCAAACCGGCAACTCGATCCTCGACGGAAATTCCGGTCCCCAGTGTACCGTGATTCGACCGGCCCGGGGCGTAGGCCAGACGTTCGGGAAATCGGATCCGTTGACGCTGATCCCCATCCGGAATCCCTCCCGGAATCGCCACGCTGTCGCTTCCATATGAAACGCAACCCGGGCGATCTCGCCCGGAACCAGCGGGACGGCACGATCCATTCCCTCCCGCCGGGTCGAGTTCAGTATCCCTTTTGTCACGAGCACGCTGGACCCATCCGGCGCAATCTCCAATAACCGTACCGCTACGGGTACCACGTCCACGTCAGAACTGATATACAGGCTGAATTTCGGGGACCCCAGGATCGACACCGGCTTCGCAAGGGGATGTGACGCAAAGTTGATCGCTCGCGCCGAATCCACCCGCTGGTCTCCCGGCAGCGTAAAGGGCGTCCCGCCGTCCCACAACCCCCCGTTTCGACACGCAGCCGGCAGGTAATCTTCGGAAGCATCGCCCGCTTCGGCAGCGGGACCTTCGGAAAGTGCTCTGCCGTGAAGAAAGTACGACCGGGGCGGCTGCCGCGGCAGATCGGCGGCCATCCGCCATTCCCCGGCAATGATAGTGCGATCTGTCACCGGCTCCTCATATTCACGCTGGTATAACTGTACTTGCGGCTCTTCCGTAACTCCGTTATCCATCTGCTTCAACCAGCGGTCCCACCAGCGCAACAGTTCGTAGAAAATGTCGATACGGGGTCCGCAGTGCGACTGGTCTCCGTAAGCGTGGGACCACGGCCCCATCAGCAGACGCTTGGGGGCGTCCAACGCGCGGTACACCCGCAACGGCGGCGTCGGGTATCCGTCGTTCCAGCCGCCGATCAGCAGGGCCGCGGCCCGAATTCGATCGTATCGTCCTGCAATCGATCCCACCGCCCAATAGTCATCCTCCACCTGGTGGGAGATCCACTTCAGGAGGTACGGCTCGCTCTCTTCGAGCCGCTGCCGCCAGATTTCGCTCCACCGCTCGCCGACGGCCTCGCGGAACGGGGGCAGCCCGTTGCGCGCCACCATGTTCAGGCCGTAGGTCAGCATGTCGTAAAACCCGCGAAGACATCCGCCCTTGTAATGACAGTCGTCCGTATACCTTCTGTCCGTAAAATACGCCGGCGCGATCGCTTTCAGCGCAGGGGGGGCCGTGGCCGCAACCTGGAGCGTCGTGAATCCGCTATAGGACGTCCCCAGCATACCCACGCTGCCATTGCACCACGGCTGGTCCGCCAGCCAGGCGATGGCATCGTACCCGTCCCGCGTTTCCTCCACCATATATTCGTCCTTGCTCACGCCCTCCGAATTGCCCGTCCCCCGTGCGTTCAGATAGACGAACGCATATCCCCGCTCGGCGAAATACCGGGCCATGGACCCTGTCGTTCCGTCGGATCCGCTGCGATACGGGTCGTACCACACCAGCGCGGGAAACGCGCTATCGGACACCGGCCGGGTGATCGCCGCGCCCAGCGTGATTCCGTCGCGTGTTGGAATTCGATATCGATTGCTCGTGCGGAACCCGTACTCAGCCGGGGAACAGATTTGCCTCTTCGAGATGTCCACCGGTCATTCCTCACCTTTGTGTTGACAGCGACATCGGGATTCGTTACCTAAGTTCCTTCAAATCTTAGACCGAGTTTAACATGGATGGACAGGATGGACAGGATGAAAACAAAAAGGCGCGAGAAAAACGCGACAACGGCACGAGAATACGAGCAACAGCAGCAAATCGATTTACCATAGACCGGACGTCGTCATTCCGGTCAGCCGGTTCTCATGGATAATTCAGGCAGACAACAGATCCCAGTTTTGGCGATTTTTTCAAGCCAAATGCGGCATGGTTCAGTCAGCAACAACGGCCAAACCCATCGTTAACGAAAATTACAACCGTTAACATCACGGTCCCGTGGCTTCGACATACTCAGACGACGAGTGATCCGTCAATTCTCTCTGGTTGGAGACACCATGCGTTACAGAAGCCTGCGCCACTGCGTCCAGGACCTGGAAAAACAAGGCCACGTCGTCCGCATTCCGGGTGAAGTCGATCCGGATCTCGAAATGGCCGAAATTCACCGCCGCGTGTATCAGTCACGCGGTCCCGCCGTGTTTTACGAGAACGTCAAGGGCAGTGCTTTTCCGGCCGTGTCGAACCTCTTCGGCACCCTGGAACGGTCCCGCTTCATCTTCCGTTCCACGCTGAAGTGGGTCAGGCGTCTTATCGAGATCAAGGCCGATCCACCGGCCTATCTGAAGGCGCCGTGGAAAGCCGCGGGTATCGCGAGCATCGCCCTGAACATCCCGCCCCGAAAGGTCCGGTCCGGTCCCGTATTTGAACATACAACCACAATCGCCCGCCTCCCGCAGATCAGGTGCTGGCCGGACGACGGCGGCGCTTTTATCCTGCTTCCCCAGGTGCACACGGAAGATCCGATGAGTCCCGGTATCCTCAATTCCAACCTCGGGATGTACCGCATCCAGATGTCCGGCAACCGGTATGAACCCGACACAGAGGTCGGGCTGCACTACCAGATCCGGCGGGATATCGGCATCCACCATACAAATGCCATTGCAAAGGGCGAGCCGCTTCGCGTCAGCGTCTTCGTCGGCGGACCGCCCGCCCACACGTTCGCGGCGGTCATGCCCCTTCCCGAGGGCCTGCCCGAAGTCGCGTTCGCGGGAGGGCTGGCCGGCCGTCGTTTCCGCTATGCACTAAAAAACGGCTTCACCGTTTCCGCCGAAGCCGATTTCTGCATCACGGGCGCAGTCAATCCCGGCGAAACCCTTCCCGAAGGCCCTTTCGGCGACCACCTGGGATATTACAGCCTGGCGCACGAGTTTCCCGTGCTGCGCGTCGACACCGTCTATCACCGCAAGGACGCGGTCTGGCCCTTCACCGTTGTGGGTCGCCCGCCCCAGGAAGACACCGCGTTCGGCGAACTCATTCACGAATTGACGGGCCCGATGGTCCCTGTCGAATTGCCCGGCCTCAAGGCCATCAACGCCGTCGACGCCGCCGGCGTGCATCCCCTGCTCCTGGCCATCGGCAGCGAGCGTTACGTGCCCTATCGCGAACGGGAACCCCAGGAGATCCTCACCATTGCCAACGCGCTGCTGGGATTCGGCGCGTGCTCGCTCGCCAAGTATCTGCTGATCGTTGCGGGCGAAGACAATCCGCAACTCGACATTCACGACATCGCGGACTTTCTACGGCATCTCCTCGAACGCGTGGACTGGACTCGCGACCTCCATTTTCAGACCCGCACGACCATCGATACCCTGGACTATTCCGGCACCGGGCTGAACGAAGGTTCTAAGGTCGTGATCGCCGCGGCGGGCCCCAAAAAGCGGGAACTTCCCACCGAAATCCCACGCAACCTGGTCCTGCCTTCAGAGCTGAAAAATCCGAGAGTCGCGCTTCCGGGAATCCTGGCCGTCGAAGCGACCACCTTCAGGGCGCCATCCGACGCGGAAGCGGCGGGGCGACTGGCAACCGCGCTGGAATCCGTGGATCAGATCCGGGGATTTCCGCTGATTCTACTCGTGGACGACGCCGACTTCACCGCGCGGACGCTGAACAATCTCCTGTGGGTCACGTTTACCCGGTCCAACCCCTCGCACGACGTTTACGGCATTGGGAGTTTCATCGAAAACAAACACTGGGGCTGTCACGGTCCGCTGATCATCGACGCCCGCCTCAAGCCCCACCACGCGCCGCCTCTCGTTGAAGACCCCGGCGTCACCCGCAAAGTCGACCGCCTGGGCGAGCGCAACGGCCCCCTGCACGGCATTATCTGAAGCACATCAATAAAGGTCGTCCGCCGTTGTTGTCGCACACCACCGTGCGGTAAACAACGCGCCCAGCAACGCCTCCCGGGCCCTGGGCGTACCGATGCGCCTCAAGGCCAGCCCCGCGTAAAACCGGTTGTAGCGGTTCTCGTCCAGCAGGATGTCGACGAGGTCGCCCACCGCCGGGTCTCCCGCCTCACCGAGATTGCAAAGCAACAGGGCCGCGTTGCGCCGTACCCGGTAGTCGGGATCCTTTACCGACCGGAACACCGCCTGCAGGACGTCCCCGGAATCCGCCCCGATCGCGCGCAACGCTTCGAGCGCATTGCGACGCACCCACCAGTGGTCGTCGCCGACCTTCTCGAGAAGGCCGGACACCGCTTCTTGAGCGACCGGGCCCGTGCGGGCGAGCACGTCCGCCGCCATCGCACGAATCCACCAGTGATCGTCCTCGAGCACCTCCAGCAGCGCGGGTACAGCCGGCGCGCCCATGGTCGACAATGCGCGAGCGGCCGCCCCGGGCGTGGGATTGGTCCCGTGAGCGTTGTCCGCCGTCGTAGCCGTCGTTTCCTCGACCGCAGCGAGTGTCTCTCTGCGCATCGCGTCGACCAGAACAGGGATCGATGCCCTGTCACTTGCCAGCGCATACGCTGTATTGATACGCACGCACTCGTCCTCGTCGAACAGCCCGGCTTCCTTTACATCCCCGTTCGCGTCCGCACGCCCGTTGGCGCCCTGCCCCTGCAACCAGCGCCACACATCCTGCGATGCGGCCGGATTGGCGTCGTCGCGGGGAGGCGTCCAGGCCTGCTCCTGAAGATTCCAGTTGGGCGCACGCGGCGACGTCATACGAGTGAACTGGAATTTCAACATATAACGTTTGTTGTCGCTCACATTGGGCGTTGCCCGGTGCCAGGAGTCGAAATGCATCAACGTCACAATCCCGGCATCGCCGCAAATGGCATACCCGGGCTCGCGGGTTTCGTCCGGGTTGGGGTCTGAAATGGTCTTATAGTTCTGCATGCGCGGAATCACACCCGACGGACCCATATCTATCGTGGTGTCCTGCGGATAATAGAAGGCCAGCACCCACTGAAAACGTGGATGTCGGATATTGTGGTCGAAGACGTAACAGTCCTTGTGCCAACTCTGCCCGCCGCTTCCCGGCGGATTCAAGTGGCAGTGCCGGTGCGGATTCATGATATAGTCGGGTCCGAGAAGACTCGTCAATGCGCCGCGCACGACGGGCTGATCGAACACCTTCTGGATTCGGGGTACCCGCGGCAGAATATTGTTCCCGACGTTGCCTTCCTTTTCGAATACGGTCTCGATCTCATCGTAGATCTTACCGTGCATGTCGGGGATCGCATCGGTCTGTACAGTAATGTACCCATCCAGAATAAAGCGCTGTATCTGGGCATCCGTCAGAAGATGATTGTCCTGCGCCATTGCTCGACCTCCTTGTACGTCGGCGTTCACCGCGTTGCCGCGGACCCCGTTGCCCGTGCCATATTCACCGCCTCTACGACCTGCTCAACCGTATAGAAGTCGCTCTTGAACACCTCATGCCCGCCGGACGTATAGATGACAAGCAGCGGGATGGTCAACCGGCCGGTATCTCTCAGCTTTTCCTTGCCGACCGGGTTATTGCCGGTTATATCCACCTTGACGGGCGCCACGTCGGGTCGAGCCAGCACCGTCGCCACTTCAGGACTTTGCAGCACGTTGTGCTCGAGCACTTTGCAGTTCAGGCACCACTCCGCGGTGAAATCCATCACCACAACCTTGCCATCCTCCAGCGCCTCTTCGAACCGCGCGGGCGTATAGTAAATCCAGTCGATCGGTCCTTTGTCCGTAAACCGCACGGCGCCGATTGCGGAGAACACGACGAGTGCCGCGCCAAGACACCCGAAGACCGCCCTTCGTCCGGTCCGGGCGGTGATCTGAAGCGTACCGTAAACCAGCCAGAAGCCGGCGGCAGCGCCAAATGCCATTACGGGCCACCAGTATCCCGTGCCCGGAGGGTCCGGAGGCGTGACGACAAGCGCGCTAAGCCCCACGCCCACGAAATAGGCCGCCGCCGCCAGCATCAACAGCCCCATCACCTGCTTGATCAACTCGCTTGCCGGGCCCGTACGGGGCATCCGGTCCACCAGCGCGGGAAAGATGGACAATGCCAGGTACGGCGCGGCCATCCCGCCGCCGATCGCGGCGAACGTGAGCAGCGTCGTCCCGGGATACTGCGTGGCTGCCCACGCCGCCGCGGCGCCCATAAACGGCGCGGTGCACGGGGTGGAAAGCACCGCCGTCATGATGCCGAAACCGAACGAACCCGCCAGGCTGTCGTGTCCGGGGTTGAACCGGTAGACAGCCTGCGGCAAACGGACATAGAACAGCCCGCACATGCCAACCGCCATGGCGGCAATAATCAGCCCGACCAGAATCGTGAACATCGGATACTGGAAAAGCTGGTTGGTCGCCGTAAATCCGCTGATGCCGGCAATCATCGTCCCAAGCGCCAGCCAGAAGGCCACGACGCCCAGAGACATGGTGGTCCCCAGCACGAGACGCCGGGTTGGGTTGTCCGCGGACTGCGCCAGGCCGATGATCTTGATGGGGATGACAGGAAGCACGCAGGGCGTCAGATTCAGCAACCCGCCGCCGAACGCGGCCACGATGAGAAGCAGAATCAGACCTGCCCCGGACGACGTATCGATCAGGAACGTCCAGCCGAACAGATCGAAACGCACCCCGGTTCCGGCCGTCCCGGCGTCCGCCGACTCGTAATCTTCGAACAACGTGGAATTCATACGGTTTACGTGCTTTCCCGCGCCAACGACAGGCAGCGCCGCCTCCAGTACAACCGTATTCGGAATAAAGCAGGTAAATTCATCGCACGCCTGGTACTCGACCTCGAGTTTAAGCCGCTGCGATCCCGGCGGCACCTCCTCGCCCACCTTTATGGGAAGGTAAAAAACCGTCTGACCCTCGTACACCATGAGATCGCCGTCGGCATAGTCTGCCTGTATCGGATGGGGCTTCGGAAAGCGAACGGCTTCCAGCGTCAGCCCGTCTGCCGCCTCCAGGATTCGAACGTCGGAAGGATACGGTTCGAAATCGCCGACAGCCAGCGCCTGCGCCGGATCGGGGTTGATATGAAACCCATCGTCAATATCCACCACGATGGCCAGCGCCACGAGGTCGCCCGGGCGCGCAGCGTCGACCGGCCAGGCCGTGCTTACCCTGACCTTTTCCTGGGCCGATACGGGTGGATTTGCGAAAAAAAGTGCAAACGCCAGGGCAATCAAAGACGATTTTTGCATAGGTGAACACTCCTCAAGGCTACATCGTTCCGCACGGCTTCTCCTTCGGGGTAAAGAAACGAAAAGTGGTCCGGATGGCAACGCTTTTTTCTTTACAAACAACGCGTGTGGGCCTTAATTTATGCCGAAAAATCGCCTTCCAGGCGGTCATGCCGTGCGAGTCCGATTGAATGTTCCGAACCGCATCCGGAGAATCCCTTCCTTGCGTTTCCTTCGCGCCTACATTGGCTTTGCGAACCGGTTGAACGAACGCATTGGCGTTGCCGTATCGTGGCTTACGACGGTTCTGGTGGCTGTTGTCTGCTACGACGTGTTTACTCGGTATCTGCTGAAAAGCAGCCTGGTCGCGGTGCAGGAACTGCAATGGCACCTGTTTGCGGTCATTTTCCTGATCGGCGCGGCCTATACCCTGAAACATGGCAAACATGTGCGCGTGGACGTCTTCTACAACCGCTTCTCGGCGAAAACCAGGGCATGGGTGGACTTCGCCGGGAGCCTGCTCTTTCTCATCCCCTTCTGCCTGGTCGCCATCTGGTGTTCCCACACGTTTGTCATGAACGCATTCGTTATCGGTGAAGGGTCGCCCGATCCCGGCGGACTACCGGCGCGGTTCATCCTCAAAGCCGCCATTCCCGCGGGCTTTTTTCTGCTGACCTTACAGGGTATCGCGCTGGCATTCGGTTCCCTGATGAAGGTTGCCGGCAGCGAAGCGATCGATCCGGAAACCCAACCGCAGGGAGCGGACGCATGATCGAAGCCATGCCGCTTATCCTGTTCGGGGTCCTGTTTGTGCTGCTCCTGTTCGGCTTTCCCGTCGCATTCACGCTGGGCGGCGTTTCATTCATCCTGGGTTATCTCACGTTCGGCATCGACTTTTTCAACCTGCTGCCGCTGCGCATCTGGGGGGTGATGACCAATTACGTGCTCATCGCGGTCCCTCTGTTCGTCTATATGGGCGTCATGCTTGAGAAATCGGGGCTTGCCGAGGAACTGCTGGAAACCATGGCGCTGCTCTTCGGCAAGTTGCGCGGCGGTCTTGCCGTTTCCGTGATTGTCGTGGGCGCCCTGCTGGGTGCATCCACAGGCATTGTAGGGGCTACCGTCGTCACCATGGGCCTCCTGAGCCTGCCCACCATGCTCAGACGCGGTTACCGCACCGAACTCGCCACCGGGATCATCTCAGCATCCGGTACGCTGGGCCAGATCATCCCGCCCAGCATCGTCCTGGTGCTTCTGGGCAGCATCCTGAATATATCCATCGGCGACATGTTCATCGCCGCCGTGATTCCAGGTCTCTGTCTCGTGGGTCTCTACCTGACCTGGATCGTGATTGTCGCCTTCACAAGGCCGGACTCCGCGCCTGCGATGCCCAGAGAGGACCTGGACCGGTTTGTGGGCGCCGTCAGGATCAAACAGACCATTCACGCCTTCCTGCTGCCAGGACTGCTGATAACGGCCGTCCTGGGATCCATCTTCGCCGGTGTCGCGTCTCCCACCGAAGCCGCCGCGGTGGGCGCCCTGGGCGCAACCGTGCTCACTCTGTGCAAGCGCAAGCTTTCCCTCGAAACCCTCAAGTCCGTCATGGCCGAGACCACCCACCTCACCTGCATGGTCTTCATCATCCTGGTTGGCGCCACTGCCTTCGGCCTTGTTTTCAGGGGACTGCACGGCGACGCGTATCTCACCCGATTGATCGTGGAAGCCGACCCGGGGCCACACGTTTTCCTCGCGCTCGTTATGGTCGTTATTTTTATCGCCGGATTCTTTATAGATTTCATCGAGATCACGTTCATCATCGTTCCGGTTGTCGCGCCGATCTTCTCGCACCTTGGCGTGGACCTCCTCTGGGTGGGCATCCTCATCGCGATGAACCTGCAGACGTCTTTCCTGACGCCGCCATTCGGATTCTCCCTCTTCTATTTGAAAGGCGTCGCGCCGCCCGAGGTTCAGACGGGCCACATCTATCGCGGCATCATCCCCTTTATCATCGTGCAACTCATCGGCCTTACGCTGGTCATCGCCTTTCCCGAAGTGGCCACGTGGCTGCCCCGGTACCTGGCGTCGTGATCGAAAACAAAAAACAGGGACGCGTCTCTAACGCATCCCTGTCTGGCAAGACTGCCGTGTTCAAATCCGTTAACCCCCTATCGCGGAATAATACAGCTTCTCCGAAAGGCCGGCCCACGGGTCGATGTCCTTCCGAAACGCGTCGAAGGAAGCGTAAACCTTTTTGCTCATCGGATCGGCTTCGGCCACCTCTTCCTCAACTTCCTGTGAGAACCGGCGCAACGTTTTGAGGACCTCGTCCGAAAACCTGCGCAACTCGACATCGTGCTCTTTCGTGAGCTTCTGCAGATAAATGCTGTTCTTGGCCTCGAATTCGGAAAGCATCCAGACGTTGGACCGGGCGGCGGCCGCACGCACAATTTGCCGAAGATCGGTTGGCAACTGCTCGAACGCGAGCTTGTTGACGATCAGTTCCAGCGAGGTCCCCGGCTCGTGCCATCCCGGATAATAGTAATATCGCGCAGCTCTGAAGAATCCCATCAGGAAGTCATGGTACGGTCCGATCCATTCGGTAGCATCGATCACGCCGCGTTCGAGGTTGGTGTAGATTTCACCACCGGCTGAAAGCACGGCCGAACCGCCGGCCCTGGCGATCACCTTGCCGCCCAGGCCCGGAATTCGCATTTTCAGGCCGTGAAAATCGGAAATACTGTTCATTTCACGGTTGAACCAACCGCCCATCTGGACTCCGGTATTGCCGACGGGCATCGCAATCAGGTTGAACGGGGCATACAGTTCCTGCCAGAGCTCCAGCCCGCCGCCGCTGTAGATCCAGGCATTGAGCTGTTGTCCGTTCATGCCGAACGGAACCGCCGCGAAAAACTGCGTTGCCGGCGCTTTGCCGGCCCAATAATAGGCGGCGCCGTGGCACATCTCAACGGTACCCTGGCTGACGGCGTCGAAGCCTTCCAGCGGCGGAATCAGCTCGCCGCCGCCGTAGACGGTAATTTTCAGATGGCCGCCGGACATCTCGTCGATCCACCCGGCCAGCAGGTCCGCGCCTTCGCCAAGAATGGGAAAGTGCGGCGGCCACGTGGTTACCATCTTCCATTCGAACTTCCTCCGGGCGTGTACGGCGGGCGCGTCCGACTGTTCTTTCGCGGCCGGGCTGCAGCCCGCTATCGCCGCAACGCCGCCGGCAACCCCAACGGAGGCTTTTTTGAGAAAATCGCGTCGTTCGAACGTCTCCATCTAACTCCTCCACGGCAGATCGAGTCGTAAAGCAAATGGTGGTCAACCAACGGAACAAGGTAGGCCGCGCACACAGCGATGGCAAGAAAAATGAGAACCCCCGTACTCCTCCCCTGGAGGCCGGGGGTGGGGAGAAAGCAATGAGCGAAACAGAGAAAAAGCTCTACCTGCTGGACGGAATGGCGCTGGTTTACCGCGCCCATTTCTCCATGATCCGCAACCCGCGAATGTCCTCCACCGGCCTGAATACGTCGACGGTATTCGTGCTCACGAACACCCTGCTGGATATTCTTAACAACGCGGATCCCAGTCATATCGGCGTTGTATTCGACACGCCCGAACCGACCCACCGGCACAGGATGTTCCCGGAATACAAGGCCCAGCGCGAGGCCATGCCCGAGGATCTCAGCGCCGCCCTACCCTATGTCTTTCGCCTGTGCGAAGCGTTCAACCTGCCCGTTGTCAGGGTACCCGGTTGGGAAGCGGACGACGTGATCGGAACGCTGGCCAAACGGGCGGAAACGGCGGGCTTTACAACCTATATGGTCACACCCGACAAGGACTACGGCCAACTGGTCTCGGACCGCACCTTCGTCTGCAAACCGGGCCGCACCGGCGACGTCGAAATTCAGGGAGTTAACGAGATTCTGGAGAAGTGGCAGATCGAACGCGTGGAACAGGTCATCGATATTCTGGGCCTGATGGGCGACAGTTCGGACAACGTGCCCGGGGTGCCGGGCGTGGGTGAAAAAACCGCCCAAAAACTGATCGGAAAGTATGGCAGCATCGAAAATCTGTTGGACAACGTAGACGAACTTAAAGGAAAACAGAAGGAACGAGTCGAAGAAAACCGCGAGCAGGCCCTGCTTTCCAAGGAACTGGTCACAATAGATCGCGACGTCGTGCTGGACGTCAAACCCGACGACCTGGAACGCGCTGATTGGGACGAGCAGAAACTGCAGGCACTGTTTGTCGAACTCGAATTCAATACCCTGGGCCAGCGCCTTTTTGGCGAGACGTTCAAGGCCGGTCCCACCGCCGCCGCCGGCGAAATCGGAGGCGAAGTCCGAACCCTCAAAGACGTCGAACACGACTATAAACTGGTGGACACCGCTGAATCACGCGGCGAACTGATCGACGCGCTGAGTCAACGGAAAGCCTTCTGCTTCGACATCGAAACCACGGGCCTGAACCCCAGGAAGTGCGAGCTGATCGGCCTCGCCTTTTCCTGCGAAGCGCACACGGGATTCTACGTGCCATTGCCCGATGTGCCCGAAGAAGCGCTCGAAATCCTGGAAACCTTTCGTCCCGTTCTGGAAAATCCGGAAATCGAGAAAATCGGCCACCACCTGAAGTTCGATTTGAGCGTCCTGCGCTGGAAGGGCTTTCGCGTGAAGGGTCCGTTGTTCGACACGATGCTCGCCGCCTACCTGGCCACGCCCGATCTGCGCCGCACCATGGACTATCTGTCGGAAGCGCTGCTTGGATACCACCCCATCCCTATTTCCGATCTCATCGGCGAGAAAGGCGAGGACCAGTTGAGCCTGACGGACGTGCCGCTGGACCAGGTAACCACGTATGCGGCTGAGGACGCGGACATTACCCTTCAGCTGAGCGAAGTCCTGAGGTCCAGGCTCGAAGAAATGGGGCAGGTGCGCGTGTTCCGGGATGTGGAGTGTCCGCTCATCCCCGCCCTGGTCGAAATGGAATACGAGGGCATCCGGTGTGAAGCCGAGGCGCTTCGAGATTTGTCCGAAGGGCTCTCGGGAGAGATCGACCGGGCCAGGGAGCAGATCTTCCAGCTTGCCGGAGAACAATTCGATCTCAACTCGCCGAGGCAACTGGGCGACGTCCTCTTCGACAAACTGAAACTCGACCCGAATGCACGCCGGACGGCCAGGACCAAACAGTACCAGACCACGGAGCAGGTGCTGCGGCGTCTGGCGTACAAGCACGAAATCGTGGAACAGGTGATGTTCTACAGGATGTGCACCAAATTGAAATCCACCTACGTCGACCAGTTGCCCGGGTCGATCTTCAAACGAACGGGCCGCATCCATACGAATTACGAAGCGGCGGTTACGGCGACCGGCCGCCTGCAGTCTCACGGTCCGAACATGCAGAATATTCCCATCCGCACCGAAATGGGCCGGGAGATCCGAAAGGCCTTCGTGCCGCGCGACGAAAACCACGTGCTGCTTGCCGCCGACTACTCCCAGATCGAACTCCGCGTGGCCGCCGAACTCAGCGGGGACGAAGCGCTCACGGAGGTTTTCAGACAGGGCGGCGACATCCACACCGCGACCGCAGAAAAAATCTACGGCATCGACGGGGCGACCGAAGATATGCGGCGACACGCGAAGACCGTCAACTTCGGCATCATCTACGGCATCTCGGCGTTCGGCCTGGCCGACCGCCTGGACATTTCCCGAAAGCAGGCGGCGGACCTGATCGCCAATTACTTCGATCAGTTTCCCGGCATCCGGACCTACATGGACGAAACCATCGAGTTCGCCCGGGAGAATGGATACGTCGAAACGGTCACCGGCCGCCGCCGCTATCTGCGGGATATCAACTCAAGAAACGCCACCACCCGGAAGGGGGAAGAGCGAAACGCCATTAACTCGCGCATCCAGGGCACGGCCGCGGACATGATCAAGCTGGCGATGAGCCATATCCATCGCGTGATTCTTGAACGTGACCTCAGATCCCGGATGCTGCTCCAGGTCCACGACGAACTGGTCTTCGATATGCACCTGGAGGAGGCGGACGTCCTCCCGCCCATTGTCGAAGACGGGATGAAGTCGGCCATTCCCATGAAGGTACCGATCGTCGTGGAAATGGGCACGGGATCCAACTGGCTGGACGCGCATTGATCTTCATTAACGTACGTTCGATTGGCGATGCTGCGTTCATAGGGCTTCGGCGCCGGGGACGGTATTTTCATCCGGTTCTCAGTTGAAAACCCCAGGGTTAGCCTCAATGTGAAGTAAATCAGGCGGCATTCTGTAGTGCGTTGCAGATTTTGCGGTATTGTTTTTCGGTGTGCTTGTTTCGTTGGAGACGCAGGGTAAGCCGCCCTTCGGGTCGGATAAGGTGTCCGGCGCGGTTGATGATCTCGAACCGGAGGGTGCGTATGGATTTGAGGGGCCATCGGTTGGTATTTTTCAAGGTGCGATTGCGTTTTGTCAGTCCGGTTTCGATCTGGAAGTTGACCAGGAGGTTGTGCGCGAGAATGACGAACTGTTGCCAGGCACTATTGGCGTGGTAATTGTGTGTGGGGATGGTATCGAAGCTGAGACCGGTCTTGAGTTCGCCGATGGCTTTCTCGTGGATGCCACGTCCTGCCATGAAGCGCCAGAGCGCGCGCAACTTGAAGGGAAGATTGGTGGCCACCGCAGCGTATTCGAAGGTGCCGTCATCGGGATCGAACAGGTCCAACTGGTAGTTCTTGCGGGTTTTATGGAAGACACGTTTTCGAAAGATGGCAATGTTGAGGGTGCGTTCCCATTTTTTGACCGTCAGCGTTGACGTAAAGCCGTCGACGCCTTTCTCGACGCGCTGCCAGTTGCTGCATTGACGGATTTTGTGCTGTAAGTCCAGGCCTTTCCAAAAGGGCACCTTGATGGCATACGAAGCCTTGTTCTTGTCGAGCCTGTTGATCACATCTTTCTTGAAAAAGTCGCCATCCATGCGGAATCGCAGGGAGTAGGCGTGTCCCAAGCTTTCTTTGATCTGAGAAAACAAATCCTTTAAAAACCCTATGGAGGCGCTGCCATCGTTGATGTTGCCGGGCCGGTTGTGCACGCGGAGAAAATGACCACTGTCGGCCAGGTAGGCGGTGATCGGATAGTAACTGGGGACTTTGCGATGATGCGGATTATACCCACGGCGGGCGCCGCCGACGCGTTTTCCGGTGCACAAGACGGTGCCATCCACGTCGATCGTCAGTTTCCGGGCGCGCAACAACTTGATCTTTTGAGCAACAACGTCGGCGTTGAGGGCTTTCAGGGCCTTCAAACCCTTGTCGGTAAACCGTCTCAGAAACGAGCTCATGCTGCGGGGCGTCGGTAGATCCGTCAGACCGCAGAACCGCTGCAGCAGGGGATCTCCTTTCAAGAAATCCAGATGCCGCAACCGACGGCCGCCTACCCACAGCAAACCCAACAGAACACGGGAAAGGCTCACCACACCGAAATCGCCGCCAAAGCACGCACTGCCCAGGTGACGGCGCAATTGCCTGTTCCAATCCACGTTCCGCAAATAGCGCATCAACAGCTCCAAACCCGCATACGAGGTGAGGCCTTCACCCGTGAATTCCATCTTCAAATTGTCGTTGACACGCGCGTGCAAATCGGCTTTCTTTCGTCTCACTGTACGTGGCCTTTCGTTTTGGGTGAATTGGGGGTTTCGTCGCTTCCCAATATACCAAAATGGAAGGCCTTTTCCTATTGAAAAATATAGACTTATCTGTATTTTCGCCTAGTCTTCAATGTCCCGAATTTCATCAACATTATTTTCGCATTGAGGTTAGTCGGTCCGATTTAAAAAAACATCACATGTTCGGCGCACTTGCAGAGACGATCCACGGGTCGTCTCTCTTTTTTTTGGCGCAACATACAACAAATCTGTTGACAACGAATTTGTTGTATAATATATTTCCATCGGGTTCGAAAATCAAGGAGCCAAATATGAACTTATCTACGGGCCGCTGGGTTCGCGGCGATGATTTTTTCAATCGTGAACGTGAATTGCATATTCTGGAAACACTGGTGCGTGATCGAAACCACGTGTTGTTGACCGGACAGCGGAGGATGGGTAAGACCAGCATTGTCCAGGAACTCGGTCGTCGACTCGAAAACGACGGATGGATCTTTCTCTTTGCGGATGTTGAAGGAGCGGCCACTGCGGAGGACGCGATAGCCGAGGTGGCTCGTGAAGTACATCCCGTTCGCTCCATTTCATCCCGTCTGGCTCTCGGAATGAAGCGTTTCTTCGGCGAAGGCATAGAGGAAATCAGCGCCTTCGAATTTGGCGTGAAGATACGTGCAGGGCTGAATGAGGGGAATTGGAGACGTCACGGTGAACAGATGTTCCGCGCTTGTGCCGAACAGGGCAAACCTGTGCTTCTGGTTATCGACGAATTGCCCATCTTTCTCAAGCGTATGCTACGGCAGGACGACGGGCCGCGGCGTGTAGACGAATTCCTGAGTTGGTTGCGAGGCGTTTTGCAGATTCTTGGCGATGAAGCTCCGGTCCTCGTAGTTTCCGGCAGTATCGGTCTTGAGCCCCTGGTGCGACGACTCGGGATACCCGACAGGATCAACCATTTATATCCGTTTCGTCTCGGACCTTGGGACCGTGAAACAAGCATGAATTGCTTTAACCGTCTTGCGAGCCGTTACGCATTGTCCGTCGCTGGCGGCGTGGCTGGTGCGGTATACGACACACTTGGAATCGGTATCCCTCATCATGTTCAGTCTTTTTTCGCCAGGCTGCGAGACCACGCAATCCTGCACGGGCGGGATCGGCTGACGTTGGAAGACGTTGAATTTGTCCATCGCAATTCGTTACTGGGTCCCTCAGGACAAATCGACCTCGTACACTATGAGACGCGCCTAAAGGAGGCTCTGGAAGATGAGAGTTACTCTATTGCTATGGAAGTCCTCGCCGAAGCGGCAGTTGAGGAAGTGTTCACGCCAGACGCTAAGAAATGTCTCGTACGGATGTATTCCAGGCTGGTAAATGACGCAGCCACACGCTTTGCAGACGTCCTCGAAGTCCTTGAACACGACGGGTATCTCGAATCTAACGACGATGGTCATCGCTTTGCTTCACGTTTGCTGAAAGATTGGTGGACGGCCCGCTTTCGAGATCACCATGTCCCTATACGATGCCGCGAATCCAACGAAGATTCAAGGGAGGGAATGTAATGACGGGGACCAAACTATCGACACCCAGCCGAAATCCCCGGATACGTAAATTCAACCCAGGCACCCATCAATCCGACGGCGAGATAATCGAACAGTTCGTCGTCCGCGGGCGAGAACTTAATTCTGTACTTGAGGTCCTCCGTGGAAACGTAGATTCGCCGTCGTGTCAACACGTCCTGGTGGTGGGCCCTAGAGGCCGCGGAAAAACCATGCTTCTGGTTCGCACCGCCGCGGAGCTGCGTACCGAAAAGAGACTCTCCGAGCGCCTACTTCCCGTTCGATTTATGGAAGAGAGCCAGGAGATCTTTAATCTGGCGGATTTCTGGTTGGAGACTCTTTATCATCTCAGTAATGAGATGTACGCACACAAGCCCGGCTTCGGAGAAAACTTGCGGAAGACATATGATGACCTATCAGAGAGTTGGCAAGATCGGTCGCTAGAGGCAAACGCTCGCGCCGCTGTACTGGAGGCGGCGGATATGTTGGACAAAAAGCTCGTGCTCATGGTTGAGAACCTGCAATTGCTGTGCGAGGATGTAGATAGGGATTTCGGCTGGAAACTCAGAGGGGCGTTGCAGTCGGAACCCCAGATTATGCTGCTTGCCACCGCAACTAGTCGGTTCCGGGCTCTGGACGACGTGCAGCAACCGTTTTTCGAACTGTTCCGAAACATAAATCTGGAACCGCTGAATACCGACGAGTGTCGCCGCCTGTGGCAGGTCGCCAGCGGCGACACGGTGAGTTCACGCGAGATCAGGCCCCTACAGATCCTGACAGGCGGCAACCCCCGCCTTCTGGTCATCGTCGCCGAATTCGCAAGGCACAGATCCCTGCGCAAACTGATGGAAGAACTGGTAACGCTGATCGACGAGCACACCGAGTATTTCCGCGGACACTTGGAGGATTTCGCGAAGACCGAACGGCGTGTTTATATCTCGGTGATAGACCTCTGGCAGCCATCGAGCCCTGGGGAAATTGCGGCGCGTGCCCGCATGGGCGTCCGTACTGTATCGACAATGCTAGGGAGGTTGGTAGATCGCGGGGCAGTAATCGTAGAGGGTAGTGGCAGGAAGCGACAGTACGCTGCCGCCGAACGTCTATACAGCATCTATTACAAGCTGCGCCGTGAGCGGGACGAGGCGGCCATTGTGGAGAATCTGATCACATTTATGGTGGTTTTCTACAGCGGAAGCGAGCTTGTCGATATGTCGGAAGACTTAGTCATGGCGGCGGCGGAGTCCATTGTAATTCGCGCCGGTATTTTTCGCGCACTTAACGATCGATTACTCTTAGAAGACCCAATTCCCCCTGCGAAGTGGCGCATTTTGCAGCAGGTGTCGGAGAGAGCTGTCGCGAGGGCCCAATCCACTGCAGAAAATGAGTTCTTAGAGAAAATCAACGCCGCGCGTCACGCTAGGGAGTTCAGAAAC
This sequence comes from Candidatus Latescibacterota bacterium, assembly GCA_965219995.1. Taxonomy (GTDB): domain Bacteria; phylum Latescibacterota; class UBA2968; order UBA2968; genus JAAXHE01. The sequence continues at coordinate 3,506,458 of CBDCOX010000002.1, forward strand.
GTAATAGAGATAGTCGACGGGATCATTGATTGCCGTAGAACAGATCGGACAAGATTGTCGGATTCGTTCGTCGCCTACATTTTGCATTGCAAGGCTAATGCACAAGAACAACTAGGAGATTTCCAGTCGGTGGTCGCAACGTGCGAAGAGGTCCTGACGAGATTTGAGGGCAGCGCCGTGCCAGGTCTGCAGTGGCGAGTAGCCGAGGCATTGATGGACATCGGGAGAATGAGACAAGAACTAGGCGACTCGGACGCAGCCTTTGCCACGTGGCAGGAGGTCGTGGAAAGGTACGGAAACAGTGAGGTGTCAGAGCTCCAGTGGTGGGTTGCGGTGGCGTTGATCTGGAAAGGCAAGACGAATCGAAAATTAGGTGACATAGATGGAGCAAACGTAGCGTGGGAAGAGGTAATTCAGCGATATGGAGACACGGATGTATCATCAATCCAGTCGTGGGTCGCGTTGGCGTTGACCGATAAGGGAAGAGCGAAAAAGGAACTTGGCGATACCGACGAAGCAAATGCAGCTTGGGACGAAGTAGTGTTGCGTTACGGCGACAGCGACGTATCAGCACTTCAACAACGGGTCTCGCTTGCATTGATCGAAAAAGGGAGAGCAAGGAAGGAGCTGGGTGATCTCGAGGGAGCCATTGCGGTCTGGGAGGAGGTCGTCGAGCGGTATGGTGAGCGGGACGTACCAGATGTTCAGCGCTGGGTCATCGTTGCGTTGGTAAATAAAGGGATGAGGCAAGCGGAAATGAGTAGAGGGATCGAAGCTCTGCGCGTGTGCGACGAACTAGACAGAAGAATCAGAGCTTTACCCGAGAAAAGGGATACTCGGCCTGAATGGCAGTTGCAAAGTGTGCGGGCACTTGCTCAGATGGTTCAGCAGAAGAAACGAGCCGCTATGGAGGCATTTCACTCCGCATATGCCGCATTCACGCACGACAACGAAATCTCAATACAAGAGATGCTGCAGGTAGTTTCCAACCTGGTCGCAGCGGGCGCTTCAGAAGTTGAGCTTGTCGCAATACTCTCGACCGATCCCATAAAATCGGCCGCACTTACTCCACTCATCGTTGCCCTTCGCGAACGGCAGGGCGAGACGGTTCGCGCACCTGCGGAAGTACGCGAAGTGGCCGCCGACGTGAGAGAGCGAATCGAGGAACGCGTGAAAAGTTGGGCGGAAGCAACGTCGGTTTCAACTGAAGGTGGCCGATGAGTCACGCAAGCGGAGGGACCACTCGGAAACGATTGGGCGGAATCGCGAAGGGTGATTTCGCCCTATCGGTGCCCAATCGGGTTGACAGCAACCGATTTTGGATTAGATTTTTTCTGTGAGAAACGCGCGGAGATGAAAGGGCCTTGCCGACGCCGTCCACGCGATTTGCTTCGATTACGGCGTATTTCAACCTGAAATCCGGGGAATTTATGAGATCCATCGTATATATCGGCCTGTTGGTGTGTTTACCGGGCATCGTCTATATCCTTGCCGACGCGGGTCCCGCCAATGCGCAGGAAACGGCGGTAACGGCCGGCGACGTTGACATCGACGAGCCTGCTACCTTGAGGGCATTCGTGGAATACGCGAAATCGCAACTGGATGATATCGCTGACGCCGCCGAACTGGCCGTCGTATGGAGCAGTATGCGTCTCGAGGGGGACTGGAAGTCAGGCAATACATACTTAATCGTCCTCAACAGCCGGGGCTCCGTGCTGTTCCACGCCGATCAGCCCGATGCCGAGGGAAAAACCCTCAGGCGCATTGTCGATGCCCGGCGAGACAGCATTGGAAAGAATCTTCTCATGGAGGCGGCTGCCGGCGGAGGTTTTGTCGGTTACTATTGGGACGATCCCGACGTTGAGGGAGACGATAGCGGTCACCCCAAGGTCGCCTACGCCACGCAGTTTTTCTCGGAGGCAACCGACGAAAACCATATTCTGGTCGGCGGTTTTTACCAGGACCTATCGGATCTGCCCACCGGCGATCCCGTTTCCGTACCCCGCCCGGACATCACTGCCGGCGAGGTGGTGGACCGCGAGACCCTGAAGGCCTTTGTCGAGAGCGCTCTGAAGGCTTTTTCTGCCGCGCTTGAGCGGATCGGTCTGGAAAAAGTGGGTCAGATCAGGGACATTTTCCGCGATGAGGGAGGGTACTGGAAGCACGGTTCAATATACGCCTTTGTCGTTACAACCGCCGGATACGTGGTGTTTCACGGGGCGGACCCCGAACGCGAGAATCGATTTGCAGATGTGGATATTGAAGACGCCAATGGCGTGAAGTTCGTCCACGAACTCTTCAGAGCGGCGCGGGAGGGTGGCGGCTACGTGGAGTATACTTGGGATGATCCAACCGTGGACGAGGACGGCGACGGCGAGTTGTTGGGCGACACGACCGGCTCGTTCAAGGTGAGTTACGCGCTGCTCCATACCCATCTCGGGGAAGAGTACGTCATCGCCGCCGGCATCTATCGGCGGGGGCCCGATTTCGACGAGGACGGGGCCGTCGGCTTCAGCGACTTCATTCTGTTCGCGAGGCATTTCGGGTTGAAAAAGAATGACGCAGGTTTCGACGGTCTTTACGATCTGAACAGCGATGGCGAGATCGCGTTTGCTGATTTCGTACTCTTTTCCATGGACTTCGGCAAACGCGTGCGTTCGAATTGACAGCATCCGGCAGACGGGTTGCTGTTAGAGTTTGGAGGGGGTCGAACGGGAGGCGGCAAGGGGTGAAATAATGGGAGGATTTTAGCGATTTGAGATGAGGCAACGGGCGAGTCGTCCGACCTTTCTCTGTCGCAGCTATGCGAAAAGACAATGCGGCGCGGGAGGAACCCGCCCACCCAAAGAGGGCCGTGTGTATCACACGGCCCTCTTTGCGTATGGAGAAAGGATTTCGGTTATTCGCTAAAGACGTCGTTCTCAGTTGACGATGAACGTGTTCTCGCTGGCATATCTTCCGCGCTTTCCGTCGATCGTGATCTCCGCGACCATCCGGTATTCCCCGGCGCTCGTGGTGGAGTAGGGACACAAGCCCACGCGCTGTGTGGCCGGAATATCAGCCCAGGACTCACCGTCCTTTCGCTGCCACTTTGACGAGTGGGTCGTGTAGGTCGCCCCGCCGATGGAGATGCCAATGAGTGTGATACACTGTTCAGTTGACGACAGCGCCAGGAATTCAACCCCGCCGTTCGACACGCGAAGCCCGGCCAGCGGCCTTGTTTCCACCGGCGTGGTCGTCGTTTCCTCGCAATTCTCGCCGGTGGTCCGGTCGATTCCCTCCAGCCATGACTGAAAGGCCTCGTCGAGCGGCGCGCACAGCCCGGTGCCGTGGAACTGGAAATCCTCCATGTCGCTCAAGTTGGTCAGGCTGAAGGGAAGCGCGCCCTTCAGGTCTGCATTGTCGTTGACCCACAGCTGAGAAATGCTGGACAGGTTGCCCATGGCTTCGGGAAATTCGCCGGTCAACGAATTGTCCGAAAGGTCGAGCCACACAAGGGCGGGCGAGCTCCCAAATTGGGGGAGGATCGGACCCGTCAGCTTGTTCTCGGAAATCCACAGCACCTCGAGCGAGGCCATCCCGGTCAGCTCGACCGGTATCTCTCCAGACAGTTCATTCTTGTCGAGTTCCAGCCATCGCAGTTCCGGAAGGGCGCCAAGTTCCCGGGGAATCTCGCCGTCCAGCTTGTTTTCGTTAAACCTCAGCACTTCGAGGGCGGTCGCCCCAGCCAGCGCAGGGGGTATGGCTCCGGACAGTTCATTCTCATTCAGGAAGAGCCTCTGCAGGTTGGTCAGATTGCCCAGGGTACCGGGAATCTCACCGGAAAGTTTATTGGAGCTGAGCCATATCAAATTTCCGTCGGTCATATCGCCCAGTTCGGCGGGTATGGCGCCGCTCAGCTCGTTTTCCGAGAAGTCCATCCAAAGCAGGTCGGTCAGGCCGCCCAATTCGGGTGGTATCTGTCCGGATAATGCGTTGTTCCAGATCCACAGGATCTTCAGGTTCGAAAGGTCACCCAATTCGGCGGGTATCTCACCACTCAGCTCGTTTTCGTCGAAATTCAGCCACCTCAATTCGGTCAGATCGCCAAGTTCGGCGGGTATGGCTCCGCTCAACTGGTTGGCATTGAGTCCCAGCCATCGGAGTTTGGACAGAGCCCCCAGTTCGGCGGGTATCTCACCGCTCAACGCGTTCCGGTGCAGAAAAAGCGCTTCATTGTGGGTGGAGTTGGCTAACTCTACAGGAATCGGACCACTGAGGCCGTTTCGTTGAAGGTGGAGCCGTCTGAGATGAGACAGGTTGCCCAATTCGACCGGGATTTCGCCCGTCAGGTTGTTTTCGCTCAGGCTTACGACGGAAACGCGCCCGTCGAATGCGATGACGCCGTGCCACGTGGAAACGTGTTTGTCGGTAAGCCAATTTGTCCTTTCCGTCCAGTTGTCTCCGCCCGTCGACCTGTAAAGCGCCACAAGGGCGTCGCGCTCGGCGGGATCCAGAAGCGGGGCGGGCGGCGGCAGTTCCTTTCCGAACTGGGCGGCGAATTGCAGAAAATCTCCCATTCCGATGGTCTCGTCTCCATCCAGATCAAATCGGGCGTCGAATGAATCGTCGTCTCGTTCCACGCCGAAGTGGCTCGCGAATTCCAGAAAGTCGGCCAGCGCAACCGTACCGTCTCCGTCGAAGTCGGCGCGATGGATCTCAAGTCCGGGAGACGGAGCCGCCGTACTGTCCTGCAGGGAAATGTCGATGTCCAGCGACGCGGTTTCCTTACGGTATCGGCCGAGGGAGATTTCCCCTTCAGCCAGCCGGATCGTTGTGCTCGAAAAAGATGTCGACGTGCGAAATCGTGCGGTTCCCAAAAGGCCGGTTCTGGGCGTGGTGCGGCTCGCGAACGGCCAGATGTTGATCTCCACGGACGTTGGGTGCGTCTCTTCCACCGGTGCCGCCACGGCATTGGTCATGATCCCGCCGACGTCGAACCCCTCGAAGAGGACCTGGCGCGCGTCGTATTGGAAGAGCATTTTTACCGCGGTTGCCCCCTGGATGTCATCGCCGAAAATCTGTATCGAAACGACGTCCTCGGCGGAGACTTCAAGAGACGTCGTGGCCTGATCGCCCTCCGCCGCATCCAGGTCTGGAGATAACGAAAACGGACTCTGGGAAGAAATCGGCTGCGGACCAATCCACAGAATCAGGACGATGATTGTAACGAACAACACGACCGCCACACCGAAATACCGGGCGGGCCAGCGAGAGGGATAAATTCTCAATTCGGACATGGTTTCCATTCTCCGGATGCAATGCTGTCGTTCCATTTTCTCACATTTTAACATAAGGGATTCCCCCGATTTCATCAAGGGCATACCAGGTTGAATATTCCTCGCCGATTACGTGGACGTTCCTGGCTCTCCTAACCCCGAATCGGTCAATCGAACAAACGGCCGTGAGACTCGAGCCCCTTTACACTACAAAGCGGCGAAATCCGCACGTATCGACGATCCATTGCAATCGCTTTCTAAATTTATGCAACAGAATTGTTGTATTCAGATTGCCTCGCTCCATATCCAACTCCCGGGACGGGGCTGTCGTAATTATTCGGCAATCAGCATCCGGACGATCTCACGAGAGAAATCAAGCCGACTGCGGCCTTTCGCACCTGTCCGCGGCGTCTGAGCGTCGTCCAATGGGGTTGACACCGGCGGATTTGTGCGATAGATTTAGTATTAATTGACGCGCGACATACGAGAGTTTCACGCGGATTTGGGTTACGTGCCTTAGACGGGGTATATATATATAGGCCAATCGGATGGCCGGCCTTAACATAGCGGCGAACGTCCGCTGAAGGAGTGCAGGTGTGCAGCGATTAATGCTTTTCGCCTTTTGTATGGCGCTGGTTTCTTTCGGACCGGTCATTGCCGATGAACTTACCACGGACGACGGGAAGCGCGCCAATGTAAATCCGAAGGCGCGGCTGTTAAGCGTCCTGAATGAGGGCATGAGTTCTCTGCCGAAGCCCGTTCCTTCGACGGAAGAAGGGACATTAAAGGGATACGGGCTTTCGCTGGAACACGTTCCCTCGAAGTACGAGATGGTAAATGGACGTACGTTGCGCGGGGACCCTCTGGACGCCGAGGACACGGAACGGTTGCTGTCATCGAAGACAACGAATTTCGGGGAAGGGAAATCCAGCGGAAAACTGACGCGGGGTTTGAACATAACCGGAGGCCGGAACGCGTTTGCCACGCTTATGCTGGAAAAGGTTGAGGACTCGAGCGCAGACAAAGACCTCCTGAAACTGCACGTTTCACTGGCGCGCACGAAGGACCTGAAGGGGTACGGGTTCTCGCTGCTTTACGACCCTGCGAAGTACGATTTCGTGGAAGCCAGAGAACTGGAAGAAGATCTGCTCAAATCCGGCGCGGGTCGGCAGACACTGTTCGTATCCGCGAACCACGCGCCGGGCAGGCTGGATCTCGGCGCGGTTAAAGTTGATGGACATGGCGTCAGTGGCGACGGAAAGCTCGTCGAGCTTATCTTCAAGACAAACGGCGCGGCCTTGTCAGGCGACTTCAGGGTTTCGGAGGGGGTGCTCATAGGACTCGACGGCGCTATCGACCGGTTGACGTACGTCGATTTCGAACGTCTGTCGTCACTGCCCGGCGAATACAAACTGGACCAGAATGTACCGAACCCGTTCAACCCTTCTACCGTTATCGGATACCGGATTCCAGAGGCGGGCCCGGTCCGGCTGGCCATCTATAACCTTCTGGGCCAGGAGGTGCGCGTTTTGGTGGACCTTTATATGGAGGCAGGTTCCTTCGCGGCGACCTGGGACGGGAAGGATGAAATGGGTCGGCAGGTGTCCAGCGGCATCTATCTCTACCGGATTCAGGCAGGCGATTTCCTCGCGTCCAGACGAATGATGTTCCTGAAATAAACCAGACTTGACGTTGCAACGGGATAGACGGGCCGCCCCGAATGTGAGGCGGCCCTTTCCATTCCGATCGATCATCCAATGGAAGGAAGGGAACATGCCCGGATTACTTGCAATCGCCCTGGCGGTCCTGTGCACGCTCGGATTCGTCCCGCCGGTTGCCGCGGAGACCCCGGACTTCTATGCGCACTGGGGAGACGGCAAGGCGGAGATTTCCAGCTATCGCGTGGTGCAGCCTCGTTACGGAGAGTCACGCGAGGGCTATGGCGTGCTCATCTTCGTCACGGAAGACCTGAACCGGAATACCTACGTCAAGGTCGAGTCGCCCACGCCGCAGGCAGACCGGGTCTACGTTCTCAAACTGAACAACATTCTCAAGTTTACCACCGGCATCTACGACTATTCGGTGATGACTTCCGTTTTCAGCGCCGTCGAGGGGGTCGCGGGTTCGAATCCGTTCGAGTTGATGAAAGTGAACCTGAGTTCTCAGGAATGGTGCGGGCATATCTTCGACGAGATACGAGTGGTTGACGGCGAGGTACGCGGCGCCCTGAACAGTTACTTCGAACGCGAAGGGTTGCGTACATATAGCCTGGTCATGCCCGAAGGGTTTCAGAGCGAGGACCATCTGCTCATTCAGATCAGGGAACTCAAGGGTCCGATGATGCAGGCGGGCGAATCGCGGCCGATCCGGCTTCTTCGGAGTCTATGGTCGTTCCGTACGCGGCACCGACCCCATGCGTTGGTGGACGCGAGGTTGAGCAAGGGTATGCCGGAGGCGGTCACTGTCTCGGGAAAAAGCCGCCATGCGACCCCGTGGCGGCTGGCGGCTGGAGACTGGAGCAAGACAATCTGGGTGGAAACGTCCTATCCGCACCGCATCCTGAAATGGGAGGACGCGTCGGATGGTTCGTGGGAACTGATGGTGACCGTCCGCGAACCCTACTGGCGTCAAAAAGCGCTGACGGACGAAGTCTACCGGGAGCGACTGGGGATCCCATGAACCACGATTTTGGAGGGAAGCGAATGACGCCGATCGAGCAGGCGCGTGAGGCCATTGAGCAGAGCGATATTGAAAAGTTGGAAGCGCTGATTGCATCCTGTCCGGACCTGCCGAACATGAGGTCGGAAGACAACGATCGCACGCTGCTTCATACGATCGCGGACTATCCGGGGCACAAGCCAAAGGGCATTGAGATGGCCCGGCTGGTCATCGACGCGGGGGCCAACGTGAACGCGCGATTTCAGCACGGGCAGATCGAAGCGGTCAGGGAGACGCCCCTGCACTGGGCGGCCAGCAACGACGACGTCGATCTGGCGGAGCTGCTTCTGGACGCAGGGGCAGATATCGATGCGGACGCCGGCGTTATTGCGAATGGCACGCCGATTTGGAATGCCGTCATTTTTCGCTGCGTGAACGTTGCGCGTTTGCTGATCGAACGGGGCGCGGCGTCGAACCTGATGACTGCTTCGGGCGCCGGGCGACGAGACCTCGTGGAGACGTACTTTGACGATCACGGAAACGTGACGGAGACCGCGGGTGCGCTGCCCTGCTGGGATGCGCCGCGGCCGCCGCAGACGACGCTGGACAGCGCGTTCGGATTCGCGTGTCGAAACGGCCACGCGACCATCGCAAGGGTCCTGTACGAACGCGGCGCCGATCCGGGCTGGGTCAACCCTGCCGGCGAATCCTCATATCAACAGGCGAAGACCGGCGGTCACAAGATTGTCATGGACTGGATGAAAGCCCGCGGCCTCGCGCCCGACGACGAATGAATCCGGACGCACCTTCTCTCGTCTTTCTTGGCGACGATTGCCGGGGCGGGTCGTACGTCTTGCGGATTCGTCTCGCAGCCGGCGACGCGTGGTGGACGTCCCTCCCCGCGCGGCTCCGCGCGGAATTTGATATCTGACAAAACGAGACCTGCTCCCTATCGTCCTTCACGTCCCATCAGGCATTTTGACGGGTTTCCTCAAACCTTCGTAGCACCTGATCCGGTGACGCGGTGCCGGTTGTTCCGATCTGCTGGATGGTAATGGACGATACCAACACGCCGAGCCGCGCGGCATCGACGTACGAAGCGCCCGCACATAGCGCGGAGGCAATTGCGGCGGAGACGCTGTCCCCCGCGCCCACCGTGTCGACAGGACCGGGCACCGGGATTCCGGGAACGCGGTGAATCGTGCTCCCATCGTCAGAAAGGATTCCCTCGGCGCCAAGCGTGATGTATACGGGTCGTCCGGTGCGTGTGGCAAATTGCCGGATTGCGGCGTCCAGGCCCCCCGCCTCTTCCGCGCCGGAGTCGCGGGATGTCGCTGCGAGCGCCTCCTCGCGGTTGACCTTGGCGATCACCTTATTAAACCGGCCGATGCGTGAACGGGAATCCGCGAGGAAAACGACATCGGGGTGCGCGCCTGCAAGGCGTGCGATTCCCTCGCGAACGCGGTCCGTAATCACGCCGCAATTGCGTTCCTGGATCTGGTCCAGTACAATTACGCCGTGGACCTCGCCAAGCAGACTCTCAAGGGCGGTGAGGATGCGGTCTTCCGCGCCTTGTGGAAGGGGCGAGCGATTCTTGATATCGAGCCGCTCCATCTCCTGTCCGGTCGAACTGAGAACCGGTTTGGTGTAGGTTGGCGTGACCCGCCCCGGGATTTCCATCAGTAGTCGCGTATCCACACCCGTCGCCCGCAGGCCCGCCTTCAGATCGTACCCCTGCCCGTCATCGCTGATCACCCCGAGCGCCCGGATCCGACCCACGCCAAGGCCATCGAGATTACTGGTGACGGTTCCCGCCGCGCCGGGGCGGTTTCGAACCTGCACGACCTGCCGGGTTTCGAGCCCGGTCTCCAGCGAAACTTCAGCGAGGTCCGGATCCACGATGAGATAGCGATCCAGGAAAAAGTCACCGATAACCAGAATGGCCAGATTGGAAAACCTGTTCAGCAGCTCTTGCAGATCGGAATGGGTCATAACGACAGCGGGTTATCCCGCAAGTGTTCCTGCGGATGGATCCTGCGAATCGAGAAGATAGTCGACGAGGTTCTCCTGGCTCCGAAAGTCCGGGACGATCAGATCCGCCCCCGCCTGGATCAGACGTTCGCGTTTCCAGGCATTCACACCCCGGCGTCGAGCCTCGTCCGACGCGACCCCCACGGCCGTTCCACCCGCTGACTTGACATTTTCGATCTCCACGTATCCGTCACCGAAACCCAGCAACTCCCTGCCCCGGATCCCCTCGGTGGCAATCAGATCCCGGATCACCCGTTCTTTGGAAAAATCCTGATATTGATCCCGGGCGCCGTAGATGCGATTTTCAAAGAAGGGCGTCAGGCCCAAAAGGGCGGCCTCCTCTTTTACGTAGATTTCGTCGGTCCCGCTTGCCAGGTACAGCGTAAGTCCCCGGCGTTTCAGGTTGCGAAGGAGATCCAGCGACTTCGGCACCATCAGGTCTTCCGCGGGAACCGCGCCGGAACGAAGACGTTGAATGCGGCCGCTTATGTGGCGGTTGAGCCGTTCGTGATAGCGGTGTTTGCAGGCGACCGGATCCGGCGGCGCGCCTCCTCGTTTCCGCGCTTCCTCGGCAAGCCGGATCATCTGGTAGATGGTCTGTTTTCCCGTCAGCCGGTCCACGAAATCCGCGACGACAGACGTCAGTTCGGCTTCGGATTCGCCCGAGTTGCATTCGCCAAGGGTTTCAACCATCATCGGTACCATGATTTCCCGCCAACCCTGGCGTATCAGCGACAACGTCCCATCGAAATCAAAGAGTACGGAGCGATAGCCGCCCCGTGTCACCCCCGAACCGACCTGTTCGATTCCGGCCTTCTTCAATGAAACGTTTGGCTTCCCTGGATTCATTCACCCAGCCCATGTTGAGGGGACGACGTGGATCTGAGAAACACCGTTCCGACGGAAAGCGCAATCTAAGTCCGCTTCAGGAATTGTCAAGCGGTTAACCCGCCTGTACGTTCGTTTTCAGGTTCAAATCTGCTTGTGAAATTTCAATTCTACATTATCTTAATGTTGTATCTGTTTTGTGTGCGAAAATGAAGGAGGATGAGAGGCGTTTCAGGGGCTGGCTATGGATCGGCAGGTTGTGAAGCGTTCGTCCACCCGTACGGGTGAATTACAGCTTGCGTCCGTTAAAGCCGGTCAGGATACCCATTTCGAACTCATCGTCAACGGTGTCGTCCTGATGGCCACCTACAATGCGTCGTCCAATCGCGCATTGATGGAGGCCGTCATGGAAACATCGAGGTCGGGCAGGCACATCGACCTCCTGATCGGTGGTATGGGATTGGGAGTCTCCCTTCGCCAGGCGCTCGCCTATTCGAATGTGCATTCCGTGTGTGTGGTGGAACTCGAATCCCGGATTGTCAACTGGAACCGCGAGTACCTGGACAATGCCGATATTCTGGACGATGCGCGTACGGAAGTGGTCGTTGGCGATTTTTACGACTACATAAAAGGAAATCCCCGAAGCTATCACGGCATTGCGCTGGATATCGACAACGGTCCCGACTGGGTCGTACGTTCGGAAAACCGGCGCGCATACAGCGTATCGGCGCTGCAGACCCTGAGAACGCGGTTGCGATCGGGTGGAACTCTGGCGATCTGGAGCCATGCCGTCAACCGTTCTTACGAACGCGCGCTGGACCGTGTCTTCGGCGGGGTGACTCTACAGCAAACGTGTGACCATAACCTGACCGGAAAACCGCTCGAGAGCATCATCTACGCGGTTCGGGCCTGACCGGCAGGCGTAGACCTCTGGAAAGGAATTTTGTGGATGGACAAAGACTCACTCACCATTACGGATAATCGCACCGGAAAAACCTACGACGTTCCCATTCTTTATGGCACATACCCCGAATACGGCGCCGCCATTCGAACCGCTGACTTGAAGCAGATTAAGGTCTCGGAGGACGATTTCGGGCTTCTCGGGTACGATCCGTCGTATCTGAATACCGGCTCCTGCCAGAGTTCCGTGACATTCATCGACGGCGAGAAGGGCATCCTCAGATACCGCGGATATCCAATCGAGCAACTCGCCGAGCGCAGCACCTACCTGGAAACATCGTATCTGCTGTTATACGGCGAACTTCCGGGACGGGCACAACTGGATGCCTGGAACGCGTCGGTGATGGAATACATGAGAGCTGAACCGAAGCTGACCGAATTGGTGAGCGGATTCCGGAAAGGCTCCCATGCGATGGGAATGATGGTGGGCGTGTTGGGGTCTTTATCCACGTTCTACGACAATTCAAGAGACATCGGCTCGGAAGAGGAGCAGGAACAGCATGTCCGCCGGCTGATGGGCATGGCGCCGGTGGCCGCGGCAGCCGTGTACCGTCAAAGCCAGGGTCTGGACGTTGTGGAACCCGATCCATCGTTGGGGTTCTGCGCCAATTATCTGAAGATGCTGTTTGACGGAACGAGCGCATACAGACCCGATCCGGCGCTTGAACGGGCGCTGGACGTCCTTTTGATATTACACGCCGATCACGAACAAAACTGCAGCGCCAGCACCATGCGCGGCGTCGGGAGCAGCGGCGCAGACCCCTATTCGGCCGCGGCGGGAGCCGCCGCCGCACTGTACGGCCCGGCACACGGGGGTGCGAATGAAGCCGTGCTGAAAATGTTGAACGAGATCGGATCCGTGGACAATATCCCCGCGTACATCAAGCGGGTGTATAACCGGGAAGTGCTCCTGCAGGGCTTCGGGCACCGGGTATACAAGAATTACGATCCCAGGGCCGCGATTATCAAGAAGACTGCCGAGGAGGTATTCGAAGTCACCGGCAGGAACCCGCTCATCGACATCGCGGTGGAACTGGAGCGCATTGCGCTTGAGGAAGAGTTTTTCGTATCCCGCAGCCTGTATCCGAACGTGGACTTCTATTCGGGTATCATCTACCAGGCGATGGGCCTGCCAACGGACATGATGACGGTGATGTTCGCGGTGGGCCGGATGCCCGGGTGGCTCGCGCAGTGGAAGGAACTGCTGCAAGACAAGGAGCAGCGTATCGCACGTCCGCGGCAGATTTACACGGGAGAAGATATCCGGGACTATACGTCGATGGGCGAGCGGTAGGAAACGAATCTGTCACAATAACGATAAAACAGGGCGCAAAAGCCGTCGGCTTTTGCGCCCTGTTTTATGGGCTCTTCAGCACGGTAACGCGCGGAAGGGCCTCTTTATTTCGTTCTTATCGTTAATTCAATGGATGGGTATCCATGTACTCGCGCACGGCATTCCTGATCACTGTTTGAATACCTCCACCGTGTTTCGTGCAGTATTCAAAGGTTCCCCGGTCTATCGGAATCTGCGCCAGTATTTCGGTCTTTTCCCAATCTTCAGCGTTCATGAAAGGTGGCGCGTCCGGGTCGGAACGTGCAGCTGCGTTCAATTCCTCTTCCGTCAACACAGCGACCCGATTCCAGTCTGTCTTTGAGTCTTCCGGCAGGTCATCACGGGAATATCTCACGATATTTTCTTCGCTCATTTCGATTGGCTCTCCGTAATCTTTCCGGTTATCGATAATCGTGAAAACGGGTCCATCAAAAACGCGCGCCGCGGACAAGAAGCTCACGCCGTGTTTCTGAATATTCAGCTCATGCTTGCGTTCGTCCCATTCGAATTCCATAGCCTGTTGAAGTCAAAGATATGGAATCGGCCTTGTGACGTCAAGGTCGGTGGATCACTCGCCATAGAGCTTTAATGGCGAAAGCGTGATGAGGGAGGGTTCGTTATCGAGGACGCTGGAGACAAATTCGATCGTGGGCGCGACGCGGAAGGCCTGCCAGAATGAGGAACCGACGTATGTCTGGCTGACGAGGCCGGCGCATTTGACCCGATCGCCCATAACGCTGAAGTTGAATCCGGGCCACATGCGCGGCTCATCGGCCTTTTTGTATTTGCGCTCGACCCAGAGGGCCTGGTTGTAATGGAAGATGGAGCAGACGTTGAAGCCGACACCCATCAGCACGTAGAGCGCGTTGCGATCCACCAGCCAGTCCCACGGCGAGCCATGACCGAACGCTTTCCCGTCCCAGGGGCTCGCGCGAGGCCCGGCGGAACCGTGGCCGCCGATCGCATTTCCGGCGTCGGCGCCGATGGCGGCCAGGGAGTCGCAGCAGTGGTCGCTGCGCACGGATTCGGAGCGCTGGCGGAAGACTTCGGTAATGTGCCCGACGTCGGACGGGGATGTACGAATGTCCCAGGTTTCGCGGCGCGTCCGGTAGGTGGCGGATTCACCGTTGACCTTTTGCACGAACGTCGGAACAATCACGGTACCCGAGTCACCAACGGCTTCGATGGCGCCGTCGATGACGGTGTCGGCGCCGCCCTGCACGTAGCCGAAGCTCTTGAGGGAACTGTGAAACAGAAGCGCGTCGCCTTCCTCAAGGCCAAGCTCGGCGAAGCCTTTCAGGATATCTCTCTTGCGGACTTTGTTCCGGCTTGCCATTGGCGATGTGTGGATTCCGTTCTGCGATTCAGACTGCTGTAAGATCCGAGGACGAAATGAACCGGTATTGTTCAGTCCGACGGCGAGGATGCAGCGTCATCTGTCTCTTTCAACAGTTGAAGAAATCTGAGAATCCCCGCCAGACCTGTCTTCATGGAGAATCTCCAAAGACAGATTCTCAACCCTGATAAGATCCGCAATCAAAGCTTCGGCCGGTTACGCATTTTCTTGATTTCGCTGAGGATCTCTTCCAATGTCATATCCTCGAAAATGCGCTCCCGATCCTGGGTGTAATTACCATAACCTATTGCAAATTGATTGATGAATCGTATCGTATTCGCAATACCAATCTCTTTGGAAAGCACTTCAAGGGCGTCCTTGGTTATTTCGCTCAAAGCCTTTTCCTGAACTGTCATTCCTCAATCTCCGATATGAGTTCGGTGGCAGAAACAAACTGCACCCAGTAGTTTCCCGATGCATCTGCCTGACTAAGCCATTGTCGATCACGGACCAAAAAGGCGGTATGTATCATAAGTCATTGATTTTATTGCCTTTTTCTGATCAAATGGTCTCTCTTTTGAGAATCTCAATTTTGACAGATGAACAAATGTATAGTATATTAACACAGGTAATCTATCCGAGTCTTTTTTGCCGCTGAATGGCCCCTGAGAAAAGGAATTGACCGATTTTTGCATTGAGCGCTATACTACATTCTGTTAAATAAAAACGCTCAATGCAGAAAGGACGGAGGATAATGATCACCTACGTGTTAGGGAATTTGTTCGAATCCCCGGCTCGGGTTCTTGTGAATACGGTTAATACCGTAGGGGTCATGGGTAAAGGGATCGCGAAGGATTTCAAGCGGATATACCCGGAGATGTTTCGTGAATATCAGAAGCACTGTGAAACGAAACGGCTTACGGTGGGTAAGCTCTGGCTCTACAAAACTACAAACAAATGGATTCTCAATTTTCCAACTAAGACAACCTGGCGTAAACCTTCAGAAATAGAATACATCGAAAGTGGCTTAAATACCTTCGTAAGGGAATATGCGAAACGAGGCATAACCAGCATAGCGTTTCCACCTTTAGGATGTGGAAACGGTGAACTGGATTGGGAACGACAGGTACAACCTTTAATGGCAAAGTACCTGGGAAAGCTCCCGATTGATATTTTTGTACATATATATGGACAGGATCCGTTAGTTCCAGAACATAGAGACATAAAAACAATGGCGAGTTGGTTAAGGTCCGATCTCAAATCTCTAGGGTTTTTGGAGGTATGGAAGGATTTGACTGAAATGATCGGTTCCGGTATAGATTTAACCACAATGCCTGATCGCGAAATCTGCCACGTTGAGGTTGTTTCTGAACTCGATGAACCGGGAATCTGTTTTCATTTCGACAACCAGAAAACCTTTATCCCAGAAGAGGAGATTCTTGAACTGTGGACTGCAATCCGAAATTGCGGCTTTGTCATTCCGTCGAGTATGCCAGCGGGTTTAGATGAAATTTCGAATCAGTTAGTCGCACTTTTTTCGAAACTACCTTATTGTCGGCCGGTGTCAGCTAGCAATGACTATTTCACATTGCGTTCACGCCACAGCATTGGGCTTCAGCTGTTACCTCAAGCAGTTCCACCTAAGATATTTGAGCAATTCCCTTTTGAGTTTAAACCAGTATGACGAAGCATTTAAAACAAAATGCGGAGAAAATCGTTGCTCACTTTCGGTCAATTAAACAAGAGGATTGGTTACAAGAATCGCAACGTTGGTGGCCAGGCCGCTTGTTCCACTTCACGGATCTGACAAATGCGGTTAAGATTCTCGGCGATGGCAAATTGGTGTCCCGTTCTGAATTAGAACAAACTGGGGGATTAGTTACGGACATTGCAAGCCCTGAAGTCATTTCATCTACAGGGTCACGGTGGAAAGAGTATGTGCGTCTATATTTTCGTCCGCGCACACCTACACAGTACACAAATGAGGGTTTCCGACCAGTTGGCCAGAGGGAATTGAACGCTCACTGTCCCGTACCAATCAGTTTTATATTTGACGCCGAATCAATTCTGACGAGACCGCCAACCCTGTTTAGCGATGGAAATCTGGCTGCTGGCGCGGAGCCAGGGAACACTGCTGAATACTTTCTATCGCTCCCCTTCGAGAAGATTTACCATGATCGTAGTTTGTGGGGACTGAGTGACAGTGAAAAGCGCAATATAATCTATCATCGACACGCTGAAGTTATAGTTCCCGACGCTATTGATCTATCCAGCTTAAGGTTAATCGGTTGTCGGTCCGAAGCCGAATTCCAGACTCTCATTCATTTGCTTCCTTCTGATGTGTATCTAAAATGGTCGAAGCGAATTGCCGTCAGCAGGAGATTTGGGTTGTTCTTTAGACGTTGGCCCTTTTTGGAAAGAGCTGATCTCAGTATTTCTGCCAACTCTTTCAGTTTCAACCCATCGGCGAACATTGGTCCTTTTCATGCGAAGATAGAACTGACAGAGACCCGGACACGGAAGGTTTATGTATGGGAGAAGAATGACTTCCACGCGAGCGGTACGTTGTCGCTTGACCTGCCTAATTTAGCTAATCCAGAGAACTATACCGTGAAATTTTCGCTTGATGGACATTTGGCTTACGAAAACCGATATTTGGATGATTCAGCGTTACCTTTTTGAATCTATTTTACATAATTGAGTTTGATTTCGTGGCGGCCAGAATGGCCGCCATTGTTTTTTCCGGTACCATCGAAATCCCATGAGGCCTAACCGAACAGTTACGTCAAATCGGACCAGATCTAAGGAACTCCAAGTGTTCGTGTACGTAACACTTTGAAACTTGCTCCCGAGCGCACTCGTAGTTGCGCCCGGAGGTAGCATCCCTTCTCACATAAAGACCGCCTTCCCGTCACAATCTGCGCCTCCGGCATGCATACAATCGAAAAAAGCGATTGGACCGGAAAATGTCGGAGAGGAATTGGTTTTTCGTTGTGTGCTGAATTATCGGATCGGTTTTCAACGTCGCATGCGGAGCGCGCTGTCGACGGCCGAGACCAGCTGATCCACGTGTTGGTTTTCCATCGGCAATGAGACATTGCCGCCGAGTTTCCAGTATATCCCCCGGTTGAGCAGCGCGAAGAACAGCCATCGGTGCAACTGCTGGTTGTCCCGGGCGGCTTCCCGGTAGTTGCGGGGTTTTTCGGGAAGAAAGTGGACGCGGAAGAGGGAACCGGCGGTCGTCACCCCGGCCTGAAGGCCGGCGTCCAGGAAAACGCGTTCGAGCCGACCGGCAAGGCGCCGGGTAAGCGTATCCAGCCTTTCGTAGGCGTCCGGCGTGAGCAGTCGAAGGGTCGTGAGCCCCGCGACGACGGCGATGGGGTTGGCGTTATACGTGCCGGAATGGGGAATCTGCGGAGCGCCTTCCGTGGGATTGTACAGGTCCAGGACGTCGGAGCGTCCGCCGACAACGGCGCCGGGCGTGCCGCCGGCGACGACTTTGCCCAGACACGTGAGGTCAGGGCGCACCCCGTACGTTTCCTGCGCGCCACCGCGGGCGATGCGGAAACTGACGATTTCATCGAATATGAGCAGGACGCCGGCGCGTTCCGTGATTTCGCGGAGATGTGAGAGAAAGCCGTCAACCGGAAGGGTAAAGCCGGCGGCCGTGGAAAGCGGATCGACCACCACCGCGGCCAGCTCGTCCCGTTGTTCGTTGATGATACTCTTACATGCGTCCGGGTCGTTGAACGGGAGGACGATGACATTCCCGACGGCCTCGGGCGTGAGGCCGCGTGAGGAAGGCACGGATTCAGGCCTGTCAGGCGGCCCCAGCTCCCAGTCTACGGGAGGGAGATAGCTGACCATGGCATATTCGTCCATCCCGTGGTACGCGCCTTCGAACTTGGCGATCTTCATTCTGCCGGTGAAAGCGCGGGCGGCGCGGATGGCATTCAGGATGGCTTCGGTTCCCGAGCTGCAGAAGCGCACCTTTTCAAACGAACCGACGCGGTTCTTCAGGAATTCGGCCATTTCGACTTCGAGGGCCAGCGGCCGCGAGAAGCCTGTGCCCCGGGCTATGCGCTCCTGGAGGGCGGCGACGATTTCGGGGTGGGCGTGGCCCAGGATGAGGGCGGTATTGTTGTTCACGAAATCGAGAAGCCGGTGGCCGTCCAGGTCGATGAGGTGGACGCCTTCGCCTCTATCGGCGTAGACCGGGTACGGGTCGAAGTGCACGCCTGTGCGCGTATTTCCGCCCGGCAGAGACGCCTGTGCGCGTCTGAACATATCCCGGGAACGCGGATGGTGGTCCATGTATTCGGCAATCTGCCTTTCCATCGATGCCCGTATGGTTCGAGCGTCCATGCATTCCTCGCTGCGGGTGTAGCGGGCGTCGAAGATGGAGAGGCGAACCTCCTCCCGCCCATTTCTCTGAATGGTCTCATAATACCGAAAAATGTCACGCCATTTCAACTGTTGTTTGCAGGCTCGGGCGAGGGGTCGGCAGGAGGCGGAAGGGGTTGACTTGCCCCGGATACAGGTGTAGGATATAGCAGTCAGGATGGACTTCGTCATCGGGCTAGCAAGGCGTGTTTCAGACGGGATGACGTGATATCGACGTTGAATGGAGGTGTCGTTATGGCGGGTTTTTCGGGCGACGTGTTGCCGCTGCTTACCGACGACCTGGCGGTGGCGAAGGCGAATATCGAGCGCTTTGGATATTGTCTGCTGAAGGAGGCGTTGAGCCCGGATCAGGTCGCGGCCATGCGGGGAAGGCTGGTGGAGCAGGCGGCGGCGGAGAGACAGCGGGGCGCCGCGTATGAAGACGGTGGGCCGGACCAGAACTGGGGGTCGTTCCGTGACGAAACCGGCCGGGTGCGGCCGGACGCCTTCACGGCGGCCGCCGGGGGCGTCAACCAGCGGCTCTGGATGTTGATCAACAAGGGACGGGTGTTTCACCAGGTGCTGTTTCAGAAACGGGTGCGAGAGGTGATCGGCCACGTTCTTGGCGAGGAGTATCTGCTTTCCAGCTTTACGGCAAATATTGCGAAGCCCGGCGGCGTGGAGATGGACCTGCATACCGACCAGTGGTGGATGCCCTCGCCCACACGGCCCGGCCGCAGGGCACTGCCGGTGGGCTCGATTACACGGGAGCGGTCTGACGTGGATGGGCACAGCGACCCGCGGATGATTGCACCGGCAGCAGCGGTGAACGTATTGTGGATGCTCGTGGATTTTACCGCCGGAAACGGCGGTACGCGCGTTGTGCCTGGAAGCCATCTGTTCGGGCGGCAGCCGGACAAGGGCTGCAATATGGAGGCGGTTGCCGCGGAAGGCCCGGCCGGTACGGCCCTGATGATCGACGCACGAATCTGGCACGGGACCGGGGCCAACGTAACCGGCGGGCAACGCCTTGCGCTCCTCACGACTTTCTGCGGGCCGCAGTTTCGTCCCCAGGAAAATCTCACCGTGGGCACCTCGACGGAGGTGTTGAGGGAAGCGTCTCCCGAATTGCTGGCGCTGCTGGGATTCAAGGTATGGAACGCGTACGGCCGCATCGAAAACCCGGCGGTGGAGTTCATTTCGCCTGGCGAATCGTCGCTGGGAGAGCTGCGGCCGGAGTAACGCTATGGCGCCCCGAGAGCGGGTTGAACGCAGGACCATTTCGATCCACTGCGCCAGGTGCCGGACGTTGCTCTACAAGTACCGTAAAGGCGGCCGGGGCGGGCTGGTCAAGTGCATCGTGGAACGGATCGTGGAGGACTTCACCCACGGAGATTTGAAGTGCCCGGATTGCGGGCAGGCATTTGCGCGGGAGCGGATGATGGGCGGACGGCCGGCGCACAAGATCATCCAGGGCAAGGTGTATACCAGGGGGATGTCGAGGAAATAAACTCAGTCAGGAGACGACAATGGCCGAACAACTGGCGACGCTTGGAGGGGGATGCTTCTGGTGCGTGGAAGCGTTTTTTCAGGACCTGAATGGCGTATCGGAAGTGGTTTCAGGGTATGCGGGAGGGTCGGTTCCGAATCCGACCTATCAGGAGGTGTGCAACGGAACCACGGGACACGCCGAGGTGGTCCAGATCCGATTCGATCCAGAATCGGTTTCCTACGGGGACCTGCTGGACGTGTTCTGGCGCACTCACGATCCCACAACGCTGAACCGCCAGGGGGCGGACGTGGGCACGCAGTACCGGTCCGTGATATTCCATCACGACGAGCAACAGCGGGCGGAAGCGGAACGATCCATGGCGGATGCGGATGCGTCGGACCTTTGGGCGGATCCGATCGTGACCGAAATCTCGCCCTTCACGGAATTCTACCGGGCCGAGGACTATCATCAGAATTACTATCGTTCGAATCGCGCCCAACCGTATTGCATGTTCGTTATTGATCCGAAGATGCAGTGGTTCAGAAAGTCGTTTCAGGAACGGTTGAAAACAGGGTAATTGAATGGTCGACGGGTGGTATGGATTCAGGCTGGTGGTCACTTCGGCGCTGCCCCGGGATCTCGGGCGCATTCCGATGTCGGTGGAGATGGACTTCGGCCGTATGGCGCGGCAGGTCGACGCCACGGGTGTTTTCGACCCGAATTCCGTTGAAGTCGTCAATGCGATTTCCGGTGAGGCGATCGCGTTCGCCCGCACAGAGGACTTCGCCTATGACGACCGGGGGAGGATCGAATGGACGATCGACGATCCCGCCCACACGGAGTACGAGATCCGGTTTCGCACCGCGCCCGAGAGACCGCCGCTGCGGCCGCAGGAATACACGCCCATGATCGGCGTCGGTGATCTCCTGCGGTACAACGCGGGGGCGCCGCGGCCGATCGCGCTCGCGCATTCGATGCGGCTCGTAGACATCACCGGCAACGGTCGCGCCGATCTGGCGGGCTGCTGGAATTACTATTACCGACCGGGGTCGCCGGTCAGCGGGATCGTATGTTATCTCCGTGAGGGTCCGGATGAGGACTTCACGTTCGGAGACCTCGCCAGGTTGCGGTACGTGGATACGCCGGGCTCGCGCGAGCTCAAGCATTTTCAGAATGTGTACGCCGAGGCGGATTTCGCGGATCTGAACGGTAACGGGCTGCCCGATATCGTGTACGCGGGAATGTCGGATATTGCGGTGACGGCCTATCTGAATTCAGGAACGCGCGACGGAGGCGGGCTGCCCGTCTTCGTGAAGGACATTGAGATTCCTGCGCCGGTTGCACAGAACGCAGGGATTCATATCGTCGATCTGAGCGGGAACGGAACCCCGGACCTGGTGGTCAACGGACACTATATCCGGAATCTGAATCCGGACGGCTGGCCGTTCATGGCCGCCAAACCGGTGGATCTCGCGGTTGGAAAGCAACTCGCGTTCATGGATCTGAACGGTGACGGCCTGCCGGACGTGATGGCGATGCCGGTTGGCGGGTGCGACCATCCTCTCACATGGCGGAAGCATCTGGGCGGGGACCCGCCCCGGTTCGGGCCCGAACAGAAGCTGGGCGACCTGGAACGGGTATTCTGCAGCCGGCTCGGCGCGGTCGCGGACGGCAACCGGAGCGGGATTCTGGTGCAGCACAATATGTACCAGAATCTTTCGTTCTACGAATTAATTGGAACGCTCGGCGGCCAGCCGCGTTTCGAACACCGGGGAAGGGCCCGTTCGATCTCGGCGGTGATGTCATTCAGCGATCAGGCGTGGCCGTGTTCGTGTGACTGGAATGACAACGGGATCCACGATCTCGTCATCGGCGGGGGTTACGGATGGCCGCGCGTGGTCGTCAACAACGGGAACAATGAGCGGCCGGCCTGGTCGGAGCCGGAGGCGATCTGTTCCGAGGGCAAACCGATCCGGGTATTGCGCGACGAGATTTTGCATAGCCGTCACTGGCACAATATGGGGTACCCGTACCCCGTGTTCGTGGACTGGGACGGGGACGGTCTGCCGGACCTGATGCTGCCGAACGAAACGAACCGGATCGTCTGGTATCGAAATACCGGATCGCCGGATGAACCCGGGTTTGGCCCTCGCAGGTTTCTCGAAGTGGATGGTTTCCCGGATTCCGATGAGCTTCGGGCGGAATCCGGCAAGGCGGCGGCCGACGAGACCCTCCCCAACAGTCCCTATCCCCGTGATGCGCGTTCGCCGTTTTTCTGGCGGTCCGGCGCGGCGTTCGCGGACTGGAACGGCGACGGGATGATGGATTTCATCGCACACGACCATACGCGCAAGGCGACGCTGTTCCTTCAGTATCGGGACGACGAGGGCCGCCGCAGGCTCAAACGAGGCAATCATGTGCGGCTGGTGGACGGGCGGAAGATCGACGATTCCATCGTGGGCCGGACAAAGCACTGGACCGAATCTTTCCGCGCCGTGGATTGGGACGGGGACGGGTTGATCGACCTGGTGTATAACCTTGCCGGGACGGGAAAGATCTACCTGCTGCGCAACGTGGGTTCTACGGATGCGCCGGTTTTCGACCTTCCGAGAGAATTCAGGTGCTACGGCGAGGAGATTGCGTTTACCGTTCATGGCCCGAACGCGTGGCCGGGAGATATCAACGGCGATGGAAAACCGGATCTGCTGGGGTGTGTGGAGTGGAGTGTTTACCCCTTCTACTGTCATGCGGCCCTGGAGATGGAGCGTCACCCCGCGTACACGATCGGTCCGGTGCTGGACCTATAGTCTCAAATTGAAGAAAGAAAACCGTAAAATTGGCCACAAAAGGCACAAAAAGCACAGAAGGTAACGGTGCGAAACGGGGCGTAAGAGTCGTCGGGAAGGACATTTCTTCCGTTCACGTCCAGTGCCTGAATTATCCTGGAAATCCGACGTCAAATCGCATTTATCAATTTGCGTAGTTTCGATTTAACGTCACCGAGGAATGGCGATTCAAGGTCAATCCGTCGTCGATGACTCGGTGACGGCTTGTTGACGTGCGTCGTCAAGCGCTCGGTAGCAGGATTCCGCGGCGTACCACGGGTCGTAATCGGGCCGATTCCAGATCATGGCGCTGACTTCCGCGCCGACGGGTACTTCGGTAGCGGCGTCGAGCAGGGCCCGGAAGTATGCGACGAGGTCAAGGCTGCCTTGGCCGGGCAACAGGAAGGTCACGTCGCAGCCTTCCATGTACCCGTCTTTGATATGAATGTGGACGGTGTGAGGAAGGCAGAGATCCGCGGCGCGTTTGAGGTCGATGTCCTGCACGTGAAAATGGCTGTGGTCGAAGTGGATTTTAAGGTTGGGATGACGGGTGTTCTCCATGAGCCAGGCCGCTTTTTCGGGCGTGTCGAAGATCGCGCCGACGTGCGGTTCCACGGCCAGGATCACGTGATGCCCGGCTGCAATGTCCGCGAGCTCGACCAGGTCGGCGGCGACGGTTTCCCTGTCGGTTGCCCAGTCAGTGAGGGGGCCGCTCACCGTGGTGGTGACGATGCTGGGGGCGTCGCCATCATTCATGTCGCCGGCGAGGACGCAGTTCTGAATGAATCGGGCTCGCATCGCCCGCCGGTCGCTGCCCCGGACGCACGTGGAAACCGGGCCGAAGAGGACCGGCGGAGGAAAGCCCAGATCGCGCAATGTTCCGGCAAGTTTTCGGCGTGCGTTCCGGTCCAGCTTTCCGGGCGCGGTGGGCCATGCGTCCCCGACCGCGATTTCGACGGTGTCGTAGCCGATCGCGCGGATATTCGGCAGGGCTTCGAATACGTCGATACGCTGGGTGGCGTAGGTGCTGAAACCGATGGGGATCATATCAAAACCGAATAAAGGATGAAGGATGAAGGAAGAATGAAGAAGGAAAAACCTGAAAGCGGTTAGACGTAAGACGGTAGACGGTAGAAGACGTCATTGCCCGTTTGGTTTCTCCTTTATGCCTGCGGCAAGAGATGATACCGAACAGGCACTTACATCATCTCACGTCTTACGTCTAACGTCTACCCCGGGGGCGAGGGGTGCGGGGAGAGGTTGTTGCGGTCTCGAAGATAGAGAACATAACGCACGTGTCAAGCGGCGATGAAGCGGGTGGGCACGGAGTTTCAAAAAGAGAGACCGATATGGAACGGATCAACCTGGGTCTGGTGGGGTGTGGCGGGATGGGGACGCGGCACCTCTATGGTCTGCGGACGCTCGCCCGGACACCGTTCAACAGGATCGACTTGCGGGCGCTGTGCGACATCAATCGGGACAATGCCGAGTTGGCGGCCGCGGAAGCCAGGAAACTGCTGGGGGTGGAGCCCGAGATCTTTACGGACCTGGAAGCAATGGCAGCCGCGATGCCGGAACTGGATGCTGTCGACGTGGTGACCGATCCTGCCGTGCATCACGAGGTTGCCTGCACGGCGCTGGACATGGGACTGCATGTGATGGTGGAAAAGCCGATGGCGATTACCGTCCGGGCCTGTCTGCAGATGATTAAAGCGGCGGAACGGAACCGGCGCGTGCTGTCCGTGGCGGAGAACTACCGGCGGGACCCGTCAGCGCGGCTGGCGCGGCATATGGTGGGCAGCGGAGCGATCGGAGTCCCGTATATGGGCCTGTTTCATCAGGTGAGCGAGGGGGACCGGATTTTCATCACCCCGTGGCGCCACCTCAAGAATCGCGGCGGACCGCTGCTGGACATGGGCGTGCACTTTACCGACCTGATCCGGTATCAATTGGGGGATATCCGCGAAGTGTACGGAGACGTACGGCTTGTGGAGCCGGTGCGGCGAAAGTCCGAGACGATGTGGAGGCCTTATGACTTCTACCGGAAACAATACGATGATATGGATCCCGTCGTCCCGGCCGACGCCGAGGATTCGTCCGTAGCGATGTTTCGAATGGCTGGCGGCGCCACGGTGAGCTGGGTGGTCGGCCTGGGAGGATACGGGGGATGTGGTAATCAGTTGATTCTAGGTACGGAGGGATGCATCGAGGGTTTCGGAACCCGCGGCGGACGGGTGCGGATGCGCCGCGGACGCGGCGACTTTCAGGAGCAGGAAGAGATGCTGGCGTCCGCGGACGGCTTCGAGCAGGACCCCCTGTCGTCGCATTTCTTTCCTTCCGGGATGACGTCGACCGATCGTGAGGTTGACTGGAAACTGCTCGCCATGGAGGTCCACGAGTTGGGCGAAGCCATTGCCGGGGGCAAGGCCGTGGAGGTGGACGGGGTGGAGGGGATGAAGGATGTGGCGGCGGTATACGCGGTGTTCGAGTCCGCGGCGGCGGGATGCGCGGTGCGGATGGCGGACGTGGAAAGCGGCGAAATCGACGCCTATCAGGCCGACATTGACGCGGCGCTGGGTATTTCGTGAAAGGAGGTTGAAATGCCGGAAGATCGGCCGAACGTGGTTTTGATCATGACCGATCAGCAGAGGGGAGATTGCGTGGGTCTGGATCCGAACGCGCCGGAACCCTTGCAGACCCCCAATCTGGACTGGCTGGGGAGTACGGGGGCGTTTTTCGGCCGCGGATATTCCGAGTGTCCCAGCTGTATTCCCGCGAGGCGTTCACTGATGACGGGTACGGCGCCCGCGGCGAACGGAGTCGTCGGATTTCAGGCGACGGACTGGGAGCCCGCGCATACCCTGGCGGGCGAACTCTCGCGGGCGGGCTATCAGACGGAGATGATCGGGAAGTACCACCTGTCGCCGGCGCGAAAGCGGTACGGATTCGACCACATGCAGCTTGCGGACGGCACACGCGGGCGTGAGAACGACTACGTGGACTGGTTGCGCGAGCGGCACGGGCGCACAGAGGTGGATCCCGGTATGGCGCACGGGATCTCGTCGAACGGCTGGGCGGGGCGGCCGCACAATCTCCCCGAAGAGCAGATGCATACGTTCTGGTGCGTGGACCGGGCAATGGCGTTTCTCCAGAAAAGAGACCCCACTGCCCCTTTCTTCCTGAATCTGTCGTTTATCGATCCGCATCCGCCGTTGACGCCGCCAAGGTTCTATTATGACCGCTACATCAATCGCGAATTGCCGGAACCCGTCGTCGGAGATTGGGCGCCCGAATTCGATGGGCCGCGGAAGGGGTTGGATCCCAATGCTTCGGAGATCTCTCTCACGGCGCAGGATATGCAGTGCGCGCGCGCGGCGTACTACGGGATGGTGAATTTCATCGACGACCAGATCGGTCGGCTGATTCAGTTCGCGCGGGGTCTGCTGAATGAGAGTCTTATCATCTTCACGTCAGACCACGGGGAGATGCTCGGGGACCATCACCTGTTCCGGAAGACGTGGCCTTACGAGGCTTCGGCGCGCGTGCCTTACCTGATCCGGGCGCCGCGGAGTTGGGGGGCGCCGGAATCGGTAACCTGCCGAAGGCCGGTGGGTCTGCAGGATATCATGCCGACGATTCTGGATGCCTGCGGCCTGGAAGTACCGGAGACCTGTACGGGTAGGAGCCTGGCGCCGGTGTTGCGCGGCGAATCGGAGGGCGTACGCGACGTGTTGCACGGCGAACACTCCGGCTGTTACGCGTACGAACATGGAAATCACTTCGTCACCGATGGGCGTTACAAATACGTATGGTACACGCAGACCGGCCGGGAGCGCCTGTTCAACCTGGACGAAGACCCGCATGAACGGAAAGACCTGGCGATGGACGACGGTGCGGAGGGACGGTTGGGGCCCTGGCGAAAGCGGCTGGCGGGGTTCCTCAGAGACAGACCGGAGGGGTTCACGGACGGGGAGACGTTGATCGCCGGCCGGGAACATCGGTCGGTGATGCCGGGATACGATCCGGCGAGGATATTTCCGTTCTTATAGCCTCTTTGATTCGAAAACCAAACTTACATGGATAGACAGGATAGGCAGGATGAAGAGCAAAAGGCGTGACAAGAGAACGAGAAAACGAGGTACGGCAGTGAATGGATTCTCCATAGGCCGCGCGTGGTCATTCCGTCCACCCTGAAACCCAAACATTGCGCCGGCCAGCCCGATTCCGGACTCTTCAAGTTTTCCGTTTATACAGCACTACCACGGGTCTTCGTGAACAACTCACCATAGGTCCGTTCTCGATACGAATTGCGGAAATCGACTATGCCGCGTGAGTCTGCTGACTAGCCCATATCAATGGGTGTATCGGTGGACGGCAAGATAGCGGGCATGGAGGGTTTTGTTTGTCGAGGTCGCCCGTGCAAGCTATATTTCGATAGGTGTCTGTGCCTGTTCATCGCGCGTTACCGGATTTGTTGTTTTCGTGTGGTTCCGTCGGTTAATCGTACGAGAGGAAGGAGTTACATCCAATGGACTCGTTCAAACGCATCGTCGGTGTCTATCTGATCCTCGTGGCCGCCGTGGTTGCTATCCATACGGTCGCCGAACCGCTGTATTACACTTCCACCGAGGCAAGTCCGTACAGCCCGCACTGGGGCAAGCTAAACGCGCTTATGGTGCTGGCGATCGTATTGGGTCTGGTTTTCGGGTGCATCCGCAAGCGGGGCGTTGGCGGCGAGGAAGGGAGCGCGGTTACCCGGGAGTACCTGGAAGCGCATGTCCTGTTCTACGGCCTTCTGTTTGTCGGAATCCTGTTTTTCTGGAATTTCTTCAACCTGCACAGTCCCGGCTTTACGGCGATTGCGCACGAGGTCGTATCGGCAGTGTGGATTGTGATCGACGCCGCCCTGCCGATCATCCTGGGTGCAATGGGCGCGTCTCTGCTCAGATCCCGGTGAAAATTCCCAACACAGCACACCGGGCGCATAAGCGGTGCGTCCACGAGGTGTCATGAATAAGCCGTCAGCTGGTCTGAAACCAGGTCTGACGGCTTTAACTATGCAGATTTCGCTATCGCGTGCGGGCACGCAGGTCGATCGCAGGTTCAGCGGGTTCTTTCACGCGCGATCAGCAGGTCGGCAGGAATGCCCAGGTTCTCGGTGAGCGACCCGATCTGGCGAAGCGACAGGTTTCGCCTGCCGCTGAAGAATTCCGAAACGCGGCTTCTGCCGCCGAGCCATTCGGCGAGATCGGCTCGCGAGAACCCCTTCTGTTCCAGCACAAACGCCACGATCTCCCGGGGATCCAGGGTATCATCCATGGGAAATCTGACGTCTTCGTACGCCTGTACCAGAACCGAAAGAAACTCCAGCCGTTCGTATGCTTCTGAACCAGGCTGGGGATCCGCATCGAGCAGGTGATCGATTTCGCCCAAAGCCGCGTTGTACTCGTCCTCGTTTCTTAGAACGTGAGGTCTCGTAAAATCGAGAAGCATTGCCATATCCGATTCCTTTTGGGAACGTTCACAGATTGCTGTTTCGGATGCGTCGGGCGTATTCCTGGTGCGTAAGCACGTGTCGGATGTAAACCCTCCCGAGGTCGTAACGCATATCGACAATCAGCCTGTACTTGTTGCCACCGATGTTGAAGACTGTCCGCCAACTTCCAAGGAAACTTGCAGACGGAAAATCACGTCGAACTTCGAAAGGGCTGAGGTAGCTTTTTGTTCTCACGATAGCCAGCCAGGCTCTCAGCGGCCGCTGGGAATCGGAATGCTTCCGCCAGAACTCCAATAGTCTCTTTCGGGAAATTACGTGCATAGGGGAGTACCTGAATATACCTGGCGAATGTTCCCAATATGGTAACATCAGGTTGAAATGTCAAGAGATCATTCCTGATCTGTTCGAATCGATCGTGAGCCGAGTTGCTGAATCAGCAGGCCGGCGACGATGAGAATCAGTCCGATGGGGGTGGAGAGAAGGATTTCTTCGCCCACCAGGAAATGGATGAAGACCAGGGAGACAAACGGAGAGATGAAGATCAGGTTGGCGACTCTGGCCGCGGTTTCGGAGAGTCGTAACGCGACCAGCCAGAAGACGAAGGCGATGCCCATTTCGATAAGCCCGACGTAGGCTGCGCCCAGAAGACCGTAGGTACTGGAAACATGGAGGTCCGAAAAGAGCAGGCAGAGGACGAAGAGAAACGGCAGGGCAAACGTGAAGTTGAGGAATAGGCCGACAACGGCGTCGCGTTCATCGCGCGTATTGTAAATCCAGTATAACGCCCATACAATCGTGCTGCCAAGGGCCAGGGCGACTCCGAGGGGATCAGAGAGCCGGAAGTCCAGGATGTTGCCGCGCGTGGAGATCACCAGAACGCCGGCATAACACACGAACCCGGCGAGGATTTCCTGCGGTTTGATGCGTTGTTTCAACAGCGGAATGGAAAGGAGCGAGAGCGTGATCGCCCAGGTGTAGTTCAGGGGCTGGGCTTCCTGAGCCGGGAGGAGATCGTACGCCTTGAAGAGGATCAGGTAGTAGAGGCAGGGGTTGAGAAGTCCGAGAAGGACGGACTTCAGATGTTGTCGTCGTGAATACGAAAAAACAAGGCGCTGTTTGCCCTGGATGATGACGATGAGCCCCAGGGATAACGTTGACGCCAGGCCCGCATAGAACAGAAGCTGCAGGGGATCCAGGTATCGAAGGGAGATCTTGAAGGCGGAGGCGACGGTGGACCAGAGAAGAACCGTGGCGATGGCGTAGAGGCAGGCTTTATTCTGGTCGCGCATCGCGGATCGGGGAGACGGAAGAGGGGAGACGGGAGAGATTGCCTGCCCTGTGAGGTTTCGGTTCAGACCGGAGGCATTCAGGCAGACCAGATCGGGCGAGGATTTCTTCTGCCGTCTACCGTCTACCCTCTCACCCTGTGGCTGTTGGGGAGAAGGGCGGTTTTTTTTATTCCTTCTCGACTTTGTCCAGTTTGCGTTCGTAACTCAAGTCGACTTCGGCACGGATATTGTCCACGGGTTTCCGATGGTCTATCCGCCTGACCTCGGGGCGCGTGAGGTTCGTCCGCATTTTGTGAGAGACGACAATACCGCGGGTGGCGTCGATAACCCAGTCGCCCTTCCCTTCTCCTGTCCCGTGGACAACCAGAGAAAGGGAGCCGATATTGACGAACGCCTTGAAGCGGACTTTTCTTTCTTCCTCGAACGTGACGATTTTATTTCCCTTCTTGGAACCGACATTTTTTACTTTGTAATTGCTCTTGAGTTCCACAATGGCCTCGTCATCCAACACCAGGAACGGGGTCTTGAAATTCGTCTCACCGCTCCAGGTGTCGCCGGGTCCGACCGGACCCGGAGGAAGGACCGGTTGAAGTTCGGGCGTCCAGATTTGCAGCAAGTCCGTGAGGATGTCCGGACGGTTGAGTTCCCGTGCGGAATTATTGCTCGAGTGCCGCTCAACCGTGCCGTCCGACGAAAGAAACCACGTGAGTTCCCAGTCGTCCAGCTGCTCCAGCGTATAGGGAAACTGGTCGTGCGTAAGCCGTTTGTTTTCGAAGAAAAAGCCGTTGACGGCTTTGCTTAGTTTTGCGACAAGCCGTGTGACATTTCCGTCGGATTCACCATCTGCGCCAGAATGGACGCTTTCCCGGCTTCGCCATTCGCCCCTGATCTCGCCCGAGGTAAATCCCCGCTTCGTGCGTCCGGGCACGATCACTTCGGAGCGGTCGCTCTTGATGGCGAGAGAGTACTTGTGCTTGTATTTGATGGTACGACCATCGGGATAGGTGACCTGAAGCGCGACTTTGTCCGCGGCACGAATGGAATCGCCTGATGACAACAGCAATGCCAGGCACAGGACCGTCAGCCTGCCCATGGATTTCATAATGAATCCTCCTTTGTGAACGACCGTCACTTGAAAAGAAGCCCGAAATAGAAGAGAGGGCTGAAGAGTTTCTTTTTGGGAACGGCATTGGCGATCATGCCGGTGATGAGTTCGCTGATCTGCTGATTCTGCGCCGCCTTCTGAATGACGAGATTGAGCAGGGGCCGCCAGCGGCCCAGGTCCTGCAGGCGCTTGCTGGTTCTGAGCTCGTCGCCGATGGCATCCCACAAACGGTCTTCGTATCGTTTCAGGAAGGCTTCGCTGAAGTCATTCGCCGCCCGGGCTTCGGCGGCGACCTGAGCGGCGAAGCGAGCGGCATACAAAGCGTTGCCGATGCCCTCCCCCGTAAAGGGGTCGATCAGCCCGGCGGCGTCGCCGAGCAGCATGAATCCGTTGCCGTAGCTCTTCCTTCGGATGCTGCCGATGGGCAGATTCCATCCGATGGGTTCTTCCATGGCGCGCGCATTCGCGAACCGCCGGTCGAACGGCGGGCGGTTGATCACCGACTGAAGCGCATCCTTCAGGTTGACTTTGCGGCGTTTGAGGCAGCTGTGCAGCATGCCGATGCCGACGTTCGCATAGCCGTTCTCAAGGGGAAAGGCCCAGAAGTATCCCGGCAAAACTTCATTGACGAAGTGCAGTTCGATCTGGTCCTTCAGGCCCGTCACGTTCTCGTAGTAACAGCGCAGGGCAACAACCCAGTGCCGGCCGTCGTGGCGGTACTGTCCCGTTCGCCGGGCGACGATGGAGTTGAAGCCGTCACAACCCATCACCAGGCTGGCGCGGAAAGTGCGCTGTTGTCCGTTGGCGCTGCCGGTTACGCCCGTGACGGTTCCATTTTCCCGGACAAGGTCCTTTACCGTGAATCCCTCGATGCATGTGTCGACGGATTTACGGGCCTCGCCGAACAGAAAGGCGTCGAAAACCGTCCGGCGGATGACAAACCCCTCCATGGGGAGATCCCGCCCGGTACCGATGTCGTGAAGGGTATGCCGCTCCAGATCGATCCAGGCATCCACGTGATTCGGGCTGCTGAAGACGATTTTATTGATAAATGCGCCGGGCAGGTCCCGGATCTTATCGAGCAGTCCGAGTTCGAGCAGGACAGCCACGGCTTTTCCCGACAGGGCGTCGCCGCAGACTTTGTCTCTGGGAAAAGTGGATTTGTCCAGCAGAAGGGTCTTGAGACCGTGCCGGGATGCGTACAATGCGGCCGCGGCGCCCGCCGGACCCGCGCCGACGATGATCAGATCATAAGTGTTTCGCTGAGGGTCCGGCATAGAGTCTCGGAATTGCAACGTCCCTGGATTCGTCCTTCGGTACCACTTAACTTATCCTGATCGGGTGCGCGCGTCAAGCGCGAAAACCACGCCGCCCGCGGCGGGAGGATGGTGAATTGAGCAGACGACGCACGCGAAATTCGAAGTTGGAACGCCCCAACGGAATTCGCCGACCCACGACCGTCGCCGCCGTCTTCCTGGGTCTCCACGTCGTTCTGGCATACTGGCGTCCCAATCCATTCTGGGGCGCTGATCTCCTGTACTATTATCCCGATTCTCTGAAGGTCGTCTTCATCCTGCTGGCGATACTCGTTTTCATTCCCTGTGTTCGCGCCCGGTTACGCTCTCTTGTCGCGGCACTGCCGGGTGCGGTCTGGGGCAGCGGCGTCCGCACCTGGATCGCCCGCAGCCTGCTGATTCTCCTGGCGCTGGCCGGATTCATTGCGCTGCAGTCCTCGCGGCACCTCCTCGGCGACGGGTACCTGTATCTGCGTGAACTGGATGCCGGCATTACGCAGCGCGTCGACCGCGCGCCGCTTACCTTCGCGCTGATTCGCGTGTTGCATCACGCCGGCGCCGGGTTATGGCATACCGCCGAGAATACGTACCGTATCTACAGCTATGCCTCCGGTCTTCTGTACATCCTGCTTGCATTTGCCACGGCCGGCGTTCTGGGGAAGAACGACCGCGAAAAATCCGTGGGTTTGGCGTTCCTTGTCACCTCCGGATACGTGC
The DNA here is from genome assembly GCA_965219995.1 of Candidatus Latescibacterota bacterium. GTDB lineage: Bacteria > Latescibacterota > UBA2968 > UBA2968 > JAAXHE01. The sequence goes on from CBDCOX010000002.1 coordinate 3,539,465, forward strand.
AACTCTTCTTCGGCTACGTGGAGAATTACGCCTTCTACATGCCGGCCAGCCTGCTGTACCTTCTTGCAGGTCTTCGGAGTCTGGAAAACCGGGCGCCCCTGTGGGTACCCGCGCTGGCGCTCGGCCTGCTCATCCCGTTTCACTTTCTGTTTGTTCTCTTTGCGCCTTCCCTGCTCATACTCGCGTATTTCAGGTACAGGCGCCGTAAAACAACAACGCCACGATGGAAGCCGGTTCTGGCCAATGTCGCTGCGCTGAGCGCCGCCCCGACTGCCGCGGTGCTTGTCTTCTGGCTGGCCGGGTTCGACGCCGCCGCCTTTCTGGAACGGACAGGCGGAAAACACCACATCCTCCCTCTGTTTTCGGACCCCGGTTTTCACGTGCCCTACCGCATCGTTTCCATCTCGCATCTGCTCGATTTTATCAACCTGCAGATCCTTTCCGCGCCGGCCGCGTTGATGGCGCTGTGCCTGTTCAGCAGGCAGGATTTACGTCACCATCCGTTCCTGCTTGCCGCCGCCGTCGTTCCTCTTTTCTTCACGTTCATTGCCAACCCTGAAATCGGCGCTTTCAGGGACTGGGACATTCTCGCGCTTCCCGCCCTGCCGCTTACGCTCTGGGCTGCCTCGGCGCTTCTGGCGAACGGCAAACGGGCACAGCGGCGAGCCCGCAACGTCTCCGTGATCTGCGCCGCGGCCGCCCTGCACACCATGCTGTGGATCGGGGTGAATGCCAACCCGGCCGCCGCCGAGGCGCGGTATGCGCATCTCATGGGAAGGCTCAGCGGACATGCGGGCTCCTACGGATGGGAGACGCTCGGGACGTACTACCGCCTGCAAGGCAAAACGGTGCCGGCGCTCAATGCCTATCGGCGCGCGCTCGATGCGAATCCTCAGAACCCCCGACACTGGTTGTCGGTCGGGCTCATCTACTGCGACCTCGGCCGGGCGGAGCGTGGGATCGACCATCTCAGAAAGGCGGTGGAGATCCAGCCCGACCTCGCGGAGGCGCATATCAATCTGGGCGCCGCGTACCTTGGGACCGGGCGGCACGGGGAAGCGACTGACCATCTCGAGAAAGCCGTTGAACTCCAGCCCGGAAGCACGCTCGCGCTCGTCAACCTCGGCGCCGCCTACAACGAAACGGGAAGGTTCAGCGAGGCTGTCGACCCACTAGGCAAAGCGCTTGAAATACAGCCCGGACACGCGGGCGCGCATGTCAATATCGGCGCGTCCTACCACGGTCTTGGCCGATACGAGGAGGCGGTTGAACACCTGAAGAAAGCGCTCGAGCTCCAGCCCGCGCTGCGCAGCGCACAGACCTATCTGAACATCGGCGGCACCTATCACAGCATGGGCCGGTTCGAAGAGGCGATTCCGTATCTGAAGAAAGCCATTGAAATCAACCCGCGGCTCACGAACGCCTACTTCAACCTGGGCCTGGCCTACGGCGCTCTGAATCGCATGGAGGAGGCCAGAGCCAACCTGCGAAAGGTCCTGGAACTGAATCCGAACGATCCCCAGGCGCCGGTGATCAGACAGTTGTTGAGGCAATGAGCTACAATCGGTGAGACGGGAGCCGGTAGACGGTAGAGGACATCCTTGCCCGATTGGTTTTTTCTTTATGCCTCTGGCAAGAAATGAGACTACACGGGGCAATAAAACCCGTTAGACGCAAGACGGTAGACGGTAGATGACATCTTTGCCCGATTGGTTGCTCCCTTACGCCTCTGGCAAGATATGAAACCGTACAGGGCAGACAAATTCTCCCCTCTTACGTCTAACGTTTCCCCGCCTTTAGGGCACTCACATCATCTCCCGTCTCCCGTCTCACCGCTCTTGAGGGGCCGGGGGGAGAGGTTCCGCCCGTATCGCTGATGGACTTCGCCTGGCCATATCGATATCCTGAGGGCGCGGTGTGATCCTCTACCGTCTCCCGTCTAACGTCTCCCCGCCTTTAGGTGGTTGCTCTATCACAGGTGACTTATTTGAACCGAATCTACTTCATATCCGACGTACACATCGGGTCGCCGGGAATGGGAGATGCAACCCGCGAGCGGGAAGACGTCCTGATCGACTTTCTGAAGTCGATCCGCCACAACGCCGGGGCGCTCTATATTGTTGGCGATCTGTTCGACTTCTGGTTCGAGTACCGCACAACCATCCCTTCGACCGGCGCCCGCGTCCTGTTCGAACTCTACAACCTGGTGGAATCCGGCGTGCGCGTGATCTACCTGCCCGGCAATCACGACCTCTGGCCGGGCCAGTACTTCTCCGAGCAACTCGGCGTTGAACTCCCCGGCGGTCCGATCACGGTCACCCATCAGGGTCTCACGATCCACATCGCCCACGGAGACGAAATCCGGAACGACTGGCGGTTCCGCCTGAGCCGCGGCATCCTGAAAAACAGGCATTGCATGGGCCTCTTTCGACTGCTTCACCCGGACCTGGGGGCCGCCCTCGCCAGGTATACCTCCCGTCTTTCCGAATTCCGGATCCGGACGCGGGGTTCCGGTAACCGGGACATTCTCTATAAGGCCGCACGAGGGAAGATCGCGCACGGCGTGGATATCGTAATCCACGGACACTACCATTTCTCGCTTCACGCTCGTGTGGGCGGTTCGGGCGACGACCCGGCAGGTTTGGAAACGGATCCAGAAGTTCGTGCCGATGACCCCGTCGAACGCAGCGGCGAACTGGTGGTCCTGGGCGACTGGATTCAAAAGTACACCTATGCGGTTCTGGAAAACGGGAGCATCCGGCTCGAGAAGTGGGAAGAGCGCCGTTCGAACGAACCGGCGATCGACCCGGAGGAAGCCGGATAATGGAATGGAGACACGCCACCGGACCCGCCCGATTCGCTCTTACGACCATCAGGTAGTGTGCATATGATCCTCGCCATCGACCAGGGCACCACGGGTACGACCGTGCTCGTTATCAACCGTAGAGGCGATATCAAGGGCCGCGCCTACGCGGAATTCAACCAGATTTATCCGAAGCCCGGTTGGGTCTCTCACGACGCGGAGGAAATCTGGCGTTCCACGCAGCGCGTGATCGCCGAGGCGACCCGAAACGCGGGCGTGCGGCCGGGGGACCTGGCGGGGATCGGGATCGCCAACCAGCGGGAGACCACCGTCCTGTGGGATCGGCGCTCAGGCGTACCCGTACACGACGCGATTGTCTGGCAGTGCCGGCGGACCACCGGCATCTGCCGGCGCTACAGGGAGCGCGGACTCGAAGAATCCGTCCGCGAACGAACAGGCCTTGTCATTGACGCCTATTTTTCCGCGACCAAGATCGTCTGGCTCCTGGAAAACGTGCCCGGGCTTCGCCGCCGCGCCGAGGCAGGCGACGTCTGCTTCGGCACGATCGATACCTACCTCCTTCACCGGCTCACCGCCGGCGCCGTTCACGCGACCGACCTCACCAATGCCTCCCGGACCATGTGTTTCAACATCCACACGCGGGAGTGGGACGCGGCCTTGCTCGACGCGTTCGACATCCCTCGGGCCGTCCTCCCGCAGGTCAATCCCTCCGCCTGTGTGTTCGGGACAACCCGCGGCGAGGGCCCACTGCCGGAAGGGATCCCGATCGCCGGCATCGCGGGAGACCAGCAGGCCGCCCTCTTCGGGCAGCGAGGCGTTTCCGAGGGTGACGTCAAGAACACCTACGGGACGGGCTGTTTCGCCCTGTTTCACACGGGATCCAACGCGTTCCCGTCGCAAAACGGCCTGCTCACCACACTGGCCTGCGATGCACGCGGCGGTCCGGCCTTCGCCCTGGAAGGATCCGTCTTCAGCGCCGGATCCGCGGTTCAATGGTTGCGCGACGGCCTGGGCCTGATCGCGAATGCGTCCGAAACGGAATACCTCGCCCGATCGGTTCCGGATAACGACGGCGTCTACCTGGTCCCCGCGTTCACGGGCCTCGGCGCGCCCTACTGGGATCCGGATGCCCGCGGGACCATTGTGGGTATCAACCGGGGAACAGACCGGGCCCACCTGGCGCGGGCCACGCTCGAATCCATCGCCTATCAGAGCGCCGCCCTCGTAGACGCCATGGCAGCGGACACGGGCCGCCCGGTTACCGGAATCCGCGTTGACGGCGGCGCATCCGCGAACGACTTCCTGATGCAGTTCCAGGCCGATATCCTCAATACGCACGTGATCCGGCCCCGGCATACGGAGACCACCGCCATGGGCGCCGCGATGCTCGCGGGGCTTACGACCGGATTCTGGAGCGGCCCTGAGGCGCTGTCGGATCTGAATCCACCCGAACGCACGTTCGAACCCTCCATGTCGCAAAAAAAGCGCGACACCCTGCTGAATCGCTGGCGTCACGCCGTTCGAACCGCCCGCCACCACGGCAATCACAAATAAAAAGCGATCGCTAAGAGCGGGGAGACGTGAGACGCAAGACGTTAGATGACATCCTTGCCCGATTGGTTTTTCTCTTATGCCTCCGGCAGGAAATGAATCCGCACCGGGCAATCACATCCTCTACCGTCTCCCCTCTCACGTCTAACCGCTCTTATTCGTCCGTGACGCATCCTTCGGAAGCCGTAGTCACGGTTTTGATGTATTTGAATAGCGTGCCTTGCGTTGCCTTGTACGGCGGCGCCGTCCAGGCTGCCCGCCGTTCCGCCAGTTCCTCGTCGTCCAGGTCGACGTTGATCTCGTTGGCTTCCGCGTCGATGGTAATCACGTCGCCGTTTTCAACCAGGGCGATGGCGCCGCCCTCCTGTGCTTCGGGCGTGATGTGGCCTACGACGAACCCGTGCGAACCGCCCGAAAAACGTCCGTCGGTAATCAGCGCAACGTCATTGCCCAGGCCCGCGCCCATGATCACCGACGTAGGCGTGAGCATCTCCGGCATGCCGGGACCGCCCTTGGGTCCCTCATAACGGATGACGACAACGCACCCCACCTTCACTTCGTTTCGCTCGACCGCTCCGAGGAGGTCCTCCTCGCGGTCGAACACCATCGCGGGCCCTGTGAACCGCACGCCCTCCTTGCCTGTGATCTTGGCCACCGCGCCCTCTGAGGCCAGATTTCCGCGCAGGATCCGCAGATGTCCGGTGGTTTTGATCGGCCTGTCGGTGGACCGTACCACCTGCTGCCCGTCGTCGAGCCCGGGCAACTCTGCCAGGTTTTCCGCAATCGTCCTGCCCGTAACCGTCAGGCAGTCGCCGTTCAGCAGGCCGTTCTCCAGCAGGTATTTCATCGCGCCGGGCGTTCCGCCCACGTTGTGCAGATCCTCCATGACGAACTGTCCGCTGGGCTTGAAGTCCGACAACAAAGGCACCCGGTCGCTCACCGCCTGAAAATCGTCGATTGTCAACTGGACGCCGACGGATTTCGCGATTGCGATCATGTGCAGCACCGCGTTGGTCGATCCGCCGAGGGCCATGATCACGACCATCGCGTTTTCGAACGCCTCGCGGGTCATGATGTCCCGAGGCCTGATGTCTTTCTCCAGCAGGTTCCGGATGGCCGCGCCGGACTGGAAGCACTCCTCCAGCTTTCCCTTGTCCACGGCCGGCGTCGAGGAACTGTAGGGCAGCGACATCCCCATCGCTTCGATAGCGGACGCCATCGTATTCGCGGTGTACATTCCCCCGCACGCGCCGGCGCCCGGGCAGGCATGCTGCACTACGCCCTTCCGCTCCTCCTCGTCCAGTTCGCCGGCCAGATACTCGCCGTAGCTCTGAAACGCGGACACGATGTCGAGCTTCTTGTGGTTACTGAAGCCCGGTTTGATGGTCCCTCCGTAGATCATCAATGACGGCCGGTTCAACCGCCCCATCGCCATCACGCAGCCCGGCATGTTCTTGTCGCAGCCCGGGAGCGATATGTTGGCGTCGTACCACTGCGCGCCCATTACCGTTTCAATGGAATCCGCGATCAGGTCCCGCGACTGCAGCGAAAAGCTCATGCCCTCGGTTCCCATCGAAATCCCGTCGCTGACGCCGATGGTGTTGAAGCGCATGCCCAGCAGACCCGCCGCATCCACGCCCTGCTTCACCTTCGCCGCGAGGTCCAGGAGATGCATATTGCAGGTATTGCCCTCGTACCACATGCTGGCGATGCCAACCTGCGCCTTGTCCATATCCGCTTCGGTCATTCCAGTCCCGTACAACATCGCCTGTGACGCGCCCTGGGACTTCACCTGGGTAATCCGGGAACTGTACTTGTTCAGCGCCATGGTGTTCCTTTCCATAATGTCTCCCCAAAGCCCCATTGGCCTCGGGTCAGGGTCGTTTCCGTTTTTTATACGCCCGGTCGCGATTTAATTTAATCGAATGCATCTGACCCGTCAACTGTCACAAGAAAGCTGTCAGCTGTCAGCCATCAGCGGTCAGCCTGAAGCAAAAGGCAAAGACCAAACAGCAAATCGCAAAACGGTGCCCTGCGGTGCGGGGTAGGTCCCGAAAGAGGGGGCCGGGGGGAGAGGTCTGCGTAAATTCGGTTAGACGTAAGAGGGTAGACGGTAGATGACGTCTTTGCCCGATTGGTTCTTCCACTATGCCTGCGGCAAGAGATGATACCGAACAGGCAATCATGTCTTCTCCCGTCTCCCGTCTAACGTCTCCCCGAATCAATAGACCGTGTACCGGTCGCTGGGTTGGCCGCTTCCCGTAGACTGGTGGCCGATAAAGTCGCCTTTTCCACCGATCGATGAACCAAATGAGGAAACGCGGTGAGGCCGGCGCCGTCGGTCCGCGCCGCCGTCAACACCCACGACATTTCGCCTTTCCGGACCATTGATCCGGCAAGGCGTTTTTTTTTGAACCGCGCTTCCCGCGTCGTGCTCGCTTCATTCCAACCCTTTTCATGGACCGGGAAGGGAACGGTAGACCCTGCGTCTCAGTCTAACAGAACGGCCGCCATGATGTAAATTCATCGGACGCCGGGAGAAAACGGAGGCGCACGTGAGGCGAATTGTGTTATTGATTTCGTGCGTGTTGGCATTGGGCGCCAGTACGCAGATTTACGGCAAGGGTACCGTGAGGGGCACGGTGCGCGACGCCACAGACGGTGAAACCTTGCCGAATGCCAATGTCCTGATCGACAGTCTGGGAATCGGGGTATCGGCGGACAAGTCCGGCTATTTTGTCATCGGAAATCTGCCGCCCGGCAGACACGTGATACGGGCGAGCTTTATAGGATACACAAGCAGGTCCGTCGAGATTGCAATCGAGTCGGCCGAGACCGAGAAGCTTGTGATTGAGCTCCAACCGGTGGAACTGACGTTTGACGAAATAGAAGTCGTCGGAGAGCGCGTGGCGCCAACGGAGGTGACGCCGGTGAGCGCGTTCGGCACGCGCGTAACCGAACTGGCGCGTATCCCAACCGTGGGACAGCCCGATCTGATGCGCGGCATTCAATTGCTCCCGGGGGTTCAGGCGGGGAGCGAGAATTCCGCAGGACTGTACGTCCGCGGGGGCACACCCGGTCAGAATCTGATTCTGCTGGACGACGTGGTTGTTTACAACCCGAATCACCTCTTCGGGTTCTTCAGCACGTTCAATCCCGATGCGTTGAAGAACGTGACACTGATCAAGGGGACGTTTCCCGCGCGGTATGGCGACCGCCTGTCCAGCGTGCTGGATATAACCAACCTGGACGGCAACAGGAAACAGCTCGATGCCCGCGCATCCCTGGACCTGATCAGCGCGGGATTGACGATCGGCGGACCCGTAGGCGATCGCGGATCGTGGATGCTTTCAGGGCGGCGGACCTATGACGAGGTCCTGGAGTCGCCGTTGTTCGGTCACCTGGTGGACGAGATGTTCAGTACCCGAATCGGGACGATTTCCGCAAGCCCGAGCGCCGCCGGCGGACCGTTCGGATTCGGCGGCGGGCAAGGCGCAGGCCGGTTTGGCGGTACGCGATTCAACTTCCAGCAGCAGACCGGCAACTTTGAACAGGACTACGGGTTTTACGACTCGAACTTCAAGCTGAACCTGGACGTGTCCGAAAACGACCGCATATCGATCAGCGGATACATGGGCCGTGATGCCCTCGATCTCACCCTGCCTTCGTTCCGGCAGCAGACCCGTGATCAACTCATGGATTGGGGCAATCAGATTGCCAGGCTCAATTGGCAGCGGATCTTCACCCACAACCTGATCGGCAACGTGCAGGTTTCGGCAAGTCGATACGTGTCGAACTTCGACGTCGCGACCAACCGGAATGCCGATGCGACCGGGCAGGCCGGCGAGGGCCGCCCGGGGCGCGGAATCGGCCTGAATCGCAACAACAAGCTGAACGATCTGACGATCAAGGCCTCGTTCGATCTTTATTCGGGCCCGTTTCACACCACGCGTTTTGGCGGCCAGTTGACGTCCTACGATGCCTTCTACAGGCAGGGGGTGGGCGATTCGGTACGGACTGGAATTAACACATCCTCGCTCTATCAGACGGGTTTCCTGGAGCACGTGATGCGCCTGGGCCGCCTGGAATTGACCCCGGGGATTCGCGCGAGCCACTTCAATAGCGGAGGCTACACCCGGTGGTCGCCGCGCGTTGCCGGCCTGTTCCAGATGGACGACAAAGTTGCGTTCAAAGGCGGTTGGGGCATCTACCACCAGTTCGTCAACCTGATTTCGATCGAGGCCAATACGTATGCGACGGACATGTGGCTGCCGGTGGACGAGACCCTGACGCCCGGCAAGGCGGTCCACAGCGCGTTCGGTCTGATGTTGACGCCCGGCGACGCGTGGCAGGTCGATCTGGAGTTCTATCACAAGGGTCTGGAGGATCTCGTGGAATTCCAGTCGCAGGTCCGCCTCGACGATTCAACCCCGCTATCCGACCTGTTCGCGACCGGAACGGGCACGTCATTCGGCGGAGAGGTCCTGCTTCGCAAGACGGAGGGTCGGCTGAAGGGTTGGATCGGCTATACGCTGAGCAAGACGGAACACACATTTGCCGATCTGAACCGGGGCGAACCGTTTCCGCCAAAATACGACCGGCGTCACGACGTGTCCGTGGTGACCGACTATTACGTGGGCAAAGGCTGGAGCGTCAATCTGAACTGGGTCTATGGAACAGGACAGGCATATACGATTCCCGAGGCGCGCTATGAGGTGCGGCAGCCCACGGGTCAGACCTTTGCTTACGTCCATGTTTCGGAGAAGAACGCATACCGCCTGCCGGCCTATCACCGGATGGACCTGGGTGTTACGCGAGATTTGAACCTGGGAGGTGTGGAAGGCCAGCTGGTATTCAGTGTATTCAACGTCTACAACCGGCGCAACGTATGGTATCGCTCGTTCGATGCGACCGAGCCGGAAGTATTGGTCCAGGATGTACTATTGCAGCCTATATTGCCGAGTCTCGGTCTACGATTCAACATGTGAGACGGCCGGCGGAGGAACAATGAATGACAATTTCGCGATTGATTCTGTGTCTGATTTTCGGCTCTGGATCCGGCGCGTGCAGTACGGCGCCGACAGAGTCGCTCGGTGAATTCAATGAGACCGTTCTCATCGAAGGTTTTCTTCGAGCGGGTACGAACGTGTCGGGTCTGTTCGTGGGGACGACGATGCCGCTCTCGAGCGAGTACGATCGAGACGCCAGCGCGCTTTCCGATGCGGACGTAGCGATTACGGTAGACGGCGTAACGCATTCACTGGCTGCCGTGCCTGATGAGCCCGGCGCATACCACCAACCCGATCTGGTGGTCCAGCCGGGAAAGACATACCATTTGTCGGTCACAACGGGATTGGGGACGGCGACCGCGCGGACGACCGTTCCGTTCCCGCCTCAGGCGTCAGGGGCGCCCGTGTTGTATGCCGGCGGTGATCCGTATCGTGTGACGTGGGAAGGCGAGACAAACGGAGGCTACGTCACTTCCAGGCAGGTCGTGGAGCTGCTGGAGCGAATTCCGCCGGAGAGCCAGTTCGGCGGGGGAAGGTTTGGCGGCGGTTTCGGGGGGGCGATCGACACGACCGGATTCGGGGCGCTGCGGGACAGTATCGCGCGCGCCGACCAGTGGCGGTTCCTGCAGGGGCAGTCTCAGACTTTGAATCCCATTCAGTTTTCGTACTATGGCACCTACGCGTTACTCGTGCATGCCCTCGACGAGAACTACGGGGATTTCCTGATCTCGAGCCAGCAGGACGAGGCCGCCCTGGACGAGCCCCGCTTTCACGTGGAGGGCGGTATCGGGCTGTTCGCCTCCATGGCCGCGGATTCCGTCCTTTTTCGGGTGGAATGATCCGGCGATGCCGGATGAGGCATCTCCTGCAGGACAAGGCGCGTCGACGCCTCCACGCAGCCCGGAAACTTCGCCCGGCTTGACAGGGCGAGGCGACCGGGCTATATTTTCCGCAGTTCGGGCGACCAGGCGGCCGAACCGCGGCGATCTGTTTCCGGTACCGTGTACATCTGTGTGGGGGCGACCTGGATTCGACGGGGGTGGAGAGGCGATGGCTGCGTGTCGAGGTCCCATGTCCTCGTTAAACCGTGGGAACACTCTATAATTGCGGACGATACGTACGCAATGGCTGCGTAACTAAGACGCAGCCCGTTTCGACGGGCCTCGCCTGCAGGGCCCGACCGGAGCGCCGACTTGTGCGGGCTGGCTCGCGGACCTCCGTTCGAGGGTGCGAGAGCGAGAGCTGTTCGAACTGGCGTGCCGGCAACCCCGTTTACCGGGGCGCCGTTGCGTGAGATTCAAAAGGTAAACTACACACGTAGACGCTGTCGTTGATCTGCTTTCGGACGCGGGTTCGATTCCCGCCGCCTCCACCAATTATTCCACGGCTTGTATTACATCAGTATAAACGAACTCAGGGCCGGGTGAAGTCCGTTGCGTCCATTCGCGATTGACATCACCCGGCCCGAGTTATAGTACACGATGCCGTCGAGGAAACCTGAAAAGGACGTCTTCTCTGGTCATGCAGCACGTCCGTATCACTCCCCCCTTGAGGGGGACTCGCAGAAGCCAAGCCGGTCCCTGAGCTTGCCGAAGGGTCGAAGGGTCAAAAAGGTACCGGAACGCGGGTATTTTCCATATTGTGTCAGCGTGATTCCGATTTTTCTTGCCTTTTCGGCCAAAATCAGACATAATATTATTACTTATTATTAAATATTGACGATTTGTCCGAGCCCGAACCATGCAAAGGCGAGCCGAAGAGATATTCCGCCGGCACGGCGGCCAGCTTCGCATGAGCGAAGCACTGGCGCAAGGGATCACGCGCTACACGCTTTACACGCTGCGGGACCGGGGCGTCGTGGAGCCGGTGAGCAGGGGCATTTACCGGCTGGCGGAATTGCCTCCCTTCGGCAACCCGGACTTTGTGACCGTTAGCCTGCGCTATCCAAACGCCGTAATCTGTCTTGTCTCCGCGCTGACCTTTCATGACATGACGACCCAGATCCCCCGTGCGGTTTCCGTAGCGGTGCCGCGGGGGTCGCGTGCGCCGTCGCTGGACTACCCGCCTGTTCGCGCGCACAGGATCTCCACCGAAGCCTATGAGAACGGCATCCAAACACATCGGATCGATGGCGTGCCTGTCAAAATCTACAGCCGCGAAAAGACCCTGGCCGACTGTTTCAAGTTCCGCAACCGAATTGGGATGGACGTGGTGCTTGAGGCGATGAGATTTTACAGGGAACGAAACGGATTCGATCTCGGCGCCGTGCTCGCCTGCGCCAGGATCTGTCGGGTGCAAAAAGTGATGCGGCCCTATCTTGAGGCTATGCTGTGACGCCGCCGCGAAATTTGCCCGCCTCGGTTCGACAACGGCTTCTCAATCGGGCCAGGAGCGACCGGCGTCCGTTCAATGAGCTTTTGCAATACTTCGCCATGGAGCGGTTTCTCTATCGGCTTTCCCGATCCGACCATGTCGAACAATTCATTCTTAAAGGCGCCTTAATGCTGTATGTGTGGCAACCGACGACGATACGTCCGACCATGGACATCGACCTCCTGGGAAGGACACACGACGTCGAAGCCGACCTCGTGGCGCAGCTTCGGGACATTTTGGCGGTCGATGTGGAGCCGGACGGTCTCACGTTCGACGCTGAATCTATTCGGGCCGAACGCATAGCTGAAGGCGCGGACTACGAGGGGATCAGGATTCGGTTTTCGTGCATGCTGGTCACCGCGCAAGTCCACATGCGGGTTGATGTCGGGTTCGGCGACGTCGTTTATCCCGAACCTGAGACGTCGGATCTGCCGACCCTTCTGGATTTCCCTGCGCCGCGGCTTCTCTGCTATAGCCGCGAAGCCACCATCGCGGAAAAGCTCGAAACGGCGATCAAGTTCGGCGTTTTAAACAGCCGGATGAAGGACTTTTACGACATCTGGTTGCTGTCCCGTCAATTTGATTTCAATGGGCCCGATCTTGCCGAGGCCATTCGGTTGACCTTCGTACGCCGGGGCACGGTGCTGCCCCCGGAAATCGAGGTGTTCACCCAGCACTTCATCGATTCGAAGCAGATCCAGTGGACCGCGTTCCGGAACCGTCTACAGCCGGATCATGTCCCAGCGTCTTTCGCCCAGGTCGCGGCCTCAATCGCTGAATTCCTTTCGCCTATCACCGCGGCCGTTTCCACTGGACATCCCTCACCGATCCGCTGGAACGCGCCTGGTCCGTGGACCTGAGCGGACTTACTTGATTGAACGAACTCAGGGCCGGGTGAAGTCCGTTGCGTCCATTCGCGATTGACTTCACCCGGCTCTTCATATAGTATACCTTCTCACCACAGTTCACGCACAAGTCACTCCCTCGCTCAATTGTCGGCGCCTGATCACCGGGTAGAAACTCAGGGTTCCGGAAACCTGGGTCAGGACGGGCGCTAGTGATTGACGGCGTTCAGGGCGCCGCCCACTTTCCATCCGAAGCGTGCAGGCAATCTTATTTGGTGAGAATTGGAAGTCAGCCATGAATGTCAGCGTGTCGGGACTTGCACACGTGTTTCTAGTCGTTCTGGTTTCCAGTCTGATCTTGACCGTTGCACCAGCGCGTGCCGACGAGGACTGGGAAAAGGTGGAGAAGATCCTCGCGGAAGATCAGGGATTGATGGTGCTGGACGGGACCGAGAAGATTTCGGTGCGGTATGCAGGCACGGACCGCCCTGTGTCCGGAGACTGGCTGGTCCTCCACGCGTTTTCCGAGCCGGGATCGTTCAATCCGTATGCCGGGATGGACTATGGTTCTTACAGGATCCTGGAGAATGTGTTCGAGTCGATGTTGTATATGGAGGCGCCGCCGCCGTACGAGTTCAAGGGTAAATTGGCGAAGGGGTATCCGGCGGTGTCTGCCGACAGGCTCTCCTATACCTTCGATCTACGGGAAGAGATCCGTTTTTCGGATGGCAAGCCCTTGACCACAGAAGATGTACTGTTCACCTTCAAGGTGATCAAGAATCCGGAAGTACAGTTAACGGGATTCGTGCGAAGCGGATTCAAAGACCTGAAAGCGGTCCGACCGGATGGACTGTATCGAATCACGTTTGTCTACCGGGAACCCTATTTCTATCATGCGATAAACATTGGACGGCGTTGGATCCTGCCGAAACACCATTACGACCCCGACGGGCTGATGGACCGTGTGCGTATCGAGGATCTGATCGACGGGACGTGGGAGGCGGGGCCCCAGGCCGACCTGGTGCGCCGGTTCGCGGAGCAGTTTAACCGGGATTTCAGCCGGCACGCGCTGGGCTCGGGTCCGTATTTGTTTCCCAATTCCGACGACGCGGCGTCGCCGGGAAAGACCGTTCTGGAACGTGATGCGGACTATTGGGGACGAGGCAGGAAGGACCTCCCTCCCTCCGGTTACGTCGACAAACTGGTGTTCAATGTCGTCGTCAATCCGGACGCCGCGTTTATCGAACTGGTCAACGGCAACCTGGACGTTTTGAACATGTACCCCCTGCCGTTCAAGGAGAAAAGCTGGTCTGCCGCATTTACGTCGCGCTATCTCAAGGTGATCCGTTACGCAAGCGGTGTCAATTTTATCGCGTGGAACAACACGCATCCGATTTTCCGCGATAAGCGGGTTCGCCGGGCGATGAGTCATCTGACACCGCGTAAGAGCATCATCCGAAATCTGATCTACGGACTCGGCGTTACGATCGACGGACCAGTGCACATGTCTCGTCCGGAATTTCACGCGGGACTGGAACCCCTTGAGTATAACCGCGATCGGGCGGTCGAATTGCTGCAAGAGGCCGGGTGGACGGATACGGACCGTGACGGCGTTCTGGACCGTGTTGTGGACGGTGTCAAGACAGCATTCGAGTTTGAATTCCTGGTAGCGGCCGGTTCGCCGCTCAGCAAGGATATCGCCCTGGTGATGCAGGACGAACTCGCCAACGTGGGAATCGGCTGCAGGGTGCGTGAAATCGATCGTTCCATTTTTGGCGAGCGGTTGCGAGAGCGGGAGTACGATGCGTTGTTCACCGGCGTGGGCAGCCATCCGGCGGTGCCGCTGGACCTGTATTCAAGCTGGCATTCAGCCGAGGTCAGGGAAGGCGCCAATTATTCCTGTTTTGCGAACGAAGAGGCGGACCGCATCCTGGAACGGTATCGCCGTACGTTTGACGCGGACCGACGAATCTCACTCTACCGGAGGCTCCAGGAAATCCTGTACGATGAACAGCCCTATACGTTTATCTTCGTGGGGCGGTCGGTCACGGCCTACAGCAAGCGGTTTCGAGGGGTCAACTGGTATCCGTCAGGCCGCACGGACTATCTGGAATGGTGGGTGCCACCGTCGGACCGGCGGTATCCGTAAGACAGAAACTCTGGCAAACTGGCGATTGGATATCCTGGGAGCGAGGGCGTCTCGCACTGGATGGCTTTCAACGCAGCCTGCTGCGATGGTAGCTGTCGTCATTTGATTTTCTGACCACCCATCGCCAACCAGTTCGATGGTCGGGTTTAGGGGGCTGATAGCTGAAGTCTGAACGCGCACAATAGAATGGAAAGTCGAACCACACAAATCCCTTTACGCCACAGTTTTCATCATCGTGGTTACCAATAAACCGATCCACAGATCGTCTTTTGCGAAAGACGTGAACGAATCAGTTTTCATCTTCGAGAGTACAATTACTCTGGTTTCGCTATGTCCAAACTTGACGCGGGAACGATTGTAGACGGACATTATGAGATCCTGGCACCCGTTGGAAGCGGGGGTTTGGGTACCGTATACCGCGCGCGGGACGTTGCGGATGGTTCCACCGTGGCGTTGAAGATGCTGGATATTTCGGGAGACGAGGCACAGCGGCGGTTCCTGAGAGAGTTCAACATCCTGTCCCGCATCCGCCATCCCAGAATCGTGCGTCCCCTCCGTTGGGGCGTGTATGAAGGGAAGCCGTATTTCTCCATGGCGTTTATTTCCGGTCGGCCCTTGTCCGATCTGATTGCGGACGCGGGAGACCGCGACAGGCTGAGAACTACGTCGTTTCTTCAACTTGCGCGGCAAATTGGAGACGGACTGGCTCACATCCACGAACAGGGCTTGATACATCGGGACCTGAAGCCGTCCAACATTATGATCGCCGAAGCGGATGGCAATCTCGACGTAACAATCATGGATCTGGGTCTGGCTCGATTTCAGGATTCGCGGGAGCGTCGCCTGACGCCGCCGGGGGCGGCCACGGGAACCATGGAATATATGTCGCCCGAGCAGATCCGCGGCCGGTCGGTGGACCCGAGGTGCGACCTGTATTCGATGGGAATCATATTGTACGAGGTCCTGACGGGCGAACCGCCCTTTACAGGCGGGAATCCGGCTTCGGTGATGCTTCGGCATCTGAGAGACCTGCCCAGGCCGCCCGATGTTCAGGGCATTCCGGACCGGATCCAGGGTGTGGTCATGAAACTGCTGGAAAAGGAACCGGTTGACCGCTATAGCTCGGTGGGCAACCTGCTGCAGGAGTTGGCGGAAGTCGACCGGCCGGTTCCAGACGAGACCGGGACCGCGCCTGTTTCCATATCGCCCGTGCCCCTTCTGGGGCCCCAGTTTCAGGGCCGGGAGCGCGAGATGAAGGCTCTCCGGGAAATCCTGGGGGATTCCGTGGAGGGGATGGGGCGGATGGTGCTGATAAGCGGCGAGGCCGGCATCGGGAAAACCCAGGTCCTGGAGGAGTTTCAGGCCGACGCCCGCGTTTACGGAATGCGCGTATTGATGGGGCGTTGCTACGAGAGCGGCGGACGGGCCTATGGACCATTCCTGGAAGCGTTGACGGACCTGGCAGACAGGCCGGGCATTCAGGGTTCGGACCTTGAAGAAGCCGTTAAACGTGTAATGGCGCAAATTGATCGGGCGGTGGCCGGCGATCAGAGAGATCCATTTCCGGTCATTGAGATTCTTGCCGAATTTGTCGGCGATCTGAGCCGGGAAACCCCAACCCTTGTTTGCGTCGACGATATTCAATGGGCGGACGACCTGAGCTTGCGGTTCCTGGATTTTATGCGGCGGGATACGGATCCGTCGACCCTTGTTTTCGGCCTGACCTGCCGGAAAGAAGGTGAAGACCTGTTGCCCGAACGTATCGAGGCCGTGTTTCCCCACGGAGACGCGCCCGGGTTGGTCCATTTGCCGCTTGAACCGCTCAGTCTTGAAGAAACCACGAATCTGGCTGCCTCCGTACTCGGCGAACAGAGTGTGCCGGATGACGAAGCCCGCAGGATTCGCGAGGAGACCGGCGGAAACCCTCTATTTGCCGTGGAACTGGTCCGCGGGGCCATCGAAAACGGTTCGATTCGCCGGGACCCTGCGGGCGGGTGGACGTGGCCGCGGTCCTCGGACTGGCCCATGCCCGCGGGCATCACACAGGCGATAGATTCGCGTCTCCGACGGTTACAATCTGATGACCGCCGGGTGCTGGAGTACGCTTCGATTTTTCGAGGGGCGTTTTCGTTCGACCTGATTTCGGAAATATGGCGCGGCGATGACTTGCGGCTGCTTGAGGCCCTGGAGGGGCTTGTCCGCCTGGGCCTATTAAAAGATATGCAAGACCGGGACGGACGGTACCGGTTTTCGCATGGACTGATCCAACGGGCTGTCTACGACGGTATATCAGCAAACAGACGTACGCTGCTTCACCGGGAGGCAGGCAGGGCCCTTGAAACGCGGTCCGGGTCCGGCGGCTCGGAGACGCTGGACGAACTGGCCTACCACTTCTCGAGATCGAACGACCTGGAAAAAATGGCGCAGTACGTGACGGCATCCGGCAGGTTAGCGTTGCGGATGTGTGATTTCTCGCACGCTCTGGAGCTGTTTGAAGCGATTCTCGAGAAAGGCGCGTTCTCACCCGACGCGCCGGCCGGCGTTTCTCAAGGATCCCTGGCGCACCTGGATTTCCTCTGCGTCTACGCCGAGGCGCTCTCCGGTTGTGACAGGTATAAGGACGCTCGGCGCGAATTGGATCACGCCCTGCGGTGGGTGTCCGCCGATACGCCGAGGCAGAGAGCATACGCGTTGAGGATGATGGGAATAAACCACATCCATTTCGAGGATTATGTAAAGGCCGAATCCGTGTTTTCGGAGGCCTTGGGTCTCTTCCGAGAATTGGGCGACGAAGAGTCTGAAATGAGTGTTGTGGGGTTATTGTCCAATATCTACTTTAGGCTGAAGGATTTGGAAACGGCCGAGAGATTTTGTGAGTCAGCTGCTGAAAGATGCCGGGAATTGGGAGGGGACGTTAATGAGGCGCGTGCCTTGAATTATCTCGCGTTTGCGGCACAATTTACCTATCGGAATGAAAGAGCCAGGACGCTCCTTGAGTCTTCACTGGATCTGATGGACAGGGCAGGGGATCGGACATATCGCCATGGCAGTCTTTTCCTGCTGGGACGTATAGAGATCCGACTGGGAAATTTCGATCGTGCGAAGGAGGTATTCCAGGAACATCGAGACTTCTGGGCCAGGCGAGGTTCGAAGTCTACGGAGGCCCTGGCACATAATCGATTGGGCTGGATCGCCCTGGAACAGGGAGACACCGCCAGTGCGGAAACGCATGCCCGATCTGCGGAACGCCTATTGTCGGATGGCGGGCGCATGGATCAGATGTACCGGACGTATGGATTGCTGGCCGAGACGCTGGCGGAGACCGGCCGCGTTGAAGAGGCGCTTTCCTGGGCCGAACGGGCCGGGCCGGGCGTGGAGTACGGCGGAAATATTCGCGCCATTGCATGGACTGCGAAGGCAAAATCGCTTGCCGCGGCCGGCCGCCATGACGAAGTCGATTCCCTGTTCGATCATGTATCGGAAGCCCAGGGCTCGCCGGACGGTTTGGAAGAAATAAACCTGTTCGTTGTGGCGGGCGCGTACTATCTGGAGCGGGGGCGTCTTGCCGATGCACGGCGGTTCCTTGAAACCGCCCGCGAGGCTGCCAAACGGCTGAATTTGCGTTATTATGCCGGGAAGGCAGCGGATCTTCTGGATCGTGTTGCTGAGGAAGTTGAAATGACGTTGCCCGCAAAGGAGATGGCTTCCGCGCTTTCGGAAGAACACCTCCTGACGCTCTATCAGGCTTCCGAAGAGTTGACGTCGGTCCTGGAACTGAACGTGCTTCTGGATCGGATTCTGGACCGCCTGAGGAAGGTGAGCCGTGCCGAACGCGTGTTGATCGTCCTCAAGGATGAAGCTGCCGCTCACGTCGAGGTGGCGCGCAAGCACAATCTGCACGATGCAGCGACGCGGGAGATCAGCCGCGGGATCATCAAGTGGGCAATGGAGCGAAACGAGCCGATATTGAGTCTTGACGCCCGCGTCGATGAACGATTCAGACAACGAGCAAGTGTAACGGCGTACGGCATCCGATCGGTGCTTTGCGTTCCCCTGCGACACGCGGAGTCTGGTGTGATCGGCGCGATTTATATGGACCACCGAAAGCTGGAGGACATGTTCACCGAAAAAGACAGGGCGCTCTTGTCGGCATTCGGAAATCTGGTATCCATAGCCGTTGTCAACGCCCGAATGTACTCACAGATCGGAGACCGGGCGCTCTTCTTCCAGAAGCAAATCGAGGGTCGCCACCGATTGGAAGAACTGGTGGGGCAGAGCCGGGCAATGCAGGACGTGTTCAAACTGGTCGACGTCGCGGCGGAAAGCGACATGACGGTGCTGATTCAGGGTGAGACCGGAACGGGCAAGGAACTGGCCGCCCGGGCTATTCATGCCCGCAGCAAGCGAAAGGAACAGCCCTTTCTGTCGGCGAATTGCGCCGCGCTAACCCACGAACTGCTCCAGAGCGAACTGTTCGGTCACAAGAGGGGCGCATTTACCGGAGCCGTTTCGGACCGAAGAGGCCTGTTCCTCTCCGCGAACGGCGGCACGGTATTCCTGGACGAAATCGGGAATGCCTCGCCTCAGTTGCAATCGAGCCTGTTGCGGGTGCTCCAGAACGGCGAGATACAGCGGGTGGGCGAAACCGAGGTTCGGAACGTGGACGTTCGGGTGATTGCAGCTACGAATCGCGACCTGGAAGCCGACGTACGTGAGGGTCGGTTTCGAGAGGATCTATATTATCGTCTGCGAGTCTTGCAGATTGACATGCCGCCCCTTCGTGATCACATTGAAGATGTTCCATTGCTGTCGGAGCATATTCTTGAACGTGTGTGCGCGGACCAGGGCAAGTCCGTGCCGGGGTTTACCGTGGGGGCCATTCGGGTGCTGATGGACCATGGCTGGCCCGGAAACGTGCGAGAGTTGGAAAACGAGATTGGACGGGCCGTTGCCCTGGTCGAAGAAGAAAAAGAGATCTCTGCGGATCTGTTTTCCGAGAAGATCGGCCTTCCCGAGGAACTGAGAGCCCGGGAACGCGGTTATTTCAAGGCCCGTTTGGACGCTGTGAAGAGACGGATGATCATTGACGCGCTCGATCAATGCGATGGTAATATCAGCCGGGCCGCCGATCGACTGGGGCTCAGCCGAAATGGCCTTCAGAAGATGATGACGCGATACGGTCTGCGGTGAAAAATCAGGCCTGAGTAACGAAAAGTGCAGACGTTATCTGCACTTGGCCACAAAGTCGTAATAATAATGTAGACAATGTTGTAAATTCATATAAAAGTTTGTTATTGATTGATTTATGAGGCGAAATCCTTCAACTTCAGCCACAATACTGTATACATTGTATACATCTGACGTCTGAACGCTGTTTTTCCGCGGGCGAATACTTATCCTTAATCTGTTGTTTTTAAGACGCTTGTGCATTCGCACGAGCGTCGTTTCTTTTTATTCGGTACAATAATTGCACTGTGAGGACATGCAACTCTTGCTGCTATGCATGAGATGAATGAAGCGACTGATCGCTCTGGCAATGCGGTCAGTTTCCCGACGAGAGAACTGGTGCCCACATCTTTCTTGCCCCTACAGCAATTCGCAAATCCAGATGGAGCCTGTCCAATCCAACGGTTCAATCGTTCAACCGAGAACCGCAAAGCGCCCGACCCGCACACGCACCCTTGAGTGCATGCTCTGCCGAATTCCGGATTTCCCGAACCTGAATTGCAGGGTCAGTGTCTTTCGGATTGGCAGGACACGTTCGAAATGTAGCGTAAAGTGACCCTACCCGTACGGACCGATATACTCGACCTCCCATCAAGTCGTTCGAGGATGCGCCTTATGTGACACCACGAAATACACACTAGTACTTACTTGACAAAGAAAGCGAATTAATATATCTTGTGCTCATAGGGAATCGATCTCAGTTCAACTGTGGAGAGGAGACCGCCTATGAGCCGCCCCGCCGTGTTGATCACGTTGAGCGACGAGGAAAAAGAGACGCTGTTGAGTTGGACACGTTCAGGCAAGACACAACATCGTTATGTGCTGCGCGCCCGGGTTGTTCTGTCAGCATCTCAGGGCGTTGCGAACCGGGACATCGCCAGGGACCTGGGAACGCGCGAGGCCACCGTGTGCAAGTGGCGCCGGCGCTTTCACGAGTCGGGTCTTTCCGGGTTGCAGGACAAGGCGAGGTCGGGTAAGCCTGCCAAGTACGACCAGTCAAGCGAAAGGCGCATTTTGGAGGCCTTGGACGACGCCCCGCCCAAGGGCTATGGAAACTGGACCGGTCCGTTGTTGGCCGACAAGCTGGGGATTTCTGTCCACTATGTCTGGCAGGTCTTGCGCAACCACGGCATCTCACTGGCCAGAAGGCGCAGCTGGTGTATCAGCACCGATCCCGAATTTGCCACCAAGGCCGCAGCCATCGTGGGGTTGTATCTGGAACCTCCCAAAAATGCGATTGTCTTGTGCGTCGACGAAAAGCCCGCGATCCAGGCGTTGGAAAGGGTACAGGGATGGCTCAAGCTGCCCAACGGCAAGGCCGTGACCGGCTTTAACCACGAATACAAGAGAAACGGCACCACCACGTTATTCGCTGCATTGAACGTCGCCACCGGCCTCGTCAAGGCCGGGCGTTACAAAAGGCGCAAACGACGCCAGTTTCTGAGCTTTATGAACGAACTTGTCGCCGAATACCCCGATCAGGAACTCCACATCATCCTCGACAACCTGAACACCCACAGGCCCAAGAACGACCGCTGGCTGCCACGCCATCCCAATGTCCACTTCTACTACACCCCTACCCACGCATCCTGGCTCAACCAGATCGAAATCTGGTTCAGCATCCTGTGGAAAAGCGCGCTCAAAGGCGGCTCCTTCACCTCGATTCGAGACTTGCGGACCGCCATCAATCACTTCATTGACGCCTACAACGAGAACGCACATCCCTTCGAGTGGAAGGCCACAAAAGTCCGACCCAAAGCCCTTGAAGATAAATTCGCTAATTTAACCAATTAAATACTAGGCGAAGATAGGCGAATTTAGCTGCAAGCGCTCAAGATCCTTCGACACGCGGTTGGATCGCTGAGGTACTCGACAAAGCAGTCGTATGACAAATGGCCATTCCTCGGATAGACGATTCGGAAAAGATTGAGCGCCTGATACCGCAATGGTTTGACGAAACCCGGCGCTATGGCACCTCGATACATCTTCGGAGGGGCAGGGTTATGAGACATGTAGTGGCTTTCGTGTTGGTAGTACTGGCGACAAGCCAAGCACTCGCCTTGACGAAGCAGGCCCGAATAGATTCGCTCTATCGCAAGGCAATGACTCAGATCGGCCGTGTACCACCGAAGGTAAGCATCAACGAATTTGAGCAGGTCCTGAAGCTGGACTGGGAATTTGCACCCGCGCACTATCAGATCGCAAAACAGCACATGGAAATGAACACGCCGGTCGCGCGACAGAGCGCTCGCAACGCGCTGAACGAGGCCATACGGATTGATCCGGCGAACAACGAATACCAGCTGACAATGGGTGAGTTACTCAGCAAGCAGGGATTCACGTACAATGCGGAACGACGATTTCAAAACGTGGCGAAGGTTTACACGGGTAATGCAGAAGGTGCATACTGGGCGGGATTCTTCGCGGTACAGGAGTATCTCGCGTTGATCGATAAGAAAGAATTCGCTACTTTCGACAAATATGGCCATGTTCACGTTTTCTACTGGAAGGCTTTCGCGACAAAAGCCTTGGAACGCGCGAGGAAATTCCTGAAACAGAGCATTGAAGCGGATCCGGAATTCCGCGGCGCCTACAACATGCTGGGACTCCTGCATGTCGAGACTGGAAAACCGGAAGCGTTGGTATTGCTGTTCAAGCGTTTTCTGAGACATTTTCCGGATGACAAGGATGCATTTATGTTCTGTGGTCTGGGTTATCAGCTGCTCGGTGAAATGGACGTAGGGTATACCTATTATCGGAGAGCCATTGAACAAATGACCGTCGAGGAGCGATCCTTGATGGAGTCGGTGGACATTATTGCGTCGAAAGAAGAAACTAGACGGATCGCGCTGGACGTTAATAGCGGTCACAATGGCGGTGCGGTTTGGACAAATGACAGTGTAGAAGACTTCTGGCGCAAGCAGGATCCCCTGTTTCTGACGGAATTCAATGAACGCAAGATGGAACACTATGGGCGGGTCGCTTACGCTAATCTCAGGTTTTCCCGCCCCTTCAAAAGCATCGGGGGGTGGCAGACTGATCGAGGGAAAGCGTTCATCAAATTCGGACGATATATGGGACGAGATGTCTTTATCAACCGGATGGTTTGGAATTATGGGAAGTTTCGTATATGGTACGAGAATGGTGATGGTCTGGACGCCTGGCGTTTTGCGCGAGGATCGAATACGGGAAAGAGTGCGAGAGAGTCGACAAAGGACTACTGGGTGTGTGTGGGTAAGAGCGCAGTAAAGATCACAAGGATGCGAGATGATCTGGGCGACTTTTATTCTGGAAAGAGTCGACGGGAACGTCTGAGGGGAACGCGGCCACACGCGCGACAGGTGTTTCAAGATACACCCCAGCGATATCTCGACCCGTATCGCGAACTGAAATACCATATGCCGCGGCAAGTCGCGGCTTTTCAGGAGGATGACAGTATTCGCGTAGAGTTTGCCTACGCGATTCCGAAGTCGCGGGTGCAGTTCAACGAGCCTGAGAGCCTTCTGGACCTGGAGGACGGGGTGTTTCTGTTCGACGAGCGGTGGGACGAGGTCTACCGCAAGAAGATGGACGTCACCATGCAGTGGCCTGAATTCGACAACGCGGCTGAAACAAAGAGCGACAGTCTGCGGCGCAACCACATGGTGTCGTACCGGACGCTGCGGGTCGCCACGCGGAAGCACCGCATTGTTGTGGAGGTCCGGGATCGCGGTACGGGATCCATAGGGACCTTCCGCGAGTTACGGATGTTCGGTTCGCACGATTCGTTGCTGGCGATGAGCGACCTGCTGCTGGCCTCCCGGATCCGGCCGAGAACCGCGTTCCCCGAGGGTCGCGACGATCTGCTTGTCACACCCAACCCGCTTCACACCTTCGGCCGGTCCGAGCCCGTCTTCATCTATCTCGAGATCTACAATCTCAAGAAAGACAGATTCGGCCGAACCAAATACCGAATTTCCTATCGGCTGACCCGGCCCAACCGCGAAGAGATCCATCCCGAACGGTTCGCCGCATTGGACGCACCGGGCGCCGCCAGGGTGGAGGTTCAGACCATCATCGAGGAACCTGTAATTGACAGCGAAGACGACCTCTGGCGGGATGAGATTCAAGAATCCGTTAGGTATCGTGTGAAGTACATCCTCCCGGAACGAAACCAAATCTCCGAGGAGATCGGGAATACGCCTCGTTCAATGGAAGGCACTGAGACGACTGTCACGGCGCGATACGAGGGAGATCGGACGGATGACTTCACCTTCCTGCAGATTGAATCGAACGATACTCCCGCCGGTTTCCACAAGCTGATCGTTACCGTGAAGGATCTCTACACGGGACAAATCGCGAAACGGCACGTCGTGTTCCGGGTTGTGGCTTGAAATATCCGGACTTACAGTTGTCGATTCCTTTGTAGGAGCCTGAGGACCGATGCGACGATATACCCTTTTTGGATTGTGTGCACTTGGCGCGCTGGCGATTATGTGGCAATATCCGGTCGCTCAGTCCGCCCGCGATGCTGACTTCGACGCCAACGGTATTGTGGATTTCGGGGACTTCATTTTATTCGCGCAGGCCTTCGGTTCCAGTCAATCCCAATTTGACCTCGACGGCAACGGAAGCGTGGACTTTCCGGATTTCATCCTCTTCGCGAGGCGGTTTGGGGAGGGTATGCCTGAAGAGAAGATTACCGTTACGCTTCCGGGAGGCGCAAAGCTGGAGATGGTCTGGATCCAAGCGGGCAGGTTCCTGATGGGATCGCCCGTTTCAGAACCCGGGCGCCGGGATGACGAAGGTCCCCGGCATGAAGTCACGATCACACAGGGATTCTACCTGGGAAAATACGAAGTCACCCAGGCGCAGTGGCAGAGCGTGATGAATACGCGTCCGTGGGAGCGGTTGGGAGCAACCGATGAACTTGAGAAGGCAAAATACCCGGCTCGCAGCGCACGTTGGGAGTGGAAACAGTCATTCATTCAGAGATTAAACGAGTCGGAAGGACGGGATATTTTCCGCTTGCCGACGGAGGCGGAGTGGGAATACGCGTGCAGGGCAGGCACTACGACACCATGGTTTTTCGGAGCCGACTCGAGCCGTATCGGCGATTATGCCCGCTATCGTGAGAACTCTCGGACGGCGACGGTGATGCCCGACGGCCGCACCGTCTATGGAAGCCGGGAGCCTCAGGAGACGGGAGGCGTATTGCCGAATCCGTGGGGTCTATACGATATGTATGGAAATGTTATGGAATGGGTTCAGGATTACTGGGCCCCGTATTCAGGAGAGGCACAGATCGATCCCAAAGGGCCTCACGAGCCTGCCGAGATTGACAATGTCAATGCGGGATGGCAGGGGTCATTCCATGTTGCCAGAGGGGGCTATTTTTTCGACACCGCTCTCAGAATGCGGTCGGCGATGCGTGTTCGCGGTGCGGGTGCGAGTCACCGAATTGGGTTTCGTATGCTGATGGAACATCGATAGATCAAGCGACAGCATCTGAGAAATGTCATCGGGGCATCCTTGAAATCCCCCCTCCGCATCAGCCGTCGCCGGCCCTTCTACAATCCTTCGACATTTCGACAAGCTCAATGCAGGCATGCTTAGGACAGCGGCTCAGGGATCGGATCGGGTTCTGCGACTCTCCCTCAAGGGGGGAGTGGTTCGACCGTACAACGGACGTGCGTTCAGTTCCGACTATTTGGTTGAGGCTACGTGCAGCGAAGCCACGCTCGACATCGCATATTCGAAGCCTTGACTTATATTTAAAATTATTCTTCTTAATTGCATTGAAGGATTTCGCTTGTTGCAGCGTACCGGGGGCACTCCGAGATTCGGGACCGGCCCCATGAATCCCATGCCTTTTCGCGTTAAGCGGTCTAAAGGAGCCGTGGAGACATGAGACGGAATACGGTCACATTGATATTCGCCGTTCTGGGTGTGTTGAGTCTGAACCAACTTCTGATGGCGCAGTCTCGCGATGCTGACTTCGATGCAAACGGAATCGTGGATTTTGGGGACTTCATCCTATTCGCGCAGGCCTTCGGATCGAATCAATCTCATTTCGACCTCGACGGCAGCAAAAGCGTGGATTTCGCGGATTTCATCCTGTTTGCGAAGCGTTTCGGGGAGGGTGCGCCGGAAACGGAGATTAGGGTGACGCTGCCCGGCGGCGCAAAGCTGGAGATGGTGTGGATCCAACCTGGAAGATACCTGATGGGGTCGCCGGATTCCGAGCCCGGGCGGCGGGATGACGAAGGTCCACAACATGAAGTCACCATAACAAAGGGATTCTACCTGGGAAAATACGAACTCACGCAAGCCCAGTGGGAAAGCGTCATGAGCACCAGCCCGTGGCTTGTGGGATCGACAACCCAGGTTCCCGGGAGAGCAAACTTTCCGGCCAATAGAATGCGCTGGCACGAAGTGCAGACATTCATACGTAAATTGAATGAAACCGAAGGAGCGGATATTTTCCGGTTGCCCACGGAGGCGGAGTGGGAATATGCATGCCGGGCTGGGACGACGACCCCCTGGGCGTTCGGTGCCGACACGACCCGTATCGCCGATTACGCGCGATATTTCGGGAACTCACGCGGATCCACAATTCTGGACGACGGGCGAAGAGTCTTTGGAAGTCCTGAAGCGCAGGAAACCGGGGGCGGATTCCCGAACCCGTGGGGCCTGTACGATATGCACGGGAATGTAAGGGAACTCGTGCAGGATTACTTTGGGCCGTATTCGGAAGCGCCGCAGATCGATCCCAAAGGGCCCGACGGTCCCACTGGAAGACGCATTCCGGATGGCAGCCACGTCGAACGAGGAGGATCGAGTTTCGATCAGCCCTTTTGGATAAGGTCGGCTTCCCGTTCGGTCGGGTGGGTGCCAAACGCTTTCACCGGGTTTCGTGTGGTGATGGAACATCGATGAATCAAGCAACGAAAGATACAAGGTTTCATCCGGGTTGTCTGCGAAGTATAGGGGCGCTCCGAGATTTGAGTCCCTTCCCGCGATTCGGTGGCCGTTTCGGGATAAGCAGTTAAACGGAGCCGTGGAACCATGAAACAAAAGTCGATCACGCTGATATTCGCCGTTGTGGGTATGCTGAGCGTGTACCAGCTTCTGATAGCACAGTCTCGAGATGCTGATTTCGACGCTAACGGAATCGTGGATTTCGGGGATTTCATTTTGTTCGCGCAGGCCTTCGGGTCGAACCAATCCCAATTTGACCTCGACGGCAGCAAAAGCGTGGATTTCGCGGACTTTATCCTCTTTGCGAAGCAATTTGGTGAGGGTCCGCCGGAAGAGGATATTACAGTGACCCTACCTGACGGCGCAAAGCTGGAGATGGTCTGGATCCAACCCGGCAGGTTTCTCATGGGATCGCCCGATTCTGAGTCGGGTCGGTATGACGACGAGGGTCCCCAACATCAAGTCACAATTACAAAGGGATTCTACCTGGGCAAGTACGAAGTCACACGAGCGCAATGGGAGAGTGTCATGAACACACGGCCGTGGGCTTGGGCCGGCACTTTCGAAGATCCCGAGAAAGCAAAGTATCCAGCAGTCAACATGGCGTGGCGAGCAGTTGAGACGTTCATTCGTAGATTAAACGAATCGGAAGGAAAGGAAATTTTCCGATTGCCCACGGAGGCGGAGTGGGAATACGCGTGCAGGGCCGGTACGACAACCCGCTGGTCGTTCGGAGAGGATTCGACCCGTATCGCGGATTACGCACGTTATAACGAAAACTCGCGGGCCGTGATCGTCAGAGATGACGGTAGCATAGCGTATGGAAGCCCGGAGGCACAGGAGACGGGTAGCGTCTTTCCGAACCCCTGGGGGCTATACGATATGCACGGGAACGCACGTGAGTGGGTGCAGGATTTCTATGGTCCGTATTCGGCACAGCCCCAAACTGATCCCACGGGTCCAGAGTGGCCAACCGAAGGAAACGCACCGCAAGATAGCCACGTCGAACGAGGGGGAGGCTACAACGACCGCCCCGGATCGGTACGGTCTGCTGTCCGTTATCGCGGCTTGGGGCAGAGTATCCTAACTGGTTTTCGTGTGGTGATGGAACATAGTTAAATCAAGCGATGGCGGATACGAGGTTTCTTCCGGGTTGTCTGCGACGTACAGGGGCGCTCGGAGATTCAAGTCCCGCCCGCGATTCGGTGGCCGTTTCGGGATAAGCAGTTAAACGGAGCCGTGGAACCATGAAACAAAAGTCGATCACGCTGATATTCGCCGTTGTGGGTATGCTGAGCGTGTACCAGCTTCTGATAGCACAGTCTCGAGATGCTGATTTCGACGCTAACGGAATCGTGGATTTCGGGGATTTCATTTTGTTCGCGCAGGCCTTCGGGTCGAACCAATCCCAATTTGACCTCGACGGCAGCAAAAGCGTGGATTTTGCGGACTTTATCCTCTTTGCGAAGCGGTTTGGCGAGGGAATGCCGGAGGCAGAGAAGACAGTGACGCTTCCGGGAGGCGCAAAGCTGGAGATGGTGTGGATCGAACCTGGAAGGTTTCTGATGGGTTCGCCTGTTACAGAACCGGAACGAGATGACGACGAGGGTCCCCGACATGAAGTCACGATCACCAAGGGGTTCTACCTGGGGAAGTACGAAGTCACGCAGGCACAATGGGAGAGCGTGATGAACACGCGCCCATGGACGAGGTCGGGAGCATCTGGAGATCCGAAAAAAGCCGACTTCCCTGCCTTTTTTCTCAGCTGGGAGAAAGTTGAGACGTTTGTTCGCAGATTGAACGAAACCGAAGGAAGGGACATTTTCCGATTGCCCACGGAGGCGGAGTGGGAATACGCGTGCAGGGCCGGGACAACGACTCCATGGTCGTTCGGCGACGACTTGATTCGCGTCGGTGATTACGCACGCTATTATGAAAACTCACGAACTGCGACAGTACAGGATGACGGGCGCGTTGTCTACGGAAATCCGGAGGCGCAGGAAGCAGGGGGCGTGTTCCCAAATCCATGGGGCCTATACGATATACACGGGAACGTGCGGGAGTTGGTGCAGGATTTCTACGGGCCGTATCCGGAAACGCCGCAGACAGATCCCACGGGGCCAGAAGCACCCGTCGACGGAGGGCAACCCGAAATCAACCACGTCGTACGAGGCGGCTCCCACAACGACAGGCCACCGGGGTTGCGGTCGGCGGCACGTCTTCGCGGCGGAGCAAGCATTCGGACCGGATTCCGGGTGCTGATGGAACATCGATGAATCAAGGGAAGCGAGAATTGAAAAATCAAGGGGACATCGTTGGAATACATTGGGTGTAGCTCCTTTCGAATCAGTAAGGCGGTAGATATCACCTTTTCCAGGATTTGACTTATATTCAAAATAACCCTTCTTAATCTACAGGAGCGATCAAGCGGTCTGCGATTAACCGTAGATCTCCTGGATTCGAGTCCCCTTGCGCGGTTCATTTGCCTATCCGGTCTTATCGGTCTAAAGGAGCACGAAGCACGATGCGACGATATATCCTTTTTGTAATGTTTGCCGTCGGCACGCTGCCAATTATGTGGCAGTATCCGGTCGCCCAGTCCGCCCGCGAAGCTGACTTCGACGCCAACGGAATCGTGGACTTCGGGGATTTCATTTTGTTCGCACAAGCGTTCGGGTCGAATCAATCCCATTTCGACCTCGACGGCAACAAGAGCGTGGATTTCGCGGATTTCATCCTCTTTGCCAAGCGCTTCGGGGAGGGTACGCCGGAAGAGGAGATTACGGTGACGCTACCGGGCGGGGCAAAGCTGGATATGGTCTGGATCCAGCCGGGACGCTTCCTGATGGGGTCGCCCGATACTGAGCTTGGCCGGGATGAGGACGAGAGTCCGCAGCATGAAGTTACGATCACGAAGGGGTTCTACCTGGGGAAGTACGAAGTCAAGCAGGCGCAGTGGCAGAGCGTGATGAACACGCGTCCCTGGACTACATTTGACTCGCGGGAAGATCCCAGAAAGGCGAAATTTCCCGCTTATAATATGCGTTGGAGGGACGTCCATACGTTTCTCCTTAGGTTAAACGAAGCAGAAGGAGGGGATATTTTTCGTTTGCCCACGGAGGCGGAGTGGGAATTTGCGTGCAGGGCTGGCACAACAACGCCATGGTCATTTGGTGTCGACTCCAGTCAGGTCGGCAGTTACGCGCGCTATTACGAGAACTCGCGCAGTGCAACTGTTCTGGAGAACGGGATTGTCTCGTACGGAAACCCGGAGCCCCAGGAAACAGGCGGCGTTTTTGCGAATCCGTGGGGTCTTTACGACATGCACGGAAACGTCTGGGAATGGGTGCAGGATGTCTACGGTCCGTATTCGGGAGAGCCGCTGACCGATCCCACAGGACCTGATCAACCCACGCCCATGGAATTGGCCGGTTTCGCATTTCCTGGTGAATATATGGTTATCAAGGGCGGGGCGTACGTGGACGACGTCCTTGAAGTGCGGTCCGCTGTACGTACTAAGGGCTTGAGACGAAGTCGTACCGGATTTCGCGTGTTGATGGAGCGCCGATGAAAACTCCGCAGAGGGATCAGCGGACATTCAATAGCCGTTTTTCAGGGGGCGACGTCCTGGAGCATTGTGCTTCAGGATGCTTTCTTCGTATGCTGCCGCCGGGATAGGACAAATGGACGAATCGAAGACCACAATCAACAGGAAGACCGCCCGGATGGCTCCCGGTTCCGGTCTGGTGCTTGTGACGGTATTGCTTGTCGCAACGCTCTTCTGCCCTCGGCCCTCCTCGTCAGCGGAGACCCGCCCGGTGATGTCCCTCGACGGTCGGATGCGCGCCTGGGCCGTGGAACGCGGCGAACGGAGGGCGTTGCTGACGGAAATATGGCTTGACCGTGGTGACGGCGAACGTCCCCGTCGGCAAAGAACCTATCCCGGCGCGGCGGGATCTCTGGAATTCCTGCCGGATAGAAGCGCGCTGGTCTATCTCGAACGGAGCCTCAGATATCCCGCCTTCGCATCGTACCTCGCGGGCGGCCGCACCCTGCCGATAGCGAAAAATCGGATCTGGGAATTAGCGATTGACGGTTCGGACGAGTCCCGCTGGCCGCTTCCTCCCGAACTCAATCCATTGGACGTTGCCGTCTCGCCTGACGGTAGTCTTCTCGCCGTGCGAGGCGAGTGGGACGGCTCGGTGGACTGGGGTCAGCCGGGGCTCTGGAGGGTCGACCGGGCGGGACAGGCCACGCAACTCTGGAACGGCGGAACAACCGGCAACCTGCGGTGGTCTCGTGACGGAGCGAATGTCTACTTCGTCGCGAGCGATACGACGTCTGAAGAAATGAAATTCGTACACGTGGTGACCGGCCTGGTGGACAAGGATACCGTCTCCAAAGCCGACATCATTAGAGCCGTCCCCGGGTTACCGGAGACGGATTTCGACAACGCGTTGTCTTCCGGCGAACAGGTTTCGCTGCAGCGGGCGCTGGGCGCGCTTCAAGGAGGATTAATTCGATACAGCCGGATGAACTCAGCCTCGCATCGGGCGGACCGGCACAGGGAAAAGGACGCGCGAAAAGCTGTCGAGCGGATGTTCGAGGCTCTCCACAAGCGCCACAAGAAACTCGGCATCTCCAGGGCAAGCTGCCTTGCGTACGTGGCGGCGCTGCGCGAACAGCAACTTCGACCGAAGACTGCCTCAAATGAACGTGTCTGCATGGAACACATGCTTGTCTTGAACGACCTGGCGCGCCGCTTCGCGGAAGCCCACGAAGCGTTTCCCGGCGACCACAGCACCCTGCATGAGTGGGTACGGCGAGAATTCGAAATGCAGGCCTCCAGCGACGCGGAGCGGCAGAGAGACGCGGAAGTCCTCGACATTCTCTTCTCTTGTCCTGCGATTCCCGAATCGGACCCGCAGGTCAAGTATCTCTACAGACACCGGGCCGCGCCCGGCATGCCGGTCCTGGCCTGTTTCTGGCACCGGGACCGGTATCTTCACCTGACGGAAACGGCCGGCGGCCGGCGGCTTGAAGCCGTGGACATGCGTTCCGATACGGTCGACTCTCTCTTCGCCGTCGTGCTGGAGCACACCCGCGAGGACCGGCTCAAGGAGGCGGCGGCCCTTTTCCGGCTTGTTGCCGTCCAGCGGCCGAAGGATGCGCCCCTCCACATTGAACTGGGACATGCGTACCACAAGGCGGAAGACTACGAGCGTGCGATGTGGGCCTTCAAGAAAGCCATCTCGCTACAGGGCGGCGCCAGGGCGTATTACGGGGTGGGCCTGGTGTATGGGGAGCTACCAAAGGAACGCAACCTGGCCATCCACTATTTCCAGGAGGCGCTCGCCCGGCACCACGGGTACGTGGACGCCAGATATCAGATCGCCAGAATGCGATACCTGATGAATGAATACGACGTGGGTCGCGCGGTCGACCGGGTGCTGGCGCTCGACCCGAACTACGCGGACGCATTCCGCCTGATGGGCAATTGGTACGCCGACTTCTGGAAGGACTACGAACAGGCCATCATCTGGTACACCCGCTACATGGCGCTGAGACCCGGCGATTCCAGCCTTCGCAGCCGGCTGGGCGTTGCCTACCTGATGATCGAAGACTATGAAAGGATCATGGACAAGCTGCTCGGTTTCGTCCGGCAGAATCCCAATGCGATTGAACTGATGCCCATCGTGGCCCAGGCGTCCATGAAGCAGGGAAAGCCGGACATGGCGATGGAGTTCTTTCAGGACTACGTTTCGAAACTCCCCGCCGAAGAGAGGATATTGTACGAAGATATCCGGCTTGTTTCGTCGTCCGAGGAAATTGATGAGTATAAAGATACTCCCGAGTCCGAGCGCACAGCGTACCTGAAACGGTTCTGGAACGACCGCGATCCGGACCTGTCCACGCCAGTAAACGAACGACTTCTGGAACACTACCGGCGCGTCTGGCACGCGCTCACGGAGTTCTCGGAGAACAAGCAGCCGTGGGACGTCAGAGGCGAGGTCTATATCCGTTTCGGAGAACCGGACCACCGTTCCAGATCGGATCAACCCAACTACCGGCAGAGCCTCGCGGTCCAGCGGGTCAAGGAACGCTTGGCCGCGGGCATCTACGGCGCCGACGCGATGGAGGCGACGTTTATGGGGCCCGTCTTTCCCATACGCGGCAAGCGTCGGCTGGAAGGATCCTGGTACGAGTTTCGAGACGTCGAGACAGAAGGCACATCAGCGATGGGCGCTGGCGGGGAGGGAGGTAGTAGCAATGTGGGTGGTGAACAGGCTACCGCAAGCGGAGCAGGCGTAACGTCACTCCAACGTCCGGACGACGATACGTTGCGGATAGGCATCCTGCCCGTCAACAAACGACTGGGATTCGGCAACTATCAACCGGTTACCTCCGGCGAAGACATGAGCACCATCCCGTGGGAAACGTGGATCTACACGGACGTGGGCGGCGGCATTGAAATCACGTTTACGGACGAATTCGGCGCCGGAACGTACGAATACGCCCCCATGCCGCCCAACCGGGGGGACATAGAGCTCCGGCAGACCGCAAAATTGAGAACTCACTCTCCAAGAGAGGTCTACAAGAGAGCCGCCCGGGTCGCGCCGAATTACTATGCGCCCCAAGAGGAAGCGGCGCCGCTGGATTTCCACTACTCGCTGGCTGACTTCAAGGGCGAGGATGATCGCAGCCTCCTGGAAATCTACTACGGCGTCCCCATCCTCCCTGCCCACTACAATTCGGAAGAGGACGTCACACGGCAGGTGCTGACGCACCACGCAGCGCTGATTTCATCGTCGCTGGACACGGTCTACCGGCAATCGGACGGGATGACGTATGAAGCCGCCGGCAACTTGGCCGGAGAGGGTATCCAGGTCCCCGGTGTGCTGAAGCTGAACCTGCCGCCAGGTGCCTACCGGCTGGAGGTGAGGTCGCAGGACCGGCTCAGGGGCCGCGCGGGCGCCTATCGACAGCACGTTGTCGTGGAGCCGTACGGCGACGATCGGCTGCAGATGAGCGACCTGGAACTGGCCTGGCGGGTCGTCCGTGACGTAGGTGACGTCAGGTTTAGGAAGGGCGATCTGTACGTCGTGCCGATGCCATCCCGAACCTATAGAAAGGGACAGAGCGTCTTCGTCTACTACGAAATCTATAACCTGGCGAAGGACGGGTTCGGGCAGACGGATTATAATGTTTCATATACGATCACGTCCGCGGCCGCACCCGTCACAATGAGCAACATCTCGCGCCTGTTCCGGTGGAAGACCGGCAAGAGAGAAGAACTGGCCGTCACGTACGAACAGCAGGGGGAGACCGCGCAGGAAGTGGAATACGTCGAATTGGACCTCGCCGAGCAGGTCCCGGGTCGATATACGCTGAAGGTAACGATCCACGACAGGAACAGCGGCGCGTCGGCGGAGAAAGACGCGATCTTCGTCATCGCGCGATAGGATCGGAGGATAAAGTGGCGCCGTGGGAACGAATCGGCATGTCCGTGCAGAGTATTTCGGCGTTCGTCATATTGTCGGGTCTGACGGGCTGCGGCGGCGATGCGCCTACCGGTGTTGATCCAAACAACGGCCCGCAGGGCATTGAAGTTGCAGGACACATGACGGACAAGCGGCACGACCATTATTCGATTCTGTTGCAGGACGGAAGGGTACTCATCGGTGGAGGCGCCGCGACGGGTGGGTCCGATGCCTATGCGACGTTTCATAGTAGTGCGGAGATTTTCGATCCAGAAACCGGATCCTCCAGAGCAACCGGCAGCATGTCGACCCCACGAATGGGTGACAAAGGGACATTGCTGCCTGACGGTCGGGTTGCATTTGCAAGCGCAACTCAGCATACGCGTTCAAAGACTTACCCGGTGGAAATATTCGATCCGCGAACCGGCGAATTTACGCCCATTCAATTTAATCCCGCATTCGAAAAAATCGCCAGGTCTACGTTACTTTCAACTGGAAAAATCCTTGCATTCGGTCGATCCGGCACGATCTGGACTATAGATCCGGAAACCGGCGAGTTTGAATTCAGGAACAGGCTTGCGGTCCCTCGCGGGGCCTACACGGCGACAGTGCTGCGGGATGGGCGGGCCTTGATTACCGGTGGGATCACCGATCGTGCGGTTAGAGATTCTGAAATCTACGACCCGTCGTCCAATATCATTACGAAGGTTGGGGATCTGACGCACGAGCGGTACGGACACACGGCGCTGCTGCTTCCGGACGGCAGCGTGTTCATTGCAGGCGGCAGAATAGGCGATCCGGCTTCTCCGACGCAGGTGACGGTCGCAGAGCGTTACGACCCTTCCACCGGGACGTTTTCGAGGGCTGGCAGTCCCGGAAACGAGCAGATTCGAGCTGCCGCCGTGTTAAACACAGGGAAAGTGTTTCTCATCCTCCGCAGCGGCGACGTGGTACTCTACGACCCGGATAACGGGACATTTCATCCCGCAGGCGACAGTATCGGGCGAGACTACAAGCTGTACACGGTGACGGTGCTTCACGACGGGCGTGTACTGGTTATTGGCGGATCAAGAAACGGAGATACGACGGATCAGATCCTGGCATACCGCCCTCAGCCGTTATAGCGGTAATGGGTTCATTCGGCTTTTCGTCCTGATGGGATCGGTGTTGGAACATCCGTAATGAAGGTCCGGAAGATGCCGCGACGTTTCGGCAACCCTGAGAACTTTACTTGGAAAATGAGACGCTGATGATTCTACGGTCCGTACATATCGTGTTATTTCTGACGCTCGGCCTTTCCGACTCCTTCTCAGAACAGACCTTCGCGGTCGATTCAAGTGGTGGGAAGAAAGCCTGGACGGTCAGTTGGTCGGAAGGACCGGTGAGTCTGACCGAAGTGTGGATTGAGGCCGCACAGGGCCCACGCCGGCTGGGAGTGTTTCCTGGCAAGTCAAATGGTATCGAGTGGTACGGGAGCGGAGACGGCCTCCTTTATCGTGACCGGCCTCTCGAAACAAAGCTGATCGGTATTCCTCCGGTAGAACGAAGGAGATCGGCGCTGGTCCTTTCACGAACGTGGGAAATCCCGATTGGCTCAGGGGCCGTCAGAAGTGTCCCGCGTGACGGATCCAACCCTTCATCCGCCGAAAGAGAAAGCCTCGACGCCGCCGAAGGCGCCGGATCCCCGTCGCAGGAAATAAAGGCTGCGCTGCAGGGTCTCGGAGCGGGTTTTCAGGCTGCCGCGCTGGCCTACACCGCTCTCCATCAATGGGATTTCGATGACGCCTCAAAAAAATACCGCCGGGCGGCGTCGACATTCGCGGCTCTGCCTGGGGAGTTCCGGCACATCGGGCTTTTTCATGGGCCGATTGCAGCATACGTGCGCAGACTTGAAGAGATGGCGACAGAAGCGCGGAAAGATGGTGCACGTTGGGTATGTCGAGAGCACCTGCAGATCATCGCGGACCTGCTCGATGCCTATGCTCTGGAACATGACCGGCGTCGACCGGAGGACCTCCCGGCCCTCAAATCCTGGGCGGAAGCCCGAGTCTCCTCGAAGGAAAACGCATCGATCCTGAATGACCTGTTTCGCTCACCGGAAGACCCCGAATCCGGTCGCGAATTCAGCTATTTCTATCGTGCCGAGGCAACGACGGGCGAGGCGGTATTGACCAGCTATTTCTACAAGGGACGGCTGGTGGAGCTTGTTCACGATCCTGATGGTGACCGGATACAGGATCGATCCATCGGCCGCGCCCAGATCGACTCCCTGCTTGCCGTAGGGGTGGAACTGCTGGAGGCCGGGAATCCGCACGCGCCTCAAGCGCTGGAAATGGTAACTCGTGTGGCTCCCCGTTTCCCTTTGGGACACGCAAAAGCGGGTTACGCGTATCTCGAATCGAGGCAGATGGGCAAAGCGCTGGCATCGTTCGAACGGACGATCAAGTTGGATCACAGACTGGCGGAAGCTTACAACGGCCTCGGCCTGGTATTTCAGGAGCGTCCGAAGGCGCGGCATGATGCAATTCGGTATTTCCAGAAGGCGCTGCAGTACGACCGGGACTACGTCGAGGCGCGCTTCAATATTGCGAAAGTCAGGTATGCGTTAAAGGAGTACGACGTCAAAGGCGACTGCGAGAAGCTCCTGGAAATGGATCCGACGTTCGCGCCCGCCCATCTGCTTCTGGGAGAATGGTACGAGACGTTTCACAAAGACTATGAGAGTGCGGCGCTCCACTATGCCCAGTACATGTCTCTGCGACCTGACGATCCGAAAGGGCGGAGCCGCCTGGCAGCCGTATATCTTAAATCCCAAGAATATTCCCGGATTGTCGAACTCCTGGAGGGGTACGCCCGCCAACACCCCGGGGACACGGAAATCCTGCCGATATTGGCTCAGGCCTGTCTGAAACTGGATGCCGTTGATCAGGCCGATACCTATTTCAAACGGTACCTGGAGCGTATTGACGCGGAGGAACGTGCGCTGTTCGGCGACATCAGCCTCGCGGCGTCGGAAGTCGAGATGGCGGCTTTTGAAGCGACGCCCGAAGCGTTGAAGGGCACGTTTCTGCGAAGGTTCTGGACAGAAAGGGATCCGGATCTGACGACGGCCGCAAATGAGCGCCAACTGGAGCATTATCGGCGGGTGTGGTATGCGCGCCGCAACTCTTCAGCAGGACGCCAACCCTGGGACCGCCGCGGGGACGTATATGTCCGGTTTGGAGAGCCGGACTACCGGTCCCGGTCAGATATGATGAACGTGGATCAGAGCCTCGCCGTCCAGCGGGTCAAGGAACGTCTTGCCCGCGCGATCTACGGCACCTCGGTACCTGCGAAATACTTTCTCAAACCCGCAGAGGATGCGAAGGGAATTCGACATATAGCCGGAGATTACAAGCTTAATGCGTCTCCTTTCGAGTCCATTTATCCCGGCCCGGTCTATCCCGTACAAAGCCTGCGGCAGTCTTTGGGCGAAGGCCCCGAATTCAGCGCGAAACTCGCGAACAATCCTGAGAGTAACGCCCTCGCCAGCGACGCACTTCCTCCCACGAACTACAGACCGGTCTCCAGCGAGGAAGATGCGTCTATGGTCGCCTGGGAGACCTGGGTCTACGTCAATGTCGGCGGCGGAATCGAAATCACGTTTACGGATGAATTCCAAAACGGGATCTACGACTATGCGCCTTCTCCTTCGGATTCCCGGATTCCCGTCCGACAGCAGGCAAGCCTGAATCGTTACAATCCGAGGACCGTCACCGCCCAGGCCACGAGTGCGACGCCCAACTATTACAGAATCGAACCCAATGAAGACCCATTCACCTTCTATTACGATCTGGCGGATTTCCGGGAAGGCGAGGGAACATCCCTGGAAGTCTATTTTGGCGTACCGCACGTTTCAGGCCACTTTGCGAAGGACAGGAACGAGACCCGAATTGAAGTCGAACGGACGATCGCGTTAATGAACAAGGAAACAGGCGCGATTCTTCGGCGGGTGGGGCAGGTTACTTTCCGGGACAAGGGCGACCTGACCGGCAGAAGCGATGGCTTTGTTCCTGATATGGTTCGCCTCGGCCTACCCGCGGGGCGATATCTGATGGAGGTTGGAGTCAAGGACAGAGCGTCGCGCCGCCGAGGAAGGTATCGACAGGACATCGTCGTCGAGTCTTACCGTGGAGAAGCCTTGAGGATTAGTGATCTCCAGATTGCGTGGCAGATTGCAACCGATCCCGCGGAATCCGGATTCCGCAAAGGCGACCTGCGTGTGATTCCCATGCCAACGAGGAGTTTTGGGACAGGCCAGAGCGTCTTCCTGTATTACGAGATCTATAATCTGACCAGGGACGATTTCGGGCAGACCCGTTACGAAGTATCCTATACAATCACGTCAAAGGACACGCCTGGAATCACCGGGTTGATTTCGAGTCTGTTTGGTTGGCGGTCGGGCAAAAGAGAGGAACTTGCCGTGACATACGAACAACTGGGTAATGCCGACGAGGAATCGGAATACGTGGAACTGGCCCTGGACAACCAAGCTCCTGGACATTACGTCTTGACGGTAACCGTCCGAGACATCAACAGCGGCGAAACCGCCGGGAAGGACGCCGGGTTTGTCATCGCGGAATAGGATTGTCAGCGTTAAGTGAGGGTTGGATTGAAATGTCGTTTTGATCGGCCTAATACGAGTAGAAAAAGCCACAAAACGATACCCTGAGCCTGTTCATGGGTACCGAAGGCGGGCATTTCGACAAGCTTACTTCGGCAAGCTCAGCACAGGCAATGACCACGCGCAGAAATGCTCACATCGGCATGCTCAGGTGTTCAGGACCCCCCACCGGCGTGGCTGCGGGTAATGCGTTGTTCCGTGTAATTCAGTCGAACTGAAACGGCGCATACTCCGGTTACCCAGAATTCATTGTCCAGGCCTGAAACGAGTCCGGAAGAAGCGGTGTCCGGACTTTTTTTGAACCTATGGCGCCTGGCCTGTGTCTTTCAGGAGGGACGGGCGTGGCGGATGAAAGAGCCCGTGGGGACTCCGGTGCGCAGGTCCTATTTTTTCCGCGATTCTGAAATTGGTGTTCTCCTTCTTTCGAAAGGGCGGATTTATGAAGGCACGTATGTTGTCGATACCCATATTCGCGGTCGTTGTCGTCATGTGTACAACGAAAGCCCCGTTGGATGCTTTCTCCAATGAACATGCCGGCGGAGTCGATTCCCTTTATCAGGCGGGAATGCGCCTGGCGGACATGGACTCAATGGACGCTGCGGCGAGGCGATTTAATGATGCGATAGAGTTGGACGGGAAACATGCACCTTCATACGT
Source organism: Candidatus Latescibacterota bacterium (assembly GCA_965219995.1). Taxonomy (GTDB): domain Bacteria; phylum Latescibacterota; class UBA2968; order UBA2968; genus JAAXHE01. Next base: position 3,579,203 of record CBDCOX010000002.1, read on the forward strand.
GGGGTTGGGTCACGTTCACCTGAAATTGGGAAACCTGAAGGAAGCGGAGAAGGCCTTTCGTACGGCACTGAGGAAGCGGAAGAACTTCGCACCGGCCCTGAACGGACTGGGTCTCGTGTTTCGCAATACTGAGAAAATGCTGGATTGGGCAATCAAGTATTTTCGAAGGGCCGTTCGGGCTGACCGAGGTTACGTGGAAGCGTACTACAACCTGGCCCAATCGTACCAGGAAATTGGCAATTCGAGGGAACTGGACACGTACAAGAAACTGGTTAAGGTGGACCCGGATCATCACGATGTCTGGTTCCAGATTGGTCGGATCTACAAAGATGGAAGAGCGGGTCGATTTCGAAATGCGCGAAAGGCAGAGGAAGCGTTCCGCCGGCAACTCCAGGTGAATCGAGCACATTTTGGGGCTCGGACCTATCTTGCACAGTGGTTGAAGGAAGAAGGACGCACGGATGAAGCGTTGGGGATGTTCAAGGCAGTCGTGGATACGCCGAATGCCTATCAACGGCGCGCGTTCCTGGATCTGGCGGAGATGTATCAGCATGCGCGGGACCACGATCCGTTTGATGCGATACTGGATGCTTTCCTGGAGGGTCTGCCACCCAGCGAGCAGGCATTATACTATGATCTAAGCCTGGTGGTTAACAGCGATGAACTGCCCCGCTTCCAGGCGACGCCAGATGAAGAGCGCAAGGCGCAATCCGAAATTTTCTGGGCGCCTCGGGATCCTGCGCCGGTGACGGCGGCCAACGAACGGTGGATAGAGCACTGCCGCCGGGTGGCGTATGCACGGGAGCATTTCAGCGAGTACGAATTCCCCTGGGACGTACGTGGGGAGGTGTATGTACGTTATGGAAGGCCCGATCACATCAGTGCGTCGGAGAACATCCGATTTGAGACGGACCCAAGGGTTCTTGCAGTTAAGGACCGGCTGATGAACCAGGCTGGCGAAGCCTTGCCTCACCTCCTTCTGAACCGGCGCATGGTCAGCTTCTACAGGTCGATGAGTGGATCAGTAGAGAAGGGTATGGACGACAAGGAGACGCTATCTACGATTCTTGGCTACCCGGTATACCCCGTTCGAGGCGTCTGGGAATACTGGATTTACTCGAACGTCGACGGTGGCGTGGAAGTGACTTTTGTACAGGAACACGGGCCAGGCCCAGGCGCCTACAAGTACGCAGAGGTGCCGCATGCGGGCGCCGCTATCTGGGTGGACGAGATCACAGGGCGAAACCCCGGCACCACCTTGTTGACTGACGGGCTAATGGATGAAATCCCTGATGCTTGGATCGATACTTCGATGGCGACTGACGAGCCAACGGATGAAATCCTTCATCCTTCGATCGATACTTCGATCAAGTCAAATTTGATATGGCAGCGAATGAACCCCGGTCTGGTGATGCGTCGCGCGGCGCGCAAGACGCCGGCGATTTACGAACAGGACTTTGCCACTGCCCCCCTCGATTTCTTCTATGACGCGGCTCGATTCAAGGCAGATGACCGTTCGGTAAAACTGGAGGTGTACTATGGTATTCCCACGCGTGAACTTGACTACAAAGAAGGACCCGACGGAAGGCTGACGGCATACTTGAAGCGGGGCCTGGCGCTGCACGACGAGGATAACATGCCGGTGTATCGGTCGAGCGAGGATATGGAGCTGTACACGTCGGGACCGATTGATACCACCCAGATCGCATTTGTGCCGGAGATGGACCGGCTTTCTGTCGCGCCTGGCACTTATCGGCTATCCGTGCAGATTCTGGACTCGTCTTCGGATAAGTCTCAGGTCTACAACCGCGAAGTGGTGCTACATCCATATGCCGATGACTCGCTGAGGGTGAGTGATATTGAGATGGCCTCATTGATTCGTCCAAGCCGTGGCAGCAAATTCACAAAAGGCGAGATCGAGGTGGTGCCTAATCCGAGTCTGTTCTATTTCGTGGGACAGCCGGTGTTTGTCTATTACGAAGTCTACAACCTGACGAAGGACGAGTTCGGCAGGACAAGGTACCGGGTATTGTACGAACTGCATTCGCTCAATAAAGGTAACGTAGCGGTGAAGATCCTGAAGGCGCTTGGCAGGTTGGTCGGCATCGACAGAAAGGCTGAGGTCGTGAACGTGGAGTACGCGCACGAGGGAGACAGAGCCGATGAGTACGGATACCTGGAACTGGATATGTCGAAAACCGATCCGGGGCACCAGTTGTTGATCGTCAAGGTTTCGGACGAGTTTGCGGGCAGCCACGCAACCTCGGAAATATCGTTTGCCATTCGATAAGCATATTTGCCAGGTATGGTTCAACATCTGATCGAATGATATTCCTGTTGGTAGATTGTGGTATAGTGCGTTAGAGTCTTACAGTAAGACTCTAACGCAAAATGCGTTCATAATTATTCATGTTGCCAGCTAACAAAAAGGCGTTGTGATCCCCCCACCGCATCAGCCTTCGCCGGCCCTTCGACGAGCTCAGGGATCGGCTCGGCTTCTGCGACTCCCCCTCAAGGGGGGAGTGATTAGACCGCTTATCGGGCGCACACGTTCGATTCCACATATCAGGTTGCGTCTGAGCACAGCGACGCCGCGCCAGGTATCCTCATCGCGAGATTTAACCTATAGGTCTTGAAATGTCGATTCCACGAAGTCACGAATTGCAGAGACGGCACAAGAGATTGACTTCAATGGCCTTCGGGTTCCTGTGCCTCGGGATCTGTCTCGCGTCGGCGAATGCGGCCGGTGTGAATCAGGTTGCCGACAGGCTCTTCGAGAAAGCTCTGGAGCAGGTCGGTCGCGTCACCGTCGAGGAGAGCCTGAAGGCATTTCGTGAGGTATTGAAGGCGGACCGGGACCACGCGCCGGCACATTACGAAATCGCGAAGCTGTATATGTCGCTTGACTCGCCCCTGGATCGCGAAAGCGCAATGAAGGCGGTCAAACAGGCCATTCTCCTGGATCATGACAATGTGAGCTATCGACTGATCAAGGCGTATATCCTGTGGGCACAGGGATCCTGGTACAACGCGGTAAACGAGTATAAGAAAGTGCTGAAGGTCGATCCGAAAAACGCAACGGCGGCCTACATGATCGGACACCATGGAATCAAGAACTTCATGAAATATTCCGATATGGAAATGACGAGCAGGGTATCGCCAATCGACTGGAGAGAAGGCGGCACCCGTGCCAGGCACTCGTTGGGCGGATTCGGCATTGAGGACCTGGATGAAGCCGTCTCGTATCTGAAGACGTGTATCGAGGCGGATCCTCAGTTCAAGGATGCGTACTTTCAGTTGGGGCTCGCCTGCTATGAAGCAAATCGGCCTGATGAATTGATACAGGTGGCAAACCTGCTGATAGAGCGCTTGCCTGAGGACAAGGATGCGCTGCTCTTCTGCGGACTCGGATACCAGGCTCTAGGCGACGAGACATCGGCGCATGAATTCTACATGCGAGCGCTTCAGAGAATGGCGCCGGCTGAGCGTGCGGTGATGGAATCGGTAGAGGGCATTGTGCCGGACGCGGTGCGTGCGAACCTGGACGACCTTCATCGTGAACGTGAGACGGTCGGAAGCACGCATCAACCCTGGGTCGACGGTGTGGAACGAGCTCGATTCTGGCGGCGGCAGGACCCCCTGTTTCTGACGGAATTCAACGAACGCCGCATGGAGCATTACGGCCGGGTCGCCTATGCTAATCTGCGCTTTAGCCAACCCTCGAAGGACATTGAGGGCTGGCGGACGGATATGGGCCGAGCCTATATACGACTGGGACGATATCTGGACCGAAGGATGCAACGACCGGAGGTTGGTTCTGGTCCGATAGACTACACCTACACCTTCGGCCAAATACCGCCGATGCGCTGGCATTTGTCCATGCAGAAAGAGACGTGGTTCTATGAGGGATTCCGGGTTGATTTTCAGATATCGGACGGATTCCACGGCTTTTCTCCATCTCGTTTGCCGGACCGGACGCGGTACGTCGATCCCTACGGCCGTATGAAATACCGCGTGCCTCACCAGGTCGCGAGTTTCAGGGACGGAGACAGCCTCCGCGTGGAACTGGCGTATGCGCTGCCCAGATACAATGTGACCTTATTGGATTCAGACAGGAATGTCGCGCTCGAAAACGGGGTATTTCTGTTTGACGAACGCTGGGACGAGGTCTATCGGAAGCGGTCGGACCTTAAACTGAAGTGGCCCCGGTTGGAGCCCAGCCGATATCCCGCCGCGGACAGCCTGCGGAATAATCATCTGGTTTTCCAGGTGCCGTTCAGGCTGATGCCGGGCACGTACCACCTGGTTGGCGAATTGAGGGACGCCGGGCGAGGATCCATCGGCACGTTCCGGCGGCGCCGGGAGTTTGAAGCGGTAAAATCTTCGCTGGCAATGAGCGACTTGTTGCTGGCCGCACAGATTGACTCGAGAACGCCTTTTCCGGAGGGACGGTCGGACCTGGACATCGTGGCAAATCCGCTGCGGACCTATCATCGCTCCGAGCCTGCGTTCATCTATCTGGAAGCGTATAACCTGGACCGGGACGAATTCGGTCGAACGGAGTACGAGATCTCATACACGATCGGAAACACGGAGCAGAGAAAGATCGACCCGTACCTGTTTGTCGCGCAACGGTTGCCCCAGGGCGGCAGGCAGCTGGAAGTGTCTCGTGTCTCCAGGACTCGTGAGTCGGGCATGGACCGTCCACCGCGAGTTTCGGAGGAGGAAGAAGAAGAACAGCGGCGCGAGGGTCTGCCGGTAGTGCAGCAAGAGGTCGTTCCGGACTATTTCGATGCGAAGAGGAAAGAGGAGTTGACGTACAGGGCAAGGTTTGTATTTCCCGAAGAGGATAAACTTGCCAGCCGGATCAAGAGGATGGGCCGGAGCAAAGAGGGCGTGGAGACGACGATCACGGCGCGGTACGAGGGAGACCGGGAGGACGATTTCACGTATCTGCAGATTGACCTGAGCCACGTGCCTGCCGGCGTGCACCGCCTGTCGGTGCGGATTAGAGATGTGCATAGCGATGAGGTGGTCTCGCGCGATACATTGTTCCGCGTGATTGAGTGAGAAGGGGAATGCGATGTCCAGGAGATTTCCGATTGCGCTGGCAGTTTTCCTTTGTCTCCACGCCTGTGGATCAGATTCGCCGACGTCCTCCGAACCTCAAGGCGACTCCGGAGGTTTTGAATTCATCGGAAGAATGACAATATCGCGGTTCTGGCACGTTGCGGTGCAATTGAAGAACGGCCGGGTTCTCATCGCCGGTGGTACCGATACGGATCGACCTGCTCATTCACAGGCGGATATGTATCACGACAGCGCGGAACTGTTCGATCTTGAAAGAGGCGCCTCGTCGACAACGGGAAAGATGTCGCAGGCCCGCACGCAGGACACGGCAATCCTGTTGAATGACGGTCGGGTCCTAATCAAGGGCACTATTCGGAATGCCGCGGAGGTCTACGACCCGCAAGCCGGAACATTCTCGACCCTCGCTGACGTCCCCGGATTGCAAAGGGGTTTGGCGACCACGGTACTTGCGACCGGGGCCATCTTTGCCATCGATGAACAGGGCAACGCGGGAATATTCGATCCGGCCACATGGGAATTCACCTCCGCGGGCAGGATGATAACTCCCCGATCGGCCCATACGTCCACTCTTCTCGCAGAAGGCCGCGTTCTAATCGCAGGAGGCACGAATGCGGGCGGCATGGTAAAACGGTCTGAAATCTATGACCCTGCGTCCAGATCGTTTTCCGAAGCCGGCGCATTGAACGACGAACGGTGGCTGCACGAGGCCATGCTGCTGCAGGACGGCAGGGTGCTGATTATTGGCGGGCGCAGGGGCGATATCACCTCCGAGGACGTGCAGGCTGTCACGACAGCCGAATTCTTCGACCCCGAAACAGGCACGTTCGCGCCGGCTGGCGATACGGGATTGCCATCCATCGATGCCGCGTTTCTCTTGCCCACGGGCAAGGTGTTCGTTCTGTCCGGCAGAGACGTGGCGATTTACGACCCGGCCACAGGGGCTACCACCCGTACGGGACATCGTATCGGTGAGAATCGGATCCTGTATACCGTTACGCCGCTCAGCGACGGCCGGGTCATGGTTTCAGGCGGCCTGAAGGATATGGTTTCGACGGATGAAGTGCTGGTCTACAAGCCATAGCGTGAGGCCGGGCGCCCACAAGGGGCGCCCCTACAAGGGACAGGGGGAGTCACGGTAAGGTTGAGACGATGAGGAAGCCGTTGCGAGGGTGGGGCAGACATTCCTGTCTGCCGACGTGCGCCCACACGGTCATGCCGAGGTGGCGTGTGTGTCGGCGGGATTCCAAGATACGGGCATTTCGACAAGCTCAATGACCACGTTTAAATCGGAGCATATTGACGTCACTCAGAATCAGAGGTCAGGCGATCATTCCAAAGCGGAAGGCGGGGCGCCCACAAGGGTGCCCCTACAATGGCCCGGGGAGTCACGGTAAGGTGGAGACGATGAGGAAGCCGTTGTGAGGGTGGGGCAGACATTCCTGTCTGCCGACGTGAGCTAAGCCTGTCATCCTGAGGAAGGCGCTAAACCGGCGATGTGTCCGCGCCAATGTGTTTGTCGCATTGTTGTTGTGTTACGGACAATCGGGAAGACGGGAGATTCTTCGACTACGCTCAGAATGACATGTCTTGTAATGGACATTGGCGAGATGTCTCGGTCATGCCTTCACCCAATCTGTCATCCTGAGGAGGCCGCCCTGCCTGCCAGCGGCTCATTGGCAGGCAAGCCGACGAAGGATCTACTGCGGCATGGGACCATCCTCGCGCGAAATGCCGGTGTCGATACCTGGAGGGCGGCACGTCCGCACCCACACGGTCAGGCCGAAGCGGCGTGTGTGTCGGCGGGATTCCGATCAACGGGCATTTCGACATTTCGACAAGCTCAATGCAGGCATGCTCAATGACCACGTTTCGATAGGGGCTCTACGTTGCGCTCAGAATGGCATGTCTTGTGATGGATATTGGCGAGATGTCTCGGACATACCTGCGCCAAAATGCCATCCTGAGGAAGCCCAATCGGCGGCGATGTGTCCGCGCCAATGTGTTTATCGTATTGTTGTTGTGTTACGGACAATCCGGAAGACGGGAGATTCTTCGCTGCGCTCAGAATGACATGCTGGCCAATAACGAATCGGGAAATGCGTCCGATGCACGAGCGCATGACATGCCATCCAGAGGAGGCCGGGCGCCCACAAGGGACGCCCCTACAATGGCCATTCGGTCGAATACCATTCGGGAAACGCTTGCTCCGCGGTGAAAAATCGAATAACATGCTGGATCGAAATGGAGTACGGCGAAGAAGCGGAACAGCGGCAACACGACTGTTCGATCCAGGTGAGGTTCAGGCCATGAGACCGCGTAGCCAATTCATGCGTGCGAAACATCGGGCGTTGATCCTGTTTTCGACCGCGGCCGTTTTCGCATTCTTCCCCTCCCGGGGCCTCGATGCGGAAGTTCGTCAAACCGCGATATCGGTCTCCAGCGGGGGGCATACCGCGTGGGCGATCGGGCTGGAAACCGGTTCCTCCGCCATAACCGAAATATGGGTTGAAACCCGTGGAAGCCAGCCTCGCCACCTCGGCACCTTTCCCGGCCCGCCAGGGCGACTGGAGTGGGTTGCGCACGGGGAACGTCTTCGCTTTCAGGAGACTGCCTTAAAGGTCCCCCTGCATACGCTTACCATGCTCCCGGACAGGACCATGCCGCTGGTCGCATCGGGTGTCTGGGAGATCTCCGTCCCGGACGGATCGATCGCGCGTTCGAAAACAGACTTCGAGGCGGAACCGGTAACGCCGCCGGTCGTGGCGACCCGAAACGCGCCGCGCCCGAGTCCGGCTGCCAAGGCCGTGCTGTGGGGCGTTGCGACGGCATTCAACGCCTCGGCCCTGGCCTACACCACCGTGCACCGCTGGGAATTCCGATCGGCGGTAAAGCGTTACCGGAAAGCCTCTCGGGCGTGGGCGGCCCTGCCTCTCAGATTTAAAAAGTACGGGCTCTACGAAGAGCCGGTCCTGTCCTACGCGGAGGCGCTGGCCGCAACCGCCAGGAAGGCCGGGGCAAGGCGCGGCGCCCGCTGGGTCTGCGAGGACCATCTGACCGTTATTGGCGACGCCCTCTCCGCATACGAGAAGGCCCACGAAAGCCAGCGGCCGTCCGACCTGGCGGCGCTCAGGAACTGGATAGAAACCCATAGGTTGACACCCGCGGACTCTATTGTCGTGAAAGCGCTGTTTCGTTCAGCCAATGACCCTGAAAAGGGCCGCCAGTACAGCTACACCCACGGATACCGCCCGGAAGCCGAGGACGGCGAAGCCGTTGTCACCAGTTTCTTCCACGACGGTTACCTGGTTGAAGCCGTCCGCAGCAGCGCGGGATATCGCACCCTCGACCGGCGCGTGGGCAAGGCGCAGATCGACTCCCTCCTCTACCTCGGCACTGAACTCACCCCGCATGAGCCGCTGCGGGCGATCTCCACCCTTGAAATCCTGGCCGGCGTGGCTCAGGATTACGCCCGCGGGCACAGCGGGCTCGGGTTCGCCTATCTGGAGGCGGAGAAGCTGGAGCGCGCCGTCAAATCCTTCGAACGCGCGATCGAATGCGACCACACGCTGGCCGAGGCCTACTTCGGATTGGGTCTCACCTTCCGCAAGTGGCCCAGGGGAAATTACGACGCCATCCGCTATTTCCAGAAAGCCCTCCAGTACGACCGGCACCACGTGGAAGCAAGGTTCAATATTGCCGATATCCGGTACAAACTGGACGAACACGACGTACGGCGGGAAGTCAAAAAAGTACTGGCAATTGACCCCCGCTACGCGCCCGCCTATCTGCTGATGGGGAAATGGGTGGAGGAATTCGAGAAAAACTACGAGAAAGCCGCGCTCTATTATGCGAAGTATATGGGCTTGCGGCCCGGCGACCCGGAGGGGCGCAAGCGGCTGGGATCGATCTACCTGAGAACGAAGGACTACGGCCGCATCCTTGAAGTCCTGGAGGATTACGCCATAGAGAATCCGGACGACGACCAGGTCCTGCCCATCCTGGCCCAGGCCTGCATGAAACTGGGGGCCTATGACAGGGCCGCCGCCTTCTTCAGAGACTTTCTCGAAGGGGCCGATGCGGCCGAGAAGGGGCACTACCACGATATCCGGCTGGTTGCGCCCAAGGAGACGCTGGCGGCCTTCGAACAGACACCGCCGGAAGAACGATGGGACTTTGTGAAGAAGTTCTGGGCGGACCAGGACCCTGACCTGACCACGGCCGCCAACGAGCGCCTCCTGGAGCATTACCGGCGGGTGTCGTTCGCCATGCAGAATTTCTCCGAAGGCAGGCAGCCCTGGGACCAGCGCGGCGAGGTCTACATCCGCTTCGGTGAACCCGATCACCGCTCCACCTCCAAAGAGTTGAACTTCCAGCAATCCATGGCGGTTCAGCGGGTCAAGGAACGTCTTTCCAGGACGCTCTACGGGGCTGCGCGTCCGCCGCGCCGTGGAATCGGCCTTCGCGGCGCCAGCTCAACGTTCGTCGGTCCGGTCTACCCCGTACGCAGCCAGGGCGGCAGGGGTCCGGGGGGGTCCTACAGACCGGTCACCGCGACGTACGACGGCTCGATGGTCCCGTGGGAAACGTGGACGTACGTCGACGTGGGCAGCGGCATCGAGATTACCTTCACCGACGAGTTCAGCAACGGAAACTACAACTATGCGCCTGAACCGCTGGATGCCGGGATTCCCGCCCGACGGCTGGCCATGTTTACCCGCTACAGCCCCCGCAACATCTACCGCATGGCCGCCGCGGCGCAGCCGAACTACTTCGTGCGGCCGAAAAACACGCTACCGATGGAATTCTATTTCAACTCGGCTGACTTCAGGAGTGAAAGGGATTTCCGGACCGCGCTGGAAGTCTACGTGGGGATACCGCGGCACCAGGGGCACTATATGATCGATGACGACCGGACGGAAATTATGGTCGACCGGACCGTGGCGCTGCGGAATCCGGCAACCGGAGCGGTCTACCGGAGCGAGGACAAGGTACAATTCGCAGCCAAGGGGGACGTGACCGCGGAACGCAGCGCGTTCGTGCCGGACCTCGCGCGGTTGGACGTGCCCCCCGGTCATTACAGGATGGAAGTGAAGATAAAGGATAATCTGTCCGTTCAGCACGGGCGGTACCGTCAGGACATTGAAATCGAGTCCTATGAACGGCACAGCCTCCAGGTGAGCGACCTGGAACTGGCGTGGCGGATATCCAACCGCAAGGACGAGGATAAATTCAACAAAGGCACACTGTGGGTCATTCCAATGCCAACGCGGACCTACAGGGTAGGACAGAATGTATTCGTCTACTACGAAATCTATAACCTGACGAAGGACGATTTCGGGCAGACGAACTACCAGGTATCCTACACCGTCACGAAGAAGGGCGGATTCAGCCCCCTGGGTATCATCTCCAGCCTTATAAGGTGGAAGAAGGGCAAGCGTGAAGAGTTGGAAGTGACGTACGAGATGGTGGGCGAGGATAACATGGAAGTCGAATACGTGGAACTCGAGCTGGAAAACCGCCCAGCGGGCAAGTATTTCCTGAACGTGACCGTCATCGATATGAACAGCGGTGAGTTGTCCCGGAAGCAGGCCAGTTTCATTCTCGCGCAGTAGGATCGGATCAGGATTAGTGACCAAAAACAGGATCAAGACCGATCAGAAAAAGGCCAGGAGCAGGGCAGATGCTCACGATTGCGGGTCATCGTGATAAATCCGAATCCCTGTAGGCCGCGCAACATCACCCCGACCAATCAGATTCCGGGTTACTTCAATGAACTGGATGAAAAACCTGCTCATCGGCGCGGCCGGCGTTCTGGCAATCGCGGGCATTTCGGAATCCTCGAGTGACAAAATTCTCACCGCCAGGTCGGCAGGTGGCGAGTATCTGGCCTATGCTGTCCGGCGGGGCGACGGGTCGATTTCGATATCGGAAATATGGGTTGCCTCGCAACACGACAGCAGCGCCCGGAAGATCGCGGCTTATCCGGGAGAACCCGGCAGTCTCAGTTTCGATCCGGACGGAAGCGCGCTGATCTATCTCGAGCGAAGCCTGCGGCGGGAAGCGTGGGGGTCGTATTTCTACGGCGGGCAGTCGCTGCCGATTACGAGAAACAGAATCCGGAAGTTGAGCCTGGACGGCAGGAGAGAGGAAACCTGGCCGCTCCCGGACGACTTTCAACCCCTCGAATTCGCGCCTTCTCCCGATGGACGGTCGTTGGCGATTGTCGGGTATCGAGGGAATCCGTTCGAGCGTGTCGGCCACGGCCTTTGGGTCGCGGACGATCGCGGCGGCGTCAGGCCCCTGTTCGAGGGAAACGCCGCGGGCCCGTTAAACTGGTCGCCTGACGGGACATCGGTACTCTTCCGTATGGCGGATGGCTCGGGATCGTTCCGTGCTGACGTCGCCTCCGGGGAGAACTTTCGATCTGATCCGCGCAATGATATACCAAAAAGAGTATATCTAGATCGGGAGGCCGTGTTCCGGCGGAATCCAGACGCGGTTCGCGGCAGGGACGACACGATCGGTTCCGCCCTGGGGGTGATCGGCACCGGCCTGGATCTGTTCATTCGCGGCAGAAATGCGCTCCACAGAGGAAACGAAGCCAGCGCGGTAAAACTGTTCCAGCAGGCCAGGGGTGCGTTCAAGAAGCTCTTTGACCGGGCGCCGAAGTACGGGATGTCCAGGAAGGGCTGGGAAAGGTATATCGAAGTCTGCGAAGACTGGATCGATGCAGCCGGCAACACGGCGCACAGACGCAACTGCCAGGAGCGCCTGACGGGGATGCTCCGGTTGATCGTGGAGTTCGAGCATGACCGGAACGGGGACGAACCGGCGGACCTTGATGAATTGCATCAGTGGGCGACGCGGAGAATCGTTGAAGAGACGCCGGCCGGAAAGGAACTGGATGACAGGAAGGCGATCCTTGGCGTGCTGTTCTCCTGCCCGTCAAACCGGGACTACGCATTTCTCAGCGATTACCTGTATAAGCATCCAGGGTTGCCCGGCGCGCCGGTCCTGGCCTGTTTCTGGCACCGCGGCGAACAGGTCGCCGGCATTGCCGGACGCGATGGCGGCCGCACGGAAATTTCGCGCATTCCCGCAGCGACGGTCGACAGCCTGGCATCCAGCGGGCGCCGCGGCATGGACGCGAATAAGCTGGACCGGGCGCGCCTGATCTACCGGAACGTCGCGCGTCAACGGCCGAAAGAACCGGACGCATATATCCACCTGGGTCACATTCTCCTTGAATTGAAACGATTCGAGGAATCGAAAGACGCGTTTCACCGCGCCATGACCCTGGGAAGCAAAGCGCGTGCCCACCACGGCCTTGGAATGCTCTACGCCACGTGGCCGATGCAGCGCCATTTCGCAATTCACCACTTTACAGAGGCGCTGGTCAGGGACCGGGACTTTGTGGACGCTCGATATCGGATGGCCAGAGTCCGTTATGAGATGAAACAGCGCGACGCGGAGCTGGAGCTGAAGCGGGTCCTGAAAATGGACCCCGGCCACGCGGGCGCCTATCTTATGATCGCGGACTACTATTTGAATCTATCGTGGGAATTCGAAAAGGCCGTTGTCTGGTATACGAAATACCTCGCGCTTCGTCCGGAAGACGCCGACGCGCAGCGAAGGCTGGGGGTTGCATACCTGAAGGTCAAAGAGTATTCGAAGATTATGGACCACCTGCTGGACTTCGTGAGAAAGTACCCGGAAGCCATCGAATTGATGCCCATTGTCGCCATTTCCGCCATGGAACAGGAAGAGCCGGCAATGGCAATGGCGTTCTTCGAAGACTACATTGACAAACTTGCGCCGGATGAAAGACGGTTCTATGAAGATATATCGCTGGTTGCCTCCGGCGAGGAACTCAGGACGTGCAACGAGGCACTGGGCGCCGACCGTGAGACCTGTTTGCAGCGATTCTGGAATGGAAAGGACCCGGACCTGTCCACGGCCGTGAACGAGCGGCTGCTGGAACACTACCGAAGGGTCTGGCACGCGCTGACGGAATTCTCGGAAGGAAGGCAGCCGTGGGACGCCAGGGGTGACGTCTATGTCCGATTCGGAGAACCCGATCACCGGGCCAGGTCGGACGAACCCAACTTCAAGCAGAGCCTGAAAGTGCAGCGGGTCAAGGAGCGGCTCGCGTTCAATATCTACAAGGGCGACGTCCGCGCGCACACGTTCGTCGGCCCGGTATATCCCGTTCGCAGCCTGAAACAACTGGAAGGCGCGTGGTACGAACTGAAAGAATTCACAATAGAGAACGCAGATCCATCGGCGTGTGAGATTGCCGGCCTGACGAACGAAGGTGCGGAGGCGGCCGACGCCGACCTCTATCAAGATGGAGGAAGCGAGTCTTTTTTCGTCAATGACGATTCCTTGAAGATCGGCATTCTGTCGCTCGACGAACGCCTGGGCTTCGGCGACTATCACCCCGTTACTTCCGACGAAGACCGGAGCACGGTCCCCTGGGAAACGTGGATCTATACCGATGCCGGCGGCGGTATTGAAATCACCTTTACTGATGAAATCGGATCCGGAAACTACGATTACGCGCCTGTTCCGCCGAACCAGGGGGATATTTCGATCGGCGAAACCGCCGCCCTGAGCAGGCACGCGCCCCATTCCGTATACCGGCGTGCGGCGCGGGCAACGCCCGATTTCTATGCGCCCGGTCATGAGACACCGCCTCTCGACTTCCACTACGCTCTGGCCGACTTCAGCGGCGATGACGACAATAGCCTTCTCGAAATCTACTACGGCGTCCCCATTCTGCCGGCCCATTACCACGCGGAAGAGGACGTCACGCGGCAGGTCCTGACCCACCATGCGGCGCTGATTTCCTCCTCGCTGGACACGGTCTACAGGCAGTCGGACGAGATGGTCTACGAAGCCGTCGGAAACCGGGCCGGGGAGGGTCTCATGGCGCCGGACGTCCTGAAGCTGGATCTGCCGCCCGGCGACTACCGGCTGGAGGTCAAGTCGCAGGACCGCCTGAGAGGACGAATGGGCATCTATCAACAGCGAGTGGTCGTGGAACCCTACGGAGAAGATCGACTGCAGGTCAGCGATCTCGAACTGGCCTGGCGGGTTGGCGCGGAAGAGGCGAACGGAAAGTTTGCCAAAGGAGGTCTGACCGTCGTCCCGATGCCTTCCCGGACTTACAGGAAGGGCCAGAGCGTGTTCGTATACTACGAGATCTACAACCTGGAGAAAGACGAATTCGGACAGACCGGTTACAACGTCTCCTACACCATCACCTCGAAAGATCGCGACGGGGAGGCGGGAAACATCTCGCGCCTGTTCCGTTGGAGAGCCGGCAGACGCGAGGAGCTGGCCGTTGCGTACGAACAGATCGGCACGGACGCTCGCGAGAACGAATACGTCGAACTCGCGCTGGATGAACAGGTACCAGGGCGATATTCGCTCAAAGTATCGATTAACGACAAAAACAGCGGCGAATCAGCGGAGAAAGAGGCGACGTTCGTCATCTCGCGATAGGTTCTACCTACCCCCTTTCCCCCATCCCGGGGTGAGACGTGAGACGCAAGACGGTAGATGAGAGACTGAAACCGGTGAGAGGGTAGAGGGTAGACGGTAGATGACATCTTTGCCAGATTGGTTTCTCCTTTATGCCTGCGGCAAGAGATGATACCGCACAGGCACTCACATCCTCTCCCGTCTTACGTCTCCCGTCTCACCGCCTTTATCGGTGAGGGGCTGCGGGGGGAGGACGCTGAGGAAGGACACCGAATGTCCGGAAAAACAGGTTCCGCGCTGGTTTTTATTTCGCTCTTGACGGGCTGCGGCAATCCCGTGCCCACGTCCCCGGAGGCGACAAGCGATCTGCAGGGGTTTGAAGTCGCGGGAACGATGACGGAGAGGCGGTTCTGGCACGCGGCGGTCCTCCTGCAGGACGGCAAGGTGCTCATCACGGGCGGCGCCGCAACGGACAGTCCGGGTAATGTGCCTTCGTCGCTGTTTCGCTCCAGCACGGAAATATTCGATCCCGTAACGGGCACTTCGAGCAGAAGGGGCGACATGTCCCGGGCTCGCGCACTCGACATGGGAATCCTGCTGCCGGACGGACGTGTCCTGATCGCAGGCGCTGCTCAGGCCCCTCCGGAAATCTACAATCCGCAAACCGGGCGAATCACACCCGAGCCGTATGAGCCCGCCTTCGCGATCATCTCGTCGATGACGCTGCTGACCAATGGGAAGATCCTGACCTATACCTCGCTGGGCGTCGCCACATTCGATCCCGACACCGGGGGGTTCGTGGCGCTGCCGGGTACGGTCCGCATTCGAAGAGGCCACACGGCGACCCGGCTGCGGGATGGGCGCGTACTCATCGCCGGCGGCAGTAATACCTCGGGTATGGTGAATGAATGCGAGATCTACGATCCGTCGTCCAATACGCTTACGCCCACAGGCGACTTGAGATACGAACGGCGAGAACACAGCGCGATTCTCCTGGGGGACGGCAGCGTGTTGGTCATTGGCGGGAACACCGACGACGAGGGATCTGAAGTGTCGGTTACGGCCGCCGAGCGGTACGATCCTGCGACAGGGATGTTTTCATCGGAAGGGGATCCGGGACTCGAGCTGATTCACGCCGCTACGTTACTGCGATCGGGAGACGTGTTCATCATTGGAGATAGCGGCGAGGTCATTCTCTACGATCCCGCTACCGGTGCGTTCGGCCCGACCGGAGACAGCATAGGCGAGAATCGCGCGTTTTATACCACAACGCTGCTTCCCGACGGCCGCGTGCTGATTGCCGGTGGATTGAAGGACCTCGAGGCGACGGATCAGGTTCTGATCTACAACCCCTAGCGTCTAACGGCGGTGAGACGTAAGACGTTAGACGGTAGACGAAATGCTTGCCCGATTGATTCTCTCTTAATGCCTCGGGCAAGAAGTGAAACTGCAGAGGGCAAAAAACCCGTTAGACGCAAGACGGTAGACGGTAGAAAAAAGCGGTAAGACGTGAGACGGTAGACGGTAGATGACATCTTTGCCAGATTGGTTTCTCCTTAATGCCTGCGGCAAGAGATGATACCGAACAGGCACTCACATCATCTCCCCTCTTACGTCTAACGTCTCCCCGCCTTTAGGGACCTACCCCCTTCCCCCCTTCCTGAAGGAAGGGGGGAACTGCGATCCCCTCGCGGTGTCCTGGTTGTCTCCCCCTCTCCCCCCGGGAGAGGGGGCTGGGGGGAGAGGTCTGCGTAAATTCGGTGAGACGTAAGAGGGTAGACGGTAGAGGAAAACGTTACCAAGATGTTTTCACGCTAACCGTGCCTGTTTCTTTACCGACTATGGTAACGACGAGAAAAACCGCAGGGCACTCATGTCATCTCCCGTCTCCCGTCTAACGTCTCCCCGCCTTTAGGGTATTTGGGGAGATGTAAATGTTGAATTTGAAGTTGATCTTCGTCTCTTGCTTCAAGCTGACGGCTGATCGCTGAGAGCTTATTGCTGACCTTAGCCGTCCAGGGAAGTGGTCGAATTCCGCTATGTTGCGTCTCTGTCTCTGCATTTTTTTTTACGTTGCCTTCGCGTGGATAGAAGACTCTGCCGCATCTGAAAGGAAACCCCCGATCGTCCCGTTCGAGGGTCCTGTGAGTACCGACTGGTACGCGGCTTTTGTAGATTGGGATCAAGCGTACGGGGACAATTATCTGAACGGCCGCGACGGGGGATCGTTAGCCTGGGGTCCTTCGGCCTACGTGCAGAGGATGTATCTGAACCTCTATCGGACGTTTGACGATAAGGTCTGGCTCGATAAACTGGTAAAACAGATCGACCGCATTCTGACGGCCCGCTCGGACGTGCCGCCGTATGAAGGGTACGATTCAAGGTACGTGGACGGTTACAGGGGTTGGGGACAGAACCGCTACCGCCAGTACGAGCCCGAATATACCGAATGGCTTTCTGACGACGGGTTGATTATCAGCCCCATCCTGGCATTCGTGGAACTCGTCTGGGGCGATCCGTACCTCCACACGGCCTATAAGGCCAAAGCGGATGACTACCTCCGCGCTGTGGAAGCGGACGTGATTGCGAAATGGTACGCCAACTGGGCGCCGGATCCCGGGTGGACGGAAGAGGACAACAGCCGCTACCGCGAAGACGCGGGGTACCACGTGTACGAATGGTCCGGATGGCAACGCCAGCCGCTGAATATGTACCTTTCGTTTACGGACGCGCTGATAACGCTCCGTCGACTTTCAGAATCGCCTTTTTACAAACCTTACAAGGAGGCCTTCGTACCGTTCTACGCTGAACAGAGCGAGCAGATGATGCGGTACTTTCGCCGTCAACTCTCGTACGATGCGGAAGCGGATGCCTATGCATGGAAATACGGTCCCGAGAGCCACTGGCCCGACTTGATGGAGGACGTCGGGCATGCCTTTATCGACATCCAGGCGGCGCTTCAGGGGGCACAGAGCGGGCTGAGTTTCGCCCGGCGAGATCTTGAGAGGATGGCCAATACGTTCGTCCACTATGTCTGGAACGGGAGCCTCGAGGAGCCGGCATTCAGGTACTACATCGGCGGCCCGCCGGATAAGCTCGACGCGGAACGGGGCTTCAGGGGGTGGGGCTTTCTCTACCTGGCAGGATACGACTACCGGATCTGGGAATCGATGGCCGCGTACTTCGAAGAGAAGGTTTCAATGCAGGGCGCACCGTCGCATATTGCGGCAACGGCCGCGATGTTTGCCATATCCATGCAGGCGCACGACCGATGGGCGCCCGGCGCTCCGCTGCACGTCGAAGTTATTCGCAGCGGACAGGACGCGCGGATTTCGTGGCGTCGTCCGGAAACCGATGCCGACGGCACCGCGCTTACCGGGCTTAAAGGATACATCGTGCACCGGGCATCCGCGCCGCAGGGGCCCTTCGACGCGCTGAACGAGGACCCCCTGGCCGCCACGCACTATGTGGATCGCGGCGCGGGATCCGGACCCTTTTGCTTTCGGATCACCGCCGTCGATTACCGGCGACCCCCGAATGAGGGTCCCCCGTCCGCGACCGTGACGACGTCGAACCGTCTTCCTTGTCCAGGGCCCTGACGCCGGTCAGCGAGACAGGCGGTCGGTCCGGGAGGGGCCGCGGCCGACAACGATTGCGAGATCGATAAATTATCTTATATTTGCATAATCTTCTCTTATTTCGGCAATATTTATCGTGATTTTAGATAAAATTGCATCGCAGACTGCCAGTTTGCGAAACGGATAACCTCACCTCGCGGTTTACCGTAGCCAGGAGTTTTCGAAAAGAAATCAGCATACATGCCGTCACAGTTCGACAACCTTCGGAGGGAGCAGGGAAATGGAAGGGCGGGTTACATCGGTGTCAGAAGTGGTTCGCAGCACCGTGCCGGATGAGAATTTCCAGACCAAATCGGATGAGCATTCCTCAGATTATGGCGTGTCCCGGTCCTTGACCGCGCTGCGTTGTTCTCACGAAGTCACGCAGGCCGAACTTGCGGAACGGGCGGGTTGCACGCAGAGCAAAATCTCGAGAATTGAGAACAGCCCGAATGATCGGCTGAAATTGGAAGACCTGGCGATGTACGCACGGGCTTTCAACCTGCGAGTCTCCATTGGCTTCGAGCAGAAATTGCCCGCGGCGGACGTCATCGGAAGCCTGGCGCGCCAGATCCGGAACAGCCTCGACGACGTGGCTGAGAAGGCACAGAACGAAGGGGCGGCCGAGCGGGGCGCCGAACGGTCTTATGAAGAATTCCTGTTCAACATGCTCGATCTGTTTATGGACAAGCTGGAGGCGCTCCGGTCGCGCCGCAACGGATCCGCGGAATCAGGGGTGGCGACGAGGGCGGAAAACGGAAGACCGGAGGATCCCGCGGGCAAGAGCGAAGCGCTGACCCGTGGGCGACGGGAGAACGGGTTTCCGGGATTCAGAATATCCACGCCAATCGACATCAGCCAGGAGAACGGCAGGGCCGAATCCCAACCCGAGAAATGACGAAGCCGATCTGAAGGTGGGGCGGACATTCCTGCCCGCCTCGCCGGCCCGATTGCGTAGACTTCTCACTCACAGTACCGTTGACGCGGGGGAAAGAAGATGACCGCCCGAATTGGAATCGCGCTGTTTGTTATTTCCGGTTTGTGTGCCTGTGGTGGGGATTCGCTGACGACGCCGGAGCAGCCGGACCTGGAGAGGGGTCTCCACGAGGTCGGCGCTATGAATCACCGGCGGGGCATGCACGTCGCAACGTTATTGCAGAGTGGCAAGGTCCTGATCGCAGGCGGCTACAGAGAACTGCTCCCCAATATCGCAGACGAATCGAATCGCCATATCAGCGCGGAGATATTCGATCCTGAAACCGGGATTTCATCGCCAACGGGGAACCTGACCGTGGGTCGTTACAATGACAAGGGAATCCTGCTTCTGGACGGACGCGTACTGATTATGTCGCGGCTTGGTCGTTTCCCCATTGAATACTACGATCCAGGCGCAGGCAGCTTCAACGCCGTGGCGACCGTTCCCGCGAATCCGGCCATCGCGACGGCAACCCTGCTGCCCAGCGGAAAGGTCTTTGCAACGAACCCGCAGCACACGGGTGTCTTCGACCCCGGGACCGGGACATTTCCCTCGATCGCCGCGACGGACGATCGCAGCTTCGGCCATACGTCGACGCTGTTGAAGGACGGTCGCGTGCTGATCGTTGGCGGAACGCGCGGCCGACCTGAAGACGGTTTGGTCGGACGGAATCTGATTTTCGATCCCTCGTCGAGCGCGTTTACGAAAGCCGGCGAATTACAGTTCGACCGCTCGGCCCATAAAGCGGTGCTTCTCCAGGATGGCAGGGTCCTGATCGCGGGCGGCCTGAAGGCCGATCAGCAGACTCACGTACAGAAGGCCGAGATCTACGACCCTGCAACGAACACGTTTTCACCGGCCGGAGCTTCCCTCATCCAGCCGGTCGCAGCCACGCTGCTTCCGACCGGCAAGGTATTTCTCATCCACCGGCTCAATGGCGATATCGTGCTGTACGATCCCGCCACACATACATTTGCGCCTACCGGACACAGCCTGGGGTCGCTGCGGCAGTGGGCAACGGTTACACTGCTTGAAGACGGCCGTGTCATGGTCGCCGGTGGGATCAGGGTGACGCAAAACGACAATTGGGAGATGACGGACCAAATCTTCATCTTTACGCCTTAAGCGCGATCTCAATCTGAGGAATCCGTAGCGAAGGTGGGGCGGACATTCCTGTCTGCCCGCGTCGCCAGGCGCCTCTCGTAGAAGACTCACGGAAAGACAGTAGAAATGGAGGAAGAAGATGACAGCCCGAATCGCAATAGCATTGTTGGGGATCTCAAGCTTCTGGGCTTGCGGGAGCGACTCGGTGACGGCACCGGAGCCGCCGGCCCATGAAAGGGGTCTCCACGAGGTTGGCGCGATGACCCGGCCGCGCTTTGAGCACGCAGCGACGTTATTACAAAGTGGAAAGGTCCTGATCGCCGGGGGCAACGCGGAAATACCTCCTTCTGAACCTGGAGTACCTTTCAGGTCCAGCGGTCTTGTCAGCGCGGAGATCTTCGATCCTGAAACCGGGGTCTCAACACCAACGGGAGACCTGACCGCAAGTCGATGGGACGACCACGGCATATTGCTTCCCGAAGGACGGGTCCTGATGATATCCAGATTTCTTAGACTCCCCATTGAGATGTACGACCCCCACTCCGGTAGATTCGATTCCGCAGCAAACGCGCCGTGGTCAAATGGAACGAGTACTGCCACGCTGTTGCCCAACGGAGAGGTCCTTTTAATCGGAGGGTCATCCGCGGGTCGCGCACGTGTCCTCGATCCCGCTTCAGGCACACTTTCCGACACATTCAGGATGGACCATCCCGGATATGGCCATACGGCCACTTTGCTGAAGGACGGCCGCGTGCTGATCGTTGGAGGAGCCCGCAGGGGAGTCGAGTTGACGGGACGGAATCTGATCTACGATCCCTCATCCGAAGCCTTTTCAAGAGCAGGCGACCTGCAGTTCGACCGCGCACACCACAAGGCGGTGCTCCTTCAGGACGGCAGGGTGCTGATCGTCGGCGGCCACGTCGGAGACGGGCCTCGCGTACAGACGGCCGAGATCTACGATCCCGAAACAGACACCTTCTCGCCCGCCGGAACTTCCGCAGTGCATCCGTTGGCCGCCCTGCTGCTGCCGTCCGGCAGGGTATTTTTCATTCATTCAGACAACGGTAATATCTCTCTTTATAATCCGGATACTCAAGTATTTTCGCCGCCTACAGGGTATAGTCTAGGTCCGTGGCGAAACGGGGCGACGGTAACGCTCCTCGATGACGGCCGCGTGCTTATCGCCGGCGGATTGAAGACGGCGGATGACAGTCATTCTCATGAGTCGATTTCGGATAAGATTTTCATCTTCACGCCCTGAGTGTACCGTGAGGCTTGGGAAGCGTCCGCGCAAATGTGATTACTCTGTTTCAGCGTTCGCGTTGGGAGAATCGAGAAGACGGGAGATTCTTCGCTGCGCTCAGAATGACGGGTCTTGCAATAACCATTGACGAAAAGTACCGGTCAGATCTTCGCTCCGCTCTGAATGACAGGCTGGCCGATCGTCAAATACGATGCTTCCCGCTGTCATACAGAGGAGGCCTGCGAGCGACGTCCGCGAAACGCTTCCGTCACAAGTTCGCCGAGATTGTCATCCAGAGGACGCTCCGCAGGCCGACGAAGGATCTGCTGCAGCATGGGAAATGGCTTGAGCGTCTGACGCTCGGTTCGAACTGAAATGCAGCACAGCCGATTCCCTTCTCGTGTTGTGGGAGAATGTCAGTTCACTCGCAGTCGTGGAGGCAAACATGATGAATGCCAGGTTCTGTTTTGCACTGTTAATCATCACGAGCCTCTGGGCTTGCGGTAGCGATTCGGTGACCACATCGGAGCCGCCGGCCCTTGAAAGGGGTCTTCACGAGGTTGGAAACCTGACCCGACCCCGGTATTGGCATGCCGCGACGTTACTGAACGATGGCAAGGTCCTGATCGCGGGCGGCCTCGAAGAACTGCCGCTCGTACTCGCGGGGCCGCCTCCCCCGGGTACCCCCATTCCCCAGCCGAAGCGTCTTATCAGCGCGGAAATATTCGATCCTGAAACCGGGGTCTCAACGCCGACGGGAGACCTGACGGCCAGTCGCAGCGAGGACCACGGCGTATTGCTTCCCGACGGCCGGGTTCTGATCATACCCAAGAATCCCAATCTCCCCATTGAGAGGTACGATGCTCATTCCGGCAGATTCAACCCTGTGGCAATGTTACCTGGGAGAATTGGGATTCTGACTGCCACCCCGCTGCCCAGCGGAAAGGTCTTCTTGACCAGCACGGTATACGCGGGTGTCTTCGACCCGACGACAGGCCCATTTTCTCCCTTATTCAGGATGGACCCTACCCGAATTGGTCATACGGCGACTCTGTTGAAGGATGGCAGGGTGCTGATCGCCGGAGGACAGAATGTTGGACGGGACGCAGTGTTGCTGGGTCGGAATCTTATTTATGATCCGTCGACCGAAGCCCTTTCGGAAGCAGGCAACTTGCAATTCGACCGCGTAAACCATAAGGCGGTGCTTCTGGAGGACGGCAGGATTCTGATCATTGGCGGCGCCGCCGGTCGAGGGCCATTCGTCCAAACGGCCGAGATTTACGACCCGCAAACCAACGCCTTTTCGCCGGCCGGCGTCTCAACGATCGATCCGAGCGCCGCCCTGCTGCTGCCGTCCGGCGAAGTGTTTCTCATCCGCTCGTATAACGGCGATATCGTACTGTATGATCCCGCCACGCACACATTTTCCAATACAGGATTCAGCATCAGCCCGCGCAGGTCTTTCGCTACGGCCACGCTCCTTGAAGATGGCCGCGTGATGGTCGCCGGCGGCTTGAAGTGGACGGATGACAATCACGATTGGGAGTCGACTACGGATCAGATTTTCATTTTCACACCCTGAGAGTAACCGCGCACCTGATCTGTTATGTTGAGGATGCCGGTCTGAAGGTGGGGCGGACATTCCTGTCTGCCCGCCTCGCCAGCCCTGTCAAGTAGGTGTCGAACTCACAGTCCCTTGCTGTGGAGTATAGAAGATGACGACCAGAATCCTGTTTGCGCTGTTCATCCTCTCAAGCCTGTGGGCCTGCGGGGGCGACTCGGTGACGACGCCGGAGCAGCCGGTCCGTGAGATGGGACTCCGCGAGGTCGGTAAGATGAGCCTGCCGCGCTATAAGCACGGCGCAACGCTGCTGCAGAATGGCAAGGTCCTGTTTGCCGGGGGTAACGCGGCGCTACCTCCTGCCGGAGAAGGTGTCTGGGAGTTCGATGGTCTTTTCAACGCGGAGATTTTCGATCCTGAAACCGGAACCTTAACGCCAACGGGAAACCTGACCGCCAGTCGCGAAGAGGACCACGGAATATTGCTTCCCGACGGCCGGGTCCTGATCATAACCGGGTTTGGTAGTTTCTCCATTGAGATGTACGATCCACATTCCGGAAGATTCGACGATGTGGCTGTCTTGCCCTGGAAAGTCGGGACGGAGACTGCCACCCTGTTGCCCAACGGAGCCGTTTTTTTAACCAGCTTCATACGTGCGGGTGTCTTCGACCCCACGAGAGGTACGTTTTCCACCACATTCAGGATGTATCCTACCCGGCTGGGCCATACGGCGACTTTGTTGAAGGACGGCAGGGTGCTGATCGTAGGAGGAAATATTTTCGGAGGGAAATGGTTGCTGGGACAGAATCTGATCTATGATCCCTCGACCGATGCCTTATCGGAAGCAGGTAACCTGCAGTTCGACCGCAGGAATCATAAGGCGGTGCTCCTTCAGGACGGCAGGGTACTGATCGCAGGCGGCTACGATGCAGACCTGGATCGCGTACTGACGGCCGAGATCTATGACCCCGAAACAAACACCTTCTCGGCCGCCGGAACGTCCGCAATGAATCCAATGGCCGCCCTTCTATTGCCGTCCGGCAGGGTATTTTTCATTCACTATGACAACGGAAATATCTCCTTTTTTGATCCGGATACTCAAGTATTTTCGCCGCCTACAGGGCACAGTATAGGTCCGTCGCGATACGGGGCGACGGTAACGCTCCTCGATGACGGCCGCGTCGTTATCGCCGGCGGATTGAAGTGGAGTGATGACAGTCACTCTCATGAGTCGATTTCGGATAAGATTTTGATTTTCACGCCATGAGAGGCGCCAGAGCCATTACTGTTAATCTGAGGAAGCCGTGAGACTTGCGATGCGTCCGCGCACATATGTTTACCGTGATTCACCGATAGGACAATCGAATAGACGGGAGATTCTTCGACTCCGCTCAGAATGACATAAATCGCAATAACTCTGGTCGAGATGTATTCGTCATGCTTTGGCCCGAACTGTCATGCTGAGCAGGCCGGTGTAGAGGTGGAGCGGACATTCCTGTCTGCCCGCATCGCCAGCGTTCTTTCGAAAAGGAGACACAACATGACCACCAGAATTGGACTCGCACTATTGGTCGTCTCGAGCTTTTGGGCATGTGGAGGGGATTCGGTGACGACGCCGGAGCAGCCGACCCTTGAACGAGGTCTCAAAGAGGTCGGGAATATGGTCCAACCTCGGTATTGGCACACCGCGACGCTATTGTCCAACGGCAAGGTCCTGATCGCAGGCGGCCTGGGGGAGCCACCTGCAGAAGTCCAGGACCCATCTCAGGGCGGCGCAGTCATTTATCGGGCGTCGGGTCTTCTCGCCAGCGCGGAGGTATTCGATCCGCAGACCGGGACGTCAACGCCAACGGGGGACATGACCGTCAGACGATATGCGGACAACGGAATATTGCTTCCCAATGGTCGCGTGCTGATTATGCCTCGTTATGGTCATTTCCCGGTTGAGATCTACGATCCTGCTTCGGGCACGTTCGCCGCCGTGTCAGACGTACCGGCGGGTGCAACCATCGAGACGACAACGCTGCTGCCTAGTGGAGAGGTTTTTTTGACTAACCTGGACCACACGGGTGTCTTCGACCCCGATGCACGCACATTTCACTCCATCTTCAAGAGGGAGGAAATCCGAAGGCTACATACAGCGACGCTGATGAAGGACGGCCGTGTGCTGATCGTTGGGGGATTGCGTGGCGGACTTGAAGACGGGCTGGTTGGACGGAACGTCATTTACGATCCGTCGTCCAGGAGAGTCTCCGAAGCCGGTAATCTGCAGTTCGACCGCATAAATCATAAAGCCGTGCTTCTTCAGGACGGCCGCGTGCTGATCGTTGGCGGCACCGCGGGTAAGGGGCCCTTCGTGCAGGCGGCCGAGATATATGACCCTGAAACGAACGCCTTTTCAACGGCCGGCGTTTCGACAGTCGATCCTCTTTCCGCCTCGTTGCTGCCCTCCGGCACGGTGTTGCTCGTCCACTCCCACAACGGTGATATCGTAATGTATGACCCCGCCACACATGCATTTTCTCCAACAGGACACAACATAGGATGGCGGTCATTGCCTACGGTCACCATGCTTGAGGACGGACGCGCCATGGTTGCAGGCGGCTGGGAAAGCGATGGCTATTCAACGCATGGTCTTCCAACGAATATTGGGGTGATTACGGACAAGATCCTGATATTCACGCCCTGAGCGCACCCTTACTCAACTGAAAGGTACTGCCATATGAAGCTGAGAGTCGGATGGAAGTCCTGGGTGTTTTT
Source organism: Candidatus Latescibacterota bacterium (assembly GCA_965219995.1). GTDB lineage: Bacteria > Latescibacterota > UBA2968 > UBA2968 > JAAXHE01. The sequence continues at coordinate 3,605,041 of CBDCOX010000002.1, forward strand.
GGGCGTCGCAGTGGTCCTGGCGGGCGCCGCGCTGGGTCAGATTCTCGTCGAGGAGCCGGAACCGAAGAACGCGCTGCCCGTGGGCCCGGCCGCGTCCGACTTCACGCTGGATGGTCTGGACGGATCGGTCGTCCGGCTGTCCGATAATGACGGACGCGTCGTCCTGATCAATTTCTGGGCGACGTGGTGCATGCCGTGCCTGTACGAATTGCCGCATATCCAGACGTTGTACGACCGGTACCGCGAAAAGGGCCTGACCGTACTTGCCGTCAGCACGGACTTCGACCGGGCGCGCGTGGGTCCGTTCATTCAGGAATACGGCTACACCTTCCCGGTCCTGTTCGCCGATCCGGGCATCCAGGCCGACTACGCCGTCCGCAGCATTCCAACCACCTTTCTGGTTGACAGAAAGGGCCGCCTCAGGTTCATGCAAACGGGCTACGGGCCCGATACCGAAACGGAACTGGAATGGGCCCTCGCACAGCTATTGGGACGGTAGGGGAGGGGGATCTATTCGAGGCGGGATTTTCGGGTCGTAAAGGAATCGCAACCGGGGACAGCGCGGTAAGTGTGAGCGGTGGAATTGCCTTCGATCGGGTCGTTTCAGCTGGGTCGGATGCGGCGCGGGTCAATTGAATCAGGTCCAGGAGTGCATCGCAACCCGGTTGCCTTCGCAGTCTTCGAAATGGGCGAAGAATCCGTGTTCGCCGACGCTGGTTTTCAGAATCAGCGTCGTTCCACCGTTTGACTCGATCTTTTCCAGCGTCCCGTCGATGTCGGTCACCGAAAAGTAGACCAGGGCGCCCTCGTGCGACGGGATGTATCCTTCGGACTTGATCAGCGTTCCGGCGGCACCGGGTCCCTCGGTCATCGGAAACCATGCCAACTCCGTGTCGCCCATCCTGCTGGCTGTCAGTTCAAGACCCAGCACGTTTTCGTAGAATCGCCTGGCTCGTTCCAGGTCCCGCACGGGTATTTCAAACCAGCCGACGGGATTCCGTTCATCCGCCATTCGATTCTCCTCCAGTCTTTTCTACTAACGCCAGGATACCGCGCGGCGTTCCCATGCCTTAATGGTCACGGATTCACAACCAATAACGGTTGCGGAAGCGGCGTGCGCCCGGATTCGAGTCTCCCGAGCGCGTTCAGTTAGCGGGGATGCAGAGACCGGAGTCGCATCGGGTCGGTCGATCGAGCAATCGAGGGGCGCACACCGAACGGCGCTATGGCGCGGGTGTGGCCGGCGGAAGAATAACCGCCACGGCGCCCGCGGTGTCTTCGACGCGATCGAACAGGTCTACTGCCTGACGCCGGTTCATCTGGAAGTCGATGGTGACCGATTCCGTGGGCACGAAAGCGCCCTGCGCAAAGACCGTTACGCGTTTGTCGTTTACGGGATTCCAGATTTCTACGACCCTGCCGTCGAACTCGCCTCCGAAGGCGACGTACGCCACATTGGTACGCGGTCTGTTTCCGCTGGGAACGCCCACGCTGACCTTTTTGCCCAGATACTGAAACGGCGGTTGTAATCCGCGGGCACGGCCGCGCAGGTCTGCGATCAACGGGTTCTCCGCGATCGCGCCCTCAAGGCGCGCCTTTCGCTCCTCGATAGATTCGTTGTCGTCTTGTGGCATTGCTTCTGCCAGGCGCCCTGCTATTGCGCTGTTCCGGTAGTGGTAGACGTCCTTTGCAGTCAACCATCCCAGCGTCGCGTCTCTTGCGAAGTCCTTGCCCCAGATCGAGTCCAGGACGGCGTCGTGCGCCACCATTTTGTCTTCGATCCGCATTTGGATGGCATTCTCGGCATCGTAGTTGATGGTGATATCGACGGGGGCGATATACGCGATGTACGCCAGGTACGCGCACCCCGCCGCCAATACGACTTCAATGACTGTTCGGATATGTGAACTCGACATCTTTTCCCTCCCGTTCCTTACGGTGTGGCGTCAGTTGAGACGACCGTTGTTTAGACGCCCGCGGACAGGGTCCCGCAACAAGCGCCAGGAGCAAAAGTACTCGATCGCTTCAGCGCTCCTTTCTCCGACGGAAAGCCGTCAGTCAGTTTGAAACACGATTGTTCGCCGGTGTCTTCGATCTTTGACGTGCCTATTTTCTTCCGGTATACGCCCGTCCCAGCCTCGCCACAGCCTCGCCGCCTCCGGAGACGATCATCACGCCCTCGTCAATGATCTCCGTGACGTTTTCCGGGTTCGCGCCGTTCAGGAAGAACAAACCGGCGTCCCGGCAGGCCGCCATCACACGAGCCCGTGCAGCTGCCATCTCAGGCGGATAGGGCGGGTCGTGCCGATCGGCATGCCCGAGCGACATGCCCATATCGCCGGGACCCCACTCGCCGAAGGCGAGTCCCTGCACCTTCGCCGTGAGCTCCGCGTTTGCCAGCGCGCGTTTGTTCTCGATCTTCACGCCGAGCATCAACTCTCCGTCCGGGCTCAGCGGCCACGGGTCGGCCTTTTTCAGATATTCGGCTGCGGTCACGCCCCAGGTCTGTGCGGCCCAGCCCTGTCCGCCGGCCCCTCGCCGACCGTCGCCATGTCCCGCGGCCGGCGTTCGGAACGGATACCTGCAACTCTCCACGAAAGCCCGGACGCCCTCAGGGTCGTCGGCATGACACAGCAGGATACCGTGCACGCCGCGGGCCAGCGCCTGCTTGAACATCCAGGCATTGGCGCGAACAGCCGCTTCACTCGACCCCTCGACGGGAAGGTCCACGATGACGGCCGGCGTCCGGTGACCGCTGGCCGTGGGACCGCCGTCCACCAGGCCTCTCATGAAATCGCCCAGGCCCCGCATATCGAATGCGCCGTGCTCAATGCTGACGTTGATATAGTCGGCCCACGTCGCGGCCATTTCCACACCGGCTTCATAAGTCAGTTCGGAGACGCCGACATAATAAATCGGCTGCCCCCGTTCCAGCAGCTCAATCGCTTTATTGATCCGCTTCGCCATGTGCCATTTATCCCGCGAATTAGGAAAACTCAACTTACCTCGCTAACATAAAGCCGCCGCCGCGAAAAATCAATCGTTCCCCGGGTTGCCCTCCGAGGGGCCGGGACGCCCTGGCCGGCATCCGTGATACCCCCACGCCCGGTCATCCCAAGGACTGTGCGCGACAGCCTGGAACATCCTTGACGGCGAAATGTCGGGCATGTATCTTGGCAATTCCACGTGCGTCGCGCCGGGAGACCACCACCGGCAGGCCGGCCGACGAGAGACTCGAACAACCCGAAGCAACAATCGGAAGGGTGAAGCCATGCCAGGCGTAGCCATACAGGGCGCGGGAAACGTCGCCACCGAACATATCAGGGCTTATCTGAACAATCCGCATACCCGGCTGGTGGCCATCGGGAGCCGTACGCTGGAAAGCGCACGGAAAAAAGCGGTAGAACTGGGTGTTGAATGCGACCTGTACGATAACTACGACAGGCTTCTCGAGCATCCGGACGTCGACGTCGTTTCCATCTGTACGCCGCCCGATCGCCACGCCGGAGAAGCCATTGCCGCCGCCCGCGCCGGCAAACACCTGCTGATTGAAAAACCGGTGGCCACGAATCGTGAAGAACTGAATGCGATGCACCTGGCCGTGGAAAGCGCGGGCGTCAAGACAGTCGTGGGTTTCGTCCTTCGATGGAACCCGCTGATCGTCTCCATCAAGCGGGCCATCGAGAAGGGCTGGGTCGGCGATCCTCTTCTCGTTCAGGCCGACTACTGGCACGGCCCCACCAACGCCCGCCCCGAGAAATTCAGCCGGACAGGATGGAAACCGTTCGTGAACGGGGCGATCGTGCACGGCGGCTGCCATGCCCTCGACGCCGCACGATACATACTGGACAATGACACCGTCACCCGGGTGACCGGCGTTTCCCCACGCCATCGAACGCATGGAGAGGACTACCGTTCCACGACGGTCGCAACGGTTGAATTCGCGGGGGGCGCCGCCGGAAAGTTTTCGGGTTCCACGGCTTTCTTCATGCCTTATGTATTCAACGTCGAGGTGTTCGGAACGGAGGGCGTGATCCGCAACAACCAGTTCTACACCCGACAGCTGTCCGGCCAGGACGCGTTCGGCAGTTTTCCCACGGTCATGCCCGACAGCGGCGCCGTTGCCCACCATCCTTTCCAGGAAATGATTGACCACCTCGTCGAATGCATCCTGAACGACGTGGAATCGCACGACAATCTGGCGGTGGCCGTCAACACCCACGCCGCATGTTTTGCCGCGGAAGAATCGGCCGCAAACGGTTCCATGCCGATAGAGATAGAGTAGCCGAGAGAACGAGAGAACGAGGGGACGAGGGAACGAGGAGCTTCAATGCCGGGAGGACCCATTAAGGTTGCGCTGGCCGGTTGCGGCGGACTGGGCCGGGCTCACGCCAGAAACGTGGAGGCGCTGGACGGCGCACGCCTCGTCGCGGTCTGCGACGTCGTATCGGAATCCGCCGCGCAGCTTGCCGCGCAACTGGCGTCCGGTCCGACGCCTTACGCGGACCACCGCGCGATGCTGGCCGCTGAGAATCCGGACGCCGTGCTGGTGGTTACGCCCAACCACACCCACAGCCGCATCAGCACGGATGCCGCGCTGGCGGGCGCCCACGTCTTCTGCGAAAAGCCAATGGCGCTGACCGTTGAAGACTGCGACACGATGATTCACGCCGCGGAACAGTCAGGCGTTCTCCTGATGATCGGCTACGTGCGCCGGTTTCAGCTCGCTTATCAGGAACTCAAGCGCCGGGTGGACCGGGGAGACGCGGGAGAGATCACCCTGGCGCATGCCGTGCGTCTGGGAACCGGCGCGCCGGGCGGCGTGGGAGGATGGCAGACCCGGAGGGGAACGTACGGCGGTATGTTCTCCATGTACAGCCACGAACTCGACCAGCTCGCGTGGCTGGCCGGTGAAATCCGCGCCGTAAATGCCGTCATGAAGTACGGAGATGACACGGAAAACGAAGTCGAAGAAAGCATCTTTATCGGCATTGAGTTCGCATCGGGCGCGGTCGGCTCCTTAAGCAGCAGCCGCGTCTACCCGGTCAACAGCTACGAACTCGGCGTGGCCGGAACGGCCGGCGCGCTCAAGCTCAACGACGCGGGCGGCCCTGTCCTGTTCGCCCGGCACGGCGAAAGATCCACGGCCATCGAGACGCCCCGAAACAACGGCCTGGCGGACGAGATCGCTCACTTCGTCGGATGCATTCAAAGGGGCGAAGCGCCCCGGTCGGATGGAAGGGACGGAAGGCGTGTTGTCGCGGTTGCCGCTGCCGCTCACGAATCCGCACGGACCGGCAAGCGGGTCGAGGTTCTGATGATGACGTGAGAACGCGCCGTGAGTCGGGCGCCCTTTCATTCCTCCGCCGGGCGCATGTCCTCCAGAACAAGTTGCACCTGCGTCCGGCCGTTCCAGGTGTTGGCCTCCAGGGCGCAGGCCACGTCCACGCGATCGCCCCTTTGAAGCCGACCCGCCAATTCGCCCTGCCCCCACCAGACCGCGTCGTAGTTCCGCCGGCCCGTTCGCGGTGCGCCGCCGCCGTCCACGGACGTTTCGGTGTCCAGGTTCATTTTGAGGTGCGCCCCTTTCCCGACCGCAATGGCACGATCGATCGTACAGTTCCGCACCATAAACAGCGGCGCTTCGTTACCCGCGCCGAATGGCGCCAGGGCAGACAGCGCCGAGACCGTGTCCAGCGAGATCTCACCGGACCGCAGCGCCGCATCCAGCTCCAGCCGGGTTCTCAGGTCCTCATCCGAAATCCGCTCCGCCGCATCGGCCTCCAGTCTGGCCTTGAAAGGGTCGAAATTCTCGAGGTTGCCCGTAAAGCCGGCCGCATCGGCATGCCCGCCGTACTCGGTCAGCAGGTCCGCGCAGCGGAAAATCGCCTCCGCTATATTGTAGCCCGCCACCGATCTCGCCGAACCCGTAAAACTCCCATCCCCGCGAACTTCTGTACAGGCGATGCCAGGCTTTCCGTAACGCTCTGCCAGGCGACCCGCGATCAACCCAACCACGCCCAGGTGCCATTTGTCGCCTTTCGCAACCAGAATGCGGTGGTGCGCGTCCAGCGACATGGATTCCACCTGCTCCTCGGCCTGTTTTACGCCCTCGAGCTCGAGCTCGCGCCGCTTCCGGTTGAGCCCGTTCAACCGCTCCGCCAATCGGGCGGCCTCGCCTGCCTCGGACGTACGCAAGAGGTCCAGCGCCAGGTCCGCCGAGGCCAGCCGTCCGGCGCTGTTGATGCGCGGCCCCAGGAAGAATCCGATCGCCGTCGTGTCCACGGGACGGGTATCGGCGCCGGCTACGGCTTTCAGGGCCTGAAGTCCGGGACGCTGCGTACGATCCAGAATCTGCATTCCTCGTCGAGTCAACAACCGGTTCTCACCCAACATCGGCGCGATATCCGCCACCGTTCCCAGGGCAACCAGGTCCAGCAGCGAATTCAGATACGCCCTCCGCTCCGTTGCGTCGATGAGTGAATCCGAAAGGGCCTGCACGGCCTTGAACGCCACGCCGACGGCCGCGAGCCCCTTGAACGCGTAGTCGCAATCCGGGCGGTTCGGATTGACCACCGCGTAAGCATCGGGCATCCGTCCCTGGGGCTGGTGATGATCGGTTACCAGCACGTCGACGCCGGCCGCGTTCGCCGCTTCGACCGCCTCGAACGAGGAAATGCCGTTGTCCGCCGTCACGATCAGACGCGCGCCCGCTTCGATCGCGCGCTGAACGCCGGGCGGTTTCATCCCGTATCCGTCCCGGTGGCGGTCCGGCAGGATGGACGTGACGTCCGCTCCGGCCCGCTCCAGAAAATCCATGAACACGGCCGTGCTCGTCACCCCGTCCACGTCGTAATCGCCGAACACGACGATCTGCTCGCCCGCGCGAACCGCTTTCACAATGCGGTCCGTCAACCGGTCCATGTCCTTCATGGAATACGGGTCCTGAAGTACTCCGGGGGAATCCGCGATATCGCCGGCAGTCAGTCCGCGATTGGCAAGCACGACGTCAACGAGCGGCTCGGCCGATCCGCCCGCTATGGAGTCGGAATCCCGATTGTGCCTCAGCGTCCAGATCGGGTATTTCTGCATCGATGCCTCAAGATTGAGTTGGTTTCCCCGTCAAAGCGTCGATTAATATATCATGAGTCCCGTCGCCAGACAAAATACATCTGGGGATAGCGATCAGCGATCAGCCATCAGCAGTCAGCTTGAAGCAAAAACCAAACCACTCGACGTCAGCGTCGTTACAGGACAGCCACAGACAGAATGCAGACCTCTCCCCCCTGCCTGCCGAAAAACCACCGACAGGCAGGGACCCTTTCCTATAGGAAAGGGAAACAATCACCACGCGATAGAATCCCGCTCTCCCCCTTCCTTCAGGAAGGGGGCCAGGGGGTAGGTCTCGTAAAGGCGGGGAGACGGAAGAGGGGAGACGTGAGATGATACCAGTGCCCTATGGTTTTTCCAGTCGTTACGATAACGGTAAATTAGCAGGCACGGTATATGTGGAAACACTGCTGCAAATGTCTTCATCTACCGACTACCGTCTCACGTCTCACCGATTTTATCGCCCGGTGCGGATTCATTTCGTGCCGCAGGCATAAGGATCGAACCAATCGGGCAAGGATGTCATCTACCGTCTAACGTCTCCCGTCTCACCGATTTTATCGCCCGTAGCGGTTTCATTTCTCGCCGGAGGCATAAGGGTAGAGCCAATCGGGCGAGGATGTCATCTACCGTCTAACGTCTTGCGTCTCCCGTCTCACCGCTTTGTTCTACCGTCTAACATCTCCCGTCTTACCTCTTTCGTCTCTTTGCCTCCATCTGCGAAATTTATTTGTTGGCGCATCGGGCGAATGCCGTATATTTCTCCCCGGATACCTGACCTGAAGTCAACCCGAAATCCATACGGTTCACGGTTTGCCCAGAATCCTGCTCGCGGAAGACGGCCCGACCGCCATGGCCCTCGCCGGGGGACTGTTCGATCACCGGAACGTCGAACTGGACGTGGTCACAGACGGCCGCGGCGCTCTGGAGACCCTCGCCGCGAATCCGAAGGGATACGCACTCGTCATTCTTGCATACGACCTGCCGGAAATCAGCGGGGTTGATTGCGTTCGTTTCATTCGCAAGATGTTTGCCCGTCTGCCCGTGATGGTACTTATGGACACTCCGGATCAGGAGCGCGTGAATGAACTTGCGGGTCTGGGCATTTCACGCGGCCATATCCTGGAAAAACCGGCGACACCCGAGTCCCTGGCCGTCCAGGTCGGAAATTTGATCCGGCTCTGAAGCGCGGTCGTTTTTTGAAACAAAATGCACCCTTGAGAATCATATATTCACGAAAACGCTATTCCGCGCAAGAACAAAGGAGCATTCATGTCGCGACATTTTGAAACCGTAAAGGCCTATCTTCAGGACCTCGAACTGGCCATTGAAGAAGAAGATTCGGATGAGGAACTGGTGGTTGTTTCCGACGAAGACCGCGGGATCCACCAGCTCATCGTCGACTGCGAAGATCCCATCCTCATTCTGGAACAGGCCATCATGCCGATCCCCAATAACCCCGGCGACCTCTACAGGCGCCTGCTGGAAATTAACCGGACGCTTATCCACGGCGCTTTCGCGCTGGACGAGGAGACCGGAACCATTTTGTTCCGCGACACCCTTCGCCTGGATACGCTGGACAGGGCGGAAATCGAGGGCGCCGTTAACGCCCTGGGCTTTGCACTGGGCGAAAACGCAGAAGAACTGTTGAGTTACAGCAGACAATAATCAAAGCAGGGGTCGGAGCCCCGGAAATCAAGCCGTTGCTTGTCCCGATCTCCGGACATCGAATCCCGCATCAAATAGGAGCATGCCATGGGCGTCTTTCAACGAATCTTTCGCGTGGGCCAGGCCGAAGTACACGCAGCCATCGACAAACTCGAAGATCCGATCCGCCTGACGGAACAGGGAATCCGGGACCTCAAGAAAGATCTGAGCAACGCGATGACCAGCCTCGCCGAGGTCAAGGGGCAGGGCATCCGGCTGCGCAAACAGGCATCCGACAGCAAGAAGGCGGCGGAGGACTACGAACGCAAAGCCATGGCACTGCTTCAGCGGGCCCAGAAGAACGACATTGACCCCGCTGAGGCAGACCGATTGGCGGGCGAAGCGCTGGCGCGCAAGGAGGAAAACGTGAGCCGGGCGGCCACCTTGAGCCAGAACGCCCAACAGCAGGAGGAAATGGCCGCGCAGCTGCAGACCCAGGTGGACAAACTCAAATCTTCCATTGCCGGTTACGAGAACGACCTGGTAACGCTGCGCGCCCGGGCCCGGACGGCCGCGGCAACGAAGAAGATCAACAAGCAACTCGCGAAAGTGGACTCTAACGGCACGCTTGCCATGCTCGAACGCATGAAGGAGCGGGTGGAAGAAGACGAGTCCCTGTCGCAGGCCTACGGCGAAGTGGCCGACGCGTCCAAGAGCGTGGACGAAGAGATCGACGCCGCGCTCCAGGAAAAGAGCCCTGGCGCGGACAAACTGGCCGAACTCAAGAGCAAGATGGGAATTCAGGCGTAGGTTCGCAGCTTGGAGCAAGGGTTCCCGGCGGCGGCCGGAGGCGTTTTCGTGAACTGGAATCCCTTTAAGAAAAAGAAGGACGATTCCGACCCTGTGGTCGACTTCACGCTGTCCGACCTCAAGCCGGGTTACGTGGTCGACTACGACCTCAAAACCTGGAAGGTTACGGCGAAGAACCACTACGATTTCGATGGTGACCGCGTCGATGAATGGGAATTGACATGCGCCGATGACGTCATGTACCTTGAACGTGAGGAGGATGACGGCCTCAGCTGGACCGTTTCACGCAAGATCCCGATCTCCAGGGTCGACGGCGACCCGAGGTCCCACGTCGTGGAACACGAAGACCCGCCCGAGGAAGTAACGTGCGACGGGGTCGCCTACTATGCGGAATCATCCGATGCGGGTGAATTCTACAAGGACGGCGAAGGAACGCCGCGGGAACTGATTACCTGGGAATACCTGGACGATTCCGAGCGGAAGACGCTGACGATCGAACAGTGGGGCGAGGACGACTTCGAAGTCTCGGTCGGCGAAATCGTCGAAGAATACCAGTTCTCGGACATTCTGCCAACCGGGTAGACGATTGCGGAATTGAAAACAGGCGGGACGACAGTTGTCGTCCCGCCTGTTTCATTTCCAATTTTCCGTCTACACCAGAAACTGCAATTTACTCTCCTGGCCGGCGCGAATTTTCGCGCAGTGATCCTCGAGGTTCAGCATCTCGATGAGACTCACGCCGTTTTTCATTTCAGCAAGCAGCCGCGCCTCCTTCCTCTGCACCTCTTCCGCAATCGGAATGACTTCCGCAATCTCTTCCTCAGCAGCGACAATCAACCCGTCGTCGTCTCCGAAGACGATCTCGCCCGGATGAACGCGCACGCCGCCGCACGTCACGGGAACCTGCGTCTCGAAGAGCCTGTCCGTGGCGCCGGCAACCGGAGTGACCGACCGTGCGAAATAGGGAACGCCCAGCCGGCGGATCGCGGCCGTGTCCCTGCACGGTCCGTCGTTGACGATCCCGCCCAGCCCTTTTCGCCGCGCCTCGGTCGGAAACAGTTCCCCGGTCAGTGCCTTCCTGCTCCCCTGGGAGTCGATCACCAGGACTTCCCCCGGCAGCGCATCGTGCAGGGCTACGATGACGGTCAGGAAGTCCTCGTGGCAGGTGACCGTATGCGCGCGTCCGATCAGCCTGAGGCCGGGCGTGATGGACCGGACAGCGGGATCGATGGCCCTGACCGGCTTGTCGAGCGCTTTATACCCATCGCAGACACACGCCGTGTCCAGCCGGGAAAGGCGGCGTTTGATCTCGTCGAAATCCATTGGATGAACCCCTAAAGGCGGTGAGACGTGAGAGGGTAGACGGTAGAGGACACCTCCGCGACCCCCGGTTAGCGGTATGGCCACGCGATATCAATTCGTGGAGTTGCGACCTCACTTAAAGGCGGTGAGACGTGAGAGGGGAGACGTGAGATGACCACCTCGCGATCCCCGGTCAGCGATATGGACACGCGATATCAAATCGTGGAGTTGCGACCTCACCTGAAGGCCGTGAGAGGGTAGACGGGAGATTCCTCGCTCCGCTCAGAATAATGTTGCGATGGCCATAAGCGACATGTTTCGATTATGCCCTCTTCTGACCGTCACGTTAAAGAACCCGTTGTGAGGGTGGGGCAGACATTCCTGTCTGCCGCATCGATGTCAGGCTGACTGAATGCGGGCATTTCGACAAGCTCAATGACCACACATGGACAAGGATTTTTCAACGTCGCTCAGAATATCAGGCCGGCTGATCGCCAAAACTGTCATCCTGAGGAAGCCGCCCTGCCTGCCAGCGGTTCATTGGCAGGCAGGCTGACGAAGGATCTACTGCGGCATCGCATGATACCCGAGCGCCTTTTGTCATTCGCCGCGACCTGACAGGCGGCACGTATGCGCCCTCACGATCATGCTGAGGCGGCCGCCAGGGAAACCAGACCTCCGCGCATACGGGTCGGTGAAGTCTTCCGCCGCACGTCAAACCGAGACGTGAGAGATTGTCTGCATTGTGCGGTGTCATTTCTTGCCAGAGGCACAAAGGAAGAACCAATTGGGCAAGGATGTCATCTACCCTCTTGCGTCTCACGTCTCCCCGGTTTTGTTGCCCTGTGAGGTCTCAATTCCGGCCGGAGGCATTGAGAGAAAGCATATCGGGCAAGGACATCCTCTCCCGTCTCCCGTCTCACGTCTACCCGTCTTTTGATTTACCATCCCCACTCCCCTTCCCGGTAATAACCATCCACCACCGGCGCCAGTTCCGTATTCACGGCCACGTCTTCGACGCCATCGAACATTCCCTTCCAGAAGTGCAACATGCCCGTCATCGCCTCGCGGTTCAGGAAGAAGGTCTCGACGTCCGAAAAGCGCAACGCCATTGCCCTGCGTTTCAGATCCGCTTCCGATATCACCTCTTCCCTCATGCCCAGTTGCCACCCCCAATCCCCCATAGTCGGAATCGCATTGTGGTAGGGCACAACATGGAATCCGGCCGCTTTCATGGTCCGGTACACGCATAGAAACGCCCGTCTGGCGTGGAGCGGGCTGGAACTCTGCGTCACCAGGACCCCGTGTTGCGACAGATGCCGCCTGCATGCCGTATAGAACTCCTTCGAATACAAGCGAGCGAGGTCCGGCCCCTTGGGGTCCGGCAGATCGACGAAAATGACGTCATAGATCTTATCGTCGTCCGCCAGAAACCGCCCTGCGTCACGGGTGACCACGTCCACCCTTTCGTCGTCCAGTGCCCCGGCATTGGCTTCCACAAACACCGGATGGGTCCTGGCCAGCCGGATCATTTCAGGATCCAGGTCCACCAGCGTCACCCGTTTCACGTCGCCGTATTTCAATACTTCCCGGAGCGCCAGTCCATCCCCCCCGCCGAGAATCAGCACCCGTTCCCTGGATGCCGCCAGTCCCATTGCGGGGTGTACGAGGGGCTCGTGGTACCGTTCCTCGTCGTACGTGCTGAATTGCATGCCGCCGTTCAGGTACAACCAGTGGTACCCCTTCCACTGCGTCACCACGATCCGCTGGTACGGGGTCTGCGCCTCGTAGATCACGCGGTCCCGGTAACGGCTCTGCTCTCCGTATCGAACGATGGGCTTCATGTACACGCCCAGGGCAATCAGTCCGGCTGCGGTGAGCCAGAACGCGGCAATCAGCGCTTTGCGCCGTACCAGCAGGGCCCGATATTGCCACAACAGCGCGGATGCAACCGCGAAATTGACCGCCCCAAGCGCGATCGGCGTATACGTCAATCCCAGCTTCGGCAACGCGAAAAACGCAAACAGCAACCCGCCGGCGAGCGCGCCGAAATAGTCCTTCTCCAAAACAGACGCGATATTGGTTCGCAACACCTCGTACGCGTCGTTCATGCGCGTGACAAGAGGAATCTCCAGTCCGATCAGAAGTCCGATCGCTGCCGCATAGGCATAAATAATGGCGCTCGTCCCCTCGACGAACGCCGTACCCCAATAGGCCGCTGCGGCTGACGTTGCACACAGCGCAGACAGGATAAATTCGACCGCAATAAACCGGTCCAGCAACCGCTCGGTGAGATATCGGCTCAGCCGGCTTCCGAGCCCCATCGTAAAAAACATCAACGACATCACCAGCGTCCACTGCAATGTCGTGTTTCCAAGCAGATAGCTGGCCAGCGTCGAGAGCACGAACTCCGCGACGATTCCGGCCAGCCCCGTCGCGAACAGACACGCCTTCAACAGCCGGCCGCTTCCGGTTCCTCCCGGTGTTACGGTCGGGGAGACTCCTCCGGCATCACGGTCTTCCGGGACGCTGTCTTTTACCGACATACCCGTTTCTTCTGTCCGGGACAGAACATCAGACGGCTTTACACGTCAATCCGCCATCCACGACGAGTTCGGCGCCTGTGACGTATTTCGCCTCGTCCGAAGCCAGATACAAAGCCGCGTAGGCCACGTCCCAGGCATCGCCCATCCTGCCCATCGGACACTGGCTGTCGCGAATCTCGATCATCCTCTCGACGTCGCCTTCCGCGTAGAACTCGGCCAGTGATTTCGCCACCATCGGCGTATTCATGAAACCCGGCAATATGGCATTGGCGCGAATGTTTTTCTTCGCGTACTGCATGGCGATACTCTGGGTCAGCTGATTCACACCACCCTTGGTCGCGCTGTAGGAGACATAGGGCACGCCCAGCCAGCGGATGGAGGTGATCGAAGAAATATTCACAATCGCCCCTCCACCCTGGCGTTCCATGTGCGGAAGTACATGTTTGCATGTCAGGAACATACTCTTGAGATTCACGTCAACCACGCGGTCCCAGGTTTCCTCGCTGAGTTCGGCGCACCCCCCCACCTGGAGAATGCCGACATTATTGTGCAGAATATCGATCCGGTCGTACGTGTCAATGCATCCGGCGACCATGGCTTCGACGTCTTCCGACCTCGATACGTCCGCCGTGTGGGCCGTACAGTCCCCTCCCTCACCCGCGATCATGTCGCGGGTTTCCGCCGCCGCATCCGGATTGATATCCGCGGCGAATACGCGGGCGCCTTCTCGCGCGAAGAGAACGGCCGCCGCCTTGCCGTTCCCCCATCCTGGACCGACCGAACCGGCCCCCGTCACGATCGCGACCTTATTTTGGAGACGATTTCCCACTGTTGCCGTTTCTTAAAGCGCCCACACGATGAGCAGCGACGCGCCCACGTATGAGAATGCTTCGATAAACCCGGCGCCCAGGTGCGGCTTCTCGGGATCTGAAATCTCAGCCGACAGATTCAGTCCCGGCAACAGGATCTTGTCCGTGGCAACACGCACCAGCAGGAGCAGGACCAGTCCGACGACCACCTCGAGGGCGAAGCCCTGCAGGCTCGTCGTCCACGAGATAAAGTCTCCCGCAACCGCGTGCCTAACCACAATGCCGATGCCCACCAGCGCGCCCGCGAACGCCACGCCCGCCGCCGCGTTGTCCCGTTCGATTTCCGTATGCAGATCGTACGGTGTCGCCCAGTTGTAGACGATGCCGGCCAAAACCAGAGCCGCCTGCCCCAGCACCCAGAACGCGAGCGTTGTGCCCAGACCGCCCAGTTCGCCGGAAACGGCGCCGAAAATCACCAGACCCGTGGCGATGTACGATGCGCAAACCACGGCGCCGGTCCCTGCATTCTGGTCCCTGATAATTTCATCGCGAATGGAAAACTGGTGCAGGATCAGCCGGTCGTTGATGAGCCGGGACAGGTTCATCAGTACGATCGACAACGGGCCGTAAATGAGTACGTCGATCAGGTCGAGCTCAAGTCCATGGGACGGTCCCGAAATCACGCCTCCGATGGCGATCACCAGTCCGAAGAAGTACCCCATGATCGCTACAGAAAGCGCCGTATTGTCCTTCTCGACAAGCTCCTCTTTCAACCGGTAGCTCGGCGTGGTCCAGTCGTACACCAGCTTTCCGATCCAGAACAGCAGGTAAGCGCAGACAAGGTAAATCCCCGATTCCATCAAGTTGTCCAACGTCATTTTCCAAACCTCCCTCTGCTGCGGCTGCCAAAGCCCGACCTGTTGCGTCCGGACCGGTCCCGGACCCTCTGGGAGAAGGACCGCTGCCTGTTTGCCATCGTCTGTTGCCGGCGTTTGTAAAACCCCGGCTTTTGTCTCTTCGTGACCGACCCTTCGGTACCGTACTCGCGATTGCGCCCATAGTACGGCCGCCGGCGGTCGCGGCTGTTGCGATAGTCGTCATAGTCGTTCCTGTAAATCTGCCGTCCGTAACCCCCGCCCATTAAGTCCCGCATCAACGCATATTGACCGTAGAACACCCAGAAACTCCCGCCGCCGCCCCAATGCCCGTAATTCGGGTTCCCGACGTAGTGGTATCCGGGCGGATGAGGGGTGTCGTTCACGCCCTGGTCCGACTTGGCCACGATGGCCATGCCAAGAAACGGGAGATACTTCCGATAGACCTCGTAGGGCACCTCGATCCAATCCGTCGTACGCCGTCGCTCCCCCTGAACCACCGTATACTTATGGTAGTAGTCCGTGGAGAAGGTCCCTGCCTCCCTCATGTCTTCCAGGATAATCATATACTCCGGGGCGTTTGCCAGGCTCTTCCGCATTTCCTGAACGGGGTCCCGCGCGCTGCACCCGGCAACCCAGAGCGTGACGAATGCAATTACCGGCCATCGCAACTGTCGCATAAGCATCTCCTTCGGTCAGCAAAGAAGCAGGTCCGGGGAAACCGTCCTTACGCACGGAAGCGGACATGC
Source organism: Candidatus Latescibacterota bacterium (assembly GCA_965219995.1). GTDB lineage: Bacteria > Latescibacterota > UBA2968 > UBA2968 > JAAXHE01. The sequence goes on from CBDCOX010000002.1 coordinate 3,620,889, forward strand.
AGCGATACCAGGCGTCCCGTCAGGCGGTCGGGATACACCCGGCGTGAGAGGCGCATTTCGCGATTGCGGCTCCGGTACAAAGATAGCCCGGCCCGAACGGCATGTCAAGGTGCTTGCCCGTAGACCGGAGGGCTTGGTATATTGTGCTGCGAACATCGTCAATTTACCGGGAAGGACCCCCCGCATGGGTTTTGCAGTCGATACCTCGCCGCCGCCGGACCGCCACCCTCCGATCACACCGGCCGACGGTTCCGCCGCAATTCAGAATCCCCCGGCCCTGATCTGGCGCGCGGACGACCGGGCCGCCACGTACATTGTGGAGATCTGCAGGAATTCCGGCTTCCGGGGTGAGGTCATCCGCAGCGCGGGCATCGACATGCCGTTCCATAACCCGTCAATCGAACTCGACAGCGGTACATGGTACTGGCGTACCTTCGCGATTACGTCCGGGGGTGAGCAATCCCGACCCGGTCCTGTCCGGAGCTTTCACATCACGTCCGAATCCGTTCCGCTTCCCGTACCCCCGACGGAGCGCATCCTCGATACGATGCCGGACCACCCACGCATCTTTGTGACCCCGGACACCCTGGAGGAATTCCGCGCACGAAGGCATGGACCGGCGCGTGAGGCCTGGCGCCACCTCAAACACCGGGCCGACGCCCTGATTCAGAGCGAACCGCCGCGACTGAACCTGCAGTCCGTGCCGCCGGACCTCGGCGAACGTCGCGGACAGGTCTTTCATTTGAAGGACGACCGTGTCACGTTTCCGGCAAACTGCCAGATTGCCGAACTCAAGAGAGGCGCGGATTACGCCAATGCACTTTCCTTTGCGTACCTGATCTCCGGCGACGAAAAGTACGCCGCGGCAGCGAGACGCTGGATGGCTTTTCTTTCGCATCTCCGCGTTGACATCCACCTCCAGGACCGCGGGCAGCACGACACGGTCGTTTACTGCTACGAGTTCGGCCTGAAGGGGACGGCGCTGGCCTACGATCGGCTGTACGCTCTGCTTGAACCGGAGGAACGCGCACCTGTTCTGGCGCACATCGAGTTCCACTGCGAAGCCGCTTACGCGTGGCTCAGAGACGGGCTTCAGATCCACCTGAATTATCAGAATTCTCACGGTCAGCAGTGCATGCATGCGCTGCTGCCCACGGTTCTGGCCATTGCGACCGAGTCCGACAGCACCCGGGAATGGGCCGACTATCTCATCCGCCAGTACGTCAACCGGATTGCGTGGGGAAGCGTCGACGGCGGGTATACCGAAGGCCAGAAGTACGGCCATAAGATTCAATTCATCCTGGAAGCCCTCGCCGCTCTCAGGTCCTCAACGGGTCTGGATGTCTTCCGCGAGCCCCGATGGCGGAATTCCGGCGCATTCTGGTTGTACTGCATGTCCCTCAATTACTGGTGGAACCACTGGGGTGACTGCTATTCCCTGATCGATCCCAATTTCGGCAGCGACGCCGATACGTACGTTTCCGCCTTTCTATCCGCGATGACCGGGGACCCGGCGGTCAAGTGGTGGAGCGATACCCGGGTCTGCAACCCGGTCCATCTCCCGCTCCAGTATCTCTCCGACAGCGGCGTCCCGTCCCGCCCGCCCGTGGATATCGCGCAAGCCCGCCTGTTTCCCGAAGTCGGCCAACTCGCCGCGTTCGACCGGTTCTACGACCACGGAAGCAGCCGCATCTTCTTCAGAAGCAGCCCGTGGGGGGACCACAGCCACGCCCACCAGGACCAGAACGGCTTCGTCCTCCACGCCGGGGGCGAGATCCTTGCCTGCGATGCGGGCTATTACACCTATTCCGGGGATACCTATCATTCGCGGTGGAGCCGGACCACACAGGCGCACAATTCCATCCTCGTCGATGGCGAAAGCCAGCGGCGGGGCATCGCCCACAAAGGAAGAGTAACGACCTTTATCAATACACCGGATGCCTGCCTCTTCACCGGAGACGCGTCCGGCGCTTACGGGGAACTGCTCGAGCGATTCCACCGCCACGTCCTCTTCATCCGCCCCGACGTCTTCGTCGTCTGTGACGATCTCGAGGCTTCCGAACCCCGCGAATACGCCTGGACGCTCAACACCTTCGAGCGGGCGGATATCAACGAGAGCGGTCAATGCATGACCGTCCGGCAGCGGGACCAACGCCTCCTGGTCCGGCACCTGGCGGGCGCCCCCCTGAAATACACCCAGAACAACGACCGTCCGTTTCCATTGAAGACGCGTGACTGGTGCCGCTTCACCGAAGCCTTCCCCCAGCAATGGAACATCCGGGTGACCACTGAGAGAAGTAAGACCGCGCGGATCATCTCGGTTCTGCATACGTACAAGAAACCGGGAGGACCCGGGCTCGACGACATCCGACGCGTTGAGACAGCCGGCGGAGAAGGCGTCCGTTTTCGTGCCGGCAGCGCGTCCGAATGCGTCCTGTTCCGATTCGAAAGTTACGGCGCGATCGAAGGCGCGGGTATTCGGTCGGACGCCCGGATCGTCAATGTCCGCCGTCGCGGGAACCGGATTCAACGATGGCTGCTATATGGCGGAAAGCGGCTCAGCCTGGAAGGCAAAGACCTCCTGTTGGCCGATGCGGCATGCGATGCCGCCGCGAGTTACAACATCCGAAGCGCGCACGCGCAGATTCATGTTCGGCACCCGGAAGCCGCGCGTCTCGCCATCCGCCTTCCCCACGCGCCGCGCGCCGTGGTCGCGTCGCCGCCGGACCGGCCCGGAAGCGCGAAACCGATCGATTTCACATGGCGCGAAAGCATGGTCGAAGTCGAACTGGACGACGCGGGTGAATCCGTGCTGTGGATTGACCCGGTTACGGATCTCGCCGCCCTTCCGCGTCCGCTCCGGATGAAGCTGAACGATGGTGCAGGCGAACACTCGCAGAGTCTGGAGGCCGCTGTCGCCGACGACGGCGACACCATCGCCTTTGCCGAGATCAGCCCGCGGGAGCCCGGTATCTACGAATTCATCGCGGAAGACGCAGAGTTGCTCGTCCAGGACCGGTGGGACCCGGACTCGAGCGCGCGAGGGCAGGGCCGTGTCACGGCCTGCCTGAGAGAAGGAACGGAGATATTCGTACGCTACGCGCCCGACCGGCAACCGAGTTTCCGGGCATCCCTGGTTGAGAGCCACAAGGGTCGACTCATCAATCTGCTCTGCAACGGCGGCTTTGAAGCCGGCATCGTGGAGTACCCGCCCCGATACTGGAACGTGCAGCACCCCCGCACGCACGATCCCGGCTGGCCCGGGTGGAGTACGGAGGATGCCGCGGAAGGGGGCGCCTGTCTGAAGTTCACGAGGCCCAGGGACCCCATCTCGCTCAGGAGCCGCCCCATGCGCCTGCGCACGCCCGGTCGCTACGTCCTGCGGTTCAAGGCCCGGGGTTCCGCCACCCACGCGCGGGTGTCCGTGTCGGGACAGCAGGGAACTCATCTCATGGTTCCGGTTCAACCTTGCGAGACGTGGGCGGAATACCGGGAGGAACTGGACGTCCGACAGGGCTATGCAACCGTATCCGTTTCGTTCGATAGAGGAGGGGAACCGGATCAGGTCCTGTGGGTGGACGATATGGAGTTTGGATATATTGCATAAAGAAAAAATGCTGCCGGCTCCTCGAAAGGGTTCCGGTCCGGTCCGGTGCAGACCCACGACATCACGGACGGAGGTGAATTTTGGACTCGCCAGTTCTTTTTGAAATCTGCGTCGGTTCTCCGCAAGGCGCTGTCGCGGCGCAGGAGGGCGGCGCCCATCGCGTTGAACTGTGCGACAACCTGCTCGAAGGGGGCACCACGCCCAGCGCGGGCGCCATTCAGGTTGCCCGCAGGCATTTGGACATAGGTCTCAACGTGATCGTACGGCCGAGAGGTGGCGATTTCTGCTATTCCGACGTGGAGTTCGAAACGATGGCGCGGGACGTCGAAGCGGCCGCCGAGTCAGGCGCGGACGGAATCGTGATCGGACTCCTGAATCCGGACGGATCGGTCGACGCGGCGCGTACGGGCGCCCTGATCGAGCGAATTCGCCCGCTTCCGGTGACGTTCCACCGCGCGTTCGACATGACCGCCGACCCCTATCGGGCGCTGGAGGACCTGATTTCCCTCGGCGTGGACAGGGTACTCACTTCGGGGCAGGAAATTTCGGCGCTGGAAGGGATCGATCTGATCGCGGAACTGATTGATCGGGCAGCCGGCCGGATCGTGGTTATGCCGGGAGGCGGAATCACGGAACGCAACGTCGCCAGGGTCGCGGCGGGCACCGGCGCCCGTGAAATCCACGTTGCGGCCGTGAGCAGCGTAGCCAGCCGGATGACGTTCCGCAACCCCAACGCCTTTATGGGCGGCGAGTTGCGCCCCCCTGAATTCTCGCATTCGCTCACGGATTCCAACCGCGTCAGGGCCTTTTTAGACGCGGTGGGGGTCTGATTCGGACCGGCCGTCGCGTTATTTCTTCCAAATCCTGTTTTCATGAATATTCGACCGCCAACCTTCATGCCATTGAGGAGACCTCACCATGCGCATCATCGCCATCGGCTGTGAATACACCGGAAAGACAACCCTTTTCGACGCCCTCATGCAATGGGGGCGCGACCGGGGCATCGTCCATCACCTGGACGATCACTTCAGCATTCCGGACTGCCAGATGCTCAAGACCGAAGGCGACCAGCGGATCATGCTGGGTCTGCCCGAAGCCATCAAGGAACGCTACCAGCGCTTCCAGCTTGCCTACCACGTCCGGCTGATCAACAAGTACGAACATATTCTGCTGGGCGGGTTTCACATCGAGGAGTACATCTACGGTCCCAGGTACTATTACCCCGCTGTCGGCAGACTCTCGGAAACGCCGAGGGCCTGGGAAGCCGAAATGCCGAAGGACACGATTCTGGTCCATCTCAAAGCCCGGGCCGACGTCGTCAAAAAACGCATGGAGGAAGACCGCCATACCTATCACATCGTCCCGAAGGAGGACGTCGAGCAGATCCTGGACGAATTCCAGGCGGAGTACGCCGCCTGCTGGATCATGCGCAAATTCGAAATCGACACGTCCGACCTCACGCCGGAAGGTCTTCTCCAGGCATTCCTGGACGGGTCCGTCCCCTTTCTCAACGAGCGGGATACGCTCACGCGGATGAACACGTAAACCGGAAGCGGTATCATCAAGGAAAAGGCCACTTCATAACGAAGAGGATTCAATGTTACCCGATCTGCAGAACCGCGAGGACGGCCGCGGCATCGACATCGATCAGGTGGGCGTCTCAAACGTGCGCTTTCCCCTGACGCTACCCCTTCGCGCCGGGGGAGAATTCAATACAGTTGCGAATCTGTCAATGACGGTGAGTCTTCCGCATTATCTTAAGGGCACCCATATGTCGAGATTCATGATTGCCCTTAACGAGCGCAACCATCAGTTCAGACCCGACACGGTTCACGTGGTGCTGGAGGCGCTTCTTGGGCTGCTTGATGCAGAAGAAGCCTTCATCGAGATGGAGTTTCCTATCTTCTTGACGCGGCGGGCTCCGGTGACCGGTAAACCGGGCATGATGGACTACAATTGTATTTTCCGCGGCATGATGTCAAGAACCGGCACCTTCGACAAAATCGTCGGGGTTAAGGTGAACGTGACGACACTCTGCCCATGCAGCAAGGAAATCAGCGACTACGGCGCCCACAACCAGCGCGCCGAAATCGCAATCGATGTTCGTCCCGCTCGCGACGAGTTTATCTGGTTCGAAGACCTGATCGATATCGCCGAGAAGAACGCTTCGTGCAGACTCTATCCCGTCCTCAAGCGGCCGGACGAAAAGGCGGTGACCGAAAGGGCGTATGACAATCCGCGATTTGTCGAAGATATGGTCAGGGAAATCGGGATGGACCTGTTTGAGCTTCTCGATGCGGACAGGCTCCTCTGGTTCGACATTGCCAGCCGAAATGACGAGAGCATACACAACCACGACGCCTTCGCCAGGATTGAACGCGGGGTACGCGGTCCCCTTCTGAATCCAGGAGAAGAAGCTGAGGTCGCGACCACTTCGTAACAGGAGAAAGGCTGAGCGAGTGTCACGAAGTGTATCTGCGTGGATCTGGCGATCGACTGGAGCCGGAACGCCGCGTGACACGAATCTACTGGCGCTGCAATTGAGACTTCCCGCATTCCTTGACACTGCATGGGGGTTTGCGTAATTTTGACGATTGCGCGATCTGTATTGTTTGCGCTGGTCGGTTGGGCTCCGAGTGTCCAATCCTGAAGTACGAGATTTGCATGCCTTTGGGCATCGCCTGGTCGTTCGCCATTGGCTTTAATTGCTATTGATGTTGGTGCTAAAAAAGGCGCATGTCGTATATTCCTCGCAACCGGAGGAGGCCGAAAGATGAACAATCGCATTGTCATTGACCCCGCCATTCGTCATGGCAAACCGGTGATCAAGGGAACGAGAGTACCTGTACATCGGGTAATCGGGAGTCTCGCGGGCGGGTCTGATCCCGGCGAGGTCTGTGAGGAATATGCTATTTCAGACGAAGACCTGAGAGCAGCGCTTGCCTATGCCGAGGAGTTGATCGAGCACGAAGAGACACATTCTCTACCACGGTCCTGATCGACGTGCGATTTGTTGTTGATGCGGATCTTCCGCGATCTCTTTCTCAAGTGATTGCCGAGTACGGTCACGAAGCAGTGGATGTGCGTGATATTGGCATGATGAGCGCGAGCGATGACGAGATCGTCCAATACGCACGCAATGAGAGACTTTGCTTGTTGAGTGCCGATCTTGGGTTTGCCGACGTTCGCCGCTATCTTCCGTCGAAGTATCACGGCATCGTGGTCATGCGATTGCCTCGGCACGCGACGTCGTCATTCATTGAGCGCCTTTTATCTTCTTTCCTTGGTCAATTGGATACCTTCCCTGAACTTCGTGGGAAGTTAGCGATTGTAGATTCGGGGCGAGTACGGATTCGCGCCAGATAAGTCCATTCAAGCGATGTTCCTCGCCTACCTCAATTGCAAACCCATGTTAAGCTGCTTACCCACATTGGATCTGGGAAACTTGATATTGGTGCGAAAAAATGGCGAAAACATCTATATCGAAAGAAATCCTTGAGGAAGTTCACAAGTTGGATGCGCCAAAACAGGAACGCGTGCTGGAATTCGCACGTTCGTTGGCGAATGAGCAACCGCCAGGTCTACCGGGGAAACACCTGCTAAGGTTTGCTGGAATAATCGACCGGGATGACCTGAGGGAAATAGCCCGCGCAATTGAAAATGGTTGCGAACGTGTGGGTTATAGTGAACGACATATGAGATAGATCCCATAATTATCACAAGTTGGTAGAACTGAAATACTCGTTTGTAGCATATAAGGTGGATTATTCACGAAATCCCATGGTTTAGATGTATAACGGGTTGTTTTTCAATAAATTCAGCGAAGTTTTATGCGACAGTATTTCATGAACTACGAAATTGATTGGTCAGGGTGATGTTTCGTTGCCCACGGAGGTAAGGATCCATCGGTTTGGCCCGGAATCGTGAGCATTTGTCCTGCTCTTGGTCTTTATCCTGTTCATCCTGTCCATCCGTGTAAGTTCATGTTTAGTGAGTTATCCAGGAAAAAGGAACCGCCTGTGGATCTGAGACGCCAGCCCCCACGCCGCCCGTCAAACGCCTCCATTGCCGGAATCGTCAACCTCGCGCGAATGGCAGATAAGGCACGCGCGTACAACCGGCGGACGTTGGGTGAATTCCTGTACGGCGACGATTCGGGCCTGGACAAGATCCTGCTGGATTTTCTGGGCGTCTCGCACGACGGCTTTGCCGATGCCGCGGGAAGATATGGCGATTCGGATCTGGGTCAATGGATACGGGAAGCTTCGGATCGTACGGACGATGAAATCGATGCATTCAATCGGCATCACCTCCAGCGCGAACCCGACGACGATGCCGGCAGACAGCGCCTCAGAGACCGGATCGAACAGTTCGCACCCGGACGTACGGATATCGTGACCGTATTCCAGTCCATCGAGCTGGACGACTGGGCGAACTTCCGGGAGATCGATCTGGGGCAAAGGGCGCCGAGGTCACCCTACGTGCGGGACGTCGCGGGCGTGTTCGGCCTGGCCCGGATGACGGACAAGGCCCGCGCGGACAAGGGCGGTCGGCTGGGCGAGTATATCTACAACTGCCCCATCGACCAGGCGATTACGGACTTTCTCGGATTTTCGGCGGAGGACTTCAAGGAAGCCGCGTACCTCAATCCGAATGACCTGGAACTCGGGGACTGGGTCCGGGAGCACACCGGCGCACACTCCGGTGAGATTTCCGAATTCAACCATCGCATTTCCGGAAAGGGCCCGGAGAACGACAAAGAATGCGCGATCTTCAAGAAGGCGCTCGCGAACGCCGCGCCGGAACGGACCGACATCACCACGTGGTTCGACCTGCTCGACGTGGATGACGAAGTGTCTTTCGGCGTTGTGGATCTGACGCGCCACCCCCCGAGAAGCCCGTACGACGTTTCCGCGGGCGGGCTCTTCGGCCTGGCCCGGATGATCGACAAGGGCAGGGCGGCCATCCACGGGTTGCTGGGGGAGTACAAGTACGCGGAAGAGTCCGGCCTGGACAAGAAGATCGCGGAGTTTTGCGGGTTCTCCGTCAGCGACTTTACCGATCTCATCAGGGCGGGCCGTACCGACGAAGAGATATGCGCCTGGCTTGACGAACACTACCGCAAATCCGGCTCTGAAATCAGCGAATTCAACCGCGATATCGGTACGATCGAACCCTGGAACGAAAAGCGGCTGGACTGGTTCCGGGGAAGAGTCACGGATCTGGATCCGTCCAGAACGGATGTCACGACCTATTTGGCCCTCATCGTACTGGACGATACCGTCAACTTCGCCCGCCTCAAGACGGGGGTCTGAATCCGGACCATCCATGGACGTTCCGTTTTCTGAATGAAAAACGCGAGAAGGAGAATCAGTATGCCCAACCAGGAAGTCGCGGTGGCCAAATTCACCCGCAGAGAATTCCGGGAAGCCCTGGACGCCGGAAAGTTCGGAACCGCCATCATTCCAACGGGGAGCAATGAACAGCACCTCGAGCACCTGGCCATGGAATACGACATCCGCGCGGCGACCTACGTGGCCACCGAAGCCGCCAGAAGGCTCTACCCCAGTGTTGTCGTGAACGTCCCTATGGCGGTCGGCATCTCCGAACATCACATGATCCATAAGGGAACCGTCACCGCCAAACCCGGCAGTTGGCTGGCAGTACTCTTCGACGCTGTCGAGAGCCTGGTTCGCCACGGTGTCAATAACGTGCTGATTCTCAATGGACACGGGGGCAACGAAGCTCCCATGATGGGCATCCTCCGGCAGTGGCAGCTGTTCTTTCAGCTCACCGCCCCGGAAGCCAATGTGCAGTTTCATTCCTACTGGAACCTGAGTCGTGAAATTGCCGAGCGGCACTGTACGAGCCGGGTGCCCGGCCACGCGGGCGAATACGAAACCGCCATGGCCATGGTCATCTGCCCGGAGAACATCCGGCACGATGCCATGCAGGACCAGGAAAACAAGGAGCCGATGAAAGCCACGGAAGAACTGGGAAGGGTTCTGGTGGATGCCGCGGTTCAGAAAACCGTCGAACACCTGAAGGGAATGATCGACGCCACGAACCGCGAGATACAACCTCACGTCTATTCCAGGGAAATGCACGCCGAACAGGCGAAGAAATAGCCTTCGGACGATTGAAATACCTGAAAGGACGAGTCATGACCGTCGAACGGGCCAGATACGGCGCCGATGCCGCCGCGGGGTTGGCCGGCACGCTGCCCCAGCCCTTTCCGCGCACCATTGGACCCAACGCAATGACCTACCTCCAGGAGGTGGTCGACTCGGGTCTGACGTGCAACATGATCGGGCGATTCGAGGACGCATTCGCCGAAGAGATGGGCGTGAAGCACTGCATCGCCACGCCGGGTTGCACGCCGGCACTCGCCGTTCTGGCCTGCGCATTGTCGTTTGATCCGGGGGACGAGATCATTGTCAGTTCGGTCACGGACTACGGTACCGTGCAGGGGCTGATCAGAGAGAATTATATCCCGGTCTTCGCGGACACCGATACCGGGACGCTGGTCAGCAGCGCGGAAACGATAGAACCCTGTATCACGGATCGCACGCGCGCGATTCTGGTTGTGCACATGACCGGAACGATCTGCGATATGGACCCCATTGTCGAACTCGCCGGCAAACACGGTCTCGTCGTCTATGAAGACGTCTGCCAGGCCGTCTTCGGAGAATACAAGGGACGGTTGGCGGGGGCCCTGTCCGATGCGGGCGCCTTTTCCTTCGACTCTGAAAAAACCATGGGCTCGGACGTTGGCGGTTGCATCGTAACCAACGACGACGACCTGGCCGAACGGATGCGATTCATCGGGCACAGCCGCGGCGGCCAGATGCTCGAGGGGTTTGGGCGGCAGCACGTGGTGCCCGGGTTTGCCCACCGCATGCCCCAGTGCACCGCCGCCATCTCCCTGGCGCAGCTCGAGATCATTCGTCCCAACGTGGAGCAGCGCGACCGGATGGTCCGCCTGCTCACGGAAAGACTGGAGGAAATCCCGGGCATTACCCCGCTACCGATCCCGGATTACATGGACGTCTACTCATGCTGGATGACCGGCTTCAGCGTCGACCCCGACGCGTTCACCTGTACCCCGGATGAATTCGCGCAACAGGTCGCGGACGGGGGAATTCCCGGTACGGGGACGGGACGCTATTACCTGATGCCCCCGGCTTTGCCATTCCTTGCCGAGAAAGCGGAACAGAAGCTGTATCCCTATTCCATGCCCCCCGCTTCCAGGTCCTATTCGTACCGCGGGGATACATGCCCGAATGCAAGGCGCTTTCTGGAGTCCTTCGTCCGCTGGACTTCGTTCTGCGAACGATATGAGCCCGAACACTGCGAGCTCGCCGCGCAGATCATCAGCGAAGTGGCCGATCGGAATCGCGCATAGGCGCCGGGCGGCGGAGACGAGGAGGTCCGGATGTCGGAAACACGCTATCGGGAAATCGAAGTCGCCGGTTCGCCGGTAGAGATGGGGCGACAGATCGGCGAGGCGGCCCGCAACGAAATTCGCGGCTTTGTGGATATCGCGCTCGAACGGGTTAACAAGAGCGTTACGGTATCGGTGGACAAAGCCATGTCCGTTGCCCGCGACTGCATCCCCTATGTGGAGCAATATGCGCCCCACCATCTGGAGGAGATGCGCGGCATGTCCGAATCCTCCGGCGTCTCGCTCGACGACCTCATGATGCTTCAGATCCGCAATCAGCTTCAGGCCGACGCGGACTCCGGCTGCACGTCCTTTTCGGTCGCCACGCCCGCCGGAAGGGGAAACATTGTGGGCCAGAACTGGGACAACGACCCGGCGCTGAACCCCTTTACCGTCGTCCTCACCCGCCGTCCGGAAGGCATGCCCGCTCTCCTGAATATCACCCAGGCCGGCATTATCGCTTACATCGGCCTGAACAGCGAAGGCATCGGCCTTTGCCTGAATACCCTGCCCGCGCCCTCCCGACTCCTGGGCGTGCCGCACTACTTCACCGTTCGCGGCATTTACGAAACCCTGACCATGGAAGACGCCGTTCAGGCCGTGCGCCGGGCAAAGCGCGCCATCCCCGCCAACATCATCCTCGCGACGCCGCAGGGGCCGGCGGACCTGGAGGTTACCCTTGACAACGTGCACGTAATCCGGGACGACGGGGTGGGCCTGGTGACCCATACCAACCACTGCGAGCATCCGGAACTGGTGCATAACAACGACGTCTTCCCTGAACTCATCCAGTCGGGCGGGCGCAAGATCCGAATCCAGAAGCTCTTCAGCGACATGGAACGTCCCTTTGCGATAAAGAGCCTGAAAGCCGCACTGAGCGATCATGATGACCACCCCACCTCCATCTGCCGCCATCCCAACGATCATCCCACGACCGGGTATTGGGCGACCGCGTTCTCCGTGATCATCGAAACCGATACCGGCCGCATGCACGTGAGCAAGAACAACCCCTGCCAGAACCCGTATGAGACCTATGCGCTGAACTGATCGGCACCGCGCCGGATCGTCTCGCGCCCGGTCTTCCGGGAACCCCGTCCATGTCTCTCACACCCAGGCAGATCGAACACGCGCTTTCGCGAAAGCTCCTGCGCAACCGGCACACCCGCATCATGATGGACTATTATGCGGAAAAGCTGCCGCGCCTGGAAACGCCCGAGTCCCCCGCGGAATGGAAGAAGCGTACCGTCAGGATTCGACGGGACCTGCTGAAGAAAGTCTACCTGACCGGCCTGGATCCGGCCGTCAACGATCGTCCGCCGTCCGTCCGCTGGCGAGGCACCCTTAAGGGCAACGGCTATCGTATCCGGAAACTCCACTACGAAGGATATCCGGGCATGCGGATCCCGGCGCTGCTCTACGAGCCCGAGAATCTCAAGGGCAAGGTCCCGGCCGTGCTCAACCCGAACGGACACCATCGGGGCGGCAAGGCCATGGACTACAAGCAGGCGCGGTGCATCAACCTGGCAAGACGCGGCATGCTCGCCCTGAACTTCGAATTCATTGGCATGGGGGAACTTCAGGGCTCGCTCAACCACATGCACCAGGCCCATATGGACCTGTGCGGCGTTGCCGGCGTCAGCGCCATGTACCTGGCCATGAAACGCGGACTGGACGTGCTGCTCACGCACGAACACGCCGACCCTGACCGGGTGGCCATGACCGGTCTGTCGGGCGGCGGGTGGCAGACGGCCGTTCTCACGGCGATCGATGAACGCATTGGCGTCTCCGTGCCCGTTTCCGGGCACTCCCCGATCTGGCACCGGGCTACGAAACGGTGGCAGGACCACGGCGACCTGGAACAGACGCCGGTCGATCTCTGCACCGTGGCGGACTACGACACCCTCACCGCGATGTTCGCGCCCCGTCCGGCGCTGCTTGTCCACAGTGTTAACGACGGGATTTTCCGCCCGGAATTCATGCGGCCGTCCCTGTATACGCCCGCACGATGGGTATACGAACGGCTCGGCGTATCCGATCGCATCGGGTTCTACGCGAACGAAGATCCGGGCACTCACAACTACGAGAAGGACATCCGCGAGCAACTGTACAAGTTTCTGAAAAGCGCGTGGGATCTGGATATTTCGACTGAAGATATCCCCTGCGACGACGAAATCCGTTCCGAATGGGAGCTCAACGTCGGGCTGCCGCCGGGAAACCCCACGTACCTCTCGATTGCCGGCGAACTCGCCGGGCGCCTGCCCGAGAAGCGGTCGACTGCCGGCACCAAACCAGCGGATCGAAGGCGCCTCGCCAGGGTGCTGCGCCTGCCGTCCGCGTACACCGTCAAGCCGCGAGCCGTCCGCAAACCACGAACGCTCGCCGGCGTACGGATCTCGCACCACATCCTGGAGATGGGCCGCTGGAACGTCCCCGTCACGGAATTCGATCCGCCGGATTCGGACGACGTCCTGCTCATCCTGCCCGAAAATGGCCGTGCCGGTGCAGCGAGGAGCGTGGACAACGCGCTTCAGGCCGGCAAACGCGTTTTCGTGGCAGACCTGCTCGCGTTCGGCGAACAGGTTATCGCTGAAGGCGCCTACCACTACCTCTTCATGGAGTGCATTGCCGCGGCCGGCGACCGTCCCCTGGGTATCTGCACGGCCCAGTTGCTCGCCCTCCGGCGCTGGATCGAGTCGACGTCCGGTGGGAGTTCCCTCAATATTACCGCGTATGGCCTCTCCACCGGCCTGATCGCTCTCGCTGCGGCTGCGCTGAGGCCCCGGGGCGTCGACGCACTCAGCGTCAACCTTCCCGACACCCTGCGCCGGCTCATCGACTGGAGCATCGACTACACGGACGAGCCCGTCCCGTTCTGTTTCGGCCTGCTCGAACAGTTCGATATTGAGGACCTGATCTTGCTTTCCGATCCGGTAGATATTCTTATCGACGGTCGCGGACCGATGCGTTGACGCTGCAGCACCCGGCGCCTCCCGGCCCGGTTCGCACGTGCCGTCGTCGATCCAGAAAGGCAATTGCAATGTCTGATTCCGCAACCATCCAACTGGACGCGCGCTATTACCGCGCGCTGCCCATCGACAGTCCCGGGTACGAATCGGTCACGTTCGAACTTCCCGTCCGGCGAACGGCGCTCATCGGGATGCACTGCTGGAATATCGGCTGCCCCGACGGTCCTCCCCTGAACATGGACTACTGCGTGGACCTGGGCTGGCCCGAGGCTACGGCCGAAGGGTACCGCATCATGTGCGAGGTGATGCGTCCGGCCATGGATGCGGCGCGGTCGATCGGACTGCCCGTGGTACACGTGGAAGCCGACTGGATGGACGAGCAATACCCGCATATTCCGTCCAGACGGGACAAGACGAACGTCTGGAGACCCGCGGGCCGGCAGAAGGAGATGCTGGATCGCGCCCACGGTCCCGAGTACATGAAACACTCCCCGCTCGCCAAAATGCGTCGGGCGGAAATCGTCTCTCCCGTCGGCGACGAGCCCATGGTGTTCTATACCGACACCCTGGACGCAACCCTGAAAGCGAACGACATCGATACCCTCATCTACACCGGATTCGCGGCCGATATGTGCGTTCTGGGCTCCGAGGGCGGCGGGCAGGCGATGCTCTCCCGCGGGTACCGCTGTATCCTGATGCGCGACGGCACGGTGGGCGTGGAACGTCCGGATACCTTCGACGAACGCCTTGCCACGCGCTACGGCATCCACATCTTTGAATGGAAGATCGGGTACAGCACGACGTTCGAAGCGTTTATGGCAGCGGCAGGAACCGGCCAAAGAGCCTGAAACTCAACAGACGAGGCGAAAAGGAAAGGGAAATTCGATGGCCCTCAGGATCTGCAACTGGAAACACGGCAAACAATGGGTCTACTCCATCACGTACGACGAAGCGCTGATCGAGCTGCACGAACGCGCCGTGCCCATCCACGAAGAATACAACGTTCCCGGGCATATGGAGGCGGTGGCCGGCCATATCGGCGAGATCCGGAAACTCGGCAACTCGAGCTACAACGGGTTCCGGCATATGACCGGCGAAGAAATGCGGGAGATGGTGGATCGGGGCTGGGGTGTGGGCAACCACTCATGGAGCCACGAAGTGATCCGTCCGGATATGCTGGACCGGGAGTTGCGCGAGGCCAGGGACGTGCTGGAAGAGGCCATTGACGGTCCGGTGGACCTCTACTGCTCGCCCGGCAACAACACCAATATGGCGGACCACGTCCTGGCTGCCTGCCGGGAGTATGGCTATTTGGGCGCGATGAGCCTCACGGATGCCCTCAACCGCCCGGGTGACGAACTCTTCTGGCTGAACCGCACGGCACTGCACGACCAGTTCTACGAGCCCTTCAACAGCGAGTTCGATCCGTATCGGAACATACGCCACGCGCAGAGAGACAGCGGATGGATCATCGACTATTGCCACTGTCCGCTGGATGAGGTCGTCCACCGGAACAAAGACTGCACCGCGGAACAGCTTCGCAGGCGTTTCGAAGCGGTTCTCGGGGAAGGCGGGGACGACGTCTGGTGCGCGGTTCCGGAAGAAGCCATCTTCTACCACCTGACCCGACGTCACACCGAAGTCACCACCGTGGCGAACGCCGCCGATGAAAAGCGTTATCGGCTGAATGTGAACGGACTGTCCGATCGGGTCACCTGCCGCGCGCTGACCCTGGACGCCGACGTGCCCGCGGCCTGGTGCCGGTATCCCCGGATCCGCGTCAACGATCAGCCCATGCCCGCCTCGCTCGTCGGTCCGGGCGTCCTGCGAATCACGGTTGACGTCACGGACGGGATGGAGTTGACGTATTCCGCGTAGAACCAATCCCGGAACGGCTTGCTGAAAAGCGACTATAGAGGCCCCGCAAATGGACGGCTTCCCGGGTCACGACCTTCACCTGGAGACGGCGCACCTGAAGCTGCGGCCGTTTGAGGCGGCGGATTTCGATCTGGCGGTTCCGTATTATCAGGATCCGGACTTCCTGAATGTTATGGAAGGAGAACCGCCCGACGAACCCGTTACCCGGGACTACCTCGAAGGTGCGGGCAGGGCGATGGCGGCACAGGGGTTCCTGTTCGCGATTGTCGAAAAAGAGTCCGGCCGCACCATCGGTGAAGTGTGTCTGCAGTGGATGAATCTGGACCGCGGGAGGATTCCGGGCGAGAAAGTTATGCGCCTGCCGATCGGGATCTGGGACAAGTCGCTGTGGGGTCGCGGGTACGGCAAAGAAGTGGCGCGTTGTCTGATCACGTATGCGTTTGAAGAACTGAAAATCGATCGCTTCTGTCCGATGGACGTGCGCACGGACAATGCGCGATCGGTAGCGCTGTGGCGCTCGCTCGGCCTCACCGTCGCGAGGGAAGTGGACGGCGGGAAGGTGCTTGATTTCGAGATCACTCGTGCGGACTACGTGCGGATGGGGTGATGAAACCCACATAACCCTTCTCACACAAAGACACAAAGACACGGAGAAAACCAAGAAGGGTCAGGGGACCTTGCTGTTGAGAAAGCCCAGCGGACGCACCAAGATTCTTCCGCAATCTGAAGTGGTGAACATCTTCGATTGACTTGGCGAGCGGACTATGGGCGGATGGCGTAGAGAAAACCTGAAACCCATTACTCACACAAAGACACAAAGACACGGAGAAAACCAAGAAGGGTCAGAGGACGTTGCTGGTGAGATGGCCAGGGGGACACACGCCGCTCCTAACCAGTACATAAGGTCTAAATCAAATGCGGTCTATGTGATGGTGCCGTTGATAATTCGAGCAATGCCCTCCCTCATTGTTGCAGCGCCAAAGTTCAGTATAAAGCCGAGCTTCAAGTCGGTCAATTTGAGGTAGGTAAGGACTTGCTTCCGGTGTGCTCTCGTGATTTTCTCAACTGATTTCAACTCCAGGATGACGCGGTCCTCGACGATTATATCCGCGCGAAATGCTTCGGAGAATCGCATTCCTTCGAACTCAATTGGTATCGGCACCTGCACCTTAACTTTCATGCCAGCCGTCTGAAGCTGCTTTGCCAGAATCACTTCATAGACCGATTCAAGCAAGCCTGGGCCAAGATCCTTATGGAGGCGGACCGCACAATTCACGACCTCTGCACCTATTTCGTTTTCGTTCATCGATCCGAAATGTTCCATGCTTAAAGTGATGGATTCCTCTGGTGGTTTTCTTTGTGTCTTTGTGTGAGTTGCCCTAGGCCCCGTCTCCGAGCGTAGTGGTCGATGGTATAATGTATTCGTCTCCCGTATTCCGTCTCACTGCCTCTCCTGGTTGCCCGTCTTTGGGTTGTTTCCGGTTTTCTTTGTGTCTTGGTGTCTTTGTGTGAGTAGGTTTAGCCCTCGTCTCCGAGCGCAGTGGTCGATGGTATAATGTACTCGTCTCCCGTATCTCGCACCTACTTCTCCTGGTTGCCCGTCTTTGGGTTGTTTCCGGTTTTCTTTGTGTCTTGGTGTCTTTGTGTGAGTAGATTTAGCCCTCGTCTCCGAGCGCAGTGGTCGATGGTATAATGTATTCGTCTCCCGTATTCCGTCTCACTGCCTCTCCTGGTTGCCCGTCTTTGGGTTGTTTCCGGTTTTCTTTGTGTCTTGGTGTCTTTGTGTGAGTAGGTTTAGCCCTCGTCTCCGAGCGCAGTGGTCGATGGTATAATGTATTCGTCTCCCGTATTCCGTCTCACTGCCTCTCCTGGTTGCCCGTCTTTGGGTTGTTTCCGGTTTTCTTTGTGTCTTGGTGTCTTTGTGTGAGTAGGTTTAGCCCTCGTCTCCGAGCGTGGCGATCGAGGGGACAACGTATTCGTCCCCGGGATTGACGAGGTACGTGTAGCCGCCGCCGAGATTCGTGCCTTCCCTGAGTCCGCGGACAATCGTAATATCGCCCGTTGAGACGCCGCCGTTTGTGACGGCCGCGATCCTGTAGCTCGTGTCCATCGGCAGATCGTTGATGAAATGGATCGTGCGGCCGACGAGGTCGGGACCGGCCGGCAGGGGCGGATCCAGGTCAACCAGATTGTTCGCCGGGTCGGAAGCATCGATTCCTGTCACTCTCCCGCGCCATGAGGGACGTTCCGCTGTCAGTTCAACGCCGCCGACAGCGAGAGAGGTGCCGCCGATCATTCGCATCAGCTTCACCTCATCCCCCGCCAGGCGGATCATGCCAAGGGTGCCGTTGAACCTGATCCCGCCTTCCACTTCGACTTCCATCGGATCCTCACAACTGATCAGGATGTCTGTGCGGCCATCGACCATCTCTACGGCCACGGCGGCGGCGCTGCAGGCATCCCCGGCGTGGTTCACCTCCAGTTCCCGCGCCCGAGAGATGAGCCGGTTTGTATCGTAAGGTTCCAGGACGTTGAGAAACCGGCTATGCATCTCTTCGCCCAGCCTGCTCTGGATCAGATACCTGGGCCGCTGCAGCCGCCGCGGCGAATCCCCTGTGGCGAGCGCCACCTCATCGCAGGGCGTAAGCGCGTGCAGGCGAAGGTGCGGCTCGCAGCCTTCCGGAATTCGTCCGTGGATGTCCTCGATCTTCCAGTCGACCCGGTACAGCTTCCGGACTGCCCCGGGGGAGCGTTCCACGTCGTATAGGTACGTGAAGCCGCTCTCCTTGAAGAAGTCCGCGTTCTCGCCGTCCAGCGTGGCGAACGAAATGTTGGGATCCGCAAAGGTGCCGCCATCCTGACCGACGAGTTCCAGGCTGGCAACACCAGCCGTTTCCGCGGCGCCGTGCCAGGACAGACGGTGGTTTCTCCCGCCTCTTGCGCGAAACACATCCAGAACGTAGCTGTTGTCGTCGTCCACATCGACCATGGCGACCGTACGTCGGTAGGTTCGCAGCCCCTCATAAGCACTGGGCGCATCCACCTGGATCCCGCGCAACGGGGGCTCGACGGCGAAGCACTCGACCTGTCCGCCGGGGCTGTACGCCGATCGGGTATCGCCCACCAGCAGCGTATTGTGACTGATCGTATTGGCCGTCCACGCGTGCCGTTTCGGCCAGGTCCCGGTGTATTCCGGGTACCCAAGGTCCGGCATCATCGCCACGTTTTTCGCCAGCAGTCCCACGTTGAGCGAATCGTGGTGGGAGTGGCCCTTTCCCTGCCCGTAGTGGATGAAAACTGCGCGGCCGTTTTCCGGTCGTCCTGTCTGCAACTGCGCCTGCCCGTACCGCCCCAAGTGCTCACTCGTCAGGTTGCCCGATCCCTGTTGACCGACGTTCCGTATCTCACGGATCAGCGCGTCCGGATCCTCGCGGAAAATGTCATCCTCCAAGCGCAGGGTGGAACCGTGCGCGGAGTGTTCGTGCCAGGCCAGGGCCGCGAAACGCGGGTCCCCGTACAATCTGTACGCCTGGACATAGGTCGCGGCATCGCCCTGGCGGCCCCACGCGCCCACGGCGCCGCTGTCCCCGGTGTTCGGCATCATGCCATCCAGGACGTTCAGCCGGGACTCCACGAGATAAGCCTGTTTGAGCTTCGGGTAATCCTCGACGAGATTGTGTTTCGTGTACTCAGGATACGTGGTCAGAATCTGCGCCAGTTCCCGCATGTGGCGGGTCCAGATGAGACCGTAACCCCCGCACTCACCGCCCATGCCGTCCCTGTCGAGACCCTCGGTCAATACCCAGGTCACCGGGTCGTTCTGGGCTGCGTGTTCCCCTGGAAATCCTGGATGGAACAGCCAGTCCAGCCACTCCGGCGTCAATTCGGGATGGTCCAGAGCGATCGCGGCGGTGGCGAGGGACGTGTGGTTCATGCCCGTGTTGCCGCTGATCCGGCCATCCTTTACAGAGGCAAGCGCCTCCAGCAGCAGATGACTCTGAATATGCCCGCAGATCACCGCAATACTGCTTTTGTCCCGCAGGTCATATTCTCCGGCTCTGTCCGAGCAGAAAACCACCAGTTCATCATCGTCCTGGAGGCCGTCGAAGATGACGTCGTAGCTGCGCGCGAGGACCTGCACGACGAAGGTTTCCCAGATACAACCCTCAATCCGGCCTCTCCCCGAACCGCCCTGGCTGTGCTGAAATCCCAATTCGTGCAGCGGCAGGTAGTCCATCTCCGGATAGACGTCCGCGATCCGGTCAAGCAGAACGCCCGCCTTGTGGGCGTAGCGCCGGTCATTGGTGAGCGCGTACGCGTCGGCCAGCGCGGCAACGCCCCGCTGTATCCGACGCCACACGGCTTCGAAATTGTAGTATGCGATGATATCGTGTCGATTGCCCTGTTCGTCGAACATGCCGTACCCGTCGTCGACGTGGAGTTCGTGCAGGGGGTCGGACGGATCGGGATGATCGGCATTGAACAGGAGCGACCGGTCGCCCAACTCACGACTGAACATCCCGTGCTCGTCGAGGGCCGACCTGTAGAAGGCCCCGAAGTCGTTCTTCGGGTACACCTCTCCGCAGTGTTCGCACCAGATCTTCCACGGCCTGGCGTCGTCGAACTCCCACCATTCGCGCCCCGATTTCGCCGGGGCCGTTTCGCCGCATCCGGGGCAATAGGGTTGCTGCCCCTTGTACGTCACCCCTTCGTTGGTGTAGACCGTCCGCGGCAACTCCTGCGCGGTGACCATCCCCCACAACGCATCGTCAGTGCGGTCGACCCACTCCTCGGCAGCCGCGACCGCCCCATCACGCCGCTCCCGCGCCCAGTCATATTTTTTCGCATTCGCCACCGCATTCGACCGCATCGACGCGCTGACGAACCGGCTTTGCTTTTTCCCAATTGACATTCTATTCACCCCTTTCAACACAAAACTCCGGGTCGAATTCCAGGATATGTCCACGATTCTAATCTTGTTTATATTTCAGGCATTCCGCAACTGCTAAACATCCGGGTGGGCGTGCGACGCGTCGTGGGTTCCGGGTTGAAATCTCTGCGACAGAGGTTATATTACGCGAGGCGTGCACCATTCAAGGCGCCGGGAAAGGCCGGAATTCACGAGCTATACATACGGAGGGGATTACAATGGACGAAATTACAAACGATCGCGACGTGGAAAACGGAGAGGGGATGGGCATAGTCAGCAGGATGGTCGGCGCGCTGCTTTCGCCGGGGCGGACATTCGCGTCCGTCAATGCGCATACCGATCACAGAGACTGGTATCTCCCCATGGTCGTCATCGCGATCGTCGGGATGTTCTCCGCGTATCTGCTCATGCCCGCCGCTCAGACGGCCGGGATGCAGGCCATGCAGGAGCAATTCGCGAAAGACGAATCCCTTACGGAGGAACAGCGTGCGATGGCCCTGAAGAATGCACAAAAGGTGATGGGCTTCGGCGCCGTTGTCCTTCCGCCCATAGGCACCGCCGTGACCATCTTCGTCCAGGCGGCGATTTTTCTGGCGCTCGCCAATTTCGTTTTCGGCGGCGACGGCACGTACAAAAAGACGCTGGCCGTTGTGAGCTACAGTTCACTTGTGGCTGTTCCGGCCGCCGTTGTCGCGCTAATGCTCGGCATGGCCTGGGATGCGCCAACGGTACAGCTCGGCCTGGGTCTGCTGGCGCCGGATTCCATGGAAGGAAGTTATATTCATCACTTCCTGTCCATGGTCACCGTCTTCGCCGTCTGGAAGTATCTGTTGGTTTCGCTCGGCCTGGGAGCTGTTGCGGGGATCCGGACAAAGCTTGCATTGTCGGGGATTTTCGGTCTCTGGGTTCTCTACCTCCTGGCAGCCGCCGCAGCGCGGACCGTCGCTACGGTCTGACGGGGGGTAACGGGGAGATCCCGCAGGACACCTTTAAATATCCATATATACCAAACGCGGCCAGGTGGTCGAGGAACCCGGAGCAACCGGGCACCTTCAACCATCTGGCCGCGCTGTGTACCTATACCTATTCTTCGACGATGGATTCCAGTTGCGCAATCAGAGGGGGTAAGTCGTTTCGGATTATCAATCGCAGGATTTCCAGGTCAACGTCATCGTAGCCGTGAACCAGACGGTTTCGTAGCCCGATAAACGGTCCAATCACTCCCATTGAGGGGGAGTCGCAGAAGCCGAGCCGATCCCTGAGCTTGTCGAAGGGCCGGCGACGGCTGGTGCGGTGGGGGGATTTCAACGCCTTGCCGCAGACACTCCAGGTTGCTTGACAACACATAGCACCGATCGCAATATGCCGGCTTCTCTTGCGTATATCAGCATATCCAGAAGGCTTACACGGTCGTCACGTCTGCTCATAGACCGCCTGCGCCGAGTCGAGTATGTCCTTCCGAAGCAGCCAATTGGGGTTGCTTTCGACGCCCCGGAAGGTGTGGAGATCCACTCTTCTTCCATATATCTCCGACAACTCATCCTGCATGGTGATGAACTTCAGTCCCGGTGTATTGCCCGGCTCGAACTCCACGAGCACGTCCACGTCGCTCTCCGGCGTGAAGTCGTCACGGAGCACTGAGCCAAACAGCGCCAGACGTTTGATGCCATTGCGCCGGCAGAAGGCAGCGGTCTTGTTTCTTGGAACGTCGATTCTTGCCTTCACCAATTGCAGTTATCTCCCACTTGAAGGCACCCGAAACGGCCTGAGATTCAGCATTGTCTCCTTATTGGCAATGTAGCTATTCCCTTTTTTTGAAATCCAACCTTCATCTGTGAGCCACTGTAGATCCTTCGTGATGATGAATGGATTTTTCTTGTACGACGGTCCTAGACGATCAATTGTCATAATTAACGCTAATTCGCTTACTTCTCGATCGCCGGCCGATAACTCAAGAAGCAGGTCGCGGCGCCTTTTTCCTTCGACAGTATCCTGTCTCGGAAAATGTCGGTATATGTGGTGCTGCCATACTATATCCAGATGCTGCTTCCAGATCATCTCCAACTGACCGTGAAGCCCGTCGAGGAGTCCCTGCACGGCATAGTAGAGAAAGGGTACGATCTCTCCTCCGGATTGACTGGTCCGCGCGAGTTGACGCGCGTATTCGGCACGTGTCGCACTATAGTGGCTGCTCAACAGGTGACATGCCGGTACCGGTATGCCCGCCTTCAATAATATAGCGAGCTCCAGCAATCTGGCTGTGCGGCCGTTGCCGTCTCCAAACGGATGGATCCATGCCACATAAAGATGGGCCATTACCGCCTTGATGATTGCAAATGCAATCTCCTTGTCTTCGGGTACATCGAATTCATCCCGCAGCCAGTGGCACAACTTCCCCAACAGGTATTCGCAATCCTCCGCGGGTGCTCCCCGATACCGACCGCCCACGCCAACCGAGTGGGTTCGAATCGTACCCGGAATGGAACCTTCTTGCTGATTGAGCTTTTCGAGAACAGCCCTATTCATCCCCCTGATCCACTCAATATCCAGGGGCTCGACCGACCTTTCGCGCATTCCCTCGATAGTGACGTTGATCGCCTTAATAATGTTGTCCACTTCCTGCGCAAGATACTCGCGTGAGGGAGGCAACTCCAGCTCGCCTTCCAAATGTCGCAATACATCTTCTTCAGACAGGGTATTGCCTTCAATTGCGGTAGTGGCGTGCACACCCTTGGCCAGATAGATCTTATAGAGTTCCTCTGCCGAGTCATGAACCAGCGGCACCGTGGAGATGTGGACGATTTTGGACGTGCATTCTCCCAACTTCATCCAAAGAGAATAGGGCACGTCACGAAGATCGATTCGAAACGTGATCCAGGGATGAGTTTTTTCGTATTGCTTCATGCTTTTCCTATGTCTAAAATCCACGCACTATCGTCCACTCGCCTTGTTATCCCTCGGCATTCCCTTCGCCAGATGTCCCCGAGAGTCTTATCATCATGCGCCGCAGCATTTCGTTGAAGGTCTTTTTAAGTACCTCCAGATCCCGTCCGATGAATTCTTGCTCGAAATTGAGATACCCACACCTAAACTTCCAGACGCAACGATTCGAATCTGCTTCGTTCTCAATTCTGATTTCGAAGTTAATTCCCTTCTTCGCTTGATATTGCGACAGCCAAAAACCAAGATTGGTGGAGACAAAGAGTGCGTTTTCGGGCCAAGCTTCAACGCTTTCGTCAAGCCGAAAACGACGAACCTGATTGTCTTGGCTCCTCACAGAAGAATCGCTACTAAGTACTTGGATATTCTCAAATATTCCGGAAAACTGCTCACACTTCTCTTTGCAATACAGAAAAATGGGACATAGTACGTTGCTTGCATATTCCCTAGCTTGAATAGGGTCACCGGTACCAGATTGAATCGATCGCTTGAAGAGCGCGATTTCTTTATCTATGTCCTCAACTTCATGGATGTCCTCGCCCCGGGCGGCGCGCAGATGGAGATTAAGGGTATATTCGCAGCAGCCGGCAACATACGCGACGAATTCGGCAAGGTCTTCGGATTTGTCGGCCTGCTCCAGCGTGCTGATGTATCGATTTCGCTCTTGTATGGGTGTGATCGCGACCGCGTAGCCGTGCTTAATCAGGATCATGTTCATCAGCAGCCGCGCCAATCGCCCGTTTCCGTCGTCGAAAGGATGAATTCTGACAAAGCGATAGTGAAACGTGGCGGCGATCACGATGGGATGCTCGTCCTCGGCCTCTGCCTTTCTGTACCAATCGATGAGATCGCTCATCGCCGGTTTTACCTGCTCGGGTTGCGTGAAGTAGTAGATCTCGCCCGTGGAAGTTCTCACGTTATTCGGGTGTGTCTTGTATTCACCGATGGAAATGAGCCGCTTCGTCGGCTGTCCATCGGGCGTGATGGCGTCAATTTCATACGGCTTTTTCAGCAGTACCCCGTGAAGATTCCGGATGAAGACTTCATTGAGGGACTCGTCTCGTTCGACAGCATCCGCAGTCGCCTTTACTGCCTCGTCGTGCCCCTCGATGTCCAGATGATCCCGCATGGACTTCCCGTGGGCCGTCAGGCCATGCAAGATCAGGCTTCTCGTTTCTCCGAGTGTCAGGCTGTTGCCTTCGATGGCGTTCGAGTGGTAATTGGACTCGATCCGGAGCTTTTGCTCGATTCGCCCTACGATATCGGCACGCAGCGGCCGCAATGCGTCCAACTCCGCTTTCAATGTATCGATTTTTGCAATGACGTTGCTCATGATCTATTCCTGCAAATCAACATTCCAACCCATGCCACGGTTGTTTTCTATTCCAATCCAAGACTATCAATGCCGTAGAAGCACGTCTGAACTCTGGGCGTCAGAGCCCATAGACTTCAATGCCTTCCTTGAGGACGTTCTTGTATATCAGGCCGTCATTGTCCTTGTGCTCTGCCAGGTCCTGTTCGGTTGCGACGACAATATCGAATGGTACAGCCAGTCCCTTGATTTCGCGGTAGAGTTTCTGTGCGGTTTGCCGCCGATGAGTGCCGTCGGGCATGACGACCAGAAGATCGATGTCGCTTTGCAGCCCTGACTCTTTTCTGGCTGCAGAGCCGAAGAGCACGATTCGCAAAGGATTTACACGCTTTACGACCTCGCCAACGAGCCTGTCTACCTTCGATTCTGCCATTGTCCTTTACTTTCGTTGATGCACATGTTTTTTGAATGTATACACAATGATGTGCAGATCGTCAAGGGGAAGGGAGGTCGAGGAGCGGTTCAGCGACGTACCCGGAACCCCTGGGCCGTCAGGAATTCGTCCAGTTCGGCGCGGGCGTGGAATTGCCCGGTGCGGTCCGCCATGACCGTGGTCCACCGCTGGTCGCCTTCGTGCATCCCCTGCGAAGTATAGAAGTCGACCATGGTCCTGTCGTATTCCTCCATGGCCAATTGATGCGTCTCGTCGCAGAGATACCGTTCGCGATGCAAGACGGCGTCCAGAGGCAGCCGAGGTTTGACTTCAGGATTCTGCGCCGGATACCCGATGCAGAAGCCGGCCACGGCCACGACGTACGGAGGTAGGTCCAGCAATTTGCCGACCGACTTCGGATTGTTCCGCATTGCGCCGATCATACAGATGCCCAGTCCCAGCGATTCCGCGGCTATCGCCACGTTCTGCATCATCAGCGCCACGTCCACCGTCGCAATCATCAACGCCTCCGCATAGTCCCCGTCAAACTGCTCCGCGTCGTGCATCCGGTTGGCCATCCTGTCCCGGTGCAGGTCCGCGCAGAAGGCCAGAAACGCCGCGCTCTGGTGGATTTGCACCTGATCGGCGCACAGTTCGGCCAGTCTCTTCTTCCGTTCCGGGTCCGCCACGTGGATGACCGTGTAGGCCTGCAGGTTGCTGGACGTGCTCGCCTGCTGCCCGCACCGGATCAGTGTCTCGAGGACGCCGTCGGGCAGCGCCCGGTCCTGGAACCGGCGGACACTACGGTGGGACATCAGGAGATCGATCGTAGAATTGGACATGTAGAACCTCGTAAGAGCGGGGAGACGTTAGACGTAAGAGGGGAGAGATTGTCCGCCTCGTCCGTTTTCAATTTGTGCCGCAGGCACAAAGGAAAAACCAATCGGGCAAGGACGTTATCTACCGTCTAACGTCTACCCTCTCACCGCCGTCAGGCTGAGGGCCAATAAAAACGGGCGGGTTTCGGAACCCACCCATTCATGGAAACGCCTTGTTTGATACGGTGGTTTATTGTCCCCCGATCCGCAGCCGGTTGATCGCCCGCGCCAGGGCCAGGTTTGCACGCGCCTCGTCGATTTGCTGTTCTTGTTTTCGCGTCAGCATTTCCCGCGCGCGGTCTCTGGCGGCTTCGGCTCGGTTTACGTCAATATCCTGCGAGAATTCTGCCGTCTCCGCCAGAACGGTAACGCGGTCGCGCTGGACTTCCGCGAATCCGCCGCTGATCGCAACCGACGTTGACCTCTGCTCCCGATCAAAAAAGGTCATCCGGCCGATGTCCAGAGAGGCCAGCATCGGATGGTGCCCGGCAAGCACGCCAAATCCGCCCTCGGTTCCCGGCGCGCGCAGGCTCGCTACTTCGCCGGAATAGACCGTCTTTTCCGGTGTCACGATTTCAAGCTGAAACGTCGGCATAGCAGGTTCGGTCTCTAAAGCGTTTTTGCCTTCTCAATGGCCTGTTCAATCGGTCCCACCAGATGGAAGGCCTGCTCGGGCAGATCGTCGTATTCGCCTTCGGCCAATCCCTTGAACCCCTTAACCGTATCTTCGATCTTGACGTATTCGCCCGGGTAGCCCGTAAAGCCCTCGGCCACGTGCATACATTGGGTGAGGAAGGCCTGGATCTTGCGCGCTCGGGCTACGACCAATTTATCTTCCTCGGACAGTTCGTCGATTCCCAGGATGGCGATGATTTCCCGCAGGTCGCGATACCGCTGCAGATACTGCTGGACCTGGCGGGCGACCTCGTAGTGTTCCTCCCCTACCACGCGGGGGTCGAGAATTCGTGAACTGGACGCCAACGGGTCCACGGCAGGATACATGCCCTGGTCCGCCAGCGCGCGTTCCAGCACGATACGTCCGTCCAGATGGCTGAAGGCCGTGACCACACCCGGGTCCGTATAGTCGTCGGCCGGAACGTAGATGGCCTGCACCGACGTGATGGACCCGTTCCGGGTGGTCGTGATCCGTTCCTGAAGCGCGCCCATTTCCGTAGCCAGGGTGGGCTGGTATCCCACCGCCGAAGGCATCCGGCCCAGTAGTGCGGAGACCTCCGCGCCAGCCAGGATGAATCGGAAGATATTGTCGATGAACAGGAGCACGTCCTGACCGGCCTCTTCGCGGAAGTGTTCCGCAATGGTCAGTCCGGTCAGGGCGATGCGCTGCCGCGCGCCGGGCGGCTCGTTCATCTGGCCGAAGACCATCGCTGTCCGGTTGATCACGCCGGAGTCCGAAAGTTCATGGAGCAGGTCGTTCCCCTCGCGCGTGCGTTCTCCAACGCCGGCGAACACCGAATACCCCCCGTGGCTGCTGGCGACGTTGTTGATGAGTTCCGTCAGAATCACCGTCTTCCCGACACCCGCGCCGCCGAACAGCCCCAGCTTACCGCCCCTCGCGAACGGGCAGATGAGGTCCATGACCTTGATGCCGGTCTCGAGCATCTGGTCCGACGTGACCTGGTCCGCGTGTGCCGGCGGTTCCCGGTGGATCGGCAGCAGCGGCGTATCCTCGGGCACCGGACCCTTCCCGTCGATCGGGTCTCCGACGACGTTGAACAGGCGTCCGAGGGCATTCTCCCCAACGGGCACCTGAATCGGCAATCCGGTATCCGTCACCGCGGCGCCCCTGGAGAGCCCGTCGGTAGAATCCATGGCCACACACCGCGCCAGGTGTTCGCCCAGATGCTGCTGTACCTCCAGCACGAGGCGGCCGCCGCCGTTGCGCGATACATCCAGTGCGTTGTATATGGCCGGCAATTCCCCGCCGCTGAAATCCACGTCCACCACAACGCCCACGATTTCCTTGATTACGCCTTCGTTCATGTAGAAACCTTTCAAAAGAAGCGATCAGCTTTCAGCCATCAGCAGTCAGCTTGAAGCAAATGCGCCCCACCCCCGGCCCCTACCCCTGGTGAGACGGGAGACGAGAGACGTGAGATGATGTGAGTGCCTTATAGTTTTTTTAGTCGTTACGATAACGGTAAAGAAACAGGCACGGTCAGCGTGAAAACACTGTGGCAACGTTGTCCTCTACCGGCTACCGTCTTACGTCTAACGGGTTTTCTTGCCCTGTGCGGATTCATTTCTTGCCGGAGGCAAAAAGGAAGAACCAATCGAGCAAGGATGTCTTCTACCGTCTCCCGTCTTACGTCTCACCGGTTTTCTTGCCCTGTGCGGTTTCACTTCTTGCCAGAGGCATAAGGGAAGAACCAATCGGGCAAAGATGTCATCTACCGTCTTGCGTCTCACGTCTCACCGACTTAACGAAGCGATGAGACGAAAGCCAAAGCGAAAGCCGGTAGCCGCGACATGCGCGAAAGCCGTCCTACGCTACTGCCTCCGCGCCGCCGATGATGTCCATCAGCTCCAGGGTAATCGAAGACTGGCGCACTTTGTTCATCTCGCGCGTCAATTCTTCAATCAGGTCTCCCGCATTCTTCGTCGCGTTATCCATCGCCGCCATTCGGGCAGCCTGCTCTCCCGCATTGGACTCCAGAAGGGCGCGCCAGACCTGGAAGTTCACGTGCCGGGGCACCAGCGTATCCAGCAACCGCTCGGGTTCAGGCTCGAAAATGTACTCACCGGAAGTACTCTCGTCGTCCGTATCCTGCGGCGCAATCGGCAGAAGGCGGTTGATCACGGGTTCCTGCCGTCCCAGCGACAGGAACTCGTTGTTGGCAATCCACACCTGGTCCACGGCGCCGGATACGAATCGATCCGTCAGATCGCGGGCGACGTCCACGGCCTGACCCAGATTCAGGTCGCCAAATACATCGAGGTACTCCCGGCTGATCGTAAATCCGCGTTGTCGAAAGAAGTCACGCCCTTTCCTGCCGATCGTGACCAGTTCGACGTCTCCATGTTCATCCAGTTCCGACAGTGCCTTGCGGCAGATTCCGGCGTTGAAGCCGCCGCAGAGACCGCGGTCCGCCGTTACCACCGCGACCGCGGTCCGGCCGGACTCGCCCTGCCTGAAAAGAGGATGCCGATCCGCGTCGATGCTCGCGGTAAGCCGTTGAAGGATACGATCCAGTTGTTCGGCATAGGGGCGGGCAGCGAGAATGGCGTCCTGGGCTTTGCGAACCCTGGCCGCGGCAACCAGCTGCATGGCGTGCGTCACCTTCTGGATGTTTGTGACCCCGGTTACCCGGTTTCTGAGTTGACGCAATGTAGCCACCGGCTACTCCCCCGCGCTCCTACGCCGACACCTGAAAGCCGCGCTTCACGCTCTCGATTGCGGCTTCGATGACGGTCTTCGCCTCGTCGCTCAGTTCTTCGCTGCTCGTGATTTCGTTCACCACGTCCTGGTGGTGGTCTCGCATATAGGCCAGTGCCTCGGCTTCAAACCGCCGAACGTCGTCCGTTGGCAGTTCGTCGATACTCGCGCCGACGGTCAGGGACACAACCTGCTCGCCCAGCGACATCGGCGCGTACTGGCCCTGTTTGAGAATCTCGATCAGTTTCTCGCCGCGGTTCAGCAGGTTGCGGGTGGCCGTGTCCAGGTCGGAGGCCCCGAATTGCGCAAAGGCCTGGACCTCGTTGTAACGCGCGATATCGCCGCTTAAGGTAGCGGAAACCGCCTTCATCGCCCCGGTTTTGGCCGAGCTTACCCTGGAGACGGAAGCGCCCACGTCCATCGCCGGCCGGATGCCCGAATAGAACAACTCCGGCTTCAGCAGAATCTGCCCGTCGGTGATCGAGATCACGTTGGTGGGCACGAACGTGGATACGTCCCCTTCCAGGATCTCGATGATTGGCAGCGCCGTGAGAGAGCCTCCGCCCTCCTCGTCGCTCAATTTGCAGGCGCGTTCCAGAAGGCGCGAGTGCAGGTAGAACACGTCGCCGGGATAGGCTTCCCGCCCCGGCGGCCGGCGCAGGACCAGCGCCATTTCGCGATATGCCCAGGCTTGCTTGGAGAGGTCGTCGTACACGATCAGCGCGTGTTCACCCTTGTCGCGGAAGTGCTCGCCCATGGAACATCCGGCGTAGGGCGCCAGGAACTGGAGCGGCGCCGGATCGCTGGCCGTGGCCGATACGACGATCGTATATCCCAGGGCGCCGTTTGCTTCGAGTTCGGCAACCACTTTCGCCACGGACGACGCCTTCTGCCCGATACCCACATAGATACATTTGACGCCGGTGTCCTTCTGGTTGATGATCGCGTCCAGCCCGATCGCCGTCTTTCCGGTCTGCCGGTCGCCGATGATCAACTCGCGCTGTCCGCGCCCGATGGGCGTTGCGGCGTCCACGACCTTGATTCCCGTCTGTAAGGCTTCTTCAACCGGCTGGCGCTGGATGACACCGGGCGCAATCCGTTCCACGGGCAACGACTGAGAGGTGCTGACCGGTCCCTTTCCGTCCAGCGGTTCGCCCAGAGGCGTCACCACCCGGCCCAGCAGTTCGTCTCCCACGGGCACCTCGACGACGCGTCCCGTCCGCCGGACCTGGTCGCCTTCCTTGATTGCCGTGTCGTCCCCGAAGAGGACGCAGCCGACGTTGTCCTCTTCCAGGTTGAACGCCATGCCCATGATGTTTTCGGGAAACGCCACCAGCTCACTGGCCTGCGCGTTGCCCAACCCATGAACGCGCGCCACGCCGTCGCCCACCTGCAACACGGTTCCGGTCTCGTACACGTCAATGTCCCGTTCGGTCTCCAGAATCTGCTGTTTGAGGATATCGGAGACTTCATCGGGGCGAATTTGCAAGTTCATCGCCATAAGTGTCTACACCTCGGTTATCAGCCGGTTGAATAAGCTCATCCTGTCTTTCCGGACGCCCGCACAGCGACTTTCTCAACGGAGTGTTATGACAGACCCGAAACCAGCCTCTGGCGCATCCGGTTCAACTGCGCTTCGAGGGTTGCGTCGAACACGTGGTCGCCCATCCGGGTCACAAAGCCCGCCTTGAGTCCCGCGTCGACTTCGACGTCCAGCCGGACCTGCTTCCCCGACCAGGCCGACAGCCTCTGTGCGAGGCGCGCGCGCTGGTCCTGCGAAAGTTCCCGCGCCGATCGGACGTATGCGGTGGTCAGGCCCCTGCGTTCATCCAGTTGCATCAGAAAAGCCCGGATGATGTTCGGGAGCCCCCGCTCGCGCCTTTTGTCGCACAACAGCAGCAGGAAACTCAGCGTGAGATCGCCAATCCGTCCCGAAAAAAGCTTCCGGACGGCCGTCCGCTTCTGTTCCGGATAAATCAGGGGGTCGCTCAGAAAGGCTCTCAGGTCTTCCGATTCGCGAATCAGGTCGAGAAGACCCTCCAGGTCCTCACGGACCCGTTCCAGCGCCTCGCGCTCTTCTGCCGCATGGATGAGCGCCCTGGCATAACGCATTGCGACGGGGGTTTCGTTCAAGCTCGGCTCCGCAAATCAGTTTTGTCCTGATTCCGGAATGCTGTCGATAAACTCGTCGACCAGCTTCCGATTTCTGTCATTGTCCAGGTTCTCGTCCAGCACTTTGCCCGCGGCTTCGATGGCCAGACCCGCGGCGTGCGTGCGCAATTCCTGGATCGCCTGCACCTTCTCCTGTCGGATCGTTCGCCGGGCCTGCTCCAGCATCTGCCGGGCCTCTTCCGACGCGCGTTCACGCACTTCCTGCGCCGCGCGCTCGGCCGCTTCCCGCCCTTGCGAAATCGCCTGCCGGGCGTCGGCCTGTGCCTGCTCCATTGCCCGACGGTTTTCTTCAGCCGCACTCTGCGCTTCTTCCCTGGCTTTCTCGGCCTGGTTCAGGGAGTCCCGAATGCGCCTTTCGCGTTCGTCCAGCATGGCCAGCAGAGGTTTCCAGGCAACACGCTTGAGAACAAGCAGCAGCAGGACGAAGGTAATAATGGTCCAGAACATCAGACCTGTATCGACATTCAGCAACATACCCGTTCCTCTGGTTTAGACGTTCTCAACGGGTTGCTCTCTCAGCCGCCTTTTGTTGCCAGAAGAAAGCAGACCACCTGCCCGAAAAGGGCCACACCCTCTATGAATGCCGCCGTAATGATCATCGAGGTACGGATATCGCCGGCCGCTTCGGGCTGCCGTGCGGTGCCCTCTACGGCCATACCGGCCAAACGTCCGATTCCAATACCGGCGCCGATCGTTACCAGCCCCGCGCCGATGCCTGCGGACAGATAACCATAAGCTTCGGCCGCCACGGATGCCACGTCTGCCACAACACACCTCCTCCGCTAGGAAGTTAAGGGTTTACGATGAAACGATAACTACGTGATTCTACGCTCAGTGGTCCTGATGAACAGCCATCCCGATAAAGACGGCGGACAACATGGTGAAAATGTACGCCTGCACCAGTGCGACGAAGATTTCCAGCAGATAGATCGCCAGCGCGAATGCCACGGACACGGGGGCGACGGCGTACGACTTGAACATGAAAATGAGCCCCAGCAATGCCAGGATGATCACATGTCCGGCGGTCATATTGGCAAAGAGACGAATACACAGCGCAAAGGGCTTGGCAATCAGGCCGATGAGCTCGATGGGGATCATCAGAAGCGTGATCGGCAGGGGCAGTCCGTGCGGCACCAGTCCCTTGAAGTAACCCAGAAAGCCGTTGTGCAAAATACCACCCAATTGAATCACCAGAAAAGCACAGACGGCCAGCCCGGCGGTTACGCTCACATTGCCTGTCGCCGTAGCGCCGTAGGGTACCAGGCCCAGCAGATTGCAGGTCAGAATGAAGAAAAACACGGTAAACAGAAAGGGCAGAAACCGTCCGGCCTCCCTTGCGCCGATATTGGGAACGGCGATTTCATCCCGGATGAAGACGACAACAGACTCCAGCAGATTGGCGAGTCCCGAGGGCACCAGGCCGCGGCGCCGGGTTGTCGACGTGAAGACCCACAGCAGAAACGCGGCCGCAACCCACATCATGACGACGTGCCGGGTGATGGCGATATCGATGCCGAACAGCTCAAAACGAGGGATTTCGAAATGATACCCGAAGGGCAGATGGAGCTCGGAAGAATCGAGCAGGTGCTCCATGATGTAGTCTTTTTTGCCTTCCGCGGCGCCTTCTGAAGCCATTGAGTCAAACCCCTTCTTTCGAGTCCCGCCGAACCGCGGCGCGCCTCACAAAGAACCGGATTTCCAGAATCTGGAAGAGCAGGTACGACAGAAAGAGAGAGAATACCAACCCGTAAATCGACAACGCCGTAACTTCGATCAGGAGAATCAGTACCCCGCAGATGACCAGCATCCGCAGAACCATTCCACCCAGCAGCGTCTTCAGGAAGACCGACTGCGGCCGGTCGAACGACCAGATGGCCGAGAGCCCCCCGGCCAGTGCGTTCAGTGCGCCAATTCCGAATCCGACGGCGGCCGCAAGGACCATTTCAACGTCCCAATAGAGGTATAGCGGGAACCCGCCCAAAACCGCCGCAATGATCACGACAGTCCCGACCTGCCTGCCAAATCGGAGGAATTCCGTTCCCAAAAATTTCACCTCCGGACGGCGGTTAATGCTTGTCCTTCTTGTCGCGTTCCTGGAGTCGAATTGCCGTTCTGTAAAGGTTCAGAAAACCGACGGTGATGCCCAGAAACGTACCGACCAGCATCAGATACGGGGCCGTTCCCAGTTTGCCGTCCAGCCACCGTCCGCCGAAAAGGCAGAGCAGGATGGCCGCCGCGAACTCGATCCCCAGGTTCAGATAGGGCCCCGCCTTCCGATAAGCCGCGGCCAGACCCGTTTGTTCTTTCTCCTCCGCCATCTTTCAATATGATGGATTATGGACGGAAAGGCGCAGGCGCCGCAAGTTGCACGGCTCGGAAATGATCAGATCCCAATCAGGTTGCCTACCGTCTGCCTGGCAAACTCCAGAACCCGCGAGGGAGCAATGCCGATACATAGTGTCGCCAGGAACGTGACCAGCAGGGCGGTTCGCGTGAGCGCGGGAAACGTCCCCATCGGCTTTTCGTCAGCGGGTTGTCTCATATACATGCTTACGACGACGCCGAGATAGAAATACACCGAGACAAGGCTGTTCAGTACGCCGATGATGGTGAGGGAGACCAGCCCCGCGTCGATGGCCGCCCGGAATATGTAGAACTTTCCGAAGAAACCGGCAGTGGGCGGCAGCCCCGCCAGGGAGAGCATGAACAGCGTCATCGTCAGCCCGAGTGCCGGATGCTTGAAACCCAGACCCGCGTAATCCGAAATGTCCAGGTTCTCTTCGCCTTTCCGCGCCACCAGAATCAGGACCGCAAAAGCCCCAACGTTCATAAACGTATAGGCGAGCAGATAAAACAGCGCCGCTGAGACACCATTTCCACTGCCCGCGGCGAGTGCAATCAGAACGTAACCGGCGTGGGCAATGCTGGACCAGGCCAACATGCGCTTAATACTGCGCTGCCCCAGCGCGCTCAGGTTGCCTACCGTCATCGTCAACGCGGCCAGGACCCAGAGTACCGCCGTCCACTCCGCCTTCAGCGGTTCCAGGGACACCATCAGTACACGCAGGAAAGCCACAAAGGCGGCTGCCTTGGGGCCCGCGGAGAGAAAGGCGGTAACCGCCGCGGGCGCGCCTTCGTAGACGTCGGGCGCCCACATGTGGAACGGCACTGCCGCCACTTTGAATGCGAAGCCCACAACCAGCAATACCATGCCGGCGTATAACATCAGGCCGCCGCCATCCACGCTCCTGGACAACATCGCGCCGACCTGTTGCAGGTTAGTGGAACCGGTCGACCCGTAAATCAGGGCAATTCCATAAAGCAGAAACCCGGTCGCAAACGCGCCCAGCAGCAGATATTTCAGGGAGGCTTCGTTGGATACGGAACGCGAACTGAGGAATCCGACCAGGATATAGAGAGACAGGGACATCAGTTCCAGACCCAGGAAGATGACGATAAGATCCGTCCCCGCGGCCATGAGCATCATGCCCAGGGTGGCCGTCAGCAGCAGCAGATAATATTCGCTGCGGCTGCCTTGTTCCCGCCTCAGATAACCCGTGGAAACAAAAATGGTCAGCGTCGTGCCGACCGCAAATATAATGTTGGAAAAGAGCGCGAAATTGTCCAGCACGAGCATGCCGCCAAAAGCCTGCTCGGACCGCCCCCAGAGTACCGCGCTCGCGGCCGCCGCCAGGCCCGTTCCGACAATGGCAGCGTATGCCGCGCCCAACCCCCGATTCGCCGGCCGGACGATGTCGATGCACAGGATCAACAACGCGCTGGCCGCCACGATCAGCGAGGGAACGAGCACGATCCAGTTCAGGTCAGGCAACGCAGAAGTCCTCGGTGATAATTATTAGCAGCATTAATTAACGGGGATGCGATAAAAAAGTCAAGCCTAAAGTTTCAATTTGGCGCGCACGCGGAAAATTACCGAAAAACACATCTGGTCTGCATAGCGAAAAATAAATACAATTAAATGTTTTTATTATACTTAAATATCACCATTTGTTCCCGGATTTCAGAAGCAGTAGATCAGGAACGCGGCCAGAAAGATCGTTACGACCAATACGGCGGTGCCCGTAGTCCAGGTCCGGCTCAGAATGCCCTGGGGGCCGTGGGTTTGCCGGCATCCGGATATCGCCGCCGCGACCAGCGCCTTTCCTCCC
Source organism: Candidatus Latescibacterota bacterium (assembly GCA_965219995.1). GTDB lineage: Bacteria > Latescibacterota > UBA2968 > UBA2968 > JAAXHE01. The sequence goes on from CBDCOX010000002.1 coordinate 3,657,012, forward strand.
CGCAGGATCGGATTTCCCGCGGAACCGCCCGCCCGCGCAACAATCCGTACGATGCCGGGAAGCAGTCGCCGGTACGCCCAGTCGGCGTCCAGGTTTATCGACCGGAGTACGGACGGATAAATCGCGGTCCGTTTCAATAAGACGAACGCCAGAGCGGAGAAGGACAACAGCTGACACTGGACAATCACGTGGTCCAACGTATAGGGTTCGAAATCCACGGCATGAGGCAGAATATCGTACAGTGGTTTCGGTACAATGCCGATCAGAACGCACATGGCCGCAGCTGCGCCCATGGCGACGAGCATGTTCAGCGGCGCCTCCCTGCATCGGATCCCCGAATCACGCGAGAAGAATGCCAGGTAGGGGACTCTGATGCCTATATAAATCAACGCGCCGGCCGACGCGAACACCAGGACCGACCAGGTCAGGACATAGTGACCGTTGGCTGCCGACCAGACGATAAACGACTTACTGACGAAGCCGCTGAAGAATGGAAAGGCCGAAATCGACGCGGCGCCAACGATGCAGAACACCGCAGTCAGCGGCATGGATCTGTACAGCCCGCCCAGTTCCGACGCTTTCGCGGTGCCCGTCCGGTAGAGCACGGCGCCCATCGACATAAACAACAGGGCTTTGTAAAGGACGTGCGTGAACGCGTGGGCGGCCGTACCGTTCAGGGACGTCTCCGTTCCGATCCCGATCCCGACCACCATAAATCCGAGCTGGATATTCAGGCTGTAGGACAGCACCCGCCTGAGGTCGTTTTCAATGACCGCGTAGAACATCGGAAACGCGGCCATCGCGGCGCCGATCGGGATCAGGATCTCAGTGCCGGGAAAGCCCCGGGCAAGCGCATAGACCGCCAGCTTGGTTGTGAACGCGCTCAGAAACACGGTCCCGGTCACCGTTGCCTCCGGATAGGCGTCCGGCAGCCAGCTGTGGAGCAGGGGAAAGGCGCATTTGATTCCGATAGCGATCAGGATCAGCGTCGTGCCCGGACCGTTCAGCCCCAGCCCGGTAAACGCGATCGACCCAGTCTCGCGCAGGTGGAGCAGAATGCCGGCGAGCAGAATCATACCCGAACAGATCTGAACGATGAGGTAACGCATCCCGGCGGCGTAGGCCCGGTCGGTACGGCGGCTCCAGATCAGGAATACGGAGGAAATCGCCGTCAGTTCCCAACAGACGAAAAGGGTAATGAGATCGCCTGCGAAGAGGGCGCCGATGGCGCTGCCCGCATAGAACAGGCCTGCAACGTGCTGCGTGTTGTCCTTGACATGGAGCGCATAGACGACGCTCAACAGGGCGGCGATATGGAACACATAGCCGAAGGCCAGGCTGAGCCCGTCGATCCGGACCAGCGTCAGAGTGTAGTCGAAGATCCGGATCTGTCCGTATTCGCCCGGGGAGAATCCAAGCAGGTGGGCAAGCCCTGCAACCGGCAGCAGGAGCATATAGGCCGACTGTAATCGCCCCCTCAGGAGCGGTATCAGCAACGACCCGATCATCAGGATCAGTGCCGGCGGAAACTGATCAATCATAGTAGTCTTCCTTGCGTCCCAGAACCACGCGCAGCCCCCTGGCTGCCAGCACAAGCACGACGGCGGCCGCAAACCCATATAACGCATGAAAGCCGAACCATTGCTCGGCTGATATATGGGTATGTTTGTGAATGAAAACATCCGCCAGCAGCAGCAGGACGCAGACCGCATAGAGAATCCGGAGTGGCTTCTTTACGATTCCGGCTCCTTCATGCCTGTTTTTCGATCTTTCTTCCATAGGCTTCGTCCGTCAAGGTTGTGCAATCGGCGAGAGCAACCGGTAGATTTCATCGGCGCCGAAGAACAGCGCGAGACATCCGAGGGCCGTCAGACAAAGCGGAACCACGCAGAACACGGGGGCCTCCCGTATGGGGGCCGGGCCAGCGGTCCCGGATGCGGGCGCCGAGAAAAACGCGCGTGCGACGATCGGCATCAGATACGCGACGTTCAAAAGCGAACTGACGATCAATACGACCACGAAAATAACCTGGCCCGCATCTGCCGCGCCCAGCGCCAGGTACCACTTGCTCCAGGAACCTCCAAGCGGAGGAAGGCCGATTACGCTCAGCGATCCCACGAAAAAGGCGAACATGGTAACCGGCATTGTCTTCCCGATGCCGGCCATATCGCTGATCTCCGTCTTGTGCGCGGCCACCATGATGGCGCCGGCACAGAAAAACAGCGTGATCTTCCCGAATGCGTGCATCGCAATATGCATGGAGCCGCCGATAATCCCCCAGTTGTTGGCCAGGGCTGCGCCCAGTACAACGTAGGACAACTGGCTGACCGTGGAATAGGCGAGACGCGCCTTGAGATTGTCTTTGGTCAGCGCAACCAGGGATGCAATCAGCAACGTTGCGGCGGCCACACCGGCCAGCCACAGGCTCGTGCCGGTGTTCGCGAGCAGGTCGATGCCGAAGATGTAGACCACAACCTTCATTACGGTGAACACACCCGCTTTGACGACGGCCACCGCGTGCAGCAGGGCGCTCACGGGCGTTGGCGCCACCATCGCCGCCGGCAGCCATCGGTGGAACGGCATCAGCGCGGCCTTGCCGGTTCCGAACGCATAGAGCGCCAGCAGCATGCCCACCACGCCCGGACTCGCTTTTCCCGCAAGGATTCCACCGGGTTCGAATTCCAGGGTGCCCGTCAGGTTCCAGGTCCACACGACCGCCAGGAGCATCAACCCCACCGACGTGCCCAGCAGGATGCCCATGTAGATCCTTCCGGACCGCAGCGCCTCCTCCGTGCGATGGTGGGTGACCAGCGGATAGGTCGAAAGGGTCAGAATCTCGTAGAAGATGAACAGGGTGAACATATTGCGGGCAAACGCAACGCCCAGGGCACCCGCGATGGCCACCGAGAAGAAGACGTAAAACCGGGTCTGGTGCGTTTCGTGATGCCCGCGCATGTACCCGATGGAGTACAGAGACGTCACGATCCAGAGCCCCGAGGCGATCAAACCGAAGAGCATGCCCAGGGGTTCCACTTCAAAAGCCAGCGCCAGGCCCGGCAGTACCTCGAGAATCTGTATGCCCGGCCTCGCTCCGGAGATGACTTCAGGGACCAGGGAGAGTACCACGAAAAACAGCACGCCGCCGGTTGCCAGCGTGGCCGCCTCACGGAGATTGGGCCACTTTCCGAGAAGACCGATCAGCGGGGCCCCGAGAAGGGGCAGCAGAACGGCAATCAGCGTGGCGTCGGAAGCGGTCATGGCGCGACTCCCAGCAGCCAGCCGGCGGCCCGGCGGGCAACGCCCGCGGTGAGGGACGTCGAAACCCCGAAGTACAGCGTGGCCGCAATCAGAATCCACATCGGGACGTGCATCAGCAGCGGCGCCTCGTTAACCCCTGAGGGCTCCGCGGGTTTGCGGAAGTAGGCGACTTCAACCACCCGCCAAACATAGACCACCGCCAGAAGTGAGCCCAGCAGGACCAGAACCGCGACCGGCCACCAGCCTCTTTCCAGGGCCGCCAGAACCAGGTACCACTTGCTGATGAAGCCTACCGTGAGCGGGACGCCGATCAGGCTCAGGCCGCCGAGCACGAGAGCGGCAGCCGTGACCGGCATGCGGCGCCCGAGACCATGCAAATCGTCAAGATTCACCGAGCCCGCACGGAGGGCGATACAACCCATGCACAGGAACAGCGCGCCCTTCGTCACGGCGTGATTGAACACGTGGACGACACCCGCGGTGAGACCACTCAACGATCCCGGTCCGAACCGGACGTCCGGCGCGGCGCCGCTCACCGACACAAAGGCGACTCCGAGCATAATATAACCGATCTGGGCAACGCTGGAATATGCGAGCATGCGTTTGACGTTCGTCTGGAAAATGGCAACCGCCGAGGCCGCGAAAACGGCCAGTAGCGAAAGGGGCAACAGCACCACCTGCAATCCGACCGTATCGAATGCGAATCGGGGTCCGAAAACCGTGAAGACGAACCGCAGGAGGACATAGATGGAGACCTTGGTCGCCGTTGCCGCGAGGAAGGCCGTTACCAGGGACGGCGCATAACAATACGCGTTGGGCAGCCACATGTGCAGGGGAAACAGCGCCAGTTTCAAACACAGGCCGACGCCGAGGAACGCGAACGCGGCCAGAACGGTCCTGCTGCCGGCGACCGGATTCAGACGCACGGCGAGGTCCGCCATGTTCAGGGTCCCCGTGGCCATATAGAGGAGCCCCACGCCAATGAGAATGAACGTCGCCCCGACGGTACCCATAATCAGGTACTGGTATGAAGCCGTCAGGGCGCGGCGGTCTTCTCCCAGGCTGATCAGCGCGTAGGTTGAAAGGGAGGAAATTTCGAGAAAGACAAACAGGTTGAACGCGTCTCCCGTAACGGCCATTCCGAGGAACCCGGTCAGGCAGAGGAGATACGCCGCGTAGAACAGGTAGTGGCGGTCGTGCGGGATCTCACGGGCCGCGCTGGGTGGCGCGTACAGGAGCACGACCGCGCCGATGAAGGCCACCAGGAGCAGGACGAACGCGTTGACGGGATCGATCCGGTACTCGATTCCCCATGGAGCGCTCCAGCTCCCGAGCGCGTAGGAGATGGTACCGGCATCCAGTACCCGTATCAGCAGCAGCGCCGTCATCCCCAGCACGGCCCACGCGACGGCCGTGGCGAATGCCCAGGCCAGCATCCTTCTCCGAAGCAGGAGGCAGACCGGCGCGGCAATGAGGGGAACCACGATTTGGAGAATGGGCAGGTGGACGGCCATCAGGGCGTCTCCTCGCCCCGACCGTAGATTTCCTCTTCTTCGATTGTGCCGAATGCTTCCCGGATCCTCACGACGAGCGCCAGCCCGAGAGATGTCGTGGCGATGCCGACGACGATCGCCGTCAGAATAAGAACATGCGGCAGCGGGTTGGAATAGCTCCGCACGCCCTCCGCGACAATCGGCGCGCTTCCTCCGGAGACTTTGCCCATACTGATGTAGAACAGGAAGACCGACGTCTGAAAGATGTTCAGGCCGATCAGCTTCTTGATCAGGTTGCCGCTGGCGATCACCGCGTAGAACCCGATCATCATCAGGACAACGACAATCCAATAGTTATATAAGCCCGGGAATTCCGTCATGCGCGATTCCTGCCGACAAAGGCGAAGAAGACTCCGATAATCACCGAAGCCACGGTGACTCCCACACCCAGTTCGATCAGGAGAATGCCAAGATGCTGACCGGCCACGGGATCCGCGCCAAGCACGCCGTAGTCCAGGTAGCGGCCGCCTCTCATCATCCCCGCGACCCCGGTGCAGGCATACAGGAGAAGTCCGAGGGCGATCACGACTTCCACGACAGCGGGCCTGGCCACCCGCTTCGCCTCATCCAGGCCGAATATCAGCGTATAGAGAACAAAGCCCGCGGCGAAGATCACGCCGGCCTGGAACCCGCCTCCCGGCCCGAAATCGCCGTGAAACTGAACGTAGAGCGCAAACAGCAGGATCAGCGGGATGAACAGTTTGGCGATAACCCGCGGGATGATCTGATTCTTCACCGTCCGTCCTCCGGGTCGCGTCCCGGCCGGGATCCCTTCAACAACAGCAGCACCGCCACGCCCGCGGCAAAGATCACGGTGGTCTCGCCAAGCGTATCGTATCCTCTGTAGCTGGCAAGCACGGACGTCACGATATTCTCAACGTCGACGCGCGCCGCCGAACCGCCCGCGTGCGGTACGGAATCCTTGAGGTATTCGGGCGCGACGTGGGTATGAACCGGCGCTTCCGGGTCGCCGAACCGCGGCATGTCCAGGGTGCCGTAAATCAGGACCGCACCCGTCGCCAGGACCGCCAGCAGGGGCAGCGGAGACGGTCGTGACGATTTGGCTTCCTCCCGGGTTGTCAGCGCAAGGGTCCCGATCAGCAGCACGGTCGAGATGCCCGCGCCCACGGCGGCCTCGGTAAATGCCACGTCAACCGCGTCCATCACGGTAAACAGCCCGGCGGAAAGCAGGCTGAATATCCCGGCCAGAATCACGGCGGCGAGGAGGTTCCGGGTGAGGACGACGGCGACGGCAGTGGCGACCAGGAGCGCCAGCAGGACAACGTCAATGAATTCGATCATGGTCGCTGGTTGTCCTCCGGAAGCAGAGGCTTCAATCCGGAGGTGAAGGCGGCCTTTGCGACCGCGTGGGTGGATGCCGGGCTGGTCAGAAAGAGAAGCAGGAGGATCAGAAACAGCTTGACGGTTGCCATGCTGAACCCGCCCTGTAACATCAGCCCCACAAGCACAAGTCCGGCGCCAAACGTATCGGTGATTCCGGCGGCGTGCATCCGACTGTAAACGTTGGGAAGTCTGATCAGCCCGATGCCGCCCACGATACAGAATAACGATCCCAGCAGCAGACAGGCCCAACTTGCGACGTCGTGAACCGTCATTTGGAAGTTTCTCCGCTCTCGCCGTCCGCCGACCCGAAATTGCCGTACTGAACGTACTTGAGCACGGCGAACGTCCCGATGAAGTTCAACAGGACGTAGATCAGCGCCAGATCGAGAAAATCCGGCCGTCCCGTCAAAAAACCCAGCACCGCAATCAGGAGTATCATCTTGGTGCCGAACATATTTGCGGCCAGGACGCGGTCGTAAACCGTTGGACCCGCGATCGCTCGAATCAGCGCCAGAACCATCGTTATAAGGACTGCCGCCATCGCCGCCGCAAACATCAGGAGGTTCCCTCCATTGCCGTGACTCGGCGATCCATCTCGCCGTCCAGAAGTTCCTCGGCGCTTTCACGCGAAAGCGCGTGAACAAGAATCGTGTCGTCTTCCACGTCCACCGAAACCGTCCCGGGCGTCAATGTGATGGAATTGGCGTAAATGACCCTGCCCAGGGCATGTTTCTGGCTTGCCTTGGTTTTGACCAGCGTGGGGCTGATGGGCATTCCCGGAGTCAGTATTCGCAGAGCCACGTCGATATTTGACCGGACAACAACAAACAGAAGCCACGGAACGTATCCGAGTGCGCGAGCCGCAAGGTGAATGGGATGTCCCTCGGAATCGGCGATACCCATCCGCCGGACGATGGCGGCCACCGCGAGGCAGGACACGACTCCGAGCGCGAGTATCAGCGTGCGGTCGATGGAATAGTGCCCCGACCAGAGCAGCCATACGCCGAACAACACAACGACCAGACTCAGCAGAATTCTCAAATCCCGTTCCCTCCGCGCCGGGCCGTACAACCGCCCCACGCGTCTGTTGTCCGGTTCAGTTTATTCGGTTCTCTCGTGTGTGCGTACCGTAGCGAAGGTATCTTTCAGGCTTTCAATCTGCCTGATGCGCACCTGTTCGATCACCATTTTCGCCGACAGTTCGGTTTTTTTCAGGAACGCGCCCGGGTACACGCCAATCCAGAACATCAGGACCACGAGCGGCGTCAGAATAAACCACTCCCGTACGGACAGGTCCGCAAGCTTCCGATTTCGTTCGTCTTTCACCTCGCCCCACACCACGCGCTGAAACATCCACAGCATGTACACGGCGGCAAGGACGACACCTGAGGCGGCAATGATGCCGTGTATCATGCTTGCCTTAAAGGCGCCGAGAAGGATCAGAAACTCACCCACAAATCCATTCAGCCCCGGAAGACCGATCGAAGAAAGCGTCGTGATCAGAAAAAAGGTCGCGAATACCGGGATGGTCTTTGCCAACCCGCCGAAGTCGGCGATGAGCCGCGTATGACGGCGTTCGTAGATCATGCCCACAATCAGGAACAGCGCGCCTGTGGACAGCCCGTGGTTCACCATCTGAATGATCCCGCCCTGCATGCCCTGGGCGTTCATCGAGAAAATTCCAAGGACCACGAAACCCAGGTGGCTCACGCTGGAATAAGCCACCAGTTTCTTGATATCCGTCTGGACCATAGCCACCAGAGCGCCGTATACGATGCCGATCACGGACAGCGCCATGATGTGCGGGGTGAAGTACAGCGCGGCCATCGGGAACAGCGGCAGGCAGAATCGAATCAATCCGTAGGTTCCCATTTTCAGAAGAACGCCCGCAAGGATCACGCTGCCCGCCGTGGGCGCCTCGACGTGTGCGTCGGGCAGCCAGGTATGAAGTGGAAACAGCGGTACCTTGATGGCGAAACTCAGGAAAAACGCCAGGAAGAGCCAGTGCTGTTGCGGGTGCAGATAGGTCATCTTCTGCAGCACCATCAGGTCGAAGGTGCCATACTGCAGACCGAGATAGACAATCGCCACGAGCATCAACAGACTGCCCGCCAGGGTAAACAGCACGAATTTTATCGCCGCATAGATTCGCCGTTCGCCGCCCCAGACGCCGATCAGCAGAACCATGGGAATCAGCATGGCCTCCCAGAATACGTAGAAGAGAAATAGATCCAGGGCGCAGAATACGCCGATCATTCCGGTTTCGAGCAGAAGCATCGAGGCCATATACTCCCGCACGCGGGACGTTATCGACGCCCACGAAGCGAGAATCGCCAGGAACGTGAGCAGGGTGGTTACCAGTACCAGCAAGAGGCTGATCCCGTCGATGCCCACGAAATAGGAAATGCCGAACGCCCCCACCCACTCCGTCTTTTCCACGAACTGCATCCCGGCGGCGCCTGATCTGAATCCGGTAACCAAAAAAACGGACAGCAGCAGATTCACCAGTGCCACCGCGAGAGCGAGAACGCGGCTGAACCCGTCGCGTCCACGACCCAGGAGCAGGACCAGTACGCCGCCAATCAAGGGGATGAAGATCAGGCCCGTAAGGATTCCAGGCATCGGTTCAGTTCCTCAATTCTCCGAAACGTAATACAGCACCGCAACCACGCCGAGCACCATCCAGAGCGCATACGTAGGCGCGTTGCCCGACTGGAAGCGGGTGACGACCCAGCCCGATCCCTTCACCAGCAGGCCCAGCCCGTTTGCCACCCCATCCACCACCATCGCATCGAGAACGCGCGACAGCACCAGCGACAGCCGATGAATCGGACGGACGACCACGGCGTGGTAGACCTCGTCGACGTACCATTTTCGAATCAGCAGCCCGTGAAGGGAGTTCGAGGACGCCGCTCCCAGCCGTCCGGCTTTGTGCATCCGGTAGGCGAATCCGATTCCCAGCAAACCCGCGAGGACGGAAATACCCACCAGCATCCCGCCGGACAATCCGCCCGACGTAGCGTGCTGAGCCGCTCCGGCCGTATCGCTCAGGAAACCATCGATCCAGCCGTGCCCCGGCGGAACGCCCACGAATCCAACCAGGACCGATCCCAGTGCCAGCAAAATCAGAGGCAACGTCATGCTGTAAGGAGACTCGTGAGCGTGTTCGTGCAGATGCCGATCGCGTGGCTGTCCATGGAACGTCATAAAGATCAGCCGGAACATATAAAACGCCGTAAGCACAGCACCCGCGACACCCAGGGCCCAGATTGCCACGTTTCCGGAGCGATACGCGCTCACCAAAATTTCGTCCTTGCTCCAGAAGCCGGCCAGAGGCGGAATTCCCGCGATGGCGAGCGCGCCGACCCAGAACGTGACACCGGTCACCCGCATCTTGCCCAACAGCCCGCCCATCTTCCGCATATCCAGTTCGTCCTGCATCGCGTGCATCACACTGCCCGCCGCCAGAAACATCAGTCCCTTGAAGAACGCGTGCGTGAACAGATGGAAAATTCCGGCCGTATATGCGCCGACGCCCACGCCGACGAACATGTATCCCAGCTGGCTGACGGTCGAATAGGCCAGCACCCGTTTGATGTCGGTATTCACCAGCGCGATGGTCGCGGCCAGCAACGCCGTGGCGATACCGACCCAGGCCACCACGGTCCCTGCGGCGGGGGAGAGGGTAAACAGCACGTTCGAGCGCGCCACCATATAGACACCCGCCGTAACCATCGTGGCCGCGTGAATCAGGGAACTCACCGGCGTCGGGCCTTCCATAGCGTCGGGCAGCCATACGTAGAGCGGAAACTGCGCCGACTTTCCGCAGGCGCCGACGAAAAGCAGAAGCGCGATCGCCGTCGCAACGCCCGTGGACAACAGGAGCGGCGCCTTTGCGAATACCTCGGAGTACTGCACCGTGCCCAGATAACTTACCATCAGAAAAATGCCGAGCAGGAAACCGAAATCTCCGATCCGGTTCACGATAAACGCTTTCTTGCCCGCATCCGAAGCGGACCTCCGTTCGTACCAGAACCCGATCAGGAGATATGAACACAACCCAACGCCTTCCCATCCCACGAACATGAGCAGATAATTGTTCGCGAGCACCAGTACCAGCATGGAAAACACAAACAGGTTCAGGTAGGCAAAGAATCGGGCGAACCCCGGGTCGTTGCGCATATATCCGAAAGAATATATATGGATAAGGAACGAGATTGCCGTAACCGTCACGATCATGATGGTCGACAGGGCATCGACCTGGAACCCGACGGCGGCCTTGAACGACCCGGCCGCAATCCAGGTGTAGACGTTTTCGTTCAATTCTCCGCCGCCCGCCACCCAGAACAGAACACGCAGGGACAGTACACACGAAAGCCCCACCGCCGCGGCGCCGATATACCCGGACGCCTCCCGAAGCCGATGACCGAACAATCCGTTTACGGCCGCACCTGCGAGCGGAAAGAGAATGATCAGAATGATAACGGTCAGCATCGCCAGCTCACTTTATTCCGACGGAAGTATCGCGATTGCCGTATCACCGTCACGCGGCGCCTACCATTTCAGCAGGTTCACTTCGCCAACGTCCAATGTCTGTCTGTTCCTGTATAACGCAATGATAATCGCCAGTCCGACCGCAACTTCGGCAGCGGACACCGCCATCACGAAGAACACGAATACCTGGCCGGAACCCGATCCCATATAACGCGCCATGGTCACGAACAGCAGATTGACCGCGTTCAGCATCAGTTCGATACACATGAATATCACGATCGCATTGCGACGAATCAGTACGCCCGTCACACCGATCGCAAAAAGCATCGCGCTCAGGATCAGGTAATATGAAACCGGAACGGCCATCTCGATCTCGCTGTTAAGAAGCTGTTTTGGATTTCGTCATCCGGACGAAAACCGGGACGGGAGCCTGCGCCCGGAATTGCCATCGCGTCTAACCGGATTCGCTTTCTCCGCCTCCACGGTCCCGTTTCACCATGACCATCACGCCGATCAGCGCAACCAGGAGGATCACGGAAACCACCTCGAAGGGAAACAGATACCTGGTATAGAGCAGCTTGCCGATGGTATTGATGTTGTCCGTAAACAGCGGCGCTTCGTCGGATACCGGCGTGGCTGCCCAATGTCGTCCCGCCATGAAGCCGAGTTGCGCCACCAGCACCGCCGCCAGCAATACCACCGCGACGCGCCGATATCTGCCCGCCACGCGTTCGAGCGTGCCGGCATGGCCCAGGTTCAAAAGCATAATCACGAACAGAAAGAGTACCATTATTGCGCCGGCATACACGATAATCTGCACCGCCGCCAGGAAGTAGGCGTTCAGCAAAACAAAAAGCCCCGCCAGGGCGAAGAACGCAGCCACAAGAGACAGGGCACTGTAAACCGGATTTCGAAACGCGACGAGGAGCACGCCCGCAACCAGCGCGATTGCGGCGAACGCAAAAAAGAAGGTCTGCTCCATTCTTCCTCCCGCAGGGACGGGACACTCAACTCGAGAGCGTAATGAACAGCCCGGTTAAGAAGACGTTCAGAAGCGCCAGCGGCAGCAGCACCTTCCACCCCAGCCACATGACCTGATCGTACCGAAAACGGGGAAGGGTCCAGCGCACCCACAGGAACAGGAACATGAAGAATCCGGTCTTGACCAGAAACGCGAGCACCTTGAGCAGACTCGCGCCGATTGAGGTACTTCCGGGATCCACCAGCCATGGCATATGCCAGCCGCCGAAGAACAAGGTGGCGATGACGGCCGACGCGGTAATCATATGGGCGTACTCGGCCATGAAGAACATGGCGAACTTCATGCTGCTGTACTCGGCGTGATATCCCGCCACGAGTTCCTGTTCGGATTCCGGCAGATCGAACGGCAGCCGGTTGCTTTCCGCGAACGCGGCCGCGGTAAACAGCACGAATCCCAGCGGCTGCGAGAACACGTTCCATCCCGGCAAAAAACCGAACAGCGTTCGCTCGGACTGCTGCCTGACGATTTCGTCCAGCTGTAGCGTGCCAGCGGCCATCAGAACGCCGATCAGAGACAGCCCCAGCGCGAGTTCATAGCTGATCATCTGGGCGGAAGCGCGCAACCCGCCCAGCAGGGCATACTTGTTGTTGGACGCCCACCCGCCGAGCACCACCCCGTAGACCCCCAGAGACGCCAGCGCCAGGAGGTAAAGGATGCCGACATTTATATCGGCGATCTGCAGCCGGACCTCATGGCCCCACACGGTCATGGTATCGCCGAACGGCACGATGGCAAAACCCATCAGCGCGGGGACGAGAATGGCGGGCGGCGCGGCCAGATAGACGAAGCGGTTCACATGCCGGGGAATCACATCCTCCTTGAACAGGAATTTCAGTCCGTCGGCAAGCGGCTGCAGCAATCCCCAGGGCCCGACACGGTTCGGACCCAGACGGTTCTGGATATACGCGCTGATTTTCCGCTCGGCCAGTACGAGATAGGCAACCGCGCCCAGCATCCCGCCGAAAACCACGATGATTTTAATGGTACTTTCTACGGCGAATTCCATAAGCGCTTCTACGTCCCGGCTGCTTCGATTTCGACGAGTGGAGTGCCCCGGTCACCGACGTCGTCGTTCATTCCCTCAAAGGGCGCGACGGCGTTCGCAAGGTCGGCCATAACCGCTTCGATCCCGTCGTGTGCGGCATCGACCCCCATCTCCCGGTTGACATCCCGCAGGATTTCCCAGTCCGCCCGCGCGTCGCCAACGGGGGCCAGGCCCCGCCGTACACGTTGTACCCGTCCGTCGACGTTCGTAAACGTACCGTCCTTCTCGATAAACGCCGCGCCGGGCAGGACCACGTCGGCCATCGCCGTCCAGCTGCGGGCCTGGATGTCCTGAACGACCAGAAAGTCGAGGGACCCGAGGGCCGTCTGTTCCTCGTCGGACAGCGACTCCAGCGGATCGCCGCACAGCAGGTAGAGACCCCGTATCCGCCCTTCCGCCACGCCGCGCCAGACTTCGGAGGCATCTCCGAGAGATAACCCCAACCCCTCAAGCACCGTCTGCGCGCCGCGGGTATTGGGAGACTTGTCCCCACGAATGGTGAATCCGCCCTTGAACGCGACGTCGCCCTCGTCACTGAGTCTGGTATGGACCGCGACGGGACCGCCCGCCAGCCCGTTCGAGAAGAGCGTGCCGAACAGATAGTGCTCTTCGTTGGTCAGGTGAGCCGACGCAATCCCGGCCACGGCGCCATCTCCGTACTCCGACCGAACGCGTTCGAATCCGGCCCTCGCCGCCTTCAGCGCGACCTCCCACAGCGCAAGTTCCTGCTCCTCGCCGCGTCCGAGCATCGGAAACAGCAGGCGGTCGTCGGCATGTACATAACCCCACCCGTGGCGTCCGTCGTCACACATCCAGTATTCGTTCACGTCCGGATTCTCACGCGGCACCAGTCGGTAGATCCGTTCATTGTTGTAGTCGGCCCTGATGTTGCATCCCGCGCTGCATCCCGGGCAGATCGTGTCGACGGACTTCAGAAACCATACACGCTGTTTGAAAAGAAACGATTTGTCCAGCAATGCGCCTACCGGGCAGATATCCACGGTATTGCCCGACAATCGATTGTCCATCCTGGCGCCGGGAAACACGTCGATCTCGTTATAGACCCCCCGATTGAAGTACCCCAGTTCGCCCGTGCCGGAAACCTCGTCGCAGAACCGGATGCAGCGGGTACACCGGATGCACCGGTCGGAATACAACAACACGTGCCTGCCAATGTCTTTCTTGGGCTGGACCAGCTTCTTCTCGTGGTACCGGCTCTTGTCGGACCCGTACGTGTAGCTGTAGTCCTGCAGTTCGCACTCGCCGGACTGATCGCACACCGGACAGTCCAGCGGATGATTCACCAGCAGGAATTCCATCACGGCATTCTGGTTTTCCTTGACGACGTCGGACTGCGTATCCACAACCATGCCGTCGGCGGGCATGGCGGAGCAGGAAGGTCCGAGGCTGCGCCGACCCCCCACGTCCATCTCCACAAGGCACATGCGGCAGTTTGCCGGTGCGCTGAGCCCCGGGTGGTAGCAATAGTGAGGGACGTAAATCCCGTTGTCGATCGCCGTCTGGAGCACGTTCTTTCCAGGGACGATCTCAATTTCACTGCCATCGATCGTAAATGTCGCCATCTTGATTTATCCCGGTACCCGAATGGATTTGACCTGTTTGACTGGTTATCGACCCTCTTCGATGTGGGCCTCGAATTCGTCCCGGAACGTCTGAACGAATCCGTGGATCGGATTTGCAAACGCCCCGCCGAAGCCGCAAATGGTCGTCAGCCTGGACGGCGGGCACAGATAGGGCCCGACGTTGTGAGCAATGTCGAGCAACGTATCCAGGTCGCCCGGTTTCCCCTGGCCGTTCTCGATCCGCCACACGATATCCCGCGCCCATGGGCATCCCTCGCGGCACGGCGTGCACTGCCCGCAGGACTCGTGAGCGAAGAAGACCATGAAGTTCAACAAAGCGTTGACCATGCACGAAGTTTCGTCCATCACGATGATCCCGCCCGTGCCGAACATGCCCTGGAAGTCTCCCCCGCCCGGCGCAAGGAAATTCGACGGGTCCATCACGATATCGATCTGGTCGGGTGTCATCGGCGGCGTTGAAGCCCCGCCCGGAATCACCGCTTTCAACGCGCGACCGTCGCGCACTCCCCCAGCGAAATCCTCCACGATCTGGCGCATCGTGACGGAACCGGTTTCGAGCTCGAACATCCCCGGATTGTTCACATGGCCGCTGACGCAGAAAATAAACGTGCCGGGAAACCGTTCGCTGCCGATTCCCTTGAACCAGTCCGCCCCCCGGTTCACAATGTGGGGCACGTAGGAGAGCGTCTGGACGTTGTTTACCGTGGTGGGCCGTTCGAAAACACCCTGCTGGGCGGGAAACGGCGGTTTGGCGCGCGGCTCTGCGCGGTTGCCGTTGAGGGACTGGATCAGGCCCATTTCCTCACCGCAGATATAGGCCCCGGCGCCAGGGTGGACGTAGACCTCCAGGTCGTAGCCGGAACCCAGAATGTCCCGGCCGATATAGCCCGCCGCCCGCGCCTCCGCGATCGCCTTCTCCACGATCGTCCTGGCCTCGAACATTTCGCCACGGATATAGACGTATGCCACGCTTACGCGCATCGCGTACGACGCGATAATGGTACCCTCGAGCATCTGATGCGGATTCTGCTCCATCAGATGCCGGTCCTTGAACGTGCCCGGCTCGCTTTCGTCGGCATTCACGCAGAGGTAACTGGGCTCGCGGGGTTCTTTCGGCATAAAACCCCATTTCACACCGGCCGGGAACCATGCGCCGCCCCGACCGGCAAGGGAAGCCTCCCTCACCTCGTCGATCACCTCGTCCTGCGACATTCCGAAGGCCTTCCCGATGGCCGTATATCCACCATGGGCCCTGTAGACGTCGATCGACTGGAGGCCTTCGACGCCGAAGCCTTCGGTGATGATTTTGTATTCTTCAGGCATACGCTTTCGAATCGACTGTTTTACGCGGACCGGCCCAGCAGTTCGTCCAGCTTTTCCCGGGTCACGCAACGATGCAGTTCCTCGTTGATCAGGACGGCCGGCGCGCCTTCGCATGCCGCAATGCACTCCACCTTGGCCAGCGTGAACCGTCCGTCTGCGGTGGTTTCACCCACGTCTATTTTCAGTTTTTCCTTAAGGTGTTTCGTAAGTTCGCCGGCGCCGCAGAGCGCACAGGACAGCGTGCCGCATACATGGATGACAACCTCGCCCACGGGCGCCTTGTGGAACATCGGATAGAAGCTCATCACGCCCGCCGCATGGGCGGGCGTAATATCCAGCATGTTCGCCACGTACCTCAATCCTTCGAGGGAGATGTACCCCCACTCCTTCTGCGCCAGATGCAGAACGGGAAGAATCGCCGCCTTGCGCCACTCCGGCGGATAGTGCGTGATCATCTCCTCGCACTTCTTCAAAGTCTCTTCGGAAAGCGCGATCGCCATATTACGGTGTCCTGTCCTTCGAACGGTCCAATTCCGCGGACTGTTACCGGTCCAACTCTCCCGCAATTACGTTGATGCTGCCCAGAATGGCCACCACGTCGGCCACCATATGTCCGTGCGCCAGATTCGGAAAGCACTGGTAGTTCATAAACGAAGGGGGTCTTACCCTCAGCCGGTACGCGGCGCCGCTCCCGTCGCTGACGATATAGAAGCCCAATTCCCCGTTCGGACCCTCCGTAGCCAGATAGATTTCTCCCGGGGGCGGCGCGATTCCGTGATGGTCCATCGTGACCTTGAAGTGGTGGATCAGCGACTCCATCCCGGTATACACGTCGTCTTTCTCCGGAAGAATCACCTTGGCGTCGTCGACCTTTACGGCGCCTCCGGGCAGGTTGTTCACCGCCTGTTCGATAATCCGGATGCTCTGGTTCAGTTCCTCCATGCGGACCAGGTACCTGTCGTAGACGTCGCCTTTTTCGCCCACCGGAACGTCGAAGTCAAACGCTTCGTATCCCATGTAGGGCTCGGCCTTCCGCAAATCGTAGTTCACGCCGGACCCGCGTGCCATCGGACCCGTCAGATTCCACGCGATGGCGTCTTCGGCCGAGATCACGCCGATTCCCTTGGTACGGTCTATCCAGATCCTGTTGCGTGTCAGCAGCCTGTCGACCTCCCCGGCCGCTCTCGGGAACTGCGCCGTGAAGTCCGTTACCAGTTCGTGGAAATTGTCGGGCACATCCCACCCCAGCCCGCCGACTCGCGTATAGCTGGTGGTCAGACGGGTGCCGGTGACGGCCTCGAATATATCGTACAGGCGTTCACGCTGTTCGAAGGTGTAGAGGAACACCGTCATCGCGCCGATATCCAGCGCGTGCGTGCCCAGCCAGACCATGTGGTCCGCGATGCGGGAAAGTTCCGACAGAATGACACGGATGCACACGGCGCGCGGCGGGACTTCCAGGCCCATCATTTTTTCCACCGTCATCGCGTACCCGATGTTGTTGCACAACGGCGAGAGATAGTTCATCCGGTCCGTGACCGTGACCCACTGGTTGTAGGTATGGTGTTCCCCCAGCTTTTCGAAGCCCGTATGCAGATAGCCTATGTCCGGAAGACACCTGGAAATACGCTCCCCATCCAGTTCGAGCGTGAGCCGCAGCGTCCCGTGGGTTGCCGGATGCTGGGGCCCCAGGTTCAGGACCATCCGCTCCGACGCCAGCGGGTCGTCGTCCGGTGCGTCGTCGTCCCCGAAAGGATTGCCCTCGAAACCGGGATCTTCCGGCGCGATAATGTCCCGCTCGCCCCGTCCGTTGAGCGGGTAATCTTTCCTCAGCGGGTAGTACTGAAAGTTCACCGGCATCAATATGCGCCGCAGGTCCGGATGGCCCTCGAACCGGATGCCGAACATATCGAACACTTCGCGCTCCGGCCATTCGGCGCCTTTCCACAATCCGCACGCGGAGGGGATCCCGCAGTTCTCTTCGCCAACCTTCGCCCGAAGCCGAAAGCGCTGGTTGTGAGGGTGGGAATAGAGGTGATAGACCACGTTGAACCGGACGTCAGGGCGCGGTCCGGGATACTCGGAATAGTCGACGGCCGTCACATCGGACAATCGATTGTATTCCAGGCCGGGCTCATCACGCAGAAATGCCAGCACGTCCGAAACCCGGTCCGCATCGCAGACCGCCGCCCAGTCCCCGCGGAATTCGGTAATCTCGAGGACGTCTTCCCCGAACCGTTCTTCCAGCCGTCTGGCCGTCAGGTTTCCAGCGGCGACGTCAGTCACAGTGGTTTCGTTTGTCATTTCCTGAGGCATCCGATTGCCCGTTCGTCTATGGTCAATGCTTCAGAAGCGCCGTCCGCGTTCAATCCCAATCCAGACCGCCCTTCCGCCAGACATACGCCAGTCCCAGCGCAAGAACGCCGAGGAATACCACCATTTCCGTAAAAATAAAGTTCCCCTGGGCCAGCAAATCCTTAAAGACAACGGCCCAGGGGTACAAAAACACGACTTCGATATCGAAGACGATGAACAGCATCGCCACAACGTAAAACTTGACCGAAAACCGCAGTCTGGCATCGCCTACGGGAGGCACACCCGATTCATATGGCGACAATTTGACCGGATTGGGTCGGCGGGGCCCGAACAGATGCGTTATTAACAGACTGACGGCTGCAAACCCGACGGCCACCGCCATCAGAATAACAATCGGAAGATAATCGACCAGCATCGTGCGCCTGGACCTCCCACATGCTCAAAAAAACGGTTCCGGAATGGCATTCATTCCGAGGACCGCTTTTCGGCGGTGATAGTATATCACAAGGATTGGCAATTGTCAAGGCATTACCGAAGAATCAACAGGCCCCGGCCGGGGCGTGATTTCAGGGCTGAATCCGGCCCCGGTTTCATTCGCGCCAGGCGCGAATTCGTTCCCCCGATCCAGGGCTCGAACGGGCGATTATCCGTTGACACCAACGGCCGCGACGCTCATATTGTACATAAAGGCGCGGCCGGGTCGGGAACCCCGTTTCGCGTCAGACGAATGGCGACCACGGACGGTATTTGCAATCGATGCGCAGGGGTCCGGGGATCTGCGACCGGTTCGGCATAGCCGAGAGCCAACGGTACCCCGGTACAGACCGCGCCGATTCGACCAGAGAACCACCATGTTTCGCAGGATTCTTTCTTCCATGTGCGCCAAATCACCTCCTCCGCCACCGCCGCAACTGGAGATGATAAGAGATACGCTGCAGGACCTTCCGGAAATCCGGATCCCGGAAGGGTATGGGCTGCGAACGTACCGTTCGGGCGACGAAGCCGGATGGTGCGCGATCATGGAAGGAAACGTGGGGCGGGACTGGACGCCTGAAACCTGCCGTGAAAAACTCATTAACGACCCCCGCTTCCATCCGCAAAGTCTCTTTTTTGCAACCATCGATTCGCGGCTCGTCGGCTCCGCCTGCGCGTGGAGCCGGGATCTGACCGAACGCATCGTGGGGGAAGTGCATATGGTTGCCGTGCTGGAAGACCAGCGCGGGAAAGGCCTGGGCCACCTGGTCAACGCCGCCGTGCTTCATCGACTCAGAGTGCTGGGCTATCGCCAGGCCCACCTGCTCACCGACGATTGGCGTGTCCCGGCCATCAAGAGCTATCTCACGGCAGGATTCCGGCCGCTGCACACCCACGACAGTCACGCGAAACGGTGGTCGGAGATCCTCGCCCGGCTCGGTACGCGGGGCGCTTGAGAGTACAGCAACGCCGGGGCCCGCGGCGATCGGGAGCGCGGAAGCCCGGACACCCGGCTATCCGGATGCCGTGGGTACCGGCACGTAGCGAGCGACAGGAGTCAAATATGAAGGCCGCCATTCTCCACAGACCGCTGGCCCGTGTTTCCGTTGAAGACGTCGATATCGCCTCTCCTCGCGAAGGTGAAGTGCTTCTGGATATCGTGGGGGCGGGGGTCTGCCACAGCGATTATCATTATGTCGACGGACACGTAGCGCCTCGCGCGCTCCCCTGGGTGATGGGGCACGAAGGCGCGGGAATCGTCCGGGAGATCGGCCCCGGCGTGACCGGTGTCAGCGTTGGCGACAGGATTATCCTGTCTCTGGACGCGATGTGCGGCCATTGCCGGAACTGCAGCCAGGGCAGCCCGGCGCTGTGCGAAACCCATCAGGGAGAGTTGCCGAGCCGCATCTCCAGGAACGGGACAACGTATTACCACGGCCGGCCCACCTACACGGAGCAGACCGTGGTATCGGCGGACGCGTGTGTGAAGGTTCCGGATCACACGGATCTCCGAAAGGCGTGTCTCATCAGCTGCGCGGTGATTACGGGTATCGGCGCCGTGGTGAATCGCGCAAAGGTGGAAGCCGGTGCGACAATGGCCGTGTTCGGCTGCGGCGGGGTCGGTCTCAATGTGATTCAGGGCGGTGTGCTTGCATCGGCCGGCAAGATCATCGCCGTGGACAAAGTGCCGTATAAACTGGAACTGGCCGAGCAGTTCGGCGCCACGCATCTCGTCGACGCGGAAAGGGAAGATCCGGTTCGACGGATTCTGGAGATTACCGGGGGCGGCGCGGATTACGCCTTCGAGGTGGTCGGATTCCCGGCGCTGGTTCGGCAGGCGTTCGCATCGGTCCGAACGAGCGGTACCGCGGTCGTGGTTGGGGTACAGCCAGCCGGCCAGGACATATCCGTAGACGGCGAGGACCTGTTGCGGGACCGCGCCGTGATGGGGTCGTGGCACGGCGCCGCCCGCGCCCGCGTGGATTTCCTCTGGATTCTGGATCTGTATCGGCAGGGGAAGATCAAGCTGGACGAGCTGATTTCCCGCTATCGTCCGCTGGACGAGATCAACGAGGCATTCGAAGACATGGTTCAGGGGAAGGTGGCGCGCACGGTGCTGGTTTTTGACTGAGGGGCTTTGCAGGCGTTTATTATGGGCCGACGTCGACGATAGGAACCGTCAGAAAGAGATTTGACTTTCTTTGCATGCCGGACAGAGGAGAAATATCGTGTCGACCTTAAGTGAGACAAGTCTTCCGACCGTTCCGTTCGGAGCCTATCGGATCAGCCGGCTCATTATGGGCGACAATCCGATCTACGGATATTCACATTTCAATCAGTTGCTGTCGGGCCATCAGAAAGAAGCCAATACCTCCGATCAGGTTATCGCGACCCTGCGGCGCGCGGAAGAAGTGGGGATCAACGCCTGGCAAAACTCCCTGACCGTACGTTCGGCCGCCGATCTTCAGCGATACCGCGACGAGGGAGGTACGATTCATTACTTCTGCCTCAGCCCGGGCGGATTGTGGTACGACGACCCCTCCCAGGTCGACGTCGCCGCCGGACACCGTCCGATCGGGATGGCGCCCCACGGAAGCGGTGTTGCCGGACGGTGTCTTCAGGAGAACCGTCTCGACCATCTCCGCGACATTCTCAAGCGGATTCGTGACACCGGCGTCATGGTCGGGTTGTCGATCCACAATCCCCGTATAATCGAAATCGCGGAAGAAGAAGATTGGGATATCGACTATTACATGACCGCGCTCTATTATCTGCAGGGCGCCCAGGAGGAATTCGAACAAAAATTCGGCTATGCGCCCCTCGGCGAAATCTACCTCCGCGAACACCGCGACCGCATGTGTGGCATCATTCGCAATACCGCCAAACCATGCATTGTCTTCAAAGTCCTGGCGGCCGGACGCGCCATTGGCTCCAGGAACCGGATTCGCGAAGAATTCGCCTTTACCTTGAGCAATATCAAACCCATCGATATTCTTCTGGTGGGGATGTACCAGAAATTCGGCGATCAGCTTGGCGAGAATGCGGCGATGGTCGCCGAGTTGTGTCAGGGATAGTTCGTCCGTTGGCGGCGGGGACTTAACGTCCGCAATGCGATCAAGTCCCAACCTGGTAACAATGAGAATCTCGTGCGCCGATTCAGTCGAGATTGCGACGGTGGAAAGTGAAGAATAGGCTGAAAAATTACACCATTGAGGTACGAGGAACCGCAGTGGACGTCGTGCACAAGGACGTCAAGAACCTGTACATAAGGGTCTACCCGCCGAACGGTCGTGTAAGGGTATCCGCGCCGCGTCGTTTCGATAAAGACGAAGTGCGAGTGGCCGTCACTTCCCGTCTTGAATGGATTCGTCTGCAGGAGGCGAAATTTCAGCGGCAATACCGCCAGTCCGAGCGGGAATTCATAACGGGCGAGAGCCATTTTTTCGTGGGCCGACGCTACCGGCTCGAGGTGACGGAATGGGACACCCCGCCTGAGGTCCGCCTCCTTAACAATACGACCATAGCGATGCGCGTTCGGCCGGGCGCAGACAGGCATAATAGGGAGGCCGTGCTGGATCGATGGTACCGCCAGCATCTCCGTGGTCGTCTACCGGGCCTCATCGCGAAGTGGGAGCCCGAAATGGGGGTGCGGGTCAACGAAGCGCGGATCAGAAAGATGAAGACCCGTTGGGGGACTTGCAATCCCCATGCCCGACGAATCTGGCTGAGTCTCGAGCTGGCAAAGAAACCGGCATCCTGCCTTGAGTACGTCGTTGTGCATGAGATGGTCCACCTGATCGAGCGCCGTCACAACGATCGTTTTTGGAAACTGATGGACAGGTTCATGCCAACCTGGCGCTATCATCGCGATGAACTCAACCGTGCGCCTCTGACGCATTCAGACTGGCAGTATTGATCTGAAGCGATCGGGCTGGTCGATTCAGTGAGACTTTGATGGTCCGTTTCGACCGGTTTTCCGGTTCGCGGGCTTGTTAATATGTCCGTTTTATTTATAATAACTAATAGAGGTCCGAGATCCGCATCCTGCTTCGGTTTAGCCGGGAAAACGGCCAGGATTCCTGTCTCAAGGGAGGGTCCGGATCGGCTTGGAGATTTCAAGGCGGCCGCGCATCCGGAACGAGTCCACTGACCCTGTCGGGGTCTCATTTGACATTCGCGAGATTGCAATGACGCCACTGGCGGAGGCGGGTCCGGATGGACGTGGATGTCAAATGGGATCGGAAAGACGGAATCCTGATCGCGGTCCTGGCGGGTCGCATCGACGGAAGCAATGCGCAGGAAGTTCAGCGTCTCATCGAGTCGGGAATCGGCCCTGAAGACAACGCGTTGCTTCTGGACTTCGAACAGGTATCCTACATCAGCAGCGCGGGGCTTCGCCTTGGCGTCATCATTGCCTGGAAGTTCAAGGACCCCGGCAAGCAGTTCGGGATCTGCACACTTACGGGTGGGGTACGGAAGGTGATTACCATGAGCGGTTTCGATCAGATCATCGACATTTATGAGTCACAGAACGAGGCGATAGCAGCGTACGGAAGCAGTTGAGTTGCGTCTTTAAGAGTTTCCATTCACCTCTGGAACGGACGACCTGCCAACCATATCGGAGCAGCCATGATGAACACTGACGACGAAAAAATCGGATCGATGAGAAGCGCGGTCGATATGGATATCATTGGCGATAACATATCGGATATCGCTGAATTTACGATTGAGAAGTACGAATTCAAAAACGACAATACCCTCTCTTCCGAGGTGCGCAAAAATGCAGTCGCCACGATTGAGGAGGTCCTGTGGCAGCAGGTCGCGGAGTTGAACCTGTTGCGCAAGCAGTACCTGGCCGGGATGTTCAGCCTGGCAGAAGAGACGCTTGGTGACGTCGTCGATCAACGTCGATAAGACACGTTTCCGAACTTGCGGAGCGTTCGCAAGCGGCAGTCAAGCATAGATGCATTCGCCCCGGGGACGTGGAATCCCGAGGTGGCGACACGCGGTCTTTGTATTCGAAGAAGCCCTTTTTTTATTCCGGATCAAGCGCGGAATGCGAACGTATGAGCGATCGCCGCGCCGGCGTCCATGGGATCTTAAAAGGGCTTCTTCAATTCTTGGAATGGACGCGACAGGAACAGACGCAGACCTCTCCCTCCGGCCCCCCAAAAGCGGTGAGAGGGTAGAGGGGAGACGGTAGAGGATGTGATTGCCCTGTGCGGTTTCATATCTTGCCAGAGGCATTAGGGAGAAACCAATCGGGCAAGGGTTTCATCTACCGTCTTGCGTCTCACGTCTCACCGCTTTCAGGTTTTCATGCTACCGACTCACGTCTTCCCACTTTCTTCTACGGAAGCAGCGTAGAGTCGTAATGATCCCGAAGGACCCAATCGCCGGTTGATTTGTTCTCGATATTTCAATATTCTTGAGGTGCGAAAGCGAACATACCCTGGAAGTGCCCGAAGCGTGGACCGGAAAGGCCTCTGAATGGCAGACCGATCAAGCGACAGAATCCGATACGAACCGGACGAACCTTGCCGTTTCCTCGAGGCGATTGGCGTCGGGATACAGGGTATCATCATCGGGCTGGCGCCGACGGTCCTGATCGTGGCCGTCACTGCCGTCGCCGCAGGTCAGGACGATCGTTACCTTTCGTGGGCCGTCTTCGCGGCGCTCATTATCAGCGGGTTGGCCACCGTGCTGCAGGCGGCGAGGATCGGGCGGCTCGGCGGCGGTCACATGCTGATCATGGGCGCATCGCCCAACTTCATTGCGGTCTCGGTCCTGGCCATCGAAGCGGGCGGAGCGGCCATGCTCGCAAGCCTCATCGTCCTTTCGTCACTCTTCTACCTCGGTGTCGCGGCGTGGCTTCCGCAACTGCGGCGTATCATTACGCCAGTCGTTTCCGGCACGGTACTGATGCTGATTGCCGCGATGATCCTTCCCATCGCGTTCGACCGGCTGAAAGAAGTACCCGAGGGGGCATCGGCGGCCGCCGGTCCGACCGTGGCGGCCGTGACCCTGGCTGTATCCACGGTATTGATGTTGCGGGGTTCCGCAGCCTGGCGGCCCTGGTCGCTGTTAATTGGAATCGCGGCGGGCTGCGTCTCCGCTGCTCCGTTCGGGCTTTACGAATTCGATCGGCTGACCGCGGCGTCGTGGGTGGGGGTTCCCCACAGCGGGTTTCCCGGATTGGATCTGACACCGACCGAAGGCTTCTGGGCGCTTCTGGCGATGTTTCTTATCGTCACCCTCGTACAGGCGATCAAGGGTATCGGCGACGGGATGGTCGTTCAACAGGTATCGCGCCGCCGGATCCGGGCGACGGATTTTCGGCTGATCCAGGGCTCAACCTATGCCAATGCGGTTGGCATTCTGCTTTCGGGCATTGCCGGGACACCGCCCACGACCTCCTATTCGTCATCCACCGTGTCGCTGATCAACCTTACCGGAGTTGCCGCGCGGGGCGCCGGATACGCCGTGGGATGCCTTCTCGTTGTGCTGGCGTTCTTTCCCAGGGTAACGGGTCTCCTGCTGGTGATTCCCAGCCCGGTCATGGGGGGGTTCCTGCTGGTTGCCATTGGCATGCTCTTCGTGGAGGGGATCCAGACCCTCTCGCGGGCGGGCCTCGACGCCCGGAAGGCCATCGTGGTCGGCCTGGCGTTCTCCATCGGACTCGGGATGCAAGGCAACAACATCCTCGAGGACCTGTTGGGCAGACCCTGGGGCGTGCTGCTCGGCAACGGGATAACGGTCGGCACCGCCGCGGCGATCGCTTTGACCGTGTTCCTTGAACTGACCGGTCCGCGTCGCCGGCGCCTGGAAGCCCGGCTGGATATTTCGGATCTTCCCCGTATCGACGCGTTTCTGAGAGAGGTTGCGGACGGGATGGGATGGGACGCTGCCACGACCGGGCGGTTACGCTCCGCGGGCGAGGAGACCCTGGCGAGTCTTCTGGAGCCGGACAACCCGTATCCTGAGGAGGATGAGGCGCCGCGCCTGATTGTTGTCGCGCGGACGGAGGGAGAGGCCGTAGAAATGGAATTCGTAGCGGTCTTCGACGAAGAGAACCTGGGGGATCGTCTCGCGTATCTCGACGAACAGACGCAAACCCTGGACGAAAACGAGTTATCGTTCCGGATGTTACGGCATTACGCTTCTTCGGTCCGGCACCAGAAATACCACGGCATGGATATCGTGACCGTGCGAGTGGCACCCGCGTGAATGAGTAAAACGACCGAACCCCGTTACGAGTCGAGGTGCGCCCGGTATTCCTCCAGCAGCGCGGCGGCTCCCGCCCGGATGAACCCCAATTCCGACGTGGCTTCGAAGAAGGCGGCTCCCTTTCGGGCCCACTCGCCGGCGGCGCAGCCGCTCCAGGGCATGGTGCCGAAGGCCACGCCGTTCTCTTTGCAGAGTTCCAGAACCGTTTCCATCGGACCAAGCACCTCGGGGTGATCGAAGTCACCGGGATGACCGAACTCGATGGAAGTGTCTCCCGGCCCCACGAAGCACATGTCGACCCCCGGAAGGCTCAGAATCTCCTCTGAGTTACGATACCCTCGCACCGTTTCCAGATGCACCACCAGCGCGGTCTCCCGGTCCTGCTCGTCCATCCATCCCCGCCAGTCCGTTACCTCCCTGTAGTCGCTGTTGCCCCATCCCGGCGCCACGGCCCGGGTTCCCGCCGGGGGAAATTTAAGGTAGCTCAGCAGCCGCTGGACCTCCTCGCGCGTCTCGGTTCTCGGAAGCTGGATTCCCACCACGCCCGCTTCCAGCAGTTTCGAGACCTCCTGGCGTTCCAGTTGGGGCGTCTTTGCGATGACGGGCAGTCCGTTGTCCCGGGCAGCGAGAATGGTGTCGGCCAGGTCCTGCAGGTCGAAGAGGCTGTGTTCGTACTCGATGTAGACGAAGTCGAACCCGGCGTGCCGGAACAACTTGACGAGGGACGGATGGGCATACGCTTCAATCGTCGCGCCGATCAACAGGTCCCCGCGTTTCATCCGGGCCTTGAGGTGGCGCCCCGGCCCACCATCGGGGTACCAGGGATTGTCGACTCCCTTGCTGGTCGTGGAGAGTTGTGGCATAGGGGCTCCCGGTTTCGGTTCGCGGTCGAACGAATCGGACCCGGAGTGCGACGTCATTCCTGTCAGACGGGTTTCCCGCCGCACCCGCGGTGACCGCACGGTCCAGTCAGATGGGGATCCTGGAGATCGAAATGTAGCCATTGAAACAGGCGTCAACGTCGCTTCCGGGTTGTCGAGGACGCTCCTGATAGACGCCGGTATAGCGATAATCGCTGCCGCTTCGCTTGAACGTGATCGCCCGCGGGCTCCTGTCGACGGGAGTCAGTCGGGTTTCAAGACCCACCCTGTCGTGTTCCGGGTGGGGCAGATTCACGTTGAAAAAACACCCCGCTTCAAGTGTCTCGCTCAGTACCCTGTCCAGAACGAGTTGGAGCCGGTCTGCTGCAAGCGGCCAGTCTATGGACCGGCCTTTCGCTCTATATTGTGACAGGGCGATGGCCTTGCGTCCGAGAATCGCCGCCTCGCGGGCAGCGGCTACGGTCCCTGAATCGTAGACATCCACGCCAAGATTGCTGCCGTTGTTGATTCCGGAGAGCACCCGGTCGCCGTCGGGCGCCAGTTGGCTCAGGGCCAGGCGCACACAGTCGGCGGGCGTACCCCAGACCCTGAACCGGTTCTCAGTCTGGCGATCCACACGGATGGGTCCTTCGGTCGTCAATCTGTGTCCGACACCCGACTGCGGCTCCGCGGGCGCAACGACGACGACCTCACCCCACCGCGACGCCAGTCCAACCAGCGTTTCCAGACCCTCCGCTTCAATGCCGTCGTCGTTCGTAACGATCAGTTTCACCAGGTTCTCTCGATCAGGCACTCATTGCGTCGTCGCCCCCGGCCCCGGAGCAACGTCCGGGTCCACCCGTCGCAGAGGTTTCTTCAACAGGCGGCCCCAGTATCTGTCATACGGATGGACGACCCGCACCCGTGCCGTCCCCCGGTAGACCGGCCGGCCCTCGTTTGCCCATCTGAAAATCGATCCTTCCAGATTGTAGATATTCTCAACTCCCTTCTCCATCAGAAATCCGGCAAGTTCGGACGAGCGGTACCCCACCGAACAGTACAGCACGATCCGCCGGTTCCGGGGTGTGTCCTGAAGCACCTTCAATGCCTCGTCCTTCGAGCGGGCCGGACGGGCGCCGCGCAGGTGGCTGACCGCGAATTCATCCGGTTCCCGTACGTCCAACAGCATGAGATCTTCGCGCTTCGGCGATCCGTCGAGCCACGACTGCAGGGTATCGGTAGAGATATGGTCCACCTCGGGAAAACCGGCGCGGATCTTTTCCAGCGTTTCGGACCAGTGCGTGGCCGTATCGTCGGCTTCGACCTGCGCATCGACGCCGGGCGGCGCCAGGGCCGTAGCGCCGGTACAAATCGCAAGGTACAGTACGAGCGGAAGCGCCATCCGGAATCGAAGAAGGTCGGGTCGATTGCTCACTACCGGGAGTCCCCACTGATCGCGTCAGGTTCCGCGCGCGCTGGCTGCATACGACCAGCAGTTGACAGATGACGGTTTTTGCGACGTGCGGGAAGGGCAACGGGCGTAATTCGGCGGTGCCCTCTTCTTTCGCCGGGAGGCGAAACGAAAAACCGGACAGGCGCGGAGCACGCCCGGCCTCGCGGTGGCGCGGGGGTCAGATCAGGGAATGGCTTTCGAGAAACTCACGCATCGCGGAGACACATTCCTCTGGCTGTTCCAGTTGGAGAAGGTGGGTTGTATCAGGCAGGAAATCGTAGTCAACCGTGAGAATATGACTGAAATCCAGCGTTGGCAGATATGAGTAGGGCAGGGTAGGATCGGCGCCGATGACTTTTAGGGGACATAGAAATCTGTCGAAGTCGACCAAAACCGCAAACGTGCGGGCATAGTCTACGATTCGGGCTTCGAATTCACGCGGGCACCGGAGTACATAACCCTGCCCGTCCTCGCATTTGCGCAACGTTGTCCTTGCCACAAGTTCCAGAACCCCCGGCACGGCGCGCTGGTAGACCGGCAGGAATCTAAGGAGATCCGCAAACTGATGCCTGGAACTGAACCTGGGCGTCCGGCGCCGGGTCATCGCGGCCGTGCGCGTGACCGCGGCGTCGAATTCTTCGTAATCGTCATCCGGCTTGCAAAGAGGCGGATCGAACAGGACGCAAGCCGAGAACTCGCTGCCGAACGACGGTGACAAGAGCGAAATCAGTCCGGATACCGAATGAAATACGCCGATTTTCGGTTTTGAACCGTAGTGACGGTCGATCGCATCCAGAATCCGGTCATGATCCTGAACCAATGTTGGAATACTATGCTTCTGCAGATCGCCGACCCTGTTCCAACCATGGTTTCTGAGGTCGTAAACGAACAGGTCGAATTCGTCGATCAGGAGCGTCCAGAACGGATAATAGAGATCGATCGCCAGACCGTTGCCGTGGCTGAGCACAAGCCGCGGTCCATCCGGATTTCCGTGACGGCGCAATACGGTGACGGTATCATCGTCGATCCAAACTTCGCGAATCGAAAGCGGCTCCGGTATTTCCCATACGGATTCTGGAGTTGTAGACAAGTCCTCGCTCTTTCTCACGAGTCATCGTCGAACCGCCGACGTATTCGCCCGTTGAGCAAGCAGCGAATCTCAGGGAACCGGATGGCCTTGAAAGAAAGCGGTGTCTGCAATCAACGATCGCCGACCGCACCGCGTCTTCAGCCGGACTGGGAATCGACGTGCTCGATAAGGGCCTGGACGGTGTTCACGTTCGCACAGTCTTCGGGCGTAAACGAAACATTGAACTCGCGCGCGACGACTCGTCCGAAAGAAACGAGGTCGAGAGAGGACACGCCGAGATCGAGGAGGCTGACATTCAGGTTCTCCTCAAGCGCGATTGCCTGCCCGTCCACTTCGAGGTTGTCCGCGACAAGCTGTCTGATACGTTCTTCGGTAGACGCCATGGATACGATCCTTTCACTGAGGTGGATATTTTCGACGGAACGAAAATATAGAAATGGTCGTGCGTTATGTCAAACCGTTTTTCTCCGGGCGGAATGAAGCGAAAAAAGGGAGTTTTGTATGGCGGCTAATTTGCTATATTGATCGCTCAAGTCACTCAACACGCGGAACGGCACCCCTTCAAGAGGTACACGCCATGCCCCATCTCTCTGCCGCAGACAGAGGCTTCTTCAAAGAAAACGGCTGTCTCATGATTCGCGGCGTCCTAACGTCCGCTCAGACACGTGCCGCACAGGATGCACTGTGGAGTGGTATCGATGCGGACCGCGCCGATCCGGCAACCTGGATCGACGCAGGTCCCCGTACTCCGGTGGCGGCTCACCATCCGGCCATCCGCGCCACGGTCCACGAGTCGCCCCTGTTCGAGATGATGGAAGAATTGGTCGGCAAGGGTCGACTCAATCCCGGCAATGCGGGTCCTGCGCTGGTCTACCCGTCCGGAGACAGGACATGGTCTCTGCCTGAACGCGGACATCTGGACGGGTACTACACCCCTACCAACGGCGTGCCTGAAGGGACGGTCGGAAGTACGACCATCAACCTCACAATTTACGTGGACGACGTCGGATCCCGGGGCGGCTGCTTCACCTACTGGCCAGGCAGCCACCATGTGTCATACCAATACTTCAGAACGCATTCGCTGTTGTCGGTACGAGGCGGCAGCTCCAGCGACGTCTATCCTGAGGGAACGTTTCCGGAAGGACGTGAATTTACAGGCAAGGCCGGTGACGCCATCCTGTGGCACGCTCAACTCTTCCATACGGGATCCAAAAACGTGAACCGCAATATCCGGATGGCGCTGATCGGCCGTTTTGCGCGCAAGGACGCAAACGATATTCGCTTTGAGACCTGCGATGACCAATGGGCTCACTGGGAAGGGATCAACTGATGCAACTCGTCTTCAGCCCGACGATCTGTCCGGATCTGCGTCTGCCCCAGGTTCTGGATCTTGCCCGAACGGCAGGTTTCTCCAGCGTGGAACTCTTCCGCGCGTACACGGAGAGCACACCCGTCCATCCGGACTGGTCCGTGCCCATGGTCCGCTCTGCCGTCACGGACGCGGGAATGCAGCTTGCCGGCCTCAATATCCGCAACCTTACCGGCAGGAAGGCCGACTCCGACGAGCGCAACCTCGCTTACAACCTGCGCCAGCTCGAATGGGACATCCACCTGGGGCGCGCACTCGGTACGTGTACGCTGAATACGAGCGGAGGGGACCGCACATCAGAAGCGCTCGATGACCTTATCGAAGGCGTTAACACGCTTCTGCGAAACATCCCCGGTATTGTCCTTAACCTGGGCAATAAAACGGGCAACCGCCTCCAGGGTCCGGCTGACTTTCAGGCGGTCCTGCCCGACTTGCCGGAACGGGCGCGCGTTCTCGTGGACACCGGCCACCTGCTCTCGGCGGGTGAACCGATCATGCCGTTTGCCGAAGCGTTTGCCGGGCGAATCGGTCACGTCCATCTGCGGGACCAGCAGGGCGGGAAGCCCGTGCCGTTCGGCGAAGGAGATCTGCCGTTTGCTGAACTGCTGAATCTGTTATCCGACAGCGACTATAATGGACCGCTCGTGATTGAACTCGAGGGCGTCGATTGGGATGAGCCATTGCAGGCCGTCGTTTCCGCCCGCCGATACGTCGAAGCCATGCTCTGAGTCGGCTCGCCGCGCAGTCCGTCTGTCGTACTCCATCGTCCCGCGGCCGCCGGACCCACGTTAAATCCAATGGCGGCGGCGCTGGAACGGGTAGCCCGGAAGGGAGATGCGGCGCCGCGTTTCACCCGAGAACAAACCGTCGAACGAAATCGCCAGCCCCGTCTCGTACGCACCCGCGACCGCCTCGATGAATCGGTCGCAGCATGCCCCCGCATCGTCACCGGATGGCCGCGGCAGGCTTGAAAGCACAACCGGCGCCTCCCCATCATTCGCGGACTTCGGCCTTGTCATTGTTGAATCGGAGCCGTTCACAGCGTCCGGCCCGATCTCGATCACGACGTCCACCCCGGCTTCGACCAGGGTTTCGAAACAACGGTCCAGTCTCGCCGGTTCGTTCGCCTTGCGGCGCCAGTACTCGGCCTCGAGGGCGTCGTCCGGGTCGACGGAACGCCCGGTAGCGCCACTTATCATGTCGACCGAAGGAGGCACAGCCGCGATTTTCTCCACGGATCCTTCCGGTCCAAGGGATGCCGCAATCCGCAATCCTTCCTCCAGGCTGAATACCCCCGCCGCCCTGGCTGCCGCGAGTTCACCAAGGTCCCGGCCAACGACCACGTTCGGTCGGATACCCACACTCGACCAGAGTTCGGTAAGCGCGCAATGCAACGCGTAGATCGCCGGCTGCCGACAGGCAGGGTCCTCAAAGGCGCCGTCTGATTCCACTGTCCTGATCATGACCTCCAACAGCGAGGCGTCTCGCATTTCGCGAAAAACCTCGTCGCAGCGATCCAGGACCGCACGCACGACGGGTTCCGTTTCGTACAGCGAACGGCCCATGCCCGCCTGGTGGCTGTCCTTCCCGGCGTAGGCGAACGCCACCTTCCCGGCGGTCACGGGTACCAACCCATCCTCCCCCAGCGCCACTGTCTTCAATCCTTCACGCAACGACGCGACGTCGTTGAAGGGCACGCCCGCCCTGTAGGAGAAATGGCTCCGGCCCACCCCCGCGGTCCAGGCCATGTCGGCGAGCATGTCCGATTGAGCTGCGTGGGAAGACGCCTCCCCGGCACGCTGGTCCAGCCAGTCCGCGTAGCGTGCCGCAAGCTCCCGGAGCGCCCCTTCGGCCTTGCCGGACAGGGGCAGGAACCGGGTTTCCCGCTTCTGCAACCGGCCATCCTCCGGCAGCGGCAGGTCCCCGACCGGCGCCGGCAACGAAATGGACACCTGTTGCGCGGACCCGGCGGAAAGGAGGCCCATATCCGGGTTGTTTCCGGCCGGGTTTCCATATCCCTCCACGACCACGTGGGCGTTCGATCCCGATATCCCGAATGCGCTCACCCCCGCCCTGGACGGTCTGTCGGCGTGGTGCGGCCAGCCCGTTGCCTCGGATGTCACGCGTACAGGGAGCCGGCTCCAGTCCAGGTTCGGATTGGGAACCCGGAAGTGCAGATGTCTGGGAATCATCCCATGCTTCATCGCCAGCACCGTCTTGATCAGGCCGGCAATCCCGGCAACCGTCTCCAGGTGCCCGACGTTGGTCTTCACAGACCCGATCAGCAGAGGGCGGTCCGCTTCGCGTTCCCTGCCGTACACCGCCGCCGCCGCCTGCAACTCAATGGAATCGCCCATGGCGGATCCGGCCCCGTGCGCCTCCAGGTAGTCCACGTCGGACGGGGCGATACCCGCTCTTGCCAGCGCGGCCTCGATCAGGCGTTCCTGCGCGGGACCGTTCGGTACGGTCGGACCGGCCGCGGCGCCGTTCTGATTGACCGCCGAGCCCCGGACCACGCCCCAGATGCGGTCGCCGTCCGCTTCCGCGTCCGCGAGTCGCTTCAGGACGACCATGCCGCAACCGTCTCCCCGAACGAAGCCGTTCGCGGACCCGTCGAAGGCCTTGCACTGCCCCTCGGGCGACAACATCCCCAGTTCCGCCATCTCTCTGGTCAACCTCGGCGACAGGACAGCGTTCACGCCGCCAACCAGGGCGAGGTCGACTTCGCCCTCCCGCAATCCCGTCACAGCCTGGTGCACGGCCACCAGCGACGAAGCGCAGTTCAACTCTACGGGTATCGCCGGCCCCTCCAGACCCAGCACGAACGCGACTCGTCCGACGGTCATGCTGGCGGAAGTACCCAGGTAACTGATATCGTGGTCGCCGGCGGCCATCAGGTCCCTGTACTCGCTGCTGGCGATGCCGGCATAAACCCCGGTACGGCTTCCCCTCAACCCGCCGGGATCGATGCCGGCATCCTCGAGTGCCTGCCAACTCGTCTCCATCAGCATTCGCTGCTGAGGGTCCATCATGCGTGCCTCGACGGGCGCAATCTGGAAGAAACGCGCGTCGAACCGGTCGATCCCATCCACAAATCCACCACTGCGGTACACATTGAATCCACCGGTGAGTTCATCGGCGCAGCTTCCCGTGGTTCCGGAATTCCAGCGACCGTCCGTCACCGCGTTCGCGCCGGCTTCGAGTTGATTCCAGAATTCCATGACGTTTGAAGCGCCAGGGAATCTGCACGCCATACCGACGATCGCGACGCCGGTTTCCTCGCGTGGAGCGGTCGGCACACGCTCAGGCTCAGGTTGCGGTTCAGGGGCAGGCGCGGGCGCACTCTCGATCTCACCCAGTTCTCCGACGAGGTGTCCGGCGAGGCTGGCGATATCCGGGTAGTCGAATACCAGCGTGTTGGGCGCTACGTAATGCCCCGCGAAAGCCCGGTTCAGCCGGTTCCGGAGTTCCACCGCCATCAGCGAATCGATCCCCAGATCGAAGAAGCCCACCGCGGGCGCGGGTGCCGCCGGCAGCCTCAACACCGCTTGAACTTCCTGCTGCAGGAAGGATACGAGCAATGCTTCGCGCCCCACCGCCGGCGTGACCTCCAGCATGGAAAGCAGGTCTTCCGATGCGCCTGCCGCGTCCGCCGCGGAATCTTCGGCCGCCGGCAGCAGGTCTTCGAACAGGGACGGACGACCTTCGACGGCCTCTCCGAACACGGACCAGTCCGCCGCCAGTACGACCGAAGTCGTGGGATCCTCGCGCAGCAGCCGGTCGAACACCCTGAGGCCCTGTTCCGGGCTGAACCATCCGGTTCCGGCCGCCTCGCGCCGACGGGCAATCCGGTCCCGCTGTTCCTCCGCCTCGCCGAGTCCGGACCATGCACCCCAGGCGATGGCCTGTCCGGGTAGCCCGAGCGCGCGCCGGTGGGCGGCGAGTTGATCGAGGAACGTGTTGGCCGCCGCGTGGTTCGCCTGGCCCGGATTGCCCAGAATCCCGGCCACACTCGAGAACAGGACGAAGAGATCCAGGTCGCAGTCGGCGGTGGACCGGTGCAGATGCCAGGCGCCAAGAACCTTCGGCCGGAGAACCTGCTCGAACCGCTCCCAGCTCTGATTCGCAAGCGAAGCATCCGACAGCACCCCCACGCTGTGGATCACGCCTCCAAGCGGCGGCGATTCAGCCTTGATCCGCTCGAACATTGCGTCCACCGCGCCGGCATCCGTGACATCGGCCAGCTCCACCCGCACCGCAACGCCGCGTTCCCTGAGCGCTGCGATCGTTTCCTCCGCTTCCTGGTCCGGAGGCCGCCGGCCGTTCAATACGATGGCCCCCGCACCCCGCTCCGCCAGCCAGCCGGCCAGGGCGCATCCGATTCCGCCCAGGCCGCCGGTCACCAGGTAGGTCCGGTCCTGCCGCAGCCGGCCATCCACGAGCGGTGGCGAGGCCAGTACGATCTTCCCGATGTGCCGGGCGTCGCGCATGAACTCCATCGCGGCTCCGGCCTCGGCCAACGGCCACCGGGTGTGGATCAGGGGCTTCAGTTCTCCCGCCCCGAGTCGCTCCATAACGTTCCGGAGCGCCGCTCCGGGCCGCGCCGGGTCCTGCTCCTTGAGGACGTCCAGCTCCAGGATGGCGTAGGCGACGTCCGGCCGCACAGCCGCCATTTCCTCCTCGCTCAGGATGTCGCGCCTTGCCAGCTCGACGAATCGACCGCCTTGCCTGAGGCAGGACAGACTCGCCTCGATGAAGCCCTCACCGGTAAGGCTGTTCAGCACCACGTCCACACCCGCGCCGTCCGTGGCTTCCAGGATCTCCCCGCCGAAGTCCGTCGTGCGGCTGTCGAAAATGCGCGTCACGCCGAGTGATCGGAGATACGCCTGTTTAGGCGCGCTCGCGGTGGCGAAGACTTCCGCGCCGGCGGCCTGCGCCAATTGGACGGCCGCGAGCCCCACGCCGCCCGCGGCGGCGTGGATCAGCACCCGTTCGCCCGCCTTCAGGCCCGCAATATCGAATGACAACGCGGTGGTCCCGAACACGGTGGGCACCGTGGCGAGGGCTGCGACCGGAATCCCCGGGGGCGCGAGCGCCACCAGTTCCTCCTTCGTCACCACTTCCGGTCCGAATGTGCCGAATGCCAGGCCGACCACACGGTCGCCCACGGAGACCGTTGAGGTTCCGGAGCCGACCTCTACGATCCGGCCGCACATCTCTTCGCCCATCAGGCCTTCACCCACCAGGCCCATGCCCCGGAACACGTCGAGGAAGTTCAGCCCGCGGGCTTCGACCGCGACGCGAACTTCCCCCGGCTCCAGGGAACGCGCCGGCAACGGCTGGACCTGAAGCTCCTGGAGCGTGCCGCCGGCGGCAGGGGCCAACAGCCAGTCGGAACCCTCCGGCAGGGCGAGGCGCGCGCCGGTGCGAACCAGGCGGGCCACCCGGCGGCGCCCGGTCCGATACGCGATTTGCGTCTCCGGGTCGGGAAACAGCAGTTCTTCCGCGAAGTCGCCCGGCAGTTCCGTCGCCTCGGGGTCGAGATCGATCATCTTCGGATTCAGGTGCGCCGCTTCCCGGGCCACCACCCTGCCGAAACCCCACAACGTCGCTCCGCCAAGCTGCCCCGCGCGCTCCCGCTCCAGGACCTGCGCGCCACGTGTGACGAACCACACTCCCTTCGCGGGGGTCAGGTCGGCATCGATCACGCCTTGCATCAGAGCCAGCGCGGTGGCCGTGGCTCGTTTCGCATCCTCTCCCATTTCCTCCGTGGTCGCCGCCGCCCCGTGACCGTCCAGCGCCGCGAGATGCACGATACCGCCGAGGGGCACGTTGCCGGGCAGTCCCTCCAGCAGGGATTGCCACGACTCGCGCCGGTCCATCTCCACGGCGCAACTGACGACGCCGTCCGCTTCGTGGGCGGACCCCACCGTTTCCGTCGATTCCGCGTCCGCCAGCACAACCGTCTGGTTCCGCGCTGTGAGTTGGGCCGCCAGCGCCGTGGCGACGCCGCCCCGGTCCCCCGCGAGAACCCATGCGGCCGGCGGGAGGAGCACCTCCGCCGGCCCCTGCGCCACGATCACGCCCCGGTCGGGCAACCCGGCCGACTCGGACTCGTCGACGCCAAGGATCTCGACCTCGCCGAAACCCACGTCGCCGAGCGCTCGCCGCCACACGTCCGGCCC
The DNA here is from genome assembly GCA_965219995.1 of Candidatus Latescibacterota bacterium. Classification (GTDB taxonomy): domain Bacteria; phylum Latescibacterota; class UBA2968; order UBA2968; genus JAAXHE01. Next base: position 3,693,649 of record CBDCOX010000002.1, read on the forward strand.
CGCCAGGGCGTGGTCCGAACGGTACCGATCTGCGAATCGCCACCAGCCGTCCAGCTGTCCGAATATCAGGTCCATCCAGCCTCTGCCGCGCTGGTTCTCCAGCGCCACAAGCTGTCCCGCCGGCGCCAGAAGCTCCCGGCAGTGCGCCAGCGTCTGATCGAGATACTGCGTCGCATGCAGCACGTTGGCGGCAATTACGAGGTCGTACGCGTGGGAATCATAGCCCTGAGCCGCCGGCTCCTTCTCAATATCCAAAACGCGGTATTCGATAGGCGCATCCGCCTGGTCGAAACGCGCTTCCGCGTCGGAGAAGAAGCCCGCGGAGATGTCCGTGTAGGTATAGTCGAACCGCCCGCCCGGCAGCCCGGGCAGGACGCACTCGGTCGCCGACCCGATGCCCGCGCCGACCTCGAGCACCCGGAGCCGGCGCCCCTCCGGCAGCCCGGCCGCAAGGTCCTGCACCACCTCTCCGAGCATCTGGTTCGCCGCTCGCCACACGGGCGCCCTGCGGTAGAGATCGGCAGCCTGCGGTTCCGCGTCGCCGAACAACAGCGACAGCGGGTCCTCGCGGCCCCGCAGCACCTCCGCGAGGGCCCCCGCACAGCGCCTGATGAGCCCGATCTCGTTCGCGCCGTGCCGGTACCGTCCGGTCATGCCGGTCGCGTGCTCATCGGCATCATGCGGCATTTCTTCCGGCAACGCATCTTCGGCCCCGACCGCCACCACGAATCCCTCGTCCGCCGCCTCCAGCACGCCCGATCGTGCCAGTATTTCGAGGATCCGCCGGAACAGCCGGGCGTGTTCCGGCAAAACTCCCAGGTCCTGCCGCAAGCCGTCCGGATCCACGTCGGCGCCCGTCGTGCGCCGCCAACCCAGCTTTTCCAGGGCCGAAAGCGCATACGCCCACGACAACCGCTCCAGGTCGGCTTGCAGGGCGGCCTCTTCTTCGACGCCGACGCCTTCGGCGGCCAGGTACAGTGAGAATGGCTTCGAGCGGGGCGCCACGTCCAACGGGCCTGGCAGGAAATCGGCGGACGGCATTCCAGGCTCGAGGACACTGTCCCGCCACACCATCTCGTACAGGAGTTCGTCCAGTCCTTCCACGGCCGAGAGCAGCGCTTCACGGGTCGCGCGCTTCACCGTATATCCATCCAGCTCGCACAGCAGGGTACCGCTCGGGTCGTAGATCCGGAGGTCTCCGGTAAGGACCTCCGGCGGCTCGGATTCCGTATCCGGCGACGGGGTCCGCAGGTCTGCGGACATGCGCGCGTGGCAGACAACCCGCTCCGGGAGCGGCCCCGCGAGCCAAAGCCGTTCCCATCCGAACGGCAGATAGGTGACCCCTTCCCAGGTCCCCGCCGGTTCGCGCGCCGCGGCCATGACCTGGAAACAACCGTCGAGCAGGAGCGGATGGATTTCGTTCCCGCCGGGGTCGATGCCTGCCGGCAGCGCCACCTCGCCAAGCGCCTCACCCGTCCCGGACCAGACCGCTTCCAGCGTCCGGAACGACGGCCCATGGTCGATCCCTACCCCGGCCTTCGCCCGATAGATTGCGGCCACGTCCTGCGGCGACAGGTCGGCTTTGAGGCTCTTCAGGTCCGACGGCGCCTCCGTACTCGGACCGCCGGTGTCCGGCGACAACCGGCCCTCCGCGTGCAGCGTCCACTCGTCTCCGGAATCTCCCCTGCTGAGTATTCGAATTCGTTGCGCCTCGCCGGGCTCGTCGATCAGGACCTGCATTCTCCTGCCCCGTTCACCGGCCTCGTCGCCGGCGTTCTCATCCGCGAAGATCAACGGGTTGTGGAGTTGAACATCCTCGAGCGCGTCCCTCCCGGCGCCCTCGGCGAAGGCGGCCGATACCGCCATGGCCCCGTAGAGCGCGCCCGGCGCCACGAGCCGGTCGAACACCCGGTGGTCCCGCATCCATGCCGGGTCCGAGGGAAACACCTCCGTATCGAACGCGACCTCGCCGCTGGCGGATTCGTGCCGGCCTCCAAGCAGCGGGTGGCCGGCGCCCGTCCGCCGCCTGGTCGCCTTGACCCAATGGCTCTTGCGCTGGAACGGATAGCCCGGCAACGAGACCCGGCGCCGCGCTTCGCCGGCGAACAGGCCGGAAAAGGAAACCGGTAGTCCCGATTCGTAAGCCCTTGCGACGGCCACTGGAAAGGCACGGTCGGCCTCCGCCCGCGACACCCTGCTCGAGGGGCGCAACAGGCTCGAAAGCGCGATCGGCGGCGGGGCGCTTCCCGCTGCGTCCGGCCAGGCCATGGTCGCCATCGATCCAAGCACCGAATGGGGCCCGACTTCAATGATCAGATCGACGCCCAGACGCGCCAGGGTCTCCATGCTTCGACTGAATGCCACCGCCTCGCGCGAGTGGCGGCGCCAGTATGCGCCGTCCATTCGTTCATCCGACTCCAGCACCCTGCCCGTCACGTTGCTGATGAGTGTGAGCGAAGGAGACGAGATTTCCAGATTCGCGACCACGTCCTCCAACCCGTCCAGCATCGGATCCACCATGGGCTGTGGAAGGCGTTTCCGGTGGCGAGTCGGTTGACCCGGACTTCCCGGGCAAGGAAGCGCTCCGAGATCTCCGTAACGTCGACTTCAGGGCCGCTCACGACCTGATGCGCGCCATTGTACGCAGCGATGCACAGTCCCATCCCGTCGGACGCGGCATTCAGTTCATCGATCGCCGTCTCGACTTGCTGTACGTCGGCGAAGATCGCGGCCATGGCGCCGCCTTGCGGCAACGCAGCCGTGAGTTCCCCCCTCGCCGCGGCAAAACGTACGCCTTCCTCCAGGTCGAACACCCCCGCCGCCTGTGCGGCGGCGTGTTCACCAAAGCTGTGGCCGAGCACAACGTGAGGACGAACACCCAGGCTGGACCACAGCGCCGTCAGTGCGCACTCCAACGAAAAAATCGCCGCCTGCGTCCACGCCTGGTTGGAAAGATCTCCTGATCGCCCGAACATCACATCCAGCAGCGAGCTGCCCCGTTCCTTCCTCATCACCGCATCGCAGCGGTCGAGGACCGCTCGGAACACCGGCTCCGTCTCGTAGAGCTTCTCACCCATACCAACCCAGTGGCTTCCCTGACCCGTGTACAGGAAGGCAACCCGGGAAGGAGCTTGCGCGTCGTTCGCGGCGCCCGAGTCGGCAAGTGCACGGAGCTCTTCGCGCAGAGACGGAACGTCGTCGAAGACGATGCCTTTCCGATGTGTGAAATGGCTCCGGCCCACGCCGGCCGTCCACGCCATGTCGGCAAGCACGGACTGTGCCGCGCCCCCGGGTTCGGCGGCGCGCTCGTCCAGCCAGTCCAGGTACCGCCCCGCCAGGACCTGAAGCGCCTCATTCGACTTCCCGGAAAGCGGCAAAACGCGCGTTTCTCTATCTGCCGGAGCGTCCGAGCCCTGCATCTGTTCTGCTGTCTCGCCGGGAAGCGTTACGGCGACACGCATTCGGGAACCCGACGGCCACCGGCGATTTTCGACGCCGGCCAGCCCTTCCGCCCCGGCATCGTACGCTTCCACCACCACGTGTGCGTTCGTGCCCGACCAGCCGAAACCACTTATCCCGGCCGTCGGGAGCCGCTCCGCATGGCGCGGCCAGGCTGACTGTTCCGCCGTCACCTGCAGAGGCATCCTGTCCCAGTCCAACGCCGGATTCGGCTCACGGAAGTTCAGGTGCCTTGGAATCACGCCGTGATTCATTGCCAGCGCGACCTTTATCAGCGCCGCAACGCCGGCCGCAGGCTCGAGATGGCCGATGTTCGTCTTCACCGAACCGATCAGGAGCGGCCTGTCCTGCGCGCGACCGTCGCCGTAAGCGGTCGCGGCTGCCCGTAACTCGATGGGGTCGCCCACCGTCGTACCCGTCCCGTGCGCCTCCAGATAATCCACGTCCAACGGCGTGAGCCCGGCATCTGACAACGCGGCCCCGATGACGCGCTCCTGTGAAGCGCCGTTCGGTACGGTCAACCCCGGGCTTGCGCCATCCTGGTTGACCGCCGAACCGCGGATTACGCCCCAGATCCGGTCGCCGTCCGCCTCCGCCTCGCGGAGTCGCTTCAGAACCACGATGCCACATCCTTCGCCCCGCACATAACCGTTCGCGGCGGCGTCGAACGTCTTGCATTGCCCGTCGGGCGCCAACATTCCTGCCTTCCCTCGCAGTTCAGACAGCCGCCCGGACACGATCAGGTGAACCCCTCCGGCGAGCGCGAGGTCCGCTTCGCCCCGTTGCAGCCCCGACACCGCCTGATGAGTCGCCACCAGCGATGACGAGCAGGCGGTGTCAAGCGCCATCGCCGGCCCCTCGAGTCCCAGTGCGAAGGCGACCCGACCGATGGCCGTGTTGAAGGAAGTGCCGCTGACGGCATAGAGGCTTGCCGCCGGCTCGGTAATCTCGGTCCCACCCAGGATCAGGCTGCGGTAGTCGTGATTGCTGATCCCCGCATAGACGCCGGTCCGGCTGCCCTTCAGCCGATCCGGATCCATCCCCGCATCCTCGATCGCCTTCCAGCTCGTTTCCAGCATCAACCGCTGCTGCGGGTCGAGCAATTGCGCCTCGACCGGCGAAATGCGAAAGAACGCAGCGTCGAACAGGTCGATTCTGTCGAGGTAAGCGCCGAAACGGCAGGCTTCGCTCTGAATCTCGGCGTCGGGAAAAAGCTCTCCTATGCGCCCGTCGCCGGAACCAGGGACTCCCTCACTGACGGCATTTTCGCCGGCTTCCAGCAATTTCCAGAACGAAGGGACGTCCGGCGCCCCCGGAAATCGACAGGCCATGCCCACGATTGCGATTGGCTGCGCGAAGCCGGAATTCGCGCGGTCGCCGCTCAGGTCTTCCGAATATTCAACATGCCCTTCTGCGTCCATTTTGTCCCCCCCCCGATATGCGCGATCGAGCACGCCCACCTTACACGATACGCCCGGACCCGTTCCGAGGGTATCGGAAGAATCTGCCAACTTCAGTATCCGTAACTCCAATGACGAACGGCAAACGAGATTCAGCTGCCCGGATTCCGCTCCAGCGTTTCAAGCCAGCGATAGCCGAAGGTGGGGATATTGCTTGAGGCCGCCGTCGCGCCGCCGGGGAACATGCTGAATCGTTCCACCCGCAGGCGGTAGCTGTAACCGTGTACCGGCCGGAAATCCACGAATTCACTTCGGAACGCGGCGCCGTTGACGACGTTGCAGAAACTCGAACCGGTCTCATCGCACTTGATCCTGCCGGGCCCCACGGTGATTTCTTCCTCCTGAGTGCCCGCCGCCTCGGTCTTCGCGACGATTTCACCCAACACATGGCGGCCATCGCCATATTTGTTTACATTCAATGTATAGTAATATCCCGCTTCGTATTCGAAATTTGTGATAATATCATCGTACGATTCGCCGTCTACGAGCAGACAAAAGTCATCGGCAATCGAGCATTTTACCCGGGTTGGGGCCAGGGACAATGTCACCGGGGTGGATGGCGCGAGGTCTCTCTCCAGCTGTTCCAGCAGCCGATAGGCATATTTGCCGGCATCCTGCGGCGGCTCCTCTCCGCCCCACGGGTCGTATTTTCCGATCCGCAGGCGGTAGGTGTAGCCCGGTTCGAAGGTGAAGCCATCGATCCCGTCGTAAAACAGCAAGCCGTCAACCACCATGCAGGTACGTTCGCCCACGCCGTAACATCTGGCCAGGGTCGGACCAACGGTGACTTCCAGAATTTCAACATAGCGCGGTCCGACCGCATCGTCACATGCGGCCAACGTCAGAACGAAAACGAAGGGAAGCGCAAACTTTTCGGTTCGCATTCGGGCACCCTCCAATCGAGTATCGCATCCTGGTGCGTTGTTCCCGGCATCCTGAATTCGTCGATTCTGCGCTCCAAAGCGTCCTGATGCGGCCGATCGAGGCCTTACAGGCTTGTCCTGTGCGACGACCGCAATTCAAAAGTTGACAAGACCGGTTCTTCCAATATAACTTTAAAATATATAACAAAAATCGATAATTGGACAATGGCCGGAGACCAACATCCGGGTTGCCGGCTCCTCAGCGCGGGACTACAGATAACTGAAACATTCAGAATGCGATTCTCTTTGAATTCGCCATTTCAGGGCCCGGCCCTGATCGCTTGAGGGGGTAAGACGGTGCGCACGTTTCTATTTTGCTGGCTGGTGCTGGGATGCGGTTCTGTTCTTGCCCAGCCCGACGGCTATATCGAAGGGACGGTCAGAGGCGAAGGCGGCGAGACCCTTCCCGGCGCTTATATCGCTGTTCAGGGCGGCGATCTTCCGGAGGGAACCGTGGCGGCTGCCGGCGATGAGGGGCGGTTCCGAATCGCCGTTCCAGCGGGGAATTACCGGATCGAAATCACATTCATCGGGTACAAGGCGGTGATACGTGACGATGTTGCCGTGCAATCGGAGCGGTCCACCGTGCTCGATGTGATCCTCAGGGAGCAAGTCATTCTCTTGGAGCAGAGTGTGGTTTCCGCTTCCCGCCGCCGGGAGAAGATCCTGGACGCTCCCGCCTCCGTCACGGTGGTCGAGACCGCCGATATCCGCAACAACCCTTCGATGAACGTCGCCGACCACGTGAAGGATCTGCCGTCGGTTGACTTCGCGAAAACCGGACTGGCCAACAGCAGCATCGTGGTGCGCGGCTTCAACAGTGTATTTACCGGTACCCTGCTTATGATGACGGACAACCGGCTTGCCCGGGTGCCGTCCGTGCGGGTGAACGCCCCGAATTTCATTCCCATTACCAGCGACGACGTGGAGCGCATCGAGGTGGTCCTGGGGCCGGGGTCGGCGCTGTACGGGCCCAACAGCGCCGACGGGGTCATGCACATCATTACCCACTCTCCTTTTACGTCGCAGGGAACGAGCGCGCATTTCGGATACGGAGAGCGCAACCTTCGCCAGGCTTCGATTCGCCACGCAGGCAAGGTCGGAGACCGGGTGGGCTACAAGGTATCCGCCCGGTACTATACAGGGACGGAGTGGGATTACGTCGACCCGGAGGAGGTGCGAGCCAGGGAACGCAGGGACGAGGAAATCGCCGCGGGTCTGAACCTGCCGCCGCTTCCGACCCGCAATCCCGAAACCAATAATCTCGGTCTGGAAGCGCGTCTTGATTGGCGCCCGTCGGACAACTTCACCGCCATCTTTTCTGCAGGGCACAACAAGGCCGACCTGGTGGGTCTGACTGGCGTGGGGGCCTCGCAGACGAGAGACTGGCAGTACAACTACGCCCAGTTGCGCGTGTTGTACGGCGACTGGTTTATCCAGGCCTTTCGAAACTGGACCGATTCGGGCGGCACCTTTCTGCTGCGCACCGGCGACCCCGTGGTCGACCTCTCCTCCCTCACGGTATTCCAGGCGCAACGTCTGTCGAAACTGGGCAAACGCCAGCGATTCACGTACGGCCTGGACGCATTGCTAACGCGGCCCGATACCGAAAAAACCGTTATGGGCAGAAACGAGGACGATGACGACCTGAACGAGTTCGGGGTGTACCTGCAGAGCGAAACCTCCCTTTCCAGGATGCTCGACCTCGTGCTTGCCCTGCGCTACGACTACCACAGCCGCCTGGCGGACCCGGAATTCTCGCCCCGCGCCGCGCTGGTCTTCAAGCCGGAGCCGACCCAGACGTGGCGCCTGACGTATAACCGTGCGTTCACCACGCCCACGTCGAACAATCTCTACCTCGATCTGCTGGCAACCCGGGACCCCTTCGGGTTCAGCGGTCTTTTCGGGCCGATGTTCACGTCGCGCGGCCTGGCGTTCGATCCGATCGACCTCTGGACCCAGGGAAACTACCAGGATGACGGTTACGGCTTCACGTTCCGGAGGGAAGGGGGCCGGCCGCTGTTCCGCTCTCCGTTTGCCCAGATGGCAGGCTTTCCCGCCGACGAGTATCTGCGTCTGGACGACCCGGTTTTTACCAACGTGATGTGGGGTATCGGCAGGGAGGTGGTGCTGGAGGAGTTGTTGCCCACCGTAAAGGAAATGGCCGTGGGCATCCTGATCGAACAGGGAATGGGCGCCGATGAAGCCCGTGCCTTCGCGAACGGACTGGCTGAGGCGTTTCCCGGTATCGTTCCGGAGCAATTGACCGGTCTTCGCAATATCATGGGCCGGTTGAATATCGCGTCGCCGCCGCTCGGCGAAGAGCCGGAAAATATCCTGCAGCCGTTCTTCTTTGTCGAGTCGGACGGCGCCACGCCGGTTACCGCCTATGACGTTCCGCGCATCCAGTCCGCGATTACGAGGACGATCGAGTTCGGCTACAAGGGCGTTCTGGCCAACAAACTCATCGTGGCCGCGGATCTGTATCAGTCCAGAATCGAGAATTACGTGGGCTCGGTCTCCGTGGAAACTCCCAACGTCTTTCTCGAACCGGAGAGTCTGGCCGAGGCGCTGAGTCGAGGATTCGAACAGACACTCTCCGATCCGTCCAACGCGGTGCTGGCCGCCGGACTTCAACTGATTGACAACGTGCAGGTGCCGGGACTCCTGGAGGGCAACCGGAACGGTTCGCCGGTGGACGAACTGACCGCCATCTTCGTGGCCGGGGCGGCGGCGATCCCATACGGAACGGTGTCGCCGGAGCAGGCGACCGATCCCTACGCGATGGTGCTGACCTACCGCAATTATGAAGAAATCACCATACGCGGGCTGGACCTGAGCATGGCCTACTATCCGACGGCGCAATGGCGGCTGACCGGCAACTATTCCTATGTGAGCGAGAATTTCTTCAAGAACCTTAAGTATACGAATGTCCCGGGGGTTGGCGATATCACGTTGAATTCGCCAAGGCACAAATTCAAACTGGGGGCGACGTACGACTTCTCCCGGTGGGGGCTGGCGGTTGGCGGCGCCTTGCGCTTCACCGATTCCTTCCCCATGCAGTCCGGGGTGTACGTGGGCGACGTGGACGCCTATACGGTGCTCGACCTGAAGCTGAGTTATAAGTTGCCCGTTGAACGGGATATGGTTTTCCACATCGACGGGAGCAATGTGCTGAATACGCGCTACCAGTCATTCATCGGGGCCCCGGAGGTGGGCCGCCTCGTATTCAGCCAGGTCAGCATGCGGTTTTAACCATGATTCGTATGGTTTCGAGGACGTTAAATCGAATATATGCAAATTGATAAAGGCGATTAAACTGCGGATTACCACGATACACCAGGTCACCGAACGTGAACGGAAGTATCATCCTTATGGACGACCTTGATACTCCGTTTGGCACCGGTCTGTTCTGTGTCTCTTGTGCTTTTTGTGGCCAATTTGACTGTTGTCTTTTTTGAATCGAGGTCAATCGCGTGCAATGGAAGGTAAGTGAGGGGGTGCGGCGACTGCCGCACCCCCTCTTTTGCGAGGCAGAGGTCTGATAATATGTCTGGCAACAGGACATCAGCGGAGAATTCGAAAGAGACGCATGACGGTGGGGCGTCCGTCCGCGATATGACGGCGGCGCTTGATCGCGCCAAGGGGGCGCTGATCGGTCTCGCTTTGGGGGACGCGCTCGGCACGACGCTGGAATTTGCCGGCAGGGATACAAGGCCGCAGGTTATCGAACTGGTGGGCGGGGGCCCGTTCGACCTGGCGCCGGGTGAGTGGACCGACGACACGAGCATGGCCCTCTGTCTCGCGGAATCGCTTCTTGAACGGGGCCGGCTGGACGTTCACGATCTGATGAATCGGTTCCTCCGGTGGTATAAGGAGGGACATAACTCGGTCACCGGCATGTGTTTCGACATCGGTGTGACCACGGAACGGGCGTTCCGGACTTTCAGCGAATCCGGGGAGCCGTTGAGCGGCAGCATCGATCCGCGCAGCGCCGGGAACGGATCTCTGATGCGGCTCTCGCCGGTGGCGATCCGATGGTGGCGCGACCGGGCGGAGGCGACGGCGGCCGCGCGTTTGCAGAGCCGCACCACGCACGGCGCCGCGCAGGCGGTGGAGGCGTGCGCGTTCTATGCCGAACTGCTGGTCGAGGCGATCGCAGGAGCGCCGAAGGAGACCGTCCTGCGCGCCAGAGAGTGGAGCGGCGACGCTCAGATCGCCGGGGTGGCCGCGGGGTCGTGGCGCGCAAAGGAACGCGACGCGATTTCCTCGTCCGGTTACGTATTGCACACGCTCGAAGCGGCCCTGTGGTGCGTCGATAGATCGGAATCCATTGAGAACGCCCTGATTCTGGCTGCCAATCTCGCCGATGACGCCGACACCGTGGCCGCCGTCACCGGTCAACTCGCCGGCGCGCTTTGGGGCATGTTGGGCGCTCCCGCCGGGTGGCTCGAGAAACTGGCGTGGCGCGGGCGCCTGGAAGCGCTCGCCACCGGCCTGTTCGAGACCGCCAACAGCGAGCGGGCCGACTGGAATGCCACCACCTAACCCGTTAGACTTCCGTACCCCAGTCCCACGGCTTTTTTCACCGCCTCCAGCGTCCGCTGGCCCTCGATCCTCGCTTCCGACCCCCCCAGATGCAGGACGTCTCCGACCCGAGTTCGCGTACCTTCCAGCTGCGCCGCTGCGATCCGAAACGGCTCCTGCTCGGCATCCTTCCGCGCCGCCTGCGCCTCCCCATTTTTCGTCGTCCCAACCTGCTCTTCGGCATCCGCAAACCCAACCGCAATTGAGTCACCCACGCGCATTCCGGTATTTCCGCAGGGACCATTCATCCTTACGCTCTGCTGGTACCCGGGCAGAGGAAAGACGGTCCCGAATTTGCGATTGAATCGACGCGCTACTTCCCGGCACAGATTCGAGCGCATCCGCTGACCGGGGCCTGCAGCAACAATCGAAGGCCGGAATAGCAGCACGTCCGCCGGCTGAAATACCGTAGAACCGGCAGACCCGAGTTCTGGCGACCGCCTCGCTGCATCCCGCTCCCGTTTCGCCTCCGGACCGTCCATCGGGGCGGGCAGCGTAATTGCATGATCGAGAATCATCGCCAACTCCCCGAGTTGCGGAACCTGCGACTGCAGAAAGCAGACGCTTCGCTCCGGATCGAACCCGGAGGCCAGAAGATTCGTGACAAGCTTGCGAATGTTGAGTTCGATCCCGCGTGGATGTTCCCGATCCCTGCGCAATGCATCGAAGTCGGCGATCATGAAAAAACACCTTGCATCCGCCTGCCGGTCAAGCAGGTGTTTCAGGAACCCGATCAAGTGTCCCAGGTTCATTCGTTCCGTTGGCCGGACACCGGCCAGGACAATCGGACGTTTCATTCTGAATACTCCCTATTTTCAAATGTCTCTTATTTGAACGACGGACCGGCGCCCGGGCGCCGCGTTGGGATGTGCGTTTAGCCATACAAGAAAAGCCGCGATCCACCTTCAGGTGAACCGCGGCCATCGCCACTCCTTCACGCACGGATCATCCGGTGGCGGACGCACGGCTCCCGTTGCCCCGAGCCACCAGCGGTGAAGGGAAATCGCCGCGTTACCAGACAGAATGCCCGAATGTTGTGTCATGGATAGCCTCACGATCCCGAGTCCCTCTGTTCGTCCCTGCGCATCCGGTCCCGGGCTTTCCGGGAGATCCGGTTCCAGACGCCCGTGAGCCCCATCGCCTTCTTCATTGCCTTCAGCGTTTCATCGGCCACGACCTGGACGCGCTGCGTGCCTTCGTACAACACCTTTTCCACGTACCCGGAATCCGCTTCGTATCGCGCCCGGCGCTCACGGATTGGGTCCAGAAAACTGTTCAGCGCCCGGGTCAGCTTGTCCTTCACCTCCACGTCGCCGACCGTCCCGGCGCGGTACCGTGTCTTCAGATTCTCCACCTCATCCCGATCCGGGTTGAACGCGTCGTGGTAGATAAAGACCGGATTCCCTTCCACCTTGCCGGGGATATCCGCACGCACGCGGTTGGGATCGGTAAACATCCCGCGCACCTTCTTCTTCACCGTCTGCGCATCGTCAGACAGAAAGATCGCATTGTCCAGGCTCTTGCTCATCTTCGCCTGGCCGTCCGTACCCACCAGAACCGGGACCTCGCCGATCAGGGCGTCCGGAATGGGGAAGACCTCCCCGTAATAGCTGTTGAACCGCCGGGCGATCTCCCGGGTCACCTCGACGTGCGCCAGGTTGTCTTTTCCCACGGGAACCAGGTGCGCCCTTGGAGTCAATATGTCCGCCGCCTGCAGAATAGGATATCCGACGAGTCCGAACGGGATCGCCTCTTCGTCCAGCCTGGCGGCGCGCGCCATATCCTTGATGCTGGGCAGCCGGGCGACTCTCGGCAGCGTCACCAGCATCTCGAAGAAGAGATCCATCTCGTAGACGGCGTGGATGGCCGACTGCAGATAAATGGTCGATCTGGACGGATCGATGCCCACGGCCAGGTAATCCAGCAGCATCTCCCGCACGTTCTCCCGAAGGGCATGGATGTGTTCCTTCTGCGGCCGGGTGGTGAGCATATGCAGGTCCGCCACGAGAAAATAACATTCGTATTCGTCCTGCAGCCGGACCCGGTTTTTCAAGGAGCCCACGTAATGCCCCAGGTGCATCCGCCCCGTGGGACGGTCTCCCGTCAGAATCCGTTTCCGATTGTTCATCGCGTTTTCCTCCAAAACAAAAATCCCCGCCGTGGACCGGCAGGGACGTTGACTTATCCAGATTGAATCTCAAGTTCAGCACGCAGTCAGCCGGCCGGTACGATTGAAGTCGTGCCACCACCAGCATCCGCTATGTATTCCGCGCGCCGTCATCGCCTCTTCCTTTCAAACCGAACAGTGAATGACCGGTCAACGATATCGAATTCCGGATGCCCTGTCAAGCGAATTCTGTTTTTTGCGGTTTTTCCACACCCGCTGCGCCCGATCTTGGATAAATTACAGACATGGACAAACATGGATACACAGGATGAACAGGATAAAAACAAAAAAGCACGAGAAAACGAGAAAACGAGGAAAACCGAAAAGCGCGAGAAAACGAGAAAACGAGTAACGGCCGTGAAAAGATTCCCCATAGACCGCGCGTCGTCATTCCGGCCACCCTGAACCCGCAACATTTCGGTGACCAACCCAATTCCGGACTCTTCAAGGATTTCGTTATATGCGCTGCTAATGTTATTCAAAATCAACCGATTATACAACAAACAAACCCGTTTTCAGTGAATAATTCGGGCTATGTTCCATCCCTCAACAGTTGCGCCATATCGACTGCAAAGTAAGTCAGGATCATATCGGCGCCCGCCCGTTTGATGGACGTCAGGGTCTCCACCATGGCACGCTCCTTTTCCACCCAGCCGCGCTGTGCGGCCGCCAGGACCATCCCGTATTCGCCGGATACGTTGTACGCCGCAATCGGCGCGTCGAAGGTCTCCTTCGCCCTGGCGATGACGTCGAGGTAGGGGAGGGCGGGTTTCACCATCACCACGTCGGCCCCTTCCTCGATATCCAGCGAGATTTCCCTCATCGCTTCCCGGATATTGGCGGGATCCATCTGGTAGGTCTTCTTGTCCTCCGGCACACCGGGCTCCTTCACTGGCGCGGACTTTAGCGCGCCACGGAACGGACCGTAGAAGCAGGACGCATATTTGGCGGAATAGGCCATGATCCCCACGTTGCTGAATCCCTGGTCGTCCAGCGCCACCCGGATGGCGCCCACCCGGCCGTCCATCATGTCCGACGGCGTGACCCAGTCCACGCCCGCCTCGGCGTGAGACAGCGCCATCCGGCACAACACCCCGACACTCTCGTCGTTGGCGATCTCACCGTCGATCAGCAGGCCGTCGTGTCCGTGCGTGGTATAGGGGTCCAGCGCCACGTCGGTCTGCACGCAGAGGTCGGGAAGCGCCGCCTTCAGCGCCCGGACCGCCAGCTGGATCAGGCCGTCCGAGTCGTACGCCATTGAGGCGCGTTCGTCCTTCACCTCCGAGTAACCGAACAGGTTCACGCCGCAGATCCCGAGACCGGACACTGTCTCGCATTCCCGCACGAGTTCGTCGACCGAAAACCGGAACTGCCCGGGCATCGAGTCGATGGGTTCGCGCACATTGACGCCTTCCGTTACGAACATGGGATAGATCAGGTCCCCCACGTTCAATACGGTTTCCCGGACGAGCGTCCGAACGGGTTCCGTGCGCCGCAGCCGCCGGGGCCGGTAGGTCAGTTCCATATAACCTCTTCGATAAAAAAACCAAACTCACATGGATAGTCAGGATGGGCAGGATAAAAGCCAAAACGGGATCAGGATTTACAGGATTGGAAACCAGGATCAGAACCAGGTGCAGGAGAAAGCAAAGGGCAGGGCAAAAACTCAATTTTCCGGGTCAAAGCGCCAGATCGTGCCATATCACCATGACCCATCAGATTCCGAATTTCATTAAATGCTGTCGCGGGCGGCCCGGGCCGATCATCCGATCGAATGCGGCGCGGGGTGGCGATACACTCGCAGTCAGAATGTACCATCCCTGAACCGGTTGTCAACCCCTTCGTTTTTTCGGGAAGCGGCAAAAAGGTGCCGAAACGCGGGCGCTTCGACAAGCTCAGCGTCCACGTTCGTGCAAGCCCCTTTCCAACTTAGCAGGAGTTTAAGCCGTTGACCATTTACTGCTCCAGGAAATAACGCCGTCACCCATACGAAATTGACCTTTTCACTGGCTTGGGTTCGGGGTAAATTTAACACGAGGCGATGGAAGGAGACGCAGCACTTCGCCCGTCTGAATTCCGGAAGAAGGACTATGAGAACGGCGGCAGACAGGAATGTCCGCCCCACCTTCAGATGTAATGGGAGAGATGCATGGACCTAGCGAAGTTTGAAGACGACACGGTCATCTCGGAGCAGCTTCTTATCGAATCCGAGCGCGAAGAGAACGTCGACCTGCCGGTGGATTCGGGCGACTGGCAGCGGGTGAACGAGATTCGCGCCGAGGTCTTTCTCCCGCCCGGCGCAAACGGCCTGCTCTGGTGCCGGTTGACTTCGGGTCATCGCACGGAGGGCATGAGCGAGGACGACGGCTATCTGTTCCACGCCATCGTCTCCCCGCGCGGCGGCAACATCTGGGAGGGCTGGCGGGAATTCCGGTTCCCCGCCGAGTGTTTCTATACGCAGGGGATTCCGACCGGATGGGGGCAGATGCGCTCGGTAACCCTAAACGGGCCGCGGGGCAGCCGGTTTCGCAACATTCGCCTTGTGGAACGTGACGTCCGGCCCGGGCCGAGAATGACGGATGAGCAGTTGATCGCTGCGCTGAATCCGGACCATCCCGGTCTGGGGATGATTCGTGGAGGGAGCGCGGAGTCTGTCTTCCCGGAAGTCGCGCGGTATTTCCGATCCAGCGGCTTCGACCGGGAACTGGTCCCGAGCGAGCGGGAGCCGAATGCCGATCCCGATCAGGCCGACCGGGTCCTGGAAGGCCGGGTACTGGATCAGGACTGGTCCGCGCAGATCGACTGGGAGGCCAATCCCACCGGCTATATCGAATGGACGCTGGCCATCCACTATCTCCTGTTCCTCAGGCCCGCGATCGACGCGTACTGGGAAACCGGACAGGCGAAATATGCAACGGGCATCGAGCGGTACATCAAGGACTGGATGCGGCGCTGCCCGGTCCCCTATGGCGTTCGCGCCGGGGGGTACCCGTGGGGCCATTCGCTGGTGGTTGCGATAAGGCCGTTCAGCACGCTCGTGGACGTCTTCCGCGTCCTCTGCGCGTATCCGGAAACCGATGACGGCACGATCATCGACATGCTCAAGTCGATCTACGAGCACCAGGTCTATCTGCTGAAGTTCCAGTCCTTCCCGCCCTCGAACAAGACCATTGCCGAGGCCCGGACCATCGGCGCGCTGGGATGCGCATTCCCGGAGTTCAGAGACGCCGCGTACTGGCGGGAAGAGGGATATCGCCGGCTGCTGGACGACATGCGCGTGCAAGTGATGGCCGACGGGGCCTCCTACGAACTCACGCCGGGTTACCAGATGAGTATTTCCACCTGGTTCCTGGAATCGTTTCAGGTGGCGCGAAAATTCAACCATCCGATCGACCCCGAACTTGAGGCCGGCATTCGATCGATGTTCGACTGGAGCGTAGCCATCACCCGGCCGGACTTCACCCGTCCCTCCGTTTCCGACGCCGGCAGCATGGATTCGAAGTACGGTGATTCACTCGCCACTCCGGGTCGCGTCCTGAACAATCCGGCCGCGGTGTGGGTGGGGACCGAAGGCCGCGAGGGCGCCGCGCCCGACTACAACTCGATCGCCCTTCGGGACTCGGGATATTTCGTCATGCGCAGCGGTTGGGACCGGGACGCCCGGTATCTGTTCTTCGACGGAGGGCCCTACGGCCGCTGGCACCAGCACGAGGACAAACTCAACATCGAAGTCTATGCCCACGGCACGCCATATATCGTTGACCCCGGCATCACGTCGTACTACACCAACCCGTGGACCCGTTTTTACACCACCACACAGGCCCACAACACAGTCCTCGTGGACGGCCGCGCGCAGGCCCGGGGCCGCAATCAGACCATCGAACAATGGACCGAGTCCGCCCGCGATTCGACATTCTGGCATTCGGATGACGATTCCGACGTTGCCGCGGCGAGTTACGACGCGCCATACGCAGATCTGGATGTGGCGGTCCGGCATCGCCGTGCGGTAATTTTCGTCAAACCGGATTATTTCATGGTCTTCGATGAACTGACGGGCGAGGGCAGCCATACGTACGAGGCATTGTTCCACTTCATGCCGTTCCGTCTGCTGATAGATTCCGAGACCGGCGCCGTCCGCACCGGGCGTATGGATGCACCCAATCTGGAGTTGATTCCACTGACCCGGATGACGCCCCGGCTGGTCTGCGGTCAAAACGACCCGGTCCAGGGCTGGCTGGCGGTTAACGGGCAGGACGTGCCGGCGCCCGTGGCCGTCTACAAGAGGCGGAGCCGGCTGCCGTTCCGGACCGGATACGTGATCTACCCGTTCGGCGCGGACCGCGTCACCGCCGGCATCACCGCAAAAACCGCTCGGCGCGCGAACGTATGGACCGTCAGCATCGACCATGCCGACGGCGGGCGGGATCGCGTGCGTATGGTTTGGGAGAACGAGCGAGGGCCGGAATTGATGCGGTGACATGGTCAGCCGACAGCAACTGAAACACGAAGAAGGACGGCTTCCATCGAGAAACCGTCCTTCTTTGTGCATCCAATACCGAACCACACGATTATGTGTGGTCACGGCGCCGGCGTGAAAAGTTGCCGTGCGGATCAGCCCGCGTCATCCGTCTCCGCAAGATGCGCCTGCCGCGCCTCCTCGACCTTCGCGGGCGGAACGGGCCGGGAGAGCCCCACGTAAAACGCCAGGTACCACATGACGAAGATCCCGAAAGCCAGCATCAACAATTGCCACACCCAAAGGGATGGCAGTCCGAACGGCCCCCAGGTTGCCGGCTGGTTGGGGTCGCCGAACAGCGTATTGCCGACCACAGCAAAGGGTCCGAAGCCCACGAGGAACCAGACCACGGTGAACAGCCAGGCCCAGGGGACGTGCCTGCGCCGCTCCTGCGAAATACCCGAGACCGCCTGAACGAAGCGGTGATGGCTCGCTTTCCGGTCCCGGTCTTCCCCGCCGTCCGGCCAGAAATACGACACAAGAACGGCAACCAGCATGTTGAAGAAAATGCCCCAGCCCGCGCTGTGAATCGTCAGCGGGTACGCGCCCCAGGGCGTGTCGCTGATCGTGGAGGCGATGCGGTCCGGCAGGAACAGCTTCACAAATCCCATGATCACGGGAAGCACCTCGCTGACCGTGCGGTCGGTAAGCGTAACCGCTGCCAGTCCCGCAACCAGCCCCCATACCACGCCCTTCCTGGTGAAGAACCGGAAATAACAGAGCCCCATCAATGCCGGATACATCTGAAACCCGTAGGCCACGGCGAGTCCGCCCAGCATCACGATAGCCTGCGTGGATTTGGCTGCCACAATCAGCGCGGCAAGGGTTACCAGTATCACGAATATCCGGCCGTACAACTTCTGCGTGCGGTCCGAAGCATCGGGCGAAACATAACGCCGGTAGAGGTCCCGGGTCACCATCCCGCTGAACGTGGACATATATGCCGCCCCCGTGCTCTGCATGGCGCCCAGCGCACATACAGCCAGCAATCCCACCAGCCACGGATAATTGTCCGCCATCAGGTTGATCAACTGCGGCACCAATTCCGGCCGGGAGACCTTCTCGAAGACCCCGTTGGCCAGCAGCACGTTGCCGCCCAGACCCTGAAAGATGGTGAAGGTAAACAGGATGATGCCGATGATCACGGAGGACGCCACCACCTGCTGCCAGCGAAAGGGTTCGCTGGTACGGTTGGAAAACGCCCACATGGAAAACGCGGGTGACGATTGAATGCCCATCAGCGCGAACATATAGGTCATACACATCATGCCGGTCCAGACGCCGCCAACCGCTTTCGACCCCTCGGAAACAACCTGAATTGAGCCGGGCAACGCCACGTAATGGGAATACCCCGCGGGCGTCAGTCCCTTTCCCGAAGCCAGGTCCTGCCGGACGAGATTTCCGATTCCCTCCGTAAACGCGGTCCATCCGCCGGCAAAGTGGACGGCCACAAAACCCAGCACGACGATTCCGAACGCCAGAAGGATGCACTGCGCGCAGTCTACGTAAGCCACCGAACGCAGCCCTCCTGCAGCGACATAGATCATCACGATGGCGGAAAGGGCGAACATACCCACTTCCACGCTCAGCAGATTGTCGGAGAGTACGTTGAACAGGAACCCGGAGGCCCGGAGCTGGACACCCAGATACGGAACGCTGAACAGAAACGCCACGAGTACCGTCAGCAGTCTGATCGTATCGCCGCCGTAGTAGTGCGAATACATCTCGCCGGGCGTGATATGCTGAAACGCCCTCCCGATGAGCCATTGCCGCCTCAGGAAAAGCACGCCGGTAAACGGAATCGTCAGCGCATAGAAGGAAGCGAACGCATAGGGAAGGCCTGCCTCCAGAATGAGACCGGGATGACCCACGAAGGTCCAGCCCGAAAAACTGGTGGCGGTGGCGGCCAGCACGAAAACCCAGATGCCGATGCTGCGGCCGGCCACGAAATAATCCGCGGACGTGCGCGATCGCAGGGCCCCCCGGAACCCCCAGAAAAGACAATAGGCCCAGTACAGGCCCACGAAGATCAGCAACCAGATCAGTTTGGCTTCCACAACGTCCGTCCCTCCCGTGGAAATGAAGGAAAACGAAGAACATGCCCGGCAAGGTATGAAGAATAGCCCTGATACGCAACGGTAAATTGCCCAAAGGCGACTCGCCGCGGTCCGATCCGGCAGCCGGCATCCACGGCCCCGAATCCGATTTTTGATTTGACAAGACGGGGATATTTTCGTATGGAAAGTTGCAGTGTTGAGCCGTGAAAGCGTGTTCACCGCACGCTGTCAGGCCTTCAACGTCCGACAGAACACCAAGCGCAAGTTCGAACTTCCCCGGTTCAGCGACATGTCTATCTCGCGAAAAAGACTCACGCCGGCTATCGTCGGCTTTCTCGTCTCCGCCTGCACCCTGGCGCCGCGCTCCGCGCCTGTCGTTTCCGAACCGGTTGCGGAGCTCACCGATGGGCCCGCCGGAGGCGAGGTCGCCGGTTCTATCGAACGGCGCGAGTGGTGGAAAACGTTCGCCGACCCGGCCCTCAACCGGGTTATCGAAGGAGTACTGGCGTCCAACTTCGATCTTGCCGGCGCGGTCGCCCGGGTCGATCAGGCCAGGGCGCGCGCGCGCATCGCCAGGGCGCCCCTGTTCCCGTCGATTCAGCCGACAGCCGGCGTCAACGAATTCGATGCGCCCACCAATGCGGGTATCGGCGCGCAGCTGGACGAACTGGGAGTGGGTTCGGGAGGTGGCGGCGTGCCGCGAATCGTCCTCCCCGATCGACTCGGGTTGACGACTTACACGGTCGGTGCGGAATTCGCGTATGAACTGGACTTCTGGGGCCGGAACCGGAACGACGGTCTGGCCGCGGGAGCCGAGCGCCTGGCATCCGAGTCGGATTATCTGACGGCCCGCATGGGCGTGCTGGCCGAAACGGTGCGGACCTATCTCGAGATTGTCAACCTGCGCCACCAGAGGCGATTGACCGGTGAAATCACAGAGATACACGGGCAACGGGAGTCGCTGGCCGCGTCCCGTTACAACCGCGGGTTGATCGATGCCAGCGGCCTCCACCGGGCGCGGCAGGAAGCGCGCAACGCCCAGGCGGAACTGCCGCAGATCGAAGCTCTGCTGGCCGACGCGGAGGGGCGGCTCCGCGTGCTTATGGGAGACCACCGCGCGGATCTCACGCGTATGCTGCCCGATACCCTGGCACGGACCAGCGCCCTGCAACCGGTTCCATCGGGCATCCCGACCCGTCTCCTGGCGCAGCGCCCGGACGTGATCGCGGCAAAGCAACGGATGGAAGCGGCCCGGTACCAGGTTGGCGCACGTCGCGCGGACCTGGCGCCAAGACTCTCCCTGCACGGTTCCATCGGGCTGCGGAGCACGGAATCGAACGAGTGGTTCAACCCGGAACAATGGTTCCGGAACTTGAGTATGAACCTGCTCGGACCCGTATTCCAGGGTGCGCGGCTGCGCGGCAACGTTGCGCTGGCCCAGGCGGGATTGAAAGCAGCGGTCTCGGCCTACGGGAGAACCGTGGTTACCGCGGCCAACGAGATTGAATCCGCCCTTGCGGGGCTTGCTGCCAGCCGACGTCGCCATTCGCTGCTGGCCTCACTGTCGAAAACGGCGCACGCGGAAAAAGAACTACAGGAGCAACGGTACGTTTCGGGTGTGGTTGACTATGAGGTGCTCCTGACGGCGACGCAGACCCGGTTGGCAGCGGAATCATTGCTTGCCGCGGCAAAGCGCGACCTGGGCTACGCCCACCTTGCGCTTCATCGCGCGCTGGGAGGCGCGTGGGCCGCAGGCGACCTTCAGGCCCGCCTGCAGCAGCCGCCGAACCAGCGAATCCTCTCCCGACCTCCAACGGAGTAGATTGCCATGTCCCGCAAATCGAGTGCTTTTGCTGCCGGCGCGATTGTCGTGGTCTCCGTGGCTCTGGCTGCGCTGCTGATTTCGCTGGCGCCCGAACCCACCCGGACCGAACAGCCTCCCCACGTGCCTTTCGTGCAGACGGGTCCGGTTTCAGCCGGGTCCGGATCCATTCCGGTTTTCGGGTCCGGTACGGTGAGGCCGGGCGCGGAGGTCGCTGTCGTCCCCGAGGTGGGCGGCAGGGTTGTCTGGGTGGATCCGGGATTCAAGAGCGGAGGAAGGGTCAGGGCGGGCCAGACGGTTTTCCGCATCGAAGAGGTGCATTACCGGTTTCGGGTGCAGGAAGCGGAGGCGAACGTTGCGGCCAGCCGGGTTGCTTTTCTCCGGGAGCAGGAGCAGGCATCCATCGCACGCTCGCAGTACGAACTTTACGCCGCCCCGCGGGGGGATGGGGCGCCGCCGTCCGATGCGAATCCTCTCACGCTCAGGGAACCTCAGTTGGACGCGGCGCGGGCGGCGCTGAGCCGCGACGAGGCGAGGCTTGCCGATGCCAGACTCGCCCTTTCGAAGACACGGATTACCGCGCCTTTCAATGGCCTTGTCCGCGATGAGTCCGTTAACGTGGGACAGGTCGTGAGCCCCGGCCGGCCGGTGGGCCGGCTGATCGCTTCGGACGCGGTGGAAGTGGTCGTTCCACTGTCCGATTCCGATGCCGCCATGATCCCGGGACTCTGGGATCTGAATGCGGGAGACGGTAATCGTGACGTGTCAGCCCGGGTGATCGCCCGGTACGGCGAGGCCCGGTATGCCTGGCAGGGGTACGTGGAGCGGGCCGAGGCATCCCTCGACGAGCAGACGCGAACCATCGATGTCATCGTACGTGTACCGGATCCGCTTACGGCAGGCGATCCGACGGACGGGATCGTCAGTCCCGGCGGCAGTCCACCGCTTCTGGTGGGCGAATTCGTCGAAGTGGAAATCGAGGGGCTGGTTTTGGAACGCTATTTCAAGGTGCCGCGGGCGTCGCTGAAACCCGGCAACGAGGTCTGGATGGTGAAAGCCGGCGTTGTGAAGCTTGTTCCGGTTCGCGTATTGCAGCGCGCCGACGATGAAGTGTTCGTGACGGGTTCGCTCGAACACGGTCTGGCGGTGATCACGGGCGGAGTTCAGTTCGCCACGGAGGGAATGCCCGTCCAGACGGAGACTGACGGGTCGCCATGAGTCCGAACGGGAACAACCACGGCGAACGGCCGGGGCCGATCGCCTACATGGCCGAAAACGGCATCGCGGCCAATCTGTTGATGTGGGTCATTATCGCGTTCGGGCTGGTGTCGATGACCGGCCTGGAGCGGGAGGCGTGGCCCACGGTTCCGTTCTACCATATCGAAGTCTCGATGGCCTATCCCGGCGCCACGCCGGAGGAGGTGGAGGAGTCGATCGTTGTCAAGATCGAGGACCGGGTCAGCGGTCTGGACGACGTAAAGGCGGTCAAGTCCGTGGCGGCGCCGGGCATCGCGTCCGTCAGGATTCAGATGGATTCCGGAACGGACATGGCCCGGGCCCTGGACGATATCGAGTCTGCGGTCAATCGCATTCAGACGTTCCCGGGCGGCGCCGAACGTCCCCTGTTCTGGGAGATGACCAATCGCCAGAGCATGATGCGGCTCATTGTCTACGGCGATGTGCCGGAGCGCTCTCTGAAGGAACTGGCCTACCAGATCGAGGACGAACTCAAGACGCTTGCCTCCGTGTCCCAGGTGGAGGTCAGCGGCGTCAGGAACTACGAAATCTCCATCGAAATTCCGCTTCATCGACTGAGGGCTCTCGGACTTACACTCAACGACATTGCCGACACGATTCGCCGCAGTTCCCTGGACCTGTCGGCCGGAAGCATCAATACCCGGGAATCCCAGGTGCGCGTCCGGACCCTGGGCCAGAACTACAACCAGCAGGACTTCGAAGACATCGTCCTGCTCAGCAACAGCGACGGAACGGTCCTGCGCGTTGGCGATATCGCAGAAGTCCGAGACGGTTTTCAGGAAGCCGACCTGATTGTGCGGCATCAGAACCGGCCCGCTGTATTCGTGGAGGTGTACCGGGCTGAAGGCGAACACGTGATGGAGGTGGCCACGGCCGTGCGGGAGCACCTCGCGAACGAGGTAATTCCGTCTCTGCCCGGCGGCGTGGGCGTTACGATCTGGAACGACGAGTCCCAGGACTTCAAGGAACGTACCGAGATTCTCCTTAAAAACGGCGTACTGGGCCTTCTGCTGGTGCTGGTCTCACTCAGCCTGTTTCTCCAGATCCGGCTGGCGATGTGGGTCGCCGTGGGTCTCGCCGTGTCGGGTATCGGCGCCCTGGCGGCCATGCTGGTCCTCGACGTCGCGATCAACGCTCAGAGCCTGTTTTCATTCGTCCTCGCCATAGGTATTGTCGTCGATGACGCGATCGTCGTGTCCGAACTTATCCAAAACGAACGCAAGCGGGGTACCCCCGGAGTCCAGGCTGCAATCCGCGGCGCCCGCAGAATAAAAGTACCGTTGATATTCGCGGTTCTCACCACGATAGTCGCCTTCGTCCCGCTCCTGTTCATCCCCGGCGGCGTCGGTGAGTCCTGGCGGGCGCTGCCGATCATCATGATTTCCATCCTCCTGTTCTCCCTGGTCGAATCGCTGCTTATTCTTCCGAATCACCTCTCCCATATGCACGGTCCCGAATGGACGCCGAAAAACGCCTTCGACCGGTTCTTCGCGCGGGTCCAGGGCCATGTCGACGTACTGCTGAACCGGTTCGTGCAGGGACCTCTGGACAGGGCATTGCGGTTCGCGGCGGACCAGCCATGGGTGACCATGGCGGGAGCGGTGGGACTGCTCGTGCTGTGTTTCGCTCTGGTGGGCGCGGGTATCATCCCGACGACGCTGGCGGCTGAGGTCGAGGGGGATTTCGCAACGGTGACCCTGGAGATGCCCGACGGGACGACGGCCACGAGGACTTACGAAGTGGCCCGGGAACTGGAGTCGGCCGGGCACCGGGTCATCGAACGACTCTCTCGCGAACGGCCCGCGGACGCGCCTCCGCTGCTTTCCGGCGTGATTGTGACGGTCGGACAGCGGCCGCGGATCCAGGGCGGGGGGCTGAACCCGGCGCCAACCCTGAATCCGGAAGCCAATGTCGCCACCATCGAGTTCAAACTCCTGGGCGCGCAGCAACGGACGATCTCAACGGTGGATTTCGTTCAGGCCTGGCGGGAGGAGGTGGGGGTCCTGCCCTACGTGCGAGGCATTTCCTACAGCGGCGAGATCATCGACTTCGGCAGCCCAGTGGAGGCCGTCCTGTCCCATCCGAATCCGGAGCGGCTCGTTCAAGTCGCAGACGACGTGGTCGACGGACTCCGCGGCATTGGGGGCGTCCACGACGTACGATCGGACCACACGCCGGGTGTCCCGGAAATTCAACTCGAGCTGCGGCCGGAGGCACAGACGCTCGGTCTTACGCTTGAAGCGCTGGCCGGCCAGGCGCGCGCCGCGTTTTTCGGAGCGGAAGCCGTCCGGATTCAGCGCGGACGCGAGGAAGTCCGTGCCTATGTGCGGCTGCCCGAGGATGAGCGGAATTCCATTACCGATATCGAAGGGTACCTGATCCGGACGCCGAACGGGGCGGAGATTCCGGTTACCGGGGTTGCCGCGATGAAATCGGGCATGTCGCCGCCGGCCATTCGAAGGAAGGACGGTCAGCGCGTGGTCACGGTTACTGCCGACGTGGACGCGGCGGTGATTTCCGGCGATGAAGCCAACGACATCCTGGCCAACTCGATTCTCGCGGACCTGACTGCCGCAGACCCGGACCTGACCTACACGTTCGGGGGCGAGCAACAACAGCAGCTCGAGTCTCTCGATGCGCTGTTTCGCGGGTTCGCGATTGCGTTGTTGATGATTTTCGTGCTGCTTGCCATTCCCCTGCGCTCCTACACCAAACCCTTCATTATTATGGCCGTCATCCCCTTCGGCCTGATCGGCGTGATCATGGGTCACTGGGTCCTGGGGCTGGCCCTGAGCGCGGTATCGTTCATGGGTGTCTTCGGCCTGAGCGGCGTGGTCGTAAACGATTCCCTGGTGATGATCGATTTCATCGATCAGAAACTCAGGGAGGGCGTCCCCGTGCGAACGGCGATCATCGAGGGCGCAAAGGGGCGTTTTCGTCCGATAATGCTTACTTCCCTGACGACTTTCCTTGGCTTCTTTCCTCTTATATTGGAACGCGCCATCCAGGCGCAGTTCCTCGTCCCCTTCGCAGCGTCGCTCGGTTTCGGCATCGTCATCGCCACGTCAATCCTGCTGATGATCGTGCCCGCTCTATACGCCATCCGGCTGCACCTGGTTCCCCTGCGCGATAACGCGAGTTAGCCTCCGGCAAGAGATGATACCGAACAGGCGCTCAAATCATCTCCCGTCTCACGTCTACCCTCTCACCGCCTTCACCCAGCATGCCGTGTTCGTCGAACCAGCGGAACGTGTCCCTGACCGATTCAGCGAGCGGGCGCGGGCGGAACCCGAGTTCGGCCCGCGCCCTGGCGCTGGATATCCGCCGGTTGCCATGGGCCATGACGCGGACGGACACCGGCGTGTAGAGCGGACGGCGTCCGCGACACCGATCCAGTACGACCTGGAAGGGCGCCCATATCCGGGCGGCGAACATCGGGAACTGGAGGCGGGGTGCGGCTACCCCGGTCGCCTGCCGGGAAAACTCCGCCAGTTCTCGCACGGTGTGCCAGTGACCTGAGACGAGGTAGTTTTCGCCACATCTCGCCTGTGTCTCGGCGGCCATCAAGGCCGCCACGACATCGCGCACATCGACCCAGTCGTAGCCACCCGCGATCAACGCGGGAAGTCGCCTGCGGTGGAGGTCGAGAAACAACTGCCCCATAGGCGACGGCGCGCCGTCATAGGGGCCGATCACGCTGGTCGGATTCAGGATTACGGCGTCCAGGCCGCGGTCGATGCCGCGGCGGACTTCCACTTCGCCGGCGGCTTTCGAGCGGTCGTACGGAGCGTCGCGCGGGCTGTCCGCAGGACGGCGGCTCTCGTCAAGCACTTCGTCCAGCGGGAACTGGTCGTAAGCGTGGATCGAGGAGACATGAACCAGGCGTCTCACACCACATTCGAGCGCCGCTTCCACGACATTGCGGGTGCCCAGGACATTCGTGCGATGGAATTCCTGCGCCCTGACGGTACCGATCGAGACCAGCGCGGCCAAATGGAAAACGGTTTCCGCGCCCGCGAAGGCGGCGATCAGCGATTCCTTGTTGAGAATGTCGCCGTTGACCCATTCGATGTCGAGATGCGCCGCCGTCCCTTGACGCCTTCGAAAGATCGCACGGACCTGACGGGGCCCGTACTTGCCGGCAAGGGCCCGCGTCAACACACCGCCGATCTGCCCGCTCGCCCCCGTGATCACCCGTACGGTGCGAGGTCGTCCGCCACCAGATGATTTCATTTCGAAAGACTCAATTCGGGAATCGTCGACCCGACAAGGCGCTGGAGGAGCGGGTGTAGCGAATTCAGACTCGAAGTTCGTGGCGCTGCTCAACGAGCCTGAATTTCAATTTGTTGCTGGGCGACTGTGAGGGCAATGGATCCATCGGCAATCGCTTGTAGGGACGGGCCAGCTCGAGCTTGAAGTGATGCGTGAGCATCAGCAGGTTGATCGCCATGTGCATGTCGGCCCAGCGGCTCCCGAGACATGAGTGCGTGCCCAGCCCGAATG
The DNA here is from genome assembly GCA_965219995.1 of Candidatus Latescibacterota bacterium. GTDB lineage: Bacteria > Latescibacterota > UBA2968 > UBA2968 > JAAXHE01. Next base: position 3,720,400 of record CBDCOX010000002.1, read on the forward strand.
GCGCGTAGCCTCTGCCGAGGTGCTCGTTTCGCGGGGGTACGTAGCGCTCAATGTCGAACGTCCACGGATCGGGAAAAGACTCTTCCAGGTAGTGCGTGGCCGTCTGCGCAATCATGAGTTGCGACCCCACAGGCAGTTCGTAACCCTCCACCACGCAGGTATTCATGACCGTGCGCATGGACATGGCCACGATCGGCGACATCCGCAGAGCCTCCATCAGCACCCGGTGGGTCACGTCGATCCGGTCTCGAGTGAAGTCCTCCTCGCCGGGATCGCCCTCGGCCCACAACGCGTCCGCTTCGGCCGTGACTCGTTCGTACAACTCGGGATTCTGCACCAGCCAGTAAAGGGCGAAGCCAATCTGATCGCCCATATACATGGCGGTCATCAGGATCGCCCCCAGCGGGAGCGACAGGTCCGATTCCGGGAGGAACTGGGGATCGGACGCGTTCAGGGCCAGATACGCGTCCACCACGTCCTCATGCATCCCAACCCGCTGCGCTGCCGTATGTGTCCTTTGCATGCGGTCTACAATCTTCTGCATGGCCTTCGCCCGGCGGCGCATCGACGGGGTCTTGAGCATGAAACGCGGCATGCTCTTGACGATGCCTACATTGAGCACTCGTATCTTGTATTCGAGCGCGTCGACAATCTCGGCCTGGGTGTCAATGCTGGCCAGGAGCGGCGATGACTGCGCGTTCAGCAATGGTCGCAGCATCACCTGCACCGGCATCGTGGCGCCGACGTCCCAACTGGCCATGTGCGTGCGTGCCAGGTTATAGACCTCATCCAGACGCCTGGTCAAAGTCCTGCGGGAGTACGCGGGCTGTAACGACTTGCGAAAGCGAAAGTGATCGGCGCCGTCAACCGAGTGCATCGAGCGCGACACGCCATACGCCTTGTCGACGCCTTCGAAGTACTCCTTCGACCGCAGGAACACCCGCCCCATGCGATTGGCCCATTCGTTTGTCTTCAACCCCGCCAGGACAATCAGGTTCTGGCGGAACGGGAGCCGAAGCTCGAACACCGGACCGTACTTTTCGGCCAAAATGGCAAACCCTGCCGGCAGCCTGCCCTCTCGCAGCTCGCGGTTGAACACCAGATCACGCAGGGACACCGTTGGAATCGGCTTGGTCAGCGAGGGCTGGCGAAGCGAGGGTGCGACGATGCTCTGGCCCACCGCCGCCGCAATCGCCTGGCCGATCAGGTCCATCTGGCTGACGAACTGTATCCGTTCTTCCACCTCCTCGTCGATCTGAAACATCAGATGGAACACGCGGCAGGCGTTGACGAGGCCGGTGATAATCACGTCGCGGGGACCCGGAATCTCGTCCGAGAAGATGATCCTGGTCAGACGGGCCTTTACGGACTCGCCCGCCAGGTGGTCTTCTCCTGGCGGCGTTTCGCCCGGCCGCTGGCGCCTGGTGAAGGTATAGAAATCGCCAGGGTGGAGGTCGAGAATCTGTCGCCGAACGAGCTGGTCCAGCGCCTGGGGGATCATCGCCTCGGACTGCGGAGCAAGCCGCTCAACCCAGTAGCGGGCATCGTGTGGTTCCGATTCGGTCGCGATCTCCCGCAAGACCGGGTCGAGCAGCGGACGACCGGTGTCGGTCGCATCCAACAGAGTCAGCGACTTCAGATCGGTGTCGATGCGACCGCGCAGCGACAGTTCACCCAGCGCTGCGCCGGCCATGGCGCAGTTCAGGTTCCAGCCGGGCACCTGACGAAAATAACCGCTCTCTTCGTCCAGCAGCGCCAGCAGCAACTCTTCCGGCAGACTCACCGTGGAAGCCTCCGGACCCGTCCCAATTGACGTTTCGCGAGTCATCGATTAACCAATTGTCCTCTCCATCGCAAGATTTCGAGCGTTCCGGACACGACTATTGACATGATGGGCGAGCCTTTGCACGGGCACAGGCATGGCCCGCATCAACCGGCAGCCTGGTGACGGTGTTATTGGGACGCCTTTGATACGGGACTTTGCCCGCATCGACGTTCCCTGAAGCAGAAGGTGAAGGACTCGAACTCGCTTTGGAAGTAGATAACTTGTTCTTTTAATTATAAGATACAGCATTTTAGTCGCTTGTCAAGCATGGGGCGGGCAATGGTCGTCGCCCGATCGGCGCAGAGGTAATGCTTCGGATCTGCTTCATGCAGCATTGGTACGCTTTGAACGACCCTGCGATGGAGGACAGTCATTACAACGTGGAATCGACGCGCGGCTTCGCGGGGTTGGATCTTCGGCGGCCGCATCGATCAGACGACAGGCTGGTCCGGGTAGAACTGCCGGCAGTAGCGGCGGTAGGTTCCGATAGGACCGTCGGAACGGCACAGCCTGGGTGGCGACCGGTGCCGTTTCTTCTCCCAGATCACCACGTCCTGCAGCACGTCCCGTTTCTGCTGTGACAGCAGAAAATAATTCATCAGCCACCGACGCAGCTTCGAAGGGACGAATCCAAGGCCCGTGATGAACCGCCGGGGTTTTCGTAATTCCTTCATCTGGGCGGCCAGAACGAGATCGATCACGTTCCCGTCAACGGGTGTGGGAAGCACCCACAATCTCGAGTGCATATCGATGGTTTTTTCGTGGACCTCGACGAAAGAGTAGCCCAGTCCGTGGATGTGGGCGACTGCCGAGATTTCGTGCGCGAGGTCCATTATCCCAAGGACCCTGCGAACACGTTTGAAGTCGAAACAACTCTTCAGGTAGGCGCCGTCCACCGTCACCGCGCCGACCGGATTCACGTTGTCGTATCCGTGAACGTAGCGCAGGTGTCCCACGTCAACGGAGTTCTCGCCGGTTTCCTGGGGATGGCTCCGAAACCGGAGGCGCCGGAATCCCAGCTTGCTCCATTCCGCGCCGGCGGGCGGTTCATCCGGAAGGTCCCAGTGCGAAGGGCGGCCGCCGCTCCCGTACCAGGCGAAGACCATACCGAGGATCTCTCTGGTTTCGTAGACCTGCAGCCTGGCGGCCTTTGCAGCAGGTGCGTACGGCGTCGCGACGCATTGACCCGTCGCATCGAATGTAAAGCCGTGAAACGGACAGACGAGACGCCCGTCGCATACCTTGCCGCCGACCTCCGGCCCGAGGGACGAGCCCAGGTGCGGGCAGATGGAGTCGGCCACGCAGATACGTCCTTCTTCGTCGCACCAGGCGACGATTTCCTCGCCCATCCACGTCTTCTCGATCAGTTTCTCTCGAAGAAGGGACTGCCGGGTCGTTACCAGGTACCATCCTTCCGGGAACGGGGGCAGATGATCAGTACCGGCAGCGCCGCGTTCTTTGGGGAAGCTGACCTGTGACAGTTGCGGTTCTGTCGACGCCATGCGAATTTCATCCTCCTGATGCAATTCTCACTGCTACCAGGCCGTCAGCGCGTCCGTGAAGAGCGCCGCCAGGTCCTCTTTGCCGGCGGGCCTCGGCGACAGCTTGGTCACCCGGTGCTGGGGCAGCGTGCCCTCCACCAGCGCCGGCACGTCCGCTTCCGTAAATCCGATCGCCGACAGGCCATTCGGCATTTCGAGCCGCTTCATCAGCGCGACGATACGGTCCGCCAGCAGCTCGCCTGCCTCGGTCTCGGGATTCGTGACCGAGGACACGTCTCCCCCGAGCAATTCCGCGGCTTTCAGATGCCGGCCGGGGCAGGCAGGACCGGTAAACCGAAAGGACGCCGGAGCATTCAGAAAGACCGACATCCCGTGCGGTACGATGGAATGATCGCTCACCATGCCTTCGGGCTTGTAATCCCTTACCATCCCGGACACGGGATAGGACATTCCGTGAGGCAGGTGAACGCCCGCGTTGCCAAACCCCATCCCCGCCATACTCGACGCAAGGATCATGTTCGACCGCGCCTCGTCGTCCTCCGGATCCGCCACGGCGCGCACGATGTTCTCCGCGACCAGTTCGATGGCCCTGACCGCCCACATGTCGCTGATGGGATTTGTGCCCTGGTACGCGGGCCGCAGAATCGGCCGATCGGGCAGCGGCCGCTGATCGTACGGAATCGCGGTATATGACTCAAGGGCGTGACACAGCACGTCCAGGCCCGTCGACGCGGCCACAACCGGCGGCATGGTTCGTGTGTTCTCGGGATCCACAATGCCCAGCGCCGGTTTCAGGCGACGGTGCGCGATCCCTGTTTTCACGTGTTTTTCGGAGATATCGAAGATGGTAACACCCGTGGTCTCGCTGCCCGTTCCGGCGGTGGTGGGAATCGCGATCAGCGGCTTGAGCGCCCCGGGTACCGGCTTGCCGTTCCCGATGGGCGCGTTTACGTAGGCGTAGAAGTCATCGGGATAGGTGGAATAGAGATTCGCGGCTTTTGCCGTATCGATCGAGGAGCCTCCGCCCACCGCGACAAAGGCATCGAAGTTTCCGTCCAATGCAAAGTCGATCGCCTCCTGAAACGACACGTCTGTCGGCTCGACGCGGACCCGATCGTAAAGCGCGTAATCAACGCCCTCGCGCTTCAGAGCGTCGACCGCCGTCCGTACCGGAGGCAGGTCCACCAGATTGGGATCGGTGAGCAGCATCACCCGCCTGGCGCCCATTTCGGACAGGTCCATACCCACTTCCCGGGTAGCGCCGGGCCCGAATCGCAGATTGGACGTTCCCATCTCGAACGCGAAATCGGTCTGCATCAGAATCTCCTGTTACCGGAATGGGCAAGAAAAAGGTCCGAAACGATGTGTCGTCTTACATCCTGCCCGACACGCGCGGGCTTGTAATTTTAAGAAAATGGATGGATAGAGGCAAGGATAACGGGGAAACGAAGGGGCAATAACAAAGCCTGCCAATGTGTTTTACTGGCAGGCCGTTGACAACGTTATTGATGTAATGGACTATTTCTTATTGAGTTTTGCTTCGTTTGCGGCGATGCGTTCCCCGAAGGAGTCCAGGCGGGCATCTATTCTCTCCAATTTCCTGTCAACGGTATCAAATTTCGTTTCCATCTTATCTTCCAATCTGTCTATTCTTTGATTGATTCCGGAGGAAAAGTTCCACAACAGACCCCATATGGCCAATAGCAAAAGTACCAACCGCATATTGTCTTCGTTGAAGATTTTCCCATTCACGGCGCACCTCCGATCTGCGCAAAAAAGTACGTCAAAGAGGTACATCCTGTCAAGCGAAAAGGTCGAAATACAGATGCTGCTGTGCCAGGATACCTGCCTGCGCCAGGTTCCGCTTGGAAGGCAGGTCATGCCCCCCGGCGATATCCTCACATTTGTAGAGGCGACCGGCAGGTCGCACCTAAACTAACCTGGTCTGCTCGCATTGAAATCGCCAGGCCAATTCGTTAACAGGTTCTGTACTGACGGTTGACCGCGTTTCTACCTATGAGCTGACGCTGTAGTAGACGTCACGCGGCTTACGACATTTAGAGTAGAGACGTGGTTCCCCCTCAGGACCGGACGTCCGCCGAGAATTAGGGCGGTTGGCTCAACATTTCTGCTTTTGAAAAATCGAGCGCCAGTCTCTGCATGAATTTTACGACCGGATTCCCAACTTTGAAAACTGGAAGTCGTCCATTCTTAGACAAGAACAGGTCTTTATGTGGAAGATGCGCCGAGTGATTTGAGACAACGAACAGCCAAATCAACCTGGCGAAAATAGCCCGGTAGGACGTGTGTTCGTCGATCTTGCGGGGGACGCGTTCAGGAGGATATAAGAATTCCCGCATTATTTCGTCGAGCGACGCTGATTGTGTCCCTGCCCCTTCCTCTGCTTCAACCCAGTTTTCGAGGTCTTCGAGCCTTCGGGATATCTCTTTTGTTCCTTGCAATCGTCTTTTTGCTTCTGCGTATAAGCCCAACATAACGTCTATGACCCCACGAGAAATACTGGGGTTGCTGTTGCAAATAACACAATAACCCTGAACGTTGCTATTGACTTAAGGGTAAAGGTATCAGTATTGTCGCCAGTGTCAATGCGAAATTAGTAAATTTACATGGTCTTTGGGAGCCCTTACGGACACCAGCAAAGGACGCTCACTTACGCCAATTACATGCTCCGTCCGGAACCCCGTAATTGCGACTTCCGATTGGCCTGATTGGGGCGATCATGGTTGGCCCGATCAGGGCGATCGATGACATTTGCAGATGTTTGCCCTCATGCGGCCGCGTGCGCTTTTGGGCTCGATGGCCGGCGGCGGTGAGGGCGCTACGGTCGACCGGTGTCTTTCATCAACTGAGGTTACCTGTACCCCTTCTGCCTTCCTCGTCGCAGCGCGCGTTTCTGGTCCGCGGTACGTGAGCGATAGGCAGTGATAACGTGCTCGTCTATGATGACGACCTTGCGATTCTTGAGCCGTTCCAGCAGCTGAATCTCCCGTTTGCGGTTCGCAATCTCGCGCGCGACGTCCCGCCTTCGCATCAGCCACGTATCCCTGTCGACTGGTGTACCGAATTCCTCAATCATACGTATGTCTCTTCCGCGAATGCCCCGTTGCTGCGTGCGCGTCTCGGCGTGGCGGGTGTAGATCAAATCACTCATTGGTCGTCTCCTTACGATTCGGTTTCAGAACTGGTCGATTGAGATGCTTCCCACTGTTCCATTTGTTCGAAGATAGACGCGAAAATTCCGTTCTTCGAATCTTTGAGTTTCTCGGGTAATCTGTCTTCAATCCACTGTTGACGTTCCTTTTTCGTGTTGCTGCCCATCAGATCATCGGGGATTTCGGAAATTCGCAAGAGACCAAATTCAAGGGCTAATCTGCATTTCAGAGACCCGTTGGCGATATTGGCAAGTTCCTCTGGCCAGACCTCGTACTTGGGGAACCTGAAGTTCAATTCGACATCCAGTTCGCCGACATCCACCTTGACGATGTCTGGAACGGCGAGGTCGTCAGCCAGTTTGCGCAAATAGTCTGCTAACGGGTTTTCTTCCTCGGGATCGAAGAAGCTACGATCTACAAGGCTGCTGTCGGGATCATCGAGTAGATGTTCGCCGAACAAATCGGCCTTCTGGATGGATTCTTTTTCGAGCTCAATCCCCTCGTAAACGAAATCGTAAAGTCCAGTGGCTAAACCTCCGCGCCAGAATCCTTCAATTTTCTCCACAGGATCAATCGCATCCACAGCTTGTCTGGATTTCTCTCGCCGCCATGCGAGGCTTCCCTCGGCCAGGAGCGTGAAGAACAGCGGGCCCATATTGATCAGGTCAGTGGCGTTGACGCCATACCGGCGTTTGATGAGATCGTATGCGAGCCGAACCTTTGGCGCGATCTGAGCCCCGATGCGGACGGGGTCCGGTTCGGCGAACGGGGCCTCGTCGGCGTCCGGCAGATCCAACTCGCCGGTGAGCACGCCTGGTTCGACGTCTAGCGCTTCGGCCAGTTTGCTCACAGTGTACTCCCGGGTCCTCTTGCACCGATCCGGCTCGTTTTCCAGTCGTTGGATCGTCCGGACCGTGATTCCGGAATCCCGATGAAGATCGGGGCGCGACAGTTTCTTTCGCTGGCGGAGTGTGCGAAGGCGGTCAGCGTCGATTTTCATTTTTGTCTCCTTGCAGTCGGGAATTCAGTTGCGGCTGGTCATGTGCGATACGAAAATGTAATCCATTTGATACAATCAAACAACAGATATTAATAGAAATATCTTTATTTATATTGTCATTAAAAAGGTAATAACTACTTGTATTGTCCGGTTCGGTCCCAAAGACGCTTGAAATACGTCCATCACGCCAAACATGAGCAGACATTTACGGACATTTCGTTATCTGACGCAACGAAGGGTATTCCTCGATTAATGGCAAGCCGGTGACCGGTCGACGATCTCCTGGCTTTCCTCCCCCTCTCCCCGTGGGAGAGGGGGTTGGGGGGAGAGGTCTGCGCATCCTATAATTGATATCGCCAGTCCATATCGTCATCCCGTGGCCGCGGTGTGATCATCTACCGTCTCCCCTCTCACGTCTTACCGCTTCTGAGGGGCCGGGGGGAGAGGTCTGCGCATCACCTAGTTGATATCGCCAGACCACATCGTCATCCCGTGGCCGCGGTGTGATCATCTACCGTCTCCCGTCTCCCGTCTTACCGCTTCTGAGGGGTTGGGAGGAGAGGTCCGCGCCCCGCTGTATGACGTTCTCGCTGGCGTGACGGCTTTTGTTTATCATGAGGTGTATATCCCCGCGCACGTCGTTTGTGAGCCCTCCCGCCACTCGCTGATTGAACGACAATCTTATGCCTCGTGAAGATCCCCCAAGAATTCGCAATCTCGGTATCCTCGCACACGTCGATGCCGGCAAGACTACGGTGACCGAGAATCTGCTGTACCTCAGCGGCGCCATCCGCGTGCCCGGAAATGTCGACAAAGGGACCAGCCTCTCCGATACGCTCGACGTGGAGAGGCGGCGAGGGATCTCGGTCCGGGCATCGGCGATGTCATTCGAGTGGGAGGGCGTGCGGATCAACCTGATCGACACGCCGGGGCACGTCGACTTTTCCGCCGAAGTCGAACGGTCGCTTCGGGTGCTGGATTGCGCCGTGCTCGTTCTTTCCGCGGTCGAAGGCATCCAGGCCCAGACCGAGACGATATGGGCCGCGCTGGAAGCGCTGAACATACCTGTCATCCTTTTCGTGAACAAACTGGATCGGATCGGCGCGGATACGGCGAAGGTCCTCGATGATCTGAAGCTTCGATTTTCACGCGACGTGATTCCGGTCAATCAGCCGGAGAAGGAAGGCGAATCGGACGCTGGTATCGTTAGTCTGGACCCGGACGGTCAAACCGCCATGACAGAGAGCGTCGCCGCGAAGGACGATATGCTCCTGGAGCGATTCCTGAACGAAGAGCCGATTTCACGAGCAGAGATCGAGAAGGTGATTGCGGCTTGCACGGCAAAGAGAGAACTGTTTCCCATGCTCTGCGGCGTGGCAAAGAACATGATCGGAACGGAGGAACTGCTGGGGAAGATCGTGGCCTGGTTCCCCGATTCGGATGCCGACGACTCACGTCCGCCTTCCGGTGTGGTGTTCAAGCTCGACCACGATCCGAAACTTGGGCGCATCGCCGGCGTTCGTCTCTATGCAGGACGACTCCAAAACAGGGATATCATCCGGAACGTTACGGCGGATCGCGACGAGAAGATTACGCAGATCAAGAAGTCCTATCTCAATCGATACGAGGACACGAATGCCCTCTCCGCCGGCGACATCGGTTTCTTGTGCGGGATGCCTGAGGCGAAGATCGGCGACGTCCTGGGCGACCCGGGCCAGGTCCCCGGGTCCTGCGAACTTGGAGAGCCCCTGCTGTCGGTTCAGGCAATCCCGGTAGACGAGGCGGATCATTCCCGGCTGGCCGCGGCGCTGCAACAGTTGTCGAGCGAAGACCCGCGCCTCAACTACACGTGGTTCGAGGATGAACGCGAACTGCACGTGAGGATCATGGGCCCGGTTCAGGCGGAGATCCTGAAGGAGATGCTCGATGCGCGATTCGGCATCCAGGCGCGGTTCAATGACCCGATGGTCATTTACAAGGAGACACCTGCTTCCGTCGGATACGGTATCGAGCGCTACACGATGCCGAAACCGTGTTGGGCCATCGTGAAGGTTCGGATCGAACCGGGCGAGCCGGGAAGCGGTGTCGTTTATTCGTCACAGGTCGGCGTCAACGACATCAAGGCACGATATCAGAAGGAGATCGAAAGATCGATCGATGGCGCGCTCAGGCAGGGCATCAAGGGATGGGAAGTCACGGATCTGAAGATTACCCTGGTGGAGGGAAGCGATCACGTTCTGCACAGCCGCGCGGGCAATTTCAAACTGGCAACCAATATCGCGGTGTTGAAAGGGCTGACCGCGACCGGGTCGACTCTGCTCGAACCGATACTGGCGTTCGAAATCTCGGTGGCCGAGGCCTACGTTGGAAGAATCACGTCCGATATCATCAACGCGCGCGGCGCCTTCGATCCCGTACAGGCAGACGGAGGTGCGCTATCGGTTACGGGACGAGTACCCCTGGCGACTTCAATGGACTATCCCATCCGGCTGAACTCGTTGACTGGCGGAACGGCGAAATTCTCCTTCAAGTACGACGGATATGAACGGTGCCCGCCGGGCGAGGGCGTCGTGCGGCCATACAAGGGGATATCGCCGCTGGATCGGGCGAAGTACATCCTGAAGATGCGAGGGGCGGTAACGGAAGCCGTTTGAATCTCCCGTCTCACCGCCTTTAATTGCCTTTCCCCCGCGCCAGAAATACCTTGTTCCATCTCCCGAAATCGAATATACTCCCGTTCGCCCGCTTGTTGTCTCAACCCCGCTGCGATGTGCGCGTTCCGTGACGGTCGAACGTCCCGTCCGGGTTTCGCGCCGTCGCGGTGTTCTCTTTTGTACCGTGGATGCAAAACGCACCCGTAATTACCGTTGAAAACGCGTGCAAGACCTTTTCCGGAGACCGCGGCGAGGTCCAGGCCCTGGACGGTTTCGACATGGCCGTGGAGGAGGGGCAGTTCGTCTCCATTGTCGGTCCGAGCGGCTGCGGAAAGAGCACCCTGTTGTGGGCCATGGCGGCGCTCTGGCCGCTCTCCGAAGGGAAGATAACCGTTAACGGACGCGAGGTTCTGGAACCGCGGCGGGAAATCGGCATGGTCTTCCAGACCTCCAACCTGCTCCCGTGGCGGAACCTGCTGCAGAATATCCGGTTTCCCTTTGAGATCATGAGGGAAGATCCGGGACGATATCAGGACCGCATCGACGACCTGATCGAGGTCACGGCCCTGAAGGGTTTCGAGCACCACTATCCGGGAGAACTCTCGGGTGGCATGCAGCAGCGGGCTTCCATCGTCCGGGCGCTGGCCTACGACCCCAGGGTCCTGTTGATGGACGAGCCCTTCGGCGCCCTGGACGCATTTACCCGGGACGAGATGAATCTGATGCTCCTCAACATCTGGGAGCAGTCCGGCAAAACCATCGTCTTCGTCACCCATCAGATTCCGGAAGCCGTCTACCTCTCGGACCGGGTCTACGTGATGACCCCGCGCCCGGGACGGAACTCGAAAATCTACGACATCGACCTGCCCCGCCCGCGCCCGTTGTCCGTTACCGCCGAACCCCATTTCTTCGAAATCGTCGCTGAAATCAAACAGACCATCTTTCACGACGTACAGAACGACGCCGCGCCAGCCTGACGACAACCGGCGACCGGTGGCGAGGCGTAGAGGTCGCGAAAAGTCGGTGAGACGTAAGACGTTAGACGGTAGAAGACATCCTTGCCCGATTGGTTCTTCCTTAATGCCTCCGGCGAGAAATGAAACCTCTCCGGGCGATAAAACCAGTGAGACGCAAGACGGTAGACGGTAGATGAAGACAATTGCAGCAATGTTTCCGCATAAACCGTGCCTGCTAATTTACCGTTATCATAACGACTGGAAAAACCATAGGGCACTCGTTTCATCTCCCGTCTTACGTCTCCCGTCTACCCGCTTTCTGGCACTGACATCATCTCCCGTCTCCCGTCTACCCTCTTCCCCGGATCGAGGGCATCTTGCCCTCGAAGCGCTCTGATTGGATCTGTAGGGGCAACCCTTGTGGTTGCCCGTCTTTCGGTCGTTTCCGGTTTCCCTTTGCGTCTTCGTGTCTTTGTGTGAGTTGATCGCTGATTGCTTTCTTTAACGGTTCAACCCATGTCCGATAGAAGCGAAAAACAACCCATCAACTGGTCCGCGCTGACTTCGATGCGTTTCGCAGGCGTACAGGTCGCCGTGATCGCAGGCGTGGCGCTGGCGGTCGTGGCGGCCTCAGAGCTCGTGGTCCGCGCGTGGGACATCCCGTCCTATGTATTCCCGCTGCCGAGCGAGATTGCATCCGCGCTTTACAAGTCCTTTCCGCTCCTGTGGCCCCACCTGCTGGTTACCCTTCAGGAACTGGGCCTGGGGTACGCCATCGGAGCTGTCGCGGGCATTCTCCTGGCCGCACTGATCACCCAGTTTCCATTCGTGGAAAAAATCGTCACGCCGTATATCCTGATTCTGGTTACCACGCCCATGCTCGCCCTCGTGCCGCTGCTGATCCTCAAGTTCGGGTTCGGCCAGACGCCCCGGGTCATCGCGGTGGCGCTCGCCGTCGGCCCAATGGTCATGATCAACGCCGCCACGGGCTTCCGTCGGACCGACCTGGCGAAAATCGCCCTGGCGCGGTCATACGGCGCCACGACCCTCCAGATCTTCCGAAAGGTCCGCTTTCCGCTCGCGCTGCCGATGATCATTGTCGGCCTGATGGTTGGCGGCATCTTCGGCCTGCTGACCGCGATCGGCGCGGAGATGGTGGGCGGCGGGTCCGGCCTTGGCAACCGCCTGGTCTATTACTCCTCGCTCGCACGCATGTCCAGCTTCTTCGCCGTGATCATCCTCATCGCGGCGATCGGAATCGGCCTGTACGTCGCCTTTTACCTGATCGGCAAGAAATGGGCGAATTGGGAGAATTAGCAAAGGGCCGGGAGACGGAAGAGGTGAGACGGGAGAAGAAGCCCGTGCCGATAATTTCCTCCTCCTTGCCTACGGCATGAGAAGGAACCTCGCAAGGCAGGAAATCTCTCCCGTCTCACGTCTCTCCCGGTGAAGGGGGCTTGGGGAGAGAGGGGGTTTTGATTTTGGTTTTCGCTCTTGGCTGACGGCTGATAGCTGATAGCTTCATCCGAGGGGGCCGGGAGGAGAGGTCATGGCCCGTTCTCAAACCGCTAAGATTCAACCAGGAGGAAATGAAATGAAAAAAGACACCCTTACCCGCCGCGAATTCCTGGGATATTCATCGGCCATGGGCGTTATGCTCTGTATCCCCGCGAACCCGCTGAATGCAGGGGAAGCCGACAGAATCGTGTGGGTTTCCCCTCGAGGAAACCTGGAGGTCATGGATGACTTCAACCTGTGGGTCGCCCACGAAATGGGCTATTTCAAGGAGCTGAACCTGGACGTGGTGCTGCAGCCCGGCCCCACGGAAGCGCTGGCGGTAACCAAACTGGTGGGCCAGAAACAGGCGGACATGGGTTTCCCGTCTCCCGGCGTGCTGCTGTCCAGCATCGACGCGGGGATCCCGGTTGTCCTCGTCTGGGAGATGGTGATGAAACAGGTCTTCGACTTCGCCCTGCCCGAAGACAGTCCCATCACGAAGGTCCAGGACCTGGCGGGAAAGAAGATCGCAGTCGCTTCAGAAGGCTGGCGCGTGATCATCGATCCGATCCTGGTGGAAGCGGGGCTCGATCCCAAGTCTGTGACCTATCTGCCTGGCGGCCCGCAATGGGGCCAGATGGTCGCCCTGGGGCGGGCCGACGCGGGGCTTGCATGGCGAGGCCTGGCGGCCCAGTGGAAGGCCCTGGGAATGAAGCTCAAATTCCTTGTGGGGATGGAGTTCTCCAATCATCCTTCCAACGGCTATGCCATCCACCGCGACGATCTGAAGGACGAGACCCGCGTGGATATCTGGACGCGCTTCTTCAAGGCCAACTGCCTGGCGTACGAGTTCACGCGAGCCAATCCCCGCGCGGCCGGGCAGATCACCTACGGCCGCTTTCCGGCGCTGCGGGAACAGATGGCGCCCCAGCTTGCGCTGGACTCGATGCTCGAATTGGGCACGATCTACTTTGACGGAGACCGCATCGGGAAGGGGTACGGATACAGCGACATGGAATCCTGGCAGGCCTACATCGACACGGTCCACAAACTCGGGCAGATCGAGAATCACTACAAGGCTCAGGACGTGGTCAGCAACGCCTTTGTGAAGGAAGCCAACAACATCGACAAGAAGCGCGCCCGCGCGGAAGGGAAGGCGTTCGAACTCAACGATGACTTCAAGGATCTGAAGGTCAATTATCCGGTGTGAGGGTCAAAGGCGGTGAGACGGTAGACGTGAGACGGGAGAAGACGTCTTTGCCCGATTGGTTCTTCCTTTGTGCCTGCGGCAGGAAATGAAACCGCATGGGGCAATAATAGCGGTGAGACGTAAGAGGGTAGACGGTAGATGAAGACAGTTCCAGCAGTGTTTCCACATAAACCGTGCCTGCTAATTTACCGTTGTCGTAACCAACAAAAAGACCATAGGGCACTCATTTCTTCTCCCCTCTTCCGTCTTACGTCTTCCCGCTCCTCTGGCACTGATATCCTCTCACGTCTCCCGTCTTACGTCTCCCCCGGGGTAGGGGGTTTGGAGGGTGAGGTCTCCCGGTCGGGATTCGGGAATGGTGGCATTCGCGAAGAACTTTACAGGAGACAACGATGATGGCCGATGACGCCAACGCGACGTACCCGGGTATCAGGATCACGGGCGTGGACACCTTCCTGGTACAGGGCAACTGCTGTTTCGTAAAGATCAGGACGAACGAGGGGATCACGGGACTGGGCGAGGGCTCGATCAGCGACAACAAGGCGGGCACCATCGCCCAGTGCATCAAAGACATGGAGGGTCACCTCATTGGCAAGAACCCAACGGACATCGAGCGTCTCTGGCAGGGGCTTTTCCGCTGGAACCGCTGGCACGTGGGCGTGCTCTTCACAACCGCGCTCAGCGCTATCGATATCGCCCTGTGGGATATCCTGGGTAAGATCGCGGGGTTGCCGATCTACAAGCTGTTGGGAGGCGCCGCGCGGGACAAGGTGCGCATCTACGCCGGCGGCGGGGGGAAGGCGGGTGTGCAGCGCGCCCGGGCCATGGGTTGCAACGCCGTCAAGACGGGGCCGCCGGTAACCAGAGCCGGCGACCCGCTCACGGTGCCCATGCCCTGGGACCTGAACCGGGCGGTCCGCCAGATCGAGGAGATGCGGATCGAAGGGGGCGATGACTTCGACATCCTCATCGACGCCCACGGTCGCCTGACGCCCACAATGGCCCTGGAATACTGCAAGGCCGTGGAGCCCTACCGCCCCTTCTGGGTGGAGGAACCGATCCAGGTGGAAGGATCGAACGACGCGCTCGAGTGGCTGAGCGACCGCACCACGGTGCCCCTGTGCATGGGCGAGCGAAACTTCACCAAGTGGGGCTTCCAGGACATCATCGCGAAACGCCTGGTTAGCTACCTCAATCCGGACATCGTCCACTGCGGCGGCATCTCGGAGTTCAAGAAGATCGCGGCCATGGCGGAGGCGCAGTACATCCAGGTCTCACCCCACATCACCTACAGCCGGGTGGGGGTCACCGCCGAAATACATATGGGCCTGAACTGCCCCAACAGCGTAATCCAGGAAATGGCCAATTACGCGGACGACTCAACCAGAGAGAAGACCGACTGGAGGGACGACCTGTTCTACGGGCACCGGTACCGGGTCGAGGACGGCTTCGTGACGTTGCCGGACACTCCCGGTCTCGGACTCGAACTGAACGAGGAGGTCGCCCGCGCGCACCCCTACGAACCGATACTCCGGGAGGAACTCAGGTACGAGGACGGGTCGGTGGAGGACAACTGAAGCGCCAAGACCCTCGCCTGGCGTAAGTCAGGTATTCATCACGACCGTTGCGTGGCTGGCCGGGCCGCAAATCCCCGCGCCGTTGCGCGCCTTGAGCCGCAGTTGGTTCAGGCCCTCGTGCAGTCTCCATTCCAGCGAGGATTCTGTCTGTTCGCGCCATTCGGCTTTGTCGATCTGCACCAGGAATGCGTCAAAGCAAGGCGTCACGGTATCCACGTCCACCCGCAAGACACCCGGCTCGGCGGTTTCGCTCAAGTAGAGTTCCGTCCGGTTGAGCGGGGGATTGAAATCCTGCCAGCGCCTGGTGTGTTGTTGGTATTCGCGCTTGCGGGGGAACACATCGCTGTAGAAGCAATAGAAGAGATCGCTTCCCCAGTTGCTGGAGAGTCGCCACGGCAGCGGCCATGGCCGGCTGGCAAAGTCGTTTCGCCGCACCATCTGCAAGTGTCCTTTGAGCATCAGGTGCTCCGGACCTCCGCTCAGGTCGTCAATCGGAAACGCGTTGTCGCCCTGGCGATACGCCACGCGCGCGGCACGGAGCATTTCGAGGTCCGGCAGGTGCCACTGGATGGGATATTCCCATGTCGCCGGTCCCGGCATGACCTCGGCCAGACGCTCGCTGATTTCCACCAGATTCAGCGGAATGCCCGTGTCGGGGTCATAAATGTAGTAATCGCGCGTCGCATCCAGGAAGATCCACTTGTCGAACTCGTTTGACCACACTTCGGCCACTTCGTGTCCGTACGTGTGTTTGGTGGAGATATTGACCCAGCGGGCTGGAAAGCCCATGGCCAGACAGGCGGCGATCAAGGTCAGATTGCAGTAGAGGCAGTGGCCGTCGCGCCGGCGTTTCCGGTCGTCGCCAGGCCTGCTGGTGTTTCCACTTGCGTCCCTGTCAAGTCGAGGCAGGTCGTAGTAATTCCACCGATAGGCGTCGAGGCGGTCGATCGGCACTTTATAGGCCCACTGCATGAGTTGCAGCTGGGCCTCGAATTCAGTCGCCGCGCCTGAGACCACCGCATCCAGTTCAAAGCGGCGGCGCAGTTCGTTCAGGCGGGCGAAATCTTCGTGGACGTAGGGCAGGGACGGGCGAATGACGTGCCCGTTGCGGAACTGTTGAAGGCGGTAACGTCTATTGGATCGGCGCCTGTGCTCGCGACACTTCGCCTCCACGGAAATACCCTTGAAAACCGGCGTCACCAGCGGGTTGCGGGTATTCATGACAATCCTGAACTGCAGGTAGCGTCCGGCAGGAGCCTCCCATGTCTTCGAGGAATCCGTTACAGGCTCGAACGAGGACCACGCGGCCGCTGCAGGCGCCGGATTGTCGCACAGTCGCGCCTCTATTTCCACCTGGCTCCCCTCGGGCACTTCGACCTCCCATCCCACCCTGAACGCTTCGATATCGAGCAATTTCGCGATTCCTCCTGTATCCCCTCCCGTCGCCAGGTCGATCACCGGTGAGACAAAGGCGCCCTTCGGTACGCTGCGGTCCAGACTGAGGCGGACGGCGTACTCCCCGTCGATTTCATCTTTCCAGCCCAGGCGTTCGAAATCCCAGGTACGGCCTCCGTCCCGGCTCTTGGCGCTGCGGTCAGGGTGACAGAGCCGCGTTTCAGATCCTCGCTTGAATTCTCCATCGGCGGCCACCATGATTTCCCAGCTGGTCTCCTCCGATTCAGCCCACAGGACGAACTCATTGGTACCCTGCCTCAGGGCGCCCACCGGCAGGGCCACCACGAACCAGTTGTCGAAGTGCGAGCCTCCCCAGTCGGTGGTGTAGTAGTGGCGGGCAGTCGGGTGGGCGATCTTGCTCGGAGGTCGGATCAAGTGGTGACCGTTGATGGAGATGTGGAGCGCATGGTCATTGTCGTCCATTTCCCGTCCGTTGAAGATCAGCCAGGCCGCTGTGGCGCGAGGATCATCCAGGACCAGATCTTTTCGCGCCATCACTCCTTTATGCAATTTCTCAAACCACGACCGGTCCCCGGCGCCTTCGGGCTGGCCGATGGCCGGCGCATCGTCTTCGACCAGGAGCATATCATCGAGAACGATCGCCTTTCTCTGCTCGCAGTATTGGAGTCCATCGAACTGACCTCGTACTTCGAGCGCGGCGGCATCGAGCGCAAAACAGCAGTTGCTCTCTATCGACATAGTGTTGAATACTCCCCGGTCATTTCCACGCCGCGCGCAGCAGGCGGACCCAGTTTCCGTGCATGATGCCGGCAATGTCGGTCTGCGAGTACCCGCGTTTTTCCAGGATGGCGGGAATCTTCCGCAGGTCGGCGATGGTGTCGAGATCAACGGGGCACTGCTCCTTGCCGTAGCCCCCGTCCAGGTCGGTGCCGATGGCGGCGTGGCGGGAGCTCCCGGTCAGCTGGCAGACGTGGTCGATGTGGTCCACCACGGTTTCCAGCGTGATGCCCGTGTTGTCCATGGCTGCCGGGTCCCACAAGGAAGAGATCATCCAGACGTCCATGGCTGTGCCAATGACGCCGCCGCGCTGGGCCAGCGCCTTAATCTGTCGATCGTCGAGTTGGCGGTCGTGGTCGCACAGGGCCCGGCAGCAGTTGTGCGTGGCCAGCACGTGACCGTTGAAGACCTCCAGGGCTTCCCAGAATGCCTGCTCGGCCAGGTGGCTCACGTCGAAGATAATCCCGGCCGCCTCCAGGGCTTCGAGCATGGGGCGGCCTCTGGCCGTGAGGCCGCCCGGAGCCTGGGTCCCGTGTGAGTAGGCGCTCACCCCGTAGTGACACAGACTTACGATCCGCAGGCCTTCATCCCACCAGTCCGGTACCTGTTCCGGCGCCACAATGCCGTCCGCCCCTTCCATGCTGAGGACAAACCCCAGCGGGGTCGTCCGCGGATCCTCATTCCACTCGGCCAGATGGGCGTCGAGTTCAGCGCGATCGCGAATCTGGCGCAAGACGCCCCTGGCCTCCATCAGGCGGTAGTAGGCCAACTCGCCCATGCACCCGGCGTAGGCGATGTCCTGGGTGCGCACCCCGGAAAAGCGATTACCCATCGAAGCAAGCCGGCAGTGCACCGTTACGAAGAAGAGTCCGATTCCGCCGCGCCGCAGTTCGGCGAAATTCACCACGTTCATGCCGCGGCCCTTCTGCGTCATCCCCGCCTCGGCCTCGCGTATTTCGGCGATGGGCTGGAGCAGGTCCCGGTCCCATTTGAGCGCGTTGTGGGCGATATCCAGGTGGGCATCGACGATCAGCATGAAGGTTCTCCCATAAATAATATTCCAGAGGCGGTGAGACTTAAGACAGTAGTGGAAAAACCTGAAAGCGGTGAGACGGGAGAGGGTAGACGGGAGAGGAAGCGATACGCTGTTTCCGGTTTGTTCAGAGCATCCCGATAGGGCGCCCGTCGGCGGAAAAACCCCCCACCCCCAGACCTTTAGCGCCTTCGTTCGACTGTAGGGGCAACCCTTGTGGTTGCCCGCCTTTCGGTTGTTTCCTGGCTTCTTTGTGCCTTCGTGTGAGGCCTTTCTGTGTTACCGGAGGCTGGGAATTTGTGGAGATGTGTATTTTGAATTCGATCTTGCTTCAAGCTGACAGCTGTACGCTGACGGCTGCCCTCTGCTCCCCCTCTCCCCGTGGGAGAGGGGGCCGGGGGGAGAGGTCGCGTAAAAGCGGGTAGAGGGTAGAGGGTAGACGGTAGAGGACGTATTTGCCCGATTGGTTTTTCCTTTGTGCCTCCGGCGAGAAATGAAACCGCACGGGGCAATAGAAGCGGTGAGACGCAAGAGGGTAGACGGTAGATGAAGACATTTACAGCAGTGTTTCCACACAAACCGTGCCTGCTAATTTACCGTTGTCGTAACGACCAAAAAAAACCAAAGGGCACTCACGGAATCTCCCGTCTCCCGTCTAACGTCTACCCGATTCAAGCTCACCAATCCAAGCTGAAAGCTCTTTTGTACGACTGAAGATATATCATTTTTCGATTCTGTCGAACAACGCCTTGACCTCCGCCTCCTTCTCCTCGCTGCGTTTGCTGATGTATCCCTCGCCGAAGTAGATGACCAGCGCGACCAGGATTTCGACCCCCGTGTAGATCTCGAATCTGTCCGTGAACTGAATCATGATGAAATAGGTTGTCACGCCGCCGATAAACGACAGGATCGCCCCACGCGCAGTCGGGCGTTTCCATATCATTCCGAACATCAGCGGGATCGCGATGGGCGACAGGAGGCCGCCGAACAGCTTCACCGTGAGGGAGAATACCTTGTTCATGCCCTGACTCTGGGAAATCACGATCGCTGTCACCAGAACCGCGATGCCGAAAATCGCCGTGATGGTCATGCCGGCCCTGAACAAAGTCCTGTCGTCGATCTCACGCCTGAAATTGCGCTGGTAGAAGTCCTTCGTGAACACGGCGGCGAGCGCGTTGATGTCGCTGTCGATCATGGACATGGTGGCGGCAAACATGGAGCAGACGAGCAGTCCGATCAGGCCCGGCGCCAGCGCCGAAAGAATCTTCTGCGTGACGAGGATGTACGTCTGGTCCAGATCGAAACCGGCCAGCGGCTGCAGCGTAACCGGATCGAAATGTTCGGGCATCAGCAGCGGCGCGGCCCACGCGGGGACGAAAATGACGATGGGATAGAACAGATAGAGAATCGCCGACAGGAGCGCGGCCCTCTGGGCATCCCTCGGTTTTTCCACAGACACAAATCGCTGCGCCAGACCCCAGGTGCCCCCGTTGTAGCTGAAAATGATCACAACCACGTAGACCAGCCAGAAACTCACGCCGATCCCGCCCGCTTCATTGAAGAATCCGGCGCGTTCCCGCGGCAGGCTGTCCCACATCGCGTTCCAGCCGCCCACCATATCCAGCGCGATGAACAGCACGGCCAGGCTCATCACCAGTTGAACCACGAACTGCACCAGGTCCGTAAGCACGGTTGCCCACAGCCCGCCGATAAAAACGTAGGCGATGGTAATCAGACCCGACACGACGATGACGGGCAGGACCGCCCAGCCGGTCACCACGTGGACCACGATCGAGATCGCGAACAGCTTGATGCCGAGGTCGATAAATTTGATGAGGATCCCCGAAACCGCGATCAGTCCCCTCACGGAATTGCCGTAGCGTGCTTCCAGGTACTCCACCGGTGTCAGCACTTTCAACCGGGACCACCTCGGCGCCCACACGAGGCATCCGATCACCAGCGCCACGAAAACCCCGAGCGAGAACAGGGTCCACATACTGAATCCCGTGACCGCCGCGCGCCCGGCAAACCCCACGAACGCCACCGCGCTGTATCCCGACACGTGGTGCGAGATGGCCGCCATCCACCAGGGCAACCCGTGCCCTGCCGCGAAGTACTGTTCCACATTCGCGGATTTCCGCTTCGCCAGAATGCCAATCCACGCCATCAACACCGCGTAAACCGCGATGACGGCATAATCAACTTGTGTCAGCATAGACCCTTCCTGTAGGAACACCGGTTTAAAATACCAGTTTCATTATCAGTCCACCCTCGACGCGTCCGTTCACCAACCGATCGCATACGAGGTCGAACGCGGATCCGCGCCGCCGGCGCGTGTGCCCGTCTCGGGATTGACGGTAATTGCGCACACCCGGCTGACCCCTGAGCTCCATTCGTCCTCATCGTTGACGATGTGCCCGCGGCTTCGCAAATCGTCGCGCACGTGCGGTGCGATGCGGGCTTCGACCGTGACCTCCCCGGGCAATGATCCATGGGGCCAGAACGAATTCGGAAAACTGTGGCTGATGACACGCGGGGCGTCGATCGCTTCCTGCGGTTCCATTCCGAACTCGACGATATTCAGGAACACCTGCAACATCCCCTGCACCTGCGCATCCCCGCCGGGACAGCCGAAGGGCATAAACGGTTTTCCATCCTTGAGGACCATCGCGGGATTCGGGGTGAGACGCGGACGCTTCCACGGTTGCAGACAGGAGGGATGCGCCGGATCGAGCCACGTCTGCGTGCCCCGTCCCGATATCGGAAAACCCAGGCCCGGCACGACCGGGGTCCAACCGACCACATCGGACGGGGTCGATGAGAAAGCGTTGCCCTTTTCGTCCACCACGCAGAGATAGCTGGTGTCGCTTTCCCAATGAGACAGCCGCTCCGGTTGCGGGCGGTCCGGATCCAGCGTCGGGAAGGGACCGTTTTGCCCACGCGGTTCCGGATGGAATGGCCACGGATCGCCGGCGGCGGGCATGTCGGCTGCGGCGCGTTTCGGGTCAATGGCAGCCCGTCTTCCAGCGGCAAAGCGTTCGTCGAGCAATCCCGCCAGCGGCACCTGCACGAAATCCGGGTCGCCGAAGTACGCCTCCCGATCGGCAAACACCAGTTTCATCCCCTCGACAAGTGAGTGGAGATAGTCCGCGGATTCGTGCCCCATCCTCTGTAAGTCAACCCCTTCAAGGATCTTCAGCGCCATATTCAAGGTTGGCCCCTGGCACCACGGTCCGCAGGTATAGACGTCGTAGCCTTTGTAGGTGACGTGCGTCGACGGTTCGACCCGAACCGAAAACGCCGCAAGATCGTCGTATCTAAGCAGCCCGCCTTCCTGAACGTAAAATTCGGCGATTTCCCGGGCGATTTCACCCTTATAGATCAGATCGCGCGCGGCTCTGATTCCCGCTTCCCGATCGCCCCCCGCCCCTCTTTCAGCGTCGATCATCCGCCGGAAGGTGTTTGCCAGATCCTTCTGGAAGAAAATCTCACCTATTTGTGGAATATGTCCACAGGGATTGAAAACGGCAGCCGTCGACGGCGCATCCCCCAGTGACCCACTGGCGAAGGCGTGGAATTGACTGTCGACCGGGTGACCGTTTTCGGCCAGGTCCAGCGCGGGCTGGATGACCTGCTCGAAGTTCATGGTGCCATACCGCGCCAGCGCCGTCAACCACGCGTCGGGCGATGCCGGCGTAACGGTCCGAAGGATTCCTGGCGGAAGGTCGCCGCCGTGGTGATTCCGGAAGGTGTCGATGCTTGCCGCCCGTGGCCAGCGCCCGAGTCCGGTGATGGTTTCAACCGGCGCGCCCGATCCCGGGCAATAGATGATCGGCGCGACACCGCCGAAATGGGTGGATCCCGGCTGAAGCACATTGATGCAGATCCCGGTGGCGACCCCGGCATCGGCCGCGTTGCCGCCATTCTCGAGGATACGGACCCCGCCCATGGTTGCCAGATAATGCAACGATGAGACAACGTACCGTTTCCCCAGAACCGACGGGCGATGACTTTCCGGCATTTCGACTGTTCCTTCTTGGAGGAGGGAGCGTACGGTCATCAGACACTGCAGCAGCCAAGCTTATCAAAGCGGTCTTTAAGCCCACTGAGACGTGGTCACTGGGCATGCCTGCATTGAGCTTGTCGAAATGTCGAAGTGCCCGTGTTTCGGCACCTGTTCGGATCCATTGCACAGCCCTTCGCCGACCCTTCGACCCTTCGACAAGCTCAGGGCACCGCATGCTCAGGGAGCAGCTCAGGGCGGGCCAAACGAAGTCCGGAGGGACTCGGCCCCTGGGCAGACGTTCCCGATCCACTCAGAACACACACGGGATGAGGGCACGGCGATTCGGCGGATAGTCCGGGAAGCGTTCCAGGTACCAACGGTGATTGCTGCGAGCCCGTGGGACCAGATTGGCGATCGTATAGACGCAGAACGCGAGTCCGCCGAGCGACCACGTCGCGATCGCCCAGCCCGTCCATTCCAGAATCTCACCGAGGTAGTTCGGGCAGGAGACGTACCGGAAGGCGCCGCGATCCGGCACGACATAATCTGTCCGTCCCTGTTTCCGCATCCTGAGCAGGATATTGTCGCCGTGGTGGTTCAGAATGATGCCGCCGACAAAAAACGACACGCCGATCAGGAAACACGGGTTGTACAGCCATGAAACACCGTACTCGGCGAGGTGGGAGACGAAACGGGCGTTGACGTAAGCGTTCAGTACATTGAAGACGAACCCCGATCCAGCAACAACAAGCGGCATTCTTCGCTTTGTCCGGGTCCGGAAGGGATAGATTAGCGTCCGGTTCAGGTAATGGCTCTGCCACATCGCCAGAAACACCAGCGACACGAGGCTGCCCTTCGAGCTCCCTTGCAGATGGACGAACAGGAAGAAGAAGACCGCCGGACATTCCATGGCGATCCAGCCCGTCTTGCTGGAGACGGTGGGCCCCCAGCCATAGCCAGAATAGTGGCGTCCATACGGCGCCGGCCTCCAGAGCAAATACAGGAAGGTCGCGCCGGCCAGGCCGAATATGACCCACACCAGCAGGCGGTATATGTCCGGCTCCGTCATTTCAGTCGTTCAGAATGTCGATATGCCATTTCGCGCCCCGTATACAAGCTATTCCCGATCCCTTACATCGATTACGAGTAATCGATGTATGCCACTCTTCAAAGTCTTCGCGAGACCCACTTGTAGAGAGCTAGACTCATAGAGGCGTTCCCCGTCGGTTTCGTGAACACCGTCTCGGTCGAAATTGCCATGTCCCTCACCGTTAAGATCTGCCACGGTGGGGGCCTGCCACGGGCTCACGCCTGCTATGTCATTGGCACCGCCATCGTCGGCCTTTCTCCCGCCGCGACCAGAATACAACCCACCACTTTCCGAATGCGCGAAGTCTGCTCGTTCAAACAGGTAATGCCATGGAATACACTTGCGTTCAATTTTGCAGAGTCCCTTGGTTGCCTCTGGCACGTCATTGGCATCCGCTAACAGGCACCCGTTTTCGTACCCTTTGAGACCACTCTCTGGGTGCCGCTGGTTCCAAAACGAACGCTGGCATTCGGTGCAATAGATACAGTAGAGCGGTTTCACATTCTCGCACTCTGCACTGCACAAGAGCAATTCGCGCTGCTGCTTGCCAGACGTCCTGACTCTGTGCTTAATGTTTAGCCTACCATCGCGTTGTGCCCTCTTGGCCTGTACTCGCATTTTCAAGGTCCATTTGTTGCCGATAATGTGCCAATCAAAATCCGCGCCGTTTTGGGCCTCTTTCGCCTTAGGGAACGTTGAGAGAAAAATGCGTCTCGGATGCCGCCGTCTGATCTCGAGCAGGTTGGTTTCAGTGATCGTTTCTTCACCATAGCTGACGTAAACGTTCTTCCGATGGGAGAATTCGAGATTTCTCGACGTCGCGTCACCCAATTCAAGAAAAGTCTTAACCATACCCGAAATCACCGGATAATCCTCGGTTGGCACAATTGATTCAGGTGGGAGCCTGACTCGGCGTCGATTCAGGCTGGCGTGTGAGCGAAAATCGACTCCGAAGCCATCGCCAGCCATACAATCGCGGTTTTCAGATATGTGCGCGGTAGTTTACTGCCTGCAGATGCACGTGGCGACCGACGTTTCCCGATAACTGAAAAAGCCTGGGTGTCTGGCGAAACTCGAACAGCCGGTAGAGATGGTACGCGTTTGCGTTCGTCTTGGAAAAACGGACCTCGCCAGTACTGATGTAGAATGGCGTCAGCTTGCCGTAACGGGTCGTTTTGACCTCGATGAATCGGTCACGCCCGCTGACTTCGTACGAACGAATATCGTACCCGGCGTGGTCCCCCACGGTTTTGGAGACCTGCTCGACGTTTCTGGCGAGGCGGTCCTTGCCTTCACGCAGCAGACGTGCGCGCTCGAATTCCAAAACCAGTGCTTCTCCCGCATCCCCGAGGGATCGATTGAGCGCTTCCATCTGAAGATAATTGATTGGTGGGCCAGGCTGGGCGGAAACGACGTATTCAACGGGTCTCTCACCCACCGAAAGAGAGGCAGGCACAGGCGGATCGACACCGATACCGAGAATATCGTCAACAGTGAAACGATCCTGGAGTGCATTGACATCAGCTACGACCAGGCTCTCAAGCGGAGGAAGCTGCTCGCGCACCACATCCCTCAGCATGCCCTGGAAGTTGAAAAGCGGTTTGTACCCGTTGATATACGGGAACCCCAACTCGATCAGGACCGCGCTGATATTCTGGTGTTTGCGCTCAACTGCGCCGTGCGTGCGGCCATCCAACCGGGCGCGTAGCGCCCTGTTTCGCGCCGCTTTGTTGTAAGACTTATCTTGAAGCTCCAAAGCCAGCATGTCGAGGTAATCCCGAACAGTGACTTCGACCTCCTGGCGGCTCCAATCGCTTGACATCGGCTCGACCAATTTACCTTTGGACTTCGTGGGTCAGCGGTGCCATTCTCACTGGTGATTTCCGGCATTACACAGCCAGCCATTCAGAATACAACAAACCCCATCACCAGTACTGTCACCAGAATTACAATTCCAAGACTACACAGGAAACTCCACAATAATCGGGTCCGCTTTCCTTCTTTCCTGTATCGAAAAACGCTATACCAGAAGGTAATCGTCAGCCCGACCAAAGCAATGAGGCTTATCCCGAACAGCTTTAACAACTCGAAGGTATGGAACAAATATCCATGCATATTAAAGCTCCAAGCATCCAAAAGGCGAGTCAATTGGATGCTCCGTCGCCTTCAGAATCAAGAAACCTGGCTTTCCCAATATAACATTATAAACCCGTTCGATGCCGACTATCTCACATGCCTGGACCATACGACGAGTCGACCTTTCATCTTCCGTTCCGCGCGTCACGTCACCCGGTGGATGGCTGCCTGTCACGTTCACCGAGGCGGCAGAAGAGCCCACCGTCGCATAAGAAACTTCGTGAGGATCCGTCGAAACACGAGGTAGCGCCCGGTCGGGCAGCGGTTTACAAGCGGGCTTTCGCCGGTTGGAAGATTCCGCAGAATAATCATTGCTTGTCCGGCGCTTTGTTTTCTCTTTACATGGGTCAATACACGATGTTCAGGCGCCTGCTATCGATAAGGAAACGTGATGCCAAAGGCTGAAAAGTACAAACACGGAACGCCGTGTTGGATTGATCTGGCGACAGCGGATCTGGCGGGGGCGAGAGCGTTCTACGCCGGATTATTCGGTTGGGAGTATGTGGACGAGGAGATGGGGGAGATGGGCATCGGGGTTTATTCGATGGCCATGCGGGAGGGGTCGGCGGCGGCGGCAATTTATGAATCGGGCCCCGGGCAGATGCGTTCAGACGGGGCAGTGAAGTGGAACCTCTACGTATCGGTGGATGATGTCGACGCCGTCGTCGGGCGGGCGGCAGCGAATGGCGGGGCCGTGCTGGCAGGCTCGAGAGACATCGATCGCGCGGGCCGGGTGGCGGTGATCGCGGACCCGACGGATTGCGTCGTGACGCTGTGGGAGCCGGGCGAGTTCGCAGGATGCGGCGTGAGGTCGGAGTCAGGCGCGTTTGCCTGGTCGGAGCATCTGAGCACGGATCGTGCGGCTTCGGTCCGGTTTTTCGAACAGGTTGTCGGTGTCGAAACCGTGACGGCGGACGAGGCACAGCCGGTGCCGTACTCGAGCGTACTGGTGGGTGACAAGGTTGTGAGTGGGATCATGCAGATGCCGGACCGGATGATCGAAGAAGGGGTCGCGTCCGAGTGGTACGTGTATTTTCAGGTCGGAAATTTTGACGAATCGGCGGGTTACCTGCAAGAGCACGGCGGGCGACTGATGGCTGAACCGGACGATATTGCCGGATTCGGACGAATGGTGGTCGCCCGGGATCCGCAAGGCGCCGACTTCTGCATCGTCCAGCCCGAGATCGGGTAATCAAGCTACTTGAATGATACAGTGCGTGCGCTCACACCTTCCCGCCCGTCAAAATCGACACCACCTGCGGGAGGGCCTCCTCCACGCATTCATCGACTCTATCGCCTTCCATGGGTGCAGCGTGCGCGCGCAGTTCGATATTCCGGTATCCTGCGACGCCGTCAAGGGTGCTCGACCAGGCGCCGCCGCCACGAGGCCCGATTCCGGCTTCCAGATCCATTCGAGGATACTCCCATCGCAGGTCCTTGCCGCGGTAGCGGACCCGGTCCCCCTCCTTCACGTCGCTCAACCTCATCCTGCGGTGTACTCCGAAGTGAATCAGCCTGCGATGGACCTTGTCGGGCTGCGGTCCCGAGTCCTCCCATCCCTCGACGAGATAGTTTCCTGTGGCATGCGATAGCCGGAAGCCATCGCCATCGCGCTCAATCATTGGTACCCTTCCCGCCGCCGTGATATAGGCGGTGGGGATGCCTCTCAACTCGAACTCCAGCATATCGTGCAAACTGCACGAACTGGCGCCGCATCAGTCCACCACGCCCATGACAAGCCCATCGCAATTCGGAACGATCTCCTCCAGGAGCTTCTTCGTGCAGACGCGGTAAGGGGATGACTTTTTCCAGGGTCCGACCACATTTGCGTCGTACTCTGCCGCGAGCCGTTCCCCAACTGCATTGAGAACGGCTCCCGCCGTGCGTTTTCCCGGATCCAGAAGTCCGATCCTGGCTCTATTCAGGGAGGTCAGTCGGGATGCGGGTTCGATTCTTGACACAGGTCTACTCCTTTCTGATCTTAACGTCCGAAATGCCAGCGTATAGGGCAGGTCTCCGGGGCTGGATGCGTTCGAGCGCTCCTACCCTTGATTTCCGTCTAAATATAGCCAATGACGGATTCAATGTCTGCTACGAATTGGCGTGAGCAACCTCTAGTCTAACATCATGGCAGGCGCGCAGGATCCGGGCTAATTTGAGGAGGTTTTATGTTGACTGACGAACAGGTCCGGCAATTTCGGGAAGACGGCTATCTCGTTTTTGAAGCCCTGATACAGGGCGAACGACTGGTCTATTACAAGCGCGTGTTCGACGAGCTGGTCGCAGAGGGGCGTAAATTGACCGGGGAGACGCCGCATTGGTCGCTCGAGCTGGACGAACGCGGCGAACCCAGGGAGGGTCTGTTGCACAAGGTTCAGGGGGTTTGCGTGGTCGATGCCCGCGTGCTGGAACTGGCGCGCGAACCCGCGATTCTGGACCGCGTCGCTACGTTGACTGGTGATAACATCGATGTGTTCGGCACGAAGTTTTTTCCGAAGCTGCCCAACGGCGGTACGTCAACCGGCTGGCATCAGGACAACTTTTATTTCGGCACCGATACGGATCGCATTATCAGTTGCGGGATTTATCTGGAGGATTCAGACGTGGAGAACGGGTGTCTGCGGGTGGTGCCCGGCAGCCACCGGATCGGCAGGATCGTCGAGCACCGCAAGAATCCGGCCAGGCATGGCAGTTGGACGGAGGTCGATGAATCGCGGGCTGTGGATTTGGTCATTCCCGCCGGCACGGTGGTTCTGTTTTCCGCCAATCTCCTGCACGGCGCCTACGATAACCACAGCAATCGCACCCGCTATAGCACGGCCTGGCACTATCTGCCGGAAGAACTCAATCCGGAACGGTTTCCAAAGGGAGTTTACGAAGATCGACATGTGGCGCGTAAGCATTGAGCATCGCGCACACGGGGCAGGCAGGTGTGTTGATGAACTGGTCTGGGAGGTCGCCAGTTGTACCCCGTTCCGCATGGATGGAAAACGTGAACACCACAACCCCTTTAGCCAATAAAACGGTACTTACATGGATGGACAGGATCGACAGGATAAATACCAAAACCGATCATGATTTGCAGGATTAAGCTGGATAAGAAACCACGAGCAGGGCAATTGCTCACTCTTACAGGAAAAAGCGATGATTCCGTCCACCCTGAAATCCAAACGTTGCGCCGGCCAACACGATACCGGACGCTTCAGGGTTTTCGTTATGTGCTCTGCTTATGTCATTCAAAATCAACCGATTATACAACAAACACACCGGTTTTCATGAATAATTCGGGTCAACCATCTTGCTTTCTTAGAACGCACGTGAGTTTCCCTTTGTTCAAGACTGAATTGACAACCTTAAAGGGAGATTCTTCCAGCTCTGCGACGAGATCTTTGGCGAAGAAAAAGTGCAAATAGTGTGGTGCTTTCAGCGCGAATCCATCCCCTTCCTCCAGCGTGTTATAGTTCACAGCAAATCGATGATGGTTGTCATCGTAAACCTCCTCGTAATTCTTCAGTACGGAATCCAGCACTGTCTGAGACATCAAAACTTCGCCATTGGGATCCAACACGCGCGAGATCTCTTCCAAAAAAGCGACTCTCGATGCGCGGTGCGGGACATAACAGTAGACGTTCCCCATGAATCCAGCGGCAAATGAGGCATTGGAAAAGGGCATCGTCGGCATTTCATATTGAAGAAATGTCACGTTGATGCGTTCCTTCTCAGCAATTCGCCTTGCCTGCTCAATCTGATTCCTGGCGACGTCAATCCCGGTGACGTTGTATCCAAGCCGCGCAAGTGCGAAACATAATCGTCCTGTCGCACAGCCGATGTCCAACAGGCGGCTGTCTACAGGGTACTCTCCGACAAACGCCTGTTCTTCCTCTCTGATACCAACTTTCAGGTCTTCTATTCGGATTTCCAGTTCTTCAGGATCGTTGTACTTTTCCTTTACGGAGTCCAGTAATCTTTCGGACTCTCGTCTTTTTTCATCTTTCATGGGGAAGTTTCACTCCCGTTACCGGAGTTGCCCGAAGCCCGGCGAGTCACCTCAATCCATTGATGTCGTATCTCGAGACAAAATTCCAGATCAGCGCGCTTGTATTGGCGCCGTCGTAGTTGATGTCGAACCAGACGTGGCCTCCGTTGATGACCTTATAATGCTCGACGGAGGTATTTTTGTCTCCATCGGTATAGGAATGGCGTTCTAAGGTTGTTGCGCCATCGTTCACTCGATTTATCTCGGGCGTAACACCGGTATTGTTGAATCCTGTCCAATAGGCAAGCACTTCGTCAATGGATTTCAGTCCCTCGGCTCCGCCATAGGGGACAACCGCATCGGATGTTCCATGGATATTGATCATGGCCGTCGGGTGCGACGGATTACATTCGTTATATGTCTCCGCCATCATCGTTCCCGCCACAGAACCGATTGCCGCGATTTTATCACCATGAAAGCAGGCGAGCGCGTACGCGAAGAAAGCGCCGTTCGAGTAACCGCAGGCATATACTCTCGCTGGATCGATGTTGTAGTCGGAGGAGATTTCATCGATCAACGCTTCCACAAAGCCGAAGTCGTCCGCATCGCTCTTGTTTCTCTCGGTTTTCAGACCGGCATTCCAATGCGGGTTTCCATCCAGCAGGGTGCCTTGCGGATAAACCAGGATGAACGTGCCCGAATCCGCCAGAGACCGCATATCCGTGGTTCTCAAATGCAGGTCCGCGGTCCCGCCGAATCCGTGAAAGTTAAGCATCAGCGGAGATCTGGAAGTTCCGTCAAGAGAATCGGGCACATACAGCATATATTGCCTTGTTACCCCATTGTGGGAAAGGGTTCGAGTAAACAGACCCGCCGAATCAGGCGCGTCGAGCGGCACGTCATCATTGCTGGAACAGGAAAACAGGCATGACATCGCCGCGACGGATATGAAAAAAAGCCTCATCATCAAGGCGGACCCCAAAAACCGGTGAGACGGGAGACGGGAGACGGTAGAGAACATCCTTGCCGGATTGGTTATTCCCTTATGCCTTCGGCAGGAAATGAAACCGCACGAGGAAGGCAATAAATGCGGCAAGAGGGTAGGCGTTAGACGGTAGATGACATCTTTGCGAGATTGGTTTCTCCTTCCGATCCGGTCCTGGACGTTCTCCTCGCCGGTCGCGGCAATGAATTCGAGGCCATCGGCACCTAATAATGCCTGGTCATTAGCTGGATGATGTCGTTGCTGGTAACTGCTCCGAGAAACTCTTCCGAATCCCTTTCCACGACGGGTATCACGGAAATAGAATTCTCTGACATACGCTGCAGCACGTCTTCGACTTGCTCATCAGGCCAGGCCATTGGGGTCTGGCGGCGTACCACAGCGTCGAGCCGGGTCGTGCCCCAGGCGTCCTTCGGCAGGTAGCGAAGCATTTCCAGCGACACGATCCCGACCAGCGCTTCCCTGTCTGCCACGACGTAGTGGGGCTGGTGCGGAACGATCCACTGGTCCGTGAAGTCACGCACGGTGACCGAAGACGTCGGATGCCGATGCGAGCGGTCCAGAATGTCATCAATCGTGATGTCTTCCAGTGCAAAGCGGACGATTCCCGACGGAATGTCGTCCAGTTGCTCTGGCAGGTCGGTCCTGCGGCTGGCCCGGCCCACCGCGAAGTTGATCACCGACGGCATGAACAGGATGTAGCAGAACATGACCAGCACCAGGAATGAAAAAACCACCTCGTCGATGATTCCGGAACCCCACATAACCAGCAGCAGCGCGATTTCAGCCACTCCCTTACCCATCAGCCCGGTGGCCACGGCGTACGGAACGGCGAGGCGGGACACGTAGGCGCCGATGAAAGCGCCCGTGAAGTTGCCGAGCAACGGGATCAGCGCCAACCCCGCCATGGCCTCCAACGGCAAGGTTACGAAGGTAAAGCTGAAGCTCAGTCCGGCGGAAGCAAAGAAGAGAGGAACGAAAAACCCCTCGGCCACGCTGCGAATTCCCGGGATGATCTCCCGATGCACCTGGTAGGGAAGGCTCGACAGCGACGCCCCGAACAGCAAAGCGCCCAGTGAGCCGTGGAGTCCCACTGCTTCCGCGCCGTACACGATCAGGAAGAGCATGCCGAGCAGCAAACCAAGGGAGAGTTGCGGCACCTGGATCACCCGCTGCAACAGCGCCACCAGCGGCGGCAGCACCCGCGACGACAGTACCCAGGTTACCACCGAAAAACCGGCTACTTTTCCCAGCAGGATCAGCATGCCGACAGGAGAAACCTGGTGGGCGTGTTCGCCGATGCTGAAGCCGATCAGCAGCAGGGCAATCAGCTCGGCGATGATCACCACCGTGAAAATCTGCAGTCCAACCGGCTGTTTCAGGTATCCGCCGTCCGTGAGCACTTTGGCCACGATGCCCAGACTGGTCATGGACAGCACGCCGGCCAACGCCAGCGACTCGGTAAAATTCAGTTTCAGTCCGAAATCGAAAACCAGATCGGTGGTGACCAGCATCGAAATGCTTAGCGATATGATCACGGAGAGAACGGCCGCGAGGAAGTAATGGCCTTTGAGGGACGCCATGAAGCTGGAAATATCCACTTCGTCCAGGCCGATCAGGAAGAAAAATATGAACACACCCAGCGCCAGAACCAACTGGAGGTGGAGCGAAGACTCGATCCACCAGACGCCGGTCAGTTCCATGACCGGCCCGAGAATCATACCTGTCGCCGCGTAGGCGATGATGGCGTTCAACCGCAGCCTGCGAAAAACGCCCTCGGCCAACTTGGCAACGATGATGAGCATCCCGATATTCAACAGCGATTGGTGCAGTTCATTCGTGTGACCAGCGGATCTGAACAGATCCACGATCTCTTGGAGCGAGAAGCCATCCATGGACATCTTGAGGTTCTCCGCA
This sequence comes from Candidatus Latescibacterota bacterium, assembly GCA_965219995.1. Lineage (GTDB taxonomy): Bacteria > Latescibacterota > UBA2968 > UBA2968 > JAAXHE01. The sequence goes on from CBDCOX010000002.1 coordinate 3,753,148, forward strand.
GGTACTGTTTGGGGGGTCTTATTGCGGGCCCGTCAATTTCTCGACCCCTTGGTACTTGCCGTCCGTTCCCATTACGGTCAAGAACACGGCGTCGGATCCCTGGTTATCGTGCGGCCCGTATTTGAGCTGCATGCCGTCGATTTCTATGGCGCCGGCATCTCGAACCGCGCGGAGAAGGCACTCTCGACTCAGGTCGGGCCCGCAGGCTTCAAGACCGGCGACGGCCAGGCGTCCGGCCAGATAACCTTCCAACGAAACGAACCCGGGTTCCGCCTGGGGGTCGTACTCGGAGAGGGCGCTGCGGTATCGAGCCACCACGGGGATGTTTTCATCATCGGGGAGGGGAACGACCTGCGTGACGTATACACCGGCCCCGTCGGCCCCCAACTCGATCGCGAAAGCGTTACTCCCAACGAAGGAAACCGTCATGAATATCGGGTCCAGGTCCCGCCGCACCAACTCTATGGTCTTTACCACCGGCTTGTACGAGCCAATCAGGATCACCGCTTCGGGATTGGCCGCGGTGATTTTGAGCGCGGCGCCCTTTACAGCGCGGGTATTGCGTGGGTAGTGCGAGGCCGCTACCGGCTCCAGGCCCCGGCGCTCCAACGCCAGTCGCGTGCCCTCCAGCCCGTTCAGGCCGAAGGAATCGTCCTGATAAAGAACGGCAACGCGGGTGATCCCCAAATCCCCGGTAAGCCGCGCCACCATCTCCTCGGTTTCCTGGTAGTACGATGCCCGGACGTTCAGCACATTGTCCAACTCCCGGTCGCGCAGGAACTCGGCCCCCGTGAACGGAGCCAGGAAGGGCACCCCGGCAGACCGGGCCAGCGGTGATGCGGCGCGGGACGTGGGTGTGCCCACCGCTCCGATCAGCGCGAATACCTTTTCGTTCTCAATCAGGTGTTTCGTGTTGGTAGCGGCAAATTCGGTTTCATAGCCGTCATCCAGCGCCTTGAGTTTCAGTTCGCGGCCGTGGACGCCTCCTTCCCGATTGGCCTCGTGGAATGCCGCCTCAATTCCAAGGCGCATCGCTTTGCCCAATTCCCGGGCAGGCCCAGTGAACGCGGCGGACTGACCGAAAAGGACGTGGTCGTCGGAAAAACCCGGGTCGGCGTGGCCTTCTTCCCGCGCCGTCGTGAGGTGCTTCGCCCGTCCGCCGTCATCCCGCTCGGGGGTATCCTGCCCACCCCCACAGGCCATGCCGGAGGTCGCCAGCAGCAACCCTGCAATCATCGCACGGGGGGGTATCACGTGAAAAACCAAACGCTGTGCCAGTTTCATCGTTGCGTTCTCCTCACTGGCAGATTGTGGGCGTCGCATTCGCGTCTTCGCCTGTGATGACAACGGCTGCCTGGCGGATAAACCGCCTGTAAGCTAAACAACCAAGGTCTCTCCAATCAAGGACATTCACTGGCTATATACGAAACACTCCTCATACAGCAGGTCGATCATGATCCGATTCATTCCGGCGTCGAGAAAGGGTATCGGGCATGGTACGAGATGCTGGAGCAGCTCATCCTGAATCTCGTTCGGGCGTCCCATGGGTCGCCGGGAAATCCGGTCTACAGGCTGGCCTCGATCGAGGTCAGAATCGTCTTCCACCCCCGCTCTGCTCGCTCCGTGTACTCCGCGAAGGTCGCAGGCATCCTGTGGGTGAGCCTCGCCGAGCAACCGCCCTCGAGGGGGGTGATCTCGATCCTCACAACCGATGACCCCTCCCGCTCGGACAGCTCCCTTGTAAACCAGGTGGACTGGATGACCGAGGGGCGCCTCAGGGTCAGGTAGGTGCCCCAATTTTGTGTCTCTTCTCCATCACGCATGTCGCTGAACAGGAATGCGCCGCCGGGACGAGGATCGACCTCGATTCGAACGATCTCTCCCGAAAGGCCGAACGCGACCAGGGCATGGCTCATCCACCTCCGGACGTCCCGGGGGTTGAGCCATGCATCGAAGACCTCTTCCACCGGCGCGTGCGGGAACGGATGCTCCACCGTGACTTCGACCGCATCACTCATTTCATCACCCTCTCCCTGGTCCTTCCCTCCTGGCGAAGCGCGGTTTCGAAGGCTTGCTTCGACAGGCTTGCTTCGGCAGGCTTGCTTCGACAGGCTTGCTTCGACAGGCTCAGCACAAGCAGCACGATCGGCACAAGCAGTGCAGACAACTCACCAGACAGGATGAATCGGAGGCGGAATGGTGGGGCATTCGTCGGGACAGGACACTGGTGGGCGAAGCAGCACGGCTAACGGGAGACGTGGGCTTCCGGATTACGATCGGCCACCAGGTTCAGGGCGATTCCATGTTCCAACCATGCCTTGAGCGCGGCGAGGACGAGAGAGAATCCGCCCATCGAGTCGAGCGCCATGCCGACAACCTCGTCTTCGGTCCCCTGGAACCCGGTGTTGGTGATCTGAACGAGGGTCGCTTCCGCACCGAGAGAAGTGAACTGCCACTCGACGGTCGTCGATGGCTCATCCCATTCAATGAGAATTCTGGCAGGCCGCTCGATCGCCTTCACGTGGACATCGGCGGAGGCGCCGTACATCTCCCATTCCCATGTGACCTTCGCACCCGGTACCAGCCTGCCGCTGCTCCCGGTGAACCAGAATCGGGTGGTGACTGCGGGATCGACAAACGCGTTGAACACTTCGTCGCGCGGCCGCCGGACGAGCATCTGTGCCTGGACAGCAGGATTGATCACCCTGGCCTCCAACGGTTGCCAACCGGGACAGACTGCTAACCGGACCCGCGCAGCGCCTTGAGCACGGCTGCGCCGTGGCCGGCGGCCCGGGCACGTTTCCAGACTTTGGTCAGGACTCCATCCGGGCCGATGATGAACGTAGCCCGCGTCATTCCCTGAAACCGGCGACCGTAGAGGACTTTCTCACCCCAGGCGCCATAGCGCGCGGCGACGGCGGCATCCGCGTCTACCAGCAGGGGAAACGGCAGCCGGTGGCGTTCGCGGAAATTCACGTGCGAATCGGCATCGTCTTTCGAAACACCGAGCACGATGGCGCCTTCGGCCTGGATTTCGGCGTGACTGTCCCTGAAGGAGCAGGCCTGGGTCGTACAACCCGGCGTCTCATCGCGCGGATAAAAGTAGAGGACAACCGTCCGGCCCCGGTATCCGGCCAGCGAATGCATGGTCCCGTCCTGGTCCGGGAGCGCGAAATCCGGGGCGGGATCACCTGCCTCGAGCGTAATTGCCATCGTGGTTCCTCTTTCGACTGTTCATGAAGCGGTCCGCCCGACGCCGGTCGACGCGACCCCACATCCGAAATGCCCTGGAAGCGCTCCTTTCGGGACCGCGTAAGGATCACGCCAGGTCGAAGCGGTCCAGATTCATCACCTTGTTCCACGCGGTCACGAAGTCACTGACGAAGGTCTCCTGCCCGTCGTCGCAACCGTAGACTTCCGCGATGGCACGGAGCTCGGAGTTTGAACCGAAGACGAGGTCCACCCCGGTTCCGGTCCACCTGACTTCACCGGTCTGGCTGTCGCGACCCTCGAACACGCCATGCTCCGACGAGGATGCCTGCCAGGAGGTTTCCATGTCGAGCAGATTCACGAAGAAGTCATGGGTCAACGACCCCGGCCGGTCGGTGAGCACGCCGTGTTGGGACTGACCGGTATTGGCATTCAGGACACGCAAGCCGCCAACGAGCGCCGTCATCTCGGGCGCGGTGAGCGTCAGCATGAATGCCCGCTCCACCAGCAGCTCTTCCGGCGCGCCTTCCTGCCCTTCCTGAAGGTAGTTGCGGAACCCGTCCGCGGTGGGCTCCAGCACGGCAACGGACTCCACGTCGGTCCACTCCGCCGACGCGTCCGTGCGTCCGGGTGAAAATGGGACCTGAACGTCATGCCCGGCGTTTCGGGCGGCCTGCTCGACGCCGGCACACCCTGCCAGCACGATCAGGTCGGCGAGAGAGACCCTCTTCCCGCCATTCTCCGAGCCGTTGAACGCCGCCTGGATCTGCTCCAGCGTCTGCAATACCTCATCAAGGGCGGCCGGGTCGTTCGCTTCCCAGTCCTTTTGCGGGGCGAGGCGGATGCGGGCCCCGTTTGCACCGCCGCGTTTATCGGTACCCCTGTACGATGCCGCCGAAGCCCAGGCCGCGGAGACCAGTTGGGAAACGGACAGTCCGGAGGCGAGGACCCTTGATTTAAGGTCTGCGATTTCCCGTTCGCCGATCAGTTCGTGGTCCACGTCGGGGACCGGGTCCTGCCACACCAGCGGCTCCGCGGGGACCAAGGGCCCGATATACCGGCTCCGGGGCCCCATGTCGCGATGGAGCAGCTTGTACCACGCCCTCGCGAAGGCGTCTTCGAATTCTGCCGGGTTTTCCATGAAGCGCTTTGCAATCGGCGCATACTCCGGGTCCATTTTCAGTGAGAGGTCCGTGGTGAGCATCATGGGGGCATGCTTCTTCGACGGATCGTGCGCGTCAGGGACGGTGGCCACTTCAGTGGCGTTGCTGGGCGCATATTGACATTTACCCGCCGGACTCTTCGTCAGTTCCCAGTCGTGCGCGTGCAGGTTTTCGAAGAACTCGTTGTCCCACTTCACCGGGTTGCTTGTCCAGGCGCCTTCCAGCCCGCTGGTAATCGTATCGCCGCCTCTGCCGCTGCCGTGGCTGTTCTTCCAGCCGAAGCCCTGCTCTTCGATACCCGCCCCCTCCGGTTCGGGACCGACGTGGTCCTCCGGTGCGGCGCCGTGCGCTTTGCCGAACGTATGCCCGCCGGCAATGAGCGCGACCGTTTCCTCGTCGTTCATCGCCATGCGTTTGAACGTCTGGCGGATGTATTGCGCCGCGGCGCACGGGTCCGGGTTGCCGTTCGGCCCTTCCGGGTTCACGTATATCAGACCCATATGGTCGGCGCCGAGCGGCCCCTGAAGCTCGCCGTCCGAGTCGTGGCGCTGATCGTCGAGCCAGGTCGTCTCGGACCCCCAGTCCGTCTCGTCCGCCTCCCAGACGTCAGGGCGTCCGAAGGCGAAACCGAACGTCTTGAAGCCCATGGACTCCAGGGCGCAGTTGCCCGCGAAGATAATCAGATCGGCCCAGGAGAGGTTCCGGCCGTACTTCTTCTTGACGGGCCAGAGCAGGCGCCGCGCCTTGTCCAGGTTGCCGTTGTCGGGCCAGCTGTTGAGGGGGGCGAAGCGCTGATGCCCGGAGCCGCCGCCGCCCCGTCCGTCGCTGATGCGGTACGTGCCCGCGGCGTGCCAGGTCATACGAATGAATAGAGGCCCGTAGTGGCCGTAGTCCGCCGGCCACCAGTCCTGCGAAGTCGTCATCACCTCTTCGATGTCCTGCTTCAACGCATCGACGTCGAGGGTTTTGACCGCTTCGGCGTAGTCGAAATCCCTGTCCATCGGATCGGATGCGGGAGAATTCTGGCGGAGAGGCTTCAGGTTCAACTGATCCGGCCACCAGTCCTGGTTGGATGTCATTTCGTTCCTCCTGCTATGGGTTGTGAGTATGGCGCAACCTTTTTGTATCGTCGCAAGCCTTACGTATTCTCGTCGAACGGGAAGAAATAAACAACCTGCGCCGATCACAGGCAAGGGGAATCTGGCTCACGCAACGGCGCACTGCCCTGTACCGGTATCCTCGCCTGATTTGCCCATACATCTTGAGTTGATCCTACAGTCCGGCGAACGCCTTCGCGAAGTCCGCGCACAGATCATCGGCGGCCTCGATGCCGCACGCCACACGGACCAGCCCATCGGTTATTCCCAAATCCGCCCGATCTTCCGGGCTCATGCCGCTGTGCGAGGTGGCGGAAGGACGCGTGATGAGGGTTTCGACGCCGCCGAGACTCGGGGCAGTTACCGGCAGCGACAGCCCGGACAGCAACCGCTCGGCAGACGCCACGCCCCCGTGAAGTTCAAAGCTCAACACCCCGCCCGCCCCGGCGAACAGCCGTTGCGCCCGTTCGTATTGCGGGTGGCTCTCCAGCCCCGGATAGTTCACCCCGGCCACCTGCTCCTGCCCGGTCAAAAAGCGCGCCAGCCGCAGCCCGTTCTCATTGTGTTGGCGCATTCTTAGGGCCAACGTCTTCAACCCTCGCTGCAGCAGAAAACAGGCGTGCGTATCCAGCGAACCCCCCAGATGATTCAGCTTGTGCCTGATTGCCGCAACTTGTGCGGACGAGCCCACAATCGCGCCTGCGACGAGGTCCGAATGGCCATTCAGGTACTTGGTCGCGCTGTGCAGTTCGATATCGAATCCGATTTCCAGCGGGCGGAAGTTACACGGGGATGCAAAGGTATTGTCGATCAGGGAGACGAGCCCGTATTCCCGGGCGAACTCCACGACCGCCTCCAGATCGGCGACCTCCAATAGCGGGTTGGTCATGGTCTCCACGTAGATCGCGCGAGTCTCCGGACGGAGCTTGCCCGCCCACGTCTCCGGCGCGTTGCCGGCGATAAAGTCGAAGTTTATCCCCAGGCGCGGCGCATCCTGCGACACAAAACTGTGCGTGCCCCCGTAGAGGCAGTCCTGGATCAGCAGATGATCACCACTGTCGAGGAAGGTGATCATCGCCGTGGTGATCGCGGCCATCCCGGAGCCGGTGACGAGGGCATCCTCACCGCCGCAGGCAGCGGCAATCTTGGCGTGCAATGCGCGGTGATTGGGCGTGTTGTTCAGGCGGAGATAGCGGATGTTGTCGTAGTCCTGCTCGTCTTGCGAGACATAGGTCGAGCTCTGGAAGACCGGCAGCACCACGGCGCCCTCGATGCGCTTCTCGCCGGCGTGAACGAGACGGGTTTGCATATCCATGCATTTTCCCTCGGGAATTTAAAGCGTGACTTTTGCCTGAAATGGATGCATATATCGTGAATTATAAATAAACATGGATGGACAGGATGGACAGGATAAAGTCAACGGCAGAAAAGCGCGAAAAATCGGATAATTTCAATGTTGAGCTGATCAATTTATGAAGCATAAACTTACATGGATGGACAGGATGAACAGGATAGAAACCAAAAGCGAAATCTTCCAAAAATCTGAACCGGTGGACCCGATTCTTCGGCCGGTCCGTCGTCGAACCCATCGCACCCTTTAACGCATCAGGCGAAAAAAGGATACCCCATGCACAAAATCAACCCATTGAGAGCAGGCGCGGCGATGGTTGACATCACGCCGCCGTTGGGGACACATCTGGCCGGAAGCGGGGCCGGCGAACACCGTCCGGCCGAGACCGTTTTGGATCCGCTCTTTGCAAAAGCCATCGTCTTCGAAGCCGCCGGGCGGCGGGTCTGCATGGTAATCCTGGATCTGACGATCGTCACGCAGGACTACACGGACCGGATTCGCGCTGCTATCGCGGAGCGTACGGGCATCCCTCCGGAGGCGGTCATGGTCCAGGCGACGCAGACGCACTCCGCGCCGAGCATGGGCTACTTTATGCTGGATCCGGATTTCCGCCTGGAGACCAATGAGCAGAACGAGTACCTGCGCGGCGCCGAGCGCACCTACGGCGACCGGGCGGCGGCCGCCGCGGTGGAGGCAGCGGTAGAAGCGGCGGACGGGCTGCAACCCGCGCGCATCGGTCTGGGGCGAGGTGTGTTGGGAGACCTGGCGTTCAATCGCCGCGGCATCCGGCGGGACGGAACCATCACCATGCCCGCCCCCCTGGGCACGGAAAAAAGGCCGTTCGGAAACGTGGACGTCTGTTATCTCGAAGGGCCGACGGACCCGGAAGTCGGCGTGTGCTGCGTCCAGGACCTGGATAAGCGGCCGCTGGCCTTTCTCCTGCACTACACATGTCACCCGGTCAATGCGTTCAGTCATCGCGACACCTACCGGGCGATATCGGCGGATTGGCCCGGCGCATGGACGCGGGAGATGCAGCAGTTGTTCGGCTCGGACACGGTGCCGCTGGTCGTCAACGGCTGCTGCGGCAACATCAACCCCAGGCATCCCTTCGATTCGGACTACCGGCCGGACCACCGGCGAATGGGGCGCGAACTGGCCGGGATGACCGAACGAATCGTACAAAGTATCGCGTTTGACAACAAAGCCGCGCTGGCATTCAACGTCGAAAAAGTCCGGCTGCCGTTCCGCGAGATTCCGGTCGAGCGCCAGCGCCAGGTCGAGGCGATCCTATGCGAGAATCCCGAACCGCCGCGCGGGGCAGGCGGCGATGTGGACCCGCGGTGGTTCCGGGCGGCGTCGACCCGAAGCGTCGAACTGTGCCGGCAACGGGACGCCGTGTTCCCCTACGAAATCCAGGCGTTCCGCATCGGGGACCTGTGCGTTGTCGGCTTACCCGGAGAACCGTTTGTCGAAGGACAACTCGCGCTTAAAACGAACTCGGCGGCGCCGTATCTCTTTCCCGCGCACCTGACGACGCACTACGTCGGCTACCTTCCGACGCGAAAGGCCTACGCCCGCGGGGGACACGAGGCTAACGAAGACGTCACGTACTGGGCCAAGCTCGCCCCCGGCTGCCTCGAAACCGCGGTCGAAAGTGCTCGAGCAATATTGGAAGACCTGTACTCGTAAAGGATGTAGCGGAGGCGCCGACGTACACAGTCAACTTTGACAGTGGAGTAAAACCCATGCAGAAAATCGTCACCAATCTGTGGTTTGACGGCCGGGTGGAGGAAGCGCTCGAGCTCTATACGTCGTGCTTCCAAGACGCGCGCGTAACGAACATCACACGCTACACCGAAGAAGGCATGGGCAAGACCGGCGATATCATGACCGCCGAGTTTGAACTGGCCGGGCAGGAGTTCTGCATCATCAACGGCGGTCCGATGTACACACATAGCCCGGCGATGTCGCTCCTGGTCAACTGCGTCGATCAGGACGAGGTGGACGCGCTATGGGAACGCTTGACGGCCGATGGCGGAGAGGAGAGTCAATGTGGCTGGCTCACGGACCGCTTCGGCGTCTCCTGGCAGATCGTGCCGGTCGCGCTGGGGAAGATGCTGGTGAGCGACGATGCGGCTGCGGTCGAACGCGTCACAGCGACACTTTTGAAAATGAAAAAGCTTGATATCGCCGCGCTGGAGAAGGCGTTCCGAAATGAGTGATTCCGCGCCGGATCGTTCGCTGTTCACATCGCTGGCGCTGGCTAATATCAATGGCCTAGTTAGAAGTGCTGCGCCTGAGCCCTGTTTGCAAGCGCCAGCTCGTAGCAGGCGGCCTCGCTATCCGTGCGCACCAACAGATAGGGCGCGGCGAGGGACGGAGGATTCCATGTCTTGCCAGCGAAGGCCGTCATGCGCGCCAGTTCGACGTGGCGGTCGGGGCGGGCCTCGACCAGTACCACGTCGCCCGATTCGCTCATGATCAGCAGGACGTCATCTATCAGGATGAGCTGGCCGTGGCCGTAGCGCCCGCGCTTCCAGCGGCGTTTGCCGTCTTTCGGGTCGAGGCAGACCAGCACCCCGTCGTCGAGGCCGTAGACAAACCCATCGCGAGAGACCATGTTGGCGAATTTGGTCTTGAGCCGCGGGCTTTTCCAGACGATATCGCTCGTCAAGCCGCCGCCGGGCGAAGCGTTCACCTGATACAGCCTGGCGCCAATCCCATAGCCGGAGGAGACCAGAACCCGGTTTCCGGGCAAGGGCAGGGGGTTGGCAACGCATTCAACCTGATCCCAGGGCTGACGCCAGAGCGGCACGCCGCTGTGCGGATCGTGCGCGACGACGCTATGGCTGTTGAAAATCAATATCTGCTCGCGTCCGGCCAGTGTAACCAGACGCGGCGAGCTGAAGCCGGCCCTGTCCGTGCCCCCGCCCCAGACGAACGCGCCGGTTTGGCGGTGATAGGCCACTAACGAGCGCTCATCCGGGCCTCCGGCACTGACCACGACCAGGGTGTCGAGGACCAACGGCGAACAGCTGATTCCCCACCAATGGGCCTTAGCCCGATTGTCGGCGAGGATGTCCCTGGACCAGATCAGCGCCCCGCTGGCCAGGTCCAGGCAGTTGAGGATGCCGGTCGCGCCCATGGTGAACACCCGGTCTCCAGCGATGGTCGGTGTGGCGCGCGGACCGACGCCGGCTACGGCGCTCTCGTAGCGGGTCGAGTCGGCGTGTTGCCACAGCTTGCGGCCCGTTGCCAGGTCGTAGCAGACGACCTGCTCCTCCGGGCCGTGTTGCTCCTGAGTTACGGCCCGGCCGCCGACAATGGCAAAGGAGGACCAGGCGGCGCCGACCGGGCGACGCCAGATTTCGCGCGGCGGGTGTTTGGTCCAGTCGCGCTCGACGTGGACGCCCCGGAGGCGGTTGTCGCGCTCGGGGCCGAGGAATTGCGGCCAATCGCGGGCGTTGAGGGCGGTGGCGTCCCCTCCTTCCGCGACGGCGGCTTCGTCCTGAGCACTCCAACGCCATTCGAGGATCGGCACGAAATCACCGCTCATCCCCTTAATGCGAAAACACCCGATGGCAAGTACAATGACCAAGACGATGCCGCCGAAATAGCGCAGGCGCCGTCCCCAGGCCAGCCGCGACGCAAAGAGCAGCCAGAGCAAACCAAGGAAAATGGCGAGCATAAAGATGCCCATCGTGCGCATCACCTGTTGCTGGCGATGGAGGGATTCGGGCAACCAGATCAGCAGGAGCGCCAGGACGACGATGCCTCCGAGCAGATAGAGAGGCCATAAGCGAGGGCGAGTCGAGGACATAGGATCTATACACCTCCGGTGAGGGTCTCCAGGTGGACACGATCGCCGCTGCGGGACACTTGTGTACGTTTACCGCGAATTGCATATTGCCGAAATCGGTGCGATATTATATCTGGCGTACGCGTTGGGTCATCAAGAGAAAAAGCAGCCATGGCTCATGCCCCGGGGTTCACTCCACGTCGAGAATATAACGCGCCAACGGCGAGAGCCGTCGGGCGGTATCGGGCCGCAGGTACTCGCGCTGGTTGGTCTGTTGTGCGTGCTCCCGGGCGATAAAGGCGCAATGCAGGGTGCGGCGAGGGGCGTCGGTGCGATTGCGATATGAGCCGTGCCAGAGGCTGCCGTTGAATACTGCGACCGAGCCGGCGCGCCCGGTCAGTTGCACCTGATCCGGGTGATCGGCCATGGAGTCGGCCACGTGGTCGGAGATCCTGTCGGGCTTGCGGTGGCTGGCGGGGACGCAGCGGGTCGCTCCGTTGGCTCGGGTGAAGTCGTCCAGCATCCACATGGAGTTGACGACGTGGTAAGGTCCGCCGGGCGCGGTGGGCTGTCCCCAGTCCGTGTGCAGTCCCTGTAACCCGCTGCCGGGCAGGGGATCGTGACCGTTGAGCGAATGCAGCTTGAACGGCCGCTGCAGGACATGAAATACCGCCGTCAACAAAGTTGGCTGCAGGTAGACATCGTCGAAGACCGTCCCCTTGTTCACCAGATCGGCGAGGCGGCGCACGCCCTCCATCTGGGCCACCTCGACGCCGGCCTTGTCGCCCTCGCGGTCAAAGATCGCGTCGAATGCGTGGCGCAACCCGGCCAGCCAGTCGGGTGCGATGATGTCTTCCAGAATGACGAAGCCATCGGCGTCCAGCGTGCCGCTTTGCGCGGGCGTCAACGCCCGGGGAACGAATCCCCGTTTCAACAGTTCGTAATCCATATCGGTTGTTCCTTGGATGTTTGCGCGGGGACCTCTTCACGGCTCCTCAAGAGCGGTGAGAGGGTAGACGTGAGACGGGAGATGATATCAGTGCCATATGGTATTTCTTGTCGTTACGATAGTGGTAAATGGACACGCACGGTTTCTGCGGAAACACGGCTGTAGATGTCTTCATCTACCGTCTACCGACTCACGTCTCCCCGCTTCTCGACAAGCGCAATGCGGACAAAGAAACGAGACGGGACGGGTGATTTCGTAAGAATAAACGCAGATTCTCTTTTTGGAAAAGTACACAATGCCCCGAAAGAGCAGAGTCCTCAGCATCGGTGATACGGCCCCACCATTCGATCTGCCCTCGCACCAGCAGGGGTACGTATCGCTGGCATCGTCTCGGGAGAAAGAACACGTTGTTCTGACGTTTTTTCGGGGGACCTGGTGAAGAAGAAGCCGTCGTCAGTTGGCGACTGTGCAGGAATATGTGGACGAGTACGCCAAACGCAACGCGGCCTCCATCGCCATTGCCGCGGGACAGCCGCTTTGGGAGATGCGCGAATACGCGGAACGCAGCGGCGCTACCTTTCCGCTCCTGGCGGACCAGAACTGGAGCGCCATCAGGAGCTACGGGGTGCATCACTGGTTCGGCCTGGCGCTGCACAACTTCGCGTATCGCATCGTCCGCCCCGCGACGTCGATATTCGGCAATCCAGGCCGCCGTCTGCACAAATGGACCGGCCTGGCGAATCAGGGACTGAGCAACAGCATCGCCCGCCCCGCGACGTTTATCGTCGACAGCAGCGGCGTAATCAGATATATATACATCGGATCGAGTCAGTTTGATCTGGCCGACCAGGAGAAGATTCTCGAACACCTGGATTCGTTGGCGACGTGAGGTCCGGAAAGCTGGACCTCTCCCCCCGGCTCCTCAAAAGGAGCGGTCAGCTATCAGTTTACGGCGGTTAGCTAAAAGCGGAAGGCAAGAGCGAAAACCAAATTCAACGTCCACATCTCCCCAAATTCCCTGCCTACGGCGTGTTCCTTAAAAGCGGGGAGACGGAAGACGGGAGAGGGTAGAGGACCACATCCCGCCCCAACACCGGGTGAAACGGAAGACGGGAGAGGGTAGAGATTACCTGCCTCGTGAGGTCTCGTATCGTGCCGAAGGCAAAAAAGTACAAAATAGCGGGCAAGGGCTTCTTCTCCCGTCTCACCTCTACCGTCTTACCGCCCTTTGGTGACCTCTCCCTCCGGCCCCTTAGACCTCTCTCCCCGGCCCTCTCTCCTAAAGGAAAGAGGGAGACAGGCCGGACGTCGACTCGCCGGTTTTCTATAGAGACTCTCATTGAAAGGAAATCGCCGTCCCGGAAAGTCTGCAAGTCCGGTACATGCACCCGTTACCGTTCCCCCTTCCTTTAGGAAGGGGGCCAGGGGGTAGGTCCGGGAGACGGATGGGAAGTTGAGCTGGGGACCGGGCAAATTCAAAGGATAGTTAGAATGTATAAAGACATCATCAGTTACGAGTTGGCTGAGAACATCTCGGAGGAACATCTACTGACGGTTGCACGTGAGGTCCTGGTGAACTGGATGAGCAGACAGTCAGGTTTCCAAAAGTGGGAGATTCACCGGAATCGTGACGGAGATTATACCGATATCGTCTACTGGGAATCCGAGGGCGACGCGAAGAACGCGCAAGCAGACATGGTCAATATCCCAAATGCCGCGGATTGGTATTCCTGCTATAAGGAAGGCTCAATTTCAAGCATGAATCTTGATCACGTCGCGACGTTCGAATAGCATGGGTCTGCCAGGAAATCAACCCAAACTCCCTTGTCGGCGGCTTGATCGTTCCACCTATGATTCAATCCATTCAGGAGACGCTCATGCTTTCGCAAGCGCAGTTGGCGCAATATGACCGGGACGGGTACGTGATGGTGTCGGGGCTGATTCCGGAAGAGACAATCGCAGGCGCGGAGGCGGCGATGTGGTCTGTCCTCGGCATGGACCGCGACGATCCTGCTTCGTGGTCTCCTCTACCGGGCGATGCAGATGGCGTAACGACGGTGGCCAGCCAGGGGGTGGTTGAACATTTCGGGCTCAAGGACCCTGAGCTGCTGGCGTGTTGTACTCCTGCGTTTTACGAAGTGCAGAGCCAGCTTGCCCGCGAAAATGAAGATGCGTTTCACTGCCGGAGACCACAGCCCGAGGCGGTCTGGACGCGCAGCGTATTTCCGGTTTCAGGAAGCTGGAGTCACCACAGCGGGCATGCTGATGGCGTACATCGACCGTTCAGCATCTTTCCCGGATCATTCCGCGTCTCGTCGCTGACGTATCTCGATTCCGGTGTCGCGCAGGGTGGCGGAACGGCAGTCTGGCCGGGTTCGCATCGTACGCTCAGAGATGGGGCGGTGCGGGATCCCGACAGGTTTCGCATGCTGCCGGATTTACAGAACCCAACGCAAAAGTTCGATCTGAGCGCGCCCATTGAGTTGACACCGTCCCGGGGCGACGTTCTGTTCTTCCACTATCTGCTGGTCCACGCCGGATCGCTCAATACCGGCAACAAACCGCGTTTCGCAATCCGATGGATGTGTACCTGCGACGCCTGCCGTATCTGGGAAAAGCACGGCAGGTGGAATATCTGGATGCCGTGAAGTAGATTGGCAACGCGCTGTGGCGATCCGGGGCATTTCGACAAGCTCAGAGTCCACATTTTCGCTTTCGTTCAGTAACCCTATTCCTCGGTCGATCTATCCGACACATTTGCACGAATTGAAAATGGACTGATCGCATATTTCCGTAGGGCTCACCCTGCATTTCTACTATCAATACATCACAATAGACACAACCCGGTCAATGATACGTCGACCTTGCTCTGAGAAATAGCGCTCTGCAATTGCACAGAGCGCTTTTCGAAAACCGACTCATTAAAGGGCGGGAAAGCCCGTTTGGGTCTTTGGTTACCCGTCGTGTAGTCCAGCGAATTGGGCTTCAGGTTATACGCTACCAGCTGGAACCTCAGCCCGAAAGTTCTTGTACTTTTCCAATACGCCGGCATTACGTCGTGCGCCGTCCAAGTAGGATCTGCTCGACTTGATCCTCGTCAAGGAAATCCAACGCATTACGTAAACCAGAATCGTTCTGTCCCGGTGGTTGTGCCGGTAATAGTTCAAACCACGGTTCTTTATAATCCTCCCTAACTTGCAATAATGGAGACCTGAGCAAGGGCAATGCCGATTGAGGACCAGATAACATATGGGAGGGAGCTATATCATAAGCAAAGTGCAGCATAGGAATCTTGTTTGCACCATTGTACAAAACAGTTGGCCTTGCTGACACACATACATCCGAGTTACCTGCGGCTATAGCAATCATGTAACCCAATGTGCCGTGAACCAGTCTTGCCGCCTCTTCGGCTTGAGATTCCGCACTATCCAACAAAAAGCTGATCGTTTCGCTGGTCTCGGCATCCGCCACTTCCTTTGAAGCAGTCAAGAATTGCCGCATTTGTTTCCTATCACGAGGCCCAAAGAGCTTGGACTCAACCGTGAGCATTAGAAGCCAAGGCTGCCATGCATCTTGACGATCAGTAGCGAATAGACGCCTTATCGCATTAGCTCTTTTTTTGACTACGCGACCGCCGCGATCATATGGCAGGAATTTTCCAAAATAGTCAAGGTATAAGACGTCAAAATCCCATATGTAACCAAATCCCTGACGGTACGTAGTTGAGACAAATTCCGATTTTGGTTTTCCACCCTTATTCTTTAAGATCACCGTGTCGACATCTCCCAAATGGGCTCGATATCGAATAGTACCAAACTGTGTACTTAATATATGGTTCACCTTCTGAAATCGTTCGGCACAGAATTCTACAGCAGCAACGTAATCGCAAAGGCCCCCCCAGCAGCGTAAATCCAGGGCTTCCTCACCAGGCAAGCCAAAATACCTGATTCTTCCCTTTTTTCTTCGAGCCACCGCCCTGACCAACGGAAGGTCATACTTTTCTCTAACCAAATTTTTCTCTTCGCTTGAGTAATAGTTCATATTCGACTGACCGCGCCCTCGCGCCATTGCATCCACTAACTAACTTCCTATTTCCTCGGCAATTGCTTCAACTACTGCTCTTAGAACCGTTTCATATCTCTCTCCCCTCCCGCCCAGCCCAACAACTAGCCCTCGGTCAATTGCGCTTATAAGACATTCCTGTTGTTTGCCTTCTAATGTAATTCCTTGCTGTGCCAACGCCTCTCCTAGTGACACTGGTGCCAAGGGTGACCAACCGAGAAGGGCTCTCAACTGTCTGCGAGAGGACTCTAATTCGGGACCAAGGTCGACGCCTGTTGCCTTGAGTTCGTCAAGGACTCCTATTGCTCTCGTAACTGACCTAGTATTGATGGAAGATACCAAAGCCTCAGCCGCTTTCTTATATCGAACATCACCTGTCTCGTCCGCTATCCCGAGTGCAGCGCTCAATGCGTTTTTTAATAACATCTCCTGGGGCGGAGGTTGGGTAGCTTTGCGTCGTTTTCGTTCTGCACTCCTTTCAGCTGCCCTAGCGACACCTCCCAATTGGCTTATTGCCGATTGAAGTCGCTCGACTACATTGTCCAAAAGACCCTGTTGTACATCATCAAATTGGACTCGCGGGCGCCCGCGTGGTTTTCGCTTATGGGTCGCAATCTGTTGATGCACGTTCTCGAGATTTTTGCGATAGTTCTCGCTGTTCCTATAGACCTCGAAGCTGTTTGAGTTTGGTGCAACCTCTAGTTTGCGTAATTGTTCGATGGTGTCATCGATTCCCTCAAGTAGCCGATCTGCCCTCATCATCGCCTGCATAGCTCGAGCCTTGTGACTAAGAGGATAAAAGAAATCTTCAGCTTGCTTTGCGAAAAGTTGACGGGCTGGGCTGGATTCTAGATCATTCCGCGCAGCATTAGGATAGATCTGATCTGTTGCCAATATGTGAACTTCCCCTGTATAGTGATGGTATAGAGTCCCCCCTCCAACGGCGGGCCAAAGCCCTTTGAGCGCAAGCCTATCCCCTAAAGTGAACCCCTTTACCTTCAATAGGAAGCCGCTTACTTCTGAACCCTCATTCATGGGTAGCTGTCTTCCATTGGTAGACAGTGCGTACCACACGAAAGCCAATGCTGTGCCGTCTGGTGCTTTTATCCAATCAGCTTCGGGGCTGTATACTCCAGACGCGACTGGAGGAAAAACCTCGACTTCACTTTCGTCAGCGATTCGAAGAGTAATCCGAACTGGATTTAGCTTAACGTACTCTTCAAGCCATCCATTGACCTTTTCGCCAAAGCCATCTTCTGGGAAAGCCACAGGAATCGTATTTAGAAGATATTCGTTGACCTCTGCTGCATTGTTGAGTTGCGCTCGGTATTCGTCGCCCAATCCATCTAACTCCACCACCGTAAAGTGCTCGTCCACATCGCCATAGTAAGGTTCAACGAACAACTCACTATATTGGTACATTAGATCTGGAAGTCCAACACCTTGACGGGAATCAGAAGCTTTGTCGGCTTCAAGCAAGCGGCGCATTTCGCCAAATTGAAAGGTCCAGCCAACAAGGTTTTCCATCCCGCCTTGCTTGCTAGTGATCGTCATCTCTTCACATATGCCGAACCCCGAATAGATGCCAATGCCGCGATATCCGACCATTTCTCTAGGGCTTTTTTCAGACATTCCAAATCGCCGAGCGACCCGGACCCCCTCTTCATTCATGCCATGACCATCATCTCTGATCACAGCGTGGGAGCCATCGACTGTAATGAAAATGTGCTCAGCTTCCGCATCCACTCCGTTCTGGACGTACTCCCTTAGTGCATCTTTCGCATCGGAGTACAAGCCTCGTGAAAGGATGTCCAATAGCTCCCCGCCTACCTCCCAACTCTCTAGCTGAACTCGCCGCGTGTGGCGTTCACTCTGATTCATATGGGCAGGCCTCTGTAGCAATTAGAATTCAGGAACATCGGATGAAGTTTTCTGACCAACTTTTGAATTGTCGAATACAGAGTCGCAGAATTATAGAAATCGTAATGCAAAATGGCGAATTCAAAGATTGAGACATCAAAGCCGCGGTTCAGTTCATCTCGGAACTGCCGTCACGACAGAAAAATCCAAGAATATACCGTTTCGTCTACCAATTAAGCTCACTGAGCATTTCCCGTTCAGGCGAAGGCAGAATCTATCGCAAAGAGAAGAAACCATTGTTTACTTCGATTGGACGATAAAGCCCAGCAGACCGAGCTCTATCCGCCACAGGTCGAACGATCAGCGACTTGAGGCGGCCACTGTGTTCGGTTGCATCGCGTTGTACACTTCTCTGAACGCCCGCGCAACACGCCCACTTCCACCAAGATTGAAGCTGACGTTGCGAACTTTCGCATTCAATCGCCACATCAGCCCCTCAATAGAGTTGTAGTCGTGAACCGAAAGTGCCGTGTACTTGCGGCGATTGTAGTCGAGGAACGGAAGCAACTTGCCGTTTAGATGGTGCAGATCGAAGCCTTTGTCTTCGATGTATGGTCGGTATTGCTCGAACAGTGGTGTACTTGGCACCGGTGTGAACAGCATCGGAATCACGGAGCCGACACGGCTAGAGGCAAATGTGATTGTGTCGTACACAGCTTGCAGGTCTTCGTCTGGTAGGCCGAAGAGGATAAAGCAGTTGATGTCTTGGCAACGCGACTTGAATCCGGCCTTCTCAGCATTTTTCAACGCGTAGAAAAACTTGCCCATGTTTGTGTGAGTCCGTTGCCACGATTTGGCCATGTTGGCGTTGACAGTTTCGAGCGGTAAATACAACCTCCTAAAGCCAGCGTCACGCATCAGTTGGACGGTGTCTTCGTGCAGCAGGCGGACTTCGATACCCTCCGGTGCGTGCAGTTTGATCCCTTTCAAATCGCGATCGTTGCTAATGAGCCGGCAAAGCTGCTTGAAATTCTCTCTACCGAGCAGCAGGTTGTCTTCGTAAAAACAGAATTCGCGAATTCCTTGTTCAAACCGCCGTTTGATCTCGTCGTACGCGACTTCGGATTCCCGAACCCAGATCTTTCGGCCTTCGTTCAATACGTTGGCCGAACAGTAAGAACATTTGAAGGGGCAGCCTCGACTCGTCGTCATGATGAGGTAATCGGGCAATCTCTCACCTTCTTCTCCTTCTTCTTCGTCGCCCGCGCCGTCTTTTTCGTACAACTCAATGGCAAGTGGGAGTGGATTCGCATCGGGAATCGTCGCCGATACTACGATGTCACGTCTCTTCTGCTCGGCATTGAGGGGATCAAGCTCGCGACCCATTAAATGCACGGGGTTATTCAATCCAAGGTTCTGCATCGCATGTTCGGGAATAAGTGTGGGATAGATTCCACCAACACGGAAAACGGCCCTTGGAAACACCTGCCGACAGACTTCAATGACGTCACGGGTACTTTCCCACCAGTACGTCATGATCGACGATATCCAGATTTCATCTGGCTCTGGAAAGGCTACTTCGTCGAATAGCGATTCACGTGCATACCTAGCTCGCGCCTTGATTGCTTCGAGCCGTTTTCGCAGTTCCTCGAGCGACATGCCGAAAACGTATTCGATCTTTTCGTCGGGCTGCGATTCGTAATTGGTCCATTTATCCGGGGTGAAGGGTTCGTCTGCGGAACAGAGTTTTCGTACGCAGCGCTTTCGCTTTGGCACGGTTCGCCGCTTGTTGGCCTCCATGCAGTCAATCAGCTTCAGCATGTAGCCCTTGCTCTGAAGCCACGACGCAACGCGCAACAGCCCATAGGGCATACTCCAGTTTGCCCAATACTGTACGTCGTAGACAGGCGGGCTAATCAATAACGCTGAGGGGGAACGCTTCAAGATCCCAGACCTCCCTACGTAAACTGTTTCGCAGCAACTCGGCACCCATACTTCCATTCAAAAAATCGAATGACCGGCTGCGGACTTTCTCGTTGAGGAACGCCGCCATCCTGTAAAGGTCATGGTACTCGTATCGGGTGATTCCGTTATGCTCGGCGAACGGAAATCTGTGAGGGGACAGATCAGCGTACGAAAGATCGTCAAGATACTCCTTATGTTGTTCGTACAGTTCTGTTCCCGGCGTTGCGGTGTATGGCTTGAGGATGACACTTCCAAACGTCCTGAGAACGGTGAAACAACGATGGACGATCCCTTCCAGGGTTTCGCCAGGGCGCCCAATCCATACGAATCCGCAAGTCCTGTTTCCGTCCGCAACATCAATCCCCGCTTCCAGTAGGTGGGCTCTACACTGCTTGTATACGACCTCGTCTAGATCCAATTCCTCCTCGGACTGCTCAAAGTGAAGCTCCGCGAACGTACGATCTGCGAACATCCTCGCTAAGTCTGGTGTGACCCGTTCGGGATGCAGCCCTGACACCGCATGAAACTGCAGATGTGGGTGGAGTCCCTTCGTACTCTCGACGATCTCTCGAAGTAGCTTGCCCTTGTCGCGACAAATGTCGTCCTCGGCATCAAACACGGCAACGCGAAATATTCCAAGATCGATTGCTTCCCTAATCGTGGGAATGGCCGTAGCTGGATTGAGAGTAATCGAAACGAACGACGGTTTTTCGCCTTTGTAGAGCTTCAGTGATGATCCATTGTCGGCATGCCTAAGTGGCGTCCTGACGAACAAGTCGGCATCACAAAAGTCTACTGCGTTGTCCAGCATAAATCGTGGGTAATTGCCCAGTACCGCCAGTTTCGCGTCTGGAAGCCAAAGGCGTAGCTTCGTGCATAATTGGTGAATGCTGGCGAACCAATAGCTGCACAGCGAAGTAATCCACACTTGAGTTGGCTCGTTTCGCTCGCCTTCAGCACGTCGCTCGACGACCCAATCCTTGAGTGCGTCGAATGGTTTTCCGAATCTCCACATTGGATATTTGTAAGCAAATTGACCATTGCCGACTTGCTTGTATCTCTCTCGCCCGTTCAACGCTTTTTTTTGTACGCGGCCTTTGTTGTTCGGCACCATGAAGTCAAACAGCTCAACTCCACATCCCTTGCTGTTGTTGAGATACGCCCCAATTCCGAGTAGGTCCAATGGTTGATTCCACTGCAGCCAGCTATAGCGTGTCTCGAACACTGGCGGGTTTACCAGCAGTATCCTGTCGCGCTCTTCGACTTGGTTCAGTAGTATTTGTCCTGTGACAGAATTAGTCATTGGATTGCATCGTGAAAGACAATAGTGTCACGGCCATTTCCATCATCTGTTCGGCGTCGCCTTCCGCCGCTGTGCGTGCCAATACCAATGCCAGAGCGGTGCGTAGGAATCCCCGCTCGTCCATCTGGGACTCTGCAGCATGGCCCCAATTAACGAGAATTCTGTCCCGCTTGAAGTCCATTTCAGCGATGGGTTGGCTCGCCGTGCCCTTCTTGTGTACGACGTCGAACCGCCGCTTGAACAACATGATACCGTTGTCCCATTCAGGTCGCGATACGTCGATTGTCACCTGTTTTTTTTCATAGTCTATTGTTGCTGCTTCCGACTGACGACTTGCCTGATTTACGGCCATACCAGCCACTTTGTTGGGAACGCCAAATCCTGCCGGCTTCGCAGATGCTAACCCGTTCGGGCGCGGGCTGTTCGACTTGAGCATATCTCGTATCGCGTTGGCTTGTCGTCCGCCTTCGGTCATAAGGTGAGTTATCCCCGCCGACACATCATCCATCGCACGCCGGATGTACGCCGCGCGACTCAACGTGCTATTGATTGACGACCTCGCTTGGCTTCGTTTCAAGACGGCGTCGATGGTCCTGCCGAGATATCCGCCAACCCTTTCACCCTCTCCCCGGAAATACTTACGCAAGGCGAGAAAATCACCACTCTCCTCGTAAAAGCCCTCGCGACCTGGATTGATCGCATCTACCGCGTCCAAGCCGCTCAGCACGTTTATCTCACCCGTGATCTGGCTCAATGCGGCCTTATGGGCTCCAGTAAGAAGGAATTCGGCGCCGAGAAAGGTCGGATCGCCGATTGCGACACCTTGGACACGTATAGAAACGCCTCGATACTCGGCCGGGAATACAACGCTTTCGTAGCCGAGAAGGAATCCTTTCGCGATAAGACCACCCTCGTTTATGTCTACTGCCGTGATCATATCCTTGTATAGCGTCGCTGCGTCCGGTTCGAACGGATAGAGTGGACGAGCCAGCTCTCTCTCCGAATTGCCGTGCCGGAGTGTCACTTTTTCCAGTGTGGGTGGCGATGCATCCTCCAAGAGGGCTTCAAGATGTCCAGCTTGATCTGGCGCCGTCGTGTACCCGATTGGTGTACATCGTGACAAATGCCACTCGACCTGTTCAAAGCCGCTGCGACTGGCAACATTTCGAACGAAGCCCTTCCGGCGCCCGGCTCGGAGTTCGCGCTTTACAAACGGCTTGAGTCCGTCTATTGCGACCGTTGTCCCTCCCGTCGATTCCCGCTCCAGCTCTTGAATTTCGATCAACGCGAAATCGGACAGTTTTTCAAGGTCGGCAGAATCCGCGAGCTTGAGCAAGCGATCAAAGTCCAGAGTCGCTCGAAAACCCAACCTAGTGCAGTCGATGTCAAATTCAATGTCAACCTCACCTAAATCCTTCTTGAAGTCGAGACGACCAGTCTTCGCGTTCAACTCGTAGTCGGTTGCATCAACCTTCAGCCGTTTTCCAGATTGGATCACCTTGAAACTGCACAACCTATTGAGTAACTGCGGGTCAATGGGTACGCCCAGAGCGCTGACGAGATCTATGGCCGGGTATGCCTTTACGATCGAATGTGTCCGTTTGAACTGACGAGGACTGCTTGAAGTGATGATCATCCGGTGGCAGTAGCGTGCGAGCGCGAGGAATCCTATCCCTTTGTTCCCGATGCGGCTTCGATTTTTCTTTGGCGTCCTTTCCCCTGACCATTTACGACTGCTGCCGCCGATTCGAGTGAAGTCGCATCTGAACTCAAACGGACTCATCCCGTTGCCGTCATCCGATATCGTGGCAGACGTGAAGTCGTCAGCAAACTCGATCGAAACTTCTGTCGCGTCGGCATCGTAGGCGTTACTGACGAGTTCCTTGAACGCTTTGACGAACGGCTTATAGACGCCGGACAGCTCTCGAAGAATCGAAGGATCTACGCCGCCGACGCTCATTCCTCGGTTCGATGTCTTTATCATTCTACATTACTCGCTTCTCAACCGTGGGGGGAGCATTGGAAGAAAAAACACCGTTTCTTTTTCTCAGGCAAGCGGAATCTGGCTGGGATATTGTCCCAGGTTCGCGCGTCTGTGCGACGTAATAGCGCGATTGCTTCTGAGCATTGCCAGACATTTCAGTCTGACGACCGGCGATTCATCAATGATCCTGATAGACACTTGCGTACGTCTTCGGAGAGCTGCGTAATGATTGGTATCAGTACCCTATTTCTATACATACGAATCAACTGGGATTTTTGCAATACCAGCCTCAGCCATTGTAGATGAAATATGGGATCTTCAACAAAGAAAGTTGCGATTTTCGGTGCTTCCAAAGCAGATCCTACCCCTTCTCTGCCATAAACGCCTCGTACAACGCCAGAGGCTGCGACAGCGTTTCGTCGATTTCGGTGACGGCGAACCGGACCTCCACGGTACGTTCGTCGCCAACGCGGAAGTCGTCCCCGAACAGCGAGAGGTAGAGGGGGTTCTGGTCCCTGAACGGGTCCTTCATGTTCTCGCTCTCGTACCCGCTGATTACCGCGTAGCAGTCCCGGGGGCGCGACATCAGCACGCCCGCAACGCCCGTCTCCAGGTTCGCACTCATGATAACCGGCGCCTCGAAATACCGTTGCGGATTCCACTGGTAGAGGCCCCAGATCCGGTCCCATCGCCCGTCGGTGGACCGCCTGGCCGCGTGCTGGTCCCTCGAGAAGACCAGTCCCGTTCCCACGAAGACGTCGTTCACCTGAGGCGCGATCCACCGCGCCCGGTCCGCGGGAATGTCGAACGGACTGCCCTGAACGTACACGTACGGCCGCAGCGACAGGTCGAAATAGTTCGACAGGAACACTTCGTACGCCGGGTAGGGCCAGTTGGACTTCACGGTGATCGAGAGATCCACCGCATTGGGTTCGACAACCTCGTACCTGGCCGTGATCTCCGCCTTGTGTTCGTCCGTCGGCGCCCAGTGCACGTCGATCGCATTGCCCTCGGACGTAATGCTGCGCTCGTTTTCCCGGGCCTGCCCCATACAGTGGTTCTGCGAAAACATGAAAAACAGATTCAGGAGGTCGTACTTGGGGTGGACCACCTGCGTGCCCGTCGGTTTGTGCGTCAATTCCTTGATCCCGTGCCGGTCCCCGTCCGGCTGAATGTGCCCCGCCATTTGCTCCGTCTCGAAATGCCAGACGTTCTGCTCCGCATCGTGCCTCAGCGCCATCTCAACGCCTCCTTTCAGGTCTCCAGCCAAAACCGGGTCGCGGGCCCTCTCACGTGAGTCTCAGACATCTCGAAAACCCGTACGGATGCGCCGGAAGCAGGGCGCCGGCCATCGGCGGCGCGTCACTGACAATCGTCTGCCTGGCGGGCGCCTCGTATCCGGTGACCCATGCCTTCACAGTCAGTTCGTCGAGATCGTCACCCGTAATATCCAGCGTGACCGATGCCCATCCGCTGTCGTGAATGGTGAACAGATAATCGTCGCGTTCCCTCGGTCCCACGGGCGGAAGGAACCTGGCCGAGCCGTGACTGCTCCGACCCTGCCGGTGGATGCGCCGGGTCTCGTATGCGTATCGCGCCGGCACACCCTTGTATCGCGAACCACCGGCTTGGACGTGCACGCCGTCCAGCACCTTTTCCGGTCCGTGCAGGACAACGTGCAGTTCCGGACGCTCGAATCGATGCGGCACAGCAACGTACCATTGCATCCTGTTGGTACCGTCAATTTGTTCGTCGCAGGTTGTCTCGGCGGAGAGACCGGGGATTTGCATATCCGGATGCACCGCGGGCCCCACGTCGCCCGTGAGCCGCCGGTCTCCGGGAAACCGGTATTCGCATCCCGGATCGCACAACCGGGCCATGAACGCCGCGCCGGGTATCGGTGACGCGTCCTCCTGCGCGTTGGCGAAGAACTTCAGCAACCGTACCTCGTTCCCCAACAGCGTCACCGACCCTTCCAGGTCCTGCCAGAAGGGATATACCTGCCGAATCGTGTCCGGCGCATATCCCAACTCATCGTCCTGACCGAGATCCACGACCTGTGGTTCAGGAGAAGGATTTCGCAGCAGGAGCCACGCGCTGCCGTCCGAAGGATGCAGGAAGCCATACACTTCGCCGAAGGCCGGATTCCCCAGCACCATCCGCGTCTCCTTCGTCCCCAACTCGTCCGCGTTGAAACGCATCCAGTCCATCATCATCTGGAGTTGCTCCGCCCGGTCCAACCTCAGGCTTTCGGGATTGATCGGCATTGGCATATAGGTGGTGCCGCGGCAGGCCGCCAGCACCAGATTGTCCAGCCAGGTATGGGGCGGATCGCCGAACGCGTTGGTCAAGGCCTGTACAAATTCGTGATTGTCATACGCGTCGAAGAAGATCGGCGTTTCCGCACGTCGCATGATCTGATAATAGACCGTGTCCCGATGCGTCAGGGCCCGGTCGCGCTGGGTGCGAGACGGCCAGGACGCGTATTCGCAATCGCCCGAGTGTATCAGCCAGACGTGGTTCGCCAGGCACAGCCACCAGGGACTCGGCCACCACCCGTTCCGCGTCACCAGGTCCGGGTTGACGGCCCGTAGGCGACGGTCGATCCTGTTGAACGCATTCACCGACGCCTCGCGCATGTGATCGGGTGACGGGAATCGGTCCCGGAAATCGGGATGGGTGGCGCACTCGTTGTCCCAGTCGATCTTCAGATGCACGGCGCCCACGCCTCCCACCAGCCGCTCCCAGCGCTGCGCGAGCGCTTCTTCGAAGGAGGGCTGCGCCATCACCACGAACGTACCGCTTCCGTAGGAACCTGGACCTTCGCCAACCCGCCATCCCTGCTCCTGAATCCAATCGGTGTCGAATCCCACCGGACCGTTGTGCGTGACCCACAACGCCAGTGAGAATCCCTTTCGTTTCAGATCCTCGGAAAACGCGATGAGCCGCGAATCGTCCTCGTCGTCGCCCTTGTGCCGGTAAATGGATTTCCTGTCGAACCAGCCGGCGTCAAAAGCCAGAGAATCCGGCTTCAGACCGAGATTCGATACCGCCTCTGCGTAGGCCTGGTTCATTTCGAACGAGTCGAGATACTCCCGATTGCCCAGATAACGGACCGACCATCCCACCGAAAGATGGAATATCGGCTTCGGCAGCCGGGGCAGGCGGATCTGCCACGCGTAGTCCATAAACGCGCCACGCACGGCCTCGTGGCTCTCCGCCGCGCCGAACACCGCCGTGTAACTCTCGATGCGCCGTTCATTGTCCCACGCTGGGTGGTGAAACAGTTCGAGCCTGTCGCCGGGAACCGCGAAACCCGCCGGATGCTCCAGCCCGGCAAACCAGTCTCCGGCCCACACCGGATACCCGCAGCCCGGAACCGGGGGTGCGTACGAGTCGAGCCCGATCTGTTCTTCCCTGTCGGGCCCGCCGCGGACACCGTATCCCACGCGTCTCATGGGCCTTGGAGGACCGTCCTGAATGTCCACCCAGAGCCGTTCCGGTGTGGGCGCGCCCGGGCTGTCCGGCGCCTGAAGCGTCAACTGCTTTCTGAACCAGGGATTGTCTCCGTCGATCCAGTAGCGCACGCGCGCCTGAATTCCCGTGGTTTCGTGGCGATAATCGAACGCGATCCCGTCCTCACCGGGTTCCACACCGGTTCGGACAAACAGGTCCGCTGGAATCTCCACGTCGCCGAGCCGGATCATGAACGCGGGAAAGTCGAACGCGCGGCGCGAACCCGACAGCCGATTCTCCACCTGCAGATGTCCATCCTCCCATTGCAGGCAGAGGGTGCTGTTTTCGAGTACCCATTGATCGCTCACAAAAATGCCTCCCTGATGTGTCAATCAACCTGGAAATGGCGTGCTCGCTGAGCCCGCTTCGACTGGCTTGCAAAGCGCGCATTTCGACAAGCTTGCTTCGGCAGGCTCAGCACAGGCAATGAACGCGCTTTGGCAAGTCGGTCGTCCACGTCGTTCTACTATCCAATGCGAATCGTCTGCCCCGCTTCGACGGAATGCTCTGTGCCCACACCTTCACCCTTCGCGATTTCGACGACCGATTGATCGCCATCGGTGTTCGTCACATAGATTCCGCCGCCCGGTGCGGCATCGGCCCTGATATCTCCATTCACGCGCAGGGAATGCGTCACGGCCAGCAAACAGGCGCTCTCGCTGTTGAGAGGAACGTGATAGCGCACGGCATCGCCGTTCACGTCAACCGAGGCGCCGGCATAGACGAGGACGTCCTCCTGCCGCGCCTGCGTAAACGTACAAACCTCGCGCTTTTCCTCGAAATTCGCGGCCGCGAGGTAGCCGTCCGTCACCAGGCAGGCGCTCCGGTCCGGCCCCGCAAGGACGTCGAGCCGGCTGGCAGGTGTGTCTTCGTGGGCCTGCTCGGGAATCAGCAGCGCGGCCAGAGACGCGGCCTCCTCGCCCGCCCGCAACGCCCTTTCTTCCGCCAGCCGCGAAAGCGTGAGGTCGTCCGCAATCGCTCGATACGGTTTATAGAAGTGCCGGTTCAGATAACCCGCCTCGCCCGTGGCCGAAAACACAATGCCCAGGCGGTCGTCGACATTCAGCCATTCCGGCCTGCCGAGGCTATCCTCGATATCCTCGTCCTCGCGTTCGCCGAGCCAGCCTCTGTAATCGGTTGACCCATCGGGGCGGTACAGTGTGCGGACCCCTCTGCAGTTCGGTTCGAGCAGCGGGAAATGCTCATTGGTAATCCGCAGGAACCCCTGGTCGAGCGATTCCAGCGTCAGGTCTTCCAGGGCCCTGAACCGCTCGAAAGACAGCGCACGCCCATCCGGCAGGCTGGCGAACAACACCTGCTGCCGCAGTGACTCCTGGCACCGGTCCATGACCATCGCCACGGCGAACCCGTTGTCATAGTCCGCCACGCGCGCGCGCTTCAGGCGATGGCTGTCCGGGCGCTCCTTTACCACCGGCCTGCCCAGCCAGCTGTCCGAACAGGGCGCGATCGTATAGATGCCCTCCCTGGTCAGCGGCATTGCCATCACGGAATTCCGCCACGAAAACGAGGTTTGCCCTTTCGGATGCCGGTGATGGACGAAACCCGCGTGCGGGTATTCGCGCACCCCGGCCAGTCGCCGCTCGAGTTCGTCTTCCGGGGTAGCTTTTGGCCCCGTGCCGAACAGCCGGTGGAAAAGGTACTGGTGCGCAACCGCGCTGATCGTGACTTCCCGCATGATCATGGGGTCCTGCTGATCGTGCGCCCGTTCCGCAAAGTCCCTGTCGTACATACGCCCATCGTTGCCATCCTGCCGCAGTTCCGCGTTGCGGAGCCCCCTGCGCAGTAGCGCGGCGGCATCGGCGTCGTCGAAAAACACGGCGGCGGCCGAATGCGGGTTCTCGCTTCCGGCAGCGGGCAGATAGTGCCAGTCCATTCCCTGGACGGCCTGGGCGTATCCCCACCCGTCGGTCATCGCTTTGAGATTCTCGTAGACCCTGCGCCGGTTCCAGAACAACTCCGGCGGCAGTTCCCGTCCCCACAGCTTCAATTGAACCCCCGCCGAACTGAGCGGTCGGACGCCCGACGCGGTGTAGTTCGGATGTACCATCCCGTGATTTTCCGCCCAGTAGTCCGGTAGCGCCGTGAATATCTTTCCCGCAAGCGCTCCCGCCGTCGTCCGGCCCAATGCGCCGCGGTCCTTCGCGTCCTGCGGCGCCGAACAGGTGGAATACATCCACCGCCTGCACGTTGCCTCCCATTCGGCGGCGTCTGCGTGGCGCTCCAGAAACAGATGGCAGGAGGTCAGACCGTTGGACGTCCAGGCATTCTCTTCCATCTGCGTATCCACGTATATCCCGCTCTTCGGGGCCATGTTCCCGAATCTGCCGGCATAGTCCGCGTGGACTCGCGCCATCATCATCCACGTCTCGTCGTCAATCCGGTCCCACAACAAAAGGCAAACACGCGCCAGCGCCGAGATCCCGTGGCCGCACTGGCTTTCCTTGAAGAACCCCAGCCCGCGTTCGCCCCACTTGGTACCGCAGATCTCGGGACGTCCCAGTCCCACGCCGGGCCGGACGCAATCCGGCGGGCCTGAGTCGTGCGTGAAGCAAAGATACCTCAGCCCCATAATCGCCATGCGCTGAAGGTCGCTCCTGGATACGCCAGCCCGATTCTCGTCGTACTCCGGTGAGATGCTGGCGAGGGCAAACGTCTCCACGGGCGACGTGGTCTCGGCGCCATACCAGTGGACGCCGCCGAAGAAGTGCCCGCAGTCCGGGCGGTCCGGCCATTCCTGGAAATACTCGACGCCCGTGGGAATCCACTTCTCCATCATCCGCAGATAGCGGCGACTAAGTTCGTTTTCTTCCGCCGGAAGGAATGGCGCCTTCAATTCCGTCGTGTCTTCCATTCTGACCATTTCATCTTCTCCTTGCTCCAATACAGCTGTCAGCAATCAGCCATCAGCAGTCAGCCCGTCCACCCATCCCGACCCATGGGTAGACGGTAGACGTGAGACGGGAGATGATGTCAGTGCCAAAAAACGGGTAGACGTAAGACGTGAGACGTGAGATATTGTCTGCCCCGTTGGGTTTCACTTCTTGCCGGAGGCATTTAGGTACGAACCAATCGGGCAATGACGTCATCTACCGTCTACCGTCTTGCGTCTCACCGGTTTTCTTGCCCCGTCCGGTTTCATTTTGCGCCGAAGGCATTAAGTACGAACCAATCGGGCAAGGGCTTCTTCTACCGTCTTGCGTCTCACGTCTCCCCGCCTTTGATTTTCTTTGTGTCTTCGTGTCTCCGTGTGAGTCGAATTTTGCCACCCTATTTCCGGGGCAGAATTAGATGTCTCACGTCCATGATCTCATATCGATTTTCGCCAACCCAGGACCGGCGCGGAAAATAGACGTGGCGGCTCGTTCCGTCCGGGTCGATTTCGAACCCGGGATCGTCGTCCAGGACCAGGACGGTCCGGCCATCCCGAATCACGACGTCCGCCAGTCCGAGCCCCAGCGTAAACCCGACCCCGTCTTTGACCACGGCCGTCAATCCTGTTATCCTGCCCCCTTCGGGAACACTGCCGTCCACGATCAGTCCGTTGACGTCGGAACCGGCTTCCTTTCGCAACACCTCCTGAATCGCACCCCTGAATATTCCTCGCCCCGCGAGTTTGGCATTGCCCTTTTGCAGCAGCGACCCGCCGACCAGGGTCATCCGTTCGACGCCGTCCCGCTCGCGCACGAACCCGATCCGGCCGTCCAGCACCGCGTCTCCCACGACCATCCGCTTCCCATCCGGGTTGCAGAACAGAAAATCCGTATAGTCCTTCCCGTCGATCTTCAGCGCCACGCCGTCCGAACCGGTGCGCAGTCGCTCGACCGAGCGCAAGAACGGCGCAGCGCCGAACGGTTCCAGCACATTCACGAATACACTGGAAAGATCCTCACCCTGCCTTCTATGGATCAATGCCGGCATGGTGACGTCATCGAGCCTGGCTTCGCTTTCTTCCGCACGCCGCACGGACGGCATGCTCCCGAAGAGCAGTTCCCCGTCCAACTCCGAGACCCCGTGGATGCGGACCGCGCCCTCAGGTTCGCCCGTGCTGGTGAACACCACCTGCCACGGTGCGGCAATTCGCGTGCGGCTGACGTCTCGCACGTAAGCGTATACGAAGTTGTGACCCTCGGCATATCCGGGTACTGTTTCCCCGCTGGGCAGCACGACCTTCACGCCGGGCGGCAGCAGCGTCTCGCCGAAGGCCGACCGATCCAGCTCCGTCTCGATCTCACCGTCGTTATTCGCGTCTCCCACAAGCACGAAGTCGTGCTGCGATCCCCCTTCAACCCGAAACACATCCACCACGTAAGCGTTCTGCTCCGAAACGCCGATCATCACGAGCAATCTACTGTAATCCCTTACGACCCCGGGATATGCCCGGTTGCCCTGCGCGGCCACCGCCTGAAACCCGCTGTTTCCCGGCACAAACAACAGCAAGTTGCCGTCGGAAGGGTTGTCTTCATGGCCCCGCGCCTGGTCCTCGCCGTTCACGACCACGGTGCTGTGTGACAGCGTGCTGGACGCCCACTGCCGCTGGTGGGTCCAGGTGTATCCTATGTCGGACAGCCGCTCCTGACCATGAGAAAACAGCGTAATGCTCAACAGGTCCGCGTGCGCGTGGCCGTATGCGCCGGAAAAGTGCAGGTGAGCCTGCATCTGATTTGCGCCATTGCCGCGACCCAGCCAGGCGTGCCCCGCGCCGCCAAGCAGATAGGGACGGGAGCATTCCGTGGGCGCACGATGCTCCCGTGCCCAGGTATCGTGTACCGCAACCACGCGCCCGTTTGGGTATCGCAGGAGATCCGGAATCCGCCTCGCCTTTTCGAAGAGCGGGAACCGGTCCGACAGGTCCAGATTCTCGTAACGCGCTCCGGTTTCGGGATGAACATAGCCTTCTGGATCGCTATACCCATCCAGCAGGTCCATCGCGCCGGCCAGGCCGCCCACTGTCTGATTATGATACGAGACCGCCGCTTCCCGCCACATGCCATCCACGAAAAACTGCTTGCGGATCAGGTCGCCAATCCAGTCCACCGCCTCGTGCACGTACTCGGGCTCGGCAAGGACCCGTCCCGCCGAAATCAGGCCGTGCAGGATCGCCGGATCCATATTGCTGAGCGTAATCGGATAGGAACGCACAAACGAAACGCTGCCCCGTATCAGATCGTCTTCGATTCTCCGCTTCATACCGTCGTCAACCTGGCCGCTTTCACGAATCAGATCGTAGGCGAGGACCAGGTTTGACGGAATATCCCCGTACGCCCAGTAGTCCCACTTCGCCGCCAGATACGGTGACACCGGAAACGGGAACGTCCGGTCTCCTTCAAAAACCACCTTGGGCCGGAACGGCGCGTCGAACCGTGCGCAGTATCCGGGATAGACATGGGCGAAGCGATCCAGGATCAGCGCCGCCCTGCGGGCGAATTCCGGTTTCCCGGTGAGAAAATACAGCTTTCCGAGATGATGGGCCGCATCGGAAAAATACATCCGGGCCACGTACCATCCCTTGGCCCGGAAATAGTGCCGGTACTTCTTGTCCGGCGCGAACTGCGAGAGCGATCCGGGCAGCTCAGCCGGCGGGGGAAACGGCGCCTCCCAGTACGGATACTCCTGGACCTCGCCCCGCGGATTGGTTACCCGCATCACCCCGTTTTCGGGAAACATCGGGTTCGGAAACCGCATCTTGCAGAACAGGCAGAAAGCCCGATCGGGCTCCTCGATCGACCACGACAGTTGATTCTCCTCGGCGCCCCCCTCGCAATTCGGACAGTCCACAAACCGGAAGCCGGACCGGTCCGGAATCAATCGATTAAGCTCGTCTTCGGACAGCGCCATGAGGGGCGCCAGGCTTTCCTCGAGACCCGCAACATGACCCTGGTCGACGTCAGGATGAAACACCGGGCCCGCGCAAAGACGCTCAGGCATCAGAATCAGCAGAAATGCGAGGGCCGACACCACCAGGATCACTATCATTTCGCGGTCCATCACGCAGGGAATTCGACGTCCTCGTCCAGTGGAAACACGGGCCGTCGAATCCGTTTGTAGGGCAATGTCTCCAGCGCCAGGGTCGTACACCCCGGGCTGACCGCCATCAGCGCCGTGCCGGCGATTTCCCGCAATTCCGGGGCGAGATATCCGTGTTTTACAACCACGATCTCGTGTGCAGCGGGATCCACGTTGGCCTCTTCAAAGGCCCGCAGGTCCAGGAACGGCATGCGGTCGGCCGTCAACACGACCCTGACGCCATCCACCAGAAACACGGCAATCCGCGGCGGATTCATGGCGACGACCTGGCCCATTACCTCGAGAGGAGACCCGTTCATCCTGTCGAGCTTGCCGCCCACGTTCAGCGTCAATCTGGCCCCGATTCCCGCTTCGAGGCACCGCGCCACGGCCTCAGCGTCGGCGATCCCCGCGACAACCGCGTCTCTTGCGCCCGCCTCCAGCAGCGCCTTCAGCACCAAAGGCACATCCCCCGCCGCCCCTGCCGTGACATTGTCTCCCGAGTCGGAAAGAAATACGGGATAGCGGGTCTCGCGCAACGCCCGCCGAACGACGTCTTCCACGGGCAGCGTCACCACGTCCGGCGCGAATTCACCGCGGCGGCGCCAGATTTCCTGCGCCATGCGTTCCGCCTGCGCCACGGCCGCGTCGCGATTCTCCGAAACCACGATCGCCGCCGCGGACGTAAACGGCGAGTCGGTCCACGCGCACCCGATCGTGAGAGACGCGTCCAGAACGTCGGGTTGCGCTTCCACGTCCGGAAGTCCCGCGTACAGGGACCGGGCGGGCTCCACCCCCGTGGCCGCGTGTTCGCCAGGAAGCAGCATGGGCAGCCTTACGATGGCATTCAGGGGCCGGATGCCTTCATTCACGCAGCGGACCAGATGTCCGATCGCGCGTACCTGGGTCTCGCGCCTGTCCACGTGGGGCGCCGTCCGCAGCGCGGTGAGTACATTGGTGTTCTCCACGACCTCGGGCGCAAGATTGCAGTGCAGGTCCAGGCTGGCGACGATCGGAATCTCGTCGCCGACCGTCTCGCGCACGCGGAAGACCAGGTCGCGCTCCCCGTCGCCAACGTCCTCCACCTCCATCGCCCCGTGCAGATCCAGGTACACGCCGTCCACGGTGGATGACCGGCGCAGTCGATCCACCAGTTCGTCCGCCATGGACTCGTACGCCTCCCGGAGAACCAGCCCATGCGGCTGTGCCTTTGCAACCAGCGCTGGCGCCCATTCGACGTTGCCGAACGCCTGCCGGGGAACATCGGCCAGGACTTCCTCTCCGCGCAGGACGCGAAAGTCCTCGATACCCGCCCGAAGCGGAGAAAACGTGTTCGTTTCGTGCCTGATCCCGCATATCGCCAGTCTCATTTAACCTCAATTCGAAAATCGATAACCGTTAAATCGGCCACAAAAAGCACAAAAGGCGCAAGAGGTATCGGTGCGAAACGGCGTGGGTCGTAACGCCGTGACCCGGTAGATACGTATCATGGAATTCAGAAGTTAAATCGCCTTTATTCACTTGCACATATTCGAATTAACGTCACCGAAAAATGACGAATCGAGGTTAAACTCCCGATCTCAGATTCGCACCACCTGGTCCACGTCCAGGAACAATTCGAGTACTTTGCCGCGTTTCAGAACACTCACGTCCACCCTGCGTCCGGCGTCATTGGTGACGTATGCGCCGCCGCCGGGGACCGCCTCGACCCGAATATCGCCGTCGGTCCGGACCTTCAGCACCTCTTTCGCGTAAACAGCTTTTCCTCCTTCGATCGGCACTTCATACGCCGCGCGCTGTCCGCAGACACGGGTGATGCTCCCGAAGACCGGCACCTCACCACCGGCGACGGTCTCGAACGTGCACAGCTTCCGCTTCGCCCCGAAGTTGCCGGCGCACAGATATCCATCCACGATCAGGCCGACCGTATCATCCGACGATTCGGCGGTGCTCAGGAACTGGGCCGGCGTTTTTTCGTGCGGCTGCTCGGGACAGATCATCATTGCAAGCGCACCCGCCTGCTCACCGGCGCGGTACTCCTTCGCCGCCTCGTCCAGGCTCAGAAACAGATCGTCGGCCACCGCCCTGAATGCGAACGGAGGAAAATAGTGGCGGTTCACATAGCGGGTGCCGCCGGTCCCCTTGAAGACGATCCCCAGCTGATCGTCCACGTTCAGCCACCCCGGATCGCGCAGGTCGAACACGACGTCGGCGTCGGGATCATTGCCGGGAAACCCCGGAAACGTCTCCGTTCCGTCCGGGTGATAAAGGATGCGCTTTCCGTCGCACACGCCGCCGACGAGGGGGAAGTCCTCGTTGACAATTCTGATGAATCCCTGATCGAGCCGCTCTACGATACAGTCTTCCAACGCATCGAGTTGTTCACTGACCACCATCCGTCCGTCCGGAAGCGAGCAGCACAACACGCGCTGGCGAATCGCGTCCTGGGCCCGGTGGTTGACCATCAACGCCGCAAAACCGTCGTCCTTCCGGTTCACTTCCATGACGAGCAAGTCGTGACTCTCCGGACGGTCCTTCACGGTCACGTTGGCCAGCAGACTCCACCGGCTGGGCCCGACTGTATGCACGCCGTCGCACGTGAACGGCAGCGCCATCATGTAATTCCGCCAGGAGAGGGAGTTTTGTCCTTTCCTATGTCGATGGTGTACGAATCCCGAGTGCGGGAACAATCGGACGCCATTGAACTTGCTTGCGATTTCCTCGGCGGACGACGGCGCCGGCGCTTCCGCATCCATCAACCGGTGCAGGAGGTAGGGCTTCACGATCAAGGCGATCATTTCGGACTCCTTGATCTCCATGGGATCTTCCACCTCGTGGCAGGTGGCCGCAATTTCGGGATCGATCAACCGCCCTCCGTTCCCTTCCTGCTTTTTTTCTCTCAGCGCAAGCGAAACTTCCTCGAAATACCCGGCATCGGGGTCCTTCAGGAACAGATAGGCCGATGCGTGCAGCGCGTGTTGTTCTCCCAGATAGAGGCGGTCCATCCCCTGTGTCGGCATCGCCGACCCGGTCTCGTCCGTCAGCAGTTTGATCGCGTCGTAGACCCGCTGGCGGTTCCAGTAGGCCTCAGGAGGTTCGGTCCTTCCGTACATCCGGTAGAGCAATCCCAGGGCGGCCACCGACTGGACCCCGGAAGCGGTGTAGCCGGGGTGGACCATGCCGTGGTTTTCCGCCATGTAGTCCGGCAGCGTGGTAAACGTCTTGCCGGTCAGCGCAGCGGCCGTCAACCCGGATTCCAGCGCCCCCTGGTTGAACCGGTCCTGCGGGGCCGCGCATGCCGAAAACATCCATCGCCGGGCGCTGGTTTCCCACGCTTCCGCCTGCTCGTGTCCGGACAGAAACAGATAACACGCCGCCAGTCCGTGCGCCGTCCACGCGTTCTCTTCCATCTGCGTATCGGCGAATACTCCGCTCTTCGGCGCCATGTCTCCGAACCGTTCGAGATAGTCCAGGCAGATTTCCGCCAGCATCATCCGCGTTTCGTCGTCCACGTATGGCTGCAGCATCAGGGCGGCGGAGGTCATATTCGCGACGGTCCCGCCGCACTGGCTCTCAGGGAAGAACCCCCGGCCCCTTTCCCCCCACTTGGTGCCCCAGGACCTCGGCATTCCCAGCCCCGTGGACGGCCGCAGGCATTCCTCCGGGCCCGTGTCGTGCGTGAAACAAAGGTATCGGATGGCCTTGATGACGACTTCCCGGAGGTTGTCGATCGACAGTCCCGTAGTCTTCTCGTCGTACTCCGGCGAGGTGCCCACCGCGGCCAGGGCGTGCAGCGGGACGGCCGTCTCGATGCCGTACCAGTGGACCCCGCCGAAGAAGTGTCCGCAATCGGGGCGCTCCCCCCAATCCTCGAAATAGCTCAGCGCGGTGGGAAACCACTTCTGCGCCATCCGCAGATATCGCCGGCTCATCGGGGTCTCGATCGCCGGTATGCACGCGCCTTTCAGGCTGGTGATCATGTCGGGCGTGACCACGCTCTATCGCTCCTTGAAGAGAATATCAACTCAACATCCGTTCGGCTCGCTTGTGGCAGATTTCCTCCAGCGTTTCTTCGTCCACCGGCAACACCGCGCACTTCACCGTCGCGGCGGAAGGATAGGAGAACGGCACGTGCGTGCCGAATACGAGGTGGCCCGCGCCGCCCTGCGCGATGAAATTCGCCAGATCTCCCAGGTCGTTCACGTTTCGGTTCAACGAGTAGTGGACTTCAGCAAGGGACAGGTCGAAATACCAGTCGCGGTCCCGAATCTCCTGTCGCCGCCACACGGGGGAACCTGCAATGCCCCGCGCATTGGGGATCACGATGGTTGCTCCCGGTACCGCGGCAATAAGGTTCGCCGCGCCATCGAGGTCCAACATCCGTCCGGGATCCATCCAGTGCCTTTGCCGGACGTCCTCGATCCGATGCGGAAGGAACACGGGAAGGTCCCGTTCGGCGCAGGCCGAAACGACCTTGCGGGCTTCGGGACCATCCACGGCGAATTCATGGTATTGCGGGAACAGCCGCGCGCCCTTCATGCCCAGGTCTTCGTGACACCGGCGCAGGTCGCCCTCCCAGTTCGCGTCGGCCGCATTGATCGTCGCCATCGGAATCAACCGATCCGTAAACCCCTCCAGGTCCTCCGCCAGACGCTCGTTTGCCGGTTGGACGCTCCGGTGCAGTATCGCCTCGATCCTCGACACGCAGCCCGTACCGATGCCGGCCCGGTCCAGCCTTCGGATCAGTGTGTCGGGGGTATTGTCCCGCAATGCCCGAAAAGGCCACGAGCCCAACCAGGCGTTGAGATCGATGTATTTCACGCCGGAACCTCCTTCCCCTGCCGGAGCGGCGCCGCGCCCTGGGCGGCCAGAATCCGCTCCGCGTTGTCCCAGAAAATCATGTCCTTTTCCTTATCCGTCAGCGTGGCATCGATGACCTTTCCCACGCTGCCGGACATGGTGCCGTCTGTGCCGAACAGCACCCGGTCCGGGCCCATTTCCGCCACCGCCAGCTCGACCTGCCCGTCGTCCAGATTGCTGCCGCTGACGTCGCAGACCAGGCTGCGCGACGTGCCCCGCATCGCGCGAATGGTGTTTTCCCAGTCGCCGCCGCCGCCGATGTGGGCGTGGATGACCATCGCCTCCGGATACCGGCGGTTCATAGCGGCGAAGTGGCGACCGTTGGAAATCAGCGGTTGTCCGTCGAGGAATTCCCTGGAGGTGGGGAGGCCCGCGTGCTCCAGAAGGGGGACCTTGCGCTCGACGATGCGTTCGATGACCGGAACCACGGCCGGATCGTCGATGCGGTACTGGTTGTAGAGTTTGAGGCCGATCATCCCCGCGTCCAGGCAACGGTCAATCTCGTCCAACGCGTGACGATAATGTCCCGGAATGACGAAACACAGGCCCCGAATATGGTCGGGAAAGCGTTTCATGGCCCTCAGCACGGCATCGTTCTCCGCGCGTACTTCCTCGATACCGGCAAGCCGCCCGCCCGTAATTGGCGACGAACACCAGAATTCGGTAATGCCCAGCATGTCGCCCGTCGAGATCAGCCGCTCGGCGGACGTCGCCTCGTCCGCCTCGTTCCCCAGATTCCAGACGTGGCAGTGCACGTCGATCTTGGGCCGGCGGAGCCATCTTTCGATATCCAGACTCATTTCAAATCCTCCGAAGGTTTGAAGGCGAAAAAAGCGATCAGCTATCAGCTGTCAGCTGTCAGCTATCAGCCGTCAGCTAAGATCAAATACAAAACCCCTTTCCCCAAATTCCCTGCCTACGGCGTGTTCCTTTTGAAGCGACCAAAAGGAACCAAAAGTCGCCGCTGGGCGCGGGGCCTGCCTTATGCATGGCGCGAATACCCTCACAGGACTCACCCGATACGCTGGCCTGCCAGCCTCGGAGGATATTCTAAGTCGGTGCGGGACGGAACAACGCGCCCTGCTCTGGCAGTACTCGCGAAGGACCCTGCGCTCGATAGCCGAATGGCATTCTGAGAGCGAGACCTTTCCCCCGGCACGTCATTAACCCTGTAGATCGACCCATCACAGTTCACCGCTCCCGTGGGAAGGGGGCCAGGGGGCAGGTCTCGCCCGGTGGGTCAGGCGCCTTTGGAATGGGCAGGGCGGAGAGCTGGCTGCTGACAGCTTACGGCTGATAGCTACTTATTCCCTGTCCCATGGAAACACGAACGTCGGCGGGTTCACGTACCGCTGTGTGGTGACCACGAGTTGGCTGCCGCTTCCGGGCGCCAGTCGTACCGTGAAGAACGGAGAATCCAGGGATCGGGTCTTGCCATCAACCTCGACCGCGGTCACCTGATGCTCGGCATAGGCCCCCGCCTGGACGATCACGGTCCGATGATCCACCGGATTCACGTTCACCAGCGAGACCGTGGCCGTTTCGTCCGTCAGCCCCTCGACCAGCGCCGCCACGTCCTCGGGTATCCCCGCCCGCCGACGCGCGGGGTCGAAGTACCGCAGGCGGCAGTGCAGCGGTTCGCCATAACGCGGGGTCAGTCCGCCCAGCATCAACTGGGTCAGACAGCTGTTGATGGCCGGATTGAACTTCAGCGTATCGTCCGACATCCGGGTATCGGGGGTACTGGTATCGGCGCGCATGCCGTTCGCCTTGTCACGGATGGACGCGAATTCCCGGCGCAGCGCCGCCTCGGCAAATCCCCCGTTTTCTCCATCCAGAAACGTCAGCCACGCGTTCCCCGGCACGTATTTAAGGTCCGCCCGATCCATCGACCAGTAGTAGACGTCCAGCGCGCCCTGGCTGTAGGGCGACTCCTGGTAGTCGTACCAGCCGTCGTCGCCGTACATGTGCGGGTACATCGTTCTGCCGTCCAACGTGCGGGTATTCGCGTTCACGGCCGCGATCATCCCGCGCCATACGTCCACGTATTTCTGTTCCCCCGTCAACATCAGCGCGTTTCCGAAGCCCGCCACCCCGCGGGAAATCGCATTCCTGTTGGACAATTCACCCGTCTGCGGCACGACTACCGTGAACCCCCAGCCGTAACACCCGCCATACCACTTGCCATCGCACTCGCCGCCGATTGTACCGTCCAGTCCGATGTTGCTGGGGAGAATCCCGTTGTTCGCGGCGGCCCGTTCCGCCCATGCATCCACGTAGTCGACGACCCAATCCCTGTATTTTTCCTCCGAACCGACCATAAAAGCGTTGAGGCCGAGGGTCGTGGCCGCCAGATTGATGGGATGGTCGCCGACCACGTCCGTATAATCCTCGAAATGCGCCAGCATCTCCTCGAAATTGCGCTCGCCATGCGCCGGGTCGAATCGCCCCTCGACCTCGATCGGGTCGCCCGCCCAGTCCAGCGCCGTCGCCTTTCTGAGCAGCGGCCCCCGGCTTCCGGTAAACAGGCTGCGGATGATTCTGTGCTCCGGATCGTAATTCTTCGCCTGCGGGTCCTCATCCATATAGAATCCCGCGTACCGGCGGGCCCGGTGCTGAAAGTCGATGTCGTACGGATCGGACAGACCCTGCAGATTGAAGACGGCCAGGCTCTCGCCGTGGTGGAACCAGTCCAGGCTCACCGGGAACTCTTTATAGATCATCCCCTCCCGGGCCAGCGGCACCTCGACGGTCTTTGCCTCCGTATACTGCAGGAGGTGTCCTTCCCAACCCAGCTTGTACATCTTCAGAATGCTCTCAGGCGCCCCGACGGCGTGCAGGATGGGCCAGCCCGTCAGGTTTTCGATCGCGTCGTCCGGCCCGTCATTACCGCCCCATCGGGGCACGCACTGCAGATAGCCGCGCGAGTCAAAGTATCGATTGAAAAACTCCTCGCACGCCTGCGTTTGGGCCCGGATCAGCGCTCGTTCGAGCAACGCCCATTCCGGCGGCGGCATGGGCGTCTCGATCGAAACGGTCAACGCATTGGGATTCACCTTTGACATTACCAGATCCTCTCAATCGTGGTTTGATTGACGCCTGGTTTTCTCCCCCTTTCCCTCCGGGAGAGGGGGATGGGGGGAGAGGTCGCCAAAAAGCGGTGAGACGTGAGCGGTGAGACGGTAGATGACGTCTTTGCCCGTTTGGTTTTTCCTTTATGCCTGCGGCAAAAAGTGAAACCGGGCACGGCGGACAATCTCTCCCGTCTCCCGTCTTACGTCTCCCGGCTTTTCAACAAAATAGCCAATGAAAACATCGGATACAACGCAAAAGGGCGTGGCCTCGACGGTTTGCATTGGTTTCCGACGGGATCGATCGCCGGTGCTCAGGATCGTGGCCTGCGGGCCAAAAATACGAAAGATCTTGACCGGAATTCGCGGCTGTTCTATTATTATCTTCCCAATTTACCAGATCCACCAACGCGACAAGGATTGCTGTCACAACGAACGGCAGGTCAAATGAATAACGGAATTGCACACTACCAGAACAAGCTGAAATACGAGATCGATTCGTACGACCTGTGTGAGGGGTTGAACGCGGGCGAGGACATCGTCGTCGTAGACACGAGGTCTTCGGAGGCGTACGCAGAACGACACATTCCGGGCGCCTTAAGCCTGCCGCACCGGACGATGGACGAGAGGAGCACGTCCCGGCTGGACAAAGAAACGCTCTATGTCACTTACTGCGACGGTATCGGCTGCAATGCGTCCACCAAAGGCGCGCTGAAATTGGCCAGGCTGGGTTTCAACGTCAAGGAACTCATGGGCGGGCTGGACTGGTGGATGAGGGACGGATACGAAACCGAGGGTCGGGACGCTACCGAAGACACGGATCCGGTGTGTTGCTGCTGCTGTTGACGCGGTGAATCTGCATCGTTTTTTGCCGCAATTCGCAAATGTCTTGACTATCAGCCCCGACTTTTCTATTTTTAGGCCGCCATGAATACGATGAATGATATCCGGAACACGTACCGGAATTCGATCAGCACCCTATCCAGGATGACGTGCGCCCACACCGCCCATCACCATACGCACCATAGCGCGTACGCGACTCTTCGCGCGATTTGCCCGGCGGTGGACTAGGTCAGAGAGAATAAAGCAGTATACTTTAGCCCGCTGTCGAGAGACGGCGGGCTTTTTTGATGGGCAGCGATGAACGGTTTTACCATGCAAGGTAATCCGACCAGGCGGATTGATCCTGAAAAGGAGACGGACAAATGCCACGCAATGACGACGCTTACGGGCGCATGATGTGGGACTTCCATCGCGGCATTCCCGCCCGGGAAATCGTGGAACGCGAAGACGGATGCATCTCCGCCGGCAAATCGAGCGACTATTTCAAGCCCTTTTCCGAGTGGCCGCCTCAGCAGCAGGAGTCGATGAACCACGTGTCGGGACGCGTCCTGGATATCGGCTGCGGGCCGGGACGGCACGCCCTCCATCTGCAACACGAGGGATTCGACGTACTGGGCATCGACAGGTCGCCCCTGGCGATCAGAGTCGCCCGTGAACGCGGCCTCACGAATGCCAGGGTTCTGAACGTCACACAGATATCCTATCGGCTCGGTCAGATCGATACGATTCTCATGCTGGGCGCCAACTTCGGTCTCTTCGGGAATCTGAAACGCGCCCGGTGGCTGTTGCGGAAAATGCGCAATATGACGTCTTCCGGCGGACGGATTATCGCCGAAACCAGGGACCCCTACGAAACCACGAGTAGAGTGCATCTGGACTATCACGAATCGAACCGCAGGCGCGGCAGGTTCTCGTGCCAGCTCAGAATCCGGATCCGGTACGAACGATACAGGGACGCGTGGTTCGACTACCTGCAGGTGTCCCGAAAAGAGATGGCATTCATTCTCGAAGACACCGGCTGGCGGATTTCGAGATTCATTCCTGATACCGGCGCCGTGTACGTCGCGATCCTGGAGAAAGTCTGAAACGCACCGACCCAGAATCCCGCACAAAGAGGATATCGTCATGGCTATGGACAACAAACTCGAAGAAGGCACATCGATTCAACTCGACTTCGGGAAACTGAACAGGGTTGCCCGGACCGGCCACTCGGTCATCCCCGTCGCGGTTCAGGACGTGGAGAGCAAAGCCGTTCTCCTCATCGGCTACGCCAATCAACAGGCGCTCGACCACGCGCTCCAACACGGCGTGGCGACGTTCTGGAGCACGTCGCGAAACGAACTCTGGATCAAGGGGGCGACGTCTGGGGACACGCTCGAACTGGTCGACGTGCGCGTGAACTGCGAGCAGAATTCCCTGCTATACATGGTGCGCATGAAGGGTGAGGGATCGTGTCACACGAAGGAAAACGGCCGCGCCCGGTATGGTTGCTATTACCGCAGCATCGACAACGGGAATCTGACGTTTGTGGATCCCGGAACTATCTCGGAGTAACCCATGAATTTCACATTCGGCCTGCCCAACGGCAGCATGCAGGGTCCGCTTTGCGACCTGCTCTCCCGCATCGGCCTGGACGTTCGCCCCAGGGGGCGCAACGGCCAGGTTGCGATGGAGGGACTGGAACTCGTCGATCAGGCCGTCTACATGCGTCCCCAGGACATTCCCGCGGCGCTGCTGAAGCGGCAGATCGACTGCGGCATCTGCGGCCTGGATTGCGTTGTCGAATCCGAACTCGCGCAAGGGTCCGGACCCGACAAACAGATTCGACGCCTGGCGGAACTGCATATCAGCCGCGAGACCCGCACGCCCGCGCGCGTCGTTCTTTTCGGCCGGCCGGACAGTCAACCACTGTCGCAAAATGCAACAGTGACGATCAGCTCCGAATATCCGGCGATTACCCGCGCGCGATATCCCGATGCGGACATTGATTTCTCGCACGGCAGCACGGAAATCAAGGTGGCCATGAAGCTCTTCGACTACGGTGTGGGGGTCACCATCACGGGCGACAGCCTGCACGAGAACGGCCTTGAAATCGTCGAGGAGTTCATGGTGTCGCCAATTGTCCTCATCGCGCGGGAATCCAGGCCCGAATTCGCCGCCCTCGGCGACCTGATGGCGGGCGCGCTCGAGGCCGAGAACTATCAACTGGTCAAACTGAACGTTGACAACGCGCGCCGGCACGCCGTTCTAAAGACCCTGCCCGCGCGACGCGCTCCCACGCTCAGCCCCCTGTCGGACCGAGCCTGCGCGATCGAAACCGTCGTGCCCAGATCGCAGACGGCCGGACTCCTGATTCGCCTGCGCACGCTGGGCGCAACGGATATCGTCGTACAGGACATCAATGCGATCGTGGGATAGGATCACCCGACCGGCGGATGACGTGAAAGACGCGAGGACGGGTGATCGAAGAACATCAAAGCAGCGGAGGGAAACTGCGGAAGGGGCTAACCGGAAAGCAGTGCAGGGGCAGGTCGCCAGGAAAGGAGGCTACGCCGTCTGGACGATCGCGCCGTTACGGAATCGGGCGAGAAAATCCAAAACTGATACTTGGATTTACATGAATATCTAAAACAGACATTTAGATTTTCAAAATCAATTCGTATGTTCGATACCCTGTCTGATTCGTTGGAGAGAGCCTTCGACTGACGTACAACCGGTTGGGCGGGAGATCGTTCGGGGAATGACA
Organism: Candidatus Latescibacterota bacterium; assembly: GCA_965219995.1. Classification (GTDB taxonomy): domain Bacteria; phylum Latescibacterota; class UBA2968; order UBA2968; genus JAAXHE01. Next base: position 3,796,954 of record CBDCOX010000002.1, read on the forward strand.
GGGCGGACGTTTATTACCGTCTCGGAAGGGCGGGCGCCCACAAGGGACGCCCCTACATTGGCCAGGGGGAGTCACGCTGAGGTGGGGACGATGAAGAATCCGTTTTGAGGGTGGGGCAGACATTCCTGTCTGCCTGCCTCGATGTCGCTCAGAATGACATGCTTTGCTAAAGCCATTGGCGAAATGTAACCGTCAACCGGCCTTGTAGAACAGCCGCAGGGTGTTTCCGTCTCCAAACAGGATATCCACAAGCGCTTGTACATCGGGGTCGATCTCTACCGAACCCCCGGACTGGCTGATCAGGTTCAGGTAACGCTCCTTGTTCAGAACAAGCGTCAGGTCGTCGCCGTCCAGGTCGTACTGGCACTGAATCGTAAACCCGTCCTCACCGACCATCGTCAGAACATCTTCCTGTATCGACCATACGCCCGTCGCGCCGGATTTGTCTTCGTACGTTCTGTCGGCGTCAAACCGTATCGTCGACAGCCCGGTGTCGCGGAAACCGGCTTCCATTTCGTTCCGGAATCCAGCGACCATTCGTTGGGCAGCCGTCAGGTTCCAACCCTGATCCAGCAGGTAATTCTGGAGGTTTGCGGCTGCCGCGGTTCCGAAATCGGTTCCCTGGTAGTTCCATGTCCCTACCAGATCGCGGACCGGTTCCGTGGGTTTTTCGTCCCCACATGACATCGCGACGCAAACAAGAGCGGTGAATCCGAAAACCGATAGCATTCTCATCGAGACGCCCTTCGCCTGTGTCACAGCCCCGGTCTCATGCCCACAGCCGCCAGGCGCACGAGAATTCCGCGCAGCTATCTGGCCTTGTAGAAGAGTCGCAGCGAGTCGCCGTCTCCAAACAGGATATCGAAAAGCGCCAGTGTATCCGTGTCGAGCTCAACCGCACCCTCCGTCTGCCTGATGATGTTCAGGTACCGCTCCTTGGTCAGGATGAGCGTCAGGTCTTCGCCGTCGATAAAATACTGACACTGAATGGTATACCCGTCTTCCTCCACCATCGTGAGCACGTCGCCAAGAACCGACCAGACCCCCGAGTTGCCGGAATTATCCTCGAAGGTCCGGTCCTCATTGAATCGCACGATTTCCAGGCCGGTCTCGCGGAAGCCACGATCCATCTCGTTTCTGAATTCTGCGACGAACTGCTGCGCGGCTGCAGCGTCCACGCCTTGATTCAGCAGGTAATTCTGCAGATTGGTCGCCGCCGTCGAACTGAAATCGGTCCCCTGATACGCCCAGGACCCGACCAGATCCTGACCCGGCGCCGCAGGTTTGTCGTCACCGCAGGACAACACGAAAGCAACAACGACCGCCAATCCGAAAATTCCATTCCTTCTCATAAAATCTCCCTGAATTATGGTGAAACCGATGTTGATAGGCGCAACGGGGACGCACTGCGCGGGCCTGGATGGATCCGCTGGAACGATCAGAAGAGCGAGAACTCGATCTCCTTCGCCGTGATGAACTCCAGCAGCGCCGGTACGCCTTCCTCCGTCTTCCGGATTCCCCGCTCGATCGCCGGCACGATATCGTCCGGCGACTCCACGCGTTCTCCGTACCCCCCGAACGCCTTCGCCATGTCGGCATAATGCCCGGATATATCCGTGCTGCGGTACTTTTCCGTGGAAACCGGCATGATCGGAAGCTCAATGGCCATGCTGAAATTGTTGAAGAGCACCGACAGGATGGGAATGCGCTCGCGCGCCGCCGTCTCGAAGTCCATTCCCGTAAAGCCGATGGCGGCATCGCCCCATACGTTGATGCACAGTTTGTCCGGGCAGGCCAGCTTGGCGCCCATCGCAAGGCCCAGACCGTAACCGAGTTGGGTCGTCTTGCCCCAGCCGATGTAGGAAAGCGGCGTATGCGACTCCCAGAACGGAGAAAGCTGGTCTCGCGGGCTGCCGGCGTCGTGTGTGATGATCGTGTTCGGGACGTCGACGGTCTGCATCAGATCCCGGATCACCCGATACGGCGACAGCGGCGCTTCGTTCAGCGTCAGCTTCGGCATCCATTGCGAGAGCCACTCGCGCTTTAACGCGGCGATCTCCCGCGCCGCCTGCCCGGCCCGGCCCCGGGGCTGTCCGTCCAACCGCTCTCTGACTTCCTCCGCCAGGGCCTCCAGAATGAGTTTCGCGTCGCCCGCCAGCGCGTGCTCGACCTCGACGTCTTTGTTGATATCCCCGGGATCCAGCGTGGCGTGGAGTATCCGTTTCCCCTCCGGCATGGACACCCCGAAATTGGTGCGTGTAAAGCTGCATCCGATCCCGAAAATCAGGTCCGCCTCCTGAAGGAAGTGGTGCACGGGTTTGGGGATGGACCTGCCGCCGGATCCCAATGACAGTTGGTGGTTCTCCGGAAAGGCGCTCTTTCCACCCAGACTGGTGGTGACGGGCGCCTCGAGCAGTTCCGCGACGTCCCGCAAGGCCTCCCAGGCTTCCGCGTAGTGCACGCCCTGGCCAGCATAGATCACGGGCCTTTGCGCATCCAGCAGCATGGTCGCCGCCTTCTCGACGTCGCGCGGGTCCGGACCGGTCCTCAGCGATGGCGCCGGACGGTAGTGGAGAGGCCCTGCAATCTCCTCGTCGAACACATCACCCGGGAATTCCACGAGCACAGGGCGGGGGCGGCCGTTGCGCACCTGCGTGAATGCCCGCCGCATCACCTCGGGCACGGTTTCCGAAAGGATGACCTGCTCGGAAAGCTTGGTGACGTGCCGGTAGTTCAGCGCCGAGTTGAAATTCGGCTGCACGTTGGTCAGCTTTCTGGAATAACCAAGCGGCAGCACGAGGATCGGCGCCGAATCCCCGAATGCCTGTGCGACGCCGCCAAATGCGTTCTCGGCCCCGGGGCCGCTCTGCATGCAGAAGACGCCGATCTGCTTACCGGACGTCATGCGGCTCAGCGCGTCGGCCATGTGCAGGCCGATCCGTTCCTGCCTGACGAGAATGGGCCGGATATCCACCTTGGCCGCGGCCTCGATGAGAGGATTCACCGGATAGGCGAACAGGTATTCCACGCCTTCTGCTTTCAGGATATGGGCTACCGCATCTGCGACGTTCATGGGCTACTCCTCGCGCATACATTGTAGATTTTAGCTGATCCCTTACTGCTGCGCTTCGACGGCCCGGAAAGAGATGCCTTTAGCCGGCTGTTAATTCTTCCCGCGAAACGCGTCGCCGCGATTCTCCCGGTCTCCTCCGAGCGGCCGCTGCTGGCCGCCGCCGGAAACGCCGCGTTCGCGTCCGTCTTTTTCCGGGTCGGCATAGGTTGCAAACCAATCTTCCATCATTGTCTTCATCTCTCCAACCCGGGACGCCTGAACGGCGTCTCCGATCCGGTTCTCGCGTTCGTCCGGGTCGTTCGCCAGGTCGTAGAGTTCGTTCGGCCCTTCCGGGTACCGGTGAATATACTTCCATTCCCGCGTCCTTACCATTCTGATGGGGCCGTATTCGTCGTAGACCACAACGGATTCCCTGCCTGCGTCTCCGCTGCCGAGCAGCGCGTGGAGAAAGCTTTCCCCTGGCAGATTCCGTCCTTCAGGAATCGGTAGCGACAGGTAATCCAGGAGCGTCGGCATAAAGTCATACGCGCTCACCATCGCGGGCTGAACGAGTCCTTCAGGAATCCGTCCGGGATGGCTCATCACGGCCGGTACCTTGACCGAATTCTCGTACATGTTCAGGGGGCGCGTGCCGTTCCCTTTCCCCCAGAATCCGTGATGCCCGCAGCTGAACCCGTTGTCGCTGACGAAGACCACCAGCGTCTCTTCCCGAATGCCGTGCGCCTCCAGCCGGTCCAGAATCCGCCCCACGTCCGCGTCCATCGCCGTTACGGCCGCGAAATATCCCTTCAACATTTCGCGGTTGCCCAGGCATTGGTCCGTCAATCCGATTGCCCAGGAATGGCGGGGCTCCTGCGGGCAGGAATCGAACGCGCAGTCGTCGTAGGAATCCACCACGTCCTGCGGATGCCCGGTCCATGGGCTGTGCGGCGCGGTATAGTGGACGCTCAGGTAGAACGGGTCTTCATCGTCCGCGTGACGGTCGATGAATGCCAGCGCGTCGTCCGTTATGACGCTGGTCACGTATCCCGGCGCATCGATCAGCCTGCCGTCGCGCACCATCGGCGCATCGTTGTATTTGCCGCCGCCCCGCTGGTGAACGAACCAGTGTGCGAACCCGTGCTGCGGTAACTGGCTGTTGCCCAGGTGCCATTTGCCGCTGATTCCGCACGTCCATCCGTGTTCCGCCAGCACGTCCGTGTACGTGACTTCCTCCGCGAGGTAGGATGCCGCGTCCTCCCCCACGTTTCCACCGCTGATCCAATCGTGAACCCCGTGCTGAGAGGAAATGCGTCCCGTCAGAAACGTCGCGCGGCTGGGAGAACAGACGGGCGTTGCCACGAAAAAGTTCTCGAACCGCACGCCGGTATTCGCGATCCGGTCGATATTCGGCGTGCGTATCTCGGGATTGCCGTAGCACCCCGCCGCCCAGACGCCCTGATCGTCGGTCAGAATAAACACGACATTTGGTTTTTCAGATCGCACAATCCTCTCCAGCTCCCGCAGATACGCGACTGTGACTCCGGCTTTCCGGCCGACCGGAACATTGCGCAGTGGCGAGCGGCACGTCGAAAAGTCGCCCGCAATCTAACGCCGCCCGCAAAAAAAATCAACGCGAATACCCCGCGCCCCCCGCTTCTTTTGTCCTTGCCTTATCCGGGGCCCGGGCGATATTCTACAAGGGCGGTGAGACGGTAGAAGAAAGCGGTGAGAGGGTAGACGTTAGACGGTAGATGACATCCTTGCCAGATTTGTCCTTCCGTTATGCCTCCGGCAAAAAGTGAAACCGGACGCGGCGGACAATCTCTCCCGTCTTACCTCTAACGTCTCCCCGATTTTAGGGCACTCATATCATCTCACGTCTCTCGTCTAACGTCTCCCCGAGGGTTAAGGGTTGCGGAGAGAAGCGCTCGAAGAATGGTGAAACAATTCTGTGACGGTAACCGGGAGCGAATGCGTAAGCTGGAGAAATGGCGATGGATATTACCGGTCTTGACCATTGTATGACGGAAAAACAGCGGGACCACTTCGACCAGCAGGGCTTTCTGATCGTTGAAGACGCACTGGATTCGGAAATGCTGGATCGGATGGTGGCGGCCGGCGATCGAGTCGACGCGCGGGAACGCGAAAAACAGGGGCTCGGACCCGGTCAACTGATGAACAAATTCCGGACGATTGTAGAAGACGACGCCTTCCTTGAATTGCTGGACCTGCCGCGTACCTTCCCGCTTATCTGGGACATCCTGGGCTGGAACGTCCAGCACTATATTTCGCACCTGATCTACTATCCGCCGGAGCCGCGCGTCAAAGCCGATTCGAAGACCGGCGGCTGGCACCAGGACGGGGGCCGACCCGTACCGGAAATGGAGCGCCCGCATCCCCGACTCTCCCTGAAGGTCGCCTTCTGGCTGACCGACACCCGCGAGCCCGACCGGGGCGGGATCCGCATCGTACCGGGCAGTCACAAACGCGATATCCCGCCGGACCGCTGGCCTGAAGACGGAAACGGGTCCTCCGGAACCGCGGGGTTCGAAGACATGATGCAGGTCCGGGTAAAGGCCGGAACGGCGGTCCTGTTCGACCGGCGACTATGGCATTCCCGCGGTTTGAATACGTCCGAGACAACGCGAAAGGTGTTGTTCCTTGGATACAGCTATCGCTGGCTGAGAGGACTGGACTACAACCTGATTCCGGGCGAAATTCTCGAAAAATGCGGTCCGATCCGCCGCCAGCTTCTGGGGGACGGGGTGGACGTCAAGGGATGGTGGCAGCCGACGGATGCCGATGTACCGCTCAAGGGATGGCTGACGAAACACAAGGGCGCGTCCTACGTGGAAAGGATCGGACAGAAGCAGTGGGAACGGGAAAAGTGGGCGGCTGTGCCCTGATCCCAGTTCCCCATTTCAGAAGCTGTCTCAAAATTCCCAGCGGTCTTCGCACGGCTGCAAAAGTGCCGGTCGGCGTTGGTCAAATCCACCCAAGAGTGGCGAGGGGCGCGCAGCCACGATACATTAAATATGGGCGGATTTTCCCGCCTTGACCGACACTTTTTCGCTCGCGCTCGGGAACTCACCGGTAATTTTAAAACAGCTTCTCAGGGAGGAAGCGTAATGGACAGCGAATCGATGAGCCACGAAGAGAATTACTGCTTCGACGTCGCCGGATACCTCATCGTCAGGGGCGTCCTGAGCAGAGGAGAGATTGCCGCCCTGAATTCGGCGATCGATACCAGCGGAAAGTCGCAGGGCATGCTTGCGTGGCCGCGCCCCCTGCGCGAACCCTTTCGCGACCTGCTGGTCCATCCGCAGCTCGTCTGGTACCTGAATCAGATTGTTGGGCAGGGCTTTCGACTGGAAACCGAACCGGAATTGCTCTGCGACGACGCGCGCGGTCCGGATGCGCCCCTCGAGGGCGGCAACGAACCGCGCGATCCCACGCGGGCGTATTATTACCAGAACGGACGCCGCTTCAGTGAGACGGTTCGGGCCGTTTGGGCCCTCGCCGACGTCGAGGCGGGCGCGGGCGGGTTCGTCATTGTGCCCTGCTCACACAAATCCAACGTGGAGACCCCGGACGACGTTCTCACCGGCAGGGACGATATGGGCCTCACGTTGCAACCCGAGCTCAAGGCGGGCGACCTTCTCCTGGTCGCCGGCGCCCTGCTTCAGGGCATGCGACCCTGGAATGGACGCGGTCAGCAACGTCTTCTGTCGTATGACTTCGCGGGTCGGGGCGCCATTCGCTGTGCCGGGACCGGGCCGAAAACCGGAGAATCTCCCACGCCCGAGTGGATGTCCGACCTTTCAGCCGAACAGCGGGCCTCGATCTGGCGGCCCGGATACCGGAGCACGTCGCCTCCGCCAACGATTCATACGGACGGAGAGTCGGTGCGTCTCGACGATTCGCGGGACGTCTTCCATCCATCCATCTACGTCAGGAATCCCGACTCCGGCATCGACGAGAAGGAGTTCTATTTCTGGGACCTCTGCGGGCACCTCGTCCTCCGAAACGTGATGGACGAGGCGTGGCTGGAACAGGCGAACGAGGCCATCGATCGATTCGAAGACAGGATCGAGGTGGGCGGGGAACTCTCCCGCGGATCGAAAGCGCTGGCCGGAACCGGCCGGCCGCTGCTGCCCGACCTGTTGCGCCTTCCCGAACCTTATTGCGATCCCTTCCGGCGCATGGTCGCGCACCCTGTGGTGGAGCACCGGCTCAACTGGATGGGCGCCAGCGGCGTCAGGTTTGGCGACGCCACCGCCTTCTGTTCCGTGAAGGGCGGCTCGGGTCACTCCCTGCATGACGCAAACGAACCGCTGAATCCCGGCCGGGGATATGTCTACCAGAACGGCCGCAGCTATTGCGAGGCCGTGACGGTCAGCTGGCAACTGCGGGACGTACCCGCGGGTCTGGGCGGGTTCGCATGCGTTCCCGGCAGCCATAAAGCCCAGTACCGCGTGCCCCCGGGGGTGCGGTCCTGCGATGACCCCATGGGCCTGGTCGTCCAGCCCGAAATGAAGGCCGGCGATGTGCTCTATTTCATGGACGGGGGCCAGACCCACGGCGCCCTGGCCTGGAAGAACGAAATCGGCCGCCGTGCCATCCTGATCAAATATTCATCCCGCAACTTCAACCGCAGCGGAGGCGAAATGGTCCACCCCGAGAACCGATGGGGCGATCTCGTGGAGGAGATGACCGACGCCCAGTTGGCGGTTATGCGCGGACCTGACCGGGACGTCTTCAACCAGAACGTCCCGCGGCTCGAAGTCCGCGACGGCCGGGTGTCGGTTTCCTACGAGCGCGGCGGCGCCCTATATAGCAAGGACGCGCCCACCGGACCGGTGGCCAGACAGGTCCGTGGCGTATCCGAGAAGCCCAAGGGATAGTCGCGCCCCGCCCGCTCGCGACATAAGTCGGCAGGACCGGCCGCGCGCACGCAGCGGACGTCTCCGCGCGCAAAACGGTAGCCGGGGAAGGAACCCCGTTTGTGACACCGCCCGTCACCACGATTTTCTTCGACGCTTACGAGACCCTTCTGGCGGGCGCCATGGAAGAACTCCATTCCCTGTGCGACCGCATCGTCCGGGAACAGGACCTCGATCTGTCCGGGCGGGATTTCTTCGAGGCCTGGGACCGGTTATTTTTTCCGCTTCTCGAGGGCGAGACTTTCTTTACGATGCGGCAAGCCCATCTGATCAGCCTCGAACAGACGCTCGAGAGCTTCGGCAGACACGTTTCTTTCGTGCACTACACCGACGACATTTTTGCGACCTTCTCGGAGGTGCCCGTCTTCGATGACGTCATGCCCGCGCTGGCCGGTCTTGAGTCGTTCCGGACAGGGGTGGTCTCCAATGCCGATCACGGTCACCTGACCCGCGCGCTCAGGAAAAACAACCTGGCGTTTCCCGTGGTCGTCAGTTCCGAGTCCGCACGCGCCTACAAACCCGCGCCCGGCATCTTCCACGAAGCCCTGCGGCTGATCGGCAGCCGTCCGGAAGAGACCCTCTACGTGGGCGATTCCCAGGACGACGACATCGTCGGCGCGCGGCGGGCGGGCATCCGCGTGGCGTGGCTGAACCGTAACGGTGAAGCACTCAGGCCGGACATTCCGGAACCGGACCACGAGATATCCAGCCTGCGGGAGGTTCCCGGTCTCGCTGCATGAATCCCGGCGACCCTCAGGATTGTTCCGGCTTCCGTATGCCGGATCTCCCCGTTTTGCCTCTTGCCGCAAGTGTTTCCCAATCCGCGAAACGTAACGCCTCCCGCCCCGAAGCGTGCTCGTCACCAGCAATAAGACAGCCTGCAACGCATCTCCCGGGGAGGCGCATCGCAGGCTGATGGGTATGGTATCGATTCAGAAGCCGGCTACTTGTTCGGCTGCGGGGTGTACCTCAGGTACGGCTTGATGGTTGTAAATCCTTTGGGGAATTTTTCGACTGCCTCTTCGTCGGTCACCGCTGGAACGATGATGCAGTCTTCTCCGTCCTCCCAGTTGACGGGCGTTGCCACCTGGTGGTAGGCCGTGAGTTGCAGCGAGTCGATCACCCGCAGGATCTCGGCGAAATTCCGGCCGGTAGACGCGGGATAGGTCAACGTCAGTTTGACCTTCTTGTCCGGACCGATGACGAATACGGACCGGACCGTGGCCTTGTCGTCTTCGTTCGGGTGAATCATATCGTACATGCTGGCCACCGTCTTGTCCGGGTCGGCAATCAGCGGGAAGTTTACCGTGGTGTTCTGGGTCTCGTTGATGTCGCTGACCCAGCCTCTGTGGTCATCCAGCGGGTCCACGCTCACGCCGATTACCTTGACGTCGCGCTTTGCAAACTCCGCCTTCAGCTTGGCTACCACGCCCAGTTCGGTGGTGCAGACCGGCGTGAAGTCGGCGGGATGTGAGAACAGAACGCCCCAGGCGTCTCCCAGCCATTCGTGAAAGCGGACAGTACCTTCGGTTGTCTCCGCGGTAAAATCGGGTGCGTCGTCCCCCAATCGCAATGGCATGACATTCCTCCCTCTTTCATGTGTTTCGTTGAGATGTTCCGGTGAAACGAGAATTCCCGATAACCGGAACGCCCGCAACGCGTTTTCGCAACCCTGAATCAGGTAACGGATCGGATATTAATAAAAGGCAACTGAAATATCAATGTCAAGCGATTTATTGAAAACCGGGAGCGTTCCGTCCGCTCTGCGCCGCGGACCCTGCCGTTGTCCCGCGTGATCGGAGAGACCTAGATGCAAACCCATGCGCGCCTGGTAGTCATCGGCGCCGGCATCGTCGGCTGCAGCACCGTCTACCATCTCACACGCCAGGGCTGGAAGGACATTGTGGTCCTGGACCAGGGGCCGCTCTTCGATACGGGCGGGTCGACATCCCATGCGCCGGGGCTGGTGTTCCAGACCAACTTTTCGAAAACGATGACCGACCTGTCCCGGAACACGGTTGCCCTTTACAATTCGCTGAGCCTGGACGGACAACCCTGTTTCCATCCTGTCGGCAGCTTCGAAGTCGCGTACACGCCCGAGCGGATGGAAGACCTGAAGCGTAAACTGGGCGCCGCCAAGTCCTGGAACCTTGAAGCCCGTCTCACTTCGCCCGAAGAGACCCGGGCAATGCTCCCCCTGCTGGACGCCGGCCGAATCCACGGCGCATACTATGTGCCATCGGACGGCGTTGCGAAGGCCGTTCGCGCCTGCGAAGCCATGGCGCGAGCGTCGGAAACCGGCGCCGCGTTTCACGGAAGAACCACGGTGACCGGCATCGAGTTGGTCAACGGCCGCGTCCGCGGGATTGACACCGACCGGGGCCGCATCGCCGCGGACCAGGTTTTGATCTGCGCGGGTATCTGGGGGCCGCGCATCGGGCGCCTGGCGGGCATCTCCATTCCGCTCACGCCCGTACAGCATCAATACGCGCTCACGGCGCCGCTTCCGGAACTGGCGGGAGAATCCCGGGAGGTCGTCCACCCGATCCTGCGCCACCAGGATTTTGCCATGTACTTCCGGCAGCAGGCCGACCGGTACGGCATCGGATCCTACAGGCACGAGCCGCTCCTGGTGAGACCGGACGAACTCCTCAGCCCGGACGAAGCCAGGCTCTCGCCCTCGATCATGGACTTCACGCCGGAACACTTCGCGGTTGCGCGAGAGGCTGCGGACGAGCTTATCCCCGCGTTGAAGCACGCGGGTCTCGACTACAGGATCAACGGACTCTTCTCCTTCACGCCGGACGGGTTGCCCCTGCTCGGTGAGTCCGTCGACGTTCGCGGGCTCTGGGTTGCCGAAGCCGTATGGATCACCCACGGCGGCGGCGTGGGGCAGGCCGTGGCGCAATGGATGGACTCGGGTGCGCCGGAAGTCGATCTCCGGGACGCCGATTTCAACCGCTTCGGCCCGCATGTCCACACCCGAGAATACGTCGAAGCCCGGGGAGCGCAGCAGTACCGCGAAGTTTACGATATCATCCATCCGCTGGAACAGATGGACCATCCGCGAGACCTGCGTCTCAGCCCATTTCATCCACGTCTGAAAGCACTGGATGCCGTGTTCTTCGAAGGCGCGGGATGGGAACGCCCGCAGTGGTTCGAAGCCAACAACGCCCTGCCGGACAAAGAAGCAGGTCTGCCGTCGCGAACCGGGTGGGAGGCGCGTTACTGGTCTCCCGTTCAGGGCGTCGAACACCGGGCCGTCCGAAACCGCGCCGGGCTGTGCGATATCACCCCATTCACGAAGATCGAAGTCACCGGCGCCGGCGCCCTGGATTTCCTCCAGCGCATCGCCGCCAACCGGATGGACCGCCCCGTCGGAGCGGTGATCTATACGGCACTGCTCAATTCACGGGGAGGCATCGCCGCCGACCTGACCGTCACCCGCCTGGCTCCCGACCGGTTCATGGTTCTCACCGGGGCCGCCGCGGGGATGCGGGACCTGGCATGGATTTCCCGCCACGCCCGGGATGTGGTCGCCGTTCAGATTTCCGATGTGACCTCGGCCTGGTGCGGCCTGGGCCTGTGGGGCCCCGAAGCCCGAAGGATCCTTCAAGGCGTCTGCAGCGACGATCTGACCAACCGGGCGTTCCCGTATTTTTCCGCCAGGTGGATCCAAATCGGGTCCATTCCCGCCCTCGCGCTGCGCATTTCCTACGTGGGGGAACTGGGATGGGAAATCTACGCGCCCGCTGAATTCGGGCTTCTGCTCTGGGACACGCTATGGGAGGCCGGACGCCCGCACGGGCTCGTCGCCCTCGGTGGGGGCGCGTTCGACTCGCTTCGCCTTGAAAAGGGGTATCGCCTCTGGGGGGCGGATATCCATACGGAATACAACCCCTACGAGGCCGGGCTCGGCTGGGCAGTCAGGTTCGACAAGGGTGACTTCCTGGGACGGGACGCCTTGTTGAAAATCCGCGATGAGGGTATCAACCGGAAGCTCTGCTGCCTCACCCTGGACGAGCCGGGCGTGGTTGTGATGGGGAAGGAACCCATACTGGACGGCAGCCGCGTACTCGGGTACATCACCAGCGCCAACCACGGGTACACCGTCGGTAGATTTATCGCCTACGGCTACCTCCCGCTGGAGTACGCGAAGCCGGGAACATCGATCGAAATCGAAACCTTCGGCAATCGCCATCGCGCCACCGTCTCGCGCGAACCGCTTTACGATCCCCAGGGCGAAAAGATGAAATGCTGACGCACCGACCGGGCGACCACAAGGGTCGCCCCTACGCAGTATGGCGGATTCGATTGGGTTGAGGGTGGCCGACGAAGGGGTTATGATCCCCCGGTATGGGGCAAATCGCCCAACCAGCTTCTTTAGGTGTGTTCTGGTAAATTCAACGCAATGGCTGTTGCCATTCGCGGAAGTACCAAAGGTGTAGGGGCGTCCCTTGTGGGCGCCCTTGCAGTTTGATATGGTCACGCAGTGAAATGCGTCACCAACAACAAGACAAAACCCCCGAGCTTATTGAATGGCCCGGGGGTCACGAGTGCTTTATCTGGAAGGTTCGTTCTATTCCTTTTCGCTACTCTCTCTTTTCAGCAATAAACAGCCGGCTATCAAGTCGTGAAGGGCCTGTTTTCGTTCCGTAAAGGCCGCAAGCAGATAACCAATGTACGCGGTCATTCTGGAGAGCATCTTTGCAAAATGACGTCCGGAAGCTCGTCCGAAGGTAATTCGGTTCCCCTCGAGATCCGTGACTTTTATGCCGAGCGCCAATTTGCCCAACGTGGCTTGAAGACTGGAAGATTCCATTATGGCAAAGTAAAGCCAATCGAAGGAGAAAAGGCAAACCAAGAACCCGATCACGACGGTTGTGAAAAATGCATCTCCTACGAGAAATGTACCAGCCGTACCCGTACCGAAGGCATAGAACCAACCACCGAAAGCAGCATAGATTCCAGCAAATGCGCCGGTGATCAGTTTATCGATGATCGCTGCTGCAAAACGCTGCCAGAATCTCGCATAGGTCATTTTCGCCTCCTTTGACATCTACTGCCACCTCAAACCACGATTGCCGTGAGATTAGACAGCGCTATTTGATTATTAGTTTCAGGAATAAAACGGTTCCGTCGACGACATACTCAAGAGCCGTTCCGGTACCAGGATCGTCCGCTTAAGTGAAATGCTTGTCTAAACCCCTTGACTCGACTGCGAATATAGTCTATATTGGACTATTAACCAACGAAGGGAGACGATATGACCATCCAATATCCCAAACCAGACCGGGTCTGGACGGTTGCGGAGGCTAAGGCGAGGCTGTCTGAAATCCTTCGTCTGTCCGAGGCGGAAGGCCCGCAGCGAATCGGCGCGCGAAAGGCTTTCGTTGTCGTGCCCGAGCATGTCTGGGAGGCTCAGTCGTCACCGCGAAAGCCGCTTGGCCAGTGGCTGATCGACAATATGCCGCGCGGCACGAATCTGGATATTCCTGTCGGTCGAACGTCCCGGCGGGAGATCCCGTTCGCTGATGGAGGCGCGGGATGAACGGGTTTCTCGTGGACACCAACGTGGTCTCTGAACTCACCAGGACCGCGCCGGACGCGAATGTGGTGTCATTTCTGTCTGAACCGCACGATTTGTGGCTGTCGGCGGTGGTGGTGCATGAGTTGGAGTTCGGTTTGCTGCTATTGCCTCACGGACGACGGCGCGACGTTCTGCGCGCGGCGCTGTCGGGGATCATCGCGGACTACCAGGACCGCATTCTTCCCGTCGACAGAGCGGGCGCGGAATGGGCGGCTCACTTTCGAACGCAGGCGCATCGCGCCGGACGGGTGCTGGATCTGGGCGACGCGCTCATCGCCGGAACCGCCAGGGCCCACGATCTGTCCGTTGCAACGAGAAACGTCACGGATTTCAACGGCCTGGACGTCGACGTCACGAATCCATGGGAAACACCGTGACCGGGAAAGAAAGGGCGACCACAATGGAACCCGACAAGCCGTCGTGGGAGGAAACATACCGCGCCATGGCTGCCGCCGGCGAAGACTGGGGCGAATTCGACACAACGGTCGCAGACGGTTTGGAGTGAAGTCCGGATTTCCCAGGCTAATTGGCATCCACATCAGTGACGATGCAGTCCGGAATGGCGCGCATTCCCGGAAATGCAGGGCCAATGTGGATGGGTTGCTGCGTTTTCCGAACGGATGGATCATCCGAGAGGCGGAATAGGGCGTTGACGGTCACTTATGTCCCACAACGCCATTTGTCGGCCAATAACGATAAAAAGTGGCCAACAAACTACGTTGTCGGCAATGGGTGACCGGCAACCGTCGATGTGCACGCGCGCCCCGGTAGGTGGCTGAACACAGACATTTGCGACGAGGGTTGCCATTTCAGCGAACGATGCTGACAGAAATAATGAACTGCAGTTGGGGGCCGTCGACTCCTCTTTGAGAAGGAATATACTGAATTAGGTAGATACGGAGTACCCATTTGAACGAAAAAACACAAAAACGACTGGCACAACTGAACGCTGATTGCGAAAGGATATACGGCTCACCTGTTCGTCACTTCTTTTGTCCGATTCTCTATCTGGACGACGTTACTAAACTATGCGAAGCCCATTTGATCAATAAGGCATTTCGAGACTCTGCCCGGACTTGGACAATACAACGAGCCGATGTGGACTCCTTCTACGGAACGCTTTTCGAAGCAGACTTCGTAGCGATGCAAGAGAAGGGTCGGCACCGACCAGACGAAGTAGTCGCCGACAAAGACCTATCACGAATGCTAAAGCCGAAGATCGTCGTAAACGGCGAGGAAGTAGGTTATTATTTTCCGAAAGGTGCTGTCCCACCAAACCATTCGCTGATAAGGTTATTCACGCCAATAGGAATTGTCGAACTGGCCTTGAAGCGATCACCCGCGGCAATGCAAAATGCCGAGACTGAATGCTGGACGATTCACATTGAAAAGAATCTCAACCTTCCAGCGCTTGTGTCGCTTATAAAGGCTGCGCATCTGACGCTGTATCATCTGTGCGGGTACCGCCATGTTTTTTCGGGTTGTGGGTTCTTTCTCGGCAGGACAGTGCTGGGTGAGTTTTTCTTGAAAGCCCGGCATTTGGATCGAAAACGCGCCTTGGAATTGGCCAAAAACCACTTCTCGTCGCTTGCGAACATGGTGCGACCAGTGTTGGTGAACCCGAGTCATCTGGAAGGGACTCTAACGGACCAGATGCTTTATGTGTGCGTTAACGGCGATTGTTTTTGGGCGTTGATAATATTCGTTAGAACAGGAGACCATTTAAACGCCGTAATGGTACCAACAATGGACAATCACGAATCGGTTGTCCTATTTGATAAATTCCTCATGAAACCAACAAACACTGTCTGTGTACGTCGTACTCGATGGAACGGGGATGCGTGGCAACTAAATCCTGAAACCGAAAAATTCTATTGGCCCGTGGCGGAATTCTGCCCGTGATCTTGCTCGGCCGTACTTAAGTTGAAATCAACTGGTGCGGTTAAGAGAACCCGTGGACTGGGGATTTGGGAATAGGGTCGGGATGCATTGGACGAGAAGGGCTCACGGAAGTTGCCCTCTAACTGCATCCCGCATTTGTGGCCGTTTCATCGGCCAAATCACGCGCGAGAATATATCAATATGCGTCTATCGTGGAATGAAATCCGTGTCCGTGCTGCCCGATTTGCTGAGGAGTGGAAGGACTCGGGGTACGAAAAGGGTGAGACTCAGAGTTTCTACAACGAATTCTTCGAGATCTTCGGTGTGAAACGCCGTACGGTCGCGCGCTACGAGGAACTCGTCCAGCGCCTGGACGACTCCAGTGGATTCATCGATCTCTTCTGGCCGGGCGTATTGCTTGTCGAGCAGAAGAGTGCGGGCGTCAACCTGAAGAAGGCGCGAGAACAAGCGGACACCTATTTCGACGCGCTGCAGGAGCACGAGAGGCCGCGTTACCAGTTACAATGCGACTTTCAAACGTTTGATCTGATCGACCGGGATGAACGCGAGGAAGTGCGTTTCGGGCTCGCCAATCTTCCGGAACACGTTGAAAAATTCGGTTTTATCCTCGGTGTTCAGAAACGGACCTTTAAGGACCAGGACCCGGTCAACATCGCTGCGGCGGAACGCGTCGGCCTTCTCCACGACGCGCTGGCTGCATCCGGCTACACCGGGCACGACCTGGAGCAATTCCTCGTTCGCATTGTCTTCTGCTTCTTTGCGGACGACACCGGCATCTTCGAGCCGCGCGACATCTTTCTCGATTACCTGGAAAACCGTACGGGTGAAGACGGATCGGACCTTGGCAGCCGCCTCATGCACTTGTTCCAGGTTCTCAACACCCACGAAGAACAGCGCCCAACCACACTCGATGAAGACCTCGACCGCTTCCCGTACGTCAACGGCGAGCTTTTTCGAGACACATTGCCCATCCCGTCATTTGATTCCGAGATGCGCGAGAAGCTTATCAACGCTTGCAATTTCAATTGGTCGAACATCTCACCGGCGATTTTCGGCTCGTTGTTCCAGTCGGTAATGGACAAGGACCAGCGACGCCGACAGGGTGCGCACTACACGACTGAACAGAACATCCTCAAGGTCATTGAGCCTCTGTTCCTCGACGAATTACGTGACGAATTGCGCCACCTGAAATCACGCCGTGACATCCACCGCATTCCCGCGTTGCACACGTTCCGGCAGCGACTCCGCGACCTGCGCATTCTCGACCCTGCATGCGGTTGCGGAAACTTCCTTATCATAGCGTATCGCGAATTGCGCGAATTGGAAATCGAAGTACTCAGAGAGATTCATCCAAAACTACAGACCGATGCCTTTGCAAAGCAGCTCTCCATAGTGAATGTGGATCAGTTCTACGGCATCGAGTTGGGGGAATTTCCGGCCCGCATCGCCGAAGTAGCGCTGTGGATGATGGACCACATAATGAACAACTGGTTAAGCAAGGAGTTTGGAAGGATCTTCACACGAATTCCATTGAATACATCGCCTCACATCCGGCAGGGCGACGCGCTCGAGTTCGATTGGTCCGAACTACTGCCTCCAGAGGAATGTTCCTACGTGCTCGGCAATCCACCGTTCATTGGCTCAAAATTCCAGTCGGACGACCAGCGCGATCAGGTGCGCCATATCGCCGCGCTTGGAAAGAGCGGCGGCTCATTGGACTATGTTGGCGCGTGGTTTATCAAGGCTGGGGAGTACGTGCAGAATAGCGAAGCACGAATCGGTTTTGTGGCGACGAATTCCATCACACAGGGCGAACAGGTTGCGCAACTCTGGCCAATTTTGTTCGAGCGGTACAGACTGGACATCACATACGCCCATCGTACGTTTGCATGGGGATCGGACGCTCGCGGCATGGCGCACGTTCATGTCGTAATCATCGGATTGGCCAAAACCGACCTCGCGCCGCGGCAGAAACGTCTGTTTTCGTACGAAACGGTTAACGACGACCCACAGCAGACCCAACACGCAGCACTCTCACCCTACCTTTTCGACGCGGGAAGTTTGGCCAATCCGCGAGTTGTGGTAAGGGAGTCACATCTACCTTTCAATGGGCTGCCGAAGCTGATCATTGGCTCCAAGCCGATCGATGGTGGGCATTATATCTTTAAGGCTGACGAACGTGCCGCTTTCCTCCGCGATGAACCGGGCGCCGAGCCGTACCTGCGCCCTTTCGTCGGCAGTCGCGAGTTTCTCCAGGGTGGAATGCGCTGGATACTTCATCTCGCCGAAGTGTCTCCTCAGGTACTCAAGTCACTCCCGAGAGTCAGGGAACGCATAGCCGCCGTTCGCGACTATCGGTTAGCGAGCAGGAGTGCGCCTACCCGTACGCTTGCAATGACACCAAAGCTCTACCACGTCAACGTCATTCCAGCGGCCCCTTTCATGGTGGTGCCGGAGGTCAGCTCCGAACGGCGCGACTACATTCCGATTGCATGGCTGGAACCTCCCGTGATTCCGAGCAACAAGATACGTGTGCTGCTAAATGCCTCCCTTTGGCAATTCGGATTATTAACCTCGACATTGCACATGGCGTGGGTCAGGAATATCGGCGGACGGCTCAAGAGTGACTTTTCCTACGGAATAGGCATCGTGTACAATACGTTTCCGATGCCCCCCGTACCGCCAGAACGCCTGAAACGGCTTGCAACCCACGCCGACGCCGTTCTATCCGCTCGCGCGAATCATCCTGACGCGACGCTTGCCGACCTGTACGACCCCGACATGATGCCTCCCGACCTTCGCAAGGCACACCAGGCGCTGGACCGCACCGTCGACAGGCTATACCGACGTAGCGGCTTTACGTCGGAGCGCGAGCGTGTGGAACACCTGCTGGGACTGTACGAGAAAATGGTCGCGCCGCTTGCGGCAAAGGCGAAACCGAAGCGGCGGCGGCGGCGAACTGCAGCCGGGCGATAGGGTGGATACCCGATCGCGAGAAGATTTACCGACGAGCCTTGACCAGCGCCAAAACTGTGGCTACAATAATGGTACTTTTGGGATTTGAAGACCTGAATAGGACGCCTCTATATTTCGCAGGCTAAGATTCTCGGGGCAATGCCAGTTTTCGCGATAAATTCTCGATAATTTCACCCGAAAGAATTAAGAGTCGCTGCCGACGGTAACGAGACCCTTGTTTGCTATAAGTGGGATTTTTCCATGAATAAACAAGAAACGCCGACTTCACGGCATGGGCGTGAATACAAGATGACGGTTGCCGGCCAGTTGTTCAAACATCTCGGTTTGCAGATGTACTCGGGGGCGGTCCCGGCAATTTCAGAACTCATTTCAAACGCATACGATGCCATGGCGAGAAACGTCTGGATCGAACTACCGACTAACACATCGATAAACACATATGACGCGATTGTGGTTAGGGACGACGGCCATGGGATGAGTTTTGAAGAATGTAACTCTCTCTATTTGACGGTAGGTAGAGACCGGCGGATGAACTACGATGAATGGACCCGGGAGTACAATGGAATAAGTTCTCGGAAAGTTCAGGGGAGAAAGGGCATCGGCAAGCTTGCTGGTTTCGGAATTGCCAATTTAATCGACGTCCGAACCATCAAGGACGGTGAGATTGCTCATTTTAGACTGGACTATGACAAATTGACAAAAAGCTCGAATTTTGCCGACGCGGAAGGATATGCACCCATACGACTGCAAGATGACGGCGGAGAAACCGATGAACAGGCCGGTACAACGGTAAGACTATCGAGGCTTAAGCTCAGGCGATCTATTGACGAAGGACAATTTGTCAAGAGTATTGCAAGGCGACTCCTTGTGATTGACGAATCCTTTACTGTCCACGTAAATGATTCACAAGTATCGAGACAAGAGATTCCATTTCAATTCAGATTCCCGGGAAGTCCAGGCACATGGCAAACCGATGAACTGTCGAACGGACAGCAATTTCATTGGTGGGCAGGATTTTGCAAGGATACAATACCCGACGAAGAACAGCGTGGCTTTGTCGTGTACGTAAGAGGCAAACTGGCTCAGACGCCGTGGTTTTTTGACCTTAGTGGTGGCGTGTGGGGTCAGCACGGTATGCAATATTTCACAGGCGAGGTTCAAGCGGATTTTTTGGACGAAAGTGTAGATTTGATTGCCACCGATCGGGGTACTGTACGATGGGAGGATCCCACGGCAGTACCGTTGAAGGAATGGGGAAGAAAAAAGATCAGGGAATTATTGGAAACCTGGTCTGACAAGAGACGAGAAGCTAAACGTACAAGCCCAAGGGTGTCGCAGTACTTGCAACAGGCGGAGAGATTACCCGAAAGAGAACGTCAAGTATTCACGAGAGTCGTTGACCGTATCTGCGGCATACCGCAACTTGACAAGGATCAAGAGGGTAGGGATATAGCAGACGATCTTGTAGAATTCGCCTTTAATGCATTGACGAATCGAAGTTTTCTCGATGCGATACGACGATTGAACGCAGCTTCTCCAAATGAAATGGACAGATTCAATGAAGTGCTTTCCGATTGGGATGTTATTGAGCTTGTAAATACGGCGCACCTCGTTAAGGGTCGGGTCGAAATCATCCGAAAATTCGAGCAAATGATCAAAGAAAAGGTACCCGAGAAGCCGGATATGCAAATGCACCTCCGCAAATATCCATGGTTAATTGACCCCAAATGGACGATGCTGGCACATGAGAGGTCGCTTGACAATACAATTCGAGATCACTTCGGGATATCTACATCTGGCGAGAATGCGGGCAAGAAGCGTTTGGACTTTTTTTGCCTGGGAGACAGCCAAACGGCGTACGTTGTGGAAGTGAAACGGCCAGGAGGCCCGATTGGAAGGGAGGAATTTAACCAGGTAGAAGAATACGTGCTTTTTCTTCGAAATCGACTCCAGCGAAGCGCCACGATCGCGGAGCATCAAAGATCAGTCGTCAAAGGGCTACTTATCGCCGACCGCATTCGACCCGAAGACGAGGAATATAGAGACGCAAGAAAGGACGTAGTTGATTTTCGGACATGGCAGAACCTGCTGATGGTAGCCAGGACCATGCACGAAGAGTTCCTCCAAGTGGTCACGGAACGAGCACCTGCTGATGACCCTAGAATGCAGAATTTAACAGGCCGACCAGTAAAGCAAAATGGGTATGGACAAGATATAGAGGATGAGAAGTGAATGCAAAAGCACCAATTGCGATTGATCTATTTGCTGGATGTGGCGGGTTGACAAAGGGTATCCGCGATGCGGGATTCAACGTCGCGGCAGCCGTTGAAATAGACTCAGACGCGGCGCAAACCTACAAGCGGAACCACCCACGAACACAATTACTGACAAACGACATTCGGGACGTGTCCGGTTCGGATCTCGTGGAAGCCGCCGGTAGCGACCAGGTTTCGCTTCTGGCGGGTTGCGCGCCCTGTCAGGGATTCTGTTCGCTTACGAGCAAGTACCAGGAATCCGACCCGCGAAATGAGCTTCTACTCGCGATGGCCGACGTCGTCGAAGCGATTCTTCCACGTGCGGTGTTTATGGAAAACGTCCCTGGCGTCTTAAATCGGGGCAAGGCAATATTCAATCAGTTCCTTGGCGTTATGGCCGATCTTGGATACAAGTACAGTTGGCGGGTTGAACAGATCGCAGATTATGGAGTACCGCAATCCCGACGGCGACTGGTCCTCGTAGCAGGACTTGGATTCGAAATCCCCTTACCGGAACCCACTCATGCTCGTGTCCCGGAGGATGGATCCGGTCTGCAGCCGTGGAGAACGGTAGAGCAAGCGATCGGCCATATGGGAGCGCCTATCACGTTAAAGGCCGCACGCAGAAATGGTGGACCTCAATCTCATAACTGGCACGTAGTTAGAAATCTTCAACCTCAGGTCAAGAAAAGACTAGAAGCGGCGGAACCAGGGAAAACATGGTTGGCAATAGATGAATCGGTACGTCCGAAATGTCACCGAAGCGACTATCGGGGTTTCACTAATACGTATGGAAGGATGGCGTGGGACCAGGTCTCTCCCACCATAACCGGTGGGTGTACCACGGCATCCAAAGGCCGTTTCGGCCATCCTGATAAATCCAGATACACGATCTCCGTTCGAGAAGCAGCGCTGCTTCAGACGTTTCCCGAAAATTACAGATTCACCACGGATAGCATGGAGAGAGTTTGTGATCTTATTGGCAATGCGGTTCCGCCTTTATATGCGAAATTAGCTGCGCAGAAGGTCAATTCCGCGCTTCGGGAATTACCGGAAAATTAACATGGTGCGAGACCATGAGTCGTTGGCCCGGTGACCCACGAAAAGAACGTACGACGTTTGGCGGTTTGCGTCGTGGTGAACTGATGACCCGAGTGCGTAGCAAGGGTAATAAAACGACCGAAGAACGCCTTGCACGTCTCTTACGGGAGTGGCGATTAACCGGCTGGAGACGAAACCAACCGCTTCCGGGGCGACCGGATTTCGCGTTTTTGAAGGAGAAGGTCGCAGTCTTTGTGGATGGGTGTTTCTGGCATGGGCACAATTGTAGAAACTTGACGTCAAAGACAAATCCGAAGGCATGGCACGACAAAATTTCACGTACCCAGGCAAGGGACCGGCGTGCAAACCGTCTCCTTCGCCAGTTGGGATGGAAAGTCATGCGCATTTGGGAGTGTCGTCTGGCAAAAGCCCCGGACGTCTGTATGCGACGAATAAAACGCAAACTCAAAGAGAATAGATGAACCACGCAGCAGGTCTGTAGACCCCCCCAGATAAGTGATTCGGCAATTCCGACGCAAAGAAGTCCAACCGATTTGTATCTACCTCTATTGACACATACAATGAGAGTCAGCATTCGAGACAAGCGGTGCCTAAATGAGATTTCGCCTGCGGCGCTGTCGGCATATGCCCGTGCAGCTGGCTGGAGACGGACAGGCGACTATGGCGACTCTTCAGACGTTTACGCGTCGGACGGCTTACCGGAGATCATACTGCCGCGGACCCAACGATTGGGTGATTATGCAATCGTCGTATCGCGACTCATTGAAATCTTCGCCGACGTGGCAGGTACCGACGAACTTTCTCTCTACCACGACCTGGTTTCCTTCGATCGAGACGTCATTCGCGTTGGGGCCGACGAAGGCGGCGATGGCGTCGCGTCAGCAAGCGATCGGATCGACCTTGCGCGCGCTGCACGCGATATGGTCCTGGCAGCGGCCTGTTCGCTCAATGATCCGCAGTCGGTCTATCGCGCTGCTGCGGACAATGAGTCCCGGAACCTTGTCCGCAAATTGCGAATGGGGCAAACCGAGCAAGATAGCTTTGTTGTTACCCTGCTGACCCCCGTCTTTTCGCCACCCCTACAACAATCCTTCATTCAGCACTCGGAGCACAACGAAGACCCGATTGAGCGCAGGATGACAAAGCGTCTTGTTTCCGCGCTGCGAGCCGCCCGGCATGCGACGGATGGAATTGTCGGCGGAAAAGTTGACGCTTTCCTGCACGCCGTAGACGATGGTGTAAGCGCCAATCTGTGCGAAGCGCTCATAAGGTTGATCGAACCCTTCGAAACACTGGACGTCAGTCTGACCTGGGCCGGCACCCGTCCGACGAATACGGCACGGGAGCTCGTTCACTTTGCCAAATCAGATGTACCTATCCTCCGTGAGGCCGCAAGTCTGTTCCGTAATCGCGGACCCAAACCGGACGTGCTGCTATTCGGTTTTGTGCAGAGGCGCAAGGGGCGACCGGAGTCTGCGGATGCAACAATCACCTTACGAGCTTACGTTGACGGGCAAATTCAGTCAGTTGAAGCCGCACTGAACCAGTCCGATTACGAGCAAGCCATCAGGGCGCGTAAACACAATGCGTCGGTGATTCTCGCAGGCGATCTTGTGCGTAACGGCAAACGGCGGCGCTTGCTGAATCCACGCATCGTTGCCGTTATTCCGCAAGGCAACACGCAGGAAGAGGGAGAATGAGGATGATCGATCACATCCACTCCATGGCATTTTCGATACAGGCAAATCCTGGCGTGTATAGAACAAACCGTGTCGGAGCCTGACGATGAGTGAGCCACTGGGATTCTCGGTAAGAATCTTCGTGCCTTCCGGCGAGCCGGAAGGCCTACGTGTCGTCGAGAAATCGAATTGGACCGGGCAGGGTTTCGTTTTTCCCAGATCGCATTTTAGCACGGTTCGCGACAAGGAATTACTCAATCATACTGGCGTGTACGTTCTCTGGGAACCTGGCGAATTTGGGCAACTACCACTGGCTTACATTGGTGAGGCAGATGTGTTGTCACGAAGACTGGAGCATCACGCCAAAAACAAGGATTTCTGGACCAACGTCATTGCGTTCCTCAGCAAGGACCACAGCTTGAATAAAGCGCACGCGAAGTACCTTGAAGCGCGGCTGGTAGACCTCGCAGATCAGGCAAAACGCTGCGAACTGACGAATGGCAACGTCCCGAGAACGCCATCGCTTTCGCCTGCGGATAAAGTGGATGCGGAGCTGTATTTGGCGGATATGTTACTATGTCTTCCTGTTGTGGGCGTAAACTTCTTCGATAAGCCGCGACGGGAGGCGGGAACGAGTCGAGACTTTTTGCTGAACGCGAAGGGTATATTGGCACGCGGTTACGAAGCGGCAAGCGGTTTTGTCGTACGTGCTGATTCGCAAGCAGTCAAGGAACAGGTTGCATCAATCTCGTCGTCCATATCAGACCTGCGTAACATACTTTGTCGAAAGAAGATTCTCGAAGATGCAGGCGCCAATTACAGGGTCGTTCAAGACTATCCTTTCAGTTCACCGTCTAAGGCGGCCAGCGTCCTCTTGGGAGCCCCGATGAATGGCCTCACTGCCTGGAAGGACGCCGATGGAAGAACATTAAAGGAAATTCGGGACGTAGAAGTAGGTAATGCGGGTGAATCCGTTGCCGAGTAAACCGATCGGCGTAAATTGACAGTCGCCGCGAAATTGCGCAGTCTTTGTTCGAGAATCATCAGGGCTCCAACGAGCTATCGAGATTCGAATGGCAGACCTCGACCTCACTCAAGCAGAAGCAGACGCGTTGATTGAAATGGAAAAACACCGGGTAAATGATGACCAGGCAAGTTTCCCGATGGGTGGCGAGTCCGTTGTTATCCCACTTCAGTCGGTCGAAAGGCGAGAGCAGTTCCTGCTCGACTTGAGTCGCGCGAGCATCAATCTTTCAAAAGTCAAAATGCAGACTCGCGGGCGGCAAGTCGTCGTGCTGGTTCGTCTCGATCTGGGTGGTGCGCCACATCGAAATCCGGATGGCGAAGAAATACCCGTACCGCACGTCCACGTTTACCGCGAAGGCTACGGCGACAAGTGGGCGGTAGTTGTACCCACGGACGGGTTCCTTGCTGTCGGTGATGCCTGGATGATGTACGAACAGTTTCTGCAGTTCTGCAACGTCACGCGACCGCCGAATGTCGTAAGGGAGCTTTTTACATGATTCGAGAAATTCAGATCCTCATTGATGATTATTATGCTTGGCTCAAGGACAAGACAATCCTGAACCAAATCGACCAGTGGGTCGAGATTACCACGCCTTATTTGGATAGACACAACGACTACCTACAGATCTATGCGAGAGATGCGAATGGAGGCTTTGTGTTAACGGATGACGGATATACAATTGAGGATCTTGCCCAAAATGGTTGCAATCTCGAAAGTCCCAAACGGCAAGATCTGCTGCAAATGACGCTCAACGGTTTTGGAGTCCATAGAGACGGACGTGAGTTACAGGTCCTTGCATCAGCCGACAACTTTGCAATCCAAAAACACAATCTCTTACAGGCGATGCTGGCCGTCAACGATATGTTCTATATGGCGGCACCCACGGTGGCGAACATCTTTTATGAAGATGTGGAAGCTTGGCTTGATCTCTGCGATATTCGCCACACGCCAAAGGTGAAGTTTACAGGTCAAACGGGGTATGATCATCTCTTTGATTTCGTGATTCCGAAATCTCGGGAGCGGCCGGAGCGGCTCATACAGACAGTCAACCGCCCAAGTCGTTCAACCGCTCAGAACGTTGTACTTGCTTGGATTGACACAAAGGAAGTCCGCACGCCGGGGTCACGTGTGTACGCATTTCTGAACGATTCGGAAAGAAAGGTCGATCAGACAGTGATGGCCGCACTACGGAGCTACGACGTCAGACCAGTGGTTTGGAGTCAGCGTGAAGACGCGAGAATGGAATTGGCGGCTTGAACATCGACGCGTTATTTTCGTCGTCGGTGCTATCGACTCATTTCCATCTGCTCCATCACCCTCCGACCAAAAAAACACTACCATTTACTCAATGTATTGAGTATAATTACTCATTATGTTGAGTAAATTGTCATATACGCGTCCGCACGCGGAGGATCTGCTGCTGCGGTTGCGTGAGCCGCGGCGTTTTGTTCAGGTCGTCGCCGGGCCGAGGCAGGTGGGGAAGACGACCCTGATCACGCATGTCGCGGAGAGGTCCGGGCTGCCGTATCGCTACGCCAGCGCCGACGAACCCACGTTACGCGGACCGGAATGGATTGCGCAACAGTGGGACGCGGCGCGGCTTATTCTTGACGATGCAGGGGAGGATGGCGCGCTTCTCATCCTGGACGAAATCCAGAAAGCGCCAAACTGGTCGGAGGTGGTCAAACGACTTTGGGACGAGGATACGCTGAGCCAGCGACGGCTCAAGGTTGTGCTGTCGGGTTCGGCGCAGCTCCTGATCGGACGAGGCCTTACGGAGAGCCTTGCCGGGCGTTTCGAGCTTCT
The DNA here is from genome assembly GCA_965219995.1 of Candidatus Latescibacterota bacterium. Taxonomy (GTDB): domain Bacteria; phylum Latescibacterota; class UBA2968; order UBA2968; genus JAAXHE01. The sequence goes on from CBDCOX010000002.1 coordinate 3,823,249, forward strand.
GCACGTTCCGCATTGGAGCCTGCTCGAAATGCGGACCGCTTTCGGCTGGTCTCCGGAACAGTTCTTGTTCTACGGCGCCTATCCCGGCGCGGCGCCGCTGGTGCAGGAGCAGGCCCGTTGGTCCCGGTACATCAGGGACTCACTCATCGAAACAACCATTTCGCGAGACGTCCTGCTGCTTTCACGCGTGGACAAACCGGCCTTGTTGCGCCGGATGTTCGAATTGGGATGCGCGTATTCCGGCCAGATCCTTTCCTATTCGAAAATGCTGGGCCAACTGCACGACGCCGGAAACACCACGACGCTGGCGCACTATCTCGATCTGCTGGCAGCCGCGGGAATGCTCCGGGGAATACAGAAGTACGCCGGAGCGGCGGTTCGGCGCCGGAGTTCCAGCCCTAAGTTGCAGGTCTACAACACGGCCCTGATGACAGCGGGATCGGGCCTAACACTTGCGCAGGCGCGCGCCGATCACGAATTCTGGGGGCGGCTGGTCGAGTCAGCGGTAGGGGCTCACCTGGTGAATGCCGCTGCCGGCGGCGCGTGCGAGGTCTTCTACTGGCGCGACCGTCACAACGAGGTGGATTTCGTTGTGCGGTCCGGACGAACGATCACGGCCATTGAAGTCAAGAGCGGGCGAACCGGCCGGAACCCCGCGGGAATGGCCGCCTTCGCCGAGGCCTTCCAACCGACCCGCAGACTGCTCGTCGGAGGCGACGGCATTGCCCTCGATGAGTTCCTCTCGAAATCGGTAGAGCTTTGGGTACATGAATGAAGGCCCTGGTCGTGCAAAAAATCAGGGCAACCACAAGGGTTGCCCCTACGCAGGACGTGGAACGGGATTCTGACGGACGTGCGTTGACGATCGTTGCATTGCAATTGTAAAATTCGTTACAACGCTCAACCCTATCTGAGGCATAATTTCAAGTGTAGGGGCGCCCCTTGTGGGTGCCCGGCCATTCGGTGACAGGTAAGCGGTCGACACATCAACCTGGGCAACAACAAGGGTTGCCCATACGCGCTGTACGGGATATGATATTTCCAACCAGGTGAATCGAACCATCGGAATTGTAGGGGCGCCCCTTGTGGGTGCCCGCACATATCACGTTAACCACAGAAATACGGGAGAATTCCAATGCCCGAGTCGATACTGAAACAACTGGAAGGCGGCGTGGTGCTGGGCGACGGGGGGTACCTGCTCGCGTTGGAGAATCGGGGCTACGTCCAGGCCGGTCCGTTCACGCCGGAAGTGACCATCGAGAACCCGAACGCGCTGCTTGCGTTGCACGAGGAATTCGTGCACGCCGGGGCGGAGGTCCTGCAGGTGCTCACCTTTTACGCCAGCGAAAACAAGCTGGCGCAGGTCGGCTATGCCGGCAGACTGGAAGAGATCAATCGCGCGGCCGTCAGAATCGCTCGCGAGGCCGCCGGCGACAGGGCGCTCGTCGCCGGGAATATCTGCCTCACGTGGAAGTACCCCGCATCGGAGGACGAATGCCGGCGCCTGTTCGACGCCCAGCTCGGTTACCAGATGGCCGAAGGCGTGGACTTCATCATCGGCGAGACGTTTCTCCACGCGGGCGAGGCCCTGATCGCCCTCGAGCGTGTGAAAAGCACCGGCCTTCCCGCCATGATTACGCTGGCGTTCGAAGGTCCGGAAACCCGCGACGGAAAGTCCCCGGGCGAGGCCGCTAAGATGCTGGAAGGCGCGGGCGCCGACGTGGTGGGCGCCAATTGCTGGCAGGACCCCACCTTCATGTTCCCCGCCATCGAGCAGATGCGCGAAGCGGTGAATTGCCATGTGGCCGCCCAGCCGGTCGCCTACCGGTGCACGCCGGAGGTACCCTTCTTCACCGGTCAGCCAGGCTTTCCGGACAGGCTGGACGACTACAAGATCAGCCGCTATGAGATGGGCGACTTCGCTAAAGACGCCCTGGACCTGGGGGTGAACTATATCGGCGGCTGTTGCGGATGCGAGGGATCGCACATCCGCCAGATGGCGCGCGCCATCGGCAAAATGCCCGCCGAAGAGCGCGAATGGGACGCGGATTACCAGAAACCCCAGTCGGCGACCGAAGCGTACAGAGAAATCCGGGAGCAATCCGGCGCTGCTCCCGGAGCATGATCTGGTCGCGATTGCAGATCCATGCGCGTGACATCGAGATCAATCCGCCCGCCGGTCGGTTTCGCCCCACTCCCAGCAGGTCACCCGATACCCCTTTCCCCGTAACGCCACGGCGCCCACGTACCCGGCGCCGGGGTCCAGCGCTTTCATAAACCACTCCGTCGACGCGTTCGGGTCATCGTTCACGTGCAGCAAAGCCGCGGGGGTTCCGGGCGCCAGCGAAACTTCGAATGCATCCAGCGGGTAGGCGAGGCCGTCGCCCAATGCCTTGATATAAGCCTCTTTGCGCGTCCAGCAATTGAAGAACGCCTCGTATCGGACCTCCGGCGGAAGGGCCCGAATCGCGGCGACCTCCCCTGGGGAGAAGAAACGTCCCGCGATCCGCATGTGGTACTGAACCGCCCGCACGCGCTCCACGTCCACACCGATATCCCGCGAGCCCACCACCGCCAGCAGCGCGAGTTCGCTGGAATGAGACAGATTGAAACGAAGCGCCTTTCCTGCCGGATCGTCCTTCAGAAACGGCTTTCCCCGGTGCCCGTAGTTGAAATCCAGGCGTTCGGGCGCGCGATTCAGATACCGGCCCAGGATTCGCCTGAGGGACGCCCGTCCCGCAATAAAACGCGCCCGGTGTCGGTCAAAGACAAACCGGGCTGCGCGCGCGTCCTCGTCTTCGGAGAGCACGTCCCGCATCTCTCGAATCTCAAACGCCGGCCGGTCGAGACGCATCCGCCAGACCTGTATTTCGCTGTCGGACGCCACCGGATGCCGAGGCGGCGGACGCCAGATTCCGGATGTTGATCGGTCGATTGAATTCACGAGGGCGTACCGCCATTCAACCGGTTCACGATCGCATCGACGTCGTACACGCACCCGCCCCAGGTTCCACCGCCCACGTTCTGCAGCGCTGCCCACAGCCGGGTATCTTCCGGCAGGTCCGCATCGGGCGCCAGGTCGGTGCGCGTGGCGCGGTCGGCCAGGATGCGACCACCCTCGTCGGGTCCGAAACGGGTCTGGCCCGTGCCCACGAAGTCGATGCTGCCCGAGAGGTCCTTCCGGTCGATGACAATCTCCACCACGTCCCCATCCTCCAACTTGCCGATGGGGCCGCCTGCCAGCGCTTCCGGGCCTACATGACCGATACAGGCCCCCGTCGAAAACCCCGAAAAGCGCGCGTCCGTCAGCACCGCCACATGTTTCCCGAAATCCAGGTACTTGAGCGCGGTGGTGATCTGCGCGATCTCCTCCATCCCCGCGCCCATCGGGCCCCGCCCGATCAACACCATCACGTCTCCCGGTTTTACGCCCGTCGGACCGGAATCCTTCAGCGCGGCGGCGGCCGCGCGTTCGGTGGTGAACACCTTCACCGGGCCGGTCATCCGGTACACGCCGTCGGCGTCGACGACCGAGGGGTCGATCGCGGTGCTTTTGACCACGGACCCTTCCGGCGCGACATTCCCGGTGGGAAAACAGACGGTGCTGGTCAACCCTCTGTTTCGCGCGCGGCCGGCATCCATGATCACGCGGTCCGGGTCGACTCCGTCCTGATCGTACAACGCCGCCCTCAGTCTGGACCTTCGCTCGGATCCCTCCCACCAGTCCAGATTCTCGCCCAGTGTCTGCCCGGATATCGTGAGCGCGCCCGTTTCCAGCAACCCCAGGCTCCGCAGGTGCAGCATCACTTCCGGCACGCCGCCGGCCAGAAACGCCCGGACGGTCGGATGGAATTCGGGACCGTTGGGCAGCACGTCCACCAGGCGGGGAACCTGGCGGTTCACGTGGCTCCAATCGGCCACGGTGGGCCGTGAGAGCCCGGCCGCGTAGGCCACCGCGGGAATGTGCAAGAGCAGGTTGGTCGATCCGCCGAACGCGGCGTGCGTGACCATCGCGTTGCGGACCGCGGCATCCGTTACGACGTCGGCCGTCGTGAGTCCCGTGGCCTGCATCGCGAACACCGCGCGGGCGGACCGGAGCGCCATGTCCAGCCAGACCGCTTCTCCCGACGGCGCCAGGGCGGAATGGGTCAACGCGAGACCCAGTGCTTCGGCCACCACCTGTGAAGTGGCCGCGGTGCCCAGAAACTGGCAGCCGCCGCCCGGCGACGCGCAGGCCCGGCAGCCCAGGTCCTGCACCTCGGAGAGCGTCATCTCTCCGTGCGCCAGCCGGACGCCCACCGACTGAATCTTGCCGGCGTCTTCGCCGTCTTCCGGCGGCAGCGTCACGCCTCCCGGCACGATCGCCGTGGGCAGGGAGTGCATCGCCGCCAGGGCGATCATCATCGCGGGCAATCCCTTGTCGCAGGTTGCAACGCCGATCACCCCTTTGCGGGTGGGAAGGGAGCGGACCAGGCGCCGGAGCACCGTCGCCGCATCGTTGCGATACGCGAGACTGTCCATCATGCCGGTCGTGCCCTGGGTCCTTCCGTCGCACGGGTCGGAGCAATACCCTGCGAAAGGAATGCCGCCCAGCCGGTGAATTTCCAGGGCGGCCTCCCGTACCAACAGCCCCACCTCCCAGTGTCCCGTATGATATCCCAGCGCGACGGGCCGTCCGTCCGGTTCGCGAATGCCCCCCATCGTGCTGAGGATTAGAATCTCCGGCCGGCCCAACTCCGCGGGATTCCATCCCATGCCGGCGTTCTGGCTGTACCCGAAGATATCCCCGCTGGGCGATTCGATCACGTGCTCTTCGGTGAGGGAAATCAGCTGCCCCTCGGGTCCCGGCGCCCGGGTCCGGACGTCGTAGATCGTTTTGTCGTCGGACTGCAGGATGGCGCCTGTGGGTGTTTTGCTTACAGCGGACATACGAATCCTCGCAACGGTACGAACCCATGCGACGGGCTGTTATGTCAGTCCCATCCCCTGCAGATTCCGCAGGCTGATTCCAAGGCTCTCAAACGGGTCCCGCTGGCACGTATCCTGTTCCACGATGTACCACAGGGTGCCCGCGGCCTTGCATGCATCCATGATGGCCGGCCAGTTCAAGTTGCCCTCGCCCACCTCGGCGTAGAGCTGTTCCCGGCCGCGCATGGCCATATCTTTCACGTGAACCAGGTCCGCACGGCCCGCGGCCTTGCGAATCCACGCGGCGGGGTCTCCGCCTCCGTGCTGGATCCAGTAGGTGTCGATCTCGAGTTGAAAGACTTCGGGGTCGCTCTCCTCAAACAGGATCTGCAGGCCCGTGCGATCTCCGAAACGCTCCAGTTCAAAACTGTGGTTGTGATACCCGAAGGTGAGCCCTGCCGCCGCGAGCTTGCCGGCCACCTCGGACGCCTCCCGGGCGAACCGCCTGTAACCGTCGCCACCATCTTCGCGATAGGTCTGTGGTAGCCCGCCGATCGCCGGGTATTTGCATCCCCACAACAGGTGCTCGTCGATCACGGCCTGGGTTTCATCCCGCATGCGTTCGTAGCTGGTGTGGGTGGCGCAGATTTCGAGGCCTTCACCGTCCGCCAGGTCCTTGAGTTCCTGGGGGCTGATGTCTCCAAATGCCGATACCTGCATCGCATCGTATCCCAGCGCCTTCACCTTTTTCAGACTGGCCGCGACATCCGCGGGTGTTTGTGTAAACTCGCGCACCGTGTACATCTGCGCCGCCAAAACCGTACCGGCCATATTCCGCTCCTTTCCGCGATCGCCCATGCAACCTGAAAACAGCTTCTAACGAGTACAAAATACCAAAGGACCGCCGAACTTCCAAGCCAAGTTTTCCCACCGGAAGGCGGAACCGCGTGACGACCGTCTGACGGATTTTTAACTGGTTTTTTTCCGAAACCACTGTATTTTAAGTTCGAAGTTTCCGCTCCCCGCTCCCTCCCCCGGACCGTACGATCCCCCCTTGTTCCAACCGCACCCGACTTGCTCGCAGAGGAGCCCGTTTATGTCCGCATTGCAACACGCGACAACGCAGCAGGAGCATCGCAACCGCTCTCTGCTGGACGGTTCGCGGTACCTGTCCGAATCCGTCACGTCCAACGTTCTGCCACTGCAAATCGACATCCGGCAACCCCAACCACTGACGAAAACGCAAGTCGACACCTTCGCAGCCCTGCAGATCGAGGCCGCCCGTACGGCGGTGCGTTCGCTGGCCTCCCTGGCCGGGATCGGCGAAGCGGACCATCTGGGCGGGGGCATCGGCCTGATTCCTCCATTGCTGCTCACCCTGGCGGTGGCCGACTTCGAACGCATCGAATACACCATTGAACACGCTCACACGAGCGTCGGGTATTATGCAGCGCTTTCCGCGGTGGGATACGTCGATCCGGAACACGTCGTTTCCGACTTTCGCCGCGGCCTGGATCTTCCCGGCCACGTCTCCTGGCTGCCGGGCGGCACGCAGATGAACGGCGGACGCCTGGGGGTGATGATTCCAGTGGCGGTGGGAAATGCGCTGGGCAAGCGCGGCATATACGGCGAGGGGTGCTGGGTGGTTGCCCACTGCGGAGACGCGGGCTGGATCTCGGGCCAGGCGCTCAACGGCTTCAACGCGGCGCACGTTCACGGCGCGCCCATCACGTTTGTAATGGACCGGAACGGCATCCAGCTTTCCGGAAGCACCAGGAGCATCCTGGACAAGGACCCACGGTCCATCATCGGCGCGATGGGCATCGAAATCCTCGAAATCCCCACGCTGATGGACCCCGCGGGCCTGTACACGGCGTACCGTGAAGCCTATGTCCTGGCGCAGGAAGGCCGTCCCAGCATGATCTATCCGGTTGGATTCCGGTCCCGGAACGGCAAACGGATCGACCTGAAGCACTTTGGCGAACACCACGGCATCCTCGACGCGGTGGAAGCATTTGCCGGCCGCCACGACGTGCCCCTGGACCGCGAGATCTGGGTTCCCGGATCGCTGATGAGCTATCGAGACGTGGAGCCCATGCTGGAGTGCCTCTTTCTCGTGAACGACCTCCCCGGCGGCGCCGGCCACCACGACGGGGGCATGAAAGATCGAGACGCAGCGGACGTACTCGCCGGTCCCATGTTCCGGCCCACGCAGGGCCAGTCGAAAGCGCTGGAACATCTGAAGTCGCAGCCGTCACGCGCGGTCAACACCCGGGCACGGCCTGCCCCGGGAAGCCCGAACCTGGTGCTGCCTGAAGGCGCCGCGGCGAGCGTTTCCTTACCCGGCCCGGGTGAGATGAAGAGCGCACGCGACGGTTCGGAAGCAGGGTACGCGCTGGTGGCCGAAACCTTTCCTGAACGGGTTTTCGTGGTCAGCTGCGACCTGGACGCCTCCACCAAACTGGCGAAGGCCCGGAGTCACCTGGCGGAAAACCATCAGTTCGAAATCAGCATCGAGGAACAGGCAGCCACCCTGATCGCCAACGGCCTGGCCACCAGTACGCCGGGTCCGCAACTGAACGTGGTGTCCACCTTCGCGGCCTTTTTCGAGGGCATTGCCCGTGAAGGGTTCGACATGTGGCAGTACCAGCGCAATCTGACGGGCGTGAACGAGGGCCTCAACGTGACGTTTCATCTCTCTCACGTGGGCGCGTGTACGGGCCGGGACCACTTCTCCGGCTGGGGTCTGGACTGGATCAACGTGGCCCTCGGCTACCTTCCGTACCTGCATCGGTTCTACGCCCCGGCCGATGCGCGGTCGGCCTTTCTTGCCGTGATCGACATGGCCGCCAACTATGGCGGGCACATCATCGGCATCCCCCGCGACAACCTGCCCGTGCTCGAAAAACAGGACGGCTCCGGCCCGCTCTGGGAACCGGACGAGGAATGGCAGCCCGTCACTGCCTGCCGGTCCTTTGCCGGCGCCGATCGCGCGATATTGGCATTCGGCGCGCCGGCATTCCTGGCGGTTGAGGCCGCCGACGCCATGAATGGCCGGGGCGCTGGCGTAGACGTATTTGTCGTCAACGGCCTGCCCCTGCCGAACGGATGCCTGGAGTCGTTGATATCGCAATACACCCGCGGTGTCGTCACCATCGAAGACGGAAAAATCGGCACATCCGAAACCGGACTCAGAGGGTTTGCGGGTCTGGCGGCCACCGCGGCTTCTTCACGCGGCGCGCCGCATGCGCACGTCGGCCTGACCGATCCGACCATCGCCCCGTCCGACGGGCATATGGAAACCTGGGCGCACTTCGGCATCACCACCGATGCGCTGGTCAACGCGATCGATAGTTTGTAACGGTTTCAACTGCGTGGGTATGCCAGGAGGCCGGGAAGGGGCAGCAAGAGGAAGGCGGAACAGGCGGCGCCGACCGGCGGTCGGGCGGGAGAATTGCGGTGAAAGACCTGAATTCGCGTGTGTCTCTGTTTGCGACGGAGAATCCGCAACACGCGTAGACGTCCGGTTTCCGGAAATCGAACGTTCCAGCGGTTAAAATATCCTGTAACTCAGACCCATATTGAAGCTTTGCCTGGACTTTTCGCCTCTGGCGACGCGAAAGGACTCCGAAAGTGTCATGTTGAATTTGTTTTCGATGTAGAAGCTGAGCGCGAACGCGATATGCGAGATGATCTCGGCTTCTCTGTCCTCGCGCTTCTGTGCACGAATTGTCTTCAGCGTCGTAAATCGGATCCTGTTCGTTAACTCGTAGATGAAATCCGTTTGCCATCGCAGGTTATAGTCTGTTCCGAAAGCCCTGGAAAACGGCGTATCGTAGTGGAAATCGGTGTTGATCTGCGTGCTCCAGCTGATCGGGTGGGAGTACCGAAAGTTGACCAGCATGCCGGGCGGCGGCCGGTCCGTATCTTCGTAAGGATTCAACATCTGAAACTGCACGCCGGTTGTAATGTCCCAACCATAGAATCGTTTGCTGATCTGCTCCTGGGTCAACACTTCCTGGATCCGCACCAGGCCGAATCCGATCTCTTCTCCCAGGACCCTGCGGGACTTCCTGATTTCGGCAAGCATGTCTTCGAACCAGTAGTTTTCGTACCGGTCTCCATGCTGTTCCTTGTATTCCCGCTCCCTGTCTATGATATGGGCGAGTTCGATCATCGTCTCCTTGGAGAAGTGCTCGCCGATGATGCCCTCCTCGAGGAAGAATTCCTCGATTCTCCCGGCTTTTCGAAGCGCGGTGGCATCGATAAACCGTCCGTGTCCGAAGCCCAGCGTCATCTCGATGCTGGGTCGATCGTATCCGGAATCCAGGTTCGAGTCGGTGCCCCACGAATAGAACAGACTGCCTTCATTGCGGTGGTACTTCTTCAGATTCGTCTTCAGGTGGCTCAGAGCGTCCCGTTCGTTTTCCTTCGTGATAATATTCTTCCTGATCGAACCATGGCCGGTCGCGTCAACAGAGTAAGCATACGGGAGCGACTCGTAGAACTTCTTGTACACGACGGCCACATTCCCATGCTGAACAACGGTTTCGTCGCCCTCCGTCGCGTAGTTGAAGCTGAGTGCGTCGATGCGCAGGTTGTGGGCCCGGCTGACGGGCACGACGTAATCCGTGATCGACACGTTTTGCGCCGATGCCGTAGAGACCGCCAGGAGGCACACTGCTGCCGGACTCATCAGCAACGTCTGCAGGCAGAAGAGTACGGCGCCCGCCCGCCCGATGGGCAACACCGGCAATCCGCCGCGTTCGGGAGCCGGCCCTTCCGTGCAGTGCTTTTTTGTGGGACTATCGGCGGAATCCGCAGTGCCCACCACGGTCATCCTCGGCAACCGCTCCCGCCCAGATCCTGTTTTTGCTGTCATTTCGCTTCCCCCTGTCTTTGTCTACGGTTTCGCATCGGGATCGCTATCCGATGAATGGGGCGGCTCCTTCAAAAACGAAATATCGTCGTAATCCGCTTTCACGAGCGTCTTCGTATTGTCCGAATCCGTAAGTACTGCAATGGCGCCGACGAGTCGCGGGTCGCTGCCGAATAAGCGTCTGTAATCTTCGTATGCGTTGACCTCTTCCCAGATCCAACTGCCCGCCCTGCCGGGTCCGGATTGCAGGACAATCACCTTCGTACTTCCGGTGTGCGGGCTTTCCGTCTCGGTGCCTGGGGGAAGCGCCGCACTCCACACGTACTTGAGCGTCTTGATCCGCCTCCCGCGCCCGAATACAAGGCGCACGGCCGCCGCGCTGTCATTGGTCTTCTTGTAGTTTTCGTTAGCGCCCGCCGGGAGGCTGTGCACCCGCCACCGCCACCTGAGCTTTTTCCAGACACGCAAGTTGACTCTTACGGGCAGGCCCGCATTCGTCGCTCTGCCGACGGTCTCCGCTCTCAGAAAATGGTCGCCGTTTTCGACCTGAATCGTGTAGTAGAGATCCTCCTTCTTGTTTGTCTTCCTGTGGAACCAGCCCGATCTTCCTTCCCAATTGCTGGGAAACCGCCCGATTTGACCGGGGTACTCGAATCGCTCAAGAGTCAGAATGGAGTCTCCGGAAGGCGTATGAAAGTGGGCCGGAGGATCGGCCGCGTGTGCGGTCGATCCGATCACGATTCCCAGGAGGATTTTGTGGATTCGTATCATAAAGTTCAGGTCATTCCCGCTTCGTGATCGCTGCGGAACCGGGTAATCCGCGCGGAATACGCCCTGGATCCGGACCTCCGGGGGCAACCTGCGGTGTATTCAGAAAATATAGGAAATAGACTCTTCAAGGTGTACAAAAAAGCCCGAAAACAGACCTTCGGCCCGGCCCGCGGAACGGGCATAAAGATACCGCCACGGTACCCAATTCCGTGGCGGTGACGGTTCGTTTCTTTGTCACAAAGCACTCACTAATTCGTTACGTGCCGAACTCCTGCGCGAATCGGACAAAATCGCCAAACCCAATGCGGCCGTCTCCGTCCAGGTCAAATCTTGTCTCGAAGTCCCGGTCCCCTGCTTCGGAACCGAACGCCTTCGCGAAAATCAGGAAATCGCTGAAGTCCACCCGGCCGCTGCCGTCGAAATCCGCCGGTTTCTCCCCGACGCTGACAGTCACCGCGGGCAGGATGCCTTCGCCGAATTTCCATGGGGTCCCCCAGGTCACCGTCTTCACGTCCGTATCCACCGATCCGACGTGATACCAGAGATCCAAACTGTTGTGGGACTCATGCATCTCCATGACGATTCCGTTGTCCAGCGCGACGTTGGGCGCGATGCCCGGATCGAATCGAATCGCCTCCCCCCACTCGACGCTCTTGCGCTCCGCGTCCAGCTCGCCCACGCGATACCACAGGCGAAGCCCGCCGATCGACTCATGCATCTCCACGACCAGTCCATCGTCCATATCCACGGAGGGCGTCTGGCCGCCATCGTATTCCTGCGCGTCACCCCACGCGATGGACTTCGAAGTGGTATCCACGGCGCCTACATTGTACCATAGCTGTTCCCCTTCTTCGGACTGGTGGACTTCCACGACCACACCGTCAGACAGCGCCACCGAAGGGAACCGCCCCCCGTCGAACTTCTCCGAATCGCCCCAGACAATCGAATCGGCTACGGCATCCACGATGCCCACGTGGTACCACAGGTTTGTGCCGGTGTGCGACTGGTGCACCTCCACCACCACCCGGCCGTCGAGCGCCACCATCGGGTACTGGCCCGCGTCGAACCTCCTCCCCGCGCCCCACCGGATCGTCTTTGTCTCCGCGCCGACCGCGCCGACCTTGTACCACAGATTCGTTCCCTGGTGGGACTGGTGTACTTCCACGACAAGCCTGCCGTCCACGGCAACGGACGGGAACCGGCCGTCGTCGTGCGCGCCTACCTCACCCCAGTCGACGGTCTCTGACCGGGCGTCGATCACGCCGACCCGGTACCGCAACTCCGTCTCTTCTTCCTCCTGGTGCATCTCCACAACCACGTCGGCCGCAGGGATTGAAGACCCCCAGAGGCACACACTCAGAAATATCGTGAATCGAACGGCTCGCATAACGTTCCCGTACGGTATTGCAAGACCGGGTATCGACCCCACCGGCGCGCGGACGGTCAGAATCCGGCCGCCTATTTCAGGCAGAAACCCCCGTCCACTTTCAGGATCGTACCCGTGATATAGTCCGCCGCGTCGGAACAGAGAAACGCCGCCGCTTTGCCCAGGTCTTCAATGGTGGCCAGCCGGCCCCATGGCAATCCCCCGGCCGCCTCTTTGATCTGCTCGTCCGTGGCGAATTGCCTTTCGCCCGGCGTGTCTGTATAACCGGGTTCGATCACGTTGGCGCGGATACGGTGCGGGGCGAGTTCAGCCGCGATGGTTCGGCACATCTGGTTGATGCCCGCCTTGGCCGAGTTGTACGCCATGGACGTCGGCATCGGCACCTCCGCCAGCACGGAACTGATGAACAGGACGCTGCCGCCGCCACCCTGGTCCACCATCTGCCGCGCGCCGGCCTGGGCCGTGTGGAAGCTGCCCCACAGGCAGACCTCCCACGTCCTCCGTACCGCCTCCGTCGACAGTTCCAGAAACGGTTCGCGCTTGCTGTAATAGGCGTTGGCGACGACGATATCCAGCCTGCCGAACCGGTTCACCGCTGCTTCCACCATCCGGTCCACCGCCGCTCGATCCGACACATCGGCCTGCACCACAATCGCTTCCCGACCCTGTGCGCGGACTTCGTTCGCAACGTCTTCCGCGTCTTCGGGATGCGAATGGTAATTCACGGCGATATCGGCCCCGGCACGGGCCATCTCCACCGCGCAACCCCGTCCGATGCCTCTGGAAGACCCGGTAATCAATGCAACCCTGCCAGTCATGTCGACCATAAGGACCCTTCCTGTTCCACAATGTCGTCAGTATGGGACGCGCGGGAACGCGGGTACTATCCCTCGGCGGAACCTCCAGGAGATCCGGCGCCCGAGGGAACGGGTTCGCCCAACGCATCCCTCGCGGTCCGTTCCACCTGCTGGTACTGCGCTTTCCGCCGGCGGGTTTCCCGATGGGTTTCGCGATAGCGATCCGGAATCACGAGTTCGTCGCCGTGGTCGGGTGCGTGCGGCGTAACCTTCCAGAATTTGGGCAGAAATTCGTCCCATCGGGTGATGATGGCGCTCGCCCGGCGGCTGTTGGTCTTTTCGAGGTGCCGTCCGATCGTCTTCTTCAGCATGGCGACGTCGTCCGGCTGGTTGACGCGTTCGATACCCACGAGCTGCGGGTTGTATCGATTCTCGAACGATCCCTCCTCGTCCAGCACGTACGCGGTCCCGCCCGTCATTCCGGCGCCGAAGTTCCTTCCTGTGCCGCCCAGCACGATCACAACGCCGGCGGTCATGTACTCGCATCCGTGGTCGCCCACGCCCTCCACCACCGCGTGACCCCCGCTGTTTCGCACGCAGAATCTCTCGCCCGCGCATCCCGCGGCGTAGAGTATGCCTCCGGTGGCGCCGTACATGACCGTGTTGCCAATGATGGCGTTCCTGTGGCTGGGAAACGCGGCGTTGCCCGGCGGCCGCACGATGAGTTCTCCCCCGTGCATGCCCTTGCCAACATAGTCGTTGGCCTCCCCCGTCAGAACCAGCCGCAGACCGCGAATGCAGAAGGCGCCGAAGCTTTGCCCCGCACTGCCGCGGAAACGGCATTCGATCGTACTGTCGAGACCGCGGTCTCCATAATGAAACGCGATTTCTCCGGCCAGCTTGGCGCCGACCGCGCGTCTCGTGTTCTTGATCTCGTAACTCAGCGTAATCGAACTGTTCTCTTTAATCGCATCTATTGCATCCTGAAGCAGCAGGTCGTCAATGGACGCATCCGGCCGGTCGTTGCGCTCCCGGGTGTGCAGCCTCGGCCGGGTGCCCGCCGGATCCGGGTCGGCCAACAGATCGCTCAGGTCGATTCCCTGCCACCGCTGCTTCTTCGGGTCCACGATGGCCTCCAGGATTTCGGTCCGGCCGATCAGGCTTTCCAACGACCGGTATCCCAGCCCCGCGATGACCTCGCGGACCTCGCCGGCCAGATTGGTGAAATATCGGACCACGTGCTCCGGCGAGCCGTTGAATTTTTCCCGCAATTCAGGCTTCTGCGTGGCCACGCCAACGGGGCATGTATTCAGGTGACACTGCCGTGCCATGACGCAGCCCATAGACACCAGCGCCGCCGTGCCGAATCCGAACTCCTCAGCCCCGAGTGCTGCCGCGACGACCACGTCCCTGGCTGTCTTCAGGCCGCCGTCCACGCGAAGCATCACGCGGCCGCGCAGGTCGTTCATCACCAGCGTCTGTTGTATCTCCGCAAGGCCCAGCTCCCAGGGTCCGCCGGAGTGTTTGATCGCGCCCAACGGCGAAGCGCCCGTGCCGCCGTCGTGCCCGCTGATGTGGACCACGTCCGCGTACCCCTTGACCACGCCAGCCGCGATCGTTCCGATGCCGGCCACCGAGACCAGTTTGACGCACACCTTTGCCCGTGGATTCACCCGTTTCAGATCGTAGATCAGTTGCGCAATGTCTTCGATACTGTAGATGTCGTGATGTGGGGGCGGCGAAATCAGCGTGACGCCGGGTACGGAGTGCCGGATGAGCGCGATTTCCGCGGATACCTTGTGTCCCGGAAGCTGACCTCCCTCGCCCGGTTTGGATCCCTGCGCCATCTTGATTTCCAGTTCCTTCGCCGAAGCCAGGTATGCGGGCGTAACGCCGAACCTGCCGGACGCCACCTGTTTGATGGCGCTGTTGGGCCAGTCTCCGTTGGGCAGTCGCCGATAACGGTCCGGGTCTTCCCCGCCTTCCCCGCTATTGCTCTTGGCGCCAATGCGGTTCAACGCAATGGCCAGCGTTTCGTGCGCCTCCCTGGAAAGCGCGCCGTGCGACATCGCGGAGGATACGAAGCGCCTGCAGATGGCCCCTGCAGGTTCCACCTCGTCGAGCGGGACCGGGCTTCCCCCACGAAATGCCATCAGGTCACGCAGCGAAGCCGCGGGCCGCCCCTCGACCAAACGCGAATAGGCCGTGAAATCCTCGTAGTTTCCGGATTTGGCCACACTGTGGATGGCCTTGAAGACCGGGGGGTTGAAGGCATGGAATTCGCCGTCCCGCCGGAACCGGTAGATGCCGGCGTCGTTCATCGAGGGCGCCCCGTCCGGCTGGAACGCCTGCAGGTGCCTCTCGGCCGCGTCGTCCGCGATTTCCGCGAGTCCGATCCCGCCAACCTGGGATACGGTGCCGGAGAAGTACCGGTCCACCAGGTCCGGATGCAGGCCCACGGCGTCGAAGATCTGCGCGGCGCAATAGCTGCTCAACGTGGATATACCCATCTTGCAGATCACCTTAAGGAGTCCCGCCTCCAGCGCGCGCCGGTAGTTGTCCAGCGCTTTCGCGTAGGTGATTTCGCCTTCGAGCCGTCCGGTCCGGATCAGATCGTACAGGTTTTCGTATACAAGGTAAGGATTCACCGCGCTGGCGCCGTAACCGATCAACGAAGCAATATGGTGGACCTCCCTGGGCTCACCCGACTCCACGATCAGGCTCGCCTGCATCCGCTTTCCTTCCCGGATGAGATGATGATGGACGGCGCCCACGGCAAGAAGCATGGGGATGGGCGCATGGTTCGCATCCACGCCGCGGTCGCTCAGAATCAGCAGTGTCGTTCCGGACTCGATCGCTTGCAACGCGCGGCGGCAAATCTTGTCCAGCGCCCGTTGCAGGCCCTCGACCCCCTGGGAGGGCATAAACAATGCGGACAGCGATTCGGTTTCGAACGCGGGTAACCCGGGGCTGGCAAGCCTCCGGAATTCGGAATCCAGCAGCACAGGGGATGGGATGCGGATCAGCCGCGCGTTCGCCGCCTTCTCTCTGAATATATTCCTTCGACGCCCCAGCAGTACGTCGAGAGACATCACCAGTTCTTCCCGAAGGGGGTCGATCGGCGGATTCGTGACCTGCGCGAACCGCTGCGTAAAGAAATTGTACAGTAGCTGGGGCCGCTCGGACAACATGGCCAGAGGCGTGTCATCTCCCATGGATCCGACCGGTTCCTTGCCGTCGTTCGCCATGGGTAGCAGCACAACTTCGATTTCGTCCGCGGTATACCCGAATGCCAGTTGCCTCCGGGCCAGGTCCGTCTGTTCGCCAACCGGCACGGGCTCGTTCCGGGCGTCCGACTGTTCGAAATTGACTACGTTTTCCCTCACCCATCGCCGGTAGGGCCGCCGGCCGGAAAATCGGGACTTGATCTCGTCGTTCTTCAATAACACGCCCCGCCGCGTGTCCACCGCGATCATCTGTCCCGGTCCCAGGCGCCCTTTCTCCACGACGTGGCGGTCGTCCATCTCGAGCATCCCGACCTCCGAACCCATAACGATCAGGCCGCTGTCCGTGATCTTGTACCGTGCGGGCCGCAACCCGTTCCGGTCCAACGTGGCGCCCACGACCGCGCCGTCGCTGAACGCGACAGCGGCGGGTCCGTCCCAGGGTTCCATCAGGCAATCGTTGTATTCATAGAATCCGCGAAGATCCTCCGGCATGTCCGGGATTCCGCGATGCGCCTCCGGAATCAACATCATCATCGCGTGCATCGGATTCCGTCCGGCCACCACGAGCGTTTCGAAGACATTGTCGAGCATCGCGGAATCGCTGCGGGCCGCGTCTATTATGGGTTTGATCCGATCCAGATACCGTCCCCAGCCTCTGGACTTGAGCTCCGACTCGCGTGCCTGCATCCAGTTCACATTGCCCCGCAGGGTGTTGATTTCGCCGTTGTGGGCCAGATATCGGAACGGCTGCGCCAGAAACCAGTCGGGCAGCGTGTTGGTGCTGTAGCGCTGGTGAAGGACGGCCAGCGAGGTCTCGAAGTCGGGATTCTGCAGGTCCCGGTAGAACCTCGCAAGCTGCGCGGCCACCATCATCCCTTTATAGACGATCGTTCGATTGGACAGCGAGCAGATGTAGCAGCCCTCGATTCCGTGCCGCCGTACGGATCTCTCCACCTGCCTTCGAACCAGGTACAGCGCCCGTTCGAATTCCGCTTCGGACATCCGGTTTCCCCGGGCGATAAGCACCTGCTGAATATCGGGCATCAGCTCCGCCGCCCGGTCGCCGAGGACCGTCCGGTCCACGGGCACCGTCCGCCATCCGATCAGCACGAGCCCGTAATGGTCCGTCGCTTCGTCGACGATAATCCGATACCGGTCGTTCGTTATCGAGTCCTGAGACAGGAACAGCATACCGATCGCCAGGTCCTCCGCACGGGGCGCCCTGTATCCAAGCCTTTCCGCCTCACGTACAATCAATCGACTGGGGATCTGGGTGAGCACCCCCGCCCCGTCGCCGGTTTTCGCATCGGCATCCATCGCGCCCCGATGCGTCAGATTGGCCAGTCCGAGCACCGCATGCCGCATGATTTCACTGTTGCGATTGCCCCTGATATCCGCAACGAACCCCACCCCGCATGCATCGTGCTCGAATTCCGGGCGGTAGAGCCCGTCTGTTGAGGTTGCTTCCATGATGAACGTATTCTTCCTTTTCTAAAGGCGGTGAGACGTTAGACGTGAGACGGGAGATGATGTGAGTGCCCTAAAGGCGGGTAGACGTAAGACGTGAGACGGGAGATGATATGAATGCCTGTTCGGTATCATCTCTTGCCGCAGGCAAAAAGGAAGAACCAATCGGGCAAGGACGTCTTCTACCGTCTACCCTCTACCGTCTCCCCGCTTTCATCTACCGTCTCACGGTTTTTTATTGTTCCAAATTCAAAATGCCAGGATCGGTTGGATCCTGGCATTTTCTCCACGTCGCTTGAACGAGCGAAGAGGGTTTAAAGCCTTACTCGAACGCCTTCGCGTTAATTTCGATATATTCCTTCCATTCGTCAGGTGTATCGTCTTCTTCAAAAATCGCCTCGACCGGGCACTCGGGTTCGCACGCCCCGCAATCGATGCACTCATCCGGATGGATGTAGAGCATCTGGCGTTGCTCGTCTTCCGGCAGGTTGGTTGCGTCCGGCTCGTAAATACAATCGACCGGACAGACCTCCACACAGGCCCTGTCCATCACGTCGATGCATGGCTCGGCGATAATGTACGTCATTCTCTTCACCCCTTTCCTTGAGTCGGCCTACTGGTCAATCTTAAAGTATGAAGTTCAGGTTCGTGAAGATCGAATCCGTCTGGAACGGGAATATCGGGCAACTTCACGAGGGCGACCGAACGGCATTTGCCCCGGGCGCCAATGACACACGAAATATAGAACTTTCTTCCGGTTTGTCAAGCGTCAAAAAGCTAAGAAATCGCATCAAAATGCCGAAGTGAGAGAGCGACGCGGTCCCGGTACCCGGAACGGATTCTGAGGGCGAATCTTCGCCCGGGATCCGAATCGTGCTCAATGTCGAATCCGGCGCCATTGTAGAGTTTCGCCAGCACCTTCTCGAGTTCCGGCCGAACGGCCTCCAGCGTCTCAACCGAATTCGGCGCCAACAGCCGGTCGTTCAGCACAAACAGCACTTCATCCAGACGGAAACTCGCACTTCCGGCCAGTATGGGGTCGGTCTCCAGCCTCCGGCAGGCTTTCAGGGCTGAAACGAAAGCGGCCTTCAGCCGATCCTGGAAGCTGCCGTTTGACGCCTGTTTGCGGTCGTAGAGGAGCCCGGTTTTTCCGTCCGACCGATCGATACTGTAGTTGGCCTCGTGTCCCACCAGCAGGGTGACCGGCCCATTGTGCACGTGGCTGTAATCCGCCACGTCGACGAGCACCTCGTCCGTCGTCACCGGAATCCAGGTGTTGAAGACCCGGAACCAGGTTTCCGGCGCGATGTCCTGCCCGCTTTCGAGGTAGAACTTGATTTGAATTCTATACGCGTTCATCGCTTTAGGAAATTGCGCTGTAAATCCCCGGATCCGGGGTGTCAGTTGTTGACGACGTTCATCCGCCCGTAGCATGCATACGCGGCCTCGATGAAGAGCTGGGTTTCCTCGATGAACCGGTGCGCGAGGTCTTCACTGTAGGCGTCGACGTTGCGCCGATGGGCATGAAAGAGATAATTGGCGAACTTGCCCCGGGTTACGGGATTGTCGTGCAACAGCCCGGTGTCGACGATCCTCGTGCGGAATTCGGACACAATTGTATCGGGGTCTTCCGGTACATCCAGAAACTGCGACTTTACCAGGGCCTTGGCCGCATGAACCATGGCGCTGTATGCCTGTTTATATGCGGCTTCGTATTGGCCGTTATCCAGTTGCACCTGGGCCTCGAAAGCCTCACGTTCACAACTGGAGAGCTCGAACTGCACCAGCGGCACCACCTCGCCCGCGCACTCGCCCTTTCCCATATCTCCGGTTGTGAACACACGGCTGTCTCCCCAGTCCATATAGAACGAGGAGTCGATCTCGTAGGGAGGCACGTCGGTGAGATCGTCCAGCATCCGCTTCACCTGCACCTTGCCGATTCGCCGGATGTAATCCTGAAAACTCTCGTCGTCACTTCGCCCTTCAATATAGCTCTGGCTGATTCGCGCCACCACGTCGGGGATCCGCTTGGAGGGGACCGCGCCCATCGCCAGTCCGAACGATGCGGCGTTGCCGGTCCACTGGCCTCCAAGTACCACCTGAAAGTGCGGCACGGTGTAGCCGCTCACCTTACGGCTGATCCCGTAGAATCCCAGGTCCGCAACGTGATGCTGACCGCAGGAGTTGAAGCAACCGCTGATCTTGATGCGCAGACCTTCCACGGCGGCGTCCATCTCCACGCCCTTTTCGGCAAGGTGCGTACGCAATTCGGCGGCAAGTCCGCGGGACGAAGCAATGCCCAGCTTACACGTATCCGTTCCGGGGCAGGCCGTCACGTCCGCAATCGTCCCGGCGCCGGGTTCGTTTAATCCGATTTCCGCGAGCGCGTTGTAGAGTTCGGGAAGATCCGCCTCGCTCACCCAGCGCAGTACGATATTCTGCTCCACCGTGGCTCGAATCGTATCGTTCACGAAACGTCTTGAGAGTTTGGCCAGGGCCCGCGTCTGGTCGGACGTGAGGTCGCCGAGCGGCAGCGTGACCGTAACCACCGCGTAGCCGTCCTGGCGCTGCCGGTAGACGTTGGTTCGGGTCCACTCCTCAAAACCGCCTGCAGCGACGGCGCCGTTGAGCGGTTGTGCGATCTTCAGGGGCTTCTCGTCGTAGGCGTGAAGGTCCGAAAGGTACGCCGTCCATTCCGGGTCGTTGGGCATCACCTTCCGCTCCTCCGTCACCAGGCGCTTAAACTCTTCCAGGCCCAATTTGGCGATCAGGAACTTGAGCCGTGCACGCGCCCGGTTCCGCTTCTCGCCGAGGCGGGCGAACACGCGGGAGATCGCCTGGGAGACGGGGAGGAGTTCCTCTTCCGGCAGGAAATCCTCGAACAGTTTCGCCTGGTGCGGCACGGCGCCCAACCCGCCGCCAACGTAAAACCTGAACCCGCGTTTCTCCGCGCCGTTGACCGACCTCGTCACCGCAATGGCGCCAATGTCGTGCATATTGGCAAGACCGCAGGCCTCGTGTTCGCATCCGGAAAAAGCGATCTTGAACTTCCGGCCGAAGTCCTGCGCGTCGCTGTGACCCAGGAGGAATTTCGAGCAGGCCCGGGCATAGGGCGTCACGTCGAATGTCTCGGTCCGGCACACGCCGGAAAGGGGGCAGGCGGTCACGTTACGGACGGTATTGCCGCAGGCTTCGCGGGTTGTGATGCCCACCGAGGCCAGGCGGTACATGAGATCGGGCGTATCGTCGATGTGGACGTAATGCAGCTGGACGTCCTGACGCGTGGTAATGTGCAGAATACAATCCGAATACTCCTCGGCAAGCTCGGCCAGCACATCCAGTTGATCCGCGGTCAGGCCCCCGAACGGAATCTTGATCCGCTGCATCCCCGGTGCGTCCCACACCGTATCCGGCCCCTTGACCAGGTCTCCGCTGGGAAACTCCAGGACCTGCGTATTGCTGCCGTCGAACCGTTTGCCGTTATCGTAACGCTGGCCGTAAACACCGCGGCGCAGGCGGGTTTCGGCGAAAACGGTGTCGTCGATCTTGTCCTGTTTCCGCAGTTCGATCTGCGTGGCGAATATGTCCACCTCCCGGCCCATTTCGTCGGGTATGCGATCCGCGAGAACTTCCTTCCAGGTTGTCGATTCAGACATGGCAACGTCTCCTGGTGACCGATTCCAAACGCGACGGCGTTGTTCAGGCGGGTAATCTATCGAACTCATCCTGTGAAGTCAACGAATTTATCCGGAAACGGCAGCCGTTCCGATCGGGCGAAATGGGTCTCCCGCAGATATTCTTGAGTTTTTCGATCAACAATATAATAAATAAACGGACAAATGGGAAACCTGTCAACAAAAAGCGAGAGACCAAAGTCTCTCGCTACTCAAGTGGATTGGTGGATCGGCAGTTGATCGCGATATCCTGTGCCCCCTGGGAGCGAGGGCATCCTGCCCTCGAAAAGCACTAAAAGCGGTAAGAGGGTAGACGTTAGACGGTAGATGGCATCTTTGCCCAACTGGTTTCACCTTCGTGCCTGCGGCAAGAGATGATACCGAACGGGGCAACAAAATCGGTGAGACGTGAGACGCAAGACGGTAGAGGATAGCGTTACCACAGTGTTTTCACGCTAACCGTGCCTGTTTCTTTACCGATATGGTAACGACAAGAAAAACCATAGGGCACTCACGGAATCTCCCGTCTACCCTCTCCCGTCTCCCCGCCTGTCAGCTAGCCCCCGATCTGGTACATTTCCACCTTGGAAAACGACGGCACTTCCACCGTCTCCGCCGTCCTCAATTCGGAATACCGGTCTTCGCGACCCGCCCATATTTCCGAGATCGCCGACAGGAGTTCCTCGTCGCTCGCCCCGTCGCGCAGGGGTCCCCTGAGATCCACGCCCGTGCCCGCGAACAAGCAGGTATACACCTTTCCGTCGGTGGAAAGCCTCGCGCGCGTGCAGTCGCCGCAAAACGGTTGCGTAACCGAGGCGATCACGCCGATCTCACCGTTTCCGTCCAGATACCGGAACCGCCGCGCGACTTCGCCCGGGTAATTCGGCGCCACCGCGGTGAGCGGCATCTCTTCATGGATGCGCTGCACGATCTCTGCCGCGGGAACCACCTGATCCAGGCGCCAGCCGTTGCGGTTGCCCACGTCCATATATTCGATAAAGCGGACGATATGCCCCGTACCGTAGAAATGCCTGGCGAGATCCACGACGGTATGGTCGTTTACCCCGCGCTGGACCACCGCGTTGACCTTCAGCGGTGAATACCCGGCCGCTTCCGCCGCCCGGATTCCCTCCAGCACCTCCGAAACGTGAACCCCTCTCCCATTCAACCGTTCGAATATGTCTTCGTCCAGGGAATCCAGACTGACCGTAATCCTGTCCAACCCGGCGTCCCTTAGTTCCCCGACCATCCGGGGCAGCAGATAGCCGTTTGTGGTAAGCGTGAGATCCTCGACGCCGTCAATTGCCGCCAGACGCCGGATCAGCGCTTCGAGTTCCCTCCGGAGAAGGGGCTCTCCGCCGGTGATCCGGACCTTGCGCACCCCCAGATCCACGAAAAGCCGCGCCAGCCGGTCGATTTCCTCGAACGTGAGTATTTCCGCCCTGGGCAGGAACGTGTAATTCTCCCCGAAGACTTCCGCCGGCATACAGTACGGACACCGGAAATTGCACCGGTCCGTTACCGAAATCCGGAGGTCCCTGAGCGGTCTGCCCAATCTGTCCGTCGCATCGTCCGTCATAGGTGAAATCACTTCGGTATTCGCGCGGTCAATACGATTCCGCGCGAGTAACGGCCGCGTCAAACTGACTCTTGTCCACGATGGCGCCGCGGAGTCGCGCCTCGTACAGGAATGCGCCGTTCAAATTGGCGCCCCGCAGGTCCGTTCCCCTGAAATCCGTCGCGCCCACCACCGCCGCTTCCAGGTCGGCGTCCTTGAAACTCGTCGGCCGGCCCGAAGGGTTCGGAAACGACGCATGCACCACACCCAGCCGGGCCCGCTTCAGACTCGCGCCCGTGAATTTCGCGCCGCCGAGTACCGCGCCGGACAGAAACGCTTCGTCCATCATGGCGCCCGAGAAGTCCGCGCCGAGCAGGTCGGCCGCGACGAGGTACACCCGGTTCATTCGTGCGCCACTGAGGTCGGCGCCCTTCATGCTCGCGTTGTGAAACCGTGTCTCCAGGAGGGTTGCGTTTCTGAACAGGGCGTTGTCCAGCCTTGCGTCTGTGAAATCGACGCCGGAGAGATCCTCTCCCGAAAAGTCGATTCCGGCGAGATCTTCTCCCGACAGATCCCCCGTTGTTTTCGCCCTGGCAATCAGCGCGTCCCTGTCGACATACGCGGCGGCCATCCGGTATCCCTCTTTTCAGGTGGTCAGTGGACAGTGATCAGTGGCCGGTAAAAATCCGTTAACGTTTCAATCAAGCGATGTCAATTCGTGAATGCCTGGTTCTGGCTGACTGCTGAAAACTGATCGCTGATCGCTGCTTCTCGTCGAAATATACCAAACTTCCCTTAGCGGTCAACCGGTATCCCCGCGGCGGGAACCGGGATTTCGATGCGCGGTCAATCCACCACGATCGTCTCCCTGCGGTCGGGTCCGACGGACACCATGGCAATCGGCGTGCGGCTCAACTCCTGAATTCTGTCCAGGTACCGCCTGGCGTTTTCAGGAAGATCCTCCCACCGCCTCGCATCGCTGGTGGGCGCCTGCCAACCCGGCATCGTTTCGTAGACGGGCTCACATTCCGCCAGCATCTTCAGGTCGCTCGGGAAATGCTCGAGGCGCTTTCCCCTGTACAAATAATGCGTGCAGATACGGATCTCTTCCAGCGGATCCAGTATGTCCAGCCTGGTCACCGCGATCCCGGAAAGCCCGTTCACCCTCGCGGCGAATTTCAGAATCACGGCGTCCAGCCACCCGCAGCGCCTCGGCCGGCCCGTGGTCGCCCCGTACTCGTGTCCGATTTCACGAATGCGGTCTCCCATGGCGCCGGTGAGTTCGGTGGGAAACGGTCCATTGCCCACACGCGTCGTATACGCCTTGACCACCCCGACGACCTCGGAAATCCGGGTGGGACCGATACCGGCGCCCGTGCACGCGCCGCCTGCCGTCGTATTCGATGACGTCACAAACGGATACGTCCCGTGATCGATATCCAGCAACGTACCCTGGGATCCCTCGAACAGCACGTCCTTGCCCGCGTCGATCATATCGTTCAGGTAGACGGACGTATCCGTCACAAACGGCGCGAGGCGCTCGCCGAACGCCAGATAGGCCTCGATGATCGGCGTCGCATCCAGCCCGTCCTCCCCGTACACGTTCTCAAGAATCTCATTCTTCTCGGTCACGTTTTCCCGCACCCTGGAAGGCAGCGCGTCCGCGTCGAACAGGTCTCCCACGCGAATGCCGGAAGACCGGTTGACCTTGTCCTGATAGCACGGCCCGATGCCGCGAAGCGTCGTCCCGATGGCGCCCGCCCCGATCCGCGCCTCGCTGGCCTGTTCGACGCGTTTGTGATACGGCATGACCAGGTGCGTATTCGGACTCACAAACAGCCGGTTCGAAATGGATATGCCCTTCGATTCCAGTTCCTCCACCTCCTGGAACAGCGCCTCGGGATCCATCACCACCCCGTTGCCGATCACACAGGTCTTGTCGGGGTGCACGATCCCCGCGGGGATGAGATGAAATACGAACTCGAGATCGCCCGCCTTGATGGTATGCCCGGCATTGGCGCCCCCCTGAAAGCGCACCACGACGTCCGAGTCCGCCGTCATATAATCCACCACCTTGGCCTTGCCTTCATCGCCCCACTGGGCCCCGAGCACAATGCGCACGGACATGATCAATCTCCTCAGGAACGGGTAGACGTTAGACGGGAGACGGGAGATGATGTCACCGCATCTACAGGATATCAATATGGTCTGGCGAAGTCTATCAGCGATACGGGCGGGACCTTTCCCCCGGCCCCTCAACCCCGGGGGAGACGTTAGACGGGAGATGTGAGATGATGTAACTGCCAGTTCGGTATCATCTCTTGCCGCAGGCATAGTGGAAGAAACAATCGGGCAAGGACGTCTTCTAACGTCTCCCGTCTCCCGTCTCACCGCTCTTATTGCCCCGCGCGGATTCATCTCTTGCCGCAGGCATAAAGGAAGAACCAATCGGGCAAAGATGTCATCTACCGTCTCACGGCTCCCGTCTCCCCGGTTTTATTGCCCTGTGCGGTTTCGTTTCTTGCCGGAGGCATTAAGGACGATCCAATCGGGCAAGGACGTCATCTACCGTCTAACGTCTTACGTCTAACGGGTTTTGTTGCCCCGCGCGGATTCATCTCTTGCCGCAGGCATTAAGGAAGAACCAATCGGGCAAAGATGTCATCTACCGTCTACCGTCTTGCGTCTCACCGCTCTTAAATCTCGCCTGTCTCGCCCACAGGAATTCGGGCGCCTCCGCGATACGATTCAACACTTCGTCCGGGGCCGGCGAATCCAGGCTGATCATCATGATGGCCTGTCCGCCCCGGCTGTCCCGCCCCAGAGCCATATCGGCGATGTTGAGTTTCTCCTCTGCGAGGAGCGACCCGATCCAGCCCACCACACCGGGAACGTCACGGTTGCAGCAGATCAACACGTCGCCTTCCAGCTTGGCCTTCACCTCGAACCGGTCGATGCGCACGACCCGGGCGTCGCTGCTGCCGAATACGGTGGCCGATATAGAGGTCCTTCCCGCCGACGTTTCGTAATCCACCGTCATCAGATTGGTGTAGTCCTTGTGGGCGCTGCTCCGCGTCTCGTCGATCTTCACCCCGCGCTTCTGCGCGAAAAGGGGGGCGTTCACGTACGTCACGAGTTCATCCGTCAGATTCGTAATGGCCCCCTTCAGGACAGCCGCCGTCATGGGTGATGTCGCGAATTTCAGGATATCTCCGTGGTACTCGATCGCGATGCGGCGCAGATTGCCGCGGCTCAACTGCGCCTGCAATGCGCCCACCTTCTCCGCCAGGAGCAGATACGGACGTACCTCCTCGAACAGCGACGGGTCCACCGACGGCATGTTCACCGCCCGCTGGGCGGGTCGGTCCATCAGTACTTCCAGTACATCCTGTGCGATCTGGCGGGCCACGCGGTCCTGCGCCTCCGTGGTCGAGGCGGCCAGATGCGGCGTGCAGATCACCTCGCGCCGCCGCAGGAGCGGATGGTCCCTGGGCGGGGGTTCCTTCTCGTACACGTCGAGCGCCGCTCCGACCACCCTGCCCGATTCGATCGCGTTCAGAAGCGCCGCCTCGTCGACCAGCCCTCCCCGGGCGCAGTTGAGAATGCGCACGCCGGGTTTGCACGTCGCCAGCGACGACGCGGAAATCAGGTGCCGCGTGGCTTCATTCAGCGGCGTATGCAGGGTGATATAGTCCGCGGTCTCGTATATTTCCTCGAGAGAAGTCAGCCTTACCCGGAATCTCGCCGCCATCTCTTCGGAAAGTAAGGGATCGTGGCCCACGACCGTCATCCCCAGAGCTCCGGCCAGGCGCGCAACATGCTGTCCCACCCGCCCCACGCCTACAATGCCCAGCACCTTCCCGTTCAACTCCACGCCCGTATAGGACTTCCGTTCCCACGCGCCGCGTTTCATCGAAGCGGTCGCCTGCGGAATGTTGCGGCTCAACGCGAGCAGCATCCCAACGGTATGCTCGGCCGTGGCAATCGTATTCCCGCCGGGGGAATGCACCACCACTACGCCCCGCTCCGTCGCGGCGCCAATGTCGATGTTGTCCACGCCGACTCCCGCGCGGCCGATGACGCGGAGCCGGTGCGCCCCGGCCAGGACCTCCCGGGTCACATGCGTTTCGCTGCGAACAATCAACCCGTCAAGGGCGCCGATTTCACGCGCCAGCGCTTCCGGCGAGAGGCCCGTCCGGACGTCCACCCGGACGTCCGGCGCATCCGCGAACACGCTCTGCCAGCCGCGAGACAACGTATCTGCGATCAAGACTCGCTTCATGGTATAAAAGAAAGCTATCAGCAATCAGCAGTCAGAAAGAGCAGCAATCAGCCGTCAGCGTACAGCAGAAAGCCAAACAGGCAATGTCCGCACTGTATAGTACGTCTGTAGGGGCAACCCTTGTGGTTGCCCAGGTCAACGGTCACGGCAAAGCAGCGATCAATTTTCTGCGTTCAGCGCGTGTTGCGCGGCCTCCACGCCGATCCCCGCGTCAAAACCCCATCCGGCCTTTCGGAGCCCGAATTCGAGCGCCGCAACGACCTCCAGTATACCTGCATCGTCCACGTGCCCCAGGTTGGACACCCGCACCATGCGGCCCCTGTATTCGCCCAGACCGCCGCCGACAATGACGTTGAATTCACGCCGCAGACATTCCAACAGCGCGAGCCCGTCAACCCGTTCGGGCAGGACAATCGCGGTGAGCACGTTCGAAGGCCGCCGCGCGAAACACGACAGTCCCAGCGCCTCCGCGGACCGCCGCACGGCCCTGGCGTGCCGGGCATGGCGTTCCCAGACCCGCGGGATGCCCTCTTCCCGAAGCATCTGCAGCGCCACCTGCAAACCGGCAAGGAGCGTAACCGGAAGCGTGGCGGGAGCCCGGCCCTCCTCCAGAGACGTCCTGTATTGTTGCAGGTCCCAATAAAACTTCGGTTGCCGGCATCGCTCGCGCGCTTGCCAGACCCGCGGACCCACCGCGGCGAATCCCATCCCCGGAGGCAGCATCAACCCCTTCTGGGACGCCGTAACGGCCAGATCGACGTTCCAGGCTTCGAGGGGCAGCGGATGAGCTGCTACGCTGGAGATCCCGTCGACGACGAAAAGCGCATCTCTTTCCCGTACCGACGCGCCAATGGAGGCGACGTCGTGCAAGACGCCGGTGGACGTCTCGCAGTGTGTGCCGAACACGACACGAATGTCGGGATCGTCCCGAAGCGCGTCGGCAACAACCTGCGGGTCCACAGCCTCTCCCCATGGAAACCCCCGTTCCACCACCTCGACGCCGTAGGCCCGGCAGATGTCTGTCCAACGTCTGCCGAAATGCCCCGCATTCAGAACCAGCGCCCGGTCTCCGGCGGAAAGGGTATTGGCTATCGAGGCTTCCATCACGCCGCTGCCAGAGCAGGCCAGGACGAATACGTCAACAGCCGTGGGGAAGACCTCCTGAAGGCCTTCGACCACATCACGGAGCAGTGCGGGAAAGTCCGGTCCCCGGTGGTAGACCGGCGTTCCGGACATCGCGGCCTGAACCCTTTCGGGGATCGGGGTCGGGCCCGGTGTAAAAAGACGTTGCCGCCTCATCTCAACCGCCCATGAGGCAAACCGGTTTTTTCGCCGCGCGCGGGTCTATTGTTCGACAACATCCCGAATCCACGTCCAGACGGACTGGCGGCCGTGGCCCGATACCGCCGAAAAAGGTACGAAATCAAATTCGCCCAGACCGGATAGCAGGTTCCGCGTCCGGTCCAGCCGGGACTTCCGCCGGCTTCCCGGGAGCTTGTCGGCTTTCGTGGCGACCACCAGAAACGGCCGGCCGAATTGCCTGAGCCAGAGGGCCATCTCCACGTCGTGCGCCGTCGGGTCGTGCCGGGCATCCAGGAGATGCAAAATGCCCCGCAACGACGTCCGTGTCTCCAGGTATCCGTTGATCAGGTCGGCCCACTGCCGGCGTTCCTGCCGACCCCGCCTTGCGTACCCGTACCCGGGAAGATCCACGAAATGCAATGTCTCGTTGACGCGGTAGTAGTTGAGCGTACGCGTCTTACCCGGGGTTTTGCTGGTGAGGGCCAACTGTTTGCGGTTCAGCAGCCGGTTCAGCAGAGAGGATTTACCCACGTTCGAGCGGCCGGCAAATGCAATTTCCGGCAGTCCTTCCATAGGAAGGCGGTCCGGGTGGGCGATACTGGTCACAAAATCGGCGGAACGGATCTGCATAGCGGGCAACCGGGGACACAGTATTTCGCAAACACATAGAAAACCGGGGCAATGGACCCCGGTTCCGAAGGCGCAGGCAGGGTTAAGGATGAGACTACGCGCTCTTTTTCTCTTCGATGTGAAGCCGTGGCTTTGATTTTCCGGCGACCATCTCTTTCGTGACCACGACCCGCGTGTGATCCGGATTGGAGGGGAGGTCGTACATCAGGTCGTTCATGATGTCCTCCAGAACGGAACGCAACCCGCGAGCGCCCGTTCCCTTCTGGACGGTTCGCCGCACCACCTCGTCCAGGGCCGTGTCTTCGAATTCCAGTTCGGCGCCGTCCATTTCGAAGAGCTTCTGGTACTGCTTGGTAATCGCATTTTTAGGTTCTGTCAGAATCTTGTACAGCGCCCGTTCGTCGAGGTCGCTGAGGGAACAGGTGATGGGCAGCCTGCCGACCAGTTCGGGAATCAGCCCGTACTTGATGAGATCCTCAGGTTCCACCTCGGCAAACAACGCGCCCGCGTTCCGCTTTTCATCCGGATCGTCCTTCGCGCCGAAGCCGATGGTCTTTTCCCCGATCCGGTTGCTGATGATTTCTTCGAGGCCGTCGAACGCCCCGCCGCAGATGAACAGGATATTGCGCGTATTCAACTGGATCAGGGGCTGCTCGGGGTGTTTCCGTCCGCCCTTCGGCGGAATGCTGGCGACGGTTCCCTCGAGAATCTTCAGCAGCGCCTGCTGAACGCCTTCGCCGGATACGTCGCGGGTAATCGAAGGATTGGCCGCCTTCCTCGATATCTTGTCGACTTCGTCCAGGTAGAGAATGCCCGTCTCCGCCTGCGCCACGTCGTAGTCGGCCGCCTGCAGCAGCCGGACCAGGATATTCTCCACGTCTTCGCCCACGTATCCGGCTTCAGTGAGTATCGTTGCGTCCGCGATGGAGAACGGAACGTCCAGGATGCGCGCGAGCGTCTGGGCCAGCAGGGTCTTCCCGGTGCCGGTGGGCCCGACGAGCAGGATATTGCTCTTCTCGAGTTCGACGTCGTCCGTGACAACCGGGGACCGGATTCGTTTATAGTGATTGTAAACGGCCACGGAAAGCGTGCGTTTGGCCGCTTCCTGACCGATCACGTAGTCGTCGAGGCGGGTCTTGATCGTTGCCGGTTTGGGCAGCTTCTGCCGGGACGAGACCGGCTTCTGCCTGGCGTCCTCCTGCAGCACTTCGTTGCACAGCTTGACGCAATCGCTGCATATATGCACCGAGGTCCCGGTAATGATCTTGTCGACCTGGTCGTTGCCCTTGCCGCAGAAAGAGCACTGTACCTCTGTTCTTGAAGATCGCCGTTTCATAAGTCACCCATGATATCCAGACCGCGGAAAGATGACGTCTTCGGCGCCGCCCCGCGAGGCTTTACTCGTCGTCCTCGATCACGAGTTTGTCATCTCCGCTGGGCATCAGCACCTCATCGATCAGTCCGTACTCCAGGGCCTCGTCGGCGGACATAAAGAAGTCCCGGTCGGCATCTTTGGCAACCCGGTCGATCGGTTGCCCCGTCTTCTCCGCCAGAATCTCGTTGAGCTTGTCCCGCCATTGGAGTATCTCCCTGGCGTGACGTTCCACGTCCGAAGCCTGTCCTCCCGCGCCGCCCATGGGCTGATGGACCAGGATACGGGAATTCGGCAGGGCTCGCCGCTGCCCCTTCGTGCCTCCGGCGAGGAGTACGGCAGCCATGCTGAATGCCTGGCCGACGCACACGGTTTCCACTTCATTGGGTACGTACTGCATGGTATCGTAAATGGCCAGCCCTGCCGTTATGCTGCCTCCGGGCGAATTGATGTACAGCCGAATCGTCTTCTCCGGCGATTCCGAAGTGCAAAACAGCATCTGCGCGATCACCAGGTTCGCGATGGCGTCGTTAACGGGAAAGCCGATAAAAATGATGTTATCCCTGAGAAGACGGGAGAAAATGTCGTAGGACCGTTCGCCGAACCCCGTCTTTTCCAAAACCATGGGTACCAGTGCCATAGGCGTCTATTCTCCCTCACTTTCGGATCCCGGATCGCCGTCACGGGCCATCCGTTTCTTCCTTCACGTCTTCGATGTCCGCATGTTGAATCAACAGGTCGAACGTCATTTTCGTCAACAGGTCAGACTCGATTCTCTCAATCTGGTCCGACCGCTTCAGAATCTGGTGGAGTTGTTCTCGTTCCGTATTGTATCGACGCGACATGTCCTCGATGTGACGGTCCACGTCCGCCTCTTCCACCGCCAGATCTTCCTGTTTCTGAATCGCCTCCAATAGTAAATGACGCTTCAACCCTCGAATGGTGCCCTCGCGGCTTTCCCGTCGAATCGCGTCTTCATCGACGTCGTGGTCGTGTCCTTCGTGTTCCTTCCTGTGGTTCTCCACCAGCGCGTCCAGGGCGTTTTCGATCATGGCTTCGGGGAGATCGAACGCGTTCGTTCGAATCAGCTCGTCCACAATGTGACTTTCGAGGTAGCGCCGTGAGGCGAGATCGGCCTGCGCCTGGAGGTCTGTCCGTATCCGGCCCCTGAGCTCTTCCAGCGACGCGAACTCACCCTGATCCCTGGCGAATTCATCGTCCAGTTCCGGCAGCTTGCGTTCACGGACCTCCCTGGCGGAAAACATCATGCGGATCTCCCCGCCGTGCTGATGCCGGGAGCCATGACCGTGGTCCTGGTGTTCGCCTTCTTCCGTGTGCGTCAGCCGGATCTGCCGGGATTCGCCCGTGGAAATGCCTACCAGCTGGTTGTCGAGGTCGTGATTGGCATTCCTGCCGCCGATATGAATCGGGCGTTCTTCCTGTTTGCGACCGATAATCGGCAGCCCGTTCTCGTCCAGTTCCTGAAGGTCCGCGACGACGACGTCGCCTGTTTCCGCGGGCCGGTCGACTTCCTGCTCCGTGGCGTTCTGTTCCCGCACGCGCTGGATCTGCTCTTCTACGTCGTCATCGGCGACTTCGAACACGGGGCGAGTGGTTTTCAGGCCTTTGTAATCCTGGACGACGATTTCAGGCTTGACGTCCACCGACGCCGTAAATCTGAGCGGCTGCCCCTCTTCGTAGTTCACGTCATCGATGGTGGCTTCCGAGATCGGCGTCAGACCCTCCGATCTGCTGGCCTCCCGATAACACTCCTGCATCACCTCCTGCAGGACCTCGCCCTGAATCATCCTTCCAAACCGCTTTTTGACCAGGTTCACAGGTATCTTGCCCTTGCGAAACCCGGGCAGGTTCAACGATTTGCTGTAATTCTTGTATGCGGCATCCATCCGCCGGCGCACGTCCTCGCCCGGTACTTCGACGTCGAGCGTCCTGCGCCACGTGTCCGACTCTGAAACGGTCACCTTCATGACGTTCTGCATCCTTCCAGCGCGTGGATGTCTTTATCGCAATTCCAGGAACGATCCAAACGCAAATGATATATAATCGCCCCGGATTTGTCAATCCGTTTGCCGCGATGACGGCGCGTCGGAATCCTGAATCCTTCACAAAAAATCCGGGCGCAACTCCTGCCCGGATTCGATCGACGTCTGTGGGCGGTACCGTCAGGAAGCCACGGGCTGCCGATCTTCGGGTGCGGCAATGATCTTTCGAATCGTGTCCTTTTCGGAGCTGCAGCACCCGTTGCTCCCGTTGCTGCCGTTGATGACCGGAAGCTCGAGTTCCCCGTTTTCGGTCTCGCGTACCCGCAGCGTGTGGTCCGCATCGGGCAGCGGCATATCGCGACTGCCCGCATAGATGGGGTGGCGGCCCCGAGTTTTGAACCAATCGGCCGTTGTGGCGGTCATATGCATATTCTCGATGATCTGACGCCATCCGATTCCGGTGTTATACGCGCAGAAGGAGATCTCGCCTTCCTGGGTGCCGTAAGGGATCACGCACATTTCAGTGCGGCGGAAATCGTAGGTCCACAGATCCTGGAACCACATGCCGCCAACCCACATTATGCGCCACTCCCGGTCGCTGGGCCTCGGACCGCCGCTGATGGAGCCCCCGACCCTGCGGTCCAGAATCCGGGCGAGATCCATAAGGCCGAATCCGGACGGCGCCTTCCTGGCGTCGAAATTCCGAAGCAGCGACATGCCGACCTGGAACTTGATCCATTTGGGGTCCCGCGCGGTGTCGGTCATCACTTCGATGTCCTTCATAAACTGTTCCTGGTTGAAGAACTCGGTGATGGACGCCCACTGCCGGGTCTTCTCGTTCACGACAATATGGGCCGCGGAACCGCAGTTGGGGTGGCAGGAGCAGGTCTGTCCCCCGAATTCGACGTCCTGCCCGCGCAAATGGTCGGCAAGCGTGGTAAACAGCGTTCCGGCGCCGAGCGGATACCAGTCGCGGTGCGCGTCGATTTTCCCGCCGGACCACGTCTGCAGATCGTGAGCGAGATGAGAGATGGTGTAGCGCTGCCGGTGGCGCATCTCGTCGGTGATGTCCTCGTCGCGCCCGGTAAACGACACGGGCTGGAAAGAAATCGAACCGACCTTGTCGCTGTTGTCGATGCAGAACTGGAGTATCGGGCCGACCTGTTCGTTGTTGATCGTATTCAGAACCGTCGTGACGGGCGTGATATCGATTCCGGCGCGGGCGAGGTTCTCCATTGCCAGGAGCTTGGCGTCGAACAGATTTGAAATTTGCCGGTGCTGGTTGGCCGCGTTGGTGACGCCGTCGAACTGCAGATACGCCATATCGAAACCGGCCGCTTTCGCCTCGAAAGCGAAATCAGGCTCTTTGGCAAATCGGAGTCCGTTGGTCGCGGCCTGCACACACCAGTACCCCACCTCCTTGGCATACCGGCAGGCATCCAGAAAATGCGGCGAGATCGTGGGTTCTCCGCCCGAGAACTGTACCGACATCTGCCTGCGCGGTTTGAAGGAGATGGATGCGTCCAGGATCCGCTTGACGTCGTCCATTGTCAATTCGTGGACATAACCCACCTGGTTCGCATCCATGAAACAGGGATTGCACATCATGTTGCAGCGGTTGGTCAGGTCGATCGTGAGTACGGCGCCGCGACCGTATTTGATGCTGGACGTACCGTGCTGGTGCACGTGCTCGTCTCCCCAGGTGCGGAAGTCCCGGCCGGGAAAACGGGCCTCGATCAGGCGCGTAAACTCCGGATCGATTGACAGCACGTCTTCATAGGGGCCGTGGACCGGGCAGGACTTGCGCATCAGGATACACCCGTTTTCCTCCAGGATCTCTGCCTTGATCTCGCCGGGATTGCCGTGTACCAGTTCGCCGATGTCCCGTGTGCCGTCGATAATGGCGGTCCGGACTTCTTTGACGCAATCCGGGCACAGCGAATCGGTTTCGCGCGGGAATCCCAGGGTGGGCATCGATCGCTGATAGCTCTTCAGCAGCGGCGCGGAAGCCCAGTCAGGCTGAAATGGCTGACCTTCGGGGAGCCTTGTATTCACGCTCTGGAAGACACTCCAGGCGACGTTCGCAGCCCCGGAAACGAAGCGGTCACGATAACTCATCTGCAGATCCTTTGAGTGTAGCCCAAACCGACCGGGTTGCCACAATGCGAAACGCCGGCTTACGGCCATATGAAGTTCTTGCAGGAGTAAGGCAAAAGGAATATAAGCAAAAAGCCGGTGCCGTCAAGCGGTTCCTGCTGAAGAGTTACACTCGCCGCCGCAGGATTCGTTTCATATTTTCACCGAAAATCCGCGCTCGCTGCCGGGGCGTGATCGATGCGCCAAGTACCTTGCCCACACCGGCCTCCATTGCCACGTCGGTCGCAAAGAGGACGCGTTCCGTCCCCAGGTGGCGCACCGCCATCTCGACAAACCCTTCGTCGTTCAGGCTGCCGCTGGTATCCACGTACACGTTCGAGACGTCCCGGAGGGTCTTGATCGCCCACTCCCAGTCTCCCACGATGGGGTGGCCCTCGATGACGATGGCTTCAGGATACATTCGCGCCAGTCGCACGAAGTCCCGGCTGTCCGAGCGATTCGTCTGCCATGGTCTGCCGGAAACCGGCGTCTGTTTTCCGCCGTGGTGCAGAATCGGCACGCCCAGATCGATGCATCGCTCCACAATCGGCAGCACGAGGGGATCCCAGCATTTGCACTGATTGTAGAGCTTTACGCCCATCATCCCGTGCTTCAGAATGCACCGGTCGATTTCATCCCGCGCCTCGTTTTGAAACCGGGGATCGAGAAAGGCATATCCGAGAATGCGCGCTGGAAACCGCCGCATGGCGTACAGGAGGCTGTCGTTCACCTCGCGCATTCCGTCAGGGCGGGGGTTATCCAATCCCTGAATGGGTATCGAACAGCAAAGCTGATCGATTTCCAGACGGTCGGCCGCCTCGATCACCACCCGGTCGTCGGTCCATCTGCCCCGCCAGCCCACGGACGCCAGGTTTCCGGCCACGTGCATGTGCGCGTCGATCCGCAAGTCCAACGCTCCTTTGCGGAAGTCCCCCGCTCCAAAACCTTGACGCTCAGATTCTCAATACCTATTATGCCTCTCCCGGATTGGATTTTCAAGCGGATTCGACGTGTCCGCTGGTTCGGCCGGGACGGCCCGGGACCAGGGGAGGCAAATAGGAACATTCGGACGCGCGCGCCTCCGCGCTTCGGAAAAGGAGACTGCTTATGCGCCGTTTTAACCGAGAACCTTATCAGAAAGGGTCCGATGCCTCCGAGCGGGGCCAGGTCCGCGGAACGATCGAACTCGGAGAAACGCTCGTCATCGAGACGCCCGGCGGCGCCGACGGCGACCTCAAGCCCGGCGTCATCCCCGAAACCACCACGCCGCGCGGCTCACGCCAGGGAGGCCCGTTTCTCATCGAGGGCATCGAACCCGGCGACTGGGTGTCCATCGAAGTGATCGACATCGAAGTCGGGCCGTACGGTTATTACAATAACGGCGGGCCGTTTCGCGGCAGCCTGCGCTCCGTCGCCCCCGTCAGGGACGGCCTCCTGCACTTCCCGCCGGACTTTGTGGTTCCCGTGCGGCCCATGATCGGCGTGATGCAGCTGGCGCCCGTCTCGGAACACCCGGGACCCTGGAACCACGGCGGCAACATGGACTACAATACCATCTGTCCAGGAAGTATTGTGCATATTCGTGCGCAGAAATACGGCGGTCACTTCTACGTGGGCGACGTCCACGCCCGCATGGGCGACGGCGAACTCACCGGCACCGGCGTGGAAATCGACTCGGCGCTCACGCTGCGGTTCGACCGCTCGCCGGGCTTTCCCGCGGGCGGGCCGGTCGTGGAAACCGCGGACGAGATCCTCACCAGCGGCATGGGCGCGAACTGGGAAGAAGCGCTGAAAATCGCCTGGAGCGACATGGTCGGCCTCGTCGCCGACCGTTACAACACCACCGTGGAACACGCCAATCTCATTGTGGGCACCATCGGCGACGCGCGCCCGGGGTACGCCGCCGGTCAGCTGAATACCCGCGGATTCAGAAGGGACAACGCGTACGTAACCTGCCAGATCGGCATCACGAAAGACCTGACGAGAACCGGACGGCCCTTCCAGCCGTAACCCTGCGCGACTTCGCATTCCAGAGGGCACCCCAATGTTCCATCACGATGAGTTCCCCGACAAGATCGTACATATCTCCGATGCTTCTTTCTTCGAAGCCCTGGATCCCGACCATCCCGGGCTCGGCGCGGTCCGGTCCGCCGCGGATTCAGGACGTTTCGACGATGCATTCGACGCATGGTGGCGGCATTTCCTGTCCCGGAGCACGCCCGTCAACCCGTTCGCGGGTTCCCTGGATGAACTCCGGCCGCGGGTCGCGTCCAACCGGGGCCTGGCCGATACCATACTCAACGGTGGACGGCGGCAATTCGGTCAGGTCGAAATCGACTTCTCCGGTCCCGTGGCGTTCAACGCGTGGTTCGGCGACCAGTCCAAATACGGTTTCCATTATCTCGGCTGGATGGAATGCCTGACGAGGGCCGCTTTGGACACCGGCGATGAACGCTACGTCGAGGCTTACCTGGAGGTCTTCCGCCAGTGGTACGCCGTGCGGCACGAAATCGTCGGGGCGCGCCGGATGCATCCGGTTTTCTACGAACTGGGCCTGTCGGGAAGAAGTCGTCGATTCCTGAATTTCCTTTCGGCTGTAAACCTTCTGGGCATGGGCGCCCTGCTCTCCGCTGACCACGTCCGTCGGTTCTTCAAGTCGTTCCTGGGCGCCGGTCGCTGGCTGACGCTGGAACAGGAGGCGAAAGGATACCGCGAGGGTAACTGGCAGGTGCATGGCATTTCGGCCATGCTGCTCATCGGTTTTCTCTTTCCTGAATTCAGTGAGTCGGAAGCCTTCCGTACCGTCGGCGCGCGCTACCTCGAGGAGCACATGGAGAAGGACTACTACGCCGACGGCGGGCACAGCGAACGCTGTTATTCCTATGGCAGCGGCTGCCTGCGCCATCTGGAAGAGGCCACCCTTCTGGCCGAGGCCAACCCGGAACTCGTGCCGCTCCGGACCCTGGACTGGCGGGAACAAACGTCAAATGCCTACGCCTGGTTCCTCAAGATGGCCGGTCCCGGGGGTGAAATGCCTGGCATCAACGACGGCAGCTTCATGGACGGGTCGGGACTCCTGAATCAGGCTTATGCCTTCACGGGCGACGCCGCGTTTCTTCGGCCCATCCGGCACAGACTGAATGCGAATGATCCAGCACCCCGGGAACCCGATTTCATGAGCGCGCGCCTGGAATCCAGTGAATTCTGCGTGATGCGCTCCGGCTGGGAACCCGACGACGCGTACCTGCTGGTCAACCACGGCCAGTGGCCGGGCGGCCACAGCCACATGGGTATCCTGGACATCAACATGTATGCCTTCGGGGTTCCGCTCGCGGCCGAGGTCTCCCGGTTCGGACCCTACGACGCTCCGTGGGATATGTACTTCCGGTCCGAACAGGCGCACAACCACGTGGTCATCGAAGGGGCGCCTTCCACCCGCCCCGATATTCGCGGCGAGCAGATTCAATTCGGCAGCACCGTATCCTGGGACTTCTTTTCCGGTCTGCACCGCGCTTACGAAGCCAGTGCGGGCGTTGTGATCGAACGCCGGATCCTGTTCATCAAACCATGGGGCTTTCTCGTCTCCGACGCTGTCGCGTGTTCGCATCGCCGGAGAAGCGCGCTCTGGTATCTCCACAGCGTCTTCCCTTTCGCCACGCATGGCGCCGTGGCCGCCGCCGAAGGCGATGAGGCCGGTCTCCTCGTTGCGCCCGCGAACCCCAGACAGCTCAAATACGCATACAGCGGCATAGATTATCTGGAAGAGATGGTAAGAGAAATCCCGGTGTACTCCGGCGATCCGCCCGCCGCCCCGTGGCCGGACCGGTATTTCATCGCCCTTCGAGGCTGGTGTGTCGAGGAGCCTGTCGTCCCGTTCGACGTCCTCCTGATGCCGTATCAGGGCGAGCGTCCCGAGGCGGCGGTTACTCCGCTGGCGTGCAAGATCGATGGAAACGCCAAATCTCCTGTACTGCCTCGCGCGCTGCAGATTGCCGCGGGGGACCATCACCTTCTCGTGATTCACGGCGCTCCAGGCGTCACAGTTACCGCTAACGACGTCTCCTTCTCGGGCCACGCGGCCGCCATCGAATATCGGGACGGCCGCCCCGCAAAGGCCTTCGTCCATCGCGGCGACAGCCTGTCGGTGATGGGAAGCAACATCCCGATCTCAAATCAGCCGACCCAGGAAATCGAGCTCTGATTCAGGACGGAATCCAGGTACACGCCGAAGGAATCTGCCGGCTGCGCGCCTGGGCCCGTCCAGCGAGGTACGCCCTATGCCGCAACCACGCATGATGTTCTACCACGACGGGCGTCACCCCCTCATCTATATGTACGAGCCTCCCATCCAGAAGGAGGAATTCGAAGCCGGCGTGGACGAATTGGCGGGAACTCCCGTGGACGCCATCATGTTCTGCCTGGGCGACGGGCGCACGTTCCTCCACGACACGAAAGTCGGAGAGGTCTGGGGCCACAACGTGGAGAAATGGTCCCATCTCATCTTCGACAGGGCCAGCCGGAACGCCCGGCATCTCATCCGCGAAGGACACGATCCGCTCCGTCTGATCTGCGATCGGGCCCACGAAAAGGGCATGCTGGTCTACCCCACGCTCCTCGTGCAGCAGGGTCGCGGGGGCCGGGACGAGGACGTGCGGTGCTCCGATTTCCGGTTCGAGAACACCCATCTCGAAATCGGCGCGAAAGGCGACCTGGACGACGACTTTCCCGGTCTGACCTGCCTCGACTTCAGTCATGCGGAGGTCAGGGAAGAACGGTTCGCCGTCATCGAAGAGACGCTGAACGCGTACCCCGTCGACGGCTTCGAGCTTCAACTCAACTACACGCCGGTTTATTTCCACCCGGACGCGGCCGAAGAAGGCCGGGAGATCATGACCGGGTGGATCGGACGCGTCCACCGTGCCGTAAAATGCAGCGGTCCTGAACGCGAACTGGCTCTGCGTATTCCGGCCGGCATCGAGGGTTGTCTCGCGGTGGGGCTGGATGTGCGGGAATGGCTCCGGCGGGGGATCGTGGACGTGCTCATCGGTCAGACCTTCTCTACCCCGGAACTGCTCGACTCAACCGTCGATTTCCGCCCTCTGGTCGAAGCCGCGGGAGAAACGGGTTGCCGGGTCCACGCCGCGGTGCACAGCCACGTGGACTCCGACCGGCTGGCCGAAGCACCCATCGAAATGATCCGGGGAGCGGCCTGCAACGCCTGGGCCCAGGGGGTTGACGGCCTGTACCTTGCGCACTGGTTCGGCAACTGGCCCTATCAGGCGTCTTTCTACGAGAAGCTGCGGGAACTGCCCCATCCGGACGTCATGGCCCCGAAGGACAAACACTACTATGTTCCCACCGAGACCGGGCGGTACCCCAGGCCCGTCACCGAACCCGGCGTTTCCATGGGTCTGCCCGCCGCCCTGGATGTGGATAAACCGGCGCGCGTGATCATCCGGATGAGCGACGACCTCCCGCACTGGGACGAAACCGGACGGGTGCACGACGTTGCGCTTCGCGTACGAATCATGAACACCACCGAACGGGACCGGTTTCGCTTCCGTCTCAACGGCAAAGACCTTCCGGACGCACAAATGCGTAGGATCAATGAGATGTACCGAATGAGCGCACCGCGATATCGGACCGGCTCCGGCTACTGGTACGTATTCCGGCCGGACCGGACAAACTGGCCGCGCCAGGGCGAGAACAAGCTGCAGGTTTATTTGCTCAAACGAGATCCGGACGTCACACCGGACGTATACATCCGCGACGTGGAACTGGAGATCAGGTACCTGATGGGGAGGAGCTTTCACCGAACGAACGATCCGGACCTGGGCCCCTTCGAACCTTCGGGGGAGTGATCGCGCCGGATCAATTCCGTTGGATCATGAGAGACATCGTCGGGCCGGAGGGAAACGTCAGCGATGAGAAAACAACGCACGATCTACTTCAACGACGCCCGCCACTACTATCTATTCGTCTTCGAACCGCCGATGCGGCTGGAAGACGCCCGGGTGCCTGTAGACGAAGTGGCCGGCACGGCCGTGGACACCTTCGTCTACGGCGTGTCCCGTGCGGACGGTCTCTTTTATCCCTCGAAGATCGGCCTTATGTTCGGCGACGATCTGCGACCATTCCAGCATGTCCACGAGTGGCGCGCCTGGGAGAATATGCAAAGCCTCATCGCCCGCGGCCTCGACCCTCTGACCGTCCTGGTCGACCGCGCCCGCGAAAAGGGCATGGACTTCATCGCCAGCCTGCGGATGGGCAGCTACGGCGGCATGGCCCCGGAACACGCGCTAAACACCGGGGGGCGGGGCTTCGTCCATCCCGAAGTGCGCGACCATCAGCAGGCCGTGCTGGAAGAACTCGCCACGAGGTATGACGTAGAAGGCGTGGAACTGGATTTCGCGGCCTCCCCCGGCGGAAGTCCTTTCTGGCTGAGGCCCGAAGACGTGTCCGAATACACGCCGGTGATGACGGATTTCGTAAGAGAAACCGCCGAAATCGTCCGGGGCCGGCCGGGCGGTCCTGCCCTGATCGGCGCCCGCGTCTACCCCACCGAAGAACTGAACCTGAAGACAGGGCTTGACGTGCGAACCTGGCTTCGGGAAGGGCTGGTCGACTACGTGGTTCCCATGCTTTACGTCGATTTCGTACTGGACGCCGATATGCCGGTCGGCTGGCTCGTACAGGCCGCCCACGACCGCGATATCTCCGTCTACGGCATGCTTCAACCCTACTGCAGCGACGAGAGCCGGCGGTTCAATACGGCCGGGAACGCGACCCCCGCCATGATGCGCGCGGCCGCCGCGAATTTCCTGGAACTGGACGTCGACGGCCTGTACACGTGGTTTCTGCCCTGGCCCCTGGACGAATCCGGCCGCAGTCTGCTCACGCAGCTGGGCGATCCCGATCTGATCCGGGAAGCCGACAAACACTACTTCCTGCGCCGTCGCTGCGAGGCCGCGGCCGAATTCGACTATGGCGCCTTTCTACCCCTCGAAATCCCCTCGCCGGATACCGGGAAGTTTCGCCGGATACCCTTCTCCATCGCGGACGACCCCGAAAATGACCGAATACGTAGCATCCGCCTTCGGATGGGCGTCAGCAATCTCGTATCGGCCGACCGGCTGGAGATCCGGTTGAATGGCGCCGGGCTGGACGCCGGGTCCTGCCGCCGTTCGCCGATCCGGTCCCGGGACCCGTACGCGGGACAACTCCTGGAGTTCGACCTGGAAAATGTACGTCCCCGGAAGGGCCGGAATGCGCTCGAAATATCCCTGCTAGAAAGGCCTCCAGGTTTCGAAGGAGGAATCGTGATTGAAGACGTGGAAATCCTCGTCGAGTACGGGACGTATTCATCGCGATAATGCAGATGATCTGTATTCTCCGGGATAGGATCGACAAGCAGATCAAATAAAAGGAGTCGACGGCATGAACGTCGGAATGAAAGGGACATGGATTGTGCGTAAATCTGTTCTGGTTCCTGTGGTACTGTCTGTGCTCATTGCACCGGCAGGACCAAATGACAGTTCCCATGTTGTCCTATCGGCAATGCCGGAAACGCTGGTCGTATCAAGTTCGAAAGGAACTGATCGCACAGTACTTTCACCTCAAGAACGACAGGAATTCCGGGTTATCGTTGTCAAAGACGGGAAATCGTACAATTGGGCGAGTCGGGATAACAGAGAGTTGGCATATAACAGAAGCGGTCATTTCCATTACTTTACGGATGCAGATGGCGGGGGAGTTATTAAGGTGTTTGATCCTCAAGAAGCTGCGAAGGATGGGATTATTCAGGACTCGACAAGCACACAATTTTTCGAAAGTGTCTCTTTAGGGCTCGTCACCTATACATACTGGGGTATAGTTTCTGAGTTTAATCCATAACAAGATCGAATTGTCAATCGAAGGGATTCACTAAAGCTATGTTCAAGATTTCTATTTTGGTTCTGATCTTGGTTGTGCTGATCTTGCGTGTTGGTGCAAGTGAGGATATGGATGCTGAAGCAATAATTGGGCAACTCAAAGGTTCGAATGAATGGGAAGAATCCAGCGTTTGGGTAAAAAAGGTCTGCAACCGAGGTTTTGATTCACTTCGAATCACGTCAGAGGGGAAGAAACTAAATGACGTCCTTAGCAATAACAAAGATTTATTGGTTTGCGTTATATATCTGAAACACGGCGAGGGATATTTTGGTGAGAGATTGAGGGAAGTTCTCGATGAGTCTGGAAGTCTCTTGAGTCAGGATAACGGCCACGATGAGGTCTTGAAGCGTGCCGAAATTGGGGACGGTAAGACACAATATTTACAGGGCTATATGATGTTTTTTTAAATGCTCCGAGAGAAGGGCGTGAATGGATCTTACGTTCCGCAAAATCGGGGTATGTGCCTGCTATGATATTTCTTTCGGGAGGCGACGATGCGGACAAACAATGGTTAGAACGGGCCGCGAGAAAGGGAAGTGCAGAAGCGGCAAGGAGGCTGGCAGGTCACTATCGGTGGGTTGGCAAAGACAATCATAACGCGTACTTCTGGTACGAGTCGGCGGCGGGATATGGGGATCGGTGCGCCAAGAGGGAACTTGGAGATATATATAATTCAGGCTTGTTGGGTCGCATTGAGAATCGAAGCTCGGCAGCCCATTGGTATCGGCTTGCGGCAGACGAATTGGATGTGGAGGCCTCCTTTAAATTGGGCAGAATGTACGAAAAAGGCATTGGTGTTCTCCAGGATTACGAACAGGCAATTCTTCTGTATAAATATGCGGCTCACATGGGGCATGTCGGAGCTATGTATTGGATTGGAAGGATGCACGAAGATGGTAAGGTGCACAAAAGAGACGTTGTTCGCGCGCATACATACTTCAATTTGGCGGCAAGTTTAAAGGATTTAGTGATTCTGGAGTCGGAGGGTTTCGGGGGATTAGGCTTTTGGGATCTTGGGGTTAAGGACGAAGATATTATAGCTGCACGGAAACAAGTGGAACGGCTTATGTCCAGGGATCAGATATTGGATGCACAACAACTCGCGAAAGATTGGTATCCAGTGATAAGGGATTCACACAAAGTGTATGTGAAACGAGGGTGCAATTGACTAATTCGCAGGGGTTTTGCGCGCTGAAGACTTGAAACATCCGACTACGGAGTTTGCGGACGACGTGAAGATGGGCGATGAAATCCCCCCACCGCATCAGCCGTCGCCGGCCCTTCGACAAGCTCAGGGATCGGCTTGGCTTCTGCGACTCCCCCTCAAGGGGGGAGTGATTGGACCGTTGAAAGGGGCGCGCATTTTCGCTTCTGCCTATCGGGTTTCTGCTGAACACAGCGAAGCCGCGCGAGGTTCAACGGCATGTGATACTTTTTTCCAACATGCCGCTCCGAACCGAATCCTCGGCTTTGGATCGGACGTTTCCTCAGTCCCCTTCAAGCAGTCCCCCGGCACGCAGCACCCGCCAGAACGCGTAGTCGGCCGCGTTCACGATGGTATTTTCGAGGCTCCGCACCACCAGTTCTCCTTCCCCTGAATGCCCGCCGGCAATATGCGCAACGGCTTCGGGCAACCCCACGCTCAGACATACGTGGACACCGTAGGCCGGATGCCGTATGGACGGCCACCCTGCCGCGCCCGGCGCGCGCTTCCAGCGGGCCTGGTTTTCCGGATCGAATTCCCAGGGCTTGCCGACGTCGTGGCACAACGCGCCGGCAATGAGAACATCGCGGTTCACCTTCA
The DNA here is from genome assembly GCA_965219995.1 of Candidatus Latescibacterota bacterium. Classification (GTDB taxonomy): domain Bacteria; phylum Latescibacterota; class UBA2968; order UBA2968; genus JAAXHE01. Next base: position 3,867,378 of record CBDCOX010000002.1, read on the forward strand.
GGTTAGGAAACATCGAGACGAGTTCATCTGCCATCCGCATCGCCAGGCGGGTCACCCCGCGGATGTGGTCGGTCTGCGTCCCCTTCTTCAGCGGCGGCGTATCCGGGTTCCCGGATGGCCGGATCCCGGCGATGGATTCGAAACTGCTGCCCGCAAGCGCTGTCGCCCATGCCTCGATGACCTTCTCCCGCAACGAGGCGTCGACGATTTCCCGTGCTTCCGGCAATTCGGTGCGGACCCTTTCTCGCAATGAATCGGTTTCGGCCATTGCATCTCCCTTCAGTCCCAGTGTTCGGCGGTATCCCGTGGGGTCAATACCGGACGACCAGTTCCACGTCCGTCAGGACGATGTCGCAAGCCAGTTGCGGATGGCGTTCAATCAGTCCGACATTGACCGTATGTATCCCCTGTCCGACGTCTGAGGGACGCAGCGGGAAGCACAACCACGCCGCCCGGCTCACGTCGGAAATGAGGCGGATGCCCGGTGGAGGCTGGAATGCGCCGCCGGGAGGATTGGTGTTGTCCATCGCGCAATAGCGGGTTTCAGGGTCTTTCAGTTCCCGCCCGTCCCAGACGACGCAGACCTTGTCGCCGACCACCCACTGATCGAGCCGGACGCGGAGTTCCAGGTGTGACGCGCCGTCTGCTTCGACGTCATCGGCGATGTCCAGGGTGATGGCCGGCATTTCGCCCGTTACGGTTTTTTTCAGGGCCACCGGCACTTCTCCCAGGATCCGGTCGATGCGGTAGGCGCCGCGCCACGGTCCCTCTTTCTGGATGAACCGGTGCGTGGCCGCGTAGATCTTGTCGGTGCGGTGAAGCGTATCGGGCGAGGCGATCTGCGATAGCAACTCCCTCTTCATGTCCCGGTTGGCGTGCCAGTTGAACGTGTAAATGCCGTCGGCGCCGGCTCGATGGTACCGGGAGGCGATCGCCCGGGTGCGCATTCGATCTTTGATGTCAGGCGTTTCCGGGCCGACGAACGGGTCGGGCAATCCGCTGTCGAATCCCGCGTACACGGCGATCCCCCTGTCCCGGCACATCTCCACGAACGCGGCCACCTCCAGGGACGCGTCGGTGACCGCGCCTCCTCCCAGAATCAGGATGTCCACCAGCCCCTCCTCGATCCACACCGGAATGTCGTAGCCGATTCGGCGGCACATCTCCTGCGAACCGGCCACGCGCGCCGCCAGATGGAATGGCCTTCCTCGCCGCTTTGCGACGTCGTCCGTCAGCTGCCGGACCCGGCGCTGGAGGTCGGTGAGCACGTACCGCAGCCGGTAAGCCTCGTCTTCGGGAAGGTGGAATGCGTGCCGCTGCCAGTCCAGTTCCACGCCGTCCCAGTCGTAGCGCGTAACGACCTCTTCGATGTGGGTAAACCGGTGCTCGCGGACTTCGGGGACAGCCATATTCCACGAGAGCGCGAACCATTCCGACGTCTGGTCGCCCAGCACCCACTCCGGGTGTTCCCGCCGCATCCCCGTCAGCTCCGAGTGGTGGAGCGTGGGGAGGTCTTCCAACTGCGCCCCGTCGAAGTGGTTGTCGTTCATGCGCACGGATGCGTAGACGGCCATACCCAGGGCGCGGCCGTGTTCGATCAGCGAGACATGCGGGTCCTCCCCCCGCTCGAGCATCCGGCGGATGTTTTCGGTGTGGGTATAGGCCGAGACGTTTTCGTACCGCCGCCCGTGAACGTCCCCAAGCATTTCCAGCGCGGAATCCGGCCAGCGTGCGGCGTGCTCGCCGATGCACCAGAACAGCGCCCCCACCTGCGTGTCTTCGAGAGGCCCGTAGGTCTTCTCGAGAAACGCGTCCATGGATTGCGGCGCCTCGGAATAACCGTGCGGCGCCCCGTCCCAGTTGTAGATGATCCCGTAGTCGAAGGGTCCGGACATAATTGCCTCCTGTAAATCGGATGATTTCGGTTCCAAATTGCGATTGACATTACATGGCGTCCGTCTATTTTACGAGTGCGCAACGCTAATTTCCAGGTGTTTTCCGCGCAGGACCAGGCGCCGTTTCACGATGCGCGTCCGAGACGGACGACTGCAAGGCTTTCGCTCACATTCTCGTGTCGGGGAGACCGGCGGGCAGTCGATAGATCCGCGCATTCGTGTTTACGGACGTTTCCACGCCATTGGCCAAACGTGGAGACGGGGGATGCTTCGGCTGCGCTCAGCATGACAGTAAACCCAACCGTCAGAAGGTCGATGGGTCCGTCACTTGATATATTCTTCATTCGGTAGCACGCGTTTTTCGTCACTACTGCCTATGAAATCCGCCTTCTGCACCAACGCATTCGGCAATACGCAAGCCGATCAGGAAAGCGCCATCCCGTATCTCGCCGAACTGGGATACGACGGCATCGAACTCTGGCAACAGTTCCTTTGCGACGCGGACCTGGCATGGGTCCGTTCCATCGCGGCCGAACACGACCTCGAAATCGTGCAGGTCTGCCCCTACTTCGACTTCACCACCAGCCGGGAAACCTGGGACCGGAGTATCCGGGACGCGGAAACCTTTATTGAGTACGCGGTCGAACTCGACTGTCCATTTATCCGCACCTACACCGGCAACGTAGGAAGCGCGGACGCCACAGTCGAGCAGTGGGACGCCTGCGTCCGGGGGTTGCGGACCGTCTGCGAAATGGGCGCCGCGCACAATATCGGGTTCCCGTTGGAAACGCACCAGGTGATTCACCATGGGCCCAACCTGACGGATACGAGTCCGAGCACTCTCAAACTGCTCGACGACGTGGGCATGGAAAACCTCACCGTGAACCTTCAGACGCCTCTCGTTGGCGAGTCCGTCTTCCGTACCGCCGAACAACTCGGCGAACACGTCGTCCACCTGCACGCCCACAACTGGCTGGAAAGCTGGCCGAACCTTACGTTTCTGGACGCCGGCGACGTGGACTTCGCCGCGTTCATCCGCGTTCTCCAATCCAAAGGCTTCGACGGCTACATTTCAATAGAACACGGGAGCCACCATCCGCCATACGAGACGGCTGCGCATGAAATCGCATTTCTGAAGAAACTCATCGAAGGAGAATAAAAGAACGCGGGTCCTGGATGACGCGGTGCCATATTTCCGTTTCCCTTGAAGACATGCAAGCGCGAATCGACAACCGGAGGCCGAGATGCCGCAGCGGAGGATGTCCCTCAAGAATCTCAGGAAACCCAAACCGGTCTACCCGGAAACCGTCCTCGTGGATGCCGGTCTTCCGGCGGCGGCCATCGTGCGTCCGTCGGAAGACAGGTACGGCGCCATTGCCGAGACCATCCGGGGGAAGATACACGACCTCACGGGCGCGAAACTGCCGGTGATCGACCACAGCGCCGCTGCAAGAACGCCCCGAAGGCACCTCATCCTGCTGGGAAACGTGAACACCAACAGGGTGGTCTTCCGGCTGTACGGCTACAGCTATACCCCGGCAGACGACCATTATCCCGGCCGGGGCGGCCACCTTCTCCACACCATCCACGATCCCTGGGGCAACGGCAGGAACGCCGTGGGCCTTCTCGGCAGCGACATCGCCGGTGTGGAAGCGGCCGCAGGCCTCTTTCTGGACCGGCTGGCGGCGGGGCCCACGCTGACCCTCGGCCCCATGTTCGACGTAGCGTGGGGTCCGGATGCCCGGGGCGACGCCGGGATTCCTGAAGAACCGGACCTGGACGCCGAGATGGCGGAAGCCGATGAAGACCTCGCACATGGCTCCCATACCGGTCTTTGGAGCAGGATCGGACAGCGAGGCCTGCTCTACGGGCTTACCGGAAACGAAGTCTACGCTGAAATCTACAAAAGACTGGTCTTCCGGATGTACGACCATGTCCTGTCCGACCCCGATAATTACGGCAGCGTATGGGGTTTCGACGCGGACTTCGCGCTGCAGTACGTCATGCCCGGGTGGGACCTCGTGGAAGAGAGTCCCGTCGTCTCCTCAGAGGACCGCCTGCGGATTACGCGCATCCTCTACGAGTTCATTTCGGATTGCGTATCACACGTGGGTGACGTCGAGAACGATCGCGTACGCCACAACCACGCAACGTACGCCGCGCTCGGCCTTCACTACGCCGGCGCTTATTTCAGGAAATACTACAGGGCCACGCAGGCCTACCATTGGCTGGCCCTTTCGGAGAAGTGCTTCGGTGTGCAGGTCAACGCGTTCAAGCCTTACGAGGACTGCGGGCACTACCATTGGCGCACCCATTTCCACGCGATGCGCTACACGCTCAGCACGGGCGACATGACGTTTTTCGATACGGGTAATGCGCAGCGCGCCGGCGACTACGCCATCCTGACAACGGACAACCTGGGCTGCGCCGTGCCCAATGGAGACACGGCCTCCCCGTTCGGCACGTGGACCGAAATGCCCTACCTGCGCGCCATGGTCTGCGTAACCGGCGACGGCCGCTACCAGTGGATGCTCGACAAGAAGAAAGACATGGCGCCGCGGCCCCACCCTTACGAACACAGCCGCGACGTGGATCCCGTTGAGCCCACGGACCTGGATGGGGCGCAGGTCTATCCGTTAGACCCTAGGTATTACGATTCAACAAACGGCAGCGACCACCTGCATCTGGACAAGACGTTCGACAAGGTCGTCTTCCGGGACGGGTTCGATCCTGACAACCAGTATCTGTTTCTCGACGGCCTGTCCAACGGCGGTCACAAGCATTACGACGGCAACTCGATCTGCCGCCTGACCCAGAACAACCGCATCTGGCTGGCCGACTGCGATTATATCAAATCGCTGCCCAAATTCCACAACGGGGTCCTCATCTTCAAGGAAGGACAATCAGCCGAAATCCCCCCTTTCGTGGAACTCGAACGATTTTCCGCCAACCGGGATACCGGGTTCTCCCAGACGACCCTCCGGTCCTACAGCGGCGTGGACTGGCGCCGGAACATCCTTTGGAACCGAGGGGCCTTTTTCCTCGTCGTCGACGAGATGGAGGCGCTGAGCGAGGCCGACTACAGCTTCCGCGCGGTGTGGCAGACGCTGGGCGACGTACACCTCCGCAAGGGCGGCCTGGCGATGGAGCAGAACGGCGAGCGATTCTTCATCCACGGCCTGCCGGGACCGCGGCTCAGGCTGGAGGATGACGCGGTTACAGGTAAAAACTGGGACCGATACGAACACGCCGAACCGATCGTGCGCATCCTCCAGCAGATCGCCGACGTACGACTCGAGAAAGGGGAAACCTACCGGTTCTTCAACCTGCTCTATTGCAGCCCTTTGAAGCTCGCTATGACGCAAGTCGCCGCGAACGCCGTGCGCATCGACGGGGGTCCGGAAACCGTTTTCGCGGGCGTCGGGAATGCCCGTGTTGCGGCGGCGCTGCCGTCCGGCCCCGCCGTCGCGGCGGCTCAGTTTCAGATATCTCCCCGTTCATTCTCCATTGTCGACGGCACGGAAGTCTCGTGGGAAGATACCGCGTTCAAGAGCGATCGCCCGGTGAGTCTCGAATACGATCTGTCGGCTGCACAGGGCAGGCTTGCCACCTCCGGGCCGACGACGATCACGCTGTCCGCGGGAAGCGGGACGCAGGTGGAACTGGACGGCGAGCCGATCGCCGCCGCCGACTCGAACGGCGCCGTCACGTTCCGCGCGCCGGAGGGTAAGCGCCGGTTCGCGTTGATTCCACCGGCCCTCGCGGGAATCCGCCGCGCCGCGGTAACGTCTGATGCGACCGAATTTACGCCACGCGTTCGAACGACCCGCAGGAAACGCCGGGTTCCCGACCTCTGGACGGTCTGGTCGCACCGGGCGGACGGTGCATTCCTTTCCCTGCAAGCCGCGGACCTGGACGGCGATGGCGAAGATGAAGCCATCGCGGGCGGACGTTCGCAGTCCATCCATGCGTATAAGGACGGTGGCGAACTCTGGCGTTTTCCCACCGGAGGCGCGGTGCGTTCCGTCTGTGCGGCGGACCTGGAGAACGACGGCCGGCCCGAAATCATCGCCGGTTCGGAAGACGCCAGGGTGTACGTCCTCGACGCGACCGGAACGTTGAGGTGGAGCTACGAGATTCCATTCTACTTCCAGGACCCGGTCGTGCGCTCCGTTTTCACCGGCGACATCACGGGCGACGGCAATCTCGAGGTCATCGCCGCCGTGGAATCCTGGAGATATCACGCCCTCACCCACCACGGCGAGGAACTCTGGCGCCAGATGACCGTTCGCCCGTCGTCCACCGGCTGCGCCGCGGACCTGGACGGTGACGGACGCGACGAGGTGATCGCCGGGACCGACTACCACCGGTGGCACTGCATCGACGGCAACGGTGAGATCCGGTGGTCCTACCATCCGGCCACGGGCCCGCGCGCAAACAGCGCGGCCGCCGGGGACGTCGACGGCGACGGGCTGAAGGAAGTCGCATTCGCGGGCGCGGACACGCACATCCACCTCCTCAAAGCCGATGGCACGCTCATCTCGCAATTCAACACCGGCGATGAAGTCACCCGCGTGGCGATGGTCGATATGGATGGCGACGGGCTGGACGAAATCGTGGCCTCGTCCATGAGTTTCAACGTCTACGTCGTCAAAGGCGACGGCAAGACCCTCCACTGGCGCACCGATCTCGGTGAAGTCGTCAATTGCATCGCCGCGGCCGATTTCAACGGGGACGGAAAACCCGAAATTGCGGCGGGTGTCGCGGACGGAACGGTGTACCTCCTCGGCAATGCGGATGGACGTCCGGTGGGCCGGTATAAAACGGGCGGACCGATTCTGGATATCGTCGCCGCGGACGTCAACGGAGACGGCATTCCCGAAATCGCCGCATGTTCAGAGGACGGATTCCTGCACGTATTCAAGGCGTAACGGAACCTGTCGATCGACGCTCGCGGCAACTTGCGCGTCGATCGCCGTGCAGCTCTGAATTCACCTCACGTCGGCTCAATCCTCGCTGAGGATGCCCCGGACCATTTCCTCCAGATGGTCCGTCCTCCCGAGATAATTCCCACCACCGCGGTCCGAGCGACGTCATTCTGCCCAAACCGCCCACAGCAGGCCGGTCAAGTTCCCTCTTGCGCCGGATGCCGCCCGGCGTGGATATTACAGGACCCATGAAGGTCTGAAAAGCGCAAACCGTCGGCCCTTCACCCGGAGCCGAACTCGCGATTCCCAGCCGCAAACTCACGACTAAAGGAAATCACCATGAAAATCACCGACATTGAGATCATCCCGATCTACCCGAAGATCGCCGCGCGGAATGCCGATCAGAAGACCCGCTTCATCAACCTGAACCATCGGACCATTTTCAAGATCACAACGGACACCGGAATCGTCGGGTACGGCGACGCGCGCTGCGCGGCCCCCGACAGGTCCACCGTCGAGCACGTCGTGGGGCACGATCCCTTCGACTACCTCAACGCCAATCTGAATTCCGGCCTGATGGGTGCGCTGTACGACGCCATGGGCAAGCATCTCGAGATACCCGCGTACAAACTCATGGGCCAAAAGATCCGCGACCGGGTGCCCGTGGCGGCGTGGACCCGCCCCGCGTCGCCGGAAGACCTGGCAAAGGACGTGGTGCGGGCCGTCGACCAGGGATATATGATCTTCAAAATCCATACCTGCGCCTATTACGACGTTTTCGAACAGACACGGGCCGTGGAAGAGGTGGCGCCGGCGGGATTCAAGATGCACTATGACTTCAATCACAACCGGCCGCTTGCCGCCGTCCTGCGAATCCTGAAAGAGCTGGAAGGCTCACCCGTGGTGGGGATGATCGAGGACCCCCTCGTTCTGTCCGACGTGGAAGGGTGGCGCCTGCTGCGGCAGAAGACCAGCTTTCCCCTTCTCATGCATGTCCCGCAACTTGGCGGCGGGCAGGAGATAATCCGGGGTTGCGCGGACGCCTACATGATCGGCGAAGGCGGGATCGGTCCCACCCTCGTGCGCGGTTTTGCGGCCGGCCTGGCCAACCTGTCCTCGGTGATCCAGCTCACGGGCGGCACGCTGACCAAGGCGATGGCCCTGCATATGGGCGCAGTGATTCCGAACGTGGCCCATTGCACGAACCTGGACGATCAGTACGACGAAGACGTTGTCAAACAGCGGATCGAGGTTGCGGCCGGTTCGTCTCCGATCCCCGAGGGCCCCGGCCTCGGTATCGAGGTCGACGAAGAGGCCCTGGCCGCGTGCGCGGCCAACAAACCCACCGTGATCCCGACCACAATCGGCATCCTGCACCTGCCCGGCGGGAACAGGCTCTACACGAAAGGGTTCCCGAACGTGCCCCGTGTTACGGGCTTTCCCGAAGGAAATACCCGGGGCATCCGGCTGGAGGTGTGGGAGGAGGACGGTACGGACGCGTTTCGGGAGACACTGCAACGCATCGAAAAGAGCGGTCCGTTTATGGAGAAATAGACGTTCAGTTCGCCCCGGTGCCCGGAGACATCGACCTTCCGTGTGATTGAACGCCCGGGCAGAATCGTTCGAACAGGAGTCGCCATGCCGCTTCTCAACGTAGAGAACGCACGTGAAAACCTGCGCCGGCATTCCTGGGCTCAGGCCATCGTCGAAGGCTGGAAGAAAGAGGTCGCCTACCTCATCCGCCAGGACCGGGAATTCGTGGATGCGATGGTGTCCGAGCTCACCCCGTGGCCCGAGTACGGCCAGAACTGCCCGGTCTGCGTGAACCGCCTGTCTTCCATGGGAGAAACCGGAATTTATGACTGGGACCCGACCGATCCGGACCGGCTGGTCTGCAGATACTGCAAAACCGAGTACCCCAACGAAGACTATCCCGAGACCGGCAGCGTGACCGCTCCCGGAATGAACCAGACCTTCACCTTCTACCTCACCGATGCGGAGCGCGCACACCCGGAAGACCGGTCTGGCGAACACGCCTTCAAATGGGTCCGGACGCCCGTACATACAAGCTGGACCGGCGTTATGCGTTCAAAGAAATGCCGCTGGTGCTGGGAACAGATGCTTCCTCTCGCCAAATTGTACGCCCTCACCGGGGACGTGCGGTACGCCCGGTGGAGCGCATGGATCATGGATTGTATGGCGCGGCGGTATCCCAACTGGCTGTTCCATTCCTACGACGGCACCGTTGCGGACTGCCCGCCGGCGGAGGCCGCGGTATCCATGGGTCGTTTTCCTCCCGCCGGCCGGTTTCCCCCGGAAACAATCATCTCCGCGTTCGAAGGCCGGCACCGGGTGGGCGATCACGCGGTACTCAACAACGGCTTCTGGGGCGCCGGACGCGTCGGGTGCAGTGGGTCCGACGGCTGGTACATTCTCGACGTCGCGATGGCCTACGACCTGATTCGGAGCGCCCGCGATGCGGACGGTGCGCCCGTCATGACGCCGGAAATGGACCGGCGGATCGTGGACGACCTGATCCTGGCAGGTTGCGCGGACACCGAAAACTGGAACGACATCAACAACAAATGCGGCCCTGGGAGGGCGCTCAGCGCCGCGGTGGGCATTCTGTTCGGGAAACCGGAGAGTGTCCGCCGCGCCATCGAGGGTTTTGAAGCCCTCATGGACGACGCCTTCCACTTCGACGGCTTCTGTACGGAGTCGCCGAGTTATTCCAGCATGCATCTCAATCAGTTGCGGAATATACCCGAACTGTTGAATGGATATTCCGACCCCGAAGGATACGTGCCGAAGTCAGGCTCCGTATTGAAGGACCTGGATCCGTTTCAACACTTCGACCGCTATCGTCTCGCCCTGGAGAGCATGGTCCGCATGCTGGACCCGAACCTGGAAGAGCCGGTCATCGGAGACTCCAGGGAAGGCAGTAGTGTCGACCCCATCTACGCCGAGGTTCTGGCCGCCCGTTACGGAAGCCGCTACGCCGGCCTGCTGGAGAAGTCTCAGGGGGCCCCGCTGTCCGAAAAAGGCACCGAATACGCCCTGTGGAACCGGGACCCGGATCTGAAAGCGGACGAGGACGCCCGTTTGCCGCACCGTACCGAATGGTTCCCGGGCTGGCACGTCGCTGTTTTGCGGGGGGGTAACCCCGGAGGCCATACGGCATTTTACCTTAACGGATATGCCTATGGGGGCCACCGCCACGCGGACACCCTCGGGATCATCTACGTCTCGAACGGGAAGGAAATGGCGGCGGACAGAGGCTATATCTGGGATGACCCCAGAAACGCGTGGACCGGCAGCACGCTCGCCCACAACATCGTCACCGTCGACGGTCAGAACCAGGCCAGAAACAACATGCCGTCCGTGCTGGAACTCTTCGGCTGTGGCGCGGGAATCGAAGTCGTCCAGGCATCCGCCGCGCCGTACCCGCAATGCGATCAATACAGGCGCACCTGCGTCCTGGTTCAGGTGCCGGGCGATCAGACCTACGCTGTCGATCTATTCCGGGTCGGCGGCGGCAGCCTCCACCAGTACGGCTTCCACAGCAACGGCCGCCTCACCGGCATTTCCGGCGCCGATCCGATGCCGGTTGACGAACACATCGAGTGGCTGGATAACATTCGCGCCGACCGGCCCCGGGAGCCATTTACCGCAACCTGGGATAACCAGGGCGTGCGCCTCGACCTCACCCTGCTCAACCCCATCCATCGTCTGCTACTCGTGGACGCGCCGGGCTGGCGTTCGGACCTGGGCGAGGAACTCAACGCCCCACCCGTCCAGCAGATCCTTGCGGAACGGAACGGCGATGAGGTCCGGAACAGCCGGTATTCGGCGGTGATTTCACCGTACGTCGACCGTTCGCCCGTCCTGTCGTCCCGCCTGCTGCTGGACGATCCGGACAGCGGCGCCATGGCGGTTGCCGTCCGCCGCGAGGGATGTACGGACTACATCCTCTCCGCGCCCGAGGGCGGCTCCCACGACGTCGGTCCGCTGTCGATCGTCGGACATTTCGCATTCGCGTCGGTGAATGACGGCGGCTCCCTGCTGCGCGCTTATCTGCTGCGCGGTACTGAACTCCGCTGCAACGGGCACGTGCTGACCCTCGACAAATCAGAGGTCTCTCTGGACGTCGCCCGCGTCACCGATTCCACCTACCACTTGCGAAACGCCGTGCCCGACCCCGATACCCTTCCAGGCGGCTATCTTCTGTGCGGCGATACCGGGTACGAAATCGAGGATGCCACCGAAGTGTCCATCACCGTCCGTGACTACCCCGCCACCGAATGCGACTCCGTCACGTTGCTGAAGGCCGCCGAGTACGTGAAAGACGACTGACGCCGGACCGCTCCCCCGGCCCCTCAACACCGGGGGAGACGTGAGACGGGAGACGGGAGATGACATCAGTGCCCTATGGTCTTTCTTGTCGTTACCATTTCGGTAAAAAAACAGGCACGGTTAGCGTGAAAACACTGTGGTAACGTTATCATCTACCGTCTACCCTCTACCGTCTCCCCGCTTTCTTCTACCGTCTAACCTCTACCATCTCCCCGCCTCTATTACAGACTAACAAAACCTGACAGTGCCCGTTTCTGTCCGGCGGCGTCCAGAATCCTGCGAATGATCAGGCTCTCTTTTCGATCGATCGCGGGCTTCCCCGTCTCGAACAGGTCCAGCACGGCATTCGCGGTATTCAGAAAGATACGGCTGGAATCGACCTGGAAGTGACGTGTCGCATCGGCGGTGGTCACGGAAGCCGCATAGGGGGTACTCGATCCCGTATAGACGTTCACGACGGCCGTGCGGCCGCCTGAGAAATCCAGCAACAACTGCGACTGTTTCCCGCCGCCCCTCCGCATCATCCGCCGCACATTCGGACCCATACAGCTGACGGCCAGCTCAAGGGGATGGATCGCGTATTCGCCGAAGGACCTCCCGCCGCCCCAGGTGACCATGTGCCGGACCTCCCGGCGTCCGACCTCCTCCACGTAGTCCTGGACTTCGGTATAACGCAGCGCGGACGTGGTCTGCATGGGCACCCGATGCCTGTCCGCCAACGCGAAGATACGCCTGGCAGTTCTCAGGTCCGGCGCGAAGGTTTTGTCCACGTACGTCGGTTTTCCGAACGGAAAAACCTGCCGGCACAGTTCGAGGTGCGTCTCCGGCGTTGACGGCGCCAGCACCACATAGGTGTCCACAGCCTCGTTCAACGCGGCCGCGTCGGGGAAGTACGGGACGCCGTTCGCCTCGGCCCACGTTCTTCCGGCTCTCGGACGCATCCCCGTACATCCCGCCACGACAAATCCGCGATGCTTCAGTTCGTTACGGAGAAGCTTCAGGTACACGTTGGAATGAAAGTTCTCCAGATTGTCATCCACGAACCCGATCCGCTTTTGTCCTTCCGTCATTCGTCTGTTCTCCATTCCAAAATGCCTTCTAAGGCCACGCGGGCGCGGACGCCACCTGTACGATTCCGCCGTTTTCGATAGACTCGTGCCAAGCGTCCAGCACGGCCGTTGCACGCCATCCGTCCAGCGCCGTCACGAAAGGCGCCCGATCCTCGATCACGGCGTCCACAAAGCTGTTCACGCACGACGGAAACGCGCCCACCCATTTGTCGAAGACTTTATAGTTCAGCAATGACCGCGGCCATTTGAACTTCTCCTCGGTACTCATCTCTATCGCTTCGGCCTTGCGGTCCAGACTTACGTGCCCCTTTTCGCCGATGACCTGCATGAAGGAGTCGGGCATCGACGGATGGGTATTGGGATAGATCCACGCCGACTCGAACGTGGCGACGGACCCTCCGTCGAACTTGACGAGCCCCTGCAGCATGTCGTATGCATCGATGCCTCTGGCCGTGAGCACCTGTTTGATGCCATAGCCGTGGACCTCGACCGGACTCTGATCGAACCACCAGCAGATCAGGTCGATATCGTGCGCCGACAGAAACCAGGCGGGGGAGGACTGCGCCGACCACGGCAGCATCTCCGTAGGGACGGAGATGGGATTGTTCTTGCGCGCGTACGCCATCAGCGGTTTGCCGATTTCCCCTTCGCGAATCATATTCCACGTGGCATTGTAGGGCGCGAGCCACCGGTGGTTATACGAGACCTGGAGCTTCAGTCCGGTGCGTTTCACGGCATCCACGATTTCCGTGGCTTCGTCCAGATCGGTTGTCATCGGTTTTTCCACGTGCACGTGACAGCCGGCCTCCAGGCACGCGATGACGGGGTCGCGGTGGGCCCAGTCCGGCGTGGCGATGTAGACCATATCCAGGGATTCATTCTCCAGCATCTCCCGGTAGTCCGCATGACCGGCGGAAACCGAATACTCGGCCTGCGCCTTGCGGAGCTTTTCTTCGTCGAGTGTGCAGAATGCCGTCAACTCGACGAGCGGATTCCGGTGCAGGACCTGCGTCACGCTGCTGCCCATAATGCCAAGCCCGATCACTCCCACGCGCTGCGCCATCTGCTTCCCTCCTCAACTCAGTGTTTTATCGTGAATCACTCACGAAAATTCTCCGTTTTCTCGCGCTTTTTGGTCTTTTATCCTGTTCATCCTGTCTATCCATGTGAGTTCTGTTTTTGTGGATGATTCAGGTTGTAGCCTTTTTCGTGTGTTTCGTAGTTTCTGATGTTTGCTTTCTCGTGCTTTTGTCACGTTTTCTGATTTCATCCTGTTTATCCATGTGAGTTCTGTTCTTGTGGATGATTCAGGTTGTAGTCTTTTTCGCGTGTTTCGTAGTTTCTGATGTTTGTTTCGATTTCCAAATGATCCGGGCTAATCAAACCTCACGAACGCCATCGGCCGAATCACGCAGGAGTCCCCGGGCCCCAGGTCGTAGATCACCGGCATGTCATCCGGCGCATTGGGCCACGGAATCGCATCCCGCAGCACGAACCGGTGTCCGCCCTCGTCTCGCGGAATGACCCGCTCGATGGTGTGGAGCCGTTCCCTGTACGCCAGACGAGCGCCCTTCAGATAATGGCATCCGGAATCTTCCGTATCCTCCCATTCCCGGTGGATCCACGTCCGGGTCAGCAGTCCGTCGTCCGTCTCAGCTTCGACGACGAACCGCCCGATGTGCAGCCGCTCCGCGTCCAGCGAACACAGCCACCCGCCGCCCGATGCCTCGACCGACCGGATGGGGAAGTTGCACGCGTGGGGCGGGTTCGACACCATCAGGGTCTCCCCCGCGGGGGGCGCCCCGCCGGTGTCCGACGTAACGCTCACCCGGCAGTTTTCCGCGTCCATATCCGTAATCCGTCCCCGCCATGTACCGGCGCCTTCTGCTTCGATGTCTCCGAGTCCCAGTCTGTTTCCCGACAAGCACGCCCACTTCGGCCGACCTGCGGCATCCAGGTTCAATACGCCGAAGCCGCCGTCCAGTTCGAGGTTGTCCTCGAAGACGGACACGCCGTCGTCCGCCAGCGCGCTGAGAACATAACATTTGCCATCCTGCCACGAAATCTCCAGGCCGATCGCGTCTTCGCCGTCGATCAGATCCAGCCGCCTGACCCCCGTCAACCTGGGGTTCTTCCCATAGGTTTCGCAGACAACGGCGAACAGGCTGTTCAGGTCGCCCTGCCGGCGGCCCGAACGATTTCGCAGGAGGACGTAGTCCAGGTGCTCGGGCGCTCCCGGTCTTTTCGGCGTTTTGCCATGGGCTGTGATGACCTCCTGCGCGACGCCCTCCGGGACGATCATCCGCAGACCCATCTCCGCATCCCGCCATACGGCCTGGAATTCACCCGCGGGCTGCCCGCGCTTCACGTCGTACAGGTAGGAAAAGCCGCTGCCCCGGTACGAGTGGTAGCTGCGCTTGCCGTTCGTCCCCGGCGGGCCCGGCAGGTTGGCATGACGCTCCAGTTCGGGATCGTCGTACAGCTGCCGGAAGGGAACCTTCGGTCCGGCCAGCGTACCGCCCTCCTGGCGCTGGAACGAAACACCTTGGGTCGAAAAATCCCCGTCGAATCCGTGGAAGGAATAATCGTGCGCCCAGCCGCCCTTTAGGCGGAACAGGTCGACCAGGACCTGCAAATCCGGGGCCAACTCCAGCAGCGTCACGCCGCGCCGATACACGTCGACGTCCAGGTAAGCCCGCGGCGCCGAGAGTTCCACGTGCTGCACGTGCGGGGCGGTCCCGAACCGTTCCAGACGCCCCTCGTCGGCCGTGTCCTGCCGGCTTTCGTTCACGACGACGGTGACGTGACTGACGGTATTCTTCTCCCAGGCCGGCGGGTCCGGGTGTTCGGCGGCGTGGCTGGGATAACCCGTATCGGGCACCACGCGTTTGCCGCCGGCGATGACCTCCAGATTCAAGCGGTCCCGGTGCGCGTGGCCGGCGTTGGCATGTCCGTACTGGAGCACCGCCGCCGTCTGGTGCTCCGCCCGGCCGCTTCGCAGGATCACGAATCCCACGCCGCCGAGGTTATCGCTCGTCTCCGGCCATTCCGGCAGATTGCCCGCGGCGTGTTCCAGTTCGGCTCTCGTCAGCGGCGCTTCGAACAGGTCGTCGTAGCTCCGGATCCCGCTTTCTTCCATTGCGCCTTCGTTCAGCAGCGCGCGCGCGTACTCGGGCCACCCGTAACCCCGGAAGAACCGCCGAAGCGAGGACGTATCCAGCATGGGATAGGTTGCCTCCGCCCCTGTATCCGCAATGGCGGGCATCTTTCCGCCCCAGCACGCCAGCCGGCGCGACCAGTTGCCCAGAGAACGCACGTGTTCCCCCGGAAGCCGGCGTTTGTCAAGGCGCTTCAGGACCAGGTCCGTATCCAGCATATACCGCGTCCAGCATCCAGCCGAATATCCGATGGCCACCTCGAACGAGACCCCGTCGCGGAACAGGAAGTTATCCAGCGCGTGATTCCAGCCCTCGACGCCGTACGCCCACACTTCCGTGTTTGGTCCGCATCCCGTGTACGTCTCCAATTTCCCGATCGCCCAATCCGTGAACAGGTCGTCGTCGATCACGACGAGCGCCTTCACCGCCGAGGCCTGGTGCAGCCCGTAGTTCCCCCGGATCTTTCCTTCCCAGATGTCCCGCACCGACTGCCGTACCAGGTTGTCTTCCACGTGCCGGACCAGCGCTTCCGGTTTTTTGCCCAGAAACTCGTGTACGCTGCTCTCAACCTGCAACGCCGGAAACAGGTTGTCGTACGCCTCGGCATAGAGCCCGATATTGAACGATTCCTGTACGGCGTACAGAAAACGGCCCGTATAGCCCACCTGATAGTTCAAGCCGTACCAGGACTGGTCGGCGTGGTCCATGGTCGGAAACAGCGCGGCCATCCTATCCAGCAGGATCGCACCCTTGCGGCCGTAACGCGCGTCTCCGGTCATCAGATACGCCCGCCCCAGGTCCTGAAGCGCCGGAATCAACTGGTGCCAGAGCCGGTAACAATAGTGCGCGACGAACCAGAACCGGGACCGTCCGTCGCCGGGGTCCCAGCCAGAACCGTCGTCGGCGTAATCGCCGGTAAGCAGGGCGCGGTCCCCTGTCCGATAGAACGCCATAAAGTCGTTCGAAGGGTACTCCTCTCCGCCCACGGCGCACTTGATCTTCCACGGGCGGTTGAAGATATCCACCTGCCAGGGTCCGCCCGGCGCCTGGAAGACCGCCTCGCCATGGACGGGACATCCGTCGAACGAAGGCAGAAACCCCCGGAAGATGTCCGCCGGAGGCGGCAGGTCGCGTACGTACGCGTCGTCCAGTTTCGCCCAGACCTCCGCACGGGCGACGATCTCATCGGCTATCTTCTTCGCCGCGGGAAACCGGACCACGTGGTCCTTCATCCTGCGGACCTCGTCCGCCGTATGCCATGTGCGACCGGTCTTCATTTCAAACGTCCTTTCGTCCGCGCCATAGTCAACGTCGATTTCCGAAGCAGCAAAGTACACAGGAAGGGAACAAATGGAAAAGGAAAATGACCGGGCCGAATGCACCATGGGCGGACTGACGGGGTCCAAGAAACGCACGAGCGATACTGCGCCTTTCCCGTTGACACGCCTTGGAGGATTGTCCTGTGTTCGGCAGCGGAGACCGTAGGTTCAATCTGGGATTCGTGCTGGCGACCGCGGACCGATGGCTGATCACGGGCGCGATGGCCGGCGTCGGGCTCGTCACCGAGTTCAGCGCGCTTAGGACCGCTGGGGTCCAACCCTTTACCCTGGCCATCGTTTCCACCACCGTCATCGCCGCGCTGGGCCTGGCATATGCCAATCAGTAGCGGGTGGCAACGATCGAATCGCTTATTAGAACGGCATTTGTAATACAGTGTTATGCGGTGTAATACGAATCGCTCGGAATCGATGGAAAAACACAGGGAATAAAGGCAGCTGATCCAGATAGGATCGGCTGCCCTACGATTATATATACACAACATCCAAGGCGGCGATTTGTAGGCATGGGCGCGGTGCATCCGTTCAAATCGACAACGGGGTCTACACCGAACTTCGTTCCGGTAGGATACCGCTCCGCGAATTGCTATCTGCGCAATTAGGACGGTTAAGTGGAAGGATTCTCAGTCGTTTCAGGGAAGGAAACCTGCTCTCAAGAGCACGTACGACGCACCGTCGATGTCGAAACGCATACGTGAGCTGCGATCAACCAATCTGTTTGGGATAATTGTTCGCGTGATGCCGATTGCGTGAGAGTCGGGAGGCCAGTACGTATTTCTCATGACTTGATAGAATGGACGTTGGGCCCTTCGCCAATGACAGCTAGGATTCGATTCATCAACGCTTTGTGAAGACCTTCGTTAGTGTCCCAAACGACATGGTGATACTGTCGCGTATCAAAGTGGAGTTTGCACACCTTGTCCTTTCGACAAGTGCGAATTACAGGTATCGCTAAACCATGTGCGAATCCCGCTTCGTAGTACACTCCACCTCTAGCTCCGCCGTCTCCGTGCGTGAAGTCGGCAACGAGGAATCTAGAACGTCTAATTTCAGCAATTATCTCATCATCGATTTTATCGACATCTGGTTTCTGGTCAATCCTCATCGGCTTAAATCCAGTTTCCAGTACGGCTGGCCTGATCCCCGTCTCATATGCTTCCTGTACTTCATCAGCAAACCACATAGCAATGAACGCCTGGTCTGTTCTTGGTTTCGCAGATTGTGTCGCAGCATGTTCATATCCATCGACGAGCACAGTACATGTCTTAGACCGTCCAGAAATCTGAGCTTCGATCCAATCTTGACGGACCAAATATTCAGTCAAGAACTGAACCTCTTGTTCTGAAGTTGATTCACTCCAAGCCATAGCATTTTGTTCGGTCGGAGAATCGGGGAATTCTATCCACTGTCCGTATGAATCTCGCGTGCCTTCGTTGCCTATCTTAACCGGATATCCGATGTTGTTTGATCTGCTGATAATATGCGTCAGTAGCCTGTCTGCCCTTTCGTGAACCGCCAAAGCGCGAGTGACCATGGCTTCTTTCACGAGCCCGGGGGTAACCAATGGGTTTTCTTCACCTTGCCCCCTCCTCTCAACGAGCATCGATGTGAGTCGGGCTCTTAGTCCATCGCATTCATCTTCACTGAGCCGTTCAAGTGAAAGTTTTAGCTGACCGACTGCCGCGTTTGTTATAGCGTAACCTCCACCTGTACGGGGACAATCGCGAATTGTCACCACAAAGTTGTCATCATGGGAGAACCCCGATCCAGGATGATCTGGCCAGATTGAATAGTCTTTCTCCATTGATATCACTACGGAATCCCTTTCAGTACGAGTAAGCCCCCAAGCTGCAATTTGGATCAACCGTCCAGTATTTCCTTCAACGTCTCTTCTGTTTGCGGTTTGTCCTGCGGTGTTGTGAACTCGGGAGGTGTAAAGAGTGGGTTGCCTGGGGACCAGAGCTCCACGCTCTCCGCGTTTTCCTCGAAATATTTCGGATTGGTAGTCACTCGAAGGCGGTCGCTCATTCCCGGAGCCAGGAGGCCGTATTCTCGTTTGCTCAAAGACTGGACATCTGTACCCTGTGGCATCACGTCAGGCGACGCGATAACTCTGTCCAGATCAGCCATGGAAACAGGCGATGGACCCCGCCTAGGCATCGTGAGTTCTTCATCCGTCACGTCGTCGATATTGAAACCCCGTCCCTCGGTCTCTTCAGCCTGTTGTTCGATCTCGTCCACAACGCTGGCGCGTCGCAATGCGTCCCTTTCATCTCCCGAAAGCACGGTCCGTGATATTGTGCGTGGCAATTGTGCGAGAATAGGTTGCAGGCGGCCTACGACGGACTCGAAGAGTCCAATTCGGTTTCGGAGTGCCCGATAAACGTCCGTTTCGACGGTGCCATCATAATGGAGGTTTATGATTCTAATAGTCCCGTGTTCTTGTCCGAGCCGGTCGATGCGACCGATGCGCTGTTCGACCCGCATGGGATTCCATGGCATATCGTAATTGATCACGGCGCCGCAGAACTGGAAATTCAAACCTTCCGCCGCAGCGTCGGTGCAAAGGAGAATCTCGGCCTCTCCTTCCCGGAACCTTTGTTTGGCATGGTCGCGTGTAAGCCCTTTCCAGGAGCCGTCGTTTGACGGCATTTCCGCACCGCGTCCGGAATAGCACATCAACGCCAAATCGCCTGCCTTGAGGAGTGCTTCACGAAGGAAGTCCATGGTATCTGTGTACTGGGTGAAGACCATTACCTTGGAATACCCGTCCTTGCGAAGGTCAGAAAGAGCTGTCTTGAGGTGCTGAAGCTTACTATCAGGCGGCAAATTGGAGATACTGTTGAGAAGGAATTCGATGTCAGCCGTTTCGGCGGCAGCGAGTGCCTGTCGCTCCAGTTCTTCTACTTGGTCGGCTTCTGGAACCTCGTCAGCTGCCTCGTCATCGGGAATGTCTTCTTCCAACGCTTCGCCACCGACTAAATTGTCATTGGCAACAGCGTCGAGATGGCGTTCAAGTGTCGTACGCAGGGCGTGAAAACTACTGGCAAGTCGGCGACGGTAGATCGTCATGACGAATCCTACTGCCGTTCGCTCCTTGGGGCTGGCCTGATTGTAAGTGCTGGCGATATAATCCTCGACCGCATCGTAGAGTGCATCCTCGTCGGTATTCATATTCAGAAAGCGATCTTCGACCCGGCGCACGGCAACAGGTGTTGACGACGGCTTACTCTTGAAATACCGCCGGAGCAGTTCCCTTGTATGCCGGGACACCAATCGCCGCAACGGTGTGTTCGCTCGCACAAGTTTGATTGCCGCCTTGCGCTCCCCTGTTTCCAGCCTGCGTCGCGGGATGCTGGCTTCATTGCGGAGTGCACGCAGCACCTTGTTGACCCTTAGATTAGACATGCCCATTAGCCGTCGTACATCATCAACATCCGTTGTACCGTAAACACGTTCAACTGACCGGTAGAGCCGTGCCATGCGTTCCATTGCCTCGGCTGACGGGTTTGGCTCTTCGGAGTCATCGAAAAAGCCCAGAAACGCGCTGTCAGTCCACTCCTGAGGAAGTCCGAGCAAATTCAGCAAGTCCCAGACCTCGATTGGATGCACCTGCATGGGGGTCGCGGTCAGCAGAATCAGCCCCTGAGTGCGATCCTTCAAACCCAGCATCAGACGCAGGAGTGCGTTCGGTCCGCCCTGCTGTGGCGTTCCTGCCGCTCGCCGACGGGCGTGATGTGCTTCGTCAAGCACAACCAGATCCCACGGCTCCGCCTCGAGCAGCGTTTCCGCACGGTCGCCACGTCGCATCAGTTGACTTGAGGCAATCACGACCGGTTCTCGATGCCATTGATCGGGCTCCACATCGCGCTCGTTGCTTCCACGCAGGGCAGGTGATGGATACCTGACCATCCTGCTTCCGTCGTAGATAGGCCAATTCAGGTTGAATTTTTCACGTAGTTCTATCTGCCACTGGTTGAGGATGGCCTTCGGCGCCAGGATCAGGATCCGTTTCGCCCGACCGGCGATATACGCCTGTCTGAGTAACATACCGGCTTGTATGGTCTTACCTAGGCCGACCTCGTCAGCGATCAGGAGTTTTGGAGGCCAATTGTGATACATGCGTTCATACGCCCTTACCTGGTGCGGCCATGGTACAACTGCCGATGTCGCTTCGCCAACCCGATCGCCTCCATTTTGGAACGTAGGTGCTTGATGGATGAAAGACCACACGCGGCTTCTGAGATCACCAGGGTCGGGTACCGCCGGCGTTGGAGATTCTTTCGCCTCAGGTTTCGGCCGAGGTTTGGCACGCTTCTTGCCGAGCTTCTTAAGCCGCGCCGGTTGGTCGTCTTTGGGCATAAAGCGCATCAAGTCCTCACGTACCGCGCCGGGCACGTCAAGTACGATTGTGCGGCGGGCCTGGCCGGACCAAATCCCTGCAAAGTTAGTTGCTTCTCGATCAACCCGCTGGTGATCCGGCCCCCAACTCGTGAAGACATTGATGCTTTCCCAATTGTGTTGCCAGCCTGCGGCCGTCTCGTTCAAACTGCCGTTCCAGGCGATCTTGTTTCCGTCGCGATCCTCGATGATTCCGGACTTCTCATGGAAGATACCGTCCATCGGGATCGGCTTGCCATTGGTGTCGCAAGGTACGGCAACCTTTACATTCAGATGTTTGCGAGCGACCATCCATGCGAGCAACTCGAGTGCATCGGAGGACGCGTTGTCGGGTGGAGCTAATGGGACATCTGCTAATCGTCGCTCGATCAGGTCCCTGAGCCGCTCGCCTTTTTCGATCGCAACTATCTCCGGCGGATCCAGGGTGCAGCCGACTACGAGGCGCATGCGTCCGTCATTCCGGACGAGCCCTTCAATGCCCCGCGCGGCCAGTGACAGCGCACCGGCGCTGAAGTATCCGGTCAGCCGGTCGTAACGCTCGGCATCCTCAAGCGCAGGCAAATAAAACAGCCTGACGAGGTCTCCGTCATCAGGCGTATATTTGAGTCTCCATTTGTGATCGCTGAGCACGGTTAGATGCTTTCTTCCTGCCAGAGCTTGAGTTGCTCCGGATCGTCGATATGGTCACCGTATGCAAGCCGTGCCAGATTGTAGAGGACCTCGAAATCGTCGGCAGCGGCGGCGACTTCTCCCTTCAAATCGATCCCGGAAAACGAACGAGAAACCGGTAGTACTTCAAGTACGGCTTCGAGCGAGGCGAAGAAGCGCGGATCCTGGTCGACCAGCGATTCTGTGAGCAACTCCTTGGCCGCAGTGAGGGATCTGATGCGAGCCATATTGGCGGCGTGATGGATGGCATCGATCATGCTCCGTGAACCATCAGCTGGACCGAGTGTCCCCTTGGCGGCTCGCCGCGAACTATCCCACAAGATAATATCACTGCTTTTTTTCTCTGCGAACCGACCGACAATGTCATTTTCGATATCGACACCCACTGCACGGGCAAGCCGTAAAGCTTCATCGTAAGAAAATTTCGGCGCTTTAAACGCGTCCCACGCAAGGACAATGAAAGCCGTGATTCCATCGAGATCCTCATCGGCTCTTAGATGGGTCAGCTGTTCCAGCCGCCAGCGCTTGACCTCCCGACGAGCCGCATCCAAGGCGTCTTCAGGTGTAGCCGCGTAAGGATCCCACTCTTCCTCGAAGAGTTCCGGCTGGCGTCGCCGAAGGCGCTCTGCCGGGATTGGACGGGGCGTGCCTCGCTTCAACGGCCAGTGCCGCGAGAACTCCTCTAACGCGGGTCCGAATGAGGCCAAGTAAAGATCCACTCCGGTAATTCCGGCTTCTTGAAATCCCTGGATCCGCGAACGAACTGAGCGGGCAACAAGGGGCTCGACATCTTCCCAATATGCGGGT
Source organism: Candidatus Latescibacterota bacterium (assembly GCA_965219995.1). GTDB lineage: Bacteria > Latescibacterota > UBA2968 > UBA2968 > JAAXHE01. The sequence continues at coordinate 3,889,996 of CBDCOX010000002.1, forward strand.
ATAGCTTCTCCATAGTAATGTGTCGACCCTTCGCGCACCATGTCAGCGTCTGTCTCGTTCGTGCTGGGACTTCGCGGCCGACAGACTAGAAAAATAGTACTGTTAGCCGCAGCCTTTTCCTTGATGTGCAGGCTGCCCTGTGCTTCAGTGTTGATCGGCCACGACGCGGTAATCGCAAAGCCCGCATCCATAAGCCCTTTGGATAGTGCATCCCAGGCGTCTGTTTCCTTGTGCGTGAACATCAAGGTCATGATGCCGTTCGCCTTCAATGTCCTGCGGCATTCGGTAAAGATCGAAGCCATGCGCTCCTGATATTCACGCCCCGCGAGCGCCGTGGCCCCCCTCTGTCCTTTAAATTTCGCAGGATTAGCGACGGCTTCGCTTTCCTTGTCCGTCAGGTTGCGTCGGAAAAATTCCGGGAATGCATAGCCAGCGGTACGCTTGAGCCATACATAGAAAAAATCCGATAACTCGGCGTACATGACGTTGGCGTAATATGGTGGATCAATGACGACGGAGTCAATACTTCCATCAGCGATGTGATCGAGACTATCTCCAGGTTTACACGTGATGGTGACAGCCGAAGGTGTGTGTTTGTCGACGACACAATCAAATAAGCCCACACCGTTCGTTTCGTGTCGAATCAAAGCAGTGAGTTCATCAATGCATTTTGCGGTCTGACGGATCGCCCAGTCGTAGCCAAGTCCGTCTATTAGAAGTGCCATTTCGGCAAAAGACCACTTGAACGAAAAATCATGTCGATCGAATGTATTCGTCATTACCTGCCTACCGACATGCCACCTTGTCATGCGTGAGTCGTAGTCACACATCTTACTCAAAGACAATGCCAAATACCCATAGGCCGCTTTCCGCATCTCGTCGAGCTTGCCTGTGTCCATATCGGAGGAGAGCATTTCACGGAATACTTCGACACTTGTTCCGTGGCAAAGAAGCTGTCGGGGAGAGAATAGATCACGCCAACGCCGCATTCCATATCTCAATGGTTCTGAGGTCTTGCTTCCGTCCGGAATTCCCTCGGCTGGTACAATGTCCAACGCCTCCCACTCAGGCAATTTTTCAGCGAGGAATTCCCGAACCTCGGTGCTATTGTCGTCCTCAGGGAGCGGCGCCCTAAATTCCCGGACCCACTTTTCGCGTGTCTTTCCAGTCTTCGTCTCGATGACGATCCGTTTCTTGTAAACAACTGTGTAAAGCTGCTCGCCCATATGGCCCGACTGTGCCTGGGCTTTGACTTCATCACCGTCTATGACGCGTCCGCAATCGGAATACGGGCACGTGCCAGCGCCACGCGCGACCGTTCCAGACGACTGTAGCGCTGCGGAATGCACGATCTCGAATGAGCAGACACGGCCCGGCGCGCCACTGCCGGTAGCGAGATTTGGTTTCAATCTGATCCCAGTCCCATCTGGAGCCAGGCGCCAATTAGGGGAAAGAGGCACAACGCCTGCGCAATATGGACAGTTGATTGTATGTGCCCAGAGGTAGGTCACGTCAACCCGTTCTGGAAAATGTCGCTGAGGGAAGAGATCCTTAAGGCGATTTTCCACTCGACGACGCCACTCCGCGGCCAAGCCTTCGAAATATTCCTTCATCTGCTGGGGAAAGGCAGATGGCCACTCTATAGTAGCACGCATAACCAAGGCTGCCACAGGATTCAGATCGTTGGCAATTGACGTAAGACCCATTCGAATCGTCTCAAACGGAATACTCCCGCCGCCTGCTGTGGGATCAAGCACGGTGCGATTATCCGTACCATTCCCAAGCGTTGACTTAAGCCATATGTTGTCGGCTTTGTCCATCAAATAGCCAAATGCGCGATTGTATCCGTATGGATCTTTAACCCTGATTCCAGTCCTCCGCGCCTTCAAAATTGCATTGCGAGCAGCCACAGGATCACCATGAATCCCAAGTACGTGTAGGAACATCTCCCGATCTGCATCAGCTGGAAGAAGGGAGGCGAGGATCGCAGCACGCGAAGCTACAAGCGGGCGCCGTGCCCACCAAACGTGAAGGCGGTTCGGAGCGGGGAACGGCGTCATTGGCGTCCGTTCACGGGTGCTCTCGATACCAAGTTCGGCAATCGGGAGCCAGCGTTCTATAAGGCGGGTGTCCGACACTTTAATCCTTTGGTCTCTTTATCTATCGCTTGGTGAGCTTTGGACCGGCATATACGATGTAGACGGGCTCGCCGAATCGTATGGGCCAGGAGAAGTGCAGGCGGAGGTTCAGGTGGCGCTCCTTGCCGTGCCACGCACAAAAAATGGCTTTCTGCCGATCCTCCGGATGTGGAAATGTCAATTCCCCTTGAAATTCGTTTTTTTCCGAATCTGACGAGTCTGAGAATAACGCATTCTTTCCACCCGTAAAGTAGTTTCGGTAAATCCAATGGCCTTCACGTGTCCTCGCACCATCTGCATCGAACGCGCAAGCAAATTGATCCAGAGTGCCTAGCAGGAAGAGAATGCGCTGGGAAGAGCTCTGGGAGAACGGTCTCCCCACAAGGCGCTCGAAGCAGTCGTCGGCGAATGTAAGCCTCCTGAAACGGTTCGTCGCAAAAACCCGCAAAGCTTCCCACGACCGGAGCGGTGCCGGATTGTCTTGTAGTGTCTTTTCCAACCCTGCGGCATCAAGGCAATTCTCGAGTAGTGCAATTTGATCGTCCAATCCCTCCGCCTGTCGCCTCCAGGTCACCTCCACGGGCGAAAAGTTCCAAAGGGAGGGTGTAACGCTAACCAAGCCACATTCGACCTTGTGTAGCATTCGATACGCCGCTTCCCCCACCGCAGAATCCGTGACGATATCGTCTCTGCATTCCAGGTAATCGTCTCGACCGTGCTGGCGAAGATCGTCCCAGAATGGACCGCCGCGCGTCAGCCACGCCATTGCGGCTCGCCGTTCACTGATGCTGAGGCGCCCAAGCGCCTGCTGCATCGTCAAGTGACGCATTGGGTTGGTCGTAAGGATCGCACGATGGCAATGTACCTCACGACCGAATCTGCGGGCAACATTGCGCATGGCCATGAGCCGAGCAAGCGATTCGCGAAAGGAAAAAATGTCGTGGAATTGTTCGTGAATCGAGAGGTCGTTCGTGAAGAGTTCCAAGTCAACTCCAGCCCGCGAAATAATTCATATCCTTGTCGAATTGGTCGAAAAACCCATCCGGCCAACTATCGACATTGCCGTCGCTGTCCAAGATTGGACTCTCCACCTGAATTGCACCCTCCAGTTCTTCGTCCTTTCGAAGTCTAAAGAAATGCAGAGCGGTGTCCTCGGGAGCCAGAATGCGCCCTTTTACAGCGCGTCTAACACCGTTCAGCACGTGATCGCTATGCGTCTCAAGAATGACCTGGACTCCTGCAGCCGCGACCTCGGCAAGAAACCCGCCCATCGCCGCCTGTCCTGCAGGATGGAGATGCACTTCCGGATTTTCAATCAGCAGCAAACCATCCTCGTCAGTGGACAAGGCTGCAACGACAATAGGAAGAACCTGCGTCAATCCGAAGCCGGTATGAATCGGTCGATGGAAATCTGTGCTCCTCGATGTCCGAATTCCCAGAGTCACTGCATTGGCTTGAGGGACCTTTTCGACAGTCAACTCGCAACCCGGGAAAAAGCGGCTCATACGCGCCTCGACCTGGCGGAGCCGGGTCGGTACCACACCCTCAATTATTAAGTCATCCAGAACACGCAGGTCACGGCCAGAGTACAAAACACTGGCAGCGTGTTCTCCCCTTGGACCGACGACGGACGTACGCTGAGGATCCTCTAACGGATAGGTCTCGCGTGGCCCCAGTCTCTCCGCTGTGAGGTATGCGAGCCTGCACAGGCGATCAGCCAATTCTTCGCCGCATGACGTTGGGATTAGGTGGTGCAATACCGCGGGTGGATTTTCCTCGACGTCGCCGCTGCGGACGCGCGTCACCGCCATCGACATCTCGTCGCGTTGGCCCGCGAATTCCCATTGATACGATGTCTCACTGTCCCACAGCCCGATCTCGCAGGAACGACGCCCGTGAACCTGGTCGATCACGTCGAACACGGTGCCAAGTTCAACGGAAGCACCGTTGAGCATCAGGCGGTAGGACCATTCATATTCCCGCATCGTCTGGTGGAGAAGGACGAGTGCTTGTAATACAGAGGACTTCCCAGAAGCGTTGGAACCCGACAACAAGGTCAGCGGGCTCAGTGGGAGCTGTAACAACGTGAAGCACTTAAAATGCCGTAGATCAAGCCGTGTGAGCATCAAGAATCTCCTCGAAAACTACCCGTGTCATCTCAAACCGCGTTCTTACCTTCTTGGCATTGTTTGGACCATAGGTAATCGCGCCATTGAACTCCTCGTCCCTGAAAAGACGATATATGGCTTTTCGAAGAGGACGAGCGCATGCTTCTACATGCTCTGCCGCGTAGAAGGACAAGCCGGTGGACATTACGTCCCAAAAGGATGCATTCAGCACGCTTCGCCACTCCTGTCCTGGCTCGTGCTTTCTGAATGCATGCCGTCCGAATAGCAAGTAATTATTGGCAAGGCCCCCGTGAAATTGCTCCTTAAGTCGTGATAGACGCGATTCCTCCATCTTGTTCATTTGACGCAAGCAATTTGCAAGAAAGTCATCCATGTCGCCGCGATACTCAGCAAGCTCTAGAAGCCGAAAAGCGCAAAATCGATTTACAAATTCACGATCGCGCATTGTCTTCCTGTTCAGGCTTCCGCCCGTTGCCTTAAGGAAAATCTCGCTTCGCGACTGCTCCTTCAAAAAGCGAGTCGCTCTTCCCACGAAGAGGCAGTTACGCATCTGTTGCCGTGTAAGCGGCACTCCTCCGTTCACCCGTTCAAAAATATCAAGGCGGGCGCGTTCGGGTGCCTTCGAGTCAATTATGTAGAAGATTAGGTTGCAGTCTTCGACACGATTCTGAAGCTTTGGCGACAGGTCAAAAAAGCTTCTCCCATTTAGTTCATTCCGGTCCGGCAGCGATAGCTTCAGATCACCTTGCACAAATCGCTGGAATGTGGATATGCGCTGTAAACCATCGACGACAACCATCCGACCTTCATCATCCTCCGCAAGATAAAACACGGGCAGCGGAATCCTCATGATCACGGATTCGATTAGTTTGCTTTGCTTATCTTCAGGCCAGATGAAGTCTCGTTGAAAGTCCGGATCCATGACGTAGTTGCCCTGATCAATGCGCCGAACGACGTCATGAATCGTCCGACTCTCTTGGCGAATCAATAGATCGTCAATCGGGTAGTCGCCCCAAGATTCGCCTTCGCTGTCCAAACCTTCGATTTCTTCTACAAAGTCAGTCGACTGATCGGATTGTTGGGCTTCCATTGTGTCATTTCTCCGTATCGATCCATTATCGGATGTGCCGCCCATTTCTTCATTCTACTCGTTAGGAAACGCCGCGCCCCCTCGCACATAAAGCCCTTCTTTGAGGGTCAATTGAAAACCCGCCTCGAAGCCTTTGGGACTTACACCGCAAAACTGCGGAACCAGGAATTCCTTCACCAACAGCGAGTTCACTCGCAGTGCTATTGATGCCAGGCTGTTCGATCCGAAGCCAGCGTACGGTCAAGCGAAAGTCGCGCGTTTAAAATACTCGTGGCTGGTTTCAAGTCAGAGGTGATGCTGAAATCGACTCCTTTCCGACCGCCTTAGCTAAGGCCGAGTAACCCGACTTCAAGGTCATTGCTGCTTTCTCTGCTCATGTTATTGCTCAAACGCCGCGGTGATTTTGTGCGCCCATTTCGAGCCTTCCCGGAGGTCGTTCTTTGTTACCACAGGAAGATCGCGAAAGACGATTCGAGACATCCACTTTTTCGAACCGGCAATGCACTCATAGCCGATTGTCCACCGAAAGATACTACCAACCTGCATTTTTGCTTCTTCGTTTTCTGACAATTTACCCAGGGGTATATGTGCTTCTTCTTTCGCATACTTCATTCCTGCCGTGAGGTCGGTCAAACGTGCAGAAAACTCTGTATCACCAATTTCAGTGACATCACCTTCCCATTCCTGCTGTATCTCCATTCAGTCTGTCCCTCCGCAGTAGCTAGCGGAATATTCCGTGACAATTCAAATCTTGACAAGAGGCCATTCCGATCTTGTTCATCGTCTCGGCTCCGTTAAAAGAAGCCGTAAAGCCGCGAGCACGCGGCGAGGATACTTGCGGTGGACTGCCATGCCCAGCCAATATGCCGCCTCTTCGCGACCCATTGCCTCGATGCCTTCAGCAACCGCCCGTATGTTCTGACGACTTCGCATTGGAGCAAGCGTACGGAATAGGAGCCCAATCATCAACGCTACATCTTCGGTTACGGTGTAGCCTCGTTTTTTGGTGTCCACGCTACGCGTTGGATTGACGCCCGAGCGCGTCAGCCGCTTAAGTACTCGATGCTCGACCAATTCCAGGTTGCGGCCTCGAAGGCCGGCGACACGAAGCGGTGACGTGACCTGTGGAGTAGCTATCGTGGGGACCTGCCAGATCTCGTATTCGGCGCCAATAGATCCGTATCGCCGTACTCGCAATTCGTACCGAGGCGCGGAGTCTGGAGGATTGACTTGGGCAATTGTCTCAGGTTGCGCCATCTGATTCCTCGATTCTCGCCGTTGCGGAAACATAGGCGCCGCCGCTTGCAAACCGGGTAAGCCGCTCGGTAATTTTCTCCGCCGCATCTCCCCGCAACGGAAGCCCCAGCTCGAATCTTATTTGGAATGCGGTATCAATAGACTTTGTACTTGCCGCCCGCAGTTGTGGTTCCAGAAACTCCTTAACCGGCTGAGCATCCGATACCGAGCCCTGAAATTCCAGTTCTAACGACCCTCGTTCGGTGGTTTCATAACCTCCGGTTAGTTTTACTACTTTTTCTGCTCCTGATATTCCGCCAACGGCGCCGAAGATACGGAATGCGTCGCTCGCCTCAAATAGATTGATGGACAATTCCCCGATGGCCTCCACTTCCTTTGCTCGTGCCTGCTCCCACAACTGGACGAGCGCCTCCTTGAGAATTCCCTCGGCGCTGAAGGATTCGGATCCATCTCCAGCCGAATAGGGTTTGATCGGACTTCGGTGCAAGGATTCACGAGACCCAGTGATCTGTCCGGTCGGAACTGCCGAGTGTTCTTCTTCAGTCTCGTTCTCTTGACCACCAGCGGGACTCCGTGGCCAGATGCCGGTATTTTCGGCGTATGCCATCGTGAAGACGACTGCTTGTTCGTCGATCATTATGGCAGCCACGGGATCGCCCTGACCGAACAACAATTCCCCGCGCTGGTACACGTATTCGCCCTGCTCGATGCCGCGCCGTATGCCACGAATGTAGATGTCGTCGCCAATCAGGATTGGGAGGGCGGGATCCCGCCTGAATTCCTCGCGCAGCGCTAGCGTGGTAAGCTGCCCCTTCTTGAGCGGCGTACGGTCCCTGACATAAGCGGGCGAATCGGGCTGGTCTTCGGATAGACGCAGTTTATTGAGATCCCGCAATGCTCGCACAACCTGCTTTTGTCCCGCTCCAGGTCGATCCGAAGCCGATTGAATGTCGATAGCCGTATGGCCAAGATCGGTGTCACTTGCACCAATCCGGTTACGTGACGGGTAGAAAACGTGGCGATAACATTGTTGAACTGCAATCGCCAGCTCGTGTTCGGATCGGGCTTCCAACTCGCGCACCTTGGCTTGCTGGTGCTCCACCAAATCCTTCATTCGCTCCGGCTTTTTCAGTTCCTGCAATGCCAGACGGCGACTGGCCATCCGCCGCATATCTTCCTTGCGAGTTTCGTCCGCGACCACAAAGACCAGGTTGTTTCGAAGAGCGCGCAAGGCCGAACCCTCGGATCCCTTGCGGGAAAAGATACGGTCGATCAGTTCGGGGACCTCATCAACAGAGCCACCTATAGTAAGCCCATCGTAGGCCAAAACCGCCAGTTTGGGCCGGCCGTCGCCGACCTCATCAGGAACGTCAAACGGCCCACCTGGGAAAAGCACTGTCTCAAACGTCTTGTTATCAAAAATGTCGCGAATTGTGTCATTGAGTTCGGCGCGGGTTTCTCCGGCATCGACGTGCTGTTCCTCACGGCGGATGATTTGGCGCAGATTGGCCTCAGCCAGAAAACGCATTGGCGCGCCCGGACGGTCGTCCAGATAAGCCGACTCTGCAATGAACTTCCTCCGTGCCACTTCGACAAAACTGATGTCTATCGTGGGTCCAACGATCGAATAGCGAAGTTGCTCTTGCGAGATGCCCTTTAGTGGGTCGTTAAAGGCAAGTGTATGCATGAATACGGTGCGTGCGACATATACAGTATAGGGCGGCAATCCCGCGTGATCCCTCGCATCGATATCTTCAGCTAAGGCCTTTTTCTCGACCGGTCCTGCGGCAATATCGTTGGTGATGGCCGGATTATATGCAGACTGTCCAAGCCGTGTTACGATTTCCTGACGAATCGGTTGGTATCCAGGATTGACATGATGAAGATGGATTGCTGTCGCGTCCTTGGGCTTTTCTGTCCAAAGATGGGAAATCGTGCGTGCCAATAGCCGTAACATCCCGCGAACCCGTTGAAAATTACCCAGTGTCGCCGTTTTGCCAGTCAGGGTTGACAAGATTTCTGGATGAAGCGGATAAGTCGATCCTAATGTCTCGACTGTTTCGGCACGGTTCGCATCATCATGCAGGTCGTCTCTGTTGGCCATCCAACAGGCCTTATAGGCATCTACGATTGCTGGAATTCTCGTTTCATCGATGGACTCAAACAGCCGGCGTCGGAGGACTTGAACTGTTTCGTCTTCCTCAGTGGGGTTCAATAGCGTCGCCTTACGCGCGGAGACGCTCTCCGCTTCCGCCATATTGTCAGCGATAAATTGGTTCTCTTCGTTGTATGCGTCGGTTGCCCGACCGTCTTTTCCAATCGCCAGTGTATAAACTAGGACTGCATTGGGAACGCTTTCGACCGCCTTGAACAACGAAGTCAGGAATGCGGTCAACTGAAAACGAGCGTCTTCAATGTTGCGTACCTTGCGCAAGTAAACGGACAACTCATCGAGAAGTATCAGCACGGGTTCGTGACCGAACAGTTCGCGGAGTGTCCCGGCGCCAGGCGCAATCCGACTCTCGTCGCTTTTGCGTACCCGTTCGTATCCATCCTCGCCGGCAAGCGCATAGGCGATCTCTCCCCATGGAGTGTAGGCGAAAAGCCCTTCACTCATTCTGCGCCCATTCGCAGGATCGGCGTTCTCACCGTCGAAGGCCGCGATGCGTACGCGGGTCTGCGGCAAGATAGTTGGATCGACAAATTCGGCAATATCCGACACTCCCTCCATGCCCCGCGCGGCATGACATAATGCGATCAGCCCATGTGTCTTGCCGCCCCCGTAGGAGGTGTCCAGCCGAAAAATCGAAGCGACTTCACCACCTGTGCCGGACAAACGCTGGCAGACGTTTTCCAACAGGTTCTTCAAGCCCCTTGTGGGATAAGTGTTTGCGAAGAATCGCGCCGGGTCGAGGTATTCGGCATTCCCCTCTCCCGTGATGACCTGTGCCAGATCCGCCGCGAAATCGGCTTCGGTGATCGTTCCTTCGAGTACATCGGTACGTGGTTGGCATATATCGAATATCGTTGGCGCCATCGTTTCGTTTCCCTCCCACCGTCGAGTGGGGTGCTTCCCATAGAACGGTTCTATACTCGATCTACTCTGCCGCGCGGGGTACGGACATAAATCCGATTGTCGTGGCGATAATTCATGAAAATCGGTAATCTTCTGGGGACGATATGTTGGGATAAGGTTGAATTCGTCTATTATAAATGATCCGCTGGCAACTTGCAAGATGTCAGCGCACGCCTTGGACATCATAACTTATTGTCAGGAGCAGCAAATAGATGACGTCGTATGCTCCTGCTAAGGTGGGAAGGGACTTGCCCGAACGGGGACGCTTAGCATTTCGAAGCTCCCGCGTTTCGGTACCTTTTTGACCCTTCGCCGACCCTTCGACAAGCTCAGGGAGCGGTTCAAGGTGCCAGGCGAATGGTGTGAGGCAATGCAAACTGTAGAGTGCTCACTGTAATAATAGACACGACATCCCAATTCGATGTCGAGTCTTTCGTGTCCGCCGACCGGCATTTCCACCGTATTCTGAGATAACACCACCATGAAAATCCTCATCACCGGCGCTACGGGCGTCATTGGCAGCAGGCTGGTACCCGCGCTCGAGGGCGAACACGAACTGCGCCTGTTGAGCCGGCGTGCGTTTCCGGGCGACTCCCGGTGGCGTCAGGTGGACGTGACGGATATCGACCAGGTCTGCGACGCCGCCGAAGGGATGGACATGGCCATCCACCTGGCCATCGCCACCGGACGGGAAGGCGACTACGAAGACGACGCCTTCAACAGCCAGCGGATGGATATCAACGTCAAGGGCACGTATCACCTGTTTGAAGCTGCGAGGCGTCAGCGGCTCAAGCGAGTGGTCTACACCAGCAGCCTGACGGTTGTCTGGGGCTATCCCCCGCCGGAATGGGTGGCGGGCGACGCGCCCGCGAAACCCGTAGGGACCTACGCCCTGACCAAGTATATGGGCGAAAAGATCGCCGAATACTATGCTGACCTGCACGGACTCTCCGCGTTGTGCATGCGCATCCCAAAGCCCTTCGATGTCGACGATCCGAAGTCGAAGGACGCATCCGTTCTGCCCCAGTGGCTCGCCTTTCCCGACCTGATTCAGGCCTACAAGCTCGCCATCGATGCGCCCGACGTCGGCTGTGAGATCATCACCCTCGTGGGCGAAAGCAGCAGGCGCCGCTGGGACCTGTCCAGGGCGGAGAAGATCATCGGATACCGACCTCGATACCGGCTGGAAGACCTGGGCTACACCCTCCGGGAAGAACCCGACACCTACAACCGCCCCAATATCGTCACTGCCCCCTGAACTCCCCTCCGCAGCCCCCGGCTCCGTTACAACTTGCCGTCCGTGCGTCTTTCTTCGTAATTTACGGGCCGCCGCCGCGTTTTCGCGCCAGGCAGTCACGTAATTCAGCGTGCGATCACGTTACGCTGATGCGCCTCGATATCCGGGAGTCGAATATGGAATCCTTACCCCTGCTTTCCGGCGACACGATGCCCGTGGTGGGCCTCGGGACCTATCCACTGAAGGGGGAACAGTGCAAGCGGGTGATCAAACAGGCCCTTGACCTCGGCTACACCCACTTCGATACGGCCTGGATCTACCGGAACCAGCGGGAGATCGGCGAAGCGCTCCGGGAGGCCGGCGTAGACAGATCCAGGCTGTTCATCACGACAAAAGTCGGTCAAGATTACCTGCGATACGACGTGGCCGTCAAACAGGCGGATGAGAATCTGCAGCTTCTCCAGTTGGACTACGTGGATCTGCTGCTGGTACACTGGCCGCCGGATGACGTGCCGATGGAGGAAACGATCGGCGCCTTCAACACGTTCTTCGACGCGGGCAAGGCCAGAAGCATCGGTGTCAGCAATTTCTCGGTCGAGCAGATGGAAGAGGCCTGTTCCGTTTCGAAAGCGCCGATCAGCGTAAATCAGATCAAATACCATCCGGGCTATGAACTGCGCGACGTGCTGCAGTGGTGCCTGGAACACGACGTCGTCGTAACGGCGTACTCTCCGCTGGGCAAAAAGAACATCCTTCAGGACCCCGTACTGACGAATATCGCCCGCAGCCACAACCGGACGTCCGCGCACGTCGCGCTCAGGTGGCTCGTCCAGAAGGGTATGAACGTCATCCCGAAAGCCAGTTCGGAACAGCATCTCCGGGCCAATCTGGATGTCTTCGGCTGGACCCTGTCCGAAGAGGAGATGGCGGCGATCGACGAAATGGCGAATTAGCCTGAATAACTCAGTAAACATGAACTTACATGGATGGACAGGATGAACAGGATCCACGATGAGTTATGACGCCATTGTCATCGGCGGGGGCATCGTCGGGATGTCCGCCGCCTACCATCTCGTCCACGCGGGGGCGAACACCCTGCTCGTCGACCGGAAGGATCAGGGCCGCGCCACGGACGCGGGGGCCGGTATTCTGTCTCCCGCAACCAATACGCGGGACCCGGACCCGTGGCAGCGCCTGGCCGCTCATGCCGTCGGATATTTTCCGGGACTGATCGAAAGCCTGAAAGCCGAGCAGGAGGGAGAGACCGGGTTTGCGATCTGCGGCATGATGATCGTCGCCGTATCGGACGACGAACTGGAGCCTTTCGAAATTGCCCGCCGGCACATCTTCAGCCGCCGGAGCCGGCAGGGCAGGCCCTCCGCGGAGGACCTTTACGAAATATCGTCCGACGAGGCACGCAGCCGGTTTCCCGCCCTCGCCGACGTGCAGGGGGCCATCTTCTACCGCGAGGCCGCGCGGGTGGACGGCCGCCTCCTGACGGCCGCCCTGCGCCGGGCCGCCGTGGCCGGGGGACTCACCATCCGGGAAACGGGCGTAGAAGGGCTGCGCATCGACAACGATGCGGTCACCGGCGTCCTGACGGACGCGGGGGCCGTTTCGGCGGCTCATGTGGTTATCGCCGGCGGAGCGTGGTCGCACGCGTTCGGGCTTCAACTGGGAGTCCAGATCCCGGTGGAACCGCAGCGCGGTCAGATCATTCATCTGGGTCTTCCGGACACCGCCGATACGTCCACATGGCCCATCATCAGCGCCATTCGCGGCCACTATATGGTGCCCTGGCCGGACAACCGGGTGGTGGTGGGCGCCACGCGGGAAACCGGTTCCGGATTCGATGCCCGCACGACGGCCGCGGGTGTCCGGGAGGTGCTCGGCGAGGCGCTTCGGGTGGCGCCCGGCCTGGCCGCGGCGGAGATTCGCGAAATCCGGGTCGGTCTTCGCCCGTATACGCAGGATCTGTTGCCCGTGCTCGGCCCCGTTCCCGGCAGGAAAAACGTCTACCTGGCAACCGGCCACGGCCCCACCGGACTCCAGTTGGGGCCGTACAGCGGCAAACTTGTTGCCGACCTGATTCTGAACAGAGCCCTTTCAGTTGAACTCGATGCTTATCGAATCAATCGATTTCTGTCCTGAGTGACCCGACGTCCGGCAAGGTCGCGGGAGAGAATCCATACCTGAGTCAGATGAACCCGGAAAAAGCGATGACCGCCCGAATCTTCAAATGTCTGGTCGTCCGCGATGAGGACGGCAGGTACGCCCGGCACGTGGATCGCCGTCCCGTCAACGATCTTCCGGACGGTGACGTCCTCATCAGGGTCCACTATTCGTCCCTGAACTACAAGGACGCGCTTTCGGCCACCGGCCACCGCGGCGTCACCCGACACTATCCGCATACGCCCGGCATCGACGCCGCGGGCGTTGTGGAATCAAGTACGGACGCGCGCTTCAACCCCGGCGATGAAGTCATCGTCACCAGCTACGACCTGGGCGTGAACACGCCCGGCGGGTTCGGCCAGTACATCCGCGTGCCGGCCGATTGGATCGTGCCCCTTCCCGCTGGTCTTGCCTTGCGCGAATCGATGGTCTACGGGACCGCCGGATTTACCGCCGCCATGTCGGTACACAGACTCGAAGGCCATGGCGTCGTTCCGGACACCGGCGAGATTCTGGTTACGGGCGCCACGGGCGGTGTGGGCAGCCTGGCCGTCGCAATCCTCGCCGGGCTGGGTTACAAGGTGGTCGCGGCCACCGGCAAACCCGACAGGAAGCAGTTCCTGCTCGACATCGGCGCGGCCGAAGTCGTGTCCCGCGGTGAGGTCGACGATTCCGGCGGGCGCCCGCTCCTGGCGGAACGCTGGGCAGGCGTCGTGGATACGGCCGGCGGTAATATCCTGGCAACCGCCATCAAGGCGACGCGCAGCCGGGGAATTGTGACGTGCTGCGGTCTCGTCGCTTCCGCGGAACTGAGCGTCAGCGTCTTCCCGTTCATCCTGCGAGGCGTCAGCCTGACGGGGATCGACTCCGCCGAGTGCCCAATGCCGGAGAGAACATCCCTCTGGAAAAAGATCGCGGGCCCCTGGAAGATCGACGCGCTGGACGACCTGGCAACGGAACGCACGCTTGAAACGCTCGATCCGGAGATTCAACGCATCCTCAAGGGCGAACAGACGGGCAGGGTCGTCGTCAACCTGACTGAAGAATGAACCGCGCGAAGATCGGCGTTATCGGCCTCGGTCGATTCGGCGTCCAGCACGCCCGCGTCCTGGCCCAGCTGCCGCAGGTGGAACTGACCGCGGTCTGCTCGCGCTCTGCCGAACGCGCCGCGTGCGTCGCCTCAACATATAATGTACCAGGGCATTATACCGACTATCGCGACCTGATACGTGACCCCGACGTCGAGGCGATCGACATCGTCACGGAAGTGGACCGGCACACCGAGATCGCCCTCGCCGCGCTTCGTCTGCACAAACACGTCTTCAGCGAAATCCTGCTGACCGACAGTCCGGATGAGAACGACCGGCTCGTCGAAGAGGCGGAAAAAAGCGGCGCCGTGTTCATGGTCGGCTTCCTCGAGCGGTTCGACGTGCGGCGCGCCAACATCAAACGGAAAATCGACGCGGGTGAACTCGGCGAACTCGTCTCCATCTACGGCCGTCGCAATATCTGGCGCGGCATCCTGGACGCGCCGCGATTCAAGCCCTGGCCGCTCGTGCTGCAGCCAGGGATTCACACCGTCGACCAATTGCTCTGGATGGCCGGAGAGGACGTCCGGGAAGTCTATGCCCGATCGCGCAGCATGGCGGAGCCGGGCCGCCCGGATACGTGGTGGGCCATGCTCACTTTCGAGAGCGGTCTCGTCGGCGTCATCGAGCAGAGTTTCTTCATGCCCGACGGGCGGCTCTACTGGTCCAACGCGGGCCTGGAAGTGGTCGGCACGGACGGGACGGCTCACATTACCGAACCGAACGACGCCTCCTGGGTCTGGACCCGCGACGCGACGTCCAGCCCGGATCTCTATCTCTCGCCGGAACTCCATGGCAGGATCGTCGGCGCGCTGGAGCAGGAACTCGCCCACTTCGCCGACTGCGTCATCGGAGGTCGGGATCCGCAACAGGGGACATTGCAGGACGCGCGCAATGCCCTGAAGGTGGGTCTGGCCATCGTGGAATCCGCGCGCGAACAACGGGCGGTTCATTTATAGGCAGGGAGGAGACCTAATGACGTCCAGCGACACGTACCGGATCGGCGTGGCCGGTGAAGACATCACACCGCCGGTGGGCATCTACCTGGCCGGGTTCGCCGCCCGCACGGACCCCTCCACGGCCGTTTATCATCCCCTGAAAGTCAACGCCATCGCCATAGACGACGGCAGCGATCCGCTGCTCATCGTCAGCGCCGAAATCCTGGGTTTCTACGAACACACGCCGCATGTCCGGTCCCGCATTTCGGCGGCGACGGGTATCGCTTCTTCAAACGTCATTCTGAGCGGGTCCCACACCCACTGCGGTCCCTGCATCCGCGACATGGACCGGCATCGCCACGGCGACCTGGACGAGAATTATATCGCGGATCTCTTCGAGAAGGTCACCCGTTGCGCGGCAACCGCGTGGGAAGGCCGGTCGCCCGCCCGGCTTCGTTTCGGGACCGGGAAGTGCGATATCGCCGTATCCCGCCGGAAACCCGATGGGAAGGGCGGCGTTGAGTGGAAACCCGGCGCCGAAGCGCCACACGACCACGACGTGGCGGTTATGGTCGTCGAATCTCCCCGCGGTGAGCGCCGAAGCGTCATCTTCAACTACGCGTGCCATCCCACCAGCCGGGCCGGCACGCTCATCGGCGGCGACTATGTCTGTTTCGCCTGCGACCAGGTGGAATCGATGTACCCGGGCGTCACCGCGTTCTTCCTCCAGGGCTGCGCGGGAGACCAGAAAACAAAACCGGTCGACCCCGCGTCGGATGCCTTCGGACACCGGACGATCGATGAAATCCGCGACATCGGCGTCCAGCTGGGCGAAACCGTGGCCGGCGTTGTCGCGTCGGACGCCCTCGAGCCGGTCGACGGCCCGATCTCCGTGAGTCAGACCGTTCTCGGCCTGGATACCGAACCCGTCGACATGGACCTCGTGAAGGCCGGCCTGAACGACAACCGGGCGTTTGTGCAGGCCTGGGCCCGCCATCTGTTTGAATGCGTCGAAAACGATACTCCGGTCGCGACCAGCATTCCGTTTGAAATCCAGACCGTGCGTTTCGGAAACACGCTGGCGGTCGTCACGCTCGCGGGGGAGATGACCGTCGAACACGGCCTGCGCCTGAAACGGGAACTGGGCCCGCATTTCGACAACGTCTTGATTCTGGCGTACACCAATGACATCGTCGGTTACGTACCCGTCAGACGCCAGATTCCCGAGGGCGGCTACGAAGTCTGGTTCAGCCAGCAGTACTGGAAACGTACGGGACCCTACGTGGCCGCCACCGAAGACCGGATTCACGCCGCCGTGAGCCGGGCTCTCGACATCACATAGGATTGGAAAGGCCGAAACAATCCTGCATCTCCGGCTCGGCCGATATGACAGACGCGTTGCCCGAAATCGCCCTGGTCCAGATGGACGTGAAGCCGGCGCGGCCGGACCTGAACGTGGAGCGGATGCTGCGTTACATCGACAGGGCGCGGGAGGCGGGCGCGGAACTGGTCGTCTTTTCGGAACTCTGCATTCCCGGCTACATCCTGGGCGACCTGTGGGAGGTGGACGCGCTCGTCGAGGATTTCGCGGCGTACAGCGATACGATCCGGGAGGCAAGCCACGACATTGTCGTACTGTTCGGCAACGTGGCGGTGGACCGGGCGAACATCGGCGAGGACGGCCGGATACGCAAGTACAATGCCGTCCACGTCTGCGCGGACCGCCGCTACGTGGCGCGCGAAAACGTCCCGGCCGGGCTGCCGCCGGGCGTACAGCCCAAGACGCTGCATCCGAACTACCGGTTCTTCGACGACGACCGCCATTTCTACTCGCTCCGGAAACTCGCCGATGACCGCGGGAGGTCGGTTTACGACTGGATTGCGCCGTTCGAGGTCCGCCTAAGGGACGGCCGGACGTTCCGCTTCGGCGTGCAACTCTGCGAGGATATCTGGTGCCAGGACTACGGTTATGCGGACGATATCCTGGATACGCTGCGCGTCTTCCACGAACGCGGGGCACAGGCGCTGTTCAATCTGTCCTCGTCCCCCTGGACCTGGCAGAAGAACGTGAAGCGAAACCGGGTCGTCCGGGAGATACTGCGGCGTTCACCCCTTCCCGTCTTCTACTGCAACCACGTGGGGGCGCAGAACAACGGCAAGAACATCATCGTCTTCGACGGCGATACGACGGTCTATTCCCCCGGGGGCGACATTCTGCGCCGCGCACGTCCCTGGCGGGAGCAGATGGTCCTGAGCCGGGGCGGAAACCCACCGGCTGCCTCCCAGGACGAGATCGCCGCGATCCTCGATGCCATCCTGACCGGGTTGCGGCATCTGGACGACGTCCGCGAGAAGGAGAACCGGTTTCTGGTTGGCGTCAGCGGGGGCATCGACTCGAGCGTGGCGGTATCCATCCTCGCGCAGGCCTTCGGGCCCGAACGGGTGTTTGCGGTGAATATGCCCACGCGGTTCAACGCATCCATCACCCGGAATAACGCGAAGCAGGTCTGCCGTACCCTCGAAGTGGATTATCTGAGTTGCCCGATCCAGGACCTGTACGAGGCCCTGTCCGAGAAGATAAAGGACATGCGCTTTTCCAGGTCGCCGGGCGACTATACCCGCCTGGTCGACGAGAACCTGCAGGCGCGCATCCGGGGCGCGGATATCCTGCCCGCGCTGGCCGCGAAGTTCGGACTGGTCTTCACCAACAACGGCAACAAGACCGAAACAGCGCTGGGTTACGCCACGCTCTACGGGGACGTGAACGGCGCCGTGGCCCCGATTGCGGACCTCTACAAAGTGCAGGTTTATGAACTTGCGCGGTTCTTGAACGGGGAGGTGTTCGGCAGGGAGGTCGTTCCGGACAACCTGATCAGCGGGGAGACGGTACCCAGCGCGGAGCTGTCGGACGCCCAGGACGTGACCCGGGGCCTGGGGGACCCGATCAAGTACGGTTACCACGATGCCGTCCTGCGCCAGATCATCGAATACCGGAAAGATCCGGTCGATTTTCTGCAATGGTTCGTGGACGGCGTCCTGCTGAACGAGATCGGGTGGAACGACAGGGAACAATTCCAGGCCTGGTTCCCCGACGTGAACGGCTGGATAGATGACCTGGAATGGGTCGCGCGGCAGCTGAGGATCAACTATTTCAAGCGCGTCCAGGCGCCGCCGATCATCGTGCTCAGCAAACGCGCCTTCGGGTTCGACCTTCGCGAAAGCCAGTTGCCGTCCTATCAAACACGGCGATATGGAGAATTGAAAGAGCTGGCGCTCCAGATGGAAATACCTTAAAGCGGGGAGACGGTAGAGGGTAGACGGGAGATGACATCCTTGCCCGATTGGATCGGCCTTATTGCCTCCGGCATGAGATGATACCGCAAGGGGCGATAAAAGCGTTGAGACGGAAGACGGTAGACAAGGTGAAAACCAACGACGATCTCCACTCATGTCTTGAGCTTAACGTAACGCGACTTCGGGATGTTTAGCCGCAAATGAATAGGTGGGAGTTGACGCGCGCCCGTTAGACGGTCTAATCACTCCCCCCTTGAGGGGGAGTCGCAGAAGCCGAGCCGGTCCCTGAGCTTGTCGAAGGGCGGCGACGGCTGATGCGGTGGGGGGATTTCAGGAAATACAGTGGTCAGCGTTCAGCTTGAAGCAAGAGCTAAAAGCCAAACAGAAGAACACTTACATAAGGCACATCGCAAATCCGTTGCAAGGCGGGTTGTCATCTCCCGTCTTCCGTCTCCCCGAATCTGGAGATTTGTCAACGAGGTGAACCGGAGTGACCTCAATTAAAGACGCAATTTCCCATATACAGGGAACCGTAGGGCTGTCGGCCAGGCACCTGGAGTCCGGGCGGGAGATCCAACACAATGCCGACGACGTGTTCTTCACCGCCAGCACGCTGAAAGTGCCGGTGCTCGTCGAGCTCTACCGCCAGGTGGACCGTGGCAGAATCGATCTGAACCGGCGCGTCGAACTCTCCGGCGAACTTCGCGTGCCCGGCTCAGGCATCCTCAAGGAAATGGCTCCGGGCCTCAACCCCACCGTACACGATCTGGCGATGCTGATGATCATCATCAGCGACAACACCGCGACGGATATTCTGTATAACCTGGTCGGCGGAGACAACCTCAACAATACGATGCGGGAACTCGGCCTGTCGCGCACACGTATTCCGATGACGGTCAGGGAACTGCTCTTCAGCGTCGTCGGCCTGGACCCCGGGAACCCCGATCATACTTACGAAACGTGCGCAAGCCGGCTCTTCAACCAGGAATACGTGCCCGACGGCGCGGGTTACGACGTCGACCGGTCCGACGTTTCCTCACCCGGCGATATGTGCAAACTGCTGGAATCGCTGTATTCGGGCGATCTGCTTTCAGCCGCATCCCGGAACGGCGCCCTGGACATCCTGAAGCGACAGCAGCTCAGGACCGTGATTCCCCATGCGCTGCCCGTCGGGACCGACGTTGCGCACAAGACGGGCTTTTACGACGGTGTGCGCGCCGACGTGGGCATCGTCTACTCGCCGGCCGGTCCATACGCCGTTGCCATCATGGCCAAAGATGTGACGTGCCCCGACCGCCTGGTCTTCGACCTCAGCCTCGCCGCGCTTTCGAGGGCGGTGTACGACTCCATGGTCGGATAATCGGAATCCAGAGACGCATTGAGGAGACACGCAAAGTGGGGATGGCCGTTGAAACCAACATGGACGCGCTCAGGGCTTCCCGATATCCGGGACGCGGCATCATTATCGGGCAGACGCCCGACGCTCGACACTACGTCCAGATTTACTGGATCATGGGGCGCAGCGCGGGGAGCCGGAACCGGGTCTTCATTGCCGACGGCCATACGGTCAGGACACGGGCTCTCGACGAATCCGCGCTTGAAAATCCCGCTCTGGTTGTGTACCGCCCTGTCAGAGCCCTGAATGGCTGCCACATCGTTTCCAACGGCGACCATACGGACACGATTTTCGACGCGATTCGGCACGGCGGTACATTCGAATCCGCCCTGAATACCCGGACCTTCGAGCCGGATCCGCCCATCCTCACACCCCGGATCGCCGGTCTGGTCGACCTGGAGGACCGGTGCGTTGCCTATAAGCTCGCGATCCTCAAGGCCGTCGGCCGAAGTGGCGATTTCGCCGCCAGGCACTACTTCAATTACGAGACGGGGATCCCGGGTGTCGGCCATTGCGTCACGACTTACAGCGACGACGGAGACCCGCCGCCGGCGTTTTCAGGCGAACCGTATGCCGTTGACCTGCACGACAGGATTGAAACGACCCGCGACGATTACTGGGATGCCCTGAACCGGGAAAACAGGGTCTCGCTGCTCGTCAAGTTCATCCACGTTACGTCGGGAAAAACCGACCTCAGCATCGTCAACAAGCACCAGGAATAGAGATGGTGGCGACCCTCAAACATTTCTGGCCCGCGATCGTCTGCGCAGTCGTCGCGCTGGCGTTCTGGGACACGCCCTACGTCAAACCCTTCAGGGTCTTTATGGTCCAGGTACACGAAATGTGCCACGCGGCCGCCACGCTCGGTACCGGGGGCGAGGTTCTTGAGATCCGCGTCAACTGGGACGAATCCGGCCACGCGAAGAGCCGGGGCGGCATCTTTCCGATCATCGCGTCGGCCGGTTACGTCGGATCGGCCTTCCTGGGCGCCATCTTCATCTACGTCAGCCTGTGGCCCACGCTCCAACGGATTCTGCTTGCCGGGATCGGATGCCTTTCCATCGGGGTGGCGGTGCTCTACACGCCATTGGGCAGCCTCGACTTCACGTTCGGAATCATAAGCGGCTTCGTTCTTCTGGTACCGGCCGTCCTGCTGCCGAGAGTTGCGCGCTGGGTGGCCACGTGGGTGGGCGTGATGCTCTGTCTCTACAGCCTCTACGACTTCCGCACCGATCTCTGGCTGTATACCGAACGCACCGATGCCGGCATCCTCGCCCGACATTGGGGCGCGCCGCTTCTGGCCTATCCGATCGCCCTGGTCTGGGCGCTGATCTCCGTATACGCGATGTATCGGTCCATGAAGTCCGTCGCGCGCAGGGGCCAGGACCGGGAATCCGGTAGCGTCTCTCAAGGCAACGCGGCTTCCCCGGGCGGGACCTGACCCGGGGGCATCCCGATCTTGCGCCGATCGGGTCGGTCGCGGCGGCGCCCGTCTCAGGTTCATCGCAAATCTCGAGGTCATCCGCAATGCATACCAGCAGCGTCATTTCCGCTACGGATTTCCAATATTGGCAACGTGGCACGAACGGTCCCGCTCGCGTGCCATTCTCGGCCTTCTGTCCCGACTATGAGGCGTCCGACCGTACGGGTTTCGTCTCGCCCTGCCTGGAAGACGGGATCCTGCACACCTCGCATGCGATTCTGGCCCTCACCACGGCGTTCTACGACGCCTGGCGCGACCGGACGGATGACTTCTTCATCTATCCCCAGCACTTCGCCATTCTCGACATCTCGGCGGAAGGGGTCAATTCCGGAAGCGGGCGCCTGCGCCTGAACAGGGACCGCCTGGGATGGCCGTGGGGCAACCTGGACGTCTGGCCCGACTCGCAATGGGTTCGGTCTGACGGCAGCGTATCCGGCGCGCTGAAGAAGGCGTTCGATCTCCATATCAACCGGCTCTTCTTGCCCGAGTCATTCGTCCCCGGCGCCCGCGAGAACCGGCTGCCCGGGTACGCGCTCAAGATCATGAGGACCCGCCTGAAGTCGGTGTATTTCTACAAGTCCGACAAACCCGATATCGAGATTCGCGCCAGATCGAACGCGAATGAGGTCGCGGCGCAAAGCGTATGGAGGCTGTCCCAACTGGAAGGGTTGTCGGCGGAGCATTTGGCGTTGGCAGGCGAAGAGGAAGATTCCAAAACAGGCCACTGTTACGTCGAACGATTTCGCAGGGCAGACCCCGGACAATTCCTGGAAGCCATGGGCGCTTGCTTCGAGAACGGTGGGTAGGGCTCAGTCCCTTCGCTGCTCAGCCACATATTCACTTCCGCTTCCTCAGCGTCTCGACGAAAACCATGACCCGGCTTTCGAGGTGTCCCGTGTCCAGCGCTGATACCCGATACAGAAGACCTGGCCGCGCCGATTCCGGAAGTCCCGTGAGAGTCGGGCTCATCGGCGCCGGAAAATTCGGCACGATGTTTCTGGCCCAGGCCCGCCGGATCCCCGGTCTGCACGTTCTGGGCGTGGCCGATCTGTCTGTCGATCGGGCGCGGGAGGCGCTTTCCCGCGCGGAGTGGCCGCCTGAACAAGCTGCCGCATCGGACTTCGAAGATGCACGCAAGAGCGGGGCGACGCACCTCACCGACGACGGCGATTCTCTGGTGGCCGCCGACGGTCTGGACGTTCTGGTCGAAGCAACGGGAAATCCGATGGCCGGAATCCACTACGCCCTGAAAGCCATCCACGAAGGTCGCCACCTGGTCATGGTGAACGTCGAAGCCGACGTTCTCGCGGGTCCCGTATTGGCGCAACGTGCGGCGTCGGCCGGTCTCGTCTACTCGCTCGCCTACGGAGACCAGCCCGCCCTGATCTGCGAACTCGTCGACTGGGCGAGGACCAACGGATTTGACGTCGTCTGCGCCGGCAAGGGTACGAAACAACGGCCCGTGTACCACGAATCGACCCCCGATACGGTCTGGGACCACTACGGAATCGACGCGGAAACCGCTGCGCGAGCCGGGATGAATCCGAGGATGTTCAATTCGTTCCTGGACGGTACGAAATCGGCCGTCGAGATGGCCGCCGTCGCGAATGCCACGGGGCTGGAACCGCAGCCGGAGGGATTGAACTTTCCGCCATGCGGCATCGACCGGCTGCCGGACCTATGCCGGCCCCGCAGCGCTGGCGGTTGTCTTTCCCACAAGGGAACCGTGGAGGTCATCTCCTGCGTGCAGCCCGACGGCACACCCGTCGATAACCACCTTCGATGGGGTGTCTACGTCACGATCGAGGGGTCGGGAGAATACATCCGGCGCTGCTTCACCGAATACGGGCTGCCCACGGACGACTCCGGTCGATACACCGCCATCTACCGCCCCTATCACCTGGTGGGCATGGAACTCGCGACCAGCGTGATGCGCGCGGGGCTGCACGGTGAGGCCACCGGCTGTCCCCGCGCCTTTGTCGCGGACGTCGCCGCTACCGCCAAGCGGGATCTCGAGGAGGGAGAAGTCCTGGACGGCGAAGGCGGGTACCGCGTTTATGGCAAACTCATGCCGGCAGCGAGTGCTATGAGGGAAGGCGTCCTTCCCATCGGACTGGCGCACAAACTCAAACTGAAACGCGGAATCGTGGCCGGCCGGCCGATCCTTCGAGCCGACGTGGACCTGGACGAAGACAGCGACGTTTTCCGCCTTCGCAGGGAAATGGAAGGACAGTTGGAGGATTTGTAAGCGCGAGAACGTATCGCAGTTCAATCACTCCCCTCTCTCCGCATCTGAAAATCTGCCAACGAGGAAATTTCGCCAATGAACACATCACAAGACCTGGGCAACGGATTCCGCCACCACGGGGTCGCGACGGACATCGCCAACAGCCGGGGGCTCGTCGCCACGGTGGACGGGCAGGGCCGCAACGTGGTCCTGTTGTGGCTGTACGACCATCGCGGCTGCTATGCC
Source organism: Candidatus Latescibacterota bacterium (assembly GCA_965219995.1). Lineage (GTDB taxonomy): Bacteria > Latescibacterota > UBA2968 > UBA2968 > JAAXHE01. The sequence goes on from CBDCOX010000002.1 coordinate 3,913,767, forward strand.
CTGCTGCTGATCGACGCGGAGACCGGCGCCAGCGAACAGTTCGCCCTCCCGTTTCCGCCGGGCGATGACTTCAACGCCTGTCCTTTTTCGTCAATACTCTCCAGCGGCAACCTCTTCTGCAGCCATTTCCACAGCCGTTTCCTGGCCTTCGATCCCGTCGAGCGGGCGTTTACGTTCTGGCATGAGACCGTACCGCAGATGGCCATGGCGATGACCGAAGACGACGATGGCCGCATCTGGGCGGCCACCCATCCGGACAGCGGCGTTCTGTCTTACGATCCCCGGAACCGTGCGTTCAGGGACTACGGTCACGTCTACAAGCAGAACTGGCGGCAATACCCGCGTTCGGTCGCCGCTGACGTCGCCGGCTGGGTGTACTTCGGCATCGGCAGTACCGCCAGTCAGATCATCAGCCTGAATCCGGATTCCGGCGCCGCGGAGCCCATCCTGTCCGAAGACGAACGCGTCCAGGGCAGCGGCCACGTCTACCGCGACGTCAACGGCAAGGTCTACGGACATGCCGGGGACGGCTCCAACAACTGGTTTGAACTCTACCGGGGCGCGCGAAGTCCCGTCGGGGCGCTCGAAGATCAGAACGAGAAACCGATCGTCACGGGCAGCCAGGGACTCTTCCACCGGGATTTCCCGGATGGCAAACGCATCGGGTCGTGCAATCTGGAAACACGCACGCTATCGGTGGAAGACCCCGATTCCGGTGAAATCCGGGAAGTCGGCTTCGAATACACGACCGAAGGCGCCCACGTAATGGGGCTTGCCGCGGCGCCCGATGGGACCGTCAGCGGGGGCACAACGTTTCCGGCGCGCTTCTTCAGCTTCGATCCCGCGGCCGACACGTGGGTCAACCGCCCTAACCTCGGCCAGTGGAACACCGTCGCGAGGCAGCTGGACCGGTTCTTCGCGGGCGCATACACCGGCGGACTCCTGCTGGAATGGGACCCCGCCGCGCCCTGGGCGCCTACCGAAAGGGACAACCCCGGATCCAATCCCCGGTTCCTGACCGATTGCAAACCCGCCATCAACCGCCCGCATACGCTGCTCGCCCATCCGGACGGAAAGACCGTCATTCTGGCCGGCACCCCCAACTACGGGCACACGGGCGGCGGGATGCTGTTCTGGGACCGGAAGACCGGATCGGGCAATCTGCTGGACCACACAGAGATTCTCCCCGATCACAGCACGATGAGCCTGATCGCCCTTCCGGACGGCGATCTACTGGGCGGTTCCACGACCGATCCCGGGACCGGAGGCGAGCGGAAGGCGGAAGAAGCCGAACTCTACGTGATGGATGTAGATACGAAGCGGATCCTGTGGCGCGAGGCGGTCTTCCCCGGTGTGCAATCGTACACGGATCTCTGCCCGGGGTCGAACGGCGTCGTCTACGGGATTGCAGACCGGGAACGCTTTTTTGTGTTCGATCCCGACTCCAGAAAGGTCCTGCGCAGCGAAATCACCGCGGGCAGTTACGGATTGACGGCCAGACAGCAGGGCCCTCGCGTCTTCGCGACCACGCCGTCGGGCAGGGTCTACTTGCTTTTTATCAAGGGCATCGTCCGCGTAGATCCATCCGACCACAGCCTCACCCTGGTGGCAGAGTCTCCCGTGCCCGTCGGCTTCGGCGGGGACTGGCTGAACGGACGCATCTACTTCGGAAGCGGCTCCCACGTCTACAGCTACGGGGAGTGCGAATAGGGGAGGGAGGCTAGAATCTGAACTCCCGATCCCGGATCCGAAATCCCAGGAGCGACGCGCGTCCATTCGGGTCTACCCGGACGAGCGCTGCGAATTCGTCAGGGTGTTTCCTGATGTCTTCGACGATCTGCCTGCGCAATCTCTCCGGCACATGATAGGTTCCGATCCCGAAGTTCACGTATTTCTCCCTGAACGATCCCCTTGCGACGGTCCGATCCGTCTCCCCGTATCCGAGGGGCTCGTCCTCCTTCCCTGTCACCACCGAATCCGCGATCCATTCTCCGGAGCTGTCCCGGCGCAGGGGAACGTGAACGGGTACCCATCGATACGCGGTCTTGCCGCGGATCACGACGTCTCCCGCCGGAACCGCTGACGGCATCTCCAATTCCGTACTTTCGACGGACCAGGTGGAATCCACCTGCAACCGCAACGTGACGTAGACCGTCTCCCCGCGTTTGCGATGCGCTTCGGCCCGTGCAAATTCATACTCGATGCGGATGCCGGCGCCGCGCATCACGTGCTGCAGATTCGTGGCCTTCGCCGGGAGCCGGATTTCCCTTCCCGATTCCCCTCGATTCAGGGGCAGCGCGGCCAGGATGCCGATCTGCGCGAGTAGCGCGACGCCGAACCAGGCGGACCTCTTAACCATTGTGCGCCTCTCCCTGTTTGAGATGCCTCTCAAATCGAATGCCACCCAGGATCACGCCGATGCCACAGGCGATGAATACGAACGATTTCAGGAACAGATTCGTATCCCACTCTATGAAGGTGTGGACGATCACCCACGCCAGAATCAACAGCCCCGCCCAGTAGGACGTCCTGCGCTGGACCCGGACCGCCGAATAGAGCAGGCTCACCGCGATGGCGCCGGCGGCGATCTTGGCGGCCACCGGCAACCCGGTTGGATGCATCGCCAGCGTTCCGGCGACGAGGACGACGCCGGCCGCCAGCGTCGCGATCGAGCGGTGCCTCAAGGGAGTCCTTTCGGGCGGCGTCCTGATCACGGAGGTCCAGACGGCGACCGCCGCCAGGCCGACAAGCCCGAGAGGTACAGTCCACATCCATCCTTCCGAACGCCAGCCGTGTTTCGAGAATTCACGTGCGACCTCCTCGAACGACATCATATAGGCGAGCAGCAGAATCACCGTCATCCCAACCGTCCTGGCAATGGTCCCCGTCATGCGCGCGGATTGGACCCTGTCCAGCCGGAGGCCCAGTCCATACAGGAACGTCGCGGTCGCGGCTACGGCGAGGAGCGGCGGCCATTGCTCGCCGCTGTCGAGCGCCGCGCACACGGCAAGCGCCGCGCCCGCCGCCAGGATAACGCCGCCGAAGGCCGCGGCGCTGCGACGCATCAGAAACGGTCCGCAGACGGCGACGACCGCGAAGGGATACCAGCAAAACATGTGCGGATGGTTCGCCGTGTACCCGCAGAACCAGGCAAAGCTCGCCACACACGTCACCAACATGCAGGGCCCGCTCATCGTCGCGAAAGCGATGACCGCGGAACCGAGCGCCCAGATCCCGAAGGCGCCGTACGGTTCTCCGGTCAGGTGAAACATCTGCGCGATCAGGAAAACGTTCGCACCGAAGACCAGGGTACCCAGCACGATCAGCGCCTCTCCGAGTCTCTTGCGACTTCCCGACAACTTCCACAGGTAGAAGCCCGCAATCTCGCAGGCGAGCAGGGTTCCGACAAGAAGCGCCATTCTCCCTGGCACAGGGATCTCGTCCCACCTTGAAGCCACGAAGCTGACGGCGCCGCCGCCGATCAATACCGCGCCAATCAGATAGAGCGCCTGCACGAGCAGGCCGCCCGATCTCCCGGCAACGTCGTCCAGGCCGTAGCGTTTGGATATCGCGGCGGACTGATCCGTATCGACAACCCCGTCGTCCACCCAATCGTTCAGCTCCCGTCGAAGCATCGAGCGGAAGGCCGGGGACACCCGCCTGCCGCCTGAATCGCTTTCGCTCATTGCCTAATGATCCTTTCCGGAGTAGATCCACATGGGCTCCGTCCTCCCGGCCCTCGTGAACCCGCATTTCGTGTAGAAATCGATCGCTCGTCCATCCGCTATCAGCACGTGCTGGTGGAAGCCTTCATAGTTCGCCATCAGCCTTTTCATCAACTCCGTTCCGATACCCTTCCGCTGGTATTCGGGATCCACCAGCAGGTGCGGATAATACACGACAAGATGACCGTCCGAGATGGCGTTTCCCAGCCCGACCAGCCGGCCGTCGTCCCAGGCCGTGAGCAGGGAATGCGAGTTCATCAACGCGTCGCGCAATTCCGCCGGCTTGTCTGCGGAAGACCATTCGTTGGCGGCATAGAGGCTCAGTAGCGCATCAAGTGGGACATTCCGGTTGTCGCTATATGTGATCGATGCCATCGGATCTCCATTGCATCATATTTCTCATCTGGTCGACCCGATCGCTTACGAATCCCGCGATGCCGTCGCGCAGGCCCGGGTTGTCCCGGCGGCCGGCCATCCAGACGGCGATCTTCAGTCGGTCTGCGATCAGAAAGGAGGTCAGCGTTGGCTCGTGGCCGGCATCGAGGGGGCGTACGCCTCTGTATCCGTGAAGAAACGCGGCGCGCAGCGAGGCGAAATCCTTCCGGCTGACCAGGGGGCCGAGGGTAGCACCCATATCGCCGAGGTAGTAACCCCATCCGCAGTCGTCAAAGTCCAAAGCACGCGCTTCGCCCTTCAGGAATACGTAGTTCATCTGGTGCAGATCGCCGTGTATCAGACCGAAGACGGACGGGCCCTCTCCCAACCGCTCCATTGCGCGGCGCGTGATCGATTCTGCCCGGTCAACGATGGCCTTTCTTGCGGGATCGAGTATTGCTTTCGCATGGGCGATCGTTCCACAGTAGACACCGCCGAGCAGACCCCCGGCGTCCCAGCGGATGCGCGTGAAGCCGGGCGGGGGGACGAAACCCTCTGCGTGACAGTGCAATCTGCCCACGAGGCGGCCGACCCTTTCAAGATGTCGCCCGGTCAGGACGTGCTGGCTGACAAAGCGTCCCTTCACCCAGCGAAACAGCGCGCAGACTCTCGGTTTCGGGATCCCCGGCGCCGAGGCGACCGTCAGCAGACTCCCTTCCCGATCCGCAACCGGCGCGGGCACAACGAGGTCCGTCTCCCGGGCAATCGCATCCAGCCACATCAGCTCCGACCGGAAGAGCGCCAGATCCCTGTGCCCCGGCCGGTTGACGCGCAGGACGTATCGGCAGCCCCCGGCCCGAACCAGGAACGTGGCGTTGTGCCGGTGTTGTATTGGCCGAAGCGTAAAATCACCCAGGTCGTAGGACGCCAGCGCCTCGAACGCGAGGCGACGAAGGCGGCGAAGCTGGCCCCTGTACGTGAGATCCTCAAATGGTGTCAAGTATTCGGATTCCCTCCCGCCTCGAGAGAAGACCTCCAGGCCGTCGGCGTCTATCGATTGGGCCCACCTTGCCGAGATTTACGCTGAGTCCGGAAAGCCTGACGTGGCGTCCGCTTTATTCGCATTTCAAAGAAGCGACCGGATTCGCAGAGGCTGGCTTCATCGCGTGATAACCTACCGTTGCGGTTGCTATGAGCAACACAGCGCAGCCACCCCATACAAAGGGCTCCGGATTGAGATCGACGCGATAGGCGAATCGCTGCAGCCAATTCGATGCAAGATAATATGCAAGCGGCCAGGCGATCGCGTTGGCAACGACCACCCATTTTAGAGATGCCCTGCCGAGCAACACGACGATAGACGCAACAGATGCTCCCGAAACCTTTCTGATACCGATTTCTCTTGTCCGTTGCTCGGCAGTAAACGAGGCAAGGCCCATCAGCCCCAGACATGCGACGAAGATCGCGAGAAATGCTCCGGTTGCGAACATCTGTCCATGCCGAATTTCCCTTCGATACAGTGAATCGATCCGTTCATTGAGGAAGTGATAATTGAAAGGTCGTTCCGGCACAAACCGCTTCCAGGTTGCCTTGATAAAACCCAAAGTTTCGGATAGCTCTTCCGTTCGAACCTTCAATGACAGAAACCTCAATCTGACAGGGGATACCGATAAGACAACGGGCTCAATCCGGCGCCGCAAATCCAGATGAAAGTCTTCGATCACACCGATGACCCGTCCTTGCGACAAATGTCCCTGTCCACTCAACGACTTGCCTACCGGATCTTCCCATCCCAGGCGCCTGGCTGTCGTTTCCGTGATGATATAGCTGATCTCTGAGTTTCCACGCCAGCTCTTTGCGTCTTTATCCGAAAACGACCTGCCCGCGACAAGCCTTAAATCGAAAAATCCTATGAAATCCACGTCCACATCAAACATCCGAACTTCAATCTCTCTGTCGTTTTCTGTCTTCAGAGTCGGCGCATAACTTCCGCTTCGAAGCCTGCCGGGGATTCCGCGCGAGGCTGTCGCCATTAAGACATTGGGATGTTTAAGAAATTCCCGCTTTACGATATCGTATTTTTTCGACAGGGCGCTCTTTTCCGCGATCATCAGCTGAGTATTATCGAAAATAGGCATGACCAACACATGATCATCATCGAATCCCAGGTCTTTATTGTCAATGAATTCCAATTGTCGATACGCGACGATCGTACAGATTATTAACAGCGTGGCGATCGAGAACTGTGAAACAACGAGTGATCGTCTGCACCAGACGGCACCCAAACCGGTCTTCGAAACTCCTCGTAAAGCGGCCGCCGGATGAAAGCCCGACATAAAAAAAGCAGGATAGCTGCCCGACAGTAATCCTGCAAAGAGGGCAATTCCAATCAGCCAGGCTGGCACCGTCGAATTCCTGATCAGATTCAGAGACAAACCGCCGCCAACGAACATCGTAAAGTAGGGCAATGACAGCGCAGCAATGAACAACGCGAGCAATATGGCAATGCCCGACAGAAAAACAGACTCGCCCAGGAATTGTAAAATCAGTTGATGCCGCTTCGCCCCTACTACCTTTCGCATCCCGATTTCTCGAATGCGATTTGTGGCGCGTGCCGTTGCGAGATTCATAAAGTTGATACATGCGATGACCAGAACAAAGGCCCCGATCGCAATCAATAGATACAGACCCTGTATATCGCCCCTTCCGCCTTGATGGTATCCAAAATCAACACCTGAATAGAGGTGAATCCGTGTCAGCGGTTGAAGATGATAGAGATTCCTTGTGCCCTTATGTTCGCCCCTGTCATCACCCAGATATCTGGCGAGTGCATCGGGCAGTTTACGCTCAATTTCCGATGCGGAGAATCCTTCCGCAAGCCGCACATACGTGTGTGCGGGGGTCGTGATTCCGGATTTCTTCCAGACGTCCCAGAGTTGCTCCCTGCGAATGTAATCTGTCGGAGTCGCCGTAATGAAGTCAAATCTGAAATGAGAATTGGAGGGCATGTCCGCCAGAACGCCCGTGATTTTCAGGTCCACCCTCCCAAAGTACAGGCGTTCTGTCGTAATGGTCTTCCCAATCGGGTTCTCACGCCCGAAGTATTTCTGCGCCATTTCCTGAGTGAGCACAACGGATGACGGTTCTGAAAGAACGGATTCAGGGTCACCGGACACGACTTCGATGCCGAAAAATTCCAGGATGTTCTCATCCGCGAGACAAAACCTCTGTCTGAATCCGGTGTCTCCGGAACTCACCCAACTGGCGACAGCCCAGAATCGCGTTGCATCTTCCACTTCTTCGAAATCTTCGCGCAGCGCCGAGGCCAGGGCGCCTTTCTGACCTGCTGACCATTGAATGCGTCCACTCGGCCACCGCGTTTCTCTCAGAATTCTGTAGACTCGGTCCGATTGCGGTCGAAACCCATCAAAGCTCAATTCAGATTGCACATAGAGTGCGATCATCAGCGCAGGGGCCATGCCAAGGGCTAACCCAATAATGATGATAAGAGTATATTTCGTGTTTCTTCCCAGGTTTCGAATTGCAAGGATGAAATGGTTCTTGAACATATCGTCCTGTCAGCAATCATGCAGGCCTGTGCGGTGTTCAGACCATCAAAGCCTGATACAGGCATCTATTGCCAACCGCAAAAGCGCCTCTCTGGCAGAGTTCTCTCTACCCATTTCTCTGGGATCCCACTCCGTGCTGCTGACGTCGTCCGATCCGTACAATACCTGCGCCAACTGTACGCCGCGGAAACGGGCGACCGCAAAGAACGCTGCCGCCTCCATTTCAACTGTGACACACCCTTCGCTGCGTCGTTTCGCGACCTTTGACCGGGTCTCCCGATAGAATGCGTCCGTTGTCCACGTCTTGCCTTCCACGTAGCAGCATCCGTGTTCATCGAGGGACACCCTGATCGCGTCGAGGGCTTTCGGCGTCGGTTTGACTTCACGGGCCGGCGGCAGGTAGTGGTAGGATGTACCTTCGTCCCGCAAGGCGGACGTCGGGACAACGATATGTCCGCTCGCTATCGACTGATCGAGGACTCCGGCGCTTCCGCACACGATAAATTTTCGGCCGCCGCGAGCAATGATTTCCTCGAGACAACCCGCGGCGAGCGGGGCGCCGACCGCACCGGCAAGAATCGCCAGACTCTGCTCGTCATGTGTGCCTGAATAGACGGGAATCTCGCCCATGACACACTTGACCGGGCGCAATGGCCGGAGATCAAGTCGTTGTTTCGCCTGTTCGATTGTCTTTGGAAAGTAGCAGACGACGCAGCGCTCGGGAACGTCTCGATGTTTGATTGCTTTCGACGGCTCGATGACGGCTTCCCGTTCCTCGTCGAACTCAAGAATTGGAAATGAAGTCGGCATATCTGGCGCGGTCCTGTTGACTTCTGCGTGTGTTGAATTCTTGCGTCAACTCCACTGTATCGGCGCTCGCGTTATCCGCCGCTGCGTTTGCGGATGGCGGAAATGTCAATGCCGGCCCGGCGTCACTCTCCGAGGCGTTTCAATATCGCGCTGGCGACCTGATCTGCCAGACGCTCGGAACCCTCTTGTGTGAAGTGCACGTTTTGCGGCAGCTGAATATCCTTCAGTCGCGGCAGAGCGAAGGCATAGAGATCGTTGACCGTAATGCCAGACTGGTTGACAATCTCCATGGCGGCGGCGTTGTACACCGCTGCGTCTCCCTGCTTTCGGCCGTTTGCGCCCGCCGGAACGGGCGTCGTTGTCGCCCAGATCAACTTTGCACGCGTCGCCTTCAGCCTCTCCACCAGCGTACCCAGGTTTTCCCTGTACTGTTCGATGGACGTCAACGGACCACCGCCGTTCGGGTCGTCGAGTCTGCCCTCGGCATCCACATATTTCAGGTCGTGCAGACCCCAGTTGAAATGGATGACGTCCCATTTCCGGTTGCCCAGCCATTCGTCCATTTGCGCCTGCCCCCGGCTCGTCGGTCCGCAATTGTCAGCCGGGCGGTGGACGTTCGCTCTGCCTGCAAGGCGTTCCCGGGTTGGAATCGTATACCCCATCGAGATCGAGTCTCCGATCAGGAGCACGTCCGGCAGGCTCGGGTCTCCGGTTATCTCGACAAATGAAGGATGGCGTTCGGCGGCGTTCGTATTCCGCATCTGGATCCCCCTGGCGTGAATTCGACCGAAAAGCATAAAACACAGCGTACACGGATGGACAGGATGTGCAGGATAAAGACCAGCAGCAGTAAACCGCGTGAATCGCGTCGGCCGTACATGAGATTCCGGCTCCCGTATCCAGGTCGGATCGCGTCAGTTATAATGCCGGATTTTTGGATCTCTGAATCGAGCAACCGTACGGTGCCCCCAGGTGCCCAGCGCAACCGCTCCGTTCGGATTCGTTTCGAGCGTCAACCGGTTGACGAGTTCACCATTTACATAGGTGGTAACGGAATGTCCTCGAACTGCCACAACAAGATCGTATTCCCGTCCTTGCTCGAGCGCCAGGTTGACAACGTCGAGCTTGGTGACGCCGCGTTTACCGCGCTCGTAGGCGCTGATCGCCAGCGCCTTCCAGCCGCCGAGATAATCGACCATATACTCCCGGCTCTCGTCGGTTATGCCGAAGCGGATCTGCACGTTGGCGCCCCTTACCGGCGTAACCTGGACCTTGAACTCATAGTGTGACCAGGAACTGTCTCCCTGGACGAGTCTGGTGGCTGCATCCTGTCCACCCGCTCTCGCGATTATCGTGTCACCTTCCCGGGACCACACCTTTTCGTCTCCTGGCCTCCAGCCCTCCAGTCCGTCTCCCGTCAGCATCGACTCCCAATGGATCCTGCCCGTCATGCCGCCAATCCGGGAGCGGCCGTAATCTTCCTCCGATCCCGGCTGTTCATCCGCGGCTTCCGGTGACACGATGGATAGCAGGAAATAAGTCAGAATGAAATATGCGGACATTGTCATAGACTTCCCTCCGGGTTGATATTGGCTCGGTGGCAGGCGGACGGACTTCGTACAAATGGGCCCGGCAGTGTTTTCTTTTTCAGAGGTCCTCCATCCATTCGAGGACGAACGGTTCGCCTTCGAGATATTTCCGGCAGGCGGCTTCCACGAAACGGGGTATTTTCGAGAAATCTTCTCCAGGATTCTCCGTACGCCAGGATAGGAGTCGAATGCAGGACTCGATATGGAAACTTTCGATTATTCGCAGATGGTTATCTGGAAGATTGTGCTGCCGTTCGTACCCGTCCAGAAAAGCCTGGCATCGCGCCGGACTCATCGGATTTACGACGAAGCACCATCCAACGTCTGCCAGTAAATGCCCGAACCGACACCAGTCGAAATCAATCGGACGGATCTCGCCCAGATGTACGATGCAATTGCCGCATGAGAAATCTCCGTGAAGCAGTCCCCGGGATTTCGGTGATCCGTTCATTTTCGCGATGTGCTCGATAATCTGGCGCACAGTCAGTTCCAGAACCGCGAAATCATCGGTGGCGATCCGTCCGTCCTCTGCGGCCGGACGTAAGCGGTTCAGGTCGAGTTGCAGGTCTTCATGTTCGCTCCCGGGACGAAAGAAGCCTTCGGGAAGGGTCCACTGACTGCCGTGCCGGTGGATTTTGCCGAGGACCGTTCCGACGTTGTAAAGTGTTTCCGATGGCAGGTCAACGAACACCTCTTCTCCGTAGTTGTCCCAGACCAACTCGCCGTCAATCCAGCGAAGAAGGGTCACAAGAAGGGACTGATTGCCATCGGACGGGACGTCTGTGATGAGATCGCCTGACAGATTGCGGACGGGTTTCTGTATGACCAGATCGGTGTCGCGGTCCAGGGCTTCGAGCCAGAGAAGGTGGGACCGGATTGCTGTTCGATAATCATGGATGTCACCGTCTCCCCTGGCATAATACACGGTGACGAGCCAACTCCCGGATGCGCCGTCCGCACGGAACTTGACCATTCGGTAGCCGGAAAAGCCTATATGGCCCATTGGTTTGCGCGCGTCGATGCGGACTTCCCCTGTATCGTAGTTTTCCAGGGCCCGATCGGCAGCGTGCAGGTAATGCTGAAGATGCTCGCACATAAGCTCGGGAGCCCGTTTGACGCTCGAATGACTCCCGCCTTGAGGGGGAGTCGCAGAAGCCGAGCCGATCCGCTGGCTCGTCGAAGGGCTATTGAATAGCGGGCATTTCGACAAGCTCAATGACCACGCGTAATTTAGTTCATTGGACGTCATGAAGCCGCTGGCAGGAGACCCATAGCCTGCCCTGAACCGTTGTCCTGAGCCTGCTGTAAGGATTGTCGAAGGGTCGAAGGGCCGGCGACGGCTGATGCGGTGGGGGGATTGCAACACCTTTTTGTTCACTTGCACCTTGAAAAAACATCAACGCGTTTTGCGGAGAGGTCTTTCTGTAAGACCCCAAATCCCTATTGCCTGCGTCCCACCAGGAGCGTAATGGGCGGATCCTGCCACGTGCATTCGGCAACGAATCCTGTCTCACGCATCGCGGCGAGCTCTTCTTCGACCGGGAAGTAGGTGTCTTCGGAGGACCACTCATCGAAGTGCTTGTGGGCGCGCTGTTCGTCAATGCCGCGGGAAACCAGGTGGGCCGCCCAGATGCGGTAGGTCTGCTCGCGTTCCCCCTGGTCGGCGCTCATCGTCACGTCCCCGTTCACGAAAAGACCACCGCGGCGGAGCACCCGGTAGATGTGCTCGTACAGGGCGCGCTTGCGATCCATCAGGGGAATGTGATGCAGGGCCAGGGAAGCGGCCACGGCATCGCATGGGGGCAGCGGCGCGTCGAACGAACATTCGCGGAAACGCGCACGGGACCCGAACCGTTTGAGCCGGGCGCGCGCCCGTTCCAGCATCTCCGGATCGACGTCGATGGCTTCAACGGTTTCCACGACGTCGTGTTCGAGCAGCACCTCGGCCAGCGCGCCCGTACCCGCGCCCAGGTCCAGCACCAGGGCGGGGCGGATGGCAGCGACCTCACGGGCGATCCGGTTCAATCCCTCTTCGTATCCCGGGATGAACCTCCGGATCGTCTCGTCGTAGGCATCGATCTCAAGTCGAAGATGATTTCGAACGGAGTGACTCATTTTCGGATATTGATCCGTATCAGTCCTTGTACGGATCGAACACGTCAGCACCGGCCATAGCCACTCCCAACGGCGTCAACGTGTGCATCACGTCAATACAACCCTCGTGGTTCTCGATCACATCGTCAATGCGGCGATAGCAGTGCGGGCTTTCGTCCGTTCCGCCACCCCTCAACTGAACGCCCATAGGACGTATCCACTCGTGCATCATATCCATCGAAATCTCACCTGGCTTTTTCAAAATACGGCGCCCGCGCCTACGCCTCCACTTGCCCGCCGCCCGCGTACGGCTCATCACACGCCCCGCCCCGTGGATCGTCGAATACAACGCCTGCTTGTTCTCGTCAGTATCCTTGCCGCGAATGATGTAGCTCTTGTCTCCCATCGAACCTCCAACGAAAGACCACTGACCGGGGAAGGAAGGCGTGGAACCCTTACGGACGACGTGATACGTCTGGCCGTTGTGTTCCTCTTCCCACGAAAAGTTGTGGTGATTATTAACAACATCTTCCACCACGCCGCCGATAATGTGGGCCGCCTTGCCACAGACCCACTTGCGACCCTTCTCCGCCAGAAGACCGGCCAGTTCCATGCACGCCCTGTACTCCCGGCCCAGGTCCGAGTCAACATCCAACAACGCGGGAGCCACGTGCATACCGTCCTCACCGCCTGCCGCCTTGATGTAATGCGTGGCGATCTTGTGGCCGAAGCCCCGCGAACCGAAGTGAACGCCTACCCACACGCGACCTTCCTCGTCTTCAAAAACGTCCACGTAATGATTGCCGGAACCCACTGTGCCAAGCTGGCCCTCCGCCAGTCGCTTCAGGGTCTTCGCCGGCTCGATGTCCCACGCCGGGTGGCCGCCATGCTCGAAGATCGGATCGTCGACCGTCTCTTTGTTCTTCATACCTATCCCGAACGAGATTTCGTCAAATATCGTATCCATGATCGCGGCAATGTTCGCCTTCACGTGGCCAAGCGGAGAATCGAGGCGTACGGCCGTGTTGCCGCAACCTATGTCGAAACCAACACCCGATGGAGAAACCTTGTCAGGATACGCTACAACGCCACCGATGGGCATCGAGTATCCCACGTGATGATCTGCCATAAGGGCAGCGACAGAACCCTTCGTACGGCAGCGGATGATCTGCTCTACAGCCTCGGGCGTGGGAGGCCCGAACACAAAAACGTCATCGACAATCTGTGCCATCATGATACCTCGTACTCTTCATGAAGTTTATCATCATCCAACACTTCGGCTTTGTGGCCGTCTGCAACAAGCCAACTTCCTTCCGGGATTTCACAACTCAGAGTTACGCGGTGATATGATTTGTTGGTTCCGGGAATCAGAACCCCTTTGAATTCCCCCACGAAAAACGCCGGCTCCCGCTTCGCAATCCAGTACTCTACCTCGTTCAAATTGCGTCCAAGATACCGGATTGCATCGAACTTCTTGCGGTAACGCTTTGGGTATTTAACTACAATGTGTCACCTCAGTTCCGTACGAACCCGTAGAAGCAAAGCATGTACAATTCCGGTCGCGGGTGCCTCGGGCGGAAACCTGTTGCGATGCTGGATCAGCGGGATCCATCCACCCGATGGGTCAGAGATTGCCAGATTCGTCTTCACGTGGCTTTTTTTGCTCCCACCATCGCTTCGCCGAGGTCAGGCACGCAACCCCTTTTTCGATCAGGTCCAGGGCGGTGTCCGGCCCGGGTCGCTCTTCACGGTAATGCATCAGGACGGACGCATAGAATTCACGCATTTGTCGTCTGAGTCCGAGGTCCTCAGGAAGCGCATCGCAAGCCCGGTCCTTCGGAAGTTGCCAGGCCGATATCGGATCGTTCGAATGAATCGTCAGCACTTGAAAGAGGACCGGCCATACTTTCGTGCACAGCAGTCTCACGTCCCTCTCGAGCCGTCCGTCCCCGTGATCGAGAAGACCCTTGCGCAGGAAGTCAGGCGACGGTTCCAGGGCGGCCAACGCTTGGCTGGCGGACGCGACAAGCTGTTCGGCGCTCGCTTCTGCCACCGGCAGGCGGCCGCGGACAACCCGATACGTTCCGGGGACCGGGCCGTGATTGTCATCCGCCGCCTGCTGGACTGGAGTCGGGGTGCACTGGATATATCGGAACGGACGGGGGTCGATCATTGCTAGATCACGGTGGATCCCCAGACCAAGTGTAAGCGGAAGGCATCCATCTGCATCGAAAGCGGCGGCGTCCAGAAAGAGTTGAAAGTCGATATCGCTGCATCCCGCGATGAAGCCTCCCTTGACGGCGGAACCGAAAACAATCAGTCCGGCGAACCATCCCTTCGTATGGGAATGGATGACGGCGGCCACCGATTCCACGATATCTCCGGCTTCCTCGACCGCAAACTTCATTTCAGGGATCAACCTCAATTCGAAAAAAGAAAACCGAAAAATTGGCCACAAAAAGCACAAAGGGCACAAAAAGCATCCGTGCAAAGCGGCGTGTGTCGTAACGCGGCGACCCTGCAGTTATTTCCACACCGGGCCGAAAAGGTCGTCCAAAAGCACTCTTTTCGTTCACGTCCAGTGACCTGAAGTTTCCTGGAAATCCGATGTTAACTCGCCTTTATCAACTTGCGTATATTCGATTCAACGTCATAGAAGAATGACGAATCAGAGTCAATTCCTGTCAAAAGGCCATCACTTATCGTGAACAGTCATCTGGAGTATGTCCGGGCTTCAATCGCCTCTACGGCTGCCTGATTCACGTAGCTCCGGTCGTGAAATCGAGCGGCGTATTCGATCGGCGTCACATCTCGATATTTTCGTACAGCTTCATCAGCGGTAAACTTCAGGCCCTTTCGGATGGACGCCCGATGGGACGGATCCGCTCCTCTGTCGAGGAGCTCGATAGTTACTCTGTCTTCCTTCCGGCCTTTCTTGACGACACAGTTGAACAGCGGGGTGTGCCCCCCAAAGCCGTCGGCATCGACGTCGGCCGCCGCGTTCGGGTCCGCGCCGTGTTCGATTGCCCAATCGAAGACCTCATCCTCGTCAAATTCGATCGCCATGTGCAGGAGCGTAGTCCCGTCCAGCGGTGTACCGTGGAGACCGGTGTCGTCGCCGACACGGAAGTCAGGAGGATAGATGTCGTCATACCCAAACCTGCGGGAAATAAGTTCGGGGTCCCTGTCAAGATGACGCTCCAGCAAGTCGATCCGCCCAAAATGGAAAGCCAGAGCGGGGGTTTCCGGGAATTCCACGCCACTTTCGGCAAGGATTTTCAAACACTCGTGTTTTCCGACCGGGTTGCGGCTGTATGTCTCCAGGACCATCGCGGCCGGCGCGGTGAAGTCCCCATCTGCGTCGCAAAGTTCCCCGCCCAGATCCAGAACCATCTGCAGTCCCTTGCTGTTCAGGGTTTCACAGGCGCCCATCGCGACGCCGCGTTCTACTCGTGCGCCTTTCTTAACCAGCGCATGAGCGGTTTCGGCATTTCCCTGAAGGATGGCTCGCCCGAAAGCGTGTTGGATCTCGGGACTGCCCAGATCGGCCAGCATCTCCACAATTCCGGTCTTGCCCAGTTCAGCGGCAAACCCCATCGCGGCGCCCCAGTGTGAACCCCGCCCGCGAGCTTCTTCTGTCAGGAGTTCGGGGTGCTTCCTGACCAGCTCACGAACGGTTTCCAGGTCTTCGCGAGACACGGCTGCACACAGTCTGGCCGCAAGCAGCAATCTGGGCCAGCTTGCATATCGATACATACGCGCGAGCACGAGTTGTGCGTCGGCCAGCCTGGCGCTTTCGGGGGAGACGTCCCGTGGATGCAGACTCTCAAAGGCGGAAACGGCCTCGGGATCGCCCGATCGATAGGCGGCCAGAAGCGATTTTGCCCGCTTCCTGAGGTTCTCGATGTTGGGATTGACGGGAAGACTTTGACGGCGGGGCATAGCAGCCTCCTCTCGCAGAGTCGCCCGGCGTCCGCATCTTCGGGCAGAAAGAAGGTGCTATCGGAACTTCAGGATCTGGTGAGGTGGGTGGGCTTAGCCCTTTCCGCGGACCGGAGGCTCCCTTTCGAGCACGGCAGTTAAAATAACCATAACCGGGCCCCATGGCAAGCCGGCTCTTTGAGTATCTCCGGCAGGAAGGTTAAACGTACGCTGTTTCGGCGGCTTCCAGATAATCAAGGCCTCGCGGGCATTCTAACACCTGGTGCAAGGACGCCGCCAGGAATAACGACGGCGTACACGAAGGAAGCGCCCGGCTGTTTTATACCAACGCGATGCGCAGTTGCCGGCCGAGAGCCCTTGCAGCGCGGTCCAGTGTCCGCAGGGTTACCGAAGCATTGGAGGCGTCGAGCAAACGGTCCAGCGCCGATCGGCTGGTTTGCATACGCCTCGCCATCTCGGACTTGGACAGCTTGTGTTCCTTCATGAACTGGCTCAACTGAAACGCAATCACGCGTTTTGCTGCCGTCGCTTCTGATTCACTGAGGAGACCCTCTTCCTCGAGGAACTCATCGAAATTGCTGCCGAAGTGTTTTCTCATCTCGCCTCCCATAACGTCATGAGCCCAACTTGTCACACGAAGAGTGTTTCTCACAGGAAGTCGCGCAATGCCAGCAGGTTTTCGATCTCCGCGAATGGCTGACCGTCGCCGGGTTCTCTGCCTTGCCGATTGACCCAGATTCCCCTGATTCCGGCCTCTTGCGCTCCGGCGATGTCTTTATTGAGATTGTCTCCGACCATCAATGTCTGGTCGGGGCCGGCATCCGCAAGCCGGAGCGCATGCTCGAAAAAACGGGGATCCTGAGCGCGACGGGTTTTTCGAGAACGATCGTCTCGTCAAGATCGAACAGGATCGTTCTCACTGCGTCCTGGCTCATCGGTTCGCCCGTCTTCCCGCTTTCTCAATGTAGTTTTCGCTCAGCCACCCGGCGCGGCCCCGGCAGGAGACCGATCCCGCGCGGCGGACCGGAACAGCTGCGCCGATGCGATCCATAGCGCGATGAAGAATCCGTTGAATCCAAGGATCTCGCGTACGGACATGTACGGCGCGTGGTGCAACCCGGCGATCAGCGCGATTACAGCGACCAGCGTCTGCGCGAGCGCGGTTGCGAAGACTGCGCGCGCCATTCCGGCCGGCCGAAAGCGCGCGGCGACGGCGCAGATGATGCCCACCGCGAATACGCCGATGAACATCAGATCGGCGGGGTTGCCCTCGCGCCCGAGAACGCCGACGGCGCCGATCATCCAGGCGAGGAGTAATGGGGTAGCGAGCGCAAGGCCCACGGCGAGTTTGTACACGGGTTTGCCCATCTTCATTCCTTTCCCCCGGCGTTCGCTCGTTTCTCCCGTCGATGTTTCTTTGCTCGCGGACAGCTACTTCTCCACGACAAAGACGACATGGTCGGTTATATCTCTGAACTGAGGCAACTCCGACGTCTCCGGTGCGAATTCCAGGACATTCTCATATGCTTCGGGTTCGTTCTCTCTCAGCGACTCGAAAAGTGGCGCCATGCCTCCGACAAAGCCCTGCGCGCCTGCGTAGCTTACAATTCGCAGTCCTGCGTCCCGGAGTTCGTTGCCGGCGATCTCAGGGTTGGACCAGTGACACTCCGTAAAGTTCGGGCGTTCATGGTCTTCAAAATTCGTTTCGCCGAGCAAGCTCCGCAGAAAGGCGGGATTGCGGTAGAGGTGGGGGAAACCGGCCACTCCCGTTCGGAGCAAACCCCATGCATTGAGGAAGGCGACAATTGCCCTGCTCCCCGGTTTCAGAATGCGAATCATCTCCCTCAAAGCTTGTGCTCGATCATCCCGCTCGATCAAGTGATAAAGCGGACCGAGAAGGAGGGCCGCGTCGAACGACTCGTCGGCAAGAACGCCCAGGTCGCGTGCGTCTCCATGGATAAACTCCGTTGCATTGACTCCTTCCGATGCAAAGGCACGCTCTGCCCGCGCCAGCAGTTTTCCGGACAGGTCGCATAACGTCATCCGGTACCCGCGTCTGGCGAGCTCGATGGAATAGCGACCCGGACCGCTCCCGATATCGCACACGTCTCCGTTCACGGGAAAGTATTTCTTGATTAGCCGGAGGGTAGAAGCGAACTCGATTCGTGCAAGCCCCGTGTCCAGTCGTTCCCACTCGCGCTCAGGCGCCGAGTCGTAGTAGTCCCGGACGTGCGTGCTCATTCAAGCACCAATCTCCCTCGACGTCTTCATGGTCTTCGACTCTCGATCAAGCCGATGGTTCACGAAGCGCCGCTTCCCATAGCCCGGAAACATCCTGAGCGCATCCGACCTCGGGAAAATACCGGGCCATGTTTTCTGCGCAGATCGACCGGACCATTTCTTCGATATACCCCGGGTCTACGAGGGACTCGAGCCGGTCCTGCCAGGTGCTGCGGTTCTGATGCCCGTTGTCCACGTCGAGCGAATCCACAGGGATTTCCAGGAAGTCCGCCAATCGCCCGTGCGAACGAGCCAGTTCGTGGGTCCTGATCACCAGACGGCGTTCTACCGGAATCGGCCCGGTGCACCTGTCGACATGATCGTTCCAGGCGTGCAGGAAGGCCGGGATCGAATAGAGCCCTCGCTCCGCAAGCGCGCGGTCGTGACGTGAGTGGGGATAGCGTTCCGGCTTGATCCACCAGGGGAGAAAGTCCAGGATTTCCGATGGCATCTCGCGGCTGATCAGGTGTCCGACAGCCGATTGAAGCCAACTATAGCTGTCACGGACGAGAACGATGAACCTGGCGGAAGGGAAGAGGTGCAACAGATGGCCGATGACGAACTGGTTCACCCACGAGACATCGTATTCCAGGTTCAGCCGGGTATCGCGTTCACGGAGGAACACTCGGAAGGCGGAGGCGGAGACTTCACCCCGGGCCTCGCGGAGAATCATGTCGAGCAACTCGGGGCGCTCCGGTTCGTGCGCCGCGAGGTAGTTGGTTGAAAGCAACCCAACGAGAGATGCCGTTCCGGACTTTGCCTGCCCGACGCAGAAGGCTTTGACACGGACGGACGTGTGGCTATCAGTCACAGGTTTCTCCGGATTCGTGAAAGCACCGGACGCGTTCTGGCGCCTTTTTGACCCTTTGCCGACCCTTCGACCCTTCGGCAGGCTCAGTGCACCGCAAGCTCAGGGACCGGCTCAGGTCGCCAGGTCCATGGCTTGTAATAATGTAAACTGTGGAGTGTTCCCAAAATAATTCTCAAATAAGGACGGCCCCAACGGCGTCGAGTCGATATTGGCTGCCGTCGTATGCAATGGTCGTAACGGAGCATTCCCGTACTGCTTCACTGCTATACGGGTCATCGCAGAATCCCGGCCTGATCCGGTTCAATTCATCAGCCGAAAACACGTTGAGAAGGAAGTCCGCCAGGACACCTCCATGGGTTACCCCGATCACGGTATCTCCTGATGACCGACGATGGCAATCGGAAACAAAAGCCTCTATGCGTCTGCCAGCCCCGATGCTCGAATCGCCAACATCGGGTTCGTAGTCCCGTTCCATGGAACAGCGCTCCTACTGGGCCAGGAATTCGTCGAAGGTCTGGCCTTCGATATCTCCCCAGTTCAACCGTTCACGGAGGCGTGAATCTTCAGTCAACTCGAGATTCAGAACGGCGGCGATGATTTCTGCCGTCTCTCTCGTCCGTGCAAGCGGACTGCAGAAGATCCGCGCGACGCCTTCCGATACCAGCCACCCTGCCAGACTCTCCGCCTCTTCCCGACCCTCGGACGTCAGTGACGGATTCCCGATCCTTCGTTCTCTCTTCCCGTGTCGAATAAAGTGACAACGCATAGCGTCTGCCCGATCGTATTCCCCGATCCCCCGAATAACCCGGTACCGCGTGGTACAAGTACCTATGCTACGTCCCCTCTGACGTCGCCCATCGCTCGTTTCTTAGCCATCCTGACGATCTGCGCCGATACAACCGCTGAGGCTGCCGTCAGGGACACCAGGCCTCCGCGCATATGGGTTGGTGAAGGCTTCCGCTTCACGTCAAGCCGAGAAGACGGGAGATTCTTCGCTGCGCTCAGAATGACAAGTTTTGCAATCGTCATAAGTAAATGTTACGGTAATACATGCGCCTGTTTTGTCATCCTGACGAAGCCGTTGTGAAGGTGGGGCGGACATTCCTGTCTGCCTGCCTCGCTGGCCTTGTTTCACGGCTCAATCGGAGCAAGATCAATCGGTGTCAGGACGCCGAAGAAGCCATATTTGATACCGGATGGATCGCCCTTGCCAGGCGGAAAGTACTCCTCGATCAGCTCCAGGAGACGGCGGTTGAATTCGGCCGCCTGTTCTTCCGAGAGACGAGCGCGGTTATGGTTGACCGAACTTTGAAATCTCGGGCCGAATATGCCGTCCGCGCTTTCGCGAAACGCCTGGTTGAATTGGCAAACGACCTCGCGAGGCAAGGGCTCGTCGGTTTCAGCCGTCTCATCAATCGGGTCGACAAATCGTATCCTGCAGGCCGCGGGCACGCAACGTCACGCCCTCGGGTCTCTATCGGTTTTGTCAAGATTAACGACATCTGAGTCCGCGAGACGTTCCAGGTGACGGAGAACCCGGGTGTCGGTAACGCCCAGCATTGACGAAATCTCCGCCACGGATTTCCCCGCGCCAAGCGTCTCCAGGATGCGCAACCGGAGGGGGTCCGAGACGACATTGACCCGCTCGTCATCGATAACAAGCACCGATCCGGTTTTTGCACCAGGAAATGCCAATTCGCGCCAGCCCGCCATTCAATGCCTCCGTCGGAATGGTATCGCAGGTTTCCCGCTTTGTTTGACGTTTCATTGGACCACGACAATTTCACGTTCCGCTTCTGCAGGCGCAGCACGAAGTCCGTCCTCTCGCCGGTCTTCGAGGATGAGGGATATTGCTTCCTTTAAGCTCGCAAGTGCTTCATTCTTCGTCTTACCTTGCCCGTTGGCGCCCGGGATCTCAGCGCAATAAGCGATGATCCAATCGTCGTCGTATTCGATCACGGCGGTGAATTCGTTTCTCATTTAAATCCCTCCTGGAATTCCTTTCCAATGCTGATTGCATATAACT
Organism: Candidatus Latescibacterota bacterium; assembly: GCA_965219995.1. Taxonomy (GTDB): domain Bacteria; phylum Latescibacterota; class UBA2968; order UBA2968; genus JAAXHE01. Next base: position 3,934,988 of record CBDCOX010000002.1, read on the forward strand.
ACTGCAGATTGTCAGGGAAAAATACGTCAAAAGGGAGCTGCGTGTGCCACTTTCCAGGTCCGCACTATCCCAGCCTGGTGCTGAGCCATGCTCGCAGCTTTTCCGCGTAGGGTCTGCGCTGTTCCGGGCTCGTAAAGTGACGACGTTCGAAATACAGTTTGTCGTTTTCCCACCGCGGGAAGACGTGCAGGTGATAATGCCAGACATCCTGGTTGCCGGCGGGCTCGTTGTGCTGGCGAGATGAGACGCCGTCGCAGCCATAGGTCTCCTTGAACCCGATGGAGATCTCTCTCGCGACCTCCTGAATTCGCGCCAGCAGATGCGTTGGCATGGCGTAGACATTCTCGATGTGCTCGTTCGGAATCACAAGCGCGTGACCGGGATTCCTCGGCCACCAGGCGGCAGAGATAAAAGCCGTAACGTCGCCGTCCCGAAACACAACGTCATCCTGCTTCGTCCAAACGTGCTCGTTTTCAACTCCCTGCGCCACAAGACAGAACGGGCAGGTATAGTCCGCAGGGGCGTGAGTGCGCATTTCCATCTGTGTGGGTCTTATTTTTACCGCTGCTCTTTCGCCCGAATTCAACTCGCCGGTTGTCTTGCGCCGGATCGTTCCAACTCAACCTTCAGATCAAGGGCGTGGCATACCTTTAGAAACGTCGTCAGATTGCAATTGATCCCATTTTCCACCTTTGACAACTGCTGCTGCGTGACCTTCGCTTTCCTGGCGACCTCCAACTGAGAAAGCCCCAGTTGTGCACGCATATGGTGGATCTTCAGAGACAGTTCAGTAAGCTGTCGCTCCTCCTCGTACAGTCTTCTGAATCGCTCATCTCTTAGCTTCTCTTTCAGATGACGTCTAAAGCTCCTCATCCAGTACCGCCTTTAGCCTGTTCTCGTCAAATCGAGACCCGAGGATTCGCGACTGCACCGAAACGCACCACCCCGAAATCTCAGCATTCCCAATATACCAAAAATGCCCCCGAACGGGGGCATCATCTCCAATCGCATCCGGACTCTTTCTTACCGTAAATACATTCAGCGGGTGCTCCACTCCCTACGCAACAACTGCGGCGGCTTTTTCTTTTAGTGCGGGCAGCAGTTCGTCGGCCGCTCGTTCGAGGGCGGCGAGTGCCTCATTCACGTTCTCCAGGTCGCCTTTGCGCGCCATGGTTTCCAGCCGCAACGCCGCCTCCACGGTCGAGTTGGCAAGAAAGACGGCCGCCGAACCCTTCAGCGTATGGGCCGCGCGCCGCAGCAGCGTGGCATCGCCTTGATGGACCGCCCGTTTCATTTCCTTCAGGTGCCTGGCGTATTCGCTGACAAACAGCCCCGCCAGTTCGCCCAGGATCGCCTCGTTCCCGCCAACCTGTTCCAGGGCGCCATGCCAGTCGAGTGCGCCGTCAACGTCGGGGTCCTCCGGCGGTGCGCCGTCCGAAGAAACGTCGTTCTCCACGATATCGAAGAGGTCTCCCGCCCGGACCGGTTTTGGGAGATAGTCATCCATCCCCTCTTCCAGGCACCGCTCCCGGTCTCCCTGCATCACATGGGCCGTCATCGCCGCTATTCGAACGTGTTCCCCGGTCGACCGCTCCCGTTCTCTGATGATCCGGGTCGCCTCCAGCCCGTCCATCTCCGGCATCTGGATGTCCATCAGGACCAGGTCGAACGTCCCGTTCTCCAGCGCCGTAAGTACTTCCCTGCCGTTATTGACGGCCGTAACCCGGTGGCCGCGCGGCTCAAGCAGGTCCACAATCACTTTCCGGTTGACCTGCCCGTCTTCGGCCAGCAGAACGCGACGCCTCATCGCGGCCGGTAACGGTTCCGGTAAAGCCCGGACGTCCAGGGTCTCTACAACACTCACCTCGAGAGCGGCCAGGGTGGCATCGAGCAGGTCTGATTGCTTGACAGGTTTCGTAAGACACTGTGTAAACTCCAGCGTGTCGCACCTCACCGCGTCGTGCGTTCTCCCCGCGGACGAAAGAATCAGTATCGGTACATCCTTCAATGCGGCATCTTCCCTTAGGCGCTCGGCCAGAGAGAACCCGTCCATATCCGGCATCACCGCATCGAGCAGAAACAGGTTGTACGGCAGACCCGCCTCGCCGGCCTTACGTACCGTGTCCATCGCGGCCGGCCCCGAATCCGCCACGTCGATTTTCATACCCCATGTTCCCAGCATTTCCTCGAATATGAACCGGTTCGTGCGGTTGTTGTCCACCACCAGCGCGCGGAGTCCCACCAGAGTCTGGAGGTCGGCCGCAGACCGCTTCGCCGGCTGAGGCCGGGCCTCGAATTGCGCCGTGAAATAAAACGTACTTCCTTTTTCGGGTTCGCTTTCCACCCACATCCGTCCGCCCATCATCGCGGCCAGCTGAGATGAAATCGCCAGACCGAGTCCCGTCCCGCCGAACCGCCTGGAAGTCGACGAGTCCACCTGGCTGAAGGACTCGAAGATGAGCTTCTGATCGTCAGGCGCAATGCCAATGCCCGTATCCCGGACAAAAAACCTCAGACACACCCTTTCTTCGTCCCGGGAGTCCACCTGGACGTCGACCAGCACGTCGCCTTTCGTCGTGAACTTGACAGCGTTGTCCACCAGGTTGATGACGATCTGCCGCAATCGCCCCGGGTCGCCCAGCAGCCGATCCGGAACATCGGGCGCAATATGGCATGCCAGTTCCAGCCCCTTCTGCGTTGCCTTGACCGCCAGGGTCTGCACGGTGTCTCCCAGCGTATCCCGGAGATCGAAGCCGATCGATTCCAGTTCCAGCCTGTCCACCTCGAGCTTGGAAAAGTCCAGAATGTCGTTCAGCAGCGCGAGCAACGCCTCGGACGACTGCCGGCTCAACTTGAGATACTCCCGCTGTTGCGGCGTCAGCTCCGTATTGCCAAGCAACTCCGTCATGCCCATGATACCGTTCATTGGCGTGCGAATCTCGTGGCTCATGTTGGCCAGAAACTCGCTCTTTGCGCGATTCGCCTTTTCCGCTACGTCCTTCGCTGTCTGCAACTCCGCTCCGGAACGTTCCAGGGCAACGGTGCTCTTCTTCAGCGCTTCGTTGGCTTCACGCTCGGCGGCTGCCGTATTCTCCAGCTGCCGGTTCTTTTCCTGAAGCTGTATTTCGGCGTGCTTGCGCAGTGTGATATCCCTCACCGTGCCGATCATATGTACGGACTGCCCCGCGCTGTCGCCGAAGACGCGCCCCTTGTTTCCCAGCCATCGTATCGTCCCGTCGGGCCATACAACCCGGTGCTCAACTTCAAAGCCCACCCGTTCCTTGATCGTGCGCCGCACCGCGCCGCGGACCATTTCCCGGTCTTCCGGATGCACGAATCCGTAAAACGCCTCGCGCGTACCTCCGAATTCGTCCGGCTTGAGACCGAACAAAGGCGCCACCAGGTCCGACCAGACCAGTTCTCCGGTAAGCAGATTCGAATCCCAACTCCCCATGTGGGCGGCTTCCATCGCCAGCTTGAGCCGGGCTTCGCTCTCCCGCAATGCCTGTTCCGAGCGCTTCCGTTCGGAATCCAGGTTGGCGAGCGACCGGGCGTACCACCAGATCAGGATATTCAGTGCGACGATCACCCCCAGAGAGAACAGCGACATACCCGACGCGAACCCCAATATCACTTCGCCGTGAGGCCAGAGCCAACCCAGCGCCAGCGGAATCAGGAAAGCGGCCGGCAGCAAACGTCGCGCCATGGACCCGCCGGCCGTCGAACTGACAATGGTGGTGGTTGGTTCGAGGTCGGGCCGGGAAAGAAACACGCCAATGCACAACAGGCCGAAGGCAAGCGTTGTGACGGCGCTCATCTGGAGGTCCCACGTCACTTCTCTGGGGGAGAGCGTCAGATAAAAGTGCCCGACCGCATAACCGCACGATACGATCGAGGCGGCAGACAGACACGTCTGTGCGGGCCAGGCATTTCCTCTGAACCGGAAATGCCAGAGAAGCAAGGCCAGGCCGATCAGGGCGAAGTTGCACGCTTCATTGCGCAACATATGCCCCGCGCCTGCACCGAAACCGATGAATACAGGACCCGCGCCGACGAGTTCCAGGACCGCAAAGACGACGACAACCGCGCTGATTGACTTGCCCAGGAACTGCCTCCGTGCTGAGGACCTCCCGCTGCGCAGCAGCCACAGCGCCACGCCTGTGAGCACGAACATCCCGGCCGTCAACAAAGACATCCATTCGGCCACGGGTGCGCTGACGAGCCATCCTGACAGAACGAGGATGGACAGCGTGACGACGATCAGATTCGCCGTCTGCGCGGAAACAGCGGCCAGCCGCAACAATCGAGGGTCGGCATAATCGTCCATTTCAGACCGTCCTGTGCTATGGGAAGACGCCTCTCAGGAGCTTCGCCTGAGTCACGCGGTGAATGCCCTCTATCAGCGCCGCTGTACGCATATCCAGCCCATCGCGCTCGGACCGGTGTATCGTCCGCCGGAACGCGTGGAGCAGTATCTGCCTGAGCCGCTCGTTGATTTCGTCGAGGGTCCACATGTAATTCTGGGTGTCCTGCACCCACTCGAAATAGGAAACCGTAACCCCTCCGGCGTTTCCGAGCACGTCCGGAAGAATAAACACGTCCTTGTCTTTCAGGATTTCGTCGGCCTCCAGTGTGGTGGGGCCGTTGGCGCCTTCGGCCAGAATCCTGCATGAGATGTTCTCGGCATTGTCCACGGTGATCTGATTCTGCAGGGCCGCGGGTACAAGAATGTCGCACGGGATCTCAAGCAATTCCCGATTGCTCACGGCGTCGCCGCCGGTGTAACCTTCCAGAACCTGGTTTTCATCCGTATGCCTCAGCAGCGAATCCACGGACAGACCATCTGGGTTGTAAATGCCGGTGGTCACGTCGCTCACGCCCACGAGCCTGACCCCGCAGGCGTTCAGAAACCGCGCGACATTGCTCCCCACGTTCCCGAACCCCTGGACGATGGCGGTCGCGTTGGTCAGGTCCATCCCGATATGTCTGGCCGCTTCCTCCACGAGATACACCAGCCCCCGTCCCGTCGCCTCGCGGCGTCCTTCGGAGCCGCCCAGCACCACCGGTTTGCCCGTTACGACCGCGGGCACTGTATGTCCCATCTGGTGGCTGTAGGTGTCCATCATCCACGCCATAACGTGTTCGTCCGTGCCCATGTCCGGCGCGGGGATGTCCTTTTGCGGTCCGATCACGTCGATGATCTCCGACGTATAACGGCGTGTCAGGCGCTGCAGTTCGGTACGAGAGAGGACGGTGGGGTCAATCCGGACGCCCCCCTTGGCGCCGCCGAACGGGAGGTTCATCAAGGCGCACTTCCAGGTCATCCACATGGCCAGGGCGGTTACCTCGCCCAGGTTCACGTCGTGATGGTATCGAACGCCGCCCTTGGTGGGCCCCATCGTCAAGAGATGCTGGATCCGGTAACCGGCAACCGTCTCCACGTATTCGTGTTCGTCCCGCCGGAACGGAAACGTGACGACGTGGGTGCGCTGGGGAAAAAGCAGCCGCTGCCGGATATTGTCATCCAGTTCCATCAGGTGGGCGGCCTTCAGAAATTGCTGCTGCGCCAACCGGAACATGGGCGATTCCCATTCGGCGTGCTGCGCCCGGCTGCGCTCCACGGCGTATCGAATCGACCGCACCAGCAACGCGCCGTTCATATTCGACTTGACGAGATAGTCCTGCGCGCCGGCTTCGACGGCCCGCGCCGCGAGTTTGATGTCCTGCAGACCGGACAGGATCACAACCGGCAGGTCCGGATATGGCGCGCGGACCCGGAAATACGTGTCCAGGTCCTCGCTGTCGGGCAGCACGAGGTCCAGCAGCAACAGCTCATACCCGTACGCCGCAAGCCGGTTCAGCCCTTCCGCGAGCGTGCCCGCCGAATCCACCTCGAACTCCGGGCCCTCGGATTTGGCAAGCAGTTCCCGAATCAGGCGGGTGTGAAGCGGATTGTCCTCAATCAGCAGCGTCTTCAGGCTTTTTCCTGGCATAGCCCCGCTGTCCGCGCGATTTCAAGTGAGTGACGCATGCCTCGATACAGTCCTATCGGATATTTAGTCCTATTGCCGATTCCAGTCAAGTCCAAAGCGTTGAATGACACGCTTTCGCAGGATTCCCCTCTGTGGTGTACGGAGAAAAGGCAGGGTATCTCCGATGCCCCGCCCATCTTTCGCCCGCAAACCGATCCCGTCGATTAAGACGAATGGATCCGTTTCGGGTTGCACGTTATCCGTTACCTGTCGTCTCTTCGCAGGTCCAGCCAGTCCAGTTCGTCAGGCGTCAACCGGATTCCCATCGCCTCCTGATTCTGGCGGCTCTCCTCGGCCGATCTGCAGCCCGACACCGTGAACAGGTTCAGCGGCTGGTTGAAGAGAAACGCGAGCGCGATCTGTGCCACGGTTTTCCCCCGCACGCAAGCAAGTTCGGTCGCGCGTTCCAGCCGGGTGAAGTTTTCTTCGTGGCCATAGACCTGCGCACAGCCTTCCGTCGTTTGTTTCGACATTTGAGTGATGTTCTCCCGGGTCAGGAGACCGGAAAAGAATCCCTGCGCCAGGCTGGACCAGGAGAACACCGGCATCTGCGATTCCCGGTACCAGGCCCTTTCCTCGGCTCCTCGAGGGCCGGAGATACTCAGACAGCCCTCCCAGATTTCATTCATACGCACGGCCAGGCTGAAGTTCGGGCTGCTGGCAACAAATGGCGTCAGGCCGTGATGCCGCGCGTACGTATTGGCCTCGCGGATCCGACTCACGGACCAGTTGGAACCTCCGAAGGCGCGGATGCGCCCTTCGGACACATGTTCGTTCAATGCCTCCACGAGCGGTGCGACCGGCACCTCCGGATCGTCCCGGTGCAGCAGATAGAGATCGATGGTATCCGTTTTGAGCCGCGCCAGGGAATCGAACAGGTCGGATGCGATGTCGAATACCGTCACCCTGCGGTTGCGGTCGGCGTTGGGATGGCCGCCTTTGCTCAGAATGAATACATCGTCTCGATTGCCGCGCCGGTCCATCCAGGCGCCCAGCGCCCGCTCCGCTTTTCCGTTTCCGTAGACCGGCGCGGTATCGAAGCTGTTGCAGCCCAGCGCGCGAACTTCGTCGAGAAAAGCGATGCTCCGCTCGAGATCGTCGGTCGACACCATAAGCGTGCCCTGGACGAGCCGGGAAACCGGTTTGTCAATGCCCTCGATACGGCCGTACTTCATCAGGAGCTCCATATTAAATATGATATAGTATATATACTATAATTAGTATGTTTTGCAATGTCGGAAAGCAGCGATCAGTTAAAGGCGGTAAGACGTTAGAGGTAAGACGGTAGATGATGTCGCCGCGTCTACGGGATATCGTTATGGCTTGGCGAAGTCAATCAGCGATACGGGCGGAACCTCTTTCCCCAGCCCCTCAACCCCGGGGTAGACGAGAGACGGGAGACGTGAGATGATGTCACCGCCTGTCCGGTATCATCTCTTGCCGGAGGCATTTAGGAAGAACCAATTGGGCACGGATGTCATCTACCGTCTAACGTCTACCGTCTCACCGGTTTCCGGTTTATTCCATCGGGAATTTCAGCCCGATCTGATCGCGGATCGTGTCCATCGTTTCCATGATCGAGACGGATTCGTCCAGTGGGATTTCGTCGCTCTCGAGTTTCCCTTCACGCAGGTAACGACCCACCGCTTCCGCCTGGCAATTGTACCCATTCCCGTCGAACGGGCGTTCGACCGTCGTCTCCTCACCGCCTTTCACGAGCGTCGCGGTCGTTCCGCGCCAGTACGGCGGATGGATACGAATCATCCCTTCGGTGCCCATGATGTGAGCCCAGTGGGACGTGCTGCACTGGATCGACGTATACAGCATCGCCATTTCTCCCCCGTCGTATCCCAGCATCATCCCCGCCTGCTCGTCCACCTTCAGATCGCCAATGTGGGCCATGCCCGCCACCCGCGACGGCGCGCGCCGGAACACCATGGAGGCGAACGACAGCGAATAGATGCCTACGTCCATCAGCGCACCGCCGCCCAGGGCAGGGTCATAGAGGCGTGACTTCGTGCTGCCGGGACGCGACCCGAACCCGAAGTCCGCCGCGACCATCCGGACGTCGCCGATCGCGCCTTCCGCCAACCACTTTCGCACCTGAACCATGATCGGCAGGAAGCGGGTCCACATGGCCTCCATCAGGAAGAGGCCTTCCTCGCGCGCAACGGCAACGAGTTCCGCGGCTTCCGGTCGATTGATGGTGAAGGGCTTCTCGCACAGGACCGCTTTCCCCGCCTTGAGACAGAGGATGCTGTTCTCCTTGTGGAACGTATGCGGCGTGGCAACGTAAATGACGTCCACGTCCGGGTCGTTCGCCAGGGCCTCGTAGCTCGGGTGCCTCCGCGAAATGCCGAATTCGTCTCCGAACGCATCCGCCGCCGCCTGAGTCCGCGAACCCACGGCAACCGGTTCCGCGTCCCCAACCGCCGCCAGGCCCTTCACGAACGACTTTGCGATGGCCCCCGTGCTCAGGATACCCCATCGGATCCTCTCGTCCATCTCCTTTTCCCCTCTGTAATTTCCGCGCTCACCGGGTGCGGACGTTTCGACGTGACCGATTATCCGCCGGCGTCGCGGGCGGTTCCGTCTTCGCCCGCGGAGAGCACGCGGTGCGACAGCGCCTCCAGTTGCGCAAGCGGCTCTTCCAGGCTGCGGATCGCCTGCACCCAGAAGTCCGGCTGCTCGAGGTCGCTTCCGATACTGCGTGTGGCCACGTTCTCGGCATTGTCGCTGCCGGTTAACCGCAGGAACCTCTCGTACCGGGGCAGAAAGTCCGGCCCTTCGTTCTTGAACATGGCAAAGAGTCCGCGGCTCAGCAGATAGCCGAACGTATACGGAAAATTGTAAAACGTGACTCCCGTGATATAGAAATGGAGCTTGGAAGCCCAGAACCAGGGGTCCTCTTCCCCCTCCTGAAGCACGTCGCCGAACACCCCGCGCTGCTTTTCGGTCATCAGCGCCTTCAGCCGGGATACGCTCAGTTCTCCGCTGTTTCGCTCCTCGTAGAGCGCCTTCTCGAACTGGAACCGCACCGGGATGTCCATCAGATAGGCGCCCGCGTGTCCCACCTCCGAGTCCAGAATCACTGCTTTCTGAAGGTCGTCCGCGTCCGGATCCGAAAGGACGCCATCGGCCAGGATCATCTCCGCGAACGTGGAGGCCGACTCCGCAAGCGTCATCGGATAGTGCCTCGCGAAGGGCCGCAAATCGCGCATCACGTGGCTGTGAAACGCGTGCCCGGCCTCGTGCGCGAGCGTCAGGGCGTCGCCCATGGTGTTGTTGTACGTCATGAATATCCGCGACTCGGAAATCATCGTCGATCCCGTGCAGAAACCGCCGGGCCGTTTTCCGGCGCGCGGCTCGTAGTCGATCCACCGCCTGTCGTACATGTCCTGCGTAAACCTTCCCAGGGCCGGATACGCCCTGGCGAACGCCCCCTGCACCAGGGTTTTCCCCTCATCCCAATCCATCGGCGACACATCGGGAAAGGGCAGCGGCGCGCCGAGGTCATACCAGGCCACCTTGTCCACGCCCATCGCCTTCGCCCGGAAACGCTGGATCCGCCGCCCCACCTCGATTTCTGAAAATATCGCGTCGAACATCGCGTCCAGCGTCTTCCGCGTAATGGCGGACTGGAACAGGGCGACCTCCAGAAAATGCGGGACCTCGCGATAGCGGTTCATGGTCAGCCGCGTTCCGGATATCGCGTTCAATGCCGCAGCCGCAACGTCTTCCACGCTTTCCCACGCGGCGTTGCCCCTCTCGAACGCGGCCCGCCGGACCCGGCGGTCCGGATTCTCCATCAGCGACCGCCGCTGTGAAATGGGAACCATGTCCTCCCGGCCGTCGGGAAACCGCATCCGGAACTCCAGCTTTCCGGACAGGGTATCGTAAAGCCGGCCCCACGCCGAGATACCGTCCACTCTCAGGTCGGCCGCGAGCGCTTCTCTTGCCGAATCCATCGTGTAGCGCGCCTCGCGGCGCATCCGTTCCAGGGTATAGCCGGCGTCCGAGAGCGACTCCCGGGCGGCGAGCGCCTTGAAGCCTTCGTCGGACGCCGTCTTCAATCCCCTCAACAGCTCCGTCTGGAGCTTGGAAGCCTCGGCGTATTTCAGCGTCAACGCGGCTTCCTCCTTCAGATACGCCTCGTTTCGCGCGTCGGCGGCCGTCAGACATCCCACGTAGGAAGCCAGATGGCGCAGCCGCGCGAACAGGTCCTCGCTGCGGACGAAAACGTCCTCCCAGGTCTCAACATTGCCCTCGTCCAGCGGTTTCAGCGCCATTGTCGTATCCAGCAGATCCCGGGTATCCGAGTCCAGGTCTTTCTTGAAACGGACCATTTCGGGCCCGTTGAACGCCGGGAAATAGCTCGTCAGATCCCAGTTCATCCCCTCTTCGACAGCAGTCTCCACCATTCGTTCCTTTCTCAGATTTCGTGTTCTACGCCCAGAATCCTTGCTGCGGTCCCCCCCATGATCATCTTCAGGTCGTCCTCGCCCAGAAACGCGCAGTACTTCTCAATCCACCGCCTGGACTGCCGGTACGTACAGAACCGGTTCTGAAACGGCATGTCCGTGCCCCAGTTCAGGTGATCCGCGCCCACGTGCTCGACCAAAGACTCCAGCACCGGCCAGACCTCGCTGTAGGGGAAGTCGAACCAGTCGCCGATTCGGACCGGAAAACAGACTTCCAGGTTGCAGTTGGGGTTTTCGAACGGCAACCAGACGTCGGGCGGCATGGGCATGAAAACGTCGTCCGCGACGAACGCGCGCCAGGGAAATCCGTGGGTCAGGTTGACCACCACGTCCGGGTACCGTTCCATCCAGCGGATCAACGTCTTCTGTTCGTCCAGGTAGCCCTGACGGGCGCCGTCCGGTGTCATCCTCCGCGTCACGTCTCCCGGCCCGGAACCCAGCGTAAAGAAGATCGGCACGTTCAGCGACGTCGCCGCGTCCCAGAACGGGTGACATGAAGGCGCGTCCCATGGTTCGGCGGTACCGAAATAGGCCGGCCGGGCGTTGAACTTGATCGCGTGGAGGCCATGTCCCCCAATGGCTGTCCGGAGTTCTTCGATGACCCCATCCGTCTCGCTGCGGATGCGCCACTCGTCCACGGGCGCCATGGACCGGAGCCGGTCCGGGTACTGACGCACGCAATCGGCAAGGAATTCGCTGTTGCGGGTCAACATCGGATTCGTATGGATGAGCGCCATGTCGACGTCCGCGTAATCCATTTCCGCGATCAGGCTGTGCGGCGTGAACTCCAGGTTTCGCAAGTTGGGCGGATAGAATTGTTTCGTATAGTCCTCTCCGTCGATCGTCCAGACCACGCGCCCCTTCTGTCTGTCCACTCGGAAGTCCGCATCGGGCAGGTCCCGCCAGGACTCGTAATCCCGCGGGATCAGTCCGTCCGAAGTTGCCGGAGCCCGGTCACGCACGCGCCAGGCCGGCTGGTGGTGCAGTCCCTGGGCCTCCTGGACCCATTTCAGGTGGGCGGCGCTGTCTTCGAACCCGGCCGGATCGTCCCCCGGCTCGAAGCAATATGCGTGGGAGTCAATGATCATTACGCCGCGTCCTGTTCGGGCATCATTGCGCCTTCACCGAAGATCATCGAGAACGACGACTTTCGACTGGACCGCGTCCGTGCGTCGATGTAACAGGCGCTGAAGGCCCGCCTGGGAATGTCCATCCGGTTCACCCCGGACCGATGCAGCAGCCAGTTGTGCAGAATCACCACGTCTCCCGCGTCCATCGTCAGGTCCACGATCCGGTCTTCAGGACACAATTCCTGCTCATGTTCGTCCGAAATCGTGTGTCCCTGCTCGCTGAGAATGCCCAGCTGGTGGGACCCCGGCACCACCTGCACGCATCCGTTCTCCGGTGTGGCCGGGTCCAGCGCCGTCCAGACCGTGACCAGCGGGTCCCTGTCCACGTACCACGAACTCCCGCCGTCCTGATGCCAGGGCAGGTCGGAACCCTGCTGCGCGGGTTTGTTCATGAACATCGCCCGGAAACAGGCGATCGACGCGTGCGCACCGTATACATACGCGCAGATTTCCGCGAAAACCGGCTTCTGCATATACGCCAGAAACAGCGGATCGAACTCCAGCCCCTGAATCTTCCGGTAATTCAGGCTCGCCTCCTGGTGGCCGATTCCGCCGCCTCGAACCTCTTCGTACCGGTCGGTGTTCGCGTCGATCTGCATCGTCAACCGGCCGTAATCCAGTGACGCCCTTCCAAGCATGATCTCGTCGATCCGCCGCTGCAGCCCGGCCAGTTCGCCGGCGCTGCACTGCCTGCCGATTTTCAGAAAACCGTCCCGGTGGTAGTCGCTCCACCGGTCCTGCGAAATGATCCGCTGCATAGACTTATCCCCCGATGTCGATGGAATAGACGGCGTGTGTGCTTCTGAAGTTGGCCCTGAAAGGAAAGTCGAATGTCACGACGCGGATGCCAACCGGTCCCGTACCACCTGCTTCCGGATTTTGCCGACCGACGTCCTCGGCAGCGCGTCCACGAATTCGATCCGGTCCGGGACCTTGAACGCCGCGAGCCGCTTCGCGCAATACGACCGTATCGTGTCCTCGCGCTCATGCGCGTACGGTTTCAGCACGACGGCCGCGACGACGCGTTCGTCGCGAATCTCGTCAGGAACGCCCACCACACAGACGTCCGCCACACCCTCGCACTCCTGAATCACACCCTCCACTTCGATGCTCGAGATATTCTCGCCGGAACGCCTGATGAGATCCTTTCCCCGGTCCAGAAAATACAGAAACCCGTCTTCATCCGCACGTACCGTATCCCCGGAATGAAGCCAGGTCCCGTCCGCCCGTCGCCGCAGGGTTTCGGCCGTCGCCTCCGGATTCTTCAGGTAGCCCAGCATGACTGTTCGTCCCGGTATTCCCCGCACGATCAACTCGCCCGGCGCGCCCGCAGCCACGTCCTCACCCTGGCCGTCCACCACATTCACGCCGTACCCGGGCACCGGCTTCCCCATCGCCGAGAGGTTGCGTTCGTCCGTCAACGGACTCATCACCGGGAGCCCGCACGTTTCCGTCATCCCCCACAACTGCTGAAGCGGCGCCCTGAACCGCCGATGCCAGGCGTCGTACTGGCTCAAAGTGAGATTCTGGGCGAACGTGACGTTCCGGATGCCGTGCGCCGCGTCGGTCCTCCGCTCCGGCTGGCTCAGCAGCATCCGCAGCAGTGCGCCAAACATCGCAGCCATCGTGCAACCGTATTCGATCGCCTGTTCGAAGAACCGGCCCGCGCTGAACCGGGACATTACCGCCACGCTCGCGCCGGTCACCAGAGACGGCCACACCGCGTGGCATTGCGCCCCGGCGTGAAAGAGCGGAAGCACCACCAGGTGCCGGTCTTCCCGCCGCAGCCCCGAACCCGCGGCGAACACCTCCGCGCCGTAGAGAAAGCAGGCATTGGTGAGCATGACCCCTTTGGGTCGCGAGGTGGTTCCCGACGTGTAGAGGAGTTGCACCACTCGCTCGGCCGCGCCGCGTCCGTCCGGTGGTACCGCGCGCTGCGCGGAGAGCGCGTCTTCGTATACCGGATATCCGCCGGGGACCTCGTCGCCCGTATTGCATAAGACAACCGGAATTCCCGATTCAGACGCGACCCGGTTGGCCACGTCAAGACATGCGGTCTCGGTAAATATCAACCTGCTCCCGGAATGCCCGACAAGGTACGCCAGTTCATCCTCGGTGCAAGCCGGATTCGTGGGCATTGCCGTCGCGCCGAGGTGCGATGCGGCGAGTATCAGCTGTACGCAGGCGGGATGGTTGGACAGGTGCAGGTCGAAGACGTCACCGGCGCGGATTCCGAGTTCGCCAAGCAGATTGGACGCCTGATGCACACTTTGCAGGAACTCGACGTACGTCCAGCGGAAAACGCGCCCGTCTTCCCGTTCGTACACCATCCACTCCCGGTCAGGCTGTCTGCCCGCGTAGGCCGCGAAATCCAGGTACAGCGTCCGGTCCGCACCAACGTCGATCATCGGTCTTTCTTTCGCGCGATGAACGCCGCCACGTTCGCCCGCGCCTCGTCCGTTCCGAAACAGGCCTCGAATGCCTCCGAGGCGGCGTCATCCCACCTGGCGTCGCGAGCCGAGGCGATCCGGTTCAGCAGGGCCCCGGTCTCTCTCAGCGCTGCCGGCGGAAACGACGCCAGGCGCTTCGCAAACGCACCGACGCGACCCCTCAATGCGTCGTCAGCGACGCAATCGTGCACCAGGCCGAGCCCTTTGGCCTCCTCCCCGGTGACCGTTTCGCACGCCATCGCGATCCACCTTGCGGCCGATCCGCCAACGACGTCGACGAGCCGGCCCAGCCCCCACGGCGGCGTCCACCCCAGTTCCACTTCCGGCATGCCCAGCCTGGCCGACGTCGCCGCGAAACGGAAGTCGTGGTACATCGCCATCACCACCCCGCCGCCGAGCACGTGGCCGTGCAGCATCGCGACGGTGGGCTGGGGGATCGTCTCGAGCAGCGCGAAGGCGTCGGCGTGCTCCTTTTCCGCGTCCGCGGCTTGCCGGGCCGACAGCGGCGCCAGGTCTTTCAGGTCGCTGCCCGCGCAGAACGCCCGGCCCGCGCCGCCGGTGACCACAACCCGCACGTCTTCCCGATCGCGTATCCCCTCGAGGTGCGCCCTGAACGCGCGCACACTTTCGAGATCCATCGCATTCAACACTTCGGGCCGGTTCAACGTCAGCCAGGCGATTCCGTCTTCAACCGTCAGATCGATCTTGGCTTTCTTCATTTCAACCGGAACCAACAGGGATGGACAGGATGGACAGGACAAAAACCAAAATGCGCGAGAAAGGCACGAGAAAACGAGGAAAACCGAAAAACGCCAGAAAACGAGTAACGGCAGTGAATCGATTCACCAGACCGCACGTCGTCATTCCGGCCACCCTTAAACCCCAACATTTCGCAGGCCGAACCGATTCCGGATACTCCTGGACGACCTTTACGCCCCGTTTCGGAAGTTCTCCCCGCAGTGTCGGCTTGATGGATTTTTAGACCTGAGGCAAATTGCCGCAAGAGGCGCAAAACAGCTATCCTGTTACAGGGCGCATAGCCGAACGTCCAGGAATTACCTGCAGCGTCACGGCGTTACGGCACACGCCGATTCGCAGCGATATTTTCTGTGCCCTTTGTGCCCTTTGTGCCCTTTGTGCCTTTTGTGGCCAATTTGACGGTTATCTTTTTTCAAATTGAGGTTGGCTCAAGCCCGGGGGTCTATGCGTGTTTCTTCGGATAGTCGTACGACACCATCCGCCCGAGACCGCCGGATACGTCAGCCCAGGATTCGACTTCCAGATCGACGCAGCAGACGGCGCAGGTCGGCATATAAATCGACGAGTCTGAAGCGAGAAACCCGGCCAAGTCCGAGAAACCCGGATTATGTCCGACCAGGACAACTTCGCCGCAATCGTCAGGGAGTCCCCTTACGACGGCAACCAGGCTGTGAAGGCTCGCCTCGTATATGGTCATTTCCTCGACGATCTTCTTTGCCGGGAACTCCAGTGCCTTCGCGATCGCCCGGGCCGTTTTCGCCGCGCGTCTTGCGGGACTGGAGACGATCATATCGGGCTTCGCCCCGTCTTTTTTCAGACGCGCGCCCATGGACGGCGCGTCCCGTTTGCCGCGTTTGTTCAACGGGCGCTCGAAATCGCCAAGCGTCGGATCGCTCCAACTCGACTTTGCGTGTCGAATCACATAGAGCCGTTTCATTCCGCGAAGCCCCCACGTAAATGATGCCCTTGCGGACCTGATCCGACCGAAGGAGCGGCCATTACGCATCGCGTACCGGTCCGCCGGCATCCCAGACCAGCCTGGGACCGCCCTCGAGCCCTTGAATGTGGCCCGCCTCCCGTTCGCGCGGGTATCCCAGACAATGAGAAACATACGTCACGCCATCGATCTCGCGAAAGCGGTTTCGATGCTGATGACCGTAGACGTGCATCGACGCGCCGACGCGCCGCACCTGCGCATCCAGCCCCCGGCATCCGGCAACGCGGCTGAAGTTGAACGCCGGGTGAGGATCCGCCGGCCATTTCCCGGGCGGCCGCCTGTCGGGGAGGCCGTAAATCAGTTCCTTCCTCGGCAGAACATGGCTGAACGAGATAACCGGCGCATCGTATTCCCGCACGACGCGGCTCTCATTCACGCGAAGGAAATATTCCGCGGCCGGCGTTGCCGCCTCCGGCCAACTGACAAAATGATCGTCGCTCCACATGGACAAGGTCGCGTCTTCGCCGGCCTTCGGCGAGTACAAGCTGTCCGGCCCCTCTTCCGGTTTCAGATACCACGAAAAGAGAGGGACGATCCACACACCCGTCCCGTTGCCGGCCCTGCCGGGCCGCGTGTTGACGTCGAGTCGGTCGCAAAGGTCCAGTACCTGGTCGAACTTGCCCAGAGACCCGCGGGGCGGCGTCCCTCGGCGCACCCACAATTCGTGGTTTCCCGGGACGAAAAACAAACTCGAGAACCGGGACCGCAGCTCCGACAGCGTCCCCTCCAGCCGGTCCACGCGGTCGGTGACGTCGCCGGCGAGAATCAGCACGTCTCGCTGAAAACCGGACCGGGACAGCGCCCGGACCCAGGCCAGATTCAGCGCGGAATCCACGTGGATATCGGATAACGCGAATATGCGCGGCGTATCTTTCTCGGTCTCGCCCATGGCTGTCAACCGGTCCGCGCTGAGCTTACGGACGTGGCTGCCTCCACGAATCGCGAAGGGAAGCCGGCTTTATTCCCTTCTTACCCGGCAAACCGCCCGGGAGCCGGCGTCGCAGTACCAGAAGTCACCGTTCCACATCGTCATGCCGTGAGGCTCCGGATACCCTTCGGGAATCTCGATCTTCTCGCGGACCACTCCATCCGCCGCGTTCAGACGGTAGATTGCACGGTGATTGGTTTCGACGCACCAGAGGTCTCCGCCTACCCAGGCAATGCCGTGCGGCCGTTCCCCGGGAGCGGGAATCGAATGGACCACTTCGAAGCCGTTCTCTACGTCCACCTGGTAGATCGTAGCCGACGGCGGAACGGCCATCCAGAGGCAGCCGTCGCGCATCTCCAGGCCGTGGGCGCCCGTTTCCACCGCGCCGGGGGTATCGAAGCGTTGCAGCGTTTCCCCGGTCTGCCGGTCGACGAGGAGAATCTCCCGGCTGTACGTGGACGCCAGCCACAGAGCGGCGCCGGTGTCCGTAATCCCGCTTCCCTTGTCCGACTCCGTCTCCAGCGTCTTTATCGATTCGCCCGAGAAGGAAACCAGAGCGACCTGATTCGTCTCCTGATCCAGAATCCAGATCCCTTCAGACGTTGCCTGCATCCCGTTCGGATGCGGCCCGGGCGAGCAAAATTCCCGTGCGATGTCAACCATGAGAGCGTTCCCCGTTTTCCGTATATGAGATTTCCCGATCTGCCAGCGAGTCACGCCACCCGCGTCGGCCTCGTATTCATCAGTCCGATAATGCTGTCGGGGTGCTCGTCGCGGGTGCTGAAACCCGGCGTGTCGCCCCGCCGTCTATAGCGCGTGGTGCGAACGTAGGGCGGGCTCATTTCCGGATACCTGAAAGAGGAAGGATCCGCCTTCAGCTTCTCCATCGCCGCCAACGCCCCGTTCCGGATGAGCGCGCGGGACCGCGCGGGCGCCAGGTTGACGGCGCTCAGCTTGGCGCGGCTGTAGGCGTCCGCATCCAGGTCTTCGAGGCCGTCCGGGAGCAGGCCGCGTTTCACGCCAACCGTAACCACGCCGGGCGTGAGCGACTCGGCCTCACCGGCGAACGCTTCCTCGCCGGCGGCGAAAATCGTCGGTACGCCGAGTTCCATCGCGCACAACACCAGTTGCCCGTATTCTCCGATGGAAATCCCATTGATCGCATAGTCCACGCACGCGAAACTCCCCGTGTGGGTCAGGTGCGAATAGGGGGTACCCGCCTTCGCGTGCTGCCCCACGTATGCAAGGCCCTGGTACGATTCATCCAGGCTCCAGGGCCAGATCGGGTCCGCGTGTCCCCGCATCAGCTGTGCGCGTTCGTCGAGAAGCTCCGGATCCATCGCGCCGTGCCCGTGTCCGTCGACCACCAGGATCTCTTCCGCGCCGCCCTCACAGAAACCGTCCACCGCGGCGTTGACCTCCAGCGTCAGGAGTCTCTTCGCTTTGTCGTAATACATCGCCTCCGGCACGCACCAGTCCTCGAAATTCAGAATGCCCGCGACCCCTTCCAGGTCCGTCATAATCATCAGCTTCATCGTCGGTCTCCCGTCTTTATCCGACCATCGTCTTACGCGTCTACGCCTCGCGCCCGATCCAGAAGTCGTTGAAGCCCGTCACCGGCCCGTCGTCGTTCGGCCCGCTCGCCAGGTCCAAACCGCCGAACAGGTACACCGATTCATCCAGCGACACCATGCCGGGCACGCGGCGGACTCCCGGAACCGCCGCGGATGCCGAATAGTCTTTCGCCCCGTCGTGCGCGTGCAGACACGTCCACTCGCCGGTACACAGATTCAGGCGCCAGAGATCGTTCAGCTGAGGTCCATTCACTTCTTCGGGCATGAACGCGCCCTGCGGCCCGAACCCGCCGAAAACGTACCATCGATCGCCGATCCGGGCCGAACCGTGGCCGTAGCGTGCGGAAGGCCGGTTCACCGCACCGAAGTCATTCTCCGCGAGACAGGTCCACGCGGCCGCGGCAGGATCGAAACACCAGAGGTCGTTATAAAACTGCGGATCGCGGTCCTGCGTATCCCGCCCGCCCCAGATGTAGATCCGGTCCCGCCATGCCGTCATCGACATCACGTACCGTTTCGGCGGCCACAGCTCGCCATCTTCCGCTTCGATCCGCTCCCATGTCCCCGCGGCCGTATCGTACGTCCAGAGTTGCCGGCTCAGTACCGCGGTTTCGACCGTCGGCGGCAGCGGTGCCCGGTGGCCCCAACCGCCGAACGAATAGATAGATCCTGCTTCCGATCACGGCCGTTCCGAACCCGCCGATGGTCGTGGGCCGGCCCAGGCCTGCACAATCGGGGTGCTCCAGCAAGACACCGTCGTCGGGCTCCAGCAGCGTCCAGCGCGCTTCCGACGGGTCGTACCTCCACAGATCGTTCAGCAGGGTAAATTTCCACCCTTCGCTCAGGATCGACAGCCCGCCGAACAGGTAGAACCTGCCGTCGATCTCAACCCACGCGGGCAGCATGCGGGCGCAGGGCCGGTCCGCCGAGACGTCGAAACCGGCCGCGCCGTCGTTCTCCTCAAGAAGGTCCCATTTTTCAACCGACGGATCGTACACCCATACGTCGTTCAACCCGCCGAGCGTGGACTTGTTTCCCTGCCCCGAGGAAGCGCCGTATCTGAGCGTGCCCCCGCCGAACATATAGACGCGTCCCCGGTAGGACAGCATCGCGCCCGGCGCTTCTCTGGCGCAGGGCACGTTGCCGTCTGTCGACTCGACCTGAGGATGGCCCATCCGCCAAGTGAATGTGTGGTCCATAATTATTCGTGCGCCGCGTTTCCTGATTCCGCGGGTACCGGTTTCGCCCGCTGCCGGCTCACACAGCGACCGGCAGGATCAGACGCGAGGGATATTCCGCCGAATGATGGACTTCCTGGGTGGCCGCCGCGAGTTTCGTTTCCGCCAGATCGTTCCCGCCGGTATTGTGATTCCTGTCATGATTCGGAAAGTCACTGCTGGTAATCTCAAGCCGGATCCTGTGCCCGGCAAGGAACCGGCAGGCCGTGGCCGTCAACCGAATGCGATACTCTGTAACGTCTCCCGGTGTGATGAAGTCTTCCTCGTCCAGGGAAAGGCGGTGCCGGGCGCGGACCATTCCGTACGCGACCTCCATCGCCGGACCGTTCGGGACTTCGTCCGCCAGGCGGGCGAAAAAATCGGTATCGGGCGCGGAAGTCGACGCGTAGAGCACCACCTCGGGAACTCCCGCCGTCTCCAGGTCGACCTCCAGGACAGGGGTGCGGTAAATCAGGATATCCTGCCGGTAGTCCAGCCGTTTCCTGTCCGACGGCTCCGTATACAGTCCCTTCGACCAGAGCGTAGGTACCGGATCGTTCGGGTCGTACACGTATCCATCGTGCCTCGATCCAGCGCCGGGCCCATCCTTCAGGCGTCCGGATCCCGTGGTGAGGTGGGCGTCGCCTTCGCTGTCCAGATAGTAGGCTGCCCGCGTTGTTCCCGGGGGAGGCCAGGTCGACGCCGTCTTCCACGCGCCCGAACCCATTACGAAGTATCGTACGGCCGGGTCCCGGTCCACCCCGTTATCCGAGCCCTTGAGCCAGCGGTCGAACCAGCGGATCATCGCATCCTGCAGGTCCAGACTCGCCTCGGGACCGAAATCGAACGGTCCCTGACGCCGGTTTCCGAGTCCGCTGTGGTTCCACGGCCCGATCACGAGGCGGGTCTGCGTTCTGGCGATTTCAGAACGGCCATTTTTCTGCATCAGGCCCAGGTGCGCCATGGTGCCCCCGCAATGGTCGTACCACCCGCTGAAATCCAGGTTCGGGACCTCCACGTCGCGGTGCACTTCGTCGAACTTCCAGCATCGGCGGTTGGGATGCCGCAGCCAGTCCTCGGCGTAACCCGCCATTGCATCGGGCAGATAGCGGGGAAGGTCCAGCCACGGCATGAAATACAACCACCGCATATGCTCCACGTCCTCCCAGATCTCCACGGCTTCGTCCCGGTGGTACGGGCCCGGACCGCCCTCCCGCCTGCGGATATCCGGCGCGATCGTCCCCATCCACCACTTGACGCGACGCCCGGGGCGGAAAGATCCCCACCAGTCCACTTCCGTATTCTCCAGCGGAATCGACCATGCGCACATGGCGACCAGATGCGGCGGCCGCAGCTTTGCCAGCATCCACTGCATCCAGGCGTTGTACGACCCGCCGAACGTGCCGACCTTCCCGTTGCAATACGGCTGCCGCGCCAGCCATTCGACGCTCTCGTAGCCATCCTGTGCGTCGGGCGTGCCGCCCTCCACGGTATACGGGATGTACGTCCCGCCGGAAGCGTACCGACCGCGCGAGTCCTGTGTGACCACGGCGTACCCGGACCGGACAACCCGTTCAAAGCCGCCCTCGGGTTTTCCATAGGGCGTTCGCATCAGCAGACCCGGAACCCGTCCGGGGCCGTCCGGCCGGAACACGTTCGCGCGAAGCGTGACCCCGTCCGACATCCCCACGGGAACGTTTTTCTCAACGACGATTTCCTGGACTTCGTTCTTCTCCGCCATACGATTCCTTACCGGAATCCGACGTTCAGATCCGCTCCATGATTTCCCGGAATCCGTTCAAGGCATCCGGGAATCCCGAAGGACCGGGCATCGGCCAGAGGCAGAAGATCCCGTCGAAACTCCGGCACCGGAGATTGGATAGAATCTCGACGAGCTCCGCGTTGCCCCGGCCGGCGACCGCCGGATCGCCGCTGGCCGCGACCGCGTCCCTGAAGTCGACGTGCCTCACAAGCCGGCGGATCGGCCCCTTGTACAGTCCCGAATAGAACGGGCTTCCTCCCGAGAGCGCGACGGCGGCCGGATCGTATGCCATGTGTACGCCGGCCGCCCCGATCTCTCTCAGACCTCTCGCGATATCCGACGGGTTCACACCCGCTGGATTCCCCACCAGCACGTCCATCCCATTGTCATCGGCCACCCGGGAGAGCCGTTCGAGTGCACCTTTCATATCCGTCCGATCAAGGTCCTCGGGCAGCAGGACATGCAGGTGCCTTGCACCGAAACCGGCCGCAACTTCACAAGCCTCCGGCACTGCCTCGGCTGATGCAAACGGCGCGCGCAGGGCAACGAGTGCGACTCCCCGCGCCGTGAGCCGCTCGCAAAGATCCGCGGCGCCGTTCAGATGCTCCGCGTGCAGTTCCACGGACCGGATCCCCGCCCCGGCCACCTGGTCCAGCGCCCGTTCGGGGTTGGCATCAACCGCCCACAGCGGCGCGCTAAGCCTGAATTTCTCTTCCTCCAGAAGGGATTCCAGCGATTTGCCGCCATTCGCTACCGCATCGCGCCGGACCTTCGGCCGGCCCGCCGAAACACGCGCGATCTTCTCCCTGTACCCCACGCAGTCGGCGCAGTGCGGATTCTCGTCCAGCGCAAAGCCCGGGTCGCGCGTCATTTCACGGCGCATCACGGCCGCGGCGCGGGGTGCGTCGATCAGGCGGCAGACGGCCGGCCCTACCGTACCCACGGCCATGGCCCCTTCGGCCCTGAACAGCCGGTCGAACTTCAACACGCCGCCGCGGTGCCCGCCCGGACACCGGTGAATCGACAAGACGCGGACCTCGCCGGAGGCGTCCACGTACTGCATTTCCAACTCGCGAAGGTACGGCAGATCCAGCTCCGCTTCCACCGTGTGCAGCAGCGTCATCGTATCCAGATCGCACCCGATGTGCAGCACCTTTCCGCCGAGGGTGATCAGGCGGCCGTACGGCGTCTCCGGGCCGTCGGGGACCGCGCTCTTCTCGTGATCGGACAGGATCTCCTCCGCCCGCGCTCCGAACCCCGCCACCGGATGATAGGGGTGCCTGCTGCGCAGCACGCCGGGCCGCAGCCGGAACGTCTCGCTGATGGCGCCCATGTCCGATGGGATCGTGTCCGGATCGAACGTGCGACCGTCGCGGGCCGGATGGGTGGGCATCAGCAGGGTTCCGCCGGGACCCAGGACTTCGAGAAGGGCGTCGATCACCCCGTCCGCGCCGCCCGCAACGCGGCCCAGGGCGCTCAGGGACGAATGCGCCACCACGATCGCGCCCGGCTGCAATCCGAGCGCCGACAACCCGTCTGCGATTTCACTTTGCGTCAGCATCGTTGCCGCGAGTCCTCCCCGTTGACGCGATCGCATCGCGTCCCGTGCCCGTCCCTACCGCCATTCGATCAGCGCTTTGACATAGGCGCGGCCCACCAGTCGGTGGCCGTCCCTCAGATACGGTATATGATGACCTGCCAGTATGCAGTCGACGTGGAGACCCGCCAGCCGCTTCAGCGTGCGGATGTACGTGGGTTTGTCGAATTCCTCTCCGCCCTGCCAGCCCAGTTCCGGTTGAAAGCCGGTATTTCCGCAGAACAGGACGTCGCCGGCCAGCCAGATTGTCTTTCCGGCGTGTTCGAACCGGTAGATGACGCATCCGTTCGTGTGGCCCGGCGCGTGGATGACTTCGAAGCGGAACCCGCAGGCCTCGATCGTGTCGCCGTCTTCGACCACCCGGTCCACCTTGCAGGCCGGCAGCCGGAATCCGGCGGCATAGGGTATCGTCCGCGCGTCCGATCTCTCGATGCCCTCCGCGTCGCCCGGGCCGGCGATCACGAAAGCGCCCCGCTCACGGATCGCGGCCGCGTTGCCGATGTGATCGTAGTGGCTGTGGGTCAGGAACAGGTAGTCGACGCTTTCCAGCGAGATCCCCCATACGCGCAACTGCGCCTCGGCGCGTTCCAGGTCGGCGGGTACCGAACCTGAATCGACCACGATGGTACCTGCGTCGTTGTGCAGGACGTAGAAATTCGGGTGCTGCGCGTAAGCGAACCCGTCCGCGAGATAAATTTCCGGCAGAATCTGCATTTCGGCCTCCGTCGGCCTTGTCACGCTACACGTCGGAAACGCCCGTATATCCGGGGGGAATCAGCCCCCTCTGGTGGTCCCGGCAATGCGCCAGAAAGCTGCGGTCGCTCAACAGAAAGCCGGGATCTTCAATGATACAACGGGTACCCTCGTCAATCAGCTCCCTTGCGTTCATGACGGTCACTCTCGCATCGCCGATCTTTCCGTACTGAACCAGACCCAGCCGCTGCATCTCGGGCTCCATCAGGTAATAATCCCTGGGTACGTTCGGCGTGTGCACCTTCTGGACGTGGACGTGGATCCGGCCATGCTCGTCCGCCACCTCCAGTCGCGAAGGTTCGTCCGCCAGCGCATAGGGCGCATGGCCGTACTCCTCGCAGGCGTGCATCAGCGTGCAGCTGGTCCAGCCCGTGCCGAGGAACATATAATGCGCTTCCAGTTCCCCCAGCTTTCCCCATGCCGTGTCCCGCCCGCAAGGCGTAAAACAGCGAATCGCGTCCTCGGCGAGGTACTCCGCCTGGCGCCCGATCGCACACATCGGATTGCTGGAGTCCAGGCAACGCACGGCTCCCGGATGATGTCGAAACACCTCGGTGATCCTGCCCATCCGGGACGGGGAGCGGCGCACGTCGAAGGCCGGTGACCCGGCGTTGCGGGCGTACTCCCAGTGCCACCCGTTGAAATGGCACGTATGGACCGCGACCGTGCCCTGTGGCCCGACGGCCTCCAGGAACGCGTCGATCACCGTTTCGGCGCCGCCGTCCACGTATCCCATACTGCTGAGGGAATTGTGAAAGAACACCGCGTCGCCTGGATTCACCCCCAGGTTCCGAAGGCCTTCGACGACGTCACGCTTCCGAACGACCGTTTTCCCTTCCGGCGACCAGGGTTTCTTTGCCATCTCAGGAGTCTCCTTGTAAAAAAGCGATGCCAGGTGAGACACGAGAAGGACGAAAGCAGGCGCCTCAGTCGGCCGGCCATCAGCGGTAAGGGGCGAGGGATGGATGGTCCAGCACGGAGGCGAGCCACGTCCAGCCCTCGGCGCACCGGTCGTAGGTTTCGATGGGGACGAAGCCGAAGTCCAGGTACAGGTTGATCGCCCTCGAGGTGTTGGTCTGCGTGGTCAGATAGGCGCGATCGTGGAAGTCCGCAATCCGGCGAAGGGACGCCGCCAAAAGCGGTTTGGCGAGACCGCGGCCCTGATATTCGGGACGGATGACGACCCAGTGGATGCGGCCGTAGTCCCTGCCGTTGAACGCGTCGTTGTACCATGCCGTGCACGTACCGATCGCCCGACCCTCCGGGTCCTCCAGATACAGACACCGTGCCTCCATCTCGTCCCGGCCCGGTCCGAACTCGCTCTCGAAGTACTCCAGCGCCTTGTCCACGGAATCGAACGAAGCCACGGCGATTTCGATTTCCGCCCAAAGGTGGTCTTCGCCGGCCCTGTAGTACCGCAGCCGGTATCCCGCGGGAAGCGGATATGACGGGAGGTCCGTCAGGTCATCCCTGACCATGACCACCGGAATGTGCTTCTGCTTCCTTTCCCAGTGCCTGTCGATTCTCACAGCGCCTGCCTCCGTTTCCCAATCGATGCGGGACGGCTCGCGGCCACCCCGCACGCTAGACGACGGCGGTCCCGGCATCCGACACGGCGTAGGACCGGCCCTCGCCAAGCACCGTACTCCATCGTTCTCCATCGTGTTGTTCGAAGGCGAGTTTAATCCGGCCTCCGGACGGCGCGCCCAGTACGAATACCGTCTCCGGTCGCTGCGGAAGCACCGGTCCCCGGACAGGCAGGGTGACGTCCCCGCCTGCCGGCGTCAGAACCATCCGCGGCAACCCTCCCGGGTCTGTAAACCAGAAGGTGATCATCGAATCGCCGGCGCACTGTTGCACGACACAACCGTCACCGCCAGGCAGAATCGCCCACAGGATGTCGAGTGACGATTCGCCATCCATCACGAATTGGTACCTGAGGTCCGCCTGGTCCATTGCGTCCAGGTCTTCGGGCGGAATGTCGTAGCCGGAGAGATAGTCCTCCCAGTACGGGTCGACCGGCTGCGGGACCCGCTCGAATGCCGCTGCCCGGGAAGACGCCTTGCACAACCGGCAGGTCCGCCTGGATGGCGTCCGCAGCAGGAGTGAACCGTCCGGTCGGATTTCGGCGTCAACCTCTTGCCCTGTGTGAAAATGGGCTTCCACGTGGCGCGGCGCAGGGCCGGAGAACCGGACGCGGTCCAGAATGAACGCGGCGTGGCAATCCCGCGCGTGCATTACGGTCCGTTCGAACGAGGTCAGCCCCGGCACGTCCGGATACGCGCCCGCCGCCTCGCACCGCGCGGCCGAATACACGTCGTTCCCGCCGCAATACACCCCCGTGACCTCGCCGCCCGAGTCGGGTCCGTCCGACTGTCCTGCGCCGTCGAACGTGAGGGTATTCTTCAACGCGGTGTCGAATCGAAAGTAGCCCGACGGCCTGAAGAAATAGTGCCCGTTGGCAAAATAGGTAAAACTCGCGCGGTCTTCATAGTGGGCGTGTTTATTCTGGGTGATAGTCTGTATCGGAAGCCCCGTATCCCGCCCGGCCTGCGCCAGCGGACCCCCGGGAATCGTACACTCGAAGCTCAGGACGGAGGCGCTCCCGTTGAACCCCGTGCGGGAGAAGAACTGACCCAGCGACGGGAAGAATGCCGCTGCCGGCAGACCGTCCGGCGGTTCCGCCTCAACGCCGGGATCGTACCAGAGAAAGCTCCAGCCGTAGTCGTGGTAGTCTTTCAGAAACGTGCGTGACGTCTCCCGCTCCGCCTGCCACTGCGCCAGCCCGTCACTGAACTCGGACGCGAGTTTGTACAGCTGAAAGGCCACGACCCCGCCGGTCTCCCCGTGGTACCGGCCGCTGGGCGTGGAATCGTCCAGAAACACGTACGATCCGTCGGGCAGAAGGTGGTACGCGCGCCAGCGGGACAGCGCTTTCAGCCACGCAATATCAAATTCATCCTCTCCGAATACACGCTTCCGGCCTTCCAAGTAGAACAGCATCGGCCCAAGCGCGTAGTTCAGCGGGGCCACACCCTCGTTCCATGCACCGTCCTCACCCTGGATGGAGACGATCCGTGCGACCTCTCTCTCAACCGTGGATAACCAGGCCTCGGCGTCTGTCTCGTACGGCAGCAACGCCAGGCAGCCGACGCCCGCACCGAAGACCGGTACCCAGCAATCGTGGTAGTGGTATCGCCGGCTCCAGCCCGCCTCGCCAGTGTCCATGTGTCGGACCATGCGTCCGGTTTCGACGCGCAACACCGCAACCAGACGGCGTACGAGCGCATCCGGCAGAACACACCCGAACAGGTCCAGGCCGTAAGCCAGCGCCATCACGTGAAAGGCGACCAGATACGAAGCCTTGACCTGATCGTCGTCCGCGGCGCCGACCCCGACCCATCGCGCCAGCCAGCGTTCCGCCAGCCCGCGCCACCGCCCGTCTCCGGTGACCTGCCAGGCGATGCCGCAGTTTACCACCAGAGAAAAGCAGATCTCGAGGATATCGCTGTATTCGGGTTCCTCGAGGTCCCAGAGCGTAGCCGGCGGTTCGTGGGCTATCCGGCGATCCAGGTCCTCGACCAGGGCGCGAAAGAACCGGGCGTGCGACGTTGCGCTGCGTTTGCGCAGGTCATCAAGTTCGCAGTCAGCCAGAATCAACCGCGGCCCCGCGGGATCGACCATTGAGGAACCCATTTCCGATAGCTGGTATGGAGCCGGATGGCCCACCATGTGGCACATTCAAAAGTGCGGGGATCTACCTGCGACGCGCGGTCCTGAGTCCTGGCGGCCGCACGGCGAACGTCCGCTCGAATACCGTACAGATCCCAACGTGCCCTGGCGTTACAAACCCCTCATCCCAAGTCTAAACCATACCGGGAGGGATTGCAAGTCCCATCGTGTGCGGAGTGAAGGGCGGCGCCTGAATCCGGACAGGCGGCAGGCCGTGGTGAATGACAGAAAACCTGACATCCGGCCCGGTTTGAATTCAGCATCGACAGCCAAAAATCAGCTTGTGATTGGCTCACAAGAGCACGTACACGAACCCGCCGCGGCCGCGCGCGACCTCGACGTCCCGAAAATCAAAAAAAGACACCCCTTTTTTCTCTTGACAAAAAATGTTACCTGATATTATCATGTGTTATAATCGCTATTTTTATCATGCCTGCTTCATTGGCGGGTATCGAAACGGCATCGCGAGGGCTTTCTCTGTGGGAGGGGCACCGTCTTGCCGTATCCACAACAATCGGTCCTCCCCCCGCGATTACGGATGCCCGTTTCCGGTGTCGCCGAACGGGCTGCTCAGGCAACGCCGGGAGTATTGCAGGGGGAGTCGGTGACAGGTTGAGCCGAAGTTCCGAAAACGGACCCGGTCCCGCGGGAATTCAGGCGGCATCCGCGCGGCTTTGTCCATCTCTTAAGGAGGGCAGTCTATGGGCACATGGAGGGTTTTGGCGGTTGCCGGGCTTCTGGTGTCGCTTCTCGCACCGGATTCCGGCGCGCGGGAGTTCGACCGGATCGGCGGGCGGATGCTGTTGGGCTACAACCTGCCCGTGATGGGGCTTCGGACGAACTGGTACACACAGGCCGTACGTTGGGGCGGCAGCGTTGTTTACAACCGGAATATCAACAACGCGATCGAGTTCGAGTATCACCGGCTCGAGTACACTGACGGCAAGATCGAGAATCAGACGTTCACCTGGAACGAAGACTCGAAAGATTATTCGAGTCCCGAGTCGGACGCCAGTATGCGGATCAACAGCGTGCTTTGCAACATGGTTTTCCGGCTCGGTGACAAATCACGCCTTTTCTATAACCAGGCAACCTCACCCTACGTGGTCGCCGGCGGCGGGTTTCACAGCTACAGCAATCGCGTGAGCGGCCTGATTTATCCGGGGCAGAAGGGCATCGCTGTCGAGGGTTCCGAGCAGAACATGCTGGATCCAAGCGTGGTCCTCGAACCCGTGGTGGAGAGCCGGTGGGCGCTTGGGGCCCATTTCGGGTTCGGCGTCGAGAGGTTCATGTCCAACAACTTTTCACTGGACTTCCGGGTTCAGCACAACTTCCTGGTCGGGACGCTCGGTCCGCGGGAAGCCTGGGGCATCAAGGGCGTGATGCCGCTGCTGCAGATGCTGGATCTGGAAGTGGGCCTCAAATTCTACGAATCGGGTAAGTAGTGCGTCTCGCATGCCCGGGAAAGGAGGAAACGTCATCCTATTGAGCATGCAAGGCGGCAACCAATCAGGCAGTCCAACTTAATTGGAGGTTCGGTAATGAAGAAGTGTGTTTTGTTTCTCGGATTTCTTTCCCTCTGCACGGCACTGGCGTTAAGTGGCAGCGCCTGGGCGGGCACGACCGGAAAGATTGTTGGAAAGGTCCTGGACCAGAATGGCGAAGCGCTGCCCGGCGCCAACGTGGTCATCGAGGGACAGAATCTCGGGTCCACGGCCGACGCGGAAGGGTTCTACGTGATCCTGCGCGCCGACCCGGGGCTGTATACGCTCAAGGCCTCGCTGATCGGCTATCAGACCGAGTCGCTGACGGACGTGCGGGTGCAGGCCGACGTGACCACAGAGGTCGATTTCAGACTCGAAGAGGCAACGCTTGAACTCGGTGAGATGGTTGTCAAGGCGGAGCGTCCTCCGGTGGAAGTGGACAAGACCTTCAGCAAGTACATCGTGGGCGCCGATGAGATCGAGCAGCTTCCCATCGTGCGCACCACCAGCGAAATGATTACGCTGCAGCCGGGCGTGCACCTCGACGGTTCCGACCGCATGCGGGGAAGCAACCGGCCCGGAGAATGGCGAAGCCGCACGGGCGGAGACGTGGCCTATTACGTGGACGGCGTGAAAATCGTGAACAGCGACGGCGCCGGGTCCCACAACTGGAAGGCCATCAACCGGTCGACCGTCCAGGAAATTTCCGTGGTTACGGGCGGGATGAACGCCGAGTACGGCAATGCCCAGGCTGGCGTCGTCAGCATTATCACGAAAGACGGGAGCCAGAACTTCCACGGATGGGCGGAGTACCGGCGGACGCCGCCGGGGCAGAAGCACTGGGGCGCGAACATCTACGAAAGCCCCATGCACCTCGACAAGATGAAGTGGGGCGAGGGCGAGTGGCAGAACGAGCGGGACCCGGATACGGGTCGACTCGTCCACCAGCGCGCGGACTACGACGAAATCACCGGCCACGAGGTGGAGGGGAATATCTCGGGGCCGCTTTCCAAGAGCGCTTCGTTCATCGTTTCGGGCAAGACGGCGCGGAAGGCGCCCGTCTATCCCTCGGGGACGGAGAGGGGCTACTATGACGACATCGGGCGGTTCGTTCCCTCTTTGAACAATTACCAGGGATCATACAGCGTCACGGTCCGCGCGTCCGAAAACGTAAAGATGAAGATCGGCGGGTTGTTCGAGTACAACAAGAAGTTTATCGGAACGGACCGGGATTCCTGGCGGAACGAACGGTCCGCGGGTACGTCCAGCGGCGTCATCCGCGGTCTGCACGACAGCGGGAAGAACATCTTCCTGCCGGAGGACTGGAGCGCGGCGGGCAAGATGAGCACGAACCACAATATGCAATACCTGGCCATCACCCATTCTCTCTCGCCCAGGACGTTCTACGACCTCCGGATTTCGCGCTATTCAACCGTCGACGACACCAGCGACATCGCGGCGAGAACGTCGGACGTGCGTACGGATGCGGACGGATGGTTCGCCGTGGACCGGGAGGTCCGCCATTACCAGGTTGCGGACCGGAAGCGGTACCAGGTGAAGCTGGATCTGGCCAGTCAGATCACGAAGGGGCATTTCGTGAAGGCCGGCTTCGAGTTCATCAAGTACAGCATGTTTCTTACCCGCTACACCGGTGAGAGCGCACAGGCCAGGCGGCTGGAGTTCGCCGGCGCGCAGGGCGTGATCGGAGACCCTGTCAAGCCCCAGCACCTTGCCATCTACGCGCAGGACAAGATGGAGTTCGAAGGCATGGTCATCAATGCCGGCCTTCGCCTGGACCTGTTCGATCCGGTCTCCAAATTCCCGGCTTCGGGCGCTTATGCATTCTCGCCCATGTACAACTCGCCGCTGCGGTTCCAGAATGCGCCCCACCGCGAACCGGTGGTGTTCAAGAACCTGAGCCCGCGGGTCGGGGTGTCGCATCCGATCACGGCGCGGTCGTCCATGCACTATTTCGCGGGTCTGTTCCTGGCCTATCCCGACATCTATTACCTGTTCAACGGGGACTGGCGGACATCGGGTCCCGACCAGGACTGGAACGGGAACGGCGCGATCGACCCGGGTGAGCGCTACAACGCCATGCGCCCCTCCTACCCCATTCGCAGCGGACAGGGCACCACCGAAATCCGGCCCGAAAAGACCGTGTCGATGGAGGTGGGGGCGGACTGGAACTTCGTGCAGGACTACACCGGCGCGATCGCGGTGTATTACAAAAGCGCGAAGGACCAGTACCATTACCATTCCGACGTGCGCTTTTACGCGCCGCACCGGCCGGGATGGGTGCATCCCTACGCACGGATCCTGCACAACAACGGTTTCGAAGAGCAGCGGGGTCTGGAATTCTCCCTGCGGAAGCCGCTCAGCCACAACTTCGCCATCAACCTGGCGTACAACATGACTTGGGCCCAGGCCGGATGGGGCAACTTCGACGCCTGGTTCAACTTCCTCTATCCTGATTCCATGTACATTGCCAGCGGGCGGTACTGGTACGAATACAGAGTGGAGAACGGCGTTGAGGTGCCGGTGCCCCTCACGGTGGAACAGATCCGCGAGATCGGGCACACCGCCAACAACGCGATCAAGAGCATCGCCCGGCGGGACGGCAATCCGGGAGGCCGGGGATACGAGCAGACCCGGATGACGGCCCGGGAGTATGGGCTCATCGGTCTGGACGACTTCGAACTGGACCACATCCACGTATGGGCCAGGGGGTATCAGACCGGCCTGAACGCCGACGGCGGCAACATCCGCAACCAGGGCAGCGTCCAGTTCCTCTACCTCACGCCGGGGGACTACGGACCCGATTTCAAGGTGTTTGGAAGCAAGTTCCTTGCCAACTGGCGGGTCAACATTCTGTGGCGTATGCAGAATACGGGTTCGTTCTGGTACACGCCGCCGAATTCCGGCCGCGAACGGCGGCTGCGTCCGATCCGCACCTGGACGGACTTCGCCATCGAGAAGCGTTTTCCGTTCGGTCTCGGGCGCGGCGACGTCAGCCTCTTCCTGGAGGTGCGGAACCTCTTCAACCAGAAGGACGACAGTTCATTCAATACAACCGACTGGACCAACTGGGGCCTGCATACGGCCCGCCCGGACAACTCTCACTTCCTCCTGTACGGGGATACGGCCGACCGGAGTTTCTACAACCATCCCCGGCGCACGGAAATGGGTCTGAGAGTACAATTCTGATCCATTCCGGCATCCACACGTCATGAATACGCGGGGCCCCGGGGTTGCCGGGGCTCCCGCTGACATGCGATCATTTGTCAAGGACCTAACAACGCTAAGGAGGATACGATGCGTTCGAACCGTTTGAACACCGTCCTGAAAGGGTGCGGTGGATGGGCGTTCGCAGCAGTCCTGGCGATCTGCTGGTCCGGAGAGGTCCGGGGCCAGGCGAATCACCCGGGGTCCGCAGGCAGGGGCGCCCTGGAACGCGGAATGTTGTATACGTCCGTGACCAATCTGGGCACGCAGGGAGGCTCCATCGGGGCGGCGCTCTCGCGGTCTTCCAGTATGGTCTACCCCGCGACGGTGGGCGGGGACATCATAACGGGCCAGGGTTGGGCGAGCCAGTTGCCCTTCTTCCGCGTGGACTGCAACAGCGAAGGGCGAATCGAGGCCACGTCGCACGGGGAGGGCATCGGCCTGGCGTTGCGCCTTCCGTCCAGTTTCCAGGGCTCCAGAGCCTACGACAATTTCTCCAAGAACGGATTCTACGTGGTATTGACCGGTCCGCGGTCGGACATGCTGGACGAGATCGTCCCCATGGTGGGAGACCCCGCCATGGATGAGGACCTGCAGTACCTGGGCGGGGAAATCAGGGCGCAGCCCTCCTCCGCCGAGGATCCCGGCAAGGAATGGCGTAAAGGCGCGCCGTGGTACTACGCGCCCACGTGGAGCGAGAACCTGGCGCAGATTCTGGAGAATGCGCCGCTGAACAGGGCGCCCGTGAGGATCAGCAACTGGGCATGGGGGGAATACGCGACGCCGGGGCCACCCGCCGCACCGTCTTCCCGTTCCGACGAATGGCCCGAAGAGATCATCGTGACCAAGTGGACCACGCTGGCGGGAGTAACCTTTACACGGCGCACGATGGCCTGGAGCTACCCCGCCTGGGACGACTTCATCATTACGGAGATCGAGATCGAGAACACGGGTGACAGCGACGGCGACGGTGAGAGGGACCTGCCCGCGGTAAGGCTGGAGGACGTCTATGTTCCCATCATCGGCGCCTGGATGATCTCGGACTCGGGGCTGTCCCATTACAACCGGTCCGATAGCTGGCACTGGTACAACGTGGGCGGTCTCGACGACTGGATCGTGTATACGGAGAATGCCGGCTATTCGGGTCCCGCAAAGGGTCTGAAGATGATCGTGGACTGGGACGGCGACAGTCCGGAGTTCCCCTGGGACGATACCGGCGATCCCGTCAACAAGCTGATTATTTCGCCCTCTTGCGATACGGGCCGCAAGGACGGCGAATTCACCTCGTATCAGTATATGGGCTTCGGTCCGCTGGCGTACGAGGACGGCGGCGACTGGGGATTCAATACCCGGGACGCCGGCAAGTACGTGCAGCCCCAGGGCGACCAGCCCCACGCTGTGCGCTTCTGGCGGATCGAAAGCACCACCGTGTCCGCGGACCCCCGTCCCGGCGCACACGACCGGGAGACCATGTACAATATGATCGCGGATGCCGGATATCAGGCAAATCCGGACGAGATCGGCGTGCATTACAGCGCTCAGACCTTCGGTCCGTACTCACTGGCGCCCGGCGACAAGGCCAAGCTCGTGGTGGCCTGGGTGGGCGGATCGGGCGCAGGGGAGAGCGACCTCTACACCTGGACGCGGTCGCATCTTTACGACTTCGACGGGCTGAAGAAGGGCGAGGAATGGATGGTCGAGTTCTTCAAGCGCGCGAAGTGGGCCTATGACAACGAATACGACGTGCCGGATTCGCCGCCGGACGTGTACGTGGCGGTGACAAACAGCCCGGATGCGCAGAACCTGCTCACCTGGAATTCGGCCGACGGCGCAATGAACCCGGACTATATCGGCGCGGAAGCGCAGGACGTGGCGGGTTATCGCATCTACCGGTCCGAATGGAACCCGGATGGGCCCTGGACGAGGATCGGCGAGGTCCCTGCCGGGACGCATACGTATACGGACGTCGAGTCGGTTGCCGGCTTCAACTACTGGTATTCGGTAAGGCCGTTCGCCAGTGGCCACGAAGACTGGATGGGACGCGTGGGCACGATGGCCACCCTACCCGCGCTGGTGCAGGCACAGGTAAAGGCCGGCCTGGAAGGCGGCCAGTGGGCGAGGTCGCAGCGCAAACCGCCGTTTTTCAGCCCGAAGCAGCCTGCCGTGGGCGAGACCGAGGCGTTGGGTAGAGAGGTTTTCGTGGTGCCGAACCCGTTCCGGGTTGGCGACGCCAACCT
This sequence comes from Candidatus Latescibacterota bacterium, assembly GCA_965219995.1. Lineage (GTDB taxonomy): Bacteria > Latescibacterota > UBA2968 > UBA2968 > JAAXHE01. Next base: position 3,969,346 of record CBDCOX010000002.1, read on the forward strand.
GCAATACCCGGGCAAACCTCAGATCCGGTTCGTGAACGTGCCGAGCAAGGCCTGGATCTACGTGTTCAACAGCGCGGGCGACATGGTCGGAAAGATCCTGCACGACGACCGCACGGATGCGCCCGACGATCCCAACGTCTGGCTGGGCGAAGCGCAGTGGGACCAGTTGGCGATGTCGCTGGGCACAGGGTCCATATCGGCGGGCGTCTACTTCTTCGTGGTGGAATCCCTCGTCTCCGAAAGCATGGGGAAAAAGCGGATTGGGAAATTCATGGTCATCCGATAGCCGGCGTGCGGCAATTCCGGGAAGGAGCGATAAGCTTATGAAGCGGATACTATGCATGACACTGATGACCGTTCTCGCGGCCGGCGCATTCTGGGATTCGCCCGCGGAAGCGCGGGACGTCCCCGAAATCCTGAAGTCCGAGGATTTCCGAAAACTGGGACTGGCGTCGTTTCCGTGGATGAAAGTGACCCAGTCTGCACGTGCGGCGGGCATGGGAGATGCGTTTACGGCCGTGTCGAACGACATCAACGCGATTTTTGCCAACCCGGCCGGCCTGGTCCACCTGAAGCGGTTCGGGTACCAGCTTTCCCACACCCGGTGGCTGGTCGACACCGGATTCTACACCGGCGCATTCGCCTACAGGACGGGCTGGGGCGTGCTGGGCGTCAGTGTCGTGAACTACGACGTGGGCGATATGCCCGTGCGGACCATATTCAACCCCGAGGGCACCGGGGAAATGATCAAAGGCGGGGGAACGTCCGTTGGCGTGGCGTACGCGTTTCACGCGACCGACAAGCTGGGCCTGGGCGTCCGGGGGGTATATATTTCGGAGACCCTGCACGTGGACAATATGACCTCCGTCGTTCTCGACGCCGGGACCCACTTTTATACCGGTTTTCGCAGTTCACGCATCGCCCTGGCCATGCGGAACTTCGGGCCGGATACCAAGGTGCTGGCGGAAGACCAGAAATTCCTGATGCCGATGAATTTCGATATCGGCGTGGCGATGGAACTCGTCGGCCAGATGGACGAGCCGAATTACCTGACCGTCTCGTTCGGCAGTTCCTATCAGGTCGACTACGAGCAGCGATGGCAGGTCGGCGCGGAGCTCTGGCTGTCGGGCGCCGTGGCTCTCAGGACCGGGTACAAGTTCAACCACGACCTGGAAACGTACAGCTTCGGCGCGGGCTTCAAGGGCAACTGGGGCGACCGGACGGTGCTGGTTGACGTCGGCTATACCGACGTCGGCGAGTTGCTGGACGCACCCATCCGGTTCAGCATCGGCGGCGCATTCTAGTACCGGGCGCCGGGGCGGCCCCTGTTGGGGCCACTCGACGTAAACAGCGCTAACGGCGGCGCAATGTGTCTCCGGCCGGGTCGGCGGGAAGGGGCATTGGCCGCCGTTTTGTTATCGAAACAGGGGCTGGCAGAGGGAGAGGCGGGGTCGGGATGGGATCGACCGGGGGTCCATGGCATCAACCCGGCGCGGGGTGGTCATGCGTGCCATCAGAATATTGAACATATGTCTTGTTTGGTGGAGCGTTTCGGCTTGCGGCGGGGCGGATGAGCCGCCGACCAGCGCGGTGGAGGAAGTCGACCCGAGTGTGGACAGGCCCCTTCCCGTGGGCCTGGTGCGGCTTTTCGGCGGCGTTGAGATGGTTCGGGTGCCCGCCGGCAATTTCACCATGGGCATGGAAAGGGGGCCGGTCGATCAGCAGCCGGCCCGGCAGGTGTACCTGAGCGCCTTCTACATCGACCGGTATGAAGCGACCAACGCCCGGTATTTCAGGTTCTGGGCGGCTCCCGACGGCGGCAACCGGCAACGGCATACGCCGGCCAGCCACGGGTCCAGGAACGGCATCGGAGACTGGCCCGAGCGGGCGGAGACCCGGCCGAACTTTCCGGTCGTGGGGGTCAGCTGGTTCGACGCGGCCGCGTACTGCGCCTGGCGTGGGGCCAGGCTGCCTACGGAAGCGGAGTGGGAGAAGACCGCGCGCGGCGACGAAGCGAGAGAGCCGTATCCCTGGAACAAGGGGCTGAACGGGTCCAGAGCGAACTACAGGGACGGCGACGACGGGTACGACAATACGCTCGCGCCGGTGGGAAACTATCCCGAGGGCGTCAGCTTTTACGGGGCGATGGACCTGGTTGGGAACGTCTGGGAGTGGTGCGCGGACTACTACGATTCCGAATATTATAAAGTGAGCGCCACCATCGGCCCCACGGGGCCGGAGCAGGGAGAGTTCCGGGTACTTCGGGGCGGGTCCTGGCGGACCGCCGCGGGACAGGATCCGAACAAACTCAGCATCACCTACCGAAGCTGGTCGGATCCCACGGGAGCTACGGATGGATGGGGCGTCCGGTGCGCGAGGGACGTAAACTGAACATGCGCGGTTGGAGGTGGCCCCGAGCTGCCAGGATTCTATTGCTGTTGTGTTTCGGATGCAATGGCGGGTCCATTCTGGACGACCTCCCCGACGGCGTCTTCCTCGACCGCACGCCGGCGGGGACCGTGGACACGATGCTGGCGGTGACCGCAGGCGACTTTCTGATGGGAACGAACCGGGGATTCGACCCCGAGGGCCCCGCGCACGTCGTCTATCTCAGCGCCTTTTACATTGACAAATACGAGGTGACCAACGCTCAATTCCGTGCGTATGCGGGCGCTACGGGTGGTTCATTGCCGCCGGAGATCGGGAATCCGCTGTTTTCCGAGGACCGCCAGCCGGTGGTGGGGGTGACCTGGGCGGAGGCGGATGCCTACTGCCGGTGGCGGGGAGCACGCCTGCCCACCGAGGCGCAATGGGAGAAGGCGGCACGGGGGACCGACGGACGCACGTACCCGTGGGGTGAAGAAGCGCCAGGTGCGGACCACGCAATCATGGATCTGGGCGGAAGGTGCGGACGCACGAACTGGGCCGATCCCTCGGCGGGTGCGGTGCCCGGGGAGTTCTGTCATACCATGCCCGTGGGTTCCAGGCCCAGGGGCGCGAGCCCGTACGGGTTGCTGGACATGGCAGGGAATGCCTGGGAGTGGTGTAACGACTGGTACGACGATACCTACTACAGTCGAAGTCCGGGGGACGAACCAACCGGCCCGGCGTCCGGGACGTTCCGTGTGGTCAGGGGCAGTTCCTGGCATCACCTGCCCCATTATCTGAAAACGTCGGCCCGGTTCAGATTCTATCCCGACCAGAGGGGCAATTTCATTGGCTTTCGCTGTGTTCGGGGCGTACATAAATAGCCTTTGCAGGAGCGTCGGAGGCCGGGGGTTGTGCGTGCTCGCGGTCTTCGTATCGATGGCGCAGCCATCGATCGCAAGCGCCGGGAAGGCCGCCCTCGACGATAGCGTCGCGATCGGGTTGTCCCGGGCGATCGGCGTGGCCGATTCGACGTTGACGGGATCCGGGGCAGGAGTGACACAGGGTGCGTTTCCCCTGTTCGCCGAAGCCGCCGGACTCCTGGCCGAATGCAGGGTTGAGAACGGAGCGGGATGGAATCTGACCCGGCAGACGATCGACTTCTCTTCCGCTCGCCTGCGCGAGGCCCTGGCGGCAGCGCCGGAATTCGCCGCCGCACACTACCTTCTGGGCCTGATGGAGGCTAGGCAGCGCAGGTACGGGGACGCGCTGGCAGCCTGGCGGCGTGCGGCGCAGGCCGGCCCGCCCTTTTCCGTCGGACCGTTGAAGGCGCTGTTCATGCGTGCGGTCTCCCGCTGCCAGGGCGCCGCGGAGCAGGTTGCAAGGGGCACGCAGTATCTGGACCGGGGGAAGGTCCAGGAGGCGCGCGCGGCCTACACGGAGGCCGTTGCGATGATGCCGGACTACGCCGAGGCCCATGCGAACCTGGGCCTTGTCCTTATGCTCACCGGGGATCTCGACGGAGCCGTTTCCCGTCAGCTGGAAGCCATTCGGCTGAACCCCGGGCTGGCTGAAGCGTTTTATAACCTGGGGAACGTGTATTCCCGGCATCGAAAGTATAGGGAAGCGGTGACAGCGTACCGGGAGGCCATCCGGTTGAAGCCGGATGACGCGCCGCCGGATTCGGTCGTGTCGTTTGTCGACGCACATCAGGGGGCGTATACCCGGTCCGTGGCCGGGTACCAGCACGCCCGGCGCTACGCCGGACTGGCGAACGCGTATTTCAATCTCGGCGACCACAAAGCGGCAATAGAAGCATACAGCCGCGCGGTCGGGCTCGCCCCGGACTTTGCCGACGGGCATTACAATCTTGGCGTCGTCTACGAACGGACGGGCGACGTGGCGAGTGCTATCCGCCACTGGCGGGCATTTTTGAGACTCGCACGCGACGACCCGGCGCAGAAGGCCTGGGTAGCGGACGCCAGGACGAGGCTGAATCTGCTGGAGAATTCGCGAAAAAAGTGAGACGCTCCGGGATCATATGGGTTGTTTTCGCGTTCCTGACGTGCGTGGAGGGAGAGTGCCTCGCCCAGGGTGTGATCTTCAAGGATGTGACCCGGTCCGCAGGAATCCGGTTCAGGCACGACAACGGCGGTTCCGGCAGGGAATATATGCCGGAGACCATGGGGTCCGGATGCGCGTTCTGGGACTATGACGGCGATGGGGATGCGGATATTCTCCTGGTCAACTCCGCCCCGTTGAACGGTCGCCAACCGGAGACGCCTTCCACGATGGTACTCTACCGGAACGAAGGCGACGGGACCTTTTCGGATGTGACGGCCCGGGCGGGGCTCAAGCGCGCGATGTACGGGATGGGTTGCGCGGCAGGAGACTACGATAACGATGGAGACAGCGACCTGTACGTGGCCTGCCTGGGCGCGAACCGGCTGTTCAGGAATCGTGGAGGCGGTAGGTTCGAGGACGTCACGGTGCAGATGGGGGTGGGGGATTCGACGTGGAGCGTGTGCGCGGTCTGGCTGGACTACGATCGGGACGGCGACCTGGACCTGTTCGTGGGAAACTATCTGCAATGGTCCGCGGCAAGGGATGACTGGCTGTCGGCGCGTTCCAGCGGACGGTCTTACGCCCCGCAGCTGTACGATCCGGTGTACTCCCGGCTTTACCGCAACGACGGAGACCGTTTTGAGGACGTCACGGATGCTTCCGGAATCGGCGAAAAGCCGGGAAAAGGCATGTCCGCGGTCGCCCTGGATTACAACGGCGACGGATGGTCCGACATCCTGATGTCCAACGACACGATGCCGGACTATCTGTACCGCAACAACGGAGACGGCACGTTTACGGAGGACGGGATTCTGGCCGGCGTGGCGTACAGCGCCGCCGGAGAGGCGAAATCGGGAATGGGGGTCGACGCCGGAGATCTGCGCAATACCGGCAGGGAGGACGTGGCCATCGGGAATTTCGCCTTCGAGATGATCTCGTTGTTCCGGAACCAGGATGGCGCGTATTTCACGGATGAGACCCTGCCTTCGGGCGTAGGGCACCCGAGCGCGTCGTTCGTCACCTTCGGCGTTTTCTTTTTCGACTACGATCTGGACGGCCACCTGGATCTCTTTGCGGCGAACGGGCACGTTGACAGCCGGATCCACCGGGTCAAATCGCATCTCAGCCATGCCCAGCGCCCGTTACTTTACAGGAACACGGGCGGCGGCAGTTTCGTGGAAGTGGGGGGGACAAGCGGCGATCTGTCCGACCCCATGGTGGGGCGCGGCGCCGCGTATGCCGACTATGACGGCGACGGCGACCTGGACGTGCTCGTGTCCGCCAACAACGGGCATCCCGCGCTTCTGCGCAACGAAGGCGGCACCCGGAACCGCTGCCTGAGGGTCAGGTTGATCGGCGGCGGCACGTCCGCGTTCGCCCGTCACCGGAAGCCGAACCTGGATCAATCGTGGTCCAACCGGGACGGCATTGGCGCGACCGTTCGCTTGCGTTCGGGCGAGGGGGTGCAGACGCGTTACGTACGGGCCGGGTCGAGTTATTGTTCGCAAAGCGAGCGGATATTGACGTTCGGGCTGGCTGGCTGGCGTTCCGTCGACGAAGTTGAGGTGGACTGGCCTTCCGGACGCGTAGAGCGAATCAACGACGTTTCAGCAGGACAGACGGTGACCATTCGGGAGGGAAGGGGAATTGTTGCCAGTACGCCGCTGAGAACCGTACCCGCGGCGGATTGAGACAAAAGGGGCATATTATGAAAACCGGATATCGATTCCAGCCTGGCCTCAGTTCGCGACGCTTCATTCCGTTCCTGCTGATTGGAGTTTGTGTATCGCCGGCGGCCGGTGCGCTTTCGGTGCGAGACTCGCTGCTCGCCGTTGGGGAGCGCCAGATGGACGGCCGCCAACACGACAAGGCCGTGGATACCCTGTCCCGGCTTGCCAAATCCTTTTCGGATGATGGGCATATCCTCACGCGCCTGGGGTACGCGCAATTGAGGATTCAGGAATTCGAGGCGGCCAAAGGTTCCTTTCAATCGGCCCTTAAGCTGGATGAGGACAATGCGGCCGCCCACGCGGGACTCGCGCTTTCCTACGCGGAGATTCCTGCCAAGGGGATCAGCGCCCTCCATAACTTCCGGCGGGCGGTCGGCGCCGCAAAGAAGGCCATCGAACTGGATCCCGACCAGGCCGTCGCATACCGGGCACTGGGAGAGGCGCATGCGCGTTTCAAAGAGGACCACGAGAAGGCGCTCGGGTATTTCGAGACCTACCTGGAAAAGGAACCGGACGATCCGGACGGCCTCTATTATTTCGGCCTGGCGTGTATCGAGGCCGAAGCCTACGACAAGATCTCGGACTACATCATTCCCCACGTCGAGGCGCTCGTCGGGGAGACCCGGCTGCTTCCGATGATCGCGCAGGGATACTTCTTCGAGGAGAAGTACGAAGAAGCGCAGAAGTACTTCGAGCGTTTCCTCGAGCGTTCGAGCAAGGAGGAAAGGGACCTCTACACGGATATCTCAAATGCCGCTTCTTCCGAGGAACTTCGGGAATACGAAGCGCTGTTGGAGAAGTCAGACCGCGAGGCTTACGTGGAGCGGTTCTGGCTCCGGCGCGACCCCGATATGATGACCCGCGTCAACGAACGCGTCGTGGAACATTACAGGAGAGTCTGGTATGCGCGGGCATATTTTGCCGAGAAAGTCTCACCCTGGGATAAGCGCGGGGAAGTCTACATCCGATACGGGAAGCCGGACTACCGGTCGCGGTCCTATCAGCGCGACCTGACGCTCACACCCGACGTGGAGGCCGTCCGCATGCGCATGGCGGCCAGTCTCTACGGCGCCGAGGCGTCCTTCATGACGTTTACCGGCCCGGTGTTTCCCATCCGGGCGTTTCGTCATCCCATCACCCGGCGTACGCTGGATGAGATGCATGGGTTCGGTGCCGCCGACCAACGCGACGCCACGTTTCAGGAGGACGGCTTTACGACCAATACCGATGCCGCGGATGAGGAGGAATTTCAGGAACGGGACCTGGAGGCGACTCCGCTGACCGCGCCGCTCACCCGGAGTGACTACGACGACCAGGACGGGGCGAGGTTTGATGAGTTCGGAAATCAGATCGCCCGGATCAAGTTCGGCGACTACATTCCCGTCACGATTCACACCGATATGGCCACTGTACCCTGGGAAACCTGGATCTATACCCAGATTCAGGGAGGCATCGAGATTGTGTTTACGGACGAGAACAAGAGCGGTGTTTTCAATTTCGCCCCGATTCCACCCGTGACCGCCCTGGAAAGACAGATCGTCAATGTGACCCGCCTGGTCAGATACGCGCCCGAGATCATTTACCAGAATGCCAGGAACGAGACGCCCGACTACTACAGGCCGGGCGTCCATGGGCCCGCGCTGAATTTCTATTACGATCTCGCCAACTTCCAGGGTTCCGACGGGGAGACCAACGTTGAAGTCTATTACGGCATTCCGCCCGGACAGGTGCAGATAGCCGAGCAGGCGGATTCCGCGCAGGTCCGCGTCCAGTGCGCGATGGCCCTGGCCGACGCCGCGCACACGACGATTTATCGGGACACACGGGAGTTCAACTACGAAGGACGGGCTGACTTCGAGAGGGTCAGAGGCGCATTTCTGCCCGAAATGCTCAAAACCGGTGTGCCGCCCGGCAAATACGAACTCCAGGTGCAGATCAAGGACCTGGCGTCGGGGCACACCGGACTCTACAAGCAGGCTGTCGAGGTTCCCGACTATAACGTCGCGAAGCTCAAGATCAGCGATATCCTTCTGGCTTCGGACATTCGCGAAACGGGCTCGGCAGGCAAGTTCAAGAAGGGCGACATCCGGGTCGTCCCGATGCCCACGAGGAATTACAGGGAGGCGCAGAAGGTATACGCCTACTACGAAATCTACAACCTCGAAAAGAACCGTTTCGGGCAGACCGATTACGAGGTGCAATACGTCGTCCGAAACGTCGTCGGGCGGTCGGAAGGCGTCGTTGGCGCCATCTCTTCGCTCTTCAAGCGCAGGAAGACGCAGGTGTCGGTTGCGTACGACCACGCGGGAACCGTCACCACCGAACAGCAGTACTTTGAAATCGACCTGGACAAGGCCAAGCCTGGAGTGCAGGTCCTGGAGGTGAAGATCAGGGACAGGGTCAGCGGAACCAGCGACACCCGCGAGATTCAATTCCGCTACGGGATCTGAGACAACGGGCTGTCAAGGGAGGAACGCAATCAGGGCGCAGTACGCTGCGCCCTGATTCTATCTGTGCCTCTTGCGACAATTGACGTCAGGCATGAATTCTTCGTTTTTTCAATTGCGGCTTTCGTAGTTTCTGAAGTTGGTTTTCTCGTGCCTTTGTCGCGCTTTTTGGTTTTCATCCTGTCCATCCTGTCCATCCATGTTTGTTACGTTTCATGAACGAATGGGGCTAAGTCGCTTCTCACGGAGGTACCGGGCAATGAGCGAACTTCGCGCGGGACTGATCGGATGCGGCGCGATTGGCGGCGTGCATAGCGAGGCTGTCGTCGGCCTCGAGGGCATCCGCATGGCGGCGTTTTGCGACGTGGTTGAAGAGAAGGCGCGTACCCTTTGTGCGCGCTATGGCGGGGATTACGCCACCGGCGATGCCGGCCGCGTCCTGTCGGACGACTCGCTGGATACCGTCTACATCTGTACCCACCACGACACCCATGCCGACTACTGTATCCGGGCGGCGGAAGCAGGAAAGAACGTACTGGTGGAGAAGCCGCTCGCGCTGACGGTTGAGGACTGCCGGAGGATCGGCGATGCGGTCGAGCGGGAGGGGATCAGGCTTTTTACGGCCTTCAAGATGCGGTACTATCCGATGGTACAGAAGGCCCGGGAACTGATCCCGGAGCCGTTGATGGTGGTGATGCAGATGATGGACAACCGATGGGGGAAAACCTGGGCGAACGATCCGGTCCTGGGGGGCGGTAACGTATACAGCCAGGGATGTCATTCGTGCGACCTCCTCAGGTACGTGGCCGGTTCGGACCCGGAGGAGGTGTACGCGGCGGGCGGGAACTACTACCAGCCCAACGGCCGGCTGGACAATCTGACCGCCACGTTCAGGTTCGAGAGTGGCTCAGCCGGATGCTGGATCCAGGGAGATGCCAACCAACCGGTGCTCACGAGCAAGTTATTCATGGAGATTTTTTCGGAAAACCGCTCTGTGCTGCTCACGGACCGTTTCTGCACGCTCACGTATACGGAGACCGGCAAGGAACCGGTGGTCTATCGCGGCGAAGAGGGTGGGTTCGTGGAGGAGAACCGGCTGTTCGTCGAAGCGTTGCAGACGGGGGCGCCCATGGCCGCGGACCACGTGGACGGGCTGATGGCCACGCTGATGATGATCCAGGCCGGACGCAGCGTGGAGAGCAGACGGCCCGAGCCCGTCGCGTCGCTTGCCAGGGTCTGATGCGGCCGCGCGGTACGCGGTTTTCTCGCCATTATCACTGGAAACATAGAGAGGGAACGCCATGAAGGAACACAGACATCCGCACCCGCACAAGGATCCGCGCCAGCCCGGGGACGGCGCCAGGCCCGGGACGAACCCTCCGGTCTTTGCGTGGCTGCCAATAGAGGACGCGGACGGGTATCGGCTCGAGGTGGCGCGGGATTCTTCGTTTGAGAACACCTGTCTGGACATAGGCGGACTACAGGAGTCTCTTTACCTTCCCGAGAAGGCTCTGGATCCCGGGATGTATTTCTGGAGGTGGTCCCTGGATTCCGGCGCAACGTCCGAGGTCTTCGCGTTTGAGATCGAGCCGGAGGCCGTCGTGGTGGAGGTGCCTCCGGCAGCCGAATGGCTGAAAGGATTCCCGGCGGAACACCCGCGAATCTATGTGCGACCCGAGGAATTGCCCGCGCTCCGCTCTTCGGCCGCCGGCGAGCAGGCTCAGGCGTGGGCGCGTCTGCGAGAGAGCGCTGAGGCCGTGTTGGCCGAACCGCATGAAATCGAGGAGCCGCCTTTTCTCCCGAACAGGAGCGAGAACTATCAGAAATACCACGAGACATGGGCGCCGATCATGTGGAATTCCAGGCGTTTCGTGAAGGGCGCCGAGACCCTGGGGCTGGCCTATCTCGTCAGTGGCGAGGATGTCTTCGCCCGCGCCGCGTGCAGGAGGATGGCGTCCATATCCCGCTGGGACCCGGAGGGGTCCAGCCATCTCCCCCACAATGACGAAGCCCACATGTCGGTGATCTGGAACGGCTCGAACGCGTGCGACTGGGTGTGGGACCGGTTTACGGAGCAGGAACGCGAGGCCGTTGTGACGCAGTTCCGGCGGCGCGGGCAGATTACGTTCGACCATATGCACAACAGGGGGTCCTACGGGGTGACGCGTTTCGACTCGCACGCGGGACGCGAGATCGTGTTTCTGGCGCACATCGCACTCGTGTTTCACGAGCACATTCCCGAGGCGCAGACGTGGCTGGAGTGGCTCAGGCCGGTGCTGTGCGGCATCTGGCCGATCTGGTCGGGCGACGACGGTGCGTGGGCGGAAGGCCCTTCCTACGGCTTGGCTTATGTGACGATCATGTCCATGTTCGCCACCGCGCTGAAACGGGGTATCGGCGTGGACCTGTACCGGAGACCCTTCTGGAAGAACCACGCCCGGTGGCGCCAGTATTGTCTGCCGCCCTACGCGGAATGGATGGGATTCGGCGACCATACGGAACGGTGGGCCGGCACCTGGCGGTCGAACGCGGATCTGGTGGACCTGATCGGACACGAGACGGACACGTGCGAGTTCACGGAATACGTGAAGGCGTTCCGGGCGGAGGCTGAGGAGATGCAGACGCCGGCGGAACGGCGAAGCTCCGGCGTCCTGTCACAACTCTATCTTGCAGGGCCCGAACAGACGCGGCCGCCTTCGGACACGGACGGAACGAACCTGCGCGTGTTCCCGGCCGCGGGCTGGGCCGCGGTCCGGACGCATCTGAACGATCCCGCGCGGGATATCGCGATGATCTTCCGGTCATCCCCGCTGGGCGCAATCAGCCATTCCCACGCGAACAACAACGACTTCATTCTGCACGCGGGCGGCAAAGTGATGGCGATGCCCAGCGGTTATTACATCGGGTACGGATCGGACCATCACACGCACTGGGTGTGGCACACCAAATCTCACAACTGCGTGACCCTTTCGGACGCGTCGCAGATTATGCGGTCCCACGATTCACTGGGAAGCATCGGGAACGCCTTCGAGGACGAACGGCTCGTCTACTTTGCGGGCATCGCGGACGCCAGTTACAGCGACCGTGCAAGTCGCTGCCGGCGGCACGTGTTTTTTCTGAAGAAGCAGAGCTGTTTCGTGATGGTCGACGAGTTCGTCGCGGTACCGGGCATCGATTCGGCGCTCCAGTGGAATATCCACTCATGGAACGGTTTTTCGGTGGATGAGGAGGCAAGGACCTTCCTGCTGGAGCGCGAAGGGAGTTCCCTCGAAGGGCACTTCATGTACCACAACAACGCGTTCTTCTCTCTGAGCGAGGGATGGGACCCGCCGCCGATGCGGACCGGGAAGGATGAATCGCAGTGGGGCCAGCAGTACCACCTGCGCTTCACGCCCTCCGGTCTGGTAGGCCGCAGGAACCTGGGGGTTGTGTTGTGCCCCGGCCACGGATCGCTTGACAGGGCGGAAGTACAGACCTGGCGATCGGGTGAAACCGAGGCGGCACGGATCGGAGACGACCTTGTGCTGGTGGGCGGTGGGGACGGCGTGTCTTACGGCGAGCATCGCTCGGCCGGGCTGGCGTTGCTGGTCGTCCGGGGCCACACGTATGAACTTGGCGATGGCGGCGTGGTGGCAGGACGGTAAATGCAGGCCATCGTCAGGCGAACCTTGACAGAAATCCGATAAACATACCCGCATGAGGGTGCTGTAGCGAGGAGAGTCCCGTGAAGAACGGACCGGTGGGCCTGAAGGTGGAAGCGCTGAAAGCCATGTGTCTCGATACGGCGCTGGTGGTCGACGGCGAGCCGCAGGCGACCATTGTCATCGGCGGGGATGGTGCGCACGCGCGGCATGCAGATAGAATCGTCGAGCGGGTGAAGTCGGCGACGGGCGCGCGCCTGGACGTGGTCACGGCGGTAGACGCGGATGCCGGAATGCTGCGGAAGGGGCACGTGGTGGTGCTGGGAAATATGGCTGACAACGCCTTTATCCGGTGGCTGTATTACCAGTGGTGGGCCGTCGAGGACCGCTGTTATCCCGGTATGGGCGGGTACGCGCTGCGGACGCTGCACAACCCTCTGGGGAATGGCAGCAACGTGGTGCTGCTGGGGGCCAGCGACGAAACCGGGCTGGAGCGAGTGGTGTCGCGTTTTGCGACGCTTGTGCCCGATGAGAAGACGTTCGTCCTGGCGCGGTTGATGGAAATCCGGCTCGGTCCTGAATTCGACGCATTCGGCCGTCCGCCGGAGGGATGGCTGCAGGAGCGGCGGGAGGACTTCACCGCGCGCGCAACCGCCCCGCACGCATCCGAGTCGGGCGCGGGCTTCCAGTTTATTTCGGAGGCGGGCGCGTACGGGCTGATGTATCATCGGACCGGATACGAGGCGTATGCGGCCGCCGTTCGGGAAATCGCGGAAGCGCATTTGAAGATGGGCGAGTTCGGGGTGATGGCGCACTTTCACGTCTGGTGGCTGGCCGCGGTGTGGGACCTGATCGAGGAGAGCCCCGTGTTCTCGGACGAGGACCGGCTGAGGATCACGCAATACCTGCTGTGGATCATGGATTCCACCGAGGGGGCGTATACCCGGTTCTTCCGTGAGGGCGTGGGGCACCGGATGGTCCGGCAGAACCACCAGACGCTGGTGGCGCTGGCGGCGTGGTTCGGCGGGCGGTATTTCTCGACGCACTACGGCTTCGAGGAGGCGGAGGAGTGGATGGCCGCGTCCGCGGACGTGTTCAAGGGGCAGGCGGTGTCGTTCAAACCGATCGAGGATGCCAACGCCTATCAGTGGATGACGCTGGACCACATCCTGACCTATACGCTGGCGAGCGGGGATACCACATATATTGACAACGGAAACTGCAGGCGGTCTCAGGACCAGGCGGTGCATTACTGCAACAACCGGGGCGCCCTTCCGGCGTTTGGAGATACCGGGGCTCCGATGGAAGGTTACCCGACGAATTTCCTGGTAAAGGCGGGGCATGTATTGCAGGACGGCCGCGCGGCGTTCCTGCTGGGCAAACGGTTCGGCAGACCGTCGGACTATTTTCGGCCGCAGCCGCCGGGTGAGCGTTACGAGTCCGTAAGCGATCCATTGCTGGTAAGGAGCTTTGAAAAGTATTTCTGCGACGGGCTGGCGCCGGAGATCCCCGTGGAGATGGCCGGGGTACAGGTGCTGGAGGTCGCGGGCGGGTTCTACGATCTCGCGGAAGACCCGAAGGCGAGGCCGCGCGAAGTGAAGCCGCTGAATCTGCGAAGGGAAGAGGCGTTCGACACCATCTGTTTCCGGGAGGGGTTCGACCGGGAGGACCAGTACCTGATGCTGCACGGGATCTTCTACGGCAACCACAGCCACGAAGACGGGAATACCATCGCGGAGTTTTCGGCCAACGACCGGATCTTCCTGGTGGATGCATCTTATACCGAAGGGCCGACGCTCAAGCACCACAATGGCGTGACGGCGGTGCGTAATGGCGAGGCGTGGGACGTGCCCGCGCTCTGCCGGCTGGAGGGCGCGGCGGATCTGGACCGTGTGGGCATGAGCCGGACGTCCGTGGAAGGAGATTGGGGCGCAACGTGGGTCCGGAACGTGGTGTGGCGCAGGGGGCGCTGTTTTCTGGTGCTGGACGAGGTAGAAGCGACACAGGCCGGCGCGTTCGCGCTTCAGTGCCACTGGCGCACATTGGGGACGCCGGTTTTAAAGGATGGAACGCTGGAGGCGGCGCAGCGAGACCCGGAAAGCGGGCGGGAAGACCGGTTTGTGCTGCAGAGCGCGGGCGAAGGCCGGATGTCGCTGGAGCGTGACTGGGAGAATTTCGGCCACTGGTGGGATTCGTACCCCTATGCCGACAATTACGTGAATGTTCTGCGCGAGTCGGCCAACCGGGAGATGGCGGTGGGAGACCGGCACACGTTTCTCAATCTGTTCTATGCCACCAACCCGGAGAAACCCGTGGACGACCGGATGCGCCGCGTGGGCGAATCGGCCGTTGTGGTCGACGGGTCGGACGGCCGGATCGTGGCGGGGACCGGGGGCGGAGACGGTGCGTTCGAGGTCGGGCCTCTTTCCGGCCGCGCGGAAATCTTCGCGGCCGGCGACGGGTGGTTTGCGCTGTGCAACGGGACATCGCTGGGTTCGGAAGATGCGACGTTTGAAAGCGAACACCCCGTTTCGATCGAGTTCGACCTGGATGCGGGAGAGGGCGTGGTTGTGGCGTCCGAACCTGCCGAGATCTCCCTGTGTGGAGAGCGGATCCGCGTTGCGGCCGGGAGGCAGCGGGTGGAGGCGCGCAAGCCCGGGGCGGTTGTCCTGTCGCTGGGCGGGGTCGCAGACCTGCCCGTTCACGAGGCGGGCATTCCGGGACGTGCACGTACGGCGTCCGCTCCGGGATTGCGCGTGGTCTGGACGAACGACGCGGGTTCCGGCGTGCGCTGCGCCTCAGCGGGCGCGGACGGGGTGGTCCTGGGAACAGAAGACGGACGGGTCCTGGCGCTGGACGAGAACGGGAAGCCGGCCTGGTTCTTCCAGGCGGATGGGCCCGTGCTTTCGGTGTGTCCCGTGGATCTGGACGGGCGGCGCTGCGTGATTGCGGGCGCCGACGACCGTCGTCTCTATCTGCTCGAGGAAGGCGGGGACGCGCGGTGGTCGCGCGAATTTGAGATCTACAGGGGAACATGGGACCGATACGCCCGGAATTCCGCGGTGGAGTTCGTAACGGCGGCGGACCTGCGCGGCGACGGCCGGACGGATATCCTTGCGGCCGTCGCGGACCGGCAACTCCACTGCTTTGACGCCGACGGCGACGAACGCTGGAGTTTTATGATCTACGGGATATTCGCGCCGCTTCGCGTGGCGGATATCAACGGAGACGGCCGGCGGGAGGTGATTGGCGGCCCGGGCCGGATCACCTGCGGGGGGACCTGTTACGTGCTGGACGCGGACGGCCGCGAGGTCGCCGGCAACGGGCTGGACGGGTGGGCGTCAATGATGCCCGCGTGCGACGTTTGGGTGCGGGAGGAAGACCACCTTATCGTTTGCGGGACGAACCGGTCGCACGTCTTCGGGTTGAAACTGGAGGGCAATCGACTGGCGACGCTGTGGAAGCAGCGGGTAGGCGAGGAAGTCAACGCGGTGTGCGCGGTTGACGTGGATGGGGACGACAGGCCGGAGGTCGTGGTCGGGTCGGACTGCTTTTATCTTTACTTGCTGGATGAGCACGGTACGGAGCGCTGGAGGCGAAACCTGGGCGCTCCCGTGCAACAGGTGATGGTTGCCGACCTGAACGGAAGCGCCAATATCGTGGCGGGGTGTGCGGATGGGGCTGTTTGGGTCCTGGACGGGGAGGGCGCGACGGTTGCGAGCCATTCAGCGAATGGCGTGATTCACGTGCTGGCCGCTGACGACCGGGGGCATCTGATGCTCGGCGGGGCGGATGGGACGCTTACGGTGATGGGGACGTGAGGAAGATTCGATTATCGCGTTCTCCACGAAGTTATCGCGGTCAGTGGCAGGAAACAGGACACAGTTGGCTTCGGGGTCGGAGCACGGCGAGGGAGCCGAAGTGATGCGGCGATATTTCTGTCTTGTCCTCTTCTTTGCCTTCTGGATGGAAAGCTCCGCCACTGCCCTTCCGGACGATCCGTCGAAGAGCGAAGTGATTCGGGAGGACGTGCTTTTTTCGGCATCCGGCGAAGCGCTTGGACAGGTTGCTTCCGGGAGGTTCGATCTCCTTCGGCGTGAGGATGGAACGGTAGTCCGTACGCTCGGGTCGGATTTCGCATTGAGGCTGGACCCGGACCTGATGCCGGGCATCTACCGGCTGAGCGTCCGCTGTCTGGCCCCGTCGACGTCAACCGATTCGTTCTGGCTGGAGATAAACGGTGAGCGGCAGCCGCAAGCGATCGTGTTGCCCAAGGGCGCTTACGGAGAGGTGCACAGGGGCTTTCGACTGGACGTGCCGGGACGAACGGACATACGCCTCGTGCTGCGGGAACGGCCCGGCGTGAGTGTGGCGCGCCTGAAGCTGACGCATCTCACGGTGCAGTACGATGCCGCGTTGGTCATCCGTCCCGATTTGGCGGGGGCGCGCCCGCGACTCTTCCTGACGCGGTGGGACGTCCAGCGGTTGCGCGACGCACAGCGCAGCGCGGCCGGCCAGCGGCTCTACCGCCGGCAGGGTATGATGAGAGGTACGCCGCCTCCCCGAACGGGGCCGCCAAAGCGCGCGGGGTGGGCATGGCGCATGGAGAATCAGGCGATCCCGTGTCTGCTCGCCAACTCCTCCGATGCGAACGAGCGTTTCGAGGCCATTCGGCGTCACATTCTCACGATCTGTACGTACGACAAATGGCTTCCGGACGGCTGGTCGCACAGCACGCCGGACCTGGACCTGGACGCGGCCTATATGATCCATGGGACCGCGATCGCCTACGACTGGCTCTACAACTGGTTCACGGAGGAGGAACGGCGGATCATCCGCGAAAAACTGACGTACCAGGCGCGGCTCATGTTCGAGGCGTCCTTTCTGGAGCGGATGTATTGGGCGCGTACGGTGCAACAGAACCATTACTGGTTCGACAACTACGCCATCGGCGTGGCCGGCGCCGCGCTTTACGGAGAGGTCCCGGAGGCCGAGGTGTGGATGGCCTGGAGCTGGGACCGACTGCAAGGTACGCTGAAGACCTTCGGAGAAGACGGGGGGTTCCACGAAGGCCCTGCCTACTGGAACTTCTCCATGGGGTCTCTCTTTCGATGGATCGATCTCTATGAGCACACAACGGGACAGACCATTGCATACTCCGACACGTGGCTGAGGAAGACCGGCTATTTCCCGATCCACTACGTCTACCCCGACCTGCGTTCCGGCGCGGCGATTGAAGATACGTTTCGGCCCGGCGTCGTCCCCTCGCTGGAGACGCTGCTGTGGTTGGCCGCGAGGAACCGTGACCCGCGATTGTTCAGGGTTGCCGAACTGATTCACGCGGGGAAGCACAGCACGCACTGGTGGACGCTGAAAGCGCTGGCCGCGGACATTGGCGCGGCGGCGGGTACGCTGGACGAACTGATGCCGGCGCTTGCCTACTACCCTGACGTGGAGATGTACTTTGCACGGACGTCGTGGCGGACGGATGCCACGATGTTCGCGCTCGAGGCGAGGCCCCTGGGAGGGCATACGCTGGCTCGACTGAACGAGGCGTATCCGTGGATACGCGGCGTGGGACACAACCATCCCGCACAGAACAGCTTCGTGCTGTACGGCAGCGGGAAGGAACTGCTGATCGATCCGGGCTATACGCTGAAGAAGGAAACGGCGAACCACAACACGGTGCTGGTGGACGGGCGGGGGCAGTACGGCGACGGCGAGCGGTGGCCGCGCTGGTATCCGGGATGGTCCCATATCGGGTACGCCTCCACGAAGTTTCCCTATGTGCGTGGGGAGGCCGCATCGGCGTACCCACCCGAGTTGGGTCTGAAGCGTTTCACGCGACAGATGCTGATGCCGGACGGCAAGCGTATTTTGATTGCAGACCATCTGGAGGCCGATCGACCCCGGCGTTTCACATGGCTGCTGCATTTCGACGAAGACGCGGAGGTGGTGCAGGCAGGCGAGGGGCGGTTCGCGGCGTCTTACGAAGGCGCCTCGCTGCAGATCGATATGCTGACTCCTGGCGGAATGGCATCGCAAATCGACCGCTACGAGCCAACCTGGAACAATATTGCACGGCCCGACTATCACCCAAGGGTCGGACGGCTCCAGCTGACGACGGCTGCTCTTGACGCCACGCCCGTTGTGGCCGTCCTGGACCTGAATCCCGGAGGCGCGCGTCCCGTACTCGAAATCGGGCCCCGCGTCCTGCTGGTCACGTTTCCCGACAGCACCCGCGTGGGATTCAATCGAACGGCCGAAGTGGTCGCGGTGGATGGACTCGAAACGGACGGGCGCGCAGTAGTCATTACTCCTGAGGGAAACGGGGGACGCAGGGCCAGGGTGCTGGACGTGCTCCGGTACCGCGATGGCTCAGGTCTCTTAAACGACATTCCGGAGCGCGAGGGCGAATTCGTCCTGGCGAACGGCGTTTGGCTGCCAACCTTCCCGGTGGCTCCCGTAGTGGTCACGGCGGACTTCGACGGGAACGGTAGGGTGGGCTTCAGCGATTTCCTTGCGTTCGCACAGGCGTTCGGGTCCCGTGACGGAAGAACGGGCTGGGACGCCAGGTTCGACCTGAACGGCGACGGCGAGGTGGGATTCGGAGATTTTCTCTTGTTCGCAATTCAATTCGGCAGGCGTGATTCCGGGAATTGACCGTGGAACCTGAAGTCCCGCGGTCTCTGCGAACCCGCGCTCGAATTCCGCCATTATTTCTGGAGGATGTGCTCCACGTTCTCTATAGTCTCCTGGAGGTGAAAACACTTGACTGAACTCGTAATTTACGTCTGTGCCGTTATCGTGGTCTCCGCGATGTGCTCTCTCTTCGAGGCCGTTCTCTACGCCGTTCCGGTCAGTTACGTCGAGAGTCTCGCGCAGAAGGGCGCGACATCCGGGCGGATCCTGAAAGGCCTGCGCATGCGTAACGTCGATCGTCCGATCTCGGCCATCCTTTCGCTGAATACAATAGCGAATACCGGCGGCGCCTTTCTGGCCGGTGCGGCGTTCATCATGGTCTTCGGCGTGGAATGGGAGCTTTATTTTACTATTTTCATCACGTTATCGGTTCTGTTATTATCTGAAGTCATCCCAAAGACGGTGGGCGTGGTTTACAACCGGTCTCTGGCCGGTCTGGTTGCGATCCCGCTTCAATTTCTGGTCTGGGTTCTGTATCCCCTGGTGGTGATCTGCAGGCTGGTCACCCGTGCGTTTTCAAGGGGCCGTACGGGCCAGGAAGTCTCGGAAGAAGAGATCGCAGTCATGGCGCGCATGGGCAGGCAGGCCGGCGCGATACAGCCCGTTGAAGCCCGTGTGATGCAGAATATCCTCACCCTCAAACGCAAGTCGGTGAGGGACGTGATGACCCCGCGTACGGTCGTATTCGCGTTGAGCGCGGATCTGACCGTGGAGCAGGCGCAGAAGGAAGCGGGTGTTTGGCCGTACAGCCGGGTTCCCGTCTATGAGAATGAATTTGAGGACGTGATCGGCGTTGTGATGCGCCGTGATGCGCTGAATGCTCTGGCAGAGGGCCAGGGCAAGCGGCCGATCTCGGAACTGATGCGTCCTGTCCACTTCGTCGCCGAGACGGTCTCGCTGGACCGCGTCCTGGAGATGTTCCTGGAACGGCGGCAGCACCTCTTTGCGGTCATCGACGAATATGGCGGGCTGGCCGGGATCCTGACGCTGGAAGACGTGCTGGAAGAAATCCTGGGCAGGGAGATCGTGGACGAGTCCGATACGGTTACGGATATGCGGGAACTGGCGCGCCGCCGCCGCCGGCAGGTCTCGGAAGGGGAGTAGGAGCAATTTCCCGGGAGCGAGGGCATCCTGCCCTCGATTCTCAAGTATCTCCGTCATGGGATGCGCAGAACGCACTGCACCCCACGCAGGGCCATTCACGTTGCATGGCGTTTAGCCGAAAGACAAGAAAATTACTACAGGATTGCGGCAATACGGCACACGCCGTTTCGCACCGATACCTTTTGTGCTCTTTGTGCTTTTTGTGGTCAATTTGACGGTTTTCTATTTTCGAATCTACGCAAATCCCTGAGGAGTTGAGTGGCGGCATTGCAGACAGCGTTATTCGACCGGCCAGACACGACAACGGGACCGCTATCTTACAACGAATTCCTGGATCACATTGAGAGTTTCGACGAATTTAACAAGCAAACCCAGGTCCTGGAATTCCCGGATGCGGATTTCGACATATCCGTCTACGTCAATGAGTTCTGGACGTCGAGACAAAGAGCGGCCAATTCGCTTCACGAGGTTTCGTACCGCGCCTGTTTCAAGCCCCAGTTGCCCCGGTTTTTCATCGAGCGGCTGACCGCTCCCGGTAACGCGGTCTACGATCCCTTCCTGGGCCGCGGAACCACCGTCGTCGAGGCAGCGTTGCTGGGGCGCACGCCCGTTGGGACGGACATAAATCCTCTCAGCGAAATCCTCGTGAAGCCGCGACTCGAGCCGCCCCCGCTTGCTGCAATTCTCGAACGCCTGAGCGAACTGTCTCTCGAAGGCGAGTGCGACACGTGGGACGACTTGCTGGCGTTCTATCATCCGGAAACCCTGCGGCAGATAACGAATCTGCGGAAATATCTGCTCGGAAATGCGAAAGAAGGAAGCCTGGATGCCATCGACCGGTGGATCAGGATGGTGGCGACCAACCGATTGACGGGTCATTCTCCCGGTTTCTTTTCGGTTTACACGCTGCCCCCGAACCAGGCCGTTACCGTCGAGCGACAGCGGGGGATCAACCTGAGTAGAAAGCAGACGCCTCCCGAACGGGACGTTCGGGTATCGATTTTGAAGAAATCCAGGTCGCTCCTCGGCAAACTGGAGGGATATGACGCCAGACGGCTGAGAGAGACTTCGGGAAAGGCATTGCTCACGACCGGATCGTCGCACGACACGCCGGAAATAGCGAGCGATTCGATCAGCCTCGTCGTGACTTCTCCGCCGTTTCTGGACGTGGTGGATTACCAGACGGACAACTGGCTGCGATGCTGGTTCAACGGCATCGACGCACAGTCCGTCCGGGCATGGCACTTCAGGAGGCCGCGGGAGTGGCAGGCGGGCATGACGCGGGTGTTCGCCGAACTCATGAGGGTCCTCAAGCCGGGAGGATATGTCGCTTTCGAAGTCGGGGAAGTCCGCGGCGGGAAGATCCTCCTGGAATCTCTCGTCGTGCCCGCGGCGGCGGAAGCGGGTCTGGAACCGCTGTTGGTCCTGGTAAACGACCAGGTCTTCACCAAGACCTCCAACTGCTGGGGCGTGGAGAACCTCAGGAAAGGGACCAATACCAACAGGATCGTACTCTTGAGGAAGACATGAGAAGAAAAACCTGACAGCGGGGAGACGTTAGACGTAAGACGGGAGATGATGTGAGTGCCCGTTCGGTATGATCTCTTGCCGGAGGCACAAAGGAAGAACCAATCGGGCAAGGATTTCTTCTACCGTCTGACGTCTCACGTCTCACCGTCTTTTACCCACCGCCGGGAGGAGGATTGTGTCGGATGAGTTTTATGAGAGATAATTTCGTGTCAATTGCCACGTTCGCGCTGGTTGCAGTAGCGGGTTTCGCTGCGTCGTGTTCGGACGCGGTTGCCGACGGGACGACAATACAAGGGTTCTCCGCGAATTCCAACGACAATGCAACCGCGTATTTCCCGGACTTCGACGGTGACGGGTCCGTTGGGTTCAGCGATTTTGTACAGTTTGCCGAGAGGTTCGGGGCCGGTCAGGGTGACGAGGGATATGCAGCGTGGTTCGATCTGAACGGCGATGGGGAAATCGGGTTTTCGGACTTTGTGGCCTTTGCACAGAACTATGGAAAGGACGATTCTTCCTCTGGACTGAAACCCTGGGACCTTTCCCGGATTGTGCCGATCGACTCGGTCCGGACGGTGCCAACGGGCAGGCGTGTTTTCATGCGGACCGAATTCGACAACGGCGAACTCGTGGACCTGGAAATGAAATTCATCCAGGTGGTGGACGATTTCCTGCCGCCCATGCCGGTCTACATGGTAGAGGCCTCCGATTCCTTGCTTGTCAGCCTGGGAGGCATATCCAAGGGCATGAGCGGCTCTCCCATCTTTACGGTGCAGGGCGTCTGGGGCGCGATCGCCTACGGCTTTAACGCCCAGGACAGCCCGCCGTACTACTTTTTTGCCACGCCCATCGAATGGGTCATCGGAGAACGCGGAACGGTACCGTTAGCCAAACGCGCGGCCGCGTGGGGGGGAAGCCAGATCGTACCCCTGGAAATCCCGCTCTTGAGTACCGGTCTCAATCCGGCGCATCTGCCAGCGGAAGGGAGTCCGTCTTTTTTGAGCGACGCAGTCTCCGCAGGCCTGACCACGCGACGTCAGACCAGCTTTGCGCCCGGCAGGCCGCTTGCGGTCGGTTTGCTGCTGGGCGAATTGACACTCGGCGCCTTTGGGACCATCTCCTTCGTGGATGGCGACCGGGTCTATGGTTTCGGACATCCCATGGATGACGCCGGTCCGGTAGCGTTGCCGATCATCGAGGCCGTCGTGCTGGGGGAAATCTCGCAATTGTCTGCGCCGTTCAAGTTCGTGACGCTGAACCCGACTGTGCGCGGCACGCTCACCGAAGACCGCCTGCCCGGGGTCCGGGGCGTGCTTGGCGAGGGGCCGGACCTGGTATCGATCAGAAGCACGTATGCGTTTCCATCGGGAGGCGTCGTGGAGCTATTGCATCAGATGCCGGCCGCCGGTATGAGCTCGCGGATGTCGGCCGATATTGCCGCCGGTGCGATGTTCAGGCCGCTGATGAACCGCGTCGAACTGGACCCGGACCACAGCATTCGCGTTGCCGCGAATATTTCCTTTGACGGTACGGATTCCACGCTCGTGCGTACCCGACTCTACGCCTCACCGGAAGGTCGGCTCCGTTCGCTGATTCGTGAGGCCCTTGCCGACCTTTCGTCTGCGCTTTCCAGGTTAACGTCGAGGGACGATATCGCGTTGCACGTGGCGGACGCCGGGGTTCATGTCGAGGTGATCGCGGAGCCCCGGTTCGCAAAGATCGTCGGAACGGCCGCGGACACCGTCATCGCTCCCGGAGACTCGCTGGCGGTTAGCGCCGCACTGCGGGTTGGGCGGCGCATCGACCGTGAGCTCGAACTAACGCTGGCCGTGCCGGATACGTTTCCCGCGGGCGTCTACACGCTTGAGGTGGGTTCGGTCGCGACGCTCGAGGGCGCCGGCGGCCCTCCCTTCTTCGGCCGTTTTGGCGAGGAGACGCTCGACGAGGCGTTCACATCGGCCAATGCCGAGGACAAGAACGTGTTGCTGATGGCCCGGTTGACGTTTGAGTCGCCGCTCCAGCCGACCGGACCGCCGGGCAGAGGTCCGCAGGGTCCCCGGCCGATGGTCTCCGCACAAAAGGGCGTCGATCTGGTTCTGGCGGGCTCGGCGGACGCGCTCGTCAAGGTCATCCCGTCGGCAGGGCCGTGAACCCGGCGATAGGCCAACATGCCATTCTGAGCGAAGCCGACGAGTTCTGTGGGTGTTGCCATGTCAAATGAAGACGTCGGGATCGGAATCATCGGCGGCGGAAAGGCCGGACGGAATTTTGCCATGGCCATCCGGTCCTGCGCGGGCGCCGAAGTGCGGATGTTCTGTACGCGGCACGAGGATTCGGCCCGGGCGGCGGCGCAATCCTGCGGGGTCGCAGGGTGGACCACGGAATACCGGTCCATGTTGCGGGACCCGGATATCCAGGCGATCATCGTGGCCACGCCCGATGAATTCCACTGTGAGCATACGGTCCTGGCCGCCCGCGCGAAAAAACACGTGCTTTGCGAGAAACCAATGTGCCGCTCCGAGGAGGAGGCGGACCGGATGATCGCGGAAACGGGTGGGAACGGCGTGATCCTGATGGTCGGGTTCACCGAGCGGTACAGCCATCCCTGCGCCGAAGCCAGGAGACGGATCGACGCCGGCGAGATCGGCACGCCCAGGATGATGTTCGCCAGAAGGTGCCATCCACGATCGGTCCTGAGAAATCGCGCGTGGGTCAACGACGATGAAACCGGCGGGGTCCTGAACTATGCCGGCCCGCACAACATCGATCTGGTCTGCTGGCTGATGGGGGGCGCACCGGAACGGGTATACGGCGAGATGGGGCAGCTTATTCTGGAAGACCAGGATTTTACAGATTGTGCGGTGATGACGTTCAGGTTTCCCAACGGCTCTATCGCGGCGCTCTACGAGACCTTCGCGTATCCGGGGACCTATCCCCACGGCGTGGACCGGAACATCGAGATCCTGGGAGACCGCGGCGTCCTGCACGTGGATTTCATGTCGCAGCCGCTGAAGGCGTTTACGGATGAGGGACACCAGGTGGCCGATTCGATTACGTGGCCTGCGTCCGATCGCGGGATTCAGGGCGCGTTGCTGGCGGAAGTGGAGCACTTCATCCGGTGCGTACGGGAAGGAAGAACGCCGCTGACGACGGGCGAGGACGGGAAACTCGCCATGAGGATCGCGCTTGCCGCAAGAATGGCCGCCGATACGGGAAAGGCGATTTCCATATAGTGCGTGCGCTGGTACTTCAGCGGACGGTGCAGGTATTCCATCGGAGGGAAATCCATGCTGACCATCGATCGGGACGCGCCGGTCCCCGAGCCGGGGAGATCCATCTGGTACACGGTGGATGGGATTCGCCGGGCCCGGAAGAATATCCGCACGCAGGAATGGGCCGCGAAAGAGTGGGAGCGGATCAGCGAAGTCGCGGAGAAGTGGGTCCGGGTTTCCGATGAGGACATCCTGGCGCTCGTGCCGGCCAGGGGGTCGATCTTCTGCAGCGGGCGGAACGGGAGTCCCTGCTGCAAGGCGGCCTGGCGGTGCGAGGTGTCGCGGCCCCGCCGTGCATTCTGCGGGGATTGCGGGCGCGAATACCCGGACAACGGGAAAGGGTCTCCATTCCGCGACGAGGGACGCGGTTTCTACTACGAAGGGAAATGGTTCGCGCCTGTGCCCGTGTGGAACAGTTTCATCGTGAGTATGCTGAGCACCTACTCGTACGGCTCCGGCGGGCCCACCGACAACGCGCTGTTGAATCTGGCCCTGGCCTACGCGATAACCGGCGAGACCCGGTTCGGCGAAAAGGCCCTGCTGATCTACGACGCGCTGGCCACGCTCGCGCCCACGACCATCGGTCCGCTGGACATCCCGGAGGGCGAGGACCGGGAGATGGGGCGCATGCACGCCGAGACGTGCCACGTCAACCGGCAGCGGTTCGTGGACATGCAGGCGTACGACCTGATCTCCGGTCTTCCCTCGATGGACGGGATTTCACCGACACGGGGGGATGGACGCATCAGCATCAGGGAGAATATCGCGGAGGGCATGCTGGAAGATTACGTGATGACGGAAGGGGGCGGGTACAATCTGCGTGAAGGAAACATCACCCATTTCCAGAATCACGAACTGGATGGGTTCCGGGCGCTGCTGTCCATCGGCCTGGCGACCGGCAGACCCGATTTCATCACGTGGGCGGGAGGGGCATTCCGGTCCTTTCTCGATAATGTGCTCGGCAGGGACGGAGGATACTACGAGAACTCCGAGATGTACGCGTATTTCTCCGGTACGCTGATGCAGGACGTGGCGGAGCTGATGTACCATTACGATCCCGGCAGGTACGCTTCACCGGAAGATTACCCGACGGCGGCGGAGTTGATGGGGATGAAGAACGCCTTCGATCATCCCCGCCTCGTCCGGCTGTGCCTGGAGTACACGGAACTGATCCGGGCGTGCGGCCGCATCCCCTCTTATGGAAACACGAATGCGCTCCCGGGGTACCGGCCGCCGTCGGAACGCCAGGTGATGCCGTCGCACTGGTCGCTGCTGGAACGGCTCTACTTCCGGAGCGATAACCCGGAAACGAGACTGCAGGCGGAGGAAGTGATGCTGGACCTGTCCGATGGCGCCGCTGAAAACGTCCGCAACGGCACGTGGGCGCTGTTCAATACCGAACCCGGTCCTGCCGGTGAAGAAGGGGCCGGACCCGCCCGCGGCTCTTCCTTTGTCGGTCACAAGGGCGTGGTGGTCCTGCGCAGCGGGACCGGCGACCGGTCGCGCGCGCTGATTGTGCGGGGAGGGGCGAATCTTCTGTCGCAGGACGACCAGCTGGCGGTGTTTCTGTACGACAAGGGCCGCACGGTCATCGAAGACGTGGGGTACGCCCTGGCCGGTTCACACGTGCACAAAGGGTGGGGAATGCGGGCGATCTCGCACGCGATGGTGACCGTGGACGAGGACATGCCAACGTCGCAGGGCTACGAATTCGTGCCGAGCGCGGACCTGGTCGCCTTCGAGGACCTGGGCGGTGTGAAGATCGCGGAGTACTCCGCGCCGCTGTCACGGATCCACCAGGGCGCAACCGAGTACCGACGGGCGCTGATCTTCTGCGACGTGAACGAAGGGACCTCCTATACACTGGACCTGTTCCTGGTGACCGGAGGGCGCATCCACGACTACGCGATGAACGGGCCGAAGTTTTTCGAGGGGGATGCGGGATCGTTCTCGCTTACAGGCGTGTCGCCCGAGGCCCGTTCGGGCGTCTGGACGCTGGCGGCGCTGGGGACCCTGGACGGTTCCGAAGAGGCCAACGCGTCGGGAAAAAGCTGGGGAGAGCGAATCGGTCCGAACGATCGCATCCAGGGCGTGGCCGCCTCGGACGGCAGCCCGCTGCCCTACGGGTGGCTGCCGCCGCCGGGAAACGGGTACGCGTTCATCCACGACGTCAAGACCACCCCGCTGGAACGGGATGCGTACGCGCACTGGCGATTCGGCGACCTGCGCGATACCCATTTCGGCGTCTTGTTTCCTGCCGACCCTGCCGCGACCCTGATCGCCGCGAAGGGTCCCGACTTGAAAGGCGAACAGCAGATCGACAGACTGATCGTCCGCCGGGAAGGGGAGGATCTGAAGAGCCTGTTCATCAGTGCATTCGAGGCGTTTTCGGGTTCGCGCAACGTGACGGGCGTCCGGGTGCTCGCGCGGGACCCTCAAAACGGGAACGTCGCGGCGCGGGTTGAACTGGCGGACGGCAGGCGGGATACGGTATTATTCTCGAGAGGCGGCCGGATGGAACTCGAGGATCCCGAAGGGGTGCCAATCGCGCTGGCGGGGCGATTCGGAGTCGTTCGGGAAGGGAACGGCGAGGTGACGCTGTTCCTGGTGGAAGGGACGCGCCTGCGGTTTGGCGACGCGGTAACGACACTCCCGCAAGCGCGTTTCGAAGCCCGGATCGCGGAAATGGACGCCGATGCGGAAACCGTGACGATCGACCGGGGTCTGCCGGGCGGGATGCGGTTGGAGGACCGTCTGTGCCGGGTCGGATCGGGCGATTCCGAGGCGCCGTATTCTCACCGCTCGGGATATCGTGTCGTCGCCGCCGAGGCCGGCGAAGCCGCCCGGCTGGCTCTGCAGCACGGCGACCCGCGGCTGGTCAGGGGCAGGGTTGTCTCTGTCGAAGCCCCGGATATTCTGCACTGCGATGTTCCGATCGCGTTTGCCTGGGGATTCAACAACAGCGGTGACAAAGGTGAATACATGCGAAAGGTGCTGCGGACGGAGGACGGGTCGTTCGCGTCCCGGATCGTCGAACTGCTGGCGTTCAAGAAGATCCGGCTGGAGTCGGTTGCGGGGCTGCGAGAGGGCCTGCGCTTTGTGATTCTGGACTTCAAGCCAGGCGATCGGATCTCGATTCCGAATTCCGGGAGCTCGGTCCTGTCACGGAGACGCTGAACCCGGATCTGCAACCCCCCGTGCCGGCAATGCCGCCATCGCGGCCCTCTGTGCGGCATAGGGATCTGATGCGGGGGGCCTTTTTCCTTTAAATTTCCGCGAATGTTCGATATTATGCATGGCAGCGGACTTCAGCCGACGTGACGCCGGGAATGACCGGCGATAAAAGACGAGCCAGTTCATTCCATATCACCGGGGGACGGTCATGCAGCAAACACAGCCGGATTCACGTCCTGAAGCGACTGCCGGTCCGGAACGATGGGGCGTCACCGCGCGAGCGGTTGCCATCGGGCTTGGCGTAGCCCTGTTCATACAGGGCTGGGGCATCTTTTCGAGCCGGGTAATCCGTTCGTCCGGCGTGACGGCCGGTTTTCTTTCGCCGGCCCTGTTCATCGCGATCCTGCTCGTCCTGTTCGTCCTGAATCCGTTCCTGAAGCGGGTTGTCCGTTCCGGCGGCCTGAGCCTCGCGGAGATGCTGACGATATTCGCGATGGGGCTGATGGGCGGCGCTCCCATCGCGGCCCTGTACGCCTTTATCACGATTCCCTACTACCTGGCCACCCCTGAAAACCAGTGGGGCAACCTCCTGCACCCGAACCTGCCTTCATGGGTCGCGCCCCTCGACGTGGACGGCGCCGTCACGCTTCTGTTCAACGGCCTGCCGGACGGGCAGGGTACGATACCATGGGGGGCATGGGTCGTGCCCATGTTCTGGTGGGTGCTTCTGTTCTGCGTGCTGGCATTCGCCGCGGCTTCGATTTCCGTGGTACTCCGGAAACAGTGGGTGGAACACGAGCGGCTGCGGTACCCGGTACTGGAACCGATCGTGGAGATGGCCAGGGGCTCGGAATCCGGCGGGTGGTGGCCGCAGTTCGCCCGCGGAAAGCTGTTCTGGTTCGGGGCAGGATTCGCCTTCGTCTTTATCTTCTGGAACGCGCTGCCCTGGATCTCTCCGGCTTTTCCCGAAATGCCGGTTCGCGGGCGGGTGTATGCCTTCTTCGGGCGGGATATGCCGCCCATGTTCAGCTATATCGATCCGTTTTCATTCGCGTTCTCCTATTTTGCAAATCTGGACGTCCTGTTCAGCGTGTGGTTCTTCTTCGCCGTGTTCGTTCTGGAATTCGGGGTTTTCAACCGGCTGGGCTACAGCATCGGCGGCAGAGGCGACCGGTACGGATCCTACGATGCCGCGTCGAGCTGGCAGGGCCTCGGCGCGTTTTGCGTCTTTGTATTATTCGGCCTCTGGATGGCCAGGCGCCACCTTAAGGACGTGCTGATGAAGGCGTGGCGGTCGGACCATTCCGTGGACGATTCGCGAGAGATGCTGTCGTACCGGACCGCGGTCGTGGGCGTTGTGGTGGGATTCGTCTTCGCGGTCGTGTGGCTGAACCGGGCGGGGATGGACTTGCAGATGGCGATTCCGCTCGTGGCGATGCTCTTCGTTCTCTACATCGGCGTCGCGCGGATCATCGCCGAGTCGGGACTGCTGTACGTGCAGGGGCCGATGACGGCGCAGAGCTTCTCGGTGTATCTGCTGGGCGCGAAAGCGGTGTCGCCGTCGAGCCTGACCACGCTTCTGTTTTCCTATCCGATCCACGCGAATTCGACCTCGCAGATGTCGCACGTGGCCAAGGTGGGCGAGCAGATCCGGGACAGGGGACGGCGGCTGTTCTGGGCGGTGGGCCTGTCGTTCCTGGCGACAACCCTGATTGTAATCGTCGGGACACTCTATCTGGGCTATACCCGCGGCGCCGAGAATTTCGGACACGGCTTCATCTGCGGGGGTGTGCACAATTTCCCGGATACCGTGAGCAAGATCAAGGAGCCGTTCGACGTCGACTGGAACCGGATCATGTTTTTCGGCATCGGCGCCGCGGTCATGGCCGTCCTCACGTTTCTCCGGTACCGGTTTCCGTGGTGGCCGATCCATCCGGTCGGGTTCGCCATCATGGGGACGGATCTGGTACGGAATTTCGCGCTGACGCTGTTTCTGGCGTGGGCGTGCAAGACGGTGATCCTGCGGGTTGGCGGAAACACCATGTTCAGACAGGCGCAGCCGTTCTTCCTCGGGCTGCTGGTCGGGCACGTCCTGGGGATCACGGGAGCGTTCCTCGTGGATATGTTCCTGTTCCCCGGAGCCGGGCATAGCATTCACCCGTGGATAGAATAAGAAGCTGTACGGGGATGGATGATGTTTGACGTGATCAAGAGGATTCTTCTCGCTCTGCTGACGCTGGCCGTCCTCGCACTCGTGGTCGTGTTCGATCCCGAGGAAGTCTCCGACGTGATGCGGGATACGCTGAGAATTCACCAGGTGGCGCCAGGGGAGCAGGTGCGCGGCGATCTGTCGGCCGAGGACCGTGCGGTTCGACGGGTTGTGGATGCGATCACCGAAGACGACGTACGCTCTCACGTGGCGTCATTGACCCGGATGCCGTCGCGCGTGGTCGGGTACGGCGGGGAACGGCAGGCGCGGGACTATATCGTATCGCAGTTCGAGGCGCTGGGTCTGGAGCGAATCACGACGGAAACCTTTGACGTGACCGTGCCGATCGACCGGGGCGGCGTGTTGAAGGAGACGGCCACGGGCGCGGAAACACCCATATACGGCCTCTGGCCGAACGACGTCCGGACGCCGACGCTTCCGGCGGAAGGAATCGAGGGGTCTCTGATCTACGGGCGGCGCGGGGAGTTTTCGGATTTCAACGGCTCGGTGGTGGACGGCAGCGTCGTTCTCATGGACTTCGGTTGCGGGCAGAACTACGTGAACGCGATGACGCTGGGCGCGAAGGCGATTCTGTTCTTCGACGACGGGAACGTCACGCGCGGGGAAGCGGAGGACAAGTTTCTGGAGGTGCCCGTAAACGTGCCCCGGTTCTGGGTAGACCGGGAGGATGCGCGTCGCCTTCTCAATGACGTCGAGCGCGGGGACGTCCGGGTGCATCTCACGGCACGGATGGACTGGAAAACGGTGGAGGCGGCAAACGTGTACGGCTATCTGCCGGGATCCGGGGAGCGTTTTCCGGGAGGAACCGGCATCCGATGGAAGGACAGGCTGATTGTCGTCGGGGCGTACTACGACGCCATGTCCATCGTGCCTGCCCTTGCCCCGGGCGCCGAAAGCGCCTCCGGCGCCGCCGCGCTGCTCGAGGTGATCCGCTCGCTGAAGCGGCACGGTTCCCGGCACTCCTTCCTATTTCTGGCGACGTCCGCGCACTTCGAAGGGCTCACGGGAATCAACGATTTCCTGTTCCGACATTCCCGGCGAAGCGATTATTTCAGAGACCGGATCCCCGAAGGCGAACGCATTGATTTCAGCCTGTTCGTCGGGCTGGACCTGTCCAGCCGCAGCAGGCAGGTGGGCGGATTCGCGATGGGGACCTTCTACAATGCCCGCAAGGGAACGGACGAATACCTGAAAAACCTGCTGACGCCGTATTCTCACCGGTTCCGCGAATACAGCCGGGCGCTCTTCCCGGACGAGGCGCGCTACGTGGACGTGGTGGCCCCGGCCAAGCGGCCATGGACGTCATATATGCCGGTACCCCTTGCCCTGGAAAGCGAGGCCGCCGTCTTCGTCGGGCAGGAAGCGATGACACTGGTAACCCTGTACGACGGTCGCGCTCGCACCGACACCCCGCTCGATCTTCCCGAGGCAATGGCCTTCGACCGCCTGACGGACCAGGTGCGGTCCGTGGCGGCCATGATGATCAAGGCGGGAAACGACCCGGGCTTTTTCCGGGAGACCCAGCTTCGGCTGATGGATCGCGGGCACCGCCTCTCCGGACGCATTCTCTGGTTCGACAGGAACGTGGATTTCGCGATTCCCAGGGTGCCGGTTCCAGGCGCGCTGGTGACGTACAAACAGCCGGGCCCGGGCAGCCTGGCCGGCGTCCGGACGCTGATGGTCACGCAGGCCACCACAGGTCCTGTATATGAAGGACCGCCCTCCCGCGGGGCGGTGTTCGGCTCGAGGGACGAGGTTGGGCGGACCGGCCGGTTTGCGTTCGACATCGTGAGAAACCGCTTCTCGAACCAGGTTCTGGCGTACGAGATCGACGCGGAGGGACGGATTGTCTCGGCGCCTGACATGGGCCTTGAGGGCGCCGGTTCTGACGGCAGAGAGGGAAAGTACCCCCTGCTTCAGGGATACGGGTGGTGGGACAACGAGATGATGGGCGTGCTGTTCAGGTGCCGGTCGCTCAGCCTGTTCGAGATTGTGGATTCTAGCTATCTCTCGGTGCTGGACCACATGAAGGTGCTAGGGAGGGACAACAGCGAGCCGATCGAGTACGGATTCCGGTACGTGGCCAATCAGGGCCGGAAGGAGGGAAAGGTCACGCAGGCGTCGGTGGCATTCGCGCCGCCCGGGGAGCGGATCAAGATCCTGATGAGCAGCGGGCTGTTCGGAATCAAGTACCTGCTGATCAACGCGCCGGAAGACCTGTTGACCGATCCCGTCGCGTCGCGGCAGGTGAACGCGGCGACGGTGAAACGGTCCATGGGAACCGGCTACGTCCCGGATGGAAGTGCGATCACCCTGCCGTCATACAGGGCGGCGCGGGATATGTGGATCGTGGACGACGTGCGGATGAAGCAACTGGCACGCTACGGCGTGGAAAACCAGCGGCTTTCCCGGCTGCACGACCGCGCCCGGGAGTCTCTGCTCCAGGCGGAACGCCACCTGGAAAACCGCCGGTATGACCGGTTCATTGCATCGGCCAGGGAGGGATGGGGGCTGGAGGCACGAGGGTATCCCGAGGTCAAAGAGACGGCCAACGATACAGTCCGGGGAGTCATCTTCTATTTTGTCCTGCTGCTGCCGTTCTCGTTCTTCTGCGAGCGGCTGTTTTTCGGCTTTCCCGACGTCCATAGGAGAATTATCGGATTTGCCGGAATCCTCATCGCCATGTTTCTGGCCCTGCGGTGGGTGCATCCCGCGTTTCAGCTTTCGGGGTCTCCGTACATCATCTTTCTCGCCTTCGTGATCCTGTGTCTGGGCGGCGTGGCCATGGTGATTGTCGTTTCCAGGTTCGCGGATCAAGTGAGGAAGCTGAAGCAGGCGGCAACGGGCGTGTACGAGGAGGACGTGGGGCGGATTTCCGCCACGATCGTGGCCTTTACGTTGGGAGTTTCGAATCTGCGAAAGCGGCCGTTGCGCAGCGGCCTGACGGCGGTGACGCTGACCCTGTTGACCTTTACGGTGCTCTCGTTTACGTCGGTACAGACGTATCTGCGTTTCTACAAGCTGCCGAGGGACAACCGGCCGCCCTACGAGGGAGCGCTGGTGAGAGACCGGAACTGGCGGGGGTTGCAGCCCTCGGTACTGACCTATATCCAGAGCCATTTTGGCGGTTTCGCCCGGGTCGCCCCCCGGGCATTTTACATTTCCGAAAAGCGCGGCGAACGGGCTTACGTCGACTTCGAGGAGCCGGAAAGCGGCCGGCGGAGTTTCGCGAACGGTTTGTTGGGTGTAACGCCGCAGGAGCCGGGGGTGCTGGGGCTGGACCGGCTGCTGACTGCCGGCAGGTGGTTCCGGGAGGGGGAACGCCACGCGGTTATCCTTCCGGGAGAATTGGCAGAGCTGGTTGGGATCACCCCCGCGGACGTGGTAGCCGGCCGGGCGCGTGTGCGCATGCTTGGGGTTGAGCTTGCCGTTGTCGGGATTCTGGACTCCCGGGCCGTCGACAGGCTTGCGGACATGGACGACGAACGATTGACGCCCATCGACACCACGATGGAGACTACAGGGACGAGCGACTGGCGCAACCTGAGCCAGGACCCGAGGTTGATGGGAGCGGAGCCGATCGAGGCGTTCATCCACCTGGACACGAGCAATACGGCGCTGCTTCCGTACGAATTTGTGATCGAAATCGGGGGCAACCTCCGGTCGATCGCGATCACCGATTTCAGGGACCCGCAGGGCAACCCGAGCCGCGACGTCCGGCGGCAGATCGAGGACTTCATGTCCAGGGTCGCGCTGACGATGTTCGTGGGGATCGGCGACGAGGTTACGGTATACAGTTCGATCGGGACGACCTCGCTCTCCGGCATCGCGAATCTCTTCATCCCGCTGCTGATCGCCTCGCTCATCGTTCTGAATACGATGATGGGCGCAGTGTACGAGAGATTCCGCGAGATCGGCGTCTACTCGGCGGTGGGGCTGGCGCCCAGCCACATATCCGCCCTCTTCCTGGCCGAGGCGGCGGTGTTTGCCACGCTGGGGGCCGCGTTCGGTTACCTGATCGGCCAGGCGGTAGCGATGTTCCTGTATGAACGCGGGGCATTGGGCGGGATGTCATTGAACTATTCGTCGCTGTCCGCGGTTTCGTCCACCGTGCTGGTCATGCTGGCGGTGTTCCTGTCCACGCTCTATCCGGCCAGGAAAGCCGAGCAGATGTCGGTGCCGGATGTGACCCGGCGGTGGCAGTTTCCCCATCCCGACGGTGACGACTGGTCGTTCGACTTTCCGTTCACCCTGGCGGGATCGGAAGCCCTTGGGATGTATACCTATCTCTTCCGGTGTTTCGAGTCGTTCGGCGAAGGTTCCCTGGGCCGGTTCGTTTCCCGTGACGTGCGTTTCGGGTCCGAGCCGTTAACGGCCGGCACGGGGTATACGATCGCGCTGCGGATGTGGCTGGCGCCCTACGATATGGGGATCAGCCAGGACGTCCGGATGAGTGCGATTCCCACGGGAGAACACGATATCTACCGTATCGAGGTCCGGATCCATCGCCTGAGCGGCGACGTGAACTCCTGGCAGCGGGTGAACAGGGGCTTCCTGAACGACCTCCGCAAGCTCTTTCTGGTGTGGAAGACCATGCCCCCGGAAACCAGGACGGACTACGCCAGGCAGGGCGAGGTCGAACTGGAGGCGGGAGTGCAGGCGGCGAGCGCAACATGATCGGGCCAACCGAGAAGCTGTTTTCAAACAGCTTCTGAGGAAAACGCGGTATGGCGAGACCTGCCGGGCAGCGCGAAACGGAGGCAGCCGGCAAGAACGCGGAGATGCGCGGGGTTACGGCGCGTGCCCTGAGCGTGGGGCTGGGGATTGCCGCCCTGCACAATTTCTGGAGCCTGCACTCGCTCTATATCATCCGGGGATCGTGGCTGAACCGTACGCATTTCCCCATGGGCGTGTTCGTGCCGTTCCTGATCCTCGTCCTGGCAACCCCGGTCCTCCGTCGATTCGTTCCCAGAATGGCGATGTCCGGGCCCGAACTCCTGGTGGCGCTGTGTGCGGGTCTGGCGGGAGGTATGGTTCCGACGTTCGGTCTATCCACGACCTGGATCGGCATGCTGGCCATTCCGCACTATCTCGCCACGCCCGAGAATCAGTGGGGAGAGTACCTCCTGCCCAACGTGCCCGGGTGGATGGTGCCTTCCAACGCGCAGGGGGCCATGAGATGGCTTTTCGAGGGTCTCCCCCCCGGCGAAGGGGTTCCCTGGGGCGAATGGGCCGCCCCCCTGTTTTGGTGGACGGCGCTGCTGGGCGGGTTGGCGCTGGTTTCCTTCTGTACGGTCGCGGTCCTGCACCGGCAGTGGTCGGAGCACGAACGGCTGGCCTATCCCATTCCCTCGGTGGCCGGGGACATGGCGGAAGGGGCCGAGGGCAGAGGCGAATGGGCCGGGTTGTTGCGGAACCGGTTGTTCATCGCGGGATTGTCGGCCGCGCTGGCGATCAAAATCTGGAACCTGGTGCCCGCGTTCGTGCACGGGTTTCCGATGATCCGTTTGTTTCACCAGCAGCTGTGGGTGTACTTCACACAGTACTCCATGGTCCACGTGAGCCTGAATTTCTACACGATCGGGTTCGCGTACATGACGGGCCTGGACCTGCTGTTGAGCATCTGGCTGTTTCATCTCCTTTACATTATGGAGATCGCGGCGTTCGCCCGGATCGGACTGGGCATCGCGGGATTCTCCGGCGGGGACGTGTCGTGGCAGGGCGGCGGCGCGATGATGTGCTACGTGGGCCTGGCGCTGTGGACGGCACGGGGGCACCTCGGACGCGTGGTACGGCGAGCGCTGGGCCGGGCCGGCGGCGCGGACGACGACGGGGAGTTGATGCGGTACCGGTGGGCGGTGTGGGGCCTGGTTCTGGGGGTGGCCTTTGTCATTTGCTGGTTGCGGATGGCCGGTATGGGAGTGCTTCTGGCCACGGGGTTGACGGTGTTGCTGTTCACGAGCTACCTGGGACTCGCGCGGATTGTGGCGCAGACCGGCCTGCTCTACGTCAACCTGCCCCAGAGCGGCCAGGGGCTTATTCTGGGCACCGTGGGTGCGGCGTCCATTCCGGCGCCGGGTCTCACGGCGATGGCGTTTACCAATGTCTTCGCCAACGACCACATGGGCCTGTTCATGCCCGCTTTCGCGCAGATTGCGAAATTGGCCGAACGGGTGGAGCGCCACCGAAGGCGGCTGGGATGGGTTGTGGGGCTGGGCCTGCTTGTCAGCATTGCGACGTCGGTGGGTCTGACGCTCTATTGGGGATATTCCGGCGGGGCGTACAATTTTGGCAGTATCGCGCTCTTCCGGCGGACGGTCCCCAGCGTGAACGGGTACGTGAGCCATATGCGCAGCCCCGATCCCGTTTACGCGGCGCCGATTGTTCTCTTCGCGGCCGGCGCGGCGGGGATGGCCCTGCTGGCATTCCTGCGATACCGGTTCAACTGGTGGCCGGTGCACCCGGCCGGGCTGGCAGTGGGCTACACCGGCATGACGAGGCACGCGGCCTTCAGCATCTTCGCTGCCTGGGTGTGCAAGTTTATCGTGATCAAAACCGGCGGCATGCTGCTTTACCGGCGGACCGTGCCGTTCTTTATCGGGACCATTGTCGGTTACGCGTTGTCCGTTCCCCTGGGTTACGTGCTGGACGTGATCTTTTTCGAGGGGCAGGGGCACGCCGTGCACGCGTATTGACGCAAAAAGGCAGGCCAAGGCCGCGCCTGACGGAGGGAATGATCCGATGCGTATTCCACCGGTGTACACGGAACTGAAAGATCTCAATCTCGACACGGACCTGGTCCGAAACGGCCGGCCGAACGTCACGATTGTCGTCCCCGCGGGCGGGGTCTACGCAGGCCCCGCGGAACGGATTCAGGCGGCGATTCACGCGCGGACCGGCGTGCGCGTGCCCGTTGAAGAGGACACGTCCGCCGCAGGGGCCGTACCCATATCCGGACACATGATCGTCCTGGGCAACCGGTCCACGAGTCGAACGATCGAAGCGCTCTACAACCTGTACTACACGCTGCTGGATCTGCGCTATCCGGGCCCCGGCGGGTACGAGGTACGCTCGCTTCACAACCCGTTCGGTAACGGACACAATGTGATCTTTGCGGGGGGCAGCGATGAGGGCGGTGTGGCCGCGGCGGCGGACGTGCTGGCCGGAAAAGTGTTGGACGCCAACGAAGAAGGTGGCGGGCATTCGCTGGGCTGGCTGATGGAGATCCAACTGGGACGAGGGATCGGGGTTCCCGATGATATCCGGGAATTCGAGACGTGGGAGGCCTCGGCGGGATACGGGTCGGTCGGGTATTTCGGGTGGAACAGCATCAGCAAACGAATGGCGATGTACTATATGACCGGTGACCCCTTTCACGCGCGGGAAGCTCTCCGGCTGGCCTTTCCCGACGACCGGGCGATGGCGGAGATCACCGAAATCGACGGGGAGCGGATCGAAAACAAGGACGAGCCGCTCAGCGGACCCTATCACTATAACGCGCACATGATGATTCTGTATTGGGACCTCATCGAAGAGAGTCCGGTCTTTACGGATGACGAACGCCTGCGGGTCACGAACGCCTTCGCCGCACAGTTCGGCCACGCGCAGGACCAGGGCGCCAGGCGGCGGGTCGTTGAAAACGTGCGTCGCGGCGCGAGTGGATTCGGAAAACCGCCGTACAGCGTGGGGTCGCGGCACGGGCAGTGGTCCGCGATTTCGCTGTACTGCCTGGGCCGTTACTTCAACAACCACTACCCCAGCGCGCTCTGGGAGCAATCCATGGCGGCGGCCAGGTGGCATTTCGCATCGCTGCATCACCACGCCCTGGTGGACGGTGAACACGACAATCTGTTCTGGTACAATACGGGAATGGCTCCTGTTCTGAGCTATATGCTGCTTACGGGCGACCGGAAGCCCATTGAAAACGGCGTTATGGCCGACCTGCTCCGCGGGCAGGAGATCCTCGCCTCGGGGCGCGAACCCGACTGGGCCCTGAATTCCGCGTCCATCGGATTTCTCAACAAGGCCGCCTATCTGACGGGTGACGGCCGTTACCGCGAGTACCTGCGCCGGACCGGGATGGACCTGAGCATCTTCCGGCTCGGGCAGTCCTTCTGGCCGGAGGACGATATCGAGCCCCGCCTGCCCACGGATCTTGTGAACCAGTGGTCCATCCATCCCATCCCCGAGCCGCTGTGGCAGGAGCGTCACAGCGGACTGCCGTTGGAGTACTCGTATCTGTTCGGCAGTTTTCGCAGCGAGGCGGATTCAACCGGCGATTTCATCCTGGTGAAGGGGATGAACGGCGCGTCCCGAAACGCGTATCACACCTTTGTGGTACTGGAGCTGCGACTGGATGGAGAGACGTTGCTGGAAGGCTACCTGAACCAGGTGCTGACCCGGTCGGAGGGAACGGTGGAAGCGGTGGTGGCGATGGATTCCGCGCTGAAGTACCGGGACGTTGTCGGGGGAACCGCCGTGATCGCGGCCGAAGTGCCCAGGGCGGCCTTCTGCGCCTGGCGCCGGACGCTCGCGCAGCGGGTGGGTCGGTACGCGCTGTTCGTGGACCACCTGACGTTCCGCGAGGACAGCGAGGAACTGGAGGTGGAGGTGTTGTGGCAGGGCAAGGGCGCGTGGGAGGCGCTGCCGGACGGCGGCGCGGTAAGGATCCGGGACGCTGCGGAGGTCCATATGTCTGATCCTTTGGAGACCGTGGTTGCGGACGGCGAGGCGCGTATGGTCTGGCGGGGGCGGGTGGAGAATGGAGACGAGAGATGCGCCTTCTCGCTGCTGGCAGGGGATGGCACGACGTGCGCGCGGCTGGACGAAAACGCGGCCGCACTGTCGCTCCCGGAGCCTGCCGTGGCCGCTGCCGGTGAATACGAGGGTCTCAAGGGCGACCTGGTGGTGCTGGCCGCAACCCACCTCCACGGGGTCAACGCGACCGGGGCGGCGCTCGCCGCATCCCTGTTCCACGCGAGCGCGCCCGTGCAGCTCGACTGGGACTTTCAGAGCGGTGTCCTCGAGGTGGTTGCGGGTGAGGAGACGGAAATCCGGCTCGCCGTTGCCGATCCGGGTCGCGTGCATGTGGCCGGTAGTGTACCGGGTGGCCTGGTGGATGACGAGGGTGTGGTCGTCATCGCAATCCCTGAGGGGCGGCATTCGGTTACCGGCGCGGCGCCCGACGCGGCCGCGCTTGCAAGGGTGACGGCGCGGCTCGAGCGCCTTCTGGAGCAGGGCCGGGATGCCAGACGGCAGACCGCTGCCGCGCCATCGCCCGTTCTTCCGGATGTTCCGTCCCTGCGATCGGCTTTCACGACCGGCGTGGGTGGTACTGTAGTAGACCTCGTCACTGTCGAATCCGGCGGGGCAGCGCGAATCTGCGCGGCAGAAGGTCAGAGCGTCCATGTGCTGTCGCAGGAGGGAGCCATCCTTCGGACCCTGCGGACGGACGGTCCCATCCGCCTGCTTCATTGGTGGGGTGAGCACAACCTGCTCCTGGCGGGATGCGAAGACGAAAAGGTCATCGCGTTCGATCCGGATTCGGGCGTTCGGAAATGGGCGTTCACGTCGGAGGAAGACCCGGCGGTATTCCGGGCCGCGAAGCCGTACTGGTTCAAGACGGCGCCGGGGCACGCCGGCGTCCACGGACTCCATTCAGGCGTTTTTCTGGACGGGAAGAGCCAGGCATTCGTGGGCAGCGCCTGCACGCTGGAGATACTGGATGAGGACGGGAATCTCGTGAAACGGCTTCCGGTATTCTGGGGGCCGGGTTCGCGTTTCGCTTTGATCGAAGGGCCCGAGGGCAGCATCGATCTGCTCATCGCGCGGCAGCCCACGGACTCGCACGCGATGGCGGTCGTGAACAACCGCGAACTGGATCCGAAGCAGCGGAGCTTCCGGGACGTGCCGGACGGACACACGAATATCGGCGGATGGGCGTGCATGAGCCGGAAGCACATTTTCAATGAGGACCTGGATGGGGACGGCAGGAGGGAAGTCGTGAGCGAGATCAACGGGACCTGGAACCGGGTGACGGTGTGGGCGGAAGACGGGCGCGCCCTGCACAATGTCCACCTGGGCCCGGGGGAGCGTATTCCCGCGGACAACGTTCGGGACTTTGACGTTTTCGACCTGGATGGCGACGGAAGGAAGGAGCTCCTCGCTGCGCTTTCGGGCGGGCTGATACTCGCCCTGAATCACCGATGCGAAAGGGTCTGGTCCAGGCGGATGCCGTCTCCGCCGACAGTAATGGCGGCAGTCGGGGCAGGGGGCGGCGCCAGGGTCGTGGCAGGCTGTGAAGACGGCGCGCTGGTCGTTCTGGACAGCGCCGGAGCAGTCGTCCAATCGGGCAGGACGAACGGGAGGCCGACCTGCATACAGAAGGTGAACGGAACCGTTGTCCTGGCGACGGATCAGGGCGAGATCACGGGGTGGCGGATCGACGGCCGCCGGTGATCCCGACGCCGTGACGGAGGAAGAAATGGAAACGGATAAAGGGTCGGTCGGACTGAAAATCGATACCTTGAAGGAAATGCACCTGGAGACGGTGCTGGCGGCGGACGGCGATGCCAGCGCGAAGATCGTCATCGGGGATACTTCCGCGCACGAACGGCAGGCGGAGCGAATCGCGACAGGGATCGAGGCGGCCACGGGCGCCCGTCTGACCGTGGTCCGCGCCGGCGACGTGCCGGCTTCGAGAGGACGGCTCGATACGCACGTGGTTGCGCTGGGGAATATGTCCGACAACCCCTTCATCCGCTGGCTGTATTTCCAGTGGTGGGCCATCGAAGACCTCTGCTATCCCGGCGAGGGGGGTTATACGCTCCGGACGCTCCACAACCTTCTGGGAAACGGGAGGAATGTGGTCCTGCTGGGCGCCAGCGACGAGAACGGGCTGGACCTCGCGGCGTCCCGTTTTCTTTCCCGGGTCGGTGACGGCGGGACACTGCGTCTGGGGTGGCTGATGGACGTTGCGCCGGGCCCGGCATTCGATTCGCTCACCTGTCCGCCGGATGGGTGGCTCGACGAGCGGCGGGAGGACTATATCCGGCAGGTCAGCCAGCCGCATGCCTCTAAAGCCGGGGCGGGGCACGGTATGGTCACGGAGGCGGGAAGGCAGGGCTTCGCGTATCATCGGACGGGGTTCGAGGTCTTTGCGATGGCGCTCCGGGAGGCGGTGGATGCGCATCTGAAGATGGGGGAACACGGGGTAATGGCCCATTTCAACGTGTGGTGGCTGGCGGTGATCTGGGACCTGATCGAGGAGAGTCCGGTATTTACGGACGCGGACCGCCTGCGGATCACGCGTTATCTGCTGTGGTTGATGGATTCGCACGAAGGCGCGTATAACCGGTTCTTCCGTGAGGGCGTGGGTCACCGGATGGTGCGCCAGAACCACCAGACGCTGGTGGGCCTCTCGTCGTGGTTCGCGGGCAGGTACTTCGCCACGCACTACGGGATGCCCGAGGCACAGGAGTGGCAGGCGGCGTCGGCGGACCTGTTCAAGGGTCAGGCGGCGTCGTTCAAGCCGACCGAGGATGCGAACGCCTATCAGTGGACGACACTGGACCATCTCCTGACCTATACGCTGGCCAGCGGGGACGAGACGTACGTGGAAAACGGGAATTGCCGGCGGTCGCTGGACCAGGCCGTGTTGTACTGCAACAACCGGGGCGCCATGCCGCCATTCGGAGACTCGGGGGGATGCCAGGTGCCGCCGCCCGCGAGTTTCCTGGTGAAGGCGGGGCACGTGCTGGGCGACGGACGCGCGGAGTTTCTGATTCGCACGCGGTCGGACCGGGTTTCGCTGATCCACGGATTCGAGAAATATTTCGGTGACGGCCTGGCCCCGAAAACGCCATCGGACATGGCCGGCGTGCGGGTGCTGGAGGTCGCGAAGGGGTATTACGATTTCGCCGCCGACCCGAAAGCGCGCCCGTCGGAGGTGAAGCCGCTGAATCTGCCGCGCCCTGAGGCGTTCGACACCCTGTGTTTCCGCGAGGGATTCGACCGTGACGATCAGTACCTGATGTTGCACGGGATTTCCTATGGAAACCACGGGCACGACGACGGAAACACCATCGTGGAGTTCTCGGCGAACGACCGTGTGTTCCTGGTGGATGCCTCATATACCGAGGGGCCCACCCTGAAACACCACAACGGATGCACGGCGGTGCGAAACGGAGAGCCGTGGGAGGTGCCCGCGCTGTGCCGGCTGGACGGCCTGGCGGACCTGGAACGCGTGGGAATCAGCCGGTCGTCCATGGAGGGAGAATGGGGCGCGAGTTGGACACGGAACGTGGTCTGGCGCAAGGGGCGTTTCTTCGTGATTATCGACGAAATCGAAGCAACGAAGGCCGGGAC
Source organism: Candidatus Latescibacterota bacterium (assembly GCA_965219995.1). Classification (GTDB taxonomy): domain Bacteria; phylum Latescibacterota; class UBA2968; order UBA2968; genus JAAXHE01. The sequence continues at coordinate 4,011,970 of CBDCOX010000002.1, forward strand.
GTTCGCGCTTGAGTGCAACTGGCGCACGCTGGGGACGCCGTCGCTGGACGGGGACCGGCTGGAGGCCGTGCAACGGGACCCGGACAGCGGGCGGGAGGACCGGTTCCTGTTGGAAGGCGTTGGCAGCGACCGGGTGACGATGGAACGCGACTGGGAGGCCTTCGGGCACTGGTGGAAGGAATATCCGTATTCGGACGATTTCGTGAATATCCTGCGGCAGTCCGTCAGCCGCGAGATGGCGACGGGCGACCGGCATACGTTCATCAATCTGTTCTACGCGACAAACGACGCGAAACCGCTGGACGTCCGGATGCGGCGCGTCGGGGAGACCGCGGTCCTGATCGAGGGGTCGGAGGGACGGATGCTGGTTGGGACGGGAGGACCGGACGGCGCGTTTGCGATGGGGCCGATTTCGGGTGAAGCCGACGTCTACGTGATTGGCGAGGGTTGGTTCGCCCTCTGCGGAGGACGGCGGTTGTTGCGCGGGAAAACGACGCTTTTCGAATGCGACCGCCCGGTGTCGGTTGAGGTCGATCTGGAGTCGGGCGCCGGCGTCTCGGACACAACCGGAAACGCTGGCGCGACGCTGTTCGGTCAGCGACGAACGCTTGCCGAAGGGAGACACCGTCTCGGCGTGCCAACCGAGGACGCCGAGACCCCTCTCGATGGGATATGGGACGTTCCCGAGTGGGAATCCGGCGCCGGGAGACGGTTGGGCCGTGTTTCAGACGCGGGATTGCGCAGCATCTGGTCGCACGACTTCGGGTCCGCTGTCCGATGCGTAGCGCGCCGCGGCAGCGGCTCGGTCGCGGGTACGCAGGACGGACGTGTGATCGCGTTGGGCGAGGACGGGGAGCCGTCCTGGACGTTTCGCGCAGGGGACGCGGTGCTGTCGGTGTGTGCCGCGGGGCCGCCGGGCGACGTTGACGCTCCGGTGGCGGTTGGAGCGAACGACCGGCGCCTCACCTTCCTCGAGGGCGACGGGGTGGAGCGATGGTCCCACAGGTTCGAGATCTTCCGCGGCGGATGGGCCTGGTATACCCGGAATTCCTCCGTCGAAGTGGTCAAGGCCGCCGACCTCCGCGGCACAGGACGGCCGGACGTCCTCGCCGCGGTCACGGACCGGCAACTCCATTGTTTCGACGCGGACGGCAACAAGCGATGGAATTTCTTCATCTACGGAATTTTCGATCCATTCTGCATTGCGGACGTGAACGGGGACGGCCTGCCCGAGGTGGTCGGCGGGCCGGGCAGGATTTCCTGCGGGGGGACCTGCTACGTGCTGGATGCGGACGGTAGGGAGATGGCCAGCAACGGGCTGGACGGGTGGCCGTCCATGCTGCCGGGGTGCGACGTGTATCTTTACGGGAACGGCGACAATCTGATCGCGTGCGGAACGACCCGGTCGAAAGTCCACGCGCTGAGACTGGACGGCGAGTCGCTGACGCGCCTCTGGACGCGGGAAGTGGGCGAAGAAGTGCACGCGGTCGCGGCCGTCGACCTGGACGGCGACGGGAAGCCCGAGGTGGCGGCCGGTTCGGACTGTTTCTACCTCTATCTGTTCGATGAAGACGGCACAGAGCGATGGCGGGCCAATCTGCAGGCTCCCGTACGGCGGTTGTTCGCCGCCGACGTCAACCGGGATGGTGCTCCGGAGATCGTCGCGGGATGTGAGGACGGAAGCGTGTGGGTCCTGGACGGGGACGGAAGCACTCTGGCCGTCCATCGCACGGAGGCGAAGATCCACGCCCTGACGCCCCACGCCGAAGGCCGCCTTCTGCTGGGAACTTCAGACGGGACCCTGTCGCTGCTGGGGCTGTGATTGCGCCAGTGTCACCTGCAGGAGTTCAATCTGGGTGGTGTCAAAGCGCGATTGTTCACTTTGGTTGTTTCAACATTCATAACGCAACGCCTCGATTACGGCTGAAATCCGGGTCGGAACCCCAACGCTGTCGTTCACTTTGAGCAGGTCGCTGACGAAGTTCGGGGCGCGGAACACACTCTTGGTCCGTTTTTTCTCACGGTTTCGAAGACGGAAAGCGCGCGTTCGTTTGTGATGGTTCCGAAACGACGCGTGGAATTAAGAAAATCCAGCGGATTTCGGTCCTTGAGGCTCCGTTAAATGCGGTCGATATCGTATCTAATGCAAGTGACGAAGTCGAATATCGCGGAAGGCTGTTTTACATTGCCACACGTTTAGCGCAATCGGACCCGACTGGTAGCTGAATTCCGTCAACTGGTTGACCAGCCTGCCGTCAATATATGAGGTTAGGGATGCGTCCCTCGCGGCGATTTGGACGTCGTACTCCTGTCCCCGTTCGATGGGAAAATTAACCACGCTCAGTTTTTTGAGTCCTTCGGGAGCGACTTTGCTAATCGCGATGGCCTGCCATCCCAAGAGGAAGTCGAGGACATACCAGTTCCGCTCGTCTTCGGACATTCGAAAGAATACCTGAGCGTTGCCGCCTGAAATGGGCGTAATGAGGAGAGACAGTTCGTAATTCTTCCAGGACGAGTCCCCAATGATCAACGGAAAACCCTCGTCGCTGGAGGGATCAGCTTCGCCCACGATTCCGTCGCCGGTGCGGGTCCAGACGTGATCACTGGTCGCTTTACTCTGCTTCCGTGCGGGTCGCCACTCTGCCAATCCATCGCTCTCGATCAATTTCTGCCAGTGGATGACCCCTCTCATTCCGGCAACAACCTGCCGTCCGTAATCTTCCTGTCTATCTCGTTTGTCGAGCGTATCATGTTCCATGCTTGAAAGCCTCCTTTTCAGTCTTTGGCGCGATCTGTGTAACCGGCTCTTGACCGTTCCCACTGGTATGCCCACGGTGTTGGCAATTTGATCTTGAGGTAATCCGACAAGATAATATAGCGTCGTAACGGTGCGGTCCGCCGCAGGAAGCGACTTGATGGCATCTCTTAGGGCCGACGTACGGTCTGGATGTATCCCTTTCTCAGTATGAGCAAGTTGTGAGTATTCCCGCATTCTGGATAGTCCCCGCGCTTCAAGGGTTCGCTTTCTGACCCACTTGCGGGCTACGTTACGCGCAATCGAATGAAGCCAGGACGGGAATTTTCCGGAATCATCAAGTTGGTCCAAATTCCGAAACGCGAGAATGAACGTCTCTTGCGCGGCATCAGCGGTGTCATCGGAATCTTGAAGCAGGCCGCAAATCGTACCGAACACTAATGACCGGTACCGGTTCACCAAGTCGGTAATTGCAGTTTCAACTCCGCGGCGGGCTTGAAAAACCAAAGTGTTGTCGCATGGCGACGGCGCATCCATCGAAATGCCTCGATTTGTGGTTTCACCGTTTAGCCTCAATGTGAAATAAATCAGGCGGCATTCTGTAGTGCGTTGCAGATTTTGCGGTATTGTTTTTCGGTGTGCTTGTTGCGTTGGAGACGCAGGGTAAGCCGCCCTTCGGGTCGGATAAGGTGTCCGGCGCGGTTGATGATCTCGAACCGGAGGGTGCGTATGGATTTGAGGGGCCATCGGTTGGTATTTTTCAAGGTGCGATTGCGTTTTGTCAGTCCGGTTTCAATTTGGAAGTTGACCAGGAGGTTGTGCGCGAGAATGACGAACTGTTGCCAGGCACTATTGGCGTCGTAATTGTGTGTGGGGATGGTATCGAAGCTGAGACCGGTCTTGAGTTCGCCGATGGCTTTCTCGTGGATGCCACGTCCTGCCATGAAGCGCCAGAGCGCGCGCAACTTGAAGGGTAGATTGGTGGCCACCGCGGAGTATTCGAAGGTGCCGTCATCGGGATCGAACAGGTCCAACTGGTAGTTCTTGCGGGTTTTATGGAAGACGCGTTTTCGAAAGATGGCGATGTTGAGGGTGCGTTCCCATTTTTTGACCGTCAGCGTTGACGGAAAGCCGTCGACGCCTTTCTCGATGCGCTGCCAGTTGCTGCATTGACGGATTTTGTGCTGTAAGTCCAGGCCTTTCCAGAAGGGCACCTTGATGGCATACGAGGCCTTGTTCTTGATAAGCGTGTTCACCACATCCTCTTTGAAAAAGTCGCCATCCATGCGGAATCGCAGGGTGTAGGCGTGCCCCAAGCTTTCTTTGATCTGAGAGAACACATCTTTTAGAAACCCGATGGAGGCGCTGCCATCGTTGATGTTGCCGGGCCGGTTGTGCGCGCGGAGAAAATGACCGCTGTCGGCCAGGTAGGCGGTAATCGGATAGTAACTGGGGACTTTGCGATGATGCGGATTATACCCGCGGTGGGCGCCGCCGACGCGTTTGCCCGTGCACAAGACGGTGCCGTCCACGTCGATCGTCAATTTTCGTGCGCGCAACAACTTGATCTTATGAGCAACCACGGCGGCGTTGAGGGCTTTCAGGGCGTCGAGACCCTTGTCGGTAAACCGTCTCAGAAACAGGCTCATACTGCGGGGGGTCGGTAAATCCTTCAGACCGCAAAACCGCTGCAGCAGGGGATCTCCTTTCAAGAAATCCAGATGCCGCAACCGACGGCCGCCTATCCACAGCAAACCCAACAGAACACGGGAAAGGCTCACCACACCGAAGTCGCCGCCAAAGCACGCACTGCCCAGGTGACGGCGCAATTGCCTGTTCCAATCGATGGTTCGCAAATAGCGCATCAACAACTCCAAACCCGCATACGAGGTGAGGCCTTCACCCGTGAATTCCATCTTCAAATCGTCGTTGACACGCGCGTGCAAATCGGCTTTCTTTCGTCTCACTGTACGTGGCCTTTCGTTTTGGGTGAATTGGGGGTTTCGTCGCTTCCCAATATACCAAAATGGAAGGCCTTTTCCTATTGAAAAATAGAGACTTATCACCATATTTGCTTCGTCTTCAATACACCGAAATTCATCAACATTATTTTCACATTGAGGTTAGATCCCATTCTTGGTACAAGGTTCACGGTTTTTCGCAGCACACATGCGGAACAGACGAATAAGCTGCATCGAGTTCGCTGTAGCGCATCATTGTCCACAGACTCTCGCCAGACCTATTCGGGTCAATCGCCCGGAAAATTCAATAGGCGCTATTTGTCACTTTCCTCAGATTTCAACCAGGATGCGGCGCTCGTCGTGATTACGTCCATCGCTCTATCCAGGGCCACGTCCCGGCCGTTGTAGATATCCTCCCTGGTGGGACGAACCTCTACGTCCGGAATAACGCCGATTCCGACAAATTCCCTCCCGTCCGGATAGGTATCACGTTTGGTACAGATCCTGGCCGTGCCGCCCGGGAGCGAGACAAGAAGCGGTTGACCCGTGGTACCTGCCGTTTTCTCGCCGACCAGCGTGGCCCGCTTATTGTGATGTAGAGTGATCAGGAAGTCTTCCGCCGCACTGACCGTGCCCGGTCCGATCAATACGACGAGCGGACCGAGAAAGGGATTCGGCGTTCCGGGCTGGACGGGTTCGTGTGTCCCTTCGTACCACTTCTCTCCATAATCCCAGGCTCGAAATGAAGGCATGTATTGCCGTGTCTTCCACCGGGCTCCGGTCAGGGTTCTGTCGGTCAGATAGCCGATGATGGCCGACCCGTTGCGTGTATCGCCTCCCCCGTTATCCCTCACGTCAATGATGAGTCCCTTCGCTTTTTTTACTTTACGAAAGACGTCGTCGAACTGTTCAACAACATCCCCGGAAGCAAACGTGCGGATTGCCAGGTACGCGATCCCCTGGGAAATTTCTCTAAATTCGAAGTTGGGAAGCTGGGTCCACGGTCTATCTTCCCATTTTGAACGTCGGATCAACGTCAGGTTCCGCGTGGCGCCATCGGATCCCCTGATGCGAATATTGACAGAACTGTTTCGAAGTCCCTCAAGGATTTTTCCATAGGCCTCCAGGTCCCGCCCCTGAGGTGTAGATGAGGAAATGTAGGGATAGATTTCTTGTTCCAATTTCTTCTGCGCAGTGAGGCCATCAACGTGGGTAATCTCGTCGCCCCGTTTCAATTCCGATGTGCCAATCTCGCTGGATGTGCCAATGTCTACGATAACCGCCTTTCCATCGACTGGACGAATGAGCAATGGCGGACCGCCCGTCGCTGAGGTTGGGACTCGCGGCCAAACTCCTGTATGACCATCATTGAGTCGGGCGATGCAGCGCTGCAACAATCGATAGTACTGACCATATGATTGCTCTTCCATCACTCTTGAAAGGTATTCTTCGAGTACCGTGTCCCAGTTGAGATCCGGGACCTGATCGAAGAACGCGAAGTTGTATTTCACTTCACTCCATAGGCGGACAAACCCCGTCACGCGTTCGTTGGCCGTGAGTTTCGGGATGGGCATGTGTTCCGTAGCGGTCAACACATTCCAGTTTCCCCTCTGCTGGTTAGCTATTCCGCCGATCTTCAGGTATTCTTCGTAAGCGCGCCGGTTCTCGGCGGGATCGGTCTGGACGCGGAAGCGCATCGCAATCTTGCCGTCCTTGAGGTCATATCTGGCGACCGCCAGGCAGGGCGTGTAACGGAATTGGCGAAGGAAGCCCCTGGCTCTGGGAAAAAAAGAACCCCCGCCACCAATTTTCCCTTGATCAGACACAAAACGCAAGTCCACAAAGTCACCTGATATGCCCAGGGAATCATTATCGGAGATCCAGCCTATGTAGATTTCCCGCAAACCGTAGGGATTATTACCGCACCTTAGTCGAGCTGCCTCGTTTTCTCCCAAGGCAATTTCGATCCGCTCGCCCAGCTCGTATTGACGATCGACGACCGCAATGCGCCTTAAGTGATCGGCAAGCTTCCGGGAGGTTAGCCTGCCTAGTATTCGGCCTGCCTTTGCGCCTCCATCAGCGTGAGCCTCTACTTGCACTGGATGCGCGAAGATTACGACGATTAGCAAAGCTGCACGAAACAGGTTCATCTCAAACCTCCTTTGCCAGGCTGGAAGATGGCATCCCTGACGTGGACGAGATCGTCAGAGTCGGGTTCGTATAGCAATTCTTGCGTCATTAGATGCGACGGTGCATGCTCGGCTACATATCCCCTGCATGGCGTTGTGTAGACGATCCCTTCGACTGAATCTATGAGTGTCTCGGCTTCTGTGTTGTCCATAAGCGCCACCGGGACGTCGCCCTTTACGTCCACATGTTCCCGGACCAGTGTCCGGTATCCCGGTTCGGACTCAGCATCCCGCAGGATCAGCCCGATCTTTAAGCCGTTCAGCCTGCGTACGCCTTCAAAAAATGACCTGGAGAGTTCGACGCTAACGCCTTGAATGCCTTTGGCTCGCTGTTTCAGTCGCTGCTGAACTTCCGCGAGGTGCCAGTGAGTGGTCAGCACATAGTGCGTAGAGGATGGGAGCGAATCCATATTCTCCTGTAGTCGATTCAAGTCTATTCCAACAACGTGGCGGCCCCATGCCTCACGGGTTGCAGCCGCAAAGTCGTCCGCCTGGTATTGACTGCATTCGATGAAGGCACACTTGGCGTAGCGTCGGTCGTGATCCACGGCAGCCTTTTCAAATGCAGAAACAAACTGAACGCCATCGAATCCCCTGGCCTCTGCTTCTTTCACCATCCGGAGGGCGAGCGCGTCAGCCTGCGACGCGGATACTCGTCCATGAGATTGAAGGGTGCCAGCGGCAACCACGGCCTTCTTACCCTGCCGGATCGTCAGTGTTCCTTCGCTCTCCAGTTCCAGATAAGCTCGGCGAATGGTATTGCGGTTCACGCCGAGCTCCGCTTCCAATACCCGAATGGAAGGCAGAGGATCTCCGGGGCGAAGCTCTCCCACAGAGATGGCATACAAGATCTGGTCTTTAATCTGAAGGTAGATGGATGTTCTGGAATCCTGATCTACTGAAAAACGCATAATTCCTCCTGGATCAACTGTTATACTGTTATATTTAAACATAACAGTAGATATTCTTTTTGTCAATGTTATTTTTCGCCATCGTGTTATTTTATGTATGTACCACGTATGTCCCGGCTACAACGAGCTTTGGTTTGCGTAACTGGACAAACGGTCCTGCAGTACGTAAATTTAATTTTACCTGAGCCTTCTCTGGAGACCCCTATGCCGAAAACACTGCGTGTCGGGCTGGTCGGATGCGGCGGGCAGACCCGCCTCAATCTCGCCCCGGCTTTCTCCCGGATAGACTCCGCCCGGCTGGTTTCGTGTGCAGACGTGGATGAAGCCCGGGCGCGACAGGTGGCTGACGCCTTCGGGATCGAAAATGTACACGTCGATTCACAGGAGGTTACCACCGCCGCCGGCGTGGACGCGGTGATCGTGGCCGTCCCGCACCGTTTCCTCAAGGACGTGGCGCTCTCGGCGATCGGCGCCGGAAAACACGTGTTTATCGAGAAGCCGATGGGACTGAGCGCGGCGGAGGGCGCCGAGGTGGTGGAAGCCGCCGAAAGCCAGGGCGTGGTGGCGATGGTGGGCTATTGCATGCGCTATTCGCTCAGCCGGATGTACATCAAATCCCTGCTGGACCGGGGCGCGGTGGGAGACGTCGGCTTCGTGGCGGCCGGCAAAGGCGGCGGCCCGCTGGGAGGATGGCTTGGAGGGCCCTGGGCGGAAGGGGGCGGTCAGCTCTTCTTTCTGGGCTCCCACCTTACCGACCAGGTGCTCTGGATGACGGGCGACGAAGCCGAGGCCGTCTCGGGGACCGTGCGATGGAACGCCGGCGGCACGGACGAGACGTCGGCCTATACCGTGCGCCTGAAAGGGGGGGCGGTGGCCACGTTCTCCGTGTCCCAGGCCTCGGGGGTCGGGTACGATTTCGTGGACATTTTTGGTACGCGGGGACGGGTTCGGGGCGACTGGAAGGGCGACGTCGTGACCGTGGAGAGCCGGGTGATCCCCGAATACGCGCACCCCACCGTCCTGCGCATCCCGGGCGACAACCTGGAAGAGATGTGTTACCGCGAGTTGGCCGCGTTCGTAGACGCTACGCGATCGGGAGCATCTGCTCCCGTCCCGGTGTCGGACGGCCTGCGCGTGCTCCGGATCCTGGACGCGGTCGTCGCGTCGTCGAATGAGCGAAGCTGGATCGAGGTTTAGCGGGTGGAAACCGAAAATCGGCTCACACGGAGACACAAAGACACAAAGGGAACCCTGAAACACCCGAAAGGCGGGCAACCACAAGAGGCGGGGAGAAGGAAGACGTGAGAGATCGCCTGCCGTATGCGGGTTCATTTCTTGCCGGAGGCGTAAGGGTAGATCCGATCGGGCAAGGATGTCATCTACCGGCTCACGGCTTACGTCTCACCGCTTTTGAAAAGGGCAGCGGAATAGGGGAATTCAGGGGGTTGGGGGAGATGATACCTCAATCAAGGACATACACGTGCCAGCCGTAGCGCAAAACAACTGGAAAAATCACACGGTGATCCGTCTGAATCCGGACGGAGAACCGATTGAACGCCCGGCCCGATCGCAGATTGTGACCGAAAGCTGGAACCGGGTGACGGCAGTGCCGCACATTGTGTATATGCCGGAGAAGGACCGGGTGCTGATGCTGCTGAGCTGCGACTACCCCGGCAGTCCCTGGGTACACTTCGCCATGGTGCTCTTCAGCGACGATCGTGGCGCCACGTGGAGCGAACCCGCCTGCGTACACACCGACGCGCAAGGCAACCCCGCCTGCGGGTTGGGACACGGACTGACCAACCTGGGGGGCGGCAGGTTGATGCTGTATTCGTGCCATCCGCCCGCGAGGTGGTTCAGCGACGATAATGGAGCGACATGGGGTGACACTGTGCCCGTGGAACCGGCGCCCAACGGGAGAACGTGGATGGCCTGGGACCCGGCTCTGGTGGACAGAGATCCACAGTCGGGACGGGTAACGCGGCTGATGGAAACCGGCTACTGGGGCGATTCCGGGACCATGGACTCGCAGGCCTACGTCAGATTCAGCGCGGACGGCGGCCGAACGTGGACCGGCGCCCATCATGTACCGGAGTTCGAAGGCGTCAACGAGGTCTGCCCCGTTCGAGCGGCAAACGGCGATATCGTCGCAACCTGCCGGACGGACCCCCCGAAAGCGCTCAAGCCCCATCAGTTCGATCACTACGAAGGGTTCGGCGTTTCCATCTCCCGGGACAACGGCTATACCTGGAGCGAGGTCCGGCAACTCTACGACTGGGGACGCCACCACGCCAGTCTGGCGCTTTTGCCGTGTGGGTCCATTGTAGCTACATACGTGGTCCGGCTGGGCTATCCGGACACCGCTGACGGGTTTCCGCGCTTCGGCATCGAGGCGGTCGTGAGCCGCGACAACGGACAGACATGGGACCTGGACTGCCGCTATGTCCTTGCCGAGTGGACCGGAAACAGGAAGGGATCGCCCTCGCCCGCGGGAAAGCTGCGCTCCGGAGGGTGGCATGCAAGCCCTCACACCACGTCCACTCTGGTGCTCCCGGACGGCTCGATCCTGACCGCCTACGGGACGGGGTATCGCCAGCGGGACGACGCCTTCGGACCCGGTCTGTACGGGCCGCGGGACGTCGGCCTGGTCAGGTGGAATGTCGAAAGAGGATAGATTCGCCGCGCCGGCAGCATCTGCGCGTTTCCGCGGACTCACTGAAAAGGCCGGTTCGGCACAGCGAAAGGGGCGGGTATGATCAGCGATCAACAGGTCGAATTCTTCCGGACATTCGGCTTTCTTCCGCTTCGCGAAGCATTCAATCCGGAGGAGATGGCCGCCATCGGCGACACGTTCGACGACATGCTGGAAAAAGACCGCGAGGGTCAGCCTTTTCCGGGGGAGAAACGACAGGCGCTCTACGGCATTGCCGAGCGCAACCCTCTGCTGACGGAACTCGTCGAGGACGGCCGCATCTATGAAACCGTGGAGCGCCTTCTGGGACCCGGGTTTCACTGGCTGTGTTCCGAGGGCAATCTGTACGTGGGCGAAACGGAATGGCATCCCGACGGCAGCCGGCTGAATTATCCGCCGATGAAGGTCTCTCTATATCTGGATGCCCTCACAAAGAGTACGGGCTGCCTGCGGGTGATTCCGGGGTCGCACCGGCTGCCGTTTCACGAGGCGCTGAGGCCCATGGAAAAGATGGGCGTGCCCGGCGCGGACGTGCCGTGCTATTTCCTGGAATCCAGTCCGGGAGACGTTCTGTTCCTGAACATGAACATCTGGCATGCGGCGTACGGCGGCGCGGCGGGAAGACGCCACCTGGCGGTGAATTTCGTTCCCGAGGCCACGGAACCCGAACACGTCGAGATTCTGAAAAGGAACCACAGGGTCCTGATTGACCTGATGGAGCGGTACCAGTACAGCCGGCCGGGCCGGGCTTTCACCGACGACTTCCTGAATAGCGAAAAGCCGCGTATCCGCCGCATGGCCTCGAAGTGGGTCGAACTCGGACTGCAATAGGCCTGGCGGAAGCGCGGGGTGACCGGAATGCGCAAAGAGATCCGGATTTCCGAACGGGACGGTTTCGCCAGAAGAAACTTTCCCTGTGCGGTAGAGATGTGCTTTGAGCCAGGCGAGTTCCAGGCGGACGGTTCGTCGCGAATGCTGGACTCGGAGGGGGAACCGCGCCCCGTGCAGGTGGACGCACTGGAGTCCTGGGACGATGGCAGCATGAGGACCGCGGAGGTCTCGTTTCCGGTCCGGCTGGCTGCCGGAGGAGCGGAGGTCCTTGCATTCGAATTCGGAGACGGGACGCCGCCGCCCCCGAGGCAGACGAACCCGATCAAGGTCCGCGATCGTAAAGACCCGATCGAGGTGCAGCAGGGGCCGGTAATCTACCAGGTCCGGAAGTGGCGTTTCAACTTCGTGGAGAATGTGATCTTCGACGGCAGGGCGTTTCACGGACCCGGAGCGCCCGGGCCGGCGCTTCTCCGCAAGGACGGCAGGATCCTGTTCCCGTCCGGCGAGGTCCGGATCGATATCGAGACGCAGGGTCCCCGCACGGCCCGCCTGCGAGTGGACGGGAACTACGGCGGCGGGTATGAGTTTGTCGCGTATCTGACCTTTTATTCGGGCGTTTCCTGGTTCAGGGTGGAACACGAGATCGTGTCTGGCGATGTGTCGCAAATTGCGTCACTCGTCGTCGAAAGTACCTTCGACCTGCCGGATGCGCCGCTTATCTGCGCATTCGGAGCACGTCAACGGGCCGATGGCGAAGGTACGAGCTGGGCCGTGGTAACGGACAATGCGGCGACGGTGGACGTTGCGGCTGTTGGCGCGTGGTCCGGGAAAGACACCGTCCGCTACGAAGTCGAAGCCAACGGACGCTTCCGGACGCTGTTTCCCTGCCTCGAGAAGCCCGCGATCCTGTATATGCATTACCTGACGACTCCCCCGATGGACCATCACCATACGCCGGCGGCGGCGATGGCCACGGACCCGGAGTGCCAGGTGATATAACGCTGAGACGGGCGCAATTGTGAGCGAAACGACCTACCGCGTGGGAATCATCGGCTGCGGTCGCATGGCCAGTACGATGGACGACGAAAAGCGCCGCCAGCCGGGTCGGGTGCCCCAGCCTGGAGTCCTGGCGGCCGCCTATGGTCAGGTGGAGCGGACAGAAGTGGTTGCCGTGGCGGACATCAACCGGGACCGGCTGGCCGACTTTTCCACCCGCTGGGGTGTGCAGCGTCTCTATTCCGACTATCGCGACATGCTGGAGGCGGAGTCGCTGGACATCGTCAGCGTTGCCACGCACGCGAACCTGCACGCCGAGATGACGGTGGCGGCCGCCCAGGCGGGCGCGAAGGCCGTCCTGTGCGAGAAGGCGATGGCAACCAGCCTGCGCGACGCGGACCGGATGATCGACGCGTTCCGAAAGTCAGGAACGATCCTGTCGGTCCTCTATCACAACCGGTGGGACCCTCTGATGGTCCGCGTGAGAGACCTGGTTCGGGAAGGCGCGATCGGGGAGTTGATCAGCATCGCGGGCAACATGGGTCCCGAACTGGTGCACGAGGGAACGCACATGTTCGACCTGATGCGGTTCTGGTCCGGTGACGAGGCGGCCTGGGTGTTCGGGCAGTTGGACGGGGGGCGGGATCCGGCAGATGATCCGGGGGGAAGCGGGTATATCCGATTCAAAAGGGGGATGCACGCCTTCGTGAACGCGGTGGAAGGATCTCCGGTGGGATTCGAGTTCGATCTGGTGGGTACCATGGGCAGGATCCGGATCGGCTACCACGTGGACGAACTCTGGACCGTGGAGGAAGGCCTGTACGAAGGACGGGCGCTGCTGGGGCGGAAGATCCCGCAGAATATCGAAGCCAGGAGCGGCGTGATCAAGGCGATCGAGGACCTGGTAACGTGCATCGAAGAGGGAAATGCGCCTGCATGCGCGGGCGAGGATGGCCGCAAGGCCCTGGAGATCGCGCTGGCCTTTCACGTTTCCCACCGCGAAGGCGGCGCGAAAGTCGAGTTGCCGCTGGAAGACTCGTCTCTGTCGGTGACGAATCCGAAGTACTATAGTTGAGGAAAACAGCTAAAGTCGGTGAGACGGGAGAGGTGAGACGGGAGATGATATCAGTGCCCTATGGTCTTTCTTATCGTTACGATAACGGTAAATAAACAGGCACGGTTTATATGGAAACACTGCTGTAAATGTCTTCATCTACCGTCTACCGGCTCACGTCTAACGGGTTTTATTGCCCCGTGCGGTTTCATTTCTTGCCGGAGGCAAAATGGAAGAACCAATCGGGCAAGGACGTCTTCTCCCGTCTCCCGTCTACCCTCTCCCCGCCTTTAGGTGACCTCTCCCCCCGGCCCCATCTCCCGGAGGGAAAGCGGGCAATTGAACAAGAAACCCGCTCACAACAATTGGAGGAGACGCTCATGAGAGACCACTATGATTTCTCAGAGATGGAGGGACGCAAGAATCCCTACGTCAAGCACCTGAAGCAGCCGGTCACCATGCGGCTCGATCGGGACACGGTCTCCTATTTCAAGGATATGGCGGCTGAAGAAGGGATACCGTACCAGACCCTGATCAATCTCTACCTTCGCGATTGCGCGGTCCATAAGCGAAAGCTGCAGATGAAGTGGGCGACGTAGCGCTTCGCCATTCAAGTGACCCGGAGCCCTCCCCGATGGACTGGTGCAGGCCATAGAAAAATCAGCTCACACGGAGACACAAAGACACAAAGGAAATCCGGAACAACGACGAAGGCGGGCGACCACAAGGATCGCCCCTACGACTTCAGCGGTCGCGCAGACCTCTCCCGGAAGGAATGCCGGAGGAAAACCAGCAACTTGCCGTTTGCAGCCAGCTAAACCCGGTCAGCGAGATGGATCCGCGATATCGATTTACGGATGTGCGGTATTGTTGTCGGGGCGGTTCGCGAACCGCCCGTGGGACTCTTGTACCTGCGTGATCATTCGAAAGGAGTTACAGGATGATCGGTATTATGGTCATTATTGGAGCGGTCTTGCTGCTCGCGGCGACGTCGCGTTATGCCGTGGCCCGGCAGCCCGAGCTCGACGAGACGCCCGCGCGGCCCGGCGAGTGGGGGTTCCGCCCCGCCAACGGGAGCGTCTCACAGGTGACGCCGCCGGGGTTTTCCTGGCGGCCGCAGAAGAATGCCGCGAGCTACGACCTTCAGTGCGCGCGTGAAAGCGGCTTCGGAGACGTGGCGTATGAAGCGAGCGGCGTGACGTTCAACGTCCACTGTCCGCCACAGACGTTGCCCGCGGGCCGCTGGTTCTGGCGATTCCGCTCTCACGATGAGTCGGGTGCGGTTTCCGAATGGAGCCGGGAGCGGGCGTTTACGATTGCAACAGATGCAAACGCGCTTCCGCTGCCCTCGCGCGAGGACCTGCTGGCGCGCATTCCCGCGGGTCATCCCCGGCTGTTTGTACGGCCGGAGCAGATACCGGAACTCCGGCGGCGCGCCGGAACGGACCTGGCGGGTAAATACGAAGAACTCGTGGCGGCCTCGGAGAAACTGCTCGAGAATCCGCCGCCCACCGAAGAGCCGCCGCTCTACCCCGAAGGCACGGTGCGGCTGAGCGAGGAGTGGCGGGCCATCTGGTGGCCGAACCGGGAGTATACGATTGCCGCTCTGAACGGCGCGGCGACCCTGGCATTCACCCGGCTGCTGGGCGGGCGCGAGGAATACGGGCAACTCGCCCGGAAGATCCTGATGGCCTGCGCCGAATGGGACCCGAAAGGGGCGACGGGATTCAAGTACAACGACGAAGCCGGAATGCCCTACGCGTACTATTTCTCACGGACGTACAGCTACCTCAACGATATTCTGACGGAGGACGAAAAGAAAAAGTGCCGGCGGGTGATGAGGGTCAGGGGCAATGAAATGAACGCGCATCTGAATCCGCGCTTCCTCTGGCGTCCGTACGGGAGTCACGACACCCGGTCCTGGCATTTTCTGGGTGAGGTGGGCATCGCGTTTCTGGACGAGATTCCGGAGGCGGCCGACTGGGTGTGGTTCGCCGCGAACGTGTTCGCCAACACGTATCCGGTCTGGAGCGATGACGACGGGGGCTGGCACCAGGGCATGGGCTACTGGAGGAGTTACATCCAGCGGTTTACCTGGTGGGCGGATATCATGCGCGAGGCCATGGGCGTCGATGCCTTCGATAAGCCCTATTTCTCAAAGGTCGGTTACTATCCGATGTACCTCCAGCCGCCCGGTACGCGGGGAGGCGGTTTCGGGGACCTGACGGCGCATCTCGTATCCGCGCAGAACCGCGGCGTGATGGCCCTCTTCGCGGCAATGGCGCAGAATCCGTACTGGCAGTGGTACGTGGAGGCGCACGGCGACTTGCCGTCCGAACCCGGCTATATCGGCTTTGTCCGGGGCGCACTGCCCAGGGTGGAATCGAAACGGCCTGTCGACCTGCCCACCTCGCGCTGTTTCCGCGGCACGGGCCAGGCCGTGTTCAATACCGATCTGGAAGATGCCCGCAAGAACGTGGAGCTGATTTTCAAGAGCAGTCCGCTCGGGTCCCACAGCCACGGGTACGAAGCCCAGAATTCCTTTCTCCTCTATGCCTTCGGAGAACGGCTGCTGATTCGCACGGGCAGGCGGGACATCCACGGCAGCGAGCATCACAGGCGCTGGATGCACCATACGAAATCGGTCAACTGCATCACGGTCAATGGAGACGGGCAGTTGCCGAATTCCAGCGACGCCCAGGGCGAAATCCTGGACTTCCACACGTCGGCGCAGTTCGATTACGTGGCCGGAGAGGCGTCCCGCGCGTATGCCGGTAAACTGGAGCGGTTCACCCGGCGCATCCTGTTTGTGAAACCGGAAGCGGTCCTCATCTTCGATACGGTGCGAGCGCCCGAGCCCGCGAGCTTCGAGTGGCGGCTGCACGCTCCCGTGGAGATGGACGTCCGGAACCAGCGGGACGTCCGGGTGGTCAACGGGGCCGCCGGTTGCCGGGTGTCGTTTCTGTGGCCGGATGGGTTGAAACTGGACCAGACCGACCGGTTCGATCCTCCGCCTCGCGCCCGTATCAAACTGGTGGAATATCATCTGACGGCGATTCCCTCCGCGCCTGCCGGCGAACGTACATTCGTGACGCTTCTCAGGCCCCACCGGTCCGCCGACGTGTTGATCGGCGACGCGGAACTGGTGAAAATCGACGGCGGGTACGCGGTCACCATTCCGCTGACGGAAGGCCGCGCGGGAGTACTCCTGCAGCCGTCCGGAGGCAGCGTCGTGGAAGGGGCAGGCCTCAGGACCGACGGCGAGGTCGGCGCGGCCACGTTCGACGATCGAGGAGAGGTGAAAGAGACGTTTGTGGCATCAGGCAAGCTTGTTGAAGCCATGTGATCCGCTCGAAGGGTTGCAGTTTTCTGAAGGAATGACGCGAGGTGAAGACAATGTCCGAAACTCCGGGACGCAGTGCACGAAGGCGTAAGCAGGAGTCGTACGATATCGAGATCGTGAACAGGGAGATCCCCGAGCTCAAGGACCTCTGCCTGGAGACGGACCTGTCGAAGGACGTGCTGGTCGTCCCGCCGGAGGGTGAGAGCGGAGAGCGTATCGGCCGTAGAATCGCGCAGGTGCTGGGAGATGGGGCGGAGGTAAGGCCCGCGTCGGAGGTTGGCGAGAGCGATTGGGATTCCGCGCATATTGTGGCCGCGGGCAACGTGTTCAGCAACCGGGCGGTCCGGCGCCTGGGTATGAATTTCTACGCGTGGACCGACGAATACTATCCGGGCGGGGACGGGTACGAAGTGAGAACGATACACAATCCCTTCGGGGCGGGAAAGAACGTGGTGCTGCTTGGGGGAAGCACGCCCGAAGGGGTCGAGCGGGCGGTGAGCGAATTCCTCGGGATCGTGGAAAGGGAGGGACCGCGCATCGGACGGATCAACCGGTCGGTATCGCGGCAGAACCCCGAGTCCTCCCCCACGGACGCCGAAGCGCGCAGGATTATCGATACCGTGAACGAGCAGGTGGCGCTTTCGGGAAGCCAGGGTCCGCTTCGCCGCATGGTGGACCACGCCATGCTGTATTATCTGTCCGGCGACGACGCCTGGGGCCGGATCTTCAGGGAGGAGTTCCTGTTCTTCATCGATCTCGCGCACGAGGTGGCCGACTGGTGCCTGTCGCAGGGGACCCACCTCTACTTCTGGATCTACCGGATGCTGACGGCGTGGGATGTGATGGAGGAGGGGGAGGTGTTGAGCGACGCGGACCGGCTGAAGATGACGAACGCCATTTACAATATCATCCGGTGGACGTCCGAACTGACCCACTTCCGGTTCAAATCCGTGGACGACGTGGTCCAGAATCAGAACCACCAGAGCTTCGCCGCGCTGAGTCTTTTTACCGGGGCGAGGTACTTCAAGAAATATTACGGATTGACGGATTTCGACGAAAAGCTGCCCCTGGCGCACCGGACGCTGGAACTGCACGCCAGGTCGTACAAGCCTAACGACAACGCCGGTACCGGGTACGTGTGGATCACGCCCGGTCACCTGATCAAGTACGGGTTGATGACGGACGATCTATCGTACCTGGAAGACGGCCATCTCGCCCGCCTTCTGGACAGCGCGGTGCTGACCATCGACAGCCGGGGCGACGACTGCTCGTACGGCGACGTCGGCGCGTACCGGGCATCCCGCGCCAGCCGCCCGAGCGGCTTGCAGACCGCGGCGATCGGCGCCTGGTTCTACAACGACGGGCGCTACCGGTGGCTTTACGACTGGATGGAGCAG
This sequence comes from Candidatus Latescibacterota bacterium, assembly GCA_965219995.1. Lineage (GTDB taxonomy): Bacteria > Latescibacterota > UBA2968 > UBA2968 > JAAXHE01. The sequence continues at coordinate 4,030,099 of CBDCOX010000002.1, forward strand.
GGGCAGGAGTGGAAGGATTCCTTCCAGCGGGACCGGAACTGGGGCATCGGCGGCTGGGAGGTGTACGACGGGTTCTTCTTCAAGGACGTTCCGCCCGTGGAGCCGGTGGAATTGCTCGGCGTGCGTGCTTCCATGCTCGATGCGGCCGCGCACGATTTTGCAAAGGACCGCGCCAGAAATACGGATCAGTACCACGGCGATCCCCTGCATGAATCGGACGTACCCCTCGCCGAGGCATTCGACAAGCTCGCGATCCGGCGCAGCTTCGACAGGCGCAGCGAATACCTGCTGATCGACGGCCCGACGGGGTTCTCACATTCCCAGGAGGACGGCAACTCGATCATCCGCCTGTGCTGGAACGACCGGATCTGGCTGGCGGACCTGGACTACATCCGCCGCCTCGCGAGATATCACAACACGGTCGTGATCGTGAAGGACGGGACCTGTTATTCCAAGCCGTCGCAGGTGGCACTCAGGGCGATCGGGGATTTTGAGGACTGGGGGTTCAGCCGGACGGTTTCCCCCGGGGACAACGGTACGGACTGGGCTCGCAATATCTTCTGGTGCAAGGGATCGTATTTCCTGGTGATTGATACTGTCGACGCGCTCGAGCAGGGGGACTTTCACCTGGACGCCATCTGGCGGGTGCTCGGAAACGTGGTCGTCGAGGACAACGTGTTGAACCTGGAGCAGGACGGCGAGCGTTTCCACGTCGTGAACGCGGACGGTTCCGGGAAGACGCTGACGGACCGGGAGGCGGACTTCGCGCCGGACTGGGAGGCCAACTGGGAAAACTACGAACACGCCGACGGGACGGTTCGGATGTGGCACCAGAAGCAGCGGCTCACGCTGGGCGCCGGCGAGCAGGCCGCATTCGTCAATCTGTTGTATCCGTCCAATGCGGAAATGGACCAGGCGTTCGCCCTGGAGCGTGTGGGCCCGTCCGTCGCGCGGGTCCGGGACAGACGTTCCGGTGAGTCGCTGATGGCCGGGGTGGGGGCTTATGCGGCCGGGGACTTGCAGGTGGATGCGGAACTGTTCCGGATCGACGCCGGCGGATTCGCGCTGGTGGAGGGGACCTCGCTCGCGTGGGACGGCCCGCTGTTCAGGAGTTGGGCGCCGGTGTCGGTTGAATTGGATCTCGCGCGGGGAGAGGGGATTGTCGAGGCGCGCGCGGAAACCCGCGTGGGCGTCCGCGCGGAGTCGGTCCACGTGGACGGCGAACGGATGACCGGTGGAGGCGAGGGAAAGCTGCTCTGGTTCACGCTATCGGCCGGACGTCATCGTCTGCAGGTCTCCCCGTCAGGTGAGTCGGTTTTCAAGCGGTTGTTGGGAGACGCGGCTCCATACCGAGAGCCCGCCGTGAACGGTGGCCCCACGCCCGGTCCCGGTCCCGGGCTGGCGCCGCTGTGGTCCGTTCAGGCCGGCGCGGCGGTGACGGCGGCGGCCTCGGATGCATCGGGCGGCACGCTGGTCGGCACAGCCGCCGGCGACGTTCGCCTGCTTGGCGTCGACGGCGCCGAAAAATGGTCGTTCCGGGCGACGGGCGGGGTGCGCGCCGTTCACCTGGAGGATGTCGATGGAGACGGCGAATCCGAGGCGATCGTCGGTACGCGCGACTGCTGGATGCACGTCCTGAATGTTGACGGCGACGTTCGCTGGGAGCACGAGTTTCCGCCCGGAAGCGGGATGCGGCCACAACGGCTAACGACCCTGTCCACGGCCGACCTGGATGGAGACGGCCGACGCCAGATACTGGCCGGCGCGGAGGGGTGGCTGTTCCATGCGTTCGAGGCGGATGGAACGCTGAGGTGGCAGACCGAGACCCACTACCACTGCATTACCGGATGCCTGTCCGTGGACCTGGATGGCGACGGGCGGGACGAGATGCTGGTCGGCACGGAATACTACACGATCAACTGCCTGAACCCGGACGGGACGGCGCGGTGGCGTCGGAGCACCGGCTGCGTCTCACCGACGATTCTCGCGGCCGACCTGGACGGCGACGGGTCAATCGAGGTGGTCTACGGGGACTGGCGGGCCGTAAACGCGGCGTCGAGCGGGGAGTTGTTCGGCCAGACCGGGTTGGGCGGCAGCGGCAAGTTCGCGGGGCCGGGGACCTACAGCAGCCGTCCCGGCAGGATGGGCGCCCTGTCATGGCGCGTGAATATGGGCGGCGAGGTGGAGGATATCGCCCTGGCGGACGTGGACGGCGACGGGAATCCGGAGGTGATCGCCGGCAGCGACGTGGGACAACTGGTCTGCATCGCGGGCGACGGCAACGTCGTCTGGCGGCACGACCTGGTGGACAAGATCACGTGGCTGACACCCGTCGACCGCGGCACCGAGGTGAAGATCCTGGTGGGTTTCGATACGGGGGAAATCCGGACGTTCGACGAGAAAGGCGATCTTGCCGCCGTGGATCGGGTGGACGGAGAAGTCACCCATCTTCGAGCCGCCGGCGACACGGTCGTGTGTGCGACGTCCGCGGGTACCGTGACGGCGTTCCGTCCGGTCTGACAGGTCACCAACCGGCGCGTGAAGAAAGCTTTATGGCAGGGTTGAGCGAAAATCAGCGATCCACGTATCTCAACGACGGCTATCTCCTGCTGGAAGACGTGTTGTCGCCCGCGGACCTGCAGCCGTTGATCGACGACATCAACGCGGGGATTGACGGGAAGGCAGGGGAGGCCGTTGCGCTCGGTCGTCTGCGCGGTCCGTTCGAGGATGTACCCTTCGACCGGCGACTGGCCTGTATCCGCGACGCGATGGACGATTCGTCGGAAATCGAGCGGGAGGTAACTGGGAAGCGTCTGAAGACGGCCGGGATGTTTTCGCTGATCACGCACCCGGCGATCCTGGACATCGTGGAGTCGATCATCGGACCCGAGATCCTGGCCCATCCCCAGTTCAACTGCCAGGCGAAAATGCCCAATGAAACCCGGTCGCAGATCCCCTGGCACCAGGACCTGGGATTCCTGCATCCCGAGGCGGAAGCGACGTTTATGGTCAACTTCTGGATTCCGCTGGTGGACGTAACCGTTGAAAACGGATGCCTGGAGGTGATTCCAGGGAGTCATCGCGCAGGTCTGATGCCGCACGGAGAGGTTCGCGGGTATCCGAACGAGGGAATCCAGGAAGGGTACGTACCCGTCGGGCGGCAGGTTCCCTGTCCCGTGCGAAGAGGAGGCGTGGTGGTGTTCCAGCACAAGACCGCGCACCGCTCGTTCCCAAACCGGACGGACCGCATCCGGTGGAGCGTGGACGTCCGTTATTCCGATCCTTCAAAGCCAACGGGGCGTGATGAGGTGCCGGGATTTGTGGTGCGGAGCCAGGCCCACCCCGAGCGTACGGCGAAGTCCCACCTGGACTGGCTGAAACGGATGCAGGGGGTGGATGAGCTTCTCTACGAATAGCTCCCCTGCACTGCCCGCAGGGTTGCATTCGCCGCTACGCGGGAACCGGAAAATCGGGCTTTCCGTAAAACATGTGGTGAAACGCCTGCCAGAAGGATTCGCCTTTGCATCGGACCGTAAAGTCGTCCACGCGCTCAACCCCTTCCCGCACGGAAAGTCGGTTGGGTTCGGGACGGGTCATCTCTACCGCCACGGGACTTTTTGCAACAATCGGTTCGATGCCTTTTGCGACCGCTACGGCTTCCTGAACGCGCGTCTTGATCAGTTCGCGGGCATCCGCCGGCGCCATGTGAAGGGCGCATAACTCTCCCAGGCCTTCTTTTACAGGCGCCGTGACAATGCCGCTGACCCAGCGCTCGGATTCGGTGCAGGCGTGCAGGTCGCCCGATGTAAAGACCCAGGGGATGCCCAGATGTCCGCACAGATATGCGGCCATTTCCATTTCGCCGACTTCGGCGCCGTTGACGCGGTAGATCGTATCACGGCTCATCGAATGTGCGAGGCATCCGTCGGGCGTGCCGGTCATTGCGTGCATGCCGACCTGGATCAATGCGTCGAATCCGGGCGATAGGCCCGGCAGCCAGCACGGCCGATTGACACCCTGCACCAGTTTCACGCCCGAGACCAGTTCTTCCGACAGAATTGTGCGCCCCGCCCCGTGCGCGTCATTGATGATCACTTCTTCGACGCCGGCTGCAAAAAGGCCTTCGGCTGCGGCGTTGACTTCGCCCGTCAACAGGCGCTGCATCTCGGCGCGGTCGTACACGCCCTTCGCCGTTGTCGCATCTTCCCGGTGTCTCGGGTCCCAGTCATCGACGCCGGCGACGCCTTCCAGATCGGTCATCATATAAACGGATTTTACGACCATGGGATTCTCCTGCGTTTTGGATATCTCCGCGAACTCTTGCATTGCCAGTGATGCCGCTGTCAGCTTCCCGCGTGCGCAAGGGCCTTGTCGACCCTTTCTGTCCAGGGGTCTGCGACGCGGGCTTCGTATCTGCCGTCGTTGAAGTAGGCGGCTTTGGGCATATTGCGGTCTTCCAGAATCGCCTGGCGATGTGACTTCCTGAGGCGCGGCCTGAGTCTGCGAAGGCCAGCGGCCATCCGGCTCGCCTCGGGTCCGGCAGGCATTGCGCATAATTCGTCGGCGACATGCCAGCCGCGGATGAGGGTTGCGGGAAAGGGGAACCAGCGGCGGACGTAGTCGATTCTCAGCCGGACGAGCGGGTCCCGCGTGGCGTTATAGGCGCGGCCGAGGGTGGTTTCCAGGGTATCCACGTCGTCGGTGGTGAAACAGTCGACCTGGTCGTACAGTCCCCGGAGTCCCTGGAACCACCGGCCCTGCCGGGGACGGCGCCAGATGGTCTCGAGGTGATCGTAAAAGGCGCGGACTTCGCCGGCGGCGCCGCGGAACAGGCGCGTGAAGAAATCGTCGAGCAGCTTCTCCGCGTCCTGGTCCGCGTTCCACCAGAGCTTGGATGCCAGCCAGATCTGCGGTCCGAAGCCGGGCCAGTGCGGATAGGCCTCGGCGTAGAATCCTTTGACGCCGGCCTGGTGCTGGAACTTGATGTCGTCGGCCATCAGGCCCGGGAAATAACGCGGCAGCACCCAGCCCAGGCCGTAGTAGTCGTACTTGCAGACGTGGTCGCACTGCTTGAGCCATGAGAGGATGAACTCCCGGTCTTTGTCCCGGTACTCCGGATCCAGGTGCTGCGCCGTGTCCTGCGTGAGGTAGATGGCCGCGTTGGGCTCCAGGCGATCGATGCGTTTCGGGGTCTCCTCCACGTTGTGATAGGCCAGGCATCCCACGAATTTTCCGGGATGGGACTCCTGTAAGGCGCGGGCGACTGTGTTGAAATAGGTGAACCACCGGTCGGAGTAGATCGGACGCCCCCGGAACTCCAGACCGGGTATATCCAGCGCGCGGCAGTTGGCGCACAGGCAGAAGTTCCCGTTGTCGTTCATCCCGAGTGAGAAACAGTGCGCCTCCGGGTTTTCGTCAAAATAGGCTCGCGTGGCCCTGATGGTGATATCCACGACCTCGGGGTTGCTGGTGCAGGGCTGTCCGAACAGGCCGTTGCTCACGTTGTCGCTCTCCGGTACGAGCCGCTCCCCGTCGATGAGCGCGTAGTACTCCGGGTGGGTTTTTCCGTATCTGGCGACCGGGAAGATCTTGTACAGGGCGTGGTGGAAGCCGGCATAAGGCAGTTCGTGCCTGCGGCTGGAAACGCGGTTGCGGCGTTCCCAGCGATGTCCCTCCGATCCGGCGATTCCGCTGAACACGCGGAAGAGGAAGTGGGGCGTCTTCGTTTCGTCGACAGGCTCGATTTTGAGCGTGGTTTGCACCGGGACGTCTTCGAAGAGCTCGCCGGGCATGAACCAGCGTACGCCCAGGTGGTCTTCCAGAAAGCCGTATACGCCGTATACAGTGCCGGCTTCGCTGCCGCCGAGGATGAATAGGTCCCTGCCGGCGGTATGGATGCGGTAGCCCTCCACGCCGGCGTCTCCGGCATCGAGGTTCAGCTCTCGGGCGTACGCAGTGGCTCCCACGTGGATGGCTGTTCTCCCGCGGGGCGCGGGTTTTCCGCTGTCGGTACCCATCGGGGGCGACATCCCGATGATTTTCTCCAGGATTGCCTGCAGGTCTGCGGCGGCGTCGCAAAGCGCGTCTCCGGCGCCATCGGGCACGACGATGGTGCTCCGTGGCTGACCATTTTCTGCGAGGGTGAGGGTTCTGTATCGGCGCATGTCAGTTTCCCCCCTGATGAGGTTGAGAGTGGTTCTGAAGGAACCGTGGGGTCAGGCGACGGCTGATTTCCGGATAGACGGCGATGAAGTGGTCCCGCATGGTTGGAAACTGAAAGGCATCGGCGGTCTCGAATTCCGTTTCGAGATCCTGTTTCCGGGGCATGTGGCAGTCGATGCAGTTGGACTGCATCGCGTCACCGAGTTCGGCCGTCAACCCGCAGACGTGGGTCTGGTGGCATGCGGCGCAGCGCCGGGAGAACAGGGCCAGGTTTCCACGTTCCAGGGCGTGCGGGTCGTGGCAGGTGATGCAGGTCATCGCCGTACTTTGCTGGAAACACTTCGATTTGGTCAGACGCGGCAGCTGGTTGGTGCTGTGGACGCCGATTCTGTTCTGTTCTTCGTGGGCGTCCAGTTCGAGATAATCGCTCAGGTGCTCTCCGGGACGGAAGGAAAAGGGCCGCTGAAGCGGATTGCCCACGCCGGAATGGCATTGCGCGCAGAGGTCGATCAATCGCGGCGGGTCCAGCGTTCCGGGGTGCAGGATGTGGGGCATTTCCTTCGCATCGGGATTGGCGCGCTGATAGGCGGCGTGGTCCGCGCCGGGTCCGTGGCATCGCTCGCATGAAACGCCAAGAACCAGGTGGTCCCTGTTGTATGCGTTACTGGAATAGGATTCCGATTCGGAATAGGTTGTATGACATTCAAGGCATCGGGGGACAACGCCGCGTGAGAAGTTCACCTCGCCGTCCGGATAGCCCGGGCTGTTAATCCACCGGTGCTGCTGCGTGAAGTAGGAAATGGGCAACTGAAAGAGGCGGTCGCCCTGCCAGAAGAGATAGGTCTGGCCGATTTTTCCGGACCCGGTGACAATGTCGATGCGTTCGGTCCGCCGGTAGGTGCCGTCCCCCTTTCCGATCACGGCGGTTTGATAGAATCCATCTGCTGCGGACGTGACTTCGAAGCGGAGATTGGGATTCCGGGTCCGGACGACGGCGCGATCGGGAGAGAAACTGCCGAGAATCGCTTCGGCTTCGGGCAGGCGGGAGGTGAGATGGTGGGCGGTGCGCCGGAACGACTCGAACCGGTCCCGGTGACACTCCGCGCAGGCCTGCGCGCCGATGTAGCCCGGTGAACGGGTTTCGCCGTCCGCGTCTCCGGCATTTCCGAAAAGAAGCGGACCGCCCAGCCCCAGGCATACCGCAGAGCCGAGTAACACCGATCTGAAGAGAACCCTTGCCATCGCCCTGCCATTTCGATTGGAAGGTGGGAGGGTTTCTCAAACCGTACGTCTTCCACGTCCGGATGTCAAACGAAAACTCGAAAGGAAGCGTCGTGTTGAAAGAACGGATTGCGAATCGATGGTCCTGCCGGGTCGCCAACGGCGTTCGCCTCGTGACGGCGGTTGTCGTCGCCGCGATGAGTTGGGTTGTAATCCCCCTGCCGTTGAACGCGCAGGGTCAGGACGGGTTCTATCTGCGGGGCGATTTTGGCGACTCGGACGCGCTGACCGTTCGGGGGAGCATCGAGGGCGTCGATCAGCCGACGCGTTGCGACCGGCTGCTGCATCCGGATGCGGCCACGATCCCGCGCGATCCGGCATGCTCCGGAGTCGCATCCGGCGTGCTTGCGACAGTGGCGTTTGATCGGGGCGCAGAGACGATGACCAGCGCAACCGCTTTCGCGGTGGGGTACTCCCGTGGTTGGCTCCGGCTGGAAGCCGAATTGAGCAATACGGTACTGGGCGCAACCTCGGCGCCGCTGCTGGACGTTGGCCGGCTGGCGCCGGAAAGAGTGAATGAGTGGAGCGGGGTCGAACAACCTCGAGCCAGAATTTCGGGGTTCAACATCACGGACATGTTCGCGAACGTAATCCTCGACTTCAATAATTCTTCCCGCTTCACGCCGTTCGTCGGCGTTGGAGGCGGCGTGTCCAATGTCATTCTCGTCTTTGACGGTTTGCGGGTGCGGCGAACGCTCGCCAACGGATTCGCTCCGGCGGGCGGCGTAGATCCTGCCTCGGACGTCGCAATTCCTGTGTGGCAGACACGAGCTGCTGGCACGACCGATGCCGTGTCGCTCCCTTTGGCAGAATCGACACAGGGATCGAATCTGATCGGCGGGGTGGCGTTTGAGGCAGACGAGCGATTCAGCATTGCGCTCAGGGGGCGCTATGCCCGTTACCGGGATGTCCGGAAGCAGGGAAAGTGGGACCTGGTGCGAAGTCACTCGCCGGTGCTCGCGGACGGGACGACGCCTGCGACTTTCGACCTGGTGCTCAGCGGCATCGTGTTCTATGCGGTCTCCGTCTCGTTCGTGTACGACATCTAACCTTGATTCGCCATTTTTCGGGGACGTTAATTCGAATATACACAAGAGAACAAGGGCGATTTGAAGTAAAATTTCCAGGATCCTTCCGGTCACTGAACGTGAACGGAAAGAATGCCCTTCCGGACGATCTTTACGCCCCGTTTCGGAAGGTTTCTCCACAGCGTCGGTTTGTCGGATTTTTCGATGTAAGGCAAATTGCCACAAGAGGCACAAAAACAGCGATCCAGTTAAAGGGCGTATCGCCGAAAGACAAGGAAATCACTGCAGGGTCACGTCGTTACGGTACACGCCGTTTCGCACCGAACCCTTTTGTGACTTTTGTGCTTTTTGTGGCTAATGTAACGGTTGTCTTTTTTCGAATTAAGGCTAAGATTGACAAGGGTGTCTATCATGTCGAAAGTACGAATCGCGGTTGTCGGAGCGGGGAACATGGCCCGGGTTCGCGGCCACGCGTTTCTGGATACCGGCCGTGCGGAAATCTGCGGCGTGGCCGCGCGCAGGCGGGAAACGGCCGAACGTTGTGCGGCGGAATTGAGGTGCGAGGATTTCTTCGACGACTACCGGCTGTTGGTCGAATCGCGCCCAGACGCGGTCCTGATCGAGGTCCCGCATCGCGTTCAGGACGAGGTCTCTCTGTGGGCGCTGGACGCCGGCTATGACGTCCTCATCGGCGGCTGTCTCGCGTCGTCTCTGGAGAACGGGAAGCGGATTGTGGAAATGGCGAAGCGGTCGGGACGGATCGTGGAGGCCGGATTTCAGCGCCGGTACGATCCGGCCTGGGAAGAGATCCGGCGCCTGGTGGCGGACGGCGAACTCGGCGCGCCTGTGATGGCGGTGACCATGGCCCTGTGGAACGCGGATCCGGACGCCTGGTACTATGATCAGGCGGAGAGCGGTGGCATGCCGCTGACCCACATGAGCTACTGCTATTTGAATGCCGTTCGCTGGATTCTCGGAAGGCCGACCACCGCGTCCGCAATGGCCAATCGCAAGCGGAATACCGCGCCGGCTTACGTTACGGAAGAGACCTGTGGGGCCCTGATCGGCTTCGAAAACGGCGCCTTCGCTTCGGCCACGGCCAGCTATATCGGCCCGGATGGCATGTCCGATCCGCAGCCGCGGTTCGTCTGCTCGGAGGGCGGTGTCATGCCCAATGCGGACAGCTCGCCAGGCAAGGATTCCATAACGGTTTACAAGGAGGGCCGCTCCGAGATCCGGGAATTCGAGAATGAGCCGTCGTCGATGGTCCGGCAGGCGCACGCCTTTCTGGATGCCATCGAGAACCGCGGCGAGGCGCGCAATCCTCCGGAAGACGCCCTGCTGGACGTCGAAATCGCCGAAGGCATCGCAATCTCGGCCAGGGAACACAGGACGGTTTCGCTGGCGGCCCTTACCCCCCGCCCCCCTCTCCCGTGGGGAGAGGGGGAGAAAACCCGGAGACCCTGAGCGGGTCACAGTTCCCCCCTCCCGTGGGAAGGGGGAAAGGGGGTAGGTCGGATGGGCGGTGTGACCGTGATGGAATTGTGGCCGGACGAGGTCCCCGGAGACGTCGGGATATCCGGTCAGGAGAAAAGCCGAATACACGACTCCAGGTTTGTTGGAAACACACTGCTGATCACCAACGTCACGCGACCCTCCCTGACGGTACACCTTCCGCCGGCGGAGATGAATACGGGCACGGCGATGGTCATCTGTCCGGGAGGCGGGTACTGGGACCTCTTTTGGCAACTGGAAGGCGAGGAGGTTGCGGCCTGGCTGAATTCCCGGGGCATCGCCGGGATCATTCTGAAATACAGGGTCCCGCGACGTCCGGGCGACGAAAAGGGTGTTCCCCCGTCAGGCCCTCTCTCGGACGCCCAGCGTGCGGTCAGTATGGTCCGCGCATACGCGAGCGAATGGCGTATCGATCCCTGTCGGATCGGTGTCGTCGGGTTCTCCGCGGGGGGCCACCTCGCGCTGGCGACTGCTACCGGTTTCCGGGACCGAAACTACCGTCAAATTAACGCCATCGACGCCGTGAGTTGCCGGCCGGACTTTGCCGTGTTATGCTACTCCGGGTACCTGAAGGATAAGGAAAGCGATCGAGTTGCGGAGGGGGTCCACATTCCCGCCGATACGCCTCCGGTATTTCTGACCCACGCCAGCGATGACAGCGAGTCCGAGGTCGCGCACAGCGTGATCGCGTATCTGGGGTTGCACCGAGCGGGAGTTCCGGCAGAATTGCACGTCTACGCTTCCGGCGAGCACGATTTCGGCGTCCGCCGCGACGGCAAGCCGCCATCCAGCTGGCCTCAGCTGTGCCTCGATTGGCTGCGCAGCCTGGGTCTGTACAAGGCGCCATCAGGTTGACGGGCGTCGAAAGGAAGCAAGAGTCAGCAGTCAGCTTTCAGCTCTCAGCAGTCAGCTTGAAGCAATTGCGAAAATCATAATCAAAAGTCAACTTCAACATCCACATCTCCCCAAATTCCCTAAAGGCGGGGAGACGTAAGACGGGAGACGGGAGATGATATCAGTGCCATATGGTATTTCTTGTCGTTACGATAACGGTAGAGAAACAGGCACGGTTAGCGTGAAAACACGGTGGTAACGTTATCTTCTACCGTCTCACGTCTACCCTCTTACCGCATTTAGAATAGTCGCCGCTGGGCGCGGGGCCTGCTATATGCACAGCGCGAATCCCCTCACAGGATGCACAGGATCCTCTGCCCTGAGACTCTCGGAGGAACATCTAACCGCGTCACTGGACGGATAAGCGCGCTCTGCTCTGGTAGTCCTCCTGTCAGGAAGTACCTTTGTAGACCGATTGACCCCTGGATGATGAGGACACCAGTTCGCAATAAGCGGCCAGCTTGAAATGAAAATCAGCTCACGCGGTGACACTATCCGTATCGACAAACTCGCCGCGGGCAGAACAATCAACACATCGAGAATGCATAAGGATGTACAGGGAAAACTATCGAATATTGAGTGCGTTGCGATGTCTGTTCGTCGCGGTGCTTTTCATTGCCGTCTCAACAAACGCCGAGGAGATCAATACCATGAAGACAGGAGAAGGTGCCAGTGCTCATGCCGGGGCCCGAATTTTTGCATTGGAAGGACAGGTCGTCCTGCAGGCGGAGGAAGCCGTCATAGACCCCGGTCGGACGGAAATTGTCATGCAAGGTTCGTTCGCCAGTGAGAAAGGCGTTGCGCTCAAGGCTGAAATGGCCACCAGCGTGGGTTCGCCGGGGGCCGAACCGGATCTCGTATTCAAGGTGCGGGCGGCCAGGGCGGGGCGGTACGTGATTCGCACGCACGCGGCCACGGACGCCCGGGGAAGTGAGGCGATGCGCAAGGCCGGGAGCAAATTCGATTCGCTGTTCCTGGCGATCGCCGTGGACGACGGCCGCCCCACCCGGCGCGTGGTGTTCGTGCCGTGGAGCCGACCGGAGAGCTGTACGCAGAGTACCGGAAAGTTCGATCTCAACGGACGGGAGCAGGAGATCCGGATCTGGCTGCCTGCGGGCGTGCGCCTCGATTATCTGGAAGTCAGCCCGTACAGGCCGCCGGAAGTCCCATCGACGGCGGCCGACTATCAGCCGTCGGTCGTTCCGCCGGCGTCCCGGCCGCGTATCTGGGTGAACGAGCAGTCGCTGCCGTGGGTTCGGGCGAACCTGATGAAGGGTGAAAACACGCCGCTGTGGGCCCAGGTCAGGCAAACCGCGGCCGAACCATTCGCATTCGAGGTCGAGCCGGGTACGGAAATCAGGTATAACGCGAAACTTGAAAAAGCGGCCGTCGCCAGGGCATTCGTCTACCTGATGACGGGTGAAGAGACGCCCGGCCGGGAAGCGGTGGCGCTGGTCCGCGACTATCTCGGCGCCGTGGAATTCGGAAATCTGCTCGACATTACCCGGGAAATCGGCCGCGCCATCTACTCGGCCGCACTCGTTTACGACTGGTGCTATGAACTGATGACACCGGAAGACCGGGAAAGCATCCGCGGCGACCTCATGCGTCTGGCCGACGACATGGAAATCGGCTGGCCGCCGTTCAAGCAGATCATCGTCAACGGCCACGGCAATGAGGCGCAGGTCAACCGCGACCTGCTCTGCATGGCCATTGCCATCTACGACGAGGATCCGGTACCCTACCAATACTGTGCGTACCGCATCCTGGAAGAACTGGTGCCCATGCGCCGGTTCGAATACCAGTCTCCGCGCCACAACCAGGGCGTCAGTTACGGCCCGTACCGGTTCGCCTGGGATATGCACGCCGCCTGGCTGTTCTACCGCATGTCCGGCAAGCGGGTCTTCGACGACAACATCTCGGACGTCTGCAAGTTCTGGCTCTACATGCGCCTGCCGAACGAAGAGACCTTCCGGGACGGCGACGGATTCTCCGACGGCAGGCCCGCAAGCCTCGGAGCCACGGCACTGCTCAGCTACGCCTACAGCAACGATCCCGTCCTCAAGCGCGATTTCGAGCGGCAGGGCGGCCTGCCTTCCGACCCGATTCTGGTGCTGCTGCTGAACGACCCGGACCTGGAGGCGGCGGAGAATTTCGATTCATTGCCGAGGACCCTGGATTTCGGTCCGGTCATCGGGTCCATGGTTGCCCGGACCGGCTGGAGTATGGGCTCGGGGGTGTCCGACGTGGTCGTGGAAATGAAGGGCGGGGGTTATCACTTCGGCAATCACCAGCATGCTGACGCGGGGAGTTACCAGATCTACTACCGGGGGCTGCAGGCGGCGGATCTCGGGCAGTACCATTTCTATGGCACGCCCTACGACTTCAATTTCTGCAAACGTTCGATTTCTCACAGCATGATGCTGGCTGTGGATCCGAATGAGAAGTTCCTTCGCGATACGGCCAATGACGGAGGCGCCCGGTTCATTCAATCCTGCCCCACCACGCCGGAGCAGGCCCGTACGGATCCGACATTCGCCAACGGGGAGATTCTGTCGGCCGATTTCGGCCCGTCGCCGCAGCGGCCGTTCTACAGTTACTTCTCGGTGGACCTGACATCGGCATACAGCGATAAGATCGTTGACTACGTCCGGACCTTCTGCTTCCTGAACCTGGACAACTCAGAGAACCCCGCGGCGCTGATCGTGCTGGATAACATGACGACTGCCAGACCGGAGTTCAGGAAATACTGGCAGGTCAACACCCTCAACCCGCCCGAAAAGACGGCCGACGGCGTCATCCTGAGAAACAGCAGCGACGACGTGACCGGCAAGGTCGTGCTCCGAATGCTGCGGCCGAAGGCGGGCGAGCGGAACCTGCAGGTCCTGAGCGGCAAGGACGCAAACAGCGTGTTCGGACAGTTCTTCACGCCGCCGAAACCGGACCGGCCGGAGGCGAACGGCCATCGCGTGATGTTCTCCCGAGCCAGCGAGCAGGAAAACGACGTGTTTCTGACGGTGATGTCGATGTCTGACGAACGCGCGCCCGATGTGCCGGTCGATCTTGTGGAACTCCCTGACGCCTTTGTTTTGACGCTTGCCGACCGGGTCGTGGTCCTGAGCAGGTCCGGCAAGCTGCTCAGGCAGACGCTGCAGGTGAACGTGGGGGAGGATGGGAACTTCCAATTACTGGTGGCGGGCCTGGCTCCGGGCGCGTGGAGTATCAGCGACCGGGACGGCAGGGTCCGTTTCAACTCGCGTGTCGACGCAAACAGAAACACCGCCTTCTTCGTGGTTCCGGGCGGGGCATATACGGTTCAGCCCGAAGCCATCCCCGGCGCACCCGAGTTCCACGCCGCACAGGACTTCATGCCCGCCCGTTGACGGGCGGTGGGCGGAAAGCAGGTGGGAAGGTGATATGCAGCTATCTGTAGATCCGGCCTCGTCCTGTCGCAGATTCGCGTTGTTCAGTCGCAATCGAATACGTTGAAGTGAACGCGCGACCCGTTTAACGATCCCATCACTCCCCCCTTGAGGGGGAGTCGCAGAAGCCGAGCCGGTTCCCTGAGCCTGTCGAAGCGGCCGGCGACGGCTGATGCGGTGGGGGGATTTCAACGCATTGACGAATTCAAGCACCAGGAATAAATCTGCATGAGAATTGCATTGAAGTCTTACTCTAATATTCCTGGATATCTGCGTTCTGGCGAAACGCTGCCAGGTCGAGGTCCCCTCGACTGTACGCATCCACGTCCCGCTTCTTGACCTTTAGCACAAGGCCACGCGGGTCGGATGAACTCCTGCCCAATCTGGGCGGAAAGCGCACTTCCACTACAATGTATTCCTCGGGTTTGAGGGTGCGCAGCGTATAACCGTAGTTTCCCACGATTTCAACGAGCTCCTTCTTAAACCGATCCTTCGGTTTATTTCCAATCTCTATCGCTGTGCCCGGTCTCACCTGATAGGTTACCGCTTTGGAATCATTCTTCCTTCTAACATGAATCGCCGTGCCACGGAACCCGCCTCTCACGTTTACAAAGAAGATCGCCCCCAGACCTTTCTGGTATATACCAAGAGTCCCGTCCAATCTCCGCACGCTATGTTCGGTTTGCTTCAGCGCCTTGTCCAGGATCGTAGCCATGACGCCGATCTTTTTCATTGTGGACGCATCCGGCCGGTGGTCGCGAAAGGCAATCCGCTTCCTGAACTCCGCCTCGTCAATTTTCTCACGGCGGTAAGCGACGATGTCTCTTTTCTTGCTTGTCACCTCCAGGTAGACCGGTTCGGACAACCCTGAATGAGGCTGTTTGTTCCTTACCGCCCCCATATGCATCACTTCGCCTGGAATTCCTCTTTCAACACCATACACGACGCCGCGATCAGGCATATGATGGACCATGACAGTTATTTTTTCTTTGTCGTCTAACTGGCGGATGCCATCCGCGTACGTTCCCAAGAAATCCACAAGCCGATTCCTGAGGGCAACGCGACGTTTTTTCCGCCGCTCCGCGATGTCCTTCTGGTAATCCTTCTCTTCAAACTCCAACCCCTCCAACCCGGACTCTTTAAGTATTCGCATCCGATAATCTAGGCCGGATTCGCCCGGACCACGTTCTTCTTCGATAAGAAAGATCACGCCGTAATTGTCGAAGTGTAGTCCCCGTACCTGCGGTCCTCGGTGGATGCCAGCAAATCTGGGCGTATTCTGAGCGTGTAGATTCTTCAGAATGCCTTCCATGATGTCCAGGTCCTGCTTCATCCGCTTTCGGTCGATTTCGGCATCGACGGGGAATGCGGGAAGGGAGAGGCATATGGCGGTTGCGATGGCGAAAATACGATGGGTCTTCATATTTCAATCTCCCTCAGTTTATCATTCGGTGGTGGGAGGTGCGTACGGATCCGCCTGCGCGTATGTTACCGCAAGCAGGTGGTGCAGGAGGTCTTCGGTACGTAGAAAGCGGTTCTTCGTCGATCCCTCGATTTCCTGCAGGCCCTGGCCTACGAGCACCAGGTCGCGACGGCGCTGGGATTCCAGGTCCCGGGCGAACTGTTCGAGGATAAGACCGAGTTCCAGGCGTTGACGGTTGTGCCCGTCGTCGATTAACTCCTGAATCAGCGCCAGGGACTGATGTTGGACCTGGATCAACTCGGCCCGCGTGACCGGCGTTTCGCGAACCCCTTCAGAGGGTTCGAGATCTTCAACTGCGGGGAGCCGCAGCTTCACGTGTAGACCCCCCTCCCCGTCGTATCGCGCCTCGAAGTTCAAGACGGCGAAAACGAGAATGACCGCCGCCAGTCCCAGGGTCACGCCCGGCGCCACCCACCGCCGGCTGCCCGCGGACGTCCGCCGCGGTAGAATGGCCTTCCACCAGGGGGTTTTCTCGGGCACGAAGACGAGGCTCGCGGGCGGGACTTCATCCGCCCAGGCGCGCATCAGGGTCCTGGTCCGCCCCAGCCTCTCCAGAGCTTGTGCGCAGGCAGGACAGGTGCTGACGTGGGATTCGATTCCGGCTTTCCCCTCGGCATCGACTTCGTCGTAGAGATAGCCTATGAGTTTCTCTCTGGGCAGTTCACATTTCATAGTCGATCGTCTCCCGGGTGATGTTCCATTGGTCCATAACCTTTCTGAGATTTCCGAGGCCGTAGTAGAGTCGGGATTTTACCGTATTGACCGGCAGTTTCAGAATGTCGGCGATTTCGGTGAATTTCAGACGCTGGTATTCCTTCATGACGACGATTGTCCGTTGTTCATGCGGAATGCACTGCAACGCCCGGTTGAGCAGATCGCGAAGTTCGCACTCTTGAATTCCGGAATCTGTTTGCGGCGATGCTCTCGCCATTCCGTCCGGTCGCTGGTCGACGCCGGTTTCCAGACGCTCGAGTGAGATCGTCGGACGCCTCTTCCTTCTCCTCAGTTCGTCCCGGCACGTATTGACCGCGATCTGATAGATCCAGGTGGAGAACTTTTCGGGATCCCGCAGCCGGCGGAGGTTTCGGTGAGCTTTGATGAGGACCTTCTGGCTCAGGTCATGCGCTTCCTCTCGGTCTCCGACCTGGCGCAGGATGAAGTTATAGAGCCTGCTTTGCCACCGCCCAACCAGTCCGTTAAAGGCATGCGACTCGCCGTTGCGGAATCGCCTGATCAACTGGGCGTCCGTCATCTGTCCTCCGGTGCGGAAAATCGCGGATTCCTGAAGTCCTCTGCATGTGTGACGACGAGATTGACGGAAAAGTTCTGTGGCGCTGTCAAAGACTCTGTATTTTTTTCGAAGTGAGTTAAACCGTTCGCATAACGGAATCCACGAAGCAGCCAGGATCACGGGTATGTGTCAGGATACCGATTGACATCATAAGGGATTTTAATCATGGTTGGATCCGAGTTGCACCTTGCACATCGGTTCCGCGGGATTTCGATCTGCGTGAGCACGCAATAGGTGGCGGCAATGACGTGTCTAACCTGCGAGACCTTCTTGGGATCCTGGCGGGGAGAATGCACGATAACAGGAGAACGTGAATGATATCGACTTTGCGGCAGGAATATGATGAGAAGGGTTTTTGCATCTCGCGGGGGGCCATCGACGCGGGTCTTGCGGCCGAAACGGTCGAGCACGTGCAGTGGTTGGTCAAAAGGCATCCCGACACCCGGCCCGAGAAATTGCACCATCGATTGCTTGTGGACGATCCGTTTATGCACCGCGTGGTCTGCGACGACCGGCTGCTGGATATTGCAGCACAATTCATCGGACCCAACGTGGCCATGTTCGGCGCGCATTATATCGCCAAGAAACCCGAGACCGGGCAAGCCGTGCGTTGGCACCAGGACGGGTCCTACTGGCCGCTGGAGCCGATGGAGGTGACGACGCTGTGGGTCGCCGGCACGGACTCCACCGTGGAAAACGGGTGCATGCGGGTCCTGCCGGGGTCGCACACCCGGCAACTTCTGGATGCCTCGGAGATGGTGAAACTGGACACCGAAAAGTACGTTCTCGGCATTGGGATGCGCCCCGATCAGATCGATGAAGCCGACGCCGTCGACATCGAACTCAAGGCAGGGGATATTTCCATCCACCATCCCAACATCATCCACGGATCGAACAGCAATACGTCGGACCAGTGGCGTGTGGGGCTCACCCTTCGCTATATTCCCACCAGCACTCGCGTCACACGGAAAGAACAGCGGTCCATCCTGTGCTGCGGGGAGGTGGTCCCCGAGGTCGGAAACCACTATGTGCCGCGGCCGAAATACGTCGAAGGAAAACACATGCCGTTCGCCGGGTGTGAGGCGTGGGTGGGGGATGACTGCCGGTAGAGGAGAGCATGTCATGGCGACGAACCAGTACCAGCCCGATTACGCGGTTCCACCCGGTTGGATCCTGGAGGAACGCCTTCCAGCCCATGGCATTTCGCCTGCTGAGTTCGCAAGCAGATGCGACAGATCGGCCAAGCTAATCAGCGAGATTGTCACCGGAAAGGCACCTATCGAACCGAAGACGGCACTGCAGTTCGACAGGGTATTGGGAGTCAATGCCGGTATCTGGCTCGGTATCGAGGACGATTATAAGTTGCACCAGAACCGCGATATGGATCCTCGGCGCGAAAATAAGTGATACAGTTTCCGCTTAAGAACCAGGCAACAATTGAGGGGCGAAGAACGATGGGGGATGCATCAGTAGCGGTTCTTGGGCAAAACAGAATGCAGAACGCCGGTGTGACGCCACATGTCTCGGGTCTGTCCGAGCAGATTCCGCATGTGGAGAATGTGGTGACGGTCACGCGGCGTCGGTTCACGAAGCAATGTGAGCACACTCCTGAGGAGACCGCAGCGCAATGAGGAGGAAATCTGATGTCAGGGCAAGGTTCGGCCGGCAATGTCCTTGCGGCTCTATGTAGTTTATTCGTACCCGGTTTGGGCCAGTTGCTTCAAGGACGTTTGCTCATGGCCCTCATCCAGTTTTGCACGGCGGCCCTGCTGTGGTTCGTCCTGTTGGGGTGGGTGATTCACCTGTGGTCAATTCTGGACGCGGCTCGGTGGAAGCCGCCGGATGATCCAACTCGTGCGAGCGGTTGAGGCGATGGCACGGGCTTCTCGCTCGCATGCGATTCTGCGTCAATCCGGAAAACAGGGCGAGGGAAGTTGCCGCGATCGACGCACCGGTGTCTAGAACATCGTTCCTTGGATGCGGCATCTCGTGGCGAGGATGGGTCGAAACCTTAGCTGGCGTATGATGTAAACATACCTATATTCAATACAACACAACCCAGCGGTCCGTGCAGAGCGGCCGATGTGAGTTTTTTTTGACGCCCGGCGCGCGCGGTTCCGGGCGTATTTTTATTGCGGCCGAGAGGGTTTTCGAGTCGCGAGGAGGGCTGTACGATGGCATTTTCACCTGCGGTTCACG
Source organism: Candidatus Latescibacterota bacterium (assembly GCA_965219995.1). Taxonomy (GTDB): domain Bacteria; phylum Latescibacterota; class UBA2968; order UBA2968; genus JAAXHE01. The sequence continues at coordinate 4,049,374 of CBDCOX010000002.1, forward strand.
AGACGGATCTGGGGCAGGGGGTCTGCATATCGGCGCCTGCGGGGGAATCCTACCAGGATGCGTCCGGTCGTTTGAAAGAGACCCTGGAGGGCGCGCTATCGGCGCCCGTGGACGTGCTTCCCGACGGGGAACTGGATGCCGGCGGCCGGCACGTGATTGCGCTCGGGAATATGATGGACAGCGCGTTCCTGAAAACGCTCTACTTCCGGGCTTACGACCTCACCGACCGGGTGTGGCCGGGCCCCGGGGGATGGGTCGTACGCACGGTGCCTCATTCATTGGACGGTGTGTCTCAGGTCCTCGTGGCGGGCGTGAGCAGCGCGGAGGACGCCGGCGAAGCGGCCGGCGCGCTTGCGGGCGCGATCGCGGAGAGTGGTCCAATCCTGCCGATTCAATACCAGGTCCATCCGGGAAGCTGGTCGGACCTGTACGTGACGCCGGCGAACGAGCTGATCGCAAAGAGCGAAAGGGACCTCGAGCAGGAATCCATCGGCGGGGGATCGGGCGACTGGACCTATATGATGGTTGTGGCCGATATGGGGATGCTCGCGGTGCAGACGGGAAACGAAGCGTTGATGTCAACGTTCTGCCGGCAGATCTGCCACTTTGCCCGGACGCGCTGGTTCGAGCGGACGCTGGAGGACCCGACGTTGATTCACGGCTTCATCCGGGTTCTTCTGCTGCCGTTCACGATCCTGGAAAACCATCCCGCGCTTTCCGCCTCACTCCGGGAGCAGACGCTGGAGGCGCTGCTGGGGCTCTTCAGGTCGGCGGAAGGGGCCGGCAATTCCGGGTTGCTGTCCTGCGTGGGCGTGGACAGGGTGCGCCAGAACCATCAGACCCGTTCCGCACTGGATATGTTCTACGGAGGCCGCTATTTCCACCAGGTGCATGGGCTCGCGGAGGGATTGGCGTGGATGAAGCTGGCGGAGGTCTTCTTTGCGCCGCAGATGGGATCGAACAAGCCCGTGTGCGACTCGTGGGGCCATCAGTGGGGGGCTTCGCTGTTCAACACCGCGGATTACGCGCTGGCGGCGGGGAAGACCGACTACTTTTCGAGCCAGGCCTATCTCGAGGGCGTGGACCGGGCGCTCGTCGCGCACAGCAACCTGGAGCGCGGCCCGGAACAGTACTGCCGCATGGCCGCGGCGGTGACGGGCAACGACGAATACCTGCAGCTTTGTGAATCCATCGACGAAGAGGCTGTAGCGGAGCGGACCATTCGAGGGGCCGAAGAGCCTTTGCGGACCTGGGTGACGGGAAGGCGAGCGGCGGCGCCGGAACGGTTGGGACGCGTCGGCGTGGCCCCTCTCTCGCGGCTGTTCTACGATTCGATCGAAGAATATACCACGTTTGCGCCGGAGAATGGCGTGTATCTGCGGAATCTGCCCTACGAACAGACGTTTGACAAGGTGTACTTCCGGTCCGGATGGACGGACCAGGACGACTACCTGCTGCTGGACGGGATCTCGGGTGGCTCGCACTCCTACCAGGACGGCAACTGCATCGTGCGTTATACCAGCCGGGGCGCGTCCTGGTTCAGGTTTGCCGGAGGCCACCAGCCGGCGACGGTTCGGGACTACACGGGCGTGAGCGTTTCGGTAGACGGCGCGGGGCCGGGCTGCGAATCCAGGTATTCGGCGCTGCGGTATCTGCACGAAGGGGAGAACCTTGCCGTGGCCGGCACGTCGATGACCTATCCTGAGCAGGGCGACTGGTACCGGCATATCGTGTACAGCAGAGAGGGATGGTTTCTGGTGATCGACGAGATCTGGCCCGCCGTGGCGGGAGAATTTCTCGTGGAGTGCCGGTGGCACATTCTGGGCGACACGACGCTGACAGACGGCCTGTTGCGGTCGGTTCAGGGAGACGCACAATTGAACATGCGCCACGCGGGGAGCGGGCGCAGGGAACTGGCGGCATCGGACTACTGGTGCGCGGAAGACCACTCGCGGTGGATCCAGCGTTCCCTGGCGGCGCTTCGGCCGGGAACGGGGATCCGGTTCGGGACGCTTTTCTGGACCGACGCGGTGGGAGATGGAAGGGATTTCAGCCTGGTCGAGGAGAAAAGCGGCTTCCGGATCGAGGGCGGCGGCGACAACGTCAGGATCGTCCTGGAGGAGGGGGAAGAGAACCCGGCTGTGACCGCCTCCGGCGCGACATTGCCAACAGCCGGTCGTCATGTCGTTGCGTCCGATTCCACGCCATTTCGAACTGTTGGCGGGGATGCGAAGCCTGAATGGAGTACGCGGTGTGCGGATGTCGTGACCGCGCTGGATATCGGGTCGGAGAGATGGTTCGGCGGCGACGGCGGCGGGGTGACCGCGTTCGATCCCGGCGGAGACGTACTCTGGAAGCGAGAGATCGAAGGCGGCGTCCGGGCGCTCGCGGCCCTGAATGACGGCGGTGCGGCGGCGGGCGGCGACGAGGAGACCGTACACCGGCTGGATGCATCCGGAGAAACCCTCTGGTCGGTTCGGATCCAGTGGCAGTCCATGAACTGGGATAGCTGGTCCAGGAAGAATTGTGTGGTTTTGAGTCTGGCCGCGGGCGATATCGACGGGGACGGACGGGAGGAGATCCTGGTGGGATGCGCGGACCGTCACGTGTATGCGTTTGATGGCGAGGGCAATCAATTATGGCGTTCCCCCTGCCAGTGGGGACCGCCGGTTTGCCTGGATACCGCCCGGCTGACGGACGGGCCGGGACGGCAGACGCTCGCCGGCCTCGCGGATCCCGCCATCCACGCGCACACCCTGGTCTTCGGCAGGGACGGGACGCTGGGGCGGCCGCTGCGGCGGCCGGATATCGTCAGCTGGTCGATTCCTTCGTGGTCCCGGTGCCTGAGGGTGGCGGACGTGGACGGCGACGGCGGTGACGAGGTGATCAGCGGGGTGGATACCAACCACAGGCAGTTGATTGTGTACGGGCGCGGCGGCGAGGTGATCTGGGACGCGGACATGGGCGGCGGGGTGCTCGCGGCCGAAGCCTTTGACGGGCGGGTATACGCGGGGGCGTCGAACGGATTCGTGCAGTGCTTCGACGCCGGGGGTGCGCGTCTGTGGAGCCGGTTTCTGACCGAACGGGTGGCCGGTCTCGCGCCAGGTGGAGATGGAGGCTGTCTGGCGGCCCTTCGAGGCGGAACCGTCGTGGGTCTGGACGGAAACGGAGAGGTCCGGAAGGCGCACTCCGGAAACCCGGAGATTGCGGTAACGGACTGGGCGTCGGGATGGCCGGACGGGGGCCTGCTGGTGGGCCGGAAGGATGGGACCATCGAATTCTACCGGTAGGGGACGACATAGCGATTTGACACGAATCCGCCGGGTCGAAAGCACTATTGCGTTAATCGGGGTTTTATCCTGTCCATCCTGTTCATCCATGTGAATTCCCGCGTTATGACATAGAAGCTGCACACGGAGAAAGGATTGCGATATGAATTTCCGCAAACCGATCCACCAGACGGATCTCACATCGGGCGTCTGCATATCGGCGCCGGATGCCGAGCCGTATCGGGCGGCGGCGCAGCGTCTTCAATCTGCCCTGCGAGGCGCGGTTTCCGGCAGCGTGGAGATTATTCCCGACGCGCGGCTCGACGCGGGCAGACGCCACGTGATCGCGTTGGGAAACATGATGGACAGCGCGTTCCTGAGAACGCTGTATTTCCGGGCATACGATCTGACCGACAGGGTCTGGCCCGGACCCGGCGGGTGGGCGGTCCGCACAGCGCCGGATTCCCTGGAAGACGTGGGGCACGTGATTGTTGTTGGGGTGAGCGGCGCGGAGGACATTGTCGGGGCCGCGAATGCCCTCTGCAACGCGATCGAAGGCGCCGGTACCACGCTACCTTTCCAATACCGGGTACATCCGGGGAGGTGGTCGGATCTGTATCTGACGCCGGCGAGGGAACGGCTGGAGGCAGGCGATGCGGACCTGGAACGGGAATATACCAGCGGCGCCGGCGACTGGGACTATATGCACGCGATTGCAGACATCGGGATGCTGGCGGTACGGACCGGTCAGGAGGCGCTGATGGAGATGTTCTGCCGGCAGGTCTGCCATTTTGGACGTACGCGGTGGTTCGAGCGCCATCTGCCGGACCCGCCGCAGATCCACGGGTTCCTGAGGTCGATGCTGCTGCCGTTTACGATCCTGGAAAATCATCCGTCCATTCCTGCAACCCTGCGAGAGGAGACGCTGGAGGTCTTGCTGGAGCTGTACCGATCCGGGGAAGGGGCCGGGAACACCGGGTTTCTGAGCCACGTCGGCGTGAACAGGGTTCGGCAGAACCACCAGACCCGGTCGGCGCTGGACCTTTTCTATGGAGGACGATATTTCCACCAGGTGCATGGTTTGGCCGAGGGAAGGGCATGGATGAAGCTGGCGGAGGTCTTCTTCGCGCCGCAGATGACGTCCAACAAACCGGTTTGCGACTCGTGGGGGCACCAGTGGACCGCGTCTCTCTTCAATACGGCGGATTATGCGCTGGCGTCGGGGAGACTGGAATACGTTTCGAGCAGACCGTTCCTGGAGGGCGTGGACCGGGCGCTGATTGCGCACAGCAACATGGAAGGGGGGCCGCAGCAGTACTTTATGATGGCCGCGGCGGCGACGGGGAACGATGAGTATCTGCACCTCTGCGGCGTATCCGACGAAGATGCCCTGGCGAAGAATGCCATAAGGGGACGGGAAGAGCCGCTTCGGGGGTGGGTGACAGGGCGACGCGCGCTGGCTCCGGAGAGGTTGGGAAGGGTGGGCGCGGCGCCGCTCTCGCGGCTGTTCTACGATTCGCTCGAGGGCTTCAGCGGTTTTGCGCCCGAGGGCGTGTACCTGCGCGACGTGCCGTTCGAGCAGGCGTTCGACAAGATCTTCTTCCGCTCGGGCTGGACGGATGACGACGACTATTTGCTGTTGGATGGCATCTCGGGCGGGTCCCATTCGTATCAGGACGGCAACTGCATTGTGCGGTATACGGGGCGGGGAAGGAACTGGTTCGGAGATCGCGTGGGTCCGGCCTCGGTGCGCGACCACAACGGAGTGAACATCGCAGTGGACGGGGCGGGCCCCGGACGTGAGTCCCGATACGCCGCATTGAAATACGTTGAGGAGGGTGCAGCGTTTTCGGTGGCGGGCACTTCGATGCGATATCCCGGTCAGGGCGACTGGTTTCGGCATATCGTATACGGCACGGCGGGGTGGTTTCTCGTGGTCGACGAGATTCGGGCGCGGGTGGCGGGAGAGTTCCTGGTTGAGGGCCGCTGGCACGTACTCGGGGAGGTGACGCTGTCCGACGGGGTCCTGAGTTCGGTTCAGGGGAATGCGACACTGAATATGCGGCACGCGGGCAGCGCGTCGCAGGACCTGATGCGGGTAACCGCAGCCCTTGAAAAGGGTGGCATGCGATGGATCCAGCGCTCATTGAAGGCGCTTCAGCCGGGCGAAGGGGTGAGGTACGCGACACTTTTCTGGAGTGACAATGTGGAGCAGGCCCGGTCGTACGCGCTGGAACCGGAAGGGTCGGGCTATCGCATCGAGGGGCAGGGCAGGTTGGTGACGGTCTCGTTCTCCAAGGACAACGAAGGCGTGAACCTGGAAGCCGATGCAGTCGTACTCCCAGCGGCCGGCCGCATCGTCGAAACAACGGACCCGGGGCCGTTTGTAGTCACACAGGCCGAGTCGAAGCCGGTGTGGAGCGGGGCATGCGGCGGAAGGGTGGCGTCGGTCGATGCGGGGGAGGGGGGCTGCTTCGCGGGCGACGACAGAGGAGGCATCACGGCCTTCGACCTGAACGGCGGTATACGATGGACCCATTCGATATCGGGAGGCGTCCGGACGGTGCTGGCCCTTGCCGACGGCGGGGTCGTGGCCGGCGGGGAGGCAGAAGCCGTACACCGGCTGGACGGATCGGGCCGTGAGGTATGGTCCTGTCAACTCGAGTGGCAGCCGATGAACTGGGACTACTGGACGTGGCTGAACTGTAAGGTCCTCAGCCTCGCGGCCGCCGATATCGACGGCGACGGTCGGGAGGAGATTCTGGCCGGCTGCGCCGATCGTCACGTGTACGCGTTCGACGAGGGCGGCGCGTTGTTGTGGCGGTCCGCCTGCCAGTGGGGCCCGCCCACGTGCCTGGCGGTGGTGCGGTTGCCGGACGGGAAAAGCCGGCATGTGCTGGCGGGAATGGCGGACCCGTCGATTCATGGGTGCGTGCGGGTGTTCGATGCCGAAGGCGAGTGCGTGGAGACGCTGTCGCGACCGGATATCATGAGCTGGTCGATCCCCTCGTGGTCGAAATGCCTTCGGGCGGCGGACCTGAACGTGGACGGCCTCGACGAGGTGATCAGCGGGGTGGATACGAATCACAGGCAGTTGATCGTGTACGGGCACGGCGGCGAGGTGATCTGGGATGCGGACATGGGCGGCGGGGTGCTCGCGGCGGAGGTCTGTGGCGGAAGGGTTTACGCAGGCGCGTCGAACGGATTCGTGCAGTGCTTCGACGCTGGCGGCAGGCGGTTATGGAGCAGCTTCCTGGCCGGACCGGTGGCCGGCCTGGCCCCAGATGGCGATGGAGGTTGTCTGGCGGCCTTGCGAACCGGAACGGTGGTCGTCCTGGACGGTTCCGGAGAGATACGGACGACGCACCGCGGAAACTCGAACGTTACGGCGGCGGGCTGGTCCTCCGAGTGGCCGGACGGCGGGTTGCTGGTGGGCCGAAAGGATGGGGCCATCGAATTCTACCGGTAGGGGACGACATAGCGATTCGACACGAATCCGCCGGGTCGAAAGCACTATTGCGTTTATCGGGTTTTTATCCTGTCCATCCTGTTCATCCATGTGAATTCTCGCTCTGTGACATAACAGTTGCACACGGAGAAAGGATTGCGATATGAACTTCCGCAAAGCGATCCACGAAACGGATCTGTCTTCGGGCATCTGCATATCCGCGCCGGATATCCAGCAATACCAGGAAGCGGCGCAGCGTCTTCAATCTGTCCTGGGAGGCGCGGTTTCCGGCAACGTGGAGATTTTGACGGACACGCGGCTCGACGCGGATGGACGCCACGTGATCGCGTTGGGAAACATGATGGACAGCGCGTTCTTGAAGACACTGTACTTCCGGGCATACGATCTGACCGACAGGGTCTGGCCCGGTCCGGGCGGGTGGGCGGTCCGCACCGCGCCGGACTCCCTGGACAACGTAGGGCACGTGATCGTCGTTGGTGTGAGTGGCGCTGACGACGTTTCCGAGGCGGCGTATGCGCTTTCCCGTACGATTGAGTCCGAGGGCGCCACCCTCCCGTATCAGCAACGGGTGAAGCTCGGCAAGTGGGCGGACCTGTATCGGAAGCCGGCGCGTGATCGGCTGGACCAGGGGGACGAGGCTCTGGAGCGGGAGTTCACGAGCGGCCCCGGGGACTGGACCTACATGTGGGCCATCGCAGAGATCGGGATGCTGGCGATACAGACGGGCAGGGAGGATCTGATCCCGATGTTCTGCCGTCAGGTCTGTAACTTCGCGCGCACGCGGTGGTTCGAGCGCCACCTGCCGGACCCGCCGCAGATCCACGGATTTCTGAGGACCATGCTTCTGCCCTTCACCATTCTGGAGAATCATCCCGCCCTTTCCTGTAACCAGCGACAGGAGACGCTGGAGGCATTCCTGGGGCTCTACAGGTCCACGGAGGGCGCCGGAAATTCCGGGTTTCTCAGCCACGTTGGGGTCGACCGCGTGCGGCAGAACCATCAGACGATGTCGGGGCTGGATCTGTATTATGGAGGACGGTATTTCCACCAGGTACACGGATTGGCCGAAGGGCGGGCGTGGATGAAACTCGCGGACGTGTTCTTCGCGCCTCAGATGGCGTCGAACAAGCCGGTCTGCGACTCATGGGGGCACCAGTGGGCGTTTTCGCTCTTCAATACCGCCGATTATGCATTGGCTTCCGGAAAGATGGACTATTTTTCCAGCAAACCGTACCTGGAAGGCGTGGACCGGGCGCTGATCGCGCACAGCAATCTGGAAGGAGGGCCGCATCAGTACATGCTGATGGCCGCGGCGGTCACGGGAAACGACGAATACCTCCGGCTTTGCGGGGCGTCGGATAGCGACGCCCTGGCGGAGAGGGCCGTGCGGCCGAACGTGGAGCCCTTCCGGACCTGGGTGACCGGACGCGACGCCGCAACGCCGGAGCGGATGGGCCGTGTGGGCGTTGCGCCGCTCTCGCGGCTGTTTTACGATTCCCTCGAGGATCTCGGTGGATTCGCGCCGGAGGGCGTGTACCTGCGTGACGTTCCATACGAACAGACGTTCGACAAGGTGTATTTCAGGTCCGGTTGGACGGATGACGACGACTATCTGCTTCTCTGCGGCATATCGGGCGGCTCCCATTCCTACCAGGACGGCAACTGCATCGTCCGGTATACCGGTCGCGGGCGGAACTGGTTCGGAGGGCGCGTGGGTCCGGCCTCGGTAAGGGATCACAACGGGGTCAGCATCGCGGTTGACGGCGCGGGGCCGGGTTGCGAGTCCCGGTACGCCGCCCTTCGATACCTGGAGGAGGGAGATGGCCTGTCCGCGGCCGGGACGTCGATGGGTTATCCCGGACAGGCGGACTGGTACCGGCATATCGTACACGGCAGGCAGGGGTGGTTTCTGGTTATCGACGAGGTCTGGGCGAAGGCGGAAGGCGAGTACCTGATCGAGTGCCGCTGGCACGTGTACGGAGACGTGGAAACGGTCGACGGCGGGATTCGTTCAGTCCAGGACGACGCGAAGCTGGAAATGCGGCATTCGGGAAGCGGATCCCGGGAGTTGATTCCGGTGACCTCGGCGCTGGCAAACGAAGGAACGCGGTGGGTGCAGCGCTCGCTGAAATCGCTTCGGGCCGGAGAAGGCGTGCGGTTCGCGACACTTTTCTGGAGTGACCAAGAGGCGCGGCCCCGGAATTACGCACTGGTACCGGAAGCGTCAGGTTACCGGATTGAAGGCGAGGGCGAGGCGTCCACGATTTCGCTTTCGGCAGGATGTGAGGATGTCAACATCGAGGCTCAGGTGGCCGTACTTCCAACTACCGGTAACGCCGAGGATGCGTCGGACGCCGGGCCGTTCATTGCTTCGGGCGGAGACGCGAGGACGGCCTGGCGCGGACAGTGTGGCTCGGCCGTGAAAACGGTGGACGTTTGGGCGGGAGGATGTTTCGCGGGTGACGAGAGCGGCGGCATCACGGCATTCGACCGGAACGGCGGGAAACGGTGGACCCATTCCGTGTCAGGGAGAATCCGGACGGTCCTTGCCCTTGCCGACGGCGGGGTGGTGGCCGGCGGGGATGGCGAAGCCGTTCATCGGCTGGACGCGTCGGGCAGGGAAGTGTGGGCGTATCAGCTCGAGTGGCAGCCCATGAACTGGGACTACTGGACGTGGCTGAACTGCAAAGTCCTCAGCCTCGCGGCCGCCGATATCGACGGTGACGGCCGGGAGGAGATCCTGGCGGGTTGCGCGGATCGTCACGTGTACGTGTTCGACGAGGACGGCGCGCTGTTGTGGCGTTCGGCCTGCCAGTGGGGTCCCCCCACGTGCCTTGAGGTGGCGCGGCTGCGTGACGGGGAGAGCCGGCATGTGCTGGCGGGGATGGCGGACCCGTCGATTCACGGATGCGTGCGGGTGTTCGATTCCGACGGGGCGTGTGTGGAGACGCTGTCGCGGCCGGATATCATGAGCTGGTCGATCCCCTCGTGGTCGAAGTGCCTTCGGACGGGGGACCTGGACGGGGACGGCCTCGACGAGGTGATCAGCGGCGTGGATACGAATCACAGGCAGTTGATCGTCTATAGCGGGGACGGCGAGGTGATGTGGGATGCGGACGTCGGGGGTGCCGTGCTATCCATCGCGGTTGCCGGCGGGAGGGTGTACGCGGGTGCTTCGAATGGTTACGTACAGTGTTTCGAGTCGGATGGCGTGCGGATGTGGTACCGGTTTCTGGCGGCGCCAGTGGTCGGCCTGTCGCCCCGGGGCGGCGGTGGATGCCTGGCGGCCCTGGGGGATGGACGAACTGCCGGACTGAATGGCAACGGCGGGATGGCGTGGGCCGGTGGCGGCACTGCGATCGCCGCGGCGGCGGCGTGGCTGGAGGGGGGGCTGCTGGTGGGCAGGCGGGACGGATCGGTGGAGTGCTTCGGATAGATTGCGGCAGGACCTGGAAGGAGGGATCGGCGATGAATATCGAACGGCCGCGCACGCTCGAACCGGAAACCCCTTTGCGTACGCCAACGCAGGTGCTCGTGGCGGCGCCGCGGTCCGGACACGGCCGGGCGGCGGCGGAAGGCATCTGCCGGGCGTTGCGGGACCTGAGCGTTCGCGTCGAACTTCTGGATGATCCCACCGGCGACGTGATGACCGCGGCCAACGGTCCGGTGATCGTCGTCGGCAACCTGGCGGACAGCCGGTGCGTGCGCGAACTCTACTTCCGCTTGCTGTGCGCAACGGACCTGTGGTACCCGGGCCCTGGTGGTTATGAACTCCGCACGCTGTGCAACCCGTTCGGGACGGGCAACAATATCATCCAGGTGGGATACAGCGACGCCGCCGGTGCCGTGAAGGGTACGGAGGCGTTTCTTTCCCGCCTGGACGACCCCATTCCGCACCTGGCCGATCTCGAGGTCACCCGGCTTCCGATGTCGGCGCACGAGGCGGCGCAGGTCCGGGCGGAGCCGCTGCCGCCAACGGCGTGGCAGATCGCGAATACGATGCAGGGAGACCAGAAAGGGTATCTCTACTATCTGACGGGAGACCCCGATCTCGGAGTGGAATACCGCCGGGCGTGGGAGGCCGTTGTCGAGAGCGGGTACGTAAAGTCGGAGAAAATCGTCCAGGCCCACCTGTACAGCCTCGGCCGCCTGCAGCCCTGGCGGCTGGTGGAACACATGGACCTGTTCAGCGAAGCGGAACGGCTCGATATCACCCGGTTCATCTACGGATGGGCGGAAAGCGAGGAGGGCTGGCGCCACGTCCAACGCTGTCCCCGCGTGGTGAGCATGCACGTTCCAAGGCAGAACCACGAACTCATTCCCGCCCTGGCGTTGACGTACGCGGCCGGCTATTTCCGGATGTATTTCCCCGAACTGCCCGGACCGGAACAGTGGGAGCAGGTCGCAAATCGAGCATATGCTCCCTACGGATCTTCCTGGAAGCCGCTGTGCGACGGGCTCTGCCACGGATGGTGGATGTCGCAGCCGGTGATGGTCGAGTACGGCCTGAACGATCCGGAACACGCATTCTTCGAGCAGGGCGGCGCCAGACAGGCCGCGGATGCGGCGCTGGCCGTGGTGAACAACGAGGGATGGCTTCCGTCGGCGGGTGACAGCGACCTGAACCGGCAGTTTCCCGGGCCGAGCCTGCGTACGGCGGCGGCCTGGTTCAATGACGGGCGGTACCGGTTCGTCCACGACCTCGCGCCCCCGGAACGTCGACTGGTCAGCCTGACGTCACTGCCGAGGGCATTCGACGCCGGCGTGGATCCGGTAGTGCCGGACGACAGGGTGGGCGTAACCGTCGTTCCGGTGGACCCGCTTCTGTACCACTCCTGGGAACGGGACCCCCAGGGTGCGCCGGGCGTGGTGACCACGCCCCCACCGGCGCCGATCGACCGGTGTTTCGACAAGCTCTCGGTGCGTACGGGATGGGAGCCCGACGATGACTTTCTCCTGATCGACGGACTTGGCGGCGGCAGCCACTCGTACGACGACGCGGGCGGCATTCTGGACTACGCGCGTCTGGGTCTCTCGCTGATCGTGCAGGAGGACAGCTTCGTACACTCCGCGCCCGAGCATATGTCGGCCGTTACGGTCGTCCGGGACGGTGAATTCGGGGAGATCCCGGGATTCGCGGTTCTGGAGGCGAACGAGACCGACGCCGATGGCAACGTTTATCTGCGGATCCGGCTTAAGGACTACGCGGGCGCGGACTGGGTGAGGGAGGTCTACCTGAGCCCGGGGTGCTGCGTTGTTTTCAACGATACGGTTATTGCGAACCAGGCGGGAGACTTTGCGGTGGAAGCCCGCTTCCGATCCCCCGCGCGGCTGGTTCTTAACGGGAACGAGGCGCGTTGTGCGAGGCGGAGCCCCACCGCCGGGGACGTGACGTTCCGGATCCGGAGCCTGGGCGAGGCCGCTTCGCTGGCGGTGGAGGAAGATCCGGTCCATCTGCGGTACAAGAACGCGGTGGACCGGGAACTCTGGAAGGAGCGGTACCATACCGACGACGTCGTGCTTTCCACGTTTGTGGCGCGGCGCGCCCAGCGCCTGGAAGCCGGAGAGGGCGTGCGCCTCACCCACGTCGCGCAGGCGTGCGGACCGGGAGAAGCCACGGTCCGCTTTCTGGAGAAGAAAGGCGAGGTTTGCCTCGTGCAGGACGGGACCTCGCGGCGGCTGGAGACGCTGCCGGTGAGGACGCCCGCGGCCGGGAGATTGACGGGTGACGCTCGTTCGGAACCGGCCGATGCCGCGCTGGTTTTCACCGCCGGGGATCGCATCCGCGCAATCCGCCCGCTGGCGGACGGGTCTGTGGTCGTGGGCGCCGAAAGCGGCGGTGTCACCTTCCTCGATCCGGACGGGCGGCCGATCTGGTCGGCGGCGCTGGACGACCCCCTGTACGACATCGGCGCCGCGGAGGGAGAGGCGACGGTCCTGGCGGTCGGGCACGGCCCGAGCCGGTTGACGGGGCTCGATGTCGGAGGCCGGCAAATATGGCAGACGGACATCGAACGGGAGCCGTGCCCGTGGCCGTGGTGGGAACTGCCGACCCCGGCGCCCGTGCAGGTGGAGGGCGGCATACACGAGGGTTCGGCCTTCTTTGCCGTCGGGTGCGGGGACATACAGATCCGCGGCTTCGACGGCGAAGGCCGGGAGCGGTGGCGGCAGCGCTACAATGAAGGGGTGCCCGGGCGCATCCGGGTGGTGGACGTGGACGGGTGCGGCGGGCCGGAAATCGTCGCCGGGGGCGAAGTGCTCAGTGACACGTCCAAATGCCGTATCCTGGACCCCAAGGGGAATTTTCTCGCCCACCTGGACGTGGAGGGATGGACGAGTATTCTGACGGCGCTGGCGTTCGCCGAATTCGAAGGACGCCGCGCCATCGGATGCGGCGCAAATCGGGGCTGGAACCTGCACGTGTTCGAACACGGTGAGGGTGAGGGTTGGCATCGGCGCTGGAGGAAACGTCTGGGCGGTCGGGTTACGGGCATCCGTTTTCTCGGAACCGATCGTCGTGTGATCGCCGGTACCAGCCAGGGATTCCTTTTGGGTTACGATCCGGACGGGAATCCGGTCTGGCACCGTCTCTGCGAACAGGGCATCCGGCACCTGGCGCCGTTTGGAGACGAAACGCTCGTCATTGACGACACCGGGAATCTCAGTGCGGTGTGCGCGTCCGGGAACGGCCGGACGCTCGGCAGGATGCCGCGACCGTGCGCCATCGCGGAACCCTGCGGAGCAGGGGTGCTCCTGGCGTGCGGGCGCGAGATCTGGCGCATCGATGTTTGAGACGTTTATCTTCCATGTAAATTAAGGAGGGACGTATGGACGCCTATGAGCGATATCATTTCGACGTGAACGGTTACATTGTGGTCGAGGACATACTGACGCCGGACGAGGTGGCGGCGCTGAACGAGGCGATTGACCACAATCCGGATCAGGTCCACATCCGAAAGGGCGAATTGCTGCTGTCCGGCGCGGCCAAACAGCACGGAGGCAAGGCAGCACCGCTATTGAAGGGCACCCATGGCCGTGGGGACATCATGGATATACTGAAGTGGCCCAAACCCTGGTGCCAGCCCTTCCGGGACCTGCTGACGCATCCGCGGGCGATGCGGTACATGCTGGATCTGATCGGCGACGGGTTTCGCTACGGCAACGCCAACGGGATCAGCATGACGGCCGGCGCCGAGGGGTTTCTCTTTCATGGTGGAGGCACCCCCAGGGGTCCCTACTATTACGATTTTCAGGATGGGCGGATGTGGAACGGGCTGATGGCCGTCTGCTATCAGTTGACAGACGTCGGTCCGGGAGACGGAGGGTACGCCTGCATCCCCGGCAGCCACCGGGCGAACTATCCCTGCCCCAGTGACGTCCGGCGCCTGGATGCCCACCCGGAGTGGTTCAAACATCTTCCCATGAAGGCGGGATCGGCGCTGATCTTCACCGAGGCGCTCACCCACGGCACATTTCCATGGACGGCACCCCACGAACGCAGAACCCTGCTCTACAGGTACGGCGCTGGTGATATGGTGTTCGGGTCCGGACCGGCCATCCACCCGGCCGGTTACGAGTCGTTCAAGGACGAGTTGACGCCCTTGCAGCGCGCGCTGATGGAGCCGCCCTACGCCAGCAGGCGACCCAGTCTCGTGCCGCTGATGGAAGAAGACGAGCGACGACGGGAAGCCGCGCAATCCGCAACCGCCTGAAACCCCCGACCGGTTATTCGGAGAGGTTCGGATGTTTTGTTTTGCAAATCCGGACGCCGCGATTTTGGAAATTGGCCTCCTGACGATCTCCGTCGTCCTGCCCTGCCTCGGCGCGGTGTTCACCCTTGCGCCGAACGGCGACGACACGGGGTCGGGCGGGCGCGCGTCACCCTGGAGAAGCATCCGCCGGGCAAACGGAGCCTTGAGGCCGGGCGATACCCTGGTCTTCCTCCCAGGGGTATACGAGGGCACGATCGCCCCGGAGCACGGAGGGACGCCGGATGCTCCCATCCACTGCCGGTCTGACGTCAGGCACCGGGCCGTGCTCGCGGGTGGAGGCGACAGTCAGCCCGCGGTGGATCTTCAGGAGAAGCACAATATCCGAATCGAAGGGTTTCGGATCGCGCCCGGCGAAGGGCGTTGGCTGCGCGCCGATGGATGCGACCGGCTTGCCGTAGCGGGGTGTTACATGGAGAAAGCCGGTAACGCGACGCCGTTCGTGCTGACCGGGTGTACGCACGTGCGGCTCATCGACAACGTGTTCCGCAAGGATCGCGTTGGCGGCAATATGTGCCAGGTCGTGGAGTGCACGTACGTGCTGATCGAGGGGAACGCGTTCTCGCGGGTCGGGCACTGCCCGCTGCAGATTTCGATGACGAACAACCTGGTCGTTCGGTCGAATTGCTTCCACAACCCCTGGGGGCGCAACTACGAATTCTGGGCTTCCGGGAGGGTGCTGGTCGAGGGAAATATCGTTACCGAGGCGCTCGACAGCGCGCATTCGGCGGACAGCCGCGCGAAGAATCTGTTGATCGACGGCATCGTCCGCTTCAACCGGGTCTACGGCAACCTGCATACGCCCCTCAATTCATCGAGCTACGTGCCCGTCAATTACCACGTGCGCGATCCATTCCGCTTCGTCAATTCCAGGGTGTACCACAATACGATTGCGGACAACCTCGGGTACGGATGGGAGATCACCGGGGTCAACGTGAGTTCGAACGTGTTTGTGAACAACATCTTTTGCAGGAATGACAAGTACGGCGGAAATGTACAGATCGCGAGGGGAGACGGTATTGCGGGCGACAACCTGTTTTTGAGCAACGTGTTCCGGGGTACGGAGGCCGGACAGCGGGTGGTGCGGTACGGTGACCGGTTCCGGACGGTGGACGAGGCCAACAGGGCGTCGGTCGTGAGGGGGCACTGGCGGGAATTCGAGGAGAACCTGGACGTGGACCCCTGTTTCGTGGATTCGGAAAACCGGGATTTTCGCCTGCGTCCGGGCAGTCCGTGCATTCATGCGGGGCGTGCCCTGACCGTGACGAGACGGGCCGGGCGGGGCCGGGAGGTCCCGGTCGACGACGGCAGATACTTCTACGACGGGTTCGGCATTGAAGGTGAGATGGGCGACAGGGTCGCCGTAGGAAGGGCGGACCGGATCGCCCGTATTGAAAAAGTCCTGCTCAACTACTATCAGCCGGACCTGCTCGTTCTGGACCGGGAGATGCAATGGGACGCCGGCGCGCCGGTCAGCCTGCCCTGGTGCGGGGAGGCGCCGGATATCGGCGCGTACGAACGGGGCCTCCCGGGATCCGGACGGGGGATTGCACGGGCGGAACCGGTCGACACCGAACCGGGGCGGGAGGTGAGGTTCTACGCAGAGCCGGCGGGAAGAGCCGTCGCGTCCGTCCGGTGGGATTTCGGCGACGGGGAGACCGCACAGGGGTGCGAAGCGGTACACGTCTATTCGGATTGCGGCCATCATCCTGCGCGGGTTCGAGTGCGTTATGAGGATGGCGACGACGAGGCGGACGTCGTCTTTGAAAGGGTGAATCAGCCGGTTGACCCCTGCGCGCCGATGCTCGTGGTTGATTTCGAAGAAGAGACGACGCTGGAGTGGGGGTACCTGTTCAAGATCTATCGGGGAAACCGGCTGACAGGACACGAATTCGTCGCGGACGGTTTCGGAGGCGGCAGATGCGTCCGGCTGTTCGCGGAGGCGGACGGCTCCGACCTGGGCTGCAGTCTCGCTCCCGGAGATTGGGATATCGACACCTATCCGTTCATCCGTTTTGCCTACCGGATTCCCAGGGGGGTACCGGTGGGGCTGTGGCTTCAGGCGTTTCCCTCGGAAGCGTACGGCGAGGGCGTCGTCATTGCGGGAGGGACGTCGTCGCGCGAGTCCGGACCGTATCCGGACACGGGTGCCTGTACATTGATGGACGACGGCCGCTGGCACGCTGCAATACTGGATGCAAGGACGATACGGGAACAGATCGGCGGGGTCCGTTATCTTCGCCGTTTCCGGTTCTATACGCACGGGAACGCGAAAGAAGGACACCAGTTCTGGTTCGACGAGTTCGAGATTTCGCCGGCTGGTAGATTGGATCCCACAGAATCGCACGGAAAACCGCAAATATGAAGCCATCCGGGCCGAAGTCTCCGACGGAGGCGCAGGCCTCGAAATTGAGGGAGGGGATCACCCTCAGGGCAGTGGTCATCGGCGTGCTCGCCGTGGTCGCCATCAATCTCTGGGTGACCTACGCGGAGACGGTGGTACGGTCCTCCCGGCTCAATCTGAGTTTCTTTCAACTCACCCTGCTGAGTATTTTCATCGCGCTGGTGGGCGGCGTGAACCCGTTGCTCAGGCGAGTCAGGCCCCGCTCCGTTCTGTCTCCGTCCGAGTTGTTGACAGTGGCTGCAATCGGCATGGTCGGGTCGGTGGTGCCGACTTCCGGAGTTACCGGGTTCCTGGTGGGCGTGATCGGCAGCCCCATCTATTTTGCAACGCCCGAGAACGGGTGGGCGGAGTACTATCACCCGCATCTGAAGCCGTGGATGGTGCCGTCGGACAGCGGCGCCCTGCGGGCCTTCTTCGAAGGCGGCGCCGGCGGCGTTGTGGCGTGGAAGACCTGGATGGCGCCGCTGGCGTGGTGGAGCAGCCTCGTCGCGGCCCTTCTCGTGGGCTCAGCGTGCGTGATGGTGATTCTGCGGCGGCAATGGGCGGAGCACGAGAAACTGGTGTATCCCCTTGCCGCCGTGCCAATCGAAATGGCGGAGGGCGCGTCGTCCCGAAGTGCGTTGCCCGATTTCATGAAAGGCAAGCTCTTCTGGCTGGGGGCGATTCTTGCGTTCGGGCTCTTCGCCTGGCACGCGACGTCCTGGTTCTTTCACGGGATGCCGGGCATCCGGTTCTTTCCCCACGCCGGCTACTTTCGCTTCACCCGCTATTCCCCCGGCGTCTATATTCAGCCCCTGCAGTTCTATACGATCGGGTTCGCGTATTTCGCCAACCTGCAGGTGTTGTTCAGCATCTGGTTCTTCTTCCTGGTGCACGTGGTGGAGGGCGGCATCTTCAACCGCCTCGGGTATCAGATCGAACGGTCCACCGATACCTTCAGCGCGGACCCGCCCACCGAAGCGTGGCAGTGCTTCGGCGCACTGGCATGCCTGGTCGCCTGGCGCCTCTGGGTGGCCCGGACACACCTGCGGGACGTGTTCCTCAAGGCGATGCGGGCGGACCATCCGCTCGACGACGGCCGGGAGGTCCTTTCGTACCGGGCATCGGTCCTGGGGCTGCTGTTGAGCGCGGTCTATGCGCTGTTCTGGCTCCAGCGGTCCGGTATGGACGCGGTATCGGCGGCGATGTTCCTGTTCGCCCTCGGCATTATATACATCGGCCTGGCGCGAGTCGTATCGGAGGCGGGGGTGGCCTACGCCCAGGGCACGGTAACGCCGCAGGCCTTCGTGATGGACCTCCGGGGCACCTACGGGCTCTCCGGCGCCTGCCTGACGTCCATCGCGCTCTCCTACGCGCTGATCGACTATATGCGCGGGCTCTTCACACCCGGTCTGGCGCAGGCCGTGCGTATTGCGGACCGGATCCGGGGGAACCGGCGCCTCCTGCTGTTCTGTGTGACCGTGGGGGTGTTCGCGGGGCTCGCGTCATCGGTCTGGTTCACGCTCCACCTGGGCCATACGCACGGCGCGTACAATTTCTCGCGCCTGTTTTTCAACGGGAACCCCAAGGCCGTCTTTTCCACCACGCTGGGACAGATGCGAACGCCGGGGGCGCCCGAGTTGAGCCGGGTGCTGTTTTTCGGCATCGGCGCGGGCCTGATGGGGGCGCTCACCTTCCTTCGCTACCGGTACTCCTGGTGGCCGGTCCATCCCATCGGGCTGGCCGTCGCCGCCGCCGATAACGTGTACAGCCTTGCGATGCCGGTGTTCATGGCCTGGGCCGCCAAGTCGGTGGTCATGCGGGTGGGCGGGGTCTCCCTCTACCGGCGGTCAAAGCCGCTGTTCCTGGGCCTGCTGGTGGGATATACGGCAGGCGTCGTGCTGGCCTTTACGGTCGACGCCGTGTGGTTTTCGGGCCAGGGACACCAGGTGCACTGGTGGTAGCCGGGAACGGACGTCGATCCGCACCGGCGGTACCAGGTGATACGCCGCCGTCCGCGCATTCGCAAGCAACGATTGCGCGCTCCGGACTTCCCGTCTGAAACACGTTCGAAACGAATTCCATGGAATCGTCGCCGATACATACCGGGGCGCCACACACCGGAAACCGCGAGGACAAACCTGGCGGAGTCACCCCGAGGTCGGTGGGAATCGGCCTTCTCATGGTGGTGTTCGTCAACTTCTGGATCCTGTACTCGCTGTACCTGATCCGGGCTTCCTGGCTGCAGGTGACCCATTTCCCGATGGGACTGTTCGTGCCCTTCATGCTCCTGGCGCTGTTTGTGAATCCCGCGCTCAAGGCGCTGGGGCACGGCAGGGGCCTGTCCCGGTCGGAGATTCTGGTGGTGGCAGCGATGGGCCTGGCCGGCGCGATGGTGCCCGGGTTCAGCCTGATGACCACGCTCCTGGGGACCATCTCGGTTCCATACTACATGGCGACCCCGGAAAACCAGTGGAGCGCCTTTTTCCATCTCCACATGCCGGACTGGATCGCGCCGTCGAACCGCGGCGGTACGATGCGGATGCTGTTCGAAGGCCTCCCGTCGAGGGACATGCCGATTCCCCTTGGCGCCTGGGCCGGTCCATTGACCTGGTGGATGGCCCTGGTGGGCGCGTTCGCGTTCGCTTCGATGTGCCTGATGGTGATCCTGCGCCGGCAGTGGGTGGAGTACGAACGCCTGGTGTACCCCCTCGCGCAGGTGGCAGCCGACATGGCCGGCGACGAGAGGGACGGGCGTTCGCTTCCGGGGTTCATGCGCACCCGTGCGTTCAAGTTCGGGTTCGGGGCGGCCACCCTGGTCATGACCTGGAACATGATGTCTCATTTCGCGCCGGGGTTTCCCGAGATACCGCTCGGCATCCCGTCGCGATGGACCACGTTCTTCAAGGGATTTCCGCCGCTCCACACGACCATCAACTTCTACACGATCGGATTCGCGTATCTGGCCAACCTGGACGTGCTCTTCAGCATCTGGTTCTTTCACTTCATGGCAATGTGGGAGGTCTTCGCCTTCGGAAGGCTGGGCGTGGGGGGCATCTCCGGCGCGGCGGCCGTATCGTGGCAGAGCATCGGTGCGTTGTGCACCCTGGTGGTGTGGGGGCTGTGGACCGCCCGGAAACACCTGCACCAGGTTCTCAGAGGGGCGCTCCATCCATCCGGCGACGATGATCAGGAGATCCTTTCCTACCGGACGGCCGCGTGCGGCGCGGCGCTGAGTCTGATCTTTATCGTTGCCTGGTTTTACAATACGGGCATGGGCCTGCTTCTTTCATCTGTGCTGGTGCTTCTCTTCTTCATTACCTATCTGGGCATCGCGCGGGTGGTGGCGCAGTCGGGCCTGCTGTACGTCAGCTCCCCGATGTTTCCGCAATCCGCGATCCTGCGCGCCGTCGGCCCTGCCGCGATTCCCGGGCGCGCAATGACGGCGTTGGCCTTCTCCTTCGCCCTGCGCAACGACGGCCGCGGCCTATTCATGCCCGCCCTGGCGCACGTGGCGAAAATCGGCGACCTGATCGGCGGGGACCGGCGTCGGCTCGGTTACGCCGTGGCGCTGGGCCTTGTCGGCGCCGTAGCGACCTCGGTCGGTCTGACACTCTACTGGGGATATACGATCGGCGCGTACAATTTCGGCAGCATCGCGCTGCTTCGGCGGACGGTTCCCACCTTCAACTGGTTTGTGGGGATGATGTCCAGCCCGGACCCGGTGAAGCCGGAGGTATTCGGGTATTTCGGCGCCGGTTGCGTGGCAATGCTCGCGCTGACTTTTCTTCGCTACCGAGTTCCGTGGTGGCCGTTGCACCCATTGGGGCTTGCCGTGACCTGGTCGGGAATGACGGTGCATTCGGTGCTCTCGGTTTTTCTCGCATGGTCGGTAAAAGCGATCTTGCTGAAGGCGGGCGGCGTTTTTCTGTACCGGCGTTCCATTCCTTTTTTCCTGGGGTTGATGGTCGGATATGCGCTCAACGTGGGCGTTTCGTTCGTGCTGGACATCACGTATTTCGGCGGGGAGGGACACGGCGTACATGCCTATTGAAAGACGGGAGAAGCGTAGAATGCAGATGGGTAGATGGTTACCGTTGGCCTGGTTCTTCGTTTCCGCGCTAACCGCCTGCGGCGGGTCCGATGATGGATCGTCCGGCGGAAAGGTGACGCTCAGAATCGCCTGGATGGGCCCCGAACGGGAAGCGTTCCGGGCGTGGAAGAAGGGATTTGAAGCGGAACACCCCGGTGTGAAGATCGAGCAGCGGTTCATCCCGTACGATCAGGGGCCGACGGTTTACAATACCATGATTCAGGGCGGAAACCTTCCGGACCTGGGATATCTGTTCATGGGGATGATTTCGGAGTATGCGGAGCGGGGGGTACTGGAGCCGCTGGACGACTATATGACGGATGACGAACGCAACGCGTGGATTTCCACGGCGCTCAGCGCCGGCGAGTACCGGGGAAAGACGTACGGGGTGCCGCTATGGGGCGCCAACCGGGTTCTCTACGTCCGCAGAGACTGGATGGAAGAGGCAGGGGTGAGCGCGCCGCCCGATACGTGGGAGGCGGTCCGGGAACTGGCAATCAGGCTGAACAGGCCGCCCGAGCGCTACGGGATCTGTGTGGGCGCGGGAAGGCCGAAGCACCTGATGCAGGAGCAGATCGCCATGATGTGGGGGTTTGGCGCCGACTTCTTCGACCGGGACGGCAGGCTGGCGATCAACAGCCCAGAGGCGGTGGCGTACGTGAAGTTTCTGACGGAGTTGCATCTGGTGGACGGGGCCATGCCGCCGGGCATCCTGAATCTGAACGCGGATGATTGCTATGCGGTTATGGACGCGGGAAAGGCGGGTCTTACGTTCAGCGGGCCGTGGCAGTACGAGCGGTGCCGGAATGCCGGGATCGCGTGCGAGCCGCTGATGACGCCGGCGGGACGCGACCGGAAGATGCTGCTGATTCTGGATATTCTTTCCGTGTTTTCCACGTCGAAACGGAAAGACCTGGCGTACGACTTCATCCGCTTTACGCAGCGGCCGGAAAACCGGGAGTTGATGGACGTGGAGAACGGGGGCGTGCCGGTGACCAAAGCGGTGTCGGAACACGCGTATTACCGGACCGTGCCGATCCGCAATTACCTGGCGCAGGCGGACCTGATCAAACTGACGCCGAAGCACCCGGAATGGACGAAGATCCAGGACGGGTGGGGAGAGGCGATCCAGATGGTTCTGGCGGGTACGGCGTCTCCGCGTGAGGCGCTGGATACGGTCTATGCACGTCTGATGAGGGAACTGGAAGACCCCACGCTACCCCGCGAGGATTGAGGAAGGCTTATGGAGCGGGAGAAACAACGGCTGGCGTACCTTTACGTTGCCCCCGCGGCGGTGTGGTTGTTTCTGTTTATGGGGGTTCCCATTCTGGACGTGATGGAGACGAGTCTCTATCACACGTCCTACAAGGGAGAGACGTTTGCCGGTTTGGGGAATTACCGCGGACTTCTGCAGGACGATCTGTTTCTGCTGGTGCTGAAGAACACGGCGTTGTGGACCGCCCTGGCGGTCGTGATGAACGTGGGATTGGGGCTGGGCGTGGCGCTGTTGTTGAGCCGCGCGTCGGTTTTCAGCGAATGGGTCAGGGGCCTGCTGATCCTCGCGTGGGCAATGCCGCTGGTGGTGGCGGCGATCACCTGGAAGTGGATGTACAACGGCGAGTACGGGCACCTGAATTCGCTTCTGCTGGGCCTGCAACTCATCGATACGCCGGTTCAGTGGCTGACGGACGCTTCAACGGCCTTTGCCGGGGCGCTGGTCGCCCGGTTGTGGACGGCCCTTCCGTTTACCACGTTCGCATTCCTTTCCGCGCTGCAGTCGATCCCCGGCGATCTTTACGAGGCTTCCACGATCGACGGGGCCACGGGTTTCCGGCAGTTCCGTCATATCACGCTGCCGCTGCTGCGCCCGGTCACGCTGGCGGTTCTGCTGGTCAGCGTAATCTGGTCGTTCAACAGCTTCGTCTTCATCTATGTCATTACGGCGGGAGGACCGGCGAACCAGACCCAGATTATGGTTACGGAAATCTACCGGCGTGCGTTCGGTTACTTCAACTTCGGACAGGCGAGCGCCCTTACCGTTCTGGCGTTCCTTCTGCTGCTCGGGATCAGTCTTCTCCAGTGGCGGGTATTCTACAGGAGGGAAATATAACCTTGGGACCGGTCCGTGTGCGGCCTTCGGGGGTATTGCGGGCGCTCCTGATCGCGGGCGTCGCCGCGTTCGCGCTGTTTCCGTTTCTGGTCGTCGCGGGGACTTCCCTGAAGACGCTGGGCGAAGTGTTTCAGTCGCCGGCGACGCTGGTGCCCAGACTGTTTGCGTGGCAGAATTATGTGGATATCTTCGTCCGGATTCCAATGACGCGCCATCTGGCGAACAGTCTGATCATCGCTGTGGGAACCACGGTTCTGAACATTGCCGTGGCGACTCCGGCGGCCTACGCGATGGCGCGCATCCGGTTTCGCGGCCGCGGGGCGTTCGGGCTGGGCATCCTCGTGATGCAGATGTTTTCCCCCGTGATCGTTCTGATTCCCCTGTTCAAGGTGATGAAGTCGCTTCATCTTCTGGACACGTACAGCGGCCTGATTCTGGTGAATACCGCCGTTACCCTGCCGTTTTCGATATGGATCCTGGCTGGGTTCTTCAGGCGCATTCCGGAAGAACTGGAAGATGCCGCGATGATCGACGGCCTATCCAGAACGGGGATGCTGTTCAGGATCGCCCTGCCGCTGACCGGGCCTGGGCTGGCGACAACCGCGATCTTTGCGTTCGTGACCGCCTGGAACGAGTTCATCTTCGCCCTGGTACTGGTTTCCCGGAGGGAAATGCAGCCGATCACGATGGCGCTCTATTCGTGGGAAAAGAACAACGTGGTGGAATGGAACCTGCTGATGGCGACCGCGGTGGTGGCGACGATTCCAACCGTGCTGCTGTTTCTGCTGGTCAGGAAGCGGCTGACGGCGGGTCTGATGGCGGGTGCGGTGAAGTCCTGAGCGCGCTCGATCCCCGGTTCCGCCGGCTATTCGGGCGCATCCGGGAGCAGCGCGGCTTCGGTTTCCCGATCGAAAAAGTGGACGGCGGAGAGGTCGAATGCCAGGCGGACCTCCTCGTCCACCGAAGGAATGGGTTCCGCGGCCACCCGGGCCACGCAGGAGGCGCGCCCGACGGTCAGGTAGAGGAAGGTCTCATGTCCCATCGGTTCGACCACTTCGACTTTCGCGACCACGTCTTCGGATTTGCCGGGTCCGTGAACTGAAGACGCGTAGTGGATGTGCTCGGGACGGATACCCAGGATGACGCGGCGGCCGACGCAGCCTGACAGGCTGACCCGGAGTCGATCCGGTATCGGGAGGCGGAGGCCGTCTCCAGAAAATGCCAGACCGTCGTCCCGAACGAGTTCACCTTCCAGGAAATTCATCGACGGGCTGCCGATAAAACCGGCCACGAACCGGTTTACGGGGCGCCGGTAGAGCTGAACCGGAACGCCGATCTGCTGAATTCGTCCGT
Source organism: Candidatus Latescibacterota bacterium (assembly GCA_965219995.1). Classification (GTDB taxonomy): domain Bacteria; phylum Latescibacterota; class UBA2968; order UBA2968; genus JAAXHE01. The sequence goes on from CBDCOX010000002.1 coordinate 4,073,820, forward strand.
CTCGCATCACCACGAGCCGGTCGCCCATGGTCATCGCTTCGACCTGGTCGTGGGTGACGTAGATCATCGTGGCCCCGAGCCGGGTGTGCAGCTTGCCGAGTTCAGTACGCATCTGCACCCTGAGCCCGGCGTCCAGATTGGACAGGGGTTCGTCGAAGAGGAAGGCCTTGGGTTTCCGGACGATTGCCCGGCCCACGGCCACCCGCTGACGCTGCCCTCCGGACAGTTCCTTCGGCTTGCGGTCCAGCAGGTCTTCGAGACCCAGGATGTCCGCCGCCTCCCGCACCCTGGCGTCGATTTCCGCTTTCGGAAATTTCCTGAGTTTCAGCCCGAAGGCCATGTTCCGGTAGACGTCCATATGGGGGTAGAGGGCGTAGTTCTGAAAGACCATCGCGATGTTCCGGTCTTTGGGCGGCAGATCGTTCGCGAGTTTGCCGTCAATGTAGACGTTACCGCCGGTCACCTCCTCGAGGCCGGCGACCAGCCGGAGCGTGGTCGATTTTCCGCAGCCCGAAGGCCCGACGAGCACCACGAACTCCCCATCTTCGATATGGAGGCTGAAGTCCTCCACCGCGACGGTGTTCCCGTTGTATATTTTCCGGACGTCTTTCAGGGTTACCGTTGCCATCCTGCCCCCGGCTCCGGGTGAGAGGTGGTGGACCGGATAAAGTAAGTATAACCCTTTGAATTAACAAGCTTCCGAAGGACTCGCGGGGCGTTTACCCTGAACATTCGAGACGAGGACCTTCCAATGGCCGGAACACGGATCGAGACGCTGAAGGAGATGCACCTGACGACGGACCTCAGGGAGGGGGCGGAGATCGTGGCGCTGTTGAGCGCCGGTGGCGTGACGGCGCTGGCCGATCTGCATCTCACCGGCGGTCCGGGCCTTCTGGCAGGCACGGACAGGGGTGTGATCACCGCGTTGAGCCGGGCATGATGCGTGTCGTTTCGAAATCCGGACGGGCAGTGGTCTGCATACTCGCTGCCTCGGTGTCGGTTGCATGGAGTTCGAGTTTCGGGGGTGAACGTGTGAACATCCGGGACCTGCTGCAAGACCGGGGGATCAGCGGGGCGTTGCTGGAGGCCGAACGCACGCATCCCTACCTTTTCTTCTCGGCCGAAGACGTGCCGCGTCTGCGCGAAATGGCAAGAAGGGAGCCGTACCGGACGTGCGCCGAGGGGATCGTCCGGGCGGCCAGGCTGACGCTGAAAAACCCGATTCCGCAAGAACCTCCCGCGGGAGCGGCCGACAGCCGGTTACCCGATGGCAGTTACGACGAGTCGTTTCTGAAGTCGACCTACGACTTTCTGTCCTACGCGTACGCGATGCAATACTACGGTCCGTTGTACGCGTTCGCTTACCTGCTGACAGAGGAGGAGGTCTTCGCGCAACGCGCCAAGGCGTGGGCGCTGGCGTACGCGGGCTGGGAGAACTGGGGTCCGGCGGCCGATCCCTGGGATATGGAGGCGGCCATGATCCTGTCGGGAGCGGTGATTGTCTACGATTGGATTCACGATCGGTTCTCCCCGGCGGAACGTGAACGTCTGCTTGCGGGACTGCGCGAGAAAGGGCAGAAGCTGTGCGAGAAGGATGCGTACTGGCTGACGCGGGACCCGGCGGCGCGACGCGGGTCCCTTGCGAACAACCACAGATGGCGGAGCATACCGCTCGAGGGACTGGCGGGGCTGGGGCTGCTCTACGAGGTCGAGGAGGCGAGGGACTGGCTGGATATGGGGCTTGTGCTCACGCGGGATTACCTGCTGCCGGCGGCCTATGGGAGAGACGGCGAACGGATGGAGGGACGGGGCTGGCTGGGGGTCTGTCTGAGCGACGGGGGGCGGTTCATGGAGGCGCTGGTCCGAAACGGAGGGCCGGACCTGTTCGATAGCGGGCCGCTGCGGCGGTTGTCGCACTTTCTGATTTTCGGCATGGAGATGTACCGGTCGCGCGGGCACTTTAACGAGCGGGCGGGCCTTCTGGCGCATGCCGGAAGGCTTCGGGATCCTGCGCTTCAATGGCTGGCCCTGAAGCACGATCTGGAGCCCGATATGGAGGGTTACCCGGCGTACTGGTACAACCGGAATAAAGTTCTCTATCAGCCTGAAACCCTTTATACGGTTTCTCTGCGTTGGGATGCCTGGAACGGCGGGATGCAGATCGAAGTGAACGGCGTCGTTCGGGACCGGCAGGAGATCGAATGCGTGGAAGGGATCGACAGGGTCGCGTTTCAGGTCGAGGGCGACCGGGTGGAAATCGTCTCTTTTGAGGTCCTCGACGCCGCCGGAAGTGTCGTGGATCGCCTGGACGGTCCGGTCGTGCTGACGGATGAACGCGGGGAGACGTCCCTCGGGTTCGGCAGCCTTCGCACCGGCGAGATCCGGGCTTCCCTCCGCAAGGACCGGTCCGACGCGGGGCAGGCAGTGATGATGCTGACGTCCGGAGGGCGGCGCGTGAGGGGCATCGCATTCACGGATGACCACGAGATCGCCAAGGCGGTTGAGGAGTTGGACGGAACGTATACACTGGGAATTGCGGCGGCGAAGGGACTCTATTTCCACGGGCCCTGGGAGTTCCTGTTCTATAACGAGAGCCTGGCGCCGGCGGCCCCGAAGAAGGATGCGACCGGGTTTCACTTCCGGGACCTGGGGTTGGTGAAGTTGCACGACACGCTGCATGCGGACGGGGTGCACGTCACGTTCACGTCCGGTCCGGAAGTGAGTAAGGAGCAGGGGGACAAGAATGGGTTTACGCTCACCGCGTTCGGGGAGCGCCTATTGACCCGGCTGCGGACCCCGAAGACCGGGGAGGCGGTGCTGACGCAGGCGCAGTACGATCTGACGGCGTGGTACGAGGGCACACCGGGGCGAAACACCATCCTGGTGGATGGACGGGGGCAACCGACGGTTCACGAGGAAAGTCCGGTGCCGCGTGAGTACGAGCTGCAGTGGCTGGGAGGAGAGGACGTCGCGAAGAGTGGCCGGATCGAGGAGACCTTCTTTTCCGCGGACTACGATTACGTGCGAGGAGAGGCGGCGCGCGCGTACCGTCCCCTGCTGGAGACCTACCGTCGACAACTGATGTTCCTGAAGCCGCACGACGATCCTGACCTGCGGTACCTGTTGCTGTTCGATGAGATCGAAACCGCGGGAGGGCGCCCCAGACAGATCGAGTGGCGGCTGCTGAGCCCGTACGGAAGTGTGACAATCACAGGCGCGACTTCCAGGATCGAGGGGCGCGCGGCGGCGTTACACGTGAAGCACCTCTGGCCGGAGGCGTCGACCGTCAGGATCGATTCCACGCCCGCGCCGCGTGATGCGGACCGGCTGCCCTATCTCCGGTTTCCAACGCCGGAGCCGGTGCAAAGGGTAAACTATCTTCACCTGCTTCAGCCGCTCCGTTCCAGTGAGGCTGAACCGGTTTCGGCGAAGCGGGTGACGGGGCATGGCGGGATCGGCGTCCGGGTAAGCGGCCCTGACGTGACCGCTCTGGCGGTCTTCAGAACTGGAGATGAAACAGTTACCGCGGGCGGGCTGATCACGGACGCCCGCGCCAGTCTGGTGCGTTGGCGAAAGGACGGAGGCGGGTCGGTCGTCCTGCACGGCGGGACGTTTGCCGAACTGGACGGAAGACGCGTCTTCAATTCCGACGATGCGGTGAGCGTTCTGGTGGAGTTGCCGGTTGAGTAGTCGATTGCGTGACTTCGTGTGGTGGGCGAACCCGGGCGACGACGTCCGGTACAACGCCGCGGTTGTTCAGGCCGCATCTTTGACGTCGTAGAGATATTTCAGCATCTCAGCGTCCATAGATGTTCATCCTTTCGTCAAGGATGCTGCGACGAAAGTAGGGGTTCTTGAGTCCGTTGAATGTAAGCAGATCTACTCTGCAATTCAGCTTGTCCTCAAGATGGTGAAGAAGCCCGAAAAACCTCGTCGAAGGCAGCGTCGTTGGGTCTTCAAACTCCACGATTAGATCCACGTCGCTGACAGCAGTCCCCTGGTCTCGGCTCAGAGATCCAAAGAGATCCAGTCTTTTCACCCTGAATTCCCGACACGCCGGCCCTGCGATTTCTTTTATTCTCTCAATTGTCACCGGCAGGAATCTCCGAATTGAGGTAAAGATACTATTACCATTAAGATACGCGAATCGACGCAAACTGTCACGCACATTCCGCGCATACAAACGCGAAATCCCTGTACTCTGGAATTCCATCAATAGGAATGTACATTGGCCGAGCGAAAGATCGACAGGTTGAAGGAGATGCACCTGACGACGGACCTCAGGGAGGGGGCGGAGATCGCGGCGCCGGTGGACCCGGACTGGGCGCCTCTTGGCAGGCGGTTTCAGGAGATGGTCCGCGCGCATGCGGGAGTGGACCTGGCTGTCGTGGATCCGGCCTGCCTGCCGCCCCTGCCCGACGGCCGCCACCGCGTCCTGCTGGGCAATGCGATGGTAAACGACTCGATCATGGCGCTGTACCGGCGGCAATACGCGTACGTGGACGAGTTTTATCCGGGAGGGGACGGGTATGCGGTCCGGACGGTGCACAACCCGGAGAACTGCGGCCGCAACGTGCTGCTGGTGGGCGCAAGCAGCGTGGAGGGCGCGGCCGCGGCGCTCGAGGCGCTGGAGGGCGTCCTAAAGGAGACCGGTGGGCGTCTGGGGTATACCAATCTGTCGCAGTCGGAGGTCCACCAAACGCTCCTGCCGGAGATGACGCCGGATGCGTTCCGGGCGTGGGTGGCGGAAATGTACCGGGACAATCTCAGCTATTACCCGGTGGAGCAGGCGACGTTCCTGGGGCTGGTCCACCATCTGACGAACGATCCCGGCTGCGCCCGGATGTTCCGGGATGCCCTGTTTTACTACGAGGACCTGGTGAGGAACCGCTACGGTGGGAACTGGCTGTTCGAGCATATGCTGTTCATCTATTCCTGGGCATGGCGGCTGTTCATGGTCTGGGACCTCATAGAGGAAAGCGATGCGTTTACGGACGTGGAACGACTCCGCATCACCAATGTATTGTGGGGACTGGCGAATTACGTGGCCGGTACGCGCTATTTCGAGGGCGAGACGCCGCCCCCGTCCGAGATCCGGCAGAACCACTGGACGTTTGCGGGGCTGAGCGGGTCGTTCTGCGCACGGTATTTCGAGGATTATTACGGGATCGGGAGATTCGAGAAGCAGATCCGGTTCTCGCAGGCGGTTTTCGACGGTCAGGCGGACAGCTACAAGCCGAACGACGACGCGGGAGGCGGATGGTGGGGTTACTGCTGGTTGGCGCCATATCACCAGGTAATCTACGATCTGAAGCGGGACGACTTCCGCTTCCTGGAGAACGGCCAGCTTCGCGCCTTTGCCGACTACGGCATCCAGGTGACGGACAATCTCGGCGTGCCGGTGAGCTTTGGCGATATGTGGTCCTACGTTGAGCAGGGACGTTATGCGGTGGCGCTGAAGAGCAAGACCATCTCGCTCGAGTTGGCAATGGCCCTGTGTACGGCGGCCTGGTACTATGAGGACGGGAGCTATCTGTGGGCGCTGGACTGGATGGGGGGCGCGCCGTATCCGGGCTGTTTCTACAGGGCGCTGCCGAAGCGGCCGCCCGACCGGCTGACCGGGGTCACCGTTGCGCCGTTCAACCGTTCGCTCTACGACTGGGTGGAGCGTTACGCGCCGACCGGAGCGAACGTGCCGATCGAAGAGGCGTTCGACAAGCTGGTCCTGCGCGGTGGGTTCGACAGGGACGACGAATATCTGTTGCTGGACGGGACGTCGACGTTCGCGCACGGACACGAGGACGGCAACTCGATCGGGCGGCTGACGTGGAAGGGGCGGATGTGGCTGGCGGAACTGGACTACATCTGGAAGCGGCCCCGGCACCACTGTTCCGTTGTGTCGATCTGTGGTGGCGAAACCGCGCCGATGCCGCCGCTGGTGGCGTTGAAGTGGGCGGAGGCGTTCGGCGGGACGTCATTGACGCGCACCGTTGCGCCCGGATATAACGGCCTGGACTGGACGCGGGATATCTTCTGGGTAAAGGGCCGGTTCTTTCTGGTTGCGGACTCGCTAAGGCTGCTTCGTGACGCGGATTACGATCTCAAGTGCCTCTGGCGGACGCTTGGCGACATCCGGCAGAAAGGTCGTGAGCTGATCGTGGAACAGGAGGGAGTACACTTCCGGATTCTGAACGCGGACGATTCGGAACCGTCCCTCCTGACGGAAGAAGCCCGCGTTGCCGGAACCGACCCATACGAATTGTACCCGTACGCGGACGGCCCGATCCGGATTTTCAGCCAGCACAAGGCGCTGCATGGCCGTCCCGGAGACGTGGAGCGATTCTTCAACCTGATGGCGGCGGGGTCGGAGGCGGAGATCGATGCATGGCGAATCGATCGCATCGAAGAGGGCCTTGTGAAGGCGGCGCATCCGGACGGGTCCACTGTCGTGGGTGTTGTCGACGGGGAGGCGGAGATAGGAGGCTTAAGGATCGCCGCCGAGGTCGTGGTGCTGACCGAAACGTCCGTAGTGCTGCTCGACGCGACGGTTCTCCGGGCGGATGACGCCATGTTCGAGAGCGAGGCTCCGGTGCATCTGGCTCTGTATCCAGGTGAGAGACGCGGGGAAGTTCGTGTAAGGGAAGAGATTGGCGTCCGAACCAGGGGCGTCTCTTTTGACGGGGCGGGACCTGCACCGGACAGCCTTCCGGCCGGGACGCACGAGATCAGCATCGAAACCGGCCTTCAGGATGTCATTCACGAGGCCCTTCGGGCCGGCACGCCCTACGTACATCGAAGAGCGCCGAGAGCGCATGGGTTTGTCCCGAAGGATATGTCCATCGCGCGTCTCTGGGAAGCGCAGGTCGGGGGACCGGTCCGGTGTATCGAAGCGAGGGGTGAATCGACAGCCGTCGGCACAGCCGCGGGACAGGTGCTTTTGCTGGACCGGGAAGCGCGAGTCAGATGGACGCGCGAGACCGGCGCCGGGGTGCGCGCCGTGCATCTCACCGGCCTGGGGGAAGGACGCCTTCTGGCCGGCGGCCGGGACCGTGCGTTGACGATGTTCGATGCCGACGGGGAGATTTGTTGGCGACGGGCGTTCTCAGAGTCTCACGGGGTGGACCAGAATGTGAACGCGGTGACGACGGCGGACCTGACCGGCGATGGAAAACCGGTCATCCTGACGGCGACGGACGGCTGGCTGGTGTGGGCGCTGGCGCCGGATGGCGAGGAAGTCTGGCAGCGGCAGATCGAACACCACGCCGCACGGACCCTGGTGATCGGAGACGTGGAGGGCGACGGAAAGCAGGAAATCCTGGTGGGCGCCGAATATTACACGTCGAATCTGCTGGAGTCCGACGGAAGGATCCGGTGGACGGTGAACGGGGGCCCCTGTTTTTCGGCCCTGGCCCTCGCGGACCTGAACGGCGACGGAGTGAAGGAAGCGATTTACGGGGCCATGGACGGGAACGTCTACGCGGTGGATTCAATATCCGGAAAGATCCTCTGGACGGCCAACCTGGGAGACGACGTCCGTCACGGCGTGACGGTTGGTGGGAAGGGATTCGCGGCGGGAAGTGAGAGCGGCCACGTGGCGCTGCTGAACGGCCGGGGCAAGAAGCGCTGGCGACGCGACCTGGACGGCGGCGTGACGGGAATGGTTCTTCTGGAGGCCGCCGGCGAAAAGATGATCGCGGCGGGGACCTCCGACGGGTGGGTCGTGTTCCTGTCCATCGATGGGGAGGTTCTCGGCAGCCACCGCATGGCAGCGGGCGTGACCGTGTTATCCCGCCTGTCGTCGCCCGGGAAGCCCGGTCTGCTGGTGGGGACGGACGGGGGCATATTGTGCGCGCTCAGTACCGGTGCGGCGCCTTTGGAATTGCGAATGAATCCGTGATCGCATAAATTAGGGGGTCACTCGACCCGCGCCCGATCAACGCGGCATTGCACCGTCGTCAAACCCGCATTCGGAGAACGATTCGATGAAATTTGCACTCGTCCTGAGTCCCCTCAATGAAGAACGAATGGCCCTGGCCCGCCAGATCGGCGTGACCGACCTGGTAACCACACTCCCCAATGGCGGCCCAATCTGGGACTTTGACGCCATTGTACACCACAAGCAGCGCATTGCCGACGCGGGTCTCACGTGGTCCGTGGTGGAGTCTGTCCCGATCTCGAACCGCGTCACGCTGGGTCTGGACGGCCGGGACGAAGACATCGACGCGTACTGCCAGACCATCCGCAACCTGGGCGCGGCCGGAATCGGGATCATGTGCTGGAACTGGATGGCTGTGTTCAACTGGATGCGCACCTCCTTTACGACGCGAGGACGGGGCGATGCATTTGTAAGCAGCTACGATGACACGCTGATGCAGGACGCGCCCCCGACGAATTACGGGGAAATCAGTGAAGAGCTGCTGTGGGAAACCCTGGAGTATTTTCTCGAACGGGTCATCCCGGTGGCCGAGGAAGCTGGCGTCAAACAGGCGCTGCATCCCGACGATCCGCCCCTGTCGCCCGTTCGGGGAATCGGCCGCATCATCACCAGCGTGGACGCGTTCCAGCGCGTCGTCGACATGGTTCCCAGCGACTATAACGGAATTACCTTCTGCCAGGGCAACTTCGCGGCGATGGGAGCTGACGTGCCGACCGCCATCCGCCGGTTTGCGGACAAGATCCACTTTTCCCACTTCCGCGACGTGAGAGGCACCGTGCCCAGCTTCGAGGAAACCTTCCACGACGAGGGCGACACGGACATGGCGGAGTGCATCCGGGCGTATAAAGACATCGGTTTCACCGGCCCCATCCGCCCCGACCACGTTCCCGTGCTGTCCGGCGAGGCAAACGACCCGCCCGGTTACACCCTGATGGGCAGGCTCTATGCCATCGGCTATATGAAAGGGCTGCTTGACGGTACGGCCTGACGCCCTTGCCCGAATCCCGGCGGAGTTGCCCATGAGGGCGGAACCGTCAGATCGAGACCAGGCGTATCGTTAGCGGCAGGATCGACAATCCATGCGCGACATCAGAATCGGCGCCGCCCAGTTCGAAGCGAGAGACGCCGATAAGCCGTACAACCTGTCCCGTATCGAGGCCCTCACGAAGCGGGCAGTCGACGCGGGCGCAGAAGTCGTTTCCTTCCACGAGTGCAGCATTCCCGGTTACACCTTTCTGCAGACCCTCTCCCGTTCCCGCATCGCCGAACTCGCCGAACCCGTTCCAGGGGGACCCTCCACGAAACGCCTGACCGAAATCGCAAGGGAGTACGACGTCGCCGTGCTGGCAGGCCTCGTGGAAATCGAAAGCGACACCCTTTACAATACGTACGTCGCCGTGGGTCCGAACGGCTTCATCGCGAAACACCGCAAGCTGCACGCGTTCATCAGCAGATTCATCGACTCGGGTGACGCGTTTACCGTCTTCGACCTCTGCGGCTGCCGCGTGGGCATCCTGATCTGTTATGACAACAACCTGCCCGAGAACGTGCGCCTGACCGCCATGATGGGCGCCGAAATCGTGTTCATGCCGCACGTCACCTGCGGGCTGCCCTCCTCCATGCCGGGCCGGGGTGTCATCGACCGCGCCCTGTGGGAGAACCGTCACCGCGATCCCGTGTCCCTCCGCCAGGAGTTCAACGGGCCGAAGGGACGGGGTTGGCTCATGCGCTGGCTGCCGGCGCGGGCGTACGAGAACGGTGTATACGCCGTATACACCAATCCTATCGGCATCGACCACGACACCGTCAAGAACGGCAATGCGATGATTCTGGACCCGTTCGGTGAGATCGTGGTCGAATCCGACGCCCTCGAAGACGACGTGGTGGTGGGCCTGCTCACCCCCGAAAAGATACCCGTCTCGTCAGGGTACCGATATCTTCGCGCGCGCCGCCCCGACCTTTACGGTAAGCTGACGGACCCCCTGCCGTCCGACATGCAGGCGGGCACGAATCCGGGCTGGAAACTGAAGGACCCGGATGATGGCTAGGCCCTTCGCCGACCCTTCGACAAGCTCAGGGAGCGGCTCAGTGCCCGGATCGGCCATCCCTCTCCAACTGGCGCTTACCAGGACCCATTGAAAGGAAAAGATGGCGCAGAGTTCCGCAGCACAGACAGCGTCCGGGTCCCACGCCGCGCCGCAATCCGACGCGGTGACGCTTCGCGCCGTCGCCATCGGCCTGCTGCTGGTGCTCGTCGTCAATTTCTGGATCTCAATCACCGAGTACGTCATCCACGCCTCGCGGATGCAACTCTCCTTTTTCCCCCTCGCCCTCTTCGCCACCTTCCTCCTGCTGGTCATCGCCAACGGATTCGTCCGCCGGATCCGGCCGCACAGCGCCCTTCAGTCGTCGGAACTGCTCACCGTCCTGGCAATGGGATTCGTCGGCGCCGTAGTGCCCACCTCGGGCATCACGGGATTTCTCCTGGGCATTCTATCCGGCGTCTACTATTTCGCTACCCCGGAGAACCAGTGGGCGAACTATCTGCATCCGAATATGCCCGGCTGGGCCGTGCCTTCGAACGAAAATCACGCGATGACCTGGTTTTACGAGGGCCTGCCCGAGGGGCAGCAGGCGCCGTACCAGGCCTGGATTGCGCCGCTCATCAGCTGGGTTTTCTTCCTGTTCGCCCTTTGCACGCTCCTGTTCTGCATCGCGGTGATCCTCCGCAAACAGTGGGTTCGGAACGAGCGACTGGTCTTTCCGCTTGCTTCCGTGGGGGCCACGCTGACGCGCGCCGACCGGGGCGGTTTTCTGCCCGATGCCCTTCGCGGTGGCCTCTTCTGGGGTGGCTTCGGCGTGGGGTTCGGCGCCATTTCCTGGAATATCCTCAATTACTTCTGGCCGGTGGTCCCCAGGATTCCCCTCCAGGGCAAATGGGTCGTCTTTGCGAAGGGCTTTCCGCGCGTAAACACCCGCATCAACTTTCTCACCGCGGGATTCGCGTACTTCGCGAACCTGAATATCCTGTTCTCCATCTGGGTTTTCTTCGTCCTCTTCTTCTGGTTTGAAAACGGCATCATCAACCGCATCGGCTACGTCATCCCGCGCAAGCCGCTCAACTTTTCGGCCGAGACCGAAGTCACCGCCTGGCAGGGATTCGGCGCGCTGACCGTGCTGGTGCTGTGGAACCTCTGGACCGCGCGCACGCATATCAGGGCCGTCTTCGCCAGGGCGTTCGGGAAAGGCGATGCCGACGATGCCGGGGAACTGCTTTCCTACAGGTTCGCCGTGTTCGGACTCGTCGGCAGCCTCGTCTTCATCTGCGCCTTCTTTGCCCGACTGGGTATGCAGGGCAAGCTCGTCGCGCTGCTCGTGCCGGCTCTGATCGTCAACTATCTCTCCATCGCCCGCATCGTCTGCGAGACCGGACTGGCCTATATGCGGACCACGCTGACCGAACAGTACGCCGCCCTGTACACGATCGGCACCAGGGCGCTTTCGCCCGCAAGCATGTCCGGCGTCAGTCTCACGTACAGCCTTGTCTGCCAGGGCAAGGGCACGTTCATGTCCCCCTTCATGCACGTGGTCCGACTCGCGGACCTCATCCGACGGAACAGGCGGCGGCTCGTCCCCGCCCTGGCGCTGGTGGTCGTCGTGGGCCTCGCGGCCGACTTCGCCCTCACGATCTTCCTGGGTTATCGGACCGGCGCGTTCAACTTCAATGCGTGGCCCTTCTCCAGCGCAGGCCGATTCGCCTACGACCTGACGGTGACGCAGATGCGGAGTCCCTTCGACACCAGTTGGGAGCGCCTGGCCGTCTTCTGCGTTGGCGCCGCCGCAATGTCTCTGCTTACTTTTCTGCACTATCGTCTGCCGTGGTGGCCGTTCCATCCCATCGCGTTTCCGATTGCCTTTTCCTGGAACACCCAGCTTACCGTCTTTTCCATTTTCGTCGTCTGGGCCATCAAGGCCATCCTGCTCAAGGTCGGCGGCGTCAACCTGTACCGGAAGTGGCAACCCGCCTTTCTGGGGCTGCTGACCGGATATGTTCTGGCGATCACGTTATCCTTCGTCGTGGACGCGATCTGGTTTCCCGGCCAGGGACACGGCGTGCACAATTACTAGCCTCCTAAAGCCAACAACCGGAACCAACATGGATGGACAGGATAGACAGGATGAAAACCTAAAGACTGGAATACACCCGATTCGTGCTACAGCGTTGATTTCGACAGCCCTTGGTAGCAAATAAAGAGGGCCGACGAATGTCTCGTCGGCCCTTCCTGTCCTGCCTGTTGTCGAGCGAGGCTCACGTCTACCCGCAAGGTCACGGCATCACCCGGAATACCGCGGAACTCGTCGCACGGCTCTTTGCCCGCAAGTCCTCCACGACCACCCTGAAGGCCCAGGGTCCGGGTTTCGACCCTTCCATGTCCAGGGTGAGATAATGCGGCTGCCAGTCCCGGGTCTCGTTGTACGAGTTGGTCACGGCCGTGGTCCACTCAGGTATCGCGTCGTCGTCTTCCTTCCACTTCTCCGGCAGCAGGCGGGTCTGGTACGTGATCCGGTAGCTTGTGGCGCCGAACTCATCCCGCTTCAGATTGTAAACCTCGAAATAGAACGACATGCTTGCGTCCCGCTGGCACTGCTTCAAAGGATTGGGCAACACCATAAATCGGTCCCGACCGAACGGCCGGTCGTCGTGTTCGACAACCCGCTGAGCCAGCAGCAGATCGCTGATCTGCAGTCCGTCTCTGCCGAATCTGCCGATCTCCAACGACTCGCGAAAGGTCCCGAGGCTGTGCCGGCCGAGATCCTCCGTCTCAACCGACAGATGGTACGTCCCCGGATCCATCGACAGACGCTCGCCCCAGAAGAGGTATCCGTCACGAACGGCGTTGCCTTCGATCCACGGCATTCTGTGAATGGGTGAAATGGTCTTTCGGACTTCCTTCCACGCCTCGTCGAACAGGAACAGGCCCTGCTTGAGATCCACCGCCTGTATACCGGAACTGACCTCCCGGTGCGCTACATGTTCGCCGGCAAGCGCATAGTACAGCTCCACGCGGGTTTTTCCGTTCTCTCCCCGGAACTGCGCGATCTCGAACGGCGCGTCGTACCGCTTCAGCCAGTACGGGTCGCTGTAGTACTCGGGGATCCGCGCCAACAGGTCCTTGAACCTGCTTCTGACCGAACCGCGGATCGTGACCTGCAGCACCTCCCAGTTTTTTTCTCCGAGGCGCTCGAACGTCACGCTGAAACCGGGATAGCTCCACGTCTCGCGGAGCAGCACGTAGTTCATCCGGTCCAGATAGATGTTTCGCGCATCGGGATGCCCGTAACGTATGTACACCTGGCCGCGGTCCGTCTCCCAGCCTTCGACGCCCCGGTCCGGATCGGCGAACCTGAGATTGGCGTATGCCACCCGCCTGCAGTGTTCCAGCATCCGCTCGTTCCCGGGAGTCAGAAACAACGGATCCCGTCCTGTCCAGAACCGCCGCAGGGTTTCTTCGTCCGGCAGCTCGCCGCCGTCTTTCAACGCTTCCCGGTCCGTCAACACCACCACGGACCGGATGAACTGCTGTTCCAGCGGCGACATCAGGTCCAGACCTACCGAATAGAGGTCAAACGCCTTATCCAGGTCCTCGCGATTCTGGTAACCCAGCCCCGTGAAGAAGTACGCATCCCAGTCTTCCGGGTGGCGCTGAGCATAGTCTTCGAACAGATCCACGAGCCGATCGGCCATGTGTCCTTCCAGGTAGACCTGGCCGAGCAGAATCCGCGCTGGACGGTGTTCCGGATCCACCTCCAGCACGCGGGTCAGATAGCCGATCGCCTGCTCCCGCATCCCCCTGCCGTAATTCCCGTAGTGGAACCTTCGCTTGCGCTCCGGTCCCGACTTCAGGGTTTCCCGTTCCAGATTGTACATCATTTCCCTGGCGGCGTATCTGCCGGCCTGATAGAGGGCGTCGACGTTATTGGGCGACAGCGCGATCGCCCGCCGGATCTGCACGTAGAACTCTTTGCGCGACCCCGCCTGCCAGTAGATCTCCGCATACGTCTTCACGTAAGCCGCGTTCTCCGGCTCCCGCTTCATCGCCCGTTGCACCCACTGCCGAGCGAACCGCCTGGACAACACGGTGCCGCGACTCAGATAGTGCCTGGCCAGGGCGTGCATCGCCCTTCCGGACGGATCGTATCGAACCGCCCGCTCCATCAGCGATACGCGCTTCATGTGCGACAGGGTGGTATCCGCCGCGGAGGCAAGAAGGGCGGCCACCTTGTACGCGTCCCGCTTGGCCGCCGGCGAGGGCGCGGCGAAGCAAAGGATGGTGGGGATCAACAGCGCAAGACGCAACATGACGTACACCACGTGAATCGGCGGAGACGGAAAACCGGCGACAGGCGGGATGAAGGCGCCCGCCGCATCCGTTTGCAAATTATCCCTTACGTACCCCGTGTACCATTTGTAGACCCTGAAATGGAACGAAAGGTTCCGCCGGCGTGTCCATCGACGCTTCGACCGGCGAGCCATCCGCGAGTCGGCTACCATCGCACGCGAAAACGGGTCATGGACTCGGCCTCGGCGTCCGCCAGCAGATCCTCGACGATCACCCGGAAGGCGCGCAATCCCGGCGCCGTATCGGCCATATCCACCCGCAGATACCGGGGTTCCCAATCCCTGGCGCCCCGGTACGTATATGACACCGCCGTGGTCCACTCCGGCCGCGGGTCATCCAGTCTGCTCCTCTCGGGGATCACCTGGGTCTGATAGCCAATCCTGTAATGTGTGGCGCCGAAGGTATCGCGCGCCAGGTTGTACACCTCAAAATAAAACCACGCGCTTCCGTCGCGCGAGCACTCCCGCAGCGGATTGGGCAGCACCATGAAACGGGCGCGGTCCATCGGCCACTCGTCCCGCTCCACGATGCGCCGCGCCATCAGCAGGCTGCTGATTTCCAGCGAATCGGCGCTGAACCGCCTGACCCGCAACCGGTCCCGGAACGTGCCCACTTTCCTGGTGGCCTGGTCCTCCGCCTCTCCCGCCAGGTTATAGTCTCCGGGCGCCAGCGTCAGCTGCTCGCTCGCGAGCAGGTATCCCCTCCTGGTCGAGACGTAATGTATCCAGGGCATGCGCCGTACCCGGCCGACATCCCGCCGCAGCGTATCCCAGGCCGTGTCGAACAGGAACATCGCCTGCAACACGTCCACCGCGCGGACCCCGGGATTGACCTCTTCATGCGCGACCTGGTCGCCGGGAAGCGCATAGTATACTTCCACGCCGGTCTTCCCGCCATCGCGCCTGAATTGAGCGACCTGATAGGGCACGCTGTACTGATAGGGGTAGCGGTAGTAGTCCGGAACCGCTTTGACCAGTTCGCTGAAATTGAGGGTCCGGCCGCCCAGCTTCGACTTGCCGAATCGCCACGAATCCCAGGAATTGGTGTTCAGGAACGACACCTCGAACCCCTCGTACGTCCACGTATCCTTTCGAGGATGGAACTCGAAGATCCCACCTGACGGGCGCCACTGCCGCCGCCTCATCTCCGCTTCCTCTTCGATGGTCTTCGTCAGGCCCAGATCGATGTCCGCGGGCGTCATGTGCCGCGCGACGGGGTCGCCGTACCGGATGTACGCCTGACCCCGGGCCGTTTCCCATCCGGCGTATCCGTTGATCGGGTCCCCGAATCGCAGGTTCGCGAAGGCCACCCGCCGGCATTGCTCCAGCATCCGTTCGTTGATCTCGCTCAGATACAGCGGATCCTTCCCGAACCAGAACTTCCGGATCGCTTCCTCGTCCGGCGGGGGCTCGTCGTTCTTCCAGGATTTCCTGTCCCGCATCAGAAAGACCGACTGCATGAACCGGCGCTGCCGGTCGGACAGCCGCGCCAGCCCGTCCACGTAGGCGCGATAGGCTGCTTCCGGATCACCCTTCTCCTGGTGGCCGAGCCCCTTGAAGAACCAGGCGTCCGCGCGGCCTTCATTTCGTTCGATTTGTTCGTTAAACAGGGAGATCAGCGCATCCGGCCTGCGCGCCAGATAATATGCCAGCCCAAGATGCACGCGGGACGGCCAGTGGTCCGGATCCAGCCACAGGGCGCGGCTCAGATAGTCGATCCCGACGTCCACGTCCATGTCCGCGTAGCCGCGCTGCGCGAACGTGCGCCCCGCGGTCACGTCTCCGTCCCCTGCCACACGAGCCTCGTCGCCCGCTCCCTCCCGCGTGAAAAACGTCATTTCCCACGACCAGACCACGAACCGCCCCGCCCAATAGTAGGCGCGCACGTTTTTCGGATCCAGCGCGATGGCCTCCCTCGCCCTTTTGTACGAGCCGGACCGCGGGCCGGTGCGCCAGAGCAGTTCCGCGAAGGACGCCACGTATTCCGAGTTATCGGGCTCACGCTCCAGCGCCCGCTTCAAGAGCGACCGCGCCTGCTGGCGCGAATACGTCGTGCCTTTTTCCAGCCGCAACCGCGCGAGCGCATGCAGGGCCCTTCCCGTCCTGTCGAGTTCGATCGCGTTCTTCAACAGGTCCCTGCGTCGGTCCATCCCCAGCGAGGTATCCGTGGATGCCTGAACGAGCGAATCCACCGTCGCCAGGTCCCCTTGCGCGGCCTGCGCAGGGACCGATAACAACAACAGGCAAACGAACGTCCGAAAGGTCATTCGCAACTCCGAAACCCCCGGCGGATTTCGATTCTCCCGGCATCGATCCATTCGATTCGCTGCCGGCTACGCGGCGTGAATCGTCTCGTGCGCGCGGCTGTATCGCGCCACGGCGTCCATATTCAGTTCGCACCCCAGCCCGGGGTCCATGGGAACCGGCGCGAATCCGTCCGCAAACGCGATCTGCTCCCGGATCAGGTTGCTCTCCCGGACCCAGCTTCCCACAATATCCGACGCCATGGTGCAGTTGGGCGCCGCCGAGACCGCGTGTACGTACGACGCTTCGAGGATGCCCAGGTCGACCCCGGATCCGTGCCAGCAGCGCAGCCCGGCCGCCTCCGCTACGGCGGCGCTTTTCACGAAGCCCGTCATGCTCCCGCCCAGGTTCACGCAGTCCACCACGCCGGCCTTCACCGCCCGAATGACGTCCGACCCGCTCCCCAGGTGCATCGCAATGGGGATATTGACGGCCTCGTAAATGGCAACGTAGCCCTCCAGGTCCGACTTGGGAATCGGGTCTTCGAATACCTCCACGTTGCCCAGGGGCTCGAGTTGCCCGGCGAGCTCGATCGTCTGCTCGGCCGTACGGAACCGCTCGTTGGGGTCCACGGTGACCTTGAACTCCGGGCCTGCGACGTCCCGGATGGCCCGCAGCCGTTCCAGCATCGGTTCCTCGATCTTGCACTTGATCTTGATCCCCTTGAAGCCGTTCTCAAGCGCCCGTGCGACGGTCCGCTTTCCGTCCTCGGGCGTCTGGGACCCCATCCAGTAGTCCGTACGCACCCGGTCGCGCACGGCCCCGCCGAGCAGGGCGTGTACGGGCATTCGGCGCGCGCGGCCGATCAGGTCGAATACGGCCATCTCGAGGGCATGATACGCGGGGCCCGTTCCCACTTCCAGCATCTTCTCGGCGCCGTCGGTGCGGGCTTCGTAGACATTCTGCAACGTCACGGTTTCGGGGTCCCGTCCCAGAACCAGGTCCGCGCCCGCGCGCACGTCCTCGATGGGCACACCCCGGCCGGACTCTCCCAGCCCGTAGGTTTCGGTGTCCGTATTGATCCGGAGGATATGCTTGGGCACCACGTCCCACCCGACTTCGGGGACCCATTCGGGACTGTTCACGCGCCCCGGGAGACTGGGCACCACCACGGTCCATACGTCCATCGACGTCATTTTCATCGTTCGCTCCTCGGTTATTGGATTTCGGATTAAACCATTTGACATCTGCCTGTGTCTACTGTATATTGAAAGTAATACACTAATACACTTTGGAGAACCGACCCGTGCTGATTGCAATCGACCACCACAGCGGCGTGCCGGTCTACCGGCAGTTGATGGACCAGATCAAGTTTCATATCGCGAGCGGCCTGTTGAATGCCGGCGAAAAACTGCCCACCACCCGCTCCCTCTCGGCAGAACTGGGCGTGAACCCGATGACGGTCAGCAAAGCCTACGGCTATCTGGAGGCCGAGGGCATCCTGGAGCGGAGGCGCGGACTTCCGCTGACCGTGAGTTACCTGAGACCCGAAAAGATCGAAGTTCAAAAGCTCAATCGGCTCCGGCAGAGCCTGGCGCCTATTGTAGCCATCGCAAGACAACTCGGCGTCGAAAAATCGCAGGCCCTGGAGCTGTTCGGCCGGATGCTGGACGATGCCGAGGATCAGGAGGAATCATAATATGGAATCCGCATTTGAAGTCAAGAACCTGACGAAGACGTTTGGAGACGTCACCGCGCTGGACAACGTGAGCGCTTCCGTACCCGGCCCGGCGGTTGTGGGCCTCATCGGCAGAAACGGAAGCGGAAAGACAACGCTGCTTCGCCACGTCATCGGCCTTTACCTGCCAACCAGCGGGCAATGCACTACCTTTGGATGCCCCAGCGACAAACTGGGTTCCGACGAACTCTCGCGCATCGGCGTCGTGCACCAGGAGAACCGGTTCCTGGAGTGGATGAAGGTGGAGCAGCAACTGCGCTATGTCTCCTCGTTCTACAAACGTTGGGACCGGGACCTCGAAGAGCGCCTGATCGACGAACTGGAACTGGAGCCCTCGGCACGCGTGGGGACGCTTTCGCCCGGCAACGCGCAGAAGCTGGGCATCATTCTTGCCGTCTGCCACCGCCCGGACCTGCTGATCCTGGACGAACCGATCAGCGGCCTGGACCCCATCACGCGCGAGCAATTCCTGAGATTCCTCCTCGAACTCCTCCATCAGGACGCGAATACGATCGTCATTTCGTCACACGTCCTGCGCGACGTCGAGAAAGTCATCAACCGCGTGATCTGCCTCGACAAGGGCCGGATCAAGGCGGATGCCTCGCTGGACGACCTCCAGGAGCAATTCGCCGAGTGGCGGGTGACCGTCAAGGCCGGCAGACTCCGCACACATTTCGAAGAAAACTACGTCGTGTCACAGGAGGTGGACAGCTACCAGGCCCGACTGCTCGTGAAAGGAGCATCGGACAACCTGGACGCATTCAAATCGAAATACGGGGTGGACGTCGACAACAGACCGCTCAACCTGGAAAGTATGTTTCCGCTTCTCCTGGAGGAGAACGGATGATGGGGTTCTACGCGTTGTTCGGATTGCTGTGGCGCAAATGGACCGTCCTGTACCTCTTCGGCCAGGGATTGCCGATCGCGTATTTCCTGTTTTCCTATGCGGACCAGCCATTCCCCGGCACACCCACGCCAGGCCGTCTCAATTTTCTCAGCTTTCTCATCGCGGCATTTATTGGACAGGATCTTGGGTTTGCCTTGCGCGAGCTTCAGCACACCCTGATCTCGTGGACGCTGCCCAAGCTGCGAAGGCGACTCTTCATTTCATTGCTATTGGCCGGCATCGTCACCGCGATGACTGTGACGTGCGCATATAAATCGCTCGGCGGTCCTGGACCATCGCTCGCGATTCTCGCGTCTGTTCTTCTCTGGTATAGTATGGGAGTGGCCGTCGGAAGAGGTTCAATACCGAGATTTTGGAGTTTACGCATCTCCTATGACCAACTTTCGACTCTAACTCTGTTTCTATTGGTCGTTGCCGGTTTTTCGATCAATCACATCGTCGATTTTTGCGGCGCCCACGCCCTTCTGTGCGCCTTCGTGGCAATGCTGGGCGCCTCGTTCTTCCTCCATAGAAATCTCTCTGTCAACGTTGCCCGGCGGAATTCACAGATCTCCATAGCGGAACTGACGGCATGGAAGGGAGTTTCGAGGCGGAAATGGCAGCAAAGACGTCCGATTACCGGCCTGTTCAACTGGATCCGAGCCGGGGCATACGAAAACCACGGTTTCGTCCGCGGAGGATGGCCGGTCATCGCCGTCGGAATGTCATGCATTGCCGCGCTAATTGTGACCGGTATGGCATACTACAAGGGATACAGCACGGGATCTCATGAAATGGGGATTCAGTTCATATACACTGCCATATTCGATGCTTCATCGGTAAGGAATATACCCGTACTCATATCGATCTTTCCCGCCATGTTTGTTGCTTTCCATGCCGTGATCGGATCGTGTCATCTCAAGGGTAATTTGCACTATCCGCTTGCCCGTCACCAATTGGCAAGGCTCGCGTATTGGGGTAGTCTCGTTCACAACGCTGTTTTCTGTGGGATGCTGCTACTGACCTTTCACCTTTCGGGAAGCCTGGCCTGGTTCAATACAGGAGGGGTGGCACCGTTCAAGTTTGTCCCTGATTCTGCCCTTCCACTCATCCTGATGTTTGCCTTCAGCCCGTTTCTTTCCTGGATGTGCCTGCGATATGGACAAAGTTCGCCTTCGAATGTAGTAATTCTGCTTCTCTACACACTTGTCGTTGGGTTGTTGGGTGTGCTATGGCTCGAAGAGGGTTCCGGCATTTCGGATCTCTATGGGATCACAGGGGGCATTGCTCTCATCCTCCTGTCCCAGTTCCTCTTCCGCTACAAGATCGAAAGGTATTTCAAGACCGCCGATCTCGTCTGACGATGCGATGCGTGGCGGCGGCGTTGTGGTATACTCTATGGCAGTTCCTCGAATTCACTCCAGATAGCCCCCGCTTTTGCCGCTTCGAGTCTGGTGGTCGGCAGGAGGAAAAAGAGCCCCTGAATCCGTTCCCCGGGCCCCATCCACCGATCCAGGTTGCCATTGAGAAAGCATCCGACCTTGCCCAGGGCGAACCCTGCGGCGCGCGCCCCCTCCCCGGCCGCGCTCAGGAACAATGCCTCTCCGTTCTCCCCGACGAGACCGCCCCATTTCCAGTTTCCGCCGCTGGTCCAGTGGGGCGCCGCCCGTGTCGAGACTGACGCTTCGGTCCCGTTGTAAAACGTCGCGGTCCCGGGTGAGGCGGCGAATGCCGGCCAGATTTCGAAGCCCACGTCCCCATCGGCGCCGATTCCCAGTTCGTCCCGACAGGTCACGCGAACAGCCAGAACGTCCGCGCCGGGCGCGAGCAGGTATTCCAGCGAAATCGACTGACCGCGGGCATGCTCCTGCGCGATACGGCAATGGACGCGCACCCCGCGCCAGACCAGTCCCTGGTGCCCCTTCTGTTCGATCACCCGGTACCGGAACCGTTCCTTGTGGAGCGTATCCTCGAGCCGGTCGTACTCCGGCGAGATGCCTCCGTGCCAGGGGTTCATCCAGGCGCGCGGCTCTGCGTCCGGATACGGGCTGTTGAGATACTCCACGCCGTCCCGTTGCAGAGAAATCACGGAACCCAGGAAAGAAGGCGCGACCTTCACCGTCAAGATCCCATTGTCGACCAGGATGATGCGGCCCTTCCCCAGGCGCGACACCGAGACGTCGCGAGCGTCCGCGGGAAGGACCAGCGCCTTTTCGCTGAACCTGTAGACTGCCTCCTCCGTCTCGAATCGAACGCCGATTTCCTTCGCGCCGGACCGGACTTGCTCCGTGGTGCGAAAGGCCACCTTATGAATCACCGGTTTCGATTCGCAGAGCCCCCGTACCTTGACGGTTGTAACGCCCGTGTACAGACCGCCGGACGGTTCAATGATAAGTTCGCCGTCCAGCGTATGCCTGCCGACGTGATCGAGGCGCAATGTGGCATCGGTGCGCTCTCCCGCCACCAGCAGCGGGTGCGGTTCGATGCGGCACTCGATCGGCCTTCGCGTGGGCGCAGCGGACGTCTCGTTCTCCGGGACGTTGCCGCACAGGGTCCGCCACCAGGCCCGGACCGTCTGCCAGTTCCCGTCTCCAACAAAGGCGTTGACGGGGTCCAGCGACCTTGATTCCCCCGGCTTCACGCGAACAGCTCGAGTTCGAAGACTGCCCCAGGCGCCGGGGCTCACCCGCTCGGCCCTGTCCCACAGAATTCCCGTGGCGCAGCCATCCTCTCTATCGACGCAGAACCATCCCTCCGGCCACGCGTCCGCTTCCTCCGAAAGCCTGAGGTCGTCCAGGTCCCGTCCTCCCGATCCGAACGCCTGCCGGGCAACCCCTTGTCTTCCGGGCACGACCAGAGAAGCAACGCGTCCCATTTGCATCCACCAGCTTTGCGACACAGACAGGTCCAGCGGCAGCGAAGTTCCGTTGATTACCGTATCCTGTACCCTGACCAGCGGGCCCTGGCCAACCCGGACGTTTCTTTCCAGCCACACCCCCGGTCGCAACACGGAAGGGGTCCGCAGGCTGAGCACGACACCGAAGCCCTCCCGTTCGACCCGCGCCTCGGCCTTCTCCTGAAACAGGTCGCCGACGGAAAATGGCGGGCCGAGCGTCGGGGTCTGCAGCTTCAGCCGGCGGGATCTCAGCGCTCGCAACGTGTGAAAGAAGTATAACTCACCGCTACGTAAATCGGCGCTGACCATCAGTCCTCCGCCGCAGATCAGGGCGCTTTCCGCACCGACGCCGCCGGACGTGCCGCCTCTCTCAACGGCCAGCAGGTCCAGGCGTTTGGTCTTGACCGGAATGTCCTTGCTGTCCACCGAGGCGGTCGTCTCGACGTCGATCGCACCGGGTCCGGCCCCTGGCGCCGTCACCGGTACGGCCAACTCGGTCCCGCCCTTCGGGTCGAGCGTCACCTGCCGCTCCCCTGCGTTGACTTCCACGCCGCCCGCCGGCCTCACCCGCAGTTTCGCGGAACACGCCTCGTCCAGATTCGACCGCAGGGTCAGCAGCGCCTCTTGAGGCGTCCCCGGCGCAAGCACCCGACGAACGGGATCCAGGGAAACGTCAACCGCCTGCCGCGCGGCGATCCCGGCCGCCAGTTCGATCCCCACGCCGTCGATCACAACGTCGGTCCGAAGCACCGCCGCTTTGGGCTCGCGCGTCTTCTCCTCAATGCCCGGATCGATGACGAACGTGCCCTCCATATCGACGGCGTCCGCGACGTCAAGCGCCTCGCGCGTTTCGACTCTGACGCCCGGATCGCCCGAGGCGGCGAGAAAGACGCGCGCCGGCTGGGGCTTCCTGTTCTCGATGCGCCAGCGCACAGCGTGGGAAACGCCCGCGACCAGTTTCTCGTCGGGCAGGCTGCACGACGCCATCAGATCGTTGGTCTCGATCTCGATGATTCCCCAACTCTGCCGGTCGAACACCAGTCTGAGCAGATCGCCGTCGGGCGCGCGCCACTCATACTCGTAGACCTTCACCCTGCCGCGCGTCATCACGTCTTCTTCGAGGCTGAGTTCCCGCACCTGGGTTTCGTACCAGTCGTGCCTGGCGAAAAACGCGGCGGCGAGCGGATGCCGGCGGGCGGCGGGCGTGAAGTTCTCCATGTGCACGGACGAGTCCGGGCGCCACATGAAACCCGTCTTCTTGTACAGGGGAACGGCCTGCAGGTTTCCCGGCCAGGTGTAAAGGTCGACCTTCCGGCAGCCCGCCTCGAACGCGCGGTCCATCGCGCCCCACAGGGCCGACTTCCCGTGTCTCTTCCCGTGGTAATCGGGATGACAGTTGAGGTGCGGAATAAACGCCTGCGCCTTCTGTCCCGGCGTGGTCCTGATCGTGCACAGGCTGATGATGCGCTCTTCATTCTCCGTGACGATGGCCCCCAGCAGGTTGCTCTCCCTGATGCTTCGCTCCTGCTCTTCAGCGGACGTCTGCCATCCGCCGCCTCCAGGCCAGCCCACGTCGGCTTCCATCTCGAGCGTGGCGAGTTTCCGGTCGTCCCCCTCCCGCCAGTCCTCCACGAGGTTTCGGGTCTTATGGAGCAACGGCTCCTCCTTCTTTCCTGAATAATTCACTAAACATGAACTTACATGGATGGACAGGATGAACAGGATAAAGACCAAGAGCAGGACAAATGTTCACGATTCCGGGCCAAACCGATGGATCCTCACCTTGGTGGGCTACGAAACATCACCCTGACCAATCAACTTCGTAATTCATGAAATTCCGTCGCATAATACTTCGCTGAATTTATTGAAAAACAACTCGTTATACATCAAAACCAAGGATTTTCGTGGATAATTTACTCTACGTTAGATTCAAATATTGTTGAATTTATTTTCCGAATTAGGGAATATCAGATAGTTAAAATACAATGACAATTACTATAAATCTATATCAGACTTCGAAAAACACAGGCGTCGAAGATCATCAGCCAGGTCCTTAGACACCGTGAACGCCAGCGACCTATCCGTTCCGTGCGAAATAGCTTGCGAAAGCCAAGAAATCGCTGTTCCCCACGGTCCCGTCGCCGTCCAGGTCGAAGCGCGCGTCATATCCTGGGTCGCCAAGGTTCAGGCCGAACTTCGCCGCGAACTGAAGAAAGTCGGAGAATCCCACGGTCCCGTCGCCGTCGAAGTCGGCAACAAGGGGTTGAGTCGCGCGAAACCGCGACACGTCCCACAGCAAAATCGTACCGTCCCGACTGCCGCTCGCCAATGTGTTCCCATCGTGCGAAAATACCACCGAGGTGACCAGATCGGTGTGTCCTTTGAGGATGCGCATTTCCTGCCCGGTGGCCAGATCCCACACCACCACCGCCTTGTACGGACTGCCGCCCGCCAGCGTCGTCCCATCCGGTGAATATGCCAACGACCAGAATTGATGGCGAAATGGTATGGGGGTTGCAGTGAGGGCGCCGATTACCTGACCCGTGTCGACGTTCCACAAACGGATCGCATCGTCTCCGCCGCCGCCCGCCAGCGTCGTTCCATCGGGCGAAAACGCTACCGAGCGGACCGGACGCGTATGTCCTGTGAGGGCACCTATCTGCCGACGGGTGGCCGTGTCCCACAACCTCACCGTGCCGTCCCGGCTACAGCTCGCCAGCCTCTTTCCATCCGGTGAAAACACCACCGAAGCGACAGACCCCGCATGTCCTTTGAGAACGCCATTTTCCAGTCCTGCGGCCACATCCCACAACCGCACCAGGCTGTCCCGACCGGCGCTTGCAAGAGTTGAACCATCCGGCGAAAACACCACCGAATTCACCCACCGGGTATGCCCTACCAACGTGCCATTTTCCAGTCCTGTGGTCATATCCCACAACCGCACGGTACGATCCCCATGGCCGCTTGCCAGCGCCATTCCATGCGACTCGTATGCCACCGACTCGGCCCATCGTGCATTACCTGCAAGGATGCTCAATTCCTGCCCGGTGGCCGCGTCCCAAAACCTGACACCGTTGCTCTCGCCGCTTGCCAGCGTCGCCCCGTCCGGGGAAAACGCCACCGAACTGACCGAGCGGGTATGTCCCTTGAGGATGAGAATGTCTTCTTCGCGGCCAGTGGCCAATTCCCACAGACGAACCGTTCCGTCCGATCCGGCGCCTGTCAGCGTCGTCCCGTCCGGGGAAAACGCCAGCGAACGGACAGACGCTCTCTGTCCTGTGAGGGTGCCTTTTTCCTGCCCCTTTTCCACATCCCACAATCGCACCGATAGGTCAACACTGCCGCTTGCAAGGGTGGACCCGTCCGGGGAAAAGGCCAGCGTACGGACAGACCCCAAGTGTCCATCGAGGGCGTGTTCCTCCTGTCCGGTGCGCACGTCCCACAGGCGGACCACACTGTCCGCACCGGCGCTCGCAAGCGTCATCCCGTCCGGCGAAAAGGCCACCCGCTGGACCACGTTCGCATGCCCTGTCAGGGTGTGCTTTATCCGTTTCGAGTCCACGTCCCACAACCGCACCGTACCGTCACTGCGAGCACTTGCCAGCGTTTTCCCATCCGGCGAAAATGCCATTGAATTGACCCATGACAAGTATCCCAGGAGGGTGCGTATTACCCGCCCTGTGGCCACGTTCCACAACCGTGTCGTGCCGTCCCGGCCGCCGCTCGCCAGCATCGTCCCATCCGGCGAAAACGCCACGGTTTCGACATCATAGGTGTGTTTATCAAGGATGCGTAGTGTCTGTCCGGTGGCCAAGTCCCACAACCGGATCATATCGTCCCGGCTGCCACTGGCGAGTGTCATCCCATCCGGAGAAAACGCCACGGAATTGACTCGGAACACGTGGCCCTTCAGCAAAGAAACTTCGTCACCGGTGCGGGCGTCGTAAAGCCAGACGCCGTATGTGCCTCCGACGGCCATGCGGGAGCCGTCCGGCGACCAGGCTACAGTGCGCACGTCGCCTTTGCCCATTCGAAGGAGGGCACCTTCGGGCAGGTTCCAGCGAGTGTAATCCTGCGCGCGGGCGTCCTGTGCGCACAGGGCCGCCATCAAGGCGACCATGCAGACCATCAGTTGTCTCATATGCGTGTCCGTAACTGCACCTATATGGAACTGGCGCGGCCGTCTCCGTGCTCTTCATTTCACCACGAACGCCGCATCCTTAGTGACGGTCTCGCCGCTGTTCACGTCCGTGACCGCCACCTGAAGCACCTGCCGTCCGGTTTTTTGCTGCCCCAGTTGCAGCGCCACGTACTCCACTTCCGAGCGTTGCGTTCCAACCAGCTCGTATGCCACCTCGACTTCCGCCCGCCGGTTTCCCCGCAGCCTCACAAGACGCGCGATATTGCCGATACCGGGTTCTCCCTTTTCACCCACGGTATAGGCCACGCGGAACCTTGTTTGCCCGAACGTGTCCCTGGCCAGATTGTAGATTTCATAATACACATAGACGCTGTGGCCCTTTCCATACGTGCGGGTTGGCATGGGTACGACATGTAATTCGCCCTTGCTGAATTTGTCTTCAAGACTGGTCTCCGAAATGCGCCAGGCCAGTTCCAGGTCGCTCATGCGAAGACCTGTCTCCGGGTATGCCTCCACGTGGATCGTCTGCCGGTACCGGCCGCGCCTGCCGGTGCGCCTGTCCCTGGCCTTCACTTCCATCCGATAGTTGCCCTGCGGCACGTCCAGCCGAGCGACGTCGGGAATAAACCCATCCGACCGTTGTCCCATGTCTCCCCGGCGACGAAACCGAACGTCGCCTTCAGCGCGATACACCGACCCGGTTTCCATGTTCAACACGGCGATCGTCCTTTCCACCTCGAGCGTCGTCACGTCTTCGGCCTCCACGTATTGCGCCGTTTCCTGTGGAATTCCGACGTAGACTTCAAGTGCGGACGCCGCGTCTCCGCGCCCTCGAAAGTCGGCCAGGTCGTAGTAGAACTCAAGTGGATCTTCGTTAACAGGCGGCTGGTAGTAGTTCGGCATCCGCGCGGCCGCGCGCATACTCACGTTTTGCGGACTGAACCTGTTGAACATGGCCATTCTTCGAATATCGATATCCACGTCGACGGGTGCGGGCGCGAAGTCGAACTTCCCTGTCAGTCGCTCGTCCGTAAACGTCACCTCCATTCCGCCGCCCGCGCCGTTATAGACGTAGACCCAGCTCTCCCAGGGTACCATCGATTCGTCCGGTCGATTGGCGATCACCGGGCGGTAGGCGGGGGCCATGAATCCGCCGAAGTCATGCCCTTCGCGGATGCTGCGTACCGGAAATGCGACCAGGATGTCTCCCCAACTCGTATCCATCGGCGCGCCGTGAAGTTGCCGCGCGATCGATTCCTTTACCCGTTGGACCTCCAGACTCTGCTGGAAGTTCACCCAGTCAGACCTCGAGCGATGATCGGGCTCGCCGAATCTTACGTACATCTCACCCCGCGTATCCCACGGCTGCTTCGCTTTGGCGAAGTGCTGCCGCGCGAACCACACGCGCCGGTAATGCTCCAGTCGCCGCTCGTTGGCGGCTGTCGTCAGATCCGGGTCCCGGTCTCCCCAGAACCGGGTAAGGTAAGCGTCCCTGTCGTTCGCCTGCGTAAGGGCCTCGAATTCGTCGGGAGAAGCCAGGAGACGGATATCCTCATACAACGCCCGTTCTGCAGGTTCACACGCTTCGAGATATCTCTCGTATGCAACTTCCGCCAGGCCAAGGGAGTCCTGTGCGAGATAGGCGTTCGCGAGGACGAGCGACATTTCGATCGCGTCGGGATGGTTCTGAATCTGCGTACGCATCAGGTCCACAACGCGAGCGTGGTCGCCGACTCTACCATAGGCCCCCGCCAGACGCAGAGCGGTTTCCAGATCATCGGGCCTTAGAGACAGGTATCGTTCGTAGTGCTCCGCGGCGCGCGGATGGTCTTCCTTGAATGTCTCGTACCATTCACCGAGAAGCCGGTGCGCAGGCGCAAACGCGGGGTCCATCTTTAGCAACTTCTCCGCCTCACGACCCACGTCGTGTTCTCCCATCGCGTACCTCGCCTCGGCGATATGGTACCGCGCTTCCAGGTAGTTTCGGTCGTATTGCAGCGCCTTCTTGAAGTAGTCGATCGCCGTGTACAGGCCTTTCGGTTTCTCCCTCCATACAAGCCCGAGTCCGTTGTACGCCGGAGCGTATTTGTGCTGCCGCCGCCGCGCATCCATAAATGCCCGCTCAGCTGCCTTCAGGTCCCCGGTCTTCAGACGTACGTGGCCGAGTCCGACGTATGAGGGCGCGTGTTTCCCGTCGATCTCGATTGCCGAACGGAATTTCGCAGCCGCTTCGTCAAACCTGCCGTTTTCGAGCAGGTCCATTCCCTTGCCATATAGATTCTGAACCAGAGCGCGATTCTCAACGGACACCGGCGCCGCAAGAACGTCCCCATCGCGAGACGTTAACGCGGTGATCGCCAGGACCGCCAGGACCGCTATGGGTCTCATTTTGGTACCTCCAGGAAATAAGAGGTCCTGTTGGAGATTTGGAGGCGCTTCAGGTGAGCAGGTTTGCGTCTTCGCGTGAACTGAATTCCGGCAATCTATCTCCCGGACAGATACGTTGCTGCTTACTCCAGCACCAGTTGAACCGTCTTTTCACGTTCGGTGCGGGCGTGGTTGTCGCGGACCCTGACTGTCAGCAGAAACTCTCCGCTGCCGGCCTTGCTCAGGTCCAGCGAGCGATATTCCCGGGTATCCGGCGCATCACCCAGCTGCGAGACGGTGACCGTCGTGGCGGGTTTCTTCCCGCTGCCGAAGATTCTGAGCAGCCTACTGACGCCCTTCCGCTTCAGCCGGGTCAGCCCGTACGAAATATCGAATGAAGTTGTGCCCCGCTCGTCGGGCGTCAGATTGTACAGCTCGAAATAGATGTATACCGGGTCCTTGCGGGAGAATCGGAGAGAGGGATTGGGTACCGCATTGATTCCACGAAGATTGAACCCCTCGCTGCCCTTGACGTCGGGCCAGATTACATGCGCCGGAACGACGCTGCTCATTTCCAGTTCCGTCTCCGAAAAATCCGGAATCCGCACGCTCTGCTTCCAACCCCCCAGCAGACGCCGCCGCGACGGCCGCAGGAAAAACGCTGCATGACTCGAGTCGGGGTCCGCCGA
The DNA here is from genome assembly GCA_965219995.1 of Candidatus Latescibacterota bacterium. Taxonomy (GTDB): domain Bacteria; phylum Latescibacterota; class UBA2968; order UBA2968; genus JAAXHE01. The sequence continues at coordinate 4,103,117 of CBDCOX010000002.1, forward strand.
AAGCCTGAGTACGCCGAAACTCCGTTCTTCGTACCGGGACCGTTCGACCTGCGACTTTCGTACGTGTCCAGTAAGGTTCTCAAACCGGTTCCATTGCATGTCATGAAGCGTCAGGCCGTACTCATAGATGGAAGACGTATCCGGTAGCGAACCGTAGTCCTTGTTCAACGCTTTAAAGGGCATTCCATAATACAGCTCGACGTCCTCCCTGCCCGATTCGCCCTTGAAGAATGCCAGGTAGGACTCGTAATCAAGCGCATCCACGTCGTCCACCCATGAATGCCGGTCCGTCTTGAGACCCATCTTTACGGAAGCGTGCGCTTCACGTCTGGATTTCTCATTCTCCCACCGCAAACGCTGTCCAAAGTTCCCCGAGCCTGAAAGGGATTCCACCAGACGCCAGTTCGAACCCATACTGCTGGGTGTGGCGACAAAATTGAACACCATTTTCGGGAATTCATCCGTCTTCCAGTAATGCCAGACTTCCGCCATTGAAAACTTCTGCGTATCCGACGGACGGCCGTGCCGTATGTATACGAGTCCCGGATCGTTGAACCGGTCGTTCAACTCGATCGTGCTCGGATACGGGATCTTGTCGTCTCTGTCGGGATCGTAGAACCAGGTACGAAATCCGTCGTAGATGTAATACCGTTCGACATACAGGATCCGTCGATAGTGCTCCGCCAGACGTACGTTGGGAGACACGGCCGGGGTGGGATCCCGGCTCGCCCATAGCTTCCGGAAGAACTCCCGATGGGCCTCCGGCGTTTCGAGCCTGGAAAACGCATCCATCTCCTCTACGGTAACGATGTATTTGACGTCTTCATACATCAGCCGCGCGTCCAGTGAGTCCCGGATGTTCTCAACTGCCTTGTTGTAATGGCCCTCTCCGGCTTCCAGGTCATCGCGGGCGTAGGCGATGCGCGCCAGCGAGAGATAGGCCGGTATGACGCTCAACGATGGATGCGACGCGACCCAGGCACGCAACACCGTGTCTGCGCGGGCCGTCCGACCGGCGAGACGCAGGGCCTCGCCCTCGAAATAACGCGCGTATTCCGAACCATGCCTGCGCATCCACTTCAGTGCATCCTCCGGGTCCATATTGTCCAGGAGATACAGGTACAATCGCCGCAGCCTGCGCCGATGCACGAGTTCGTTCGGCTTGATCCGCACCTGGTTTTCACCCAGCTTGATCGCTTTGACAAACGCCATGTCATAGCGCTTGAGTACTGCATACTGATACAACGCGTCACGGTACTCCGGCGCTTCATCCACGAGTCGTCTGAAGAACCGTTCCGATCGCCGCCAACTCAGCCAGCGCATCACAGTCGCCTGGTATTTCCCGGCTTCCCGGTGCGCGACCGCCAGTCGATAGAGTGCTTCCGGATTGTCCGGGTCCTGCTTCAGAATCCGCGCTGACCACTTCTTCTGGTCCCCCCAGTTCTCCTCCGCCATCGCCACGTCACTCAACGCCATCAGCGCCGGGGGTGACTCCGGCGCCCGCTTCAACGCCCGCTTCAGGTAATATTTCGCGTCGTCCCAGGCGTCCTGCTGCAGATACGCCCTTCCCAACCCCACAAAGGCCGGCGAATACCCGTCGTCCTCAGAGATCGCATCCTCGAATTGCCGCCTGGCCTCGTCGAGTTTGCCTGCGGCCAGCAGCCCCACCCCCTGGTTGTACGCCGCCGGCCCATCGGGGTCTGCCGCCAGCGCCGCTTCGGATGCCGGGGGTTGGCTGACGCCCGGCGGAGAAGAAGCGGATTCCCGTATCCGTCGAGGTACGCGAAGGGACCGAAAGCCCGTTTCAGGCCCCGTCGCCCGCTCGAAATCCGTGCGCCGCGTTCCCGGTCTGACGTTCAGGCGTTGCACGAGCGTGTCGCTGTCCACGAGATGGGTCAGGCGGACGCCTTCCAGGTCGCGAATCGCAACGGGTTCCGCGCGGTCCAGCAGCAGCCGTTCGGGCCGCGGCACCATCGTGGACGGGAACACCAGCACGCCGCGGGCGGGCGGGTCTTCGGCGATCGCTCCCGGCGGGGCGTGAGCGCCGGCGGGATCGGAGACCGAGACGACCGTTATCGCCCCGGCGATACCCCCGCCCCGGGCCTCATCGAGGCCCTCTACCGCGGAGGCCACCGCCTCGGCGGTGTATACGGTCACTTCCGCCGCCACGTCTGCCGCCCGATCCAGCGCATCTTCGTCCGGCATCGCTTCCTTCGCGAAACCCGAGAACGCCGGAATATAGACCACACGGATGGTATCTGTATCCCAGACGTCCGCTGCCATCTGTCCGCGCGTACGGTTCACCACCAGGACGTTCGGCGTGGCCGGCGCCGGCATGATCAGATGTACGGGAGCGCTCCACCGCGCGGACAGGTCCTCGTCCTTCGCAACGCGGTTCATGAAGCCCATCAGGTTCAGGCTTACACGCGCGTCGATCCGGCGCATCCGGATGTCGGCCAGCAGCAGCCGGGTCTCTTCCGCGCCGACCGAGCCCGCCTCCAGCGCCAGGTTCATCGCGTCGACGTCCCGTTTGAGCTCCAGGAGCGACCTGCGGTTCAGGACACGCAAGTCACTGAGCATCTCCTCGAAGTCTCCGACGCGGGAAGGTGTCGACCGGCCGGATTTCACGGCGTGAATAGAACCTCCCCCGCCCACCTTCAAACGAATGCTGTCCGCCGGTCCGCCGATACCCCGAACACGCACTTCCAGCGAATCGACCGCGGCCGCGTCTGCAGCGGACAGCATCGCAAAAACCAAAACGACAGGAATCACGGGTCGCATAACCGCTATCTCCACTGTTGCTCCAGTTCGGCTTCCATTTCCAGGATAGACGCCTTGATCTGCGCCAGTTCCTTTCGAATGGGCGCGGATGTTCCGTTTCCGGCCGGATGAACCGGTTCGTACATCTCCAACCCCCAGATCGCAATCATCAGGGCGGCGGCCACCGCCGCCGGCGCGAGCACGCCACGGGGAATCCTGTCAACCAGGTCCGACAGTCGCCATGGAATGCGCCCCGGCCTCTCGGGCAGGCGATCCGACAACCCGTCCCAGAGCCCTGCAGGCGCCGTTTCGTTTGCAACGGCCGCCGCAAAATGTCCCCGGACCGCGCCCTCACTCCGGCGCAGCCGTTCGAACGCAATGGCGCAATCTCCGCACTGCGCCAGGTGCGCCCGCATCGCCTTTTCATCCATCGGCGACAGATCGGCGTCCAGCCAGCTGTGCATCCGCCTTCTGGCTTCGCGACATTCAAGATTCGGCATGTTGCAATCCTTTCTTATCTCGATCAATCCAACAGATCCTGTCTCTCGATTTCTTTCTGCAGCTTTTCCCGCGCCCGGTGAAGCCGCGACTTTACCGTGCCTTCGGGTACATTGAGGATTTCCGCGACTTCACTGCCGGTAAGCTCCTGCAGATAGGTCAACACCACAACCTCGTGGAGCTTTGCCGGCAGCCGGTCGATGATCGCCCGCAGGCGAATCCGGACGTCCCGCTTCGCAAACCGGACATCCGGCGCTTCGGTACCGGCAGAGGCCAGACCTCCGAACCATGAAGGCGGCGTCAGGCGCTCCAGGAGCCGCCTGCGTCTCCTGCGCCGCGCGTTCAACGCGGTTCGTATTGCAATCCGGTACAGCCAGGCCTGAAAGGGCACCTGACCGGAAAACGAACGCAGTCCCCGGAAGGTCCGGACAAAGGCATCCTGGGCCGCTTCTTCCGCCTCTTCCCGGTCGCTCAGAACCGAGAGCGCAACCAGGAAGACAAAGTCCTGGTGGGGTTCGATCAGCCTCCGGAACGCGTCCCTGTTTCCCGAAAGACACTGCTGGATCAGGTCCCGCTCCTGGGGCATTGTGGACTCCGGCGTCATGGCCTGCTGATGAATCGCGATCGTGAAATGCCTTTGTAGATCTGCGGATAACACTTTTTTACCCTGAACAGGCGGAGGAAGCGCTGTTTGCCGTATCTCACAACCTGCAAGACACGGCTTCTGTCCGGCAGGTTCGATAAAATTTCACCAGTTTGGGTCAAAAAGCAACCATTATCGCGGGGAAGCGAAACACGTGCGATTCCTGTATACACAATGGAGGATGGGTCTCGCGGTCCACCGCCGAATATTCGCTTGACGCGCCGGGTCCATGTCCCTACTTTTTTAACGTAGCGGCGTAAGAAAACGGGAATCGCGCCTGCCCTGAGCATGCTCACCATCTTCACGGAGATTTAACGATGCTTGATCCGAAATACCTCCTCGACGACAGCAAAATGCAGGAATTCATCGCCAATGGATTCATTACGATCAAGGTCGATCTCCCGCCCGGGTTCCACGAGGAAATCTACAGGAAAACCGACGAAGTCTTTCAGAAGGAAGGGAACCCGGGCAACAACGTCCTGCCTCGAATTCCCGAAATTCAGACCGTGTTCGACCAGCCCGAGGTCCGGGGCGCGTTCTCGTCGATCCTCGGGCACGACCATACCATGCACGTCCACCGCCACTGCCACTTCAACACGCCCAACGGAAAGGGCGGGGGATGGCACAAGGACAGCTACTGGGGCTACTATAAGCTGCGTTACCTCCGCAACCGGTGGGCGATGGCGTTTTACTATCCGCAGGACGTGGAACTCGAGAACGGCCCAACGGGCGTTATCCCCAACACGCACTGCTACATGGACCGGCTGAAGGACCCGGACGAAGCCGGAGTTTCCGTTTGCGGCGAAGCCGGAACGATCGCAATTGTCCACTTCGACATCTGGCACCGCGCCATGCCCAACATGGTGGACAAGCGGCGGTATATGATGAAGTTCCAGTTCACGCGGATGTCCGAGCCAACGCAGCCGGATTGGAACCACAGTGACGGCGCCTGGCGCAACGCGGACGTTGGAAACCGGCACCCCTTCGTCTGGAACAACACCTGGGAATGGTCTCGAGGCGCGAACGCCAACGGCCACGCGGGCGACGTGGCCGCACTTGCGCGGACCCTTCAGGACGGCGACGAACCCGCCCGGCTGAACGCGGCATTCGAGCTCGCCGCGACGGGCGAACCGGCTGTCGGACCGCTTTCGCGCGCCCTTCGTTCGGCCGACGACGGCGTCAAACTCCACGCCGCGTACGGTCTGGCCGCCGTGGGAGAGCCCGCCGTTTCCGATCTCGCCGCCGCGCTCGGAGATGACGATGAAAAGGTCCGCGGCCACGCCGCCTTCGCCCTGGGCGACGCGGGTCCCGCAGCCGCCGGCGCCGTGTCCGCACTCGCGAAGACGCTGGACGATCCTTCCGAATGGGTCCGCCACCACGCGGCGGAGGCCCTCGGCACCATCGCGCGAAATCCGGACGAGGCCGTGCCCGCTCTGGCGAGCGCGCTGAAGGACGACGACGCCCAGGTCCGCTACAACGCGGCGTATTCCCTGGCCCGTTTCCGCGGGGACGCCGAAGCGGCCGTCCCGGCTCTCGGCGAAGCCCTTCAAGACGAAAATCGATACGCGTCCGGGCACGCGGCGGTGGCGCTGGAGTATATCGGTACGCCGGAAGCGCTCAACATCCTCCTGGACCACCTCAACACCGCGCGCTGGTGCCCCATCACCACACGGGAAGACCTTTACTAGAAATGATCCCTGTCGGGATTACAATTGCGCGTTGCGGGGATGCGTTTCACAGTTAAAAATACTAGAACCGGTGAGACGGTAGACGGTAGACGGTAGATGACATCCTTGCTCGATTGGTTCTTCCTTTATGCCTCCGGCAAGATATGAAACCGCACCGGGCAAGTAAGATCGGGGAGACACAAGTAGAGGAAGACATTTACAGCAGTGTTTCCGCATAAACCGTGCCTGTTTATCTACCGCTATCGTAACGACAAGAAACACCATAGGGCGCAGATATCATCTCCCGTCTCACGTCTTACCTCTCACCGCCTTTGTGACAATGACAACCAACTTCTGCAAACTGTTTTCCCGTATCGCGGTGCTGTGTTTTCTCGTAGCCTGCGGCGGGAAAGAAAAACCCGCCGCCCCGGCGCCGGAACCGGCGCCTGCCGAGACCACGGATAACACCCCCCGGCAGCCCAGACCCCTGTTGTCGGACAGTACGTTCGGCGCCGACTCGAACCCCACCGGCAATCCCATCGGCGGGGGAGACGGATACGATGAACTGGTAGAGGAAACCGACTACCTGGTTACCAACCGGGCGGAGCTGCTCGACGCGCTCAAGCAGGCGACGCGGGGACAGGTGGTCTATCTGGCAGACACCGCCAGGGTGGACCTTACCGGCGACCAGAGAATCGAGATCGCCGGCGGCGTCACGCTGGCAAGCGGACGGGGCAAGCCCGATACCGAAGGCGGCCTGGTTTACTCAAAGGAACTGGAGACGATTCCACTCTTTGTCGCCACCGGTCCGGACGTGCGCGTGACCGGACTCCGGCTGGAGGGCCCGGACACGATGAGGCGCACGGAGCAGATGAGGCAGCTCAGTGCGGAAGGACGGTACTACAGCATCCCCAACTCGCGGGCCATCGAGACCTTCGAACCACGTCTGGAAGTGGACAACTGCGAACTCTTCGGCTGGAGTCACGGCGCGATTTTCCTCCGGGCCAATTCAACGGACAACCACATTCACCACAACTATTTCCACCACAACCAGCGACACGGTCTGGGATACGGCGTGGTTATGGACCAGTCGGAAGCCCTGATCGAGGCCAACCGCTTCGACTGGGGCCGGCACCACATCGCCGGGACGGGCAGGCCCGGCACGAGCTACGAGGCCCGCTACAACCTGGTCCTGGAAAACGCCAACAGCCACAGCTTCGACATGCACGGCGGCCGGGACCGGGACGACGGGACGGACGTCGCCGGCACCGTAATCCGGATTCATCACAACACGTTTCTGGCCGTCGACGTGGCCGCGGTCGTCATCCGGGGCGTTCCCGAGGAATACTGCGACATCTACAACAACTGGTTCATCCACTCTGTCCCGGGCGTCGCCGTCAAACAGGTCAACGCCAAGGGAAACGTGCGGCACTACGCGAACCAGTACACCAACGATCGGGTCGTCAAGGACTGAGATGACGTCCTTGCCCGATTGGTTTTTCCCTTATGCCTGCGGCAAGAGATGATACCGCACGGGGCAACAAAACCCGTTAGACGTAAGACGGTAGACGGTAGAGGACATCATTGCCCGATTGGTTGCTCCTTAATGCCTCTGGCAAGATGTGATACCGCACAGGGCAATAAAACCGGTGAGACGTGAGAAAGGAAGAAGGAAGAAGTAGGAATGAAGAAATGTTGGTAACCATTTCGCATGTGACGACCGCAATGGGCGTCTCGTTGTGCGCACCGGGATGCGAATTGCAATGGGCGTCGCGAGACCGGAAGCGGTGTGGTTCAAACCCGTCTTACGTCTACCCTTTCACCGCCTCCACCGACCTACCCCCTATCCCCCTTCCCGGGGGAAGGGGGAACTGTGATCCCCTCGCGGTGTCCTGGTTTTCTCCCCCTTTCCTTTAGGAGAGGGGGCCGGGGGGAGAGGTCTGCGTAAATTCGGTGAGACGTAAGAGGGTAGACGGTAGATGACATCCTTGCCCGATTGGTTGCTCCCTTATGCCTCTGGCAAGATGTGAAACCGCACAGGGCAATAAAACCGGTGAGACGTGAGACGGTAGACGGTAGAGGAAGACTCTTGCAGCAGTGTTTCCGCATCAACCGTGCCTGTTTATCTACCGCTTTCGTAACGGCAAGAAACGCCATAGGGCGCAGACATCATCTCCCGTCTCCCGTCTTACGTCTACCCGTTCTTCATGCACTCACATCCTCTCCCGTCTCACCGCCTTTCTTGCAATGAAAACGACCAATTACATACTGATTTCCTGTCTCGCGATGCTGTTTTTTCTAGCGGCCTGCGGCGGCGAGGAAACGCCCCCTGCCCCCGAACCGCAACCGACCGAACCGACGGGCGGACGGGACGTGAGTAACCGCGCGCTGCTATCCGACGACAACTTCGGGGCCGACTCGAATCCCACCGGCAATCCCATCGGGGGCGGAGAGGGATACGATCAGCTGGTGGAGGAGTATGACTATTTCGTTACAAATCGCGCGGAGCTTCTGGACGCGCTCACGAAGGCGACCGGGGGGCAGGTGGTCTACGTGGCGGACACCGCGCGAGTGGACCTGACCGGCGACACGGACATCCAGATCCGGGCGGGCGTCACGCTGGCCAGCGGCCGGGGCAAGCCCGATACCGATGGCGGGCTTATCTTTTCTAAACAGCTGGATACGGCCCCGCTGTTCGTCGCCGCCGGTCCCGACGTTCGCCTTACCGGCCTGAGGCTGGAGGGGCCGGACTCAATGCGGCGCACCGAACAGATGACGCAACTCCTGCGGGAGGGGCGGTATTACAGCATACCCAACTCCAGGGCCATCGAGACCTTCGAAGAGAGGCTGGAGGTGGACAACTGCGAACTCTGGGGCTGGAGCCACGGTGCGATTTTCCTGAGGCGGAATTCGACGGACAACCACATCCACCACAACTACATTCATCACAATCAGCGTCACGGTCTCGGCTACGGCGTGGTGATGGACAATTCCGAAGCGCTCATCGAAGCCAACCTGTTCGACTGGTGCCGGCACCACATTGCCGGCACCGGCAGGCCGAATACCAGCTACGAGGCCCGATACAACATGGTCCTGGAGAACGCCAACAGCCACAGCTTCGACATGCACGGCGGCCGGGACCGGGAAGACGGAACGGACATCGCCGGAAACCTCATCCTCATTCACCACAACACGTTTCTCGCCATTGACGTGGAAGCGGTCGTCATCCGGGGAATTCCACGGGATATCTGCGACGTCTACAACAACTGGTTTATCCACTGGCTCCCGGCGACGGCGATCAAGCAGGTCTATGCCACGGGCAATATGAGGAACTACTCGAACCAGTACACGCACACCCGGGTCGTGAAGGACTGAACGAACCACGCGTTGTCACGAGAGGAGTCCGGCGAATGCCGAGGCAGTGGAAGGTGTACCTGGCCGGCGAAATTCACAGCGACTGGCGGGACCGGATCGTGAGCGCCGCCGCGGAGAAGGAACTCCCTGTCACGTTCACGTCGCCGGTCACGGACCACGCGGCAAGCGACAACTGCGGCGTGGACATCCTGGGCCCGGAGGACTCCTCCTTCTGGAAGGACCACAAGGCCGCGAAGATCAATGCCATCCGGACGCGAACGCTCATTGGCGACGCCGATCTCGTGGTGGTGCGCTTCGGAGACCAATATCGTCAGTGGAACGCGGCGTTCGACGCGGGATTCGCATCGGCTCTCGGCAAACCCGTTGTCGTGATCCACGATTCTGCGAATGCTCACGCGCTGAAGGAAGTCGACGCGGCCGCGATGGCGGTGGCGGAGACGCCCGAACAGGTCGTGGACGTACTCGCCTACGTGACCCGTGGAACCTGAATTGCGCGGTCCCCACGCGTATTCCACCCTGGATGCCGCATGCCGCTGCACAAAAAACACCTTGAAAGATGAACAAAGATGCACTATATTATAGTGCTGTCTTTCCCCTTTATTTCCCCGTAGTTAGGTTCTTTTCAGGCCCTGTTTCGCCCTGAGCCCACGCCGGGATCGTCTGTCTCCCCTTCCGTATCGTCGCCGCGCGGGATTGCGCGTTGGAGCGACCCCGAATAGGTACGCCATGCCCGATACCAGACCGACAGTCCGGAAATCGAGTCAGCTCTCCCTTTCCATCAACGGGAAACCCGCGTCCACCCCGAAGTCCGCCGGCAAGCGCAAGAATGGCGCATCGCCGGTACACGGGTACGACGAGTCCAAGGTCAAAACGCTCAGCTCGCTGGAGCACATCCGCCTCCGCACCGGGATGTACATCGGCCGGCTCGGCGACGGGTCGAATCCGGACGACGGCATCTACGTGCTGCTCAAGGAAGTCATCGACAACGCCGTCGACGAATTCATCATGGGCTTTGGCAAAAGGATCGACGTCAGCATCGAAGACAACCGGGTCCGTGTCCGGGACTACGGCCGCGGCATTCCGCTCGGCAAGGTGATCGACTGCGTTTCAATCATCAATACCGGCGCGAAATACAACGACGATGTGTTTCAGTTCAGCGTGGGCCTCAACGGCGTGGGCACCAAGGCAGTGAATGCCCTTTCCTCGGACTTCCGGGCGGTGGCGTTCAGGGACGGCAGTTACTTCGAAGCGCGTTTCGAGCGTGGACGACTGAAAAAGAAAATAGAGGGGCGAAAACCCGGTGAACCCGACGGGTCTTATTTCGAATTTCTGCCCGATGTACAGATTTTCGGAGATGATTTCGCGTTCAATTTCGATTACGTCCGGCAGCGACTGTGGAACTATGCCTGCCTGAACAGCGGACTTTCGCTCATTTTCAACAGGGAACGTTTCGTCTCCAGGCACGGGCTGCTGGACTTTCTCAGTCGCGAAGTGGGCGAGACGGCCCTATATGAACCGTTGTACTACAAGTCACAATACCTCGAATTTGCGTTCAGCCACACGGTCAGCTACGGCGAAACGTACTTCTCCTTCGTCAACGGCCAGCACACCAGCGACGGCGGGGCCCACCAGAGCGCCTTTCGCGAGGGCGTCCTCAAGGGCGTGAACGAATTCTACAAGAAGAACTACAACGGTATCGACGTCCGGGAGAGCATCTCGGGCGCCGTGGCCGTCAAGCTCAAGACGCCTGTCTTCGAGTCGCAGACCAAGAACAAGCTGGGAAACACCGATATTCGGGCGTGGATTGTCGCGGACGTCAAGAGCGCCGTGGTCGACCTCCTGCACAAAAACCAGACCGCGGCCCAGCAACTTTCCGAAAAAATCGCGCAGAACGAAAAGTTGAGAAAGGAACTCAACGCCGTAAAAAAAGAGGCCAAGGAAGCCGCGCGGAAGATCGCAATCAAGATTCCGCACTTCAAAGACTGCAAATTCCACCTGGGCCACAAGAAACACGGCGAAGACTCGACCATCTTCATCACCGAGGGTCCTTCGGCCGCGGGGTCCATGGTTTCCGCGCGCGACGTCCTCACCCAGGCCATCTTCGGCCTGAAGGGCGTTCCGCTGAACGTCTTCGGCAAGAACAAGGCCGCGGTGTACAAGAACGAGGAGCTCTACAACCTGATGATGGCGCTCGGCATCGAAGACAACATCGAAAACCTGCGCTTCAACAGGATCGTGATCGCCACCGACGCCGATCACGACGGTTACCACATTCGCTATCTGCTTCTCACGTATTTCCTGAATTATTTCGAAGAACTCGTGCTCGCGGGACACCTCTATATTCTCGAAACCCCGCTCTTCCGTGTCCGGAACGGCAAGGTCACCCGATACTGCTACAACAATCGGGAACGGGACAGCGCCCTGGAAGAGGTAAAGAACCCTGAGATCACCCGCTTCAAGGGCCTCGGGGAGATCTCGCCGAAGGAATTCGGTCAGTTCATCGGCGACGACATGCGGCTGGTCAAGGTCAACATCAGGTCCATCTCCGAAATCGCCAATACGCTCAGCTTCTACATGGGCAAGAACACCCCCGAACGCAGAGACTACATTATTGAAAACCTGATCTGAAAACCGGGTCAGGACACTGACCCGTCAGGAATACAAGCGTCAGGAGAGAACCGCGTTCCCGTCCTCCATGGCGCTTTGATTTCGAACGGTAACGAGGAGAATCCGTGGCATTCGTCGACACGCTGTACGAGAAATACTATCTCGAATTCGCCTCCTATTCCATCAAGAACCGGGCAATTCCCAGCATTGACGACGGCTTCAAGCCGGTTCAGCGGCGCATTCTGCACGCTCTCCACGAGATGGACGACGGCAAGTATCACAAGGTCGCCAACGTGGTGGGCCAGACCATGAGGTACCATCCCCATGGCGACCTGTCCATCTTCGGCGCCCTGGTGAACCTGGCCAACAAGGAACTGTTCATCGACAGGCAGGGGAATTTCGGCAACATCTTCACCGGCGACGAGGCTTCCGCCGCGAGGTATATCGAATGCCGCCTCACGCCGCTCGCACGCGAGGTCCTCTTCAACCCGGAGACAACCGAATTCGAGGATTCTTACGACGGCCGCAATCGTGAGCCGCTCGCTTTTCCGGCGAAGATCCCGGTCCTGCTCGCAATCGGCTCGGAGGGCATCGCGGCCGGGATGACCACCCGGATTCTCCCGCATAACCTCATCGAACTCCTCGAGGCGCAGATCGCCTGTCTGCAGGACAGACCCTTCCGCATCCATCCCGACTTTCCCACGGGCGGTTTGGTGGACGTCTCCCAATATGAAGACGGCAACGGGAAGGTTCTCGCCCGCGCCAAACTGGATACCCGCGACTCGAAACGCATCGTCGTACGCGAACTGCCTTACGGAACGACAAGCGAAACCCTCATTGCATCCATCGAAGACGCTGTTAAAAAAGGCAAGCTCAAGATCTCGGGTATCAGCGATTATACGACCGATGAGGTCGAAATCGAGATTCAGCTGGCCCGTGGCGTGCATACCAGGGATACCGTTGACGCACTGTATGCGTTTACGGACTGCGAAACATCGATTGCGGCGAATCTGCTGGTCATTCGCGACAACCGGCCTCAGATCACGACCGTGACCGACGTCATCGAATACAACACCGGCCGCCTGGTCGACCTTCTCAAAGCCGAACTCAAACTCGAAGAACGCCGGCTGAACACGCGGCATCACGCGAAGACGCTCGAACAGATCTTCATCGAAAACCGGATCTACAAGAGCATCGAAGACGAGACCACGTCCGAGGACGTCTACCGCGCCGTGTTCGACGGGCTCGAACCCTACCGGGAGGCCATCAGGGCGGAAGTTACCAGGGAGGACGTGGAGAACCTGCTCAAGATCCCCATCCGGCGCATCTCACTCTACGATATCAACAAGGCCCAGGAGGAGATGCAGGAAATCCGCAAGCGTCTAAGGGAGGTCCGTGCGAACCTCCGCGGCATCCAGGCATTTGCGGTTGCGTTTCTACAGGACATCATCGAGAAATATCGCGACGATCACCCCCGGAAGACCGAAGTCGCCACGATTCAGAAGGTCGACGTCCGGGATGCAGCACAGCGCAATCTCAAGCTGCGCTACGACAGGAGTACCGGTTACCTTGGCCACGAGGTCAACGGCGCCGCCCTTTTCGACGTGTCCCCGTACGACCGTGTCCTGGTGATCCGCAAGTCCGGAACGTACTCCGTGGTGGACGCGCCCGAAAAGCTCTTCGTGGACAAAGGCATGCTTTTCTGCAATTTCGTGGACGAAAGTCGCGTGTACAATATTCTCTACAAGGAAAACAGGACCGGATATCTCTACATCAAACGGTGCAAGATCGACAAATTCATCATGAACCGGGGGTACGAACTGGCGCCCGAGGGTTGCCGGATCCTGAAACTCACGACGAAATCCGACGGTACGATTCACGCCCAGTTCAAGCCGAAACCCCGGGTGCGAATCACCGAAGAACAATTCGCCATCGCCGATTATCCGGTCCGCGGAAACAAGGCCCGGGGGATTCGCCTGGCTGCCCGAGAAGTCCAATCCGCCAAATTCGTATGAAGCCGATCCCGGGGTCGAAACGGCAAACATAAACGCAGCCGGAAGCGCGTCCGCTTTCCAGCCCGTTGATAAAGTCCATCCGTGCGACGATGAAAGAAGCCTCTATGTCACCCAAACCCCTCGCGGATCTTCTGGATCTGACCGGACAGGTCGCCATTGTCACCGGCGCCAGCCGGGGCATAGGAAAGAGCATTGCCGAGGTCTTTCACCAGGCGGGCGCCGGGCTCATGCTGGTCGCGCGCAATGCGGGCCCGTTGCATTCGGTCGCGGATGCGCTATCCGATCGGGGCGACGTGCTCGCGGCCCCGGCCGACGTTGCAGACGAGGCGCAGGTCAACGCCTTCGTCCAGGAGACCGTGGACACGTTCGGACGCGTGGACATCCTGGTCAATAACGCCGGCGTATCCAGCCCAGGGCCCTATACAGGCGTCGACCATGCCGAGTGGCAGCGGGTGATCGGCGCCAATCTCACCGGCGCGTATCTCTGCTGCCTGGCGGCGGCCCCCCACATGGAGAATCAGAAGAGCGGCCGGATCATCAACATCTCCTCCATCAGCGGCCAGACCGGGGGCGTCGCGGGCGGGGTCCACTATGGAAGTTCGAAGGCAGGAATGATCGGGATGACCAAGACTCTCTCTCGCGACCTGGCTTCGAGCAACGTCACCGTCAACGCCATCACCCCGGGCGTCATCGAAACGAGCATGCAAATCCCTCCCGAGACCCGCAGCCGGATCAACGAACTCATACCTCTGGGTTACGTCGGCCAACCCGAGGAGATCGCTTATTCCGCCCTCTTCCTGGCCTCGCGGATGGGCGCATACATCACCGGCGCCACGATCGACGTGAATGGCGGGATATTGAAGAGATAAAAAGAAGCTATCAGCTATCAGCCGTCAGCTCAAATCAAAATCGAAAATCAAATTCAAAATCCCCTTTCCCCAAATTCCCTAAGGGCGGGGAGACGCAAGACGTGAGACGTGAGAGGATATCAGTGCCCAATGGTGTTTCTTGTCGTTACGATAACGGTCGAGAAACAGGCACGGTTAGCGCGAAAACACTGTGGTGACGTTATCATCTACCGTCTTCCCTCTACCCTCTTACCGCATTTGCCTGGGCGCGGGGCCTGCTATATGCATAGCGCGAACCCCCTCACAGGATGCACAGGATCTGCTGCCCTGGCAGCAAAGGTGGCACATCAATCCGCGTCGCTGGACGGATCAGCGCGCTCTGCTCTGATAGCCGTCCGGTAAGGAAATACCTTTGTAGACTGGTTGGCACCTGTACGATGAGGAATTCCGTCGACTTGAAGCAAAGACATACAGCGAGAGGCAAACAGCGGAATCTCTTTGAAGCCGTGAAGTTGGCCTTCCTGGGATGCCATTCGCCAGCTCCGATGTGTGGTTGTTGAAGGTATTCTGAGTGTGGACACCGAACAGGAGATAGATATGCAGACTGAACGAGAGAAGTGGAAGCCAGGTCCCGAAACGATTGAATCTCTGTCCTCGCTGATCCGGTCGAAACCCGAGGAAGTGCGGTGGACGGAAATCGGCTGGGAGACGGACCTCTGGACGGCACGTCGCCGCGCGGCAGCGGTGAACAGACCGATGTTCATCTGGGCGATGAACGGAAACCCGCTCGGCTGCGTCTGAAACAATGGCATCGCGGGCCGTGAGTCCGTTTTCTCCCATCCCGATATTATCCGGGTCCTCAACGATTCCTACGTTTCCGTTGCGGACAACTGCAGCTACACCCAGACGCAGAAAGACGCCAAGGGCGAGTTCTTCCGCCTCGTGGCGGAACAGGGCCATTACGGCGGGCGCACAGAACCCACGGCCACCAGGCAGGGATTGTACGCGTGTACCTCGGAGGGAGAACTGCTGGGGTCCATCAACACGCGGGATGCCGCCCCGCTCCTGGAAGTGCTCGAGCAAAGCCTGGAAAGGTGGCGCCAGCGCCCGGCCGGGAGCGCGTCGGACGATATTCCCGATACCTATTCCGTCGATCCGAGACTCGGATGGTCCTATCCGGAAAACGGACTGGCGCTCAAAGTGACGGTCCGCGACCTCCCGCGGAATTCCGACGAAGTGGACGCGCGGCACAACATCGACTTCGCGTGGTTTACAGAGGAGGAGGTCCGGTCTCTGGTACCCGGGGATGCCCGGCAAGGCCGGACCTGGCGCGCGCCGGATTTCTTCACCAGACGTCTCGCCCTGCGCCACTTCATCGACACGGTCCGCGGGCAGTCGCCCGGATGGCGGGAGGAAAACCTGAAGGACGGAGAGTTCCGGCTGACCGTCGAGTCCGCCGAAGCCGATCTCATCCGGCTCCGCATAGACGGACGCATCCACCTCGAAGCGGAACCCACGTATGAAACGAATCCCTTCAGCAAGCTTACGGTGGACAAGCCACGGGGTCTGAACCTGATCCTCTACGGCATGCTCGCGTTCGATTCCCGGCGGCGGACGGTCGAATCCTTCGACGCCGTCGCGACGGGCGACCGCTGGGGATATACCACCTACAACGTGCGCTTCGACGATCCCGGCCCGGCGCCCATCGGTTTCGCGTTCGAACTCGCGTCGGACGATCCCATCGAACGCACCCCGCCCGCCTCCATCGGGCGGAACTACTTCGCCTGACGCGTCATCGCCGAAACACGTACAGCAAAACACGCCCCCGCAACGGCTTGTCGAGACGTTGCGGGGGCGCGTGTGTTGGGGTGGGGCAGACATTCCCGTCTGCCCGCATCGCTCAAAATGAAAGGTCGGCCGATCGCCGAAACTGTCATCCTGAGGAAGCTGCCAGGCCTGCCGGCGCGAATCATTGGCAGGCCGGCTGACGAAGGATCTACTGCGGCATCGGTTTACACCGGGCGCCTGGCATTCAATCGACGCAACAGGCGGCACGTATGCGCCCATACGGTCAGGCTAAGGTGGCGCGTGAGTTGACGGGATCCCGATATACGGGCATTTCGACAAGCTCAATGACCACGTTTTGGTAGGTGGTCTTCCACTCCGCTCGGGAGGGGTGAGTGAATATTCCGTCGATTCTTTATTCAGTGGATTTCGAACGCTACCTTCAAACGGGTCGGCGGTGTAATAAAAAATCCGATAGAGATCAATCCCGCACAACTTACAGTGAGATCTTATTTTCTCAATTTGACTGAATATATCCTGAGCGGTTGGAGATTTCGCGCTCTTCCCATGTAGGTTCTTCTTGAACCATTCGCCGTCAATGAGGATTGCATATCTATCGGGGAAACTCATCCATTGATGCTCGTATAAACGGTTGGCCCCCGCATTACGTGCATGCCTAAAGCCTGGATGCGTCCATCCAGGGTCGACATGTCTTTGGATGGGTGACGTAACGCGGGGGCCTAGATTTCTTCAGTGGCTCCAAGTTAAGATAATATATACCCAGACATTGTCTCACTGTCAAGTTTATTTATCGAAACACCCCTACTCCCTTCGTGGTTTCCACACGAGCTCTGACGAAGTCGGCGTGAGAGTGGGGCAGACATTCCAGTCTGCCGGCGTCTGCCAAACCTGTTATCCTGAGGAAGCCGCCAGGCCTGCCGGCGAATCAATGGCAGGCCGGCTGACGAAGAATCTACTGCGGCAGCCGATGCGCCTCCATTCTTTCGCTGTAGCGAACGCTGGCCGCGTCGAGCTTCGCGCGCAATTCGGCCGGCAGCTTCAGCGCCGCACCGGCCAGCGTCTCATCCACGTGAGCCGTGGACTCGGGACCGGCCAGCACCGACGTCACTTCCGGGTGATCCAGCACCCATGCGACGCAGACCTCCGCCCGGCTGACGTCCAGGGCATTCGCCGCCTCGTCCAGTGCGGCGTGCATTTCCGCGAGCGGGGAACCCGGATCGGCCTCGAATCGGGGCGACAACTCGCCCGCATCCAGCGGGCTGTACGCAATCACCCCGATTCCCTCGGCGCGTACGACCGGAAACATCTCGCGTTCCAGTTTTCGGATTCTGGACCGCCCGTCCGGTGTGAGCGTATAGCCCGATACAGTGTAATAATCTTCGACAACGGACGGCGGACTCGTGCCAGCCCCCCGGGCGTGCGCGCAGCACGCCGTCACGAATGCCGCATCGTGGTTGGACAGGCCCCAGAAGCGCGTTTTCCCGGTTCTGACGAGACGATCCATCGATTCACAGATCTCCGCTGCGGGGGTCCCCTCGTCCGGCGAGTGCAGCAGATACAGATCCACGAAATCGGTGCGCATACGCTTCAGCGAGCACTCGAGCCGCCGCGTCAGGAATTCCCGCGTGAATCTCGCCGGGCCGCTCCCGCCTTCATCGCGAGCGCGAGGATGTGTCGGCGGCACCTTCGTGCAGATGACGGCACGGTCCCGCCGGCCCTCCAGTACTCTCCCGAGCAACTCTTCCGAACCTCCCCAACCGTATTCCTGTGCGGTGTCGAAGAAGTTGACGCCCGCGTCCAGACAGTGCCGCAGCACCCGCTCCGCCTGTGGATCGCGCGCGTTCCGCTCCAGGTGACGGAAGGCCGTGCCCTGGCAGTAACGCGTTACCGCGAGATCGGTCCGTCCCAATCGCACCGGTGTCAGTGGTGAAGAGTGTTCCATATTCGTACAATCCCTTTCTTGCGAACAGTGTGGCCGAGTTGGAATTTGCTCGAAGGGAGTCGCGCCGATGGCGCCGCATCGCATCGCTAAGGTCTTGACACCGCGTGTCGCTGCGGTTTTATATGGTCGACCGTCACGCAGGACCGATGTCATCACCAATCAAGGAGATTCTCCGTGAATGTCCCACCCGATGACGGTATTCGCGTTCCCGTGGACGACCTGCGGCGCCTCGTATGCGCGATCTACGAGGCCGTCCCACTGCCTTCGGAGCACGCCCGGCTGATTGCCGATCTGCTGATCGACACCGAACTGCGCGGCGTGGTCAGCCACGGTGTAACGCAGGTGGAGCGGTACGTCCGCTCATTCCAGGAAGGGCGCGCCAATCCTGATCCTTCCATCCGGGTTCTCCACGAGGGTCCCGCGACCGCCGCGCTCAGCGGGGACGGCGGCCTGGGGATGATCGTCGCCACGCGCGCGATGAAGATGGCCATCGCCAAGGCCGGAGAACTCGGAGTGGGTGTGGTCACCACGGTCTATCACGACCATCTGGGCAGTTCGGGGAAGTACGTGAGGATGGCGCTGAAAGAGGGCCTTATCGGCATCAGCCTCTCAGGCCGGAACGCCGCCCCGTCATACGACCGCGCCAACAGCATCCGTGCCTCGATCCAGGGCAGCCCGCCGCTGGCCTTCGGGATGCCGGGAGGCGACGGTCGACCGGAGTTTCTGCTCGACTATGCCAGCCATTTCGTGACGGACGACGAGGACGTCCGCAGAAATCCGGCGGTATACGTGAAGGCGATCGGCATGTCTCACGTGGCCAATATCCTCTCCGGGACCCTGGGGGGGCAGATGCTTCCCGAATTCGACCGGCGGACAACGAGATTCCAGGGCGCGGACCAGTCCGGATTTCACATGGCGCTGGACGTGGGCCGCTTCACGTCACCTGACGCGTTCAAAACGGATATGGACTATCTGATGGACGAGACCGCGAAGATGCAGCCGCTGCCCGGACTTTCGAATGCGGGTCTGCCGGGACAGCGGGCCTGGCGGAAGGAGGCCGACTATCGCGAGAACGGCATTCCCATCAGCACGAATGCGGTATCGTCGCTCGAGGGTCTGGCGCGCGAGTTCTCGCTCCCGGTCCCCTGGACCTGACGATGTGGCCTGCGAGGTCCTTTACCGGAACCAGTCATAGTTCAGACCGAGAGAGCGGTCCTCGAGCGGAAGCTCGACGCGCTCTCCGCCGCGCGCCGAAGACAGCTTCAGTGCGACCTCGACTTCCAGGGCGACCGCGATCCGCCGGCCCGAGTTCTTCGGCTCGTCCAGCCGGCCTTCCATGCAGTCGATCACGTCATTGAGCGAGTAGACTGCGCCGTACGGAGTTGCAAACTGGGGTTCAGGCCACGGCATTTCGACCCGAATCCTGCCGGTGGTCTCCAACTCTTGTCTCAGGTGCCATAGACGGTCCGGCCCGAACACGATCTCCCCGGTGCTTCCGTCCAGGCGGACCGGCGGCGCTCCCGCCCGGAAGTGCACCACCGTCCCGTCCGCCGCAACCGCGATTCCCTGGCCCCTGAATTCATCGCTTCCGCCGGGACCGCTGAATTCGTCGGTGCCCTCACCCCGCCGGGGAAGGTCGCCGGTGCCCGAGACCCAGGCTGGCGGGCTGTCCAGAAAATACGACCAGTTCTGATGCTGGGCGAACGGGGAGGATGTCTCGATGGACCGGATCTCCCCGATGGCCCCGCTCAGTACCAGTTCCCTTGCTTTGCCGAAGGACGGGTGGGTCGTGGTGATCGCGCCGCAGTTCAGCGGGACGCCCGCAGCAGCGCAGTCCGAGACCATGCGGTCCGCTTCCTCGAGCGTGTGACACATCGGTTTATCGGTAACAATGCCCCGGGCTCCGCATTGCACCGCGAGACATGCCAGGTCGGCGCGCCCCTTCGTATTCGTGGCGATGGCCACGATATCCAGGCGCTCGGCGCGCAGCATTTCTCCGGCGTCGGTGTAGGTCGCTTCGATGCCGTAGCGTTCACGGAACGCCGCGAGCCGTTTCGGGTCCCGGTCGGCTGCCGCCACCAGGTCCACCTCGGGCCGGTTGTGCAGCGCTTCCGCATACGAGGTCGGATTCCCTTCGTTTCCAGGGTGATCGTGGTGGTAGAACCGGCGATGCACGTCCAGTTCGGGCGTCGGCCGGTCCACGTCGTCCACTTTGAAAAGGTCCGGGATGCGTTCCGCCAGATCGTAGAGCATGCCCATCCAGCCCAGACCGATCACGCCCGCGCGGTATTTCGCCATAGTCGACTCCTATCGTTGTTTGAGACCCTCACCCCCCGGCCCCTTAAAGGCGGGTAGACGCAAGACGTAAGACGTGAGATGATATGATTGCCTCGTGGGGTTTCATTTCTCGCCGGTGGCATATAGGGACAATCAATCTGGCAGGGACATCCTCTCCCGTCTCCCGTCTTACGTCTCCCCGCTTTCAGGCCGTTCACGTCATAAGATACTGGTATTCATGTCGCGTTTCCAGTATGGTATACATCCCTGTTCCGCCATCAACGTGCGTTATCCCGCGCCCGTTTGATCTCAGCCCGAATCACGGGTACGGAATACATCAATCTTCACGTCAGGAGTCACCAATATGCGAAAAAGCAAACTGCTCGCGAAGCTGCGCGATGACAGGCCGGCCCGGATCTGCGGGCTGGGCCACTCTATTCCTGCTTACATCCGGATGGCCGCGACCGCCGGATACGACTGTATCTGGCTGGACGGGGAGCACCGCTGCTTCACCGAACGGGAAATCCAGTCGTTGCTCGCCTGTTTCCACCTGTACGATATCGACTGCCTGTTCCGCCCGCCCACAACGGAGAGAACGAGGCTGTATCGATATCTGGAGGACGGCGCCGCCGGTTTGATGATTCCCCACGTCTCCACGCCGGAGAAAGCCCGGTCGCTGGTCGACGCCGTCAAATTTCCGCCGATCGGCGACCGCGGTCAGGACGCGGCCGGTCTCGACAGCGACTTCTTTCTGGGCGACGCCGAATCCTACGTCGAGGATGCCAACCGCGAGACGTACCTCATTGTTCAAATTGAAACACCGCAGGCCATCGAGAATCTCGACGCGATCGCGTCCGTCGAGGGCGTCGACGGGCTGTTCGTGGGCCCCGGCGATCTCGGGTTGAGGATCGACCGGCTGAAGCCGGGCTACACGCTTGACGAAGCCATGCGCAAAGTCGCGTCCGTCGCGGGCGAACGGGGCGTCGCGTGGGGCTGTCCGGCGTCTTCCGGCGACCATGTCAAGAAGCTCCACGACATGGGCGCGCAACTGATCGCCTACGGCAGCGAATTCTTCGCGCTGATGCAGATGCTCGATGCGTGTTCGCGCGACCTGGATGCGGCCTACGGCGACCGGGCCTGATTGCGTTCCGTCTCTTCTTCCCGCTCAGGTTTCCTCGAACCTGGCCAGCAGTTCGGCCGCCCGTTCCCGCATCGCCGGGTCATTGTGCCTCGCGATGATCCGCTGGAGTGCCGAGACCGCCGTCTCGTCTCCCCGCTCGGCCATGTCGAAGGCCATCCGGTCCCGCTTGTCGTGGTAACTGTTGTCGTACTCCACGACTTCCAGGTCGTATTTCTCCCAGTAGTACTTCAGCGATTCGTCTTCCCAGCCTCGATAGATGTTTTCCCAGGTGTTCGGCTGGCTGTGGGGAAGTATGCTTCCCGGCGCGATGGGATCGCTGATCCTCTGATATCGCGCGTCGATGGACATGCGGAGACGGTCGGAGTGGTTCGGAAGGCCCTTGTGGACGAGCATGCTGTGGAAGAAGAGGACGTCGCCCTGTTCGAACGGACTGTTGACCCAGGCCCCCTCGAGCGGATCGGTGACCTCGATTCCGCCCGCGCCCAGGGCCGGCTTGAAGTCGTACACGCCCCGGCGATGGGAACCGGCCGCCACCTGAAGGCCGCCCATCTCGAACGGCAGGTCGCTGAGCGGAATCCACGCGGTGTACGTTTCAGCCGTCCCCTGGATGGGGATGAAGTCCTGGTGCGGTGGAGTCGTATAGGCTTCCCGTTGCGGAAAGATGGTCCTCGCGATGATCCGTGGATGGGGCAGAACCGGTTCGCCGGTCATGCGTTCGAGAAGTCGGACGATGTTCGGGTGGTGCTGTAGGGCGTGAAAGGCCTGGATACCGTATATACCGGCGTAGACGTCCATGTAGTCCGCCTCGGGCTCGACGCAGAAACCGTCGAGGTCCGCGATGGCGTCCTCCGTCGGCGTGTCTTTATTAACCCATCCGGCTTCCAGCGCGATCTCCAGAAACGCCCGACGCAGTGCTTCCAGATCCTCTCCGGGCAACAGACTTCGGATGAAGAGGTATCCGTCCTCCAGCATTCGTTCTCTCAACAGACGTCCGTCGCCCGCTATATCTGTCGAATCTGCAAATGCATTCAAGGCCAATCCTCCTTGTCAGGCGCGTCAAATACGCGACGTGTGCGTTCAGGTCAGATTCCGGAAGAAGAAGTGCTGTGCCGTCCCCCAAAGGATCGCGTCTTTCTCCGCGGGGCTGAGGAAACCCGCATGGTCCCGGATCAACGCCACGGCGGCAGGGTAGTCGGTCATCGGGTCCTCCATTTCGATCGGACCGCCGCTGTCGGACTCCCACATGCAGCGATGGGCGCCGTACGCTTCAACCACCCGTTGAATCAATGGCAGGACGTCGAGGTAGGGGGCGCGGCGGGAGCACAGCGCCTGCAGGGGCCCGATCTTGACCATTACCTTCTCATGCTTTGCAAACCGGAGCAGCGCGTCGAGGTCTTCCTCGCTGTAGTCGGCCTCCCGGATGCCCACGTGGCAGACGTGGTCCAGAATGACCGGCGTTTCCGGGAAGCGGGTGCACAACCGGTCCAGGTCGCGGAGCATTTCGACTCGCATGTTGAAGCTCAGGGCGAGTTCGTGTTCCGCTCCCGCGGCGAACATCTTCTCGAATGCCGGATGATCGAATTCGGAGGGCGGCTCGCGAAACGCGAAACATCCCCGCTGCGAGAGCTCGACCATGGTCCTGTCCGGCTCACGATCGTCCAGGCTGATCATGCCCGTGCCCGCAAACGTTTCCGGGTCGCCCGCAATCAGGTCCAGGATGTAGCTGTGGTCGTAGTCGTACCAGATCATCTGCACCAGGTTGATGCGCACGTCGCCCACCGTCCGGCTGTAGCTGAAGTACTCCTCCGGCGTGAAGGTGGGATGCCAGAGGTCCTCCTTTTTCACCTCCTCGGCCAGGGGGTAGCGTTCGAAATCGTCCGTCCATACGTGGATGTGGGCGTCGACGATCCGGTGTGAAGATGCCTGCTCCGGCATGAAAATGCTCCGTTCCGGGTTCTACCTGCTTCACGGGATATCCGTGATCCCGGTCAACCATTCCGTCCGTTTTGCGTCTTGCGAACGGATTGGCTATATTAATCCGATCCCGCGAACCTCATTCCCGTCGTCCGGAATACATTATGGCGAAAGAGAAATACGACGGCGTCTGGCAACCCGATATGTTGGACCGGTTTCCAATGAATCCCAACGTCATGGTTGCCGACCTGGAACGGGAACGGCTGGACCTTCTCCTCACGTACGTGGCGGAAACCGGCCGCAGCGAATCCCTGTCCACGTTCATATCGGGGGTTGTGGAGCGCCACCCGAAATATCTTCGGGTGAAAGAGCTGTTCGAGACCTTCGAGGCGTACCGGCGAATCGGCCAGGCCATCTACGAGCAGTGGCGCGAGGGCAACGTGGACACGGTCTTCGACCTGGCATGCGGCCACGGACTTCTGGGTGTCCTGCTGGCCTGGCGGTTTCGGAAACTGCGCGTGGTCTGCGTGGACCTGGAACGCCGTCCGGCCTTCGGACACTACCTGGAAATCCTGCGTGAACAGGCCGCGCCCCTCGCGAACATCACGTATATCGAAAGCGACTTCAAGGACGTGGAACTGGGCCCGCGGTCCTACGTCATCTGCATCCACGCCTGCAACGAAGGCACCCGGGATGCCCTGGATATGGCCGATTCCGCGAACGCGGGTTTCGCGGCCATGCCATGCTGCATCCGGGACCGCCTCTACCTCCGCCGAATAAACCACCTGGACGACGACGCCCGATATACCGCGGCAGTCGGGGTGATCGCCGGCCGCTACGGGGCCTACAAGATCACGGCGATCGACCGGCGCATCACCAACCGCAATCTCGTCATCCTGGGTGCGCCCGTGCCGGCATCCTGATTCCCCAATTCTGCGCCTGCCGCGTCCTAGCTGGCAGATCAGACCCGCGGCTGCGGATTGATTTCACCGGAGCGTGCGCGGTCACCATTGATAGTCGGGCTCTCCCGCCTCGAACGCGGCGGCCGAAGCCATCATCGTGTCCAGGTCTCCCTTTGGCCGGTAACCGATCAGCGTCTTTGCTTTCGTGATGTCGTGATCGTACATCCAGCGCACCGGGAGTGTTACCTCCAGGGGTTCCCGTCCCGTGATTTCCCCCAGCAGCCGGGCGCCTTCCGGGAACGTAAACGGGGCCGGGGCGCCGCCGTTGAACGACTCGCCGACCGCATCCGGAGACCGCAGCGAGCACACGATGCAGTGCGCGATATCCCGCGCGTCGTTCGGCTGATAATACCAGGGCCGCCCGGCCTCGTCCCTGGCCGCGCACGGCTGGTCGGGATCTTCGGCCCGCGCCTCGATTTCGTGCCAGAGTTCGGTTCCATCGGCCATATACATTTCCGTTCGCGGCCCCGCCTGACCCGCCTTCAATATCGCGCACACGCGTCCAACGGTGAACTGATCGAAAATCGAGCTGCCGGACAGCACGTGGCTGGGCCGTACGATGGAAATGCGCAGCCCGGTCTCACGGGATGTCCGCTCCGCCATCAGCTCCCCGATATACTTGGAGAGGGAATACTCGTTGTCGGGCCGTTTGGGATGCAACTCGTCCACGGGGTGGTAGGCGCAGGCGATGTTCTCGCCGTTGTTCGGGAAGACGCCGGACGAACTCACGTAGACGTACCGTTCCAGCCTGTCCGCGAACCGCCCGCACGCCCGCGACACCTCCAGGTTGATTTGCGTGTTGAGTTCGAACCAGGGTCCCACCAGGTTGGCGGTGTGGATCACGGCATCCGTCCCCGACACGACCCGTTTCGCAAATTCCCCGTCGGTCAAATCCCCGTCCAGAATGTCCACGTCCAGGCCTTCCAGCCGGTTCAGGCAGGGATCGTCCGGTATAACCGAACCCCGGACTTCATAATTCAGATCCAGTAACTGCCGGACCAGCCGGCATCCCACCTGCCCTGCAGCGCCTGTCACCAGAACTTTCATGGACCACCTCCTGATCGTGCACAGACGAGTTTTCCGTCACCCGCACGAAACCCGCCAGTCCCGCAGTCGTAACAGGATGAACGGCACCAATATAGCGCCCGTCGTTACCGTCCGCAACATCTGGTCTTGCTCCCCCTCTCCCCCCGGGTGAGAGGGGGAGCAAGACCGGGGAGACGTTAGACGTGAGACGGTAGAGGAAGACTTTTACAGCAGTGTTTCCACATAAACAGTGCCTGTTCATTTGCCGTTATCGTTACGGCAAGAAAAACCATCGGGCACACAAATCTTCTCCCCTCTTCCGTCTCCCGTCTCACCGCTCTTCGAGCGCCCGCCTTTCTTCTATATGGAAACGGGTCGTCCAATTCGCTAAATTGACGAAACGCCGCACTTGCGTTGTTCCGCAAGGTGGAACTGTAGCGCGAATCCAATGCATCCCGTGCCGTTCGGCCAGGCAACCCCACGCCTCTTACGGAGCGCCGACCATGTCCGCCGCATCCCGCTTCCGCCCCGCACACATGCACGCCGTCTCCCGCAATCTGCTGATGGCTGCCGGCGCCCCCCGCCACGTGGCGGAAACCGTTTCCGAAATCCTCGTCAACTCCAACCTCTCCGGCCACGATTCCCACGGCGTCCTCCGCATCCCGACCTATTTGGACGGCATCGCGGGTGGATCGATCGTTCCCGCCGCCGAACCCGAGGTCGTCCGCAAAGGTACGATTACGCTCATCGTCGACGGACACAGCGGGATGGGCATCTACACCGCGCGAAGGGCCATCGACCTCGCCATCGACAATGCCGCCGGATCGGGAGTATGCTGCATCAGTTTCAGGCGCGTGGGCCACTTCGGCCGGCTGGGCGAGTACGCGGAGATCGCCGCCCGCGCAGGATGTATCGCCATCATCACCATCGGCGTGGGGACCGTGGATGCTGTCGCGCCTTACGGCGCAACGCGGGGCCCTTTAGGCACCAATCCGATCGCCGTTGGCGTACCCACGGGCGACGCGGCCCCGTTCATCCTGGACATCGCCACCAGCATCGTGGCCGAAGGCAAGCTCCAGGTGGCGCGGGCCGAGAACGCGTCCATCCCCGACGGATATATCCTGGACAAGCACGGCAACCCGAGTACCGATCCGCTGGATTTCTACGACGGAGGATATCTCCTGCCGTTCGGGGCGCACAAGGGTTCCGGTCTCCTGCTGCTGACCTGCCTGCTGAGCGGCTTGTCCGGCCTGCCGGAAGTGGAGGAGGGCACACTCTCGGGCGCCTACATGCAGGTGATCCGCGTGAGCGCCTTCACGCCGCTCGAGACCTATCAGCGCGGGATTCGCACCTTCCTGGATAACATCAAGGCCATCCCCCCGGCGCCCGGATTCGACGAGGTCCTCGTGCCCGGCGATTTCGAACACCGCACCCGCGTGAAGCGCCTGCGCGAGGGATTCGACATTCCGGGTCCTATCGTGGAGCAATTGCGAGATCGAGCAGACCGGCTCAATGTGTCGATGTCGGAGGACACCATCGAACCGGGCGATGAGGAAAGGTACGAGAAGCGGTGAGACGTAAGACGGGAGACGGTAGAAAAAAGCGGTGAGACGTAAGACGGGAGACGGTAGATGACATCTTTGCCAGATTGGTTTCTCCTTTTTTGCCTCCGGCAAGATACGAAACCGCACGGGGCTGACAATCTCTCCCGTCTTACCTCTAACGTCTCCCCCGGGGAAGGGGGAGGAGAGGTCTGCGACAACATATCGGTACGCCGGTCCCGGAAGGAGGAGGTTGAAATCTATGAGAGCGAAAGAACTTGACGAGAGGTTCGACAGCGGGGAAGACATCACGAAATTCCTGGAGCTTGAGCAGGCGAGACGACCGGCCGAGGAACCGAAGCGGGTGAACGTCGATTTTCCGCTATGGATGGTTCATTCCCTGGATCGGGAAGCCGGACGTTTAGGCGTCACGCGGCAGTCCGTCATCAAATTCTGGATCGCGGAGAAATTGAAGCTGGCGTCTTCGTCAGATGGAGGGCCGTGACAACGTCACGTTCGGGTATACAATAAACGTAGGGGCGACGCATGCGTCGCCCCTTCTACCAAAAAGGGGCGCAGAACCTCGCCCCTTTTTTTGTTTTTTCGCGGCGCACCTATACGTGCGGGCCGCGTTCCCTGATAATCCGCAGCGCCAGGTCCGGATCGATCTGCACGATCATCTCCGGTTCGATCTTGCAGTGGCCCGGCAGGTCGAACCCCGCCACCGCACTCCTCGCGTGCCACCCGGACAGCGACGCGTCCATCCCGTCTTCGCCGAACCGCGAACCCGGCCCGCCGAACACGTCGTGAAAGACCGTGCTGTACCCGTCCACGACCTGCGGCGACTTCGAGAAAGATCCGCCGCCTGCGGAATTCACCATTCCGATGCATTTTACGCAATACCACACGTCGTTGAGCGTTCCGTACGGGTCCAGCGCCCAATGCAGCGTCACGACGTGGGAAATACCCGCCTCCCTGCCCGCTTCGAAACCGGCTTCCACGTCCGCGTCGTCGTTGGTGACCGCGCCGACCCCACCCCCTGTGCCGGATGTGAACACCAGCCCGGAAGGCGTAAACGTGGCCATGCAGATCCGCCTGCCCTGCGGTGCCGGACACGCGTCCTCCCTGGACCCCAGATCGATCCCGAGCTCCTTCAGCCGGTCGTACACGTCGAAATCCCGATGCCATGAACTGTGCAGTTCCGCCATGTGCTCTCCTCTGTTTGAGATTGCGATTGAAAACGACCATTCAAAATAAAGTGTTCGAAAGCAATGTCAAGCCCCGATGAAATTACGGACTCGCGGAACCCCCGCGGAAGAAAGCTCGCCGAGTCCGGTTTTTATTCCCGTTCCCGCTACCAGATTGTAGCGGCGATATACCGTTCGCCATCGGGCTCGTCGTCGTAGTAATACGCCGCGACGACCCTTCCATCGGGGCGTTCTACCGCGCGGGGATAGCCGACGTCGTGGTCCCCTCCGTCGTCCCGCAGGACCACCGGATCGGACCATGTCACGCCTTCGTCTTCGCTCGTCACCGCGCGCAGTCCCGACGGCGCGTCGCGGTACCCGTATACCAGACACAGGCGCCCGTCGCCGAGCAGCATCATCGCGGGCGGGTTGCCGCCAGTTCCGGTTTCCGCGACCGGCCGGTTGAGATGGCGCCAACTGGCCGCGTTGTCGTCGGATCCGTACAGGTCGATCCAGTTGCCGTCCCTGCTTTCAGCGCCTCCACGACATCGCACGGCAACCAGGATGCGCCCGCCGGGAAGCCTGACGCTGGCCGGCATGATGGCGAATCCGTCGGGTTCCGCTCCGATCCAGGATCGAAACTCGAACGTCCTGCCGCCGTCGGTGGTCCGCGCGCAGAACACCCTGCCCTCGCGACCGTTTGACTTGGCCGACGTCAGGAATAGCGTGCACGTATCCCTGCCATTCAGCAGATAGTCCGTCCGGGCCGCGATGCCCGGCAGTCCGAACATGGGCAGACCGAACGGACCGTCCCAGGAGCGGCAGCGGTCGGTCGACGTGTAGAACCACGACCGCGCGCCGGCGGAGAGACCGGTCCGGGCGCACATCATCGCGAAGTCCGGGTGGCTGAAATCGATCCCTCCCGGGTGCCCCATGGGCAGCGCGGCCGCCACCTCTGTCTCCAGCGAGCGGTTCACATGCTCGTTCGCCGATGCCCCCTTACCTTCCGGAGAGGCGATCGGTATCGGTTCGACCGTCCAGCTGAGACCGCCGTCCAGACTCCGCGCCTGCATCGTCTCGAACGGCCGGTCCCGGTCCCGCCGGTGAAATCCGCCGTCCGACTTGTGGTACCCCAGTGTGAACCCCACCACGATCTCGTCTCCCCACGACCAGATCCCGTAATTGGCGGGCCATCCGGCGTATCGCCCTTTTTCCTTGTAAATGACGACGTGTTCCATATTTCGCACTCCCAATTTCTGTAATGTGAACGACTCCGGTCGGTAGTCGGCGAATTCGATCAGAACGCACGTATGGCGACCGCGTGGGAGACGCCGTAACCGGACTTACCAACACTTGCCCACGCAAATCCGCCTTGTGCGCCGTGACAGGCGGCATTATTCTATACCGGTCGCAGCAAACAGCTTCTAAACAGAAAGGACTCTTCGATGGACACACTGCAACTCGCGGCGCCTCCCAACGCCTTCATCCTGTTCAACGGCAGGGACCTCAGCAACTGGACCTCCGTCGACGGCGGCGAACCCGGCTGGTCCGTGGAAGACGGCATCCTGCAGGTCGTGCCTCGCTCCGGGAATATCGTGCATACTGAACCCCTGACCGATTTCTACATGCACCTGGAATTCCGATGCCCGGACATGCCCGAAGCCACGGGACAGGCCAAAGGAAACAGCGGTGTCTTTCTCCACGGACTCTATGAGATCCAGGTCCTGGATTCATCGGGGATCAACATTCCGGGCACAGGAGACTGCGGCGCCTTCTACGACCAGTCGGCGCCCCTGGTGAACGCGTGCAAAGCGGCCATGGAATGGCAGACCTACGACATCGCTTTCCGTGCGCCTCGACTGGACGAAGAGGGCGGGGTGGCCGAACACGCACGCGCTACCGTTTTCCAGAATGGCACCGTGATCCAGAACAACGTGCAGATCTCATGCCCGACGGGTTCCGCCTCGAACAAGCCGGTGGAAACCTCCGGCCCCCTGCTCCTGCAGGACCACGGAGACCGCGTCGCCTACCGCAACATCTGGGCCGTTCCGCTTCCGCTTACTGGATCCGATACCTACGAACCGCGGTAGCAATCGCATCGGGAAGAATAGATACCGAAAGATCTGACTGGTAGTGTATTGTCGCGAGAACGTACCGCCGTTCTCCCAACGATTTATCCCATCAGGATGCCCAAGCATTTGTGGAGCTTTGCGAAACGTGGTCATTGAGCTTGTCGAAATGCCCGTGTTTCGATACCCTTGAACAGGCTCAGGGTGCACCGCCCGGGGCTGTTTGCTTGCCTTCGCCGACCCTTCGTCCCTTCGACAAGCTCGGGGCACCGCATGCTCAGGGAGCGGCTCTGGGCCCAAAGACGATCCCATGACCGATACCATCGAACTGAGCAGCCTGGAAACGGACCCCCGCCTCCTCAGGTTCGCCCTCAACGGGAGCGGCGTCGACGGGCCCTCCTTCGATGCCTGGAAGCAGGCCCGATCGTTCATCTCCTCCGAAATCCACCGTCCCGGCACCCTCCTGGACATCGGCTGCGCCAACGGCTTTCTGCTGCGGTGCCTCACCGTGTGGAGCAACCACGAACTCACCCCGTTCGGCTTCGACGCCAGCGAGGGCAGGATCATGGATACCGCCAGGTTCTTCCCCTCGCAGGAGATGCAGTTCGCCCGCCTTCCGGTCGAACGGCTGGCGGAGATCGATTCGCATGGACTCCCGCGGACCTATGACTTCGTCTACTGGGCGGTCTGGGACAACTACCGGTTCGACAGACCGGACCGAATCGATCTGCTCAGACGCGCGTTTGAAAACGTGAGAGACGACGGGCGGCTGATCCTGGGTTTCTATGACCGCAAGCCCGAGACGATAGAAAATAAAATCGCCCAGATCAGGGCGCTCAACCTGGGGCATGCGGTCCGCGTGGCCAATCCCGACGGCCCGCAGGTTCTGCTCAGGCTATCGAAATAGCAAAGGCGGTGAGCAAAAGCGGTGAGACGTGAGACGCAAGACGGTAGAGGAAATCCTTGCCCGATATGCTCTTCCTTAAAGCCTCCGGCCTGAATTGAGACCTCACAGGGCTGGTAGTCTCTCCCGTCTCCCGTCTAACGACTACCCGCTCTTCAGGCACTGATATCCTCTCCCGTCTCCCGTCTAACGTCTACCCTGCCTTTTCTCATCTCCTGATCACGTCTTCGAACTCCTGGAACATTTCGATGCTGATCCCGTCGGGGTCCAGCGCGTACATCGCGCGGGCAACCACCACCCCGTCCCGGTCCACGTCCGTGGGCGGATTGATCGACCCGAATCCCGCCGCCTTCAGTTGCGCATACATCGCGTCCACGTCGTCCACCTCAAACGCCACGTGCGACGCGCCCAGGAACCGGTTTTCCTGAGGCCGCGCTTCGACCCGCGGATGAACATATTGGACGAGTTCCAGGATGAACTCATTCACGGGATGCCGCAGGATCGCG
Source organism: Candidatus Latescibacterota bacterium (assembly GCA_965219995.1). Lineage (GTDB taxonomy): Bacteria > Latescibacterota > UBA2968 > UBA2968 > JAAXHE01. The sequence continues at coordinate 4,134,805 of CBDCOX010000002.1, forward strand.
ATCATCAGATGGACCTGATCGTAGCCCAGAATCGTATCGTAGGACGGTATGTCCTTCCGCTCGGATATCCGCACGAGCTCCAGACCGAGCAGGTCCTGGTAGAACGAAACCGAACGATCCAGGTCCGATACCGTAAATCCGTGATGGTGCCCCATGACAATGCCCATGTTTCTTCGCTCCCTGAAAGTCAATTTATGCCTGCTGCGCAATCGCCAAAATCGTCTGTAGTGGGCCGTCGCGCCATATCCGGTTTGGTTAATATAAAGCCTGACCCTATAATATCAAGGTCGGCTTGAGACGGCGCGGGCGGATTACGAGCGCGAGCCCCTTGTTTTCAGGGGCGATTCAGGGAACTCCCGGCCAGGTGCGGTCGTCTATATTGAACCAGCCGCGGCCGGGCCCGCTCAATCGTTGGGCCGTCTCCGGCCCGGTCCGTTCCCACACCGTTTCAAAGGAGTTGGTCCATGCGCATCCGAAGCACGCTTTCCCTGGCAGCCCTTTCCGTTATCCTGATCGCCGGTCCCGGTTTCGCGGGTGCAGTCGAGGTGCCGGGCGAAGGCGATCCGGCCCTTTACGTCGTGAAAGTACACGCCGACTGGTGCGGCGCATGCACGGCCCTGATACCCGTCCTCGATGAGGTCCGGACGTCTCTTGCGGACAAACCCGTCCTCTTTCTCGAGCTCGACGTGACCGACGCGAAACGCGCGGCCCAGTCCCGGCTGCTGGCTGCCGCTCTCGGTTTCGAAGAGCCGTTCAAAGCCAACAACAAGACAGGCCTCGTACTGCTCATCGATCCTGCCAAAAAGGCCGTCGTGGAAACCCTCACGCGCAAGAATCCCGCGCAGGAGATGACCGGCAAGATCAAGGCGCACATCGCCATGGTCGGGAAATCCTGAGCATCGAGGTGCTGTGCGGCGAGGGGAGACGGGCGCGTCCACTTGGCTGCTAAGGAGAGACCGGATGACCATTAAAGACATCACCGCGACCAGCGTCAGCATCCCGTATGCCGCACCGGTCGGCCCGTACGTCGGCCGGGGCGCCGGCGGCGGTACGCTGGGGGGAGCAGGCCTCATTGTCAGGATCGAGTCCGATTCCGGTCTGGTGGGATGGGGCGAGGGCACCGGGAGCTTTGAAACGGATCCCAACGCGATCCTTGCAGGCAGCCACGTTTCCGACATCGAAAAGGCGATCGGACTCCTGGAAGTTTCGGGCATCGCGAGGGGTCCCATGTCCGGCGTCGAAATGGCACTCTGGGACCTCGTCGGCAAGCACGCCGGGCTGCCGGTATGCCGACTGATGGGCGGCGTTGTGCGCACCGAAGTCGACTTCACCGCATGCATGGGCCTGAAGGAACCCGGACGGTCCGCCGCCACGGCGCGGGAGTATATCGACCGGTGGGGGTTCCGTTTCATCAAGACGAAAGCCGGCAATGACCCCTCGCAGGACCTGGCCATTGCCGAAGCGGCCTGTAAGGAGATCGGCGGCGAAGCCGTATTCCGCCCGGATGCGAACGGCGGTTACCCGCCGGAAGAGACGATGGATATCATGCAGAAGATGGCGGACCTGGGCGTCACGCACTTCGAAGACCCATGCCACACCGAGCACGTGGAAACGCTCGCGCGGGTGCGCGGCGAAATCGGCACGCACATCCTCGTCAACGGCGGCGTTGCCCTGCCGGGAAGCATCCGGCCCTTTCTGGAATCCGGATGTGCTGACTCCCTGATGCCGGACACCCCGGCCGCCGGCGCGATGCTTCGCGTCAGGAAGATCGCTGACGCGGCAGAACCGTGGAACGTGCCCTGCCTGATGCACTGTTCCCACGACCTGGGCCTGAAGACCGCAGCGATTACCCATATTGCCGCTTCCACGCCCAACTTCTCGGGCCCCAACGACACCTGCTACCACGGGTTGGTGGACGACGTACTGGCCGAACCCTTCACGTTTGAAAACGGGCGGCTGAAGGTTCCTCTCGGCGCGGGCCTTGGCGTGGAAGTCGACGAATCCAAGGTTGAACGGTACAGGGTCTGATCCCCGGTCGGCCCTTCGCCCGGTTGTCGCCAGGGCGGGGCCGGACGCCTCCCCGAAGTTTTCGTTCCAAGCTGAAAAGGCTGCCATGAACGCCGTCCGAGTCGACGACCGCGACTGGTCCACGCTGACCCTGGGCGAACGCATCCGCCAGATAGAACTCGACGGTTACGTCGTGCTGCCCGATCTGCTCACTCGCGGACACGTTACCGGGCTCAAAGCCGAGACCGCCAGGCTGGAGACCCGCCCGGTGGACTACAGCGTCCACCAGCAGGTCTGTCCGAATCTGCAATTCACCGGCGGGCTCATCACCGATCTCATCGCCCATCCTCCCACCCTCGCCTTTCTGAACGAACTGTTCGGCGGGGATCCCATCTTCATGTCACACACGTATGCCCGTTCCGAACCCGGCCATCCCGGCATCAGCCTCCACACCGACGGGCAGCCCTACGGTTCTCAGATCTTCGGGTACGGCGGCAGCGTGCCGTTCATGGTCCGGGTGCTCTATTATCTGGACGACCTCACCCGAAACGTCTCGCCCTTCCGCGTGATCCCCCGCTCCCACCTGTCCATGCACGCCGACGCGAACCCGTACAAACGCTACGAGGACCATCCCGAACAGGTGATGGTCCCCGTTGAATCCGGCAGCGCCGTTCTGATCAACCACAAGGTCTTTCACGGGAACTTCCCGAACACCGGCGCCCACGCCCGGGAAATGCTGGCCGTTGCCTACCGTCCCGCCTGGGCCGGCCCCATTGACGAAGTTCCCGCATGGGACGAGGCCGACCTCGCCGCATTGCCGGATCCCGTGCGTCCCCTCTTCGCCGATCCCAACACCCGCCACTGGGACTTCCACGGCGGCAACAAACCGGCCAACATGGCCAGCGAAGCGCCCGGCATCAATCCCAGCCGCTGGGACCGTCAGTAGCGCCCCGCGCTCAGCCGCCGGACGCGGGTCACGTCAGCGAGTTCCACTCCGCGCCGAGCGCATCGAACTGCCCGTAAAATGCCTCCAGCACCGGGTCGGCGAGCGGCCCCTTTGTCGTTAATTGCAGATTATGCCGGGCATGGTCGGGGTTCGTCGTCCCCACAATGGCCGTGTCGATGGCGTCCTGCGAAAGCGTGAATCGAAGGGATAGCTCGATGGGATCCTCCGGGGCTCCATCCGGGACCTCGAGCTGCTGCGCCCGCTCCCAGTAGGCATCCGCGTATCCGTACGGCGACGCCGACTGCCCGATCGCACCGTTCGCGATCGGCCTCTTCGCAATCACGCCCATCTCCGCGGCATGCGCCTCCGGCAGCACGTCTGCGCGCCCTTTCTGATCCACCAGGTTGAACGACGTCTGCAGTGTGCTGAATACGCCCATCCGGATCGCCTCCAGCGCGTCCTCGCCGTCTCCGCTGTATCCTACGTACCTTGTCTTGCCCGCATCCTTCGCACGCATCACCGCGTCCACGGCCTCGCCCGTCCTGAGCACGTCCGCAGAACACGTATGCAGCTGGACGAGGTCAACGTAATCCGTTTTCAACCGCTGCAGCGACCGGTCGATGCTCTCCTCGATGATCTCTCTCGACCACGGTTCCCCGGTGGCATCCCCGGTCACGTGGCCGCACTTGGTTGCCAGGACGTATTCGTCCCGTCGTCCGCTGATGTACCGGCCGATCAGCTCCTCGCTGTTGTGGTAACAGGCCGCCGTGTCGACCAGCGTAATCCCGTCGTCCAGCAGCCGGTTGAGCAGATTTCCAACGCGACCGGCATCCACGTCCTCCAGCCCGATCCTCGCGCCGCCGAACCCCAGGCGGGTGACTTCCATATCCGTCCTGCCAAGCGTACGTGTCTCCATCGCATAACCTCCATCAAAAGCCGGGAGGTGTGATCCTCTCCCGTCTCCCCTCTTACCTCTCACCGATTCTGGCTGACCGCCGATAGCTTTTTTCCCGACCGTGAAGATACGGTCAGCGACAGGATAATGCAAGAGGTTAGCCCGTAATCCCGTTTTGGGTTGACAGGAAAGCCGGTCTGGTTTAGGTTTGAATATTGCGATGCACGCAGTGTGAAGGCTGAAAAATCCGTGGTGGCGACGGTCCGATTCATCTTGCAGACCGGCGTTCCACGGCCTGAAAACCGGCTTCGGCCAGGGGGTTACACCGATGCAACAGACCCGGGAACGAGTGGCTTTCGACAATTACGTGGACGACGGCGGCTACACCGCGGACCTTTATGAGTATCACGAGATTGATGAAGGAATCGAAAGCCTCGACGCTTCCACCGATGCGGACGTGGATTTTTTCCACCGGAACGGCTATCTGGCCGTCAGAAATGCGTTCACGAGCGCCGAGGTCGATGACATGCAGAACGGACTCATGGATCTCATCAAGGGGAAGAATCCGGAATTCAAGGGCGTGCAGTTCGAAATCAGCTACAAGGACAGGCTGCACACGCTGACGGACGACGAACGGTGGGACGCCGTGCGGAAGCTCCAGTACTTCATGGGCTACGACCACCGATTGACCCGTCTGGCCGAACATTCGAAGATCCTGGACATCATGGCGCGAATCATCGGCGAGGAACCGGCGCTCTATTCGCATCAGGCCATCCTCAAACCGCCGCGGGTGGGGCGTGAAAAACCCTGGCACCAGGACCACGCCTACTTCAACCTTCCGATGGGGACGACCATCGTGAGCATGTGGATTTCACTGGACAGAGCCACACCCGAAAACGGCTGCATGCGGGTGATTCCCGGTACCCATCTGCAGGGTCCCAGGGTCCATTTCAAGCGCCGCGACTGGCAGATCTGCGACACGCATGTGGTCAGAGACCGCGTGGTGGCGGTCCCGCTGGAACCGGGTGGCTGCCTCATCTGGTCGGGCATGATTCACCACGGCACGCCTGCCAACACCACCTCCCATCGGCGCAGGGCCCTGCAGTTCCACTATTGCCCCGCGCGCGTGGAAGCGACCTCGTCACAGGAGCGCCTGGCCGTATTCGGGAGCGAAGGAAAAGACGTCACCTGCTGACGCTTGATCGAACCCGCAACCCCCAACAAAAGAGCCCCGGTGAAGACTTGAACCGGGGCCTTTTTGACCCTTGTCGAAATATGGACTCCAAACTCCACTTCCTGCTCCGGATTCTCCTGGGAGGCCTCGCGCTCTATGTCCTCTACGCCGCCGTCCTTTTCTTCGCGCAGCGCCGCTTCATTTTTCCGCGGCACCTTGTCCGGACGCCGCCCGCCGACGCGACGGATGTGCCGGGAATCGAGCGCATCTGGTTGACATTGCGCGCCGGCCGAACGGAAACCTGGCTGCTCCCGCCCGAATCCGACGCGGGCTCCGCACCAGCGGTCATCGTAGCCCACGGCAATGCCGAGCTCATCGACCACTGGGTCGACGAAACGACGGCTCTCGGACGTCTGGGATTCGCCGTCCTTCTCGTGGAATACCCCGGATACGGACGGTCTGAAGGCTCACCTTCCCAGGCCAGCGTCACCGAGGCCTTTGTGGCCGCGTACGATATGCTGGCGGCCCGGAATGACGTCGACGCGGACCGGATCGTATTCATGGGCCGCTCGCTCGGCGGGGGCGTGGTGTGCGCGCTCGCGGCCGAACGCCCGCCCGCCGCCCTGGTGCTGATTTCCACCTTCAAGAGCGTCAACGCCATGGCCGCGGAGAAATTCTTCGTCCCCCCATTCTTCGCTCGGGACCCGTTCAACAATCAGAAGACGTTGAGGAGCTATCCCGGGCCCGTACTCATCGCGCACGGGACAAGGGATTCGCTGATTCCGTACCGCCACGGCGTCGCACTGCATCGCGTGGCCAGACGCGGCCGTCTCATCACGTACGAAGCCGGGCACAACAACTGTCCGCCCGACTGGCCGGCCTTCTGGGCAGAGGTCGAACGCTTTCTTCGGGAAGAGGAAATTCTTCGGTAGGCGACGTCGCCGCTCGACCCGTGCAATAGAACGGAGAATGCCCTCATGCGGGCCATCGACTTCCACAACTCCTTCGTCCATTGGCGAACGGACTGGGACGTCCTTCCTTCCAAGACCGCCTCGCACAGACCGCCCTGGACGCTGAACGACGTCCGGGTCCCGATCGACAGCCGGTGCCGGTTGACGGAAAAGGCGTCGGGCGAATCGCGTGAATTCGTGCTGGGGGCGAACTGCAAGACCGAACGCGTGGGGGTGCCGAAGGATATCTGGACGAACCCCAACGCGGATTTCGTCCCGGTCTTCACCAACGACCGGTTTCTGATTCTCAAGACCTACGACCGGGTGGGACGGCGCGTCAGCGCGTACCCGCCTTCGCTCGGCGATCAACCGGAACGACAGACGGGCCTGTCCGCGGAGACGTTCGTGGACGTACGCATCGATATCGCAAGGAAGGAGGGACAGGTGCTGGGCAACGCCGACGACGTCATCCGGGCCGTATCCGACAACGGCCAACTCGTCGCCCGCACCGAATACGCGGATGAGCGGTATGCAGCTACCATTGACTATCCCATCCGGACGATCAACACGAACGAGCGGGACGGTTTCTTCCAGACGGATACCGGCCCACTTCTGTTCCCTGATCTGAGCAGGGGCCCCGACGAACTGATCGATGGCATGGAACTCGCGTTCGCGGCCTTCAACGCACCGGACTGGATCGAGTTTCTCGTCCGGGTTCCGACGCCGCTGACCGACGACATCAGCGTTTATCACTACACCAGGTCCGTCAGACTGGACTGCGTGAACACGGTGATACGGATATGATCGCGCGACCGATGGGACGGCGGGAGGGTCGCCCCAGTCTACATTTGCACCGAGTACGCGCTATCGTTCCCCAAGTCTGAAACGCACCGACGCGCGATTCATTCTCCGCCCGGTTGATCGCTCAACAGTCGAATTCGCTCTACGATTTCGTCGATGCCGGGCGAATATCCGCCTTCAGTGGAAACATGGATTGTCGGCAGGTCGAAATCGGGCGGCGTATAATCCCCCGGAGGCGCGATTTCGGCGGTTCGCCTATAGATTTCAACGCGTTTGTCGCCGTGGTAGAACTCCCGGTCCGGATCGTCCAGGCCTCGCTCCAGGTGACGCCTGGCAGCCACCATCCCGTCGACGGCGCAGACCACGAAAACCGGCGTACACAATTCGAGGATCCGGGGGATTCTCGACGCCCAGACCCTGTGCTGAAACGCCGCCTCGATGACGACGGAGATCTTCGCGGTGAGATATCGATTCACGATGTCGAAGAACAGATCGGTGGCCACCCTGTTGGTGTCCGCCGGAAGCCGATCGTGTTTCACGCCGTGGGTGTTGACGTAACCTTCCTTGATCCCGTCGCGGCGGATCACCGGCATCCACAGCCGCCCGGCAAGTTTCCCGGATAACGTGGTTTTTCCCGATCCCGGCCGGCCCGTGACGATGACGCAGGTGGGTTTACGGCTCATGGTTCTACGGCTCGAAATAGGTTGAAGAACGGACCGCCTTCAATCCCGCGGCAGTTCCACGCTCGTCGCGCACTCCAGGTCCATTGTCACCGCGCGGAATTGAAAGCCGTATCGATCCACCGCTTCCCCGCGCGTCCCCCTGCCCGTATCCGGCAGCAGCACCGTCGCGCCCTTTATGTCCGCGTCCGCGCTGATCTCGTACGCACCGCCTTCCCTCCGTCGGAACCGCGCCGTGCGCCGCGCGCGTTCCCACGCGTCGATCCGTGCCGCCGTCCACCACGGCATGCCCTTGTCCCTGGTATAGCCGACGATTTCCCTGAGCCCGCCGCGAACGGCCGGCTCCCAGACGTGCGCGGGGTGAAAGAGGAAATGGGCGATGCCGTGGTGCTGAAACGCCTGGTCGGCGAAACAGTGCGCCAGGCGGGTGGAACAACGCTTGTGAATGTCCTGCACGGTCAGGTTCACCTCCAACACGTCGATCGGCGGGCCGCCCGGTGACTCGTCTTCAATCGGAAACCAGGGGTGGCATCCCCCGAAGGGAAAACCGTTGGTATAGGGCGTGTTCGGCCCCCGGCTCTGCTCCAAGGTGATGCCCGCGCGTTCGCACCACCGGAAGAACTCCAGCCGGCCCTGCCAGCGGAGCGTGTGGTTCTTGTTCGTGGTTACGGGGCGCCCGGACGCTTCCGTGACCGTTTTCAATTGTCCGGCCAACTCGTCATATCCCCATTTCAGATGGGCGGTCTCCGGTTTCTGGTCGTCCGACGCCGTCTGCCAGGTCTGCGCGTCGTAGTGCAGGGCTACCTCCGAGCCGTACTCGTGGATCGCGCGGTAGAATTCCGGCTGATAGTGCCCGGCCATGATGCACCACGTCGTCCGAACGTCCACTTCCTGAGTCAGCCGCAGCAACGACCAACCAAGCGCTTCGTCTCCGCCGTCCGAGTCGTGGGACATGTGCGCGATGGCAGGCAGGTTGTCCGGCCAGTACCACAGGACGGGCAGAGCGACGCCGACTTCCCGGCAGGCGTAGAGGACGGCCTTGATGATGAGTTCGCGAAACTCGTCCGCTATCGGTTCCAGGAAGACGAGGTTTTCCTCCTCGCCCGGCACCGGCGACCGGTCGCGGTCCAGGTCCAGCGCAAGCCCCTTGATCCCGTCGATCCGCGTGGGTCCCGACGCGGGGGGTATCGGGTGCCCCTGCTGGATATGAACGATCGTACTGACGACGTCAGGACCCATGGCGATCGCGATGCCATTGCCGGGCCGATGCTCCACTACCCCGTCGCTGGCGCCAATTACCCCCGCCAGGGCCGTCCCATCCACGGCTTTGATCCGGCGCCCGCCGAAACCGTGCAGACTGCTGGCGAATCCCGACGTTACCGGATGGTCATTCGCCGTCACCTGCACGTAGCCCTCCGCCATATCTCCCCGGTCCATCGAGCCGAATAGGTCGTCCATCCCCGACATGCCGCCCAGCCCGATCAGCGCCCCGCCCGATTCCACGAAGTTTGCCAGCAGCGCCCGCTCCGCCGCCGACAGCGGCATATGCCAGGGCAGCAGGATCACGCGAAATCCATCCACAGCGGCAACGGGACGTTCGATCTCGTCGAACGGAATGCCGGCGTGTGCGAGGATTTCACGTATGTAAACCCCGCCGTGATACCGGGAACCGTCCGGCGCCGTCTGTCCATCCGGATCGGTCACCACGCACAACGGAAGTTTCATCGATGATCTCCTGGTTAGCGACCGGGTCGCCGGAAATGTGTTTCGCGGCGACCCGGTGTGCAAGCGGAGGCTATCAGGAATGGAAATCGTACGCGTAAACTTCGTCCTTTACCCCGCCATATCCTTCAGTCGGTTCAGTTGTCCGTCGCTGCCCAGCGCGATGAGCACGTCGTCCTGATGAATCGTGACGCCCGAAAGCCCTGCCGAGGCCGCAGGGTCGACCCGGGGTTTTCCGTCCGACCCGTGAATGCCCACGACAATCGCCCCCGTCCGCTGACCGATATCAGTCTCCTTTAATCGCCTGCCCACCAGCGGCGACCCCCCGCCAACGTGAAATTGCTCGAGCCGCATGGCCGCCTCGCCCTCGCCCACGACGACGTCGAGAAAGTCCACGATCGACGGCCGCAAAAGCACCGACGCGATTCTCCGCCCCGCCAGCTGATAGGGTGACATCACTCTGTCGGCGCCCGCCGTCGTCAGCTTGCCGATGGTCCGCTCCTCCGCTGCCCGCGCCACAATCGTCAAATCCGGATTCGCCTGTCGCGCGGAGAGCACCACGAACACGTTCAGGGCGTCCTCCCTCAGCACGGCAATCAAACCCTTTGCATTATGGATGCCGGCTTCGACCAGCACCTCGTCGTCCTCCGCGTGGCCCGCCACGAACAGGACCGTTTCGTCCCGGCCCAATTCAGAGCGTTCGGGATCCTTGTCCACAATCACGAAGGGCATGCCCGCCCGCTTCAGTTCCTGCGCCACTTCCTTGCCGACCACCCCGCCGCCACAGATGATGTAATGATCTTTCAGGTTTGAGACCAGACGTTTCATTCTGCGCCCTCGCATGGCGTGGACAATCTGACCTTCGAAAACGAAACCGATAAACGTCGTCACCGAATACCCGACGGCGACAAAACTGAACATCAGAAACAGGATCGTGAATCGCTGACCCATCGGCGAAAGCGGATGTACTTCGCCATAGCCGACGGTCGTAATCGTAATCACCGTCATGTACAGACTTTCCCAGAATTCCCATCCCTCGATCCACACGTAGCCCAGCGTGCCGCCCAGCACCAGTAATACAGGAACCATGAACGCGATCGCGAAACGAACGAGCGGCGGCATCCAGAGAATCCAGAGAAGAAGCCATCAACCGGAAGGCGGTGGCGGCGGGCCCGATGGGGCGCAGTACAACACGACGGACACATCAGGCGGCGTATTCGAAGCGCAACGGTCCATCCGTCAAGAAGGAGGGGACGGGCTCACGGGGCAACCACGGAGTCTCTCACTGCCCGACGTCGGCATTTGCGACGAGGACCGGATCGCTGAGACCGTAGGCGTTGTTCCGGACTCGCGTCCGTCCGTCGGACCGCACCGACAGTTCGTCCGGCCGCTGGTAGAGCCAGTTGTGGTGGACGTCCACACCTTCTTCAGGAACGCCGCGCACCACGACGGCCGTTTGCGGGCAGCGGAACGTATTGTGATGCACCTTCATCCACGTACCGGCGACGTCGGTCCCGTCTTTCCGGTCCCTTCCGCCGTGCATATCGAAGCAATGGCTCAACGACTCGCCGATTTCCACGTTGTGCCGGGCCTCGTATCCGCTGCCCGATCTGCCCGTGCCCGCCAGCGAGTGCCGGTTATAGTCGAACCGGTTGTATTCGATGAGCGAGAATGCCTCGTCGTGGCTCACCCCGTATCCCAGGCCGTTGTACTGGTTGTGATGGATGAAGTTGTGGTGGATGTGATGCCCGTCACCGGCGCCGAGATAGATCGCGCCGTGGCTCCAGCCCGCCACCTCGCAATTGTCCACCTCCAGGCCCGGATGTCTGGTCTCGATCCCGTTGGAAATCGGAAATTTGTAGTAGTACTCGTGCCCCCTTCCTTCCCGGAACGAGCGGTTATGGTGCTCCAGACACCGCTTGGGGTTGGGTCCCTTAATTCGCAGACCCGTGACCCGTACGTCCGGACCCGTCACCTGGATCAGGGGTCTGGTATCGAACGTATCGCTCAGGATCATGCCGCCCGGGGACCCGTCCACGCCGCGGTCGCCCGCCAGAGTAACGCCTTCGGGAATCTCCAGCACGAGGGACTCGATGTACACCCGCTCGGTGCAGTCGATTTCCGCCTTGCCATCCACCCCGATCACGTCCCCGGGCTTCGCCTGCGCCAGGGCGTCCAGCAGGTCGTCCAGCGTTGACACCGGGTCGGGCAGCGGCGATATCGCGTTTGCATACCCCTCGCCCCCGCCGATAGGGCCGTGTTTATCCGCCCGTGCACCGCAGGATTCTCCTGCAATTTCGGTCCAGGTCTGTCCCAACGGTTCCATTTCGCTACCGAACATCGCCTGCCTCCTTTTCCGTGCGGTCATTCATTCACGGCAACCACGTAACCCTTCCTGTTATCGACCACGTTCAACAGCGACTCGCCGTCCCGGAACCGCCGCACGTTTTCCGCGATCAGTCCGATCCTCCGTTCCTCGATACGGTCTGAATGCGCCGCGACGTGCGGCGTGATCATCACATTCTCCATCCCCCACAGCGGGTGCCCTGCCGTCAGCGGCTCCTCTTCGAAAACGTCCAGTCCCGCTCCTGCCAGTTCGCCATTCATGAGCGCCCGCGTCAGTGCGGCGAGGTCCACCACCTTTCCCCTCCCGATGTTGATGAAGATGGCGCCGGGTTTCATCGCCCGCAGCGCCGATGCGTCAATCATCCGGTCGGTCTCGCCGGTATGCGGTGCACAGATCACGAAGAAATCCACCTCTCCCAGCATCGCATGCAATTCGTCCACGCGGTAAATCCGTTCCACGTAATCCGGACGTCCCTTCGGGGCCGGATCCAGGGCGAGGACGCGCATTCCGAACGCGTGTCCCCGTTCGGCAACCGCCAGCCCGATGCCGCCCAGGCCCAGCACGCCGAGGGTGGTGCCTGCCACGTGGATGACCGGCACGTGCTTTTTCTCCCACCGACCTTCCAGCTGACTCCGGAAATATTCCGGAATCCCGCGAGCCAGGGAAAGCAACAGCGCAAACACGTGCTCCGCAATGACGTCGCTGTAGATCCCTCGCAAGTTGGTGACGATGACGTCGCTTTCATGTAATTCCGGGAAATAATAACCGTCCAGTCCCGCGCTTGTCGCCTGGACCCATCGAAGTTTCTTTCCCGCGGCCAGCAGCGCCGGCGTCATTCGTCCGTAAAACGCGTCCGCTTCGCCGATCAGATCCAGCGCCGCCGCCTCGGACTCCGCTTCGTGCGTCTCCACGCCGATTTCGCGGATTCGCCCCATCCAATCCGGACTGAGCGCCGGCCAGAATACCATTTTTACCGCCATTTCAGAGCTCCTCCACCGGGATGAACTCACCCCTGTCGTCGATCATGATACGTGCCCAATTCTGCTCCGGGTCGTGCGGCCACGCGACCAGCCAGCCCTCTCCAGCCGCCTGTGTCAGCACCCGTTGCTTCACCTCGAACGTCTTCCTCGGATACAGGTCGAACGCCATGATGTAAACCGGGTGCACGTGATGCCTGGTGGGGACCAGGTCTCCTATGAAACAGATTGTCTCGCCGCCACCCTGTACCAGGACGGACTGGTGCGCCGTCGTGTGTCCGGGCGTCAGGATCGTCCGCACGCCGGGGCAGATTTCCGCGTCGCCCTCAAGAAGCTCCAGAACGCCCGCCCGTTCCAGGGGAACCAGGTCCGTCGCGGCGTTGTACCCGTGAACGGTCTGCCGGTCCGCGCCAACGGCGTCTACCCATTCCTGTCGCTGTACGATGTACCGGGCGTTCGGAAACGCGGGCTCATAATCGTTGTCCGTCCAAACCGTTGTCCCGCCCGCGTGGTCCATGTGAAGGTGGGTGAGCACCACCCGGTCCACCGCCTCCGGCGCAATGCCCGCATCGGCCAGCGCGTCGATTACGCCCCGGGAGGGGTCCACACCATAGATGTCCCGATACTTCCCGGACAGTTTCTCGGCGCCGACACCGGTTTCCACCAGCACCGTCTCCGCCGGTGTCTCCACCAGCAGGCAGGTCAGGCCGAGTTGAATCCGGTTCCGCCCGTCCGGCGGGATCTTCTTTTCCCAGATCGACCGCGGGACCACGCCGAACATCGTCCCACCGTCGAGACTGAACCGCCCGGCGTCCAGCGCTGTCACACGGATATCCCCGACGGTCCGCGATTCACCCTTTCGACTGGAATTGCTCACCCGATTCCAACTGTGAATGGACTGCGTTGAGATTGCGGATTGTCGACGATCCCTGGCAAGAAGCCGCGGGTTCGACGCGGTCATGATGCAGGTATCTGCGACGGAAAGTCAAGGGCAAAAGACCGGAGGCATGGTTGTCCGGCGGGATGGGTAAACGTCCTTCCAAACCACCTTTCCGGTCCAATTCGGAAGGTTCTGTCGCGGCGTCGCGTTGCTTCTTCTGTCGAATTAACGTAAATTGTTGGCAGGGAATGAAGTCTGTATAGAGTTTTCGGTCAGGTTGGGTCGGCTCGTGGTTCCGTCTTTGATAAACTGCGTCGCGGATTTGCCGGCAAGAACGAAGGGTTTGTCGAGGATGGCGGCAAGGAAGACAAAGCTTAGGAGCGGCACCAATGAGTATGGTTCGTGCGTACACTGATTTGAGCTCGTCATTTCCTATGCGCATCTTTGTGGTCGCCGGCGCGCTCATGGCGGGCGCTATTGCCGGGTGCGGATGGACTGGCGTTGTGGATGAGATTCCGGATGAACAGCACATTCCCGAAAGGACGATACGAAATGCAGGGAAAGTGGCCCTTGAATTGCGGGAAAGTGTCGAGCTTGTGTTTGATGAGGGCCTGCCGGAGATTCGGGACGTTGAGTGGATGGGTATTTCACCTGAGGGCACCTTGTTGGTTACCGACCGTGAAAGCCATCAGGCGCACGAAATCAACTACAGGGACTTAGAGTACATTCGCTCATTCGGGCGTACAGGCAGAGGTCCAGGGGAGCATTTGTCGGCTGACAATATGACGATGGATCCCGAGGGCAGGGTCTATCTCCTGGATGGAATTCAAGGGCAGATCCTGCGATTTGATCGCAAGGGCCGATTCCTGGATCGGACCCAATCTGTCGGGGTATCGAAGATTCACGCGGGTCGCAATGATGGAGTATTTTTTCTTCGCGTGAACTCAAGCCTTATCATGGAATTACAGCGCCGGGACCCGTCGACGTGGGGCGTTTTGGGCCGTACACCGCTTTCCGATCCAAAACAGAGTTATGTGTCGTTTCGGATGAAATATCTCGCAAAGTTGTGCTATAACGAGTCGTTGCAGGTGTTTTATTATCTGGGCCCGAATGACTACATGGTCAAAGAGATCGATGCGATAACAGGTGAGATTACGGCGAAATTCGGCCGGCGACCGAACGGGTTCGTTGCCGTTCCCGATCTCTACCACCATATCGGGCGCGGAACTTTTGACGAATTGACACCCTTGGATGTTACCACCGTAGGATCTATGACACTGGTTGAGGATCGATATCTGTTCATATCACACGACCACCCGGAAACTCTAACGAGGGAATGGGTCGTCTATATGATAAATCCGTCCGGGACGTTCGAAGTGTTCGATCTGGATGACGTTACGAGTGGACGCTTTCGGCAATTCAGCGGCCATGGCGGTGTGCCGGGGATGGGAGCCATCACCGCCGCGAAGGAATCCATATATATCTGGAGACCGCCACGTAGAGAAGTTGCGGACAGATCCATCGGTACGATAGAAAAATATGCGGTTATGTTGGACCTGAACTGAGGTCGGTGACTGCGATTTACCTGTTCCAGAACGTCGCCGGGACGCTCAGGGATATCGCGAAGATTCCATTTCATTCGAGACCTTCGTGGGCTCGTCTGCCAACCCCCAGAAGATCCAAATTTGGGTAGCAGTGATCGGACATGGAATCTTCTCGTTACTTGCCGCCGGAAAACCTGGTAAAGCCACCAAGTCGCTACACTAGACACGTACACTCTGTTACCGAAGGCAATCGGCCCTCTTTGACATGATCCAACAGTGTCCGGATCGAGGGCATCCCTGCCCTCGAACTTCGAGCAACCGACGAATTTCCACATCAAGGGCCAATTGCCTCCTTTCCTTCCGAGACCACATCCGTAGTGACGGCGCAAAGACCCCTCCTATTCGCCGTCGAGGGCAGGGATGCCCTCGATCCGGGGAAAGGCGACTCTGACACCCAGGAATCGAGCTTATAGGCGTTTTGACCTCCGTGCTGCGCCACGTACATCCCTGCTGATGGATAGTTATTTACCGATGTTTATCAGGCAGCCTGATTAAGGAGAACACTTATGGGTCTGGTTCGTGCGTACGCTAAATCGAGCTCATCATATCCAATGCGCGTCTTTCTGATCGCCGGGGCGCTCACAGTGGGTACAATTTCCGGTTGCGGAGGGGATCGCGTATTGGAAGGGGTACCGGATGATGAGCGCATTCCCGAAAGGCCGCTGCGATATGCAGGGAAAGTAGCGCTTGAACTGCAAGAAACCATCGAGCTTGTGTTCAATGAGGACAAGCCTGAGATCGGGTATGTCGGGTGGATGGGCATTTCACCGGAGGGCACGTTGATGGTTACGGATTGGGATAACCATCAGGCGCACGAAATCAACTACCGGAACAATAGTTACATTCGCTCATTCGGGCGCACAGGCAGAGGTCCCGGGGAGCACTTGTCGGCTCACCAGATGACAATAGATCCTGAGCGAAGGGTCTATCTCGTTGATCCGGCTCGAGGACAGGTCCTCCGGTATGATCGCACGGGCCGATATCTGGATCGGACCGAAGCTATCGGAGTATCGAAGATTCACGCCGGTCCTGAGGGAGAGATGTTCATTCTACGGGTAAACTCAAGTCTTTTCTTGGAATTACAGCGCCGGGACCCGGCGACGTTGGGAGTTTTAGGCAGTACACCGCTTTCCAATCAAAATCAGAGTTTTGTGTCGTTTCGGATGAGAGGAATGGCGCATTTGAGCTATAACGCTTCGATGCAGGTGTTTTATTATCTCGGCCCGAATGACTACATGGTCAAAGAGATCGATGCGATTACAGGCGAGATTACCGCGAAATTTGGCCGGCGCCCTGCGGGATTTGTTGCGTTGCCCGATCGCTTCCACGATATCGGGAGTGGAACTGTTGACGATTTGAGGCAATTGGATATTACCAGTGTAGGATCTATGACATTGGTTGAGGATCGATATCTGTTCGTCTCCTTCAATAACCCGGGTACTATAATGAACGAATGGGTCGTCTATATGATAAATCCGTCCGGTCCGTTTGATGTGTTCGATCTGGATGACGTTACGATTACAAGCCTTGAGCCATTCAGGGACCACAGCGGTGTGCCGATGCAAGCCATCACCTCTGCGCGGGAATCTGTATTTATTTATAGACCGCCTCGTAGAGCAATTGCGGACAAATCCATCGGTACGATAGAAATATATGCGGTTACGTTGGACCTGAATTAAGGATGGCAAGATCGAGATTATGTCGGCCGACGAGACCAGAGAACTCGAAAAAGACTTGACGAAGAAACGGTCAAAGAGGCGTCGTCCTTAGCCGATTGACCGCTCCCTCACCACCTCCACCACCCCTTCAGCGGGGCGCATGCGGACGGTGTCACCGGTGCGGATGGTCGCGAGCGGGTCGGGTTGGAGTTCGTGCATCAGCGCCACGTTGGCCAGCACCGCGCCCTGGACCATCACGGGATTCGTGCGACCGAAGATGAACCCCGCCGGGCAGGTCCCCCGCTCCACCATGTCCAGCATCATCCACGATGTGGCCACGCCGCCCTTGGACGTGCGGAACACGACGATTCTTCCGGCGATTGACTGTCCGAAGAGTGGATGCGTCTCACGGCTGATCACACCGCTATACCGGTCATCGTCGTACCGGGCGCTGAAGCCTTCCTCGCATACCAGCGCGATGCCTTCCGCGTCGGGTCCGACGCCCGGATGGCCGCGTAGCGCTGCGTTCTCGGTCATCGCCCGTACGATTGAAGTTGAACTCGCTTGCGATGCAGGACACCACCGCTACGGTCCCAACTTTATCACGCCGCAGCCAATTCTTGCTCCCGCGTTTCCCGAAGGTTGCGAGACGAAGTCATCCGGCCCTGCGTGGACGACGATCGCCTTTCCGACAACGTCGATATCCGAACCTGTGTTCATCTCCCAGAGATTGGTCGTCAGCTGGAGTCTGCCGGCGCCTTGCTCGCTGGCGGTCAGATTGCCGATGTCACCAAGATGAAACTCGCCTTCTCCCCATTTTCCGTGGGCTACGCCTGTGGGATTCCAATGCCCGCCTGCCGACGTCCCGTCCGGCGCGCTGCAATCGCCTTTCTCGTGGATGTGCACCGCGTGTTGGCCCGCGGACGCGTTGTTGAGTTCGACGACGAAAGTGATATTGTCGCCGGTCCGGGTGAACACCGCCTTTCCGGTCAGGCCGCTTGCGTTCGACTCGCCAATTATCGCGGTCGCCTGTTCAGCCGTTCCGCCAAGACCCGTGAGCTGGTACTTTCCGGTGACCTGTGCCTTCCCCCTGATGGGCAGATCAATTACGGAACGGTAACCACCGTTGATCGGGATACTTGACCAGCGGCCGATCCTCGTCCCATTCAGGAACGCGCGCGCCCGATAGTAACCCGTCGCGGAACCGGCGATTTCAATCCTCACCTGACCTCCGCTATCGGTCACCCCCGACCATTGAAAGTTCGGGGCCCGGCCTGAGACAGCGCGCGAGAATTCGACCGTCGCGCCGTTTACGGGCGTGTCTTCCCGCATCACGGTCCCCACCACAATTGCCCGGGTCCCGTCACCGACGGCGACCTTACTCAGGACCGGCGGATTCTGTTCGCCGGACCCGGACGACATCGTTATACGTTCGCCGCCGCAGCCGTACACGATACCCATTACGAGCGTCAGAACGACGATACTGCGAATTCCGTTTGCCATGGACGTCTCCTCCCTGTGGAGTGGTCTCGGTTTTTGATCGTTGGACTTTCAGGGGAGACGTCAAGAGCGGGAATCCCCGTCACAACGATCCACTTGTGTTCTAACCAAAAAACACCTGAGCGTTCTTCAGGCACTCATATCCTCTCCCGTCTACCCGCCTCTTATGGTTGCCCGCCTTTCGGGTGTTTCCGGGTTCCCTTTGTGTCTCCGGCAAGGGGAAATGAAACCACACGGGGCAGGCAATAAAACCGGGTAGACGCAAGACGGTAGACGGTAGATGACGTCATTGCCCGTTTGGTTCTTCCTTTTTGCCTCCGGCAAGAGATGAAGACATACGAGGCAATAAAACCGGTGAGACGTAAGAGGGTAGACGGTAGATGAAGACATTTACAGCAGTGTTTCTGCATAAACCGTGCCTGCCAATTTACCGTTATCGTAACGACACGAAAGACCATAGAGCACACATATCATCTCCCGTCTTACGTCTCCCTTCGACCCGCTTTTGGCTTCTATTCCAGTATCTTCACCATATCGATGAGGTCGCAGGTCTCGCCGGAGTCCATCAATACCCAGTCCGGGCGGCGGCCGGATTCGATGTAGCCGACTTTGCGGTAGACGTGGCCCGCGGAGACATTGGCGGACCAGACGGTGAGGTACAGCCGGCGTGCGCCGAGCCTGCGGGATTCGTCTTCCAGGACTTGCATCAGGCGGGTACCGATGCCAAGGCCCCGGGCGCGGGCAATCAGCGCCAGCCCGATCGTGCAGTAATCGTGGCCGCTCTTCTGCGTGAATCCCTCGCCCAGAAGAACGCCGTCCTGTTCGACCAGGAGGTAACTCGACCGCTTCTGTTTTATGCCCACCAGGGCCTGCGAGAGTTCCCGGCCCCCGGACGCCGCGTCGAGTTCAAGACGCCTGCACATGACTTTTTCGCGCGTGAGCGTCCCGTGCATTGCGATGAAGGCGTCCAGGTCCCGCCAGCGCGGGTACCGGAAACGGGTCTCCGTTCCCTCGACAATGAACGAATCAACGATGCGGCCTTCTTGCATGGCAGGCGTCCGGGAGGTCGTCAAAGGAATTGCCACAGGGGAATAGCCGGCCCAAAATAACCCATGCGTGGTGTGGGCGCAAGCCCCGCGGGATCTGTGGAAAACTTCGTTTTAGGGCTTGACGCGTCTGTTTCCGGGTGTTAAAATGCACTTCTACCGGACCCATGGCGGTGTCCGCTCTTCGAAGAAAAGGAACTGTGTATGAAGACCTATCGGGTTGCAATTGTCGGACTGGGACGCATGGGCAGTACCATCGACGAGGAAGTCGTGGGCTATCCGTCCATCACGTTGCCATATTCGGTCGCCGCTTCGTGCGTGGCGAGCGACCGCCTGGAACTGGCGGCGGGTTCGGACCTTTTGGAAGAGAAGCGGCGGGCATTCGGCGAGAAGTGGGGCGTGGAGGCGTTATACGAAGACTATCTGGAAATGATCGAGAAGGAAGCGCCGGACATCGTGGCGGTTTGCACGAAGGGGATCCTGCACGCCGAGATGGGGGTGGCGGTAGCCCGGGCCGGAGTGCCGATGCTCTACCTCGAGAAGGCGATGGCGTGCTCCATGGAGGAAGCAGACGCGGTCCGGGACGCCTGCAGGGAACACGGGACGGTATTCAATACGGGCGTCCTGCGGCGGTTCGACAATCGTTACCAGGCGGCCAGAGCGCTGATCGCACAGGGTGAAATCGGCAAGGTCAACGTGGCCCTGCACTTTGCCCGTTCGAATCTTCTGCACGGGCATGTTCATTCGATGGACACGCTTTCCTATCTGCTTGGCGATCCGAAGATCGCGCGGGTGCGGGGAGAGCTTCTTCCCGGGGAACTGGCAATAGAGAACAACCGCCTGGACGACGATCCGGTTTCAAGGTACCACCTGGAATTCGAAGACGGGGTTGAGGCCTGGACCATCCCGGCGGGCCACTGGGAATTCGAGGTCGTGGGCAGCGACGGAGCGATCCGTTCGAGGAACAACGGGGTGGGCTGGGAATTGCGCAAGGTCGAGCCCGCGCAGCGCCGTCGCCCGTCCGTGGAAGCCGCCGCGTTTCCGGAGGTGGAACCGCGAAGCGCCGTGGTCGATTGCCTGGAGGACCTGGTGGCCGCCCACGAGTCAGGCGAGCCTTCGCTGGGCAACGTGGAGGTCACGCACCACATTACGGAAGCGTGTTTTGCGGTAGCGGAGAGCCACCGCCGAGACGGGGCGCGGGTGGCGCTGCACGAAGTGGATCGAGGGCTGTACATTTTTCACGTATGAGGGGCGCGCCGCGCCGATACCGGAACGAGGGACTATGAAGATAACGCCGTTGATTTCACCGGACGAATTCGTGGGGCTGGACGGGATTACCCATCTCTGCACGGGAGGGGAAAGCCCGTGGCTGAAGGCGCAGGAGTCGGTCTATACCGAATTCGCCCGCCTGAAAGGTGGAGGATACGACGGGCGGGGCGAGATCTATGACATCGGGGACCGGTGCCGGGGCCGCCTGGGCGAACTGTGGCGCGTGCGGCCGGAGCGGATCGCGTTCATGCCGTCCGCGGCCGAGGGGATCAACTGGCTGGCACGGGGGCTGGACTGGCGGGAGGGGGACAACGTGGTGACGACGAACCTGGAGTTTCCGTCGGTTGCGTACGCGTGGAAGCAGCTGGATGAACTGGGTGTGGAGGTGCGGATGGTCCCGCATCGCGACTGGTTCGTCCACGAGTCGGACCTGCTGGCGGCCACGGATTCGCGTACCCGCGTGCTGGCCGTGAGCCAGGTGAGTTTTTATACCGGGCAGAATCTGGATCTTGAGCGGCTATCGGAAGGGACGCGAGGCAGAGGCGTGCTGCTTGCCGCGGACGTGACGCACGCGTCCGGCGTGGTTCGGGTAAACGCCGAAATAACGGATATGACCGTGAGCAGCAGCTACAAGTGGATGCTGGCGACGCATGGCGTGGCGCCGTGTTATCTGAGCGAGCGGGCCGAGGATCAGACAGGCACAACGTGCTACGGCTGGAGGAACCTGGCGGTGTGGCCCGCCCAGCGCGCCGAGCGCCATCCCGAAGTGGATGAAAAACCGATGCCCGATCGGATGGAGCCCGGAAATCCGGCCATGATGGTTGTGATGCACCTGGACAAGGCGCTGGAGGTGTTGATGGCGGTAGGCATCGATCGGATCGATAACCATGCGCGGGACATGTCGGAGCGGGTCAGCGCCGGGCTCGAGCGGCTCGGCCTTCCGGTGATCAGCCCGAAGGAACGCAATGCGAGGTCCGGCAACACCTGCTTTGCCGTCGACGACGCCAAGGAGTTGGAGATGCAGCTGGCGTCGCACGGGGTGCTGTGCTGGGGCGAATACGGGCGGCTGCGGGTATCCACGCATTTGTACAACGGCAGCGCGGACGTCGACAGACTGCTGGAGGTCCTCGGGCGGCTGTGAGTCGGGAACGGCCCCTGTCGGGCGGTTGCCGGTTCTTTTCTGGGGAGAACGACAGGATGATGAAACTGGGCTGTATGTCGCTGAGCTACAAGGACCTTTTCGCGGCCGGAACGATGGACCTTGAGGGGTTTATCGACCGGGCGTACGAACTGAGGCTGGACGGGATCGACGTCCATACACGGGCGTTTTCATCCACGGAGCCGGGTTACCTGCGGGACATCCGCATGCGATGTCTGAAGCGCGGGCTGGCGATCTCCTATATAGGCGTGAGCAACGACTTCGGCAGACCGGAGCCGGAACTTCCCGCTGTGGTTGCAGAGGTGAAAGAATGGGTGGACGTGGCGGCCTTTATGGGGATACCCATGGTGCGGATTTTCGCGGCGTGGGTGCGCGGCGGCGCGACCGAAGAGGAGGTGTGGGGGCGGATGATGCCATGCATGAAAGAGGTCGCGTCCTACGGAGAAGAGAAGGGTGTCGTGCTGGGTCTGCACAACCACAACCACGGGTGCGTCACCCGCACCGGAAAGGACGTGCGTCGCATTATCGAGACCGTGGACAACCCGTATCTTTCGCATATACTGGACACAGGTCAGTACGTCGGGTCGCCTGGCGCCAGCGGCGCGAACGGCAGGGAGGACCCCGCGCTTGACTTTTACGGCAGCATCGCCGAGACGGCGCCGCTGGCCGTGCACGTGCGCGCGAAGATTTACAGGATTCAGACCGGCGAGGAGGCCTGGCTGGACTACCCGCGCATTTTCGAGATCCTCAGGGGCGTGGATTTCAACGGCTGGGTTTCAGTGGTCTATGAAGGGCAGGCCGTGGAGGCGGAGGAGAAGGCGGTTCCGAAAGCGGTGGACTATCTCAGGCGGTTTGTCCCGGGAGGATAGAGCGCCCGAATTCAGATCAGCCGCAGGTGCGGCGTCGTGCCAGCGGGGATGACCGGGCCATCGACGAAACACCCGTTCAGTCAAGGGGGACCGGGGCAATGGCCCAGGCGCGTTCAACGGATCACCGGAACCGTTCGGAAGACCCCGGGTCCGCTCGGGGCGGCATCACCGCGCGGTCCGTGGTTCTGGGTCTGTTGACGGCGGCCGCGTCGGCCTATTACGGGATTGCCGGGTCGATGGTGCTGCACGTGGGGTCGTTGGTCAAGTCGAACTTCCCCGTGTCGCTGATTCTTGTGTTTACAATCTGGGTGATCATCAATATGGTGATCGCCCGGGTTGCGCCCCGCAGCGTGCTTTCCCGCACGGAGATGATGGTCATCTTCGCCATGACGTGGATCGCGGGGATGATGCCCGGGGTGGGGTGGACGGGGTATATGACGGGGGCGTTGCCCGCGCCGCACTTCTTCGCGACCCCCGAGAATCGCTGGGCGGAACTGTTCCTTGACGAATTGCCGCACTGGGCGTTCCCCGAGCCCGTACCGGAAATTGTGGACCGGTTCTATTTCGGGTTGCGCAAGGGGGAGTCCGTTCCGTGGGCCGGGTGGCTCGCGCCGGTGGGCTGGTGGCTGGCCGGAAGCCTCGCCATGGTGGGCGTGGCTTTTTTCGTAACGACGATCTTTCATCGCCAGTGGACCGACGCCGAGCGGCTGACCTATCCGCTGGTCAGTTTTCCCACGGACCTGACCGAAGGGATCGGGCGCGGTCGCTGCATTCCCGCGCTCTTTCGGTCTCCGGTGTTCTGGCTGGGCTTTGCCTGGACCGCCGGGATCATCTGCTGGAATATCATCACGTTCTGGTACCCGCAGGTGCCGCGCGTCACGCTGTTCGATTCGGTGAATACCAAGTGGATGGTGGTGGCCCAGAATTTTCCGAGGGTCTACTATCGGATTCTGCCGCTCGTGATCGGTCTGGGCTATCTGTGCCGCCTCGATCTGCTGTTCAGTTTCTGGTTCATGGGCCTGCTGGCGGTGGTGAAGGTGGGCGTGATGAACCGGACCGGATTCACGGTGGGCATGGCGGGGCAGCCCTCCACGGGCAATGAAATCGTCAACCTGGAAAGCCACGGCGCAATGACGGTCCTGGTGGTGTGGTCGCTGTGGATGGCCAGGCGTCACCTCGTCTACGTGTGGAAGAAGGCGTGGGAAGGGGGCGGCGAGGGCGAGGGGCCGGTGTCCTATCGGACCGCGGTGGCGGGTCTGGCGGTTTGCGCGACCTTCGTCTGCGGTTTCTTCATGGCCGTGGGCCTCTCGTTCAGCCTTGCCCTGGGCCAGATGACGCTGATGTTCATCGCGTATTTCACGGTTGCGAAATACATGGCGGCGACCGGGTTCGGATATCTCGTGCCCGTGGGCGGCAAGGGCGGCTGGTGGCTCAAGTCCATCACCGGCACGGCGACGATGGACACGCGCAACCTGGTCGGATTGGGGCTTCTGAACAGCAGCGTCTTTTTCGGAGGGGGAAGGCTGCAGACGATTCAGATGCTGCCGCACCACCTGAAGGCGATGGACCATCTGAAAGCCCGCCGGGGATGGATCGGCGGGACGGTTTTTGTTGGATTCGTGGTCAGCTTCCTGGTTTGCGTGGGTTTCATCGTCTATTACTGCTATACGGAGTCCGCGCTGTTCCTGCGGTCCTGGACGCTGTGGGAAGGCCCCCACGGTATTTTCAACGGTCTGGCAACGTCTATCGGCGAAACGGACAGGACCGTATTCGACCCGCAAAAGCTGGGGGTCTGGCTGTTCGGCGCGGCCGAGGCGGGCCTGCTCGCGCTGCTGCGGACGTGGTTCCCGTGGTGGCCGCTGCACCCGTTGGGTCTGGCGTTCCAGTATACGACGGGCCCCAGGTATTATGTGTTGAGCATTATGCTCGTGTGGGCGGCCAAGCTGCTGATCGTGCATTACGGCGGCCCAAGGCTGTACGAGAAAGCCAAGCCGTTTTTCTACGGTACGGTGATCGGATATTGCGTTGGCATCGGCATCGCACAAGTCGTGGACCTGATCTGGTTTCCCGGTCAGGGGCACGGGTTTCACAATTATTAAAGGGCAGCAATCAGCTGTTGGCTGTCAGCAATCAGCCTTCAGCTTGAAGCAAAGACAAGAGTCAGCATCAAATTCAAGATCCACATCTCCCCAGATTCCCGAAGGGCGGGTAGACGCGAGACGGGAGATGATAACACCGGTCTACAGAAGAACGACATGGCATTGCGACATCAACGAATGGATGACCGGACCCGCGTCCCTGCTCCGGTCGCTACCCGCTGTAGCAACACTTGTCGGGAGTGAATCTCACCCGTCGAAGATCCGCGCCTTTTCACGGCGCACTGAATACAACGGGTTACAGGATATCGTCATGCAGCCCTTTGTGGTGTATTGCTTCTCGGGTAGGCGCTCTATGGAAATATTCAGCCCCTATCTGAATTGAAATCGATTTTACCACTTGACTTCCCGGATCATATCCCTTATGTTCCGACGTGCTCAAATATGATAATGAGTTATCATTATCATATAAAGGATTGTTGCTCTCCCTTGATTCGCCGTCAATTCGCGGCAACTCCAGGCGGTCGGGCGTACTCATCGAACGCCACTGAGGATCACCCTGGGGAGGCGAGCATATTGGACCCGATAACCTTGAGCCAGAAGGCCTTCCAGGCATATTGAAACCCATCGCTTTGCGAGGTCCGACAGAGGCCAATGGCGAACCCAATGCACCTTTCAGCAACCGGACTCTCGCTCGGCTATGGGACCGAGACCGTAGCTGAAGACGTCGCGTTCAACCTTGCGCTCGGCGACGTACTCGGCGTTGTCGGTCACAACGGATCGGGAAAAACGACCCTGATCAAAACACTGTTGGGCACCTTGCCGCCGCTTGCTGGCGCGCTCAGCTTTCCCGCCGGGCGGCCTCGGACAATTGCCTATCTGGGCCAGCAGACCGAATTCGACAGCCGCTTTCCCATCCGGGTCCGCGACGTGGCGGAAATGGGCTCTTGGCCCAACCTGGGGTTTCTCGGTCGAATCGATACTGCGTGCAGGGCTCGAGTCAGGCGTGCGCTCGAGCGCACGGGCACCGCCGAGATCGCCGACTTGCCCTTGCACAAACTGTCCGCGGGTCAGCTGCAGCGGGCGCTGTTTGCCCGGACTATGGTTCAGGATGCGTCGCTGATCCTGCTGGATGAGCCGTTCACGGCCGTCGACCAGACAACGGAAGCGGCTCTGCTGACGCTGATCGATGACTGGGCCGCGGAAGGACGTACAATCATCCTGGTTCTGCACGACCTTTCCGCCGTTCTGCAGCATTGCACCTCAGCGCTTCTCCTGGGAGGTGGCCGCGCGCTCTTCGGTGCCCCGAAGACAACACTCACGCCCGACAATCTGGTCGATCACCGGTACCTTTCGCAAAGTCAGGCCGCCTGGATCGGAGACATGTACTCGCAATCGAAAGCAGACGATGCTTGAGTGGCTCCACTACGCGTTCATGGTCCGAGCACTGACCGCGACGACGGTGTTGAGTATCTCCGTCGCCCCGGTCGGAGCATTCCTGGTGCTCAGGCGTCTGTCGCTCGCCGGCGAGGCGATGGCTCACGCCATTGTACCGGGAATCGTCATCGCTTTCGTGATTGCCGGTCTGTCGGTGGGATCCATGATCATCGGCGGGTTGGCCGCCGGTATCACCATCGCCGCGCTGACCGGCCTGCTCGCCCGTATGACAATCATCCGCGAGGATGCGAGTCTGGCGTCGCTCTATCTCGTGGCCCTTGCTCTTGGCATCTTCATCCTGTCCGCCGCAGGCTCGGCGGTGCCGCTGAAGAGTTTCCTGTTCGGTTCGATCCTTGGAATTGACGACGAAACCCTCATTCTGATCGGGACGACGGCTACAATCACTCTGGTGAGCTTTGCGCTGATCCTCAGGCCGCTGATCATCAATACAATCGATCCAGTCTTCCATGAGAGCCAGTCCAGGCGCCCTGTCCTCGTGAC
This sequence comes from Candidatus Latescibacterota bacterium, assembly GCA_965219995.1. Classification (GTDB taxonomy): domain Bacteria; phylum Latescibacterota; class UBA2968; order UBA2968; genus JAAXHE01. Next base: position 4,161,323 of record CBDCOX010000002.1, read on the forward strand.
TCACTGGTTCATGTTTCTGGTCGTGCTCAATCTGTTGGGCGCCTTCAGGGCCCTCGGCACGCTGATGGCGGTCGGGTTGATGATCCTGCCAGCGACAGCGGCACGTTATTGGGTCTCGACAATCACCAGCTATCTGATCGTGACCTTCCTGTTCGCGCTGCTGAGCTGCTGGGTCGGGCTGATCGTTTCGTTCTATCTGCCGGACGTGCCTTCAGGTCCGGCAATCGTGCTGGTTGCGGCGGTCTTTTTCTTTTTCAGCCTGATCTTCGCACCGCAAGGATTTCATGTCGGCGCACGCCTTAACCCGTACCGCCGCTAACCCCTTACCATCAACCAAAACGTAATGTAGGGCAAAGAAACCCATGAAAAGACTCTTTCGCGCACTGCTGATAGCGGTCCTGGCATTGGCCTCAATCCCAGCGGCCGCCAAGGACAAGATAAAGGTTGTCGCCAGCTTCTCCATCCTCTGTGACATGGTGCGACAGGTCACCGGCGATTTGGCCGATGTGACAACCATTGTCGGCCCGGACGCGGATGCTCACGTTTACACCCCCAATGCGGCCGACGCCAAAGCAGTGACAAACGCTGAGGTGATCTTCGTCAACGGTCTGGGATTCGAGACCTGGTCGCAAACCCTGATCGAGACATCCGGCAGCAAGGGCAAGGTGTTCGTCGCAACGGAAGGGTTAACGCCTTTGAAGGTTGACGGTGAAATCGACCCGCATGCCTGGAACTCGCTCACGAACGGCATGAAGTATGTCGCCAATATTGCGGACAGCATGTCGGAAACCGATCCGAAGAACGCGGAAGCATACAAGGCCAACGCCCGCGCCTACACCGCCAGACTCAAGGCATTACACAACCGCGCGCTCGACCAACTCAGAGAACTGCCCGCCGACCGGCGAACCGTCGTGACCGCGCACGACGCCTTTGGGTATCTGGAGGCTGCTTATGGGCTCACGTTCCTGGCCCCGGTCGGAATCGACACCGACGCCGAGCCGTCGGCACGGGACCTCGCCAGGCTGATCGATCACCTGAAAGCGGTCGGCGCCGGCGCCCTGTTCGTTGAGAACATAACCAGCCCATCCCTGGTTCAGCAGATCGCGCGCGAAACCGGAATTCAGATCGCTGGCCGGCTGTTCTCCGACGCGCTCTCGGAACGTGGCGGCCCGGCGACCAGCTACGAGAAGATGTTCGAGCACAATCTGGGAACGCTGATTCAAGCGCTCAGCCAACAATCGCAATTCGCCACAAGAAAAAGGGCGTTCTGAAGGCCAGCCGATTGAAGTCCGTTATACCGATCCGGCATCCAGCTGCCAAAGGAGGCATACCCATGAGCAACAGACTCACCAGCCAACGCAGCGCCATCGCGAGGGTCATTCGCGACGCCCCCGGTCCACTGCGCCCCCTGGGAATCCTGGACCTGGCGTGCCCCTTAGTGCCGACGCTGGGCATTGCGACGGTTTATCGGCAACTCAGGAGCCTGCAAGACGCAGGTGAGGTGCGCGCCGTGGAATTGGGCGTCAATGATGTGCGCTACGAGCCGACCGACCGGGGCCACCATCACCACTTCCTCTGTCGTGAGTGCGACGAAGCGTTCGACATCCACGGGTGCCCGGAGGGAATCGCGAAGCTGGCGCCGCCGGGCTTCGAGCTCGAAGAGCACGAGATCACGCTTTACGGACAATGCCGCGATTGCAGCGCGGGGAAGTGAAACACGTTTGAAAGCGCCTATGGTACAAGGGCGCAACGAGCGGCCTGCGAGATTGAACGGCAGGCTGGCCTGGAAATGAACAACCGCTTTTCATTGTGATCCTGCGCCCTCGATCGTGAAGGAACGGCGCGGATGTGATAGAGAATAACATTCCTTATTGATAATGAGTAATCATTATTATTTTCCATGCGCATTTGCGCACACTACAGGAGGAGAAATGCAAGCGTTACGGAAGTTCTGGTTGTTGCTGGGCGCCTCAAGAGTTCGAGCCATTCCCTTTTCCGCGGCCGTGATCCTCAGCCCCCTGTGCAGTCCTGCCTGGGCCGAGCAAGAAGCGGTCGAGACTGCCGCGGTCGTCTCCGCCAACCCTGACACGGGCTATTCCTCGCAGGAAACAAGGGTGTATGCCCTGCCTGAGTTGGTCGTCTCCGCCGACCCTGATACGGGCTATTCCTTCACCCACAGCGGCACGGCTCTTGGGGTTCCCATTCCGTTGGAAGACACACCGCAATCCGTTTTGACGATCAAAAGACAGGTACTCGAAGATCAGCTGGCCACCACCCTTTGGGACGGCCTGAAGAATGTGAGCGGCGTTTTCAGTCGCGGTACGAATTCGGCAGTCTCCGAAGATTTCGTCATTCGCGGCTTCCGGCTGGATCCCAGGCGTAACTACTACCACAATGGAGTGCCGTACTACAATCGGTTTGCCGCTGAGCCGGGCAATCTCGAACGGGTGGAGGTGCTCAAGGGCCCGGCCTCCATCCTCTACGGCGCGATCGAGCCGGGGGGGATTATCAACACCATTACGCCCCAACCGTCTACAACCTCCACGCGCCAGTTGCACCTGAGCGCGGGCAGCTATGGCCACATCAGCCCCCGGTTTTCGGCGTCCGGTCCGCTCGACAGCGAGGGAAGAGTGCTTTACAGGCTGTACGGCTCCCGATTGACGGCGGAGAGTTTTCGCGATTTCGTTGAGCAGGATCGCTGGTACGTCAACCCTTCCGTCTACTGGGGCTGGTCTCAATCGACAGCGCTGGAACTGAATCTGGAGTTGTTGCGCGACGAGAGAACGGCCGATGCCGGCATCGTCGCGATCCTGGATCAGCCTGCGTCGGTACCCATCGATCGCTTCTACGGAGACCCGCTCTACAACAAGGAAACCATGAGAAACGGCGCGGTCACCCTGCGCGCCACCCGGAACTGGACTCGCAGCCTGACGCACACGTCGGCCCTCAGCCACTACAAGACCACATGGGATCGCGAGCAGATGTCGGTTGAAGCCATGCGGGGCGGTGTCGTTGGCCTGCCAGGCGGCGCAGGACATCCGGACAGCGACAGCAACCTGCTCAATCGCGCCATTTACGACAACGAGATCTTCTATCGCGAGACCACGATGCGTCACGACCTGAGCTACAAGCAGGCGGGGGGTGCTCTTCGGCATACGCTGCTATTAGGCGTGGCACTCTCCTTCTACAAAGAGCGTGAAGTGCTCGGCGATCGTGTCCATCGAGAAGGTACGCCGGAAGCGGCGAATGCCGACGCGCTGAAGATCGACATCTACGATCCGGAGCCGTATTACGGGCTGACCATTCCCCAGGATTTCGCCCTCTTCCGCAACCGCGAGCGCGAAGAGACCAGTTGGGGTATGTATCTGCAAGACCTGGTGGAACTCGGCGACCAATGGGTTCTGCTGGGGGGCTTGCGCTATGACGGGGTCGATTTCGACGAACGTACGAACCAGCGCGGTTCCTACAGAACCCACGACCGCAGTGACGGCAGTCTGAGCCCGCGCCTGGGCGTCGTCTACAAGCCCGGTGGTGGTCTCTCCCTCTACTCCAGCTACAGCCGCTCTTTCAGACCGAAGTCGGGCGAGAAGATCTTCGATGAACCGGAGGGCGACGCCACACCGATAACTCCCGATATGGTCGTACCGGTCGACCCCGAGTCGGCGGCGCAATTTGAGGTGGGAGGGCGGTGGACCGATGCCGGCAACCGCCTGAGCGCGACGCTGGCGCTGTACGATCTGGCACGCACCAATGTAGTCGAAACCAATCCCCGCTACCGCATTTACCGCGTTCAGATCGGGCGCCAGCGCAGCCGGGGTTTCGATCTCGACCTGACCGCGCAGCCGATCCCCCAACTGCGTGCTATCGCCAGCTATGCGTATGCGGACGCGCGCGTCGAAAGGGATGCTGACCGCCCCGCGTGGGAGGACAACCATCTCGACAATACGCCCGAACACAGCGCCAGTCTGTGGTGCAACTACCGCCATACGACTGGCCTGGCCGTGGGACTGGGCGTGATCTATACCGGAGAGCGCCAGGGCAATCTGGACAATGACTTCCTCCTTGACGACTACGTGCGGGTCGATGCCACCCTCACCTACCGGCTGCAGACCCTGAGAGTGGATCTGAGCGTCAAAAACCTCACCGACGTGGGGTACTACCAGAACGCATGGCGTCGCGACCGGATCATGCCCGGAACGCCCAGAAACTTTCTGCTGTCATTCGGCTATAGCCTGTGAATGCGTCCCGTGAGGAGACAAAAGCGATGAACGAGAGCACGGCCCCGGGCCGCCGACAGGTGAAGGGACGCTACAAGAAAGGGGTTCGCCGCTGGCATGCCTGGACCTCCATCTTCGCACTGGTCTTCACGGTGCTCGTGTGCGTGACCGCGATCCTGCTGGAGCACCTCAGTGGCTGGGGCCTGAGCAGCGTCGGAGTGCCCAGCCGGTGGTTTCCCGGCTACCAGACCACCGCCAGTCGCCTGGGACAGATCAAGTGCGCCCTGCTTGCCGGCAATGAGGAGGTGTACATCGGGACGCGAAAAGGGTTGCTTCACCTGAGTGGGAGCGAAACCCGCAGCGTTCCGCAGTTGGAGGGCCTGGACATCTTCAACATCGACCAACAGGGAGAGCGCATCCTGGTCGGCACGCGGGAAAGCACCTGGCTCTTCGAGGAGGAGCAGTGGAAGCGCATTTCCAACTTCAGAGGGGCGGCAACCTTTGCAGAAGATGGTCGCATCGTCCACATACAGGGCAGCAACGGCCTCTTCGTCACCGAGGACCTGGGCGCGACCTGGACGGAACTGACGGCCGTGAACGCAACCATGGTGGAAGTCCCCCTTCCCGAGGTCGTCAGCTTCAGCAAGTTGGTTCTGGACCTGCACACCGGCAAAGCCCTCTTCGGCCCCGAGGGTGAGTGGATCTACGTGGACGCGCTGAGCATCGCCGTCCTGGCACTGGCAATAACGGGTTTCATCATCCGTCCCGCCTATGTGAAGCTGCGCACGTACCGGCGTAAATCCAGAGGGGAACAAGCATGAACCTTCGCGTTATCCAGCCGGGCGCATGCTCCTTTTTTGGGATTGCATCGGAAAAGGGCCCGCGGGACGGAAACCTCGAAAGTACGGCGCGCAGGGGCAAGCCTGCGGTTGGACAGCGAGATGGCAGGTTGATCATCTTCGAGATCCAGTCGGCGGCCAGAGTTGGCAGTCGATGCAGGAGGAGTCAATGAATCAGGTAAACTTCAACGCACGAACCAGGCGACTGCGCTTCGCCGTTCAGCAGGGTGAAAGCCTGACAATGCGGCGCACCGGGCCGTTGGGACAGATCATCTTTTGTGAAGGATGTTGTTGTGGTCGAGGCGACAGAGGATTCCCGTCATTGCCAAAGGAGATGATCAAGGAGCGGTGGAAGAGGCTCAAGCTCAACGGTACAATCCAGCTCACGATCAGTGGATGCCTGGGCCCGTGCGATCTGGCCAACGTCGTTTGTTTGCTAACGAGCAATGGAACCGGACAGTGGTTCGGCGGGCTTTCCGAGCATTGGCAATACGAAATATTCATCCAATGGGCCAGCCAGTGCCACCAGTCGGGTTCTCTTTTGCCGATTCCGGCGACATTAGACCGCCATCGTTTCGCACGCTTTCCTTCCGTTCCGGTTGCCGCTCAAACATGAAGCTGCCTGTATTCCAGCCCCGCCTTGTGGACTTGACCAATCCTCAATTCGGCAGGAGAGAAATCAATGGCTGAAATTCAAGACTTGAAAGAACCTGTTCCGGTAACGATTATCAGCGGCTTTTTGGGAGCGGGCAAAACCTCCCTGCTCAACCATATTCTCAGCGCCGACCACGGGTTGCGCGTGGCGGTATTGGTCAACGATTTTGGAGAGATTAACATTGACGCCGCGTTAGTCTCTGGCGTCTCTGGGGAATCCACCATAAACCTTTCCAACGGGTGTATCTGTTGCTCGATTCGCAACGACCTGCTTGAGGCAACGGTTCAACTGATTGAATGCCCAAACCCGCCGGAGTATATCGTCGTTGAAACAAGCGGCGTATCTGACCCTGTGGCGGTTTCACTGACCTTTTTGGCTACCGAATTGCAGTCTCGGACGCGAGTGGACAGTGTGCTGACCGTGGTAGATGCGGAGCAGATTTACCTGGTGAACGAGGAGCATCGCAGACTCGCAATAGACCAGATCACGATGGCAGATGTCCTGGTGCTAAACAAGCTTGACCTGGTCAATGATGAAAAGCGGGAGGAATTGGCGAACTTTGTCAGAGACCTCGTTCCGGGAGCGCGTATCCTTCAGGCTACATATGGTAAGATTCCGCTCGATCTGGCACTCGGTGTCGGGACATACGACCCCCAGCGCTTTTCGGGAAAATCGGGTTTGGACGTTCACATTCATGCTGACGGCGAGGCGCAAGAACACGACCATGCCGACCATACGCTTGTTTTCAATACGTGGTGCTATACGACTGACAAACCTCTGTCACGTGGGGCCGTGCGTGACGCGGTGAAGAACTTACCCGCGACCATTTACCGCGCCAAAGGGTTTGTTTACCTCTCCGATGTTCCCGGTCGGAAGGGAATCGTCCACGTTGCCGGCAAACGGGCGCGTCTGATCATGGGTGAGCCGTGGGGCGACGAGAAACCGGGAACACAGTTGGTTTTTATCGGTGAGGCAGGTGGAATCGACGATTGCGAATTGCAATCGCGCTTTGATGCGTGCCAAACGGAAAAGGATACTCACCAGGACACATCGTTTGATGCGGCTTTTGAATTGCTTCGGGAGCTTGGGATTACAGCGAAATAAACCGAGTATGGCAAGACCGGCAACCAATACACAGATTCAAATGGAATCTTAACTCCATCAGACAATTTCCAGCGGTGCGGTGACGCCTTCCCGTAAAAACTCTCATTGACGCGAGAACGTCATCTCCGTTTTTTCTAAGGGACAAGACACCGACGACCCCTTCCCCCTTCCGTCAGGAAGGGGGAAGGGGTTCTTTCTCGAAGGCGGTGAGGAGGGGAAAGAGACATTGATTCGGTTCCCGCCCGGAACCGGGTTCCAATGAGCGAGCGGATTGAAGGGGGCCTGGTGTACATTCTGGAGGTTGATATCAGATGAAAGTCTTGTACCTGAACGTACCGAATATGCTGCAGCCGTGGTACGAAGATTTCAGGACTGCGGTCGGCGAGGGGCATACGGTCTGCCTGTACGATCCGGCAAAACCCATGGCGCCGCAGTTTCAGGACGTGGAGGTGGTGGTGGACCAGGGGGGATCGGTGGGCACCCGGGCCCTGATCGACGCCGCGCTTTCAGCGCGCGTGAAGCTGTGGCAGGTGCTGGGCACGGGGGTGGACCACGTGGACGTGGCGTATTTCCTCGAGAACGGCCTCACGCTTGCCAATACGCCAGGCCTGTTCAGCGCGGTGGCGCTGGCGGAGCACGCGATGTTCCTGATGCTCCATTTCGCGAAGCGCTTCGACCAGCACGTCCGGAATATCCGGTCGAAGGCGTTTTACTTTCCACTGAGCGAGGAACTGGCGGGAAAGACGCTGGGTCTGGTGGGGCTGGGCGCGAGCGGGCAGGCGCTCGCGGCCAGGGCGAAGTCGATGGGGATGCGCATTGCGGCCGTCGACGCGGTGGAGATCCCGCGGGAAAAGCTGGACGACCTGGGCGTGGAGGTGTTTGCGGCGCCGCCGGAACTTGAAACCGTGCTCGCGCAGGCGGACTACGTGTCGCTGCACGTGCCGCTGACGTCGAAGACGCGGCACCTGATCGACCGGCGGGCGCTGGGGGCGATGAAGCCTTCGGCGGTGCTGATCAACGTGGCCAGGGGCGAAATCGCGGATGAGGCCGCGCTGGTCGATGCGTTGAGGAGCGGGCGCATCCGGGGTGCAGGGCTGGATGTGTTCGCGGAAGAGCCGTTGCCTCCCGACCATCCGTTCCTGCAACTGTCGAACGTGGTGGCCACACCGCATACCGCCGGACAGACCTATGGCACGTCGAGGCGGCGAGGGGAGGCTTGCGCGGAGAACGTGGATCGGATCGCGCGGGGGCTGGAACCGCTGTACCGGATTACAGGGGTGGGCTGAGGTAGGCGAACGGGATGTTTACTCCGGTACCTGACCGTAATCGCAGCCACCCATACCTCCCGGTTTTTATGCAAATGGACTTGACAAACCCTGGTGCCTTAATGTACTTTTTCGAGAGTTGCACAAATGAAAATTGAGGGGGAAATATGGCAGGTATCGCCTTTGCACCAACCGTGATGGCATTCAATCCGGGTATGTTAAGCGTTGATATTCCTTGGGTTAGCGGGGAGATTAGAGAAAAAGCCGTCATGTCCTTTGTCAAAATTGTAGGTGAGATGAACAGGGATACGAAGCGACATACCGCGTTCCTGAAAAACATCTACAATGAGGCGGTTGAGAATCCCGATAGACTAAAGCACCTGATGCCCTACGAAGATATAAACGCGTCCGTCGAGCATCTGGAAGAATCCGAGGAAAAGTTAAAGAAATGTCTGAAGACGTTCGTCCGGATTCTCAATAGCGCCGGGTCCGAAACTGACAACAGGAAGGTAGACGCGCTAAGCACGTTGATAGAGTCCATTAAATCGTTGATCGGTGCGTGCCAGGACCTTCGATGGCATGTGATGATTCACGAGGCTCAGAACGAACCTGCGTCAGGAATCGTCTGTGAGTCGCCGGAGGAATATCTGAAAAAGCTGTGGGAATGATGGAATGGCGAACCACCAGCATTTGCCGATCAGATTGGAAGAGCCAGGCAGGAGGTTCGTCAGACAAGCCCGCAAGTTGCCATAAAAATCCTCGACGCCGGGATAGGCCGCCTTCTCATTGTCGGGAAACATGATGTCGTTTACGAATCACTGAATCGCTCCAGGTAAACCCCACCCCGAGTTCAACGCTCCGTTGTTGGCAGACGCCCCCTGCGGGACTCCCGATCGTCGTCCCTGCACGACGGTTGTCCGCTCCGAGCCGATCCCCGATAGAACCCAGCCCCCAGCATTCTGCGAGCATCGCGTCTACGCTACACTGTGGGGCACGTACCAACGCAATACTGCACATTTGCACAGTTGCATGCAATGTGTTATATTAATGTGAGTGTACGTGGCGGGAGCGAAATATGTCGGAAAAGGAACACGACTACATCAAGGAAGCGGCGAGCATGTCGATTCCGGCGACTGCGGTGGATCTGGCATCGAATCGGGCGATTGGTGAGCGCATCACCGAGTTGACACAAGTAATCGATCCCTATTCATCTGTTATGGACACGATCTTCCGCGCCGGGAGCATCACGCACGCCATTCGACAAATTGGTCATCTGGTTCTGACACCGGAAGGACAGTGTGTGTTGACCGTACGTGCAGGACACTAGAAGGCAAAACAGAAACGCAGTTAGAGATATAGGAGGAATTCAACATGGTGCAAGAACCTGGAAACGGCGATGGACCCATCGGACCGACGGGGATCGTAAAGGAACTGACCATCTACATCAATGCTCGGTCGGCGCTGTGGGACAAACCGACCATTAGCTTTGCACAAGTTGTCGAACAGTGGAACAAAATCGATCCAGATCGACGCGTGATAGGTGATCTTCCGGGCATTGACTGGACGGCGAAGGACGGAACGAAGGGGATTTTCTATCCGTCCGATAACCCAATGGACGTGGTTGATGAACTGTCGTTCACGATTGACGACTCGTATCTCGCGTAGGGAAGACTGTGTCAGAACATGAGTCACGGGCTCGTTATGAAGCGGAGCGGCGCGAATGGAAAATCGAGCGTCGAGACTTAGAAATAGGTGCATTGGGAGTACCATGTTTTGTCGCACCGAATGTCGCAGGCGAATGTCACATCTGGGTAGGGACTGCATCTGACTCGGACCAACTCGAAGCGAACCATGAATGGCAGCAAGGCGCTTTGCACGCGGCCATAATCCGAGGTCTTTCCGACGGCAGATTGTACGACCGATCTGGCACGGAGTTGACAGATGGGGTAATTGGAAGATCCCCTTCCAGCCTCAGTCTATCGATCAAGCTGACAGGCCGCGACTATGAGGATGCATGGGAGGCATTAAACAATTACGTCAAGCAGATATACGCGCTGTTCCTTGGCGGATCCGCATCGAGCGGGGAAGCGGCTCCACGCCCATATACATTCGATGTGCCTGGTGACCATCTGCCGGAAGCAGTCGAGTGGAGGGCTCTGGTAGCTCAAGAGCGTGTGGCGATTGTCGGACTTGGCGGTGTCGGCGCATGGATAGCAGACTCGGTTGTCAAGGCGGATCCTCGTGAGGTTTATGGTTGGGACTACGACTGCATAGAGCCCAAAAACATACTTCGCATGCCAGGTGGACTCGATCCGAACGTCTGGATCGGTAGGCCAAAGACCGAGTGGTTCCAAGAGACCTACTCCATAATACACAAGAACGTACATGGCCATAATGTAAAGGTACTCGCCGAAAACGTCCAAGACGTCGTTGATAGAACCACTTTCGCCTTCGTAGCCGTGGACGATGCGGACGCCCGGATGATGGTATGCGACGCGCTGGCCAACGCCAGAATCCCGTTCGTCGTGGCAGGACTCTCATTATTGCGTATTGACAAGAGAGTCAAGGTTTCCATGCGGATAGTAACCGCCCATGTCGGTGTGTCCTCTTGGAGAGAGGCTATCCCTCAAGTTGGCCGGGCGGGACAGGACGACTACGGCAGCCTTGACTTGCCCGACGTCTACTCAATGGCTGCGGGTTGGGCGATTCAGTCGTGGCGAAAGATGCGCGGCCAATTCTGGCAGGAGAAAAGCGAAGAGTGCCTAGTCTATCGTGCTCGTGAGCAGTCTCTCATATTGAGAGAGGTCTAAAGTGTTCTCTTGTAGATGGAGGAAGGCAGGAAAACGTGATTCTCATCCTAACTATGTTTTTAGGAACCGAGAGTCAATGGTACTGAAGCCAGTGTTTGTTGAAACAATCCCGCAAATACCCGAAATGGAAGAGGGGACGCTTTACGTCAGCATGAGGTTCGCCGTCCTTTCCCACTTTTGTCCATGCGGGTGTGGTCGTCTAGTCGACGTGACGCTGGATCCTACGACTCGTAGTCTGACCTACGATGGCGAGTATCTGACTTTAGAACCTTCAATCGGGGTCAAGTTCCCGTGTAGAAGCCATTACTCGATTATTCGGAATGAGATCATCTGGTACCCGCCAATCTCGGAATCGCAAGTCAGTTGGTACAAACGTGTATGGGAGAGATGGAGGTAGCCAAGAGTCTCTCTCGCTCTCATTTTCCGCCTGTTATAGTCAGGACTCCGCTGCTCTCGCTTTGTGTCCACTTAGCACCTAAATCCGGTAGCAAACCTATGTCTCTGAATGAAAACCTGCGAAAAGCCAGGCGGCAAAAGATCGACGAGTTCTACACACAGCTTTCCGACATCGAGAACGAGCTGCGCCACTACGCCGGACTCTTCCAAGGCAAGGTCGTATACTGCAATTGCGACGATCCCCGTGTCTCCAACTTTTTCCACTTCTTCTCGTACAACTTCGAGCGCCTGGGACTGAAGCGACTCATTACCGCCTGCTACAAGAACCAGGAACGCGATCTGTTCAGCCGTCACGATTCGGAGCGGGCGATTTGGCTCGAATACCAGGGGAGCGCGAAGGGTGCCAGGGAGCCTGACGTTGGGGATATTGGAATTCGTGAGTTTGAAGGAGACGGGGATTTCCGCAGTGCGGAATGCATCGAGCTTCTGAAGCAAGCGGACATCGTAGTGACCAACCCGCCGTTTTCGCTGTTCCGCGAATACGTCGCCCAACTGGTGCAATACGGCAAGAAGTTCCTGATCATCGGGAGTCAAAACGCCATCACGTACAAGGAGGTTTTCCCTCTAATCAAGGACAATAAGATGTGGCTTGGTGTCACCCCGAAAGGCCAAGATATGCTATTCGACGTGCCAGAGGACTACGCGAAGGAACTGGTGGCGACCGCAAAGGAGGGGAGCGCATACAGAGTCGTCGACGGGGTTATCAAAGGTCGGTTGGGTAACGCGGCCTGGTTCACCAATCTAGACCATAAGAAGCGCCATGAGGAATTGATCCTCTACAAACGCTACTCGCCGGAGGAATACCCGGCCTACGACAATTACAATGCGATCAACGTGGACAAGGTCGCGGAGATCCCTATGGATTGGGACGGAGCGATGGGGGTGCCGGTCACGTTTCTGAACAAGCACAATCCAGAGCAGTTTGAGATCATCGGGCTAACGGCAAGCGCCGACCGCTACGGCCTGAAAACGAAAAAATACACCGTGGCAGATGCTCCAAACTATAGCTATCTGAATAGCCGAGAAGGGGGGGTCATGAGGATGGGAAGCCGATATACGAGCACCTATAGGCGCCTTCTGGTTAAGAAAGTCCCGCCGCAATGAAAATTGACCTGAACGAGATCACGATCCGCGACCTTGTGGAGGACTACCATGACGACGGCGAAGGCGGGGTGCGCGGCTATGGCGGCAAGCTCGACATCCGACCGTCGTTTCAGCGCGAGTTCGTCTACAGGGACAAGCAGCGCGATGCGGTGATCGAGACGATCAATAAAGGCTTTCCACTCAATGTGATGTATTGGGCCGTGCGCCATGACGGAACGTATGAGGTCATCGACGGCCAGCAGCGCACGATCTCTGCGGCGCAGTACGTGGAAGGCGACTACTCCCTTGACGGAAGGTATTTCCACAACCTGCAAGACGACGAGCGGGAGAAGATTCTCAATTACGAATTGCAGGTTTACGTCTGCGATGGAACCGATAGCGAAAAACTGGCTTGGTTCAGGATCATCAACATTGCAGGGGAGAAGCTGACTGACCAGGAGTTGCGGAACGCGGTCTATGCCGGAACGTGGGTGTCCGACGCAAAGCGGCATTTCAGCCGGAAGGGGGCTGCCTGCCCAGCGTATGCGATTGGTAGCCGGTATCTGAATGGCAGAGCGGAGCGCCAGGAGTACCTCGAAACAGCCATCCAATGGATCAAGGACGAGGGCCAGACAGTCGAGGACTACATGGCCGCCCATCAGCCTGACAAGACCGCAACCGCCTTGTGGAGTCACTTTCAGGCGGTCATCAACCGTGTTAAAGCGGTCTTCCCGAAGTATCGCAAGTTCATGAAGGGCGTGGATTGGGGAGGGCTTTACAGGCAACTCAAAGACGAAAGCCTGGATCCGGAAGCGCTTGAAATCGACGTTGCCCGCCTGATGATGGACGACGATGTCACAAGGAAGGCGGGCATCTACCCGTATCTCCTCACCGGTGAGGAAAAGCATCTCAACATTCGCGCCTTCTCCAACGCCATGAAGCAGAGGGCGTTCGAAATGCAAAACGGCGTCTGCAAGTCATGCGGGGAGGCGTTTGAGATATCGGAAATGGAGGCCGACCACATCAAACCTTGGTCGGAGGGCGGCAAGACTGACGAACAGAATTGCCAAATGCTTTGCAAGCCGTGCAATCGCAGAAAATCCAATAAATGAGCACATTCGGATGGGGCTTATATACTTAACTTGATACGCCTATTGTGGACATCAAGGTACGCCTGAATAATACCGATCTGTACCAAATAAGGCCCCTCGTGGTGTGTGAGGGGCCTTATTCCGGCAGGTCTGGTCGCGTGGGGTCGCTTACATCTCTCAGGAAGATATCTCATAGCGAAGGGTAAACCATGCTGATCTGCCAAGATATCCGGTCTGTATGTCAGTGGATTCTTGCACTAATTTTGAATCTCTTGACGACCTCTTTGGTGATTTTGCTGGCGAGGGAACCTTCTGTTCCGAGGCCTTTGAAAGCCCAATCGGTTTTGTAATTGCATGTCCAGATGATGCCACCAGATCTACTAACCAACTTGACGTCGATATTCATGTTTTTTCCGGTGAACCAGTTGCCGTATCTTCGGATAGAGCCTGTTATCACGGCGTCTGTCTTGGAGATATCGAATATTTCCTTGGGCGATGGGGTACTTTTCTTGGTGTAGATCTGTGCCGAATCGGAGACCTCGAAAATTCCTAGTTGGAGCAATGCAGTTACCGTTCTGTTCGAAAGCTCGTTACCCAATCCGGGTTTGTTGCTCTCGAAGGGGATGACGACGATTTCTCTGAGGTCTCGAAGATTTGTCCGTGGCTTTAGCCATACTGTTCCTTTTGCGCAGCTTGTGGCGAACAGGGCCAGCAGAGCGTATAGCAGGATTCTGGAGCTGTGCAATTTGACCTCCTGTGTTATCCGAATCTGTCTGCATTGTGGGGAATCGTGTGGTGTAAATAGTAAATGTCCCGTGCTCCCGTCAAGGGGTTTGTCAGGCGAGCAGGTCGTTGAATTCTACATAAGATCATATATGGACACTCCTCATAGTCTCAACAGCTTGGATTGTGTACCTCAAGCATGTAGCCCCTGAGCTTGACGAAGAGAGGCGAAACGCTGGCCTTTGGACGGACCGTATCGAGTGGCTCACCGTAAACGACGCATTGAGTCAGCATGTTTCGGCGGCCAGTTACAATCTATGCCCTTTAGGAATATAATCTATGTCAACTATTCGCTTTTGTATTGAATAGGATTCGGATAGATTGAGACCGAATTTACTTTGGTAATACCCGTAACGTGAAGATTGCAACGCCTACTCGAGGGGAACATGGTCAGGCGTGTTGGCAAGTTCAAAATACGGAATAGATGCAGCGCACCTGAAAAAGCAGTGAAAGAAACCCTGAAAGCCGTGCCGTGAGCCGCTCCCTGAGCATGCGGTGCCCTGAGCTTGTCGAAGGGTCGGCTAAAGGATGTGGAATGGCGCTGGAGATTGCAACATGAGCCCACGCCCGAAACGGTCGAAGTGAATCCCGCCGCGGGCATTTCGACAAGCTCAATGACCACGCATTGACGTGGTCAGCGGATGGGGACATGATCCCTGTTCCCATTCCAGGTTGTACCACATTCACAGCGTCGTGAGGTGCGTAGATTGACCCGTGAAGTGGAAATTGAACTGGACCGGAAAGACGTTTGGCCCGCGGGGCGCGAATCCACGTTGCTGGGCGAGCTTGTCCGGATGGAAATTGCGAAGCATATCTGGGACAGCCGCCAGAGTTCCAAGCTGACCGGCTTCGAGTACGCCAAGCGCCGGGGAACGCGCAACATGATGGATCCCGCGAGACCGCGTCTGGACCGGCCCCGGGGGCGAACGCGTGTCTTCGCGCGCTGGACAGACGAGCTATTGTGGGTCTCCGTCAAATGCGAAGGGCGCAGCGACGGTGAAGACCGCATCGTCGTGGCGATCGCCCGGGGCGCAGACAGTCTGCTCCAGTTTGAATGTCGTTCCGACGGATCACTGCGGTTGCCTGATGGAGCGGGAGGGCCGACGTTCGAAGTTGAGCAGAGCCGGAATGGATGGTCGGCGCGCCTGACGGTACCCTGGGCGATGCTCGGCGTACGTCCACGGCCCGGGCTGCAACTTCCCGTTAACGTCGCGCGGTTCACGGAATGGACGGACGTGGCTCCGCCCGCGATGTTGCCCGACGGATTCCTGGTCAACGGATTCACTCGCATCCGGCCGGGGCTGGAAGTGAGCACCATGAGCCGGGCGGTGAGGTGTCCAACCGTGGGGGACCCGCTTCGGGCCGACAGGCTGGGCCGCCTGGTGCTGAGCCCGCGGCTGAAAATCGAAAACTTGAGCCTGATCGACGGTGGCCTCACGAAGAAAGAACTCAGATTGGAAATGAACCCGTCGGGGGCCCCGTCTGAAACGCTCGACGTACGCGTCGCGCTTTGCGATCCGTACGGACGCGAGACGGTATTCGTGGACCGGTCCCTGGGTGAGGGCGAGATGAGGATTGGACTGGATTATCTGTTCGGCGCGTTCAGGGGCTTTCTGTATCCATACCGCCTCGCGGTGCAGGTATCCGATCCGGAGACCGGCGCCATTCTGGCGGAGTCGCAATGCGAGTTCATGCCGCCCCGGCGAGTCCGCCTGGACCCGCTGAGACTGGGCAACGATCAGCGCGGCCGTGGCCGATTCCGGATGGCCGGGGAAGGCCTGGCAGGTACAGAGTGGCAGGCGACGCTGGTGAACGACGCTGGCGAGGCGCTGGACAGGGGCAGCGTTCTGGCCGAATCGAACGAGGCGACGTTTGACGTGGCCATTGGCGAAGTGCCCAGAGGGCGGTACAGGCTGCGGCTGACCCCGATGGGGTCGAACCCGGACTTCCACCTGGAATGCCCCTGTAACGTGATGGGTGCGAGGCCCAATCCCCTCGTGCTGCTGGGCCCGGAGGACATCGCCCGTCTGCGAAATCAGGTGAAACAAGGGGGCCTGAAACCCCATTATGAGACGATGAAAGCCGGCGTTGACGAGATACTTGAACGGGGTACCATCCTGGAGCGCAGCCTCACGTTCGAGGGGACCGAGATCCGCGAGGTCTCGATCGACGCCCTGCTCGCCGGAGACGACCTGCTGATGCAGGGTCACCCTGAGGATACGCTGTTTCAGCGGGACCCCCACCAGCTGATGGCCTCGGCGCTCGTGTATCTGATCGAACGGGACGACCGGTACGGCCTGCTTGCGGAAAAAATGGTGCGGGTGCTTGTCGACCACGTTCTCTGGGGAGACCCGAGGGTATACGGGGCGGACGCGGACCTGATGTGGAAGGCGATGTACTGTGCATTGGCAATGGACTGGCTGGGTGACCTCATCGCACCGGATGCGCGCGTGGCGCTCACGGATCGCCTGGTCGAGAACGGGTTGCTCGTGTACCTTTGGGCGATGGAGAACGATCAGGCCTACTGGAAGGGACGGATCGCGAATCTAACGCCGATATCGGATAGTGTGGCATCGGCGCTGGCTCTTTGCCTTCGGGACGAAACGGTGGACGGGGACGCGGTGCTTCGAATCGCCAGAGAGGATATCGGAACGCCGGTACGCGCGTTTCCGCCGGACGGCTCGTGGCCCGAATCCGTCAACTACTGGGCGGTCTTCCTGCGAGGGATCATCCTGCACGGCGCGGCGTTGGAGTCCGTAACAGGTACCGACGACGGGGTATTCTCGCTGCCAGGCATGAAGGATACCGGGTATTTTCCGATATATTTCACGCCCAGGGGCGTGCCGGCGGGGTTCAACGACGGGATGAATAGCGGGGCGGCCCCCTTCCTCCACCTGCTGGCGCGACGGTTTGACGAGCCTCTGTTTTCCCTGTATGCCGACGTTTACGGCGGGGAAGGCGAAAACAGACGGTCCGACTGGTATACGGTCATGTGGCGTTCTCACGATATCCCCTATCAGCCCCCCGCTCCGTGCACTGAGGCGGGCGACAGGCCGGCGCCCCCGGCGTTGGGATCGAGGATGACGGGGTTGAAGCGGCTTCAGGTGTACGAGGAGATCCGGTGGGCGGCGCTCTCGTCGGATTGGCCCGATCCGGAACTGTACGTGTCGTTCAAGAGCGGATACGCCGCGCCCGGTTTCGGCCATACGAGCAGGGACCTGAACGCCATCCAGGTGGTGGCCGGAGGAGAACCGCTGATCCGCCGCAGCCATGACTACAGTACGCCGCCGGAGGGATACAGCACCACGCTGATTGACGGCAAGCCGCAGGGTCCCGGAACGGGGACGTTTCTTTATTGGGACGAGGCTGTCAGGCACCTCGCGATTGCGGCGGAAGCGGACGGGTCGTTCGGCGAGGAAATCCGAAGGGTCCGGCGCCACATTGTCATGGTGGACGGCCGATACCTGGTTGTGCTGGACGAAGTGAGGAGTGACAGGCCGGTCCGGGTGACGTTCATGGCGCATACGGCTGGTGAGATCCTCATCGCGGGCCGGGGTTGCGAAATCAGGGGAAAGAAGACGCGGCTGTCTCTGACGTTCGCGAGATCGGATGTGGCGCCGGGCCGCGTCGCGTCGCCGGAGTGCGTGATGACGCAACTCACCGACGTGGCGCTGCACGCGACCACCGAAGCGGGCCGAAATGTCGAACTGATAACCCTGATCTGGCCTGAAACCCATGATGCGGGGGCGCCCGCTTGCAAATGGGACGGCGAACGGCTGGTCGTCCATCGACCGGACGGCGTAAGGGACGATCTGGTATTCGAACGGAAGGATTCCGATTTGCAATTTCTGCGCATCGACGCATAAACGTCCCGTGGCGCGTCTCGCGCCTATTGGATCCACAAGTGACGGAAAGGACGACAAATGCAGACAGCGAAAATCACCTGGACGAAGATCGACGAGGCGCCCGCGCTGGCCACGTGCGCGTTACTGCCGATCATCCAGTCGTACACCCGGGGGTCCGGCATTGAAGTCGTACTCAGCGACATCTCTCTTGCCGGCAGGATCGTCGCCAACTTCCCCGAAAACCTCTCCGAAGCACAGCGGATTCCGGATTGCCTTGGCGAACTGGGCGACCTGGCCAGGAAACCTGAGGCCAATATTCTCAAGCTGCCCAACATCAGCGCCACGGTCCCGCAGCTGAAGGCGGCAATCGAGGAACTGCAGGCCAAGGGATACGATATTCCCGAGTACCCTGACGAGCCCCGGAACGATGCCGAAAAAGCGCTGCAGGCCCGCTTTTCCGCGGTACTCGGTTCCGCGGTCAATCCGGTTCTGCGTGAGGGGAATTCGGACCGGCGCGCCGCAACCTCGGTCAAGGAGTTCTCTCGAAAACATCCCCACAGGATGATGCGGCCGTGGCCGGCGTCGGGGTCCAGGGCACTGGTTGCCCACATGACGGACGGGGATTTCTTCGGGAGTGAGAAATCCACCACCGTGAGCGCGGCGACCAGCGTGCGGATCGAGTTCGCGGACCCGGCGGGGCAGGTCACCGTGCTCAAGGATGGGATCGCCCTGGAAGCCGGCGAAGTGGTCGACACCGCGGTGATGAACGTGAAGGCCCTCCGGCGGTTCTTTTCGGATCAGATGGACGCCGCGAGGCGGGACGGGGCGGTGCTGTCGCTGCATCTCAAATCAACGATGATGAAGGTCTCCGACCCGATTATGTTCGGCCACTGTGTCTCGGTCTACTTTCAGGAGGCGTTGGAAAAACACGCCGACACACTGGAATCAATCGGCGCCGATCCCAAATACGGCCTTGCCGACGTGCTGGCAAGGCTCGAGCGCCTGCCGGCAGACGTAAAGGCCGGTATCGAGGCAGATATCTCCGCTGTTTACGACAGCCGACCCGGCCTGGCGATGGTCGATTCCGATCGCGGCATCACCAATCTCCATATGCCGAACGACGTCATTATCGATGCCTCGATGCCCAACGTGGTCCGCGACGGCGGCAAAATGTGGAACCGGGACGGCGAACTGCAGGATACGATCGCCCTGGTGCCGGACCGGTGCTATGCGACCATGTATAAGGAGATTCTGGAAGACGCGAAGGCGCGGGGGCAGTTCGATCCCGCTACGATGGGAAGCGTGTCAAACGTGGGTCTGATGGCGCAGAAGGCCGAGGAATACGGGTCCCACGACAAGACCTTCGAAGCCCGCGGCGCCGGAGAGATTCGGGTTGTCGACCCGGCCGGGAACGTGCTGATGGGACAGAGGGTCGAGACCGGAGACATCTTCCGGATGTGCCAGACCAGGGACGCCGCGATCAGGGACTGGGTCGGCCTGGCAATAAGGCGGGCGAGCGCCAGCGCCGCGCCGGTGGTGTTCTGGCTGGATGAGCGAAGGGCGCACGATGCCGAAATTATCGGAAAGCTGAACGTCTATCTGAAGGAACACGACGTGGTGGATCTGGACGTCCGCGTGATGAAGCCGCAGGACGCAATGCGGTTTTCCCTGCAACGGATACGGCGTGGGGAAGATACGATTGCGGCGACGGGCAACGTGCTGCGTGACTATCTGACGGATCTCTTCCCCATACTGGAGCTCGGAACCAGCGCGAGGATGCTGTCAATCGTCCGGCTGATGAACGGCGGGGGGTTGTTCGAAACCGGAGCGGGCGGATCGGCGCCCAAGCACGTCCAGCAGTTCCTGCGAGAGGGCCATTTGAGGTGGGACTCGCTGGGCGAATACTGCGCCCTCGTGCCCTCGTTTCGTCTGATCGCCGAAACCGCCGCGAACGCAAAGGCCACCGTGTTCGCGGATACGCTGGACCGGGCGATTACGAAATACCTGGAGCACTCGCGGTCGCCGTCTCGCAAGGTAAATGAAATCGACAACCGGGGCAGCACCTTCTATCTCGCCATGTACTGGGCGCAGGCACTCGCGGAACAGGACGGCGACGCGGCACTCAAGGCGCGGTTCGGGGAAATTGCGGGAAAGCTGGAGGAGAATGAGGACAGGATTACGGCGGAACTGCTTGCCGCTCAAGGTGCGCCGGTAGATATCGGCGGCTACTACGTGCCAGACCCGGAATTGACCGGCCGGGCCATGCGCCCCAGTCACACCTTCAATGCCATCATAGCCGCCGGGTAAACTGCGACCTGAGCGGCCTGCGCTGGCTCTGAAGGGCAGGATCGACGGGGTCCGGCGCACCCGCCCCGTTTTTTCCCTCGTACACCTTTGCGGCGCTCAGCGCCTCCTGGAAGGCGGCCAGCGGCTGATCGGCGCCGGGGTACCGGTCGGCGTGCGTGGCGCCGTTTTCCAGCTTGAGTACGCCCCGCGGGCAGACGGCCGAACAAATGCCGCATCCCACGCAGGAAGCGCGTACGATGTTTTCGCCGCGCTGGGCGTACGCCCTGACGTCGATGCCCATCTCACAATAGGTGGAGCAGTTGCCGCAGGACATGCATTGGCCGCCGTTGGTGGTGATTCGGAAACGGGAGAAGAACCGCTGGAAGATGCCCAGAATCGCGGCCATGGGGCAGCCGAAGCGGCACCAGACCCGGCTTCCCATCAGCGGATAGAATCCCACGCCGATGACGCCTGAGAACAGGGCGCCGATGTAGAAACCGTACGCGCTGGCCATCGGACCCGACAGACGGCCGAAGACGCGGCCCTCGGTGGCGGAGTTGACCCAGAGCGCGATGGTGGTTACGGTGATGAAGATGAGGACCGAGTAGATGATGCCCCTTTCGATCCTCCAGGAACGCGTCGTCTTGCTGGACAGCTGGCGAAAGGGATCGCCCAGGGTCTCGGCGAGGCCGCCGCAACCGCAGACCCATGAGCAGTACCAGCGTTTTCCGTAAAAGTACGTGAGCACGGGCGTGGCGATGAAGGTGGCCACGGCGCCCCAGAAGACCATGAAGACGCCGAGTGCGCCGGGATGGCCGGTCAGACTGCCCACGGTGGATGGAAACAGGTAGTCGTATTTAAGCGGCCAGAAGTATGTGAAATAGAACTCGGGTTGGTTGAAGCTCTTGAGCAGTTGCGGAAGGAGAAAGGCGAAGCCGAGCTGGATGAACATCACGGACGCGGTGCGGATGATCTGGTAGCGGTTATGCCGGTACTTCATGAACATGCGGACGCCGAACACGAGAATGGCGAGCGTATACAGGAAACCGTAGAAGAACCAGCGATCGGCAGGACCTCCGGCCAGCGCATGGGAAAGCGGGTCCACCAGCCGGACCCCGCGCTCCAGGTACTCGGGCCACCAGTAGAGCACGACGTAGAACCCGGTGATGAAAATGCCGAGGCCCCATCCGATGAGTCCCAGATGGGTCGTGCTGCCGAACATGATGCCGTCGTGCTTGATCCCCGGGACGGTGTTCCTGTAGGCGAACCAGAAATACGCGGCCGATCCCAGCACAATAAGACCGAAGCTGAGCAATATGCCCGCCCAGGTGCCTGAGAGCGGACCGAGCAGGGTAACGAGGAGGGCCAGGAAGCCGAGCGCGACGGCTGTAATGGAGGTCCTTTCCGGCCAGGATGCCGCTGGCGCCGGCTGCGCGGGAGGCTCCTCGAAGCCCAGCGTTTCCTCGTCGAAGTCGAAGTCGAGGGTGGCGGTATCGATCATGACGTTTGCTCCCTGAGGGCGGGTACGATTTCGGATTCGTGCCTGTCGAAGAACTCGGGATCGAAGTTGGCCTCCGCCAGGTGGTCGAGGACGAATTCGACCGGGCGCTGTTCCGAGATCCATCGTTCGCACACGTCGTGGCGGTAGCGGATGCCCATGAGGTTGACACCGATCACGCCCTCTTCGGTGTAGACGATACGTACGGACTGCAGCTGTGCCGGGTGTCGCCAGAACAGGTTCCTCTCGCCCGGCACGTTGAGGTTGACGCGGCCGTATACCTGGTATTCGAGGTCCAGGAACTTGGCTGAATTGTACCAGATGCCCGGATCGTAAGTGCGGTCTTCTCCCGCGAGGACGTCGCCCGCGACCTCGCCCTGTTTCTTGCCGGTGTACCAGACCTGCTGGAGCAGGTTCCGCTCGCCCCCGGTGACGATCTCGGCACAGTCGCCGGCAGCGTAGATGTCCTGAACACTTGTCCGGAAACCGTGATCGACAAGAACGCCTCTTCCGGTTGCGATTTCGGAGTCCCTGACCAGATCGATATTCGGAGAAACGCCGGCGGTCAGGCCCACGAACTGGCATTCCAGGCGCTCGCCGTCTTCGGTGACAACGCCGCTGGCTCTGCCGTTTCCGTCGTCCAGAATCTCCTTGAGGCTGGTCTTGAGTTTCAGGCCGATGCCCTGTTCCCGGATGATCTCGTTGATCATTCCGGACTCTTCCATCGGGAGGATGTTGCTCCAGTACGACGGTTCGCGCACCAGAAAGGTCACGTGAATGTTGCGCGAATGCAGCATTTCGGCGAGTTCGATGCCGATGAGGCCGCCGCCGACGATAACGGCATGGCGGGTTCCGTTGGCATTATCGTAGAGGCTTCGGAGGTCCTGCAGGGAATAGAGACCCTGGACGCCTTTGAGGTCCTGTCCCGGCCAGCCGAATTTGTTGGATTTCGAGCCGGTGGCGATGAGCAGCTTGTCGAAGTGGAAATCACCGCCCCGGTGGAGGGTAAGGCATTTCCGGGCGGCGTCGATCCCGGTGACCCAGTCGCGGCGCAGATCGAGCCGGTTGATGGACCAGAAGTCGTCTTCGAAGGGTTTGGTGCCCTGGTAGGTCATGTGGCCCATGAAGACGTACATCAGGGCGGGCCGCGAATAGTGGTATTCGGATTCCCCGGAGATGAGCGTGATGCGCCAGTCGGGCTGTTTGCGCCGCAGTTGGATCGCCGCGGTCACGCCGGTGACGCCGTTGCCGATGATGGCGACGTGCACGAAGGTTCCTCCCTGGTTCTCCACGTGACGACGGAGGTTGGTTACGTGCTGATTCGGCCCGTCGACCGGGGATCCGGGGTGATCTGTCGGAAAACCGGACGCGCGGGACCGGACCGAAATTAACCAATACGACCTGAAAGTCAAGAGCGTATGCTGCCGTCGATTCGCAGGGCGGCCTTGTAAATTCCGCCGGCGTCCCTCGATTAGCTGACGAACCCGGCCGGGTACGGGTTCCATAAACCTTGGTGCGGGCGTCCGTGCAGGTCTTCCGCGGCAGCAGGGGCTTTATCAACGGGCTGTTAGGACGGTAGATGAAATCGGTGAGACGTTAGACGGTAGTTGAAGGCGGTGAGACGGTAGAGGTGAGACGGTAGATGATGACGTTACCACAGTGTTTTCACGCTAACCGTGCCTGTTTCTTTACCGGCTATGGTAACGACGAGAAAAACCGTAGGGCACTCATGTCATCTCACGTCTCACGGCTTACGTCTACCCGCCTTTAGGGAATTTGGGGAAAAGGGGATTTTGAATTTGAAGCTGATTTTTGTCTTCGCTTCAAACTGACCGCTGATCGCTGACTGCTAATCGCTGTTCTTTCCCTTTGCATCGGCAAGATCGTATACCCTGAATGCGCCCCAGTGCACGATCGACGTGGGTACCTCCTGCGCCTCGATTCCAAGGCGCTTCTGCATCAGGCTTCGCCTCGCCCTCACGTCTCCCGGATGGAGCGTGATGGTATCGATACCCTTATCCGGAAGGTTGGCGAAGGAAAACAGTTCGGACCCGCCGTGGGTCATCGGTTCGTCATCGATCCGGAGACGGACCGTTCCGATTCGGGTATCCCACTCGATCCTGAATCGGTAGACTTTCCCGTCCGCGACGTCCACGACCTGATCGAATTGGGTGATGCCTTCGGCGGTGCAGATGATTATCTTGCCCCGTAGCAACCCGAACTGGATGTTTCCGTACTTGATGATCCCCTGGTTTTCTTCCAGGATGAGGCAGGACTCCAGCGCGGAGTCGGCAGGCTTCATTTCGAACTCGACGGCGCCGGCGTTCAGTTGAGGAATGCGGACCTTGACATAGCCGTACTTCGTGGCGGTCTCTAGCCACCGGTGGTCCACCGGGCGCATGACGGTCTCGCAGACGTTGTCGTCCGGCATGCCGTCCGGCGGGGGAGCAACCGGCGCCCAGTGCAGCGGGAAGGTCTCCCTGAAAACAGCGGTACCACCGTTGTGCTCGGTATACTCCCGCAGACGGATGAGGCTGCCCGCTCCAGCATTCTCCGTCACCAGTTCCATGCTGGCGATTTCCCCGATGTCCCGTCCCAGGCACTCGATGACCTCGACCGGTGTGTTTTCATCCACGGAGAACCGGAGGCGTCCCGCTCCGAATTCGAATCCGCCGAAGGTCACGCGATGTTCGTCCGACGGCACAACGTAGGGTGGGCGAATGGCCGGATCGGCGTAGGGTCTGCCGTAGTGGAAGGTCAGGGATTCGCCGGAGTCGACGGTTCCACGTTCTCCTGTCAGGTGAATCCGGCCGTCGACGTCGATCCGGCAGTCCAGCGCCATCCGGTTGTCGGCGTCGTAGAAACGGATGCGATAGCTCTTACCGAGGGCGACCCGAAGCCTGAGAGCGACTGCATCCTCCGGGCGCCGGATGGGATTCTCGATTCGCCGGGAGCATCGCGCCGGGCCTCGCGAGCCGTCTATCGTGAGGTAGCCGTCCTCTCCGAAGATATAGGCGCCTCCCTCGCCGCGATCGTGCCAGCAGAAGTCCTGTGAGGCAATCAGCATGGATTCCTCTCCGGGTCGGTGGAGATTCGAGGTCAATCTTTCCAGGCGAAAATAGGGCGCAGGAGCAGGACGATCAAGGAGGATTGTTCCGGCGCCGGAACAGCGTGAGGAGGGACCGACGTGAACGCGGGCAGTCTGTTTTACCCTGCGGAGTTGATTGAAAAGGCAAAACGCAATGCCGAGAACCACGCCTGGGCGAAGCGGTCGCGGGACCGGATCGTGGAGGCGGCGCAACCCTGGATGGCGTTCTCTGACGATGAGCTGTGGGACCTGATGTTCGGAAGTACCGTCCGGAGGTCCTGGATGGTCTGGTCCAACGGGCACTGTCCGGCCTGCAAGGAGGGTGTGCCCATGTACAACTGGCGGATCGAGGCGTTGCGCGTTCCGTGGAAACTTCGATGCCCGCACTGCGGACAGCTGTTTCCCAAGAACGACTTCCACGCGTTCTACCGGTCGGGCTTGGACGAGCACGGGGTGTTTCAGCACGGCCTCGCGGACAGATCGCTGCTGTTCAATACCGGGCATCCGGATCCGGACGACCCGCTGCACAGGTTCGGCGTGGACGACGGCGAGGGGTACCGGGATGGAGAGAATATCTGGTGGTTTGTCGGGACCTACCTGGTCTACGGACAATGGAAGCAGGTCGTACACGGCGGGATCAAGGCGCTCGCGGCGGCGTACGCGGCAACCGGCGACCCGGCGTACGCCCACAAGGCGGGGGTGCTGCTGGACCGTGTGGCGGATCTGTACACGACGTTCAATTTCAAAGACCAGGCGATGATGTACGAAGGGCCGGCCCACGCGGGGTACGTGTCCACCTGGCACGACGCGTGCGAGGAAGCCCGGGAACTGGCGCAGGCGTACGACCAGGTGCGGGACGCCCTGCGGGACGACGACACGCTGGCCCGTTTTCTCAACGGGAAGGCCGCGAAGTACGGCATCGAGGCGAGCAAGGCGTTGCCCGGAGACGTGACCCGCAATATCGAGGAGGGAATCCTGCGGGATACGATCGGTAACCACGAACGTATCCGGTCCAACTATCCCCGCAAGGAAATCGCCCTGATTACGATACATTCGGTGCTGGACTGGGAGGGAAACCGAGACAAGGTCTACGGGTTGATCGACGAGATGATGGAACGCGCGACCGCGGTAGACGGCGTGACCGGTGAAAAAGGCCTCGCGGGTTACTGTTCGGGGGTCATCCAGAGCCTGGCGCAGTTCCTCGCCCGGTTCAGCCGGGTCGATCCCGGATTCCTGCGAGACATGCTGGCCCGGCACCCGAAGCTGAGGCAGACCTACCGGTTCCATATCGATACGTGGTGCCTCCAGCGATACTACCCGCAGGTGGGCGATACGGGCGCCTTTGCCGTGCAGGTCGAAAAATACGTGGGCGTCTCCTTCTCGGACGACCCCGGTCTGGAACCGTCGATGTTCGCATTCCTGTGGCGTCTCTACCGGGAAACGGGAGATGCGGCCTATGTGCAGGCCCTGTTCCAGTCCAACGGGAATACCGTGGACGAGCTGCCACGGGACCTGTTTGCGGACGATCCGACAGCCTTTCAGAACGACGTCCGGGCAGTGATCGACGCCAGCGGGACGGAGATTGAACAGGCCAGTGTCAACAAGACGGAGTGGCGGCTGGCCGTGCTGCGGTCCGGCCGGGGCGACAACCGTCGCGCGGCGTGGCTGGACTACGATTCGGGCGGGCCGCACGGGCATTCCGATGGAATGAACCTGGGCCTGTTTGCAATGGGCATGGACCTGATGCCGGATTTCGGATACCCTCCGGTACACTTCGGGGGCTGGTCCGGGCCGAAATTCCACTGGTACGTGAGCACCGCGGGTCACAATACGGTGGTTGTCGACGGCAAGGACCAGGAGCGACCTGCGGATGGAGACGCCGCGCTTTGGGCCGATGGCGAATGCTTCAGGGCAATCCGGGCCGACGGTTCCGCGCTGTACAGGATTCCCCGGTATGAACGCACGGTGGCGATGGTGGATGTTTCGGAGCACAGCAGCTATCTTCTGGACGTATTCCGTGTGGTGGGCGGGAGAGACCACGCGAAGTTCATGCACAGTCACTTCGGCGCTGTTTCGACGCATGGGCTCATACTGGCGCCCGCCGAGGATTTCGGATACGAGACGCAGATGCGGAATTTCCGGCGTGACGGACAGCCCGATTCCGGATGGCACGCGGACTGGAAGGTGGAGGACCGGTACGGATATATCGAGGAGGGCCGCGACGTCCACCTGCGTTACACCGATCTGACGGACGAAGCGGAGGCGTGTACGGCCGAGGCGTGGGTCGCACTGCGGGGGTTCGGCGGCAACGAGACCGCATGGATTCCCCGGGTGATGGTGCGGCGTCAGTCCGACGATGAGCCGCTGGCATCCGCGTTTGTCGGGGTGATTGAAGCCTATGAGGGCGCGCCCGCGGTCTCGGGCGTTCGCCGGCTATCCATGGAAGGGGAAATCGAACGTGGTCGACAGCTGACGGACGTAGGCGTGGAGATCGATCTCGCGGACGGGCGGCGTGACGTGATTCTGGCCCGAGACGTGGAAAACACCGTGCGCGACGGCGGCCAGATGGTGCGCAGGGACTGGAGCATGCGTACCGACGGAGAGTTGTGCATGGTGCGCAGAGGCGCCGACGGATCCGTCTCAAGGATTGCGTTTTGTAACGGAAAGAGCCTCCGGGCGGGCGATACCGTTCTGGATTTCGAGAACAGAACGGAATACGCGGAGGTCGGATTCGAATCCGGTGCTCCTGTGATTCTCGCCGGTAGAGGAACCCTGATGCGACAAGACTGACCTTTTGGAGGAGCAACGGGGCGATGGGCTCGGAACCGGACTACGGTGTTGTTGTCGCCAAAGACGTCATGGTGCCCATGCGGGACGGCGTCCGGCTGGCGACGGACGTCTACCGGCCAGCGCGCGACGGTGAACCGGCGCCCGGCAGGTTTCCCGCGATTCTGGGGCGGACGTCGTACGACAAGAGCAGTCCCCGGATGTGGGTGGAGCCGGTTGGCATGTTCTTTGCCAGGCATGGGTACGTTACGGTAGTCCAGGACCTGCGGGGCAGGCACCGGTCCGAGGGGACCGGGCAATACTACCATACGGCCAATCCCGGTGAGGGAAAGGACGGTTACGATACGGTGTCCTGGATAGGGGAACAGCCCTGGTCCAACGGTCGCGTGGGCACGGTGGGAAGCTCGCACGGAGCGATCGTTCAGGCGGTGATGGCGCTGTACCGCCCGCCGAATCTCGCGGCGATGTGGCAGGACGTGGGCCCGACCAACATGTACGCGCATTGCTCCCGCGAGGGAGGCGCGATGGCGCTCCACATGTTCGGCGCCATGTTCCTGCACGGGCACGACGCCCAGGAGATCAGGGACGACCCGGCCGCCGTGAAGGCGTTCGCGGATGCCATGGAGCGGAT
Source organism: Candidatus Latescibacterota bacterium (assembly GCA_965219995.1). GTDB lineage: Bacteria > Latescibacterota > UBA2968 > UBA2968 > JAAXHE01. Next base: position 4,189,761 of record CBDCOX010000002.1, read on the forward strand.
GAGGGAACTGGTCTACGCCACCCCGTTCAGGCCGGGGGACACGCCCCTGGCCGCGGTGCCCAATCTGGAAAAGATACTCTTCGACTACTATTATCGGGGCGAGTACGACGAGTTCTGGCAGCAGGAGTGCTGTGACCAGGAGCGGCATTTCGAACGGCACGGCGATATCCCGTCCGTATTCAGCGGGGGCTGGTACGATCCGTTCGCGGGGGCGACCACCGGTTATTTCACGGCGATGTCGAAACAGAACCGGACGCCCCAGCGGCTGTTGATGGGTCCGTGGAACCACGGCGGTATACGAGGAGAGGGCGATTCGTTCGCCGGCGACGTGGATTTCGGACCCGACGCGGCCTGGGGCGACGACGTGTACAACCGGGAGCGGCTGCGGTGGTTCGACCGATGGTTGAAGGGGTTTGCCAACGCCGTGGATGACGATCCTCCCGTGCGAATCTTCGTCATGGGAGGCGGCGACGGGCGCCGCAACGCGGAGGGCCGCCTGAACCATGGCGGGACCTGGCGTTCGGAGCGGGAGTGGCCGCTCGCAAGGACGGTCCATACCCCGTATTATCTCCGCGAGGGCGGCCATCTGAGCGTGGAAATTCCGGCGGAAGGGGAGAGTCGGGCTGATTATCAGCACGACCCCGACAATCCTGTGCCGACCATCGCGGGGAACGTGACCGGCTTTTACGAACTGGTACCGCTCGGCGACGGGATGGTGGAGCGATACACGCCGCCGAGAGCGCGGATGCGCAGCATTGTGCTGGACGGAGCCGCGCATCAACAGGAGGCGCCCGGGATCGTCGGCGCCGCACCGCCGTATCCGCTCCTGGCGTCCCGGGACGACGTGCTGGTCTTTCAGACGGGTCCGCTGGCCGAGGACGTCGAGGTGACCGGCCCGATTGCGGCAAATCTCTGGATCGCTTCCACCGCCGTGGATACGGACTTTACCGCTAAGCTGATCGACGTGTATCCCGCCAGCGAAGACGATCCGGCGGGCTATCATATGAATCTTGTCGACTCCATCATCCGCACACGATACCGGAACGGGTGGGAGCAAGCGGAAATGATGAAGCCCGGAGACGTCTATGCCGTGAAGATCGATTTGCCGCCGACGAGCAATCTGTTCAAACGCGGCCACCGGATCCGGGTGGATATCTCCAGCAGCAATTTTCCCCGATTCGACGTCAATCCGAATACGGGAGAGCCCGTAGGACGACATACGCATTCGGTAATCGCCCGCAACACCGTTTACATGGACCTCGCGCGGCCTTCCCACGTTGTGCTGCCGATCATCCCGTTGCCGGAGGGAAGAAGAGATGACCGGTGAATGCAAGTGTTCTTTCCCGGAAATTAGTCGCCTGAATTCGGTCGGAGAAAAGCAGCGATCAGCTCTCAGCCGTCAGCTTGAACCAAGAGCGAGAATCAACTTCAAAATCTCCCTTTCCCCAGATTTCCTAAAGGCGGGGAGACGTAAGACGGGAGACGGGAGATGATATCAGTGCCATATGGTATTTCTTGTCGTTACGATAAAGGTAGAGAAACAGGCACGGTTAGCGTGAAAACACTGTGGTAACGTTATCCTCTACCGTCTCACGTCTAACGTCTAACCGAAGTCAGGAGATCACAACGCAGCGACAAGGTATGAATCTGCGGAAGAATGGTGAGGTATTCTTGGGACAGGACACTGAAACTGAGCGCTTTATACAGGGAGACGAGTAATGGCAACGAGCGAACCGACGGTGCAGAGATTGTTTGACTTGACCGGAAAGGTGGCGCTGGTGACGGGCGGTACGGGGTTTCTGGGATCGGCGTTCGCCAGCGCGCTGGCCGAGGCGGGGGCGAGGGTCGTCATCAGCAGCAGAGAGCGCAGCCGCGCCGAGGCAGCGGTCGCGACGTTGCCTGGCGACGCCGCTCATGTGGGCGTTCGGCTGGACCATATGGATGGGGGATCCATCGAAGCCGGTTTTGCCGATGCGGTGGAAGCAACCGGCCAGATCGACGTACTGGTCAACAACGGTAACGAAGGCGTGCTGAACGACTGGACGGACGTGACGCACGAACAGTTCGCGAAGCAACAGGGAAACGTTGCCGGATATTTCACGCTTGCCAGGCTGGTGCGAAACGATGCCGTGGAGCGGGGTGAGCCCGCGAGCGTTGTGATGCTCGGGTCCATGTACGGTCAGGTGGCGTCCTACCCGGACGCATACGCGGGAGTGTGTCCGGCCAGCCCCGCGGCCTATCACGCATTGAAGGGCGGTATCATCCACGTGACGCGCCACCTGGCGGTCTACTGGGCGGCGGACCGCGTGAGGGTGAATTGTCTGAGCCCGGGGCCGTTTCCCAACATGCGCAAGGCGCCGCATGAAATGGTGGAACGTTTGTGCACGAAGAGTCCCATGGGTCGCATGGGGGAACCGCATGAACTGAAGGGGGCGATCGTGTTTCTTGCGAGCGACGCGAGCAGCTACATGACCGGCCAGAATCTGACCATCGACGGCGGCTGGACGGCGTGGTAGTGTTCTGTCCCGGAAACAAGCTGCGTGAACTCCACCGTTGCGACTGGAGGATCTGAGGTGAATGAACAGAACACGGCGTCCGGCGAGCATTCAGTCGCCCGCTCGATGGCGGTCTATGAGCGGGCGCTGGAGGTGATCCCTGGCGTGACGCAGTTGCTCAGCCGCCGTCCCACACAGGCGGCGCTCGGGGTCAGCCCGGTGTACGCCGCCCGGGCGAAGGGGTGCCGGATCCGGGACATCGACGGCAACGAATACGTGGATTGGATGAGCGGGGTCGGGCCGATCATACTGGGCTATGCGGACGACGTCGTGGACGCGGCAGTGAAGGAACAGATCGAACGAGGCGGCGTCTGCAGTATCGTGCACGAAAGCGCCGTGGAACTGGCCGAGGAACTGGTGCGGCTGATTCCGTCGGCGGAGATGGTTCGCTACGCGAAGGGCGGGGGCGAGGCGTGTACCGTCGCCGTGCGGATCGCGCGGGGGGTTACGGGACGGGACCACGTTCTGTTCTGCGGTTATCACGGATGGCACGACTGGTACCTGGCGGCGAATCTGGGCGAGGAACGGCTCGACGGTCACCTCCGCCCGGGAATCGAGCCGATCGGTGTGCCGCGTGTGCTCGAGGGCACGGCAATCCCGTTCGAATACGGCGATCTGCAAATGCTCGAGGACCTTCTGAAGGCGAACCGGAACGAAGTGGCGTGCATCATGATGGAGCCGATGCGCACGGAGCTGCCGCCGGCGGGATATCTGGAGGGTGTTCGCGAACTGGCAACGAAGTACGGCGTGGTCCTGATTTTCGACGAAGTATCCTGCGGCTTCCGAATCGCGCTTGGCGGGGTACAGGAGTACACGGGCGTGGTTCCGGACCTGTCCGTGTTCGCGAAAGCGATCTCAAACGGGTATCCGATGGCTGCCGTGGTCGGCAGGCGGGAGGTGATGGAGCCGGTCTCGAGGATGTTCATTTCGAGCGCCTACTGGGACGACCCGATCGGGACCGTGGCCGCGTTGACGACGCTGAGGGAACTGGAGCGGCGGAACGCGGTCGCCCACTTCGAACGGATCGGACAGTCGTTCAAGGAGCGGATCAACCGGGCGGCGAGAGAGGTAGGCGTGAACGCCGAATGCGTGGGCATTGCCGCCCATCCGGGCATCCGGTTTCAGGTTGACGACCCGGAGACCGCCCGGAAGGTGACGACGCTGTTCATCCAGGAAAACGCGAAACGGGGACTGATCCTGTCCACGGGCTTCTTCTTCAATACCGCGCACGACGACGCGGCGCTGGACCACACCGAGGCGGCGGTGAGGGAGAGTTTCGCGGTGATCAGGGATGGATTGGAGAACCGGCGGCTGGATGCGCTGCTGCAGTGCGAGATGCGGGAGGACCTGTTCAGGCGCCTGGTGAGTTGACGGCTGAACGCATGTCCGTCTATTCCGCCAGGGAAATGTCCACGGAGGGGCGCAGTTCGGCGCAGGTTGCCAGCGAATCGTGGACCTCGTGGGTGAGGAACCGGTCGAAAACACCGAAGTCCGTGACGTCGCCGGCATCGATGGCGACGTAGGCCTGCTGCGTGAGGTTGTAGTCGAAGCGCGGCGCCCACTTCCTGGCGCCGAGGCGCGCCGTGGTGGAACAGTTGTCGATCATGTGCGAGACGCCCTTGAAATGCATGTACGGATTGAGGGAATCCACGCATTCGATGACGGATTCGTTGCAGATCTCGGAATAGGTGTGGCCCTTCTCCGCCAGAATGTCCACCTGGGCGATCATGGTGGCGCAGTAGACCCCGGCGGTGAAGGCGTTGATGGGAATCTCTTCGTCCACGCGCCTGGCGCGGACCGCCTTGCCGACCTCCCACATCCGCGTGCCGTCGATCTCGCCGATCGGGAAGCCTCTCTTGTGTGCGGCGTACACGCTTCGGATTTCGTTTCCGTTGGCCACGTCGTCGTAGATTTCCAGGAGAATTTCCATTGCGGGCTTGTAGGCTGCGCAGTAGGCCTTCCGGAATTCATCCTTCCCGCTCTCGTCAAGGTCTTCGTAGAGCCGCAGGATGCCGTCATGGGAAATGCACCGTGAGATGGGGCCGGTAATGGACTCGCAGGACTGGACGAAGGCGTCTTCTTCCGTCAAGCCCCGTGATACGTACCGGCGATAGAGGCTCTCGACGATGCCGTGTACGGCCCCCAGCAGGATGCCGCGCTCTCCGTAGATATCCGAAAGGTATTCCTTCTCCAGCGTTGTTTGAAACGTGAAGGGCGCGCCGAGGGCGATGGACCATCCCAGGGCGTAGTCGGTGGCCTTGTCGTCGACGTCCTGTTGGATGGCGATGCTTGCGTTGATGCCCGCGCCGTTGACTTCGCGGCCCTGTTCGTAGAGGCGTCGTACGGACGGTCCCATGCCTTTGGGGCAGACGGCGATGACATTGACGCTGGAAGGAAACGAGGCGCCCACGGTCTTGAGGTACCCGAGCAAAAATCCGTGGGAGAGGCCCAGGGTGGCGCCGGGTTTGAGGGCATCGAATATGCGTTCGTAATTCTCGGCCTGCGCGGCGTCGGAGATGAGCAGTAGCACCAGGTCGGATTCGGAGATGACGGCGTACATTTCGCCCAGCGTTCCGCTTTCTTCGGTAAAGCCCGCCGCGCGGGCTTCGTCCATCGAGCCCGAACCTTCTCTCAGACCCACTTTGACGGATATCCCGCTGCCCTGAAGGGACTCCCTCAGGTTCAACGCCTGCGCCGGGCCCTGAGAGCCCCATCCGATGACACCGATCTGCCGGATTCCCTCGAGGGCTTGAGGGAGTTGTTCAAACAGGTTTCGCCCGCCGCGGACGATGTACTCCTCGTTGCCCGACAGGGTGATTTTTTCTACGTCAAAGATTCGAGTGAAGAACTCCAACGCCATCTCCTGCTCCTTTTATCGGAAAATCCGGGTTGTAATCCGCCCTTTTCAAACCGGGCCGAATATACACAGAAACAGGAGTTGCGTAAAGGGTAAATTTCGCTAGAAAACGGGTCTGCTCCAGTGTCGCTTTGGTGGCTATCCAGGGTAAACGTGAAACGGACCTCGGCCGTCGTCGGGAAACGCGAGGTCTACGACTTGATCGAATGGGTATTGTTCTTTGACGTGTGGTTAGCGTGTGTCGTGGAAGATGATGTCGAATCCTTTGAGGGTTTCTGGCTCGGCCTTTGAGACTCCAACCGCATAACGTATTGTTGCGGACCTCGATTCGGGTTTAAGTATCGATGTTCTCTTGGATAATATCCCGTTTTGGCGTATAACCCTGGTTACCGCGGGCATGCATAATATACAACTAAAAAATAGCTATTAAAAGATTAATATAAATATATTTTTTATTTGACAAATAGCTGCTTTTTGGTTATTGTTTTCTGCATAATCTCCAGACGATCAAAGGGGGACGAATTGATGGGCGCCAAGAGGACAATGACACTTAACCTCACAGTAGCAGAGATGGATGTGCTGGAAGAACTGAGCGCAAAGAAAGAGCTAAGCAAGACTGCCCTTTTGCGTCAGGCATTGCGGATATATCAATTGATCGAGGTAAGGCTTGAAAGTGGCGCAAAGCTGTTCTTCGAGGATGAGAAGACCGAGAAAAAGGCCGAGGTCATGCTGCTGTGACCGCGGCGATTTCGGTAGTCCATCTCTTCAACGTGGCTCGCGGCGAATCGGAAGCTGCCGAGCTGTCCGATGCCATCACGGAGCGGCACCTCGCTGATTGGGAAGGCGAGTGGATGCCCGCCTTGTTCAACGCGATACGGCGCCTCAAGCGAAAGGGGGTTCCGACGCGGGAATGGCCGCAGAGCAGCCATTGGAATTGGCGCAGAAAAGTTAACGCGCTATACGGGATTCTGGCCAGTCCGGGTTTCAGCATCGTCTGCAATGGAATGACGCAGGGTCTGATGATGGTTGACACGGCGACGCACAAATGTCGAGTCGATGCCCAGAAGGGCAAGCACCTCGTGTACGTTGAGTACGTCGAAAACGCACCCTGGAATCGCCCGGAGTTATTCGATCCGCCGCGATTCCGCGGTGTTGGAAGCATTCTAATCAGGGCTGCCGTCGCACTGAGCGAGGAGTTGGAGTTTCGGGGACGAATCGGCCTCCATTCGCTGCCTCAGGCAGATAGCTTTTATGCCAATACCTGTGGCATGACCGATCTGGGGACCGATCTCGACTATGAGGGTTTGCGCTACTTCGAGATGACACCCAAACAGGCGCGGGCTTTCGTTACGAGGGGGAGATTGCCATGAAGTTGAGAATCAGTAAGGAGTGGTGCACTCGGATGGCAGAACTGGAGGGAGACACCGAAATCGGAGCCGGTCGCCTGGCAATCGATCCGCATTTTGACGGTGAAACTATCCCCGTCGTCGACAGATTCGACGAACCCAATATCGCCTTCGGTCGTTTAAACAACCTCATGCGCCGCCGCCGAGGCTTGAGCATTGAGGGGCTTGCCATGGCGGCGAACGTGACCGTAACAGAACTGGTCGAGATCGAAAGCGACGTTCGTTATAAGCCGAAGTTGCAGACGATCGATAAACTGGCCAGCTACTTCAATTTGCCTCGGTCCGGTCTAATGCAGATGGCAGGACTGACAGCTTCGAAGGATGCACGCCTGTCTGAACGGGCAGTTCGCTATGTCGCCCGTGCGGAGTCGACTGCGGAACTGACGCCTGAAGAGAACGCGGCGTTGGAAGGGTTCATGGCTGTTCTCAGCGAGCAGAAATAGCTGAAACGCATTGTCGTTGTACTACGTTGACCCGGGGTGTCGAGTTCTTCGCCGAAATTCACCTCAACGTTGCTTTCTCGGACTCACTCAAAGAATCCCTTTGCAGATGTGGTGTTCCGTCGTTGATAATCCTTTCATTTCATCAGATGGATGCTGCCATTCATACTCCGCAGCTTGACAACGGCGTCGCCGCCGTCTCCGACGTCGCCCTTCAGCCGGTTTCTGGATTTGCGCCCAGCTTCGACGGCAAAATCGCTGCGGACGCGCCCGTTGCTCGTTTTGGCGTCAATATGGCCCGACCAGTCGGCTGGAAGCGTCAGTTTGACGGAGCCGTTGTTTGTGGCGGCGGTTACCTGGCCGAGAATTTCACTCACCTCCATCTTGATCGATCCGTTTGTGGTCAGCAGCTTCGCGGCGTCGACCAGCCGTTTGGCCTGGACTGAGATCGATCCGTTGACCGTCTGGGCGGTAATCGGGCCGGTTTCCGCATCCAGTTTCACCGAGCCATTGACGCTTTCCGCGTCGACCGCCCCCTGGGTTCCGCGGGACCTGATTCCGCCCTGGACGGTGCTGAGACGCAATGCCATCGCCCGCGGCGTTTCGATTTCATAGCGAATGACCACATTGACGCCGCCGGGCGGCGTGGGATGTTCGGCGGAAACGCGAAGCTCGTCGCCGACCTGTTCGGCGCGGACCTCGACTTCCCGTTCGAAATCTTCCGTTACGGAACGTCGCCCGTGGACCGCTTTCCACGCGCGGACAACGATCCGGTCGCTGTCCGTTCCCGTGAGGGAGATCGAGCCGTTGACGGTTTCCGCGCGGACCGCCGCGATGTTCTCGGCATCGAATGTCCATTCCTGCGGATCCCCGGCCCCCCGTTCTCCGGTGTCCCGTTCCCATCTGGCCGCGGTATCGGCGACGGTCGACGTCGCCTGATCGACAGCCTCGTTCACCATCTTCCCGATGTCCTGCCACCGGACCGACTCCATCGCTTTGCCCACCTCGTTCTCGATTTCCCGTCCCAGGTCGCTGAAGGCCTCAGTGAATCTGTCGAAGTTGCCCTTCCTCCCCCCGCGTCGCACCTCTTCCGTGTCGGTTTCTTCGTCCAGGCGGGACGGCTCATCGAGCGCGCGCAATAACATATCGGCCTCTTCGGGGTTGATTTTCCCGTCCGAAAGCATTTTGAGGATTTCCAGTCTTTCCGTGCTCATCGTCATTTCCTCCCCATTTGCTTTATCTGTTCGGCCGCTTCCTCCGCGGATATCTCTCCTTCATTTAGCCGTTTCAGGATCTCGCGGCGTTTGTCGGAGCTTTCACCGGGAGCGGGCGCATCGGCCCGGACTTCGTAGCCAAGTTCCGCGATGACGGCGTTCAGGCGGTTGCGAACGGTGGGGTAGGAGATCCCCAGTTCGCGCTCCATTTCCTTGATATTGCCGCGGTTCTTGACGAAACTCTCGATAAAGTCGAGGCTTTGCTGCTGCAGGCGGCAGAAGGGACAAGTGGAATATTGACTCTCGATTCTGGTGTGGCAGGTGTGACAATGCAGACCGGATATCGTCAGTTCCCCGCCGCACGTCGGACATTTCTCCAATACTTTCCGCACGGTTTGTTTGCTCCTTTGTTGTCAGCACATGGTGATTCGACGATAACGATTGCGGATGTAGATCTCCGCCCGGCGACCTTTCGCAGGCCGTCCCGCCGGGCAAAGTGCCTTGCGCGTGGTCAGACGGCGGGGTATCTTGATTCATTGCCATCTGCAATCGCGCGGGAAACCGCACGACGGCCCGCAGTTCGCACCCGACGGTCGGGTGACGCACATCCTGCTTTCTCAGGAATATAGCATGAAATAGTCAATTTGGCAATATATCGTGTTAAAATAAATCAAAAGTGTGAAAAATTATACATATTTTTTTCTATTAGAATAAAATTTTAATTCGACTGTCCTGATGGGGGTGGCGTTCGAATCGGTGGCCATGGGGAGGTTGACACGGGATGACTGCAGGCGATCTTGAATACGCGATGTTTTCCCGTAAGGAGATGGCGCGGCGGTATGCTCGCGCGCGGGAGGAGATGGATCGGCGCGGGATGAATGCGCTGTTTATCACTGGCGAGGAGAACTTCCAGTATTTCGCCGGCGCGGCGGCGAGCGCGGCCTTGCATGCGTCACTGACCCGACCGTCGATTCTTATCCTGCCCCTGGATGGGGCGCCGATTGTCGTCACACAGGGACAGGACAACCTGGCGATGGGGTCCTACGTGACCGATGTGCGCGGGTACGCCGACCTGTTCGCGTTTCCGCAAGCGGTCGTGATCCGGGCGCTGCGGGATGCCGGAGCGACCGGAGGTTCCGTTGGCGTGGAATTGGGGCTGGAGCAGCGGATGGGCATGCCGGTGGGGGCGTATCAGGACCTGACCGCGGCGATGCCCGACGTCGCGTTTGTCGACGCGGCGGAAGCGATCGTAAGGCTCCGGATGGTGAAGTCGGAGGAAGAGATCGCGTATTTCCGGCAGGCGGCAGGGGTGACGGACAGGGCGCGGCAGCGGCTGTTCGGAATGATTCGCCCCGGGATGACGGAGCGGGAGACCGTCCGTCTGTTGCGCCGGCTGATTCTGGAAGAAGGCGGCGACGGGACTTCGTTTGTCATGCTGCTGCTGGGCATCCCCGGCTCCCGGAACCCGTTCGGTTACGACAGGCCGCTGGAAGCCGGTCAGGTCATCGGCGTCGACACGGGTGCCCGCGTGGGCATGTATACGATTGACTATACCCGATGGGGCGTTCTCGGCCCCGCGACAGACGGGTTGAGGCGGATGTACGACGCGCTTCTGGAGGTGAATCGTACGATGGCCGCGAACCTGGGCCCCGGCGTGAAGTGTTCCGAAATCTACCGCATAGGGATCGAAGCGATCGAAAGAGCGTGTTCGGACGTGAATGGACTGGAGCGGTTCGGGCCTTCCCGCATGGGACACGGGCAGGGAATGCTGATCACGGAGCCTCCGAGCATTCACCCGGATGATCAGACAATGCTGAAACCCGGGATGGTTCTGAGTACCGAGCCGGGATTGACCGCGGAAGGCACCCAGATGCTCTGGGAGGACGTCTATGTGATTTCGGAGGACGGATGCGAGCAGATCACACCGGAAACCGACGAGCTTCGGGAGATTCCGTGCTGAACGGTTGATGCCTGTTGATATTGTGGACGCGATGGCTTAGTTTGTGATTAAATCACAGGCGTGCACACACACGCGAAACATCTGATTTCATTCAGATCCGGAATTCTGAGATTCCGGACAGAGCGAGTATGTCAACCCGTAGCGTATTGCCCGGAACCGAACAGCTCAACGTTGAGGGCGACCTGGCCGCCGCCATGGTCGCCGGTATCGATCGATACCTCGAGCGCGAAACCCAATCCGCACGGACGGCCCGAGACGCCCGAATGTCGACGACTTCGAACGAGGCGCTTCGGCAACGCCTTTCGGACATGCTGGGTCTTATCGATTCCCGCGATAGCGGAACGATCCGGACGGTTTCGCCCATTGGCGGACCGACTGAAGTAGCTTCCGGTCAGGGCTACCGGATCTTCGAAGTCAGCTGGCCGGCGCTCAGGGGTGTGGACGGCGAAGGACTCCTGCTGGAGCCCGAAAGGCCGCCGGCTGCAAACGTGATTGCCCTGCCGGACTGTGATTTCACGCCGGAGCAATCGGCCGGACTGCATCCCCGCATTCCGGCATCCGCCCAGTTTGCGCGGCGCCTTGCGGAAGATGGATGCCGTGTGCTCGTTCCTTTGCTCATGGATCGTCGATGCGACCATTCAGGACACCCCGACATCGGCATGACCAACCAGCCGCACCGGGAATTCATCTACCGCGCCGCGTATGAGTTGGGCCGTCACATCATCGGATACGAAATACAAAAGGTCCTTGCCGCGGTCGACGCACTGGCTTCCGACGGGCTCCAGGTTGGCCTGATCGGACATGGGGAGGGGGGCCTGCTCGCGTTTTATGCAGCGGCGATGGATGCGCGGATCGACGCCGCAACGGTCTCCGGTTACTTTCAACCTCGCGAAGACCTCTGGCACCAGCCGATCTATCGAAATCTGTTCGGCCTGCTCGGTGATTTTGGGGACGCTGAAGTCGCAACTCTGATAACGCCACGCTCGCTCGTTGTGGAAATCGCAGACCATCCAGAAGTCGAGGGACATTCGGACGCCCGGGGCCGAAGAAAAACCGCCGCTCCGGGCCGGCTGACGACTCCGGATCCGGAAACCGTGCGGGCGGAATTCAACCGCGCCCGCGAGTTGGCCGCCTGTGACGCCGGCTCGCTCGTCCTCACCACGAGCCCGGATGGGAACCCCGGCGCGGACGCCACGCTGGACGCGTTTCTTGACGCCCTCGGCGCGTCGACATCTTCCAAGGTGTCGTCGGTCCCGCCGACCCGCGTTCGGGAAGGTGTATCTCACGACGTCCGGTCTAAACGGCAGTTCGATCAACTCCTGGATCACACGCAGTTCGCCCTGAGGGAGGCCGAATTCCGAAGAGCGGAATACTGGGCCGAAGCCGGGGGAGCCGACACCGGCTTCGATGCGGATACGGCTGACGACTACCGCCGCCGGCTCTGGGAGGACGTCATCGGCCCGCTTCCACCCGTTTCGCTGCCTCCCAATCCACGCACGCGGCTTTTCTACGATGGCCCCGGAGTCAGGGCATATGAGGTTGTGATAGACCTGTATCCGGACGTTTTCGCGTATGGCATTCTGTTGATCCCTGAAGGGGCTCGCGAAGACGAAAGGCATCCCGTCGTCGTCTGCCAGCACGGATTGGAGGGACGTCCTCAATCGGTGGTCGATCCCGACGGCCCACGTCACCCGTATCGCAATTTCGCATACGATCTGGCGAAAGAGGGCTTTGTCACCTACGCGCCTCAGAACCCCTACATCGGACAGGATGCCTTCCGGGCGCTTCAGCGCAAGGCGAATCCGCTTGGACTCTCGCTGTTCTCGTTCATCGTCCGGCAGCACGAGCAGACGCTCGCCTGGCTGTCATCCCAGCCGTTCGTGGATGCCGAACGGATCGGATTTTATGGTATCAGCTATGGCGGCAAGACCGCCATGCGGGTTCCCGCCCTCGTCAAACAATACTGTCTCTCGATCTGCTCGGCGGACTTCAACGAGTGGATATGGAAGAACGCATCGGCCCGGCACCGGTACAGTTACCTGTTCTCCGGTGAATATGAGATGCCCGAGTTCAATCTTGGAAATACATTCAACTATGCCGAAATGTCATGGCTGATCTGCCCGCGGCCCTTCATGGTCGAACGCGGTCACCACGACGGCGTCGCACCGGACGAGTGGGTGGCCTACGAATACGCAAAGACATACCGGCACTATGCGCTGCAGGGCCTGCAAGACCGCACGGAAATCGAATATTTCAACGGCCCCCACACCATCAACGGCGCGGGTACCTTCGCGTTTCTTCGGAAACACCTTAAGGCGGGGAGCCGTAAGACGTGAGACGGGAGAGGATCCATGAATAACGCCGGGTGGGCGCGCGTTCATGAGGACGACCGCAGGATCCGGATCGAGACCGGCGAACTCGAAGCCGCGATTCCCAAGAAGGACCCGGTGCGATGGATGACCGGGATTGAGAAAGGGTCGTTCGTCGACAGGAAAACCGGATTCTCCGAAATCGGCGACGGCCTGATGGTGGTCGATTGGCTGATGGAGCCCGGCAGCGACGAATCGTGGCGCGAGAGCGTAATTGCTGAAGACGGGCACGGCCTGGGGCGATACCGCTGGCATGAGAACGAGTCAGATTCCGGGAGCAGGGAATACGCCATCCTTGCCCACGGAAGCAGCCATCGCAAGCGCATGATCGAGGGACCGCAACTCTGCCACCGGATGAAGCCCGTTCAGCCGGACGTGGTCCACGGGACGGACTTCGTCGCGGTGAGAACCCGGTACCGTTTTGAATACGCGGCGCCCGGCCGGAATACGGGGTCTCGGTGGACGCAGTTGATCGTGTTCCCCAAGGGTGAGCGGTTTTTCGTATTGATGGACCGCATCGAGAGTGTGAACGATTCACCGGAGATGTTTCTCAGGAACGACACGCCCGGCTGCGTCCGGCATACGCGGGGCGATACGTTCAGCGAGATTTATCTCAGCTATCTGAGCGGCCCGGGCGGCGTGCGCATCCCGTCCAGTGAATTCTTCGATCCGTTCCCTCCCGACCGGAAATTCGGGTATCGCCGCGACCTGAACAGAACGCCCCGCCGATTCATCCGGGCGTACCGCCTGCGGGATCCGGAAACGGGCGAAAGCGGGCCCTGGCTGGGCGGCCTGACGCTGGATCCCTCCGTCGTCTGCGAAGCCTGGTGCAGCCAGCGGCCCGGGGATATCATCGTGATGATCCTCGAGATGCATGGCAGGCCGGTGCAGGCGGGGGATACGTTCAGCGCGGCCCATATCGTAGGGTATTTCGACAACATTGAGGACATGCACGCGGTATACGATCGTCACGAGGGACACAGGAGTCTGGCGGTGGATTCATCGGGCTGGGAACTGAGGTAGGGATCCGGCCTTGGCAGGCGCGGCACGACGGAGAAATCGAGGCGGCGTCGAAACTTTATCCGGGAGCAATCTCTATGAACAACGTGGTGAAGGGACCCGATTGGGTATGCGTCACGGAGAAGGCGGCTTGGCAGGCGCGGGATTCGCAGGGGGAAATGGTGTGGGACGGCCACATGTGGATTTTTGGCGGCTGGTTCACCCCGCAAACCCCCAACCCGCGGGACGTCTGGAAGTCATCCGACGGGAAGAATTGGACATGTACGGTGGAGGTCGCACCCTGGGAACACGGCGACCTTCCGGCAACCATGCCATTCAAGGACCGGATATGGCTGATGGGGGGGCGAAAATTACCGGGCAAGGAGAATACGAACACGGTATGGTCGTCGCCCGACGGCGCCGAGTGGGTCCTGGAAACGGATGATCCAGGCTGGTGTCCCCGGGTATCGCCCTCGTTTGTCGTGTTCAAGGACAGGATGTGGATCATGGGTGGAACCGAAAATTTCTACCAGGACGACGACACGACGCTCAAGAACGACGTCTGGTCCACCGCCGACGGCCGGATCTGGAGGTGCGAAGTCGAAAACGCGGCCTGGTCGAAACGAACCCACGCCCAGGCCGTGGTCTTCAGGGATAAGATCTGGATCATGGGCGGCGGCGCCTGGCAGCCCGAGACCATCCCCCTCAACGACGTATGGTGTTCCGAAGACGGCGCCAACTGGACTCAGGTGACGGCCGGGGCGCCCTGGAAGAAACGGATGTGGTTTTCCCTGGTCGTCTACCGGGACCATATGTGGGTTCTGGGGGGATGGTCGCGCAAGGACGGCGACTTCGGGGACGTCTGGTACTCGAAAGACGGCGCCAACTGGACGGAACTCAAATCCGACGCGATCTGGACAAATCGCCACGAGCATTCGGCCTACGTGTTCAAGGACAGAATCTGGCTGGCCGGCGGTCATGCCAGGCCGTTGAACAGCGAGGTCTGGTCACTGGAGTTGTCGCGGGACTGGCAGGGTTGAGAAGGGGACTTGACGCAACGGACCTGCCCGGGTTTCTGTACCAGAGAGCAATCCGCAATCAGGAGGAATTTCAATATGAAGATCAAGTCCGTCCGGGCCGTTCAGGTGAACTTTCCAGAGACCTACGGGCACCCGAAGCCCGGTCCCGTGGAATACAAGACGGCGCGCCGTCCTTCCTGGGCCTCGCAGGGTCCTGTAGCCAACCCCATGACGCGTTATCCGCGTTACGCCGCGTTCCGTCCGTCCTGGCTGCCGAAATGGGGAGGGTTCGGCTGTGCCGTCGAGGCCGAAGACGGCACGCTGGGTTTCGCCACGGCCAGCCATGGCCGTCCGGTGGCGGCCGTCATCGATGATTTTCTCGGACCGAGGCTGGTGGGTGAGAGCTGCATGGCGACTGAAAAGTGCTACGATATGATGGTGCGGATGGGCGCTTCTTATGGCGCTACGGGCCTGCATGCGTACGCCGTGAGCGCAATTGACCTCGCACTGTGGGATCTCAAGGGCAAGCTCCTGGACCGGCCGGTATACGAACTGCTGGGCGGACCCGCGCGAGACGAGATGTTCTGCTATGCCACCGGCGGGGACGCCGACTGGTACCTGGAACTCGGATTCGAGGCCGTCAAGCTGCCCTGCCCGTACGGTCCGGCGGACGGCCTGGAGGGCCTCCGGAAGAACGTCGATCTCGTGGCCGGTACGCGAGACCTGGCGGGCGACAACGTGGAACTGATGCTGGACTGCTGGATGGCGTTCGACGTGGAGTACGCCGTACGCCTGGCGGAGGAACTGCGTCCGTTCAAACTCAAATGGATGGAGGAAATGCTCCGCTCGGAGGATCTGGATGCCCACGCCGAGCTGCGCCGCCGGCTTCCGTGGGCCACCCTGGCCACCGGCGAACACTGGTACACGACCGTCCCGTTCCAGCACGCGGCAAGCCGGCACCTGCTGGACATCTTCCAGCCCGATATCAACTGGGTGGGCGGCCTCACCGCTGTGGTCAAGATCTGCGCAATTGCAGAGGCAGCGGGCATCTCGGTCATTCCCCACGGCGGCGGGAATACGCCGTACGGGCAGCACGTCTGTTACGCGATGCCGGCAATCCCGTGGACCGAATGTTACATCGCCAGCCCGCCGGGCGTGGACCCGGATGAAGCCGCGCGGCCCCCCGGCGTTTCCGCCCCCCGGGACGGACGGATGAAGCCGGTCGACGGACCGGGCTTCGGCGTGGAGGTCACGGAAGCACAGGTGTCCCCGTTTCAATATTAGAAGGGCGCCGGATTGCGGCAAGCTCCGTCGACAGCACCGGGTAGGGATGTCATTCTCCCGCTTGCCACCCGCGAGGTCTGCCTGTGAACACCAGAGGATGCACGATGAATCTGAATGTGTGGGTCATCGCGGCCGCACTGGCGACGGGCAACGGGAATGTCAATCCGTCGCCGGCGTGGGCGGGGAATGCCGCCGATAGAGCAACCGCAAACTGCTGGCGGTCGGCGAGTTCGGACTGTGTCTTGCGGCTGACGCTTCAGGCCGCAAAGGCATTCGCCGCGAGATCCGATTGGGAATTGGAAATACGGGCCGGAGCGTTTGCCGCGGGCGCGGCCGCCCAGGCCATGAAGGACGATGCGGAGGACGCGAGCGTTAATTTCGATCGGGCGGTTGCCGCCGCCCGCACGATAGAGGGCGGATATGCCCGCGCCCGCGCGTTACGTAACGTTGCGTCCGTCCAGGCTGGCGCGGGAGCCGTCGAATCGGCCCGGGCGATCGCCGCGTCGATCGGAGATGCGCAGGGCAGGCTCGCCGCGCTGGTCGACGTTGCGTCGGCGTCGGCGAAACAGGGAGACCTCGGGGCAGCCCTGGAGAGTTTTCGCATCGCCGCCGCGACTGCGCGTTCCACTGGAGAAAGCCGTCTGCGCAAGCGAGGCCTGAGCAAGGTCGCCGTCGCGCAGGCGGCGGTCGGATACACCGCTTCTGCCCGAGGGACCGCGAGGTCGATTGAAGACGTGGAAGGGCGGGTCGCCGCCCTGTCCGACGTGGCGTTGACGCTGGCGAAGCAGGGAAGGGACGAAGACGCCAGGGCGTTCTTCGACCTGGCCGTTGAGGACGCGGGTGACGTCATCGACGGATATCGCCGGGCAATCGCGCTGGGCAAGGTCGCATGGGCGCAGGCGGAAACGGGTGACGAAACCGGAGCCCGCAAAACGCTGGACAGAGCCCTCCAGGCAGGCGGGCAAGGGATGGACATTTACAGCGCCGGCGTGACGATTGCTTCGCTCACCGACGTCGATCCTTACGCATTCATCCGGATCGCAGGCGCTCAGAGGAGGGTAGAGGACCTTAATGGCGCTCGCCAGACCCTGCGCAGGGCGTTTCAGTCGGCCAGCGAGGATTCGTCGCCGTCTCAGGTGAAATGGCTGTTCAATATCGCATCGGCACAGTCGGCGGCCGGAGATGCCGACGGCGCGCGGCAGACCGTAGAAGCCGCCGCCCGCCGCCTCAGGTCCGACGGCGATGGCGACCTCGCGCAGAACCTGGTCTACCATGTCGCGGCGGACCAGCTGCAGACGCTGCTCGAAATTGCCGCATCGATAGACCCCCAGGACATTGCGACAAGGAGAAATCTGGCCTATCACGTGGCCATGCGCCAGGCGCAGACGGGCGAGATACCCCGCAGCCTGCAAAATGCGAAGATAATCGACAACGTTGCGAGGCGGGATGCGGTCTTCAGGGAGATCGTAAGCGCGCAGGCACGCGCCGGGCGATTCACGGCGGCCACGTCGACGGCACGGTCAATCGGGGATTCGAACAAAAGGGTCCGGGCGCTGTCTGAGATCGCGCAGGCGCAGGCGCAATCGGGTGACGTTGTCGGCGCCGGAAAAACCCTTCGCCGGGCGACAGCGGAACTGAGCGGATCACGTGGCGCCGTGATCACCACGTGGACCTGCACCGACCTTGCCAGGGCGCAGGTCGAGGCGGGTCGGCCCGGCGAAGCGAAGCAGACCCTGCGTTACGCCCTCGGGCAGCTCAGGTCGGCCTCCCCGCTCGCCCGCGCTACCTGGCTGCCGGAAATACTGGACGTGATCATGAAGATGGAATAGAAAATGGCGTCCAGTGTCCTGTCCCAAAAATACCTCACCATTCCTCCGCCGATTCATCCCGTCTCGCTGCGGTGTGATCTCGTGACTTCGGTAAGAGGTTAGACGATAGAGGAAAAAACTGAAAGTGGTGAGACGGGAGACGGGAGCCGTGAGATGACATCATTGCCCGTTTGGTTTTTCCGTTATGCCTCCGGCACAAAATGAAACCGGACGCGGCGGACAATCTCTCCCCTCTTACGTCTAACGTCTCCCCGCCTTTAGGGCACTCATATCATCTCCCCTCTCCCCTCTCACCGCCTTTAGAGAACTGTCGCTTTCACACGGCCGAATTTAGGCAACTTATTTCCGGGACAGAACACTAGCGGGGACATCGATCGAATCGTTACAGAAATGCGAATGCGAACGGAGGCGCCAGGAAATCGGGCGTCTCTTTTGGGTGTAAACGACCGGTCTGCGATGCGGCCGTAACGAAAAGAAGGCGGGCGCCGCTCTTCCGGCGCCCGCCTTTACGTGTAAATGCTTCGTTACTCCTATCGCTTGGTCACATTTGCCGCCTGGAGCCCCTTCGGGCCTTCGACGATGTCGAATTCGACCTCATCACCCTCGGCCAAAGACTTGAAACCCTCAGCCTGGATTGCCGAAAAATGCACGAATACGTCTTCCCCGCCGTCCTGCTCGATGAAACCAAAGCCCTTGGCGTCGTTGAACCACTTCACTCGACCGTCAGCCACTGCTAATTCACCACCTTTCTACCTTGAACTGAATGTGCAGACAATCAAAAAGGCAAGGACCCGAAATTCTGATCCTTGCCGAATCGTTTTTTTCGACTGCACAGGAGACAGAAACAACGTCCTTCTATTTACAACATCACACACTAAGTTAAGTGCTTCGGTTTCGAATGTCAACATCTTTTTTACATTGGATGAATTTTCGCACCTCACGCCGGAATCTGACCGACCGGGCCGATGCGACGCCGGCCAGGTCCGAACTGCCCGAACAGTTGCGCATCAGTGCGTCGAATTGGAGAGATGCAGGCCTGTTACGCCGCCGATAATCAGCCCGATGGAGATCAGTTTGACCGCGGTGACCGGCTCTTTGAAGTACCAGAAACCGATAACGCTGATGACAGCGGTCCCCAGGCCCGCCCAGACGGCGTATGCAATGCTGACCGGGATCTGTTTGAGCGCCATGGTCAGTCCTGTCAGGGAGGCCAGGTAGAAGACGGCCACGCCGATCGAGGGCCACAAACGGGCGAATCCGTCCGAGAGTTTCATACATGTCGTGCCGGCGACTTCCAGAACGATGGCGAAAAAAAGGTACAACCAGCTGGCCATTGACAGATCTCCTCGGCGGATGATGGTTGCGGTTGACTTTCGTCGGGTCCGTTGGCATTTTAGCCACGTTCCACGGATGAGGCAAACGCAATCCAGGGGGTTTTTCAACGGAAAGGACAATTGAATGTCGCTGCCGATCATTATGCACGTGAATTACTGTGAACAGGGGCAGACGATCCCTGAGATGTGTCGGAAGGCGGTAGGCTGGGGATACGACGGGATCGAGTTCCGTCGGGTTCGCCGGGGTGACGAGGAGACGACCGAGCAGTACCTGGATACGATCGCCGCGGCCGCGGAAGCCTCGGGACTGAAGCACGTGTTGTTCGGGGGCCCCGGCGTGGAGTTGATGCAGGAAGATGCCGGCCTCCGCAGGGCGCAGGTGGAGGAGGGGATAAGGTTCTATCGTCTCGCCGGCGAACGGCTGAAGCTGACGGTGTGCAATATCATGGCAGGTACATTGCGCAGTACGGACCCGAAGGCGGGGTCGGCGCATCATTTGCATGGTTCCGGAGCCGCGTCGGCGTACCATTACGAATGGGCCGCCGAGGGATTCAGGGAACTCGGCGCGGTCGCCGAGGAGATCGGATTCAAGCTGGCGTTCGAGATCCACATGGGCTATGTACACGATCTGCCCGCGCCCACGATGAAGCTCCTGGACATGATCGGTTCATCGGCTGTGGGGGCGAATCTGGACTACGGGAATATGGTGTATTTCCCGTCATGTCCGTCTATCGGCGAAACTGTATCCACGCTGGGGGAGAAGCTGTTCATGGTACACCTGAAGAACTCGATGCCAGCGGGCGACGGACGGAACGCCGTGGGCCTGGGCGACGGTACGATCAACCACCGGGAGTACCTGCTGGCCTTGAAAGACGCCGGTTTCGACGGTCCCGTCTGCATCGAAGCGCCCAGGGCGGGCGACCGGGAGTGGTACGCCCGGCAGGACGTCGCATATCTGAAATCGGTCTTGAAGGATCTTGCGCTGGGGTAGTATCGGCGTCCGTTTCAGGGATCGAGTTGATCGAAGTTTCGTTCTTCGACAGCGGGTCCCGTCAGTTCAGGACCAGGCGGGACGCTCCCAGGACGCCGGCGTCGTTGCCCAGTTCGGCCGGGAGGATGCGGGTATGATGGAACATCCCCTCCAGCGTGTATTCTCTGGCCGCGGCGTTGATGGGGTCCAGAAGAACGCGGCCGGCGGCTGAAATTCCCCCGCCGATGGCGATTACGTCGGGGCTGATGACATTGATGATATTGGCAATGGCGATGCCGAGATAACGGGCAACGCGTGCGACGGCTTCACGGGCGAGGCGGTCGCCGTTTTTCGCGGCCAGGCAAATGGTTTCGGGGGTGAGGGGCTCCGCGTTTGAGAGGGAAGCAGGCGGCGCCTCCGGCAGGCGGCGGCGAACGTATCGGACCATCGCGGGACCGGCGGTGAGCGCTTCCAGACATCCTTTTTTTCCGCATCCGCAGACAGGGCCGTCCGGCTCCATGCACATGTGCCCGATCTCGCCCGCGGCGAACGAGGCGCCATGGTGGATGCCGCCGCCCAGAACGAGTCCGCCTCCGATGCCCGTTCCCAGGGTGATGAGGAAGAGAGATTCGCATCCGCGGCCCGCCCCCAGGTGGGCTTCTCCCATGGCGGCAACGCTGGCGTCGTTGTCGATTTCAACGCGCAGCTGGATCCGTTCCTCCAGGATCCGCTTGAACGGGACGCGGCGCCAGTGGAGATTGGGGGCGATAATCACGTCTCCCTCCGCCGTGGTAACGCCGGGCACGCCGATACCAACGCCGGCCACGTCGTCGTTCGCCAGGCCGTGCCGGTGGCAAAGGGTTTCGAAGAGTTCCGCGATCCGGTCCGCCACGCCGTGTTCGCCGCTGCCGACGTCCGTGGGAACACGGGCTTTGCCTTCGATGCGACCGTCTGCGTCGATGAGCGCGCCCTTGATGCTGCCGCCGCCGAGATCGATGCCGACCGCATGTCGATGTTGACCTGCCATAGCGGACCTTTCCGGTTTGCCCCTGCCGATGAACTTCACGATGTCCTGTCTATTGACGCAGGAGCGATCCGAGGGCGCCGGTGCTCGTGGCAGGACCGGGTTCGCGAGTCAGGCGTTTTCTGCGATCCAGTCCAGGTACGGCGGATGCCCACGGTGTATGGGAAGAGCGATCACTTCAGGAACATCGTAACTGTGCAGTTCGTTCGCCCGGGCAATGAGCGCGTCGAGGCTGGTCTGTGAAGTCTTGAGGATCATCAGGAATTCGGCATCATCTTCTATGGCGCCCTGCCAGCGGTAGATGGACCGGATCTGACCGGTAATATTGGCGCACGCCGCCAGGCGTTCTTCAACCAGGGCGCGGCCGATTCGGGCGGCCTCCGCTTCGCTCGGAACGGTGATGAACACGACGTAATTCCGGACTTCAGGCATGGATTACCCCCAGGAGTCGAGACCCATACGAATTCGCGTAGCGAAACGGCACGCTGGCGGCAGACCGGCGCGTTGGAGGGCGGTCGCATGCCGTTGGGATTCCACCGGAATCTCGCACCGCTGAAGATATGCAGAAGGTTGGGAAAGTCAAGGCGAGAATCGGATTGAAATTACGTCAGGAAAACAGGCGTCTCCGGCGGCGCTCGGCGAGAATTTGAGGTATTCAGACGAAATGGAATCGGTACGAACTGACCGCGATGACGGTCTCGATCCGCAGCGTCGGTTGCGGGTCCGCGAGGTGCTTGAACGCCACGTCCGGGCGAAGAGTACGCCCGGTGTGGTGGGGCTCGCGGTGCGGGGCTCGGGTGGGGTCGCGTTCTGGACGGCAGGTCGGCACACGTACGAGCCGGATTCACCGGAAGTCCGCCAGGACGACATGTACGATCTCGCGTCGCTGACCAAGGTGATTGCCACAACCTCCATCTGTATGGCGCTTGAACCCCACCTGGACCTGGATGAGCGGGTGGAGAGATACGTACCGGCGTTCAAGGGGGACGGCAAAGATCGCGTTACGATAAGGCATCTCCTGGCGCATTGCGCTGGACTGCCGGCGCACCAGCGTTTTTTCGAGACCTTGCAAGGTAAGGAGGCCGTACTGGCGGCCGCATGCAGGACTCCACTGGCCTATCCGCCGGGGACGGGGACAATCTACAGCGACGTGAGCTTTCTGGTGCTGGGGGCTGCCCTGGAGCGCGTGGGTTGCGCCCCGCTCGAAGAACTGGCTCAGCGGCACGTGTTCGCGCCGATGGGGATGGCGGAGACGATGTATCTGCCCGGGCGCGAATTGCTGTCAAGAATACCGCCAACGGAATTTCAGGCGGAGCAGCGCCGGGGGATGATTCACGGCGAGGTACACGACGGAAATGCATGGGCGATGGGCGGCGTGGCGCCGCACGCGGGACTCTTCGGGACCGCGGCCGATCTGGGACGGTTTTTGAGGATGATTCTGAACGGTGGGGTATACGAGGGAAAGCGGGTCTTCTCTGAAGCCGCCATCCGCCGGTTCACGTCGCGGGCGGGACTGGCGCCGGGCAGTTCCCGCGCGCTGGGATGGGACACGGTATCGAAGGACGGCAGTTCCGCGGGCCGGCACTTCTCGACTCGCGCGTTCGGACATACCGGATTCACGGGCACTTCCGTCTGGGCGGACCCGGAACTTGACGTGGGCGTGGTGCTACTGACGAACCGGGTGCATCCCAGCCGCGAGAATGAGGGAATTCGGAGGTTGCGCCCCGAGTTTCACGATGCGGTGATGCAAGTGGTCTTCCGTTGAGGGCCGCAGTCATTGGCGGACGAACCGAAGCGTCTCGATTCCCGGCTAAGGCGATACCTTTTTCAGGTACTCCAGGTCCAGTTCCGGGTACGCCGGATATCTGTCGAGCAGATCGGCTACCGCGCCGCGGGCTTCTTCGAGCGCATCCCTTCGGGTACGTGCCCGCGCCTTGCTGGGATTTCCGGCCTGGTTGCCCTTCTTGATCAAGGCGGGCCTTGTGTTCAAGAGTACAAGGCGCAAAACAGAAGCGATCTGCCGCATTTCCCCCGCGCCCATGCCGAGCGTGGTGAGGGCCGGTGTGCCAAGCCGGAGGCCGCTCGTATACCAGGCGCCGTTCGTGTCGAAAGGCAGGGCATTTCGGTTGAGGGTGATTCCAGCATTTCGAAGGACGGACTCCGCCTGCCGTCCGGTGAGACCCAGCGGCGTTACGTCGATGAGCACCATATGGTTTTCGGTGCCGCCGGTGAGTACGTCAAGCCCCTCTTCGCCGCAGGCCTCGGCCAGGTCTCGTGCATTGTCCACAATTCGGCGCGCATAGGTTCCGAATGCATCCGTACCGGCCTCTTCGAAGGCGACGGCCTTCGCGGCGATCGCATGGGGAAGGGGACCGCCCAGCACCATCGGACACCCCCGGTCCACGTGTTCGGCGAATTCCTCCCTGCAGAGAACCATGCCGCCTCGCGGCCCCCTGAGGGTCTTGTGGGTCGTGGTGGTCACGACGTCGGCGTGGGCCACGGGATCGTATTCTCCCGTGAAGACTCTGCCCGCCACCAGTCCCGCGAAGTGCGCCATGTCCACCATGAAGACCGCGCCGACTTCATCCGCGATTTCCCTGAAGATGCGAAAATTGATCTTCCGTGTGTAGGCGCTGTACCCGGCCAGGAGAATCAGGGGTCTGAACGCTTTCGCCTGGCTTCGGACCCGATCGTAATCGATACGTTTGGTTTCCGGGTCGACACCGTAGGATTCGACGTGGAACATTTTCGCCGATACGTTGTGCCGGTAACCGTGGGTGAGGTGGCCGCCGGAGTAGTAGTCGAGGCCCAGTAATTTCTGATTGCCCAGCGCGGTCCTGAGTTCCCGCCAGTCGCCGTCGGAAAGGGCCCCGGGATCGGTCTTTCCCGTTCGATCCATGAACGGCGCCTGGACGCGGGCGGCGAGGATCGCCCAGAACGCCACGAGGTTTGCGTCTGCGCCGGAGTGGGGCTGTACGTACGCATGTTCCGCGCCGAAGAGGCCGCGTGCCAGGGTAGCGGCATGTTTTTCGATGGTATCGACGTTGTCGCATCCGGCATAGAAACGGCGTTCGGGTACGCCTTCGGCATACTTGTCGGTGAAGAGATTGCCTTGCGCGAGCTGTACGGCCAGCGAGCAATAGTTCTCGCTGGCGATCATCTTCAGGTTGCCGCGCTGGTGTTCGAGTTCGGCGACGATGGATGCGGCAATCTGCGGCGACACCGAGTGAATCTGTTCGAGTGACGCGAGGTAGGCGACAAATCCGGGATCCGCGGGTTTGCCGGCGGCGGCGGTCTCCGAGAGATACATGGCAAGGGGCGACGTCGAGCGATTCAACCCGGCAGGTGGTGTAGCCTGAACCATTCTGTTTCTCCCACGTTCGGCGGATGGACGGCGCACGTCCGGCGTCGACCGGACACAATAAAACCCGGGCGGGATAACGGTACGTAAAGCCCGGGGGATTGACTCGTTCTGGAGTTTCTCGTTTTCCATGCGGCGGCTCGTGCGTCTAGCCGCCCAATTGCGCATTGCGCCGCGCGGACACCAATATATCGGTCTTCCGCGACCCGGTCAACTTATTTTTCTGGATTCAGGGGCCCTGCGCGGCGCCGGGCCGTCACCGCGCCTACCGTGATTCTCGGAGCCGGAGGCGACCACAATATCGCGGCCGGCGCCCGATGAATCCGGTACCGGATTTTCCGCTTGCCAATGTCGTGTGGAGGGACTATATTTTTGCGGATGGCATTCTCCTCGAAACGAATTCGAATTTTCCGATTTTTCGATGCTATGGTTGCCGTATTTCCGCTCCCCTGAAGGGGAGCTTTTTTTTGTGAAAAGCAGTATCAAAACAGCGCCTGAGGGAGGATTGCTCGATGGACAGCCTGTTCCACGTGGTCGAGGCGCAGCAGTTCAATCGGGAATTGCTGACGGAGATCTTCGCGGTGACGAAAGAGATGGAGGAGGTCGTAAGCGTCTACGGGTCCAGCATACTCAACCGCCGGATCATGGCCACGCTGTTTTACGAACCCAGTACCCGCACGCGGCTGTCTTTCGAGTCGGCCATGATCCGTCTGGGAGGGAGCGTGGTCACGACGGAGTCGGCCAGGGAGTTTTCCTCGGCGGCGAAAGGCGAGACCCTCGAAGACACCATCCGCATCGTGGAGGGATACGCGGACGTGATTGTGCTCCGGCACTACGAGGGAGGATCCGCACGGCGGGCGGCGGAAGTGGCGTCGGTGCCGGTCTTGAATGCCGGCGACGGCCCGGGTCAGCATCCTACGCAAGCCTTGCTCGACGTATATACGATTCAGAAGGAAATCGGCCGGCTGGACGGGATTTCAGTGGCGATGGTGGGCGACCTTGCCAACGGCCGGACCGTGCGTTCGCTGGCCTATCTGCTCACCCGGTATGAAGACGTCAAGCTGTATTTCGTTGCGCCCGAATTGGTGCGCATGAAGGCCGACATCAAGGAATACCTGAGCCGGAACGGGGTGTACTTCGAGGAGCGGGAAGATCTGATCGAGGTCGTGCGAAAGGTCGACGTGGTCTATCAGACCAGGATTCAAAGGGAACGCTTCGGCGACCGGACGCGGGACTACGAAGCGGCGCGAGGGAGATACATCATCGATACGAAGGTGATGGAGGCCCTGTCCGAAAACGGCCGCGTGATGCATCCCCTGCCCCGTGTTGACGAGATCGACCCCGAGGTGGATACGGACCCCAGGGCGGCCTATTTCCGGCAGGCGCACAACGGGCTCTACATCAGGATGGCGTTGTTGAAGATGGTGCTGGTCGCGTGATCGAATTTGTTTACCGGCGCCTTTTCTCGCGTCGTATCTTGTGTTCTCGGCAACGGTCGGCTTTTTCTCTATCGTAAGGCCCCTATACCATGACCATAATCAAGTCACTTGAGCGAACCGGCACCTGGCGGACATACTCCGTCGCCGATGGCCTGCCGGGTGTCCGCATCGAACATATCGCCGAAGACAGCCAGGGATATATCTGGATTGCCACCTCGGACAACGGCGCCAGCCGTTTTGACGGGGACGATTTCCGCACGTTTACCCAACAGGACGGGCTTTGTGGCAATCGGGTCTTTTTCATTCACAGAGACCGTCAGGAGAAATTGTGGTTTGCCACCATTAATGGCGTTTGCTGGTACGATGGCGCCTCCTTCCATCATTTGGAGGACGACGGCATCGCCGGACGCTCCGTCGAGTTTCTCTATGAAGATCGGCAGGGCCGTATATGGTGTGGTGGTTCCGGCACTCTGGGGTATTACGACGGTACGGCTTTCCACGACATGATCCCCCTCTACTTGCAACACTACCGGCAGCCACCATCGCCTCAGTGGCCCAGCCTGTGTCGGGGCATTGCCCAGGATCGCGAAGGACATCTGTGGTTTGGTTTTAATTATCTCATCCGCTACGACGGTAAATCCTTCCACCGTTACGAAGAGGAAGACGGTTTCCCCCAGGTTCACATCAGCTACATCCTGGGGCAGGGCCCTGCGGGCAACGTGTGGATAAACATGCCGCGAGATCGAGGCATTCTTCATTACCCTGCGAGTGGCGCGTTTCAGTCTTTTCAGGTAGACCTGACTGGCGGCCTCCGCAAGATTCAATGCGACCGGGACGGAAGGGCGTGGCTCTGCACCTCGCAAGAAGCGCTCTACGAGGACGTCGACGGGTTCAACAGGTTCACGCCTGACGATGGCCTGCCCCATCCCATCGTCAAAGCCATGTTCCACGACCACGAGGATCGGTTCTGGTTCGCCACGTGGGGTGGTGTCGGGGTTTACGATGCACATGGTATAAGCGTGTTCGACCTCGGCGCGCAGCGCCCCGAAAACACGGGCGCGGTCTCGCAAATTGTGCAGGACCGGCGAGGGGACTTGTGGATCGGGTACGCGTCTCCCTATCTCTTTCCCAACAAGAAAAGCGTCGGCCGCCTGGAGGGCGATCGCCTCGTACGTGTAGAGACCGAACGTGGTCTTGAAATTGGTAACTGTTTCGCGATTCACGAGGACCTTGACGGAGACCTGTGGTTTGGCGGTCATAGGGGCCTTTTCCGCTACGACGGACAGCAAATGAAGGAAGAAGAACCAATCTCATGCGTACGAGGAAAGAACGTCTGCGCAATCGCACAGGATCATAGTGGAAAATTTATTTTGGGGTATTGGGAAGGCGGCCCGAAGTCATTGGATGGGCTCTATACCAGCCCACTGAAGATCGTCTACCAATGGGGCGGGCAGTTCCGGACGATTTTTGTGGAGGACGACAAGAAAGTCCCGTACGGCCGCATTGGTGCTGTGGTCGCCACGCGCCGAAACGAGCTCTACTTCCATTTGACAGGTGGCGATAGCCTGGCAAGCGGCACCGGCCTGGCTCGCTGGCATCCCGATGATGGCCTGACATTTTATGGGATCGAAGACGATCTGATAGACAACAACGTCACGGACTTGCTGTTGGACCGGCATGAAAACCTGTGGATCGCCACTGCGAATGGACTCAGTCGTTTTGACGGCAGCGCATTCCGCACCTTCACAACCGAAGACGGGCTGCCGAACGACCACGTCCGGTGCCTGTATGAGGACCGGCGCGGACACCTCTGGCTCGGTACTCACGCCGGCGTGGCTCACTACGACGGCCGGCTCTTCCAGACCGTCAACTCACCGCATATAGGACTGGTCTACCGGATACTTGAAGATCGCGACGGAACTTTCTGGTTTGGCACGGCAACCGGTTCCGTGATACGATACCGTCTGCGGCAGACGCCACCCCGGATTCGACTGCTTCAGGTTATTGCGGATCGTGTCTATAAGGCCTCGGAGGAAGTCATCCATTCCACCCCGGACCAGCAGGTGGTGTTCGAGTACGCGGGCAGGAGTTTTTCCACCCCTTCCTCCGACATGCTCTACATCTACCGGCTGAACGGACACGACCCCGATTGGCAGCGTGCGTCCAGGGACAGGCGGGCCTATTATCGTGACCTGCCGCCTGGAGAATACACCTTCCAGGTAAGGGCCGTGGATCGTGACCTCAATTACTCCAGGATAGCGCAAACGCGGCTTTCGGTACAGCCCGACCCGCGTATCGAGGCTCTGACCATTGCGCTCAACAGCCAGGAAAACCGGAAATTCATCGGTCAGAGCACAACCATGCGAGAATTCCAAATCAAGCTGAGACGCGTGGCGGACACGGACACCAGCGTTCTGATTATGGGCGAAACGGGTGTGGGCAAAGGACTGGCTGCGCGGGCGCTGCATGCCCTCAGCGGCAATCGCGATGGGCCCTTTATGCAGGTCAACTGCGGCGCTTTGCCGGAGGGGCTGATCGACAGCGAGCTCTTCGGTCACGAAAGAGGCGCTTTCACCGGAGCCGTTTCCCGCCGGCTGGGCAAGGTGGAACTCGCCACGGGCGGCACGCTCTTTCTGGATGAGATCGGCGATATGTCTCTGGAAACGCAGGCCAGATTGCTGCGAATCCTGGAAGAGAAGACCTTTGAGCGAGTTGGGGGCAGCCGGACGCTGACACTGCAGACGCGGATTGTGGCGGCGACCAATCGCGATCTGGAGTTGATGGTCATCGCTGGTGATCTCCGCGAGGATCTCTACTACCGCTTTCAGGCCTTTCCACTGCGATTGCCACCCCTGCGTGAGCGCCTGGAGGATATACCCCTCCTGGCCGACTATTTCAAGGATCGAATGGCGGCGCATCTGGGCAGGCGGATCGGCGCCCTGCCGCCGGAGATCATCGAGGAGTTGCAAGCCTGCGACTGGCCGGGGAACGTACGTGAGCTGGAGCACGCCATGCAGCGTGCCGTCATCGCGTGCCAGGGTTCTCAGATTGGAATGGAAGACCTCGGACTTCGTGAGATTGGCGCCCGACCTGGACTCCCGGCGCTTCCATTGACAGGATCCCTGCCCGCTTCTCCGGACTTCGAACTCATACCTCTGGATGAACTTGAACGCCGCTACATTCTTGCAGTGCTCGAGGCGACCCGCTGGAAGATCAAGGGGAACGGCGGCGCGGCGGCGCGGCTGGGTTTGCCGTCTTCGACGCTGTATAGCCGTATGAAGAAACTGGGCATCGAACGAGCAAGTCGTTCAGCTGGTTGAAGCTGCTGCGCCGGCTGATCAGGCCCGGAGGTCTCGGCTTCCGGCTCGGATGACGGCGTCCGCCGACCCTCCGTAAAGGGCGATATATCGACAAGGACGATATATCGCCCTTTATTCATAAATAACTGTTTTTTTTTGGTAATAAACGAGCCAGGCTGAGTTATTGGACGAAATATCGCCCAATAATGATCGGCCTGGCTCGTTTTGTTGTGTGCCTTGAAGTATTCCTAACCTCTATTAAAACAGCATGTTACGAGATATTTTTTTCAGTGCGATACACGTGGCACAGGTATTGCCCTTGTAAGAATGCGTTTCATTCATCCGACCCGACCGGGACCCGCGCCGCGATCGCCTTCGACGCATGCGTACGGGTTCACCCTCACGCCGCATCCGGATGTTTCCGAGGGCGACCGGCTCGGGCTACCCATCTCAAGGCATTTGAGCCGGTAAGAGACGAATACAGACGAGGGATGTCAAAATGGGCAAAATCCGAGCTGCCGCCACCAGGAACCGCCAGACACTTTCGTTCGCCGTTCCATTCGCCGCGGCCGTGTTGCTGTTTCTATGGGTGCTGATCGCGCCATGGTCGTCTTCTTCGCAGTCCAGCGGCTTTTCGCTGACTCTGGATCTGGATGATGCCGAGGGCGACCAGTCTGTATCCTCCCTGGACGTGGCTCCAGGCGAGTTGCTTTCCGTCCAGATCTTCGGCGTGGATATTCAGAGCGCCAAGGGCATCGCCGCACGCATCGCGTTCAACACGACACAGGTTGGGTACGTGGGGTTCGACACCGGGAACCTGTTGCCGAGTGCCCATACGCTTGTCGTACAGGATTCGGCCGCGATCCGAATAACCATCTCGTCATTGAGTGGTTCCGCAGCCACGAATGCAGGATTGCTGGGGACGGTACGGTTTCGTACGACCCCCGCATTTACGGACACGGAGATCTGGCTGGTGCGCGCCGAGATAACCCGCGGTGGTCGTTCGGAGCAGGGACCGGACGTCGTAGGGGTTGTCCTGGAGGTTCCCGTGCCGCCATCCTCGGACTTTAATGAGAGCGGTGTTGTTGACTTTGCCGACTTCGTGCTGTTTGCAGGCGCATTTGGATACCGGGAGGGCGACGAGGCATTCGATGGCAGATACGATCTGAACGGCGACGAGGCGATCGCGTTCGACGATTTCGTCATCTTCGCGAGGAGGTTCGGGGAAGCGGTGAACCGTGCGCCGGTGTTCGCGCACGAGCTCCCGGCGGCGCGCTCCGTGATTGAGAACGCAGCTGCGGGTCAACCTGTCGGCGAATCCGTCTCGGCCACGGACGCGGACGGCGATGCGCTCCGCTACGAGTTGCGAGGGCCGCACGCGGACCGGTTCAGCATTGACGCGAGCACGGGTCAGCTGCTGACGAGACAAGGGATTGCCTACGACTATGAGGCGCAGGACGCGTATTCCGTAACCGTGCGTGTCGTGGACGGCAAGGGGGGGCGCGCGCGTCTCCGGGTCAACATCGCCGTTACGGACGCGGAGGAATCGCCGGGCGCGGCGCCGCCGCAGTTCGTGGTGGAATACGGCGACGAAGGTGTGACGGTGCGATGGGTCGCATCGACGGACGAGGCGGGGAAGCCGCCGGTGAGCGGATACGAGGTGCAGCGTCGACAGACCGATAGTGACGAATGGACGGACCTGTCGATCCTGGAAAGCCGTGGGGATACGAGCCTCACGCTGACGGATCTGATCAGCGACAAGACGTATGAGGTGCGTGTGCGGACGCTCAACGAGGATGGCGCCAGCGAATGGTCGGCGCCCATCACCGTAAAGGGACCGTCGCCGCCACCTCCACCGCCGCCACCGCCGCCACCACCACCTCCAACACCTCCACCGCCACCACCGCCACCACCGCCACCACCTCCGCCACCACCTCCGCCACCACCTCCGCCGCCGGCTTCCCATGGTGTCTGCGGCCGTACCGCGCAGGTGCGTGATGCGATCGTCGCGTCGGCAGGGGTAAGCACGTGTAGTGAGGTCACGGCGCAACACCTGGCTGCAATCACAGAACTTCAACTGTGGAGAAAGGACATTACAACATTGGAGGCCAACGATTTTTCCAATATGGGTGCGCTGGTGACGCTCAACCTGAACTACAACAGAATCAGCAGCCTTCCGGCCGGCATCTTCTCCCATCTTTCAAAACTCGAAAGACTCTGGCTATTCCGCAACGAACTCACCAGCGTAGATGCGAGTCTCTTTTCCGGTCTTTCAGCACTGAAGGAGCTTGTACTGGCAGCCAATAAACTCAGCAGCATTGATACCAATCTCTTCTCAAGCCTGCCGAATCTGGAATTGCTACGGCTGGACGAGAATGACCTCACCAGCGTTGATGCGGATCTCTTCTCGAACTTGCGGAACCTTAAGAAACTCGCCTTGGGTACAAACCACATCAGCAGCCTGGATGCGAATATCTTCTCAAATCTGTCGGCGTTGGAGGAACTCAGCCTGTTCGACAACGACATCACCAGCCTGGATGCGAATCTCTTCTCAAGCCTGCGGAACCTGGTGATGCTAAGTATCTCGAATAACCCCTTCGGCACTCTGGACTCGAGCATCTTCTTGAATCTGCGGAAACTGGAGTACCTCGGTCTTGCTGATAATGCGCTCGGTAATCTGGATGCGGGTCTCATCTCCAGCTTGTCGGCACTGAAGAGACTTCATCTAAGCGGCAATGGAATCAGCAGCCTGGATGCGGGTTTTTTCTCCAATTTTTCCGAACTGGAATTCCTGTCATTGAGCCACAACGAATTCAGCTCCCTGCCGGCCGGTCTATTCACCGGGCTGACGTCACTGACAGAGCTTCGCATATATGGGAATCCCACCGACCCGTTGCCCATCACAGTTTCTCTCGAGAAGACGGCGGACGGGCAGTTCAAGGCCAAAGCGCACACGGGAGCGCCTTTCAGGATGTCGCTTCCACTCCAGGTGGTTAATGGTTCGGTCACCGGCGGCGCGGCCAGCATTGTGATATCCCGGGGCAGCCTGGACAGTGACGCTTTGACGGTAACCCGCACGGCCGGCACTACCGCCGCCGTGACTGTTGACATCGTCTCGCTTCCCGTCCTGCCGGAAAGATACTACGGCATCGCGCTTGTCAAATCGACCGATCTGCCGCTGCAGATTATCGCGCCGACGCAGTAATTTCAGAACGTCCTCGAATTTACCGGTCGTATTCTTTAGCGTCGGCAATATTTGCGTGACATAGTTGCACGCACAAACTGGTTCCTGACAGTTCCTGACGCGAAAGGGAGTTTTGTCGGGTATGGGACCTCTACCGGCCTTGGCACGTTGGCGTTCAGTGGCGTAGAGCGAGGCTTCCGACGAGCCGATAGGGACAAACGGAGGCAGTCGATGAGGATAGTGAGACGCTTGAATGCATCTGTGGGGCGCCGAAGCAGACCACTTCTCGACTGACGCAAGCACGGATCACAGTCCCCCTTCTTTCAGGAAGGGGGCTAGGCGGTAGGTCTCGAAGGCGGGCAGACATTAGACGCAAGAAATGAGATGAAGTGAGTGCCGAAAGGCCGGGTAGACGTACGAGATTGCCTGCCCCGAGCGGTTTGATTTCTTGCCGGAGGCAAAAAGGAAGAACCAATCAGGCAAGGATGTCATCTACCGTCTTCCGTCTCACGTCTCCCCGCCTTTAGGGGGTCGGTGGCGGTGGGTGGGATGCCTGCTATTGAAAAGGCGCCGTTTCGGGCATTGTCAACACGCCGTTCGACGGGATCAGACCGAGGCGGCGAGCCAGAGCGACGACCGGTTCTAGCTGGCGCATCGTATGTACCCATGCGGAAGCAACGGCGGAATCACTGCTGCGTACGATGCCGTGTTCCAGGAGGTATTCCCACGTGGACTTCGGCCTCGGATAAACCCGCAGCCGGAGTTCGGCATCCGGCGGCAGTTGCGCCGCTTCGCGAACAACCTGCAGCGCTTTTCGATATCCACCCAGCTCGTCCACCAGCCCCAACGCCCTGGCGTCCTCTCCGGTCCAGATCCGTCCCCGGGCGATGTCAAGTACCCGCTCCTTCGTAAGCGAACGCCCCTCCGCGACCTTGTCGGTGAAATCCTCATACACCGTGTCCAGCCACGCCTGAAACAGTGCCCATTCTTCGTCCGAAAAGTCCTTCGTGCCGGTCCACATGGTGGAATGGGCGCTGGTGTGGACTTCATCCCACGAGATGCCGGTTTTCTCCCACATGCCCGAAGTCAGCATCTTGCCCGCCACGACGCCGATGGAGCCGGTGATCGTTCCAGGTTGTGCCACGATCCGGTCTGCGGCCATGGCAACGAAGTATCCGCCGGAACCCGCCACGTCGCCCATGGATACCACGACCGGTTTGCCCGCATCCCGGGCCCGCACGGTCTCGCGCCAGATCGCGTCGGAGGCGACGTAAGAACCGCCTGGACTGTCGACGCGGAACAGGATCGCTTCGACCTCGTTGTCGCGAACAGCGCTCCGAAAGGCCCTGGCGACCGTATCCGATCCCATCGTGGTCGCCCCCGATGCGGGGTCGAAATCGCTCTTGCCCCGCGTCACGCCGCCGACACCGTAGATCAATGCAACGGTCTCCGTCTGCTCGTCCGGCTGTTCCGTACGCTTCAGATACTTGCGCAGCGTCAGGTATTTCGCGCCCGCGTCCACCTGTTCTTTCACGCGTTCGTAGACCTCGTCCCGGTACGCCAACCCGTCTACCAGCCCGGCCTCGAGCGCGTCCCTGGAGAAGAACGGCCCCCGATCGAACAGGTCGCGTACCGTCTCGTACGGCAGGCCGCGCTTGTCTGCGATTCCCCGTACCAACTGATCGAATTGCGAATCCATGACTGTCCTGGTCGCCTCTTTGTGTTCGGGGGTGTATTCGCGTTCCGTGTAGAGATTCTTCGCGTTCTTGTACTCTGCTCGGTGGTCCAGGCGAGGGACAACGCCGAATTTTTCCAACATTCCACGAATGAATGGGGTCTCTGCAATAAGGCCGGTAAGCCCGACGACTCCCGATGGTTGGAGAAAAATCTCGTCGAAAGCCGTTGCCAGATAATAGGCGCCGTTGCCCGGGCCGAACTCGCCGAAGGTCTCCGCGTAGGCAACCGCGGGTTTGCCGCTCTCGCCGAAGGCATGCACGGCGTCACGCACCTCCTGCAGGCGCGCGAGACCCATGCCGCTGTTTCCCACCCTTGCCAGAAGCGCTACAACGCGTTCGTCGGATGCGGCGCGGTGAAGGCCCTCCACCAGGTCCCGCACGGTCATTGCATCGGGAAACAATACCTCGGCGATCGGATTGCCTGGAACGTATTCTGGAAGATTCCGTTCAAGGTTCACTTCCACGACCGTGACTCCCGGCACCGGTTCATCTTCCTTGTAGAGCAGCGTGATGGCGACTGCCGCGATGACGATGACAAGCAGTGTGGCCACGCCGCCAATGATGGCGAAAACTTTGATTGCGATCCGCTTCATGACAAGCCTCCGTCGGGAGAGATTCTCTGGCCTTGCGGCTCAGGCGCCCAGTCGCCGCTCAACTTCCCAACCGGGAAAGACCAGGACGGCCGGATGGCACATTAACGCCCGCGCCAGCACCTTGGCGCGCTCGACGCCAAGCCTTATGCGCCCGTTCTCGATGGCCGATATTGTGGGCTGGGGAATTCCGGTGCGTCTGGCGAGTTCATTCTGGCTGAGCTTCTGAAGTTCGCGGACCGTGCGGACAGATTCTCCGACGGTTACGGCCACGCGTTTCTGCGCTTTTCGATGTTTTCCCATTTCATTCCCTCCCGCGATCACCTGACCAGTATTGCCCTCACACGGATCTCCCGCTTCGTGACTCTGTAGACGACAAGACATCCGGCGCTGAACCGGGACTGCCGCCGACCCTTTTTCTTCCCCGGTGCGGACTCGTCAACGAACCCTTCGATGTACCCGACGCCTTCCGGTCCGGAAAGGGATACGATATCCTTCCAGGTCTCGTATCGTATGAGGGCTTTCCGCGGGAGGGTGTCGATCTGCCTGCCAACCCTGCGATGTTCGACGACGGTCCACATATTAAATAATATATAGTCTAAAGACAATATGACAATGCAATTCGAATATGCGTTCTTTCCCGTAAATCGATCGCCGGGATTCGGCATACAAAAAGCAGCAATGACAAAAGACAGCTCACACAGAGACACGAAGACACAAAGGGAAAGTCAGCGACCAATACCACCTTTTCAGTCCTTTTCGGAAGCTTTCTCCGCAGTGCCGGCTTGATGGATTTTTCGATTGAAGGCAAATTGCCACAAGAGGCACAAAAACTGCTTTCCTGTAACAGGGCGTATCGCCGAAAAACAGGGAAATATCCGCAGGGCCACATCATTACGACACACTCCGTTTCGCAGCCATACCCTTTGTGCCTTTTGTGCTTTTTCTGGCCAGTTTGACGGTTGTCGTTTTTCGAATTGAGGTTAGGTATCTTGCCGTTGGAGATTATCCTCCTGGCGGCTTCTTCTTTGTCCCTTTTCGGTTGACAAGAGCCGATGGTACCGTGCATGTTTATTGTTGTATCCGGTTGTACCGAATTCGACGCTGAGGTCAATATGGGCGATATTCTCAAGGTGGAGCATCTGGAGGCCGAGCCGGGGCAGCGGAAGGACGGCTTTCTCACGGTGGGAGAAATGAAGGATAACTCTCCCGTGCGCCTTCCGGTTGTATTGGTGAACGGTGCGGAGCCTGGTCGCACGCTGTACCTGCAGGCGACCAGCGACGGCGACGAACTGAACGGTATCGCGGTGATCAGGCGGGTCCTGAAGCGGCTGGACCCGGCCGCCCTCAAGGGCAGGGTGATTGCTACCCTGATCGTGAACTTTCATGCCTTTCACGCCGGCGAGTCCCTGAATCCCGTGGACGGGAAGAAGATGAACCGGTGTTTTCCGGGTCGCAAGGAAGGTACGTCGAGCGAGCGCGTGGCGCATCGACTGTTCCATCGCGCGGTGAAACAGTCAGATCTCTGTATCGATCTCCATCAGGGCGGCGTTCGGCCCATGATTGACGAGGTCCGGGTGCGGGTGGACAGGCGAAAACGCATTCACAGGGCTTGTATGGAAATGGCCCGCGTGTTCGACGTCGGGTTCATTCTGGATTGCCGGGGCCCGGACGGACAGCTGGCGCGAGCGGCGCCGGATGAAGGCATTCCCACGATCGATCCGGAACTGGGAGGATGCCACGGATGGGATGAAGGCAGCATTCGGAAGGGCGTCGCGGGCGTGGAGAACATCCTGAGGCACTACGGGTTGGTCGAAGGACGGCCGCGGACGCCCCGGCGACAGACCGTGGTGGACGGCTTCCTGTCGGTCATCGCCGCCAGGGGCGGCTTCGTTGAGTATCGGGCCGCTCTGTACGACCATCTGCAGAAAGGGGACCCCGTGGCCGAAGTGACCGATCCCTTCGGCAGGGTACTCGAAACGGTTTACGCCCCGCAGGAGTCCGTCTTCTGGGCGCGGCCGCTGCGGCCGATGGTCGCTACCGGCGAGCCGCTGGCCATGCTCGGGAAGAATATACGGTACGTGTAATCGGCCGCCGGGATGGCGCCTGCTGACTAATCGTGCGCGGGTCTGGCCTCGTCGATCCGTTCGCGGACAAGGGGCCGGATGTAAACGTCGTCAAGAGGTAGGCGGGCGAATGCCCGCGCGAAGATCTCAATGTGGGTCCGGACGTCCGGGCCGCGGTTCAGAATGAAGCGCCGCTCTCCGCGTACCACGCACAGGCCCCCTTCGCCGCCTTCGAGATTGGCATAGGTGACGGGAATGTCCAGTCGTTCGGCGAGGGCTTCGAATTCCTGCAGTAACTGGGTGTCGGTCATATCGCAGTGATTGTAGTTGCAAGGCTTGCGACAGACGGGCGGGGCAGGCATAGGGAGTGCAGCGTTAACGGCTGCAATATAACCCACCCGGCAACGCCATCCAATGGCGAAGCGCAAGGCCGGGGAGCGACGCCCGAGGGCGAGTATGCCCCGCGTTGGCTGTAAATGCCACCCGGGCGTTTCCTCAGGACAATGATGGACCTCAAGCCATTTACAGGACCGAAATCCTTCGGTAGAGCCTACCGGACGATGCTCGAAAACGATCCTCACGCCGCAGGAAGCGTCGATCTTGAGATCATGTCCGGCATGATCAGGCTCTGCCGCGAAACCGCTCCCTATCTTTATCGCGACTACACGGACCTGAACACAGGCTATCCGGCGGGGTCCCGACCGGTTCTGGAAGAGTTGCTCTCCGAGGCCGAACTGCCAGTTGGTGATCCTGAGCGCCAAGTGGCCCGGATCGCTGAACTCACTCGAGCCCTGGATCGCGAGGATGCGCCCGCCGGGTTGGGCGAAATGAAATTCGGAGGAACTGAAGAGGAGATAATCGCGAGGGGAACGGATTGGTGTACCGACGTGGCGCGGGTAGGCTGCGTGCTGTATCAGGTTGCCGGCTTCCCGAGTCGCATCGTGAGTCTCTTCAATCTCGACGCGGCCTACAGCGGACATGTCATCGTGGAAACGCATCGGCTCGGAGCCTGGGGCGCCGTCGACACGAACTCGGGGGTTGTCTATCGGAAGGGCGACGGACGGCCTGCAACGACGTGGGACCTGATAAACGACGCGGAAGTGGTCAAACGGCACGATGCGCAGCCGTCTCAGTTCACCGGAGCCGGGATCGCCAACTACCGTTTGACGGATTCGGATTCTCATGGCTATACGGTGTCCGGGTTGAACGACTACTACCGCACGATTCTGTCCATGGCCGAACAGGGCTGGCCGGGCGGCCTTCGCTGGCTTCATGGAGAGGCTGGTGAACGATGCTAAGGTTCGAATTCCGCGGGAACCCTTGACAATTCCACCCGGTTCTTCTACGTTATCGAAGGAGGTACCAAAGACACCTTTGTTTTTGTTCAAGCGCACAAATCTCCGATTATCGCTTCTGTCATCATTGTTGGCGGGGCGGCATGGATTCTTTACAGACTGAGCGCATCGCAGCCAGAGCCGCGGACATTTTCGTTACAGACGATTCATTGACTGTAGATTTCGTCGACGGTCGGAGTATATCGGTACCATTGGCGTGGTATCCACGACTCGTTCACGGCACTCCGCAAGAACGTGCCAATTGGAGAATTGTCGGAAACGGAGAAGGTTTTCACTGGCCGGACCTGGACGAGGACCTTAGTGTGGAAGGTCTGCTTCTGGGCAGGACTTCCGGTGAAAGCCAGCGATCTTTTCAACGATGGCTGGTCGAACGTGCGAAAGACCCTGAACGATCTTAACTTGTCAAATGGCGTTTTCCCTCTGTACAAAACCACCCGGCAGAAACGTCATCACTCGTTGTTCTACGTTCATTCGGCGCCTCGGTGACGCAAGACGATTCCTCGCGATTGCCGCCGAAACAGTTACTGCATAAGGCATCACATTGATCTTACCCTTGATTACTCACCTCGGAATAACCCCGCAACGTCTCAGTACTCCCGAATGAATAACCAGAGCCTTCCTCGCTGCGTCATCTTCGACCTGTCTGAAGTTTTCATCGCGGGGCTCCCCGGCGTCGAGAAACGTATTTCCAGGAAACTCTCGATTCCCGAAGACGGTCTTTTGGAGTATTTCGGTGGAGA
Source organism: Candidatus Latescibacterota bacterium (assembly GCA_965219995.1). Classification (GTDB taxonomy): domain Bacteria; phylum Latescibacterota; class UBA2968; order UBA2968; genus JAAXHE01. The sequence goes on from CBDCOX010000002.1 coordinate 4,228,791, forward strand.
CCCGCTGTCCCAGGTCCTGGAAGGGCGAGTTTCGGAAGCATCATACCTGGAAGGGATTCTGGATCGAACGGGGTGGAACCTGGATCTGGTGTCGCTCAAGCGAATGCTCAGGGAGAACTTCCACGTCCAGATCGAGGGGTCTCTCGACATCCTGCGCGAGGTGGCGAGGACCCATCCCGTCGCCATGCTGTCGGACCACGTACGGGAGTGGGTTCGCTACATCGAGTCGATTCATTCGTTTCTGGATCTATTCGACGAGAGGTTCTATTCCTGCGACCTGGGCAAAACCAAGTACGACCCGACCGTTTTTCGCGATGTTCTCAATCTACTGGGTTACGATCCACAAGAATGTCTGTTTGTCGACGACCGGATCCAGAACGTGAGAAACGCGGAGTCGGTCGGCCTGCCGTCCATCCACTTTCGCGACGCCGTGCAATTGCGCGGCGATCTTGAGAGCAGACAGGTCCTGTCCTGATGTCGCTGACGAAAATGCGGGCGCAACAGTTGTCACGGATGACGCGAATCGGCGGGTTACCCCCAATCCAATTTACTATACCCACTCATTTCGCAAAGGCAACGCGTTGATTGACATTATCTCCCACGACAACGCCGACGATCTGATTTCTCATACCGCCGCGTACCTGGAATTGAACGAGAGTGAGCACAGCCTGCCGCTCGGCTTGATGTACGGGCTTGCCGGGAGTCCGCAATGCGACGACGACCGTCCACCGCTGCTGGTGAGTATCGCGGAACGGGGACGGGCGATCGGCATGGCGATTATGACGCAGGGAAGAAAGCTTGTCCTGAGCAGAATCGATGCGGGTATCGAGGATGCGGTGGATCGTCTGATTTGCCATTTGCGCACAAACGACATCTCCATACCCGGTGTTGTCGGTCCGTCGGCGGAAGCTCGCGCCTTTTCCAACGGCTGGGCCGGAACCGCGAACGGCATCTCTTCCAGCCTCGCCATGAGTATGCGTGTGTTCGAAATCAGAGAGGTCGCGGCCGTGCCTCTCTCGGAGGGGGAACTGCGGCGGGCGGGGATGGACGATCACGCCGTTATGACGCGTTGGATTGCCGAATTCTCCGAGGCGATCGGTGAAACCGCGGACTTTGAGGCCGCCGCTCGCGGCGCCACGCGATATATCCAGGCTGAACAACTGTATATATGGGATTACGAGGGGCCGGTTTCGATGGCCAAGACCTCACATTCGACCAGAAACGGCATCAACATCAATGGGGTGTACACGCCTGCCGGGCATCGTAATAAGGGATACGCGACTTCCTGCGTCTGGGCGCTGACGAGAGAACTGCTCTCGGACCGCCATTCGTTCTGCAGTCTGTTTACAGATCTGTTAAATCCCACCTCGAACAGCATCTACACCAAAATCGGCTACAGGCCGGTGGGCGACGCGCTGGCGTTTGATTTTTCGGATTCCGGTTCCGAAAGGCCTGATTTGTCTGCTTGAAGCGTCGATTCCGTGCATAACCGACTTGCGCGCAACAGATACAGACACGATTCGAGAAAATGGAGTGCGGTATGACGTACGATCTGCTCATCCGTGGAGGGACGCTGGTCGATCCGGCGGCGGGCCTGAGCACTGCGCGGGACGTGGGTTTCGCGGCGGGGAGGGTTGCAGCCGTCGGGGAGCGCCTCGACAGGGGCGGGGCCCGGGAGGTGATCGACGCCACGGGTTGCGTGGTGACGCCCGGGCTGATCGATCTCCACGTCCATGTGTTTCCCGGTGTCAGTCATTATGGCATCGAACCGGATCCCACGTGTCTCGCTCGCGGCGCCACGACCGTGGTCGATGCGGGTTCCGCGGGCGCCGATATCTTCCCGGGTTTCCGGAAATACGTGATCGACGTGAGCGAGACGCGGATTCTGGCGCAGATGAACATTTCGTCTCAGGGCATGCTGACTGAAGAGATCGGAGAGTTCGAGATTCCCGAATACGCGGACGTTGACAAGGCCTGCCGGATGATCGAGCGGCACCGCGACGTCGTTCTCGGTGTGAAGGTCCGGCTTACCCGGCATACAATCGTCAGCGAGCGGTCAGGAATGCTCCCCCTTCACCGGGCGAGGGAGGCGGCAGACGCGGCGGGTCTGCCCATCATGGTGCATCCTCAGGACGCATGGTGCAATTCAATCGACGACATTCTTAAGGTGATGAAGGGCGGAGACATATTAACGCATTGCTATCACGACTTTCCGTGCGGGATTCTGGATGGCGAGGGTCGTGTCCGGGATTCGGTTCAGGAAGCGATTGCAGAGGGTATTGTGTTCGACGTGGGGCACGGCGCGGGCTCCTTTTCATGGGAAGTCGTCGAGAAGGCGCTGTCACGGGACGTCCTCCCAACCACGATTTCATCGGACCTGCACATCTACAATGTGAACGGTCCCGTTTACGATCTCGCTTCGGTGGTGACGAAGTTCTTGCATCTGGGCCTGCCGTTGGATGATGCGATCTCCCGCGTGACGTCCGTGCCGGCGGGGATCGTCGGAATGGAGGGGGAGGTGGGGACGCTGGCGAAAGGTGCGTACGGCGATGCCGTCGTGTTTGAACTGCGGGATGGAGACTTCCGCCTGGAGGACTCGAGAGGGGTCGTTCGGACGGGCCGCCGGAACCTGGTACCGGTGACCGTTGTCAAGGGCGGCAGGGTCTATACGTCCCGCCGCTCAGCCGAAGCGTGACGTGAGGTAACAGCCGTGAGTCAAAAATCCCGAAGCGCGCAATTCGCGTTGCGCGCCGGCGACTACGACCGACTCCAGCCGGTGCGTATCGAAATGTACGAATTCTACCACAGTCTGGCCCTGGACTTCATGCCTTTCGAGACCGGGGAGGAATTTCGTATGCTCGATCTCGGATGCGGAACGGGCACTTTTGTCAAACGTATCCTCGATCAGTATCCAGGGGCAACCTGTGTCGCCGTCGACTTTTCAGATGAGATGATGGGAATCGCTTCGGAGAAAGTGCGTCTGCATGCAGACCGCGTGGAATTTCTGCGGGGAGATCTCAATGAGGGGGTGCCCGGGGGCCTGGGGTCCTTTCAGCTCGTCAAGTCGTTCTCAGCGATCCATCACCTCACCGATGAGAACAAGGCCCGGATTTTCAGGCAGATCTGTAGTGTGCTCGAGACCGATGGGTGGTTCTTCTTCATCGATCCGATGTCCATCCGTTTTGACGACGACGTATTCCGGCTGGGACGGCGACGGCACGTGCGCCGCCGAAACGAGAGATTCGAAAGAGCGGGTATTGATATTGAAGAGGCGGACCGGGTTGATGCGATCGTCGGTCAGACCGGGATAGACAGCCCTGAGAAGGATCGGATATCCGGTTTTTCCGCGCAAGTCGATTGGCTGAAGAAGGCGGGATTTCGGTCAGTCGATCACATCTGGCATTTCTGGATGGAGCACTTCGTGATCTGCAGGAAGTAGGGGGGTGACCGGGCTTCGATCAATGCATGTGCCAATGGGAAAGCAGCGCCATCAGGGCGATACCGGCAATGATCAGCGCAAACTTGGCCATACGGTCGGTGTCTCTCTCCGGCATAGGCACATCGTCGTCACCCGCCAGCGCGCTCAGTACGTATTTCGCCAGACGCATCTCGCGCGTCGACATCTCGGCATCGATGATTTCAACGGTCGCCACATAGATGAACGTCCCGGCCGCGAGCGCGTTGAAGCTCCCCTCGATAAGAGCAGTGGTTTCCTCGTTTCCCGCCAGGACGACGCCGGCCAGCAGGCCTGCCAGAACACCCAACGGCGTCATGGAAACGAAAATCGCCAGCATGGACTTCTGTCGACGCAACCCGATGCCCGCATTATGGACGCTGACCATGAGTGCAAAGGCGGCCGATCCCTTGTGGGAGAGGATCCCGAGCAAGATGACGAACGAGCCCACAACGTGGGACTCGAGTCCAAGCGAAATACCGGCAATCACCGAGTGGACCGAGAGCAACGCGAGCAGCACGATCGGGTAGAAGGATTGATGAACCCGCAGTTTGTCCGGCGTCTCGTGCGAGTGATGGTCGCCGTAGATGACGCGATCGATCAGCAGGAGAGCGCCGAGGCCCAGCGCCGCCAGAAGCGCGGCCAGCGGAAACTCCACGACCCCTTCCAGCTTTTCCATCCCTTCCGGCAGCAGATGGATGAAACCGACCCCCAGAAAGAGTCCGCCTGCAAACGCGTTGCCCAGTGAAAAGAAACGCCGGCTGAATTCATGCCGGGCGGCAAGGAGGGGGATAACGCCGCCGATCACGCCTATTGCCAGGATTGCGAAGGCGGCAAGCAGTTTGAGCGTCAATAGCGACATCAACTCAACGATCTCGAAGATGCGTCAGGTGAGTATCCCGGCGACTCCCGATCGGCTGTGGATATTCCGTTCAGGATCGTGCAAACCAGACGTGAATCCGTTTCGATTCCCACGCAATATAGAAGTTTCGATGCGTGGAGACCAACTTTTTATTTTCTGATCGGCAGGAGGAGGCGTATCGATGAACATCAGAAGATACCCGGGAAGGGCCGTGGGCCGCAGCGAATCCGTCGAACACAATGGCATCGTGTATACGGCCGTCATCGCGGCGGACCTGACAGCGGACTTCGGGGAGCAGACCCGGCAGGCGCTTGCGCAGTTGGACGCGAATCTCACTGAGGCCGGATCGGACAGAACGCGACTCCTTTCCGCGACGGTCTACATCACGGATATGGCCAGGAAACCCGTCCTCAACGAAATCTGGGACGCGTGGATCGGGCCGGACAACTGGCCGCAGCGCGCCTGCGTGGAGGTCGGATTGGAGGGAAATACTCTTGTGGAGATCGTCGCGGTCGCCGCGAAATAGGCGGAGCAATCGGAGCGGGAAAGATGCGGGAAAGCAAGGTCGTTGAGAAAACAAAGGCGCCCGCGACGGTGGATTCTCTGCAGTCGGATCTCAGTGCGCTTGGCATCGCGCCCGGGATGGTCGTTCTGGTCCACTCGTCTCTGAGTGCAATGGGATGGGTGTGCGGAGGTGCCGTGGCGGTCATTCTTGCCCTTCAGGAGGCGCTGGGCCCCGATGGAACGCTCGTGATGCCCGCGCACTCTCCCGGGCTCAGCGAGCCGGCCAAGTGGGAAAACCCTCCCGTACCCGAGTCCTGGTGGCCGGTGATACGCGCAAACATGCCGGCGTACGATCCCGCGCTTACGCCGACCGGCAATATGGGCGTAATCGCAGAGACCTTCCGAATGCAGCGCGGGGTTCTCCGCAGTTCGCATCCGCAGGTCTCGTTCTGCGCTTGTGGGCCTCAAGCGGCGCATATCATAGATGGTCATTCATTGGCGTTTGGCCTTGGCGAAGATTCGCCGCTCGCGAGAGTCTACGATCTGAACGGTCTTGTCCTGCTCCTCGGTGCGAGTCATGGATCCAATACATCCATGCACCTCTCGGAATACCGGGCGAATTTTCCAACCCGGCGTATTGTGCAGGAAGGCGCTCCCGTTTCCGTTTCCGGCTCGAGGCGATGGACGACCTTCGAAGAGGTTGAGCCGGACAGTTCCGATTTCGAACGAATCGGAGGGGATTTTCTCCGGTCCGACGCGGGGAACGCCCTCCGTCAGGGCAGGGTCGGTCTGGCCGACTGCCAGCTCATGCCGCAACGCAACGTCGTGGACTTCGCAGTCGGCTGGATGGAGGAGAATAGATAGAAATGAAAGAAGTGAAACGAGACGTGGGCCGCGAGATTCTGGAAGGGTTGCGAGAACTCAGGCGAGGCGAGCATGGACGGGTGATCGATGTACCGGATGTCAGGGGGATTCAGAAGGAGGCCGGAGGTACGGATCGTTCGTCGAATCGCCGGACGCCCGGGCGTCCGACGTCGAAGCGCGTGCTTTAACGACAACTGATGACGAAGGCGCGCGGCTTCTGCCGGTGCATCGACATTGAGACCGATTTCCAAGCCGGAGGGGCGAAATATGTGGGCTTCATTGCGGGAATTTCTTCGAATTCCCGGTGAACTCACAGGTAGAAATGTCCGAATTGCCGTCATAGACGGTGAATTCCCGAAACACCCGGATATCAGCACCAATGACCGGCGGACGTCCTACCTGGTTCCCGGCATGTCAGAGTCCGATGCGACTCCCGAAGTGTTCACCGCGGAACCGGGACCGTGGAACGGAGGCTGGCACGCGCTGTGCGCGGCGGCGGCTGCCGGAGGATCCGGGGCCGAATCCGGAGGACTGTACACTGGCGCGGCGCCGGAAGCGGACCTGTTTCTCATTGCGATGTATTCGAGAGAGCCGGGATGGGAGGGTGAAAAGGCACACATCAAAGCGCTGGAATGGGTTCGAGCTAACTGGAGGAAGTACGAAATACGTGGTGTGTTGTCGTCGCGGAAGAGTCAGATAGGCTCAGGTGTATTCCCGTGGCAGACCGACCGGCGCCGAATCCTGTGTGAGGAGCTGGTCGCCGACGGTTTGCTCGTGGTCTCCTCATCGGGGAATCGACCGGACGAGACCACTGCCATTGCCGAAGCCGCGGCCCCGTCCGTCCTTTCGGTTGGCGGCGTCGCAATTCCGCCGGATGGGGACTCGGACCGGGCAATGATGTACCAGGGGTGTCGGGGAACCACGTTCGAGGACAAATGGGTGCCTGAGGTACTGGCCCCGGCGCAAAACGTCGTCCTTCCACACAGAAACGACGAAGAGATCGAAACCCATTACTACGGAAACATGGACGATCTGCCGGCCCGATACGCCAGAACAGCGGGAACCTCGTTCTCGGGCCCGGCGCTTCTCGGGGCGGCGGCCTGTGTGTGGCAGGCGCATCCGGACTGGACCGCAAGTGAAATGAAATCGGTCCTGGTCTCGACGTCGTTGGCGAAGTCTGCGTGGTCCGGATTGCGTGCCGGCCTCGTGTCGGTTACCGACGCCGTGGCCGGAGGTCCGCCAGGGGCCAACTGTGATCCTGCGAAAAGTCCGTTTCAGACCTGGTCGTCGTTGCGGAAAATCACTCCGGAAGACAGGTTGAATCAGATCGAGAGTGACAATCCCGATGACGTCCGGGAAGCCATCCTTTCGTTCATTGGCGACGATCTGTCAGATCGTACAACCCGTGCGATTTGCAAACAGACAACGCATCGTGTGCCTCATGTACGCGCCGCGGCCTTGTGTGCGGTTGCACACGGACGCAGGGTCCTGGTGAATTCGGCCTATGCACTTGAAGCGCTTCGAGATTCTTCGCAGGTCGTCCGAATGGCGGGTGTTTATCTGTTAATGCGGCGTTCGGACTTCTGGTGGGATTGCCGAGAATGCCTTGCGGATTGCTTCTACGATTCAAGCCTTGACGTCAGAATCGAGTCTCTTGTTCTCGCCAGGAGAATGGCGTACCCGGAATTCTCGGGAGGGATCGCCGCCGGTCTTGAAGAGGACGCCCGAATGGGGCGCATTGCGAATTTCGCCGCTCGAAGAGACGCGCTTGAGGCGCTGACGGGACAGCAATTGCCGACGCGCCCTCCATATAAATTCGGGCAACCCTCGCAGGGGGATCCGCTGAAGGTTGCCCGTGTGTATCTTGCGTGTCGATGGCAGGATTGGCTGAGCGAAAACTGGGAAACGCGGCGCAGGTAGATCCAATGTACCCTTATTCGACCACCACCAGCACGGCTTCGCCCTTAAGTAGGCTGTTGACCAGAGTGACGTGGGTGCCGTCACCGCTCAGGCTGACTGTATAGTCCTTGTCTTTTTTCAGTTTTCCGGAACGGCCGATCAGTTCTTTCAGTTTCTTTCCGCGTTCCAGGGTCAAGCGCTCGCCGATCGCGAAATACTTGACCTTCATGTCCTTGTGTCCGGGTTTCTGGACCAGTTTGTACCCTTTGCGGAAGAACCTTCGGCCGGTCTCCAGGAATCCGTCCGCCTTGAGACCATCCTCCGTGCCCACCACCACGCGCACCGCGTTCTTTGCCTGGTCGAGTTCAGCTTCCGTCTTTTCGATATTCTGTTGCGCCGTATCCAGGTCCTGTGACAACTTCATTGCAACGTCTCTCTGGTCGCGCAGCGCGACGGTGAGGCTGTCCGATTCGGTAATCAGACGGTCGATTTTCGCTGCGTCGGCCACCTTCTGCTCTTCCAGTTCGGCGATCGCTGCCTGCAACTCTTCGTTTTTGCGCCTGCGCTGCTCGGCAATGGCGCGATATTTCTTGACTTCCTTCTGGAGTTGTTGGTTTTTCTCCTGCAGGAGCATCTCGAACTTGGTGAGGCTGTCGAGTTGCGTTTTCAGGGTGACGAGTTCGGTCTGGGCGCTTCCAACCTCGGTCTCCAGGGAGTCGATGCTGGCTTCTTTCTGTGCAATGACCCGTTTCTGTCTTTCCACTTCGCTTTCTCCGCATGCGCTCAGGCCGATGCAGAGGAGCAGGGCGAAGGATATACCCGAGAAAATCCTGTTCATGCGTTCGTCTCCCTTGTTAGGGTTTGCGGTAAGGCCCCGATGCGTAACATCAGGAGCCGTTTTTTTCGTCGCCAACTGTCTTTTCAGCGTATGTGGCTGAATCGCGAATTCGGTGTTGATGCTGCCTGAACCGTGAAGCCCATGCATCTGGCGACCGCGACTGATTCGCCTGGTGGAATGCGATTTAGTCAGCCCGACCTGCTCACCCCTTATACATAATGAATTCCGCCACTTTCTGCAAGGTATATACCTGCAAAAAGAGGTAAACTGATGCACACGCGGGTTACCGGACCGCCTGATCAAACCGGGAACAGGTTTCGAACGCAGTCGAAGAAAATCACGAACTTTTCAAACGGGGTAGCTGCGTCACAGTCGGTTATGCTGATGAAGCGGATGTGAGGGTGGGACAGACGTTCCTGTCTGCCTGCTTCAATGACGACGATGTCTCCGCGGTGTGAGATAGCGTAAACTGGAGAGTGCTCCCTCTAACAAATGAACGCACACCAGCGTTATATTTCGATCCTTCAGACACGGCAAGGAACTACACGATGATTTTATCCGGAAAGATGATCCACGAGCAAATGGGAAAGGACATCATCATCGAGCCGTTCGATCAGGCCAGGCTCAATCCGAACAGCTACAATCTCTCTCTCGCCGATGAACTGATGGTGTACGAGGATGGCGTTCTCGATATGAAAAAGAGGAACCGGACGCGGTCCATTGTGATTCCCGAGGACGGTTACGAGATGCAACCCCGTAAGCTCTATCTCGGCCGAACGGCGGAGTTCACAAAAACTGACAATTGTGTTCCCATGCTCGAGGGACGCTCGTCCGTGGGCAGGCTCGGGCTGTTTGTGCACGTCACCGCGGGTTTCGGCGACGTGGGATTCGCCGGCTACTGGACGCTCGAGATGTTCTGCATACAGCCGGTCCGGATCTATCCGAACGTCGAAATCTGCCAGATCTACTATCATACGCTGGAGGGCGATTTCGAGACCTACAAGAGTGCGAAATACCAGAACAACCGGGGCATCCAGCCCAGCCGCATGTATCTGGATTTTATCGGATGAATTCGCCGCAAACTGAGGTTGTTATCGCACACTTCCGGAATCAGGCGGGCAGTGATTTGAATCGTCACGAAGAAATGCAGACGTTCCTGGCGGGCAAGACGCCCTTTCACGAGGCGGAAGATGTGTGGGCGGACGGGACCATTCCTCTGCGCATACGCTATTTCCGCTCCGATGAACAGCCGCCGGAGGAGTACATTACTTCCGTTCGATGTCTCGTCTTTCAGGATGATTCCGTTCTGGTTGTCGGCAACCCCGAAGGCAGGCACATTCTGCCCGGAGGACGCCGAGAAGCGGGAGAAACTTACGAACAGACGCTGCGCCGCGAAGTCGCTGAGGAGACCGGGTGGTCCATTGAATCCATTTCGCGTCTGGGATTTATTCACCTGGAACATCTCGGACCGAAGCCGCCCGGATACCGGTTTCCCCATCCTCGCTTTTTTCAGGTCGTTTATGTTGCCCACGCTTCCGAATATGTGCCTGATTCAGTGTGCGACGATGACTACGAAGAAGAAGTGACATTTGTCTCATCAGGTAAACTGCACAGATTGGGCATATCCGAAGCCGAGTCGGGATTTGTCCGGTTTGCGAGAGACAGGATTTGATCGTGTTCAGGATCGGTGTTTTCGGCATCATTACCGATGACGAGGACCGCGTCCTGCTGTGCCACCGGCGCGACTTCGATCTTTGGAACCTGCCCGGCGGCGGCGTTGAGGAAGGCGAGAGTCCGTGGGATGCGCTCGTGCGGGAGATAGAAGAAGAGACAGGTCTGAGGGCGGCGCCCGAACATCTCAGCGGCGTTTACTGCAAACCGGACCGGAACGAGGTTGTATTTTCGTTCTACCGCCGGGTGACCGGAGGCGCGACCCGGTTCACGAACGAGGCGGACCGGATCGAATACTTCCCATTGGATCGTATCCCCGGGAACACCGTACCGAAACAGGTGGAGCGCATCAGGGATTACTTCGCGGACAGGACGAGGACCCATTGCAATGTACAAACTGGCCCTTCTGCCATTGAGTTGATTAAGCAGGGTAAGATCTGAGCCGACCGTCTATTGTTCAGATTCGCGTCATTGCGTCGCGTCTGACCGGTCATTAACGAAATGACAGATTCAACAATCATTGGTGTGGCGATCGTCCTGAAAGAGAAGGATGGCTTTCTTTTCGAGCTCCAGAGATCCGCGAAGTGGAAACGCGGTAGGGATGGGGTCCTGGAAATCGGATTGAGTTGCATCGGCGGCACGGTGGAAGAAGGGGAGTCCCTCGAATGCGCGCTGCAGAGGGAAGCGATGGAGGAAATCGGATGCAGGGTTGCGTTCGATCCATCGCACCGTCCCTTTTCGATGGACCCCGCCGGAAACGTGTCGCCGCTTGCGCAGGGAGACGTTCCGGATGGCGTACAGTTCCTGTGGGAGGGAAACGACCCGGGATATGTCCCCGGTGCAAAGGTGGCGGTGTATGCGGGCCGTACGACCGGGCGGGCCGAGCCAGGCGATCTCTCGGCCGTCGCGACGTTGAAGCCGGAATTGTTCTTTGAACTCGCGACAGAGCATCTCACTGTCGAGGGCCTTCGGCGTCGTGGTGGCATTCTCCGAGAGCGGATACCCGTCCCGCGCTCGGCTCGGGTGAAGCCGGTGGGAACGGCCGCCAGGCTTCTGGACCTCAGTCGACGACATCCTGATCTGTTGCAGCGCTTTTTGGGTGAAAGGTGATCCTGAGGTCGCTGCCGATTCCTTGCTGGACTGGAGGACGAATCCGCGCGCAGGCCTGCCGGTCTGGCTGACAGTGGCCGCATCGGCGCCGTGACGAATACCGACAATCGATTCGCAACCCGTTCAAGGATAAGATTACTCCTGGTTAAACGCCATCGAACATAGAAAGGAATTCGTCTTATGCAATCACATCTGGCCCTTCTTCACACGACACCGGTGCTGATCGATACATTTGATCGTCTTATTGAGGACGCTGATCTGGACCTACCCGTCAGACATATTGTGGAAGAGGAATTCCTGGCGGAAGCTCGCGAAGAGGGTATCAGCCAGGACCTGGACGACCGGATCGGCGGCCGCATCCGCTCAGCTGTCGAAGAGGGCGCGGCCGTGGTTCTCTGCACGTGTTCTTCCATCGGCGGAAGCGCGGAAAGAGCGAATGATTCGGCAGGTGGCGTGGTAATCCGGGTCGATCGCCCAATGGCCGAGAAGGCCGTCGAAATCGGCTCCCGGATCGTCATCGCAGCCGCGCTCGAGAGTACGCTCGCACCGACTCGCGACCTCATTCTCGAAACAGCCGGCGCGCGTCAAAAGTGCGTCGAGCTCATCGAGGTGTTGTGTGACGAGGCCTGGAGCCGGCTCGAGGCCGGAGACCAGCAGGGATACTTGAGCGAAATCGCGCGAAAGATCAAGGAAATTGCGCTTGAAGGAGACGTCATTGTCCTGGCGCAGGCCTCGATGGCGGGCGCGGCGGACCTGTGCCCGGAAGTCTCAATTCCCATCCTCAGCAGCCCCGGAATCGGCCTGCAGCGTGCAATCGAAATCTGGAAACAAAAAAGTGGAGCCTGACGCGAATCATTCATCCCCCTGATGGCCTGTCTCGACGTCGACGAAGCGTGTGAGAGGGTGGGGCAGACATTCCTGTCTGCCCTCCTCGCCTCGATAATAAATTCAAAGTGAGACAATTCGCCCCGGCGATGGAACCCGCGAATACCTGTGAATCAATCGTCCTTGACGTCCTCGACGAGCCGGTCGAGTCGCTGGTTCGGGTAGATGAAGGCTGGACGAATGTCGTTCTGGAGGTGAACGGGAGGTGGATTTTCCGTTTTGTTCGAGATTTCGCGAATACGCAGCTTGCCGTTGAGAAGGCATTTCTGCCAGTGTTCAAGGAATGCTCACCGCTCCCGATCCCGGAAATACGGTATTCGGGCGCGAACTACATCGGCTACGAAAAGATCGATGGTGTCAAGTTTACCGAGTCTGTTTTCCGGAGTCTCGGCGCTAGAGAGAGGACAGCGTTTGCAACGTATCTCGGCGGATTCCTGTCCATCCTGCACGCTGTTTCTTTCGAACACCTTCATCTCAAGGCAGCCCCATTCGGGGGCCGGGATTTCTGGCGGGAGTTGTGGCCGGCCGCATCTCCGCATCTTGAAGGCCGTATTCGCAGTAAAGCCGAAACATATTTCAGGAATGTCATCCCGAGGGTAAACACTGCCGCATACCGGAACGTCGTTACGCATTCGGACTTCGGAACCGGCAACGTGCTGATCGATACGGCGCATTCGAGAATCGCCGGCGTGATCGACTTCGGCGACATCAGCATCGGCGATCCGGCGGCTGATTTCGCGACCTTCTGCCGCAGGTTCGGGAAGCCGTTCGCCGAGGACATGGTTGAAAACTACGACTTGCCGCTGGGGGACGATTTCTGGATGAGGGTGGACTATGAGTCGAAGCGAAAGCTCTTTTTCGTTCTATTCTTTGCCCTGAATCACGGCTTCGACGAACACGTGCCCGGCATTATCCGCGGCATCGAGTCCCAATTCGCGGGATGATGAGTTTGACATCCACATTGTTTCTCCAACCCCGCGTAGGGGCAACCCTTGTGGTTGCCCTGGCGATAGCGCCCATATTCACGAGCAATCAATCCAGGTGTTGACATGCTACCTGAGCTCATCGAGACAAACCGGTTGAAACTCAGGCCATACAGCCTCGAAGACGTCGAAGACGTTCTGTCGTATGCAACCGATCCCGAGTGGGCGCTCTATGTTCCTGTACCGCAACCCTACACGAGGGCAGATGCGGAGGAATTTCTGGCGCGCCAACTGTCGCAGGACAGCAACAAACGTGTGTCATGGGCAATTGAATACGCCGGATCCGCCGTCGGCGGCGTGAATATCGGGTTCGACTTCGGGAACCGCGTTGGCACAATCGGCTACGGCATCGCCCGGCGTTTATGGGGAAAGGGGCTGACCACGGAAGCGGCCGGCGCCGTGATCGACGAGGCCTTTGCCGGCATTCCCGATTTGAATCGCATTCAGGCTACGACCGACGAGCGAAACGTCGGTTCCCTTCGCGTCATGGAGAAGCTTGGCCTGGTCCGCGAGGGCGTCCTGCGCCAGGATCAATATGTGAATGGAGAGTTCAGGAACACGGTATGGTGCGGACTGTTGCGGTGCGAATGGGAGGCGGGAGGAAACCGGTAGGCTGAAATAGATACACTACATGAACTCACATGGATAGACAGGATGAACAGGATAAGAACCCGACGGCAGAGAAAGCGCACATCATTCCGACCTTTGGCGGAGACCGTTGAAAAGCGGAAGGCAAGAGACCCCGAATTCGCCGAGAATTACGAAAGCCGCTATCTGGAATTCAAGACCGGTGTCTTGCTCCGGGAAGCCCGAAAAGAGGCCGGACAGACTGGGGATCGAGACCTCCAAACACCGCAAGACACCTGAACTCGGCTTCAGAAAAAACAACGGAGGACTCAAAGTCATGGTTGAACAGACCGACAAACCGCTTGCTGGAAAGGGCGCTGTGATTACCGGCGCCGGTCGCGGCATCGGCCGAGCAATCGCGCTGGGCTACGCCCGGGCGGGGGCATCGGTCTGCTGCGCCGCGAGGACCGCAAGCGAGATCGAGGAAACCGTACAGGAGATCCGGGGAGAGGGCGGAACCGCGGTCGCGTTTCGTGCGGACGTATCGGAATGGCCGGATGTCCAGGCGCTGTTCGATTTCGCGGAGTCGGAGCTTGCCGGAATTGACATTGCAGTCCTCAATGCCGGCGTGAACGTCGACCACGGCTCCGTTGAGTGCGGCAATCCAGCGGCCTGGGAGGAGACCATTCGCATCAATCTCATCGGGGCCTACTATTGCGCCCGGGCGGCGATTCCGGCATTGAAGCAGCGTGGCGGCGGAAAGATCATCACCGTCGGCTCCGGCATGGGCCACAAGGGATTCGCGGAAAGCTCGGCCTACTGCTGTTCGAAGGCGGGCCTCTGGATGTTGACGCGCGTTCTCGCGCAGGAACTCCGCCAGTACAACATCAGCGTGAACGAACTCATTCCGGGACCGGTACGAACGGATATGGACGCCGTCCTCCACATCGAGGGCGAGTGGTTCAAGTCCCCCGAAGAGGTTGTGCCGATGGCGCTTTTCCTGGCGACACAGCCTCACGTCGGCCCCACCGCGCAGAGCTACAGCCTGATGCGGCGGGATTCGTAATGAAATTTCACGGACGCCGCACAATCGGTCGGTCCTGCGCAAGGCCGCTCAATCCGCATCCTTCTGGCTGAAAGGGCCGCTTTTCGCGGCGTTCAATTCCGCGGCCGAACCCGCTGATGCAGACGCTGATGTCTTCGCCTGCCTCGCGTACGATTCCAATGGCGATAAACTTACGACGGCGTCGAAGAAAGTCGGGGAAACAGCGGTTCACACTATAGATGTGGAACTTCGGAAAGCGCGACGGACGTGGGGTGGGTTTCGAGAGCGGAAGAAATTCATCGATTCTGCCAAAGGACAATAGCATTACGGTAGAAAAACTGCATTTGAACTCCTGCACTCTCTGTCTGTGCCCGAGCAGGCAGCGGTCTACACCAACGCAATCGGCATCTCGTATGCGGAAGTAGATCTGAAAAATGCCCGGACTTTGAAAAACAGCACGGAAGCCGGTTGCATATTATCTCATATTGCGATATATTGTGTAGGTGCATGTTATATCTCGCAAAGCTCTCCGGTTGTTCTGGACACAGCATCCCGACAGCAAGGCGTCACTGACACGTTGGTATAAGATCATGCGCCAGACGCAATTCAGCGATTTTGCGTCATTGCGCCGGTCTTTTCCTTCATCGGACAAAGTCGGAGAATTGGTTGTGTTCAACATCGCCGGCAATAAGTACCGACTTATCGCATCGATACATTTCAACCGTGGTAAGGTATATATTCGTCGTCTACTTACCCACAAAGCATACGCTCGCGGAGGATGGAGTAGATGAACACAATTACGCCGCAGATACAGCGATCGTGGTCACAGGTCAGTGACCTGCTGAAGATCCAAAACGAGCGGGAGTACGATATGGCCGTGGAGCGCCTGAACGGACTCATTGACGAGGTGGGTACGGACGAGCGGCATCCGCTTTATTCTCTGCTCGATACGTTGGGCGCCGTTGTTCATGCCTGGGAGGAACAACACCACCCCATTGACGAGGCGCCGGGCAGGGACGTACTTCGATTTCTCATGGACGAACATGGGTTAAACCAGTCTGAACTGCCGGAGGTTGGCTCGCAGGGAGTGGTTTCAGAGATTCTGGGAGGTCGGAGGGAGCTAAACGTCCGGCAGATCCGCGCGTTGTCCGCACGTTTTGGCGTCTCACCCGCCGTTTTCGTCTAAGTGCAATTGGCGTTGAAAGTTACCGGTTCGGAATCCTGCCGTGGTTGCTGGCCGTTCGGTCCTACTGCCACGGCTTTTTGTTAATCGCTTTGCGACCTGTCAATGCCACTCGCCCGAGGAGATTCCTGAATGGAACGCTACCACGCTTATGACGCGATTGCCGGGATCTACAACCGGCACTGGGGAACTTTCGCGGACCGGATCTACCCGGCGCTGCGCCGCCTGGTGCTGCGAGACCTCCCGCCCGGCTGCGCCGTACTGGATCTCTGCTGCGGTACCGGGCAGCTTGCTGCGGTGCTTTCCGATAGAGGGTACGTCGTTACGGGTGTGGATGGTTCCGATGGGATGATCGGGATTGCGCGGAGAAACGCGCCGGACGCGGAGTTCCACGTCCAGGACGCGCGCGACCTCTCTCTGAACGGCCGTTTTACTGCGGTGTTCTCGACCTACGACAGCCTGAACCACGTGATGAGCCTGGACGAACTGGAGCAGGTCTTTCGAAACGTGTACGCCGTACTGGATGACGGCGGCTGCTTCGTTTTCGACCTGAACATGGAAGAGGCATACGTCACGCGATGGCGCGGCAGTTTCGGAATGGTCGAGGATGACCTTGTGTGCGTGGCCCGGTCGTCGATGGACGAGAAGGAGAGAATCGGGAGGATGGACCTGACGGTGTTCGAATTAATCGGAGACGGTTGGAAACGCACCGACGTCTCGCTCCTGCAGCGCTGGTATCCCGAGAGCGATCTCAGGGAACGACTTCAAAATGCCGGATTCGAAGGAATCCGGACATTTGACGGCGGCGACCCGAGTTTGGAGGGATTGCCGGACTACTCGGGAAGGATGTTCATCGTGGCGAGGAAAGCATAGGTAAGACACTCCGGTAATGTGTGGTATGTGTCGCAATTTGCAACACATGCCCCGGGTGTCATCGTATTCGATCCGGCCGTGTCGAATTGAGGATCGGTCAACGAAGCCTGTGCAGAGGTGAGCCTGCCCGTACGTACGGGCGGCAGCGGGAGACGCGCGGAATACCGGGCTGAGAGGGGAGAGGACCACCGGCTGTCTTTAGGACGAGACGCCCTCCGTTCAGCGAGGTTGGGGCTCTCAGCCCGGATGGACCCAGCGGATTAATCACTTGCCTGGTTGTATTTCTTCAGTTTGCGGTGCAGGGTTGCGCGATGGATGCCAAGTGCGTTCGCGGCGCGCGTAACATTGTCGCCGGCAACTTCCAGGGCCAGGAGCACGGCCTGCCTTTCGACCTCCGCGAGTGAAAGCGACGCCGACCTCTCGAGGTTGTCCTGACTGGACGTAATCGCGGGAGACAGTTGAGGCGGCAGGTTGCCAGCCTGAATCACCGGGGTTGTCTCCAGCAACACAGCTCGTTCGATGGCATTTTCAAGTTCGCGCACATTGCCGGGCCAATCGTACTGCAGCAGCAGGCGCAGGGCCGCCGTGGAGATGCCGTCGATGGATTTGTTCAGCCGTTTGGCGAACTTTTCGATGAAATGCTCAACGAGCGCTGGAATGTCCTCCCGCCGTTCTCTTAAGGGCGGTATCACGATGGGAAATGCCGCGACGCGATAGAACAGGTCTTCGCGGAATTCGCCCGCCTTCACGGCGCGCTCCAGGTCCTTGTTGGTTGCCGCTATCACCCTGATGTCGACGGATACGGGAGCGGTGCCGCCAATCCGCTGGATTTCGCGCTCCTGCAGAACGCGCAACAACGTGCCCTGAAGCGGGTAGGGCAGGTCGCCAATTTCGTCGATAAGGATCGTACCTCCGTCCGCGCGTTCGAACGCCCCGACTCTGCGTGTGGTTGCACCGGTGAACGCGCCCTTCTCGTGTCCGAACAATTCGCTCTCGATCAGCGTTTCGGGAATGGTAGCGCAATCCAACGCCACAAACGGACCATTCTTCCTCAAACTGTTAAAGTGGAATGACCTTGCCACGAGTTCTTTTCCGGTACCGCTTTCGCCCTGGATCAGTACCGTAATGTCGCTTTCCGCGGCCTGTTTCATCAGTGCGAACACGGTATGCATGACCTTGCTGGTTCCTACCAATCCGGCAAAGGAATACGTTGTTTCCAATTCAGTGCGCAGGCGCTGTACTTCGGCCTTCATCTGCTCGGCGTCGATTGCCGTGGATACGTCCCGATACAGTACGAGGTTGCCGATGACGTGCCCCAGTTCGTCCGTCACAGGCGCGGTTGAGCGGTAGAACAGGCGCTGCCCGGGCAGTCCGCCGGCGCCGGTTGTTTCCACGACGTCTTCGCCGTCGAGAGGAAGACTGCCGTCGGTGCCGCCCAGGTCAGGTTTCCTGAACCGTTCCTTGAAACGCGCCAGGAGATCGTCCGGCGAAATCTCCCCCAGTTCGATATCCTCCAGACCCATGAGTTGCTCGTACATTCCATTGGCGAATACCAGACGTTCTGAGACGTCCTGCATTGCAATGGCATCGCCCGTGGCATTCAGGACTGCTTCGAGTCTTAAATGGCTGGTGGCAAGTTGCCGCCTTTGTTTCGCGAATTCCTGTTCGATGTTCCACTTTCCAACCAGCGACAAGGTGATTTGCTGAATCTCCTCGTGGGTGAAGGGTTTTCTGATATAGAGGAGCTTGTGCAGTAATTCCATGTCATAGACGATCTCAGGCAGAGACATATCGGTATACGCCGTCATAATGACGATTTCAATGTCGCGATCGATTTCTCTCACCCTACGCACCGTTTCGATGCCATCGATTCCAGGGGGCATTCGAATATCTATATAGGCGACGGCAACGGGTCGATTCGATTCCTTGCCCTCCCGGATAATGTTGTATGCTTCCTCTCCATTGTTCGCGTGCATCAATTCGAACTCCGGAAGATAACGCCCTTCCTGCTCGCGGACGAATGCAACCGCCAGATCGTCAGCCGAGCGGCTCGCAATACCGGAACACAGCATTTCTGCAAAGTCGTCGTGTATCTCGGGCTGATCGTCGACAATCAGTACCCGTTTGTTTCCGTGATTAAATGTTTCCATCGACCACCCTGGTCCCCGACCGGTTGACAAGCTATCTGAAAACGGAGCATCCATATCTCATCCCGCCCTTCGCGTTTTTCTGCACAATTTGTGCCAACAACTCTCGAAAGCAACCAATTTATTGAATATTAAGGAGTTAAATTATCTGGATGACTTACGCCGCATTTTCATTGGTGTTGTATAGTGCGCCGACTGGATTCGCGCAGATGCGTGTGCGCCATCCTCGAACAATCGAACATAACTATATGATTGTTATTAATATACAAGGATATTTCCGCAATATTCCGGATGGAATGTGGCAATTTGCTACTGAAGTCGTTTTTTGCAACGCCGCGGCGGGTTTTTGCCCTCGCAATCCATTCAGCATCGACTGCAAACCCGTGGTGGACCGCCATCGTTCAGGTCCGTAGGCGACGGTTACACGAATTCGAATAAGGCGGACGTACGGAAACCGACGACGCCTCCTACCGGGAATCCGGGACCTTACGTTGTGTCAATCATACCGGATCCGGAGTGCTTGTCGCGGGAACGGTGGTTCCCTGCGGACCGGAATTGTGTGCGTGGCGTACCTGTAGCAGCTATCCGGCATCCAACCGCGGAGCTACTGAGGTTAGCGGCAGCATGACCCGCATGGTTGTTCCATTGCCCTTTCCTTTGCTGGACGGTTCGATTCGTCCACCGGAAGCAATGACGAAGTTGGCCGCCGAGTGGAGGCCGAGCCCGCTGCCCGATTTCTTCGTGGTATACCCGGGGGTAAATAACACGCGGGTGTCTTGGTATTCGATACCAATGCCGTTGTCGATGACTTCGAGGTTGAGGTAGCCGTCCACGGCGCTGGCTTTTATCCTGATGCTCGGGGTTTCCCGGAGACCGAACAAGACTGCCTGTTCATCGATGGCTTCGATCGAATTCTTGACCAGGTTTACCAGCATCTGGTGAAACTGACTCTCGCGGACGCGAATTTGCTGTGGCGCATCCTCACAGTTGACGTCGGTCCGGATCCCCCTCCTGGCGAGTGATTCTCTTAAAACTCTGAGAGAGCCGGCGAGCGCGTCGTAGAGGTCGATATCCTTGCTATCCATATCGGAACCGTCAAGCGCTTTCTGGGTGCGGATGATGTCCGCGATGCGATTGGCGCGGTCTCGAACGCGGGAAACCGTTTTCATCAACTCGTCGTTCCGTCTGCCGAAGTCTTCCGCCAGCTTGATGATGAACGGCATGACCTTGCGGCCCTGCGGGTCGTTTGAAATGTAGTCGATCCAATCGCTTCGATGTGCGTCGATTGCGCTGGCCAGTGCGAATAGACGCCGGCCTGCGCGGTCATTCGAGAGATTCCGCCGGACGGTTTCGATCCCGGTGGTAACACTGTTCATCGCGTTGCCGATGTTGTGGAGAATGGTGTCCACCATCTCCAGCCGCCCCTGGTCGAATGCCCGCGCCAGTGCCTCCTCGGCAAGCACCCGCTCCGTTACGTCGCGAAAGATAACCACGCCGCCCCTTATTTCGCCCGTGTTGTCGAGCAAGGGTCGCGCGCTCATCCGGATGTAGACCCCGGCCGGCTTTTTCCTGTTCCGAATGAACACATCCGCCTCATCCGTGGATTCTCCCAGACGAATGGCTCGCATGAGCGGGAGGTTCTCGGTCTTCATCGGTGTTATTCGATCGGGAAAGTAAACTCCGTATTCCTCGGCACAGTTGTCCGGAAACCCGTCCTTGATATCCATCCCCACGATTTGTGTGGCGCCCGGGTTTACGTAAAGGAACTTTCCGTGGGTGTCGGCAACGATGATGCCGTCACTCATGCTCTTGAGGATGGTCTCCATCAATTCGGCCTGTTCCTGCAGCTTGGCGAACGTCCGTTCCAACTCGGCTTCCGCCTGCTTCAATTTCGTCACGTCACGGATAACGGCCACGCCGCCTCTTGACGATCCCAACCGGTCCAGCAGGGGTCTTGCGCTTATGTTCACGTGGACCCCGTCCGGCTTCAGTTCGTTGCGTATCAGGAACTCGGTTTCTTCGGTTGTCTGGCCTCTGAGCGCAAGCATCAGCGGATTCAGATCCTCGCTGAGGACGGTCTGCCCGTCGGGCAGAAATACACCGTATCTTTCGGGCCACCTGGCGATGTCCTTTTCCAGCGGATGGCTGCCGCCGATTTGAGGCCCGCTCGAATTTTGAAACAGGATCGTCCCATCTTCGTCTACAGCCACCACGCCTTCACTCATGCTGTTAAATACCGTTTCCATGAGTTCCGCATGGTTCTTGTATTCATCGATTGTTCGTTCAAGGACAATCCGTGTTCTACGACGTTCGTGTTCCCCTTCGCGAATGGAGACGGCGGCCTGGATATTCAAATGTAGCTGTCGTACGTCGACAGGTTTGAGCACGTAGCCGTACGGTTTCGTTGTCTGCGCCTGTTCAATCAGGTCTCCCTCTGCTTCGTCGGTCATGTACACGACGGGAACGTCGAACCGCTGGCACAGACGTTTGCCAACCGCCGGTCCCGTCACGTCGCCGCGAAGTCCGAGGTCGACCAGCGCCAGATCGGGTCGCATTTCAACGGCGACGGTATCGACCTTTCTTCCGTCTGCGACGACCGCGGAGACGGTGTATCCCATCATCAGGCAGGCCTTCAAATGGGCTGCGAAGGATTCGTCGTCTGCCACGATCAGGATTCGTCGTTCTGCGTTCATCAATGTTGTTCGCTTTCTTTACAAGGGTGAGTGGCTGCAGGATTGTCTGACAGAACCGGTTTCCAACCGCCCGCTCATTCCGCCTTTGGATTCTCCCACGACACACGCACTCCTTTCTTCCGGAATGCGTCGATATGTCTGCGTATGGACTCCGACGATAGGGGGTTCCCGCGTACGGTCAACTTCGTCAGGTCGTCGAGCGCGGAAAGGCGCGATATGTCTGTGACCCGGTTTTGTCCCAGATTCAGCGTTGCCAGGCTAACCAGCCCGGTCAGCCCCTTGATGTCGCTGATGCCATTGTTGTGAAGGTGGAGGTGTTGGAGATTGGCCAGTCCGGATATCGGCGATATGTCTGTGATGCCGTTGTGCCCCATATGTAGCCGCTTCAGTTCATTCATCTCTGCCAGCGGCCCCAAATCGCTGATCGCGTTCCTGTCAACGTAAAGGCGGGTCAGCTTAGTCAATCCCGCCAGCGGCGTCAGGTCGCTGATCCCATTTCTGTCGAGGTCCAGTTCCTTCAGGTTTTTCAGTCCGGCCAGCGGCTTCAGGTCAGCGATGCCGTTGCTGTCCAGGCGCAGCGCCGTCAGCTCAGTCAGCCCGGAAAGGGGCGACAGGTCGCTGATTCCGTTGCTGTCGAGGTCCAGTTCCTTCAGGCTTTCCAGACCTGTCAACGGTGTCAAGTCGCTGATGCCGTTGCCTTCGAGGCGGAGCCCCGTCAGACTCGTCAGCCCCGATAGCGCCGATACGTCGGTGATGCCATTGTTGTCCAGGTCCAGTTCCTTCAGGTTTGTCAAACCGGCCAGCGGCGCTATGTCGCTGATGCCGTTTCCTTCCAGACGCAACCTGACGAGTCTGTTCAGTCCGGACACAGGCGATACGTCGCTGATGCCGTTGTCGCCGAGATAGAGCCTTTCGAGGATTTGCAGCCTGGAGAGCGGCGTAATGTCGCTGATGCGGTTGCCCTCGAGACGCAGCCTCTTCAGATTGGTTAAAGCGGCCAGGGGTCCGAGGTCGACGATTTCATTGCCGTTGACATTCAGTGCAATCAGGTTGATTGCGTGCTCAATCCCGTTCAGTCGAACAATGCCCTCGCGTTCGGCTTTCAGATGTGTCAACATTGCCAGGTCTGCCGCCGTGATCGGCTTACCATCCGCAATGTTCAGAGAGTCCCGGACTACGGATCGCAAACGTCCGTCCGGAACCAGCGTCGGTTTCGGCTCCGGCGCCGGAGGTTCCGTGACTTCCCGCGGGCCGGCGCAGCCGAACAGGACGGCTAAGGCTGCAAATGAGATGACTCTGTATAGCATGTCGACCCTCGTTTGTTTCGTTGCGACGCAGGTCTACTGTGCGTATGTAGCGACGAAGCGGGCATAGTACTGCTGAAGAACCAGTCTGAAAACGCCGCAAGCCTTGAGGTCAGGACTCATCGGGTATTTTCGAGCGGGTTCACAGGCGAACGCGCTCAGCGCAACCGCATCAAGCTACTTGAGGTAGAGCATCCGTTGCGTCTTCACTCCGTCAGGATAGGTCAGGCGAGCGATGTAGACCCCCGTTGACAGCAAGACGCCGCCCTCGTCGCGCGCATCCCACCGAACCTGGTAGACGCCGGCGGCCTGAGACGCATCCACCAGCGTGCGTACGGGCTGGCCCAACACGTTGTAGATCACCAGTTGCACAGGGCCGGGACCGGCCAGGTGGTAGGTGATCACAGTGGCGCTGTTGAACGGGTTGGGCGAATTGGGCGCCAGCCCGCTGAGTGCGACCACCGCCTCGGGGCCACCACCGGCTCATCAGCAATTGCCAGCTTGCCCACGGCCAGCGGTTCGACCCGTACGACCCTCATCCCGCCCTCCAGCGTCAGTTCCAGGATCTGGCGTTGATTGCGATTGAGGGGAATGCTGTGCCACTGGCCCACGATATCGCCCACGGCGTTTCGGGCGCGGGCCCGGTAGTAGCCGCTCACCCCGTCCGGGCTGGAGATGGTCAGGATAAAGCTGCCGCTGGCATTGGTGACGGCACTCCAGTCGTAGCTGGACGGGCGGCCGGAGACGGCCCGCGAAAACTCGACCTCCAGCCCCGCGACGGCGTCTCCCAGGACCCTGGCGCCTACTACCGTACGGGGACCCGTCGTGGCTATATCAGGCGCGCGTACATAAAATCCGGACCCTACGATAAAAACCACAGGGCGCGTAGAACCGTCTGCTCTCTCGAGTTCACCGGTAAACTGGCGGGCGTAGCCCACCTTGGGGACGTCGGCGCTGTCCGTGTCATCCGTCGGATCGTCGTAGAAATACTCCACGAAACCGCCTTCCGGTCCACTCATTGCCGCCGCTAACACCTTCGGCAAAATGAGCTCTCCGGTAACTCCGTCTCGCGCGATCCCCACCAGAGGCCGCAGTTCGAACAAGTCCGGAAATGCGCCGTGAAACAGGACAATGTTGCTGGCAGGATCCAGAATATAAAGGTATACGGACCCGTGTCTCCATGGACCATCCGGATCCCGCAAAGCGACCCTGGCTCTCAAGATAGCGGGCACAAGACCGCCGCCCTTCTGCTGTGAGAGAAAAGCCGCTCCTGCTTGCGTAACAAAGGCTTTTAAGGTTTCCCTGTCCACCACGTCACGTGCGGTAACGGCAGGTATGGCATAATCGAATTCCTCTTCGGCCAGGTGAGATTCGTCGAGGTCGAATCCGGCAAGCAAAACGAGGGGGAATCTGAAATTCCTCGAATAGTAAACAGCGGTATATCCTGAAGCCCCCGGTATGCCGGGTATGTCGAACTGGCCGCCATCCCTGCCTGCAGCCTCACTGAAAGCAGCCGTTATCGCAACGGGATCATCCTGTAAACCGGCCAGGTTGATTTCCAACGCCCGGAGAATGGCTCCATAAATCGACGGTTTGAGCAACCTGCCGGACAGCGCCATATTTTTCGCGTGAATAAACACCCTGCCATCAGGCGTCAGCTTCACAAGATAGGTGGAACCGGAGTGTAAATGGCTCCCGTCCTGCCTCAGGATACAACCCACGTATAACTGCAGTTCGGCAGAATCCGTCCTTCGACCGAACCAGTCTCTCGCTTCCAACCCGAATTCACTCAAGGGAGCGCTACCGTCTTCGACCTGCTGCGCCGTAACTTGCAGCGTTGGCGGAAGCTTCACACCGGAAGGGGGTGGACAGGCGCCATCCGTCTGCGCCAGGGCGGGACGCGTATTGGCAATGACGCCGGCCAGTACGAGCAGACCGGCAGCAGGAATCAGGGAAGCCGACGCGAAAAACCCTCGAATTCTCATTTCGAATGTTCTCCTTTCAGGATGTGAACGATTCACTTTGATTCGCTATTTTACAACGACCTCTCCTGCCCGGTTCAGGGCTGAAGGATATTTAATGTCTTGACAGTCCGTATAAATTATCTTAATGTATCAGACAGCCCAAAGGAGGTATCAGATGAACCGTCAATTCAAGTGGTGGTGCTGTCGATACTTGCTTCGGATCATTTGTATAGATTGCAGCTTCAGTGACAAGACTGCGTGTATGTTTCACAGGTGTCGGGACGGTACCTATAAGCCCGGACGCCCCGGTTTGATGTGCGAAAAGGGAGCGTGTGTTAACCCTCGCAGAAAGCACGGGATACCGACGGCGGTTCAGAAGTACTATGTCTGACGGGATTAATGGAGACGCGAACAATGAGCCCCCGGGTTGTAGAAAACAGCCCGGGGGCTGTTGATGATCGACCGGTTTCGTCCAATGCGGGATCGTGTCTGCCTCCGGAGATTCATCGAATCGAACGTCGTGATAGACAAACCCACGCGCGGAGCTTCCGGTCCCGACCAGCGGACCGGAGATTGCGAGTATCGTAACCTACCCCCTCCAATACAGATATCCTCCGATCAATACGGAGCACACTCCCCCCACCAGTAGCAGACTCCACAGAAAAGCGAAGAACCAACGCATGATCGGGTGTCGGTCCTCACGATGTCGGAAGAAACCCGACCAGAACACGACCGTCAACACAACCAGTGCCGCGAGGCCCACCTTCTGCAGCGCAAAGACCTCTCCAAGCCAGTATTTGTAGTAGAGGATGTGTTCCTGCATCGAGGAGAGTTTCCATGCGGACAATACCTGATACACCTCAAACCAGAACACGATTCGCTGGCGCGCCTCACCCGGGTTTATTGTCAGGCGGCCACCGGTTTTTCCTTCACGAACCCCTTGGGCGCGATGGCTCGCAACTTCCGAATTTTCATTGGTACTCGCCGATCCCAACCAGCCCGTTAATCAGCACGGAATAGTGTTTCACCTGTTCTGCGACCATTTCCAGTACTCTCAATGCTCTACCGGTTTCGTGCGATATGTTTCCGGCCGAACGCGCCGCCTGGTCGGCTCGCAAGACCTGTCCATACGACTGGGCTTCTTTCACCAGTCTCAGTTCAAAATCCACCTGTATACGGGCTTTATCAATGGCCTCGGTGGCTATTTGGGCCTCACGGAAGTGCTTTGCCAATTCACTCATATAGCTTGTGAACTGCGCCGAGGGCTTCGACAGTATGGAGAGCTGATTATAGCGTTCCCGCTCCCGATCCCATATTCGTCGAATTTCCGCCATCCGAGTCGTGGCCAGAGAATGCACCCTGGCAATTTCCCGTTTCTCCTGTTCGACTTCCTGAACCGCAACTTCCACGCCGCCCCGTTGAGTCGCATTACACCACCAAAGAGTCAGATAAAGGCCAGCGTTCGCACTGATCAGCAACCCAACAATACCATATTGAATCCGACGGTCCATTCAATCTCCCGCCTGAATGTCAGGCGCGGCAGGATTACGACAGCAACTCTATTGCGATTGAATTACGGGAGGGTTGAGCTACCGCCCCTGGTAATCCTTGACGATCAAGTATCAGAATCGCTTAACCGCGCCCGGAACAAAACCGGTGTGATAAGAGTATGGCTCACATCGTAAAGTAGAACTGTACCTGGCCAGTATTCCCAAAGATAATGTCAATGAATGTCAGGTCTCCGGCGTCTAATTCAGTTCCGCCCCCCTGCCGCATAAAGCTGAGAAACTGGTTCTTGTCCAAACCGATGCTCAACACCCCCTCGTCGATATCGAAATTTGCCTCGAGCACAAATCCCGATGATTCCCGCATCGTTAACGAGCTTTCTTGCGCTGTCCACGTGCCCGATCCCCCCACATTGTCCGTAAAGGAACCATCCTGCACGAAAGTCAGCTGCGTTACGCCAAGGCTCACGCCCTGGTTTTCTGACG
Source organism: Candidatus Latescibacterota bacterium (assembly GCA_965219995.1). Lineage (GTDB taxonomy): Bacteria > Latescibacterota > UBA2968 > UBA2968 > JAAXHE01. Next base: position 4,255,628 of record CBDCOX010000002.1, read on the forward strand.
TGAAATCCAGAATGACCTGGCTTATCTGGTCCTCACTCAAACCCTGGGCAGCCAGATGCGCCCGCAGGTTCCTCGCCCCCAATTCCGTAAAGTTCGACCGTTGATAATTCCAGGTGCCTACCAGCGGATGTCCGGAGTACAATCCCTTGTCTCCACACGCCAGAAGCAGTATCACCATCGCACAGTATCGTTTCACAGCGGGCCTCCTGACCTGGTGATTCCCGCACCACGTTACGCGGGAGTTGAAGGTTGTTTCGATATGGTATGGCGCCGACGTTTCGATGGCAGCCAGGACGCTTGGCGTAGTCGTTGCGGTTTTTATCTCCAGTCGATCAGGAGAAGCTTGAGCCGGGAGTTGCAGATTCCAATCAGCCGGCCTCCACAATGCGGGGCTTCTTGTGGAAAGATAAGCATATCTTGTTGAATTAACGCTGATATTTTGGCCATTTTCGATGATATTTTGTTGAATTCTGGCTCATTTTGCACCTATGGCGCCGTGGCGGGAGAATGGCGGTTGCGATTCTCAGCATTCCATGGATCACTGTTCCTGCGGACGAAGGAAAGTCGGTCGAGGTGAATGCGGGACGGAGGATGGAACCTGCGGGAAAACTCAGGCGGAGAAAAAGAGGAGGCGAGAGCGCGTATCGCTTCGCATTACTTGAGGTAGAGCAGTCGTTGCGTCTGCACCCCGCCGGGATAGCTCAGCCGCGCAATGTAGATTCCAGTTGACAGCGAGGCGCCAGACTGGTCCCTTGCATCCCACCGGACCCGGTAGGCGCCGGCGGCCTGGGACTCATCCACAAGCCTGCGAACCGGCTGGACCAGCACGTTGTAGATGACCAGTTGTACCCTGCCCGGCTCTGCCAGATGGTAGACAACGTGGGTGGCGCTGTTGAAAGGATTGGGTGAACCGGGCGACAGCCCGCTGAATGCAGCCTCTGCCTCCGGCGCAGTAAACGGCTCGGCCGCGATCGCCAGCTTGCCGGCGGCCAGCGGTTCGACCCGCACGACCTTCATTCCGCCGCCCAGCGTCAGCTCCAGAACCTGCCGTTGGTTGCGATTAAGGGGAATGCTGTGCCATTGGCCTACGGCGTCGCCGGCGGAGCTTCGGGCCCGGGCGCGGTAGTAGCCGCTCACCCCGTCCGCGCTGGAAATGGTAAGGACCAAACTGCCGCTGGCATTGGTGACGGCGCTCCAGTCGTAGCTGGAAGGGCGGCCGGCGATGGCTCGCGAAAACTCGACGGTCAACCCCTCGACGGCGTCTCCCGTGACCGTGGCCGCCACTTCCGTACGGGCATGAGTCGCAGCAACGTCGGGGGCCCGGCCATAATAACCCGACCCAACGATGAAGTTGAACGGGACGACGCGTCCTCCAATGCTGAGTTCACCGGTGAACTGGCGGGCGTAGCCCGCCTTGGGGATATCGGCGCTGTCGGAGTCGTCATCGGGATCGTCGTAGTAGTACTCCACGAAACCGCCCTCCGGGTCATTCTTCGCTGCTGCGAGGACCTGCGGCAGAATGAGCTCTCCGGTGACGCCGTCCCGTGCAATTCCCACCAGAGGCCGCAGCTCGAATCTGTTCGGAAACGCGCCGTGGAACAGGACGAAGTTGCTGGTAAGATCCAGGACGTATAGGTACACGGAACCGTGCCTCCAGGGTCCGTTCGGATCCCGCATGGCGATCCTGGCTTTCGAGGAGTCGTTTAGATCGCCGCTCGTCTGGCGTTCGAGAAAGAACTCCCCCGCCTGCGTGACGAAGGCCTTCAAGGTTTCCCGGTCCACCACGTCCCTGGCGGTAACGGTCGGATTGCCGTAATCGATCTCTTCTTCGGCCAGGTGAGATTCATCGAGATCGAATCCCGCCAGCAACACGATCGGGATCGGGAAATTGGCCGAGATATAAACGGTGGCATACCCGGAGGCGCCCGGCATATCGGGGATATTGAACGGGCCGCCTTCCCCTGCTGCGGCTGCGGCGAAGGCGGCCAGGGCCGCGCCAGGGTCGGCCAGGAGGTCGGCCGGATTGATTCCCAATGCTTGAAGGATCGCTCCATAAATCACGGGATTGAGCAGCCTGCCTGACAATGCCATGGCCTTTGCGTGAAAGAATATCCGATCGGGCGTCAGTTGCACGAGGTACGTGGAACCGGAACGCCAGGGACTCCCCTCGTGCCGGAGGAGACATCCAATGTAAAACGCTTCCTCTGCAGTCGCTACTCCCTGGCTGAATTGATCTCTCGCGGCCTGCGCAAAGTCCTTCAGTGTAGCGCTGCCGTCTTCCACCTGTTGCGCCGTCGCACGCGGGTCCGGAGGAGGCGTCACCCCGGGAGGGAGTGGACAGGCTTCCTGCGTCTGCGCCAGGGCGGGGCGCGTATTGAAAGAGAGTCCGGCCAGTACGAGCATGCCGAACACAGGAATCGCGTATGACGAAGTGAGCAATGTTCGAACCTTTTTCATGGATATTCTCCTTTTCGAAAAGTCTTGCTGTGTGATGGAAAATCGAACTTCACTGAACTGTTGCAGTCACCGGCGACAATCCTGCGCGGAGATACTTGCGGATCATCGCCTGGAAAGCGCTACATGAATCGGTAGATCGAATCTGCCTTCACCCGCTTGCTCTCGGCAAGTTGAACAAAACGGAAATATAAGGACAGATCGTTGAACTAATGTTGAATTTTTGTTCGTTTTCGACAACTTTTCGCTGAAAATTGATGCATTTTGCAGTGGTAAGGGTGAGATCGGGCTCTACCGTTGGTGTGCACAGTCGTCAGCTGGATTGGCGGTCGGCCGGTCAACCGGAGGTTGTTCGGAGGGAAGGGGGAGGGAAGAATGCAATTCCTGAGTATGATGGATATCGCAAACCCGTGACCGAAACATCTCGCCGGGGCTATTGCAAGGCATCTCATTCTGAGCGCAACAAAGAATCTCCCGTCTAACGCATCTAGCTATTTCCAAACGCGCCTGCAAAGATCAGAAAATCGCTGAACCCGATGGCGCCGTTGCCATCCAGGTCGTACCGCGCGTCGTACCCCTCGTCGGCCTCCTTCAACCCAAATGTTCCCGCGAACTGTACGAAATCCCCGAATCCCACGGTCCCGTCGCCGTCGAAATCGGGATCGGGGGTTGAGGGACGCGTCCCCGTCCACTTCGATACGTCCCACAGCCGGACCTGACCGTCGTCGGACCCGGAGGCCAGCATGCTCCCGTCGGGTGAAAACGACACCGAATTGACGGCGCTCGCGTGACCGAGAGTGACCACGTGTTTTCCGGTAAGGGCGTCCCACAACCGGACCGTCAAATCCCACGACGCCGAGGCCAGCGTGGATCCATCGGGCGAGAACGCCACCGACTTGACGGTGGTACGATGTCCTTTCAAGTCAGCGATCTCCCTGCGCGTGGTCGCGTCCCAGAGCTTGAGCATATCCAGGCGCGGACTGAATGCTGACCCGGACGCAAGGGTGGCGCCATCGGGAGAAAACGACACCGAGTAAACCTCGTACAGATGTCCTTCCAGGCTACCTACCTGGGTCTGTGCGGCGACGTCCCACAGCCGGATCGTTCGATCCCACGACGCGGAGGCCAGGGCGCGGCCGTTCGGCGAAAACGCCAGTGCGTCGACCTGATCCGAATGCCCTTCCAGCATAGCGACCTGGGTGTCTTTGGCCAGATCCCACAGCCGGATCGTTCGATCCCGCCACGCGACGGCCACCGTGCCGCCGTCCGGCGAAAACGCCGCAGAGCGGCCCATTATGAATTCGGAAACCTCAGTGCGGGTTGTCACGTTCCACAGTCTAACCCCGCGGTCCCACGACGAGGTGGCCAGCGTGCCGCCGTCGGGCGAAAACGCCAGGGATCTGAACCCGCCATCCTCTCGCCCTCCCAGCGTGCCAACGTGTCCTCGGGTCGCGACGTTCCAAAGCATTACTCTGCTGTCTTCAATACCTCCTGCGGAAGCCACATGGGTACCGTCGGGGGAGAACGACACCGACGTCACCCCGTGGGTATGCCCTTCCCAGGCGGCAATCAGGTACGGCGAGGCTTCCTCGTACACGAAGTATGTACCGTTCGCGTCTCCCCTGGTGTCAACGACACTGACGCCGATGCCATGAGCGGGTCCATCAGGCAGACTCCTGAAGCCATCGAACGAGCTATAAGCGCCTTCAAACTCGAACGAAACGACGGCATATTTCTTCCCTCCGATCGATCGACACGCCACGATACCGCTTAAGCTGTTTAGTATGACTTGATGAAGACCGTCAGGGTCGCTGAGTTCGACCTGGACGGTGACGCTCGTCGAGCCTGCCGGGTACCGGGTTGGCGACAACAGTCGGATGCCGGGCGCCGATACCTCTTCCAATGGAATATCGGGATTGAAGTACGGATGCACGGCAAGGAGTTCCGCGGAGCACGCAGACAGCGCGCTTCCAATGGAACCATAGGACATGATATGCTTTTTGTCCCTGAAGTCGTGCCACAAGCTGAAGGCATGGCCCAGTTCATGCGCGACGGTTGAGTACTCGAATCCTCCAGGTACCAGCACCCAGCCCCCACGCTTGCCCAGATCGCCCCCCAATCCCATTGCCCGGCCGGCGGCATTGCTGCTATTGTCGGTGATTATCAGATACACGTTCGCGGAGAGATCGAATTCACGTTCAACATCGAAGATCTCTTCGGTATTCGACAAATAGTGCGCATCGGGATGATCCGCGTCCACGCGATGCACGAGGGGTTCGCCTCGCGCGTCTGTCTCGACGCGAAAGGTCCGATTGCCGTAGCCATGCGCCAGCATCTGCTCCCCGAAGAACGTCTGAATCCGCTTGATCACCGTCTTCATCGAATCGACGACTTCCTGCCGAAAGGGGCGATCGTTGGGCAGGAAGTAAATCATCCGCACGGTTCGCGGTTCGCCCACGTTGAGGTCCGCCGCCCGTTTGCCGGCCGGGAGGGGGTGCTCCCGCCGCCACTGCTCATGACCGACCCCGCAGAATAGCACGTGGTCGGACGCAGACGTGGACGCGGAAACTCCTGTCACCGGTGTGAGCAGGAGAAACAGCACAATTGGTAAAACAGAACCGCAAAGGTTGGCTATCATTGGAATGTGCTCCCTTCGGAAGGGGTTCAGGCGCCCGGGACTCCCGCGACGGAGATGACCGTCCAACATACCTCCCCGAGCGAAGTCGAAAGGCCCCTATTGAGACGTGGTCATTGCCTGCGTTGAGCCTGTCGAAACGGCTTGTCGAAATGCCCGTATATCGGGATCCCATCAACACACGCGCTTGCAAAGAATGACCGTATGAGCGCAAACGTGCCGCCAGTTCGGATCGGGACACGTGCAAATCATGTACGTGTGAATCGATGCTGCAGTAGATCCTTCGTCAGCCTGCCTGCCGATGATTCTCTGGCAGGCAGGGCGGCTTCCTCAGGATGACATGTTGGGCGAATGAATGACGGACATATTTTCGCCAATGGCTATTGCAATGCATGTCATTCTGAGCGGAGCGAAGAATCTCCCGGCTACTCGAACGTCCTGGTCGAAAACGCGCGGAAAACGCATCTGCGCGGAGATCCATAATCAACCTGCCACGGCGAATCACGCGACGTTGGATGCCCTCTTCATCCGCCATACCGAGATTCACGCGTACAGGTTTGAGCGCATCAAGAGCGACACGGCCGCCCGGTATGGTCGATCAATGATTCGGGTTCCCAACAACGGCTTGCGGAATCGTCGAGCAATTCAAAAAAAACTGTTGTGCGAAGGCAGTCACTGTGGTTATGATACTTTCCCGCAAAAGACGCGTGAAAAATGGCCGGTAGAAGCGGCATTCTTCGTGAGGACCCATCTGTCTCATTTTGGCAGATTTGCGCGGCGCAAACGCGTTCAGGCGTATTGGATGATCCGGAACCATCGCGGAACCCCGCTTCGCGAAAAGAGCCGCACCACGAACCGTCGGACGAACAAGGGGCAACGATGACCCGACGCAGATTGCCCATCGGGATTCAGACCTTCCGGGAAATCCGCGAGCAGAATTGCTACTACGTTGACAAGACCGCGTACATCCGGCGGCTGCTCGACGAGGGCAAACACTATTTCCTGTCCCGTCCGCGCCGGTTTGGCAAGAGCCTGTTCCTGGACACGTTGAAGGAACTGTTCGAAGGCAACGAGCCGCTTTTCGACGGACTGTACATCCACGACCGCTGGGATTGGAGAACGCCCTATCCGGTTCTGCGCCTCAGCTTTGGCAGCGGCATCTTCAATGAGCCGGATGCCCTGCACAAAGAGGTTATGGCGCAACTGGACGCCTTTGAAGCAGAAGCGGGCGTCAAGAGCCACTACGACTCGGCGTCGGCGCGATTTCGCGATATCATCCGGACGTTGCATCGCCACGCGGGACGTCGCGTAGCCGTACTTGTTGACGAATACGACAAGCCGATATTGGACGCGCTGGAAATTCCGGAGATTGCCCGCGGCAACCGTGACTTTTTGCGCGGCCTCTATGCCACCATCAAAGACTGCGACGCGCACGTCCGCTTCACGTTTCTCACCGGCGTCAGCAAGTTCTCCAAAGTCCGCCTGTTCTCCGGCCTCAACAACCTCACGGACGTCACCATTGACCCGCGCTATTCCTCGGTCTGCGGATACACGGAAGCGGACCTGGACACGGTATTCGCGCCGGAACTGCCGGGCCTGGACAGAGACCGTGTCCGCGAGTGGTACAACGGCTACAGCTGGCTGGGCGATGAGAAGGTGTATAACCCGTTCGACATTCTGCTGCTTTTCGACAAACGCGCTTTTGGCACGTACTGGTTCGAGACCGGCACGCCCACGTTTCTCATTGAAACCCTGTTCAAGCGCCGCGTCAGTTCTCTCGACCTCGATACCCTGATCGGCGGCGACAATTTATTGTCCACCTTCGACGTTGACCACGTGGCTACCGAAGCGCTCCTGTTCCAGACAGGCTACCTCACCATCACCGGCCAGGAAGACCTTGGCGGTACGTCTCTGTACCGGCTGGGTTATCCCAATCGGGAAGTGCGCCAGAGCCTTAACGAGAGCCTGCTGCGCCACCTGGTCAAAGACTCGACGCGGCAGACGGCGAACGCCGTGCGCCTGTTTCGCCTGCTGGAAGCCAACGACTTTGCCGGTCTGGAGACCCTGTTCCACGCCTTCTATGCCAGCATCCCGTACGAATGGTACACCAACAACGACATTGCCGAATTCGAGGGTTTTTACGCCAGCGTATTCTACTCCTATTTCGCGGGGTTGGGGCTTGACGTCACCGTTGAAGACAGCAGCAGCCACGGCCGGCTGGACATGGCCGTTCACTTCAACGACAACGTCTACCTGTTCGAGTTCAAGGTGGTGGAGATGGCGTCTGAGGGCGCTGCAATGGCGCAGTTGCAGGAAAAGCGTTACGCGGACAAATACCGCGGGCAGGACCGGCCCATCCACCTGATCGGCGTGGAATTCAGTAAGAAAACGCGGAACATTACGGGATTTGAGGTCGCGCACGCCTGAACCGCGGCTCGCCGAGCGAATAGGCGTGAGCCCGGGCGATGATGGACTATCGGTATCCGGTTCACAATCCTGTCGCTGCCTGCTGTCGCACCTGAAGATGAAATTGGAAAAATCGTAGACGTATATATCGAACGTCATGTAATGCCCCGTGATCCCCTTGGAGATGCATTGCATTTGGCCTTGGCATCATTCTATAAATTCGATTATCTTCTGACATGGAACTGTGAACACCTTGCCAATGCCAATAAGGTGGGACATATTCGCAGGATCAATACTCTGTTGGGGCTTTATGTGCGAATGTTAATAACACCTTTGGAACTCATGGGAGATGAATAGTCATGGATACATATCGAGAATTGATCGAAAGCATCCGGGAAAGCCGGAAGCTCATGTCTGAAGCGTGTGGTCACAATTCGAGTAAATACATAGCCTATTTAAAATCGTTCAATACGCAGTATTCGGATCAAGTGAAATTATCCCAGGAATGGCAAGGCTCAAAGTTTGCACGGCAGATAGAGTCCCTGGAGTAAACGTCCATCTCCTGAAGTTGGCATCTGGCGTTACCTGATTGACACGTAAGCGTCCAACGGATCGAGATAGCCGGGATTCACGTTTTCGTATCGTAATTCAATCGTGCCATTGCAAAGTGGCCCGTTCCACGTCGTCCGCGGGCTGCCTGGCTATTGGCGATACGAATGACCGGACGCCTTCAAATACGCCCGACTCCTGCGAATACCCGTCCTGCCTATATCAACAACCCCACCCTCCTCTCTGCCGAAAACCCTTCCGCCTGGATCCGATACAGTTGGACTCCGTTGGCCACGCGCCGACCCATCCCAGGTTACCGTGAAAGCGCCCGCTTCCTGTCGTTCGTTTACGAGGACGCGTACCTCCTGGCCCAGTAGATTGTATACCGCCAGACGCACGCGCCCCGCCTCTGCAAGTTGATACCGGATCACCGTGGATGGGTTGAACGGGTTGGGCGCATTCCGTCCCAGACCGGCGCGTTCGCGCCCAACTCTGCGCGAACCGTCTTCAGACTATAGTAAACGCCTCCCTTTCCACAGCCCCAAACGGTTTCATACCCGCGAAGATATCGAAATTTCCCCCACTGACTATGTCAGGCCCGACACCGACCTGAATTACCTCTCGACCGTCACCGAATTCCGGAATGCCCCGGCTGAAGAGGACCTCCAACTCCGGTTCACCGACGAGCGCGCGCTTGGCGACCGCCTGCGCCGCTTCCTCCGGCAAGAGCTAAAAAGCCGGCGAGGTTAATCACTCCGTCGCTGTCGAAATCACCGGGACATTGTGCAGAGGGCGCGGATACTGTACCGTGTTGTCAACGGCTAACGTCGTTCCGGGCAACATGATTGCCAGGCACATGATTGCAAAAAAGCGATGTTGAATTGCCATCTACTTGGTATTGCAATTCGGACGTTCCTCAGACTCATCTCGAAAGTCTCGGTCTCGTGTTCTTGGCGACGCGACGCAGTCAGCCATAGACGACAAGCACTGATGTAGTGAACAGCGGCACAGCAACTCAAACCTTGCTCAACGGGCTTTTGCGCGGTTGGTCCAGTTTAACGTGTTACCGAAACACCTCTCGCACTTAAGGCAGGAATGTGTGTGTCGATCGATTCGGAGTTCAACGGATTCTCTCTGACGTTAATTCGGGTTAATCCTGGATTCGTAACCAAAGGTGAAATGTCCGATATTCTGTTGTTATAGAGATGCAGCGTCGTGAGGTTGGCTAAGCCGGATAGCGCCGAAATGTTGGAAATGCGATTGCTACCAAGATTCAACACCTTCAATTTGGCCAAGCTCGAAAGTGAAGAGATGTCCGAAATGCGGTTGTGCCAGAGAGACAGAGACGCAAGATTGGTCAAGTCTGCAAGAGACGATATGTCCGAAATGTGCCTGGTGTTGTGAAGTCTCAGGACTGTCAGATTAGTTAAGCCGGCAAGCGACGATATATCCGAAACACGGGTGGCCTCCAGATGCAACTCGTTCAGATTGATTAAGCCCGACAAGGGTTTTATGTCTGAGAGGGCGTTGCTGAAATCAAGATTCAGATACGAAAGTCGGGTCAATCCTGCCACGGCAGACACATCCGTGATGTCGTTATTGAATAGATTCAACTGCACTCGCGCTTCCCTATGCTGACCGTGTGTGCGCCAACGTGCCGCCCGTTCGGCTCGGGACAACTGCAATTCACGCACGTGTGAACCGATGCTGCAGAAGATCCTTCGTCAGCCTGCCTGCCAATGATTCTCTGGCAGGCAGGGCGGCTTCCTCAGGATAACAGGTTTCGCACACGTCGGCAGACAGGAATGTCTGCCCCACCCTCACGTCTGTTTCCTGAGCTTGACAATTTTCGCAAACGCGTGACCGAAACATCTCGCTGAGGGCTGTTGCAAGCCATGACATTCTGAGCGGAGCGAAGAATCTCCCGTTTTCTGGATCGTCCTGAACGAAAATGCGCGCTAAACACAACTGCGCGGATACATCGCCTGCAGGTGCGGGCTTGACGAGCATCCGCAAAGACGGAAGAGCCGGTGGGCCGGCTCTATGTCGCAAAACGACGCACTCAGTCATCGATGGTGAGGATGACGTTCCCCTGCTCATCACCAACGTAGATCGGCCCGAGGGCTGCGACTCCTTCGGGTGTCACGTGACTGGCGACCGGCTTCGCGCTTGCCGTGGGGGGCGTTATGGCTCCCACCGTGGCAGGCAGCCTGTACCGATCGGCATGGTTGGCGTCAACAATGTAGCCGAGATCGGCAAACGACTGAATGGTGATCCCGCTGAGCGCATGCTCCTGCTCTACCGTCGGCTCCATTATTTCGGCCCCGAATTGGCGGTCCAGGCCTCTAAACACATACGGATTCCAATGGCTGCCCGCGCCGCAGCTTGAAAACAAGCGAGATTCCACCGGGACCTTGTTCCCAACGTAAGTCTCGCCGCCGGCGGCATCGAACGCCTGAACGGCCAGTTCACCACTGAAATATGCGTCTCCCGACAGTTCATGAACCAGGCCGAACGTCTGCCAGAGTACACCGAATCCCAGAACATGCGCTATTTCGTGCAGCATCAGGTCGCGCACCTGTCTTTCCTCGTGCCAGAGCGACGACGTACCCTCACGCCGGGCAAGGAATTTCGAAGCAATATGGACTCTGCCAAGTGCTGGCAGGCCGATCGGGTTGCCCGACCGCACATAGTCCGGTCCCCCCCGTCCCGCGTATTGTCCGTCATGGGATTTCAGGACAAAGATCCGCAGGTCGTCCACAACATCCCCGATCTCCCGGGTGACGCGGCCGCCGTCGGCAACGAAATCAAAGCGATTGGACGAGAAATCCACGTCTGGCAGGCCCTGTGTAATGATGGCCTCGAAGCGCCTCGCCGCCTGCTGCATCAGATCCATGCGCGCGTCCGTAAAATCGTCCACGAACACGAGTTCGATATTGAAGGGGTCCGCCCCGGCAGGGACAACACGGACGTACAAGCCGGCGGAGCAGTTGTTATCGGTATCCGTCTCGCCAAGCACGCCATCCACACATGCGCCATAGTAGTAAGTCCCCGGACTGGATGGGGCGTTCAACCGGATTGTTGCCCTGCTTGCAGCGAAAGTGGCGCGGCGTCTACCGGGTTCGAGGTTGGGTCCGAGGACCAGGCCGTCAATACCCGCAAGGCCTCTTATCGTGCCTGTGGCGACCTGCGTGTCGGAGGCATCGATGGTGGCGTCGTCCGAGCGGTAGTAACGCACCGCAGTCGCGCCAGATGCGGCGGGTCCCTCGTTTCTCACTGCCGCCGTGAACGTGAATGGCTGTCCCGCCAACGGGTTGCTCGTACTGACCCAGGCCGGACCGAAAGCCAGATCCGGAACGCCGACGTTCAGGGACACTGCCTCCGAGCAATTGTTGTTCGTATCGGTTTCCCCGGAAACGGGATCGACACAAACTCCATAGTAATACGTGCTCGGATTTTTTGGCATCTCAAACCAACCGAAAACAGGGGGGCTCCCATTTGGACCGAGGAGCCCCACGCCGTTGGTCGAGACTTGCGTGTCTGAGGCTTCGATGACGGCGTCGTCCGACCGGTAAAACCGCGCGACCGTCTCGTCGGCGGTACCGTCACCTGCATTCAGGACGTAAGCAAGCAGATCGATTTCCCGCGCGGTTCGGTCGATCTCTCTTAGCACGAGTCCTCGAATGATCAGGTCCGGGTTTCCTCTGTCTTCGACAATCAGGCGCGTGCCAACGGAGCAGTTGTTTTCGGTATTGGTCTCGCCGGGGACGGGATCGACACAGACCCCCAGATAGTACGTGCCCGCCTCGTCCGGGCTTGGCATCGTATGGCCACTGCGGAATTGATACGTTGGGTCTCGAGGGGGTACAGCAAAGACTCCCAATTGAAATTGAAGCGACCTGTCTGTGGCGTCTATGGTCGTGTCGTCCGAGATGTACCTGCGCCCCGACGTCGCGGCAGCCGGGCCGGTACCGACGTTCTCAATCCTTGCGCTCCACGTAATGCCACTGCCAGGCGTGACATTATCGGGGATCAGAGTTGAAGGGTGGACGATTAGGTCCGGGCTGCCCTCATGGCTGCCGTCAACGGTGACAGGGACGCCCATCGAGCAGTAGTAGGTTAGCCTCCCTCCCACCTCCACGCAGACCCCGTAGTAATACGTTCCCGCGTACGCCGGGGCTGCCCAGTCAAGCACTGCCGTGGTGTCTGCTGAACCGCCCAACCAGGGCTCGGTAAACAGATAACCCCAATGGATGAGCGCGTCGCTTGAGTCTATAGATGCATCGGGCGATCGGTAGTAATTGATTCTCTGTGTTAATCCATCGGCCCGTGGTTTCTGTACGTTCGTCTCCATCGTGAAGGCCTGCCCCGCGTTCAGCCTGGTCTCGCTGACCTTGAATGAACGAAAGACAAGTTGATCCCCTTCGCTTCCTTCCGTCCCGACGACGGTAACAGGGCCGCCGGCTCCGGATGACGGCGCCGTTTTGCCGAAGTTCTCTGCGAACGCCAGGAAATCCGACAGGTCGATGCTGCCGTCATTGTCGAAATCTCCCCGCGCGTCGTAGCCGGCCTCCCCCTTTGACGTGCCGAACATGCGCGCAAAGGCGAGAAAATCCGACAGATCCACACTCCCGTCGTTGTTGAAATCACCCGCGTTGCCACCGGCCGCAAACGTGATCTCAGCGGCGCCCACGGCCAGCTGATCCACGTCACGTCCGCTGGTCATCTCCATGCGTTTCACCACAAGCTTCGCGCCGGCATCCAGCTCGCGTGTCACCGATACGCTCACTTGACCCAGATATCCCGACGAAGGTACCGTAGCTCCCGAAATGAACAGCGCCGATAGGGTGGCTGTACCCCGCACGATCAGGACGTTGCCGTTCCAGTCCACGCCCGATACCGTTCCGACGTGGTTTGCAAGGGTCTTGCCCGGCACGTCCAGTTCCAACGTGTACCCGTTCGTGGCGTTCCCCCCTCCGGCAGGCGCGAACAGTTGGAAGCGGATCGTGTCTCCCGCCTTCGGTGCCGGAAGCGTCTTCGCGTTGTTGTTCGTCGCCGGCGTCTCGATCTGCGTATCCACGTGCAGGGCCACCCCCGAGAACACCCCGAGCAACTTCATCGCGTACGCAGGCGCGCACAGCAATACCGCGAGGAACACCCACGGTCCGATGCGTCTGTATATGGACATATAATCAGTCCCTCTTGTTATTAATGGCGCCCGTCAATTGGTTTCCCATTAATAACAGACGCATCAGATTCTTAAAGAGCCCCAACTCCGACGGAATGAGCGCAACGCCTGCGATTGTCCGTTTGAACTCTCTCAGGAGTCTGTCCGTAATGAAAATCATTCCTGTCACGCAGGCCATGAGAGACACACGTGTCAGGTCCGTTGCGCTTATTGTCCGAAACTCTCCACAAAGATCAAAAAATCGCTTAGCCCGATCGTGCCGTTGCCGTCCAGGTCGAACCGCGCGTCAAATCCCGCGTCGCCCTGGCTTAACCCGAAGGCGTGGGCGAAGAGCAGAAAGTCGGATAGGCCGATGGTACCATCGGCGTCGAAGTCGGCGGCATCGAATTGGGGCGTGACGAAACGAGCAATATCCCATAGCAGTACCGTGCCGTCGCGTGACCCCGAGGCGAGTGTCTTCCCATCGCCAGAAAACGAAAGGGAATTAATCCACTCTGTGTGTCCGCCTTCAAACGTAGCGATTCTTTCCTTTTTCGTCACGTTCCATAGTCTTATTGTACCGAAGTACTTCGACGAGGCGGCGAGCAGCCTCCCGTCAGGCGAAAAAGCCCCGGTAGTCGTCTGACCCCAATTGCCTTCAAACGTGGCGACAGTCTTCCTGGTGGCGAGGTCCCAGAGTTTTACAGATCCCCAAACTTCACCAAGATTTCCATAGGCTGAGCCGGTCGCGAGCAACTTCCCATCCGGCGAAAACCGTAAGAAACCACCGCTTACCCCAGCGGCCTCCAGATCCATGGTTGCGATTTTCTCATGCGTCATGACGTCCCACAAGTCCACCAGACCGTCATCGAACTTCGAAGCCAGAATCCTGCCGTCCGGAGAAAACGATATCGCGTTTGCCGGAGAAGCAATCGCGGCCTGTGCGTTCGTTTCCGTGTCCCAGAAGACGATCTCGTAGATCCCTCCGGTAGCGATCGTCTTTCCGTCAGGCGAGACGACCATATCCGAGATGAAACATCTCTCTCTAAAGTAGGTGGCAATGGGCGAAACTACATTCGAAAGTGTCGCCGTGTCCCACAGCAGTATTTCCTGGTACGCCCCGGACGCGAGGGTCGTTCCGTCGGACAAGTAATCCAAGGAAGCGACCGGGTACGTATGCCCTTTGAGAGTGGCAACCTGTGCCCACGTTGCCACGTCCAGCAGTCTGATCGTATTGTCGTCAGGCGCCAGTGCAAGCGTCGTTCCGTCGCCCGAAAACGCAACGGTACTGACGGCGCCTTCCTTTTCAATCTCGTCAATAACGCCCATTGCCGAAACGTCCCACAGGTTGACCGTGCCGTCAGAATGCCCCGACGCGAGGACTCCCTCTGGCGAGAAAGCCACGGATCCGACCTCGCCGGAAAGGGCTTCGAGCGTCGCGGTATTCTCTCCTGTCGCTACGTCCCACAGTCTGATGGTGCTGTCGCTGGAAGCCGAAACGAGGGTTTTTCCATCGCTTGTAAACGTAGCGGAATTGACTCTGCCTGAATGCCCCTCAAGGGTCGCCATCAGTTTCTTTGCCGCCACGTCCCATAGCTTGACCGTTCTATCCCAGGATCCGGAGGCGAGGACGCCGCCGTCCGGCGAAATGGATACGGACGAGACCGGGTACGTATGCGGGTACCTCTGGTCGTCGAGGATGCCGACCCTGGCCCCCGTCTTCACGTCCACCAGCCGGATGGTACTGTCAAAGCCAATCGCGATCAGCGTACCACCCGGCAGAAACGATATGGAAACAGGGTCACCCAGCCAATTAAGGCTCCCCCCCCCGGTGCCAAAGTAGGCGACCTCCCGCCAGTCCTTCGTATCCCACGCCGTGACCCAGCCTTCATTATTAACGGAAACAAGCAGATTTCCATCCGGTGAAAAGGCCACGTCTCTGGGCCAACAGATCCGGAACGTGGTGATCAGAACGCCCGTCGCCACGTCCCAAACCCTTACACTGGGTGTGCGGCAAGACTGCTCTGAGACGGCGAGGGTAGTCCCGTCCGGTGAGAATGACATCGAGTTGATCTTTCCACGCTCCGAAGGCAGCAGGGCGAGCGGCCGGGACGTTTTCGCATCGTAGATCCAGACGCCAATCGACCGCGCCACCGCAATGAGTCTTCCATCCGGGGAGAAGGCGACCGCTTTTTTGCTGGAGGAGAGGCGGCCTTTCCCGACGCGGGCTGTCGCGCCATCAGGCAGATTCCACGTGTGATTGGCGCTGTCCCGGACCGGAAGTGGGACAGGCTGTCCCGTGCCTATCGCGTAGAAGGTCGCCACCGTGAGGTCACCCAGTGACACTTCGACGGCGTTCGTGCCCGGGCTGTCACCCAGCGTAAGGAAACGCTCGGCCCGGCCATTGGCGCTGGTCGTCGCGTTTTCCAGTGTGAAGCGTCCACTGAGACTTCCCCCGCCAGCGGTGACCGAGAAAACCACCTGCGCATTCGCAAGGGGATTGTTGTACTGATCCCTCACTTCCACGAGAAGGGGCTGCGCCAACGAGGTGCCTGACTCGCCTTGCTGGCCGTCGCCGGAGATCTTCTCCAGGCTATGCGGACGGGGAAGTGTTGATCCAGACTCAACGGCCGATAGTACGAATGAGAGGTCGTTCACGTTTCCTTCCAAATCAACGGCTCTGGCAATTATCCAATGCTTCGATGGCTGCGAGAGACCGGAGAAGACCCTCCAATACACTTCATACGGAATAACGCCGTTGTAATCAAAGGCCGCGAGAAACTGCGCGTCTCCCGCCAACCCTCGATAAGCCTTCACTTGAATACCACCTTCGTAGTCTACGTACAAAATCACCTGATGCAGTCCATCCGCATCGCCGACTTTGAGTTGCACGGAAACGCTTTTTGCGTCCTCCGGATAGGTAAGCGGCGAAATTCGTTCGATGGTGGGAGGTGGTCCCGCTTCAATGGGAATATCCGGGTTGAGATAGGGTTGTACAACCAGAAATTCGGCGTTGCAAGCGGATATTTCTGAATTCTCCAGGTTGCCGTACGACATGACATACGTCTGTTCGCGAAAATCGTGGTGCAAACCAAAAGCATGACCGAGTTCGTGGCTGACAACGTTGTGATGATTGAAGGGGTCCATTTCGTTGCTGGTAACCAGGGCGAATCCGCCGGTTTTTCCGATTCGTGTACCTTTACCCCCCGCAGACCTATCGATTACGTCCGTACTGTTATCAATCGCGACTACGTATACGTTCCGCTCGACGTCGAAGGCATGTTCAATCTCATTAAGTACCTTCACAAATGTATCTTCTATATAGTGACTATCGGGATGTTGACCATCTACGCGATGCACCATCGGCTTGCCTTCGACATCGGTTTCAAATTGAAAGGTTCTATCCTCATATCCACGCGCCTGCATGGATTCGGCATAGAACGTCTGGATCTCTCGAATTCTATCTTTAAAGTTCTGGACCACCTCGGCGTGATAGGGCCGGTCATTGGGCAGAAAGTAGATCAGCCGCACCGTGCGGGGTTCGCCCACGTTCAGGTCTGCCGCCCGCTTGCCTGCGGGGCGGGGATGATTCCGCCGCCACTGCTCGTAATCGAACGGTACGCAGAAATGCACGCTGTCGGGCGCAGACGAGGACGCGGAAACACCTGCCGGTGGCGTGAGCAGGACGACCGGCAGAATTGGTAAGATGAAGATGGAGAGGCGCGCTTGCATCGGAATGATCTCCCTTCAGAAACGGTTCAGGCAGCGGCTCGACCTCAGTGTCGATGTACCGCGCATATTTATGGAGACGCGTGAAATCGTCTACACCCCACGCGTTGATTCGCAGACTTTATGCCTGCGTCCTTCCTCGCGTTCTCAGTTCGTCCCGCATTGCACAGACCTGTTGACGACGCTGGCGAGGGTTATGCCGCCAAAGGATACCGCCACGTCGAAATCCTGTCCGCTCTCACACCGGGTCTTTGCCTCGCCGCTGAGGTTGAGTTGCGAGCACGCGGTCAGCAACGCTGCGCGCATGGCTTCTTCCTCAGTTGCGCCGGAGCCCGTTCCTGTTCCCGATCCGGACGGCGAACTGAGATCTCCCATCCTTGAAGGCACAAGCGTCAGCGTCACCTCGCACTGCCACGACTTCGATCCCGCGCCGTCGTCGGCGCCGCAGGACAAGGCGACGTACGTGGCCAAAACGGTCATCAAGAGATAAATCGACGCCTTGAATATTGCCGTGAAGCTTCTTCTTCGTACCGTCTCCATGAACACGCCCTCCTGGTTCAGGTCAACCGGGTAAATCACCTCGGCACGGAATTGTCTTTTTCGTCATCGACAACGTCAGCCTGATCGCCCTTGTTCGCATGTGATCTCGCACCTTAAGGCACGGCCGTTATTCGATAATCGCTGCCCGAACGGGTGCCCTGCAATCCGTTCAGGTTGAAGCCCGCGCTGCAGAATCTTCCCGTACCGAAGGCCGTATACTGATAGCACCCGCCACCGACGTTGATAAACTCCGCACGACCAACCGAACACCTTTGGTTGGGCTTCACCACCATCCCCACCGCGCACGCACCCAGGTTGTTGCCACTACCGCCGCCGCCGGCGGTGACCGTGACGCTTACACCGGACGAACAATTGTTGCCTGTATTGCTCTCACCACTCACGGCGTCCACGCACGCGCCGTAGTAATACGTCCCCGCGTCCGATGGCGCGTCCAGGCTGATTGATTCGGCGCTTGTCCCCGACGCATCCAGCGCTCGCACCGCGTCCGTACCCACTTCCGTGTCGCTATCTGAAATCGTCGTATTCGAAGACCGGTAATAGCGCAGCGTCGTAGCGGCAGACCCGCCCGCGCCCGCGTTGCGCACCGTCGCGCGAAGCGTAAAGGACTCCCCAGTCGCCAGCGACGCGTCGCTCACCGATGCCGCATCCACGACCAGATCCGGACTGCTTCCGCCACCGCCGCCACTGTCGCAGTTCACCACGCCGCTCTTGCTTTCGATGCCCTGCAGCCATGCCCGGAATGCCGCGTCCGTCGGCGCGCACAGCCCTGTGTTTTCCAAAAACAGAAAGTCTAGGTTGGCAAGACCTGTGAAAGTGCCGGGCAGGGAGCCGGTAAGCCGCGGATTGGCCGAAAGCGCCAGCCATTCCAGGCTCGAGAGGTTGCCCAGTTCCGACGGGATCGTTCCCCTCAACTGGTTGCCGTGGAGATTCAGGTATTGCAGATTGGTCAACCTGCCCAGCTCAGGCGCGATCTCACCCGTCAACTGGTTGTTTTCCAGACCCAGGGCTTGCAGATCGGTGAGTCTGCCCAGCTCGGACGGGATCGGGCCCGTCAACTGGTTGTTCCAAAGACCCAGCACTTGCAGGTTGGTGAGGCTGCCCAGATCCGACGGGATCGTGCCCGTCAGCTGGTTGGCGGAAAGATCCAAGTGTCCCAAGTTGGTGAGACTGCCCACCTCAGACGGGATCGTGCCCGCCAGCCGATTGCCGACCCGTACTCCAGTGTCAACACCGATGGCGACGGTGTCGCCGTCGCTTGTTGCAAAGGCGTACAGCTCCAACTTCGTCACCCGGCCTGCCCCGTCTGTCGTCACGCCGTACCATTCGCCCAGCGGACGATCGCTCAGCCAGTTCGTATTGAAGCGCCAGTTGTCCCCATCCGTCGCGTTGTACAGCGCCACCAGCGCCTCACGATCTTCAGACCGGGGAGGAGGAGGCGCCTCGCACGTGGTCCCGAATACGCCGGCGAACGCCAGGAAGTCCGACAGATCGACGGCGCCGCTGCCGTCCAGATCCATCAGCGCGTTGTAATTTGCATCTCCGGACCGCGAGCCGAAAGCCCCCGCGAGCGCCAGAAAGTCAGGCAGACCCACCGTCCCGTCGCCGTCGAAATCGCCGGGGCACGCCGCTGCCTGCGTGAACGAAAGCAATGCGACAGATACGTCCAGATTCTGCACTCCGCCTGGGCCTGCCAGCGAAGCCGTCGAAACCGCCAGCACGTCCGATGACGTCAGCGCACGGCTCACGCTCAGGTTTACCTGACCGAGGTACCCGTTCGCCGGGACCGCCACGGCAGACAGCGACAGCATCGACAGCGTCGGGTTTCCCGTTCCCGATACCCTGGACAACAGAGCACTGCCGTTCAGGTCGGTTCCGGAAACGTCGTCGACGTAGCTCCCGAACGTCTTGCCGCGCAGTGAAAGTTCAACCGTGTATCCCTGGATCTGAGTGCCCCTCGCGTCGGGTACGAAGAGTTGAAACCGGATGCTGTCGCCAGCCTTCTTCTCAGGAACGGACACCACGTTGTTGTTCCGTGCGGGTGTCTCGATCTGCGCGTCCAGCAGCAATTGCGGGTGGCTGGAAAGGCCCCAATAATATGGCATCAATTCCTCCACCGGCACAGCCTGCGCCAACGCGACTTCCGACTTCAGGATGCCTATGCCGCCGGGGTTCGCGATAGCGAACAACACGAATCCAGCGACGATGGTTGCAAGGGAACGATGACGCATGTGAACTCTCCTATGTGTCTTTATCGATACGGCGACGTGAGTGGGTGCGGACGTCCGTAGACGGGAACACACCTGGCCGCCGGAGTTGGATTGATCCGATCAGG
Source organism: Candidatus Latescibacterota bacterium (assembly GCA_965219995.1). Lineage (GTDB taxonomy): Bacteria > Latescibacterota > UBA2968 > UBA2968 > JAAXHE01. The sequence goes on from CBDCOX010000002.1 coordinate 4,275,461, forward strand.
TGCGGGACAGGCATGCACACCGGCGTACGTCGAAGCGCTGCGGGTTGACAGACAATGCGAAGAAGGAGAAAAGAGAGGAGGGCGGCTTCTCGGCAGGGGAACAACAACCGGGAAAGCCGGTGATTCAGGTTTGCCCGACGGGGACGCAGACCTGAAGGCTGTCGCTGATGGTGAAATCCAGAACCGCAACCGTGGCCCGCTGCTGCCTGGGACCTTGGAATCCCGGGACGACATTCTGCCTCGAATCTTCGGACGATACCGCTCGAGGATGATTCAGCGACGCGATGTTCAGCGATGATGTTGCAAAATGCGTCGTTGTGCGCGTGGGATAATAATAACACATATTTGTTGAAGTATCACTGAAATTATGGGGTATTTCTGTTGATTTTTCGGTGAATTTTCGTGTTTTTTTGCCGATGAGGCACGGTTTTGCGAAAGCGATTCGAATCACATCCCGCCCTCTTGACGTCGCTAACACTTTAAATCGTCAATACGGATCTTCAATGGATGGACATGACAGAGAGGGTAAAAACGATATAGACGGAAGTAGGAGAGGTTGTGTCGCCTGTTGCGTCGATAAAATACCAAGCTCCACGATGTCAACCGATGCTGCAGTAGATCCTTCGTCAGCCTGCCTGCCAATGAATCTCTGTCAGGCATGGAGCTTCCTCAGGATGACAGTTTGCGCTCTCTCTTCGCCGACCCTTCGACCCTTCGACAGACTCAGGGCACCGCATGCTCAGGGAGCGGCTCAGGGCACGGGAGACAGGAATGTCTGCCCCACCTTCATGTCTGTTTCCTGCGCATGACAATTTTCGCAAACGCGTGACCGAAACATCCCGCGGAGGGCTCTTGTACGCCATGTCATTCTGAGCGGAGCGAAGAATCTCCGGTCTTCTGGATCGTCCTGAACGAAAACGCGCGGTAGACACATGTGCGCGGAGACAACGCATGCCAGGAGGTTTTCTCGCAATGACAGCAGAAGAAAGGACCCTCCTCACTCAGGCCAAGGGCCTCGGACATCCCAAGATGGGCTCGTGTCCCGGGCTATTCGCCTATGGGAAAGCCGACGCCGGCCTGGAGGGTGAGACTTCTGTTCTTGATGTCTTCCTCAACCGTCTTGTCGACGTTTATGAGCCCCAACGTATATCGCAGGTTTACGGAAAACGCCATCCCGTCGGCAATTGCCGTATCCGTGCCGATCCCAACGCTGACGCCAAGATCCATACCGCTTACGTCGTCTCCACAAAAGGTCGAGACGTCGAGATCCTCGAAGATCTCGATGCCGCTGACGCGGGCGGAGGCGTCACATTTGGTATTGAATCCAAACGACGGTCCGGCAAACGCGTACACCGAAACCGGGTTTTCGGACGGTGTAAATCTGACAACCCCCGTGCCCGAGAGCTCGATGTAATCGAGAAAAAACGTGGCCTCCAGCGCTCCCAGATCGCCGCTGTATCCCTTCTGCACGTAGCCCCCGTCGAGTCTGAGACCGAAGTTGTCCCGCATTGGAATGGTGGCTGAAGCTCCGAGAGACAGGCCGATGCGCGGATCCAGACTTTCCGCGCCTTCGACCGGGATGCCGCTCATTGTCGCACGGTTCACGCCGCCACGAACGGCAATTGTGGTCTGTGCGAAAATGGAGACGGGACTGTGCAATGCCGCGAGGACGAATACACTCGTCAGAACGATGACCTGCTGCAGGCGTTTCATGAATATCTCCGTATTGAAGGAATTACTTTGAAACGGATCCCGATAGGAAAAACAGAATACATCAACTCTCGTATCAGCGGCGCACTTCTCTTCTGAACCTCCTTTCCGGAAAGTCGGGTTTGTCATTTGTACAAACAGATCTAATCGATGCCTGACTCCCCCTTCGCACCCGCCTGCGAACCGGACGCGAGCGTTCCGTTGGGCGAGAATTTCGCGCCAAATATTTCCGCACCAACACATGCGTTTCACTTCTTGGACGGACAACCATTCTCAATCGAAGTGGATATTCGTCGAATCTACTTTTCGACCGCAAGACCTCGCAACCGGGCGCGTTATGGGTCCGGCTTATCCTGACGTCCCATAGGCGTCTACAAACTCGAAGAAGTCAGCGAAGTTCACGATGCCGTTGCCGTCGAGGTCATATTTGGCGTCCGTGGTGCCGAAAGCGTCCACGAAGTCGAAGAAATCGGCGAAATTTACGATGCCGTCGCCGTTGAAATCGGCCGTCTTCTGTCCCGGCGGCGCCGGAGGCTCGGGAGCGCCGGCTAACGCGAGGGCCAGCCCGAAGGGCGTTATCAACCCGTCTGCGCCGGTAAATAGGTCTTCGACGTTGGAGCCGTCCAGATTCGCGCGCTGCACTTTGCGCGTCTCTCCATCGGCCCAGTACATCTTGCCGCCGATCACGTCCAGCGCCAGCCCGTCCGGGGCGACCAGACCGCTGGTGACCAGGTCTTCGACGTTGGAGCCGTCCAGATTCGCGCGATGAATCCCGCGCGTATCGTGGTCGGCCCAGTACATCTTGCCGCCGATCACGTCCAGCGCCAGCCCGATAGCATTGTCCAGATTGCCGACAACCAGATCCTCGACGTTGGAGCCGTCCAGATTCGCGCGCTGGATCTTGCGCGTGGCCGAATCCGCCCAGTACATCCTGCCGCCGGACAGATCCAGCGCCAGCCCGCTGGGATTGCGCAGACCACGACTGACGAGGTCTTCGACGTTGGAACCGTCCAGATTCGCGCGATGAATCCTGTCCCTGTCGGTCCAGTACATCCTGCCGCCGGCTACGTCCAGCGCCAGCCCCCACGGGTCCTTTCGCCCGCCGGCGCTTGTGACCAGGTCTTCGATATTGGAGCCATCCAGATTCGCGCGCTGGATCTTGTCCGTACTCCAATCCGTCCAGTACATCTTCCCGCCGGCCACGTCCAGCGCCAGCCCCCATGGGTCCTCCAGCCCGTCGGCGCTCGTGACCAGATCTTCGATATTGGAGCCATCCAAATCCGCGCGCTGGATCTTGTCCGTACCCCAATCCGTCCAATACAACACCGGATTCGCCGCCGGTTCGCTCACGTCGGTCAGGTCAATGGTCACATCTATCGTGGTGCTGCCGCCCTGCCCGTCGGACACCCGCACGGTGACCGTATAGCGGTTCTTCACTTCGTAGTCATACGCGACGCCCGACCTGGTTTGTAGCTGCCCGCTGGTTGCAACGAGGTCGAAACTCGCCGCGTCCGTACCAGCCAGGCTGTACGTCAGCGTACCGCCGTCCCCGTCAGTGGCACTGACCGGGCTGCCGATGTTCTGTCCCGCGCCCGTGTTCTCGGCAAAACTGCGCGTGGCGCTTGCGCCCTCGGTGAACGTGGGTACCTGATTGGCCCCACCGCCTGTATCGGCGGTGACCGGCAGCTGGGCCGTCAGCGCGGCGCCATTGTAATTCGCGATCGCGTCGGCGCCCACGGTAAACGTGAGCGTCCCGTCCGCATCGAAGTCGCCGCTAAACGTGAGCGTGACCGTCACCTTCGTATCGCTGGCCCTCTGCACACCGAACGTACCTACACTTACACCGGTGATTCCCGACACCGACACGCCGCGCCGGACGTCGAAGATGGAACTCGCGTACTTGCCGCCCGCCAGGGTCAACGTTACCACGCTTCCGTTCAGCGTCGCTTCCGTGAGTGGAGACACTGTCGACGCCGCGACCGACTCCATGCCGGCGTTCACCGGCAATTGAGCCGTCAGCGCGTTTCCGCTGTAGCTCGCAACGGCGCCCGCGCCAACCGTGAACGTCAATGTACCGTTCGCGTCGATGTCTCCATTGAACCTCAGCCCAACCGTCACCTTCGTGTCGCTCACGCGCTGAATCCCGAACGTACCGACGGTCACGCCAGCGATCCCCGATACCGACACCCCGTCACGGACGTCGAAAATGGAACTCTCGTACGCGCGTCCGGCCAGCGTCAACGTCACCACGCTCCCGTTCAGCGTCGCCTCCGTCAGCGTCCGCGGCGTGGTCGCAACAACCGTTTCTTCCAGCGCGGTAACGGATACCCGGTCAGCCAGTGCGGCGCCACTGTAATTCGCGATCGCGCCTGCACCTACCGTGAACGTCAGTGTGCCGTCCTCATCGAAATCGCCGTTGAAGTCCAGCTCGACGGTCGCCTTCGTGTCGCTTACGCGCCGGATGCCGAACGTCCCCACGCTTACACCCGTGATGCCGGAAACCGAGACCCCGTCACGGACGTCGAACGTCGAACTCGCGAATCTGCCGCCCGAAAGCGTCAACGTCACCACGCTCCCGTCCAGCGTCGCCTCCGTCAGCGGTGACGTCGTTGTCGCTGTCACGGATTCCATCCCCGCGGTCACCGGCAACTGCGCGGTCAGCGCAGACCCGCTGTAGCTCGCTATGGCGCCAGCACCCACGGTAAACGTCAACGTCCCGTTCGCGTCGATGTCGCCGTTGAACGTCAGTTCCACCGTGACCACCGTATCGCTCTTGCGCTGGATACCGAACGTACCGACGGTCACGCCCGTGACGCCCGATACCGACACACCGCGCCGCACGTCGAAGATCGAACTTTCGTACGCGCCGCCGGACAGCGTCAGCGTCACCACGCTCCCGTTTAGCGTCGCCTCCGTCAGCGGTGACGTCGTTGTCGCCGTTACGGATTCCATCCCCGCGGTCACCGGCAACTGCGCGGTCAGTGCATCGCCGCTGTAGCTCGCTATGGCGCCAGCACCCACGGTAAACGTCAACGTCCCGTCCGCGTCGATGTCGCCGTTGAACGTCAGTTCGACCGTCACCTTCGTGTCGTTCACGCGCTGGATACCGAACGTACCGACGGTCACGCCGGCAATGCCCGATACCGACACGCCTCGTCGGACGTCGAAGATCGAACTCTCGTACGCGCCGCCGGACAGCGTGAGCGTCACCACGCTCCCGTTTAGCGTCGCCTCCGTCAGCGGTGACGTCGTTGTCGCCGTCACCGACTCCATCCCGGCGCTCACGGACAACTGTGCAGTCAGCGCCGCTCCGTTGTACGACTCGATCGCATCCGCGCCAACTGTGAAGGTCAGCGTTCCGTCACTGTCGATGTCGCCGTTGAAATCCAGTTCAACCGTGACCTTCGTGTCGCTCACACGACGGATGCCGAACGTCCCCACGCTCACACCCGTGATGCCCGAGACCGACACCCCGTCTCGCACGTCGAACGTGGAACTTTCGTAAGCACGTCCAGCCAGCGTCAGCGTCACCACGCTTCCGTCCAGCGTTGCTTCGGTCAAGGGTGACGTCGTTGTCGCCGTCACCGTCTCTTCCACGGACGGCACTGACACATCCCTGGTCAGCGCCGAGCCGTTGTAGGACGCGATGGCGCCGGCGCCCACCGTGAACGTCAGCGTGCCTTCTTCGTCGAAGTCACCGCTGAAGTCCAGTTCAATCGTCAACTTCGTATCATTTACGCGCGTTATCCCAAACGTCCCCACGCTCACGCCGGCAATGCCCGATACCGCCACGGCGCGTCTGATGGAGAAGATAGACCGCTCAAATGTACGCCCCGCTAGTGTCACCGTAACCTCGCTGCCGTCCAGGATCGCTTCGGTCAACGGGCTTGGCGTCGACACCGTAATTGACTCCTGCACCGCAGGAACGGGAACCTGGGCGTACGCCAGACCCGGCGCCGCGAAAGCCATCAGGACGATAAGCGATATTGTCACGGCGAATCGTCGATTCACATGTGGCCGTTTCATAAGTCAGCAACCCCTGTTTATTTAAATGTGCCAAGTGTGACGCGTCCGCCCTCGATGCTGCATCCTCCGGAGGCGATGCACGTATACCGCGTTCCATCCTGAAGCTCGATCAATCCGCCATTCTGAAAGCTGAGGACCGTACGTCCTCCGCTGCTTGTTAGACTTGCTTTCTGAAGGAGCTTCGGAACGAAGAAGCCGGAGGGGAAGTTCGGGAGCGCGTCGCCGACGCCGTAGGTCCTGCCCCGGCTGCTGCTGCCAACCGCGCCAATGGCGAGTCCGGACGGGTCGACAAGCCCGTCGGCGCTGGTGAGGAGGTCTTCCACGTTCGATCCATCCAGGTCGGCGCGCTGTACCTTGCCCGTGCCCACGTCCGTCCAGTACATCTTGCCGCCGTCCACGTCCAGATCCAACCCTGTGGGGGTGTTCAGGCCCGTCGCAACCAGGTCTTCGACGTTCGAGCCGTCCAGATTCGCGCGCTGGATTTTGCTGGCGCCGCGGTCCGTCCAGTACATCTTGCCGGCTGACAGGTCCAGCGCCAGGCCGGTGGGGCTGCTCAGGCCGCTCGTGACCAGGTCCTCCGCGCTGGAACCGTCCAGATTCGCGCGCTGGATCTTGTCCGACCCGGGGTTGGTCCAGTACATCTTGCCATTTGGCACGTCCAGGCCGATTTCACCGGGAAATGCCAGGCCGGACAGTGTGCGGAGGTCTTCAACATTGGAGCCATCCAGATCCGCGCGTTGGATTTTGCTCGTCTGCCGGTTCGTCCAGTACATCTTTCCGCCTGCCACGTCCAGCGCCAGTCCGTACGGTACGCTCAGGCCGCTGGTGATCAGGTCCTCCACGTTGGAACCGTCCAGGTTCGCGCGCTGGATCTTGTTCGTCCCCGCGTCCGTCCAGTACATCTTGCCGCCTGACTCGTCGATGGCCAGCCCGTCCGGGCCATTGAGTCCTGCGCCACTGACCACGTCTTCGACGTTCGATCCATCCAGGTCGCCGCGCTGGATCTTGTCAGTTCCCCAGTCCGTCCAATAGAGCTTTGTCGTTCCCGTGGCGGGCGGTGGTGACGCCGGCGCCGCGACCGTTATGCTCGCCGCGGCGGAGCAGTTGTTTCCCGTATCGGACTCACCCGTCACCGCGTCCACACAGGCCCCGTAGTAGTAGGTCCCGGCGGTCGACGGCGCCGTCAGGTTAATCGACTCGGCGCTGGATCCGGAAGCGGCAAGTCCGCTCACCGCGTCCGTCCCCACTTCCGTGTCGGTCGTGGAAATCGTCGCGTCCGAAGAACTGTAATAACGCAACGTCGATGCCGCGGACGGGGCGTTGCCCCGGTTGCGGACCGTCGCACTCAGCGTGAAGGATGCCCCTGTATCCGGAGTGCTGCTGCTGACCGAAGGCGTATCGACGATCAAGTCTGCCGAGGCGCTTCCCCCGCCACCGCCGGGGCCGCCTCCACCGCCGCCGGAGGACGTCGCCACGGCGACTCCGGACGGATCGACCAGTCCGTTGGACCCGGTGACCAGATCCTCCACGCCGGAACCGTCCAGATTGGCGCGCTGCACCTTGTTCGTGCCCGCGTCGGCCCAGTACATCTTGCCTGCCGGCACGTCCAGAGCCAGACCGTTCGGGCTGTGCAGGCCGCTGGCGACCAGGTCTTCCACCCCCGAGCCGTTCAGGTTCGCCCGCTGGATCTTGTCCGAGCGCCGGTCCGTCCAGTACATCTTACCGCCGGAGACATCAAGTGCGATTCCGGTGGGACTGCTCACGTCGCTGGTGACCAGGTCTTCCACCCCCGAGCCGTCAAGATTTGCGCGTTGAATCTTGTTCGCGCCGGGATTCGTCCAGTACATCTTGCCGCCGGATACGTCCAGCGCCAGACCGCCTGGAAACGTCAGACCGCCCGTAATAAGGTCTTCTGCGTTCGCGCCACTGAGATCGGCCCTTTGAATCTTGTTCGTCTGCCGGTTCGTCCAGTACATCTTGCCGCCCGTCACGTCCAGGGCCAGACCGTACGGAATCCCAAGGCCCGTCACGAGGTCTTCGACCCCGGAGCCGTCCAGGTTACCGCGCTGAATCTTGTTCGTACCGGCGTCCGTCCAGTACATCTTTCCGCCTGCCACGTCCAGTGCGAGCCCGTCCGGCCCGTCCAGCCCCGCGCCGGAGACCAGGTCTTCGACCCCCGAGCCGTCGACGTTCGACCGTTGGATCTTGTCCGTGCCCCAGTCCGTCCAGTAGAGCTTCGATGCACCGGTGGCAGGAGGGGTCCGCGTCGTGACGGTCAGGGACACGGAAGCCGAACAGTTGTTGCCGGTATTGGACTCTCCCGCCACCGCGTCGACGCATGCTCCGTAGTAATAGGTGCCCGCATTCGACGGCGCCGTCAGGCTGATCGACTCAGCGCTCGAGCCGCCCGGCGACAGTCCGTTCACCGCGTCCGTACCGACTTGCGTGTCGCTGGCGGAAACGGTCGCGTCGGTCGAGCGATAGTAACGCAACGTGGACGCGGCAGACGAACCGTTTCCCTGGTTGCGCACCGCCGCGCCCAGCGTGAAGGTCGCGCCCGAAGCCACGTTATTGTTGCTGACGGAAGGCGACTGGACAACGAGGTCCGGGCTGCCGCCGCCCGTTGTCGGCGGCGGACCGCCAAAGCTCTGCGCGAAGATCAGAAAGTCCGTAAAGTCAACGGAACCGTCGGCATTCAGGTCTTGTGCGTTATTGTACCTCCCGTCCCCTTGCCGAGACCCGAACGCGCTTGCGAAAATCAGAAAGTCAGAGAATCCAACGTGGTTATCGCCGTCGAAGTCGGGGGAAGGCGGGGGAGGCGCAATATTGAACGTGACCTCACCGCCTGTCCTGAGTTCGTCGCTCGAGGTTGGACCCTCCGCGAGTGTAACCGACTCGATGCCGATGGAAAACTGCCGGCCCGTAACGTCGGCAACGGTCGAAAACTCCGCGCGCGCGAGAAAGCCCGAAGACGCCAACGCGACGGGGTTACCCGCTGCCAGGTTCGCGCCGACGGAGCCTTCGGGAAGCGTGAGGGGGAACGCGCTGTTTTCGACCTTGACGAATGACAGAAGGGTAGCGTCGAAGTCGAATTTCAGAATCATACCGGCCAGGGACGTCCTCACGCCTGTCGCGAAAACCTCAACCGCGATGGTTGTACCGCGGCCGGAAACTGTCCCCGACGTAACCCCGTCATCCGTTTGGTTGCCCGCGCCTCCACCGGGAATCAGGTCAAGCGACAAAACGGCATTTGCATTGGCGCCCGCGAACGCCTGCCCGGCAAAAGCGGCGACCGCGATCGCGGTGATCAGCAATAGAGTCCGTTTGGGAATCATCGGGGTACACTCCTTTGATTCGACAACGATTTCGATCCGCTACATGGTCCGAATGTGGAATACGTCACCTGTATCCGTTACGCCTCGAGGGAACGGCCTTCAGGTACACCGCCATCACTCGGAAGGGTGTTTCCGATGGCTGTATAACGCCGTGCGCGACTTCGGGCGAGACGACCTGGCGGCTACTTCAGCAACAGCATCCTTTTGGCGGACGAGAAACTGCCCGCCTGGATCCGATAGAGATAAACGCCGCTGGCCACGTGCCGGCCGAGCGCGTCCGTCCCGTCCCACGTTGCCGAAAACGATCCGGCATCCCTCCGTTCGTTCACCAGTTCGCGTACCTCCTGGCCCAGCAGATTATAGACGGCGAGCCGCACCTGCCCCGCCTCGGGAAGCTGATAGCCGATCGCCGTGGACGGGTTGAAGGGATTCGGGATATTCTGGTTCAGCCTGAATTGATCCGGCAACGGCTTCAGATCGCCGACCTCAACCCGGGAGAGCAGATCCACGGCGCCATCCACGCCTACCAGCACGCTCTCGGACACCCGAAAGTCCGACGCCGAAGGCGTACCTCTGGTTGTGAAGGTGAGTTCAACGAGTTTGCCGTTGCCGCTGGCGCCCTGCCCATCGGTTCTCACCGCGCCGATATTCAACTCACCCGGCGTCCGGTCCGACGTCAGGAACAGCGTTTCCCGGCCGGAACCCGACTTGAGCAGATTGCCGCGCGGTTCCCTGGCTTCCAAGAACTCGTACCTGGCGGCATCGTATTGCAGCGTCAGGCCGTATCCCTTCAGATTATTGGCCTGAGACAACGTGAGACGCAACGTCAGGATCCCGTCTTCGCCGGCCGATTCGTCCACGCGCTCCAGCTTGAGCGCCGCCAATGCGTTCTGCCCCCCGGTAATCGTGATCCCGCGGGTCATATTTCCGGCCAACGCCGCACCGGTCAACACAAACGCCGCACATACGGTTGCGACCAAACGGTTAAACATGGCTGCCTCCTTAATTGTGTCGCCGACACGGCGACGTGGTGATTGCTGCCGACAGGTGTTGGACTCCCACCGGTTTACGGACGATATCCGGAGATCCCCGGCCGCGTGTACACCCGGACGTCCGCGTTTGACAGAGTGGACAATATCGGCACTTTTACGGGTGCGACTGCCAGGAATTGGCTTCTTGCTCAGCCGTTACTCATATATTTGAATTATTGATGATATTTTCTGGCTTTTTGATGAATTATCGTTGAGTTTGTCTTTGAAATGGCAAAAAGATATTGTAATCGCAAGTTGCTTCAATGGTTTCGTGATGTCAATGATGAAGTTTTGTTCAAACGTCCTGAACTTGTCCCAGATTCCAATTTCCGCAATATCACGTTGTCGATGGCAATCGCAGAACATGACATTCTGAGCGAAATCAATCGGTGCCGTCCGAAACGTGGTCATTGAGCTTGTCGAAATGCCAGTATTCCGTGACCCAGTCGAAACTCGCGCTTCCCTGGGCTGACCGTGTGAGCGCCAACGTGCCGCCTGTTCGGCTCGTGACAACTGCAATTCACGCACGTGTGAACCGATGCCGCAGGAGATCCGTCGTCGGCCTGCCTGCCGATGATTCTATGGCAGGCAGGGCGCTTCCTCAGGATGACAGGTTTCGCACGCGTCGGCAGACAGGAATGTCTGCCCCACCTTCACGTCTGTTTCCTGAGCATGTCAGGTTTCGCAAACGCGCGACTGAAACCTCTCGCCAATGGTCATCGCAAAGCATGTCATTCTGAGCGGAGCGAAGAATCTCCCGTCTTCCGGATCGTCCTGAACGAAAACGTGCGGTAGACACATATGCGCGGAGACGTCGGCTGAATGTGTGGGCTCCATGGGAAGGCACGAAGACGGGAGGGCCGGTGGGCCGGCTTTTCTACGTAAAACAGCGCACTCAGTCATCGATGGTGAGGATGATGTTCCCCTGCTCATCACCTACGTAGATCGGTCCGACGGAGGCGACTCCCACGTCGACCTCGCGGCTGGCGATTGGCTTTGCGCTCGCCGGAAGGGGCGATATGGAACCTATCGTGGCAGGCAGCCTGTACGGATCGGCCTGGTTGACGTCAATAACGTAGCCGAGGTCGGCGAGGGACTGGATCGTGATCGCACTGAGCGCATGTTCTTGCGCTGGATTCTCCTCCATTATCTCGGCCCCGAATAGGCGATCAAAGCCCCTGAACACATACGGATTCCAATGGCCGCCCGCACCACAGCCGCCTGAAAGGTGGCGAGATTCCACGGGGACCTTGTTCCCAACGTAGGGCTCGCCGCCTGCGGTATTGAACGCCCGAACGGCCAGTTCGCCACTGAAGTATGCGTGTCCCGACGTTTCATGGACCAGGCCGAACGCCTGCCAGAGCGTACCGAATCCCAGAACATGCGCTATTTCATGCAGCATCAGGTCGCGTCCCCAATTTTCCTCCTGCCGTATTGACTCATAACCCACAAGATTGGCAGGGTGTTTCGTATCAATAAAGACTCTACCAAGTGCTGGCAGGCCGGTCGGGTTGCCTTGCCGCACATAGCTCGGTCCCGCCCGTCCTGCATATTCTCCGTCGTGGGATTTCAGGACAAAGATCCGCAGGTCGTCCACAATGTCCCCGATCTCCCTGGTGACGCGGCCGCCGTCGGCAACGAAATCAAAGCCATTGGACGAGAAATCCACGTCCGGCAGGCCCTGTGTAATAATGGCCTCGAAGCGTCTGGCTGCCTGCTGCATCAGATCCTTGCGCGCGTCGGTGAAGTCGTCCACGAAAATGAGCTCGATATTGAAGGGGTCCGCCCCTGACGGGACAACACGGACATATGCCCCCGCGGAACAGTTGTTATCGGTATCGGTCTCGCCAGGCACGCCATCGACGCACGCGCCGTAGTAGTAGGTGCCGGGACTGGATGGCGCATTCAAGGTGACTGCTTTCCTGCTTGCAGCGAAAGCGGCGCGGCGTCTTTCGGGTCCGAGGTTGGGTCCGAGGACCAGGCCGTCTATACCCGTTAAGCCACTTATCGTTCCGGTGGCGACCCGTGTGTCGGAGACGTCGATGGTGGCATCGTCCGAGCGGTAGTAGCGCACCGTGGTCGCGGCAGCGGCCTCGGGCCCCTCGTTTCTCACTGTGGCCGTGAGCGTAAAGGACTGCCCCGCCAGCGGGTTGCTCGTACTGACCCAGGCCGGGCCGAAAACCAGATCCGGAACCCCGACGTTCAGGGACACGGCCTCCGAGCAATTGTTGTTCGTATCTGTCTCGCCGGCGACGCGATCAACGCAAACGCCGTAGTAGTACGTCCCCGGACTCGCGGGCACATCCAGCCCACTCACGGCCGGGTAATTTCCGTCCGCGCCCAAGCGTCGAATGTTGTCGGTCGAGACTTGGGTGTCGGAGGCATCGATGACAGCGTCGTCCGAGCGGTAAATTCGCGCGACTGTCTCGTCAGCCGCACGATCACCCGCGTTCAGGACGTGAGCAAGTAAACCGATCTCCCGCGCTGTTCGGTCGTGCTCTCTAAGCACGAGCCCTCGAACGATCAGGTCCGGGCTTCCTCTGTCCTCAATGGTCAGGCGCGTGCCAACGGAGCAGTTGTTATCGGTTTTGGTCTCGCCGGGAACGGGATCGACGCAAACCCCCAGATAGTATGTGCCCGCTTTGTTCGGGCTTGAAGCGGTCAGGTTCTGGTTCAGGCGTTTTCCCGAGTCAAGAGGGAGTACGGAACTGATTTGAAATAGCGTGTCTGAGGCGTCTATGGTGCTTTCGTGCGAGATGTAACCGCGCCACGACGTTGCGGCAGCCGGGCCGGTACCGATGTTCTCAATTCTCGTGCCCCACGTAAAGCGACTCCCAGGCGTCACGTTGTCGGGGACCAAAATGGAAGGGTGGACGATCAGGTCCGGACTGCCCTCATGACTGCCGTCAACGGTCACAGGGACGCCAATCGAGCAGTAGTAGCTTGGCCCGCTTCCCACCGCAACGCAGACCCCGTAATGGTAAGTCCCCGCATACGCCGGTGCTGTCCAGTCAAGCACCGCCGTGGTGTCTACTCTATCCCCAAACAAGGGCCCTAACCAACCAATGTGGATTAGCGCGTCGCTTGAGTCTATGGATGCATCGAGCGAGCGGTAGTATTTAATTTCATGTGCGAGTCCAACGGCCTGTGGTTTCTGCACGTTCGTCTCCATCGTGAATCCCTGCCTCGCGTTCAGCCTGGTCTCGCTGACCTTGAATGAACGAAAGATAAGTTGATCCCCTTCGCTTCCTTCCGTCCCGACGACGGTAACAGGGCCGCCGGCTCCGGATGACGGTGCCGCCTTGCCGAAGTTCTCTGCAAACGCCAGAAAATCCGACAGGTCGATGCTGCCGTCGTTGTCGAAATCTCCCCGCGCGTCGTAGCCGGCCTCCCCCTGTGACGTGCCGAACATGCGCGCAAAGGCCAGAAAATCCGTCAGGTTCACGACACCATCGTTGTTGAAATCCCCATCGATGGCGCCTGTGGCGAAGGTGATCTGCGCGCCGGTCACGACCAGCGCGGTCAAGAGGAACCACAGTCCGAGTCGTTTGAAGATCGACATACAATCCTCCCTTGAGAATACTCTATGCTGGAACCGACACCTCCCAACAAGCATCCGCTAACATCAACAGCAACATGCGTTTCGTCGCCGAGAAATCGCCGTCAGGAATCCGATACACGTAGACGCCGCTGGCCACGGAACGGACTGACGCGTCCCTCCCGTCTCACCGGGCCGCGATCGATCACCCTGGCGCGGGTGGTCGATCCCTGGATGACCGGGCTGAATTCATGCGGAACCCGTGCGTGTTCCACGCATTGATTCACAGAATTCAGGCCTGCGTCCTTCCTCGCGTTCTCAGTTCGTCCCGCATTGTACAGACCTGTTGACGACGCTGGCGAGGGTTATGCCGCCAAAGGATACCGCCACGTCGAAATCCTGTCCGCTCTCACACCGGGTCTTTGCCTCGCCGCTGAGGTTGAGTTGCGAGCACGCGGTCTGCAACGCTGCGCGCATCGCTTCTTCCTCAGTAGCGCCGGAGCCCGTTCCTGTTCCCGATCCGGACGGCGAACTGAGATCGCCCATCCTTGAAGGCACAAGCGTCAGCGTCACCTCGCACTGCCACGACTTTGATCCGGCGCCGTCGTCATTGCCGCAGGACAAAGCGACGTAAATGACCAAACCGGTCATCAGGACATAAATCGACGCCTTGAATATCGCAGTGAGGTCCCGCCTGTGTTCAGTCATGACTGACATTCCTCCGATTGGTGAACGGTTGGGTGGCGCATCTCAGGGTAGATTTGTCTCATCATCCGATGACAGATTCCGACGTCGTGCGTTTTTCCGGTGGGGAGGCCGCTCAATCGGCAGTATGAATGGTCCTGGCGTTGGTTCCACTGTTTTTCGAGGCATGGAAGGTTCGATCGGACGCCGATGTAGCTGCCGAAGGTCTTGCCGCGCAGCGACAGTTCCACCGTATATCCCTGAATTTGCGTGCCCCTCGCCTCCGGTACGAAGAACTGAAACTGAATGCTGTCGCCCGCCTTCTTCTCGGGCAGCGTCACCGCGTTGTCATTCGGCGCGGGGCTCTCGATCCGTGTGTCCGGAAGCAATTTCGGGTGGCTTGACAGGTCCCCGATTGACTCATGCACGAGTTCCATAGGCGATACGACCTGTGCAGATACGGATTGCGGTTTTAGTACGCCTACGTCTGAGGTCAACCTCAAACCGAACAGCGCCAATGCCGTGCATACCGATACAACCGGGCTCCGCCACATACCTGCCTCCTAAGAATCGTCACCCGTGCGGGGACATGCTTATGGGCACGGCCGATCGTGCGACCGACGACGCCGATTGAGAAGCGACCGGATTCAACGTGGGCGCCAGCACATGCCGCGGCGGCGCAGATCGAGTGACGATGGGAAGAAGGAGAAGAATGAGGAACGCGGCTGCTCGACCGCGAAAGAACAACCGAGCACGCCGGTGATTCAGATTTGCCTGAAGGGGGCCCGAGATGGAGAAATTCGGAGCGGAAATCCGTTTCGTGAGTTCTGATAAACAAATACGCCTGCAAGTAACCCCGAGAGAACCACCGTGAAGGTCAAATACAGTTGTCTGTCGGGTCAGGACTGCAGGCCTCTCCGTCAGATAAGGGGAGGCTGTCACTGATGGAGGTATCCTGAACCGCAGCAGTAACCCGATGCTGCCTTGGGCCGTGGAATCCCGGTACGGCATGCTGTCTCGAATCTTCGGACGATAACGCTCGACGATGATTCCGCGAGTCCGTCAATTGCAAACGTGTTGCACATTGCAGCAGTGCGCACGGTATAATAACACATTATTTTTGAAGTACTGTTGAAATTTTAGATTTTTCGTTGATATATTGTTAAATTTGCCGTATTTTGGCTCAGGAAGGCGCGAATTCGCAACGGCGATTCGAATTGCATGCCGCACTTTGCGACAGCGGCATTCTCTTTGATTCACAAAACGGAACCTGTATGGATGGACGGGACAGACAGGATTAGAGCCGGATAGCGGGAAGAGAGAGCGGAGATGCCGCCTGACAGGATGGACGATTGAGTACCAACGTGCCGCCTGCTCTGCTCGGGACACGTGCAAATCATGCACGTGTGAATCGATGCCGGAGCAGATCCTTCGTCAGTCACCTGTACTCGTCGGCAGGGCGCGATGCAGGCAGGCCCCCCCTTACGCCGGCTTTCCTCAGGATGACGGTCTGGGCTAACCGATGACTATTACATTCCGACAGTGGCAATTGCGAGTCATGCCATTCTGAGCACACCGAAGAATCTCCCGTATTCTCGATCGTCCTCAACGCAAAAGCGCGGTGAACGCACTTGCGCGGAGACATCGCCTTCCTGGCAGTCTCCTCAGGATGACAGTGTTGGCAAACGTGCGGCTGAGACGTTTCGCGGATGTTGAATGCGATGGGTCCAGAGTCTCCGGGACAATCCCTGATTCAACACCAACCCGAGTGCGAAAAGTGGTGGACCAATACACGCGATTGACGCTTGGCAAATATGTGGCTAAGGTGTTAGAGTCTAGATAAAAGAGTTTCAAAATTGTTGGTAAAGCTCCTATCGGTGGCCGGTCGAAGGCGTATTTCGGGAGGGGGACTGCAATGAAAAAAACGATACCTATGAATTGGTATCAGGCAGGCGTCCTGTTTATGGCGTTTTTGTTTACAGGTTGCGCGGCGAGCAAACAACTCTCAGGAGTTAACGATCTTCTCCAGGAGTATCACGTTAAAGATGTCAGAGTGTCATTTGCAGACAAGGTCGATATAGGTGTTTTTAAGCGTTTGGATAATGAAGACGACAAGGATTTTGTCGAGAGAGTAGGAGCATCCATAGAGAAGACTGTACGCGAGTCGATTGTGTCCTCCCTAGACGGGCCAACACCAGCGAATATCGCTATTACGCTAACGGAAGTGGCGATCGCCAGCGGAGTAGGCAGAGCACTTGGTGGTCACGACAGTACGATAACTGGCATTGTGGAGATTGTAGATGCGAATTCCAGCACGGTTCTGGCTGAAAGAGCGATTAAAGGAAAAGATCGTTCGACCAAAATGGGCGGTAATATTGGTGCCCTTGTATCGCTTATATCCAATGCAACTAATGCAGCCACAACCGACAGGGTTGAGGAGGCGGTCAACGATTTTTCAATCAAATTGCGAGACTGGATCGAAAAATGAGAGACAACTCGGTTCCGGCCATGACGATCGGTGGTGTTATTCAGGTGGCCGGCCTCTTCCTGGCAGGTGTATGTGCATTACAGATGCTGGGCGCATGTAGCCAGAAATTGTCGATGCTGAAACCGGCAACCGGCAAGCTAGCAGCTTACCATGTGAAAGAACTGGTCGTGCATGCCGAGGGAGGGGGGGGCAGTGAATCGGAGTCACCGGAGGACGCGGATAGAGTGTCGTCGGTATTTAAGACTGCCATCGGCAGAGAGTTGCGAGCTACTCTTCGCGGAACGAATCCGGCGAATGCGATCATCCGCTTAAAGGATGTGGCTGATCTCAATACCCATTCTTGGACTGACGAAAGCGGTTTCGTCCACCATGTCACGGTGTCGAACTTTGATTATTACGTCAACCTCACTTTCAAGGATGCTCTTACGCATGACGTAATTGCTGAACAATGGTTTTTGATTGATCGTGGGAATTGGTTTACACGGCAAGGCGTTTGGCGGTCGCTCAGCCGGGACGAGCAACTTAATCGTTGGAGTAGCAGGCTTGCGGAGCAAATTAGATTGTGGGTCAGTTCAGCCGAGCCTGAAACCCGACCCTGACATTGCATAAATCTGCGTTGCACAAATCTGTTTGAAGGCAGTGGTATAATCAGGCGGCATCCTTCAGTGTTTCGATGAAATGCAGCAGATCGTTTTCCACTTTTGGTTTGGATTGGAGTTCAGGGTCAGGGTCAACTCGCCCTTGGGCAACGTGAGGCGCCGGGCGCGCTGAATGAAGCGGTGACGCAGATCAACCTGTGCAGGCATTTGTCGAAAGGATTGAGGCATGGCTGGGCAGCCGCGACTTTGTAATAAACCCCGGACCGGTATGAACCTGCTTGGAGAGACTCGCGCGGGAACACTGGTGGTGATGGCAGTCGCGCTCAGCGTCTTCGGTGTCGGTTGCGACAACCTCTTGGGTCCGCCGGAAGACGCGGTTACCGTACAAGTCACGACGTGTTCAGGTAAAAGAGATATTGCCGGACGTGTGGATGTCACAATAGGGGGCACTGTACGTGCGCACTGGTCGGTGAAATTCGTAACCGTCACCGGATACGCCGATGATCAATGGCGGATCGGGATGGACTCGTTGGGCTTTATGGACAAGGGCGACGTCGAGGCGTTCACCATCACCGGGCGATTCACTACTTCATCTATTTCTGCACAGACTACTCTCAAATGCACAGCCGAGGTCAGCTATAACGTTGATTGAGGTGCCGGAGGGCCGTTCGGGGGATGCGCCGACCGGTCCAGAGACCGTCGGCGCATCCGGACCGACGCGGCGCTCGTTTCCTCGATCAAGGCGATCAGCTCGCCGAAGACTCCCCGACGTACCCCACGACTTGACAAGATCCAGCACAGACCATCCTATTCTCGGCATAACAAGATGGCCATGAGACCGAAGTACGAGCAGGGGCTGGTGCCCCGTATCCCTGATGGTGCTGAATGAAGGGCTGGCAGCATGTGACCGTTACATTGATCATCGTTGGCGTGGCTACGCTATTGCCAATGGCGGCGGTTTGGCAGACTGGGGCCTCAACGCAAGGAACCCATGCGGAGGCCATGATCCGGGCCGCCATAGCCGGCGATGCGGAAACGATTGGCAGCTTGCTTGAATCACGGCTGGACCCGGTGGTCATGGACGACTATGGCGTTACGCCTCTCATGGCTGCTGCCTACGCGGGCAATGCCGAGGTGATCAGCCTTTTGCTTCAGGCGGGCGCGGATGTCAACTCCAAATCTGGACCCTCAGGAGCGACATCGTTGAATATTGGATATGGGTCTTTCATCGAAATGCGACGACACGACGGACCGAGGTATGAAGGTGATACGGCTTTGATGTCGGCTGTCGTGGCCGGGCACCTGGATGCGTTGAACATCTTGCTCGATGCCGGTGCGGATGTGAATGCCACGGACAACATGGGGAGGACAGCCTTATCCGTCGCCAGGATGCGGAATCACCGAGAAGCAATGGAGCGCTTGACCGAGAGTGGTGCGGACGGTGGCTCGGCCGCGCCGCAGACAAGCTCTGCAGGAACCCAAGCCGATACGCACGACGGCTCCATGGAGTCGCGACTGTGGTCTGCGGTTGAACGGGGTGACGTCACGGAAGTGCAATCGTCGGTCGATGCCGGCGTGGACGTGAATGTGGAACAAACCGTGAACGTGGGAGGGTTTTCAGCAGACAAACTGCGCGAACTGGGTCTGCGAGGACTCACGCCCGTGGTGCTGGCCGCCTTGAGGGGTCACGCAGACGTGACGGGAACCCTCGTCGATCATGGCGCTGATATGGACGCGATGACTGTTCGGGCGGCCGCGGGGGAGGAAGTCGAGTTCCTGGGAACGGCCTTGATGGCGGCTGCGAGGAATGAGCATGTTGGTGTGGCCCGACTGTTGATTGAACGCGGCGCTGATGTGATGGCGAGTTGGAAGAACATGAATGCTCTCATTACGGCAGCGTATACGGGTAACCTGGACATGGTGGCTCTGTTGGTCTCGGCCGGCGCATACAAACCTACCACGCTCAATGGCATTAAGGCGTTGCAGACAGCGGCGGACAGGGGTCACACGGAGGTCGCCGAGTTGCTTCAGACGAAGTTCGACGAGTACTTGGAATCCGGCGAAGCAGCCGAGGCGTTTGTGAACGGGTTCAAGGACGGTCTCAGGAAACGCGCTGCTCGGAATCCGGACAAACCCGTCAACCGCCGTCTGCTTGATCGCCTGGACGCCATGGATGGTCTGGGGCCTATCCGCGAAGTCGGTGATCGCTTTCAGGACTGTCGGACGTGCCCGGAGATGATCGTGCTGCCTACAGGCGAGTTCGAGATGGGATCGCCGTCACATGAAAAGGATCGCAGGGATTGGGAAGGTCCGGTTCATCGTGTGGCCATTGCAGAGCCCATTGCGATGGGCTTGCACGAAGTGACTGTCGCAGAGTTCCGCCGTTTTGTGGTCGATACGGACCGCGCGATGGGCGACTCCTGCTGGACATTCGTCAGTACCAATTCGTTTTCGGAGCGATTCGTGACGGTCGGGTTTCGCGTGGCACGGGAGTTGGATACGGTTGCGGTTTCTGGAAAGGCTGTCACTTCGGATTAGGACAGGACTGCGGCTGGATGGTGATCGACGGCACGTTTAGGAGTGGCCTATCTGTTTCCGCCCCTTTCGTCTGGCCCAATGTATTGTAGAGGACCTCGGCAGGGAAGCGTGACGTTCCCATTCCCGGTATTCGGTACTTGTCGCACAACCACCAGCGGAGCCGTTTCCGGGTGTGGCTGTCCACACTCCGGTAGGTTCTGCTGACCGGACCCAGACGGAAGTAGTTGCCCCACCCTGCCAGCATTCGGTTCAGGTGGGTAGTGCGTTCTTGATGGTCTTTCAGCAGCCACCGTCGCGCCGTTGCCTCGCTGATAGCCCGGCAGATGTGCCGGATGGCCTTCTTTGACGGGCGCGTCCCGATATAGGCCTTGCCCGTCTTTGGCGAGTAACAGCGTCCGATGGTATAACCCAGAAAGCCAAATCGTCCTTCGGGAAGGGTGCATATGCTCGTCTTCTGCTCATTGACCGTCAACTTCAGCGCTCTCATGATGGATCGCATCGCGCGCATCGCCTCTTGTGCGCTGCCGCGACAGCAGATCACAAAATCGCCCGCTCCGCCTGCCTTGTCGGCAGACAGGCCGCCGTTGGCCTTGCAGCATTCGCAGGGGTAAGTGCAGGATGTCCTCACGATATACCTTGTCACACAGCGCGTAGAATCGGTAATCGGGTGATTCCTTCGCTTTGGCAGGCAACGTCCTCTGCAACTTCCGAACCTTGTCTGGAGGTCTTAGGCTCAACCCAATCTCCAGGCTCTCGCTCCGTTGACGTTGCCCTTGAACCAGGGCCCCTTCCCTCCCTGCCTGTAGCGCAGTACGCTGCGCAGGCAGGCACCGGCATTACCCGGCTTCTCGGGTACTACGGGCCACTCCGCCACCCCACGCGGCCCGGCCTGGCCCTCACGGGCTGCCGGTTGGTGGCCCCCGCACCACCGCCTGGGGCTTCCCGTGTTGCGTCGGATCTCTTGTATACGTGCCTCCGCCATTACCCCGGCCTGCCTGCGTCCTTCGGACAGGCAGGCCGGGACCGCTGGATGCACGCGTTGCTTTCTTTTTCGAGCGACGGCGGCCTTCCCCGAAATTCAGGCGGGTCGGCTCCCGCATTACCCTTTTCGAGGCCTGCTCAGCGTTCACTCACGTTTCGGCCTGCATACTCGCCAGGTCCGCCTTGCGACCTTCTACACCGGAGGCTTCGGAGATGTCGTTGCCTACGTCTCCGCTCCGGTTGCTAACGACTGCAGCAACATTTGTCGGGTGGGACTCTCACCCGCTGAAGTTCCACGCCTTTTCACGGCGCACCATAGATGGACCTGTCTGCGTGCTTTGTAGTACCCTCTGGAGGAGGACTCGGGCGTGCACGATTCGGTAGGCTCGCGTCTTGCCTTTGTTTGCCGGATCCTGCAGACGCTCACGTTTTTCGGGACTCAGACGGGCAACGAATTTCCTCGGCATGTCGATGGCTCCCTCTTCAGGCGAGACGTCAGACGAGAAGCATGTCCGGCGTTAGAAGTCAATCGGCACTACCGGCCGCTTTCGCGTTCGGGTCGGCGGCGGCCTTCCGCAACGCCTCGACAACGCCTGCATTCTTGATTGTCTTTTTTGCCGCCGCGAGATCCAACGGCGTTCGATTATTAGCCGCTTTCGCGTTCGGATTGGCGCCGCCCTTCAAAAGCGCCTCGACAACGCCTGCATTCTCGTTGTACTGCGCCGCGAGATGCAACGGCCTTAAGTTATATGCCGCTCTCGCGTTCGGGTCGGCGCCGGCCTCCAGCAGCGCCTCGACAACCGTTGCATTCTCACAATACGCTGCCGCGATATGCAACGGCCGTTTTTTTTCACTCGCTTTCGAATGAACGTTGGCGCCGGCCTTCAGCAATGCCTCGACAACGCCTGCACTCTCGTTTTCCTTCGCCGCGATATGCAACGGCCTTAAATTATATGCCGCTTTGGCGTTCGGGTCGGCGCCGCCCTTCAAAAGCGCCTCGACAACGCCTGCATTCTCACAATACACCGCATAATGCAACGGCCGGAGATTTTCATCCGCTTTCGCGTTCGGGTCGGCGCCGCCCTTCAGCAACGCACCGACAACGCCTGCATTCTCGTTTTCCTTCGCAGCGAGATGCAGCGGCCGTAAATTTTTTTCCGCTTTCGCGTTCGGGTCGGCGCCGCCCTTCAAAAGCGCATCGACGACGCCCGCATTCTCGTTGTACTGCGCCGCGAGATGCAACGGCCGATTACGAGTGAGAGACGTTTTCGCGTTCGGGTCGGCGCCGGCCTTCAAAAGCGCCTCGACAACGCCTGCACTCTCGTTTTCCTTCGCCGCGAGATGCAACGGCCGGAAATTTTCATCCGCTTTGGCGTTCGGGTCGGCGCCGCCCTTCAAAAGCGCCTCGACAACGCCTGCATTCTCGTTGTACTTTGCCGCAAAATGCAACGGTCGATGATTGAACGGTCCTTTCGCGTTCGGGTCGGCGCCGCCCTTCAGCAGCGCCTCGACAACGCCTGCATTCTCGTTTCCTCTCGCCGCACAATGCAACGGCCGAACATTCATATCTGCTTTGGCGTTCGGGTCGGCGCCGCCCTTCAAAAGCGCATCGACGACGCCCGCATTCTCGTTGTACTGCGCCGCGAGATGCAACGGCCGATTACGAGTGAGAGACGTTTTCGCGTTCAGGTCGGCGCCGCCCTTCAGCAGCGCCTCCACAATGGCTGCATTCTCGTTGTACCACGCCGCGAGATGTAACGGCCGTAAATTGAACACCGCTGCTTTCGCGTTCGGGTCGGCGTCGGCCTTCAACAGCGCCTCGACAACCGCCGCATTCTCGTTGTACCACGCCGCATAATGCAACGGTGTCGAGCTATGTTTGTCACGCGCCATGGGAGATTTTCCGAACGTGAGGCAAGCTGTCACCTCGTCGAGCGTCGCCGTCTTAAAATATCCGTCTGTGTTCCACCCTTCGCACATCAGCCCAAGTGCGTCGCGATAATACCGACCTTCACGCCCCGCTCTATGCATATACTCCTTCGCCGACGCAATCACGGTCCTGGTGGAATCCGCGACTTTTGCAGACCAGAAGTAGAATTCCTTCGGTAATTCCAATTCATGCCTTTTGCTCAACTCGAGAACGTCTTGTAATAGAGTCCGGGCGCGATCCACGTCCGCATTTTGCACGGCCTGCTCCAATTGGACCAGGCGAGAGTCGATCAGATTCTCCGGGGGCAACTGGGAAAATGAGGGACAATGAAACAACAATAGGGACACCGAGAGTATTGCCAATACGAAAAGAAGCTTCATTGCAAGACCTCCCTTGCGCGTATGGCCGGTATTTGGCACGTTTTCGGCCTGCCATCCTGCCTGCGTGCCCCGTAAACGTTTTTCCGGTTGGGCGGGGCCTTTTACTTGCTTTAATCCTCCGTTACCCCCTTTCGAATGTCTTTCGCCCTTGCGGCAGCGGACGCCGACGCAAGGCGCCACCGCTTGACCGCTCCCGACGGGCGACGTAGGTTCAATCTCGATTCAAAGGAAAAGGCGCAATCACACCTGTCCAAAACGGATTTGACTAACTACGAAAATCGCGAAAATACACGAAATAAATGGCTGGAAAAATCGTCCACAACCATTGGCGAAACGAGTCTGTCCTACCTTCGAGAAGACTGTCACGTTGAGGAGGCCGTCAGGCAGTCGATGCGTCCGCGCACAAGTTCATCTACAATTGGCATGTACTACATTTACAATCGAGAATACGGGAGATTCTTCGCTGCGCTATGATTGACGTGCTTTGCGATTACCCTTGGCGAAACGCTGAGCCCACACCTTCGCAGAACATGTCATCCTGAGGAGGCCAGCGCGCTCAGAATGACATGTTTTAAGATTGTCATGCACGTGGCTTCCCGCTGTCATCCAGAGGAGGCATTCAGGCCGACGAAGGATCTACTGCAGCATCGTTTCATCCTTGTGTGATTTGCACGTGTCGATACCTGAGAGGCAGCACGTCCGCCTGCAGCGCTGGACGGAAGCGGCGAAAGATTCTTCGACTCCGCTCAGAATGACACGCGTTGCAACAAACACCGACCGATGGCAACCTGGTTTCCGTTATCCGGGGCAGACCCGTACAAGATCGCGAATTGAAGCCACTTTTCGAACCATACATCTGAGAATCTCACGGTTCTTGGACAGCTGTGAGGCGCAATGAATAATCTGGCAGTGCGCACTTTCCGTCATCCAATGCGCCAGACGCGCAGACTACCGTACAATGAGAGTGTTTTCGCTGGCAAATTTGCGCCTTACGCCGTTTATGGCGATCTCCCCACCAGCCGGTATTCATCCGCGCGCGTGAGCGAATGGGCGCACATCCCGTCGCGTTCCGTGCCTGCAACGTCCACCCACCTGTCCCCATGCGTCCGCAAAGAGGAGCAAGTCGGCAAAATAGGTCCGTCCATCGCCGTCGAAATCGCCAGGGCACGCCGCTGCTTGCGTAAACGACAGCTTTGCGACACCCACCCCCAAGCGCGTCCACGTCGCGTCCGCTGGTCATCTCCATGCGCTTCGACGCCGAGAAATCGCCGCCTCATATCCGAAACAAGCAGATCCCGCTGGCCACGACACGGACTGACGTGTACCGTCCGTCCCACGTCGTGGTGAACGATCACTCTGGCGCCGTTGGTCGGTCCCTGAATGACCCGACTGAACTCACGTGGAACCCAGGCTCGTGCCACCCGTCGATTCCCAGATTGTCAGCCTGGTTCCAAACGGTTGGTCGAATCTCCTCCCCACTGGGTCCGAAACCGCGACCGGATCAAGGCACGGCGGTGATTCGATAATCATTGCCCGAACGGGTGCCCTGCAATCCGTTCAGGTTGAAGCCCGAGCTGCAGAATCTTCCCGTACCGAAGGCCGTAAACTGATAGCACCCCCCACCGATATTGATAAACTCCGCACGACCCACGGAACACCTTTGATTCGGCTTCACCACCATTCCTACCGTGCACGCACCCAGGTTGTTGCCGCTACCACCGCCGCCACTGCCGGCGCTAAAGCCCGCGTGAACCGTATAGCTGCCGGTGGTCTGGTCGTCGTACCCTTTCACTTCGACGTAGTAAGTGCCGGAACTCACGGTGCGTTCGATGCTGAAATTGCCACCGCTGCCACTGTCGTCATCGCTGTCCAGAGACGTGCCCGAATCGTCATACAACGTGCCATACGTATCGGTGCTACCTGTTGAGTAGACCGTCAACGTACCGGCGCCGCCAACCTGTACACTGAAGTAATCCACGTCGCCGCCGGTCTCGATACGTCCCGAACTCGAATTGCCCGGAGACAGGCTCGTCGCGTCCGAACGGCTATTGCCGTGGTCATCGGAGCCGCCCTCGCCAGGCATTGTCGTGGTACCCTCAACAATCGTGGACCACGTATCCGGAGAGCCGGTATTGCAGGAAGAGGAGTTCCGGTACCGATAACGCATCTCGTAGGTTGTGTTCGGCTCACGACCGGAAATGAACGCGATATAGTATTGCGTAACGGTGTTGTTTGATGCGTTCCGCGGCTCCAGGCACCCTTCTATCCAGCTTCCTTGAGGCGTCTTTCGCCGAATCTGTATGTCATAGGCTCGAGTTTCTCCGGCGCGCCATGTATCCAGAATGCCGAAATAAAGCGAATCGGCAGTTGCACGCGCAAAGACCGGGTCGCTCAGATCGGAAAGACGCCAATTTACTTCGTCAGCCGTAATTCCGTCGTCACACGTCAAGCTGAGGTCGCCCGTAGTCGAGGAGTTAAAGGTCAATTGCATCACACAGCGTCCACCGTACTCTCCCTGGTCATATTCCTGCGTCACTGTGCCGGTATTCGTACCGGTATTCGTATATGTGTAGCTACCGGGCAATCTGCCGACGTCTTCGGTGAATCGTCCTGCAGACACAAAATCGACAAAATAGAACCTTGTCACCAAACGATTGCCAACAACAAGACTGTTGAAGGCTGACTGATCTGCCGGGGCAATGCCCGCCGGCGTTCCGCCCTGACCGCCACCCCCGCCGCCAACGGGATAGGTCGCGCCGAACGTAATCGCAAACGCCAGGAAGTCCGACAGGTTGATGCTGCCGTCATTGTCGAAGTCTCCCCGCGCGTCGTAGCCGGCCTCCCCCGACGAAGTGCCGAACATGCTCGCAAAGGCCAGGAAATCCGACAGATCCACATTCCCGTCGTTGTTGAAATCTCCCGCGTTGCCGCCGGCCGCAAACGTGATCTCAGCGGCGCCCACGGCCAGTTGATCCACGTCGCGTCCGCTGGTCATCTCCATACGTTTCACCACAAGCTTCGCGCCGGCATCCAGCTCGCGCGTTACGGTTACGTTCACCTGGCCCAGATATCCCGACGAAGGTACCGTCGCTCCCGAAATGAACAGCGCCGACAGCGTGGCTGCGCCGCGGCCGATCAGCGCGTTGCCGTTCCAGTCCACGCCCGATACCGTTCCTACGTGGTTTGCAAGGGTCTTGCCCGGCACGTCCAGTTCCAACGTGTACCCGTTCGTGGTATTCCCCCCGCCGGCAGGCGCGAAAAGCTGGAAGCGGATCGTGTCTCCCGCCTTCGGTACCGGAAGCGTCTTCGCGTTGTTGTTCGTCGCCGGTGTCTCGATCTGCGTATCCACGTGCAGTGCCGCACCCGAGAACACCCCGAGCAACTTCATCGCGTACGCAGGCGCGCACAGCAATACCGCCAGAAACACCCACGGTCCGATGCGTTTGAAGATCGACATACTATCCTCCCTCAAGAGTACTCATCTGTTGGTACGGATACATCACTACCCGTACCCGATTATTTCAACAGCAACATGCGCTTCGACGCCGAGAAATCGCCGGCTCGCATCCGATACACGTACACGCCGCTGGCCACGACGCGGCCAAACGCGTCCCTCCCGTCCCACGTGGCCGTATACGTACCGGCCTGCAGCGTTTCGTTCACCAGAACCCGCACCTCCTGACCCAGCAGATTGTACACGGCCAACCGCACGTACCCCTCCTCCGGCAGCCGATAGCCGATTTCTGTCGACGGATTGAACGGATTCGGCGCACACTGATCCAGGACGTATTGGTCCGGCAGCGGCTTCAGGTCGGCGACCTCGACGTGCGACAACCGGTCCACAGCGCCGTCCACACCGACCAATACGCCTTCCGAAATCACGAAATCCGACGCCGGCGCGCCACCGATGGCTCTGAAGACCAACTCAACGAGCGCGCCCTCGCCGCTGCCGCCCTCGCCGTCGACTCTGGCGGCGGCAACTGTCAGCTCTCCAGGCGTCCGATCCGACGTGAGAAACAACGGCTCCTGACGAGCGCCCGAATCGAGCAGGTTGCCGGCTGGTTCTACGGCCTTGAGAAACGCATACCCCGAAGGATCGTACTCGAGCCTCAGGCCGTATCCCTTCAACTGCCTCACCTGCGACAGCGAAACACGCAACGTCAGCGTCCCGGCATCGGCAGCCGGATCGCTTATCCGCTCCACCTTCAGACGCGCCAACGCGTTCTGCCCGCCCGTGATGGTCAGTCCGCGCATCAAGTCTCCCGCCCTTGCCGCGCCTGTCAACACAAACACCGCACCAACGGTCGAAATTACCCGAACGAACATACCTGCCTCCTTACGGCGACGTCACCTTCACGGTGACATGGTGAGTACTGCCATTCGTGGAGCGGCCGAACCGATTCGTGCGGCCCTCGCACCGGTCTCCGATCAACGCAATGGATCCATGGCCTGAGCTCGATTCCGGCTGCGCTACCGCATATCCGCCACACCCTGGACATTGTTGCCGAGGACCGTCGCGTTCCAGCTGACTCTGCACCTGAGTGTATTTGCGCTCGTAGAGATGATCCCGGAGATCGTGTAACTTTTGGATTGACCGGCCGACAAAGAGCCAACCAAGCTAACGCCCACCAACCGGTCATTGGCATATCCGGTTAACCTTAAAACCGACACCGACCTGTTCGCTCGAACGGTGCCCCGCATTGTGACCGTAACAAGACCACTTACAGAATTGCGTGTGCCCGAGCAACTCCCGGTTATCGTAACCGCATCGGTCGGAGTCGTGCCGCCACCGCCGCCGGAGGTGACCGTGACGCTTACGCCGGACGAACAGTTGTTGCCGGTATCGCCCTCGCCGCTGACGGCGTCCACACACGCACCGTAGTAAACCGTCCCCGCGCTTGACGGCGCGGTCAATCCGATCGACTCAGCGCTCGTCCCGGACGCATCCAGCGCCGCCACGGCGTCCGTGCCCACTTCGGTGTCGCTGTCGGAAATCGTTGCATCCGAAGAACGGTAATACCTCAGCGTCGTGGATCCTGCCGAAGCGTTGCCCTGATTGCGCGCCTTCGTGCTAAGCGTAAACGCCTGTCCGGTCGTCAGCGTGTTGTCGTCCACCGTCGGTGAATCGACAACCAGATCCGGACTGCCGCCGCCGCCAGATTGGTCGGAAATCGTGTATACATAGACTTTCTCTTCAGTCCAATCTATCACATAGAATCGGTTCTGAGCATAGGTGATGCCAGACTGAGCCCGGTTGCTGGGATCCAGATCGAAATCCGCGCCCGAAGCACGCTGACCGGAGGTCGTGTACGCGTAAACTTTGGCATCAATATGATCAACCACGTACAATCGGTTCTTGGCATAGGTAATACCCAACGCTTCCTCATTGCTGGCATCCAGATCGAAGTCCGCGCCGGAAGCACGCTGACCGGAACTCGTGTACGCGTAAACTTTCTCATGTGCAGCGTCAACCACGTAGAATCGGTTATTGCCAAAAGTGATCCCCAGCGGATCACCGTCGCCTTTATTCAGATCGAAGTCTGCACTGGAAACGCGCTGACCGGAACTCGTGTACGCGTAAACCTTTTCATCCACATAGTCCACCACGTACAATCGGTTGTTGGCAAAGGTGATACCACCCGGGTAATCATTGTTGGTATCCAGATCGAAGCCTTCACTGGAAAGACGTTGCCCGGAACTTGCGTATGCATGGACCTTGGCACTCACTCTATAGACCACATAGAATCGGTTGTTGGCATACGTGATGCCCTCTAGTTGACCGTTGGTATTTTCCAGATCGAAGGACGTGCTTGTCGGGGGCGTTCCGCCGCCGCCCGCCCCCATGCGAAGCTCCATCACGTAGATATCAGTGTCTCTGTCACGGTCACGATTGGAAAGGAAGGCGATCTGCCGGCCGTCGGGAGACCACGCGTGATTCCAGTCCCCGGCGTCGTTGTGTGTCAGTCTGCGGGAGTTGCTCCCATCGGCGTCCATCACGTAGATTTCCGAGTTGCCGTCACGACCGGAAAGGAAGGCGATCTGCCGGCCGTCGGGAGACCACACGGGAGACCAGTCACTACCGGCGTTGTGTGTCAGGTTGCGGGGGTTGCTCCCATCGGCGTCCATCACGTAGATTTCCCAGTTGCCGTCACGGTTGGATTGGAAGGCGATCTGCCGGCCGTCGGGAGACCAGGCGAGAAACTCGTCGCGGCCGGCGTTGAGTGTCAGGTTGCGGGGGTTGCTCCCATCGGCGTCCATCACGTAGATTTCCCAGTTGCCGTCACGGTAGGATTGGAAGGCGATCTGTCGGCCGTCGGGAGACCACGCGAGTACCTGATCCCAGGCGGCGTTGTGTGTCAGGTTGCGGGGGTTGCTCCCTTCGGCGTCCATTACGTAGATTTCATAGTTGCCGTCACGGTAGGATTGGAAGGCGATGTGCCGGCCGTCGGGAGACCAGGCGGGAAACGCGTCGGAGGCGGCGTTGTGTGCCAGGTTGCGGGGGTTGCTCCCATCGGCGTCCATTACGTAGATTTCATAGTTGCCGTCACGTTCGGAATGGAAGGCGATGTGCCGGCCGTCGGGAGACCAGGCGGGAAACGCGTCGGAGGCGGCGTTGTGTGTCAGGTTGCGGGGGTTGCTCCCATCGGCGTCCATTACGTAGATTTCCGAGTTGCCGTCACGTTCGGAAACGAAGGCGATGTGCCGGCCGTCGGGAGACCAGGCGGGTAGATGGAGGACGGCGGCGGCGTTGTGTGTCAGCCTGCGTATCGTCCCCGCCGTCATACCACCGCCACCTCCCCCGCCAACGGGATAAGTCGCGCCGAACACCTCCACAAACGCCAGAAAGTCTGACAGGTTTATGCTGCCGTCGTTGTCGAAATCGCCGCGCACGTCGTAGTCAGCCTCCCCTGGCGACGTGCCGAACATGTTCGCAAAGGCCAGAAAATCCGACAGGTCCACACGCCCGTCGTTGTTGAAATCACCCGCGTTGCCACCGGCCGTAAACGTGACCTCAGCGGCGCCCACGGCCAGTTGATCCACGTCGCGTCCGCTGGTCACCTCCATGCGTTTCACCGTAAGCTTCGCGCCGGCATCCAGCTCGCGTGTCACCGATACGCTCACTTGACCCAGATATCCCGACGAAGGGACCGTCGCTCCGGAAATGAACAGCGCCGACAGGGTGGCTGTACCCCGCACGATCAAGGCGTTGCCGTTCCAGTCCACGCCCGATACCGTTCCGACGTGGTTTGCAAGGGTCTTGCCCGGCACGTCCAGTTCCAACGTGTATCCGTTCGTGGTATTCCCGCCGCCGGCAGGCGCGAACAGTTGGAAGCGGATCGTGTCTCCCGCCTTCGGTACCGGCAGCGTCTTCGCGTTGTTGTGCGTCGCCGGCGTCTCGATTTGCGTATCCACGTGCAGGGCCACACCCGAGAACACCCCCAGAAATTTCATCGCGTACACGGGTGCGTACAGCAATACCGCCAGAAACACCCACGGTCCGATGCGTCTGTACATGCACATTCATTCCTCCCTTTGAATTATCCTTTGATGGTGCGGATCCTTCTCAATCCATACCCTGCCCGCTTTCACGCCGGGTCTCTGTCTAGCGGCTGAAATTGAGTTGGGTGCGCGCGGTCCTCAGCGCATCGCTTCTTCCTGCGTCAAGGCACGGCAGTGATTCGATAATCATTGCCCGAACGACTGCCCTGCAGGCCGTTCAGATTGAAACCCGAACTGCAGAATCTTCCCGTACCGAAGGCCGTATACTGATAGTACACGCCACCGATATTGATAAACTCCGCACTACCCACGGAACACCTCTGATTGGGCTTCACCACCATCCCCACCGCGCACGTACCCAGGTTGTAGCCACTACCGCCGTCATTGTCGCAGTTCACCACGCTGCTCTTGTATTCAATACCCTGCAGCCATGCCAGAAACGCCGCGTCCAATCAGCGCGTTGCCGTTCCAATCAACCCCCGATACCGTTCCGATATGGTTTGCAAGGGTCTTACCGGGCACGTCGAGTGCAGGAGAAGCCTGGACGACGGCCAGCGGCAATAGAATGAGGCCGATCAATAACAAGCGTTTTCTCGCCAACATCGGATACACTCCTTTTTTGACCTTTTCGAGCTTCACGGACGTTCCGCGGGAGCGGCAGGACGTCGCCGGCATCTCGGTTGCCACCTCTGCCGGCAGGTGATCGCCCTTGCGGTGGCCGATGCCGCCACCACTTGACCGCTCCCGACGTGCAATGTTGGTTCAATCTCGATTCAAAAGAAAAGGCGCAATGAATAATCTGGCCGTGCGCATTTTCCGTCATCCAATGCGCCAGACGCGCAGACTACCGTACAATGAGCGTGTTTTCGCTGGCGTATTTGCGCCTTACGCCGTTTATGGTGATCTCCCCTGGTCATCTCCATGCGCATCGACGCCGAGAAATCGCCGGCTCATATCCGAAACAAACAGACCCCGCTGGCCACGACACGGACCGACGCGTCCCGTCCGTCCCACGTCGTGGTGAACGATCACCCTGGCGCGGGTGGTTGGTCCCTGGATGACCCGAATGAAAACGCGTGGAACGCGGGCTCGCCCCACGCGTTGATTCGCAGACTCTAGGCCTGCGTCCTCCCCAGCGTTCTCAGTCCGTCCCGCATTGTACAGACCTGTTGACGACGCTGGCGAGGGTTATGCCGCCAAGGGATACCGCCACGTCGAAATCCTGTCCGCTCTCACACCGGGTCTTTGCCTCGCCGCTGAGATTGAGTCGCGAGCACGCGGTCCTCAACGCGGCGCGCATCTCTTTTTCCGGTGGGGAGACCGCTCAATCGGCAGTATGAATGGTCCAGGCGTTGCTTCCGCTGTTTTTCGAGGCATGGAAGTTCCATCGGACGCCGTTGACGGTGGACCCCCTTGCGTCGATGCTGTTACCGGAGTTGTAAAACGCGATGGAACCCCTGCCGGAACTCGACACCGTAAATGTGTAGCCTTTGTAGGTACACCGTCCGCCGGGTCTGACGACCAGGCCGGCCGTGCAGGCTCCGCCACCACCGCCGCCGCTGGCGGTGACCGTGACGCTTACACCGGACGAACAATTGTTGCCTGTATTGCTCTCACCACTCACGGCGTCCACGCACGCGCCGTAGTAATACGTCCCCGCACTCGAGGGTGCGTTCAACCCGATCGACTCAGCGCTCGTCCCGGACGCATTCAGCGCCCCCACTGCGTCCGTGCCCACTTCCGTGTCGCTGTCGGAAATCGTCGTATTCGAAGACCGGTAATAGCGCAACGTCGTGGATCCTGCCGAAGCGTTGCCCTGATTGCGAACCGTGGCGCTAAGCGTAAAGGACTCCCCCGTCGTCAGCGACGCGTCGCTCACCGATGCCGCATCCGCAACCAGATCCGGACTGTCACCGCCGCCGCCGCTGGCGCAGTTCACCACGCCGAACCTGTATTCAATACCCTGCAGCCATGCCTGAAACGCCGCGTCCGTCGGCGCGCACAGCCCCGACTCGTGTAGTTCCAGCGTTTCCAGGCTCGTGAGGCTGCCCAGCTCCGACGGAATAGGACCCGTCAACTGGTTGGCGCCAAGCAACAGCACTTCCAGTTTCGTCACGCTGCCCAGCTCCGACGGAATCCGACCCGTCAACCGGTTGCCGGAAAGAGACAGCGCTTGCAGATTGGTGAGGCTTCCCAGCTCCGACGGAATCGGACCCGTCAACCGATTGCCGGAAAGAGACAGCACTCGCAGATTGGTGAGGCTGCCCAGCTCCGACGGAATCCGACCCGTCAACCGGTTGTTGGAAAGTTCCAGCTCTTCCAGTTTCGTCATGCTGCCCAACTTCCCCGGGATGCGACCCGTCAACCGGTTGTTCGGGAGATGCAGCCGTATTAACTTGGTGAGACTGCCGAGTTCTGCCGGCAAGGGCCCCGTCAATCCATTGCCGGAGACCGTACCGGTACTGGTAACGGGTTTATTCGAATCGTAAGTAAACAGCCGCAGATGGGTTACGCGGCCTGACGTGGCGGTCGTCACGCCGTACCACTCCCCCAAAGGCCTGTCGCTGAGCCAGTTGGTGCTGAACACCCAGTTCGGGCCGTCCGTCGCGTCGTACAGCGCCACCAGCGCGGCACGTTCGTCCAGGACGGCGCAGCTTACGGCGCTTTTTTCGTTACTGATCCGGTGTACCCACCAGGTCGCGAACGCCTCGTCCTCCGGCAGGCACAGCCCCGTGCCGTGGGCCAGCATATCTTCAAGATTGTCAAGCCTGGTGAATGAATCTGGAAACGGGCCGGAAAGACCGGTATTGTTGTGAAGATTAAGCACTCGCAGGTTGGTGAGGCGGCCCAGTGCATCGGGGACGCTGCCCGACAACTGGTTGTCGTTCAACCTCAACTGCGTCAGGTTGGTGAGATTGCCAAGCGCGGAAGGAATACCCCCCGTGAGCCGGTTGCTGTTCAGGAACAGCGCCGTCAGGTTGGACAGGCTGCCCAGTTCGTCCGGAATAGCGCCCGTCAATTGGTTTCCGTAAAGAGACAGGTATTTCAGATTGGACAGGCTGCCCAGTTCCGCGGGGATATTCCCCGTGAGCCGGTTGCCGTTCAGGAACAGCGCCGTCAGGTTGGACAGGCTGCCCAATTCCCCCGGAATGGCGCCCGTCAATTGGTTTAGAGAGAGGGACAGGCTGGTCACATTGGACAGGCTGCCCAACGCGGCCGGGATCGACCCTGTCAGACGATTGCCGACGTACGTGCCGGTGCCGTCCCCGATGCCGACGGTGTCGCCGTCGCTTGTTGCGACGGCGTATAGCGCCAGCCTCGTCACCTGTCCGTCCACGTCCGTGGTCACGCCGTACCACTCGCCAAGGGGCCGGTTGCTCAGCCAGTTCGTATTGAAGCGCCAGTTGTCCCCATTCGTCGCGTTGTACAGCGCCACCAGCGCCTCGCGATCTTCCGATTGAGGAGGAGTGGGAGGCGACTCGCATTCTGTCCCGAACACCTCCACAAACGCCAGAAAATCCGTCAGGTTGATGCTGCCGTCGTTGTCGAAATCTCCCCGCGGGTCGTAGCCAGCCTCCCCCGACGACGTGCCGAACATGCTTGCTAACGCCGGAAAATCCGACAGATCCACACTCCCGTCGTTGTTGAAATCGCCAGGGCACACCGCTGCCTGCGTAAACGACAGTTCCTCGGGCGTCATCTCCGCCACAGGCACAGCCTGCGCCAGCGCGTCTTCCGATTTCAGGATGCCTACGCCGCCGGGTTTCGCGATACCGAACAACACGAATCCCGCGAAGATGGTTGCAAGAGAATGATGGCGCATCTCCGTCTCCTATAAATCTTCACCGATACGGTGACGTGTGTGAGTGCGGACGTCCGTAGACGGGAACAAACCCGGCCGCCGGAGTTGGATTGATCCGATCAGGCGCGGGACTGGCATGCACACCGGCGTACGTCGAAGCGCTGCGGGTTGACGGACGATGCGAAGAAGGAGAAAAGAGAGGGGGGCGGATTCTCGGCAGGGAAACAACAACCGGGAAAGCCGGTGATTCAGGTTTGCCTGGAGGGATGGGTGGTTGCGAAATTCGGGGGGGGGGGGGGTAAATTATTGTTATTATGTTAGATATATAACTATACTGGCGAGTAACCGCGAGAGAACAGTCGTGACGGTCAAGTTCGATCATTCGTCGGGTCTGGATTACAGGCCTCTCCGTCAGATAACAAAAGACTGTCTCTGATGGCGAAATCCTGAACCGCAACCGTGGCCCCATGCTGCCTTGAGACCTGTAATCCCGGGACGACATTCTGCCTCGAATCTTCGGACGCCACCGCTCGAGGATGATTCCCCGACGCGATAGGCAGCGAAGGTGTTGCGAATTGCGTCATTAGTACGCGTGGGATAATAACACTTATCTGTTGAAGTATCACTGAAAAATTAAGTGTTTTCGTCAGATTTTTTGTGAATTCTTGTGAATTTTCGCCCGATGAGACGCGGATTTGCAACAGGGATTCGAATTGTGTGTCATTTCTGCCGACGACGCTAATGACTATAATTCGCCAAAACGGAACTTGCATGGATGGACAGGAGGAGAACCAAAGGCGCGAGAAGAGCACGAGAGAACGAGGAAAACCAAAGGCGCGAGAAGAGCACGAGAGGACGAGGAAAACCGAAGAGCACGAGAAAGGCACGAGAAAACGAGGAAAACCGAAGAGCGTGAGAAGATGTGGAAGATCAAAAAGCCGGAAGAAGAAGCGGTGGCGCCGCCTCGTGGACGTGCCGCCTGTCGGTCTACGGACACGTTCAAACCATGCAAGTGTCAACCGATGCCGCAGTAGATCCTTCGTCAGCCAGCCTGCCGATGATGCTCTGGCAGGCTGGGCGGCCTCCTCAGGATGGAAGTTAGCTCTCCCTTCGCCGACCCTTCGACAAGCTCAGGGAGCGGCTCAGGGCACAGGCAGACAGCCACCTTCACAGCGGCTTTTTCATCGTCTTCACCTTGCCGCGACTCCCCCTGGCCATTGTTGGGGCGTCCCTTGTGGGCGCCCGGGGATTCCGCGACGGAAATGATCGACACACATGTCATTCTGAGCGGAGCGAAGAATCTCCGGTCTTCTGGATCGTCCTGAACGAAAACGCGCGGTAGACACATGTGCGCGGAGACGTCGTCGGCGCGGAGATTTCCGAAGGAAGACAGTTATGGAGACGAGCCGAAGCCGTACCGGATGATCTACCGCTTGCGCCGCTGCGGACAACATTGTATCGTTCAGAACAGGTGTACAACCCGGAAATTTAGGGATAGACCGTTGAACTTGCGCTGATAGTTCGCCCGTTTTCGATAGTTTTTCGCTGAAAACTGTCGCGTTTTGCAACGATGAGGGCGTAATCGGGCACTGCCGTCGGTAGGCGCAGCCGTCTGTTGGATTGACGGTTTGCCGGACAAGCGGAAGACGATCTGCGGTAAAGGAGGAGGACAAGGATGCAGCTGACCGAGAAGCTTCAACTGGAGAACAAGCAACTGCGCGAGCGGTTGACGAGGTTGAGCCACGCCAGCCAGCGCATCAACGAAAGCCTCGACTTCGAGACGGTGCTGCAGGGAGTGGTGGACAGCGCCAGGTCTGTGACGGACGCCAGGTACTGCGTGGTCACGCTGCTGGACGAAGAGGGAAACGTACAGGAATACCTCGTCTCGGGGATGACTCCCGAGGAGGCCAGCCAGATTTGGAACTTCCCGGAGGTCCCTCGGCTGTACGAGTACCTCCGTCAAATTAAGGAGCCGCTTCGGCTGATCGACTTCTTCAGCCACAACAAGGCATTGGGACTGCCCGCAGTCCGGCCCGACGGATTCGACGCGACAACCATTTCCTTTATGGCCGCGCCAATCGAACATCGCGGCGAGAGCGTGGGTCACTTCTTCCTGGCCGGGAAGGTAAGCGGGCCGGAATTCACCGCAGAGGACGAAGAGACGCTGGTGATGTTCGCCTCCCAAGCGGCGCTGGTCATCACCAACGCCCGGCGGTACCGCGACCAGCAACGGACTGCGGCCGACCGGGAAGCGCTGATCAATACCTCACCGGTTGGCGTCATTGTCTTCGACGCACGGACGGGAAAGCCCGTGTCAATCAACCGGGAGGCCGCGAGGATTGGCGAGGGCCTGCGGATTCACGAACGGCAACTGGAAAACCTCCTCGAAGTCGTAACGATCCAGCGCGCCGACGGGCGGGAGATGTCTCTGGAGGACCTCTCCCTTGCCGAGGTGCTCAGCACAGGCGAAACAGTACGCGCCGAGGAGGTCGTTCTGCAGGTGCCCGACGGACGAAAAGTCAGAGTACTCGTGAACGTGACGCCAATCCGCACGGACAACGGACATGTGGCTTCCGTCGTCGTCACCCTTCAGGACACGACGCCGATGGAGGATCTGGAACGGATGCGGGCGGAGTTCCTGGCCATGGTCAGTCACGAACTGCGCGCGCCGCTGGCCGCAATCAAGGGCTCCGCGTCAACGGCGCTGAGCGACACGTTTCCTTTTCGCCAGGCCGAAATGGTCCAGTTCCTGCGGATCATCAGCGAGCATGCGGACCGAATGGCCGGTCTGATCAACGATCTGCTGGACGTGGCGCGTATCGAGACAGGCACCCTGATCGTGAATCCTCTGCCCACGGTGGTCACCGTCCTTCTCGATCAGGCTCGGAACACATTCGTGAGCGGGTGGGATCGGAACAACGTCCACCTGGATCTGGCCCCCGGCCTTCCACCGGTGATGGCCGACCCCGGCCGAATCGTGCAGGTTCTGGTCAACCTGCTGACGAACGCGGCCAAGAATTCGATGAATGCATCTTCGATTCGTGTCCATGCGGAGCAGGAGGGCGATACGGTGGCGATCAGCGTCAGCGACACGGGGCGGGGCGTGCCGCCGGACCAGATGGCGCAACTGTTTCGAAAGTCCTCCCGTCGCGATCGGGACTCAAGTTTCGGGTACAGCGGCGCACACGGCTGGGGCCTTCCGATCTGTAAAGGCATCGTGGAAGCACACGGAGGAAGAATCTGGGCCGAGAGCGCAGGAACGGACAAAGGCGCCAG
The DNA here is from genome assembly GCA_965219995.1 of Candidatus Latescibacterota bacterium. Lineage (GTDB taxonomy): Bacteria > Latescibacterota > UBA2968 > UBA2968 > JAAXHE01. Next base: position 4,313,279 of record CBDCOX010000002.1, read on the forward strand.
GTTCACGTTCACCATACCGGTTGCGGGAGACGCCCCTGCGGTCGTCAGCCGGGATCTTCGTTCGACCGGTGCCGGCGCCGGGGAGAAGGCTGCGGACCGGTCGAAAATCCTCGTGGTGGACGATGACCCGCAGACGTTGCGCAGCGTTCGCCAGGCCCTGTCCGGCGCCGGCTACGTACCCGTCGTTACAGGAGACCCGGACGAGGCGCTCGTCCTTCTGAACGAACACCGGCCGGAGCTGGCGTTGCTGGACCTTGTTCTCCCCGGCAGCGACGGGATCGAGTTGATGAAGAAGATTATCGAAAGCAACGACATACCCATTGTCTTCATTTCCGCGTACGGACACGAAGACACCGTTGCCCGCGCTCTCGACAACGGCGCCGCGGATTACCTGGTGAAACCCTTCTCGCCAACGGAGCTGGCGGCCAGGGTCAGGGCGGTCCTGCGTACCCGCACGTCCCACCGTTCGGTCGTTCCGTCGGAGCCGTTTGCGCAGGGAGACCTGAGAATCGACTATGCCAGCCGCAGGGTGAGCATCGCCGGAAATCCGGTGAAACTGACCAGAATCGAATACCTCGTCCTGCAGGAACTCTCCATAAACCACGGACGGACGGTTCACTATGAAGATCTGTTGAGGCGCATCTGGTACAGAAGAGGCAATAAGGACAAGCGACCGCTCCACGCGGCCGTCAAGAACATCCGGCGCAAGCTGAATGACAGCGCAAAGTACCCCAGATGGATATTCAACGAACCGCGGGTCGGGTATCGCCTGGGTAGGACGAGGTAGGCACATCGCGGGATGTTTGGAAACGGACGGGGAATCGTCCGGAGCTTCGGTCAGACCGGTCCCGACAGGCCTCCGTTTGGAGCCCTGTCGGGACCTTTTCGTGCAAGTTGCGGACAAGGTTTCACGTAACGCTCGAGGCGGTGTTCGAACCGGAGATTCGGACACGTGATTTCGGTCGATCAGAAGTTCCTGAAGAGCAAGAGACCGACGCGCGCGCCGTTCCCGCCCATTCCGAAGCCCTGCCGGGGCAGGCCGTATTCGCAGCGCAGTTCCAACCGCAGGTCCCGGCTCATGATACCGGCGGACCCGTTGGCGGAACCCGGCCCATTGAGGCGCAACCCGCCGCCGAGGCGTTGTATGCCCGCGTCGGCCACGTCCATCTCGACAAAGGGCGCCAGCCGGCCCCGTCCTCCCAGGGTCTCAAGCCCATAGCCCATGCCCGCACGCGCGCGGTTGGGACGCCAGTCCGAGGCCTCGGGTCCGTCCGTCCCGTGTCGGTAGGCCGTCATCCGGTCGCCATTCCACAGTCCATCGACACCGCCGGCGGCGTGCTGTCCCCACGCCGGCTCAATGAACAGTGTCAATCCCCTGTTGTCGGCGCCTGGGTCCAGACGCAGTGCGAGGCTCAGGCCGCCTTCCCTGAAGTCCCGGTCCTGGTGCGCCGCAAGCCAGTGCGAGCGGATCTCCACGTCGAGGCCGATGGGTCGATTTGCGAGCGAGAGCGCCCCGGCCAGTTCGGTGCCGAGGCCGGTCTCGACGTCGCCGCCGTCAAACCGTGCGCCCAGGGCCAGTCTCAGATCCATCCGCGTGTCGGTCGTCACGGACCAGGCCGTGCTGCCGTTGACCATCATGCGGACGCGTCGGGCGTCGCCGGTGGCGGCTCTCAGTCCGGCCACGGCTTCGGAGCCGGTGTTCACGGCGAAGGCGTCGGCCGTCAATGCCAGGTCGACCCGACCCACCCGCGTGAGGTCCATCCTCCCTCCGAGCGCGGCGGAGCGGCTGTCGATGTCGGTTTCAACCGTACTGCTGCCGGTGCCTGCCAGGGGGCCGCCGTAGCCGCTGTACAGTTCGGCGTCGCCCGTGCCGAAGCCCAGCATACCCCACAGGCCCAGTTTTTCGGAGGGGGACCAGTGAACGTACGGATGGAGGCTGGCCAGCCGCGTCTTCCACCGGCCGATACTCTCGCCGGCATTGTCCAGGTCCTGGACGCCACTGCTGTACGACGCGGCCAGGCCCGCCACGAGCTTCGAACTCCAGTGGTAGTCCGCCCCGACGTACGCCGCCGTGACGCTGCCGTCCATGCGATTGTCCGATATTGGATCACCGGAATATCTGCTGCCGGCGCCGCGTCCCCAGAGCGTCCATCCGTTTTCCGCGGCCCCGGCCCGGTCCATAGCCATCTGGAAGGAACTGCGGGTGAGTATGCCGCGCCCGGAGGGCGCCCTCAGCGCGGGTCGAACAACGTTCGGATCGGACATTGACCCGGGCAGACCGATCAGCGCCGTTTTTTCGAAGGGGCTCCCGGAAGCGGGAGCGTCCAGAGGGACGCCGAACATACGTGCGGTGACGTGCACCCAATCCATCGTATCGAATGCCTGCCCGCGGACCAGCCTGCCACCGTTCAGCGTGGCTTGCTGCACCCGGGACGTGGCTTCGAAGCGACCGGCGACCGCATCCACGGCCTGGCTCAACACAGTGCGGCCGAACGCCGCCAGGGACAGCTCGAGGACGCGTGCGCGGTTGGTCTGGAGGTTCTCCACGGTGACGGCGAAGGAGAGCTTCGCGCTCAGGCCGTACGGGTCGCGGGCCGTCACCGTCACGCGGGCCGTCGCCACGGCCACGGGCGTGAGCGCGATCACCCTGTCCACGAGGCTGACGTTCACGATGCCGTTGTCCGACGACGCCTCGTATTCCAGCGGGTCGCCGTCCGGATCGGCGAACAGTCCCGTCAGGTCAACGCTTCCGTTCGTGCCCATCGTAAGCACCTGGTCCGGGATGGTTCCCGTCACCGAGGGGCCGAGGTTTGTCCCCTTTATCGCGATTGTCACGGTCGCCTCATCGCTGCTGGCGCCCCTGCTGTCCAATACCCGATAGGTGAAGCGGTCCTGGGCCGTCCTGCTTCCGTCGTGGTTGTAGACGAAGGTCCCGTCCTCATACAGCGTCAGGGCGCCATGGGCGGGCGCCTCGACCAGTATCGCGGTCAGTTGGCTCCTGTCGTCTTCGGCGTCGACGTCGTTGGCCAATACGCTGATACGCCCGTCATCACTCGCGCTCACGGCGGCGCCGGTCGCCAGCGGCGCAATCTTCGCGCCCGCGTCCGGTTCCGGAATATCGAAGTCCTCGGGCGGCGCGAAAGATGGATTTCGTGCGTCATGCCGGGCATCGCCGGTCCACAACGACGTTGTCCTGCGGCCCCGGAAGACGGTTACCGCGTCGTCCACCGCCACCGGCGGGGTGTTGATCCGCGTTCGCCCGCTGCCCGAGGGCGACCAGGCGCCCGCGCCCTCCGCGTTCTTCGCACGCACCTGCACCTCGTAGGTAGCTTCGGACTCCAATTCTGCGATCTCAGCGACGGTCTTCGTGCCCGTGAACGCGTGGGCCGTCCATCCCGATGCGCCCTGCGTACGGTACCGGACGTCGTAGTCGTTCACCGCCGGGCCCGTGTTGGCGGGGACCCGCCAGACCGCCTGCACGCTCGTCAATGACGCGCCGGTCACCCTGGGCGCCGCCGGGGCTGCCGGGGGCTCCGCAACGTCGGTGACGCTGATGGCGACGTCGATGACGTCGCTACCCTCTCTTCCGTCGTTGACGGTCACCGTCACCGCGTAGGAGAGGGGTCCCGCCTCGTAGTCCAGCGAAGTCCCTTCGGAAACCATGATCTGTCCGGTGCCCGAATCGATGGCAAAGGCATCCGATCCCGACAGCGTATAACTCAGCACGTCTCCGTTCGGATCCGTTGCCTCGACCGGATCGCCGACCGCGCCGCCGGCGGGGGTATTCTCAGCCACTGCGCGAGTGGTCGTGAGGCCCGCCACGTTGAAGCCGGGCGGTTCGTTGGGTCCGTCGTCGTCGATGATCGTGCCCGTTACGGGGTCGCCCGCCGTCACGCCGGCCGGCGCGTTGGATACCCGCAGCCCGACGGTGAAGGTCTCGTTCTCTTCAATATCGTCGTCCTCCGTCGTCGCCACGGTGAACGTATGCGCTTCGCCCGCCGCGCCGCTGAACCTGAGTGGAGATTCGTTGGGCGTGTAGTCGGTTCCCGACGTCGCGGTACCGTCGCTGAAAACAGGCGTCACCGTCACACCGCCCTGAACGGCCCGGTTCAGCGAGACCCTGAAGGTCAGCCCATGGCCTTCAGACGCTTTCCTCTTCCGGGTTGTCGCCGTCCCGCTGTCGTCGTCTGTAATGGTGCCCGTGGCGGTTCCCGTTGTCAGTCCGGACACCGACGTCCCGGAGATTGAAAGACCCGCCGTGACGGTCTCGTTGTGTTCCACAACTTCGTCCTGGGCCGTCGCCACCGAGAACGTGTGGGTCTCCCCCGCCGTCCCGGCAAAGCGTATGCCCGCGACATCCGCGGTGTAGTCCCTGCCGCGGGTGGCCGTGCCGCCGCGGATGACGGGCGTGACCGTCAGACCGCCGGGTACCGTGCGGTTCAGCCTCACCGCAAACGTCAGAACGCCTCCCTCCGGGGCGGCGGCGTCTGCCATCGTCACCGTCTCCCTGACCGTGGACGGGTCATGTGTCGTGCCGCGGCCGCTGTCCGACCACGCGCCGTCGCCTTCGGCGTTCCTGGCCATCACCTGTACCTCGTACGTGGTCGCAGCCTTCAGGCCGGCGATCGTGGTGCTGGCGCCTGTGCCATTGAAAGCATGGTCTCTCCAGGCCGTTGTGCCCGCTTCTCTGTACCGCACGTCGTAATCGACGATGGGCCCGCCGTTGTCGGCGGGCGCCGTCCAGCTCACGTCCAGCGAACCCGCGGGGTCTCCCGACGACCGGCCTACCGACGGCGCGTCCGGCGCGTCCGGCGGCGATACGTCGGTCACGTTGACCGTGAGGGACAGGACGTCCGTGTGCCCGTGTCCGTCGTCCACGGTGACCGTCAGCCCGTCGTAAACACTCTTGACTTCGAAGTCCAGCGAGTCCTTCGTGCTCAGTTGGCCGGTGGCCGAGTCCATGCTGAAGACGGAGGCGTCGGTCCCGCCGAGCGTGTATGAAAGCGGGTCGTCCTCGGCGTCCGTCGCCGAGACCGGCGTGCCGATGGCCGTGCCCGGGGGCGTGTTCTCGGCCACGGTGCGGATGGCCGCGTCCCCGTCGTCGAATACGGGCGGTGCATCGTTGTCCAGGATCGTTACCGTTGCGGTCCTACGGCCCACCACCACTTTCTGGGACGCCCCGCTGGCGACCGAGGGCTCGCCCAGATCAATCCCGAAGCTCTCCAGGTCCTCGTGCTCCTCGTCGTCGAGGATGATAATCTCGATGATCGCCTCCGTCTGTCCTGCCGCAAGGGTGACGGTGCCGGAGCTGGGTTCGTGCTCGTGTCCGGACTGCCGATCTGCGACGGATATTCTCGACGCGGGCCCCGAGCTCGATGTGGTCCACGGCACCTCGACCGTACCGCCCACGGACGACGAGAGCGTGACCGGCAGTTCCACGCTGGTACCTTCAGCCACGGGGCCTTCCGGATCATGGATCGAAACGTATACGGTCGTGCTGTCACCAATCGTTCCCGGCGCCCTGTCGTTCTCGATCACGGTGATGGTGAACGTCTCCGTCACGGCGTCGTTCGTGCCGTCGTCGGCGCTGATGGTCACGGTGTGGTCCTGCACAGCCGCGTCCTGCGCCACGGTGCCGCTGACCTGTCCCGAGGCGTACGACAGCCCGGACGGCAGGCCCGTGACGGTCACCGTGGGCGTATCGCCGTCGGCGTCCGTCACCGTAATGGCGAACGTCGTGATCGACTCTCCCTGTTCGTACGTCTTGTCTCCCGGATCCGCGATCACCGGCGCGAAGGCGACGTCGGTCACGGTGATGGCAAACGTCTCCGTTACGTCACCGTGCGCTCCGTCGTTGGCCGTGATGGTCACGGTGTAGTCCTGCACAGCCGCGCTCCGCGCCACCGTCCCGCTGACCTCTCCCGAGGCGTACGACAGTCCCGCCGGCAGGCCCGTGACCGTGACCGTCGGCGTATCGCCGTCCGCGTCCGTCACCGTGATGTCGAACGCCGTGATGGCTTCGCCCTGATCATACGTTTTGTCCCCCGGATCTGCGATCACCGGCGCAAAACTCTCGTCGGCCACCGTGATGGTAAACGTCAACGTCACGGCATCGTTTGTCCCGTCGTCGGCCGTGACGGTCGCGGTGTAGTCCTGCAGTGCTGCATCCGCCGCAACGGCGCCGCTGACCTGCCCGGAGGCGTACGACAGCCCGGTCGGCAGGCCCGTGACGGCGACCGTCGGCGTATCGCCGTCGGCGTCCGTCACGGTAATGGCGAACGCCGTGATCGACTCCCCTTGCAGGTACGTCCTGTCTCCCGGATCCGCGATCGCCGGCGGAAAGTTTACGTCGGTCACCGTGACGGTAAACGTCTCCGTCACGGCGTCGTTCGTCCCGTCGTCGGCGCTGATGGTCACGGTGTGATCCTGCACAGCCGCGTACTGCGCCACGGTGCCGCTGACCTCTCCCGAGGCGTACGACAGCCCGGTCGGCAGGCCCGTGACCGTGACCGTCGGCGTATCGCCGTCCGCGTCCGTCACCGTGATGGCGAACGCCGTGATGGCCGCCCCTTGCGCGTACGTCTTGTCCCCCGGATCCGCAATCACCGGCGCGAAACTGACGTCGGTAACCGTGATGGTGAACGTCTCCGTCACGTCCGCGTTCGTCCCATCGTCGGCATTGATGGTCACGGTGTGATCCTGCACAGCCGCGTCCTGCGCCACGGTGCCGCTGACCTCTCCCGAGGCGTACGACAGTCCCGCCGGCAGGCCCGTGACCGTGACCGTCGGCGTATCGCCGTCCGCGTCCGTCACCGTGATGGCGAATGCCGTGATTGCCGCCCCCTGCGCGTACGTCTTGTCCCCAGGATCCGTGATCACGGGGGCGAAGTTGACGTCGGTGACCGTGATGGTGAACGTCTCCGTCACGGCGTCGTTGGTCCCGTCATTGGCCGTGATGGTCACGGTGTGGTCCTTCACCGCGGCGTCCTGCGCCACGGTGCCGCTGACCTCTCCCGAGGCGTACGACAGCCCGGTCGGCAGGCCCGTGACCGTGACCGTCGGCGTGTCCCCGTCCGCGTCCGTCACGGTGATGTCGAACGCCGTGATGGCTGCGCCCTGGGCAACCGTCTTGTCCCCCGGATCCGCAATTACCGGCGCGAAGGCGACGTCTGTCACGGTGATGGTGAACGTCTCCGTCACGTCCGCGTGCGCCCCGTCATTGGCGGTGATGGTCACGGTGTGGTCCTTCACCGCGGCGTCCTGCGCCGCGGTGCCGCTGACCTCTCCCGAGGCGTACGAAAGCCCGGTCGGCAAGCCCGTGACCGTGACCGTCGGCGTATCGCCGTCCGCGTCCGTCACGGTGATGTCGAACGCCGTGATCGACGCCCCCTGCGCAACCGTTTTGTCCCCCGGATCCGCGATCACCGGCGCAAAACTCTCGTCGGACACGGTGATGGTGAATGTCTCCGTGACGTCGGCGTGGGTCCCGTCATTGGCCGTGATGGTCACCGTGTAGTCCTTCAGTACTGCGTCCTGCGCCACGGTGCCGCTGACCTGCCCCGAGGCGTACGACAGTCCCGACGGCAGGCCCGTGACCGTGACCGTCGGCGTATCGCCGTCCGCGTCCGTCACCGTGATGTCGAACGCCGTGATCGACTCTCCCTGGGCATACGTCCGGTCACCGGGATCCGTGATCACGGGCGCGAAGGCGACGTCTGTTACGGTCACGGTGAACGTCTCCGTCACGGCGTCGTTCGTCCCGTCATCCGCGCTGATGGTCACGGTATGGGCCTTCACCGCCGCGTCCTGAGCCACCGTACCGCTGACCTGTCCCGAGGCGTACGACAGCCCGGACGGCAGGCCCGTGACGGTCACCGTCGGCGTTTCGCCGTCCGCGTCCGTCACCGTGATTCCGAATGCCGTGATCGACGCCCCCTGCGCAACCGTTTTGTCCCCCGGATCCGTGATCACCGGAGCGAAGTTTACGTCGGTCACCGTGATCGTGAACTTCTCGGTGACGTCCGCGTGGGTCGCGTCGTTGGCCGTGATGGTCACGGTGTGGTCCTTGACCGCGGCGTCCTGCGCCACGGTGCCGCTGACCTGTCCCGAGGCGTACGACAGGCCGGACGGCATGCCCGTGACGGTCACCGTCGGCGTATCGCCGTCCGCGTCCGTCACGTTGATGGCGAACGCCGTGATCGCTTCGCCCTGTTTGTACGACTTGCTCCCCGGATCCGTGATCACCGGCGGGAAGTTCACGTCGGTCACCGTGACGGTGAACGTCTCCGTCACGTCCGCGTGTGTGCCGTCATTGGCCGTGATGGTCACGGTGTGGTCCTTGACTGCCGCGTCGTTCGCCACGGTGCCGCTGACCTGTCCCGAGGCGTACGACAGCCCGGACGGCAAACCCGTGACGGTGACCGTCGGCGTGCCTCCGTCCGCGTCCGTCACGGTGATGTCGAACGCCGTGATCGCCGCCCCTTGCGCAACCGTCTTGTCCCCCGGATCCGTGATCACCGGCGCGAAACTGACGTCGGTTACGGTGATGGTGAACGTCGCCGTCACGTCCGCGTGTGTGCCGTCATTGGCCGTGATGGTCACGGTGTGGTCCTTCGCTACGGCGTCCTTCGCCACCGTGCCGCTGACCTGTCCCGAGGCGTATGACAGTCCCGATGGCAGGCCCGTGACGGTGACCGTCGGCGTGCCTCCGTCCGCGTCCGTCACGGTGATGTCGAACGCCGTGATCGCCGCCCCTTGCGCAACCGTCTTGTCCCCCGGATTCGTGATCACCGGCGGGAAGCTCTCGTCGGTCACGGTGATGGTGAACGTCGCCGTCACGTCCGCGTGTGTGCCGTCATTGGCCGTGATGGTCACGGTGTGGTCCTTCGCTACGGCGTCCTGCGCCACCGTGCCGCTGACCTGTCCCGAGGCGTATGACAGTCCCGATGGCAGGCCCGTGACCGTCACCGTGGGCGTATCGCCGTCCGGGTCCGTCACCGTGATGTCGAATGCCGTGATCGCCGCCCCTTGCGCAACCGTCTTGTCCCCCGGATCCGTGATCACCGGCGGGAAGCTCTCGTCGGTCACGGTGATGGTGAACGTCGCCGTCACGTCCGCGTTCACCCCGTCGTTGGCGGTGATCGTCACCGTGTAGTCCTGAACGGTTGCATCGTCGGCTACCGTGCCGCTGACCCGCCCCGAAGCGTATGACAGCCCGGAGGGCAGGCCCGTGACCGTGACCGTGGGCGTATCGCCGTCCGCGTCCGTCACCGTGATGTCGAGCGCCGCAATCGCTTCGCCCTGGGCAAGCGTCGTGTCTCCCGGGTCCGTGATCACCGGCGGGGTGTTCACCGTCAACTTGATGATGACGTCGATTGCGGCCGCGTGACCGTCGACCGTGTAGTTGACCTTACCCCGATAGAACTTGGCGGTCACCTCGCCATTAAAGGTCTCCGTCTCCCGGTAGGTATCGTCCGTGTCGTAGTCCAGCGTTGCGCCCGTGGCCACCTTGATCTGTCCGGTGGACGACTCGATGACGAACAGTCCCGAGTCCTTCGCGTTGCCCGTGAGCGAGTAGGTCAGGGCCGCGCCGTTATATGGCGTCCCCGTTACCGGAGCTCCCACCGCCGTGCCGGCGGGTGAATGCTCGACGATGCTGCGGCTCGTCTTCGCGGTGATGCCGATGGTCGCGGTGCGTGTGACCGATCCGCCATAGGCGTCGCGGGCCGTGTAGGTCACCTTGGACGAGCCCTGGTTGAGGAGGGTGACCCGCAGCTGCGCGCTTCCGGCGGCGCCGGTCAGGCTGACGCCCAGCAGCGCCGGATGCTGCGCGGCCGCCGAGTAGGTGAGCGCGTCGCCGTCCGCGTCGGAGAAGAACGCGCCCTGGCCGGTCTCCTTATAGTCGGCGATGGTGCCGACCGGAAACGTGCCGCCGTTGAAGGATACGCTGCTCGCGGCCGGCGCCCTGTTGGCCCGGCCCGTGCCGGTGTCCGACCAGGCACCGTCGCCTTCCTGGCTGGTGACGGCGCGCACCTGCGCCTCGTACGTCGCGCCGGCCTCCACGCCCGGCAGATTGAACGTGGTGGCCGTGGCCCCCAGCGTGCCGCTGTAGGCCGTCCAGTCCGCGGGGTCCTCACCCGCCGCGGCCTTCTTGCGGTACTGCGCCTTGTACCCGGTGATGGTCATGCCGCCTGCGGCCGGCGCCGTCCACGTCACGTCCATGGCGGGATCGGTCGGATCGCTGAACTGCGCCCGCGTCACCGTCGGGGCGGCGGGCTTCGGCGTCCCCACGTCCGTCACCAGGATGTTGACGTCGATCACGGCCGCATTCCCGTCGACCGTGTAGTTCACTTTGCCCCGGTAGAACTTGGCGATCACCTGACCATTCGAGGTCTCCGTCTCCCGGTGGGCATCGTCGGTCTCGTAGTCCAGCGTCGCGCCCGTAGCCACCTTGATCTGTCCCGTGGACGACTCGATGACGAACAGTCCGGAGTCCTTCGCCTTGCTCGTGAGCGAGTAGGTTAGTGCCGCGCCGTTGTACGGCGTCCCCGTTACCGGAGCGCCCACCGCCGTACCCCCCGCGGAGTTCTCGGCGATGGTGCGGCTCGTCTTCGCGGTGATGCCGATGGTTGCGGTGCGGGTGACCGACCCGCCGTATGCGTCGCGGGCCGTGAAGGTCACCTTGGACGAACCCTGGTTGAGGAGGGTGACCCGCAGCTGTGCGCTCCCTGCCGACCCGGTCAGGCTGACGCCCAGCAGCGCCGGGTGCTGCGCGGCCGCCGAGTAGGTGAGCGCGTCGCCGTCCGCGTCGGAGAAGAACGCGCCCTGGCCGGTCTCCTTATAGTCGGCGATGGTGCCGACGGGGAACGTGCCGCCGTTGAAGGGCGCGCCCGTCGCACCCGGCGCCCGGTTGGCCCGGCCCGTGCCGGTGTCCGACCAGGCACCGTCGCCTTCCTGGCTGGTGACGGCGTGCACCTGCGCCTCGTACGTCGCGCCCGCCTCCACGCCCGCCAGATTGAACGTGGTGGCCGTGGCCCCCAGCGTGCCGCTGTAGGCCGTCCACGACGCGGGGTCCTCACCCGCCGCGGCCTTCTTGCGGTACTGCGCCTTGTACCCGGTGATGGTCATGCCGCCGGCGGCCGGTGCCGTCCACGTCACGTCCATGGCGGGATCGGTCGGATCGCTGAACTGCGCCCGCGTCACCGTCGGGGCGGCGGGCCTCGGCGTCCCCACGTCCGTCACCAGGATGTTGACGTCGATCACGGCCGCATTCCCGTCGACCGTGTAGTTCACTTTGCCCCGGTAGAACTTGGCGATCACCTGGCCGTTCCAGGTCTCCGTCTCCCGGTGGGCATCGTCGGTCTCGTAGTCCAGCGTTGCGCCGGTGGCCACTTTGATCTGTCCGGTGGCCGACTCGATGACGAACAGATCCGAGTCCTTCGCCTTGCCCGTGAGCGAGTAGGTCAGGGCCGCGCCGTTATAGGGCGTTCCGGTGACCGGGGCACCCACCGCCGTGCCGGCCGCCGAGTGCTCGGCGATGCTGCGGCTCGTCTTCGCGGTGATGCCGATGGTCGTCGTGCGGGTGACCGATCCGCCATAGGCGTCGCGGGCCGTGAAGGTCACCTTGGACGAACCCTGGTTGAGGAGATTCGCTGTGAGCACAGCGCTCCCGGGGGCGCCGGAAAGGCTCACGCCCAGCAGGGCAGGTTTCTCGGCAGAGGCCGCATACGTGAGCGCGTCGCCGTCCGCGTCGGAGAAGAATGCCCCGCTTCCGAGCGGCGGCGCCTCGTGCCAGGCGAAGGCGCCGCCTACCCCTAACGTGCCGCCGCTGAAGGATATGCTGCTCGCTGCCGGCGCCCGGTTGGCCATCCCTTCCCCGGTGTTCGACCACGGCCCGTCGCCCTCCTGGCTGGTGACGGCGTGCACCTGCGCCTCGTACGTCGCGCCCGCCTCCACGCCCGCCAGGTTGAACGTGGTGGCCGCGGCTCCCAGCGTGCCGCTGTAGGCGGTCCACGCCGCGGGGTCCTCACCCGCGGCGGCCTTCTTGCGGTACTGCGCCTTGTACCCGGTGATGGTGAGGCCGCCGGCGGCCGGCGCCGTCCACGTCACGTCCAGGGCGGGACTGGTCGGCTCGCTGAACTCCGTCCTCGTCACCATCGGGGCGTCGGGCTTGCCCGGCCCGATGTTCGTCACCTTGATGATGACGTCTATTGCGGCCGCGTGACCGTCTACCGTGTAGTTGACTTTCCCGCGGTAGAACTTGGCGATCACCTCGCCATTAAAGGTCTCCGTCTCCCTGTGGCTGTCGTCGGTCTCGTAGTCCAGCGTTGCGCCGGTGGCCACTTTGATCTGTCCGGTGGCCGACTCGATGACGAACAGATCCGAGTCCTTCGCCTTGCCCGTGAGCGAGTAGGTCAGGGCCACGCCGTTATAGGGGGTTCCGGTCACCGGATCGCCCACCGCCGTGCCGGCCGCCGAGTGTTCGGCGATGCTGCGGTTCGTCTTCGCGGTGATGCCGATTGTCGTCGTGCGGGTGACAGACCCGCCATAGGCGTCGCGGGCGGTGTATGTCACCTTCGAGGTGCCCTGATTGAGGAGATTCGCTGTGAGCACAGCGTTTCCGGCCGCGCCGGAAAGGCTCACGCCCAGCAGGGCAGGTTTCTCGGCAGAGGCCGCATACGTGAGCGCGTCGCCGTCCGCGTCGGAGAAGAATGCCCCGCTTCCGAGCGGCGGCGTCTCGTGCCAGGCGAAGGCGCCGCCTACCCCTAACGTGCCGCCGCTGAAGGATACGCTGCTCGCACCCGGCGCCCGGTTGGCCGTGCCCTCTCCGGTGTCCGACCAGGCACCGTCGCCCTCCTGGCTGGTGACGGCGCGCACCTGCGCCTCGTACGTCGCGCCCGCCTCCACGCCCGCCAGATTGAACGTGGTGGCCGTGGCTCCCAGCGTGCCGCTGTAGGCGGTCCACGCCGCGGGGTCCGCACCCGCCGCGGCCTTCTTGCGGTACTGCGCCTTGTATCCGGTGATGGTGAGGCCGCCTGCGACCGGTGCCGTCCACGTCACGTCCAGCGCGGGACTGGTCGGCTCGCCGAACTGCGTGCGGGTGACCGTTGGGGCGGCGGGCTTCGGCGCTCCCACGTCCGTCACCTTGATGATGACGTCTATTGCGGCCGCGTGACCGTCGACCGTGTATCCAACTTTTCCGCGGTAGAACTTGGCGATCACCTGGCCGTTCCAGGTTTCCGTTTCCCTGTGGCTGTCGTCGGTCTCGTAGTCCAGCGTTGCACCCGTGGCCACCTTGATCTGTCCGGTGGCCGATTCGATGACGAACAGTCCCGAGTCCTTTGCCTTGCCCGTGAACGAGTAGGTCAGGGCCACGCCGTTATAGGGCGTCCCGGTGACGGGTGCGCCAACGGCGGTGCCGGCCGCCGAGTGTTCGGCGATGCTGCGGCTTGCTTTCGCGGTGATGCCGATGGTCGCGGTGCGGGTGACCGAACCGCCGTAAGCGTCGCGGGCCGTATAGGTCACCTTGGACGAGCCCTGGTTGAGGAGGGTGACCCGCAGCTGCGCGCTTCCTGCCGCGCCGGTCAGGCTGACGCCCAGCAGCGCCGGATGCTGCGCGGCGGCCGAGTACGTGAGCGCGTCGCCGTCCGCGTCCTGGAACATCACACCCAGCGCGCCCTGGCCGGTCTCCTTATAGTCGGCGATGGTGCCGACGGGGAACGTGCCGCCGTTGAAGGATACGCTGGTCGTTGCCGGCGCCCGGTTGGCCCGGCCCGTGCCGGTGTCCGACCACGGCCCGTCGCCCTCCTGGCTGGTGACGGCGCGCACCTGCGCCTCGTACGTCGCGCCCGCCTCCACGCCCGGCAGATTGAACGTGGTGGCCGTGGCCCCCAGCGTGCCGCTGTAGGCCGTCCAGTCCGCGGGGTCCTCACCCGCCGCGGCCTTCTTGCGGTACTGCGCCTTGTACCCGGTGATGGTCATGCCGCCGGCGGCCGGCGCCGTCCACGTCACGTCCAGCGCGGGATTTGTCGGCACGCTAAACTGTGTCCGCGTCACCGTCGGCGCGGCGGGCTTCGGCGTCTGGCCCGCGGCGTCCGTTGGAGACACGAGGAGAGCGGCGGCTGCGAACCAAATGGCCATCGCCGTACCGGCGGACCCGCCGGCAAGAGCCTTGAAGGCCGGAAGGGGCTTGCAGCGCGGTAACAGACCCGGACGTCGTGCGTCTCCTGCTGATAATCCATTTTGCATCGGCTGACTCCTCGCTTCAATTCGAATGATTGCAATTCCGGCCGGCGCGAAAAGTTGCCGGCTGTGATAAAGGAAGCAGAAGCCGTGCCAAGGCCTTTGTTTATACTATAAGTCCATTTAATATAAATACTTATATACTATATACCAGTGAACTTACACGACACACACGCGTAACGTTATGAATCGGCGGGACGCCGACCGAGAAGTCCAAAAGTAGAATCAAAGCGAATGATAACAATAGGTTATGCGAATTCCACACGCACTTGTCTCAAATTGATACGAAAGTATCAGATTGAGACACACGTCGAACAGGAGATGCGTCGCATCCGGCCCGAAAGTCGAGGCTTCCTACGTCATCCTGCCCCGCCGGCGCTGGTGTGATCCGGAATGAAACCTCAGCACCCGACGCAACCGCGAATAACGCTACCCCGGCCGGGACGACAAGGGCTGGCAATAGAACAGGGGACGGGGGAAGAGTGGGCGACCGATGCGAACACCAGGATACGGTTCAATAGAATTGACAAGGTTCCGATCTCAAGAGGATATATCTTATTTAATATGTATACTCCATGGGATTTCACCCGTCCGGTGACCGGCCTGGGGATCCATATTGTTTATAATATGTATTTGCGTCGGACGCGTTCCGTCCGGAACAGATTGACTGATCTCTTCGATGCGGGGTGCAAACCGGCGCGGCGGTCGCGCGGTTTCAGTCGCTCAGAAGTTCCTGGAGAGTGAGAAGCCCACGCGGTAGTCCGGGGTTCCGACAGGTGCGCCAACCCGGTCCGTTCCCAAACCCTGCCCGGGCAGGCGAACTTCGCCGAGCAACTCCAACTGAAGGTTCCTGCTCAGGATACCTGCGGACCCGTTGGAGGCGCCCGGCGCAATCAGGCGAAGACCGCCGCCGAGGCGGTGTATGCCCGCACCAGCCACGTCCAGATCGACAAAGGGCGCCAGCCGGCCCCGGCCTCCCCGGGTCACCAGTCCGTAGTCGAGGCCCGCCCGCGCGCTGTTGGGCCGCCAGTCCATTCTTTCGCGCCCGTCTGTGCCGTTTCGATACGCCGCCATCCGGTCACGATCCCACAACCTGTTGACGCCGCCGACGGTACTCTTCCCCCACCGGGGCTCTACAGACAAAGCCAATCCCTTGCTGTCAGCACCCGGGTCCAGACGCAGCGCCAGGCTCAGGCCGCCTTCCCTGAAGTCTCGATCCTGGTGCGCTACCAGCCAGTGCGAGCGGGCCTCCAGGTCCAGGCCGATGCGCCGATTCGAAAGCGATAGCGCCCCGGCCAGTTCGGTGCCGAGTCCCTTCTCTGTGTCGCCGCCGTCAACGCGTGCGCCGAGTGCCAGACTCAAGTCCATCCGCGTGTCGGGCGTCATGGACCACTCCGTACTGCCGTTGAGCATCAGGCGAACGCGCCGGGCGTCGCCGGTAGCGGCCCTCAGCCCCGCCACCGATTCGGAGCCGGTGCTCACGGCGAAGGCATCGGCCGTCAACGCCAGGTCGACGTTCCCCAGCCGCGTCAGGGCCATCCGTGCGCCGAGTGCCGCGGACCGGCTGCTGATGTTCGTCTCGGCCGAACTACTGCCCGTGCCTGCCAGGGGGCCGCCGTAGCCGCTGTACAGTTCGGCGTCGCCCGTGCCGAAGCCCAACATTCCCCACAGGCCCAGTTTTTCGATGGGGGACCAGTGAACGTACGGATGGAGGCTGGCCAGTCGCGTCTTCCACTTGCCAATACTGTTGCCGGCATTGTCGAGGTCCTGGACGCCATTGCTGTACGAGGCGGCCAGCCCCGCCACGAGCTTCGAATTCCAGTTGTAGTCCGCCCCGACGTACGCCGCCGTGACACTGCCGTCCATGCGATTGTCCGAATTGGGATCGCCGGAATACCGGCTGCCGGCGCCGCGTCCCCAGAACGTCCATCCGTTATCTGCGGATCCGGACGGGTCCATTGCCAACTGGAAGGAACTGCGGGTTAAGACACTCCGCCCGGAGGGCGCCCTCAGTACCGGTCGAACAGTGGTTGGATCGGGCGTTGACCCGGACAGTCCGTCCAGCGCGGTTGCTTCGCGCCCTGGCGTGGGAACCGGGGCGTCCAGGCGTATGCCGAACAGACCCGCGGCGACCCGCACCCACTCCAACGTGTTGAACGCCTGTCCGAGGCCGAGGCTGCCGCCGCCCAGGGTGGCTCGCAATGCCCGGGACGTGGCCTCGAAGCGACCCACGACCGCATCCACGGCCTGGCTCAGCACCGTCCTGCCGAACGCCGCCAGGGACAGCTCGAGGGCGCGGGCGCGGTTGGTCCGGAGGGTTTCGACCGTGACGGCGAAGGAGAGCCTCGCGCTCATGCCATACGGGTCGCGGGCCGTCACCGTCACACGCGTGGTCGCCACCGCGACGGGGGTGAGCGCGATGGCTTTGCCGACGAGGCTGACGTTCACAATGCCCCGGTCCGGCGACGCTTCGTATTCGAGCGGGTCCCCGTCCGGATCGGCGAACAGTCCCGTCAGGTCGACGGTTCCGTTCGTGCCCATCGTGAGCACCTGGTCCGGAATCGTCCCAACCACCGCGGGGCCGAGGTTGATCCCCTTTATCGCGATCGTCACCGTAGCCGCGTCGCTGCTGGCGCCCCTGCTGTCCAACACCCGGTAGGTGAAGCGGTCTTCGGCCACCCTGCCGCCGTCGTGGTTGTAGACGAAGGTTCCGTCCTCATACAGCGTCAGGGCGCCATGGACGGGCGCTTCGACCAGGATTGCCGTCAACCGGCTCCTGTCGTCTTCGGCGTCGACGTCGTTGGCCAGGACGCTGATGCTCCCGTCATCGCTTGGGCTCACCGCGGCGCTGTTCGCCAGCGGCGCGATCTTCGCGCCCGCGTCCGGTTCCGGAATGTCGAAGTCTTCGGGCGGCGCGAAATATGGATTTCGTGCATCGTTCCGGGTGTCGCCGGTCCACAACGACGTCGTCGTGCGGCCCCGGAAGACCGTTACGGCATCGTCCACCGCCACCGGCGGCATGTTGACCCGCGTTCGACCGCTGCCCACCGGTGACCAGGCGCCCGCGCCCTCCGCGTTCTTCGCACGCACCTGCACCTCGTAGGTCGCTTCGGACTCCAGTCCGGGGATCGCAGCGACGGTCTTCGTGCCCGAGAACGCGTGGGAGACCCAGGCGGAGAGGCCCTGCTTCCGGTACCTCACGTCGTAGTCGCTGACCGCCGGGCCCGTGTTGGCGGGGACCCGCCAGACCGCCTGCACGCTCGTCAATGACGCGCCGGTCACCCTGGGCGCCGCCGGGGCGGACGGCGGCTCCGCAACGTCGGTGACGCCGATGGCCACGTCGATGACGTCACTGCCCTCTCTTCCGTCGTCGACGGTCACCGTCACCGTGTGGGACAGGGGCCCCGCCTCGTAGTCCAGCAAAGTCCCTTCGGAAACCATGATCTGTCCGGTGCCCGAATCGATGGCAAAGGCATCCGATCCCGACAGCGTATAACTCAGAGCGTCTCCGTTCGGATCCGTTGCCTCGACCGGATCGCCCACCGCGCCGCCGGCGGGCGTATTCTCCGCGACAGTGCGTGTGGTCGCTAAGCCCGCGTCGAAGCCGGGAGCCTCGTTGGGGCCGTCGTCGTCGATGATCGTGCCCGTTACGGGGTCGCCCGCCGTCACGCCGGACGGCGCGTTCGACACCCGCAGCGCGACGGTGAAGGTCTCGTTTTCTTCAACGATCCCGTCCTCCGTCGTCGCCACCTTGAACGTCTGCTTTTCGCCCGCCGCGCCCGTGAAGCGAACGGGCTTTGCGTCGGTCGAGTAGTCGGTTTCCGACGTCGCCGTCCCATCGCGGAAGACAGGCGTCACCGTCAGACCGCCCTGTACCGCCCGGTCCAGCCTCACGTGAAAGGTCAGCGCGTCGCCTTCAGACGCCTTTCCGCTCCCGGTCGTCACCGTCCCCCGGTCGTCGTCTGTTATCGTGCCCGTTGCAACGCCCGTTGTCAGTCCGGACACCGACGTCCCCGAGATGGAAAGACCCACCGTGACGGTCTCGTTGTGTTCCACAACCTCGTCCTGTGCCGTCGCCACCGAAAACGTGTGCGTCTCCCCTGCCGTTCCGGCAAAGCGTATGCCCGCGACGTCCGCGGTGTAGTCCCTGCCGCGGGTGGCCGTGCCGCCGCGGATGACGGGCGTGACCGTCAGACCGCCGGGTACCGTGCGGTTCAGCCTCACCGCAAACGTAAGCACGCCTCCCTCCGCGGCCCCAGCGTTTGCCATCGTCACCGTCTTCCTGACCGTGGACGGGTCATGGGTCGCGCCGCGGCCGCTTTTCGACCACGCGCCGTCGCCTTCGGCGTTCCTGGCCAGCACCTGCACCTCGTAGGTGGTCGCAGCCTTCAGGCCGGCGATCGTGGTGCTCGCGCCTGTGCCATCAAACGCATGGTCTCTCCATGCCGTTGTGCCTGCTTCCCTGTACCGCACGTCGTAATCGGCGATGGGTCCGCCGTTGTCGGCCGGCGCCGTCCAGCTCACGTCCAGCGAACCCGCGGGGTCTCCCGGCGAACGGACGACCGACGGCGCGTCCGGCGCGTCAGGGGGCGACACGTCGGTCACGTTGACCGTGAGGGACAGGACGTCCGTGTGCCCGTGTCCGTCGTCCACCGTGACCGTCAGTCCGTCGTAAACACTCTTGACTTCGAAGTCCAGCGAGTCCTTCGTACTCAACTGGCCGGTGGCCCGATCCAGGCTGAAGGCGGAGGCGTCCGTCCCCCCAAGCGTGTATGAAAGCGGGTCGTCCTCGGCGTCCGTCGCCGAGACCGGCGTGCCGATGGCCGTGCCCGGGGGCGTGTTCTCGGCCACGGTACGGATGGCCGCGTCCCCGTCGTCGAATACGGGCGGTGCATCGTTGTCCAGGATCGTTACCGTTGCGGATCTTCGGTCCACGACCACTTTCTGGGACGCCCCGCTGGCGACCGAGGGCTCGCCCAGATCAATCCCGAAGCTCTCCAGGTCCTCGTGCTCCTCGTCGTCGAGGATGATAATCTCGATGATCGCCTCCGTCTGTCCTGCCGCAAGGATGACGGTGCCGGAGCTGGGTTCGTGCTCGTGTCCGGACTGCCGATCTGCGACGGATATCTTCGACGCGGGCCCCGAGCTCGATGTGGTCCACGGCACCTCGACCGTACCGCCCACGGACGACGAGAGCGTGACCGGCAGTTCCACGCTGGAACCCTCCGCCACCGGGCTGTCCGGATCATGGATGGAGACGAAGACGGTACCGTCGTCGTCCTGGATTGTACCGGTCGCAGGATTTCCCGCCGTCACCTCCGGAGGCGCATTGGACACCGTGAGGCCGACCGTGAACGTCTCGTTGTCTTCGGCATCCATGTCATCCGTCGTTGCCACTGTGAAGGACCGTTCCTCCCCAACCGTCCCTGTGAAGTTTATCGACGCCGTGTTGGCCGTATAGTCCGCGCCTTCAACTGCCGTGCCGTCGGCGAAGGTCGGCGTCGCCGTAAGCCCGCCGGAAACCGCCTTGTGCAGCGTCACCGTAAACGTGATTGAATTCCCCTCAACAGCCGATGCGTCGGACACCGTCAACGTCGGCACTCCACTTTCATGTCTATTGCGAATATCGTCATCGTCGTCCCTTATGGTGCCGGTCGCGCCGCCGGCGCTCACGCCGGACGGAGCATCGGACACCACCAGACTCAACGTAAATGTCTCGTCCTTCTCCTCCACGTCATCCTCGATCGTCGGCACCGTGAAGGTACGCTCCTCGCCCGCGGTTCCGATGAAACTGAGCGCCGCCGTATTCACAGTGTAATCGGCCCCTGACGTGGCGGTCACATCGCCGAAGACCGGCGTCACCGTAAGTCCACCTTGAACCGCCCTGGCCAGCCTCACCGTGAACGAAAGCGCATCGCCCTCCACCGCCGACGCGTCGGACGCCGTCACGGTCACGCTGCCGTCAGCGTCGTCGTCGGTGATCGTCCCCGTCGCCGTATCGGTAGCCGTCACGGTCGCCGTCGTGCCCGAGACGACCAGTCCCACCGGGAACGTCTCGGACGCTTCCACGACCTCATCCTCAATCGTTGGCACCGTGAACGCCTTTTCTTCACCCGCGGCGCCGGTAAAACTGAGCGGGGTCGCATCTGCGGTATAGTCGGCATCCGCACTGGCCGTACCGACGCCGAACACCGGTGTCACCGTAAGGCCCCCCGGAACCGCCCCTGCGAGCCGTACCGTGAACGACAGCGCCTCGCCCTCGACAGCCGTTGCGTCGGACACGGTTACCTCGGTTGCCGCTGTCACGGTGATCCTGAACGTCGCCTCGTCAAACTGCCCGTTGACATTGGTCGCGTTGATCGCCACCGTGTAGGTCTTCGCCGCCGCGTCCGTCGACACGGTGCCCTGAACCTTTCTCGACGTATAGGACAGCCCGGAAGGGAGCCCCCCCACCGCCACCGCGGGAAGGTCGCTTTCTGCAACGGTCACTGGATTGGCGTTTCCAAAAGCCCTTTTTGCGCCCCCCGGCGGCTCACCGACGCCTACGCTTATCACCGGGATCCCGAACGATGCAATTGTCTCACCCTGGGCATACGTCTTGTCCGCAGGCGCTATGATCTCCAGCAACGGATTCGAAACGTCCAGACTCGCCGTAATCGAAAGCCTGTCTGCGGCGGAGTTGCCGTTGCCCACCGCGTCGTCCGCCACGTTCGCCGCAACGTCCACCGTCACCAAGCCGGTCGCCGCCGGCGTGATCGTGGCGGCGTAACTGGCTCCCGTTCCGGAAAAGGCCGTCACCGTCCCGTTGCCCACCGTCACGTCACCCTGCTCGAAACCGCTCACGGACTCCGAAAACGCGATGCTTACGTCAAACGCACCCGTCTGCGTAGCCGCCGGACCCGTGATACCAACGGACGGACGATCCACGTCCGCCTGAACGGAGAATCGGGTTGCTGCTTTGTTGCCGTTTCCCGCCGAATCCCGGGCCGCGCGTGCCGCAACGTCCACCGTCACGGCTCCGGTGGCGGCGGGAGTGACTGTGGCGGTGTACCTGTCTCCCGAACCTGAGAAAGCCGTCACGGTCCCGTTGCCGACGGTTACATCTCCCTTCTCGAACCCGGTGACCGGCTCCGAGAAGGTGATCGTTGCGTCGAACGCCCCGTTCTGCGCGTCCGCCGGACCCGAGATGCCGACCGTTGGCGCAACCAGATCCGCCTGCACCGAATACCGGCTCGCAGACGCGTTGCCGTTGCCGGCTTCGTCCACGGCCACGATCGCCGCAACGTCCACCGTCACGGCTCCGGTGGCGGCAGGAGTGACGGTGGCGGTGTACCTGTCTCCCGAACCGGAGAAAGCCGTCACGGACCCGTTGCCGACGCTCACATCCCCCTTCTTGAACCCGGTGACCGGCTCCGAGAAGGTAATCGTTGCGTCGAACGCACCGTTCTGCGCATCCGTCGGCCCCGAGATGCCGACCGTTGGCGCATCGAGGTCCGCCAGCACCGAGTACACCGGGGATGCCTTGTTGTCCCATCCAGCCCGGTCCTTGAACGTCGCCGCGCCGATGCTCACGCTCACTCTACCGCTCGCGGCCGGTGTGATCTGTACGGTGTAGTACCGCCCGTAGTCGGTATCGGCCTCGAAAGACGTGACCGAGCCGTTTGCGACCGTGATATCTCCCGCCGCGAAGCCGACGAGATTGCCCTCGGAAACTTGCAGTCTGATATCGAAGGGTCCGTTCTGCGGCGCCGTCGGTCCGGTGATCCCCAACCGTTTTCGGAGTAAAGGCGGATCCGGATCCACGTCCACCTGATAGGTTGCAACCAGGGAAGGATGGTCCTCCCTGGCGTCACGCCATTCCACCTGTATCTTGACCGTGTACGGCCAGGTCCCGCCTCGCTGTTCGGTGTATCCCGGCGTCGCTGTGACGTTAAGGACGGAGCGGTCGTTCCAGGTGTAGGAAAGCTCGGAATGCCACCTGGTCACTGAGACCGACCCGGGAGCAGGCGCTTCCGAGAAAATAGCCCGTACTTCGAACGGGTCATCGCTGGTGCGCACCGCGGTCGGCCCTTCGAATCGAATCCAGCGCGGCAGAAACACATCCACGGAGAATTGGCTCGCAGCCTCGTTGCCGTTGTCTGCCGCGCCAGTGGCGACGTGTGCCGGAACGTCTACGGTCACCGTTCCGCTGGCTGCCGGCGTGATGGTGGCCGTGTAGCTGCTGCCCGAACCTGAGAAAGCGGTCACGGAGCCGTTGCCGACGGTTACATCACCCTGTTCGAATTCTGCAACGTCCTCTGAGAAGGTGATGGTTACGTCGAACGCACCGTTCTGCGGATCGGGCGGACCGGAGATGGCCACGGTCGGAGCAGCCACCGGCTCGGTCACCGTGATCGTGAACGTCGCCGTCTTCGGGGGATAGTCGACCGTGCCGCCTTCGCCGTCGCCGTCTGCGGTGATCGTGACCGTGTAGTCCATCAATTCCGCGTCCACGGAGACCGTGCCCTGCACTTGCCCGTTCGAATACGACAGGCCCGGCGGCAGACCCGTCACCGCCACCGTCTTGTATTTCGGATCGGCATCGACAGTGATATCGAACGCCGCGATCGTCTCGCCTTGCTCAACCGTCTTGTCGCCCGGCACTGTAATCCGCGGCGGCGCATAGACCACGTGGTAACGGAACGTCCGGGTCACCGCCGGGTTCACGCCGTCGTCCGCCTCGACGGTATATTGGTACGTCCTGTCCGTAAGGGCAGGGATCCGGGATGAGTCCGCCAGCGGCGTCCCTTGCACCTTGCCGTCGGAATACGACAGCCCGGCCGGCAGACCGGTCACTACGACCGTCACGTCGTCCCCGTCGGGGTCGGTCACCGTTATGTCAAAAGGCCAAATCTCCTGGTATTGAATACCGTAAACGACAAGGGGTTCCCTGATCACCGGCGGCCTGTTTGCCGGCGGCGTACTCGGTGGCGTGGTGACCGTGATCGTGAACGTCGCCGTCGCCTTCAGCCCGTCGTTTACCTCGTTTGCCTCGATCGTTACCGTGTAGTCCTTCGCCGTTGCAGTTGACGCCACCGTGCCAGTCACCTCGAGGGATTTCGACGTTTCGTCCCACGACCAGGACAGCCCCGACGGCAGACCCACGATCGTCATGCCGAAAGAGTCACCGTCGGGATCGCTCACGGGGATGCTGATCGTTGTAATCGTCTGGCCCTGCCTGAACGTCTTGTTGCCCGGCGCCGTGATCACCGGCGGCCTGTTTGCCGGCGGCGTACTCGGTGGCGTGGTGACCGTGATCGTGAACGTCGCCGTCGCCTTCAGCCCGTCGTTTACCTCGTTTGCCTCGATCGTCACAGTGTAGTCCTTCGCCGCTGCGGTTGACGCCACCGCGCCAGTCACCTCGAGGGATTTCGACGTTTCGTCCCACGACCAGGACAGCCCCGACGGCAGACCCACGATCGTCATGCCGAAAGAGTCACCGTCGGGATCGCTCACGGGGATGCTGATCGTTGTAATCGTCTGGCCCTGCCTGAACGTCTTGTTGCCCGGCGCCGTGATCACCGGAAGCCTGTTTGCCGGCGGCGTACTCGGTGGCGTGGTGACCGTGATCGTGAACGTCGCCGTCGCCTTCAGCCCGTCGTTTACCTCGTTTGCCTCGATCGTTACCGTGTAGTCCTTCGCCGTTGCAGTTGACGCCACCGTGCCAGTCACCTCGAGGGATTTCGACGTTTCGTCCCACGACCAGGACAGCCCCGACGGCAGACCCACGATCGTCATGCCGAAAGAGTCACCGTCGGGATCGCTCACGGGGATGCTGATCGTTGTAATCGTCTGGCCCTGCCTGAACGTCTTGTTGCCCGGCGCCGTGATCTCAGGAGCCGAGTTCAGAGTGACCTGAACAGAATACTGGCTCGCCGCGGTGTTGGCATTGCCTCCAGCGTCCCTGGCCACGCTCGCGGCCACGTCCACCGTAACCGTCCCGCTGGCCGACGGCGTAATCGTGATCGAATAGCCGGCCCCGGAACCGGAGAAACCCGTCACCGACCCATTGCCCACCGACACGTCCCCCTGCTCGAACGGATGCCCGTAAACACCAACGGGCTCCGAAAACTCGACCGTCACGCCGAACGCGCCAGTCTGAACGGCCGATGGACCTGAGATGGTGACTGACGGAGGATCCAGATCCGCGTTCCCCGTATACCGACTGGCCGCAGTGTTTCCGTTTCCGGCGGCATCGGTAGCCACGTTCGCCGCGACGTCCACGGTCACCGGACCGCTGGCCGCTGGTAGGACCGTGACCGTGTAACTGGCGCCGGAGCCCGAGAAATCCGTTACCGACGCATTGCCCACCGTCACGTCCCCCTCTTCGAACCCGGAAACTGATTTCGAAAACGTGATGTACACGTCAACCGGATGGTCCCCAATCGTATACGACGGACCGTTAATGCTCACGGTGAGCGCAGCCTCGGCACGAGCGACTGCTGGAAGGGCCGCAGGAGCGACGGCTGTCATCAGGCCGGTCATCGCCAAGACAGCGGCAGCCCGGTAGAGCCGTTCGTTAGTGGAGGAGAATCTGAAGAAACATAGCAGACCGGGGAATCTGGTGAGGTTTGCTGAGCATCCAACGTGCATTGACTGCCTCCCTGTTCGGAATGGATGTATGCCGCCCCCTGAGGGTGCGGATAGCTTCAGTTCCATCGCGTTTAGCAGAAGGCGTGCCAAAGTCGCTCATCGACCTCAACTTCCCCAAAATAAGGGACTTATGGAATTACATCCGAGGACCGCCATTCGACACAAGCGTCTCAATTGTCAACGATTCAGAGTCGATCCGGAGTTTAAAAACGGAAGCAACCCAAATGATTCCAGCGAGATACGCCGTTCCTTCGGAGTTGTATCTCATTCTGAAACAAGAGCATGAATTCGAGACAGACGGCGGGCCGGTGTCGCGGCGATGTGATGGGAACCAATGCTGTACAATGCCTGAGAGGCAGTCGCTGATCCGCTCCGCCAGTACGAGGAGAGAAGGGAACGACATCGCCGTGTTCGGCGCGCGCACGCAGAACGGCCCCCGGTCAGGACGACCGGGTGCCGGTAAGAGTACCAGAGAAAGCGGAAATGCGTGTGTCCTACAGGAAGGCCCGGGATACGACTCCAGGAATGGACGAGGTTCCGGGACCGAGGGGATATATCTTATTTATTATGATATCTCCGCCGGACATCATTTGTTTGGCGGAAGACCTATACGTATATATCTTATATAGTATGTATCCGCGTCGGATGCGGGCGGCACCGGGCAGAATGCCCGGATCTCCAATTCGTGCAACTGACGTCAGGAGAGGAAGGGTGTGTCGGCCGACACCTGAGGATGGATACGCGGGAGGTTTTACGGGGATGCGGCGGCCATCGCGCCACGTACGTGATGACCCGGGGCGTCAGCCACGACTCAATCGCTTGAAGGCAGGTTGTATTTCTTCAACTTCCGGTACAGTGTGGCACGGCCGAGACCCAGCGCACGGGCCGCCTCGGTGACGTTGTTGGCCGAGACTTCAAGCGCGTGGACCAGGGCCTGCCGCTCGACTTCCTCCAGCGGCAGGACCGCCGTCGGCGCCGCCGGGTCTCTTCGGGAGTCTACGATGGGCGAGAGTTGCGATGGGAGGTTGTTCACCTGCAGCACGTCCGAGGTCTCCAGCAACACGGCCCGTTCGATGGCGTTCTCGAGTTCGCGGACGTTGCCCGGCCAGTCGTATTGCAGCATCAGCCGCAACGAGGCGGTGGAGATGCCGCTGATGGATTTATCGGCCTTTTCCGTGTGTTTCTCAAGGAAGTGTTTTGCCAGCAACGGGATATCCTCACGACGTTCTCTCAGAGGCGGAATCTCGATCGGGAAAACGGAAACCCGGTAGAACAGGTCTTCGCGGAAGGCCCCCTCCTTAACCGCGGCTTCGAGATTCCTGTTGGTGGCCGCGACCAGCCGGACGTCGACGGAGATGGGGGTGGAACTGCCGACCCGCTGTACCTCGCGTTCCTGAAGAAATCGCAAGAGCTTGGTCTGCAGCGACACGTGCATGTCTCCGATCTCGTCCAGAAAGACCGTTCCGCCGTCGGCTCGCTCGAATATGCCGGCCCTGCGCTTCGTCGCCCCGGTGAAAGCTCCCTGTTCGTGTCCGAACAGTTCGCTTTCGATGAGCGCCTCGGGTATGGCGGCGCAGTTGATGGCCAGGAACGGCGCATCCTTTCTCAAACTGTTGAAGTGAAACGACTTCGCGACCAGTTCCTTACCCGTACCGCTCTCGCCCTCAATCAGTACTGTAATATCGCTTTCGGCCGCCTGCTTCACCAGTGCGTACACCTGCTGCATCGGCGCGCTGGCGCCGACCATACCGGAAAAGGAGTAGGTCGTCTCCAGTTCGGTGCGCAAGCGAAGGACTTCGGCCTTCATCTGCTCGACCTCGATCTCTCTGGACACATCGCGGTACACGTAGAGATCGCCGATGACGTCTCCCTGAACATCGCACACCGGGGCGACGGACCGATAGTAGAGCCGCTCTCTGGGCACCTGGCCTTCAGAGGTCTTTTCTACCAGCTTACCCGATCCCCCGAGGACGAACTTCCCCGCCACGTCGGGCAGGTCGGGTTCACGGAATTTCTCTTTGAATCGCGCCATGAAGGCTTTCGGCGACATTTTCTTCAATTCGCTCTTCGTCAGGTCGAGCACGCTCTCGTACCTTCGGTTGGAAAACACCAGATTCCCGTCGACGTCGTACATGGCAAGGGCGTCTCCGGTCGCATCGAGCACGGCTTCGAGCCGTTGATGGCTTCCGGTCAGATCTCTTTGTTTTTGCGCCAGTTCCTGTTCGACGTTCCACTTTCCGACCAGAGACAGCGTGATCTGCTGGATTTCCTCGCGCGAAAATGGCTTGCGGATGTAGAGCAGCTTGTGGAGCAGTTCCATGTCGTGGATGATTTCGGGCAGAGTCTTGTCGGTATAGGCTGTCATAATGACAACTTCAATGTGGCGGTCGATCTCTCTCATCCGGCGGATCGTCTCAATGCCATCGATTCCCGGAGGCATTCTGATGTCGACGAACGCGACGGCAATGGGGCGATCGGATTCCTGTGCCGCCTTGATGATTTCGAAGGCTTCTTCTCCCCGGTGGGCGTGAAGGAGTTCGAATTCCGGCAGAAATGCCTCGGTTTCCTTTTGCGTGAACGCCGCGGCCAGCTCATCTGAAACCGTCGTCATGAATCTGGGCTTCAACATTTCCACAAAGTCGTCGTGAATCTCCTGCTGGTCGTCGACAATCAGCACGCGACGGCTGCCTGGATACCTTAGTTCCATCGAGTTCTCCTGCATGTCATGGATGCGTTACACTTTAAGTATTCGTCTGCTCGACCTCACCACTACGTTGCGGATTCGGACGTCAACGAGGGAAACTCGACGCTGTCTGAAGTTTTCAGCGCGACCGACGCCAGCCTCAGTTTGACGCGCATGGTGGTTCCTCTACCTGCGCCGTCGCTGACGGGATAGATTTCGCCTCCCGAACCGATAATGAAGTTGGCGATGGAGTGAAGGCCCAGACCGCTTCCCGATTTCTTGGTCGTGTAACCGGCGGCAAAGATGATCCGCTGGCGTTTTTCCTCGATACCAATGCCGGTGTCCAGGACATCGATGACGAGGAATTCCTCTTCGACGTAGGACTTGATGTGAATGGCGGGCTTCACCGCGGGTCCGTCGGAATCTTTGAGGTCGTCGATGGCCTCTACGGCGTTCTTGACCAGATTGACCAGCATCTGATGAAAACGGCTCTCCTGAATCCGGATCTCGGCAGGCGCGTTTTCGCAGTCGACGCGCACGTCAATCCCTCTCCTGGCGATCGAATCCTGGAGCAGCTTGAGGGCTTCGGCAATTGCCTTCTTGAGATTGACGTCTTTGCGCACCAGGGCTTCGGTGCCGAGCGACCGCTGCGTTCGAATGATATCGACGATGTGAGTCACCCTGTTTTCAACGCGTTCGACGGTCTGCGTCAACAGTTCGTTTTGTGTGACGAAGTCCTGCGATAGTCCAAGAATGAACGGCAGCACCTGTTGGCCCTGCGGGTCCGATTTCAGATACCCGATCCAATCGTCCCGATGCGCTTCAATGGCCTCCGCAAGGGCGGTCAGCCGGTTCACCAGCTCGTTGTCCGCCATCTGCTCGTGAATCGTGCCCATTCCCGTGGCCACGCTGTTGATCGCGTTGCCGATGTTGTGGACGATGGTGTCGACGATTTCCAGCCGCCCTTGCGCGAACGCCTGAGAAAGGGCCTCGTCCGCGCGCATGCGCTCGGTCACGTCTCGGAAGACGATCACCCCGCCCTTGGCGATCCCTGTATGGTCCTGCAGCGGCCTCCCGCTGACGCTGATGTAGACGCCTTCCGGCACGTTCGGATTGCGGATGAACATTTCCACTTCATTGGAGGATTCGCCCCGGATGGCGCGTACCAGCGGAAGTTCGTCCGCCGGATAGGTCGTCTCCCGGTCCGGAAAGAAGATTCCGTATCGATCCGACCATTCGGAAGGGCCCGATTCCGTCGCGCCGATGCCGACGATGCGCTCTGCGCTGGGATTGAAGATAGTAAAATCGCCATGTTCATCGGCGACAACCACCCCGTCGCTGATCGAGTTGAAAATGGTCTCCATGGCATGGGCCTGCGTCCGGAGGTCGTCGGCTGTCCGTTTCAGCTTTCGCTCCGCTTCCTTGATCTCGGTCACGTCCCTGAAGGTGGACACGGCACCCGTGATGGCATTGGAATCGCCCCGCAATGGTCTCCCATTGACGCTGATGTAGACTCCCCCCGGATTTTCCCTGTTGCGTACGAGAAACTCCACGCCATCCGAAGACTCACCGCGGACGGCGCGCACAAGCGGTAGATCCTCCTCCGGCAGGACCATTTTTCCATCCAGGGCGAAGATGCCGTACGAATCGGACCATCGTGAAAAGTCGGTATCCGGAACGTGTTTGCCGAGTATGCGTTCCGCACTGGGATTGAAAATCAGGGTTTTCTTACTCTCATCGATTACGATCACACCGTCGCTGATGCTGTTGAAAACCGTCTCCATGAGATGGGCTTGTTCTTCCAGGTGGCGGACTGTTTGCCTCAATTCCGAATCCGTCGCCTTTTGCGCCGTCACGTCCCGGAGTACGATGACGCCGCCTTCGATCAGACCCGATTCGTCCTGCAGCGGTCTCCCGCTGACACTGATAAATACACCGTCCGGTCGCGCCTCGTTGCGGATGAATAACTCAACGTCGTCCGTTTTTTCCCCTCGCATGGCGCGCACGAGCGGAAGCTCATCGGATTGGACGGGTGTCTTCCGGTCCGGATAGAACGTCCCGTAGGTCTCGGCCCATTCATCGGAGGGCGTTACCGTGGGCCCCATGCCGACAATGTCCTCTGCGCGGGGATTGACGAACAGGAATTCACCGTCCTTATCGGTTACCACGACGCCATCGCTGACGCTTCTGAACACCGTCTCCATGAGCAGGGCCTGTCTCTTCAGCTCGTTGATGTTTTCCATCAATTCGGCTTCCTGCTGTTTGTACTTGGTGATATCGCTGAAAACAACCACGCCGGCCTTGACCGCGCCTGCGGCGCCGTTTTCGCCGGGAATAAATCGACCTTTCGCGCTTACGTAGGTACCCTCCGGCTTTTCCTTGTTTCGCACGAAAAATTCCAGATTGTCCGTGGACTCTCCTTGAACGGCGCGTACGAGGGGTAGCTGATCCGTCGGAACGCGTGTCTTCCGGTCGAGACGGAACGCGCCGTAAAGCTCCGACCATTCATCCGGATTCGAATCCACCAGTCCCAGGCCGAGAATCCGCTCCGCGCTGGGATTGAACAGAAGGAGTTTTCCGTTCCCGTCGGCGACAACGACGCCCTCATCCATATTGTCGAATACCGTTTTCATGAGTTGGCTTCGGTCGTGCAGTTCCGAGACCGTCTGTTCCAATCGGGATTCGGTTGCGGTGATCTGCTCCAGCGCGCGCTCCAGTTGTCTCCGCTCATTATCGAGCTGTTCGTTGTTGGCCAGCAGGTTGGCATACAGACGCTGGCTGGATGATTCGTGGCCCCACGCGATAATTGAAACGAAGACATAGCAGACGAGGAACCTGATGCTCAGCTCGGTCTCGTAGACGAACGTACCGGCCAACCCCGGCGCCAGCAACAACACGGCCACACCGAGAAAGAAGAACCCTGTCAGGATTCCGCCCTCGCGTCTGCCCAGGAAAAAGAAAAACAGCAAGGGCATCAGGAGGTGAAAATAGAGGAAGTTCTGGGCGAGTGCGGCGAGCCAAAGCAGCCCGATCCCGACTCCCAGGAGAACGATGCGATAGGCTTTTCGAGGCTCAACGCCCAGCAGGAGTCCGGCAATACAGCCCGCCACGAGCATCGCCATGAGATTGTGAATCCACATCGACGTTACGTCGCCGCCCAGGTAGTTTCGAACTGAATATCCGACAAGGACCATCAATCCAACCGTGCAGGCGACAATGAAAACCTGTTTCTGGTGCCGGACTTGCGCGCTCCTGGACTCCATTTTCGTTTTCCTCCACGATCCGGCCTGAAAGGTGGCAGACGTCAGCCAACGGGTATATCCGGTCGCTTCCGCACCGGGGCACAAAACCACGGGTGGTAGAGAATGCAGACGCACCGTTCAGATTGAGGATGTAAACATAACGATTTTTTGTTGATTTATTGTTGAAATTATCGGCATTTTCGCTGATTTTATGATGATTTTTAGTGCATTTTGCCCAGGTAGGTCCACAATTTGCAGAACGCACGTGGAATTCGGTGGCCGAGTTGCAGGACGACGTTGAGACAGGAAGAACGCATGTGAGCGACGGTCGATGCGTTGGAGGGGCGACCACGATGCACAACCGCGACGACGACGCATGCGGTCACACTCCGGGAAAGCGTCTGCAAGGGTGGGGCAGACATTCCTGTCTGCCTGCATCGATGTCTCTCCAGCGGGATGGCGAAATCTGAAGGAATTATTCGTGCAGGGAGGATAGGGTAGGGAGGACTACCGTCAGGGAACGGAGAGAGGCTTCCCCATTTCCTGATGCGCATCTGACCGGCGAATTCTGGCTGGGAACGCGTGAATCGGCCTGCGCCGGCTTGCCGGACCGGGGGCAGGGTTCGATGATGCAGTCGGCGATGTCAAGCGCGCGTCTGAATTTCAATTATCCTGGCGCGGCTTCGCTTTGCACAACCGCGACGCCAACACCCGAGCTCACACTCCGAAGAAGCGTCTACGAGGGTGGTGCAGACATTCCTGTCTGCCTGCATCGTTGAATTTCTGCTGGGATGGAGACATCTGAACGAACTATTCGCGCCAGAGGAATGGCGCAGGAGGGATTTCCGTCTGGGAACGGAGATTGGCTTCCCCGATTCCGGATGCAACTCAAGCGGTTTGAGATAGAGCACGAACGGCTCGTGATTCGCGAAATTCCAACTGCCGTTAATCACCCGACCGAGCGAAGATAAACCCCATACCAAGGAATCCCAATATCGTTCCGATTGCCACGCCCCAGAAAAAAACAAGCGAGTTACGTGCCACGCCGCGGTATTCGATGCTGACGATGTCAGTATAACGCAATGTAAACCCCCGTCGGTCGTTACCACGGGCAAAGGAAGTGAACGGGACAACAGTCAGCGACGTGTGCCCGATTTCCTCAATGACGCACTCGATAACTCGACCCGTGATCGGCGCTCGGGTACCCGCCTGAACAGTTATCCTTACCCGCATGCCCACGGTAAGTTTCCCCAGAACCTGGTCTCGTATCAAAGCTTGTTTGCTGTCCTCAGCGACCTCATTCACGCGGGCCAGGGGTCGCCAGGCACTGCATCCGACCGTCTGCAAAGAAATCACAATGATCAGGACGATACTGATGCCGCGTATCATCTTTCGGCCCCTTTAAATAAAGACATTGTTACGGCATTGTTTTTGGCTTCTCGGGCGGTTCACCCTCGCGACGATGAGGAAACCCCGGACGTTTGCAGGGTGGTCGCAAACGGGCTGTGCCGCCAGACCGGCACGTCTGGAGCTGCTGGGCAGATGGTTTGTCAGTCCAACTCGATCCCTGAGAGTGCCCAATAGAAAAGAATAAAACCCAATGCCACTCCGACGCCAAGGCCCAGCATGAGAACCTCCGAACCATCCGATTCACGATATTCGATGCTGACGATGTCAGAATATTTCAACGTCAACTTCCGATCGACATTATCAGGGTAGACAAATTTCGCCGAAGCGATTACTGTCAGCGACGTTGGACCGGCTTTTTCAATAACACATTCGACAAATTGACCGATGACCGGCGCGCGGGTACCCTCCGAAATCCGAATCCTTACAGCCATACCCTCTTTGAGTTTACCGACAACCTGGTCTCGCATGGATGACTGTCTTTCATCCTCTGGGACCTCGCTCACACGAGCCAGGGGTCGCCAGGCGCTGCATCCAACCGATTGCAGCGCAATCGCTACGATCAGGACCAAACTGATGACGCGTGTCATTTCGTGTCCTTTCAAAAGGCGGCACATACGGATCATTGATCCAGGCCACAGAGGCTCTTCGTCTTCGCGGCGAACCGGAAACTCCGGACTGACGATTGCGGGGAGGTCGCGATTGAGGTGCCGCAGACATCGTGGCACTTCAGCTGATCGGGAAAACCAATCTGTTAGTCCTGCTCGATTCCAGAAAGTCCAATAAGAAGGAGCCAATAACCGAATATCGTTCCGATTGCGACGCCTGCTACAATGACTGTTGAACCACGAGCCGATTCACGATACTCGATGCTGGCGATTTTGGAATAATGAAACGTCAGCTCTCTGCGCACATTTCCAGGGGCATAAAACGTGAAAGGAGTTACGGTCAGCGAATCCTGACCGATCTCTTTAATAATACACTCGATAACTTGACCCTTCGTCGGCGCATGGGTACCCTCACGAATTCTTACCCTTACAGCCATACCCTCTTTGAGTCTCCCCAGAACCTGGTTTCGTACCGATGATTGACTGTCATCCTCCGCGACTGCGTTCGCGCGTGCAAGAGGTCGCCAGGTACTGCACCCGACGGTCTGCAGTGCGATCGCTGCGATCAGGACGATACTGATGACGCGCGTCATTCCAAGGGCTCCTCACATTTCGACACTGTGGCGGAATTTTTTCAGTCGCGCCGGTGCAGTTCGACTCCGCGGCGCTAAGGGAACCGCGGTCGGACGGTCGAGGGAATCGTCGCGCCTGACGCAAGTAGCGATGACTGCACGTTACGTGTCTCGGACAATTGAACCGTCATTCGGTATTGGCGAAAGACACGGCAATACCGAAGAAACTCAAGAGCGCTCCGAAGGCAACACCAGCCAGGAAATCTTCTAATCTGCTGATACGATTCGAGCGATTCTCAATGCTTACGATGTCGGCAAAACGCAATGTAAACTCCCGTCGGTCATCACCATGGAAATAAGACGGGGACGGAATTACTGTCAGCGTCTTATTCGTGATCCTTTCAATTACTCCCTCGAAAACTCGACCCTTGATCAGCGTCGTGGTCCCTTCTCGGATCGTAATCCTCACATCCATACCTTTCTCGAGTTTCCCCAGAACTTGCACTCGCATCAAAGACTGTCTTTCGTCTTCTGAAACTTCGAACCCGCGAGCCAGGGGTCGCCAGGTACTGCATCCGACGGTCTGTAGAGCCATCGCCACGATCAGGACGATACTGATGGTGCGGTTCATTCCAATATCACCTCGATTTCAAGGCAGCATGACGGCATCTTTGCAAACCCACAGGGCATTTCGTCGTCGCGGCAACGGATAAACCCCGGTCGGACGGCCGCTGGTGATCGCAAGCGGGTTGCACCGCCAGATAGGTACCAAATCAGTTCGTAAGCAGTTGTTTTATCAGTCCAGTTCGATCCCTGAAAGTCCCCAACCGATAAGTATCAAACCCAACAATACGCCGACACCAGCGCCAGTAACAAAGGCCCACGTACGATCCGATTCACGATGTTCGATGCTCACGATGTCAGCATAGCGTAACGTAATCTCAATACCACGGGAAAACGACGAGACCGGCGTCACCGTGAGCGCCGTATGACCGATCTCTTTGATTAAACACTCGATAATACGGCGCTTGATCGGCGCGCGGGTACCCTCGCGAATTTCTATCCTTACGACCATGCCCTCGGAGAGTTTCCCCAGAACCCGGTCTCGCATCGAATTCTCTTTGCTATCCTCGGTGACCTCGTTTGCTCTCGTCAGGGGTCGCCAGGAACTGCATCCGACGGATTGCAGCACTATCGCAGCGATCAGGACGATGCTGATGGCGCGTGTCATTCTGCGGCCTCCTCAATCCGTGAGCGTCTGAAGGAGTCTGCTTAGAAGCTTAGCGATAGTGTGGCTTTGAGACCTCCGTTTTGTGCAGGTGCGACGCACAGGTCCAGCAGACGATGCGGCGCAACTTCGATCCATTTGTGCGATTTCGGCGCGGCGCCAACGAGTGTCGAACCAATTAAAATCGGTAAAGAAACACGTACTGCCACCTTCCGCGTAATATCCCCTCGACTCCATTCATCTAACGTCTACCCTCTACCGTCTCTGTCTCACCGGTTTTATCGCCCCATGCGGTTTCCTTTATTGCCGGAGGCATAAAGTAAGAACCAATCTAGCAAGGATGTCCTCTACCGTCTTCCGTCTCACGTCTCACCGCTCTCAGCGTCTTGCCACCTGGGTTGACGATCTGCCGTCATTGTAATCCCGATATCCGATCGCCCTGGCAGTCGCCTAGAAATCTAACGACACCGCGGCTCCGAGGCCTTTGTTTTGCGTTGGTGCGATGCCGAGGTTGAGTCGCCTCGGCGAAACCTCGATCCATCGGTCGGTTTGTATCGAGTACCCTATGGAGGTCGAACAAACAAACACGGGTACCGATATATAAATCGCTGTTAATGCGGTAGCATACCTCCTCCATTCCCCGGAGGTCTTCGAGGCATAATAGGCGACAGGCGCGAGTCCAAGCAACAAACCGATAGTCATGCCCTTTTTCGTATTTCTATGACGACCGATGTATATTTCGAAATCGCGGATCGAAGATATAGGTAACTCAAAAACCTCGTTTCCGGATAGGCCGACGCCCATGACGAGCGTATCCTGATTCAGGTCGAGCGGCCTTCCAACCACCCAATCCGATCTTGACGCGCCTCGTCCGGCGGAAGGTGACTTTAATCGGATTCTTGGATTCAACGGCAGGTGTCGCAGGATCCGCCGCGCATGTCTTATTGCGACGATGTCTCCACGATCCTCGGCGGCGACGATGAAGACAATGTCGTCCAATGCAATCTCTCCACCGGCCCAGAATCGGTTCCTGCCAGCGAAGCTGGACCTGATTACGAGATGCCGCTCGCGGGTATCCAGAATTCTGACCAGTTCGCCTCGTCTTCCATCTTCGAATTCATAGACCATAAATGCATGCCACCCCTTCCTCATCGCAGACAGGTCGATCGTCCCACGCGACATGACGACGAAACGACCGCCGACGCGTCTCCTCCACCGTTCCAGCGCCGGTCGGTCTTTTGCGACGACAATCGTGTCAATTTCGGCATAGTGTATATGGGTTTTTTCCGGGACCGTCGCCGTGGATATGATTTCCATACCATCGGGGTCAACGTTGCGAATGACGCCGGCTGCCGTGTCGGATGCGCCTTTTGACGTGTAGACCACGTGCGCGTAGAAGCCCTTCGCTATTTTCGATAGATCCAGGTGCCGCCTCGGCATCACCCAAACGTCCATTTCATAAAGCATTCTGATTAGAATTGCAGCAATCTCCGCAGCGCGCTGTTCCTCCGACGGCTGCGGTTTCCACGTACTGCCGGCAGCTTTTCGCCAATTAACGCGCATGGTCCGGTTGCCTTGAAGTTCTTGCGCGGCAATCGACAGGCTTGGCAACAGGATCTGAAACAGGAGTGATGCAATCAACAATACGGCGGTTGGCTTCATGTGTTCACCTCGCAGAGATACACTTCGCACTGTCCGTATCCAGGAAGGTACGAACGAAGAGGAAGAAGGAAAAAGGAAGAAATAAGTGGAAATCGCGGTTTCATCTAACGTCTACCCTCTACCGTCTCTTTCTCACCGGTTTTATCGCCCTGTGCGGTTTCATTTCTCGCCGGAGGCATAAAGGAAGACTCAATCGGGCAAGGACGTCATCTCCCGTCTACCGTCTCCCTTCTCACTACTTTCAGGTTTTTCATACTTGCCGTTCACCCCTGTTGCAGCGGCGCCGGCGTCTCCATCCGCTCGAGAGCTCTGCCATCCTCCTCTTGCCCACCGAACTGCATCGTGCGCGATCCGAGCAGGAGCAGGAGCAGGCCGAGCAGCATCCAGAAGATCTTCCGGATCCGCCGGATAATGCCCACGGCCAGTCCGGTCCCCGGCTCCAGTCCCATGACATGAAACAGGAACACGTGCGCGCCTTCAAACACCCCCATACCGTAGGGAACGAATCCGAAGATCACGTTGATCACCATCATCAGTGCGTGGAACAGATAGACCGAAACGAACGGCAGCGGCTCACCCAGCACGTGCAGAATCAAATATATCTCCAGGGTGCCCAGGCACCACGTCACCAGGTGCATTCCCAGCAGGCCGGCCAGCCGCCACCCGTTCAGGCGGTAGAACGCGGCCAGATTCCGGTCGATCTCAGCGGCCCGGTCGCGGTACCGTTCCAGGAACCCGATCTTCAGCCGAATCAGCAGGTCCAAAAGCCCGGTAAACGGATTGCGGCGCTGCCTGATCACCGTCAGAACGGTGCCAACGACGGCGATGGCCAATGCGCCGAAGAGGGTCCACCGGATCTCATCGGGAAACACGAACCGATTGAGGCCCGCCAGAACGCCGACCAGAACGAAAATGAGGCCGCTGATCATTTCGCCCGTTTTCGTGAGTACGAGCGACGACACGCCGGCGGTGACGCCCATGCGCTGCCGAAGCATCATCACTTTGGCGAATTCCTTGCCGATCTGGGACGCCGGCATGACGTTGCCGAGCGCCTCGCCAACCAGTTTCACCCAGAGCAATGGCTTCAATGGGGGCTTTGCGGTCCCGTCGTCGAAACTTCCCCGCCATGCGCAGACATTATTCACGTAGGCGGCCAGGGTGATTCCGATAATGGGGACATATCCCCAACCCATCATCACCACGTGCCGCCACACCTCCGGTTCGCCAAGCTGATGGAGCAGCACGCCGAGGCAGGCGAGGCCCAGCAGCCAGAGCAGTACATATACTTCCCGTTTCATCACGTTCTCCTCGAATACGAACCCGTTAGACGACAATCCTTTTGGCCGCGGTGATTACGGGAATTCCCCTTATTGCGCAGAGGGCGACGGTGAGGTAGGTCGCCCCGAGAGCGACCGTCTCCACCCCCGGTCCCAACCCGGACGCCAGGTCCGGCGACTGCAGCACCGCGTTCAGCATGAACAACGCCACGAACGCGATCACCTTCGAAATGCCATAGGTGGCCCGGCTCGCCCGGGAGGCGACCAGACCCTTTCCGATTCGCGACCGCATCATCGTCTGATCTCCGAACGCCGTCTCTCCTCGCGAGAGCGCGCAACTCCGAATCGCGTCCGTCACGAATCCCCGGCTGAGGACGACCAGGGGAACCCAGAGGGGGATCAGATGCAGCCACGCGAACACCACCCACCACACGTTCTCCGCAATCCGATCCCCCACGATATCGAGCAATCCGCCGACTTTGCTCTCGCATCCCAGTCGTCGCGCGGCGTACCCGTCCAGCCAGTCCATCAACAGCGCGGCGAACGCCAGGGGTACCGCAACCCAGGCCAGCACGGAGTCTCCGGTGACCGCAAAGGCCGACGCCAGAAAGAGGCAGACGACCCGGAAGGCGGTAATCAGGTTGGCGGTGTGACGCTGAAGGGTGGCTGCGAACGTCAATGTGTGTGCAGTCATCACTTCCTCCTTTCTTGCAGGACACATTGCGCAAACCCCGTGCCATAACCGATTTCGCCCTTTATCAGGCGGATTCGACGGCAATTCGCGCGGAAGACGCGTGAGAGATGCCATAGGAAACTTGCACCTGCAAGCCCGGGTTTGCAGGAAACGGGCGCGGAGGCAACAAAAAACCGGAGACACGATGCGTGTCTCCGGACTCGAAGGGGGAAGGGGTCCCCGCCGGCGTCACCTGATACGGCTCTGGCCTTTCGCTTTTGGTTGACCGCTGAAGGCGGATTGCTGACAGCTATCTGTATTTCTCCGGATCGATCCCGAGTTCCCTGACTTTCTGCTGCAGCGCCTGCCGTTTCATTCCAATGGCGGGGGCCGTGCGGCTCATATTGCCCTTGTGGGTTTCCAGCGCCGATCGAATGAAGGCGGCTTCGAAAGCCTGAACGGCCTCCTGTTTTGCATCCTGAAACGACACGCCCTCCCGCCAGGCAGACCCTCCGGAGTCGATGGATTCCGTACCGCTCGAACGGACTTCCTCCGGGAGCAGGTCCCTGCTCAGGACCGCGTCCTCGGCGAATATGACGGCACGCTCAACGGCGTGCATCAGTTCGCGAATATTGCCCGGCCATGCGTATCCCGCCAGGAGTTTCGTCACATCGGCCGGCACTTCCGAAACGGCCTTTCCGTGCCTTCGATTGAACCGATCCAGATAATACTGGACGAGCACGGGAATATCCTCGCGGCGGTCGCGAAGCGGCGGCAGGAAGACATCCACCACTTTCAACCGGTAAAAAAGGTCCTCCCGGAACCGCCCGTGCGCAATTTCACTCGGAAGGTCCCTGTTCGTGGCGCTGATCATCCGAACGTCCACCGAAACCGTCTCCGAGCCGCCCAGCCGCTCGAACTGTTGCTCCTGGAGTACGCGCAGCAGTTTCGCCTGTGTGTCGGCGTGCATGTCTCCGATCTCGTCCAGAAACAGCGTTCCGCTGTCCGCAAGTTCGAATTTGCCCTGCCGCCGTGACGCGGCTCCCGTAAAGGCCCCCTTCTCATGACCGAACAGCTCGCTTTCGATCAACTCGTTGGGAAGCGCTGCGGCGTTTACCGCGACGAAAGGGTGTTCTTTTCGCACGCTCTGCTCGTGAATCGCCCGCGCCACGAGCTCCTTGCCGGTTCCACTCTCACCGTGAACCAGCACGCCTGCGTCGGTTCCGGCCACCTTGCCAATCATGTCGCAGACCCGCTCCATGGCCCGGCTACGGCCGATCAGCAACCCGAACCCGGACTGACGGCGAATCTCGTTGCGCAACGTTTCGTTCTCCCTTCGCAGGCGAACCGTCTCCAGCGCATTCTGGACCAGGCAGCGAAGTTCGTCCACGTCGTACGGCTTGCTCACGTAGTCGTATGCTCCCGCCTTCATCGCTTCAACCGCAATCCGTTCCGACCCGTAAGCAGTCATCATGATGACCGGAGGCGCGTCTCCATGTTCGACCAGCCTCTTCACCAGCGTCAAGCCGTCCATCTTCGGCATCTGGATGTCACAGATCAGCAGATCGGGACCGCTGCGTGCGATTTCTTCCAGCGCCGCTGCTCCGTCGGCCGCTTCCACAACTTCGCAGGACAGCGCCGCCAGGGCCCGCTTCAGTCCGTGCCGCGCGGCCGGATCGTCGTCTACAATCAGAATCTTATGCCGCATCGTCCGCTCCAGGAAGTTGAACCTCGAACACCGCACCCTCGCGATCCCCGTTCTCAACCCCGATCATCCCGCCCATGCGCTCCACGTCCCGCTTTACAATGGCAAGCCCCAGGCCAGTCCCCGAAGCCTTCGTGGTAAAGAACGGTTCGAAGACATGTGAGAGCGCTTCTTCCGATATCCCCGGCCCGGTATCCGACACCCGCACGGCGACCCGCCCG
This sequence comes from Candidatus Latescibacterota bacterium, assembly GCA_965219995.1. Classification (GTDB taxonomy): domain Bacteria; phylum Latescibacterota; class UBA2968; order UBA2968; genus JAAXHE01. The sequence continues at coordinate 4,353,430 of CBDCOX010000002.1, forward strand.
TTTGAACGTCCGGCCCGCACCGTCAATCGCAGGTCCGCATTTCCTTCCGCTTCGTCCATCGCCTGGATGCCGTTCAGGATCAGATTGAAAAACACCTCTTTCAGATCTTCCGGATCACCCGTAACGACAAGGCCCTCGGCAACCTCGGCCCTGATTTCGACCCGCCGCCGTTCCGCCTCATGGGACAGGATCACCACCACGTCTTCGAGCACGGCCTTGATGTCAACCGGTTGAAAGGCATCGTCCTGTTTCGGCTGCGCGAATCTGAGCAGCCGGTCCACCACCCGGCCCAAACGGTCGATTTCGTTCAATACAACCGTCAGGTCGCCGGACTTGGCGTGGTCGTTCGCCAGGTCTTCCCGCAACACGGTGGTGATCGCCTTGATCGAGCTCAATGGATTCTTCACCTCGTGCGCGATGCCGGCCGAGAGCAGGCCCAGCGCCGATAACCGCTCGGCCTCGTACATGCGTCGTTCCAGTTGCAGCCGGCGTTCCACCAGACGCGTATTTTCGACGGCCAGCGCAATCTGATTGCAAAGCGTACCGAGCAGTTCCCATTCCTCCGATGAAAAGGGCACACTTCGTTTTTTCTCTCCCAGGCACAGAAACCCGGTTAGCCTTTCCTCCTGCATCACCGGTATACACAACCGGACGCCGTGTTCGGCGAGAACAGCGGCGAGAGCCGGTCGATGCAATTCACCCACGTCCAGCGCCCGCCGGTGGGTCGACATCCAATCCGCCACCAGCCGGACTTGCTCCTGTTTCCCGTCGCTTCGACTGAACGGCGGAGCGGGCGGATCGAACCCGGCCAATCCGCTGCCCGAGATCACCCGTACGTCGCCGGCGCGGTCGTCCTCGTCGTCGAACAGCACCAGCGAGACAAGGTGCACCTTCAGCACCGTCCCCACGGCGTCCACAACCGCCTTCAACCGGCTTTCCAGCGCGTCCGGCACGTTCAACGTCTGGCTCAGCGTACCAAGCAGGTGCTGGTATTCGAAGCGTGCTTTAAAGAAGAGCCGGTTGATCGCTCCCTGCAGCCTGTTCTTGACCGGCTGAAACAGAAAGATCAACAGGGAGATCAGTACCGCCTCAACGACTTCCACCCGGAACCCGCCGCCCAGGCGCCCAAGCTCTTCGGCGATGCGTCGGATCACAAGCAGGTAGACCGTGAGAACGATCCCCGTCAGCGCGGAATAAAGAAGCGCGGGATTCACCACGATCCGGAAAAAGCTGTATCGATAAATATAGTAACCGAGAATGTACGCCGGCGCGATCGGTGAGAGAAACAGCGCGAGGTCGAGGGCCGGTCCAACAACTGCCAGTCTGATTCCACCCATCGGATAGGCGGCGCCGGCCAGAACCGCGATGCCGGTCAGCGCCAGAGCCGTCAGGCGGTAGAACGACCGTTGCACCTCCGTTGCCAACTGCCCGGCGAACCCACGGCAAAGCCACGCGGAATACAACAGCGCGGGAATCGTGTACAGGCTGAAGCCCACGCGCTTCAGCGGTATGTCCCACAAACCGATCAGGAATACGGTCAGCCCGGGAACAACCGCGAGCGGAACCGGATTGTGTCGCAGCCAGCCGGCGATCCGCGTCCTTTGTTCGTCGGCGGAAATGAGCACCGTCGCCAGAAGCGCGGAGGGCAGGAAACACATTCCGAATCGCGCGGCCTGGGCCGCGTAGACTGTCGCGGGAGCGCCGGGCGACGCCTGTTCGATCAGAATCCGCAGCGCGTCTCCCGTATACCAGAGCGCCCCCCCAAGAATCAGCAGCAGCAACGGAAGCGGCGTGCCCCGTCGCTTAATGGCGGATACGAAAATGCCCCAGAGCAGCCCGGCGGCGATCGCGCCGCCGACCAGCCAGACTGTGTCATATAGCGAGAGATTCATCATATCGGATCTTCCGGCCTTCCGCTGATCTTCCAGTGTTCAAATTAGTGAAAATGGCAAGTAATTTCAATCCAATCCGCCGGCAGCCGAAGCGAGCGGTCCGTTGTGCAGGCATCCGCTGGAACCCGAAGCGTCAACTGCCCGTGGACCGATAGTGGCGCACGCCTAATTTCCAGACGCGGAGGGCAATGTACAGGAATGCCGGACCCGCCAACGGGGACAGGAATTGCATCCATTCGGTGGAGCCGAAGGGATCGGCCCGGTCCAGAATGACAAGGGCAGGGTAGTAGCTGACGCCGGCAAGCGGGACGAAGTACGTGAAGAAACGTCGGAACCATCCGGGATAGATCGACAGGGGGTACTGGGCAGTCTCGGTGCCGCCGTTGGTGAGAGCGTTGGCGATTTCCAGGCCTTCGGTGGTCCAGAAGGCGAGGGTGGCCTGCAGGATGAACAGGCCGATGAAGAGGCAGACGCCGCCAAGAACGGCCCCCGTCGCGAGGGCGATCTTGCTGGCAGACCAGGCGACTTCGAGCACGTATTGGGCCCAGATGAGCACGGCGAGTGCCTGAAGAAACCTGCCGATTCGCAAGAGGTGAAATTCCTGGCCCATCAGCTGCAGGACGGAACTTCGGGGGCGCAGGAGGATTCGGTCGAAATCTCCGCTCCTGACCCATGTGCCGAAGGTGTCGAACCCTCGTGCGACGCCCTCCGCAAGGGCGAAGGCGATATTGACCATGCCGTACAGCAATGCGACCTCGGGCAACTTCCAGCCCTGAATGCTTCCGAAGTGGCTGAACAGCACCCAGAGTGCTGCAAAGTCCAGACCGGTCATCAGAAAATATCCCGTAGACAACATTGCGAACGAGGCCCGGTACTGCATCTGACCGCGAATCGAAATTGCGATATATCGGGCGTACAGTCGCAGGGCATTGCTCATTTGACTACCCTCCCTGAATGACGAGCCTGCGGATTCCCCGGGCGAGCAGAAGGCGTCCCATGACGATCAGACCCAGGGTCCAGGCCAACTGGTGTGCGAAGAGCGGAAGGATTTCCTCGGGAGGGATGTGGCCGATGTAGAAGCGAAAAGGCACGTCCACGAGTCCCCGGAAAGGCAGGACGTCGAGGACGGTTCGGGCCCAGTCCGGGAAGAAGGGCAGGGGAACATACATGCCGGAAAAGATCGCCACGGCTGCGACCATGAGCGTGGAAATTCCCTGCCCCGAGACCGTCCAGAGCATGGAGACGTTGAGCAGATTCGCGATCGCGGTGCCGAGGAGCAGCGCCCCGAGGGTTGTCATGGCCCACGCGCCGCCGGCAGCCCATGAGTGCGGAGGCTGAAGGCCGAAAAACAGTCCGGCGATAACGAACATCGGAACCGCCCGAAGCAGAGTCGGGGCGGTTCGCCGGGCGATATCCCGGCAGAACCAGAACGCGTACAGGTCCAGGGGCCTGGCAAGTTCGTAAGCCACCGTACCCGACCGGATCATCGCGCGCATCTCCCGGTCGATGATCCAGGGAAGCATTCCCAGCATGGCCTGGCCCAACCAGATGTAGGTGATCACTTCAACGAGGCTCATCGGCTGGTGGGCCGTGGTGGAACGGTAAAACGCGGAGAAGAACATTGTGCGTATCAGGCCCCAGAATACCTGTGTGCCCAGTCCCGCCGCGGCCGCCATCCGGTATTGCAGCAGCATCCGGAAGCGCGCGCCGATCACGGCTGCGTAGGCCTTCATAGTCTCTCCTTTTCGTACATCTTCGCGATGATTTCTTCGATGGGCGGGTTTTCGACGTAGAGGTCCCGCACCGGGTGTCCGGCCGTGATTCGGCCAATGAGGGATGCAGCTGACACCCGATCGGGATCGAAGCTGAATTGAACCCGATACCCGTCGCGTTCCACGACCGCGGCTTCCGGAACGGAAACTTCCCGGGTTTCATCAACAAGGTACACGGTGAGGCGTCGCTCCCGGCTGACGCGGGTTCGCAGGTCCTTCAGCGTGCCGTCGGAGAGGATCCGTCCCTGACCGATCACCATGACCCGGGTGCACAGGGCTTCGATATCGTCCATGTCGTGCGTTGTGAGGATGACGGTAACGCCTCGCTCCCTGTTGAGTCGTTTGACGAAGTCACGGACCTTCAGCTTGGACACGGCGTCCAGTCCAATGGTGGGTTCGTCCAGGAAGAGGAGGGAGGGAGAATGGAGGAGCGCCGCGGCCAGATCGCAGCGCATTCTCTGGCCCAGGGAGAGTTGCCGCACCGGGGTGTCAAGGAGCCGGTCAAGGTCCAGCAGGCCGATGAGTTCATCGCGTCTTGCGATGTATTCCTTACCGGGAACTCTGTAGATGTCGCGGAGCAGATCGAAAGACTCGATGACGGGCAGATCCCACCAGAGTTGCGTGCGTTGTCCGAAGACGACGCCGATGTTCCGAACGTGTGAAATGCGCTCCTTCCAGGGTACGCGACCGGCGATCTCGCATCGGCCCGAATCGGGAACGAGGATGCCGGAGAGGACCTTGACGGTGGTGGATTTGCCCGCGCCGTTGGGTCCGATGTAACCGACGAGCTCTCCGGGCCGGATGGTGAACGAGACGCCGTCCAGCGCGCTGACGGTTCGGTATCGGCGTTGAATCACGCCGATGAGCGCACCCCACGTGCCGGACTTGCGTTCAGCGATGCGAAAGGTTTTCGCAAGATCCTCGACGATTATCCGGGGCATTTCGGATATCCTCCTCGTGTGACGGGCCGGTCCGCTTCAAAGACAAACAAAAAGCCCGTTGTCGAGATAACCTCGACAACGGGCAGTAGCCGCCAACCGGGCCTGGCCTGCGAAAGGCCGCCTTATGTTTAGCCTCCAGGGCACTTCGGCTTTTCCCGGGAGGCGCGGATGAGAATTTTCATCTTTATTATTTTCAAAGGCTTATACGTTTTCCCCGCATATATGGAGTATTGTCAGGTATACTCGGATCCCGATTGAAATATAACATGGCGCCCATGCGAGGTCAAGAGAATTCAACCCCGAAATTTCGGAACGTTTATTCCCTCCCGGTCGTTCCTGTGACATAGGGAGGGGTCTGCGGACGCGGTTCGACCCTCGCGATTTTCGTCTCATGGGCACGGAGCCGCACAAGCGGAATTCCCTCTAACTACCGATAAGGAAAACACTTGCGCGCGTAATTCGGGACAATTATAATGGGCCGAAATCAGATTGATGGACACCGCCGGATGCAGAACTGCGCCGTCGCCGCTTCGCGGTCACCGGTCCTGAAGAGAAAGTGAACGCCAGCGGAAGCCCGTCGTTAATTGGAATGACGATGAACTACCATGCCTATATAAGCGTTTCCAGCGAAGACAAGATTCTCAAATACAGGATGGATCCCGGCTCGGGCGATCTCGATTTCGAATACAGCATCCACGCCGGGGGCGGGCCGGGCCCGCTGGCGGTCGATCCGCGTCAGAAAACCCTCTATCTCAGCAGACGAGGCGCGCGCGAGATCTCGGCCTACGCCATCGATTCCGCCACGGGCGGCATTGCCCTGCTGGGTTCGGTCGCCGTGGACGCCGACGCCTGTTACGTGAGCACGGATCGAAACGGACGATTCCTTCTCTCCGCTTCGTACGGCGGAGGAGTGGCGGCCGTCCACGCGATCCGGGGAGACGGGACGTTGAGCGATTCGCCGGTCCAGACCGTCAAGACGCTGCCGAAAGCCCACTTTATCCTGACGGATCCTTCGAATCGCCTCGCGTATCTGCCCCACGTCGGAGAATCCAACACCATTATCGGATTTCGTTTCGACGAGGACGCGGGCTCGCTTCGGGAGGTCTCCCGGACCGTTCACGAACCCGATGTCGGTCCCCGTCACCTGGTCTTCCACCCCGAACTGGATATGGTCTTCGTCTCCAATGAGCAGGGCAGCAGCGTGACCGCGTACAGACTCGACACCGGTTCCGGCGTTCTCGAACCCGTGCAAACCCTTTCCACGCTGCCTGACGGCTTTGGCGGTGAAAACACGTGCGCGCAGATCCACATCCACCCATCGGGCAGGTTCCTGTATGTTTCAAATCGGGGCCACGACAGCATTGCGGGCTATTCGGTTGACGGGGCGGGCCGGCTTACGCGTATCGGCATTCAGCCCACGGAACCGGTACCCAGGGCTTTCGGGATCGATCCCACGGGCGGTTTTCTCTACGCGGGCGGGCAGGAATCGGGCAAGCTGGCATCATACCGTATTGACGCACGGACCGGCCGGTTGTGTCCCCTGAAGACCTATACCGTCGGCGAACAGTCCATGTGGGTCCTTGTTCTCGCGCTTCGTGGCTGACAACCGACGGTATCGACATTTGAAGGAACCGGACCTTCACGAGGGTTTCCGTTCCAAACCGTGGGCGATCACCGGGGAGATCCGGAGTCAGGTTGTTGCAATTCACAAGCCGTCTTGCGACACGGAGCGGCCATCCGATGCAGGAGAACGAAAAAGTAGCCCTAAATGCCTTATTTTCCGTGAATAATAACAGTAATCCTATTGACAAACCCAAAGTTGTGCCGTATTATCGTAATATAGTGTGTAGTATGGTACAATACCTGAGATAACAAGATGTTGGGACGATTGGCAATGGCTTGTTCGATCTCACCAGGATCCGGACGCCTGTTCGCGGCAGGTTTGCTGGTTTTAATGGCGGCGTGCGCAACTCCCGGCCGGAAAACCGCGCCACCGGCGCCGGCCGCCGACGAGGATTTCGATCCGGCAAGCATCAGTGACGATGACTTCCTGCTGAAACCGCCGACCGGGACAGAAATCCCCCCTGTCGACCCGACTCCCGCGGCAGCGCCTTCCGTGGTCCATCTCGAAGGGTTTCGGGTGCAAATCGCGGTGGTGTCGAGTCTTGACCGGGCGGAGAGGGTTAAAAGCGAAGCGGAGTCGAAATTCGGGGTTCCGGTTCATGTCTACCGCGACCCGGACACCGGTCTGCACAAAATCCAGGTGGGAAACGGGAGGACCGCGGCCGAGGTCGAATCCCTGCGCCAACTTGCCAAGAGCCGGGGGTATCCCGAAGCATTCATTGTACGAACCGGAATCGAAGTACCCCGTGCCGAGATTTACGGCCCGGATCCCGTGTACGGTTACCGCGTTCAGATCTTTGCGGCATCAAGCCGCGCGGCTGCTGAAGCCGAGAAGGCCAACGCCCGGGACACACTCGGACAGGACGACGTTTATATAGAGTCCGAGCCGCCGTACTTCAAGGTCCGCATTGGCAATTTCCAAACGAAGGAAGCCGCTGAAGGGCTTATGGAGAGGCTTAAGGCATACGGATACGATACAACGTTTGTGGTTCGGACACGCATCGCAACCATCACTGAAGAGACAACCGGCAACTGAACGCGTACGGGGTTTACCGCGGCGGTCCCGCTGCCTTGACTGCCGCGAACACAGGCCTGCAATGCGCGACCGGTCCGTCGCCCGTTTCACCGGTGTTTCCCGGTGGCCGGGCTTCCGGATCGATTTTTCCAGAATGTTCAGATGAGAGTCAACCCGCTGTCCCTGAGAGTCGCGCCTTGCAGCCTTTTGGTTCTGTTTCTGCTCACGGGATGTTCGACGACCGGACAAGTCGCGACGATGCCCGAAGCCGAAACGCCGACTCTGACCGAGAAGGCGCCGGAAGCCGCTGAGGATTCCAAGGCAGCCGGGAAGCAACGCCCCCGTCAGGATGGCAAGCGGATTCAGCGGGCCGCGGAGGCACTCCGGAAGGCCCTCCGCGACGAAACGGCGTTATCCGTGGAACGCCTGTGCATTCTGCTCACCGATTCCACGATAACCCGAACCCTGACGCATGAGCGCCACCTCGAATTGCTTCGCACGGCGTTCGAGCGCTATCGGGAAATGACCCCGCCATCCGCGCTACTGCGGCCAAACTCCGTCATGGCGCGGCTGCTCGACGCCATTCCGGACAGCCTCCGTTCGCACTTGCGCGAAGACGTTCATTTCAGGGAACTCTATGTCCGCAAGCTGGCAGGTTCCGCCGATGTTCCGGTCGACTACAATTCCGAGGTCGTCAAGACGATCCGTTATTTCCAGACCACCGCCCGGAAGGCATTCAAGACATGGCTCTCGCGTTCACCGCTCTATGTCCCGATGATTCGGGAAGCGCTGCGTGACGCGGGTCTTCCGGAGGATCTGGTTTATAAGGCCATGATCGAGAGCGGCTTCAACCCCAGAGCCTATTCACGTGCAAGGGCGGTTGGCATCTGGCAGTTCGTTTGGGGCACGGCCCGGCTTTACGGTCTCAAGAACGACGGCTTTATCGATGAACGGCGGGATCCGGAAAAGTCGACGCGTGCCGCAATCCGGCATATCCGCCACCTCTACGGGCTTTTTGGCGACTGGCGTCTTGTCATTGCCGCGTACAACTGCGGGCAGGGCCGTCTCCAACGCATTATTCAGCGTTCGCGAACGGACGATTTCTGGAGACTGAGGGGCTTGCCCAGGGAAACGCGGAGACACGTCCCAAGATTCATGGCGGCGCTCATCATCTCCAAAGATCCCGAGTGGTTCGGGTTTGACGACGTGGTGTATCGGACACCTGAGAAATACGACTCGGTACCGGTGATGGAGTGTGTCGACCTTCGTGTGGCCGCCGAATGCGCGGGTACGTCCTACACACGCCTGCGAGTCCTGAATCCGGAACTCTATTCCGGATATACGCCGCCGGGCAGGCGGAGGCCCTATTATCTCAGAATTCCGGCGGGCGCGGCCGACAGATTCAGAGCCAACTACGCGCGCATTCCTGCCACACGGAAACCTGGAATGGTCGAATACACGATGCGTTACGGCGATACCGTTTCCGGAATTGCCCGCCGGTTCCGTACTTCAACCAAAGCTGTGCTCGCGGCGAACAACATATCGAATCCAAGGCGGATTCGCGCGGGCACAAGGCTGAAGATTCCCATCTTTCCGAAGGGCCGACCCACGCGGGCAGCGAGAACGCCTGCGCGCGTGGCGTCGCCCGACCCGGACACGCACCGGAAAGTCGCGCATCGTGTAAAGAAGGGGGACACCCTGTGGGGAATCGGACGCCGGTACGGCGTCACGCCGAATCAGATCCGCGCGTGGAATACCCTCAGGAGGCATATTGCGCCAGGCGACCGTCTGGTCATCTGGAGGCCGGAAGCGAATCGGGTGGCTCTGGCCAATCCTCCGGACCCGCGACACGGCGAATTCTATATCGTCCGATCGGGCGATACGCTCTGGGACATCGCGCGCAGTTTCAGAGTCCGGGTCAACGACCTCAAGAAATGGAACCGAATCCGGAAACCCGCCAGTTTGCGGGTGGGTGCCCGGCTACTCATACGACCATCCGGATCCCGGGCGGTCGACTGAGTCAACCGGCAGAACAAAGAGGGAGGGCTCGTCCACGCCCCAACTGTCGCTCCTGAGAGTCCTTCGAGACCTTGTGCTGATCGCCCTGGCGCTGCTGGTTCAGACCTCCTGGGCGCATTCGGTCCGAATTCTGGACGTCGGCCCGGATCTTGTAATCATCGTGCTGGTATACCTGGGCATAAACGGGGGGCAGATTGAAGGCACGTTGTACGGATTCGCATCCGGCTTCCTGCTGGATGTGTACAGTCCCGAGACGATGGGCATCAACGCGCTTGCAAACAGCGTGGTTGGATTCTCCGTCGGTCATTTCCGATCGGGCGTCGCTATCGAAGATTTCCGCGTGCAGGCCTTGCTGCTGTTCCTGGCGGTTCTGCTGCACGATCTGATCTATTTTGTTTTTGCGAACATTCTCTCGAATCCGGATGCGATTCCGGCATTGATCGTCCGGTTCGGGATCGGGACGGCATTATACACCGCGGTCGTTGGAGTCGGCATTTCGCTGGTATTGTCCATTCGCTTCAACAAAGGGATTTACCTCGATGCACGACGACTTTATGGATAACGGCTTTCGGAAGAACCGGGCACGATGGATGATGTCGGTGGTGATCGTTCTGTTCGCCGTTCTGTTTGTCGGCGTGTTCCGGCTGCAGATTACAGACAGCGAACGCTACAGCATCCAGTCCAAGAAGAACACGATGCAGGTGGTGCCCATCGAAGCCGGCCGGGGCCTGATTACGGATCGCAACGGTGTCGTCCTCGTAGACAATCGGCCTTCGTACACCGTTTCCGTGCTTCCGCAACGACTGCGTGGAAACACCGATCCGACGGTTCGGGGGCGCGTGGTCAACCGGCTCAGTCAGGTCGCGGGCCTGCCGGTACAGCGCATCAACCGAAAACTCGAGGACCGAAACCGCCGTTTCCACGAGCCGGTAAGACTGATACGAGACGTTGGATTCAACATCGTGTCCGTCGTGGAAGAAGAACGCCACGATCTGCCGGGTGTGGAAATACAGTTCGAGGCCCGCAGAGGATATCTCAGCCTCAGCGACGGCCTCCCTCTTGCGCCACATATCGTCGGATATGTCGGATTGATCGACTCTGAGACCTACAAGCGTAAGCGGGAGATGGGTTACCGTCTGGACGATCAGATCGGCAAGCGGGGGATTGAGCGCTTGTGCGAGTCTGTTCTGAGGGGCCGGGAAGGTATGAAATTCATCGAGGTCGATGCCTTCGGCAGAGAGGTGGGCAGCTTTCCCGAAAAGACAACCATGCCCCTACAGGGTAACGACGTCCGGCTGACCCTGGACTGGCGATTGCAGCAGTCTGCGGAACTTGCGTTTGCCGATTCGCTGAGAGGCAGCCTGGTGGCGATGAATCCGAACAACGGAGAGATCCTCGCCATGGTCAGCAAACCCGGATTCCATCCGCAATCGATCCGCGACCTGCGCCAATGGCGAGCCCTGCAGGCCGACAAGTCAAACCCCCTGCTGAACCGGAGCACAAAGGGCGAATACCCCCCTGCCTCGGTCTTCAAGATGGTTACGGCGATTGCGGGTCTTGAAACGGGCCTGATCGACTCGGAAACAGCGCGATTCCGGCCCTGTACGGGCAGCATGAAGTTCGGAGACAGGGTATTCCGCTGCCACAAGGCCACAGGGTGTGGACGGCTGTCGCTGCGTGGCGCGCTCATTCGCTCCTGCGACGTCTACTTTTACCAGTTGGGGCGCAAGGTGGGGATTACCAACTGGAATCGTTACACCAGAATGCTCGGATTCGGTCAGCCCACTGGAATCGACATCGCTGCCGGCGGCGATGGCGAGGCTGCCGGACTCGTCACCGACCGTTCGTACTACAAAGCACGTTATGGACACTGGGCGGAAGGGTACATGCTGAATCTCACAATCGGCCAGGGCGAGACCTCCGTGACCCCCGTACAGATTGCCCGGTACATCAGCGCGCTGGCTGTCGGCAAACTGCCGCGACCCCGCGTCCTGAAGAGTACGGCCCCCGAGTTCACGCCGGTTCAGATTTCCGCACAGACCCTGAAGACCATACGAAGCATCATGCTGGACGTGGTCGAGGATCCGCACGGCACAGGAAAACGCGCGAGGGTGGAAGGGGTACGGGTGGCGGGTAAGACCGGTACGGCACAGAATCCTCACGGTGAAGATCACGCCTGGTTCACCGCCCTTGCGCCGGCGCACCATCCTGAAATCGTGGTCGCCGTTGTGGTCGAAAACGCGGGCCATGGCGGCGCGGTTGCCGCTCCGATCGCGGGGCGGGTTCTGGAAACGTACTTCGACCTGACGCGGCCGGAACGGAAGACCGATATGATCGTCGCCACGCGCGTCGACAACGAACAATCGCCTGAAGCGAACGACTCCGATCCGGCGCCGGCGGGGAGCACGACGCCCGCGGTCGTCTTGAGATAGCCGGCGCGCAATTCATAAGTTCAGACCGGCATTACCCGTATTGAGTGAAACAGGAATCTACGCGTGGTCCTCTCCAGTTTCTTCAAAAAGGAACTCGATCTGCCGCTGCTGCTTTCGGTTGTTCTTGCCACGCTGTTCGGCATTGGTGCAATTTACAGCGCCACGTACAGCTGGGAACACGGCGCGGCCGGCAGGACCTACGAAAGGCAGATCATCTGGAGCGCGGTTGCCGTTGCCGCCCTGCTGCTCACCCTGTTCGTCCCGCCCAAGATTTATTATGCCTTTGCGTACATTCTCTATGGCATCTCAATCTGTCTGCTGGTACTGGTTCTACTGTTTGGGGATCAACGCTGGTTCGATCTGGGCCCGTTTTATATGCAGCCGTCGGAACTGGCGAAAATAGCAACCATTTTTGCCCTGGCAAGGTACCTCTCAACTCGCAACCTGGACCTGGACCGGCCCCGCTCACTGGTCACACCATTTCTTCTGGTCCTGCTTCCGGCGGTTCTGGTAATCAAGCAGCCCGACCTGGGCACCGCGCTGGTGTTCATCTCCGTACTCCTGCCCATGTTCTACTGGGCCGGCATGAGGCCGATCGTGCTGTTTTTTCTGATTTCCCCATTCCTGAGCGTGATCTGCGCCTTCCACTACGTCGCGCTTGTTGTCCTGGTTCTGACGATTGCGGGCGTTGTATTCCTGGTCCGTCCGGGCCGGTTGATGGTTGGCGCTATCGTCGTGGTCAATCTCGCGGTCGCGGTCGGCGCGCCATTTCTCTGGGAGAACAAGCTGCACGACTATCAGCGCCGGCGGATTCTGACCTTTTTGAATCCGGACCTGGACAAACTGGGCGCGGGCTACCAGGTCATGCAATCCAAGGTGGCGATCGGCTCGGGCGGCCTCAATGGCAAAGGATACCTGCAGGGTACCCAGACCAAACTCTCCTTCCTTCCCGAACAACACACCGACTTTGTATTTTCCGTAATCGGCGAGGAGTTCGGATTCGCCGGCGCGACGATCGTACTCGCCATGTTTCTCCTGATCATCTGGCGCGCCATCCATATCGCGGGCCTTGTCAAGAGCCGTTTTTCAAGTCTCGTCGCCATTGGTCTGGCCGCCATGCTGACCTTTCATGTCTTTGTCAATATAGGCATGACCGTCGGCGTGGTGCCGGTTACCGGTCTGCCGCTGCCGTATTTCAGCTACGGCGGCTCTCACCTCGTTGTCAATCTGATCCTGGCCGGACTGCTGCTCAACATCTATGCCTACAGGCACGAATATCAATAGAAGGTGCCTGACATTTCTGTCTTCCACGAGAAGAGGCGACCAAACGGTCGCCTCTTTCGTTGTCGCTCGACAGGCGCGCGCCCGCGCCGAAAAATGTGAGCAGGTTGCCCGAAATGCCGGACGGCATGGGCACGGTGATCCTTCGCGGGTTCAGGACTTCCGGGATACCCAGGCGCGGCGTTCACCCAGAAACGCGCCAATTTCCGAAAACAGCGCGTCCGACGGCGACACGGTAAGCGCCCGGGATCGAATGACCCTTGTTTCTCCGTTGCCCAGTTCAAGGTGCAGAAACACCCTGCACGCGCCCCGGTGACCCTCCAGCATCGCTTTCAGCTGCGCCAGCGGCTCCGGGTCCAGCATCTCGGCTGGAAGTTTTACGTTCAGCGTGTCCGCAAGCGTCTCCCTTGCGTGCTCCATCGCCAGAACCTCCTCTACGACCAGCGACTGGCGACCATTGCGTCCGGAAAGCCTGCCCTGGACCACGACCATCGCGTCGGCTACAAACGCAGCCTTGACTTTTTCAAATGCATCGGGAAACACCACCAGATCCATGGCGCCTTCGAGATCCTCAATGGTGCCGAACGCCATCGGCCGTCCGGTTCGGTCGGTGTGCGACCTCGTTTCGGAAATCAGCCCCCCGAGTTTCACATCCGCGCCTTCAGGCAATTTTCCGGCATCCTGTGACGAACGGATGCCCAGCGTTGCCAGGTCCGTGCGGTACCTCTCCAGCGGATGCCCGGATAGATAGAATCCAAGCATGTCTTTTTCGTGAGCAAGCCTCTCGGGTTCCGTCCACTCCGGCTGATCGGGAAGCACATGGTTGTTGATCACCGCCGTCTGGTCCGCGAGGCCTTCCATATCGAAGAGCGAAATCTGCCGTCGCTGCCGCGCTGCGTGCGCGGACTGGCCCGCGTCCAGAGCCCGGTCGAGACCCTCCAGGAGTTGCGCCCGATGCCCTGAAAGACAATCCATCGCTCCGGCGCATATGAGGCTCTCGATGGCGCGGCGGTTTACCGCGCGCAGGTCCACGCGTTCACAGAACTCGAACAGGGAATGAAACGGTCCGTCGGTTTCCCGCGCGCTCACAATGGCCTCGACCGCACCCCGGCCCACGTTTCGCACCGCCGCCATCCCCATCCGAATCGCCGTTTCTGAAGCAACAAAGTCCACGTGGGAGGTGTTCACATCCGGCGGCAGGACCTCCAGCTTCATCCGCCGGCACTCTTCAATCACGACCACCATTCGTTCGATGTTGCCAATCTCTCCGTTCAGGCTGGCAGCCATGTATTCCTGAGGATAGTTCGCCTTGAGGTAGGCGTTCCGGTACGCCACAATCGCATATGCCGCGGCGTGTGCTTTGGGAAAGGCGTACCCGGCGAACACTTCGATATTGGCGAAGATCTTCTGCGCCAGTTTCCCGTCCACCCCGTTCGAATCGCACCCCCCGACAAACGCGTCTTTCTGTCGCGCCATCTCCTCGGGTTTCTTCTTGCCCATCGCATCGCGCAGGATATCGGCCTGCCCGAGACTGAACCCGGCCAGGACCTGCACGCTCTGCATCACCTGTTCCTGGTAGACCATGATGCCATAGGTTTCTTTCAGGATGGGTTCCAGCTTCGGATGGTCGTAGGCCACCTCCTGCTGCCCGTGCTTGCGCGCGATGAAGTTCGGAATATGTTGCATCGGCCCGGGGCGATAGAGCGCGTTCATGGCGATGATGTCATCGATACAGTCGGGCCTCAGCTGCACGAGGTATTCCCGCATTCCCGGGCTTTCGAACTGAAACACGCCCACGGTATCGCCGCGACCGAACAGGTCCAGGGTCTTTCTGTCGTCTTCAGGAATTCTCGTAAGGTCGAATTGCGGCTCTTTCGTCCGGATCAGGTCCACGGTCTCGTCGGCAAGCGAAAGCTCTTTCAGGCCCAGAAAATCCATCTTCAGAAGGCCGATATCCTCGCAGGTTGGTCCGTCGAACTGGGTGGTCACCTTTCCGTCCCTGGGGGACTTGTAAAGCGGCACGAAATTCGTCAGATCGTCTGGTGCGATAATTACCGCCGCCGCGTGTACGGAAGCGTGCCGCGCCAGTCCCTCCAGCGCCCGCGCGTGCCGGATCAACTGCGCTTCGCCGCCGCCGCCGTCGGCCATTTCCTTCAGCTCCGGCACCTGTTCTATCGCCTTGTCCAGTGTCATTTTCAAATCGTTGGGAACCAGCTTGGCGATACGATCGACCTCGCCAAACGGCATGTCGTGAACGCGGCCCACGTCGCGGATTGCCGCCTTCGCCTTCAATGTGCCGAATGTGATAATCTGGCAGACGTTGTTCTCGCCGTATTTTTCGGACACGTACCTGATCACCTGGTCGCGTTTCTTGTCGGAGAAATCGATATCGATGTCCGGCAGACTCAGGCGCTTCGGGTTCAGGAACCGTTCGAACAGCAGGTTGTATTTCATCGGATCCAGGTCGGTTATGCGCAGTGAATACGCCACGAGGCTACCGGCGCAGGAACCCCGCCCGGGCCCCACCGAGATTCCGTGTTCCTTCGCGTATTTGACATAGTCCCATACGATCAGGAAGTATCCGGCCAGGCCCATTTCCACGATCAGGTCCAGTTCGAATTCCAGGCGGTTCCGGAACTCCTGCGGCACGGAATCGAACCGCCTGTGCAGGCCCTGCCGAGCCAGATGTTTGAGGTATTCATCCGCCGTGGGGAATTCCGCGGGCAGCGGGAATTCCGGTGCGAGGTAATTCCCGAACGCGAATTCCACATTGCACTTCTCCGCGATCTCGAGCGTCCGTTCGATCGCATGCGGCAGGTCGGAAAACAGGGAGTGCATCTCGTCCGCTGTCTTGAAATAGACGTTTGTCGGATAACACATCCTTCCGGGGTCCTTCAGCGTCTTGCCGGTCTGCAGCGCCACGAGTACGGCGTGGGCCTCATGATCGTCGGCTCCCAGAAAGTGGGAGTCGTTCGTCGCCACCAGCGGAACCCCCATTTCCGAGTGAATCCGGATCAGCCCTTCGTTTATACGGGGCTCCCTGTCGATGCCGTGCCGCTGAATCTCCAGGTAGTAATCTTCGCCGAAGATGTCCAGGTATTCTTCCACCGCGGCCATGGCGGCAGGTACGCCTTCACGCTCGATCAGATGAGGCACCTCGCCGCTCACGCATCCGGAGAGGCAGACCAGGCCCTCCGAGTGTTCCCTCAACAGGTCCTTGTCGATCCTCGGATGATAGTAGAACCCTTCCATGTAACCGGCGGAGACCAGCTTGACGAGGTTGGCATACCCGCGCGCGTTCTTCGCCAGCAGCACCAGGTGGTTCGAACCGCTGGGGACGCCCCGTGCAGGTTTTTTCTCCAACCTGCTTTCGATCGCGCAATAGACCTCGCATCCGATAATCGGCTTCACGTCCACCGCTTTCATGGCGCGATAGAAGTCCACGGCGCCGAAGAGATTGCCGTGGTCGGTAATGGCCGCAGCGGGCATCCCGTATTCGGCGGTCCTTGCGGCGAGACTGTCAATCTTGCAGGCGCCGTCCAGAAGGCTGTACATGCTGTGGCTATGGAGGTGCACGAATTCGGCCATGGAGGGACGCTCCGAATGGGTTGTTCGAAAGAGGCTTGACAAGGAAAGAAATGCGCCGCCTGGGGAAAGCGGAGAACATCCGGGGGATACCGGAAATCAGGATCGCGCGGGCGTCGTTGACGCGGCCGGCACGGATTTTCCGGCAACGGAACTATCTTACTTCCGGCCCGACCAAAAGTCAAGCAGCAGATTGACAGGACACCAGACGGCCTGCAGCCCGGAGGGAGCGGACACGCAGAAAAAGCGTTTTCCGTTGAACTCCTGGCGCGTTTGGGTTATTTTATCCGGATTCCGGGAGTGGACGCGACGACGACCGCCGCGGATAGAGGCGCCAGCTATCTATGTCCGATACCCTTGAAATCCAACCGCTCCTCCGTCCAGTCGACGCAGACGTGACGGTCCCCGGCTCCAAGTCCTACACCAACCGGGCGCTGTTAATCGCGGCGCTGGCCAATGGGCGGAGCCGCCTTTCGGGCGCCCTGAAGAGCGACGACACCAGGTATATGGGCGACGCGCTGTCCGCCCTCGGCGTCGACGTCCGGGTCGAAGCCGACGACACATTCATTGTCGAGGGCACTGACGGACGCATTCCCGCCTCGAACGCGACACTCTTCGTTGGAAACTCCGGAACCACCATACGTTTTCTCACGGCCTGCCTCGCACTGGGTAGCGGCACCTATACGCTTGACGGCGGGTCTCGCATGAGAGAGCGGCCCATCCAGGACCTGATCGACGGTCTCCGTCCCCTCGGGGTACACGCGCGGAGCCTCTCGGGCAACGGATGTCCTCCGGTGGTCGTCGAAGGTTCAGGCCTCGAGGGCGGGTGCACACGGATGCCGGGAGACCGGAGCAGCCAGTATCTTTCCGCCCTTCTCATGGTCGCGCCGTATGCGCGGAAGGACGTTGAGATCCGAGTTACCGGGAACCTCGTATCCAGGCCCTACATCGACATGACCGTTCGCATCATGGGGGACTTCGGCGTCAGCGTCGTCGCGGAACACGAAAACGTCTTTCACGTGGAAGCGGGACAGCGATACGAAGCCGCTGAATACGCCATCGAACCGGACGCCTCCAACGCGTCCTATTTCTTCGCCGCGGCTGCGCTGACAGGCGGCCGGATCAGGGTCCGCAACCTTTCCTCTCAGTCCGCACAGGGTGACCTGGGATTCGTGGACGTTCTGGGTCGTATGGGCTGCACGGTCAGCAGCCGTCAGGACGGCGTCGAAGTCCACGGCCCCGAGCGGCTTTCCGGCATCGACGTCGACATGAACGCGATGCCCGACGTGGTTCAGACCCTTTGCGCGCTGGCTCCCTTCGCCTCCGGGCCTGTAACCGTGCGCAACATCGCCAACCTGCGCATCAAGGAGACCGACCGCATCGCAGCCGTCACGGCTGAACTGACAAGACTGGGGGTTCGCGCAATCTCCCGGTCCGACTCGCTGACGGTCTATCCCGCCGAGCGCATCCGCCCGGCCGCACTCGACACGTACGACGACCACCGCATGGCCATGAGCATGGCGTTGATCGGTCTGAAAGCGCCGGGTATCGCGATTCGGGACCCCGGCTGCGTCGAAAAGTCCTTTCCGGCGTACTTTCAATGTCTGGACGCGCTCAGGCAATCGCACTGAAGCACAGACCCTCCTGTTCTCTCAGCGGCGCCGCCACCGGCCTTTTCCTCCCGGTTTGTCTCCCCGGTGCGACCGCTCGCGCTCCAGAATTCTCTTCTTGATTGCCTGAAACCGGTGAGAATCCCTGGCCAGACCCGCTTTAGCGGGCAGGCCTCCGATCTGCGCCCGGACGTTCTCAACCCGCTCACTGCTGGGTGGATGGGTGGAAAAAAGCACCTGCAACATCCCGGGCTCCTTCTCCTGCATCGCCATCAGCTTTTCGAAAAACGTGGCTGTACCCTCCGGATCGATTCCCGCCGCGTAGGTCGCGGCGACCGCGAACCGGTCCGCCTCCCGCTCCGCGTCGCGTCCGTATCTCAATTGTCCAACGCCCGTAGAAACAGCGGCGACCTGTTTCAGCACGCGACGCTTCACTGACGCGTCCTCTCCGCCCAGGGTCGCGTCGATTACGAACGCGGCGCCGAACTGCCTGCTGATTGCCTGTGCGCCGTGTTTTCCATCCACGTGGCCGATTTCGTGGCCGATTACCCCTGCCAGTTCCGACTCGTTCTCCGCGGTTGTAATCAGGCCCCGGTTCACGTACAGCCAGCCGCCGGGAAGCGCGAATGCATTTACCTCATCCGTATCCACGACCTTGAAATAGTAGGTCAGGTCCGTGCGGCCGGAATGCCGCGCCAGCATCCGGCCGAGCTCGTGAATGTACGCGTTCACGACGCGGTCGTGGTAGAGCCTCAGGTCGCGCTCGATCTCCTGTGCCGCCTGCCGGCCGATCTCGACTTCCTGTTCTGTACTCAATATATTGAACCGGCCCACCGCCGCGCAGGACACAATCGATCCGGTCAGGCACACAGCGATCAGCGTACGCAAGTAAGGGATTCGCGTCATTTTCGACATCCCATGTCACGAGGCGAGGCGGGTCGCAAAGCGTTGTTCTCGACTTGCAGTGTTCCCCGGTTTCCATCCACGACTGCGGGGAGTCCGATTGGCAGAACGCGCCGTCCGGGTCCGTGCCCGTACGGGAGTCCGCAGAAGACCGGAGCGGCAATCGAATTTGAAAAATGCCGCAGGACGTCTTTCACGGTGCCCTCGTCGTCCCGTTCCGGTTCGCAGCCTTCGAACTGCCCGAATACCACACCGGCCGCGCGATCGAACACCCCCGCCATTCGGAGTTGCGTCAGCGTGCGGTCTACACGGTAGGGGGCCTCGTTCACGTCTTCCAGAAAGAGCAGAGCTCCATCGGTACTCGGCAGAAATCCGGTACCCGCGAGCGAGGCGACGACCGACAGACACCCGCCCAGCAACGTTCCTTTCGCCGTCTGCCCCCGAAGCGGCTCGACACCGGCGATCGCGTCGAAGCGCCCGGCCGTGAGCGCGTTCCACAGCGAAGTTCCGGTTGCTTCCGGAATTCCCGACTCGGATATGTCTCCGCACAGCGTCACTCCGGTATAACTCACCATTCCGGTGCGGCTGAAGATTGCCAGCTGCAGCGCGGTCGTATCGCTGAACCCCACCAGCGGCTTCGGAAATCTCCTGATCGCCTCGTAGTCTACAGATCCCAGTATCCGCGCGGCGCCGAAACCGCCGCGGGATACAAACACTCCCTGGATCTCGGGGTCGACGAACATGGCGTTCAAGTCCTTCGCCCTGGCGGGGTCGCGGCCCGCCAGGTATCTGTCCCGATCGTAGACGGCGGAGCCGACACGCACACGATACCCTCGTTCACGCAGGTACGCCAGACCCGGGCGCAGTCGTTCCCGTTCGAACGATCCCGATGGCGATACGATTCCAATCAGATCGCCGGGTCGAATATAGGGCGGAACCACCAATGGACCCTCCCGTCTGCAGATCGCACGACGGTGAAGGAGGCCGGCCCGCGCCGGCTTCTCAGGGCGCGAACGACGTCAATATCCCGGTAGCAAAATCCGTTAGCGTATCGTCGCGCGCCCCCATGATTACCACGCGGTCGCCGGGCCGCGCTTCTTTCATGAACCAGCGTGCGACGTCTTCGCGCTCAGTGAAAAACGCCGCCTGAATACCCCGGTCTGAAATCGCCTCGATCAGGTCACGGGAAGAAATATCGCGCACCGCTGTTCCGCCCGCGTAGAAAATTTCGGGCATCGCCAGCACATCCCGCCTCTCGAGCCCGTCCGAGAATGCGGCGATCAGCCCTTCTCTGAGAAACCGCGTCGGCGCGAATCCGGTTGGCTGGAACATCACCAGCAAACGCCCGGGCTGTTCCTTGAGCGTGGAGAGCGTGGCCGCAATCTTGTCGGGATTGTGTGCGAAATCATCGATCACCGTCACGCCGCCGGCCGTGCCAAGTACCTGCAGGCGCCGCCTGATGCCGGCAAAAGTCGCCAGCGCCTCGGCCGAATGCGGGACGGGGACGCCCAATGCGCTGCAGGCGGCTACGGCCGCGGCGGCATTCGAGACATTATGCCTGCCTGGCACCATCAGGCGAAACACGACTTTATCGACTTCGAACGCCACGCCGTCGGGCAGTGGCCGGACCCGTTCCGCGCAGACCTGCGCGCGCCGGTTTTCCACGCCAAAGCCGATGCCGCCCAGGCCCAATGCCATGGATGACTCGCAGTCCATGTTGAAGACGGCCGTCCGGCGGGCTTTCCGCACGAATCCACGAAACATCTCGCACAATTCCGGAAGCGGCTTGTGATCGTGAGAAATGTTGGTCAGAACCGCAATGGAAGGCTCGTACAGGACAATCGTGCCGTCGCTTTCGTCCGCCTCGATCACCTGCAGGCACGGATCGCCGCAGGTGGCGTTCCCGGTCGGCGACGGCGACTCACCAAGGGGGGAGCCCCCGAGAATAACAGTAGGATTCCGGCCCACCTGCTTCAGAACGTGGCCGATCATGCCTGCAACGGTCGTTTTTCCGCTCGTGCCTCCGACGGCGACCCCTTCCGCCCGGTTGAACAGATCCGCGAGTACCTCCGCGCGCTTTCGAACGGGGATCCGGAGGCGCAGCGCGGCGCGCACGTCGGGGACGTGTTCCTCCACAGCCGCCGACACGATCAGTTCGTCCACGGCTCTATCCACGCCCGAGCCATCCTGGGGAAACAACGCGATGCCCTGCGCCCGGAGCTGCTCGAAGAGCTTTCGGTTCTGGCCGCGATCCCGGCTGCGGTCGGATCCGCGAACCGTGTGACCCTGGTGCCGGAGTACCTGCGCCAGCGCGCTCATCCCGCTTCCTCCGATCCCACAGAAAAAAACCGACTTCCAGGCCTTCACGTCGTCTCCTTTCCCGGTGACATGGAAACGCACGGTCCCACCATACTAAAGACCGGCGTGCGGATTGTCAAGTGGACAAGGAAATCGATGGAAATCCGAAACGCGGGCTTCGGCGTCGCCGTTCAGCGGCCCGCAGCGCGGATCCAATCGTGTGCCGGACGAAAGAGTCCGCGCGTCGGTTCCGGGATTCGAATCGCGGGCCTTCTTCCATTGACACACCGGCACGTGTACAGTATATTTCGTCTTCTGGTTCAGAAGCGAAATTTGCACGACAACCTCCTATTATACAAGGAGTTCCAGATGGACGGCATGTTTCGTCACGTGCTGACCGACGTGGAACGGGCGCTCTGGACCGAATCCTGGTCCGTGGATGAGGATGCCCTGTCCATCGGGACCGGTTCCGCGTGGAGCGTGAGGAAGAAAACCCTTCAGGGGGGGCTTCAGGCGGGCGTCGACCTTATTGAAGTGGACAATGGCGCTTTCTCATTCTCTATTGTGCCGACCCGCGGTATGGGAATCTGGAAGGGTGTCTACCGGGGCATCCCGATCGGATGGGAATCGCCGGTCCGCGAACTGGTCCATCCCGCGCATGTAGACGCCAACGATCGGGGCGGACTCGGCTGGCTGAAGGGCTTCAACGAATGGATCGTTCGCTGCGGCCTGGAAAGCAACGGCGCGCCCACGAACGACGTGGTCATCGACAATAGCGGAAATGAAGCCTCGGTATTTCTCCCGCTGCACGGAAAGATAGCAAACATCCCCGCGCGCTTCGTGGAGGTGCGCGTCGACCTTGCCCCGCCGCATCGCATCACGGTTACGGGCGTTGTCGATGAAGCGATGATGTTCGGTCCGGCGCTGCGGTTGACGACCCGTATATCCACGGTCCCGGGCGCAAACAGTCTCACGATTTCAGACCGGATAACCAACCTCAACAACAGGCCCGCCGAAATGCAGATGCTGTACCACTGCAACTACGGCCCCCCATTGCTGGAAGAGGGCAGCGCTCTCGTGGCCCCGGCAAGGTCCGTATCGCCAAGAGACGCCCGGGCGCAGAAAGATGCTTCCGCGCACGGCAAGTTCGGCGCGCCGGAATCCGGTTTCGTCGAACAGGTCTATTTTTACGAATTGGCAGGAAAACGGGGCAGCGGTCAGACGGTCGTGCTGCTCAAGAATGCCAGGGGAGACCTGGGGTCCAGCCTGCACTGCTCGCTCAAGCAACTGCCCTGCTTTACGCTCTGGAAAAACACGGCCGCGACCGAAGACGGATACGTCACCGGTCTGGAACCGGCGACGAACTACCCCAATCCGAAACCATTCGAGCGCAAACATGGCCGTGTGGCCATACTGGAAGCCGGCGAGACCCGTCGTATGGACCTGACGGTCGCCGTCCACGACAGCAGGAAGAAGGTCCGAACCGTGGAACGGGCCATCAGGCAGATCCAGAAAACAGTGAAATCCAGAGTTTCCCGGACGCCCCTCAAGAGGCTGTCCGATGCGGGTTAGCGCCGCACCATACCCGGGTTTCGGGGACGGTCCCGGGACGCGCTTACGGTGACTGCGCCGGCGGCATCCGCATGCCGTCAGACGGAATCAGCGAAAGGATGGCATTCGTGAATTCCACACCAACTTTCCAGGAGCTCATTCTTCGCCTCGAACGGTACTGGGCGGACCGGGGATGCGTCATCTGGCAACCTCATAATGAGAAGGTGGGCGCCGGGACGATGAACCCCGCCACGGTTCTTCGAGTGCTCGGTCCGGAGTCCTGGAACGTGGCCTACGTTGAACCCAGCTTCCGCCCGGACGACGGAAGATTCGGCGAGAATCCGAACCGGATGCAGATGCACACGCAGTACCAGGTCATTCTCAAACCCGAGCCGGGCAACCCCCAGGAACTTTATCTGGATAGCCTGGATGCATTGGGTCTGGACCGGCGGCAGCACGACATCCGTTTTGTGGAAGACAACTGGGAACAGCCCGCACTGGGCGCGTGGGGCCTGGGGTGGGAGGTCTGGCTCGACGGCCTGGAAATCACCCAGTTCACCTATTTCCAGCAGGCCGGAGGTCTGTCCCTGGACCCGGTGCCCGTCGAAATCACGTACGGCATGGAACGTATCGCCATGTACGTGCAGGATGTACGCGAAGTCTGGCAGCTTCAATGGAACGATCAGGTCTCCTACGGCGACATTCTCAGACAGCAGGAAGTGGAGTACTGCACCTACGAGTTTCACGCCGCAAACGTGGAACGCCTGCATACCATGTTCAACCTCTTCCATGACGAAGCCGCCGCCGCCATAGACCGCGGTCTCGTCATTCCCGCCCATGACTACGTGTTGCGGTGCTCTCATACCTTCAACCTGCTGGACACCCGCGGAGCCGTTGGCGTTACCGAGCGTGCGCGGTATTTCGCGCAGATCCGCAACCTCGCCACACAGGTGGCCGAAGGATTCGCCCGGCAGCGCGAAGCGACCGGGCACCCCCTCAAAAGGAAGACCAGAGCCGCAACTGCACCGGATTCGGGACCGGGCGCTGAACCGCTGGAGCGCGCCGAACTGCTTCTGGAGATCGGATCCGAGGAACTCCCGCCTCAGGACGTACGGTCGGGGATCGAACAGCTCAAAGCGTCACTGCCCAGGCTTCTTCAGGAGCAGAGGCTGGAATATGACGACGTCGAAATAACCGGTACGCCCAGACGGCTCGTGGCCATCGTCAGGAATCTCGTTGGCCGGCAGCCGGACCGCAGACGCGAAGTACGCGGACCGGCCGTGAAGGCCGCTTACGACGACGAAGGAAACCCCACACGCGCCCTCGCGGGATTCTGCCGCGGCCAGGCCGTCTCTCCAGGATCGGTGGAACACAGGCCGGACGACAAGGGCGTTGAATACGTCTATGCCCGGCGTCACGAGCCCGGACGCGAGACACAGGAAATCCTGTCGGATGTTCTTCCCGGGCTGATTGCCGGCCTGAACTTTCCGAAAACAATGCGTTGGGACTCCGACGGCATCGCCTATCCCCGGCCTCTGCGCTGGATTGTCGCCCTGTTTGGAAACCGGATGATCCCGTTTTCCTTCGCCCGGATCCGGAGTGGGCGTGCCAGCCGCGGCCTCAGGCCAGCGGGCGATCCGCCAATCCGGGTGGAATCCGCTGAGACCTATCAGCCGCAAATGCAAGAACACGGCCTGATCGTCGACCGGGACCGGCGAAGAAAAACCATCTGGAAGCAGGTCCTCGAAGAGGCGCGGACGGCAGGCGGCAGTGTGCGGGAAGATCCGGATCTGCTCGACGAAGTCACCGACCTGGTCGAGGCGCCGTTTGCGCTTTGCGGCGGTTTCGATGAAACCCACCTTGAACTGCCGCAGGAGGTCTTGGTCACCGTACTCAGGACATACCAGCGCTACTTCCCCATCGTGCACCCGGAGACCGGCCGACTGCTACCCCGGTTCGTCGCCGTATCCAACGGCAAGCCGGAGGATACGGGCCCCGTCGTTCGCGGGAACGAGAATGTCGTTCGCGCCAGATTTGCGGACGCCGCCTTCTTCTACAGGGAAGACGGCCGAAAACCCCTGGAAGATTACCTGCCGCGGCTGGACACGCTTACCTACCAGGACGACCTCGGATCCGTCAGGGACAAGAGTGCGCGAATCGAGCAGCTTGTTTCCGTGGTTGCACCGGAACTGGGGCTGACGGACGGTGGCACGAGCACGGCAGAGCGGGCGGCCCGGCTGTGCAAAGCCGATCTGGCCACCGGAATGGTTGTGGAGATGACGTCCCTTCAGGGTGTGATGGGGCGCTACTATGCCCTGTTATCCAAAGAGACAGACGAAGTGGCCCTGGCCATTCAGGAACACTATCTTCCCCGGTTTCCCGGGGATATGCTGCCTGCAGGCGAATCCGGATTTGCGGTTTCCGTCGCCGACCGGCTGGACAGTCTGGCCGGCCTGTTCTGTGCCGGCATCAAGCCCCGGTCCACCGCCGATCCCTATGGACTGCGCCGCGACGCGCTGGGTCTCCTCGCACTGCTCATCGGGAAACGCCGCCACTTCTCCCTCAAAAAGGGCCTGGAGGCCGCGGCGTCGGGCCTGCCTGTCCGGATCGATGCAGATCGATTGAACGACGCATATACGTTCATCCTGCGCCGCCTTGGCGTACAGCTGAAAGAGGAGGGCTTTCGCCACGACGTGGTCGAAGCGGCCCTTGGCGGCGGATGCGACGATCCCTTCGGCCTTCGCAACATCGTGGAAGGCCTCGATCGAATGGTCCGTTCGGACAATTGGACGGAAACGCTTCATGCGTACGCGCGCTGCAGACGCATTGTCCGCGACCTGGATGAAATCCATCCATTGAATACTGACGCAGATCCGGCCCCTGCTTCCCGCAGCCTTCTCGAAAAGTGGCGGGACGCCCGCAACGTGATGGATGGCTGCGATGCCGGGATCGACACGCTGGATAGCGTGCTTGCCGAAATGCGCGGACCCATCAACACCTTCTTCGATGAAGTCATGGTGATGGATGAAGATCCAGTCCTGCGGGCGGCGCGCCTGGCGCTGGTGCAGCGTATCGCCTCTCTCGCCGAAGGCGTTGCGGACCTGAGCAGGCTGGAGGGGTTTTAAGTCTGTTTCGCCCATGCGCATAATCACGGGAAAACTCAAAGGCCGGACCATCCCCTTCATCGTCGGGAAATACGGGAATGCCCGCGTAACGCCGGCAAGGGTCAAAGAGGCCGCGTTTACCGTCCTGGGCGCCCGGCTCGACCGGCTTCATTTTCTCGATCTCTTTTCCTGTTCCGGGCAGATCGGGCTGGAGGCGTACAGCCGCGGCGCCCGGGTGCTTCTGAACGAACCGGATCGTCGCCGGCGCCGCTTTCTTTCAAGACTTCTGAAAGACTGGGATGTCGAACGACAGGTCCGACTGCTGGATCGGCCGGCGGAGACACTTCTGCCGCTCCTGGAGTCGGAAAAGCGGCACTTTGACGTGATTTACCTGGACCCGCCGTACCGCCTGCAAATGGACGGGGTTCCGTTCGCCCCCGCCATCCTTGCCCGCCTGAGCGGTTCGACCCTCGTTGCTCCGTCGGGCCACGTCCTCATACAACACTTCGCAGACCTGGAGTTGCCCGTTGCCGCAGGTGCCCTTGCGCTGCGGGTGCGGAAGAACTACGGCGGGACTTCATTATCCGTGTACCAGAGGGTGGTACGCGGCGAGTAGGCCTCAATCCGAAAGTTCCATTTGCTTTGGTACGCCAACGTACGTATTTTTCAGGTATCCAACCCTATTCCGAAAGGAGTCGACCGCATGGATACGATGCACGAGTCTATCGAATTCCGCCCCCGCGGCCGAACGCTCGCCATGGGCGGTATCCCCTGGCTGCCGCGGATAACGGACAAAGCCCGGGCCATGCTGAGGAACAATATCGGCGACTACGTCTACCCCTGACCCGCCGACAGGAAGTTCCTGGAGGAACTAGGCATACCGGAAGAAAAGTTCACGCGGATCGTCTCGGAATGTAAACTGGACGAGGAAGTCATCGAACGCGTCCGCCCCTATTTCGAGAAGTCCCGAAGTCGCCGATAAGACAGGAAAGCCGCCGCGCAGCGCGGCGGCTTCGTATTTTTCCACCCGATCGGAACGCTAACGCCTCCCGCCTTCCGGCAATGCCTGCCTGGCCAGCGCTCTGATCTCGCCTGACTCCATCCGAAGCAATCCGTCGATCCCGATCACGTCAGCCGCGATGAGCTGCGGACATTCCTGGGCAGCCAGATCGTATGCTTCTTCGACATCGTAGTTGACCCCTCTGTACCTGTAGAGATGGCCCAGGCTATCCAGCTGTCCACTGCGTCTGAGCGAATTGGTGACGCCCATCTTGAAGTAATATAACTGCCGGTCTCTCCTGTCTCCCCACCTCAACGTATCCGGCTCCGGGACATCCGCCATCGATCGGTCGAGTTCCGCCTGAAAGGCGTCGATCTGGCCGTCGACCATCTCCAGCAGCCCCCGAAGGATTTCCCTGCGAGCGGCCTCTCTTTCGTCCTGGAGCATATCCTGCAGCACCAGCGCTGCCTTTCCGTAAAACACGTAGCGTTCGCGCTTCCCCTCTCCGAACAGATCCATTTCAATGGCTTCGGCCTTACGCGCCAGGGCCTCCAGGTCGAGGGTATCGTCGCCCACGCCGGCATAGTCGTCGTCCCCGCGCGCTACCTGAATGCCCACCAGAAAGGCCTGCTCGACAACTTGCATCATATTTTCGGCCGGATCGAATACCCGCAATTTCCCGGACGCTTTTCTTTCCGTGCGTACCGGATCCGCGGCAGGCGTAAACCCTCTTCCGATCAGTATCTGCTCAGCTTCTATACCCAGACGACCCAGCAGTTCACGGAGCACGCCGCTCAACACCGGATGCCGTGCAGTCGGCAGGAATTCACCCCGGTCCGCCACGACGAGGTCCGCCATCTCGGACGCCAGCGCTTCGTCTCCCTCGGAATCGGCATTCTTTCGCACGTCCCGTGCGCGCGTCAGGCGGAAGACAATCACGAATATCAACAGGACAGCCGCGACGACATAGACCATTTCAACCGTTCTCCGTTAACTACGCACGGAACAACTCTCCCATGCGCCGGCCCAGGAACCGTCCGGCCAGAAAGAGGCTGAACATGAGAAGCAGCATTCCCAGCATGCCCATTGCGCTGGCAATATACGGTCCATCCGCAATTCTGCCCATCAGAGCGTAGATTGCTTTGGTGATCGGGTAATATTGCGCCTTCAATGCAAGGATCAGACTGTCGCTGACCTCCAGCATGGCGAAAGAAAAACAGAGAATGGACCCGGCGACCAGATTCGCCAGAATCAGCGGGAAGGTTATCTGCAATGTCGTCCGCAGGGGTGAGGCGCCCACGTTCCGGGCGGCCTCCTCGAGGGCGACGCTTGTTTGCTGGAATCCGGCATAGGCCGATCTGACCATATACGGCAGCCGTCTCACCGCGTATGCGATGACAAGCAACGGCACGGGATTGTGTCTTGCATCCAGAAAGGTTCCGGAAAACCCTGCCAGATATCCGAAGGCCAGCACCGGGCCCGGCAGGGCCAGGGGCAGCATCGCTACCGTATCCAGCGCGCCCCTTCCGGGGATACGGGTCCGGGAAAGCAGCCAGGCAATGGCAATCCCGAGTACCACGTCGCAGACCGTGCTGAGCGTACTCAACATCAGGCTCATTGTGACGCTGGGGCCGGCGATCGGATGCCGATATACCAGCGGGTAGTATTTGCCGGTAATCTCCTGGGGCCAGATCGACATGAACCAGCGTTCGGAGATCGAAGTCAGCAAAACACTCAGGTGAGGGATCAGCGCAATGGCCGTCAACGAAATCATCAGTGCATAGATGAACGCGGTCATCCTGGTCGATGCCCGGCGGCTCGCGGATCCGACGTGTCCACGCGCCACCATTTCGTACCGCTTTCCGCCCAGCAGGAGTTTGGAAAGGCAGAAAAACAGAACGGTCAGCAATAGCAGGAAAACCACAAGCGCGTACGCCATGGGGTTTTCGTTGATATCCGATATTGCATTGAAAATCTCAACCATGACCACCTGACGGTAGTTGAAAATCAGCGGTGTTCCCAGGTCCGTAAACGCCCAGATGAAGACAATGATCGCGCCGGCGAAATATCCCGGCAACATCAGCGGAAACGTGACGGTTCGAAACAGCCTGAAACCGCGTGCGCCCATATTGCGGGCGGCCTCCTCGAGGCTGGGGTCGATATTCGCGAGCGCCGCGGCCACGTTCAGGAACATAATGGGATAGAGGTGCAACACCTGCAGAATGACCACACCCGCGAAGCCTCCCCCGAACCAATCGACGGGCTGGTCGACGATTCCCAATTCGAGCAACAACAGATTGATGGATCCGAATCGGGCGAACATCTGCTTCATCCCGATCGCGCCGACGAACGGCGGGAGGACCATGGGCACCAGGATCAGACCGTTGAGGACATTTTTCCCCCTGAAGTCGTACCGTACCAGCAGGAATGCGACAGGCAGGGTCAGGAGTGTCGTTGCAACTGTGGTGAACATGCCCAGGCGGAAACTGTTCAGGATCATCTCACGATAGACGGGATTGCCTGCCATCAGCTCGAAAAAAACGAGCGAGATTTTTCCG
Source organism: Candidatus Latescibacterota bacterium (assembly GCA_965219995.1). Lineage (GTDB taxonomy): Bacteria > Latescibacterota > UBA2968 > UBA2968 > JAAXHE01. The sequence goes on from CBDCOX010000002.1 coordinate 4,383,014, forward strand.
TCCACCCACAGGGCTCGAACAACTGCATACCACAGCGGATAGAACAGAAAGCAGACGAAAAAGGCAAACATGCCCGCCAGAAACAGGATTCTGGGGCCGTTCAGGTCGTATCGATCAAGTAGCGCTGTCTTCACCGTCGTCCTTCAGAATTGTAATCGCGTCGTGGGCGAAACGGATGCTTACACGATCGTCAGGAAACGCTTTCTGAACCAGCGGATGGCCGTCGACCAGTTTCACCCGTGTCCCGTCGGGCAGGTCCAGAACATACTGTTCCGTCTCGCCCAGATAGACCGTGTTCCGGATCGTTCCGGTGACGACGTGGTCTGCCTCGTCCGGTCGCCCTTCAAGGAAGTCCATGGCTTCCGGGCGGATGGCGCATAACACGCGGTCGTCTTTCCGGATGCCGTCGTAGCCCGGCCGGCCATACAGAATCCCGACAGGCGTCTCCACCCCGATTTTCTCGCCCAACCGAACGACCCGCCCCGAAATCAGATTGATTTCGCCGATGAAATCCGCGACAAACCGGTTGGCCGGCTGTGAATACAACGTCCTTGGCGCCCCCGACTGCACCACGCGCCCGGCGTTCATCACGGCGACGCGGTCGGCCATCGCAAGCGCCTCTTTCTGATCGTGCGTCACGTAAATCATGGTAACGCCAAGGCCTCGATGAAGCGCCTGGATCTGCTCTCGCATCTCCAGCCGCAGACGGGCGTCGAGATTGGAGAGCGGTTCGTCCAGCAAGACCACGTCGGGTTCGATTACCAGCGCCCGCGCCAGCGCCACCCGCTGCTGCTGCCCGCCCGACAACTGGTTCGGGGACCGGTCCCGGTAGGCTTCCATCCGGACCATCTGCAACGCCCGCAGGATGCGTTCAGTGCGTTCATGCAGCGCGACGTTGCGCATGGAAAGGCCGTACTCCACGTTCTGCCAGACCGTCATATGCGGCCAAAGGGCGTAGTTCTGAAAGACCATTCCCGTGTTGCGCTTTTCGGGCGGTACGTCGGTTACGTCCCGATCGTCAAAAAACACGCGGCCGGGTTCCGGCCGGTAGAATCCGGCGATTGTTCTCAACAGCGTGGTTTTGCCGCATCCGGATGGCCCCAGCAGGAAGAAGAATTCGCCTTCTTCGATTTCCAGATTGACGCGTTCAACCGCGACGACGCTGCCGAAACGCTTTGTGACATCCATCAGACGAACACGCACCATGGATCGCCCTCACGTCAAAAACGAATGACATTGGGAGGATTTACGACGTCCGCTTTCGCGAGAAAGAAGCACCCCGCAGGACCGTTCTCGGCGAAATATCAGCGAGGTGGAGTACCATCGCGACCGCAAGGGCTAAAGGGAACAGGAGCGTCACCCAGTCCAGAAGACGCGATCGAAACGGTGGGAGGGCATCGCCGTATTTGTTTCGGGCGAATTCCGTCCAGGTCGCCAGGGTCTTGTTGCGCAGTTCCGAGTCCCGCCAGCGGGCGCCCAGCCGGACGCAGGCTTCCTCGCTTACAGGTACTTCAGAAAGCCCGCGAACAATCCCCGGAGTCACGCCTTCTCCGATCGCCGATTTCCACGCGTCTTGCAGTTGTTCGTGAGAATCGATCACCATGGCCCCGATCAGATCGTTCAGGACGCGCCACCTTGCGGACGCCTTTTCGGAGTCATAGACGAGATCCGAAGTCCACTCGAACGGGTTCAATGAAACGGCCGCTTCGTCGGTATACCGCCGGTAAAGATCGGGTAAAACCGTAAACCGGTTCAACGCTGTTTCCACGGGGCCGCCCGGAGCGCCTTTCTTCAGAAACCACAGTTTCTGTCCCGCATCCGACATGACAAACTCGACGAAACTCCGAGCCGCATGCAGGTTCGGCGCACCTTTGAGGATCGCCACCCCGTCGGGATTGACGATGGTCAGATTGTCGGGCATCGTGAACCCGATATTGTCCGCTCCCACCTGGCTGACCTGGGCCCAGGCATAGAAGTCGATGGACAGGCCGTAGGCTACTTCGCCGGCGGCGACATCCTTGGGCGCCTGGGCGCCGCCCGAAGCGAAGTTTCGGACATTGGCCCCCAGTGTCGTAATGACCTCCCATCCCCGTTCCCAACCGTATGCCTGCAGGATCAACTCATATGCCATGTGTACGCTTCCACTGCTCCGCGGATCGCCCGACCCGACCCACGAAAACAATCGAGGATCCCCGAGATCTGCCCAGGTCCGCGGAAGCGGCAGACCCAGAAGCTCGAGCACCGCACGATTGTAGACAATACCGAAACCCGCCAGGGTGGCGCCGAACCAGCGGTAATCGGGATCGTAAAGCGGCACGCCGCCGATTTTTCGAGGCAAACGATCCAATAACTCATCCGAGAGTCGATGGGCCGAGAACAAGCCCATGTCGGCAAGCTCCATAAACGGATCCATGCCGCCGCCGAAAAAGACGTCGATTCCGACGCCCGCCGGGGCGCGGCTGAACTCCGACTTGATGTATCTCAGAATCGAACTGGTGCCGCCACCGACATCCAGCCATTCCAGGACGATCTCCCGTCCGGTCAGCGTGGTATAGTGCGACCTGAAGGCCGCCTCGAATTCGTTCTGCACGCCGTCCGGATGCGGCGAGATCAGCACGAGCCGGTCCGTCGCGGCCGTCGTGATGACGGGATTGAGGGTACAAAAGAAAATCAACAAAAAACGTCCCAATCCAAGGGACTGAGACGCATGCGACGGGCGTTTTGACAGGCGATTCACGGGCCGATATCCTCAACGCTTCCGATCTTGTTTCCGGTCGGATCGGTGAACCAGATCCTGCCGATCCGATCGACTGTCAGCCTTCCGACGCCAGAGACCGATGACGGCAGTTCGAGAATCCGAATGCTGGAAGCCTCGGGATCGAATCGGGCGATATATTCGGACTGATCACCCGCGTACCAGATTCGGCCGTTCGTGTCCGCTGCCAGCGAGGTTGGATCGGGCCCGTCTTCGGGCAACAGGTAGCTCACGAAATCTCCCGTCGCCAGCAGGTCCCACATGTGCAGCTGATAGGATTCCGTGGAAAACCAGATCTGCCCGCCGGCATCCAGTACGAACTGCCTTATCGTCAGGTTCTGCGCGGGTACCGCGATCTCCACGATCTCCTTCGTTTCCGGATTCATCCGGCCGAATTTCCCGGCGGCGCGTTCCACAAATACCAGCACCCCTTCACTATCTGTAAGTATCTCGTCCAGCCCCGCGGAGGGAGTGAACACGGGATACTCATCGAACCTGCTGCGATCCGGATCGAAACGGCCAATCTGGTTGCCGGATTCCTGCGTGAACCAGAGAACCCCCTTTCGGTCGAAAACGAGGCCGCTGGGTCGGCTTCCCGGCGTGGGTACGGTATACATGCGGATCTCTTGGGAAATCGGATCGAGGCGGCCGATCGCGTTTGCGACGACATCCGTGAACCAGACGATCCCGCGGCCGTCGACGACGAGCCGCGTGGGCCGCCCGCCGGGGGTCGGTAACGGATATTCAACGAATGTCCCGGTTGACGGATCGAACCGGCCGATCTGATTGGCGCCCGTCTGCGCGAACCAGACACGCCCCAGGGCATCCACAACGATATCCTGGGGCTGGCTGCCCAGCGTCGGCACCGCATAGATGTCCACCGACCCTACAGCGACGTCTTCTTCCACATGAGAATGCATCACCGTATGCTGGGCCTTGTCGTAAAGGCGCGCGAAGATCAGAAAATCCTGAAGATCCACGGCGTTGTCGCCGTTCAGGTCGAAGCGTGTATCTTCGGTACCGAATGCCTGCGCAAGAAGGATGAAATCCCCGAAGTCGATCACATCGTTGTCGTCGAAATCGATGTCGGCCGTGGACTGGGCGAACACGGTCGAAAGAAGGATACCGACCGAGAACGTCCAGGTCCCTGTTTTCTTAAGGATATTCATCTCTCGTTCGCGATTGAAAACCGCAGGATGCGTGAATGAATTGGCAGCAGATTCAACCGGTTCGGTTTCCCGCGCGGGCAAGTTCGAATATGGCCCTGGCAGCTTCAAGACGCAGGCCCGGTTCCGCGTCATTCAGGTACGGCCGAAGCGTCGTCAACTGATTCAGATCACGCGAATTCGCCAATCCTCTCAACGCTGCGGCCTGAAGGATCGCTTCGTCGCTTTGCTCCAGGATCTCGCTCAGCGCCCTGGACGCCCCCACGTGCGCAATCTGTCCAAGCGATTCAACGATCGCTTCGCGGATATCCGGCGACGCCTCCTGATGAAATGCCCATAAAAGTGTATTGGCTGCCTCGGCGTCGCTGGTTTTGCCCAGCGCCTGCACAACGGCCCGGCGAACGGAAATTTCCTCTTCTCGCGAGAGCGCTTTCTTCAGGGCGGGGATCCTTCCGGCATCGCCGATGATTCCCAGAATTTCCGCGGCGCGCTTGCGAAACGGACGGTGTGCGCTCTCCAAATCGGGTTCCAGTTCCTCTGAAAACTCAAGCCCATGACCGAGCCTCGCGAGGGACCAGGCCGCGATGAGCCGGAACGGTTGACTCTCGGGTCCGTAGAAGGCGGACCGCAGGAGGTCCACCGCCGTTGAATCCTGAACCCACCCCAGTCCCTCCGCGGCCAGCAGCCTGTCCATCGCGTCGCCCTCTTCCAGCAGCTGTTTCTTGAGATAGTCGCCAATCGTTGTCGCGGACAGGCCTCCCAGCGCCTCGAAGCAGCGAATACGCAGGGACTGTTGCCAGGCTGTCTGTTTCGCCACCGTCTCAAGGTGGCCGATCGCTTCGGCCGTGCCGTACGATTCCAGAGCCTCCACCATGACCAGTGAAGTCGAGAGCTGTTTTGTTTTCTTCAGCGTATCGGCAACGGCGGACAGACTCTGCAGATCTCCCAGCCGGGAGAGCGCCAATGCGGCGGCGGATCGTACCACCGGATCGGGATCTTCTCCAAATGCCCGACGCAGCGCAGGAACCGTCGACGAGTTCCCCAGTTGACCCAGTGAGGCGGCCGCTTTTGACCGGACCATGCTCATCTGACCGTTCCCGAGCGTTTCCGCGAGCCATGGACCCATCGTCTCCGGATTCAGACGTTCAAGCGCCGCTGCAACTTCCACTTTCACGAGAGCGCTTTCGGTTTTTTCGAACAGGCCGGTGAGTGCCTCGACGGCACCCGGGCCATTCCGCCTGCCGAGCGTTTCGGCCGCCCGAAGCACCACGATCTGATCAGGATGGTCGAGCAGAGTGAGAAATGCCGATTGCGTATCCGGGCTGTCCTGACCGCCAAGGACCGTTACGGCCTCCGCGACCAGGGCGCCGTCCAGACCGGCGTTGCGGACCAGGCCGAGTACCGTGTTCAGCGCGTCTTTTTCGGCCCGTGCCACTTCCTGGGGACCGACGCCGCAACCCCACGCCACGACACAGACCAGGATGAACCACCCAACGCGGGAAACCGGCCGCTCCCGCCCGCGGTTTGACTCACGCATACCTATTCGACTCCCACGACACAACGAAACCCGACGTCGGACCGTCTTGCGTCGGACTCCGCCCAGGACGCGCCAGTACATTTCGCCCGCTTTTCATCGTCCAGCCACGAGCCGCCGTAGATTGCCCGAAGTTCCCTCTTGTTTCCATACCATCCGTCCACCCATTCCCATACGTTGCCGACCATGTCCCTGACGCCATAGACGTTGGGAGACCCCTTTGCAACTTCCGATGCGCCCGCGTCCCAGGCCAGGCCCGTTCGGCCCCTGGCGGGATCATAACGCTTGCCGTAGGAATAGATATCGCCCTTCTCACCCAGACATGCCGCAACCCATTCTTCAGACGTGGGCAGCCTCTTGCCGAGGGAACCGCAGTAAGCCCGCGCCTGTTCGTGTGTGATTCCGGTGGCGGGCATTCGAGGCCCGCCCGAAAACTCATCCGGTCTGTAACCCGGATCGAACGCCCGGAACGCTTCGACGCTGACTTCGTGCGGATCGATGAAGAAGGTCTGGAACGCGGAGGTCTCGATTTTCAGCATGCCTTCGACCTTTCTGGCAAAAGCCGCTGCCACTCGCTCCGCCTCGGCCGCACGAGCCTGTTCTTCAGCAAGTTCGACTTCCCGCGCTGTTTTTGCCTTTGCTTCGATCTTGGCCTTCCGGGCCTCCTCAGCCGCCCTGATGGCGGCTTTGCGGCGCGCGGCTTCCCTGCGAACCCGCGCCTGAATCCTGCGCCGGGCCTTCGCCTCTGCCTCTGCCAGCCGAATCCGATCGGCGTCCGTAAGAGTTCGCGCGCACCGAAATCCGTAATTCAGCGATTTCAAATCGACTTTGGCCCGTCTGGCGGAGCCGCACCGCGTCAACCTCGGACCGTCCGTCCAGGAACCGCCGTACACTTTCTGCATTCCGCTTTTCGCGCCGGCGTCGTCCACCCACTCCCACACATTTCCCGACATATCATACAGCCCCGCTTTATTCTCTTCGTAGCTCATTACCGCCTTGGGTCCGTCGGTCCAGTTCTTCCGGCCCACCCGTGCGAGGTTGGGATCGAAGTTGTTTCCGTAGGCATAAGCCGATCCCTCGATTCCGCCGCAGGCCACGACCCACTCGTCCGATGTCGGCAGGCGTTTGCCCTGCGCCTCGCAATACGCCCTTGCCTGAGTGAACGAGATTGCCGTCGCCGGCATCTTCGCATCTTCGAAATAGGTGTACGCCGGGTGATAATCCGGATCGAATGCCTTCATCTGCTCGACCGTCACTTCGTGCCTGGCCATATAGAATCGTTCCTGCCCGGACTGCACCAGGACCATTTCGTCTCCGGGCGGCTGAGCGGGAACCGCCCACGGAATGAATCCAGCCGCAACCGTTATCGCGAAATGTGCTATCCACCGCACCTCAAAATTCCCCGAGCAATTCCTGGCGTTCGTCGCCTTCGCCAAGAATCAGGCTGATGTCCCATTCGTATTGGCCGTTGGCCGGCGCCACACCGCAGGCTTTCAATCCCCACGCGGTATCCAGACGATCGACCTGCGACGTGGAGGGCTCCAGCGCCGCGTGATGAAGGTTGTTCCATCCGCCTTCGTTAATCCACAAGCCCAGGTGCGAGAGCTTTTTGGCGGGAAACAGGAAACCGATAAATTCCCCGTTCGGATAAACCAGCGCACAGCGGCCCTGCTCCAGCCGCGTGGAAAAAAGCTTCTCGGCCTCTTTCGTGCGGCTGGACCGGATCGAGGACCGGTTATAGTCCTTGTCCAGGGTCAGATCCGTTACTTTGGGCCAGACATGCCGTGTCATTGGCGGCCCGAGGCGGTCTTCCGTACTCATGTAGGACACCACGTCGGTTCCGGAAGGCATCAGGACGCGCGAGCGGGTCTCCACCTTGAACAGCGGGTGGAACGCATAGACGAACGGCATGTCAAACGGGCTTTCATTCTGAACCGTATAGGAAAACCGAATATACGGCTTTTCGCCGCGTGCCAGCGTTTCGAAGCGGACCTCGCGTTTGAACACATAGGGAAGCCGCACGCCTCGCACCCACATCTGCAGGCGTCCCTGTTTGACTTCATACTCCCAGGGAAGCGTCCATACCTCTCCATGATCCGGAATCGGCGTGCCTTCCCACGGAAAAGCAGGGTACGGACAGGCTTCGACGGTGGGAAAACACTCGTCCGCGCCGTCGCGTTCGTAATTCTCGAAGCGGTCCGCGTAGGTCCGGCGTCTGTGCGGGATGCTCGTGCGTGACAGAAACTCACGCCCGGTCGCCTTATTGACAAGAGAGGTTATCTTGCCGCCCAGTTCGGGTACGACAACGAGGGAGAAGAATTCGGTGTCCAGCTTTATTCCCGAAATATCCGGCGTCAGCTCCACCTCTTCCAGCTTGAATTTTTTCATGCTTTTCGTATCCTCTCCTTCGCATTAAGGACCGAACGGCCGGACGCTGTCCTCGGGGACGCCCTGGTCAGACGCGTTGCGCGGCAAACCTGTTCCACGAATTCTTCTACGGAGTTCGTACGGGAATTCTTTGTTGAACCAGGCGGCCGATGTGCGCAACGCCGAGCAGATCGAAATATTCCCGATCGTCGTCTCGTGGGCGAAAGGGAACGTATTCAAGCATCCGCGCCAGTACGCTGTTCTGCCTGGCGACTTCCTCCGGTATGGGGATGTTGAGACGCCTCATCACGGTTTTCATCCGTACCCTTCCTTTGCGTATCCATCCGCCGTCGTACGTGATGTCGAGCGATCCTTGCGCCGTGCGGATGATCGGAACCGGATGCTCGGCCAGCTTCAGGTCTCGCAGCGACGTCTCGTAGACTGCAATCTTGTAGGCATTCGGACTCCCATGCTCGTCGTATCCGTCCGGATAGAGGGGTTCCTCGGCCACCATCGTCCCCAGTCTTTCGTAGAGTTCCTCGGTGCCAAGCGCAGTCGCTTCCAGACTGTAGAGCGATTTCCTGCTCTCCACGTGGAAGATTTCCACGCGGAGATTCAGATGCATCCCCTCGAACGGCGAAGACCAGCTGAAGCCGTCGAATTCGCCGATCCTGTGGCTGCGTTTTATATAGTAGTGCGCCACACACACGGCGTCCACGTTCCGGGCACGGTCGATCACTTCTCCGAGTTGCAATCCGTTCCAGCCGCCCTGGTGTCTTACCAGGTATCCTCTGGCCTGGAGCGCGGCACGGATCGCTTCGTAAAGCCGGAGTTCGTACCTGGGCGGCATACGAAACGGGTCCCCCTGCAACTGGCGGCTGAATCCCAACACGACTCTCCCGGCGTACCGGAGCCCGAGGTCCGGATCCCGGTCCGACGCCAATACAATGAGGCCGATCCGTTTGGGCCGATAGCGCGCAAAGGCCGCCGCCGCCGAGCTCGTGCCTTCGGCGAAAGCCTCCTTCTTTACTTCTCCAGGTTCGCAGGGCGCCGCCACGATACACGACAACCCGAACAGAATCAAGAAACGCACACACACCCCCGGTTTCAGTTGTTGCGCTTGAGTACATCCAGCAATTCGAGCGTCGCGGATTTGATCAGTCGTTCGCAGGCCGACGTTATCATCAACGTGCCGTAATATCGAAACGCGTGGTCAACTTCGTACCCGCCCTCCGGAAATGCCCCCGACGTCGGCACGTATCCGATGCATCCGTTGCTGTACGCCAGCGTAAACGTCTTTTCGAACGGCGACGCCCGGTCCATTTCCAGCTGATAATCCACGAACATCTCGCCGGGATACGCCACCAGCGCCGCCTCGCCGATGCGCATCGCCTGAATCTCGAACGCTTCCGGGCGGGGACGCCGGTTCCGCGCGGTGCGCAGATAATCTTCCGCCCATTGAACCTGACCACGGTACTGGCGAATCAGATAGTCGGTCGCGTCGGGGTCCTGCTCGGCCTGCCTTACCCGCGCCTTCTGCTCCTCGAGCGCACGTTCCGCCTCGTCTTCGGAGGGAATTCTCGTGGGCAGGTGGATCACCTGAGTGGCTGCATCCAGTCGATTCGACCGCAACGCTTCGGAGCCGCGGGCGGCTGCGACGGCTGCCTTACCCAGCAGTTCGCCTTGCTGCTCGGTCGTTTGCAGCGTGCCGTCCATTGGCGTACAGTTGATGTCGCCGCAACAGCCCTGCGCAAACATCGGCAGCGCGCCGTCCAATTCACGACGGATCGTCCGCGCCGCATATCCCGGGAATTCAGCGCTGAATGCCAGGCCCCGCAGGTTGACGGGGTGGGCCGCCGTCGAATATAGAAGCCCGAGTGCGGATCCCGACCGGCGGTCGATGCGCAGCACGTCCACCCAGGGAGCTTCGGCGCCCTCCGGGTTGCGTCCGATCGTCATCCGTCCGTTACGTACCGCGCGGCGGTTTATGGCAATCCTGACGGGCGCGCGGCCAATCCGCAGTGAAACGGCCTCCAGGCGGTCCGCCGCCATCCGGACGGCGCCCGTCACCTGCCGGCAAAGCACATCCTCGTAAGCGCTGTCCCGCAGGCCCATGCTGCGAAACGACATTACCGTGGGGCCGGAATGAGAGTGCGATCCGTTCAACAACAGGGCCGCGCCGGGTACGCCCGCACCGCGTTCGACCAGAATCCGTATCCGCTGAACGAGGTCGGGCGCAAACGAGATGAGATCCGTCGTTACGATCGCCAGCCGCGTCCGGCCGTCGTCGAGTACCAGCGCGCGTGCGAACAGGTCGTCGCAGACGGTTTCGGCCGGCCCCTTCCGGTGTCCGAATCCGCACAGCGACATGCCGATTGGCGGCGTAATGTTGACTTCGGCAACGCCGGCCTTCAGTTCGCCCGTCACGGGAACCTCCCAACCCGATCACACAGACCGCTTATCCGGCTAGAACTGCCCGTTCCGGGCTTCGTACCGGGTTGGCTTGCCAAGCGTCGGGCCTCCATGAATCACCCAGGCGGCCACCCATTCCATCATTTCGTCGGACGAGGTTCGGGGCAGTCCCAGGAGATCGAACAACGCCCTCGAATCGCCCAGCAGGGCCGTCGGACGCTCTTCGCCCTCGAAAGCCGGCGTCCGCCCCATCAGCGCGCCGAACTTCAGCGCAACGTCTCGCACTCCCAGCAGATCGGGGCCGGTCAGATTGAGCACACGGGCCGGGCTCTCGCACAGCGGAAAGCTCCGCGCAAGATAGGCGTTCGCGTCGCCCTGCCAGATCTGGTTCACATATCCCATGCTCAGGTCGATCGGTTGTCCGATCCAAACCCTCTGGGCGATGTCCAGAAACACGCCGTAGCGCAACTCCGTTGCGTAGAACAACCGGATAACGGCGAGCGGCGTTCCGTTCCGCTCCGCGTAGTATGCCGCGAGCCGCTCGCCCCCGAGGCGGGATTGAGCGTATTCCCCAATCGGGTCCAGCGGCGAAGACTCCACGGAGCCGCCCGTGTCCGGAGAGACAAACCGGTAAACGTTCCCCGAGGACACATACACGATCCTGGAATCCGGAAACCGCTGCATCACCTTTCCGGGTAGCAGTGCGTTCATGGCCCACGTCAGTGGCTCGTTGCCGGTTGAACCGAATTTGTGCCCCGCCAGCAGGATAATGTGGCCCGCGTCGGGAAGACTTCGCAGCGCATCGTCGTCAATCAGGTCGCAGCGTACGGTCCGTATGCCGCGGGCTTCCAGGTAGTTCCGATCAGCCGGATTGGAAAAACGCGATACCCCGATAACGCCGCTGGCGCCTGATCGGACCAGAAGCTCGCCCAGCGTCAACCCCATCTTGCCGGCAATCCCCAGGATCATTATCTCGCCGTCGATTCCGGATACGGCATCCTGCACCTCGGGAATCGGTTGCGTCATCCGATCGACCAGCGCGGTCTCGTTCTCTATGGGATCAAGGGTAAACTTCGACGTCTCCATCGCCGCTCCTTCAGGTGCTGGACCCCCGCGAACACCGCGTCCGTCCAATCGACCGGCCACCGGGCGCGATTATCCCATTTCGCCGCCGGTCGAAGTGAGCCGCCCAGGCCGTTTTTCGATCCGACTTCCTCTTCGTCCGCGGGCGGAAATCCATAAGAATTTATTTTAAATCAATACACTCTTCTATTAACAAAACTAACGTTTTGCACGTTAGATCATACAATATAGACCGTAAGTCCTTCTCACACAACCGAAATCTGGAGTGCGCATGCATGGGGGGGTAAAAGAGTTGACTTTGATTCGACAGAAACCTAGGTTAAGCCAGTCACACGTCCCCAAAAAGCCGGACCTCGGGTCCGGTGTGAAGAAAGGAACGCCCGTTCCCTGCGGAGGAAGGGTTTTCAGCGATGGATTTCCTCGTCCAATTCTACCGCATTCTGGAAGGGAAACGCCTTCTCATCGCCCTGACCGTCGCGTGCGGGCTTCTGTTTGCCGCCGCCAACCTTCTGCCTCCGCTGCTCATCAGAGAACTCATCCGCTGGCTGACGGAAGGCTCCGGCGGCGCCGACCTGCTTCGGATCAGCCTGCTTCTCGTCGGGGTCTACCTTTTCAGGGGCGCAACCAGATACGGTTATGGGTTCTTTTCCCACATTGCAGCCTATCGCGTGATGCACGATCTGATGGTGAAGATCTACCGACACCTGCAGAACATGCCCCACCGGTTTTTCAACACGCAGCGGACGGGAAATCTCATCTCAAGATCGATCAACGACGTCGAAGCCCTTGAAGACTTCGTGGCTCACGGCATCCCCGAGACGGCGCTGGCCGCGATCATACCCCTTTCAATGACTGTTGTGCTGTTCACCCTGAACCCCGACCTCGCTCTCATCACCCTGATCCCCATTCCGCTGACAGCGTTTCTGGTATACCGTTACGTTTCGAAGGTACGCGCCCTCTGGAGCGCGGTGCGCGCGCATCTCGCCGACCTGATCGCGCTCGTCCAGGACAGCTTCGCCGGCATCCCGGTAATCAAGTCATTCGCGCAGGAACACCGGCGCGCCCGCCTTGTCGAAGCCCAGAGCCGGAAGTTCAGAGACAGCAGCGTCACCGCCAACCGAATCTCGCTTCTGCCCGCCGGCATCATCGAGGCCACCGGCGGAATCGGTATCGTCCTGGTGATCTGGAGCGGCGGTGAAATGGCGCTGGAAGGCGTGATTTCCGTTGCGGACCTCTTCGTGTTCATCGTCTACATGGGGCATATTTACCAGCCATTTCTCCAACTCGCGTCGTTCAACGACATCCTGCAGAAAGCCGCGGCCAGCACCGACCGCGTCACCGAACTCCTCGCCGTTGAATCGGACATCCATGACGCCCCCGGCGCCGTTATGCCGCAAGCCATATCCTGGGACATCCGGTTTCAAAACGTCACGTTCGGATACGATCCCGAGAATCCCGTGCTCTCCGGCGTCGATTTTCATGCGGATGCCGGTGAAATCATCGCTCTTGTAGGGCCCACGGGCGCCGGAAAGACCACCGTTGTCAATCTGATCCCGCGCTTCTACGACCCGCAAAGCGGCGGTGTCTTGATCGGCGGGCACGACGTACGCACCCTGCCACTGGCCTGCCTTCGCTCACGGATTGCGACCGTGTTTCAGGATGTCTTCCTGTTCCACGCCACCGTGCGCGAGAACCTGCTCTTCGGTCGTGCGGAGGCTACGGACCGGCAGGTTCGCGAAGCGGCGCGGGCGGCCAATGCTGAAGAGTTCATCCTGGATCTCCCCGACGGCTACGACACACTCGTCGGGGAGCGGGGCGTCCGGTTGTCCGGCGGCCAGAAACAGCGGCTATCGATCGCCCGTGCCGTGTTGAAAGGCGCGCCGATCCTGATCCTTGACGAAGCTACTTCCTCTGTGGACGCCGAGACCGAAATCCTCATCCAGGAAGCCATCGCGCGCCTCACGCGCCATCGCACCACATTTGTGATCGCGCACCGGTTATCGACCGTGCGAAACGCGGACAAGATTCTCGTCTGCGACGGCGGTCGAATTGTCGAGTCCGGCACCCACGAGAAGCTGATGGTTCAGGATGGCCTTTACACGCGAATGGTGCGGACTCAGGAGATTTCCCGCGGCTGGCGGATTCCCCAGGCCAGGGAAAACGCTGCCGACTGATCGCCTGGCGCGGAAATAAGACGCCCGTTCGGTACTCAGTCTTCAAGGAGGAAAAAGAAATGAGGGGGCGACCCGACGGATCGCCCCCTCTACGGCTGCTGCCGGCCGTGTGTAACCGCTCACTTCTCCCACACCGTCACGTCCGCGAATGCCGTTCGCGCTCTGTCGCGCGCGACGCGCTGCCCGTACGTGACGGAAGCACGGAATCCGGCCTGAGAAAGCGCCGCCGCCTTCGGTTCGAACCCTGCGTCGCAATAGGCCAGGTACCGGTCCGCTTCCGGAAGGGACAACGCGTCCAACAGATCACCCGCACGGTCCCAGAAGTCGGGATGGCAATAGACGTCCACCAGACAGCTTTCGGGCCAAAGACGGTCGAAGGACCACATCGCCAGACCCGCCACGGCCGTCGTTTCACGCTGCCGCAGCACGATCACGCGCGGGGGCCTTCCGTCCGCTCTTCGCGCCGCCGCGTCTCGAATGAACGGCAGAAGCGGGCTTTCGGTGGACTGCCGACCGAAAACCCGCATGCCCGCACACCGTGTCACGCCGGGAAAATCACCCGAAAACAGGGCCGTCGACGCCGGCCAGTCCCGCCACTCCAGCCCGGCAGCGTCCGCCTCTCCTTTCGCGAAATAATCCCTCTCGAATCCTTCCTTTGACGTCGTGTAGAATTCCATGTAGCCGCTTTGGGATTCCATGCCTTCGAAGCCGTGCGCCCGGTAGATGTGATAAGGGGGCGAGTCGTAGCCCGTCCCGAGGTAGAGCGCCTTCCCGCCGCGCCTCCGGAAATGATCCATCGTCACGCGCATCAGTTCCATCGCGGCCCGCTTCCGTCTGTCCTCCGGTCTCGTATACACGTGTCCGAATATGCCTGCCCCCCGGGTTTCGACCGTGGTCATATTGGCAAACGGAATCCCGTTGCGATGCAGAACGTAGAAGTACGCCTCGACGTCCAGGCGCTCCCGAAGCACCATCGTGTTTCCCCAGCGCCAGTTCTCGCCCTTGTGCTCCAGCAGCGCTTCGATTCGATCCGCCCAGTCCGGATCGGGTCCCTTCACCACGCCCGCATCCACGGGTTCGCCGGATTTCAGTCTGATTGTGTCAATGTGCTCGTACATCTCAATCCTCGTCTCCGGATCCGGGCGACGGATTCCATGCGGCCCGCCCGCTCGCGAACCGCGGAATCCGGATTATCTCGCCCATTCGGGCAACCCTGTCCACTCAATGCCCAATGCCGGCCCGCCAAGGGCATATATGGCGCCCGCGATGATCGCGACGCCCGTCAGATTCAGGATCAACCCCGCGCGGACCATATCCTTCATGCGAACCCGGTCCGTGCCGAATACGATCGCATTGGGCGGTGTGGCCACGGGCAGCATGAATGCGAAGGAGCAGGAAAGTGTGGCGGGGACCATCAACAGAAGGGGATTCACCTGTATCGCGACGCCCAGCGCCGCCAGAATGGGGAGAAACATCTCGGCCGTTGCGGTGTTGGACGTCAACTCGGTCAGAAACGTAATCATCAGGCAAAGGACGGCCACGAGCAACATGGGATGGACCGCGCTGAGCCCTGCCAGGCGATGCCCGAACCACATGGACAAACCCGAATCCTTGAACCCCGTCGCCAGTGCGAAACCCCCTCCGAAGAGCAGCACGATATGCCACGGCAGCTTCGCCACGGTTTCCCGATCCAGGATTTTTTCCGCGGAAGCGCTGCGGGCGGGAATGAGAAAGAGCAGCAGAGCCATTCCCATTGCGACCGTTCCGTCATTCAGAAACGCGCCGCCTGGAAACAGCCCCGACCAACCCGGGACTACCGTATCGCCGATCCGGATCTCGTTCCTGAAGAGCCAGAGGAGCGCCAGCAGCACGAAGTTCGCCAGAACGACCGCTTCCTCGTAAGAGAGCGGCCCCAGCGCTCTGTATTGATCCCGTAGAACACGCTGATCGAAAGTCCTCGCCTGCCTGCCGCCGGCGTGCAGATGACTCAACAGCAGCCACGCCAGGACCAGAAAGAACACGGAAACCGGAAATGCGAAAAGGAACCAGCCCGCGAACGAAATCTCCGGCGCACCAGGGAAGTGAATGTTCAGAATCCGGGCGAACGAGAGATTCGGCGGCGTGCCCACCAGCGTCGCCACGCCACCGATGGATGCGCTGTACGCCACACCGAGAAACAGACCGGTTGCAAATCGCCCCTGTTGTGTTCCCTCCTCCAGCTTCAACACCACCGCCAGGACGATCGGCACCATCATCATCGTGGTTGCCGTATTGGAGATCCACATCGACAAAAAAGCCGTGGACACCATGAATCCCAGGAGAATCCGCCGCGGACGAACGCCGCACCACAGGAGCACGCGCAATGCGATCCGACGATGCAGATTCCAGCGCTGCATGGCCAGCGCAACCATGAAACCGCCAATGAACAGCAGAATGACGTGGTTGAAATAGATCGGCGCGACCTTTTTGCCATCCATAATTCCGAACAGCGGGAACAACACGACCGGGAGCAGCGCGGTGGCCGCCAGCGGTACCGCTTCCGTCATCCACCATACGGCCATCAGCAGGGCGACGGCGGCCGTCCTTGTCACGACCGGCCGGCCGGGATCCAGATCGAAGAACAGGAGCAGCCCGATTGCCAGAACCGGTCCCGCGATCAGGCCGATTTTCTGCATCCTCGTGCCGGAATGTCTATGCAGATCCATCGTCGCGCCTCCAATGGCCGGTGTTTCGCCAACGGCACAATATATGCACGCGCCGCCACCAAAAAAGCGCAAAATGCCCATTGACATCCCGCCTGCCTTGACCTACATTGCATCCCGCTCGATTTCTTATGATCGCGGCCCGTGGGGTTCAGCAAATACAGAGGCGGTGGATGGAGAACGGGAAGTTCGGTTTCGGGATTATCGGCTGCGGAGTGATCGCCCCCACACATCGCCAGGCCATCGACGCCTGCGACGCGGCCGAACTCGTAGCGGTCTGCGATACCGACGAAAATCAGGTCCGGTCGTTTCTCGCCGGCGCGGATGGCGCCGCGGCGGAGATTCGCACGTATTCAGACTATAGAGAACTGGTCCGGGACCGGAATGTGGACATCGTCAGCGTCTGCACTCCCTCGGGGCTGCACTGGGAAGGCGTGACCGCAGCCGCAAGGGCCGGCAGGCATGTGTTGTGCGAGAAGCCGCTCGAAATCGACGCCGGCCGCATGACCGACATGACGGCGACCTGCCGCAAAGCCGGGGTGAAGCTCGGATGCGTCTTCCAGAGCCGCACCAGTCCGGACATGATGAGGGCGCGCAAAGCCATTCAGGACGGCCTGCTGGGTCAGATGATTCTGGCTGACGCCTATCTCAAGGACTACCGGTCTCACGCCTACTACCGGAGCGCGGGCTGGAGGGGCACCTGGTCGCTGGACGGCGGCGGCGCTCTCATGAACCAGGGCGTTCACGGCGTCGACCTTCTCCTCTGGCTAACGGGAAGCCCGGTTGAATCGGTATTCGCGCGGGCAGAGCATAAGGTGCGCGACATTGAAGTGGAAGACACGGCCGTTGCCAATCTGAAATTCAGAAACGGCGCGTTCGGCGCCCTCATCGGCACCACGTCGTGCAACCCCGGCGAAGCCCGCCGCATCGAGTTGCACGGAGACCGAGGCACCATCACGGTAAGCGGCAGTTCGATTTCCCGCTGGGCGCACACCCGAGAAGAAGACGGCCGCGCCGAAGACACCGAACCGCCCAAAGCAATCGAAATCGAAGGCGCGGTGGCCGATCCCGGTGACATCGGCAGCGCCGGCCACGTCTACCTTGTGGAAGACCTTGTCCGGGCTATCCGGGAAGACCGCGACCCTTACGTTACGGGCGAATCCGCCCGCGGCGCCGTAGACCTCATCCTGGCGATCTACGAGTCCGCACGAACGGGCAGGGAAGTCGAAGTCCGGAACGAAGGCTGAACCGGGCGGTCCCTGCGCGGCATGCCGCGCAACAACCCCGAAAAGGAACGATTTCCAATATGGCCAGACAGACCAAACTCGGCTGGGGCATCATTGGCGCCGGAATGATCGCGGGTCATTTCAGGTCGGCAATCGACGCCTGTTCCAACGCGGAACTGGTTGCGGTCTGCAACTATAACGAGGAAAAGGGAAGGAATTTCGCGTCCGAGTCCGGCGGCATCCGGTTTTACAGGCATTATCAGGATCTGGTCGAGGATCCCGATGTGCAGATCGCCGGTATCTGCACCCCGTCCGGCATGCACGCGGACAACGTGATTGCGGCCGCCCGCGCCGGCGTGCATTCCCTCTGTGAGAAACCGCTGGACGTCACGCGTGAGAAAATGGACCGGATGATCGGTGCCTGTCGCGATGCCGGCGTCAAACTCGGCTGTATTTTTCAGAGTCGAACCAGCGATGAAGCGATAAGGGTGCGAAACGCCGTCAGGAATGGAGACCTGGGCAAGCTGGTGCTGGCCGACGCCTTGTTGAAGAATTACCGCTCACAGGAGTACTACGACAGCGCCGGATGGCGGGGAACCTGGAAACACGACGGCGGCGGCGCGCTGATGAACCAGGGGGTCCACGGCGTGGATCTCTTGTTGTGGCTGATCGACGACGACGTGGAATCCGTCTTCGCCCGCGCCGAACACAAGGTGCGCGACATCGAGGTGGAAGATACCGCCGTTGCCACCATCAAATACAGGAGCGGCGCGTTCGGAACGCTTATCGGCACCACTTCGTGCAATCCCGGAGAGGCGACGCGGCTTGAAATTCACGGTGATTCCGGGACCATCACCATGAGCGGTACCGAAATCACGCGCTGGGCCACCACCACCGAGGAAGACGGACGCGCGGTTGACGCGTTTCCACCAAGGCAGATCGCCGCGGCCGGCAACGTGGGCGCCGCCAGCGCCGTCGCGCCCGGCCACGGCTTTCTCGTAGATGACATCACCCGCGCCGTCCTGGAAGACCGGGAGCCCCATATCCCGGGCGAGTCGGCGCGGAAGTCGGTGGACCTGATCCTGGCCATCTACGAATCCGCACGAACCGGACGGGAGATTATCATGGACAAGTGGTAGGCACCATGAACCAGGCGTCCTGTCCCAAAGATACCGCACCCTTCTTCCAACGATTCATCCCGTCGCGCTACGTTGCCTTCACTGATCCAGTCGAAGTGCCCTCGCTCGCCTACCTTGCGCAGGCGGGCTGTCGGCGGAAAGCTAATGTCTGTCCTCATCAATCAGACGCCAATCGGCTTACGACGGGATATCCTGACCGGAGGACTCCCAGAGCAGAGCGCGCTGATCCGTCCAGCAACGTGGTTCGCTGTGCCAACGAGGGTGTGAGGTCAGAGGATTGAGTGCATCCTGTGAGTGGGTTCGCGCAGTGCATATGGCAGGCCCCGCGCCCAGCGGCGACTTTTGGTTCCTTTTGGTCGCTTCAAAAGGAACCCGCCGGAGGCAGGGAATTTGGGGAGATGTGGATGTTGAATCTGACCTTCGTCTTATAGTTAAGACTGACGGTTGACAACTTAAGGTTGTTTGCTGGATTTCTCCGGCCGAATTCAGGCAGCTTATTGCCGGGACGGAACACCGCATCACGCAGACACATCGAAAGGAACAGCCGGTTGCGACGCCTGCAACCGGCTGTTCCCTTTGTTACCCGATGTCGCGCGTCTTCACGCGGCGCAATCTCCCACCTCCACAACTCTTCCCGTTTCCGCGGAGGCATAGATCGCTTCCACCACCTCAACGGCGCGAAGTCCGTCCATTCCCGAAATCCCCGGACCGCTACCGTCCAGAATCGCGTCGACCGTCTCGCTCAGATAGACCCGGCCCGAAACGCCGCCGTATCCTTCTACCGCCCCGGAGGCGACTCTCAACGTCTTCCGCGGGCCATCCGGGAAATCAGGGTGGTCGCTCACCACGAAGACTTCGTCCGCCGTACCTCCCCAGGCCGGACTCCAGGAGACCGTACCCAGGGTGCCTCGAAGGCCGATGAAGAGATCCCTGCCGGCGGGATAGGCATCCGGAACGGAATAACTGATGTCCAGCGTGGCAGTCGCGCCCCGCTTGAACCTTACGATACCGAAACTGTTGTCTTCAATGTCCAGGTGATGCTGCTGGTGGCTCACCATGCCGGTCGCCTGTCCGACTTCGTCCTGAAGGATCCATCTGAACAGATCGATCCAGTGGGTTCCCAGGTTGTGCATCGGGCCGCCCCCCGCGATCGACCGCTGATTCAGCCAGGGTGAAATGCCATCTTCCAGGTACCGCAGGGGAGAGCCCGCCGCGCATCGCCCCTCGAGCGCGACAATCTGCCCCAGAAAGCCGCGGTCTACCAGTTCCTTGATCTTTCGGGATGCCGGATGTGCGCGCCAGCAGTAGGGCGAAGTCAGCGCCACGCCCGCCGCTTCCGTGGCCGCGATCATGCGCCGGATGCCCCCGGAAGTGTCGGCCATCGGCTTCTCGACAATCACGTGCTTGCCGGCCTCCGCGGCCCGTTCCACCGCGTCGGGGCACTCGGCGTGCGGCAGCAGGATCACCGCGAGGCCGATATCCTCCCGCGCGAGAAGCGTGTTGTAATTCCCGTACCCTTCGATCCCGGTCTGACCGCACACCCGCTTCAGGTACGCCGGATCCGCCTCCGCGACGGCCCGCACCTCCGCCCGGGCGATGGCGTCAAAATGCGGAAGATAGTCCAGGGAGTGAAGATGGTGAAATCCGATGATCCCGACCCCGAGCCTCTCCATCGAATCGCATTCTCCTTTTCTGCCGGCCGCGGCTTTTCCGCTCGCGACTCCCGGCGATAGACGTTCAGCCACACCAATCCACGATGGCGCGCGCGAGTACTTCGGCCCCGTCAGCCAGGCTCTGTTCGGGTATCTGCTCCTGGCTGGAGTGGGCTACGCCCAGCGTTCCCGCGCCGATCACCACGGCGGGTACGCCAATCAGATTCGTGTAGAACCACGCATCGCACGACGCGGGCATCGCCGCCACCTCGGCGTTCTGTCCGCTGGCCAGGCAGGCCCGTTCCAGCGTGCCTACGATCGGATGATCGACGGGGACTTCGTTGCAATCGTGCCGGTACATGAACTCCATATCGAAATGGTCCGGGAGCCAGTCGCCTCCCTCGGCCTTCAACGCCTCCTCCATCTCGCGCATCACTTCTTCTTTGGTGCGCGTGGGCAGGAATCCGAGAACGCCCTTGAACGTCGCTTTTCTCGGCGCCATTGCCGGCCAGTCCCCCGCCTCCAGCGTGCCAAACGTAATGGGCATCGGGTTGTCGTACGAATCGTAGAGCGGGTGCCCCCTGGATTCCGCCAACAATCGGCCGTGGTACCCCTCCAGAATCTCAATTGCCCGCATGGCTTCCTTCAGCGCGCTTACCGTACGCCCCGCCTGACCGCTGTGACCGGCCCGCCCGTAGACGTTTACCGTGAACCATACCGCGCCGCGGATGGAAGGAAGGATCTTCAGTTCGGACGGCTCCAGCACCAGCGCAGCATCGGCGCGGTCGTCCCCTCGCACAAAAGCCAGCGTTCCGTTGCCGCCGCATTCCTCCTCGATTACCAGGTGACCGATCAGATCCCCCTTGAGCTCGATTCCCATCTCCTTGATCGCGGCGAGCGCCAGATAGAACATGGCGGCCTGACCCTTGCAGTCGCACGCGCCGCGGCCGAAAACGACGCCGTCTTCAACGCGCCCGTCGAACGGCCGGTCCTGGCCCGACGATGCCGGCACGACGTCCAGGTGGGTATTCACGATCAGCGACCGCCCCCCGCCGGTTCCATTCCTGACCACCCTCAGGTTCGGGCGATCCGCGTAGGTGATATCCGGAAGCCGGAACGAATAGTCGGGGTCCTCCTGAATGGCGTCCGCAACCGGTACCAGCTCGCGTTCGTCCACCACCGCGTGCATTCGCGCGTGCAGCAGGCGCATCGCCTGTCCTTCGTCTCCGCGCACGGACGGAATGCGGATCAGATCGCACAGCAGTCCGACTGCGTCTTCCCTGTGAGTCTCTATTGCCGCTCTCAATTGCCGATGTTCCAAGACCGCACTCCCCGGATCCGGCGCGCGCCTTCGCCCGCTCCGGATCCCCAGTTACCGGGACGGCATGACCGGTCGTCCCGTCTCCGACAGATGTCCGCCGGATCACCCGGCGACTTCCTCCAGCGCACGGTCGAGGATGTCGATGCCCATCTCCGCCTCGCTTTCCGTAATCACGAGCGGCGGCGCGATCCGTACGACGTTTCCGTACAACCCGACCTTGCCCAGCAGCAGCCCGTGCGCTCCCGCCGTGAGGAGCACGTCGGACGTCAGTTCCGGCGCGGGCGTCTTCTTTTCGGGATCCAGTACGAACTCCAGCCCGATCACGAGCCCCTGCCCGCGCACGTCGCCCAGGACCTCGTATTTCGCCATCAGTTCCCTGAGCCGCGCCATCATGCAGTCACCCACGCGTTGCGCGTTTTCCGGCAGCATCTCCTCTTCCATCACGTCCAGGACAGCGTGGGACGCAGCGCTGGCCAGCGGATTGCCGCCACAGGTGCTGGACATCTCACCCACCCCCATGCATTCGAAAATCCCGCTCTCACCGGCAAGCGCGGACGCCGGCATTCCGCTGCCGATGCCCTTGCCCAGACAGACCATATTCGGCAGCAGGTCCTCCCACTCCAGCGCGAACAGCTTTCCGGTACGCCCGAACGACGATTGCACCTCATCCAGAATGAAGACCATCTCCCGCTCACGCGCCCACGCTTCCAGCCCCTTCAGCCACCCGGCTGGCGGAAAAATAAAACCCGCGCCGCCTTGATAGGGCTCTGTGATGACCGCGCCAACGTCTCCCGTGGACGTGGAATCGATGATGCGGTCCAGGTTTTCCAGGCAGCGTTGCGCGCACTCCTCTTCCGTTTCGCTATTGTAGAAATCCCGATAAAAGTAGGGAAACGGCGCCAGTATTCCACCCGGTAGCTGCGGACCGAACGCGCGCTTCGTCTTCATATTTCCGGCCACGCTCATCGGTCCGTACGTGCGTCCGTGAAATCCCCCGTAGAACGAAAGCACCTCGTGCTTGCCCGTGAACCGCTTCGCGATGCGGATCGCCGCCTCCGTCGCCTCGGCTCCCGTCGTCAGCAGAAAGGTCTGATCGATGTTTTCGGGCAACAGGTCGGTCAGTCGTTTCGACAGCGTCACGCGTTCCGGCGTCGGAAACGAATAACAGTTCATCAGGCGCCCGGCCTGTTCCCGTATGCTCTCCACGTGGCGCGGGTGGGAGTGCCCCAGATTGGTGACCAGCACGCCGGAGGTGAAGTCGAGAAACCGGTTGCCGTCCACGTCCCACACCCAGACGCCCTCGCCGTGGTCCCACACCACCGGCACCTGATCGGCCATGCACGGCGGCTCGTATTCCCTCGAAACGTCGAGCAATTCGGCGGACCGGGGTCCGGGAATCTCCCGCTTCTCCAATGTGATCGCGTTCGCCGCCCGCGCCATATCAGATCTCCCGACAGGTTGATGCTATGCCAGTTCCTTGTTGATCAGAAACCGCGGCGGCCGTCCTTCGATAAACCGCACAAAGTCCTCCATCACCTTCTCACGCATGCTCCAGTTCGCCTCTTCGGAATACCACGCCAGATGGGGCGCGAGGAGCGCATTCTCCAGATTGAACAGGTCCATTTCCGGATCGGGCGGTTCCTGCTCGTAGACGTCGATGGCGGCGCCCGCAATCCAGCCCTCCCTCAGCGCACGCGCGAGGGCATCCGCGTCCACCAGACCTCCCCTGGCGGTATTCACAAGATAGGTGTGGGACTTCATCGCCCGAAGTTCCTTTTCGCCGATGAGATGGTAGGAATCTTCGTCGAGCGACGCGTGAACCGTGATCATATCCGCTTCTTTGATCACCGTGTCGAGGTCCACCACCTGCACACCCAGTTCTTTACGGCGTTCCGCGGAGAGATACGGATCGCAGACCAGGACGTTCACGTCGAACCCCGCCAGTTTCCGCAGCGTGAGGCTCCCGATGCGGCCGCACCCGACAATGCCCACGGTCTTTCCCTTGACGGAATAGACCGGATATACGTCGGTGAAGTCCCATATCCCGTTTCGGCTCGACGCTTCCAGAATTCTCCGTCCCACGTTCAGCTTCCGCCAGCCCGCCAGCATCAGCGTGATGGCGTGTTCGGCCACCTCGTCCGAACAGTAGTCCGGCTCGTAGGCGACCCGGATTCCCTTTTTCGTCGCCGCGCTCACGTCCACGTTGTCGTATCCCACGCCATGCCTCAGGATCAACCTGCACCTTTCCAGCTGATCGATCACGCTCGCAGTCATCTTTACCATATTCACCAGAATCATATCCGCGTCGACGATCGTTTCGACCAGATCCGGCTCGGACCTGAACTTCAGCTGATGATATTCGAAGGTGACGTGTCCGTATTTGCCGAGTTCTTCCTCTTCCCATTTCAGATCGGGCTCAATATAGTCGGTGACCACAATTTTGATCGGCTCCATAGAACGCTCCTGAGAATAGAGATGCGGGTTTACCCGCCAAAAGGCAGCGCCACGGGATTGCCCGTCCTCGCCGATTCGTAGATCGCCAGGATAATCTCGATCGCACGCTTCGATTCCGGACCATCGATTTCCGGCTCGCCGCCTTCATTCAGAATACGTACCATCTCCGCTATCTGCGCCTTGTGCCCCTCCGTGCCGAACGTCCTGGAATCCGATGCCGCCCTGGCGACGTCGGTCGTGTCCGCCGCGGCCTCCTCCACGCTTTCGCCCTCCACGTCCCACCTGGTAATCTGGTCCGCTTCCACCACGACCGTACCCCGATCACCGGATAACTCCATGCGGGCGGGCAACCCGGGATACGCCGCGGAAGACGCTTCGATCACACCCAGCGCTCCGTTCTCGTATTCCAGTGTGGCAACCACGGTGTCTTCCACTTCGATATCGTGGATTAATGTGCCCATCCTGGCGTAGACGCGCTTGACCGGTCCCATGATCCACTGGAGCAGGTCCACCGTGTGGCTGCCCTGCGTCATCAGGGCCCCGCCGCCCTCCATCGCCCAGTCGCCGCGCCAATCGTCCGCATCGTAATAGGCCTGCGGCCGAAACCACTTGATATAGGCGTCGGCCAGCACCATTCTGCCGAGAGCGCCGGATTGAACAGCGGCTCGCACCCGGTTGACGGCCTCCCCGTACCGCAACTGAAATACCCCCATGAGTTTCACCCCTGCGTCTCCGGCCGCTCCAATAATGCGATCCATATTCTGAATCGACACATCCAGAGGCTTTTCCACGATCAGATGCTTTCCCGCCGCCGCCGCATCGGTGACGATCGGAATGCGGACGCCGCTGGGCGTACATATACAGACGACGTCCACTTCCGGCCGGCGAAGAACGGCTTCGTGGTCGGTAAACCAGGGGACGCCGTGGGCTTCTCCGGTGGCCCGGGCGCGCGATTCGCTGCGGCTGTACACCGCGACAAGCTCCGCTCCTTCGGTGTCCTGCACGGCGCCAATGTGATAATCCGCCACCACGCCGCATCCAATCATTGCAAAACCGACGGTCCGATCACCCATAGACGAATCCTCCCGGACGATACCTTCAACATGCATGGAAAACCCCAAAGCGACGGCGCACGTCCGGCGGCGATGTGCCGCAGCCGGTTCTTCGGGGCTTGCCCGAAGGCCGCGTGTGGTGTATCTTTTTCGGGCCTTGCGTCCGTCAGGCCGGCGGGCCCCTTCGACTCCCCGTTTCTTGACTCCGGGTTGCGAAAGACGCGTTCACCTGCGGAGGACATGACCGGATGGAATACGTGCATTCCGATCTTCTGGACGGCAAAGTCGCGTGGGTCACGGCTTCCGCGCGAGGCCTGGGACGGGCGATCGCGGAACGTCTTGCACGTTGCGGCGCTTCGATGGTTGTCCACGCAAGGTCCGACCGGACGGCCGCCGAGTTCGACGAAGCCCCGTCGACGACTCACGTGGCCCGGGAAATCGGGAGAGCGGGCAACGCAGTGATTGCCGTATTCGCGGACGTCTCGGACCCCGTACAGGTTGAGACCGCAGTTGAACGCATCGAAAGCGAACTCGGCCCCATCGACATTCTGGTGAACAATGCCGGAGGCGACATCGCGGCGGCGGGCGGAAAACCGAAGCCCAACGATACGCTGGATATTCCGCTGGAAGACGTGGAAGCCGTGTTCAAGAGGAATTTCGACACGACCCTGCATTGCTGCCGCGCCGTTGTTCCAGGCATGATTCAGCGCGGGGGCGGCAGAATCGTCAATATCGGCTCGGTGGACAGCTTTACCGGCGCGCCCGGGGGAGGTCCCGTCTACGCCACGGCCAAAGCGGCGCAGACCCACTATACCCGCTGCCTGGCCGCTCAACTCCGGGAGCACAACATCACCGTGAACATGGTTGCGCCGGGCGACTCCCCCAGCGGTCGCTTTATCGCCACGGGTCAGGCCGACCCGGAATATCTGAGCGCAATGAACCGGCCCACGCTGATCCGATACGCGTATCCGGATGAGATCGCGCGGGCCGTGCAGTTCTTCGTGTCACCACTGGCGAGCTTCGTGAGCGGGCAGATCCTGCGCGTGGACGGAGGCGCGCAACTCTCCCCGGCGTAGTCCGCCCGGCGACGACGCCCGTCAGCGCCTGTCCAGTTCCGCCCGGTAATCCTCCGGCGTATCGATATCCCGCAACACCCCCCCATCCTCCACTTCGACTTCGATCGTGTCGTGCGGGTGCCCCCGCATAACGGGTTTCAGCCCGTCTTCCCCCGTTAGAGATCGGATTGCAGGGAGATAACGACCCAGATCCACCAGGGCCGGATGCCCCCGTCTGCCCTGATATACAGGAACCACGATTCCCTTATTGCCGTTCCGATACACCGTCGCAACCTTCCTGACGACGCTCTCGCGGATATGCGGTTGGTCGCCCAGGGCGATTAACGCCGCATCGGCCGATTCTTCCAGGGCTGAAAGCCCGCACATGATACTCGAAAACATCCCCTCACGGTAGTCGGGATTCGTTTGAAACAGGACGGGCCGTTCCGCCAGACTTGCACGTACGGCGTCCGCCTTGTGGCCCAGCACCACCAGGACATCATCCAGTTCGGCCTCCAGCAGCGTATCGACCACGGCCTGAAGTACCGTCTTTCCGCGGAACGGCAACAGCTGTTTGGGAGACCCCATGCGTGTAGACATCCCCGCAGCCGGCACGAGCGCGCAAATGCGTTTTGTCATCTGGTTATCAAGTATAATAAAAAACCGGCGCGGAGACCACAACTTCTGACCGGCTGCGGGACAGGACGGGTGCGTCCTGCAGATCCGCATTTAAAACAACTACTTACTCGTCACCCTTCCAGGCAGGCCGCCGGGAGGCCGTTCCGGACCGCAGTCCGGCGAATGAGATAACTCCGACGCGGCGCCCATTCGCGCGAGATTATTGATAAAACTAATAAAAACAAATGATTAATTCGTCCATTTCACGCTTTACCTTGACTTTTTTCCATTAAATAGTACATTACATCCCTTTGATAGGTGCAGGGGGTCGAATTTCGCACGTCCTCAGCCTCCGGATAAGGCATTTCAGGTGCTCTGTGAAACGTGTGAAAAGCGTCCCGCCACACGGATCTCCACCCGGATCATCAATGGCGGGAAACAGATCGCGTATCGTTGCGAAGTCTGCGACACGTTACCGGAAGCCGGGTCGCAACCTCGCCTGGAGCGCCCTTGCGTGCGTTGCGGGAAGGAAGAGGGCGTTGTCAAGTATACGCGATTCGCTGAACGATATCGAACCGTAACCTATCTTTGTGAAACCTGCGCGGCCGGGCCCTGATGTCCTGTCTCCGGAAGTTGTCACCATGCTTTCCCGCCTGCGCCGCGCCCTTGAGCAACCGGACAGCCGCATGATGGATACCAGCACATTCCTTAATCCCCCGGCCCCCTATCGAATTCTGCCTACCTGGACCTGGAACAGCACGATCGAGGAGGGAGAGATCGTGCGTCAGATCCGGGAGATGGGTGAAAAGGGTCTGGGTGGATTCTGCCTGTCCGCGGGGCCGGGGCTTCGCATTCCGTACCTTTCCAGAGTCTGGTTCGATCGGGTTCGCGTGGCTGTGGAAACCGCCCGCGAGGTTGGACTTCAGGTCTGGCTGCACGACGAATATCCTCACCCCCACAGCATCAGCGGCGTCCAGGTATCGTTGGGGTACCCGCAGTATCGGGCCCAACACCTTACGTTTGACGAAATCACGGTCCAGGGTGGCCAGCAGGTCGATATGGAGCTTCCATGGGGAACCGTGCTGCGCGCGCTGGCCGTTCCGTTGAAACGCGACCGGTGCCTCTGGGAGGACGTCGCGGATATCGGCGACAATATCGGCGCGAATCAACGGCAGGAAATATTCCGCGAACACGCGGACGACGCGGTTTACCACAACAAACGGTTTCTTGCCGGCCACCTCACACACCGCCTGTTCTGGAAGGCGCCGCCGGGGCGCTGGAGAGTGCTTGTCTTCATCCAGCGGGAAAACGAAGCGGCGCAACCCCATGGAATCCACTTCGATCCGTTCAACGCGGATGCCGTCGCCTGCTTTCTCGAGACCACCCACGGAAGGTACGCCAGCGGGCTGGCGGACGATTTCGGCCGCGTGATTCAGGGCATTCTTACCACCGAGGCGTTTCCCACTCCCGGGAGATGGCCCTGGTCTCCGACATTGCCCCGGGTATTTCAGGACCGGAACCGGTACGACCTGCTTAAGTGCCTCCCGGCGCTGATGACCTATTTCGGCCCGAACACGGCCCGGATCCGGTATGATTACTTCCAGACGCTGAGCGAGATGCTCAGGGACAACTTCCACAAAGCCTTTGAGACGTGGTGCGCGAAACGGAACGTGCTGCATGCGGCCGACGTCACCGTCTTCAGGAACGCCCACCGGCGCAACGTCCATATTCCCGGGACGTGCGGAGGCGGCGAAAAGGTAGGCGGGTTCAGAAATGGGGACGCGCACGCCGCCTCGTATCGCCGCAACCCCCGGTTCTCCGTTTCGGAGCACGACGGGGGCCGGGCGTTCAACACATGTTTCCAGGATACCGGCTGGTCGCTGACGCTCCAGGATATGAAATGGACGGTCGACCGGATGGGCGCACTCGGCGCGAATCTCTTTCACGCGCGGGGATTGTCCTACACCCTCGACGGACTGCGCAAGCACGACAGTCCGCCCTCGATTTTCCATCAGAACCCGTACTGGAAACATTTCCGGCTTCTGGCGGATTACGCCGGCCGCCTCTCCTACGTCCTCAGCCAGGGACGCCGGAGGGCCAACCTGGCACTTCTGGATCCGGTGACGAGCCTCTGGGCGCACCTGGGCAGTCCCGGCCTCGGATGGGAATATATCGGTTACGACGAGGATGAGGCCAAGCTCACCCAGCGGCTCGCTACAGATTGGGCGTACCTGATAGAGTCCATGTGCCGGATGCAGCGCGATTTCGACTCCCTGGATCCGGAAACCCTCGCGGCGGCGCGCGTCGCCGGAAATCGGCTGCAGATCGACGGAGCCGGCTACGACGTGCTCATCCTGCCTCCCATCACAAACCTGGAGCGAGACGCGTTTGAACGTATCAGGCAATTCATCAATGCCGGCGGCAGAGTCATCTGTCTCGGCCTGCTTCCGATCGAAGACATCCAGGAGGGGCCATCGGTTGTCGAGGCTTTCTCCCGCCTGACCGATATGGAGCCCGGTAGAATGAGGCGGGACTATATCGGCCACGAACTGGGCGTACATCTGATTCAGCGGGGAAACCTCTACTTCATTCGCACGGGTGGTTCCGTCGAAAAAAACCGCGGCGCCCGAATGCTGGGCGATCTGCTCCACCGGATCCTTCCCGCGGACGTGATTGTCGAGACCGACAAAAAGAACGGATCTGCGATATTGGCGCAGAGACGAGAGACGGCAAACGAAGATCTGTTTTTCTTTGCCAATACCGACCGGAACGCCTTCACGTCCCGGATCACCCTGGAGATTCCGCCCCACAGGCGAAAGGTGGAACGGTGGGATCTGGAAACAGGCAGGCGCACCCCATTGCCGGTGGAGCGCGAAGGAGATCGGGTCAGGCTCAACGTCGACTTCGAACGATTGCAGTCCCACCTGATTGTTGCGTCAGAAGACAAACCGCAGCCTCCCGGCGAATCGGAAACCCCGGCCGTTCTGCGTCCCGACGGGAGCGACCCGTGGAAAGTCGATCCCGAAGAGGACAACTGCCTTCGCCTGGACAGGTTCCAGATGCAACTCGATCCGCAGAACAAGGGGATCGAGCAGGGCTGGCACAAACCGGGCTACAGGGACAATCGCTGGACGTCCGTAACCCCCAAGCCGGTTGTCGACCAGATTGGAGACCTGTCGTCTCTCTCCGGACTGCCTTTCACGTTCAATGGCGCCGGACCGGGCAGGACCGCCGGTCCCGGTATCGAATTTCCCCTGGTCTGCTGGTTCAGAACGGCATTCTCCGCCGACGTCGTGCCGTCCAAACTGTCCCTGGTCATGGACCGCAGCGCCATTCTGGGCAATTACCAGATCTATCTGAACGGCGTCCGACTGCCGGGCAAGGCTTTTCGTCCCACTTTCAG
The DNA here is from genome assembly GCA_965219995.1 of Candidatus Latescibacterota bacterium. Classification (GTDB taxonomy): domain Bacteria; phylum Latescibacterota; class UBA2968; order UBA2968; genus JAAXHE01. The sequence continues at coordinate 4,413,127 of CBDCOX010000002.1, forward strand.
GTACGACCACAACAACGTCACCTGCGCGGTGGTGCGCCGCGCAACGACCGGAAGGAACGTCCTGGCCATCCGCGTGGAACTGGACGATCTCAACCAGGGCCTCGTCGACGCCTTTTATCTCTTCGGAAAATTCGGCGTGAGGCGCTGGCTCAACCACTATTTGCGAATGGTTGCCCCGGTCGACCGTGGATTCCCGGGCGAGCTGGACGAGCAGAAAATGCCATATTACGCGGGCACGGTCGTGTATACGAAGGATATGACGTTTGCCGAGCCTCCCGAGACCGAACAGTTCGTTTTTTCGCTCGAAGAAGAACTTAAGGACGTTTCGGATATTGTAGAGGTGGCCATCAACGGCCGCTCCCTGGGCACGAGGGCCTGGGCGCCCTACAAGTGGTCGGCCAGAACCGAATGGCTGAAGCCGGGAAAGAACCGAATCGTCGTCCGGATGACCAACACGCTTTCCCGGCTTCTCACCGGCTGTGAATTCGAGACCCGATCCCACTCCCTGGAGCCCGTCAAACTGTAGATAACCGGGGTCGGCCGGCGCTGGCCCGCTCCCTCACCTGAGGAACCGGATGCGCCAAGGACCCCCGCTGCCGGCGACTTGAACTCTGTATCGGTCAAGAGAAAAAGCGGCCTCACATCGAGGTCGCTTTTTCGTACAATACGAACGGTGAGATTCATCGAACGCCTATGCGCCGCGGTCGGGAGGAGTTACAGGCGGGGGCTGTTCGGTCAGCGAGTGGTCCGCTCGGTTCGTGCGTGAAGCGAGAACGGGCCGCGTTCCAGGGGCGCCGTTCATTATCATTAGCCTTAATTCGAAAAAAGATAACCGCTAAATTGGCCACAAAAAGCACAAAAGGCACAAAGGGTATCGGTGCGAAACGGCATGTGTCATAACGCCGTGATCCTGAACGAATTCCCACGTCTTTCGGCGATACGCCCAGCAACAGAATAGCTGTTTTTGTGCCTCTTGTGGCAATTTGCCTTGCATCGAAAATTGCAGCAAGCCGACACTGTGGAGAAAACTCCCGAAACGGGCCGAAAAGGTCGTCTGGAAGGACATTTTTTCCGTCCACGTCCGGTGACCTGAAGGATCATAGAAATCAGCAGTTAAATCGCCTTTATTTGCTCGCACATATTCGAATTAACGTCCCCGAATATTGACGAATCAAGGTTAGATTTCGGCAGATGTCATTTCAAACGGAGATGAATATGAAAAAGGGATGGATCGCAGCAGGCGTGGCGGCGGCACTGCAGGGGTTTCTTCTGGTGGCGGCGGGCGTGATCTTCGCCGCCCTGTTCCTCATCAAGATCCTCTGGGCGTGGACGATTCCCGATCTGTTTCCCGGCGCGGTGGAACAGGGACTCATCGCGGGGGAGATTTCGTGGTTTGCATCGCTCAAGCTCGCACTCTTCCTTGGAATCCTTTCGGCGATCATCGGCGGACGAAGCGTGTCTACGTCGGTTTCGAGGTGATAGTCACGCAAAGCAGCGATCAGCCAAAGGCGGTGAGACGTAAGACGGGAGATGATATGAGTGCCTGAAGAACGGGTAGGCGTTAGACGGGAGACGGGAGATATTGTTTGCCTCGTGCGGGTTGATTTCTCGCCAGAGGCATAAGATTAGAATCGATCGGGCAAGGATGTCATCTAACGTCTTGCGTCTCACGTCTCACCAAATTTTGGAGAGGGGGAGGAAAGCCTGGCGCACATCAAGCGATGGCAGTTTTGGAACGATCGATTAGACGTGATCGGATACTCAGATGAAGTTTGACGACGGGTCTTACTACAGGGCATACGATCACAACTACCGGGTCGCGTATGAAGAAGGCCTGACGTACGCCGGCGAAGGCGGATCGCAGAAGGATCTTGAGCGCCTGCGGCGAATGCTCGGACGCATCCCCCACGATCCTCGCGATACCGGGATTCTGGACCTGGGATGCGGCGATGGCACAACAGGTATTTTTCTGGTACGGCTAGGCTATCGGTACCTGGGCATCGACGTTTCGGAGGCTGCCATCGAACGTGCGAAGCGGCGCGGTGCCGAAGCCGGCGCGGGTGCGAGGTTCGAGGTGGCGAATGCGCTGGATCTCCATGCGTTTCCCGGTAGAGGTTTCGATATCGTCGTCGACTGCTATTGCTTGAATATGCTGGTTGTCGACGCCCACCGGAGAGCCTATCTTGAAAACGCCAGACGGGCAATGAAGTACGGGGGATTTCTTATCCTGTTCGGTGCGCGCGACGAGAATGCCTATGAGGGCCCGGTGGACTCGTTCGCCGAATTCTGCAAACGAACAGGCGCCAACACTTCCGGCGTGCCATTCCAGAAACGGAAGGGAAACGAGTGGCGGAGCGTACGTGACAAGAGGGTATTCCTTTTGGGCCGCGCGCGCAGTCTCAAGGGGTATAAGGAGGAATTGAACGCGGCGGGTTTCGCGATCCTGCACCGAGCGGCCTATGGTCGAGAACGGCAATACGCGGGCTTCCTGATGCAAAGGGAACGGCAAGCGTTATGAATGGCAGATGGAACCAGGCGGGGCGATCCCATGAGAAATCTCGACGTCGGCTACTCTTGGTGTCACTTGTAGTAGCGCATTCAACTCTTTCTTCAAGGTACTGAGGAGTGCCATGCCGGAGCGCGGCGACAGTCTTACGTGGTACCACGGCTCTCAGCAGGTGTTGGAGGAACTTCGCGTTGGGAGTTCTATCACGCGGAACCGCGGCCTGGCAAGGGCGTTTTCCCACCGGCCGTCGATTGTCACTATGCCTGACCGGAGCGAGTCGGTTTCTCTCGAGAGTACGGTTAAGCACAACGGCGTCACGCCGGGCTATCTCTATGCTGTTTCCGAGCAGATCGACCCCCGGGATATCTATCCGCATCCGCACCCGGCGAATGCCGATGGCTGGGAGTGGCTGACCCGAAGGGTACTGAAGCTGACATTCATCGAAGAGACCATCGTGACAGATCGTGAGCGCCTGACAGCCGAAGAAATCGCAGACCTCAGGCGCAAGCAGAAGGAACGTGGCGAGGAGACGTTCGCGGAGCGGTCAGGTTGAAATAAAACGAAACACGAATTCGGTGCAATTCCCTGACAGCCACGGAGTTCGTGAAGTTGGAAACTTCAAGCCAATTTGGGGTGTCATCTCCTATGCCGTCTGTTTACATTGAAACATCTATAGTCAGTTATCTGACGGCGCGCCCGTCTCAGAGTCTGCTGGTAGCAGCCTGGCAAGACGTGACGGTCACGTGGTGGAGTTACCATCGACAGGATTTCGATCTTTGCACGTCGGCCCTCGTCATTGAGGAAGCCAGCCGCGGCGATCAGGAAGCGGCAGGACGCAGAATAGCACATCTCGAGGGCATTCCATTGCTTCCTGTGTCGGATCAGGTTATCGAGTTTGCGCGCAGGCTCGTCCATCCGGGCCCGCTACCCGTTGAGGCAGCAGATGACGCGTTCCACGTTGCTTTATCGGCCGTGCACGCCGTCGATTATCTACTGACTTGGAACTTCAAGCACATCGACAATGCGCTGATCAAGCCGCAGTTTCGGGCAATATGCCTGAAACATGGGTATCCCAGCCCCGAAATCTGTACCCCCCAGGAGATGGTAGGAGGTCTGCCCGATGAAAGATGAAGTCATCGTCGCCTTGTGGAAGATCAAAGAGGAAATCGCACGGGAGCACGAATATGACGTGGACCGCCTGGGCGCAATGGTCCGTGAAAAAGAGCGTGAGTACGCGTACAGAGTCGTAGACCGGGCACGTTCGAAGAAATCGGATACGTGCCAGGATTCCGGCATTGCGTAATACAGACGTCTCTCATCACACGATTACCATAACAACGAGGAATTGCCGCCCCGGCCACGATTCGGCGCCCTTGTTGACCCTTCGCCGACCCTTCGACAAGCTCAGGGAGCGGCTCAGGATTCCAGGTCAATGGTGTGTATTATTGTAAACTGTTGAGTGCTCCGCTTTATGACAATCCAAACCCGGAGGTAAGCGACATATGATCCCATGGAAGATCAACCTGGACGATGTGCCTGAAGAACATCAGGAATGGACGTGGAAGACCGGAAAGTACGAACGCTATCGCCGGCATGTCTCCGTCGCCCTTGGAAACACCCCGGAAACGCCGCATCCGTTCGACGTGGAGCTGACTCGTCTCCCCCCGGGCGCGCGTCCGTGCCCCGTGCATTCGCACGACCGGATGTGGGAGTTCTTCATCGTCGTATCGGGCCGCGCCGTGGTGGACCGCGAAGGGGAATCCGCCGAAGCCGTTGCCGGAGACTGCTTCATGCAGCCGGCCTGCACGCGGCACCGGATCCGGAACGCCAGCGACAAGGAAGACCTGGTTTTCTACGTGATCGCGAACGACCCCGGCGTTCCCATCGTGAGCCGCAAATACGAGGTCTGATCGGGCCGACGTAGCGCACGGTCCTCCCGCCGCTGCCATCCGTCGCGAACGCCGCGCCCCCCGCACTGCGACGGGCCGGTCGATCGGTCCCCGTTTACTTCCTTGTCGCAGAATCCCCTCCTCCGCTCGTCTCGGGTATGTGTTTGCATTCTTCGCCTGGGGATCAGAATTGGGGTTTTCCATCTCCGCCGGTGAGGTCTTCGGACTGACGTGCTCGTTCGTCTGGGCGCTGAACAGCCTGATGGTGCGCACGCAGTCTCAGGCCATCCCGCCGGCGATGATGAACGGCATCCGGTGCGCCGTCGCGTCCGTCTTCTTCTGGGCGCTGCTCCCATTCGGCCCCCCGCTGTCCAGCTACACCCACGTCACCGGCACGGAATGGGCGCTCCTGGTGGGCGGGCTGCTGATCGGCATGGCCATGGGCGAAACGATGTACCTGGCGGCGATCAGGGAGATCGGCGTTTCGCGCGCAATGGCGCTGTCGGGGACCTTCCCGCTGTCCACGTTCTTCTTCGAGTGGGCCCTGCTGCAGAATCCGTTCAGCCGGCGTTTCTTTCTCGGGATCTGCCTCGTGGCGCTGGGTGTGCTCTTTCTGTCGAGCCGGGCACGGCAGCCGGCCGGCGAGCGGCCCGACCGGCTGGCGCTGGGCGTGTTCCTCGCGCTGTTCGCCTGTCTGTTATGGGGGCTGAGCACGGTCATGCTCAAACCTGCGATTGCCCACATGACGTCGGTGCAGGCCAACAGCGTCCGCGTGCCGCTCACCGCCGCGGTGCTCTTCCTGGCCCGGGCATGGGCGGGCCCGGTGATGCGCATCCGGGATATCGATCGGCGTGCGCTGTTGATCGTGGCCGCCAGCGGCATCGTCGGCGTAGGCGCCGGATCCCTGTTCTACGTGATGGCGATCGACCGGATCGGACCCGCGAAGATGGCTACGCTGGCTTCCGTCTCTCCCGTCACAGGAATGTTGATGGCGGTTATCTTTCTCAAGGAAAAGCTGACGCTGCGGCTGGTGGGTGGCGTGGTGCTGTGTGTGGCGGGGGTGTGGATGGTCCTTTAAGGCACGGGGAATGGCATGACCACGCACACTTGTGTGTGTGGATTGTTCCGCCGGGGATTCGTTTGCCATGACGGCATGTCTTTCTGTTTCGACTGGAACGGTGAGGAGTGGATCCATGTTTCGCGAAGTGATGGACGGTCTGTTTACCCGGGAATTGCTGGACGCACACCCGGATGAATGGGGTATCGCCGATTATTGCGGCCATCCGACGGCGGTGGGGTACTCGACCACGATCACGCCGGATGTGATTCGGACGGCGATTGATCGCGGCGTAGACCTGATTGTCACCCATCACGATGCCTGGGATTTCATGTTCGAGCAGCGCGAGGAGGTAAACGCTCTGCTGCGCCAGGGCGGGTTAACCCACGTCTGGGCGCACCTCCCGCTCGACCTGGCGGAATTCGGGACCTCCGCGATGTTGTTGTCGGAGTTGGGTTGCGCGCCTGTGGCGGTTCTGCAGCACGCCGAAGGACGGGTGGGCGAACTTCCCGAACCCGAACCTCTGAACGCGGTGCGCGAGAGACTCTACGGATTGTTATCGGAGGAACCCTGCAGGGTACAGGATGCGAATCGGTCCGTGAGGAGGGTAGCCACCGTAACGGGTGCCGGGTTTTATACGGACATTCTGAGAGACGCGCTGCAATACGATATCGACCTGTACGTCACGGGGGAGACGAATCTCTATCTGCTGGAGTACGGGAAATACCGGAAGGTGAACGTGCTCGTGTACTCGCATAACTATACGGAGTTACCCGGCGCACGGGCCTTCGCCGAAAGAATCGCCGGCGCGCTCGGGCTCGAGCTGAAGGGGCACCTTGGGGATTCTCACTGGTAAAGTGCGTGTTTCGAGCGGAGAACGGAAATCCATTTGAATAATCGGCCTGGGCCCTTGTATCTTGTTTCGACGGAACGTATATTTTCAGGGCAATTCGAACGCGTCGCAATCGAGATGACCAAGGTAGGAGATTTTGCGATGGCGGTCTTGCGTTCGACCATCGAGACGCTTGACGACCTGATTGAGGTGGTACCGGAACTTGAACGATTGCTTCCGAAAATCCGACCTGGTCAGGCGGTGCGGGTCTTCCCCGCCAGGTAGCATCGCCGCTGCGACGAACCTTGGATTACGAAGTTACAGGGATGATCATTGCATTCCGCGTTCGGTCTCTCCGGCCTGGATGCACAGTGGATACCATGCAAGTCTACGTTTTCGTTCGAGAATTCGATAATATGCAAAAACAAGGGGTAATCCGATGAAGCTCTCGTTTGATCTAACGGAATCTCAAAACCAGAAGTTGGATGCAGCCGCAAACCGACTGGGTATCCCCCGGGAGGAACTTGCGAAGGCAGCGCTGGACGAGCTGCTCGCCAGGCCGGAAGCGGAGTTCGATGCTTCAGTAGAGTATGTATTGAGTAAGAATGAGGAACTATATAGAAGGCTGAGTTAATGAGATTTCTTACTCTGGCCGAACTGATCGACCTTCACAGTCGTATTATTGACCAGACAGGCGGAGCACCGGGGTTGCGTGACATGGGCAGATTGGAATCTGCCATCGCGCAGCCCCGAATGTCTTTCGGCGGGAGTGATCTCTATCCAACGCTGATCGAGAAAGCCGCCGTCCTCTGTTTCGCATTGATTCGAAATCATCCCTTTATCGACGGGAATAAGAGATCGGGACACGCAGCAATGGAAGTGTTTCTTGTTCTGAACGGGCATGAAATCAAGGCGAAAGTGGATGAGCAAGAGACGATTGTCTTGGGCGTTGCTTCGGGACAAGTGTCGAGGCAGGAGCTGACCGAATGGCTGACCGATCACGTCCAGAAGATCGGATAAACGGAGATTGTCCGACGTCCAGGTATCCCATTTGCGATCATGAAAATGAGCCTTGCCGTCAAAACCCGGCGCGCCGTCGAGGCGGACGTCCCGGCGCTTATTGACCTGGCGCAGCGGTCCTGGCTCTCCGGAAACTGCGAGCTCGCCCCGATCGATGCGGTACGGGACTGGATGGAAGCGGACCTCGAGACGAAGCGATATCCGGAGATATGGCCGAACGTCACGGTTGCGGAGCACCGGTCACGAATCCTGGGCCTCGCGTATGCCGACGGCCGGGAGGTCGCAGAACTGTGGGTTCACCCTTCATTTCAGCGGCGGGGCATCGGGAGCAGGTTGTTGCAGGCCTGCGAGCAGGAAATACTCCGCGCGGGTTACGACACCTCGAGACTGCAGTACTCAGTGTATAACGTGGCTGCTCCACACTTCTACCGTGCTCGCGGTTACGTGGAGGTGAGCAGGTCGCGGGGCAGACTTCCATCCGGAGTGGAACGGGACATCATTGTCATGGAAAAAAGGCTGAACACCTGAAAAACTCACGCGCCGTCCGCGGCCGATTCACCGGCGCTGCCTCCCGGATAACGCAGCGCGATTCAGCGTCCTGGATAAAGGACCCGACCTATGAAAGTCAAGGCGATCGACTTCGTGATTTCCCACGTGACGGATACGAGGGCGGCGGTGCGTTTCTATCGTGACGTGTTGGGAGTCGTGCAGGGTTTTATCAACGACGGCGGGATTACCGGGGACGGTTTGACGGACACGTGGACGGAATTCGACACCCGACCGGTGACCCTGGCGCTTGTCCGGTGGGAAGAGCAGGCGGGTCGTCCGGGGATCGCGCTCGCGGTGGAGGACGTGGACGAGGCAGTGGAGGAACTGCGCGGCAAGGGCGTCGAAATCGTGATGGAACCGGCAGACAGCGGGAGCTGCCGGATGGCCTGGATCAAGGATCCGTGGGGCAACCTGCTCTGCATCCATCGCAGAAACGATGGCACGTGCGGATAGGCCAGACTCCGGCTCCCGTCGACCGAAGCCCCGTGTCGCAGTGGCAGACGCATCTCTTCAGGTACTTGCCGGACCGTCTTTAACCTCGTAGCGATGAGAAATCCGCCGATGAAACCGATCGTCGCGCAGATGATACCGGATGACTGGAAGTCGGTACGCAGGATTTACGAGGAAGGCATCGCCACGGGACACGCGTCGTTCGACACGGAAGTCCCGCATTGGGACGCCTGGGACACGAAACATCTGGCGGCATGCCGTCTTGTCGCCCGGGTAGACGGTGAGATTGCAGGTTGGGCAGCCCTGAGTCCGGTTTCGAGCCGGTGCGTCCATTCGGGAGTCGCGGAAGTCAGCTTGTACGTCGGATCCGGATTCAGAGGAAGAGGGGTCGGCAAGTCCCTTATGGCGGAACTCGTCCACGCATCGGAGCGCGCCGGAATCTGGACCCTTCAGGGCGGAGCGTTCCCGGAGAACGCTGCAAGCATCGCGCTTCAAAAGGCATGTGGCTTCCGGGTGGTCGGCAGGCAGGAACGCCTGGGAAAATTGAACGGAGTCTGGAAGGACGTGCTCCTGATGGAACGACGGAGTAGAGTTGTGGGAAAATAGCTGGCTGCATTCAGGTCGAATAATTCACAGATCAACGATCTCCGCCCCCAGATTGGTCTGTCGAGACGTAAAAGCAGCGGGTCGGAAGTTGGAGAAGACATTCCGGTCTGCCCTTGGCACACGGTGTCAACTGGATGATGTTTCATTTCCGAAGGCGCCGGCAAAGATCAGAAAATCGGCAAACCCGATCAGGCCGTCACCATCCAGATCGTATTGCGCATCAAAGCGTTCGTCGGATTGATTCAGTCCGAACTGTGCCGCAAACTGCAGGAAGTCCGGGAAGCCAACCGTACCGTCGCCGTCAAAGTCGGAATCTGGGAACTGAGGAGTGACGTACGGCGACATATCCCATAGCAGAATCGTTCCGTCTCCACTTCCACTGGCCAGGACCAGCCCATCCGGTGAGAAGGAAACATCCGTAACAGCCTCGACATGTCCTGTAAGGACGCCAATCTCCTTGCGTGAGTTCACATCCCACAATCGTACCGTTGCGTCCTGAGTCCCACTTCCCAGTGTGGAACCGTCTGGTGAGAATGCCACCGAAAAAACACTGCTTTCGTGCCCGGTCAGGGTTGCTTTCTCCCGTCCGCTCGCCTCGTCCCACAAGCGAATCGTACCATCTGAAACTCCACTGGCCAGGGTGGATCCATCAGGCGAGAAAGACACCGCGTAAAACAGATCCGTTTTGCCGCCCGAAAGGTTGCCTATTTGCTGGCGGCTTGCCACATCCCAGAATCGAATCTCCCTCCTGCCCGCACTGGCCAGGATGGACCCATCTGTCGAAAGGGTCAGCGAGAAGATCGACCCCGTATGACCTGTAAGTGTGGCTCTCTCCTGCGTACTTGCCACATCCCACAAACGGATCGTACCATCAGAACCTCCACTGGCAAGCGTGGGTCCATCGGGCGAGAAGGACAGGGAAAAGACCTCCCCGGTATGCCCGGTCAATTCAGCCACCTCTCGACGGCCAACCACATCCCACAACCGAATCGTCCCCGTTCCATTTACCGGATTCCCACTACCTGCGGCCAGCGTTGTCCCATCTGGAGCAAAGGACACATCAAAGACGCTCCACCCCCTACGCCCTGTCAGCGTGGTCTTTTCCTGGCCACTGGCCACGTCCCACAACCGTACTGTCTCGCCGCGAATTCCGCTGGCCAAAGTGGACCCATCCGGCGAGAACGATATCGAATGTACCCAAGACGTATGTCCTGAAAGCGTTGCTTTTTCGTCGCGGCTGACCACGTCCCACAACCGGATCGTTCCGTCAGCACTTCCGGTTGCCAGGGCGAACCCATCGGGCGAATACGATACCGAATAGACCTGATCCTCATGTCCTGTCAGTGTGGCGCTTTCCTGGCCGTTGAGGATGTCCCACAATCGAATCGTTCCGTCCCTGCTCCCGCTAGCCAGGGTGGCCCCATCCGGCGAGAACGATATCGAATATACCCAGGACGCATGACCTGAAAGCGTTGCTTTTTCGTCGCGGCTGACCACGTCCCACAACCGGATCGTTCCGTCAGTACTTCCGGTTGCCAGGGTGGATCCATTCGGGGAGAACGACACCGCAAGGATTTGCGCCTTATGTCCATTCAGTGTCGCCTTCTCCTGTCCGCTGGCTACATCCCACAGCCGAACCGATTTTTCTTCATCAAACAGATTCCCGCTTCCGCTGGCCAGTGTAGCCCCGTCCGGAGAGAACGACACCGAATTGACCCATGATGCGTGTCCTGTAAGTGTGGCTTTCGTTTGACCGCCGGCCAGGTCCCACAGCCGAATCGTATTGTCCCAGCTTCCGCTGGCCAACGTGGACCCGTCAGGGGAGAATGACACTGCAGTGACTCTTCGGGTATGCCCTATCAGGGTGTCCATTGCGTCTCCGCTGGAGACGTCCCACAACCGAATGGTATTGTCCCGACTTCCGCTGGCCAGCGTGGACCCGTCCGGAGAGAACGACACTGCAAGTACATGCCGGGTGTGCCCGGCGATCAAGGCCATTTCGGCGCCGGTCCGGGCATCGTACAGACTGATACCGATGCTGGTTGCCACCGCCAGGCGCGCGCCGTCCGGAGAATACGCGACCGCTCTGTCATTAAATCCGATTTCACCTTTGCCGAGCCGGGTGAGGGCGCCCTCAGGCAAACTGAACGGATTCTCTTCCCTTGCGAGGCTGGCGTTGACAAAAAGGAAACAAACCTGCAACAAAGTGATTCCAACTACGGATTGGGCTGTCAAATGAGATTCTCCTCAAGTCAGACTCGCCGGTAGCTACTCACAGGCGTCCTGATCATCCTGCTTCGTCATTGGATTTGTGTACGGCGACGAACTTGTCGATCTGGCGGAAGATTCTGTGCAGGGTCGCAACGTCGCGGCGGTCCATGGACAGGCGGCCGAAGAGGCGCCGGATGGACCGCGGGAAGGCCTTGGGCATGTAGTCGGCAGGAAAGCCGAGTTTGTCCAGGCCGGACGCGATGTGGGCGTAGAGGGACTCCATCTCTTCGAAGGACGGGTGATCCAGTTCCGGTTCTTCGTGCGGCTCCGCGGCCGCGCGGAAGAGTTCATAGCCGAAGATGAGCACGGCCTGGGAGAGATTCAGGGAGGGGTACCTGTGGGCCGTGGGGATATTGGCGATGATGCTGCACAGCCGCATTTCATCGTTGGTCAGGCCGTTTTCCTCCCGGCCGAAGACGAGGGCGGCTTCGTTGTCTCCCGGCAGGGAAACCAGCTTCTCCGCCGCGTGCCGGGGCCCGTACATGACGTCGAAGTGCTCCCGTTTCCTGTGGGTCGTGCCGACGGAGAGCACCGTGCCGGAGAGGGCTTCTTCGAGCGATTCACAGACGGTGGCGCCATAGAGTACGTCGCCCGAACCGTGCGCCATCTTTCGGGCGTCTCCGCACGTGTGGTCGGGCGGGTCCACGAGGTAGAGCCTCGAGAGTCCCATGTTCTTCATGGCGCGCGCCACCGAGCCGACGTTGCCGGGCTCCTTGGCGCCCGTCAGGACAACGCGAACGCGGTCGAGCGCTTCCGGTGCTGTCGATTGTTGCCGCATCTGCTGCTCCTAGACTTATTTCGCAGCCGGCGCGCGTTCCCTGAAGGCGCGCTGTGAAAGCCGGTTCCCGCGCCTCCGTCGCGGCATCGGGCCCGCCGGTCGGCTACTGACTCAACAGGCGTTTCCATCCCCGTGGGACGGCATTGGTTTCCAGCAGCATCAGCACGGCCTGCCGCTGCGCGGTCTCCAGGCTGTCGTCCCGGGCCTTCCAATAGGCGTCTCCGCGGCGGGTGGCGTTCGGACGCATCGAAAAAGCGTCCCGGGTGAAGACGGAATCGTGTAGCGCGGGGTTCAGCGTGTAGCCGCCAATGCGGGTGGTCTGTTCGGCCACGGCGCCTGTGCCGGTGGTAATGCGCACGGTTTGCAGAACCGGCAGCCAGTAACGGTCGTAATACAGCGCGTTTTGCTGATAAGTGCGCAGTTCCTCGACGCCGAGCGGTTTTCGCCCCCTCTTGTTCAACCGCAGGTCGTAGCCCACCAGCGAGAAGTCGTCTGCGGAGATCCAGATCGCCCCTTCAAGTCCGGGGTTTCTCTTCTTACTCGGCTCGACGCGAATCCTGTGCACAGCCACGTCGCCCATCTGTACGGTTCCGACCAGACGATAGCGGTAATTCTCCCGGGCGTCGGAGGCCAGCGGAAGCGGACCCACGTCGAAATCGCGGCCATTGAGGCGGCCGCTGCGGATATTGACGATCACGCCGGGATGCATGCCGAACTGCTGCGCAGGCGCCTGTCGCGATCGGTACGCCGTGATGACCTGGACGATCTCTCCCGGACTCCGATAGTACCCCAAACCATCGAACTCGATGCGAGCGAGGACACTTGAACCGGCGCCGGCGGCGGCGTACAAGGTCTGAGTACCCCGCAACGTGAAACGATGCGTTTGGAGATCCGCGTAGCGCGTATGGAAGACGTTCTCGCGGGGTTCCCGGCCTGCTTCGTCGAGGAGCGCCTTGAGGGACGGTCGCGGAAGGTCGACGTGTGACTTGAGGGGAATGGGAGACGGGGAGAGCAGGATGTCCAGCGGGCTCTCCGGAGCCGCAACCGAGTCAATCTCCCGCAGTGCGGTCCGATAGCCCACCAGGGAGACCCTGAGGCGGACCGGGCCCGCGGGCAGGCGAGAGACCGCGAATCGGCCATGCAGGTCCGTATGGTCCCCCCGCTTGAGTTCCGGCAGGACAACCGTGGCGTACGGAAGCGGCGCGCGCGTCGCACTGTCTCTCACGGTGCCGGTCAGGGTCGCCGGGTGCGTGGGCGCCTGAAGGAAGTGCAGCGCGATCAAGCCGGCGATGACGTTAGAAAAAAGCCGCGCGGACATCAGCCAGTGCCTGGATGAGACGGTTGATATCTTCCTCTCCGTGGTCGGCCATGAGCGTGAGGCGAAGACGGCTCTCGCCTTCGGGTACCGTCGGAGGCCGGATGCCGCTGAGGTAGATCCCTTCCTCGAAGAGATGGTCCGAAATCGCCATCGTACGCGTCGCGTCGCCGATCAGTACGGGGATGATCTGGGATCGGGAGTCCATGAGATCGAAATCGAGGGCTTTCAGTGCGTCATGGACGGTTCGGACGTTTCGCCAGAGCCGGTTTCGCAGGTGGGGACTGGTTTCGATGAGTCCCAGGGCGACAGAGGCGGCCGCGCATGCGTCGGGCGGCAGCGCCGAGGTGTAGATGAAGGCCGGGGCCCGATTGATCAGCAGGTCGATGAGTTCCGCGTTTCCGGCGACGAATCCGCCGTAGGCGCCGAGGGCCTTGCTGCCGGAGGTCGTGAGAACGTCGATGCCCCGGTCGATGCCGAAATGGTCGTGAATACCGCGACCGGAAGCGCCCAGGACGCCGGTACCATGGGCGTCGTCAACCATCAGGATGGCCCTGTGCCGGTTCGCGGCGTCCACCAGGTCGGTGAGAGGGGCAAGGTCGCCGTCCATGCTGAACAACCCGTCGGTGACGATCAGCCGGCGCCGGTAATCGATCCGGGTCCGGAGCAGTTCGTCAAGATGGTCGACGTCCCGGTGTCGATAGACGAAGGTATCCGCGCGGGAGAGCCGGCAGGCGTCTATGATGCTCCGATGGTTCAGTCTGTCGCTGAAAACCGCATCGTCCTCGCCCGCGAGTGCGCTCACCGCTCCCAGGTTCGCCATGTAGCCGGTGGGAAAGCAGAGGGCCGATTCGGTTCCCAGGAAACGGGCCACCCGGTCTTCCAGCGTCCGATGCGGTTCCATGTTTCCGGAAATCAGGCGGGAGGCCGCCGCGCTCAGCCCGTACGTGCGCAGGGCGGCGTCGGCTTCTTCTTTCAGGGCAGGGTGGTTTGCAAGCCCCAGATAGTTATTGGAGCAGAAGAGGAGACGTTCCTTGCCGTCGATGCGGACCCTGGGACCCTGCGCTCCTTCCACCAGATGAAGGCTGCGGTAAAGCCCGCGTGATTTCAGAATGTTCAACTCTGTGTCTAGATGAGGAAGCACTGGAAGGGCACCGATGCGCAAGGCAGTTCAGGGATACGAAACTCGGACGGAAATTATGGAAATCCCCCGGGATTGTCAAGCGGGTGGCGGGAAATGGTACGGGTTTGACAAAAGGGCTCGTTCACTTGTATATTCCAGACTGTTCATCCGGGCGGGGATCAACCGGACCGGTTGGCGGGACTCGCTGCTTGCGGCCAACCGGTTTTTCTGTCCCGTAACCCGCAACATGACAACGCGGCCGCCCGGAAAGCGGCGGAAGGGCTCGGAGGGACCGGAATCATGGCGGAGGCACGGCAGGGCGCAGACTGGAAATGGATGGCGCTGTTTCCCGCGGTTTCGGGCCTTGTGCTCGGCGCGGCATTTCCGCCTCTGCCTCTGGGTTTTCTGTCTTATGTCGCGCTGATCCCGCTGCTGCTTGCGGCTGAGCGGCTGCACGGCAGGGCGGCATTCGGCGCCGGTTTCATTCAGGGGATCTTCTTCTACGGTGTCACGCTATACTGGATCGGAACGATCACGCCGCCCGGCATGGCCGGAGCGGTTTTTTATATGTCCCTGTTCCGCGGCCTGTTCACGTGGGGGTTCGCCCGTGTCGTTGCGCGATATGGCGGTGCGGGGTTGTGGAGCGCGCCTTTCCTCTGGGTGGGGTTGGAATATTTCAACTCTCTGGGCGACATGGGGTTTCCATGGGTCGTGCTGGGAAGTTCGCAAACGGCCTGGCTGTGGCTGATCCAATATGCCGAAGTGACGGGGGTGTACGGGGTTTCGTTCTGGATCGTGGTGGTCAACCTGAGCGTCCTGATGCTCTGGAGGAACCGGGTGCGGCGCAGGATATGGGTTGCGGTCCTGGCGGCCCTTTTTGCGGGCCCGGCGGCAAACGGGTATCTGGCGTTGAAGGAGGTTCCGGAGGAACATGCCGTGACCGTGGGCGTGGTCCAGCCGGATATGCCGCCGGTGGCCAAGGAATACCGGGGATTCGATTACAATTTCGGCAAGCTGAAGCCGATGACCGTGGAAGCCGCGGGGCAGGGAGCAAAGCTAGTGGTGTGGCCCGAGACGGCGGTGGGCTATCTGAAAGGGGAATTGTACCGGCACCATCGCGAGCGGGTGCAGGCAATGGTGGACTCGCTCGGCATCCATCTCTATACGGGAGCATACAGACTGGAAGCCGGCGACCCTGTAAAGGTCTTCAACTCCTCGTTTCTGTTCGCGCCGCGCAGGGGGATCACGGGACACTACGACAAGACTCGCCTCGTACCGTTCGGCGAACGCGCGCCGTTCCCCGAATTGCTGCCCTTTCTGCGAAAGATCAGGTTCACGGGCGGCGGTTTCGTGGGGGGCAACTGGGATTCCGGTGTGACCCGGACGGTCTTCGAAGGTCCCGAAGGCCGCTTCTCCGCGCTGATCTGTTACGATTCGGTCTTTCCCGGATTTGCACGGTCCTTCGTGGACCTGGGCGCCGAGTTTCTGGTGATCATTACCAATGACGGCTGGTTCGGCAGGACTTCCGGACCCTTTCAGCATGCCGAGGCGGCTGTGTTTCGCGCCATCGAGAACCGGCGCGACGTGGTGCGCTGCGCGAATACGGGCGTTTCCACGTTTATCGACGCCTATGGACGGAAATCGGGGACGACCGGGATCTTCCATCCGGCGGTCGTGACGCAAGGGGTGACGCCCCGAACCGCAAAGACGTTCTATACGAGATACGGAGACCTGTTCGGCCAGCTTTGCCTGGTGTTGGGCGTGATTCTGGTGTTGGTGTCCTTTCGCGGTCATGCGATGGATGCATCCCATTCCATACTGCCACCGGACGCCGAAACACCCGCCGGACGCGCCCCCAAACCGAATTCAGGCGCCGACGACAGCGCAATGCCCTTTCTGGATCATCTGGAGGAACTCCGCTGGCGCCTGTTAAAGGGACTGGCGGCCCTCACGGTCGGCGCCGTGATCTGCGGGATATTCTCGGACAATATCCTTGGGTGGCTCGTGCTGCCTGTCCGGGAAGCGACCCCTGTCATGAAGCTGTTGGGCGTGACGCCGGTCGATCCGCCGGTCAAGCTGATCTATTTGAAACCGATGGGGATGTTTCTCGTCAAACTTCAAATCGCCCTTGTCGGCGGGGCGATCCTGGCGCTGCCGGTTCTCCTGTATCAACTGTGGATCTTCGTTGCGCCGGGTCTGTTGACAACAGAGCGGCGGTACGTATCTTTTATTGTATTCTCATCGTCGATCTGTTTTGTCCTCGGTGGCGCCATCGCTTACGTGAGCGTGGTGCCGCTGTCGTTTCGTTTCCTTATTCTGATCGGCGAAGGGACCGGGGTCGACCCCCAGTTTGATATCGGCTTCTACATCGGTTTCGTGCTGAGGCTGCTGGTTGCCTTCGGGGTTGTCTTCGAGCTTCCGGTAGCGGCGTTCTTCCTGAGCCGGATCGGTCTGCTGACCGCGGACCGGATGCGTTGGGGAAGGAGGTACGCGGTTGTGATCGGTTTTGTGCTGGCCGCGCTGCTGACGCCGCCGGACCCGATCTCCCAGCTGATGATGGCGCTCCCGCTGGTACTGCTTTACGAATTCAGCATCTGGGTGGCGCGTGTTGCCGGCAGATGAGCCGGGGCTGCGATGCAGGCGTTCCCCTACGCGCCCGGTGCCCGATCTGCGTCCGCGAGGCGATGTAGACTAACGAGGATTTGTCTTTAATGAGTATTCCGGTTGCAGTTGGCGTTCTCATCGTGTGCTTTGCGGTACTTTCCAAATGCGCGTCGTGGTTTGTGGACGGAGCGGTAGGGATTGCAGAACACCTGAATGTGCCCAAAATGCTGATCGGCATCGTGCTCGTGAGCCTGGCGACGACCTCACCGGAACTCGCCGTGTCGGTGCTGGCCGCATTCGAAGGGCACCCGGAGATGGCGTTGGGCAACGCCATCGGGTCGGTCATCGTGGACGACGGCGTCGCGCTGGCGCTGGGCGTACTCGTTGCGGGCACGCCGATTCTCATCAATCCGTACCTGCTGCGGACAACGGGAATATTTCTGATTGTGGTGGATCTGGCCGCCTATGCGATGGCGTTCGACGGAACGCTGGACCGGATCGAAGGCGGCGTACTGCTCCTCCTGTTCGTCGCCTACACGGTCTTTACGTACGTCACGCGACGTCGATCAACATCGGCGGAAGGGAATCGGATCGAGGAACTGAAGGAGATCGAGGAATCCATAGAAGGACGGGGTCCGGGCATGCTGGCGCTCTGGTTCTGCGTGGGGCTGGTCGGGGTATTGATTTCCAGCCATTTTATCGTGGGATCCGCCGTGGTCATCGCCAAGGCATTGGCCGTGAGCGAAGCCGTGATCGCGCTTACGGTGATCGCCATCGGCACGTCGTTGCCGGAGATCGCTACAGGCGTGACGGCCGCCCGGAGAGGGCACGGCGAGATTGTCGTCGGCAATATTCTTGGCGCCGACATTCTGAATATCTGCTGGATCGCCGGCGCGTCCGCGGTGGTCAATCCGCTCGTGGTGACGCCCAAAGTGATCCATTTTTCGTTTCCCGCCATGCTGGCGATCGTATTCGCGATGCTCTTCATGATGCGCACAGGCCACCGGTTGACGCGAGTCGAGGGATTCGTGCTGCTGGCGGTATACGGTGCGTATCTGGCGTTAACTGGAATATTGTTCTTCTAGAGGATAACGATGAGCGGGATATTCGTGACCGGAGGCGCCGGATTCATCGGCTCGAACTTCGTTCGGTACTGGCTGTCCAGATATCCGGATGACAGCGTTGTAAACTACGATCTGCTCACGTATGCCGGGAATCCGGACAACCTGACCGACGTGACGGAAACATATCCCGGAAGGTACGAATTCGTTCAGGGCGATATCGGCAACTATGAGCTGACGCGGAGTCTTCTGGAACGGCACCGGCCGGACTGTGTCGTCAACTTCGCCGCGGAGTCGCACAACAGCCGCGCTGTTGTGAATCCCGACGTCTTTTTCGAGACCAACGTGCTGGGAACGCAGCGACTGCTGCAGGCCGCGCACGACGCCGGCGTGCCCAGGGTTCACCACATTTCCACCTGTGAGGTCTACGGGGACCTGCCGCTCGATTCGGAGGAGAGCTTTTCGGAAACCGACCCGTATCAGCCGCGTACGCCTTACAACGCATCCAAAGCGGCCGCCGACCTGGTAGTCCGGGCGTACCATCTGACGTTCGGACTGCAGGTTACGATCTCCAACTGCGCGAACAACTACGGACCCCGCCAGTTTCCCGAAAAGGTGGTCCCTCTGTTTGTCACCCAGCTCCTCAACGGAAAGAAGATGACGCTCTACAAGAGCAGCAGGAACAAACGGGAGTGGCTCCATGTAGACGACCACTGCCGGGCGATCGACCTGATCCTGAAGCATGGGAAGATCGGGGAGACGTACAACGTCGGCAGCGGCGTTGAGGTGGACGTCGAGACGATTGCAGACACCATTCTGGACGTGCTCGGGCTCGACGGATCGTACAAGGTCTACGTCCCGGACCGCCCCGGACACGACCGCAGGTATCTACTGGATTCGAGCAAGCTGCGTACGGAACTCGATTGGGCCCCCAAAATTCCCTTTGAGCATGGGTTCAGGGAAACGGTACTCTGGTACACCGATAATCGCGCCTGGTGGGAACCTCTCCTGAAACGTCTCGACGTGGACGAGGAAGCCTGGACGCAGGCTTCAACCCGCCGGTCCTGAGGCGAGGCACGTGTCCGCATCTCCTTGAAAGGACGTTGAATGCCGTTCCGGTTTCAAAGGCTGGGCATACCCGGACTCGTTCTCGTCGAGCCCCGCGTTTTTGAAGACAGTCGCGGCTTTCTGATGGAGTCCTACAAGAGGTCGGATTTCGAAGCGGATGGAATCTTCGCCGAGTTTGTGCAGGATATCCATTCCCACTCGGTCAGGGGCGTCCTGAGGGGAATGCACTATCAGCTGCGCCCCGCGGCGCAGGCCAAGCTGGTGAGGGTTGTAAAGGGCGAGGTGTTCGACGCGGCGGTGGATATCCGCAGGAATGCCCCCACCTTCGGACAGTGGGAAGGGGTGGTGCTGTCTGACGAAAACCACAGGATGTTCTACGTTCCGGAGGGATTTGCGCACGGGTTCTGCGTGCTGAGCGACGAGGCCGAGTTCGTCTACAAGGTCACCGCGGAGTTCGCGCCGGACCTCGACCGGGGCATCCTGTGGAACGATCCGGCCGTCGGCATCGACTGGCCGGTTTCCAATCCGGTCCTGTCCGCGAAGGACCTCGAACTGCCCCTGCTGGCCGACGCCGAAAATAACTTCGTCTACGACCCGGGCGCGGTTGGCTGAGATTCAAGGGGACTCGACGTCATTCGGTAAGGCGACACGGTTATGGACGTTGTGCCGGGGATCGTCGGATCCGGGCAGGTCCTATCCAAGCGGGCCGCCGCCGAAGAGGTCTTCTCCTTCTTCGGCGGTTTCTTCTTTGTTGGAGATGCCCCAGATCAGTCCGTGAGGATCCAGTTCGTTCAGAGGGGGGCTGTCGTAGTCCGGCTGGAGTTCGCTTCCGCAGATGGGACAGCAGGCATACGACGGATGATACAGGACGCCGTTGTTGCAGGCCTTGCAGGATTTCACCATCGTATCCAGCTTGTCGCCGCAGCGTACGCAGTGCTGAAAGTAGCCGTCGTAGGGCGTGCTCTCCCCGCACCGGGAGCAGGTCACCACGTCGTGCATGCCCAGTTTGTCGGCCGGCGGCTGCTCGAGCGAGATCGCCTGCCGATCCGGCACGGAGACGTATTCGGCCTTGAACGTCTGAAATTTTTCGCGGATCTGGCTGGTCTGTACGCCCAGGTATTTTTCCGAAATCGTGATCGTGAAGACCAGGTCGGGCGAAATGCCCAGGAAGTGGATGAGGTCTCTGGTATTCCAGTCCCGCTGTTCGACGATCGTGGCCTTGTGGGTTTCGCACAGGCTGAGGAAGTCCTGTATTTTTTTTCGGTTCTCCCGCCGCCGGCTGTTGTCTTCCCGTTCAAACTCGTACAGGGTGCCGAAGTCGATGCGGATCATGGTTCGATCACCTTATTGAGAAAGCGGCCGGTGTGGGAGGCCGGCGCGGCGGCAACGCGTTCCGGGGGCCCCTCCGCGACGACCCGACCGCCGGAATCTCCGCCGCCGGGACCGAGATCGACAATCCAGTCCGCCCGTTTCACAACGTCCAGGTTGTGTTCGATCACGATGACGGTGTTGCCCTTGTCCACCAGCCGGTCCAGAACCGCGATGAGCGTCCGGATGTCCTCGAAGTGCAGTCCGGTCGTCGGCTCGTCCAGAATATACATGGTTTTTCCGGTTGCCACACGGGAAAGTTCGGCGGCCAGTTTGATGCGCTGCGCTTCGCCTCCGGAGAGGGCCCTCGCCGGCTGGCCCAGCCGGATATAGCCCAGGCCGACGTCCGAGAGGGTTTTCAGTTTCCGCCGTGCGCCGGGTATATCCCGAAAGAACGTGAGCGCCTTCTCGGCGGTCATTTTCAGGACGTCCGCGATCGAACAGCCCTTGTACCGGATTTCCAGGGTCTCCCTGTTGTAACGGCTTCCCCCGCAGGCATCGCAGGTCACATAGACATCGGGGAGGAAGTCCATTGCAATCCGTTGCTGGCCGTCGCCCTGGCAGGGCTCGCAACGTCCGCCCTTCAGATTGAAGCTGAATCGACCTGGCGTATATCCGCGAACCCTGGATTCGGGAAGTTGCGCGAAGAGCTCTCGAATGTCCGTAAAGAGGTCGGTGTAGGTGGCAGGGTTTGATCGGGGCGTCCGACCGATTGGCGCCTGGTCGATCGGGATGATCTTGTCGATCTGAGACAGTCCCTCGATGGCGTCGTGTCCAAGCGGTACGGACGCGGCGTTGTGCAGTCTGTTCGCCAGCGCAGGATAGAGCGTCCCGTTGATCAGGGTGCTCTTTCCGGACCCGGACACACCGGTAACGCAGACAAGGACTCCCAGCGGAATCGTGACGTCAACGCCCTTGAGATTGTGTCCTCGCGCTCCCTTCAATACGATCCGGCCGGTGGGTTGTCTATTGTCGGGGGGCCGGGGGATGGATTTCCGCCCGGAAAGGTACGCGCCCGTGAGGCATTCCCGGGCGGCCATGATCTCCTCAGCGCTACCCTGTGCGATCAGTTCGCCGCCCAACTCGCCCGCTCCGGGCCCGAGGTCGATCAGATGGTCGGCGGCCATCATCGTCTCCCTGTCGTGTTCCACCACCAGAACGGTATTGCCGAGGTCGCGGAGCGTTTCCAGAGTATGGATGAGCTTGCGGTTGTCCCCGGGGTGCAAGCCGACACTGGGTTCGTCAAGGACGTAGAGCACTCCCGAAAGGCGCGTGCCGATCTGCGTGGCCATGCGAATCCGCTGCGTCTCGCCGCCGGAGAGGGAGGCCACGCTGCGTTCCAGCGTGAGATAACCCACACCCACGTCCCTCAGGAAGACGAGCCGGTTGCGGATTTCATCCAGAATCGTGTCGACGACCTCCCGGGGTCCCAGCCTCCCCCTCAGGCGTTCCAAGAAACCGATGGCCCGATCGATACCCATCGCCGAAACCTGCCCGATGTTGCAGCCGTCAATGGTGACCGCCAGGGCCTCCTTTCGCAACCTCGCGCCGGAACAGTCCGAACAGACAACGGTATGGACGTACGGTTCAGGGCCGGACCCGGCTTCATCCGACGCGGCATCCGCAACCCGCCGGTTGAGGGACGGGATCACGCCGTCGAATCCGAGGGATTCGTCGCCCCACAAGATGGCCTCCCTCGCTTCGGTCGAAAGGGAACCGAATGGCGCGGCGACGTCGAAACCGTACCGGTCCGCGAGGCGCCTGAGCAGATCGAGCTTCGCGCGGCCCCTGGGGACGCCCCATGGCGCGATGGCGCCCTCGGCAATGGAGCGGCCCGCGTCCGGAACGACGCCGTCAGGATCTACATCCGTCCTCTCGCCCAGGCCGTTGCAGGCGGGACAGGCGCCGTGCGGACTGTTGAACGAGAACAGACGGGGCGTCGGTTCTTCAAGCGTGACGTCGCAGTTTCTGCATATCAACTGCGTGGAATAGCTCTGCTCACGGCCTTCGAGCACGTCCAGGACGACGATACCGCCGGACAGGGCCAGCGCGGTTTCGAGCGAGTCGGCCAGCCGGCGTTCGATTCCCGGGCGTACGACAAGGCGGTCGATAACGGCGTCGACGGTGTGCGGTTCCGTCGGATCCAGGCGAATTTCTTCTTCCAGGGCCCGATCCCGGCCGTCGATCCGAACGCGCACGTATCCATCGCGCCGGAGGCGTTCCAGTTCCCGGTCCAGACGACCTTTCCGGTTTCGTATCCATGGCGCCAGAATTCGAAGGCGGGTTCCCGCGGGCATCGCAAGCACCTCGTCGACGATTTCGCCGACGGTCTGGCAGGCGATCGGGTTACCGCAGTTCGGGCAATGCGGCAGGCCGGCCCGTGCGAAGAGGACCCTGAGATGGTCGTGGATTTCCGTGAGGGTGCCAACCGTCGACCTGGAAGTTCCCGCGGTCCGACGCTGTTGAATCGCCACGGCGGGGGAGAGGCCGTCAATGCTGTCGACGTCGGGTCTCTCCATCACCTCCAGGAAACGACGCGCGTGGGTGGACATCGCCTCCACGTACCTGCGCTGTCCTTCAGCATAGATGGTGTCGAAGGCCAGCGAGGATTTTCCCGATCCGGACGGCCCCGTGATGACCACAAACCGGTTTCTGGGGATGTCGAGATCGAGGCCCCGGAGGTTGTGCTGGCGGGCGCCGCGTATTCGGATGGCGTCGTTTGCAGGTGGCATGCGGGACCGGCGAGGCGAAACCCCGATCGGGCGACCGGGGCTTTGGATGGTGCGGCAGGGAGGACTCGAACCGCCAGCCGTCCGGTTCGAAGCCGGATGCTGAACCACTGCCGCGAAGGCGTTGGACAAATATACCTTCCGCCGGTGCCGTTGCAAGCCCAAAAATCGCCACTTGACAATGGCGGACGAAATGGGAAAATTAAGGACTTGCCACAGCTGCGGTGAAATCCGAAAGCGGGCGTTGGTTCAGGAGGAAATCTGTGAACAACCGTTCGGCGGCGTTATTCGAAGCGGCGCAGCGGGTGATTCCGGGCGGCGTGAACAGCCCGGCGCGGGCGTTCGGCCCGGTGGGGGGCCGGCCGCTGTTCATCACGCGAGGAAGCGGGTCCAGGGTTTTCGATGCGGACGGGCGGGCGTATATCGACTACGTCTGTTCGTGGGGGCCGCTGGTTCTGGGCCATGCGCCGCCAGTCGTGGTCGAGGCGCTGAAACGGACCTGCGAGCAGGGTACGAGTTTCGGGGCGCCCACTGAAACAGAAGTCGAAATGGCAGGGCTGGTCATCGAACTCGTGCCGGGTGTGGAAATGGTGCGGATGGTGAATTCGGGCACCGAGGCCACGATGTCGGCCGTGCGCCTGGCCAGGGGGTTTACGGGCCGCGAAAAGGTGATCAAGTTCGAGGGATGCTGGCACGGGCATGCCGACAGCTTTCTGATTCAGGCGGGGTCGTCGGCGCTCACCACGGGCGTACCCAGCAGCCCCGGCGTGACCGCGGGCACGGCGGCGGGTACCCTCACCGCACCCTACAACGACTTTGAGGCCGTTAAG
Organism: Candidatus Latescibacterota bacterium; assembly: GCA_965219995.1. Taxonomy (GTDB): domain Bacteria; phylum Latescibacterota; class UBA2968; order UBA2968; genus JAAXHE01. The sequence continues at coordinate 4,437,183 of CBDCOX010000002.1, forward strand.
CGGATCGTGGCGGAGAACCCGGACGAGATCGCGGCGGTCATCGTGGAGCCGGTGGCCGGCAATATGGGCGTGATTCCGCCCGCGGACGGATTCCTGGAAGGATTGCGGGAACTCACCGCGGATTCGGGGATTGTGCTCATATTCGACGAAGTGATCACCGGATTCAGGGTTCATCCGGGAGGCGCCCAGGCCTTATACGGGGTCACGCCCGATCTGACCACGCTCGGCAAGATTATCGGAGGCGGGCTTCCGGTGGGCGCATTCGGCGGCAGGCGGGAGATCATGTCGCATATTTCGCCACTCGGAAAAGGGGTATCGCAGGCCGGGACCCTTTCCGGAAATCCCCTTGCGATGACAGCGGGTTACGAGACGCTCATGCAGCTCCGGGAACCCGGCGCGTATGAATCGCTGGAGGGCAAAGCAGCCGCCCTGGAGGCCGGCTTCCGGGAAAACCTGAGGTCGCTCGGATTGCCGTTTCGCCTGAACCGGGTCGGGTCCATGATGACCATGTTCTTCACGGACCGTCCCGTGACGCGATACGAGGCCGCCGTCGCGTGCGACCAGGAGGCTTTCGCGCGTTACTTCCGGCTGATGCTGGAACAGGGCGTCTATCTGGCGCCCTCGCAGTTCGAAGCGACCTTTGTCTCGCTGGCGCACACCGAAGCGGATATCGAGCGAACGATTGAAGCGCAGCATACGGCATTGAAGTCATGCGCAGCCTGAGCGTAATCCTCCTATTGTCGCTCGGCCTGCCGGGATGCGGCGGCGAAAGCGATCACTTTGCGCGGCTCCGTTCCGGTACGCCGCGAGAGCGCGAGGATGCGGCGGCGTATCTGGGCGCCCACCGCATTCCCGGATCGGCTCCGTGGTTGCGACAGGCGCTGAGGGATACGGTTCCGGAGGTGCGTGCCAAGGCGATCTGGGCGCTGGGGATGCTGGGCGCCGGCGAGGCGCTTCCCGATCTGGTGCCGTTCCTTACGGCCGACAGCCGCCGGTTGCGACAGCAGGCCGCCGTCGCAATTATGCATATTGAACAGCCCGAGGCGATCGCCGTTCTGGAGATGGCGATGCGCACGGAAAGGGACCCGTGGGTCAGAAGCGATCTGGCAAGGGCGATAACGCACCTCAAGCAGTTTGTGGGTGAATCAGAACTTGCGGAAGGAACGTTTCGGTAAGCGTGTTCGGCCCTGCCAAATAAACGGGACAGGACATTCGGGGGCATTTCACTTATGAATCGATGGTTTGAGACTCGCATTTTCGCGGCCTGCCTGATCGGCGTCCTGCCGATGGGTCGGTCAACGACCGCCGCCGCCGATTGGACGCACTGGCGCGGGCCGATGCAGACTGGCGCTTCACTGGAAAACGGTCTGATTTCAAGATGGTCTCCGGAAGGAGAAAACCTGGTCTGGCGGTCGGCGTTCATCGGCCGGTCCACACCGGTCATACTGAACGGGCGGGTGTACGTGATCGGACGTACCGGGGACGGCGTTACCAGGCAGGAACACGTCGCCTGTTTCGACGCGGAGAACGGACGGCTGGTTTGGGAGCGCAAGTTCAATGTGTGGCACTCCACAATCACGTTCAACCGTCTGGGCTGGGCGAATCTGGGCGCCGACGGGGAAACCGGATACGTGTACGCACACCTGGTGAACGGTCTGCTGCTGTGTTTCAACGGTGACGGGAGGATTCTCTGGACCCGGTCGCTGACAGAGGAGTTCAACAGGTTCTCCGGCTACGGAGGCAGGCTGCACACGCCCGTTATCGACGGAGACCTGGTGGTTATCAGCATGGGCAACAGGGGCTGGGCGGACCGCCCGCCCTCCCACCGGTACATGGCGTTCGACAAGCGGACTGGAGAGACCGTTTGGATGGCGCGGCCGGGCGGGGGCGGGCAGGCCGATCTGACCGTGTATTCCACCCCGGTGTCGGCGACCGTCGACGGCCGGCGGGTGCTGATCGCGGGCAATGGAAACGGTGGCATCTTCGCATTCAAGGCCGGCACGGGCGAGGTCCTGTGGGGCTTCCCGTTGAGCAGGCGGGGCATCAACACCTCTCCGGTTGCGGCTGACAATCGCGTGTACGCGACCCACAGCGAAGAGAACGTGGACAATACCACGATGGGTCGGGTGGTATGCCTGGACGCGAGAACCGGGAAAGAGATCTGGCGCCAGGACGGAATCGCGGCGGGGTATGCTTCTCCGGCCCTTCACGCCGGGCGCCTGTACGTTATCGACAATTCGGCGAACGTGCACTGCCTGGACGCAGAGAGCGGGCGAAAATACTGGGAGCATAATATCGGCACGGTGGGCAAGGGCTCACCCACCTGGGCGGACGGTAAATTGTACGTGACGGAAGTCAACGGCGGATTCCGGATTCTCGAGGTGGACGATGCGGGCGCGCAGTTGCTGGATGAGAAGACGATTGCGATGCCCGGCGGCAGACCCGCGGAAATCTACGGATCGGTCGTCGTCGCATATGGCCGGATTTACTTCGCAACCGAAGCCGGACTCTTCTGCCTGGGGGACCGGGATTCGACCGTCACGCCCGCCTCAGCGCCCTTTGACGGTCATGCTCGCGCACCGTCGGGCGCCAAACCCGCCTCGCTGCTGGTCTTTCCGGCCGAGAAAACGCTGGCCTGGGACGAATCGCTCCCATTGAGCGTCCGGGCGTATGACGAACGGGGCCGGATGATCGGAAGCGTAGACGCGGAATGGTCCTTCGAAGGGCTGGACGGACGCGTCGACAACGGTCGGTTCACACCGGAAGAACGCGGACAGGCCGGGTGGGTGGTCGCCACTTCAGACGGGTTGACCGCGCGGGCGTGGGTCCGCGTGGTACCCAGACCACCCTGGACGGAAGACTTCGAGGGGTTTCCGGAGGGCAGGAATCCACGCCACTGGGTGTGGGGCGGGAGGGGGTTCCGGGTCGAGGAAAAGGATGGAAACAAGGTGCTGGTGAAGCCGCCCGCGGCGCGCGGGCTGGACCGTTCCAATCTCTACATCGGACCGCCCGGTATGAAAGGATATACCGTCCAGGCCGATCTGATGGGCGGCACGCGCCGGCGCTGGCGTCCGGACATGGGCCTTATCGCGCACCGATACATCCTGGACCTGCAGAGTGCCTATCAGCGCCTGGAGGTCCGGTCGTGGTCCTCGGATCTGAGGATGGTCCGGCGCGTGCCCTTCGAATGGGCCCCCGACGTGTGGTATACCATGAAGATGAGGGTGGATATCGAGGGCGATCGGGCCGTCGTCCGGGGTAAGGTCTGGAAGCGGGGCGACGCGGAACCCGATGCCTGGACGATCGAGGCGGAGGATCCGCTTCCCATCCGGGAAGGCAGCCCGGGGCTCTACGGATATTCGCCGGCGAACATTTATTATGACAATGTACGCGTGTATTGAGGTGACCGGAAATCCGGAAACGGCGCGTTTCAAATTCGGCCGGGTACCGTCATTGACCGTCGAAAGAACGCGCCGTTAAAGCGTGGGCGCAATCAGAGAAAGGTACAGATGAAAACAATGTGGATTATGAAGTTCGCGGTGATTCTCGCCTGGACGGCGGCGGGCGCGGGCGCGGAGGAGACCTCGATGTGGGGATTCACGCCCTCGCGAAACCTCGTATCGGACGAAACGAACCTGCCAACCCATTGGAATACGGCCACCGGCGAGAACATCAGGTGGAAGGCCGCCCTCGGCTCCCAGTCCTACGCAGGACCGGTACTGCTGGGCGGCAAGGTATTCATGGGGACGAACAACCACGCCGAACGGAATCCGGAAATCAAGGGCGACCGCGGCGTGGTGATGGCGTTCCGGGAATCGGACGGAGAATTCCTGTGGCAGTCCGCCCATCCGAAGCTGCCCGCCGGACGGGTGAACGACTGGCCGCTGCAGGGAGTCTGTTCCACGCCATTCATTCAGGGCGATCGCCTGTTCTACGTTTCCAACCAGGGCCGCGTGGTCTGCGCGGATACGGAGGGTTTCCTGGATTCGGAAAACGACGGGGCGTACCAGGGCGAAGACGTGACCGGCGCCACCGGAGTGGATATCGTCTGGGAATACGATATGATGAACGAGCTGGACGTGTTCCCCCACAATCTGGCCACGTGTTCGCCCGTGGGAGCGGACGGCATGCTGTTCGTCATTACCAGCAACGGCGTGGATGAAGGCCACGTGGCGATCCCGTCGCCGTTTGCGCCCAGCTTCATTGCCCTCAGCCTGAAAACCGGGGAACTCGTCTGGGAAAAGGCCTATCCCGGCACGAATATCCTGCATGGGCAGTGGGCCAATCCGGCCTACGGAACGATCAGCGGCATACCCCAGGTTATCCTGCCGGGCGGGGACGGCTGGGTCTACGCCGTGGCGCCGAAGACGGGCGAACTGGTCTGGAAGTTCGATTGCAATCCGAAGGACTCGGTATGGGAGCTTGGCGGACGGGGTACCCGCAATGCCATCATAGCCACACCGGTGATTTATGACGACAAGGTGTTTATCGGCGTGGGACAGGACCCGGAACACGGGGAAGGCGTGGGGCATCTCTGGGCGATTGACGCGACCGGAACGGGCGACGTTACGGACACCCACGCGGTCTGGCATCTGGGAGGCGAGGCGTTCAACCGGACGATGTCGACGGTCGCCATCCACGACGGGCTGCTGTACGCGGCGGACCTGAGCGGATTCGTCTATTGTCTGGATCTGGAGACAGGAAAGCCGCACTGGACCTACGATGCCTACGCCGCCATCTGGGGATCGCCGTTCGTGGCCGACGGAAAGGTCTATATCGGCGACGAAGACGGCGACGTGATGATCTTCAAGGCATCCTCGAAGCTCGAGAAGATCAACGAAATCAACATGGGCAGCGCGGTATATACAACACCCGTGGCGAAAGACGGGGTGTTGTACATCGGGACCCGCAACACGTTGTACGCAATCGGGAAATAAGCGGAACGCAACGGCCGGGCGACCCGTCAGCCGAATTCAGGCAACCCGTTTCCGGAACAGGACAGAAGATGCTGCTGGAGAGTAAGGTGGTTCTTGTGACCGGGGGGGCCTCGGGCATCGGACGCGCGGCGTGCTTGTGCTGTGCGCGGGCAGGCGCCCGCGTCGGGGTGGCGGACTGTGATCGGGAAGGCGTTGCGGCAACGGTTCGTGAAATCGGCGGTTCAGCCGGCGGTGCCCGGGGTTTCCACGTCGACGTTCGCGAGGAAGCCGGGGTCCGGACGATGGTGGATGACATGGTCCGTACGTTCGGTCGGATCGACGGCCTGATTCATTCCGCGGGGATACTGGACGGCGCGCTGGTGCCCGTCGATCTGTTCGAAGCGGAGACATGGGACCGGGTGGTCGACGTCAACATGAAGGGCAGTTTTCTGCTGTGCAAACACGCGACGCCGGTCATCGAGCGGTCCGGCGGCGGCGTGCTCGTGCTGGTTTCTTCCGGCGCCGGGGTGCGGGGAGGCAGTTCGTCGGCGGCGTACGGATCGAGCAAAGGCGGCGTGCACGGGCTCTCTCTGGTGCTTGCGCCGCAACTGGCGCCGAGGGGAATCCGGGTACACGCGTTGTGTCCCGGGAGCCTCGACACGCCCTTGAAGATCGTCGCGCTGAGAAAACAGGCTGAAACGGAAGGGCGATCACTGGAGGCGTTGAGAGCGGGACTGGGCGATCCCGAAGGCGTGGGCAAAGTGCTGGCGTTTCTGGTTTCCGACGATGCGGACTACGTGAGGGGGACCGTCCATACGCGATGAGATGGATCGGACGTCCGTTCAGCCCGCCCGGTCGTCGAGACCGGCCGCGAGCGAGCGGGCAATCGGGTCCCTGCGCTCCCGGCGAGCGAATCGAAAATACGGGAAAGGGAGGCAACGAATGCAGCGCACGATGAAAATCGCGCTGATCGGCGCGGGGATGTTCGGCGGCGACGTACATGCCAGGGCATTCGCCGATCTGCAAAGGATGGGAATCAGTGGAAATCTGGGACGGGTCGGGCTGGACCGGTGGGCGCGGGACCTGGCCGGCATACAGTTCGATCTGGTGGCCGTGGCCACGCGGTCCCGGGCATCGGCCGAGCGGGCGCGTGAGAACTTCAGGGCATCCACGGGGCGTGAGCCGGGAGCCTATTGGGGTGAAAAGCCCTGGGAAGACGTGCTGCGCGATTTTCCGGACCTTGACGTTATGGCGGTGGTCACACCGGACCATCTGCATACCGAAGTGACGCTGGCCGCGCTGCGGAACGGGACGCACGCGGTGATGGAAAAGCCGATGTGCCTGTCGATCGAGGAGGCGGACGAGATCATCGAGCTGGCCGACGCAAAGGGGCTGGTGGTCTGCGTGGATATGCACAAGCGGTACGATCCCGACCATCTGCGGGTCCAGTACGACATCTCCACGAGGATTGGAGAGCCGCTCTACGGTCAGGCCGGGCTCGAAGAGCCGCTGGAAGTGTCCACCAGCACGTTCAAGTGGGCGGAACAGAGCGATCCGTTCAGTTACGTCGGTCCTCACTGGACGGACCTGATCTATAATTATTACAGGAGCAAACCGGTCGCGCTTTCCGCTGTCGGTCAGAAGAAACGGCTTGTTCGCGAAGGCATCGACGCCTACGACGCGGTTCAGGTGCGGGTTGAATTCGAAAACGGAATGAGCATCTATTTCCACAATAACTGGATCACGCCCGACGATTTCGAGGGCCCCGTGAATCAGGGCCATGAAATCGTGGGAACCGACGGCAAGGTGGAGTCGGACCAGCAGTACCGGGGCTTCCGATTCTGGTACAACGGGGGCGGCAGCCGCACGGTGAACAACCACATGACGCGGGACGTCAGCCGGCCGGACGGCTCGGAGGCGTATATCGGCTACGGCGTGGACAGCATCACGGTGGGACTGGTCGCCGCCTGCCGCATCAAATTCCTTGGGGAGACGCGGGAGGACGTGGACGGGATCTATCCGACCGCGGCGGACGGCCGGATAACGGTCGCGATCGTCGACGCGGCCAGGCGGGTGCGGGACCTGAATTTCAAGTATCTGCAGGAAGGCAAGGGGACTCCGGTGACGGCCCGATTCGGGGACGACGGCATCACCATAATCGATCCTTACCGGATTGACGAGGGACCGGAAGCGGTCTTTCAGCGCATTTACAAAAAGCCTGTATAACGGCGGACCGCAGCGGGCCGTGAGAGACGCCGCGCGCCCGGGCGCCCGCGGCGATCGCGGCTCGTCGTTTTTTTAATTTCCAGGAGGATTCGATGGGCAGGGAGTTCGATATCACGCCCCGGGACGTTCCCCGCGTGGACACGAAATACAGGCGAATCGTCTCCAGATTGCCGCATCCGGATTCGATTCCCGTGCTCGAGGCCTTGCGCACTTTTGAGCCGACTTCCATGCGGGGACAGCCGCCGGTCGTATGGGACCGCGCCGAGGACGTCTGTGTCTACGACAGGTACGGGAACAGGTGGCTGGATTGGAGTTCCGGGGTGCTGGTGACCAACGCGGGCCATGGGATGCCGGAGGTGCGGAAGGCGATTCTGGACCAGGTCAACAACGGACTTCTGCACAGTTACGTGTTCCCGAACGCCGCGAGGGCGAAGCTCGCGGAATTCCTGGTTCGACTGGCGCCAGAAGGGTTGGACAAGGTGTTTCTGTTGACAACGGGGTCGGAGGCCACCGAAAATGCGATCAAGCTGGCCCGGACCTGGGGAATCAGCCAGGGCGGGAGCCGCAAGATCGGGATCGTGGGTTTTGAGCGGGGATTTCACGGGCGCACGATGGGGGCGCAGCAGGCCGGCGGCATGCCCGGGCAGAAGGACTGGATCGTCAATGAGGATCCCGCCATCGTGCAGGTCGCCTTTCCGGACGGATACTGGACCGGGAATACCGATTTCGACCATTTCTGCGCGTCCCTGAAGAATAGCGGGATGAATGCCGGCGACGTCGCGGCGGTGATCGTGGAGACCTACCAGGGCGTGGGGCCGGATTTCCTTCCTGTCGAATACGCAAGAGCCCTGGCCGAATGGTGCGGGGCGCACGGGATCCTGCTGATCTTCGACGAGGTCCAGGCGGGGTTCGGGCGTACCGGAACCATGTGGGGGTTCGAGCACTACGGCATCACGCCGGACCTGATCACGTTCGGGAAGGGCGTGAGCAGTTCCCTGCCGCTGTCGGGCGTGATCGGCCGGACGGAGGTGATGGACCAGTACCCTCCCGGATCCATGACCAGCACGCATACCGGCAATCCGGTCTGCGCGGCGGCGGCGCTGGCCAGCCTCAAGAAAATCGTGAAGGACGACCTGGCGGGCAATGCCGCCCGGCTGGAGGCGGTCATGATGGACGGTTTGCGAAAAATCCAGGCGCGTCATCCGCGCGTGATCGGGAACTGCACGGGCAAGGGGCTGGTGGCGGGACTGCAGATGGTCAAACCGGGTCTGAAAGAGCCCGACCCGGACCTTGCCTTCGACGTGGTCGAACGCTGTTTTCACAAGGGGTTGCTGTTCTTCGCGCCCGTGGGGTCCTGGGGCCAGACGGTCAAGGTCTCGCCGCCGCTGACCATTACGGCGGACGCCGTGGTCGAAGGGTTGGCGGTGCTGGCTGAGTCGGTGGACGAGGCCGTGGGAAATTGAGCGGCGAAGGGGATTCTCGAAAGCTGTTGGGCGATACAGGGTGCATGGTTCGCGAGTCATCCATCTCCATCCCAACAATGGCCCGTCGAGACCCTTTGCGGAAAACGATCTGAAGGTGGGGCGGACATTCCTGTCTGCCCTTTCAATTGTCCCCCTGGCGGTGCGTAGACAGAAGCAAGACAGATCGGGATCGTCGCTGACTTCTGTCTGTACGGAGGAACGACTATGGATTTGTACGAGAAGTACAGGCTGACTCGCGTCATCAACGCGTGCGGCAAAATGACCCATCTGGCGGGAGCGATCGTACTGCCCGACGTGGTGGAAGAGGTGACGCAGGCAATGGGCTGCTTCTACGATTTGGACGAGCTCCAGGACCGCGCGGGGGAGGTGATTGCACGCGCCACGGGCGCCCAGTGGGGGTGCGTTACGGCGTGCACGGCCGCGGGCATATCGCTGGGGGTGGCGGCGGCGATGACCGGAAACGACCTGGGCCGGGTCTGGCAACTTCCGGACACGACCGGAATGGCCGACGAGGTTATCATTCAGAAGGGACACGCGGTGAACTTCGGCGCGCCCGTGACGCAGATGATCCGGCTGGCCGGCGCCGCTGCAGTGGAGGTGGGGACGGTGCACCGTTCGACCGAGGAGCAACTCAGGCACGCCTTTGGAGACCGGACCGCGGCCGTGGTATTCGTGGTGTCGCACCACACTGTCCGGTACGGCGCCCTGCCCCTGACTCGCGTGGTCGAAATCGCACACGAACACGGCGTTCCGGTAATCGTCGACGGCGCGGCGCAATCGTTTGTCATCAAAGAAATCCTGGGCGCCGGGGCCGACCTGGTCGTCTGCAGCGGTCACAAGTATCTCTCGGGCACCACGGCAGGCGTGGTCTGCGGCCGTGAGGACCTGGTGCGGGCGGTGAACCTGCAGAACCGGGGGATCGGAAGGCCGATGAAGGTGGGCAAGGAGGGAATCGTCGGCGCGATGGCGGCGCTGGAGCACCGGATGCGCCTGGACGTGGCGGGCTGGGAGGCGGAGCAGAACCGGAAAATGGACCGGGTGATGTCGCGCCTGGACGGCATCGACGGCATCGGTCTCAGCGTGGATCCGGATCCCAACGGGAATCCGTTCAGCCGCGCGCGTGTGTCGGTGGACGCGGACAGAACCGGATTGAGCGCTGCCGTGATCAACCTCGCGATGATGGAGGGGGATCCGTCCATCCGGCTTCGCGCGCACCATACCGACGAAGGTTATTTCACCGTGGATGCGATGGAGATGACGGACGAGGAGGTGGAATTAACGTGCGACCGGCTGGTGGGGCTGCTCTCGGCGCCGCCCGCCGAAAAAGCGACGTTGATGGAGAGATTCGGGGACGAGGCCGCGGTGCCCGCGCAGTGGTCGTGGCTGCGCTGATCTCCCGGATTGGCGCTGCGCGTCCGCTCGGATCATCCACCCGCGCATCTCCGGCAGGCGCTGAGACGTGCGGTCCATCTCCGGCGCATTACAGTTTTTCGACCTTCAGATTCCGGAATTTCGCGCCCGTGCGCTGCACCTCAAGCCAGATCGACACCGGAAACTTCGGATTGAAGGGGTGGCTCAACCGAACGGTTCCACCCTCGACCGTGAAGTGCGAGCCGTCAACCGTGCAGACCACGTCGTACCATCTGCCCGCCTCGACCTGAAAATCCGCGTCGGACTCGACATTCCAGGGCCCGTAGATTCCGGATTCGTCGAAGACTTTGCGACCGCTGTCGATCTGTATGGAATGGGGCCTGTCGTCGTCCATCGCCACGAGCATATTGTCGCCGGCGGCGTCCACGAACCCCACGATCTTGCCGTCGCTCCGTGACCGCTCGAGGAATGACACCTGGTACCGGAGTCGAAACGGTCTGTCCACGACCCTCTCGGAGATCAGGTATTGAATCCGGTTGGAAGTGGGGCATACGATCGCGCCGTCCTGAACGGTCCACTGGTCCGATAGAGGCCACCACCCCTCGAGCGATTTCCCGTCGAAGAGATCCGCGCTGCCGCCCCCCACTGTTCGCCATCGATCCAATTCGACGTCGCCGCGTGACAGCAGAAGAGCGAGCAGGACAACATTGGCCAGCAGGCTGGCGGCGGTCAGGACTTTCAGTTTCATGAGCATCCCTCAATTTCCCCCTTTGCAAACCCGTCAGTTGCCCAGGTGGGGCCCGCCGCCGAACATCCGGGCGACGTCATTCCGGATGTCGCGTTCGGTCAGCGGCCAGCCGGCGTTCCTCAGCGCTTCGTATTTCCCGGCGAAAACCGGCGCGATGGCGTTGATCGAATGGGTCCATTTGTAGAGTAGCTGGTCCAGGATCCTCGCGTCGGAGTGCTGCGGCACGAATCCGGATCCGAGCAGTTCGAGGCGCTCCGCCGTGATTTCCCGGATAATGCTGGGGTTGTTCATGAACCACCAGCAGCCGAAGGGCGTGACGTTCGGGAATTTCCTGGCGGCCACGCAGAGTTCGTGCTGGTTCTCGCGGGATAGCAGCGTGACGAGGAAGTTCACGTCGGGCCAGTCGCGGGCGATGTTCTCGAGTACGGTAACGTCCCATTTCCCCAGGCCGTCGCCGCCGTCGTGAAGCAGGGGGTTGACCCCTCGTCTGACGCCCACCATCATGGCGGCGGGAATCCCGTGATTGCGGGCGGTGGGGAAGACCGCGGCGCCCATCAATTTCGCAACGGCGGACCCGGACGGATAGGCGAAGTCAGGCGGGAGGGAGATGGCCAGGTAACGGGCAGCCATCCGCGCGATCCAGTCGTCGAAGTAGCGGCGAAGTTCCGCAATCGTCCGGGACGAGAGATTGTCTTGTACGTCGTAACCCAGCGTATTCAACTTCGGGACCGGCGCGGGCCAGCCGACCAGGGCGCTGTCCAGCCGGAGGGCGGCTTCGAACCGCGGGTCCCGCTCGAATCCCGCCCGCCAGACGGGACCCTCGAGGTCGTCCAGGGGATCGTTGGTCATGTAGACGCGGGCGACGCGGGACTTGCTGAAAATGAGATCGACGTAGTCTTCCGGGTCCGTCTGTGAGAAGAGTGCGCGGAATTCGGACAGGGTCCCGGCCCGGGGGTTCAGCCCCAGCGAAGACATGACGGTCACAACGCCCAGTTGGGCTTCGGACAGCGGGCTGCCGCTTCCCGCGAAGAGCGTGCGCCAGACAACGTCGGCCTGGTGCGGTTTCGTCAATGCGTTGAACTGCGCAACGGTGACCCCGGCGGGAAGCTGTCGGCAGGTTTCGACCTTGAGATAGTGGTAGGTCAGCAGTTCGTCGGGTCCCATCAGGCAGAGCGGACCCATCTGAGTCGGATAGAGGTGGGTGTGAACGTCGACGAAGGCCTGATTCTCCAGGGCGCAGGCGACCGCTTCGCTGACCGAGAAACGGACGGTGGATGCCATGACACTTCCTCTATTGACTGGACCGCGCACGGGAAAGACGCGGAACGGAGAACGTCGCGCCGAGCCGGTTTACGGAGCCTTCGCGACACCGGCTCTCAAGCCGTCTGGATGAGATATCCCATTTCCTTATCGACCACGTTCATCAGGGGCTCTCCGGCCAGAAAGCGCCGCAGGTTCTCCCTGAAGATTCGAAGGATATTCCCCCGTCCTTCGGGGGAGTACCCGGCGGAGTGTGGAGCGAACACGACGCTGGGCATGTCCCACAGGGGACTCGAATCCGGCAGCGGTTCCTCTTCGAAAACGTCCAGGCCGGCCCCGGCGATTCGTTTTTCCTGAAGCGCCCGGACCAGGTCGGCCTCGTTGACGATGGGACCGCGCGCGATATTCACCAGAAAGGCCGTTTCTTTCATCCGGTTGAAGCACGCTGCGTCGATGATGCCATTCGTTTTTTCGGTCAACGGCAGCGCGACGACGACGTAATCGGCGTCGGCGATGGCGGTCAGCAGCGTTTCGGGCCGGAACAGCCGGCGAACGCCGGCGGGCGGTGTCCCAACCTGGGCGTCGACAGCGGTCACCCTGAGGCCGAGGGCATCGAGCCGGACGGCGATGCTGCGCCCGATGGAACCCAGGCCGAGCACGCATGCCGTTTTTCCGTGGATCTGAGAGAGCGCCCCGATGTGCCGGTCCCAGACGCGGTCCTTCCGGTCGCGTTCGAAGTGCATGAGTCCCCGCGCGTGGACGAGCATGAATGCAAGCGCCTGTTCCGCCATCGCGGCGTCGAAGGCGCCGGCGGTATTGGTAATGATCACGTCGCTCCGGATCATTTCCGGATACAGCATGGTTTCGAATCCCACGCCGATACTCTGAACCCACCTGAGTCTCTTCGCCTTCAGAAACGGGTCCCGCGGCAACCGCCCGTAGACGACGTCCGCGTCCGCAATCTCCCGCAGGAGGTCTTCGTCGGAATGCGCCGCGACCGCCCTCACGCACGGAGAAACGGATTCGAGATCTTCGCGCCACTCCGTCCAGGGTCCGGCCATAATGACGACTTTCACCGTGTCCATCGCGATCCTTCATATGTAGAGAGGAAAAGATAGAATGCCGAAATCGCGCCAGTCCGCGCCTGAATTCCGTCCGGCGTTTTGCATTCTTACATTCATGCCGACGATCCACCGAACGCTCACCGAAGCGCCCCTCGAAAGTCGCCGGATTGACACGGGGGAACGCAATATCTATATTGGTAGTTGTTCATTCGGCGCCCGTGGAGCCAGGTTCGTCGCATTGTCGGCGAAACTGACGGACAGTATATTTCTTTTGGCGGCGCAAGTCAAGAAGCGGAAAACGGCAGCGCATCGGGGAAGGGAACTCCGGAAGAGGAAGGCGTTCCGTATCGGAGGCGGCAGGAAACAGATGGACGGCCAACGCCGTTCGCGTACGTGGGACATTGTGGCGAATTGCTCCAGTCGGAAACCCGACCTCAGCCCCGGATTGTACGCGAGCCAAATTTTTTTTCCGGGTTTTATTGCGAATTGCCGCGATTTTACTATATTAATAACAGGATTGTCAATAAGCAGGATTGTCGCAATTTTCCCCTACGTGTTCCATTCCGAACAGCAGCCGGAACAACCTCCCCAGATTTTCGAGCGGTTCGAAGGAAATTCGATAGGACCCGGTCGCAGGAGAATAGGAGAGGCTGCCTATGGTGACGAAAGAGGAGTATTCTGTACCACTCTCTTTCGCGACGATGATTCGGGCGATTGAGTCCGCGAGTCCGGATCATTTATTCCTCCAGCAGGTTCAACCCGATTCTGATAAGCGTGAATCGATACACACCGTGTAAAGCCGTTGCTGCCGCCCGCCCAGAGGGATGAATTCAATCGATCATATGCCCGTTTCGCGAAACCCGAAACAAAGGAATTCCGCTATGTCGTTTTGTTCCAGATTCAAAGTGACGACGTTTGTTTTCAGGTCCGTTGCGCTTACAGTAGCCGCGCTTCTCTTCATGACAGGCGTCACCTCGTCGCAGGAATCCGAGGCCACGGCCGACACCGATACTTCGGAAATTATCCTCGATGAAATCGTCGAACTCGAAGAACTGGTCGTGATCGGGTCCCGGCGGCCGCGCTCCGTAACGAAATCGGTCGTGCCCATCGACGTGGTCAGCAGCGAGGATTTCGTCAAGCAGGGCGGCACGGATATGACCGACCTGTTGAGAAACGTGATTCCCTCCTATAACGTCAACACCCAGCCCATCAGCGACGCCGGAACGGTTGTCCGGCCGCCGAACCTTCGCGGTCTGGCGCCCGACCACGCGCTGGTGCTCGTCAACGGCAAGCGCCGGCATCGGGCCGCCGTGATCCACTGGCTGGGCAACGGCGTCGCGGACGGCGCGCAGGGCCCCGACCTGACCGCCATCCCGGCCATCGCCCTGAAACGTGTGGAGGTCCTCCGTGACGGCGCCTCGGCGCAGTATGGATCCGACGCCATTGCGGGCGTGCTTGACTTCCGCCTGAAAGACAACAACGAGGGAATGGCAGCCGACGTGAAGGTGGGGAGTTTTCAGGATGGGGAAGGGAAGTTTCTGGGCGACGGCGAGATGTTCACGGCCGCGTTCAACATCGGTCTGGGCAATGAGAACACTTGGGCCAACCTCAGCCTGGAGTATGGCAATACCGGTGAAACCGTCCGGTCCGTGCAGCGCAATGACGCTGCGGGCCTGATTTTGGCAGGCAACACCGAGGTGGCGAATCCCGCCCAGATCTGGGGCCAGCCATTCGTCCGCGACGACCTGAAAATCTTCGCCAACTACGGTGCCACACTGGGAGAGAGCGTCGATTTCTACGGTCATGCGAATTATGCCGACAAGGAAACGGAAGGCGGGTTCTATTTCCGAAATCCGCATACGCGCAGCGGCGTTTTCAAGGGCCCGTTGATCGATCTGGACGGGGACGGCGAGGCCGAGACCGCATCGCTGCTGGTCGGCGACCTCGACGGCGTGGGCCAGGGCGGCGAGTGCGCACCGGTGCCCATTATAGACAACAAGCCCGAACAGAACGCGTGGCTTCAGGTGCGCGACGATCCCAATTGCTTCTCCTTCCTGAAGATGTTTCCCGGGGGATTCACGCCGCGGTTCGGCGCATTTACAACGGATGAGTCCATCCTCATGGGCATCAAAGGCAGCGGGATCGGACAGCAGGCGCTGGCGTCCTGGGACCTGAGCATGTCCTACGGCCGTCACGAGGCGGACTACTTCATCTTCAATACGGTGAACGCATCCATGGGGCCCGCCACGCCCACGTATTTCGATCCGGGTTCCTACGTCCAGTCGGACGTCACCGTGGATTTGGGTGTGACCTATCCTGTGAACCCGCAGGTCTTCCTTGCGGCGGGTCTGGAATACCGGAAAGAAACGTTTGAGATCGTCGAGGGCCAGATCGAGTCCTATATTATCGGCCAGCCGCTGGCCAGCCAGGGATTTCAGCCGGCGACGAACGGCTTTTCCGGCTTCAGCAAAGTGGCCGCCGGCAGGTGGTCGAGACCGAACATCGCGGTCTACGCGGAAGGGGACATTCAGCCCTCGGACCGGGCGTCATTTTCCCTTGCTCTGCGCCAGGAGCGTTTCGACGAATTGAAAACGTTGTCGAATACTCCGCCGTTGTCATCCGAGACGTACAATTCCAGCAACTACAAGGCTGCTTTCAACATCGGCGTAACCGAGGACACCAGGGTGCGCGGCAGTTACAGCACCGGCTTCAGGGCGCCCACGCCGGGCCAGCAGAGCGCCTTCAACATCACCACCGAGTTCAACTTCGAGAAGAACGACCTGGTGAACAACGGAACGGTCCCGTCCACCAGTCGCGCTGCGGCGTTGAAAGGGGCAAAGCCTCTGGTGCCCGAGAAGTCCAAAAACCTCTCGCTGGGTGTCGTCCTGGATATGGGCAATGCAAGCATGACGGTCGATTACTTCGACATCAGGGTGAACGACCGCCTGACGGTTTCGCAGGACTTTGCGCTTACTGATCCTGAGAGGGAGCAACTCATCCGGGAGGGTCTCACCAGCGCGGCTGGGCTGCAGGAATTCCGCTTCTTCACCAACGACTTTAACTCCAAGACCCAGGGCATCGACGTGGTAATTTCGGTTCCGGTGGGGCTGGGCGCGATGAACGTCGCATACAACTACACGGGTACGAAGGTTACGGAACACAATCCGGAAATTCTGGACGATCTCCGGCTCAGGGAACTGGAGGAAAACCTTCCCAAACAGCGCGGGAACCTGACCCTGACCCAGACGCTCACGAGCCGCTGGGACGTGCTGGGCCGCATCAACTATTTCGGCGAATGGTACGACTCCGAAGACGACCAGGTGTACAGCGGCAAGGTCCTGATCGACGCCGAGACCAGCGTCTCGTTCGACGACTACAGATCGACGATTGCGATCGGCGCGCAGAACATCTTCAATACGTATCCCGACGAACACCAGAAGGCCCGGGACAGGACGGGCAACAAGTACAGCCAGTTCAGCCCGTTCGGTTTCGGCGGCGCCTTCTGGTACGCGAAATACAGCTTTAACTATTAAACTCTGCCAGCGCGCCCAATGTAAAAACGGGCGGCGCGCGTCGAGTCGCACTAAAAAAAACGCAACGGCAATACATCCTGCCGTGGCGTTTTTTTTTTGGTGTCGGGTGGCGTGTCGGGGCCTGGCTTATCGGTAGAACACGGGACAGGTTTCCGTGTTGTCGATGAACTTGGCCAGGGTGCCCTCGGGCTGGCCGGCGGGGTGGGATTTCTCCGTACGCATGTGGATGGCGAAACTCCTTCTGGGCGCTCCGGAGCGGTTGGGACGGCTTCCGTGAAAGGTGAGACAGTGGTGGAACGAAACGCCGCCGGGTGGAAGGACGGCCTCGACCTCCCGCCACGTTTCGCCGGTGGGAAGGGTGATCTGCTCGCGCTGCATTTCAATGTCGTCGAAGTAGAAGGCGCCCTGGTTGAGCAGCCCCCACCTGTGAGAGCCCGTGACGAATGCCATGGGGCCCGTATCGGGTCCCACGTCGGATACGGCAACCCAGGCTGTAAATAACTCGCTGCCCTCCCGCCATGCCTTCCAGTACTGCCGGTCCTGGTGCCAGCCGACGCTCACGCCGGACTCCGAGTCGTTCCTTGCAGGCGGCTTGGACAGGAGTTGGACCCACCAGACCTGCACCCTTTTCGCACCGGTGACTTCCGCGGCAAGCCTGCCGAGATCGGGGTGGCTGACAAGCTCCAGGATGGCGCGGTTGGCGAGTTGGGGCATTTCGACTTTGCCCAGCTTGTCCGGGTCGTCGCCGGGGTTCCAATAGGAAGGCTGCGGGGGAATGCCGGTCTCGTATCTCCCGGCCAGCACGTCATCCATCCCCTCCATGGCGCGGCGGACCAGGTCTTCCGGAATCACCGGTCGTGGGTGGATGACGTAACCATCCCTCAGGTAGTCTTCGTTTAATGCCATCGGCTACTCCTCTCAGCCCTTCGCGCTTTTACCATGCCACAGCATAGCCGTCCCGGCGCGGGTCCGACCCGCCAATGAGTGTGTTGGTTTCCGGGCGCATGCGGATGGCCTGTGCGCTGCCGGGGCCGTCCCAGTCACCCAGGATGCGGAGGTCGTGGCCCCGCCGGGAGAGGCCCTCGCGGACCTTTTTCGAAAACCTGCCCTCGAGTTGAAGGACGTCTTCGCAGGTATGCGGGACGGTGGATTCCATCGGGTTCTGCAGACTGCGCCATCGGGGCGCCTCTACAGCCTCCTGCGGGGTCATGCCGAAATCCAGAATATGCGTGATGAGCTGGAGATTGGTCTGTACCTGGGTGTCGGCGCCGGGCGTGCCGCACACGAGCACCGCTTTGTCGCCTCTCGTTACAATGACCGGGTTCATGGTATGGCGCACCCGTTTCCCGGGCATGAGGCAGTTGGGGTGGTCCTCTTCCAGGTGCCAGTACGTCATCCGGTTATTGAGGAGAATACCCGTGTTTCCCGCGAGCAGGCCGGCGCCGAATCCGGACTGGATGGACTGCAGTACGCAGACGGCGTTTCCCCACCTGTCCGCCGTGCAGAAGCACGTGGTGTCCTCGTGCGACTCGGGCCTGCCTGGGGGGACGTCGGTGGCCGCGCGGTCCGGGTCGATGCGCCGCGCCTGTTCCTCCGCATAGGCCTTGGAAAGCAGGCCGCTGATCGGGATATCCAGCCAGTCCGGATCTGCGACGTAGGCTTCCCTGTCTGAAAACGCGAGCTTCTTGGCCTCCACCATCAGATGGACGCACTCGGCCGTGTTGCATCCGAGGGCCTGGAGATCGAATCGCTCCACGATATTGAGTTCCTGGAGCAGGATGTGGCCGCTGGAATTCGGCGGCATCTCATACACGGTGTGGCCGCGGTACGTGGTGTGGATGGGGTCAGCCCACCCGGCCCGGTGGTTCGCCAGGTCTTCCATGGCCAGCAGGCCGCCATGGGAACGGCTGAAGGCGACAATGGCTTCCGCGAGTTCTCCCTCGTACAGGGCCGCCCGGCCTTCCGCGGCGATCCGGCGCAGCGTGGCGCCCAGGTCGTTCTGACGCAGGACGTCGCCAGCGGCGATGGGCCGGCCGTCCTTTGTAAACACGTCGCGGGTGAGAGGGTCCGAGGCGAAGTTCGCTGTCCAGGCGCGCAGGCTGCCGGACAATTTGTGGCTGACGGGAAATCCGTCTTCGCAGAGGGAGATGGCGGGTTCCAGGACCCGTTCGAGACCGAGAAGACCGTGGCGCTCGTGAGCGACGAGCCAGCCGTCCACGAGGCCGGGGACGGAAACGCTCAGAATGCCCCTCATTGGAATTCCGCCGCGTTTCAGATAGAATTCCCTGGTGGCGGCGCGCGGCGCGGCGCCGGTTGCATTGACGGCCGAGACCTCGCCGGTATCGGCTTTGTATATCAGAAGATAGCCGTCGCCGCCCGCGCCCGACGCGGCGGGTTCGACCACGCCCAGCGCGGCGGCAGTGGCGACGGCGGCGTCGATGGCGTTGCCGCCGGCCATCAGCGCGGCGATGCCGGCCTGGGACGCCAGGGCATGGCCGGAAGCGACGAGTCCGTTGTTGCCCATCACCGCCGGGCGAAAAGCGTGGTGGCCGATGCCGTGAGGCGATTGCATGGCGTTCTCCGTGAGTCAGTGCTGGAAACGGAACATCCGCGAATAGGGCACCGGATCGAGGAACATGCCGCCGCTTTCCCGGTAGTAGTCCTCGTCGAGGACGAATGCGCCGGACCTGGGCGTGAGCCACGACGCGTCGGGAATGGGATAATCGGTAAGCAATTCGGCCCAGTTGCCGTAGTTTTCGGGCCCGTTGGATTCGATCAGCCCGCCTCTGATTCCCGGGAATGCGGGCAGGCGGGCCGCGACGTTCTTGTTCCACTCCACCAGGAGGGGAATGCATCCGTTGTCGGCCACGAAGCACGACACCCCGGCCTCCGTCGCGGCGCGCACCATCCGGAACGCCAGCGATAGCGTCTTTCCCGCGGGCTTGATGGCAATCGCGCCGTACCCCTGGCTGGTCCGCGTGCGCACGTCCTCAACGATCTGCACGCTCTCGTCGGCCGCGAACCGGCCCGGAAGGTCGGCGACGTCGATCCCTTCGGGATTTCGAAACGGCTCTTCGATGATGAGGATGTGTTCGTGAATGCCGGCCTTGTGCGCGTGGTCCAGCAGGCGGGCCATGGAGTCCTTCTTCTCGTATCGTGCGTTTGCGTCGAGATAGTAGACGACGTTCCCGGAGTCCGTCATCGGCGTGTCGTACCGTGCGGCGAGGCCATGGATGCGGTCGAGCCACGCGATGTCCTTCCGCACCATATCGGACTCCTCGCCGGGTTGCCCGATCTTGATTTTCAGAATGTAGACGCCCGTGTCCAGAATATCCCGCAGTTCGTCCATGGGCATTCCATAGCCAACGGCCGGGGCCACCGCGAGACGGGTCTGGCGGCTCGCAAGATACGGTCGGTACGCGCGAGGAATGAGATCGTCGAAGGTTTCGATCCCGTTGCGCTTTGCGTGGAGCAGCCACGCGGCGTTGTCCAGGGCCACGAGAGCGATGAGGGTGAAACTGAGCCGCAGGTTCGGATTGCCGGTGACGGTCCTGCCGTAGTCGTGAACCTCCGGGACGAGCTCCGAAAGCAGGGCGGGCGGGTCCGCGAATTCCCGGTCCACCGCCTGCTGAAGCGCGAATTCGAGAACCGCGGACATGAGGATATTGCCGCCAACTTCGGTATGGTTCGAAAACACGTCGGGGTCGGACCAGAGCACGGCCGTGCCGCCCACACCCACCGCCTCGTTATCGTCTTCGTCTCTCAAGCGTACGACCAGGTTCCACTTCTCGTGGAAGGCCGCGCCCTTGAACGCGAACGGCCTGGCGAAAGGCTGACGCTGCATTTCCAGGTCGGCGTGGACGATTCGCATCCGAGCGTCAATCCCAGCGGGTGAGGTCCAGGAGGACGCCGAGCCAGGCGTCCTTTTCCTCCAGCAGGCCCCGGTAGGCCGCGGCGGCGCCGGAAGCCGGCAGGACGTGAGTGAGCAGGGGGGCGACCTTCAGGCGCTCCCGGGCGATGAAGTCCAGCATGAGATCGTCGGGGTCCGGATCGCCGAACTGCGCCGCGTCGACCTGCCTGGAGCCATGCGCGCCGATGAGGGACACGCCGGTGCGGTGAAGGTCGAAATAGAGGTCGACTTCGGCGCTACCCCGCGGGCTTCCCAGCAGGACGACCTGCCCCATCTGCGCCGCGGTCCGGATGGCCTGCGGGGCCACGTCCGGATTGCCCGTGGCCTCGACCACGATCTGGCAACCCGCGCCGTTCGTCAAGGCATCGATGCGATCTCCAAGGCCCTCCGCGGCCGGGTTTATACAGGCCTCGACGCCGCAGGCCTTCGAGACGGACAGGCGTTCGGGTACGGTATCGATGCCGATGACCAGGCGTGCGCCCGAAAGCGCCATCAACTGCGCGGCCAGATTGCCGACGAGACCCTGGCCGAACACGGCGACCGTATGGCCGAGACGGATGCCGGACAGGCGCACGGCGGTAAGCGCGATCTTCGCCATGACCGCAAACGGCGCCCGTTCGAGCGGCAGGTTCTCCGGGAGCTTGAGCAGAGACCGGCTTGAAGCGATCAGTGCGTGGGAGGCGTGCTTTCCCCGCACGTAGACCAGATCGCCTTCGACCACGGTGTCCACGTCGCGGCCGGCAAGCAGTACGCGGCCGACGGACGCGTACCCCGGATAGAAGGGGTAGCTGGCGTAGGCAAAGTCCGCCAGCCGGAAGCCCACGTGCGTCTGCGTGAACATCGCCAGTTCCGTACCGGGGCTGATCAGGCCGTAGAGGTTTTGGACCAGGACTTCGCCGGGTCCCGGGGTGTCCCGGACCTCGACGTCGACGGTTTCCACCTTCTCTCTTTCAGGAAAAACAAGCTGTCTGACCTTCATAACGAATCCTCAATGATTCGCGCACGGGCAACCGCGCCCGGGTTCCAGGGCTCGCTGGCGGATCGCTCCCGCGTCAGTGTCCCAGTCCGAACCCGGTCAGGCGGGATGTATCCACAACCCCGTCGGTGATGTCGAAGGCTTCGGGAAACCGGTCCGCCCAGACACCGTTCGCATCCGGGCAATACTGACGCGCGTTGCCCTCGATGGCCGTCACCGAGGGGACGCGCGCGGCCAGGCCCGCGGAGTGAAGAAACGAGGCCCCCGGACAGGTGAGGTCCTGGACGCAGAGAAACATGCCGTGTTTTTCGGCGGCGGCGCCCATCAACAGGGCCTGCGACTGCCCCTTGCAGGTCTTGAGCGCCACGCCGGAATAGCCGAGGTCGCGGGCCAACAGCAGGCTCTCGAAATCCTCGAGGGACTCGTCGATCACAACGGGCCGGATTCTGGCGGCTTCGTGCATCCTGTTTCCCGGGTTGGCGCGAAGGTCGCGCGCCGTGGGCTGCTCGATGTAGGCCACGCGTTCGAGGGCGCCGCCGCTTCTTTCCTGTATCTTTGCCAGGAAGTCCAGGAGGTAGCCCACGTCGCGGCATTGTTCGTTGAAATCGAGGGAGTATGCCCAGTCGGAAACGGCGCGTTCGGCCTGTGTCTGGGAGGTGACGGCGTGGATGTCGCAGACGCGGTCCACGTCCCAGTCGAGGTCGTCGCCGTTGAGTTTGATTTTGAGGTGGGTGAGGCCGTCCGCGCGGATCCATTCAGGCAGGGTCTCGGGCAGGCCGTCGTCCACGCGCTGATCGACGTCGGCGTCCGCGAGCGGGTCCAGGGCGCCCACGAGGTGGTACAGCGGCATTCGCGGCGTGGGGTTCCGGAGGGTATACCGGTCCAGGTATTCGCCGCTGAAGTCCTCGTTGAGATAACGGGCCAGGTCGTGGTTCATCCACCGGTCGGACAGGCCGTCGTACGCGTTGATCCGGTTGGCCTTACCGAAGGCGTCGTGCAGCGCGGCGTCGATCGGGCTGGCGGTAACCAGGGTGCAGAGTTTGGGAACCGGCTCCGCAAGGTCCAGGTCCGCGCCGGTTTCCGCGGCAAGTTCGAGAAACCGCAATTCCAGGTCCACCATGATGTCGACGGGATGACCGCTATCGCCGTAGGTGCGGGTGTACGCGACCATGCGTTCGCCGAGTTGGACCATCGCCCGCATCGTATCGTCGAAGCCGACGGTCTGAGAGGGAAAGGACCAGGCGTTCCCCAGCGGCATGGACCCGAAACCGGACGCCCGCGCGCCGGCGCCGTTCTCCACGTCGACGGTCACGTTCATCAGTTTGCAATGCGTGGTGACCACGCCGCCGAATTTCAGCGGGGTACGGTAGGGGTATGCCTCGAAGTCGAGTTCGACGTTGAGGATGCGGATATCGGAAGGCTTTGGCATTGTCGCTCCGTTCTGCGGGTCCCTATCCGCCCAGCTGCCGTTCCACCCCTGCCTTGAGGGCGGCATCGATGCGTGCAGCGCTCTCCTCCAGGTGGGCGCGGGTGTGGCGGTCCAGTCCGTTGGGGGAAAGAGCGTTCCGGATCGCGGTCTTCAGTACCACAAGGTCGGCGCGGGCAAGGGAAGTGGCATCGGCAGGCGCGTCGCGGGGCGGCTTTACGACCAGAACGACAACGCGGTCCAGGTGCAGGCGCTGAAGGTTTCTCCGGAAGCTGTTGATGTTGCTTCCGGAATCCAGCTCGGCCCAGATGGCCTCCCGGAGGCCGTCGAAGAGTTCCGGCATTCCGAATACGTCGCCCCGAGCCCAGAGTCCCACGTCCTGCATCCGGCCCAGCAGCAGCGGATGATACAGCGCACTCAGGGGGCCGCGCTGGATGCTCAGAATCCGGCTGTGGATCGGATAGTCCAGCCGCTGCATGCGCCAGACCGCGCCGGTAAAGCCCCAGAGGCGTTCCGGCGCGAGTTTCCGCATCAACCCGGGCGGAAACTCGAAGGCGTCCGGGCCGAAGATGTGAGTTTTCAGAAACTCGAACGCCTCCCGCTGCCTGGCGGCATCGACCGGTTCGAACGGCAGCCGGTTTCCGGGGTCGCCCACGTGGTCGCGCCGGTGGTGGATGCCGCCGATGTATTTGGTGACGTTCCGGGCGGCGAGGAAGTACTCCGTCAGGCCCTGACCGAACACTCTACGCAGCTTCTGATACCGCCTTCCGGAAACCTCGAACTCGCCCTCCATTTTTCGCCAGAGTTCCTTCGCCAGCGCGATCCGATTGCGGTGGAACGCCAGTGGGTCCGCGCCCAGGTCCCAGCGATTGACCGTTGGATCGATGCCACGGGGCGCGCCGAACGCGTCTTCATCCGTGCCGTACGCGACCCGGGGATCCGCGACCTTGGACGCGATTTTGTCCAGTTCTTCCCGTTCCGCTTCGGGATCTTCCGCGTCGATCGGCTTGTAGGCGTATTCGATCGCCCATTTGTCGTAGGGTCCGAGTATTACGGGGAAATAGTGGCCCTGCTTTTCTCCCTCCGCCGCGATATTCGGCGGCAGGTAATCCATCACCGAACTGGACAGGTCCTTTACGGTGTCCTTGTCCTGAAGGCGTGCCGCGGGATGCAGTGTGCTGGCCCTGAAGTTGTGGCGCAGGCCCAGGGTGTGCCCCATTTCGTGCGCGGCGATCATGGTCAGATAGTCGTTGATGAACTCCTGGCCCTCCTTCCCGGCCAGATCGATTTCTCCCCGGGCAGCCAGCAGATTTCCCGCGAAGGCGGCCTGGTGGGCGGCGCCGTCGGCGTAGTCGCAGAATCCGCGCCAATAGTGCCGCGTTCGATCCTGCGCCGGCAATGGGCCGCCGCCATCGGATACGGGATCCACGAATTCCTCGTATTCGCGGAACATCACACGCGGAAAGTCCGCGCTGAAGCGGATGCTTGCGTGCAACAGTTCGCCGGTGAGCGGGTTGGCGCGGGAGGGTCCCTGGGCATATATTCTGCGTGGATTCACGAACCAGCGGACCATGTTGTAGCGCGCGTCTGCGGCATCCCATTCCGCGTCGTCCGGCTGCTGCCTGACCACGATCGCGTCCTTGAAACCGATTCGCTCGAAGGCCTCATTCCACATCAGGAGGCCCTTTTTCAGGGCTTCCCGGTATTTCACGGGGACCGTCTTTTCCAGCCAGAAGACAATCGGATCTCTGGGTTTCGAGAGTCTTTCGCGCGAATTCTTTTTCTCCAGGTGCCATCGTTCCACGTACCGCGTGTAGGGAGTCTCCTTCTGAACCGTGCTGTAATCCTGGTACATGGTGAGAAAGTGGCCCACCCGGTCGTCTCCCAGCCTGGGTCGGTAGCTCGTCCGCGGCAGAGTGGAAAGGCTATAGTGGTAGACGTGCTGAAAACTGCGCGGGTCGGGGAAGGTGTAGGCCTCGAATTCGGGGGTGGCCGTATTGAAGTGCAGGACCACTTCGATTTCCGTGTTCAGCGGAAAGGACTTCACCTTTCCGAAGTAGCTGTTCTTGCCGTCGAACCGGTACTTCACCTTGCTGTTTCTGAACGCCGCCGCCACCATCGCCAGATCCTGAATGAAGAAGCCGCCTGCGTCTACAAGGATGCTCTTTCGTTCCGGATGGGGTTCGCTGTCTACGATTTTCGCGACGCTGAGGATGGAATTCGTGACGCTCCGCTCTAATGCACCCGTGATCGGTGCGTCTTCATCCGCCCGGAAGTAGACGTTCTTGTGAAGGAACTGCACGTTCTTTCCCACGCGTTTGAGAACAAAGGGAAAGCCGTAGTTCATGAAACTGGGAATCAGGGCCGTGGCGTCGAAGAAATAGCCGTCGGCCGCCTCGCGCGTGACCGCGCACAGAAAGAGCCTGTCGAACTGCCTGGGCCTGATCTCCATGTAGACCTTGGCCTCGTCGTCCTTGCGATAGACCGTAAAGAGACCCGGGACGACTTCGAAGTCCTTTGTGACGTCCTCGAAGGTCTTCTTCTTTTTCTTCTTGTCCTTTTTCGCGGTCGTGTCCGCTTTTGTCTCTGTGGCCTTGACTTTCGCGGTATCCGCCGACGTGGTGTCGGGTCCGGCTTCTTCCGCATGGACGGTTACGGCCAATATGGAGGCGAAGAAGATCTGGGTGAACGTGACGATCAGCGGTCGCATCCTGTCCTCCTGGCGGTTTATATATTTCCCCGACACCAAATCGGGTGTGGCTCGAGCGTCTGTCATCGGGACCGCGCTCCGCAATTCGCGAGGTGATTCCGGTTTATCCCGGGCGGGCCGACCACAGCCTCAGCATGACCCGCACGGCAAGGCCGGTAATGCACCCCGCTGCGGCGGCCGAGAATACCACCCATCCGCCCTCCAGCAACACAAGCAATACAGCGCTGATGCCGAGCGAAAGCCCCCAGAAGAGACCCGCGCCGAGGCTCCAGTCCAGAAGCACCCACACCAGGCCGACGCCCATGGCCGCGGGTATGGCCGCGACGAACCCGATGATCACCCCGTCGAACGGACCCCAGTAGACCCCCGCGCCGGCGCCAAGCCCCAGCACCATGCCAACGCCCGTGCTGATGTCGCTGCCCATCCCCACGATCAACCCCAGCGCCAGACCCCAGCCCAGCCCCAGCCCCGCGGCGTGTTGCCAGCCCGGCTGCCCGACCATAAAGTGCGAAAACGGTCCCATCAGGACAAAGGCCACGCCGAAAACGAACCCCCCATGGATGACTTTCCGCAACACCGCTGCTCCTGGCTCGTGTCTTCGGTTTCCGGTGCGGCTATGATCGGCCGATCGCCGACACTGTCATGCCGGGGACACCGGTTCGACCAGGTCGTCCATCGACACGTCGAGCGCGGCGGCGAGTCTGCGAAACAGGTCGAGCGCGCCGGCTTTGTGCCCGTTTTCGATCTGTGACAGGTAACCCCTGGAAACGCCTGCCTGCGCTGCCAGGGAGGCCAGCGTCAGCCCTCGGTGCTTCCGCCACGCACGCAACGGCGATCCGCCGTTCAGTATGGCCTTAACGACGTCGCCGGGAACCGTATCGCCTGCAGCATCGTCTGCCCATGCCCTGTCGATGGCCGCGGAATCATCCGCGTCTTCGAGCGCTGCCGCCATCCGGCGGTACGCCTCGATCGGAACAACCGCGTATTCGGGCGCCCCGTCCTTTACGATGATTTGCACCTGCTGTTCGTTCATCGGTAAATCTGCCCCCTCGTTTCAACTTTCGCGACCAGCAGTACCCTTTGTTCGTCGTTGATCGTGTAAATCACGCGCCAGTCACCCAACCTTAGCCGAAAGTCGCGGTCTAATCGGCCTGCAAAACCGTGTCGATGGCGGCGCGGACGATCTTCTCCGACTTCCCGGACACGAAGGCGTCCACGGGCTCGTATCCGCCCTCGTCAAAGGACGTTTCCATCGTAATGTATCCCGTTCCCAGGTCTCCGTATCCCGCCACGGCGACGAAGGCGTCCGGCCGGCTCTCCTGAGCGTGCAACTGGTATTCGATGAAGATCTCCCCGGGCAGATTGACCACCGCCACCGCATCGTTCAGGTGCATACAGGTGAAGGGGATGGGCCGTTCCCGTCGCCGGACGTACGTCAGCATGAGGGCGGTCTTGCTGTGCACCTTGTCGCCTATACGGGTTGACGCGATCTGCCCCAGCAGGTTTTCCTCGACGAGGTCCTCTCTCGGGGGCAGCCGCACGGGCTCGACCGTCCAGCGTATCCCCTCCAGCGCCTGTCGCTTACTGCCCTGTTCAGACTCCACCATGGCGGAATGGATGCGCCCGGTAAATAGCTCGCGGTTGTCGGACACGCCGTCGTTGTATTTGCCCGCGGTAACGTTGCCCGCGCACCCGGTGAAGTAGATGTGCGGCACCCCGCTTTCTGTCGTGCGGCGGTTGCGGGCCAGGCCGACGAACTCGGGCGTGACCAGCCCGGTACCATCCATGCTGGTTGGATGCGTGGCATAGTAATGAACGAGGGCCAGCGGCTTATCCTGGTTATAATAGCCGATCGTCTTGAGCATGGGGTCGATGACGCCCTCCGGAGCGGCCCGCACCTCCGGATCGGGCGTCTTGGTCCAGCGCACAGCGGCCACCTTCCCGTCCGGCCCCATGACCCGCCTGTTGGAGGCAATCCTGTCGACTCGGGCTTCGCCTGTCGAAACATGCGTGCAGGGCTGCAGCCGGTCCATGGCCTCGCCCGCTGCCGCTGCCGCCTGCGTGCGAACGCGTTCGGCCCAGTCTCCGGCCATGATGACATCGGTATGGCCGTACGAATCGAGAATATGCTGCGCATCTCGGTCAGGCCAGGGTGTATCGTGGGCGTGGGTGCAGTGCACGGCCACGCGGTCCGCCCCCGTGCCCACGGCAATGGCCAGCGCTTCGCGCCATCGGTCGTAGTCGCCGTTGCTCAGTTCCGCCCAGTCCAGTGCGCACAGGACGATTGGCGGCTGGTCGTCCGGTACGATCACGAGCCCCAGCGCGGAAAGCGGGTCCAGGATGCCTTTGGCGGAAGGATACCATCCCGCGCAAAGCGGATGCCCCAGCGGCGGCGTCACGTCGGATTGAAAGGTGGCGATCCGGGTCATGGTTTCTCCGTATTGAGCCGGCCCCGGCATTGCGCGCGGGCTGCGCCGTCGCAACAGGGGATTCCGGAGATCTGAACAAAAAAAGGGTGGGCGAACGGCAAAGTACGGCGGGGATTACAACCTGTCAACCCGAAACATGGATCGAGGCGCTTGAGATATAGTAGGCAAGGAAACTCACATGGATGGACAGGATGGGCAGGATAAAACCGTAAAAGCACGAGAAAGGCACGAGAGAACGAGTAAAGGCAATGTACGAAAAGCGGTGGGGGATTTCAGCGCGTTTCGTCAACGGGCAGCATAAGGTTATTACCAGCAGCAGTAAACAGTTGACGTCTTAAGCTCCTGCCAAGGTGTGAAGGGACTTGCCCGAACGGGGACGCTGAGCTTGTCGAATCGCCCGCGTTTCGGCGCCTATATGACCCTTCGCCGACCCTTCGACAAGCTCAGGGAGCGGCTCAGGGTGCCAGGTCAATGGCGTGAGATATTGTGAACGGTAGTGTGCTCCCTGCAATAAGTGAACGCGCTTTGAGAAGAAGCCTCGCTCTAAGACCCCTTCGTGTATTCCATTGTCTCCAAAAAGCCGGTATATTTGACGCGACCAATCCCTGGCGATCAGTCCGAGTTGTCTCAAGCGAATACCGCTATGGAGCGTTTTACAGTAGAACATCTGCTTCAATTGAAGGTGCCGGCAACGCGGATACCCTTTGATCTCAGTTCCGATGGGCGGTTTCTGGCGCTTACGATGGTGGCCGTCGGCCGCAGCCCATCAGTATTGAGATCCGGAGAGCATTCGGGCGTTCCACAGGAAGTCATGCGGCCTACGGTGGTCGTCGTCGATACCGAGGCGTCCGATTTTGTATATCCATTCGGCGAAACCGCGGTCTCCTGGGCGCCTCAGTGGTCACCGGACGGTCACCGTCTCGCGGCATACATTCAGAAAGATGACAATCCGGCCTGCCTGGCGATATGGGACCGGAACACGTCGACGACGGAAGTGTACGAGGACGCGAAATACGTCGGCGATTACGGGTTTGAGGTCCCCAGGTGGACAAACGACGGACGCCGGATTCTGATGAAAGCGGATCCCGGGAAACAGGATGCCGGCGCCGAAGATTCCGGAGAGAATGGCATTCAACGGCGGACTTCCGCCGAATCGGTTGTCGTCCCGATTGATGACTGGGAGAAGCGGGGAGACCTCATCGCGGTGGACGTGGGGTCGCGGGAGGTTTCGGTGTTGGCGGAAAACTGGTCGTTTCGATGCTGGCGCCCGTCCCCCGACGGGACTCACGTTGCCTGTTTGCGCATCGAGGGACACAATAAGGTTTCTGGTGGGAACGTAAGCGGTCTGATGGTCATCGACATCGACCGTCGGAAGACGCTGTGTGCCGCCCGCGGGATCGTGCAGTCGTATACGACCGCATTCAACTGGTCGCCGGACGGCACGCGGCTATGCTATATGACGTGGGGTGGGGAGAACTCCGGCCATCTCCATGTGGTCGAGAAGGATGGAGGGAGCGGACCGATCGATATTGCGGGTGAAAGCGGCGCGTACATCAGAAAAATCGATGCGTTCTACGAAGCGCCGCCAAGGTGGCGCCCAGATTCCACGGAGATACTGCAGCCGGTCCCAGGGGGAATCTGGGTTATCGAAGCATCCGGGGCGGCTCAGCGAAAACTGCCGGTACCGGACGGTTACAGGGTGTCCACCTGGTTGCTCCAGCAAGAAAGTCCGGTTGTGAATGGCGGCAGGATACCCCTCGCCGTTACTCGTAAGGATGAGACGCTCTGTATCGCGGAGCTGGACCTCGAAAGCGGGGCGTTTCGGGAGATGCTCGAGTTAGACGGCGCCATCCAGTCTTGTACGCTGCTGAATGAGGCGTCAGGTGACGGCGGTACGATATTCATCGCGCGGGAAACCGCAATAAAGCCGCCTGAAGTCATCAGAATCTGCCGAAGCGGCGGCGTCACGGGCGTTTTCGATCCGCTGCCTTCGATCGATTCTATCAGTATGGGCACGCCGGAGCTTGTTGAGTTCGAATTGGACGACCAGGAGAGCTACAAGGCGGCTCTGATGCTGCCACCCGGTTTCGATGGAAGGCGTCCCCTTCCGGCAATCACCGTGGTCTACGGCGATTCCTCATACTCGGAGGATATAAACAGATTCGGATTTATGGAAACCCCATCCGAGGACAACGCCCACTTTCTGGCGCACCGGGGTTACGCGGTGGTGTACC
The DNA here is from genome assembly GCA_965219995.1 of Candidatus Latescibacterota bacterium. Taxonomy (GTDB): domain Bacteria; phylum Latescibacterota; class UBA2968; order UBA2968; genus JAAXHE01. The sequence continues at coordinate 4,467,470 of CBDCOX010000002.1, forward strand.
CGGATACCGACCTTTCTGGACGCGACCCGATGATTGAGATTGCGGCCAGAACGACGCCCGTGATCGAGCACCTGATCGATCGGGGAACCATCGACCCGAACCGGATCGGACTGTACGGTCACAGTTACGGCGCTTATTCCGTGCTGGCGCTCCTGGCCCAGACAAAGCTCTTCACGGCCGCCGTATGCAACGCGCCGATTGCGAATTTGACCAGTTTCTACAGTCAGCAGGACTGGTACTGGTTCGAGTCGGGACAGGGTGGAATGGGAAAGCCGCCCTGGGACGATCCCGAGGCGTACGTCCGCAACTCACCCCTGTTCCTTCTGGATCAAATCGAGGCGTCGTTGCTGCTCGTCAACGGCAGCGAAGACACCGCCGCTTCAAGGCAGGCCGAGGAAGTGTTCAAGGGGCTGTTGAGGCTCGGACGGAAAGTGGAGTGGATCCAATATGAAGGCGCAGACCATTTCACGCCTGAGTGGGAGCACACGAAGCTCGAACATCTGTGCAATACCATGCTCGACTGGTTCGATGAACACCTGTGGAGTCATTCCCGGTTCTCTACGCGTCCTCCCTCGTATCCCTCCGCATTCTTCCAATTCCAACCTTGACGGCGGAATCGAAAAATACTATACTGATGTGCAGTATGTTGATTTTCTTTAATGAGTTTGCACGTCTCGTCAGTCAGGACCCGTTTTTCCGGCGAATTTGAAGCAGGTCAGGGAGTTGATTTCGAAGACATTCGGAGACCGGGAAGCGTTATTTGACCTTAAGGTGCGGGCTGTCGTTGGTAAGAATCTCGTTGCCAGGTGGCATTCTTCGCCCGAAAGAGTGCCGGAGGTCGACCTGTTGACGTTATCCGTGGAATCCAACAAGACAAACCGGGTAGAAATCGTCGGGTGAAATCTGCGAATCCTACAACGAGAAGAACGTGGCGAATGAATAGACTTGACTTTTCGCTGTTTGTTCAGAAAGACCCTTGTTAGTCACGCCCTGGTCGCGTATATTTCGGTTAGTCCTTGTCAACAATCAGCGTAATCCGCGGGTCGGGCAGTCAGCCGAATACAACAACCACCGACCCCGTTGAGGGGTAAGCGCCCCGATACCTTGCGGTGTCTGTAGCGGAAAACTGCTCAGGGTGTATAATGGATGCGGTCATATGGATAAATCTCGCGGGTGTGCTGGCTATCCTGGGCCTGGGGTGGCGTGGATACAGCAAGCTCGACAGCAAGATAGATACCCTGGGTAGCAAACGGGAGGAAAGAATCGCCAACCTTGGCGAGCGAGTTGCTCGCATCGAGGGTATGATGTCTGTGACGTATCGCCACGAGGAGCCGAAGGAACCAACCTGACCGATCAAGTCCCTGTATTTGAGCCGTCCGCCAACCATCACCGAGACGAACACGCCCATCCGGTCGCTCACGAAATTCCCAACTGAGCACTTTTCCGATCGATTCCTCACGCCTCGCGTCTCCGGTCAGCCTGGAGCGATGTCCCCATATCCGGTGGCGTTCCCTTCCGCGTGCCACGCCAAGTAGCCCTTCCCTGCAGCTCCTGCAATTACTTCGGTAACCTCAACATCGCCGTTCGTTATTCTGTGCCGGATCCCCGCGACAACGGACTTGCCAACCGTGCAGCGTCCTCCGTTCAATATTAGCGGGTCTGTGTTCCAGGTGATATCGGTATTGGCGAGTTGCCCTCAGACGGATACACGGGATAACAGCACCGGAACTCACGCGATCAGTGGGTCTCGGTCTTTGTCCTGTCTATCCTGCCCCTTTAAATCAAGAAAACAGAACCTACACGGATGGAAAGGATGGAAAGGATAAAATCCGAACAGGCGGAAGCATGCTACCTATTCTCTGCTTTAGCGATGAATCCGCCCACCCTGAAACCCCGATGCTTCGACCGAATCCAACTTGACATCGATCTGGTAAAATACTATACTAACGTGCACTATTTTCTTTCTTCGAACGAATTTCCATGTCCCGGAAGAGCGCAACCGAGTGGGTCAACGGTGCCTGTAACCCGGTTGCCGGACGGACAAAGGTCAGCCTCATAGGTTCAAAACATACGGAGTTACTGCATTTGTTGATTGCAAGTCTGGCTTCGTGATTTCCTGGTGTCGGTTGTTCCCCGCATAGTCAGTATAATACGCAGTCTGTCGTATTGGTTTTTCGCTTTCATCCTGTTTGTCCTGTGCATCCATGTTTCCAGTCTGAGCAAAGGGAAACCAAATGTCCCGGAAGAGCGCTATTGAGTGGACAAACGCCACCTGGAATCCGGTAACCGGATGCACGAAGGTCAGCCCCGGCTGCGACCACTGCTATGCCGAACGGCTGTCCGAGCGGTTCCGAGGCGTCGAGGGACACCCGTTCGAGACCGGCTTCGACCTGACGCTTCGACCCGCGCGCCTGGAACAGCCGCTGGGGTGGCGTCGGCCACAGCTCATTTTCGTCAATTCGATGAGCGACCTCTTCCACAAGGATATTCCTGCGGACTACATTCATGGCGTATTCGACACCATGGAACGCGCGGACTGGCACATCTACCAGGTGCTCACCAAGCGCAGTTCCCTGATGCGCCGCTTCGTCGAAGAACGGTATCCGAACGGACCGGCGCCACCACATATCTGGCTCGGCGTCTCCATCGAGAACGACGCGGCGCTCACGCGGCTCCGACATCTCAAGGAGACCAACGCATCCGTCCGTTTCGTCTCATTCGAGCCCCTGATCGGCCCAATCGGGACGGTGAATCTTGAGGATGTTCACTGGGTGATTGCGGGAGGGGAAAGCGGACCCGGAGCGCGTCCGATTGAGGCAGAATGGGTACGTGAATTGCGGAACCAGTGCGAGACCCAACACGTGGCCTTCTTCTTCAAACAATGGGGCGGACGGACACCAAAAGCGGGAGGCAATACTCTGGACGGAAGGCAGTGGATGGAGTATCCGGGGATTGAGCCTGGCGCAATATCAAACTCAACTCTGCAAGCGGCCGGTGCACCGGTAGATGACGAAATCGTTACGATGAATGTCGATGCGTCGTTAACCAAGAAACGCAAGTCCCTCCGGTATAAGCCATGGCGGCCTTACTACCAACGATCCTGACGTGAGGCAGAGCCGGGGGACATCGTAATCGCGTTTCGCGCCAGATATGAAGTCGAGACAGACGCTCAAGAGTTCGCAGTCTCGAAATTCATCGTAATGCCAGGTTCGGATTCTTTACAGGGGATGGGATGGCCAACCTTAGATACACCTCGGGTGGATTCCCGTCGGATTTATGGCCCAATCTGAAGGAACCGAGCCATCTGGAGGTATCGTGGGTGGAAATGGTCTGGGCTGCAATTACCGTAGGACGCGAAAGCATCTATGACGTATATGGGCACGGGTTTGAGTCGCTGCTGGAAATAATTTACCGATCAGCGATGGTTCGGGCGAATCTGAGCTCTTCGCGTATAGAAGGATTTAATAAAACGGACGCATACAAGGATCTTGATCCATCGGAAAAATCTGCGGTTTCGTATTTCTTGGGACTCTCCGTCGCAAAGCTCGCGGCCCACCGGTTATTTGGGATACCTTGGCTTATTCATCTGGATCGTGTTCCTGACTGCGGCAAAACCCTAGAGGGAAAAAGCCGTCCGGACCTCGTTGGCCTGGATAATGCGGGAAAATGGTGTGTTTTCGAAGCAAAAGGTCGAACAGGTCCCATCGACAATGACACGATTCGAAGGGCGAGGGAGCAAACTCACGGATTAACGAGGATATATGGAAACGCTCCATCGATTAGAGTTGCTGCCATCTCCCATTTTCGCAATGGAGGACTTGAGTTACACTTGGAAAACTCAAATGGAGTCGACTCAGTTACCGACGATCCTGAAATACCCGACGGAGAAAATTACTTCTTGAGATCCTATTATGGACCCTTTGTGTCTCTTATTGAATACGCCACATCCCTTTTCGATGAAACCAGTACTCGGAGGATAGAATTCGAGCATGAAGGAAATCGAAAGATAAATGCAGTGGAACTCTCTGCATTGGGTCTGATCGTGGGAATGGATTCTTTCGTACAAGAAGCACTTAAGCAGGGCGCTCGGGAGCAGGACGCCTTGAACCGCGATGCTGGTCTAAGGTATCGACTTGCAGCACAACCTAAAGCTATTCCTGAATTCCAAGCCGAAGCCCAGGTCGGTGTTTCGCGATTCGATGGATACGCGTCATTCTTGGGACCTGACGGGATATTTGTCGGCCTCGGGCCGTCGTGGGACCAAGTGAAACAGTAAGGGGACCTACAGTCAACTGAACCGGAAGTGCTGTGAAGTCAAGCTCCTAGCGTCGCGGACCAACCGATGCTGGCGACGAGTTGGTATTCGCCATCGATTGACACAGCCTGAGATTTACATTATGATATCGGTCCAGATTCCGCTGGAGATATCGGCCATCTATGGGTTTGAGCGGGCAGGGTGCGGTGGGCCTCGATTGAACGCATCGTGACCGCCAATGTATGTGGATTTGGGGGTGTCGGATGGAAGCCATGTCAGATCGAAACAACCAAGCTGGAAAGTTGACCGTTGTGTTCTTCACTCTTGTCGTTCTGGCAGGATTCCAACCCGGATACACGGAGGAACTGGTATCTGAGCAGTTACGTGAATCTGCGGGGCACGGCGACATCATCGCTCAACTTAAACTCGCCGCGTACTTGAGTGGGCTCGAGGCGCACCGGCATCACGTAGAGGCTATAAGGTGGTATCGGATGGCCGCCGAACAGGGAAGTGTCACCGCACAAGTCAGACTGGCCGAAATGCACGAAGATGGCAAAGGAGTGCCGAAGGATGACCGGGAGGCCGTGATTTGGTACCGTAAAGCTGCCGAACAGGGAAATTTCGCAGGTCAGGCGAACTTGGCTCACATATACAGAAATGGTGAGGGAGTGCCGGAGGGTGACCGGGAGGCCGTGAAATGGTACTGGAAGGCCGCCGAGCAGAAGCCGGGGCTTCAGTCGCCTCGGCTTTTATTATGGGCTAAATTGTGAAGGGTTTCGGAGTACGGTCGTCAGGACACCTCTGCCAATTGAGCGTGTCGTTAGCGCCGAAACCTCGGGGTCCAACTGTCCATCAATGCTTCGTCAGAATCTTGTTCTTCGATATAGCTATCATAATCCAAATCAGGGCAGGTGAGAACCGTCAGCACGCGCCCATAGTTCCCAAGTTCAACTACTTCCTCCTGGGCCACGACTGACCTGTGGCCGCCAAGCCAGGTCGCGATCTCGACCTCACCATTGGCACGCGATTCCTTCGGTTCGCCATCGGTACCGTTTAAAACTGACTCAGTAACGGTTTCCGACGGCACCAGCATACCCTTTCGCGGCCAATCTATACCTCTCAACGACTTCATCTTATCGGACATAAAACAATAGTCAACTGTGCCACTGCTGCTGACAACGATGGCCACAGCCCCGTCTGTAAGCCCAACATATCGGATCGCCGCTGCAGTAAGAGAGGCTATCGCCTTTTCTCGAACGGCCTCGATACATTTGAGACCGGCATCCGTGCCATATATGACTTGGCGAACGAGAGTAGTCGGCATCAACAGACCAGCTGCGAAGTAGTCTGCCTCACGTTCGTAACGATCAATAGAGACAAATTCTGCCCGTGAATGATGTTCATCCTCTTCGAAAGGAATATGATCAAGATGACCGTCGATAAAGTAGTGCCCGAGTTCATGGGCGATGCTGAATCGCTGAAAACCTTCGTTCGGAACTCGAGTGGAGTAAAGTATCCCAAAGGAATCGCCATGGCGAAGCAGCATGCCCGATACGCCTTTTCTTGGCGATTGCATCGTTTGTACAATTATCCCGCGGGTCTGTGCTAATGTCTTTAGATCCACGGGCAGAGCCAGAAGGTTTTCTTCTTTAAGTAACCGTTCGGCTTGGCGCAGAAGCGACTTACCTCGATGTTCGGATACGAGATTCATCGCTCCTCACTGTCGTGTTGCCCACGGTCTCGAGCGGCCAGAAAGCGCAAGAAGTCCTCGGCGGTTTGGCGGTTCTCGCCGGTAAGATTCACAACGTCACGATACAGCGGGTCGGCCGAAACCGCCGTGTTGGGATCATCAGCTCTTCCAACTAGATAATCCGTCGTCACATTAAGTGCGTTCGCTAGTTTTCTAAGGTTGTCAAACGACGGCTTTCTGTTGCCGCCCTCGAAATGGGCGATGGAACTGGGTGGCAGCCCGACCGCTTTTGCGAGCTCAGCTTGAGTCATGCGTCGCAGGTTTTCTCGTGCTGAACGCAGGCGGTATTGGAAAAATTCGGACGGTCTTTGGGGCATTTTTCTCTTTTTATGTCGATTTCGACAATATAACTTGACGAATATATCGAAATCCTGTATCTTCATTTATCAAGATAACATAACAGGGGTCATTTTTGCAAGCGCCAATTTTTCCGAGGGGATTTTGTGGCTTTCTGTAGGGGAGAAAACCGAAAATATGTGTAAGCCTTTTCACATTTTGTCCATTGATGGCGGCGGACACCGTGGGATTTTTGCTGCCCACATATTGAAGAGAATGGAAGAGGAGTGGCAGATTGATTGGCAACGACAATTCGGAATGCTGGCAGGCACCAGTTCAGGTGCAATTTTGGCTGCCGGATTGGCTTCTCAGATTTCAGCAACGCACCTAACTGAATTCTACGAGACCCATGGAAGCGACATTTTCACGCCAAGAAGACGGGCGTACCCAGATCCTTTCAAGCTATTCACGAGCCGGTATTCAAGCCCGAAGCTAAAGAAACTCCTTGAGAAGGAGTTCGGTGAAACGCTGCTTGGCGAGATAAAGATCCCGCTCATTCTACCTGCTGTCGACGTCGGCAACGGATGCGTACATGTCCTTAAGTCCAGGTACGATCCTTCGTTTACCAGGGACTATAGGGTGCGTGTGTCGGATGCTGTTCTAGCGTCGTGCTCTGCGCCGACTTACTTCGACCCTGTTGTAATTGATGACAAATACCGGCTTGTTGATGGGGGACTCTGGGCTAACAGTCCGTCTCTAGTGGCAGCAATTGATGCCAACTACCGCCTCAAAATTCCACTTGAGAAAATCAGAGTGCTTTCCATTGGTACCGGAAAAAGCAAAGTGTTCTATCCTAGGAGCGATGGTAGGTTTAGAGACTACTTACTTCGAAGTTGGCAGGGTTGGGGCTTTGTGACTCGTTGGCAGCGCAGTAAGTTCATTGATCTAATCCTGAATCTTCAGTCAGAAAATGCCCACAACACGCTCTGCCTTATGTTTGGCGAGAGTCCGATCAATCCGAAACGGGTTCTCCGCTTAAATTTCGAATCGGATCGGCCGTTGCCCCTGGACTCAGTTAGAAAGCAAAGCGACTGGATTTCTGAAGCGGACCGTACTTTCACCCACCAGTCGGATAAAATAGCACGATTCTTGTCTGTCAAAGGAGGAAATCAAGATGAATAGTTGGGACCGTCACCGGCAATTGAATCAGATCTTTGAAGATCTTGTGGAGGAAATCGCTCTACCACCGTCGCGGTACCACGAGGCCAGAGAGCGCTACAACGCGGTCGGAGCCTGGTTGGATGCACCGGACTCCGAACTTGCGCTGTACAAACCCATCATTTCCCCGCAGGGATCATTCGCGTTAGGCACGGCCGTGCGCCCTATCGGCAGTGATGAGACCGACGTAGATGCCGTGTGCCTGCTCCAGCTTTCCCCCATTCAGGTCACCCAGAGGCAGTTAAAGGATTTGGTTGGGGATCGCCTCAAGCATCCACAAAGCCGTTACAAGAACATGATTGAACCCAAAGGAGGCGGACGCCGATGTTGGACGATTCGGTACGCGGATCAAGCCAGATTTCATCTGGATGTGCTCCCGGCTATTCCGGATGACTATCGGTGGCTTGTGAACTTAGGGGTTCCGGAAGTGTGGGCTGAGACAGCCATCCGCATCACCGATAGAGAGACGTGGGATATCGACCCGGAGTGGCCGCGAAGCAATCCAAAAGGCTATGCGGCTTGGTTCATTAGCCGCATGCAGACGCGTCTCGATGAGGCCAAATACGCCTATGTACGGGAAACACGCAAGGACCTCGACGAGACCATTTACGCACACGAGATGGAAATTCGCGCAGAAGTAGAGAAGATTCAAGATTTCGACGTAAGTACACCCCTGCAGCAACTCATTCAGATCCTCAAGCGTCACCGTGACCTGCGCTACAACGGTGACGACGATAAACCCATTTCGATCATCATTACCACTCTCGCAGCGATGGCGTACGATAACGAAGCCAGCATCGGAGAAGCGATAGCGAATGTCGTACCGAATATGCGAACAGCAATTGAGTACCGTAACGGTGTCTACTGTGTTTCAAATCCTGTGAATCCTAAGGAGAACTTTGCCGACAAGTGGGACGAATGCCCACGAAAAGCCGAGCTGTTTTTCGAATGGCTAAACGCCGTAGAGCGGGAATACCAGAATCTCCTTACCGATACAGGATTCGAAAAAGTTGGAGGGTATCTGATCGAAACGTTCGGACGCAGAGAAAGCGAGGAGACAATGGCTAAATTTGTAGCCCGGACGTCTCCCGGTGTTGCGCCAGCAGTGGTACTCACTCCGCGCAAGACCCAGCAGACAGCCAAACCAAAGATTGAGGCACCATCGAATCCAAGCAAACCTTGGGGACGTTGATCCAATGGAAGAGGCAACCGCGCTGCTGGTGATGAGCCAGATGACAGAGGTCCAAGCTCAACATCCGAGTCTGGAACTTATGCTTAAATCAGGTGAAGTGAGGATTCGTGGGGAGATAGGTTTCTGTTTTGACCATAACTCCCGCACGATTGAAGATACCTACCAAGTCGAGATTCAGATACCGGATGACTATCCAGAATCGCCGCCAAACGCGTTTGAAACCGGAAATAAGATCGACGAGAGTTTTGAACACTTTTTGATCGATGGGAGCCTATGTCTCGGGGCTCCACTAGAGATACGCCGAAAATTCCTGCAACACAAGAATCTCCTGCGGTTCATTAACGAACTGCTTGTCCCGTACCTATTTTCGTATAGTTGCAAGCGAGACTTCGGTGAGACGCCGTTCGGCGAACTTGCCCATGGCTGTACGGGAATAAGACAATACTACCAGGATCTGTTTCGGGTTGAGGATTACGTAGCAATACTCGGCCTACTGAAAGTGTTGGCGGACGACAACTACCGGGGCCACCTTAAATGTCCCTGCGGAGCACGATCGAATGTGCGCCGATGTCATGGGTCACAGTTGCGGGAACTATCTTCCTTTCAGTCTTGCGATCAGTTTATTTGGGACGCATTTTCTGTTTATGAAACTCTTTCCGAGAACGAGCGTAAAGTAGCAATTGGCAGAAAACTATTGCCGAAGAGGCTATTGAAGAAAATAAACCGAATGGCGGGATCCAGACAGTATCGAGCAGAGGCGAAATAGCAATTCGTTCAAACATCACCAGTCCATAATTGGATAGGTTTCTCGAAGACACGATATGGCGTCTTCAAAATGCGCGACTCCAATGACGCTATTTTCAGATTTCCCGCCTGCTGGACGGCAACTCTGTCACTCCACGCTTCTACCTGTCAAAGTCAATATCCCCGCAATCCGCCTCCCTACCTCCGCAAAGTACTGTACTTCCTCGGGCTTGAGCGCTCGGTCGAGCACTTTGTGTTCACGATATGAAAGCCATTTCTTGAGTACCTGATAGCCGCCGAGTTTGTAGTTCCATACCGCGGCGGGGACGTTGCGCCAGAAGGCTTTGTCATTCAGGTATATGTCGAACGTATTGTCACCCAGCACTGATTTCGCCGAGCCCAGCGCCTGGTTTTCATCCGCCGTGTATTTTCGTTGTTCAGCGTGCCCCTGTCCCGGCATCACGGCTTCGCCCGATCCGTAATGACCCCACCCGGCGGTGACCGCGAAGTCGTCACCCGACATATTACGATTATCGACAGTAGAGGGTTCGGCAATGCCCACGATTTCCGGTCGCAGTGTGCCCTCGGTCACGCCCGGAACAGGCGTGTCGGGATCAAGTAGACCTGCCAGTTCGCGGCCCCTCATTGCCGATGCTCTAAGAAACTCCGCTGCGCCTTCAGTCTTGCCATCGGGCCAACCAGGTAGCGGGATGCGGGGCCAGCCCATGCGTAATGCATCCGCATTAGCTTGCCGATACGTGGGATCGTGCATCACGGCCAATATATGATGAAATATGTCTTCGACGTGGATCCCCAAACGTTCAATGTAAACTTCAGCGGCGGCCGATAGGTTCGGACGGTGTTGAAGCCCGTAGCTACCCAGTCCTAGACCTTCGTCCCGGAGATATGCTGGAAACAGAGCGGCGCCACTTTCTATTAGGTGAAAAGACCCAATGTGCGTCGTCAAGAAAGCTTGTGGTTCTGACCCATCTTTCCTGAGGCGTTTGGCCGAAGAAAACCATCTGTTGCCATGGAAAACATGCCGTTTATAGTCCGGAGCGGGCGCGGTTAGCAGTCGACGGTCTGCCTCCCAATAAAGCCAGCGATTGTCAAATGGTCGATATGTGACTCGAATGAATCCAGAATCACCTGGTCCGCCACGTGAAAGTAATGCTTCACGTGTCGTCCGCGCATCGGAAATCCTAAACGCTGACGAGTTTCTCATTGCTGCAGGACAACATCGCCTGATTTCTTCGTGGCTTAGTGCAGGATTGAAGTAGTCGGCAACTCGCTTACGTAGGTGATCCTCGTCAATTCCAACGAGTAGTCGGTCTCGCCCTGTGTGGACACCCGGAAATGAAACCGGTACCAGATCGGGCAGAGACGGCCACTCGAACCAGTCCTTGCTAACGGCCATAGGGCAAAATGGGAGCCCAAGTGGCAGGATGGGCTCGATACGGTCGTAAAGAACACGTGGTTTTACTTCCGCTGTCTGAATCAGTTCCAATGGTTTTGCAATTCCCCAAAGTTGACGAAACTCCACCGACTCGGTCGGAGCATGATTGGTTTTGCGCACAAGGGTTGCAATAGCAGTGCCGACCTGGATGCCGACCGGGTCGCCTTCGGTCGAGAAGATGCTGGGGTCTGGCGCGCCCTTCGGCGTGACTTTGCCGGTTTTGTATTTGTCGCCGTTCAAGCAGTCAATGCGGATCGCATCGAACGTATCCAGATATCGCTCTCGCATCCCCGAAAAGGACATGCCATCGAGCCAGGAGTAGTTGGAGATGAAGCAAACAACGCCTTGCCCCGTTTTCTCAGTGATGCGGCGTTCCGCCACGCGGAAAAATCGTACATAAAGATCATTCAATGCTCTTGAATCAGTGAGACTTACTTGTATAGGTGTTCGGTACGCCTCCAACAGTTCATGTTCCTCTTCGATTGCAACTCCAGCGAAGCCGTTGTAGGGCGGATTGCCCAAAATCACAAGGATCGGTTTGTCCTGCTTTACCTTCCCGGCCCGGTCGCGTTCCTCTTGCAGTTCAGGAAAGGCAACGGTCTGAGATCCCTCGCCTGCACTCTCCCAGTCCGTCAGTGCATTTGTAAGAAAGATCCCCGCACGCTCCGTTCCGTCATCCGACAGGGCCGCGTCGAGATCTCGCAAAGTAAGGTCGACCTGAAGATGGGCTACAACATAGGGTGCAGGCAAGATTTCGAACCCGAAAACGCGCTCTGTCGCCGCCTGCTTGACTCTTGCGCCTGCGAGCGCACCGAGGCCGCGTCCTTCGAGATTGGCGGCGATTCGGCGCAGTGCTTCGGCGAGATAGGCCCCGGTGCCGCAACACGGGTCGAGTACGTAGACGTTTTCTGCGGCGAGTCCGTCCGCGATGCCGAGGTCGCCCTTGAGCGCTTTATCGACTCTGGCGACCATGTATTGCACCACTTCTAACGGCGTGTACCAGACGCCTAGTACTTACTTGACAAAGAAAGCGAAATAATATATCTTGGGCTCATAGGGAATCGATCTCAATTCAATTGTGGAGAGGAGACCGCCTATGAGCCGCCCCGCCGTGTTGATCACGTTGAGTGACGAGGAAAAAGAGACGCTGTTGAGTTGGAGCCGTTCAGGCAAGACGCAACACCGTTATGTGCTACGCGCCCGGATTGTTCTTTCAGCATCGCAGGGCATTGCGAACCGTGACATCGCCAGGGACCTGGGAACGCGCGAGGCCACGGTGTGCAAGTGGCGCCGGCGCTTTCACGAGTCGGGTCTTTCCGGGTTGCAGGACAAGGCGAGGTCGGGTAAGCCTGCCAAGTACGATCTTTCAAGCGAAAGGCGAATTTTGGAGTCCTTGGACGACGCCCCGCCCAAGGGCTATGGAAACTGGACCGGTCCGTTGTTGGCCGACAAGCTGGGGATTTCTGTCCACTATGTCTGGCAAGTATTGCGCAACCACGGCATCTCACTGGCCAGAAGGCGCAGCTGGTGTATCAGCACCGATCCCGAATTTGCCGCCAAGGCCGCAGCCATTGTGGGGTTGTATCTGGAACCTCCCAAAAATGCGATTGTCTTGTGCGTCGACGAAAAGCCCGCGATCCAGGCGTTGGAAAGGGTACAGGGATGGCTCAAGCTGCCCAACGGCAAGGCCGTGACCGGCTTTAACCACGAATACAAGAGAAACGGCACCACCACGTTATTCGCCGCATTGAACGTCGCCACCGGCCTCGTCAAGGCCGGGCATTACAAAAGGCGCAAACGACGCCAATTCTTGAGCTTTATGAACGAACTTGTCGCCGAATACCCCGATCAGGAACTCCACATCATCCTCGACAACCTGAACACCCACAAGCCCAAGAACGACCGCTGGCTGCCACGCCATCCAAATGTCCACTTCTACTACACCCCTACCCACGCATCCTGGCTGAACCAGATCGAAATCTGGTTCAGCATCCTGTGGAGAAGCGCGCTCAAAGGCGGCTCCTTCACCTCGATTCGAGACTTACGCACCGCCATCAATCACTTCATTGACGCCTACAACGAGAACGCACATCCCTTCGAGTGGAAAGCCACAAAAGTCCGACCCAAAGCCCTTGAAGAAAAATACTCTAATTTAGCCAATTAAGTACTAGTTCCTTTCGCAGGTCGGGGTCAAATGCTTCCAGGAAGGGCTCGTAGAAATAGGTAACGGCTTCTCCCTCGTTGAAGCGAGCGAAGAAGGCGTCGCGGTCCACCCGGTCAAGCGCGGCGGACGTCCAGTCGAGCACCTCCACGAGGCCGAGCTGCTGCAGCCGGCCTGGCTGCGAAATCTGCTGAAACAGAGCCTGCATCACCGGCGTGCGCAGATGCCACACTGCCTCATGCCAATTGAACGTGACCCCCGGCGCAGGTTTCTTTCGTGCCCACAGAACCCACGCGGAGAAGATTCCGTAGAATAGCGTCTGCACGAGTGTCGAGTGGAAAAAGCGCTCGCCTTGTTCGTCCTCGAATTGGACGCCGAGTGACTCTTCCAGCGCGGAACGTATCGCGTTGAGCGACGGAGAGTCGTCGGCGGCTACGACGCGTGCCAAGCCGTCCCGTGCGTAAGACGCGAGTAACCAGGCGAGGTCTTTCGATTCGGTGATCGCCGCTAGGTGAGACAATGCACGAATCAGGTATTCACTCAGGCCTGCGCCGACTTCGCGGGCGAAGGCGTGTGGCTTCTGCAACCTGCGGTTAAACTCCTCGTCGGTGCCAGCGAGGCTATAAGATTCGAAATCGGTCTCATTTCCGGCTCCGTCGCGACCGACAAGAGTAAACCCACGAAAGTTGGTCATCAACACCAGGTGGTACCGGGTCCAATATCGTGTCACCTGACCACGAACCTCCGGCGTGCCCATATTTTCCGCTGTAGACTTTACTTCCACGACGCCGCGTTCAGGTTTCTGTCCGGAGCGCGGATTACCCTTCTGCACCTGATTTGCGGAATAAAGACCGAAATCCGGATGTCCCCCTCCTTGGTCTGCCATTTCGCTAACACAGAACACCTTCGGCTTTAGTGTCTCCCCGACGGCGTTCAGCAGATTCTCCAGCGGGCCAGAGTTCGAGCGCTCGCCGGTTCCCCCGCCCGTGGCGCGGATTCGTCCCAGTTGCTCGAAGTATTCCGCAACCGCTGTGGTCAGTCTCGTTGTCGATTTGGCCATAATACGTTATGCTCTTTCAATTGGCTCAAGTTCGGGTATCGCAACCGAAAGCCGGATGCTCTGTTTGGAAAGTCATTGCTGGTAGTCTTCCAACAGGAATTACATCAAGCCGCGTCTCGCAGCAATTTCCCTCAGCCTTTGTTTGAATTCACAGGAAAGGTCTGATCGAAGAAGCTCCTCGATGAGTTCTTTGCCGTTGGGCCAAGCAAGCGGCCGAGATTTGATCTGGTCCAGGTAAGATAGGAGTTTAGCGACCGCTTTGGGATAATGTTTCCAGAGTTTGTTCCTGTAAACCAAATATACGACCTGGCTACTATTGGCACTTTGGATTTTTGATTCCACGGGTGGCATCTTGACTGCCAAATCAACGGCTTCGGGAAACACAGCCTTCAGATCAGGCAACCAGCAGAGCTTAATCCACGTCTCGTCAGCGTTAAGTGGCGCTGGGACGCCTTGAATCCGGTATTCCCAATAGCGTTTGACCCAATGTTCCCACCACTCGCGTTGCTGCGAATCACCCATGTGATCGAGGCGGTTTCCGATTGTTATCGCAAAGTAGCGCCGAGAATGGTCGCCGGCGTGCTCAATGAACCTGGGAATCCAGACTTCCAGCGGATCGTCGGCAAAGTACCCCAATATGTCGATATAACGCGAGATAAATTGCTTTCGCCCTTGACCCGAGAAATCTTCCTCCATTCGAGAAACGGCTTTAAGAAATGCCACACCCATGAGTTCGGCCACTGCCGGGCTGAGACGCCCATACAAGAAGCCGTCCCAAATTGCACGATAGTCCTCAACGTTGGAATGATCGGTAAAACGAGGTACAAGATTTGTCTCTGTCCAATCTCGATCGACACCTACGAGAAAGGAAAGATACCGTGCAAGGACAGCTCTACCCAACCTTCCTGCGAGTGTCGTATCCTCGACGATTTCTGCTAGTCCGTCACGATAGTTTGAGTGTAGGCCTTCGGACGGCTCGGCTTGCTGTCTTCGCCAGCAATTCAGGCTATGCAACCAGAAACCGGCGAGAAGCCCCGCGGTGCTGTTAATCGCCGCTGTAAGCCAGGACCCGATTTCCCTTCGCGCATCGTCGCGGTCCACGTGGCTCCAGAGGTTAGCGGCGGTCTGGTTAACCTGTGTAAGCGGTATGAGGTAATGTTGGGTCTTGTCATCTGTCACCAAGTTGTACAGGAATTCAGCGATAGTACGTGCACATTTTCTTTGTAATTCGACCCTTTCCAATTGCTGAATGACTTGACGAACTCGATTCTGATCTAGTTCAGTCTCTGACCACAACCGCAATAGAGTGTTCCATAAATCGGTATCCCAGTTCCGCCTCTTGGCCAACGCATCCGCCAATTCGAGTCCCCACTGGAAATCCCGCTTTGCCGCATCCGAGACGGCTATGTTAAGCCCGAGACGGTCTGGTTCATTAATTCCTGTATCCTGGAATGACAATAGTTTCTCGGCCCATTCTTCAGCGGATTTCGAAAGAAGCTCGTCTACGTTCCATGGGCTCTGGTGGCCTCCAGGGACGGAACTCATCCAGTGAGTGAGGTCTGGATGTTCTTGCGGTCGAAAGTCGGGGTGTCGCCTTAATACATCCTCCAGAGCTGCCTCAGCGACGCGACAATTAGGTGCCGCATTATGGATCCAATGGAGCCAGTTGAAATGAACGTATGCAGCGCCGTCTTCCTCAGCGTGCTCATTTTCTACAGACGGCTGGCGATAGGCCTGTATCGCCTCAATAACGGCCGTTCGACGATCCTCATCAGCATTCGGATATATTGCCTTCATTAACTGAAACAGCTCATGATGTGCCGAAGAGTCGTGCAGATCAGTTACACTTAACAACCAATCAATCTTCTCATTTGGATTCATATCTCGGCGCTCGATTAGAGTATGCACTGCCAATCGGCGAAGTAGCGGCACCCCTTCATTGACAAGCCGATCCGACCATGCGGCCGCCACTTTTGGACGATTTGTCGCCAGCCATCCCAGGCAGTCTCGGGCGGCATCGATCAATACGTCAATTGTCTCCGGGTATTTGTCCTGTTCGTGCGGTTCGATGGCGCTTCGGCTATAACTGACCGGATTCCAATCGCGATTGGCCTCCTGCCACGCGTTGAGTGTCCAGTGTTGCGTCGTCAGGCGCCCAATAACGGTCGCAAGTAGCGTCTCCGCTACACGGTCGAGATTCGGCTTCAATCCGTCAATCCAAAGTTTGTTAATCGTGAAGTGATCGCTCACAAACCCCAATTCCACATCAATACGCGGACTCTGTTCTTTCTCATCTGAATCAGGCCAGGAAAACCCCCGCTTGACCACAACGCGGCTTGCTGCCATCGCATCGAAGACGTCGACGACACGATCCAACAGCTTGTTCTTTGTGCAACTTTCTCCCAACCAAAACAACGGATGCTCCGTCTCCAATTGATCTGGAGCGGTAGCAAGGAGAAGGGAAACCCAACGGGACAAAGTATCTGCATCAAAGGACGGTTCGTCCCGTAACGCGACTGATCGACATAGTGCGTCCCAGAATTTCGGATTTAGCTGAGCATGCCGCCGACCGATCAACAGAAAGAGCTCATCTGCGTGTCTGTATGCGAATTTCTCGGCTAGCCAGCTTCCCAATAGTCCATCACGTTCACTTAGCTCGCCGGTTCCAAAGAGTCCATCTAGATGATTGCGCTCATCGAGCCAAGCGACCCATTCAACCGAGGTCGCGGCATCGGTGAAAAACCGTGTCTTCGACTCGTCTGTGAGCGCATCCACAATTAAATCTGTTTCCTCTTCGTCAACGGTGGGTGGTTTCTTTGCGATTTCGGCTATTTCCCGCTGCCAATCAAGAATACTGCGTCTTGCGTGATTAGCTATGCCGCGAACGCCAGCGTAAAGTGCACTGTGAACATCACCGCGTGATCTGGGATAATGAATCGGCTCGATACCGAGAACGTGCCATCGGTCGCTGTCAGCCTCGGGCGAGAGCACGTAACGCTTTTCAGACTCTTCTACCGGCAAAGCACGTGACAAATAGTTCATTATGGAGTCGTTGTGGCTATAGCCGACAAAAAGAACGGTGAATGAACGAAATAACTCGACAAGAAAACTCCGTGCCCACCCCTCTGTGAGATATGCGCGGCCAAAGTCTGCGTCTGTGAGAACCATCTCGTCAGGGCGATCAAGAGCACCGTGAACATGAACAATCCCGCTAAATTTCTTTCCTAAGGGCAGGGCGGGAGCTCGAAATACGTCCGGTTCCGCGTCAAACAGGCCGTCGACCGCCTGCTCAAACAACAGATCGAAATTGGTGGTGACGATCAGGGGTGATTTGGATTTCGGATATAGCCTCAGAAGATCCCGGTGCAAATCGGTTGGGTGGGGGTTCTCCTGAGAAAGCTCTTGTTTTGCTCGAGTATGTACGTCCGCACCGCTGTATTGAAGCCGACCCAGGAATTGGTCTTCGGACTCGTCGTCCTGCAAGGTTCTTCCCGTACCGCAAGCGATTGCCCTTGTTAGGCCTCGGAAGCTCGGAAGGTTTGCCGGGTCTCCCATTGATACGCCTGCGCCAGCGAATACGACTAGCTTGTCGTCGCGTAACGCGTTTACTATCTGTCTGGGAAAATCGATGCCTTTTATTTTCATTTTCGACTCGGCGAGTTATCGGGATCTACCTGCAGCAGCGCTCCGGGTCTCCGCGGCACTTGAGTTTTACCCGTAATTCGCATATTTTTCGGACATCGCCGGTAGGTTACCTGTCATCAACCCGCGAAAACTTCCTCTACGCGCGCAGGTCGTCGACATGCAAATGAAAACCTCCCAATCCCTGGAACAGCGTATCGCGAGCCTGCTTGAGCCCCGCCACGAGGTTCTGGAGGCTTATCTGTTTGGTTCACACGCGCGCGGGACGGCACAACCCCACAGCGATGTCGACGTCGCTGTATATGTGGATGAAGCCAGAGTCAAAGAAAGCACGTTCGGGTATCGGGCGCAAATTACGACGGAAATAATAGCCGGCCTCCACAACAACGACGTCGATCTACTGATTCTAAACCAGGCTCCCCCTGTTCTTTACTACCATGTGCTGCGAGACGGTATCCGCCTCCTGTCCCGTGATCTGGCGGCGACGACGACGCGGGAAGGTTACGCGGTTTCCCGATATTGCGATTTCGGTCCCCAGCTTGCAAAAATGGACGCGGCATGGCGTTTGCGCGCCGGTGGCGAAAGGTGACTCCCGGACGCCCAAATGACCTCGTCGTGCGGCGGCATTTGACCGCGTTGAGGTCCGCCGTTGGCAACCTGCGTCGGCATTCGGATTCAACCGGCGCTCAGCTCCGCGACAATTCCGACCTTCGCTGGTTGGTCGAACGCGGCCTTCATCTCTGTGCCCAGAACGCGCTCGACATAGCAACCCATCTGGCATTGTCCGCCGGCCTTGATGCGCCGGATTACGCAACCGCCATAGACCGACTTGCAGAGATAGACGTGTTGCCTGAAGATTTCGCGGCGCACTTCCGAGCCGTGGCGGGTTTCCGTAACGTACTTGTCCACGGCTACCTTGACGTCGACCTCGATCTGATCGGGCAACTCCTCGCCCGACAACTGGATGACTTCGAGACGTTTGCTCGCCACGTCGAACGATCGCTTGCCAGACCTGGCGAGTGAGGAACTGCCCGTTGACAGGAGTCGAACCGTCATTCCGTCCCTTCGCTGACGCTGTCCCTTTCCCAGATTTCCCCGAGCGAGTATTCCTCCACCCATGAGTCGAGATCTTCGGCCTGGGGTCTCTTGAATTCCGTGGCTTCCTGATTTCGTTCCACGACCACGATGTCGTCCGGTTCGAAGCTGTCCACGAAGGCGCTGGACTGCGTGCTTACGAGCACCTGCGTATGCTCGCTTACGGAACGAAACAGGGAGGCGATCACGTCCACGGCGCAGGGGTCCAGGCCGAGTTCCGGTTCATCCACGACAATCAGGGACGGCAGCTTCTCGGTCGGCTGTAACAGAAGCGAAATCAGGCAGATCGCCCGCAACGTGCCGTCCGAGAGCTGATGCGGGCCGAAAACCAGATCGGACTCACGGTGCCGCCAGTTGAGGATGACGTCCCGCGACTCCGCGGGCTCCAGATCGAAGTCATCGAAGAACGGCGCCACCTGCCGGATGGTGGTTACAATCCGCCTGTATGCGGTTTCGTCGCTGGACCTGAGCGCACAGAGTATCGCCGCGAGATTGCCCGCGTCGGGCTTGAGCCAGCGGTTGTCCCCGATGTATCCGTATTGCCTCACCCTCGACGTCGGCGACGTGTCATGAAAGTGATAGGCGCGGCAGCGATTCAACAGGACCCTCAGTGTTTTCGCCGTGGGCTCTCCACTCTCCGCCACTTCTCCAATCTTCGTTTCCAGATGGCCGACGCCCAGCTGTACGATCTTGGGGCTGGGATACCCCGACTGGTGGAAGGAGAGGGTTTCTTCGGCAAAAATCAGGGAATCGCCCGCGGCGTGGAAGAGTCTCATCGAGTACGTGTCCGTTCCGTTCTCCACCTCAAACAACATCCTTGCCTCCAGTTGCGGCGTCACTCTGGGCCCGAAGTGCAGGTTCCCCGTGGCCCGTCCGGTCGACCCGATATGCTGCTGGAGGCGTCCGCCCATCAGTTCATTCACCAGCTTGAAGAAGGCAATGAGATTGCTCTTGCCGGCACCGTTGGCGCCGATGAGGACGTTGACCGGCCTGAGTTCCAACATCATCTCCCTGATGGACCGAAATCCGCTAATCTCGATACTCTTCAGTGTTGTCATGGTGTAACTCCTTGCTATTCACACGATGTGTTAATACGCCAACGGCCTATGGTTCTATTTTTCGATGCGTTCCTTCACCGGTCTGTCACATAGACGTCCCCCTCGGCGTCGTCAAAACACGTACCGGATGCCGACCTGGACTTCGCGCGGATCGCCGAGTCCGGACTGGACGGTGCCGTCGAAGTTGAACAGAAGGCCGGCAGTGGAGGGGTCGCGGTAGTTGTCCGTATTGAGCAGGTTGAAGACCTCGACAATGGCCTCAATCGTGCCGTTGCCCAATGGAATGGGGCGCGTGAGGCGCATGTCCCACGAGAAGAACCCGCGGTCCTTGCGCAAGGTGTTGCGCTGGACGATGCCGCCGTCGGCGCAGACGCGGTCCGAAGTGGGCCCCCATGGGTTCGTCGAGGGACGGCTGGATGCCCGATTGTTGTCGCCGCAGGCGGCAGAGACCGGCTGCGGCGAATAGAAGCTCACACGGTTGTTCATATAGACGTCGCCGGGCAGGATAGCCAGCGCCCAGGCGTTGAAGCGGTGGCGCTGGTCGCGGTCCGAAAACCCCCATTCGCGGTCCAGCCGGGTGGGATCCACGTAGCGGAAGGTGAACGGGTCGCGCTCGTTATCGTCATCGGATTTGTCCCAGGACAGCGTGTAGTTGATTTGGAACTGAAGCTGTTCGTGCATGGTCCGCCGCAGCCCCAGGCTGAGGCCGTTGTAGCGCGATTTCGCGGAGCTCTCGGCCGTGATCAGGTTGCCGATGCCGTTGCCGCCGTCCGGGCCCAGTCCGGTCGACCACGGAGAACCGAACGCGGCGTCGTTGCGATTCACGAAACGCGTGAGATTGTCGGTACGTGCGTAGGTATAATCGACGGAACCCACAAGTCCCGATGCCTGAAACTCATGCTCGATACCCGCGTTCAGGCTGACGGTTCGCGGGTTCTGAAAATTCTCGTCGAAGACGTATATGTTGGGCTGGAACGGGCCTCCTTCGGGCGAGGGCAGCAATTCGCCCCACGTCGGGGGCGGCCCAAGGATTGGGGTCAGTTCGCTGGACCGGAATAAAGACTGCCCGCGGGAGCCGTTGGTCGAGCGGGTGCTGGCCAGGTTCAGTCCCGGAATGCGGGCGTAGTAGACCCCTGCGCTGGCGCGCAAGAGGGTACTGTTGTCACCGCGCGCGTCGAAGGCCAGGCCGAGTCGAGGCTGGAGCATATCCAGGTCGGAGGGAATCCTTCCGTTGGACGGGAACCTGTGTGCCTCCGCCCCGTTGCTTACGGTCTTCCCGATGAAACCGGCGAAGAATACATCGGATGGATCTGTGATCGGGTCGGGCTGAATCTGCGCCTCCCAGCGCAATCCGTAGTTGACCGTCAGTCTGCCGGACGCCTGCCAACTGTCCTGCACGAACAGGGCCAGTTCGTGCTGCGGGATGCTCTGGGTGCCGGCGTCTTCCACGGACAACGCGCCGACGCCTGCCTGCTCCAGGTAGAACAGCACCGGTCCCGTGATTCGCGCGCCCGCCGCGCAAACGCCCTCGGTGCTGACGCTTCCATCCGAACATTCGACGTAGCGGTTGCCCTTTTCCACGAAGTTGAGAAACCCGTCCACCGAGTCGAAAATGAACCGTCCATTGGCGAAGCCGATAAAGGTCTGCACAGACTCGACGCGATTCCACTCCACGCCGGCCTTGAACAGGTGGCCGCCCCTGGCGAGCGAGACATTGTTGAGCAACTGGACGCGGGTGTCGTAGTATTCCGTCGGTATGAAGAAGGGCATGCCGAGGCGATAGCCGTTCCTGAAGTCCATGCCGGTATCCGGGAAAGGGCGGCCTGTATCGGGATTGATCGGTCCCGCATAGGGACGAGGACGGTCCTCGCGGGAGATCTGGAACCGGAACTCATTGACGGTGGTTGGCGAGAGAAGCGATACGAGGCTGCCGTTGAACGCATGTGACCAGTCTCTTTCAATCGCGTTGGCGCTGCGCGCCCATGAATCCACGTCAAAAGTCCCGTTTTCCTGTTCCGACCACGTGTAGTTGTACTTGAAAGTTGCGGAGTGGTCTTTCGAGAGGTGGAGGTCCACCTTGGCCAGGAACGCGCGGGCGTCGTTGGTGCGGTCGATGGGTCCGTAGTCTTCCCGCAGCGCCCCGTTGAACGCCGTGTCCATAAAGGTCCGCAAGCTGGGGTCCATGCGCCCCGCGTCGCTCTGCCGGGTGTCTCTCAACACCTGCTGGTCGTACGCGGCGAAGAAGAACGCCTTGTCACGCTTCAGCGGTCCGCCGAGCGTGAAGCCGAACTGCCCCTGCCTGAAGCTGGGCCGGCGCTCGGCGCCGTTGTGCCTCGCGGTCTCCGACAACGCGTCGTGCTTGCCGAAAAAATGCGCCGATCCGCTGATTCTGTTCGTGCCCGACTTCGTGATGACGTTCACGAATCCTCCGCCGGAGCGCCCGAATTCCGCGTTTGCGCCCTGCGGAACCACAACGATTTCCGCAACGGCGTCCAGATTGAAGGTGAAAGCGGGGCGCTGACCCCCGCGCTGCTCGCCGAAGAACGGGTTGTTGAAATCCGCGCCGTCCACCGAGATGTTGTTGTGGATGCCGCGCTGGCCGGCAATGGTCAGTTCGTCGCCGTCCGGACCCTGGACGATACTCACGCCCGGGGTCAGAAGCGTGAGGTTGAGAAAATTACGGCCGTTGTTGGGCAGGTCCTGCACTGCCTTCTCCGGCAGGCGCGTGGCCGTCTCCGTTCGGGTGACGTCGACCGCGGGCCTCCTTGCCACAACCACGAACTCCTCCATCTCGATAATCATCTTGATGATCAGTTCAACCGTCTCTCCAACCCGGACTTGCACACCGGTCTGCCGTGCTTCGGCCCATCCCTCGGCGCGTACCGTGACGTCGTAGAAGCCGAGAGGAAGCAGCGTCGCGGTGAACAGTCCCACGTCGGACGTCGCGAGGATTCTCTGGTAATTGGTGCCCGCCTCCCTAAGGATGACGGTGGCGCCTTCGATGGGATTGTCAAACGGGTCGCATACGAGGCCCCGGATAACGCCCGTGGTCGCCTGGGACTGGGCATCCGCCGGGTGGCCCATCAGGCTTATCGACAGCAGAAGGAGGTTAATCGTACGCATCAGCGATCGCGGTGGCCGGAGTGCCGGAGCTCGGTCAATGTTGAATTGATTCACCGCCGTTGCTCGTTTTCTCGCGTCTATATCGTGCTTTTTGGTTTTTGTACTGTCCATTCTCTGCATCCATGTAAATTGTCGTATTTTCAATTCAGTTGGCCAACAAAAAAAGCGACCCGTAAGTCGCCATGGTTCACATCACTCAGCCATCTGCGCCGCGGTCATGCCGCCGAGCCCGGCCGGCGCAACTCGACCCGGCCGTGTTCGAGAAGGGTGACCACCCTGGCCTCCGAACACTGCATCTGCGCGGCGACCTGCGCGACGGTCTTTCCTTCGTCCCGGTAGAGGCGCACGGCTTCGTCCCGGTCGAGTCCAGGTACGTATCCCTTTTTGCCCTTCAACCCGGCGTGTTTGGTCACCTGGATATCTCCGGTCACGTCTACCTGGCAAGCGAGGCGCAGGTTCCCCTTCAGCAGCAGAAAGCGAAGGTTCTCCCTGGCGCCCTTGACGCTTAGGCCGTCCTGCGGGATGACCTCGACCGTGCAGGTGCCGCACAGCCCGTTGCCTTCGCAGTTCACGAACCGGGTGATTCCGTTATAGAGATTGATGTCGTTGTCTATTGCCAGTTGCCGGAGGTTGGTGTGCGGTTTGCACTCGACCGTCTTGTCCCAGTTGGTGAACGTAACCTTGCAGACCTTTTTTCGCTCCGGCAGGCTGCCAATGAAGGTGGACATAAAACCTCGATCAAGAAAGCCAGCTGTCAGCATTCAGCTCTCAGCCGTCAGCCATCAGCCAAAAACAAAAATCGAAAACCAGACAGCGATGTCATTCGGCAAACGTAGGCCCTGTGGGGGCGACCCGCGGGATCGCCCGCGCATTGGATTCCTGCGGCCTACAAGGTATTGATTTTGGCCGCAGAACACAAGTGGAAAACGGCGCCGGGAACAATCCCGCCGAATATCGTTTGATGTGTGCGAAACATGGTCGAATTTGGTATATTAGAGTACTTCCGACGGGCGGGTTCCTTCCAGGTACATCGCGACTGTCAGCAACGAAGATGCGCGTTTCCTATGGACGAAAGCGAAACCATGTCGACTCCATCAGGCGAGACGGCCGTGCGCCGTGCCGTCACCTCTCACCCGAGGCTGTTCGAGAATAACCGGTACGTGTATCCCGTACTCTCGCGTCGCTCCGGGGGCGTCTCGGTCGGTATCAATCTGAACCCCGACAAGATCTGCAACTTCGACTGCATCTATTGCCAGGTCGACCGCACGGTTCCTCCGGTTTTGCGGGACGTGGACGAAGACCGGATCATCGATGAACTGGAGGCCCTGCTGGGGGACGTCCTGAGCGGCAGAATCTTCCAGCAACCGGCGTTCTGCGGAATCCCGGACCGTCTCAAGCGGATCAACGATATCGCTTTCTCGGGCGACGGCGAGCCCACAACCTATCCCCGGTTCAGGGAGGTCGTCGAAAAAACCGCGGACGTCAAGGGGCGGTTCGGCCTTGATGACGTCAAAATCACAGCCATCACCAACTGTACCCGTTTTCACGTCCCCGCGGTGCTCGATGCCTTCGAAATCATGCACCGGAACAACGGTGAAATCTGGGCGAAACTGGAGGCCGGCACGTCCGAGTACTACCACCTGGTGGAACGCACCCGCATCTCCTTCGAGCGGATCATCGAAAACCTCAAACTGGCCGCGCGAAGATGGCCTCTGGTCATCCAGAGCCTGTTCATGCGCGTTCACGGCGAGCCCCCGCCGGATGACGAGATCCTCGCCTTCTGCAACGTCCTCTCCAACGTGCTGGACGAGGGCGGTCAACTGAAGAACATCCAGGTCTACACGGTCGCCCGAAAGCCCGCCGAATCGTACGTGACCGCCCTGACCGACGCCGAAGTCGACCGCATCGCCGAAATCACCAGACGAATCCTCCCCGGCATTCCCGTCGAGGCCTACTACGGCGCATAACCCGCAACTACCTACATGAGATGGACAGGATAGTAGTGCGTGCTCATTGTCACTTCTATCTTGACGTATCCACATTCCCCGCCCAATACGCACACATATCGCCATCCTGAGGCGCTCCCTGAGCCTGCCTGCATTGCTTGTGCTGAGCCTGTCGAAGTAAGCTTGTCGAAATGTCGAAGGGTCGGTGTGGGTTAGTCGAAACACGGTCGCTTCGACAAGCTCAGCGTCCACGTTACTGCCGGCAGGCCTTAAACGTCATGTCCTATTCTATTGCGTAGTAGTTACAACCAAAGGTCTGGGGACGATGGAGAAAAGACATGAAAACCCGTCTGCAGAAATGCGGCGACGAATTGACCGTACGTATTCCCAGACGATTTGCTGATCAGATCGGACTCGAATCCAATTCGCCGGTTGAACTATCGCTCCGCGGCAAAGAGTTGGTCATCAAGCCGGTCGCGCCGCCCGAGACGGATTTGGACGACCTTCTCGCCGGGGTGACGGAGCGCAACCTGCACGGTGAAGTGGATACCGGATCCCCGATGGGCCGTGAAGCCTGGTGATGTAAGTCACTATGTTAACTCCGCTTATGCCGCAGGTGGCCTCCGCTGAGACCGCGCCACTGGTGCTCTCGGGAACGGGATCTGGTGAGATTTCAGCCTTGACATTGTATCCCAAAGTGTGCATATAATGTGTACACTTTGGGAGGAGGATATATGAAAGCGTCCATTCTTGACTTGAGGCGGAGAATGAAAGACGTCCTGCTCGCGCTCGACCGAAGCGAGGCGGTTACCATTTATTATCGAGGCAAGGAAAAGGCCATCCTGACGCCCAGCCGGCAGCGGACGCACACTTCCGTATCAGACCATACGGCCTTCGGAATGTGGAAAGACAGGAAAGATATGGCGGACGTCGGTGCGTACGTCCGCAATCTGCGCAAAGGCCGCCTGGATGATCTTTGATACCGATGTTCTGATATGGGTATTCAAGGGTCACGAAGGGGCTGCACGAATTATTGAACGAACCGATGATCGCCGGATATCGCTCGTCACGTATGCGGAGCTGATCCAGGGTGCGAGAAGCCGCGAGGAATTGAGGGAAATCAAGTACTTCCTCAAAGATCACGCCTTTCAGACCTTGCCGCTCACTGAAAACATCGGACACAGAGCTTCCGTGTATATGGAAGAATATACCCTCAAGACCGCTCTCTCACTGGCTGATGCACTCATCGCCGCAACCGCAGTCGAAAACCATCTGACGCTCTGTACGGCGAACAGAAAACACTATCGAGTCATCAACGAGCTCAATCTGAAATCCTTTCGGGCATGAAATAGGAGAGACGTTAAGACATCGGGGATCTCACGCCAGGGAGCACGAAACCTCGCGCCGATCCTCCCATCTCGACAGTTCGACTCGAAGACAGCCAAGAAGCCCAACGGTCATAGCGAAACCGTTGGGCTTTTTCTCGTCAACTTGCCAATTCTGTAGACCCTGCCGACCGGGTCACCCTCACACGTTCCACCATTAGCGCGACTGGACGTATCGGAGTTTTTTGGCCTTCCATTTGTAGGAATCGCCGGGGATTGGAACGGCTACAGCGACGTCGCCTCCGTCCTGCGTGATTGCGGGCACTTCGACAAGCTCAGTGACCACGCATAGTATTCGCCGTTGAATGGTTTTTCCCAAATTGCTAACGCAAGTAGCACAAGCAATGACTGCACCTTGCTACCGTTGGGTGGCTCTTGAAAACCCTTCACCGACCCTTCGACTCTTCGACAGGCTCAGGGCACCGCAAGCTCCGGGAGCGGCTCAGGACCCCCCTCCGGCGCGGCTGCGGGCTGGCGCCCTTGCCTTGCCGACTCCCCCTCAAGGGGGGAGTGATGGGGAGGTGGCGGCGTGGCGTCAGCTCGCGCAAACTGACAGTTTGAGTTACGGAAAAACGCGGGTAACGCTCAGGGAGCGCTTGCGAAAACGAGCGAGTCGAAGCGCGGGCATTTCGAGCATTTGCAGGCTCAAGGCGCCGGCTCACGCCCCCCTACCGGCACGATTGCGGGCACTTCGACAAGCTCAGTGACCACGCATTGTTTTTGCCGTTGACAGGTTTTCTCGAAATTCCCAACACAAACAGCGCGAGCACCGACCGCGCTTGGCCTACCTTTCGCCAGGCTTGGAGAAAATGCTCGGCTACGGCCAGACCTGGGGGAAGTGTTCCCCCTCCATCAGCGCGCCGTCGGGGACCTCAACGAAGGGTTTCATGACGTGCTGTCCGGAGGCCACGTAACGGGTTTCGTCGGTCATATAGTGGATGGCGATGGCGCGGCGGGGGCGGTGGCTCGTGTTGGCGTGCGACCCGTGCCAGGTCAGCGCGTGGTGGTAGTGCACCTCGCCCTTCCTGACAGGACACCTGACGATTTCCACGCGGCGCCCGTTCCATTCCCCCGGCATGTCCTCGTAGTTCTCAACCGACCGGATGAAATCGATCTGGTTTCCCCACTTGTGGGAACCGGGGACCATACTCATGCACCCGTTTTCCTCGTCCACGTCGTCCAGCGCCACCCAGGCGCTCACCTCCGTCATCGGTTCGATAATCGGCCACAGGGGCGCATCCTGGTGCCACATGGTGACGCCGCCCCGCTCCGCGGGCTTGTACTGGATCTGATCGTGCCACACCCGCAACCGCCTGGCGCGGGTCAGCTGCGCCACGTCTTCCACGATCCTGCGCATCCCGATCAGTTCCCGAAACGGCTCGCTCGCGGCCCAGATATTGACGATCTGCCAGACCGGCGTCTCCGGATTGCGGTTCAGGTTCCGAAGGTGGACCGGCTGCGGCACGTCCGTGCGGTCCCTTTCCGCGATGACCCGGTCCAGTTCACGTCGCAGCGTGTCGACCCGGTCGCCGTTCAGGAGCCGGCCTCCGTTCAGGAAGCCGCGCTTGTGAAACTCGGCGGTCTGCTCGTCCGTCAGCATCGTCAATCCCCCATCGATGTCGGAAGTCACGTGAGTCCCCGCTACGGTGTGCCCGCAAGTACGGGGTGAAGCGGGTGTTCCCACGGCCCTCCCTGCGCCATCTCGTCGCCGGCACCGGCCGCTTCCTTTCCTCCGGTGAACCGGACGAAGTCGGGAATATAGATGATCGCAAAAGCCCGGCGCGGCCGATCGGTCAGGTTGGGGCCCGCGTGATGAAAGTTACATCCGTGATGAAAGGTCACCCCGCCCGCCGGCATCTCCATCGCGACGGGTTCGGCCACTTCATGTCCCTTTTGCGCCATCCTGTCCACGATGCTTTCACCCGCAACCCCGAGCGCGATCGGCTCCTGCGGGCCCAGTTTATGCGAGCCCGGCACAAAATGCAGACATCCGTTCTCGACGGTCACGTCGTCCACCGCCACCCAGGCCGACAGCGCGCCGTCCGGCTCCATGGGCCAGTAGGGCATATCCTGGTGCCAGTTGGTCGCGCGGCTGCCGGCACCGCCGGGTTTGACCATGGCGTGATCGTGGTAGATCCGTACGTGGCGGCAGGCGGTCAGCCGCCTCGCGGTTTCGGCCAGGGCGTGGTTGAACGAGTAGGCCCTTACATCCGGAAAGTCTGTCCAGAGGTTTACCATCTGGTTGAAGACCTGCTCGTACGCCTCGGACGTCCGGCCGCCGCCCGGCGCGCCGACAATGCGCTCCCTGTTGGTCTCGACGGCTCTGTCGATGGCTTCTCCGAGCGCGGCAATCTCGTCCCGTGAGAAGAACTCCGGATACCTGATGAAACCGTTTTCCTGATAAAACGCCACGTCGTCCGGTGTCGCCGGGCACTGTTTATCCTCAACCGACATTCCTTTCTCCCCGATGGCATACCGCGTTCAGCCTCGTACCAAAAAACCGCCGGTATTCGATGCACCAAGTTACACATTGCGAGCATCGGTACCAACGGTTTTTTTTGGAATTTCAGGTGACGAAAGCCGGAGGATACGCGGCCGGTTCCGCTAGTATGCGATTCGATGTCTATCGCGGACGATCAATCGGTAGCCGACGTAGATCAGCAACAGCGGAACGGCGAGCTTGATCGCGAACCAGATCAGGCCCAGCGCGATTCCGATGAGTCCTCCCAGAAGAAACAGCGCCACCAGTCCGCCGGCAGCCAGCATGCAAAAACCCAGGAATTTCGCCATCGTCGATTCCTCCACGAGAAATGGCTATCAGCCATCAAGAACAGCTATCAGCAGTCAGCCAAGAGCGCCCCCCCTGCCCCTGGGTAGACGTAAGACGTGAGACGTGAGAGATTGTCCGCCCTGTGTCGTTTCATCTCTTGCCGGAGGCGTTCAGGAAGAATCATTCGGGCATAGACGTCATCTCCCGTCTCACGTCTCCCCTCTCCCCATCATAATGCAGTCAACTGTCATCAGCCAGCTTCTGTTTCATCGACTTCAGCTGCGCCTCGATACGCTGCTTGCGCGCCAACTTCTCGCAACGGTCTTCGAGGTCCGGGTCTTCGCCGGAAATCTGCTCATAGACCTCTGCCGCCGCTTCCTCGTGGTCGACCCGCCGGCAGAGCGCGTCGAACCGCTCGAACGCCTCTTCGCGAATCCGAACGGAGGCGTCGGCGGCTGGGGCGTATCCTCCCGCCGCGCGGCTTCTGACCACAAGGTTCCGCTGGCGCGTCCTGGCCTCCCGGAGACGGCGTTTCAGACGTGCGCATTGCCGCTCGAGCTGCCCGGTCGCATTCCCGGCCTCGGCCAGCGCCGTCTCAAGCTCGGCGGCCTCCGCCTCCACCTCGGCCTTCCGCTCCAGCGCGAGGCGGGCGAGGTCGTCGTCGCCCTGCGAAACGGACCGTTCGGCCGTCCGGTCCCAGGCCGCCGCATCCGCCTGCCGCGACTTCAGCCTTCGTTCGAGGAGCCGCTGGCCGGCCATGGCATCCGCCACGGCGGCCACGGCGTCGTTAACGGCGTTCTCCATTTCCGTCAACATCAGTCGCGACATCTTTTCCGGGTCCTCCATCCGGTTCAGCAGATCGTCCACGTCCGCTCGGATGATATTGGCGATCCGCGTCAATGTCCCCGCGGCCATGTCAGTCTCCTTTCACAAGTGGGTGAACTTTCGACTGCGACGGATGGTCTTGTTCCATCCTTCCCCCTGTGAATACAAATGCCGTGCCAGAAGTTGATTATAACGTTAAATTATTGTTTATTAATATTATAAATAGAAAATCCCAAAGAAAGGCCGCCCGGGATGTTGGCGTGAAACGCCTGCCCGGGCGGCCAAATCCGCCACTTCGAATTCGGTGAGAGGGAAGAATAAAGGGCAACCACAAGGGTTGCCCCTACACCTGCAAGCCATCCGGAAGGTTTTTGGTGGCAGAGCAGTCTATATGATTCAGGCGTTCACGTTGCCACGCGGGCGTCGGCCAAAGACCTGGCCCCATGCGTGGGTTTGCCGCCGGAGCGGCGCGCCTGGATGAGTTCGGAGACCACGCTGATGGCGATTTCCTCCGGGGAATCCGCGCCAATGTCCAGCCCGATGGGCGCGTGAATCTCGTCGAGGCGCTCCCTGCTGATTCCCTTCGCCTCCAGCTCCTTCCACATCAACGCGATCTTGCGCCTGCTGCCGATCATGCCGATGTAGGCGGCGTCCGTCCATACCGCCTGTTCCACCACCGGCTTGTCGTGCTGGTGCCCCCGCGTCACCGCCGCGATATAGGACAGGTCGTCGATTTCCAGATGTTCGAACGCCGTCTCCATGTCCAGCGTGAGGGTCTCGTCCGCCATCGGAAAGCGCTCCTTATTGGCGAACATGGGGCGGTCGTCGATGACGACGATTCGAAAACCCACGGTGGCCGCGATCCGGGCGATGGCGAACGAAACGTGCCCGCCGCCGAACAAATAGAGCGTGGGCTCCGGGCAGACCGACTCCATGAAGACCTTCAAGGGGCCGCCGGAATCGGCCGCGTACAGCGAGACCACCTCCAGCAGGTCCTCCGGAATCGTTACCATTTCCGCCACTTCGCTCAGGATCGCGTTGTCGGCCTCCGGGCACCCCAGCGACCCCACGGTTGTCCCGTCGGCGCGCACCAGGAGCTTGGCGCCCCACTTCGAGGGATCCCCTCCGGAAACGAGTGTGGCCAGCACCGCCGATTCCCGTGTCTTTCGGACCTCCGCCACGGTCTCGAGCATGTCTTCGGACTGTCCCCGGTACAGAGGCTCCGTGAAAATCTCAACGTTGCCGCCACAGTTCAATCCGTTTTCGCCCGCATGTTCCTCGGTCAGGATAAAGCGCTGAAGCGTGGGAACACCCGTTTCCATCACGTCACGGGCTTCGGCCCAGACGTCCGCCTCGAGGCAACCGCCGCCAACCGTACCCACAATCCGGCCGTCGGGACGCACCAGCATCTTGGCCTTCTTGCTCATTGGCAAGGATCCCTTGCTGGAGACAATCGTCGACAGCGCGGCGTTCTGTCCTGACGAAATCAGGTCCAGGGCTTCTGAGAACACGTCCTTCATCAGAACCACCCCCTTCTGAATTCCGGATGACGGATTTGGGATTCGGTGAATTTGAGCATCGCCGGTCTCATCGCCAGACCGAACGCAACGTCTTCGCCAGCTGCACGAGACTCTCCAGATTGTGCGCGGCCATGAAATGATCCAGGTAGGGCAACGCCGTCTTCATGCCCAGACAAAGCGGCTGGTACCCGGGGCTGCCCAGCAAAGGGTTCAACCACATCAGCTTATGGACGCGTCTGCGAAGCCGCTCCATTTCCCGCCGCATGAGGTCCGCGTCTCCGCGGTCCCAGCCGTCGCTGACGATGATCATGACGGTCTTGGCTTTCAACATCTCCCGGGCGAACCGGTCGTTGAACTCCCGCAGACAGCCGCCGATATCCGTTCCCCCGGCCCAGTCGTGGACCGTATCCGCCACCTCCCGGAGCGACTCCTCCACGCTCTTGTTCTTCAGCAGCCTGGAGATCGGGGTCATCCGCGTGGAGAAAACCCCCACCTCGACGTCGCGTATTTCCCGCTTCAGCGCGTAGATGAATTGAATCAGGAACTGGCTGTAGCAGTCCATGGACCCGCTGACGTCGCACAGCAGCATCAGCTTCGTTTTCTTGATCCGCCGCCTGCGCCGTGCGAGGGCGACACCGTCCCGCCCGTACAGGGCGTTTCTGCGCCAGGTCCTCCTGAAGTCAATCTCCACGCCCCGTTTCTGCGGCTCCCGCCGCCGGCTGCGCCGGTTTGCGATGATGTCCACAATCTGTGCGATGACCTGCCTGGCTTTCTCGATTTCCTTGTCGCTCATGGCCGCCAGGTCCTTGCTCATCAACGCTTCCTCGGGGCTGTACCCCACCTCCTCGGAGTCACCCTCCCCGTCCGTGTCCTCCTCCTCCGTGACGGTGTCGACCGGCTCGTCGAGTTGATCGGACACTTCCAGGTTCTGATCGTCTTCGTCGTCCGCGACCTCCATCTCCATGGTGCTGACCGGAGCGCTCCAGAATGCGTGAAATACGCGATCGAACGTGTCCAGGTCGTCGAAGCGGGACACCAGCGTGGCCCTCGCGGCCGCGTAGAAATCGCCGCGCCTGCCGATGTCGATGAACCTGAAACTCTGACAGAAGTCGATCAGATTGCCGGAATTCACATCCACACCGGCCCTGTGCAGGGCCCGCGAAAAGGCCACAACCCGGCCCATCATACTCCTGTCTTCAACCCGTCCTGCATTCATGCGGTCCAATCCCCGGAATCGCTCCTGATTACGTTTTCGCGTCAGTTCTTCAGCCGCATCGCCCGATCCTTCAAGGCCCGCGCCTTTTCGATGATCTGCGGCAGGCCGTCCTCCTGGAGCTTTTCAATGTCCTCCTTGTACTTCAGCACGCAGCCCAGCGTGGCGTTGACGGTGTCGGAATCGAGGTCGTCGATTTCCATCTGCATCAGCGCCAGCGCCCAATCGATGGTTTCCGCGATCCCCGGGCGCTTGTAGAAATCCCGTGTGCGCATCAGCTGCATGAACCCGCACACCTGCTGGGCAAGGCCCGTTTGAATGCGGGGAACCCGTGAGGCGACGATTTCCATCTCTTTCTTGAACGTGGGATAGTCGATCCACAGATAGAGGCAGCGCCGCTTGAGCGCATCGTGCAGTTCGCGGGTGCGGTTGGAGGTGAGCACCACAAACGGCACCTTCTGCGCGGAAATCGTGCCGATCTCCGGGATGGTAATCTGGAAATCCGACAGCACTTCCAGCAGAAATGCCTCGAACTCCTCGTCCGACCGGTCCACCTCGTCGATCAGCAGCACGGGCGGGTTGCTTCCGCTGCCCTGAATGGCCCGGAGAAGCGGTCGTTTCAGCAGGAAGTCCTCGCTGAAAATACTGCGGCCGATCTCCTGTTTTTCGATGCCCCGGGCCTCTTCCAGGCGCATCTCCAGCATCTGTCTCGGATAGTTCCACTCGTACAGAGCCGTATTGGCATCCAGGCCCTCGTAACACTGCAGCCGGATCAGGTCCGTTTCCAGGATCTGCGCCATGACCTTGGCGACCTCTGTCTTTCCTACCCCCGGCTCTCCCTCCAGAAAAATCGGTTTTCCCAGCGCCACGGCCAGGTAGACCGTTGTGGCAAGCGTCCGATCGGCGATATACCCCTCCCGACCGAACCGCGTCTCCACTTCCTCGATTGATTTTAACATCCGACCCGTTTCTCCCCTTTCTCAGCCCCGGGACCGATCCATCGAACGGCTGCTTTCCTCAGATCGCGCCACCCACGCGCGAAGCGCTTCGACCGTACTTCGAAACGCCAACTCAGACCAGGGAATGCGGCCTGGAGGGTACGTCCGGACTTCCAACGTCTCGAAGTTTCCCTTCAGATTGCCTCCGACCACGACGCCCGTGTACACAACCAGTACCGTTGTTTCATTGGGGTACGAATAGATGCCGAGCAGGTCTTCGATCTCGACCTCCAGCCCGACCTCTTCCATGGCTTCCCGCGCCGCCGCGGATTTCACCGGTTCGCCGCGGTCGACGTATCCGCCCGGAAAGACCCATTTCCCCATCCCGGGTTCGATGCCCCGCTTCAGGAGCACAAGCTCTTCATTCAGCGTTACGATCACGCCGGCAGCCACTTTCGGGTCCAGGTAGACCACGAAGCCGCAGGCCGGACAGACGGGGCGAATGCGGTCATCGACCGGTTTCAACACCAGCGCCGCGCTGCATCTTTCGCAGAATCGGGCGCCGTCGGCGTGATGCGCGGTATGGTCGCTCGCCACCGGGAAGAGGCCCTCCAGCCAGTGTTCTGTCCCGGAAACAAGCCGCCTGAATCTGCGGAAGAATGGTGAGGTATTTTCGGGACAGAACACCAGTTGCGCCTGAACGTCTAAATATACGGGTTTGGAACTGCTTCACAAGCCCTTTTTCCTAACCATGCAGCCTTGGGCTATCCACAAAAAACCGCAGCCGGCTTGCGGCATGCGTTCGTAAATTCAGACGTGGGGCCATCGGCTTCACGCGGCTCGACGCAGTGCGTTCGTCAGGGTTCGTCCAAACCCTGATTTATTCTTCCTCTCCGATATTCTCCTTCTGGTGACGCACGATCCGGCCCTGCACCAGGAACACCGCGTTCTCGGCGATGTTGGACGCGTGGTCGCCCATCCGCTCAAGATGCCTGGAGACCAGAATCAGGTGAATCGCCCGATCGACCGCATCCGCTTCCTCCGGGTAATGCAGATAGGTCAGCAATTCTCTGAAGATCTGATCCCTGAGCGCATCCACCACGTCGTCTCGACGACGCACGTCGTTTGCCAGGTCCACGTTCCGGTTGACAAAGGCGTCCAACGCATCCTTGACCATGCCCCGGACGAGTTCCGCCATTCTGGGGATGTCGATCAGCGGCTTCAGGAGGGTTGCCCGGTTCAATACAAACGCCCGCTGTGCGATATTCACCGACTGATCGTTGATCCTTTCCAGGTCGTAATTGATCTTCATCAGGGTCGCCATCAGGCGCAAGTCGCCGGCCACGGGCTGCCGCACCGCCAGCAGCTTCAGGCACGCATCTTCGATGCGTACCTCCCAATCGTCAATTGCCGCGCCGCCGGCAACTACGGTATTGGCGAGATCGTTATCCCGTTCGAGCAAGCTCTTCACGGCCTGGTCGATGGACGCCTCCACCGCGCCGCCCATTGCCAGCAACTCGCTCTTCAACTGTTCCAACTGCTGATCCAATGTCCGTTCCATTATCAGCCCCGTTCGTTGAAGTCCGACCGACCTGACGGCTATCCGAACCTGCCGGTCACATAGTCCTCCGTCTGTTGCAGATTCGGGTTCGTAAACATCTCTTCGGTACGAGCGTATTCAACCAGCTTGCCGAGGTAGAAGAATGCTGTCCGGTCCGAGATACGGGAAGCCTGCTGGAGATTGTGGGTCACAATCACGATCGTATACCGGCTCTTCAACTCATTGATCGTCTCTTCAATGCGTCCGGTGGCGATCGGATCCAGCGCGGAACAGGGCTCGTCCATCAGGATTACCGACGGCTCCACCGCGATCGCGCGCGCGATGCAGAGGCGCTGCTGCTGTCCCCCGGACAACCCCAGCGCGGACTCGTCGAGTCGATCCTTGACCTCGTCCCAGAGTGCCGCCGCCCGGAGGCTTTTCTCGGCCACCTCATCCAGAACGGGACGCCGGTTCTCCCCGGCGATGCGCAACCCGTACACGACGTTTTCGAAGATTGACTTGGGAAACGGATTCGACTTTTGAAACACCATACCCACCAACCGCCGGAGTGATATGACATCGTATCCCTGGGCGTAGATGTCTTCTCCCTCGATCCGGACCCCGCCATCGATCCTTACCGAGTCGATCAGATCGTTCAAACGGTTCATACAGCGGAGCAACGTAGACTTCCCGCAACCGGACGGTCCGATAAACGCGGTGACGTTGTGCCGGGGTACGTTCAGACTGATGTCGAACAGCGCCTGGGCGTCGCCGTAGTGCAGACTCAGGGATTCGACCTCGACGACCGGTTTCTCAGGTGCGGTGTCGACCTGCTTCGTGGGTTCCACGCCCATCCTTATTGACTCCCGATTGAAAGACCGTCTGGAGAGCTGTCGAAATGCCGCTACAGTCCGACTCTCTGGTATCGTTTGCGCAAGCGCGACCTGACCTGGATCGCCGTCAGATTCAGCGCCAGCACGATAAACATCAGCAACAGCGTGGTGGTATACACCATCGGGCGGGCGGCCTCGACATTGGGCGACTGGAATCCTACGTCATAGATGTGAAAGCCCAGATGCATGAACTTGCGCTCCAGGTGAAAAAACGGCCAGTTGCCGTCCACGGGCAGCGTGGGCGCGAGCTTCACCACCCCCGTAATCATCAACGGCGCAACCTCGCCCGCGCCTCTGGCCACCACCAGCACGATTCCGGTCAGAATGCCGGGTAACGCCGCGGGAAGAACGACGCGCCAGATGGTCTGGAACTGGGTCGCACCCAGCGCAAGAGAACCCTCCCGGACCTCTCCGGGCACGGATGCCAGCGCCTCCTCAGAAGCCACGATCATCACCGGTACGGTCAACAGCGCCAGCGTCAGCGAGGCCCACAGAATGCCCCCGGTTCCGAACGTGGGCGCAGGCAGCGCCTCGGGGAAAAAGAGCAGGTCCAGACTCCCGCCCACTCCGTAGACGAAGAATCCGAGTCCGAACATGCCGAAGACGATCGAAGGTACTCCAGCGAGGTTATTCACCGCGATCCGGATCGCCCGCACCAAGGGCCCCTGCTTCGCGTATTCACGCAGATACAGCGCCGCCAGGACGCCAAACGGCACGGCCGCCAGACTCATCAGAATGACCATCATGACCGTACCGAAGATCGCGGGAAACACGCCGCCTTCGGTGTTGGACTCGCGCGGTTCCGCGGAGAGGAATTCCCAGACCCTCTCCAGGTATATGCCCGTCTTGCCAAAGACACCCAACCGGTTGGGCCGATACGCGCGCACGACGTCAGCCACCGCCAACCGTCGTATCTCTCCGCCAGCCAGCCGGACCTCCAAATGAGGGACTTCGCTCTCCGCCCTGAGTCGGTTCAGGTCAGCGGCCAACGATTCATAGCGCGTCCAATATCGGCGGCTTGCCGCGTCCAGCTGCGAAATCCGTTCCTGCTGCGCGTCATCCGCCAGTTCACGCCTTCGTTTTTCCAGGCGAAGCTGTTCGATTCGCCGGTTGAGATCCGATATGGCGTTGTACTCGATGTCGCGGATTCGATCCAGAAGCACGCCCGTTCGCCGCATCTGCTTCTGAAACGCCGCCCAGCCGGCCGTGCCGCCTCCGGCGACTCTCTCCTCACCCTCGAACACGCCGTCCAGAAACCCGAACAATTTTCCCCATTCGCGCCGCTCAAACACAACCGCGCTCTCGGGAAATGTCCGGTCCTGAATCCGCGACTCGTCGATCCACCGGAAGTCAACGCCGTATACGTCCCGGTTCGCCATTTTCAGTTGAACCCGGAATTCCCCGTCCCGGTTGGGAATCTCCTGCCTGTCCCACAACTGCCCCATCACAACCGCGTTGTCTTTCAGGCCAATTGCGGTCAGGTCGGCCGGCCAGAAAAAGCCGAGCCCGTTATAGACTACCAGGCCGATCAGCCCGACGATCATCAGCACACAGAAGGCCAGCGCACCGCCCGTCAGCCAGATATATGCCTGCCCTGATTTCCAGAATCCGTTCATTCAACTCGCTCCGGACGGATCGGGATTCATATCCTGCTGTACCGTTCGCGCAGCCGCTGCCGCACGATTTCCGCGAGGGTGTTGACGACGAAGGTGACTCCCGCAAGCAGCAGGCCGGTGAGAAACAGGACCCGGTAGAGTGTTCCTTCGTGCGGCGCCTCCGGGATTTCCACGGCGATATTGGCCGACATGGTGCGCATCCCGTTGAAGATGCTCCAGTCCATAATCGGCGTGTTCCCGGTCGCCATCAAGACGATCATCGTTTCGCCGACCGCCCGCCCGAACCCGATCATCGTAGCAGAGAAAATGCCCGGACTGGCGGTCGGGAGCACGACGCGGACCGCCGTCTGCCACGGCGTGGCGCCCAGCGCCAGAGACCCGGCGCGAAGGTGTGACGGAACGCTCGTCAGCGCGTCTTCGCAGATCGTGTAAATGATGGGAATGACCGCAAAACCCATTGCGAATCCCACAACGATGCAATTCCTCTGGTCGTAGCGGGTCCCGGCGGAATCCGCGAGCCATCTCTGGAAATTCCCGCCCCACAATGCGCCTTCCAGCCATGGACCCAGGGCCAGTGCCAGCCAGATCCCGACGAGAGACACCAATACGTAGAAAATCTCCGGGCCCGGCAGACGGTTCATTGCGCGGCGCGGCAGCCGGGACCAGACCCAGGAAGCTGCAATTACCGTGAGCGCAACCGTCGGCAGCAGCAGCAGAACCCCCACCACCTGGCGTTCCAGCAACGGCGCCAGCCAGAGACCCCCCAGAAATCCGAGAATCACGCTTGGCAGCGATGCCATCAGCTCCACCGTGGGTTTGACGACGTTGCGCACGCTCGGGCGGGCGAACTCGGACGTATAGATGGCGGCAAGTACAGCCAGCGGAAGGGCGAAAAACATCGCGTAGAACGTGCCCTTGGCCGTGCCGTACGCCAGGGGGACGATGCTCAGCTTCGACTCGAATTCGTCGGTGCCGCCGGTGGACTGCCAGACGTACTCGGGTTCGGTATATCCCTCGTACCACAGTTTGCCGAACAGCGTTTTCAGCGTCACTTCCGGGTGCGGATTGGACAGCCGGTAATGGTTTAACGTGCGGCCGGCGTCCAGAGAAAGGAAGCCGTCTGCCTTGGGTGCGAACGCCAGATCGGTGACGCCGGATCCGTCCACCAGTTCGAAAAAAGTCTGACCAGATGTCATATGGTGCAGCATGACGTGTCCGCCCGCGCTACCGGTCAAAAACTGTTTGTCTCGGGCGGACGGCGCAATCGCACGCACCGCCGTGCGATGGGACCGGAATTTGTGCACTCTCCGGAAAGTCGTAGAACCGCCCCCGGCAGGTCCGCGCACGGGTGACCACGTACTCACGCGGCCTCCGGCGTCGCCGATCGCCACGGATACGTCGCCAAGCAAATACACGACCGCCGTAATCGCCAGGTCCGATGCACGAAATCGCTGCACGAGGGACGGGGCCGCCTTGGCGTTCGAAACGTCCCAGCAGTACACCTCTCCGCGGTCCGTACCCGCCAGAAGACGGCGGCTGTTTCCGTCGACCAGAACCGCTGTCGGCCTGCCGTCGACTTCATTCGTCAATTCGTGGACGTACGTGGCAAGCTTACCCCCGCCCAGCAGCCCCCTCTTTTTCTGTCTGCAGGCCACGAGCAGCCGGCCGGACGCCGTGATTCCGGCCGCGGTGGACCGCCGTGCCCCGTCGGAGCGAAATACAACCTGAACGATCGGTTCGCCCATTACGTCCAACGGCACATGTTCCTTGACCTGAAACTCGGGCGTGACCCGTCGTTTGCCATCCGGGTAGGTTATACGATAGTTTACCGCTGCCACGGCGACGCGGCCATCCGACAACCCCAGACCATGATTTCCGTCGGTAAGCGACGAATGCACCGATATCACACGCCGGCCCCGAAATTCGTCGCCACGTACCCGGCTGATCGTTTCACCGGATGCCAGTCGGATAAAATCAATGCCTTCCGGCCGGACCAGAAACGCCACTTCACGATAGGGGTCCGTGTTTACGGCCAACGTCCGTTGGGCATCGCTTCGGTCGAGTGTGTGGCGATTCACAATCGTCGCCGGAGCAGGCGACAGGAATAGCGGAAAGGATTCACGAAATACGAAGGCCAGAATGCCCAGCACCACCAGGATGACCCCGACGCCGCCTATGGCGATCACCCATCGGCCGAGACGGTCCATTGTGCGCGCCGCGGGCGTGATGCCGGGGCGAGAACGGGGTCCGCCTGCACTGTTTTGGCTCGGTTGCGCCATTTCCTGATCCTACGCCCTTCCTGCCGGACCCGGAACGGGGTTCGGCCGCGGGTTACATGCCGGACGCTTCCAGCTTCGCGAGTTCTTCTTTAACGACCTCGAACGGCACCGGCATGTAACCGTCCTTGATGATGACTTCCTGGCCTTCTCTTGAAAAGATGTACCTGCAGAACTCACGCACCATCGGGTCCAGGGGCTTACCGGGAGTCTTGTTGATGTAGATGAACAGGAACCGGCCCAACGGATAAGTGCCGTCCAGTACATTCTCCATGCTGGCGTCTCTGAATCCATCCTCCGGATCCTCCGCAAGAGGCACCACACGCACATTCGACGTCCTGTATCCTATTCCACTGTATCCAATCCCGTACAGGTCTTCCGCCACACCCTGGACGACCGAAGCCGACCCCGGCTGTTCCTTGACCTCATCCTTGAAATCCCCCTTGGAAAGGGCGTTCTTCTTGAAGAAGCCATAGGTGCCGGAGGCCGAATTGCGGCCGTACATGCTGATCATCGCGGATGCTTCCTCTCCGGTCCATCCCACCTCGTTCCAGCGCGTGATGTCATTCGGATGGCCCTTTCGGCGGGTCTTCGAAAAAATCGCGTCGACCTGCTTCAGCGTCAATCCATTGACCGGATTGTCCTTGTTCACGAAAACCGCCAGTGCGTCCAGAGCCGTTCGCAACGCCGTGGGCGGGTAGCCGAATGCATGCTCGAACTTATCCACCTCCGTCGCCTTCATCGCACGGGACATGGGTCCGAACTGCGCCGTGCCTTCAATCAGCGCCGGCGGAGCGGTGCTGGAACCCTTGCCTTCAATCTGGACGTTCACATTCGGATAGTATTTCCGAAAGCCCTCGAGCCACAGGGCCATCAGGTTATTCATTGTATCCGATCCGATGCTGCTGGCGCTTCCCGAAATTCCCCTCGCCTTTGTGTAGGCCGGA
Source organism: Candidatus Latescibacterota bacterium (assembly GCA_965219995.1). Taxonomy (GTDB): domain Bacteria; phylum Latescibacterota; class UBA2968; order UBA2968; genus JAAXHE01. The sequence goes on from CBDCOX010000002.1 coordinate 4,508,369, forward strand.
ATTCGCGGGTCGACCTCCACGGTCTGCGCGCTTACAGGAACGACGGCGAACATCAGAAAGATCAGACCGGCGACTGTTTGAAACATGTCTGCACTCCTCCTTGATTCAGGGTGATCGTCTGAAGATATTCGGGCGTCAATGTAACCGGCCAATGTTACGTTCGTGTGTCGATTGCCGGACGTCCGGAGAAAGCCATTAGAATTTGTAGAACACCGTCATACGCGGGATGACCTCGGTATCCGCGTCCGAGGACGCGTAAATCGTAGCCATTACATTGGGCATGATGTGAATATTCCCGGCCGGCGCGATGTCGACGCCTCCGATGACCATGGTTTCCCCGTCCTGCTCCGTGCTCTTGTCGGGATCGTAATAGTCGAGGCGGGCGAATAGTTGGACCCGGGGCCTGACGTTTGCGGCGCCGAATACCGATGCACCTCGTATCTGCACGTCGCCGCCGCCGCTCCCGTTCCGGTTCATTCTGAAAAACCCTTCAATTCCCCCACGGAAAGCCTCTCCTGACATACCCAGCATACCGGCAAACGTGACGCGGTCTCTCCCTTCGGGTTTGCCTTCCCAGTCCAGGTAGACCGTGGCTTCGATGACGTCCGTCGGTTTCACGTGAAGTAACGTGTACAGCTTCTTGCCGTTGTCGACTTCCGGCCGCTGTCCGCTCCCGTTGCCGAACATCAGTTGAGCGTTCACCCTTCCCGAACCATCCAGCCTTCCCTTGAATCCCACCCCGATGTCTGCGGACGAGCCGATCTTGCGCATATCCATGATCGTTTTTGCGATCGACCGGTAGCCCCAGATTCGTTCGGACACGTTCCAGGTGGGCGTGCCGAACAGCCCCATATTGACGGCCCGACCGTTCGCCCGGTACCGCAGATAACCGTGCTTGACGAACGGCCGCATCTTGTCCTCTCGGCCAAATCCCGCATCATTGGCTTCGTAACGTACCCGGCCGGACCAGCGGTCGTTCCATTTCATATCGTACGTCAGGTATATGCGCCGGAACCTGAAGCCGTTTTCGTTCTTGTCCGTTCCGCTCGCAACGTAGTAATAGTCGCCGAAAGCCACCCCCTTGATCTTGCCTTCGACGCCTTCGGCAGTTCCGAACAGGCCGAGGCTCAACACGGCGACGATTCCCAGGATGGTCCCGTTTAGTCGCATTTCTCCTCCCTGCTGTCTTCGGTTTATCGATCGACCCGCGCCGATTCCCGGCGGTTGCGGCGGTTCACCCCGTGATGGTCCGGGGGCGGCGGCTCGCCCGGAAGGCTGAACGCCCGAATTTTGACCTCGAACGCAGACCCGTTGCCCCCCGTCTTCCGCATCCTGAACCAAGGTGTACAATATGTTACGCTTTCATTACGATCGGGTGGCAGTTGTGTGACGAACAGGTTACGATCTCCGGGTCGGACCCCGCCAGAACGCGGCGGGAAGCCGGCGGAGGCACAAGCGGCAGTCCCGTCCCGGAATCAACCCCCGTCGGATACCCTGCGAAAACGTCATTGAATCGTAACGATTCCGTAACCCGGTCTAAACAACCGGTTCGTTACTTTGACGCCGATCAGAGGGAGCGGGGCCGCCGACACGTTGAATCCGGAACGCGACGGCCTGAAGAAACATCAGCCGAGGAGCGAGAATCCCATGTTACGAATCGCGATCATGCTGTTGTCTGCCGTAATGGTGCTTTCACTCTCCGCCGAGGAGATGGGAGTTGTTCAGGGGCTGATTGTCGACGGCGAAACAGGCGAGCCGCTGATTGGGGCCAACCTGATCGTCTACGACACCGGGGGCCGGCCGGCCTTCGGCACGACGACCGACCTGGACGGGAGGTTCAGCCTCAGACTGCCGTCCGGCAGGCACAGCATCGAGATTTCCTATGTGTCCTACGCGACGAAAACGGTTACCGGCGTCGAGGTAGAAACCAACGGGACTTTCCAACTCAGCGAAGCACTTTCGCCGGAAGCAATCGAAGTCGAAGCGATTACGGTCACGGCCAGACCCGAGCGCTCCAGCGAAGTCTCGATGCTGGTTATCCAGCAGAAGGCTGGCGTGGTTACGGACGGCATCAGTTCGGAACTGATGAGCAAGGCTTCATCTTCGGACGCCGGGGATGCGCTCAAAAGGGTGACCGGAATTACCGTGGTGGGCGGGCGCTACGTTTACGTTCGCGGCCTGGGAGAGCGCTACAGCAATACACAGGTCAACGGCGCGCAGATGCCCAGCCCCGAGCCGAACCGCCGCGTGGTTCCGATGGATATTTTCCCGGCGGGACTCCTGGAGAATATCCAGGTGGCCAAGACCTTCTCTCCCGACCAGCCGGGCGATTTCTCGGGCGGATCGGTCCAGATCAGAACGAAGGATTTTCCGGACCAACTGACGCTCTCACTCTCGGCCTCCACCAGCTTTCATTCACAGACCAGCTTTGAAGATATCCAGAGCTACACGGGCGGTTCGTGGGACTTCCTGGGCGTTGACGACGGTGGGCGGGACCTGCCCGAACTGGTAAAAACACAGGCGGCGGAACAGGCCGTTCGCAAGCGCGGGCGCTTTTCCACGTCGGGTTTTACCGCTGAGGAAATTCAGACCCTCGGCCGGTCGTTCAACAATGTCTGGTCGCCGGAAACCCGGACGGCCCCTTTGAACCAGAGCTACAGCTTCAGCGTCGGTAACGCCCTTTCTTCCGAAAACAGGGAACTGGGCTTCGTGCTGTCCCTGACGTACGACAACAGCTACAGGAACGGGAGTCAGGAATGGAACAGCTACCGGCTTACGGCCAAAGACGGCCGGGAATTCCTCTCCCCATTCACCAGTTACACGGTCAGCGGCACCACCAATAACGTGCTGTTGGGGGCTCTCTTCAACAGCAGCTTCCGTTTCTCGCCGCTTCACAAGATCAGCCTGAAGACAATCTACAACCGCAACACCGACGACGAAGCCCGCGGCTATACCGGGTTCAACTCCGACCGCGGCACCGACCTTCGCAACCTCAGGCTTCGCTTCGTGGAGCGCGGCGTATTTACGGGGCAGCTTGGCGGAGAACACCACATCGATCCCCTGTTCAAATCGAACCTGAACTGGCAGATCGGCTATGCCGAAGCCACGCGAGACGAACCGGACAACCGCGAAGTCGTTTACGAAATGCGGAATCAGCGATGGACTTTTTTCGACATCACCCAGAGCGGAAGCCGGTTCTATTTCGATCTTGCCGACAGGGAGTGGAGCGGAAAGCTTGACTGGACGGCGCCTATCCAGTCTCCCGCCGGCCTGCCCGCCAAATTCAAGCTCGGGGGTGTATGGCGAAAGAAAGACCGCACCTTCGACGCCCGGCGCTTCCGCTTCGAACAGTCCAGCGGCATTCAACGTCACGTGGACCTGACGGCCGACCCGGAAATCATCTTCGCCGAGGAAAATATCGCGCCCGGGCGCTTCGAACTCAGGGAAACCACCCGCGCCAACGACAACTACTCGGCCAGACAGGATCTCTCGGCGGGTTATATGATGGTGGACATGCCCGTCGCGGCTTCGTGGCGCCTGGTGACCGGGGTCAGGGTCGAATCGTCCAGACAGGAACTGAGATCATTCGACCCCTTCGCGCTCAATACCGAGCCCATCGTCGTCGTACTGGACAATACCGACATCCTGCCGGGAATCAATCTCGTGCGGAAGCTTTCCGACCGGTCCAATCTGAGGGCAGCCTATTCCCGCACCCTGGCGCGTCCCGATTTCCGGGAACTGGCTCCCTTCGAATTTACCGACTTTGTAGGCGGCCGGGCGGTCGTGGGGGACACGTCGCTGACCCGTACCGTTGTCGACAACTACGATCTCCGCTGGGAGAACTTCCCCAGACTGGGGGAGTTGGCGGCCTTCAGCGTTTTCTACAAGAAATTCCACGATCCCATCGAGCAGATCATCCAGCCCACCGCCCAACTCCGGGTCAGTTACGCAAATGCGGCGTCTGCCAGCAACTACGGCGTCGAATTCGAGTACCGGCGCAGGCTGGACGCCCTCGTTCCCGACCTTGAGAAATTCTCGGTAAGCGCAAACGTCACATTGGTCAGATCCAAGGTTGAAATCCACCCCGCCAGCGGGGTGCAGACCTCTTCCGAGCGGGCGCTGCAGGGCCAGTCGCCATTCGTGGTGAACCTGATGCTCGGGTACGACAATAATGAAGCGGGCACGTCGGCGAATCTGCTTTACAACGTTGTCGGACGGCGAATCAGCGAAGTAGGGGCCCAGAGACTGCCGGACGTCTTCGAACAGCCCCGCCACCAGGTCGATTTTACGTTCAAGCAGAGAATAACGCCGGTTGTGAGGCTCAATCTTTCCGCGAAAAACCTGCTCGACTCGACCGTCCTCTACAAGCAGCAGGAGGAAGTTTTCACACGGTACAAAAGAGGTCGGTCCATCTCCCTCGGAATCGGCTACGAACTCTAGAGGCCGCCCGCCGAGGGGCGGGCTGACTGGCGTTCCATCCATCGCATTCACAGGGGATAGTCCCCAAGAGTAAACCTCAATCACCAAGGAGTCGCGCTGTGAAGTTGACAACACGTTTTGCACTTTTCGTCGTCCTGACGCTGGGTTTTCCCGCCTTGCTTCAGGCGCAGACCATCTCCCCCGCCCGGGTCGATTTCGACGGCGACGGCACGGTCGGGTTCGGAGATTTCGTTCTGTTCAGTCAGAACTTCCAATCAGACCATCCGATGTACGATCTGGGCGGTGACGGCGCGGTGGGTTTTCCCGATTTCGTCGCATTCGCGAGCGCTTTCGGTCAGACCGTCGCCCGGATGGAACGACCGGGAATGGTCTCGGGCAATATCACCTCGGACGAGGTATGGACGTCGGACCGCGACTATCTGCTGTCCGGTCCGGTCTTCGTCCGGGACGGCGCCACGCTCATTGTCATGCCCGGCACGACGATCTATGGCGAGGGGGCAACCAACGGCACGCTGATCGTCGCGCAGGGCGGCAAACTCATCGCTGACGGAATCGCTCGAAACCCGATTGTGTTCACGAGCGATCAGTTCGAGGGCGAACGAGACAGGGGGCAGTGGGGCGGTCTGATTATCAACGGCCGTGCGCCGGTCAATACCGGTTTGCCCGCATACGGCGAGGGCGACACGGGTGAATACGGCGGCACGGACCCGAAGGACAGCAGCGGCATCCTGCGGTACGTTCGCGTGGAGTTCGCGGGCATCGAGTTTTCTCCGGACAATGAGTTGAACGGCATCGCGTTCCAGGGGGTGGGCTCCGGCACTGTGGTGGACTATGTGCAGGTGCACTTCAACCAGGACGACGGCATCGAGTTCTTCGGCGGGACGGTGAATGCGAAGCACCTGTATTGTACGGGGATCCGGGACGACTCGTTCGACTGGACGGACGGCTGGACGGGCAAGGGACAGTTCTGGGTGGCGCAGCAGCGCGGCGACGACGCGGACAACGGGTTCGAAGCCGACAACAACGGCGACGACAACGAGGCCACACCGCGTTCGAACCCGACGATCTACAACGTGACGCTGGTAGGGGATCCGGACGGACCGGAAAGCGACACGGGTCTGCTGCTACGCGAGGGCACGGCGGCGACCCTGCGGAACTTCATCGTGATCGGGTTCAATGCGGGCGGCCTGGACGTCGATACGGAATCCTCGATTACACTGGCAAACAACGGTGAATTGTCGGTTGGGAACTCGATTTTCTACAACAACGCGACGGATATGGACGAGCAGGGCATGCGCACGATGGGCAATTTCAACACGGACGGCGACGGGATCGACGAGGGGACGTGGGCGATGATGTCGGGCTTCGACAACTCGGAGGCGGACCCGGATCTGCGGTCGCCGTATAGCCAGCGTTCGCCCAATTATCAGCCGTCTTCCTCTTCGCCGGCGGTGAACGGGGCGGTGCCCGTCGCGAGTCCGCCTTCGGACGGGTTCTTCGAAGCCGTGGACTTTATCGGCGCGATGAGCGCGGACGACGACTGGCTTGCCGGGTGGACCACCAGCGAACAACCCGCGGGAGAGTAGACACGACTCTCCGGGCGGAAAGTTGAAAAAAGGGGGAGGAAACCTCGCTCCCATCTCGCTCCCCTCCCCCTTTGAAGCTGTCTTGAAAACCCGGCGGTTGTCGCTCGGATCCAAGAGCGCCGGCCGGGAACGCACCAGGGATTTTGAGACAGCTTCCAGGAGACCGGACGGGCTCGAACGAAGCGTGACCGCTTCAGCGCCTGTTCGGTCTTTCTTGTCTTTTTTACCGGTTCAACGTATTATTCAGTTGGAGTTGCGATGTTTTTTTTCAATGGAGAAAGAAACGGCCGTCGAAGCTTTTTCTCAATGACGAAGCGGATTTTCCGGGGCGCGCTCGCCGTCCTGCTGGCATCGGGTTGCGTCGACAGCAATGGGGATACGGACTCGCCGGAGGGGCTCGCACGCGCGGTCGTCGCCGCCCTCAACAAGGAAGACATCGCGGCGCTTCATGGCCTCCGGGTCCACAGGGAAGAATACCTCAAGAACATCCTGCCGGCATTTCCACCCATCAATTTCTCGCCGGAGTTCGCCTGGAACAACCTGAACAAGAGATCCATCATCGGCGTGAACAAATGGATCAGACGATACGGCGGAGAGAGTCTGAGTTTTGCCGGCATCCGCTTCGAGAAGCCGGAGGAACCCTATAAGGGACTGAAACTTCTGCGTGGAACCGTGTTGAGCGTGCGAACCCAGAGGGGCAAACACGTGGATCTGCGCATCCTCGGATCGGTGGTTCTCAGAGATGGCCGGTACAGGCTTCTGAGCTATGACGACTGAACGAAATGCCTTCAGGGAAGCGCGAAACAGGCTGATGTCTCTGGGCATCGGCCTTCTGTTTATGGGGCATGTTTTCCCGCTCTGTGCGGCGGACTATGCCTCGGTGCGGACCCATGAGGGAAACAGCGCGCTTCCGGTTTCCCTAACCACGCTCGAACGTGAGCTTCTTGAGGACGTCCGCGACGGGCGCCTGGACCGGTTCGACCTGATCGAAGCCGGCCTGATCGCATCGGGGGCCACCGACCCCGTTCTTCTCTCCCGGTACAAGCGGCGCTTCAGCCACCTTCAACAGCACGCCCTGCTTTCCATTCCCTATCTCATGCACACCGAACAGATGGCCGCCGAGTTGTTTCACTATCTTCACCGATACGTCCTCAGGCAGTTCGATACCCGTCCGGTCACCGTGATCAACCTGCTGTCCGACGGCCGCTACAACTGCATTACGGCCTCGTGGCTGTACATCGCGCTGGCGCAACGGTACGACCTGCCCGCAACGGTGATCAAGACCCCGATGCATGCGTACGTGCGACTGGAAACCCGTCCGCCCATTCCCATCGAAATGACCGTGCCCGTTGGCGGCGTCGACCACGCGCAGACCCGTGAGCAGGTCATTCAGACCCTTCTGGATGCGGGGCTGGTCGATCCATCGCAGATTGAATCACACGGGGCCGACGATCTTTTTCTCGAATACCAGCGTCACCAGTTTCCGCTGGAACCGGTCCAGATCCTTTCCGTACTTTTCTACAACAGCGCGCTGCACGCGTTCGAACGGGGCGACCCGCACCTGGCGTTCCGAAATGCCCTCGGAGCTCAGCTTTCTCATCCGGAAGACAGACAATATCAACAGCTTACATTCGATATGGGTCTGGCCTACGCCACCTTTCTCCGTCAGCGGGGCGACCACGACGGCGAGAGCGGAATCGTCACCTATCTTCGCGGTATGAAGCAGCTGTTCGCGTCGAACGTTCCCGTCGGGTTCTGATGGACATCATGCGATGAAAAGCAAGGTATCCGCACTGCGTCTTCCCGCATCGGTCGACCCAATCAACGTATGGGGGAACGCCGTCGGTTCCCATACCTGCGTACCGACAGACGATACCGTGCACAATCAGACGTTCCTCGACACGTTCGATTGGCGCCTGTTCAATAGAAACCTGGTGCTGATGAAGGAACAGGAACGCTACCTTCTCTACAGCCTGCCGGACCGTGAAACCGTCGCGTCGCTCGGCATGCCGCGCGGGTCCGAACCGGTGTTCAGCACGGATTTTCCCGAGGGACCCCTGAAGAAGGTCCTGCATGCACACGTGAGCGTACGGGCGCTGTTGCCCCTCGCGCGCGCCACGACGCGCCGGCAGACCTTGCGTGTACGCAACAGCAACGAAAAAACCGTCCTGATCGCAACGATTGAACAAGCGCGGTTGACCGACGCCGTGCGAGACGGACAACCGATCAACACCGTCGTGCTGCGGTCGATCCGGGGATATGAGAAGCATCTGCGTAGACTAAACCGTTCGCTGCTGGACGCTGGCGCCCAACCTCAGACCGAAGACCTGTTCCACGCCGCCATGCGGGCATCCGGGAGGGAACCGGGAGGCTACACCTCAAAGCTCAACGTCGTTCTGGAACCCAACCTTACCGGCGCGGAGGCCGTCAAGCGGATTCTGGAGCACCTGTTCAGAACGATCAGGTGTAATGAAGCGGGCATAAAGGATGACGTCGATACGGAGTTTCTGCACGATTTCAGGGTGGGAATCCGGCGGACGCGTTCAGCCCTCAGCCAGATCAAATCCGTACTTCCCGATGGTCGGGTTGCCCGTTTCCGGAAGGACTTTTCCTATCTCGGAAAACTCACCAACCGACTGCGCGACCTGGACGTCGCCCTGTTGAAGCGGGACGCGTACCGGTCTCTCCTGCCAGGATATCTGCGGCCTCGACTGGACCCCCTCTTCGAATCGCTCCGGGCGGAACGTACGGGCGAACACCGGCGTCTCGCCGCCGCCCTGGACGGCGACAGGTACCTGAAATTCGCCGCGGACTGGGAGGCGTTTCTGAAATGCCCGCCGGAGTTCCCATCGCCGAGCAATGCCGAAGCGCCGGCGGTCGGCCTGGCGCGGAGATTCATTGGCAAGAGATACGGCCGCGTGATCGAATTGGGGACCGCAATCGACGCGCCCACACCCGACGCTGAACTGCACCGGCTTCGGATCGAGTGCAAGAAATTGCGCTATCTCCTGGAGTTTTTCTCGTCGCTTTACCCAACTCAAGAAGTCCGGCTGATTGTCGAGCGCCTCAAGAGCCTGCAGGACAATCTGGGTGACTTCAACGACCTCTCCGTCCAGCAGGCCGACCTGAAGTCGTACCTGAAAGCGTTGCCCGCGGAGGGGACTCACCCGGAAACCTTTGCCGCCGTCGGCGGTCTGATCGGATGCCTGTACCGCGAGCAGCAGACCGTCCGCGCGGCCTATTCGAAGACATTTATGCGGTTCAATCAGGCGGAGGTCGCCGCCACCCTCCGACGCCTGTTCGCCTGAAGACGGAAAGCACATTCCATGGCTACAGTGGCCCTGTACAACATCAAGGGCGGGGTGGGGAAGACCGCCGCCGCGGTGAATCTGGCCTACCTCGCCGCGCGCGACGGCGCGCAGACCATTCTGTTCGATCTGGACCCGCAGGGATCGGCAGCATTCTACTTTCGCATCAAACCCTCAAGGAAACTTCCGGGTCGAAAATTTCTGCGAGGAGGGCGCAGGGTAGAGAAGCGCATCCGAGGGACCGACTACGAAAATCTGGACCTGCTGCCGTCCAACCTGTCGTTCCGAAACCTGGACACGACGCTGAGTAAACTGAAGGCCTCCTCAAAACGGCTCCATCGCATTCTGAAACCGTACCGCAAGACATACGACTTCATCTTTCTCGACTGTCCGCCTGGCATAGGCCTGGTATCGGAAAATATGCTCTTTGCCTCCGACGTCGTTCTGGTTCCCTGTATACCGACGACGTTGTCCATGCGTACCTGTGACCAGCTGGTACGTTTCTTCGATTCCAGAGGCCGGGACGTCTCCCGGATCTACCCGTTCTTCGCGATGGTGGAGAAACGGAAACGCATGCACAGCGAAATTCTGGCGACCGGCGGAGACCCCGAACAGCGGTTTCTGAAGACCCGGATTCCCTACGCGTCGGAAGTCGAGAAAATGGGTATCCACCGGGAACCGGTCCCATGTTTCGCGCCCGGTTCGCCCGCCGCAGACGCGTATCAGAACCTTTGGGATGAACTCAAGGGGATCGTGCCGAGACGCTGACGGGCGACGACTCTGTCCGTCAAATCCCCGTACCGTAATGACTTGCGAGCCTGAAACCGATTGACTGAGGCATTGCTGTGGATTATCTTGGCGCTGTATAGACCTCGATCACGCGGGTACACCACGAGAAGTGCGGCATGAATCTGGACGATCCAACACTGTATACCAACCGGGAAATCTCCTGGCTTCGCTTTAATGAACGCGTCCTCGAGGAAGCCCGCGACCCCGGGAACCCCTTGTTGGAGCGGGTGAAGTTTCTCGCCATCGTGGCCAACAATCTGGACGAGTTTTTCGAGATTCGCGTTGCCGGGCTGCTCCAGCAAATGGAAGCCGGCGTACCCGACGCCGGCCCCGACGGGCTGTTACCCGAAGAATTGTTCGAAGCCGTTTCCCGGGAAGCCCATCGGATGGTCGACGAGCAATATGCCTGCTGGAACGAAGAGCTGCTGCCCGCGCTGAAAGAGGCCGACGTGCATATCCGCTCGGCGCAGGATCTCAGCACCGCGGAACAGGCATTCGTCCGCGACTACTGGCTTGGCGAACTCCATCCTGTTCTGACGCCGCTCACCGTCAATCCGGCCCATCCCTTTCCCCGAGTGGTGAACAAATCGCTTTGCCTGGCCGTACTGCTCAGGGACAGCGAAGGCGACACACTGTTCGGTGTGGTTACGGTTCCGCGCCTGCTGCCGCGTCTCATCCGCCTGCCCAGGGAAGACGAAGGCCGGCGTGTGGATTACGTGTTTCTGGCCGACCTCGTGAGGGCGCACATCCCGGAATTGTACCGGGGATATGAAATCCTGGGCACGGCCCCGTTTCGCATCACGCGCAACAGCGACCTCTATCTCGACGAGGAAGAAGCCGACGACCTGCTCCTGGCCATCGAAGACGAACTCAAACGCAGGCGCAAGGGGGATACCGTCCGATTGGAAATCGACGCGGCCGCGCCAAAACAGATCGTACGTCGACTTCGGGCGATGTACGATCTGGGCGAAAAACAGGTTTACCGGGTGAACGGTCCGGTCAATCTCAACCGTCTGATGATGCTCTACGGTGCGACGCGGCGACCGGACCTGAAGGACCCGCCGTACCATCCTGCGGAATACCCGTTCGCCGAAGACCTCGACCAGCTTTTCGCCGAGATCCGGCAACGGGATATTCTGCTGCATCACCCATACGACTCGTTTCAACCGGTCGTCCAGTTTGTCCAGTCGGCGGCGAGGGACCCGGACGTCCTGGCCATCAAACAGACGCTGTATCGCACAACCGAGGACTCGCCGATCATGGATGCGTTACTCAAGGCGGCCGAGGCGGGCAAAGAGGTCACCGTCATCGTGGAACTCAAGGCCCGCTTCGATGAAGCATCCAACATCCGGTGGGCGCGGCAACTCCAGGATGCCGGAGTATACGTCGCCTACGGCGTAGTGGGCCTGAAGACCCACTGCAAATTGTCCATGCTGGTCAGGCGCGAAGCCGGGGGCCTCCGCCGCTACGCCCACATCGGCACCGGTAACTACAACCCGTCAACGGCGCGCGTCTATACGGATCTGGGTCTGATGACAACCAGGGAGGACATCACCAGCGACGTCGCCGAAGTCTTCAATCTCCTGACGACGCAATCCGACCGTCCGGAAGTCAGAAAACTGCTGGTTGCGCCGTTCAATATGATGGACTGCCTCCTTGGCAAAATCGATCGTGAGATCGAACATGCCAAGAGCGGACGGCCCGCCCGCATCGTTTGCAAGATGAACTCCCTCCAGGACGAAAAGGTGGCCAAAGCGCTATACAAGGCGTCCCGGAACGGCGTGGACGTCGACCTGATCGTCCGCGGGATCTGCTGTATCCGTCCGGGGATTCCCGGTGTCAGCGACCGCATTCGCGTCAGGAGCATTGTCGGCAGATACCTCGAGCACAGCCGCATATACATGTTTCAGAACGGATCCGATCCCGAGATTTACACCGGGAGCGCGGACTGGATGCCCCGCAATCTCCGCCGCCGCGTTGAGATTCTCTGTCCCATCGAAGACCCGGTACTTGTCCGGCGAATTCAATCCGAGATTCTGTCTCCCTGCCTGGCGGACAACCTCAAGGCCCGCGAACTCCTTCCGGACGGCGACCATCGTCGCATCGGGCCGTCAAACGGCAGACCGGCTCTTTCATCGCAGGAGGTGATGATGGGCCTCGCCCGTGGAGAAACCATCGACATTCCGGATTTTTTCGCCGGCAACGGTCTGCAGCCGGATTCATAAAAAGGACGGAGAACTTACCATCCGTCCTCCGTCTTCCTTTTTTCCGGTCGAAATTGATGTACGGCTATGCGGACTGAAGCGTAAAGCCAAAGGTGGAACCCGCTCCCAGTACGCTCGTCGCGTAGACCCGTTCCCCGTGGGCCTCAACGATATGCCGGACAATCGAAAGTCCCAGTCCGGTTCCACCCTGTCTTCTGGATCGCCCCGCATCCACCCGGTAGAACCTCTCGAAAACCCTCGGCAGCGAGTCGGAAGCGATCCCGATGCCCGTATCTGTAACCTCGAGTGCAAACCGTTCGCCCGTAGCGCCCGGCACTGAGGCCTCATCCGTGTTGCCGGGATGAGCCGCCAGCACAACGTTCGGTGCGTTCGCCGCGTCCGTACCCGCGAAAATTTCCTCCGACATAAGCCGCCTTCCGGCCACCCGCACCTGCCCGCCCCGGGTTGTGTATTTGACGGCGTTGTCGAGCAGGTTGACCACGGCCTGCTCGATCAGATTCGGGTCGCCGTGGACCACCGGTTCGTCCTGAATCGAGATTTCAACGACGATGTCATTTGCTTCGGCCTGACTCCGGATTGAATCGTACGCCCTGTCCACCACCCGTCGAATCGCGAAATCCTCGATTTCAATCGGCGGCGTGTCGGACTGCAGCCGCGAGAGATCGAGCAGATCGTCCAGCAGCACCTGGAGCCGGTCCGAATGCGTGCGGATGGTCTGCAAGAATCGATCGGCGGTGCCGCGGTCCTCGAGCGCGCCCTCGGCAAGCGTATCCGCACACCCCTTGATCGCCGTGAGCGGCGTTCGTATTTCGTGGGATACATTGGCCACGAAATCCTTGCGCGCCCGCTCCAGCCGATGCAATTCGGTCGTGTCGTGGAAAACCGCCGCCACACCCATCCCAACGTTCTCCCGACGGATCGGTGCCACGTGCACGTCGAAGTGTCGTTCGGGAAGACCGGACGCCGTCATGGTCCGCGTCAGGGTCTCGCCGGTTTTCAGGGTGTGTTCGATGGCTTCCTGAACCCTTACGTCGCGGATCATTTCCACCTGCGGACGGCCTTCCGAGGGGGACGTCACGCCGAAGAGCCGGTCGAACGTGTGGTTTGTGAGGAGAACGCGGCCGTCGTGCCCCGTGACGAGGATGCCGACGGTGATGTCCGCGAGAATCGCCTCAAGCCGTGACTTTTCACCGAGGATGTCCGCGGTGTGCTCCTGGATCTGCCGCCGCGCGGACGCCAGAGACGTTGCCAGATCGGTGATTTCCGGGGGAGAGGCGATGAAAGGCGGCTCACGAGCGTAATCGCCGCCGGCCATGGCACGCGAGAATTCCGTCAATTTCCGTATCGGTTGTAATACGGAACGTGAGAAGATGGCGGCCAGCACCAACGCCATGGTCAGCCCCAGCGCGGCGGCAAGCAGGACGGCCGGATTGACACGCTCCTGCAGGCGACCCGCGTGCTCCACCGTCACGAGCGGGAAGGGTTCCCCAGTGATCGCGTCTGTGCCTTGCGTCACCGGGGTATCCTGTATCGTACCCGTCAGGGTAACATGCACGGCCGCCAGGGTCGTCACGACGACGGCCGCGCAAATCAACGACAACCGCCAGTGCAATTTCATCTCACTCGCCGTCCTCCGGCGAATCCACTGTATTCGTCCAGGAACCGGATATTACAAGCCCCATAGAGGAGAGATCTGTCGATTTCGCTCAGAGTGAAAAAAAGACCCGCGCCATTTCCAGGAAATGGGACACAGGCCATTGGTAACGAACAACCAGGAACTCGGGCATTCAGCCTGATCCGGCAGACTGTCTTGAGTTGCTTCCGTACGCCTCAAAACTGCTCACGCGGCCTGTAGCGGGGCCAGTTCTTCGGGGTCAAGCAGAGGGACGTTCAGCTCGTTCAACACCTCGTTGATCTGGTCGGAAGTCACTTGATCCGGAGCAGTGATCTCCAAACCTATCGGATGTCCTTCCGCCTCATAGTCCACCAACAGACCCATCCGAATCTTCTCCGTCCTCACGCTTCTGGCCATGGCCGTTCTGGGAAAGTACAAATACGCTGCCAGCGGCCGGCCTTTTCGAAACGTAATTTCCAAATATCGATCTTTCATCGTCCCTTGCTTTCTCTGATCGGATAAGCGGTGACAATCACCAGCAACTGTTCTTCAAAGTCCGGTTCGACAATAACCTCCCAATCCACCTGATGATACCGAATTTCTACGACATAACGGCCGTAATACTCGTCTGGCCGAAAGCCTCCTGCACGGCTTAACATCTCTCTCAGCGCGATTTCCGTGAAATCCCTCTGCTCCATTCGTTTTTCGGCGTGCGGGGTGATTTCGAGTTCCCATTTCCACCAATCCGGCCAATTCATCTTTGCCATCCGAACGGAGTCCGGGCTGACCCGCTATAAATATAAAGAAAACTGAACATTCAATACACTATTTTACGGTTTGGCAAAAATCAGTCGCAGGAGTGAAGACAAGGGGCATGAGCAGTCGGAATCACAGCGAGATCTTTAGACTCGCCGTCCTCCGGCGAATCCACTGTATTCGTCCAGGAACCACTCGGCCTGCTTCGTCATGAAAACGCCGATCTCATCGCCCTTGAAGGCGAAAGAAATCATGAGCCGTCCCAGGTAGACGTCCGTGACGCAGACCTCCATGTTGAGCGTCCGCCCGTCGACCCACGCGGCAGAGGCCTGGCATTCGTACTCGATACCGGGGACCTGGCCGATCTGTTCGCCGAAGTAGTTGCGCTGGGGAAACTTGCCGGGCAGCACGCGACCGACTCCGAAACGCAGCACATTGTCGCCCTGACCGTTGGTGTACTCCCATGCGCCCTCATCATCACCGAACGACAGGCGCATCCGGGTGATCCCCATCGGGTTGTCTTCGAGGGCATACCATGCACCGTTGACATCCGAGGCCGGGGGAGCATCGGGATCCCCTGGAATCGGCAGGACTTCCAGGCGTTCGATTCTGCTGGCAAGTGCCGCACCGGCGTCGCGGTCTTCGGGAAGCGGCGCGTCTGACAGGTGGCGGTAGAGTTCGTCGCGCATCACGGCGGGAATGGCGCTGCCCGCCGCCGCGCCCTGGGTGTCTGCGATACAGGTGAACAGGAAATCTTTATCTGGAAAACAGATGGCGTACTGACTGCCCATCCCGCGGAAGGAGAATCCGTTCTCTTCCTCGCGCCAGATCTGATATCCGTACCCGCTGTTTCCCCGGATCGTGTTGTCGATCTGACAGGCGGTCGCGGCGCGCACGAATGCTTCCGGCAGAACCCTCTCGTCTCCCCATGTGCCGCCGTTCATGCAGGCGAGTGCGACTCTGGCCAGGTCGCGGAGCGTGCAGATGACGCCCGATCCGCCCCACGACCCGCCCTCGGGCGTGCGAATACACCATGCGTCGGCCGAGAACCCGATCCGGTCCAGAAATCGCGGACGCATATAGTTCAGAAAGGGCATGCCGGAAAGCCGTTCCACCGCGGCCGTAAGCACGACGGTCGCGGCGGTGTCGTACGCGAAAATCGTTCCCGGTGGATGCGAGGGGGCCTGGTTGAAGAAGGTCCACACCCAGTCCGGGTCGTTGCGTGAGTAGGAGTTTCTCGAATGGGGGGTCGACATCGTCAGGAGGTCCCTGACGGTCGAAGCGGCAAGCCACGGATGAAGGTCTTCCGGCAGCTTGTCCGGGAAGGTTTCGACGACCCGGCTGTCGAGGGTGAGCCTGCCTTCGTCGATCATCATGCCGACCGCGAGCGCAACGAAGCTCTTGCTGACCGAATACATGCGGTGCTTGTGCACCCGGGACCATGGGGCCCAGTATCCCTCCGCCGCGATCCTGTTGTGACGCACCAGCAGAAAACCGTGCATGCAGATGCGTTCGGAGTCGATCCGCTGCAGGAAGTTCAGGATCGCCCGCGACGGGATGCCCTGGCTTTCAGGTGAGGGTGCCAGTGTAAAGAAATCTTCAGATGCGGATCGCGTCATCTCGCACGCGTTCTCCATTGAAACGGTAGCCGACGCCGCGGACGGTTTCGACCATTTCGCTTGCGCCGCCGAGTTTCTCTCTCAACCGTCGGACATGGGTATCCACGGTCCGGCCGTAACCGGCGTAATCGTAACCCCACACCGTGTTCAGAAGTTCCTCCCGGGACTGCACGCGCCCCCGTCGTTCCGCCAGCGTAACCAGCAAACTGAATTCGGTGGAAGTCAATGCCAGTGCATCGCCGCCCACGGTTACCCGGTGGGCGGCCTGATCGATGGTGAGCGGCCCGAATCGCATCGTTTCCGCACCGGACGTTTGCGATGCCGGGTCCCGCGGTTCCGCCAGTCGCCTCAGGATGGCCTGGACCCGAAGTACGAGCTCTCGGGGCGAAAACGGCTTCACAACGTAGTCGTCCGCTCCCAGTTCCAGGCCGACGACGCGGTCCACCTCTTCGGCGCGCGCCGTCAGCATCAGAATCGGCAGTTTACGGGTGGCCGCGTCCTGCTTCAGCAGCCTGCACACTTCCAGCCCGTCTATTCCGGGCAGCATCAGGTCCAGGACCACCAGATCGGGAATCTCATTCCGAATGAGTTCGACGGCCGCTTCGCCGGTCTCGACGGCGACCACCGTAAAGCCCGCCTTCTCAAGGTTGTACGAGACGATCTCCCGAATATCAACTTCGTCTTCAACCACCAGAATGTTTCCTGTCATGGATGTCCTCGCGTCAACAACAGCCCCGTCGTCCCGCCAGGGTTCGAGACGTCATCTGCTCTCCGAAACGCAATATACGAAAAGGAACGAAATGTGCAATGCCACTGGGCCGATATTGGACGGCCGGAAAAAAACCGGATTGTCCATCACACGGGAGATCGACGGGACAGCATGACAATCCGATTGAGCGTGAGAACGCGTGTTGTCAGGTGTTCCGTCTCGGTAACGAGTTGACTGACGCTGAGGTATTTTCGGGACGGAACCATGTTCGCCGCAAAGTACACTATACGGGAGAAAAGGAGATATCGCCCAGCCAGGGGTCGCAGCGGCCCAGCCTCACGGCCAGGGTGTCTCCGGGCGCCGCCTTCGGGGGCGGCCTGATATCCGTCTGGAATGCGAAATCCAGTATCTCGACGTTCATCGTCCGATCTCGCGCTTCAAGCACAACGGCCTCGAACACGTCGCCGATCCGACCCTGCAGGTACCGAAACAGCCAGTAACGCTCCCGCCGCCGCTCGATGCGGATCAGGGTGCGCATCCGTTCCTCGGCTTCGAAGACCACGCGCTGGATATGCTCCTCGTCGTAGGGAAGCGGCCGATCCATCAGATAAGCCGCCACCTGCCTCTGAACCGCCAGGTCCGTATACCGCCTCAATGGCGATGAGGCCTGGCAGTACGCCTCCACGCCCAGCCCGCCGTGCAGTTCCGGTGTCACGCTCATCGACGCGCGCCGCATTCGGCGCAACACCCGGTACCGGCGCAACACTTCATTCTCCACGTCGCTGAATTCCGCGAGTTCCGGTGCGGCCTGGATCCGGTACACCACCGGAATGCCCCGGTCCCGGCTGAACCGCGCCACCGCAACGTTGGACATCACCATCATCTCGCTCACGAGTAGGTTCGCCGGAGACCTGCCGTCCTCCAACGACACCTCGATCTTCCCCTCCGCCGTTATCCCGATGCGCCGGTTCGGATGTTCCACGTCGATCGCGCCGTTCTGCAGCCTTTCGATGCAGTGCCACTCCGCGACGGTGTGCAGTGCCGAAAACTCGCTGTGCAGGGAATGGGAGGAATCCTCCAGAATCCCGTCCACGGCTTCATAGGAGAGTTTTTCGCGGCACCGTATCACCGAAGGAACGATATCGACGCTTTCCACCGTTCCATCCGCCGAAACGTCGAACAACTGACTCAGCGCAAGCCGCAGAGCACCCGGCCGAAGGCTCCCCAGATCGCTGGAAACCCTCTCCGGAAACATGGGAATCTTCCGGTCCGGGAAGTAGAGGCTGGAAACCCTCGCCGCAGCCTCCCGGTCCGGTTCCGAATCCAGGGGAACCAGACCTGCCACGTCGGTGATGTGCACGCCAACCTGCATGGACCTGTCGGCTCGTATCACGACCGATACGCCGTCGTCCATATCGGTGGTTGCGGCGTCGTCGACCGCGTAGACCGCCAGATCCGTCAGGTCCCGTCGACGGCCGTCGTCCGGCAGCGAAGCCGGTCCCAATGCTTCGGCCGCCCGGCTGACTACCGGCGGGAATTCGACCGGCACCTCGGCCCGGATCAGGTCCAGGTGTTCATCCGGCTCCCAAACGCCGTGCCGGACAAGCCGGTCAAAGACGAGGCGCGCGTCCACCCTGGCGTCCGCCATGCGTTCCATCCACCCGGTGTGAACACTCTTCTCTCCGCGCAACACGGTATCCTTCAGCCGATCGACCCATCCGTCGACGAGTTCCGGAGGTCCTTCACGACACTCGGAGAACCACTGCTGGAATTGCGCCTTCACTTCGGCTCGCTCGGCCTCGCGTCTTGCCGCGGACCGTCGGCCCTGAACCGCTTCCTCGCTCAACGCGCGGTACCCGCCCCCGCACCGTTCGGCCTCAAAAAACAGGTTCTGCTCCAGACGGACCAGAAGTGCGGCGCGCTGGTCCGGCGTCACGTCCCCGCCGAAATAGAGATCCGCCAATCCGTCCACGGTCCAGACATCCGCGTCGTCGCGCACCAGTTCCCACGCGTCCTCGAGGTCTATTTCCTCGCTTTCCGCCTTCGCGCGCGACATCCACGCGGCGGCGCCGGTCCAGTCAGCGGCCGTTTCACCGGTGCAAAGCAACACGTTCCCGGCGGGCGTATTCACCGTTTCCTTGCGTGCCGTCGCAAAGCGCACCTTTCCGCCTTGCGAAGACAGGCACACGCCGGCCATCAACCGGTTGCGGTACCGGAAGAACGCAATCTCGTTTTCCATGAGTGCCATAGCCAATGTAAACGCCGGGTACGCCCCGTTCGTCCGGTTTCCGGCCTATTGCTGCGGTTTTCTGGCGACCACGTCGATTTCCACCAGGATGCCCGGCAGTACGGACTGCACCGTTGTCCTGGCCGGCCGGACGCCCGTGAAGAACCCGGAATACACCCCGTTGAATGCCGAGAAATCGCCGATATCCGCGAGATGACAGGTCGATTTGACCACGTCGTCCATCGTACAGCCCGCTTCCTGCAAGACCTTGCGGATGTGCTCCAGCGTAACGCGGGTCTGTGTCTCTATATCGTCGCCGATCACCTCGCCGGTGGCCAGGTCAAGCGACGCATGCCCGCTCACGTAAACCCATCCGTCCACTTCGACCGCCGCCGAATACGCCCCCGTGTCCACCTGTTTGTCGGGGTGTCTGATCTCCCGCTTGCCCATCGTGTGTCCTCCCATGCATAGAGCCTTCCTGTATCGTTTGTCGCGTCAATATAGTGAATTCCGGGGGACCGATCCAGCCGGATCTGTCCATTGAGCCAGTGCCCCGATGCGCCTTGCATTTCGCCGGACGGGCGTTTATCT
This sequence comes from Candidatus Latescibacterota bacterium, assembly GCA_965219995.1. GTDB lineage: Bacteria > Latescibacterota > UBA2968 > UBA2968 > JAAXHE01. The sequence goes on from CBDCOX010000002.1 coordinate 4,528,234, forward strand.
TCTCCGCAATCTGCTGTGTTGCGGTCGTATTCGTCAGGTATCGATTTGCCAGGCACGGGCGCCGCCCGCGGTGCCCCGGAATCGACAAGCGATCGTTTTCGGCTTCAGATGTCGCGCGCCCCCGTCCCCGCGGGGCAAGCCCCCGCCGGACCGCGCCGGATGGGCATCCGGCATTGAGGAGATGCACGACGTGGCTACCGTTGCAGATCAGATCTCCGGGTCTGTACCCGACGTCCGCCTCGCGGAGTCCCGGCATGTACACACGCCATGGACCCTGGCCAACTACGCTACCCTGAAGGCATGGAAAGCCCGCGCCGAACGGATACGCCGGCAGCTCCTCGTTGTCACGGGCTTATACCCGGTGCCTGAGAAGAGTCCCCTCAATCCACGCGTGTTCGGGCGCCTGGAACGCGCGGGCTACGCGGTGGAGAAGGTCTACTTCGAGTCTCTACCCGGTTTTCTGGTATGTGGCAACCTCTATAGCCCGTTGGGTCCGGGACCCCACCCGGGCGTAGCCTGCCCGCACGGCCACTGTCGCCGCGGTCGCCTTGAGAACGACGACGCTGCATTCGGTTCCATTCCGGGACGCTGCATCAACCTGGCCCGCCAGGGGCATGTTGTCTTTTCGTACGACATGGCGGGGTATAACGACAGCAGCCAGATCGAGCATCGGGAATTCGGCGGACGTACCGAAGACCTCTGGGGAATCGGCGTCCTGGGCCTGCAGCTGTGGAACAGCATCCGCGTCATCGACTTCCTTCAGTCCCTTCCTTGCGTGGACCCGGACCGGATCGGCTGCACCGGCGCGTCGGGGGGCGGGACGCAGACGTTTTTGCTTGCCGCCGTGGACGATCGGGTCAGGGTGGCGGCGCCGGTGAATATGATCTCGGCCCACATGCAGGGCGGATGCAACTGCGAGAACCAGGCCCATCTCCGCCTGGACGTCAACAACGTGGAGATCGCGGCAGCGATGGCGCCGCGCCCGCTCTTTCTCGTTTCCGCATCCGGCGACTGGACATGCAACACACCCGAACTCGAGTATCCCGCAATCCGGGCGATCTACAGCCTGTACGGCGCCGCCGACAGAATCGACACGGCGCAGGTTGACGCGGGACACAACTATAACCGAGAAAGCCGCGAGTACGTCTACAGGTGGTTCGGGAGGTGGCTGCTCGGCAGGGACGAACCGTTCAGGGAACGTCCCTTTACAGTGGAACGGGACGAGGATCTGCTGGTTTTCCACAAACGGAAGCGGCCCGCACGCGCACTGGACTCGAAAGGGCTCACGAATTTCCTGATCGCCCGGTCCGAGTCGCGCGTGAAAGATGCGCTGCCCGATAGCCCGGCCTCCCTGCGCCGGTTCAAGGAGCGGATGGTGCCGGCATTCAGGCACGCGCTCGCCGCCACGTACCCGGCGGCGACTGTTGCGAGAGACATGGGGCGGACCAGGAGCCGCCGGCACGTCGTCCAGCGGCTGCTGATTGGCCGGCCGGACGGCGGGGACCGGTTTCCGGCCCGGCTGTTTCTGTCGCGAAACGGCGAGGAAAGGTCGCCGTGCGCGCTACTGGTGCACCCGCGGGGCAACGACGCGCTCTCCGACCCCCAAAGCGGAGCGCCCGGCCCCGCGGTAGCCGATCTGCTCCATCGCGGCTTGCGGGTCCTGACCATCAGCCCGTTCCTGGTTGGGTCGTGTCTTACAAATACAGGGCAACGAGACGCGACAGTGCCGCACTTCGACACCTACAATTCCAGCGATGCATCCTGCCGAATCCAGGACATTCTCACGGCCCTGGCCTTTCTGCAGTCCCGCGCCGACGTCACGACTTGCCACCTGGCGGGCATCGGCGCAGCCGGGCTCTGGTGTCTGTTCGCTCTCGCGCTGGCGCCTGACATCGGCCGCACCATCATCGACGCCAACCGGTTCCGGGCCGGCAGCGACGCGCACTGGGCCGAACATCTCTACATTCCCGCCATTCGAGCAATCGGCGACCTTCGCACGGCCGGCGCGCTGATCGCCCCCGCGCCGCTCTACGTTCACAATGCGGGCACCGACTTCCCCGCAGGCGAGATTCGCGCGTGCTACCGTGCCGCGGGGGCCCCTTCCGACCTGACCGTTTCACGCACGCGTATCAACCGCGCCGCGTTGTACGATTGGCTCACGGATACATAACAATGACTCAGTCCCGGATGCCAGAATGAAGATCGCCCACATTTCCGACTTTCACCTCCGCCATCATCTGCCCGGCACCTCGAACATATCCAGGCGGCTGAGCCGGCATATGCCGGACCTGATATCGCAGGCAGTGGAACGCATTCGCGCGGAATCTCCGGACCTCACGGTCGTAACCGGCGATCTTGTCGACCACCCCTTTTACGGGATGCACGACCGCGAGCTGATCACCCTCGGGGTTAAGGACCTCCGTCTCGTCCGGGAATGTTTCGCGGCGCTGACCTGTCCGGTCGCGTTCCTGTACGGCAACCACGACCATCCCGGATCCTTTCACCGGGTCTACGGCGACCTGCCCGCGGAGTTCGAGGTTGCCGGCCATCGCGTCCTGATCTTTTTCGACGACGAAGTGGACGACCACTTTCCCCAGCGGATGGGTGCGCAGCGCGAACGGTTTCTCGCCGCGCTGAACGACGACGACCCGCGGCCTCAGATCCATCTCCAGCACTATCTCGTCGCGCCCGTCCGCGTGCGCGGCTATCCTCACGCGTACCGGGAGGCCGAAAGCCTCAAGGCCGCCCTTGTGGCGGACAGCAGGGTCCGCCTCGTGCTTTGCGGGCACTATCACAAGGGAGACACCCTGTTCAACGAAGGCCACGTGTACTTCGGCAATGCGCCTGCGTTCGGGGAGCCCCCACATCCGTTTCGCATCTACAATGTAGACGACGCGGGCGTCACGCAGACCGAATTCCATCTCCGCCCGACAAACGCGCCAAAGCGCCGTGCGGTGTTCCTCGACCGGGACGGCACGATCAACCCGCAACCGGCCTATCGTACCGGTCCCGAGGAATTCAGCCTGCTGCCCGGCGCCGCGGGAGCACTATCGAAATTGAAGCGCGCCGGATATATCCTCGTGGTCGTCTCGAACCAGACCGCCGTCGGCCAGGGTTACGTGACCACCGAAACTGTCGGCGCCGTCAATGATCGCATGGCATCGCTGCTTTGGGTATCGGGCGTGGAACTGGATGGCGTCTACTGCCGCTATCACAGCCCGGGCGCGGTATTGCCGGAACATCGGACCGATCAGCCGGAAACCAAGCCCAGCCCCGCGATGCTCTATGCCGCCGCCGAAGACCTGAATCTCGACCTTGCCACTTCTTTCATGGTGGGCGACCGGAAGAGCGACGTGGACGCCGGGCGAAACGCCGGCTGCCGCGCGTCCATCCTGGTGAAGACGGGTGGCGGTCCGGAGGCGCTGGCAAAGATGCCGCCCGGACAAGCAGCATTCGCGGCCGCCGACCTCGCCGCCGCCGCGGACTGGATCCTGGAGCAGAGATGATGGCAGGATTCCGCGCCCGATCGCTATCTCTGGTTCTGATCCCGGCGGCCGCGGTGGCCGGGATCGTCGCCGTCGTCCTCACCGGGTATGCGCGGGAACTGGACCGCCTTATCGGCGACGGGCCGGAACGCGCCGCGACTGCCGGTCTCCCGCCCATCCTGCACAGGGTCGCGGACTCGCTGTCCACAGGCGACCTGGCAGGTCTACTCGCGCGGCAATTCGTTCCCCCGGGTCGATCGGATCTTTCAAGTGGATTCAAACGGACCTGTTACGCCCTTCTGATGGCCCGGAAATACGAAAAAGAAAGCCTGCTGGCATTCTTTTTCGACCGGACTCCCTTCCCTTTTCCTCGAAAAACCCCCGTGCCGGGCTTCGAGGGAGCCGCCCGGGCTTACTTCGGCGTACCTCCGGCCCGGATGACCGCGGGCGAAGCCGTACTGCTGTTTCATCTTGCCCACTTTCCCGATGCGCCGGTGCCGGTAACCGACCCGGCACGCGCCATCGAACTCCGTAACCGCCTCCTGCTTGATCTCCTGAACGGCGGACTGATTTCCCGGGCACGATACGTTTCCGAATCTGCCCGTCCGCTCATCCTGTCCGGCAGCCACCCCGCCGTGTGGTGACGGGCCGGACGGGTAGAGAATCCGGCCACATCGCGGTCCCTCCGCCGGGTTGCATGGACAAAAAAAAACCGGGCCTCTATCCGATTCTCAGCCTGCCGGGAGGGAGATGCAGGCAGAGCGCGTGACAGAGGCCCGCGTCCTGAATCACGATAATATATATCCGATTTAACACGCCGAGTCAATACCCTCTCCTCACTTTTTCGCGACTGCCGGCTGTTTTCGAAATTGGCTGTGATCTTTGTTGAGAATTATCACGAAAAACTCACAATATTGATGGAACTTCCCGTATATTATTGCTGCGCTGAGGATTTTTGATTGATCCGGAACCCGCTAAACACCGGGATCACGTATCGAGATTCCCGCCGGGGCTGATGGAATGGCGTGGTACCCAAAAGTGACAACAGTAACGGGGTACGGCATGCGCAATACATTCATCAAATGGAAAATGTCGTTGCCATTTCTGGCGCTCTTTGCGATGCTTTGCGGACACCCGGCGTCCGTCGCCGGTCAGGAAGCGATTGAGGAAGCAGACCACCAGACATGGCATCTGCCCGACGGCGCGACCGCGCGCCTGGGTAAAGGCGTGATCGGATTCGGGGAACGCGAGCTGGACGTTTCTCCCGACGGGCGAACGCTGGCCGTTGCGTGCGGCATCGGCGTCTGGTTGTACGATGAGACCACGGCCCGAACGCTGGCGCTGCTGCCGAGTTCCGCCCGCGTCGCTTCGGTGTCGTTTTCACCGGATGGGAGCACATTGGCCACCGTGTCGGAGGATGGCACGGTACTGCTCTGGGACGTGGCCGCTCGATCGGAGACAGCGACCCTCGATGGGCATTCGGGCAAAGTCAACGCGGCGCTGTTTTCGCCGACAGGGGACACCCTGGCCACCACAGCAGAAGACGGCACGGTGTTCTTGTGGGACGCGGCTTCCGGAACACAGTCGGGTACACTCGAAGGGCATACGGATATTGTCACATCGATCGAGTATTCGCCGGACGGCGGCACGCTTGCCACCGCATCGGAGGATGGCTCGGTGCTGCTGTGGGACGTGACCGCGCAGACCCCGGCCGACACGCTCGAGGGGTTTGTGGATTTCGTCACGTCGCTGTCATTTTCGCGTGACGGCGGTACCCTTGCTACCGCGTCGGGCGACAGCGCGGTGATCCTGTGGAACCTCGTCTCGCAGACGGAGTCAGACACTCTCAAGGGCAATACCGGTGGCATCACGGTTGTCGCGTTTTCTCCGGATGCGGACACATTGGCCACCGCGTCGGAGGATGGCGCTGTGATGCTGTGGAACATCGTCAAACGACGAGTGGTCGAGACGTTCGCGGGACATACGGACAGAGTCACCTCGTTGGTGTTCTCGAAGGACGGCGGCACATTCGCCACCGGATCGGCGGACGGCACGGTGCGGTTCTGGGACGCGGCGACAGGATATTTCGTCGCATTCGGCGGACATAAATCCGCGATCACGTCGATCGCATTTTCTCCCGGTGGCGACACGCTGGCCGCCGGTTCGGCGAGCGGAGCGGTAGACCTTTGGGACGTGGGCGATCGAATGCAGTTCGGTATCCTCGCAGGGCACAGCGGAAGCGTCACCTCGCTGGTGTATGCCCCTGATGGCGACACCCTGGCGACAGCGTCGCAGGACAGTACAGTCGTTCTTTGGTACATGGCCACCCGGACGGCGGCCTCCGCTTTCGACGGGCATGGGGATGGCGTTCGTTCGGCAGCGTACTCGCCGGATGGGACCATGCTGGCAACCGCGTCGGGCGACGGCGCCGTATTACTTTGGGAAGGCGCCACGCGACGCGTGGCCGCGACCCTGAACGGGGGTGCGGATGGTGTCACGTCGGTGGTGTTTTCGCCGGAAGGCGACGCGCTGGCCGCGGGGTCGGCGAATGGCACGGTCATTATATGGGACGTGGCCACCCGGTCACGCGTGGCCGCGCTCGATGGGCATACGGGGAGTGTCAACACGGTCGTGTTTTCGCCCGACGGGAGCACGGTGGTCTCCGGTTCAAACGACAATACGATCAAAGTATGGGACGTGGCAACGCATTCGCAGCTGGCCACCCTGCAAGGTCATACGGGCGGGGTTGGTTCCCTCGATTTTTCATCGGACGGCAGCCGGCTGGTTTCCGGGTCGAACGACAACTCGATCAAGCTTTGGGACGTGAGCGCGCGAACCGAAGTCGCGACGCTGGCGGGGCATACTGCCAACGTCAATTCGGTTGTATTTTCGTCGGACCGGGTCACGTTGGCTTCCGGGTCGGACGACGGTACCTTGCTGTTGTGGGACCTGTCTGCGTGGCCGGGTCTACGGCCGCTCTCCCTGGAGATTGTCTCCGGCGACGGACAGGAGGGCGCGCCTGGCGGAACGCTTGCCGACCCTCTTGTCGTGGAAGTGAAAGACCATAATGGCGATCCTCTGCCCGATGTCGCCGTGACATATACGGTCAACGCCGGACAGGGGCGGCTCAGTGGCCGATTTTCAGTCCAGCAGATTCGGACGGATGCGGACGGCCGCGCATCCGTGGCACTGACGCTTGGGACGCGGGTGGGCGCAAACACCGTCACGGTAAGTCTCGGCGGTCGTGAATTGGCAACCTTTTCCGCGGACGGAGCGGGGACCTTGCCCGTTGTAATGGACGGAGACCCCCGCATATGGCGATTGCCTAAGAGGGCGACGGCGCGTCTGGGCAGAGGAACCATTGCCCGGGGCGACCGCGCACTGGCCCTGTCGAGAGATGGAAAAACTCTGGCCGTGGCAAGCGGCGTAGGGGTGTGGCTTTATGACGTGGACAGGTCCCGCGACGCCGCACTGCTTTCAGGACTCCAGCCAGTACTTTCGGTGGCGTTTTCAAGGTCCGGTAACCTTGCGGCGGGTTTGGCGAACGGCGATGTCGAACTCTGGAATCCCGGCACGGGCGGACGCATTGCGACGCTTGAGCGAAGTGCGGAGCCGATCGTATCGGTGGCATTTTCCGATGACGGGGCCATACTCGCCTCGGGTGCCGAAGACGGCACTGTCAGGCTTTGGGACGTGGACGCGCAAACCGGGGTCGCCACCTTCCGTGCGCACTCAGGCAGCGTGACGTCCGTGGCATTTTCTTCCGCCGGGGCCACACTGGCTACCTGCTCGGCGGACGGTACGGTCAAACTGTGGGACGTCGACGCCCGACCCGAGGCCGGCACGCTGGAAGGGCACGCGGACGGGGTCCATTCGGTGGCATTCTCGGGAGACGGAAGCACCCTTGCGGCCGGGCTGGCGGACGGTACGGTCAAGCTGTGGGACGTCGACACCCGAACCGAGGCCGGCACGCTGGAAGGGCACGCGGACGGGGTCCATTCGGTTGCGTTTTCGGACGGCGGGAGCACACTGGCCACCGGCTCGGCGGACGGCACGGTCAAACTGTGGGACGTCGAGACGCAAGAACTGAAGGACACCCTGAGAGGTCACGGGGCCATGGTCCATTCTGTAGCGTTCACACGCAGCGGTTCAATCCTTGCCTCAGGATCGGCGGACGGATCGGTCATCATTCGAGACGTGGCGATGGGCAATGCCGCCAGGGTATACGGATACAGTTCTCTGTCGTCAATGACCGTTTCGCCCGATGGCGGCACGCTGGCCACAGGTTCCCGTGACAACCGCGTGATGCTGTGGGACGTGCCGACGCGAACGGCGGTCGCGACACTGGCGGAGCATACCGATTGGGTCCGCTCATTGGCGTTTTCGCCGGACGGGAGCAGGTTGGCATCCGGGTCGAGCGATCAATCGATCAGGCTGTGGGACGTGGCCATGGAAGCCGCGACCGCCGCGCTTGACGGACGCAGCTGGGTCTATTCGCTGGCAATCTCCCCGGATGGCAGCACGCTTGCCGCCGGACTGCGAAATGGTACGGCGACGCTGTGGAATCTGGCGACACGTGCCCAGGTCGCAATCCTCGACGGCCATGAGCCCACGGGCGGCGTCGGCTCGGTGGCGTTTTCGCCCGACGGGAGCACGCTGGCCTCGGGGTCGAGCGACCACACGATCAAGCTGTGGGACGTGGGTTCGCGAACCGAGACCGCCACGCTGGAAGGACACAGCGGCTGGGTGTATTCGGTCGCCTTTTCGGAGGATGGGAGCACCCTGGTGTCGGGGTCGCAGGACGGCACGGTGCGATTATGGGAGGTGGCCGCGCGAACGGAGATTGCCACGCTGGAAGGACACAGCGGCTGGGTGTATTCGGTCGCCTTTTCGGAGGATGGGAGCACCCTGGCGTCGGGGTCGCAGGACGGCACGGTGCGATTATGGGACGTGGCCGCGCGAACCGAGACCGCCATGCTGGAAGGACACAGCGACTGGGTCTATTCTGTGGCGTTCCTGGATGACGCGGGCAAGCTGGTGTCCGGATCGAGAGACGGCACAATGTTGTTGTGGGACCTCTCAGAGACGGAACCGCCGCCGGTGGAGCCCCCGAAGGCTCCCGCGGCGGACTTCAACGATGACGGCTCGGTGGGCTTTGCCGACTTCGTGTTGTTCGCGCAACACTTCGGATTGCGGGCGGGCGATACGGGATACGACGTGAAGTACGATCTGGATGAAGACGGCGCGATCGGCTTCAGCGACTTTGTGAAGTTTGCCGGCGCCTTCGGACAGGGTTAAGCCATGGCCGGGGCGCCAGGCCCCCGCGATGGAAACGGCTGAGTTCAAGCCGCGTACGGGATGGCGGGATTCGGTGAGCCTGGAAGTGAAACTATCGGACGATCTTGATTCGGACCACGTTCTTGACGTTCGCGCACCGGTCGTCGGTCTCGGGAATGAGCAGGCGGATCGGGCCGCCCAGGCGTTCGGGGAGGGGATGGCCTCCGATGCGGTAGACGAGGATGCCTTTTTCGACCGCCGCGTCGAGGGAGACTCGCGCAAAGAACCCTTCGTCGGCCGAATGAAAGACGACATCGGGTTCATCAACGCCTGATGCCGCGCCTCTCAGAAGCGCGGCAACGGAAACCGCGGACCCGCGCCGCCCCGGAACTAATCGGCCGACGTCATCGATCTGCTCGGGGATCCGCAGCAGGTCACCGTACGTGAAAACCATCGGCCCGGGCAGGCATCCCTCTACTGTCAGCAACGGCGCGGTTTCGTCACTGTCCAGGCCCGATGTTGTCCGGTCGATGTAGTCATGTGCGATTTCGACCAGCCTCGGGTCGAAGCCGACGGAAGGCGCGACGTGGATTTCAGTTCCCGGATGGTCCTTGCAAAACCTGTCCATGCGCTGCCGGATCAGACTCAGTTCCTGCTCGGCCGCCTGAAACTGGAACGGCAGGACCGTGACCCGCGCCGCGCCGCGTTCAACGCACGCCTCCAGCACGTCTTCCAGGGCCGGATGTCCTTCCAGAACGCCGGCCTCAACCGCAACGCCCCTGTGCCGCAGCGCGTCGGCGACCAGAGTGAGGCAGTTGTCATCCGCGCGCTGCCCGACCAGTACCGTGGCGTGAGTCAACGGACTGTCTCCATCGTTAGACGGTATCTTCAAGCATTGCACTGATGATCCCCGGCGCGGGACCCGCGACGTCCTTGTCCCGTTGCTGACCGCACAACCGGATCCTGCGCGATGACCTTCTTCGACGATCTACCAGTTCTCATCCGCATTGTTCTTTTGATTTCCTCGGCGTTGATCCTTATCGTCGGCGCCGGTCTGTTCTGGCGGATGGTGAAATCCCTGCTCGGAAGGCAGGACCGCGGCTGACCCGTCTGGCGCAACGGCTTCACGATCTCAGCAGAAGTCACAAGCCACTGCGACAGACAGGCTACCCTCAACGCTATCCCCTATGCGATATCGCCGTCGCCAATCCGGCGAGTGAGGGTACACACACACAAGTGTGTGTGAATTGGTCAATGCCCTGATTTTATGTCGGTTAATTCCAGCCGTGAGCCACGATCCCGGACTATTCATCCGGTCGATTCGAAGCCCCTCTCAGTTCCCTTCGCGCCACCGATAGCGCCATGACTTCCAGCGCGTTGATTAGGTAGACGTCGCGCGCGTGGCTGTCCAGGGCCCCGGCCATCTGTTTGGCGAGCGCGGGGATGTCGGCCTCCAGATCGGCTCTCATATCGTCCCAGCCGGTAAGGCGACCATGCTTATCGCGGTATGACTCCCGCGCGGCCCGGTAGATGGCCCTGGCGAGCGTGCGCGGGTCTCCGTCGAGATGGATCTGAGGTTCGTTCATTTAATCCTGTACGGTCGCGTGATTGAGGGTGGGGCAGACATTTCTGTCCGGCCTTTTCGGGTATCTATGATTCACTCGACCTGACGGGTTCGAAGCGGACGGTATCGCCGACCACGTAGTCCACAATCCGGACCCAGGCGCCGGGCGCGAGGTTTCGGAGCCGGTCGCCGTCGCCCCTGTTTGGATCGATCCGGACGGTTGTGCGCACACGGCCGGGTGGCCAGGAACCGGCGTTTGACGCGTTGTCGATGACGGCCCAGTCGTCGTTCGCGCCGGTCTGGATCCGCGTGCCGTTCAGGTTGCCGGACTTCGCGAGGACGTGGAAGCCGAAGTCGATCCTTCCGTCTTTCGCGGCAACAACCGTCGCGCGTCCCAGGAGTGAGGTGACGTCCAGCGTGAGGCGGAGAACCGGAGCGCCGGCGGTTTCAACGGCCTCGACGCGGTAGGTGTGCGCGCGTTCGTCCGGATTGACGGTAACGCGGTCCCCAGCGACGACGTCCTCGAGGCCTTCCACGTCGATGGTACATGCATCCCGGTCGAGAGCGACGATGCGGCCGGTCTGTTGCGCCCGTCTGACCGCGAGCGACGTCTTTTCGTTATGAAACGAGGACGCGGCCACGGTTGAGACCTTACCGTCGACGACTACCGTGAGGGCGCCGTCCAACGTGGCGCCGTCGTTATAGGACGTGGCTTCGTTGGGACCTGACTCAGGCGCCCAGTAAAGGGCGATCTCCCTGCCCTGCACTGTGGTCAACCTGACGCCCGCGGCGGTGGTAGACGTCGCTGGAATGGTGACCGCTTCGGCAAGGGTCGGTTCGCCGATGCGGGGTTCGAATACGAGATCGACGCAGGTGGTATCGTCCTGCGGCGTCCGGCGCCAGAGGACCGGATGATACAGGTAGTTGGACGTTTCGGGGGTCCCCATCGCCTGCGCCGCGCGAGCGGAGAACAGACGGGTTCCGGGGGAGACGCGCACCTGATGCAGATCCAGGCGGGCCGCGGGCTCGACCTGCGATTGCCAGGTCCCGCTGAAGGCCGGCGGCGCATGGCCGGTCGCGACGTCGTCCATGTACGCCAGAGCGGTGTGGTCGGGGTGCGGCAGGTCGCCGGTCTCCCCGCGTTCGATATGAGGTCCGGCGACGGTTCCGGTTTGCGGCAGAAGTCCCGCGTTGTCCGATCGGAACGCGCCTTCGAGCCCCCGGCAGGTGCGCCAGTGGTTCGTGCCTCCCGCGATCCTGGAAAGATCGACGAGCGCGACGCCGTCGCCGTCGGTCCCCACGAGGGCGATGAGGCGGCGGAAGGCGACACCGAGCCTGCGCCATCCCCGCGACTCGTCGTGTGCCCACCGATGCGCCTCGACGTCCAGCACCTGGACGCCGTCCGCAAAGAGACTGCGCACCAGGCGCCCCCGGCCGGCGCTGACGGGTTCGCCCGGGGGCAGGTCGGACCAGACCGTGTTGTGGGTAGCCCAATGGGATTCCCATGGAGACATGCTGGCCCAGGACTGGGGGTAACCCAGATCCGTCAGAAACGGGCGCTCGAATGCGAACAACTGCACGTCCAGAAGGTCCCGGTGGCGGTGGTGGAGCGTATCCCCGTACACGATGCCGGCCGCGGCTCGTTCGGGGGCTTCGTGTGTGCGGAGGATCGCTATTCCGACCCCGTCGTGGATCGTGGGGCCGAGCGCCCGGTGTCGTCTGTCTTCTACGGCCGACTGAATTTCACGCACCAGCGGATCATCCGTGAAAGCCGCGGCTCGATGGAGAAGACTCGGGTCCATCGGCGGATGAAAGAGGTCGTTTTCAAGACGGATGGTGCCCTCTCCCTTGAAGCCCGCCGAACCCGGAGCGGACCCGTCGCCAAACTGGAAATAGGACTTGCCGCACATCGTGATTTCGTGCAGTGCGCGCGGCACGTGTGCGGCCCTCCCATCTTCGAAGAGCGAGGGGTAGGCGGACTCGGGGTAGGCATCCGGTTGTCCCGCGCGCAGTTCCCGGAGGTGATGTTCCAGATCGAACAACCCGTCGCTGTGGATGGCGTTATAGCCTCCGGTGGCCTCCTGGGGCGTGCCGTCAGGGAAGAAGTCGTTCGTCGTGAACACCCGCAGCGTGTCCGGCCCTTCGTCATAGACCCAATCCATCACGTCCCGCGCGTCGGGGCGGTCCAGGCAGCGCAGGACAATGAGCGCCCCCTGGCTTTCCCTCGGCAGGTTGCTGGACGCGCCCCTGTCCAGCGTGACCTGGAGCAGTGCGGCCAGCATCTCTTCCGTCATTTGACAGGCGTCGGCGGGGGTCTGCACGGAAAGGCCCATGGACTGCGCCCGTTCAACGAGTTCCCGGTCCTCCCTCATCAGCGGCCAGACCGTATCGTAGGCCAGCGCCAGGCATTCGATCAGATACGGCGTGTCGATGCTGTAACGGATGCTTCCCTTGGCCCGTAGCGCCTGGACGGGGTCGGACTCGTCCGCCCAGTCCGGCTGGCCCCAGTCCCAGGGTTCTTCCACGCCCTTCGACGGGCCGTAACGGAACTGGGGTACGGATGCCACGTAGAGCTCTTCCTCCGCATAACGAAGCAGAAGCAGACCGAGTTGCCTCGCGCGGCCGTCGTCGAACCCGCCCGCGCGGAGCGCGTTCGTCATCGCGGCGATTCCCGAATTGAAGCTGCGGCATTGGTCCCGGTGATAGGTGGCGGCGAAGAGGAAGATGTGGCCTTCGGCGTCGAAACAGCCGTACCCGTCATCGGGATATTCGCCCGAGATGTAGTCTTCGTCCGCCAGGTCGTTGCTCGGATAGACCGAGCCGCAGTTGGGACAAACGGATTTGAAGTCGCACGGATGGTGATTGCGCACCCAGGGATAGAAACCGCTGTATTTGAAAATTGCGGTGCCGCAGTTCGGGCAGCCCTGGTGGCAGTTGGCGAAGTGGGCTTTAGGCAGTTCCGCGCCGGGAAGCTGCGCCCACAGAACCTGATCCGACTGTGAGGACAACCACGCGACGGTCTGCTCGTCAACACGGCCCGATACGGGTTCGTCCTGCAGGGTCTGCCGCGTCTTTGTCGGCCGGTAATTCTTCTCCAGAGGCCAGCGGCGGGGCCACCACGCGCCGTTGTAGACGTGCGGCCGGCGCAGATCGTCCAGAGTGCGCACGCGGATGGTCGTTTCCGCGGACCTGCCGCCGCGCGTTGCGCGGACCGCATAATCGCCGGCCCGGCCTGGAGACCGAAGATAGTGGTAGACGGCGCCGTCCCGATCGGACCACCTCGTGGCGGTCGTCTCGAAATGATCCGCCGAGAGTGTGACGTTTTCGTCCTGCGCCTGAACGGGCAGGCGGAAGCTGCGTCCGGGCAGAATGACCCTGGGACGCCAGGGGATTGCGGGATCCGGCATGGCGACCTTCCTCGGTAAAGGGGATACTGACGTTTGGGTGAGCTCGACTCCGGGCTCGAGTTCACACCGCCATTTTGGCCTTGACAGCCGCGTGGCAGCGGTAGTTGATTAGCCTGAAGTCGTCGTACACGAAGTCGTCGATGGCGTTCTGGCCGCGGTCCTCTATATGCAGGCGCGGGAGCGGATACGGGTCGCGCGACAACTGTTCCCGGACCGCGTCCAGGTGATTCAGATAGATGTGGGCATCGGCCAGCGTGTGGATGAATTCGCCGGGTTCGAGACGGGTGATTCCGGCCACCATATGCAACAGGAGTGAATAGGAGGCGATGTTGAGCGGCACCCCCAGAAACATGTCGCAAGACCTCTGGTACATCAACATGGAAAGTCTGCCTTCCGCAACGTAGAACTGGAAGAAGGAGTGGCAGGGAGGAAGGGCGACGTCGTCGGGCGCGACTTCGGCGGCATTCCATGCGTTTACGATCATGCGCCTTGAATCGGGGTTGTCGCGGATCAGGTCGATGGCCTCCCGCAGCTGGTCCACGGTCCGTTCCGCCCCGCGCCACTCCCGCCACTGGACGCCGTAGATGCGTCCCATCGAGCCGTTGTTTTCGCGCAGGCCGAGTCTCCGGAGATAGTCCTGATAGTTGCCGTCCCAGAGTCTGTTGTAGGGATAAATCTTCTTGAGGTCGTTGATATTGTCGGATCCCGAAATGAACCAGAGAAGCTCGGAGAGCATCGATTTCCACACGAGCTTTTTCGTGGTGACGGCGGGGAATCCGTCTTTCATATCGTACCGCGCGTGCAGGCCGAAACAGGAGATCGTGCCGACGCCGGTCCGGTCTTCTTTCGTGACGCCGTGTTCCAGGATATATTTCAGCTGATCGAGGTATTGTCTCATGAAGAACCCTGTACGGATGAGCCTTCGGCTGCGATCGGTCAGTAAAAAGCGGTGAGAGGGTAGACGGGAAAAGGAAGAATGAAGAATTAGGAATTAAGAATGAAAACCTGAAAGCGGTGAGAGGGGAGACGTGAGACGGTAGAGGATAACTCTTACCGCAGTGTTTCTACAAAAAACGTGCCTGTTTCTTTACCGATATGGTAACGATAAAAAAAACTATATGGCACTCATACCTTCTCCCGTTTATTGTCTACCCGTTCTTCAGGCACTCGCATCACATCTCCCGTCTACCTTCTCCCCGCCTTAAAGAGAGGTCTGCGCCTCTGCGGGTAATGCCACATCGCGGCGCTGACGGCAATTGAATGGGTTTCAGATTCAATCTGCACTTTGGTTCGTTGGGGCAACCCTTGTGGTTGCCCGCCCGAACGGTGTTTCAGGTCTTACCCTGTGTTTTTCTTCGTGTCTTTGTGTCTTCGTGTGAGCTGATTTTCGTTTTCACATCATCTCACGTCTCACGTCTTGCGTCTCCCCGTCTTTCGTAGACCAACAGGGTGAACTCGACGTGTTCTTCTTTCTTCGTGAGGCGCCACTCGCTCTCGTCGAACTCTGGGAAGAGGGTGTCGCCGTCGTAGTCGCCCTTGATCAGGGAAAAAACCATCCTGTTCGCGACGGAGATGGACTGCCGGTAAATCTCGGCGCCGCCCGCGCTGAAAACGGGCTTTCCGTAGGAACCGGCTTTCTCAAGCGCCTCTTCGAACGTGCGGCAGACGTCGACGCCCGGGGTTTCCGGGAACGTGCGGCTGACGATGACGTGGGAGCGACCCGGCAGGGGTCTGCAGCCGATCGACTCGAAGGTCTTGCGGCCCATGATCAGAACGCCGCCGGTGGTGATTTTCCTGAAATGCCGGAGGTCCTCGGAAACGTGCCAGGGCATGGCATTTTCTTTGCCGATCACCCGATTGTCCGCCATGGCGGCGATGACGGTCATGGCCCCCCCGGCGCGGTGATATCCAGCAGTTGCGGGACCGCCGTGGATCGACCGACGAGATCGTGATCGAGCGCATCCGTGATTTCCACGTCTGTGAATTCGCCGATCCGCGCTTCACCGGAAATAAAGACCTCGCCATCGATCTCGGGAGCGTCCATGCGCGTTCGGCCGACATAGTCATAGGCCGGATCGTCAGAGTGCCGGTCGACCAGTACGCGGTGCGTGCGACCCACGCATTCGGCGGTGATTTGCGAGGAGATGACGGCCTGGAGGCTGAGGATGCGGTCCAGTCGTTCCCGTTTTTCGTCTTCCGGCACGTCGTCCTCGAGCCGCCCGGCCCGGGTGCCTTCCTCGTGCGAGTAGAGGAAGCCGACCAGCCGGTTGAAACGGATTTCCTCGACGAATTCCAGGAGTTCCCGGACGTGTTCCTCTCTCTCGCCGGGAAAACCGGCGATGACGGAGGAACGGAGGGTCAGGTCGGGCACCCGGTCTCGCAGTTTTCGAATCAACGCGCGGGTGTTCTTCACGGTCGCGCCGCGATTCATCGCCTTGAGCATGGCATCGGAGGCGTGCTGGATGGGCATGTCCACGTACGCGCACAGCTTTTCCTCTTGCGCCAGGATGTCGATCAGGTCGTCGCGCCAGCCGGTGGGGTACGTGTAGAGCAGGCGGATCCATTCGAGGCCGTCGACGCGGACGAGTTCGCGCAGGAGGTCCATCAGGCGCGGGCTGCCATAGAGGTCCGCGCCGTATCGCATGGTATCCTGGGCGATCAGCGCGATTTCCTTCACGCCGCCTGCGGCCATACGCCAGGCTTCGGCCACCAGAACCTCGATGGATTCGCTGCGGTTCACGCCACGTATGCCGGGGATGGCGCAGAAGGCGCAGGTCCGGTCGCAGCCGTCCGAGATGCGCATGTAAGCCCAGTGACGGGGCGTGAGAAGATGCCTGGCGCCCTCATCGCGGTAGACCCTGGGACGCGAGATGCCCAACAGCCGGTCGCAATGGGAGACGATCTCGCGTTCTCCGGCCAGACCGACGACCATGTCGGCCTCGGGGATTTCCGCTTCGAGTTCGTGCCGGTAGCGTTCAGCCAGACACCCCGTGAGTATCAGACCCTTGCAATTGCCGGTTTCCTTGTAGTCGGCGGCCTCGAGGGCCGTAGCGATGGATTCGTCTTTGGCCGGCTCGATGAAGCCGCACGTGTTCACAACGATGATGTCCGCCTCATCGGGTTCGTCGGCCACCACGTAGTCGTTGGATTCCAGCAGCCGGTGCATTCGTTCCGAGTCGACGGTATTCTTCGGGCATCCAAGCGTAATGAGGTTTACAGACGGCATTTGGACGACTCCGGCACAGAGGGTGACAAACGGATTCCATCGCTTCCGTCCGAGTTGGCCACGAAGCTTACGGAAAAAATCGTCGATGCGTCGAATTTTGTCAAGCGGAAGATGGGTTCATAACCGCGAAACACGTATGAGAATTCAGATCCTCCGATGGGTCGTTGCTCCCTGGTTTTTCCTGTTTGCGGAAGGAAAGCCCCTCCACGCTCACGGGACGGAAATCGGCTTCGAGCTGACACGAATCGACAGCGGAAAGGCGTCGGTCAGTCCTTTCTGGGGTTACAACGCGCCCAAGCTGGTCTTCGACGGCGACCACTATTATACCGTCGGCCGCTGGGGACCGAGCCAGGACGCCGCCAGAGGCGTTGTCTACCGCAGCAGTGCAGACGGATGGGAGGTCTTCTTCGAATGGGAGGGTCTCCACCATCAACCGGGTATGGTCCTGCTGGACGCCCGGCGGCGCCTCGTCCTCGTCCACGCGCGCCGCGACGACGGCCCCCGGATTCTGCATCAGCGCCGGCGCGGCGATCCGCGCGGATTCGGGGAGGTCGCTCTGCCGGGCGGGCTGGACCGCGCCGGATATATCGGGGCTGCGATGGACGGGGACAGGCTTGTCCTCGGATACATTGGCAGTCCTGGTTCGTATTCCTTCCGGATCGCGTGGGTCGACCTGGATACCGGTCTGTGGTCCGGTCCGTTCGTCCTGGCTGAAGAGCAGCGGTCGACGGAGCCATGGACGACGTGGTTGTACCCGCTGATCGTACCGGATGGCGACGGTTTCCATCTCGTGGTGAGCAACAATGCCTACCGCAGTTCATACTACAACCGGATCAACTATCTCTATATACCGTATGGAGATCCCGCGTCCGCCGTTGCGGAAGTCGTCGCCGAGGTTAATCCCTGGAAGCAGAACATGGCCTTTGCGCAGGCGATGCGGCGGACGGACGACGGCGCGTTGTTCGTCACCGCGACGCGCCGCCACCATGGGGACAGGAACCGGCTGCTTGTCTACCGGCGGGACCCCGGCGCCCGCCGGTGGGACGCGGTAACGGAAGGGGGGGCGGGAATCGCCGCGGTCTTCGAAGACCCCCGGGAGTCGGACCGGCTGTGGATGACGAGTACGTCGGGGCCGGCGATACGTCTTTACCGCGGCGAAGATCGTGGGCGGAAGTGGTCCACGGTCGCACTGCGCAGTTTCGAGAAATTCGGACTGTGGAGACCCTTCTTCCTGTACGGCATCACACCGGCCAGCGGGAGCCTGATACCCGGCCAACCGTGCGCGGTATTCAGCAGCGGGACCCTTCCCGACACCGAACTGTGGTTCGTTCGTTTCGAAACCCGGCGTCTGCGTCCGAGGTGACCGGCCGCCCGGATGTGCGTACCGACGAGCCGGCTCGATTTACGATGGGGTGAAAGGAGGGACTCCGTGCCCGTGGAGGAGAGGGTCCGATTTCGGGTTCTTTCTTGACAAGTGACGCCTTATGGATATATTTAACCGGAAAAATGCGGTGCGTCGCCGAACGGTCGCGCACAATCGGGAAGCGTTTCCGCCCGCCAAAGCGGGGCAGTCTATTCATTCAAAAGATAATTCGACCGGTTCAATTTTGGATCTCACGGAGGCATCGATTATGGCAGCCAGATGTGACATTTGCGGGAAGGGGCCGATGGTCGGCAATCACGTCAGCCACGCCAACAACAGAAAGAAGCGGCGATTCAATCCGAACCTGAGACGGGTGCGCGCGCAGGTGGACGGGACCACAAGAAGAATCAAGGTCTGTACGAAGTGCATAAAGCTCGGCCGCGTGAACAAAGCCGCATAGGGTCCGGACGCGGCCATCAGATGTCCCCTGTCGGATCCCCGTAGGAGGTTCGGGTCAGACCGTCAGAGGATTCCAGACCGAAAAAACTCACCTTTTGTTTCCAGGTGGGTTTTTTTATGTTATCGAACCGACACGGGATGGGGCAAGGGAGACGACGCAGGATGACCCTGAAGGCTGAGATTGAAATCATACCCGACGTCAATGACGGGAACGCGGTCTGAATGGACTACTCTCGGGGTAAACGCTTCCTGAATACGCTGCAGGACTGGGAGCGGGACGGGACGGCGGCGGGCACGCCGGACCATTACCTGCCGCGGATGCGGGCCCTCTTGCGGCGGATGGGGAATCCACAGAAGGACTTCGCGTCGGTCATTGTCGGCGGGACGAACGGGAAGGGAACGGTGGCCGGCGTCCTGGCCTCCCTGCTGCATGCATGCGGACGCCATACCGGTATCTACACGTCGCCGCACCTGCACACCATCCGCGAACGCATCCGGATCGACGGCAGGATTCTGGAAAAGGATGACTGGGCGAAGGGGATCGCGGACCTCTACGACCGGACGCGCGGATTCGAAGCGGAGGGGTACGGTTCATTCACCAGGTTCGAGGCGTTGACGGCGCTGGCGGCGTCCATGTTCGCACGGGCCCGAGTCGAATTCGGTGTGTTCGAGGTGGGGCTGGGCGGCCGATATGACGCAACCAATGCGTGGGATGCCGGTGTGGCGGTGCTCACGTCGATCGATCTGGACCACACCGAAGTGCTGGGCAATACGGTGGAGGAGATCGCGCTCGACAAGCTCGAAATCTCCCGTCCCGGGAGGCCGCTCTTCACCTCCGCCGCGCAGAAGCCCGAAGTGCTCTCGCTGTTGCGGCGGGAGTGTCGTAAACGGGGCGTGGATCTTCGGGTCGTGTGCGACGGGACGGGCGGAGGCTGGGCGGACATATCGGAGACATTGGCAATTGCGAAGATGCCCGATCGGGGATCCGTATTCCGGAACAACGCCCGGCTGGCGCTTGCCGTCGGGCGCTATTTGTTGGGAGATGAACTTACGAAACCCCGTATCAGGGAAGCCCTGAGCGGACTCGAGTTACCGGGGAGATTCGAGGTGGCGCAACAGTCGCCCCGGGTCGTTCTGGACGGCGCTCACAACCCGGCGGGGGCCGCGGCCCTTGCCCACGACCTCGGCAGAATGTCGAAGCGGTGGACGTTTGTGGTTGGCGTGAACGCGGGCCACGACGCCGGAGGGATACTCGAGGCGATTCGGCCGCTGGCGAAAACGGTGATTCTGACACGGTCCGATCACCCGAAGTCGCTGCCCGTCGACGTGTTGCGGCGAAGCCTGCCCGCGGGCGTTTCCGCGTGCTGCGCGCCGGACGTGGTTGAGGCACTCGGGCGCGCGGGGTTGCGGGAAGGGGATCCCGTCTGTATCATGGGATCGTTGCACCTGGTCGGAAAGGCGCGGGAATCGCTCGGGCTTCCGTGCGAGCGGGACGGATTCGGGGAAGATCTTCACCGGGAGAGTCTGACGTGCCTCGCGAACGCCTGCGGCAACCTGGGCCTCCGGCTGGAACCGGCTTCCGAAGACGGAAATCTGGTCTGCATCCGGCCGCCGGACGGCGGGCCCGTCTATTTTCTGCGCAACAGGCACCCGTTCAACGACTACGTGGCGGCCCGTCTGGCGGAAGACAAGGCATATCAATACGAACTGTTCACGCGGGCCGGCCTTCCGGTTCCCGATACGATCGTGGCATTCAATCCGTTCGCGGACGAACGGTTTTCGCGTTACCGGACCCATGCGTCCGTCGATGCCGTCGTCGAGGACGTTGAACGCCGGCTTTCCTATCCGGTGGTCGTCAAACGAAACCTCGGGTCGCTGGCGCAGGGGGTATTCCTGGAGCGAGACCGGCGCGCACTGAAGAATCGCCTGCAGACGTTGTTCGAAAACAGCGGATTTCTGGATAATCTGGTCCTGGTCCAGGCCTATACCGCCGGTCCCGAGTATCGGATCCTCGCCGCCAGGGATGAAGTGCTGCTGGCTTACGAGAAAGCCGGCGGTTCTTCGGACGGCGACCTGAACCCGCTTCACGGGGCAACGGGGTCTGCGAAGCGTGTGGAGGCGCCGGAACTGGTCGAAGGGCTGTCGGAACTGGCGACGGCCGTATCGGGAGTGATCGGTCTGGGGTTCTACGCGATCGACGTCATTCAGTCGGCGGCGGGATTCCAGGTGATCGAAATCAACCCGAACCCGATGTGCTATTTTTATAACCTGCACAACGGCCGGACGGATTTCGTGGACATCTACGAAAGGCTCCTCGGCAGGCATCTTCAGGGATTGAACCCGCCGGCCGCGCAGGAATAGGAATCAGCGGGATTCAGGATCAGGTGCGGAACGAATACCCGGAAAGGAAACGCCATGCCGCTGACTGGCGCCCAGCTCGAACAGTACCGCGCCGATGGCTTTGCCGTGGGCGGCCGGATTCTCAGTGACGACGAACTCGCAAGGCTGCGGACAGTACTGGAATCCATCATCGAGAATCTGCCCCGTGATCGAAGGCCCGAGAACATGCCGTCGCTCCACTACGAAAACGGGTACCTTCGCGATCTGTTCCTGGACGATCGTCTCATCGACGTGGCTGCGCAGATCGTGGGTCCGGACGTCGCGCTGTTCACGTCCTACGTGATCAGCAAACGCCCGGACGACGGCCTGGCGGTAGACTGGCATCAGGATGCCGCGTTTTTTCCCATCGAGCCGATGGATACGTTCACGCTCTGGCTGGCGGTGGACGACTCCGACGTTGAGAACGGCTGCATGCGGGTGCTTCCCGGCACCCACAGGCAGCAGGCCGTTCTGCTGCACAAAGTGGATCTCGACTCCGGCACCACACTCCCGATGTCACTGGAAAATCTCGACCATTCAGGGGCCGCGGACGTGGAGCTGCGGGCCGGTGAGTATTCCGTTCACGATCCCTGGATCCTGCATGGGTCCAATCCCAACACGTCGTCCAGGCGGCGCTGCGGGATCACCTTGAAATACATCTCCACGCGCGCCGAAATCGACCGCACGTTCCGTTCTCCCTCCGGCTTCGACTGGGACGGGCTCCGTCTCTACCTGGCGCGGGGGAATCCGGGCCGCCACAGCTACGCCAACTGATCTCCAGTGTCCGTGCGGAAACCCGGATCGAATTGAACCGGATATGACGAAGAGCGTTCATCGCTTCATCCTTCTGGCCGATCTCCATCTTTCGGACCACCCGGATACGGCGGCCCACCATGCGCTGCAGTGGGCCGTCGACCGGGTGAATCTGGAGAGGCCGGATTTTCTGGCCGTGGCCGGGGACGTCACGACCTTTGCAACGGCCGTTTCGGCCAGACGTTGCGTGGAGGCGCTGGACCGGGTGGAGGTTCCGGTACTCTTCACCCCGGGAAACGCGGACCGGCGGGGTTGGCACGCGATGTCCGTGTTCGAAACCCTGGCGGCGCCCGGACGGCGGGCGGCCGTGTTCGGCGACCTGCTGGTTCTTCTGCCCGACACGTCGACCGGAACCCTTCCGGACGACGAACGCTCGTGGCTGAACAGGAACCTCCGTTCCAACCATGCGGCCCGGCGGCTGGTCGTTACCCACTATCCGCTGGACAGGATGGACGCGGAGGGTCGGCGGTGGCTCTCAGGCTGGCTCACGGAAAATGGCGTCGAACTTCTGGTCGCCGGGCACAGTCACGTTCACCGGACCCGCCGTAGAAACGGCTTCGCGGAGGCCGTCGTCCGCGGACTGGATCCCGATAAAGCGATTGGAGATCTTCCTGGAATCAGTCGCTTCGAGAGTGCGAAAGAGGGGGAATGGACGGAGGTATTCATCCCCTGGTCGCCGGCGATCCGGTTGCTTCCCTCGGACCTTCCCGACGGCTTGCTTCCCGTAGGCTGGTCGATACAGGGCGACCCGGTGAACGCCGCGCGAGAGACCCTGGAATTCGGCCTGTCCTGTCTGGAAATCCGGCCGTCGGCGACTGATTTTTCACAACGCGCACTCTCGGGCGCGCTCCGCGCGCTTCGCGACCAGGGTCCCCTGCATCTCTCCTACCATCTGCCCGACCTGAAGTGGAACCCGGGGACCGGACGCATCGACGGAGGCGAAACGGTACGGACGCACGTGGAACGCGCGATGCACGCGGGCGTGGACAACCTGACGGTCCACGTGCCCAGGGCGAGCGCACGCGCGATGGAGCGCGTGCGGGAGGGCCGGCCCGTGCCGACAGCGTGTTTCCTGTCTTTTGCCGAGACTTTCGCAACCCTCTTCACGGAGCCGGCGCGCTCGGGGGTGGGGATCGCAATCGAGAACATCCACAATCCGGGCAATACGCCGGCAGACTCGCCGGAGCGGGAATTCGCCACGCGGATCGACGAATATCTGCGATGGATCGACGCCGCGGCGCGTGCAGTGACCGATGTGCCTGGAGCGAAGGTCGGCGCACTGCTGGACGTAGGACACGCGAGGAACAACGGGGGCGATCTGGATAATCTGCAGCCCCTGGGCGACTGGTATGCCTGCCTGGGGCGGCGAATTCTGGGATATCACATTCACCAGGTGGATACGGATCCGGTAAAGGGCGGGCTTACGAACCATCACGAGATTTCCGATCTGTTCGGCAGCAGGATCTCCTTCGCAGGTTTTCTCTGGGCGTGGTCCACACACCAGATCACACGGGGTCCCCTCTTCGTGGAGGTCCGCGATGACGAAGGCCGGCGCAATACCGTGCGGCGGATCAAACGGCTCTTCGAAGGCGCACACAGGATTCGCGAAGCGGCGGACCTGCCCCGGCGGGAACTGGAATCGAGTGATCCGCGTACCCTGTAGACGTGGGAGAAAGCGATGATTCCGGAATTTGAGATCGGGGGCACGCCGTTTCGACGCGGGGAACAGATCGGACGCCGGTTCAGGGCGGAGATTCGGGAAACACTCGCCCGGCTGTCGGGGAACCGCGAAGTGCGAAACCGGCAGGTTGCCCTGGTGGAGGCGATGCGCGGGCAACTCGAGGCGGAATTCCCCGAGATCGTGGAGGAGATTCGCGGCATTGCGCACGGTGCGGACATTACGGACGGCGACGCGTTCTTCAAGAGCACCTACAACGCCGTCGGACCGGCGCTGGCGGACAACCTCGGGTGCAGCAGCGTGGCATTCGCCGCCAGCGACGTCGGGCCCATCCTCGGAAAGACCGACGACGGGAGTTTTCGCCCGGATTCTGATCGCCTGGGAGGTTTGACGATTCTGACGATACGCCCGGAAGAGGGGTACGACGTATTGTGCGTGAACCAGATCGGCACGGTGTGGACTGAATGCGGGGTGAACGGCAAAGGGCTGTGCATGGGTACGAATTCGGGTCATCCCACGATGAAGGGACAGGACGGGTCCGGCGTGCCCCAGCACATCGCGCCCCGCCTTGTGTTACAGCGATGCGCGAACGTCGTGGAGGCCGTCGATCTGCTCAGGCAGATGACGCTGACGGGCAAAGGCATCAATATTGTATTGGCCGACGCGGAGGGCAACGCGGCCGCCACGGAGAACGCCTGCGCGATGAACGGTGTGCGCGAGCCGGAGCGCGGGGTCGTCTTCTCGACGAATCACTATTTCAGCGAGGAGATGCAGACCGTATCGTGGCAATGGGATCCCGGGTTCATCAGCACACGGTATTTCCAGAATTCCCTGAACCGGGTCGCACACCTTTACGGCCGTTTCGGAAACGGCGGCAGAACGCTTACGCTTCAGGAAATGCGGGAGGTCCTGATGGATGAACACAATCCCGGGGGCCTTTGCCAGCGACCGCAGAATAACGAAAACAACATGACGACGAATTTCGGCGTGATTCTGGTGTGCCGCGAACGAGTGATGTGGCTGAACGAGGGACCCCCTTCTCTCGACCGGTTTCGGCGACACGCACTCGATTGATCGGACGTCCGGATTCCGCCCGGGAACGACCTGTAATTCGATGAGGCGGAGCGCAGGTGCGGTCCATTGCCTTCGCTCGCCGACCTGGCCAGGGCGCTTGTTGGCGTATAGACACCCTTTGAAACTAACCTCTTGGGAGACAACGGCTTTATCTCTTCCACCAACTCTCATTTTCTATTCGTCCTTTTCAAAAAGCCGTAAGACGTAAGACGGGAGAGATTGCCTGCCCCGTGAGGTTTCAGCTCAGACCAGAGGCATTGAGGAAGAGCGATTCGGGCAAGGATTTTTTCTACCGTCTACCCTCTCCCGTCTCACCGCCTTTAGGGATTTCTGAATGTCCGGATGTTCGTCCGACCCGCTGGCCGTCGTGACCGGCGCCGCCAGCGGCATCGGAAAGGCCACGGTGGAACGCTTCCTCGACGAGGGATTCGTCGTTGCGGCGCTGGACCGTTCGCAGGAGGGACTGGACGCGCTGAAACGTTCGAAGATGGGCCCGCAGGTCCGTGTCTACCCGTGCGACCTGGCCGAGATCCCCACGCTCACCCCGCTCGCCGAACGGATTGTCGCGGATTTCGGTCCGCCGCGCGCGCTGGTCAACAACGCGGGCGTGTGCCTGTACGCGGATATTACAGAGACGACGGACGAGATGTGGGAAACCTCGCTGAACACCAATCTCGTCGGGGCGTCCGCGCTGATCCGCGGGTTTGTCCCTGGGATGAAACGGGTGGACGGGGCGGCCATCGTCAACGTGGCTTCGCGCAACGCCCTGTCGAGCAGCCCGCGCGCGGCGACGTATGACGCCGCCAAGGCCGCTTTGCTGGCGCTCACGCGCACGCTGGCGGTAGAGCTGGGCGGCGACGGCATCCGCGCAAATGCGGTGCTGCCGGGCTTTGTAGACACACCAATCCACGGGGATCTGCTGAACGACCGGGTCTTCGTGCGGAACTACCTCAGGCTGATACCGCTCAACCGCATTGGAAAACCTGAAGATATCGCCAACATCATCTTCTTCCTGGCGTCCGACGGAGCCGCATTCATCACCGGCCAGGGGATCGTGGCCGACGGGGGGCAGATGTCGGGCCAGAACTTCGTCAAGGTGTTCGGGGAACGGGAGTCGTTCCGGGTCAGGCAGGAGACCGATACATAGGAAGGAAGCGGACCGTGGCATCTCCGCCGGTCATCGCACAGGTCAGGGTCTGGGAGATCACCGTGCCCCTGCTTGAGGAATGGGCCGCCAGCCCGGAATTCGGGTCGAATCCCGCCGGTATCGACGACCGGTTCGTACTTTGCATTACGGACGACGAAGGATTCGAAGGTTGGGGGGAGGCGGTGAGGTCCGGCACGCGGTCGTCCGCCGAGGACGCACTGTCGGGCCTTGTGAACAGACCGGTTTCGAGTTTCAGGCTTTCCTTCCTGGACCTGTGGCCCGGAGGTACGCTGTATTGGCAACGCCCGCCGCCGCCGTCTCCGTACGCGGCCGATCCGGCCAATCTGCAGCACAGGCTGCGCCACACTTTGCAGGCCCTCGTGGAAATGGCCCTCGGCGACCTTACCGCCAGGCGTGCCGGTATGCCCCTGTGCGCTTTGTGGGGCGGCGCATGGCGGGACCGCGTGCCCGTGGATTACTGGATGCCGCGCACCACCCCCGACCACGCCGTCAGGTGTGTCGAGAGGGGTCAAGCACTCGGCTTTTGCGGCGTTAAGCTCAAGACGGCTCTTGAAGACCCCAATGTCGAGCGGCTGGCAGCCATCCGGCAGGCGGCGCCGGACTGTAAGGTCACGGTGGACGCCAACGGCCGGTTCTACCGGCTGGACGACGCGGTTTCGGTGCTGCGGGAGATGGACCGGGTGGGCAACATGGCCATCCTCGAGGATCCGTTTCCCCGGTTTCATCTCGAGGAATTCGCCGAATTGCGCAGACGCATTCAGGCACGGGTAGTCGTGCACGTCGATCCGCCCGAGTCGCTCTGGAACGTGCTGACGTCGGGCGCCGCGGGCGGCCTCAATATCGACGGCGCCTGCGGTCTGTACAACTGGCGCTTCCAGGCAGCCGCGGCGGCGCACGCGAACCTGCCGGTCTGGCAGGGCAGCGGGATCGATCTGGGGATCGCCACGGCCGCGCAGCTCCACCTGTCGGCCAGCGCGCCGAACTGTACGCTTCCCGGGGACCAGGCGGGGCCGTGGCTGCGTGAGTCCCACCTGCTGACGAACGATTTCGATCTCGAAGACGGCCACGTCCTGCTTCCCGCAGGTCCTGGCACGGGAGTCGAGGTCGATCTCGATGCGGTGGACAGGTATTGTACACACCACCGTGTCTGGCCGGCCGGATGATCGAGAAACGGAGGCTTGCAGATGGCGTTTACGAAGGTCCATCACGTCAAGTACACGGTAGGCGACCTGGACAGGTCGCTCGGGTTCTATCGGGATCTGCTCGGGTTTGAAGTGACCTATGAGGCCTCGCGGGAAGGGCTTGCATCTTACGATACGATCCTGAGTATGCGGGACGTCAGATTGCGGGTGGGCATGCTTCTGCACCGGCCAATGGGTTTTGTCGTAGGTCTGGTTCAGTTTCAGAATCCGGCGTCCATTGTGCGGGAGTTGCGTAACAATTACGTGGGGGCCTCCAGCCTGGCGCTGCAGGTGGAAAACGCGGAGGCCGAATACGGTCGCCTGACTTCGGCGGGGGTGCCCGCAATGAGTTTGCCCACGGAAATCGTCCGAGACGGCAAGGTGGCCGCAATCGCATTCTACATTCTCGATCCGGACGCGATTCCGATCGAGATCTGGCAGCCCGTCGAAACATGACAGACCGCCGGAACATCCGGCAACAGGAGGCGAAAGGTGGAAATTCAGGTTCGAGGGCGTGTGATCGACGATTCGTCTGCGCGGGGACTGGCAGGGGTTTGCGTTTCGAACGGAGAGCAGATCGTACGGACGAATGACGAAGGCAAGTACGAACTTGCCGTGGAACCCGCCGTTCACCGGTTTGTTTTTGTGACGGTTCCCGATGGCTTTTCGGCAGGGGAAGGCGTTTACCGGTCCACGTTGGAATGGTCGGAGTCGCGCGACGGCGTGGATTTTCGTTTGTCTCCGTCTCCCGAACGGTCCGGGCGTTCGTTCACGCTCGCGCAGATTACAGATACGCACATCGTCACCGAAGGAGACACGCACACTTCGGGACCCGTACTGGCGGATGCCCTGCAGCAACTCGAACGCGATGTCGAACCCGACCTGATCATTGCCAGCGGAGACCTGACGGATTGGGGGACTTTAGACCAGCTGACCGCGTTTCGGGATGCGGCGGCGTCGATATCCACCCCGGTCTTTCCGCTGTTCGGCGGGCACGACGGGAACCAGGAACGCATGGGCGGCATTGCGGTTGAAGAATTCCTGCAGATGAAGGCAGTGCCGAACAATCCCAGGCTGAATGAACTCGTGCGGAAACAAGAGGGAAATGCGTCCACCCTGCATTACGAAGCGTTGCTTGGGCCAACGTATTACTGTCTTGATTGGGGCGGGCGCCACTTCGTGCTCTGGCCCAATGAAGATTCATATTACTCGCCAGCGGGCCTGGAGCGGAAGGAACGGTGGCTGTGGGCCGACCTGGCGCTGCAGCCGGAGGACCGCGAAGTCGTGGTCGTCGTCCATACGCCGCCGCCAGCTGCGTTTCTGCATGCGCTGAGCCAGTACAACGTTCGCCTCTTGCTGCACGGCCATTGGCATTCCAGCAAAGTCTTTTCGTACGGCGATATGGTTGTTGCCGCAGCCCCGCCGGTCTGTTTCGGCGGGATCGATACCTCCCCGAGGGGTTACCGCCTCGTGCGTTTCCGGGAGAAGGACGCGGTCCTGAGAGCTGGCGTACTCCGCGCCGCCGGAGTTTCGGGAAAATCCAGGGAGGAGTTCCCGCGCGAGATCGGATTCGACGGCGGGCCGCTGCGTCTGCGATGGGAGCACCGGCTTTCCGGTGGGCTGCACCGCGCGGCGCCCGTATCGTCCGAAGGACGCGTGTTTCTGACTTCGCGTGACGAAGGTTGGCCGGGACGCCCGGAAATATGCTGCGTGGATGCGGAGAGCGGGGACACGCTCTGGCATGCCAGGATGGATACAGCGGTAAAGAACAGCGTGGCAGCCTCCGGCAACGTGTGCGTGGCGGTGTCGGTGGCCGGTCGCCTG
This sequence comes from Candidatus Latescibacterota bacterium, assembly GCA_965219995.1. Lineage (GTDB taxonomy): Bacteria > Latescibacterota > UBA2968 > UBA2968 > JAAXHE01. The sequence goes on from CBDCOX010000002.1 coordinate 4,557,132, forward strand.
CACGTGCTCGAGGCGGATTCGGGCAGCCCGTTGTGGCAGGCGGACCTGCCCGGCTATCCGGAACGCTGGATCTATTCCTCTCCGGTAATGGCGGACGGGACCGTGTACGCGGGCGCCAAGGCGGATTACGCGGCCTTCGATCTGAAGTCGGGTCGCCGCCGATGGCACACGGGGAATGACGTCAGTGACAATTGGGCCTGTTACGCCAGCCCGCTGGTTTCCGGGGATCTGCTTATCCTCATGGTGCAGCGGACGGGCTTCATGGCGCTGGACCGCGAGACGGGGGACGTCGTCTGGGAACGCGCGGCGGAGGTGGAGTTTCCTTATGCAAGGCCGGTCCTGTCAGGAAACCTGCTTGTAAGCGGCGGCGGCTCGTCCGGCCTCCACCATTTCACCGGGGAGGCGTCATTCCTCATCGCGGTCGAGACGAACTCGGGCAGGGTCGCATGGAAGAGACCGGTCCTGCCCTCCAGGTACCCTTCGGGACTGCTGGTGGACGACAACCGGATCTATGCAACGACGCCGGAAGGCGAAGCTCTCTGTTTCGACCTTGATGAGGGCACATTGTTATGGCGGTTCCAGACGGGAGACGACCTCCTGGACATGGTTCCCTATCGCCGGGGCGTGCGGTCGATCCTTGCGGCGCCGGCGAGGTTCGAGGGCTCTCTTATCGTTTGCGGATGCGACGGGTCTCTCCACGTTCTGGACCCCGAGTCCGGCGAGTGCCGGGGCACGGTCTCCTTCGGTTCCCCGATAACAGCGCCGCCCTGCACGGTGGAGGGAGGGCTGGTTTTGGGGACGTTCGACGGGCGGGTCTTCTGTTTTGAACGCGCGGGGAATGCGCGATGAATACGATGGACGCCGTCGGGGGGCGGATTGATCCCCCGTGGGGACCAGACGTCCGATTGGAGTGAAGTCCCGGATGCAACCGTTTTTTTCGTTTGCGCGATTCGATCGTCTTCTGAACGCGGCCGGCATGGAGGCGATGCTTTTCTGCCGCCCCTCCTCCTTCTGCTATTTTACGACGTTGCCCTGGTACGAGCGGCTCCACTTTTCCGATATGCCGGGACAATATATCCTGCCGATAGCCGGGTATATTCGCGATCGTCCGGACCTGGCCTTCGCCACGGCGTCGGCACAGATGGATTTCCCTGATTTCAAGGCGCAGAGTATCTGGATTCCGGACATCCGGCCCGGCATGTCGGCGGCGCCGTATGAGCGGCAGGCCGAGCTCATCGTCCGGATTCTCCAGGAAAAGGGCATCAGATCGGGACGGGTGGGTATAGAACGCGGGACCCTTCCCCACGGACTGGTCGCCGCCCTTGACGGCCTCGCTCCCGAGATTTGCTGGACGGAGTGCCGGGACGTGCTCTTCAGGCTCCAGGAGTTCAAGTCCGAGGCGGAGCTGGAACGGTTGCGGACGTCCTGCCGGATCACCGAAAAGGGGATGATGCGGGTATTCGACAGGCTCTCGAGCGGCGTGACCCCCGAGGACCTGATGGACGAATACGTAAAGACCACCGGGGGACTCTATACGGAGCGATTCGGACACTTCTTTTCGGTCCATTTCAAGGACTTCCACTTTACCGGCGGGGAATTGAAAAGCCCGCCCCTGCAGGCGGAGACGCTCATTCACATCGACGTGTCGTCGATCCACAAGGGACTGATTTCGGATATCGGGCGGAATTTCTACTTCGGCATGGCGGTCCCTCCGGAAGTGGAGCGGTGCAGTCTGGCCTGCGCAAGAACGGCGCAGGTCGTCTTCGATCACCTGAAACCGGGTATCTCCTGCGCAGAAGTGGACAGCCTTTCGAAGGAAGTCCTGTTCGATTTGCTGGGCGATCCGGCCGGCGTGAACGTGGGTTTTCACTCCCACGGGATCGGCTGGATCCTGTATAGCTATCCGTTGATTTCTCCCGATCCGGAAGGTGAAATCCTTCCCGGCCATGCGTTTACGCTGGAGTACAAGGTGAAATTCCCCGGCATCGGACATTTCAAGTGCGAAGACACGTTCGCCATGCACGACGATGGGACCGAGTGCCTCTGCCGGCTCGAGCGGAAGCTCTTCGTGAAGTCCGGTTGAGTCCCGGAGGGAGGCATTGCCGGGAGGTCCCTTTTTGCAGACGGGATAGGCTGAAATGGAGAAGGCGATATTGTACGCCGGCGCCGCCCAACGGGTGATCACGCCCCCGGTGGGGGTGTCGATGTCCGGTTGGAACCCGCGGGCATCCGGGGACATCAGGTCGCGCTACGTGCACGACGATCTCTATGCAAAGGCGCTGGTTCTGCGCAACGGAAATCGGGCCTGGGCCCTGGTTGCCGTCGATCTCTCGGGCGTGGACGCCGTTGCCACGGAGCAGATTCGCCGGGGCGCCGCAAAGCGGACCGGGCTGGAGCCCGGGGAGATCATGGTCTGCGCGACACACACGCACTCCGGGCCGGCGTTCTGTCCGGTCGCCACGACGTACAGTCCTGAGGATATGGCCCGCCTCACCATCGGGAGGGACGGATCGGCGCCGGCCGCCATGGGTGAGGTCACAACCGTCTCGTCCTCGGCCAGTTGGGTGGGCGAGACGGACCTGGCGTGGAAAGCGTGGTTTGTCGGGCAGGCGATCGAGGTCGTGGATGAGGCCTGTAACGCACTGCGTCCGGCCTCGATGGGATTCGGGGCGGCCCGGGTCGATGGCGTGGCCAGTTCGAGGCGCGTATTGATGTCGGACGGGAGCTGGGGAGACCCGAGACGGGACCCCGTCGCGGGTGTTCGGGTGATTTCGCGTACCCGGATCGATCCACTGGTTCGCGTATTCGCAGTGCGGGAGCGGGGGACGAAAGCACCGCTCGCCGCGGTGATCAACTACGGCACACACCCCTGGATATTCTGCGGATCGGGCATCTCCGCCGAGATCGCGGGCGCGGCGGCCGGACAGGTGGCGGACGCGTGGGCGGGGGGAGGGAGCGGGCCGCCGGTCATTCTCTACACGTCCGGCCCCGAGGGCGACGTTACCACAATCTGGAACGTCGATATCGAAGCGGTCTGGAAGACGCGGCCCGACGAGGATGCCGACGCGAGCCTTGCAAGAAGGGAACGGGGATTCGAGCGGGAACTGGCGCGTCTGGGCGGGCGGGTGGCGGATGGGTCGATGACGGCGATCCGCGGAATAACGGGCTGGGACGAGTCTCCGGAGGTATGGGCCCGCCGGCGGGAAGTGGCGATGCCGCTGAAGAAGGGGTACGACCGCGTGGACGACGTCCTTCTGGCCGAATGGCAGCGAGATGCGCCGGAGTCCCGTCACCTCACTGAGGTACAGGCGCTGGGTGCCGGCGAGGCGGTTGTTCTGGGTCTACCGGGAGAGCCGTTTGTGTCCCTCGGCACGGAAATCCGCGCCAGGTCCGGATCCGGCAGGCTGATGATTGCCGCGCTGGCGAACGAGTTTGGCGCCATCAGCTACATCGCCGAAAGGGAAGATTTCAACCTGGGAGGATACGAGACCGCGTTCACGCCGATGGGTCCGGGCGGGGGCGAAGCGCTGGTGGACAGCGCTGTCGCGCTGCTCTTGAAAAAAAAGACAATTAACCCTTGACAATGCCATAACGGGAATACATAATTAGTGGTGGTAAATTCCGTTATTAGAAGTCGTCCGAAAGGGCATGAAGACGATGGAACGTCGCACCTGCGGTACACCAATGCGGTTGCCGGATTTTCGGGTGCAATTCCACCCGATTCCTGTCCTGGCTCCGAATCGTCGTATCTGAACTGTTAATGCGCATGGAGGATACGGGCTATGTATGGACGGAAGACCGATCTCACCGCTGCGTTCGTGCTTATTGCGGTTCTCGCGATGGCAGGCGCGGCATTGGCCGGTACGACGGGGAAGATCGTTGGAAAAGTGACCGACGAGAACGGCGAAGCGCTGCCTGGCGCCAGCGTCGTCATCGAAGGAACACGGATGGGCGCTTCCACGGATGCCGAAGGATTCTACGTGATTATCTCCGTCGATCCTGCCGTATACAAGATGACGGCGTCCATGGTTGGGTACCATCCGGTAACCCAGGAAAAAATCCAGGTGCGGTCCGACTTCACCACGACGGTGAACTTTCAGCTTCGCGAGACGGAACTGGAGCTTGAGGAAATGGTCGTGGTCGCTGAAGCCCCTCCCGTGGAGCCCGATAAGACGGAGAGTCGCTACGTGGTGACCGCCCAGGATATCGCGCGTACTCCGATCCTTAGAGACGCTTCGGAGTTCGTCGCGCTGGAAGCGGGCGTGGCCGTGGACGGCAGCGGGGTGATCCGCGGCGGGCAGGTGGAAGACAACCTGATTTACGTTGACGGCGTCCGCCTGCAGAACCAGGACGGACGCGCGGGCCCCACGTCCTCGGGCAGGCAGTGGTGGGGCGCCAACGTGAAGGCGCTGCAGGAGGTTTCCGTGATTACGGGCGGGATGAACGCCGAATACGGAAACGCACAGGCCGGGGTGATTCAGATGGTCACGCGGGACGGCGGATCCAGATACCATGGCGAGGCCGAGTATCGGCTGACGCCGGGCGGCAAGAAGCACTGGGGCGCCAACGTCTACGATGCGCCCGAACACCGCGGGCACATGCGATGGAACGATCCCGCGTGGACGTCGGAAGTGGATCCGGAGACCGGCGCGCTCGTGCACCAGCGGACGAACTACACGGACCAGCGGGGTCACTATTTCGACGCCTATCTCGGCGGACCGCTTCTCCCGGAAACGTCCTTTTTCGTGAGCTCGCGGAACCGGCGGGATGCCGCCAGATTTCCGGGTGCGTGGTCCGTGCGGCCGTTCAATACCCGGAACACGGCGAAGCTGACCATCCGGGCGCACGACAACGTCAAGATGCAGATCGGCTGGCTTTACGACCGCTGGAAGTCCTTCAATAACGGAGCGCTGGGCGGGACGACCCCTTCCGTCAGCAACGTGCTGAGGGGCCCGGGCCGCGACATTTTCCTTCCCGAAGGGTCGCCTGCGGGGGAGACGATCAACACCGAGAGCGTCCTCTACGGTGTGATCACGCATACGATCAGTCCGCGTACTTTCTACGAATTAAGGCTCTCGCGGTACCAGAGCGATCAGGACACCAGCGGCGTCTCAAATACGACGGCGGACATCGGAACGGATGCGGACGGCTGGTTCTACACGGGCCGGGGAAGCGTGCGCGCGTATACTTTCGGACAGCAGACCCGGAGCGCGATCAAATTCGACCTGTCGAGCCAGCTTACGAAAACGCACTTTTCGAAGGTCGGGATCGACTTTACGGGCTACAGCAATCATTTCACTCGCGAAGGCAACACACCCGGCGATGCGCGGAAACAGATCCTGTATATCGGCAATCCGGAGCCCGGACAGCCGATAACGCCGAAGCAGTTCGCGGCCTACGTGCAGGACAAGATGGAGTTCGAGGGCTTCATCGTGAACGCGGGCATCCGCTACGACCGTTTCTGGGGCGCCGACGTTCCGGTGATGGGTGCGCTGCGGGCGTTTCAGTATACGACGATGTCGCGATATCTCACGGCGCCCAGGTTCCCGATGAAGCCCATTGTCAACTGGAGCCCGCGGCTGGGTATCTCGCACCCCATTACGTACAGGTCGAGCCTGCATTTCTTCTACGGACATTTCTACCAGTTGCCGAGTTTCTACCAGATGTTCCACGACCAGTGGTTCGGTTCGGGGGACGGGATACCCGGCATCGGTTTCAGTGAATACACCAGCCACTACCGTCCGGCGCCCACGTCCATCTCGAGGCCGATATGGGACAATACGGCGCGGACGATCAGCTTCGAGCTGGGCGCAGACTGGAATTTCATATCCGACTATACGCTCGCGCTTGCAACGTTCTACAAGAGTGCGTCCTTCCAGGAAACCGGAGGCTGGGACGTATTCCTCTATCCGGAGCTCCGCGGGGCGGGCGTCCGCCTGCGTCAGCGTCTCTCCAGCACCCTGTCAAACATCCGCCTCGAAGACACACGCGGCCTGGAATTCAGCCTTAGGAAGGGCTTCAGCCACCACTTCTCGTTCCGCGCCGCCCTCAACGTGGCCTGGAGCGACTACAGTCTCGGCGGCGGCGGTACCGTCAGCAACGGCGCCACCGTGATCCCGGACTCGAACTATATCGCCAGCGGCAATTATTTCTTCGCCTGGGAGGTCGCGGGCGGGTCGGAACGTCCCGTAAACCTGACCGATGAACAGATCCGGATCATCGGGCACGGAGCCAATGAAGCCATAAGAGCCGCACAGGCGGACCGGCGGGTCGCCGGGGGCTATGTCTACGACTTTTCAACCAACAGGGACGCCATTGTGCCCACCTGGGAGGAAGACTGGCTTTCGGACGCGGCCCGGGAGGGCGCCCGCGGCCTGTGGATCGTGCACGGACACAGGGCGAATGAGGGTACGGACGTGGGACGGAGAAGCCAGGGCAGCCTCCAGATGTTCCTGTCCACGCCCCAGGATTTCGGGATAGGGCCGAAGATCGGCGGCAGCACGATTCTGGGCGGCGTCAATGCCAACCTGATCTACCGGATCTATACCGGATCGCAGTTCACCTATCTGGTCCTCGACGGGACGCGCCAGATTGCGAGAGGTCCTTTGCGTACCGTCATGGATCTGAACGTACAGAAACGCTTCGAATTGGGCAGCGCCAGCGCCGACGTGTTCCTGGAGGTCTTCAATCTGTTCAACCAGAGGGACGCGTCGTCCGCGGGGACCGACTATATGTGGTGGGGGCTGCAGAGGCCCCGTCCGAGCGACGCGAACTATCTTCAGTTTGGCGATTTCCAGGACCGCAGCCGGTACGTGGGTGATCCCCGTATCACACACGTGGGCATTCGTATGCGGTTCTGACAGAGCCGGGCATGGCGTATACCGGAGTCATGGATGCCGACACGAAGGAGACCTTCGACATGAGCAAGATTCCCAGGATCGAGGCAATGGCAGCGCTTGTTGCGCTGCTTTTGTGCGTGCCTGACCCCGCGGCGGCGCAGGAGAACCACAGGTTCCAGACGCGTGCAAAGGTGTGGGATATGTTCTGGAACTACGGGACTCAGGGTGTTTCCGAAGACCCGGACGCCTGGTTGAGCTATTACCGCCAGATGGGCATGCAATATCCGGGCGTATGGACGCGCCAGTATTCCACGGAATTCCAGGACTACTGGGGAGAGCGGAGCTGGGGCTCCCTTCATCCCGCCTACGCGGCGTTGTTCGAATCGACGGCCACGATGCCGGGTTTCAGCACGTTCATCGCAACCCGGGTACCGGACGACCCGGAGGGCGAATACTACGTGTCGATATCGAAGCCCCGCGCCATTACGGACGACATCAGGATGATGTCCTACGATGCGTCCATGGGGCCGGAGGCGAATATCGGGTACCCGAACTATTCGCCCGTGGGACCCGCGATGGCCAACTGGTGGCCGGGCGAGTCGCCTGTAGAAAGCCGGTACGTCACCGAGATTCACAATTACCGGTACGGCCACTATATGGATCCCGATAAAGACAACTTCCCCGAGAGCCTTCTCATTATGCGGTGGACGACGAAGCGGGGGATCACGGTAACCAAGAAGGTCTATACCTGGAGTTATCCCGATTACGACGACTTCCAGATCATGGAGTACGAATTCGAGAACACCGGGGACTCGGACGGGGACGGTGCGGCCGACCTGAACGGCGGTGCAGGGTTTCGGCTGAACGACACGTTTTTCGCCTTCTCGGTCCGATTCTTCATCTCGCAGGCCGGTCACGGATGGATGAACTACGATGCGTGGTATCGGCGAACCCGGCCGACGGACAACGACGATTGGTTCAAATTCACCGAGGCGGCCAATTACGACGGACCCGCCGCGGGGTTGGGCATGAAAATGTGGTACGCCTACGACGGAGACAATCCACTGGCGCCCGGAGACGACATCGGAAAGCCCTATAACCCGTCCGCGGCGAACCCGGGTTACGCGGGGCGGCCGTCACAGGTGCGGGTGCCGGGAGAGTTGACGGCCTTTCAGTACACAGGTTTCGCGCCCATCGCGTACCTGCCGTCATCCTCGAACGATCCGGGCACGTTTTCCTACGACACGAAGGGAGACAACAGCTACGTCGCCCCCAGGATCGAAGACCAGCCCCATACGGTGAGATGGTGGGAATACCGGAACCGCGGCGACTTCGACGAACCGGACCAGGACAATCATTCCTTCCGGGAAATCTACGACCAGCTGATCGGCGCAGAATCCGACATCAAGGACAATCCGCCGGTGGTCGGGGCGTGGCACGGATCCATCGCGTACGGTCCCTACGACCTGGCGCCCGGCGACAAGGCCAAATTCGTCTTCGTCCTGGCGGCGGCCGCGCCCGTGGAGGAGAATATCTGGGGTTGGGCCAAGCAGGGCAAGCAGGCGGAGATGCGTACGGACAAGGCGTTCAACAACCTGGTCAAGCACGTCAACAGGGCCAAAGAGGCGTTTCAGTGGAACTACGACCTTCCCGACGCGCCGCCCGACGTCAAGGTGGACGTGGGCGTGACCACGGAAGGCTTCATTTCACTGGTATGGGACGACACGGCCGACGACGCGGCGAACCCCGACTACTCGGGCGCCGAGGCCAACGACGTGCTGGGCTACCGGGTCTACCGGTCTCTCTTCAAGCGCGACGACTGGGAGCTGATGGTGGAGATCCCGGTGAAGTCGGACATACACTATAGTGGAGGCAAATACGAATTTATCGACAAGAAATCGATCGCGGGATTCCTTTACGATTACAGTGTCCGCACGTACAGCGATGCACACAACGACTGGAACGGCACGGGCATCGCTATTCCGTCCCTGGAGAGCGGCAACAGCTCACCGGAGCAGTGGGTGAACGGCGTCAAGGTCTCTACACCCTATGTTCCGTCCACGGCGCAGTCCGATCAACTGGACAGGAAGGTGATTGTGACCCCGAATCCATACCGGGATGACGGCGCCCACGCGTATGAGAACAAGGGTCAGATCCGCTTTCTGAACATACCGCGGAAGTGCCAGATCCGGATATACACGGTAGCGGGGGACCTGATCGCCGAGGTCAATCACGACGATCAGGGGCGGGGCGAGACCACGTGGAGCCAGACGACCATCGACAACGTGGGTTCGGCATCGGCGGGCGTGTACTTTTACGTGGTTGAATCACTGGTGGACGGGACATCCGGAAGAACCCAGCGTGGAATATTCGTGATCAGCAAATGAGACGGCCGAATTGCCGAGTCAGGGAATCCCGGTTCGCCTTCTCGTGGAACCCCTCAATCGAAACGGAGAAGGAACAAACCTTATGAAACGGATCTTGTGGATTGGAATCGTGGCGAGCGCAGGATACGCGATGCTGTTTCCCGGGGTCGCCCGGTGCGACACGCAGAAGCGCCTCGGCCAGGCGGTATTCTCCGTGCACAAGGTGGACCATGGGGCGCGCGTCGCGGGCATGGGCGGGGCGTTTACGGCCATCGCGGACGACATCAGCACCATCTTCGTGAACCCGGCCGGACTCACCTATATCGAGGAGATGGAGTATACCCTTTCGTACACCCGCTGGCTCGTCGATACCCGATTTTATTCGGGCGCGTTCGCCTACAATACGGCACGCGGCGTGGTCGGGTTGTCCGTCATGGCATTCTCGGTTCCGGACGTGGAAGAGACAACCATCTACCAGCCCATCGGGACCGGCAGGATGCTGGAGATCGGCGATTTCAGCATCGGCGGCTCCTACGCGACGAAATTGACAGACAAGCTCTCGTTCGGATTTCAGGTACGGTGGACCCAGGAAACCATCGACGTGGACAAGTTGACCGGCGTGGACTTCAATTTCGGCACGACGTTCAATACGGGTTTCAGAAGCCTCCGCCTGGGGATGGCGTTCAAGAACCTGGGCAGAGACATCGAATCCAGGGAACTCAATTATCAGATGCCTGTCGCGTTCGACTTCGGTTTCGCGGCGGAAGTCTTCGGTGAAAAGGGCAGCGACCCCACGTACCTGACGGTGACCGGCGAAAGTCACTATGCAACGGATTACTCCGAGCCGCGATATCGCATTGGCGGCGAACTCTGGCTGCAAAACGCATTCGCTTTGCGCGGCGGCGTCAAGCCCGGGTACGATACGGAGGTGTACAGTCTGGGTCTGGGATTGAAGGTCAAGCCCGTCGAAGGCAAGGTCGTGCGCGTGGACTTCGCGTACAGCGACGGGAACGACTTCGAACCGCCGCTTCGTTTCAGCCTGAGCGGATCCTTCTGACGCAGGTTCGATCCGCCGTTGGCTAGCAGGACAATCGCCAGAAGAATGAACACCCCGGTTTTGCCGGGGTGTTTTTTTTATTGTTGGTAGCCCGGTCGACCGCCAATCCAACTGCGGGCCGTGCATACCGAAGGGCGCGACCGATCGCGCTTTTTTGTTGCGAAACGCGCCGATTTTCAACAAAAAATCATCGAAAACAGGCAAAACATCAGCGCGAGTTCAACAGGAAACCCTTATCTTTACCTACGCGGGTGAATTCCTGGATCGAATCGTGAGCCGCTCGCGCATCACCTGTCCGCCACGACATCATCCTTTCGTTGCCGGTAGATTCCAAACCCGCGCGTTTCGAGGTCGACCGGCATGGTGGATCACCATCCGCAGGGCAGCGGCTCTTGTCCTGCTCTCTTGCCCGAAAGAGAGCAACCAGCGACCGGAACTCTAACGGGGATTGTCTCTACACGGAGGGTAGACAGTCATGATGAACACTCGAACATTGCCCGTTTCGGCATCCATGATTTCCGTATCCTGCCTGCTCGCGCTGGCCTTCGTTTGTGCCAACCCGCCCCCCGCACTGGCAGCGTGTCCACTTCCTCCCGGCGTGACGCCTCCTGACGACCTCGCCGTGACGGCGCAACAGGTGGAAGACGGCAGTGCGAGCCTGGGCGAATTCGCGCTGGCCGCGAGAGACTTCCTCAGGAGCGAGTCCCGGGGACAAACGTCTCTCGAACGAGCGGCATACATCGGGTGTCTCACAAGGCAGGACGATGGAATCTGGCGTTCCGGTTCCATGTACATCGTGAGCCTGACGCCCGACGGAAGGGTGTTCATTCACGCGAAGGACATGGCATTGTCGGGCAGGCTGCTCAATCCCGTGATTTATGGAGCGATCCTTTCCGGGCTGGGTGTGTCCATGAGCGATCTGGCCGATCTGTTATCTCCCGATCCTGCCGTTGCCGCACGGGCGTTCGGCGCCGTCATAAGCACATTGACTCAGGAACCGGCCGGCGCATTCGATGCGACCGCCCCAATCCCAGGTCTGTCACCAGGCATACCAGGCGCCTCCGGCTATGCCAGCGTCTACTTCTCACTCGGTTTTCAGAGCCCGATCCTGCTGCTGGCCGGGTTCGATCTCAATGAAACTCACGTGGTCGAAGAAGACATCGATTACGGCGACCCGTCGGTTACTGCCAGGGACGTCGTCGACCGTGAAACCTTGAAGGCCTTCGTCACGCAAGCGATGATTCACTTTCGCGCAGCCTATGAAATTGGAGGGTTAAGCGCGATCTCGAAGATCAGGACAGCCTTTCGGGATCCGAACGGGCCATGGAGACATGATTCGGTGTACCTATACATCCTGGATCGTACCAGCAGAACGATTCTACTTCACGGCGCGTTTCCGAATAGATTCGAGCTTCAACCTCTGATTGCGACTGTCCGAGATGTGGTGAGCGGACATCTCGTTCTGCCGCAGGTCGTCAATGCGGCGGCCAGCAGCCCGGAAGGCGGCTTCGTGGAGTATTACTTTGACGACCCCGCTGACGACTCCGACAGAGCCGACGTCCCCAAGGTGGGATACGCCCGCGAGTTCACCGGTGAAATCCGAAGGCCGGACGGAAGCGTCGTCACAACCCACTACGTCATCGGGTCGGGTTATTATGGGCGCGCGGCCGATGTAGGGACGGGACCTGGTACGGTCGTGGAGGCCACGGTCGTGGGCGAAGCGGTCGAGGGGTTGGACGTGGCGTTTTCCCGCGCCGTCTCCGGCCGGCAGTCCGACTACGCGTGGCGCGCCGTCACGGATCCAGCCGGGCTACTGACTCTGACGATTTCCAACGCGGACGGCGTGAGCGGTTACTATCGGGCCCGGGCGACCAACGCCGATGGCGAGGTCGTGGGCAGCTGGAGCAGCATTCCGCTGAATGAAGGCCGCCGCCAGGTCCTGGAACTCACGCTGGGCGGCGGTGTGAGGGTTGTACGGGTCGCATCGCTGGCCGCGGCGGAGGCGGTCGCGGTGGCTGCCGCCAAGCCGGCATTCGCGGCAGAGGCTGCGCCGGAAGCCAGCGGTCTGTCGCCCAATGTGCCGAACCCATTCAACAGCGCCACGCTGATCACCTACCACCTGTCCAGCGCGGGTCCTGTGAAGCTGGTGATCTACAACGTGCTGGGCCAACCCGTACGGACGCTGGTGGATGAGTCCAGTGGGGCGGGCACGTATCAGGTCCGGTGGGATGCGCGCGACGGGGGTGGCGTCTTGCTTTCGACGGGGATCTACATCGCACGACTGAGCTATCCTGGCGGGGTGCAGACGCAACGGTTGCTCTACCTCAAGTAGCGCCCGCCGAACGGCAGGGCAGGACGCGTTCGACTGAGAACCCGTCTGAAAACACCTGTTAGGCCTTGAGCACGAGGTTTACGGGGTCTTCGGACGGGTTCTTTTTTGATTCCCCAAATGCCTCCGTAGGTCTGGAACATAAATTGGGCAACACTCATTTGACAGGTTAAAGAAAACACCGCTCGAATTGCATGCAATAACGGGTATGGGATTCTCGACAGAAATTTTTCTTTGCATAACCGGTGGATTTTAATTAATATCCCCGATTGAATGATCGGTCGTTCGCGATGGACCGATGTCTCAGTGAGAGGGCGACCAGCCGCGGTCGCTCTTGCGACCTTGTCTTTTCGGAAAGGAGAACCGTGATGGTGAGAGCTCGAACATTGTCCACTCCGGTACGGATGGTCCCAGTAGCCGGGCTTCTCATACTGGCCGCCGTCCTTGCCAACGCGCATCCCGCCCTCGCGCAGTCGGATGAAGCCTGCCCGCTTCCTCCAGGCGTGACGCTTCCACCCGCGCCGCAAGTGACGGCGCAACAGGTGGAAGACGGCAGCGCCACCTTGAGTGAATTCGGGTTGGAAGCGAGAAACCGTTTCAGTCGAGGGACGGATTCTCGTGAGCTGCAGCTGTACGTCGGTTGTGTCATGAGGAGTGACGGGAGCGAGTTGCACTCAGGTTCCACCTATCTTGTACAATTGACGCCCGATGGAAGGGTGTTTATTCACGCGAAGAATATGGCGCTGTCGGGCAGGTTGCTCAATCGCTTGATTTATGGCGCGATTCTTCAAGCATTGGAAATCAACGTGGCGGGCTTGCAGGATGATCCTGCCGCGGTAACGGCTGCTTTCATCGAGGCTGCAGGCAGGGATGGGGGCGAGTTCGATTTACCAGTAATCCCCGGGGCTTCTGGATACGCTGCTGTTTATTTTTCGAGAAATTTCAGATTCCCAATTGTTTTGCTTGCCGGGTTCGACCTCAACGAATCTCACCTGGCCGAAGAAGAAATCGATTATGGTATGCCCGCCGTCACCGCCGCGGACGTGGTGGACAGGGAAACTCTAAAGGCTTTTGTTACGCAAGCAGGGGAGGCCTTTCTCGATCAGCAGAAGGGCGGCGACCTGTCCGCGACCTCGAAGGCCAGGGTGGCCTTGAGAGACCCGAACGGGCCCTGGAGGCACGGTTCCGTCTACCTTTACGTTCTGGATCTCACGTCGAACATCGTCCTGTTTCACGGTGCGAATCCGGATTTACTCGAACTGCGGCCTCTGGTAGGGATTACACGGGACGGCGTTACCGGAGAGCTCATTCTGCCGCAGGTCCTCGAGGCGGCGAAGAGTAGCCCGGAAGGGGGTTTCGTGGAGTACTTCTACGACGATCCCAATGACGACACGGACAGCGCCGACGTCCCCAAGGTTGGTTACGCCCGTCAGTTTACCGGTGAACGGCAGCGAGAAGACGGTACCGTGCTTCCCATCAATTTTGTCGTTGGGTCCGGTTTTTATATGCGTGCGCCTGATATCGCCGCGACGGGTCCTCGTACCGTCGTGGCGGCCAAGATCCTGGGCGACGGCGTCGGCGGGTTGGACGTCGAGTTTTCCCGGGCGATTGCCGGCCGCCCGTCCAGCTACGAATGGAGCGCCGTCACCAATGCCAATGGCGTATTTACCCTGACCATCTCCAGCCCGGACGGGGTGAGCGGCTACTACCGGGCCCGCGCCCGAAACGCCGCCGGCGACGTCGTGGGCCAGTGGCACAGCATTCCTCTCAATCGCAATCAACGCCAGATCCTGGAACTGACGCTGGGGGGCGGAATGACGGTCGTACGGGTTGAACCTCTGGCCGCCGGCAAGCTGGCGATCACGGCTGAGCCCGTGGCGACGCCCGAGACTGAAGTCGTACTCAGCGGTCTGGCGCCCAATTCGCCCAATCCGTTCAACAGCGCCACGGTGATCACCTACCACCTGGCCGTACCCGGTCCTGTGCAACTGGTGATCTACAACGTGCTGGGCCAGCCGGTACGCACCCTGGTGGATGCGTCCCAGGCCGGCGGCGCCTACCAGGTTCGGTGGGATGCGCGCGACGGGGGTGGCGTGTTGCTGTCGACGGGGGTCTATATCGCAAGGTTGAGTTATCCTGGTGGTGTGCAGACGCAGCGACTGCTCTACCTCAAGTAGCCCCGAAAGGTCAGTCAGGAAGCCTCAATTCGAAAACCCGTCCGGAAACTCCTGAAGAGCCTCTGTCACTGGGCTTACGGCGTTTTCGGACGGTTTTTTTTATTTGCATAGCCGGTCAATATTAATTAATATCCACGTTTGAATGATCGGTCACGGGCGATGGTCTGATGGCTACGAGAGAGCGCAACCATTCGTGGTCGCTCTTGCGACCTTGTCTCTACGGGAGGGAGAATCGTCATGAAAATGGTTCGAACACGATTCGCGAAGGCATACGTGTACCCCGTTGTCGGTCTGCTCGCGCTGGCCGTCGTCGTTTCTGTTTCACATCCCGCACAGGCGGAGTGTCCTCTCCCTGAGGGCGTGACGCATCCCGATAACCCGACTGTGACGGCGCAGCAGGTGGAAGACGGAAGCGCTACCGTTGAGGAGTTCGCACTGGCCGTGAGAGAGCGGTCCAGAGAATATGCCCGGGGAACGGCGACCGCCGAGCAGGGAGTATACATCGGATGTATCATTCGGGAGGACGACGGGATCTGGCGTTCCGGTTCCACGTACATCGTGAGCCTGACGCTCGACGGCAGAGTGTACATTCACGCGAAGAACATGGCATTGTCCGGTAGACTGCTCAATCCGGTGATCTATGGGACTATCCTTTCCTCGCTGGGCGTACCCGTGACCACCCTGACCGACATGGCATCTACCGACCCTGCCACCTCCGCCCAGGCTTTCGGCGCCGTAATTGCCACGTTGTCGCAGGAACCGGACGGCGCATTCGACGCGACCACCCCGATCCCGGGTCTGTCACCGGGTATACCGGGCGCTAAGGGCCACGCCGCCGTCTACGTCTCGACCAATCTGGGGTCTCCGATTGTGCTGCTCATGGGATTCGATCTCGACGAATCTCATGTGGTTGAAGAAGAGATCGATCACGGCGACCCTGCCATCACTGCGAAAGACGTGGTGGACCGGGAGAGCTTGAAGGCCTTCGTCACGCAAGCGGGAAATTTCGTGCTGGAATTCCTGAGTTCCGGCGATGTAGCCGCCAGCTCGAAATTCAGGATCGCCCTGCGGGACCCTGACGGGCCCTGGCGACACGGTTCCGTGTATATCTACATCCTGGATATCGCCAGCAACGTCATCCTGTTTCACGCGGTGTTTCCTGACAAATACGAGTATCGGCCGTTGATTCCCACCGTCCTCGACGCCGTGACCGGAGAGTTCATCCTGCCTCGGGTCATCGATGCGGCGAAAGGCAGCCCCGAAGGCGGCTTTATAGAGTATCACTTCGACGATCCGACGGACGACACCGACCGCGCCGATGTCCCCAAGGTGGGCTACGCCCGCGAATTCGCCGCGGAAATCCGGAGGCCGGACGGCAGCACAGTCCCGGCCGACTTCATTGTGGGTTCGGGATTCTACGGGCGCGCAGCAGACGTCGCGACGGGCCCCAGCACGGTCGTGGAGGCCACGGTGGTGGGCGACGCGGTCGAGGGGTTGGACGTGGAGTTTGCACGCGCCATCTCCGGCCGTCAGTCGGACTATGCCTGGAGTACCATCACGGATGCTGCCGGCCTGTTCTCCCTCACCATCTCCGGCGAGGATGGGGTGAGTGGATATTATCGGGCTCGCGCCACCAATGCCGATGGCGAGGTCGTGGGCCGCTGGAGCAGCATTCCTCTAAACGAAGGCCGCCGCCAGGTTCTGGAACTGACGCTGGGCGGCGGTGCGAGGGTTGTCCGCGTCGACCCGTTGGCGACAGCCGAGCCGGTGGCCGCCGCCAAGCCGGCTCTCGCAGGCGAGACATTGCCGGAAGCCAGCGGTCTGGCGCCCAATTCGCCCAACCCGTTCAACAGCGCCACCCTGATAACCTACCACCTGGCCGGCCCCGGCCCCGTGAAGCTGGTGATCTACAACGTGCTGGGCCAACCCGTACGGACGCTGGCGGATGAGTCCCGGGCCGCCGGCTCCTACCAGGTGAAGTGGGACGCGCGCGACGACGGTGGTGTCCTGCTGTCCACAGGGGTCTACATCGCACGCCTGACTTATCCTGGCGGGGTGCAGACGCAACGGCTGCTCTACCTCAAGTAGCAGGGTCGGTTGGCGCAGGACGTGTTCGCCTGAGAACCCGTCTGGGAATACCCGTTGAGCCTTGACCACAAGGCTTGCGGGGATCTCAGACGGGTTCTTTTTTCAATTCAGGAAGTTCGGCAGCTTCTTCTTCCGCTGACTGACAGTTCATGGTACATTGCGAACCCCGGTCGCGTGGGATCGGGATCGACTTTTCGTTCAACGTACACGCGCCCGGCCGGATCCTGCAGATGCCGGGCGCAAACATCGCGCACTGGATGACGTCACATGCGATCTTTATGACCGCCGCCGACCGGAGAATGCGCGTACACCCGTTTCCACTCGACAAAGACAGGTACACTGAAGTCGCCTACCGTGGCTGACCGGCGCATCGCTCCCGCCGGTGCCTACCCGCTCCTGGAACCCTGAATCCGGAGTCCGCCTTCAGGCAGGCGGAAGCGTCGGTCGATTCGGAATCCGTCCGATATCGTCTCAGAATCACCCACGCGGACGGCGTCATCCCCGCGGTGGTGGAATGGGTGTGACGCGGTTTCGAAGTGAAGGGACTGGATGAGGGATGAACACCGACCCCGGCTTCCGTGCGCCCGATGAGGATGTCAGGGACGGCCTGACACCGCGAGCCTTGCTTATCGGGCTTGTCCTGTGCGTGTTTCTGGGGCTGGTGCTGCCCTACAACCGCATGGTAATCCAGGGCCGGTGGTTGAACGCCTACTTCATAGACCGCGGCGCGCTGGTGCTCCTGTTCTTTCTGGTTCTCTTCGCCAATCCGCTGATCGCAGCGCTGCGGAAACGATACGCCTTTCACCGTGGCGAACTGCTGGCCATTTACGCGATGTTTCTGTTTCTGCTGCCCGTCTCGCAGATGGTCAAGCATCTGATCTCGTACGTGACCGGCGTTACCTATTACGCCTCTCCCGAGCGTCGGGACCTGGAGGCGGTGCTGCCCAATATCGTCTCCTGGACCGCTCCGCGCGACCTTGAGGTCGTCCGGGGTCTCTACGAGGGGCTGCCCGACGGGGTCCCGCCGCCCTGGGGGGCATGGCTCGTCCCCCTCCTCAGTTGGGGCGCATTCCTGCTTGTGCTCCTCGGGGTGCTGATCTGCCTGGCGGTTGTCATCCGGAAACAATGGGAGGACCACGAACGGTTCGCATTTCCCATCATGCAGGTCCCCCTGGAGGCGAGCGAAACCCGAAGCGGCAGGGTGGGACGCCTCTTCAGGAACCGCTTGATGTGGGCGGGCTTCGCGATTCCGTTCGTGATCGGGTCGATCAACGCCCTGCACCACTACTTCCATACGGTCCCCCGTGTCGGCCTGGTCCACGACATCTGGATCTTCGACGGTACGACGCCCTTGCGCCTCAGGCTCCACTTCGCTATTCTGGGGTACTCGTACTTCGTGAATACGGACGTGAGCCTGAGCATCTGGGTGTTCAACGTCCTCTCCAAGATTGTCCGGGGCGTGCTGGCTGTCCTTGGCGCGGAACGCTACAATGTATCGGGGGTGGTTGGCCGGTTCAGTTCCCAGGGACACGCGTCTCTGGCCCTGATGGGCATGGGATACATGATCGTCCTGGCCGCGTACAGCCTGTGGGTGGGGCGCGAACACCTGCGGCAGGTTGCGGCGAGAGCGATGGGAAGACCGTCGCAGGCGGACGACTCAGGCGAAGTGATGTCCTACCGGGCGGCGCTGACCGGAATCGGAGGTGGAACGCTGTACCTGGGAGGCTGGCTGTATCAGGCCGGGATGTCGCCGCCGGTGATTCTGGTGCTGTTCGCCTCATGCTTTGTGGTGTTTCTGGTGATGGCGCGGATTGTGAGCGAGACAGGATTCGTGACCGCGTACTCGCCCATCAATCCGGCAGAGTTCGCCGTTTGCATGGTCGGATCATCCGCTTTCAGCCCGCCCGGTCTGGTAACGCTTGGCTTCGGCTACGCATGGACGATGACGCGGACGAGCACGCTGATGCCCCGCGCCGCGGGCGCACTCTGGCTCGCCCGCAGGATACCGCGCGCGAAGGGCCTGGTCTGGGCAATGGGTCTTGCCCTGGCCGTGGGCCTGATCACCGCGAGTACGATGACGCTCAAGCTCGGTTATGCCCACGGCGGTCTCAACCTGGACCGTCACTTTCTGGATTATGCTCGCCTGCCGTTCGATGCCTTCGTGGGCCGACGCATGCTGGAACCGAGTCCGGTCTTCACCAGAGGGTTCCTGTATCTCGGAGTGGGGGCCGCCATTGCGGCGCTTCTGGCAGCGATGCGGGCCCGTTTCGTGTGGTGGCCGCTGCATCCGGTCGCGCTTCCCGTCAGCACGATAGCGTATACGGACTATTTCTTTATCAATGTCTTTCTGGCCTGGGGGATCAAGAGCCTGGTGTTGAGGTTCGGAGGCGCCAGGCTCTACCGGTCGACCCGCCCGCTTTTCATGGGGATTATCCTCGGAGAGGCCGTGTGCACGGGTGTCTGGATCGCTGTCGATTCCATCACCGGAACGGTCTCGAATATGTTTTTCCCATATGCGTAAGGCCGAGACCGGTGAGACGTAAGAGGGTAGACGGTAGATGAAATCCTTGCCCGGTTGGTTCTTCCTCTATGCCTCCGGCAAGAGATGATACCGAGCAGGCACTCACATCATCTCCCGTCTTACGTCTCACGTCTCCCCGCCCTTAGCTTATCGCTGTCTTTCGACGACCGGATCACGGAACGGAGGGAAAAATGAACTCAGTTGAAACCGCAGAACGCAGCGGCGGCACACACGCTGTCGAACTGAATCAGACCTGGGACATGGGCCGCCTGGTTGACCTGACCTGCGATTACTTCAACGGCATGCCGGTCGATATGACCGGAACGCTGCCCTCGTTCCAAATGCGTGAACTGGACGAGGAGATGGAGGCCCTTTGCAGAGGCCGCGAGTACCGCAGTTACACCCAGGAAGTCCGGATGTGCGTGCAGGCCGGCAACTATCTGGAAACGGGAGCGCACCTCTATCCCGATATGGAGTCGGTGGCCGACGTCGGCCTGGAACGGCTGTTTGTATCCGCCGTGGTCCTGCATATCCCAAGAGGGAGGGACGAAAAGGTAACCGCCGCCGACCTGGAGGGCGCACTGGCGGCGCTTGGCGAGACGGTCCAACCGGGGGATGGGATCCTGGTCGCCACGGGATACAACCGATTTGGCAGCAACGATGTTCGCTGCGACCTGACGCCGCACTTCAGCTACGACGCGATTGACTGGGCGGTGAGTCGAGAGCCTTCGATCCTGGCTTCGGATATGGCCAGTTGGCACGACGGGGAGGAAGAGCCCAGTTTCTGGCCCATGCTGATGAGGTCCGGTGTGCTGGTGATCGGGTCGCTGATAAACGTGGCGGAGATAACCGCTTCCCGCATCCGGTTGATCGCCCTGCCGATGAAAATCAGAGGCGCGTGCGCGGCGCCCTGCAGGCTGATCGCCGTCCTTCCATCGCACAGGGCGGAAACCGACTGATTCGCCGGAAAGCACGTAAGCGCGGGTTGGCTAAAAAACGTCTACAATCGAGGGGCACGCCATGAAAATTGAAAGAATCACCGCCCACCGGCTTCGCGAATGCGAAATCAGCATGGAGAAGTGGACGCATTTCACGAAGTGGAAGGCGAGCGAGGACTGGATCGAGGACGAAGACTTCGGCAGGAAGTGGATATCTCCCACGTGCGTCTGTTACAATCCCACCGACGGCCTCGTGTACGTGGGGCTGACAGCGCTGGACAGGGATATCTTCTACACGTTCGACCCGCGTACCCACACCTGGGAATCCCTGAACTATCCTGGCGAACGGGACCGGTACGGCAGCAAGATCCACCAGGGCCTCGAGGTGGACGACCAGGGCCGCGTGTACGCGGGGGTCGCCACGCTGGGCGACGCAGATATCTGGCCGAAAGCCAAGGGCGGTCCGATCTTTCGGTATGACCCCCGGACCAGCGAGTATGAATTTCTGTGTATCCCGATCGAGCACGACTACGTTCAGGGGTTCGTGATGGACCGCGGCCGCGGCATCATCTACGGAGATACGTTTCCCGGAAGGAAGATGTTCCGGTACGATATCGGAAGCGGCAGCGCACGGGTGCTGACCATGCTGGGCGACGTTTCCACCGAGCATCTGGCGCTGGACGCGGACGGAGGCGCCTGGCATACGTACGAACTGATGCAGTGGGCCGGGAGGTATCCGCTTCTGCGCTACGATCCGGACCGCGACGAGATCGAATTCACGAACGTGGATCTGCCGGATGTATCGCCCGGAATCAAGGGTTCGAATCAAATGGACACGGCGCTGCTGACGGAGGACGGGACGCTGTACATCGGCACATCCGCCGGGGCGCTGGTGCAACTGGACCACCGGGGTCCCGAAGTGAACGTGACGTATCTCGGAAAGCCATACGTCGCGCCGCGTATGAAGGGATTGGTCGAGGGTCCGGACGGGCTGATCTACGGCGTCAGCGGCGGAGACTACGACACGCACTTCTTCACGTACGACCGCAAGACGGGGTTGTTCGACGATCTGGGGCCGATCCGGGATACGCGGGACGGGACGCGGTGCTGGCTGGCGCATCATATGTGCATGGTGGACGCGAAGACGTTCATCGTGGCCGAATCCGACAACCACTTCCGCGCGAGTTTTCTCTTCAAGGTGGAGTTGGAGTAGGTTCGGAAAGAGGAACCGGATGGTCCTGATTGCGATCGGTGGATTTCCGGGCGCCGGAAAGACGACGATTTGCCGCAGACTCTCAAATGAATTCAATCTGCCCTGCTTGAGTTCTGATACAATCGGTCGCGCAATAACAGAGTCGAAGGGTATCGGAGACAGCGGAATCGACGCTTTCCGGGTTGCCTACGACGTCCTCTTTCGCCTATGCGAGGAGTTCGTCCAGTCCTCTGCCAGCGTGATTCTCGACCTGACCCTGGGATGGGATTTCCATTGGCGGCGACTTGACGAGATTTTCCGCCGGCATCCCCGTACTTTGTTTCTTCCCGTCATCCTTCGCTGTCCGCACGAACAGTGTATCGAACGAATCCGGATGAGATACGAGGCGATGCCGCACGCATACGAGGAACCGGAATACTACACCGGCCAGCAAAGGGTACGGGATATCTGGGATTATCTGGAGGCCATCGATCGACCTGAGGTCCGCTTCGTGGATGCCCGCGGAGAAGAGGAGCAGGTATATCGCGAAGTAAAACAATATGTTATGGATCGGATTCAGAAACGGAGCGGAATGCGTTGAGTGGTATCCAATGATCGAAAACGCCTCTTGGGGACGCAGAATGCATCGGATGTAAAGGCTTGAAGTAGATACTTTGCGTGCATGCCGCCGTTCTGATTCGGACGTCTCAAGCGGAGCGCAATCAAAAGCGGGAATCCCGTGGCTCCCGGAAGGGCTGCGGGATCTCATTGTTATACATAAACGGGCTGAAAGGGTGGGGCAGACATTCCTGTCTGCCGACGTGTGCTGAACCTGTCATCCTGAGAAAGCCGCCGGGGAAACGAGGCCTCCGCGCATACGGGTCGGTGAAAGCTTACGCTGCACGTCAAGCCGGGAAGACGGGAGATTCTTCGCTGCGCTCAGAATGACATGTTTTTACAATAGCCATAAGCGGAGAGTTTCGGTCATGCCTTCGCCAAACCTGTCATCCTGAGGAAGCCGTCCTGGCTGCCAGCGATTCATCGGCAGGCAGGCTGACGAAGGATCTACTGCGGCATCGCTTGATGACCTGACGACTGGCATTCAAACGACGAAATAAGCGGCACGTTTGCGCCCACACAGTCAGCCGAGGTGGCGCGTGTGTCGATGGGGTCCCGATATACGGGCATTTCGACATTTCGACAAGCTTACTTCGGCAGGCTCAGCACAAGCAATGCAGGCATGCTCAATGACCACGTTTTGGTAGGAGTTTCTCAGCGTCGTTTAGAATGTCATGTTGGCCGTTCATTTCCGTCGCGGGAAGCCGGGCGCCCACAAGGGACGCCCCTACACGGGGCAGGGGGAGTCACGTCCAGGTGGAGACGATGAGGAAGCCGTTGTGAGGGTGGGGCAGACATTCCTGTCTGCCGACGTGTGCTGAACCTGTCATCCTGAGGAAGCCGCCAGGGAAACCAGCCCCCCGCGCATACGGGTCGGTGAAAACTTCCGCTGTACGTCAAGCCGGGAAGACGGGAGATTCTTCGCTCCGCTCAGAATGACATGTTTTGCAATGACCAATGGCAAAACAGAATCCCGCCGCCCGCAGAGGGCCGACGGGATTTAACCTTCCGGCTCAGGTAATCGAGATTCACTTGATGATTTTGAGTCGCTTCAGGTCGTCTTCCGACCAACCTATGCTATCCAGAATACCCTTCAGGATTTTTGGACCGAAAGTTTCCTTTGGATGATAATGAATAACCACCCGCTTGCCGTTATGATAAAATGGCCTGGTGGCGCTTCTGCTTCGTTCCTCTTCCCACCCATCCGCCCTCATCGCGCGCATGAGTTTCTCGACCGAAATTGCCCTTATCTGGCTCCAGACATGCTTGACATAGACGGCCATGTCAATCCTGTCCATTCGTTGGGCCGAGAGTTCGAAGGCTCTCCAATGCTGGCGAAGCCCATATCCAGGTCTTCGACCTTTTCAATGATCAAGTCCGGCCCAACAGGCAGGGACTCTCCGTGTCTCTTCAGCGAATCCAAATAGGCCCTGATTCCCTCTCTTGTTCGCCGCAGGGCTTCCTTTCTGGTTGGCCCGTCTATATGTAGGCCCGGAAGGGCCGGTGCGTGGACGTAGAATTGATCCTCGTCCGGTTCTACGATGACCCGGACGCGAATCTTATAGCGGGCGTGCATATTTCACCGTCCTTTGGGCTTTTCATTTCATTCGGGTTCGCGGGAAGTACCTTCTTGCAGGTGTTCGATCTTGCGAGACGGAATTCTAATCTTCCATTTCCTTGTGTAGAGAAGTGGCGTGCGATTCAGGTCGGCGGACCGTGTCTTAGACAAATATACCAAATGAAGGAGCGTGATGTCAATTCTCAGTTTCCCGCGATCCGTGAATCGCACTTGTACCCTTTATTCCACTGTCCCCGAAGCGGGACGTTTTCGTTTGCCGGGAGAAAGGTTAACGGTTATTTTTATTATGACTTATTCAGTGCATCGTCTTCAATCGTCGCGATCGGAGACCGTTTGACGTGACGACCCTCGAGGCAATTCTACTCGGAGTGGTGCAGGGGCTGTCGGAATTCCTGCCGGTGAGCAGTTCGGGACATCTCGTCCTGGGACGAGCCCTGCTGGGCGTACAGTCGGGAGACCTGGTGTTCGAGGTGATCGTCCACTTCGGCACA
Organism: Candidatus Latescibacterota bacterium; assembly: GCA_965219995.1. Classification (GTDB taxonomy): domain Bacteria; phylum Latescibacterota; class UBA2968; order UBA2968; genus JAAXHE01. Next base: position 4,581,327 of record CBDCOX010000002.1, read on the forward strand.
TTGCTCGCCGTGTTTGCGGTTCTCGGCGGTCGGATCCGGGGGCTGGCATCCGGCTGCATCCGGCGGGAAGCGGCGTCCCTGCGAATGCTGCAGCTGTTGCTGGTCGGCACGGTTCCCGCGGGGGTAGCAGGGTTCTTTTTCGAGGACTATGTCGCACTTGCGTTCGGCAGCCCTGCCGCGGCGGCTGGATGCCTTGTCGCAACGGGCATCGTGTTGTGGAGCACGCGATTCGTCACGGGAAGACGGAGTGAAATCGGATTTGCCGACGCGCTGCTGATCGGGCTTGCGCAGGCGCTGGCGATACTGCCCGGGATTTCGCGCTCCGGTCTGACAATCAGCGCGGGCATATGGCGTGGCGTTGACGGCAGGGAGGCGGCGACTTTTTCGTTTCTGCTGTCGATTCCGGTGATCCTTGGCGCAACCGCGTTGAAGGCCGGCGACCTGATTGCTCATCCGCCGGACTGGAACGTCGTTGGGCCGCTGGTGGCGGGTCTGGCTGCGGCTTTCGCTTCCGGTGTGTTTGCGATCCGGTGGTTGTTTGCCGTGCTGAGGGGCAGCCGCCTGGACCGGTTTTCGTATTATTGCTGGGCGATCGGTTTCGTAGCGCTGGCGGTCTTCCGGCTGCATTCGTGAAGGGACTCCTAATGCGCATTGCAATTTGTCTCACTGCCCTGGCCGTGATACTGGGGTGTGGAAGGAATTCAAAAGCCCTGGACGCCGAAGAGCTGTCGAATTTGCTCTCCATAACGAATCTGTCCGCGCGGCCGGTGCTCAATCAGGACGATCCGCCCCTGATTATCGCGGTGCGTATCGACGCGGACGTGGTCCACGTTGGAGACGTTCCGATCGAAGCGCCCTTTGTCCTGACCTGGCGTCTGGTGGACGATCAGAACGACACCGTGGGGGAGGCTTCGAAACGACTGGAAGGAAATATGGCGCCCGGCGCCGTCCGGCCCGTCACGCTGACGATTGAATTTGAGGCCCGAGAGACTGTCGCCGGGCTGCGGAACGTGGCGACGTTCGATCCGGTTTCATCGTAACCCAGAATTGCCTTGATTGCCTGCCTGGAATGTCGTATTTTCCGGTCCGAACTTTTGTTCGGGGACTTCCAATCCGGCATCGCTGCCGGGCTTTTTTTCGCCCGGAAAGGAGCAAATGGAACTCTATATAATCCGGCATGGTCAGTCGGCGAACAATGCGATGGCCGAAGGAGGTCGGCGGGTTAGCGATCCGCCGCTGACCGATATCGGCGAGGCCCAGGCCGACCGGCTCGCACGGTACCTGGCCGCGTCCGGAGACGGCGTTCAGGAAGTCCACGCCGCCGGCATGCAGCAGAATTGCGCGGGGTTCGAGTTCGACCGGATTTTCTCGAGTCCAATGTTGCGCGCGATGCAGACAGCGGCGCCGGTCGGGCGTGCGCTGGGAGTCCGGCCCGAAATCTGGATCGACATTCATGAAGAGGGCGGGGTCTGGCTGGACGAGGGCGATGGACGGGGCGAGGTGGGGTATCCTGGACTCACCCGCAGTGAAGTCGCCGCGCGGTTCCCGGAATTTGCAGTTCCCGAAGCGATCACGGAAGAAGGCTGGTGGAACCGTCCGCCGGAGATCAAGGCGGAGTGGCGCGCGCGGGCGAGGAGGGTGGCTTCGGTACTGCACGAACGATTCGCGGGCGCCGGAAGCCAGATCGCGCTGGTGTGCCACGGGGGTTTCGCCAACGACCTGCTCCATGCCGTGTTCGCCGGAATGCCGGACGGCGTCTATTTCGAAAACCCGAATACGGCCGTCAGCCGGCTGGATTTCAATGGCAGGGGATGGGTGCAGGTCCGGTATCTGAGCCGCGTCGCCCACCTCCCATCGGAACTGATCACCCCAATCGTCGGACGAGGGCGCGCAACCTGAACGTTAAATTCAGGTTGACCACGAGAATCAATCGAAGACTCCCGCGGTAAGCCACCCATCTTCCTTTTCCATCGAGGTGTCTCAATATGGCAAGACCCGAAGTGATTCTATCCGGTTTTGCGGATGAAGGCCCCGTGAGCAAGCGGGCCGAAGAGCAGTTGACGATGATGTCCGCCCTCGGGCTCTCCTATTACACGATCCGGTTTATCGATCTTGGCAACGGTGTGAAGAACGTCATGGAGCTGTCAGACGAGGAAGTGCATCGGCTCCAGGATCTCCACAACGCGTATGGCATAGGGGTCTCGAGCGTCGGCTCTCCGCTGGGCAAGGTCAAGCTGGTGGACGAGGAAGACGGTACACAGAACCGGTACGTCCCGTTCCAAACCTATCTGCAGAATGACGTGCAACGGGCGATCGATCTGGCGCACGCCTTCAATACCAGACTGCTCCGGGGGTTCAGCTATTACCATCCCCACGGGGAGGATCCCTGGCCGTACCTGGATCGGGCGGCGGACCAGCTGGGTCAGATTGTTGAAAGATGCGCGTCTGCAGGCGTGGTCTACGGCATGGAGGTGGAGGCGGACCTGATCGGCGGTGACGGGGACACGTTGATCGCACTGTTCGAGAAAGTCAACAGTCCCTACGTGTGCATCATTCCGGACGTGGGGAACATGGAATCCAGCGGTCACAGCCCGGACAGCGCGTACGAGCACTACGTCAAGATGAAGCCGGGTGTGGGCTGGATCCATATCAAGGGGTTCAACAACCCCTCGGACCAGGCCATGCTTGATGCCGCCGGGGAGCGGGGACTGACCCGGTTCATCCCCGTGGACCGGGGCGATTCCGGCCACGAGCAGGTATTGCGCGACTTCCGGTCCCTGGTGCCGGAAATCCAGGAGCGCCTGTCGCCTCTGGGCGTACCGGGGGTTTTCGTGGACCTGGAGCCGCACGTCAAGGGCGGCGGCCAGTTTGGCGGCGTCAGCGGGGTGGACGGGTTCGGCGTGGCCTTCCGCAGCCTCTGCCGCCTCCTGGATTACCTGGAGTACGACTATCGTCTGACGGGCTACGAGGATATCTCCAATCCCGCGTCGTAGACGTCAACGCGGCCGAATACCACCAGGGGTGCAGTTGACGCGCCCCTGTTCTTTTTGATTTCCAGGCCGAGGTCTCAGTGGCTGTTTCCGCCCATCCACCGGAATCCAACAAGGTTACCTTCGCCCGGAGTCTGGGCTGTTTCGACGCATCGATGATCGGAATCGGCGCGATGATCGGCGCGGGGATCTTCGTGCTGACCGGAATCGCCGCGGGCGAGGCGGGACCGGCGTCGATCCTGGCGTTTGCCCTCAACGGCCTGGTGACGTTGATGACGGCGTTCTGCTATGCCGAACTCGCCTCGGCGATTCCCGAGGCCGGCGGCGGATATTCCTTCGTCAAGAAAGCGTTTCCCGGGCCGGTGGGATTCCTGTCCGGATGGATGCTCTGGTTCGCCTATACGGTGGCGTGCAGTCTCTACGCGTTGGGATTCGCCGGCTACTTCTGGGAGTTTTTTCACAAGTACATGCCGGACGTCAGCCACGCCATTCAGGCGACCGCGGGCGTACAGCCTTCCGTTGCACTTGTGACGGTAATCGTCAGCAGCGTCTTCGTCTGGTTGAACGTCCGCGGCACGGAGGTAACGGGCAAGGCGGAGAATGTGATTACCATCTCCAAGATTCTCGTGCTTCTGGTATTTGTCTGGTACGGACTGGCGCACATTTTCGCGGCCCCCGAACAGGCTGCGAAGAGTTTCTCCCCCTTCTTCCCGAAGGGACTGGGGGGCGTACTGGTGGCCATGGGACTTACGTTTATCGCCTTTGAAGGCTACGATCTGATCGCGACGGTTGCCGAAGAGATCAAACAGCCCGAAACCAATATCCCAAAGGCCACGTTCATTTCCCTGGGCGTGACCGTTGTGGTATATCTGCTGATCGTTTTTGTCTCACTGGGCGCGGTTCAACCGGAGGCGACGACGTCGTGGGAGTTTCTGGGCCAGTACCAGGAAACGGCGATTGTGAAAGCGGCGGACAGCTTCATGCCTGCGTTTGGCGTGGCAACCATCGTATTCGGCGGGCTTCTGTCCACCATGTCCGCACTGAACGCGACCGTGCTGGCCTCCAGCCGCGTGGCGTTCTCCATGGGCAGGGACCGCTGGCTGCCGCCGGGCATGGCCAGTATTCATGCGGACAGGCGGACGCCGCACATTGCGATTCTGGTTACGGGCGCGATTCTGACGGGCATCGCGCTGCTTCTGCCCATCCACGTTGTGGGGTCCGCGGCCAGCCTCATGTTTCTGCTCACGTTTACGCTCGTAAATCTGTCGCTGCTCGTGCTTCGACGCCGGGCGCCGGAAATCACGCGCAGGTACAAAGTACCCCTCTTTCCCTGGCTGCCTCTGGTTGGGGCGGCTTCGAATATGCTTCTGGCGATTTACCAGTTTCGTTTCGATCCCATGGCCTGGTACGTTGCGCTGGGATGGATTGTGGTGGGGTTCTTCGCGTATACCGTCCATTTCCGGAAGGAGTCGGGTGAGGCCGAGCCTCACGTGCTGGATGCGCTGCCCCTGGAGACCGCCCGCGCGCCTTACAGGGTTTTGGTACCCGTGGCCAATCCGAATACCATCGAGTCGCTGCTGGATATTTCCATTCCCATTGCAAAAGCGAAGAACGGCGATCTGATCGTCAGCACGACCGTGGAGGTGCCGATCCAGCTGCCCATCCAGGAAGGCATGAAATATATCAACCACCGGATGCCACTGTTGCGCGCGGCTCAGGCCTATACGCAGAAGCAGGACCTGCGCATCGTGTCGGACATCAGGGTGGCGCACCGGGTGGACGAAGGGATTCTCTCGGCCGTATCGGATGAGCACGCGGATCTGCTGGTGGTCGGATGGAAGGGGTTTACCACCACGCGCGAGCGGATATTCGGCGAGGTGCTCGACAGGGTGGTGAACCGGGCCACGGCCGACGTGGTGGTTGTCAAGCTGCAGGATCAGGCCAGGTTCGATCGCATTTTGCTGCCCACGGCGGGCGGGCCGCACACACGGTTCGCCGTTGAGCTGCTCGAACCGATCGTCGCGGCCTACGGTTCTCGTGTCACGGCCTGTTACGTCATCCCCGAAGGTGCGGACGCGGAGCGGGAAGAGGAGGCCATGGGATGGATGCGGCAGACGCTGCGGGACGCGAATCTGGGTGAGGTGGAGTGCCGCGCGATCCGGTCGCGGTCCGTACCGGCGGGCATCGTGAGGGCGGGAGCGGATTTCGATCTGGTCGTGATGGGCGCGGCCAATACGGGTTTATTCCAGCAACTCCTGTTCGGTGAAGTGCCGGACCGGGTGGGACGATACGCCAAGACTTCCGTAATGCTGGTCAGAAAGCGCGAAGGACGCGGGAAGGCCTGGCTGAGGCGATTGATGAGTTGAGGGGAGTAACCATGTTGAACGGAGGCGCAGTCACCCTGGACATTACGCCGCCGCTGGGGACGTTGATTCCGGGCCTGTTCCACGAACGCAGGGCGGAGGCGGTTCACGATCCGCTGCACGTGCGCAGTTTCGTGCTGGAACAGAACGGCGCCGGAATTGCCATTGTCGTCTGCGATCTGGTCGGCGTCGCCCGGGCATACCTGGACCGGGCGAAGGCGCGGATCGCCGAAACCGCCGGGCTGACGCCCGAGCGGGTGCTGATCTGCTGTACACATACCCACTCCGGCGCCCAGACGGGCGATGACGCGTATACGGAATTCCTGCTGGAGCGGATTGCCGATTCCGTACGCTTGGCGTGGCGCGCGCGCGAGGCGGTGTCGGTGGGCTGGGGACGCGCGGAAGAGGGCCGGCCGGTATTCAACCGGCGTTTTCACATGGCCGACGGAACGGTGCGGACCAACCCCGGGCTCCGCAATCCGGACGTGCTGAAGCCCGCCGGGCCGGTGGACCCCGAGGTGGGTGTACTCTGCATTCAGAAGCCGGATGGAAAGCCCGTGGGACTGTTGTGCAACTATGCGCTGCATTACGTGGGCGGTGGAGACCACGAGCGGGAGATTTCCGCGGATTATTTCGGGTATTTTTCGGGTCTCATCCAGCGGATGCGTGGACAACGGTTTACCGCGGCGTTATCCAACGGCGCTTCCGGCGACATCAACAACCACGACGTCATCGGAGGAAGCCGGTGTGCGAACGACCGGCACCAGCATTCGGAGCGCGTCGCCGCACTGGTGGCTGCCCACGCCTTCTGGGCGTGGAATGAAATGGACTTCGCCGGCGACCTGACGCTCGGCGCTGAAATGGTCGAGGTCGTCCTGCAGCGGAAAGCCGGACCTTCGCCGGCGGATATCGCCCGTGCCCGTGAAATCGACGAAAAGGGCGGGGGCACCATGGCGGAGCGGGCATACGCACGGCGGATTCTGCGCCGGATGGCGGACGTGCCCGAGGAGACGCGAACCTGGGTGCAGGCGTTGCGGATCGGAGACCTCGCCCTCGTGGCCGTGCCGGGTGAATTGCTGGTAAGGCTCGGGCTGGAAATCAAGAAACGGTCCCCGTTCGGGCAGACGATGGTGCTGGAACTGGCGAACGACAGCGTGGGATATCTGCCCGATGAGCAGGCCTTTCGGGAAGGCGGGTACGAACCCGAAGCGGCCCTGTTTGCGTCGGGTTCTGGCGAAAAGATCGTGGATGCGGCCGTTGATCTGCTGGACCGATTGCATCGCGCGCATGCACCGGACCGGGAACTATAAAGAAACGGCCCTGCCGGGACAGAACACGAAAGGAGGAGATATGTCGGACACGGTACGCATTGGAGTGATCGGCGCCGGCGGCATTTTCCGGAGCCGTCACTTCCCGGGGCTGGCGAAGATCGGAAACGCGGAAGTGGTTGCCATCTGCAACCGGAGCGAGGAGAGCGCGGGGGCGATCGCGCGCGAGTTCGGCCTTTCGCCGAGATTGATGGCCGATCCGTACGCGTTGATCGGAAGCGAGGACGTGGACGCCGTGATGATCGGCACCTGGCCGTACAGGCACTGCGAATACGTGCTGGCGTCCCTGGACGCCGGAAAGCACGTCTTCGTACAGGCGCGGATGGCGATGAACCTGCGGGAGGCAAAGGCCATGTACGCCAGGGCGCTGGAAACCGGCCTTGTCACGCAGATCTGTCCCTCACCGATGGCGATGAAAGGCGACTGGTTCATCCAGCGGCTGATCCGCGAGGGGTACCTGGGCGACGTCTACCATGTCTATACCCGATCGTTCAGCGGCGACAATTGCGATCCCGAACAACCTCTGCACTGGCGGCAGATCGACCGGTATTCCGGATTGAACGCGCTGAACATGGGCATCCTGGTGGAAATCGTGCAGCGCTGGGCAGGCCGGATGAAGACGATATCGGCGCACGCGGAGACGTTCATCAAGGTGCGCCCGCTGGCCGGCGGCCAGGGGACGGGACCGGTGGAGCGCCCCGATACCGTGCATATCATGGGACAGATGGAAAACGGCGCGCAGGCCGCGTTTCTGTTTTCCTCCGTGGCGCGGTTCGGCGTGGATCCGCAGGTGGAACTGTACGGCAGCGACGGGACCCTGATCTACAAACTTGACAACGACACCATTCTGGGCGGGCGGGCCGGAGAAAGCGGTCTTTCGGAGATTCCCATACCGGATGACGAAGTCCGCGAGTGGACCGTGGAGCAGGATTTCGTGAACGCGATCCAGGGCGGCTCTCCCGGGGATACCACCTTCGAGGCGGGCGTAAACTATATGGCGTTTACTGAAGCGGTGTTCAGATCCGCGGAACGGGGCGGCGTGGTGCATCTGCCCCTGGTGGATTGAACGCACATTCCGAAAGGGTCGGTTTCGTGGCAGGGGAATATCGAATCGCGGTGGCGGGCACGGGGTATATCGGCCTGGAACATATCAAGGCGATTGCCGCGCATCCTGGGGCGAAATTGCGCGCGATCTGCGGATCGGAGCGCAGCGCGGGTCAGTTGAAGGATATGAAGGCCGAGTACGGCGCCGACGTGGTGACAACGGACTACGGGGAGATTGTTTCGGACGATGCGGTCGACGTGGTCTATCTCTGCACGCCCAACCGGCTGCACGCCGATGAGGCCGTTGCCGCGCTGGAGGCCGGCAAGCACGTGTTCTGCGAAAAGCCCATGGCGACCACGCTGCAGGATTGCCGGCGCATGGTTGACGCGGTAGAAAGTTCTGGCCGGCGGCTGATGGTGGGCCACGGCGCGCGTTTCAGGCAGCTGCACCGCGCCGTCAAGGACCTGTTCGATTCGGGCAAGCTGGGCGAGGCCTGTTTCTGCGAGTCGGACTACGTCCATTCGCTGGGGCCGTTTCTTCAGGGTCCGGGTCACCAGTGGTGGCGCCACCCGGAAGAAGGTCAGTTCGCGGTGATAGGCGGGGCGTGCCATCCGCTGGACCTGATGCGATGGATCGTGGGGGAACTGGAAGAGGTGTCGGCCTATGGCGTCACGAAGGTCCTGCACGACGTGGACTGGCACGATACGGTGATCGCCACATTGAAGTTCAGGAACGGTGCGGTCGGCAAGTGCCTGGTGTCCGTGGGTGCGCCACGTCCGTATTCGATGACGTTCAATCTGTATGGCACCGAGGGTACGGTGGAAGAGAACCGGCTCTATCTGAGAGAATTCGGAGAGATCGAGGCGTTCGCGGAGATCCCGTTTCCGGTGCTGGGCGAAGTGCACGCCTGTCCCGAGGAACTGTCGCATTTTCTGCGCTGCCTGGATACGGGCGAGGCGCCGATGATCGACGTGCGGGACGGCGCGCGGACGATGGCGGCGTGTTTCGCGGTGGCGAAATCGATGGAAACCGGCCGGCCCGCGAGGGTGGTGACGGAATTCTGAGAGGATGGCGGAGGGGTCTGCAGAATGGGTGACGTACGGCTGGTGGCTTTCGACCTGGACGGTACGCTGCTCGACGACCGGGGGCGGATGTCAGATGCGTCGGTCGAGGCGCTGCGGCGGCTGGCACGGGCCGGCATCGCGCTTGCGTCGATCAGCGGCCGGAACGTGGGAAAGAGCCTGGCGCCGTTTTCGCACGACCTGAGAGCGGCGCTGCATGTGGGCAGCTACAATGGCGCGATGGTGATGGGAACGGGCGCGGACGGCGAGCGGCCGCTGCTGCACGAACAGCGACTGCCGCGGGACGGCCTTCCCGATCTGCTGGAATTTATCGACGACAGCCGGGTGAACTTCATCTATTGCCGGTGCGAGGCGGATGGCGGCGGTCTCAACGAGGCCTATCTGACGGACGAGGAAACCGTGTGCATCCGCAATCTGGTGCGGATGACCGGAGTAAATATCGTGCTTGAAGCGGATCTGCTGGCCAGGGCGCGCGACTTCGTTCCGCCGCCAAAGATGATCCTGCTGCCGGGTCCCGCCCGAAGGGAAGCTCTGTTCGAGCGGATGCGGGCGGCGTTCGGACGCCGGTTCTACCTCGCCCGCACGGGTGACGACCGGATTGAAGTCATGCACACGGAGGTGAACAAGGCGGTGGCTTTGCGGAAGCTCTGCGAGGCCTGCGATGTCTCACCTTCGCAGGCCATGGCGATTGGCGACGGGGACAATGATCTGCCGATGCTGAGGGAGGCGGGCATTGGCGTGCTGATGGGAAACGCGGACGGACTGACCCGGAAATCAGCGGATTCCGCGGGCGTGCGGATGGCCGAGTCGCTTGCGGAAAACGGGTTTTCAAAAGCCGTCGCGAGGTACGTGTAGGGGACCACACAACCGCGTTCTATTCAAGGCGGCTTCCCGATTCCTCCGCGATCTGCGCGTGAAGGTCCGCGCTGCTGGACAGTATGTGTTCCTCCATGGCCTGCTGCGCGGCGTCGGCGTCGCCTTTCCGGAGGGCGCGCAGGACTCTCCCGTGCTCGTCCAGGGACATCCGGGCCCGCTCCTCCACCGTGTGGGTTGCGGGATCTGCAAGGCTGGCCTTGATCCACTGCTGAAGGTAGTTGCGTATCATGACGAGGAGGTTGCGGAGGATCGAATTCTGGGTAGCCCGGGCAATGGCCAGGTGGAACTGAACGTCGAATTCCAGGAATTCACCGGGTTGATCGAGAGATGCTTCGATTCCCCGGATTGTCCGGTCGAGTTCCCGGAGATCGGCCTCCGTGGCGCGCGACGCGGCGAGGAAGGCGTTCCGCGTCTCCAGCATCAGCCGGGTTTCGACGAGATCCTTGACTTCCTTCGGATCCAGCAGCAGTCCCCAACTCAGGGATTTCTCCAGGTAACGGCCGGTGTCGTCGCTAACGAACGTGCCTTCTCCGACACGGCTTTCCAGGATGCCCATCACGGAGAGCGAGCGGAGCGCTTCCCTGAGAGAGGTGCGACCGACCTCGAACTGTTTGCACAGGCTTCGTTCGGGCGGCAGCCGATCGCCCGGTTTCAGCACGTCCCGGGAGATGAGGTCGATGATCTGGGAGACGATTTCGTCGCTCAGGGACGTCCGTTTGACGGGTGTCATCTGCTCGATGGCCGGGGGAGGGCGTTTCAGGTTCACGCGAGATTTCCCTTTACAAAGCTGTGATTTTGGGTTAATCTTATATTTCAAATTGGTCTGACCATCATCACATCGGTAAAAGAACAGACCGGGTACCACGCTGTCAAGAGAAAACTTGCCGGAGGATGGCGCGATGGGCCGAACCGTCGATATTGGAACGCGCATCGAACTGGTGCCGATGGATCCGCACTTCCATGAGATCACAATTGGTCTTTACCTGCAGGAGCACAACGGTGCTCCCGTGTATCGTGTGCACACGTACAGCGGAAAATCGGGCGCCGAGCAACGAATCGCGTTCGTCTCCAACGCAATGGCGGTGTTGGGCGGAATGCGACAGACAACGGACGGCCTTCTGCGATTTCCGTGCGGCGATGCGCACCTGCTGGCTTGCCGGCGTGTCTTTCTGGAAGCATGCAAGCTGGCCTCCGGCGGCGAACTCAAAGCCCGGCCCCTGACAATCCTCGACAGGAAGTCGGGATTGAACATAACGGTGTCGAGCGTGGGTGAAGGCGTGTACCGGATTGGCGCCGAAGGTGAGAGCAAGGACGGCGCGCGGAGGGTTGCGGCGATTGCGGGCGGGCTGGCCAAGCTCGGAGAAATGCAGTCTCGAGGCCCGGACACGGTCGCTTTCGCGTGCGGGCACGCGCATAACGCCGTGGTGGGGCTTCTTCTGGTTCGTGCACCGAACGTTCGGGCAGCGGTCCGAGAACAGGAAATGGCAGGCGCACGGGGCGTTCTGGCCGCGCCCAGCGAGCAACGTTAGTCGAAAAACAGGATTCCAGCCGGGAGAATTGAAATATGGCGACTCAAACAGTGGGCCCGATGACCGGCCGTGAGCGGGTTCTGGCGGCGCTGAACCGGGAGCCGGTGGACCGGACGCCGGTATGCAATCCCACGTCCGTGGCGACGGTGGAGCTGATGGATCTCGTGGACGCGCCGTTTCCTCACGCGAACAGGAACCCGGAACTGATGGCCCGGCTGGCCGCGACCGGGCACACCGAGTTGGGGTTCGATACGATCATGCCCGTGTTCACGATCATCCAGGAGTCGTCCGCGCTGGGTTGCAAGATCCAGTGGGAACAGAAGGACAACTGGCCCACGGTGAGGATGCGCGAGCCCATCTGGGAAGACGTGGACGATATCCGGATTCCGCCCGACCTTCTCACGCACCAGGATACGAAGTGCGTGCTGGATGCGATCCGGATTCTGAAGAAGGAATACGGGGACGACGTGGCGATTATCGGGAAGACGATGGGCCCGTGGTCGCTGGGATATCACTGCTTCGGGGTGGAGCCCTTTCTGCTCATGTCGCTGGACGACCCGGACAAGACGAAGGCGTGCCTGGACAGGATGAAGGAAGCGACGGTGGACTTCGGGGTGGCGCAGATCGAGGCGGGCGCGGACGCGCTCACGCTGCCGGATCACGCGACGGGCGACCTGGTGAGCGGGGAGTACTACAAGCGGTATCTGCGCGACCTGCACATCGAATTCGTGGAGCGGATCCCGATTCCGCTGATTCTGCACATCTGCGGACGGACCGTGGATCGGATGGAATATATCGCGCAGACGGGGATGCACGCGTTCCATTACGACTCCAAGAACGAGCCGGAAGAATCCATGGCGGCGGTCAAGGAGCGGATCTCGCTGGTGGGCAACGTCAACAATCCTGAGACGCTGTTTTCCAAAGGGCCCGAGGCGGTCCGCCAGGAGGTCGTCAACAACCTGGACGCCGGCGTGCATCTCGTGGGTCCCGAGTGCGCGATCCCGCTGCAGACGTCAATCGAGAACCTGAAGGAGATCCCCGGGGCGGTCCGGGACTGGCACCGGGAGCACGCGGCAGGATAAGGGGGGCAGGAGCGCGATGGCGGAACTCACTGATATCGGTAACGAATTCATCCGTGACGAAATCGAGGAGTTTCTCGAGCGGGAGGACGAGCGGGAGCGGGCGATCGCCACGTTTGCCGGCGTCACCCCCGATATGCAGGCGATTGCCGCGGCCCTGATCGACGGCGACCATCACGAGGTGGACGCGCTCACCAAAGAAGCACTGGATGCGGGTACCGGGGCGCTGGAGGTGATGGACGACGGGCTGATCGCGGGAATGGGCATCGTGGGGATCAAATTCCGGGAGAACTTCATCTTCGTGCCTGAAGTGCTGGCCTGCGCCCGGGCGATGAAGGCCGGGATGGCCTATATCGAGCCCATTCTGTCCGCATCGGGCGTCGAGCCGATCGGCACGGTCATTATGGGTACGGTAAAGGGCGACCTGCACGATATCGGAAAGAACCTCTGCATCATGATGCTTCGCGGCGCGGGGTTTGTGGTCCACGATCTGGGGGTGGACACGTCGGAAGACGAATTCCTGGATGCCGTGGAGGAGCACGGCGCGCCGCTGCTGGGGATGTCGGCGCTGCTGACGACGACCATGCCCAATATGGGCAAAACGATCGAGGCGTTCATAGACGCGGATTTGCGCGAAGACGTCAAGATCATGGTGGGGGGCGCGCCCGTCACGCAGGAGTTCGCCGACGATATGGGCGCCGACGGGTACGGCAAAGACGCGATGGCGTGCGTGTCCCTGGCCAAGGACCTGCTCGACGAGACGAAGTCCGAGACCAACCTGAATGCGTGAGCCCTACCGTGCGGAAAATCGACAAAGAGGAATATCAGAAGCGGCTGGACAGGATTACCGAACTGTTCGCAGGCATGATCGCCCACGCGGATGAGCTTTCAACCGTACGGTGCCCGTATAAGAACCGTTTCGATGAGTGTACGGCGAAGTTCGGCTGCAGAAACCAGCGGAAGCCCCGCCCGGGCGGGACGCTGCTGATGTGCGGCGGAGACGACAAGCTCGACTATCGCGGCGCATGGGAGACGGAAGCGAAACCGGGTGCGTACTTCGGCAGCGAGGAGTAGCGTGCTGGAAGGCCCGATGGGTACGATATCTCACGACGGGAAACGGAAGGAGCTTGCAGCCGGCAGGACCATCTTCGACTATGCGGATGAACTGGCGGTCCAGGTGCCCACCTCGTGCGGCCGCACCGGGCACTGTCACGAGTGCGTGGTTGAAATCAGGCGCGGCATGGACGCGCTGCGGCCCAGGAACGAGGTGGAGTCGTTCCTGCGGGAGCACTACCGCCTTGCGTGCCAGGCGGTGGTTGAAGACGACCGGGCCGATATCGAATTCTCGCCGTTGAGACGCAAGCCCAAGATTCTGGCAAGTACGCTGGAAAAGTCGGTCGATCCGGACCCCCTGGTCACGCGCCGGGGGGACGTTGTCTATTACGACGACGTTGCCGTCGACAGGTATCGGGGCGGCCTTTACGGCATCGCGATCGATCTGGGCACGACAACGGTGGTGATGGATCTCGTGGACCTGGAAACGGGGAGGAGCGTCCACGTCAGTTCATTCGAAAACCCGCAGCGTTTCGGCGGCAGCGACGTGATGCACCGCATCTCCTATGACGGGGAGTTTCAGGGCGAACTGCAGAAGGCGGTGGTCAATGCGATCAACCACGAAATCGTCGAACTCGGAAAACGCTTCGGCTTTGCCCGCCAGGAGATTTACGAGGTCGTTGTAGCGGGCAACTCCTCGATGCGGGATATCTTCTTCAGGCTGGACGTGCAAAGCATCGGCCAGCGACCGTACAAATCCGGTGTGGAGCGCGCCTATCTCAACGGCGAGCGGGAGACGACCTCCCTGCTGAAGGGTTCCCGGCGCCTCGGCGTGCGCGCCAATCCGAGGGCGATGGTCTACGGGATGCCGCTGATCGCCAGCCACGTGGGGGCGGACACCGCGGCCGACCTCGTTGCAATCGACCTGGCGTCTCAGGATGGTGTGGTGATGCTCGTGGACGTGGGGACCAACACCGAGGTTGTCGTGGGAAGTTCCGGCCGGCTGCTCACAGCCTCCTGTCCCGCCGGGCCCGCGTTCGAGGGCGGACTGGTCCGGTACGGGATGCCCGGACACGAAGGCGCCATTGAGTCGATCCGGCTGACGGACGACGGCTTCGAGTACCTGACAATCGGACGCGTCGAACCGGAGGGAATTTGCGGGTCGGGGCTGATCGATCTGCTCGCGGAACTCCGGCGGCACGACCGAATGGCGCCCAAGGGCATGTTTGCCGGCAGGTCGTACGAGGTGCCGGTCGTTCCCGAGTACGGGATCACATTGTCCCGTGAAGACGCCAGCAACCTGGCCCAGGCCAAAGCCGCGAATTTCTGCGGGCAGTTCATCCTGATGCGACACCTCGGGATTGGACCGGAAGACGTAGACACGCTCTACCTGGCCGGCGGATTCGCGAATTACGTGAACGTAAGGAACGCGATCGAGATCGGATTTCTGGCGCCGATCGCCGAAGACCGGGTCGTGAAGATCGGGAATGCCGCGGTCCAGGGCGCGCGCGAGGTGCTGCTTTCGCGCGAAAAACGGGCGTCCGTGGAAGCGCTGGTGAAGAAGATCGAACACGTCGAGCTCGAGACGACGCCGGACTTCTTCGAGGTGTTCGTGGAGGGCTGCCAGTTCAAGCCGATGCCGACTAGGCTAAATTAAAGCGGCGGTATGCTGGGTTGCCTTTGGGGAGAATCTCACGAAAGTCCGAACATTTCGCCCTGTCTGGGAGCGTCGATGTTCGTTGAGCATGTCGATACGTGGTCATTGAGCTTGTCGAAATGCCCGTGTTTCGTCACCCCTTAGAATGGCTCCAGGCGCACCAACGGGTGCCCTTTGCAGGTTTTCGCCGACCCTTCGACCCTTCGACAAGCTCAGGGCAACGCATGCTCAGGGAGCGGCTCAGGGCACAGTCGGTTCTTGTGCTTTTTTCAGACGTTGTACTTAGCTTGTTGACCGGCTGTTGGCCGGTCGACGCGCCGGCCGAATTCAGCGACGCCATATCCGCGACGGAAGACTAAAGTCACAACTAAAATCGAGCACATTCGCATGGCGATACATTCTGGAAAATCCGATCCGGACCGAGGGGACGGGGAGAAGCATACCCTGCGGCATCTGCTCGAGGAAACGGACGAATTTGTCGTCTGCGTGGAACTGGTCAATTCCCGCGGGGTGATCACCGAACGCCGCGGGCGGCAGGTTCTGGATCTCGCGCGGGCGCTTGCCGACCATCCGGGCGTGCACGCGCTGAGCATCACCGACAATCCGGGCGGAAACGCCACGAACAGTCCGGACACGATGGGGATCGACCTGCTGGGCCGGGGGCAGGAGGTGATCATCCACATTTCGTGCAAGGACTGGAACCGGAACGCGTTGCTGAGCAGGGCCTGGGAACTGGCGAGCGGAGGATTCGAAAACGTGCTGGCGCTGTCGGGCGACTATCCCGCGGACGGATACCGCGGGCAGGCGGACGGCGTGTTCGATACCGATTCGGTGGGTCTGTTGAGGATGTTCTCGGAAATGAATTCGGGGATGCGCCTCGGAGGCGGCAGGCGCGATCAGGTATTGCAACCCACACAATTCTTCCCGGGCGCGGTGGTCAACAACCACAAGAAATATGAGCGCGAGGTGATGCCGCAATATTTCAAACTTGCGAAAAAGATCCGGAACGGCGCCGGATTCATCATCAACCAGATCGGTTACGACGCCCGCAAACAGGACGAGTTGCTGAAGTACATGGCCCTTCACGGTCTCCCCACGCCCGTGCTCGCCAACGTCTACGTGCTCAGCCCCGCGGCAGCCAGGTTTTTTCACGCGGACAACATCCCCGGCGTGATCGTAACCGACGAACTGCTTGCGCTCACGCAGAGGCATGCCCGTTCGCGAGACCGGGGCAGGGCCTTCTTTCTGGAATTCGCCGCCAGGCAGTGCGCCATTGCCAGAGGACTGGGATATCGCGGCGTCTATCTTGGGGGACACCTGAAGTTCGAGGACTATGCGCGTATCCTTGAGATTCTTGGCGAATACGGAGACGAGGACTGGAAGGACTTTGTGGATGGGATTCTCTTCCGTCAGCCCGGGGAGTTCTTCTTCTTCGAACCCGATACGGAAACGAGGCTCAGTTCGAACGAGGTCAACCGCAAATACCGGCATTCGAAGCAACCCGACGTCCTGCGGGCCGCCAGGAGCCGGGTGTCCGCGGGCTACCGCTTGAATCGATTCGTCCATGAAAATGTCTTCGAAAAGGAAAAGCCGGCCTTTCGTATCGGAAGAAAATTATTCGAGGCCATGGACCGCGCCGGAAGCGGCGTCCGGAGGGCCGCGCATGGCGCGGAGCAGGCGGTGAAGATCCTGGGCTTCGACTGCCGGGACTGCGGCGACTGTTCGCTGCCGGATATCGCGTTTCTCTGTCCCGAGTCGCAGTGCGTCAAGAACCAGCGGAACGGACCGTGCGGCGGAACCCGCCGGGGCCGGTGCGAAGTGGGAGAAAAGGAATGCATCTGGTCGCTGGCCTACGAACGGCTCAAGGCATACGGAGAGGAAGAGAAGATGCTGGACGGGCCAGTGGTCTTCAAGGACGGCGCCCTGAAAGGCACCAGCGCCTGGGCCAATGTATTTCTGGAGCGGGACCACCGCGCACGTACCAGATGAGGGGAACACTATGCAACTGGATGGCAGGGCCGGCGAATTTGTCGTCATCGGCGAAAACATCCATACCACACGCGTTGTCCTGAGGAGAGGACGGCTCGTGGTGAAGAAACCCGGTGGAGGGGAGGCGGTCCGATTCTTCGACACACGGAAGCGACGCCGCTTTCTTGCCATTCCCCAGGATATCCGGCAGACGCAGGACTACGAGGAGGGTCGGGTCAAACACGTCAAGATTGCCGTGCAGGCGGCGATGTCCGGTCAGTCGCCGCAGGCCGATGACGGGCTGGCCTATCTGCACCGGATGGTCCAGCGCCAGGTGGACGCGGGAGCGGACTATCTGGATCTGAACGTGGACGAAGTCTCGCTGCGTCTGAAGGAGCAGAAGAAAGCCATGCGGTGGCTGGTGGGCGTCGTACAGAAGATAAGCCCGATTCCGATATCGGTGGACTCCTCCAACGTGGAAACGATCGGGGACGGGCTCAATGCCTGCGACGGCCGGGCCGGACGGCCGCTGCTGAATTCGGCCTCGCTGGAGCGACTGGAGGCGCTGGACCTGGCCGTGAGGTACAACGCCCGGGTTGTCGTGACCGCCGCAGGCGAAAGCGGGATGCCGCAGGACGCTGCGGACCGCGTCGCGAATGCGTCCCGCATGGTCGACGCGGCGCTGTCCAGGGGGATCGCGATCGAGGATGTTTTCGTGGATGCCCTGGTCTTTCCCATCTCCGTGGACGGGGGATTCGGCAACCACTGCTTCGAGGCCATCCGGACGCTGCGCGCGAATTTCGGCCCGGGGATTCACGTGACGGGCGGGTTCAGCAACGTCTCTTTCGGGCTGCCGTGCCGGCGCCTCATCAACGACGTGTTCACGATCCTCGCGGTCGAGGCCGGGGCGGACAGCGGGATCGTCGACCCGGCCATCAGCAGCCCGGAGCGCGTTTTCTCCATGGACCGGGAGACGGAACCCTACCGGCTTGCGGAAGACATGCTCCTGGGGCGGGATCGCATGTGCAAGAACTACCTGCGCGCGTATCGAAAGGGTACGCTGGACGCTTACCGTTAACGAATCGGGGAGGATCCGGGAGGAGATGAAGACATTTCTGGACAGGCTGGAAGATTCCAGCCCTATGGTTTACGACGGAGGATTCGGTTCGGAACTGTTCAAAGGGCGTATCGAACTGACGAACAGCGCGCTCGCAAACGAACTGCATCCGGACGCGGTGGTCGATATCCACTCCGCCTATATCGCAGCGGGAACCGACGTCATCGGGACCAACACTTTCGTGGCGTCGCCACTGCATCTGGAGATGGCGGGCAAAGCGGGGAACGAGGCCGGCAAGATCGCCGGGCTGGCCGTGGAACACGCGAGAACGGCAATCGAACAGTGCGGCCGGGGGGTCCATGTTGCGGGCTCCGTCGGTCCGTCGCCGGGCGCTATCGAGTCGGACGCGGGCGATACGGTATTCGGTATTGCGGACAGGAAGGCGAGGGCGGCGCACGAGCAGGTCATCCATGCGCTGGCGGAGGCGGGGGTAGACCTGATCTGTATCGAGACCATGTTCTCCGCCAAAGAAGCCGCCATTGCGGCGGACATTGCCAGGAAGACCGGATTGCCCGTCGCAATCAATCTGACGTGCAAATACACGAAAGACCGGAAGACGGGCGAGGTGGTCTACCGGACGGACTGGGGGCATTCAGCGGATGACCTGCTGGATTTTCTGGGCTCCGGAGAGTTTTCAGGCGGAGAAAACCTGCTGGAGCACGTGCAAATCATCGGGATGAACTGCGGTGCGGAGACGCGCCGGGTGGAGCATACCGGGATGCCATACGCAATCAACGGGATGCGGCAGTTCACGGATGCAATGTCCGCGCGGGGCGTCAACGGGATCAGGTTGATGGCCTATCCCAACGCGGGGCTCCCGCAGCTGGAGAGAAAGACAGGACGGACGACGTATTCGCAGACCGAGGAGGAAATGGCGCATTGTGTTCCGGAATTGATCGGCGCGGGTGCCTTCATCGTCGGAGGGTGTTGCGGGACGGGGCCGTCGCATATCCGCGCTATACACGGGATGTTGAACGGCGGGGCCGCCAATGACGGAAAAGCCTGGCGTTCGGCTGGCGCCCGAGAACTGACAAATGGGCGGGACTGACAGAGCGCGAAAGGGTGACACGTGGCCGAGTACCAGGTGCTCTACTGGAAGGAAATCCCCGCCCAGGTGCGGGTTTTCGACGGGAAGCGGCGCGTCGCGCGGCAGATGCCCCCGGAGTTTCAGGAGGCGATCGACCGGCGGGCGATGCAGGAAGGGCTGGCCGGAACCGACGCGTACCTGGCGCATTGGCAATGGAGTGAACGTCGCGAGCGCCGAGGCGACCCGCAGGAAATCCTGGAGGCGGTTATGGAAGAACTCGAACGGACGTACGGCGAACGGGCAGGATAAACCGCAGCGCGCCCGACAGGTTTCTGGAGGCAAGGAGAGAGCCGGAGTTTCCGGCTCTTTTTGTTTAACGGCGAACGTCGTACTCGCTACAACACGCCTGCCCCCTGAACGGGAGACGCGACCGTGAGCCTTTCCCGGACCCTGCGTGGCTCATAGTACCTGCCGCGCATGGCATCGATGATGTCCTGCACGCCGTCAGATCCGACCAGGACCATCATGCTTCCGCCCAGGCCGGCGCCGGATATCTGCGCGCCCACCGCGCCCGCATCCAGGGCAATGTCGACCATTTCATCGATCTCCGGGATGCTGCAATTGTAGTCGCCCGGTTGCATGTGGAGGTCTTTTGCCGGGTCGAATCGCGGCGCGTTCATGTCGATGCGGTCGCCGTCGTGCGAGACGTTCATCAACTCGCCGTAGAGGTCCACCCGGTTCCGGTTCAGGACGTCCTTGAGATCTCTGCTTCGCGCGGATTCGGCGATACCGTAGGCAATGACCATCCGGATATGGTATCCGCCGGCCGGTTCCTCGTGGGTGGCGAACTGCTGCTCGAGAAACGTCTCTTCGCCCGGCAACCGGCGCAGGAGCTCCCGGCGGTCGATCCGTTCCGGCAGAGACGCTATCAGCGCGTAGATTTCCGGTTGGGCGAGGCATTCAACCACGTCGCCCAGGTGGAATTTCTTCTCGACGTCCAGATCCTTTCTGTCCGCCACGACCCTTCGGATCGATTCGGGATGGCGCGCTTCCAGGCCGTTTCGAAGAAAGACCTCTCCGATCTCGTACGTTGCGGTCTTTTCGTTGAATTTCTGGCCGGCCGATCCGGTCTTGTTGGCCTGGATTCCCGAGTCGAAGATGATGATCTGATAGCCGTCCGGAAACGGCAGATAGGCGTCGATCAACAATTCCGGCAGGGTTTTCATATGGGTAATTCTACCCAGCCGGCCGCACTTGATCGCGGCGTGGTCGCCGAAACCGCCGCGTGTTCCGACGTACCATTCCGAGGTGCCCGCGTATCTCACGAACTGCCCGTCGTCCAGGACGATATCGTTGACGTGCGTCATGATCTCCGTCGTCGCGACGACAACCGCGGACGAAGAACTCAGGCCGCCCATGTCCGGCAGGCTGCTGCCCATGACTCCGTCGAATCCGCGCAGTTTCCTGCCGGGATAGCGGGTGTGCAGGTATGCCGGCGG
This sequence comes from Candidatus Latescibacterota bacterium, assembly GCA_965219995.1. GTDB lineage: Bacteria > Latescibacterota > UBA2968 > UBA2968 > JAAXHE01. The sequence continues at coordinate 4,601,940 of CBDCOX010000002.1, forward strand.
CGCCTGCAGTTTGGTAATCCAGTCCTCGTTGACACCGGCGGCCTTGCGTTCGTCGGTCTTTTCCTGCGTCCACTCCAGCCACTCGGCATCGGTACGGATCGGCGAGTCCGGGCAGATTTCCGGCAGATGAAAACGACGGGTCCCGTAAGCCGGATCCAGATTGTGCACCTCGACCTGATCGTCGTCTCTTCCGGAGTAACAGATGAGAATCTCTTTGTCAAGGGAAATGGGGTTGATGAAGGCGCCCCGGTGGTCGGCGTGCATCCCAACCGTGTTCAACCGGCCCGGCGCCCTGACGAAACCGACGTCTCTCTCACCGAAGATCTCCCTGAATCGCATCGCGGTCGCCAGGAGGGCGCCGAGACGTTCTTCGACAAGCTCCTCGCTGTCGCCGTAGACGGACCGAAGGCGGGAGATCAGATCATCGTTCCGGCCCCGAATCGCACGGACCCACTCAGGCGTGTTCTTCTGTCCGATCATTCATCCGTCCTTCCGGAATCGGGCGCCTGCAACCGGGTCTGTTTGCGCCGGTGTCCTGGACGCCATCTGACGCGCCATGGGCTGAGAAGCTGTGAAAAGAGAAAACGACAACGCTTCCAAACCACTCGAGAGGCGTTGCCGTTCTGTTCCGCAAAGATGCCGCCGAACCTCGCCGGGAAAGCGAATTACAGCTTGTCCGGATCGAAGATGCCTTTCTGCGTGTCCACGACCCGCTCGGACCGGGTCTTGAACATCGTGCCGGCCGGATAATATCCTGCTTTGACGTAAGCAAGGCCGTAGGAGATGCACATGGGCCCCAGCAATGTGCCGGGATCCGTGAGAGACTCGCAAGCCAGTTGCGTCCTGTCGCCGAGAACGACGCCCATCTTGGACCCGCCCAGGTCGTACCATTTGTCGTTGATGACGACCTTCAGATTGACGCGTTTGTCGCGTTCCCGAACGCCCTGGATGATGCCCAGGTTCGCGGCCGTGGCCTGGTTGCCGAAGTGGGTGGCGTACCCGCAGAGACTGTCGCCGAGATACGAGGGATGGGGGAAATTCGCCTCGTCGAGCATGAGGACGTTCTTGATTTCGCCCCGAATGGCGTTGTCGCCCTGTTTCTTGTGACCGCCCAGGATGATATTGCCCCGGAGATAGGCGCCCTGTCGGATTTCGTTATTCGGTCCGATGATCGTGGGTCCCTTGACGCCCGCAGTGGGCTCGATAACGGCGCCCTCCCCGACGTAGACGTCGCCGCCGTCCAGGTAGATGACCGCGCCGACCACCTTTGCTCCTCTTGCAACGTATAGCGTGTGGCCCTCGCCGTCGAGGGATCCGTGCACGAAGAGCGGTTCGCAGACGGCGCCGGGCTCGACCAGCACCGTGTAGTTTCCGATTCCGGACAGGCCGGTCCGTTCTTCCACGCCCCGGGCGGAACCGATTTTCTCCGCCAGCCATTCCGTGGCGTATTTTTCGATTCCGTCTTTGCCGATGAGGTCGACGACGGACCTGGCGCCGTCGACCAGCGCCCGGTGCTCGAACGGGTATCTGTCGAGATCGAAGAAGTTGGACGGTCTCAACTCGCCGGGGACCTCGTCCGCCGCCAGTTCGGTTACAATGACCGGATCGTCCTTCGTGCCGGTTCCATTCATGGCCATCACTTATTCCTTTCTGCTCTCCGCGATTTTCTCAAGGGTCTGGTCGTGCAGGGCCTGCGTCCGGCTGACCAGCACGTCGAAGACGGTCTCGTAATCTTCGGTGGGCTTCGGAACGTCGTTTCCGTCGAAATCGGAGACGACCAGGCCGGCTTCCTCCGCGATCGCAATCCCGGAAAAGACGTCGACGTACGGCTGCTGCCTTGCGAAATAGACGTCGATCTGCCCGGCCGCCGCCTCCGCAAAGGCGTACGGTCCGCCGTTGGGGTGAAGCATCTTGAAGGCATCGACAACGGTCCGGTATTCATCGATGAGCGGCATGAGGAATTTGGCCGGTTTCAGGAGGTACGACTCCACACAGGCGTCGCCAATGTCGGACGCCGGTTCCCCGTGCCGTTCCCTGCGGTAGCTCTCATTCAGCCTCTCCACGCCGGTCAGCGCGTTTCCGTCCAGCCTGGCCATAAAGGCGCCGCTGCCGTTGGCGAACGCCAGGTCCCGGTTGAAGACGTCGCCGGTAACGGAGACGAGGTGATCGAAGTTGGCATTGAACAGCGCAAGGGAACTGTATTGCATGAACGGCAGCCCCCGCTTGTACAGCCAGCTGCCGTCGAACGGATCGGAGACGCCGTAAATTCTGTCGCCTTCCTTGCCGCCTGTCAGGTCCACCATGCCGGCTTCCTCGGAGAGCAGCACGACAGGATGCGGACTTTCTTTGAGCCGTCCGATATAGGCCCCTTCGGCGGCTTCGTCCACACCGAAGATCTCCGCGTCCCAGTCCTTGTAGTCGCCTTCCCGGGTCCGGATGACCCTGGCGCCGCTGGCCTCGCCCTGCAAATCGTGCAGGATGTCCAGGGTTTCCGCCACGATGGCCAGGCCGAGCGCCGAAAGGTCGTCTACATTATCGGTTCTACTGAAGTTGCCGATTCTGCTTTCGAAAACCTGATCTTCACCCATTCGGGATTCCTTCCGCCAGAAGTGAGGTAACTTTCTGTTTTTAAGGGACTAACGTACGAAAATAGCATTGAACTCGACAAACATTGAGTATACCACATTCACCGAGTGATGTCAAGACAAAACATATTGCGAATTCGCCGGCCGGGTGTTATCGTTAGTCGACAAATCCACCCGCACACCTCGGACATAGCTATCAGTGTTCGCCGGTCCGAAAAAAACGATAAGCACAGGGCGAAATCCAAAGTCAAAATCCCCTTTTCCCCAAATTCCCTGCCTCCGGCGGGTTCCTTTTGAAGCGACCAAAAGGAACCAAAAGTCGCCGCTGGGCGCGGGGCCTGCTATATGCATAGCGCGAATACCCTCACAGGATGCACGTAATTCTCTGCCCTGACACCGTCGGAGGAACATCGAACCGTGTCTCTGGACGGATCAGCGCGCTCTGCTCTGGTGGCCCTCCGGTAAGGGAATTCCTTTGTAGACCGATTGGCGCCTGTATGATGAGGACATCTGTCGACTTGAAGCAGAGACCGAATCGGTCGACGTCTGCGCCGTGAGTTGCAGGACTGGAACGGGCGCAGACCTCTCCCCCCGGCCCCCTCTCCTAAAGGAAAGGGGGAGCAAAACCAGGCGTACATCAAGGGATTACAGTTCCCCCCTTCCCCCCGGGAAGGGGGACAGGGGGTAGGTCGGCCGGGCCCAAGGATAATACATGTAAAGGAGAAACAATGGTTCTTCGCGGGAAGATAGTCGGAACGGAAAAACCCGTATCGGTAACGATTGAAGCCGGTCGAATCGAAAGCATCGAAGCCAACGGCGCGGCGGAGCTCGGAGGCGACGAGGTCTGGATTTCACCGGGTTTCTTCGACGTACAGGTCAACGGCGCCGGCGGGATCAACTTCAGTTCGGGCGACCTGACGGTCGAGAGGGTTCTGCAGGCCTGTGAGTGGCCGTACCGGGCGGGTACCGCGTTGTTCTGTCCGACGGTGACGACTTCCCCCGTCGAGCAGGCGATTACAGCGCTGAGGACGCTGGCGCGGACCTGCGAGCAATCGGATGCCGCGAATGCGTCGTTTGTGGGCTTTCACGTGGAGGGACCGTACATCGCCTCCGAAGACGGTCCGCGGGGGGCGCATCCCCTGGAGCATACGCGGGACCCGGACTGGGACGAGTTCCGCCGCTACCAGGAGGCGGCGGAGGGGCAGATCCGGATACTGACTCTGGCGCCCGAGCGTGACGGATCCCTGGCCTTCATCGAGAAAGCCGCGGAGTCCGGCGTCATTGTCGCCCTGGGACATACCGGCGCGAGCCGGGCCCGGATCCGCGAGGCGGTGGCGGCGGGGGCGCGAATGTCTACGCACCTGGGCAACGGGGCGCACGCGGAGATCCCCCGCCACGACAACTATATCTGGGAGCAGCTTGCCGCCGACGAACTCTGGGCGGGGATCATCCCGGACGGGCACCATCTCCCGCCGCCCGTGCTGAAGAGCTTCTACAGGACCAAACAGAAAGAGCGCATCTGCCTGGTCAGCGACGTGTCGTCCATCGCGGGTCTGCCGCCGGGCGTCTACGGACGGAGCTACGGGACCGACGAGGTCGAGATTCACGAGAACGGGAAGATCTCCCTGGCGGGCACGCCGTACCTGGCGGGGGCGTCCCTGTTTCTGGACTGCGGGATCCCGAACACGGTCGCCTTTACGGATGCCTCGCTGGCCGATGCGGTGGATATGGCCAGTGTAAACCCGGCGCGGCTGCTGGGCGTGGACGACCGGGCGGGTCGCGTGACGCCCGGGATGGAGGCCAGCCTCACGCTGTTCCGCCGGACAGAAGGACAGCGCGCGCTCTCCATCGAGGCGACCGTCGTCCGGGGCGAGGTCGTCTTCAAAGCGTAGTCGTCCGGCGCTGAGTGTATTTGTTGTGGATTAAGAGGTCCGGGCTATGGAACGGCTCCAGGGCATTGTGGATCGGATCACGTTTCAGAGCGAAGAGAGCGGCTACACGGTGGCCAGGTTCCAACCGGAAGGCGCGCGGGAACCGGTCACCGTTGTGGGGACGACGCTTTCGCTGGTTGCCGGGGAGTGCGTGGCCCTGAAAGGGGAGTGGACGGACCACGCCCGGTACGGCCGCCAGTTCAGGATCGATTCCTACGAGAAGGTAGTTCCATCCACCGTACACGGGATGCGCAAGTATCTGGGTTCGGGGCTGATCAAGGGTATCGGACCGGTGATGGCCGGGCGAATCGTGGACCATTTCGGGAAAAAGACGCTGGAGGTAATCGAGAAGGCCTCGAAACGGCTCGTGGAGGTGGAGGGGCTGGGCCGGAAGCGTGCGACGATGATCGAGGATGCGTGGAAGGAGCAGCGCGAGATCCACAACGTGATGCTGTTTCTGCAGTCGCACGACGTGGGTACGGGGCATGCGGTGAAGATCTGGAAGCAATACGGGCAGGACGCCGTTTCACTGATTCAGGAGAATCCGTACCGGTTGTCTCGCGACGTCTGGGGCATCGGTTTCGCATCCGCCGACCGGATCGCTCAGAAGATGGGGGTGGAATCCCAATCGGAACAACGGGTCCTTGCGGGTATCCGATATGTACTGGACACCGCGGCGCAATCCGACGGGCACGTCTATCTGCCGGTGACGGAGTTGATGGACCGGTGCGCGGAGACGCTGGAGGTGTCGCACGAACTGATCGCGCCGTGTATCGACCTGCTTCACCGGGAGCAAGAGGTGGTCGTCGAGGACGACCGGATCTACATTCCCTCACTCTACTTTGCCGAAAAAGGCGTGGCGACGCGGGTGCATCAGTTCTCCAGCATCGAACGGATTGAAACCGGCGATATCAAACGTGAGATCGCGGCGATCGAGCAACGTGACGGGATCCGGTTCGCCTCTCTGCAGAAGGTTGCGCTGGAGAAGGCCCTTTCCCACAGCCTGCTGGTGCTGACCGGCGGTCCGGGGACGGGCAAGACCACGACGATCAGGGGTCTGATCGCCCTCTTCGAGGCCAGAGACAAGGACGTACTGCTGGCCGCGCCAACCGGACGGGCGGCCAAACGGATGTCGGAAGCCACGGGGAAGGACGCAAGAACCATCCACAGGCTGCTCAAGTTCAGCCCCGGCGAGCTGAAGTTCGATATGAACTTCGAGAACCCTCTGAAGTGCGATGCGATCATCGTGGACGAAGTCTCAATGGTCGACGTCGCATTGATGAACAGCCTGCTGCAGGCGGTACCGCTCAGCGCGACCGTGGTCCTGGTGGGCGACGTGGACCAGTTGCCGTCGGTGGGGCCGGGGAATGTCCTGAAGGATATCATCGGCTCCGGGCAGGCGGCTGTCGTTGCGCTGAACGAGATTTTCCGGCAGGCGCGTGAGAGCCGGATTGTCATCAACGCGCACCGGATCCTGGCCGGCGAAATACCGGAGGTGGACAACAGCCGGGACTCGGATTTCTTTTTCTCGCAGGTGGACGACCCGGAGGAGGTCGTGGAGACGGTCTGCGGGCTCTGCCGGGACCGGCTGCCGCACGCCTACGGGGTGGACGCGATAGACGACATCCAGGTGATGGCGCCGATGTATCGAGGCGAGACCGGCGCAACGAACCTGAACCGGGTGCTCCAGGAGCGCCTCAATCCCAACGGGCAGGAACTGCAGCGCGGCGGCGTCCGGTTCCGGGTGGGAGACAAGGTGATGCAGGTGCGGAACAACTACGACAGGGACGTGTTCAACGGGGATATGGGGCGGGTTGCGGGGATCGATCCGACGAACCAGGCCCTCGCCGTAAGGTACCCGGAACGGACCGTGGGTTACGACTTCACGGAACTGGACGAGATCGTGCCTGCTTACGCCACCAGCGTGCACAAGAGCCAGGGGTCGGAATATCCCGTGGTCGTGCTGCCGCTGACCACCCAGCACTATATGATGCTTCAGCGGAACCTGCTCTACACGGCCGTCACCAGGGCGCGGGACCTGGTTGTCATCGTCGGCACGCGGAAAGCCCTGGCCATCGCCATCAAAAACAATCAGGTGGCCGACCGGTATACATCGCTGCCCCAACGCATCCGATCGGGGCAGGGCGAGTCACAAAACGGCCAATGAACCGTCCGCTCTCGAGTGAGCACCTTGCTGTGTCACACCCCCTGGCCTTTGCAGGGGCGTCCCTTGTGGGCGCCCGGCCTCTGGCGGATTCCTCAAACTCACGCTCGAAGCCTTCCCGGTATATCGAGACTTCCCCGACTTCCCGGCATAGCCCCCCGGACCGGCCCCGACTCTTTCGGTCTCATCTCACGGCGCGACCGCCTATTCCGCCTTTCCAATGCGATAGCCAACGCGCGGCTGGTTGAATATGAAAGTTGGGGCTCGCGCGGAGTCCCCCAGTTTGCGTCGGATGTTTTTAACGGCGGCGTGCAGCGGCCGTTTGTCGTCTGTATTCGACCTGCCCCAGACCTGTTTCAACAGATCCTCGTGCAGAACAGTCTGGCCGGCATAAACGGAGAGTTCCTGCAGTAGCCGATACTCAATTCTGGTCAGGATCAAGGACTCACCGGCCATTGTCACCCGGCGGCGGGCGTAGTCAATCTTGAGATCCCCCATCATGAATGGTCTGGATGGAACGGCCGTCTCCGGCGGGAACCGTTTGCGAAGGATCGCCCGGATTCTGGCCACGAGTTCCGTAGGTGAAAAGGGTTTGACCACGTAATCTGACGCGCCGCTGTCGAAGGCTCGGGCAATCGCATCTTCGTGTCCGTAGGCCGATAGAAAGATGACTGGTACTTCAGCCTTTTCGACGATGTTCTGCATCAATTCTACGCCGTCGCTTCCCGGAAGCACGAGGTCCAGCAATACCAGTTCGGGACTGTGTTCTTCCACAAGTTTCAGTGCCTCGTTCGGGTTGCCGGTAACGACTGGAACGAAACCGGCGCTTACCAGGGCCTTCCGCACGCTACGCAGCGTCTGCGGGTCATCGTCCACGACGAGGATCTTCGTTCGGTTCTTGAATACCGCTCTTGTGAAGGCGATGGGGGCGGCCTTTCCGCCTCCTGTGCCATCTCCTCCATCATAGGCAACCGGGATCGTGAACTTGAACCGGGTTCCCGTACCCGGTCCGTCGCTTTCGGCCCAGATCCTGCCGCCGTGGGCTTCCACGATGCCTCTGCAAATTGAGAGGCCCCATCCGGCCCCTGTTTCGTATTCGAGACCGGCATCCCGCTCGCGGGGGAAGGACTTGCGAAACAGGTGCGGAATGTGCTCGGCGGGCACGCCACGACCGTGATCGGCTACGACAAACTCGACGTGTCCGCTCTCTTTTTCGGCAGAAACCCGAATTGGTGAATTCTCCGGCGAATTCTGTGCGGCGTTCGTGAGTAAGTTGACCAGTACCTGTACGACGCGCCCCGGGTCGGCCATAACAGGGGGGAGGCCGGGCGCTGACTCGATGTGGATGCTGTCTCTGTCCCAACCACTTGAGAAGGTGTTGCGAGCCTGCTCCAGCAACCCGGTCACCGTGGCGGAAACCGGAGTTACAATCAGGGTTCCGGTCTCGATGCGAGCCACGTCCACCAGATCGTTAATCAGTACCCCCATATTGTCGGCCTGCTCTTCAATGATGCGCAAGAACTGGGCCACCTCGGCCGGACGAAACGGGAAGGGTTCGCTCAAGGCCGTTGCCGTCGAACCCTTGATTGCAGCCAGCGGCGCCCGCAGTTCGTGGGTTACCATTGCCAGGAACTCTGCGCGCAGCCGATCCAGTTCTTCCATATGCGTCATGTCCTGCAGAGTCACGACATAGGACGCTATGCCACCGCCAACCGACTTGATCGGGGTGGCGTTCATCAGGGCGGTCAAACCGCGGCCCTCCGGTGCCAGGATGACGACCTCCTCGGCTCGTACCGTCTCGCCTCTGCTCAGAGCTTCAACGACAGAGAGTTTTTGTAACGTGATTTCGCTCCCATCCGCCCGCCTGAGAGTCAGGATCTTCAGTGCCTTCCGCGGGGACCGCGTCTCGACGCCCAGGTATTTGACAAGTCTGCACATCTCCCGGTTGAACGAGACCAACTTTCCCGTCGTGGCGTTCCAGACCACAACGCCCACCGGCGACGTGTCGATCAGGGCTTCGAGGTCGGCCCTGGCGCGCTGTTCCTCCTGGTGACGCCTGGCGTTCGCAATCACCAGCGCCGCCTGGGAGGCGAACATGCCCAGCGTCTCTTCGTCTTCCGGCGTGAACGCCTTGCTTCCTTCCTTCTCGGCCAGAAACAACGTCCCCACCCGCTCTCCCCCGTGGTGGATCGGCGCCACCAGAAACGTCAATTTCGGACTCACCGGCATTGGAGGACGAAATTCAGGCAGGCCCAGGCGCTCTATGTGGACGTGCAAGTCTCGTAACCGTAAAGGTTCGTCCAGGAAGGCGAAATATTCGAAGAGCGCCTCGTTCTCCGGAAGGCGCCAGATCCGCCGCGTCTGATTGGGCGTCATGCCGGAGGACATGCAGTTCTGTACCCGCCTCCCATCATCCAACAACGTCAACATACCGTACTTCGCGTCTGTCAACGATCGGGCGCCGTCCAGGACGCCCTGCAGTACCGCCTTGATGTCAAGGCTTTCGTTGATGCGCGTGAATGCGTTGCCCATGCGGCAGAGGCGCTCCTGCAAATGTCTGTTCTCTGCCTGAAGCCTCTCTGTCTTTCGCATCATCCTCTCCTGTAGCACCGACCCCTTCATCCCCGTTGACTGTGTGAACGACATCGCAGGGCCGTTACGGACGTCAACCGTTGTCGTACAGCGGCGTCTGGGAATGACCACAAAGAGATGATTTTCAGAATAAAATCATCGAATGCGAACATGAATTCAGTGTAAATTCATTATTTTTACTTATATTAGAGAGAAAATTTATTATACATAATAATTCTTAAACATACAAGTGTCAAATGCACTTGCGCGGCGGCGACCATCGACACAGCAAGTCGGGGCGACGCCGGACCCTCCTTCCCACTATCGACCCCGCTCTGCGAATTCCTGTTCCCTGTCTCACGCATCCAAATCGGTAACGTCAACCTCTCCTCTCGCGCCAGCCCTCGCGTCCCTTACGACGGTGTGAAACACGAACTGAAAGCGGCAGGTAGATCGATCCGTGTTGGCCGGTCCTGTCCCGGTTGGCTCCGGATTGGGTCGTTATCAGCGAAATATCATCGAAGACGAGGGGAAATTCATTAATAAATCATAAGTATAACTTAATATAGAAATGCTTTTTTATTATATTTATTGCTCCGATGCCGATCCTCGTGGAACAGGGTCGGCTGCCGCGACGCAGATGAAGTGTCCTGGAGGACCGGACGTGCCGGTGAGGAGGTAGTCTGCAATGCTGTTTGGATTTCGAGCAAGGCCGGTTGTTTCGAACAACCCGACACGTAGCGAGTCGCCGCGAATCCCGCACGAGACGGCCATGGCAGCCATCGTATTCCTGGCGTCTTTTCTTGCGGCTTCCCAGGTGCGGGCGCAGTCGCAGGCCATTACGCTGTCTGAGACATCCCTGAGCGTTGACGAATCGAACAGTGCGACGTACACCGTAAAGCTGGCCACGCAGCCCACCGGTGACGTGACCGTTACCATCACCGGAACGTCGGGGACCGACCTCGATCTGGACAAGACCAGCCTGACGTTCACGACGTCGACATGGAGCACCGTACAGACCGTGAGGGTAACCGCCGATGGGGATACTGACGCGACGGACGATTTCGTGACGCTGGCCCATACGGCGTCCGGAGCGGACTACGCTTCCGTAACGAAAGAACTGCCCGTTACGGTGGAGGACATTACCAACGTCACCCTGACGGTAACCGGGCTCGATTTGCTTTCGATGTCAGAATACACCGACGACACCAGGACCATATCGGCGCGCCTGAGCAGGTCGCTCAGCGACGACGTCACGTTGACGGTTACCGCGTCTCCAGATGATGCAACCACGACTTCCGGCGACTATACTCTCAGCCCGGATCCGGCGGAAATCACGATTTCGGCGGGAGACTCCCTTACGAGCGATGAGGTGGTTTTCACGGCCGTCGACGACTTCAATGACCGGCATAAGAATGTTCAATTGACGCTGACGGTGGACAACGCGCGGGTGACGGTGTCCGGCGGGACGACGAGGGATATCTTCATCCGGAGCGACGACCTCGCTTCGATCAGTCTGGAACTGGCGCCGGATCCGATATTCGAGAACGGCAGAGCAAGCAGAGTGACGGCGACGATGGCTTATTCCGACCGGGTTAAAGAGCAGGTGACGCTGACGATTTCGGCCGAGGCGGCCTCGTCGACCGTAGCCGGGGACTTCACGCTCACGGGAGGGCCGCTGACGTTCGCGCCCGGCGCACATACCAGTCAGGGCACGGTAATGATCGCGGCCAACGACGATGCGGACATGGATGATGAGACGGTTACGGTTACGGGCAAAGTCACCGGAGGGCGGAGCGTGATAGAGCCCGAGCCACTTACCTTGAATATTGTCGATGACGACGAAACCGGCCTCGTGACGATGTCATTGCGGCTGACGCCGGAACGGATCCGGGAGTCCGGCGGGTTCAATGTCAGTACGGTCACCGCGGAGGTAAGCCGGCCGTTGACGCAGCCGGCGACCGTAACGGTTTCCGCGTCACCGAATCCGGAGAACGCGGAAACGACCGCCGATGACTATGCGCTAAGTACGAACCTTGAACTCCTGATTGCCGCGGGGGAAACCGAGAGTAAGGGCAGGGTGACCCTTACGGCGGTGGACAATTCACTGTACGAGGGTACGCATAAGAGTGTATTGGTTACGGGAACGGTGACAGGCAACGCGGGGGTGGCGGCTCCCCCACAACGTGAATTGACGATTTTGGAGGACGATGTCAAGGCGACCGTGCAATTGATAGCGACGCCGCAAACAATCGATGAAGACGGAGGCGTCAGCACGATCACGGCGGTGTCGCATTTGCCGATGCCTGAAACCGTGACTTTCGACGTGAGGGTGTCTGGTTCCGCGGTAACGCTAAGCGACAATGTAACTCTCACGTTGGCCCAGGGAGAGACGAACAGTACGGGGACCGTAACGGTAACGGCGGGAGATATTTCCGGTACAAATCATACGAGTGTGTCCATCAGTCGACAGAACCTCAGTTCGTCCTCGTTTACCGTAAAGACAACTCGTATACTCGTCATCGACGACGATTATACGGGCTCTCAGTTGTGGATGAGGTTGTCGCCCGGCGACATGGTTGAGGGCCAGAACCAGGTCAGCACGGTGTCCGCGTACCTTACCCAGGCGTTGTCGGAGAACGTGACCGTAACGGTCGCTATCGACGAAGACTACACATCGGCGTTTCCCGATGAATACACGTTGAGCACAAATCGGACGTTAACGATATCGGCCGGGGATACGACAAGCACCGGAACGGTGACGCTTACGTCCGTGGACAACGATTACTATAGCGCCAGGCATGGCTACAGAGTCGGGTACACGTACGAGGTAACCGGTCCCGCTGGTTTGCAAACCAGGAAATTACAGGATAGCTGGAGTATCCGCGAGGATGAGTCTCCGACCGTAGTGACGCTGGTCTTGACCCCGGATGCAATTGACGAGAACGGCGGGGAATCTACTGTAACCGCCGAACTCAACTCCGCGGTGCGAAGTAACCTCACATTGACCGTGCTGGCGGATGGGTCCGGGGACGTCACCCAGAACGGAACGACGCTTACGATTGCCGAGGGATCAAAAACGAGCACCGGAACGGTAACCCTGACGGCCGTGGACAACGCCATGGACGCGCTGGATAAATTCGTCCGGGTCCGGGGTTCGCTGACCGTTGCCGAGGATCTGCCGTTTTCGATCGTGTTTCCCTACGGCCGGCAGTTGACGATCACGGACGATGATGAGGCAGACCTGGTCCTGTCCACCGCGTCGCTGACGGTTACGGAGGGCGCGGACCCCGGAGGGACCTACACGGTGAAGCTGGCCACCGAGCCCACCTCCGACGTGTCGGTGAGCATCGGCCTTCCGTCCGGTACGGATGTCTCGGTCAATCCATCCAGCCTGACGTTCACCCCGACGACGTGGAACACGGAGCGGACCGTGACGGTATCCGCGGCTCACGACGACGACGCGAGCAATGACAGCGCGACGCTGACACACATGGCCACCGGCGGCGGCTACGGGTCCGTCAGCAAGGACGTCTCGGTTACGGTGAACGAGGACGACGAGCCGGCCCTCGTGTTGTCCGGGACGTCGCTGACGGTGGCGGAGGGGGCGGATCCAGGCGAAACCTACACGGTGAAACTCGACACGAAGCCGACCGCGAGCGTGACGGTGACGATCGGGGGTACGGCAGATACCGACCTCACGCCGGACAAGACGAGCCTGACGTTCAGCACCACCAACTGGAACGTGGAGCAGACTGTGACGGTATCCGCCGCCGAGGACGACGACGCGGTCGACGACAGCGCGACGCTGACGCACACGGCGTCCGGGGGCGACTATGGGTCGGTGAGCAAGGACCTTCCCGTGACCGTGACGGACGACGACGAGGCGGAAATCGTGCTGTCGCCCACCTCGCTGGGCGTGGTCGAAAACCAGGACGCGGCGTACGAGGTGAAGCTGGCCACGAAACCAACCGCAACGGTTACGGTGAGCATTACCGGTCACACGGGGACGGACCTGACGCCGGACAAGACGAGCCTGACGTTCAGCACCACCAACTGGAACACGGAGCAGACCGTGACCGTGTCCGCGGGTGACGATTCCGACGCCGCAGCGGACGAAGAGACCCTGACCCACACGGCCGAGGGAGGCGATTACGGGTCCGTGAGCAAGGACCTTGCGGTCACGGTAACCGACGACGACCAGGCCGGTATCGCGATTTCACAGCCGTCGCTGGACGTTGACGAGGGCGACATTTACGCTTATACGGTTAAACTGGCCACGCAGCCCACCGCCCCGGTGACGGTGTCCATAGGCGGTCACTCCGATACGGACCTGATTCTGGACAGGACGAGCCTGACGTTCAGTACCACGACCTGGAACACGGAGCAGACCGTGGAGGTGACGGCGGCTCACGACGACGACGCGAGCAACGACAGCGCGACCCTGACACACACGGCGTCCGGGGGCGACTATGGGTCGGTGAGCAAGGACCTTCCCGTGACTGTGACGGACGACGACGAGGTTGATATCGTGCTGTTTCCGGAGTCGCTGGACGTGCTGGAGGACGGCAGCAGTACCTATACGGTCAGGCTGGCGACGGAGCCTACCGCCGGCGTGACGGTGACCATCGGCGGTCATACGGGCACGGACCTGACGCTGGATACGACGGAGTTGACGTTCACCCCGACCGGCTGGAACGCGGCGCAGACGGTGAGGGTGTCCGCGGGAGACGACGACGATGGCGGCAGTGAGTCCGCGACGTTGACGCATACGGCCACGGGCGGCGACTACGCGTTTGTGACGCGTGACCTGCCGGTTACGATTACGGATGACGACGCCGCGGGCCTGGTTTTGTCGCCGTCGTCGTTGAACGTGGAAGAGGGCACCGACGTCAGCTATACGGTCAGGCTGGCGACGGAGCCAACCGACGCAGTGACGGTGACCATCGGCGGTACCTCGGGTACGGATCTGATACTGGACAGGACGAGTCTGACGTTCAGCACGTCTGCGTGGAGCACGGAGCAGACCGTGCAGGTGACCGTGGCGGCGGACGAGGACGGGCGCAATGACCTGGCGACGCTGACGCACACGGCGTCCGGGGGCGACTATGGCTCCGTGAGCAGGGACCTTCGCGTCCTGGTGTCGGACGGCGACGACGAGGCCCTGGTGCTCTCGCGCGGTTCGCTGACTGTTGAGGAAGGCACGATGGCTACCTATACGGTCAAGCTGGCGACCATGCCTCTCGGCAACGTCGAAGTGAACGTCGCTGTAACCGGAGAGACCGACGTCTCGGTGAACCCGACGCGTCTGACGTTCACGCCGTCCGACTGGGCCACCTGGCAGACGGTGCGGGTGTCCGCGGCGCATGATGACGACGCACTCGATGACCAGGAGACGGCAACCCACTCGGCCTCCGGCGCCGGTTACGGCTCCGTGAGCAAGGCCCTGACCGTGGTGGTGGCCGACGATGACGAACCGGACCTTGTGTTTTTGCCGACGTCGTTGACAGTCGGCGAGGGCACGGACGCCACCTATAGGGTAAATCTGGCCACGGAGCCGTCCTCGGACGTGACGGTGACCATCGGCGGTGGCCGGGAGGCTGACCTCACACTGGAAACGAACAGCCTCACTTTTGCCAGGTGGAACTGGTATGCCGCCCAAACCGTAAAGGTGTCCGCCGGACACGATGACGACACTGTAAACGACCGGGGAACGCTGACTCACTCCGCCGCCGGGGGTGACTACGGGTCGGTGCGCAAGCGTCTTCCCGTCGTCGTAACGGACGACGATGCCGGCGGTGGTGGAGGCGGGGGCAGAGGCGGCGCCCCCGCGGCGATCGTGATATCGCCGTCGTCACTGACGGTGGATGAGGGCGCACACGCCGCCTATTCCGTGGCGTTGGCCGCACAGCCCACGTCGGACGTGACGGTGACCATCGGCGGAGCGGGGGGCACGGACCTGTCGCTCGACAGGACGGATCTGACGTTTTCCACAACGGCCTGGAATACCCCGCAGTCGGTAAGGGTGTCTGCCGCGCACGACGACGACGCGGTGAACGACACCGTGACGCTGACGCACAACGGCTCCGGCGGGGGTTACGGTTCGGTAAGCAGGGATCTTGGCGTGACCGTCAGAGACGACGACGAGGAGATCCAACAGACGGTGGAGGTGACGGTGTATTTCGATCGGGAAACCCACACCGCCGTGGAGGGCGGCAGTCCCGCGCGCGTGACGGTGCGCGTCATGCTGAACGTGGATCCCGATCGGGTTCTGACGGTCCCGCTGGCGGTAACTTTGAACGGCGGCGCCACCGGCGACGACTACGAGGGTGTGCCGGAGGAGGTCACCTTCGGTCGCGGCGAGATGGAGAAGGCATTCCACGTCACCGCTATCGACGACGACGTGGACGATGACGACGAGAGCCTGACCATCGGCTTCGGCGCGTTACCCGACGGTGCGCTGGCGGGCAGACCGGTCAGCACGCTGGTGCATCTGCAGGACAACGACGACCCCGTGACGACGGTCTCGTTCGACAGATCGACGTACGAGGCGGCGGAGGGCGGGAGTCCGGCGCGCGTGACGGTTCGGGTCATGCTGAACCGGGACCCTGAACGCGAGCTGACGGTGCCGTTGTCGGTGACGCCGAATGGCGGCGCCACAACGGAAGACTATGAGGGAGTACCTGAGTACGTCACATTTGGTACCGGCGAGATGGAGAAGGCATTCGAAGTCACCGCTGTCGACGACGACGTGGACGATGACGACGAGAGCCTGACCATCGGTTTCGGCGCGTTACCCGAGCGGGTTCGCGCGGGGGACCCAGCCAGCGCATTGGTAAATCTCCTGGACAACGACGACCCCGTGACGGCCGTTTCGTTTGGCAAATCCACTTATGAGACGGAGGAAGGCGGTAGTCCTGCGCGCGTGGCGGTGCTGTTGAGCGTGGACCCGGAACGGGAGGTGACCATACCGATCACCGCGACGCCGGGCAACGGCGCCGCGCGGGTGGACTACAATGGCCTGCCGCCAGGAGTGACCTTCAATCCGGGCGAGACTGAGATGTCCTTTGAATTGACCGCCGCCGATGACGATTACGACGACGACGACGAGGACCTCACCCTGGGGTTCGGCGCGCTTCCCCCCAGGGTTGAAGCCGGTCTGCACACGACCGCCCTCGTCACGATCATTGATAACGATGAACGCGGCGTGACCGTCTCTGCGGCGGACCTTGCCGTTCCCGAGGGTGGCGCGGGAACCTATTCGCTGGTGCTTCACAGCGCGCCCACGGCGCCCGTAACCGTCGCGGTTACAGGAATGGCCGGCACGGACGTGTCCGTAGAACAGCCGCGGCTGACGTTCTCCCCGGATGGTTGGGATACGCCGCAGGAAGTCGTCGTACGTGCCCTGGACGACGCCGATGCCGTGGTTGACGTGGTGACGCTGCAACACACGATCAGCGGCGGTGACTATGACGGGGAGGTCGTGCCGGGTGTTTCCGTCACCGTCATCGAAGACGACGTGCCGGCGGCATCGGTTGGAGACCGGCAGGGCGCCGAACACGCCGGCGAGCTGGTGTTCACGGTAGCACTGGACATCCCCAGCAGCAAGGACGTCACCGTGAGATACGCGACCGCCAGCGGCACGGCTTTGTCCAGCGCCGACTTCACGGCGACCCAGGGCATATTGCGCTTTGCCGCCTTGGAAACCCGGCAGGCCATCCGGGTGCCGATTACGGACGACAACGTGGAAGAAGACACTGAGACGTTTACGGTGATGCTGGCCGAACCTGAGAACGCAACCCTGAATGCCGGCCGGAAGGCGGCGACGGGAACGATCGAGGACAACGACGCCGCGATACGGGCGCTTGAGATATTTCTGTCGAGCGTAGGTCGGATGGTCGCTTCCGACGCGATCGAAGTCATCTCCCGCCGGTTCGATCAGCGCGCCGGCATGCGGCCCCGGTTCACCGTGCACGGGACGCCGCTGGCCCCTCGCGCGCACAACGGCGCGGACGCCCAGCGCCGCGGCGCCCGGCCCGAGCGGATCGTGCCGACGACCCACGGCGTCCCGGTCTGGATACCAGCCGAAGCGCTGGCGTCGCAGCAATACGGTCTGAGTCTGCGTGTACCTCACCTGCGCCCGATAACGGTGTGGGACGTGCTTTCTCGCAGTGACTTCGAGCTGCCCATGAAGAATTCGAAGAATGCCGGCGGGTGGACGCTCTGGGGACGCGGCGCCCTGGGCGGTTTCTCCGGGGTGCCCACCGCCATTCGGCGCATGGAAGCCGACGCGTTCAGCAGTTACGTCGGCATCGATTACAACGTGCGTGCGAAGGCGCTGCTGGGGCTGGCGCTGACCCACAGCCTGGGTGATTTGAGCTACAGCGCCGCCAATTCCGCGCGGACGATCGTGCCGATCGACTTCGGGATCACCACCGTTCTTCCGTATCTCCATCTGCGACTCCATCCCAGGTTCGGGACGTGGGGTCTTTCGGGCATCGGCCGCGGTACCGTGGAGATGTCGGACGCGCACGGCGCTTACGATACCGAGGTGACGCTGCTGATGGGCGCCGGCGGCGCGAGACAGAACCTGGTGTCACGGGGTCACTTCGAGTTTGCGTTGAAAGGGGATGCGTTTTACGTGCAGACGGAGTCGGATCCGAGCGCCCGGCTGCCGAGCGTGAAGGAGGAGGCGAAACGCGTGCGCGTTCTGATCGAGGGAAGCCGCACCTACAACGTGGGACGGGCGTCACGGATGAGTCAGAGCCTTGAAATCGGGGGTCGATGGGACAGGGGGCGCCTGGAGGACGGCAGGGGCGTGGACGTGGGCGGCGGCATCGACTATGGGCACACGCAGCGCGGCGTCAGCCTGGCGGCACGGGGCAGGTATCTGCTGGTACACGAGCAGGAAGGGTACGAGGAATGGGGGGCCAGCCTGATCCTGCGCATCAATCCGGGAAGCGGAAGGCGGGGACTCGTGATGGATGTCTCGCCGGTATGGGGGATGCCCACGAACACGACCGGTGAGCTCTGGCCCGACGCATACGAACTGGCGTTCAGTGGCGCGGGGGACCCCGGCGCGAGGCCGGATCGAATTGAAGTCGACGTCGGATACCAGTTCCTGACGTACGCCGGCGAGGGGCTGATTACGCCATACGCGGGATGGTCCGCCGGAAGCCGCGGCAGTCAACGCTATCGCATCGGCGGCAGAATGAGAGTGGGCCGGGATCTCAGCGTGAACGTACAGGGAAGACGCGACACGCGGCAAACTGGCGACGCGACGCATGGCGTCAGAATCCTTGGGCACGTCTACTGGTAGATCCCTCGTGAACAGCACAGAGTGGGTTCGGCCATTCCTGAAGATCGGCCGGGCTGGCGACGGAAAGGGGGGCAGTGCGAACGTCGTTATAGGGATTTCGATCACAGGCAATTCCTAATAACCACTACGTATACTCGATTCTGGATCGCTGTTCCCCGCCGTGCAATGCAACCGTTGGGGAGGATCGGATGGACCCCGGGAAAGAGATGGTGTCTCGTTTGAATGATCGGTCCTGATCGATGGACCGTTGTCATATAAAAGAGGTCAGTTAACCCTGATTGCCATTTCGACATTGTCACTTTGGAAAGGAGAACCGTGATGGCGCGAGGTTTTCAACTGTTCGCTCCGACATGCATGATTCCGGTTGCCGGTCTTCTGGTACTAATCGCCGTCTTGTCCAATGCGCACCCCGCCTCGGCGCAGGCATCGGTAGATTGTGTACCCCCTCCCGGCGTAGCGCCACCTGAGGAACCGAGTGTTACGGCGCAACAGGTGGAAGACGGCAGCGCCAGCCTTCAGGAATTTGTGCTGGCCACGAGGGAAGTATTCGTTCGTCAGCTCCAGGCGGCTGAGAATCTGGGACAAGTGTTGTACTACGGATGTCTCTTCCGGCAAGAGGGGAGCTATTGGAATTCCGGTTCCACGTATCTCGTGTATCTGAGGTCCGATGGCAACTTGTTGATTCACACGCAGAACATGGCATTGTCGAGCAGGCGACTCAACCCCCAAATTTATGCGGAAATCCTTTCTGCGCTGGGCGTCTCCTCAGCCGTTCTGGCCAACATGGCTTCTCCCGATTCTGCAATTGCCGCCCAGGCTTTTGCCGCCGTCGTAGGCGTATTGTCGCAAGAACCGGATGGCGCATTCGATGCGAGCACCCCTATACCAGGCCTGCGACCTGGCATACCAGGCGCTTCCGGCTATGCCGCCGTATTTTTGTCGGACTTTTATAGAGGTCCGATTGTGCTGATGGCGGGATTCGAACTCGATGAAACTCATGTGATTGAAGAGGAGATCGATTACGGCACCCCGACCATTACCGCCAGGGACGTGGTGGACCGAGAAACCTTGAAAGCCTTTGTCACGGAAGCAGGTGAGTATTGTCTCGAACTTCGGAAAACCGGCAATTTCCCCGGTGGGATTGCCAGGACCGCCTTGCGGGATCCGAACGGACCCTGGAGACACGGTAACGTGTACCTCTACGTCCTGGATCTTACGAGCAACATAGTCCTATTGCACGCCGCGTTTCCGAACCGATTCGAGCTTCGGCCTCTGGTAGGGATTGCCCGGGACGGCGTTACCGGAGAGCTCATACTACCGCAGGTCATCGAAGCGGCGAAAAATGACCCGGAAGGCGGCTTCGTGGAGTATTTCTACGACGATCCCGCTGACGATACCGACAGAGCCGATGTCCCCAAGGTGGGATACGCACGTGAGTTCAAAACGAAAACCGAGGTAGGCGGAAACGTAATCCCGTTCGATTTCATCGTCGGATCGGGTTTTTACGGGAGCGCACCGGATGTTGTCGCGACGGGCCACCGTACGGTCGTGGGGGCCAAGGTCCTGGGAGACGCCGTGGAGGGGTTGGACGTCGAGTTTTCCCGGGCCATCGCCGGGCGCCCGTCCAGCTACGACTGGAGCGCCGTCACCAATGCCAATGGCGTTTTTACCCTGACCATTTCCAGCGCGGACGGGGTGAGCGGCTACTACCGGGCCCGCGCCCGCAACGCCGTGGGCGACGTCGTGGGCCGGTGGCACAGCATTCCCCTCAACCGCAATCAACGCCAGATCCTGGAATTGACGCTGGGCGGCGGGATGAGGGTCGTACGGGTCGAACCGTTGGCCGCGGGCAAGCTGGCGATCGCGGCCGAGCCGGTGGCTTCACCCGAGACTGAAGTCGTACTCAGCGGTCTGGCGCCCAATTCGCCCAATCCGTTCAACAGCGCCACGGTGATCACATACCACCTGGCCGGCCCCGGCCCGGTGAAGCTGGTGATCTACAACGTGCTGGGTCAGCCGGTACGCACCCTGGTGGATGCGTCCCAGGCCGGCGGCGCCTACCAGGTCCGGTGGGATGCGCGCGACGAGGGTGGCGTCCTGCTGTCGACTGGGGTCTACATCGCACGCCTGAGCTATCCCGGCGGGGTGCAGACGCAACGGTTGCTCTACCTCAAGTAGCGTGATCCGGTTGCGCAGGGTATTCTCTCCTGAGAACCCGTCCGGAGACACCCGATCTGCCTTGGCCACGAGGCTCGCGGGGTCTTCGGACGGGTTCTCTCTAGCGGATTTCCTTGACATGAAGAGACTTTGACCGATTCGATCGCGGGCAGGTCAGACCATGGAAGCCGATGTCAAGGTGTGTCGGACATTCCTGTCTGCCCGTCTTAATGCCGCGTCTTTCGTTGATGTCCTGAACCCCGCCTGCCCCTGCGGGAACGGTGCTCGCCGAAATCCTGTTTCCCTCCTGACGCTTTTTAATTTGTAGCGTCATTCCCTTCTCCTGCGCCGGCCTTCGCGTCCCACTTGACGGTTTGAAACAAGAAGCAGATGCGGCAGGAATATCAACCCGTGTTGGCCGGTTCTCTCCCAGGTTGGCCCCGAATGGGGTCATTTTCAGCGAAATATCATCGAACACGAGTGAAAATTCATTGATATATCATAAGTTTAGCTTAACTCAAAAACACTTTTCCATTATATTTATAACTAAGGCAGGCGATCGCCTGGTCCACTCGCGGCATCGTCCAGCGTTTCTGCAAGTCAGGACGAAGCCGGGCTTCGCCTGCGAAATTCGGGTTGGCATTGTTCAGAGACGGTAATACACGATGGCATCTTCGGGAGCCGATCCTCCTGGATCAGGGTCGGCTGCCGCGACGCAAGTGGAGTCATTTAGAGGACCGGACGCTCCGGATACTCGCTGTCTGCCGGTCACGTCGTCTCGGAGCAACACAGTCCTGCTGCACTCTTGTCCGGGAGGATGAATGAAAGCAGCGATCCGTTGTCTTATCGCAATGCTGATGGTCGTTTGCGTCGAGACAGATCCTGCGTTGGAAGGCCGTATCCCATTGGGGTCCGGCGCTTCCGCGACGGAAGTGAATGATGACCTCGACGCCCTTCTCGATGGTGTGGCTGAGGTCGCCATGCCGCCGGGTGGGCCCGGCGCCATGTGCGTGTACGGTCCCGAGGCCTTTCCGGTGATCGTCGGCGCCGCAAGTTCGTCCGTGAACGGAGCGCGCGCACCGGTTGTCGCTGCCGGCTACTGGGAGGGTGGCCGGATGGTCGCTGTCGGTTCTTTGGGCCTCTTGTTTTTGCAATCCACACTTGAGACGGCCCATAACGGCCGCCTGATGGAGAACGCGCTGCATTGGGCCGCCGGGAAGACACGTCCGGATCGTCCACGCATCGGCGTGGTAGGAAACCGTGATCTGCGGCTGTGGCTGAAGCAGGCCGGGTACGATGTCGTCGAGACAGCACTCACCATCGCGTCTCTTCGGACGGTCGACGTCGTGGCCATGACCATGTGGGACGAGACCGAGCAGGAGGTCTCAGCGCTCCTGGCGTTCGTACGCGCCGGCGGCGGTCTTGTGGCGCAGTCCTCTGGATGGTTTTGGGCTGATCGGCACCCGGACCTGGATCTGGCCGGCGACTTTGCCGGCAACCGGCTGCTAGCGCGCGTCGGAATTCAATGGACCGGGTTAACCGCCAATCCCACGTCGACGTTGGGCTTCACCGTCGATGGACCTCCCGATGAACTGACACACGCCGCCCGGGCGCTCGACGCGGTCGAGGCGAACGGGTTGACCCAACCGGAATTGGCACAAGCCACGTACACATTGACAAGCACCTTGTACTCCTTACCTCCTGACGATACGCTGTTTGCGCCGCGCCTTCACGTGTTGATCGAGCCCGATGAGTACCGGTGGCCCTCGGCCGAACGCCCGGTGGAGGAGGCCGATTTACTTGACCGCCTGGCTGCCACGCTCTTCGTAACTGAGAATCTCCGTACGCCGGCCGAGTCCGTGCGCGCGCATCCCGCGGCCGCGGATTTCCCCGGATCCGTCCCGGCGGATGCTCCGCGCCTCAGTCGCACCGTCACCATTGACGCGACCAAACCCGCCGGGCACACCACGAGCCCCTGGTCGGAGCCGCACAAGCACCGCTGGCACTCCACCGGCCTCTACGCCGCGCCCGGCGAGTTGATTACGGTGACCGTACCGTCCGCGGTCGCCGCGGCCGGCCTCCATGTGCGTGTGGGCGCCCACAGCGACGCCAACTGGAACCGTACCGAGTGGACGCGCATGCCCGAAATCGGTCGCCGCTTCCCTATCTCCTCGACCACGACCCTCGCGGCCAATGCATTCGGCGGCCTCATCTACGTCGAGGTCCCGGTCAACGCCGACCTCGGGAGAATCACCGTCATGATCGAGGGCGCCGTGGCGGCGCCTATCTTCGTGCTGGGCGAGACGGATCCCGCCGAATGGCGCAGCGAGATCCGCCATGCGCCCGCGCCGTGGGGCGAAATCGCAGGGCGGAATATGATCGTCACCATCCCTGCTTCCGAGGTGCGCGACCTCGACGACCCAGCCGCCGTGGCGGAGACCTGGGACCGCATTCTCGACCTGAACGCTGAGTTGGCTGCATGGCCCTCGCCGGCGCGCGTGAGACCGGAGCGATTCGTCATTGACCGGCAGACCTCGCATGGCTACATGCATTCCGGCTATCCCATCGTGGCTCAACTGGACCAGCCGGTCAACCTGGTCAGCGTGGAGCACCTGCGCTCGGAGGGCCAATGGGGCCCCTTTCACGAGGTGGGCCACAACCACCAGAGCCGCGACTGGACGTTCGACGGCACGGTTGAGGTGGCGGTCAACCTGTTCACGCTGTACGTCTATGAGTACCTGTGCGGGATTCCGGTGGCCAGGAGCTATCGCGAATGGGCCGACCCCCGCTCACAGGCGATGATCGCGAATTACGACTTCGATAACCCGGACTTCGAGCTGTGGAAGCGCGAGCCGACTCTGGCCCTGTACATGTACGTGCAGCTGCAGCAGGCGTTCGGCTGGGAAGCCTACCGTCAGGTTTTCGCCACGTACCGAGCCCTGTCCGACGCCGAGCGCCCGAAGAACGACGACGAGAAGCGCGACCAGTGGCTGGTGCGCTTTTCGCGCCAGGTGCGTCGCAACCTCGGCCCGTTCTTCGAGGCGTGGGGCGTGCCGACGTCGGCGGCCGCGCGGGCGTCGATCGGCGAACTGCCGGTATGGCTGCCGTCGGAGTTTTCCACGCTGACGATCGTCTCCGGGAACGGCCAGCATGGCGCGCCGGGGGACGCGCTGGCCAGGCCCCTGGTGGTGGAAGTGATAGATCCGTATGGAAAGGTGCTGCCTGGCGCTTCCGTGACCTTCAAGGTCACCGCCGGCGACGGGAAGCTCAGCGGCCGGTTCTCGACGGAACACGTCACGAGCGATGCCCTCGGCCGGGCGGAGCTACCCTTTACGCTCGGTCCCGATCCGGGTCCGAACACTGTGGTCGTGTCCATCGGCGAGCGTGAATTGGCGACGTTTACGGCACAAGGCGTTGGTCCCATGGTGGGTGGACTGAAGGGAGACTACCGGACCTGGCATCTGCCCGACGGGGCGACCCTGCGACTCGGCAAGGGAGCAATGGGTCAAGGTGACCGGGCAGTGGCGCTTTCCGCGGACGGCCGATTTCTGGCCGTCGCCAGCGACATCGGCGTGTGGCTGTACGAAGCGGCCACTTCTGGCATCCTGGCGCTGCTGCCGACGGAGCGTCCCGTCATTTCCGTTACGTTCTCGATCGACGGACTCCTGGCGGCGGGGATGGAGAATTCAGGGATCATCCAGCTCTGGGGGGTGGAAACGGGCGCGTCAAGAGGAACCCTCATGCACCCCTCTTACGTCACTGCGGTTGTGTTTTCGCCAGATGGAGAACGATTGGCTTCCGGGTCATGGGACCAGGTCATCAAGCTCTGGGACGTCGAGTCGATGCGCGAGGTTGGATCCTGGGAAGTGGAGGGGCAGGGGAACTCAGTTTCGTTTATTTCGTTGGATTTTTCGCCGGACGGGTCGAGGTTGGCGGCTGGTCTTCGGGACGGCACGGTCAGGCTGTGGGACGTGGCGACCCGGACGGAGGTGGCCATGATGGACGGGCACGCGGATCGCGTCAGTTCGGTGTCGTTCTCGCCCGGCGGCGCCTTGCTTGCTTCTGCCGGGGGGTGGAGTGATCGTTCGGTCCGGCTATGGGACGTGGCCACACAGACAGAGGTCGCCGTATTGAAAGGGCATACCCGTGACGTGCGATCGGTGGCGTTTTCTTTGCCCGATGGGGCTACCCTTGCATCAGCCGGGGGATGGGACGCAACCGTGCGACTGTGGGACGTGGCGACCGGTACGGAGGTAGCGACTCTGGACGAGCACAAGGGTGCGGTTGTTTCGGTGACGTTCTCGCGAGGAGGGGGCACGCTCGCCTCGGGGTCCGCTGACGGCACGGTCTTGCTGCGGGACGTGGCCTCGGGCAACGTCGCCAGACTTTCCGGTCATACATCCATGTCCTCAATGGCGTTGTCGCCGGATGGCGCAACGCTGGCATTGGGACATAAGGACGGCGCGGTCGGGCTGTGGAACGCGGAAACGAAAACACGGATTGTTACATTGAAGGGTCATTCGCATGACGTCCTCGCCCTGTCGTTTAGCGCGGACGGGAAGACCCTGGCGTCCGCATCGGGGGACCGTACAATCAAGATATGGGACGCGAGAACAGGCGCAATGATTACCGCTCTGGAAGGCCATACAGAGGGCGTGACTTCTGCGGCGTTTTCTACGGACGGGAAGGTCCTGGCTTCCGGGACGACAAATGGAGACGTGTGGCTGTGGGACGCGGCGACGTGGAGGCGAAGCTCGCGGCTTGAAGGGCATAGGGACCGGGTCGCTTCCCTGTCGTTTTCTCCGGACGGCCAACTCCTGGCGTCCGGGTCGTGGGACCGCACCTTCAAAATATGGAACGTAAACACACGGGTACCGGTCCTGACCCGGCACGGTCACACAGGTTCAGTCCATGCGGTGACGTTCTCGCCGGATGGAAAGACCCTGGCTTCCGGGGCGGGAGACGGAGATGGTACAGTGCGCCTTTGGGACCTGCGGACCGGAACCAATTCCGCCACCTTCAAGAACCCCTATGGCGTTTATTCGTTGGCGTTCTTTCCGGACGGCGAATTGCTCGCTTCGGGTATCTGGTTTTCCGTTACGGTGTGGAACGTGGAAACACAGGAACAGATTGGCGTACTCGAAGGGCCCAATCGCCAAATTCACTCCCTGGCGATTTCGCGCGACGGCAGCACTCTGGCCACAGGCGCATCGGATGGTACGATTCTCTTATGGGACGTAACGCAGTATCTCCCGCCCAAAAACCCCGATCCGGACTTCGACGGCGACGGGACCGTCGGTTTTTCCGACTTCGTGCAGTTTGCGGCAAAGTTCGGGCTGAGTCAGGGCGATGAGGGGTACGATGGGCGGTACGATCTGGACGGGAACGGCGCGATCGGTTTCAGCGATTTTGTGGCTTTTGCCGGCGCGTTCGGTCAGAGAGCGACCGGATCGTGAGTTGATGTCCTGAACCCCCCGCCCTTGCGGGAACGGCGCTCGCCGAATTCCTGTTTCCCTCCTGACGCTTCTCATCGGCAGCGTCATCCCCTCCTCTTGCGCCAGCCCTCGCGTCCCACGTGACGGTTTGAAACAAGAAGCAGATGCGGCAGGAATGTCAACCCGTGTTGGCCGGTTCTCTCCCAGATTGGCCCCGAATGGGGTCATTTTCAGCGAAATATCATCGAAGACGAGTGAAAATTCATAGATATATCATAAGTTTTGCTTAACTCAAAAACACTTTTCCATTATATTTATAACTAAGGCAGGCGATCGCCCGATCCACTCGCGGCATCGTCCAGCGACTCTGCAAGCCAGGGCGAAGCCGGGCTTCGCCTGAGAAATTCGGTTTGTCATTGTTCAGAGACGGTAATACACGATGGCATCTTCGGGAGTCGACCCACATAAGGCTTTCCGGCCCCGCCGGCAACAAACGAAAGGCGACAGGGAATGAGAACAAGACCCGTCCGATTGCACGTACGTGTCGTTTTGGCCGCCATTGTGATCTGGCTGAACAGCCTCTATAACCCCCAAAAGAGTCTCGCCGGCCACGAGGCTACCATGACCGGGATGAGCGTGGTCTCCGAACCCGCACCGGCGCCGTTTGTGGAGCGCAACCCCGATGACCCCGACGGCGACATCTACCACGTAGGGCAAACCATCAGGATCTCGGCCACTTTCAGCCAGAGATTGAGGGTGAGCGGCCAGGTCACCATGGACGTCACCATCGGGGACTCTGTGAGGACCGCGACGTACCATCGCGGTTCCGGAACAAACATTCTGGTGTTCAAGTACGAGGTGATCCCGACCGACGCGGACACCGACGGGATCAGCGTGCCCGCCGCCGATTGGGGCGGCAGCGGCTCGGTCCGGACCACGCACTCCAACTTGGATGCTGAATTCACGCCCCTGGGGCTCGGCACTCAGTCGGATCACAAGGTGGACGGGAGTCTGGGGCCCTGGGTCACAGGTGTGGTAATAGCCTCCACGCCTGCCTCCGGCAGCACCTACCGGTACGGGGAGAACGTCTGGGTCGACGTGAAGTTCAGCGGTCCGGTCCGGGTCGAGAGCGACAATCGACCATACCTTGCTTACAACTACCAGGATGCGGACGGGGAAACGAGGCAGAAGAGAGCCGGGTACAAAAGTGGAAGCGGAACCAATACGCTGCGATTGTCATTTCCGGTGGAATCCAACTTCAAAGACGACGACGGGCCCAGCATCCTGTCCGCCTACGTTGATGCCGCGGGCTCATCGGAACGCAGGGTCTGGGCACTGGACCACGACGTGAGGGCGCCCTGGCGAATGAAAGGGATCGAAGCGGGGACCGACCACAAGATGAACGGGGAGCCGTACGTAAAGAGCGTTGCCATCACCTCCACTCCGGAACAGGGGAAGACCTATCGGCGCGCCGAGGTCATCCGGATCACGGCCACCTTCGACCAGAAGGTCACGGTGGAGGGGACCCTGAATAAAGGCTTGAGGTTCACCTATGGAGACAATGAGTACACCAACCGGCGCGCCGGATACGCCTCGGGCTCCGGCACCCGGGCCCTGGTCTTCGAATACACTGTCAGGAGGCAGGACAAAGACCCTGACGGTCTGAGCATCCTCCACAGCAACAACAACGGCTGGGGCGGCGGTGGGAAGATCTGGTCGGCCCTCGCAACGGGACAGGCCTCGGGCACGCAGGTGCAGGCCGACCGCAGCCACGGCGAGACAGTAGACGCGACAAACCACAAGGTGAACGGGGAACTGGACCCCATACGCCCCGCCATCTCGTCGATCGAGATCGTAACCGATCCCGACACCCTCGGCACGTACACCGCCGGCGAGTGGATCGGCGTCAGGGCGACCTTCCACAAGAACGTGGTCGTCACCGGCACGCCGCAGCTCGAGCTGAGCATGGGGGCAGAGACGAAGAACGCCCTGTTCGGGCAGGGCTCGTTCGAGGGGAGTGTCCGCCCCGGGAACAGGAACCCGGGCCCGAATGTGTTCTTCGGCTACCGGGTACAGGAGGGTGATATCGATACGTCCGGCATCGCCATCGGAAAGAACAAGCTCAGCCTCAACGGCGGCGCCATCAACAACGCGGCCGATTCCAGCAATACCGCGGACCTTGACCACGATGCCCTGGCCGCCGATGCCGGCCAGAAGGTTGATGCGGTCGCCCCGGCCGTCTCGTCCATCGCCATCAGTTCGGATGCGGGGGAGGATGCCTACTACGCCGTCGGCGACAGCATCGAGGTGACGGTGACCTTCACGGAGGAGATCACGGTCACCGGGGCGCCTCGATTGGGGCTGGCCGTCGGCAGCAACGCCAGGTCGGCCGTCTACCGCGCCGCCGAAGGCCCGGCGTCGGTTCTCACCTACGTCGTGCAGGAGGGGGACAGCGACGGGAACGGAATCTCCATCGAGGCGGACACGCTCAGCCTCAACGGCGGCGCCATCGGGGACCTGATCGGCAACGCGGCCAGCCTGGACCACGACGCAGTAGCCGCCGACGCGGACCACAAGGTCGACGGGGTGTACCCGACCCTGACGGACGCAGTCAGCTTCACCCAGGGCACGTATATCAATCTGAACTTCAGTGAGAGAATCACCGTTCCGTCGATTCTGCGCACGATCAGCAGCTTCGTGAATGTCGAGCTCGACCGGTTCTACATCGCCGTCCTCTCGGTCAAGATGGGGGACGAACTCGTGAAGCCACGTTCCGCTACCCTCACGGGCTCCCGACTGCGTCTGAACCTCGCGGCGCCGCTGATCGCGGGCCAGCGGACGTGGGTATCCTACGACAACATCTTTGCCCGCGATGCGGCGGGGCTCTTCATCGACCGGGCCGGCAACCCCCTGGCCAACTTCAGCAACACCTGGGTAATAAATCAGTCGGATGTTGCAGACGGGGAATCGGACGTGGGAGAATTGGAGTTGAGCCTGACCGAGCTCACGGTCACCGAAGGGGAATCCGCATCCTACACGGTGGCCCTGGAATCCCGGCCTTCCGCAGACGTGACCGTTGCGACGTCGAGCTCGTCCACGAAGCTTTCGGTCAGCCCGGCAAGCCTCACCTTCACCGCGCAAAATTGGGACACGGCGCAGACGGTGACGCTTACCGCCGGCCACGATGACGACGAGCTCAACTACTGGGTGAGCGTGACCAGCACGGGCAGCGGAGGAGGCTACGAAGGCTCGGAGAAGTGGGTGCTTGTGGTCATCGAGGACGACGACTGAGAGGATTGTTCAGAAGCAGTGTACACAGACGTATCACCTGAGCGACTCGATGGATTGAGGCTGTAAGATGAAACGACTGTCTTGTGTTCTTGCCGTGATGTTTTCCCTTTTCCCGCGAGCCGCCGCCGGCGCGCAGCCGCCGCTGGATACGTGGGAACTGGTGGAAAACAGTCTGACGTTCAACATCGGGGCGATCATCGTCCAGGGTGAAGGGGAGGATCCCGTTCCCTCGTCACCCTACGTCACCCTGGAGCTGTATCGGGGCAACGCCTACAGGTTGTCCATCGGCGCCCGCGCGGCGGTCGGGTACGCGTTTCCGCGTTTCCTGCCGGAACCGCCGGGGCACGCGGCGCCTTCCACACGGGCTACGGGTGGGCATGGATATTATACGGTGCATTCCGATACGCTGCGTTTCACTACCCATTTCGTGAGTCTGATTGCTGACGGCGTGGACCTGGGAGACGTCGTAAGGCAGTCCGACGATGCGAGGATTCAGAGAGAGTACACGCTGGCGCTTTCCCTGGTAAATGCGGCCTTCCTGGAACTCTTCAACGACCTGTACGCGTACCGGTCCGGCGACAGGCTGGTCTTCGTGCTGCCCGGCGACAGCGACTTCGCCGTCGCGGCGGAAGGTTCCGGGGACCGGATCGTGTGGGCGCTTCGGCGGGTGGGAGGTCCCCCGTCCACGTCGCGTACGGCGGTAAGGGCCACGGTGATCGGGGGTGCGGCGGAAGCGCTGACGCTGGAGTTCGCGCGTTCGATTTCGGGGCGTGCCGTGTACTATGCCTGGCGCACGACCACCGACCGTGACGGCAGGGCGGACCTCGATATCGTCACGCTGGACCGGGTGGGCGTCACCGGCTACTACAGCGCCCGCGCCCGCAACGGGGAGGGCGAGGTCGTGGGGCGGTGGAACAGCATTCCCCTGAATGAAAACCGTCGCCAGGTCCTGGAATTGACGCTGCGCGGCAGCGCGCGGGTGGTGTCGAGTCTCGCGATACACGCGGCAAAGACGGCCGTGCTTCCGGTAGAGCAGGCTGTCGCGGGGCTGGCCCCCAACTTTCCCAACCCATTCAACAGCAGCACGCTGATCGCGTACCGGCTTGCCGCCCCGGGCGTGGTTCGGCTGGAGATCTTCAATTCGCTGGGGCAGCGCGTGCGGACGCTGGTGGACGACACCCGGGCTGCCGGGCGCTACGTTGTGCAGTGGAATGCCCGTGATGGACGGGGCGAAGAGGTGGCCGCCGGCGTCTATGTGATGCGCCTGTTGCATCCCGGCGGCGTGGACGCCCGGCGCATGCTGTATCTGAAATAGCGTGCCTGAACTACATAACTTTGCACACGGAATACGCGCGGTTGCATCACCTGACCCCTACAAGGAGGCATTCTAAATGAAACTTGCATTGTCATTGGTTATCGCCTGGTTCATCGGTTCGGCATTCCCGGTTGCGGCGGAACAGGCGCCGTTCGAGGGCCAGGTCGTGAATCCGAAGTCGCTTCCGGTCCATGGGGCCCGGATCGAGCTCTACCGGCTCGACGATCCCACTGCGAGGGTAACGACACTGACCGACGAAAGCGGCGCCTTCTCGCTGCCCTTGAGAGACATCGCACCGCCGCGGGAGAACGAACTCATGCAGAATCATCCCAATCCGTTCAATCCCTCTACGCTCATTCCCTTCGAAATCTCGGAGGGGGGCCACGTTCGTCTGGACGTCTTCAACATTCTCGGGCAGCGCGTGGTCACCCTGATCGACGAGGAGCGTCCCGCCGGATTTCACAGGGTGCAGTGGGACGGCGCCGATGCCGTCGGTCGGGGCGTGGCGGCGGGCGTATACATCTACCGGCTCAGCACCGGCAACTGGCACGATGCGCGGAAACTGATGCTGCTCGACGGCGCGTCGCGACGTCCTGGCGGCGGGGCGGAGCGTCTCCCGCAAGAAGCAGGGGGGAATACGTACGGCGTGAAGATTTCCGGCGAGGAGATTCTGCCGGAGAGCTTTACCTGGCGTCCGGGATCGGGGCCCCTGTTTGCGGAAGTGAAGAGCCTTGAAGACGTCCTTCCGCCCGAGATCAAGAACGCCGATACCGCGACCAATCCCTTCTCGGGAACCAGCCTCGCCTCCATCATCCAGGTCGTTTCCGGGCGTTGATATGTGCTGAATCGGCCATCAAGCAGGCCCGAACCCGGGTCTTAAGCACGGCGCCGCACCCACCTCCACAACCACCTTCTCCACCGTTGCCGTAGACCCCTGCCCCCACGGTGACCTGGACTGCGCCGATGAACGATGCCGGACCGGCCGTCACCGGCTTCCGATCTCCCTCAATGATCATCTGTCAGCACTCCGTTGCGTTCCGGTCAGGGACCGACGCAACCTTCTTGCGCAGGTCTGCAGAACGATCTCGCCGAGAATTCTTATCGTCTGACCATAAAATCACGATAAAGTCACTATAACGTGGTGCTGAAGTCACTAAAAAGACATATTAATATTGTATATTGTCATGATAATGATACAATAAATGCGGCTCATGGTAAATGCGATTCAACCAGAAACTCGGGCTGAGGTCGGCGGACGCGGACTTCGACCCGCGTATGGACCTGGACAGCGACGGCGCCATCGGGTTTTCGGACTTCCTCATGTTCTGGTTCTGGTTGCCGATTCTCTTTCTCACGAATCTGCATTGTTATCAATGATGCACGCGGAGTTTTCATGACTCGCAGCATCAAATCGTTCGGCCGCCTGCCTGGTGTTGCAGGCCTGGTTTTCCTGGCGATGTTCATTACTACCTCGTCGCTTCCGACTCAGTCCAGCCGCTTTTCGCTCTCTCTGGATCTGGATGAAGCCGCTGGCGACCAGGCCGTCTCCTCGCTCGATGTGCTGCCAGATCAGCCAGTCTCCATACAGATCTTCGGCAGGGAGATCAAGGGCGCCACCGGCATGTCCGCGCGCTTGCGTTTCGATGCCGCCCAGGTCGCATACGTGGGATTCGACCCGGGCGACGCACTGCCGAATGCGTACGTCGTCGAGCAGCGGGATACCACGTCCATCGCCATCGACGTTTCTTCCCTGAGCGGATCGGTAACGGAGAACGCAGGCCTTGTAGGCACCGTGCGTCTTCGCACCACCGCGGCCTTCTCGGACACGGAGGTCTGGCTGGTGCAGGCTGAGCTTAGGCGGGACGGCCGTTCCGAAGCGGGATCCGGGGCGGTGTGGGTTCTTCTGGATGCGCCTTCTCCTCCGTCACCGGACTTCAATGGAAGCGGTGTCGTAGATTTCGCCGATGGACGAGGACGGCAAGCCACCCGTAAGTGGGTACGAGGTGGGGCATAAGGAGGAAGAAGCCGGGATATGGCCCGATGGGCTGCTGGTGGCAGGCCGCGCGGATACCAGCGTTACCATTACGGGTCTGACCAACGATCAGAGGTATCACGTGCGCGTGCGAACGGTGAACGACGAGGGGGGCAGTCCGTGGTCGGCGCCGGTCGGCGGGGTGCCCGCGATGGGCCCCGGACCGCGCGGCGAGTTGCGCGACCAGACGGCGCTCATCGGCCGCGACTTGGAAATAAGCCTCGCCAGCCTGTTCACTCGGCCCGCGCGGGGGACGTGGACCTATGACGCGACGTCGTCCAACGAGGGGGTGGCCACGGTCACAGTGTCGGATACACTGGCGGTCGTACGCGGCGTTGCTGCAGGACGCACGACCATCACCGCCACGGCAGCCAACGCGTATGGGAACAGCGCCAAGACTACCTTCGACGTCGTGGTCACGACACCCCCTGACCCGCCGCCAACTCCCCCGCCTCCGCCTCCTCCGCCACGACAACCGCCACCTCCCCCCCGGCCGCCACCTACGGCCATTGTCGTTGTCTGCGGCCGTACCGCACAGGTCCGTGATGCGATCGTGGCGGCGGCTGGAGTAACCGATTGCGCAGCGGTCACAGCCGTTCAACTGTCGGCAATATCAGAACTTCGTCTGAGTGACAAGAACATCTCAACATTGACGGCGAGCGATTTTTCCAACCTGACATCCGTGAAGAAACTCCATCTGGTCGATAATAACCTCGAGACCCTGGCTACGGATCTTTTCGACGAACTGACAGCGTTGGAAGAACTCTATCTGGGACGCAACCGGCTCACGACGTTACCAGAGAATCTCTTTGCCAATGTGTCAACGTTAAGGAAAATCAGTCTGCGTGAGAACATCATCAGCACGCTGCCGGCGAACCTCTTTTCCAATCCGTCACCGCTGAAAGAGCTCTATCTGACGCACAACGACCTTACGAGTGTGAATGGGGCGACATTTTCCGGCCTGGCCGCGCTGGAGAAACTCGCGCTAAATCAGAACAACCTCCATACGGGATCTTTCCCGGCGGGCTTTTTCGCGGGCCTGCCTGCGCTGAAATCACTCTGGCTGAGCGGCAATCGCTTTCCCGGCCTTACAGCGGACTTCTTCTCGAGCCTGACCGGGCTGGAGGAGCTTTATCTGCCAGGTGTCGGCCTTACCACGCTGCCGGCGAATCTCCTCTCGAATCTGGTCTCGCTCGAAGTTCTCAGCCTGTCACACAATGAATTGTCCAGCGTGAGTGCAACAGCTTTCTCCGGGCTGACATCACTTGAAGAACTTTGGGTTGACTTCTCCGAACTTGAGTCAGACGATCTTCCGTCAGGAGTTTTTTCAAGCCTGTCATCGCTGCGATTTCTGTCACTCAGGGGTAACGGGCTGCAGAGCCTGCCGGCGGGGGTGTTTTCAGGGCTGACCGCTCTGACAAGACTTGACCTTACCGACAATCCGACTGACCCCTTGCCCATTGCGATATCACTGGAACGGGTGGCCACCGGTCAATTCAAGGCCATGGCGCACACAGGTGCGCCATTTGATATGACGCTTCCACTCCAGGTGGTCAACGGTACGATCAGCGGCGGTGCAACCAGCATTTTTATTCCCCGTGGTGGACCGGAAAGCGACGTACTCACCGTGAACCGCACCACTGGAACGACCGCTGCCGTGACAGTCGACATCGCCTCGTTGCCGTCGCCGCCGTCGAACTACACGGGTCTGACACTGGTCAAGTCCGCCGATTTGCCGCTGCAGGTTATCGCGGCGGAATGAAGGCTTGCCATGCCGCGAATTGCCAGTTCGCGGTACCTCTTCGCCCTCCACGCGAAGGACCGGTCTGAAGGTGGGGCGGACATTCCTGTCTGCCCGCGTCGATGCCGGCGAAGTCTCCGCGCACATGTGTTTGCCGCACTAAAACGTCAGTGACAATCGTGAAGACGGGAGAATCTTCGCTGCGCTCAGAATGACATGCTGGGCGATGACCATTGACCGGGCCGTCTCCTCGCTCGACCTCCTGCCAGATCAGCCACTCACCATACAGGTCTTCGGTACGGATATCCAGAATGCGGAGGGTATTTCCGTCCGTTTGCGTTTCGACGAATCCCGGGTCGCGTACGAGGGATTCGATCCGGGCGACGCAATAGAGACAGGCTCACCAACCTGACGATACTCATCCCCTCGTGCCCTTCCGGTCACAGGTCGACCCTGACCTTCCCTTCGAACGCGGGGACGGATTCCCACCGCTGAACCACGTCGCGTCCGTCGTCTTCGAACACGGCGAGTTCCATGTCCACGTCCGCCTTGCCGTCGAGATCGAGGGTAACCGCCCCGCCGTCGGGCGAGGTCGCGGCCGCGATCCAGGACTCGTCCCGCGCGCGGGTATACTCGGCAGCCTCGTCGTGGCTCACGCCCCGGACGTCGAACCGGTCCGTCCGCTGCGATACCATTGACAGCCACCGGTCAATTTCGTCCAGGGTGAGCACGCCGAACTTCTGCTCGTGAGTCGTAATCTCCGAAAAGAACCCGCTGTCCAGCGCAAGTCGGACCGAACCGGCCGCCCGGTCCGCCGCCTTGTCCATGTCGTTGGTCGGATTGTCGCCGGCCCAGGTCGTACAGCCCGTCAGCACGTCAGGCTCTACGAGGTGGCGAGGGAGCATGGCGCCGATGTTGTACATCTCCGGGTCTTCGGGGATATAGTCGTAGAACAGGCTGTTGAGACCGTACGGCCACCAGTTGGGAAACAGCCGCTCCCACTTCACCTGTCCCAGGTGATAGGTCGAATAGACGAACGTCCGCCCCCGCGACTTCAGATACGGCAGGACGCGAACGCCCACTTCGCCCCAGTGGAACGCAGCCCGCCGCGGCGGCCTCAAGCCGCGTTCGTCGTACCATTGGTCCACGCGCTCGAAGATCCCCTTCAACTCCCTGTCGCTGTACTCTCCGATGCCGAAATCGAACGGAATCAGCTTGTAATAATCGAAGGCATGCGCATCCCATTCCACCTGACCGGCCATGAAGCGTTCGCGCATATACGGCACCACCTCATCCGGCACGAGGTCCAGGAAGCAGGAGACCATCGGCCGGTAACCGTGCCGGTTCATCACCCCTGTATAGCGAAAGTCGTGGCGACCCCGGCCGTCGTCCACCCGTATGGTCACGTACGGCGGCATCATCTGCGCGACAAACGGTTTGCGCGCCGCCCAGACGATCGCGCGCCAGAAGAAGGCGTCCAGCCCCATCGCGTGGCCCAGAAAATCTCCGTGCCAGATGCGGGTAGAACAGGCGAACTGGACCGCGCGGCCGTTGCCGCAGACCCCGGCCAGCACCGCGGGAAACTGATCGGGTTCGTAGGCCGTGGCGGGGACGTTGTGGCGCGAGAAAATGAGCTGGTCCTTGCCCATGGCAGCCTGCGCCAGTTCCACGACGTGCCGCCCGACGCGCCTGATCTGCGCGATGGTCACGGGCCGTTTCAGCCGGACCATACTGCCGCCCTGTTGCGTCCAGTTGATGAAATGGTCGTCGTCCCCGATGCGGAGCAGGTCGGAGGCCATCGGGATCCGGTCGACTTCAATTCCGAAGAGACGCAGCAGGGGCGGCTTGTAGAGCCTCAGTTCGCCGTCGAAATTGACCAGGCCCAGACCGTCTTCCTCCACGGCCGAAGCGAGCCGTTCCGTATCCGCCAACGAGAGGGCATCGCCCAGGCGGGCCTGGGCGATAACCGCAGCGGCGCAGTTCTCGAGCAGGTCGGGCGCCAGCGGCCCCTCCGCGAGGTCGTGGATCCTGAACGGGAATCCGAAGTGCTGAAGCGCCACCAGCACGGTCTGGTCCACGATGCTCGTGTCCGTAAAGCTGCCCCGGCTGTCCACCAGCACCAGCAAGGCCCTGTTTCCCGTGCTCTCACGCCGGGGGCGCTGCACCATCTGTCGCGGTGAGAATCCCATCAGACGTCCTCTGGATGACAACTACCATCCTGTCTACGATTACGTGCCGCCTCTATCAGTCCGTTGAAAAAGTCGCTCTGCAGGCGAGGCCGAGTCATTGTGGCCGAAGACAAGGCGTTCGACCGACGCGAATCCCTGGATTCGGGGAGGGAGCGCAACGCAGTAACCCGGCCACAAGGGCCGGACGCAGCCCGGATGGACTTTTTCAACGGGCTGCTATGGGCAATCTCAATGCCTAGCGCTCGTGGACAATCCAGTGCTGCAGTAGATCCTTCGTCAGCCGGCCTGCCAATGATTCGCTGTCAGGCAGGTCGGCTTCCTCAGGATGACAGGTTCAGCGAAGGTCGGCAGACAGGAATGTCTGCCCCACCTTGAGAAACGACACCTGTGAGTCTGGACCCACGCGCGGTGGTCGTGTTTCAACGATGAATCGTTGACGCAGATTGCCGGAATGCTATACGACATCCAATGTGGCTGTCGCACTGCCGGAATCTTGCCGAAGGGGAGAATCTCTTGGCGGGAAAGTGTGTAGGGAAACCTGACTGTGTTGGGATGGCGTCCGGCGAATTCACGACACCTGCACCTCGTTGTCAGCCGCAACCGTTGGTGATTGAGGAAAACGACCGCTGTCAGACCGTCTCGAACTGCAGCGTAGAAAGATTCAGAGTGGATGAGCGTTTCGAGAGATGGAGCATCTCCACGCCTACCACTTCGTTGGACGCGTTGTAGTCGAGTACAACTCCCGGTGAGACCTCCTCAGACTCGATTATGGGAGAATCGTCGAGGCGCAGATAGAGAGCATCGGCTTCCTTGTCTACGTTCAGTTTCATATTCTTCCTTTCATGCCACGATCGAAGAATACGCTCACCACTCGCCATGGAACAGCGTGAGTGTTAACGGCCACCCGCAGCACGCGGTCAGAGTGTTCGGGTATGGGGCGAAAGAACCGTTCCACCTCAGGGTCATCAGGATCCTGCGAGCGCATAGCGGGATCAGCCACAGCCCTTTCAATCCACTCCGGAGGAATCATCCGTTCGGCCATTACGTGACGGGCGTGCCGAGTGTATTCGAGAGTCATGGATTATTCGGCATCCGCAACGGAATCATGAAACAGCGCCCGCGAGAAGTTGATCCTCTGCCGTATTGTTATTCAGTTTAAAAATGCTCCTTATCGATGATTTTAGCAAGGGGAAAAGTGTGGAGCAGGGAGGATACCATGGGACGTGGGCAGACAGGAATGTCCGCCCCGCCTTTACTTCAGAACTCGACGGATTTCGGTTTCCGGGACGCGGCCCGGCCGGAGGATTTCGGGGATGCCGCGTGTGACGTCGACGAGGGTGGAGGGGCGCGGATCGCCGGAAGGGCCGCCGTCCAGGATGAGATCGACGTCGCGGCCGAGGACTTCGGCGGCTTCCAGCGCGCTTCGAACGGGAGGCAGGCCGGAGCGGTTGGCGCTGGTGCTGGTGATCGGTCCGCCCGCATGGCGAAGCAAGGCGCCGGCAAGCCGCGCGTCGGACGTGCGAAGCGCCAGCGTGGACGTGGATCCGAGCAGGTGCTTCGGGAGGTCGGGCGACGCGGGGAACACGAGGGTGAGCGGCCCGGGCCAGAAGGCGTCGATCAGGACTTCGGCGGCCCGTGGAACGTGAGCGACAAGCGCGTCCAGGTCCTGCCTGCCCCTGACGAGCAGGATCAGGCCTTTCTCCGCTTCCCTGCCCTTGAGGTTAAAGATACGTTCGAAAGCGGACCGGTCGAACGGGTCTGCGCCCAGGCCGTAGACGGTCTCCGTCGGGTAGACGACAACGCCGCCCGTCCGGATCCGGTCGGCAGTCTGAATGATGCCCGGCTCGTCGGCCGTGAGGATGGGCGCCCGTCCCATAGTTAAAACCGGCTTCCCGGCCGGAAACGGGTCGATGGAGGGGTTCGTTCGAAGGCGTTGACGAAGGCGATGAAGTCTCCGAATCCGACCGTTCCGTTGCCGTCGAGATCAAAACGCATATCGGCGGTTCCGTAGGCCCGGGCGAAGAGGATGAAGTCTGCAAAGTCAACCGCGCCGTCGCCGTTGAAGTCGGCCGCGCCGTCCGCAGGCGGGGGCGGTGGAGGCGGCGGTGGAGGGTCCGGCGGCGACTCGCGGTGGTATTCCGGGGGGAATTCAACGGTGAGTTGCAGGATGCTGTTGTTGTTCGTGTCGGCAATGTAGACCCCGCCATCCGGATCGGTTGCGAGACCCGACGGTGAATTCAGCGACGTTTCCGTACCGGGGCCATCGGC
This sequence comes from Candidatus Latescibacterota bacterium, assembly GCA_965219995.1. Classification (GTDB taxonomy): domain Bacteria; phylum Latescibacterota; class UBA2968; order UBA2968; genus JAAXHE01. Next base: position 4,640,938 of record CBDCOX010000002.1, read on the forward strand.
CCGATTGAATTCAGGCGTCCCCGTTCCCGCCACGGTCTGTATGATGCCCAGGTTCAGGTCCAGAACCCGTATGCGGTGGTTGCCGGTGTCCGCGATGTAAAGGTATCCATTGTTGTCCACGGCAACGTCTACGGGGCCGTTGAGGATCGCCGTGGCCCCCGGCCCGCCGTCGCCGGAATATCCGGCCTCTCCGGTTCCGGCCACCGTGGTGATGACGCCCTCGGTGTCCACCATCCGGATCCGATGGTTTTCGGTATCTGCTATGAACAGGCGGCCGCCGCCGTCCGCCGCAACACCCTGGGGCGCGTTCAGCGCCGCCGCTGTGGCCTGGTCTCCGTCACCCGCGTATCCCGCCTCGAAGCTTCCCGCTACGGTGGAAATGATGCCGCCGGCGCCCACCTTGCGGACCCGGTGGTTGAAGCGCTCCGCAATCCAGACGTTACCCAGCGGGTCCGACGCGATGCCCACGGGGCCCGACAGGTTCGCGTCCACGGCCGCGCGTCCGTCGCCGCCGTAACCGGGAATATCCCTTCCTGCGAAGGCGACGATATTCTCGCTCGCCAGGTCAAACCGGCGGACGATATGGCCGCTCAGTTCGCCTATGATGAGATCACCTCCGGGGAGGAGCGCGAGGCCCCGGGGATCGCCGAGACTGGCCTCGACGGCCGGTCCTCCGGTACCGATGGAAATCCCGATTCCGTCACCGGCGATCGTGTTGATCGTCCCGTCCGCGCCAACCCTTCGCACCCGGTTGTTGCCCGAATCGGCAACGTAAAGGACGCCGGCCGCCGTGACCGAGACGCCTCGAGGGCCGTTCAGAAACGCCTGGACCGCAGGGCCGCCGTCACCTCCGAAACCGCCCTGGCTTCCGCCTGTACCTGCAAGCGTACGGATTGACGTATGGTCCGGTCCGATGGGCGGCAGGAGAGAAATCCTGACCTCTCCGGGCGGGAGGTTCCCGAACCGCGCGGTTGCGGAAACATCGCCCGGCGTCGTCCCGGCCTGAAAGAGGACGGATGCGAGTCCGTCCCGCACCATCGCCGTATCGCCGCCCACGAAAGCGCCGTCGCCGGACGAGACGTTGAATACAAGGCGCCGGTTGTTGACGAGCGCGACTTCGTTCCTGGCGTCCAGGATCCGGGCGCGTAATCGGGTCTGCGCCTCGCCGTTGGCGGCCAGCAACGGTACAACGGCATCCAGCGCAACGCGTACCGGCGGAGGCGGCGCCGTTTCGGTCAGGTCCAGGACGGTGTTTGCCGGGATGTTCCTGAGCCGCTGTGCGATACCCGACGGCCACCTGACGGTCAGGGTATCGACACGGTCTGCGTCGCCCAGTCCGAAGGCGGCGGTAAGGGCGTCCTGCGACAGGTACGAGGCGCCGCCCGTAATCTCGCGGATCGCGGACGTGCCGTCGAAGGCAATTTCCAGCCGCGTACCGATCGCGTCCGAACTGCTCCGGGTTGCCCGCGGACGAACGGCCAGCCAGTTTCCGTTGAATTCCTGGTTAAGGAAGAGACGGTCCGCGCCATCCTGCACGGCCAGGAAGATATCCAGCCCGCCGTCGCCGTCGAAGTCCGCCAGGGCCACGCCGCGGCTGTTGGCGCCCACGGCAACGCGGAAGGACTCCGCCACGTCGTTGAATGTGCCGCCATCGTTTCGGAACAGGTTGTTTTTCTCGCCCGCGTTGGAGACGTAAAGATCCAGATCGCCGTCGTTATCGAAATCGCCCCACACGGCGCCCCTGCTGTCCACGGTATCCGGGCCCGCCACGTTGAAGCTGCTGCTGGCTTCCTCGAACTGTCCGCCGGTATTGACGTAGAGGCGGTTCCCTTCGCCGAAGTAGGTCACGTAAAGATCCATGTCCATGTCGTTGTCGAAGTCGCCCCAACTTGCGCCGAAACTGGGACCGCCCAGGCCCAGTTCCTCCAGTCCCGCATCGGACGCCGCATCCACAAAGGTACCGCCGTCGTTTCGGAAGAGTCGATTCGGTCCGCTGTTGGCAAGAAAGAGGTCCGCGTCTCCATCGCCGTCGTAATCCGCCCACGCCGGCTGCAGGCTGCTGTTGGCGTCTTCCAGACCGGTTGCTGCCGCGGATTCGACGAAGCGGCCGCCCTCGTTGCGATAGAAGCGGTTTTCTCCGAAGTTGGCCACGTAGAGGTCGGGGTCGCCATCTCCCTCCACGTCGGCCCACGCCGCGCCGTACCCGTCTCCGGCGTCATCCACGCCAACCTGTGCGGCGATTTCGGTGAACACGCTGCCGTCGTTGCGGTAGAGCCGGTTGGGTTGACCGAAGTTTGTGACGTAGAGGTCCAGGTCGCCGTCGCCATCGTGGTCCGCCCACGCCGCCGCGCTTCCGTCGCCTTCATCCGCCACGCCCGCCCTTCGGGCAAGCTCCGTAAAGCCGTCGCCGTCGTTCCGGTAAAGCAGATTGGCCTGCAGGCTGCGCACCACGTAGAGGTCGGGGTCGCCGTCTCCGTCGTAATCCGCCCAGGCGGCGCCGAAGCTGGCGCCCTGGTCCGACACGCCGCGGTCGCCAGCTACGTCGAGGAATCCGCCGGGCATGGATTCCCTTCCAAAGCCCTCGACGGGGATTGCCAGCTCCGGTTCGTTCGGATCGTTGCTGTACAGGATGAGTTCGGCCCTCTGCGTGCCCGTCCGTGCCGGGCGGAAAACGACCTCGAGGCTTTGTATTTGGCCCGACGGGATGCGCAGTGTGTCGCCCAGGCTGACGGAGAACTGTACAGCGTCCGTCAGTTCGGCGCGGAAGACGGTCAGTACGCCGGCGCCCAGGTTCGCGACGCGGAGGACGGATGGCTGCTCACGGCCGACGTACGTCCGGTCGAACACGATGCGTTCGGGAAAGGCACCGATGTCCGGCGCCGCGCCGGTACCGGAAAGAGGGACGATGAGGGTGGGACGCCATGGGTCGTCGGTATTGATGGTCAGCGTCCCCTGCACGGGGCCCTCGTCCGTCGGGCTGAACCCCAACTGGATTTCGACTTCTCCTGCAGGATCGATTTCGATCGGAAATGCGTCCAGTAAGACGAACTCTTCCCGGTCGGTGTTCGCGCCTGCCACCGTGAGGGTGCGTCGGCCCGCGTTTCCAATGGTGAGGGCGCGCGTCGCCTGATCTTCCACGACGACCGCGCCGAAATCGACACGGGTGGCGGTAAGACGGAGAACGGGCGATTGAAAGGCGGGGTCGAAGAGTTTGCGGATGCGGCTGTTGCCGGTATCCACGATAAGCAGGTTGCCGTCGGGGTCGAGGATCACACGGGAGGGCTCCCGGAGTTCGGCGAGCGGGGCGGGCCCACCGTCGCCGGCGGCTCCGAAATTGCCCGTGCCCGCCAGGGTGAAGAGTATCCCGGTGCCGGGATCCACGGCGCGGACGCGGTTGTTGCCGGTATCCGAAATATATAGGGTCCCGTCTGCGCCGACGGCCACCCCGCCGGGCAAATCGAGACGGGCGTCGGGGGCCGGCCCACCGTCGCCCGAGAAGGCGCCTCCGCCTCCGAAAACGGGCCCGCGGCCGGCCACGGTGGTGATGATGCCCGTTTCCGCGTCCACACGGCGAATTCGGTAGTTGTTGAAATCGGCGATGAAGATGTTCCCTGAGGCGTCCACCGCAATGTCTTCTACGGTCAGGCCGGCCTCGACCGCCAGCCCGTCGTCGCCGCCGAACGAGAAATCGCCGTCGCCCGCCAGGGTGGTGATCACGCCGCTGTCCAGATCGATTCTCCGGACCCGGTTGTTCCCTCGGGCCTGCCCGTCCAACCCGTCCGCGATATAGAGTCCGTCGCGGGGGCCCACGGCCAGCGCGACGATTTCCCCGAATACGGCGGCGGCGGCGGGCCCTCCGTCCCCGTTGAAACCGAACGTTCCGTTGCCGGCGATGGTAGTAATGGTCCCCGTGACGGCGTCGATACGCCGCACGCGCCGGTTGCCCGTATCGCCGATGTAAATGTTGCCGGCCTCGTCAACCACGACACCCTGGGGTCTATCCAGTCGGGCCGCGACGGCGGGCCCCCCGTCTCCCGAAAACCCGGCTTCCCCGGTGCCGGCGACGGTCGTGATGCGTCCCGTGACCGCATCCACCCTGCGGATGCGGTGGGTGCCCGTGTCCGCGACGTAGACGTGGCCGTCGGCGTCGGCGGCGGCGCCCAGGGGGAGGCTCAGGGCGAGATCGGTCGCGGGAATATTCTCGCCTTCCCGGTTGCCTCCGCCGGCAATGGTGATCAGGGTGCCCCGGTCCTGAGCGAACGACTCGCCGGCCAGCGCAAAGAGGGCACTGAGGAGAAACAGAGTTTCGCGTGTTTTCCGAAGGAAGCGCATAGATTTCATCGGGACGATTACGTGTTGGGTTTCGCCCGGGAGACGACCGGTTCAACGCCCTTCGAAGAGGTCCCGACCCTTGACCAGGGCTTCGATCTTACGGTCGGCAACGCTGCGTTGGAGCATCCAGAAACCGCAATCGGGATGGACGCAGGCGATGCGTTCAGAACCGATCAGTCGGGCCGCGTCTTCGATGTCCGACGCAATTTCGTCAGGCGTCTCCACAACATTGCTCTTTATGTCGATCACACCGATCCCGATACGAACGGATTCGGGAACGTCTTTCAGACATTCGGCGTGTTCGATGCCCCAGCGTTTGAATTCGAGCACCAGATGGTCCGCCCTCAGTGCGGCGAGATATGGGATCAGCTCCTGCCATGTCCCGTGCTGAACGGTCTGGCCGCCGTAATTCCCGAAACAGACGTGTACGGCTTTTTCATTCGGAACGGCGTCGAGCACAATGTTCGCCGCCCTCGCGGCCCATGAGGCTTCTTCAGGGTGACCGGGAATATTGGCCTCGTCGATCTGTATCACGTCCGCGTCGACGTCGGCAACCTGTCTGGCGAGGACTTCGCCCAGCGCCAGGGCCGCGGCTTCCGGGGTCCCATAACAACGATCCATGAGGACTTTGCTGAGCATGTGCGGCCCGGTGAGGGTGAACTTGATCGTGGACCGGGTCAGTGGCCGGACCGTCCGGAAGTCCGCGGGCAGATTGAGCGAACCCTCGTCCAGTTCGCGTTCGATCATGCCCGCGGGGTCCGCGCGGTAGGAGAGGCCGGCCTCCGCGCGAAATGCATTCAGGTCCTCACGCCCGAGTCGGGTCGTGATCCCTCCCAATCTTCGCGCGAAATAGTCAATCATGCCGTTGGTTTCGGGATGATTGACGTCGAACCGGCAGAGTTCGCCGTCTGCGACAACGTCGATTCCCGCGTCTTCCTGGGTCTTCAACACGACACGAATGGCATCGATCAGCGTCTGCCGGGAGGGAGAGGTCCGCAGCCAGTCCGGTACGGGATAGCTTCCAACGACGGAGGTGAGAATGCGGTGGGGCATGGTTCAGGGTTTCATGGGGAATCCACGACAGATCACGCGCGTAAGGATTCACTGTCGCCGGGTTGTCGGGGTTCTCAGTTCCTGGCGGATCGCCTCCAGCCTGCTGCGGTTTGCCGGATCGGGACTCCGGACCGCTTCGAGCAGGAACACGACCAGAATGCTCAGAAGCAGGCTCAGACCGGCGGCCGTAACGACCATCAGCGCGCGCCGGGGCCGGCTCCGGAAATCGGGCGGCACGGCCGGGTCCAGAACCACGACCACGGATGTTTCCTTTTTCTCTTCGAAACTGCTTTTCTCGTATTCCTGCAGCACGAATTGATAGATGAGGTTACGGATCTCCATCTCCCGCATGTGACGCAGGGCCTGGAGGCCCAGGTCGGGAATCCGGTCCATCGGCAGCATGATGTCCGGCAGATCGCGTGCCGCGCGGACGCTGCTGTCGGGGCGCACCCCCCCCAGGATGCCGTCCAGCGCCTCTTTCGCGCCCTCGATTTCGATATCGAGTTGTCTGACTCTGCTGTTGTCGGGATTCATCTGAAGAGCGGCGATTTCGCGGCGGATGATCATTTCACCCAGCGTCGATGTGATCAGGGAGGAGTAGGCGTCGATCTGCGCCTTGGTCTGGCTCTCGACGTCGATGGCCGAATGTTCCTTCTGAAACGCATTGTAGGCCTGTTCCGCCTCGATCACGCTCCTTTCTGCCTGGGCGAGCCGTTTTTCCAGGTACCTGCGGAGGTCGCGCGCCTGCTGTTCGCGTCGGTGCCGCAGCGCAAGATCGAGTTCCTCGACAAAGGCATTGGCGATTTCGGCGGCCCGTTCCGGAGTTTCGGCCTCGTAGGATACGGTCAGGAACTGTTCCCGCGAAAGTTCCACTTCCAGCCTGTCGTCGACCATCTGGAGGAGTTCCTCGCGAGTATCGACCTGGTACGCTTCCTGTAGATTGAACCGGCGGATGATCGCTTCGGCCACCCGCTGGCTCTTGAGGACAGGTACGAATTCCGTAGCCGAAACCCCGCTTTCCCCCATGCCCAGCATACCTACCGGCAGTTTTTCGAGAATGGCGGAGATACCCAGCGTTCCCTGGCTCTCGCTGGGCGGAAAGAGGACGGCGCTCGTACGGTAGACCGGGGTCATGATCAGACTGACCCCCGCCGTCGCGACCGATACGGTGAGGCAGGTCACGAGTATCGTTCGTCGCCAGCGGACGAGGACGGCCAGATGGTCGAGGAAGTTCTTTTGGCGTTCCATTAACGGCTGATGCTCCGTACCGCGATGACCAGTGCGGCCACCTGTGAAAGTACGACCAGGGTCTCGCGAAAGAGGCGCCAGCCGTGTACGGGTTTCCTGCCCATGACGAAAATCGTGTCTCCGGGATTGACCTGTTGAATCCTGGAGGCTTTGGTCCAATTTCCGGTACTGCCCTGTATCACGTATATCTCGCCTTTCTCGGCCTGTTCATTCAACCCGCCGGCCCTGCTGATGTAGTCCTGAACGCCGAGATGCGGTTCGTAGGGAATTGCGCCGGGGGTGATGACGTATCCATTGACCGCAACCGAGGGGACCAGCCTCGGTATCCGGACGATATCTCCGTCCCTGAGCAGAATGTTCTGGGAATCGTCCTTTTTCTCGAAAAGAGCGGCGAAGTCCACCGGCAGGCGCCCCGACATCTGCTGTTTCTGCATGGCCACATAGGTCCGCTGGGCGTCGGTCAGGCTGATGGGGCCAACGCTCTGCAATTGCTTCGGACCGGCGACGCCTTTCGGAAATTCGACGCGGCGGACCACGATGGATTGGGCGAGAGAGGCTTTGGACGTGAATCCGCCGGCCTTCCGGATCAGTTCTCTCAGTGTTATCCCCGAACCGATGAAATAGGACCCGGGGAAGTAGACTTCGCCCTCCACGGTGACCCGGCGCTCCTTTATAGCCACGTGGAGCTTGTCCCCGGCGCGCAGGGGCAGGTTGGCATCCGCGTCGCCGGCCAGCGCACGCGAGAGCCGGACGGCGTTCCGTTCTTCGCGCCCTTCCGCGAAGAACGTACGGAGCAGTTCGGCGCTGGCGGTGGCGGCATCGCCGTTCAACCCCCCCGCGAGAGCAACCAGATCGGAAACGCGGTCCCCGGGGATGAATTCGTAGCTACCGGGCTTGTAGACCGCGCCTGCGACACGCACGGAGTCCACCAGCGCGGGCACGAAGATCTGGTCTCCATCCAGCAGGAAGGGATTGTGCGCGATATCGCCGGAAAGCCGCCACAGCGCGAGGTCCGCCCTGCGCTCCGTATCCATCGGCCTGCCGTGTTCGGAGAGCCGCTGAATCCGGATGTTCCGGCGCGAAGCCCTGCCGTCCGGAGGTTTGAGCAGCCCGCCTGCCTGGCTGATGAGCTCGGAAACCTGTTCGGTTCCTTCGACCATGTACGTGCCGGGATGCACCACATGGCCGACGACGTTGACCGGAAAACTGCGCAGCCGCGCAAGAGAGATCTGGATATCGAGCTGGTTCAGGCGCTCGCTGACCGCGTCCCGGATCTTCCGCCGGCACGCGCCAAGGTCGAGTCCGGCCAGCTGGATGGCGCCCACGTACGGAATCACCAGTTTGCCTTCCGCGCCAACGAGAATGGGGAGCGTGACGGGTTCCTCGCCGGCCTCGATATGGATGCTGAAGGTATCGCCGGGACCGACGATGTAGCGCTCGGAACGAATGATCGCGTCGTAAGCGATCTTTCCGATCCATTTCACGTCCAGACCTTGCATCTCGTCAGACTGAAGCGATGCGCCGATCGATTTGCGGTCTGACCTTCGCCGTCCCACGTCCCGTCCCGGGCGTGATTGCGCGAATACGATGACGGGTTCGGAGATCAGCCACACGACAAGCGCGACCGCAACCAGACGAAAGGCGAGAGACGGACTGCGATAGGAGAAAAACCCGGTCATTCCGTGGTAGTCCCGTCTTTATCGACATAAAGGACGGCAGTGTCGACCTCCATGTTCTGTCGCGACCAGGCTTCTTTCATGGCTGTCGCAATTTTCGGAGCGTCGTCTGTCGCAAACGCCAGCAACGTGGGGCCGGCGCCGCTGAGGCATGCGCCCATGGCTCCCGCTTCCGCGGCTGCCTCGAGTACTTCCTCAATTCCCGGCACGAGTGAAGCCCGGTAGGGCTGATGGAGGCGGTCGCGCATTGCGGTTTTTAAGGCATGAAGTTCCCCGCTCATCAGCGCCGCCGTCACCAGGCACGCGCGGCCCACGTTGAAGACCGCGTCCCGGTGCGGCACCTGTTCCGGCAGGGCCGCTCGCGCAGCTTCCGTTTCGAGTTCGAATCGGGGAACCGCAACCACCGCGCGAAGTTCCCGGGGCGGCAGGGACCGGATCGTTTCGACCCGACCGTTTTCATGGGAACAGACGACCAGACCGCCCAGGAGGCACGGGGCGACGTTGTCGGGATGGCCTTCCAGTTCCGTGGCGAGGTCGAGAAGGGCGGGTTCGGAAAAGGGTTCTCCCATCAGCAGATTGGCCGTATAAACTCCGGCTACGATCGCGGTGGAACTGCTGCCCAGGCCTCGGGAGAGCGGAATACCGTTTTGCATCTCCACTTCCAGGCGCGGCAGGGACCGGCCTGCGCGCTGTGCGGCCACGTCGACCGACCGGAAGAAGAGGTTGGATTCGTCCACGGGGAGCTTCCCGGCGCCTTCCCCGGTGATGCGCATCCTGCGATGCCCGTCACCGGCCACCGTCCGGACCGCAACCCGGTTGTAGACGGTCAGCGCAAGGCCGAGGGCGTCGAAGCCGGGCCCCAGGTTGGACGTGGAGCCGGGCGTTCTCAGGCGTATTTCCATTCCATCTCTCTGACCAGTTCCGCACAGACGAGATCCGCCAGCAGAAGTCCCCGGCGGGTGAGGCGGACCCTGCCCTCTCTCCGTTCCAGGAGATGATCGGGAATCAGGGCGATCGATCTGCCCGCCGTGTCCAGTAGCGACTCGGGAATGCCACTGGTTCGGCGGAGGCCAAGCATCACCTGTTCCAGGCGCCTGTCGCGGGAGGAAATAACCTCCTCCCCTTCAACGGCGGCGCCCGAGGATTCCACACTCCCTATATACGCCATGAGGGGGCGGATGTTCCAGGTCCGGCGGTCGTTGAAGAAAGAATGGGCCGAAAGCCCGATGCCAAGGTACGCGCGTCTTTCCCAGCAGGCGATATTGTGGCGGCATGCAAACCCGGGTTTCGCGAAGTTCGAGACTTCGTACTGAACGAAACCGGCCTCGCACAGCTTCTCCTGCGCGGTCTCGTACATCTCGGCCTGAACATCCTCGTGAGGCAGCGGCAGGCGGTCTTCTTTCATTTTGCGACCAAATGCCGTGCCGGGTTCGATGGTAAGCCCGTACACGGAGACGTGCTCGGGCCCAAGGTCGATGGCTCGATCCAGGGTCTGTCCCCAGGCGTGAGCCGTCTGTCGCGGCGCGGAGAACATCAGGTCGATATTGATATTTCCGAAGCCGGCCCGGCGTGCGGCGCCGGCGGCCGCTGCGGCGTCGGCAACGGTATGATGCCTGCCCAGGGCCCGGAGCGTTGGGTTGTCCAGGGCCTGTACGCCCAGGCTGAGCCGGTTGACGCCCATGGCCGCCATTTCCGGAAACCGCGAATGGTCCTCCGGGTTGGCTTCAGCGGTAATCTCCGCTGCCGGCGCGATGTGCGACAGTGAGCCGGCAGCGTCAAGGATCCTGCGCAACGACTGCGGCGACACTTCGGAAGGCGTGCCGCCGCCGAAATAGACCGTATCGAAGACCGTACGTCCGCCCATCCCGGGTAGACGCGCCCGAACCTCGCGGATGACCGCGTCCGTATATCGTTCCGCCAGGTGCGTCTTGCCCACGTAAAAGGCGAAATCGCAATAAGGACACCGGGACTTGCAGAACGGAACGTGGATATAGAGACCGGACATAAGGCAACCGGAAGCAGCAAGAGCAGCCATCAGCTCTCAGCCGTCAGCCTGAATCAAAGACCCAATCGGTTGACGTCGGCGTCGTGAAGAGGCAGCGCCGGAAAAGGCCCGGCGACACGGGATGATTCGACGGATGAATGGTGACCTGTAACCGGCACCGAACACAAGAACGGATGGAACCGTGAGTCGTCGTCACTTGACCGTCCGCCCGATACGGCTCCATCGTGCGCGCCCGAACCCGTGTATCAGGTTGTATAAGGCCATTTTGGGAATGGAAAGGATGTTCTCGAACTTCGGCGCCTCGGGATCAGGCGCCCACGACCAGTAGATGATGTTCGCTTGCGCCCGGATCCGCTCTTTCTCCAGAAAGCTCCAGTACCGGCTGTCCTCGCTGTTGTCCCGGTTGTCTCCCATCACGAAATAATGCCCCTCGGGGACTCTCCTGAGGCGCATGTTGTCGCGAACGCCGCCGGGGGACGAAACGGGCAGGATGACGGGATCCACGTATTTGGACAGCGGCGGATCGATCGTGCGCTTTCCGTCCACGTAGAGGATCTTGTCGCGGATTTCGACCTCCTGGCCGGGCACGGCCACCACACGTTTGATAAAGTCCCTGGCCGGGTTTCTCGGGTACTCGAAAATGATGATATCCCCGGGTTCGGGATCTCTGAATCCTGGTAGCCGTGCCTCCGTAAACGGAATTCTGGCGCCGTAGACGATTTTGTTCGCCAGAAGAAAGTCGCCCACCAGAAGCGTGTTTTCCATGGAGCCCGTGGGAATGCTGAAGGCCTGAATCACAAAGGTTCTCAGAAAGAGCGCCAGGGCAACGGCCACCAGAATGGCTTCGAGGTATTCTCTGGCCACGGATTTCTTTCCTCGGCGCGTTCTTCCTTTACGCGCCTTCCGGGTCGGGGCCTTTTTTGCAGCCCGCGTGCGTCGTGCGGATTTGCCCATTTTTCCGGTATCGTCGCTCGGCTGATGTACGCTTTACATTTCCATGCGAAGGACGGCGAGGAATGCTTCCTGGGGGATTTCAATGTTTCCCACCTGCTTCATCCTTCGTTTCCCTTCTCTCTGTCTTTCCAGGAGTTTTCGCTTTCTGGTCACGTCGCCGCCGTAACACTTGGCGGTGACGTTCTTGCGGAACGGACGTACCGACGTCCTGGAGATGACTTTCCTGCCGATGGCGGCCTGGATGACGACCTCGAACATCTGTCTCGGGATAAGTTCCTTGAGTCTGGAGCAGATCGCCCTTCCCCAGTCGTAAGCCTTGTCCCGATGGACAACGGCGGACAGAGCGTCCACGGGGTCTTCGTTGATGAGGAGGTCCAGCTTGACCAGGTCGGCGGACCGGTGCTCCCTGTACTCGTAATCGAACGATGCATACCCTCGCGTAACGGATTTCAGGCGGTCATAGAAGTCGAGTACGATTTCGGACAGGGGAAGTTCGTAACGCAGCAGGGCGCGCGCCGGATCCACGAATTCCGTGGTAATATAGATTCCGCGGCGGTCCTGGGCAACCTGCATGGCCGCGCCGATGTATTCGGAAGGTACCAGAATCTGGGCGTTGAGGACGGGTTCCGCGATTTCGTCGATCTGAACGGCGGCAGGCATCTCGGCGGGGTTGTGCACGATTTCGACGTCCCCGTTCGTGAGCAGAACCTCGTATTCCACGTTGGGCACGGTGGTAATGATTTCCATGTCGAATTCGCGGGCGAGACGTTCCTGCACGATCTCCATATGAAGCAGGCCCAGGAAGCCGCATCGAAAGCCGAATCCCAGGGCCGTCGACGTCTCCGGCTCGAAACGAAGCGACGCGTCGTTCAGGCGCAGTTTCTCCAGGGCGGTCCGGAGGTCGGTGTAGTCCTCCGCGTCGACGGGGTAGACGCCGGAAAATACCATGGGTTTGACTTCCTGGTACCCGGGCAGCGGTTTGCCGGCCGGCTGGCTGGACCCGGTAACGGTGTCGCCCATGTGGAGCTCTTCGAGGTCCTTCACGCCAGCGATGAGATAGCCGACTTCTCCGGCCTGCAGCGTGCGCGTCTTGATGCGTTTCAGTTTGAGGACGCCGATTTCTTCGGCCTCGAACTGGCGACCGGTTGAGAAAAAGCGGATGGGCATGTCGGTCCGGAGGCTTCCCTGGAAGACCCGGATGGAGGCGACGGCGCCCCGGTACCGGTCGAAGATGGAGTCGAAGATCAGGGCCTGGAGGGCCGCGTCGGGATCGCCCTTTGGCGGCGGAATCCGTTCGATGATCGCCTGCAGCAGGGCTTCGACGCCCACACCCTGTTTGGCGCTGATTTTATGGATATCGGATTCCTCGACACCCAGAAGATCGTGGATCTGCAGGACCACCCGGTCCACGTCGACGTTGGGCAGATCGATCTTGTTGATGACCGGGATAATCTCGAGGTCCTGGTCCAGCGCGAGGAGCACGTTGCTGATCGTCTGCGCCTCCACGCCCTGCGCGGCGTCGACCAGGATAAGGGCGCCTTCACAGGCGGCCAGGCTTCTCGATACCTCGTACGAAAAGTCGACGTGTCCCGGCGTGTCGATGAGGTTGAGGATATACTGCTGACCGTTTGAAGACCGGTAGTCCATCCGTACGGCGTGGGACTTGATGGTGATGCCGCGCTCCCGTTCCAGGTCCATATCGTCCAGGACCTGGTCCATCATCTCGTTTCGCGACAGCGTCGAAGTCGTTTCCAGGAGGCGGTCCGCCAGGGTCGATTTGCCGTGGTCGATGTGGGCGATGATGCAGAAGTTTCGGATGTTCCGGGTATTCATCGTCCGGGCGCTCTCCAATTGGTGGCAACTTCAAAAAATTCAACCGTCTACACGTTGTATATTGAAGGTTAGAATATACTCTGTTCGAGGTTTGAAGTCAACCGCGTAACCCGAATCGCCCCGGCGCCCTGAGCCGCTCCCTGAGCTTGTCGAAGGGTCGGCGAAGGACGTTGGGGGCTTCTGGGGTCTAAAGAGTTTGACATGGCGGGAAATCCGTCGGTATATTTCGAGAACAACCCGTCGGTTTCGTGCATGGTCCTGAAGTTGGGAGATCCGGCATCATGGAAAGGCTTCGGATTGCGGTGATCGGTGTGGGCGCGGATCCGGGTTCCAGGTCACGGCAGTATCTCGATACAATCGTCCGGTTGACGGACCATTACGAACTCATCGGGATCTGCGACCACGACGCACGCGCCCTGGCCCAGGCACCCTCGGGCCCCTCAACGGCCCGCTTCCGGGATATCCGGTCGCTCTTTGCCTCGTCCCGGCCCGACGTGGTGCTGAGTATGACGCCCAAGGACTCCCACGTCGTGATCGCGATGACGGCCGCGCGGCATGGGGCCCATGTCATCACGGAGATTCCCGTGGGGCTCACCCGGCGCTACGCGAGGGCCGTTGCGAGGACGTGCGAGGAACACGACGTGCTGTGGGAGGTAGCGGAGCAGGTGTGGCTGTGGCCGCGGGAGCGGCTTAAGAGGAGAATTATCGAGGCCGGCCTGCTGGGCGACCTGACGCATTCGCGATTGTGGTACCTGACGGGTCAATACCACGGATTCAACGGCGTCCGTTCCCTGCTGGGCGAAGAGGCGAAACGCGTGCTGGGCTATTGCGGGGAAGTACCCGCCCTGCCGTACGAGGCCTATGGCGGAGAGCCTGAGACCACTGTGAGGTGGGACCACGCGGTGGTGGAATTCGAGAGCGGCATCGCGTGTCTGTTCGAAAAACCGCCGCGCGCCTTTCCCTCCGCTGCGCAGGGGTTCCCCACCGGCTGGCACGTGGAAGGGACCAGGGGATACATGGACCAGAATCGCCTCGTCCTGTACGGAGACGATGCGTCCCGGGCGTACGATCTGCAGGAGCGTTACGAGGAAGTCGACGGACAGCAGGTACTGGACGCGGCGCACGTGGATACGGACCCGCCGGTAATCTGGGAAAATCCGTACGGAAAGTGGCGGATCGGGTCGGCCGACGACGTCGCCAAGGCGAACATCCTCGTCAGTTTTCACCAGGCGATAACCGAAGGCGGCCGGCCGCAGTACGGACATGAAAATGGGTTGAAAGACTGGGAGATCTGCCTGGCGGTGAGGGAGAGTTCCGATCGCGGGAATACCTGGGTCGATTTGCCCCTGGGCGCACCGACGGAATTGGAGAGCAGGATCGAGGCGGAATTCGTGCGGCGCTACGGCCACGACCCGATTGAAGCGCCTGAAAAACTGTTGGACGCGAATTTCACCCGATCGGCAACCCTGTGGCCCTTCGCGCACTGGCTGTGAGAAGAGGGAACGGATGACAGCAACCTCGGGCAACCAGCCCGATCTGCCGACCATGCCGCCGGCCGTTGAAACTCTGAATCTGGAGAGGACCTGTGCGTGAAAATTGACTCCGCGGAAATCAGATACGTGGAACTGCCGCTGATTTCGCCCTGGCGGACCGCTTACGGCGAGGATGCGTCAATCCATTCCGTGATGGTCAAACTAGGCGGCGGGGGGACGGAGGCCTGGGGCGAGGCGGCGCCGTTCTACGCCCCGACCTATTCGCCCGAATCCGCGCGGTCCGTTTATGAGACGGCCCGTGAGTTTTTCCTGCCGCGGATCGTCGGCCATACGCTGGACTCGGCCGATGAAGTCATGGATCGGATGTCGATCTTCAAAGGGAATCCGTTCTCCAAAGCAGCCGTGGAAACGGCGTGGTGGGCGCTGGACAGCAAGCTGAACGGCATCCCGCTCTGGCGCGCGCTGGGAGCTGACGAACCGGTCGTGCGATGCGGCGCCGATTTCGGGGTCCAGGATACGATCGACGAGCTTCTCGCGCTGATTCAGGGTGCGGTGGACGCGGGTTTCCCGCGGATCAAGCTGAAGGTCAAGCACGGATGGGATATCGAGATGCTGGACGCCGTCAGGTCGGCATTCCCCGATCCGGTGATTCACGTGGACTGTAACTCCGGCTACAACCTGAAAGCGGATTTTGACACGCTAAAGGCATTCGACCGGTTCAGCCTGGCCATGATCGAACAGCCGCTGGACCATACCGACCTCATCGAGCACGCCGAGTTGCAGCGTCGGATCGGGACGCCGGTGTGCCTGGACGAATCCGTGACGCGGCCGCGGGATTTCGAACTTGCGCTGAAGATCGACGCCTGCCGCGTGATCAACGTGAAGCCGGGGCGCGTGGGCGGGCTGCGCAACGCGGTGCGGATTCACGATATGGCGCGGGACGCGGGGATGGCGGCCTGGGTGGGCGGCATGCTCGAGAGCGGGGTGGGCGCCGGGATCTGCGCCGCGCTGGGGACGCTGCCGGGATTCACCTATCCGGCGGACGTGTTTCCGTCTTCCAAATTCTACACTGAGGATATCACGGGCCGATGGATCGAACAGGATGAGAATTGCAACGTCGTGCTGGACGACACGCCTGGAGTGGGTTTCGATCCCGTGCCTGAAAGGCTGGATGCCGTGACGTCAATGTGCGAGGTGATTGACTGAGGAGATTCAATGGAAGTGATCTCCCGTCGCTGATGCCAATAGGCGACGGGTTTTTGTGTGAGGGTGGGGCAGACATTCCTGTCTGCCCACGTGCGATAAAACTGTCATCCTGAGGAAGCGCCCGGCCTGCCAGAGAATCATTGGCAGGCCGGCTGACGAAGGATCTACTGCAGCATCGGATTTTATGCTCGGATGTCGGTCACTGACCGCGCCCTGAGCCGCTCCCTGAGCATGCGGTGCCCTGAGCTTGTCGAAGGGTCGAAGGGTCGGCGAAGGGATTGCGAATCGTTTACGGGCTGCCTGAACGCGGGCATTTCGACAAGCTCAATGACCACGCATTAATAGGCGATCTTCGAATTCGCTCAGAATGACAGTTTGGCCGATCATTACCGTCGCGGAAGGCCGGGCGCCCACAAGGTACGCCCATACAAAGGCCAGGGGGGTTGAACGTCAAATCTCTTGGAAGTGATTCCCTCGTCGTTGGCTGAGCATGCGACCGGGTTTTTTGTATGAGGGTGGGGCAGACATTCCTGTCTGCCGACGTGTTCTGAACCTGTCATCCTGAGGAAGGCGCCCGGCCTGCCGGAGATTCATTGGCAGGCCGGCTGACGAAGGATCTACTGCAGCATCGGATTTTATGCTCGGATGTCGGTCACTGACCGCGCCCTGAGCCGCTCCCTGAGCATGCGGTGCCCTGAGCTTGTCGAAGGGTCGAAGGGTCGGCGAAGGGATTGCGAATCGTTTACGGGCTGCCTGAACGCGGGCATTTCGACAAGCTCAATGACCACGCATTAGTAGGCGATCTTCGCTGCGCTCAGAATGGCATGTTTTGCAATGGCAATATGCGAAATGTCTCGGTCATACGTTTGCCGGGACTGTCATCCTGAGGATCAGGCGAACAGCTGTGCCAGCAGGTCGCTCGCGAGGGTCTCCATGGCAGGCGCGGTGCCGACGCCGCCCAGGGAGGAGTTGGCCGCCCAGGTCTCATATCCGCCTTCTTCGGTAAGGGCTTTGTCGGTGCAGATATAGCCGATGTAACCATTGGCGAGGCTCACGATGAAGACAGGGCCGGCGGATGCTTGCGACTTGATGTTCAAACCTGATTCGACGAACACCTCTCCCGGCAGGGCCGCGATGGCGGCGTTGCCGAGTCTGAAGGTCTGTACGATGGCGTTCATTCTGGACGGGAGTTTCGCGAGGCGTTGACATTCCAGGGCGTAGATATCGACGATCGACCGGGGGATGGGTTGACCCACGACCCAACTGAAGGGGCCGTCATCGTATCGGGGTGGATTGTCCGGCGACGCGAGGATTCTATCGGCCATCTCCAGGTCTTCGGGTGTGATCGTCCTGGGCGCGAAATCGAACGTACCGGTCGCGGACGCAAGATCAAGGGTATCCTGCATCTCCATAAGCTGGATTTCCGTGAGCATGTGGCCGGCAAGAACGTTGGCCATTTTTTTCGCATGGACGTGGCCCCGGTCTTTCCATCTGCGGCGCCCGCTGAAGTCGATATTATTGATCTGGCCGGACGCGGCGTTCCAGAGCAGCGGGACGCACTCCCCGCCCAGGTAACCCTGCATCTGCCGGAAGAAGTGCCCGAAATAATCCGCCGAAATGCCGCCGCCGGCGCCGATATAGTGGAGCGAGTAACAGGCAACCGCCGAGACCGGGTTGCCATCCAGGTCTTCCACGTAGAACATCGCGAGTTCGGGATCGGTGGGGCCGGAAGGTTCGATCAGATTCGGATCGGCCACGCCCGGATTCATCCGTACGGTTCCGTCCTTCATCCGCCAGCGGCGATTGAATGCGATACGGTCTTCCTCCACGCTGGCAAAGCCGATTCGCGCGGGGCGCAGGCGGCGGCACGCCAGTTCGGCGGCGTCGGCGATCTTGAGGTGGAGCCATTCGATATAGTCTGAGTCGCCGTCCGTACCCAGCAGATCGGCGATGCCGCCCCCGCTGTGCGTATGGGTCGCGTTGATCATCGTGTGATCGACGGGGATGCCGCACCTCTTCGCAACGCGCTGCCTGGCGGGTTCCGCGATGTTCTGCGGCATAGCGATGAGATCGCAGGTGATGAAGGCCAGGCGGGTGCGGCCGTTGTCCAGCACGAGGGCCTTCGCCAGGAGTTCGTCGTGCACGTCTTCGGCGTACCCTGCCCGATGCCCGCCCGGAATGGTCACGCCCAGCCATGGGGTGATGTTGGCCGTGGCGGCGCCTGCCTGTAGAGTGCCCATAGCAGATCTCCTCAAATGACGGAGCTATTCGATTCTCAGAAACTCGCCGCCCCTGCGAGCGGATGCTTCCGCCATGATGCATGCTTTGGCGACAGCCAGTACGTCCGAGGTCGATATGAAATTCTCTTCGTCACTGGAGAATGCGTTCACCATGCGCTCCACAAAGCCGGTGTTGCGCTCAGGCGGGAATTCGGGTTCGTAAGCGCCCTTGCCGTCGGCGACGATCAACAGGCTGTCCGACGCGTAGGCCCGGAGGTGGGCCGAACCCTTTGTGCCCATGATGATGAAGCGCGTGTCGCCGAAGGACGGGGAGTCAACGGGCGTCAGCCAATCCGCCGTGAGCAGCGCGCACGCTCCCGTGCTCATCTGAAACGATGCCTGAACGTGGTCCATCTCCAGCCTTTGGGGCCCGTGTGTGTGTTTCTTGCATGTGCCGATGGCGTGGACGCCCACGCATTCCGCGCCCGTGAGCCATCGGACCTGGTCCACGCCGTGGCACGCGACGTCGCTGAACGTGCCCGTATAGATTTCGGGATCGAAATACCAGTCGGGCGCCCAGTCGCCCAGTTTGTGGGGATGGGTGGAAATCAGGCTGACGATTTCCCCGAGTTCTCCCGCCAGAACGGCTTCCCTCAGTGCAATGAAGGGCGGGTAACTGCGAGAGGTGTAGAACATTGTCAGGCGGACGTTGTGGCTCCGGACCGCGGTCCGGATGCGGTTCCAGTCCTCCAGGGACCGGCACAGCGGCTTGTCCAGAAAGACGTGTGCGCCGGCCGCGGCGCAGGTTTCGACCATGTCCACCTTTTCGTGATGGCCCACGCCCTCCATGACGACCTCGGCCCGGGTTGCGTCCAGCATATCCTGGAGGGTGGGAAAACGGGGGATCTCGTTATTACGTGTGTATTGTTCGTACAGGGCGTCGTCCGGCTCCACGATGCCAACCAGTTCCGCATTGGGGGCGTTGACGGCCGACCGGAACATGCCCCCGATGTGTCCGTAGTGCAGGCCCATGACTGCGATTTTCATAAGTACGGCTCCCGATTGCACCTACCCGGCATACCGCTCGACCCTTTCTCGGTCCAGTTCGACTCCCAGGCCCGGTGTTGTGGGTATGGTGAGCAGGCCGTCGTCGTCGAGCCGGAAGGGTTCGGTCAGGATATCTTCGATGTACGGCGACGGCGTGATGTATTCCACCCAGCGCGCCGTGGGGTGGGCTGCGGCGAGATGGAGATCGGCGGCCAGGCCGACTGCGGTATTCCATCCGTGGGTGACCAGAAGGACATTGTGGTTGCAGGCATGCCAGAGGATGCGCCGGGTCTCCGACAGGCCGCCGACTTTGGTGGCATCCGGCTGTACGATGTCGAAAGCGCCGCGCGCGATCCAGGGCAGGAAGCTCTGCCGGCGGGTCAGGACTTCACCTCCTGCGATCGGTACCGGCGCGTTTCGACGGAGGGCGATGAATCCTTCCATATCGTCCGGAGGCAGGGCCTCCTCGAACCAGACCACGTCGTAGTCCGCGAGCATCCGGGCCGATTCGAGCGCCCACTTGTACCCGTGCGGCCAGAACTGATCGCTCCCGCCGGCGTCAACCATCAGTTCGACGTCCGGGCCCACCGTCTCGCGGGCGAGTCTGACGAGCCGCTCGTCGGTTCGCTTGTCCACGCGACCAAACGGACCCCACCCGAGTTTGAGGGCGCGGAAGCCGCGGGAAACGGCCGACTCCAGGGTCTGCCGGAAATCGTCCTCGCCAGCCTCGAAGAGGAGAGAGCCGTAGGGTTTGATCCTGCGCCGGTAATAGCCGCCCAGGAGGCGGCCCACGGGTTGCCCGCTGGCCTTGCCCAGAAGGTCCCACAGCGCGATGTCGATTCCCGATACGGCATGCGTGACCGAGCCGCCCCGGCCCTGCCAGAATGTCGATTGGTGGAGTTTTTCGGAGACCCGTTCCGGTTCGATGGCCGATTCGCCGATAAAGTGTGGCTTGAGAAGGTCAAGCGCGGCGTCGACCAGGGCCTTGCTCGTGGCGACGCTACCAAGCCCGGTGAGACCGCTGTCGGTATGCACTTCCACAAGGGTGTGCAGGTTTTCCGCCGGCGGGGTTTCGGCCGTCCAGCCCGACTTGGGCGTTGCGCCCTGGAGAGCGATTGTCTGAATGCCGGTGATTTTCATATTTTCCGATCAGTGAGGAAAGAAGCCGGGAGCGTCGCGACGTCCGGGTCCGGGTCGTGAACGTCAAAGAAGCGTTTGAGCCTGCGCTCGTGATCACGCGAATGCATGTTGAATGTTCCAATATATGGAATCCGTTCGCACGCTTCAACAGGTATTCGCGAATTGCCGGCGCAACCGGCGTGGCAGCGATCTGCCATTTTGGCAGTTTGCGGACTTTCGGTTGCCCCGATTTGGAGTGCTACGAATTTCCTGAGCGAGACATAATCCGTAAATATATATATTACAATAATTTATTGACATAGTGCTTTTTCGGGCACAATAGTTGCAGGTGTTCAGTCTCTGCGAGGGAGACCCTCACCCCCCAACCCCCTCTCCCAAGGGGAGAGGGGGAGCAGACAGCTTGAGGCAAAACCGGGACACCGCGAGGGGATCACAGTTTCCCTTTCCGTCAGGAAGAGGGTAGGTCTCGTAAAAGCGGGTAGAAGTAAGACGTGAGGCGGGAGATGACATCAGAGCCTGTTCGGTATCATCTCTTGCCAGCGGCATAATGGAAGAACCAAACGGGCAAGGACGTCATCTACCGTCTACCCTCTACCGTCTCACCGCTTTCATCTTCCGTCTTGCGTCTCACGTCTCACCGAAGTTGGATGGTTGACAAGCAGAAGGAGCAGACAGAATGTCGAATGAGACGACGCCAAAGAGCATCGAAGTGATTGACGGGTCGCACGTGCCCGGTGAGGTGCCCGTGTTAAGAAGCAGGGACGTGGTGATCTTTCCTTACATGCTGTCGCCGTTGTCTGTCGAAAGCGAACAGGCGATCCGGGCGGTGGATACGGCCGTGAACGGCGGACATCGGGTCGTTGCGTTGTTCGGGCAGAAGCCGGGTAAGGAGCCGGAGAAACCCGAACCTGAGAACGACGGCGCCGAGGAGGAAGCAGAGATTCAAGCCGAGGACCTGTATCAGGTGGGTACCGCGGTGCAGGTGGTCCGGATGCAGCGAACGACCGACAACAAGCTGCAGGTCCTCGTCAACGGCATCGCCCGCGTGGGTCTCGAGGCACTGGTTCAGACCGCGCCCTATCCGCTGGCGCGGATCAGGGTGTTGGACGGCTGGGCTGAAAAGACGAACGAGTTGGAGGCGCTTTCCCAGAACGTGATGGACCTGTTCAAAAGGGCGATGGACCTGGTGCCCAATGTGCCGAAAGAGCTGATCGCGGCGCTGGATTCACTGAGCGAACCGGAGAAGAAGGCGGACTTCATCGCGTCCCAGTTCAACCTGAGGTTCGAGGAGCGCCAGGAGGTGTTGTCCGAGCTCAACCTCCGGCTGAGGTTCGAGCTGATTCACAAGGTTCTGACACGGGAAGTCGAAATCCTGGAACTGCGGCAGAAGATCCAGAGCGATGCCGCCGGTTCGATGGACGAAGCGCAGCGCGAATATTTCCTCCGACAACAGCTCAACGCGATTCGAGAGGAGCTCGGTGAGGGCGAGGATGAGGCCGAGGAGATCGAGGAGACGCGGGAGAAGATCGAAGCGGCCGGGATGACCGGCGAGGCGCGGAAGGCCGCCGACCGCGAGCTCTCGCGGATGGAGAGAATGCCGGGGGAATCGGCGGAATATACCGTCTCGCGGACCTATCTCGACTGGCTGGTTGAATTGCCGTGGAGCAAGTCGAGCGAAGACCGCATCGACGTGGACCGGGCGCAGAAGATCCTGGACGACGACCACTACGGCATTGAAAAACCCAAGGACCGGATTCTGGAATATCTGGCCGTAAGAAGGCTTAAAAACGACATGCGGGGTCCGATTCTGTGCCTGGTGGGTCCGCCGGGCACAGGGAAGACCTCGCTGGGCCGTTCCGTGGCCCGAGCCCTGGACCGCACTTTTGTCCGGATATCGCTGGGCGGCGTCCGGGATGAATCGGAGGTCCGGGGCCACCGGAGGACCTACGTGGGCGCGCTGCCGGGTCGGATCATCCAGGGGCTGCGGCGGGCGGGTACGAACAATCCTGTCTTCATGCTGGATGAGATCGACAAACTGGGCGCGGATTTCCGCGGCGACCCGTCCGCGGCGCTGCTGGAAGTACTGGATCCGGAGCAGAACTGCCGGTTCGAGGACCATTACCTCGACGTGCCGTTCGATCTTTCGCAGGTGATGTTCATCGCCACCGCGAATACCCTGCATACGATCCCGCCCGCGCTGCTGGACCGGATGGAGGTCCTCGAACTTCCGGGCTATACCGAGCAGGAAAAGCTGCAAATCGCCCGCATCTACCTGGTGCCCAGGCAGCTTGACGAGCACGGGTTGACGGAGAGTCGGCTGGCGATCGACAACGATGCGTTAACGGGCCTGATCCGATACTATACCTGCGAGGCGGGGTTGCGAAACCTCGAGAGGGCGGTGGGAACGCTCTGCCGCAAGGTTGCGCGCCGGTTCGCGCAGGGCCGGAAGCGAAAGGTCAGCGTCAAGACCAGGCACCTGCACGAATACCTGGGGCCGCGGCAGTTCCAGCACGAAATCGCGGAGGACGATGATGAGGTGGGCGTTGCGGCGGGACTGGCTGTGACGTCCGCGGGCGGCGACGTGATGTTCGTGGAGGCCACGCTGATGCCCGGGGGCGGGAATCTGAATTTGACCGGCCAGGTGGGGGACGTGATGCAGGAGTCCGTCCAGGCCGCGATGACGTACGTGCGTTCGCGGTGGGAGCGCCTGGGCCTGCCCGAAAAATTCAACGTGGAGAAGGACGTGCACGTCCACGCGCCGGCGGGAGCCGTGCCGAAGGACGGCCCGTCCGCGGGGATAACGATGGCGGCCGTCCTGGCGTCGGTGTTTACGGGTCGTCCGGTCCGGAAGGACGTGGCGATGACAGGGGAAATCACGCTGCGGGGCAAGGTCCTGCCGGTTGGGGGCGTGCGGGACAAGATACTGGCGGCCCACCGCGCGGGTTTCCGGACGGTGATTCTACCTGCGAAAAACCGGAAGGACCTGGAGGAAGTGCCGGACACGATCCGGAAGGACGTGAAACTGGTGTTCGCCGACCACGTGGACAAGGTGCTGAACACCGTGTTGTTGAAGAAGCGAAGGGCGTCGACCGGACGCCGGTCGCCGGCAGCAGGGAGCAGGCCGTCGGTCCGCACCGGCAACCGTCCAAGACCTGCCGTGAGCGCGGATTCCGGTAAGTAAGGGGTCCGCAGGGATGGCAGAAAGCATGTCTGTCGAACAAAAAAGGGTCGAACCGCGCAACAGCGGCTTCGACCCTTTTTTGTCTCACGATCGTTCAGATGGGATTCTCGATTCGGGACATAATCTCGCTGTACGCCGGATGCTGTCCGGTGCCGGGTCTGAAGGATATCGCTATTCCGTCACGCCCTTAGTATCCGCGTCGGCGTCCTCGGTGTCCGGAGCGTCCCGTCTCTGCTCTTCAAGCCGGCGCTTCTCTTCAACGCGTCTGTTCAGTTCAAGTATGGCGTTTCTGTATTTTGCCGTCGACTTTCTGCCATTGGCTTCCCGAAGCGCAGCGCGCGCCTGGTCGAACCGGTCCGTATACATGCAGCTCACACCGAGATTGTAGTATGCCTTATGGACTTCGGGAGAACCGGAATAGTTCTCGGTTGCCACTTTGAAAATGTCGATTGCGGCATCCCAGTTGCCCGCCTGGACCCTTCGGAAGCCGTGTTCCAGTTCCGGCAGTTCCTTGTCGGTTTCGAATGAGACGTGCACGCGCTCGGCATACGGCACGATCATCCTCTCGAGAGAACGCACGATGTCTGCACGGCACCTGGCGAACAGCCGTCTGCGGTCGGCATTGTCGATGCGGGCCTTGTCCAATGACTTATCCGATTTCCTGATTATCTCACGTTCGGCGAATCTCCTTGTCGCCAGAATCCGCGACGTGCTCAGGTCCACGATTCGCAGTTGGACTTCCACGTGCGCGGTCCCTTTGAATGCGTATTGCCGACTGTCGGTTTTCTTGTTCGTCTTTTTTCCCGTCTTGTCAGCGTCTTCCCCGGTTTCCTCCTCCTCGTAGTCGTATGCCAGGATTCCGCCCGAAATGAGGACGGTGCTACCGTTATCGTCCTTCGGACCACGACCGATCTTCAGATTCTCATAGTCCAGCAGTTCGAATCGCCCGGAATGCGCAATTGCCTGCGCCATCTCAGCGGACAATTTCCGGGCCCAGGTGTCTTTGGATTCAACACCCTGCAGAAACTTGCCGAGGTCGCCGAGTTTCGATACGAATCCGCCGCTGGAACCCTTGATATCGCCGATTGTGATTCTGTCGTACTCACTCAGGTTGACTTCAGCCGGACGCGTCACCAGAAAGGAGATGCTCCTGCCGCCGCAGGCCGTCAACAGACCCGAGACCGTCAAGACCGACCAGAGGGTAAGATGACGCAAGGAAGTTTTCAACATAACACAATGCTCCGGGCGGAATGGGAATTCGCCTGCAAGAGCCGAATCCCGTATAGCTACTCCTCCGTTCCAGTCAGGGCGCGGATGCGGTCGACGATTGCCTCGACTGTCTCGGTGACCACGGTAAGCAGCGCGATCCGGTCCTCCACGAAGACCTGTGCGCCTTCATATCGGTAATGTACAGCATACCGGGTCAGCCAAGTAAGACGCTCGCCGGCAGGGGTGTCATTTTCGGCGGAATGCTGCCTTACGATCGCGGCGAGGTCCGCCAGATCATGTGTGTTGACGTAGTCTGCGTCAAGCGCGGAAATCCAGCCCTTCAGGGCGTTTTCGAGTGCCTGTTGCGCGTGAAAGCCAATGGCTTCCTGAGAAGACCGGGGGTCTTCCGTGAGCACTTCCAGATCGCCGAGACAGCGCTGGGCGTTGGCAATGCGCTGCTTAATGTCGGGCCAGTTGCTCGGCGCCGGATTGTCGTAGTTTACTTTGTCACCATTGGCGTCGAAACCGTCGCGGACGGCTTGGCCCGCCACGTGGTTGCGCGCGCGGCGACCGTAATGGAAATCCACGACGCTCATTTCGACGAGGTCGACGCCGACCGAGCCGCCGTACAGTGCTCTGGCTTTTCCGTGAGCGATCGAACTGGCGCGCTGGTACGAGCCATTGTCCAGGGGATCGGAGTCCGTAACGACGAGCAGATCGACGTCCGAATCCGGGACGAAGTCGCCACGGGCTCGCGAGCCGAACAGGATCACCCGGTCCGGATGGACCGCGTTGCCAACGGCGCGGGCCACGGCGCAGGCTTTCGGATCGGGTGCGTAACGTGTCGGGAACTTTGCCATTGTAGACGTAACCCTTTTGCGCCGCGCGGCCGTTTTCCGTCCGTCCGCCGAGCAGCGGACAGGGACTTGACCGGGGTCTCGGCTTAGCCCGTCCAGGGTCCGGTAATAGCCAGGGTGATACCCGGCGACTGGATGTTGGCGTAGAGCGTGCGGCCGTCGGGCGAGAACGTGGCGCCTGCGAACTCGGACTCGTTGAAGGCGTTGCGGCCGAGCTTGTAGAGCCGCCCCTCCGGAGTGACCCCCACCAGGTGGTTGTCCCCGCCGCCGTCCTCGCAGAGCACGAGGTCGCCCCAGGGCGCCACCGTCAGGTTGTCGCAGTTCTCCACCAGGTTGCCGTCGTTGGGCTCGATGAACAGCTCCAGGGTCCCCGGCGATTCCGTTTCTTCGGGCGTCCCCTCGCCGGGGCTCGGTTCGTAGCGCCACACCTGTCCCTTCTTCTCCTTGCCGCCGCTGGTGCATGCAAAGTAGACGGCCTCCCTGCCGTACCACATGCCCTCGCCGCGGGAGAATCGGGCGGCGCCCTTGTCGAATCCCTGGTTGCGCAGGTCATTGTTCGGGGACTCCACGTCCTCCACGTCCACCCAGGCCGCGGCCATGCGGTCCCCGGGAGCGACGGTCTGCGACTCGTGGTTGGACGTGTCCAGGCTCGGCCGGTCGAGGGCCATGAGCGCCTGCAGCCGGCCGCCTGCCGCGAGATTTCCGGGCTCGTCGGGCAGGTAGCGGTAGATGAGACCGTCGCCGGCGTCCTCGGTCTGATAGACGATGCCCGTTGCCGGATGGACGGCCACGGCCTCGTGGTTGAACCGGCCCATGGCCTTCAGGGCGACCGGCTCCACCGGCCCCGTGGCCGGACCCGCCGGGACCTCGAAGTTGTACCCGTGGTCCTGTTCGTGGTTTTCGTCGGCGCGCTGGGTCGTTTCCTCGCAGGTGATCCAGCTTCCCCATGGGGTGAGGCCGCCGGCGCAGTTGCGTACGGTGCCGGCGAGGCTGAGGTAATGCGTCTCCAGCTCACCGGCGGGGCCGAGCACGAAAGTCGTCGTCCCACCCTGCGGCGGGTCGCCGTGGCCCCAGTCGTAGAACCGCTCGCGCGGCAGCTTGTCGAGACGCTCGTTCTCATCGCCGAAAGCGCCGACCTTGCGGGCACCCGCGGAGAGTTCGTGGTTGCAGACCAGCAGGGTCCGTCCCTCCGCCCCGGGAAAGGCGGCCATGGCGTCGGGAAGTCCCGGCACCCGCAGGCCGTCGTTCATCTCGACGCCGGTGCGGGAGATCACCCGGTAGGTGAAGCCCGGGGGCAGGTCGATGATCCCGCCAGGGTCCGGTCGCATGGGGCCGTAACCCGCGGAGATCCCCTCATCGCGGGCTTCCCCCCAGACCACGTGGTACTGCAGCCCATGGAATCCCAGGGTGACGGCGGCCGCCGACTTCAGGAACTGCCTTCTGGAGACTGGCATCTACCCCTCCGTTTCGGTCAATACGTGAATGCGGTTGACGATTGCCGTGACGGTCCCGGTCACCTCCTCGAGCAGCTCGGAGCGATCGTGAAGCAGGACTGCCGCGCCTGCATAGCGATATCTCACCGCATACTCTGTCAGCCACGCCAGCCGTTCGCCGGCGGCCGTGTCGTTTTCGGCGGGATGCCGCCGCACGGTCGCGGCCAGGTCCGCCAGATCGTGTGTATTGCCGTAGTCTGCGTTGAGCGCGGAAATCCAGCCCTTCAGCGCGTTTTCGAGTGCCTGCTGCGCGCGAAAGCCGATGGCTTCCTTCGCAGCGTTCGCCTCTACCAGAATCTTCAGAACGCTGAGTTCCCGCTCGGCATTCGCGATGCGCTGCCGTACATCGGGCCAGTTGCTCGGCTCCGGGTTGTTGTAATTTACCTTGTCTCCATTGGCGTCGAAACCGTCGCGGACTGCCTGGCCGGCCACGTGGTTGCGCGCGCCACGGCGCAGGCTTTCGGGTCGGGTGACAGGCTTGTTGGCGTCACCGGCATGGTTGATTCACCTTTGCGTGGTACGGATCATATGGCCGGAGTCGACTGGTTTCCCCCCTGGGGGCGAGGGCATCCTGCCCTCGAGGCGCCCGTTCCGGTTACGCCACATCACGGCGCAGACGCCAACGGATTGGTTTCTGCTTCAGACTGACAGCTAAAGGCTGATAGCTGAAAGCTGGTTTTCTCCCCCTCTCCCCTTGGGAGAGGGGGCCGGGGGGAGAGGTCGCCAAAAACCGGTGAGACGGAAGACTTTAGACGGTAGATGAAAGCGGTGAGACGGTAGACGTTAGACGGTAGATGACGTCCTTGCCCGATTGGTTTTTCCCTTATGCCTGCGGCACAAAATGAAACCGGACGCGGCGGACAATCTCTCCCCTCTTACATTTCACGTCTCCCCTCCTTCAGCTCTTTCTCTGTCTTTCCTTTGTGTCTCCCTATGGGTTGGTTTTCGCTTTTATCCTGTTCATCCTGTCCATCCATGTTGGTACAGGACTGTGAATTTAACGGTCAAACCCGTTTGGCGATTTCGGGCTGAATCTCTTCGTACTCGGGGAAGCGGCCTTCCTTTATCTTGGAGAAGGTGAGTTCACCGTCAATGGTGACTTCGAACTTCCCACCCCCGGAAGGAATGAGTGTGAAGCCTTGAATGTCCTGTTTGAACTCTCTGAGGAGTCTGTCCGTCAAACTGACGGTCTCGTCTTCGTAGCCTCAAGCTGCACAATATTCGATGTCGATTCTGGGCATCTGGCGCCTCCTTGACGTGTGCGGATGAAATCCGGAGTCGGGTAGGATATCGAGGTGATTTCAGGACTGATTTAATATATCTCCTCCCGCCGGGATTGTCAATACGAGGGTCGCGAAAGATGTCAGGATTCCGCTTGACCGTCGCCATTGCGGGGTATAGATTGCGTTGGCATTCGGGGCGGTTTTCGGCATGTGGAAAAGGAGTGCATGATGTCTGCGCAACGGGCTTACGAAGATCTCATCGGCCGATGGAAGGAACTTCAGGTGCTGGAATCCTGCGCGGCCGTGCTCGGGTGGGATGAACGCACCTATATGCCCCGGGGGGGCGCCGCTCACCGCGCGGAACAGCACGCCCTTCTGGCCGGGATGGCGCACGAACGGGCAACCGCGCCCGGGGTGGGGGAACTGCTGGCGCGGATCGAGGCGGACGTCAACGGCTTCGAAGTGGATTCAGCGGCTGCCGTCAACGTGAGGGAAATCCGGCGGGAATACGACCGGAGGACGAAGTTGCCGCGGTCCCTGGTGGTGGCGCTTGCGAAGGCGACGACGCTCGCGGAACAGGCGTGGCAGGAGGCGCGTGAAGTCTCCGCGTTCGAGCCTTTCCGGCCGCATCTCGAGGAGGTGGTGCGGCTTACACGGGACGTGGCTGAGGCGCTCAGGGATGGAGACTCGTTGTACGATCCTCTCCTGGACCGGTTTGAACCTGGCGAGACATCCGACAATCTCAAAAGGGTGTTCGGCGCGCTGCGAGACGAACTGGCGCCGCTCGTCGCCGCGATCGTGGAATCGGGAACAACGCCGGACGCTTCGATCCTGACCCGGGAGTATCCCGTGGAAAGGCAGGCCGCATTCGGCACGGCGGCCGCGGAGGCGATCGGCTTCGACTTCGAGCGCGGGCGCCTGGATGAAACGGTGCATCCGTTCTGCTCGGGGATCGGTCCGGGCGACACCAGGATTACGACCCGCTACGACCGCAACCAGTTTGCGCAGGCCTTCTTCGGGACCCTTCACGAGACCGGCCACGGCCTGTACGACCAGGGTCTCGACGCCGCGCATTACGGGACGCCGATGGGCGACGCCGTATCCCTGGGGATACACGAGTCCCAATCCAGGATGTGGGAGAATTTCGTTGGACGCAGCCGGGCGTTCTGGACGCATTTCTTCCCGCGGGCGCGGGACGTCTTTCCCGCGGCGCTGGCGGGTGTTTCGCCGGACGCGTTCTATTTTTCGGTCAATGACGTGCGGCCGTCGTTCATTCGCGTGGAGGCGGACGAGGCGACTTACAACCTTCACATTCTGCTGCGGTTCGCGCTGGAGGAGGCGCTGGTGGAGGGCGATCTTGCGGCAGCGGACGTTCCTGGCGCCTGGAACGAGCGGTTCGAGCGGGATTTCGGATTGAAGCCGCCCGACGACGCGCACGGATGCCTTCAGGACGTGCACTGGAGCGCCGGACTAATCGGATATTTCCCCACCTATACGCTCGGCAATCTCTATGCCGCCCAGTTATTCGAAGCGGCCCGAAGGGACCTGGGCGATCTCGAGGGGCAATTCGCCCAGGGGGAATTCGAACCGTTGCTGGGATGGCTGAGGGAAAGGATACATCGGCACGGGAATCGCTACCGGGCCCCGGAACTGGTACAGAAGGTCACGGGAAACCCGCTGGACCACCGGGCGTTGATGGCGCACCTGAAGGCGAAATTCGGACGGTTATATGGGGTCTGAGCCATTGACAAGGCGTCCGGTGATTCTGGACGCGGACCCCGGCGTGGACGACGCCCTGGCGATGATGCTGGCGCTGGGCTCCCCGGAATTGGAGGTGCTTGGAATATGTACCGTCTGCGGCAACGTGCCGATGGAAGTCGGAACCGGAAACGCGCTGAAGTTGCTGGCATTGCTGAGTCGCGGCGACGTGCCGGTTTACGCGGGCGCCTGCCGTCCGCTGAAAAGGATAGCCGTATACGCCACCGAGGTACACGGCAAGGGAGGATTGGGGGACGCAGTCCTGCCGTCGGCCGGCCGGCCGTCATCGGGCGACGCGGTCAGATTCATCGTTGAGACCCTCTCGGCCCGGCCCGGACATGTGACGTTGATCGCCGTTGGGCCGCTGACCAACCTGGCGCTGGCTGAATCACGGGCCCCCGGGGTGTTGAAAAAAGCCCGGGAAGTGTGCGTGATGGGCGGTGCGGTGGACGGGCCGGGCAACGTGACGCCCGCGGCCGAGTTCAACTTCTTCGCCGATCCGGACGCCGCGCGGCAGGTGGTGCGCTCCGGCGCAAGCATTGCGCTGGCGCCGCTGGACGTGACCCATCGCGTGGCGCTGGAAGACGCGCACCTGGCAGGCATGCCGGCAACGCCCGCGGGTCGCTTTGTGAGAGACGCGGTGAGACCGGCCATGGATCATGCGATGCGTATGCAGGGCCGGCGACGTTTTTTTCTGCACGATCCGTTGGCGGCAGGGCTGGCGATCGATCCGTCGTTTTTCAGAATCGAGACGGTGCGTGCAGACGTGGAATCAGAGGGAGATCTCACCGCGGGGGAGGTGGTTGCGGACCGGCGGTCGTTCTCCAGGGAGGAAGACCGGATGGGACTGCCGCTGAAGTGCGCGCTGGACGTGGACGCCGGTCGGTTTCTGGCGTTTTTCCTGTCCCGGATTTTCCCGGGAGCCTAATTTCGGAAGGTGTTCCGGCTTGAAAGGGATTATCATCGGCGCGGGTCGTGGCATCCGATTGATGCCGCATACGAAAGACGCGCCGAAATGTCTTGCCGAAGTGAGAGGCAGGCGGATTCTGGATTGGGGTCTCGACGCCCTGCGGGCGGCCGGGGTGCACGATATCGTGTTCATCGGCGGCTACCGCATCGAGCAGGTGCAGGCCGAATATCCCGGCCTTACGTATTGTCACAACGCGGACTGGTCCAATAACAATATCCTGATTTCCCTCATGCATGCGGAATTCCACATGGACGACGGCTTCGTCTGTGCGTATTCCGATATTCTCTACAGGCCTGAGATCGTCTTGAATCTGATGGAGAGCGTGAATGAAATAACGTTGGTCTGCGACACGGCCTGGCGCACACGCTACAAAAAGCGGACCGAGCATCCCGAGATCGATGCGGAGAAGATGGCCACCGTGGGCAATCGGGTGGTAGCCATTGGACGCAACATACCCGGCGAAATCGCTCACGGCGAGTACACGGGCATCGCCCGGTTCGGGCGAGACGGGTCCGTGCAGTTGCGGGAGGCCTTTCACCGGGCAAAGACCCGGTACAACGGCAGACCGTTTCAATCGGCCGCCACCTTTCAGAAAGCGTATCTGATCGACCTCTATCAGGAGATGCTGGAGGCGAAGGTCCCGATGCACCTGATCGAGACGCCGGGCGGATATCTGGAAATCGATACCAATCAGGATTTCGAGATCGCACGCAAGGAGTGGTAGGGTATGGTAAACGAGCATGTTCCGTTTCCGGCGGGCGTTGTGGGAAGCATGCCGCGTTCGCAATTTGTGCGCGACCTGCTGGACCCCCATAGTGCGCCCGAAGATCCATCGGAGTTTTCCGCACGGATGGATGCATCGGTGGACTACGTCCTCGCGCTGCAGGAGGCCGCCGGATTGGACGTCGTTTCCGACGGAGAGTACCGCCGCCGGTCCTATATCGGCATTATCGCGGACGTGGCGGACGGGTTTGTGCGGGAGCGGAAAGAAGGGTTGTGGTGGCACACGGTCGTGGCGCCCGTGGTCGCGAAGAGGACGGGTCTCGCCGCTGCCGAGGCGGCATATCTCCGCGCGCGGACTCAGAAGGCGATCAAGGTGGCCCTGCCCTCACCATACCTCCTGGGCCAGCGGATGTGGCACAGGGATCGTTCGCGCGACGCGTATCCCACCCGGGAGGCGTTCATGCGGGCGCTGGTACCGGTCCTTCGGGACGAACTGCTGCTGCTCCGGGACGCGGGCGCCGATACAGTCCAGTTCGACGATCCGCATCTCTGTCTGTTTGTGGATCCCCGCGTTCGCGGAAGGTACGCAGACCCCGATCGGGAGATGGACCTATGCGTGGATCTCATGAACCAGATTGTGGATGGCGTTGAGGGGATGGCCGTGGCCGTGCATCTGTGCCGGAGAAACAAGGGGCGGGCAGGTTGGGTCGGCCAGGGCGGTTACGGTCCGATTCTGCCCGCGTTGCTGCGACTGAACGTGGATCAATACGTAATGGAATTCACCGTTCCCGTCGCGGGCGATCTGGACGTATTGAAACGGATTCCGGAAGACCGGCAGGTGGGGCTGGGCTGCGTGGACTGCAGGTCTGCCCGGATCGATACCGTTGCCGAAATCATCCATCGCGTGGAACAGGCCCTCGAATTCCTGCGTCCAGACCAGATACTTCTTAATCCCGACTGCGGCTTTGCGCCGGGTAACGCTGCCGAGATCCCGGTTGAAGAGGCTTTCGCCAAGCTCCGCAACGAGGCAAGAGCCGCGGAGATTCTGAGGGAGAAATACGGGTAGGATCGAAACGGGACGTTATGGATTCTTCCGGAGATGGAGGTAGGACTCGTACCGCTGGCGTGAAACTTTCTCCAGGTCGACGGCATCTCTGACAATGCATCCGGGTTCACGGACGTGGGTGCAGTTACGAAAACGGCAATGTCCGGGCAGGCCCCGGAATTCCGGAAACAGTCCGTCGATTTCTTCCGGGTCGATCTCCCACAGGTGGAATTCTCTCACGCCCGGCAGGTCGCCGACCATGCCGCCGGTTTCGAGTTCGACGAGTTCCGTGTGAGTGGTCGTGTGCCGGCCTTCGCCGGTGGTTTCGCTGATTTCGCTCGTGCGCAACCCGAGGCCCGGCTGCAGCCAGTTGAGCAGGCTGGATTTGCCAACGCCCGAAGGACCCATAAAGAGCGAAGTCCGGCCTTTCAGGAGGTCCAGGAAAGCTTCTTTGCCCCTGTCGGTGACGATGCTGGTGAGCACAACCGGGTATCCGATCTGTTCGTAGATCGAAGCCGTTGCCTCGAAATCGTCGGGACCGGGCAGGTCCAGCTTGTTGAAGCAGACGGCAGCCGTTATTTCGCACCATTCCGCAACGGCCAGCATCCGGTCCAGCATATTCCAGTCCGGCGGCGGCTCCGCCACCGAGAAGACCGGGAGGAGCTGATCGATATTGGCGGCCAGGATCTGTTCTTTACGTGAACTTCCGGAGGCCCTTCGAGAGATCTTGTTCCGCCTTGGAAGGACTTCACGGATCAGACCGGTATTTCCTTCGCCGGGATCGATCCGGACGCGGTCGCCGATGGCAACGGGGTCCACAACCCGGGCGCGGCGTACGGCCTGTACCCGCTTTCGGCGCGATCCGGGCGATGCTTCGGGATATTGAAGCCGTTTGCGCAGCTTGCTGGAAATCGCACAGTCAACCACCCCGTCTCCGGTGGCGACGTGGTAATGCCTTCGGTGTTCACGAATTACGGTGCCTTCGATGGTCTCCATAAGAGGTCCCGGCAGATGCCGACGACTTGCTGCTCCTGCGTTGTATTTTTCTCAAGATGCTGTAAAAATGAATGTTATGGACAAAACCGAACTGCAATGAAACAGCCGGAAAGCGCGGAAAATTAAGCGCTGAGGAATCTTTGTCAAGAAAAAAGGCGACGTGAAGGCGATTCGGGAGACGCCATCGAGATGCACCGTGAATCGGGTTGACTTTGGCAGGGCATTTGTTATTATTCTCAAGAAGCGGGTAGACGTAAGACGTAAGAGGGAGATGATATCACCGCCTACCGATCTCGTTCTCCTTTTCATTAGCCGGTTTGGTCTCTCCGATCGCAAGGGTCCGTTTCTTCAGGAACTTTACATGGAACAGGATTTATCGCCGATTTTCAAACGCTGGATATTCGATGCCCGGAAGACCTGCACCAGAAAAATCGTGGGAATCGACGGGCGGGAGAAGCTGCAGGTCCGGTTTGAACTTGGCCTTCTTCAGATGGAAATGACCGGTCGGCCCGACGGTACATCCCCGAACGGGTATGAGTCCGCACTCGACGAGTACCTCGATTGCCTGGAGGCCCACCGAAGGAACCATGGTTCAGACGACGGGTTCCGCCTGGATGAACGGGCGTGTATCGTGCTGTGGACGGAAGGCGTACAGTACTATCAGCGGTACGTCTGCCTGATGCACCTGAGCGATTTTGAAGGGGTCCTGAGAGACACCACGCACAATCTGGCGTTGCTGGACCTGGTCCGGACCTATGCCGCCAACGAAGAGATCAAGTGTGAATTCGAACGGTCCCGCACGTGTGTGCTCATGGCGCACGCCAGGTCCAAGGGCGAAATCTGCCTGCAGAATGGAGATTCCGAAGGCGCACTCGAGGTGGTCCGGGAGGGAATCGACGAGATTCGGTCCGACGCAAACGGGTCCGAAGACCCGGAGCATCCGGAATCCGGCGATGCGCTTCGTTCCCTGGAAGCCTGGGCGGAAGAGATTCGGCGGCGATATCCCGTCGCCGGCGAAAGCCTTATAGAACAGATTCAGACAGCGGTTGCCGGGGAGCGCTACGAACAGGCCGCGGGTTTTGGAAACCGATTGCACGGACTGAACTGAATTCTGTTGTCGACAGTTGAACATGCTGTCCGCGCGGGTCTATCGGCGCCGGTTGTGCGAAGCACCGTTTATTCCGATCCTGAACAGCGATGCGTTTTCAGATCGGGATTTTTTGTGTGTGGTCCAGCGAATGGCCGCGGCGGGTGTTCGGTACCGGAGTTCGTTTACCGCGGTGACGACTTTCCAGGTCCGGACACCTGATGGAGGACCGGATGAACCCGGAGTTCATGATCGCCCGCAGGCATTTCCGGTCTTTGCGAGACCGGAAGCGTATCTCTTTTACGATATGTGTCGCCGCAATTGGCGTGGCGCTGGGCGTGTCATCGCTGGTGATCGTCATGTCCGTCATGAACGGATATACGAACATGATCCGGCAGCGCCTTCTGGGCGTGAACGCACACTTGACCGTGCGCAAGTCCTATCGCAAGCCAATAGCGGATTACAAGCCGGTGGTCCGCACCCTGGAAGACCACGCTGAAGTGCTTGCGGCGTCGCCATTCATCCATGCGGAGGGGTTTGTCTTCCGGAAGCCCGCCGGAGCGGGCGCGGTCAAGTCGGGTGTTCTGGTGCGAGGAGTGGATCCGGAGACGTTTGTCCGCACCAGCGACGTGGGATCGTACATTCAGAAAGGAGCGATAGACCTCGGTCCGCTGGAGAAACCGGGTTCGCGTGTGGTATACGGTATGGTGTTGGGGCAGGTGCTGGCGCAAAAGCTGAATGCGGCGCCC
The DNA here is from genome assembly GCA_965219995.1 of Candidatus Latescibacterota bacterium. Taxonomy (GTDB): domain Bacteria; phylum Latescibacterota; class UBA2968; order UBA2968; genus JAAXHE01. The sequence goes on from CBDCOX010000002.1 coordinate 4,676,435, forward strand.
GGAGACGACGTGTTCCTGGGTCTGGTGCCGAAGGACGTGTTCAGCGGACGCGGACGCCGGTGGCAGCGATTCCGGGTAACCGGTGTCTTCAATACGGGCTATTTCGAGTTCGATTCCCGTCTCATCTATATTTCTCTGACGGCCGCCAGACGGGACCTGGGATGGCAGGACGTTGTCACCGGAATCCGACTGCGGCTGCGGGATCCGATGGAAGCCGACCGGATGGCCGAGACGCTCAGACGGGTCCTGCGTGAGGCATATCCCGGTCTGTTCGCAACGTCGTGGACACGGAATTTCGGTAACTTCTACGTACTGATCCAACTGCAGAAGTGGACGTTTTTCCTGATTCTGAGTCTGATCGTGGTCGTGGCAGGATTCAACATCATCAGTATCCTGACGATGAACGTGACCGATCGCCGCCGGGAGATTGGAATCCTGAAGGCGATGGGAATGATCCCGGGGCGGATCGGCAGGATTTTTACCCTCGAGGGCGTGGTGGTGGGCGTGTCGGGCATTGCAATCGGCAATCTCCTGGGACTTTCGCTTTGCTGGATTCAGAAGCGGTTCGAAGTGATTCGCGTGCCGGGGGAGGTCTATTACGTCAGTTCGTTGCCGGTGGAAATGCGCCTCGAGGATTTCGGCCTGGTTTCCCTGTGCGCGGTTCTCATCTGTTATCTCTTCAGCCTGTTTCCTTCCCGCGATGCGGCGGCGCTGGATCCGGTGGATGCCATCCGCTATGAGTGATTGACGATACCCGGCCGCCGCCGGACCTCGGGTGAGGAGTGACGAATCGACGGGAAAACGGTGAAAAATCATCGGGACAGGACACCAGGACAGGACGCCGGCGATGGTTGAATTGTTGATTGCGCGACGGTATCTTCGCTCTATGCGCCGCCGGAAACGGGTGTCGTTCACGGTGGTCGTGGCGGTACTGGGCGTGGGCCTCGGCGTGGCGGCGCTGGTGATCGTGCTGTCGGTGTCGAACGGTTTTTCGTCGCTGGTGTGGGACCGGCTGCTGGGCGTGAACGCGCATGCGACGGTGCGCATGGAGAGGGGAGGTCCGATCGAGGATCCCGGGGCGCTCCTGACCGCGCTGGACGCCCATCCGCTGGTCACGGGCGTATCTCCGTTTGCGGCTTCGGAAGGCGCCCTCCTGCACCGTTCCTTTGAAGAGGAGGTGTACAGCGCCGCGTTGATGGTGAGGGGCGTGACACCGGACGGACTGGAAGCAGTAAGCGACCTGGAGGACTATATCTGGGGAGGCGCCCTGGATCTCGGTCTCCAGGAAACAGAGGGCCGCGGCAGAGTCTACGGGATCGTCGTCGGACGCTATCTGGCCGATCAACTGGGCGTGCGGGTGGGGTCGGAGGTGCATCTCTGGATCCTGCCGCACGAGGTCTTCGCGGCGCAGACCCGGTTCCGGCGATACGTGGTCACCGGCATCTTCAGTTCGGGCAACCCCGAGTTCGACAGCGGATTGGCGTATGTTTCACTTTCAGCAGCCCGAAGAGACCTCGAATGGGAACACCGGATCAGCGGAGTCCGGCTTCGGTACGGCGACGCCTTTCGGGCTCGCGAAATCAGCGCGGCCGTTGAAAGAGCAGCCAGGTCGCTGGATCCGGCGCTTGCCGTGCATCCCTGGATGCGAGACCACGGCAATCTCTATTTTTCCATACATCTGGAGAAGTGGGCGAGTTTTCTGGGAATCGGGCTGATCGTCGTGGTTGCAGGCTTCAACATCGTCAGCGTGCTAACCATGAACGTGGCGGAAAGGCGGAGGGAGATCGGCATTCTCAATACCCTTGGCGTGCCGCCGCGGAGAATCGGACGGATATTTACCTGGCAGGGGCTCGCCGTGGGCCTCTCCGGCGTGTTGCTGGGTAATCTGCTGGGCTTCGCCCTGTGCTGGGCGCAGCAGCGGTACGAGCTTCTCGAAATACCGGGAGACGTGTTGATTACGCAGGCGCTGCCCGTAGAAATGCAGGTGTCTGATTTTCTGGCGATTTCGGTTTCCGCCGCGTTGGTCTGCTATCTGTTTACGCTGTTTCCGGCTCGGGACGCCGCAGCGCTGGACCCGATCGAGGCGATCAGGCAATAGTGGCATGTCCGGAAAGCACGTCGTCTTTCTCCCGCCGACTTAGCAATGCAGGAACCTGAAAGGCTTCATGGACCCCGATCCACTCAAATCGTACCCGCCGGGCGACCCCAGGCGTCCGCCACCGAGGTGGCTTCTGGTGCTGATCGCCGTTGCCGTTGCGATTGTGGTGACGTTGTTCGCCTTTCTGATCGCCTATCTGCGCGACGTCTGGACGGCCCGGCCGCTTGGGTAAGGAATCGGGTCCGCCAGGTTGTTTTTCTGAGTATCCGGTGTAAGACAAAAGGAAAGCGGTTAATTTTCAGGGATCGCGGTGGTTGGAGTGATGATTTGTGGTATATGGTGAATCGATACACGGCAGTTCCTCGTTTTCTCGCGCTCTTTGGTTTTTATCCTGTCCATCCTGTCCATCCATGTTTCTTTCGTCGGTTTATGAGTTAAAGAGACGAGACTTTCGGTCAGTACGTGGCGCGGCCGCCGCTGGCGTCAAAGCACTGCCCTGTTGTGAAACTGGCTTCATCCGAGGCCAGGAAGTGTACCAGCGCGGCGACCTCGCCGGGTTTGCCGAGGCGGCCCATCGGTATCCTGGACGTGAGAAAGGCGGCCCGATCCGGATCCAGACCGAGGGTCATCCCGGTCTCGATGAGTGCGGGCGCGACGCAGTTGACGCGAATGTTATGGTCCAGCACCTCCCTGGCAAGCACCTTGGTAAAACAGATGACGCCGGCCTTCGAAACCGAGTAAGCCGCCATATTGGCGTTCCCTTCCTTGCCCGATATCGAGGCGACCGATACGATTGCGCCCCTGTTGCGTTCTGCCATGTCCCCGATGACCGCGCGCGAGCAGAGGAAGACGCCTTTGAGATTGGTGTCCATCACGCGGTCCCAGTCCGCTTCGCTCAGTTCCCGCACGGGCGACTCCGGTCCCACGATGCCGGCGTTATTGACCAGGACGTCGATCTGGCCGAGCCGTTCCAGCACGGTGTCCACCATCCGTGTGACGTCTTCGCAGCAGGAGACATCCGCTTTCACGGTGAGACTGACGTAGGATCGACCCCCGTCGGGCGGATCCACGTCCACGATGGCGACGGTCGCGCCCGCGGTCGCCAGACGGTCCGCGATGGCCGCACCGATGCCCCTTGCGCCGCCGGTGACGAGGGCAACGCGTCCCGTAAGGTCCATGAACGTCTGTGACATGGTTTTTCTCTCAATCGGTAACGTCTAACTTCGGTGAGCCGCAAGCCCGTAGATGAAAAGCTTGAAAGCGGTGAGACGTGAGACGCAAGACGGTAGAGGACGTCCTTGCCCGATTGGTTCTACTTTTATGCCTCTGGCGAGAAATCAACCCGCACAGGGCAATAAAACCCGTTAGACGCAAGACGGTAGACGGTAGATGATAACGTTACCACAGTGTCTCCACGCTAACCGTGCCTGTTTCTCTACCGCTATCGTAACGACTAGAAAAACCATATGCCACTCACATCATCTCCCCTCTTACGTCTAACGTCTCCCCGCCTTTAGGGTGTTTCCCGGTTCCCTTTGTGCCTTTGTGTCTCCGTGTGAGTTGAATTTCGGTTTCGGCTATATCAACTCCGTCCCGTCCATGAATTCGATCAGTGTCCGGTTCGCCCGGGAAAATGCATAGTCTTCGAGGCTTTCGGGTACGACCCATTTCGCGTCCGTACAGGTCCGCGCGCGGGCTCTGCCGCCTTTGTAGTCGCATCGAAACGCATGCATGGTGACGCTGAAGTGGGTGAAGGCGTGTCTGACGGTCCTGAACCGGCTCCGCAGGGCGGCGTCGACGCCGGTTGCCTCGCGCACCGCGCGTATACATGTGTCACCCAGGGCCTCGCCCTGCAGTTGTCGGGCCGATGGAAATTCCCAGAGTCCGCCGAGAAGCCCGTTTTCCGGCCGGCGCGCGATCAGGATCTTGTCTTTCCGGGATACGATTCCAACACCCAGGATGTGGTGCGGGCGCGATTTCGTCGGGGCTTTGACGGGTAGCGATTCCGCGGTACCTGATTGATACGCGGCGCAATATTCGTCGACGGGACACGAGCCGCATCGGGGAGCGCGCGGGCGGCAGACCGTCGCGCCAAGTTCCATGATCGCCTGGTTGTACTCGCCGGCGTTGCCGCTGTTCAGAAGGTCGCCGGCCAGTTTCTGAAGACGCGTTCTGGTGCGGGTTTGCGCGATATCGTCCCGAATCTCGAAGAGCCGGGAAAGAACGCGGATTACGTTGCCGTCGAGAACGGCGTAGTCCCGGTCGTACGCGATACTCAGGACGGCGGCCGTGGTGTAGGGTCCCAGACCGGGCAGAGAGGAAAGATCGTCGTAGGCATCGGGCACGGCGCCGTTGAATCTCTCCACGATGTACCGGGCCGTTCTGTGCAGGTTTCGGGCGCGGGAATAGTAGCCCAGGCCCTCCCAGGCCTTGAGGACCCTGTCTCCCTCCGTTCGGGCGAGGTCCTGCACAGTCGGGAAATCTCTCAGGAACCGCCTGTAATAGGGAATGACGGTCTCGACCCGGGTTTGCTGAAGCATGAACTCGGCGAGCAGAACGTGGTATGGATCGGACGTATGACGCCAGGGGAGATCCCGCTTTTCGCGACGATACCAGGCGAGCAGGGCCCTCTTGATCGATCCAAATCCTGACGGGTCGGCAGTCATCAGTTTATCCGGTGAAGGGCATCTCACCGCGCGTGAACGTCTTCCTTTCGGCGGCGTTTCTCCTCTGCTATATCGCTGGCGTGTCCCGTGACGACGTCTGGCGGGCTGGTCCTGATCAATTGCTGCAGGGCCAGCAGGAACAACAGGATGTCTTCGCCATAGCCCAGGTGCGGGAACAGCGCTTCCGGCAACAGATCCACGGGGGAAATCCCATATAGAATAATCAGGTACACAAGCAGTTTGCTGTACCAAGGCACGCGCGGGTCTCTCATCAGGCGCCAGGAGAGTCTGACATACTGGGGCAGGCGAAAGAGAATTGAGAAGATGCCGCGCATGGCAGTAGCGTGCGGGGACAGGTGGACGTGATTCTCTGCGCGATCGTTCAAGAGGCGGTTTTGCCTACGGGCTGCCAAGAATGGATCTGACTCTGGGGTGGTTCAACACGTCCGGATTGATGACGTGCGCGGGTTCCCTGCCCTCCATGACATCGGTGAGTTGCCCGAAGGTCCGGCGGTCCAGGCGTACCGCGGAAGCGTCCGTCATTCCGGCGTTATGGTTGGTACAGATGATGCGGGGGTGTCCCTTGTGGATGGCTCGCGGGCCGTCAACCGGGTCGTCGACCACGTAGTACCAGAGTCGCTTCTCGACAATGGCGCGGTTGACGGCAATATCGTCTACGAGGGTGCCGCGCGACGGGTTGATGAGGGAGGCATGGGGCTGCATGGCACAAAGCAGGTCGTACGTGACGAGGGTGTCGGCGCCGGAAACGTGCAGGGAGACGGTATCGCATTCCCTGAACAGGTCTATCGGTTCGCCCACGGCCTCCGCCCCGAATCGGGACGCGAGTTCCGCGATGTCCGGCCGGACGTCGTAAACGAGCAGGCGCCCCCTGTCACCGAGGAGAGGCTTCGCCCGTTCGGCGACCGCCTGACCGATGCGGCCGAAACCATACAGACCAAGTGTGGTCTCGGCGACTTCGTAGGTTCTGATGAGAGAAAAGTCGCCGCTGTGGGAGAGCCGGTTCAGCGTGTAGAGCCGTTTCATTGTCGCCATCCACTGGGCAATGGCGTATTCTGCGACCGTGACCATGTGCTCGGGAGCAATGGTGACGATCACACCGCGGCGCGTCGCCACGTCGAGGTTGACTTTTTCGTAACCCACACCCCATCGGGAGATGATGCGCAGGTCCGGCGCGGCTTCATAGAAGCTTTCGTGAATCAGCGCGGAACTCGCGAGAACGCCGACCACGCTGTCTGCTTCGTTTGCCGTCAGTTCGCCGGAGTAATACTCTACACTGGCAAAGCCGGCCAGTCGTTCCAGTCGCTTCTGCCGGCTGTCGGAGTCGAATTCGGGGTTCCGCATATTGGCGGACAGCAGGATTCTCCGTGGCATGCAATTCCTTTACGTGTGAAGTGATGCGGAAGGTCAATTGAACCGGTCCACGATTTCCTGTACGATTTCCCGAAGGGCGCTGCGTTGGACCTTGCCCGTAGACGTCATCGGCAAGCGGTCGGGGCTGAACGGAATGGTCCTGCAGGGCGCTTCGAAGGCGCTCAGGTTCGCCACGTTTCCCGCCAGTCCCTCGCTCAGGATCCGCCCGGCAGCTTCCACCTGCTTCCCGGGCGCCATGCCGTTGCGGAAGACCAGCGCGGCGCAGACGTCCTGTCCCCAGCGTTCGTCCTCCAGGCCGGTAACGTAGGCTGCGGCAAGCTCGGGAAAGGCTTCTACAAGGGCGTTTTCGACGGCTATCGGAGAGATGTTTACGCCGCCCTTGATGACGATCTCCTTCTTGCGGCTGTGAACGAAATAGTAGTCACGGTTGCCGATCGCGCACCTGTAGCCAACGTCGCCGGTGTGAAACCAACCCTCCCTGAAGACTTCCTCCGTGGCTTCCGGCTGGTTGAGGTAGCCGCCCGACACAACCGGACCGCGAACCAGGATCTCACCAAGCTCGCCGGGGGGAGGATCTCCTTCGAGGCGGATGTTGTTGTTTTGGAGTTCGACTCCCGCGGCGTTCCGCTGAAGCGCCTCCCGGTATTCGTCTTCCGGCAGGTCCGGCGGAACACCGGTGACCCGAAGGCTGACTTCGGTGGTGCCGTAGCCCTGGATCAGGCGCACGCCGAATCGATCGTGGAAACGCGCCGCGGGGCCCGCGGGTACAGGGGCGCTGCCGATCATTATCTTCGTGAGTGCGGAAATGTCGTGCCCGGCCGCGTCGAACGCGTCTGCGTCGGCAAGCAGGTCCCGCATGATGGTGGGAACAATGCTGCTTGACGTGGCTTTTTCTTCTGCAATGACGGGCCAGAAGCCGGAAGCGCTGTATCTGGAGTTGAGAACGAGCGTTCCGCCGGCCATCAGGAGCGCAATTGAAAAGACGGTTGAATTGACGTGATGCAGCGGCAGCACGAGGCTGAGTCGTTCGGTTTCGTCGAAATGCAGCCAGCGGACGATCCCGTCCGCATTGCTCACGATGCTCTGTCGCGTAAGCAGAACGCCCTTGGGTTTGCCTGTTGTTCCGGACGTATAAAGGATGATCCCCGCGGCCTGCTCCGCCGCCGGGTCCCCGCTCCATTCCGGTTCCAGGTCCCTGGTCCGGTCGACGTCGCCCGCGAGCAGAGCATCCGTGGCCGCAATGGGAACTTCCGGTGCAACTTCCCGTTCGGAATCCAGATCATCCGGAAGGACGCACAGCAGTCTGGCGCGGGAGTCTGCGAGTTTGTATCGTTTTCGATCGGGCGAGTCGCGCCTGAGGTCCAGCGGGACGGCAGTCGCGCCAAGCCGGAAGAGGGCATGGCAGATCAGAAGGATTTCCGGGCAATTCGGCATGGCCAGGGATACCCGGTCTCCCGGGCCGATGCCATAATCGTCGTGGAGCCGGGCCGCCAGCGCCGCGGTCCGGCGGTTCAGGTCTCCGTATGCGATCACCGACCGTTTTTCACCGTCCAGGTCGCGGAAGATCACGGCCGCGCGATCTCCGCAATGTTCAGCCCGATGTTGAAGAAGGCGCGTGAAGTTCGACCATGGAAAGCGATAGACGTGAGGACGTCCATTCTTCGTGCAGGTGAAGATCTCTGGATCCATAAAGATTGGACCGCGTGACGCAGGCAACGGATAGCAGTCCGTTGGAAAAGTCGCTCTGCAGGCGAGGCCGAGTCATTGTGGCCGAAGACAAGACGCGCGACCGATGCGAATCCCTGGATTCGGGGAGGGAGCGCAACGCCGTATTTCGGTCACAAGGGCCGGACGCAGACCGGATGGACTTTTTCAACGGGCTGATAGGGCGCCGGGAACTCCGATTCAGGGCCCGCCCGAGTCACACCGGGCCCGGTGGACGAGATGGTGGTCGGCCAGGACGAGCGCGATCATGGCCTCAACCATCGGCACCGCACGGGGCAGTACGCAGGGGTCGTGGCGGCCGCGGCCCGATAACGTGGCCGGGTCTCCGTGAATGTCCACGGTCTCCTGGGACCTGAGGATGGTTGCCGTCGGTTTGAAGGCGGCGCGGACGACGATGTTTTCGCCATTGGAAATGCCGCCCTGAATACCGCCGGAACGGTTCGTGCGAGTGCGTATCCGTTCTCCATCGTTGTAGAACGCGTCATTGTGGCCGGAACCGGTCAGCGTCGCGCCGCCAAACCCGGACCCGATCTCAAATCCCTTGCACGCCGGCAGAGACAGGACGGCCTTGCCCAGTTCCGCCTCCAGTTTGTCGAATACGGGTTCGCCAAGTCCCGGCGGCACGTTGCGCGCGATGGCTTCCACAACGCCGCCGAGGGAGTCGCCGTCTTTTCGTGCCTGTTCGATCTGCCCGATCATCCGGTCCGCAGTTTCGGAATCGGGGCAGCGCACGATATTGGATTCAATCTGGTCCCGGGTGACGGTGTCGGGATCGGCACAGGCGATCAGGTCCCGTACGCTCTTGACAAAGGCCAGGATCTCCACGCCAAGCGCCTGGTGCAGAATCTTGCGCGCGATCGCGCCGGCCGCCACGCGACCGATGGTCTCGCGTGCACTGGCCCGCCCGCCGCCCTGCCAGTCCCGGATCCCGTATTTTGCCTGATAGGTGTAGTCGGCGTGAGACGGACGGTATTTTACCCGCATCTCCTCGTAATCTTTGGATCGGGCGTCTTTGTTCCTGACGATCAGCGAGATGGGCGTGCCCAGGGTCTTGCCTTCGAAGACGCCGGACAGGATCTCGACGCGGTCCTCTTCCTTTCGCTGGGTGGTAATCCTGCTCTGCCCGGGTCTGCGCCGGTCCAGTTCCGTCTGAATCTCACCGACTTCGATCTCGAGATTGGGCGGGCAGCCGTCAATAACGACGCCCACGCCGCCGCCATGGGACTCGCCCCAGGTGGTGATGCGGAAGAGATGGCCGAAAGTGTTGCCCATGCGGCGTTCGCTCCGTGTTTTGTGCGCCTGGATTCCCAGCTCGTTCGCACCGCCGGAAACGGCCTCAATTTACCGGATTCCCAAATGCGGGTCAAGCAAAAGTCTGCGCGTGAAAGCGCGGATTTGCGCCCGCCCCACCCTGTTGGAAGCCCCCGACCCGCGACATCTTGACAGCGTCCCGACGCGGGCCTATCTTGTGCTCGCCGACAGAATGAACCGGAGGTCCGAATGGCGGAGCGCTACTCAGGAATTCTCGAAGAAATGACCATCGACCAGGTTCGGGGGCTCAAGCCGGACGTTGCCGTCATTCCGATCGGATCGACGGAACCGCACGGCCCGGCGCTGCCGTACGGTACCGACAGCTATCGGGCCGAAGCAATCGCCTGCGGCGCCACCCGGGAGGCGAACTGCCGGGGCGGCCGGGTGATCTGCCTGCCCACCGTCCGGGTCAGCCTGAACAACAATTTTCGCGCCTTTCCGTTCGCCTGCCGCATGGAGGTGTCGACGTTCATGGCGCTGCTGAAGGACCTCGTAAGAATGTGCGAGGCGGACGGCATCGAGAAGGTCGTATTCGTCAATGCCCACGGAGGCAATCCGGACGTGATCCGGGCGGCAATGCGGGACCTGGCCGCGGACGACGGCGCATTCGTCTGCATGATCCAGGCCTCTTCGTGCGCGTCGCCGGAGGCGCGGCAGGTCTGCGAAAAACCGAGCGACCACGCGGGCGAGGAGGAAACGTCGCAAATGCTCTACCTGCGGCCCGACCTCGTCCGAAAGGCAAAGATCGGCGACAATCCGCGGAGGCAGCCCGAGCTCGAGGTCCTGTCGGAGTTCCAGGTGGATTTCGTGAGACCGTGGCATCTTTACATGCCGGCATCCGCCGGCGGCGACGCAAGCCGCGCTACCCGGGAAAAGGGAAAGATCGTCATCGATTCAAGTATCGAGGGAACGGGCAGGTTTCTGGCAGAACTGTCCAGGGCCGACAGGGATCGCAATTTCCCTTACCCGCCCGATTAATTCATTAACCGTGAATAAACATGGATGGACAGGATTGAATTTCGCGTGAGCAGCAGAGGATATTATGATCAACTACAGCAATCTGGGCGTAAGACCGTTCATCAATGCCAGCGGGACGATTACAACCCTCGGCGGCAGCCTGATGCATCCGGAAGTCCTGGACGCGATGCAGGCGGCGGCGGGGGCGTTCGTGGACCTTCCGGAACTGAACGAAAGGGCGGGGCGATACCTGGCCGAAAAAATCGGCGTTGAAGCGGCATTCGTCTCCTGTGGCGCGGCAAGCGGGATGCAGCTTTCGGCCGCGGCGTGCCTGACGGGCACCGACGCGGAAAAGGTCCGGTCGCTGCCGCATACCGAAGGTTGGAGGAACGAGTTCGTGGTCAGTCTCGTGGACTCCCATACGTACATTCACCAGGGGATCGAGATCTGCGGCGGGAGACTGGTGCGGGTGGGCAGCAGGACGGAGGTGACGGCCGGGGACATCCTCGGCGGCATCAGCGACCGGACAGCGGCCGTCGTCCATTTCCTGGGCATGCAGAGCAAGGCGCAGCTCAAGGAGGTGATTGCCGGGGCGAATCGTGCCGGGGTCCCTGTGCTTGTCGACGCCGCGGCGCAGCTTCCGCCGAGGACGAACCTGACGGAGATTGCAGATATCGGCGCGAGCCTTGTAGTCTTCAGCGGAGGCAAGGGACTGAGGGGGCCGCAGTGCACGGGCCTGGTTCTGGGAAAAAGAGAATACGTGGACGCGGCCAGGCTGAATGCCAGCCCATTCAGCGCGGTCGGGCGCGGCATGAAGGTTGGAAAGGAAGAGATTCTCGGGCTGTTGGCGGCCGTTGATCTGTTTCTGGCGGGAAGCGACGACCAGGACCGGGCCACGTGGCGCCAACAGGCGAAACGGGTCGTGGCGGCAGTGTCCGAAATTCCTGGCGTCGAGGCATATGTCCTGGGAGAGGGCCAGCAGGCGGCGCCCGATTTCGCTCCCAGGGCGTACGTGGATCTTCCCGAGTCTGAAACCCGCGAGGTGATTCGGGCGATGCGTGAGGGAGACCCTCAGGTGGTGGTCCGTTCGAGCGGAAGTGGAATCGTTGTGGATCCGATGACGCTGGCGCCCGGCGAGGAGGAGGTCGTCGGCCGTCGTCTGAAGGAAGTGCTGCGCAGATGATCGACGCCCATCTGCACATTGGACACCATGGCAGGAGTCTCGAGGATACGATCCGGCACATCGAAGGCATCGGGGCGGAGAAAGCCGTATTCCTGCCGATCGAGACAGCCGACCGGGAATACGAATGGCTCTCGGAAACCGTGGCGATGGCGCATGAGCGATACCCGGACAAAGTCATTCCCTTCTGCCACGTGGACGTGACGCGGGAAGACGCGGTTGCGGAACTCGAACGACGCGCGCGGCCGGGGGTGTTCAGGGGGTACGGAGAACAGAAGCAGCACGTGCCATTGAATCATCCGGGTCTGGAACGCGTGCTGGCTTTCTGCAATGAAATGCGCTGGCCCGTCACGTGGCATTTTCAGGAGGGGAGCCGGGGTTACAACCAGGGGATCGGACATCTGGAGTCGCTGGTGCGCAAGTTCCGCGATATCAGGTTTATCGGACACGCGCAGTCCTGGTGGGCCAATATCAGCGCGGACGTGCCGCCGCCCGAGGAGACGATGTACCCGCGAGGGCCGGTGGTACCGGGCGGACTGGCGGACCGGCTGCTGTCCGATTACGAAAACGTGTATGCGGATCTGTCCGCAGGGTCGGGACTGGGAGCCGTCACACGCGACGAGGCGTTCGGCAGGGACTTTCTGATGCGCCACCGGCGGAAACTGCTGTTCGCTACCGATTGCCCGTGTGTGGATGGAAAGGGAACCGATTACGCGCCCGGTTGTTTCGCGGCGAAGAGCCTGCCCTTTCTGAGACGAATGGTGGAAGATCCGGAAGCGCTGGAGGATATCCTGCACCGGAACGCGGTGCGCGTGATCGGGCTGGATGAGGGTTAACCCGTTAATTTTCCGGACTCGAACAAACATGGATGGACAGGATGGACAGGATAAGAGCCTCAAGAAGAGAACGAATGTAGGGGCGACCCTTGTGGTCGGTAAGAGGCGGTAAGAGGGTAGACGTTAGACGGTAGATGACATCCTTGCACCATAGGTTCTTACTCAATGCCTCTGGCAAGATGTGAAACCACACGGGGCAATAGAACCGGTGAGACGTAAGAGGGTAGACGGTAGATGAAGACATTTATAGCAGTGTTTCTACACAAACCGTGCCTGCTAATTTACCGTTATCGTAGCAATCAAGAAAAACCATAGGGCACTCACGGTATCTCCCGTCTCCCGTCTCACCATGGAAGAGGGGCCGGGTGGGAAGTCTCCCCGCCTTCAGTCTGAGATTCTGAAATGTCCATCGCAATAAAAAATATTGACCTGAACGTCCTGAACATGAAAGCGCGGATGCCGTTCCGGTACGGGATCGCGTCTCTCGTGGCTGTACCCCATCTCTTCGTCCGGGTGACCGCGGAGATCAACGGACGCCGTGAAGTCGGGCTCGCGGCGGACGGGCTCCCGCCGAAGTGGTTCACCAAGAACCCGGAAGCGTCATTCGAAGACGACCTTGATGAAATGCTGGCGGTCATCCGCCATGCATGCCGTCTGGCTCTGTCCGCGGCCGGTGCGAAAACCGTCTATGATTTCTGGCGCGAGATCTACAACGGTCAGAAGGAATGGGCCCTGTCCACACCGTACCCGCCACTGCTGTGGGGATTCGGCGTAAGCCTGGTGGAGCGCGCGCTCATCGACGCGTTCTGCCGGGCAACCGGGGCCGCGTTCGGTTGTGCACTGCGAGAGAACGGATTCGGCATTCGGCTCGACGATTTACAGCCCGATCTGGAGGGGGTCGAAGCCGCGGCGCTGCTGCCCGAACGCGCGAGCAGGTCGATTCTGGCGCGCCACACCGTGGGGTTGACCGATCCCCTGACAGACGCCGACGTCCCGGCGGACGAGCGTGTGGAAGACGGCCTGCCGCAATCTCTCGAAGCCAGTATAAAGGCGTATGGCTTGACCCATCTGAAGATCAAGTTGTGCGGCGATGCGGACCGGGACGCGGACCGGCTGAGGAAGATCGCCGGATTGATGGAACGACATTCCGCGTCTGACTACGCACATACGCTCGACGGGAACGAGCAATATACTGAAATAGATCCGTTCCGTGCGCTGTGGGAATCCGTCACGGCGGATCCGTCGCTCGATCGGTTCATGGAGCGGTTGTTATTCGTGGAGCAGCCCCTGAGGCGCGACGTGGCTCTCGGCGAGACCGTAGGCGGCGCACTGCGCGACTGGACCGGTCGCCCGCCCATGATCATCGATGAGTCTGACGGGACGCTGACCAGCGCGGCGGAGGCGCTGGAACTGGGATATGCGGGAACCAGCCACAAGAACTGCAAAGGGGTCTTCAAAGGCGTTTCCAGCGCATGTCTTATCGCAGACAGGCGAAAGAATGATCCAGGTCGGACGTATATCCTCAGCAGCGAGGATCTGGGCAACGTCGGCCCGGTTGCGCTGCTGCAGGACCTGGCGGTGGCTGCAAGCCTTGGCGTGGGCCATACGGAGCGCAACGGTCACCACTATTTCACAGGCTTGAGTATGTATCCCCGGGAGGTACAGGCGCAGGTACTCCGGCATCACGGCACGCTCTACCGCCGGCACGAAGCGGGATTTCCCACCCTGGACCTTCAGGATGGCCGGCTGAACATCGCAAGCATCGTCGATGCGCCGTTCGGTTACGGGTTCGACCTGGACACCTCGAGGTTTACACCGCTGGAAGACTGGTCGGCGGCCTCTCTGGACCTTTGAGGGTCCACGGTCCGTAACCTTTGCTCATTGCCAACAGATCCATCGCAGCTCAATTGAAGGCGATCGCCCGTTTCCCCGGAGACACGCTTGGAACCGATCGACTGGAACGCGGTCCGTGAGGAAGTGACGGGATACCTGCAGGAGCTGATCCGTCTGGACACGACCAATCCGCCCGGAAACGAGACGCTTGCCGCCCGGTACCTTGCCTCCGTGTTACGTCGTGAGGGTTTCGATCCCGAGGTGACCGAATCGCAGCGGGGCAGGGGGAACGTCACGGCCCGGTTGGCCGGGGGCGGCGAGCCGCTGGTGCTGTTGGGGCATACGGACGTGGTCGCGGCCGAACCCGACCGTTGGCGGCATCCGCCGTTCGGCGGACAGGTGCACGACGGATACGTTTGGGGGCGCGGCGCGCTGGATATGAAGAATATGGTGGCCGCCGAGCTGATGGTGTTTCTGTTGTTGAAACGACGACGGATCGATCTGACGCGGGACGTCATCTTCGCGGCCACCGCGGACGAAGAGGCGGGAAAGGGCGACCATGGCGTCGGGTGGCTGCTGGACAACCATCCTGAACAGGTGGATGCGCCCTTTGTGCTGACAGAGGGCGGCGGCGCGGACTTTCGGGTGGGCGATGCCCGGTTCTATACCTGCCAGACCGGACAGAAGGGGATCTGCAGATTCCGGATGATCGCCCGCGGGCAGCCCGGCCACGGCTCCAGGCCGCACACGCAGAACGCCGTCGTGAGGCTGTCGGAGGCGGTTGCCTCTCTGGGACGGGCCGAGTTGCCGATGCATCCCTCCCGGACCGTCCGGGCGTTTCTCGACAGTATCGCCGCAACGCAGGATTCTCTCATCGCGGACCGGCTGCGTTGCGTTCTGGAACCCGAACGCAGCGAGGCTGCGCTCGAATCGCTGCCGCTTGCGCCGGAGATCGTTGCGAACCTGCGTGCGTCGCTGCGAAATACCGCTTCCGTGACCATGCTGGATGCCGGACAGAAGATCAACGTGATTCCAACGGAGGCTTCGGCGTGGGTGGACGGCAGGCTGGCGCCGGGGCAGACGGATGACAGCTTCTTCGAGGAGATCCGGCCACTGGTCGGAGACGACGTCCGGTTCGAAGTGGACCAGTACAGCCCGCCTCTGGAGGCCGGGGTCGACTCCCCGTTGTACCGGACGATCGTGGACGTGATGGCGGATCACGATCCGGGGGCGCGGGTTGTGCCGTCGCAATCCACGGGTGGTACGGATGCCAAACACATCTGCCCGCGAAAGCCCGCAACGCAGGTATACGGGTTCATGCCCTACCGGGGAGCTCCCGGAGAAGAAGAGTGGCAGCTGATTCACGGGCATAACGAACGCACCTCGGTGGAGAACCTCTTGTTCGCTACGCGCGTGCTGTACGATATCGTGCATCGGTTTTGCGTTGAACGGAGTCCGTAGCGGACCGCGGATGGTTTTCTCTTAATGTCTGAATTCGAAACTTACATGGATGGACAGGATGAACAGGATAAGGACCCGGAAGGTGAATCCCTCCTTTTGCCCGGTCATAGCGACAAATCGGCAGCGGAGGGCCATGAAACAGCACCCTGACCAACCGGTTCGCGTATTCTTGAAGTCCTCATCGGTATTGGACGATGAAGTTATTGAAAATCAACTGATTATTCAGAAAGACCACCGGGATTCGTGAGTCATTCAATCCCGAGGCTGTGCGGGGATACCGATGCGGGTGCTGGTAACGGACTATGCGTGGGCGGACCTCACCGTGGAACAGAGGGTCCTGGATGAGATCGGGGTCGAGCTCGTGGCCGCGCCGGATGGCAGCGAAGAGACGCTGGCGCGGCTGGCGGTCGGCGTCAGCGGCATTATGACCTGTTGGGCCATGACCACGCGGCGGGTCATTCGGGCCGCGCTGCCGGACCTGAAGGTGGTGACGCGCTACGGGGTGGGCCTGGACAACATCGACGTGGCCTGCGCGACCGCAAGTGGGATCCCTGTGGCGTACGTGCCTGACTATTGCATGGTGGACGTGGCGGAGCACGCGATGGCGTTGTTGCTGGCGCTTTCGCGCAAGGTGGCGGGGTTCGACCGTTCCGTACGCGGCGGCGTGTGGGATATCCAGGCCGGTCTGCCGCTGAATCGCCTGACCGGACGGACGCTGGGGCTGATCGGCTTCGGGCGCATTGCGCGGGAGGTCGCGGGCCGCGCGTCGGCTTTCGGTCTGCGCCTGCTGGCGACCGCCCCGTCGATGACGCCCGGGTCCGCGGCGGCGGGGGACGTCGAGGCCGTGACGCTGGATGAACTGTTGCGGACGTCGGACTTTGTCTCGATTCACTGTCCATCCACGGACGCGACGCGGGGACTCATCGACGCGGCCGCCCTGCGAAGGATGAAACCCACGGCCTGCCTGATCAATACGTCGCGTGGCGATATCGTGGATGAGACCGCGCTGGCCGACGCGCTGGCCGCGGGAGGGATCGCGGGGGCGGCCCTCGACGTCCGTGTGGAGGAGCCCCCGGGCGAGGACGACCGGCTTATCGGGATGCCCCAGGTGATCCATACGCCTCACGCGGCGTTTTATTCGGCTGAATCCCTGATTGAATTGAGGCAGCGCGCCGCGATGGAGACGCGCCGGGTCCTGCGGGGCGAAGACCCGGAGAACCTGGTGAATCCGGAATACCGGCGCGCCGGCGGGTGACGTCATCCTGCGGGCACGACCCGTTCCACCAGCGGGTCCGCCATGAACGCGTCGCAGCGGAGACGGAAGATGACTGTGCGGGAGTCATAATTGTCCGAACAGCCCAACATACTGGTACTGATGTGCGACCAGTTGCGACGCGACGCGCTGTCTGTTCACGGCGACGTGAACCTGCAGACGCCGAATATCGACGCGCTGGCAACACGGGGCGTGAGATTCACAAACGCCTGTTCAACCTATCCGATCTGCGTGCCCTTCCGCTTTACGTTCATGACGGGAGAATACGCGCACACGCGCAAGGTCCCCGGTATCGAGTACCGGATGTCGCCAACCGAATTCACGCTGGCCGACGCGTTCAACGAGGCGGGGTACGAAACGATATACGTGGGGAAATGGCACCTGGACGGCGGTCACGGTAGAATGGGATCGGCGCTGGAATGCGGGCGTACGCCGGTGCCGCGGGAGTACCAGGGACGCTGGGAGAAGTGGTTCGGATTCGAGCTCAGAAATGCCCCTTTCGACACGTATTATTTCGAGGACGACGATCCCGAGCCAAGGCCCATCGCCGGCTATCAGACCGACGGGCTGTACGATATCGGCATGAATTACCTTGCCGGGGAGCGGGACACATCCAGGCCGTTCTGCATGGTCATTTCGGTCGAGCCACCGCACGACCCGTTCGAAGCGCCGCCCGATATTCAGGCGGCATGGGAAGCCAGGGAGATTGAACTGCCGCCCAATTTCGAGGCGTCCGACGGCGCGAGCCGGGAAGCATTCGTGCTGAATCGCAAGCGATATTACGCGATGGTGGAGAATCTGGACGCCAATGTGAAGCGGATGACGGACTTTCTGGAGGCGCAGGGACTGGCGGAGAACACCGTGGTGCTGTTCGTTTCGGACCACGGCGAACTGGGCGGCAGCCACGGGCTCAGAGGAAAGCAGTGGCCGTACGAGGAATCCGTGGGCATTCCGGCGATCGTCTGCGACCCCCGCTTTCCCGTCCGGGCGGGTACGGCAATCGAGGATCCGGTCTGCACGGAGGATTTTTTCCCGACGTTACTGGGGCTGGCGGGGCTGACCCCCGGCGATCACCTGCAGGGTATGGACCTGTCCCCGCTGATCCACGGTGAGACCGACTCGCTGGATCGGGAAGGGGTTATGCTGGAATTCGTGGCCGAACTCCGCAAGGGGATGGCCTTCAACCGGTGGGTGTGGCGCGGGTTTCGGAGCGCGCGATACAAATATACCGTACGGGGAGACAAGATGGGCGCGGGCGCCTGGCAGTTTTTCGATCTGCATGCCGATCCGTACGAACGCCGGAACCTGATCGATCACCCCGACTTCCAGGACGAAATCGCGCGGCACCACAGGCTTCTCAGAGAACGCCTTGTTGAAACCGGCGACCATTTCGTGTTGCTGCCCGCGTTTGGATGCGACGGTGTAAACGTGTGGCGGTAGGGTTCTAACGGAAGGTTTATGCGGCCTGAAACCAGCCGCGGAAGGTGGGTTCGAAAGGGGATCGGGCCACGCCCTTCTCCGTAATGATGGCCGAGACGAGCCGCTCCGGCGTGACGTCGAAGGCCGGATTGTAGACGTTCACCCCTCCAGGGGCGGTCTGCCTGCCCATCCCCCGGGTGATTTCCTCAGAGCCGCGTTCTTCGATGGGAATCTCCTCACCGCCGGTGAGGGACATGTCGATTGTGGACAGTGGAGCGGCGACGTAAAAGGGAACGTTGTGTTCCCTTGCCACGATGGCCAGTCCGTAGGTGCCGATTTTGTTGGCCACGTCGCCGTTGGCGGCAATGCGGTCTGCGCCAACGATGACGCTGTCGATATTCTTCTGCCGCAGGACGGATGCCGCCATGCTGTCGCAGATCACCGTGACGTCGACGCCGCTTTGACCGAGTTCCCACGCCGTGAGCCGCGACCCCTGCAGCAGGGGGCGGGTTTCATCAGCGAAGACGGCGACCTGTTTCCCGGATTCGACGGCTGCATATACCACGGCCAGCGCCGTACCGTAATCCGCGGTGGCCAGGGCGCCGGCGTTGCAGTGGGTGAGCACGGTGGCGTCGTGCCCGATCAGTTCGGCCCCGTTTTTGCCGATCTGCCTGCATACCTTCCGGTCTTCCTCGAAGATTTCGTGTGCTTCCTTCAGCAACTGGTCCCGAATCTCCGCGGGGTCCTGATCGGCGACTTCGCTCAGTCGTCTGCTCATCCGATCCAGCGCCCAGAAAAGGTTCACCGCCGTAGGCCGGGTGCGAGAGAGTCTCGATATTGCCTCCTTCGTCCCGGAGACGATATCGCCGCCCGAGGCCAGGGCTTCCCGCGCGCCGATGACGACGCCATACGCCGCGGCCACGCCGATGGCGGGGGCACCCCGGACCCGTAGGCTCTCGATGGCTTCGGCGACGGTTTCCACGTCTCCGCAGTCGATCCGGACGTATCGTTCAGGCAGAAAGGTCTGATCGATCAGCCGAAGGGAGTCGTTTTCCCAGGTGATGGTTGGTACAGGCATCGGTCGGATCCGTTCGACCCGGAATTTAAGGTTGTTCGGGAGAGGATGTCCCGGCGAGTGCGGGATCTTCTTCGATCCGTTCGGACGGGGCGTCGCCCCAGAGGCGCTCCAGGCGGTAGAACGCCCGCGCCCTGGGCTGGAAGATGTGGACGACCACGTCGATATAGTCGAACAGAACCCAGGTGCGCGATTCCTGGCCCTCGATATGCCACGGCCTGTAGCCCGCCGCTTTCGTGCCTTCCTGCAACGCGTCTGCAAGCGCTCTTACGTGTACGTCGGAATTTCCCGTGCAGATGAGAAAGTAGTCCGCGACGTCGGAGACCGTCCGCAGATCGATCAGGAGAAGGTCTTCGCCCTTCCGGGACTGAAGGCATTCGATACAGAGATCCAGGACTTCGCGTATCTGATCGGACAAGTCGGTCCCGTTCCGTGATGGGGTTGAAGGCCTTATCTTCAATGGTTGGCCCGCGGAGGCCCCTATCGCTGCGGGCTGCGGGTGAAGATGCTGAGGCGATCGTAATCCCTGCCTATGATAACCGCGACCTGCTCGATGCGATATGGGTCGTGGACGATTTGCTGAATATGCGTGCGCAGTCCCATTGCGCTTGCCACCCTGCGTGCGTTTTCAAGGTTGCCCGTCCTGTCGATGACCATGGTTTCGGGATAGTTGAAGCTATCCGCGTTCTTCCACGTCATCACGTCGAAACCTGCTTCCCTCAGATAACGCCCCACCTTTTCCGCGACACCGGAAACGCCGCATCCGTTGAGTACTTCGATGCGGATTCGCCGCATCGAATCCGGACGGGCTCTTGCGACAGGCTCCGGATTCGGCGCCGCGGGAGTTTCCGGCGCCGGCGCGGCGGGGGGTTCAGGCTTTGGATCGACGGAAGGGGGCTCCGGCGGCAGCCGTCGCCGGATGTCCAGGACGGCGATCGCTGCAAAGGTCAAAACCGCCAGCGCGGTCAGGACGATTTTTCGTGACATCTGCTATGCCGGAAAAACGGAACGGGACATCCGTCCGGTCCGTCCGGACAGTGTCCCGTTTGAAGGAGTTACAGCGAGGCGCATTTCAATACCGATATCCGCCTCTGTGTCTATAATAGGGCGAGTTACTCAGCTGAATTTCGATTTGGATGTTCTCCCTTGGCTGGTAGAACATACCCACGTAGGGAATGACAAGCCTGGCGTTGTTGTTACCCAGAGCGGATCCGAAAGTCGAGCTCCCCTTAAGCAAGTGTTCGAGGCCGACCTGCGCCTCGATCAGCAGGGGCTTTTTCGTATTTGCGCGGTAACTTATGGTATTCAGATAATATTGGCTGGCCCCGCCGAAGGCGCCGGAACGGAAGTTGAATCCGACCGTGTTCCTGAACGAAAGCCTGCCCGAATCCAACAGGCTCTTGAATTTATCGCCCAGTCCGAGAGGTTCAGGCGAAAAGTCGATTGTCTTAAAGGCGGGGAACTTCGCCGGCTGAGGTTGAGACGTTTGTTCAGCCGACGCCGAAGAGACCGCAAGGAACACTGTCGCCAGTAAACACGTAGTCATTCTCATCAGTTCGTCCTCCTCCACTCCCGGCCTGTAACCTCACATTCAATAGTCGTGAAATAGAATACGACAATAAAACCGGCGTGTCAAGGTCTATCAACGTCAATCGGCACGCCACATATTGGACGTTCGAGAGGCGGAATTCGTTCCATAATCCGTCCGCCTGCGTTAACGCGCCGATGAACGGACCCGTTTCCGAACTGCCGGGTGCCGTTGAAGGTCCGCAACGCCGACATTCGGTCATAAGGGCCGGACGTAGCCCCGATGGCCTCTTTCAACGGACTGTCAGGCCTCTTCCATCAATTCCACAAAACGATCGAAGAGATATTCGGCATCGTGCGGGCCGGCGGACGCTTCCGGGTGGTATTGTACGCAGAAGACGGGCAGGCGCCTGTGCCTCAACCCTTCCAGGGTACTGTCGTTCAGATTGACGTGGGTAACTTCCACCTCGCGGTGATCCAGCGAATCCGCGTCCACGGCAAACCCGTGGTTCTGGGACGTTATTTCCACCTTGCCGGTATCCAGCTCTCTGACGGGCTGGTTTGCGCCCCGGTGCCCGAATTTCAGTTTGTACGTCCGCCCGCCAAGGGCCAGCCCCAGCAGCTGGTGGCCGAGGCAGATGCCGAAGGTGGGTCTGGCGTGCATGAGCTGTCGGATGTTCTCCACCGCGTAGGCAAGCGGCTCCGGATCGCCGGGTCCGTTCGACAGGAAGATTCCGTCGGGGTCGATTTCGCGCAGCTGATCCGCCGGGGCGTCCGCCGGAAAGACGGTGACGTCGCAGCCGCGGCTGACGAGGTACCGGAGGATGTTCCGCTTGACGCCGAAATCGTAGACGGCCACCCTGAATCGGGCGTTTTCGCCGAGCGTTTCCGCCCGACCTTTCTCATAGTCGAACAGGCCCTCCGTCCAGCGGTAGGGTTCGCTGCAGCTGGCCGCGCCGGCAAGGTCCCGCCCCACCATGGTCGGCGAATTTCGTGCTCTTTCGACCAGGCTGTCCCGATCCGTGTCCAGGGTGGACAGGACGCTCTTCATCGCGCCCTCGGTGCGGATGCGCCGCGTGAGCGCCCGGGTGTCGACGCCCTGAATACCCGGAATGCCGTGGCGTTTCAGGTAGTTGCCGAGGGATTCGCTCGAACGCCAGTTGCTGGGCAGATCACAGTATTCCCTGACCACGAAACCCTCCACCTGGGGCCGCCCGGATTCGACGTCGATCGGATTGACGCCGTAGTTGCCGATGAGCGGGTACGTCATCGTGACGATCTGGCCCTTGTAGGACGGGTCCGTGAGAATTTCCTGGTATCCCGTGATGCTGGTATTGAAGACGACCTCGCCCTCGCATTCACCGGACGCGCCGAAGGATTCTCCTTCGTAACATGTGCCGTCTTCCAGGGCAAGTATGGCTTTCATGGGCGGGTGTGACTCCTGCCGGATGAATGTTCGTGGGAACTTTGAAGAGTCGGGGTTCATGGCCCCGCGTCTTCAGCGTATATTACGCGCCATCAGCCGGACCGCATCCGTCGTCGGCAGATCTGTGGGTCACGCGTCCGCCGAGAATCGTCAGAACGGCCCTGCCGGTCAGGGTGTGCCCATGAAAGGGCGTGTTCCGGGACCTGGAGCGGAACGCGTTCGCGTCGACGGTCCATGTGCGCGCCGGGTCGATAACCGTAACGTCTGCCGGTGCGCCGGGCGACAGAGTGCCGCCGGGGATCCCCAGGATCCGGGCGGGCGTTACGGTGAGTTTGCGAATCGTTTCGGACGCCGGAAGGATGCCGGGCTCGACAAGGTGAGTAAAAAAGGTTCCCACGGCGGTTTCCAGCCCCAGGATGCCGTTGGGCGCATCGGGAAACCGCAGGAGTTTTTCCGAAACGGTGTGCGGCGCGTGGTCCGTGGCAAGAGCGTCTATGGTTCCATCGGCCAGGCCCTCCAGCAGGGCATCGCGATCATCGGCTGAACGGAGGGGAGGGCTCATCTTGCCCTGGGTGCCGTAAACCCGCACGTCTTCGTCCGTGAGCGCGACGTGGTGGGGCATGGCTTCGCAGGTCACGGCCATGCCTTGCGATTTGGCCCGGCGAACGAGATCCACGGCGCGGCGAACGCTGATGTGGAGGATATGCAGGCGCCCGCCCGCCGAGCGGACCAGGTTGATGTCCCGCTCGACCATGGCGGCCTCGCCTTCAGCCGGCATGCCCTTGATGCCCAGTTCCCGCGACACCGCGCCCTGGTGCATGTGCCCGCCTCTTGTCAGCGCGAACACCTCTGAGTGCGGGCAGACGGGAAATCCGTGCAACTCCGACAGGCGCAGAAGATCGCGCATGACGGCTTCGGTCTCTATCGGCAGACCGTCGTCCGAGAAGCCCACGGCGCCGGCTTCCAGAAGGGCCTCGACGTCCGTTAGTTCCCGGCCCTTCATCCCCCTTGTCGCGCAGGCGATCGGGTAGACCCGGGCATCCGCCTGTTCGGCCTTGTTCAGGATGGTGTCGACGACGTCGGGAGAATCGATTGGCGGGTCGGTATTGGGCAGGCACGCAACGGCCGTAAATCCGCCGGCAGCGGCCGCGCGGCATCCGGTTTCCACGGTTTCCTTCTCGGGAAACCCCGGATCCCGCAGGTGAACGTGCATGTCGATGAGCCCCGGGACGACCAGCGTTCCCGAGACGTCGATAACATCCGCGTCCGCCGGCGGTTCGATTCCTTCGGCAATGCGGTCGATCCGGCCGTGCCGGATCAGAACGTCCGACGGCGAGTCGACCGCGTTGGCTGGATCGATGACTCGTCCGTTTTTGAGGAGAATGGGTGTGGCCGGGCTCATTGGAAAACGGGGGTGCGACAATCGGGAATTTTGGTTGCAAAGTTACCGGCGGCGGCCATTTCTGTCAAGCGGATTCCGTAAAAACAAGCGGGATCGGCTTCCCCCGCTTGCTGATTTGCAGGACGATGCGTATCTTTGCAGCAAACCGGCTTCGGAATCGAATGGAGGTTCACCATGTTTTCGGTATTTCTGATAGCGTCGCTTATTGTGGCGCTGACGCTGGGTCCCGTGTCGGCCACCGCGTCTGAAGGCAATGGTCGGGGCGTGTCGTACAACGCATTGCCGGGACCGAAGGACCTTGAGATTTCAGCGGACGAGGATGTAGCGTTCCTGAATGGGGTGCTGAAGAGCATCTTCCCGGAAGGTACCGGCGGGTTGTCGGAAGAGCAGAAGGGGATCGCCATTCTGCGTTACGCGTCGTCGGCGCTCGAACTGAAGAACAACGGCGGGACCGCCACGAAGATCATCAGGGAGGGCTACGCGATCTGCGGCGGGCTGTCGCACGTGCATCGGGTTCTCTGCCGGATGGTCGGGCTGCCGTCCCGGTACATCGGCGCATTCAATTTGCGTCCGATTATGGGCAGCCACGCCATCAGCGAGGTGTATTACGGAGGGAAATGGCATCTGCTGGACCCCACGTTCGGTATCTTCTTCTATTCGAAAACGCAGTATGACGGCACCGGTGAGATTCCGTCGTTCCACGATCTGGTGACTTCGCCGGGCGGGTGGACCGCGTTCAAGGTCGTGGAGAGGCCGTGGATCGGCCGGTACGACGATTCGGTGCGGTCCTTCGGGGTTGCGCCGGTCGAGGCTGACTACCTGAAGGACGTCTACAGAACGCCGATTATGGAACTTTACGAAAAGTACGTGGCCGAGACGTTTCCGATCGCCTACGGACACCGCGATCCGGTGTCCTACCCGGTCGACGCGGACCTGAGAGAAGAGGAAGATTTCCGCGTGGGCGGCGTGGACGGGAACGCCGGGGACGTGCTGAGGATGGTGACGAACGGAACCGGGTACGTGGGCGGGCACTACCTGGGCGGGAACTATCCGCCGGGGTTCCATACGTGGTCGATCCGGACGCCGGGGCCATGCCGTTTGCGGATCGAGTATTTCAGTACCCAGGACGACCCGCCCGGCCTTGAGCCGTCGCCCCTGAAAGCGGCGCGAATCACATCGGTTCGCAAGGACGCGAGAAGGGTCGTCATCGACCTCCAGGCGATCGGACCGGAGGTCATTGTGGCGGTCCATTGCCCCGGAGGCACCTTTGCGGTGGATGCCTTTCGGGCTGCGCGAATTCGCTGACCGTTTCCGCCGGAGAGCCTGGCGCCACCTTCCAGCTTGTAGGGGCAGGTTTCAAACCTGCCTCCTGTTCCTCGCGTACCGAAGCGTGGTCATTGAGCTTGTCGAAATGCCCGCGCTTCGCTACCCTTCGCCGACCCTTCGACAAGCTCAGGGAGCGGCTGATGGTATCGCCGTTTGGAATTGCAGCGGTTTTGCTGCCAAAACTGCCCCTACATTGACGGGCGCATTCCTCGGACCACGTTACGCCGCATTATTCCCTTACCAAAGAGGATTTCCAATATGATTCAGGTTCTGCGCGAGGAGCACCCCCGGCTGTATCGCCCTGCCGAAGATCCGCAATACAGGTTCGATCCGCCGAAGGATGCGGCGCGAAAGCGAATTCTGGAAAACATCCTCGCGGACTGCGAGCTCTACTATCCCCAACGGCCGTGGAAACGGATTCCCGAGCGGCCCGACAGCCCTCATCCGTATCATCAACTGTATCTCACGTTCTATACAGGGATGCACGCCACAGCACTGATGGAGCACTATGCATTCGCGTGGCGGCTGACCGGTGATCCGCGCTGGCTGAAACGGGCGCGAGACTGGTTGCGGGCGGCGGCGGAATGGGAACACAGCGACCGGGTTGAGCAGCACTTCTATACGGCAAACAGGTACATGCAGGCTTTTGCGCTGGCGCTGGACCTGCTGGACGATGTGCTGCCGGACGAGGAGAAAGCACGGGCGACCGTGTGCCTGGTCCGGCTGATGGAGAGATGGTGGCCGGACGTGGAACGGTCCAGGTATTCGTCGGATGGACGACACCACGCCGTGGTGGACAACGGGCATTTCGGCGTGGCCGCGCTGCACCTTCTTGGAAAACACCCCGACGCCGAATCCTGGGTGTCTGCCGTCGTCGACCGGTTTCGCAGCGGGGTCATGCCCCATGGGTGCGGACGGGACGGCGAACCCGGGGACGGACCCTCGTTCTGGCCATGGGAGAACCTGTGGATGCTGCACTTCGCCGACGCGCTGAAGAACGTGACCGGCGAAGACCTCTACCGGGAGTTTCCAAAGCGGCTGGAACGTCCCCTGAAGTGGTTCCGGTATCATCTGGCGCCGCCGGAAGTGATCGAAGACAGGCTGTACTATCCCGAAAATGCGAACGTGATTTCAGGGAGCCAGCTCGATGCCTGTTCGGTCACCCTGCTGCGGCTGGCGCAGGAGGCGGGCGACGCCGGTCTGCGGCAGGTCGCGCTGAGCGACCCGCGACTCGGAAGACTCTACCGGTTCGGCATGGGCGTGAAGGGGACGTCGGCGGAGTGTATGGTGGCCTACGGCCCGTACGCCTATTGCTATTGCGAACCTGCGTTCCGGCCGTCGCGGCGTCGTACGGTTTCGTTGCCGCTCTCCAGGACGTTCCTCCGGGCGCACTACGGAGAAGTGGGCATGCTGCGGACCGCGTGGGACCGAAGCGCCGTCGTCGCCTGTGTGGCCGGATACAAGGGCGGGGGGGCGCACGGTTTCATGAACCTCCACGTGCAGTGGGCAGGATTTCCGGTGTTGCGGTCGATATCCGCGGAGGAGGCGCAGCCCGTGGCCTGCGGAAGCCTTCCCGTGGCGGGCGGGCAGAACGAGATCGTTGCCTTTCTGAGGCGGCTGAATTCCGGGGCCCGGTTCGACCGGCTGCGGGTCAGGTCCATCCGAACGGACCATGAATACTGGCTGCTGACGGGTGCCTCTCCGGTCCTGGTGACCGCCCTGAGGCGCCGGCGCCGCGGCGTGAAGCTGATGCGCAAACGGGACGAAGTCTTCGCCCGATTGAACGGACGGGACTATCTGCAGTACGAGCGCGAGGCACACTTCAATCCCAGGGCCGGCGAATTGAGGATGCGTTTCCGTCTGAACGGCGAGGTCCCGCAGGACGGTCCGAGGGTTCTGTTCAACACCGGGATCGGCGTTGGGCGAGTCATGGGAAGCCGGGTGAACAACTACTCGCTGGCGGTCATGGATGGAAATGCGTTGACGTTTGTCGTACAGAGCCAGCGGAACACCTCGGTGGAGGTGGTGTCGCCGGTGAAGATCGAACCCGACAGGTGGCACGACGTCGCAATTCGATGGGGCGGTTTCAACCGAAAGGGAGACAGTCCGTTCATCGAGATCGAAGTCGACGGCCGGCGGGACCGGTGCGACGATCCCGCGGTCTTCGGGGAACTGGGGGTGGATTCGCAAAACCTGGAGTCGCGTTCGGAACCCAGGACGTTCTATATCAAGTCGAATACCGTGCTGGCCTTCGGGGGCGCGGTGCAAATGCCGGGGACCGGGGTGAAGTGCGACCTCGCTTCGGTGGACCTGAAATGTCCCGGACGCAGGCGGTTGCGTCCGGATTTCGAGACCGACATGGGGCCGGAAACCGGAAGCGGCGCGCTGGGATGGAAGCTGAATCCGGTGGATCTGCACGACGTCGATTCCGACCTGGCGCGGTTCGGCGCGGGGGAGCGGACGATCGACGTGCTGCCGCTCTATGGTGACGACTTCCGCTTCGAACGGGAAGAGGTCCCGTTCGCGCCCGCGGGCCTCGCTGCAGGAAGCCTGAAGAGCTTCATTAAAGGGTCACGGGGACCGAACACGCGCGTACGTCTGTCCACCCCCGGAGACGTCCTGGTTTTCGCCTTCGCGGAGCACAATGGGAACACCCACGTGGCGCAGAACGAAAACGGGTTTGAGATTGAAATCGGGAAAGAACGATACGCGTTCGACGTGAACAGGACGGGGGAGGAGATCCTGACGCTGCATTCAGCTTAGCCCTGTGACGAGTGTGTCGATCGTCTGTTCTTGAGGGATTGAGGGCGGTACGGTACGTGCGACGCAGCGGCCCTTCGGCCGTAGAGCAAACTGTTAGTTTGCTTTAACTGATGATCGAACGCCTTCACGTTGATTCCGCTATCCTACGTTTTGTAGGGGCGTCCCTTGTGGGCGCCCTGCCTTCGCCGGCCCTTCGACACCCTTCGACAGGCTCAGGGACCGAGCTCAGGGAACGGCTCAGGCTGCAGGCTCATTGACGTTCATTGAACAATTCGATGCGTGGTCATTGAGCTTGTCGAAATGCCCGCTCATGCACAGCCAACCATGGCCGCTTTCCCGTAGACGGAGAGCGGCTATTTGCGTAGTGCAGAAACTCACGTGTGAATACTTGAACCCGATTTTCGACTTGACCCGTTTCGGCACGTACCTTATCTCATTGAGAATAGCGGCCACTTCATCCGGTTGCATACGAACAAGATAACGAGGTCTTGCAGCCGTAGAGCAAACTGTTGGTTTGCTCTAACCGATGATCGTGGGCCTTCGCATTGAATCCGCTATCCAATGTCTTGTAGGGGCGTCCCTTGTGGGCACCCGGCTTCCTGCGGCGATGGGTCCATCTGTCGCTTTATACAACGTGGTATCGGCTTCACACTGAGGTCGCAGTGCGCAGGCATCGTCTACATCCAGCGCGGTTACGCTCGGCGTGGCGCGGTAGAAGATCAGCCTGGATATTCACCGGCTTGTCAATTGCCATTCTGATCTGTCTGGGGTCTCTCTATTCGCAGGCAAGCTCGCCGAACTCCGCCGGCTCTCCGGACTTCGATGGCAACGGGACTGTCGGGTTCAGCGATTTTGTTCTCTTGGCAGAAGTGTTCGGGTCAAGCGCGGGGGATTCCGGATTTGATGCGCGGTTTGACCTGGATGGGGACGGCGCCGTCGGATTCGGCGATTTCGTAATCTTCGCAGGTCGTTTCGGCGACAAAGTCCCCGTCTATGGCGGAGACCGGGATGTCCTGGTAGCGCTGTATGAGGCGACGGACGGCCCAAACTGGGCAATCAGCACGAACTGGCTGACGGACAATGACCTCTCAACCTGGCATGGCGTGAATGTTCACAACGGCCGGGTCACGGCGCTGGTCCTGACCGACAATAATCTGTCAGGGACTTTACCGGCGGAACTGGGTAAACTGACGCATCTCGATTCCCTGGCGATTGACTACAATCAGTTGGCGGGAGCGATTCCGAAAGAACTCGGTCGACTCACTCATCTCAAGACCTTAGATCTAAACAACAACAATCTATCGGGGATCATACCGGTGGAATTGGCACAACTCACGCGTCTGACAGTTCTGAGCCTTGGCAGGAATCAGCTGACGGGGCCGATTCCGAGAGAGATTGGACAACTCGCCAAGCTCCGGTCGCTTCGCCTGTCGTTAAACCGACTGGCCGGTGAGATGCACCCGGAACTGGGAGAGTTGAGCAATCTTCGGGAATTGAGCTTTTTCGGGAATGATCTGAATGGAGGGATCCCACCCGAGATTGGACAACTCGCCAGTCTCGAAATCCTGAACCTCTCGGCAAACCAGATTACGGGAAAGATACCGCAGGAACTGGGAAAACTCACCAATCTGCAAAGGTTGAGCCTTTTCAACAATCAGTTGACAGAGAGTATCCCAAATGAGATCGGACAACTCGGCAGCCTTTCCCGGTTGAACCTTGCAGGGAATACACTTACGGGGCCGATCCCCGGTGCGCTGGGCCAACTTACCAAATTGAAAGAATTGAATCTTGCCAATAATGAGTTAACGGGGCGGATGCCTGATACACTGGGTCAACTCACCAAACTTAGACAATTGAACCTTGCCAATAATGAATTGGAGGGGCCAATCCCCGTTACACTGGGTCAGCTCACCAATCTGGTAGAATTGAACCTCGACGATAATGAGCTAGCAGGGCCGATCCCGGCAGAGTTAGGCCGACTAACAGAACTAATAGCGTTAAGGCTTGCCGCGAATCAGTTGACGGGAAGAATTCCAATGGAACTGGGCGAACTTGCCAGTCTCCAGGTGTTGCTTCTTTATGAGAATGACTATCTCACGGGAATCCTGCCCGGATCATTCACCAATCTAACTTTGGAGATGCTTGAGTTGCAAGGCACTGAAGTGTGTATACCTGCGACATCCGAATTCCAAAGTTGGATTGAGAACATCCCGGACGCGGAAGTCAGCGCTCGATGTTCAGATCGGGATAGGGATGCTCTCGTTGCACTCTACAGCCGCGCGGGTGGGTCCAACTGGAAAATCAAGACCAACTGGTTGAGCGACAGTTTATTGGGCGAATGGTACGGCGTGACGACGAATGCCGAAGGTCGCGTAGATAGACTGGATCTCCCGGGGAACAATCTGCGGGGAACGATACCCTTCCAAATGGAAGATCTGACTGGCCTTAAGGTGATAGATTTCTCTTCTAACGACGCCCTTACCGGGCCATTGCCCGCCGGGCTCGTACAACTCGCCCTGGACTCGCTGGCTTTAGACAGAACACAACTTTGCGGACCTCCACAGACGAAGTTCAGGTCGTGGCTCGATCGGATATCCTACAGAACGGAAATTGACCAATGTGCCGACACGCGCCCGGATTTCTATGTTCTGGTGGAACTGTACAACGAGACGGATGGACCGAACTGGACGAATACGACAAACTGGGCGAGCGCCGCGCCGTTGAGCGAGTGGCACGGCGTGACCACCGATAACCTGGGGCGTGTGACCGGACTGGCTCTGTGGGAAAACAATCTGCGCGGGACGATACCGAAGCAGATTGCTAAACTCTCCAACCTTGAAGAATTGCTTCTCCATGGAAACAAGTTTACGGGCTCAATCCCGCCGGTACTGGGTGAGTTGACTAGTCTACGCACTCTCAGTCTGTCTTGGAATCAGTTAACGGGGACGTTACCGAAAGCGATAGGACAACTCACCAAACTCACATCCATTGACCTGCACAAGAATGACCTGACCGGCTCGATCCCGCCGGAGCTGGGCGGGTTAACCAACCTCCGCAGCCTGAATCTGTCCTGGAATCAGCTGACGGGGACCATACCGAAAGCGCTCGGGCAACTTAGGAATCTCAAATTGCTGAGTCTTCTTGAGAATCAACTGACGGGTAGAATACCCTCGAAACTTGGACAGTTGACCAATCTAACGAGCCTGTATCTGTCGGAGAACAATTTGTCCGGAACGATACCATCGGAGTTGGGCCAACTCACAAGTCTCGAATCGCTGGACCTTTCAAGTAATCAGTTGACGGGTGGGATTCCACGGGCGCTTGGAAGACTCACCAGACTCCGAAGCCTCCACCTCGGGGTAAACCCGCTGGGCGGTCAGATACCCCCCGAGCTGGGTCAGTTGACTAATCTCGAAAGTATTAACTTTTCTTTTGCTAATCTAAGTGGGGGGATCCCACATACGCTTGGAAAACTCATTAATCTCAGGTCCTTGTATCTTATTGCAAATGCACTGACTGGACCGATTCCGTCGGAACTGGGGCAGTTGAGCAATCTAAAGAGGTTGAGCTTTTTCGGTAATCAACTGACAGGCAGTATTCCACGAGAGCTTGGACAACTCGGGACTCTAGAAAGGTTGGACCTAGTCGGAAATAAACTGACAGGGACAATTCCGGGTGAATTTGGCAAACTCACCAATCTTGCGAAGTTGGATCTTAGCGTGAATAGCCTGACAGGGGCGATTCCGGGTCAACTAGGCCAACTTACCAATTTAAGTGAGCTGAGTCTTTTTGGAAATCAGTTGACGGGAACCATCCCCGTTGAAATCGGTAAACTCACCAATTTAAATGACTTGAGCCTTGAACACAATGAGATGACAGGAACCATCCCTGGCGAACTGGGACAACTCACAAACCTTAAAGATCTGAGCCTTTTTGGAAATCAGTTGACGGGTCCCATTCCCGTTGAATTGGGGAAACTAACCGAACTAACCGAATTGCTCCTCACCGACAATCAGTTGACGGGTTCCATTCCGGTTGAACTGGGCAAAATCACTAGTCTTGAGCGCCTATGGCTTGGCGAGAATCAGCTAACAGGGACGATACCGAAGGAACTGGGGCAACTTACCAATCTTACAGAATTGCTCCTGCATGAAAACGACGGCCTGACCGGGCCATTGCCAAAGACGTTTACCGGTCTCGACCTGAAAATGCTGGGATTGCAGGGAACTCCAGTATGCGTACCTCAGACCAGCGAATTCCAGGAATGGTTCGAGGCGATACCGAACAAGCGTGTCAGTGCGAATTGTTCCGATAGGGAACGGGATGCACTGGTCGCGCTCTATAACGTCACGGACGGAGCCAACTGGATAGACAAGACAAACTGGTTAACCGCGGGGTCACTGGGTGAATGGTACGGCGTCATGGCCGATGAGGACGGCCGCGTGACCCGGCTAGACCTGCAGGGAAACAACTTGCGAGGAACAATTCCTGCGCAATTGGGAGGGTTGACCCATCTCAATACACTGGAACTTGCATCCAATGCTGCGTTGTCCGGGCCATTGCCCGCAGGGCTAACGGGACTCGCACTGGATACACTTTCGCTGGGCGGAACCGATCTGTGCGGCCCCCCGACGGCGGATTTCCAGCGCTGGCTCAATGGTATACCCGACAGGACCGAAGTCGCCCGCTGTGCCGACACTCGTGCGGATTATTATGTTTTGATGGATTTTTACAACAGGACGAATGGACCGAACTGGACGAATTCGTCTCACTGGGCAAGTCCGGCGCCGTTGGGCGACTGGCACGGCGTGACCACCGATTCCGGAGGACGCGTGACTGCTTTGGATCTGCGGGAAAACAACCTACAGGGGACGATACCAAAGGAATTGGGGCAACTAACCAATCTAACTGAACTGGATCTTGGAAGGAATAAACTTACGGGTGCAATCCCGTCGGAACTGGGACAACTTACATACCTTACATCCCTGGACTTTCACAATAACCTGTTAACGGGGCGGATTCCATCGGAACTGGGCGAGCTCACCGGCCTCGCACATTTAGACCTCGGCTGGAATCAGTTGACAGGAACGATCCCTGCAGAGCTCGGTCAGCTTACCGAACTCACATATCTGGATCTTGCCAACAACGAGCTTACTGGAGAGAGCCCACCCGAGTTTGGGCGGTTGGACAAACTCGAAAGGCTGGATCTTGGGAGCAATCGGCTCCGCGGCGGAATCTTGTCTGTACTGGGAGAGTTGTCCCGTCTCAGTTGGTTGAATCTTGACCATAATGAGTTTACGGGTCCAATTCCAGCGGAGCTGGGAAAGCTTACCGGTCTTAAGAGATTGTACCTTGCGGGTAACCGGCTGACGGGCGGAATACCCTCAGAACTGGGGCAACTTGGCGACCTCGGATTTCTGCAGCTTTACGGCAACCGGTTGACCGGACCCATACCTGCAGAACTGGGTCGGCTCACCAATCTCACAGAACTGCATCTCGCCCGCAACCAGTTAACCGGGCCAATACTTGCAGGACTGGGCCAACTTACCAATCTCATCAGCCTGAATCTTTCCCGTAATCAACTGACGGGGACGATACCCGCAGAACTCGGCCAACTCAACAGGCTAAGGCAACTGAACCTCAACGAGAATGAGTTGACCGGAGGGATTCCGCCGCAGCTGGGCCAACTCACCAATCTCACATCTCTGGACCTTGCCGGGAATCAGTTGACGGGATGGATTCCACCGGAGATCGGACAGATCATCAGTATGACTTGGTTGGAATTCACGGGGAATCAGTTAACGGGGAAGATACCTGCGGAATTGGGACAATTGACAGATCTCGAAGGATTGAATCTCTCAAAAAACCGGTTGTCGGGTGGGTTGCCTCAAGAGTTGGGGAAACTCCCCAATCTCAAATGGTTGGATCTCAGCGCAAACAAGCTCTCTGGCGAAATTCCAACGGAGCTGGGCAGTCTCAGCAATTTGGAGACGCTGAATCTCGCCTTTAATGGTGCCTTGTCCGGGAATATCCCTCACACTTTCACTCGTCTGAATCTTGAATCCCTCCGTCTGAGCGAAACGCTACTGTGTGTACCGGACGGAGATGAGTTCAAGGCGTGGCTCATTAGAATTCCGGAAAACCGAGTACCCAACTGCACGCGAATCGACAGATCGTCAGCCTACCTGACGCAGGCCACGCAATCCTTGGAATATCCCGTGTCCCTTGTGGCCGGTGAGGCCGCCCTCCTGCGCGTGTTCGTCACCTCTGAACCGAACGTGGATGCGGCGATGCCGCCCGTGCGGGCCACCTTTTTTCTCAACGGTACTGAGGTACATAGGACGGAGATCCGCGGCAGGGAGACCGGTCTCCCCTGGCAGATCAGCGAAGCGTCGCTGTTGAATTCGGCCAACGCAGTGGTGCCCGGCGCGCTTGTGATGCCGGGCTTGGAGATGGTGGTGGAGATCGATCCGGACCAGTCGCTGGCACCGCGCCTCAATATCGGCGGGCGGCTGCCCCGGATTGGGCGGGCGGCCGTCGACGTGAGGCCCATGCCGCCTCTTGAACTAACGTTGGTACCGTTTCTGTGGTCCGAAAACCCGGACAGTACTGTATTAGCGGAAACGCGGGACCTGACGGCCGAATCCGATTTGTTCAGGTCCACGCGCGACCTCCTTCCCGTCGGCGACTTCCGTCTGACCGTCAACGAGCCGGTATTGACTTCGGCGGATCCCACGTCCGACAGCCATGAGACGTTGATGTCTGAAACCGGGGTAATTCGTGCCATGGCAGGGTGAAATGGCCACTTTATGGGGATCTTCAGAGAGCAGGGTCAAAGTGGCATTAGAGGGATAGCATATTTACCAGGATACATAAGCCTGTCCGTGCTGGATGACAAGGTCATCGCGCACGAACTCGGGCACAACCTGAGTTTGTATCACGCCCCGGGGTGTAACGCAGGCGGTCCCGACCCAGGATTTCCCACCGAGGACGGATCCATCGGCGGGTGGGGGTACGATTTCACGACGGGAACCTTGGTGACCCCCGTAACATGGGACCTGATGTCCTACTGCCACCCCCAGTGGATCAGCGAATACAGCTTTTCGAGGGCAATGCGCCATCGAATACAGGAGAGTCGCGGACTCGAAGCGGCGGCCAGCTCAAGTTCGACGAGGGGCCTGCTGCTTTGGGGCGGCGTGAACGGAGACAATGAACCCTTCCTCGAACCCGCATTCGTGGTGAGCGCAGCGCCGAACCTGCCGCGTAAGGACGGCCCCTACCGGCTCATGGGTGAGGCAGAAGACGGTAGTACCTTATTCGACGTTGCTTTCGGCCTGGCCGAGATCGCGTGCGGCGGGTCTGGTGGAACATTCGCCTTCATAATTCCGGTTGAGCCCGATTGGCCCGGCAGGCTGGAGCGCGTCGCGTTCTCGGCTCCGGAAGGTGCCTCGGTCCTCGACGGCGAGGAAGACCCCGCCGCCGCGCTGCTGCTGGACCGCGTGACGGGAAGCGTGCGGGGCATCTTGCGGGACTGGGTCGAAGCGGCGGCCAAACGACCCGCGGCAAGCCTCGCGACGCCGGAACTGGAAGTCCTGACCAGCTATGGCATCCCCGATGCGGCCGCATGGCAGCGTTAATCCAACGCCGCGGTTGGGCTTCAGGCTGCGAGCGCCTGAACTCTTCCTTCAGCCCTTCGCCGTCCCTTCGACCGGCTTAGGGAGCCACTCACGGCGGCACTCAGCGACAGCAAATTGTAGAACTTGATTTACTTGAAGCGATGGCCTGCCGCCAGCGGCGCAAACTGACAGTTTGCGCTACCAGTTCCAACGTCTTGCAGGGGCGCCCGGCTTCCCGCGGCGACATCGCAATCCGGATTCGCGAAAATGGATTCAGGAATTCCCCATCGAGTTGCATCGATCGACCTCGAGGTCGGCAGGAAGAACGGCCGTATTCGCGCATTCGCCGCCGTTCGCTCCGACAGGGATCGGCCGCTGATCGTTAGCAGTGGAAACGCCGCAACGGCATTGCGGGAACTCGACGATTTCGTCAGCGGCGCGGATTTCCTGCTCGGCCACAACCTGATCGGCTTCGATCTGCCCCATCTGACCGCCGCGAAATCGGACCTCGGGCTGCTGAAACTGCCTGTCGTCGATACCCTGAAGCTGAATCCCCTCGCCTTTCCCCGGAATCCCTATCACCACCTCGTCAAGCACTATCAGGATCCACAGCTCAAGCAGGGGCGATTGAACGACCCGGAACTCGACGCGCGCCTCGCGCTGGATCTCTTCCGTGACCAGTGTGGCGCGTTGGAAGCCGTCGGCGGGGACAACCCGGAACTGCTCCTGGCGTGGCATTGGCTCACCACGGCACCGGGTGACAGGACAGATGTCGACGCGTTTTCGGAGAACGAAAGGAACGGCTGCAGCGTGTTCTTCCGCGCCTTGCGGCGGTCTCATCGACCGCCAGGCATCGAAGCGCGTACCGCCATTGGCAGCTTGCTGAAGGGGAGCGGCTGTGAAAATCAAGGTCAGGACGTGGTGCGGAATATCGACCTGGCGGGTTGGCCCCTGGCCTATGCCCTCGCGTGGCTGTCGGTGGCCGGCGGCAATTCGGTAATGCCTCCCTGGGTTCGACATCAGTTCCCTGAAGCGGGGCGGCTCGTCCGCCGGTTGAGGGACAGGCCCTGCGGTCGGCCGGACTGCGAATGGTGCGGCGAGCGGCACGATCCGCGGAAGGAACTGAAGCTATGGTTCGGTTTCGACGACTTCCGACCGGAACCAGCGGGCGCGGACGGTCGGCCGATGCAGCAGGCCATCTGCGAGGCGGCGATGGCGGGCGAGCATATCCTTGGAATCCTGCCGACCGGTACCGGCAAGTCGCTTTGCTATCAGATCCCTGCCCTCTCCCGTTACGACAAGATCGGCGCTCTGACCGTGGTGATTTCGCCGCTTGTCGCACTCATGGCGGACCAGGTTGCAGGCCTGGAGGCGAGTGGAATCACTTCCTGCGTGGCGATCAACGGGCTGCTTTCGATGCCCGAACGCGCCGACGCCCTGGACCGGGTGCGACTCGGGGACGCGGCGATTGTGCTCGTTTCCCCCGAGCAACTCCGCAGCAAGCCCTTCCGTCGCGTACTGGACCAGCGCGAAATCGGCGCCTGGGTGCTGGACGAAGCCCATTGTCTCTCGCGATGGGGCCACGACTTCAGGTCCGATTACCGGTATTTGGGACGGTTCATCCGTGAGAAGGCCGGACAGGAGCCGATCCCTCCGTTGATATGCCTGACGGCGACCGCAAAGCCCGACGTCGTTGCGGACATCAGGCAGCATTTCCAGGACGAGTTGGGGATTCAGTTAAGCGTGTTCGACGGCGGGGCCCAGCGTACGAATCTGGATTTCGTGGTCGTACAGACGACCGAACCGGAGAAATTTGCCCACATCCACCAGATACTGATGGCGGACCTTCCTCCGAAGACCCCCGGGGGCGCCATCGTCTATTGTGCGACGCAACAGCAGACGGAAGAGGCGGCGCAGTTCTTGCGGCTTAAGGAAGTCGAGGCCGAGCATTTTCACGCGGGATTGTCACCTGAAACAAAGAAGGACGTGCAGCAGAGATTCGTCGGCGGCCAGTTGCGGGTGATCACGGCCACCAATGCCTTCGGCATGGGCATCGACAAGCCGGACGTGCGCCTGGTGATCCACGCCGACATTCCCGGTTCGCTGGAGAACTACATGCAGGAGGCCGGCCGCGCCGGTCGGGACCGGAAGACCGCGCGATGTGTCCTTCTTTATACGCCCGACGACGTGGAACGGCAGTTCGGCATGTCGGCGCGCTCACGGCTCACCCGGCGCGAGATTCACGGCGTCCTGAGGGCGCTCCGCAATCTGGACCGCAAGAAGCGACTCGGCGGCGAGGTCGTCGCGACGTCAGGTGAGATCCTTGGCGAAGACGAGGAGATGGCCTTCGATAGGGACTCCGCCACGGACGATACCCGTGTGCGGACTGCCGTCTCCTGGCTTGAAGAGTCCGTATTGTTGTCCCGGGAGGAAAACCGGGTACAGATATTTCCCTCGTCTCTGAGAGTAAGCTCAGTGAAGGAAGCAAGGGCAAGATTCCAAAGGCGAGGGATAACTGAGGGATATCGACGGCAGCTGCTGAGAATCGTCGAAGCGCTCATCGACGCGGACCCCGACGAAGGCATCTCCACGGACGAACTGATGGGTGTTGCCGGGTTGAGTCCCGAAGGTGTACGCGGCGCCATGTTCGATCTCGAGCGGCTCGGCATTGCCACGAACGATACGGCATTGACCGCCTTCGTCCACGCGGGCGTAACCAACCACTCACTTAAGAGATTCGATGCGACGGAGGAACTGGAAGTCGCCTTGATCGCGCACATGCGTGAGGCGGCGCCCGATATGGACAAGGGTGACAGCTCGACCCTGCATCTGCGCGTCGCCGCGCAGAAACTGCGCGATGCGGGCGTGGTCGATCCCCTCCCCGAGAGATTGTGGCGCATTCTGCGCAGTATCGCCGCCGATGGGCGCGGCGAAGGGGGTGACGCGGGAAGTCTCGGTGTTCGGCGGCGGGACGGCGAAACGGTGCACGTCGAATTGCGGCGCGAGTGGTCGGACCTTCAGGTACTTGCGTCGCGCCGGCGAGAGGGGGCGAAGCGCCTGCTGGATCATTTGCTGGCCAGTCTGCCGTCCGGGAGCCGCGGCACCGACCTGCTCGCGGAGACCACACTCGGCAAGCTATTGGATGCCATCACGTCTGACATCGTCTTGAAGAGCAGAGTCAAGAACCCCGAAAAGCTATTGGACCGGGCCCTCCTGTGGCTGCACGAGCAGGAGGTCATACGACTCCACAAGGGCCTCGCGGTATTCCGTCAGGCGATGACCATCAAATTGACGGATGAAAAGCGAGGCTTTGCCAATCCCGACTTCGAACCGCTGAGGCTCCATTACAAGGGCCAGGCAACACAGATCCACGTCATGGCCGAGTTCGCGCTGCGAGGCCTCAACGATATGGCCGACGCCTTGCGAATGGCACTCGACTACTTCAGTCTGAAGCAGGAGGATTTCCTTCGGCGGTGGCTGCCGGACAGGGGCAAAGAGATCGAGCGTGAAACCACACCCGAGTCCTGGCGGGCAATCGTCGAGAGCCTGAAGAATCCCGTCCAGCAGCGCATTGTCGCGGACGATCGCGAGCAGGTGAACGTGCTGGTGCTGGCCGGACCGGGCTCAGGAAAGACTCGCGTGCTGGTCCATCGCATTGCCTACCTTGTTCGCGCAAAGCGTGAGAATCCTCGCGGCATCCTGGCGCTGGCCTACAACCGGCACGCGGCGGTCGAAATCCGGAAACGCCTGAATGAATTGATCGGAAACGACGCCCGGGGGGTAACGGTGTTGACCTGTCACGCCCTGGCCATGCGTCTTGTCGGGGTGAGTTTCCAGGAACGCGAGCGGCGGCCGCTGGACGACGAGGCATTTCGGGAGGTCCTGCGCCAGGCGGTGAAACTGCTGCGCGGCGAAGGTCTGGAGCCCGAGGAAGCGGACGAGCAGCGGGAACGGCTGCTCAGGGGATTCCGCTGGATCCTGGTGGACGAATACCAGGATATCGGCGCGGAACAGTATGAACTGATATCGGCACTGGCCGGACGGACCCTGGAAGACGAGGATCGAAAACTCACCCTGTTCGCGGTAGGCGACGACGATCAGAACATCTACGCATTCAGCGGCGCATCCGTGGAATTCATCCGACGATTCGAAGCGGATTACGGGCCGACGCCCAGCTACCTCACCGACAATTACCGTTCTACCGGCAACATCATCACAGCAGCGAACGAGCTGATTAAACCTGCCGGACAACGGTTGAAGACAGAACACCCCATCCGCATTGACCGGGCGCGCCGGAAGAATCCGCCGGGCGGCGATTGGAACAGTTTGGACCCTGTCGCCGGCGGCCGCGTCCAGGTGTTGCCGTGTGTGCGCGATCCGATCTCGCAGGCGCAGGTTGCGATGGTGGAATTGCAGCGGCTCACCGGACTGTCTGAGCATTGGGATTGGTCCAACTGCGCGGTGATCGCGCGCGAGTGGAAATACCTGGATCCCGTTCGGGCGTTCTGCGAAGTCAACGGTATTCCGGCGCAGTTGGCGAACGAGGGAATCCCGAGCTTCTGGCACCTGCGGGAGACCCGCACCCTTGTAGAATGGCTGCGCGGAAGGGATACCCGTCTTGTGGATGGTGCGGGCATACGTGAATGGTTGGATGCGCAGCCGAACGGTACCTGGACCGATCTGCTCTGGCAGGCCCTTGAAGAGCACACCCTGGAAACCGGCGGCGCGGAAGTGCCGGTGGACCACTTCATCGAGTGGATGGCGGAGTGGGGGCGCGACGTTCGCCGCCGCCAACGCGGATTATTACTGTCGACCGCGCACCGCGCGAAGGGACTGGAGTTTGATCACATCGTGGTGCTGGACGGCGGCTGGGAAAGGGTCGACCGGGGCGAAGACCACGACGCGCCTCGAAGGCTTTACTACGTGGCCATGACACGCGCGAAACAGACGCTCGCGCTCGTGCGTTTCCAGGAATCGCGGCGCGCAGACGGCCCCTCGCGGTCAGATCTCGTACGGGAGCCCGCGGCGCTGGCGTACGGAGAGCGACTCCACTCGCTGCCCTACAGGTTTCCCGCCAATGGATCAATCCTGCACCGCGAGCCCGTTGCGGTCCCGAAGTACACAAACGAACTCGCACGTCTATACGAGCGACCCGGCCTAGACAAGATCAATCTGGGCTTCGCGGGACGCTACCATGCCGGGCATCCTGTACATCGCAAGATCGCCGCTCTGTCAACCGGAGATCCGCTTGTGACGCGGATTAACGAACACGGGCAATGGGAATTGCTGGATGGGTCGGGGACAGTAGTGGGGCGTCTCGCGCGTTCGTTTGAACCGCCGGCTGAAACGCGATGCACGTCCGCTACAGTCTACGCGGTCGTGTCCTGGAGCCGAGAAGCATCGGAGCCGGAGTTCCGTGAACACGCAAAATGCGATACATGGGAGGTCGTGGTGCCGGAACTGGTCTTCGAGCCGGTTAACGGCCAAAGGGATTGCGCGTCTTCAGTTCCGGGAACAACGAGAAATCACGATCCCGTGTGAGTAGCGTGTCCACGCCGTGGACAAGGCAAATCGCAACCACCCGGGCGTCGTGTACGACTGCGCCGCGCACCCGTGGTCGCTGCACCAGACTGCCCAGCACGGTCGAGAAACCGCTTGTTTCACCGAGCAGTCGATTGCTCGGAGATAAGATCCATGCTTCAAGTTGCCGCCATGCGTTTTTTGGTGACGTGGCCGATTCACTCCAGATCCTCCGGTTCGTAACAACGCTGAGGAATTCATAACAACAGGGCCAGGGTATCGCCCAGGGTCGATCTCCTTCGCTGAGTTCCCTCAGTACGGCAAATGCCGTTTCATGCTCACGCGATTCCTTGCGGTGCGCGTAGACAAGCAGATTCGTATCAACGGCAATCACCTGGTATCCACGTCTCCATAGATGATTTCGCGCAGATCCTGCCACGAGTAGGATTCTAACGGATCGGAGGAACTCGGATTGCCCGTACTTAAATCAGGAAGCCGGTATTGAGTTCGATGCTTCGGTCCTGCGAGTACCTCTCTCAGTCCCTCTTCTACCAAAGCGCGTAATGTCCGCCCCGACTTCCTCGCGTACAGTTTTGCTCTCGCCAGCAGTTCGTCTTGAATGTCAATCGTTGTTTTCATAATTCCCATATTAGCCATATAATACGATACAGTCAAGCAATAAAAGCAGGAATTCGGTCGAACCCACCTACGTCCACTGTTACGTAACCACCTGCCGAAAGATGCGATTCGATGATCGTCTCGCCGCGCCACGGTGAACTCACTGTTCAGCAGAAACGCCGCACCCTTCGCGGTCTTCGACCGCCTTCGTCACGACCTACTCTGCCAAGTTCGATTTGTAAATCGCTCCATTCCGCGATGTAAACACCGATATCGATGTCTGATTGCTCAGCGTGCGTTCGCCGCCATCCAAACATTAGACAGTTACTCTTCAGGGATGTATAGGCAGCATTACGGGCTCATTTTTCGTGGGGTGATAAGGATTTCGTGAATGTTCGCCGAGATCAAGGATTCGAGTGACGGAATGATTGATGGCCTTGATTCATCGACGGACTCGAATACGGGATTCTTCTACGATCCAGAGTTGACCCTCGAGTGCAGTGCCGGACATTGCGTTGAGCAAACGTCTTCCGATCTCCAATACATGCACGCGCGCCTGGCTAGCCAGCCGCAATACGACCAACCCGGGATATGCGCTTGGAGGGTAAGTCCGGATATTCGCAAAATCAGTATCAAACGTGACGATAGCCCTACCCTCGCGCAAACAGGTTGACGCAAGATCAGGATCCCGAGCGCCACCGAGATCCTGATCAAGTACTGTAACAGCGTCGAGACCTGCCTCGCGAAAAGCTTCCGCCAATTCAATGGGCAGATTCTCGTCAAGCTTGAATCGCATTCCCTATTTTCCCAAAGTAACCACCCGTTCATTTGCCAAAGCGGCGGCATAGGCGATCGCCGCCTGGACGGCTTCGCGTGAGACCGACGGATAGCTCTTCGTAATCTCGTCGGGGTCCAGACCGGAAGCAAGATTGTCAAGAATCGTGGTCACCAGGACTCGCGTGCCGGCGATGCAAGCCTTTCCGTGGCATATTTCCGGATCCACCGTGATATATTCGCGCCAATCCAATGTGTTTCTCATGATCCTGCCTTTACTGCCGCGCGACGCTTCCTGATCGCGGTATCACCAGGCGAATGCAAATCCAACCCCACCTGGTACGGGCCCATACAAATGCACTGGTCAATGGGCTCGGCCAACCCATTGCCATTTGCTTTTGACCTGAATTATCCGTGAAAACCGGTTGATTTTCAATAATGTAAGCGGAGAATACAACGAAAACCTTGAAGCGTCCGGAATCGGGCCGGCCAGCGTAACATTGGGTTTTCTGGGTGGCCGGAGTGACGATTTGCGGTCTATATGAGTCGATTTACTGCCGTTTGTCGGTTTCTCGTTCTCTCGTGCTTTTCTCTCGCTCTTCGGTTTTCATCCTGTCCATCCTGTGCATCCATGTAAGTTCCGGCTTATGAGTTGAAGGGGTTACACCCTCAATCCGCGGGGACCATTTCCGGCGCTTTGCGCGCGAAGACGTCGATGGGCGGAAGGTTGCGGTCGGGGCCGAGTTCGAGCTGGCGGGGGCCGACCAGGATGTCCAGGTTGTCGCGCATTTCGGCCATGTCCAGGTAGGCGGTGGAGGCTTCGACTTCACCTAGGTCGAGGGTATTCCTGATCCAGAGCACTTTGGCGTCGCACGGCTCGATGAGCCCGATGGATTCCAGCCCGATCTGCAGGACTTCCTCGTCGGTGGGAAAGTGCATGGGGATGGAGGCGGCGGGCGGATGCTGCCCGGTAATCGCGTTGATATTCGTCGCGTAGTGGTCGATTTTCTCCACCAGCCGGTCCGTGGTGAATTCGGCCATGCCGACGCCCACCGCGTTGCCATGGGTCTTTTCCGTGAGGTCCCGGACGAAGATGCGAAGCACGCGAGGCGTGTCGCCGTCCTCCGCGCGGCGTTCGTTGCGCTTGCGCCCCACCACATTGGTGTCGATGCCGGAGCCGCTGATGTCCTTTCCCATCTCGTCGATGATCAGCAGGTCCACGTCGTCGAAGGGCAGGCGGGGACACCAGGCCTTGGCCTTGACCAGTAGCGCCTTCTCGGCGCTTTCGAATTCGGCGGCGGGAACGGCGGCGATCTGCGCGGTTTCGTCATAGCCGTTTTCGAGCAGGGCGACGCCGAATGTAACGGGCATTTTTTCACGGACGGACTTGCCCACAACGCGAACGATCTTGTCGAACGAGTGATGGATGATGGCGCGGTGGTAGATCGTTGCGCCCTTGTGCTTGCCCAGGCCGATGAGCATCATCTTCATCAGGCCGCTTTCGATCTCGCCGACGAAACCCGTGTGGGGCTTTACGCGGTTGACGACGACCACGTGGTCAGCCTCGGAGGCGCATTTGTCGAAATAGACCGGCATGCCGAAATCGGTGACGTCGATCTCGACAACGTCCATCGAGGATTTTACGGGCGCGCCGACCGTTTCTTCGGTAATGCCGTATTCAGCCAGGATCCCGGCCTGGCCTTCGGCCGTGCCGCCGCCGTGGCTGCCCATCGCGGGAACGATGAAGGGCCTGGCGCCCAGCGCGACCATCTCTTCGACGATCGTCGCAATGACCGTGTCGAGGTTCGCGATGCCGCGAGACCCCGCGGCGATTGCGACGGTGTGCCCGGGCCTGATGGTGTCACCGGGGTTGAGGTTTCGGATTTCACGGCGCGTGTCTCCCGGTATGTCGTCCACGCGCGGCGCGTCGAACCGCTGGCGGAGCCGGAACATGTGGGGATATTGCATTTGGGGCCTCCGGAGGTAGAGGTCGTAAGACAACAGGAGATCGCGTCGTTGGCGTTGCCACCGACAATTCGGTTCGACGGAGATTCACATGGCGGCTTCGTACAGCGCAATGATGTCCTTAAGGGTGGTGTAACGCGGGTTGATCTGAATATTTCCGCTCTTCATCGCGTCTTCCGCAAGTACGGGAATCCCTTCGGGGACGACGCCGGCGTCGGTAAGGGTTTCAGGGATGCCGACTTCCGCCGACAGCGTTTTCACGGCTTCCACGGCAACGTCGGCGGCCTCCATGGGCGAAAGGCCGTCGATGTCTTCGCCAAGTGCAGCCGCGACGTCGGCGAATCGTTCGGGACACGCGACTTTGTTGAAGTCCATCACCCGGGTGAGCAGGATGGCGTTGGCGACGCCGTGAGGGACGCCGTAATGGCCGCCCACGGCGTGGGACATCGCGTGCACGTTGCCAAGACGCGTCTGCGAGAAGGCGATGCCGGCCATATTGCTCGCCAGAAGCATCTGTTCGGTGGCTTCGTAGTTGTGGTGGCTGGCGGCGGCCTGCCGGAGGTTTTCCGCAATCAGCCGGATGGCGTGGAGCGCCAGGCCGTCGGATATGGGGTTGGAGGCCAGCGCCACGTAGGATTCCACGGCGTGGGTGAGCGCGTCCATCCCGGT
The DNA here is from genome assembly GCA_965219995.1 of Candidatus Latescibacterota bacterium. GTDB lineage: Bacteria > Latescibacterota > UBA2968 > UBA2968 > JAAXHE01. The sequence continues at coordinate 4,721,267 of CBDCOX010000002.1, forward strand.
GGCGGCGGCAATGGGCATGGGCAGGGCGACGGCCGCATTCGAGTCGAGTATGCCTACGTCAGGAATCACGTGGGGACCGCCTACCGTCGCCTTGAAGTGGTTGTTGTCCGTCACGACGGCGAACGGGGTGACTTCGCTGGCCGTGCCGTAGGTCGTGGGCACACACAGCAGAAAGGGCACGCGTTTCCGCCCCTGCAACAGACCGAAGTGGTCCTCAATTCTGCCGCCGTTGGATGCGAGGACGCCGGCGCATTTGGCCGTATCCATCGAAGACCCCCCGCCAATGGCCAGCAGCCAGTCGCAGCCCTGTGACTCGTACAGATCGAAACAGGCCTGAATGACGTGTACCGGCGGGTTTTCTTCCACACCGTCGTAAACCACGAAGGGGACTCCGGCGTCCTCCAGGACACCGGTGGTCTGCTGTGCCACGCCGGCTTTGACCAGGCCCTTGTCGGTAACGACGAGGGCTTTTTTCTCGTGCCGGCCGGATAGAATCCGCGGGATTTCAGACACGCTGCCACGGCCCACGAGAAGCCGGGTGGGCGAATGAAAGGTGAAGCTGTCTTGTTCCGTCACAATGCGTGCTCCTTGAAGTACGGTAGAAACAGGAACTGTCCTCACGTAATTTAGGCGTTACGTCAAGTGTGGACAAGCAGATTCAGCGGTCAGGAAAAGGCAGCTATCAGCTGTCAGCGTTCAGCCGTCAGCATGAAGCAAGAGCGACAATCAGCTCACACGAAGACACGAAGACACAAAGGGAAAAGCCAAGAGCAGCAAAAAGCAGCTATTAGCGGTCGGCGTTCAGCCGTCAGCAAAGATCAAAAACGACAATCAGCTCACACGAAGACACAAAGACACAAAGAAAAACAAGCCGGCAATCAGCCGTCAGCATGAAGCAAATGCCGAAGCAGTCGACACCCGCGCCGTGAAGTGGCAGGACCATTACGGCCGCAGACCTCTCCCCCCAACCCCCTCTCCTAAAGGAAAGGGGGAGAAAACCAGGCTTCCATCAAGCGATGACAGTTCCCCCCTTCCTTCAGGAAGGGGGATAGGGGGTAGGTCCGAGGGGTCAAAAAATCTTTCCGATTTCATCCCGATCGAATTCGGGCAGGTCCTCCCAGACGCCGTCTACCCGGAGTCTGAGTCCGAAATCGGGCGATTCGGCGCGCCCGACGATCTCGCAGGGAATGCCGGCGTTTCGGATGGCGTCGCGGACCGGCTCGGCATCTCCCGGCGCCAGGCCGATCAACAGCGCGCCGGAGGAGATGACGCCCAGCGGGTCCAGCTGGAAAGCGTCGCACAGCAGACGCGTTTCTTCGGAGGCGAAGAGCGCCTCGCCGTCCACTGAAAGTCCGCAGTTCGAGGCGGCCGCGAGTTCACGCAGCGCCGTGGCAACGCCGCCTTCGGTGGGGTCGTGCATCGCGTGCACCGGGGCGGTTTCGCACGCGATTCGCGCCTCTCTGATAATGCTGATACCCGGATCGTGCAGGTATTTGCATGCGGCGTCCAGCATGTCCGGATCGAATCCCCGGTCGCGCAACTCGACGGCTTTCTCTCTGGCCAGGATGGCGGTGGCTTCGATTCCCAACCCTTTGGTCAGCAGAACGCTGTCGCCCGCCTGGAGTCCGCTCGATCGGACCAGGTCTTCGCGCCGCACTTCGCCCAGCATCTGGCCGACGACGATCGGCCGGTCCAGTCCCGCGGTGATTTCCGTGTGGCCGCCGCATAGCGAAACGCCGATCTCGCCGGCAGCGCGCCGGAGCGATTCGAAGACGGACCGGATGAGGGCCTCGTCCGTCCGGCTTTCAGGCAGAAGCAGCGTGGCCAGGAACCAGCGGGGGACCGCCCCCATCGTGGCGACGTCGTTGGCGTTGACGTGGACTGCATATCGGCCGATTTCGTCGGTGGCGAAGGTGATCGGATCGGTTTTCACCACGAGGCAGGTCTCGCCGAAGTCAATGACCGCGGCGTCCTCCCCCACCTCCGGACCCACGAGAACGCGCTCGTCGTCGACGCGGCATTCGCGCAGCAGGCCGGAAAGCAGGTCCAGCGGGAGTTTACCTGGCGGCAGAAAAGCACACATGGTCGTGAGTGGGTTGGCTGGAAAAGGAAACCGGCGTGGTCCTGGAACGCGGAATTTACGATAGGCCAATTCCGGGGGGTTGTCAACGGTTTTGCAGGACCGCGGAGCTGTCCGCCCCGGTTGACCGGCAGGTGCGGCGAAGGAGTTTTCCTGTCTGGTGAGCCGGGTTACCGAGGGCAACAGTCGAAGTTACTTCATCGTTCGAACATGGATCGGAGCTCCGCGGTGCGACGGTCGGCGCTGAGGGGCGTCACGAGGATCTGTCGAAGCTGCGCCAGGCGCGCCTTCGGGTTCCGCCACCTGCTGAGGAGCGGATGACGCGGGTCGGGCAGGGCATCCAGCAGGGACTGCGCGGCAAGGAGGTGGAAGATGAAATGGTGTCCATCCAGCAGGGCCGTGATCTCCGTCTGGGACTCTGCGCGGTATTCCGACGCAAGGGCGGCATATCGCGCGGTCAGGGCGGGCGTGAGCGCGCTGAGGGTCCGGCCATCCGGTCGTCCTGCGCCGTGGGAGGTCGTGTACTGGGTCAGCCGGCGTTCGGGCCAGTCCCATCCGATTTTGGAGAATTCGATGAAACGGAGAGATGGCTCGTTGATGACGATGTTGCGGGCGTGGTAGTCGGTCGGGCCGGGCAGCGGCGAGGCCTGTTCGAGAAACCGTAGAAGATCGGATAGCCCATCCGTGATTGATGGCAAAGGCTTGCAGATGGCAGACTGCGAGAGCTGTTCGATGAGCTGTGGGAGGCCCCGCGCAAGAGGTCGGGTGGCTTTGCGCCAGGTACGGACAAGATCCTTCGGGTGGCAACCCGGAAAGGTCCGCGGCGCGAAAACGTCGCTGTGCGCATGAAGGACGGATTGAATCCGGCAGAAGCCCTCAACGGCAAGACGGCCGTAAGCTCCCGCGCCGCCCTCCTGGCAGACGTCGTCGAACGTCTGGTCGCCGCACCATTCGAAGAAGACCAGGTCGTGGTCGCTGTCCGCGGCATAGAGCTGGGGAACCGGGGCCCCGGACAGGCGCGCGTGGACGAGCTGTTCGACGGCCAGCAGGTCATGGGGTTTCCCGCGTGCGAGGGGAGCGAAAACGTGGTGTTTGGCAACGAGGAACGAACCGTTGCCCAGGACGATCTTCCAGACGTTCGGATGACCGGGGACGGGCCGGAGTTCTTCTACCGTGGACCCGCCGGGAACGGCGGCGGCAGCGATGCGCCTGATGGCCTCGAGCGTCGATTCGGCGGAAGGAGCAGGCATGGATCGTGTATGATGCGTTACTTCTGCTGGATCTGGCGCTTTCTCAGCGTGAGGAATTCCGGGGCTTCCCGAATACAGGAGACAAGGATGCCGAGGGAACGCCTGAAGGCGTTGAATCCCGTCCGTCGGATCTCGGCGGCGGCTTCTCCCACGGCGTCGAATCCGTCTTGCGTGGGCGCAAGGCCCTCCCAATTCCTGAAAAGGCGGCCCCAGTCGCTATCCAGAACTTTCCGCATTCGTTTCCTGGCGAGAAACGGATACCAGAAGGTGTCGTGGTAGAGAACGCTGGCCAGGTACGACCAGGGTGCGAGGAAGGTCTTGAGAGACCACTCGACGGGCTTTTTGAGCGGTCCCCAATAGATCTTGTGCTGCATTCGCGACGCGAATGTCATTCTTCGGAAGGGACCGGCGAAGTGCCAGTTTTCTTCTGCCGCGGCCGTATCCCCCGCAATCCGGATCTCGCGCGGGTCGCCGCAACCCAGGCCGCGGTCGTGCGCGAGGCGGATGTACTTGATTGAAAGCGGATCCATTCCCATCATCCTCGCCGCCACCGCATCGATGGCCACCTGGTCCGCGCTCGCCAGGATGACATTTTTGGTGTACGGAATCATACACCGCGGGCCGGGTCCGTCACCCGCGAAGGTGCCGTCCATGACCGCGAATACGCCGGGATGGATTTTCTTCTGGATCGTCAGCAGATCCACCAGGGTCTCGTGGATGACCGGATGGGTCCAGTGGCGCCGTTCGTTGAGGAGACCGCCGAAGGCGTTCTTCATGGCCCCGGTTGTGGTGGTAAACACGTGGGTCTTGACGGTGGGCAGGTGGATGATGTTCTCGCCGATCAGGCGCCGGGGAATGTGAAAGCCGTCGGGATAGACCTGGTTCAGGCACATGAAACCGTCGGCGAGATCGCCTACCGCGTCGCGGACGTGGACCCATTCCTCGCCTTCGTAGAGGTGGATATTCCGAAGGCCGTGGGCATTGACAACGTGGACCTGCTTGTTCTCTCTCTCGCCCAGGCGGGCGTCGATGACGACCGTCCGGTTGTGGCAGGCGTGGATCAGGTCTTTGCGATATCCGTCCCTCGCCATGGCGCGGATCACACCTTCGAGCTGCCACGGCGTCGTGGAACTTCCGGGATAAAAGAAATGCCAGGAAATATTCACCTTCAGGGCCGTGTCGATCTTCCTGTCCAATACGTCCTGGTACCCGGCAAGGTTCATCAGCCGGTGATAGTCTCTCAAGACCGTGTCAGGCCTGGTTTTCAGGACGGCAACCCGGCTCTGCATAATGAGTGCCTTCGAACGGTGGCGGTGATGGGGTGAGACCCGTAACGGTCGACCGGACCGGCTTATTTGAAATAGAGCAGGGCGAAAACGGCGAGAAACCAGAGGCCGCCGTTGATCAGCAGCGACGGATCGCCCAGGATGGTTGAGGACGGATTGCCGCCCTCGTTCCTGGCGTACACCAGATAGAGGTAGCGCAGCAGTCCGTAGATCACGAAGGGTATGGTGAGGTTTAGATGCGGTGTTCCGAGTTTCTGGACGACGTCGGGTGACATGGTATACAGCGCGTACGAAACGAGTGCGCCCGCTGTGACCACGGCGATCATCTGGTCCAGGAACCGCGGCGTATATTCATCCAGAATGCGGCGATGTCCGGCCGCGCCGGCTTCCAGGAGGATCAGTTCCTGCCGGCGTTTGACAAATCCCATAAAGAGCGCCAGGAGGACGGTGCATAGAATCAGCCACGAAGAGATCTCCACGCTGATGACCAGCGCGCCGGCGATGGCCCGGAACAGATATCCCGAGGCGATGATCATCACGTCAAGGATCACGATATGTTTCAGGTAGAGCGAATAGGCGACGTTCATCAGCCCGTAAGCGAGGAGAATACACCCGAAGGGGATGCTCAACAGAAAGGCAGGAGGAAGCACCAGAAGCGCGATTGCAATGGAGGCGGCAGCCGCTGCGGTGAGGCCCAGCCTTCCCGATGCAACCGGCCGGTTGCGTTTTTCGGGGTGCCGGCGGTCGGATTCGACGTCCCGGACGTCGTTCAGAAGGTAAACCGCGCTCGACATGAAGCAGAAGAGGACGAACGCGACCCCGCTGAGAAGCAGGTAGCGCCCGTCGAGCAAGTGTTCCGAGAAGACCAGCGGGGCCAGCACGAACACGCTCTTGATCCATTGGTGCGGCCGCAGGGATTGAATGAGTGGACGCATAGGCGGGAGGGTTCGGAGGTTGGAAGACCGGGATCGGAATTCCGGTGGATCAGTACCGGCCTCCGCAATGCAGCTTTCAGATCGTCAGGCCGAAGTAGATGCGGTTGTTGTCGATGTCCTGGCCCTGGATGCTGTCGCGGGTGGGGAAGGCAATCTGGAAATAACCGTAGAGGGGAATCCGGTAGTGCGTGAACATCTGCATGCGGAGTTCGAAGCCCCAGTCGGTCAGGAAGGCCGATCGTTTGAACCTGTCGTCTGAATCGAGCAGGGCCCGCAGGCTCTCGAAATTGCCCGTGGCGCCGGTTTCGACGAAGAACGTGCCGTAGACTTTATCGAAGAAGTAAGGCGGAAGTTCCTTCGCGGCATTTTTGAAGATAGGAAAGGTCAGGCTGGCCCTCGCGAGCAGGGCTTTGCCCCCGGACGTGGAGAAATACGGATACCCTCTGAGGGTGCCGATCCCGCCCAGATAATACCGCAGAGGATAGTAGAACACGCCTTCGGCCGATGAGGTGTTCTCCTGTACGTCCTTGATCGGTTTGTCCTTGTATGCGAGGAACGCCTGGAGGGCAAGCGTCGATCGGCCGCCGAGGCCGATGAATTCATTCCAGGACACGACGTACTCATTAATGCCCAACTTCGTCGGATCCGACATGTAGGTCGGGGCCGCAACGCCGTCCTGGTTCAACTGGGACCGAAACAGAGAGTCGGTAACAGAGGCGTTGATGCGCCGGTACCTTAGAGTAATCGCCCTGCCGCGGGACGGGTTCACGAACATATCCTTTGCCGGCTGGAAATTGAAATATCGCCAGCCGACCGTGAGGTCGTTGCTCCTGAAAAAGCTGAGATCACGATACAGGAAATCGTCGAAAACGACCTCGTCTTCGCCCAGGCCGGGTATCTGGTCGGTGATGTCGGTAATGACGCCGCTTCTGTTCTGGACCAGCCTCGTGCTGTCCAGGATGACCTGATGTATATGGGCGCTCTCCTTGTACCGCCTGCGGCCGTACGTCATCGAAACCACCTGCCGCCTGCCGATGCTGGTTTCAATGCCCACCACGAAATCATTGAACAGGTTCTTGTACTTGTCTTCCTGGGTGAGCGAGAGGTTGGTGAAACTGGTGACCCCGGGCACCAGCCGGAGTGTATCGTCAATCACGATCTGCAGCGTGCCCGACGTGGTGTCCCGGCGGGCATCCACGATGCCCCGGTCGATCTGGCTGTTGATGGTCTGCTGGCTGGCGCCGACGAAAATCCTGGGCGCGTACGTCCGGTCTTCGGTGTGAACCGCCGGCAGGCCCCTCGTATAGAACGCGGAGAAATTGGAGTTCAGGTCCACGCCCTTTTTCAGGTTCTTGCCAACCGTAAACCCGGTGTAGATATTGTCGCTTCCCAGGAGGTCGCCCCACGCGGCTTCGGCGCCCACGCTCAGCTGATCCAGGCCGAACCGGTTGCCGATAAAGGTCGGTCCCAGCACCAGAATGGGCACGACGCCGATGGAAGACAGGCGTGGAGCATACCTGCCGGTATTGAACAGGTCGCCGATTTTCTTGCCCTTGTAGATGCTGCTGTAGTCCCGCACCAGGGAATCGGCCGGCGCGGCCGCCACGGCGCCGGACTTCCGGATGCGGTAGATGTTGTAATTCGCGGCATGGTATCCCGAGTAGAGGATTTCGTCGCCACCGGGCGAAACCGAGGGCGAAAAAGCGCCTCCGATGACGTTGGAGAGCTGTTCCTGCCTTCCCGTGGTGAGGTCGAGGGCGTAGATGTTGAAGATGCCGGTCCGGTCGGAGGCGTACACGATACCGCCGCCGCCGGGAAGCCAGACCGCGTCACGTTCATCGGCTCCGGTGTTGATGATTACCTCGAAGCCCGCGTTGTTGGCGTAGGCCAGGCTGTCGGGGAAGGCGACCATGCTGTCTCGGCTCGCGGCTTCAGCCAGCGCGAGGCTGTCGGCCTCCGCCTGGACGCTGTCCATCCCGGTTTCGGCTTTCTTCCTTTCGGCGATACGCTCGGCCAACTCCTGCTTTTCGGTCTTCTTCTTGTCGGTTTTCTTCGGCCGCGGCGTGGCATCCGCGCTGATGACGGCAATGTCCCGATCTTCCCCCCGGAAAATGCTGAAAAGGAGTCTGTTTCCGTCTTCCGACCACCGGGGCGTGTAATATTGCGTGCCGTTGTTGTTGTTGGTCAGATAGCGGACCTCCGTGCCATCGATGTTTACGATGCCCAGGTTGGAGGTCCCGTCCCGATTGCCCACGAAGGCGATTTTCGTCCCGTCGGGAGACACGGCCGGGTCTCTTCCCCGCAGGCCGACGGTGACGCGCCGCTCCTTGCGCGTGATGAGATCGTAGATGAAGATGTCCCAGTTGCCCCCGACGGATTTACTGTACACCAGGGCGTTGCCGTCGGGCATCCATGAAAAGGGAAGGTTAACGTATTTCCCGTATTTCCGGCTTCTGGCCACCTTTGTCAGCTTTCGCGTGGTCAGATCCATCACGAGCATCTCCATGATGGCGTAGTCGCTTCCCTCGTTGCTGATGAACGCCATTTTCGTGCCGTCGGGCGAGTAGGTGGGGAAGTGTTCCACGTCTCCCCGGTCCGAGAGCAGTTCGCCCTCCCGCTCTCCTGATGCGCGGATGGAGTCCGCGAGTTCGCCATATTTGCGATCGAGATGTGCCGTCCATTCGTCGTAGAGTTCAGGAGCGGATCTGCCGGTGCTTTTCTTGACCGCGGATTTGAAGTTGACAATCGGCCGGTGCCTGGACATCGCCCGCACCGAGTCCTGGCCGTAGGTCTCGGCCAGGTAATTCAGGAAGGCATAGCCCTGGTTGTAGACCTGTTCCGATTTGAATCCGTCCTTGCCGAACACGCCCATGTTCGTATAGGAAAGCAGGTCGTCTTCGAGCGTCGCCATCCGCAGGATCATGTCCCGGTGGGTGTCCCAGAGGTCTCCCCCGTACTTTTTGGACTCAAACTGGGCGATCCCTTCCGCGTACCAGTTCGGCATCGCGGAGTGGTAGAGCGGGAGAAAGAAGCCGAAGTCCGGATTCTGGTTGGAGCGGCTGCTGCCGAGCAGGCCGAAGACAAAGGGCATGCTGTTGTGAGAAGATTTGAGCGTGATGTGGTGGGTGAGTTCGTGGGTGAACACGTCGAGCACCCAGTCGTGAGTGCCTCGAGAGTCCCAGTTGGCGGGTGTGGCCCCGAAGAATATCAGATTTCCCAGGTAGGCCGAGTAGGCGTTTCCCAGAATGTCGATGTCGGAAACGACCACGTGAACCGGGGCGTAGCGATCTATGGAACCCGGGTAGTGACGGGATATCTTCTCGAAGGTGTCGTCCGCAATTTCGGCGATGCGGCGGGCCGTGTTTTCCGCTTCCGCGTAGTAGATGGCGAAATACTTCGTGCGGATTGCCCGTGCGCCCGGCACGTGGAGGCCGAGCAGGGCAGGAAAGAAATGACGCTCGTGCCGATCCCAGGTGTAATCGGGCATGGTGCGGTTCAACGGGACGTCGGCAATGTCTACCGTGGGACCGAATTTGTACTTCCTGGGAATCTGCTGGGCGTCTGACGGGATCGTCGCGCCGGACGAAAACGTGATCAGAACTGCGGTGAAGAGGCCGATGGACAGGATCGTGGATCGGTTCACGTGCTTCTCCTGGACTTCAATGGATGGATTGGGGTGGATTGGACGGCCGACGGGACGTTGCGCGACGCGCCTCCGCGCCGGTCGGCTATAAAAGTATACAATTAGACCTCCCAAGACAACGAACGGTTCCAATTTCAGTCCGCCGGGAGGTGTTGCCCGGTCCGCAGAATACACGCGACGCTGTGGTTCCCGCCGATTTCGAGCAGTTCCGGAACGACTCTCGTACATGCGTCTTCCCGTTCCGGGCAGCGCGGATGAAAGGGACAGCCGTGAGGGACGTTGGCGGGGCTGGGGACGTCCCCGGTCAGCACTGTGCGCTGCTTCCTGATGCGCGGGTCCGGTACGGGGACGGCCGAAAGGAGGGCGCGGGTATATGGGTGCTGCGGAGCGTCGCACAGGGTGTGGCTCTCCGCGATTTCCACGATGCGCCCCAGGTACATCACCGCGATACGGTTGGAGATATGTTTGACAACGCTCAGGTCGTGCGCAACAAAGAGGAAGGTGAGGCCGAACCGGACCTGAAGATCCTGTAGCAAATTGATGATCTGGGCCTGGATCGACACATCCAGGGCCGAAACGGGTTCATCCGCGACGATGAATTCCGGATTCACGGCCAGAGCGCGGGAAATGCCGATTCGCTGACGCTGCCCGCCGCTGAATTCGTGCGGATACCGGCGGGCATGGTCCGGGCGGAGGCCCACCGTGTCCAGGAGTTCGGCCACCCGCTCCCGCGTATCGCTCCCATCGGTAAGTTTGTGGATTTTCAGCGCTTCGGCCAGCATCCCCCCGACGGTCATACGGGGATTCAGCGAGCTGTATGGGTCCTGGAATATGATCTGCATCCGGCGCCGTACGCCGCGAAGCTCCGTCCGGTTCAAACCGAAGACGTCGGCGCCGTTAAACAGCACGCGCCCCTCCGTGGCCTCGATGAGCCGCAAAATGGTCCTCCCCGCCGTCGTTTTGCCGCATCCGGATTCCCCCACCAGACCCAGGGTCTCCCCCCGTTGAACCGAAAAGGAGACGCCGTCGACGGCCTTGACGTAGCCGACGGTCCGGGAAAAAACCCCGCGGGTTATCGGGAAGTGCTTCTTGAGGCCGTGGACTTCGAGCAGAGGCTTTGACATGTCAATCCGATCGCGTCACGGGAGAGGGGTAATCTTCGACCATCCAGCAGGCCACGTGGCGGCTGCCGGCGGTCGGTTCCAGGCGCGGTTCGTCCGTTACACACACGTCTTCCGCCAGGGAACACCGGGGCGCAAACCGGCATCCGGAGGGAAAACGGGTCGCGTCGGGCACCGTGCCCGGAATCACGGACAGCCGGTTCTTCTCTTCGTTGAGCGTGGGTATGGATTCCAGCAAGCCCCTCGTGTAGGGGTGCTGAGGGCTCGCGAAGATCTCGTCAACCGTTCCGGTCTCCACGATCTTCCCGGCGTACATGACCGCCACGCGGTCCGCGACTTCCGCGATGACTCCCAGGTCGTGGGTGATCATCAGGACGGCCATCCCCAATTCCCTCTGAAGCCGGTCCAGAAGCTCCAGAATCTGTGCCTGAATGGTCACGTCCAGCGCCGTGGTGGGCTCGTCGGCGATCAGCAGTTCCGGATTGCAGGAAAGGGCCATGGCAATCATCACCCGCTGGCGCATGCCGCCGGAGAGCTGGTGAGGGTACTCGTTCGCCCGATGTTCCGGATCCGGAATGCCCACCAGGTTGAGCATGTCCACGGTTTTGGCCCGGGCGGCGTCTCTGGCGAGGCGCTGGTGGAGCATTACGGCTTCGTCAATCTGGTCTCCGCAGGTAAACACAGGGTTGAGGCTGGTCATCGGCTCCTGGAAGATCATCGCGATGTCGTTGCCCCTGACACCCTGGAAAGCGGCTTCATCCAGATTCAGCAGATTCCGTCCGTTGAATCGGATCTCGCCATCGACGATTTCACCCGGCGGTTCCGGTATCAGACGCATGACGGACAACGATGTTACGCTCTTTCCGCACCCGGATTCTCCCACCAGACCCAGTGTTTCACCCTTGTCCAGAGTAAAGGAGACGCCATCCACGGCTTTGGCGATGCCGCCATCCGTATGGAAGTACGTCTTCAGCTCTTGGACGGTCAGAAGGGGCTCCGACATAAGGCCGAACCTATATTGAACCTGCGCCTGTTGCGAATGCGCCGCGAACCGGGCGGGCGCGTGGGCTCGAAAACAACATCATGACTCGATAGGCAGTCGCTCCGCCGGGTCAGAAGAGCGGCGGGTTCAGATGCAGCCAGTCTTCGAGCAGGAAATCCACGCGGCCGATGAGCAGGGAAATACGCGCCATGACGGTATAACCGAACGAAGCGCCGAACGAAACCATCAGGAAGTAGATGCCCACCCTGGAGATGCCGCCCACAACTCCTTTATGTTCGACGGAAAAGTAAAAGTAGATGAGGACGCTCACGACGCCGATCAGGATGATCGCAGGATTCAGTACGGCCCATCCGAAGTCCGCCGACGCCTGGGAAAACGGGCTTATTGTGGGTTCGATCTGTTCGATGATGAAGGAGGCCACGCGGCGGGGGATGGCCAGGCCCGCGCCGAGCCCCACGAAGAAAGCGAAGGAGATGCGGCTGAGCCACACCCCTCGGCCGAAAAAGCGGGTCATCAGAAAGAGACCGAGACATGCCGGAACGAGCACCAGCCATCTGACGCCCGTGTCGGCCGGTGGACGGAAGAGAGGATTCACCACGTCCACCAGGATGCTCTGGTACCAGACCAGCGCCAGTTCGTATGCGGCAACAACGCCCACGTAGAGGTGCTCGGCCAGCTTGAAGAGCGGATTGTCCCTGTAGAGGAAGCTGTACAGCGCGAGCGTGATCCCGGCGGCGAGGATAATTCCGAACCCCGACCAGTTCGCCTGAAGGTCGCCGGTGGCCAGCAGATACCCGTTTACGACCGCAAAGAGCAGAATGAAGACCGGGAAGACGATGTTTTCTCTATTCATGCCGCTGTTCCTTTACGAACGGCGCTTCGGTGCAGAAAGTAGACGACGTTTCCCAGCAGGATGAACCCGATGATGACCAGATGTGCGACGGATTGCGGACGCATGCCGCTGACCGCCAGCGCTCTCTTGCCCACCAGGGCTTCGTATTCCGCGGCGCCGGCGAGCCCGCCGATGAGGCCGTCGAGCTGCCGGGACTGAAGGAAGGGGAAGAAATCAGGCGCCATCACGGCGGTACATCCGGCCCCCAGGGGGAACCGGTATCGTTCCTGCCCGTACGCGATCCATTCGTCGACGCCGGGAAAGCCGGCAGCCAGATCGATCACGTAATCGAAGTCTTTCAGCGACTGCAGATTGCGGGTGAGAGACATTTCAGAGGTGGCGACGCCCCGGATGTCTTCGGGAAACGCGCCCTGCAGGTCCTGGCCCATATTCAGGATCAGGATCGGGCCGCCGGCCTTGAACCCGAGGAACGCATAGTCCGTTCCGTTCACGCGTCCGTATTCCTCCCCCGCCGTCTCAAACGCCTGCATGGCGAGCCCCACGGCTTCGGTGATGAGCGTCACGCCCACCACCCGGATGTTCCGGCTGAAGCAGTGGCGAAGAATGGCCAGGGCCATGGGCTGGAGTTCCGGCTGCGAACTGGGTCCGTAGTCGAAGGAGATGAGCACGACGGCATCGGGATCTCCGGAAAGGCTTTCTATCGAATCGTAGACCGCGCGCACGTTGGGCGTGGCCTTGATGGGCAGTTCGAAGCCGATGAGCAGAGGGATGCATACGGCGAGAAAGACGGCCAGGTAGACGATGCGCCGGTCGATATTCAGAAGGCGTTCGATCATTGTCCTTCCTCTCCGAGATAGGATCGTTCGATGCCGAAGATGATGCGCAGGGCCGTGGCGATCGCGCCGAGGCTCACGCCCAGCAGGATACCGCGCCGTGCGGCCAGGTTGGGAGTGGCCATCAGCCACTGGGACACCTCGGGCAGGTGTTCCGAGATGAGCGCGCCGATGGGCACCCGGCCGAGCATGACCAGCAGGGCGGCAACAAGGAGCACAACGGCTTCGGCCGACCGGGCCCGGAAGGTGCGGTAGGCGGCTGAAGCGATAAAGAAGGCAAGCAGAGAGAACATGGTGGCGCCGCCGGCCACGTGGATGTGCGTATACATCCAGTTCAGATCCAGACCGTCTCCCGGCGCGAGCGGTTGAAGCGGCCCACTTCCGTTGTTGTAGACGGCCAGTGCGATCGTGACGATGAATCCGATGTACACCACGGCGCTGAACGCCCATCCGGCCTGTTTGCGTCTGATCCGGTGCCAGTGCATCTGCAGCAGGCTGTGGATGCCCAGAAACAGGGCGAAGGCGGCGATGATCCGGTACCAGGTTGAGGTTGTGATCTCAACCGGTTGGGCAACCGGGATATAGTAGGTGAAGATACCGATGACACCGGCTGCGAAAGCCACGAGCAACGGCAGGGTGCGCTGCAGGAAATACATTCGGTTTTCTCCGGAATACGTGAACGTGGATGCCTTGCCCTCGTCGTCAGCTCAGCAACGGCCAGAGGCCGAACCCGGCCAGTATCGAACCGAGCATCAGCATCAGAATGATGATTCCCTTCCCGAGGTCCTGTCCCTTCAGGCTTCCCAGAAGCTTTGGGTCTCTCGAGAGATAGGCGCTGGCGGCGTAGAGTTCCTCCCCCATCAGCGTGTAGTCGCAGGTCGTGATGAAGAACGGAAGCTGCGTATAGGCATCGGTTGCGGCGATCTGAATGGCGCCGGTTGTGGAGCCGGTTTCCGCCAGGAGCAGGGATTCGGCGTAGAAATAACCCATCAGGAGATTGGCAGCCGGCTTCTCCCGCACCATCAGGCCCTCCAGCGCGGCCGCATAGCTGAACTGGTCCGCGGCCGCCAGAAAGACATTGTCCGGGTTGAACGCGTCCGGCCGTCCGGCCTCGATGCAGGACTCCTTCACCACCTCCTGGCTTACGGACATGACGATCGGGTCCCGGTTACCCACCTTGAGCTGGGTATCGTACTCCGCGGTTCGTTTCGCCACCTGCCCGAGTATATTCACGGCGGCGATGGTGGAGGGGCTGCCCATGTCCTGCAGACCGTGTACGAAAAGCACCGGCTTTCCCATTTCGGTTGCCCTGCCAAGGGCTTCGTCCAGTGCGTCCAGGCCGGCCAGCCGGCGGATATAGAGGTTCTTCCGCCGGGCGAGTCGGATGTAGACGAGGATCAGAATCGAGAAGAGCGCGGCCAACGCGAGATTTCCGGTTTTTGTCGAATTGAAATAATTGCCGCGGGCCCGGGCCTCGACAACGGTGTAGCCCCCGCCGTGGACTCCGATGCGAATGAAATACGCCTTGCCGTTCTCGATCCTGGTCCGGTCCTGTCCTTCAGGATCCCGGTAGGACTCGATGAGGGCGAAGTGACGATTCCGGTTGTCATCGTCCGATCCGAACGTGGCGGGCTCGTCGGCCATCGTCGGCGTCGTCTTCGGGTCCAGTTCCGCAACGTGATAAAACGGGCCCTCCGCCCGTTCGGAGACATCGATGCGGTAGCGCGCGCTGTCCGGCAGGACCTCGCGACGCGGCCACGTGAGCGTGATGCTGCGCCCCTGGTCGTTGGGCGTGTCGAATGCCCGGACGCCGGCCGGCGCCGTTTCGGCTGCGCCTGCCGGTGCGGCGGCGATGACAAGAGCGAGAAGGAACATTAGATGCGCCATATGCATTACGATTCGATCCTTTCGGCGTTTGCGCGGGGTATCACGGCGCGTTGTCCGTCTTCGAGCTGAACTTCCAGCACGCGTACCCTGATTTCCGATTCCACGGCCGCCAGTTCGGAAGGCAGTGAAGTGACGACACCGGTTTTTCCGAAATACGGCGCGCGTATCGTACGGATCGGATCTCCAACGGAAAGGCCTTCCCGCGCCACGGATGCCTCGGCGACGGTTGAGCGGCCCGTGTCCGGGACGATGATCTCGGGACGAAGCACGCCCGCCCGGATCTGGGTTGCCCCGGATATCGAGGCTTCGTCTCCGTTTCTTTCATTCAGAATGTCGAATGTCTTTCGCGCCATGGCGATGTCGCCGAATCCTTCCGTGACCACCACCGTAAGGCCGATTTCCTCGGCGCCGGTAATGGCCACGCCGAGGTCGTAACCCAGCAGGCTCCGCAGGTCGTGGTCGCGGATGCCCCCGCCAATGAGACCTGCCGCGCCGATTTCCCGGGCTTTCCGGATCAGGTCCAGGGTGACCAGGCCGCCGGCGATGAGGATCTTTCCGGTACACGAGGCGTCGATCCGGTCTTCCGGAAGCCGCTCGCCGGGGGTTGCGGCGAGCGTATGGATCGCACCCCAGCTCTCGCCGCCGATTCCGAAAATGCCCTGAAGAAAGGCGCCCACGGTTTCGACGACCACCCCTTCGCCCGGAATGGTTTCCACAACGACGCCGTCCACGTAGGCTTTCACCTGTACGGGACGGGGCGGACCCCGCAGAATCACCTGGCCGGTGACCGGCGAAATGCTCTCCACGGTGCCGGTGACCGGAGACTCAACCGTGGTCTTGAACCACCTGATGAACGGCCGGGTCTCGGCGAGAGGTTCCCCGGATTCGACCGGCTCACCCTCGTTCTTGAGCATGAAGGCGGGAAGTTCGTCGGGGGTGACGCCCAGCCTGTTGACCAGGTTCAGGGTGGTCACGTCTCCGGGCAGTTCGGTCCGGGCGACCACCCGGTCGCGCTGCACGGATTCTCCCTCTGAAACCAGCACCTCACCGGTGAGCGGGAGCTGCCGTCTCTTTCGTATGGTTGCCCTGCGGGTGACCCGCAGTCCGGGTGTGTACGTATGCGCCATGGGTCAGACTTTCATCTTCGGATCCAGGGCGTCTCGCAGGCCGTCGCCGAGCAGATTGTACAGGGTGACGGTGATAAAGATCGCGAACCCGGGTACGATCACCAGCCACCACGCCGAAATATTGTTCCGGGCGCCGGCGAGAATCGCGCCCCAGGTGATGGCCTCGGCAGGTACCCCGATGCCCAGAAAGCTGAGGCCGGATTCGGCCAGGATGGCGCCCGCAACGCCGAACGCCGCCGGAATCAGTACGGGCGCAATCGCGTTTGGCAGAATATGGATGAACATGATCCGGCCGCTGGAATATCCCAGGCTCTTGGCCGCGGAAACAAAGTCGTAGCTCCTTACCTGCAGAAACTGCGACCGGGTGAGCCTCGCGATCCCCACCCAACCCGTAAAGCCGAGAATAATCATCACGAAGAAGAGGCTGGGGGGGAAAAACGCGGCGACCGTGATGATCAGAAAGAGGGCGGGGATGGCGGCCCAGAGCTCGAACACACGGGAGAGAATCAGATCGGTCCAACCCCCGAAGTAGCCGGCCAGCGCGCCGAGGGCAACGCCGATGATCATTGAGATCGCCACGGAGACCAGTCCGATGGTGAGCGCGTATCGGGTTCCGTGGATCAGCCCCGAGAGTACGTCCCGGCCCAGCCGATCCGTACCCAGGAAATGCGCCGCGCCCGGCGGCATGTATTTGTCTGCGAGACGGACGTCGCTGGGACCGTAGGGAACGGGCGGGAATATTGCCGATTCGGATCTCAGGCGTTTGAAGTTCTTCCTTCTTCTGAGCGGCGCCGGCCAGTCGGCCAGCCCGAGATAGACGGCGTACTGGCGAAAGGCGGGGAAATAGGTCTTGCCCCTGTACTTCATATAGTACGGTTTGTTTCCCGCCAGGAAGTCCGCGAAAACCGCCGTGAACGCGAGAACGCCGATCGCCGCCAGGCTGAAAAGGGCCGGACGGTTCTTCCTGAACTGACGCCAGACCAGCTTCGAATAGGTCTGGCTCTCCTGTTCAGCCCCGGATTCAGTCGATGCGGCGTCGGCTTCGGCGATTTCGCCGGATGCAGCGGTTTCCATGGGTCTATCCCTGAAGGCGGGAAAATTCGATGCGCGGATCCACAACTTTCAGGAGGATGTCCGCAAGCAGAATGCCAAGCAACGAAAGGAACGAACCGATGGTCAGAATGGCCATGACCATCGGATAGTCGCGTACGAGTACGGATTGCACGCCCAGATATCCGAGGCCCGGAATGGTGAAAATGGTCTCGATAAAGACCGAGCCGGCGATGATGGCCGGAAGCAGATTCGCGAGGATCGTCACGATGGGGATCAGTGAGTTGCGGAAGACGTGCCTCAGAACCACGACCTTTTCAGGCAGCCCCTTCGCCCTGGCGGTGCGTACGTAGTCCAGCCTGAGGTTTTCCAGCATGCTGGTGCGCATGAATCGGGAAAGGCCGGCGAAGCTGGCGTAGCTGGAGGCCAGTACCGGCATGGCCAGGTGGTGGGCGTGGTCCGTCAGCAGGCGCCAGAAGCCCCAGTCGGATGAGGCGTCCAGAGACTGGATGCCCGAGGCGGGAAACCAGTACAGAAAATCCTTGTTGCAGAAAAAGACAATCAGAAGCATGCCAACCCAGAATGAAGGCATGGACCACAGGATGAAGGTTCCGGTTGTGAGCGTGCGGTCGGTCCGGGTGTCCTGTTTCACGGCCAGCCAGATACCGAGCGGAAGACCGATGACATACGCGATGATCAGGCTGATGACGTTGATTTCGATGGTGATGGGCACGCGCGCGAGGATATGGGAGATGACCGGCTGCTGGTCTTTGAAGGAACGTCCGAAATTGAGTGTGACAAAGCGCCGGTCGAAGAGATGGAAGAGCAGCAGGCCGGCGCCGGTATACTCGTAGTTGTTCTCGAGTTTGACGGTCTTGCTCTCCCAGAAAGAGGAAAGGACGAGCGCCTTTGCCTCGTCCGGGTGACGTTCCTCGAAACTGCGAAGGAACCGGGCTTTACGCGCCTCGTATTCCAGTGAGGCCAACTCGCTTCTTTCCGAGGTGTCCAGTTTCGAGAGATAGACGTCGACGCGGCGGCCCATGCGTTCGAAGTTGCTGAGCGGCTCCACGTGAAGAACCAGGCTCGACAGCCAGTTCAGGTACTGAACGTGCAGCGGCATGTCGAGGCCGAGTTGTCGGCGAAGGTCCTCGCGCGTTTTTTCGAAATCGGACTGCCGATCCGTAGAAATGCCCTCCTCCCCCGCCATGCCGCCGAGAAAGAAGTCGACCGGGTCGCCGGGAGCGAGATGCATCACCAGGAAGGAGATCAGGGTGATGCCGATCATGGTCGGGATCATCAGCAGGCTGCGCTGCAGGATGTACTGGATCATCTGCCTTCAGGCCTCTCCGTGCCGACGTCTGTTCATTCGCGATTGCAACAGGATCCGGTCGTCTCCCCTGCCCCAACCTTATTGGTACAACCGGTTCGAGGCGCCTACCCACCATTCCTGGGTATTCGCGCCAATGGCATACCAGTTGTCACCCGCAAAACGCCTGCTGTACGAAAAGGCGTTGCGGGACTTCCACAGAAACGTATACGGTTGCTCGTCGTGCAGGATTTCCTGGAATCGCCGGTAAAGCTGAATTCGCTTGTCCATATCGAACTCCCTGCGGTAGGATTCCAGGATGCGGTCGACCTCCTCGTTCTTGAAGCCGATGTAGTTCGACCCCTGCCCCTCGGACTGCGAGGAGTGCCAGATCTGATAGGAATCCGGCGGCGTACGCAGGCTTCCGGTCCACCCCAGCGTACACGCGGCAAAATCCTTTTTTCGAACGACCCGGTCCAGGAAGATGGTCCAGTCCAGTTCCCGTACCTCGCAGGCGATTCCGATGTCCTGCAGTTCGTATTGCAGCGCGAGGGCGATGTCTTTGCGGAGCTGGTTCCCCGAATTGACGAGAAATTCAAATTTGAAGGGGCGTTTCCTGCCGTCGATGACCTTGTCCAGGATGCCGTCGTTGTCGCTGTCGGCCCAGCCGGCCTCCTCCAGAAGGTCAAGCGCTCTGTCGGGATCGTAGGCATGGGGCTCCAGGCTGTGGTTGTATTCGGGCCGGAATTTGTGGATGGGGCTCTCAACGGCTTCCGCCAGACCGAACATGAGGTTCACCACCATGCTCTCACGGTCGGTGAGATACGTCATCGCTCTGCGCACGCGCTTGTCGCGAAAGATGGGGTGCGCGTTGTTCCAGCCGATGTACACGTACCCCGAAGAATAGATTACGCTTTTCTTGAATCGCCTGATAAAATCCGGAGACCAGCTCTTGTCCTTGAACTGAAGGGGCCTGAGCCCGAAAAAGTCGATATTGCCGTTCGTGAGCTCGATAAACGCGGCCTCCTGATCATTCACGATCTTGAAGACGATCTTTTCCACGTAGCCCTTGGGCATCAGATCGGTCCGGTCCCCTCCCCAGTAGTTGGGATTGCGTGTCAGTATCACCTTTTGCCCGGTGACCACGTCTTCGTCCCAGTCTGCCACGAGGTACGGCCCGGAACCGAGCATCTTCCGGTGGAATCCGGTGTTGAATTTCTCGGCGAACTGCTGTACTCGCTCCGCGTGGGGGCCGCTTTCCCAGGAACCGTCGATGAGACTTCCGATGTCGACGGGATCCATCAGGCCGTCGGGGTCGTAGAAGTGCTTGGCAAGAATCTCCATGCTGCCCAGGGAGATATTGTTTCTGAAATAGGGTTCCCGGCAGACGAAACTGATTCTGTATTTGCCCTCCTGTTCAACGTCGCTGATAGCCGCGAAATAGTTTCGAAGCGAAGCCGCCAGAACTTTCGGGTTCTTGATGACCTTGATGCTGAAGAGGACGTCGTCCGCCGAGAGCGGCTTGCCGTCTGCGAAGTGGACGTCCTCGCGAAGGTCGAACGTGTAGATGAGCTTGTCTTCCGATACCGCCGGGGGCCCTTTCGCGACCAATCCTCTGAGATTGTAAGGCGATTCGTCCTCGATGTCCAGCAGCGACTCGAAGATGTACTGGTGTACCGTGGAAGCGCCTGAGTCGTTGGAGACGTAAGGGTTGAAATTCTCCGGGTCTGAAAGAAAGTGGCGAACCATCCAGTCGCCGAATTGAGGCTTGTCGTCGCCGGAATACATCGCAGCCACTCTCTCCGTGCCGTCCAGTACGATCGCCGGGTCCTTCCTTGTATCCATCAGCGTTTTCTGAACCCGCTGCCAGGGCGTTTCGCCGTTGCAGGGGGCCGCAAAGAAAAAACACATGCCGAAGATTGCCAATCCGCGCCAGGGTCCCATCGTTTGCCTCCTTGTGACGCCCGTTAATGAGGGTAAAGGTCCAACGCCCGGTTCCAGGCGGCAACCCGCTCGACCGGATCCGCGTCCGGAAATGGAAGCGGTCGGCCGCGGCCGTCCAGTATCAGGCCGGCCACGCCGCCCTTGACCGTCCGGCGAATCGTCTGACCGGGTCCGGCGCCGGCGTCCCAGCCCGACTCGGGATGCAGGCTGACGTCTGCCTCCTGACCGGGGCCCACGTCCAACATGTGGATGGCGCCGACGTTCAGGTCGCCGGATCCGGCGCCGCCGGCCCGGGCGATTTCATACGTGGCGCAGACTTCACCGGGTTTGCCGTCGCCGGACGGCGCAACGCACGTTCCCAGATCCACCAGGCAGTCCCGTTCGAATACCTCGGCGGCGGCCTGCTCGTTGACGCTTGTGAGCACACCCAGGTGAGGCATCATGAAGATGCTGTCGACCGCCAGCCGGGTAAATCCCTGAGGCTGGAACGCGTCGATCAGCATGGCCGCGGACTGCGCCCGCCGGGGCGCGTGAGAGAGAACGCCGCCGCTGCCCACCAGGAGGTCCAGGTCCGGCATGTGAATCAGGCTTTCGCCCGCGCCGGACTGGTCGAACGCGTCGGAAAGGGTGCGTTCCGTCTGCACGCCCTTGAGGCCCACGGCCAGGGCGCGGTGCTGGTCGAACGCGAGGCGCAACGCCTCACGTGCGATGGCCTGCTCGAGTTGCAGTTCCTCCAGGGTCTGGGGGACGGTCGTTGGGCGGATCATCTTGTTCTTGACGCGGTCCCTGAGGTCGGCCTCGTCGATTTCAAACGGCACCCAGCGCATCACGTTCGCCAGACCGGCCTCGGCCAGCACGTTGGAGATGCTGTACGACATTCCCAGGTTGGCGCTTACGGTCCGGTTGAACGTCCCGTCAAATACACTGAAGACGTCCGTGGTCGCCCCGCCGATGTCCACGCCGACGACGTTGATGTTCCGACGGCGGGCGACCGTCTCGATCAACAGGCCGACCGCTCCGGGTGTGGGCATGATGGGCGCGCCCGTCCATTCCATCAGCTTCCTGTACCCGGGCGCCTGCGCCATCACGTGTTCAAGGAAGAGGTCGTGGATTACCTGTCGCGCCGGCCCGAGGTTTTCGCGTTCCAGCAGGGGGCGGATGTTGTCCGTGGTTTTCAGCGCGGTTTTGTCGCCCAGGACCTCGCGGACGTTTTCTCTCGCGTCCTTGTTTCCGGCAAAGATCACGGGAAGCCGGAAACCGGCGCCGAACCGCGGCCTGGGGTCTGCCGCTGCGATGAACTCGGCGAGTTCCACAACGTGGCTTACGGTGCCGCCGTCCGTTCCCCCCGACAGAAGCACCATGTCCGGTCGCAAATGGCGGATGCGTTCGATCTTCTGGTGGGGCAGGCGGCCGTCGTTGGACGCGAGGACGTCCATCACGATGGCGCCCGCGCCAAGGGCCGCACGCTGGGCGCTTTCCCCCGTCATCGCCTGGACAACCCCGCCCACCATCATCTGGAGGCCGCCTCCGGCGCTGCTCGTGGACACATAGATGTCGACGCCGCGGCGGCCATTTGCGGGCGTGACGATGCGTTCGCCTTCCAGGATGACGCGACCGGAGAGTTCTTCAACCTCCTGTATGGCGTTGAGGACGCCCCTGGTGACGTCTTCGAACGGAGCTTCGACCGTTGTAGGCGCCTCGCCGCGGCAGGTCTGCCGGTAGCACTCTCCCTCTTTTTCTATAAGGATGGCCTTGGTGGTCGTGCTGCCGCAGTCCGTGGCGATGATGACGTCCGGCTTATCCATTCAGTCGGTTGTCCGCCTCCACCAGAGAGTCGATCAGCGTCTGCACACTCCGGCGCTTCTCCAGAAAACGCACGAATCGATTGTATTCCACGCCTGAGAAGATAAGGTTGACAAAGGGCGAAAGAAAAGTCAAAAACTGACTGCCTATAAAGTTGAACGGCTTGCCGGCTTCGAGTACCATCAGGGCGGGTGTGGTCATTTGCCGGCGAACCACGAACGCCGCCATTTTCGCCGCCAGCGCACGTTCTTCCGCCGTGATGCGGTCATCCGGCGGGTCGACGGCGAAAGCGTGATCGAACCAGGTTCTAAGGCGCTGCATCCGCGAGGCGGGCTTCGACATAGGCGATGACCTCGTCGCGATTGTCGCGATACCGCAGGAAACAGCCCCGAAACGGATCGAGCCGGTGCGGGCGGACGAAAGGGCTTAGGAAGACGCCGTCCGGCAGGACCGCATGCCGGCGGATACGACCCCAGGGAGTTGTCCGCCGCGCGCCCAGGTGGGCGATCAGGACGTGCTCCTGGAGGAGTGCGTATCGCGTGGGAGCAAAGTAGCGGGACATCGAGGCCGTAAGCAGTACGGCCGCCAGGAAACCGAACGCGGGCGTTTCGAAGGCGAGGGCCACGAGCACCGGCACCCCGAGTATGATCAGGACGAGCAGGGCCGTCTTTACGGGCGGCTCATGCCGGAGGGGATGGACGGTCCAGCGGAGTTCGGTGGCGGTTGAAGGGGTTCCCGTTCTGTCCATGCGCGCAGGAAATCGAGGATATTGAGGACGGTGGGCCGGCCTGCTTGAGGCACGCCGGCGGGGGATCCTCTGCCGAAACAGTTTCTCAGATAATTCGCCGGACGATCCGGGGTTCCCGTGTCCCGTCGCCCAGGTTCCAGGCGTCCGTTCCGTACTTTGTTTCGACGAGGTGCTCCGCGTCGACCTTTTCCTCCGCGGTCAGGCAGGATTCAGTCAGTGCGATGCCCAGGGTCATCTCGAAGCCTTCGCGCAGGGCGCATGCGACCGCGTTGAATCCTGCGGGTCGACCGGCTTCCGCCAGTGAGATGGTGTGTCGGTCCAATTCCCGCCGGAAGCGTTCTTTCAGGGGTTGACCGCGGTCCGGCATCAGATCGATGAGTCGCTTGTGTTCCGGGCCCAGCAGCAGCGAACCGTGCTGAAGGAGCACGTCGCCGAGGCGCCGCTGGGCGCTGCCGATGATCTTCCTGCCGTCGAGCGTCACCTCGTACTGCGTGGTACTTGAGAAGCAGGGGGACGTCAGTCCTTCGCCCCGCGGCGACGTGGCGGGAGATCGGCGGGGCTCGAACTCGGCCGCGACGCCGAGGAGTCTCAGCCCCGCAACCAGGCAGGCGCTGATCTTCCGGTACGACTCCTGAATGGACCCGCCCAACAGCGGGTCGTCGGCCCGGCACAGTACGCTGTAGGTGAGTTCGTTCCAGTGGAGTACGGCGCGTCCGCCGCTCGGTCGGCGTACGAGGTGGATTCCGCGATTTCGGCATCGATCCGCATCGACTTCGCGGCCGACCCTCTGGGCATAGCCGAATGATACGGCGGGCGGCTTCCAACCGAACGTCCGGACCGTGGGCGGCGAGCCGTCGCCCGCGACGCCGCGAACAATGGCCTCATCCGCGGCCATATTGAAAAAGGCGTTTCCCGATCCGGTGTTCAGGAAACGCCATGG
Organism: Candidatus Latescibacterota bacterium; assembly: GCA_965219995.1. GTDB lineage: Bacteria > Latescibacterota > UBA2968 > UBA2968 > JAAXHE01. The sequence goes on from CBDCOX010000002.1 coordinate 4,745,076, forward strand.
ACGCGATCTGGTGTCAAGCATGTCTCACGAAACTCCCAGCTTCTCCAATGCCTCTTTCGCCGCCATCTGTTGTGCTTCCTTCTTGCTGCGGCCCTTTCCGAAGCCCATGCGTTCACCGCCGATCAGCACCTCGACACTGAACATCTTGTGGTGGTCCGGCCCGTCTTCCGAGCTGACCATATAACGGGGGTGGCCCCGGCCTTCGCCCTGCGTATGCTCCAGAAGGGCGCTTTTGAAATTGAGGTGGCTGTTGTTGGCGACAATCCCCTCTATGTTGCACAAGAGGTGGCGTTGTACGAAGGCATCCGCGGCCTTCAGGCCGCCGTCGAGATAGATCGCGCCGAGAATGGATTCAAACGCATCCCCGATGATCGAGGTCCTGTCGCGCCCTCCCGCGAGGTCCTCTTCCTTGCTGAGCAGGATGTGGTGACCGAGTCCGATTGCCCGGCCCCGTTGCGCAAGAATGACCTTGCTTACGAGTACGGATTTGATCTGTGTGAGATCGCCTTCGCGTTTGTTCTGAAATTTACGATACAGGTTTTCGGTTACCAGCAGGTCCAATACGGCGTCGCCCAGAAACTCCAGGCGTTCGTTCGAAGCGATGCTTCCTTCGTCCATCGAATAGGCGTAGGAGCGGTGTTTGATCGCCTGGACCAGGAGATCGGGATCCGAGAAACGATAGCCGAGCCTTTCCTGGAGTTTTTCCGGGGAATGCACTTCCCGGTCGCGCGTGAGCCAACGCGTAATCGTATGTCGAATGGTGGCAAGTCCGATAGGCGTCAACCTCCAGGCGCTTGCGCGGCCGCCGATCCGGTCGCCTGGCGACCCTTCCAAATTCCCGCAGTTGAGGTTCACCGGCCGTCGTATTTGCGCATGGCGAGCACCGCGTTGTGCCCCCCGAAGCCGAAGGAGTTGTTCATGGCCACCCTGACCGGCATTTCACGGGCCGCGTTCGGCACGTAGTCGAGGTCGCACTCCGGATCCGGATATTCGTAGTTGATCGTGGGAGGCACCCGGCCTCGATGGATGGCCAGGAGGCAGGCGATGCTCTCGATTGCGCCGGAAGCGCCCAGCAGGTGGCCCGTCATGGATTTGGTGGAACTGACCGCGGCGTGCTTCGCATGATCGCCCAGGACCGATTTGATGGCCGCGGTTTCGGTTCGGTCGCCGATCGGGGTGGAGGTGCCGTGGGCATTGATGTAATCCACGTCTTCCGGGTTCAGTCCGGCCTGGTCCAACGCGATTTTCATCGCCCTGGCTCCGCCCTCGCCGCCCGGCGCCATATCGGTCACGTGATACGCGTCCGCAGTGAACCCCGCGCCGGCGATCTCCGCGTAGATCCGCGCCCCCCGCCCACGCGCGTGTTCCAGTTCTTCCAGTATGACCGCGCCCGCACCCTCACCGAGCACGAATCCGTCGCGTTCCATGTCGAAGGGCCGGCTGGCCGCCTGCGGATCCTCGTTGCGCGTGGACAGCGCCTTCATGGAAGCGAAGCCGCCCACCGACATCGCGCTTACGGCCGCTTCGGCGCCGCCGGTGACCATGGCGTCGGCCTCGTTGTGCCGGATCTCCCTGAATGCGCTTCCGATGGCGTGCGCCGCGGAGGAACACGCCGATACCGTCGTGTAGTTCGGCCCTCGCGCGCCCAGCAGGATGGAAACCTGACCGGAAGTCATGTCGGGAATCATCATGGGAATGAAAAAGGGGCTGATCCGTCGCGCGCCTTTTTCCATGAGGACGGTATGCTGTTCTTCGAAGGTCCAGATGCCGCCGATGCCGGAACCGATGACCACGCCCATACGGTCGGGGTTCACGGCGTCCACGTCCAGGTCCGCGTCCGTCACGGCCATTTGTGCGCAGCAGATGGCGTACTGGGTGCACAGATCGTTCCGCCGAACCAGTCTCCGGTCGAGGCCGAACCGGTTCGGGTCGAAGTCCTTCAATTCGGCAGCGAACGTGACCCGGAAACCGTCCGGATCGAAACGTCTGATGCGATCGACGCCGCTTTCTCCGTTAAGCAGCGCATCCCAGTAGGCGTCGGTGTTCAGTCCGTTCGGCGCGAGTACGCCGAGGCCTGTCACCACAACCCTTCGGATTCCGTTCAAGGGTACCTTCTCTCAATTTCAATGTTGGCGTCGGCGCGGAGTCATGGAGAATCCGATTGCTGTCGCAACGCGACCCGGCAGCCATCGGAGCGGCGGGCTATTCGTTGAGGCGTTGTTTCAGATAATCCGTGACGTCGCTTACGGTTTCCAGCTTCTCGGCGTCTTCATCCGGGACTTCCATATCGAATTCCTCTTCGAAGGCCATCACAAGTTCCACCGTATCGAGTGAATCCGCGCCCAGATCATCTATGAAATGGGCTTCCGGGGTGACGCTGTCGGCGTCAACGCCCAACTGGTCTACGATAAGATCGACGACTTTCTGCTGAATATCTTCGGCCATGGCAATGATCTCCCTCCTTTGTGGCGAACGGCGGCCCCCGCTCTGCAACGGCACGACCTTCCGTTCACGACTGTTACCAGACGGTTCACGTTTGTCCTACATTACCATCCCGCCGTCCACCACCAGGACCTGCCCCGTGACGTATGCCGCGTCGCTCGATGCCAGAAATGCGACCGCGGCCGCGATATCTTCGGGTTTTCCCGGCGTTCCCAGCGGAACCTGTTCAAGGATCTTTTCTTTCAGATTTTCAGGGAGTTTTTCCGTCATTTCGGTAGGAATATATCCAGGCGCGATCACGTTGGCCGTAATTCCCCTGCTTGCCAGTTCTTTCGCGGCCGTCTTCGTCAGGCCGATGAGTCCGGACTTCGCCGCCGTGTAACCGGCCTGTCCGGGGTTGCCCATCAGTCCCGTTACGGACGAGATATTGATGATTCGTCCGGACCGGGCCCTCATCATCGGCCTCACCGCCGCCTGCATGCACAGGAACGCCCCCTTCAGATTGACGTCGAGAACCGCGTCCCAGTCGCCGGGTTTGAGTCGCATCAACAGGCCGTCGCGGGCAATTCCGGCATTGTTGACCAGAATGTCCAGGGCGCCCCAGCGATCCAGAACGGCCTTGAAAAGGGCTTTGACGTCGGCCGGGTTCGCAACATCCGCCTGCAGGGCGAGCGCGCTGCCGCCCCGCCCTTCGATGCCTTCCGCGACAGCCTGCGCGCGGTCGAGGCTCCGGCTGGCGCAGACCGCCACCCTGGCGCCTTCGTCCGCCAGCCGGTTGGCGATGGCTTCGCCGATCCCGCGTGATCCGCCGGTGACGATTGCGGTCCTGTCCTTCAGCCGATTCATATCGTAAGACCTTCCAGGTCGTGAAGGGTTCCGACCGACGAAACGGCGACGCGCTTGTCGATGCGTCGCATCAGTGCCTTCAGCGTTTTTCCCGGCCCGGCTTCAATCGCCCGGTCCACGCCTTCCGAAACCAGCCGCGTCATGGACTCCGTCCATCGGACGGGCGAAATCACCTGTCTGATCAGAAGGTCTTTGAGCAAGTCCGGATCGGTCGTGGGTTCGGCCGTCGTATTCGGCACAACGGGGATGCGCGCCGGTGAGAATGGCACGTTCGCGAGGGCGCCCTCCAGCGTACCCAGGGCGGATTGCATGAGTCCCGAGTGAAAAGCGCCGCTGACCTGGAGTTCCACGACCCGTCGGGCGCCTTCGTCCGACGCCTTCTGCATCGTCCGTTTCACGGCGGTCGGCTCGCCCGAAATGACGACCTGGCCGGGGCAGTTGAAGTTGGCGGGCACGACCACGACATTGGGACCCTGCATGTTGCAAAGATCCACGACCGCGCTGTCGCTCTGACCGATGATGGCCGCCATGGTGCCGGGGTGCATCTTTCCCGCGGCATGCATGGCCCGCCCCCGGATCCCGACGATCCGGACGCCGTCTTCCAGAGACATCACACCGGCGGCGACCAGCGCCGCCAATTCGCCCACGCTGTGTCCCGCTACGAAATCGGGGTGGATGCCCCGGTCCTTCAGGATTTCGAATACCGAGATGCTGTGCGCGAAGATGGCCGGCTGTGTGATGGCCGTTTGTTTCAGGGATTCTTCCGGACCGTCGAAACAGAATGTCTTCAGCCCCGTCTCGGAGATCCGGTCCGTCAGATTGAACACGTACTGGGCGATCGGGGAGGCACTGTAAAGATCGCTGGCCATCCCCACGTATTGCGCGCCCTGGCCGGGGAATAGAAAGGCTAAGGACATAATGGCCCGAAAACGTGTCTTCGCGTGGCTTCCGGCCGCCGGCTCAGGAATAACAGCATCAATAAGCCCATTTCACGAGGGCGCTGCCCCATGTGTACCCGGCCCCGGCGCTGGCCAGTACAATATAGTCGCCCTGTTTGATACGGTTCTGTTCAACCGCTTCGGAAAGGGCGATGGGGATGGTGCCGCAGGTGGTGTTCGCATAACGATCGATGTTGACAAGGACGCGTTCCGGCGCAAGCTTCATCCGGCGGGCCGTGGCATCGATGATTCGTTTATTTGCCTGGTGGGGCACGAGAAGGGCGATATCGTCGCCGCTGAGCCCGTTCCGCTTCAGCAGATCGGCCGATACCGAGGCCATGCTGCTGCTGGCGAACTTGAGAACGCGTGGACCGTCCTGGTGAACGTAGTGCATCTTTTTGTCCACCGTTTCGTGGCTGGCCGGACGAAGGCTGCCGCCGGCCGGCTGGCAGAGGTATTGGCCGCCCGACCCGTCCACGTTCAGAATAAAGTCCCTGATGCCGGACCCCGAATCGTCGGGTTCCAGGAGGACGGCCCCCGCCCCGTCTCCGAACAGGACGCAGGTTTCCCGGTTCGTGTAGTCGACGACCGAACTCATCTTGTCGGAGCCGATGACAACCACCTTGCGGTGTGCTCCGCTTTCGACGAACTGACCGCCGACGATCAAGGCGTACAGGAACCCGCAGCAGGCGGCGGAAAGGTCGAACCCCCACGCGTTTTCGGCCCCCACCTCGTGCTGCACCAGACACGCGGTGGCGGGATAAACCATGTCCGGTGTAACCGTCGCGACGATGATCAGGTCGATTTCATTTGCATCCAGGTCCTTCTGTTCGAGCAGCGCCTCCATCGCCCCGGCGGCCATATGTGAAGCGCCCAGGCCGTCGTCGAGGATGCGGCGTTCTACGATACCCGTCCGTGTTCGAATCCATTCGTCCGTGGTATCTACCATTTCTTCAAGGTCGGCATTCGTCAGCCGGCGTTCGGGGAGAAAGCGGGAGACGCCGGTGACGGCAGCATTGACTTTTTTATTCATAGGCAAGGGTGACGATTCAGGGAATGACGGACGGGTGGCGCGGCCGGGGCCGGCAATCAGACGCTTTCGCCTTCGGTGACTTCGCGGCCGTTGTATTGTCCGCAGTTGGCGCAGACCCGGTGAGGTCTGCGCGGCTGCCCGCAGTTGGGACAGGCGGAGAACGCGGGTCTCCTCAGCTTCCAGTGCGCGCGCCGTTTACCGGTCCTGGAATTGGAACTTCTGCGTTTGGGGTGCGCCATTTCAATTTGCTCCTTCAGGATTGTTCCTTGAGTGCCCTCAGGGCCTCCCAACGGGGATCAATTCGGGTTGACGTGCAGTTACACTGCGTAAGGTTGAGGTTTTCGCCGCATGTCGGACAGAGCCCCTCGCAGGACGACTTGCACAGGGGATTCAGCGGCATCTCAAGCAGGATATAGTCCTTGATCTCCTCGCCAAGGTCCACCTTGTCTCCGGACTCATCCAGAAAGATGAGCGTTTCGTCTTCATCGTCCTTCATGGCTTCCGGCCGGGTCTTCTGAAACACGAACCTGAAGTCGCACGCCAGTGAGAACGAGACGGGTTCCAGGCACCGCACGCACTCGAGACGAAGGTCGGCGTGCGTCTCGCCGCTTGCCGAAATGGACTCGCCCATCTTGACGAATTCGATGCGCGTCTTGATGGGGCCGACGAATTGCAGGTGCTCGTCCTGAATATGCAGTTCGTCGGGTGTCTCCTCCCAGTCGAGACTGGCCTTGCCGTCCTCGAGTTCGTTGAGCGCGACGATCATTCAAAGGATCCGATCGGATTTCAAGGTGCCGTACCTATTCAATTGCTCCGAAGAAGAACGCGATTTCGTCGTCGGCGGTTTCGACTGAATCCGATGCGTGTACGGCGTTTCGCTGTACGTTCGTTCCGAAGTCCCTGCGAATGGTGCCCCTGGCGGCCGCGGCCGAATCGGTGACGCCCACAATCTCCCGAAGGAGCAGGACAGCGTTTTTCCGCTCCAGCGCGACCGGCACCACCGGGCCGGACGTCATGAAATCGATCAGGCCGTCAAAAAAGGGCTGTCCCTCGTGAACGGCGTAGAACCGGGTCGCGCCCTCGTACGTGAACCTCGTCGATTTCAGGTTCCGGATCCTGAACCCTCTGTCTTCCACGCGTTTGAGAATGGCGCCGATAGCGTTCTTTGAAACCGCGTCGGGTTTGATAATCAACAATGTGCGTTCCGGCATCGGCGCTGGTGCTTTCCATCCGCGTTCGGGTGGTCAGGTTCGCGTATCACGCTGAAGATGAAGAAGATAGATTTTCTCGCAAGCTTTGTCAATATCAAACTTTGAATTACAGCTGTTAGCTGTCAGCCTTCAGCCATCAGCTAAGAGCGAAAGATCAAGAACCAGAATCCGCAGTTCCCTGAATTCTCCGCCACCTGCGAGTATTGGGTCAGCCGTCAGCTAACCAGCGGCGATGTCAGTTTGTCGAAGTCCGCGGAAGGTACAATTGTAGGGGTGACCCTTGTGGTCGCCCGCCTTTTTTGGCGCCGCCGTCACGATTTGCTCAGCAGTGATCTCAAATGAAATCCCGCCACCGCGGCGAGCGCCGCGACAAGGCCGCCGATCAACGCCGTGAGCGCTACCAGCGCCGACGGATGCGAGAAACTGGCGATACCCGCGATCTTCACGGTGAGAATGCCGCCGGATTGAAGATGGACATAGCCGGCCGAGGCAAGCCAGAGGATGCCGGCGCCGCCGAAACCGGCGCCCAGCGCTTTCCACGCCGACGGCGCTTTCCAGAATCCCGCCGCGAACGCCGCGACGCCGATTCCCCACCATGGCAGCGTCAGGCCGGCAATCAGGCCGAGAATCAGGACGTATAGAGCGGTTGAAATCATATAAAAGCGGTGAGAGGGTAGAGGGGAGACGGGAGACGTGAGATATTGTGTGCCCCGTGTGGTTTCACATCTTGCCAGAGGCATTAAGGTAGAATCAATCGGGCAAGGACGTCTTCTACCGTCTACCGTCTTACGTCTCACGGTTTTCCGACCAGCGTCAGTCGTTCCACGATACGTCCTTCGCCTTCGTCCGGCGTCTGCATGAACAGCAGTTCGTCCAGTTCTCCCCGCACCCATGTATCCACAAATGAGTCGTAGTGGGGGCTGCCCGGGTTGCCGGATTGCCCGCCCGGGTAGATCCCCCACGCCCTCACCTCAGGGCCCATTTCGACAACCATCCGCCAGCACGGTCCGTGGCCGCGGTTCGATGCGTTGACGATGTCGCGGCCTCCGCCAACGAACAGGTTCATGCGCGAGAATTCGGGAATCCTCAGCAGATGCCTGACTTCAGCTCCCTTGTAGCGCCCCCACTTCCAGGCGTCGCTTACGGGTCCCAGCTTTCCAGTTAACTCAGCACACGTCGACGCAAACGTGCTGCGGGCGAGCTCTGCGAGCGTCTCGACAGGTTCCGTTCGCACGTTGTCATACCACGCGGCGTTGGGCTCACCGAGAATCATCTCAACCGTACGATCGCTGGACGGGAGCTGCAGACCCGGCCCCGGTCCGCCGAATTCATCGATCCAGATTGCCCGGTAAAGCTTGCCCCACCAGGTGTTGAATATTGTTGGCGCGATCTTCTTTGCGTCGGCGAAATAATCCCAGTTCTTGAGTACCTGGTAGATGGCCGCTTCGTCGGGTTTGAGAGATCCTGGTTCGATGAACGTCAATAAAACGGGCAGAACCGACCGGGCGTGCAGATTCTGCGTGTCGAGTTGAAGGGCGCGGAAGTCATCGGGCGTGATTTCCGTCATTTCGGCCAAACGTTCGTTGATTCGCCGCCCGCGCATAGGCGACGAATAGCCCGGTTTCAGCCAATACGGATAGTTCGTGTCCGCGGGGAGCTGGTTGGCGGAACTCACAAATCCGCGGGCGGGATTCCTGATATGTGGCTTGTGGGCGTGCGGTATCCAGTCCTGCCAGTCGTGGAGTGGATCCGTGCCATCGGAAATGAAAACGCCCTGGCCCTCCCATTTTGCCGGAAATTTGCCGTTGTGCCAGATCGCGATGTTTCCCTCAACGTCGGCATACGCGAAGTTCTGGGCCGGCGCGCTCAGGTGGACGATTGCATCGACGAATTCGTCGTAGTTGCCCGCACTATTCAGTCGATGAACGGTGAGCCATTCGTTGCTGCCGTCGTGGCCCACCCACCTGAGCGCGTGGAGTTCGGGTATCCTAGAGTCGGATGGCGTATCGCGTGAATCCCGCACGATGGGTCCGTGATGGGTGTAGCGAACGGTGTCCATAAAGGTCTCCTCGTCCCGGACCCTGAATTCTTCGACCGCCATTTCGACGGGGCGCCACGTGCCGTCGTGGAGGTACTCCCGGCGTGTTTCGTCCCGGAATCTGATCTCGTACCAGTCAGATACATCCGCTCCGGCATTGGTGAATCCCCAGGCGATATTGCGGTTGAAACCGATGACGACACCCGGACCTCCAGGTAGCGAAACGCCGTACACGTTGACCGTGGGGCTGACGAGTTGAATCTCGTACCACAGCGACGGGAGCGAGAGCCCGAGGTGAGGGTCGTTCGCGAGTATGGGATACCCGCTTTTTGTTCTGGCGCCCGATACCGCCCAATTGTTGCTGCCGTTGGCCGCCCCGGTATCCGCGCCGTACGACCCTCGCTCGAACGGCACATCCGGCCGGATGACTCTGCGCGGTTGGAAATTCCAGGGGGTTCCCGCAGGTACCACCGTATCGTCGCCCACCACGTCCGACGCGAACAGGTCTCTCACAACGGCCTCTCCGAATCGGTTGAGGGTGTGGGTCATCCTGAGGTCCGAATTCCGGCCGCTCAGCATCCAGGCCATGGACTTGATCAGGATCGCACACTTCAACGGCGTCCAGGGTTCCGGGTTGTAACCCAGAAGTTTGTATTCGACGGGGAAGTCTCTTGGGCGCAGGCCGTCGATGTACGCGTTGACGCCCTCCGTGAACGCCGTGACGGAGCGCCTTGTCCGGGGTTCGGCCATGATTTCCCTGAGCGTGTTTTCGGCGCCGTATACGAGCCCCGCGCGTCTCTGATGCCGGTCGCGCTCCAGTGCGCCGGGTCCCAGGATTTCCGCCAGGCGCCCGGCGGTCGCGGCGGTCTGAAACTCCATCTGCCAGAGGCGGTCTCTTGCCGTCGCGTATCCCTGGGCGAAAAACAGGTCCCGATCGTTTTTCGCGAAGATATGCGGCACGCGGCGGTGGTCGTAGAGAACGGTTACGGGTTCGCGAAGACCCTCGAGCCGCAGGTTTCGTTCCGCGGCAGGATCGCCTGTCTCGGCATTCTGCCAGAACCCGTGAAAGGGACTCAGGAATCTCCCCGCCGCCGGAAATCCCCCGATGCGGGTATCCAGGACAATTACGACGACAAGGGTCGCAGTAGCCGATATGAGGAATTTGATTGAGGGCATAGAGCGATCAGCCGTCAGCTTTCAGCGTTCAGCTTGAAGCGAAATACCAATCGGTCGACATCATCGGCGTGACGGGTTAAGCAAGAGGTCTGACGCCATCAATTGACGGCGTATCCGTCGATTTGTAGGGGCGGTTCGCGAACCGCCCGAAATGCGGAATTACCCATGCGCCCTGCTGTCCTTGACTTCAATCCCCTTCGCCTCCGCGAATGCGGTCGCCGCGGCGATGATTTCGGGTTTGACTGTCTGGTTGACGCTATAACTCATTCCGCCAAAGTTAATCGCAACGCTTTTCTCGTTGTTGAGGATGAATTCGACCTTCTTCGTTTCAACGTGAATCTCAGCGATCGAAGGCCACGAAATATCGTCGTGCCGGAACAAGCCTTTCTCAATCTCCAGATTCGCATCCCTAAACGCTATAATGTGCTTGTTCATCTTTGGTACGAGACCAACGAAGGTCAAGATAAGCAGCCCCGCCACCAACTGGGCTGTGCCCAATAAGGTGCTGTTCTCCAAATAGATGAATCCTAAAACTACGAACAATACACCCATAGCGGTTTGGGTCAGGAGAAACCCCCGCGTTACAGGTACGGTAAGGTCGAAAGTCTGCTCTTCCATTGCGGGACCCTCCTCATTAATCGAACCGTGAGTAATCGCGGCCTGCCTGACCGTTGATTACTTTGTCGATGCCATGACACTTCAAGACATCGTTTGGACCAAGCCAATGCGCATGGGATGCGGGCTACGGGTTAATATACGACTACGACAGCAAATGTGAGAACCAAAGATATACTGGCCGCGGTTTCAGATTGCCCGGGTTGCACGGGTTGTCTTTTTCGATCCGCTCTTCATGCCTATATTGTGCGGGGGAATTCAACTGGCATTTTGCGGAGGATGGCGAGGCGATGCGGATTCTGATTGTCGATGGTTGGACCCATGAAGGGAACCGGACGCACGCGCTTGCGGGATGCGAGGAGCAGACGCGCGTGTTCGAGTCACTCGTTCGAGAGTTCCAGCTTGAGGCGGATATTCGGATTGTCGGGACGCAAAGCGACGCCGGGCCGGCAGATCTGAATCTCAGTACATTCGATGCCGCGGTCTGGACGGGCGGGGGCGGAAATATCTACGAGAACGACACATTCAACCGGCGCCAACTCAGGCTGGGCGAACGCGTCCTTGAGGAGGTACCGCACGTCTGGGGCAGTTGCTGGGGGTTTCAGGTCATCACGACCGTCTGCGGCGGGGAGGTGGCGCCCGCCCGCGCGCCGGAAATCGGCATCGCGAATCACATCACGGTCCGACCGGTGGATTTCGCCGAGACCCTTTATTGCGGAAAGCCACACACGTTCGATGCGCCCGCCCATCATTTCGACGAGACCGCCCGGCTGCCCGCCAGGTTCGACATTGTCGCGGAAAATGCGACAACGCTACAGGCCGTCGTATCAAGAGACCGGCGCATCACGTGCACGCAATACCATCCGGAATTGCCCTATGACTACATCGGAAGGCTGATGATGCACTGGGCGCCCAATTACAGGTCGATGTTCACGGAGGAGGCGTTTCAGGAGTTGCTGGCGGGGTTGAAGAAGAAGGAGAGGGAAGAAAAAGACCTGAGGAAGGTCGAATTCAGAAACTGGCTGGAATTCGTGAGGAAAGGCACAGATTTCGATTAATTCAGAATCAAGTGATCCCCCTCTGTCATTCTGAGCGCAGCGAAGAATCTCCCGTCTTCGCGATCGTCCAATACCTATTAGCGCGTTAAACTCATTGGCACGGACACATCGCCGGCATGGCGCGATGCAGGCAGACAGGAGTGTCTGCCCCACCCTCACTTCCCCAATGGCTATTGCAAAACCTGTCATTCTGAGCGGAGTCGAAAACCGCCTACCAAAACGTGGTCATTGCTTGCGTTGAGCTTGTCGAAACGGCTTGTCGAAATGCCCGTATATGGGGATCCCATCGACACACGTGCCGCCTGTGGCGTCGATTGAGTACCAGGAGCCTGGGTATCAGCCGATGCCGCAGTAGATCCTTCGTCAGCCGGCCTGCCGATAATTCTCTGGCAGGCCTGACGGCTTCCTCAGGATGACATGTTGGGCGAGGGTGTAACGGATGCCTTTCGGGGATGATGATGTACACGCATGTCATTCTGAGCGCAGCGAAGAATCTCCCGTATTCTCAGTCGTCCTATACACAGCAACGCGTTAAACTCATTTGCGCGGACAGATCGTCGGCATAGCGCGATGCAGGCAGACAGGAGTGTCTGCCCCACCCTCACTTCCCCAATGGCTATTGCAAAACCTGTCATTCTGAGCGGAGTCGAAGACCGCCTACCAAAACGTGGTCATTGCTTGCGTTGAGCTTGTCGAAACGGCTTGTCGAAATGCCCGTATATGGGGATCCCATCGACACACGTGCCGCCTGTGGCGTCGATTGAGTACCAGGAGCCTGGGTATCAGCCGATGCCGCAGTAGATCCTTCGTCAGCCGGCCTGCCGATAATTCTCTGGCAGGCCGGTCGCTTCCTCAGGATGACATGTTGGGCGTAGACTTGACCCAGACACTTCGCCAATGGCTATTGCATAGCATGTCATTCTGAGCGTAGCGAAGAATCTCCCGTCTGTTCGGTCGTCCTTAACGCCAAATTACGCGCCAATCACATCTGCGCGTGGACTTCGTCAGAGTGCGAGTGAGCAGGTTGCCGCATTGAAGCGCGGCGCGGTGTCATCAGCTTCGACTGTCTCTGACGGGAATTCCCTTCACCGCCGCGAACTCATTCAGCGTCTCGATGATTTGGGGTTTTACGATCTGGTTGTCAACATAGCTCAGACTAAATCTCCATTTCACGCGTTTTCCCTCCTTGAGCCCGATTACCACTTTCATCAATTGTACTTGAATCTCAGAGATTGTCTCCCAGGGAATCGTAAGTTTCCTGTACAAACTCCCGTCAATCACGAGGTGCGCATCGTGAAACGTAACGACATATCTGTGTACACGCGGCGTCAATGCAACGAAAAGCAGGAATATCAAACCGAAGGCGAATTGCACACCGCCGAAAACATCGTCACCCCTCAGCGTGCTGAAGTAACCGCTGGCGATCTCGATAATGCCAAAAACCGTCCAGGTCACGATCATCAAACGGGATACAGGGACAGAGAGATCGAATGTTCGGGAATCCATGGCAGCGGTGTTCTTTAGGGAACGGATTTAAACCAGTAGGATCCCGCCCGGGTACCGAGCGTATCCTTCGGCCGCATTGAAACTGAATCGCGGCCCACAATTGGCACATACACGAACCATATCTAAAGATACGCTCTTGTGCGTTGAAAAGAGCACCAAAGTTGGTATGGCGTCGTACCGGAAATTACCTCGATTGCGAGTTGTAATCATCCACCTGCCTTGTGGTACAGGCACCCATTTCGCACAGAAAATTCGCCGGAACGGTTGTTTTCTGGTATCTCCCTATCGCTGCTAATGCGTTCAGGTCCATTTGTGAAGTCTAGATTTCCCTTGACTCAAAGGGAATCTTGGATTTCCTTCTTTGTCTGGCGAATGAATTCGGGTGGTGTGGTTTGCGGTTGGGTTTGGCTGTTGCGAAATTGAGTCGTCCCGTTCACTCGACCTCTGGGCGCGAGGAGTGAAGAGCAGAGCCGGATGTTCTTCAGCACTCGCGCGGTTTCAACTCGGGGGCGGGGAGACGGGTTTTTTGTCCACGTTGGGATGGTATGCGGTCCATATCAGAGTTTCTGAGCGGCAAGACGCTGTTCGTGACGGGCGCAACGGGGTTTCTGGCGAAGGGATTCGTGGAGAAGATCCTGTTTTCGTCCCCCGAAGTGGTGCGGATCTATCTCCTGATCCGGCCTCGGTCGCGTTCCAACGGACAGATCATTTCCGAAGCGGAACGGCTGGAGTCGGAGGTGCTTCAGTCCCGCGCGTTCGCGAGGCTCCGCGAGAAGTGGGGCGCCGCGTTTCAATCGGTGATGGCGGAAAAGATCGAACCGGTGGCCGGCGATCTGACCGAAGACGGTCTTGGGATTTCCTCGGGGCAGCGCGAGCGCCTCATTGAGGAGGTTGATTTCGTCGTCAACTTTGCCGGGACCGTGGTCTTCGACGAGCCCATCGACAGCGCGCTCGAGCAGAACACGATGGGCGCCGCCCGGGTATTGGCGTTCGCGAAGTCCTGCCGGAAAGCCGCGCTCGTTCATGTGTCGACGGCGTACGTCAGCGGGACCCGGACCGGCCAAATTCCCGAGGCCCCGTTTCCCCAGGACCGGAGCGTAACGGACCTCATCAACGGAAGCGCGGCAGGATTCGACCTCCAGGGCGAGATCGACGCCATTCGGACCTTTGCGAAGAAGGTGAAGGCGGCGTCCGACGAGCCCGAATTGGAGGCGGCGTTCCTGAAGCAGCTCCGGCGCCAGGACCGCGGCAAACGCGTGACCGACTATCGGAAGGCGCACCAGGTCGAGGCCCTCCGCGAGCGCTGGATCCGGAAGCAGCTGGTGGATGAAGGGATGCGGCGGGCCAGGCGCTTCGGATGGAATGACAGCTATACGCTCACGAAGGCGATGGGCGAGCAGTTGATCGTAAAGTCGCGCGGCGATCTGCCGACGGCCATCGTCCGGCCGGCGATCGTGGAAAGCAGTCTCGAGGACCCGGAGCCGGGCTGGGTCGAGGACCTGAAAGTCGCCGATCCGCTGATCGTCCACTACGGCAAGGGCCGGCTGTCGAATTTTCCCATCGATCCCGGGATCGTCCTGGACATTATCCCCGTGGATGTACTGAACAATGCCGTCGCCGCAGTGCTTCCTCAGGTACACGGATCGCGCGAGATGAAGGTCTACCACGTGGCGTCGGGCTCGCAGAATCCGGTCCGGGCGAGCGAAGTGGTGGAACATGTTTACGGGTACTTCAAGACCTCGCCCCTGCGCGACCGGAAAGGGCAGCCCATCGAAGTTCGGCCCTGGCAGTTCATCAGCAGACGCCGGTTCTCCTGTATGGTCCTGTTGAAATACAAGCTTCCGCTGCGCCTCCTCAAGGCAGCCGTAGACTATTTGCCAACCCGGTGGGTTTCCCGGTACAGGCGCCGGGTGATGGTAATGGAAGCCATACTGGTCAGGCTCGAGTCCCTGCTCGACATTTATTGCGGGTACACCCATCTGGACTGTGAATTCGAAACGGAGAATACCCGCCGGTTGTTCCAGGCGCTGAATCCTGAGGACCAGAGGGTCTTCAACTTCGACGTGACGCGCATCAACTGGCGGGAATACTTCCAGGAGATCCACATTCCGGGATTGAAACACCACGTGTTGAAAGAAGGGGACGGGGCGGTTTCCACGCTGACCGCCGGGGCCGTTTGACCGGCTTGCGGGGTTTAACGAATGAATCGGAACCAATCAGTTCCCGTGCACCGAATGTTGTTGCAGGATCCCGCCCGGTTGGGAGCCGCTTACGACCAGGCGGCCACGGAGCTGATCGCGGCCGTTGAGCCCGAGGGCTATTTCACGGGGTGGACGGCCGGGGATCTGGCGTGGCCGGCTGGCGGCGCCGGCGAGGTCGGCCTCCAGGGTTTGCGCAAGCGGGCCCGGATCGTGGACGCGATCTACCAGGGTGTACCCGGTTTGCGGGACAGCCGCCTGAAGGAGGCGCACGACCATTTCGCCGAACTGACGCCGGCTTACCACGAAGGAAACCGCATCTACCTGCGGCTCAGGGATGAATTCGTTGGCAGCGGCGCCGGAACCGGCCCGGATTTTCTGAAACTGTACCAGTCCCTGTACGTGGATGCGCTCGCGAAAGGGGACGATTTTTCGCCGGACCCTGCCGAAACCGCACTGGCGCGAGCCCGGATCTCCCGGGTGCCGCTGTCGCACGCCAGGGCCGTTGCGGAAGCGCTGCCCAGCGTGACGACTGACGACGATCCGCGCTGGAAGGTGGAATACGCCTGTACGGTAGATGGCGAGACCTGGAATGGAACCCTCCGGGAACTCCTTGAAGACGTGGCGCAGCGGACCCTGCACTACATCGCGGCCGGAGAGCTTCTCGCCACGCGCTACAACACCTACAATAACCTGGGCTGGTTTGGCAGTTCGGTGTGGAAGGTGGTCGCGGAAGCCGACGTGCGACTGTGTCGGATGGAGGAATCGGATCCCGCACGCTCGGAGAGGCTAAAGGCCGACGTTGACCTGACACGCAGCATGCTCGTGGAGTTCCTGGCGGCGCACCGGGAGGACCCCGCCCGGCTCAGGCCTGAGAACTACTGGTACGGGCAACCGTACAGCTATCTGACGCGGGACATGATCGACGTGAGCGTCCGGATCGCTGAGGGCGTGAATTCGGCGGCAAGGGACCTGGACGGGGTGGCGGAGATGGCGCTCCCGCCCCTGCTGGCGGGCACCCACGTCGGCCGGTTTCTGGACTACGCCCACGTGGGCGTGACCGAGGAACTGACGTCCTTCCAGCGAAAGATCCGGATGTTGCGGTGGGCGAGTCGGTGCTGGCGGGTGGGAAAGCGCCGCCGGCAAATCGCGGACGAGAACCTGGGGCCGTCACAGCGGCACGAACGCGCGTGGGAGGTCTGGCTGGATTGGTCCCGGGACACGATGAACGCCTTCGGAATCCGGCTGGAAGTGACGATCGCACCCTTGTTCCGGACGCTGGTCCGTGAAATGGACCTTGCAGCCGGCGGTCAGAGGATACTGTTCCTGCCGTCGCACCAGAGCATGCTCGAGCATTTCGTGGTGTTTTCCGTCTTCAACGATCCGGTGTTCCTGGATGCGATGGGTTGGGATCGGTCCCGCCCGGTCGTCCAGCTCGCCCGAACGGGACTGGCGAAGTCGACGTCGGTGAAGATCGGGTCCCATGAGATCAGTATCTTCGGGATGTCACCGGACAAGTTCGACCGGATGTTCGAGACGGTCGACGGTTTCATCACCCGTGACAGCGTGGATATCTCATCCCATACGATTCCGCGCATCCTGCAGGAGATGGAGCGCCGTCCGGGTGTGATCTATCCGATGGGCACGACGGCTTCGTTCGACGTGCAGTTGTTCCCGCTGCAGCACGCGCTTTTCGCGAAACTGCCCCAGGACGTCGTGATGGTCCCGATCGTGTTTCGGGGCAGCCACGCGCTCTGGCCCAAGTGTCCGGCGCGCAATCTGAATATCAATCCCGGCGTGATCGAGGCGGTGATCCTGCCCCCGATGCCGGGAGAGACCACGTTGCTGCCGCGCCGCCGGTCCCTGCGCATCCAGCTGGAGGCCGCCAATCTGCTTCAGGCGGTACATATTTCAAACCTGCTGAATCCGGAACCCTCGCGATGACGAACCGGACCGGAATGTTCGGACACTTTGTACGAAATCCCAGGGCCGCGTGCCTCGGGCCCCGCCCGTTGAGCTAACCAGGAATACGTTATGCCTGAATGGGGAATAGCAACGCTTGCCGCAGCGGCCATTCTGCTGGTTGCGCTTCTGCCCAGACGGAGGGGGTCCGGAAGCGAACCGGACGAGTTTTTCGATCATTCCGAAGCGGAACGGTTTCCCCACAAGTGGGGATACACGGACACGCGGTTCGAGTTTGTGGACGATCGGACGCTGAAGGTGACCGGCAGCCGGTACCCCATCTCGGGATACCGCATGCCGTTTCTGATCGACTTTGTGGAGGACGTGCTGGGCATTACGATCCGGAGGGAAGACGCGTTTGCCGAGCGCGCCGATATTGAAGCGCAGGAACCGAACGTGGACGCGGCGTTCCGGAGTGCGATGAAGAAACGGTTCGGAGGCGGGCGGGTTTCATTCGATCCTGAAGCCAGGCTGATGCACAGCCACGGACAGCTGAGCGTGGAGGAAGTGTACCGCGTGATGTATGGAGATTCGCTTCCCAGGCTGGTCGACCTGGTGTTCTATCCCGAGGAGGAGGCCGACGTCAAGGCCATGATCGACCTCGCCAACGTGCATAACGTGTGCCTGGTGCCCTATGGCGGCGGGACGAACGTGAGCGGCGCGCTGGCGTGTCCGGCCGAGGAGCGGCGCACGATCGTTTCCGTGGATATGCGACGGATGGACCGGGTGGTGTGGATTGACGAGGCCAATCTTCAGGCCTGTGTCGAGGCCGGGATTTCGGGTAAGGCGATGGAGAGGGCGCTGGGAGATCGGGGGTACACGTCCGGACACGATCCCGACAGCGTGGAATTGTCCACGATGGGCGGCTGGATCTCGACAAATGCGAGCGGGATGAAGAAGAACCGGTACGGCAATATCGAAGACATCGTGCTCGAGGCCACGCTGGTGACGCCCACCGGCGAAATCGCAACCCGCCAGGTCACGCCCAGAAACTCCACGGGCGTCCAGCCGCGGGGATTGCTGTTCGGAAGCGAAGGCAATTTCGGCATTATCACCACGGCGGTGATCAAGATTCATCCGATCCCCGAGGCGCGCAAGTACGGGGCGCTCGTTTTCCCGGCTTTCGAGAAGGGCGTTTCTTATCTGAAGGCGCTCCGGCAGACCGGCATGCTGCCCGCGAGCATCCGCCTGGTCAACAACAACGAATTCCGGTTCGGACAGGCCCTGAAAGGGGAGCCGTCGTTCCTGAAGGGCGTCAAGGAAAAGATCCAGAAATTCGTCCTGTTGAAGGTGCTGGGTTTCGATCCGATGAAGATGGGCGCGTGCACCATCGTGATGGAGGGCACGCACGACGAAGTCCGCCAGCAGGAACGCACCATCTTCAGCCTGGCGAAGAAATACGGCGCCAAAAGCGCGGGCGCCAGCAACGGCAAGCGAGGATATTCGCTGACGTTCGGCATCGCCTATATTCGCGATTTCCTGAACCAATACGGCATTCTGGGCGAAACCTTCGAGACGTCTGTCCCCTGGGACCGGATCCACCGGGTTTGCAGTGCGGTATCGGAGGAACTGGTGACGCAGGCCGCCGCGCACAACGTGACGGGGAAACCCTACCTCTCGTACCGGGTGACGCAGACCTATCATACGGGCGTCTGCATTTATTTCACGATGGGTATTTACGGCAAGGGCCTGGAAAAGCCCGGCCGGACGTTTCACGCGATCGAACACCGGCTTCGGCAGGTGATCCTGGACAATGGAGGGTCTCTGTCGCACCACCACGGCGTTGGAAAGGTGAGGAAGGACTTCCTGCCGCAGATCCAGAGCGATAACAGCATCCAGGTGATGCGTCAGGCCAAGAACGCGATGGATCCGAACAACATCTTCGGGATCCGGAATGGCGTTTTCGGGGAAATGGACTGACGATAGATGAAGACCTGAAAACGGTGAGACGTAAGTCACGGTAGACGGTAGTTAAAGGCGGTGAGACGTAAAACGGTAGACGGTAGAAGACGTCCTTGCCCGATTGATTCTACCTTAATGCCTCTGGCAAGATGTGAAACCACACGGGGCACACAATATCTCACGTCTCCCGTCTAACGTCTACCCGTTCTTCAGGTCTATGTGTGAGCGGAATTTGACTCTGACCTGGAAGGTCACGTATGTTCAACGGTAAAGTCGTCGCGATCACCGGTGCGTCGTCGGGTCTGGGCGCAACGCTGGCTCTGGCGTTCGCGGAAGAAGGGGCGGACCTGGCCCTTTTCGCGCTCGACGACGGCGTCCACGAAACGGCGGCTGAATGCCGGGAGCGCGGCAGCCGCGTGACGACCGCCACGGGCGACGTAGGAAAACCGGCGGACTGCGAGGGCTGGATCGACGCCGCGGTATCCGGACTGGGAGGCGTGGACTACCTGGTTGCGTGCGCGGGAATCAGCATGTGGGCGCGGTTCGACGAGGTGGAGGACCTGGCGATTTTTCGCAGGTTGATGGAAACGAACTACCTGGGTATCGTGCACTGCGTGTACTACGCGCTGCCTCATCTGAAGGCACGCGACGGGATGGTGGTGGCCATTTCCTCCATCCAGGGCAAGATCGGGGTTCCCCTGCACACGGGTTACGTGGCGTCCAAGCACGCCGTTCAGGGGTTCTTCGAGTCGCTGCGGACAGAACTGCTGGACACCGGCGTGGACGTGCTGACCGTGCTGCCACACTGGCTGCGCGGGACCAATCTGCGCAAGGCGGCCTTCGGCAAGGATGGCGGGGCTCTCGGCGGATCGAGCCGGAAGCACAGCAGGGAGTCGATATCCCTGGACGACGCAAGCACGGCCATCATCGACGCGATGAAGAAGAGGAAGCGGGAACTGATCATCCCGTTCAAGCTCAGATTTCTGCCGTGGCTGCACCTGATCAATCCGAAGATCGTCGAATATCTGGTCACACGCGGGGTGGCGAAGCAGGAAAAAGGGTAGGCGCGGGTCGAGTCGGCGGCCGGCGGCGCGGGACCGGATTCAGGAAAAGATCCCGTCCACGTCCAGGTGTTTATCAATCAGTTCGGGCATGCGTCCGAGATGCCCCGAATCCACGTCCACGCCGGGATCGAATGGCACGATACCCAGTGAGTCGACCCCGGTGAGGCGAGAAATCACGTCCGGACTGCCGCGGGCGGCCCTCGGATCGCCGGGCCCGGTTGTGTTAAAGACAACGCCCCGGGTTTCCAGGTTGCGGGTTTTCGCGGCTTCGAGCGTGAGCAGGGTGTGATTGATCGTGCCGAGCGCCGCGCGGGCGACCACCAGCAGGGGCAGGCCCAGGCGGGCGGCAAGGTCCGCGACCAGGAGGTCGTCCCGAATTGGAACCAGCAGCCCGCCGACGCCTTCGACCAGAACGGTGTCATGAAGGCGTATCAGGCGGCTATATGCGGCCACGACCGGTTCCAGCGTGATCTGCCGGCCCTCCAGTTCGGCGGCCATGTTCGGCGACAACGGCGCTTCGAGTCGCACCGGATTGATGAGTTCAAGATCATCGGAAACGCCTGCCGACCGGATGAGGAGTCGTGCGTCGGCCGCGCCTCCCGACGAGATGGGCTTGAAGACGCCCACGTCCACGCCCCGCCTGCGCAGAACGGCGGCGATCCCTGCGGTGATGGCGGTCTTGCCTGCGCCGGTGTCGGTGGCGGTGACGAAGACTCCCCTGGTCATAGTCTTGTTGTTCCCGGAAGTCAGGCCGCGTCCGTCACTTCGCGGATGGACTCGTAGGCGATATCCAGCAGCTTTTCGAGATCGCGGTCGGAAATGGCCAGGGGCGGCATGAGGACGATGGTGTCCCCAAGGGGGCGGATGAGCAGACCCCGTTTTCGGGCCTCGACGCAGACGCGGTTACCCATTCTTTCCGACGTCGGATACGGCCGGCCGTCGGACCTGTCGGCAACCAGTTCGATGCCGGCGATGAACCCGCACCGGCGCACGTCGCCCGCGTGCGCGAGGGTCCTGAAGCGGTCGAGTCCGCGCGCGAGAAGCCGTATCCTGGGGCGCAGCGACGCCAGTACGTTGTGGCTCTCGAATCGTTCGATGGCGGCCAGCGCCGCGGCGCAGCCGAGCGGATTGCCTGTAAACGTGTGGCCGTGGAATAACGTCCTGCCTTCGCTGTCTTCGCCCAGAAACGCATCGAAGATCTCGCTGGTCGTCAGCGTCGCGGCTACGGGCAGGTAACCGCCCGTGAGGCCCTTGCCCAGGCAGAGAATGTCCGGCGCGACGTCTTCTTTCTCACAGGCGAACATGGCGCCCGTACGGCCGAAGCCGGTTGCGACCTCGTCAGCGATGAGCAGCACGTCGTGCGCCCTGCAGAGCTCGGCGACCCTCTGTAGATAGCCCTCAGGATGAACCAGCATCCCGCCCGCGCCCTGAATGAGGGGTTCGATGATGAAGGCCGCGATGCGGTGGGCGTCCCGTTTCAGGATTTCTTCGATCGCCCGCAAGCAGCCCTGGTTGCACGCATTTTCGCGGGCGCAGAACGTACAGCGATACGGATGGGGCGCCGGGGCATTCAGCGACTTGAACAGGAGCGGGCCGTACGCCTTGTGAAAAAGGTCGATATTCCCCACGCTCATGGCGCCGACGGTGTCGCCATGATAGCTCCGCTCGAGGCTCAGAAAGCTGGTTTTTCCAGGTCTCGGATCCGGTCTTTGCCGCCAGTACTGGAAGGCGATCTTGAGCGCGATTTCTACGGCGCAGGCGCCCGTGTCCGAGTAGAACACGCGGTCCAGACCGGCAGGCGTGATTTCCACAAGTTTCTCGGCCAGCCGGATCGCGGGTACGTTGGAAAGTCCCAGCAGCGTGCTGTGCGCCACCCGGTCCAGTTGTCCGCGGATGGCGGTGTCGATTTCCGCGGCGCGGTGACCGTGCACGTTGCACCACATGGAGGAGTAACCGTCGAGGTACTGGTTCCCGTCGATGTCTTCCAGGTAGACGCCGTCCGCGCGCGCGATGACGATGGGGTCCTCGCGCGCGTACGTGCGCATCTGGGTGAACGGGTGCCAAACGAGGCGCCGGTCGAGGTCTTTCAGGCGGGCGTTTTCATCGGGGACTTCCACGGGGCCGGATCCACCCGGAAAATTTGGTTACTGCATGCTTGCGCCGATGCTCTCGAGGATGTCAATCGGCATTTTGCAGACCATTGTGTACGCGGGGTCGTAGACGTTGCCCACGTCGTATTCCACGGCCTGGCCCATGAGGATGTGAATGGACCGGGCATCCAGGCCGTAGTCTTCCTGGAGGAATCGGATCAGCTCGGTGGTGGCGTGCTGCGTCGCCTGGTCCAGCGGTCGGGCGTTGCCCACGGCCATCACGTGGGTTTCGTTGATTGCCCTGGGCCACTGAATGGTCTTGCCCTTCAGAAGCCGCAGCGTGAAGGTTACGTCGAAGGAGATTTCGATACCCGTGCCCGCGATTTCGCCGTCGCCCTGCACGGCGTGGCCGTCGCCGATGTGGAACAGCCCGCCCTCGACGAAGACGGGGAAATACACGGTGACGCCCTGGACGAACTCCCGGTAGTCCATGTTGCCGCCATGCGTATCGGAAGTGGCGGTGGAGATGGCCTGGCCGCGGGGCGGCGCCACACCGAAGCAGCCCACCATTGGTTTCAGGGGGATCCGGAGCCTGCCGATGGGGAGGTCGTCGAAGCCGATGGGCGTGGCCGTGTTGTTGTCGAAGTCTATTTCCCAGTCCAGGAGGCGGCCTCGGTCGTCGTCGAATTCGGGCCTGTACCCGAAGTCAAGGACGTTGGCGGCGACAACGCCCGACGTGTATCCGATATTGCGGTTGGGCGCCAGTTTGTCGAAGGTAACCGCCAGCGTATCGCCCGGTTCCGCGCCCTCGAGGTAGAAGGGCCCCGTCTGGGGATTGCCTGCCGGCGTGACGGGTTTGCCCGTGGCATCGCTTCCGCCGGCGTCCACCGTGGTGGTTGTGACGGTGTCGCCGCTTGCGACGTGCAGCACCGGGTCGTGCGCGCCGATGGCGGTGTGATAGGTTTCAGGGACGAAGTGGTGGTGAGCCATGTGTACTCCTCTAAAGAAAGTGCGGGTCAGGCGATCGGCGGTTCCTGGAACCCGCCGGCGGGCGCCCGGTTTCGGTGGTTTCGTTACTGGGGTACCGCGATCATGCGGATGTTCGAGGGTGCTTTCCACGCGGACGCCCAGGTCTGGCCATGGTCCCCGCTCCCGTAAAGAGTGTCGTCCACGACCGACCACGCCTGGCCGTCCGGCGTGAAGCCGACGTGGAAGGTATCGATATTGCCCGCCGTGGTCTCGGGGAACCCATTGGTGACGTGCGACCATTCGCGGCCCGCGTTCTCGGTCCGGTAGAGTTGGCCCTGGGCGTCTCCGCGGGGCCCCGTGCTGACCGATGCCAGAAGGCATTCCGGTTCTTCAGGGTGCACGGCGATGGCCCGGCCGTAGAAATAGGGAAAGCCGTCGGGGCGGTGCTGCCAGGACCTCCCGCGGTCGTCGCTGAGATAGACGGCCCGGGCCGTGTTCGCGTAGACCCGGTCGGCTTCCACGGGCGACGTGGCGACCTGATGCACGTCCGGGTGCAGGTCCGGCGTGACGGGTTCCCAGGTGCGGCCCCGGTCGGGCGAACGCATGATGCTGCCCACGTGAATGTCTGCGTAGACCCAGCCGTCCCGGGTGGAGGCCATGCTCCGGACGGCCGCGGGGCCGCCCCAGGGCGTGTACCAGTCATCGCGGCACTCGAGCGCGTCGAAAGCGTCCAAACGTTCGGCACCGGCTTCCGTCACGGCGTAAACGTGGGGCGCCTCCACGCCCACGAGGAAGCGCAGCGGTTCTTCCTCGAGGATGAGAACGCATTCTACAGGCTCTTCGATACCGGTTGCCAGGGTCCGCGTGCCGTTCTGCGACAGGACGGCGACTTCTCCGTCTTGCAACGCGGCGAGGCCTGTGGACCGGCCTTCCGCGATGGCCTGGACGCCGCCGTCGATAACGGGTTGCGGTGCGGTCTCCCCGCCATTCAGGGTATACAGGGTGTCACGGGTGGCGATTAACATACCGGCTCCTTTCGCACAGGATGTTGTCCCGCGGGATGCGGTTCCCGATGGCGTCTCTCAGACCCGGTCGAGCGCGGCCCCTCAAAAGTAGCGGACATCGCGGCCCCCGTCCGGCAACGGCAGGTCGACCGCGCGGTGTTCGTCCGCGGCCCGATTCCAGGCCAGGCAGAGTTCCAGTACGTTGCGCGCGTGTTCCGGGGTCACGTCGAGCGGATGACTGTCGCGGACGGAGTGGACGAAGCGTTCGACCGCGGCGTCGATGGTATCGTTCTGAGCGCGGTAGAACACGCGGGGAGCGCCCCCGTCGTCTTTGTGCCAGACGATGCCTTCCATGACATCCAGATGCGCGCGGGCGATACCGTCGGCGCCGACCACTTCCATTTCCCAGGCCGGTGCGCCGCAGGAGACGTTGAAGATGATGTCCATGGATCCCATACGCCCGTCTTCGAACCGGACGGTGCCCTTGCCGGTATCCATCCAGATGCTGTGCGGCGTGGCCAGGTTGTCGTATTCGGCATAGGCGCGCACGGCGGGTGAATCGATGAGCCAGAGCAGCAGGTCCGCGGCGTAGACGCCCAGGGAAAGCCCGATGCCGCCCTGTCCGGGGCCGAATTCGCCGCTGCCTTCGAAGACCGTTCCCGGCCCGAAGCAGCCGTGCTGAATCCATGCCCTCGACGTGATGACGCGTCCGACGGCCCCGTCCCGCACCCGGGTCGCCATCGCGCGGATGGCGCCGTCTTCCCGTCCGGGCAGCAGGGCGGACAGCAGCACGTCGTTTCGGCGGGCCGCGGCGATCATGGCGTCCGCGCCCTCGAGGGTCATGCACATCGGCTTGCTGATAAAGGCGTGCGCGCCCGCGTCCATTGCCTCGGCCGCCTGTTGCGGCTTCAGCCTGTCCCGGCACGTCACGAACACGAGGTCGAGCGACTCGGCGCGGACCATCTCCGGCACCGTGGCATAGCCCCGGACGCCGTATTGGGCGCCGAACGCCTCTCTCGATTTCATACCGAGTCTGCCGAGGGTTTCGTCGCTCTGGTCCAGATGCGCGTACGCCGCCAGGTCGATGTCCGGGTTACGCATCGCGGATCGGGCAAACGCGTTCGAATAGTAGGATCCGATGCCGCACACGCCCGCTCTCAGCGCCATGGTTTCGTTCTCCCCGTTCCCGATGACGAACGGCGTCGACTCGCGGATCAACCCGCCGGTCTTCCCGTCCCTCGCCGCGCGTACTCACTCGCCGTTCGCGCGGGTATTCATGTCAAAATCAGCGGCATTGTCAAGCGCAATCGTTCACGTATGCGGGCTGGCGCGGGTGCGTGGCGCTCCCGGACGGAAAGGAGCCCTGGTGCCGGGAAATGCCGGACTCGCAATCAGAAAACACGTGACAGGAGGCTGAATGAACCAGGGTAAAACCGGGATTCGGCTGGAGACGGCGGACGAGGCGCGGCTGCGCGCGCACCATTCGCCGGCCGTCAGGGACACCGGCGAACAACTGTGCGGGATCCGGGAGCTTTTTTCAAAAGAGGCGTCCCTGTCCACGGATTCCCTTGCGCGGTACGGGCGCGCATGGACGCGCAGCCACCTGCAGGACGGGGACGTCAGACGCGCGGTGGACCTCGCCGACCGCGCGCGGGACGACTTCGACGCGCTGGTCACGGTGGGCGTTGGAGGGTCCGACCTGAGCGCGCGGGTCTTCCACGACGTACTCAATCCCGCGTACCACAATCTCCTGACCCCAGATGAACGGGGCGGCGCGCCGGAAGTCTACTTCGCCGGTGATACCTTCGATCCGAGGCGGCTGAGGGCTCTGCTGGGGATGCTGGACCGGCGCGGGGTACTGGAACGCACCCTCTTCAACGTGATCAGCAAATCCGGGCGCACGGGCGAGACTGTCAGCGCGTTGATGGTGGTGCGGGAATGGCTGTTGCGGCGCGCCCACGGGAACAGGAAAGATAGGCGTAGCTACATTGTGGCTACAACGGGGTCGGACGCAGGCAGCGCCCTGTATGCAATGCACGGGCAACGTCCGTTCTACGGCGACACGCCGCTGCCCGTACCCGAGGGCGTGGGAGGCAGGTTTTCGGCATTTTCGCCCGTGGGTACGTTCTTCCTGGCGATGACAACCGGAAAGCGGACGACACCCGGTTCTCGCGTCAGGGCCCTGCTCGGCGGGGTTGCCTGGGCCGACGCGCGCTGGGGCCTGCCCCGCAAGGACGAGCGCAACATCGCCTACCGCCTCGCCCGGTGGCTGCATCTCCACGAACGGTACGGGGGGAAGCGGGCGCTGGTGTTCTACAACTACGCGGACAACCGGTGTCTCGGAACCTGGTTCCAGCAGCTGTACGACGAATCGCTGCAGGAACGGGGCGGCGGCCTCCACGTCGTCCCCGTCGTCGGACCGTCGGGCAACCACTCCGTTCTGAACGGGATCGTTGGCGGCCGTGCGGACCGGGCGGTTCTCTTCGTACACTGGGAGGACCTGGGGCGGGACCTGCAAATCCCGGATGGAGCGGAAATCAGGGGCGAGACGGCGTCGTTCGGCGGGCTGCGTATGAGCGAGGCGCAGTCGATTTCTTACCTTGGCACGCGCAGGGACTTTTCCGCGCGCGGGATTCCAATCGCGACGCTGCACGTTGCACGGCGGGACGAGAGACACCTTGGCGCCCTGATGCGCGTATTGATGGATACCGTCGCGGTGAAGGGACGCCTGCAGGGCCTGCACGTCAACGACGCGGGCGAGGTGGATCCCGCCGCCGATCTCACGTATTCGCAGGCCGGCGTGGAAGGATATAAACAGCGAACGCACGAGCTGGTGCATCAGATGAAATCCCGGCGCTGACGCATCGCCGCGGACAGCAGGAGGATTGCCGGAAAGGCGGGGCCGGGCTTCCTGTTGTGCCGCCATTTTGTTCTGATTATCTTGGCCGCTGGCGCGGTTTATCCGAAAGAGAGAAAGGGAGCGGATCGATGGCTGTTGAGATTGGCGGCTTGCGGGTAAGCGAGATCCTTTACGATCTGGTCGGCGATGAGATCGCCCCCGGCACGGATGTGGCCCCGGATGCCTTCTGGACGGCGCTGGGAGAGATCGTCCGGGATCTGGGCCCGGGGAATCGGGCGCTGCTGCAAACGCGGGACTGCATTCAGGAGAAGATGGACCGGTGGTACCGGGAGAGGAAGGCCCAGCCCATCGACCGGGAGGGGTACCGGGCATTTCTGGCCGACATCGGCTACCTGGTGCCGGAGGGCGACCATTTCGAGCTGACCACGGCGCGCGTGGATTCCGAAATCGCAAATGTTGCCGGCCCCCAGCTGGTGGTGCCGGTGGACAATGCGCGTTACGCGCTGAACGCGGCGAATGCGCGTTGGGGCAGTCTTTACGACGCCCTGTACGGAACAGACGTGATTCCGGAGGAGCCCGGCGCCGAAAAAGGCGACTCCTACAACCCGGTCCGGGGAGCACGGGTGATCGAAGCGGCGGAAGCGTTTCTGGATGACGTGGCGGGTCTGGCATCCGGTCGATGGTCGGAGGCGACGCGTTTTGCCCTGGAAGACGCGGACGGGACCCGACGGCTCGTTGTCGCGCTTCGGAGCGGTGCGGAGGTCGGCCTCGCTAACCCCGAACAGTTCGCCGGGTACCGGAAGGATGAGGGCGAACTCTCGAGCGTGCTGCTGGTGAACAACGGTCTTCACGTAGAGATCCGGATCGACCGGAACCATCCGGTTGGCGCCGCGCATCCCGCCGGCGTCAGGGACGTCCTGCTGGAGGCTGCGGTGACGACGATCCAGGACTGCGAGGACTCGGTTTCGGCCGTGGATGCGGAGGACAAGGCGCGTGTATACGCCAACTGGAACGGAATCATGAAGGGAACGCTGGTGACGACCTTTGACAAGGGCGGTCGGCCGATGACGCGGCGGCTGAATCCGGACCGGGAGTTTACGGCTCCGGACGGCGGGGCCTTCGCCCTGCCGGGACGGAGCCTCCTGCTGGTGCGGAACGTCGGCATCCACATGTACACCGATAGCGTGACGACCGGCGACGGCGAGGAGATTCCCGAGGGGTTTCTGGACGCGATGGTGACCGCGCTTGCGGCCAAACACGATTTGAAGCGGGAGGGCGGATTCGTAAACAGCCGCGCGGGCAGCATCTACATCGTGAAACCCAAACTGCACGGACCGGATGAGGTCGCGGCCACGATCCAACTGTTCGAGCGCGTGGAAGCGGCGCTGGGACTGGAGCGCAATACGCTCAAGGTCGGCATTATGGATGAAGAGCGAAGGACCACGGTAAACCTGAAAGCGGCGATTCGTGAGGCGCGGGACCGGGTGGTGTTTATCAATACAGGATTCCTGGACCGGACTGGCGACGAGATCCATACGAGCATGGCAGCCGGTCCGATGCATCCGAAGGCGGACATCAGGGCGCAACCGTGGCTTGCGGCGTACGAGGACTGGAACGTGGACGTGGGTGTGGAGACCGGCTTCAGCGGCAGGGGGCAAATCGGGAAAGGGATGTGGACGATGCCGGATGAAATGCGGGAGATGGTGGAGACCAAGGTTGGACATCCGGAAGCGGGCGCGAGCACGGCGTGGGTGCCGTCCCCCACGGCGGCGGTTCTTCATGCCATGCACTATCATCGGGTGGACGTCTCGGCCAGGCAGGCGGAGCTTGCCCGGCGGGGGCGGGCGAACCTGGACGATATCCTCACGCCGCCGCTGCTGGACCGCGAACTGACGGGGGACGAGATCCAGCGGGAGCTGGACAACAACGCCCAGGGCATCCTGGGCTACGTCGTGCGGTGGGTGGACCAGGGCGTGGGATGCTCGAAGGTTCCGGACATCAACGACGTGGGCCTGATGGAGGACCGGGCGACGCTGCGCATTTCCAGCCAGCACATCGCCAACTGGCTGCACCACGGGATCGTGAGCGAAGCGCAGGTGCGGGCGACTTTTGAGAAAATGGCGGCCCTGGTCGACGAGCAGAACAGCGGGGATCCGGACTATCGGAACATGGCGCCGGACTTCGATCGAAACGTCGCGTTTCAGGCCGCGCTGGACCTGGTGTTCGAGGGTACGGCGGAGCCGAACGGCTATACGGAACGGGTGCTGCACCAGCGGCGGCGTCAGGTGAAAGAGCGGGGAGACGCTGGACGTGAGACTTGAGACGGGTTGTTCATTGACTTTTCTCGCATGACGTGTAACTTAGGTACCGCTTCTTTCGGTGTGCAATTGTCCGAATTCAGGAGGGCGGGATATGCAGGCCCAGGGCGAATTGAAATCCGTCGGGCAGCGGGTGGCCAGGCTGAACGGACCGGATATCGTGACGGGGCGGATTCAGTATGCCGACGACGTCCAGCTTCCAGGCATGCTTTATGGCCGCATCCTCCGCAGCCCGCACGGTCACGCGCGTATCCGGAAAATCGATACGTCCAAAGCCAGAGCGCTGCCCGGGGTGGTGGACGTGGTGTGCGGCCCGGACGTGCCGGAACTGTCGATATTCGAATCCAAAGAGGTCTGCTACCAGGGGCAGAAGGTGGCGGCCGTTGCGGCCGTGGATCCGGATATCGCGGACGACGCCCTTGCGTTGATCGAGGTGGACTACGAAGTGTTGCCCGCGGTTGTGGACCCCGTACACGCCATGGATCCCGACGCTCCGGAGGCCGTCCTGGGCGCGCCGACCAAGGATGTAAGGGATCCGGACGGCCGAAGACTGCGGAACGTGACCGCCTTTAACGTACTGGAAGAGGGAGACGTCGAGCGGGGATTTGCGGATGCGGACGCCGTCTTCGAGGCGGAATACCAGGTGCCCTTTTTCAACCAGACCTACATGGAGCCGAACGCGGCCACGGCGCGCGTGGAGGCGGACGGAAGGCTGACGGTATGGGCCGCCGGACAGGGCACCTTCACGAAGCGCGAGGGCCTCGCAGAGGCGCTGAACATCCCCGAGGGACGAATCCGCGTCATCATGACCGAGACCGGCGGCAGCTTCGGCGGCAAGAACCGGATCAATATCGAGGCGCATACGGCGCTGCTGGCCATGCGCACCGGTCGCGCGGTGAAGGTCACGATCAATCGCGGGGAAGACTTCCGGGACAGTCGACCGGGGCCCGGGTGCTGGGTGCGCCTGAAGACGGGCGCCCGCAAGGACGGGACGCTGACCGCCGTTGAAGGACGAATCGTCTGGGACGGTGGCGTCCTGGGCAGCGGCGGGGCCGCGAACCGGTTGCTGGGACCCTACAGGATTCCCAACGTCAGGCTGGAGGGGATGGCCGTCCGGACCAACAAACCCGGGCCGGGCGCGTACCGGGCCCCCGGAGGGCCGCAGACGGCGCTGGCGAGGGAGTCCAATCTGGATATGCTGGCAGAAAAGCTTGGGATCGATCCGGTGGAGATCCGCTTGAAGAACGGGCTGGGCAAGGGAGACAATCCGTTGATGCAGCACGACTGGCTTAAAGACACCATCCGGAAGGCCGCGGAGACCGCGAAATGGGGACGGCGCGACCTGAAGCCCAACCAGGGCATGGGAATCGCGGTTGGGGACTGGCACAACGCGGCGGGCCCAACCAATGCGCTCGTGACGATGTCGGCGGACGGGTCGGTGGCGCTGGTGACCGGTCAGGTGGACATCACGGGTCTGCATACGGTGATGGCGCAGGTGGCGGCCGAGGAACTGGGCGTGCCCGTCGAAAAGGTAACGGTGCGTCTCGGAGACACGGATACAGTGCCCTACGCGTCATTGAGCGCGGGAAGCAAGGCAGCGTATTCGGCCGGAACGGCGGCGAGGGAGGCGGCCCGGGAGGCACGTGATCAGTTGTTGCGCCTGGCCTCCGAAAAACTGGAGGCCGCCGTCGACGACCTGGTCATCGCAAACGAGCGGGTGCAAATCGTCGGCTCGCCCGACCATGCCATCGGCCTGGGCGAATTGGCCGCCGAAGCGATCGAGTCAAGCGGCGCCGTCAATGGCCGGTGCGTGCTGAGCAGTGTTCCCACCTATCCCTCGTATTCGGTAAACGTCGCCACCGTGGAGGTGGACCCCGGCACCGGACAGGTCCGGCTGATCGACCTGGTTGCGGGTCAGGACGTGGGCAGGGCGCTCAACCCTCTGCTGGTGGAGGGTCAGATACAGGGCGGCGCCATCCAGTCCATCGGATTCGGCCTGATGGAGGGATACCGTTATGACGAGACGGGCCGGATGCTGAATCCCAATCTCCTGGACTACGCCATCCCGACGGCGCTGGACGTGCCCAACATTCAAACGGTTATGGTCGAAGACCCGTGTGAGCACGGGCCCTACGGCGGCAAGGGCGTAGGGGAGCCACCCATTATTCCGGGAGGCGCAGCGGTGGCCAACGCGATCTTCGACGCTGTGGGCGCGAGGGTCCGGGAACTCCCCATGACGCCTGAGCGGGTGGTGGCGGCGTTGCAGGAAGCCAACAACGGACGGTAAGAGGAGGTCGAAGAATTGAATCGTTTCGAATATTTCGCTCCCGCGACCGTGCGGGAGGCCGTTGAGGTACTGAACGACCGCCCGGGTGCGAAGTTGCTGGCCGGGGGCACGGACCTGCTGGTGCAGATGAAGGAACGGATGCGGACCCCCGATACACTGGTGGATATCCGGCGGATTCCCGGCGCTGACGAACTCCGCTTCGACAGAAAATCCGGACTCACGATCGGGGCGGCCGTGACCATGCGTCAGGTGGAGCTTATGCCTGCTGCACAATCACATTACGCGGGACTTGCCGAAGGCGCCCGTGTGGTGGGTTCTTTCCAGATCCGTAACCTCGCGACCATCGTCGGCAATATCTGCAATGCGGCGCCTTCCGCGGATACGGCGCCGGGATTGATCGTGCACGGCGCGAAGGTGAAGGTCGCCGGTCCGACGGGACGGCGCGCAATGCTCGTGGAGAATTTCATGACGGGTCCCGGCCGGACCACGCTCCGGGACGGAGAATTCGTGGTTGGCCTCCACGTACCGGTTCCATCTGCGCGGACCGGGTCGGCCTTTATGCGGCACACGCCCAGAGGCGCAATGGATATCGCGATGGTGGGTGTGGGCGCGGCCGTGACGCTGGCGCCGGGAACCCGCGCCTGCCAGGACGTCCGCATCGTGCTGGGCGCCGTGGCGCCCACGCCCCTGCGGGCGAGGGCGGCCGAGCGGTTGCTGAAAGGACAGCGGCCGACCGGTGAGTTGATCGCGAGGGCGGCGGAAACGGCGGCTGAAGAGGCCCGCCCGATCAGCGACGTTCGAGGTTCGGCGGAATTCAGACGCGAGATGGTGCGGGTGCTGACGGGTCGGATGGTTAGTGCGGCGTTCGATAACGCGCAGGAACGATCGGGCAACAAAAGGAGGGCGGCGTGAACCACGAGATCCAATTGAACGTCAACGGCACTGTCTACGACCTCTCTTTAGAGCCGCGTAAGACGCTGCTGGCCGTTTTGAGGGACCGCCTTGGGCTGACCGGCACCAAGGAGGGTTGCTCCACCGGCGACTGCGGCGCCTGTACGGTTCTGATCGACGGTGAGCCCGTCACGTCCTGCCTGGTACTCGCCGTTGCCGCCGCCGGTCGGGAAATTACGAGCGTGGAGGGTGTCGCGGACAGGGCCTCGTTGCATCCGGTCCAGGAGGCCATGGTAAGTTCAGGCGGGCTGCAGTGCGGCTTCTGCACGCCAGGATTTATTGTCTCATCCTATGGGCTTCTGCAGAAAAATCCCTCGCCGTCCGAGGACGAAATCCGGCGGGCCCTCGCAGGCAATCTCTGCCGGTGTACCGGATATACGAAAATTGTGGAGGCGGTGCAGGAGGCCGCAAAGCGAATGGCCGGTAAAAAGGAACGGAAACGGGCAGCCGCGTAGGTTGTTGGACTGATCGGGTGAAATCGGTATCTTCGAAAACGCCGTGTCGCATGACGCGGCGTTGTTCGGTATCAGGCGTAGAACCGGGGGTACGCCGCCGGGAAGGACCGGGTTCACGACGCGTTGAAAATCTGTTTTGTAAGGTCCAGCCAATAGGCGCATAGGAATCATCGCCGCGTCCTGTCGGCATGATGAAACAGGAGGAATGAAACAGCCATGGCGAAGTACAAGGCGGGCATCATCGGATGCGGGGGCCGGGGCCGCGGTCATGCACAGGGGTATGCCGCATCGCCCGAGGTCGAAATCGTGGCGTGCGCGGATCCGGCCGAGGCGGCCAGGGTAAACCTGGCGGAACAATTCGACGTTTCGCAAACCTACGGCGACTACCGGGAAATGCTGGCGCGAGAGGATCTCGACTTCGTCAGCGTGTGTACCTGGATCGGGATGCATCGGGAAATGGTCATCGCGGCGGCCGAGAGCGGCGCGCGGGCCATTCATTCCGAGAAGCCGATGGCGCCCACGTGGGGCGATGCGAAAGCGATGGTTCGGGCCTGCTGCGACCATGGCGTCACCATTACGTTCTGCCACCAGCGTCGTTTCGAGCGGTCTTTCAAAAAGGCGAAGGCCCTGGTACATGAAGGGGCGATCGGGCAGCTTATCCGGGTGGAAGGCGCGTGTCCCAATCTTCTCGACTGGGGCACGCACTGGTTCGATATGTTCTTCTTCTACAATGACGACGCGCCTGCCGAGTGGGTGCTGGGGCAGATCGATGCTTCCGAAAAGCGCGAAATATTCGGCGTGGAGGTGGAAGCGGGCGGGCTTTCGTGGGTGCGCTGGCGGAACGGGCTGGAGGGATTGCTCGCTACCGGCGACGCGGCCCTGAAGGGCGTAGCGAACCGGCTGATCGGCACGTACGGAATCATCGAAGTGATTGGAGGGCGAGACAGGCCCCCGATCCGGATCATGCGCCCGGGCTCGGACTGGGAGGTCCCGGATCTGCCGGGGCCGCAGGTGAATCCGACGGTGCTCTCGGTGCTGGATCTCATAGATTGCGTCAAGACGGGGCGGGAACCGGAGTTGAGCGGCCGGAAGGCGCTGCAGGCAACGGAGCTGATCTTTGCGACCTATGAGTCCAGCCGCCGCCGCGGGCGGGTGGACCTGCCCCTGGACGTGGAGGATTCCGCGCTGCTGACCATGCTGGACGAAGGGTCGATCGGCGGGGAGAGAAGTAAGTGAGTCCGTGCGAAAACGGACCCGCATGGGGTTAGAGACCGGTATCGCTGACCGACTATCACTAAATATTCTGGAGGCAAAATGCTGCCGGAAAACCGAATTACGACCCATCCTGGGGAAGTTCTTCTGGAAGAATTCCTGAAGCCCCTGGAAATTACTCAGGTGGCGTTCGCCAGGCACATCGAAGTACCTCTCCAGAGGGTGAACGAGATCATCCGTGGCAAACGAGGCGTAACCCCGAATACCGCCTGGCTGTTTGCTCAAGCTCTGGGAACGACGCCGGAGTTATGGTTAAATCTACAACGTAATCATGACCTGGCCAAGAGCCGACCCGATAAGGAAATACAGAAACTTCAAGCGGTGGGATAGATCAGGATTTACCAGGAGGATCCCGTGAGTTTTCAGGTGTATGATTATCGAATGGATGTGTGCAACATGCTCGTCACGCCCTGGATCCGGTCGCGTTTTCTGCGGATGGAGCCCGGCGAATCTGCATCGCTGCACAGCCACGATCTGGGCCACGAGATCTTCCTTGTGCTCGCCGGCCGGGCTGAGTTTACGATCGACGGCGGCGTCAGGGAGGTGGGCCCCGGACAGCTGTGCGTGGCGCTCGCCGACGAAATCCACTCGGTGCGGACCGTGGGGGATGAGCCGATGACGATGTACCTGTCCGTCACCCCGCACATCCAGCCCACGCACACGGGTCGGACCGGGGCCGGTGAGCGGTTGCCGACCCGCTTCGCGCCTTCGAGCGCATACGACGTAGCGCCGGACGACGCGCCGTCGATGGCGGACGTGGTCGACCGCAACATGGAGGCGGCTCGCGCCCTGGCGCGTGATGTGGCTGCGCTGGTCCGGACGCAGGAGGAGACGGCAGGTCGCCTGCGGGGTGGCAGCAAGCAGGATGCCGTGGAGGCGCGGGAAGCGGTGTGGGGCGCGCTATACAATGTGTACAGACATGCATACGATCTCGGGGACGCGTGGAATGCGCTGGCGGACCGGGTGGAGCGGATGCAGGACGGTTAGGCGTCGAGAGTTTCCATGCGCCGCGGTACATTTGCGGCTGCCGATTGCGGGGAGAAAGGACAATCGCGATGGCTCGCGTCAAACTCGGCGTCGTGGGATGCGGCGCAATCGCGCAGGTTCAGCATCTGCCGAATCTGGCGGGGTTGACAGAGGAATTCGAGGTCACCACCGTGTGCGATCTGTCGCCGGGGCTTGCCGCCTGGGCCGCGGAGACGTTCCACGTGCCCGCTTCGGTGACGGATTATCGCCGGCTTGTCGCGTCGGATGACGTGGAAGCGGTGCTCCTGTGCCATTCCGACCCCAAGACCGAAGCGGCCGTCGCCGCACTGGAGGCCGGAAAGCACGTATTGATTGAAAAGCCGGTCTGCTTTACGCTGAGTGAGGCGGATGCGATCGTAGATGCGGCCGATAGGGCCGGCGTGGCGGCACAGGCGGGGTATATGAAGGTGTACGATCCGGCGTTCGAGACGGCGAATGCCGAAGTGGACGGGATGACGGATATTCGCTTCGTCCAGGTGAACCATCTGCACCCGGACAACCGGCTCCATCTTCGCCAGTTCAGGCTGGAGCGGTTTGACGACCTGCCCGCGGGACCCGTGGCGGAGACGCGCGAGGCCCGGCAGTCGGCGGTTCGCGAGGCGATCGGCGAGGCGCCGGAAGACGCGGTTCGTGCGTTCTTCACGCTTTCGGGAAGCATGATCCACGATCTGTACTGTCTTCGCGCGATGTTGGGGACGCCGGCGTCGGTGGTCAGCACGGAGGTATGGAACGAAGGGCGGGCGATTTCAACGGTACTGTCCTACGGCAACGGCGCGCGTTGCGTGGCATCCTGGGTGGACCTGCCGGATCTGTGGGACTTCAAGGAGACCCTTGAGGTGTACGGCGGCGACCGGCGCGTGCTGGTTTCCTATCCAACCGGATTCGCAAGGGGGATTCTGTCCACGGTTGTCATATACGAGACGGACCCCCGGGGGGAGACGTCCGCCCGGCGGCCGGCCGTGGCATGGGAAAGTCCGTTCGTGCGGGAACTGCGCCACTTCCATTCGTGCATAACAGGACGGGAAGCCTGCCGGACGCCGGTGACCGACGCCAGGGAAGACATCAGGTTGATTATCGATATCACCCGGTCATATATGGAATGCAGGCCGATACCGGCATAGTGGAAGGAAGGTGGAAATTCAAAGAGCCCGGGACGGCTCCCGGGCGTTCGTGTGTACTACGAGATCCCTATGGCAGGAGTAACGGCTACTGTGCGCCGTCCGACACAGGGTAGAGGGTCAGTCTGCCTCTTCGTCCCGCGCCCTCATCGGCAACGATCAGCGTACCGTCCGCGGCGAAGGCGATTCCTTCAACCTGACGATGCCACTTTGCGGGGAACTTCCTGACCACAACAACCTTCCCGTCCGGCGTGATTTCCGCAATCGCACCCTGGCGGGCGGCAACGACGTACAAATTCCCCGAAACCGGATGTCGTTCGATTCCAGAGGGATGGAATCTTCGGCCTTTGATGTGTCGAGCGAATTCCTTAACCGGTATCAGGATACGACCGTTTTCTTTCATCTGTCTTTCATCAGTCGACCACTTGTATATGGCCACCTTCCCTGACGTTTCAAGGCTGCGAGCTTCCTTGCACATCAACAGAAGTACACGCATGCCCT
This sequence comes from Candidatus Latescibacterota bacterium, assembly GCA_965219995.1. Classification (GTDB taxonomy): domain Bacteria; phylum Latescibacterota; class UBA2968; order UBA2968; genus JAAXHE01. The sequence goes on from CBDCOX010000002.1 coordinate 4,781,916, forward strand.
GGTCATACGCCAGGCCCTCGATTTCAAAATCCCGGCCAATCCCGGTCGTGTAGACATTGAAGAGAACGGACTCCCCGGCAATTCCCTCTTCAAACTCGTAGAGCCGTCCGGTACTTGTGACCATGAAGATCTTGTCGCCAGTCGCGGCAATACCCTCAAAATCACCGGCAACCGGGTGAATCAAATCCGCCAGCTGGAATGCCTTGACGATTAACCCCTGCTGATAGTCGATCTCGAAGACGATCGCCCTTTCGTCGTTGTGCGCCAGGAGCCGGTTGTCGGCGGTCATTGCCAGACCGGAGACCTCCTCCAGTTCCCGCGGGAGCTTCCAATGCGTTGCGGTCTCGGGATCCAGGGGATAACTGTCGAGAGATGATTTCCTTTCTGACGCCGCCGTTGATTGCGCTGGCGAGCGTGCGCTTGAAACGCCCTGATCCGGGCCTGACCGATCTCCGATGATCTCCGCGGATGCATCCTCACCGAATCCCATTGCCAGCAGGCAGAGAAGAATGCCGGGACCGGGACAGTTGAGCGAAAAATTCATCATGTTGTCATTCGTTTCCGTTTTTCCGTTTCGTCAGCGTCGCCACAGATGGTCGCTCTGGCTCAGATCCACCGGTTACAGGCTCGAGTCGGCCTCGACTTCGGTCAATTCTACGTCTTTGATGCGTTTTTTTCCTTTCTTCTCTATATTCCGGACAAGAGCGGGCAGATCGGCGGATTGATTCGCGGAGAAATCATACCCGACGACAACCGTACCGTCATCATTCTCGATCACTTCCGCCACGTTCCACTTGATGCTGCCCGAGTCGAGAGAAGGGCCGGTTGCCTTTTGCGCTGCATTGACGTTTGTTGCATGCACGTCGAGCCGGAAGTCGCTGACATTCCCGTCGACATCTTCCCCGGACGCGGAGGTACGGTCCGATTTCTTCCGGGAGACAATTTTCCAACCCGAAAGTATCGGTGGCTCTGCTGCATAGTTGGTCTTCCACACGCCCAGCGTTATGGTGACAAAAGCCAGCGATGCGATGAACGCGACCGTCGTAAGCTGGGTGCCTGCAGCCAGCCCGATCCCGATGACGATGAACATGTAGACCGCATCCATCGTTTCTTTGAGCGAGATCCGGAAGCTGACCGCGGCCACGATTCCCGCAAGGCTGAACGCAAGGGCAAGACTGCCCTTAACCAGGAAGACGACCAGCGAAATCGCGACAGGCATCACGAGGAGCGTGTGCGCAAAGGACTGGCTGTAATTCTTGAGCGGCCGCGTCCAGGAATACACCCAGGTGATCGGCAGGGTAACTGCGAAGGAAAGCACCAGAGCGACCACAACCGGAATCGTGTGCGCCGGATCGAGCAGGCGGTTGATCCCCTCCTTGATGTTTCCCAGTGGTATCGCGGAGTCGGACCCCGATCCGAGCGACTTTCCAACGAAGATGCGCTCGCGCTCCTCGGCAACGTAATGGAGGATTTCCGGATAAATGTGGAAAATCACATTGAGAATGACAAGCCAGGTGACATAGTAGATCACCAGACGGACGATGATATTGTTGGACAAGGCACCCTCCCTCATTAGCCAGCCCTGCATCCCTCACGGAGATTGAGAAATTGGTTCGGAGTCCTGGAGGATCGATCTTGCGGTCGGTAGTCTGACTTGCTGTTCCCGCCAGTCGTCAGATTCTGTTCGGAAACTTGCCGCGAACTCCGGTGCGGATCCGCGGATGCCCATTGACGACAATATACACTGCCATAGCGAAAATTCAGATCGAAAATTTCCTGGCGTTTGGGCAGGAATGGCGCGTTGTTAGAACATGAATCCGCCGCGCAGATACACTCCCGTCAAATCGTCACCTCTTACGACGGCCGCACTTACCGTGTGCCTGCGGTTCAGAAAGGACAGCCAGAATCCACCCCCGATACCGGTGTGCCACTTGCCGGCGCTTGAAGGATCGCCGTCGTAAAATACCCTGCCGGCATCGGCTGTGCCGAACAGCCCCAGTTCACCCGCAACGAAGAGGTTGATCTCTGCGAGAACGAGCCGAAGTTCGGAATTTCCGAACAGCGAGGTATCTCCCGCGAACCTGTTTTTCTGGTATCCGCGTAAATTTCCGCCCGATATTCCAGTGCCGACAACGCCGGTCCCACCCAGAAAAGCGCTTTCAAAAAACGGATAGGATCCCCAGACCTTCCTGGCGCCGCCTCTCACGGCGAGTGTCGGCCTGGTCGGCATACGTACAGTCAGGTACGTACTGGCTTCTCCTTTTATGCTGCCGAACATGGAATCCACGTTCCACATTTCCGGGTAGATGGCTGCGCCGACCATGACCCGGATCCCCCGAGTGGGATACCCCGGGTTGTTCCGCGTATCGAACCTGATTTCGCCCTGTGCGCCAATCTGACCGAAAGCGCCCACACCGTAGAGCTGGTTGTCCATGGAACCGATCAGCGTCCCTTTGTTGGATCCGGATGGGGTGTTGGAATACTTGATGACAGGACCAAAGTGGACGTTTAATCTCGACCGAAGCGAAGCCAGGCTGAAACCGGACATTTCTTCCCTGTAGTCCGCTCCTCGATACTCCAGCGCCGGCGCAAGAACGAGAGAATATCTCGTCACCTTATAAAACGAACGTGGTCGTCGAATTTCCGTTTCATTGCCGAAGCCGTAGAACCGCAGCGACCGGATACCGGAGAAATCAAAGCGGACGTTCGCGTCGAATTCACGCAGGGGTCGACGAAAATGGCCGGTATATGAGAGAAAGGGTCTGACGCTTTCGAAACCGTTCACTCCCGCGAGCCCGGCTACAAATGTGTGTTGTGCGGAGAAAGGGTCTTTCCGATAACCGAAGTACTGCCGGGTGTGAAGTAAACCCGTATACACGGTCAGGTCCGGATCGATCATGAATATGGGCAGACTTCCGGACCGTTTGCCCCAGTCCAGCGCGTACCTGGCGTTCGGTGTGTGGGTTCCGTGGGGCCGTTGGTACGAGCTCTCGTCGATCCTCGCTCCCTCGCCGGTGACAAACCGGTTCTTTCCGCGCGAATCGTAAAACCGGGTCTTCGAGGCGCCGGATTCGGATCCATTCGTCAGCGTGTCATCCCCGCCGCCGCCGTCGATGTGGACGACAATCGGGCCCCCGGGTCCGGACACTTCCGCACGGTCGTCTCCACCCCGAAGGTGGATCCGGACTTCCCGCGTTTCTCCCGGTTGAAACGTCCGCTGGAAATAGGGCGGCTTCTTCTCTCCCGCGGCACCCTTCATCAGACCGATTCGGACGTTGAGATTCCCGTCAGGCAGGTGCTCGCAGTGGACGTACTCGTCCTTGTCCGTCGTTTTGATTTCGGCCTCACGGTTGATCATCTCGTAGTATCGGCCTGCGAATTCGGGCAGTGCGTCTCGCCGCGATTTGAGCGCCCGGGTCAAAGATTCGCCAATCAGGGAGTGAAACGGCGGCGGCAGCTTCCGCACGGCGTTGTCGATGACCGGGTCCGGCAGATCCTTGCGAAAGGCCGACACGACCGAGTTCCAGGCGGCTCTATCGAGTTCGGCCAGGAATTCCCGGTCTATTTCCCATCCGGTCATTGAAAGGCCGATCAGGCTGGGGAACTTCTCCTTAAACTTGATCTGAATGGGAAAGCGTCCTCGCGCGATCGCCATCGCAACGCCTTCGAAGTGGATGAAGGCCTGGTCGCGGTCCTCCGGAATCGGCAGCCACGTGTAACAGTCGCCATCGGGAAACCGCGCCCATCTCCACTGACCGTAGTGGCGGTCCTTGTCATTGACGAGAAAGTCCATCAGTCTCGCTTTCAGAAAGGCCCGGGCATCGACGCGGTTGCAGGGGCTTTTCTCCAGGTGGTCCCGCAGCTTGTCCGTACCGCTGACCTTCCGCGAACCGGCGAATCCGGGCGCGTCGTCCTTACCTTCCGACGGGTGTTCCTGCAGCATTCCGATAAGGCCGGCGAATCGCTCCCGATATTCCTTCAGTCTCGGATCGTCCGGAATAACGACCAGCGTATGCCTGGAATGCAGGATGCCGGCTGCCTCCATCAGCGGATCGACCACGAGCGCGCCCGTCGGCAGCATCGCGCAGATCAGATCGTGAAGGACGTCGCCCACGACCGTATTGGCGATTTCGTCAGGGACCCTCCTGGTCGCGTCCTTGTCCAGCGAACGAACCGTGTACCGCCGGCCGTCTTCCCCTGTAAAGTGCAAAGAGACGGACTGTCCGAAGCCGCCGGTGCGAAGCGGGGTCAGGCCGCCGCCGACGCCGTCGAGGTCAAGGACCGCGACCTCGACGGGGGTATTCCACAGGTCCCGGTAATTCGCCCCGTAGAACCAGCGTTTGAGCCCGTCGGCGCGAAATCTCTCCCCTGGAATCACCTTATGGGTTCTTGCTCCGGGCGGAGGAACGGATCGGTGAATCCTTGACCCTGGAGCCGGCGAATCCTTCTGAGATGCGGATGCTGCCGGAACCGAAAGGGCGAACACGAGCAGGAGATTAAGGGGGTTCCACCAGGAAAGTACCATTGTTGTCCCTTACGTTTCAGGGTGGTTCGGAAAACCTTAAGCTGTCCGAAGGTTGTCTCGGTAACGGTCCTTTCCCGTGCGAGAGTGATCCTGAATATTAACCTTGATTCGTCATTATTCGGGGACGTTAATTCGAATATGTGCAAGTGAATAAAGGCGATTTAACTGCTGATTTCTATGATGCTTCAGGTCACTGGACGTGAACGGAAAAAATGTCCTTCCGGACGACCTCTTCGGCGCGTTTCGCAGCGATACCCTTTGTGCCTTTTTGTGCTTTTTGTGGCCAATTTAACGGTTGTCTTTTTTCGAATTGAGGTTAAAACCCGAATCCGATCGCCGCGTTGATCTTGATATCCTTTTTCTGCGTGCTCACAATATCGACGCGAATGGGTCCCAGAAGCGTTGTGGTGACATAGCCTCCAACTCCGAAACCGTGGATGGGGGTATAATCCTGCTCCGGATTTGAACTCATATCATAGAGTCCGCCCTGATAGAAGATCCCGATCCCACTGCGCGGCAGGGATTCCCAGAATTTGACGTGCCTCCATATGGATACGCCGACCGATGCGAACCTGGCAGCCCTCAATTCATCCCGCTTGAGTCCGACCACCGGCAATGCCGCGCTGCTGAAATGTCCTGCACCGCCCAATGGGAAGAATTCAAATACTGGAGCGGGCTGTGTCACATAGCCTCCGTAGGACCAGAGGCCGACACTCCATCCCGACCGGGGACTTGCGTGGAACGCGAATCGGGTTTGAATCTGCTTATGTGAAAACGTCCGGTGGACCCACTTCGCGCGTGTCTGAAAATAGACGCCCTGTGTTGGCACCATCGAGTCGTCTCGCGTGTCAATTCCTGCGGTTAACCATAAGCCGGGCAGGAATTCGGACGCGTCGCCTATCGAACGGGCCGCATAGTGGATACGGGCGTGCTCCAACTGATACCCTGCCTGGAAACCACCCCAGCTGTGGAACAACGCCTGCAATCCAAGTCGCGAGCGAAAACGCCTTTCCTTGTACCCGCCCTCACGTTGCCGATTTCGAAAATACAAACGGTCCTGGTCCCATCCCTGGATCTCCCCGAGCAGACCGAGGCGCCCGGATGTCCTGAAAATCATGACCAGTTCAGCGAAATTCAAATTTCCCACCAGACCGCGAAGGTGGAGTTCCGATATGCGGCCAAGTGTACTTTGATGCGCAATCTCGCCCAGCACCGAAACCCGGTAATCGTTGTTGTAATGAATCCCCACTTTCAACTCGCTCGGGGGGTTTTCGAGCACGTGAAAGACCAATTCGGTCTCGCCTTCATGATAGAAGACGTGAAAATCCACCGTCTGAAACAATCCTGTGGCGTGCAACCGCGCGCACTCGCGTTCGAGTTCCTTAAAGGATATCGGCCTGTTGACGAACTTTTCCAGCCGTACCTTGAACCGGGTCTCCGAATAGCGCTGTACGCCCTCTATCCGAACCCGGTCGATTACCACTTCCGGCGGTATATCCGCCCACATATTGATATCGAACTCTTCCGGCAATCTGGACGTTCTTGGTTTTCCGACGCTTCTTGGTACACCAAGCGTCTGCAATGCGATCCAGATCTCGTCCATTTCCTTTTCAGTTGCCTGTTCACCAATCGGAATCAGGGTATACGACCGATTGAAATCGCTTCCATCGAAGTTGTGCAGTTCGGGCAATATCAACACATGGGAGCGTTCCCGGTTTGCGATTTTTCTTTCTTCTATCCGAAAACTGACGGCCTGGTCGATGACGTCGATAATATCCTGAATTTCCTCTTTTAGTGTACGCAGGGGCGTGGCGCAGTCCACGGCAATGACAAAATCGGCGCCAGCGTCCAATGCGACGTCCACCGGCAGGTTATTGACGATGCCGCCATCCACGAGATGGGTGTGTTCCGTACTCAGCGGCGCAAACACTCCTGGAACGGAAATGCTCGCTCTGATTGCAGCACCGAGCGAGCCGTTATCGATCACGACCTGTTCTCCGGACAGAATGTCGGTTGCAATTGCACGAAAAGGCGTTGGTAGTTGATCGAAGTCGTTGCGCGCCCTGTAGGTTGCGCCAATGGTCAGTTGATTGAGGAATTGATGGATCTTCTGTCCGGCAAAGATTCCATAAGGCAATTTCAGTTTCAGCTCTTCAAGGTGCAATGCGAGCATCTGACGGTCGGCCATTGGTTTACGGTTCATGTTCGACAGGCGCCGGTCCGGGCTGTTGCTGGTGATCTCCCACCAGTCGGTTTCCAGGATTACACGCTGGAGATCGTCAACGGAATATCCCGCGGCGTACAGACCCCCAACCAGGGCGCCATAACTTACCCCCACAATCATATCTATAGGTACGCCTTCGCGCTCCAGTACGCGCAACACGCCGATATGGGCGCCTCCGCGCGCGCCTCCTCCACTGAGTACTAGCGCGACCCGCGGTCTCTCGGCCGCAGACGAAGGACGCGTGCTGAATACGACGGAAACGGAACACAAAAGGAGCAGACCGAAAACGGTCAGGCGTTGAGTCATCCGACCTCTGGTCGTGTTCGTTATCTCGTCCGACATCCGGTTGCCCGTTTCAAATGTAATGGTTCGGTTTTGACGTCGCATAACGCGAAAATCCAACAATCGCCTCGCGAAAAGCGCAGATTCCCAATCGGGAACGACGTATATTCAAGATAGTTAACGGTGTGTTTCAATTGCAAGCCCTTCATGGCTGCAAGGACACAGAGAACGGTACCGGTTTGCACGCTTTGGAACCCGGTTGGAGCTTAAACGACGTTCGATATATTCTTCGGCATATAGAATCCCCTGAAAGCCCTAAAGATGTCAAGGTTGAAGGTTTGTCGAATGGTACTGAATTTGTCCCGGATTCCACTTTATCGCCGTTAATGGTCGATTTGTTTCGATGTTGCGTTGCTTTCGTCGGAAATGCGCAGGATCGAGCAGGTCGGATGAACATCCGATCCGGAACAGGATTGGTTGACTGAGGCGGATTCGACGCTCGTCCCTCCGGGTTTTTCGCTCCCTTGAATTCAAACAGTGTCCGGAACTCCCGGCTGGAGGTAGAATATGGAAAACCTTGCGTTGCACAGCAACGGCAGCCGGCCGTACGTGAGCAGTATTTCTTACAACCACCACGCGTCCAGGATCAACGACGGAATCCTGCCGACTGACGAGGCGTCCACGAGCGATACGGCCTGGGTTTCGGCGTCCGAATCCCTGCCGCAATGGGCTACGGTTGTGTTTTCAAGGGTCGCCCGGGTTGACCGCGTGGCGATTTACTGGGGGACGGGGCGGCTGCCCGAATCCTCACGCCGGATCGAAGTTCAGGGTCGTATTGAGGGTGCGTGGGTCACCCTTTCGGCGCGGGAAATCCGGGCGCCCGAGCCAAAAACCGAGTTGGTTTTCGAACCTGTTCAGGTTGAAGCAGTGCGGATCTGGCAGGACGCGGACGGAGGCCCGGAATCGACGCCGGGCCGGATGCACGTCGCGCAGCTGGAAGCGTACGGCGAGTTCGTGGAAGGTCGAGCGGTGGATTTTCCGGGAATCCGGGACGCACTCAGGGAGGAGTGGGAACGCAATTTTTGGCAGGCGCGGCGGGAGATTACACGGGAGGTCCTGGAACGGATCGACCGGTCCCCCGCGCGCCGGTCTGCGACCGGACCGGTGGGGGTTGACGAAATCGCGCGGGCGCGGCGCAACCGTGCGTCCACGGCGTGGGGAAGGGCACAGGCGGAGAAGATCCTTGAGGACGCGTCGTGGTGGCTGGACAAGGACGATGAATTCATCTACCGGTTCATACCCACGCAGAATCCGCGTGCGATTTCGCCGAGTTACGAGCGGGGTTGTCCGATCCACGGCGGCGGCCGCAAGTGCATGCGGACGAATACGGCGCTGGAGTACCGGTGGCAATGCGTCATTGGCGGGGAGTGGTGGTACAACGGTGCGGTCGTGGACAATCCGGTCACGGGTGAGCCGGTGGAAGTGCTTGACGACGACGACGGATGGACCGCGCCCGAGGGGTTCGCCCATCCGGGGACGATTTATCACTTCAATTCCGCGTGGCGATATTATGTGCTTACAAAGCTGTTCTTTCATCCTTACGAATTGACGGTCCCGTCCGGGGATGCCTATACCGGCGACAGGGCCATTCTGCAGTTGTCGCGCGCCTATGCAATTACAGGAGATGAGCGGTACGCCCACAAAGCCGGCGTAATGCTGAACCGGCTGGCGGAGGTCTACCGGTACTACAACGGAACGGTGGACGAACAACGCCCGCTGACCCGCGGCTATGTAGTGCAGGTGAGCTGGGAAGAAATGCTGATCTATAACTGTATGTCGGCCTGCGACCTTGTGATGGACTCGATGTTGAAAGACGAAGCGCTCCTGGCCTTCTTCAGGGCAAAGGGCGACTGCGACTACAACGGGGACGGGCGCGTGGATTTCGAGGACATACGCTACAATATCCGGCACAACCTGTTCGGCTATATGTACGAGTGGCTGCACCGCGCCATGGCGATCCAGACCGGGGATTACATCATCCGGGAAGGGCTGGTGCTCTGGGCGCTGGGCGAAATGCTCGGTAATGAGGAACTGGTAGACGAAGCCATCGAAGGTCGGTACGGGCTGGCCGTGAATTTGACCAACAACACGTTCCGCGACGGAAAGTGGTGGTACGACGCGCCCGGCTACTCGGTCAGTTCGATTACGCGGACGATTCTGGACCGGTTGTGTTCAATGAAGGGCACGGAACGGCTCCGGGATCCCCGCCTTCGGATTCGCGAGTCCATTGAGTTCGCCCGGAACATATACTGCGATGGCCGGATTCCCGCCATCGGCGATACCGGCGGCGGCGACTCCAGGAAGAAGGTGCTGGATCCGCTCGCGAACTGCGATGTTGAAGAACTGGCATACATCCACACCGGTGACGACGAGTATCGGAACCGACTGCTCGCGCTTTCGAAAGGCGCTGTCAACGGGGCCAGGGCGCGATATGCCGATGCGAACCTGCTGTTTCACGCGGATGCGGTAACCGGGACCGCCGCCCCGCATGTGCCGTGCACGACGCTATTCCACGACTCAGGCATCGCGATCCTCAGAACGGGGAGCGAAGTAACGACGAGGAAGCATCTGGTTCTGAACTTCGGAAAGGGCAGCGGCGGACACGGGCACCGGGACAAGCTGTCAATCAACCTGATTGCGTTCGGGTACGATCTGGCGTGCGATCTGGGGTATCCGACGACGTTTACGCACAAGAAGGTGGACGGGTGGGAGAAGCATACCGCCAGCCATGCGACCGTATGCATCGACGGCCGGGCACAGGAGATCGCCACGGGCAGCCTGCGGTTCTTCGGACGAACGCCGGGAATGCAGGCCGTCTGCGCATCCGGAGAACGGGCGTATCCGGGATGCGCCGGGGTGTACGAGCGGACGCTTGTTATGGTGGATGCGCCGGGATCCGACACGTATGTCTTTGATCTGTTCCGCGTCCAGGGAGGCGCGACCCACGACTATATGTTCCGGAGTCTGAGCGGGGACGACGGCGAGGGCTTCAGTACGGAGTTTCCCGCCGGGACGAAGACGGTGCGCCAGCCCCGGGGTACGGCGGCCGGGGAGGACGTCGCGTTCGGGACATTGCCGGGTCCGGGATATATCAAGGATGTCAGCCGGACGTTCTGTTCGGGCACGTGGTCGGCCACGTGGGGGGCGGGGGACGAGGACAGTACGGGCATCCGTCTGACGATGCTGGGGAATCCCGGCCGGGAGATTATCAACGGAAAGGGAGAAGGATTCGGATTTTTCGGCCAGAGCCCGTGGGATGCCTGTGTGGCGGTGAGACAATCGACCGAAGGCGGCGAGTCGATCTTTGGGGGCGTGCTGGAGCCGTTCCAGGTCGACCCGTTCGTCAGGTCGGTGAAAGCCTTGGACGTGTCCGGCGGTATCGGCGCAATGGTATGCCTGGATGGCAGAACCGATTACCTGCTTCGCAGGTTGGCGGAGGGGGAAGTCTGTACTGCTGAAATCGACGGAGCACCGGTGACATTCGACGCGGAAGTGGCAAGGGTTACCGTGTATGAGTCGGGCGGGTGCGACTTGCACATCCTGCATGGAATCTGGCTGCAATTCGGGGACGAGGTCCTGGAAGGCGGCGCCTTGCCGCTCGGCAGGGTGGATACCGTCGATCCGGGAGGCGATTCGGTCGTTTTGGACCTGGATTCGGGAGACGGGATCGTGGAAGGGGATGTGGTCGTATTCAACAATCCGGACTATACGTGCAATTCCAGCTACGAGGTTGCCACCGCCGAAGCGATGGATGGAAACCGGTTCAGAATCGGGTTAAGCATGTCCCTGAACCTGTCGGAAGGCGTGGTACGAGCGGTAGACAGAGAGCGCGGGTTATTTGCAACGGACACGTGCATGACCAAGCTGGAAGCGTGTCCGGGTGGTCTGTTCGACGGGAAGGCGGTCCACTCGGCGGGCAGAGCCCTCGGCGCGATCGAAACCGCGGGGAAAGACATCCTCGGGCCGGAAGAACGGACATTCGCGAGCGGGACGGGCGGCGGGAGTGCGTCTTTGAGCTGTTTCAGGTTCCTGGATCCGCGCTCGGCGTCGGGGTTGAACGTGGGGGACCGGTTCCTGGTGTGCGACCTGACCGCAGGCGACCGGTTCGAGGTGATGCGATCGGCATTCAGGACCGTCGCGTGAACAATGACAAAGAAAACGGCCATTACCAGAGGCCCCAAGGTAGTGGTATCTGCGGGCTGAGGACCGATTGGACGATTCTCAGGTGCCGCTAAAGGTTGGCTACCTCTGGTGCCTGGGCAATGGCTTGCAAGACAAGATAGATCCGGGCAATTGGGAAGTCAACAGTAAATCGTCGATCCAACCGCTGCACCGGTAAAGGCGGGGAGACGGAAGAGGGTAGACGGTAGTTAAAGGCGGTGAGACGTAAGACGGTAGACGGTAGAAGACGTCCTTGCCCGATTGATTCTACCTTAATGCCTCTGGCAAGATGTAAAACCACGCGGGGCACACAATATCTCACGTCTCCCGTCTAACGTCTACCCGTTCTTCAGGCATTCATTGCCTCTCCCCTCTTACGTCTATCGTCTCCCCGCCTTCGCCAGAGGTCTGCGCCATCGATCAATTCGTAGGGGCAACCCTTGTGGTTGCCCGCCTTTCGACTGTTTCTCTTCGTGTCTTTGTGTCTCCGTGTGAGCTGATTCCTGTCCGGACGGGTCACACGGTCCGGATAAGGGCGATCAGGTCCCGGGTTGCGGCTTCCGGACCGGCCTGGCAGCAGACAGCCGATATGACTGCGACGCCGTGTGCCCCCGACCGTACCACGTCTGCCGCGTTCCCGGCGCCGATACCGCCGATGGCGACTACCGGCGCAGGGACGGCGCGGGCGAAGTCGGCCAGCTTTTTCAGTCCCTGCGCTTCGCCGGCGTCGCTCTTGGACCCGGTGGGAAAGACAGGCCCGAATCCCACGTAGTCCGCGCCGTCCGCGATGCCGCGGCGGGCTTCGTCTAGACTGCCGGCGGACACGCCGATGATCCGCCCGGTCCCAAGGAGACGCCTGGCGAGCGCGACCGGGAAATCGTCCTGTCCCAGGTGTACGCCGTCGGCTTCCGCGGCGAGGGCGACGTCGACGCGGTCGTTGACAATGAGGGGGACGCCCAACCGCGAACAGGTATTCCGCATGGTGCGCGCGGTCTCGATCATGTCGCGGGTGTGTCCGGTTTTCTGCCGGTACTGCACGGTGTCCGCACCGCCGTCGACGGCCATGCGTGCAAGATCGGCATGGGTGTGGCGGGTCTGAAGGACGGTATCCGTGAGTACGTGGAGTGCCCCGATTTTCTTCATCTGTCGCCGTCGAGAAAGTAGAAGTGATGGGTGGGTCCGCGGCCCCCGCCAATGTCGAGTCCGCGGCGAATGGCTTCGGTTACGTACGTCTTGGCGTTTTCGACGGCGGATATGACGTCGCAGCCCTTCGCGAGGTTCGCCGCGATCGCGGCCGATAGAGTGCAACCCGTACCGTGCGTGTTCCGGGCCGCAATTCGTCCTCGTGAAAAAACGGTGATTTCGGAACCGTCGTAAAGTACGTCCACCGAGGCGTCGTGATCGCACAGATGCCCGCCTTTCACGAGCACGGCCCCGGGGCCGGCATCGAAGATGACGCGGGCAGCCGTCTTCATGTGATCCAGGGTGTCGACGGGCATCCCGGCCAGAAACCCGGCTTCGCGCAGGTTGGGCGTAACGAGCGCGGCCAGGGGAAGGAGGCGTTCTTTCAGGCCGCGAACGGCTTCGGGTTCAAGCAGTCTGGCGCCGCTGGAGGAGACCATCACCGGGTCGACGACGACGTTGGGCGCGCGAAATCCGGCGAGTCTGTCGGCGACGACGTTGACCACCCGTTCCGAAGACAGCATCCCGGTCTTCACCGCGGATACGTCGAAGTCATCGAATAACGCATCGATCTGGGATTCGACGAGGTCTGCCGGCAGTTCGAACGACTGCCTGACCTCTCTCGTGTTCTGTGCGGTCACCGCAGTGACAACCGAGAGGCCGTAAACGCCGTTGGCGTGAAAGGACTTGAGGTCGGCCTGGATACCCGCGCCGCCGCCAGGGTCGGAACCGGCAATGGTGAGGACCTGTTTCATGACGGCTGCGGATGACCTGGGCCGGGTGCGGATGCCCAGGCCTCAATATAGCCGGTCACGGCAGACGGGACATCATCCGCGGCGAGGATTCCGGACATAACGGCAGCGCCCGCGGCGCCGTTTTCCTTGCAGGCGGCGACCCGTCCGGGTGTGATACCGCCCAGGGCGTAAACGGGAAGGGATGACCATTCCGTGGCGCGGCGCAGGGCCCCGGCCCCCGCGCCGGGACCGGTTCCCGGTTTCGAACCCGGACTGTAGATCGGGCCGAAAGTGATAAAGTCGGCGCCGTCGGCCTCCCTGCATTCCTCCCGGTTGTGGGTTGAACGGCCGATGAGCAGATGGTCTCCGTATTGCTGACGAATTCTCGATGGGGCGGGTCCGTATGCCGGAAGATGGACGCCGGCCGCGCCGATGTCCCGCGCGAGCCCGGCATGCGTGTTGACGAGCAGGCGCGCGTCGTAGTCTTCGACACGTCGCTGAAGGCGCGCCGCCAGCCGACGGAGCTTGCGCATTTCAAGTTGCTTTTCCCGCAGCTGGACGAGGCGGACACCGGCGTCCAGCGCCTCCGCGAAAACGTCCTCCAGGTCACGGGGCGCACACGTTTCCCGATCTGCAATGAGATAGAGGGTCGGAAGGTGCTTCGCGTGCGGAGTTTCATTCATGGCCGGCCACGCCCTCCATCGGCGTGGAAGCGGTGGCGTAGAGCTTTTGGGGGATGCGCCCGGCCTCGTACGCAAGACGGCCCGCGCGGACCGCCTGACCCATGGCTTCGGCCATCACTACCGGGCGGCGGGCGCCGGCCACGGCCGTATTCAGCATCACGCCGGCGCAGCCGAGCTCCATCGCCTCCGCGGCATCGGAGGCAGTGCCCACCCCGGCGTCCACGATCACGGGGAGGTCGACCGTGTCCAGGATGATGCGGAGATTGTAGGGGTTGCGAATGCCCATTCCGGAGCCGATGGGCGCGCCGAGGGGCATGATAGCGGCACAGCCGGCGTCTTCCAGCTTCTTACAGGTTACGGGGTCGTCGTTGCAGTAGGGCAGCACCGTGAATCCGTCCTGAATCAACTCGTTCGCCGCTTCCAGCAATCCCGCAACGTCCGGAAAGAGGGTGTTCTCGTCTCCGATGACCTCCAGCTTGATCAGATCGGTATCCAGGGCTTCGCGCGCGAGCCTGGCCGTGAGCACGGCGTCCCGGGCGGTGAAGCATCCCGCGGTATTGGGCAGCAGCGTGAACCGGTTGCGGTCGATCAGATCGACCAGGCTTTCGCCGGATGGGTCGTTCAGGTTGATCCGGCGGATGCCTACGGTCACGATATCCGCACCGCTGGCGCGGATGGCGTCCAGCATAACCTGCATATTGGGGTACCGCGCCGTTCCGATAATGAGACGGGAATCGTAGATCGTGCCGGCAATGGTCAGACCATCAGACATATTCCCCTCGTTGAATCGTGTCTCGGACACGCGGGTATCGCGCTTTCGGGCAACTATCCACCCTGGACCGCGGCGATGATGTCCACCCTGTCGCCGCTGCCCAGCCGCGTTGAATTCCACTCCGCCCGGGTCACGATTTCGGCGTTGACGGCAACCGCAATGCCCCTGCGGTCCGGATCGTGCGAAAGGTCGATCAGCAGGTCCCGGATGGATATGCCGCCGTCGACGGTCCTGTTTTCTCCGTTCAGCGTGATCTGCATGGCGAATTGTCTCAGAAGCTGCTTTAAAATTCCCAGCGGTCTTCGCGCGGCTGCAAAAGCGCCGGTCGGCGTTGGGCAAATCCACCCGTATTGAGAGGTCGAGGCTGCGCTCGCTCGCCTCTCTTGGGCGGATTCTCCGGCCTTGACCGTCACTTTTTCGCTCGCGCTCGGGACTCACCAGTAATTTCAAAACAGCTTCTCATGCGGCGAATCGGTCGATGCCGAAGGGTCGGATTTCCTCCGGCGTGATTCCCGTGAGTACTAGCTCGGCTATGGTACAGGCGGTGACGGGCGCCAGCAGGATGCCCTTCCGATAGTGGCCCGTGGCCATGATAAGGCCTTCGACCGGCGTCTTCCCGAGGATGGGCGCGTCGTCCCGGCTGCCCGGCCGAAGACCGGCGGCGGCTTCAATGATCGGCAGGTCGTAAATCCCGGGAACGACCTCCCAGGCTGCGCGCAGGAGCTCGAAAATGCCGCCCGCCGTCAGGCTGCTGTCGTAACCCATTTCTTCTGATGTGGCCCCCAATACGAGGCGACCTCGATCCTTCGGACACAGGTAAGCGACGGTCGATGACGCGGTGCGGTTGTACCAGACGATGGTTTTCAGGGTGCAGTCGCCGGTCATCTGCAGCCTGAGGATCTGGCCGCGGACAGGTCGCACCGGTGGTTTTGCGGCATCCGGCAGACCCGGAATGAGACGCGACCAGCAGCCTGCTGCCAGAATGACCACAGCCGCAGGGAACGATTCATCGCCGGCCACAACGCCTTCGACCCGGTTCCGTGCGATGCCGATGTTCTCGACCGGCGTGGATTCAACGAGGGATCCGCCGGCTCTCAGGAATGCCTGCCGCAGGGCCTGCACCAGGCGCCGGTTGTCCACCTGGTGGTCTCCAGGGCACCAGACTGCGGCGCCGACCTGGGGCGAGAGTTGCGGCTCTCGCGCACGGGCCTCAGCGCCGTTCAGCCATTCCACGGGCAGGCCGAGGTCCTGCTGGTAGTCGTAGCGGAAACGCAGGTATTCGATATCGTCGCGGGTGACACCCACCAGAAGGACGCCGTCGGGGCGATAGCCCACGCACATTCCGCTCTCGGATTCGAGTTCGGCGACAAAGTCCCGGAAACGCTCGAGACTCTTCAGGCCAAGCCGAAGGAGCCCCTCCTCTTCGTGTCGCACCTCCGCCAGCGGCGTGAGCATACCGGCGGAAGCCCGGCTGGCGGCCTGACCCGCACGGTCCCGATCGAAGATCAGGACGTCCCGCCCCGCCCTGGCGAGTCGCCAGCCGATGCCGAGTCCGATAACGCCCGCGCCCACGATAATGATCCGGTCCGATGCCAACGGATACGGTCCCAGGGGATTTGAATACAGCTTCTAAAAAAGCCGCCGCCCTCGATCAGGTCGAAAAGCGGCTGGGGTGCGATTCCTGGACTCCCTGCGCCGGCATAATCCGGATCAGGTTCAAAGGGTATGTTCTCAGCTCGGCGGGCGAGCACCCCTGCGTTGTTACGCGTTAAGATAGCCGTTCGGCCGCCCTCCGTCAAGCGATTCCGCTTGACATCGATCGACGTTTGATTATTTAAAGGCGGTGAGACGGGAGTGGGTAGACGGTAGAGGATGTGATTGCCCGGTGCGGTTTCATTTCTTGCCGGCGACGATAGGGAAGAATCAATCGGGCAAGGATGTCATCTAACGTCTAACGTCTACCGTCTCCCCGCTTTCATCTCACGTCTCACCGAATTTAAGGAGGTTATGTGTCGAAATTAACGTTAAGGGTTCACGCGGGACCGCACCGGCGAGTCAACTGCCCGGTCTCCATACTTTTGGCGAGATCTGAAAAGACGCAACCTACACTCGATCGTCTGGATCGCACCGGGTCCGGTGCGGAGATTGGGAATCTGGCCGGCAGGAATGGCAGTACCCCGTGCCAGGTCAATCGCGAGGGCGACGCCGTCAGGCTCAGCTGGATCGTGGACGATCTCGCGGCGGGCGAAACCACGGATTACGGACTGGAATCAGGGGGGCCCGCGGCGTCCGGCGGCGGGGTCGAATTGTCGGAAGCAGGCGAAAGCGTCCAGGTGCGGATCGACGGTACCCATTTCACGAGCTATTGCTTCGGGAAGGACCTCGTCAGGCCGCACCTCTACCCGGTGATCGGGCCGTACGGGGACGGGATCACGCGCCCGTTGATCAACCAGGGAGAGGGTGATCACCACCACCACCGTTCCGTCTGGATTTCGCACGGCCACGTAAACGGATGGAACAACTGGGGTGAAGGCGAGGGACACGCGTGGACCCGCCACCAGCGATTCGACAGCCTGGAAAGCGGCCCGGTCCATGGCCGGATCGTATCGGTCAGCAACTGGGAGGGCGCCGATGCATGGCGCGGCGAGCACGGGTCGAACGTGATCTGCGAGGAACGGGCGGAGTGGACATTCTACCGGACCGGGCCGGACGTGCGGGTCTTCGACCTGCGCCTCACGCTGACCGCGCCGAAGATCGACGTCCTTTTCGGAGATACGAAAGAAGGCGGCCTGGCGTCGATCCGCGTGGCCGAATCCATGGAAGTGCGGTCCGGCAAGGGTGGAAAAATCGAAAACGCAATCGGGGGTGTCAACGAGGACGAAACATGGGGCAAGCGAGCCGCGTGGTGCCACTATACCGGCCCGGTGAACGGCAACCGCGTGGGCGTAGCCATCATGGACCATCCCGACAGTTTTCGGCATCCTGTATACTGGCACGTACGCAACTACGGCCTGATGACGGCCAATCCGTTCGGTCATTCGCATTTTTACGGAGACCCGGATCGGAGGGGGAACCACGTCCTGCCCCCCGGCAATTCCCTCAACGGCCATTACAGATTCTACGTGCACAAAGGAGACGCGGCTGAAGGCCGGATCACCGATCGCTATCACGATTTCGCCTACCCTCCTGCGGTGGAGGTCGCGTAGACAACCTTCGCGGCGCGCCGGCTCGCGGAAGGCGAGGACTGCCGGATGGCCGATTCCTTCAAGCGACCACACATCGTCTTCATCACCACGGACCAGCAGCGGGGCGACTGTACCGGCATCGACGGGCACCCGATTCTGGAAACGCCCCACCTGGACCAGCTTGCGAACGAGGGAGTCTATTTCTCGAGAGCGTATTCTCCCTGTCCCGTTTGCGTGCCCGCGCGCATGGTCATGATGACGGGGCAGTCTCCGTACAACACCGGATTCTACACCAATTCGAGCAAAGCGATTGGCACGACCGACACCCTGCCGCGGATTCTGGGCGGCCTGGGCTACCAGACGCAACTGATCGGCAAGGCCCACTTCAGTCCCCAACGGGCGAGGCTGGGGTTCGACAATACGATCATCAACGAGTCCGGCCGGTACCGCGACGGCGACGACTATCACCGGTGGTTGAAGAAGACGCCCTACGCGGGCCTGGAGCGGGCGACGAGCATCGGGAACAACGACGTGTTCTCCCGAAGGTCGGTCGTGCCCGAGACCCATCATGTGAACACGTGGACGGCGAACGAGTGTATCGAATTTCTGGACAGGCGCGATCCCACCTGTCCCTTTTTTCTGTGGATGTCTTTCAGCCGACCGCATTCCCAGTACGACCCCCCGGCGCCGTACGATACCTGGTACGATCCGGACGACGTGCCGCCGCCCATACGCGCCCCCGGCGAAGATTTTCTGCCGCCCGAACTGCAGGAGGCTCCCCTGCGCTACGACTGGGACCGCATGTCACCCGCGAGGATCGTTCGGGCGCGGCAGCACTATCTGGGGCAGATTACGCATATCGACCATCAGATCGGGCGTTTTCTGGCCGCGCTCCGGTGGAAGGGGTTGTGGGACGACACGCTGGTGGTTTTTACCTCGGATCACGGCGACATGATGGGAGATTACGGTCTTTTCTTCAAATCCCATTTTTTCGAAGGTTCCGGTCGCGTTCCACTGATTCTGCGGCCCCCGAGAGGCAGGGAGGGCGCGATTCCGGCGCAGCGGTATGAGAAGCCCGTGTCGCTCGTCGACGTGCTGCCCACGCTGGTCTCGGCGGCGGGCGGCCCTGTCCCCGGGCAGGCGGACGGGGTGTCGCTTCTGCCGACGCTGGACGGCGGGGACCCGGTCGGCGACCGGATATTCCACGGGGAAATCGGCGCGGAGCCGCGGCGCCACCACTGTCTGACGGACGGACGGTACAAGTATATGTGGTTCCGGCTGGGGGGCAGGGAATACCTGTTCGACCTGAAGGAAGACCCCGGCGAAGTGAACAATCTCGCGGGTGATGAGGCCCGGGTGGCCGTTTGGAGAAACCTGTTGATCGACCTTCTCCATACGCGCGGCGATTCGGCCGTGAAGGACGGTGCGCTGGTGTCCACGCCATACAGACCGACGCCTGAGGCGGAGTTGCGGGCGATGGATCCGTTCGGCAGACGGCCGCATTAATCTGATTCATTCGAAAACATGGACCTATACAGGGAGTACCCTACAGTTTACATTATTTCACACCATTGCCCTGGCACCCTGAGCCGCTCCCTGAGCATGCGGTGCCCTGAGCTTGTCGAAGGGTCGAAGGGTCGGCGAAGGGTCGAAAAGTCACGGAAACGCGGGCGCAACACCGTGGCCCGCGGGTAACTGCATCCATATCGGGGCTATAATGGGTGTGCAGAGGGAGGTTGGATCACCTTGGCCGACTCTGTTGAAGAACGCCTCGGTCGACTTCTGATTGAACGTGGCTGGACCCTTTCGGTCGCTGAAACGACGGCGGGCGGACTGATTTGCGCGCGCATCGTGGGTGTGCCCGGCAGTTCGGCCTGGTTCGAACGCGGCGTGGTGGCTTACAGCACACAAAGCAAGATTCAATGGTTGGGCGTTCAGGAGTCCTTGCTGGAGCGCCACGGTACCGTGAGCGGGGAGGTGGCTTCGGCCATGGCCGCGGGCGTGGGCAGGGCGGGCCGGTCCACTCTGGGGCTGGCCGAGACGGGCATCGCCGGGCCGATTCGGGGACGGTCGCCCAAGCCGTTGGGTACCGTGTATATCGCGCTGTGGACGCCGGAAGGGATCAAATGCCAACGCTTCGCGTTTGAGGGGGACCGGAGCAGGATTCGCGAACGGATTGCCGAGCAGGCCCTGGTGACGGCAGCGAATTTTGTGCGAGATGCGGCTTGACACCGGCTGTTCATTGACATACATTGACACCTTGACCTGACGCGGGTCTCCTGACTTCAATCCGGAGGTTGCATGGCAAAAGAGGAAAAGGTCTCACTTGAAGGAACCGTCACGGATACCCTTCCCGACGGGCAGTACATGGTGGAAGTGGAGGGCGGACATCAGATTCTGGGTTATACGTCGGGCAAGATGCGACGGTTCAATATCCGGGTTCTGGTGGGCGACCGCGTGACGATCGAGACCTCGCCGTACGATCTGAATCGCGGGCGCATCGTGTGGCTGCACCGGTTGCCCCCGCCCGACGATGCCGGCGGAAAGCGCCGAGGCGGTGGTAACCGACCCAGGCGCCGGCGATAGTCGACTGGTCGTTCATTCCCGTAATTACAAGAAGTTCCAATCCAAACGAACTTCTGCACGAAAGGCATGCGTCAACCGCGACACGTATCGTACATTGAAGTGGAACTCTACGCTCCAGGCCGAATCAGAATATCGATCGGCCTTTTTCATTTTTAACCCCGGTCGCGAGGTCTCCGAATGGATACAGCAGGATCACCGTCAGGAGGTAACGGATGGCAAAGACCGTCGAGGATAGCGAGGCGAAGTTTCAGCCGTACCACGTCGAGTTCGATTCGCTCAGGAACGAATTGAAGAAAACGGCTTGGGGAAGGGACTGGAATTTCAGGGCGGAGATGTTCGGCGAGCCAAGGATCCGGGGCGCGTCGATTCGGATGTGGAAGAAGCGCTGGCCTGAGGAGATCCACTTCGAGAGCTGGATCGGAAATGCGGACATCGAACGCGGCAGCGCCACGCTCGCGTTTCACATCGAGACGCCGCTGGGCGATTTCGGCGTCCGGCGCAACGAGTTCAATCGGATGCTGATTGAGCGCGGTGCGGAGAGGATGGACGATTGGAAGGGATTTACCCTGTCGCCCAGGTCTTTCCAGACCATCAAACGCCATGTACCGTTCAAGCAGGGCGATATTGCGAAAGCCCTGACGCCCGAATTCACCCGTCTGCAGCGCCTGGGAGAGGTCATCGACCAGGTTCTGAACCTGTGAATCGGGGGAAACGGCCTTCGTGAATACGAGTCGTTGCCGTCACGATAGGAAAAGGAGTCGAAAGTTAGAAATCAACCCTTGTTTGTCTTGGCGACCTGTGCGATGCATTCGCAAGTCGCCGAGCAGGGGCCGAGGTCTGCCGGCCCCCGGGCGGAGGAAAGCCGAAAGACCGCTTCGACCACCTCCATTGATTCGATTTTCTCTATGACTTGATTTTCCATGTCCACCGCAGCGATGATGTCTGGACACTGCGGATGGAACGTCTCGCCTGCGATGCCGGGCTCGGGCAATTCTTGCATCCGGACATGTGCCTGCGCAACCCGGACAACCTGGACTGGGCGGACAACGGGGTGATCTACGTGCAGGAGGACCGGATCCGCGATGGCCCCATCAGACAACACGACCTCGTCTAGGGCGGGCAGATGGTCTTGTTTCCGCGGAATCAGTGAGCTACGCGCAAGGCAGGGAAGCAGTCTATATACATCCGTTAGCTGCAATGTAATGTGGACTATTGCGCGAGCGGCTTTAATCTGTTGCGGGCATCTCAACGAAACTCAAGAGCCGTTGTAAAATTCGCGTAATTGGATTATATTTCGGGTACACGAAATCCTCTGGTCTTGTGGCCTGCGTCCCCCGCACCCGCCTCGCCTTTCCCCGGGCCAGGCCAAAACCCGCCTTATTTGCTGCCTTCCGTTTATAGCCCGAAATCCTTACATCCATCTCGCCTGCGTTCGCCATGGAAAATGGAAGCTGTACGATAAAGACTTCGGACTATGCCCGGTTTCTGTCGGAATTAGAGGATCAGAGCGTCGATCTGATTTTGACGGACCCTCCCTATACGATTAGCCGAAAAACTGGATTCAAGCACATCGGGCCCGGGAGTGTCGAGCGGTTCGCCGTGGACATGGATTTCGGGGCGTGGGACCACGCCAGAATCGACCTGGACGTTCTGGCCGAACAGGCATTGCGCGTCCTCCGTCGAGGCGGAACGGCAATCATCTTTTACGATTTATGGAAGATGAGCTATCTGGCTGACAGCATGAACAAGGCCGGTTTCAAGCAATTGCGTTTCATCGAGTGGGTCAAGAAAAACCCGGTTCCGCTGAATAGCAGACGCAACTACCTCACAAACAGCAGAGAGATTGCCGTATCGGGAGTCCGGTCAGGCAAACCTACCTTTCATAGCGAATACGACAACGGGATATACTCGTTTCCCATACCGAACAATCGCAAGAGGCATCACCCGACTCAAAAGCCCATGTCGTTGTTCAATGAGCTGATTGAGAAACACAGCAATGACGGCGATCTGGTGGTCGATCCGTTTCTCGGATCCGGTACCACCGCGATCGCTGCATTGAGCCTTTCGAGGCGTTTCAGCGGATGCGATATCGACAAAGGTTATGTCAAAATTGCGAAAGATCGAGTCGAAAGGGCCTATCAAAGCGGAGCTGGCCGCGGAAAGTTGTCTAATGAGGACCCCGGTAAATGCCGAGATACGGATTTTCGGGCATAAATTACCCTTGATTTGAGATCATTTGGCCGTATGGTGCGAACGTGGCGTCGCGTGGGATCAAGCCCGAAGCCGGGGTAAAGGAGTTCCATAGACCACGACGGCGTCGCGAATCGGCGGGCCACCCGGGATCAGGCGTCCGGCTGTGTGGGAATGGCACAAATAGGAAATTTGTCCGTTTTTTGTGACAATTACTTGGCCATTCTTGGCAAAAAAACGGGTTTGTAGGGGCGTCCCTTGTGGGCGCCCGCTTTCCCCTCCAGTTGGGAATCCGTGGGTATTCTTGCACGCACAGACGGACTTCAGACGGCTGAAGACTCAAAACGACCCGTAGAGGAGAAACACCATGACAACAAAGAGGACGAAGGATCGGCGCAAAACGGCTCGTCCGCGAGTCAAACCATCGGCGGAAACAGTCGACGAGATTCCTGAGAAACGAAAGCGGGCGCCACTAAACAGCCGCCAAAAGGTACATGGCGGGCGGAAGTATCTCGATCGGAGCCGATGAGGCATCGTGCGCGTTTTTTTGTTGTTCCTCTTCTTCAATTTCTCTCCCGTTTCCTGCCTCGTTCTTCCGCTACGCGGTGATCCTATATCACGGCACCTGGGCCCCGACCGTCTCCACGTAGACGGAGAACAGCGACTGGGAGCAGGTCATGAACAGCCTGTTCTTCTTTTCGCCGCCGAAGCAGAGGTTCGCACAGGGGGCCGGGAGGTGGATCTTGCCGATGAGGGTGCCGTCGGGCGCGAAGCAGTGCACGCCGTCGGTGCCTTCGCCCGCCCAGCACGCGCCTGCCCACAGGTTGCCGTCCACGTCGGTTCGGATCCCGTCCGCCGAGGCGGGCTCCATGTTCACGAACACACGGCCGCTCGCGAGTCGGTCGCCATCCACGTCGAACACGCGGATGTGGGTGGGGTATTCGGGTCCGTCGGAGCGCCCGGTGTCGACGATGTATAAGAGCGACTCGTCGGGGCTGAAGCACAGGCCGTTGGGCCGCTGGAAGTCTGAAACGACAACCGTTGCCTCTCCGGTGTCCGGATCGAGACGGTACACGTTGGTGTCGTTCTCGAATTCGGCCCGGTGCCCTTCATAGTTCATCAGAATGCCGTACCCCGGGTCGGTGAACCAGATCGACCCGTCCGACCTGACCACGGCGTCGTTCGGCGCATTCAGCGGCCTTCCCTCAAAGCGGTCCATCAGCACCGTGATCGAACCGTCGTATTCCGTGCGGGTGACGCGACGCGCGTCGTGTTCACAAGAAACCAGCCGGCCCTGGCGGTCGCGCGTATTCCCGTTTGTGTTGTTCGACGGCTTGCGGAATACCGAGACGTCCCCCGTCTCCTCTTCCCACTTGAGGATGCGGTTGTTGGGGATATCGCTGAACAGCAGATAGCGGCCGTCCCCGAACCACACCGGTCCCTCCAGCCACCGGCCTCCGGTCCAGAGCATCTCAATGGCGGCGGTCGATAGTTTGTACTTCGCAAACCGGTCGTCGAGCACTTCGACGCGGCTGTCCGGGTACCTCACGAGATCCGTCATTTCATTTCTGTCCCTTCATGATGATCCGATTACGTCGGTTGTCCGACGAGTGATCGCAAAAATCCAATAACATCCGGTTTAACGACTGGTTGGGCGACGGATGATCCGCGACATCACTTACAGCTCCCGCGGCCGCCATTTCCGCGTTATCCACAGGCAATACACGACGGCAAATTGCACCTCGGAAGCAGTCTTGTCAACGGTTTTTCGGGAAGCCGGAACCTGTCGGCCACCGCCGGCAGGGTCGGTGGTCGTTAAGGTTGCCACACCTTGACAACTTTTCAGACGCCCTTTATATTGAAAATTAACACCGGTGAAGTTTCCGAAGAGAGCCGGAAACCCGCCAACGTGCGCAGTCTTCATGTGGCCGGCCGCAGATCGACGAACAGGTTCCGCCGATCCGTTTCCGGCGCCCTGCGACGACCCGTCACAACCGGCGGGCCTGGCCCGTTTGCAGCGATTCGATTCGCGCCATCGCCGATATGACAACCCGTCAGAACATACCCGGATTGAGCCTGGTCACCGTACTGCTTTGTTTATCCAACCCTGAACAACCAGGGTGCGGGGAGGCGCGCGCTTCCGGAACGGCGTACCAGATCGTAAGCCGGCAGGAAATACTGGATGCCATGCGGCAGACTGGCGATTACGATCCGACAGCGACGACGAACGGCGCCCGGTTCCAATGGGAAGTGATCTTCAATCTCGCGCACCGGGCGTGGGAGCGGGACCCGCGTGGAGCACCGCTGTTTATCGACTCGGAGGACTGGTTTCGGGCGTTTATGGAGACGACCGGACGGACGGAAGACGAAATGCCACTGTACGCGAGGCTGTCCTATGAATATAAGCAGCATATGGATGTGGAATACAGAATGGATCGAGTGATCCGGAGGGTCATCGAAGGGCCGGCGCCTCGATTGGCTTTGAATGTCCGTATCTGGTGGGAAGACCGGACGGACAGGGCGGATCGTTACTCATATCGGGATACGCTGGCAACACCCAATCTCAAGATTACGATTCGTCAAATGATTTCGTATCGGCTGCTGGATCTTGGAGACTGGTTTGTTTGCGATAAAGTCAGGGGGCTCAGCGGACGTCCGACGTCAGGATTGTTGGGGTTTATCTTTCGGATTATCGGCGACGGTCGCATTGTACACTCCCGGATGGCAGTCTCGGCTGACGGTCTTCAGGTTGTCCGCGGGACGTCGAAGAAGGGGTTTATGGCAATGACAACCACCGCGACGATTTTCAGGGATGGAGAGATGATCAAGGATCTGCCGGATGGCCGGTCCGATCTGAAGGAACTGAAGAAACGCGTCAAACAGAAGCTGGAAGTCGAATACGTCGAACTACCCGAGGGCAAACTGGCGAAACCTGAAATCCCTGTGGAGAAACCGAAGGGCACGCCTATGGAGGAGCCTCATGAGCGAGCAGACAGGTGACGCAAGATACACGATGGGACGCAGCAAGGGGGAAGAGGAGCGGTTGATTCACCAGTCCCAACTGTACGACGCCATCACCCGCCGCTTTCTGACTGAAGCGGGCGTTGGAAACGGGATGAAAGTCCTGGATATCGGCTGCGGTCCCGGCGACGTCTCCCTGACGGCGGCTGAACTGGTCGGTCCGGCTGGAAGCGTTGTGGGCGTGGACGTCAATCCGGATATCATTGGCACCGCCCGGGACCGTGCGCGCGGCGCGGGCTTCTCCAACGTCGAATTCCGGACGGGCGACGCGCGGACGCTGGACGTGGGAAGCGACTTCGACGTGCTGACGGGCAGGCTGGTGCTGATGTATATGGGCGACCCCGCGGAAGCCCTGAGACAGTTGACAGCCAGGCTGCGGCCGGGCGGAATCGTGGCCTTCCAGGAGGCCGACTTCAGCTACTATCACAAGCGAGCGGACACGCCCGTGGCGAACGATCTCATCGAATGGGCCATTTCCGTTTTCAAACGTTCCGGCGCGCACATAGAGATGGGCTTGAATCTGTACGGCGCGTTTGTAGACGCGGGACTGCCCGATCCGGAAATGGATCTCGCGGCGCCGGTTGGCGGGCCGGAGAACTGGACGGGGTACCGGTTCGTCGTTGAAGCATTTCGCAGCATGGTTCCGCTGATCGAAGAGTTTGGGATCGCAACAGCCGACGAGGTCGATCTGGATACGCTGGCAGACAGGCTCCGAAACGAGGTGGTGGCGACAAAACGCGCGTTCATGCTCCCGCCCCACGTGACCGCGTGGGCGGTGCTGCCGGACTGACTCGCTCTGCTCCGTGTAGTTAACATGATTTCGCCGGGACGACGAAGTTGTCGCCCCGGCGTTGTCTTGTACCGCGATCCAATGTCCTGCCTAAGGGGTTCGCCCGGCCGCGCGGATGCCTTCTTTTTCGTCCACCCACTTCAGAAGTACGCTTCCCGCCACGAACAACACCGCCACGATCGAGACCCCGGCGCGCTGGGACTGGAAGACGCGCGTGAGTTCCCCGAGGGCCAGGGGGCCGAGAAACGCGGTGGCTTTTCCCGAAAAGGCGAAGAGGCCGAAGAACTCGTTCTCCTTTTCCGGCGGGACAAACCGTCCCAGGAGCGAACGGCTGGCGGACTGGTTCGGTCCGGCGAAAAACCCGACCATGATGCCCGAAACCCAGAAGACGGTCTTGCTGTGGGTGAAGATGGCCAGCAGGGTCGCGACGATGAGAAACACGAGGCTGATCTGGATGGTGCGTTTGCCGCCCAGCAGATCGTCGAAGAAACCCATCACAAATGCCCCGATTCCGGCGGCGACGTTCAGGACAATCCCGAAGATCATGATTTCGGTAAACGTGAAACCGAAGGTGCCGGCCGCGTAGATGCCCCCGAAGGCGAAGATGGTAATGAGCCCGTCGTTGTATACGAGCCGGGCGATGAGTAACTTGATGATTTCCTTATATTTCCTGGCATCTCCAAACGTCCGCGCGAGTTGACGATAGGAGGCAGCCAGGAGCCCCCGCGCCTGAGTGACGGGGCCTTTTTTTTTTTTCACCCACAGGAAGATGGGGACGCTGAAGACGGCGAACCACACGGCAACGAGCAGATTGGTTGCGCGGATATTGGCGCCGGCCTCCTTCGTGAAACCGAACCAGGGTGTTTCCGCACTGACGAACCCGACCATCGCGATGCCCATTGCGAGGAGGCCGCCGATATATCCCAGGCCCCATCCGTAGCCGGAGATACGACCGATGTATTCTCGTGGCGAGATGTCGGGAAGAAAAGCATTGTAGAAGACGTTTCCCATTTCAAAGGCGAAGTTCGCGATGGCGAACCAGAGCAGCGCCTTCATGACCTGGCCCGGCGTTGCCGTATAAAGGACAGTTGTCGCGATGACGGCGATGATCGTGGTGAGGAGAAGGAAACTTTTCCGGTACCCTCCGCGGTCGGCAAGGGCACCCGCGAGAGGCGAGACGAGGGCCACCGCGATGGCGGAGAAGGTGACCCCTCTGGACCAGAGCGTGGTGCCGATGATCTCGCTCGACGCGAGGGACTTCACAAAGTACGTGGAATAGATGAAGGTGACCACGAGGGTGGTGAAGGCGGAGTTGGCAAAATCGTACATTGCCCAGGACACGACGGTCTTTTTGTCAATCTTGTTCAAGAGCGGGCGGGCCCTTCCCCAATAACACAAGGGCGACCACAAGGGTCGCCCCTACGATTGCAGATCGTGCGTAGCCAGAAACCGGATGGCAGTGCCGCGGTCGAATTTGTAGGGGCGACCGGCCCCTCGCCCCTACTGCTGAGAGCTGAAAGCCTTTCGCTTAGAAGTCCGCCGTCAGTCCGACCGAAACGAGGCGGCCAATCTCAGGCGCCCCGACGAATTCCCGGTGCTTCTGGTTGAACATGTTGGAAGCGTTGACGACGAGTGCGACGGTTCCATCCGTAATCACGGACGGCAGTTCATATCTCACGTTTGTGTCGAAGACCAGGGAAGATTTGACGTCGCCGATGTAGACGCCCGAGATCATCGGAAAACCGCTGCGGCCTCGGAGACGGAATCCCACCCGGATCCCGCGGTCCGGCATATTGGCCGTTGCGCCGAGCGTGAATTTGTTGCCTGGGGCGTTGAGCGCGACGTCCGCGATGCCGCCCAGATTCCTGAAAAGGTCCTTGTTGACGTGTGAATAACTGCCCGTGAACGTCCACATTTCGTCGGCGTAATAGGCAAGGCTGACGTCGAAGCCGTAGAAATCCACGTCGCCAAAGTTGCGGTACGTCAGCATGATCGCATTTGGATCGGACGCTTGCAGGGGCGACACGGTGCCGAAGGGAATAAACGCGGCGCCGTTGTCATTCGTGCCGGCAACGAAGAGGCGGGTGATTTCATCGATCGGCGTGTTGTTGCCGTTGCCGCCCTGTTCCGGCGCATCGAGGACCCCCAGTGCCGCGGCCAGCAGCGCCGCGGAGGGGTCCTGGAGGGCCTGGGCGAGAGCGGCGGACAGAGAGGCCGCAAGCGCGTCCGGATCCAGGAAGACGTTAGGCGTTTCCACGCGCAGCGGCGCGACGAAGTCGTGGGTGCGGGTACGGTACACGTCCGCTGCAAGGGCGAACCGGTTGCCGAATATGCCCTTGTAACCCACTTCGTAGGTTTCCGTTATCGTGGGTCTGATCTTGTCAATATCACGTATGGTCGAAGCACCCGGGACCGGGTCGAAGGCAGCCGTTGTCGGATTCAGGACCCGGAGCGTGTTCCGGAGGCCCGGCAGGGTCTGCGGTATGAGATTCTGAAACGCGACCGCCAGCCCTTCCACCTGCTGGGCTGCAATGGCCGGAATCTGTTCGGCAGGGATCCCGGCGGCCGCGAGTTGCCCGGAAATCACGGCGGTTGCAAGTTGCTTCAGTGACGGAAGGGCCGCTTCCATGACGGCGCTTCGGCCGATTCCCCACATGACGTTGCTGAACCTCGCGTCGTTCATCCCGATCTGGTGTGAAGGCGACAGGCCGATGACCTGGGCGAACGGTGAACGGAAGGTGGGTACGCCGCTGGCGTCGCGGCTCCATGTAAACCCATCCTCGGTGCCCTGCGCGCGGATGTCGAAACTGGGACTGAATCCCAGGACCGGCGCAAAGGCGCGACCCGTACCGAAGGCGTCCCTGGCCTGGACGATATCCAGGAAGAAATTGCCCGTGGATGGCGTACTGAACGCCCTGTTGTACGTCAGCCTGACGGTCTGCAGCGGGTCGGGCTTCAGAACCACCGCCGCCCTTGGTGAGAATACCCGCTCATCAATGTGGTTGTGGTCGTCGTACCGGGCGGCCGCCACCACAGTCAGATACTCGTTCAGGCTGCTCTCGCCCTGCACGTAGACCCCGAATTCGTCAACGTCGTCGCGGGTCTCGTTGGCGCCGTTTATGGTCCCTTCGGTATTCGGGCGCGTGAACAGGCCGTCCACCCCGTAGGTGACCCGGTGGCGGTCTTCCACGCTCAGGCTATGCTGGGCCTGCAGCACCGTAAAGGACGACTTGTCCACAATTGGATCGTTTGTCCGCAGGAGTTTGGTATCTTTGGCGTCGCTGCTGTTGTGAAAGGCCTGAATGAAGAAGTCCTTGAAGAGCAGGCGACCCTGGAAAGAGTAGTTGGTCCACCCATCGGCCTGGCCCGCGCCGATACCCGTCATCTCGATGCTGTTCAACCGGGCGAATCCGGCGGAAAGAATCCCCGTCAGGTCCTCTGTGGGCCGGACGTCCAGCCGAAGTTCTCCGCTGAGCCGGCTGACGTCGTAATCTCTCGGATTCCGGCCCCGCAGCCGCACCTCTTCCGGGTCTTCATGTTCCCAATCGGTTCCGGAAAAGTACTGTCCGGAGAGTTTCATGCCGACCGTTTCCGTGGTTGCGGCGTGCCGGAAAGAGAGATTCCGCAGGTCGCGTTCGCCGCCCATCACGCTGACGGACGTGCCTTCAGAGCCGAAGGGCGACCGGGTGATGATATGCATCACACCGTTTGCGCTGTTCGGTCCGTAAAGGGCCGATCCCGGTCCCAGGACGACCTCAACGCGGTCGACGTCGTGGTTCGTAATGGGAATGAAATGATGTGCGTTGAACCGGAGAGACGGCACACGGGTAATGCGGTTGTCCACCAGCGTGAGCAGCGTTCCGGAGAAGACGTTGTTGAAACCGCGCGCCACGGTGTTGGCCTGGAACAGCCCGGTCTGGGCGTTGTCCACGCCCGCAAGCCCCACGATATAATCCGCGGCGCTGAGACCGCGCTGCGCCTGAACGTCGTCGGTCCCGACAACCGCGACGGACGCGGGAGCATCCAGGACTTTTTCCCGCCGGCGGGACGCGGAGACGATGATCTGGTCACCGTAAAGTACCTCGACCGCGAGGCTGAAGTCGAGATTGACCTCGCCGCCGTCGGAAATGCGGACGTTGCTCCGGGTGACGGACTCGTATCCGACAAAGGATACGGAGACTTCATAGACGCCGTCCGGAAGATTCCCGGCCTCGTACATACCGTTCTCTTCCGACACAACGGTCAGTGGACCGGAGAGTGCCGAACCCTGGACGATGACGTTCGCGCCGAATAGGGGTTCACCATCGTCGCCGGTGATCTGTCCCTTGATGGCGCCCGCGCCCTGGGCGAAGGCAGGGGTGACCAGGCACAGAAGCAGGGCCAGTGCGGACCGTACGGATGACATACACTCACTCCTTACGTTTGAAGTTCGGATTTTCGGCCTGTGTGTGAGGAGAATGGACAAATTCGGGAAACACAGTGTCCCGTTCCGGAGTTATGTTACCATTCAACGGTCAGGTTCTATCGCGGCCTTCCACGTTGGCGAGCGCCGCTTTGATGGCGCCCGCCAGCGGTTCCGGAGAAGCCAGGTATTGCCGCGTACTCGAGAAGACGCGGCCGCCGATCGGTTCGCCGGGAAGCCTTGGAATCAGCTGAAAGTGAAGGTGAGAAAGCCGTCCGGAACACATGGTGACCTGGTATACCTTGTCGCAGCCGGTAGCCGTTTTCAGCGCGCGGGTCAGGCGGAGCATGACCGCCATCAATTCCATTCCGAACGCTTCAGACAGGTCGGCGATATCCGGGACGTGCGGCCTGGCGATAACGATCGTGTGACCCAGGCCGCGCGGGTATTGCTCGAGAAACGCGAGACAGCGCTCGTTTTCGAACAACAGCGCGCCGTCCGAGTTCGACGTTGCATCTCCGCCGGCGATCCAGTGACAGGTGTGGCACACACCCTGCTCGATTAGCCGGTTCCATCCGCGACCACGTTCCGCACGTTCGCGCACTTCGTGCTCCGTGGCCGGCCTTATACAGTCCTTTAGACGTTCGAGATCCACAGGTTTACGGTCTGGCATCTATTCTCAAGTGTCGAGAATTGGGACGGTCGTTTTTCTAAATATAAGGCATTATAATCTTCCTGCCCGTAAAAATCAACTTTGTTGCAAGTTGCCCGCGGGACGACACCCAACCTTGATTCGCTTCGGGGTTTTTTACGGAAGATCGAGGTACAGACGATGCCGCCCGGCGTTGTCGCCTAGGGAACCGCGATTTTCCCCAGGTATTCCCTGAGCTTGGGCGGGACGTGCTTTCGTATCAGGCTCTTCTCCAGCTTCCAGGCCGTTTCGGCGTCGAGCTTCTCTTCGAAATGAACGGTTTTTCCCTCATACCGGGCAACGGGTTCGCCGTCGCGATAGAGGATCCGGTTTCCCGGCGTTGCCGGGAGTCGCTTGCCCGGCGTTACGATCCCGACCAGATTGACCGGATCGCAAGCGCTGACCGACACGAGTTCGCCCGGCTTCTTTTCCCGCTTGAGAGACCGGATGACGGTGATCGCCTCCGGGAGCGCGTACTGCTCTCCCCATCGCTCCACGAATCGGCCTCCCCGCACCTCCCCCCGATCCTCCATCCGCCTCAATACCCGTACCAGGTCGCGCCAGGGCGGGATGCCGTTTTCTCTGGCCAGTACCCGCCGGAACACAACCCCGTAACGTTTCAGCAGAATCCGCGCGCACTGTTCGATATCGGCAGGGTCTTCGGTTTCAGGCTGGATCACGGACCATCGGCCGGCCTGCTCCATGCCGAAGACGGGCCCCCGGTTCCGGCGGGACCGCACCTTGAATTTCTCGGGGATCAGAAGCGCCCTTAATCCTGCAAAGCTGTCGCACGTGAGCAATCCCGCCGCCACCAACTCGGCAATCGCGCTCTCCACTTCGCTTTTGAGCATCTTCGACCGCGCGATGATGTCGTGGTAAAACAGGGCGCCGCCGGCCTCCAGACACTCGAGCACCCGTTGCGCGGACGGCGTCAGCACGGGAGCGCAGGACTCCGAAGGGCGGAACGGCCAGGCCGCGAAGGTGGTCCTGTTTACCAGGGTGATCGGCGTGGTGCGAATTGGGGTGTTGCCCGCCCTGCTGTTTTGCACCCTGAGATAGCGGCCCCACATCGTTTTTCCGGACAGGCAGCAGGTATCCAGCCAGTTGTGGTCGTAATCCTTGATGCGCGAAGGCAGGACGTCGCTCTCCCACGCGATGGCAGGGCAGGAAAATCCGTCGAGCTGGTCCAGAACGTCGCTGAGCGCTTCGGCGCCCTCTTTCCGCGTGCCCGCGGTGAGGCTGTGCCAGCGGAGAAGAAACCGCACGTAATCGGCGGATGAAATGGGCTTGATTGCCCGGCGCAGCTTCTCGAGCGTATATCTGTGGATGCGAGCAAGCAGGCGGCGTTCGCACCATTCGGTCTCCGCGTCCGAAGGCAGGTCCGGCGAAAAGTGCCCCCTGATCGCGAAGCCCTCGGATTCCAGGGCGACAAGCGCCTGGTCGATCCTTTGCCTGGAAAGGCCCATGTCCTTCGCGATTCCGGAGGCGGTCGTCGGTCCCAGCAGTTCTATTCTGCCCCGGATGACGTCCGTGAGTACCTGATCGGGGTCCTCCGATGGAAATTCCCGAATAGAGTCGGGGACCGCCGTTGCGTCGCCTCCAACGCATTCCGCGTACAGGATCTTGAATTGCGGAATCCGTTCGACGGCAATCCAGAGTTTCGGGCCGCCCGCCGGCTCCACCGACGCCGCCTGGCCTGAATCGACCAGGGACGACAGGAGCGGGCGCCATGTCCCGTTGCCGCTATCCGATATTTCCTTATCGGTCAGAAACCCGTGCATCACCAGAACGTCATACAGCTCATCCGCATCGGTAACCGAGGGCCAGGCCTCCGCCTGAACCGCCTCGATAGCGCCTTTCTCGAGCCTGCCCAGTTTTCTGGCGTCTTCCGGTTCCAGCCACCTGCGCGTCCGGACCGCCTGTACCCGCCTTTCCTCCAGAGGGGCGTCGTCCAGAAACGCGTATGGCCGCGCGTTGAGGATGCTTTCGGACATCGGCGAAGGCTCGCGCAGGTCTCGCGCGGACACTTCGATCTCGCCGGTGTGTATCCGCTGGAGGACCCCTTCCAGGGCGTCAACGTCCATCGCTTCGTGGAGACAATCGTGAATGGTCTGGGTTACGAGGGGATGGTCGGGCACCTCGCGGTCGCCCGGTATATTCTCCAGGCAGGCGAGCTGGTCGGGAAATATCAGGGCCAGCAGGTCTTCGGCATCTGAACGCTGGATCTGAGGCGGAACCCTTTCTCCGCCCCTACGTCTGAGTACGGCCAGCGCGGTGGAAGCGTTCCACCGCCAGCGCGCCTGGAACATCGGCGCGTCCAGCAGGGCCTGCACGAGGACGTCGCGGACCGTCCGGTCATTCAGATAGTCGACCACTTCCTTAAGCGGAAAACTGTGCGTGGGGCCGAGCGAGAGCACGAGACTCTCCTCGTTGGCCGCCGCCTGGAGTTCGAAGTTGAACTTCCGGCAGAACCGTTTTCGAAGCGCGAGCCCCCACGCCCGGTTCAGCCGGTTTCCGAAGACCGAGTGAATGACGAGGTGCTGGTCGCCCACTTCGTCGAAGAATCGCTCGAGGACGATGTGCTTCTGGGACGGCACCAGGTCCAGGGATGCCTTTGTTGCAGCCAGATACGTGATCGCCTGATCGGCCGCCTCCGCGGTCGCGCCGACGTCGTCCGTCAGCCATGCCGCGGCATCCCGTTTCCACTCGCCCGACCCTTCGTCATCGAGCTCATCGAGGTCGATTCGCGCCGACACTTCCTCGCGGACTCGGGAAACCGCGGTTGACAGTTCCGCTGACCTGCCGGGAGCCTCGCCGATCCAGAACGGCATCGTGGGAGGGAGGCCGTCGGCGTCTTCAACGCGGACCTTGCCGGTCTCCACTTTGAGGATCCGCCAGGAAGCGGTGCCTAGCTGGAAAATGTCCCCGGGAAGGCTCTCGACGGCGAAATCCTCGTGGACCGAGCCGATCTGAACTCCCGAGGGTTCGAGCCGCACATCGTAGTCGAACTGGTCGGGAATGGTTCCCCCGGAGACCGTCGCGTTAAGCCGGGCGCCTTTTTTCGCCCTCAACATCTGTGTGACGGGATTGAAGTGGAGGTACGACCGCCTCGTGCCCCTTCTGAACGTGAATCCGTCAACGAGCATCTGGACAACGCCGTTGAACTCCTCCCGGCTCAGGTCGCGATAGATGAACGACCTGCAAACGAGGTCGTAGAGTGCGTCCGCCGTGTTGTCTTCGCAGGCGACTTCCGCCACGATCTGTTGCGCAAGCACGTCCAGCGGCTTGCGGGGAAGAGGAAGGCTGTCCAGTTCGCCCCGGCGGACGCTGTCCAGAAGCGCCACGGCTTCGACCAGTTCGTCCTTCGTGAGCGGATACAGCTTCCCCCTGGGGGTGCCTTCGAGGGTGTGGCCGGAACGGCCGACGCGCTGGAGCAGCGTGGCAATGGCCTTGGGAGATCCGATCTGAACGACGAGATCGATGGCCCCCACGTCGATGCCCAGTTCGAGAGATCCCGTGGCCACCAAAGCCCTGAGGGCCCCGGCTTTGAGTCTCGTTTCCGCGTCGAGGCGTTTTTCCCGGGACATGCTTCCGTGGTGGGCGGAGACGACTTCGGGGCCCAGACGTTCGGAAAGATGATGGGACAGGCGTTCGGTCATCGAGCGCGTGGGTACGAAAATCAGGGTGGTCTGGTGTTGCGCGATGGTACATTCGAGGGACTGATGGATTTCTTCCCAGACTTCGTTGGCCATCACCGCGGTGAGCGGGGACCCGGGCAGTTCGATCTCGAGTTCCAGTTCGCGTCGATGTCCGGTATTGAGGACTGTGCAGGATTCCGCCCCCCCGGTGAGAAAACGCGCCATCCGGTCGATGGGCTTCTGGGTGGCCGAGATGCCGATGCGGTGGAGCGGATTCCGGCTCAGGCGCGCCAGACGTTCCATGGAAATGGACAGGTGGGCGCCGCGTTTGTTTCCGGCAACGGCATGGATCTCGTCGACGATGAGGGTGCGGGCGTCGCTCAGCATCTCACGCCCGCCGTTGCTTGTGAGGAGAAGATAAAGGGACTCCGGCGTGGTCACGAGAATGTGGGGGGGCGTCCTGACCATTTTCGCTCGCTCGGTACTCGGGGTGTCTCCGGTTCGGACCTTTGCCCGCACGTCGACGTCGGGATAACCGTTCTGTTCCAGGAGCGCCTTTATGCCCTTGAGCGGAAGCTGCAGATTGCGATGGATATCGTTGCTGAGCGCTTTCAGCGGCGACACGTAGACGACCTGGGTCCTGTCCTCCAACGTACCGTCGAGGCAGCGTTCGAAAAGGTCGTTCAGGACCGCCAGAAATGCAGCGAGCGTTTTCCCGGACCCGGTCGGCGCGGACAACAGGACGTCCCGCCTGTTTCCGATTTCAGGCCAGGCCAGCGCCTGGATTTCGGACGGGCTGCTGAAATTCTGATTAAACCACTGCCGGACAACGGGATGGAAGTTTTCTGCAGACATGTGTGTTCCTCATCCGGAGTCCGTCGACGCCGTGACGAGATGGGTTGGCCACGCTGAAAAGGGGAACATCCGTTCACTAATATAATGAACGACAATCTCAAACGCAAGGCAGCGGAATCCGGTATGGGAAAAAGAGACAGAAGGCGGGGAGACGTAAGAAGGTAGACGGTAGAGGACAACCTGCGTCCTTGAAACGACGACACGGCCTCGCGAAATCTAGCGGCGATAGTCGCGCAGACCTATCCCCCCTGCCTGCCGAAAAACCACCGGCAGGCAGGGACCCTTTCCTGAAGGAAAGGGAAACCAGCGCCAAGCGATGGAATCCCGCTTTCCCGCTTCCTTCAGGAAGGGGGTAGGTCCCCGCGCCGAGCGGCGCCGTTTTTTTCCTGTGAGCGCTGTCCCGAAAGGGCTTGTCCGCCGACCTGGGACCTGTAATGGAGTTTCATTGAAGGGTACCGTCACGGCCTGAACTCGTCCCAGTGCGTGATCGAATCCTTCCATTTGTCCGGCTCTGCCGTCGGCCGTTCGCGCGACCGATCGAAATAGATCGCGTTCATGCCCAGCGATTTCGGGGCCAGAACGTCGTTTCGCAGATTGTCCCCGATGAACAGGACATCGCCCGCCCGGTCGGCGCCGAGGCCGGCGCGTCGAAGCGCCTCGAGATAGATCTCATGACCGGGTTTTCGAAAACCGATCGCCGCGCTGTCGATCACGAACTCGAAATGCTGCAGGAGCTCGTGAACGCCCAGGAGCCGCTCCGGCCAACCGGGCAGGTAGAAATTCGACACGACGCCCATTCGAACGCTTCCGCACCACACCGACAGCATCTTTTCGACGCCCGGGGTTCGACGGACCTGCTTCGGATAGGACCGTTCGAATACTGCCACCATCTCCTGTACGAGCCGGTGTATTGGCACTCGACCGGTCGTTCCGCAAGCGGAAAGCACCTCCGACATCCGGTCTCCAAGCTCGATTTCCCTCGACGCGCCGCCGAACAACCGGTTTTCCCGCCATCGCGAGTACGCAGCCTCGAACTCGCGTGGCGTAGCAAAGTAGCCCTCCCGGACCGG
Source organism: Candidatus Latescibacterota bacterium (assembly GCA_965219995.1). Classification (GTDB taxonomy): domain Bacteria; phylum Latescibacterota; class UBA2968; order UBA2968; genus JAAXHE01. The sequence continues at coordinate 4,818,967 of CBDCOX010000002.1, forward strand.
AAGGTCGAGAATCGAGCCCAGACCGGATTCATCTCCGGCCTCGTCGAAATCATCGAGAAGGGTATTGAAGCAGTCGAAGAAGATCCACGCGGGTCTACGGTCGGTCATGGGGTATTCGGGGGCGATTGCAAGGGAACGGCATCAATCGAGGGGATTGTCGAGGGTCCATTTGAGGACGGTATCGAGGCCGGCGAGATGCGCCGCGGTTCGCTGCGCCATCGGCCAGTCCGTGGGCGTCTCGAAGATCAGAACGTGGTCCGCGTGGTAATGATGTACGTACGGGACGATCCCGCCGATCCCCCACGCGGGATCGACTTTGTAGACCCCGCGGGAAACCGGAATGTCGTTCTCGTCCTCCGTATCCGGATCGATAGGACCCACCTGCTCGACTTGGCGAACGACGTCCGGCCCCGCGTACCGGTCATCTCGCCGGACTTCATACATGTAGAATCCGGCGGCCTCCCAGTCTTCGTGGAAATCCACGTATACGTCGAATCGCTCTCCCTTCAACATTCGCCGGCCGATTTCGCCTTCGGGAACACCGGACTCGGAGAACGACCGGTTGATGTCCTGACCCTTGCTGTTTTCCCGCTTGTTGTGGACGTACCCCCAGGGATTGACACACGGCAGAATCAGGAACACGAAATCCTCCAGCAGGTCCGCCGGGTCCCGTTCGAGGAATGCAAGGACGGCCTCCGGCCCCGCCGGTTCGTCACCGTGGACCCCGCCGGAGAGAAGCACCCGCCTCCTGCCGCGCGCGTCGCCGCCCAACCGGATGCAATGGATCGGATAATCGTCCACGTATCCCGCCGTCGCCATCTCCATGTCGGCGAGATCAAGCGACTCCAGACGTTGTGTCAATCCATCGAAATCATGGCCTGACATCTTTACAACTTCCGTGTTTTCTGGCGTGGCTTCGCTATGCTCAGCGGCGACCAAATAGGTGGAAATGAACGGGCGAGCACATTTGATGGTTCAATCACTCCCCCTAGAGGGGCAGTCGCAGAAGCCGAGCCGTCCCCTGAGCTTGTCGAAGGGCCGGCGACGGCTGATCCGGTGGGGGGATTTCAATGCCTCACCATATGCAAGCAGCAGGATTGAACATCTACACATTTTGACCTGAAGTCTTACTGTAAGGTCTAAAATGTTCAGAGAAGCGTTCGATAGCGATCGAGTGCCACGTGTTTCATGGTCCCGACGAGATGCTTCGATACCATCCGAAAGGCACTATCCAGACCCTTCGCATATTCCAGGTCCACGATGGCGTTTCCGGATGCTTGGATTTTCCTCCGGGTGGGATTCTTGTAATTGTTGGACAGCTCGACCAATTCATGAATTCGGGTCCGATCCGAGATAATGATTGGCGCGCAGCATTCGATTGCTCTACCCAGCATCAACGTCGCCAGACGCGACGAATCCGCAGGAAGTTCGTCCCACACATTCCAGATGATCGGTTGGCAGTCTGCCTGTTTCGCGCGGTCGATCACGCCAAAACACGCGGCTGCATCCAGAATACGATCATTTGGCACAATTCCGACGTAAACTGATCCGTGGACAGTTTCCACATCACATCCGGTTGCATCCACTGCAACCCATCCCGACCGACTCAGGACTGCCGGATGTTCGTCGATTTGTCGAACGTGGATTGGCATCTTTGCATTTGCGTTACGTGGATTCTGTAGTCTTGCTTTCGGCAGGTCATCGGCCCGTGGAACCCGATCCCACTCCAATTCTCCGCCAAGTAAACCCGTATCGAGATCTACAATGTAGATCGTCTCCGATTCCGTGCATTTCGACAATGGAAGTGAATTGCTGGTACCTGCCTTTCTCGCTTTAAGTTCATTGCCGTCTGGAGAAAACGCAAACGGATGAGTTCTGGTCGTCTTTTGCTTATTGCAATGCAGCGTACACAGTGAGAACATCCGATTCTCTACCGCTCTTAGACGAAGAATGGACGACCATTTGATTTCAGAGACATTGTCGTAGCTTGGATTAATCCATATCCGCGCACCGCGTTTTGCTAGAAAACGTGGCAGAAGACCCAAATATTGGTCGTGACAGATCGTCGTACCAGCCGTCACGCCGGCCAAGTCGAAAGTCGGAAGCATCGAGTTCGGTCTCCAGGCGGGCCTCTCAAAAGCAACTGCGCATTCCGTCGAATGTTTTACATATATCCGTGAATGCGATCTATCTGGATTCACACGTAACAGGACCTGCCAGGTGCGGCCAGTAGAGTCGACATTATTGTCGGTCGCGCCGACGAGCAATCGGGCCTCCAGATCTGCAGCGAGTTTTTTCAGTGAGTTGATTCGTTTGGAATCGGACGCGTTAATGTATCCTTCCGGAAAGAGAACAAAGTCGACGTTTTCGCCTGCAAAGGAGGCGAGGGTAGGAATGACGGGCATTTGCGCATTGTCTCCGCGAGGCACGATCCCGAACAGCGCGCTGCGGTTTACCTGAGGAAATACAAGTGCCACTCGTAGTACGGAAGCGTTTCGAGCCGCTGACAGTTGTCTTTTCTCTATCGTTTGGCTCTCCCGAAATGGCTTCTTACCCGGCATGCAATAACCGATACTGCCAATGCTGCCGCCGCATTTGCAGTGAATAACATCGAAGCCAAGTGCGCTGAGAAAGCCGTTGGACTCAGCACCTCCTGAGAATTCGTATGAAGGTAGAAACTGACCTTTACGAACGTGGTGAGCCACTGCAATGGCGTACTTAGGCGGAAAATGACAGCCATCCTTCACCAGGCAGTAGACCCGCGCTTTCCTGTTCGCTGGAACACCGTCACGCCTGATGCGCCGAATTGCCTCCATCAAGTCTTGTTTTGTAATGTAAGACGGGATCATAATTGATTTAGCTATTGTGTTTTCCCGATTGGGACGAGCGTGCGCTTTGTCGCTAGCGTTGAGTCGGGTGTTACGGGCTGAATTCTAGCTGATTGGTCAGCCACACGATATTACCGGGGATGGAAATTCGCCATATGCTCATTCCTCCCCACCAGTTATGATTCTTGTACCCTGTACCGTATCGCGTGGTAGTCGTAGTCGCTCGTGACGGGCACGGGTTTTCCGTCCAGGAAGGCCCATCGCCCCACGTCGCACGCGGATGCGCGGACGAACCCGTTGATGTACGATCGCCGGGGACGGTCGGTCGTATTCGGCGACGAGCCGTGGACCGTGTAGGACGTGAACATCATCACGTCGCCCGGCAGGGCCTCGCAGGGCACCGCGGAAGAGACGTCCACCTGCGATTCGACGCTTCCCTTCGCGTAGCGTTTCACCCTCAGGTTGCCCAGCTTGTGGCTTCCCGGGATGACGTGCAGACAACCGTTCGCGACGGTCGCCGGGTCCACCACGACGATCGTCTGCACATAGTTGTTTGCCTGATCGCGAAACGCGGGCGTGGGACGTACGTCCTGGTGCCACGGAAATTCGATTTTCCCGCCCGGCATCTTGAAGTTGATCTGATTGATGAACTGCTTCAACGTCGTTCCAATGAGGGGCGCCAGAAGCGCGGGAAACTTCGGACTGTTGCGAATCTCCTCGAAGGCGGGATGAACCAGCGCGGGCCACTGGACCTTGCGCAGATATCGTACCGCGTCCGGCCCGGTCATCGGACCGGGTGTCTGCAGGTGAATATGCACGTCGCGCCGCCTGCCATTCAGGATTTCGTCCGGAAGGTCCCTCCTGGACGCCAGTTCGAGGATATATTCGTAGCCCTCGCGCAGTCGTGCGATCTCATCCCGCCCGAATACGCCCCGCGCCACGTGATAACCCTGTTCCCGGAAGGCTTCGATGTCTTTCCTGTTGAGCGTCGTCATCGACCAATGTCCCGAGTCTTAACCTTGATTCGTCATTATTCGGGGACGTTAATTCGAATATGTGCAAGTGAATAAAGGCGATTTAACTGCTGATTTCTATGATGCTTCCGGTCACTGGACGTGAAAGGAAAAAATGTCCTTCCGGACGACCTTTTCGGTCCGGTGAGGAAAGAACTGCAGGGTCACCGCCTTATGACACACGCCGCTTTGCACGGATGCTTTTTGTGTCTTTTGTGCTTTTTGTGGCCATTTTTCGGTGTTCTTTTTTCACATTGAGGTTAAATGCAGAATGTGTTCGCCAGCTTCAATAAGCTATTCCAGTTCCGGCAGGTCAGCCTGGTCGATGAGAACCCTGATCGAGCGTGGACGACGCGCTACCCGTGAGATGAAGCCCTGCTCTTCCAATCGCTTAAGCATGCTGTTTACGGTTGGAGGCGTAACGCCGAAATAACGCTGTATATCGGCATGGGCGGGCGGAATACCGTTCACCTTGGTGTAGTAATGGATAAACGCCAGGTATTGTCCCTGCTTGTAGGTATAGGAATCTGCTACCACGGAATCGTAGAACGCGTCCATGTCGAATTCGGACAGGTACCCGTTGACAAGATCGATCGGGAAGTACTCGGGGTCGAAATCGCCGCCATTCCAGTCGATGGTCGCGGAGTGCTCCGGGTGATCGCCGTCCGCCAGGGCCTTGAGGAATTCCGCATATCCAGGGCTCCCGCCGACATTCTCGGGCGGACACGATCGCTCACCCGCGAGACACCTGGGTTTGAACTCGTCCGTGTCGGCTTCTTCGATCGCCTCTACCCTTACCAGGTGTACCCAACTGTCTCCGAGATCGTATTCATAGTGAAACTCGACGCCGACAAACGGGGCGGCCTGCTCGAGCGTGAACAGTTCTTCATCCTGCAGGTCTTCGCTAAACTCGTCGAACCCCAGGTCGTCCATTCCGTAGGAGGAGTCGCCGATGCGAAACTCATGCGCATGGGAGTTCGTCCACCCCATCACGATTTGAAACAACACGTGGAGGTCGCCCAGCGAACTCTCCCCGTCAACGAGGACGCGTCTCCAGATCGGCGGCTCGATGTTCAGCATGGTAATCTTGAGTTGGTAGATCATGCAGACTCCTCCCGCTTCTTTCTCAGTTTTATTCCTTCGCGCCATACCGCCTTAGCAGTGCGCCGACGTCCGCTTCCTTCGTTTCGAGACGGGCGTATTCCTTGTACCCCTGCGGTTTCTTGCTCCAGGCCAGAGGCGTCGCCCATGGCGCCCCGGCCAGATTCGGATCGGCGCCCGCTTCCAGCATGAACCTGGCGAGTTCGGGCCACTCGAAACGTACCGCCATAGCGAGCGGCGACGATTGTCTCTCTCCGCCAAGTACGTTCAAATCAGCCCCACTGTCGATCAGCTTCTCCGCGAACGTGATTCGATCCTGCTCACCCACGTGCCAGGTAATCTCCGCGGTCCAGTGTAGCGGCGTGAGGCCGCCCTTCTTCTCGCGGGCGTTCGGGTCGAATCCGCGATCCAGGAGAAGCTCGAAGCAGGAGTAGAAGTGTTCGGCACGGGCATTTCCCGGATTGCCCGGGCACCGCAGCCGCCACATCCGCATGGCCAGACACAACACGTCGTGCATTTCGCTCTCCGAAAAACCCGGATTCCGTGAAAGACAGACTGCCACCAGGTCCGGATGCCCGCCATGGACGGCTCCCTTCAGGACCTCCTTTGCACACGATGGATCGGAACTTACGAGCGCGGCATCGACGGAGACATTGTCGCTGTTCGCGGCGTAGAATCCTGGAGAGGCCCCGTCGTCGAACCCGGGGAATGCCCCATGTCGCAACAGCAGTTTCTCCATCGCGTCGTTCCCGTTCGCGATCGCCCAGTTCAAGGCGTTGCCGGACGCATCCATCACGGTATGCGCCGATGCCCCGTGCTCCAGGAGCAGCACTGCCATCTCCAGATCGTCATTGAGAGCCGCGGCGTGCAGCGGCGCGCCTCGTTCGGCCACGGGGTAGCCTTCGTACTTGTCATACGGCGTATCCGGGTCCGCACCCCGTTCCAGGAGGAGGCGCACCACCTCGAGGTGTCCCTTGTCGGCGGCAATCGAGATCGGATACGCGTCCATCCCGGGATAGTTCCGGGCACAGTCGTTCACGGCTTCGGGATCGGCATCCAGAATTCTCCGAGCCCCGTCGACGTCGCCGATGGCGCAGGCAACCCACAGGTCGTATTCGGCGCCGCGTCCCAGCAGAATTCCGCCGATTACCGGCCACAGGGGGCTTGGCGGCGGGTCCCACCCGCGTTTGGGCCGCGGCCCGAGCGCAAGGTGGACGGGCTTCTTCCCGCGTGCGTTCGACCGATTCGGGTCGGCGCCTCGATCCAGCAACTCCACAACGCCGTCGACGTGGTGGTTCTCCACGGCTACGTGCAGCGCCGAATCGCCACTCCCGTTCACCGAGAGAACCCCCGGCGGGTCCGCATCGAGCAGTTCCCTCATGGCGTCGATATCCCGCCTCCCGGCGGCCTGGCAAAGCAGGATTCCCGACTCCGTCTCTCCCGAGTGCCCGGACCGCCACGCTTCCATCGCATCGGCAACTTCGGCATGCCCGTGGTGCCGGGCCATGTCGATCGCGGACACGCGCTCCCGGTACGTTATCCGGGTCGGGCTGGCGCCGGCCTCCAGGAGCAGCCTGACCACCTCCCGGCGTCCCTCGCGCGCCGCGAGGTGGATGGCCTGATAGCCCTGTGGACCGTCCCGACGCGCAAGCTCGGGTTTCTTCACCAGGATGGACCGGACGCGGTCCACGTCGCCTTCGCGCGCCGCCTTACAGATTTCCGCGACGCCGGCGGATTCATTGTCCCGGGCCGGCCCATTCCTCCGTAGCGTTCTCTTTGCCATATCGGGTAATCCCTTGTGGAACCGCCATCGTCGTTAACATGGGGGTCCGGTTTGCCAGGCGCCCTTCAGTGCCCGCTCAGATCGGACGTCTCCACGAGTTTCCACGTCTCTCCGGCGTCTGCCGACATCATCAGCGCCCGGCGGCTTCCGCGGTGGTCGTTCCTGTAGAACCAGTAGGTGGAAAAGTAGTCGTACGAAAGGAAGAGCCTTCCCGCACGGTCGATGGTGAGTCGGTGGTAGAAGACGCTGTATTCCGAAAACGGAGGTACGACCAGCACCCGGGGTTCCTTCCAGGCCTTGTCCGCGGGACGACGCTGATGCGCGAGGGTCGCATAATTGCCGGCCGGGAAGTAGCTCGTGCCGTTCCACCAGAGCCTGAAGGCCGAATGCAGCGTGTCATCCGGATCGCAGACGAAGCCGATGTAGGTCTGGCGCGCATCCGGCCAGGCGTCATCGGGAACGGTCCAGCCGGCGTGCGCGGTGTTCGGAGCCAGCGACCGGGCATACGGGAAGGGGCATCCGTGGGTTCCTGAAAGGGCGTGCAGATAGCCCTGGCTGTCCATCGTGATGCTGGGCGAATTGTGGATGTCGTTCGCGGGCGGACCGTAGCCCACCAGCGCGGGCTCGCCCATTTCCCGGGTCTCCCGATCGATGGTGGCGACGTACGTGGGGACGCCCGGAACGTCCTCGTCCGGATCGGTGGCTTCGGCCCAGATGACGTGCACTTTTCCATCTTTCGAAACCACGGAAGCCGGGATCCCGGAATGCTGGGAGAGCCCGATGCAAAGATCTGACACCAGAATCGGTTGGCCCATGGACAGCCCTCCGGACGTCGTTTCCGGCAGAAAGAGTTCCAGGTCGTTGACTTTACGCCAGAAAAGGCGTACATCTTCACCGGTACGGGCATAGCGGAGGATGGGCGGCGGACCGTCACAGGCGTTGTGGCCGGTAAACCACTCGATATCGAACGTGAGCGGATGGTCGTCCTTGCCCGCAATCGGACAGGCCGAAAAGGTGAGGCCCCGATCCTCTGAATACAGCAAGTTGGGTTGGCCGTTGACATTGGCTACAAGATATAGTAGATTCTCGGAGTCAAAGGCGATCTTCGTGGACGCGGCGCCAAAAACCGCGTTTTCCGCGCTCTGCACGGAATTCCTGAAATCCGACGTTGTCCAGACGCCGTCGCGCAACGCGGCAAGTCCGGTTTCGGTCCGGACGAAGGGCCGGTTGTCCACGTCGAAATAGATCTGGTTCTCCACGGGCAGATCGGGCGCATAACCGAATTGCGCGTTCTCATGTTCGTAAGGTCTGAAAACCAGTGGCAGTTGGATGGGACGTCGGACGGGTGACGTCCCGGCCCTCAACGTCATCGTCGAATACGTGGAAACGTCGGGGAATTCCTCCGAAGTCGCCCGAAGCCGGCACTGGAGGACGTCAGTCGAAAGGGGCATGCTGTAGCGGGCGGCGACGCCGGCGCTTTCCATGGGGCCGAGGTCCACGGTGTCCTCGGACAGCCGGACGGGAAGGGTGTCGGCCCCGTCGCATTCGGCATCCAGTCTCACCGTCTGCGGGCGGTTCGAACTGTTCCGGATCGTAAAGTCGATCGAGCCGGACTCCCCGGGGCGGACATACAGGTTCCTGTTGTATGGCGTCAGAAGCCAGCGGCAGGGGTGGAGGGGAAAGAAAGATTCCCGGTGCGGGGTCCAGTAGGACATGTTCGCGTGCGGGTCGTCGTCGGCCCAGCGCGTGACCCCGCCGACGTGGATCACGGCCTGTTGTGCGGGCAGGTGGAGGCGCCAGGGGGCCGACCGATGGGTTTCCGCGGCAAATGTTCCGGTGGCGCGCCCGTTATGAACGGCCAGGGTACCTGCGAGGTTATCGGCCGCGTCGAACACGGACACCGCCTCCACCGTGTCCGGCAGGTCCTCGATTTCAACGGCAAACTCGCCGGCGGGCGGCAGAAAACAGACGCTGCCGGGATACTCCGGCGCGAGCAGGACGATGGGTTCCTGGTGCGCTGCGTCCTTGTGTCCGCGCGACGTCTCGATGAGGTAACGCCTGCAGTTGGTTCGAAACGCCCAGACGATCTCCTCGCCGTACCTGTCATTGGAGATGGTGACGTTGAGCTTGTAGATCCCTTTGTGGTTGACAGGCGTCGACAACCGTGTATGTTGAAGTGGACCCGCGCTGTCGCCCGGCCCGGTATCCGGCAGGGTTACGTCCCGCAGGACCTTCCGGTCGGGTGAAACCAGAATCGCGCGCAGGTCCGTACGCCGGTTGTGGACGTTCCGGTCGCGTTTCTGGAGGTCAATGGCAAGTTCACCCGGCTCGGCGAGAAAGTACGCGCCTCCCGCGCCGCCGATACCCCATCGAGTCCTCGAGTCCATGGCCTTCGTCTCCGGATAATCATCGATGCCAGGTATTGGTACAGGTATGGTGTTGGAAGTATAAGGTCGAGGGCCGTCAATTAAAACGAAAATCAGCCGGGGGCAGGTTCCGCGGATCTGCTCTTCGTCGGCCGGCGCCTGGAATGCTTCGCCCCGTCCGTTTTCAGACTCAACGTCGGATTTTTGGAACGAAGAAGCGAGTTGCGAAGTCGAAATGCGTTGAAGGAACCACGCCTCGTCGTCGGTTCGTCTCCACGGGTCACAGATTCACAACCTTCACGTAACCGATCCGTAACACGATAGATATACGTTGTGATTCAAATCGCTTTTACCGTTGAAAGAGGAAATACCTTGAGGGGGGAGAGATGAAGTTCGTGCTGCATCGGTTCGACGGATCCATCCTGTCGACTCTGGCCGCCCAGCGGGACAAGCGCAAGCGATTTCAGCTGCTTCTGGCGGACCGGAGAACCGGGATCCAGGTGGAAAAGCGGGAAAAGGAACCGGAGGCGGATCTGAAGCGACGATATCGGCAGGTTCTGGGCTTTTCCTTTGTGATATCCGCGGCGATTCATGCCGGAATTGCCGTTCTGTTTCCCACCCTGGACATTCAGGCCACAACTGCCAAACCGGAACAGATCCTGATTCATGTCGAGGACCTTCCGGAGACCCGGCAACTCACGCGTCCGCCGCCGCCGCCCCGTCCGGCTATCCCGATTGAGACGGAAAGCGAAGACGTACCGGACGACGTGACGATCGAGACGACCGATCTCGAATTGGAAGACGTTCCGGTGGATCTGCCGCCGCCCCCACCTGCAGGCAGCGAGGAAGTTCCCTTCGAAGAGGAGGAGATTCTGGAGGTGTGGAAGGTGGAGCAGAAGCCGAGGCTGATCAGGCGGGCGATTCCTGCATATCCGGAGTTTGCGCTGCGTGCCGGCCTGCAGGGATCGGTGATGTTGAAAGTGCTTCTGGGCAAAGACGGCAGGGCGGAGTCGATCCAGGTCTTGAAAGGCGAGCAGATCTTCCGGAAATCGGCCGAAGACGCGGTGCGCAAGTTCCTGTTCGAGCCCGCCCGACAAAGCGACCGGCCGGTCAAAGTCTGGCTCGTGATTCCGATACACTTCAAGCTTGAGGAATGAGAGCGGCGCACGGACCGATCCGAACATACGACGGGCTCCGGAAAAAGCCGGAGCCCGTCGTGTGTACGAGGGTAGAGGTAAGACGTTAGAGAAAAGCGGTGAGACGTGAGTCGTGAGTCGGTAGATGAAGACATTTGCAGCAGTGTTTCCGCATAGACCGTGCCTGTTTATTTGCCGCTATCGTAACGACAAGAAACACCATAAGGCACTGATATCATCTCCCGTCTCCCGTCTAACGTCTACCCGTTCTTCATGCATTCACATCATCTCCCGTCTCACGTCTAACGGCTTCTTCAGGTGTGATATCCATAATTAAACTCAATTGTCCGGTATTTTATGTTCTGATTGTTGACGTTCTTGCCCCGCTACCACACAGCAGGGGCAGGCAAACAGAATCATGCTCCCCGAAATAAGGGCGAAACAGGGCACGACGGAGTGATTTTCTATCATTGCAATATGGCGGAAAATCCGTTACATTCAGGTATTGAGTGCGGCGTCCCGAGAATGACTTCACCTTGCCAGCCTCTCTATATATAACCCGTCATATAACCCTTCTTTCCAGCAGGGACATCCGACAGCTTCATCCGAGATTCCTCAAGTTCACGATTGCAAACGTAACCCATGGAGTCAGCCTTGTTTACCAGGATTCGCAGTCTGTTCGTTTTCTCGCTCGTCGCTGCCGTGAGTTGGGGTTGCGCTGCGGACGGTCTGCCCGAAAAGATCGAGATCGGCGTCGCACTTCCGCTGACCGGCCCGCAGATTTTATACGGCGCGCCGGCGTGGGAAGGTTTCCAGTTCGCCCTTGAAGAAATCAACGGTTCATCGATACTCGGGGGCTCGAGCATCGAGTTCATCCGGGAGGATTCCCGGGGCACGGTTGACGCCGCCACGAAAGCGTTCAATAAACTCATCAAAGAGGACGGTGTGTCCGTCATCCTGGGGCCCGGTATTTCCACCGTGGCGAAGGAGGTGTTTCCGATCGCTCAACAGAGCGAGGTTCTGGCTTTAAGTTCGACGTCGACCGCCGTCGGACTGAGCGCGATCGGCGACTATATCTTCCGCACGGGCCTCAACGTTGGCACGCTCGCTCCAGGCGCCGTCAAGGGCACGAAGGAGAAACTGGGGTATCGACGAGTGGCGATTATGGTCGATTCGACCGACGTGTATTCCCTCAGCCTGGACGAGGAATTGCGCAACGCCCTGGCCGAGAACGAGGTCCGGATTCTGACAAGGGAGACTTTTGCAACGGGCGACACCTCGTTTGCCGACCAGCTGAGCAGAATAATGGCTTTGAAGCCGCAAGCCGTGTTTGTCTCGTGTCTGGCGGCGGAGATGATTCAAGTTCTGGTCAACGCCCGTGACGTTGGCATCGCTTCTATGGTTCCTATGATCATACCTGAACTGTCCCTGGCCGAAGTCAGGAAAGCGGGCGACGCCGCCGAAGGCGCGATTTCCGTCTTGAGTTGGGCAGGCAACGCTTCCACACCCGGGAACAAGGCCTTCGTTGAAAATTATATCGGCAGGTACGGCTATGAACCGCACCCGTGGGGCGCGATTTCTTACGTCTCGCTGATTGTACTCGCCAAGGCAATCGCGGAAACCGGATCGATGGACGCGAGTGCGATCAAACGCGCGATGATCAATACCCGGGAGGTCGATACGATTCTGGGGCGATTCTCGTTCAATCCCGATGGCGACGCGGTTTACACTCCCATTGTACTGAAGGTGCGGAACGGTGCCTTTGAAGTCTTCAAGTAAGCCAACCTACGGCTCCTGCTGAGATCGTGTAACGGGTACGACCCCACTGTCGCCAGGCATTGCCCATCTTCAGGAATGAGAGCGGCGCGTCAGCAGATTATCGAGCGCAGCGGGCTCCGGAAAAACCGGAGCCCGTTGTTTGTACTGATCATATTATCAAATGCACTGCGATAAATTCGCCCCCAACCTTTAAATTCCCCTATTCCCTTGCCCTTTTTCTTGCTTCGCCCCAAGAAAAAGGGCGAAAAAGAAGGGCGCCGCTCAAACGCCGCGGGGCTGCTTTTCCGCGAACCGCCTCCGTCGAATAAACGTGATCCGTTGCCCTGTGACCTATGCAGGCATTTCCGGACTCTCGTGCTGAACGGACTCGCGCGGAAAAGCCCCCGCACCACCACCGTCCGCTTGTCAGGTTGTAGCGAAGATCGACACACAGTATTGGCTGCGCGTTTGAGCGAGGTTTCCGTTGGTGCAGGGGCAGGTTTCAAACCTGCCTCTGCATTTGTCAGACGTTCAAGAATTGATTTCGCCAGTCCGTATCGCTTACCGGTTCTGGCTGATCGCTAACGGCTGATTGCTGAAAGCTGTTTCTCCAGAAACGTGTACGCCAATTCACGCTGCGGGCCGGCGAAGCCATGCCCGTCTTCGTGCAGGACCTGGCGGTAGTTGTCCGTCGCGCCATAGAGCGAAAAGACGCTGGACACGGCATCGCCCATGCGCTCGAGGACGGGACGCGTGAATCGGGTTTCCTCCAGGCTGTATTGAAAGTCATTCAGCGCGGTGATGTGCATGATGGCGCGGGGCGCGGCCAGGGCCAGGGTTTCGTGGAGTTCGATCGGGAAGGGTTTTCCGGTCTGACAGTACGGCCTTAGTAAGGGGCGCCCCACCCACCAACCCGTACGTGCATGATTGAAGGGATTTTTGGAGAACCGAGCGGGCCAGTCGCCGCAACTCGCGACGCCGGCCATGATGCGCGGTTCGAGCGCCATCGCGTGGATCGTGATGCCGCCCCCCTGAGAATGGCCGATGGATCCGATGCGTTGGGCGTCGACCTCCGGGATGGTTTGGAGGAGATCGATCGCGCGGCACAGGTCCCACAGGTCCTTGCCGCGGATGGACCACTCGGGGAATTCTTCGTAGAAGGGCGCGGTGTCGAAGTCGCGAAGCCCCTCGTATTTGCGTTCGTTCGCGCTCAGAAGGTCGTATGACAGGGTAATGAACCCGCGCCTGACCAGGTGAAGCGCATAGGCGCGGTCCTTACCTTTTTCCGAGGGATCGTTCCCGATGACCTGCTGTCGCCCGAACGGCGTGGTGGGGTGGATGCAGAGCACCGCCGGGACCCTGCCGTTCAGTCCCTCGGGGATGAGCACGTCCGCGACAATGCGTTCACCCGGCCCGACGTTGTACGCGATGCTTCGCTTGACGTGGTCTCCCTGGTCCGATTCCAGGACAACCTCAGCGTCCAGCGGACAAACCTCCGAGGGGCCGCGACCCAGGGTCTGGCGGAAAATCGCCCGGAGCGCATCCGCTTTTGTCTCCCACTCTTCCACCGTTTCGATTGTTGCGATATGGGACGGCCCGCCGCCCATGGTGAGGCCGTCTCCGCCTCTTCGGATTTCCAGCAGATCGTCGAACGTGATGTCGGCCATATGCACTCCCGGATCGGGATTTTCAGGACAAGGGCGCTATTCGTTCTGGCGATGTTTCGTTCGCCCGGGCGCCGCCGGTATTCCCGTCACGATACGGAATTCCCGTAATATACACGAATCCCGGGAACTGGCGCAACCGTGAAAGGGCCTTGAGAAATTTACCATCGATAGATGCGCAGACCTCTCCCCCCGGCCCCAGTAAGGCGGTGAGAGGTAAGACGGGAGACGGTAGACGATCACGCTGCACCAAGGGACGGCGATACGGCCTGGCGAGATAACCTAGCGGATGCGCAGACCTCCCCCCTGCCCCCTCTCCTAAAGGAAAGGGGGAGAAAACAGGTGACTCTGAGGGGATCACAGTTCCCCTTCCTTCAGGAAGGGGGATAGGGGGTAGGTCGGTGACGTGGAGAGGGGTTTTTCCGTGTTAATCCGTTCTCCAAATTTGTTATATATCGCCATCGCCGCCGTCAGGGCGGTACCGGTACGCGGGGATCCACCACCGATGCCTCCATCTCGATGAACATACGAGGGTTGCATCTCCGCGGGTTTTGGCAAGATTGACGGAAGGGGATGAGGCGGTGCTTCAGGTACATGGCTTACGCGTTGCCTACGGGGCTGTTACCGTGCTGGACGGCATTTCGTTCAGCCTGCGCGGCGGCGAGGCGGTTGCCGTCGTGGGCGCGAACGGATGCGGAAAGACCACGCTGCTGAAATGCCTTACGGGCGAGATCACGGATTACGAGGGCGACGTCTCCCTGCACCGGTCCGCGAGGTGGGCCTGTGTTCCCCAGGAGAGCCCGGCAGAATTCGAGGGATCGGCCGTGACACGCGCGCTGTCTTTCGACGCGGAGTTGGCCCGGCTGTACACGGGCATTCAGGCGGGGCGGCACGAATTCTATCAGGACTACTACGAGTCGGGCGGGTTCGAGCGCGAGGACCGGGTTCGAACCTTTGCCGGAAATTTCGGCGTGGATCTGGAGACGCCGTACGGGAGCATGTCCCGCGGACAGCAGCGAAAGGTGGACCTGGCGGGAGCGCTGGCACTGGACGCGGACCTGATGCTGTTCGACGAACCGCTGAACTATCTGGATATCCGGGGCATCACGGCGTTTGAGGAGGCCGTCCGCCAAGTCAAACGACGGGGACGCGCGGTGCTGATCGTAAGTCACGATCGGGAGCTGATCGACAACGTGGCGGACCGGACGGTCTACCTCGAACGGGGCGCCATGTTTTCCGTACATGGCGGCTATTCGACGGCGCTGGAGCACAGGGAGCGGGACTTTCAGGGCAGGCTGGACAGAGCGAGAGACCTGAGGAAAAAGATCTCGGGGCTTCAGGAGGCCATGCGGAGAAGGATGTCGTGGGGGGTGAGCCGTGAAAACGAGACGAGGGACTCCTCGAGCCGTCGTCTCGCCGCAAAGGTGATGAAGGGCGCGAAGGCGATGGAGCGGCGCCTCGAACGGCACACGGCTGATCTGGAAGCGGAGAAACCCTGGATCGAGAAGAAGGTGAGGATGAATTTCCCGCCCTACGAGGTGGACCGCCGCCTGGTGGGAAGGATGGAGTCGGCGGTCAAACAATGGGATGGCAACACGGTCCTGGAAGCGCTGGACCTGGTCGTGGAGACAAGAGACCGGATCGCAGTCATGGGGCCGAACGGGGCCGGCAAGACAACGCTTCTAAACGTGATGACGGGGCAACTGCCGCCGGATTCGGGCTCGGTGTATTTCAATGCCAATGTGAGGACGGGATATGTAACGCAGGGCCTGGACGGCTTCTACGACCGGGAGATCTTCCTGGACAATTTCCGCGACGTCGATTACGACGAGAGCGAGGTGCGCCAGTTTCTGGGCGCGGCCAAACTGCGTGCCGAAAAAGTGGTCCGGCCCGTCCGGACGCTCAGTTACGGCGAGCGGATGCGCGGCGCCATTGTGAAGATGATCCTGGATAGGATGGAGTTTCTCGTGTTGGATGAGCCCACGACGCACCTGGACGTCGAGTCCGTGGAGGTGCTGGAAAAGTTGCTGGAGGACTTTCCCGGCGGGTTTGTCGTCGTCAGCCACGACCGTCGGTTGGTTACCACCGTGGCGGATGAAATCTTTATGCTGGAAAACGGGAAGTTGGAAATGCTGTAATGGCGGAAGCCGTGGATTTCACGGAGAACCGGTTTCCCAGAAGTAGATCGGTCTGCCTGTGGCGTCGATGTAGCCCGACCGTCCTTCTTCGACCACGGGAGCCACGCCGTCGTTGAAAGTCCAGACCCTGGTGAATTTCGGTTCGACGACGCAGTCGCCCTGTCGATTGATAAACCCCCATCTGCTGACGACCAGGACGGCGGCCATGCCTTCGGAGAAGTGCTCGACGTGGTCGAAGCGAGGCCGGACGACAAAGGCGCCGGTCTTGTCGATGAATCCGAATCGATCCCCGATTCGGGCGCCGGCGAGGCCTTCGCGAAAGGGGTGGGCTTCGTCGAATTTCAGGGGAATAACGAACTTCCCGGTTTCGTCGATATATCCCTCTTTGTCGCCGATGCCCACTCGCCCTAGACCCTCGACAAAGCCCAGGGCTCTCTCGAATTGGGGCGGAATGATCATATCGCCGGTTCTATTGATGTAGCCGAATTTACCGTCTTTTTTGGCGGCGTACGGCGCTGAAAATTCAAAGGGCGAGTGATTCATGGGAGGATCTCCTTTCCGCGTTTGCTTTGATGTTGGCGAAGGAATGGCTGCCGATGCGAGGGCCTCTTCGTCGGGCGTGAACCGGGCCTCGACGAGGGTCTTTACGAGTTGTTTCCTCACCTTGCGTTTGGCTCTGAGAATGCGCATGGTGATGGCTTTGTACGAGAGACTGTGGATTTTTTGAAGGTCGGCATAGGTGATGTCGTCCAGGTAGCGGGATTTGAGCAGGTCGCGTTCGAGTGCGGGCAATCTGTCAATGGCGCGCATGGTTCGTTCAATGGTCTCATTCTGAATCAGACGCGCTTCAGCGGACGGTTCGGTGGCGGGTTCCGGCTGGACGTGGGACCGCGTGCGCGATTGTTTGCGGCGCAGCCGGTTCTGGCATTCGTGGCGCACAATTCGACGCAGCCACGCCTCGAAACTCTCCGGGCGTTTAAGAGCAGCGAGGTTCTGATACGCTTTGAGAAAGGCGTCCTGAGCAATTTCCCGTGCATCCTCAGGATTCTTCATCCAGAGTAAGGCGTGGGCGTAAACGGACCCCTGGTGTTTCCGTATGAGTTGCTCGAGGGCTCGCACATCACCCGCGAGAATCTGCTGGATCGTGTGCGCGTCGTTGTTCACGGTGAGTCCTTTTCAGCCTGAATAATTCAGTAGACATAAACTTACATGGATGGACAGGATGAACAGGATAAAGACCAAGAGCAGGACAAATGCTCACGATTCCGGGCCAAACCGATGGATCCTTACCTCGGCGGGCTACGAAACATCACCCTGACCAAACAATTCCGAAATTCATGAAATGCTGACGCGTAATATTTCGCAGGATTTATTGAAAAACAACCCGTTATACATCAAAACCAGGGTTTTCGTGAATAATCCACCTTAGATAAAGACACCGTAACCCTTTTTTTCTTCGCTTTTTCTTATGTAATATAGCGTAGCATCGGTGAAGGGCTCGGACAATGCGCATTGCGTTCTTCAACTCCGCAGGAAACGACGTGAAACTCATGCCTGCAATTCTTCCGGAGTCGAAATGATAGTCATCTATTCGCCGACCCACCGGCGTCACGCGCCTCCATTTCAGTTTATCGGAGGCGGGCTGAAGCCCTATCCCGAAGTTCCGGCGCGGGCGGAGGCCATCCTGCGCGCGGTCGAAGAGACGCACGAGGTGCTGCCGCCGCGGGCATTTTCGATGGACGCCATCCGCGCCGTGCACGACGCGGGATATCTGCGCTTCCTGGAACACGTCCACGCGGCGTGGGTGGAACGGGGCGGCGGAGGCGAAACCGGACTGATCCCCGACACCTTCGCCGCGCGCGCGTCGTCCCGCGTACCGCGCGACGTCATACATCAGGCGGGTTACTATAGTTTCGAGACGCAGACGCCCATTGTGGAGCACACCTTCGAGGCCGCGCGCGCCGCCGCGTTCTGCGCGCTGACCGGCGCCGCGATGCTGCTGGAAGGCGAGGCATCGGTGTACGCGCTCTGCCGTCCGCCCGGCCATCACGCGGCCGCCGACCAGTACGGCGGCTACTGTTATCTGAACCACGCCGCGATTGCGGCGAGATATCTCAGCGCCTCCGGACGGGCAGCCGTTCTGGATCTGGACTATCACCACGGGAACGGAACGCAGTCGATATTCTACGCGTCGGACGCGGTCCCGTTCGTTTCGATCCACGCGGACCCGGACCGCGAGTATCCCTGGTTCAGCGGGTATGCGGACGAGGCGGGGGCGGGCGCCGGGAGAGGGTCGAACGTCAATTTCCCGCTTCCCATTGGCGCCGGCGAAACGCTGTACCTGGAGACGCTGGACAGGGCTCTGGGCGAAGTGGACCGGTTCGCCCCCGCCTTTCTCGTGATCTCGCTGGGTGTGGACGTCTGCGTGCACGACCCCCTGGGCAAGTTCGATCTTCCTGTGGCGGCGTTCGAGACGATCGGACGTCATCTCGCCTCGCTCGGCGTTCCCACGCTGCTGGTTCAGGAGGGCGGATACGACCTCGAAACCATTGGCCCCTGTGTGAAGAATGTGCTTGATGGATTTGGGCGATAGGCGTTAATTGTCCGTCCCGACGTTTTTGATCGACACCGGCGATTCCGGCGCAGCCGCGTCTTCGGGGTCCGCCCTGGCCCGCGAAAGGTGGAAGCCATGATTCTCGCCGAAATGACATCCCCGGAAATCGATGCCCTGCCTCGCGATATCGTGGTGTTGATTCCGGTGGCCTCCTGCGAACAGCACAGCCTGCATCTGCCCGTGTTTACCGACAGCCTGATCGGCGGCGAGGTGGCCGGGCGCGTGCACGAACGCTGCCCGGACGACGTGCTGGTGCTGCCGGTGCAGTGGCTGGGATACTCCCAGCACCACATCCGTTATCCGGGTACGGTGAGCGCGGTCTCCGATACGCATCTGTTGCTCATGATGGACATCGTGGCGTCGATGGTGGGGCACGGGTTCCGGAAGATCCTGATTCAGAACAGCCACGGCGGCAACGGCGCCAATGTCTCCGTGCTGCTGCAGCGGCTGATGGAACGGTACCCCGACGGCGACGTGGAGTTCTACTCACGCTGGGCGTGGGCCTCCGGCGATAAGCTCGACAGGATTCGGCGACTCGGCTCGGGCGGGTCGGGCCATGCCGGCGAGACGGAGACCTCGATGATCCTGGCCATCCGTCCGGAACTGGTGCGTTTGGACCGTCTTGACGCGGACGGAGAGCGGGACGGGATGCGGGTCTCGGGCGTGGCTTCCTACCACCGGTTCGATCAGCGCACGAAACACGGCGGCGTCGGCGATCCGCGCCCCGCGAGCGCGGAGCATGGGGAGCAGATGCTGGATGCTTCCGCCGACGAGGTGGCGGAGCACGTGAAGCAGATCAGGGCCCTGAAGCCGTTCGGTTAGCCTGAATAGGTCAAATTCATGAATTTACATGGATGGACATGGAAGCCGTTCCCTTGAAACCGTGTGTAGTCCGGCGCGAACGCACTGGAGTTGATGGACGAACTCTGGTCCGTAAAACACCCGCACGCTGAAACGATATCCGGAGGAGATTGCATGCGCGCAAATCGACTGAGCGAACTGTTGAAGGCGGACAAGCCAAGCGTGGGTACTCACGTACACAGTCCCTGGCCGACCGTGATGGAACTGGTCGGTCTTTCCGGGATGTTCGACTACGTGGAATATGTGTCGGAATATGCGCCGTACGACCTGCACACGTTCGAAAACCTGGCCAGGGCGATTGAGCTTTACGATATGTCGTCCATGATCAAGGTGGAGCAGGAACCGAGATCGCACCTGGCTTCCCGGGCGATCGGCGCTGGTATCCAGAACGTGTTGTTCGCCGACGTGCGGAACGTCTCCGATGCTCGCGAGTGCGTGAATGCGGTGCGTGCCGAAACGCCGAAGACGGGCGGACAGCACGGCGCGAGCATGCGCCGGACCATGGGGTTCGGGATGGCCGGGGGCCTGCCGGAATTCGTGGATGCCATGGAGGATGTTGTCATCGCCATAATGATCGAGAAGGCGCCGGCCGTGGAGAACCTCGAGGCGCTGCTGTCCGTGGGCGGCATTGATATGGTGCAGTTCGGTCCTGGAGACTACTCCATGAGCATCGGCCACCCGGGCGAGTACGGAGGCGAGCGAGTCAGGGAGGCGGAGAAGTTCGTCATCGAAACGTCATTGAAGATGGGTGTAGCGCCGCGCGCCGAAATCAGCAGTCCGGACCAGGCGGAGCGCTATCTGGACATGGGGGTGAAACACTTCTGCATCGGTACGGACGTGAGCATCCTGATGGACTGGTTCCGCAATCGGGGAGAGGAAATGCGGCGGGTACTCGAAGGCGCATAAAATTTCATACGGATCGCGGGCGATACAGCTTGCAGGAATGAATCAAAGGGTCTGCGGCCAGTGCGATGCAGGCCGGAGGGAGGCGAAACAAGGATGGCAATGGCATCGAACGATAACGGCCGGTCGGATCCTCACGGACTGTGGAACACGGGAAATCCCCGCATGCACGTGGGTACGCAGCGGTTCGACACAACGGATGAACACCTGTCCTTTCTCGCGCGCCACGGCGTGAACAGTATGGCCGCGAACGACATCACGTTTCACCGCGATCGGGGCTGGGATGCCGAGGAACTTGCGGCGAAACGTGATAAGTGCGCTCGTTACGGCGTGGACCTCGAGATGGTGGCGCTGCCTCTCCACCAGTTCAACGAGGACGGTGGTTCGGTGCCGAACTACATGCTGGGCAACTGGAAAAAGGGAGAGAAAGAGATCGAACGCGTGTGCCGGATGGTGCGCGCCACGTCCGAAGCCGGCATTCCCGCCATCAAGTATTTTCTGTGCGAGATGGAAAACCAGCGGACGGAAAGCGTGCCACTCGGGCGCGGGGGGGTGCGGTATTCCACCTGGGATCTCTCGAAGGCCGATTCCGGTACGCCCAGGTACGATCAACCCGTGACCGCCGAAGAAAACTGGAAGCGGGTAACCTTCTTTCTCGAGCGGGTGATCCCCGTCGCGGAAGAATGTAAAGTCCGCATGGCCTGCCACCCCTGCGACCCGTGGTTGCCGCCGGGCTACAAGGGGGTGGACCGCGTCCTGGGCGGTGCGGAGGGGTTCAAGCGGTTCATCGAGATCTGCCCCAGTCCCTATCACGGCCTGAATCTCTGCCTGGGCTGCATGGCCGAGAGCGTAGAAAACCCCGCCACGGAGGTGCCGGACATTATCCGGTATTTCGGAGAACGGAAGAAGATCCACCTGATCCACTATCGGAACATCTTCGGCGGCCGCAACAAATTCCAGGAAGTCTGGCCCGATGAAGGCGACATGAATATGTACACGCTGATGCAGGCGCTGAAAGACGTCGGCTATCCGCACATGGTCGTGCCGGACCACGCTCCGGGCCACAGCGCGAAGGGGAGTTTCGAACAGGCCTTCGCCTTCCAGTTCGGCTATATCAAGGCGATGATGCAGGCGGCGCTCTCGACCGATTGAAACCGGAAGGATAGCAGCAGACCCTCACCGTCGATCCGGCGTCGGCAAGGCGATATTCTTTCGAGGGAACACGCGTATCCCCGGAGTCGTGACGATGTTCGATACGAGCAGTTTCGACCGGGCTCTGAAGAAACGAAGAGAGAAGCAAGACCGCGAGAGAACGGAATGTCTGCGTTCGGTTACGGCAACTCTGAAGCGGATCCGTGACGAGTACGACATCTGTGAAGCATACGTTACGGGTGCGCTTCTGTTTGAACACAGTTGGAACCGGACGTCCCACGTCGCAGTGGCTGTTGGCGGATGTTCGATGCGGGTACTTGACGTGATGAAGGTGTTGGAAGACGCCTCGGGCAGGACCGTGGACGTCATCGATCTGGATATGCATCCGTTTCCCGAATCGGTCAGGAACTGGAGTTTGATGGTTTATCAATGAAGCCGGGTTGTGGCGGGATTCCTGGGTCGAATATCGGAATAGGCAGTAGCGGTGAGCGACACGTGGGCACTGGGGGCAGTCCGAAGTAAGCGGGGTCGAGCAATGAGGAGGGCGAGTTGAATCTGTTTTCGCTTGAAGGACGGGTCGCGCTGGTGACGGGCGCCGGACGCGGGATCGGGCAGGGCGTCGCAAAGGGACTCGCGGCCCACGGCGCCAGGTGTGTATTGGCGGCCAGGACCCGTTCCCAGCTCGACGAAACCGCGGCGGCGATCCGGGCGGCGGGAGGCGACGCGCTGGCGGTGGAGATGGATATGGCGGATCTGGATTCCGTCAGGAGGGGAGTGGAGAAAGCCTGCGCTCACAATGGGCAACCGGACATCCTGGTAAACAACGCGGGGATGAATATCAGGGAGCCGCTGGACGAGGTCACCGAGGAACATTACGATCACATTATGGCCGTGAATCTGAAGGGGCTGTATTTCCTGACGCAACTGGCCGCAGGACACATGATCCCGCGAAAGCGCGGAAAAGTGATCAATATCGGTTCCCTTACCACGGGAGTGGCGCTGCACGGCGTGTCGGTCTACACGGCAACCAAGGGTGCGGTCGGTCAGTTGACGAAGGCGCAGGCGCTGGAACTGGGGCCTCACAATATCCAGGTAAACGCGATCTGCCCCGGTTTTATTCTCACGCCTTTGACCGAGAAGCTGTGGTCGGACCCGACGATGCGGGAATGGGGAGAAGGCCGGACCGTCGCGGGACGACTGGGTATCCCGGAAGACCTGGTGGGAACCGCCGTCTTTCTGGCATCCGCGGCGTCGGACTACGTCACCGGCCAGCACATCTACGTGGACGGTGGATTCATGGCCGGGGAGAAATGGCCGTTGCCTCCCAAGACGGTACAATAGAGGCGCGCGCCAATGGATGCTGACAGAATCGAGCGACAGATCGCCTTTATCGTCGAGATCGACAAGCTGAAGCAGGTGCTCCGGCAGACGTATCTGACCGACGGGAAACGACGGGAGAACGATGCGGAGCATTCCTGGCATCTCGCCGTCATGGCCGTGCTGCTTGCGGAATACGCCCGGGAAGAAGTGGATTTGATGAGAGTCGTGAAGATGTTGCTGTTTCACGACGTCGTGGAGATCGACGCCGGAGATACCTTCGCCTACGACGAGGCGGCCCACGCCGACAAGAAGGAAAGGGAAGGGCTTGCGGCTGAGCGGATTTTCAATCTGCTTCCAGGCGATTTGGCCGGGGAGGTATCCGCACTGTGGGAGGAATTCGAGGCGTGCGAGACTCCCGAGGCGAAATTCGCGGAAGCGATGGACCGGCTTCAGCCTATCCTGCTGAACTACGGATCGGGCGGGATCGCGTGGCGGGAGCACAATATCAGTTCGGAACGGGTGATTGCGCGGAATCGACATATCGAAGCGGGTGCGCCGGCCCTGTGGACCTACGTCCGGGGATTGATCGCGCGTGCCGTGAGCAACGGGTACCTTTCCTCGACAGCCTCTTTGAGGGGACGGGAAACGTAGGGTGAATCGGCGGGGCTTGACGGAAGAAATTAAACAGGGGGTTCGGGTTATGACTCAACAGCACGCGGATGCGATGTGGTTTTACGTGGGCGGCGCCGGGATCGCGGTCTACCGCCTGGACCTGGCGACCGGGGACCTGACGCACCGGAGCACGGTTTCGGAGGTGAAGAATCCTTCCTTCCAGGCCATCCATCCGTCGAACCGCTTCCTCTATTCTGTGGCTGAAGTCAATGACGGCGGGGCGGTACACGCGTTCGAGATCGATCCGGCCACGGGCGGATTGCGGTCGCTGAATCATCAGTCCAGCATGGGCGCCGGGCCGTGCCACGTGAGCGTGGACGCAACCGGACGGGTCGTCCTGGTGGCGAATTATTCGAGCGGCGGCGTGGCGGCGCTGCCCATCCGGGAGGACGGCAGCCTCGGCGAGGCCGCTTCCGTTTTTCAGCACGAGGGTTCCAGCGTAAATCCGGGCAGACAGCAGGGGCCGCACGCGCATTCCATCACCATCGATCCGGGCAATCGATACGCCGTTTCGGCCGATCTTGGAATCGATAAAGTGCTTGTCTATCAGCTGGATGCGGAGAACGGAACCATAGCGGCCAACGATCCTTCATCTGTGGACGTCCAGGCGGGCGCCGGGCCCAGGCACTTCGCGTTCCATCCGAACCGGAAACACGCGTACCTGATCAACGAACTGGACAACACGGCCGTTGCGTACGCGTATGACGAACGCAATGGGGTCCTGCAGACGATTCAGGTGATTTCCACGTTGCCGTCCGACTTCACCGATACCAGCTATTGTGCGGACATCCACGTCTCGCCCGACGGGCGCTTCGTCTACGGCTCCAACCGGGGGCACGACAGTATCGTGATTTTTGAGGTCGACTCAGACGCGGGTACGCTCTCTGTCGTGGACTACGAGTCCACCCGCGGCGAGTTTCCGCGGAACTTCGCCCTCGATCCCTCCGGACGGTTCCTGTTCGCCGCCAATCAGAATACGGACAACATCGTCACCTATCGAATCGACCGGCAGACGGGAAGACTCACGGCGACCGGCCAGCAGGTGGAAACGCCGCAGCCGGTCTGCATCAACATGATCCCCGCTGAGTAGAACCGCCGGAACACCCGCAGCACGGAACGAAACACCTGAGCTGCGGGTGTTTTTTGTGGAGCGACGGCAGGCCATGAACATCGGCACGCTGCTGACGAAATCCGCGCGCACGTTTCCGGAGAATCTGGCCGTGGCGTGCGGTCCCGGGCGGTGGACCTACGCCCTGTTCAACGAGCGCGTGAACAGGCTGGCGCACGCATTTGGCAGACTGGGCGTCCGCCGCGGAGACCACGTCGCCATACTGATGCAGAATCTCCCGGAAATGCTTGAGTCCATGTTCGCGTGTTTCAAGGTCGGCGCCGCGGCCGTGCCGATCAATTTCCGTCTGCATCCCAATGAATACACGTTTGTCATCGACCATTCGGAATCTGAACTGGTTATCATCTCTTCCGAATTCAACGCGCCGGTCTCGCAGATCAGGGAGCGCCTGCCCCGCGTCCGAAACGTCGTCACCATCGCGGATGCACACGAGGGAATGCTGGACTATGAGACGTTGATTCGAGCGGAAAGCGCCGGATTTGACGATGCGGATGTGGGGCCCGACGACGTGGCGTGGGTGTTCTACACGTCCGGAACCACGGCTCAGCCAAAGGGGGCGCTCCTGACGCACCGCAATCTGCTGGCGATGACGATGAACTTCTATTCGGACATCTGCCAAGGTTTCGGTCCGGACGACGTGGCCCTTCACGCGGCGCCGCTGTCCCACGGGAGCGGCCTGTACGCCCTGCCCAACGTCGGCAAGGCCGCGGCCAACGTCATTCCGGAGACTGTATCGTTTGACGTCGAGAACGTCCTGGAGGCGATCGAGAGGTATCGTGTAACGAACATGTTCGCGGCGCCGACGATGGTCAAACGTATGGCCGAGAGCCCTGCGCTGCACCGGTACGATATTCGATCGCTGAAGATCCTCAACTACGGTGGCGGACCGATGCTGGCCGATGACCTGCGCGTTGCCATCGAAAAGCTGGGGTCGTGCCTGGTGCAGCTGTACGGCCAGGGCGAGTCTCCAATGACGATCACCTGCCTGCCACACCGCGACCACGTCCTGAACGGCACCCCGCAACAGACGAAGCGACTCAGTTCGGTGGGGTTTGCGCGAACGGACGTCGAGATCAGAATCCTGGACGGTGAGGACTACGAACTCCCGTCGGGAGACATCGGCCAGATCGTAACGCGCTCGGACCTGGTCATGAAAGGTTACTGGCGCAATCCCGACGCCACAGCGGCCGCCCTGAAAGACGGTTGGCTGCACACGGGCGACGTGGGGTACATGGATGAAGAAGGCTATGTTTTTCTCCTGGATCGTTCCAAAGACCTGATCATCAGCGGGGGTGAGAATATCTACCCGCGGGAGATCGAAGAGGTACTCATACGGCATCCCGCCGTATTGGAGGTTGCGGTCATCGGCGTGCCGCATCCGGAGTGGGGCGAGGCCGTCAAGGCGGTTGTCGTGAAGGAGCCCGGGCGCGACGTATCGGGCGAGGAGCTGATCGAGTTCTGCAAGGGCCGGATCGCGAGTTTCAAGAAACCGGAGTCCGTGGATTTCGTGGAGGAGTTGCCGAAGAACAACTACGGCAAGATCGTGAAGAATCTAATCAGGGCGCCGTATTGGGGCGGCAGACAGAGCCAGGTGATCTGACCGGTTGTCGAGGCGATGTGAGATGATCAGGAAACGAAGACTCGGACGCGGTGTGGCCATGGTGGGCGCGGGCATGTCGGCGTTCGGCATGTTTCGGGAAAGGGATTCCAGGGATCTCTTCATCGACGCTTTTCGCGCCATGACCGCGTCGGTGGACAGGGGTCTGGATCCCGGCGATATCGACGCGCTGTACATCGGCAATTTCACCAACGATTTCTTCACGGGTCAATCCCACTGGGGCGCCATCCTCGTCGACGCGCTGGGCCTGGTCCCCCGGCCGGCAACGCGCACCGAGGGCGCGTGCGCCTCCAGCGCGATCGCCTTCCGCGAGGGCGTTTTTGCCATCGCGTCGGGATTCTACGATATGGTCCTGGTGGGCGGCGTGGAGGATATGTCAAAACGCTCCACGGCCGACGTGGCAGAGGGCCTGGCATCGGCGGCGGTCCCCTATGAAAGAAAGTCCGGCTTTACCTTTCCCGGGGTATTCGGCGCGATCGCGACGGCGTATTTCCACAGGTACGGCGCAACGCGCGAGCACCTGATGGACGTGACCATCAAGAGCCACGAGAATGCCCCGTTGAACCCGAAAGCGCAGTTCCAGGCGTCGATCGCCGACATCATGGAATCCAGGGTGGCGCGCGCCAGGGAAAGCGGTGCGGCCGTGCCCGAGTGGACGGACGAGAAAGACTTCCTGCGAGACCCCGGTGTCAACCCGCCGGTCGCGTGGCCCATGCATCTGTTCGATTGCTGTCCCATCAGCGACGGGGCGGGCTGTATCCTGCTGGTCGGCGAAGAAATCGCCAGGCGCTTTACGGACGACCCGCTCTACGTGGTGGGCCTTGGCCAGGGCAGCGGCAGAGGGCTGCACTCAGCGCCGGACCTTACGGGATTCGAAGCCACGCGCCAGGCCGCAGGGGAAGCCTATTCCATGGCGGATCTCGGGCCTGACGACATACAGTTCGCAGAGGTGCACGACTGTTTTTCCATCGCGGAGATCCTCCACGTCGAGGATCTCGGCTTCTTCGGCCCGGGTGAAGGGTATCGGGCGGCGGGTGAAGGCGCGACCCGGCTACAGGGATCTAAGCCCATCAACACGTCCGGCGGTCTGAAGTGCAAGGGGCATCCCGTCGGAGCGACGGGCATCGCGCAGCTGATCGAGGTATGGGAACAACTGAGGCAACAGGCAGGCGACCGGCAGGTGCCGAACGGCGATCTTCGCCTGGGCGGGGCCCACAACCTCGGAGGCACGGGCGGCACGAGCACGTTTACGATCCTGGAAAGGCGGTAGAAGTTGGGAAAGCGGCCCGTCAGCGACTACTGGTACGAACAATACCTCAGCGAGGAAACGCTGATGGGGTCGACATGCCCGCGATGCGGCGCAGTTTACGTACCGCCTCGACCTCTTTGCGCGGAGTGTCGGAACACGGAGATGAGGTGGACCCGTATGAGCGGCGCCGGACGGCTCGCGGCCTTTACAACCATCTCCATCGGACCGCCCGCCATGCGGGCCGAGGGCTACGACCGGGACAATCCGTATTGCACGGGTGTCGTCAAGTTGGACGAGGGCCCGAGAATCGCCGCCCGCATCGAAGGCGTCGACGCACGTAATCCCGATTCCATCAACGTCGGCGCTTTCATGAAAGCGGTTTACCTGCATCGCGGCAGCGGCGAGGGCCGCACGATGCAACTGGCCTTTCGTCCGATCTGCGACAACGCGCGATAACGCGCACGGATTCCCTGTCTTGGTATGGATAGCCAAATACGGTCCGTACGACTCAGGTTTACGAATGAAGGGAAAGCATTGCGGCGGTTGGCTCCCGTGGTTATATTTACACGCTTGGCTGTCCTCGCCGATATATCGTCAATTGATTCATCCATAGACGTGTTTTGTTGCGGTTCCGGAGGCGAGAGTCAGAGCGGCTGACGCCTGGGTTCCAACGGGAGGAACCGATTCCGGATCCGGTAAAAAGGAGACCTACGGATATGAATCGGACACTCAAAGACCTGATGAACGAAAGCTTCGCAGAGCACGCGGATCGGACCGCCGTGCGCGTTCTGAGGCAGTCCGATCAGCAGGGCGAACGGGGGTTGCGCTACGTTCCGATGACGTACTCGCAGCTCCGGGAACAGCGGGACAGGCTGGCGTCCGGACTGGCCCGTGCCGGTTACGCGAAGGGCGACCGCGTGGGGATACTGACCGACGGCGGTCTGGAGCCGGTGCTGATCTTCCTGGCGGCGGATATGCTGGGGTTGTCTTCCGTGCCGCTTTGCAACAAGCTGCCGGACGATATTCTCAAGTATATGATCGAACACTCGGGCCTCGAGGTGCTGTTCCTGGACAGCAGGAGCGGGGAACAGGTGGACCGGATACTTCCAGGTCTGGCGAAGTCCCCGAAACTGATCCTGACGGAGGGCCATTCCGGTGAGGTCCGGTCGTTTTTCGCGCTGGTGCAGGATGGCGCGGAGGCGCCTCCGCCCGACGTGGAAATCTACCCGGACGACGAGTCGAAAGTGGTCTATACATCGGGTTCGTCGGGTCTGCCCAAGGGCGTGGTACAGACCCATCGAAACCTGGTCGACAACGTGAGGTCGGTATGGGACGGGATCTCCCGTCGCGAACAACCCGTTCTGTTCAAGTCCGCTCCGGATTACCATACGATGGGTATCCTGAACATCTACTATCCCCTCATCAAGGGCTGGACGCTGGATCTCGCGCGATCACCCGATCGGGTGCTGGTGGACATCCGTTATTCGGAGCCCCACGGCTTCCTGACGGTGCCGCTGATCCTCGACAAGGTTTACGGAAACGTCCGTAAGGAGATCGACGCGGGCGGGGTCAAGGGCAAGCTGGTTGAGCGTGCGGTCCGCGCCAAAAGAAACATCACGCGGGGCGAGGCTTCCATCTCCGACAAAGCGGTGTATGGACTGATCGGGAAGAAGGTTGTGGCGGCGATAAAGGAGAAGCTGTCCCAGCGCGTTGGCGGAAGGCTGGAGCTTCTGATCGTGGGTTCCGCCAAGGCGGACCCGGAGGCGCTGGACTTCTTTCAGGACGTACTGGATATCACCTCGCTGGAAGGATACGGAACAACCGAGTGCTGTCCGCTGATCGCGGTCAATACGCTGGACGTCCAGAAGACCGGTACCGTGGGAAGGCCTCTGCAGGAGGTGAAGCTGGTGACCGAGGAGGGTGAGGAGGTGGGGTCCGGCGATCCGAGCACACACACGTACCGGGACAGTGGCGGCAAAGAGGGAGAACTCTGGGTGCACGGGTCCCACGTGATGCGCAAATATCTCAACGATCCCGATCGTACCGCGGAGACGCTGGTGAAGGACGATGCCGGAAAGACGTGGTATCGGACCGGCGATCTCTTCAGCATCGACGGTGACGGGTATTTGACGTTCCGTGGACGGCTGGGGCGCCAGTTCAAATTGAGCAACGGGGAATTCGTGAATCCCGAGCTGCTCGAACGACTGTACGCAAGGGTACCGCTTGTCGAACACGTGATCATCTACGGCGATCAGAGCGGTTCCTTTCCCATGCCGGTTGTCACGGTAAACGTTGAGGAGGCACGGACGTTGTCCGACTTTACCGATCTACCCGATGACGATGACGACGTGCGCAGGCATTCGGGCGTGGCGGAACGGTTGCGGGAACTCCTGCTGAACGAGGCGACCGCCGCCGGTTTGCCCGGACATGAGCGTCCCCAGAGGGTGCTGGTGCTGCCGGACGCGCTGAGCGAGGAGGCGGGTACGCTGACGAGGGGTCTGAAGAAGGTGGTTCCCGGGGCGATTCTGGAACAGTACCGGGACAGCGTGGAGGCGGCGTACTCCAGTTAGGGAACGCTTCCCGATACGTAAACTCCGTATAGAGGAGCATTCGAATGCCGGTCTTCTCCGCCGAAGAGCTGCGCCGGATAGGGCGGGACATCTACGAGCGCGCCGGCGCCACCTCAGACGAAGCCGAAACGGTCGCGGGGCAGCTGGTGGAGTCCAGCCTGTCCGGCCACGACTCCCATGGCGTGCTACGCCTGCCGCAATACGTGGCGGGCGTGGCGTCCGGGCAGATTGTACCCGGCGCCGTGGTCGAGGTGGAGCGGGAGACGCCCGCAACGGCCGTCTTGAACGGGAACTGGGGGTTCGGACACGTGACGGCGGTGGCGGCGATGAACGTTGCCGTTCGAAAGGCCCGCGAGGCCTCCGTGGGGCTGGTCACGGTTCACCGGTGCAACCACGTCGGCCGGCTTGGCGCTTTTTCGCCGCTGGCCGCCGAAGCGGACATGATCGGCCTGCTGGCGAATAACGGACACGGGGCCGATCTGGCGATGCCCCCGTCGGGCGGGATCGGCCGGATACTGCCCGCGAACTGTCTGGCGGTGGCGTGTCCGTCCGCGGGGGAATTCCCGATCGCGCTCGACTTCACCACCGCGGTGGCGGCAGGCGGCAAGGTTCGCGTGACCCTGGCAAAGGGAGAACGGATGCCCGACGGCTGGATGATCGACCATCGGGGGTATCCGACGAACGATCCCCGGGAGTATATGACGGAGCCGAAAGGGGCATTGCTGCCGTTCGGCGGGCCCGTGGCCCATAAGGGATACGGGCTGGCCTTCGTCATCGACATCCTCTCGGGCGCCCTGTCGCCGGCCGGTTGTTCCCGGGAGAATTCGAAGGAAACCGGCAATGCGCTTTTCGTGCAGGCGATCAACATCGAAGCGTTTCAGCCGCTGGACGCGTTCAAGGCTGAGGTCAAACGGTTCGTCGACTACGTGAAGTCGGCCAAACCGGCGCCGGGGTCGGACGAAGTGCTGGTGCCCGGAGAGCGTTCGTGGCGCACCAGGAAGGAGCGTTCGAAGTCCGGCATCCCCGTCCAGGACGCGACGTGGGCGCAGATTGTGGAGACGGGCAGGAAAGTGGGTCTGAAGTTGTAAGAGTTTACGGGCTGTGGAATCCGACAGCCGGAAACAAGCCGTTAGCGGATGCGGTCGCGTAACGGGAACCGTAAGGAGGTTGTGGGAAGTGTCCGACGAAATTCGATCCAGAGCCGAGGGCGCCCGGGCCGCGGCATTGCAGTTGAGCAACGCATCCGAGGGGGAACGGAACGCGGCGCTGGAGGCGATCGCGCGGGGTCTCGAGGCCAATGCGGCCGCCATTGTGGAGGCAAACCGGCGGGACCTGGACGCGGCGGAACGCATGCTGGCCGAAGGCAGGCTGACGGACGCGCTGGTGGGGCGGCTGAGGGTGGATACAGCCAAGCTGCGCAATGAAATCGTGCCCGGTGTTCGCAGCGTGAAAGCGCAGGTGGACCCCATTGGCCGCACCCTCGCCGCAACCGAGATGGACAGGGACTTGAAACTCTACCGGGTATCCGTCCCGATCGGCGTGGTAGGGATTGTGTTCGAATCACGGCCTGACGCGCTCGTGCAGATTGCCACGCTTTGCATGAAGTCGGGCAACGCGGCGCTGCTGAAGGGGGGCAGCGAGGCGTTTCATACCAATCGCGCGCTGGCGAACATCCTCATTGCGTCGACAAGGGGCCTGCCCGGCATTCCGGACGGGTGGATGCATCTGATGGAGGCGCGGGAGGACGTGCAGGCCATCCTCGATCTGCACCATCTGATCGACCTGATCATTCCCCGGGGCGGCAACGCGCTTGTCCAGCACATTATGCGCAATACCAGAATCCCGGTGATGGGGCACGCCGACGGCATCTGTCACGTGTACGTGCACGCGATGGCGGATCTCGAGAAAGCCGGGCGGATCTGCCTGGATGCCAAGACCCAGTATCCCTCCGCGTGCAATGCGGCGGAAACGTTGCTGGTAGACAGCGAAATCGCGGGTGACTTCCTGCCGGAAATGGTGGAGATTTACCAGCGTAACGGCGTCGAGGTGCGGGGAGACGATCCGACGCGGGCGCTTGCAGGCGGCGCACTGGACCTGGCGACGGAGGAGGATTGGGGAACGGAATACCTCGACATGGTGATCTCCGTCAAAGTGGTGAACGGCATTCGGGAAGCGGTCGAACATATCAACCGCTACAGCAGTCACCATACCGATGCGATTGTGACGGAAGACAGGGCGGCGGCGTCAAGGTTCCTGCGCGAGGTGGATTCCGCGTCCGCGCTCCACAACGCGTCGACCCGGTTTGCGGACGGGTTCCGATATGGACTGGGCGCCGAGGTGGGCATCAGCACCAACCGGCTGCACAGCCGGGGGCCCGTCGGTCTCGAAGGCCTGGTGATTTACAAGTACATCATTGAGGGGGACGGGCAGATTGCGGGAGATTACCTTGGAGAAGACGCCAGGGCGTTTACCCATCGCCCGCTCGCCGAGACCTGGACACCCGAAAGCTGAGGGTTTTTCAATGAGAAACGCGCTGCGGATTCCGTTTCTGGTCTGTCTCATCCTGTTCGGCGCATGCGCTGCACCACAACGAACGGCGCCGCCGAAAGCGCCCGAGCCGCCCCCCTCGCCGAAGCTGCCGGTGGACCCGAATGTGACGCTTGGAACGCTGCAGAACGGCGTACGGTACATTATCCGTGAGAACAAACGCCCGGAGAATCGCGCAGAGTTGCGCCTGGTGGTGAACGCGGGTTCGATTCTGGAAGACGAGGATCAGCAGGGGCTGGCTCATTTCGTGGAACATATGGCGTTCAACGGCACCCGGAATTTTCCCAAGCAGGACCTGGTGGATTACCTGGAATCGATCGGCATGCGCTTCGGACCCGACCTGAATGCGTACACGAGTTTCGACGAGACCGTGTATATGCTGCAGGTGCCCACGGATAGCGCGCGGGTTGTCACGCAGGCGTTCCGGATTCTGGAAGACTGGGCTTCCGGCGTGCTCTTCGAAGCGGAGGAGATCGACAAGGAGAGAGGGGTGGTGATCGAGGAATGGCGGCTGGGCCAGGGTGCAGGGGCCCGGTTGCGGGACAAACAGTTCCCGATCCTGCTCAAGGGCTCGCGATACGCGGAAAGGCTGCCCATCGGAAAAAAGGCGGTGCTGGACACCTTCAGACACGATGCGGCCAGGCGGTTTTACCGGGACTGGTACCGGCCGGACCTGATGGCGGTCATCGCGGTGGGTGATTTCGAGACGGAATGGATCGAGGGATTGATTCGGGAACACTTCGGGCGGATTCCCGCGGCCAGCGAACCCAGAGAGCGGACGTTGCATCCGGTTCCGGGACACGAGGAAACGCTGTTCACCATCGCCACCGATCCGGAGGCAACGCGAACGAACGTTGCCATCTATTACAAGCAGCCCGTGCGTGAGCAGGATTCGGCGGAAGCCTATCGCCAGAACATCGTCGGATCCCTGTACAACCGGATGCTGAACGCGCGGCTGCGCGAACTGACGAAGAAGCCCGACGCGCCGTTTCTGTTCGCGTATTCCAGCCAGGGACGCTTTATCAGGACAAGCGAGTTTTACGTGCAGGGCGCCGTCGTGAGGGAGGGCGGGCTTCTGCGGGGGTTGGAGGCGGTGCTGACGGAAGCCGCACGGGTGCGACTGCATGGGTTCACGCAGTCCGAACTGGACCGTGAAAAGACCGAGGCGCTCAGGGGAATGGAGCGGGCAAATGCGGAGCGGGACAAGGCGCGGTCCCGCGGGTTTGCATCGGAGTATATCAGGCACTTTCTGACCGGTGAGCCGATTCCCGGGATCGAGTATGAGTACGGGATGTACAGAGAGATGGTGCCTGGAATTCAGCTGGCCGAGGTGAACCGTCTCGCCGGCGAGTGGATTACCGGGCAGAACCGGGTCGTGCTGGTCGACGGTCCGGAGAAGCAGGGTGTCACGATGCCCGCTACAGACGAATTGGCCGCGGTGATCGACAGTGTGGACCGGAAGCAGATCGAGCCCTACGAAGACGCGGCCTCGGCCCAACCTCTTGTGGAGACGCCGCCAACGCCCGGCGAAATCGTCGCGGAGAAACAGATCGCGGAACTCGGCGTGACCGAGTGGACGCTATCCAATGGCGTCCGCGTGGTACTGAAGCCGACCGATTTCAAGAACGACGAAGTGCTGTTTTCGGCATTCAGCCCGGGCGGACACGGGCTGGTCTCGGATGAGGACTATCTCCCGGCTGCAACCGCATCGGCTGTCGTCCAGGAAGGCGGCCTGGGAACCTTCGACGCGATCGGTCTGGAAAAGAAACTGGCCGGCAAGGTCGTGCGTGTATCGCCCTGGATCCAGGGACTTCGCGAAGGGGTCCGGGGCAGCGCCTCGTTGAAAGACCTGGAGACGATGTTTCAGCTCGTCTACCTGACGTTCACGGCGCCTCGCAAGGATCCCGAAGCGTTTCTGGCCTACGTGCAGCGCATCCGCGGATCGCTGGAAAACCGCAGCGCCAACCCTGCGACGGCCTTCGGCGATACGATCCAGGTCACCATGTCGCAGTATCACCATCGGGCACGGGTCTGGTCCGAAGCGCTTCTTGAAGAAATGAACCTCGACCGTTCGATCGAGATCTACAGAGACCGGTTTGCCGACGCCGGTGATTTCGTATTCTTCTTTGTGGGAAATCTGGATCCGGATGGCCTCCGCCCGCTCGTAAAGACGTACCTTGGCGGATTGCCCGCGACCCGGCGAAACGAGACCTGGCGCGACGTGGGATTGCGGCCCCCCCGTGGCGTGATCCAAAAAACCGTCCACAGGGGTCTGGAACCGAAGAGCAGCAACCGGATCGTCTTCACCGGGCCCTTCGAATGGAGCCGCAGGAACCGTTACAACCTGGGGTCCACCATCGACGTACTCCGTATCAAGCTTCGCGAGGTTCTTCGGGAGGAGATGGGAGGGACCTACGGCGTGGGCGTGGGCGTGTCCACGTCCCGCTATCCCGAACAGCGGTACCGGATACGGATAAGTTTCGGCTGCGCGCCCGACAGCGTCGAGCAGCTTACCCGGGCGGTTTTCGCCCAGATCGACAGCCTCAAACAGTTCGGCGCGGCGGATTCTTATATCGAAAAAGTCCAGGAGGGGGACCGCCGCAGTCGGGAAGCTTCGTTGAAGGAAAACGGATTCTGGCTGAGGTCCCTCTCGTCCAATTACTGGCTGGGGCAGGATCCCGTTACGATCCTGGCGTACGACGATCTCGTGGATGGTCTGACGTCGGACATTGTCCGGGAGGCTGCGCGGAAGCACTTCAATATGGAGAACTACGCGCGTTTCGTGCTCTATCCGGAAGAGGCGACGGGCGAACCCGAAGCAGGTTCCGGTGGTCCTCCGGACGCGGTGCGGGGTTTCTGATTGCTCCCGGTGAAGCGCAGTTCCTCGGATGCCCGCCCGGCGACCGGAGATCGCATGGCAATTGCGCGCAGTGATGAACAGCGGAGTCCCGGCGTGTCCAGATGCCGGGACTCGTCTTTGATGTGTGAATGAGAGACCGGACTGAGGAGCCATCGATGCAGAGATTCGAACGGGCGGCGGACGTCAGGACCGGCGTGGTCGGGTACGGCGCGGCCTTCGATATGGGCCGGCGTCACCTGTCGGATATGCGTACGGCCGGCATGACGCCCTGCGCGGTCGCGGAGACGGATCCGGAGAGACTCGCCGCCGCCGGCAGAGATTTCCCGGGAATCGAACAGTATCGCTCCGTCGGTGAGATGTTGCGGAAGTCGGCGGTGAATCTGGTGGTGTTGATCACGCCGCACAACACCCATGCGAGGCTGGCACTGAAGTGCCTGCGCGCTGGACGTCACGTAATCACCGAAAAACCGTTTGCCGTTACGACCGCACAGTGCGACGCCATGATACGCGAGGCCGAGGAGCGGGATCTCATGCTCTCGACGTATCACAACCGGCACTGGGACGGGTGTGTTCTGGAAGCTCTCAAACATCTGCATGATGAGAAGGCGATCGGCGAGATCTACCGTGTGGACGCGCGAATCGGCGGATACGGGCACCCGGGTGACTGGTGGCGGAGCAGCCGGTCCATTTCCGGGGGCATCATGTACGACTGGGGCGTGCATTTTCTGGAGTACGCGCTGCAGATCGTGCCTTCGGACGTCGTTGAGGTCGCGGGCTTTGCAAAGACCGGCTTCTGGGCTGACGAGACGCCGTGGAAGGAAGATACGAACGAAGACGTGGCGTGCGCGGTGGTCAGGTTCGACAACGGCGCCTGGCTGAGCCTCACCGTATCGTCGCTCGAGTCGAATCCCCGGCCGGGTCAACTGGAGATCTCGGGTACCGGAGGCAGTTACATCTTCGACGGGCGCACATACGAGATGATCCGTCAACAGGGAGATGAGAAAGTGGTGACGAAGGGCGCCAATATGCCCAGCCGGTGGGAAGCCTACTATGAGAACGTCGCCGGGCACCTGACGGCCGGTGATGATCTGATCATTACACCGGAATGGGCCAGGCGGCCGATCCACATTCTGGACCTCGCAGCGAAGAGTGCGCAACGTGGACGGGCGATCAGGGCGAAATACAAATGAGGGGATCGAGATGAAGAAAGATACGCGGAATTCACACGCCATCGTGCCAGGGGTGCACCCTCCGCCCGACGTGTCCAGAATGCAGGGTTACGCGTCCCGGTTGAGCGCGTCGCCCGACGACAACATCGCCTTTCGGATGACAACGAACGCCCGGAGCTACGACGTCTCGTTCCGGCGCCTCGGCAATACCAGCGTCGACATCGGTACGGTGAAGGGGCTGCGCGGGCGGATGCAGGCATGCCCGGAGAATGCATGGGAGACCGGCTGCGGCTGGGAGTCGGATTTCTATTGGATCGTGCCCGAGGAGACGCGTTCGTGGATCTATGCGGCGGAGTTCGTTGACGAGAGGGGCGTTGGGTTTCACGTTCCGTTCGTGATCAAACCCCGGTTTCACCTCAAGGGCAACGTGGCCGTGCTGGCATCCACGAACACCTGGCACGCGTATAACGGATGGGGCGGCCGGTCGGCATACAGCGAGCCGCAGCCCACCACCCTGAGCCTGGACCGCCCCATGCCTACGGCGTCGCCGGAAGGTGAGGGCAGAAACCACCTGTTGCGGGCCGAGATGTGGATCCTGGACTGGATGGAGGAGAGCGGTTACGCGGTGGACGTCTATTCGGACATCGATCTGCATCGGGGATGGGGCTGGCTGGCCGACTACGGCGCTCTCGTGATCAATACGCACAGCGAGTACTGGTCGGAGCCCATGCGAGACCATCTGGACGCCTATCTGGATGCAGGCGGGAGCCTGCTGTATCTTTCGGGTAACGGTGTCTACTGGAAGGTGACATGGGATTCCACCTGCCGTTCCATGGAAATCCGCAAGGACGGCAAGCCACACTACCAGAACGGCGAAGAGGGCGGGTTGTGGCGGAACCTCGGCCGGCCGGAGCACGCCGTGCTCGGCGTGGGTTATCTGCGGCCGGGATATATGACGTTCGCGCCGTACCGGGTCGAAGCGGCGTCGCACTGGATTTTCGAGGGACTCGAACTGGAGAACGGAGATCTTATCGGCGAAGAGGGCGCCAACGGCGGTGCGGCAAGCGGCTGGGAGGCGGACCAGGTGCGGCAGGGTTGGTCTCCGGAGAACATCACAGTGCTGGCCAGGGGAATCAACCCGGAAGACTATGTGAACGACGGGCGATCGGCGGTCTATCCGAACGACGAGTTCGACTGGGACGGCTCGGGAGGCGCTCACATGGCGTATTACGACCATCCTGGCGGGGGCGGGGTGTTCTCGGTAGGGTCGATCGCGTTTGGAGGCAGCCTGATCATGGACCGAGTGCTGCAGGGAACCGTGAGAAACGTCTTGGACCGGTTTCTACGCAGATAACTGAAGGGACCAACCCATGGCCGATGAACGGAGGACCGCGCGCTACGATCTTCATCTGCACACGTACTGGAGCTACGATGCCCTGGCGCAGCCTGAAAGCCATTTCAATCGGGCCCGGGAACTCGACGTGGAGTGTTTCGCGATTACGGACCACCACGTGCTTGATTCACTGCCGGAGGTGCTGGAGATCGCTCAGGGCTATCCGGAGATTCGCGTCGTCCCGTCGGCAGAGCTGACGATGACCACGTCGATCGGATCCGTGGACCTGCTGTGTTATGGCTTTCCCGCGGACCTGCCCGCGGCAATGGTACAGGTACTCGAGGCGTATCACGACTGGCAGCGGGACTTCGGCTCGGCGATTTCGGCCGGCCTGCAGGCGCTCGGATTGGATTTCTCCAATGCCGACCGTCTCGAACTGTTGAAGTCGTACAGACCCTCGAAGACGATCGAGTTGCAGGGAAACACGCACGTGAAGGGTGGCGTGATTCAGCAGTATTGCGTGGATCGCGGGTTCATCGACCGGGTTGGGGACTACGCCGATCTGATGTCGCGAGCGGGTGCGGCGACGCGGTTCCCGCCGTATCCCCACGTAAAGGATGCGATGCCGGCCGTGAAGGAGGCGGGCGCACTGGTGTCGATCGCACATCCCTTCGGATATTTCAGGGAAGACGACGTGGAACGGATGGATGCGCTGCGCGTGGAGTGCTCGCTGGACGGTATCGAGTGCGCCCATCCGGGCGTGCCGCCCGAGTTCACGGCGAAGTACCGCGAGTACTGCGAACGCCACGGGCTGTTCTCAACCGGCGGTTCCGACTGTCATACGGATGAGGACGTCGCAACGGGCTTCGCCGGGCACGGCGGTCCCGACGAATGGCTGGACGAGTTTCTGGACCGCCTCGACTGACGAACGGCGAAAAGGCAGGTTTACCACGAATGTCGATACCATGAAAGCCTCGGATCTGTTCGTAAAATCCCTCGAGGCCGAGGGCGTGGAATATATCTTCGCCATCCCCGGCGAGGAGAACCTGGACCTGCTGGAGTCGTTGCGCCACTCGAACATCAGGGTCATTCTCACCCGGCACGAACAGGCTGCGGGTTTCATGGCCGCGACGTACGGCCGCCTCTCAGGAAAGACCGGGGTGTGCATGTCCACGCTCGGGCCCGGGGCGACCAATTTCGTCACCGCGGCGGCGTACGCGCAGCTCGGCGGCATGCCGCTGCTGATGATCACGGGCCAGAAGCCCATCAAGTCGAGCAAACAGGGTCATTTCCAGATCGTGGACGTGGTGGAGATGATGCGCCCGCTAACGAAGTACACGACCCGAATCGTCAGCGGAGCGACCATTCCGCCGCGTGTGCGGGAAGCGTTCCGCGTGGCGGAGGAGGAAAGGCCGGGCGCAGTGCACCTGGAGTTGCCGGAAGACATCGCCGCGGAAGAGGCGGAGGGGCGCCTTTTTCCCCGGGACCGCGTGCGGCGGCCCGTGGCGGAGGACAAGGCGGTTGCGCGGGCCGTTTCCATGATCCAGGACGCGGGCCGGCCGCTGCTCCTGGTGGGGGCAGGCGCCAACCGCAAGCGCACGTCGAATATGCTGGTACGTTTCATCGACAAAACCGGCATCCCCTGGTTCAATACGCAAATGGGCAAGGGCGTGGTGGACGAGCGCCATTCGCTGTATCTGGGAAACGCGGCGCTGTCTTCGGGAGACGCCATCCATTGCGCCATCGAACGGGCCGATCTGATCATCAACGTGGGCCACGACGTGGTGGAGAAGCCGCCTTTCCTGATGCGGGAGAACGGCCTGCAGGTTATCCACGTCAACTTTTCCTCCGCAGCGGTGGACCCCGTCTATTTCCCGCAACTCGAAGTGATCGGCGACATCGGCAACAGCCTGTGGCAGATCTGGCGGAGGATCGAGCCGCAGGCCCACTGGTCGTTCGACTACTTTGTCCGGGTCAAGGCGTGGGCCGACGCGAAGCTGGCCGCCGGGCACGACGACGACCGCTTTCCGGTCCTCCCGCAGCGGCTCGTGGCCGACGTCCGGCGCGTGCTGCCCGACGACGGCCTGATCGCCCTCGACAACGGAGTATACAAGATCTGGTTCGCGCTCAATTACCGCGCCCACCAGCCGAATACCGTGCTTCTCGACAACGCCCTGGCGACCATGGGCGCCGGTCTGCCCTCCGCCATGGCGGCCAGTCTGCTCCACCCGGACCGCGACGTGGTGGCGGTCTGCGGCGACGGGGGTTTCATGATGAACTCCCAGGAGCTGGAAACCGCGGTTCGACTGGGCCTGAACCTGGTGGCGCTGGTGCTGCGGGACGACGGCTACGGCATGATCAAATGGAAGCAGGCCGATATGGGGCTGGCTGATTTCGGGTTGGATTTCGGAAATCCCGACTTCGTGCGCTATGCGGAGAGCTACGGCGCCGGGGGGCACCGGCTGAAACGGACCGGCGAATTGGCAGGACTGCTCAAGGGATGCCTCGACGCCGGCGGCGTGCACCTGATCGAGGTCCCGGTAGACTACTCCGAAAACCACAAGCTGCTGGACGGACAACTGGTCTGTCCGCTTTAGAGAAAACCCTTCCCCGCAGCCCCTCATCCCCCGGGGAGACGTTAGAGGGGAGACGGTAGAGGATGTGATTGCCCGGTTCGGGTTCATTTCTTGCCGGAGGCATAAAGGAAGAACCTATCGGGCAAAGATGTCATCTCCCGTCTCCCGTCTTGCGTCTCACCGCCTTTACGCGACCTCTCCCCCAGCCCTCCAAGATCAGCTCACACGAAGACACAATGGGAAACCGGAGACATCAGAACAGCGGGCAACCACAAAGGTTGCCCCTGCATGTGGAATCTGGTCGCGAGGTCTGGTGATCGCAGAGTGGTCCTCTCCGTTTTTCCGGACCGAGGGCATCCTGCCCTCGATCCCGCTCCGATCACTCCCCCCTTGAGGGGGAGTCGCAGAAGCCGAGCCGATCCCTGAGCATGTCTGCATTTAGCTTGTCGAAATGTCGTAGGGTCGAAGGGCCGGCGACGGCTGATGCGGTGGGGGGATCGCAGGGCCTTCCTGTTAGCTGGCAGCATGAGAAAACATGATCGCATTTTGCGGAGAAGTCTTACTGTAAGACTCTAAAGACGGTGTGAGGGTAGTCGAAAGAGGGAAAATTGTCCGCCGCGTTCGGTCTCATTTCGTGCCGGAGGCATAGAGGTAAAACCAATCGGGCAAGGATGTCATCTAA
Organism: Candidatus Latescibacterota bacterium; assembly: GCA_965219995.1. Classification (GTDB taxonomy): domain Bacteria; phylum Latescibacterota; class UBA2968; order UBA2968; genus JAAXHE01. The sequence goes on from CBDCOX010000002.1 coordinate 4,860,009, forward strand.
CGTCTTGCGTCTCACGTCTCACCGCTTTTACGCGCCCTCGGGCTTTGCTGCAGCGCCGGAACCGGATTCATCCTCGAGCGGGACCCCGACGTCGTTCGCGCCCCGGACGCCGCCTTCGTCGCAAGCGGCCGTATTCCCGAAACCGGCGTCCCCGTAGGCTACTGGCCGTTCGCCCCCGATCTCGCCGTCGAAGTGGTCTCGCCATCGGATCGCCTCGCCGACGTCCACGTCAAGATTACCGATTACCTCGCCGCCGGAACCCGCCTGGTTTGGTTGATGGAACCCGAAACCCGGATGGTCCACGTCTACCGTTCGGCCCGACAGGTTGACGCGCTGGGAACGGATGACGCCCTCGACGGAGGCGACGTGCTTCCCGGGTTCCGAACGCCCGTCCAGCGACTCGTTCCCCAGGATCGCCGATTGCGATGAGGTTTGAGTTTGCTCCATTCATCGTCTTTTAGTACGGCTCTTATTGTAAATCTCACCGCGATGATCCATATCTACCGCGTGAACTTTGCCGCCAATCCTATCGCAATACATCCTGACTGCCAACGCTCGTCTTAGTACGCCCTTCCTCATCTGCATCCAATCTCCCACCCGTTCATCCTGACGTAGCGGCCGGCGCGGCATCCGCCCGAAGACCGTAACGATGGATTCAACCGCTCGTTTACCCGTACCGTCATCCTGAAAGCCGCCCGGCAGACGAAGGAACTCCTTTGGCACGGGATGAACCTGAGCGTTCGTCATTCGCCCCCGCCCTGCAGGCCTGCCTGCGGAAGCCTAGGTATCCAGGTCAGCCGCTCCTTCCCTCGGTGCCGGTTCCCCGATGAATCCCCAATTTGACGCAACACCGTGCCTCGTAGGCAATAAACTCCCTACTTCATCAAAAAATCAGCGAGAACATCTCACTTTTCAGTACTATTTCAACGAAACTTTATTATAATGTCACACACTCTGACGCAATTCGCGACACTGCTTTCAATACGGCGTTCCGGCGCCATCCTTCCTGGCATGGCGCCGCATCGTGTGGCAGGGTTTTTCCTCTACTGATGTTAATGATCGCCGATATGCGGCCACTTCAGGATCGGTTTAATGGGGCCAGTGATGACGTCCAGAATGACGGTCGGTGTGATCTGCCGCCGGAGAGGCAAGACCGGCAGCAGCGGAAGAACCTACCCGGTGAAGGACGTTAAAGAGTGTCCTGCCTCTCCATCACTGTTTTGGGCGATTCGAGCTTGTTAAAGGGGAGATCATTAGAATGACGCCAACCGGAGCGGAACGTGGGGTCGTCACTGCACGTATCGGCCAACTCATTCGAGAGTGTGTGACCGCTCACGACCTCGGACTCTGCTGCGGCTTCGAGACAGGTTTCATCCTGGAGAGGGATCCCGAAACTGTGCGCGCCCCTGACGCCACCTTCGTCGCAAATCGCAGTATTTCCGATTCCGGCGAACCCGCCTGGTCTAGCTGCTGGAACCCGAGACTCAGGTGGTCCACGTCTACCAAGCAGATTGATATGCTGGGAACGGCTGACGACCTCAACGACGGCGACGTGCTTCTCGGGTTCCGAATGCCCGTCCAACATCTTTTACCCCCGGATCGCCCATCGCGATGAACCTCGACTTCGCGCTCACAGAGAATTTCGTCACGTATTACTGCGTGGCCATTATAGCGATCACTTTGTTTTTCGCTATAAAGATGGCATGGAGTGCGGTTCCTCTGAATCGTAGGCTGCGCATTGCGAAAAAGGAACTGACCGATGTTAACGGAGCATTGGATTTCGTCGACGCTTTTGAAGATTACAATAACCATGTTGAGGAGGCATTGGGTCTTCCGTGGACGGAATTCGTAGAGACACTGCTTCTTCCTGAACCGGAGTCTGGCGATCCCATACGCAATACTGGTGACGTGTCACGGTACCTGAACGACGCCACCATTATCTTTCCGAATATTTCGACTGGTTTCTACCAGGCAGTCCCGAATCTGCTGACGGGAATGGGCATTCTTGGGACTTTTCTCGGCCTGGCAGCGGGTGTCGGAGCAGCGAGCTCCGGTCTTGCCTCGAGTAATCCGGGTGAGATCACCAGCGCCTTACAGCAGCTTCTGGGCGGGGCGTCGCTGGCGTTCTGGACGTCAATTGTCGGAATCGTCTGTTCCATTCTCTTTGTGTTTGGCGAGCGATCTGTCACTCGAAGACTGCATATAGCGCTAGTCGATTGGGTCGGAGCCATTGAGTCACGCTTGGAGCGGGTGACGCCGGAAGGTGTTGCGCTGCAACAACTCGAGCAGGCGAGGCGTACGACGACACAACTCGAACGATTTAACACCGAGTTGATTTTCTCTCTTGAGAAGGCGCTCGATGAGAAGATCGCCGGGCGTTTGGCGCCGCAGCTCGAGCAACTCATAGAAGCAGTCGAGCAACTTCGCGCGGACCGGTCTACTGATAGTGGTCGCTTGATCAACGATGCGCTCGAAAGATTCACGGCCGCTATGCAAGAGGGGGCGGGATCGCAGTTCGAGGAGATGGCGTCGATCGTCGCCGACTTGAACCGTACGCTGCAGGATTCGGTTTCCGGAATGTCTCAGTCGCAGCAGGACATTCGCGCGGCGCTCGATTCGGTACTTACGGCGGTCAGAACTTCGATGGATGAAGGCGCAAGCGTCATGAATAAGACGTTACAAGAATCGCTGGGTGACATCACAAGCGCCGTCACAGCCGCTTCTGAACAAATGGCAGAACGTATGACCACATCCAGCGCGACGGCTGCGGCTGAAATGTCAGATACCGTTGGGTCTGTAACTCGGCACTTGCAGTCCGCAGCGGAGAGTCTAGATCTGTCCACACAGCGAAGTGAACAGGTCTTGAGCAGCATGACGACGTTTGTCGAAGAGCTCAATGTGTTGCGCAGTACCATAGAATCCACGCACCGGCAGATCCAGTCTGCAGCGGGACCCCTCGAACGAGCCACGCGCGAGATCCGCGAAGCGAGCGACAGGACGGCCGAAACGCTTTCGACGACGAGCAACGTGGTCGGCCGCGTCGACGAGATTGTGAATGCGCTCAGGCAGCACCAGGAGTCGATAGCGAGCGCCTGGACGCGATACCAGGAGAGATTCGAAGGCATCGACGAGTCACTTGCAGCGGTTTTCCGACAGATCGACGAAGGGCTGTCGGGGTATTGCGAGCAAGTGAAAGAGTTCGCAAACGAACTTGACAAGACGACCTCCGGGACCATCAGAGATCTGGCTGGGGCAACAGCAGAACTCAGCGAGTCCATTGAGGACCTGATCCCGCGTCTTCCGGGATCGTCGCAATGACAAACGGCGATAGACCAACGCAGGATGCGGGCTCCGATGGACAGAACTATCTCGCAAGCGTAAGTGACCTTGTGTCGGCGCTCATTTTTGTATTCATCATCATGCTGGCCGTGTTCGCGTTCCAACTCGCAAACGTAATCGAGGATCAGGCCAAGGTCACGGAAGAATTGACCGCTTCGGACGAAACTCGCAATCGGATGCTCCAGGACATTAAGAGCCGCCTTGAAGAGTCCGGAATGCGGGTCCAGGTACTGGCTGAGCAGGGTATCCTGCGGCTCTCGGATAACGCGATCAACTTTCCGTCCGGAAGTGAGATTCCGATTCAGGAACACCACGTAAACGTTGGACGGCTCGCGCAAGCCATTGCCGAGGTGGTACCTTGTTATGTCTCTCCCACAAATGCCGCCATGCCAGCTCTGGGTGATGGCGGCGGTATTGTCGTGAAGCACGGCGACGACTTACCCATCTACTGCCAGCCGCTAGCCGACCCCACTGCCTATCCCTGTAGAGATCGGCAGTTTCCCTGGCTACTCGAGACGTTGCTGATCGAGGGCCACACCGACGACGTGCCGGTCGCGGCTGGCAACCGCTTCCGAGATAATCTTGAGCTGGCGTCGATGCGTGCTGCGACTGTTCATCGCATGATCGCCTCGTGCGAACCGGGGTTGGAAGGTCTTCTGAATACCGACGAATATCCCATTTTGAGCACGAGCGGGTACGGCTACACGCGGCCCGTTACCCGCAACCCGGAGCGGGCTCGCGACAACCGCCGCATTGACCTGAGATTCCTGCTCGAACCTCCGGCGGGTGCGCTACACCAGAAGGAACCGGAGGTCCAGACCGACGTCCGCGAAAGGTATGATGAGGAACCACCGTGAATACGCCATCCTTGAAGGAGTCGCTCGGCCACTGGATCCGCCCGAAAAGGCTCCCACAGCCATTCGATCCGCAGAGAACGCGAAAGGCAGCAGTAGAAGCAGCATCCGTGCTTGGCGACGTCGAGTCGAGGAAACCATCGCATTACGATTTGGCGACCCTGCATTCGCGAATCAGGCAATCGTGGCGCCAATCCCGCACTCTTTCGAGGATCGAGCCCCGCGATCTTCGGCGACTGCCCTGGGTTCTGTTTTACCCGCCAAAACACAAGCGTACCACCTGGTTGGGCGCCGAACCACGCGTCCTTGAGGCATACGGTCGCTGGTTGTTCGATGGGCGCCGGACTCGCTCCGTGCTGGCATTGCTGCACGAGTTTCTGCGGGTATACCCTGTCGGCCTTCGGACCTTTGGCGACTTGAGAAGAGTGTTGTATAGGTCCGTCAATGACGGTTCATCGCCGCCTCCGTCTCTACAGAAATGGCGAAATAGGTGCAAGGATTGGAAACTTCTAACTATGGGTGGCGATCGGTTGTTCGTGCAAGACCTGGTCTCCGCCTCCGATGCCGTTGACGACATCCTCTGCCGTGCGGGGCTCAATGGCGGACTCGCGCAATGCGGGTTCCTGAATTTCGGCATCCGGGCCTACCTCCGGCACGCAGAATCGCTATTAAATCAGAAGCGCCTCAACGCCACGCGTCTCGACCGGTTGCTCACTCTGCTCGAATTCGAGGGCAAACTGCGATTCGACGACACGGCCATGCGCACAGAAGTCGCTGCGGCTATGCTCCGCCCCTTTGTCGAACGAACTCCCGAACAGGCGACGAAGGAACGCTTGCAACCATTCTTTCTGCGTCACTTCCGTGATCCTCGCTTGGGAGCGGGTAAACACAGGTGGTCAGGGGTTCCAGACGAGATCCGCCGCGTCGTGATCCGGTGGCTTGTAGAACGAACACTCGAACAGTTCTTCCTGCTCGTCAAAGAGACGGCACTCGACAGACACTGGCGATACCGGGAAGCTTTCTGGCGGGCTTTTCACGAACACGGTCTGATTGATGACATCTGGTTCATTCTGGGTCGGAATGCGAAAGACATGCTCCGGAAGATGAATACGACGAAGGACGAGACCGAAACGACGGCCGACCTTCGAGGCGGTCAGGGCGACCAGTCGGTTCTGCTTCTACGAATGCCCGGCGTGACGATCGCCGAATGGAGCCATAACGGTAGTTGCAGGATATGGCTTGATGGCAATAGGTACGCACCCGAATTGTATCAAGAGAATGCCTACTCTGGTGACGACCTTAGAAATGGATCGGATTTTTCTCAACCGCACGTCCGCAGTGAGGATGGCCGCTGGCAGGACAAAATAGCACAATGGTTGCGTGACAATACCGGCGTGGAGATCGCTCGTTCCGAGTATTTCCCGGACCGATTGCGAAAACGCGAGACCCATCGCTACCGTCCTGCCACACCGTCGACACGGAGTTCACGAAGTCAGCCCGCAGCGGCGAGCCGCGGTGGTCGCCAGCCACAAACCAATCGAAGACAATCAGCCGCAGCAGCGCTTAGTGAGTTGCATAGGGTTCAAGCCGCTGTCAGGGCCTCCCGCAAGAGTCGAGTGGATCTACGTGCATTTATGAAGCCGACGTCACCAGCCTGGGCCGCTTACGTAGAGGACCACGGGGTGCCGGGCTATGGGACGCGGTGGAGAACGGTGCTCCGTCAACTTAACTCGACGATCGCACGTCTGAATGAACGTCCAGGAATTTCGAGCAACTGGTCGACATGAGTCGCACCACAATACCGTTGTTCCGTTCGATCACGCGACCGGAAACCCGGCCAATATAATTCAGGAGATCCCTGATCTGGACTGGTGCGGTGCATTTCCCGGTGCCGTGGAGCGTGTTCCATGCCGAACCACTTTGTGAATAAGCCGACGCCTGCCGGCCTGATTGTTAGGATGGCCGAGGGTCCTCCGTTTCCGGTGACGGAGTGGACCGCACATGCCTACGCAACCCCAGGTGTCGGTGCCCTTATCAGATTGCGCGACGACGGGGGTGCGACTGAATGCGACAACGGGACGGCCCTCTGCGTCTCCTGGAAAACGGTCGCCGGACTGACGTCAGACGAATTGCGGTACACCGGTCTTCCCGATGCTGCACCCTTTGCGCTCGATGTGTCGGCGAACGGCGCCATTCACGATCCCGATTTCGAAATTCGCTGCGGCTACGTTCGGCTCGGTCGCCGCGTCCTCGGGGTTCAGCGCGAAGGCGCCTGGCTTCGTGTTGGCGGTGACGACTTCGTACTGCTGGATCCCCTGTACTCCATCGCCGACGCCATTGACTGTTTCAACCGGGCCGAAAAGAAGGATCTCGAAACACGAATGCTCCGGTGGGGACAGGTCGCGGAGTTGCTGCCTGACGACACCGTTGTCAGCGATGAAAACCTGATGTCACTGAAAATCTCCGTGGCGTCAAGCTTTGAACTCGATCCGTTCGTGAACGACGACGGCGAGCCCGACTTCGACCCGATTGTCGGCAGGCGGGAGACTTACGTGAATGACGTGGGCGACGAGGAGCAAGTGTTCGCTCGTGCTTTACCGCTCGCCCGTCAGAAGGAGTTTGCAAGGAGATTTCGTGGCCTGTCAAGCGTAAAGCAACGGTACGTCACAGGGGGCGGCAGCTACGTCGTGCTGACACCGGAGGTGGAACGGGCTCTGGGCGTGGTACGGCGCGCGCAGGAAGGGAGTACCGACGAGCGCCGCGATTTCCTGCGTAACGTCAGCGGGTACCTTCGAGGAGCATTCGATGAAGACGACGGCGACGAGATCGAACTCGATAGCGTCTTCAGCGACGACGGTCTGAGCGAACGCGTGAGGGGCGTCGGTATCTGGGTCGACAAGGTGCTCCCCTGGATAAAGCTGGCTAAAGAACCCTGGTTGCCGCCCGACGAATTGGGGATTCTTATCGACGGAAGGCGTGTGGTTATACCGGCAGAAGCGCTAGCTGGAGTCTACGATCGGCTTGAGAAAGCGATCGAGTGCGGCAGATCGACCGTTGGAATCGCGATCGATAATGAGCCTATCGAAATCCCCGCGAATAAGGCTACTCTCAGTGCCCTTGATGAATTGCTCTCTCGGATAGACCAGAAGCCGAAACCAAAGCAAACAGCCAGCGTCGAACCGGTAGAACCCGCAGGCTCCAATCAGGTTCTGGAGATCATCGACAACCTGGATGAAGTCCAGTTCCGTCGTGAGCGCAGGCCATGCAGGCCCGGCATTTTCGCCGCCGACCCCGCCTTGCAGACTGAGCTTCTACCACACCAGAAAAAGGCTCTCTCGTGGCTGCGTTGTCACTGGGAAGCCGGAAACTGGGGCGCCCTGCTCGCTGACGATATGGGCCTCGGCAAGACGCTTGAAGCGCTGGCGTTTCTCTCAAGTCTGAAAGCTCACTCCGAAACAGGGGGCTTGCCGCACCTGCCTGTCCTTGTCGTCGCCCCGACGGGCTTGCTCCGGAACTGGATGGACGAACACGATAAGCATCTTTCCGGTGCCGGACTGGGGAATGTCGTCGAAGCGTATGGCATTGGATTGAGGGATCTCAGAGAGGGTGCCTACAGACGTGGCGGCGAGCTCGCCGGTGGAGAACCGATGCTGAACCTCCATCCCCTGAAGACCGCCGACTGGGTGATCACCACCTATGAGACCCTGCGTGACTATCAGCATAGCTTCGGCCGTGTACACTGGCGCGCGGGCGTCTTTGACGAAGCTCAGAAGATCAAGAATCCCGGTGCACGCCTCACCGATGCGGCGCTGGCAATGAACATCGATTTCACCTTGTTGTTGACTGGTACCCCGGTTGAAAATCGACCAGGAGACATCTGGTCGATGGTTGACCGTGCGGAACCGGGGATGTTCGGGACCCTGAAGGAATTCAGCCAGCGCTATGAAGCAGCCGGCGAGGAGGGCGCCGCGGCGCTCGCGGAGTTGCATGACAGGCTGACGGCCGAGTCCGAGGCGCCGGCGCTAATGCTGCGGCGGCTCAAGGAGGACCACGTTCCGGAATTGCCGAAAAAAGAGGTGTACCGGCGCACCGTGCTGATGCCGCCGTTCCAGGCTGAAGCGTACGAAAGTGTCGTACGGAACGGTAGTGGAGGCAACATGCTTCAGACGCTTCATCAACTTCGAAACATCTCGCTCCACCCCGCGGCTCCGGATGAGTTCGACCTCGACGGTTTTATCCAGGCGTCGGCACGGTTGTCCGAGACGTTCCGGATTCTGGATGAGATTGAGAACTGCGGGCAGAAAGCGCTACTCTTCGTCGAGACGCGGTGGATGCAAGATTTCCTCGTAGGAGCACTGAGACGTCGTTTTTCGTTGTCCGAGGATGTGCTCGTCATAAACGGTGCAGTGGCTGGCAGGATCCGCAAGACTCGCGTCGACGAGTTCCAGGAACGGACAGGGTTCGACGTGATGATACTGTCGCCACGCGCCGGCGGCGTCGGACTGACTTTGACGGCGGCAAACCATGTAATTCACCTCTCACGCTGGTGGAACCCCGCGGTCGAGGACCAGTGTACTGACAGGGTATTTCGTATCGGCCAGCGGCAAATGGTGTACGTATACCTACCGATCGCTCGTCATCCGGAGTTCGGAGATTACAGCTTCGATATTCGGCTCGACAGCCTGATGGAGGGCAAGCGGGATATGAACCGTCGTGTACTCGCGCCGACCGCGACGTCGAAAGAAGACTTGAGTGGCCTCTATCGAAGTACCGTTACGGAGGCCCGAGGCGGCGTTGCTGAGGATGATGAACGGAGTCGGCTTCAGGTCGGCGGCGAAGCGTCTGACGGGCTGTAACAATCTGCCACGACTTCGATTTGACGGGAACTATTACGGGGAGCACCCGACAGTCTACCTTTTTTCCAAGTCATTGACCGGCCAACCTGAGCCGCTCCCTGAGCACGTGCCCTGAGCTTGTCGAAGGGTGTCGAAGGGGCGGCGAAGGAAACAGGGTGTCGAAACGCGGGCGCTTCGACAAGCTCAGCGTCCCCGTACGGGCAGGTTTCTCTCCACTGTAACAGGCACAATGGATGTCAGCTATTTACTGCTCCCGGTAATAAGTTTAGAGTTGACGGAGATTCGGAAGCAGTAGAAACACGGATTGTGACAGTGTACCAGACACCAAGAAAAGTCCAACGATGCGAACTGCATCCAAATTAGAAGGGCAAACGAGATGAGAAAAATACTCGGTGATGCCAAGAACATCCGCTCTCTGCTTGGAGGAGCGAAATTCGCTATCGACTATTATCAAAGGGAATACAGATGGGGAGAGAAACACATTAATGAGCTACTCAATGACTTATGCGAAAGATTCCTGGAAAGCCACGAGCAAGGCAACGAGCGCGACGACGTTATTAAAAAATACGGCCACTACTTCCTCGGTTCCATCATTATCAGCGCCAAAGGGAGCCGCAACTATATCATCGACGGTCAGCAACGTCTGACTTCACTAACACTGCTACTCATTTACATTTATCGCCAACTTGAAGACGATGATCAAAAGAAAGAGATCGCGAACCTCATCTTCTCCTACAGCGTCGGTAGACGTTCATTCAACCTCGATGAGGACGAGCGTTCCGCCTGCATGGAAGCCCTCTTCACCGGACAACCCGTCGAGGAAAACAATCAACCGGAGTCAGTCGTCAATATCCTCAAACGTTACGAGGAAATCGAGAGTCACTTTCCAGACGACCTTGCCGGCAACGCCTTGCCCTACTTCGCAGATTGGCTGATGGAAAACGTCTATCTGGTCGAGATAACCGCCAGTTCTGATGCCGACGCCTATACAATTTTCGAGACTATGAATGATCGTGGACTGTCCCTGACACCGGCCGAAATGCTCAAGGGATATCTGCTTTCCAAAATTACAGACCCCGACCGTCGTAACAAATCCAGCGACGTCTGGCGTGAACGCATATCTGGTTTACAAGAGATCGGCAAAGACGAGGACGCCGATGCAATCAAGGCGTGGTTGCGCAGTCAGCATGCAAAGACTATCCGCGAACGTAGCCGAGGTGCCAAACCCCTCGACTTTGACATAATTGGCACTGAGTTCCACCGCTGGGTACGTGACCGAGAGAGAAATTTGAATCTTCGCACCAGTACTGATTTTGTAAGTCTTATCGACAACGAGTTCAAGTTCTATGCGCAATGGTACGAGCGTGTCCGCAAAGCGGCGAGGACGTTGACAAAGGGACTTGAGGGGATTTTTTATAATGCGCAGAACAACTTCACACTCCAACATCCGGCTTTGCTGGCTCCGCTAACACTTACCGACAGTGAGGAGGAAATCAACCGCAAACTGCGCATTGTTGCAACTTACCTTGACATTCTAATTGCTCGCCGCGTCTGGAACTGGAAGGCCATCAGTTACTCTACAATGCAATACAGCATCTTTCAGTTGATCTTGAGAATTCGGGGTAGGTCCGCTGACGAACTGGTGAGCATACTAACCCAACGCCTCGAATCACAAGAAGAATCTTTCGACTCTGAAGAGAGCTTTTCTCTACATGGTAGGAACCGCCGTCTGATCCATCTGCTGCTCGCTAGAATGACCGATTTTGTCGAAGTCCAGTCTGGTCGTCGGTCGCGGTTTACCGAGTACATCGAGAGCGGTTACGAGGTAGAGCACATCTGGGCCGATCACCCGGAACGTCACGAGGACGAGTTCAGTCATCCGACGGAATTTCATCACTATCGCAGTCACATTGGCGGCCTCCTTCTCCTTCTCAAGAGCTTCAACGCTAGCTACGGTGACAAACCCTACGCGGTCAAACGTGAGCACTACTTCAGTCAGAATCTACTTGCTCAGAGCCTTCACGAAAACGCATATCGACTTGACCCCGGTTTTAAGCGCTTCAGAGAAAAAACGGCGCTGGACTTTCGGTCGCATGCCGAATTCAAAAAATCGGACCTGGAAGAAAGACAGGCACTCTATCTGAAGCTCGCCGAGCAGATTTGGAACCCGGAGACGCTGCAGCTGCAGGTTGAACCACATCAAGACTTTCCACTCGAGGAAATAACCAAGCAGAACGACGATTGCTCAGTATTCCTGACTCTTGTCCGTTCTAACATAAAAGGAGTGATTATGCCCGAAGACACGATTGCGAATGAAGACTTAAATTGGGTGGAGGCTTATGTAAAAAACAACATAGGGCTCCGTTGTTCTCTTAAAGAAATCACAGCATTGAGGATGGAGGCTGAGAGGAAAAGATCCGCAGAACGGGGAGTTGTAACTATCTATGAGAATCTGGTACGGGCGGAAGGCGTTGAATCAATCGAGCGGCTTGACGAAAGACTGTTTCTGGAAAACACCAGCAACACAGTGGTTTTATTGGAAATTCTGGAAGTTCTAAGGAGGATTGAGTCGGAAATAGGTCTTCAGTAGCTTTCAAACGTCATGATGGAGACAACCAATGAGCCTTCCCTACGTGCCAATATAGCGTGAGTCAACTCCCCTCCGAGTTTGATGACGTAAATTGGGCGGAGAGGAGAGTACGAAATGAGGTCAAGAATCGATGTAGGAGACAACGGCAGCAAGGTGTCTCTGGTTGTGGAGGTTCCGCGCGGAACCTCCACAACCACGAGGCCGGATCCGGAGGTGCCGGCGCTTGCGAAGCGTCGCCAGTTCACCGCTCGGTACAAGCTTCGCATCCTGGAAGAGGCGGACGCTTGCCGGGTGCCTGATGAAGTTGGTCGGGCTTCATCTGTTTTAGTCTGCCGGCAAGCAATATGCTGAAACGCGGTTAATCAGGTAGTACTAGAGATAGTGAAAGATATGCTAGGTGCCAGCGACACGCAAATCACGAGTGAGTCTACAACCGGCCTTATCCAGGTAGGTTGGCCCGGCGGTATGTTAACGCTTAGGTATACAGGGATTCCAAACGTCAACAAAGAAGCGAGAGATGAAATCAAGAACATAATGCAGCAATTCTCAGCAGACTGTCAGATGATGTTAGTTTGGTTTGTTGGGACTCTGAACAGCCGAGGGCCTATACGCCAGCATCTAGGCGGTATCGCCCAACGGGATGAACCCCTCACAATTAACAGCCTGCGGCCGGACGGTAGGGTAGAATCTGTATTTGCCCAGGTGCCGATAGAGAAGGTCATTGACGCTTTTTCAGACGCTGGCGAGTATGAGCGGCTATACGCCAAGACCTCTGTGGTCTTTACGTTCCAGATTTGGGAGGAGGTTGCTCGTCCAATGATTGCCGGCGCATTAAATGTAAAACCCAAGCATATCGAGGCCACCTTGATGGGTGATTGGCGTCGCCTTCGGAATTGGCTAGTACACCGAACAGCGGCCGCGGAGCGAGATTACTTCAATAACGCCGGTCGGCTGGTTCATTTGTTGGAATCGCAACCAAACGAACCCAGCCTTACTGCCGACAAAGTCCTCGTTCTGATGCAACAACTGAACCGAATGAGTATGGACGTTAACCCTAATTCGGCGGCGTTTGGGCTTGAGCTTGTATCGTTAAATCCGCAAATGATAGCTGAAGCAGCAAAGACGCTGGAACCGCGTGCTGGAATAATCATACCTCCGGAGGCGGCAATGTTCCCGTCGTCTGTATTCATCATTTTGAACTCGGAGGCAGCCACTATCCACGAGCTCGATTGCAGTCAAAAGGACATCGAATTCAAGAATGATGACGACGCTCGTTGGCTACGGGTCAGTTCCTTCGGAGTTGCCCGTGAGGTGATTAAGCATTTGGGTAGACAGGAATATCGTTGCGAGCATTGCAGACCCAGCGAGGAATAACAACGGAGGGACTTGCGCGATTATTGCACCGAGTCTGGCCCGTCTCATAGATCGCCGATATGTGAACCTGAAATGCAGGTTCCGGTTGTTTGTGACTTTTCCGATTGACTGATAGTTCGTACCTTGTTATCCTGTGAATGGATACTTCACTCGGAAAGGGGTAGAATATGGCAAGTGCCACTCTTAATTTTCCGAAAGCCGGGAAGGTTGAGGAGATGATGCGCTCGTATCAAACTACCTCTGGTGTTGGATCGGAAAGCCCTCATTCAACGGAGGAGAAGATCCAACGCCAAAGCGGTATCAATAGACTTCGGAGAGAAACAGACATTTGGCTGCGGTTTTATCGGGAGAGGTGTAAGGAGGTGAAGGAAAAGCCGTCCATAATCGACACCTACTTTAATGACAGAGATGTGGCAATAGGCGGAACTGAGGAGTTTATAAAGGTGACGAAGGCTTGTATTTCCAGCTATCGAAGCTATGGTCGGGTGGGGGGTATCGAGGCAGAGGATGTCGAAAGTATAATTTCTTCTTTGAGCGACCTCGTGGCTGTTTGTGAGGAGTTCCTCTGGCACGTTGGTGTTTATGATGCACTGCAGGAACCGAGAACCGGCAAGGTATGTAGGTCTGCCGACGAGTTTATCCAGGAATTGGGGTTCTAGATGTGTTGAAGCTACCGCTTTTGCTCGAAGCACCAAGCAAGAGGTTCAAGAAGCGCGCCAGCAAATTACCTCCCCAAGTTCAAGAGAACATTATGGAGATTGCGAAAGAGCTCGAGAGCGGAGAGGTTCCAATTGGCAGAGATCTAAAGTTAGTGTCTGGTTATGATAACGTCTATTCGATGAGGCTAACAGGCAGTTTTCGAGTTGCAATTGAACAGATTTCCGAGGGAATTGGCCGCATGTTTTATGTGGATAGTCGAGAGGGTTTTTACGATTGGCTGAATCGTCGGAGATGAAGGATGTCTCTATCCCCAGACAGAAAGAAAAACCCAGGATGACTTTACAATCCTGGGCTCTTTTTTAAAGGGGATTATATACAATAGTGACGATCCGTAAATAAGCAAATTACAGGCCATTAACCAAGCCCAGCAACCCCCTGGGCTTTTGTACTTATCCCTTGGTTGTCTTTTAACTGCCATTTACAAATTCTCCCTTGATTTGTGACCTTGCTAAGTTAGATTATAGCCATAGCGGGGGCAATGTCATTCAGGGGGTCGGTCATGGAAATTGGGGTTTTTAGTTTACTTCTATCCAGCTTAGGAACAATCATAGCCGTTGTTGGTATTGGCTGGTTTGGCCTGGATAGAATGGAACAAAGAATCAAGGCCGATGCTCAAAAAGCCCACGACCTTATTGGCGAAAATATCAAAAACCTGCGATCTGAAATAGGCAGTGTTCGGGCTGATATAAATGGGGTGCGGTCTGAAGTGAGTGACATGCGAAAAGAGGTCACAGACCTAACAGGCCGCGTTGGGCGTATCGAGGGAATACTTGAAATGATGCAGAGCAACGCAAAATAACATATAGATTCAGAACCATGTTTAAAGGCCCAGGGAGTAGCTCAATCTCTGGGCCTTTGGTGTTTAGTTCAGTGTTTCAGCAATTGTGGTTCATTTAACTGAGCGGCTTTTTGATTCAAACGTGATTCTCAGCTTTATTTTTGTGCGGATTACGACGTGCCTGAATCGAAGGCTTATTTGCGAGGAATAGCAGGTTCAGCACTCATCGCCCTTTCTATCAAACATCTTCTAAATCAACGAAGAGATATTGTCAAATGTTGTGGATGGAGGCGAGCGCATCCTGATGGATTAAGCGGCGGCTTTAACGTCTCCGTCCTGAAATTCACATTTACCAAAATCACCCTGTCATCCAACCCGACAGGTTCGCAAAGGACAATGTTAAGGTGACCTCCACTCTTCGATCCATCTGGCAAAATCGCAGTATCTCCAGGCCCTACAGGCCCAACAACCGCTCCCTGTACCCCGTGCATCGAATGTCCTCAAGAATTATCTCGATATCCTCCGGACAGTAATCCACAGCCTTCAAAATGTCTCCAAGATTGATAGGCACCCTGCCCTTCTTTACTTCCGTATACTCAGGAAATCCATGCGTATAATCCTTCAATTCTTGAAATGACCAACTCCCAAACTCCCCGAAGAGTCCATCCATGATCTCCCTATCCGACCGAGAAAGACGACCGAAATACGGCGGCTCTCCAGATAAAGAGACACCATTTCCATGGGTCACAAAATGAGAATCCCACTCCGTTTCTCTCTTCTTCCCATTTGTCAAATCCAACGTATTGCTCAGTATAGGACCATTCGCCATCGAAAAATAGTTGTCATAGGTAACAGCATAACCGCGCTGACGAAGTGACTCCCGATCCAACATGTACAAGAACTTCATAAGCCTGAACTTATCCCAAACACCCCCTGCTAAATAGAGATAATACGCTGTAGCCTGAACCGTTCTGTCTAAACGAAATCTCGGCGGCGTCCAGTTCATGGATCCTCTCCTGTTGGTAGGATCGCTGAGGGGATAGAATGCTTTGAGGGTACGTTTCGGGCTCTTGGGTGGAGCCTGGTCTCAATGAACCTGGTGACGTTTTCGTAGATTACAACTTCAAGCTCCGGTGGCTTCTCGGGTTCTTCTTCTGCCGGTGGCTTTTGCGGTTTTGTACTGTATGACCTGTTGAGACGTTCTGACCTCCAGAAAAAGAAGAAATAATCCTCGCCTTTCCCTACGTGCCAATATAGAGTGAGACAACTCGCCCTCCGAGATTAATGTCGTATAATGGGCGGAGAGGAGAGCACGAGATGAGGTCAAGAACCGATGTTGGAGACAACGGCAGCAAGGGGTCTCTGGTTGTGGAGGTCCCGCGCGGGATCTCCACAACCACGAGGCCGGATCCGGAGGTGCCGGCGCGTGCGAAGCGTCGCCGGTTCACCCCCCGGTACAAGCTTCGCATTCTGGAAGAGGCGGACGCTTGCCGGGCCCCTGGTGAAGTCGGTGCGCTACTGCGTCGCGAGGGGTTGTATTCCTCGCAGTTGACCCAATGGCGTCGTGCGCGTCGTGAGGGGACGCTCAAGGCGCTATCCAAGCCGCGGGGACCCAAGGGACGTCGTCGCGACGAGGTCGCCGTCGAGAACGAGCAACTGCGCAAGGAAAACGCGCGGCTGCGGCGACGACTGGAACAGGCGCAGACCATCCTTGAGATCCAAAAAAAAGCCTCCGAGATCCTGGGGATCCCCCTGAACCCGCCGCCGGCCGACGACGACGTATGATACGTGCTGCCGAACACCTCGCTCCGAGTGTGGGGTTGGCTTCAGCATGCCGGGCATTGGGTGTGGCGCGCGCGTCCGTATGCCGTCATCGCAAGCCAAATCCAACGTGTCCGGGTCGGTCGCGCCGTTTCCTGTCAATGATCGCCCATATGCGGCCACAGCAAGATCGGCATAATCAGGCGACTCCAGGATCGCCTTAATCGGGCCACCGGACCTTATTGGCAAGACTCCATGCCCTCCGCTTTTAAAAATCACCTGAATAATCGATCTGAAGACCTGACATTGTAAAGGCCCAGGGGGTGAAGTCCTCTTGGATTTCTTGCATAAGGCTTGTGTGAACAGACCAAGCCGATTGCCTTTGGAGACTTTGATGAAGCGCGAAACGAAATGTAGCAGGTCAAGGTAAAATTCAGAAAATGAAACTAACACAAAAAACCACCGGCCTCGCGCAGAGACAGGTGGTTCCTTTTGCTATCCGCCCCGGGGCGACACCCTGTGCTCCGGCGGTCTAACAACCAAAGTCGCTTCGATTGTAATAAAGGTAGATACCTCCGTTTAGCCAGGCTTCGGGTTTGGCGAATTGATATCGAATGAGAGTTTGTTTTGGATACATCCCGTTTTCAATAGCTTTTCCTATATACCAAATATGGGTGATATAACCGTGGCTCTCTCCTCTTTCTCCAGAACCATATGCCTGGCGTAATTGCTCAAGAATAAACTTGAAAGTCTCACGAACTTTAGGGTCTGGTGATGGGAAAATGTATTCCATTCCAACCAACATATCATTAAAAAACTGATATTTGATCGAATTTGTAATCCCCAGTGATTGTCCCGTGTATTTATGCCATTCATAGATATCTGGTTCTGTCTCCCAAGGTTGTTTATCCTCCTCGCGTTTCTTATCGACGAATTTCCAATTTCTACTTTCTTCAATAACCCGCACCTGTTTCAATGACATGTCCCAAAACACACCACGTTCCACAAAGGGTTTGTCTATTGCAAAGGCTGAAGAAGAAAGGCAAATCGCTATTGCTGTGATAAACGCACGCATGGTTGATTCTCATTCCTACATTATTGACGGAGCCGGCGGAATTCGAATCCACAAACCTCTATCTGCAGACCTGCCCCTCCACGAGATTTACGACCTTGGATCTGTGATCTGCTGTCGCGTACACTCTCGTCCCACCACGAGAGACTTGCAGGCGCAATGTAGGGAAACTAATTTCCAGCTACAAGGAAATTATCCAACAATCTTCTGTATTGTCCTACAAATAAAGGAACCGCTGACACCCTACGTGCCAATATAGAGTGAGACAACTCCCCCTCCGCGTATAATGGGCGGAGAGGAGAGGACGAGATGAGGTCAAGAATTGATGTTGGAGATGTCAATGATCGGCATAATCAGGCCACCTGGGATAGGATTGACGTTTCGGACTTTCCCGCAACGGTACTTCCTTCTTTGCGTCTCCCAGCAGTGTTGATTTCGATTAAGAAACAAGACGGAAGTTTCGCGAAGCATTACAAGCATTCCTTGGAGCAGGTTTAATGACGACAGGGTTTGAATTACAATACCTCAGTCCGAGATATTGTCAAACTGTGTTGTTACGAGGACAGTATTCGGATCCTGCAGTAGACCACCAGAGTAAATAGGGACATATATACAATGTTAGCCATAGACGAGACAAGCCCCGCGCGCCAGGAATTGCATAAATTCACTTGACAAGGCGTATTTTTCCTTGACATCTGCGCCAGTTACGTTAGGTTTCTACCGTAACTTGCCACGAGGAGTTTTTCTGCGGAGGTACACAATGAAGAACATCCCCGTTCCCGACTGGAAATACATATCGCTATTTCCTTCCAGGGCAAAAAACGCGAAAGAAGCCCTGCGCCAAGACGCAGATGCTGTTCTCTCAGACAAGGCCAACGCACAAACGGCAGAACCCCTCGAAACACTTCCGGAAGCGGCAGACGGAGCCGAAGTTAGTTGACAGACCCTCCGCTCACAATGGAGCAACTTGAGCAGGCGCACCGCCATGCTCTTGAGCGGCGCGGACAATGGATGGCCTTTGTGCTAACCGTCCTCGCTATTGCAGCAACGATATACAGCATTCATCAGCAACAGGAAGTTGTGGCCGTCCTTCTCGGAGGCTTCTCCTTAGCCAGCATTCTAAGGACCTTCTTGCGCCGATAGACTCCCGGAAAACCAAATCACCAAGAACCTGCCAGCGTAGCAAACTGGCGGGTCTTTTTATTTCCACGATCGCCTTGCCTCTTGCCAAGTGAAAACGTTATAATATGGAGTCCAGAAGCCGACCTTGCCGTCACAAAGTGCTTGGACACTTGAGACCACTGGACGTGAACGAAAATTTCATCCATTTGAACGACCTCGATACCCCGCTTTCGCGCTGAAACCTTTTGTGCTTTTTGTGGTAAATTTAACGACTGTCTTTTTTCGAATTGAGGTTAGACGGATAACCGAGTAAAAACCGGGAGAGTTTCAATCCAACTCGAAGTCGGGGAGGATATTCGCATGTCATTTACGGACTATACGGCCGAGGAGATAGAATCACGCGGTCGGGCAATTTATGCGGAGCAGATCCGTGACCGGTTGGATACAGATCATCGAGGCAAGTTCCTGGTCATCGACGTCGAAACAGGTGCATACAAAGTCGACGCGGACGATCTGTCAGCAACGAAACAGTTGCTTGCTGCGCGACCCAACGCCGTCATCTATGGCTTGCGAATCGGGTTTCCGACTGGCTATCGAATCGGTAGCATTGACGACGTTACGAAAGCCAACCTAACTGAATATGCATATTGACAGAGCCGAAAGGGAGTCCACGAATGAAACCATTCTCTGAAGATCTGCTCGCGAAGTTGGCGAATGCGACGGTGGCGCCGGACGAGACACGGCCGAGGGTCCTGCTGGGGGCCGAGGAGGTGGATGGGGCCCGGGAACGGGCGAGGGCGGCCCCGGGATTTGTGGACAAACTTGCGGAGTCGGCGAGAGAAGCATCCGACAGTGAGGACCTGTTCGGACCGGCCCCGGCGATTCCGTATTTCTGCCAGACGCCGCTGCGGTCCCTGGCGAATGCCGCTTTCATCCTGGAGGACGAGGCGTTCGCGGCCAGGGCGCTCGAAGGCGTGGAGGTGATGTTCTCGTTTCCGCCGGAGGAGTGGGTGGCGCGGCCGCACCGCCCCATGCGGTGCGATCACGCCATGCTGAACGTGGCGTCGGCGATCGGTATTTCGACGGATCTCTGCGCGTCGCTCTGGCCGCCCGGCGCTGTCGCGTCGGTCTCCGGGCGAATCAACGCGTATACCGTCGCGCGGTTTCTGGAGACGTGGGAAAAACAGGACGCGCACTGGTCCAGTCCGGACTACCACTGGAACTGGAAAATCATGTGCTGCGGGGAAATGGGTACCGCGGCCCTCGCGTGCGCCGAGGAGATCTCGGACCTGGACGCGGTCCTGCCGGCGGCGCTGGCGGGATGTCTGGATATCCTGGATTTCGTGCCGCCCGAAGGCGATTGGGCCGAGGGGCCCGGATACTGGCTCGGCACCCTGGGACACGGCGTCAAGTTCGGTGTCGGACTGAAGCGGGCGACCGGCGGCGCGGTGGACCTGTTCGAGCATCCGGCGTTGCGCATAACGGGCGACTACATTGTACACGTTACCGAACCGGACGGACAGGTCTACAATTTCAATGACAATGGAATCTCCCTCGGCGCGAGTCTGGATACTCTGCTGCTGATGGCCAGGCTGCGCCGGCGCGGAGACTGGGCCAGGACCGCGCGCGCGAGCGACCACGCGACCGTCGAGCGCCTGATCTGGGACGATCCGTCGCTGGAAGACGCGATTCCGGAGGAGACTTCACGAAGTTACCCCACAACAGGCGTCGTGACCATGCGCAGCGGTTGGGATGCGGGTGCGACGTTTGTGGGTTTGAAATCCGGTTCGAGCGCGGTCGGCCATTCGCAGCTGGACGCGAACTCATTCGTCGTCTCCTCGCGCGGGGAACGGCTGCTGATCGACGAGGGGATCTGGCCCTACGGCCATGACCTTGGATTTTTCGACAGCGGCGGAGGGAAGCGGTGGAATTTCGACGGCAACGGGACGATCGGTCACAATACGCTGATGGTGGACGGCGAGGGCCAGCGATACGGCGCCGGGTTTCCGGGCAGGATCGTCTCTTTCGATGCGGGCGGGGAGGTGGATGTGGCCGTCGGCGACGCAACGGCGGCATACGGTGGGAAATTGAAACGTTTTCTGCGCACACTGGCCTTTGTGAAGCCCGACGTCGTGCTGGTGTACGACCGGGTCTCGTCGGAGGAACCCCGTCTCCTGGAGTGGCTGTTTCATCACCGGGCGGAGGTATCCGGCGACGAGCGGCTGACTGAATTCCGGCGGAACGGTGTGACGTTGTCTCTTTCAAGAGTGATTCCGGAACACATGGAGTGCTGGCGGCTGAGCGACGTGAAACGGACCAGCGTGTACACGGAATCCAACCAGTACCGCCGGCATCGAGTCGGCGTTGAATATCGGGGTTTCGGGCCGTTTCATCCGTGCCGGGAAATCGAGGTGTTGTGGGCGATTCACGTGGGGAACGCTTCCGATCGGCCGGAGGTCGAGGCGTCGGCGGGGGATGGCGGGGTGACAGCGCGCGTTGTGTTCGGGGACGGGAACGAACAAATCGTGACGTTTCCGAAATAGGCCGTCGCGCCACGTTCAGTTCGACTTCGGCGCCTTGCTTTCCGGCGTCTTTACCGGTTTATCGCGACCGGCCCTCCGTTCCGCGTTGATCTTGTGGATCAGCCAGCCGTATTGCTGCAGGACGGGATCGTCCGATTGTTTGACTTTTGAAAGTTCGAGATACTTGTTCAGATACATCGCGCCTCTTGCCACAAGACCCACCCGAACCATGCCCACATAGGCGCCGGCCGACAGCCCGGAATCGGCAAGTCTGCGAAGTTCCTTCTTTGCGTCCGCCAGCCTGCCCTGTGCGAGATAAACCTCTCGTAACAGCAGTCGTCCCAGCGCAAACTCCGGTTTTGCTCTCAGGCTGCGCTCGAAAGCCCTTTCTGCCTCCTTCCAGTCTTTGCGGCGGAAGGCGTCCACGCCGTCGATGACGTATTTGTCCGGGAGCGCCGGATCCGTCCGGATGTCCGCCTTCCACCGATCGAGCAGTTCCTGCACGTTCGCGCCGGTACGCCGGTATACGACAACACGGGGATGGTCGAATCCCGTGACTGTGGGTTCGGCGTCGGCTTCGGAATAGGTGAACCCCAGGATTTCGGGGGAGATCTTGAACTGTGCGGCCCGTTCGAAACCCAGGGCCTGTTCGGCCAGGCGGCGGTAGTAAGTGTGGGCGACCGGGAATCGCTGCGGCACGTTCCTGAACGGTATCGTCCGGTTTTCTTCGATCACGACGATCCAGTCGACGCCGGCCAGCCGGTTCTCAATGAATTCGACGTGCGCCTCGTAAGCCAGGTTGCCGTCGGCGGACAGAAACCAGGCGGCCTCGTCGAGCTTGCGCTTGTACAAGTCTCTCGGCGCCATCCAGGACGTTGGGTACCCGCCCCTCTCGGTCAGCACACCGGCCCCTTTCGGGATATTCCTCTCAATCCATCCTGCCGCCTCGAACCGGCTGCTGGAACGGTAGACGCGCGCCGTCGCGATGCCGTAGGCGGCCGTGGGAATCACCACCAGCGCCACGGGCAGGGAATAAACCCAGACCTGGTTCCAGTGCCGGCGCATCCAAACGGCTGCCTCCATGCATGCCCATGCGCCCATCACGGCCATAATGGGTTGCATTGGTACGGTATACCGAAGGGGTTTTGTATGGAGTCCGCCCACCATATAGAAGTACGGCCCAAGCCAGGCCAGCAGTACCCACCATCCTCTCTGCCGCTTCCATAACGCCAGTGCGATCCCGCACAGGGCCGCAATTTCCAGGGGCGTTCCCAGCGCATACCGGAACAGGTGGGTGATGAAAAACAGATAAGGCGTAGTGGCGTAATCGTAGAGCGCCCAGATGCGGACCGTCTCGCCTTTCGCGATCTTCAGGCTGGGCAGGAAATTCCTCATGTCTTTCGAACTGAAGAACTCGCCGGGCTTGAGCAAGAGGGGTTCGCAGGCCACCGCAACCGCAACCACGACCGCGGCGCAACACAGCGTTCGCGGCGTAAACGCCCGTTTCAGACGGTCCCGGACGAATAAGACCCCGGCTGCCATCCAATGCGGTCTCCGTTTCCGCTTCCCACGTTGATCTACCCCGGTCTCCAACGGCGCCTGCGCGGGCCATACGTGCGCCAGCAGAAACGGCAGGCATAGCATGCCCGCCATCAGCCGTGTGCCCGCCGCCGTGCCGCAGACCAGCCCGCACACCAGGTAGGGTCGGGTACGGTCGGACGGCAGTTTCAGGATCAGATAGACGCCGAGGGTCGTCCAGAACGCGAGGGACACGTCCACGGTATAGAAATGGCACTGCTGGATGTGCCCGGCGCAGAACGCCAGAAAGGCCGCGCCAAGCACGCCCGTCCAGATGCCCGCCAGATGGCGGCCGATGGCAAATACGACCCACACCGTCAGGACGCCCAGCGCCGCGGAGATTCCCCGACCCATGAGGTGTGTGAATTTCATGGACCGGTTGTCGTCTTTGACGAACGGTTGAATTCCGACGACGAAGCCAGCGCCGTTGGCGAGGGTCCACAGGACGTAGGCAGGGCCCTTGGCATAGGCCGTCACGGCCCTCGTCACTTCCACGCCCACCAGTCCGGCACTCTCCACAACCGTGCGTTCATCGGGATGGAAGGCGTGAAACCTGCCGGTTTCCGGATCGGTTCCCCAGCCTATCCCGTAGAACCGGAGCGCTGCCGATGCAACCAGGATCAAAATAAGAAGGCCGTACGCGCCCCGATTTTCTTTGATCGCGGAAATAGTGTCGATACAAACCTCGGACCTATCGATATCTGCGAAGGATTTCAATCATCCCGAAAATCGCGATGACGAAGTCGCGAACCCTGATTTTCGATCCCGCCGCGTCCCGCCATTCCGAAAGGGGGATTTCGTACACGATGTCCCGAACCTGCGGTCGCTGCGTACCCGTTCTGGCGCGCATCAGCCTGGCGATGATTTCGACGTCGAAAATCCATCGGGTGGCGAAGGGTTCCCGAAACAGCGCGGGCAGCCCCGGCGTTGCCCGGAACAGTTTCGCCCCGCATTGCGTGTCATAGATGTCTACGCGAAGGAACACGGAGGCGGCAATCGCGAACAGCCGGCTCAGGGAGTGCCTCAACCGGTTGCGCATGATTGCCCGTCCCAGAAGGCGCACCCGCGCGCCGAAGGCCATCTCGATCTCCGGCCTGTCGTCAAGGACGGCGCGGAATTCCCGGATGGCTTCCAGCGGCGTGGCGAGGTCCGCGTCCCAGAACCCCACGTAGTCCGGGTCGGATTCGAATGCCTTGAGGAATCCCTGCCGTACCGCCTCGCCCTTGCCTGAGTTCTCCGTAAGGGTATGTACGTCGAATGAATCGATGTCCGAGTCCCGCAGGGATCGAAGGGCCTCGGCAGTGGCGTCAGTGCTGCCGTCGTCGACGAACAGGAACCTGATGCCGGGCGTCCTTCTGACGAATCCACGAAACGACTCAACGGGAAGGCGGCCTGCTTCGTTATAACACGGGACGACGATTATCGTTTCCGACATGCGAATTGACTCGCGGCGACGTCATGTGAGGCGGTAACGGCGCGGTGGATTTCGAGGAATATAGCGTATGCCGTTTCGTGTGTCAACGCAATCACCGGGCGCGAAAGCCCGTCGGGAAATGCCCGCGCACGCGTTTCCCCGAATACGATTCGGTCTGCCCGGCGTTGCATTGGCAGGCTGGTCGCGCCGCGTCCGGAATGGTTTCGAGACAACCTGCCGTGCTTGACAAAGGAGGGCATAGGCCGTAGATTTCGCTGGCGACGGGAGGCGCCGGGTTCCGGACGCGGCGCCGTCGAAATCGGAGACCTTCATGCTCAGCGATGAACATCGGGTCGAGGTCGCGTTCGGGCGCGGCAGCGTGAGCATCAATGCGGACCCAGACCTGGCGGAATGGGAGGTGATTCGCCCTTCCATCGGGGAGGCGATTCCGGATCCGCAACCTCGTTTTCGGGAAGCGATCGAGAATCCGTTCGCCTCGGACCCTCTCGGCGAACTGGTTTCGCCCGGGGACAACGTGGTCATCGTGACGTCCGACGGCACCCGCCCCGTGCCCAACCGGCAGTTGATTCCCTGGATTCTGGAGGCCCTGCCGGTGCCCGGGGACCAGGTCACGGTGTTGCTGGGAAACGGGACGCATCGGGCAAATTCGGATGCGGAAATCGCCGGGATGTTCGGCAGCGCTGTGGCCAGCCGGCTGAGGATCCGGAATCATGACGCGTACGACCGATCGAACAACGTACACCTGGGAAGGTCCGCGTGTGGTACGGACGTATGGCTGGACAGGGCGTACGTGGAGGCGGACAAGCGGATTGTGTTGGGATTCATCGAGCCCCATTTCTTCGCCGGTTTTTCGGGTGGACCGAAGGGCGTCGCGCCGGGCGTGGCGGGCATCGAGACGATCTATCGGCTGCATCGGTCCGACCTGATCGCGAATCCCATGAGTACCTGGGGGGTGCTCGACGGGAACCCCCTTCAACAGGAGGTCCGCGAAGCCGTTGCGCTCTGTCCGCCGGACTTTCTTGTCAACGTGACATTGAACGGGGAAAAAGCGATTTCGGGGTATTACGTCGGCGACTACCTGGAAGCCCATCGACGGGGGTGCGACGCCGCGAGGTCGGCCTCGATGGCGCCGGTCGACAGGCCGTTCCACGTCGCGCTGACGTCGAACAGCGGATACCCGCTGGACCAGAACCTCTATCAGGCCGTCAAGGGCATGTCTGCGGCGGCCCGCATCGTGGAGGACGGCGGGACCGTGCTCGTTGCCAGCGAGTGCAGCGACGGCGTGCCGGATCATGGAAACTTCGCCGACTTGATGCGGGCAGGAGCGGGGCCCCGGGACGTCCTGGAGGCGGTGCACGACCGGGAACCCGTTCCGGACCAGTGGCAGGCGCAGACCCTGGCCGCCATCCTCGAGCGGGTTGAAGTCGGGGTCTATTCCAGGATGGGTCGGGCCGAAATCGAGGCATGCAAGCTGGCCGCCGTGCAAGATCTGGATGCGACCCTTCGCGAAGAGATCCGGGCGGTCGGCGGCCGCGCGCGCGTGGCGGTGCTGCCGGATGGCCCGTTGACGATTCCATACCTGGCGGATCAATAGAACCGAAGCAATCAGCTAAAAGCGGGTAGACGGGAGACGTAAGACGGGAGATGATATGAGTGCCATAAAGGCGGGGAGACGTAAGAGGTGAGACGGGAGATGGTCACCTCGCGTCCACTGGGTATCGATATGGCCTGGCGTCGTTAATTCATCAATTTGCGAAAGCAAGTCTCTTACAGGAATGATATTGTCGAATGTTCGTCTGCCGACAGGCGACCTGTCCGGCCGCGATGGATTAACCGCAGGCGGACCAACTCGTCTACCTTCTCACGTCTTGCGTCTCACCGCTTTTATTGCCTACTCCGTGTGGTTTCATTCCTTGCCGGAGGCATAAAGGAATAGCCAAACGGGCAATGACGTCATCTACCGTCTACCGTCTAACGTCTTGCGTCTCACCGCTTTTTATGATCTGGAGATGTCAATCATGCCGGAACGTGTGGCAGTCGGGTTGCAGATGGCTGAATCTGCCGGCGTCGAACGTTGTAAATGGCCGGTGACACGGGGGGTCCCGTTTCCCAGCGGCGCGGTTCAGGATCCGGCCCTGTTGGGCGTGGAAGACGCGGACGGCCGCCCGGTGTCCGCGCAGTTCCGCGTGTTGAGTCATTGGCCGGACGGGAGTCTGAAGTGGGTCCTCGCGGACTTTCAGGCGGATGTGCCGCCCGGCGGCACATCCGCCTACACTGTATGTCAGAGCGGTGAACGGGCTGACCCCGGCGAGGAGGTCCGTATTCGGGAGGACGACGAGAGACTGGTCGTGTGTACGGGTCCCCTCCGTTTCGCCGTGAACCGCAACCGGTTTTCCCTCGTGGAGGCTGCGGCGCTTGGCCGGACGGACGCGGACGGCAGGTTCGTCCCGGAAGAGGAAGTCGCAAGCTCCGGAGGTGACGCCTGGGTGCGGATCAGCGAGTCGTTTCTGGACGACGAAGGGAAACGGTATATATACGGCATGGGCGGCGACTGCCTGGCGTCGCTCGCGGAGGCCTCATACGACGTGAGCGTCGAGGAGGCCGGTCCGCTCCGGGCCGTGATCCGGTGTGAAGGCGCTTTCGAAGCCGATCTGCCGATGCACCATTACTCGGGGTATCGGCCGTTTCGATTCGTGACCCGAATCTACGCGTACGCCGGCCGGTCCGAGTTGCGTGTGCTGCACACCGTGGTTGCGGCGTGCAACCCGAGAGAGACGGAAGTGGAGGAAATCGGGCTGCGCGTGCCGGCCTCGCTGTCCGGCTCCGTGAATTACAGGGTTGCCGCAAGCCGGGAGATCGCGGGCGCGGCGGACGCCGGTGAATCGCTGCTGCTCTCCCAGCGGCTCCACAATCACTTTCGCCTGGAGCGGCGTCAGGGCCGGCGCACGGGAACGCTTGCCGAAGGCGACCGCACCGAGGGCTGGATCACCTGCGAAGACGGCCGGGTCGGCCTTGGCGTCGGCCTGCGCCACATGCCCGAGGAATGCCCGAAAGCGCTGGGCCTATCGGGCATCGGCGACGGCATCGACGTGTACTGCTGGAAGGATCCCGACGGGAAACGCCTCTCGCTCAAACGGTATTCGGAGGCCGTGGCGTGGGATGACGGCGAGGGGGTTTACGCGGATGGCACCGGTACGTCCAAGACAACCGAGTTCTTCGTCTGTTTCTACCGGGCATCGGAAAGCGACGGCGTCCCCGATCGTTTGAGAGGCTGGCTCGATTCGCCGCACGTGTCTGTGGATCCGGCCTCGATGGCGGCCGGCGGAGCGACGGGGGGGTTTCAGCCCCTTGACGCAGGCCGCTTCCCGAAATCCGAGCGGATGATGTCGGCCTTCCTCGACTGGCTGCAGCGGAATATCGAACTGGGCGCCTGGTACGGCTTTTTCGACTGGGGCGATGCGCTGGTGGCCTGGGACCAGGGTACCGACGACTGGCGGTTTTACGGCCGCTGGGGGTGGTGCAACAGCGAGTGGGATCCGCGCCACGGTGTCTGGATCCAGTACATGCGGACGGGCGAGCCGCGGCATTTTCTGCTCGGTGAAGCCATGACCCGGCATTCGGTGGACGTGGATACCTGCCACTACCACCCGTTCAGACCCTATATGGTGGGCGGTTGTTTCCGCCACAGCGTGGACCACTTCGGAGACGAAAGTTGCGCGTCCCATACCTTTCTCGACGGCTGGATGGACTATTACTACCTGACGGGCGACCTGCGGACGCTGGAGGTGATTCGCGAGGCCGGCGAGTTTCTGTCGCGATACCGGTGGACGGAAGACCCTGCGTTCAGCTTCAGCCTGCGCAGTATATCGAACGCGCTGCGCGGTCTGCTTTACGTATACGAGGTTACGGGCGACGCGCGTTTCAAGTCGCGGGCGCTGGAGGTGTACGAAGCGATTGCGCGGGGTCAGAACGACGATGGAAGCTGGCACAAACGGTTTCAGATTTCCACCGCAAACCGGTTGTCCGACCAGAGGCCGTACGGCATGGCCACCGAGGGCACCACGCTCGCCGTGGAGTTGGGCACGGCGTCCCCGTTTACCGATGCCGAGTTTCGCAAGCTGAGAGGGGATGCGAAGTCGGTTCACAGGGTCCTGCCGGTTTCGGAACAGAAGGGCTATCAGACCCATTACCTCCTGGTGGGCCTGGAATTGCTGCACCGGCTCACCGGAAGGGAAGACGTCGAGGCGGTCTACCGCCGGGCCGTGGACTGGTTCTGCGGCTATCCCGACGCCTTGAACGCGGAAAGAGCCATCCAGGAGCGATACGGCGGCGTCCTGTGCCGGCACCTGGGCTACGCCTACCGGCTGACGGGAAACGTGAAATACCTGGAGATCGGCCGGGCGGTTCTGCAGGTCCTGATCGAAAGCCAGGACTGGGGAGACGATCCGAAACGCCGCGGGGCGGTCGAAATGAGTCCGATGCACATCAGCCTGTTGTTCTTCGGCGTGCCCTACCTTCTCGGCGCGCTTTCGGACGCGGACCTGGGCGAAGAATAATGTTCACTATTTTTGGAGGTCGATAAGATGGAAGGCAGCGGGTGTGTGCGGGTCGGCATTCTGGGCCAGGGACGCAGCGGTCGGGATATTCACGCGGAGTGGCTGGTCCGGTCGCCGGAGAAATACCGGATTGTGGCCGTGTCGGACCTGCTGCGGGACCGTCGCGACCGCGCTGTGCGTGAGTTCGAATGCGACGCGTACGCGGACTACAGGGACGTGCTGGCGCGGAATGATCTTGAACTGGTGGTCAACGCGTTGCCCAGCCATCTGCATGCGCGGACCACGGAGGAAGCGTTCGACGCGGGTCATCATGTCGTGTGTGAAAAGCCCCTGGCGCCCAGTACTGAAGACTTCCGGCGCATGGTGGCGGCGTCCGAGCGGTCGGACCGGATCTTCGCGCCGTTCCAGCAGTCGAGATACGCGCCGCATTTTCAACAGATACAGCGGGTGATCGAATCCGGCGTCATGGGCCGCATCGTGCAGATCCGCATTGCATTCAACGGCTTCGCCCGCCGATGGGACTGGCAGACGCTGCAGGAGTTCAAAGGCGGCAACCTGCTGAATACCGGGCCCCATCCCATGGACCAGGCCCTCTGTCTCCTGGATTGGAAGATGCCGTCGGTGCACTGCATCATGGACCGGGCGAATACGTACGGAGACGCTGAAGACCACGTGAAGGTGCTGCTGCGGCGCGAGGGATCTCCCACGATCGATCTGGAGATCTCTTCGTGCGATCCGTACTCCGACGACATGTATCGCGTATACGGCACACGGGGCGGGCTGGCGGGCGGCGCCGGCGGGATCAGGTGGCGGTATTTCGATCCCGCGGATGCGCCCGAACAGAGGTTGCTGCGGTCCCCGCTGCCGGGGCCGAGCTATTGCCGCGAGGAACTGCCGTGGACGGAGGAGTCGTGGGCGCCGGATGAAGCGGAAAAGCAGGCGTTTACGTATATGTCCAGGGCGTTTTACGACCACATATACGACGTACTGCGCGAGGACGCGCCGTTGTTCATTACGCCGGAGCAGGTCGCGGTGCAGGTGGCGGTGATGGAAGAATGCCACCGCCAGAATCCCCTGTCCAGGCTGACGCCGGAGGGCTGGGAACAGGGAAATTGAAAGGAGCCGCAATGGGGAAGACGGTTCGGGTTGTTCTGGTCGGTTGCGGGGGGATGGGCCGCCAGCATCTGAGCGTCATTGGAGGGCTGCCCGGCTTCGAGGTTGCGGGGATCTGCGACGTGTTTGCCGAGACCCTCAGGGAGACCGGAGACACGCACGGCGTGCCGGCGCGTTACCTGGATTTCGAGCGGATGTACGATGAGGTGCGGCCCGATATCGTCGTGGTGGCCACCCAGACCAGGGGGCATCACGCGCCCGCCGTGGCGGCGCTGAAGCGCGGCCTGTCCGTACTCTGCGAGAAGCCGATCGCCATCGACCCCGCCGAGGCGGACGAGATGGTCGCGGCGGCAGCGGCGTCGGGCGCGCGGCTGGCCGTCAACCAGCAAAGTCACGTGAGTTCCGCGATCCTGAAGGCGCGGGAAATGGTACGCGACGGGGACATCGGAGAGGTCGTGCTGGTGCGCGGCCGGAACAAGTCCGGGCGCCGGAGCGGAAACGAGTTTACGGAAATGGGCACCCACGTGGCCGATATGATGATGCGCTTCGGCGGCCGGCCCGTGTGGTGCGCCGGCAGCGTTTATTTTCAGGGACGCCTGGCGGACGTCAATGACATCATGGAAGCAAAGGAGATGTCGCCGAAGGACAGGGATTCCGGGCTGGTGATGGGCGATCGCGCGGTGGCTCAGTACGGATTCGAGGGGGGTGTTCTGGGGGAAATCCATTTCCTGGAATTCGCGTCTGCCAACAGCGCAAACTACGGCGTGGACGTCATCGGAACCGATGGGCAATTGTCGGTCCGTGCTTCCGGCAGCGTTGGACAGGCGCTCTGGTGTCTGCCAAGGCCAATGGAAGGTCTGCCGGGCGGCCAGGGGGACTGGAAGCCCGTTGAGACGGTAGGATCGGAGGCCCGGGACGCCATTGCCAGGATGTACCGCCGCCTGGCCGCGGCGATCGAGGAAGGGACGGAGCCGCCGTCGAGCGGTGAATCGGCCCGGACGGCTTTCGAGATGATTCTGGGCATCTACCAGTCCCACAGAGAAGGCGGACGCCGGATTTCACTCCCGCTTGCGGACCGCCGGCATCCGCTGGAGGCGTGGCGGGCGGAAAACTGAGGATCGGGACGGGAAAGACATGGCGAATGCCGATAAAATCAAGGAGGCGCGAGACGCCCTGGATGCCCACGTTCGGGAGACGGTGGCCTGGCACTTCAATCCCGAAACCGGCTGCCCGTTCTGGCTGGAGTTCGCGGACGGACTGGATTTCGATCCGTGCAGGGAGATCGGCGGTTTCTCGGATCTGAAGATCCTGGGCCATTTTCAGGACGACTGGCTCCGCGGCGGCCCGGTGCGCCGCTGGATTCCCAGGGGAAGCGCCGGGAAACGGACGTACGTCTTCGAAACGGGAGGGTCCACGGGCGTCCCGAAATATCGGATCAGCCAGGACGATTTTCAGATCGACTACGAGACGTTCAGCAGGCACCTTTCAGACAAGAGTTTTCCGAAGGACGCCGACTGGCTGATGCTGGGTCCCACGGGTCCGAGGCGGCTGCGCCTGGCGGTGGAGTACCTCTGCCAGATCCGGGGCGGGATCTGTTTCCTGGTGGACCTGGATCCAAGGTGGGTGAACAAGCTGATTGCGCGCGGCGCCCTCCAGGAACTGGATCTCTACAAGGCGCACGTGATCGACCAGGCGCTGACCATTCTGCGGGCGAACGATAACGTGAGGTGCATGTTCACGACTCCGAAGCTTCTCGAAGCGATCTGCGAGAAGATCTCGCTGAAGAAAGCCGGGATAACCGGAATCTTCTGCGGCGGGACCGAGATGGACGCACAGTTCAACCGGTTCGCCAGGGAGGAGCTCGTTCCCGGTATCGATTTCGTGCCGACGTATGGAAATACGCTCATGGGATTGGCGTATTCCAAGCCGCTGGAGCCTTCGGACAATTACGCCATCACCTATTATCCGCCGGTTCCCAGGGCGGTGATCGAACTGGTGGACCCCGATCGCCCGGACCGGCTCGTGGATTACAACACCGTTGGCCGCGTGATGTTGACCACGCTGACCCGCGAGTTCTTCATGCCGCGGTTTCTGGAACGGGACGAAGGAGAACGGGCCGAACCGAGCGGGGCGTTTCCGTGGGACGGGGTGAGGAATCTGGGACTGTTCTCCGAATTGCAGGAGTCGGTCGTGGTGGGCGTTTACTGACCCGTTGTCGACTTCTCCAGACTGAAGGCAATGGTTGAATTGACGGCCCAGGAGGTTGGTGTGACCCATATCCCGGTATTGCGGGCGGGA
The DNA here is from genome assembly GCA_965219995.1 of Candidatus Latescibacterota bacterium. GTDB lineage: Bacteria > Latescibacterota > UBA2968 > UBA2968 > JAAXHE01. Next base: position 4,891,977 of record CBDCOX010000002.1, read on the forward strand.
GAGCCATACGCAAGTCTGGACGTCCGGGAAGTTCCGCACGTTCAGACCGGGGAGCCCCTCGTCCGCGTGAGCCACGCAAACCCGGGTCTGATCGTGCGGGACCTGAACGCCGCCAAAGCGAATAGACGGGCGCTGGAGGCGTTCAGCGTGTCCGATCTTGCAGCCGTGACGCGCAGGGCCGGCCGGCTGTTCGCCGATGCGGACCTGCCACTGGATCGCCAGTCGCAATCGCCGGGGGACTACGTCCGCCAGGTATCGGGCACCACGGGGATTCCGGAGACCCTCTGCCGGGAGAATATGGAAAAGATCCGGCTGGCCTGTACCCAGATCGACGAGGTGCTCGCCGGCCTGACGCGCGAGCTGGATCTGCCGGTGCTGGACCGGGGGTGGGGTCCGCAAAACGGCCGCCCGCTGAGCTACGTCTGCCAGACCGACGCGCTTGGCGCCGTGTTGCCGAGCAATTCACCCGGCGTACATTCGCTCTGGGTTCCCTCGCCGTCGCTGAAGGTGCCCCTGGTGCTGAAGCCCGGCCGTGAGGACCCCTGGACCCCGTTTCGGATCGCACAGGCGTTTATTGCCGCGGGATGTCCGCGCGAGGCGTTCGGGATCTATCCGACCGGGCACGCCGGCGCCAACGAAATCCTCTTGAGGTGCGGGCGTTCCCTTTTGTTCGGCGGCGGCCCTACCGTCGCACCGTGGCTGCACGATCCGCGGGTTTCGGTCCACGGTCCGGGCCGCAGCAAGGTGATTCTGGGTGAAGACCTGGTCCACCGCTGGGAGGATTTTCTGGACGTGATCCTGGTTTCGATCGCGGCCAACGGCGGACGATCCTGCATCAACGCGTCGAGTGTGTGGACGCCCGCGCACGGCCGCGAGATCGCCGAGGCGATTGCGCGCCGGCTCGCGCGGATCGAGCCCCGGCCGCTGGACGACCCGGAAGCGCGGATTGCCGCCTTTTCCAACCCGGCTGCCGCCGCCGGGATTTCAAATGTTATCGACGTCCATTTGAAAAGCGGGGGCGCGGAGGACCTGACCGCGGGCCTGCGCGGCGGCCGGCTTGCCGAACTCGACGGCCTGACGTTCCTGAATCCGACGCTGGTGTGGTGCGAGTCTCCGGAACACCCCCTCGCGAATACGGAATACCTCTTCCCGTACTCGAGCGTGGTTGAAGCGCCCCGGGCGGGTCTGGCGGACCGGATCGGGCCCAGCCTGGTCGTCACGGCGTTGACGGAGGATGAAGGCCTCGTGGGCGAGTTGCTGAATTCACCTCACGTGGATCGGCTGAACGCGGGGCCGATTCCCACGAACCGGATTTCGTGGGACCAGCCCCACGAAGGCAACCTGTTCGAACATCTCTACCGTCAACGCGCCTTTCAGTACGCGAGGAGAGCTTAGAACCCCACCGACCGATGGAACCCTTCGACCTCCATCCCGCGCCGCGTGTAATTTTCGGGGATGGCGCGCTGGCGCAACTCCCGGAAATGGCGGACGGACTGGGAGCAAAGCGAATTCTGCTCGTGACCGATCCGGGGATCGTCAGCGCGGGCATCGCGGACCGGGCGTTGGGATTGCTGCGCGGGTCGGGGCGCGACGTCTTCCTGTTCGACGACGTGGAGGAGAACCCCACAACGGCCCACGTGGAAGCCGGTGTGAAAGCCGCCTCGGCGCAACGCGGGATCGATCTGATCGTGGGCCTGGGCGGCGGGAGCGCGATGGACTGCGCCAAGGGGATCAATTTCATTCTCACGAACGGCGGCCGCATGGAGGACTACCGCGGGATGGGCCGGGCAAGGCGGTCGATGTTGCCGTCGATCGGCATTCCGACCACCGCGGGGACGGGAAGCGAGGCCCAGTCCTATGCGCTGATCGCCGCGCCGGATACCCACGAGAAGATGGCCTGCGGCGACCTCAAGGCGCGGTTTCGCGGCGTCATTCTGGATCCCGCGCTCACGGCAAGCGTCCCCGGGCACGTGGCGGCCGCATCGGGAATCGATGCCGTGGCGCACGCCGTGGAGAGTTCCGTCTGTACGAAGCGGAACGCGGTGTCGCGCATGTACGCGCTCGAGGCGTGGCGCCTGCTCGCAACGGGATTCGAAGCGTCGTTGGCGCCGGCGGCGGATCCCGAAGCCAGAGCCGCGATGCTTCTGGGCGCGCATTTCGCCGGAGCGGCGATCGAGAACGCGATGCTCGGCGCCGCCCACGCCTGCGCCAACCCGCTGACGGCCCGATACGGAATCACACATGGCGTTGCGGTAGGCGTCATGCTTCCGCCGGTGATCCGGTTCAACGGGGAAACGGACGCGGCGCGCTACGAAGGGTTCGGGATGACGGCCGGCGCGCTCGCCGATCGGATCGAGCGATTCAAGCATGCGGCGAGTCTGCCCGCCCGCCTTCGCGAACTGGGCGTTGAACGGGAACGGCTCCCCGAACTGGCGACGGATGCGGCGCGCCAGTGGACGGGAACATTCAACCCGCGCCCGCTCCGGGAAACCGATTGTCTGGCGTTATATGAAGAGACGTATTGAAATTCAGGCGCGGCGAAAAGTGGGTCGCGGATGGAACATTTTCCTCATATTGTGTATCTTGTACATACCGGTTCCCGTCCGTGTGGCCGCCGAGACGTCCTGGCCGCTGTTCCGTGGCGACGCGCAATCCACGGGGTTCGCGCGGGAATCGCTTCCCGAGAGCCTTGTTGTCGCGTGGACGGCCCGCGTACCCGAGGGCATCGAGTCCACGGCGGCGATCCGCAAGGGTGCGGTTTTCGTCGGCGGGCTGGACGGCCATCTCTACGCGTTCGATTTCGACACCGGCGCGTTGAAATGGAAGTACCCGGCCGGGGGGGAGATCAAGGCCTCCCCGCTGGTGGCGGATCATGCGGTTTTCTTCGGAGACGGGGACGGCGGTTTTCACGCCGTGGATGCGTCATCGGGCAAGGGGTTGTGGACGTATCGGACCGGGGGAGAGATCATCTCTTCCGCCACGTCGTATGAAGGCCGGGTGATCTTCGGGTCCTACGATCAGTTCCTGTACTGTCTCAACGCGGAGGACGGGTCGCTGGTCTGGAAGCTGGAGACGGAGGGATACGTTCACGGAACCCCGGCCGTCTGGGGCGAACGCGTGCTCGTCGCCGGTTGCGACGGTCTGCTGCGGATGGTGCACGCGGATGGCGGAGAAGAAGTATCGAGGGTGGAACTGTTCGACTACGTGGCGGCAAGTGTTGCCGTGCGCAATGGCAGGGCTTACGCGGGTACTTTCGGCAACCAGGTCCTGGGCCTGGATCTGCGGGCGGCGAAGGTCCTGTGGCGTTACCAACACCCCAGCCGGAAGTTTCCGTTTTACGCGTCGCCGGCGGTTGCGCAAGGTCACGTGATTGTCGCCGGGCGCGACAGGATGGTGCGCGCGCTTCGTCCGGACAACGGCGACCTGCTGTGGATTCGGGCGTTCCGTTCTCGCGTCGACTCCTCACCGGTTGTCGCGGGTAAACGGGTGTACGTGGGCACGAACGGCGGGAGAATCGTGGCGCTGGACCTGGACTCGGGCGAACCGGGGTGGGAATTCGTGACCGGTTCGGGAGTCCTGGCGTCGCCGAGCGTGGCCGGCGGGAGGCTGGTGATCGGCACCGCAGACGGGACGCTTTACTGTTTTGGCGGCGAGGTAAGCGAATGACCTCTCAGGTTCACATTCCGGAACCCGCGACTTCCAGGAAGGAATGGAAGGAAACCGCGGTCGGAAGCGTCTTCGTGTCCAACTATCCCCCTTATTCGTTCTGGCGGGATGAGCACAACGCGCAGGTCGAATCGATGTTGCAGGATTCGGACCCTTCGGCAGGGGATGTGCCGCTCGGACTGTATCTGCATATTCCGTTTTGCAGGAAGCGATGCAAGTTCTGCTATTTTCGCGTGTATACGGATCGCAACAGTTCCGAAATTCAGCTCTATCTGGATGCGCTGGCCCGAGAGGTGGAGAATTTCGCCGGGCTGCCGAGAATCGCCGGACGCAGCTTGCAATTCGTCTACTTCGGCGGGGGAACGCCGTCGTACATCAGCGTGAAGCACCTGAACGCGCTGGTGGACCGGCTGAAGGCCGTATTGCCGTGGGACGACGCCGAAGAGGTGGCGTTCGAGTGCGAGCCGGGCACCCTTTCGCAGCCGAAGGTAGAGGCCATTCGAGAGATCGGCGTGACCCGGCTCAGCCTGGGCCTGGAGAACCTGAATGACGGGATACTTAAGGAGAACGGCCGGGCGCACGTCGGCAAAGAGATCCACCGGTCGATGGGCTGGGTGAAGGCACAGGCGTTCGAACAGGTGAACGTGGACCTGATTTCGGGAATGGTGGGCGAGACCTGGCAGACCTGGAAGGAAACCGTTCAGGGTACGATCGATCTGGACCCCGACAGTGTCACGATCTATCAGATGGAGCTGCCATTCAACACCACGTATTCCCGTACGCTATTGGATGGAAACGGGTTGACGGTTGCCGACTGGGACACGAAGCGCGCCTGGCATGCCCATGCGATCGACGCGTTCGGTGAAGCGGGCTACGAGATTTCGAGTGCTTATACGATGGTCAAGAAAGGGCGACCGAAGCGGTTTGTCTATCGGGACGCGCTCTGGCGCAGCGCGGACCTGATCGGCGCGGGCGTCGCGTCGTTTTCACACGTGGGCGGGATACACTTTCAGAATCACACGCAGTGGGACCCCTACGTCGAAGCTTGCATGCAGGAGCGGCTGCCGCTGAACCGGTCCTTCCTGCCCACCGACGAGGAGCGCCTGGTACGCGAGATGATCCTGCAACTCAAGCTCGGACGTATCGAGACAGCGTATTTTCAGGATAAATTCGGTGTGGATATCCTCGAACGGTTTGGCGAAGCCTACGGGAAGCTGAGAGATTACGGCATGCTGGAATTCGATGCAACGGAGGTCAGGATGACGCGCGACGGGTTGTTGCGTGTGGATCAATTGCTGCCGGAATTCTATCACGAGGTCTATCGGGATTCGAGGTATACGTGAAGCCCTACGAAGACTTGCCGTCCTGAAAGGTCAGAAAGGAAGAACGCAAGATGCATCGAATATCGTTATTGATTGTCGCGTTCCTGTGGATTGACGTCCCATCGGTTCGAGCGGATTGGCCCCAATGGCTGGGTCCGAACCGGACCGGCATTTCGCGCGAGACCGGATTCCTGAAGTCCTGGCCGAAGGGCGGTCCGCCGGTAGTGTGGAAGAAGAACCTCGGCGAGGGGTTTTCGGGGATTTCGGTCGCGAACGGCCGCGTCTTCACCATGTTCGCCGAGGGTGACGATGAGTTCGTCATTTGTCTGAAAGAGGAATCGGGAGGCGAGATCTGGCGGTTCAGGACAGGGGGCGCCTTCGAGGAATGGCAGGGCGGCAACGGACCCCGTTCGCAGCCGACGGTCGACGGCGATCGGGTCTACGTCCTGGGCGCGGAAGGCTGGTTGTACGCACTGAACGTGGTGAACGGTGAAAGGATCTGGGCCGTGGACCTGGTCGACGGGCTGGGCGGGCGTTTTCCCCGGTTCGGCTTTTCGAATTCGGCTCTGGTGGAAGGCGATCTGTTATTCGTGGAGGCCGCCACCCGCAAGGGTACGTTTCTGGCATTGCGCAGGACGGACGGCAAAGTCGTCTGGGCTTCCCAGAACGACGTGGCTTCCTATTCTTCGCCCATTGCGGTGGATCTCGCCGGCGCGCGGCAGGTGGTCTATTTTTCGGGTGACGCCGCGGTCGGACTTTCGCCGGTGGACGGGTCCCTGTACTGGCGGTACCCGTGGAAGACGTCGTACGATTTGAATATCGCAACGCCCATCTTCGTGCCGCCGGATCAGATCTTCATTTCCTCGGGCTACGACCACGGCGCGGCCCTGCTGCGAATCGAGGCGGGGAATAACGGGATGGCGGTGACCAGGGTCTGGGAGAGCCGGCGGATGAAGAACCACTTCGGCACCTCCGTGCTTGTCGGGGACTATCTCTACGGATTCGATAACGCCATCCTGAAGTGTATCGAAGCCCGGACGGGAAAGGAGCAGTGGAAACACCGCGGGTACGGCAAGGGGGCGTTGATCTATGCGGACGGGCATCTTCTCCTGTTGAGCGACAACGGAAGGCTGGCCCTGGCGCGGGCAACGCCGGAAGGATTCAAGGAAAAAGCCGGCGCGCAGGTGCTTACGGGCAAAAGCTGGACCGTGCCGACGCTGGCCAACGGCCGCGTGTTCGTCAGGGATATGCGTAAGATCGTCTGTCTGGATCTCAGGGAGGGCGGGGAGTGATCCGGCTAAATCATGAACTGAGATTTAACATGGATATACAGGATGGACAGGATAAAAACCAAAGGCGGGCAACCACACGGGTTGCCCCTACGAATACAACGTGAACGCTGTCGGATAGGATGAGTCGAATGTGAAACGGTAAAGATGAAGTGGAAAGGACTCCAGCTCGATTCCACGGTAGATCATCCATAAGAAAGGTGCTTGCATGGAACATGTGATTGTTTTTCAGTACCGTTAACGTCGAAGAACCGCATCTGCGTGTTTCGATGCCGGCTCGTGCAGGCTCGTATTTTTGGATTTCTCAAATTTACTTTAATGAAATAAAGAAGAGACTTATAAAACGAAAAATCGTGTCAATTAAGTTGCGATTGAATTGGTTCAAGCCGTCTGTTTTTTGTTTTTATCCTGTTCATCCTGTCCATCCATGTAAGTTTATGTTGAGAGAGGGAATCGCATGTCGCGTATGTGCCGAACGGGTTTGGTGGCTGTCACTCTTCTGGGTCTGCTGGTAAACGCCTCGTTTGCCGCGGATGACAAGGCCGATGAGGACGCCGGGGACGACCTTCCGGTCTATGCCGGTGAAGAGATCGTGGTGACGGAGAGCAAGGAAAAGGTTGCCACGATCGGTTCCGTTGCCAGCAAGATTCCGGTACCCCTCAGCGAAACGCCCGCGAGCGTCAGTGTGGTCAATCGCGGACTGATCGAACATCAGAGCGGCGTGGTTCTCGGCGACGCGCTGCGAAACGTCAGCGGCGTAAACGTGCAGACGGTGTTCGGCGTGACGGATTTCTTCGTGATTCGCGGATTCGACTCGCTATCGAGCGGGCTGGTGCTCACGGACGGCGCGTCCGAGCCGGAGGCCACGTTCTACAACCTTTACAACCTGGACCGGGTGGAGGTGCTGAAAGGCCCGGGCGCGTTTCTCTATGGCGCCAATCCGCTGTCCGGATCGGTCAATCTGAACCGGAAGCAACCCGTCTTCGAGCCCATGTTCCAGGCCAGCGGCGCTTACGGGCCATTCGGGAGTCTGCGCGGAACCGTCGATGCGGGCTGGGCGGATCCCGCGCAGGGGTTGGCCGCGCGTTTCAACGGCCTCCGACAGGTCTCGGACAACTACCGTGACGACAAGCACAGCGGGATCTGGGCGTTGAACCCCGCCGTCACCCTTCGAAATGAAAAGACGACGGCGACGGCGAATCTCGAATACGTGACGAGCGAGTACAAGTCGGATTCGGGGCTGCCCGTGGCCGGCGGACAGCTGGCCGATGTGCCCCGTACCCGTTCCTACCAGTCACCGTTCGACGTTTCAGACCAGGAAATTATCCGGGTGCGGATGGATCTGCAGACCCGGTTGTCTCCCCGGGTCACGTTGCGCAATAAACTGTATTACACCGATTTTTCCTGGATCTCCAACGGCACGCTGTTCAACGGTGTGTTTCCCAATGCCGCGGGAAGCCTGGATCTGATCCGGACGCTGCTGCTCCTCGACGACAGGCAGAAGGTGCTGGGCAATCAGCTTGAGTTCGTGTTTTCCTTTTCCACCGGACGGGTCAGGCATACGCTCCTGGCGGGTCTGGAACTGATGCGGTGGACGGACCGGTTTACGCTCGACGTCGCGGTCCTGCCGACTATCGATCTGTACCAACCCGTCGAGACGGCCGCGCTCCCGCATTTCGTGGTACCGGACCAGTCGCGAGCGGCCGATGCGACGAGCGGCGTTGTTGCGCCCTTTGTCGTCGACCGCATTGTGTTTTCAGATTTCTTCCACGCGTTCGTGGGCGGCCGCTTCGATCGGATACGGTACGACGACCCGGTCACGTCCACGTCGAGGGCGTTCAACGAATTGAGTCCGATGGCAGGCGTGTCACTCAATCCCGCCGAGGACCTGACCCTCTATGCCAGCGCGGGCAAGGCCTTTGCGCCGCCATCGAGCCTCGTGGCGGGACCCCGCGACGTCGAATCCGCCACGCAGTTCGAGGCGGGCGCGAAAAAGTACCTTGTCGACAACCGCCTGCACGCGTCTCTGGCCGTCTTCGATCTGCGGAAGTACGGCATCGGCATTCCGGATGAGACCGGCGTGACGAAACAGGACGGCGACCAGCGGTCGCGGGGCATGGAACTGGAAATGATGGCGCGACCCGGAGGCGGTTGCCACGTTTTCCTGACGTATGCGTTTTCCAATGCGGAGCTGACGCGCTTTACGGAGATGCTGGCCGTACCCACGCCCACCGGGATGCAGTTCCGGCACCTGGACCGGTCCGGCAACCAACCGGCCTGGTCGCCGCGTCATATTCTCAATATCTGGAGCGCGCTGGGCTTCGATAACGGGTTCGAACTGGGCATGGGCGCCAGGTACGTCGGGAGCCAGTTCATTGCCGAGGACAATCAGTTCGGCATCGGCGGGGTGCTGACGCTCGACGCTTCGGCGTCGTATACCTTTAAGCAGACGACGATCAGACTCAATGCCAGGAATCTGACCGATCGAGTATATGAGACACGCGGGTTCGGCGCGATGTCGGTGATCCCTGCGCCCCCGTTCGGTCTGTACAGCGCGATCCAGGTCGAGCTATGAGTTCCGTCAACCCGGAACCGGAACCGGACGTACAGGTTGAATCTCAGCTCGCGCGCCTGCGGGACATGCTTGTCCCGGTCATGCGGGACAACGCGTTTTATGGAAAGAAGCTGGCGGGCGCGGGGCTGTCCGGTCCCGGCGACGTCCGGACCCTCGAAGACTACCGGCGGCTGCCCTTTACCACCAAGGCCGAACTGTCGGCCGACCAGGACGCACACCCGCCGTACGGGTCCAATCTGACATTTGAACTGGCGGACTACGTCCGGGTGCATCAGACGTCGGGCACGACGGGCAGGCCCCTGCGCTGGCTGGACACGCGGCGAAGCTGGGACTGGTTCGCACGCTGCTGGCGCCGGGTTTTCGATGGCGCCTCGGTAACGGCTGAGGACCGTCTGTTCTTCGCCTTCTCGTTCGGCCCGTTTATCGGGTTCTGGACGGCCCACGAAGCCGCGCGGATGATCGGGGCGATGGCTGTCACGGGCGGTTCGATGTCGTCCGTCCAGCGGCTTCAGGCCATAGACGAACACCGGGCGACGGTCCTGATCTGCACGCCGACGTACGCGCTGCACCTGGCGGAGGTGGCCGAAGCCGAGGGGATCGATATCGCGGCGTCCAGCATCCGCGCCACGATCCACGCCGGGGAGCCGGGGGCCGGTCTGCCGGCGACGCGGCGGCGGATCGAGGAAGCCTGGGGCGCAACGTGCTATGATCACGCCGGCGCCACCGAGGTGGGGGCCTGGGGGTTCGAGTGTCGCGCCCGGAACGGCATGCACGTGAACGAAGCCGAGTTCATCTGCGAAGTGATCGATCCGGATTCCGGCGAGCAGGCCGATGAAGGGGAACTGGTCCTGACGAACCTGGGGCGCGAAGGGATGCCGGTGATCCGTTACCGCACCGGCGACCGCGTATCGCGCGCGAAGGGGACATGCCCTTGCGGGTCCGGGTTCCTCCGGTTGGAAAACGGCGTGGTCGGCCGTATCGACGGCGGGATCATCATACGCGGAATCGTCATCTACCCAAGCGCCGTTGAGAACGTCGTCAGGACCTTTCCCGAAGTGACGGAGTTCGCTGTCGACGTGTACCGCCGCCGCTCCCTGGATGAAATGGAGATTCGCCTGGAAGTGAAGGGCGCGGCGCCGGATTCCGTTGTCGATGCCGTGGCGCGGGAGGCGAGACGAAAGCTTGGGTTGCGTCTCGGCGTTCGTACGGTTGAGATGAACACGCTGCCCAGGTACGAACTGAAGGCCAGGCGGTTTACGGACCATCGTGACTGAATTTGCTCGGGAAGATCAGATGGGTTCAGATCCCTACGATGTCATTGTGATCGGCGGCGGCCCTGCAGGAAGTACGGTCGCGGCGCTGGTCGCCGTGCATGGTCATCGGGTCCTGCTGTTGGAACGCGAGCGATTTCCGAGATTTCAGATCGGCGAGTCGCTGATGCCGGGGACCTACTGGTCGTTCAAACGCCTGGGCGTCCTCGAAAAATTGAAGAAGAGCGCATTTGTCAGGAAGTACAGCGTGCAGTTCTTCGGCGCTTCGGGCCGCGGGTCGGCGCCATTCTACTTCCATCGGCACGATCCGCACGAGAGTTCGGTCACGTGGCAGGTGCTGCGGAGCGAGTTCGACCGGATGATGCTGGAGAACGCCCGCGAAAAAGGGGCGTGCGTGAGGCAGGGGGCCGCCGTTCAGGAGGTCCTCTTCGACGGTGGCCGGGCCGTCGGGGTCAGGGCCAGATACGGCGACGGCAGCCTGAACGACCTCCCGGCCCGCGTGGTGGTGGATGCGACGGGCCGCAGCGCCCTGATTTCCCGCAAGCTCAATATCAAGACCGAAGAGCCCACGTTGAGGAAGGCGTCTCTGTTTACGCATTTTGAGAGCGCGTCCAGAGACGAGGGGATCGACGAGGGGGCGACCCTGATCCTGCACACGAACACAAAGGACGCGTGGTTCTGGTACATCCCGCTGGCCGGCGACGTTGTCAGCGTCGGGGTGGTTGGAGACCTGGACTATCTCCTGCGGCATCGGGCGGGAACGCACCAGGAGATCTTCCGGGAGGAGCTGGAGAGATGCCGGCCGATGCAGGAGCGGCTGAAAGGCGCCCGGCAGTTGTTTCCCATGAAGGTGACCAGCGATTTCTCGTATCGGGCCCATTCGGTTTCGGGTGACGGCTGGGTGCTGGTTGGCGATGCCTACGGCTTTCTGGATCCGGTGTATTCCTCCGGCGTGTTCCTGGCGCTCAAATCGGGCGAGATGGCCGCCGACGCGATTCACGAGGCCGTTGTGAACGACGACTTCTCAGCCGAACGGCTGGGAAGCTGGGGCGCCGCGTTCATTCCCGGGATGGAAGCCATACGAAAGCTGGTATACGCATTCTACACCAAGGAATTCAGCTTCAGCCGATTCCTGGACGCCCATCCGGAGTGTCTGGACGGCATCGTGGATATCCTGAGCGGGAAGATCTACATGAACGACGTCACCCCCATCTTCGGACCGATGGGGAAGATGTGCGATCTGCCCGAAGACGTTGCACACTATGAAAAAGCAACGGAAATTACGAATTAAGAATTGAGAATTCAGAATTTAAAGCAGCTATTGGTTGCGTTTACTGAAAGATACCGGCTGTCTGTCCGAAGACGAGTTTGTTAGCATCCACTCACATGCTGAAGAACTTTGTCGGCTTCTCGCAGCGATTCAGAAGACCGCGAAGGACAAACGCAACGCCAAATCCTGATTCTTAATTTGTAATTCTCAATTCCTAATTCTAAGAGGGATTATGGAGACGAAATGAAGGATGATAACATTGTTCAGGGTAAAGGCTATGGATTTGCAGTTCGAGTAGTAAGGCTCTATCAACACTTGTCAACGGTAAAGAGAGAATTCGTGCTTTCAAAGCAATTGTTGCGCTCTGGAACAGGTATTGGAGCCAACATAGAAGAGGCGATTGGCGGCCAGTCGCGTGCAGACTTTGTCAGCAAGATTGCCATTGCCTATAAAGAAGCTCGTGAAAGCAGCTATTGGTTGCGTTTACTGAAAGATACCGGCTATCTGTCCGAAGACGAGTTCGTTGGCATCCACTCCGATGCTGAAGAACTATGTCGGCTTCTCGCAGCGATTCAGAAGACCGCGAAGGACAAACGCAACGCCAATCCCGATTCTTAATTCTTAATTCTTAATTCTTAATTCCTAATTCTTAATTCTTAATTGTCATTTCCCATGCGCGTTGCTTACATAGCCGCGGGCGCCGCGGGGATGGTTTGCGGGAGTTGCATCAACGACAATACGCTGGCACTGGCGCTCAGGCTCAGAGGAGTGGACCTGACGCTGATTCCAACGTACACGCCGTTAAGGACCGATGGGCCCGACGCGAGTATCGACCGGGTGTTCTACGGCGGAATCAACGTCTATCTGCAGCAGAAGATGGCTTTTTTTCGCCGCACCCCGGAATTCGTGGACCGGCTGATGAACGGGCGACCGCTGCTGAAATCGCTTTCATGGTTCAGCGGATCGACCCGTGCCGGCGAGCTGGGCGCGCTCACGGTCTCGATGCTGAAAGGGGAGCTGGGTTCACAGAGGAAGGAACTGAAAAAGCTGGTTCGATGGCTGAAGGACGACCTTCGTCCGGACCTCGTGCACCTGACGAATTCCATGTTTCTGGGCGTGGCGCGTGAGATGAAGCGGGAAATGGGCGTTCCCGTTCTGTGTTCCGTACAGGGAGAGGACGTCTTCCTCGAAAGTTTGATCGAACCCTATCGAAACGAGGCGATAGACCTGATTCAGGACCGGGCGCGCGACGTCGACGCGTTTGTGGCCACGTGCGACTGGTACGCGGATGCCATGGCAAGGTATCTGAATGCGCCCCGGGAACGCTTCCGCGTGGTCCGTCTTGGGATCGGTCTGGAAGGCCACGGCCCCGGCGACCGGGCGCTGCCTGAGACCCCGTTTACCGTCGGATATATGGCCCGCATCGCGCCCGAGAAAGGACTGCATCTTCTGGCCGACGCCGTGGGGCGTCTGGCGGAACAGGTTGGATCGGAGAATATCAGGCTGCTGGCGGCGGGTTATCTGGGCGGACGCGAAAAGTCCTATTACCGGGAGGTCGTCTCGCTGATAGAGTCCCGCGGGCTTACCGATGCCTTCGAGTACCTGGGCGAGGTGGACCGGCGGCGGAAGATCGAATTCCTGAACAGCGTCCACGTCCTGTCCGTGCCCACGCCGTACCGGGAGCCGAAAGGATTGTTCGTGCTGGAGGCGCTGGCCAACGGCACGCCCGTGGTCCAGCCGCGCCACGGCGCGTTTCCGGAGCTTGTCGAGTCTACCGGAGGAGGGATCCTTGTCGATCCCGGCTCGCCGGCGGCGCTCGCGGAAGGCCTGTCTCGCATGATGAAGGACGGGGAGGCCCGGGAAGCCATGGGCAGAAAGGGCCGTGCGGTCGTCCGCCGGACGTACACCGACGAGTGCATGGCCGGCGCCATGCAGGACGTCTATCGACAATTCGTCGCGGGTTGATCCGGCCGGGACCGGCGAACCCGCCGACGATTCACCACCGCAGTTCCAACGGGCTGCAAAGGGAGAGACGCTATGCCGGCCGAACAGGCAACGACGTCGGGATTCACGTGGTTGATTTTCGCGGCCATGACCGTGGGGTCGTGGGGATTGTACGGGATTTTTCTGCATACCGGGCAGGTCGCGATGGCCGATCCCGTGAACGGACGCTACAAGGCGTTCCTCCTGGTGGGCGTGGCCTATCTGTTGACCGCCGTCATCGGATCGATGGTCGTTCTCTGGGTGAACGGCGCGGACTGGTCGTTCCCCGCGCGCGGATTCACATGGTCTCTGCTCGCCGGCACCGTGGGTGCGATCGGTGCGTTCGGCGTCCTTCTCGCGTTTGGCGCGAGGGGCACCCCTGCCGTGGTGATGTCGATCGTATTCGCCGGCGCTCCCGTCGTAAACGCGGTGGTGTCGATGGCCATGCACCCGCCCGCCGGCGGTTGGGGCGGGCTGAGCTGGCAGTTTGTGCTGGGCGTCGTGCTGGCGGCGCTGGGCGGGTGCATGGTGACACTCTACAAGCCTGCGTCGTAAAGCTGCAGAGACAGCTATCAGCGGTCAGCTCTCAGCCGTCAGCCAGAAGCGGTTTCTGTTAAGGATAGGCGTCGGGAATTACCGATATCTCCACAAGAGGAAGGCCTGTGCCAAGCGAATTCCGCACCACGCGACGCGTCGAGTTTTCGGATACGGACATGGCCGGGATCGTGCACTTTTCCCGGTTTTTCGTTTTCATGGAGGCGGCCGAACACGCGTTCCTGCGTTCGCTCGGCACCAGCGTTCATACCCGATGGGAAGGGCGCAGGGTCGGGTGGCCCCGGGTTGGCGCGTCTTGCGACTATCTGGAACCGGCGCGGTTCGAAGACGTGCTGGACGTCCATATGAAGGTCGTCAGAAAGGGGACGAGCTCGCTGACGTTTGGGTTCGAGTTCCGCCGCGGCGACCGCCCGATCGCGCGGGGCCGGTTGAGTACGGTGTTCTGTGAATGCGCGCCGGGGCAGCCGTTCCGGGCCATTCCCATCCCGGGCGCCATCGCGGAACGGATCCAGGAAGCAGAGGACAAGGATGACGCTGCGGGCTGAGCGGGTATCGAAACAGTACGGCGACGTGTCCGTTCTGCGGGAGGTTTCGTTCGAGACGGGACGCGGGCAGTCCGTGGCGGTCGTCGGGCCGTCGGGATCGGGAAAGAGTACGCTCCTGCACGTACTGGGCACCCTGGACAGACCGTCGTCGGGCCGCGTGGAGATCGACGGCCGGGACCCCTACGCCCTTTCCGACAAGGAGCTGGCGCGCTTTCGGAATCGCGGGATCGGATTCGTGTTCCAGGACCACCATCTGCTGCCGCAGTATTCGGTACTGGAGAACGTCCTGATTCCCACGCTGGCATCCGGAGACGCCGGATCCGGCGCCGGGGACCGGGCCCGGGACCTGATCGAACGCGTCGGGCTCGCGCATCGGGCCGACCACCGCCCGGCCGCTCTGTCCGGGGGCGAACGCCAACGGGCGGCCGTGGCTCGAGCGCTGGTCAACAGGCCGGCGCTCCTCCTGTGCGATGAGCCGACGGGCAGCCTGGACCGGGCGCGTGCCGACGAGATTGGAGACCTGATTTTTGACCTGCACGCCCGGGAGGACACGATCCTGATCGGGGTCACGCACAGCCCGGAAATGGCCGCACGGTTCGAACGCACCCTTGAGCTGCGGGAGGGGACTTGCGTCGAAGCCTGACCTTCTTCTGGCGAATTCATCTTTCCGTGCTGATGGGCGTGGCCGTGGCCACCGCCGTGCTCACCGGGGCCCTGCTGGTGGGCGACTCGGTACGCGACAGCCTGAGAGACCTGACCCTCGACCGCCTGGGAGCTATCGGCCACGCCCTCGTTTCGGATCGCTTCTTTCGCACGGACCTCGCGCGGGACATCGAGGCGGAGAGCGACGGATTGACCGTTGTGCCGGCGGTGACGCTCAGCGGATCGGCGGTGCACGCCGGCGCGGGGACCCGCGCCTCCCGCGTCGCCATTCTGGGTGTGGATTCCCGGTTCGGCGGCCTGTTCGATGTTTACGCACCCGACCTCGTCCGCCGCGGGGCCGCGACGCCGTTTGTCGCCAACGAGTCTCTGCGGAGCGAACTGAACGCCGGGGTGGGCGACGCGGTCCTGCTTTCGTTCGAATTGCCGGGGGACGTCCACCGGGAGTCTTTGTTCGGACGGGACGGGATCTCGGAGTCGATACAGACCGTACGCGTCAGACTCGCGGGTGTCGTGCCCGACCGGGGAATCGGTCGATTCGGTTTGCGCCCGCGCCAGCGGACGCCGCTCAATGCGTTCGTGTCCCTGCCCCTGTTGCAGGAAGCGCTAGGACTGCCGGGCCGGGTGAATATGCTCCTGGTTTCGCGGGATACGCGGGCCGCCGGCGATCCGGCGCCCGCGCTCGCCCGCGCCGCAACGCTGGATGATCTCGGGCTTTCGATGCGGGTGAATGCCGATTATCTCGCGGTTGAAAGCACGGGGTTTCTCCTGAAGTCCCACGTGGCGAACCCGATACTTGAACTCGCGGATGAACTGGGGATGCCGCGAATGGCGATCCTCACGTACCTGGCCAAAACGATCCGGGTCGGGGATCGCGTACTGCCCTATTCGACGGTTGCCGCGATGGACGTGGGGAGCGTCGGCAAGCTGCGACTGGCAGACGGGCGCCCCGCGCCGGTCCCCGGCGATGGGGAAGTGCTGCTGAATGCCTGGGCGGCGCAGGACCTTCGCGCCGGGACCGGCGACACCGTCGAGCTGGCTTTTTTCGAAGCCGGACCGAAGGCGGCGCTGAACGCGCGGCACGTCACGTTACGCCTGGCGGGTGTCGTCGCCATGGAAGGGTTGGGCGCCGATTCCCTGTTGACGCCGGCATTGCCGGGTCTCCACGACGCGGAAGACATGCACGCCTGGGACCCGCCCTTCCCGGTGGACCTGACGCGCATACGGCCCGTGGACGAAGCCTATTGGGACGCCTACCGCGCCGCGCCCAAAGCCATCGTGTCGTACGCCACGGGACAACGTCTCTGGCGAAGCCGATTCGGAAGCCTGACGTCCGTCAGGATGGGTCCCGCGCCCGGATTGGACGTCGCCCAATCCGCCGAGCGGTTACGGTCCGGACTCCGGGAGGCGCTCCCGCCCGAATCCGCCGGCATGGTCTTTCAGCCGGTGAGAAAACAGGGTCTGGCGGCTTCGTCGGGGTCCACGGACTTCGGCGGGCTGTTCGCCGGATTCAGTCTGTTCCTGATTGTCTCGGCGGCGCTGCTCGTGGGTCTCCTCTTCCGGCTTGGCGTGGAGCAGCGCGCCGATGAGGTGGGCGTGCTGATGGCGTCGGGTTTTACCGCGGGCGCGATCAGACGCCGGTTCATGGGCGAGGCGGTCTGGCTGACCGGGTTGGGGGGACTTCTCGGACTCGCGGGAGGACTGGCGTACGGATGGGTCATGATCGCGGGTCTGCGCACCTGGTGGGCTCCGGCCGTCGGGACCGGTGAACTCGCGCTGCACGTGCACGGGACCAGTCTGGCGGCCGGGTACCTGATTTCACAGGTTGTGGTTCTGTTCACGATTCTGACGACGGTCCGGCGATTGGGCGGTATGCCCGTTCGGGCCCTGCTTTCCGGTGCCGTTCACCACGCGGCCGCCGGCAGCGGGCGCCGTTTGAAGGTGGTTGCGATCGCGAGCCTGGGACTGGCCTCGGCCTGCCTTGCCGGTGTGCCGCGAGCGGGGCGCGAAGCCGCGATCGCGCTGTTTTTCGGATGCGGGACATTTCTTCTGATTTCGGGCCTGTGCGCGCTCGCCGTCTGGTTTCAGCGCGGTCGGCGCAACCTGGTGACTGGAATCTGGAGGATGGGTGTGCGGAACAGCGCGCGAAATCCGGGCCGGAGTCTGCTGTGCGCATCGCTGATCGCCTGCGCGTGCTTCGTGGTTGTGGCGGTTGGCGCCCATCGCCGCATCGATGCCGGCCGCGATGCGTTGAACAGCCGGACGTCGGGCGGGGGTGGATTTCAGCTCATCGCGGAAACGGATGCGCCGCTCTACCACGATCCCGGTTCGGCGGACGGGCGCTTCGAGCTGGGGTTTTCCGCGGAGGATGCCCGGATTCTGGACGGGGCGCAAATCATGCCGTTTCGCGTGTTGCCGGGTGAAGACGTGAGTTGTCTGAATCTCTACAGACCGCGTCATCCCCGGGTTCTGGGCGCCCCCGAAACGTTGATTCGACGGGGCGGCTTCGCGTTCGATCGGTTGCTGTACGAAACCGGGGCGCCCTGGACGTTGTTGACGCGGCGTGAGGAGCCCGGTGTGATTCCCGCATTCGGCGACGCGAACTCGGTAACCTGGATTCTCCACAAGAAGCTGGGCGACGAAATTCCGATACAGACGGAAGCGGGCGAGACCGTCAGGCTGCGACTTGTGGGACTGCTGAAGCACAGTATCTTCCAGAGTGAACTGCTGGTATCGGAGGAGAATTTCACCGCGCATTTCCCCGATCGGGGCGGCTACGGCTACTTTCTCGTGCAGACCGACCGGCCCGGTGAAACGGGCGTCCTCCTGGAGCGGCGGTTGCAGGACGCAGGTCTCGATGCGACGCCGACGACGGCCAGGCTCGCGCATTTCCGGACCGTGGAGAATACGTACCTTTCGACGTTTCAGACGCTTGGCGGGCTGGGGGTGCTCCTTGGGACGATCGGACTGGGGATCGTGATGGTGCGCAACGTCATCGAACGGCGTACCGAGCTGGCGGCGCTGCGGGCGCTGGGGTTTCGCCGGGCGCTGTTGAGCGGACTCCTGTGCGTGGAGAACGGATTCCTGATGGCGACGGGCATGGCAATCGGCGTTGCGGCGGCGATCGTGACAACCGTGCCCCATGCCTCCGGCGGGCTGCCGTGGGCGTCGTTACTGGCCACGCTGTGCCTAATCTTTGGCGCGGGCCTGGCTGCCGGTACCGCGGGGGTTCTCGTTGCGCTGAGGACGCCGCTGTTGCCGGCGTTGAAACGCGAAGGCGCCTGAGGGCCTGGCAGCCAAAATAGGAGTTCAATTTCGGAGTCGCAGAGCGTATCTTCAGTTGAAGGCGCGAAGTCGGCCTTCTCCGGCCCTATGTCGTGAAAGGAGCGCGATATGAATCGGATGACGCTGGCCTTGACGGTTTTCTGTATACTGGTCGCAACCGGACCGGCTGCGTCGGACTGGCCGCATTGGCGCGGCCCGAACCGCAACGGGCTCGTGGACGGGGCGAATCCTCCCGTTGAGTGGAGCGAAGGGAAGAATATCAGATGGAAAGCGCCCATTCCCGGCATGGGCCACGCAACGCCGGTCGTCTGGGGCGAGCGGATTTTCGTGCAGACAGCCGTCATGACCGACAAGGTAGTGGAGAACACCGGAGGGGGAAGGCGCCAACCCCCGCCCAATCTGTATCAATACAGGGTCCTGGCCCTGAATCGTCAGACCGGAGAAATAGTCTGGGAGAAGACGGTCAAGGAAGCCCGGCCGCACGAGGGAATGCACCGGACCGCGTCGTTCGCGTCACCATCGGGCATTACGGACGGTGAACATCTCTATGCGTATTTCGGGTCGCAAGGGCTCTATTGCCTCGATATGGACGGCAATCTGAAGTGGGAGAAGGACCTGGGCAAATACTGGAGCAGGGCCGCTTTCGGCGAGGGGGCTTCGCCGATGATCCACGGCAGCACCCTGGTGATCAACTGGGACCACGAAGGGGACTCCTTCATTGTCGCGCTGGACAAGGCGTCGGGCAGGGAGCTCTGGCGCAAGGCGCGGGATGAGGTGACGTCCTGGTCCACGCCCCTTCCTGTCGAGCACGGCGGCCGGACCCAGGTGATCGTCAGCGCGTCGCGCCGCACCCGTAGCTACGACCTGAAGACCGGGGCGTTGATCTGGGAATGCGGTGGATTGGGGACGAACGTGATTCCGACGCCGCTGTACGAAAACGGGGTGGTGTACGTGGCCAGCGGCCACAGGGACCCCGCCATGCAGGCAATTGATCTGGCCGGGGCGAAGGGCGACGTCTCGGGTTCGGACTCGGTGTTATGGTCGATCGCCCGGAACACACCCTATGTGTCGTCACCCCTGCTCTACGGCGGCCGGCTGTTTCTCATGAAGGGCAGGGGAGCGATCCTGTCCTGCTATGACGCCGGCACCGGGAAGCCCGTTTTCGGGCCCGAACGCATTGACGGGATGGGCTTCGTCTACGCGTCGCTGGTCGGCGCGGGCGGCCGCGTGTACATTTCCGACCTCGAGGGTACCACGCTCGTTGTCGGGAACGGCCCTGAATTCGAGGTTCTGGCGAAGAACACCCTGGACGAAGGGAGCGGGGCGTCGCCGGTGGTTGTGGGAGACGACCTCTATCTGCGGGGGCGCAGTCACCTCTATTGTATTGCGGAAGACAAGCGGAACTGATCGATCGGAGACACGGAACCGAATGGAGAGAGGAGTCTCGATGGACCGGTTTGAGGGCACGACACGCGTGGTCGGCGCAGCGATCGTAATCCTCCTGGTTGCGTTCGGATGCGAGGCGCCGGACAGCGGGCGGGAAACGACCGAGCCCCAGCGCCGCTTCCTGAGCATCGGCACGGCTCCGCCCGGGGGCGCGTTCTTTGTGGTCGGCGGCGCGATCGCGCAGGTCGTGGACGACCGCGCCGGCGACCTGTCGTGGGACGTATCCGCGGAGGCGACCAAGGGGACGCAGGAGAACATCCGCCGGCTCGTGCGCGGGGAGCTGGATTTCGCGCTGGCCAATGCCGCGATATCGTACTTTGCGGTGCGGGGCGAGGGCGCCTGGGGCGAAAAGCAGGCCATCAACGCCGTGATGACGCTGGCCCCGAATATCGCCCTCTTCGTGGCGCCGGAAGGCACGGGAATCCGCGCCATCGGCGATCTCAGGGGCAAGCGGGTCGTCGTTGGTCCCGCGGGCGCCGGGTTCGAGTATTTCCTCGCGCCGATCCTCGAGGCTCACGGCGTCACCTACGAGGACTTCAGCCCGCTGCACAATACGCAGGCCGGCGCCGTGGACATGCTTGCGGACGGGTCCGCCGCCGCGGCCTTTCTGGGCGGCGCCGTGCCGACGGCGTCCATCACCCAGGCGAGCGCTTCACAGGACATCCGCTTCATCCCCTTTGGCGTCACCGAAAAAGAACGTCTGTTCCGGGACTATCCGTTCTTCAATGCGGCGAGTATTCCCGCAGATACCTATCGCGGCCAGGCAGAGCCCTTCGACGGCATGAACGTGGGTTCGATGCACCTGGTGACGCCTGCCGCCCTGGACGAGGAGACGGTCTACCGGTTTACCAGGATCCTCTACGAGAACCGCGCGGACGTGGTAAAGAAACACCCCGCGGGCAGAGCCATCCAGCCAAAGAACGTGATCCGGGATACCGGTACTCCCTTCCATCCCGGGGCGATCCGGTATTACAGGGAAATCGGAATCTGGCCCAACTGACATGCTCGAGCCATTGCTTTTTCGCATCCTGGCGGTCCTGCTGAGTATCTTCGTCCTGGCTGAGGTCAACTATCCGGGACTGACGCCTCAAGCCCAACTGGCTTTCTTTGCCATGTTGGGCTTGAGTCTTGTATTCCTGAAACACCCGGTCCGCGCAGGCGCACGCGGGCTCCGCCGGACGCTGGAACCCTTCCTCGTTGCGGCGGTTTTCTTCTGCTTCGGCTACGTGCTGATCCAGACCGAACCGGTCTTCGAAGCCTTCTGGCTGGGGGGCCGCAGTCTGGGCAACCGCGCGGGACTGGAACATCCGCTGGATTGGGCGGTCGGTCTGGCCGGCCTGATTCTCATCCTGGAAGCGACCCGACGCGCCATCGGGCTCACGCTGCCGCTGCTGTCTCTCGCGTTCCTGGCGTATGCCGCCTTCGGTCACGTCATGCCCGACTGGCTCTTCCCTCACAGGGGGTACGGCTGGGAGCGTATTGTCTCCCAGACCTTTCTCCATACGCAGGGCGCATTCGGCATCGCGCTGAAAGTGATGTTTACTTACGTGTTTCTCTTCGTGCTGTTCGGCACGACGCTGGAAGGGACGGGCGCGACCGGGTACGTACTGGACGCCGCGCGCAGGTTTTTCGGAAGGCGTACCGGCGGACCCGCGAAGGTTGCCGTTGTCTCGTCGGGGATTATGGGATCACTGTCGGGGAGCGCGGTCGCGAACACGGCCACCACGGGTACGTTCACGATCCCGATGATGCGATCGGCAGGATTCCGGCCCGTGACGGCGGGGGGGATCGAAGCGGCCGCCAGTTCGGGCGGGGCGCTGGTGCCGCCGATCATGGGCGCCGGCGCCTACATGATGCTGGAGATGGTGGATCCGGCGGTAACTTACCTGGAGATCGTCAGGGCGGCGCTCATTCCCGCGGTTTTCTACTATACCGCGCTTCTGCTGATCGTCCACTTCCACGCCCGTCGCATCCGGGTTGCGGCAGGGGATGAAGGAACCCCGGGCCGCCCGCCGGGCGCCCCCGGCGTTGTCTTCCTCGTGGCGCTGGTGAGCCTGATCGTGCTGATCGTCCTCGGGTATACGCCGTTCCGGGCGGTCAGCATCGCCCTGGTCTGCACGCTGCTGGCGGCCGCATTGAAGCCGTCGACGCGCATGGGGCCCCGTTCACTGCTGCGTGCCGTGGAAGGCGCGGCCCACGGCGGCGTGTCTCTCATCGCGGCGGCTGCCTGCGTGGGCATCATCATCGGGGTGGTCACCCTCACGGGGATCGGCGCGAGGCTGCCCGGGGCCATACTGCCGCTGGCTCAGGACAATCTGGTACTCGCGCTGATTCTGCTGATGGGTTCCACCATCATTCTGGGAATGGGCCTGCCGTCGGCCGTTTGTTATCTGCTGATGGCCACGCTCGTCGGCCCCGTCCTGGGCGAACTGGGCGTTGTGCCCCTGGCGGCGCATATGTTCATCTTCTATTTCGGGATGATGTCGATGGTGACGCCGCCCGTGGCGCTGGCCGCCTACACCGCCGCCGCGATCGCGAAGGCGGACATCATGCGCACGGGTCTTGCGTCATTTCGTTTCGCCCTGGTCGGTTTCGCCCTGCCCTACGCCTTCGTACTGCATCCCGAACTGCTTCTCGTCTCCCCGGACCTTGCGTCGACCGTCGTCAACGTCCTCATCGTCTTCGCCGGGATTCTTCCACTGGCCGCGGCAATCTCCGGCTATGGCTTCGCCCCTCTGAATGCCTGGCAGCGCGCGGTGCTTCTCGTTGCGGCGCTTGTCCTCTTTCTCACTCCGTCAGGAAGTCTTCGGCTCTGGATTCAGGGTTCCGCCGTCCTCGTTGCCGGAATCGTCGCGTTGATGAACCGGCGGTCCGCCGACCGGGCGTCTTCGTCTCAGTAGGCGTTGCGCTGTGGAATGCCGTGTTCGTTCAGCCAGGACCTCAGCTGCAATACGTGCATGCCCATTTCCCTGGCGAGTTTCCCGAGGCTGATGTACCCGCCCCGATAGGCGGCGAGCGCCTGGCTCTGCCGGAGCGGCAACTCGGCGAACGCGGTCTGATAACACGCCGAAATCGCGTCCCGCACAAGCTGTCCCCTGCTCTTCCGGCGGATCTCCGCCAGTCTTCTGAGCATTGAGTCCGTCTCTTCATCGAGCTTGATGTGTAACGTCCTGTCACGCGGCATATGAGTCTCCTGAAATGGTATCCAATTTATGTATAAATATACAATTTTTCATACAATATTTCAACATCGGGTACATCACTAAACGGTGTTCGGCGACATGGGTAACACGAAGGCGGTGAGACGTGAGACGGTAGTTAAAGGCGGTGAGACGTAAGACGGTAGACGGTAGAGGAAGTCATTTACAGTAGTGTTTCTGCAGTAACCGTGCCTGTTTATTTGCCGTTATCGTAACGACAAGAAAAACCATAGAGCACTCAAATCATCTCCCGTCTTACGTCTAACGTCTCCCCGAGGGTGAGGGGCAACGGGGCGGAGTAGATTTTCTACGGCGAAACGCCTCTTTTGTCGGTGGGTCCGAGCAGGCTTTTGAGGCGGTTGCGGGTGAGGGATATGAAATTGCAGAGAAAGGGGCGGGTTTCGCGGGGGTCGATGATTTCCTCCACCGCGAAGGCTTCCGCGGAGCGGAATGGAGACGCGAATTGTCGAAGTTCCTCTTCAAGTTCCTTCTCGCGGGCCTGCGGATCCTCGGAATTTGCGATATCCCGGCGGTAGGCGGCGGCAACGCCACCTTCGATGGGCAGGGAGCCCCACTCTCCGGAAGGCCAGGCGATCTTGAAATCCAGTTCGTCCATGTCGCCGGCGGCCATTCCGGCCATGCCGTAACACTTCCGGATCACCAGGGTGAGGATGGGTACCCGGACCCGGTGTATCGCGAAGACCGCCTTCATCCCTTCGCGCAGGGTGGCCTCCTGTTCGGCGGCGGTGCCGATCATGAAACCGGGGATGTCCACAAAGAAGATCAGCGGGATGTGGAAGCAGTCGCAGAGCTCGATGAAATGCGTCTGTTTCCTGGCCTCGCCGGCGCCCATCGCGCCGCCCGATACCATGGGGTTATTGGCGACGATCCCCACCGGATGGCCGTTCAGCCGTGCGAGACACGTGATGAGCGCGCGTCCGAACGTCGGCTGGATTTCAAAGACGGAGCCCTTGTCCGCGACCAGTTCGACCAGGCGGTGCATCGAATAGGGGGAGGTGCGTTCTCGAGGCACAATGGACAGCAGTTCCTCTTCGCGCCGGTCGACCGGGTCGTCGCTCGCTTCCGCCGGAGGCAGTTCCCATACGTTCTGGGGCATGTAGGACAGAAATCGCCGGATCATGTAAAAGCACTCGCGTTCCGTATCTACCGCGTTGTCCACCGTGCCGGCCATGTCCACCGCGATGTCGTGTCCGCCAAGGTCTTCCTTTGAAACCTCTACGCCGAGCGCCCGCTTGACGAGGGGCGGTCCGCCGGAAAAGATCTGGCTGGTGTGGCGTACCATAACGGACCAGTGCGAGAGGATTGCCCGTCCGGCGGGCCCGCCGGCCGCACTGCCGAGTACGGCGGAGACAACAGGGACTTCGCCCAGGAGCTGGACGGACCGGCCGAAACTGCTGACGCCGGGGAATACGGTGTACCCCCTCTTTACCGCCCCGCGGACCGAACCGCCGGCCCCGTCGGCGAGGTTGATGAGCGGAATGAGATACTTGGATGCGAGGTCCTCGATAAAGCCGCCCTGACCCCCCTTTCGTCGGTGCGTACCGGGACTGCTGCCGCCACGGACGGTGAAATCCTCTCCGCCGATGGCCACGGGCCTGCCGTTGATGCGGGCCACGCCCATGATGTAGGGGGCGGGCTGCACGTTGATGACGTTGCCGGCCTCGTCGTACTCGCCTGTGCCGCTGAGGCTCCCGACTTCCGTGAACGAACCGCCGTCCACCAGGGCATCGATGCGTTCGCGAATGGTGAGCTTTCCCTGTCCGTGGTGGCGTTCGACGTTCTCGGTCCCGCCCATCTTTCTGGACCAGGACCGGCGCGCGTCGAGTTCATCGGTTTCTTTCCGCCAGTTCATCCGTACCTCCTGTAGGTCGGGTGTCGGGCCACCCGCTGCATCCGGTTACTGCATTTCCCGGCGGTTACGTCGCGTAAACGGTCTTCTGCCGTGCCAGCGCGTCAATTTCATCGGCTTCGTATCCTGCGACCCGTGTCAGTACGTCCCGGGTGTCGACCCCCACTTCCCGCCCGGCCCAACGCACGTCGCCCGGCGTTTCCGAAAGTCCGGGCACGACGCCCGGCAACGTGACGGACCCGAGGACGTCATCCGGCATCTCCAGCAGCATATCTCGCGCGCGGTAGTGTTCATCGGCGAAAATGTCCCGCAGCGTGAATATCCTGGCGGCGGGTACGGCATTCGCGTCCAGCTTGCGCTCCAGTTCCGTGAGCGGACGCCCCGACGTCCAGTCGGCGATGATACCGTCGATGTCGTCCTCGTGTCGCGACCGGGCCGTGGGTGTCTTGAAGCGTTCGTCTTCGGCAAGATGCGGGGCGCCCATGCACGCGGCCAGGCGTTCGAAGGTGGCGTCGTTGCCTGCGGTGATGTGGATGAAGTCCCCGTCCGCCGTGGGATAGAGGTTGTTGGGCGTGCTGTTCGGCAACCTGGACCCCGTGCGGGTGGGAACGGCCCCCAGCGCGGCGAATGCCGGGACGTGGGGTTCCATAAAGCTGAACGCCCCCTCGTACAGCGCCGCGTCGACCACCTGCCCGCGACCCGTCCGGGTCCTGGAGAAGAGCGCCATGACCGCGCCGAACGCCGCATACAACCCCGTGATGCAATCCGTGAGGGAGATGCTCACGCGGCTGGGCGGCCGGTCGGGCTCGCCCGTGATTTCTCTGAGTCCGCCCACCGCCTCGCTGGTCACGCCGTATCCCGGTCGGTGGCGGTAGGGGCCCGTCTGCCCGTACCCGCTGATCCGGACGAGGATGATGCCGGGGTTGACCCCGGAGAGGGTGTCGTAACCCAGGTTCCACGCCTCCAGCGTTCCGGGCCGGAAATTCTCGACAACCACGTCTGATGCCTTCACCAGCCGCTTGACGACGTCCTGCCCGTCGGGTGTTCTGAGGTCCACCGAGATGAGATGTTTGTTGCGCAGGATGCTGGCCGCGTACAGCGAGCGGCCCCGGCTGCGTCTGCCCATCTGGCGCACCGGGTCTCCGGACGGCGGCTCCACTTTGATGACTTCCGCGCCGAAGTCCGCCAGGAGGCGGCCGCAGAACGGGCCGGAAACGGTGCTGCCCATCTCCAGTACGCGACATCCGGCGAGGGGCCCGTCGTTGGTGGATTGCGCCATGTTATCGAACGGCCGGGGGTGGAATTTCGACACAGACCGCGCCCGGTACTTCAACGGGACTGCCGACGGGCTCGAGGGCGCCGGTGTCGGGGACGATCCGGAAACAGGTGACCGCGTTGCCGCGCTGGTTGGCGGCGAGGAGGTATCTGCCCGCGGGGTCGAATTCAAGGTTCCAGGGCCACGCGCCGCGGGACGGCTCGTGGCCGAGCGGCGAGAGTTCGCCCGTTGCGCCGTCAATCGACATCACCGCGATGCTGTCGTGTCCGCGGTTGGAGCCGTAGAGGAACCGGCCCGACGGATGGACCCGGACGTCCGCGCAGAAGTTCTCGGCGTCGTAGTCATCGGGCAGGGCGGAAAGTGTCTGGCGTTCCGCAAGAGATCCGGTTTCCGCATCGTAGTCGAAGACGGCGATGGTGCTGTCGAGCTCGTTGATCACGTACGCCCTGCTGCCGTCGGGATGGAATGAGATGTGCCTGGGCCCCGCGCCCGCGCGCGTCGAAACGAACTCCTGCGCGGCGGGTTCGATGGTGGCCGACGATGCGTCGAGACCGTAGGCCATGACTTTGTCGATACCCAGGTCGGCGGCAAACGCGAACCGGTGGTCGGGCGAGAGCACGACCGAATGAACGTGAGGCGCTTCCTGGCGCCCGGAATCGACGCTGGATCCTTCGTGCAGGACGACCTGAGAAACCGGTTCGAGATGACCGTTTTCGTCAATTGGAAGCGCGCTCAGGCTGCCCGATCCGTAGTTTCCGGACAACAGACAGCGGCCGGAGCGGTCAACGCTGAGATAGCAGGGCAGGTCGCCTCCGGCATGTTCTTCGTTGAGCAGCGTGATGACGCCGGAGTCCGGGTCGATGGAGAACGCCTTGATGCTGCCTCCGGGTCTGCCGTCGAACTCTTCGACGGCGCAGGCGGCATACAGAAAACGCGCGCCGGCATCGGTGGTCAGAAAGAAGGGATTGTGGACGTCGGGCACCTTTGAGACGGCCTCGAGTTCGCCGGTCGATGTATCGAGTTGAAGAATGTGGAGGCCTTCGGTCCGATCGTCTGTATAGGTGCCGACGTAGACCCTGACGTGACCGCCGGTCTGATCTGACATGTGCCCGCCTCCTGCGTTGGAGAGGATCGTTTGTGGTGTGACGACTGTGTGACGTTCGAAGTCTTGGCAAAAGGCCCCGGTTTGTTGTCGATATGTCTGAAATATAGACGGAAAAGGTGCGAGATCAAAATTTTTTCGCTGCTTCGCGTGCAGAAATTCGAAATCCGGCCTGGGGCTGTGGTCTGCCCCGGTAGTGCGACGCAACCGCATGCGCCGCGCGTCTTGGATTTTCACCGCCGCGGGAGTATCTTGGAACGGCTTGATGCGGAACCCGCTGTGAAGGCGGGCCAGATATTCCTGTCTGCCCGCGTCGCCGATTGACATCGCGAGGGCATATCGCGAACGGTTTTTCCTCTACCGTCTCCCGTCTCCCCTCTCACCGCTTCCAGGGGACCGGACGCGACAGCCAGCGCAATCCCTATCAACCCGCGAGGACATGTATGGATACCGAGCTTCTCCCCACAACCAACGCGGACGGTCTCCCGGTTGTACCGATGACCGACGCGCAGAAGTACACCTTCGACCTGAAGGGCTGGATCTGTCTGCCCGGTCTGTTCGACGAGGATCAGCTCGACGGGATCCGGCGGCACCAGATGGACTTTCTCTACAGCCGCGACTCGCTTCCCCCGGAGGAACGCGACAACCACGGGGGACCGTCGCAGGCGCTTCTGGACCATCCCGCGGTGGTCGGCGTGCTCAACGAAATCCTCTCGCATCGCCCGCTCGCAACCGAAGACTGCTACGGGTTCCGCTACGACCACACGTACACCAGCCATCGAAGGGCCGGCCACGACAACTTCCGGCCCCACGGCGGCGGCGCGTATTTTTCTTTCTCCGGCAATTCCCACATCTACCAGATGCTGCCCGGGAAGGTCCATTCGGGCCTGACCCGCGTGGTGTGGGAACTCAACGAGGTGGGCTCCGGAGACGGGGGGACGATGTTTCTCACCGGGAGCCACAAGGCGGCCTTTCCGCGACCCGAGGAAGTCAGCGGCCGGGACAGTTCGCTGTGGGAGACGTACACCTGCCCGGCGGGTTCGGCGGTGATCTTTACCGAGGCGATCTGCCACACGGGAACCCGCTGGAACAACGAGACCCGCGACCGGCTGAGTCTGTTCACCTGTTACAATACGGTCAACGCCAAGTGGGGCAAGGGGTGCCCGCCCGCGGAGGTGATCGCCGCGCTGCCGCCCAAACGCCAGTCGCTGTTCAGAGGCGTCTGGCACGGGATGAGGGAAGTACCCGGCATCAATCAGTACTACGACGACGCCAACCGGGCGGTGTGAATCAAAACCTCTCCTCCCGGCCCCACACCCCCGGGGGAGACGTGAGACGGAAGCGTGGCGTGTACGGCGTCTGCGACCTGAGCCGCTCCCTGAGCTTGTCGAAGGGTCGGCGAAGGTCGTGAAGAAGCGCTGTAAGGGTTGGGTAACACGGGCATTTCGACAAGCTCAATGACCACGTATCGAAAGGGCATTTCGAATGGATAAACAAAAGCGGCGCTTTTGTTTCGACATGCTTGCTTCGACAAGCTCAGCACAAACGGTGCAGGCAAGACCGGCAAATCGAGTGCTACGGTGGTTCAATGGTGAAGTATTTTTGTGCCGGACTAAATAGGAGGTCTTGTGATGAAAGTTGGCGTGTATGCTTCGTATTTCGGCAAGGAAGTGCCCAAGGCATTTCCGGACGTGGAGTCGTTCATCGACCTCGCGTACGATTTGAAACTGGACGTCATCGACTTCCGGGTGGACGTGGGTTTCGGCTCCCTGGACCGCGGCTATCTGCGGGACCTGAAGATAAAGTGCCTGAAAGCCGGGCTTCCCATCGGCTATCTGGCGTCCGGCGGCCATTTCGTGGGGGCGGATGAGGAATTGCGACAGAAGGTGGAGCAGGCGAAGGCCGACGTGGAAGTGGCCGCTTTCCTGGGCGCGCCGATGATCCGGCTCTTTTGCGGGGCGCCGGGTGACGGTGACCCTGAAAGTGAGATTCGATGTTTCCAGGAAGTGTGCGATTTCGCGGCCGAGTCCGGGATTATCGTCGGCCTGCAGAATCACCCGAGCACGGGCGACAACGTCCTGCGGATTCTGCGGGAGACCGACCGCGAGAATTTTACGTTTATCCTGGACACGGGCCAGTGGGTGGGGTCGCCTGCGCAGAACCGCGGTGTGGGCGATCCGGACGTCGATATCTACCACTTCATGGAACAGACCGCGCCCTTCGCGTCGTACGTCCGCGCCAAGATCTACAAGATCGACAGCGGCCGGGAGGAGTGGCTGGATTACCCGCGCATCATCGGGATTCTCAAGTCAGCGGGCTTCAACGGCGTCGTTTCCATCACCTTCGAGGGGCAGGAAGTCAACGAATGTGACGACCGCGAGACATTCAGGCTTGCGGCACAGCACCTGCGCGAAACCATCGCCTCGGCGTAATTCCACAACGGAACCGCGGCGGTCGGTCTGACGAGGTGCGGCCAACGGTGAATCGACTCTCTTCCGTTCCTCGTTTTCTCGTGCCTTGCGGTTCCTCGTTTCCTCGTGTATTTGTCCTGGTTTTTGGCTTTTATCCTGTTCATCCTGTCCATCCATGTGAATTCATGTTTTCGAAGTATTCAGGCTAACGAGCGAATGCGACGACTGACGGACTACCGTGTCCTGACGTTCGACTGCTACGGCACCCTGATCGACTGGGAGTGCGGCATCTGGGACGCGTTGCAGCCGCTATTGATGCGCAATCCTGGGTGTGCGATCGAGCGTGCCGACGCGCTCCAGGCCTTCGCCCGATGCGAGTGCGCACAGGAGCGGGCCACGCCGGGCATGCGCTATCCCGAGGTGCTGGCGCGGGTGCACCTATCAATCGCGGAGCATCTGGGATTGCGGACGGACAACGAGCTCAACGCGGCGTTCGGCGGTTCCGTGCCGCACTGGCCGGCGTTTCCAGACACCGCCGATGGGTTGCGCATCCTCAAGCAGCACTACAGTCTCGTCATCCTTTCCAACGTCCACCGCGACGGCATCGCCGCCTCGGTCCGCAAGCTGGGCGTCGCGTTCGACGCCATCTATACCGCCGAGGACATCGGCTCGTACAAACCGGCCGACGCCAATTTCGAGTACCTGCTTTCCCATCTGAAGTCGGATCTGGGGCTCGAGCGATCGGACGTGCTGCACACCGCGCAAAGCCTGCATCACGACCATGTGCCGGCCAGGAAGTTCGGACTGGCCAACGTGTGGATCGACCGGCAGCGGCTGTCGGAAGGCGGAAGTTTGGGCGCGACCGAACGGGTGGAGACGATGCCCGAAACCGACTACGTCTTCTTCTCGATGGGAGAAATGGCCGAAGCGGTGGCGGCGGGGTGATCGGCTGCATCGTCCTGGCGCAACGGAGTTGCTTTTTTGACGTGGCAATCCCTTCCGGTAGTACTTATTTCCCTCCAGATCTGGCACACCCGACGTTTCACTTTCCGGGCGACTCGCGGGTCAGGGTCTCGACTGCGATTCCGATTGTCGCGTTTCCTCGCGATTTACACGAAAGTTCAGCAATAAATCATAAAAAATATGTAAGATATCATTATAATTTCATATAACAGATGTTATATTACAATAGCCGTATTTTTGCTTTAAGCTTCCGGATCCGGATGCAAAACAACAGGACCGAAGATACGTAGCGACAGATCTGAGACAACGCAAGTTTGTACAAGTTGCTGCACTTTGAGGCGAATTCCACTTCGCTGGCGCCACGCGGCGAAATCGACTCCCGGACGTCCGGTTTTTCAGGGTCGGCTCGCGAAGTGCACGGCCGTCGCCGGAGATATTTGATTGAACATGAACAGGGAGGTAGTCCGATGCGAAGTCTCAAACATCGTATCGATTCTCCGAGCGTTTTCAAGACGTCGTTCTTTGCGACTATCGCAATGATCCTTTGCCTGATCCTGGCCGGGTCCGCCTATCCGCAGGAAACAGGCCATGTACCGTTCTGCGAGCATATTGATTTCTCGAAGGTTCAGCCCGAGGGCTTCGACGCCGCGGGGAAGCGGGCATTCAGCCTGAACAAGGGCGAACCCCGGACGGTGCGTGTGATCCATTTCGTACCCAGCGACCGCCCGTTTCGCGCCGTCGTGGAGGACTCTATAAAGCGAGCGGTCCGGCGCGTCCAGGCTTTCTTCAAGGACCAGATGCGGGCACACGGCTATGGTACCGGTTCCCTCAGCATAGAGACCGACGACGACGGCGACCCGCAGATCCATCGCTTTACCGGCCGGCATCCCGATGATCACTACTCAAGAGACGCGCACTCGATTGTGTACCGTGAGATCCGCGAGGAATTCGATACGCATAAGAACGTTTATCTCACGTTTATCGACAACAGTCGCGGTGTGATTGCAAGCGGGGGCAGAAGGGGGAAGGTTGGCGGGGAGGCTTCGGTGGGTGGTGATTTCAAATGGAACACGGTGGCTCACGAGCTGGGGCACACGTTCGGGCTGCACCACGATTTTCGGGACGACAGGTACGTGATGTCGTATGGCGAAGCGCAGGACAGTTTGGCGGTTGTTGCTGCGCGGTTCCTTTCAGTGCATCCGTACTTCAATTCACAGATATCGATCGATCAGGGGGCGAGTCCGATCGTCGAACTTCTTTCATCGCCTAAATATCCACCGAACGTAGAGAATATAAACGTCCAATTCAACGTGACGGATCCAGACGGGCTCCACCAGTTGATCCTGTTTACCACGACGCCACCCCTGAATTTCGGCAGCGGATTCCCTGAAGTGAAAGCATGGCGCGGTTTGGGGAAGAAACAGAATTCTGAGGTCGAGCTTGAGTACAGACGAGACGTTGTTTCAACCACTGCGACTCCCGCCAACCCGGCCCCGGAGGAGATTCATGTCAACGCCGTTGACGTGGATGGAAATGTCCGACGGATATCGTACAATCTCGTGAGTATTTCGCCGTACAGTTACGCCACGCTTGAGGGGCATACGGCCGGTGTCCTTTCAGTGGCGTTTTCACCCGACGCGAAGGTTCTGGCTTCTGCATCAGATGACCATACGGTGAGACTGTGGGATGTGGCCACAGTCACGACTGCCTCCACGCTTGTTCATACGAGGGACATCACTTCGGTGTCGTTCTCGCCGAGTGCGGCGACCCTCGCTTCCGGGTCATCCGATGGGAATGTCCACTTATGGGCGGTCGCGACCGGCGTACACGCCACCACACTTGAAGGGCACACGGATCAAGTTTCTGCGGTGGCATTTTCGCCCGACGGATCCATCCTCGCTTCAGGATCCTTCGACAACACCATCAAACTATGGAAATTTGGCACGGGAAATTCAACGTCCACACTCGTGGGCCATACGGGTGGGGTCTTGTCGGTGTCGTTCGCACCTGGCGGGAACGTTATCGCTTCCAGGTCATGGGACAATACGGTGAGGCTATGGGACGTTGCTACCGGCGCGAATCTTGCCGCCCTTCCGCACTCACACCGCGTCTCTTCAATGTCGTTTTCGACCGATGGATCCACTCTCGCTACCGGGTCATTGGATAACAACATTCGGTTGTGGGACGTTGCGTCAGGAGAACGCGTCGACACCCTCGAGGGACACGTACGGGAAGTTTCTTCGGTGTCGTATTCACCCGACGGGACGATCATTGCTTCCGGGTCAGGGGACAAAACGGTCCGGCTATGGCGAGTGGAAACTGGACAGGTTGTCGCCACACTCGTTGGCCATACTCGAGGAGTTCGGAAGTTGATGTTTTCGCCTGATGGGACCCTCCTGGCGTCCACGTCGTGGGACAATTCGGTGAGGGTATGGGACGTAGCGATCGGCGAAAGCCTTGCCACCCTTCTTCATTCACGTTCCGTCAATTCGGTCTCTTTTTCTTCGAATGGGAGGTTCCTCGCTTCAGGGTCGGATGACAAGACGGTCGAGTTGTGGGATATGTCCGCGTGGGTGCGGCCCCGTGCACGAACCGTGACGAAGATTTCCGGTGACAACCAGGAGGGTGTTGCCGGAGGCGCATTGACCGATCCACTGATCGTGGAAGTGCGAGATCAATACGGCGAACCGCTGTCCGGCGCGCAAGTCACCTTCTCGATTATTGCAGGGCAAGGAAGCTTCGACAGTGGTTTCACAACCGAGAACGTCACAACCGGTCCCGACGGACGGGCGCAGGTCGAACTCACGCTCGGTCCCAATCCCGGACCGAATACCATCAGGGCATCCATCGCCGAACTCGAAGTGAAGACGTTTAACGCAGTGGGCCTCGGGTCACCTGTCGTAACGGATAAAGCCCTCGATTATTCCACGTGGTATCTGCCAAAAGGAGCCACTGCGCGTCTGGGTAAGGGCACTATTGGCGAAAGCCACGCAGCAGCCGCTTTTTCTCCCGGAGGTAAGGTTCTCGCCGTAGCGAGCGCCATTGGCGTCTGGCTCTACACGCTCGAAGAACCCGAGAGAGTTACTCTGCTGCCCTCAGGCATCGTCCATTCGGTGTACTTTACTCCGGACGGAAGAAAGCTTGTCTCAGCGGGCGAGTGGTGGGAAGGGGCGGCGGTCAGGCTGTGGGACGTGGAAACACAAACCTATACGCCCGTTGTTGAGAGAAAGGAAATCTTCCGCTATGTATCACTATCACCAGACGGTAGAGCCCTCGCCTACAGTGTCTATGAGGGACACTATACCTGGACCTTGAATCTATGGGATGTGACCTCGGGCACTCTTGTGTCGACCCTGGCCACGTATGACGGCACCATCCGACCCCGGAGTCTGACGTTTTCCCCTGACGGTGCCACCATCGCTTCGGGGCACCAGGACGGAAGGATAAAGCTGTGGGACGTGAATACACGCACTGTTACCGGCACCCTGGAGGGACATCATCGTTACGTGGATGCCGTGGACTTTTCCCCGGACGGGAAAACCCTCGCCTCAGTTTCCGTTGATCGGACAGTAAGGCTTTGGGACGTCGCGTCGGGCACACAATCCGCCGTCCTCCCGGATCACTATTGCGGCGTCTCCAGCGTCGCGTTTTCTCCGGATGGCACCAAACTCGTATCCGGGGGATGGAACGGCAAAGCGATACTTTGGGATGCGACGACGGGGCGAAATCTCGCCGAATTCAATCGCCATACGGATCTGGTTCGCGCCGTTTCGTTCTCTCCGGATGGGACGACGCTCGCCTCCGCGTCTGAGGACGGTGACGTGAATGTATGGGACGTGGCCACTGGAAATGCCACCACAATTTCAGGCCATCCGAGCCACGTTTGGAGAATTGTATATTCCCCGGACGGCGCGAGGCTGGCTTCCCATTCCCTGGGTAACGTGGTGTATATTTGGGATGCCGCAACCGGAAGACTGTGGGCAACACTCCGTGGACACGCCGAGAGCGTAAGGTCGATATCCGTTTCATCCGACGGGAGGACCCTTGCTTCCGCATCGCACGACAGAACGGTAAGAATGTGGGACCTGAACACGCGCAGCACCGTCGCCACGTTGCCACATACGTTTGAACTCGAATCGGTAACCTTTTCACCCGACGGGACTACACTCGCTTCGGGTGATTATAAGGGAATGGTCCACCTCTGGGACGTGGTCACGGATGAGAAGATCAACACGCTGACCGGCCTCAATGGATATGTTCGGACGCTGCTCTTTTCGCCCGATGGCGCCACCCTGGCCGCCGGGACAGACGACGGCAAGGTCAGGCTGTGGAACGTTGAGACGGGCGCCACCATCCGCGACCTCAAAGGACACAAAGGGTCGGTCCAAGCCATGGCCTTTTCACGGGACGGGGCAACACTGGCTACCGGCACATTCCAGGGCGCCGTGAAGCTGTGGGACCTCACGACGGGCGAGTTGAGTGCCACCCTGTTGGACGAGGCGTTCGAAAGTGTAGCATTTTCACCTGACGGTACCATGTTCGCGACGGGCTGGCAGGATAGACATGTCAGGCTCTACGACCTGTCCACGGGCGACCTTGTCTCTACCTTCGAAGGGCACAATCATGTCGTCAAGAGCGTGATGTTTTCGCCCGACGGTAAGACGCTTGCATCCGGATCCAGCGATGGCACGATCCTGCTGTGGGATCTCCAACGCCTCCATTCTGTGCCTCATACATTAAAGGAGGTCTCCGGCGTAGAGCAGAAGGCTCCAGCAGGGACGGTGTTAGCTCAGCCGCTTGTGGTCTCGGTGCGGGATGAGAATGGGGAGCCGTACGCCGGCGCTACCGTTACCTTTGTCGTTTCCGCGGGCGACGGCACCCTGTCTGCTACCACCGTCACAACTGATGCGAACGGACGCGCCGCCACGACTTTGACTCTGGGAACCCAGCCAGGGTCCAACAGCGTTGTCGCAACGGTCGCTGATCTCGAGCCTGTGATCTTTATCGCCATCGGACAGCGCAACACCGACTTCGACGGGGATGGCGCCGTTGGCTTTGCCGACTTCATTCAGTTCGCTTCGAAATTCGGGCTAAGCCGGGGCGATGCAGGATACGATGTGCGATACGATCTGGATGGCAACGGCGCCGTGGGATTCTCGGACTTTGTGATTTTTGCAGGGGACTTCGGAAGGACCGCAGGGAAATAAGCTGTGTATAGGTTGGATATCGCGATATAGGCGGAGGCGGGTTACTGATAGCCACATGAATTGACGATCTCAATCTACGGATCTCCGAATTGTCAGGTTCGGTTCGCGAAGCGCACGGCCGTCGACAGTGACCTGAGGTTGAAGAAGAATCGGGAGGTAGTCTGATGCGAAATCTAAAACATCGTGACGTTGCTCCGAATGACTTCAAGGCGACTTCATTTTGGACTGTCGCGTTGGTCCTTTGCCCGATACTGGTCGGCTCTGCCTTTCCACAGGAAACAGGCTACGTACCGTTCTGCAAGCCGATTGATTTCTCGCAGGTACAGCCGGAGGATTCGAATGCCGCGGGCAAGCGGGCATTGAGCCTGAACACGGGCGAGCCGCGTACGGTGCGGGTGATATACTTCGTACCCAATGACCGCTCGTTTTCCTCCTCCGTGGAGGACTCGATTAAGAGGGCGGTACGTCAGGTCCGGAGCTTTTTTACGGACCAGATGAAGGCGCACGGCTTTAGTCTCGATGCCATCAATATTGAAACCGGCGGCGACGGCGATCCGCTGATCCACCGCGTCACGGGACAGCACGGCGAGGACTACTACGTCGACAATACGCACTTCAGGGTGTTCAGTGAGATCGGGCAGAATTACGACACTTCGGCGAACATCTGTATTGCTTTCATCGGCAATAGCCGACGCATTACTCCGCGCGGAGGCAGAAACGGAAAAACCGGCGGAGAGGCTTCCTTAGGTGTAGATTTCGACTGGCAAACCGTAGCGCATGAACTGGGACACGGGTTCGGCTTACACCACGATTTTCGTACCGATGCGTACGTGATGTCGTATGCAAACGAACCGGACAGTTTATCACTTTGCGCCGCACAATTCCTATCCGTGCATCCATACTTCAATCCCGATATAACAACCGAATGGACCCGTAGCCCCGCCGTCGAACTCACTTCATCGCCCAGATTTCAACCAGACACGGAAGACATCACTGTTAGTTTTAAGCTGGCGGATTCGGACGGGCTTCACCAGTTGATCCTGTTTGCCACGACGCCACTCATTAACTGGGGTGCGGGAGGATACCCCGAAGTAAAGGCGTGGCGCGAAATGGCGAATGAGGGAAGTGCTGTCGTCGACCTGGAATATAAACGCGATGCAGTGGGAATGATACGAAACCCTGATCTGGAGAAGATTCACGTCAACGCGGTGGATACGGATGGGAATGTCAGGCAGACATCGTTCAATCTCGTAAGTATTTCGCCGCATCATTACGCCACGCTTGAGGGACACGCAGATGGAGTTGTTTCGGTAGAGTATTCGCCTTCCGGAGAGCTTCTGGCTTCCGCTTCCTACGACAATACGATCAGGCTATGGGACGCGGCGACCCGCGATCTCATCGCCACGCTTCATCACGACGCGAGGGTGCATTCCGCTTCTTTCTCACCAGACGGAAGGCTCCTGGCTTCAGCTTCAGAAGACCGCACGGTTAAGCTCTGGGACATGGCCAACCGCGAACTTGTGGCCACCCTCGAGGGACACAAGGATGGAGTCGACCTGGTGAGGTTCTCACCAGACGGAAAGTACCTTGCTTCTTCTTCCTGGGACCGCGCCGTCAAGCTCTGGGATGTCACGAACCGCGAACTTGCCGCCACGATTGATCATGTGAATTCCACCCACTCGCTGTCTTTCTCTCCCGATGGAAAGATACTGGCGACCGCTTCAATTGACCGTGCCGTCGAGCTCTGGGATGTCGGGAGCCGTGAGCTAATTGCAGCCCTCGAGGGACATCGGGACGAAGTCTCGTCGTTGACGTTCTCTCCCGACGGAAACATCCTGGCTACAGGTTCAAAGGACCGAACCGTCAAGCTCTGGGACGTTGCGAACCGCGGATTTACCGCCACATTGGAAGGACATAAGGGTGAAGTTTCGCTGGTAACGTTCTCGCCCAACGGAAAGATCCTGGCTACCGGTTCACAGGACAATACCGTAACGCTGTGGGACGTCGCGACGGGCAAGACTGTCGCAATTCTCGGTGGTTGTGCGTTTTCGCCAGCTTTGTTTACGTTTTCGTCGGATGGTACGATGTTTGCCGTAGGTATGGACGTGGGTAACGCGTTCGCAATTTGGGACGCTGCGACCGGCGCGAGTCTTGCGACCTTTCACCAGACGGGCTACGTCAATTCTGTATGCTTTTCAACCGACGGAAGATTTATCGCATCCGGGTCTGGTGACAAAAAAGTCGAGCTGTGGGATGTATCCTCATGGGCGCTCCCACGCGCGCGAACGGTGACAAAGGTTTCAGGAGACAATCAGCAGGGCCCGACCGGAGGGCTGTTAGCGAGCCCATTGATCGTCGAAGTGCGAGATCAATACGGCGAACCCCTGTCGGGCGCAAAAGTGACGTTTGCGATCATTGCGGGCGACGGTACCCTCAGCAACGGATTTACGACCGAGAGTGCCATAACCGATCCCGACGGAAGGGCTCAGATCGTTGTTACACTGGGTTCGATTCCGGGTACAAATACCGTCGAGGCATCCATCGCTGAACTCGAGGTAGAGACTTTCAACGCCGTGGCCCTTGGAACCCCTGTTGTTCATGGTAACGCCATCGATTATCGTACATGGCACCTGCCACGAGGCGCAACCGTCCGTCTTGGGAAGGGTTCTCTTGGCCAAAGCGACAGGGCGATCGCCTATTCTTCGGACAGTGAAATCCTCGCGGTGGCAAGTGCCGCTGGCGTATGGCTATACACTGAGAATCAGCGAGAGCCATCCATGCTGTTAGCCGCCGGGAAAACCCATTCAGTGTCTTTTTCTCCTGACGGTGCAACAATTGCAGCAGGAGGTGGCCGCCAGGATTACGGAGAGGTCAGTTTGTGGGACATGGCAACGGGAACACAGAGTGGCAGTATCCGTACGAATTGGTGGGTAAAATACCTGTCGTTCTCTCCGGATGGAAAAACTCTCGCCTTCGGCTCGAGCGGTCCATCAATTGAAGTCTGGGATTTGGCGGCCGGAATCCGCGCCGCCACCCTCGAGGCAACCTCGTCTATTGGGACCTCGTTGGCCTTTTCTCCCGTTGGAAAAACCATCGCTTCCGGTTATGTAGACGGAAAGATCAAGCTGTGGGACGTGGCAAAGCACGCGAATACCACTACTTTGGAGGCGCATCGAAGGGAAGTCCTCTCCGTTGTATTCAGTCCGGATGGGAGAACCCTCGCGTCGGCCTCCGCCGACGGAACGGTCAAGCTGTGGGACATCGAGACTGGCATGGTATCCGCCACCATCCGGGGAAACAGGTGCCAGGCCGAATGTGTGGCGTTTTCGCCTGACGGTGGCAGCGTGGCATGCGGCTGGACGGATAATACCGTTACGTTATGGGACATCTCGGCGAACGAGACGATTGCTACGTTTCGTCGACATCGGGATTGGATCAGTGCGGTTTCGTTTTCACCGTCCGGACGCACCCTGGCCTCGGCAGCCATGGATGGTGACGTCTATC
The DNA here is from genome assembly GCA_965219995.1 of Candidatus Latescibacterota bacterium. Lineage (GTDB taxonomy): Bacteria > Latescibacterota > UBA2968 > UBA2968 > JAAXHE01. The sequence continues at coordinate 4,931,377 of CBDCOX010000002.1, forward strand.
TCTGGGACGTGGCCACGGGAAATGCCACCGGAATTTTGGGCTATGTCGGCCATACAAATTCGGTTCGGGATATGGCGTTTTCACCAGATGGTGCAACGCTTGCATCACATTCCCTCACAATTAAAGGCAAGATTGATATATGGGACGTTGCAACGGGGCTGAAAAAGGTGACCATTGGCGGACATACCAGTTTGGTCAGATCGCTTGCCTTTTCACCCGATGGAACGACCCTCGCTTCCGCATCATCGGACAGCACAATCAGGCTATGGGATCTGCGCACACGCAGCACTATCGCCAGACTCCTGCATCGGACCCAGCTCCAATCCGTATCCTATTCACCCGATGGGACGATCCTCGCGACTGGCGATATCGAAGGAAACATCCACCTCTGGAACGTGAAAACACAGGAAAAAATGAACACTCTTACCGGCCTCGACGATAGAGTGACGAAGCTGCTGTTTTCGCCGGATGGCGCCACGCTGGCCGCGGGGACGGACGGCGGGCATGTCTGGCTTTGGAACGTGACAACGGGTGCCACCATCCGCAACCTCAATGGACACAAAAAGACGGTCCAAGCCATGGCCTTTTCACGGGACGGGACCACCCTGGCTACCGGCACATTCCAGGGTGCCGCAAAGCTGTGGGACGTCGCGACGGGCGAGCTGAGTGCCACCCTGTTGGACGAGGTGTTCGAAAGCGTGTCATTTTCGCCGGACGGTACCATGTTCGCGACGGGATGGCAGGATAGGCATGTCAGGCTAAACGACATGTCCACGGGGGACATTATCACCACCTTTGAAGGGCACAATGACCGTGTTACCAGCGTGTTATTCACGCCTGACGGCAGGACGCTTGCATCCGGATCCAGCGATGGCACGATCCTGCTGTGGGATCTTGCCCCGTATCGCGAACCCGAAACTCCCAATCCTGATTTCAACGGTGACGGCGCGGTTGGCTTTGCCGACTTCATCCAATTCGCGGCGCAGTTTGGGCTAAGCCGGGACGATGCGGGATACGATGCACGATACGATCTGGATGGCGATGGCGAGGTGGGGTTTGGCGATTTCCTTATATTCGCAGGTGACTTCGGAAGGACTGCGGGACAGTAGGCCGACTTCAGGTCGGATATCGTGATGTCGGGCGAGGAATGGTTCGAACAACTTCGGAAGGTGTCTGACGGATCTCGCTCACGGTTGGAAATGCCGTCGCTCACGCACACACAGGATCGTCAACCTTCCAGCGATTGTACGTTGGATCCGCGCTGCGGGCGAGCCGGCTTCTGGCCTCGTGCCACAACCTCGCCCATTCTGCGGGATCGTGCAGTTCGCTTTCGGGATTCGAGCGGCTGCGCGCGACGAATCCCGGAAACGAGCCGCGTCCGGTGGGTTGGCCGATGGGGTTGTACCGAAGGTCGAAGCTCCAGCGGATATTGTCGCTATTGTTGGGCAGCGACGAGTGGCAGTTCAGGCGGTGGAAGAACAGCACGTCGCCGCGTTTCATGGGAAGCACCACGCCGTCTCCCTGGCGCAGCAGCCGGTCCGGGATCTGCAGGCCGAATCCACGCGACATCGTCGCGGTCGCGTGGCAGTGATGCAGCAGCCCCTCGCGGTGGCTTCGGGGGATGACCTCCAGGCAGCCGTTCTCGACAGTCGCGTCCCACAGGCCGAACCACACGGTCAGCATATTCGTGTCATCGGCTTCCGGCCGAACCACACCCGTATCCTGGTGCCACGGCGTTGCGCCAAGCTGGACGCGTCCCGTCTCGTTGACGGGGCACAGGTGCTCCGGCGGCTTGAGGCGGACGTGCTGCACGGGATTGGAGTAGATCTCGGGCCCGATCAGGGACTCCACTGCGTCCAGCAGCTTCTCGTTCCGTAAAAGCCGGAATACCGCCGGCCCCACCCACATTGGCGTATCCGCCCGGACGTTCTTCTGCGGCAGCGAAAAGTCGAAATACTGCGCGTGCACCTTGCCGGACTCCGCGTAAATCCGCGTCAGCCGGTCCCCGAACGGGAGGTCTTCGTACGTCGAGGAGATCTCCCCGTTTTCGTACAGTTCGCCGGCAAGCCGGTCCAGCACGCCGGCGTATTCCTCGATCACAGGCTCGAGGTCCGCTTCCGGATCGAACAACTCCGTCACAACCAGATACCCCTGCGCCTCGAATTCCGCGACCTGCTCTTCGGTTAGATGTGGCATCGGTACAATTCCCTCTGAATGCGCCGTTCAGTTAAGCGTTTCGCGTCGCCTTCCGCCGGATCCCGATCCCCGCATCAAATATACGCTCGCTATCGTCTTTTGGGTAGATGGAAAATCCACCCATTCGTTCTATTTCGCCAGGGACAACGGAGCGCTCGCTTCGCCATCACTCGTATACCAAGGTAGGCCGTTTTGAAGGTGGGGCAGACATTCCTGTCTGCCGACATTGGTATCCCGTTACACTGCAGGAGACGTTAGCAAAGCCCGCAGCGTCATCACCTCACCATCACTCCCCCCTTAGGGGGAGTCGCAGAAGCCGAGCCGTTCCCTGAGCTTGTCGAAGGGCCGGCGACAGCTGATGCGGTGGGGGGTGCTGTTGAATTCCGCGGGAAGGCAAGTTTGGAATTGCACCGATGGTGCAACGGACATAAAAATCACCACTTGGCATTTGTATCCAATAATGATCTAACTTCAAAATAATAGGTATCTTACACGCCTTTCATCCCACATGGGTCAAGTTCGCTTCTCGTTCGAGAAATGACGTCAGTTCGATGTCTGCGTCCAGGTCGACAAGATCCGCAGATCGCGTGAGTTCCAGGAGCAATTTTCCCTGGAGCCTGTAGAACATCCCTGCCGGACATCCCCTGACGGCGAAGTCAATATCGGATCGAGAGTTACTCCTCCCCTCGACAACTGACCCGAAGAGATAGACCGCTTCACATCCTCCTGCTTTCAAGATCCCTATTCCCCGGTCGATGTCTTTACGTACCGTGTCAGATATGTCTCCGATGTTTTCGTACACATCCATATCCGGTTCCTTTTTCGGTCTGAATTATCACGGGAACTCAATCAATAACGGCCGCACGTCAGTCGAGTTTCATAGTGTGTATAAGGCTTGGATATAAATGTATCATCTTTGGATCAATGCCGCAATACAAATGACCTGGAAGACAGGCGTCGGTACGATGCTCGCCCACATCGATCATGCTGACGAGGGTGGTTTGAAGGTGGGGCAGACATTCCTGTCTGCCCACATCGATGGATTGCTCTCGATTAAAGGACACAAGAAACGCCTGCCTTGCCACCACCTCACCATCACTCCCCCCTTGAGGGGGAGTCGTACCTAACCGTTTCGGTCCTTGTGTGCGGGCGTCACCGGGTAGTGCTCAAGCTTACCCGTGTCCCCGGATTGAATCACAAAATCCCTCCGGTCCCGGTAGAGACGGGCGCGATTGATCACGTAGTCGACTCCGGGCACAATATCGTCCCAGTGGGTCATCAGCCAATATTTGTAGCCGCCAACAAAGAGGTACGTATTCTTCGTACTGAAGAAGCGCCCGGACACACCCTCTCCCGCACGGAACCGATCTCGGATTGCATCAAGAAGCTCCCTTTGCCCGTCCTTTTCAGACAATACGTACTCGTGTGGCCACGTCTCCCGATAGGTGACCGCATCCCGCCAGGGGGCACGGTCGATAAGCTCCGTTAGACCTGTTGGCATGTTTCTCCTACCCGGGTAGATTGTCGAGATACGCAATTAAAGATCGGCCTTGCTTCGAGGGAAATACCGATCGGCCGACCGCCGCGCCAACACTTCGCAATCACTGTCAAGCTGACGTAGGCGGTTTGAGGGTGGGGCAGACATTCCTGTCTGCCCGCATCGATGTTTTTCTGTCGGTGAATGGACATACGTAAAGTCTGCACCGCCGGTTTCCGCTTTCTCTACGCGTGGAAGTCGCGAACACACCTTTCAGTCGATTTCAGTTGTCCCATATTCCCTTTTTGAGGGTTCTATTTCGCAAAATGCACCAATATCCGTTGTTTTTTCTCAACTGTATGCTTGCATAGACGTCTGTGTTGGGATATCTTGTGTAAGAGACATTGAAAATTCAACCGAGGGGGCTGCAATAAACAAGGAATCTGTTGAACCAATTTGGGGTGTTAAAGACAGAGAATTGTTTATCAATATTGCAGTCTGGTTGTTTGCAATTGGTGTAATTTGTCAGTTCGTGCCGAATCCCGATAAATTCCGATTCACGGTTACGGTACTTGAAAATATAGTAACCATAGGTCTTTTTTCCATTATTGCGGCATTTTTCTTTTTAGAGGGTAAGGATATGATCCTTGGACAAGCGATACGACAGGGGGCACGACAGGAAACAATCAACGAGTTTGCTAAAAGAATCGACGAGCTCCGCAAGAATGGTAGAGAGACGTATGAGGAGCTTGATAATATTGTAAAGGATATGCGGGAACAGTATTCTGATAAGAAAAAGTAATTCTCTTGACAGATTATATCACAAAACCGGCCCGGTCATCGACCGGGCCGGTTTTGTGATATAATTCCCTTCGGCGTTGGCGTTTTAACATATGGGCAACCCTCGTGGTTGCCCGCCTTGATCCATCGAACCGGTACCTCACGCCACCGCCCACCCCTCCGACAGCACCTCCGCCTGTTCGATCACCGTTTGCGTGGCCTTTTCCTGTTTGTCCGGCGGATAGCCGTGCCTGCGAAGGATGCGCTTGACAAGGCGCCGCAGGTTTGCGCGGACGTTCTCGCGCAACGTCCAGTCGATGGTGACGTTATTGCGAACCGTCTCGACGAGTTGCCGGGCGATATCCCGGAGCGTGTCGTCCCCGAGTATCTGAACCGCACTGTCGTTCGTCTCCAGCGCATCGTAGAAGGCCAGTTCGTCGTCGGAAAGCCCAAGCCGCTCGCCCCGTTCGTTGGCTTCCCGTATCTCCTTCGCCAGTTCGATCAGTTCCTCGATCACCTGCGCCGCCTCGATCGCGCGGTTCTGGTATCGCCGAAGAGTCTGCTCCAGCATTTCGGCGAAGGAACGGGCCTGCACGACGTTCTTGCGCCGCCTGGTGGAAACCTCGCCCTTCAGTAGCTTTTGCAGGAGTTCGATGGCCAGGTTTCGGCGCTCCATGCCGCGGACCTCTGCAAGGAACTCGTCCGACAACACCGAAATGTCGGGCTTTTCGAGGCCGGCCGCGGCGAAGATATCCATCACGCCCTCCGAGGCGACGGCGCTGGAGACGATCTGCCGTACGGCAAGGTCCAGTTCCTCCTGGGTGTGCTTCTCGCCTGTGGATCGCTTGGACAGGGCCGCACGCACGGCCTGGAAAAACGCCACGTCGTCCCGGATGCGCCGCGACTCCGGATGAGGCACGGCCAGTGCGTAGGCCTGGGACAGCGCCCGCACCGCGTTCAGCCACCGGTCCTTGCCGTCTTCCTGGGCCAGCACGTGTTCCTGGGCGGCGGGAAGCAGATTCAATCGCTCCGCCGGCGTGCCGTCGGTCCACGCGGCCCAATCAAACCCGTGCAACAGGCCACAGCAGACCTCGTATTTCTCCTGCATCACCGCAACCGCTTCTTTCTGGTCCACGGCCGTATCGCCTGTGCCACCGCTCTCGGTATATGTAGCCAGAGCATGTTTCAGGTCCTGGGCGAGTCCCAGATAGTCCACCACGAGCCCGCCAGGCTTGTCCTTGAACACGCGGTTCACCCGGGCGATGGCCTGCATCAGCCCGTGTCCCCGCATCGGTTTGTCCACGTACATCGTGTGCAGGCTGGGCGCATCGAACCCCGTCAGCCACATGTCCCGGACCAGCACAACCCGAAGGGGATCGCCGGCGTCTCTGAACCGGTTCGCAAGGGCCTCTCTTCGCGGCTTGTTGCGGATGTGCTGCTGCCATTCGGGCGGATCGGATGCGGAACCGGTCATTACGACCTTTATCGACCCCTCGTTATCGTCGCCATTGTGCCAATCGGGACGCAATCGGACCAGTTCGCGGTAGAGGTCGATGCAGATGCGGCGGCTCATGCAGACGACCATCGCCTTTCCGTCCAGCGCTTCGAGGCGCTGCTCGAAGTGGTCCACGATATCCTCGGCGATCTGCTTGATCCGATTTTCTGCGCCGACCACCGCCTCCAGTTGAGCCCATTTCGTCTTGAGCATTTCCCGCCGCTCCACCTCTTCGCCCTCGGTGGCTTCCTCAAAATCGGGGTCGATCTTCGGCTTCTCGCGCTCGTCGAGGGACAGTTTCGCGAGGCGGCTTTCGTAGTAGATGGGCACCGTGGCCCCGTCCTGCACGGCACGCTGGATGTCGTAGATGCTGATGTAATCGCCGAAGACAGCCCGCGTGTTGGCGTCCTGAAGTTCTATCGGTGTCCCGGTAAAGCCGACGAAGGAGGCGTTGGGCAATGCGTCTCGCATATGACGAGCAAACCCGTCGATGAAGTCGTACTGGCTGCGATGGGCTTCATCGGCGATCACGACGATATTGCGCCGGTCCGACAATTCAGGATGGGTGTCGCCCTTCTCTTCCGGGAAGAACTTCTGGATGGTGGTAAAAACCACACCCCCGGCGTTCACCGACAGCTTGTTCCTCAAGTCAGCCCGGCTTTCCGCCTGCGTTGGCGGTTGGCGCAACAGGTCCTGGCACCGGGAGAACGTGCCGTAAAGCTGGTCGTCCAGGTCGTTTCGGTCGGTAAGCACCACAACGGTCGGATTTTTCATGGCCGATTCGCTGATGATGGCGCCGGTATAGAAAGCCATCGTCAGGCTTTTCCCCGACCCCTGAGTGTGCCACACGACACCTACCCGCCTGTCGCCAGGCTCCCCGCCGGGTTTCTGTCCGGTCTCGTACCTTCCGCTGGTGTCCACGGATCGGTCGACTTTACGGTGTAACTCCGCTGCGCGAAGCGTCTCGTCAACCGCATACCTCACCGCGTGGAACTGGTGATAACCCGCCATCTTCTTTTCGAGCGCGCCGCTGCCGTCGTCGTCGAAAACGATGAAGTCTCGTAGGAGCGCAAGGAAACGGTTCTGTTCGAACACACCCTCCAGCATCACCTGGAGCTCGGCCAAGTGCTGGTCGGCCAGCGTTTCTCCGGCAACCGTGCGCCATGGTTTGAACCACTCCTTCCCCGACGTCAGTGTGCCGATTCGGGCTTCCGTCCCGTCCGAGACCACGAGCATCTCATTCATGGAGAACAGGGTGGGTAGTTCGGCCTTGTACGTCTGAAGCTGGTTCCAGGCCGTCCAGATCGTGGCGTCCTCGTCGGCCGGATTCTTCAGTTCGATGATGCCGAGGGGCAGGCCGTTGACGAGCAGCACGATATCCGGCCTGCGGTTGTTGCTGTTCTCCGTGACAGTGAACTGATTGACCGCCAGCCAATCGTTCCTGTCGGGCCTTTCGAAGTCGATGACGCGAACCTGGTCGCCGCGCACGTTTCCGCTGGAATCTCGATATTCGACGTTGACGCCGTTTACGAGCATCCGGTGAAACGCGCGATTTCGGGCTTCCTGGGTCGATCCTTCGGGGCGGGTCAGCATGCGGCAGGCATCGTCCAGGGCGGACAGGGGCAGGGAGGGGTTCAATTCAGCGAGGACGCCGCGAAGCCTGTGCTCCAGGATCACCTGTCGGTAGTCATCGCGCTCTGCGTCAGGCGTCTCCGGCGCGATATCCGGTCCGTGCAAAACCTGCCATCCGAGACCGGAGAGCCAGTCAAGAGCCGCCTGCTCGACGTCCGCTTCGGTGAGGGTGGTCATGGTTTACCTATGCCAGCATCAAGCGTTCGCCCTTGGGTTCCGGGATCGGGTCGCCAGACTCCCGGGCCGTTTCCAACCACAAGTCCACGGCCTGATTGATGTTCTTCAACGCCGCCTCCTGGGTATGACCGTGGGCCGTGCATCCGGGAAGTTCGGGCACTTCCGCCACATAGGCGCCATCTTCGTTGCTCCAATAGATGATTATCTCATATTTGTGCATTACTCGTTTCGATTGAGATGGTGTCTCGGGACGACCACTCATGATTCTCCGTCGCAGTCTATCACCGGGATTCATCGTACTCCCGTCAATGGCGCTATCCGTTCCTTAGCAAACTCGGCAGCGTAGAGCAGGGTCGCCTGCACCGCCTCGTGCGATACGGACGGGTAGTTCTTGACGATCTCCTCAACAATCAATCCTTCTGCCAGGCTGTCCAGAATGACCGTCGCCATGGCCCGCGTGCCGGTAATGCAAGCCCTGCCGTGGCATTTCATGGGGTCTGAAGAAATGTAGTCTTGCCACCTCATACTAACCCTCCTTGGCATTCGGTTGTATCACTCCCCCCTTGAGGGGGAGTCGCCTGACTGCGGCCGCAGGACAGGCAGGCAGAAGCCTAGCCGTTCCCTGAGCTTGTCGAAGGGCCGGCGACGGCTGATACGGTGGGAGGCGGCCAGGACGGACAGTCGCTGCATGCAGGTCTCCATCGCCTCAAACACCAACTCCAACACGGCGTTACGTTTCTCAAATATCTCGTAGTTCCTGAACCACATAGAGAGATAGCTCTCGTTCCGTCCGAAGCATTCGCGCCAACGTACGTCGCACGAGGGTCTTCACGGCGTCCGCTTAGATTGCCGCCGCTACCGACCGGGCATGCGTGAGGTCAGCGCCAGTAACGGGACGCGCTTGTGAGGGCAACACGGTCGCTATATCCACCGTGGCGCCATCCAGAGACATGAACTCCACCACGAACGCTGCCTTATCGCGATGGAGGTGGATGATGGTGCCCACGTCGCCCGGTTTCAGTTCCTCCCCCTCGTCACCACGAACATCAGCGGTTAGCACGATCTGATCGTGTTCCTTGAACACTTCTCACCTCCTGCGTGGGTGCGCGGTAATGAACCTGGGATGTACGCTCCCGGTGTCAACTTGCCAGACGGTCCTTATTACGGGATTGCGCCCGTCCGGTGTCTCTATCCTGCCGTCAACATGATAGCGCGAACCGTATGCGGTCTCCACAACTCGGGCGACCTCATGGGATGCGGCATGAAATTTCAATGCGTCCGCAAATTCCTCCCAGCGGTCTACGCTGAACCCGAATCTAACGAAATAGTCTGCCTTGGCTCTACCACGTGGATTGACGGTCGCCAGCAGATAGTTCGTGATCTTTCCCCGTTCGATCTGCGCCTGACGCACATTGGGTAGTCTCAATCGTCGCCTCTTGTCAGGCTGCTTCGCAGCAAGTTCGAATCGTCGTCGTCAATCCCAGCACTTCGGATACACCGGTTGCGGCCACGGATGAGGTCTCATCAAGCATCAGGGACACACCATCCGGCCCATAGGCTATGCCCCAGACGAGAACCCCTGCTCGACGTCCGCTTCGGCGAGGTCGGTCAAGGGCTATTCTTGCAAGCGCAAGCCCATACATAATGGTATGTGGATGCGAATTACTCCCTTACTGACGCGGATTCGGATTCCTCTTGGGGGGCAAACTTACCGACCGCAATTTCGACGGTCTCTTGGATCATATCGTAAGGGACTACCTCCGCAAGCCCGGAGTTATCCTAGAACGCCATTCCTCTGCGTCCCTACGGTTTCTAACACAAACGGAGCGCCCTTACTCGTTCATTCTATAACCAAAATTACGCCAGTGAATCGAAATAGGTCACTCTGCGGAATCGACCAATTCATCGATCAGTTCTCGAGCTCGATCTCGCGAATTCACTGACCTAATCAAAATCTCAACTGGGAAACGCCTTCGGACCGGTTTGGATAAATTACCGGCATGAACTTCGCAAGACAATAAACCACTAATTGTACCTGTTTCATGTTTGAAGAAAAACTCGCCGTCAAACCACATGTCTCCAATCCCATGACGCCATTGTTCACACTCGAAGCTGAAGGACTTATCGGGTTGTGTCGGTCGTTTCGGCTTGTAATAGAAAGCGTTTGGATCGCGTCTCAAATCATGAAATCTGTGTGGATTCAAAGTTGCACGATAATTGAGATGATTGTAAGGGTCAACTACACCGCGTGTGAGTTTAGCAATCTCGGATTTCGGGTCGAAATGTGGATTAGCAAAACGTGACTCCTGTACCCACTTTCCCCTTGGAGCCCGAGGTGGACATGGTAACGCCAAGCTCGTTTTCGTTTGCTTTTTCGTCGGTAAGTCGTCTTCGTTTCGGGGGGGACAGACTCGGAAATTCCCGTTAGCGACAATGTTCACAATGGTGTCAGTTCCGGGACGCGTCCCATCATTGACAATAGAGAACTTAAACGACGGATGTCCGTATTTCTGCTGCAGTTTCTCATGTAAACAAGAAAAGAACTCCTTGCATTTATCAATCCACTCGGGGTAGTCCTGGTCAGTATATTTGGAGATTTCTTCATCCGTAGAGGGAATGTAATTTTTCTTGATGCGATAAAGGCGGCTACGGACGGTAGTGTCAACTTTCACGGCCGATTCGCGAGACCCGAAGTCCGACGCAATTGGAAACAGGCTCCTCAGTGACTCAATACAGGCCGAAATCTCATCGTCTGGCATCGGATTATATACCGTATACTCCAAATGCAACTCCTCGACTTCTGTCCCGCTGTCGTCAACAAGACTTATTTTAAAGTTGGGTTCGCTTTGCTCAAGCTCGCGTATTCGTTCCTTGAGGTGAGAAATCCTCCTGTCTGAATCGCTGTGTTCAGGTGGAAGAAGCCATTCATCCGCGATCGGAGCGACCTTTAAGCCGTGTGACTTAGCTGTCATTATCGGCCCAGTATCATGGGTAAGCAGCCGGACGTCCGCGTCCGGATGTTCTTCTTGGAACCGAAAGACGCAACCAACGATTTCATCGTCGGGTTTGCTGTAGTCAAGGACATCTCTCAGTTTATTACTCGGTAAACTCGGACCCTCCAGGCTAAGCCTTACTTGTGGTTTCGCATCAGTGACTTGAGAGTAGCCGACATCGCTGTCAATGATTCTCCTGAATATGCGGTAGGTCTTACGGGCTCGTTTTGCGCGTCTGTCATTGCCAAGGGTCTTCCGTATATCAACTTCACGTTGAACCGGACGGCAGACCAATAGTTCGACCAAGTCGAATTCAGACCATTGCGACCAATCGAGTTGATCTAACGGACGGCATTGGATGAACAAATTCGTGTCAGGAAACAGATAGAGTACCTTATTGGACACATTTACCCCCTTCCCTGACATTCACCTGTCCGGTTATTAGTGTCGGTAATAATACATCGCGTAGAACGGCAAGGGCTCGAGATTCTTGCCGCCCAGCCGAGACAAGTGACAGTAGATTCGATGCGAGCAAGTCGAATGTCTCAATGACCTTTGGTGGTGGAACTACTAGGTCCAGTGAGAGTACAGTATCTGCGGGTGCCCGCTGGTGACTCTTAGACGTCCCGGTAACGAGCGATTGAATCTGGCCGCGAAAGAAGCCTGAACGCGTGAGGCAGCATATATAGCTCCGAGTGAAGGGTTGGCGTGCCCGAAGAACCAGGAACTCGGTAGAGCAGATTGCTGGTTCGTCGACCCGTACGTCCGGCATCCAGACACGCTCAATCTCAGGATTGAGTTTGGACAACAGAACCACATCTTGCGGCACCCGGCTCTTGTTACTCTTGATGTTTTTGCCCAATTCCAGCTTCGGCACTTTCCCTTCGTCATAGGCGGGAATGCTGAAATGACTGAAAACGGTTTCCTGAAAATTTGATGGGTTCACGTTATTCCGAAGTCGAGATACAATGTCGCCGAATATTCCGACCTTCCACCCCTCCGGTATCTCGCCCAGTTCCGAATCGACGAAGCGATCGGGGAACAGCGCCGCGATGGACGGGTCCATCCTGTCGAGGTACGCGCGAGCCCGCTCGACCGTCCAACCTGCTGACTTTTCGCCATCAACTCCCCTTTGGGAGGGATGAGTGTGCGAGCCCGAAGTGGAGGGCTGTTTGAGCGCGGCTTTGGCGCGAACGGGGTCGAAGTCGACGAACCACGAATTGAAGAGCGCCCGGGCCATCTCCTCCAGCGTTTCGTTCATCCGCCGGTTCAACTCGATCTTGTCGTCCAGAGTCCCCAGAACATGGGCGATCATGCGCTGCTCGGCGAGCGGCGGGAGAGACAAGGTTAGCTGTTCAAGGTCGCTGGGTCTGATGGACGGATAGGCGGATGTGCTGTTTTCGGCGATTGAATGCAGGTAATCGACAATGTGGTTCTGTGCTAAGAACCAATAGATGTATCCCGTGTCTGCACGCCCATTCCTACCTCTCAAGACTGCAAACCCGGTAGATGCCAAAAAGTTCTCTGGAACGCACTTGAGCAACCCGAAATGCTTCTGGTTGGGGCGTACGGTGGAGTACACGATGTCCCCTGGTTGGACCTTCCGACGTGCTCTACTCGGTATCTTGTCTTTGCCGGCTTTAAGCTGCTGAATCTCAGAGACGCGATTCTCTGTAATATTGCCAGTATCAAGGTAGTTGATGTTAGGCCACGCCTCCTTCGGCGAGTAAGTTGCATCGTTGATTACGACGCACTCTCCAAGCGTTATCTCCCGCCTCTTGCTCTGAGGGACCGTGCTATCCAAGCTCACTCCACCTTGCAGAACCCTGTAGTCTTGCTTAGCCACAATCGCCATTACCCTCAGTTCGATATCCGTCGCAAGACCAGAGCATCGACCACATCGGCGCCGTCACGCGCGCTGCCATTCGGACCGGGGTCTCCGTGCTTACCTTCCCAATCGCGCCTCCCGGTGTTTAAAGCTATCTTGACCAGTGCCATTTGCTCGGGTGACAGGTCGTCGTACCCTTCTTCGTACCCATTCACCACTACGCGCAGGTCAGGTGGGTAGTTTGCCAACAGTTGGACCAGTTCAGCAACGGTCATGCTTCCTCCATGAGGGCGTCAACCTCAAGACTGAGGGTTGGAAGATCGGTTTCAATGACAAACCACACTGCCCGTTCATTCACGTCAGCGTAGCCGCGGATCAGTATATTGCGAAAGCCGATGAACAGCTCTGACTCGCTTATCAAGGAGACAATTCGCGGGGCACGTTTTGCCAAACGATTCAATGCTTCACCGGTGAACCCATACTCCCGCTCTAATGTGGCGCATCACGTTGGTTCTCCTGTCCCGCAATCAGACCCTCTCCCTTTGGGAGAGGGTGGCGCGCAGCGTCGGGTGAGGGCGTGCTCCGTAGCGCCGGACTAAGGTGCCACCTCGCCATCTTCCCGCATTCCCTCGATGTGGAACTCGATGGCCTCCCGAATCTCCTCCAGCAATTCTTTCCTCGTACTCGCAGTGGCCACGCAGCCGGGCAGGTCGGGTACGTAGGCCGCGTAGTTGTTTGGGGTCCTCTCGATCACGACGGTAAATTTCATGGATTGATTTCCTCACCCCCTCGAGGATGCTACGGTATCTCTGCGGCAGGTCCAGTCTGTCAGTCATCGGCGCCCTCTGCCATGGTTTCTTTCAACTCCCTCGCGTCCGCCCGTGCTCCCCAACAGCCCGCATCCTCCGTGGCGGCTCGTCGCGCATCTTCTCGCTGCGCATCGCCTTTCGGTTCTCCTATCCCGCACTCATACCCTCTCCCTTTGGGAGAGGGTGGCGCGCAGCGCCGGGTGAGGGTGCTTCGCCCCCCTCGGGTGGCGCGCAGCGCCGGGTGAGGGCGCCTTTGATCCTACAGCTTTGCGCCCTTATTGTGGATCTTTCCCGGAGGGAGAGGGGTTTACTGCGTCTGCGATTTCGCTCAGGGCTTCCAGGGTGTGCAGCAGCATGTGTTTGTTTCTGATTCGGACAACGGTCAACCCGAGAGATTTCAGAAATGCGTCGCGATTTCTGTCCGTCGTGCGGCGCTCATCGGAGTCATGGACCGGTCCATCCAATTCCACGACCAGCCGTTTCTCGCGGCAGTAAAAGTCAACGACGTAGTTGCCGATCTGATGTTGGCGCCGGAACTTGAGGCCAAGGAACCGTCGGTCCCTGAACAGTTCCCACGCGAAATCTTCCGCGGGAGTCGGCTTCTGCCGCATATCCCGTGCCCGATCCAGCAGCCGGAAAAACTCCGGACCACCCCTGTAATGACCCTGCTCTTCAGGTAGCGCGTGTTGCGCAGCATGTTGATGGCCGCCACCACCGGTCGCCTTGTCCACCGAACGACCCTCTTCCCTTACGACAGAATCGCGCGCATCTTCTTGCCGCACATCGCATCGGTTCACCTGTCCCCCTGTCCCACCCCTCTCCCCTTGGGAGAGGGTGACGCGCAGCGTCGGGTGAGGGCGCTTTTGACTCCGCGACAGGGCACCCGCCGGAGTCATCGTTCGAGGCGATAGCGCCCCGTTTCACGCCTCGAATGGCCGATATTCCACCAGGGCTGACCGTCCTACAATCTCCACGATCCGTACGGTCATCTCGACGCCATTGACATCGGTAAGCCGCAGGTCTTCGCCAGGCACGAAATGCACCGGCTGCTGTTGGCCCTGGTTGATGGCGATGTTTGAGGCGTGGAGATATGTCCGGTCAAGGTTGTCTCGAATCAGATTCAGCGATCCTTTCAGCCCAGGAATTCGGCCGCGGTCTTCGCAAAAAATGACGGCACCGCCGCTTGGAAGCCGATCGAGTTCGATGGTGAGCGCTCCTTCCGACGGTATCCAGTCGCGTTCGCAGTGCGCGGCAAAACCGTGAACAGCGGCGAATACGGTCATTGGCAGATCGTCCTTATGCAGTCCGATGCTCGCCTCACCCAATGCATCCGTCGTCGCCTGCTTCCAGGTCTTGTTCGGGAACAGCACGAGCAATTCGGTATTTGGGAGCCTCGTGTCGCCGGCGCTCACGCTGATGAGCACACGGACCGGATTCGGCTCGGTGGAGGCCGCCGGTAGGGTGACGCGAAGGTCCGCGCCTCCGATCAGATCGAACCGCGGCAGACGCCCGGCGAGTTCCCGGGTCTCTCTGCGAATGACGGGGACGCCGTCACCGCGCCGTTCCATGATGAAGAGTCGCCCGCCCGCCCCCTGGATTCCACTGGTTGGCATCCGGCCGAAGACAGAGGCGAGGACCTCGTTACGGGTTGCCTGACGATATTCCAATTCTTCAACGGTGAGACTATTGGCGAGTGCGCCGGGTGACTGGATTTCCACCCGATCGGCGAACATGGACAGCCGAATCCGGCTGCCGTGCATCGAATAATCGCGGTGCGCCACGGCATTGGCGATAGCCTCGAAAAGGGCTTCTGCGCTGTATTGTGGCAAATCCATGCGTGCCGGGTCCTTGTAGGCTCCAACGCGCATATTGCGCACGGCAAAGGCGACCGCTTCGGCAATTTGCCGGTTGAGGGGGCCGGTAATAGTCTGGGTATCTAGCTGGCCGGAGGCTCGATCGGTACCGCGGTAATGTGTGGCCGTAATGCAGGCGTTGGGCAGCCATTCTTCCGGTGTGTGGCAGCAAAAGAGGAGGCCGGCGACAGTCGCTCGCACGGTTTCGTGTTCATCGAGTCCGACGAGACCCATTTTTTCCAATGCGGTCTCGGGATCGGCCCTGCCTTCCGCGCTCAACAATGGTCTCCACAGGGCTTCGTCCAGCGTTCCCAAACCGGTGTTGGGCACCGGCTGCTTATCGAACCAAAGAAACCGCGCTTGTCCCCGCCGTTGCGCCAGGCGCAGCCGCTCATCGCTTGTCATGCGGCGTTTTGAACCGCCTACCCGTACAAAGCTCCCGCCTGGACTATCATGCTGCGATTCGCTTTGAGGTACTTCGACCAGAAGAAATCTCTTTCCAGCCAGTTCTCTGTGATAGTTGCTGATGCGAACGTCAGGTCTGATTGCGTCAGTGCTGACCTCGACCAGAACAGAGTCTAACTCGACGATCTGTTCGCGTGACATGCCCTGAATATCCCCCGCGTCAGTGACGCCACAGAGCAGTACACCGCCGGCCGTGTTGGCAAAGGCAGAGATTTCGTCGGCCCATTCATCGCGGCTCGGACTCTTGGGTCGACTTCCGGAGAACTCGATTTGCTTCAGCCCCCAGTGGCTATCCTCGCCCAGGCGAAGCCGGCGTGTGATCTCATCGTCAGTGTAGATCATCGATTGCCACCAAATCCAAGCCGTTGCAGGTTCGCCTCAATTGCCGCATCCAGCTTAGAGGCCTCGGCCTGCTGTTCGCGCCACTGTTTCGCGAGGCGTTCCATCTTTTCCTCAAAGGGTTCACCATCGTCCGGCTGAGGCTCTGCTCCGACGTAGCGACCGGGCGTGAGGACGTGGCCGTGTTTGCGAATCTCTTCGAGCGATGCGCTTTTGCAAAATCCCGGAACGTCGTCGTATCCCTCGCCATTGCGCCAGGCGTGGTAGGTGTCCGCGACCTTGGCGATGTCTTCCGGCGAGAGGTCCCTGTGGGTGCGGTCGACCAGATGGCCCAGCTTTCGAGCGTCGATGAAAAGGGTTTCGCCAACGCGCGCCCTCGCGCCTCCGCCGGGTGAGGGCGCCCGCGACAGAAACCACAGACACGCGGGTATCTGCGTCGACCGGAACAACTGGCCGGGCAGGGCGACGATGCAGTCCACAAGGTTGGCCTCGACGATATTCTTACGGATTTCCCCCTCATTCGACTGGTTGGATGACATGGACCCATTGGCCAATACGAAGCCAGCGGTGCCGCGCGGCGCGAGGTGATAGAGGAAATGCTGCACCCAGGCAAAGTTGGCATTGCCGACGGGTGGGACGCCGAATTCCCACCGCCTGTCCTCGCGCAACCTGTCACCGCCCCAGTCCGAGACGTTGAAGGGCGGATTGGCGAGGATAAAGTCGGCCTTCATATCCGGATGCCGGTCGTTGTGGAAGCTGTCCCCGTGCTCGATCCGGCCGTCGATGCCGCGAATCGCCAGGTTCATCCTTGCCATTCGCCAGGTGGTGTAGTTGGACTCCTGTCCGTAGATCGAAATATCTCCTCTTCCGCCGCCTGTATGACCCTCTCCCTTTGGGAGAGGGTGGCGCACAGCGCCGGGTGAGGGCGCCTTTGACCCTACAGGGTGGCGCACAGCGCCGGGTGAGGGCGCCTTTGACCCTACAGGGTGGCGCGCAGCGTCGGGTGAGGGTATCCCGCCGGTATGGGCGTCGATGAACGCCATCGACTGGACGAACATACCGGACGAGCCGCAACACGGGTCGTAGACTCGCCCCTTGTACGGTTTTAGCATCTCAACCAGCAGACGCACCACGGAGCGCGGGGTATAGAATTCACCGCCTTTCCGACCCTCGGCCAGCGCGAATTGCTCCAGAAAGTACTCATAGACACTGCCGAGCACGTCCGTCGCCCGGGCTTCCGCCCCGCCTACGTTAATGTTCGTAACCAGGTCCACCACCTGCCCCAGGCGAGTCTTGTCAAGGTTGGGGCGGGCATAGTCCTTTGGCAAGACGTCCTTGAGCACGGGATTGTCCCGCTCAATAGCGCCCATCGCATCGTCCAGGGTACGCCCGATGGTGGGCTGGTGGGCCTGCTCCTGAAGCTTCTTCCATCGCGCTTCAGGTGGCACCCAGAAGATGCTCTGGGCGCGGTACTCGTCCGGGTCTTCCGGGTCCGCGCCTTCAGCGATTTCTTCCACGAGCCTGGCATGGGATTCCTCGAACGCATCCGAAATGTACTTGAGGAAGATCAAGCCCAGAACGACGTGCTTGTACTCCGCGGCGTCCATGCTGCCACGCAACGCGTCGGCCATCTGCCACAGTTTGGACCTGAAATCACTCGCTTCGCCGGACTCCGCTTTCGTCGAGGACTCTCCGCGCCTGCCTTTTGCCATCGTATCTGGCTCCTCGGTTGACTGCTCGTTAACTGACCTAATGTAGACTTTAAAGGTACACCCCGAAGGATTTGCAGTCAACGGAAAACAGAATTTTTGAGACCACGCGCAATATGCGACAATTGTCGAATCTCGCGACACCTCTCCCACAATCATACCCTCTCCCTCTGGGAGAGGGTGACGCGCAGCGTCGGGTGAGGGCGCCTTTGGTGACGCGCAGCGTCGGGTGAGGGCGCCTTTGGTGACGCGCAGCGTCGGGTGAGGGCGCCTTTGGTGACGCGCAGCGTCGGGTGAGGGCAAAACCAAAACAGGCCTGCGCAACGTCGCGCAAGCCTGATTTTGATTTCATGGTGGAGCTGATCGGGATCGAACCGACGACCTCATGACTGCCAGTCATGCGCTCTCCCAGCTGAGCTACAGCCCCACCGCTGGGCAATGTGGTGCAAGTGTAACAAAGCGTCGGTTTTCTGTCAAGCGAAAAGGCCGATTCCGGGCGCTCCGTTCCGGGGATTTCAATCTGTCGAACGGTCCGCGACGGGCTTTCGCAGGTTGTTACTCTTCCCCAATCCTCTCGGCGAATTCGTCCTCAGTAAGCACTTCAATCTCGAGTTCCTTCGCTTTCTCCAGCTTCGAGCCGGCGTTTTCTCCCGCGACGACGAGGTCGGTCTTCCTGCTGACGCTGGACATGGGTTTTCCGCCGGCGGAGCGGACCGCGTCCTGGGCCTGCTGGCGGCCCCAGCGCGAGAGGCTGCCCGTGATGACAACCGTCTTGCCGTCCAGCGGTTTGGGGCCCGCTTCGGCCTGTTCTTCCCCTTTCAGCGTGAGCCCAGCTTTCTCGAGTTTGTCGATCACCGCGGCATTGTTTTCGTCTTTCAGAAATGCATGCACGCTCTCCGCAATCGCGCCGCCGATCTCGTGAATGGCTTCGATTTCCTCGGCTGAAGCCTTGCCGATCTCGTCGATGGAACCGAAGTGGTCGGCCAGGGTTCGCGCGACGGTGGCTCCAACGTGGCGGATGCCGAGGGCGAAGAGGACATTGTGGAAGGGGCGCGATCTGCTGCGTTCCAGGGCCTTCATCAGGTTACGCGCGGACGTCTCGGCCATCCGTTCCAGTTCGGCGACTTTCTCGACGTCGAGGGCATAGAGGTCACCCACGTCCCGGACCAACTCGTTGTCCACGAGCTGGTCGACAAGCGCAATACCCAGGCCCTCGATATCCATCGCGGTGCGGGAGGCGAAGTGACGTATGCGCCCCTTCACCTGTGCCGGACAACTCGCGTTGACGCACCGGACCGCCACTTCGGATTCGTCTTTCACGAGATTGGCATTGCAGACGGGACAGGTATCAGGGAAATCAAAGCGCCGGGTGTCCGGAGAGCGTTCGGCTTCGACCACGGAGACGACTTTGGGGATCACGTCGCCGCCCTTTTCCAGGACAACCACGTCGCCCTCCCGGATGTCCTTGCGCTCAAGCTCTTCCGCGTTGTGCAGCGTGGCCCGGCCGACGGTGCTGCCTGCCAGGAGGACGGGCTCCAGTTCGGCAACGGGGGTGACCACGCCCGTGCGGCCCACCTGCAGGACGATTTTCAAAAGCCGTGTCCGCACGCGTTCCGCCGAGAACTTGAAGGCGAACGCCCATCGGGGGCTCTTGGCGGTGGCGCCGAGTCTTCGCTGCTGGCCGAGGTCGTCCACCTTGACCACGATGCCGTCGATCTCATAGGAAAGAGACTCCCGGTCCCCGTCCCACGTCCGCCAGTACTCCACGATGTCCTCGGTAGAACTGCAGAGCCGGCGTTTGGGGTTTACAGGGAATCCCAACCGTTCGAGGCTTTCCAGGCTTTCGGAATGGCGTTCACGTTGTGATTGGGGCGTCAGAAGTCCGTGCGCGAAGAAGCTGAGGTTGCGGTCGGCAACCAGCCGGGGGTCCTGGAGCTTCAGGGAGCCCGCCGCCGTGTTTCGCGGATTGGCGAACAACGGCTCCTCCCTTTGTTCCCGCTCCTTGTTGATCGCGTCGAAATCTTCACGGGTGAGGTAGACTTCGCCGCGGATCTCGCATTGCTCGACGGGTTCCCTCAGGCGAAGCGGGATCGAACGGATCGTCCGGACGTTGGGCGTGATTTCTTCGCCCTGCAAGCCGTCGCCCCGGGTCACGCCGCGCACGAGCAATCCGTTTTCGTACGTCAGGCTCAAGGCCACACCGTCGACCTTGAGCTCCGCGAGATAGACCAGGTCTTCCCCGGGCAATTCCCGTCGAAGGCGGGCGTCGAATTCGGTCAGGTCCGCCTCCGAGTAGGTGTTGTCCAGGCTGAGCATGGGGATTTCGTGACGTACGGTGGGAAAAGTCCCGCTGAGGTCGGAACCGACGCGGCGGGTGGGTGAATCGGGCGGGACCAGGTCCGGATGTCCGGACTCCAGTTCCGCCAGTTCGACCAACAATCGATCGAACTCCCGGTCGGTTACGCTGGGAGCGTCCAGGATGTAGTAGCGGTAGCTGTGTTCGTTCAACTCGCGGACGAGTCTCTCGATCCGATTTCTGACCCGTTCGGACATGGGCTTCCTTCAGGCGGCTTTGTCTTAGCCTGGTTTAGTAGTGGAACCAAGATAATCAATGACTTGAGGCAGATGCAAGTCTCTCGCCCGCGTCTACCCCCCGCCGGCGAGGATGGCCAGCAGCCCGAGCATCATCCCCGCCTTGAGAAACCGGTTGATCGCGCGGAGGCGGCGTGTGTCCGGGACGCGCAGGATGGAAACCATGACACCAATCAGCAGGACGTCGAGCAGGGCAACCAGGACCAGATACGGTAGCCCGTAAAGGCCGAGGAAGTACGGGACCGGGGTGAGGAGAACCACGAGCGCGAAAGCGCCGGCGGCCAGCCGAAAGGACCTGGCCGGCCCCCAGCGCATGGGTAGCGTTCCGCCGGGCGCCCTGCGGTCACCCGCGACGTCCTGTGCGTCTTTGAGAATCTCGCGGCCCAGGTGGTAGATGGCTGCAAACAGGGCGGGCACGGCCGCGGCACCGGGTGCGCGGACGGCAAATCCGCCGTAGAAGAAGGCCAGACCGCACAGGAGGCTCACCACGACGTTGCCCGCCAGCGGGACGTGTTTCAGCAGGCGATTATAGACCACGAGGCATCCGCAGGCGGAAACCGCGGTCGCGATGGCTTCAGGTGGCAGGAGAACGCTCAGGCCCAGGCCGAGTGAGAAGAGGGCAATGCATGCAACGCCGGCGGCTCGGGGGGTCAGACGGCCGGACGGAAGGGGCCTGCGAGGGTGGTTGACGCGATCGGATTCCAGGTCCCACAGGTCGTTGAGCGCGTTGCCTCCGGCCATGACGGCCGCCGCGGAAAGCGCGGCGATCCAGAGCGGCGCCGGCAGCGCGTGCACGCCCAGCCATCCGCCCATCAGCACCGAGGCAAACGTGATTACACAGTTCAGGGGGCGCGTGATCTGCAGGCCCGCGCGGAAGGCGGCGGCAACGGATCGGTCAGACCGGAGCGGCGCCGGATTCCTTGAAGACATCGGCGGCGTCCCGAATGGAATACCGGTAACCCTGTTCGGTGAGAAACATCTGGCGCTTGCGCGCGAACTCCAGTTCCCGGGTATCCCGGGTAACCAGGGTGTAGAAATGGGCGAGGCTGCCGTTGGCCTTCGGCCGCAGGATGCGCCCCAGCCGCTGGGCCTCTTCCTGCCGGGAACCGAATGTCCCCGAAATCTGGATCGCCACGTTGGCGTCCGGCAGGTCGACGGCGAAATTCGCCACCTTGGAAACGACCATCAGCCGCAATTCGCCTTTGCGGAAGCGCTCATAGAGCAGGTCGCGATCCTCGCTGGGCGTCTTGCCCGTGATGACGGGCGCTTTCAATTCTCTTGCGAAGGCCTCGACCTGGTCGACGTACTTGCCGATCACAAGGATCTGGTCCTTGTCGTGTTTCCGGATGAGCTGTTTGGCCAGCGGGATTTTGGACGGGTTCTCAGACGCGATCCGGAATTTCCCGCGGCCTCCGGCAACGGCATAGTCCAGGCGAAGATTCTGGGGCAACGGAAGGCGGATCTCACGGCACTCCGCGGTGGCGATCCAGCCCCTGGCCTCCAGGTCGCGCCATGGCACGTCGAAGCGCTTCGGGCCGATCAGACTGAAGACGTCCGCTTCCAGGCCGTCTTCCCGGACAAGCGTGGCGGTGAGGCCCAGCCTGCGCCTCGCCTGCAGTTCGGCGGTAAAGCGGAAGACCGGAGCGGGCAGCAGATGGACCTCGTCGTAGATGATAATGCCCCAGTTTCCCTGGTTGAAGATGGCGAAGTGGGGAAACGCATCGCCCCTCTTTTTTCTGTACGTGAGGATATTGTACGTCGCGATGGTGATCGGGCGGATCTCTTTGACCTCCCCGGAGTACTCGCCGATCTGGTCCGGCTTCAGGTCCGTCTTGTCCAGAAGTTCCGCCTTCCATTGGCGCGACGCGGTGATGTTGGTGGTGAGGATGAGCGCTTGCGTCTGCAGGCGTTCGAGCGCGGCGATGCCCACGATTGTCTTCCCCGCGCCGCAGGGAAGAACCACCACCCCGCTGCCGCCCTCGGGCCCGCCGCCGGCGTGAAAGATTTCCAGGGCCTCCCGCTGGTAGTCGCGTATGTGAAACGGCGGGCCGGCCAGGGTGGTCGCGCGCCGTTGCAGCGTCAGGCGCTGACCGGGCACGTACCCGGCGAGGTCCTTGACGGGAAAGCCGATGCGGGTGAGCGCCTGTTTCAGGTGGCCCCGGTACAGCAGATCGATCTTGAGGCGCCGCTCATCGATCCTTCGGTTCAGATACGGCCGTACCGACTTGTGCTGGCAGATTTCGGTGATGAGCAGGGGATCGTCGGCGGAGAGGACGAGGTCTTTCCCGGACCGTTCCAGCCGAATCCGGCCGTACCGACCCAGGGTCTCCCGGATTTCAACGGTGACGTTCTGAGGAATTTCGTATTTGCTGAAGGATTCCAGGGTCCCCGTGATTTCGTCGGCCGTGAGCCCCGCGGCGGCGGCGTTCCAGAGCGAAAGCGGGCTGATCCGGTAGCTGTGGATATATTCTGGGCTCTTTTCCAACTCGGCGAAGCGGGCAAGAACGTCCCGTGCGGCTTCGTACCGTGGTCCGCCGACCTCCGCGAGAACGGTCATGTCGCTCTGCACGATGAGTGGATTCTGGGCGTTGAATGACATAGAGGATGGAGACAGGCGGGCGGTCGCCGGGAGAAAGCCGGGAAGGCAGAGACCCCTCGCGGAACGCCGTTGCCTGCCGCGAGGAATTCCGAGAATAATGCCGTTGCAAAGGCGGTATGCGGTATAAGAATACACATGGCGGAACCGATTGTCAATCGGTTTTGTCCGACCCGGCCCCCTGACGACTTCGAAGAGAATTATTTGACTTTGACGCCTGGTTTACGTAATTTTACATGCCTGTTAATATAAAGTGGGCCAGTCGTTTCCGGCGTCAACGTTCCACTTTGCCGCAGGGCATTTTCACATCGTGCGGCGCGGATTCGCGGTGCCTGGCGGCCCATTTCGGGAGGAGCCGCAAGTCACGTGGACGGGAGGGTCAGGATGGAAAATCAACTGCCGCGGTGTCTGAAATGCGATAAGGGTGTTTTGCTGCCGCTGTCCGACTACGGGCGCGACGGCGCGCCCATTCACTACAAGGCCTGGGTTTGCAGCAGCCCGGACTGCGGGTTCAACCTGCGCATCGATAACGGCGAGATCAGCATGGGAAGAAACATCGCCGAGTCCTACAAATAACCCGGACGGCGCGGCTGCCTGCCGCTTGACGGTCTCGCAGCGCGCGTCCGGCGCCGATATATCCGAAATCCGCGATGGCGGACGGATTCTTCGCGGCCCGGTGTCTCATTGCCGACTGACGCCGTCTCAATTTCTGAAAGTTTCTTTCAACCGGCTTTCATTTTTTTCCCACCTCGCGCGGGACCATCCCCACATCAGTGGGGGTGGTGTTTTATTTTCTCCTTCCGCCTCCCCCTGATTCTTTAACGTTCAGATGTCTAATCCATCCAGGGACTCCGTTCCGCCCGTATGGGATCGTCCTGTACTCGGCATCGAAACGTCGTGTGACGAAACGGCAGCCGCTGTCGTTGCCGGCGGCCGAATTCTGTCGAATATCATTTTTTCACAGACGGAACACAGCCTGTACGGCGGCGTGGTTCCGGAACTGGCGTCGCGGAACCACGTGCGCAAGATCGTTCCGGTTGTGCGCGAGGCCCTGGATCAGGCCGGAATCGGGCTGGATGACCTCGGCGGCATCGCGGTCACCCGGGGGCCGGGTCTCGTCGGGTGCCTTCTCGTGGGTATCTCGGCCGCCAGGGGGATGGCGCTCGGAAGCGGCCTTCCGCTGATCGGCGTACATCATATCGAGGGGCATCTCTTCGCGGGACTGCTGGCGGAACCCGGCCTGCGTCCGCCCTTTCTCGCCCTGGTGATTTCCGGCGGCCATACCCAGCTGATCCAGGTGCGCCGGTGGGGTCTGTACGAAATCCGCGGCGAAACGAGGGACGACGCGGCAGGGGAAGCCTTCGACAAGGTCGCGAAGATGCTGGGCCTGCTGAAGGCCGGTGAAACGACCATGGGCGGCCCGGTCATTGCCGGGCTGGCGGAACAGGGTGACGCCGACGCATTTGGTTTTCCGCGAGGGCTCCGGCACCGGGAGGGGTTCGAGTTCAGTTTCAGCGGAATCAAGACATCGGTTCTGTACCACCTGAAAGGCCGGCCCGAAGCCGACGTGGCGGTGGAACGAGCGGACATAGCGGCCAGTTTTCAGGCCGCGGTTGTCGACATTCTCGTGGAAAAGACCATAAAGGCCGCGGGCGCACTGGGCCTCAAGCGGATTCTGCTGACGGGCGGCGTGGCGGCGAACCGGCGGCTGCGGGAAGAGATGCAGCGCGCCGCCCGTGACTGCGGTGCGGAGGTCTGTTTTCCGCCGCCGGTCCTGTGTACCGACAACGCGGCGATGATCGCCTGCGCCGGAGGGTTCCGGCTGGGCAGAGGCGAGCGGTCGGGGCGGGACCTGGATGCCGATCCGAGACTGAAGCTGGCCTGACCGGGCCTCACGCCATCCGATGAGTTTCCAATGTTCCGGTTGTCAGATCTGGATCTGAGTTTGCGCGACGGATTGTGGCTGGGTCTGCTCGTACCGGTCTGCGTATACCTGGCCTGGCAGGCGTACCGCACCCGAAAACTGGAATTCCGGTTGGCACGCTGGTTGCTGGTATTGCGGTGCACGGCGTTTCTTCTTCTGCTGGTGCTGATGATGGAACCCGTCCTTGCGCTCACGGTGAGGCGCGAACGCAAGCCGCTCGTTGCCGTACTGGTGGACGACAGCGAGAGTATGCGGATCGAGGACGGCGGGCGGACGCGCGGCGACCGTGCGATGGACCTCCTGAGAAGCGGTGTGTTCGATGCGCTGGCGTCGCGCGCCCGGGTGGCCGGGTATCGCTTCTCCGAGTGGATGGCGCCCGTGCCGCCGTCGAGCCTGGACTCGCTGCGCTTCGACGGCCGGGCGACGGACCTGGCCGCCGCGCTGAATATGCTGCGTGAAGAGACGGCCGGCGAGGGACTGGTCGCGGCGGTGTTGATCTCCGACGGGGCTCACAACCTGGGAGCGAGGCCGGAAGCGGCCGCGCTCGCGCTGGGCGCCCCGGTAATTGCCGTGGGCGTGGGGAATGCGGATGCGCCGAAGGATGCGGCAATCGTGTCCGCCGTATGCGATCCGATGGGTTACGTCGGCCGGCCGCTGTCGATTTCGGTGGGACTGAAATCGAACGGATGTGAAGGCGCAACTTCCTTGCTGGTTGTCGAAGAGGACGGGCGCCGGTTGGCGGAGGCGCCGGTCACCCTGGCGGACGGCGAGCAGGAGGTCCGGTTTACCGTATCGCCTGAAAGGGCCGGACGGGCCGTTTACAAAGTTCATCTCGCCGTTCAGGCGGCGGAACGCTCCAGGGCGAACAACACCGCCGTCGTATCGGCTGAAGTTTTGGAGAACCGTCTGCAGGTTCTGATGGTCGCGGGTTCTCCAGGTGCGGACCTCGCCTATCTGCGCCGTTTGCTGGCAGCCAACGAGAATCTGCAGGTGGACGCGCACATTGCCCGAAAGCCGGAGGACTGGCCTTTTCGGATGCGGACGGCGTTGAGCGATGTCGGCAAGTCGGAACTCGTCGTCCTGTTCGATCTGCCCGGAGAGTTGCTCCTTGGGCCGCCGGGCCGTCGGCTGGCCGAATACGTGGAATCCGGAGGTGCGCTGCTCGTGGTGGGCGGACGGGCGGGATTCAACGGGGCGTACGCGCGGTCTCCCGTAGCGCGGGTGCTGCCGGTCCTGTGTTCGCCGGACGCGAGTACGTATCGTGAGGCGTCATTCCGGCTCGAAGTGTCGCGGTCCGGAACCTTGCACCCGATTCTAAGGGTCTCGGACGACCCTTTGTCGGACCGGCAGGCCTGGAGCGATCTTCCTCCGCTTCTGGCGTGCAACCTCAATGAAGGTCTGCGACCGAATGCCGAAACCCTGATTTTTCATCCGGTCGAACGCGCCGGCCGGGAAAAGATGCCTCTGGTTGCCGTGGGCCGCGCGGGCGCGGGAAAGGTGATGGCCGTGACGGTCAGAACGTTCTGGCGGCTCGGTCTCATGATGTGGGGTGTCGGCAGGAACGACGAAGTCTCGAAGGCGTTCTGGGCGAATTCGGTACAGTGGCTGACAAAGCGGGAGGACGTCGCCCGCGTACAGGTGGAAGTGGACAAACCGGTCTATCGCAGCGGTGCTCCTGTCACGTTTCACGCGCGGGTCTTCAACGAGCTGCTCCGGCCGCAGGAAGGCGCCCGCGTGTCGGTCTCTGTCGTGGACGGGGACCGCGTGCGGGAGACGGTGTTGGACGACGAAGGCCAGGGTCGGTACCGCGGGCATCTGAAAGCGGGCGCCCAGGGCGATTATGGATTTGAAGCCCGGGCCCGCATGGGCGGCGTCGACCTGGGAAGCGGCGCCGGGCGGTTCACCGTGGGCCGGTACAGCCTGGAGTATGAAGACATGCGAATGAACCGGGATCTTCTGGAGGGTCTGGCCCGGCAGAGCGGCGGTGTCTATGCGTCGCCCGACCGTCTGGACGCGGTTCTGAACGACCTTGAACTGGCCCCCCAGCCGGTAGCGGAGGCGTACCGGACCCGGCTCTGGGGGAAACCGTGGCCGCTGTTCGTTCTCGTTCTGCTCCTTGGCGCGGAATGGACGGCCCGTCGCAGGCGGGGCATGATATGATCGGGTTTGCGACCTGCCGGACCCCGTGGATTCGCTGCAACGGTTCCGTTGCCGGCGGCTTCATCGTGCTCCTTTCGATCCTGATTTCCTGGGGACGGGCCGAGTGTCGCGTGGTGATCAGCGAGGTGATGTTCGATCCATCCGGCAGCGAGTTCTACGACGAATATATCGAGATACAGAATACCGGCGACGGACCGGTGGATCTGGCGGGGTGGAGAGCCGGGGACGGCGACGAGGCGGACGAGCTTGTCTTCGAGGGCGGCGGGTCCGTGCTGCAGCCCGGTGCGTTCGGGCTGATTCTGGATGCCGGATATTTCGCGAACTCTACCCGTTACGATCCGCTGCCCGCTTCGGCATTGATCCTCACGGTCTCAGACGCCACGCTGGGGAGTTCCGGCCTGAGCAACTCTGCCCCGGAGCGGGTCGTGCTGGTTTCTTCGTCCGGCGATACCGTTGGCGCGATGGTCTACACCACGGGAAACAGACCTGGCTTTTCGGAAGAGAAAATCGATCCCGAGGGCGGTGACGCGCCGGATAACTGGATGGATTCAAGATGGGAAGGAGGGACGCCGGGGCGCGCCAACAGCGTCAGCCCCAGGGACTACGATCTGGCGCTGGCGAGGGTATCGGAATCGCCGTTTCCGGTACCGGCCGGCGTGTCCCGCGATTTTGTCCTGTCGGTGGAAAACCGGGGGCGTCGGCCGGCATCGGCGTTCTCGGTGGCGGTCGAGGGAATCTCCGGTTGGCGCAGGGATTTTCCGGGCCTGGGGCCGGCGGAAATTCTCCGGATCGAGGCGCCAATCGGAATCGTACCGCCCGGACAGCACGAATACGTGGCCCGGATCGCGTTCGATGCCGATGAGGAACCGTCGAACAACGAACTGACCTGGACGGTGCTTGGCGGCGCGGGGCCCGGCGCCGTGGTTGTCAATGAAGTCATGGTTTCACCCGAGGAAGGGGATCCGGAATGGGTGGAACTCGTCAACCGTTCAGGGCAGTCGCTGGACCTCATCGCATGGCGAACAGACGACGCTGCGTCCTCCGGTGGGACGTTCGGGCGCGAACCCCTTCTGCTGGCGCCGGATGAGTTCCTGGTGGTGGCCGAGGACATTGACGGGTTCTACAGCCGGTTCCCCGATCGGACCGTTCGCGTTGTTGCGCCCGGGCGGTGGGCCCGCCTGAACGACAGCGGGGACGCCGTGGTCGTTCGGGATGCGACCGACGGGGTTGTGGACAGGATGTCGTACGTCGAGGCGCCTGTGGAAGGGCGGTCGCTCGAGCGGATTTCTTGGTCGGGTTCCGGCGATGACCCTCAGAACTGGTTGGCGAGCACCGACATGGACGGTGCGACGCCGGGCCGTGAAAACAGCGTGGCGCAAGGAAGCGATATCGACGCCGTCCAGCTCCTTGCCGAGCCCAATCCGTTTTACGATCGGGTGGAAATACGCTATCTTCTTCCAGCCCCGCGCGCGGATGTGAATCTCTGGGTTTACGACAGGTCCGGCCACCCGGTCAAATCGCTCCTGAATGCCGCGGAAGGCGGAAGCCGGCGAAGCGTGACCTGGGACGGGACGGGTGACGACGGGGCGCTGTTGAAGCCGGGCATTTACATCTTATTTTTGGAGACTTTGCTGGAAGGCCGTATCTTTAGGACCAGAGCCCCCGTTGTGTTTGCGAGAGGACTCCAGTGACAGCGTCATAGCCTGCAGGACCGGCGAATCCCCTGCGCCGGCGTCCCGGAAGCCGATTCGGAATCCCGGTACGCTCCCGATCCCGCGGACGGGTGTCGTTCAGGAGCGGCCCACGCATACCTTCTCCCCCTGGACGCGACAAGACAAGGGTGGACCTTTTATGAGAAAGGAAACGTACGAAGTCTTCGGCGAACAGGAAGACAAGCCGGATCTGGTCAATCAGGTCTGCGGGGTTCTGCTGTTCGCGGTCGCGCTGTTGATGGCGGTAAGCCTGGTTACGCATTCCCCTCAGGATCCCCCGAATTCGGGCCGTGCGCCGGAACTGACGGTGAATATGGCGGGGTGGATCGGCAGCCAGGTCTCCTACTATCTGCTGTTCGCGGTCGGCCATTGCGCGTACGTGCTGGTCGTCATCGTCCTGATGTGGGGTTGGAACCGTTTCAGAGACCATCCCGCGCTGCCTCTGGTCTCCCGCAGTCTGGTGTTGCTGGCCCTGGTGGTGATTTATTGCGGCGCGACGGGTGTGCCTTCGCGAGGGGAGAGCCATCTTTCGTTCCTGATGGGCGGGTGGCTGGGCATTACCCTGGCGTCCAGGGTTCTGGTTCCCTATCTGGGTTTCGTCGGGTCGTATATTCTGTTGAGCGCCGTGTTTCTGGTGTTCTTCATGCTGCTGACCGGCCTTCGTTTTTCCCGGATTCCGGACTTGTGGGCGGCGCGCGCAAAGAGAGACCGGACCGGAGCGAACGGCGAGGCCGCATCCCGCCTCCCGGAACCGGCGCAGCGCCGGGAAACGGAGCGGACGCAGCCCGTCCTGCCGCCGCAGGAGGACGACCCCTGGAACGAGGCCGGTCCGGAACCCGTCGTCGTACCCGAAGAAACGGCCCCCGAACCGTTTCCCGTTTACGACGACGATGCGGATGAACCGGAAGCGGAACCGGCGCCGTCTCTGGATCCCGACATCGTTGCAGACCCCGTGGAAATCGCCCCGGCGTCCCCGGCGAAACGGAAGTTGGATACGCCGGGAGGCGAAGACGTCGAGTACCGGCTGCCTGACCCGGAACTGCTGAACGAGCCCGCGCAAACGGAAGAGGGGCCCGACCGGTCGGATCTGCTGGAAGGGGCGCAGACCCTCGAACACAGCCTCACCAGTTTCGGTATCGAAGGCAAGGTGGTTCAGGTGAATCCGGGTCCCGTCATCACCGGATACGAAGTGCAGCCGCCGCGCGGGGTGAAGGTGAACCGCATTGTCAATCTTTCGGACGACCTCGCGCTGGTGATGAAGGCGCGAAGTATCCGTATTCAGGCGCCGATTCCGGGCAAAGCGGCGGTGGGAATCGAGGTGCCGAACGCGAATCCTTCAACCGTCTTCCTGCGGGAGATTCTGGAATCCGACGCCTTTCAAGGCGCCGACGACGGGCTGATGCTGGCGCTGGGCAAGTCCGCCACCGGAGAATCGGTCTGCACCAGCCTGGCTTCCATGCCCCACCTGTTGATCGCAGGCGCGACCGGCAGCGGGAAGTCGGTATGCATCAACGTGCTGATCACCAGCATCCTCATGCGGTGCCGACCCGAAGAGGTCCGTTTCATCATGGTGGACCCGAAGATGCTGGAACTGTCGATCTACAACAGCATTCCACATCTGCTGGCGCCGGTGGTCACGGAACCTCAAAAGGCTTCCGAAGCGTTGCGGTGGACGGTGGCGGAGATGGAAGACCGCTATCGAAACCTGGCGCAGTACAACGTCCGGAACATCACGGACTTCAACGACAAACTGGAGAAGATGCGGGCGGAGGCGGAGACCGAAGAAGACCGTGGTGAGGTTGCCGCGAAGTTGCCCTATATCGTGGTTGTGGTCGACGAACTCGCGGACCTGATGATGACGGCGCCGGCGGACATCGAGGATTCGCTGGCCCGGCTGGCGCAGATGGCCCGCGCTGTGGGTATCCATCTCATCCTGGCGACGCAGCGGCCGTCTGTCAACGTCATCACCGGAACCATCAAGGCGAACTTCCCGTCGCGCATCGCGTTTCGCGTGGCATCGAAAGTGGATTCACGGACCATTCTGGACTGCAACGGCGCCGAGAAGCTTCTTGGCCGCGGCGATATGCTGTTCATGCCCGCGGGCAAACCGGAACCCGTGCGCGTTCACGGCGCGAATATGACAACCGAGGAGACCGAACGCCTGGTGGAATGGGTGAGCGGACAGGGCGTGGATCTGGAACAGCTCGATCTGGGCGTGGACGAAAACGAACTGATGCTTGCCGAGGGGACCCGCGACAAACGGTTCGACGAGGCGCTTCGCCTGGTCGTTACGCACCAGCAGGGTTCGGCCTCGCTGCTGCAGCGCCGGATGAAGGTGGGGTACGCCCGTGCCGCGCGTCTGGTCGATGAACTGGAGCAGGCCGGAATCGTCGGGCCGTCGGACGGCAGCAGCAAGGGACGGGACGTGCTGGTGGACATCGAGTATCTGGACCGGCACGACGAGGACGATCCCGATGCGGGTTGAATACCGGATGTCGAACGGCGAAGGGCGGGCCCCGGCGGCCGAGTGCGCGCCGGGTGGTCAAGGCAGGCAGTGTACGCGAGGGAAGGCGCATGACCGTCGGCTGGCTTAAATTTCTGTTTTTCGCGTGCGCGGTTCTGTCGCCCGAGGACGCGCGGGGCATGGACGGACGCGAGGTGATTCGCAGGCAACAGCAGCGATATGAGAAGCTTACGAGCATCAGCGCCCGGTTCAGGAAGAGCCACTTCTGGAAACTCGTGGACCAGAAGACGGAACTGGAAGGCAGCCTGTACGTCCGGAAACCGAACCAGTTTCGCTTCGAGTCGCGGGTTCAGACGGTGGTGTCCGATGGAGAGCGCGCATGGAACTACACGCCGGAGAACGAACAGGTACTGCTGAGCAGCTACGAGCGGGCATCGGGCGACAGGAGTTATGAGAAGCTGCTCTTCGATCTCATTCTGCTTGGAGGGTACGAGGCGCGCTACGACGCGCGGCTTACCGGAGAGGAGCGCGTTGACGGCAGGCGCTGTTACCGCGTGGAATTGACGGCCCGGGAGGAAGAGAGTTATATCTCCCGTATCCGCCTGTGGATTGACAGAAAGCTCTGGCTGGTCCGCCGGGCGGAATACCTGAATCTGAACGACGATGTAACCACGTACGAAATCTCCCGATTGAAGGTGGACGGGAAGTTGAAACCGGATCTGTTCACATTCGTGCCGCCCGGCGGTGTCGAAGTGATCGATCTCAGATAAATCAGAGGTCGGACTCTGTTTGTCACTGAAAGGAGTTGTCGGTTATGGCTGTCGATCTGCAGGTTACCGATTTGAAATCCGGGTTGGCCGAAAGCCGCGACCGGCTGGAAAATCTACGGAGGTTTCTTTGACCTGGAATCCCGGGAGGCCCGGATCGCCGAACTCGAAAGGTCGATGGAGCGTCCGGGATTCTGGGACGATCGGGAACGCGCCAGGCAGACCATCGATGAAGTGAACCGCCACAAGGATTGGGCAAGCGGGTGGCGCGGGCTGGATGAGCGGCTCACGGAGCTGGAGGAGTTGTACGATCTTGCCCGTGAAGAGAAGGACGACGAGACGCTGCGGGACCTTCACCGGGAACACGGGGCCCTGGGTGCGGCGCTTGGAGAGCTTGAATTCCGGCATATGATGGGCGATAAGGAGGATCGGCTGGATGCCATCCTCGCGATCCATCCCGGCGCCGGCGGCACGGAATCGGCCGACTGGGCGCAGATGCTGATGAGGATGTACAGCCGTTGGGCCGAACGCCGCGGCTTCCGGGCGGACGTGCTGGACCTCCTTCCGGGAGAGACGGCGGGCATCAAGAGCGTGGTCATCGAGATGAAGGGAGAATACGCGTACGGATACCTCAAATCCGAAATGGGGGTCCACCGGCTGGTCCGGCTTTCACCGTTCGATTCCGGCCGCAGGCGCCACACGTCCTTCGCGTCGGTCTCCGTGTATCCCGAGGCGGAGGGCGATATCGAGGTGGAAATCCAGCCTGAGGACATCCGTGTGGATACGTACCGGTCCAGCGGGGCCGGCGGGCAGCACGTGAACAAGACCGACTCGGCCGTACGGATCACGCACCATCCTACGGGCATCGTTGTTCAGTGTCAGAATGAACGTTCGCAGCACAAGAACCGGAACTCCGCCATGAAAATCCTCAAAGCCAGGCTGTACCAGCACTACAGGGAGGAGGAAGAGAAGGCCAGGGCGGAGATCGAGAAGGACAAGAAGAAGATCGAGTTCGGAAGCCAGGTCCGCAACTACGTGCTCCATCCCTATCAGCTCGTCAAAGACCTCCGGACCGGGTTCGAGACATCGGGCGTTCAGGGCGTGATGGACGGGGATCTGGACGGCTTCATGCGGGCGTTTCTGGAACAGAAGGGAGAGGCGTAACCTGCTGGGCAAAGGGCTTGACTTGCCCACATGTATTGATTATGTTATTTTGATTGGTTAATCCCGGCGCTGGTGGTGATTTTTTGATATCGGGAGGAATCCGTTTGGCTCAGGAAGGGGCGTCTTCCGCCCCGGAGACGCAACTGGTTGCCCAGCGTTTGCAGAAGCTGGCGTCGATACGGGAAATGGGCGTGGAGCCCTATCCGTATCGGTTCGAAGTGACCCATCGCTCCGGGGAGATAAGGGAGGCGTTTCAGACGCTCGAAGGGGACGGGCGGAACGTGTCGGTGGCGGGGCGGCTCATGGCCAGACGGGACCATGGCCGGTCGGCCTTTGCCGATCTCCTGGACGAAACGGGCAGGATTCAGATTTACGTAAGACGGGATGCGGTGGGCGAAGCGGCGTTCGATCTTTGGAAATTGCTCGATATTGGAGATTTCGTCGGCGTCGAGGGGCCGGTATTCCGGACCCGCACGGGCGAGATGACGGTGAAGGCGCAGGCTTTCGAAATGCTTTCCAAGGCCGTGCGGCCGTTGCCGGTGCCCAAGGAAGAGGTGATAGACGGCGAGAAGGTTGTCCACGATGCCTTCAGCGATCCTGAACTGCGATACCGCCGCCGTTACCTGGACCTGACGTTGAATCCGGAAGTGAAGGACGTGTTCCGGAAGCGGACGGCGACCTTTTCGGCCATTCGTGATTTTTTCGACGCGAGGGGTTTCCTGGAAGCCGACACGCCCGTTCTGCAGCCGCTGTACGGCGGCGCCTCTGCGCGGCCGTTTACAACGCATCACAATGCGCTGGATATGAAGCTCTATCTGCGGATCTCGAACGAGCTCTATCTGAAGCGCCTGATTGTCGGCGGATTTGAAAGGGTCTACGAATTCAGCCGGGATTTCCGTAACGAGGGCATCGATCGCACGCACAATCCCGAATTCACCATGCTGGAGGCCTACCAGGCATACGCCGACTACAACGATATGATGTCGCTGACCGAGTCGCTGTTTGCTTCGGTCGCCAGGTCGGTTACGGGCGCGAGCACGGTTGTCTATCAGGGAACGGAGATCGACCTCAGCCCTCCGTGGCGGCGGTTGACCCTTCTGGATGCCATTGCGGAGTACGGCAACGTTCACGTGGCTGACGCGCCGGTTGAAGCGTTGAGGGAGGTTTGCCGAAGCCTCGGACTCGAGGTCGATAACGCTGCGCAGCGCGGACATCTGATGGATGAGATTTTCGAGGCGGTCGTACAGCCGCACCTGATTCAACCCACGTTCATTACGGATTATCCCGTGGAAATGTCGCCGCTGGCCAAGCGGCACCGGGAAAACCCGGAGCTGACGGAACGGTTCGAGCCGTTCATCTGCGGTTGGGAGGCGGCCAACGCGTTTTCCGAACTCAACGATCCGATCGACCAGCGCAAGCGTTTCGAACACCAGGCCTCGCTGCGGGAGAGCGGGGATGAAGAGGCACAGGTTCTCGATGCCGATTTCCTGAGGGCAATGGAATATGGCATGCCGCCTACGGGCGGGATGGGCTTTGGCGTGGACCGGCTCGTGATGCTCCTCACCAATGCGCGTTCCATCCGGGACGTCATCCTCTTCCCTCACATGCGTCCCGAGGAAGGCCGTCCGGAGACAGACGGCGATGCGTAGCCTGCTGGAGGCTGCGGGCCTGGTGAAACGGTACCGGATCGGCCGTTCCGAAATACAGGTGCTCAGGGGTGTCGCCCTTTCCGTCGCGCAGGGCGAGGTGGTTGCGGTGATTGGCCCTTCCGGCGTCGGGAAGAGTACGTTGCTCCACATATTGGGCGGGCTGGACCGCCCCACCGGCGGAACGGTTCACGTCGATGGCAACGACGTCTTTGCGCTGTCGGATACGGAACGGGCGCGGTTCCGAAACGAGTCGGTAGGATTTGTCTTTCAGTTTCACCATCTGCTGAACGACTTTACGGCGGAAGAAAACGTAATGCTGCCCCTGATGATCCAGGGGCGGCCCGCTTCCGAAGCGCGGACCGCGGCCGGGAAACTGCTGAATGCCGTGGGGCTCTTCGAGCGCCGCGATCATCTGCCCTCGGAACTCTCCGGCGGAGAATCCCAGCGCGTGGCCGTTGCCAGGGCGCTGGTCGGGCGGCCGAAGCTGGTGCTGGCGGACGAGCCTTCGGGCAACCTCGACGCGGAACACAGCCGGGAATTGCACGATCTGATCTGGCGGCTCGCCGGCAGCCTGAAACAGACCTTTGTCATCGCCACCCACGATCAGACGCTGGCCGCGAGGGCCGATCGGATCATTCGGATGGAAGACGGAAGAATCGTCGATGACGGACGCGGGGGCTGAAGCCGGGGCTCGCGGACGGAAGCAGGCAGTCGAGAGGCGGCCCTGCGGCCATAGTTGAGGATCCCAGAGGAGACATTTCCCATGAACAGCAGGTTTTCGGATCGGGTGAAGCGAGTGATGCGACTGGTCCGTGAAGAGGCGGCCCGGCTGGGCAATAATCACATCAGCAGCGAGCACCTGTTGCTTGGCATCATCCGGGAGGGAAAGGGATCGGCCGTTAACGTGATGTTGAATCTGGGATTGAACCTGGACAAGATCAAACAGTCGATCGACGACTATGTCGCGTATTCCGGCGGGTCGATGACCATGGGCGACGTGCCCTTCACGCCGAGGGCAAAGCAGATTCTCGAAATCGCGGCCTCCGAAGCCAAAGAGATGAAGAGCCAGTACGTTCGAACCTGTCATCTGCTGGTGGCGCTCGTGAAGGACAAAGAGACGATTGCCGCCCAGATACTGGTGGGATTTGGCGTCGACTACAAGACCGTGAAGGAGGAGGTGATTGCTGTTTTGCAGGGGAAACCGACGGGTAAACGCGAAAAGAAGAAGAGCAAGACCCCGTATCTGGATCATTTCGGCCGCGACCTGACCGAACTGGCGCGCGAGGGCAAGCTGGATCCGGTCATTGGCAGGGAGCGGGAGATTGAACGGGTGTCTCAGGTGCTCAGCCGGCGCAAGAAGAACAACCCGGTGCTTATCGGAGAGCCGGGGGTGGGGAAAACGGCGATCGTCGAAGGCCTCGCCCAGCGCATCGTGGAACGCCGCGTGCCCCAGCTGCTGGCGGACAAACGCATGGTTACGCTGGATATGGGCGGCATGGTCGCGGGAACCAAGTACCGCGGTCAGTTCGAAGAGCGCATCAAGGCGGTCATGAACGAGCTCCAGCAGAGCCAGGAAGTCATTATCTTCATCGACGAGCTGCATACCATCGTGGGCGCCGGGAGCGCCGAGGGGACGCTGGACGCCTCCAACATGTTCAAGCCGGCGTTTTCGCGGGGCGAACTTCAGTGCATCGGCGCCACCACGCTGGACGAATACCGCAAATACATCGAAAAGGACGGCGCGCTGGAACGCCGGTTTCAGACCATCCTGGTCGATTCGCCGTCGGTGGACGACGCCATTGATATTCTCAATGGCCTGAAGGAGAAATTCGAGGCTCACCATCTGGTAACGTATACGGAGGACGCGGTTGAGAACGCCGTTCGCATGGCCGACCGTTATATCAGCGACCGGCATCTGCCTGATAAGGCGATCGACGTAATCGACGAAACCGGTTCCCGCGTACGACTCGGCCGGTTGAATCCGCCCGAAGAGATCAAGACGCTCGAACTCGAAATCGAGGACATTACGCGGCAGAAGAACGCGGCTGCGAACAGCCAGCAGTTCGAAGAGGCGGCCAAGCTCAGAGACCAGGAGCGGAAGTTGAAGGAACAGGTCGACGAGATGCGCCAGGAATGGGAGCAGAAGGTCCGCGACGAAGTGGTGGAGGTGACCGAGCAGGATATCGCGGAAGTGATTTCCAGCATGACGGGCATTCCCGCGTTCCGCCTGGCGCAGGAGGAATCGGAGAAGCTGCTCCGCATGGGAGAGAAGGTGAAGAGCCGGGTGGTCGGCCAGGACGAAGCGGTCGATACGGTCTGCCGTTCCATCCGCCGGACGCGGGCGGGGCTGAAAGACCCGAATCGACCCATCGGCACGTTTCTCTTTCTGGGTCCCACGGGCGTGGGCAAGACCTATCTGGCGCAGGCGCTCGCCCGGTACCTGTTCGATGACGAGGAAGCGCTCATTACGGTGGATATGTCGGAGTATATGGAGAAGTTCGCGGTATCCCGGCTGATCGGAGCGCCGCCGGGATACGTTGGATACGACGAGGGCGGTCAGCTGACCGAAAAGGTGCGCAGAAAGCCCTATTCGGTGGTTCTGCTCGACGAGATTGAAAAAGCCCATCCTGACGTGTTCAACCTGCTCCTGCAGGTCCTGGACGAGGGGCGTCTGACCGACAGCTTCGGCCGGAAAGTCAATTTCAAGAATACAATATTGATCATGACGTCCAATCTCGGCACGCGCGACCTGGCCAACGCCGGAGGGCTCGGATTCAAACGGTCCGACAAGAAGAGCATCCGCGAAAAGATGGTGGAGCGCGTTGAGGAGGAACTCAAGAAAACGTTCAATCCCGAGTTTTTGAACCGGCTCGACGAAATGGTGGTCTTCAATCCCCTCGAACGGAAAGAGATCATCCAGATTGTCGACCTCGAAATCGCGGAGATATTCGATCGCCTCAAAGAACGGGAGATCGGCATCAGCCTCACGCCGGGGGCCAAGGCGCTGCTGGCGGAAAAGGGGTACGACCCCACTTATGGCGCGCGTCAGCTGAAGCGCACCATTCAGAAGCTGGTGGAAGATCCCATGGCGGAAGAGATACTGCAGGGCACGTTCACCGCCGGGAGCGAGGTGCGCATCAGCAAGAAGGGTGACGGGCTCCAGTTTGTGGATGCCAACGCGGTTGCCGCGAACGCCGAACGGGAAGTGATGGACCGTGTTTCGGAGGAATGAAAGGGCGCCTGTCGCGTGGGCGTGTACTGTGATTTTCGCTCGTTTCACTGCGATCATGACCAATTGGGTCCGGACGTACGACCGGGCCCAATTTTGCGGTACGGAACAGTGGATATATTACAGAGAACACCCTGTACTCTAGATCCTCATACCCTCCTCTGGTGGGGCCTGGACGTCGCCCATTTGCCGCTCCAGGGTACAAATGGAAGCTGACGACTGCTCTCACTGACCACTGACCACTGCCTTTACGGGGCCGGGAGGTGAGGGCGCCTGAAATCGGTGAGACGGGAGACGGGAGACGGTAGAAGACGTCATTGCCTGACTGGATGTTCCTATATGCCTTTGGCAAGCAATGAAACCGCACGGCGCAATCATATCATCTCACGTCTAACGTCTACCCTCTCACCGCCTTTAACTGACCACTGACCACTGCTTATCGTGATGGCAGGAACTTTTGGGTTGACGGAGCGTTTGTTCGATGTGGGCCCGGGTTGAATTTCTCTGAATTTTCCAGTCTGGCGTTCCGGAGGCGAACTGGTTTGTTGGGTATCTTAATAGGAATCGTCCTGTTGCTGCTTGACTTTGCGTCTCCCGGGATGGCCGCGGCGCAGCAGGCGCCCGTCATTACCGAGATCAGGGTCGAGGGCAATCGGATCACCGAAGCATCGCTGATCAGGTTTTCCTCCGGGCTGGCGGAAGGACAGCGCCTCCTGTTGCCGGACGACCCGCCGCGCGTGATTCGCAATCTCCACCGATTGAATATATTTTCGGATATCCAGGTCTACGCCGACCCGAACGTGGACGAAGGCGTGGCCGTTGTGATCGTCGTGAAAGAACATCCCAAGCTGGAAGACGTCAGTTTCGAAGGCAACAAGGGAATCAAATCCAAGAAACTGAAGAAGACGCTCGCCTTCATTGAGAAACAGTGGCTGTCGCCGCATGAGGTCAGACGCGCGGAAAACAAGATCGTCGACCTTTACAAGGAAGAGGGATACCTCCTTGCCCGGGTCGAGGGGAAGCAGGGCGACCTGAATGAAGAAGGCCAGGTGCTGCTCACGTTCACCGTGAACGAAGGGCGCAAGGTGAAGCTGCGCCGCATTCAGTTCTTCGGCAATCAGGCGTTCGAAGGCAAGAAACTCCGCAAGGCGATGAAGGAGACCAAACAGGTCGGGGGAATTCTGCGCCGGAACAAGTTCGCGGAAGACACCTACCAGGAAGACAAGCAGGCGCTGCTGGCGTTCTACCAGTCGAACGGATATCGTAACGCGGAGATTCTGCGCGACAGCCTGTATTACGACGACGCGAAGGCGAATCTCTTTATCGACCTTTATCTGGATGAGGGACCCCTGCACCGGTTCGGGGAGATTACCTGGGACGGCAACGAACGCGTCAGGGACGCGGGCATCGACAGGATGATCGTCGCAAAGGCGGGGAACGTCTACAGTTCCGAGCTCAAGGACAAATCCCAGGAGGAAATACAGAATCTGTACAGCGATATCGGTTATATCACGGCTTCGGTCGCGGTCCAGGAAAGACAGGCGGAGGCGCCGCACACGATCAACGTGCACTTCGACATTGTGGAAAACAAGCCGTGGAAGATCCGGCAGATTACCATTTCGGGAAATACGAAGACAAAAGACAGGGTGATCCGCAGGGAGCTCTGGTTGCGCCCGGGCCAGACCTTTCGAAGGTCCGGCATTGAGCGGAGCATGAGGAATATTCAACAGCTGAACTATTTCAGCAACGTGGCGCCGGAACTGAAACCCGTTGAGGAGTCATCCGAGCTGGATGTCATTTTCGCTGTGGAGGAGAAATCCACGGGCACGGCGTCCGTAGGCGCGGGCTACAGCCAGTACGACGGCCTGCTGGGAACCGTCGCGCTGCAGGTCCCGAATTTTATGGGCAACGGGCAGCAGCTGGAATTTCAGCTGGAGTTCGGAGACAGGCGGCAGTCGTTCCGGGCCGGGTTCACGGAGCCGTGGCTGATGAACACGCCGACCAGCCTTCAGGGTCTGATCTTCAGAACCACGCGGCGGTTTTACAGTGGCTTCGACGAACGCCGGCAGGGCGCCGTTACCAATATCGGACGCCGTCTGGCCTGGCCCGATTTCTCACGGGTTTCCATCGGGTACCGGATCCAGCAGGTTGAATTCCGGAATTTCGCCGAAGATTTCGACCAGAGCGCCGAATCATCCTTCCGCGACAACGTCACAAGCAGCGTGAACCTGAACTTCACGCGCAACAGCCGGGACCTGCCGGTTTTCCCCACCAGCGGTTCCGTATTTTCCTACTCGCCGACGTTTGCCGGCGGTCCGCTGGGCGGCAATACGGATTTTCTGAAACACGATTTCATCACCAGCTTCTATTTCCCCGTGGCCTGGCGTGTCGCGCTGGGCCTGAAAACGACCCTCGGTCTCGTGAGGCCGTACAACAATTCCGACGTGCCGTTCAATGAACGTTTCACGCCGGGGGGCGTGAACATCTTCGAGGGTACCATGGTGCGCGGGTATCCCGAGCAATCGCTGGGTCCGCGCGTTAGCGGCGTTCCGGACGGAGGGAACTCTCAACTGCTCTTCAACCTTGAACTCACCCTGCCCATCGTGAAACAGCAGTTCTACGCCCTCGCGTTCGCGGACGCGGGCAATGCGTGGGACAGCATCTCGGAAGCGAGTATCTTCGATCTGAGGCGGTCGATGGGCGTCGGATTTCGAATGATTGCCCCTGTTGTCGGTATTATGGGATTCGACTTCGCCTGGGGTTTTGACAGGCGGCGCGTAGACGGCCAGAAGCCACAGATGGTAACCCATTTCCAGTTCGGTCCGCAGTTTTTCTAAGACAGCTTTCAAACGCAGGAGGGAGATTCAATATGGACTTCAGACACCGCTTCCTGGTTTCCTTATGCGGCCTGATGGCCTGTCTGGTCGTGGCGTCCGCGGCCTGGGCACAGGCGAAGATCGGTTATTTCGATCCGAACGAGATTCGGACGAAATACAAGCCGTTCCAGGAGGCCGAAAGAGAATACAACCAGTATGAAGGGGAACTGCAGAAGGAACTCAAAAAGCTCGAGAGCGCATTGAGAAAGAAGCAGACCACCTTTGAACGCCAGAAGGTGATGTACATGGAGAACCGACGGCGGGAAGAGGAGCAGGCGCTGAAGCGACAGGAGGAGGAATTGCAGCGGTTTCTTGCCCAGATTACCGATCCCGAGCGGGGTAAGCTGGCGCTGAAGCAGCAGGAATTGCTTGCGCCGTTGCTGAAACGCGTCAACGAGGTGATTTCCCGGGTGTCCAAGGAAAACGGTTACGATTTTGTGCTGAATGCGGCTTCCGTGGTTTATTTCAACGAAGACTACGATCTGACGGAGAAGGTACTGGACGAGTTGAATAAAGACCTGG
Organism: Candidatus Latescibacterota bacterium; assembly: GCA_965219995.1. GTDB lineage: Bacteria > Latescibacterota > UBA2968 > UBA2968 > JAAXHE01. The sequence continues at coordinate 4,972,785 of CBDCOX010000002.1, forward strand.
AGGAAGGCGACGAGCAGAGACAGGGTCCGGGTCCGATCCGATAGGTTCCGGTTTGTCCGGAGGCAGGAAGAAGAGAGGAGAACCGGCTGTGCTGGACCTCGAAGCGATACAAAGAATCCTGCCGCATCGGTACCCGTTTCTTCTGGTGGACCGGATCCTGGAGCTGGAACCGGACCGCAGGGTGGTGGGGCTGAAGAACGTGACCGCCAACGAGCCGTTCTTCGCCGGCCATTTCCCGGGGCGGCCCGTGATGCCGGGCGTGTTGATTGTGGAAGCGCTCGCTCAGACCGCCGGCGTATTGATGGGAGAAGCGTCCGGCCTGATACCGATGTTCATGGGCATCGACAAGGCCCGGTTCAGACGTCCGGTGACGCCGGGCGATCAGTTGCGGCTCGAGGTGGAGGTGTTGCGGAAACGGCGTAGCGTGTGCCGCGTGGCCGGCAGGGCGTTCGTGGGTGAGGATCTGGTCGCGGAAGCGGAGATGATGGCCGCGCTCGTCGCGCCGGAAGATATCGGGTGACGCTGGGTGGAACGGAACAACAGGTTGAGGCTGAAGTCGTTTTCATCGGCGGTCCGGCACGGGCCGCCGAATTCTTGTACCCCGGCCTCACACACCCCCGGGTAAGACGGTAGACGTTAGACGGGAGAGGACATCAGTGCCCTAAAGGCGGTGAGACGTTAGACGTAAGACGGGAGAGGATGTGAATGCCTGTCCGGTATCGTCTCTTGCCGGAGGCATAGAGGCAGAACCAATCGGGCATGGATGTCATCTACCGTCTCCCCTCTACCCTCTCACCGGTTCTATTGCCCCGTGCGGTATCAATTCTTGCCGGAGGCATAACGGACGAGCCAATCGGGCAAGGATATCATCTCCCGTCTCCCGTCTTACGTCTCACCGGTTTTCTACTATTGCGCCAGAATCTGACTGAGAAACAGCTTCGTCCGGTCGTTTTTTGGATTCTCGAAAAATTCGTCCGGACTGTTCTCTTCGACAATTCGCCCTTCGTCCATGAAAATGACGCGATTGGCGACGGTTTTTGCAAATCCCATTTCGTGCGTGACCACCAGCATCGTCATGCCGCTTTGTGCGAGCTCAATCATCACGTCGAGTACTTCTTTGATCATCTCCGGGTCCAGTGCCGAAGTCGGTTCGTCGAATAACATGATTTTCGGGTTCATGCACAAGCTGCGAGCGATTGCGACGCGTTGCTGTTGACCGCCCGACAGCTGACCGGGGTACTTCGACGCCTGTTCCGGAATTCGTACCCTCTCCAGATACCGCATCGCGGTTTCTTCAGCCTCCTGCCTGGGCAACTTTCTCGCCCAGATTGGCGCCAGTGTGCAGTTTTGCAGGACGGTCAGATGTGGAAACAGATTGAACTGCTGAAACACCATGCCGACCTCCCGCCGGATTTCCGCGATATTCTTCAGATTGTCGGTCAGCGATATTCCATCAACCGTGATGTTCCCGCGTTGATGTTCCTCCAGGTGGTTGATACAGCGAATCAGCGTTGATTTGCCGGAGCCGGAGGGACCGCAGATAACGATTCTTTCTCCGCGTTCGACGGTGAGATTGATGTCTTTCAGGACCTGGAACCTGCCGAACCACTTGTGCATGTCTGTAATTTCGATCGCGATCCGGTCGTCGCGTTCGCTGACGGCTGTGTCTTTGGCGTCAATAGTCATTTGAGGATCCTCTAATCGTCCTTGTGTCCGGTATCCAGTTTGCGTTCGAGGTAGAGCGAATACCGCGACATGGCAAAACATGAGATGAAGAAACCCAGCGCAACGAATATGTACAGTTCAGTCGACAATCCCTGCCATTTTGAGTCGGCGAGCGCTGCGCGGCCGATTCCGAGAGGATCGAGGAGGCCGACGACGATGACCAGGGTCGTATCCTTATACAGTCCGATAAAGGTGTTCATGATTCCCGGTATGGAGATTTTCAGTGCTTGAGGCAATATGATCAACCGGATGCCTTTCGCATAGCTCAGACCCAGCGCATCGGCTGCTTCGAACTGCCCCTGCGGAATTGCCGCCAGGCCGCCTCGAACGACTTCGGCGAGGTATGCAGACGAAAATATGATCACGATAATGATGACGCGAAGCAACAGATCGAAGTATGTGCCGGGCGGCATGAAGTAATTCAAAAGCGTTGAAGCGACGAACAGCAATGAGATCAGCGGAACCCCGCGGATAAATTCGATGTACCAGATGCTGAGCGTTCTGACGACCGGCATTGACGAGTGACGTCCCAGCGAAAGTGCAACGCCAAGTGGAAGGGAAACGACAATTCCTGTGACGCCGATCAGCACTGTCAGCAGGAAACCGCCGAATTTGGATGACTCGACCTGCTCCAGTCCAAACCATCCTCCCCACAGCATAAAGAACGCGAAGAAGGGATAGATTAACGTAAACCGGAGCAGAACCCTGCGCCCCTTGACGCGGTCATACAGTAGCGGGATCAGGGCGACGAAAAGCAACACGAACGTCAGATTGACTCGCCAGCGCAAATGAACCGGATAGAATCCGTACATAAACTGATCGAATCGTTTCCACACAACCGCCCAGCAGGCGCCCCCTGCGATTTCCCGGCATTCTCTTCGGTGTTCGACGTCCGCAAATACCGCGTCGAAGAACATCCAATTGGCAATGGGCGGGATAATTTCGTACAGCAGGTAGACGGACAGCACTGTCAGGACGATATCGGTCGGGCTTGAGAGTAGATTTCCTCGAATCCAGCCGACGACACCAACCTGGGTCCTCGGTGGCGGTAATTCTCGATGCATATCCTGCTCGGGTGAACGCTGCGTCATCGGTTCATCGCTCCACCAGTGCGATTTTCCTGTTGTACCAGTTCATAAACGCGGATATCGATAGTGAGATGGTAAGATAGATAGCCAGAACAATGGACATGCATTCCAATGCACGGCCCGTCTGATTCAGCGAAATACCACCGATCGTCGCCACGATATCCATGTATCCGACCGCGATGGCAAGAGATGAATTCTTGGTTAAATTGAGATACTGGCTGATCAGAGGCGGGACGATAATCCGCAGCGCTTGCGGCAATATGATCAGCCGCATGGTGAAATTCGGTTTGATGCCCAGCGCGTAAGCGGCTTCGGTCTGGCCGTGACTGACGGCCAGGATTCCCGATCTGACGATTTCAGCGATGAAAGCCCCGGTATAAACCCCGAGCGCAAGTGTTAACGCGAGAAACTCCGGACTCAGGACCAACCCGCCTTCAAAGTTGAACCTTTTAAACACAGGGAATTCGAATTCAACCGGAAACCCGAGAAGCCAGAACGCCAGCAGCGGAAGCGCGATGATCGATGAGACGTTCGTCCAGTACACGGGAACCTGTTGTCCGGTCAGTTCCTGCTTTTGCTTTGCGAACAGGTAAAAGTAACAGGCGCCGGCAACAGCAACGATCAGCGCCGCAATGACACCCCAGAATGCAGGTTCGAAGATTGGTTTCGGCGAATAGACGCCGCGGTTTGACAGAAAGAACATATCGTACGCCGACAGGGCCTGCCTTGGGTGGGGCAGGTTGTGAACAATTACCCCATGACACAATAGTATCCACAGCAGAACCGGAACATTACGGCTGAATTCAACAAAACCGTATGAAATCCTGTTGACCAGAAAGTTCGAGGACAGGCGCGCGACACCCGCGGTAAATCCAATAAAGGTTGCGAGTACGATACCAAAAAAAGCGACCAATGCCGTATTGATGACACCGACAATGGTCGCTCGGAGATGTGTGCTGCGCGAGTCGTATTCGATCAGATGTTGATTGATGTCGTAGTTGGACGGCGTAAACAGAAATGCGTAATTGACGTCTCTGCCAATCAGTTCGAGATTGTTGAGCGCGTTTCGAGCGAAGAAACCGAGCAGCGACAGTACGGCGATGATCGCAGTGATCTGAATGATCAGTTGCCGGGACTTTTTTTCACGCCAGAGATTTCGCAGCATAACTCACACGGAAAACCCGTCGTTGAATTGTCTCAGTCGGGGCTCGAACTATGATGGCGCTTGCAGATTGCATGCGCCATCTTCTTCCTTTAACTTATCGGTACGGAGGGGCGTACAGCAAGCCGCCATCGGTCCACAGAGCATTCACGCCTCGTTCAAGTCCAATGTCGGTTTTCACGCCGAGGTATCGTTCGAATACCTGGCCGTAGTTGCCAACCGAAGAAATGACGTTGACAACCCAGTCGGCGCTCAGTCCGAGCATGGCGCCGTATTCGCCTTCGGTACCGAGCATTCTGTTGATTTCCGCGTCTTTGCTCGATTGACCGGCCATTTCAGCGACATTTTCTGAACTGATCCCCTTTTCTTCGGCGATGATCATAACGTTCAGTACCCAGCGAACCACGTCACCCCATTCATCATCGCCGTGTCGAACGAGTGGCCCCAGGGGTTCTTTGGATACGATTTCCGGCAGAACGACATGGTCATCCGGATTGTCCAGGGCTGCGCGCGTTGCGGCAAGTCCCGAGCGGTCCGTCGTATAGACGTCGCATCGTCCGCTCAGGTAATTCTGACGTGCTTCTTCATTCGATTCGATTGGAACAGGCTCGTATTTCATATCGTTGCGACGGAAATAGTCGGCCAGGTTCAGTTCCGTCGTCGTTCCGGTCTGGATACACACCGACGCACCATTAAGTTCGGTTGCGCTGGAGACGCCTAACGATGCAGGAACCATGAACCCCTGTCCGTCGTAGAAACTCACGCCCAGAAAGGTCAGTTTGAGATCGACGTCCCGACTGTACGTCCACGTGGTGTTTCTGGAAAGGATGTCGATTTCACCGGCTTTGAGCGCCTCAAAGCGGGTCTTTCCAGTCAGGTTGGTGTATTTGACCTTTGATGCGTCGCCAAATACCGCTGCCGCAACACCTTTACAAAGCGCGACGTCAAATCCTCTCCAGTTCCCCTGATCGTCTGTAAAGGCAAAGCCCGCCAACCCTGTATTGATACCGCATTGAAGGTGTCCTCTTGCCCGTACGTCATCAAGCGTACCTGAATGACCGGGCCCGGTGATTGCAAACCCGGCCACCGCAAGGATAAGCGAACGAATGGTCATCCGTTTCATCGATGATCTCCTTGTTGAAGGTTGACTTGCACAAAACCGCGGAAGAATACGCCCTTAACGGGCTGTTAAGATACGAAGGCCGGTCGTGTTTCCCAAGTCGAAAAACAGCGATCAGCTTTCAGGCAAACCTCCCCCGACCCCTCGCCCCTTGGGTAGACGTAAGAGGGTAGACGGTAGAGGACCTCCGCGCTTCTGTGGAAACTGGTACGGCCTTCCGAAATCTACCAGCGAGTTGCGCGGACCTCCCCAGGCCCCCACCCTAAGGCGGTGAGACGGGAGACGGAAGAGGGGAGAGGAAATGAGTGCCTGAAGAACGGGTAGACGTGAGACGTGAGAGATTGTCTGCCCTGTGCGGTTTCATATCTTGCCAGAGGCAAAAAGGAACAACCAATCGGGCAAAGGCATCTTCTACCGTCTTGCGTCTCACGTCTCACCGCTTTCATCAACCGTCTCACGTCTACCCTCTCACCGCGGTTAGGCGACCTTTAAAGCCTCCCATATCCTACGGAGTTCCCATGAAACGCGAACACATTTTCGCCCACTACGAACAGGACGCGACGCGGTACTGGAAGCTGAAGGAGGGCGGGTACGCCACTCCCATGAGCGTGTTTCAGGGAGAGGAAGTCACCTTTCACATCTCGAACTCCAGATCGTACTACGACGTGTTCGTGTACCACGAAGGCGCGCGGCGGCGGCTCGTCAAGGAGATTACCAACCTGCGCGGCCGGCTTCCTCCGATCCCGGAATTCGGGTATCGCGACGGATTCGACTGGGCCGCCACGGTGACGTTCCGCGTCCCGCACGACTGGAAGAGCGGGGTCTATATTGCCAGTTTTCCCACCGCCCAGGGAGTCCGCGAAATCCTGTTCGTGGTTCGTCCTCGCGTTCCCTCAGCCCCCATGCTTCTGACCATCGAGACCAATACCTATGCCGCGTACAACCCGGTGGGCGGCAAGAGCCTCTTCCACTACCTTTCCACCGACCGAACCCACAGCGACCTGGTGACGTTCGAGCGTCCGCTGCAGCCTGATATCATGGGCGGATTCTACGCCTGGGACCAGTTCATCACCTCCTGGCTGGACGCCGAGGGGTATTCCGTGGACTATTGTATCAACGCGGACCACGACCGTGAACCGGACCTTCTCGACAACTATGCGGCACACCTGAGGATCGGACACGGCGAGTATACCAGCCGGGAGGAGTGCGAGCAGCTTCAGCGGTTCGTGGCCCGCGGCGGGAACCTGATCGTGCTGGCGGGTAACTCGTTTTCGCACCTTGTGGAGACAAGGGGCAACGGGCGCCAGCTCTATTGCGCCAAGACCCGGTATAAAAAACACCCGCTGGGCACACCTGATGACCCGCATACATCTCTGCTCCGCGGGATCGACAACCTTCGGCAGCGTACCATCGGGGTTTCCTATTCGGCCGCCGTCCACGCGAAGACCCGGACGCCCGGGGTGTTTATCGCGCCCACAAGCGGGGAGTACGGATTCTTCCGCGTGAGCCGGCCCGACCACTGGGCGTTCGAGGGGACCGGTTTGAAGCAGGGTGACGAGTTCGGGCGCGAGGACTCGATCGTCGGCGTGGAATGCGACGGCGGCGACGTCGAGTTCAGGGAAGGAAAGCCAACTTTCACCGGCATCGACGGGATCAGCCCGCACTATCGAATCATCGCCATCGGAGACGCCGAAGACCACGGATTCAACGCGGACCTGGGCATCCACTACGACCGGTTCTACGCGACCATCGCCGTCAACGAGACCGAGTTCAGGGGGACCGTCTTCACGGCGGCAACCATGGAGTGGTCGCACGGCCTCTACCGGGACGACGGCCCCGTCGCGCGGATCACGCGTAATGTTCTGGATCGGCTGGGAGGGTAGGCGAGGTCAGCGAGGCGCGGTAGTTCATACCTTATGCCACTCCCGTCCGAAAACGGGTTGATTCACTACGAATAACGCGAATTTGCGCGAATTCACCCCAGCCCAAATTCGCCATTTCCAGGTGGCTCCATTACGCCGATCATGGGCGGCGCCTTTACACCGATCATTGACATAACAACAAGCCCAGGACTCATTTGCGCCCTGGGTGTTATTGGAGCAGTAATTTCAACGGCCCAGAGATCAGTTGGTCAATAAGTGATTTAAAGATTCTCGCGCCAATTTCACACTGTGTGCGTCGAAGCCTCGCTGCATAGAGCGATCTATGTTAATCACGCCTTCTAGAAAAGCGGTCGTTTCAGGGTGTGGAAAATAACGTAATGCCCGCATAGCGTGATTCTTGTACCGTTTGCCCCTGGTGGCGCTCATCAACAGCCTTCGCACTTTCGCTTGCTTTGCTGGATCATTTCTTAGAAAGCCATTCTCGTCTTCCATCATATATCGGAGAGTCACAATAGCGTAACTCTTATCATTCTCTAATGCTTCAATGATTGGCTCAAACGCAGGCTCTCCAATATTCGCTAATCCCCGTGTAGCGATCCCTCCAAAATAGTTGATTTGAAATGGAATAAATCGCGGGTCGTTTTGCCAGGAAATCAACTCGTACAATTGGGCGTTTATTTCCCCACAATCACCCTCGGCAATTTCAGGAATGATGATAGGTTCACCAGTTTCTATTGCCCTTACCATCTCATCATATCGGTGGGCCATTTTTGACAAGATCTGTTTATATGGCTCCGGCCAGGGATTCCTCTCTAAACGATACATCTCTAGCACCAATACATAACATGTTGTGCAGAGACATATTCTGGCTAATTCTCGTCCAACGCTCCAAACGGTCAGGACTACGCCAAGCACGGATATTAACTTCCTCATCAGCCCAGGTGGGGGTGGCGAAACTGACCAAGAACACGATATAAAGCAGCTTCATTGTGTATCCTTACTAATGATTACGCGAATCCACATATCCAGCGTAATGCGGTCACTCCATTTCGTTTAGTCGGCCCTGTTTTCATCTTTTTCTATCCCTCAGGAAGTCGTCTGCGAAAATTTTCGCATCGGGTTTTTCGACAACCTCCTCTACGTCTCTGCCACCGTCCACAAACGTCTCTTCGTCATTGGCGTCGTCCTTGCGTTGCACGACGTCCTGGATCATCTTGAGTGCGATTTTGTATTGCATTACCTGTCTCCACAATAAATAAATAAAACTCACCTTTTGTCAACTATGACAACGCGTCCATGACGTTCACGTTTTCGCGGCGATTGCACACAGCAGTTTCGACCATGAGCAAGATGTCGTTGACGCCGGTCCTGCCATCAGGCCCGAGCATCAGAGTACAAAGTTTGGGTGCTCCACACTTACCAGTCTTGCATTCTGGCAAGCATCAAGCACCCAATAACCAGAGGACCCGCATCTAATCTTGCGAAATCGATATGTCCAAAGACGGCGGATGACAAAGCAGTCAGAATCGCGACTGCTTTCGCGGCTTCACTTGAGCTGTAAGTGTAGCCTACTTTTTCTTCTTTTCTTTATCGTCGTCCTGTGTCTGTACTTCTGGCACCGGGTGCGGCTTGGGCGGGTACTGGGTGTGGCAACTCGCGCAGTTATTGATGACTCCCTGAAGGGAACCGACATTGGCGCCTACGATAGCCCCTCCCACGACCCCAACTACGCCACCTCCGGTAAGAGCGCCTCCCAAAGCGCCACCTCCGGTTCCCCACGCAACATCGCTGAAATATCCAATAGCAGGGCCAAGATGTGGTGCAATTCCTACCGCTTCCTCCTCTGCGTTCTCTTGCTGAGAGCTCGGAGGCGCCACGTACGTTGCATCCGGTTCGGCAGTAGCGAAATTAGACGACATAGTTACGCTCCTTTCTCAAGAATTGAAGGGGACCTCTGATTACAATAGCAAGTAACTTGCATATTGAAACATAACGACGTGGATCACATTTACTATTGAGTGACAAAAAAAGCTGGATGTGAGCGAGTCCGTTCGTTCTACAAGGAACGCCGCCAACATACCAAATAGAAATACAACGAAGAGACTCGCAGGATCCAACGAGTATTGGACGTGGTATGCTAGAAAGATAGTGGTCGAAGATAGACTTGAAATTGTACAACTACATCGCTTACGGAGAGTTCTATAAAGGATGCCGCGAAAGTACAACTCTTCTTGAAATGGAACAACGAGACCGCGAACTATCAATTGAAAACCAAAGATCGCGTAAGTCAGTTTGGCGGGTAAATTGTCGATGTTTAACATCTTCCAGTTCCACAACAGAGAGATCAGGACCCCGGAAACTATGGCAAGAATGACGTATCCAACGCCATGAACCTGGATTCCCCACAATTCTCGAATCGATAAATCCACTTTTTTACATTGCCATTTAAGAAACGCAATTGAGACTAATACAGTGGTCAGGAAGATGTAAGTTTGCAGAAGCATGACGATATCTTGGGATCCTAAGCCCCAACCGATGGCTTGATTAAAGTACGTTATTAGGAATCCAGACATTGCTCCAACGAAAAAGCTCATTAAAACGTAGAGAACCAGCCAAGACAATACACGTCCAATCGACCACGCCGGTCCTTGTTGTTGCGTGACATCAGATCCCGACGCTTCATGCGTTTCAGTCTTTTTTTCGTTCATTCGTCTATCCACTCGTCCGGTACCATTTGGCACAATGTCGTCCGTTCTGACGACATGTGTCTTGCAGTCTCTCGATAGTTGCCCATTTGATAAATCAGCACGGGGATTGATTGTCACATGCTCGCAGTTCGCTCATACAATTGGGCATAAGCCCCCTCCTGGGTGATTAGTTGCTCGTGCGTACCTTCCTCAACCAATTGACCTTCATCCAATACCACAATCTTATCAGCTTTTTGAATGGTCGATAATCGGTGTGCAATGATAATGGTGGTCCTGCCCTCTTTCACTGTTTTTAGTGCCTCTTGGATATGGTATTCCGAATCCATATCTAATGCTGCAGTCGGTTCGTCTAAAATCAGAATTGGTGTGTCCATAATCAACACACGTGCCAACGCAATTCGTTGTTTCTGTCCCTCTGACATTTGTACACCGTGTTCGCCGATCAGAGTTTCATAACCGTCAGGTAAAGATGCGATATAATCGTGAATATGGGCCATGCGTGCTGCGATTTCTATATCATACATTAAGGCTTCTTGTCCAAAGGTTAAATTGTCTCGAATACTTCCCTGAAACAACGTGCTACCTTGCATTGCAAAACCGATTTGATGCCGAATTGATTTCAAACGCAAACGCCGGATATTATATCCATCAATAGAGACGTGACCTTCTTGAGGATCATAAAATCGAGGAATCAATTTAGCCAATGTCGACTTGCCCGACCCACTTTTGCCCACTAAGGCGACCGTTGTATGCATAGGAATCTGTAAATTTAAGTGATGCAACACAGGTTGGTTATCCTGATAAGCAAACGTGACGTTGTGGAAATAAATCTCACCTTGAACTGGCGGTAAGGTTGGCAAATCCTCTCGATCTTGAACTGTCGGTTTCAAATTATAAATTTCAAAGAACCGATTAATGTGTACCAAGGCCATTTCAACTTGCCCTACGAGGCCGATCAGATTTCCAATTGGGCCATATAGATAACCCACATAACCAGAGAAGGCCATGTAAGAACCCAGGGAGAGTTCACCCTTTAATACCTGAGTCCATCCATACCAACCATAGGCCAACGTTCCAGCGGTCGTTATGAATGTTCCGATATAGCTGAATCCACCACTCAAGTGTGTTGATCGAACACGTAATTTTGAAACCTTAGTAAATACATCTCTCATTTTATGATAAAAAGCAGTCTCCAACCCCAATGCCTGAACGGTACGAATACCGGAAAGTGATTCAAATGAGACAGCGGAAGATTCGGCCGAGGCTTCTGTTACTTTTTGTGACGCTCTACTGAGATGTTTCTTGGAGATCATAACCAGCAGGGTATCGAAGGGCAATACAGCTAATGAAATCAAAGCCAATTTCCAATTAATGTAGAGTAGAATTGGTGGAAAAATAAATAACTGGATTGAATTCATTATGAGACTATTTACCAGTGAAATAGTGCTATTAACAGAATTATCTAAATCTCTGAAACGAGACAAAATTTCACCTGTTTGTCTATTATCAAAAAAGCTAAAATCCAACGATTGAATGTGCGAATAGAAACGCGATTTAAAATCGAGGCTCATATTCACACCCACATAAGCTGCAAAATAAGCACTCAGTGTTTGTGTGAGACCTAGTCCCAAGGAGAGCACAGCACCTAAAATCAATATAAACGTCATTAGGGTAAAATCTCTGTGCGGAAACACATCGTCAATTAAAACCTTAGTGATATACGGTCCAGGGATCTGCAATAACATTATCAACAAACCGACCAGGAGAGTTTGTGAAATAAACTTCCAATAGGGACGTAGTAGTTTTATGATTTCAATTATCTGCTTCATCTGTTTCTAATTGATATATCCCAGGTCGCTCTATACGACCGATCGTTTTCAGGAATTTCTTCCAAAGCAATTCCGCAATTGGGCCTCGCTCTATAACAATCTTAGCCCCAACTCCCATACCATAAGCGAGCGAATAGGTCTTCGTACCATCTGTAACTACTGGATCCTCAACTTGCACCTTTATCGGATAACGAGCACTCGCGGTATTTGTCGGCGAAACACCTGCGCCCATGGGCGTCGTTGGTTCAGGTTTTCTCGGAACATCAGTTACAGTGCCCTCGAAAACCTTATACTGCATATGTGGGAAAGCGTCTATGTATAAACGGGCAATTTGTCCAATCTTGATCTTTGGAATATCTACTTCCTGTATCATCACCAACGCCTGCCACCCACTCAATTCCGCCAGTTCTAATACAGCCTCGCCTGCCGTGACGTGATCCCCTACCCTTTTGTCCAGGTCACGGGTTAACACGGTCCCGGAGACGGGCGCGTGGATATTCATCTGCTCCAGATGCGTCTTCAGGAGACGATACCGAACCCGAAGGTTGCGGTATATCTGTTTCAATTCATTCAATTCCTGTTTACGACTATCAAGCGCGGCCAGGCGTCGTTTGGCGTGCTCGATTTCTACATTGGCCTTTTGTAGTTTTATTTTGTGCTCTCGCATTGGGATAAGCTTATCGATTGGGTGTTCGAAATCTTCATGTTTGTGGAAGGGCAATACTGAGTGATAGAATTCGAACTCAACACGTGCTCTTTCCATGTGTAATTTCTCGGTGTCCCGTTCAGTTTCAGCTCTCGCAATATCCATTTCAATGATCGCCCTTTCGCGGCCCAATTCTATCGGCAAAGCGGCACGCCGAATCTCATTCAGTTTCAGTTCATTCTCAATCTGCTCCAGTTCATTGCGCAGGTCGGTGTCATCCAGGGTCAGCAATAGAGTGCCCTTTGTGACGTCCTGCCCGTGATTTACAAGAACGGTCTTGATCAAACCGGGCCGTCGAGACTTGACGATTTCTCGTGAGGTTGGCTGCATGTGACCCTGCCCCTTTACCGTCACGTCCATTCCCAAATGCCAGCCCAGCAGAACCGTGAGCCCGACCATACATCCCACAACGCACAGAATGGCGAGCAGGAAAAAGCGCACGAATCGAAAACCAATGCCTGAGGTCGAAAGTACTTCTTGGGCATCAGAACCTTCGAGTGATTCAGCATCCTTAGAACGTCCCTCGTACGGATTCGTCGGTTCGCCTGAGGTCATTGAAGCATCACCGGACGTGGCGTGCGGAAGATAGGTTGTGCATCCTTGAGGAAGCCCGGCAAGCCGATATAACGGTCAGCGAAGTGTGTCGCCGGTATCAGACTCTCGAGGCCCGTCCTTCTTGAAATATCGCTTTCGGTATTCGCCCGGTGAAATGCCATGAATGCGTTTGAATGCTTCGTGAAGTCGTGTAGAGGAACGGAACCCACAGGCGACCGCGATTTCCTTCATATACATTCGTGTTTCGGTGACAAATTGCACGGCCTGCGCAATCCTGATCTCTCTCAGTTTTTCCAGAAATGACTTTCCGAAATGCTGCTGGAACAGCCTGCAGCCGTATGACCGCGAGAACCGGAGTTTGCGCATGAGGTCTCCGAAACTCAGGTCCGGATTGCCGAAATTATCATTCAGATACGACTCCAACCACGACTTCCAATGATCTTGCGAGTCCTCAGACCCCTCTTGTGTCTCCTGTAATTTCTCAGCGTTCCCGGCCTCTTCCAACGTACCAATTGCATCAAACTCGTGCGGCTCTTCTGTCAGATCCAGAAGCTCTACCGATTGGACGAGGAGTAACCTGGCCTCGATTTTTCTTGAATTCGACATCTTCAGTCCTGTTAAACCATGCAAATTTCGCAGCTGCAAGTCAGCGGTTCCAACACCAGGTTTTCCCTTCGGTGGAATCTTGAGTCCAACCGTTCCAGTCTGCACAAAGAGTATCTCATACGGGCCTTCTTTCAAGAATTCCTCAAGTACCGACCTGACAGCCGGATCGCCTTCTATAATGAGAGTCTTGTAAGGTCCTTTATCGCGCGCCATCAGAACGTGACTTCTCGGTCGATCCCTTCCCTAAATGACGACTCCCGCGCGATAGTTCTCAGGACCATTGCCGATCCATAATCGACATCAAATGTCAAAGGTTCATTTTGATTGAATGGACGGACCCCTGACTGCTGTTCCATTTACGAACATTATAATACCTTACAATCTTCAGTCGCAAATCAATAAGAATCCTTATATATGTCATTTATTCCGCACATGTACACTTTCTCGCTCAATTCACTTCGCCGTGAATGGGAATGTCTCCAAATTTCGATGAACGACAGTGGACGTCTGGTATATTATTACCGGGAGCAGCAAATAGTGGGCAGTGGTCAGGAAGAGCAGGCGCCCGCTTCCATTTATTCTCAGGATCGGCAAATAGTCGACACGCAGACCCCACGAAAGAAGAGTGGAAAGATGTAAACGATAGGGTGCTCCCTGTAACATTTCGACCGGAAAGCGTAGGTGCGATGAGGTACACAACCGGGTACGTTGCGCCGCGCGCAGAGCGATGTTCGAAATGCGTAGAACAGGATCTCCTTTAGATTCTGCCAGTTAACCAATCTCGGACATGCAGGGGTAGCAGTGTCGGGGGTGGGGCCTGGCGGAGATTGGATGACTGGCTCCGTGAGGCGTCCTTCACTTCCCGCAATTTTCATACCAGAAATCAGCGGTAAATGATGGGGGCCTCACAGAAACACCCCACCGAAACTCGCTAATTCCAGGCACACGGTTCGCTAACCCCGTGGGCGAATTTTATACAATCGTGGTGAATGGATTTACGGAAGGCGTACGGGTGGGTCAGCGGAGGTAAAAGGGTCTCGGAGGCATACGACCGTAGGGAAGATTACGCGGGGAAATGACCGTGTCAGCCATCGCCGGCCCTTCGACCACCTTTCGACACCCTTCGACAAGCTCCGGGCACCGGCTCAGGGATCGGCTCGGCTTCTGCGACTCCCCCTCAAGGGGGGAGTGATTAAACCGTTGAACTGTCGCGCGATTCCACTTGCGCCCATTTGGTTGCGGCTGAGCAGAGCGAAGCCGCGACAGGTTAACGACCCGAAATCCCGTCATTCGCCCATGTTCCTGTCCGGGTTCGTCGCATTCAGGGCTTGACTTTGTATGGGGCCGGGCACATTATCTTCCGTATGGGAAACGCCGGGTCGACGGTTGACGTAGTCGTGGCCGGGCTGGGCGCAATGGGCAGCGCGGCGGTCTATCATCTGGCAAAACGCGGAGTGCGGGTGGCCGGCTTCGACCGCTATCGTCCGCCGCACACGCATGGCTCGTCGCACGGATACGCACGGGTGATCCGCGAGGCCTACGCCAGCGGACCCGCGTACGTAAAACTGGTCCGGCGCGCTTACGCGCTGTGGGAAAGCCTGGCGGACGAAAGCGGCATGGAGCTGGTCAGGACCTACGGCCATCTGTCCATGCGGCCGCCGGGCGGGGCCGAACGCCTGGGTGTCCTGGAAAGCGCCCGTGCGTTCAATATTCCGGTCGAACAGGTCCCGGCGAAAGAGGTGCGCAGGCGGTATCCCATGTTTCGGGTGGATGACGGCTGGGAGGGCATCTTCGAGCCGCGGGCGGGCGCCGTCTTTCCCGAAGCCTGCGTAGATGCGCACCTGAGTCTGGCGGAATCGGCAGGGGCGGCGTTGAACTTCGATTGCCCGGTCCAGGACTGGACGCCCGATGGAAGCGCGGTGCGGGTGAAATCGAAGTCCGGTGAAATCTCGGCGGGCAGGCTCGTCGTCTGTGCGGGCGCCTGGGTCTCCCGGCTCGTGGCGGATCTGGCGCTTCCGGTCGAAATCGAGCGGATGACGCTGTTTTTCTTTCGGCCGCTGCGGAACCCGGAGATGTTCGCGTCCGGGTGCTGTCCCAACAACACCTGGGTATGTGAGGACGGGGTTTCGTTTTACTGCCAGCCGGATTTCGGACGGGGTTTCAAGGCGGCATTGCACTGCGGACGTGCGGGCGTAGACCCCGAAACGCTGGATCGGACGACCACCCCGGAGGATGAGGCGGAGATTCGCCCGCTGGTGGAGAGATTTATCCCCGACGCCGCGGGACCCGTTGTCGAGAGCCACGTCTGCATGTACACGAATCTTCCGGATACGCGGTGGATCGTGGATTATCATCCCGACGTCGAGCAGGTGATCATTGCCTCGCCCTGCTCGGGGCACGGGTTCAAGTTCTCATCCGCAATCGGGGAGATTCTGGCGAATATGTGTACTGGCGAAGCCGACGAGCCGGACCGGGAGATGTTCGGCATCGCGCCGCTTCTGGCCGGGGGACCACGGACATGACGATTCAGGACCACGTATCCTGGGCTGATTTCAACGATGACACGCTTCGGTTTTCGCGCGCGATCGGGGCGGACATGATCTGCCTGGATATCCGCGCGATGCACAGGCTGGATCCGACGATGGATCTGCGCGACGGCAGGGACAGTCGCCCGTTCTTCGAAGCGGCGAAAGAGAAGGTGGAAGCCCACGGGATGGCGTTGTACAGCATCTTTATGGCCGGGTGGGACGAACTGGCGTTCGGCCTTCCCGATCGCGACGACAAGCTCGACGCATGGTGCCGCATGCTGCAGTGTATGGGCGAGGCGGGCATACCCGCGCTGGGGTACAACTTCAAACCGATGGGCAACTTCCGCACGCCCTCTGTGCCGCCTGGCCGGGGCGGGTCCGTATACAGCACGTTCGATTACGAGACGTTCTCACGGAACAGGCCCCAACCCCGGGATCCTCCGGTCGACGAAGCGGAGATCTGGGCGAACATGAGGGTTTTCCTGGAGGGCGCGGTACCGGCGGCCGAGAGGGCGGGGGTGAAGATGGCGCTCCACCCGGACGACCCGCCCATTCCGGAACCGCTTGGCGGCGTTGCCCAGATCGTGTCCACGCTGGACCACTATCGGCGGATCTTCGCGGCCGCGCCGGGCGACAGCAACGGGATGCTGTTCTGCCAGGGCTGCGTGACCGAAATGGGCGTCGACGTGTATGAAACCATCCGCGAGATGGGGCTTCGCAACAAGATCGTATTCGTGCATTTCAGAAACGTGCGCGGGGCCCTGCCCAGTTTCCAGGAGGTGTTTCTGGAAGAGGGCGACGTGAATATGCGCAGGGCGATGGAGGTCTACAGGGAGGTCGGGTTCAACGGTCCATTCATGATGGATCACACGCCGGGTATCCCGGGAGACGTTCAATCCAGGGCCGGGCACGCCTACGCCGTGGGATACATCCGCGCATTGATACAGACGGTCTATGGGTAGACGGGAGACGTTAGACTGTAGATGATATGACTGCCCTAAAGGCGGGGAGACGTTAGACGTAAGAGGGGAGATGATGTGAGTGCCCTGAAGGCGGGTAGAGGGAAGACGTTAGACGGGAGATTCCGTGAGTACCCTAAAAGCGGGGAGACGTTAGACGGAAGACGGGAGAGATTGTCCGCCGCGTCCGGTTTCACTTTTTGCCGCAGGCATAAAGGAAAAACCAAAAGGGCAAAGACGTCATCTACCGTCTCACGTCTACCCTCTCACCGGTTTTATTGCCCGGTGCGGTTTCATTTCTTGCCAACGGCATAACGGAATAAACAATCCGGCAAGGACGTCCTCTCCCGTCTCACCGCCTCTCGAAAGTGGCGAGACTTCTCGGTGTCATAAACTGGAGGTAAATTACTATGTATATACAGGAACAGCTTCCGTGGGACCAGATCAACGACGATACGCTGAGCTTTTTCAAGGCGATCGGGGTGGATTATCTGACGGTGAACGCCATACCGCCGGACGTCCGCCAGGGCAGGGACCGTACGGAACTCTGGAGGGACCTTAAGACGCTGGCCGAATCCCACGGGTTGAAGCTCACGAACCTGGCGGCAACCGGATGGGACGAAATCTCGCTTGCCCTCGACGACCGCGACGAGAAGATCGACGCATGGTGCCAGCTCTTGAGAAGTATGGGCGAGGTCGGCATTCCAACGCTGGGGTACAATTTCAAACCCGCGGGAAATTTCCGAACCGAGTCCGTACCTCCCGGCCGGGGCGGCGCCCGGTACAGTACGTTCGATTACGAGAAATTTATGGTCGATCCGCCGTACTATCCTGACAAGGCGATCTCCGAGGAGAAGATCCTGGAGAATATCCGGTATTTCCTGGAACGCGTGATCCCGGTGGCGGAAGAGAACAACGTTCGCATGGCGCTGCACCCCGACGACCCGCCGATTCCGGAACCTATGGCCGGCGCTGCCAGGATCGTATCCACCCTGGAACAATATCATCACATTTTCGATATGGTCCCCAGCCATAGCAATGCCATGTTGTTCTGCCAGGGCTGCGTCGCGGAGATGGACGAGGATGTATGCGGCGCGATCCGGGATATTGGGGGCCGGGGCAAAATCGTCTACGTGCATTTCAGGAATATCCGGGGCGGATCCAGGAGCTTTCAGGAGGTCTTCGTGGACGAGGGAGACCAGGACATGTACGAGGCGATGCGGACCTACAAGGAAGTGGGTTTCGAGGGACCGTTCATGATGGATCATACGCCCGGCTTCCCGAACACGGATTCCACGTTCTGGGGAGGGCGCGCGTTTGTGGTGGGGTATATGAGGGCGTTGATCCAGGCGGTCTATCGTTGACCATGATTCGTAGGTTTTCGGGGACGTTAATTCGAGTATATGCAAGTTGATAAAGGCGATTAAACTGCGGATTACCAGGATACACCAGGTCGCTGGACGTGAACAAAAACACCATCCTTATGAACGACCTCGATACCCCGTTTGCCACGGGTCCCTTCTGTGTCTTTTGTGCCTTTTGTGGCTATTTTGACTGTTGTCTGTTTTCGAATCGGAATTGAAGTCGCGATCGGTGTCCGGACCCTGACGTGATGACTGGAGGCGAGTGTGGCCAAGAGCCGGAAGAACGCAAAAGCAGGCGAGACCCAGCCGAAGAAGACCGTCCGCGTGGCGATGATCGGCGCGGGGGGTCGCGCCACCAGCGCGCATTATCCCTCTCTCAAGGCGTTAGAGGGCGTTGAGATGGTGGCCGTCTCGGAACTGAGCGAGCAACGCATGGCGGACGCGGCCGATCGATTCGGGATTCCGGGGCGGTATTCGGACTACAGAGAGATGATCGAAGAGGAAGAACCGGATGCGGTCTACGCCATCATGCCGCCCCATCATCTGTACGATATCGGGGCAACGGTGATGGAGATGGGTTGCCACCTTTTCATCGAAAAACCCCCTGCGATGACCACGGAACAGACCCGGCAGATGGCGCTGATTGCGAAGAAGCACAACGTGCTTACGGGCGTGACGTTCCAGAGGCGGTTTGCGCCGGTGATCCGGTACGGCAAGGAGCTCTGCGAGAAGCGGGGGGCCGTTCACAGCGCCGTGTCCACCTTCTACAAGAACGCCGTGGGCGGGGCGCCGTACTACCGGGGAGCGATTGACATCCTGACGTCCGACGCCATCCATGCGGTGGACACGCTCCGCTATCTCTGCGGCGGCGAGGTGGAGTCCGTCGCCAGCGACGTCCGTCGGGAGGGATCAACCCACACCAATATCTACCTGGCGCTGGTAAGGTTCAGTTCCGGGGCAACCGGCGTGCTGCTCACCAACTGGATGACGGGGCGCCGCATCTTCTCCGTGGAAATCCACTCGCCTGGCATTTCCGTATTCGGGGACCCGGAAGAGGGCGGAAAGGTGTTCGCGGATAATAAGGACGATCCAGTGGAAGTGCTCGATCCGTTCCATCTCGGCGGCGGCGACGAGACCTGGCGCGCGTACGGCGCGTATGATACCAACCGTCACTTTATGGAATGCATCCGCGCGGGGAAACAGCCGGAGACTTGTCTGGACGATGCGGTCAAAACCATGGATCTCGTCGACAGGATCTATCAGTCGCAGATCTGACGCGAATTGTTCACGACCGGTTACTGCTGTCCAAAACAACCTGGATAAAACAATTTCGGACAGCTGTAATCTAATGTTGAATCAGACCTGTCCAAAAACGCCAATTGAAGCCACTCTTCAATCCTTATCTCTGAGAGTCCCACGGTTCCTGGACACCAGCGGACCTATGCGCCGAGACATTCGGGCCGCGGAAGCCGCTGTTGAAGGTGGGGCAGACATTCCTGTTTGTCTGGTCACGCGATGCCAATGATGTGTCCGCGCCAATGTGTTTCCCGCATTGTTGTGTTCGGGACGACCCAGAAGACGGGAGATTCTTCGCTGCGCTCAGAATGACATGTTTTGCAATTGCCATATTCGAAATGTCTCGGTCACACGTTTGTCCAACGTGTCATCCTGAGGAAGCCGCTCTGCCTTCCGGCGATCCTTCGGCAGGCAGGCTGACGAAGGATCTACTGCGGCATCGGTTTAAAACAGCGTGAATTGCACGTATACCGACCCGGACGGGCGGCACGTCTGTTCCTGCGTAGTACGAAACCAATGGGAGATTCTTCGCTCCGCTCAGAGTGACTCGTCTATCCATGACCATCAGCGAAATGTACCTGTTATTGCTATGCGGACCTGTTCAGAATCGGTTTCTGTCCTGGACGGCATCTGTTTCGCTTCGGAGAGCCAATGCCTCGACCAGGTTCGCCTGAGTTTCACAAAGTGCCTGTTTCAGGCGTTTATTGAGACAGGAGCGGCATAATTACGGCCCATGGTATAGTCACCGTGTTTTTGGACAGCATCGCACAGACAATGGCAAACTGATTTTCATATTCCGGGTCAACCCCGTCCAAAAACGCCTATTTACGCCACTTAACGACCCTGATGTCTCAATAACCGTCCGTTTTTGGGCAGCAATGGTAGTTTCCGTTGTTCGTTTTCTCATGCTTTTTTCGCTTTTATCCTGTCCATCCTGTTCATCCATGTTAATCTCGGTTTCTGAATAAGAGAAGCCCGTCGCTTACCGATGGAGAGACCCAATGAAAACCATCATGTTTACGAAACACCTGGAGGGCCTGGACGTGCCCGGCATCATCGGCGCATTGAAATCGGTGGGCGTAGAGGGCGCGGACCTGTGCGTGCGCCCCGGCTATCCGGTACATCCGGAGAACGTGGCAACCGCGCTGCCCGACGCGGCCAGGCGGTTTGCGGACGAAGGGCTTTCCATACCCCTGGTCACCACACCGGGCGACTTCGTCAGGCCGGAGATGGATTATGCGGACCGCCTGTACGCGGCCTGCGGCGAAGCGGGCGTGAACCACATCAAACTGGGATACTGGCACTGGTCCGCCGGGATGGATTACTGGGACGAACTGGACGCGGTCAGAGGGCATCTCGAAGGATTCCAGTCCCTGTCCGAGAAACACGGGGTCCAGACCGTGGTGCACAATCACTCGGGGCTGTCGATGGGCCTGAACTCGTGCGCGGCGATGAATGTGGTGAAGGGGTTCGATCCGAAGCACATCGGCGTGTTTGCCGACCCCGGCCATCTTTCCGTCTGCGGCGAGCCGATCGAACTGGCGCTGAACATCGTCAGGTCGCATCTGTCCGTGGTGGCGCTCAAGGACCTGATCCGGCAGCCGCTGCTGCAGAACGGCAGGACAACATGGCGCACGCGGGTCGTGCGGCTGGGCGAGGGGTTCGGAGACTGGCCGGCGTTGTTGCGCGCGTTCAGGGCGGTGAACTTCGACGGGCCTCTGAGCTTCCACAGCGAGTACAGCGGGGAACCGGTGGATACGGTCATCGATCTGGCCAGGTCGGACGTTCGATTTTTCACAGCGCTGCTGAAAGAAGGATAACGCCACCTTTAATTGACAAAAGTGGAGGGCGGCCGGGGTAGATCCCGGCCGCCCTTTGTTTTATTTCTGCAAGCCGCCGCAGTCCGAAAATTCAGAAAAGGCGATGTTTGAAAGGTGTGATTTCTTGTGCTTTTTGTGCCTTTTGTGGCAATTGCATTTGTGCTTCAGGACAGGATGAGCGGTACAATCGCCACAAAAAGCACAAAGGGCACAAACGTAAAAACGACCGTGGGAACGATTGCAAGGGAGGTTTCAGTCGAAGGTCGCCCGGCAGTTCGCGCGTATCCGAAATCGTCCGTCCCTCTGCCTGGTGGCCGTGGCCGTTGGCGTGACCGATACGGCGTCTCCCGGTCCGACGTCGTAAAGATAGGCAATCTCGCCGACGTTGAATCTCGCGGCGAGGTCGTGTCCGCCCATCAGCCGGATCCCCGCGTCGCGCCGCACGCCAGGGCTGTGAGGCGCGAGCGTAACGTCGTCAACCGGCAGCCAGACCGAGTGGTCCTTGTCCGTGAGCCAGGCGCCGCGGTAATATCCCTGCGCCGCCATATAGAGGTTCGTTTTGGTGGACAGCCCGGTCCCATCCGCGTTGCGTCCGGTGATGACGAACCGGCCGATTCGGAAACTGTCGTCGCCGAACCGGATGCGATAACGCCGCCCCTTGCCTTCCACGGCGCTGATATTGTAGGCGGTGGCGCGGCGGGGGTTCCCGATACGTGCGACGTCGCCCCTGAGGCCCGCCGCGCGGAAGGCCTG
The DNA here is from genome assembly GCA_965219995.1 of Candidatus Latescibacterota bacterium. Classification (GTDB taxonomy): domain Bacteria; phylum Latescibacterota; class UBA2968; order UBA2968; genus JAAXHE01. The sequence goes on from CBDCOX010000002.1 coordinate 4,994,887, forward strand.
GCTCCCGGGATCCCGTTCTACGGTAATTGAGGAAGACCGCGGATCGATTTCCACGATTTTTCCCTGCACGGGTTTGTCAATGGAGAGGGAATGCCCACCGGAACTGATGCATCCGGAGCCTGACTGGTGCAGGGAAACCAGCTTTCCCTCCATGTCGTGGCGGGCCAGGCTGAAGCAGCCGCCGGACGGGCCGGGGGCGTGGCGGATCGTGTCTTCGCCGGTTCGATGTCTTATCTTCAGCGCGAGGGAATCGCCGCCTGCATCCAGTTGTTCTACGCCCTGGATTTTCTTTTCGCCTCTAAAGGGTTCGTGTACAGCCACAAAGCGGCTGGCCGCGCCTTGCTCTTCGTTGCGCAGCAGCACCCAGGTGAGATGTTTCGGGTTTCCCGGCTTTCTGGGGGGATCCCCCTGTGCGACGATCGCTTCGTCGGAGGGCAGGAACGTCGTATTCAGGCCGATGCCGGTCTTCGGGTCGCGCCACGTGGAGGTCCACGCCGCGGTCGGTTTCCCGCGCTGCGCATCGTACAGATACGAGTATCCGCCGCCCCGGTAGGTGTAGTAGGAACGGCCCTTCTTTACCGGGTCGGTAAGGCCGTCGTCGTCATATATGGCGCCGTAGGGCACGTCCGGACCTGCCAGAGTTCCCTGCTGCTGTGGAGGCGTGAGCGCGATATCGTCCGCCTTAAACGCACCGTCGAATCCGTGCAGGCTGTAGTCGTGTCGTGTCCCGCCCGCCACCCGGAAGGCGTCGAGGACGTAACGGGCGTCCTTGCCGACTTCGATGAGCGCGAGCGTCCGCCGGTACTCGGACGTATGGTGATAGGTTTCCGGGGCGTCGACCTGCACCCAGGTCAGGTCTCCCGCCCTCACGAATTGCTCCAGCCTGCCGGGCGCCTGCGTATCCTGCCTCCGGCCGTCCACCACGACCGTTGCGTGGGCCAGGGTGTTCTTGGTCCATACCGCGGGGCGGTCACCCTCGGCGGCGTGTTCGCCGTAACCGAGGTCGGGAATGAGTTTGCGGCCGTACGCGAAGAGTTCCACGTTGAGGCGGTCGAAATGCGCGTGCTCGGTGGCCGCCCGTCCGTAATATAGCGCAACAGCCGTTCGTTCGCGGCCTCGCCCGGACCGCATCAGGGCCAGGCCGAACCCCCCCATGAGCCGGCTTTCCGTGCTCATCGCCTTGAGTTCGGCGGCGCCGTCGGCGTGGGGTGAGGGTTCAACAGGTTCTTCCAGCAGCGACTCGAAGCCGTTGAAGCCGGTTTTCACGCTTCGCAGCAGTTCGCCGACGACCGGATCTCCCGTGGCTCTGTACGCTTCCTGCAGGGTATCGCTTGCAAGGGCTACGTGGCCGCCCGTCGTGGTGCCCGCGTCGCCAATGCACGGGGTGAAGCGGTCCAGGCAGGTCATTTCCGCGGCCCAGCGGTACATGCGCCTGAACTTCGGCCTGTCCCATAGCCGTATGCCCTGCTCTTCCAGCAGGCGGGCGATCACGGTAAGGTGCGTGACCCAACTGCTGTTGTAGCTGGGGGAACTCTCCCACCCCATGCCCTCACGGAAGATCAGGTTGTCCAGCGCGAAGTTGATCCCTTCCGCGTGTGCGGCCTTGTCGCGAAAGATATACCCGTCGAAATGGGTGAGCATTTCCTTGAGTTCCGTGGCTTCACCCGTGTTGTTCAACGTCCAGTCGACGGCTTTGTCGATTTCATTCCGGTCTCCCGAGGCGAGTGCCGCGACCAGCAGGGCCTCCTGGTGTCCGCCGTAGTTGCTTCGGACGTCGCCCCGGTAGATGCCTTCCAGGCTCGCGCCTATGATGCCGGTCTCGAGTTTTCGGCGGAATCGGTCCGCATCCGAACTGAAGACGGGGTCGTAGGGGATGGCGCCGCGGACGGCGTCCAGGGCGTGGCACAGCCGGCGCACGGTGCCGGATTCGGAAATCAGGTCGTTCATCTTCCCCGTATAGCCCGGCGAGAATTCCAGTGCGTACATGGATTGCCTGCTGTAGTCCATGTGCGGATAGACCTCGGCAAGCCGGTCCAGAATGACGAGCGCCTTGTGGGCGTACCGGTTGTCGCCGCTGAGCAGATAGGCCTGCGAGAGTGAGGTGAGGCCTGCGACGACGGCGTTCCACGTATTGCAACAGCAATAGGCGATGAACCAGTGCCGAAAGGGCGCGTTTTCGCCTCGCCAGCCCCATCCGTCGTCCGCGTACGGACCGGTGAGCAGGCTGCGGTCTTCCATGCCGCTCTGGTAGAATGCCTCGAAGTCGTTGCTGGGATAGGATTCGCCGCCCACGGCGCAGGTCACGCGCCATTTGTCCTTGAATGGATCGTGTTTCCACCCGCCCTGGGCGTACCCGCCGTAACCGTTGGGGCCGCTGCCGTGGACCGGACATCCGCTGACGAAGTTGATGGTCCAGCTCCGCGGTACTTCGGGGCCCGGCATCAGCCCGCGGATGAGTTCCTGGTCCCGTTCCAGCCAAGGATTCGCGTCTTCGATGATACGCCCGGCGACTTTCTTCGCGTTCGCGTCAGCCGCGGCTCGTTGCCGGGCAAGCCGGATCTGTTCCGGAGTGTAGAGATTCACCTGTACTCCTGGTTTTCTGTGACAGTTGACGCGGATGCTCCTTTTCGTGCAGGAGACCATCCGCGCGCGGGAAGATTTCGGAGGCGCCGTTTGCGCAGAGCGGGCATCGAAGCGGAACCGATGACCGGCCCAACAGTATTTCGAAAGCAAGGGGAATCCGCAAGGCCAATTTCGACCGGCGGGATGAATCGCCGGATGAATAGAAGGTTTTCACCGCGGTGCGCATCGGAGGGTCAACTCGAGTCGTGCGCCACTTGCCGAAGCGCTTGACGCCTGATGACATATTTGATAAATAGTCGAGGTTCGACGGCAGGCTTTATTTGCTTCGGGAACCCAGGGGGAATCTGAATGGAATACCGCACGCTCGGACGAACCGGGCTTCGTGTTTCGGTGCTGGGCATCGGTACTGGGGGCCCGAGTCAACTCGGACAGGGTTCCGGCGTTCCGGAGGCCGATGCCGGCCGGATGGTGCGCAGGGCGCTGGAACTGGGCGTCAATTTCTTCGATACCGCCGCCGGGTATGGGGATAGCGAGGGAATTCTCGGCAGGGCGCTGGCGGGCGTGCCGCGGGAGGACTACGTGCTGGCGACAAAGGTGCAGGCGGCGCGGGACGACTGGACCGCCACACCCGAAGACGTGGCCGCCTCCGTGGAGCGGAGCCTTGCGCGGCTTAATGTCGACGTGATCGACATCATGCAGTTCCACGGCGTAAAGCCGGACGACTACGCCCGCACGATCGACATCTTTCTGCCGGTGATGACGCGCCTTCAGGAGCAGGGTAAATTCCGTTTTCTGGGCGTATCTGAGACCTATTCGCAGGATCCGGGACACGAGATGTTTCCGATGGCGCTGGCCGACGACCATTTTGACACGGCAATGGTCGGGTACAATATGATCAGTCCCACGGCGGAGCACAGCGTACTGCCGATGTGCCGGGAAAAGAACGTGGGCGTGATCTGTATGGTGGCCGTACGCCGGGCGCTGAGCAGACCGGAGGTGTTGGCGGAGCGCATCGCCTACGCGAAGGAGAAAGGGCTGATAAAAAGGGATTCCGTGCCGGACGAGGATCCGCTGGGCTGGCTCGTGAAAGGGCACGTGAATTCGCTGCCGGCGGCCGCGTACAAATACGTGGCGTCGCATCCGGCGGTGGGTACGGTGCTTTCAGGCACGGCGAACGTCGAACACCTGGAAGCCAACGTGAAGGCCATTCTCGGGCCGCCGCTGCCGGACGAAGACATGGCGCGACTGAGAGACATCTTCGGCGGCGTGTGGGAGCCGTTGGGGAACTGAAAAAGGCGGTGAGAGGGTAGGCCCTCACCCCCCGGCCCCCTCTCCCAAGGGGAGAGGGGGAGCAGACAGCTTGAAGCAAAACCAGGATACCCTGAGCGGATCACCGTTTCCCCCTTCCCCCCGGGAAGGGGTCAATACATATCAGGGGGTAGGTCTAGAAGGCGGTGAGAGGGGAGATGATATGCCTGCCTCGTGCGGTTTCATTTCTTGCCAAAGGCATGTAGGAATAAACAAATCCGGCAAGGACGTCATCTACCGTCTAACGTCTTACGTCTCACCGAATTCAGGTTTTTCATCTACCGTCTCCCGTCTTACGTCTCACCGAAGTTAGAAGGCCATATCACAGAGAGCTGGGATGTATCGGCTGGCGATTGGGAAGGCATTATCGGGACAGGAAACGATCTGAAGGGAGCGTTCCATGGGCGAGACAACCGCGGAGTCCGCGGCGGCGACAAACGGCCGGAAATCCGACGTGACCCTGATCGACGCGGACGTGCACAATTATCCCGACTCCATAAACGAACTCCTGCCCCACCTGTCGAGGCGGTGGCAGGCGTACGTGAAGCAGTCCGGGTTTACGATTCCGTCGGTTTCAATCTATCCCAAGCTCTATGCCCAGGCCGCCCGGCGCGACGCGTGGCCCCCGAGCGGCAGGAGGCCCGGCGCAGACGCCGATTTTGCCCGGGAGCAGTTGCTCGATACGTGGGATATCCACTATGCGGTCCTCAACCCGCTCGTCGCGGTGTCGTCCGTACGAAATATCGATCTCGCCAACGCGCTGCAGCGGGCGGTCAACGAATGGACCCGGGAGGCGTGGCTGGAGGCCGACCGGCGCTGGCGCGGATCCATCGTCGTCAACATCCAGGACGCAGACGCCGCCGCGGCCGAGATCGAGCGCCTCGCCTCCGACCGTCGATTTGTACAGGTGCTGCTGCTCGTGCGCTCATACGCCCCTTACGGTCGGCGCGAATTCAGGCCCATCTTTCGCGCGGCGGCGGCGGCCGACCTGCCCGTAGGCATACATTTCGGCGGCGGCGGCAATCCCATTACGGCCAGCGGCTGGCCATCCTATTACATCGAGGACCACACGGGAATGTCGCAGGCCTTCGAAGCCCAGGTGATCAGCCTGGTATGCGAAGGCGTTTTCGAGGAACTGCCGTCTGCCCGGGTGGCCCTCATCGAGGGCGGATTTGCCTGGCTTCCGGCGCTCATGTGGCGGTTGGACAAGAACTACCGGGGGCTGCGCAGCGAAGTGCCATGGCTCCGGAGGCTGCCCAGCGAAACCATCCTGGACCACTTCCGCGCGACGACGCAGCCCATGGAGGAGCCCGCCGATACCCGGCACCTGCTGTCCATTCTGGACATGATCGGGCGAGACGACTTCCTGATGTTCGCCACCGATTACCCCCACTGGGACTTCGACGCCCCCGACCGGGCCCTGCCGCGGGTCATCAAAGGCGCCCTCAGACAGCGCATTCTGTCCGAAAACGCAACGGCTTTCTATGGCCTTGAAGACAATCGACATCGGGTCAGTTGACGACTTCAAGGCCGGCCGGCCTCGCCGGGTGGACGCGGGAGGGCGGGCGCTGACGGTGGTGCGCCGCGGCCGGCGTTTCTTCGCGTTGCGCGACATCTGTCCCCATCAGGGTGCGCCGCTGTCCGCCGGTAAGGTGGACGGTACCGCCCTGCCGTGCCGACCCGGCGAGGAAATCTCGTACGGCCGCGTGGGCGAAATCCTTACCTGTCCCTGGCACGGCTGGCAATTCGACCTGTCCACGGGCCGCGCCCTGATCGAGCCCGATCGATTCCGCGTGCGGGTCTACCCGGTGCGCGTCGTTTGCGGACGCGTGGTTGTGGACATGGAATAGCCCTCTGTTCTCGTCCGGCCTACTGTGCAAGGCCGGACACCCGAACGACCTTCCCCCGATCGGAGCCACGATTGATCCGTATCGGCAATCCGTTTTCCGAGTGGAACCGGGATTTCAGACTGCTGGCCGCGGCGGCGTTTTCCGTTGGCGTGTTCTTCGGCGTGCAACTCACGCTGTACAACAACTTCGCCGTGGAGCGCCTGGGCATCGAGCCGCACGAACTCGGGTACGTGGAAGCCCTGCGGGAGACGTCGGGATTCCTGAATGCGTTCTTCATCGCGCTCATGATGCGGGTGGCGCCGCCTGTCGTCGCCGGTGCTTCCCTGCTGGTGATGGGCGCCGGGCTTGCCGCGTACGCGGATGTGTATACCGTGTTTTCCCTCGCGGTATATTCGGCGCTGTGGGGCATCGGATTCCATTGCTGGATCCCTATGGAGCAGTCCATGGCGCTGCGGTTTTCGCCCGGGGGAAAGAAGGGAAAATGGCTGGGTCAGCTGCGGAGCGTTCATGCCCTGGCGTGGCTGCTGACCATCGGGGTCTGCAATCTCGTATTCCATCTGATCCGATACGACTGGCTGTTCGTGGGCGCGGGTGCGATTACGGCGCTCGGCGGACTGACGATCTTCTTCGCCAGCAGAAAGCGACCGGATGTGCCGGAGAAGAGTTTCGTGTTCCGCCGTCGGTACGGCCTGTATTACGCGCTGAATTTTCTTCAGGGCTGCCGGAAGCAGATGTTCATCACGTTTGCCATCTTCGCGCTGGTGAAAGTCCATGGGATGCCCGTGGAGACGACGATGGCGCTCGTGCTGATCAATCAGACGCTGATTACGTTAACGGCCCCGCTGATGGGCCGGATGGTGGACAGGTATGGAGAGCGGGCGGTGCTCAGCTGGAGCTATATCGGGCTGGCCTTCGTCTTTTTCGGATACGGCGCGATTCAGCACCGTCCAACGCTGTACGTGCTTTATTGCGTGGACAACCTTATCTTCTTCGGCGGCATCGCGCTGACCACGTACCTTCACAAGATCGCGCCGCAGGAGGACCTGAAACCCACGTTGTCCATGGGTGTGACGATGAACCATTTCGCAGCTGTGGCGGCCCCGCTGATCGGCGGGCTGGTCTGGCGTTACTTCGGCTACCAGGTGATCTTTTTCAGCGGCGCGGTCCTGGCGTTGATTTCACTGGTGGTGAGCCGGTGGGTGGATCCGGAGGGATTGCTTCGTCGGGAACGCGAGGCGCTTGCATTGGCGGATTGACCCCAGCGCAGGCGTCGTACTGATTGATTATCGGGAGATGGAGGGCAGGATGACGTTTCGGGAGCTTGGACGAACGGGAATTCGGATCTCGGAAGTGGGGTTGGGATGCTGGCCGATCGGTGGTGCGTCATTCCGCGGAGGCAGCCCCACCGGCTGGTCCGGTGTGGATGTCATGGGGTCGATTGAGACCGTCCGCCGTTCCTGGGCGCGCGGTGTGACATTCTATGATACAGCGGATGCGTACGGCCGCGGCAAGAGCGAGGTGCTGGTGGGACTGGGCTTGTACGAGAACAAGAACGATGCCGTGATCTGCACCAAGGTCGGGATGAGTCTCGCGGCGCCGGGGCAGGATTTCTCCGAACCGTATATCCTTGGCGCGCTGGACGCGAGTCTTACGCGCCTGGAGCGCGATACCGTGGATCTGTATCTGTTGCACGGCCCGCCGCTGGCGGGGATGACCGACGCCCTGTTCGGGTTGATGAGAGACCTGAAGGGGTCGGGCAAGATTCGTGCGTGGGGCGTTTCGATCAGTCCGGTCGAAACCTCCGACGTGGTTGTGGAGGAAGGGTTGCGCGCGATGGAGGGCGGCGCCGAGGCGATTCAACTGGTGTACAACATCCTTCAGCAGAAGGAGGGCGACGCCCTGTTTCCCGCGGCGCAGGAAAAGGGCGTGGGCATGATCGCGCGGGTGCCGCTGGCTTCCGGCTGGCTGACGGGAAAGTACAATGAACGTACCGAGTTTCCCGCGAACGACCTGCGGAGTATCAGATATACTTCCGAAAGGGTGAGAGAGACGGCGGCGCAGGTCGAAAAGCTGAATTTTCTGCTGGAGGAGGCGGATTCGATGGTCGACGCGGCGCTGCGGTTCGTCCTTTCGAATCCCGCGGTTTCCACGGTCATTCCGGGGGCGAAGACGCCCGCACAACTGGACGACATCGTCAACGCGGCCGGGAAGACATTGTCGGCCGGCGCCCTGGATCGGGTCCGGGAACTGTTCGGCTGACTCGCGGGACAGGTAAACCACTCCCACCCATCCCCTCCCCTAAAGGCGGTGAGACGGGAGAGGGTAGACGGGAGATGATGTGAGTGCTCTATGGTGTCTCTTGTCGTTACGATAGCGGTAGATAAACAGGCACGGTTTATGCGGAAACACTGCTGTAAATGTCTTCATCTACCGTCTCCCGTCTTACGTCTCACCGGTTTTGTTGCCCCGTGCGGTTTTATTTCTTGCCGGAGGCATTAAGGAATAACCATTCGGGCACGGATGTCATCTAACGTCTTGCGTCTCACGTCTCACCAAAATCAGGAGGCCATACCGCCGGGAGGCGGGATGTATCACCGGGCGAATGGTGACGTGTTCTTGTGGAAAATCAACAGGGGAGGGTTGCTGATATGGTCGGATTCGCGGTGGTCGGCCTGGGAATGGGACAAAACCGGTCAAGACTGATTCGCGCCACGGACGGTGCGGAGTTGAAGGTCGTGGTGGACCTGGACCGAGCGCGCCTGGAAAAGGTGAGTTCCGAACTGGGTGTGGAGGGTACAACGGACCTGAACGCGGCGCTGGACCGGGCGGACGTGGACGTGGTGATGGTGATGACGCCCAGCGGGACCCACGCCGACCTGGGCATTCAGGCGGCGCGCGCGGGCAAACACGTGATCACGACCAAGCCCATGGACGTGTCGACCGACGCGTGCGACCGATTGATCGCGGCCTGCGACGAGGCCGGCGTGCTCTGCGGCGTGGACTACCAGAGCCGGTACGTCGACAACAACTGGCGCGTGGCCGAGGCGCTGAGGCGGGGCTGGCTCGGCAAGCCCATTCTCGGCGAGGTGCGTTTCAAGTGGTTCCGGGCGGCGTCCTATTTCGAGGCAAGCGGCGGCTGGCGCGGGACGTGGAAGATGGACGGGGGCGGATCGCTCGCCAACCAGGGGGCGCACCTTCTGGACGTGCTGTGCTGGTTTATGGGCGACGCGGTTTCGGTCTATGGTGAAATGGCCGTCATGAACCACGAGATCGAAACGGAGGATATCGGGCTTGCGATCGTGAATTTCGTGAGCGGCGCGAAAGGCACGATTGTCGGCACGACAACGTTTCCGTCGAGCGCGTATTTCAGCGCCGAAGTTCACGGATCGGACGGCGGGGTGTTGATCGACGACGTGCTTACCGGCAAGATGCGGGTGTTCGGCGAGGGCCTGCAGGAGCGGCTGGCGACGGTGGAGAATCCACTTCAGAATATCGTGGAGGACGTGGTCAGCGCCGTGGAGAGAAAAACGCAGCTTCGGGTCGACGGACGGGAGGGCCGCCGGACAGTGGCGCTGCTGGAGGCCGTCTACAAGTCGGCGCGGGAGGGCCGGCCGCTTCAGGTTGGCGCGTGATTGACGGTTCGTACGATCGTTTCCGTGTCCGCAATCTTCCTGTCGATTCCACGTATCATGTTCGTCTCACGTCGATGGAGAGTCGAGCCTGGCAACGCCGACCATCGCGTCGCGCGTGACGAGCGGGACAAGCGCTTCCTCGCTGAAGCCCTCCGTGCCGCCGGGACGTTCCGGGAGGACCATATAGCGGAGATCCGAGTTGCTGTCCCAGACGCGGACTTCCACCGAATCGGGCAGATGAAGGTCGAACTCCTTCAGTACGGCTCGGGGTTCCCGGACGAGTCGGGAGCGGTAGGCGTAGGACTTGTACCATCCGGGCGGCAGGCCGAGCAGCTGCCAGGGATAACAGGAGCACAGGGTGCAGACCACAACGTTGTGGACCTCCGGCGTGTTTTCCAGAACGACGATCTCAGCGCCGTCCTTGCCGCTGAAGCCCAGTTCTGCGATCGCCGCCCTGCCGTTTTCCAGCAGTCTCCGCCTGTAGTCCGGGTCCGTCCAGGCGCGGGCCACCACTCTGGCGCCGTTGAGCGGGCCGATGTCGTTTTCGTACCTGTTCACGACTTCATCGATGAGTTCGGTCGTGACCAGCCCCTTTTCAACCAGGAGCGATTCCAGCGCTCGTGTGCGCAGCGCCGCGTCGGACCCGCCCGGGACCGTTTCTTCCTGTCTGCTCATGGCAATGGACCCTCTCTGTTCCGGATGCGATTACACGGGTTCGAGGTAGCTTTCCCACATGTCCAGATACAATGCGTTTCGGGCTTCGGCCGACTCCCCCCACAATTCGCGGGATGCGAAGCGCACGGCATACAGCGATTGCTCGCGGCGCAAGCACCCCTCGGGCAGTTCGGCGTCCTGAAGGTCGTGGATTCCGTAAAAGCGCGTGATCGTTCCCGTTTTTCCCCGGACGTAACGTGGAAGCCGCGTGTGCCCTTCGGGGTGGATGTTCAGCGCCCGTACCCGGTCGCCCTTTTGAAATTGCGGCCGGACGTCCGCTTGCGACGGCGTGTTTACAGCCGGTCTTCGACTCGCGAGGTCAGCGCGGACGCCATCCGGGTCGGGGTGGACCGGTGTTTCGGCGCTCGGACTCTTCCGGAACAGCGCCATTCTCGTTTCCAGCTCATCCGCCGTGAGCGCACCGGCATCGATCAGGCCCTTGACCCTGGAGTGCAGCCACTTTTCGTAATAGGTGGACGACAGGTAATGTGCAGGATCCATATTTTCGATGTTGTTGCGCGAACCTCCGGGAACGGGCACGGGTGTGGCCACGGCCATTCCCAGTACGCGCCGTTCCCACTCGTGATGGAACAGGGGTTCGTTTTCTTCGCGTACGACCGGGCCGAATCCGTGCATCCCGCCCATATCGTGTATGCCGTCCATCGCTGCCCCCTTCGGCCCCGGTTTTCACGCGAGTCGGGTTTGGACGCGGATCGACCGAGTGTCCTGTGCCCTGCCGGATCTTTCGATCAGGCGCTTCTTGTGTCGTTTCCGTCGTACACGACGTTGCCGCGGACACGAATGCGCTTGGGGTTTGGCACATCGGACAGCTCGTCCACGCTGTGGTATCCGATGGTCATGCTCATCCGCGTGCCGTCTGTCCGGTTTTCTCCGATGCCGTGGATAATCATGCTGTCGACAACCAGCATGCCGCCCGCGGGCATGGGCACGACCACGGCCTGGTGGATGAGGTCCCGCGTCGGCCCGTGGTTGTGAAGGCGACCTTCGATGCCGGGAAAGTGGTGGGTACCGGGCACGATGAGCGTGGCGCCGTTTTCGGCCGTCGTTTCTTCCAGATAGAAAATCACGGTGAAGATCGTGCGGGACCACTGCCGTACGTCGCGATGGAAGCCGTCGGGCCCGGTCTCAACCGAGGTGTTCAGGGTCGCGTGGTTGTGCCGGTTCTTGACAAGTTCGATATTGGGCCCCATCAGACACGTCAGGGGGTCGAGAACGAGGGGGCTGGACGCGGTTTCCAGGAATATGGGGTCTCTGTCCACCAGGTCCGAAATCCGCACCACCCGCCCCGCGCTGTTCCTGACAACCGGTTCCACCTCAGCCTCGATATCGGCTCGAATGGTCCTCCGGAGCCTTTCGACCGTGGGTTCGGAAATACGGTCCGGCAGCTTCAAAAAGCCGTTATGGCGAAACAACTGTATCTGTTCGCGAGTGAGGGCCATCGCGGGACGATCCGGTTAACAGTCCGTTGGAAGAGTCGCTCTGCAGGCGAGGCCGGCCGCAGACCGGATGGACTTTATCAACGGGCTGAAGTGTTCTGTCCCGGAAATAAGTTGCCTAAATTCGGCCGTCGAGTCGCCCGGCTCGCAAGGCGCCAGAGCGCAGGCGACCTGGCCAGGTCGGCGAGCGAAGGCAACGCCGCGAGACGGGATGAATCGGCGGAAGAATGGTGAGGTATTTTTGGGACAGGACACTAGGGTGTCTGTGGAAAAGGGTGCGGATGACCGATATAGATTCGTTCGCCCGCGACGAGGATTTTCTCCGGGTCTTCTTTGATGACGTCGTGGGCGGCGTGCGTCTGGTAACCCAGTGTCATACTCCTTCGGGAAACGGTCGAGTTGTTGGTGCCGGAACCGTGGAAGCAGGCGTCGTTGAACAGCAGGACGCCGCCGCGGGGCATGGGCACCGGGACAGATTTGGCGAATAAGTCGGAGGCCTCGAATTCCCCGCCCGGACGCCGCGGACGCATGAACGGGCGCCGATGGCTTCCCGGCACGATGCGGATGCAGCCATTGTCCAGAGAGGATTCCTCAAGGTAGATGAGGGCCGTCACCAGTGTCGGCTGGTAGGGTTCTTCCCCGCTGTGCCAGTAGACGTGCTCTGACCCGGGCGGGCGGACCATGATGTGATTGTGCTTGTTCGTAAGCAATTCGATGTTGGGGCCGAGAATGGACGCGAGTGGATCCAGAACGCAAGGATGGGTTGCCGCCTGGAGGTATGTACTGTCACGGGAAAGGATCTTCGAGAGCCGACGGACGTCGTCCGGCTCGCGCGAGCCGGTTTTCTCCCAGACAACCGGCTCGACCATCTCGCGGATCTGTTCGTCGGTCACGGCGTTCAGGCGTTCGACGAGATCGTCCGGCAGGTTTTCCGGAACCGTGTAAAAGCCGTTGTGGTTGAAGTACCAGAGATCCTCTTCGGTCAGGCCCAAGACAATTCCCCGCGACTTGTGAACGAACGAAACCGGTGAAACCGGGACACGAGCATCTTCGATATGTTATGGCGCTCCCGGATGCTCTGTCAAGGGTAATCTGGTGTACGATCCGGAGTCAATGGAACATGGGGCCGGCTGCCCCGCGCTCACGGTTTCGGAGCCTCGAGGCCGATCGTTTTTTACTGTGGCGTGATTCCCGAAAAACGTTATATTATAGTCTGATAGCGCTTGATGTCCACGCGGAACGGGCGGCATCTCATCGATTCGACCCGCCGGCGTGGACAGACGACCTGCCGCGGTTGTGCGGAGGTTCCTGCAGGCGCGGTCTGATTGTGTGTTCGTCGAAAGGGTTGGTACATGCCGAATGCGTTGCTGGTCAGTCCCCAGAATCCCGTGACGTTCTGGAGTTTTGACGAAGCTCTGAAAATGATCGACAAGAAGGTCGCATTCCCGCCGCTGGGACTCCTGACCATCGCCGGGATGATGCCCGATTCCTATGACCTGCGCATGGTCGATATGAACGTACACCCGTTGATCGACGAGGATCTCGAGTGGGCGGATATCGTGATCACGTCCACAATGATCATTCACTGGCACTCATTGGAAGACGTGATTGCGCGCTGCAACCGGATCGGGGTTCCCGTCCTGAACGGCGGCCCGCTGCCGACTCAATATTACGAAGAAATCGAGGGTAACGGGGTATTTTACCTGGGTGAGGCCGAAAACGGCTTTATGGATATCGTAGACAGGCTCGCCGCCGCTTCAGGAGAGGTCGACCGGGAGTACGTGGACCGCCGCGGGAGTTTTCAGGACCTCGCCGTAACGCCGCTGCCCCGCTGGTCCCTCATCGACTTTGACGACTACAGCAATATGGTAATCCAGGTTACCCGCGGGTGTCCGGAAAGCTGTACCTTCTGCAATATTCCGTCGCTCTACGGAAAAACGACACGACTGAAGAGCAAGAGCAGGATGATTCAGGAACTCGATGCGCTCTACAACTCGGGATGGCGCGGCGCCGTGATGGCGGTGGACGATAACTTCGTCGGGAATCGGGAGGCCATCCGGCACGCGCTTACGGATGAGGTCGTGCCGTGGCAGCAGGAGCGCGGCTATCCGTTTCAGTTCCACACCCAGGCCAGCATTCGCGTCAGCGACGATCCTGAGTTACTTGAGGCCATGTACAGCGCGGGGTTCGACAAGGTATTCGCCGGAATCGAGTCTCCGGTAGAGGAAAGCCTGAAATTCATGGGCGCTCAGAAGAACCTGCAGGGCAATACGCCGCTCATGGACAAGGTGAAAATCCTGCAGGAGACCGGATTCGAGGTGCAGGCGGGCTTCATCATCGGGTTGGATACCGATCCGGACGATATCGCGGAACGGACCATCGCCTTCATCCGCGAGGCGGGCATTCCGGTAGCAATGGTGGGCATCCTCGGCGTATTGCGGGATACTCCGGACTACAAGCGGTTCAGCCGGCAGGGGCGACTGGTGGAAGGCGCGAAGTACACAGGAGATTCCGGTATTTTCAGTCGTGAATTGAGCTACGTCCCGCTGATCGACCCGGAAACGCTGCTTGACCGGCACCGGAAGACGGTCGAAATCTTGAACAGTCCGCAGGTTTTCTTTGAGCGGTGCCTCACGTTCTTCAATCACCGGAAACGCCAGCCCGTCGGCAGCATGCCAATCCGGATGCAGGAAGTCAGGGCGTTCTTCCGTTCAATCTGGCGGCAGGGCGTCTGGAACAGGAATTACCGGTCGGAATACTGGAAATTCCTCTTGCAGGTGCTCTTCAAGCATCCCGCCAGTCTGTCCGACGCGGTGCGGCTGGCCGTCCAGGGCCATCACCTGATTCTGACGACACAGCGCGCGTTGCAGGTCGATGAAGTGAAGACGTTTCTGGACGAGGCGATCGAGCATCTGCAGCACTTCCGCAATGGCTACCGGGCGGCCTACCGCAAGAACATGGGGGCGTACGCCAGCCGGCTGATGCGGACGGTTCACGACCGTCTCGAGCATTTTCAGGACGACCACCGGACGCTTCAACAGCACACCGCGGTGTTCCGCGGGGCGGCGCAGGAGTACTACCAGGCGACCTGCGAGGAGTTCCGGCACCAGATTCACGAGCCGGTAGAACGATTCCAGCAGGATACGGAACAGCTCCTGCAAACCTTCAAGGCCGAGCGCGCCGCTCTTCAACAATCCTGATGTCCTGTCTCCCGGACAGGCAGCCTTTCTCCCGCCGATTTCTCCCGTCTCGATACGCCGGGTCGGCCTTGCACCGGTCGCGCTACAGCTTCCAGTATTCGTCGATGTCGCGCTGGTAGGCGTTGACCTTTCCACGGAGCACGTCGTTGACCTTGACGACATCGCGGGATTTGCCCGATTCGTAGAGTGCTTCGCTCACCGCCTTGCTGCGCAGGCCTTCCTCCGCATCGATTTCCACGTTGCGCCCGGTGCTGATCGCGTCGATAAAGTCCCAGAGTTCCAGGGGCATGCCGCCGGTGATGCCATAGGGAAACAGACGTTCTTTCTCTTCATTGCTCAAGCTCTTCCGATACATACCCACAACGCGTTCCATGCTGTACGAAACGCCATCCAGGAGCTGACATTCGCCGCGAAGAGAGCTTGCGGCCGGATGGAAGATATCGTACTCCACGATGGTTCCCTTACTGCCCGTAAGATTGAGTTGAAGGAATCCCTTGCCGGGGGCGCTGTTGGTCCAGGACCAGGTGCCGATAACGCCGTTCTTGAAATTGAAGATGCTGGTCCAGAAATCTTCTCGTGTGTCGTTGATGATGCGTCGTCCCTTCCGGTGCGGGCGTTTTTCGATCTGCTCCACGCGGGCGTAGACGCTGTCTATTTCGCCGAACCAGTAGCGCATCGTATCCACCCAGTGGGCGCCGCTGTCCATCACCATGCCGCACCCGCCCAGCCGACGGTCCACGCGCCAGTGCCAGTTCGGGAACTTCTGCGGGTCCTGCCAGGAAGCGCTGGCAGCCAGCCAGAATCGGGGTTCCCCCAGCAGCCCGCCCGCGTTGAAGGCCCAATGAATTGCGCGCTGTCCGACGCTGCGGCGGCACTGTTCGGCCGTTGCGGCGATGCGTTTGTGTTTTTTTGACGCGGCGATTATCTTCTTCGTGGCTTTCACCGTGATGCCGATGGGTTTCTCGCAGAGAATATGCACGCCGCCGGCAAGAAGCTCGCATGCCAGGACGTGATGCAGGCCGTGAGGGCCGCAGATGTCGGCGCCGTCCAGATGTTTCTCGCCGTTGAGCAGTTCTTCCACGGTCCTGTAGGCGTTTACCGGCTCGCCGGTGTGGCTCTCGATCCGGTCTGCCATGTCTCTGGCGCGTTCCGGGATGTCGTCGACGGCAGCGACAATGCGAAAACGCGTTTCGTTTTTCTCGAGGAGTTCGGCATATCCCCTGAGGTGCGCGCCGGCAATGCCGCCGCAGCCCACCAGGGCGAGGCTCACCCGTCTTCCGTTGGATTGTCCGGCCATTCCATTCCTTTCCGTCATGAACGCGATGCAGCGCGGCGGCCGTTTGCGCAGGCGGCCCTGTCTCCTGATTGCGCGTCCCATATTATCGGGTTCGGGTGATTTGTCAAGTCGTTTGTTCGCGTTGAAACGAGACCCGGCAGACCGGGACAAGACGTGTGAGACTTCACCAGGGAGGTAAGACAGGATGTTGATTGATGCCCACAACCATCCGAACTGGCACGGCTACGATGCAAAGAGAATTCTGAACAACATGGATGAACAGGGAATCGACAGGATGTGGCTGTTTACCTGGGAGGTTCCGGAAGACGAATACGATCCGTCCTATCACAAGGCCCTGCCTCCCGGCGGGACGGGAATTCCGCTGGAAGACGTGCTGCAGGTGGGAAGGGAGGCGCGCGACCGCTTCGTGCTGGGCTATTTCCCGCATCCGAAACGGCCCGACGCGGCGGACCGCCTGCGGGCCGCGCATGAGATACACGGCATTCAGGTTGCCAGCGAGATGAAGGTGCGGGTCCTGTTCGACGATCCGGACGCGATTCAGCTCTATAGCGCCTGCGCCGACATGAATCTGCCCATAACGATCCACCTGGACTATCCGATCGATCGTGGCCGGGGGAACTATCCCAGACCGAACTACTGGTACGGCGGGAGTATCGAGGCATTCGAGCGGGCGGTCGCGGCCTGCCCGGATACCACGTTTATCGGTCACGCGCCGGGGTTCTGGGCGCATATCTCGGGAGACGATCTTTATGACAAAGAGTCGTACCCGCGGGCGCCGGTACTTCCGGGAGGAAAACTGTGGGATCTGATGCGCCAGTACGACAATCTGTGGGCGGATCTCTCGGCGGGTTCGGCCCTGAACGCCCTCAAGCGCGACCCCGAGGTCGGAAAGAGATTCCTCGTCGAGTTTCAGGATAAACTGCTTTGGGGTCGGGACTATTTCGACACGGCACTGATGGATTTCTTTCAGGGCCTTTCGTTGCCACGGAACGCATATGACAAGATAACGTATCGGAACGCGCTGCGTATCCTCGGCGAATCCGAACCGGGGTAGGCGAAACGTCCATGGACGCACAAACGCCTCCGGTCGGTCACCTCCGGAGGCGTTTCCCATTCTGGAGTCGTGTCAGTCGCGGTCCTGACGTCGCTATCCTTTCACGAATTCCGACAGTTTCCGGGCATAGGCCGCGTTGCCGTATTCCCTGAGGATGCGGTCCTGCGCACGCGCCGCGGCGTGTCTCCGCCGGGTGTCGTGGGCCAGCCACCATCGGGCCTTGTCCCGAAGTTCCTCCAGGTCGGTCCATGTGTCGATTTCAGTTCCGATCTCGAAGATTTCCTCGATGCCTGCCACGTGATCGGTGAGCATGAATCCGCCGCTGCCGGTGATTGCGGTGTCCCGCTGATTCAGGTAACCGTGCGCGTGGGGCGAGTTGTGCTGGTTGACGTTGATCTTCGAGGCCCTGTACACACCCGGAAGTTCCGTGTAGCTCCGGAATCCGCGATAGGAATACCGGGGCAGGTTTTCAAACGTGCCGAATCCCAGGCCGCCGTAAACGTGTACCCGTCCCAGATCCGTGAGCGCGGCGACCACGTCCTGCCGCAGCGCGCGCTGCTGCGGGAAGGGGATGGTGTGGGTGATCCGTTTGACCAGGTCTTCGGATTCCAGGTATTCCTCCGGACTGCCGCCTTCTTTTGTGTAGAGCGACATGATGGTGACGGAGAAGTCACACTCCTCGTGTCGCGCCGGTCTCGCGAGTCGATGCAGTTCCATCGCCGGCGGCGGATAGAGGAGGATGGCCCTGATACCGCGACTGGCGTAAACGTCCACGCTTTCTCTGCAACACGTGGCCGCGAATTCGAACTCCGCCGTAAAATGAGGACTCCGCAGCAGGTCCCAGGGGTCGTCCTGGGTATGGGTGACTGTTTTGCACCAGGGGAATCTCTCCCGAAGTTCCGCAATGAGTCCGGGCGGGCGGTCGTCTTTGCTGAACCACCAGATGAGCAGTTCCGGTTCGTGTTCGATAATCGTCTTGAACAGGCCCTCCCGGAAAGCGCCGTTGTCCCTGTATTTCAGGTCCCACGTTTCGTGAGGAGGGATGATGTCGGCCTCCTCCTTTGCCAGCGCGATATCGGCCTCGAGACGGGCTTCGATACACCCGCGTGTGGGTTGATACAGAACGTCGTAGCCAATGCTCTTGAATCCCTGCTGAATGCTCCAGAGGGACTGGCCGGGCAGGAATCCGCCCAGAAGGAGAACCTTTGGCATTCGTGAATCCTTTCAGTTCAGACAACGCGCCCGCTTCAGGGTTCATTAATCGCCGGGCGGCCGCATCAGGCCGGACCCGCCGCCTTTCGTTGATGGCCAAAGATAGGCGAATCGATATTCTCGCGAAAGACCTAATGTCCTGTCCCGAAAATACCTCACCATTCTTCCGCCGATTCATCCCGTCTCGCAGCGTTGCCTTCGCTCGCCGACCTGGCCAGGTCGCCTGCGCTCTGGCGTCTTGCGAGCCGGGCGACTCGACGGCCGAATTCAGGCAACTTATTTCCGGGACAGGACACTAGGCAGCCCGGTGTGCCCGCCTCGCTTTTTGAGTTGCCCGATGCGGACTTTTGTCCTTATTTGCAATCACGAGCCTTCGCGAGCGGCCCATCGAACGGAGGTGATACGTTGACTACGGACACGGACCTGGCTGCGCCCCGTTCTTCATTGCGGGCATGGTGGTCGAACGACGGTCATCGCTTCCTGCCGCCGGCGCTTATCACCTTTATTCTCGTCGGCAGTCAGATTACGTTTGGCATTCTCGAGGGTCTGTCGAAAACGGCGTTGGCGATTGCGGTTGCCATTGGCGCGGAGGCCGTGCTGGGCTGGCTGCACGGAAGCCGCAAAGCAAATTTCGTGAGCGGATACATTACCGGAATCAGTGTGGGGATTCTGATCCGTTCGCTCTGGCTCTGGCCGTATGCGCTTTGCAGCGCCGTGTCGATTCTTTCCAAGTACGTGGTCCGCTGGCGCGGGCGGCATCTCTGGAATCCTTCCAATCTCGGCGTGTGCGCGGTGTTCTTCCTGGCGCCGGAGATGGCCGCCGGGCTGAGCGTTCAGTGGGGCAACGCCGTCTGGGTCATGCTGGTGATCTGGGTCTTTGGCTGGATGGCCGTTTGGCGGGTAAAGCGTTTGCACATCTGCCTGACGTACGTGGTGTCTTTCCTGGTGCTGGGGTTTGTTCGAAGTCACATGACGGGGCACGCGTATCTGGCCGGCATCGCTCCAATTACGGGCCCGATGTACCAGCTGTTCATCTTCTTTATGATTACGGATCCGAAGACAACGGTGAAGTCCAGGCGGGGCCAGTGCTGGGTTGCGTTTTCCGTGGCGGCGGTCGAAGCGGTATTGCGTTTGCATGAACAGGTCTATGCCCCGTTCTATGCGTTATTCATTGTGGGGCCGGCTGCGAACGCGGCGGAGATCTGGTTCAAAGGGCGAGGCGCCGTTTCAACGGCAGGCGGAACCCGTGGCGAAGTCGGCGGTTGATTGTGCAACCATGCGCAAGGAGGTGGCAATGAAAACGGAAATTACGGGGAAGAACCTGGAGGTGTCCGGCCGCTTGCGGGAGTACATCGAAAAGGAAACAGAAAAACTGAGACAGTTCTATGAACCGATTCTGGACACGCGGATCACCCTGGAGCGGGAAAACCGGATGTTCCGGGTTGAGATTGTGGTGCACGTCCATAACCATACATTGAAGGCCACCGACGAACAGGATGTCATTCATCCCGCGCTTGGCGGCGCCATCGACAAGATGGTCCGACAGCTCAAGCGCGTCAAGGAGAGACAACGCAGGCCGCGGGTGCCCGCGCCGGCACGCGACTGAGCGCCTGCAACTCGATCGAAACGCTCCCTGAACGGCGGCCGCCGCGGGAGCGTTTTCCTTTTGGTGGGTCAGGGCGTATCGGCACTGGCGCCGGCGCTGCGCCACGTCAGCCAGAGATTGCCGGCCAGTACTGCCGCCGCCGCCCATCCGAGCAGGCCGGAGAGGCCGAATGCGGTCATCGAGACCGGAAACCCGTAGGGAACGCGATCCAGAATCTCCGCCAGGAGCAGAGGCGCAATGCGGCAGACCGCGGCAGCGGTCGCGAGATAGAACGTGACGACCACCAGGCCCGGAACGGCCACGCCGCGTTTGTGGAGGAAGCCGGGTACCATTCGAGGCGCCATCCCAAGGAGAAGGAGGGTGATGAACCCCGCGAGATGGGTGTGGCGCAATGCATCGGGATCGACGGGCGAGGGGAGTCGGAACAGAGCGAGCGCGCCATCCAGCAGTTCGGCCGCAGAGGCGAGGGCCAGGAAGACGAACGCGGCGTAGACAAGGCGCTCGAACCGGCCGAACTCCCCGTAGTCCGGCAGGCCCGGACGCGTGGGACGCCTGTCGGGACCGGGTTCGCCGATGCGATTTACGGTCCATGGAGGGTACCACCGAAGCAGAACATCCAGTTTCCAGATGAAGAGAAGCATGATTCCGCCTCTCAGGACCTTTCCGATGGGCGAGAGATGAGCCAGCGTCGACGCGAAGGACGTCTCGGCAAGTTGCGCCAGAACGGGCACGTGGATCAGAATGAGCGCGAGCAGATAGACCAGACCGTACCGGGCGACGGGCCAGCGGACGGCTGGCAGGCGCAGGTAGAGCGGAAACGTACGGACGGAAAACGCCATCGCCGTGGGAAGGATGACGAATCCGATGAATAGCTCAATGCCGAATCTGTTCCATGCGATGTGCAGCAGCGGGTTATCGCCAACGCTCGCGTGAACCGCGAGGGCGCCGGCGAGCAGTGAATACAGTCCCCATCCTGCAATCGCGATCACCAGGAAGATGCGCACCGTGTGGAGGGCAGGGCGATTCGGCGCCGCGCAGCGTAACGTAACGACCAGCAGCGCGATATAGCAAAAAACGCCCGTGGCTTCCAACAGCGCGGAGAAGCCGAACGCCCATCGCAGGCAGTCGCGGATCGGGCCTGCGGCGCCCGCGGCAAGCAGCGGCTGGGAAACGGCGCGAAGCAGGATGCCGGTGACAAGGAAACGCAAAATCCACGCCGGAAGCCGGGGATAGGGGAGCGGGGTGCCGGCCAGACGGGGCAGGAAGTAGAGGCTGACTCCAATAATGAAGAGGCCGATCCAACCCAGAAGCTGCGCGTGTCCATGCGCCTGGAGCATGGCGACCCACCAGGCGCCCATGGAAATCTGAAAGCCGATCAATATAGCGAGGACAGCCGCATACCCGAACCCGACCGTCAGCGCAATGAAAAGCGAGGCCAGCACAAAGCCGAAATGGAAATTGGAATGGTTGCGATTCGGGGTATCGGACATGGTCAATGGAGTGGCTTGAGCGTCGCCTTTGTGTTTTTCGCAGGGCAATGGACCGGTTGCTTGCACTCATATTTATGTCCGCTTTCGGTATTCCGCAACCCTTTTTCCGGGATGCAACAAGAGCGGTGAGACGCAAGACGGGAGAAGGAAGAAGGAAAAAGGAAGAATTAAGAATTAAGAATGAAGAATGAAGAATGAAGAATGAAATTGGGTTGGTCCTCGTGCGGTTTATCCATCGTATCCTGAAGGGTAGCCTGTCGGCGAACGAAAACCCGTTGGAACCGGGTTCTGGACGGCTCCAAGCTTCAAATCTCCTTTTTTCTCTTGCGCGGGACCTACCCCCTAGCCCCCTTCCTGAGAGGAAGGAGGAACGGCGATGGGTCGATGGACTGGGCATGCAGATGTGCCGGGCTGGCGATTTCCTGTCTATCAGTGTATCAATAGATGACCGGCACGCGATGCCTGCTTTTCCTCCCCTCTCCTCACAGGAGAGGGTCCCTGCCTGACGGTGGTTTTTCGGCAGGCAGGGGGGAGAGGTCTGCGGGGCCGGGACGGGTTCGCATTTGGCTGACTGCAGTTGTTTTTCTTTGTGTCTTGGTGTCTTTGTGTGAGTTGATTTTCGCCTTTTGCTTCTAGCTGACTGCCGAATGCTGACCGCTGATCGCTGTTCTTAATGAAAGCTGGAGGTTTGTGTGACACCTCGAGTTCTGAATTCAATCGTCGTCCTGTACCTGCTGAGCCTTGCAGGATGTTCGCCCCGGGAAACGGTGACCGTGTCCGGCGCGGTGAACCGTCCAGGAGACGTAACGCTTCGCCCGGGTTGGGGCGTGCAGGACTACGTGGCGGCCGCGGGGGGATTCCTGCCCGAGGTGGACACCGGGCGGGTCGCTCTGGTCCGGCATACGCGTGACAGCGTTTCCGTCGGGACGCTTCGGAACGTGGGCACGTGGGCGGTAGAAGACGCGCCGCCCGTCGTATCCGGTGACCTGATCAGCGTTCCGTTGAAGGCATATCGCGTCCGTTTCGACTCCGTGCTCGCGGTAAGGAATCTGCGATTGAAATGGAAGGATCGCGTCTACGTCCTGGAACGCGGCAGAGCTGCGGTGGGTTCGACCGTTCGCGGGGCGGTGGCGGCAGTGTTCTTCGGAAAGGGCGAGGTGAGGGCGAGCGCTCCGGAGGAAACCGCAGGTCCGTTTCAGTACCTGTACGTGACGATGCACCCGGACGGGCACGGCCTGCTGCGCCATGGGTTTGAAGGGATGCTTCACGATAGAGAGACGGCGGAGGACGCCGTGGCGCTGCATCGATTCATGGCCAGGGCGTCCACGTTCAGGGCCGGCGAGCGGATGCATCTTCCACCCGAAGGCTATCTGCGGGTACAGGCCGGCCTCTGGCTCAGGCCGAAAAACGCGTCGTATCCCGGGAGAGGGGTACGGAAACGGCATTATAAGGATGGCAGGGTGTGGACGACGTATCCGGACGGCCGGCAGCGGTGGCGGTTTCCGGACGGCCGGGTCGTGATGCAGTTTTCCGGTTACACCCGGGAAGTGCGCTCACCGGACGGTTCGGTTCGATTCGAAAATGCGCTGGGAGGCGTAAGGACATCGTATCCGGATGGCAGGGTGGTATCTGAAGACGCCGACGGGAATCGGCACCGGGTGTACAGGGACGGACGTCAGGAGTGGCTGCGCGCTTCCGGGAACAGGATGACGATATATCCCGATGGACGGCGGGTGCATCGGTTTGCCAGCGGTACGGCACGCACGGTACATCCGGACGGCATCGAGCGGACGGTATTCGCCGACGGGACCCGGCATGTTCGGTTTCCGGACGGAAGGGTGGAAGTCACGGCGCCCGGCGGGGCGAGAGAGACGCGGTATCCGGATGGGCGCGTTTCTGCAATCACGCCCGACGGGCATCGGGTAAGGGTCTTCAAGGACGGCCGGCAGTTCACGCGGATGAATGACGGAACGACGGTCGAGCAGTTTCCGGATGGACGCAAGATACAGAAACATCCATCGGGCGTGACGCTGAAGGTCTTCGCGGACCGGTCCAGGCGCACCGTGTATTCGGACGGCTCGGAAACGGTACGGCGTCCCAATGGCGTGCGGGTCGCTACGCTCGCCGACGGGACGGTGATCGAGGAGTTCCCGGACGGCCGGATCGTACAGACCGATACGTCGGGCGCGCGGCTGGAGTTTCTCTCGCCCGGCCGATATGTGGTCACGGACCTGGAGGGCAACCGCGTTGAGGCGCGACCTGACAGTACAGCCACAAAGCAGTTCGCGGAACCCTATCGATACCGCGGTTCGATCCGGCGTGACCTGATCCGGCTTGAGCGCGCGCCGGAGCGCATCTCTCCCGGCATGGAGGCGTCGGTCCGGGGTACTGTGGCCGATGCGGTCAAGGAGTTGTCAATGGCCGCCTTCGCGCTCCCGGATGGAGACGTCCTGGATATGTCTCTGGTATTCGAAGCCGAACGATTTTCGGGGTCGCTGCTGATTCCCGATCCGGGACACTATCGGTTGCAAGTCCAGGGGAAACTGGAAAACGGCGATGTTGTAATGCTGGAAGACCGCATGATGCGGGTCGGTAATCCGGTACCCCTCGTGAAGCCTGTCATCGAGATCGCGCTGTATCCGGGCGACGCGGCTGCAAGCCGCCGGCTGATGGAGATGGTGAACGCCGTGCGCGGGAGCAGGGGCCGCATGAGGCTGGACTGGGACGACGACCTGGCCTACGCGGCGGCGTCACACCTGAAGGACATGCTGGCGTACGACTCGGTTTCGCACTGGTCCCCTATGTACGGGGAACTGGTGAATCGCCTGAAACGTCTGGACATTTCGTTTGAGGTCGCGCTGGAGAACCTGGCGGCGGCGCCTTCGCTGGAAGAGGCGCACTGGCACCTGATGTTGAGCGCGGAACACAGGCGAAATATCCTCGATCCGAGATTGACGCACATCGGAATCGCCGTGGCGCGCGAGCGGGGCCAGGTGTGGGTGGCCGAAATCTTCAAGCGGAGAGAATAGGACAAAGGCGCGGGGCCGCTTGCAGACGTTTTCGCGCAGGCGCCTCGGGCCTGTACATATATGAGGATTTGCCGTGAGAATCGGACGTCGAACAATGTGTATCGCAATCGTCGTTATCTCATGGTGCAACGGCGGAATTGCGATTTCCGGCGCGCCGAAAGGCATCGACGAACGGTTCCGGATCGCCGTGGAACGGCTGGGCCGCGTGCCCGTAAAGGAGAGCGTCCGGGAGTTCGAGGACGTGCTGGCGGAAAACGAGAGTTACGCACCGGCGTACGCGGAAATTGCGAAGTTGTATATGGCGTTGAATACGCCTCTGGACCGCCAGAGGGCCGAGAAGATGGTGCGCCGGGCGATTCGCCTGGACCGGGACAATTTGACCTATCAGGTTTTCCTGGGGGACCTGATGTGGCAGCAGGGGTTCCTGTCAAACGCAAAGCGCCAATATGAAGCGGTCCTCGCCCGAAATCCCGGGAACGCCCGGGCCGCGTTCGGGATCGGACAGTACTACGCGAAAGATTACATGAAGTATCGAAACATGATCGACACGGAGGGCAGCAGTCCTCCAGTGATATTGGAGTGGGGCCATTTCGCCAGGGAATATCGTGAACGGGCGATAGGCAACCTCGAGCGGAGCATCCTGCACGAACCCGGGTTCAAGGATGCCTACTATCAGCTGGGCCTGGTCTATATGGAGGATATGAAATCCGCTCCCGAGGCCGCGGGCAGAGCGCTGGTCAACGTTGCCGGCTCGCTGCTGAAGGAGTACCCCGGGGACAAGGATGCAATGCTGTTTGTCGGACTGGGTTATCAGGTCGGCGGATATCCGGATAACGCGTGGGACTATTACGTCGGGTCGCTTGAGAGGATGAAATCGGAGGAACGTTCGATCTTCGAATCCGTGGACATCGTGGCCGATGATGTAGAGCGGGCGCGAATCGCCGGAGCGGACTCGCTGTTGAATGAGGAGCGTGGACAATGGGTGGGAAGTGCCGAGCGGGAACGGTTCTGGCTGAAGCAGGACCCGTTGCTGCTGACCGAACGGAACGAACGACGAATGGAGCATTACCGGCGCGTG
This sequence comes from Candidatus Latescibacterota bacterium, assembly GCA_965219995.1. GTDB lineage: Bacteria > Latescibacterota > UBA2968 > UBA2968 > JAAXHE01. The sequence continues at coordinate 5,020,397 of CBDCOX010000002.1, forward strand.
GCCTACGCCAACCTGCGGTACAGCAAGCCGAGGCAAGGAATTGCGGGCTGGCGCACGCCGATGGGCAGGGTTTACATCAAATACGGCGACCCGCTCGGTCGGACGGTCACGCGCCCTGAACTCGCACATCGCGGGCGCCTGGACCAGGCGCACACGGAACTGTGGGCCTACGAAGGCTTTTCCTTTCGATTCAGAAACTGGAACGGACTGGATGGATGGCATTTTGACGTGAGTTCTCGTACCTTTCCGTCCGGGGAATGGACCCTCGGGCGCACGCCGCAACGATACGTGGATCCCTATCGGGAACTGAAATACAGCCTTCCGTTCCAGGCGGCCGCGTTTCGTGACGCAGGGAAGATACGCCTCGAGGTGGCCTATGCAATTGCAAAGGATCGTCTGGAGGTGTCCGATACGGGCGCCGTCGACCTGAAGGACGGGCTCTTCCTGTTTGACGGCGACTGGAATGAGGTTTCGCGTGCGGTGTACGATACCCGGCGTCTTGCGGACGTGGGTGTCGACAGCGTAAGGGGTCGGTACTTTCTCTCCGGATCGACGCTGATGGTCGAACCGGGGGACTACCGTCTCATCGCCGAGGTCCAGGACCGCAAGACACGTTCCATCGGGACGTTCAGGAACACGTTTGCACTGGCGGCGGAAGATTCCGCGCCCGCGATGAGCGACCTGCTGGTCGCAACCGACATCCGGATGGACGATCCGTTTCCGGAGCGGCGAACGGACCTGAAGGTGGCGTTGAATCCGCTGCACACGTTCTATCGGTCGGAATCGATGTACATCTACTTCGAAGTCTATAACCTGGAAAAGGATGACTTTGGACGGACGAAATTCGAAATCACGTATCGGATCGGGCAGCCGGACGAAAACGAGGTGATTCCCGCGCGATTCGTGGCAGTCGCGATGGCGGAGCCCCCGGGAAAGGTGCGCATTACTCTCGGACGAAGCCAGGAGGGCGACCGGGTCGAGATACGGGCGAATTATCTCCCTGCCAAACGGAACATGGTCTCCAGGACGCTTCGCAGATTTGACGGCGGTACCGGAGAAACCGCGGTTACCGTCCGGTACGAAGGAGACCGGACGGATGATTTCACCTGGCTTCAAATCGATCTGCACAGCGTCCCTGAGGGCGTACACAGGCTGTCGGTTGAACTGAAGGACCTGAACCGGGAGGGTCAGGGAGACGATAGACGCGTGTTGTTCCGCGTCATTGGAGACGAGTGACGTCGCGGGGTACTTTCAGTCGAAACCGGTGTTCAGGGACACCGGAATTGACTTTCCGGCGGATGACCTGAATCCGGATCCGGTCGCTGCCGTGGACGATCTCCATCCGGCGGGGAAGCGGGATACCATTCTGCAGCTGGTATTCGGAAAGGTTGCGGCGGGACAACAACAGCCCGCCGGGCGAGTAGACCCGCTCTTGGAGCAGGATGGCGGAGCGGGGGTCAAACCGGAGGCGGCGCGTCCACAGCGGTTCGATGATTTCCAGATTGAGACTGTCCCTGTCGGCCTGGAATTCGCCGATGCGCGGCAGATTCAGCGGAGACATCCTGGCGAGGCCCAGCATGGCGTGCGTGGCCCCATAGGGCGCGAGATCGACGCCGGTGACGATCCGGAGCACGTCCTCCGAAGGCCCCTCGAGATAGTGATTGGTTCTTGGCAGGTATACCGCGAGAGAGTCGCCGCGAGCCAGGGCCGAGAGGACGCCAAGGCCGAGCAGGGCATCCGTCATCTCGATTTTCAGAGCGCCCGGCGCCCGGTAGAAGAGTACGACAACCCCCTTCTGTTTGACGCCGTCGATGCGCATGTTAATTCCTGCGCGGATCTCGAGATCCTTGAGGCTGTCTTCCCGTGCGGTGACAATGCGCAGCAGGTCGGCCGGGGTTGAAACCGGTTCGACTTCCGGGAGGTGGGAGAATGACGCGGCGCAACCGGGAAGCGCCAGGAGAAGCAGATAGAGGAGAGGCGTTGACCTGAGGGATCGCGTTCCGGACCGCTGTCGGCATGCCATTTCAGGGTCCGCTTGCACGATTGGGGCCGAATGATTGCAGCTTGCGTTGTATGGACTCGTTCCCTGGATTCAGGTCTGCCGCGCGTTGCCAGTGTTCGACGGCTTCCTCGATATTGCCCAGGGCCCGGGCGGCATCGCCCACGTGATCCAGAATGATCGACAGATTTTCTCGCTGGCCGGCTGTCCGTAGTGCAACCTCGATTTCGTTGAACCGGCTTTCCTCGGCCTTCAGCGCGAGCTTGAGGGTTTTCATCGCTTCGTCGTATCGCCGCTGCTGGAAGTAGACCCATCCCATGCTGTCCAGGTACGCGCCGTTGTCCGGGTCGCCCTTCAACGCGCGTTCGATATAGTCTTCCGCTTCGCCCAGGCGAATGCCTTTTTCCGCGAACATGTACCCCAGATAGTTCAACGCCTTGTGGTTGGCGGGTGCCCGGGCGAGAAGGTGCTGAAATACGTCGACCGCGCTGTCGAAGCGACCTGCGCGCTCGTAACCGTGGCCCAGGTCGAAAAGCACATCCTCCAGGAGTTCCCTGTCGTCTTGAAGGCGATTCTTCAGACTTTCCAGCGCGGGAATCGCCGCCTCCCAGTTCTTCTCGGCCAGATAAGTGCGTCCGACCTCAAGTTGATATCGAAACTCGCCCGGCCGGGCGTCGACCGCCTGGCTGTAGACCCTTCTCGCCTGTGCCGGACGGTTGCTCGCGACATACGCCCATCCGAGCGCGGGCACGATTCGGGAGTAGAGTTCGGATTCCGCGGGTGTTTCGCCGAAGAGCCCATCGAGAATCTCGATTGCCGGGTCCAGGTCCCGTTCGCTCAGATAGGTGCGCGCAACGCCCAGGCGGTACCAGGGGTTCGGATCCAGCGATATCGCCTTGCGGAAGGCGCGCCTGGCTTCTTCCGGCCTGTCGCCGGCAAGGAGCAGCGATGCCTTCCGGCCAAGCAGGTCGTGTCGTTCCGGCAGCGCGCCGATGAGGCGGTCCAGCAAGGCCTCGGTATGTCGATAGCGACGCTTCACGAGGACGCTTTCGGCGCCCGATGACGGAATGCTGCGCGGAAGGTGGGCGGACAAGCGGTCCAGGAAGAGCGTATCCGGGGGGGCTTCCGAAACAAGCGCTTCCAGATGGTCTTCGCGGTCGTAGATGGCGATAAGCTTCCGCCAGAGCTCGCGCGTGGTCTTGTTCAGGCGGTGTCGGAAATGTGCGAGCCCCGTTCGATAGATGGCCGCGGCGCTCAGAGTGTCGCCCCCGGCGATTGTCAGGTCGCCAAGGCGATTCCAGATCTGCGCCTGGTCCGGATCGCGATGGAGGATGCGCCGGTAGATGCCGGCCGCCTTGCGAGGCAGATTCAGGCGCTGATAGCCGTCGGCAATCAACAAATCGTACCGGATGTTCGGCGCAGGCACAGACGCGGCCAGATCCAGGACGCGGAGGACTTCCTGGCGTTGCCGTCTGGCGGTATATATCTGGAGCAACTGGGTATATGCCCGGAAATCGGCGGGATTCAGGCGGGTGACGGCCTCGAGCTGGGCCGTGGCCAGCAGTGAGTCCCGCTGTCCCAGGGTGTCATAGAGCAGCCAGCGATGGGCCGGCGCCCGGGGTTCCAGCCGGACGGCCTTGCGCGCGGCGTCACCCGCCTCGGCGATCCGGTTCAACGAGATCAGATTGCGGGCCAGCGAACTGTACAGGGTGGCCGCGGTGGAGTCGATGGCAATGGCCGCACGCAGTGCCTCCACGGCGTCTTCGAGTTGCCCCGCAAGTTCGAACCGTTTGGCGTCTATGAAGTGACCCATCGCCTGCGGGTCGGCGCCGCGGGGTTTCGGCCGCGGCGGGTCGATAGCCCGCCGGGGCGCGGCGCAGCCCGCGATGGCCGTCAGAAGGACGAGCGAGATGATTTTACGTGCATCCATGAATAGACGTTGAAGAATTTGGAAGAATGGGTAACGGGCCAGAAATGAACTGCAATTTTTTTTACGTTCCGGATTAAAAAAGGTTGCCCGCTCGTTTTTCAAGGAGCAGCTTGCCGGCCTCGTTCTCGATAGGGATCGGATAGTCCTGCGTAAAGCAGGCGGTGCAATACTGAAGAGAAGAATTGGGTGCCACGCCGAGCATGCCGTCGAGGGAGAGATAACCCAGGCTGTCCACGCCAAGGTGCTCGCGGATCTGTTCCACGGTCTTGGCGCTGGCGATCAGCTCCTTCTCGGTCTGGAAGTCGATGCCGTAAAAGCAGGGACCGATAATCGGAGGGCAGCTCACGCGGACGTGAACCTGGCGGGCGCCGGCTTCGCGCAACATTCGAATCAGGTGTTTGAGTGTCGTGCCACGGACAATCGAATCTTCCACGACGACCACGCGCTTTCCATTCAGCACGCCCCTGACGGGGTTGTATTTCAGGCGGACCTTGGACGATCGGCTGTCCTGTCCCGGCGTAATAAAGGTGCGTCCCACGTAGTGGTTCCGTATGAGGCCGATCTCGTGTTTGATGCCGGATTGATTGGCGTAACCCAGCGCCGCCGTATTGCTGGAGTCCGGCACGGATATCACGATGTCCGCGGCGGCAGGCTGCTCGATGGCCAGTTGTCTGCCCAGCCGGCGCCGGGTCTTGTCCACGTTGTCGCCGAAGATGATGCTGTCGGGCCTTGAGAAGTAGATGTATTCGAAAATGCAGAACGCGTGCCGGTCGGCCTCCGCGGTCGTGAAAGCGCGGAGACCGTGCGTGTCTATCATGACGAGTTCGCCGGGTTCGATGTCGCGAATATAACGCGCCGAGATGATGTCGAGTGCGCATGACTCGGACGCGACGATCCAGGCATCGCCGAGCTGACCCAGACACAACGGACGGAAACCAAAAGGATCGCGGGCCGCGAACAGCTGGTTTTCCGTGGCCAGGACCAGAGAATACGCGCCGTCGATCTGCCTCAGCGCGCCCATGATACGATCGACCATCTTCTCTTCCCGGGATCTGGCGACGAGATGGAGGATCAGTTCGCTGTCGGTCGTGGTCTGAAAAATGGCGCCGTCGGCCTGCATCCCATTGCGGAGTTCGGCTGTATTGGTGAGGTTGCCGTTGTGCGCGACGGCGACAAAGGCGTCCCGGCACTCCGCCAGAAAAGGCTGGGCGTTGGAAAGGGTGTCCGATCCGGTCGTCGAATACCGATTGTGTCCGATGGCCAGGTGGCCGGGGAGCCGCTTCAGTACATCGGTGTCGCCGAACACATCGGCCACCTGCCCCATTTCGGTGTGGCGAAACAGGTACTCGCCGTTGCCGGAAACGATGCCGCTGCTCTCCTCACCCCTGTGCTGCAGCGCGTGCAGGCCCAGCGTGGTGAGCTTCGCCGCATCGCTATTCCCGTAAATGCCGAAGATGCCGCAAAAGTGTTTGACGCTGTTGTCCATCGACCCTCCTGTCGGCGGTATGCAGGACTGTCGTGCAGGGAACTCGCGAATGGGTTGGATTGTTCGCGGCGACCACGGGAAACGTCAGCGCCGGCGTCGTCGCCGTCTGCCCGCATTCCCTCTGCGGCGGCGGCCGCGTTCGGGCGCGGACCCACCTTCTCTCAGCGAAAGATCGAGCCGTCGGAATCTCCGGTCGGCGCGTACAACCTGAACCACCACCGGGTCGCCCAACCTGAATCGCCTGCCGCGGCGTTCTCCAATCAGGGCGCCTTCGCTCTGGTGATACACATAATAATCGTCTGCCAGCGTACTGACCCTGACGAGTCCGTCGATCAGGAATTCTTCAAGTTGTGCGAAGAATCCCATGGGCCGTACGCCAACGATTACGGCGTCGAAGACATCGCCGACGCGATCTTCCAGATAGCGGATCTGTTTGACCTTGATGGACGCTCTCTCCGCCTCCTGAGCCACGGTTTCACGGCCGGTGGTGATCCTGCCCAGAGCCGGCAGTCTCTCCCGTAGCCCGTTCTTTCTTTCTTCGGTCAATCCGCTGGCTTCTCTCAGCAGGCGATGGACCATCAGGTCCGGGTACCGTCGAATGGGGGAGGTGAAGTGGGTGTAGTTTTCGCAGGCAAGGCCGAAATGGCCGATGTTGTCCGGAGAGTAAACGGCTTTCTTCATGGACTGCAGCAACCATGCATTCAGGACCTGGCCGACGGGTTTCCCGTTGACATCCGCCAGAAACTTCTGAATGTCGGCGGAAGTAATCCGGTCCCGACGTGGAAACCCGAATCCAAAGGCTGCCACGTTGTCCGCGAATTCCGAAAGTTTGGTCGCATCCGGCCTTTCGTGAACCCGGTAAAGCCCGGGCAGATTCCGGTCGCGGAGATGGCAGGCCACGGTTTCGTTGGCCAGCAGCATGAACTCTTCGATCATGCGGTGGCTGTCGAGGCGTTCGCTCCTGCGAATCGAAGTGACATTGCCCTCCCGGTCCACGTCAAGACGGGGTTCGGCAATATTGAAATCGATCGCGCCTCGTCTCAATCGCCGGCGGGTGATGCGCCTCCGAAGGTCGTCCATCTTCCGCATCAGGCTGCGGTGGGGCGCTGAACCGCACTGTCCACCGCCATTGAGACACTTCTGGGCTTGCATGTAGGACAGCTTTGCCCGGCTTCGGACCACGGACGGGACGATCTCCGCTTTCATCGATCTCCCGTTTCGGTCGAGATCGATGAGGACGCTGATTGCGAGCCGGTCCTCGTCCGGCAGGAGCGAGCACAGGTTTCCGGACAGCCGTTCCGGCAGCATGGGAATCACCCGGCCGGCGAGGTAGACGCTGGTTCCTCTCGTCAGTGCTTCATGGTCCAGCGGGCCGCCTTCTTTGACGTAGTGGCCGACGTCGGCAATGTGCACGCCCAGACGGTATCCGCCTCCGGGCCGGTCTTCGAGAGAGACGGCGTCGTCGTGGTCGCGGGCGTCTTCCGGATCGATGGTAACGCAAATGAGATGACGGAGGTCCTGCCGGTTTTGGATTTCCGCGGCAGGAATCCGGTCTGAAAATTCCTCCGCGGCTTCGAGTACGTTCGGAGGGAACTCGATCGGCAGGTCGTACTCTTTCACGATGGAAAGGGTGTCGACGCCGGGGTCGTCGGGGTGTCCCAGGATTTCGACGATCTCGCCTTCGGGATCGGGGTTTTCCGGGAGCCAGGATCTGAGACGGACAACAACCAGCTGACCGTCCCGTGCCCCTCCGGCATCTTCCGGGGAGACGTAGACGTCCCTGGGAATCCGGGGATCGTCAGGTTCGACAAATCCGACGCGCGAACCGGCGCGATAGATTCCAATAATACATCTCGCACCGCGTTCCAGTACGCGGACGATCTCGCCTTCGGGCTTGCCGCCGCGCCTGCGGGAAACGCGTGCCACGACACGGTCGCCGTGCAACCCGCCGCGAAGGCCCCCGGGCGCCACGAATATATCGGGGGATCTTTCGTCGCGACAGACAAATCCGAATCCGTCGGGATTGACGCTCAGCAGACCCGTGGCGAGATTGAGCCTGTCGGGAGGGCCGAAGCGGCTGTTGCGCAGCCTGACGATAGCGCCTTCCCGTTCGAGTTGGACGAGCAGGCGCCGAAATTGCCGATAGTCGTGTTCGGGCACTCGCAACGCCCGGCTCAATTCGCGAGGCTTGAGCGGGCGGCCCGCTTCTTTACAGATGAAATTCAGAACCCGGTCGCGGGTTATGGGCATGGTGATATTTCATCCCGGTCACGCAGATCCTGAAACAATTCCGAAGGGCAGGCGCCACCGCTATTCTCTTGATGCACGGGGGCGAAATCCTTACCTTTCGGCGACCGTTCGAGTTCTCATTGAATATATAAGGTACCGCCCGGAAAATCAAAAATAAATGGCCGGGAAGAATGGAAATTTCACTCAAATGAGAAGGAGGGTTTCGAGGAGTTCAGCCGGGTTCGCCGGGTAACGCGTACCGCACGGGAGGTAGTTCACCAAAGGAGTTTGGATATGAGACGTCTGATTCCGATAATCTTCCTACCGCTCTTTCTGATCATTCTGCACGGGCCTGCAGTTTCGCACTGTGAGATCCCCTGCGGCATCTATGGCGACGACGCAAGATTCACGGCCATTGCGGAGAATCTGACGACGGTCGAGAAGTCGATGAAACTGATCGTGCAGCTTTCCGCCGAACCGGGCAAGAACGCGAATCAGCTGGTGCGATGGGTGAATAACAAGGAGGTTCATGCGGACCGCATTCGCGAGATTGTGACGCAGTACTTCCTGGCACAGCGAATCAAGGCGCCCGCGGACGACGATCCGGCCGCGCGTACGGCCTATACCGGGAAGCTGGCATTGCTCCATCAGATGATCGTCTCAGCGATGAAATGCAAGCAGACCACCGACGTCGCCCATGTGAAGAAATCACGGGAACTGTTGCAGGCGTTCCAGGCGTTGTACAATAAGAAATAGGCGGCCGCGGGCCGTCCTGCGCATGCGAGCCGCAGGAAAAATCACGCCGGGTCTTCCCAGGAAGGTCCGGTTTTTTTATACAATAGCCAGATTTTCCTTGCCAACAATACGACGGTTTGATATATTTGTCGATCGTTGGCACTCAACGATTCAGAGTGCTAATATCGACGTAACGTTTTAAAATCAATAGATTTAACGCCGATCCCGTCTCATTTCTTCAAGGAGGTAAGAGACATGGCAGTCAAGGTGAAGCCGCTGGGAGATCGAGTGCTGGTCAGGCCCCAGGAAGAAGAAGAACAGGTGAAGGGGGGCATAATTATACCGGACACGGCAAAAGAGAAGCCTCAGCGCGGTGAAATCGTTGCCGTCGGCGACGGCAAACTGGATGATTCCGGAAACAGAATCGCCCCGTCCGTGTCGTCCGGCGACGTCGTGCTTTACGGCAAATATTCCGGCACGGAGGTGCGGCTGGACGACGAGGACCATCTCATCATGTCCGAGAGCGATATCCTGGCGATCATTGAAGACTGAGGCAGTTCCTGTAAAGAAACCGTAAGGAGGTCGAAATGCCGAAGCAGCTTGAATTTGATGTTGCGGCCAGGGATGCGCTGAAGGTCGGCGTAGACAAGTTGGCCGAGGCCGTAAAGGTAACGTTGGGTCCGAAGGGGCGGAACGTGGTGCTGGACAAGAAGTTCGGTTCCCCCACGGTCACCAAGGACGGCGTGACGGTGGCGAAGGAAATCGAACTGGAAGACCCCTATGAGAATATGGGCGCTCAAATGGTGAAGGAAGTCGCCTCCAAGACGTCCGACGTCGCAGGCGACGGCACCACCACCGCAACCGTACTCGCGCAGGCGATTTACAGCGAAGGGCTGAAGAACGTCACGGCCGGCGCCAATCCCATGGACCTGAAACGCGGCATCGACAAAGCGGTCGCCGCGGCCGTCAAGGCGATCCATGAAATCAGCAAGCCCGTTGCCGGGCACACGGAAATCGCCCAGGTGGCCACGGTATCGGCCAACAGCGACAAGGCGATTGGCGACCTGATCGCCGAGGCCATGGAAAAGGTCGGAAAAGACGGCGTCATTACCGTCGAAGAGGCGAAATCCATTGAGACCGGCCTGGAAGTCGTGGAGGGCATGCAGTTCGATCGCGGCTATCTGTCGCCTCATTTCGTGACGGATCCGGACAACATGGAAGCCACGCTCGAAGAGGCCTATCTGTTGATTCACGACAAGAAGATCTCGGCAATGCGCGATCTGCTTCCGGTTCTGGAGAAAACCGCACAGACGGGCAAGCCGCTGCTGATCATCGCCGAAGACATCGAAGGCGAAGCCCTCGCCACGCTGGTTGTCAACAAGATTCGCGGCACGCTGAAGGTGGCGGGCGTCAAGGCGCCTGGCTTCGGCGACCGGCGCACGGCGATGCTGGAAGACATCGCCATCCTGACGGGCGGCCGCGTGCTGTCCGAGGACGCGGGGTTCAAGCTCGAGAACGCAACCACGGCGGACCTGGGGCAGGCCAAACGGGTCACGATCGACAAGGACAACACCACCATCGTCGAAGGCGGCGGCGAGTCGGCGGACATCCGCGGGCGCGTCGGACAGATCCGGCGTCAGATCGACGAGACCACTTCGGACTACGACCAGGAGAAGCTGCAGGAACGGCTGGCCAAGCTGGCCGGCGGCGTGGCCGTGGTGAACGTGGGCGCGGCGACCGAGACGGAGATGAAAGAGAAGAAGGCGCGCGTGGAAGACGCACTGCACGCCACGCGGGCGGCCGTGGAAGAGGGAATCGTCCCCGGCGGCGGCGTGGCCTTTCTCCGGGCAATCGCCTCTCTGGATCGGGCGCGGAAAGACGCGCGCGGTGACGAGAAAATCGGGGTGGAAATCGTGCGCCGGGCACTGGAGGAGCCGCTCCGCCAGATCGCCGACAACGCGGGCGTCGAGGGCGCCATTGTGGTCCAGAAGGTAAACGCCGGTGAAGGCGGTTTCGGCTTCAACGCCGATACCGAGGACTACGAAGACATGATCGCGGCCGGATTGCTGGATCCCACCAAGGTCGCGCGCACGGCCCTGGAGAACGCAGCCAGTATTGCCGGGCTGCTCCTGACCACGGAAGCCGTGGTGGCGGATATTCCGGAAGAAGAAAAGCCTCCGCCGGCGCCTCCGGGCGGCGGGATGTATTAGAGAAGTGATGCCTCCGTTCGCTGTGAAGGAGGCTGAAGAAAAAAGAAACGCGCCTTTGAAAAAAGGCGCGTTTCTTTTTGTGGATCAACCAGGTGTGTTAACCTTGACTTTCAATCATTCTGGGACCCAATTGTCGAATTGAACGACCTCGATACCCCGCTCTCGCATTGAGCCCTTTTGTGCCTTTTGTGCTTTTTGTGGTAAATTTAACTGTTGTCCTTTTTCGAATTGAGGTTAATCGTCCGCGGCTTCCTGGTGCGTCACGCCGTTGCAGAAAGCGACGTAGTCGATCAGTTCGGTAATCTCCGGATTGTCACCGCAGACCGGGCAGCCGGGGTCGCGCCGGATCTTGAACGTGCGGAAGCTCATGGCAAGCGCATCGTACATGAGCAATCTGCCGATCAGGGGTTCGCCCTGTCCGAGAATCAGCTTGACCACTTCGGTGGCTTGAATCAGGCCCACGGTTCCCGGCAGTACGCCCAGCACCCCCGCATCGGCGCACGACGGCGCCAGTTCGGCGGGCGGCGGTTCGGGGTAGAGGCATCGGTAGCAGGGCCCCTCGAGGTCGCAGGGATAGATGGTCACCTGGCCCTCGAAACGGAAAATGCTCCCGTCTACGATGGGTTTGCGCGCGAAGACGCAGGCGTCGTTCACCATATAACGCGTGGGGAAGTTGTCGCAGCCGTTCACGACGAGGTCGTAGTCCGCGATTATGTCCATCACGTTATCGGAATTGAGAAACTCGACATAGGGCACCACCTTGCAGCCGGGATTCAGGTCTTGCAGGGTCTCGCGCGCGGAGATGGCTTTCGGCCTGCCCACGTCGGAAGTGCCGTGCAGGATCTGGCGCTGTAGATTGGTCACGTCCACCACGTCCGCGTCCACGATCCCCAGGGTGCCAACGCCGGCTGCGGCGAGATAGTAGGCTGCCGGACAGCCCAGTCCACCGGCGCCGACCATCAGCACCTTCGCGTCAAGCAGCTTGCCCTGACCCTTTTCGCCCACTTCGGGGACCAGGAGATGCCTTGAGTAACGCTGGACCTCGGCTTTGCTGAGCGCTCTGTCGCGCTGAATCGGATAGCCCGCCTCCACCCACGCGTCGTAGCCGCCCTCCAGGTAAACAACGTTGTTATATCCCATGTTTTTCAGGTCACGCGCCGCGAGTGGTCCCTGGTTTTCGTCTCCGTAGACCAGGACGGCGGTTGAGCGGTCATTCGCCAGGGTTTCGATGCGCAACTCGAGAAATCCTCTGGAGAGGTTTTCCGCGCCATCGATATAGCCCCCGGCGTAGTCCTCCCGTTCCCGGACGTCCAGAAGCAGCACGCCGTCCATCCGCTCGCGGGCGTCTTCGGGTGAAATGCCCCGGACCTCGCTCCTCACGTTTTCCATCAGCGATTCAAATGCCGTGCTCATGGTATCCCTCCGGTGCAAAAGATATCGTCATCAAGTACGCGTAATGTATCCAATTTCGGCCCTGAAGGCAAAATCAATCGGCCGTGTACCGGAATTACATTACCTGAATATCGCCAGACATCCGGGTCCGACCTGGCGTTTCACGAAATGGTGATTTTGGGTCCCGGCTGCTCGAAGGCGTCGATCCGGTCCACGATCTTCCGCGCGATTTCGAGAAAGGTCCGTGTCACATCGGTTTCCTCTGCCGCGATCGGGTTGCCGGCGTCGCCGCCTTCGCGAATGGCCGGAAGGATGGGCAGTTGACCGAGCAGCGGGATATTGAAGGCCTGGGCGATCCGATCGCCGCCGCCCGTGCCGAAGATGGCCGCGGTTTCGCCGCAGCAGGGACACGCGAATGCGCTCATGTTCTCCACGGCGCCCAGAACGGGCACGTCCACTTTGCGGAACATCTCCACGCTTCGCGTTACGTCTTCCAGCGCAACGTCCTGCGGCGTGGTGACGATCACCGCGCCGCTGAGCGGAACGGTCTGCGCGAGGGTGAGCTGGGCGTCGCCGGTTCCGGGCGGAAGATCGACAACGAGGAAATCCAGCGCGCCCCAGGCAACGTCGGTCATGAACTGCTGGATCATCTTTCCCACGATGGGGCCGCGCCAGATCACGGGGGTGTCCTCGCCCGCGATGAGTCCGAGAGACATCAGTTTGACGCCGTGGTTTTCGAGAGGGATGATCTTGCCGTCCACTGCCCGCGGCTGTTCGGTAGCGCCCAGCATCATCGGGACATTGGGCCCATAGATGTCGGCGTCGAGCAGGCCGACGGTCTGCCCCTGGCGCGCCAGGGCGACCGACAGGTTCACGCTCACGGTGGTCTTGCCCACGCCTCCCTTGCCGCTGGAAACGGCCACGATATGCTCGACGTCGGGAATGGGGCGCGGATTCGGCATGCCGGGTGGCCTTTGCATGGATTCGTTCCTTGGCGTGTATTGCGTGGGTTTGGTGTCTGTACGTCCGAGCGCGCTACATGCGGCGCTGACTCGCGTTACCGTAGGGTGAGATCTCCCGCAGCCGTTCGACTTCGCCGATGACTCGCCCGGCCACAAAGTCGATTTCGGCTTCGGTGTTGAATCTTCCGATGCCGAACCGGATGCTGCTTTCGGCCAGACGGTTCGAAACCCCCAACGCCCGCAGCACGTACGAGGGTTCCAGCGCCGCCGAGGTGCAGGCGGAGCCGGAAGAGAGCGCAATCTCGCTCAGGCCCACCATGAGGCTCTCGCCATCCACGCCTTCGAAGCTGACGTTCAGATTTCCATCCAGTCGTGTCTCCGGATGCCCATTGAGGAAGACGTCGTCGAGTCCGTCGAAAAGACGGGTTTTCAGACGCTCGCGCAATCCCCGGAGCCGGGCGCCTTCAGCGTCCATTTCCACGCCCGCAAGTTCGCAGGCCACCCCTAGCCCGACGATGCCCGGCACGTTCAACGTGCCGGAGCGCATGCCGCGTTCGTGGCCGCCGCCGTCGATTTCCGCCACGAGACGCACACGGGGCCGGCTGCGGACGTAGAGTGCGCCGACGCCCTTGGGGCCGTACAGCTTGTGGGCGGAAATCGAGAGCAGGTCGATGCCGAGGGCCTGTACGTCGATCGGCAGCTTTCCCACGGCCTGGGCGGCGTCGCAGTGGAAGAGGATGTTCCGTTCCCTGCAGATGGCGCCGATCTCGTCCAGCGGCTGCACGGTGCCGATCTCGTTGTTGGCCGCCATGATGGAGACAAGCAAGGTGTCATCGCGAATTGCGTCGGAGACGGCTGCCGGCGCGACCAGTCCGCAACGGTCTACCGGCAGGACGGAAACGTCGAAACCGCGCCGTTCCAGCGCTTTGCACGAATCCAGGACGGCGTGGTGTTCGGTGGCCTGGGTGATGATGTGTCCGCCCTTCTCACGTCGCACGGCAGCCACGCCCTTGATGGCCAGGTTGTCCGATTCCGTCGCGCCGCTGGTGAAGACAATGTCCCTCGCGTCGGCGCGGATCAGGTCTGCAATCTGCTCGCGGGCCCGGTCCACCGCTGTTTCCGCGGCCCACCCGAAGCTGTGGGTACGGCTGGCCGCGTTGCCGAAATCCGCCTTGAAATAGGGCATCATCGCGTCCAGCACCCTTGGGTCGACCGGCGTCGTGGCCTGGTTGTCCATGTATATGGGCGTCATAGCGGTATCGATCGGGATCGTACTTCGGTGAGACGTGAGCCGGCAGATGAAAAACCTGAAAGCGGTGAGACGGTAGACGCAAGACGGTAGATGACATCCTTGCCCGATTGAGTCTTCCTTAATGCCTTCGGCAAGAAATGAAACTGCATACGGCAGGCAATCTCTCACGTCTCCCGTCTGACGTCTACCCGCCGTTGGCTGATTGCTGCCTTTACTCCCCTTTCCTTCAGGAGAGGGGCCGGGGGGAGAGGTCTGCGTCCCTTCCGGTGCTTCATCATCACGGCGCTTACGTCAACCGTCGTGGCTTTTGGTTCAAGCTGTTCGCTGAAAACTTACAGCTGATTGCTGAATTCTGGATTGTAGGGGCAATCCTTGTGGTTGCCCGCATTTCGGGTGTTTCAGGGTTCTCTTTGTGTCTTTGTGTCTCCGTGTGAGCTGATTTTCGCTTCAAGCTGACGGCTGAGAGCTGAAAGCTATTGGCTGCCTTTAGTCCCCTTCAAAAAGCGCTGTCACAAATGCGTCCGGTTCGAAGTCGCTCAGATCGTCCTGACCTTCGCCCAGGCCGACCATGCAGACGGGTAGACCGAGTTCGTCGGCAATCGCGATGACAACGCCGCCTTTGGCCGTGCCGTCCAATTTGGCCAGAACCAGGCCGGTAATGCCGATGTCCGCGTGAAACTGCCGTGCCTGAGCCACGGCGTTCTGTCCCGTGGTCGCGTCCAGAACCAGCAGGGTCTCGTGCGGGGCGCCGGGGACGCATTTGCCCAGGACGCGGTGAATTTTCTTGAGTTCCTCCATCAGATTGACGCTGGTGTGGAGCCGCCCCGCGGTGTCGATGATGACGACGTCCATTTCGCGGGACCGGGCGGCGGAAAGGGCGTCGAACGCCACGGAGGCGGCGTCCGCTCCCGGCCGATGGCGAACGATATCGGCGCCGGAACGTTCGGCCCAGATCGTAAGCTGGTCGATTGCGGCAGCCCGAAACGTATCGCATGCGGCCAGAAGCACCCGCTGGCCACTCGCGCCGTACCGGCAGGCCAGCTTTCCGATCGTGGTCGTCTTTCCCGATCCGTTGACACCGGCCACGAGGATGACGTGCGGCCTGGTCCGGGGAGGTATCGGGGAAGCGGGTTGCGCGTTCCGCAGGATTTCCATCAGTTCGGCTTCGAGCCGGCCGCGGACCCAGTCTTCCGTCCCTTCCGGCGCTGCACCTTCCCGCAGGCGCTCGCGAAGACGGTCGATGATCCGTAGCGTGGCATTCACACCCACGTCGGACCGGATGAGGATTTCTTCGATCTCCTCGAGGGTTTCTTCATCCAGTTTCGGGCTTCGGCGCAGAACCTCGGTGATTCTTCCGGACAGCCCCTCCCGGGTCTTTGCGAGACCCTGCTTGAATTTTTCCAGGAAATTTCCGAGCATTGCTGCCGCGGGCTCCTCGTGTTCGCCATGGAGACGGGAGAATCAGACAGGGGCACGGCGCGCCGTGCCCCCGGGTGTACTCTTCGGTGGCGTTCGACCGTCAGTAAGTCGATTCCCGGAGGAGGTCCAGGATGCGTTCGAGATCGTCGTCGGTGTAGAACTCGATTTCGATTTTTCCCTTTTTTCCCCGGCGGTTGATGTTCACCCCCGTCCCGAGTCGACGCTGAAGGTCTTCTTCCAGCGAGAGAGTCTGGGGGTCCTTTGCCGCGGGACCGGCCCCGGTCGGTTTCCGGCGACCTGTTCTTCCGGCTTTGACAAGGCTTTCAACCTGTCTTACGGAAAGGCCGTCGGCGATGATTTTTCTGCTGAGATTCACCTGGAGACGATCGTCGGCCAGGCCCAGCAGCGCGCGGGCGTGGCCCATCGAAATCTGATTGTCCTTCAGGGCGTTTCTGACTTCCTCCGAGAGGTGCAGAAGACGCAGGGTGTTGGTCACGGTGGACCGGTTCTTGCCGACTTTCTGCGCCACCTCTTCCTGAGTCAGGAAGCAGGTCTCCATCAGCGCCCTGTAAGCGCGGGCTTCTTCAATCGGATTCAGATCCTCCCGTTGTACGTTCTCGATCAGGGAGATTTCCATCATTTCCTGATCGGACCCCACCTCCAGCAGGATGGCGGGGACGGTCGCCAGGCCGGCCTTCTTCGCGGCGCGGAGCCGGCGCTCGCCTGCAATGAGCTGGTATCTCGACCCGTAGCGCCGGGCGACGACGGGCTGGATGACCCCTTTCTCCCGGATCGAGTCCGCCAGTTCCTGTACGGCATCCGGATCGAACTCGGACCGGGGCTGGTGCGTGTTGGGCTCGAGATCTCCGATGTCAATCTCAAGCACCCGCGCGTGCGGATGGAGATCACCCGTATCCGTTGAACCCGCAGTCCGCTCCGGCGCGGATTCGTCGGCGCCGGGGATCAGCGCGCCCAGGCCTCTGCCCAGGACGTTACGCTTTGCCATGGTCGATGACCTCCCCGGCCAGGCTCATGTAATTCCGAGCCCCTTGAGACATAATATCATACAGGATGATGGGCTTGCCGAAACTCGGCGCTTCGCCGAGTTTGACGTTTCGGCCGATGATGGTGTCGTATACCCGCGTTCCGAAGTGGTGACGGGCCTCATCCACAACCTGCCGGGAGAGATTCAGCCGGGAATCGAACATCGTGAGCAGCACGCCCTCGATACTGAGCGGGGGATTCAGTTGGCGCTGGACCAACCGCAGCGTATTCAACAGCTTGCCGACGCCCTCCAGCGCATAGTATTCGCACTGAATGGGAATGAGGACGGAGCCGGCAGCGGTAAGTGCATTGAGCGTCAGCAACCCCAGGGAGGGCGGACAATCGATCAACAGGAAATCGTAACTCTCGCCGGCGCCTTCCAGCGCAACCCTGAGGCGGTGCTCACGGGCGCCGAGGTTGACCATTTCGACTTCGGCCCCGGTGAGGCGCACGTGCGACGGGGCCACGTTCAGAAAGGGAATCTCGGTTTCCCGGGTGATGTCGGAAAGCGGACACTCCTGGACGAGTACCTCGTAGATGCAGGGTTCTTCCCGCGCCACGGACACACCAAAACTGCTGGTGGCGTTGGATTGCGGATCCAGGTCGACGAGCAGTGTCTTCTTTTCCGCGGCCGCCAGACATGCGGACAGGTTGACCGCGGTTGTGGTCTTTCCGACGCCGCCTTTCTGGTTTGCAATGGCAATGACTCTCGGCATAAATGGAAGACCCCGTGCGGCGGGCACGGCTATTCGATGGCTGCCTGCGCGGCGGCCAGACGGGCGATGGGCACCCGGTACGGCGAACACGACACATAGTCCATGCCGATCCGATGGCAGAATTTCACGGATTCCGGGTCGCCGCCATGTTCCCCGCAAATGCCCACTTTCAGCGACTTGCGCGCCGAACGCCCGCGTTCCGTTCCGATGGAGACCAGTTGTCCCACACCATGCTGGTCCAGACTCAGGAACGGATCCTGTTCGAGGATACCTTGCTCGATATATGCGGGCAGGAATTTACCGGCGTCGTCGCGCGAAAAGCCGAATGTCATCTGGGTGAGGTCGTTCGTGCCGAAGCTGAAGAAATCGGCGGACTCCGCAATGGCGCCAGCCACCAGCGCCGCCCTGGGAACCTCGACCATCGTGCCAACAAGATAATCGACTTTGATTCTGCTCCCGCGCATGACCTCGTCGGCGACGCGGTCAACCATTTCGCGCAGTTCCGTGAATTCCCTGACGGCACCGACAAGGGGGATCATGATTTCGGGAATGACTTTGATCCGCCGCCTGCGCACGTTGAGCGCGGCTTCAAAAATCGCGCGCGCCTGCATTTCATATATCTCCGGATAAGTTACGCCAAGGCGGCAGCCCCGATGCCCGAGCATTGGATTGAACTCGTGCAGGCTCAGGACTTTCTTGCGTATCGTACCGACCGGGACGCCCATCTGCCTGGCCATTTCCCGCTGCTGCTCGCTCTCTTGCGGCAGAAATTCGTGCAATGGAGGATCGAGTAGCCGGATGGTAACAGGGAACCCTTTCATGGCCCTGAAAATGCCTTCGAAGTCGCCGCGTTGCATAGGGAGGAGCTTTTCGATGGCCTTCCTTCGTTCCGGTTCGTCGGCGGCAAGGATCATTTCCCGAACAGCCAGAATCCGGTCCCCTTCGAAGAACATGTGCTCGGTGCGGCACAGGCCGATGCCCTCGGCGCCGAATTTCCGCGAAACCTCCGAGTCGTGCGGCGTATCCGCATTGGTGCGGACGTCCAGCTTCCTGATTTCGTCCGCCCATTTCATAATGGTCGAGAAATTACGGGACAGCTTCGGGTTCCGCGTTGGCACACGACCGAGCATCACTTCGCCCGTCGCGCCGTCAAGAGAGATCCAGTCGCCGGCCTTGACGGTTTTGCCCCCGACGGAGAACAGATCGCTATTGTAATCGATCGTAATGGCTCCGCAGCCGGCCACGCAGCACTTTCCCATCCCGCGCGCCACAACGGCCGCGTGGCTGGTCTGCCCGCCGCGTGCGGTGAGAATGCCCCTGGCGGCGTTCATTCCGCCGATGTCTTCCGGCGAGGTTTCGAGGCGGACGAGGATGACGTCTTCGCCGTCATCGGCCATGGATTCGGCATCGTCGGCCGTGAATACCGCTTTGCCCGAGGCCGCTCCGGGCGAGGCGGGAAGCCCGGTCGCGAGGACTTCGCGAGACGCGCCGGGGTCGAACGTGGGATGCAGGAGGTGGTCGAGCTGGGCGGGGTCGATACGGGCAATGGCTTCCTTCCTGTTGATCAGCCCCTCTTTCACCATGTCGACCGCAATCTTCAGCGACGACGCGGCGGTGCGTTTGCCGGTCCGGGTCTGCAACATCCATAGCCGGCCTTCCTGAACCGTGAATTCGATGTCCTGCATTTCCCGATAGTGCTGTTCCAGCTTCTTATAGATCTGCTCGAGGGTTTCGTAGGCCTCGGGCAGTTGTCGCCTCATCTTCGCCACCGGCTCGGGCGTACGGACCCCGGCTACGACGTCTTCGCCCTGGGCGTTGATGAGGTATTCGCCGTAGAACTTCCTGGCTCCCGTAGAGGGGTCGCGGGTGAACGCCACTCCGGTAGCACAGTCGTCGCCCATATTGCCGTAGACCATGGATTGTACGTTGACGGCGGTCCCCCAGCTGTGGGGGATGTCGTTGATGTTCCGGTAGACGATGGCGCGATGGCCGTTCCAGGAGTCGAAAACGGCGTTCACGCTTCCCCACAGCTGTTCCATTGGATCATCGGGGAACGAACGGCCCGTGCGGCTTCTTACGATATCCTTGAAAGCGTCCACGAGTTCCCGGAGGTCATTGGACGAGAGGTCGGTGTCCAGCTCGATGCCTCGCCTTGCCTTGACGCTGTCGATCGCGGCTTCGAAGGGATCGTGTTCCCGTTCTTCCGGCTGCACGCCCATGACAACGTCGCCATACGTCTGAATGAAGCGGCGGTACACGTCCCACACAAAGCGTTCATTTCCGGATTTTTCGATCAGGCCGGCGGCAATCTCATCGTTCAACCCGAGGTTGAGTACGGTCTCCATCATTCCCGGCATGGAGACGCGGGCGCCCGATCGGACCGAAACGAGCAATGGATCTGCCGGATCGCCGAACTGCCCGCCCATCGCCGCCTCGACTTTTTTCAGATTCGACACGACCTGTCTCTTGAGCGCTGGCGGGTATTGCTTGTCGTGGCCGTAATAATGGGTGCAGACGTCCGTGGTAATGGTGAAACCGGCGGGAACGGGGATTCCAATGAGAGACATTTCGGCCAGGTTGGCGCCCTTCCCGCCCAGCAAATTGCGTTGTTCTCCGTCGCCGTCGGCCGTGCCGTCGCCGAAGAAATAGACGTGTTTTTCAGAATTCGAATGCCGCTTCGACATGTTATTCCTCGTATTGGATATCAGGGGTTCCGTCCGATTGCGGTTCCCCGGCCCTTATCGGCCGTGTTGGCGTTTCCGGATGCCGTGGTGATCACCGTGTCTGACGCAGTCTGGCCGGGCGAGCCGGGTTGTGCTCGGCCTCGTCTGTCTCGATCCCGGGATTCCTCGCGACTGGCCCGGACCACGTTGCGGTCTTCAATATTGAGGAGGGTCTTGAGGATGCTTCGCCGGCCCACAATGATGCGCAGGTCCGCCGTGGAGCCGTATTTGAGTGGTAGCGGGGTCTCCAGAATGCGGATTTCCAACTCGAATGTGCGGACGCCGGCGCCGTGAACCGCGTATCCGTAGAACCTGGAGATTTCGCCGGCGCCTATGAATTCTTCGCGGTCGTTGAAGAGATTGCTGAGGATTTCGACGGGGTGTCCGAGGCGGATTTTCCAGGCGTTGGTTTCCTGAACCCAGGCGTCGATTGTGTCGTCCCCGCCTTCGCCGGCGATGATGAGTACGATCTGCCCCTGTTCGGCCAGCATACCGGGATGCAGGTCCCGCCTGGCCACAACACCGTTTACGGGGGACCTCATGGTGGCCAGCTCAAGGCTCTCGCGGGCGCCCTTGAGGCTGCTGCGGGCTTTCGCGAGCGCCGCGCCGGCCTGACGGACTTCGGCCGCCGCCTGTCGAAGCTCGGAAGGCGACGCGCCGCGTCGGGTGAGGCTGAGGACCTCGGTGGCGACTTTCAGATTGGTTTCGGCGAGTTGATGGTTGGTTTTCGCGCGCTCGAGCTCCTCGACGCTCCAGAGGCGCTCGCCCAGGTAGAGGTGTTCGGCGCGGTGCAGTTCCTGCTTGCGGGCTTTCAGCGCAATCTGTGCCTGCTCGACCCGGGATTCCGCAATTTTCAGCGCTTCCGCCGTGGGCTTTTCTTCCAGAAGCGCCAGGTTCGCCCGGGCGTGCTCCAGATTGGCCTCACCGCGCTGGACCTCCTTCCCGGCCGCTTCGACCGCGGACTTGAGGTCGCCGTTGTAGAGCTGTACCACCGGCTGACCGGCCTTCACCAGCGACCCGGCTTCGCAATGGATGGCTTCGATCACCCGCTTGAGCGGAGAGTCCACAAAGATCTTCTTCCCGGGCTCCACGATACCCTGGGCCATGACCACGTCGTCTATTTCAATGAGCGACAACGTAAGAATTACAGCCGCCAGCACGCCCCCGATCCAC
Organism: Candidatus Latescibacterota bacterium; assembly: GCA_965219995.1. Lineage (GTDB taxonomy): Bacteria > Latescibacterota > UBA2968 > UBA2968 > JAAXHE01. Next base: position 5,041,667 of record CBDCOX010000002.1, read on the forward strand.
AGAATCCACTTCAGCACGCGGTGCTTGCGTCGCCTGCGCATCATTACCGAAACCCTTTTTCTTGACAGGGGAGAACGGCTTGTCTATATTCATCACTTTGCCCGATCGCGTAGCGGTTTTCAGGGCGTGGTCCGGGTGCGGAATGGGCCCGTAGCTCAGGGGTAGAGCAGCGGCCTTTTAAGCCGTTGGTCGAAGGTTCAAATCCTTCCGGGCTCATTTAACTATCTTAAAATAAACGACTTGATATTATAAAAGGCCCGGATCGCAACCGATCGGGCTTTTTGGTTTCCTGTTTCGGAAGGTCCCACGATTTCGCGAAACGCCAGCGATATTTAGTCTCACAAGTTATCATATCATTGCTCAAAAGTCAAGGCGATTCCAATCTCAGATCGCGCGGGTTCGGACCGTCTCCTTCCCGGAATCCGGCACTCCGGACGATATCAATTTTAAATTTATGTCTTGACATTGCGAAATGATTTCATTATTCTTGACTAACTTGATTAACAATATTATAAATCAAGCCGCAGAGGACCTGCAGCAGAGGCTGTACATGAGTATCGAAGCGCAGGACATCGACGATTTCGCCGACGCATTGGATGGCGCGCGGCCGGAGGAAATCCTGGAGTGGGCCTGGAGGAACCTGGGTCCCGCCGTCGCGATGAGCACGGCATTCGGGCCCAGTGGCATGGTGCTTATCGATATGGCGCAAAGGGTGGTCCCGAAACTACCTGTTTTCACCATCGACACCGGATATCTGTTCGCTGAAACGCTGGCGCTGAAGGAGCGCATCGAGGCGCGTTACGATATTCAGATCGAGTCCCTGCACCCTCGCTTGAGCGTGCCCGAACAGGACCGCGCCTGTGGCCCCGATCTTTACAAAAAGGATCCGGACCGTTGTTGCGCGATGCGCAAGGTGGAACCGCTGCAGCGGAAACTGGCAGGCCTGAACGGCTGGATCGCAGGTCTCAGGAGAGATCAATCCGGAACCCGCGCGGGCGTACGCGTCGTGGAAGCCTACCGGACCAGCGGGGGACGGGTCGTGGCCAAGGTAAACCCACTTGCCGCCTGGACCCGGAAGCAGGTCTGGGATTACGTCATTGAAAACGGTCTGCCGTACAATTCGCTCATGGACCGGGGCTATTCCAGCATCGGCTGTTGGCCGTGTACCCGGCCGGCGGCGCCCGGCGCCGACGAACGCGCGGGACGCTGGGCGGGTACGTCCAAGACGGAATGCGGGATGCACGCGCCGTTGATGGAGGTCGAGATTCCTGAAGTGGAGGGACAACTGGCGGCGGGATAATCGGGGTCGGACAGTCTGCGGTCAGGGATCGGACGCAAAAAACATCGGCGGAAGCGAACACGGCTTCCGCCGATGTTTTTTGCTGACCTGCTCCGCCGCCGAATTTATACGGGCAACCCTTGTGGTTGTAAAAAATGGTAAGACGGGAGACGTTAGACGGGAGATGATATCCTCGCCCGATTGGTTATACCTCTATGCCTCCGGCAAAAAATGAATACGCACCGGGCAATCACATCCTCTACCCTCTCACCGCCTTTATGGCAATTATAACAACTCACGTTTTACGTCTGCTCACTCGGGAGCGAGGGCATCCTGCCCTCGACGCGCCCATTCGACGCCTGTCGCTTCAGGGCGCAGACGTCAACGGATAGGGTTGTGATTCAAGCCGACGGCCGATAGCTGTTTCCCGACGGCTGATGGTGAGCGGCGCGATTCCAGCCACGAAAAGACTCCCGCTCCGCGACGAGGCGGGCGGGAGGTGGAAAATCGGAGGCGAGTTCAGCGACGTCTCCACGCCACGGGACGACGGTGAATCTAACTGCCAACCTGCGATCCGAAGGCCTTCGAAAAAATCAGAAAATCTGAAAAGCCAATCTCACCGTCCTCGTCCAAGTCGAACGTGGGATCGAAGTCTTCGTCGGATGACGTCGCGCCAAACGCGCTCGCGAATGCGATGAAATCAGGGAACACAACCGCCCCGTCGCGGTCAAAATCCGGAGAAGGCGGATCCCCTTCGACGACGGTTATTCGGCGGAAATATTCAGAAATATAAGTCACCCCATTCTGCCTTACGCCCAAATTAAGGAAAACTTCGCCGGTTTCTCTTGACGTAAAAGAGATGTTTTTGCTGAATCGACCGTTTGTGACCGTCGCGAGAATGACTTTCTCCCATTCGTCGTGCTCAAAATGCAATTTGACCGCGTTGGAAATAGACGAATCGGACACCGTGCCGCTGATCCGTATGCCCTCTCCCGTTCTGAATTGGACAGGTAGTGGCGGTTCAAAGCGAGCTTTGGGCGTGTAACCTCTCGGTACATCCAAACGTGGCCGCCAATTCTTCGGGATTGGGATGAATTGTGCGCGAGTCTCGCCTTTCGGATCGACTGTAATGGTCAGCGGAATTCTGCCTCCATCTCCAACAATGCGTACGTAGGCTGAGGAGAGCTGGTAAACGAACCCGTTGATGGTGAGCCCTCCGGATGAATCGGGCTTGACGGCATCATTATAGCCGTCGTGCTGGTACCCTCCTTCAGGCCAGACGATGTGTTCTTCGGGGAGGGGGAAAGCCCGTCCCTGGGAAATGTTGTCTGCGAGAGGTGGCGTCGTATAGTTAAACCTGGCGTTTAGGCCCAATCCACTCAAAAACAGCCTTAAAACGTGCCTTTCGAAAATGTCTGCGATCGGTTGTCCAATCACGTTTTCGACGTTTGAAATTCCAGTCCTTTGTGTCTGTACGAGCCTTGTCAGAACACCCGATCCAAACTCCTCGACGGCGCTGCGCAGAAACATATAGGCGGCGCCCCGTCGGTACGAGTTTGGAGAAGACAATGCTCCTAGAGCGCCGCTATGTGTATTATCGAGGAAGTTGCCGATCCACCTGTGGTTTGTCTTGTCATTCTCGCCGATCAGGTCTTCAGCAACATGCGACAACCCTTCATTGAGCCAGATATGCTCTGAGTTTCCCTTTCGGACGAGCACACGCTGGTTGAAGTTGATGAGGTGCTGGAATTCGTGAGCGATCACCGCATCGAACTTGCGAGGTTCGAGACCTGGATTGACGTAGAACATATCGGACCGATTGCCGTTGCCTCCCTGGCTTGCCGGAAGCAATGCCAAGGCATCGAACATTCCGGCCTTGGAGGCAAAGATAACGTCTGGGTCAGGATCCATGAGGTGGGTGTAAAGGAAATGGATTTTGCCGTCGTTGTCGACGTCTGATCCGTCTCCGAACGTCGAGGTGAGGATGGGATAGGTCTTTCTGCTGAAGCGGTCTATATGCGCCTGGATCTGCACCTTGCTGACGCGGCTGATGTCGGCAATATCCACGTATGCGATTGCACGCTGGCTCGTTGCGACGAGAACGGCGGTAATCGTGGTATCTTCATCTATAATCTGGCACGCATAGCCTGGAAAGACGAACTTCCTGTTGCTGCCGATCTCTTGAGGAACGGCCTTGGCCGCGTATGGACGAAAGCCGCCGGACGCCTGTAGTCGGCGTGCGAGTTCCTGTTCCTGCTCGCGAAGCTTGCTCTTAAGGCTCATGCCGTTAGGGAGAGATGCTGACGGTATTTCAACAGGATGACGGGCGACTGCCGGTTGAGAATCCCCGTAGGCTGCGGTTACGGAGAAGCCAAACGGACTGCGTAATCCCCACGGACCCGGTTCGGCGTCAGTTCGTGTCGAATAGAGGATCAACTGATAGTCGCGGTCTGAAAAGTCAAGGGCTACTGTCGTTGACCCTTCAGCAAGATCGACCCTAAAGGGTTCGCCGATTTCCTGGGAGTGGGTGGCGTGAGAGCAAAATAACAGCAAGAGCAAACCACAGGCAGAGTGCCACATATCCACTCCATTTCACGATGTCGTCCAATTCTTGTGTACTTCTCACGAGGATTTCATTGTGTACAGTTAATTTAACGTGTCCTTATGAGTGATGTCAAGAATTCTTGGGTAAGGAGCGAACTGCCATCGCTTGATATACGCCTCGTTTTGCTCCCCCTCTCCCTCCGGGAGAGGGGGTCGGGGGGAGAGGTCGCCCAAGACCGGTGAGACGTGAGCCGGTAGACGGTAGAGGAAGACAATTACAGCAGTGTTTCCACGTAAACCGTGCCTGTTGATTTACCGTTATCGTAACGACAAGAAAAACCGAAGGGCACTCATATAATCTCCCGTCTACCCTCTCCCGTCTACCCGCCTTTTGCCGTTTGCCCTTGACAAAGCCGGTCGCCGACGTATATTGTTTTTGCTGCTTGGTCCCGGGCACCACGGGGCCATTTTTGTACGTGATCGAAGCGTGAGTCTTTCTCCCGCCCGAACGGCCTCGAAGGGGTTTTCTTTGGAACACCAGGTCTTGAGTACGGACGTCGGTTCCCGGATTCAGCCGACCATCGTCGAGCACGTCGGCAGGACGCCGTTGTTGCGCATCCGGAAGTTCGCGGACCACCTGGACGGCGTTGAGATTTACGCGAAAATGGAGATGTTCAATCCGGGCGGATCGGTCAAGGACCGGCCGGCGCTGCAGATGATCCGGGACGCCGTCGCATCCGGTGAGCTGACTCCGGACAAGGTGATTATCGACTCCACGTCCGGGAATACGGGCATCGCCTACGCAATGATCGGCGCGGCGCTGGGGTACCGGGTGGAACTGGTGATGCCCGGCAGCGTGAGCGTGGAACGCAGGCACGTGATCCAGGCGTACGGGGCCAGCCTCGTTCTGAGCGATCCGCTGGAAGGCTCCGACGGCGCCATTCTCAAGTGCAGGGAGATTCTCGCGGCGAATCCGGATCGGTATTACAAGCCGGACCAGTACAATAACCCCTCGAATCCCAGGGCGCACTATCTGCAGACCGCGCCCGAAATCTGGCGGCAGACGCGCGGCCGCGTGACCCATTTCGTGACGACCCTCGGCACCAGCGGCACGTTGATCGGCACCGGCCGGCGGCTGAAGGAATACAACCCCGAAATCCAGATTATCGCCGTGGAGCCGCCCGAGTTTCACGGAATCGAAGGACTCAAGAATATGGACGTGTCCATCGTGCCGGGCATTTACGACCCTTCGGTGTGGGATCACAAGATCCGCGTGGAGACCGAAGACGCCTATGCGGCCGCCAGGCGGCTGACGCGCGAGCTGGGCGTTCCCGCCGGACAGTCGTGCGGCGCGGCCTTCGCCGGGGCGTTGCACGTGGCCGAGGATGCGGGAGAAGGGGTGGTGGTTACTCTGTTCCCGGACAGCGGCGAGAAATACATGAGCACGCCGCTCTGGCGCCTGGACTGAAGGAGAGCGGATTTGGATCGGGCGGTCTGGAAAGAGATTCACGATCACGCACGAAGGGATTACCCTGCCGAATGCTGCGGGATTGTCGCGGAAGGGACGGACGGCGGTTTTCAGGTGCATCCTTGCGAGAACATTCAGGACCGGCTGCACGCGCGAAACCCGGAGGAACATCCTCGGACCTCGAAAAACGCCTATCGGATGGACGATCTGGAAGTCCACTGGATTTTTACGGAGACGGAGAAGGCGGGCGGACGCGTGGTCGCGTTCTATCATTCGCACATCGACTGCGGCGCGTATTTTTCCGAGGAGGACCGCCAGGCCGCCATGTTCCTGGATCAGCCGGCCTTTCCCGACGTGGTGTACCTGGTGGTCTCCGTGGTGGACGGCGCCGTACGTGGCGCGGCGGGGTTCGCGTGGGACGAGAAGGCGAAGACATTTGCGGAATCGGCGCTGGAGGGCTACGATCCGGCAATCCGATAGAGTCCGGATCGCGGGTGCGTGTGGCGAGGAACAAATAGCGTTCGGGCGCGAGGAAAAACGGACAATCCGACGCGTTCATACGACAAATGCGGCTACTCAATTCAACCACAATCAGGAGGCTTGTACGATGGGCTTGACCGTACGAATTCCGACGCCGCTGCGAAAATTCACGGGCGACCGCGCGGACGTTGAAGCCGATGGCTCGACGCTGGGAGAATTGCTCGACGACCTGGAAGCCAGACATCCGGGCATCAAGGAGAATCTGGTCGATGCGGACACCGGGGGCCTGCGCCGGTTTGTGAACGTATACGTCAACGACGAGGACGTCCGTTTTCTCGAGGGTACGGAGACGCCGCTCAAAGACGGCGATAGCATAACCATTGTTCCGGCCATCGCCGGAGGGCGATGTTAGCTTTACTGCCGTAGCCCATCTCCGCCATGCTGTTCGGAGGCCGCCGATGCAGATCTCCTCGAAGGGAAACTACGGATTGCGTGCCGTTCTGGATCTGGCGCTGCACTACGGCGAGGGGGTCGTGCAGAGTGCGGACATCGCGACCCGACAGGACATTCCGGAGTCCTATCTTGCACAGTTGCTGAACCTGCTCCGCAATGCCGGGCTGGTGCGGAGCGTCAGGGGTCCTCGGGGCGGCCACGAGCTGGTCCGCCGGCCTGAAGACGTTACCGTGGGGGCGGTCCTGCAGGTCCTCGAGGGGCCGGTCCGGTTGTCCGGAGAAACGCCGGAAGGCGAGCACGGGACAAAGGACGTTCTGCGGGAAGTCTATGAACGGCTGGAGGCGGCTGTGGAGGAAGTCCTGGATTCGGTCACGTTCGGCGATCTCTGCGCGAAATATCGAACCAAGAGCGGGCGAATTGTCTTTCGGATCTAGATATTATGCCCACCGCCGGAGCGTACCCATTGGATTCCCTCAGGAAGGGCGAGAGCATTCTGGATCTCATCGGCGCGACGCCCATGGTCCGCCTGAACCGGGTGGCGCGCGCTGAGGGCGCCGACGTGTGGGCCAAACTGGAGGCATTCAATCCGGCGGGCAGCGTGAAAGACCGCACGGCGCTGGCCATGATCGAGGCGGCCGAAGCGCGCGGGGCACTGAAGCCCGGAATGAGAATCATCGAGCCCACCAGCGGGAACACGGGCATCGGGCTGGCGATGGTGGCCGCCGTGAAGGGGTACCGGCTGACGATTACCATGCCGGAGGGCGTCAGCGACGAACGCCAGAAGCTGCTCAGGGCGCTCGGCGCCGAGGTCGTGTTGACGTCGGCCTATGACGGGATGCAGGGTACCATTCAGAAAGCGCTGGAACTGGTCGAGGACGGTACGGAGTGTTATCTGCCTCAACAGTTCGAAAATCCGGCCAATCCGGACGTGCACCGTCGAACGACGGCGCGGGAGATCCTGCGGCAGATGGATGGAGCGCCCGACGTCTTCGTCGCGGGCGTGGGCACAGGCGGGACGGTCACCGGCGTGGGAGAGGTCCTGAAGGCGGAATTTCCGGAAACCTGCATTGTCGGCGTCGAACCCCAGGATTCCGCGGTGTTGTCCGGCGGCCAAGCCGGACCCACGGAAATCGACGGGCTTGGCGCCGGGATGGTCCCCGACGTGCTCAATGTGGATATCCTCGACCGCGTCGTTCCGGTGACCAATGTTCAGGCGCGACGGATGTCGCGCAGACTGGCGAGAGAAGAGGGCATCCTGGCCGGCATTTCATCCGGCGCCGCGGCCCATGCCGCCACAGCGATTGCCCGCCCGATGTCGCCGGATAAACGTGTGGTCGTGATCCTGCCGGATACGGGTGAACGTTATATGGACGCTTATCTCTTTGCGTAAGCGGGTCCGAAAAAAAACGCGCCCGGTGTCTACTGAGACACCGGGCGCGTTTCTGTCTACGAGAGGTCGTCTACATGGCATTTGCCCGTCGCGCGAGGTCGGATTTGTACCTGGCAGCGGTGTTTCGATGCAGGACACCCTTCCGTACGCTTTTGTCAATGACCGATACAGCCTGCGGCATCAACGCTTCCATTTCCCCTCTGTCACTGGTATTCGCCGCCTTTTTGAGGACGGTTCTCAGAGCGGAACGCGCGCTTCGATTGCGCAGCCGGGCTCTCCGGTTCTGCCGGAGCCTCTTGTGGGAAGACTTGAGCGTGGGCAATTCGTACCTCCTTCGCGCCCCCGCGGGCGGGAGCGAACAATTCAGATTTCATCAGATATCGAAGCGAAAAATGTAATAAAAAACGTCACCTTCCACAACAGAATTATTGAAAGTTCCTGAATACCATTTCGTTTCCCTTGCGCCGCAACCGCTTTATTTCCCGACAGATCGTAAAATTTCCCGCCGTGCGGACTGCCGCGCCGGTTCTCAATTGACCTTCAGTAAATCCACCTCGAAGACGAGCGTCGAGCCGGGCGGGATTGTGGCAATGCTGCGGTCGCCGTAGGCAAGATGGGAAGGTATGTAGAACACATATTTGGCGCCTTCCTTCATCAGCTGCAATCCCTCCGTCCAGCCTCTGATGACGCCGTTGAGCGGGAATGTTGCCGGTTTTCCGCGTTTGATGGAGCTGTCGAATTCGGTGCCGTCGAGAAGGGTGCCCCGGTAGTGCACCGTCACCTTGTCGGTGGCGGAGGGCGACTTCCCGGTACCCTCTCTGGTCACCTTATACTGCAGTCCGCTCGGGAGCTCAACGACGCCGTCCCTTGTCTTGTTTTCCGCCAGGAACTGCCTGCCCTCCTCTTTGTTCTTCATCGCCATTTCTCCAATGTTGGGTCTCGCGCCGCGCGCCTTCATCTGCGCCCGCTGCTTTTCGATCATCGTTTCCCGCAGCGAAGCCATTGTGGCTTCGATCTCCTCTTTGGTCATCCGCGATTCTGTTTTTAATACGCGGTCCTTTACACCGAGCGAGAACGCATCGGGGTCAACTTCAATTCCACTATTCTGGCGCAGGCCGTTTACGATGTCTCTGCCCACGGCGTAACCGAGCGAATAGTTGAGTTTCTGCGTGTCCGGTATGTCTTTCTCCTGGCGAAAGGCCAGCAGCGTCTGCTCCATTTCCTCACGGGTGTAGAGGGTCCCGCCGCCCGCCGCCGCTTCTCTGACGCCCTTTCCGTACGCATCGGCATCGAGCGGGATCTGCGTTTTTTGCAGCCCTTTCGCGACTTCCTGGCCGATCGTGAATCCCAGGCTGTAGCTGGTTCGCTCGTTTTCGGTTGCCAGTTCCTTTTTTTCTGCTTCACATGCGATGAGTAGAAGCGATACAAGCAATATACATCCTTTTCTCATTGAACTCTCCTGTCTGATTGGGTGAATTCTCCGCTTGCCGCGGCACATCAGGAACGGGAGTCGTGTCGAACGGGCAAAAGAGGCTGACACTTCCGTTCATGGCCCGCCGTCGAACGGCGCCGTTCGTGGTCAGCGTATGTAGATCCCTCCGTTGGCGTCGATGATTTCGCCTGTGATGAAGCTGCCCTGGTCCGATGCGAGGAGCAGCACGGCGCCGACCATTTCCTCGGGTCGGCCTACGCGCTTCAGCGGTGTGGCTTCTCCAAAGGACTCGAGTTGCTCCGGTGTGGAGTGCCGGTGCTGCATCGGGGTGTCGATCACGCCCGGCGCAAGGGCATTGACCCGGATGCCGAACGGCGCAAGCTCTCTGGCGAGTCCCCGTGTGAAGGTATTGACGCCGCCCTTTGCCGTGCCGTAGGGCAGGGTGCCGCCGCCCCCCCCGGTATGACCCGCCACCGACGAGATATTTACAATGACGCCGGCGCCGGTTTCTTTCATGGCGGGAATGGCCGCGCGACAGCAAAGGAAAACACTCTTCAGGTTGACGCTGATGATGTGGTCCCACACGTCGTCCGGGCACTCCGCAATGGACACCTTGTCCATCCACTGACCGGCGTTGTTGATCAGTACATCCAGTCGTCCGCCGTAGACTTCGAGGGTATGGTCCACCAGGCGCTGGACGTCTCGGGCGCTGCAGACGTCGGTCCTTACGGTCTCGACGCGGCCCTCCGACGTCGCGGCGTCTGCTTTGAGCGCGTCCGCGCCGGCCTTGTTGCTATTGTAGGTGGCCATGACCGATGCGCCCTCGTTCGCCAGGGCGAGTGCGACCGCCCGGCCGATTCCGCTGCTGGCGCCGGTTACGACAGCAACTCTGCCGGTGAATTGCCGGTTACTCATATCTGTCCTCTCTCGGTGCAAGTTGCTGTTCGGCGTCATTAATCATGGCTTGTCGAAGAGCCTCTTCCAGTCCGAGAATGCCATCTGTCCACCGTCCGCGACAAGCGTCTGTCCGGTAATGAACCGGGCGTCTTCAGTGGTGAGAAAGTATGCAATACCCGCGATTTCTTCCGGTTCGCCGTAGCGGCCCTGAGGAATGAGCTTGAGGTAATTTCCCAGGGTCTCGGCGTCGTCCAGCAGGTCGTCGTTCGCCGGCGTGTTGATCACGCCGGGGCAGATCGCGTTGACGCGTACGTTGTGCGACGCGAATTCTCCCGCGGCGGTCCGGGTAAAGGCGACAAGCGCCGCTTTGGAGGAGTCGTACGCCGCGGAGCCCTTGCTGGATACCATTGCATTTCGGGACGCGATATTGACGATTGCGCCGTCGCCTCGTTCGATCATCCCGGGTGCGGTTTCCCGGGTCAGGATGAACGGGGCAGTGGCGTTGATCCTGTATATTTCCTCCCACCGGTCGAGGGCGATGTCGACCAGGGGTTCATAGCACCAGGCCCCGGCATTGTTCACAAGTACGTCAATGGTGCCGTTCTCTCTTGCGAGGCCCGCCACCAGTTCCGGTATGGACTCCAGATCGTTCAGGTCGAAGACGCACGGAATGACGCCGCAAACCCGCCCGGCCAGTTTTTCGAGGGCGCGCTCCGAACGGTCCAGGGCGACAATCCGATCGCCTTCGTTTGAGAACCGTTCCGCAATCGCTCTCCCGATGCCGCTGGCGGCGCCGGTGACCAGCGCCAGCCTTCCGGACCTGTTCATGGACGAACGCCTCCGGATCGACGGACGACCCCGCAACGCGGGAAGAGAAACGACATGAATCCGCCGACCTTTCGCCGCGTGATCGTGTCCACTACAGCCATCCCGCGACGGTCCACATGGCGCTCAGCCGCCCGAAGGGTGCGTTGACGAGTCTCCGGGCATCCGCCACGGGGTCGCCCCCGTAGGTGCGAATGAACTCGGCACGGATCCGTTCTTCCAGGCCCGTGGTTGCTTTCAGCGGGATGTCGACCCAGCCGCCCCCCGTGTCCGCGCTTTCCCGCACCGCCACCCACATTTCAAAGTCCAGCCGGCCACCGGCGGCGCCGTATTGCGGTTTTGTATTGCGGGTGACGGCCGTATGCAGACTCTCGAGGATGGCGGCTTTGGCCACGTCGTCCTGGCTGGAGACCCTGTACGGCTTGTACGGATTGTCCCAGGCGACGGGAGGGTCCGTGTCCACCTGAACCCTCGCCAGGACCCGTTCTCCATTGACTTCTTCATAGATTTCGCGAATGGGATAGGTCTCGCGCCCGGCGGGGTTGTAAAGCGTCAATTCGCCGCCCGAGAGGTAACCGTTCAGACCTTCGATGTCCCAGTTCATGCCGGAAGCGGCGCCGGGGGCGGTGGGCATCTCGTAGATGCACGCCACGTCGTTTTCGAATTCGATCACGCCGGATTCCCACCATCGGGCCGTTTCGTCACCCCCGCCGTAGTTCTTGTAGGGCGGTACCTCTACGGCCTGGGCGTAGCCCATCGCGCGCCGGGGTCTGCTGTCCAGAATGGCACGAACGGCGTTCAGGCCGTGGTAACTGCCCGCGGGATACCGGAGACGGGCATGGGTGAGCCTGCCCAGGACGCCTTCTCGCGCGATTTTCTGTTTGAGCCGTTCGTTGGGCCAGAGCCAGACGTTTTCAGCGACCTCCCACTTCAGTCCCTTTGCCCCTGCCGCGCGGTCGATCGCGTCTCCCATGTCCAGCGTGAGCGCATAGGGGATTTCGGTGACGATATGGCAACCGTGCGCAACGCCCGCGAGGGCCGCCACCGTCTGACCGTCGGTGGGGAGCAGGACAAAAAAGACATCCGGCTTCTGTTCTTCAAGCAGCGTTTCGATACCCGTATAGCGCGCCGGAACGTCGAACAATTCCCCCGCCGCGTGCAGGGCGTCTTCACCGGCGTCGCAGATTGCGCAAAGGTCGTAGAGATGCGCCAGCTTACGGATCGTGGCCAGGTAGCCTCTGGCGCGCGATCCCGGCTGGGCGCCGACACCGGCAACGGCCATGCGCAGCCTGGGCATGCGAAGGGTTCCTCGAGTTTATACGCGGCGACCGCCCGGTCCCACGCAATGACGCTGAGATCGGGACGAACGGTGTGTGATCGCGCCGCGCGGGACTTCCATCGTGTCGGGGTAGGGTGGCTGAAACGCCGTAGATGCGGTCACGGGATGTAGTCTTCAGCGCTGTCCTGGGGGACAAAGCCCAGAACGTCCCGCGCATGGCCCATGTCCACCCAGCAGTACCTGTTGTTGGAGATGCTGTAGAAGATATCGAAGCGGAGATCGTCCGGCGCGTTGATACAGTCTTCGGTAATCTTCACGACGTCGCGCTGGCTGCACCAGACCGCGGAGAGTTCAGGGCTGGCCGGCCGGTCTTCGGCGTTGACCGCCCCGATCCGCAGGGAAATACTCGAGAGCCCGTGGACGTCGGCGTAGAATCGAGCCAGGGCTTCGCCCCAGACCTTGCTCGCGGAATAGGGTTCCGTGGGCCGCGTGGGGTCTTTGTGCGTCACAATGGGGATGGGATCGGGAACCTCGTCGAACCGGCACTCTCTAATGGCCTTGTAGGGTTCGTCGTCCTGATACCCCCAGTTGGTCATGATGGAACTGGCGTAGATGATCCGACCGACCCCTGCGATGCGGCACGCTTCGAAGACGTTGTAGGCGCCGATCACATTGCTTTTCAGGATGTCGTCCCAACTCGCTTCGGGCCGGGGATCCGCGGCCATCTGGACAACTGTGTCCATGCCGCTGACGGCGTTCTGCACCGCCTCCGCATCGGAGAGGTCCGCGAGGTGAAATCTGTCGTCCGGGATGGTGAGTACCCGTCCGTCGGGCGCCCGGTCGGAAGGATAGCGCCTGCGCGCGAGGGCGTAGGTGTCGTATGCGTCGGGCGACTGGATCAGATGCTCGTAGATGGCGCCGGGAATGAGGCCGTATACGCCGGTGACGAGGACTTTTCGGGGGGGCATGTCACCTCCATAGACGGATAGGTTCGAGTGAGAGCAAGGTCCGGTTGAACGTTGGGGCTCTTGAGGTAAATCGAAAGTTTCCAGTTAATTGCAGCGGTCGAGCTGAGATTCTGAACCGATGCCGATGCCCGAACGGCACCTGTTCGGCCGGCGGATCAAGGTAACGAAAATGCGTGAATGGCGAAAGAGAAAACGCAAGCGCCCGCCTCATGCGGCAAGCGCAAAACCGGTGAGACGGTAGATGACCTTGCCCGACTGGCTATTCATCGATGCCTCCGGCACGAAATGAAACCGCACCGGGCAGTGACATCCTCTCCCGTCTCACGTCTTGCGTCTCACCAGGGGAAGGGGGCTGGGGCGTGAGGGACTCCGGCCAATGGGGAGGAATTGAATTTCGTTGACACGCGCCGTGACGATTCTATATTGAATCTGTATAGAATCCAGGGCAGCGTTCCGGATCAGGCACTCGCGATATCCCCATCGGCCCGCCTCGCGACACCGCCATGGCCGGGATCCTCCCTCTATCCCCGGACCGGACCATTCTCTCCCGTTGATCATCCCTCATTTTCCTCCCATCCGCACCCCGGAGTATACCAGAATAATGAGATACAGGCGAATTGTACTTAAATTGAGCGGCGCGGCCGTCGCGGGCGATCGGGAATTCGGATTCGATCCGGTTGCACTGGAGTACATTGCGGATGAGATCCTGGCCGTGCACAGCATGGGCGTCGGCGTGGGTGTCGTTATCGGCGGCGGAAACATTTTCAGGGGGATGCTCGGCGCACAATGGGGAATCGAAGAGTCTGAAGCCCACAACATCGGCATGCTGGGTACGATCGTCAACAGCCTGATGTTGCGCGGCGTGATGACCGCCAGGAGCAACGCCGAAGTACGCGTGATGACGGCAATTCCGATCAACGCGGTCGCGGAACCCTTTATCCGGCTGCGCGCCATTCACCATATCGAAAAGGGATATATCGTGATCTTCGCCGGGGGCATTGGCAATCCGTACGTGACAACGGACTATCCCGGCGTGCAGCGCGCCCTCGAAATTCGAGCCGATGCGATTCTCTTTGCGAAGCACAAGACCGCCGGCGTCTACACCGACGACCCGAACAGGAGCCCCGAGGCGCGCCTGTATCGCAGCGTCGACTACGATACCGTCGTGCGGGAAAATCTGGGCGCGCTGGACCAGTCCGCGGTGATCCTCGCCCGTGACAACCGGCTCCCCATCCATGTTTTCGATTTTGACACGCGCGGGACGATGCGCCGGATTCTCGAGGGCGAGGACCTGGGTACCGTGATCGCGCACGGTTCCGGAGACGAGTTGGCATAATGGCAGCCGCGAGGGAACGCGCATGTATAGATGAATTCGAATTCGGGGGTCCGTACCAATGAAAGTCTTGATTGTGGGAAAGGGAGGCCGCGAGCACGCGTTCGCCTGGAAGATTTCCCGGAGTCCGAAGGTAAGCGGCATCTATGCAGCCCCGGGCAACCCCGGTATGGCGAGACATGCCACCTGCGTGGATATCGGCGTCGACGATCTGGACGGTCTGGTGGGATTTGCACAGCGGGAGCGTATCGACCTGACGGTGGTGGGTCCGGAGGACCCGCTTGCGGACGGGCTTGCAGACCGGTTCGAAGCGGTCGGGCTCCGGGTGTTCGGTCCCTCGCGACAGGCGGCGCAGATTGAGGCCGATAAGGATTTCGCGCTCCGCCTGATGCACAGATACGACATTCCAACCGGTCAATATCGGACGTTTACGGACCCGGACGCCGCGCGCGGGTTCGTCCGGGACTGGGGGGCGCCGGTCGTGTTGAAAGCCTCGGGTCTGGCCGCGGGAAAGGGCGCGCTCGTGTGCCGCTCGGTCGACGAGGCGCTACACGCCGTAAACAGAGTGCTGGTGGACCGGGAGTTCGGCGCCGCGGGTGACAGGCTGGTCGTCATGGAATACCTGGAGGGCGAGGAAGCCTCGATTACGGGGTTTACCGACGGGGAACACGTGGTGTGCATCGTACCGTCGCAGGACCACAAGACCATCGGCGAGGGCGATACGGGCCCCAATACGGGCGGGATGGGCGCGTACGCGCCGGCCCCGGTGGTGACGCGGGAGATGCAGCAATCCATTCTCGAACGCGTGATGATTCCCACCGTGAAGGCGCTGGCCGCGGAAGGGCGGCCCTACAAGGGGATCCTCTATGGCGGCCTGATCATTACCGAGCGCGGCCCCCGGGTCATTGAATTCAACTGCCGCCTGGGCGACCCCGAGGCGCAGGTCGTGCTGCCGCTGCTCAAGACCGATCTTGTCGACATTATGGTGGCGGTGTGCGACGGCACGCTCAAAGACCTGGAGATTGAACTGGACAGCCGGGCCGCGACCTGCGTCGTTCTGGCCTCCGGAGGGTATCCCGGCGAAGTTGAAACGGGAGTTGCCATTTCGGGCATGGACGAGGCGGAGGCGCTGGACGACGTGATGGTGTTCCACGCGGGCACCGCGCGGAATGAAGGCGCAACGGTGACCGGCGGCGGCCGGGTTCTGGGCGTTACGGCCATCGGCGAGGACATTCGGGCTTCGATCCATCGCGCTTATGAGGCAGTCGGGAAGATACAGTTCGATCACGCAACCTACCGGAGGGACATCGGACACCGTGCACTGGCGCGACAGGAGGTGTGATGTCTCCGGTCCGATGTTTCGGCGGGTGACGGAAGATGGATACGGGCGCTGACGAACAGAACAGGAGGGTTCGGACGGCGGTGTTGGAAGCCGTTCTGGACCAGGGATCGTTTCTGCGGCTTACGATGAGCGGGAACGTCCGCGGTCAGCCGGCGCCATGGGTCAAGGTCGTGGCGAGGCCGGTGGCGGCGAAGCGCCAGCGGGGAATTCAGGTTTCGTATTTCGGCGAAAGGAAGAGCCTGCAGAAGAATTTTACGGAGGAAAACGTCGGCCCCGCGATCGAGGCATTGCTGGATCTTCCCTTCGGCAGGGTCCACGTGCAGTGCACGTCGATGGACCTGCACGTCCGCCGCACGAAGAAAAATCGCGTGCTGATAAAGCACGGCAGACCGTCGCTTCCGGACGAAACGCCAGATTTCGAACACAATCGAAAAAAGCGGCGCGTCCTCGAAGAAGACGGGGCCGGCGAACTGTTGCGGGCGATCGGGATTGCGGACAAACGCGGCGGCGTGCGGCCTTCGATGCAGGGCAAGTTCAGGCAGGTCAACGAGTTCCTCAGACATCTTCAACAGATGATCGGATCGACCCGGCCGCCCATGCGACGGATTCACATGGTGGATTGCGGCTGCGGCCGGGCCTATCTGACGTTTGCCGCGTACGACTTTCTGTCCCGGAAAAAGGTCGTATCTCTGACAGGGGTCGATCATGACCCCGAAATTGTGGAGACCTGCCGCGCGCTCAGGGACGAACTGCAACTGGATGGCGTGGATTTCCGGATCTGCGAAATCTCCGAGTACGATCCGGAAACGGCGCCGGATGTCGTCTTGAGCCTGCACGCGTGCGATACGGCCACGGACGAGGCGATCGCGCTGGGCGTCCGGTGCGAAAGCCGGATCATCCTGGCGGCGCCCTGTTGCCAGCATGAACTCCGCTCGCAGCTGGATGCGCCCGTTTTCGGCCCGGTGCTCCGCCACGGCCTCCTCAAGCAGCGCACCGCGGACATTCTGACGGATGCGTTCCGGGCGCAGGCGTTGCGGATCATGGGATACCGGACGGACGTCGTGGAGTTTGTGGATCCGGATCACACCGCGAAAAACCTCATGATTCGCGCGGTGAAGACGTCGCCCCCCGGCAACGCGGAGGCTGTGGATTCCTATCGGAAACTGAAAGCATTCTGGAACGTCTCGCCGAGCATCGAACGGCTGCTCGGCAGGCCGTTCACGCACATGATGGAGGCTGTCTGAAGCGCCGGCGCCGAGGGACCGGCAACGAGTCGTTCAAACGTCACAGAGGAGGAAGAGGATCGTGGTAGGCATAATTATGGGCAGCAAGTCCGACGAACCAACGATGCGGAAGGCAATACCCATGCTGGAAGAATTCGGAATTCCGTACGAGATGACGGTGTCGTCCGCGCATCGGAACCCCGAACGGACGGGCGAGTATGCGCGCACGGCCGAGGCGCGCGGTCTCAAAGTCATTATCGCCGGAGCGGGCCTCGCCGCGGCGCTGCCCGGCGTGATGGCGGCGCATTCCACGTTGCCCGTGATCGGAGTGCCGGTCGCCTCCGGGGCGCTGAACGGGGTCGATTCGCTGTATGCGATCGTACAGATGCCGCCCGGAGTGCCCGTGGCCTGCGTGGGGATCGACAACGCGAGAAACGCCGCCGTGCTCGCCGCGCAGATCATCGCGCAGACGGACGCGGGCGTCAAGGAGAAGCTGGAGGCCTACAAGAAGGCCCTCGCGGAGGGGTAGGTTCGGAAATCGGCTGGATGGAGATTCAGGGCGCATGCCGTGAGGAATGCGCCCTTTCTCTATGGTAGCGATCGGGTGACTGGCGTCAGGATGGCGGCGTGAGGCGGGAGGCGGCGGTCATTTCCCGCACCACCGACCGGGCATCGCCGGTCCTGTTCAGGATCTCCACCTGCCGCTGGGCCCAGGTCGGCCTGGCCGCCAGGTCCAGATTTCTCTCCAGGTATGAAGCGCAATCCAGGGCATCGGCGGTCGACTTCAGCTGATCCACAAGGCGCCGGACCATTTCGCGCGCCGGCTGCAACTGGTAGGTATCGGAGTCAACCAGTTGGGCATCGAGTCCGTAACGGGCGGCGCGCCACTTGTTCTGCCGGATGAGCATCGGGTGGCAGTCGTGCTGATAGGCGCCGTGGTCGATGTGGTCGGAGAGGTATTTTACAAGGGACTGGATCAGGGCGACCAGGCCCAGGGTATCGTGGAAGTTGCCTGGAATGTCGCAGATGCGGATTTCGACCGTACCGAATTTGTTGTGGGGTCGAACGTCCCACCAGATTTCCCGGATGGTCTCGATATAGCCGGTTTCCACGAGGTGGTTCACCAGCCAGACGTATTCACTCCAGTTGCGCATCAGCGGCGGCAGCCCGGCGGTGGGCAGGCCGTCCATGATCTTGGACCGCCAGGAGCAGACCCCGGTATTCCGGCCCTCCCAGAAGGGGCTGTTGCAGCTCGACGCCAGCAGGAGCGGCATGTAACGCAGGATGAATTCGCAGATCATGACCGCCTTGTCGCCGCTGTCCACGCCCACGTGCACGTGCAGGCCGAACGTGACCAGCTGGCGCGCCGTGTCCTGCAGCAGATCCACCAGGCCGGCGTATCGCTTGTTGGGCGTGATCTCCTGATCGCGCCACGTCGAGAACGGATGGGTTGCGGACCAGAAGAGTCTCACGTTCTCTCGATCGGCAACTGCCTCGAGGGCGCACAGCTTCTCTCTGAGATCCGCTTCGACCTCCTTGAGGTTCATGCAGACGTCGGAGTTGATTTCCACGTAACACTGCATCAACTCCGGCTTGATCGTTCCCTCGAGTTGCGGTGGGACCCGCGCGATGAGCCCCTGGCTGGCGCTTCGCAGGGCCATCGTGCGACAGTCAACGAGCGCAAGCTCGATCTCCACGCCGACCGTGGGTTGCAGGCTGGGGTTGAACTCCATTCGGCTCATTGATCTGCCTCTTTGTCGTGAGTTTTCGGTTCCGACCAGTACACGATCGCGCGCGCCAGAATCTTCGCGCCGATGCCCAGCGCGCGTTCGTCGATGTCGAAATCCGGTGAATGCAGGCCCGTCACCGGCGTTCCGGGAGCCGAGCATCCGAGGCGAAACAGGCTGCCTGGAACGTGGTTGAGATAGTGGGCGAAATCATCGCCTCCCATACTGGGCTGTGCGATATACTGGACCCGATCGGGTCCGAGCAGATCGACCGCGCAGTCCCGGATCAGATCGGTCAGGTCCGGATCGTTCAGGACCGATGGAGGCCCCGATCTGAACGTGATGTCGATTTCCGTGCCGGACGTCCGCGACACCCCCTCCCCGACCTCCCGCACCCGTTCCAGGGCCCGGCGGCGCGCATCTGTATCGAGGCTGCGTACGGTGCCCCTGAGCACCGCGCGATCGGGAATCGCATTGTAACGGCTTCCGGCTGTCACGGAACCGACCGTAAGGACCACGGTATGGCGCGGATCGAGCGACCTCGGCACCGCCACGTAAAACGCATTGATCAACTGGGCTGCCGCGGCAATGGGATCCCTGGACTCATAGGGTCGTGCGGCGTGGCCGCCGCTGCCCCGGACGAGCACGTGCATCTCATCGCAATGCGCGGTCAGGACCCCCGATCGATGCCCGATGGTTCCGGCGGGGCGCGACGGGTCCACGTGGAGCGCCAGCATCGCGTTGACGCCGTGGAGCGCACCGGCTTCGATCATTTCCAGCGCGCCCTGGTTGGTCTCTTCGGCCGGCTGAAAGACGGCCCGCCACGAAGCGGGCCAGGGCAAACTTCCGGATTTTCCGGCGGCGTCGAGCGCCAGAGCGGCCCCCAGCACCGCTGCGGCATGGGCGTCGTGGCCGCAGGCGTGCATCGCCCCGCGCACGCTGCTGCGATAGTCGACGGCTTTGGCGTCCTGGATGGGCAGTGCGTCCAGGTCGGCCCTCATGGCGATTCTCGGCCCGGACCCGTTCCCGGCAGACTCGGCGATCACCCCGCGTCCCGCGGGGCCCGTGCGGGCGTGGAAGCCGTCGGACGCCAACTGCTCTTCCAGATACCGGGTGGTCTCCGTTTCCTCGCCGCTTACCTCGGGATGGGTATGAAGATGCCTCCTGGTCTGCACCATGCGGTCGTGCAACGCATCGACGGTACGGTCGAGTTGTGTGATCCAGGACGCCTGATTTGTTGTCGTATTCATAAGGAAAGCAGGACCGTTATGCCTGCATCGGCGGCGGTATCGTAAGGAATCCCAGGTCGGCACAAAAAAGCCGGATTGAACAAATGACGACGGGACAGGCTTTGCGCCTGCCCCGTTTTCAATAATCCCCGGATTCCGGGAGGTGGCGGTACCGGCGCGCCAATATCAGAATGCTAACCCGCGACCTCTCTGGCGATGGCGACGCATTTGGCGGCGAAGGTGTCGTAGGCGGCCCGGAACTCGGCGCTGGTTTTCTGCACCGAACCGAATTCAGGCCAGTCGTCGGGTTCCAGGCCTTTGATCTGCCAGCCGGTGACGTCGATGCCGACGACGTTCTGCAGGAAGTCCTTGAGGGACGGCGTCAGGTCGTACCCGCGGCAGAAATCGGGAAGTTCGCGCAGGCGCTGGTCCACGCCGGGTTCGTAGGAATCCAGCACCGCGTCACGAAAGTCCTCGAGGCGGAAGCCGTCGGCTTCGGATGCCTCCTGGACAGCGCGCGCGTGGTTCGGAAATTCGGTGTTGCACATGTTGGACGCGCCCAATGTGTGGAAGGAGTCTTCGGGAATGCGTTTGGAAGCAGGAAGGACGTCCATGGAATCCACGATCCACTTTGCCTGGTCGTCCGTGACGCCGTAGGTCTTGCAAAGGTGTGCGACCCATTTCGGCCGGTTTTCCGGGCTGAAGAAAACCCAGTAGACGCGGCGGGCCACGAGGGTGCCCGCTTTTTTCAGATCTTCTTCCAGCAGCAGGATCGCGTCCGCGGACTGTCCGGCGGCTTCGGCGGCCTCCAGGACGATGGGGTGATCGAGGGTCTTGAGGTTCGCGTACGCGCAGACTGCCCGGGCTCTGTCGGCCAGAGATCCATCGTCTTCTTGCCCGACGTCCAGGTCGGCGGCCAGGGCATCCAGGAGGTCGGTCGCCCTGCCGTCACCCGCCCGCGCCGCCGCCGCGAGGAAGATCTTCTCGGCTTCGACTTCCCGCAGGTGACTCACGAACCTGCCGCCCATATTGGTTTCGTACGTGCGCACGACCTGGCCGTCCCCCTTTGCGGCGCGCGCCTTGCCCTCGAACGCATCCAGGATCAGCTGGACTTCCTGGGCCACGGTGTAGACCACGGTATTGTTGGAACCGACGGAATTGCCGTTGAGTGTCGTTGTTATTTTTCGGGCGGCCTCGTGGCTGGCGGCGACCTTGAAGACGATGTTCGGATTCACCCGGCCGGAGCCCTCGCCCAGGCCCAGCAGGCGGTCGTATCCTTCGAGGAAGTCGGCGGCCAGCCCGTACGCGTTTCGCGCGTCCTCGATACTCGCGTCGGCCTGATCCGCGATGTTGGGATTGAGCTGGAAGCTGACCATATAGTCCTTGAGGTCCGTATGCACCGCGAGCGGCCTGAAGATGGACAGGTTGGGCCAGAGGGCGATGAGGGTGGCCGCCATGGCGATTTCGTCGGCGTGGGCCTCGGGGTCCTGCTTCCAGTTGTCGTGCCTCGCGATTTCACATTTGAGTTGTTCGGCAAGGGAACCGTCTTCATCGAATGCCTTTGCCGCCAGTACAGGGTTGGTGGAGACCTGGCAAAATCCGTAGTGACGAAGATATTCCAGTCCTCGCGCGAAATCGTTGCCGAATTTGCAGAAGTCGTCGCCGATCATTTCCCAGTAGACGCCACTGCGCATGTGGCGTTTGAGCAGCGTCAGAAAAGAACCGCCCGGACTTGCCGGCTTCAGGTCCGCTTCGATGCGTTCAGCGAGGAGGCCGGAGAGGCTGTCGCTCCCGTTGACGGACTTCATGTCGGCGAGGAATTCAGCCACGACGTCCGCCATGACGACCCCTTCGAGATCGTCGACGGCGGAACAAACCTGCTTGAGCGCCTCGTCGGCCTCGTCCGCGCCGTACCCCACGATCTCGGCGTCGCGCCCCACAAAGTTCATGCCGAGCCGGATCAGGGTTCGGCACACCCCGGCGGCCGGGCAATCGTTATTCTGAATCGCCGACAGGAGTTCGTCCACGCGGGTGTTCAGCGTGCCGGGCTGCGGATCGATGAGAATCCGGTCGGCGGCGGCGAGTGTCTGCCCGTTTCCGATGGCTTCCGCCACAGCTGAAACGTCGATTGCCATTCTGGGCCTCCCTTCACGTCACATAATGTTTCCGTTGCGTCCCATATCTCGCGTATTGCGCATCTGCGTTAACGCCGGGGAGCCGTCTGGTACCTGCTTGCTTCGGGAGAACCGTTACTCAATGCCCAGCACGTCCCGCATGGTGAACATTCCCGGGGGCGCGTTCGCGACAAACCGGATGGCCTCGAGGACGCCCACGCCGTAGGAATCCCGGCTCTGCGCGCGGTGGACCAGCTGGAAGATCTCGCCCGTGCCGCCGAAGATGACGGTATGTTCTCCGGCCAGGTCCCCGGCGCGGATGGCGTGGATGCCGATTTCGTCACCGGTGCGTGCGCCGACTTCCCCGTGGCGTCCATAGAGAGCCACGTCCTCCAGGTTCCGGCCCAGGCCCGCTGCCGCTGCCTTCGCCAGCGCGAGGGCGGTACCGCTGGGCGCATCCGTCTTGAAATGGTGATGCGCCTCGACGATTTCCACGTCGTACCCCCGGCCCATCATGCGCGCGGCGTCTTCGACGAGCTTCGTGAGTACGGTAACGCCGATGCTGAAGCTTGGCGCAAAGACACAGGCGACGTCCTTCAGGGCCATTTCGAATTCGGCAAGTTGCTCTGAGGACATGCCCGTGGTGCCCACCACCATGGGCCTGCCCGCTTTCCCGGCGGTCCGTGCGGCGTCCAGCGTGCCGTCCGGTGGCGCGGTAAAGGCGACGACCACGTCGGCATTTTCGACGACGGAATCCAGGCTGTCGACAACGTGGTGACCGGTGCGCGCGGTACCCAGGATCTCCCCGATTTCTCGTCCGATGGCCGGGTTGCCCGGAGCCTCCACGCCGCCGACGATTTCGAGGTCGTCGGATTCCATGGCAAGATGGGCGATGCGTCCGCACATGCGTCCCGCGATGCCACAGATAACCAGGTTTGTCATTTGGATTCTCCGGGTGGTTTGCCTGCGCTACCGGATTTCTATGTTCTCAGCCGTTCCTCGAGAGCATCGAGTTCCGTCTGAAGTTCCGACGGCAGTCGATTGCCGAATCCCGCGTAGAACTCGCGGATATCCGGAAGTTCGGCGCGCCAGTGGTCCGGGTTCACGGAGAGCAGTTCCTCGACGTCGGCATCAGGGATGTCCAGGCCGTCCAGATCCAGGGCTTCGGGCGTGGGCACGAAGCCGATCGGGGTCTCGACCGCGTCGGCGGTTCCGTCGATCCGCTCGCAGATCCACTTGAGTACCCGACTGTTCTCGCCGAATCCGGGCCACAGCCAGCCGCCCTCGGCGTCTTTGCGGAACCAGTTCACGTAGAAAATCCTGGGCGCGTTGTCGCCCAGCCTGGCGCCGATTTTGAACCAGTGGCTGAAATAGTCGCCCATATTATAGCCGCAGAATGGAAGCATCGCAAAGGGATCTCTCCGCAGCTTGCCCACCGCGCCGGCAGCGGCGGCCGTGGTTTCGGACGCCATGATGGAGCCCAGAAAGACGCCGTGCCTCCAGTTCAACGCCTCGAATACGAGAGGGACGACCGTGGAGCGCCGTCCGCCGAAGATAAAGGCGGACATGGGGACCCCATCCGGATTCTCCCATTCCGGGTCGATAACGGGGCACTGCGCGGCGGGGGCGGTGTATCTCGCATTGGGATTCGATGCCTTGTCGTCCGACGCCGGGGTCCAGGCACGGCCGAGCCAGTCTTCCAGTTGGGGCGGCGGGTCGTCCGTCATCTCTTCCCACCAGACGTCGCCTTCCGGAGTGAGCGCCGTGTTCGTGAAGAGGCTGTTCTGTTCAAGGGCGGCCATGGCGTGCCCGTTGGACTTCATGCTGGTACCCGGAGCGACGCCGAAGAATCCGGCTTCGGGGTTGATCGCCCGCAGCCTGCCGTCTGGGTCCTGGCGCATCCACGCGATGTCGTCGCCGACACAGCTGGCCTTCCAGCCCGGGACCGTGGGCTGCAGCATGGCCAGGTTCGTCTTTCCGCACGCGGACGGAAAGGCCGCCCCGATGTAATGTTTCCTGTTCGCGGGCGACGTGAGGCCCAGGATGAGCATGTGCTCGGCCATCCAGCCCTCGTCCCGCGCCATGGTTGAAGCAATGCGAAGGGCGAAACACTTTTTGCCAAGGAGCGCGTTTCCGCCGTAGCCCGAGCCATAGGACCAGATGGACGGCTCGTCCGGAAAGTGGACGATATATTTCTGTTCCGCGTCGCACGGCCACGAAACGTCGGCCTGACCGGGCTCGAGCGGGGCCCCAACCGAATGCAAGCAAGGCAGGAAGTCGCCGTCGCCGAGCGCATCCAGCACCGCATCGCCCGTTCGGGTCATGATGAACATGCTGCAAACGACGTACGGCGAGTCAGAGATTTCGACGCCGATCTTGGAGGTGGGAGAACCGATAGGGCCCATGGAAAACGGGATGACGTACATCGTCCGTCCGCGCATGGAACCGGCGAACAGTCCATTCAGCGTGCGTTTCATCCCAACGGGCTCGCGCCAGTTGTTCGTGGGGCCCACGTCTTCTTCGTTCGGGGTGCAGATATACGTGCGGTCCTCCACTCGCGCGACGTCGCCGGCGTCCGAGCGGGCGAGAAAGCTGTTGGGCCGCCGGTCCGGATTCAGCCGGATAAAGGTTCCCGCACGGCACAGCACGTCGGCAAGCCGATCGTACTCTTCCCGGGATCCGTTGCACCAGCAGACGTCATCAGGTTCGCAGAGTTTCGCGGCTTCGTCGACCCAGTTCAGCAGTTTACGATTCGTGGTACGTGCGTTTCTCATTCTACTCCTTCCAGGCTTTACGGTTTAGTCTGCGTACGCCAGGTCTTGGAGAACAGAGGCGTCCGAGACGCGGTTTGAAATGTCCACATTGAAGAACTGTTCGATGGGCGCAAAGAGTTCAGGATTCCTGTCCTGCACGGTTCGCGCGATTTCGAGCACCTGAATCAGACCGTCCCGGTTCATCAGGCCCAGCGGCCGCCGGCACGGTCCGGCGGGCATGCCGAGGATATTCATCAACGTCTTTATGGGCACGGGGTTGCGGGCTTTGACCTGCGTCGTTCCGAAGGGTGTCTCTTCGTCCGAAAGGACGGTGACCATTCCGAAGAGGGGCCTGAGCGCATCCGCGAGGAGGTCCGCTTCATCCATATCGCCGTTGAGAATGGCCTGCGTGAAACGCTGTATGGGTCCGGGGACCACGTTGGACATCACGGAAATGACGCCGGCCGCACGGATTCGGGCGTCGGTCATCATGGCATAGGTGATGTCGTCGTCCCCTGAGAGAATGTAGAAATCGTCCCCGCAGACAACACGCGTCCGGGCCATGTTTTCCAGGTCGCCCGTGGCTTCTTTGACGGCATTGACGTTATCGCAACCGCGGTGCAGGATGGCCAGGTCTTCCGGGAGCAGTTTCGTTCCCGAACGGCCCGGAATGACGTAGGAGACCATCTGAATTTCGGGAAATGCTTCGGCGACTGGCGCGACGTATTCCCGGCGGATTTCAAGCGAACTGGGACCGTTGTAATAGGGATCCACCAGCAGCGCGGTATCGGCGCCGGCGTGCGCGGCGTGCTCCGTGGCGCGCAGCGTTTCCTCCGTGGAATTCCCTCCGGTGCCGGCGATGGCGCGGCACTTCCCCCGGGCCAGCGCGCAGACCCGATCCGTGACGCTGTTGTGTTCTCTACTGTCCAGGGTTGGGCTTTCGCCGGTGGTACCCACCGCCAGAACGCCGCTGACACCCTGCGATATCTGGAAATCGACCAGCCTTTCCAGCCCCGGTTCGTCCACGCCTTTGTCGGCGTCCAGGGGAGTGATGAGAGCCGTATAACACCCGCTGAATAACATGGGGTCACCTCCAGGTGAAATTTGGGGGAACCGGATTGTCATTCAGGGCAAAAAAAACAGCCGGTTCCCGAGGAGAATGGAGGCAAGGCCGGCCGTGCAAGGTCCAGCATGGATGGCGCAAGAGAGCACTCCACGGAGGATTCCGTGACAGTCCAGCGGATCTTATCCGAGTGGACCAGTCCCTATCTGCGGCGGAGCGGATTCGGGACTTCGGCAGGCTTCCCCTTTTGCCGATGCGATGGTTACGCCTCGTTGTCACCGGGTACTATTGAAAACCTGCGCCTCTACCCTTGCCTGTCGGAAAGCAACAAATTAGCCAATGGCCCGGCCTGTGTCAAGTGGAAAGATGGAACGCGGAACCCCATGTCGGGTGATCGGGGAGGGCCGGGAAGGCCTTCCAGTCGCGAAATGTGCGATCTGTCGACCTGTTTTCGCTTTTCTTTATTCACTCCGTAGCCTATATTCCGTCTTTCGGTTTCCGGCGGTCTTCCGGCCTTGAACGGGCTGCCCGCCGGCAATGGCTATCCCACGGAAGGACGGTTATGCATCCCGGTGAACCGCAGCGACATACGTTGAACAATGGAACTGAGGTCGTCGCAGAGTCCATGCCCGGCGCCCAATCCGTCGTAGTTGCGTTCCGTTTCGGCTTCGGGGCGAAAGACGATCCTGACGACCGGCTGGGCCTGGCCTGGGTCGCCGAGGAAACGCTTCTGAAGGGCACGCCGACGCGCGACGCGCGCTCGATCTACGACGCCTTCGATTCCCTTGGCGTGCGACGGGGGTCCGCGACGGCCGTTGAATTCATGGAGTTCCAGGCACAGCTGCTGCCCAGACATTTTCTGGAAGGCCTCATGCTTTACGCCGAAGTGTTCCGCAACGCATCGTTTTCCGATGAACAGGTTGAGGTGACGAAAGCGCTTGCGCTGGAGGAACTGAAGCGACTGGAAGACAATCCGACGCACCAGGTCATGTATATGACCTATCAGGCCGGCCTGGGGGATCCGATGGGGCGGAATCCGCTGGGAGAAGCCCCGACGATTGCCGCTATCGACCCGTCTGACGTCCGCGATTTCTGGCGGCGACTGTGCGGCCCGCAGCATCTTCTGGTTTCTGTGGCCGGCGGGCTGAAGGCGGAAGAGATGTTCAGCGCGGTGGACGAGGCTTTCGGCGACTGGGGCCGGTCCGGGCCGCCGTCCGGCAGTCCGCAACCGGTATCCGTGGCGGACAGGGCGGTACACCATCCCAAGGAATCCGAGCAGGCCCACATCGGCATTCTCTTCGAGGCCGCGCCACGGGGCCACGAGTTCTACTTTCCGGCCCAGCTGGCGGTGTCCGTACTCTCGGGCAGCGGGTCCAGCCGGCTGTTCACCGAGGTCAGGGAGAAGCGGGGACTGGCCTACAGTGTCTCGGCCTCCTATCGGGCGCGTCGGGGCGGCGGTCTGATTGCGCTGTATGCCGGCACCACGGCCGAACGCGCGGATGAAACCCTTGCCGTGTGCCGGCGTGAGGTCGGGCGGCTCGCGGAGGACGTGACGCAGGCCGAACTCGACCGGGCGAAGACCGTCCTGAAGGGTCAGTTGTTCACGACCGGCGATTTGCCGGAAGGCCGCGTGGGCAGTATGATGGACGGCCTGTTTCTGGATGGGCGGCCGCGTTCCATTCACCGGATTGCGGAAGGGATCGACGGCGTGACGCTGGATCGTGTGCCGGCCTGTCTCGATGCGTTTCCGCCGTCGCCGGCCACGATCGTTACACTGGGGCCGCGAGCCCTGGACGTACAGAGTACCTGAGCAGAATCACGGGAGATTTCCATGCAGTCAACGTTTTCCACCCACACGCTCGACAACGGTCTTCAGCTGGTATTTGAGGCGATTCCCAGGATAAACTCCGCAGCACTGGGATTCTACGTCCATACCGGCTCGCGCGACGAGCCCGCAAACCTGGCCGGCGTGTCGCATTTTCTGGAACATATGTGCTTCAAGGGAACGGCAAGCCGGGACTGGCGCCAGCTGAGTCTCGACGTCGACGATCTGGGTGCGATGTGGAATGCGTATACCTGGTGGGAGGGCACGGCCTATTTTCACTGGGTTCAGAGCGAACGGGCCGCGAATTCGGCGGAAATCCTGGCCGACATGATGCGGTCCACGCTGCCGGAAGACCAGTTCGACATGGAGAAGAAGGTCATCCTCGAAGAGATCGCGATGTACCGCGATCGGCCCGACGCGCTGATTATCGACGAACTGATTCAGGAAGCGTTCGCGGGCCACCCGCTCGGACAGAGCGTGCTTGGCACCGAGCACACCGTCGGGTCAATCTCCCGGGAGCAGATGTCGGGATACTTCGGGGATCGATACGCGCCGGACAACATGTCGTTCGTCGTGACCGGCAGATTCGACCGTGACGAGATGATTCGCGTGGCCGACGCGCAATGCGGCGCCTGGAAGCCGCGGGAGGCGGCTCGGGAGCAGGTGGCGCCGGAATTCCGGCCCTGCAGGAGCGTTCTGGAGCGCCCGAACGTGATCCGGGAGCATATCGCCATGGCCTGGCCCGCGCCGTGCGAATCCGATGAATGGGCTGCGACCGCCGATCTGCTTTCCCACTACCTCGGCGCGGCCACCAACAGCCGTCTGTTCTGGTCGGTTGTCCAGCAGGGGCTTGCTGACGAGGCGTCGGCTGACTTTTGCGGGTTCAGCGACACCGGTCTGTTCTATGTGTACGTCTCGGTGGATCCGAAAAACGTCTCGCAGGTGCTGGAAATCGTGCGGCGGGAAATCGACGCGCTCAAGCGGGGTGTGGACGGGGAAGCCCTTGCGAGGTCCAGGACCAGGCAGGCGACCGCCCTCGTAATCGGGGGCGAGCACGGCCTCCGGCGGTTCTCGCAGATCGTTGGAAGCCTGAGTACCGGTACACCGCTGAAAACGCTGGAGGAGGAACTGGCCGAGATCGACGCCGTGACGCCGAAACGGGTCGCCGAGTACCTGGAGCGTCACCCGCTCAACGGTGAAGCGGCGATGGTCGCGCTCGGGCCGTTGACGTCGATATGAGCGGCGATGGGGGGTTCAGGCGTAGCGGGCGAGGACGTCGTCGAGGGAGCGGGCGGGCTTGAAAAAGGAGAGGACGCGCAGCAGTACCGCGTCGACGATAGCGTCCGGGCAGGAAGCGCCGGATGTCAGCGCCATGGTCAAGGGTCGATTTTCCGGAATCCAGTCCGTCGTCAAGGCGGTTTTTTTTGTTTCAAGGTTGAAGTGGCGGATCATGGATTCCGAACGGATCTCATCGGCGTCTTTGATAAAATAGGTGGGCATCCGTTCAAGGCAGAGCTCCACGATATGCGACGTGTTGGACGAGTTGTAACCACCGACGACGAGCGCCAGGTCGGCGTCCTGGTCGACCAGGGCATAGGTCGCGTTCTGGTTTTCATTGGTCGCGTAGCAGAGCGTATCCGACGTGTCGGCGTAATGATTCTGCAGGTTTTCCTCACCGTGACGGTCCACGAGGGCTTCCCGGATGACCTCTGCGATTTGCCTCGTCTCGGCAGCCAGCATGGTGGTCTGATTGACGATTCCGATGCGCTTGAGGTGCAGATCCGGGTCGAAGCCTTCGGAGCACTTGTGGCCGAATCGTTCGAAGAAAGCCTCGCGGTCTGAGGCGCCCCGGATGAAGTCGGCGAGTATGTGCGTCTCCTCCACGTCCATGACCACAACCGTAGGCGCGTTTCGGACGCTGTGGGAGAAGGTGGCGCGGGTCTCCTGGTGGGCGTCGTTACCGTGCACGACCACGGAGAATCCCGAATCGCCCAGTTTGACGCTGCGGTTCCAGACCCGCTCCACAAAGGGACACGTCGTGTTGTACGTGTAGGCGTCGATACCGCGGGCGGCAAGGGCTTCCTGTATTTCCAATGTGGTACCGAACGCGGGCACCACAACGATGTCTTCCTGAGAAAGATGTTCCCACGGGATGAGTTGCATGCCGTACGGGTCGAAGATAAACTCCACGCCCCGGTCCTTCAGGTCGTTGTTGACGTTCGAATTGTGAATCATCTCGTTGAGGAAGTAGATGCGCTGATCCGGGTGTTCGTCCAGGGTCTTGTATGCGATTTCGATTGCGTTTTCCACCCCGAAGCAGAACCCGAAATGCCGGGCCAGCAGAAACCGGACCGGGCCGAAGTCGAGCACTGAAGGCGAGAGATCCCGTTTGCGCATGTCCTGCATCTGCCTGAACGCCTTCACGCGTGAGATAACAGGACTCTTGTAGAAATCAGGAATGTCGAACTGGCGTGCCATGATTCGGCTCCGGCCTGTGAATCGGACCCGTCCGGCAAGCAATGAGCCGGGGGCCCGCATTATCCACCCGCACCTCTATCGTCCGGTACTCCCGAATCCGCCGCGATCCGGTGCGCCGAGGGTTTCGGTCTCTGTCCAGTCGGCCTGGACGATACGGACGAAAATCCCCTGTGCGAGCCGTTCGCGGCGCTGAACGTTCACCGGACGACCTGTAAAGTTGTAGACCTGGACGTGGATCTCGTCGTTTGGACCCCGGTAATCCTGATCGACAATGCCCACGCCGTTCGGTACCATCAGGCCCTTTCTGCGCGGGAGGCTGCTGCGGGCCGCAAGCAGGAGCATGTAACCGGGAGGTACCGCAACGATGAGATTGGCCGGAACAAGACGGATTTCGCCCGGCGGGACGACCATGTCCTTCCGGCAAAGCAGATCGAATCCGACCGAACCCGGTGTCTGGTGGCGCGGCAGAGGCAGCGTCGGGTCCACTCGTCTGACCTGGATTTTCTTGACTGGCTCGCTCAGTATCCCGCTTCCTTTCGGTGCTGGACTGTCGATGTGACAATGTTAACCATCGGGTCGCGGGCTGTCAATAGTTTTCCTGAAATCAGCGCCGGATTCCGTCGATTCTTCCTGCCGTTATGGCTTGACATTCCGGGTTCCCGTTGCAATCATATACCGCATCCGCGTTTGGTGCGAAAGAGGTTACCCGAGGGGCGACGCCGGTGCCCGGAAGGCGCCTCGCGGCCGCGCGCAGGTGGGCGGTCCGGGCGGGTCCCCGGACGATCCTCAATCGCCGCG
Source organism: Candidatus Latescibacterota bacterium (assembly GCA_965219995.1). Lineage (GTDB taxonomy): Bacteria > Latescibacterota > UBA2968 > UBA2968 > JAAXHE01. The sequence continues at coordinate 5,072,567 of CBDCOX010000002.1, forward strand.
GGTGCTGGGTTGAAGTACGATCCACGAGGTGAATTACGGATGGAAAGTCGATACGAGCGGTGGACGCGTCATCTGCTGCCGCTGCCTCACGAGATCGCGTTCGAAGGCGATATTGAATGCCGACCCGAACAGGTTTCGATTGTGGTCAGGCCCGGAGCGGGCGCGGTCGAGACACATGCGGCAGCGATGCTGGAACGCCTGTGCGCCACCGGCGAGGGTCCGATGCCCGCGGGAGGGGTTTTCGAAGTCTCGATCGGGCTGGTGGAACGCGGTCCGGACGCGGATTTGCTGCGGGGGTTGCCGAATTGCAATCAGGCATATACCATCCGGCCGGAGGGGCGGCGGCGCCTCGTGCTTGCCGCGTTGGCCGATCCCGGAATTTCGTACGCGGCCCGGACACTCTGCCAGTTGCTGGAACCGATGCTGACGCCCGGAGGCATCCGCATTCCGCTCGTTTCGGTGACCGATTGGCCGGATCTGGACGAACGCGGGATGTGGAACTTTCCACCGCCGGAGGAATGGATTCCGTGGATGGCGTCAATGAAATTGAACTACGGAAAAATGGCCACCACGGAACTGTCCAGGGTGGTGCGAGGGAAGGCCAACCGCGCCAGGATCGACACAGCGCTGATGGAAAAGGCTCGCCTGCTGGGATTTCACTATGTGCCGATGATCACCCATCTGAATTTCCTGCATGAACGCGGCCTGTACCGGGCCTATCCCGAGTTGGCGGGCAAGGGCGACGGGGCGCTGGCCGGGCGGTATTTCGCTCACAAGCAGGGCAAACAGCATCGGGCGCCCTGCGCATCCAATCCCCTGCTCGTGGATATCCTGGCCGAGTGGATGTCGGACATCGCATCCCAGGGCGCGCTGGAGGTGGGCTGCTGGCTGACCGAGCGGCCCGCCCAGTGTGAATGCGGCGACTGCACGTCACGCGGGCAGTTTGTGCTCGAAGCCAGGGCGTTCGTACACGCCTGGAAGCGGATTCGTCCCCGGTATCCCGGGTTCAACATTCGCGTGTTTCTGTCGACCACGACGTCTGAGCGGGACTACCGGGTCGTGGCGGAGTTGCCGCCAGAGGTCAAGATCGAACGTGCATGCGCAACCGAAATGGAGCGCGTGCCGCACCTGCCCCGGGATCTGGCGGCCAATCCCCTTCTGGATCACCTTGCATCGCAGGGTCGCTGGATCGCCAGCTACGACGTGCCGATCAACGCGAACGGACGGGTGGATACCCCCGAATTCAAGGTTCCGCAGTCGTCACCGCATCGGATCCGGGACTACGTGGGTCAGCTGATTCGCAGGCAATACAGCGGGGCCTACGGAATGATGGCGTGGGTCGGCAGGGGAAAGGAGACGTGCGGGTACAACGTCGCGGCCCTGGCGGAATATTCGTGGAACCTGAACGGACGCAGCGAACGGGAGTTCGCCGTGGCGTGGGCCACGCGGGAAGGGTATCGGGACGCCGACGCGTTCGGAGAATGGTCGGAACGGACAGGACCCGTGGCGTTCGACGTCTACGATTCCGATTTCCCGATCTGTTATTCCTGGGGCAAAGCGGCTGAGATGATTCGGCAAAAGGAGCGGCCGTATCTCGGCGAGGGCATGTTCCGTTATTTTGAAGATGAACAGGCCTTCGAGCAAAAGGCTGACGGGTGCCGCCAGGCGATCCGGATCGCTTCTGAATTCGAGCGTCCGCATTGCGCCAATGAGACACGTGTGGTGATGACCTACGTGGAACTGGCCCGGTGCGTCTATCGCGTCGCGGAACAGGTGGCGACGTGCGACCTGGCCGACTTCGACGTTCAGACCCGGCTTCATGCCGCCCTCGAATCGCTCGAAAAAGCAGGCCGGGACAACGTTGCGGCGATCCGAAACTGGCGGGCGGCACTGGGACCGGAACCGTGGCACGCTCGGGTCCACGATGCGATTCGAGGTACGGAGACAACCGTTGGCGAGATTGCAGGGTTCCTGCGGGATCGATATTTGTATTAGCCGGAGGCGAACCGCGCCTTCAAGGAACTAAGATGCCGATTTTGTCGCATGAAACCTTAAGAAAATGCGGGTACGCGGTATTTGTTGCCGCCGGGCTGCCGGAAGACCAGGCGCGGATCGTAACCGATCATCTCGTGGATGCGAATCTGATGGGGCACGACTCCCACGGCATCCACCGGATGCCTGGCTATGCGCGCGGCGTGAAGGCGGGGACGATCAAGCCCGCCGGAAACCATGAAGTGGTACGGGAGACGCCGGCTTCCCTGACCATCGACGCCGGCGCAGGAATCGGCATCGTGGTGGCCAATATCGCCATGCGCATGGCAGTAGACCGCGCCCTTGAGCACACGCTCGGTGCGGTTGCGGTCCATCGGTCCGGACACATCGGCAGGCTGGGAGACTTTCCGTCCATTGCGGCAGCGCGCGATTGTATCGGAATCCTGATATTGAACGGAGGAGGACGGTTCGCGGCGCCCTTCGGCGGCACAGCCCAGCGGCTGCCCCCCAACCCGATCGCGATCGGCGTCCCCACCGGAGACGGTCCGCCCATGACGCTGGATATCACGACCAGCATGGTGGCAGGCGGCAAGGTGGACATCTGCCGCTTGCGGAAACAACGATTGCCCGAAGGCTGGATGGTCGACCTGGATGGAAACACCGTCACCGATCCTGAGGAATTCTACGCCGGAAACGCGGCCATGCTGCCCCTGGGAGGCCCGGTGGGCCATAAGGGGTACGGTCTGGCGATGATGATCGACGCCATCGCGGGCGGACTATCCTGGGCCGGATGCAGTACGGAGGCGCCCACGCGGGGCGCGAGCGGGTTTCTTGCATTGGCAATAAAGATCGAGAGCTTCGTGGACGTTGACGATTTCAAGTCGGAGGTGGGGAAACTGATCGATTGGGTGAAATCGTCGCCGAAGATGCCAGGGGTAGAGACGATCTACGTGCCGGGAGAGATTGAAGCGGAGACGCGAAGGGAACGGGAGTCCGAAGGGGTGTACCTGGAGGACGCGACGTGGTCGGAGATCCGTTCCGTGGCCGAAGAAATGGGCGTGTCGGTGTCGGACACGGGCGCCGTGGCGTAAATCTAACAATGGAGAACAGGCATGACCGCTCGTCCCGGATCGGTTGTCAACTTCTGCAAGACGGTGTTGCCGCTTCTGCACGGGAAGACGGACGGACGACGGATTCTGCAGGACGTGCGCGAGGTTGTGGCTACCGACCGGTGGAATTCATTCGACAGGTTCGCGGAGACCACGGCGTTTCTGGTGCGTCGTTTCGAGGAATCCGGCGCGAAGGCGGAAGTGCACACCATGCGGACCGGCGGAGCCATCGGATCGGGGCGGTGGATCATCCATAAGGCCGCAGACGTGCGTTCCGCGACGATGGACGTGATTCGACCGGTAAGAACACGTGTCCTGGACTACAGGGAGAATCCCTGGCACGTCATTCAGTGGAGCGACGCCACGCCGCCGGGAGGGATGGAAAACGAGCTGGCCGTCGTGGATTCAAAGGAGGCCCTGACCCGGATTCCCAGAGGCGGACTGGCCGGGAAGGTGGTGCTGACCGGTATGGATCCGCGCGGCATGTTGCGGTCCTTCTCGGAGGCCGGCGCGGCGGGGGTGGTCGCCGATCATCCCGTACCGAATCTGCCCGACGCGACCGCGTGGACGAAATTCGGGTGGGGCGGCGTCCCCATCCAGGATGCGGCGGTCCAGATGGTTGGCCTGGTTCTATCGGAGAACCAGGGTAAGCGACTGCGCCGTCTGCTGCGCAAGCACGGCTCATTGACGGTCCGGACAGACGTGGACATTCGTCACTACCAGGGCACGCATGATCAGGTGAGCGGGGTGGTGCACGGTGACGCGGATCCTCAGGATGAAGTATGGGCGCTCGCGCACAGCGCGGAACCCGGCGCAATCGACAACGCGTCGGGGGTGGCGCTGGGCCTGGAAATCGCACGCGTGCTCGAGGAACTGATTGCAGCCGGTAAGCTGGCGCGGCCCAGGCGCACGATACGTCTGATGAGCGCCTACGAGTGTCATGGGTTTTTCAAGTACCTGGAGGACACGCAGCGCCTTCAGAACCCTCTCGCCGGCGTTGTGATCGATTCGGTGGGAAGCAAACCCTCGGTTTGCGGCGGCCGGATCGAGTGGCATGCCTCGATTCCAATGTCGGCCGGCTTCGTGGACCGGTTGGGCGAGACGATCCTGACGGAAACGCTGCGGCGGCGAAACCCCGGGTATCGCCTGTCCATGGAGCCGTTCGTGCCCACCTCAGACACGCTGATCGGGGATCCGAAGTATGGATTTCCATGTCCCTGGCTCACCACGCACCACCATAAACCAGGCCGGGGATTCGACGCATACCACTCGTCCGCGGATACGCCGGCTCTGTTGAGCACCACGGGGCTTGCGGCGTGCGCGACAGCGATGGCGGGATATCTTTACTGGCTGGCGGACGCGGGCACGGAGGACATCGTCGACGTGGCCGCCGCGGAGACCGCTCGGACGATGGAGCGGTTAGGGGCGGGGAGCCTGTCGGTTGCACAGGTCGAATACGAACGCGAGCAGCATCGCGTGAACCTGGAGAAGCTTCATCGCTGGATGTGGGGCGGACGCCGTCGAGACGTCCTGGAGCAGTTCGCCGGGCACGAGCGCGACGTGCGGGCGTCCGCGGCGGATGCCGTCCGGGGAAAGACGCGACCGCGCAGACGGCGTGTCGAGGGCGCGGACCGGATTCCGAGGCGCACCCGTGTGTTGTCTCCTATCGGAGAAAACACGGTGCCGGAGATCGCCGGACGTATCAGCAAAACAGGACTCTCTCCCTGGGCGCTGTTCTGGGCGGATGGCAACCGGACGATTCAGGAGATTTCGCAGGCCGTGGCGTGCGAGACCGGCAATGAAGTGAAGCTGGCGAGCGTCGTCGCCTATTTCGAAGCGCACGCTGAACTGGGTTATGTGGAGCTTATCGAGAAATCGGAACGGGTGACGCGCGCGGGCCTTGCGGCGGACCTCCGTTCACTGGGTCTGGCCCGGGGCATGGACGTGATGGTGCACAGCTCCCTGTCGTCCATCGGACACGTGGCGGGCGGCGCGGATACGGTGATCGAGGCGCTGCTGGACGTGATCGGCACGCGAGGTACACTCATGATGCCCTCGTTTCACCACCGGGCCGCACAGGTGTACAATCCGATGACGACGCCCACGACCAACGGCGCGATCCCCGATGCGTTCTGGCGGCGTCCGGACGCGGTCAGGAGCGACCATTCCACGCACGCGGTGGCGGCGGTGGGTCCCAAAGCCGAGGCCTTCTGCAGGGATCACGGCAGGAAAGGACTGTGGACGCCGGACAGCCCCATCGGCCAACTCGTACACGGCAACGGGCACGTACTGCTGCTTGGCGTCGACCACAATGCCACGACAGCCTACCACGTGGCCGAGTTATCGGTGCCCTGCGGATGCATCGACCCGTTCGGCAATTTCTACCGCGTCGTGGCGCCGGACGGGGGCGTGCGGCAGGTCAGGGGGCTGGCGTTCAGATCGGCGCTGTGTCCGGTGCCGCCGGACAAGCTGAACAGGGCGCTGGACCGCAGGGGCAAACAGCGCCGCGGAAGAGTGGGCCGGGCGGACTCGTTCTTCGTGCCGGCAATAGAGGTCTGGAAGGCTCGGCGGGACCATCTGCGGCGCGTCTGTCCGACGTGTGATATCAAACCTCGAGTCGACGCGCCGGGATCGGATAGAACACGATGAATACGCGTCGATCCACAGCGCTTTTCGAGGCGAGTTCCCGTTACCTCGCGATGGGTGTGTCTTCCGGTATGAGGCGCGCGGTGACATCGCCGCCGCTCTTCTTCGATCGGGCGGAGGGGCCGTACTATTACGACGTGGACGGAAACAGACTGCTGGATTACACCCTGGCGTGGGGGCCGCTGATTCTCGGTTCGAATCACCCGGAACTGAACGCGGCCGTGACGGCGGCGGTACGGAATTCATACACCCTCGGGGCCCAGCATCCAGGTGAGGTTGCGTTCGCAAAACTGCTGGTGGAGACACTTCCGGGCGTTGACCAGGTGATTTTTTCCAATACGGGCTCCGAGGCCGTCCAGGTGGCCCTGAGGCTTGCGCGCGCCGCAACCGGTCGTAACAGGTTCGTCAAATTCGAGGGACACTACCACGGATGGTTGAACAACATTCTTGTGAGTTACCACGAATCCGACGAAGCACTCGGGAATCCGGACGCACCCAGGGTCGTTCCCGCCTGCGGCGGACAGCCGGCGGCCGAATACGCGGAGACTGTCACGTTGCCATGGAACCGGCTGGATCTGCTGGAAAACCTGTTCGCCGAACGGGGATCGGAGATTGCAGCGGTGATCACCGAGCCGGTCCTGGCCAACTCCGGATCCATCATGCCCTCGGAGGGGTTCCTTAAGGGGATGGTCGATCTGTGTCGAAGCAACGGCGCGGTTTCGATATTTGACGAGGTCATTACCGGGTTTCGTCTCGCTCTTGGGGGCGCCAGGGAATATTTCGACGCGATCCCCGATCTCTCGGTCTACGCGAAGGCGATGGCGGGCGGGTTCACGCTTTCCGCGGTGGCGGGTTCTCGCAAGATGTTTGACGTGCTCAGGAATGGCGCGACAATTCACGCGGGGACGTACAACGGCAGCACGGTCAATCTTGCCGCAGGGCTTGCGACCGTCACGATCCTGAGCGCGGATCCCGGGGTCTTCCACCGTATGCATGAGCACGGATACGCGATTCGGCGGACAATCGAGGCTGCTGCGGCTCGCGGGGGAATCCCCGTCTGCACCTCGGGAGCGGGCACGGTCTTCAACGTTCACTTCGGTGTACAGTCTCCCCCCGTACACTATCGGGAACTGAAGGCGACGGATATGGCGCTTTATACCCGGTTCAGGACCGGCATGCTGGAGGCGGGCATTCAACTGTTGCCGGATGGCCGATGGTACGTGGGCATGACCCATGGAGACGAGGAACTCAGTCACGTGCGCGCGGCGGTAGGGTCGGCGGTCGCCGCGCTGTAGCGTCCCGCTCGCGAGATCTGCCGGCATTTATTCACAGGGTCAAATACCTTGACAATGGGGAGGCGTTATGGTAAAATCACAGAGAGTTCCGGGATAATGGTTGCAGTTCGAAGGGCCGTTCGCACCAGTGGGAAGCTGGAGGAAAACGTATATGGGGATGGATGACATTCAGCCTCTTCTGGAAAGCTGGCCATACGAGCCGGACAAACTCTGTGTGAGACGCATCAAGGGGACGGATGGCGAGGAAAAAATCCAGCTCCGCGTGGAGATGGGGATACTGCAGATGGAGGTCGCGGGACGCCCGGACGGACAGCGCCCACACGGATATGAGTCGCTGCTTCACTACTACAAGGCGAAAGTGCGGGCGTCGCCGGAAGACTCGAAGACGTACAGGCTCGACCCGGACGTCTGCCTGTCACTTCAGGTCGAAGGGCTTCAGTATTACCATCGACGGATCAGCTTTCTTGAACTGGGAGAATATCGACTTGCCCAGGATGACGCTCAGCGAAACCTCGATATGTTCGACTTCGTCAAGGAACACGCGCGTGAAGAAGAAGATAGCATGGTCCTCGAGCAATACAGGCCCTTCGTGATCGGACATCGCATACGTGCGGTGGTCCTGCAGGAACTGGAGGACGAGAATTTCGATCGGGCGCTCCTGGAAATCCACAACGGGATCGAAGAGATCCAGGGGTTCTTCAAGGAGTACGACAGGCCCGACCTCGTGGAAGACAGCGAAGAGGTGGTATTTTTGAAGGAATGGGCGGAAGAAATCCGAAAAGATCGACCCAGGCCCCTGTTTCAGGACCTCAAGGAGCAACTCAGTGAGGCGGTTGCCATTGAAGATTTCGAGCGCGCCGCCCAGCTTCGGGATCAGCTCCAGGCACTCTCGCCCGGCGCAGACCGAAAATCCTGATCCTGCAAGCAACGTCCGGCGCACGCCGCGCCGGCCCGGAAAGGGAATGATCTATTGGCGGTGCATGAAATCATCACCTCACGGGAGCCGGAACGCGCAATTCTGGTGGGCATGGCGCTTCCGGGCAATACATCCTGGGATACGGACGACACGCTGAATGAACTTGCGTTACTCGCGGACACTGCGGGTGCACAGGTTGTGGACCGGATGGTGCAGGAGCGGGAAAGCATCGATCCGGCTTTTTTTATCGGTCGGGGCAAGGCTGAGGAACTTGCGCGCCGCGTGAAACGACTCCAGGCGAACGTGGTGATCTTCGACGACGACCTGTCGCCCGCCCAGTTCAAGAACCTCGAGGAAGTCGCGGGCGCCAACGTCATCGATCGGAGCCGTCTGATTCTGGACATCTTCGCGGGACGGGCCAAGACACGCGAGGCTCAGACCCAGGTTGAACTGGCGCAGCTCAACTACCTGTTGCCGCGGCTGACGCGCCGATGGACGCATCTGTCACGCCAGGCCGGCCACGGCGGGACCACAGGCGGAATCGGCACCCGGGGTCCGGGAGAAACGCAGCTGGAGGTGGACCGACGCGCGCTGCGGAGCCGTATCGGGGTCTTGACCAGAGCGTTGAACAGGATCGCCCGGCGGCGTGTGACGGGGCGCAAACAGCGAACGGATGCGTTCCGTATCTCCCTGGTGGGCTACACGAATGCGGGAAAATCGACGTTGATGCGCGCACTTTCCGGCGCGGACGTACTCGTGGAAGACCGCTTGTTCGCAACGCTGGACTCCACGACCCGCAGGGTCTATCTGGGGTACAATCGGGAAGTCCTGCTCACCGACACGGTCGGGTTTATCCGAAAGCTGCCGCATCACCTTGTCGCTTCGTTCAGAAGCACCCTTGAGGAGGCGGTGGATGCGGACCTGTTGTTGCACGTTGTCGACGTGAGCCATCCCATGTGCGAGGAGCAGATCGAGGCGGTGCGTGAAACGCTCCAGGGACTGGGCATCGCGGAGTACCCCACGTTGATGGCATTCAACAAGATCGATCAGTTTCACGATCCGTCCATGCAGAGGCGGCTTAGGGCCGGGTATCCGGACGGCATCTGGATCTCGGCTCAGGAAGCCCGGGGGCTGGACGATCTGCGGTGGGCGATTTACGACCGGCTCGAGGGCGAACGCAAGGTGGAGCAACTGCGGGTTCCGCAGGCGGAAGGAAAGCTCCTCTCGGAACTGTATCGGGTAGGCGAGATATTGAATACGACGTATAAGGGAAACGACGTGTTTCTGGAGATCAAACTGAGCCGCCAGAATGCGAGGCGGCTCCTGCCCGACGGAAGGTTTCGCATCAAACGGTGACTTGAAGCTCGATCTTTGCAGGATAATGAAACGAAACAGGCGTTTGCGGACGGGAACCGCGAACGCCTGTTTTTCTGAATAGCGGGTTTATTCGGACACGCCTGCGTGTCAGGTCGAGGGCTCATCCTCTGTTTCGGCAGGCGAAGACTCCCGGTCTGCTAGCGCCGCAGGCGACGTAACTTCGTCTCCGGCGGCGCACTTCCCCCTGATAATGGCGCCTTCTTCCACGACGATGGAACGTGCGGCGATGTCGCCCGTAAAGACGGCGCTGGCTTCCAGCTTGACGTTCCCCTCGGCTTCCAGTTTTCCGGTAACTTCCCCGCCGATCACCGCGTCACGCACCCGTACGACCTCTGCATCCACTTTTCCGGACGGACCGATGACAAGCGTGCCCGATGCATGCAGTTCGCCCTTGAGCGTCCCATCCAGGCGGATGCTTTCGTCCGTCTTTACCGATCCTTCCATCACCGTGTCTTTGCCGATCACCGTTTTAATGGCTTCTTTTTCCAGCTTTTGTTTAAACGCCAACATTCGGATGTCCGCTCACGTGTTTTCTGTTATGGAAGATTGGCCAATTGGGTTTCCCGCGCGTTGGGGAATCTCAACTTCCTGCGGATGGGCCGGGAACAGGGTTCCGGACCTCCTGAATTCATCTGGAATTCACGGAATCGCGGGGTGACCCGGCAGCGCCCTTGATCGCGCTGGCGACGGGCGCGCCCGTCTTTCGGTTCTCCTCCGGGCGTACGGTAGAAACCGCATTCGTGAAGGAAGCCTGCGTCGGCCCCGCGTCGGGCAACAGCATCTGACGCAGTTTCTGATCGGTTCCCTGGATTCGCTTCAGGGTGAGCGCGAGTTCCTCCACGCGTGCAACTTCCTCATTCAGCCGGCTGTTCTCTGCCTTCAGGGAGCGCGCCGACTGTCTCCACTCCTGAATCTTCCAGATGAACGCGAACTCCAGGATCAGCATGATGAGCAACAGGAGAATCGCGCCGGCCGCCGCCCTCAGCGGCCAGTAACCGAGCTTGAACACCACGGTGCGCGATCCGTCGTCGGGGATAAACAGTACCGACATCTGTCTACGCCGTTGTCTGGCCACGCAACCGGTCTCCTCTTGGGGTGACTACAACTCCAGGGCCAGGCGCCAACCCGTTCCGCCGGACGCGGCATGGCGCCGGATGCGACGCCGAATGCGATTTTCGCCTTCGATTCGGTATAGAATACTGAGATCGCATCCGCGTTCAGGTTAGCAGGCGGCGGCGGCTTTGTCAAGCAATTTAGGACGGGACCGCTGCCCGATGGCGGCGCACGGTGCTCGGGCAGCCGACGGTTGTCGGGGACAGCACTCTCACGTTCACACGCGTTTCTGCAGCAGCCAGCCGGCCGTAAAAATAAGACCGCCGATGATCGCAAAGCGCACCTCCCGGCCGATGTCCTCTTCGTAGAGGCCGACAAACAGGCCGAAACCCATATAGATCAGCCCGGCAAGTTGAAGGATGCGAGCAAGCAGACGCATTGAAAACCCTGTTTCCGCCTCATCCCGTCCCGTCCGCATTCTAAGGTTGTGGATTGGGGCGAAGCCTTGCGACGACTCTCGGAATGTTTGGAATTTGCAGGCTTACAGTCGATAGTCCAAAGTCAACAGTACGGCGAAATCCGGCGGCAGCGTGGTCGGCAAGGTAATCCGGATACGGCAAACGCAAAAGCCGACATCCAGGGATATCGGCTTTCAATCGCGCGAACCGGGACAGGACACTAAAATGCCTTGTTGAGATTCAAACGGACGCCCCTGGCTTTCAGGTCTCCGTTGACAGCCAGGCCGACGCCATTCATTTCGACCAGGTTGTTTCGCTTTTCCGGGGGCGGAAGTTCCTCGCCCTCATCCGATAGAAAGAAATGGACCGAGTACGCCAGGGTTCCGACGCCGAGCCCGAACATGATGGCGGCCTTGGTGTCGCCGGATTTGCTCTCGCTGTAATGGTCTCCCGCCGTCTGGGAGGACCTGGCGGTCCGGTACTGCTCGTACGCGTCGTTTGCGTCCTTTCTTGCAGCGTGCGCCTCGGTGAAGAACCAGATGCTCGCCCCCAGCGACAGCGCTCCGTATAATTTTTTGGAGTACAGGAAGTCTTTGGATTTCTCTTGCGCGAGGGCCGTGTCCGCTGAAACGAATAACGCGGTGACGGCGATCACGACGGCGACCGCGCAGGTCCGATAACGGATGTACATTACGTCCTCCGGGGGTCGATGGAGTTCCTGTTGCAGCTTCGGTTCACTCGTCGTTCCGGACAAGCGGCCCGCCGACGTGCTGTTCCAGTTGAGCCAGTTCGATCTGGTATTGGAATCTGTCCTGAACAAGCTGATTTCGGGCCCCGAAGAGTTGGAGTTGCGCCTGCTGGCGATCCAGAAAAGTGCCGCCTCCGAGGTTGTAGCGCTGGTCCTGAAGCCTGAAGTTTTCTTCGGCGGCCTTCACCGCCGCTTCGTTGGCGGTTACGCTCCGTCGAAGCCTCTCGAGGTTCAGAAAAGACAGCCTGATATCCATGGCCTTCTGACGTTTTGCCTGGTCGAGTTGCTCCCGGCTCCTGAGGTACTCCAGCTTCTGGATCTTGATGGAGTTTACGGTATTCAGGCTGTTGAATAAAGGGAGCCTGATACTGATGCTCGTGCTGTATGAATAGTTCTTGATGAAGAGGTCTTCCACGCCCGCGAAACTCTCACCCCGGTTCAATCGCCAGCCGTACCCCGCACTGCCCGTGATGGACGGGAAGCGTACGCCGTATTTTGTAGCTCTCAACTCATCCCTGCTGGCCAGCATTCTGTGTTTCTGCGCCAGAATTTCAGGGCTCCCCCCGAGCGCCCTCTCCAGAGACTTCTCGTAAGTTATGGGCGGCGGTGCGACTGTAAACGTCTTTTCGGTCGGAAAAATGTCCACGTCGGGACTGAGTCCGAGCGAAAATGCAAGCTCCGCGCGAGCCGTGGCAACGTCGTTTTCCCTGGCGATGAGCGCGACGCGATCGCCTGCCAGCTGAGATTCCGTGCTCAGGACCTCGGCGATGGTGGTCGAGCCGATCTCATACATCGTTTTTTCGCGACGCAGGTCTTCTTCCGAAAAACTGACCTGCTCTTTCGCCAGTTCCAGTTGTTCGATACGCTGGAGAAGAATAAAGTACCGCTGCTTTACGAGAAATGTCGTCTGCTGCCGGGTTTCCGAAAAGTCCATCTCCGCCGCCCGCGCATTCTTCTTGCTGGCAGACAGATTCGCAAGATTGGCGGCGTTGAAAATCGTAATGCTCAGGCTGGATCCGACGTTCTGGGATCCGCCCACCTGGTCTTCACCCACGGTGGTGACGATCGTCTGGGTTGCGGCGTCGAAGATTGCCCCTTCCCTGGGGCCGGTCACGCTCCTGGACATGCCGTAGTTGCCGCTCAGGCTGGGCAGAAACACGTTTCGCCTCTGGTCGATCTGCGCATCGGAAATCTCACGCGCGAATCGGGATTGAGTGATCGCCGTGTTGTTGCCCAGGGCGATTTCGATGCATTCGGAGAGGCTGAGATGCATGTCTCCGGGCGCCGTTTCCTCCGCGGCCAGCGGCCATGAAAGAGCCGTAGCAGCGGTGAAAAGCGCAGTTCTCAGAACTCGTAACATACCTGGTACTCCTACTCTCGTCCCGTCAGAGGATTTCTCGACGTCATAGATGGGGATAGCAACCGGTTCGTTTCAAAACCGCGGGATGCCGAACATGATTATTAGACAGCACAAACCAGGAAAAGTTACCGGTTTATTGCTTCCCCGCTTTCGATGACAAATCACAAAGAAAGCAGAAATCACAGGAAAAGGAAAGTGAAAACTTCCGTGTGTGCAAACCTTGATTGGTCGTTGCGGTTTCCGATTTTAGCCTCAATTCGAAAAAAGAAAACCGAAAAATTGGCCACAAAAAGCACAAAGGGCACAAAAGGCATCCGTACAAAGCGGCGTGTCGTAACGCGGTGACCCTGCAGTTATTTCCTCACCGGGCCGAAAAGGTCGTCCGGAAGCACATTTCTTTCTTTCACGTCCAGGGACCTGAAGGTTCCTGGAAATCCGACGTCAAATCGCCTCCACCAACACGCGGATATTCGAATGAACGTCCCCGAATAATGACGAATCAAAGTTAGACTTCAGTCCCCCCGATCCAGCAGGGAATAGACGGTCGGGATGACAATGAGCGTGAGAGCGGTCGAACTGATCAGGCCGGCGACGACGGTGATGGCCATGGGCGTGCGGATCTCCGAACCTTCACCCAGACCCAGAGCCATGGGCAGGAGTCCCAGAACGGTGGTTGCCGTGGTCATCAGAATGGGGCGCAGCCGCACCGAGCCGGCCTGTACGATCGCATCGGTCCTGGACCGTCCGCCGGCGCGCAGATGGTTGATGTAGTCCACAAAGACAATGGCGTTGTTGACCACAATCCCGGCCAGCATGATCAGACCCAGGAAGACCACCACGCTGAATGAGATTCCGGTCGCGAAAAGGATGACGAGAACGCCGATCAGCGCCAGTGGAATCGTGAAAATGATGACAAAGGGATGGACGAAGGACTCGAACTGGGAGGCCATGACGATGTAGACCAGAAAGACGGCCAGGCAAAGCGCGAAAATCAGGCTCTGGAGCGAGGTCTGCATCTCCCGGTTCTGACCGCCGATGACGAAGGAAACGTCCCCGGGAATGTCGATTTTCTCCAGGGCCTGCTGGATGAGCCCCGTTGCCGTCCCCAGATCGATACCGGACACGTTGGCCGATATCAGTACCGCCCGCTGCTGGTCGATGCGCCGGATCTCGCTGGGTCCCTCCCGTACCTGAATGTCGGCGACGGCGGAAAGGTAGATGGGGGTCTCGCCCTCCGGGTTGACCACCAGCCGTTTCAAATCGGATACGCCGGACCGATCGCCTTCGTCCACTCGGACCAGAACGTCGATGCGCCGGTCGGCCTCCCGGAAACGGGTGACCACGTCGCCCTGTACTTTTTCACGAACCAGCGTGGCAACGCTGCGCAGATTGAGGCCGTACGAAGCCAGCAGTTCCCTGCGGTAGACGATCTGTACCTCCGGATTCCCGCGCTGGAGGCTGGATTTCACGTCGTAAAGCCCCGTGATACCGGCAAGGGCGCGTTCCACGCTACGTCCCAGGCTGGCGAGGCTGGCAAGGTCGTAGCCCCGAATCTCCAGCTCTACCGGCGTCTTGAACGTAAAAAGCGCCGGGCGCGAAAAATCAACCGTGACCTGCGGGAGATCGCCCAGACTGCCGCGCAACCGGGACATGAGGTCCGACTCCCGTTTCGCCAGCAGCGTGTTGCCGGAAATGCCCGCCCAGACTCGTTTTGGAAAGGTTCGGACGTCCTGCCAGAGCCGGCCCCCGTCGTTTGCTCCGTTTGCCGTCTCGTCGGCTACGACGATGGTGACCCTCGAGGTATGTTCTCCCTGGTCGGAGGTGGATACGGAGGTCTTGTCCACCCCCACGACGGTGGCAATGCGCGAAACGCCCCGTTCATTCAGAACCCGCGACTCCACGTCGGCAACGGTCCTCTCCGTGCGTTCCAGGGGCGTACCCACAGGCATGGAGAGTTCGAGGTCGAATTCGCCATGGTGAACGGCCGGGATGAGCTCGCGGCCGATATGAGGCACCAGGAAGTACCAGCACAGAATGAACGGCAGCAGGGCCATACCGACGATTGTGAGCCGGTTCTGAAGCGCCCAGCGGAGAACCGGAGGATACGCGCGGCTGATGGCGCCGAAGCCGACTTCGAAGGCGTGTATTGCGGGCGCGAGCAGCGGAAGGGCGATGGCGGCCAGCAGGGCCGCGACCGTAACTCCGACCGGAAACGTGATCATCAGCAGCAGGATCAGAATCTTCCCGAACAGCGAGACCGTCTGGAAGATCAGGAAACGCAGGATGAAATAGACAGGTCCGAGTACGAAGAGCAGGACCAGTAGAAGTACGCCGGCCACGGCTGCCGGAACACGCGGGACCATGCCGAGCCGCCTGCCGCGTAACGGCCACCGGCATGTACGTCCGGCGGCCCGCCACGTCCATCTTACGCAGTCGGCGAGCCCTTCGCCGAACGGGACCGGGGCATTGAAAACCAGCAGATCGTGCCAGATGGCCCGGGCGATTCCGGATCCGAACGGCGTCGGGTTCCCGGCCCACGCGCAGAGACCCCTCCACGCATGCGCGGGTTTCTTCCTGATCTTCAGGACAAGGGCGGCGGCGGGGAAATACAGGACGGGCGCGAGGATCACGCAAACCGCCTTCAGAACGACAATCGCGATTGCGAGTACCACCCAGAGGGTGCGCCAGACGCATTCGAAGACCAGCCACGGCAGGTAGACGAGGCCCTTGAGTACCACGGAAGGGACCTGTGTGAGAGGCCGTTCGCCGGCGAGCTCTTTGAGTCGAACGAGGGATCTGAACTGCAGCAATTCCGAACTGAACACGCCGCCCGCGGACGAGCCGGCGCGTCCGCTTCCGGCCCCGCCGATGCGGATCCGACGGGATGCCAGCATGGGAATGAAGAACAGCGCGACTGCGAGCGACGCCAGAAGCGAAAAGACCACGGTCAGGGACATATCGCCGAAGACCTGGCCGGCCACGCCTTCGACGAAGACAATCGGAAAGAAGACCGCGACCGTGGTGAGCGTGGAGGCAAAGACCGCGCCCCCGACTTCTCCGGTGCCCCTCACCGCCGCGGTAACGATATCGTCGCCTTCCTCGCGGCATCGGAAGATGCTTTCCAGTACGACGATGGAGTTGTCGACAAGCATACCGATTCCCAGCGCCATGCCTCCCAGCGACATAATGTTCAACGAGACGCCGAATAGCTTCATGGGAGCAAACGTGGCGATGATCGAGATTGGAATCGCCAGGCTCACGATGCCCGTATGAGAAGGATTCCGCAGGAAGATATAGAGCACCAGGATGGCAAGCACGCCCCCGATGACGGCGGTCTGCTTGACTTCGTCGACCGATCGCTTGATAAACTGCGACTGGTCCGACAGCACTTCCACCTGCATGCCTCGCGGCATCGAGTACGCAATGTAGCTGGTCATTTCCTTGAGCTTGACGAACTGCCGCACCTGCGCGGCCCGGTTGGCGGAGTCGGCCGGCTTGATCTCTCCGGCATTCAGCCGCTTCACGTAGGCCAGTTGTTCCGGCGTGCCGAACAGTCGATCGCGTACCCGCTGCGCGGTGGCGACGATATTGGCGTCGGCTTCCTTGAAGACGTCGATTTCCACGCTCTCCACGCCGTTGACGCGGGTAATAATCTCCCGATCCTTATGGCCTCGGACGACCTGGCTGACGTCTTTGAGCCGGATGTCCGCGCTGTTCTTCTGTCCGATGACGAGGTTGCGGATTTCGTCGACGGTCCGGAATTCGTTCAGGGTGCGGACCATGTACTGGGTCTGACCGTCAAGAAGACTGCCGCCGGCGAGGTTGACGTTCTCTTCGCGGAGCCGCCGGTTGATGTCGCCGATGCCAAGCCCCATCAGGGCGAGTTGTCGTTCGTTGATTTCGACGCGGATTTCTTCTTCCAGACCGCCATGCACCCGGGCCGCGGCAACGCCTTTCATCGCCTCCAGCGCCTGCTTGATCTCTTCCTCGGCGATAAGCCTCAGCGCATACAGGTCGGCATCGCCGTACAGGCCGATCCGCATGATCGGGTCCTGAGTGGGATCGTAACGCAGGATGAGCGGTTTGTTGACGCCCCGGGGCAGGTTCAGCCGGTCCAGGTTCTCCCGTACCGTCTGTACAGCGTCGTTCATGTCCGTGTCCCAGCCGAATTCCAGGATGACGTCCGACATTCCGGCACGGGAGATGGAGACGATGCTGGCCAGATTGTTGACGACCCCCAGCCGCTGTTCTATTTGCCTGGAAATCAGATTTTCAACTTCCTCGGGCGCGGTATCGGGATAGTCGGTACGGATGGTGAGGGTGGGATAGGAGATGTCCGGCATCAGGGTGAGCGGCAGTTGCTGGTAGGATATGTAGCCGAAGACCGCGATGGCCAGGACGACCATAAAAATGGCCACCGGCCTCCGGGTGGTGATTTCGAACGTGCGGGAGATTTGCGTTCCGGCGCGGGAAAGGGGATTTCGCGATCCGGCGCCTGCGGATTCCTCGTCCATATCTTCTGAGTCCTCGATCGGCGGCGCCGTCGGGCAATGGCCGTACGGCGCCTGCTGCCGCCCGGATGGCGCTTCGCTACCCGGATTTCTGCGGTTCCTGCTCCGTGGTATCGGGTTTGGCCGGAATGCGCAGGCCCTTTCCGTGAATCACACGGACCCGGGCCAGATCCTTGAGGCCGTTCTGGCCGACGACGACGATGCTGTCGCCCCGGGCGACGCCGCTGAGAACCTCCAGGTTCTCGGTGTCTTCAAATCCCACGTCCAGCTGGATCTTTCGGGCGGTGCTGTCCTGCACCACGAACACATGAGGATATCCGTCGTCGTATACGACGGCGCGCTTGGGCACCAGCAAAGCCTTGTCGTGGGTGGCGGTGACGATTCTTGTCGTGACGAACATACCGGGCCGCAGCCTTTCGTCCGCGTCGTCGATCGCCAGCGTTACCCTGAACGTACCGCTGTTCGGATCGACAACAGGGCTGATGCGAATAATGCGACCGGGGAAATCGTCATCGGGTAGAAGGTCCGTGGTGATGCGGGCAGGCTGTCCCACCGAGATGTTGGGCAGTTCCCCTCCCGGTATGTGCGCCCTGGAGATCAGGCTTCTCATGTTGACCAGCGCATACAGCCTGGTTGACGGGCCGATACGGTCGCCCAATCTGACGATCCGTTCCGCCACGACGCCGGTTATCGGAGATCGAACCAATGTGTGGTCCAGATCCAGCTGGGCGCGCTGCCACCGGATTCTGGCCTGTTCCAGGTCGAATTCGTTACGTTCGTATTCTTCTTTGGAGAGCAGGTTTTTGTCGAAGATCTTCTTCTGACGATTGAAGTCGTTCTCCAGCTTGAGGTACGCGACTTTGGCTTCCGCTTCGGCGAGCTTGAGTTCGTGGTCGACAAGGTGAACGAGGACCTGATCCACCTGGACCCGGTCGCCTTCTTCGGCCAGCACGCGTTTGACGAGCCCGTTTCCGTGGGCGTAAACGTCCACGGTTTCTTCGGCCTCTACCTTGGCATTGTAGAGCAGGTATGAGGAAATCGTACCCTGTTGAACGTGATGCACCTTTACAGGAACGCCTTCCGGCGTCTTTTTTGCTTTGTCTTCAGCGGCTTTGGTCGTGTCAACCGCCGTCGAGTCGGTTTTTGTGGAATCGGCCGCGGCGCCGGTCGCGCTCTCGCCCTCGGCTTTTTCGCCGCCGCACCCGGTGAGCGCGCCGCACGCAAAAACCGCGGCCAGTAAAACAAAGCGTCTTATGCAGCGGTTTTCCATTATCCGTACATCCTTCCGGACGATATGTGGACATTCCCTGCACCATGCGGCATCGAGGCGGCATTGCCGCGGAAACTCCGCATGGTACGGCGCCGGTTCATGCGATGCCGGTCCGAGTGAAATCTCCCACCGTCTTTGACGCCCCAGTCATGCCGGATGTTTCGCAAAAAAGCCACCGGGCCGCCATTCTTTCGACGGCCCGGCCTTGCGGGATCGATGTCCGATGCATCAATGTTCCACGGCTTTTCTGACGCTTGACGCAATTTCCGCGTAACGCCGGGAGATCGGGGATTCGGGATCGGCGGCCGAAATGGGGGCGCCGGTATCGCCGCCCCGGCGTATCCGCATGTCGAGCGGGATTTCGCCCAGCAGCGGCACGCCGTACTCAGCGGCCATTTTTCTGCCGCCGCCCTGCCCGAAGATATCGGCCCGGGCATTGCAGTTGCCGCAGATATATTCGCTCATGTTTTCGACGATTCCCAGAACGGGTACGTCCACCGTATTGAACATCCGGATGCCGCGACGCACGTCCTCGAGTGCCACGGATTGCGGCGTTGTGACAATGACGGCGCCGTCGAGGCGCGCGGATTGCACGAGGGTAAGCTGGACGTCGCCCGTACCGGGCGGCAGATCGATAAGGAGAAAGTCAAGCGGCGCCCACGCAACGTCCCTGAGGAATTGCAATACCATTTTGGCCAGCATCGGACCCCGCCAGATCACCGGAGCGCCCGCTTCCGTGATCAGACCGAGGGAAATCATCTTGACATTGTGACGTTCGAGGGGAACAATCCCGCCGTTCGGGTCCATGTCCGGCATTTCGTTCCCGCCCATCATGATGGGGACATTCGGGCCGTAGATGTCCGCGTCCATGAGACCCACGGCGGCGCCCTGTCGCGCCAGCGCCACGCAGAGATTGGCAGCCGTGGTGGATTTTCCCACGCCGCCCTTGCCGCTGGCGACGGCGACCAGGCGCCGGACGCCCGGAATCGGCGCGGGTCGGGGCACGTTTGCATTCGTATTCAAGACAGGGCCTCCTGCGGTGGGGCCGCGAGGGTTGCGTTCAACCTTGCGATTTGCGGCTTCTGCGAATGCAGTCGGCCAGAATGGGTATGCCGGTGCGGACGTCGTCGTGCGTCGCGAAACCGAATGCAAGTCTGATGTACGGTACATCCTTATTGTACACGTGGAATGCCTTGCCGGTCGCGTAGTCGATACCCATCGACTCCGCAAGCTGCTCGCATGCGACGGTGTCGGTGGCGTCGGGCAGCTTGACCCAGATAAACAGACCGCCGCTGGGACGGCTGAACCACTCGAATGCGTCAGGAAAACGCGAGAGCATGTCGAACATCAGATCGCGTTTCCTCCCGACGATGGCGTTGATCCTGTCCACGTGCGACCAGAGTTCCTCTCTGAAATATTCGCAGACGACGGCCGCGCTGAGCGAACTGGTCCCTCCGTCGCGCCTGTACTGGAGAATCCGGTCGAGAAGATGCCGCGGCGCCGCGAGATAGCCGAGACGGACACCGGGCCCCAGGATTTTGGACAGAGACTCTATGTGAATCACCGGCGTTTCGTGTTCGAGTGTCCACAGGGCGGGTTCGTGGCGGTCTTCGTAAACGGTGTCGGCGTAACAGTGGTCTTCAACCACCGGTATCCCGAAACGGCCCGCAATGTCCAGGAGCTCCCGGCGTCGATCGACCGGCATGATCGATCCCGTGGGGTTCTGGTAGGTTGCCAGCGTGTAGATGAATTTCGGTTTTCTGTTCCCGGAAACCAGCATGTCGAGCGTACGCTCGAGGGCGTCCATCCGCATGCCGTGTTCGTCGAGCGGGACGCCGACGAGTTCGGCGCCCTCCTTGCGGTATGCGCTCAGGGTACCCGAGTACGAGTATTCCTCGAGCACGATCACGTCGCCGGGCGACTCCACGAGTGCCTGCGCCACCAGCGTCACCGCCTGCATGGAACCCGTGGTAAGGACGATCCGGTCCACGGGAAGGGCAACGCCTTCCCTGCGGGCGAACCTCTGTGACATCAGTTTCCTGAGCGGCTCGTACCCCAGCGAACCGGGATAGGACGCCAGTTCGTCGCCCAACTCCGGCAGAATGCGCATGGCCGCTTCCGCCAGGCCCCGATTGGGAAAGGAGGCCGGATCGGGACGGCCGCTGCCAAACGGAAATGTCTTCACTCCGTAACGATATCCTTATTTTCCAGTTATTACCAGGAGCAGTAAATAGTGGACAGTGGACAGTGGCCAGTAAAAGGCGGTGAGAGGGAAGACGTTAGACGTGAGATGATATGATTGCGCCGTGCGGTTTCATTGCTTGCCAAAGGCATATAGGAACATCCAGTCAGGCAATGACGTCTTCTCCCGTCTCACCGATTTCAGGCGTCGCCATCGGTCGCCGGGCCGGATGACGGACGTCTGCGGCGCTTCAGATCCCTTTTTCCTTGCCCCGGATTCTGGGATCGAGGGTGGCGAGAAGCTCGTTGTCCTCGGTAATCTCGATGGCCCGGACGTTGGCGGCCGCACTCCCCCTGCCCAGCGTGTATTTGACTTCCGACTTCAGGTAATCGGGCGCGATTTCTCCGAACCCTTCTTCAACGGCAACCCATTCGTTGCCCTCGGAGTGCACTCTTGGCGCGCTGACCGCCCATTCCAGGTCTTCGTCGAGCACCAGCCGCCTTGTGAGCACCTGAAACAGTGAGGACGGTATACGGGTTCCTCCCGACGCGCCGAGCGTCATCACAGGCTCCCCGTCGCTGAGGATGAGCATGGGGCACATGTTGTTGACGGGCGCCTTGCCCGCGTCCACCGAATTGGGCAGTCCCGAGCCGGGATCGAAACGGGACATGCCGGCGTTCATGATAAGCCCCATTCTGGGTACGGTGACGAATGAACCGAAACCCGGTCCGTGGGTCAGGGTCAGGGAAGCCATATTGCGGTCGCGGTCCACGACAGAGACGTGGGTCGTGCCGCCGTACGAAAGCGGGCGCAGCAGTGCCTGCCCGCGCGTTCCCTCCGACACGTGGTCCGCGATTTCGCGCCCTGTTGCGCCGATCTGGACGTCGGAGGTCAGGGTTTCGAGGGGTACGTTGACGAATGCGGGGTCGCCGAAATATCGGTAACGGTCCAGCCAGGCGGCGCGGATGGTTTCGGTCAGCCCGTGGGCGAGGCGTGCCGCGTCGCGGGCCCAGAGGTCCAGTTCGGCCACCTCCGCAACGCGGCACATCTGCAGTACAGTGAGGCCGCTGGAACAGAGAGGCGCGGTGTAGAGATCGTAACCGAGGCAGGACGCATGGACGGGTTCGACATGGCGGGCCTGGAAGTTCGCGAAGTCGTCTTCCGTCAGGATGCCGCCGTTTTCCCGGATATATTTGACAATTCTTCCCGCAATTCTTCCGCGGTAAAACTCATCGACCCCGCTTTTCGCGATCTGTTCGAGGACCCGGCCCAGATTCGGATTGGCTGCCCTGTCCCTGGTGGTTGGCAATGAACCGTCGACCATCAGCAGTCGTTCGGTATCCCGGGACGCGCGGATGCGTTTTTCGTTCTCCGCGACGGCGTCCGCGTACTCCGGCGACACCCGAAAGCCGTTCTTGCACGCCCGAATGGCGGGAGCAAGCGCCTGATCCAGCGGAATTTTCCCGTACTTGTCGAGTGCCGCAGCCAGCCCGGCCAGTACGCCGGGAACGGAGACCGCAAGGCAGCCGATCTCGTTGGCCCGGTTCCTGACCAGCGACCCGAAGCGCCCGTCGGAGCGGGCAACCTGGAACATCCTTCCGGTGGCGGCCCCGGGCGCTACGGTATTGAAGTCGATGCACCCGACTTCACCGTTCATATAGACCATGAGGGCCCCGCCGTAGCCGCCGATTCCGGTGTGGTGCGGCGTCACCACGCAGGCGAGCAGGGCGGCCGTGACGGCAGCATCAACCGCATTGCCTCCTTTTTTCAATATGTTGACGGCCGCGGCATCGGCTTCTGGCTGGCCGACGACAGCGGCTTCCTCAAACGTGGCCGACACTTATATTCTACCTCCTTCCAACCCATGAAGTCCGCTGGTTTCCGTAGAATTGCGCCCCGCGAGGCGAGAATTGCCTCATCGTCTGTCCGGGCGACTCCGGATGGTGGTTCGATAATATATGGCGGCCCGGTGCAGGTCAAGGTTTTTTTTCCTTTTTTCGGCTTCAGTTCGTCGAAACCACGTACGCCCGCCGTGAAACCGCCCGGGCCGGTCCATTGCGTTTTGACGCAGCCGCGCGGAACCCGTTCAGGAAGTGACGTATATGGGACTTGTCCAGGCTTTGGCGCCATCGGTCTGGGTGACCCGGACCCAGTAGGGATGGCAGCCGTCCGGGAATTCGGGCTCCCTCCAGGTGAAGGCGGCTTCCAGTCCCGTGTTTTCCGGCGCCAGCTCGAAGACAACGGCGATATCGACTCCGCCCGCTGGAATCCGGACAGGCCCGTCGGCGATTTCCCCGAGCGTGACGGTATGGGAAACGACATTCGTCCTGAAGTCGATGGCTGCCCGCGGCGGCGCGTCAACGGTGAGTATGACGCCATCCGCATCGCCCGTGGTGACGGATTTCCAGGTCACGGAATGGTCCGTGACCGTCCGGATACCCTCTGAAGCCGAATCGAAGGCATATCCTTCCGCGTGGCGTATCCGGCCCTCCCTGAGGGTGAGGCCGCCATCCCAGCGCACCAGGCGGTTGCGCGCACGGATTCGCTGCCCCGACCAGGCAATGCGGACTCGATCCCGCGACCGGGGTACGGTCTCGGGGTAATGGTGTACGCGCTTCAACCCTCTGAATATCTCCACGTGTTCGATGGGTGCGGTACCGATCACGTCAACCGCGATTTCCGGCGGTCCCGACGCCTTCATTTCCGAGCCCATCGGGTGTCCGTCGGCGGTGACGTTCACGAGGATCCGCTGGCCCGTGGTGCCGTAGCAGCGCCGGGCCTTCAGCGCCTCCCACAGCCCGCCCCGTGTGAGTTCGGTAGCGAACGCGCACGTGAGCCCGCCGTACACGCCGAATGTGCCGCTGCCGGGGTACGCGGCGCCGGGCCTGCCTTTGTGGTCGTCGCTTCCGGCGGTGAACCCCACCCGATAGCCGTTCTCGAGAGCCCACCCGAGGAACCATTCGAATTCCCCCCATTCAGAGTAGACCTCCACCAGTCGCTCGAGTTCGGGGTCGTGCCAGTCCAGATTGGCGTAGCGGCCGCCCACGTGCGGCACGAGCAGGACGTCTCTTCCCTCCATCGCCCTGTAAAGGTCCTTTATGTGCAGGCAATCCGTATGGGCGTCGGATTTGTCCGGTACCAGGACATGGCTGGAGCGATGGAGGGGACCTGCGTCGCCGGGGAAATACACGTTGTGATCACCGCCGACCGGCGTGTTGCCGGACCATTCGTACCCGACGAACGCGACAAACCGCCCGGGATCGTTCTGGATGTTCGCCTGGCGTCGGATTTCCTCCCAGACGGCTTCGGTGATCTGAAAATCGTTCCCCTGATGTCCTGCGAAGTCGACGAAGGCCGACTCCCGCGCGAAGCGAAAGTACGACGAAACCGGGTTGGTTCCCACGGTCTCTTCGCTCTGTCCGTGCAGGTCGCCCCAGAATGGACGGTACCCCGTCCCGTTTTCAACGCACCTCAACGGATTGCTTATGGCGTTAAGGCCCAGCCGCCTGTCGGAGACGCCGATGCGAAAGACGCCGCTTTCGGGCGCGCGGACATCGTCGAACCGGCGGGTTCCCCGATCTTCCGGGCGGAAGCCGAATGTCTCAGGAAGCCCGGAAAGGCCGTCGGGATCCACCGTGACTTCGCCGGTATAGTCCCGGCACGGGTTTCCCCATTCATCCTCCGCCTTTATGCCCACCCATGCGGATTCGCCGGGGGCGGTCTCCGAAGCGCAGACCGCGACGAGCTTGTGCGGCGCCCCGCTGACGATCGGTACGGCCGGCGAAGGCACTTCCACGTAGACCCAGGTGCCGCACCAGTCGACGGCTACGCGGAATTCAAACCGGTCCTTGCAGAAGGTCTGCGCCCGGATGCCCGGCGATCCCCCCGACGTGTCTCCCAGGATGAGGGTGACCGTGTCGCCTTCGGAAAGCGAGTCGTCGAAGACATCGATGGTGACGCACCTGCGCCACGGCCGCACGTAGCGCTGCTTTTCAAAGGCGGGGCGGAGCGACGCGGGTCCCGTGGTGGATACCGAGGCGTACCCCGTCGCGGCCGGATCGTCGAACCGGGGCGCCTCCCAGTCGCTGACGTCGCGCCAGGCGATCTTGATGACACCGCCGTCATCCACGCCGTATCGGCCGGCGTGATAGACGATACGCCACGTGCCGGTGGCGCCCGCCGTCACCGGGCGGTCCGGGTCGATTTCGGCCCACCCGTAACGCTCGCGAATTTCCGCTTCGACCATTGCTGTTTTCCTTTGGAAGACGCCGGGTGCGGCTGCCTGGCGGTCCGTTCGCCGGGGTCCGGCACGGGTTTCCGCGCGGCTGTGCAAGACCCTCGATGGCGGCGCGGACGCGCCGGGGGGCGAATCAAGATATGGCTTATTCAATGGGGAACAAGAGAAATCAGGGCCGGGTTTCACGTGCCTGTTCCGCTTGACGCAAGGTCGCTTTCGGGTTAACTTTTCGGCAGGTCGCGTCGTTCGCGGTACCATTCCATCCGTCCGCCTTCAACCCTGTCCGAATAGACCGGCACGCGGTCACAACCGATGTCCGAAACCCTTCCCGTGGTCAGGCTCTTATCCAGGAACGACTGCCATCTGTGCGACGTCGCGAAAGGGCGCATCCGGGTGGCCGGTAGGCGTGTCCCGTTCCGTCTGGAGATCGTCGACGTCGATAGCGATCCTGAACTGGCCGCGCGATATACCGAACGGGTTCCCGTCGTACAGGTGAACGGTGAAGAGTTGTTTTCCTTCCGGGTCAACGAGAGGGTCCTGGTGCGAAAGCTGAAGTCGCTGTCGTCCCGGCCGAGGAGAAGCGATGGGTGGGGATGATCTGTTCGCCGCGCTCGAACCGGAGGCGCCGCTTGCGGACCGGATGAGGCCGCGCTGCCTGGATGAGGTCCGCGGGCAGGATCATCTCACGGCGGCCGGCGCGCCGTTTCGCAAGTTGATCGAAGGCGACCGCGCGCCGTCGATGATCTTCTGGGGGCCGCCCGGATCGGGAAAGACCACGCTGGCGCGTCTCGTGGCCGAGTCCACGGAGAGCCGGTTCGTTGCGTTCAGCGCGGTCACCTCCGGGGTGAAAGAGGTGAGGGAAATCGTCGCGCGCGCAAAGGGGGACCGCCGGACGGGGAGGCGCACCACCCTTTTCATCGACGAGATTCACCGGTTCAACCGGGCGCAACAGGACGCGTTTCTGCCGCATGTCGAAGACGGTACCATCAGTCTGATCGGAGCCACGACCGAAAACCCTTCATTCGAGGTGAACGCGGCATTGCTTTCGCGGATGCAGGTGTTCGTGCTGAATCTGCTGGACGTCCCTGCAATATGCGATATTCTTGACGCCGCGCTTGCCGGCGACGGACGCGGGCTGCCGGACGTCAGCGCCGACCCGGATGCCCTGGAGGCGATTGCGGGCGCGGCGGAGGGAGACGCCCGACGCGCGTTGAATGTCCTCGAAATGGCCTCGGCGTCCCTGGGCCCGGGCGAACGGTTGTCCGTGGAATCCGTCAGGGCGGCGATGGGCGGCAAGGCGTTTCTGTACGACAAGAGCGGCGAGGAACACTACAATCTGATTTCGGCGCTTCACAAGAGTCTGAGGGACAGCGATCCGCACGCGTCGCTCTATTGGCTGGCGCGCATGATGGAAGCGGGCGAACACCCGCACTACATCCTCCGTCGCATGGTCCGGTTCGCGTCGGAAGACATCGGGAACGCCGACCCCAGAGCGCTTTCTGTTGCGCTGGCCGCAAAGGACGCGTACGATTTTCTGGGCAGCCCGGAGGGCGATCTGGCCATCGCGCACGCAGCCGTCTATCTGGCCACCGCGGACAAGAGCAATTCGGTCTACGCGGCCTACGGCAAAGCGCGGAAGGATGTGATGGAACAGCCGAATCTTCCCGTGCCGATGCACCTCAGGAACGCGCCGACGGACCTGATGCAGGAGTTGGGATACGGACGGGGATACCAGTACGCGCACGACAATCCCGAGGGATTCGTGGCGCAGAGCCATCTTCCGGAAAATCTGCAGGGACGGGAATATTACCGACCCACCGATCGGGGATACGAGCAGCGCATCAGGGAATTGATGGACTGGTGGGATGCATTGAGAGCGCAAAAGTCGCAACTGGAAAGCACCCGGGACGACGGTTGACGTTCAGGAAGTGCATCCGGGATTGTGTATATTACGGGGGGCGCCTGAAATCGGTGAGACGGGAGACGGGAGACGGTAGAAGACGTCATTGCCTGACCGGATGTTCCTATATGCCTTTGGCAAGCAATGAAACCGCAGGGCGCAATCACATCATCTCACGTCTTACGTCTACCCTCTCACCGCCTTTTACTGACCACTGGCCACTGTCCACTATCTACTGCTCTTGGTAATAACGTCCAGAAGGGAGGCGAAACATGAGGCTGACCGCGACAATCCACCCGACCTATCCGCCTCCTGAGGGCTTCTGACGGATTCATAGCCGGTTATTTCACGACTCGATTGCCTCTCCGGAGCCGCGGGTAGGATTATGTCCCGTGGTTTTTTTGTGGCCGCAGGTGCGGTCTGTACGCAACACGGAGGAGACGATCGAGCTTATGTATCATCCGGATTTCTGGGAAGTACAGCTGGAACAACGCGAACTGGAAAAGGTCCCCAACGAGGACGGCCTCTGGTTCGAGTCGCGGGAAGACAGGCGGCTGCGATACATGTGGGAGGACCGGGTCGCGGCAGCGGCGTTGCGGATTCTCGCTGCGGTGCCGGGCTGCCTGACGGAAAAACAGAGGGAGGCGACGCTGCTGTATTTCTGCCACGGGAAGACGCAGCGCGAAATCGCGGAGATCATGGGAATTTCCAGGCGCGTGGTCAGCCAGCACCTTTTCGGTATTACGCGCGGCGGGCGGAAGGTGGGTGGCGCGGTACGTAAATTGAGAAAGTTCTGTAAGGATGAGGGGTTGGGATTCGGTGTCCGCGGATCCGCATCGTCCTGAACGTCGACAGCAGGTTCAGACCGCCCATCTTCGCATCTTTTCTTCGTCAAGTTCAACGCCCAGCCCGGGCAGTTCGAAGGGTTCCAGCGTACCGTCCCGGTACCTGAACGGCGTTTTGCAGACGTCGTCCACCAGAAGGGCGGGCCCCACGAGGTCCGAGGGAACGGTGACGTTTTCGGATGCCACGGCGAGGTGCACGAATGCGGCGGTGCCGGGCCCCATTTCCACGGTGCTGCCCAGCAGCACGGGGATTCCCGCGGCCTGCGCGACGTGGATCAGGCGCTGGCTGCGCAGGATGCCGCCGGCCTGGGAGGGGATCAGGTTGAAGACGTCCACGGCCCGGCGGCGCACGAGCGCCGTGGAGAAGCCATCGTCGAGATCGGCCACGTGTTCGATGATCTGGACGGGGGTCTGTTTCCTGACGCGCGCCAGCGAGCATGCCGCTGCATCGGCGTTCCTGTTGATCCGCTGGGGATCGTCGTTGGCCACGGCGCGATTCACCGCAACCACCGGTGTTTCGCATGCGTCGATGCCGGCCGCGGCCATATCCCGGATCTTTGCAATGGCTTCGTCCTCTTCCCACGCGCCGCTGGCGTCGGCCTTCAGATAGACGTCAGGGCCCGCCACCTCGCGGAACCGCGCGATTCGTTCCAGGTCGCGTGAATGATCCTCGCCGACCTTCAATTTGAATGCGCGAAGTCCCCGCGAGACCATGGTTTGGATTTCCTCTTCAAGCGCGTCGAGCTCTTCGTGCAGCGAAAGGCCCCGCCGCATATAGGCGACCCAGCAGACGTGCACGCGTTCGTGACGGCGTCCGCCAAGGAGTTCGTACAGGGGGGCGCCGTAATGTTTTCCGGCCAGGTCGAGCAACGCGATCTCCACGCCGAACAGGATGAGACCCCGGAGCTCCGGGTGAATGCCGGCTGGCAGTTCCGCGGCGATACCCCTGTGCAAGGCGTGGCGATCGGCGACGTCTCCGTCCTTCAACTCCCGCAAGAGGAAATCGCACAGATCGGCGCCCGCGAGAGGGTTCATGCGGTCCGCAATGTCCGGGACTTCGCCCAGCCCGACGTGCTCCGTATCCGTGAAGAACTCCAGAATCTGATATCTCGATCGACTCAGGTCCTCGTCGGGCTGGAGGCCCTGCGGATCCGCGGCATAGGTGGTGTAAATGCGCGGAACCGAGACTTCCCGCACGTGGATGTCGACGATCTTCACGGGTGCGTACCTCCCGTTTCAAACGGGGCCGGTCGTGCCGAGCTGATTTCGCGAATACGACAGGAGGGCGGCCGTGAGGATGCTGGCAATGAGCAGCACGCCCGCGGGCATCAGCTTTCGGGTCCTGATGAACCGGCTCAGCGAAATTCCGGTAAGCAGCAGGGATAGCATCAGGCCGATGAGTAAACCCGTTGCCGGATCGGTCATTCCGGTCCAGCAGGCATAGAGCGCGACCAGGCCGCTGATGCCGCCCGCGGCGAGCGAAACCGAACTGTCCGACTTGAGCTTGCCCATGACGCCGCCCGCGATCAGCAGGATGCCGTAGAACGCCAGGACGGTTTGCGCGAGTTGAAGCATGCGATTCCTCCGGTTGCGGTTGACGTTCACCCGGTGCGGTATTTGTCGACAGTGGCCATATCCAGCTTCACGCCCAGCCCCGGGCCTTCGGGCAGAACAAAGTGCCCGTCTTCTACGACCAGGGCGCCGTTCACGACGTCGGCCACGCGGGTGAACGGCAGTTCGTCGCACGGCAGGGTCGCGTTGGGTATGGTGGCCTGTACGTGCACGGAATAGGCCGCGAGGACGCCCAGGCACAACCCTCCCATCTGCACCCAGCACGGCACGTCGTCGGCTTCCGCGAGGGCGGCGGACTTCTTCACCTGCTGCGCCGGCCCCCCCAAATTGACGTAATCGATGCATTCGGCCTTCAGCGCGTTCAATACCCCTCCCGGCGGCCCCAGGTGCAGCGCGATGGGAATATGGGTCTTCTCGCGGAGGAGGCGGTACCAGTCCAGGTTGTTCTTTCGCACGGGATCTTCGAAGTTGGCGACGGTCCCGATGGGTTCCAGTTCGCCCGCCAGGCGTGCGGCGGCGCTGGGTCGCTGAAAAGCGGTATTGGGATCGACGCCGACGGTGTAATCCGGTCCGGCGGCCTCCTTCATGAGCCGGACCGTTTCCACGATGTTCCACGGGCGCGCCTTGAGCTTGTGGTTGGTGAAGCCCTGAGCGGCGCCGACCGCGGCTTCGGCCGCCGTCTCCTCGGGCTGCATGGCGCAGGACCAGTACGAAACGGGGATGCGGTCACGGACCTTTTCGCCAAGGAAACGCCAGAGCGGGATGCCGTAGGCCTGTCCGGCGACGTCCAGGAGCGCGCACGTGAAGGGGTCGGGATGCGCGAACGGATCCAGGGAAAGGGGATCCTGCCCGGCGAGCGCGGCGGCCGCATCGGCGAACTGGGCGGGTTCGCCCTGGCATTCGCCGATGCCCTCGATTCCGCCGTCGGTGTGAATGCGGCACAGCGTGATGGAATAGATCTTGGGATGGTATCTGGCGATGGGCGGAATGGGCGGAATTTCCACTTCGAACAGGTCGACTTCGGTGATTTTCACTGCGGGCCTCCTTTGAAACGCGCGAGCCGTCTATCGGTCTTTTCCAGCTACCGGTTTCGGGTTCGCAGACACTGGCCGACGGCCGCGAGGCAGACTTCGACGACGGTGTCCGTATTCATGACAAGGGCGTGCACGTCGTCGCGATTGCCGGACATTTCGATGAGAAAGGCTGCCGGCGTGCCGCGCTCGGCCGCGTAGGAGATGCAATAGGGTTCGGGCGGACGGAATCCGGTTATGCGGTCCATATTGACCTGCTGGTACGCGCCGGCGTACGGTTTCTGGGTCAGATAACGGTCTTTCAGACGGTCCCGGATATCGGCGTGAATCGCTGCGAGCAGTTCGCCGTCTCCCTTGTGGGGAAGCATCATGATATAGTCAGCCGTATGGAAGTCGATCACGCAGAGCGGTCGGCAGCGGTCGATAATGCGCTGGATGACCCGGGTCTCCCGTTCGGACGCGGGTTTCGCGCCCATGTAATTGTAGTCCCAGGGCATCCTCACGTCCTGCGTGTATTGGAAGTTCTCCCAGTTGCAATCGAAGTTGCGGTTCAGGTCGACGCCCCTCGAGTTCTGGCGGGTGAACCGGTCGAATCCTCCCGGGTTCTGCACCGGCAGCAACTTGAAATGCAGTCTCCGGGTGTTCATCCCTTCCACGTCCGGATTCCGGCACAGGACTTCCGCAAGGCGCAGCAGGCCGTACGCGTTCTCCCACTCCCATCCGTGGATGGCGGCGCCGAAGCACATCGTGGGATTGGTCTCATCGCCGACGTTCAGGGAATAGATCGGCCTGGCGTCGCTGGAACGCCCTTCGTCCTCGACGTGGAGGTCCGGATACTGTTCCGCGGTGTCGAACATCAGGTCGACGAATCCGTCGTAGGAAAAACGTTCGGGATAGTGTTTTCCGTAACGGACGGCGTTGTTGACAATGTTGCCGAGGAAGAGGTATTTGTTCGTGCTCCCCCAGGAATTGTACCACGGGCGCACCGGCGATACGAGGTCCATCGCCACGATGCGGCCGTCTCCGACTTTCTCTTCCAGCATGACGGCGCCGCTGTTCAGGTTGGAGATGCCCAGGACGGCGACGTCTCCGGAAGTTTCCACGCCCATGATCTGACGCTGGAACATCTGGTTGGCGTAGGACTGGTCCGGTGCGCTGGTGACGGTGCCGTACCACCATACGACGTCGCCCACGGCATAGCCGCGAGTCACGTCGTTTTCGATTTCAATTCGCATCTCCGGTCGGATCCGGTCCTGCACGTGGGTCTTGCTGAAATGCAGGCCGCGGTTGCGCGCGTACTCGAACAGGCAGGAGATGACCTGCCCCCCGGAGTCCGCGAACGCGGTGACGGCGTCGTAGTCCAGATTCCGCAGGTTGCGTCCGTCGTTCACCACGGTGACGACGAATTCATGCTCGCCGAGAATGCCTTCGTCGTGAGGGTCGCTCACGAAGTTCAGGCGTCTGACCTTGCCCGGGTACAGAATGTCGAGATCGGCCGCGATCGTGCCGCCGGAACCGTCGGTAAGCAGGAGGATGTTCTGATCGGATTGCATGGTGTCGACCGGTCCTTGCCGTATTTACGAGCGATTGTCGCATGAACCCGTGAACGCCGGAGGGTTGACGACGTTTCTGAGCGGCTGGCCGAGCAGAGCCCTTCTGCAGATCTCGGCAGTACTGGTGCGCAGGTCCGTCAGGCTCTGCTCCGAGTAGAAGGCGGAATGCGGAGTCAGAAGCACGCGATGGTGCGCGGGGTGGGCCGGGTCCCGCCATGCGACGATGAGCGGATCGTCCTCGTCGAGTTGTTCCCATTCGAAAACGTCGATCCCGGCCCCCGCCAGACGACCGGATGCGACGGCGTCGGGAATCGCCGACGTGTCGACGATCGGGCCGCGGGCGGTGTTCACCAGGTACGAGCCTTCCGGCATGAGCGCGATGGCTTCGGCGTCGACCAGGTGGCGCGTCTCGTCCGTCAGCGGGCAGTGGATGCTGAGCGCGAAAGCCTGGCCGAGGGTTTCCTCCAGGGTCTCCACGCGCCGGATGCCAAGGGCCTTGGCGTAACCGTCCGGCTTGTACGGATCGTAGAAACACACGTCCATCCCCAGCGCCTTCGCGCGCAGGGCGGCGGCGGTGCCGATCCGGCCCAGACCGACGATCGCGAATACGCTGCCGCGGATGCGCTGCAACGGCGCCGCCTGGGAGGGCGACCAGGGTCCCCGGGAGGCCCGTAGCCTGGAATTGAGAAACGCGACGCCGCGGATCATGGAGACCGCCATGCCCACGGCCGCGTCGGCCACGTCTTCGGTTCCGTAGTCGGGCACGTTGCAGACGGGAATGCCCCGTTCACGGGCGCGGGCCACGTCAACATTGTCGAAGCCGACGCCGCCCCGGGCGATGACTCTGCAGTTACGGAGGCGGTCCAGGGTCGGCGCGGAAATAACGATATAGTGGTAGGGTATGATGGCGTGGGCGGTTTCGATCCTGCCCGCCAGCTCTTCTTCGCGTGTCGCGTTCAGAACCCGGACGTCGGCGACGTCGCGAAGGATTTCCCTCTCGATATCGGGATTGGAGATGAAATCCGTGATAACAACGCCTGATTTCCGATCGGTCATAGTCTATCGTACCCAAGCCCGCGCCAGCGCTCGCGGGCGGATTGGATGGCGTCCCGTCCCGGTTTGACGTATCCCCGCGTGCTGGGAGGAGGCTGGCCGGATCCGGCGTCTTCCGGGTAGGGCGACCAGTGGTCCTCCGCATAGGGCCCGCATGCCGCCTTCCTGCGAAAGTCCGGGACGGGATGCGGCGCGCCGTTCTCCAGGCACGAGCGCCAGGCCTGCACGCCAACGGCGGCCATGGCAACCCCCCGGTACACGTTCAGGTAGGGCTGGCGGCCCGATCGGATGGCGCGGGCGAAGTGGAAATTCGTCCAGAAGTCCCCGCCTCCGTGGCCGGCCTTCCGGGCGAGAGCGCCGTGTTCGGGCCAGTCGGCGGTGTAGGTGCGGTCCACTGGCTGCCCCTCCTCCCGCAGCCAGTCTTCGTGGTGAATGCGGACGCAGCTCCAGTGGTTGGGTTCGGCGGTGGCGATGAGACCCCGTTCGCCGTGAATTTCGTAGCGCACCCTGTGGATGGAACTCAGCTGCAGGCCCAGGATCCGGAAGACGGCGCCGTTGTCCATCCGGACCAGAATCAGACCGCCCTGGTCTCCCACGCGCACGCGATGGGGCGACTGGGTGGGTTCTTCGACAATGGACAGGGCGTTGACGGATACGGGCATCGTCTCCGTGATGCACATCAGGGGCGCGAGCGCGTGGCTGCAGTAGTAGGTGGGCGGGATCCAGTTACGCCAGTGATTCAGTCCCGGTGAGATGCCCAGCCGCCAGTTTTCCTCGGCGGCGTGGTTGTATTCGCCTTCGGCGTAGGTGACGTTTCCGATCTCTCCGCTATGGTAGAGCCTGCGCAGTTCCTGGTTGGCCGAGGAGAAGGGGTAGTTTTCGGCGAACATGTAGATGCGGCCGCTCGCTTCCACCGCCCGGCACAGCGCGACGCCTTCGGCGAGCGTCTTGCACGCGGCGGTTTCGCTCATCACGTGTTTTTCCGCCTGAAGCGCCTTGATGGCGAAGGGCGCGTGCTCGTGGCTGTAATTCGCCAGGATGACCGCGTCCATATCATGTTCGAGAAAACGGTCGTAGTCGGTGTAGGTGGACACCCCGTATTCCCGGCCCACCTGTTCGAGCTTCTCCTCCCATGTGTCGCAAAGCGCCACGAGCTTCATGCCCACGACGCCGGTCGCGCCCCGGGCGAAGCTTTGACCCCGTCCCACGCCGATGATGCCCACCCGGATGGGTCGGTCAGGGGACTCAGGCTGCGGCATAAGCGGTGCTCCTTGCGGTCGCACGTTCGAGCATCGGTCGGATCTCTGAATTGGCGGTGGTCATTCAGTGCGTTCAGGCCTCGACCTCGAGCAGCCGCCTCAGATAGGCACCCTGTTCGCCAAGTTTGGCGTCGTCGTCGCCGGGCCCGAAGTCTTCCAGCGAGAGGTAGCCGGCATAGCCGACGTCTTTGAAGTCGCGGACGATCTGGCCGATGTCGGCAATCCCTTCCCTCATGTCGGCAAAGTCCCATTCCCATTCACGGGCGCCCATGCCGTCGCGCCCGGTGGAGACGGGTTTGCCGTTTCCAATGTGGCAGTGCGCGAGATAGGGGCCGAGCAGCTCCATGCCCATTCTGGTGTCTTCCAGGCCCACTCGCAGCATGTTCGGAACATCGTAAATGGCGCCGATGTGTTGCGGGTCCAGGTCGCGCAGCAGCTCGATGGCGCGCG
Source organism: Candidatus Latescibacterota bacterium (assembly GCA_965219995.1). Taxonomy (GTDB): domain Bacteria; phylum Latescibacterota; class UBA2968; order UBA2968; genus JAAXHE01. The sequence goes on from CBDCOX010000002.1 coordinate 5,107,384, forward strand.
AACAGGTGACGGCGACGGTGCCCACGTGGATTTCGTAGAGGATCCTGACGTTGTACTCCCTGGCGGTTTCGACGAGGGTTGCGAAACCCGCTCGTGCGTTGAGGAACTGGGGCCAGTAGGGCTGCGTCCGGTCATGCCTTGGCGCGCCGATGCGGATCATGGGCGGGCTGTCAGGGTTCAGCGCCGCGGCGCCGCGGAACAGTTTCTTCACGACGTCGATATCTTCCAGCGTGACGTTCGGCGCCAGGGCGATCACCGGAATGCCGGAACGCCTTTCGGCGGCGCGGATCGCTTCGGCCTTTTGAATGATGTTGTCGGGGCTCACGTCCGAGAGGTGGCGGCCCCAGAACGACGGCGCCTCGCCATCGTCACCGGGGTTGTAGCGGCAACGCAGTTCGATGCCGTCGTACCCGTGTTCGGCCAGCTTGTCGAACGTGCGGTCCAGGTCCCATCGGGGCAGCATGACAGACGTGCAGGAGAGTTTCATTTCGCCTCCGGATTCGCTGCGTATTACGGTATGAATCGGGTTTTCGGACCGATTGCCAGAATGAACTCGGTGAGCAGGGCCACGGTTCGGTCCAGGTCCTTGAGAGACAGGATTTCCACGGGCGTGTGCATATAGCGCAGCGCCACGCTGACCAGGCCAGTGGCCACGCCGGCGCGTGTAAGCTGAATGGCGTTCGCGTCGGTTCCGGTTCCGCCGGACGCGGCTTCGATCTGATAAGGCACGTCGGCCCTTCGCGCCGCGGCCACGAGGCGCTTGAAGACAACCGGATTGATGTTGGCGCCGCGGGCGATGACGGGCCCGGCGCCCACCTTGAGGTCGCCGTCGCGGCGCTTGTCCACGTCGGGGTGATCGGTGGCGCAGGCGACGTCCAGGCCGATGCCCACGCGGGGATCGATGCCGTACGCGCTGGTTTTCGCGCCGCGCAGGCCGATCTCCTCCTGGACGGTGGCAACGGCGAACAGGGCGGCCCGGGACGGTTTCTCGGAGCGGGCGACACAGCGAAGGGTCTCCGCCGCGATATAGGCGCCCATCTTGTTGTCGAAGGCGCGGGAGACGGCCAGGTCTCCGCGGATCACTTCGAAATTGGGATCGTAGGTGACGGGGTCGCCGATGTCGACGATTTTTCCGGCCTCTTTCGCGTCTCCCGCGCCGATGTCGATCCAGAGTTCATGGACCGCGGGCGTTTTCTTCCGGTCCTCCGCGGTCATCAGATGGATCGGCTTCTTTCCGAATACGCCCGGGACGGCGCCGGAAGACGTATGGATGCGGACTTTCCTGCCCGGGACGATATTCGTGTCGAAGCCGCCGATGGTGTTGACGTAGATAAACCCGTTGTCGTCTATATGGTTGACCTGAAATCCCAGTTCATCCATATGTCCGGCCAGCATGATTCTCGGGCCGCCTTTGGCGTTGTGCACGGCGATCGCGTTGCCGTGCGCGTCGACTGTGACCTTGTCCGCGTATTTCTTCGTTTCCGCCGTCCAGACCTCGCGAACGGGTCCTTCGTACCCGGATGGACCCGGGGCTTTGAGCATGGCTTCGAGAAAAGCACGGGAAGACTTGCGCATCGCTCTCCTTTCCCCTTTAATTCACGATTCGGAATTTACATGGATGAACAGGATGAACAGGATAAAACCGAAAAGCGCGAGAACAAGAACATCAGAAACTACGAAACACGCGAAAAATACGAAAAAGGCGACATCCTGAATCATCTGCAAAAACAGAACTCAGAATGCAGCCCGTTTTCGGCATTGTTCGATGACCCGTATCAATTCACGCGATTCATGGGTCTTGATATGGGGCTCCCCGTTTCGGGTAAACGTCTCATAAATGTTCGCGTAGAAGTCGAGTTGCGCTTCAGGACGAATCGGCACGGTCTCTTCCCGCCAGGGGAGCCGGTCCTGGTTGTCGTAACTGCGCCCCGGCGCCGCCCCTTCGATGACGGTCAGTGCCGGCGCCTGGTCTGGCTCGTAGTACCGTATATGGAAGGCGTTCTCTGACTGTACGAGGGTTCCATAGTGCCCGCAGACGTGCCAGGGCGGAAGGGGCAGGGACGCCGCCTGGTTGATTTCCAGATCGAGCAGCTGGTTTTCTTCAGTCTTGAGCCAGATTCTGACCACGTCGTCCGCGTCTCCGCGCGTTGCGACCGCCCAGAGGTTGCACCGGATATCGGAAACGGGCGTGCCGTCGGAGAGGTTGAGCAGCTGGTCGATATAGTGGGCGCCGTAGTTATTGAGCATGCCGCCGCCGTTCTTGCGCAGGCTCTGCCAGTCGTTGCGCCGCACGTAACGGGTCAGCGAGCGTCGGATGAGGTAGACCGGGCCGAGAATCCCGCTGTCGATGATCCCTTTGAGGGTTTGCGTCTCCGCTGAAAGCCGGTGCGGCTGGTACACGAGCGCACGGCGGCCGTTCCGTTCCGCTTCATCGACAATGCGGTCGGCCGACTTCAGCGTGGTGGTCATCGGCTTTTCGAGGATCACGTGACAGCCTTCACGGAGCGCTCGCCGGGCGTGACGTTCGTGAAGTCTCGTGGGGGTCGCAACGACCAGGACGTCGGGACGTTCTCTTTCCCAGAAAGCGCGCATTGTCCTGTAGGTCCTGCAGCCGGAAAGCGCGGCGGCCTCGTCGAGGCGTTCCGTCAGCGGATCGATGACGGCGTCGAGCTGATATTGGGGCGATTCCTTGAGGTCCTTGAAATGTTTGGACCATCCGGCCCGGCCCAGTCCGGCAATTGCCACGTTCAGCTTTTCCGCCATCGGCGCGTTATCCTGAGGCTTAAGTTGACGCCCTTGCATTCTCTGTCTATATTCGTGCGAACGGCACAAATAATATAGCCTTTGACCCAAATGTCCATAGAAATCGTCAGCAGCCCGTGGGGTCTGAGGCGGGTTGGGGCCTGACATGCGGGTGGTTCTCGTCAAGGATACATGAACGGGAGGTTTGCGGTGAGCGCAGGGCCAGAACCATCGGGTGCTTCCGAAGGCGTTAAGTCGACGACGATGCAGGCGGCCATCCTGGGCATGCTGGTTGTGAATATTCCACTGTTGCTGATCAGCTTCGGCATGGGGTACGCGTCGCGGTTCGACTGGATGTCCGTTTCCGTGGGCGCGCACCTGAAGGTGGGGCTTCTGGCCGCGTTTCTGACGGTCCTCACGCAGACGACAACGATGTTTTACTTTATGGGAACGGGATCGGCCATCAAGGCCGAGGTGCGGGAGCGCGGTCTGGATCGGGAGTTTCTTGCGCGTGCCCGCGGGTTCAAAGGCAGTTTCTTCTACCTGCTGACGTTCGGTATTCTGCTGATCATGGTCACGGCAATGATCGGCGGCGGCGCGCACGCGGATCTGCTCCTGGGCGTCGGCAAGGGCGGCAGGACGTTTTATTCCATCCTGCACGAGGTCCTTGCAGCCTTAAGCCTGCTGGTGAATATGATCGCCTTTGTCCTGACGCCGGTCTATATCCAGAAAAATAACCGGCTGCTGGACGACGTTGGACGTACCCGGACCGGGGCGCCGGAGGTAACGCCCGCGGCGGGGCGTCAGTGCAACGAATTGCCGCCCGGTAGCTGATCACGGAGGAGCCTATGGACAATCGGGAGGTCGCGGAAGTCCTGGAAGAGATGGCGGCATTGATGGAGTTGAACGGCGACGGCGGATTTCGCCTGCGCGCGTACGCCAACGCCGCCCGGGCAATCGATTCCCTCGGGGAACCGGTAGCGACACTGGCAGCCGAGGGAAAGCTGGATACGGTCCGGGGCGTGGGGAAGGGACTCGCGGGGCGCATCGGCGAACTCGTGGAGACGGGGCGTCTGCCCGGTCTGGAGGAATTGAAGGCATCCGTACCGGAAGGGCTGATGGAGATGACGGAGATTCCCGGGCTGGGGGCGAAGAGAGTACGGGCGATTTATGAAGAACTGGGTATTGTGGACGTCGATGCGCTCTCCAGAGCCTGCGACTCCGGCGAACTGGAATCGATGAGCGGCTTCGGCAGGAAAACCGCCGAACGGATCGCGAACGGCATTCAATACATGCAGAAGCACCGCGGCCAGTTTCTATGCAATAACGCAAGCCACGAGGCGGAGAAGATTCGGGCCTATCTCGAGGATCGGGCGACCGTGGACCGGCTGGCCGTGGCGGGAACGATACGGCGCCGCTGCGAAACGCACAGGGATATCGACCTGGTGGCGTGCGCAAAGGATCCCGAAGGGCTGGCCGGGGCATTCGAGGGGTATCATGAGGTGGAGGAAGTCCTGGAAGCCGGAGCGACGCCGCTGAGTATTATGTTGAACTCGGGAATGCGCGCGAATCTGTGGATCGTGGAGGAGGAAGCGTACTCGGCTGCTCTCCATCACGTAACGGGCAGCGCATCGCACGTCGCACAGATGCGCGAGAGGGCGTCGGAAGCTGGATTGAGACTGAACGAAGGGGGTTTGTTCGACGGCGATCGCCGTATCCCATGTGAGGACGAGCCGGCGCTGTTCGAGGCGCTGGGTCTTGCCGAAGTCCCGCCGGAACTGCGGGAGGGAGAAGACGAGGTCCGACGGGCCGCGGCCGGAGGGCTTCCCCGGTTGGTGAGACGGAAGGATCTGCTGGGGACGCTTCACGTGCATACCCGGCACAGCGACGGCCGGGCGGACGTGATGGAGATGGCGAGGGCGGCGGCCGGCCTCGGATACGGGTACATCGGGATATGCGACCACAGCAAGGCGGCGGCCTATGCGAACGGCCTGACGGAGGACCGGGTCCGCGCCCAGTGGGAGGAAATCGACAGCGTCAACGCGGAACTCGCGGACATCCGGGTGTTGAAGGGGATTGAGGTGGACATCCTGGGCGACGGGCGTCTGGACTTCGAGGACGAATTCCTGGCGGAGTTCGACGTTGTCGTCGCGTCGGTGCATTCCAGGTTCGGCATGACCGAAACCGAAGCGACCGAGCGGATCGTGCGCGCGGTGCGCAGCCCTCACGTGCACATTCTGGGGCACCCAACGGGCCGTCTGTTGCTGGCCCGCGAGGGGTATCCGCTGGATCACCGCGCCGTTATCGACGCGGCGGCCGAGTCCAATACGGCCATTGAGCTGAACGCCAATCCGCGGCGGCTGGACATGGACTGGCGGCATATCGGATACGCGCGGGAAAAAGGCGTGAAGATCGCGATCAATACGGACGCCCACAGTGTGGAGGGGCTGGAGCAGATGGTGCACGGGCTGGGCTGCGGCCGTAAGGGCGGGCTGACCGCCGCGGACGTCCTTAACACGATGCCTGTTGATGATTTCATATCATGGTGCAAGGAATCTGAAGAAGCGTGAAACATGGATGGACAGGATAAACAGGATAAAGACCACAAACCGCAGATGTGTTACTGTGTCCTTGGTTGAGTGATTGTAGGTTTTTCCCGAATTTGGTTTTAATCCTGTCCATCCTGTGTATCCATGTTTGGTGACTTTGGCAGTTATTCGGCTAAGTTCATCAACTGCAATAACAACGGACGGACAGGATAAGCAGGAGGCAACTTGGAACGCGAAGATATCTTTGACAAGGTTCAGTCCATTGTTGAGGAAAAGGACCTGTACGCCGCGAGCGAGTTTGTGTTTGGACTCGCGGATGAATGCGATGTCGCCGAGGCATTCGGAAACCTGGTGCTGGACTGCTACTGGAAGGCCAAATCCATCGAGCAGGTGATCCACTTTGCGGACGCGGGCATCCACTATTGTCTCGCCAGGACGTGGTCTTCAGGCGACCTGAGCGACGACCTCTACGACGAAATCTACGACGATCCCGAGAGGGAGCTTCTGTTCGTCGCCAAGCGGACGGCCACGAATGCCGCATCCTTCACCTGGATCGGCTGGAACGAACCGGACATTGAGATTACGCCCGAGCAGAGGCGGCGCGGTATCGCGTTCGCGCGGTACAGCGTCAGGCAACTACGTGAACTGGACCCGACTGGCGCGCAGCTTGCCTATACGTACTGGTATCTCGGCGCGCATCTCCTGGCAGACGAGTCATACACGGAGGCGCTGTCCGTGTTCGCGGAGGCGAGGGTCTTTAGCGGCTCGAACGGGGGAGACCCGGATCAGCAGGCCATGCTCGACGGATACATGGGGCTGACGAAAATCCTTTCGGGGGACAATGACGTTGGCGAACCGGAATTCGATACGGCCGTTGCCGCCCTCGAATCCCGCGACAATGAAGACGCCGCCTTCTACGCGCAGCAACTCGTCGACGTGAGGGCATTTTTTGAGAGGCGGTTGGAAGAATCCTAACGAGACTTCGCTACGCTCAGCCGCAACCAAATCAGGTACATGTGAATGCGAGCGCTTTCGACGATTTAATCACTCCCCCCTTGAGGGGGAGTCGCAGAAGCCGATCCGATCCCTGAGCTTGTCGAAGGGCCGGCGAAGGCTGATGCGGTGGGGGGATCGCAACGAGTTTTTTTTTGATAGTTGGCAGCATGAAAAACTATGGATGCATATTGCGAGGAAGTCTTACTGTAACACTCTAACGGCCGAGCAGGACAACCACACGGGTTGGCAATGCAGACAAAGATTCAGCAATCAGTCGCCAGAGAGAAAGCTGTCAGCCGTCAGCTAGAATCAAAATCGAACATCAGATTCAAAACCCCCTTTTCCCCAAATTCCCTAATGGCGGGGAGACGGGAGAGGTGAGAGGTGAGAGGAGATGAGTGCCCTATGGTTTTTCTAGTCGTTACGATAACGGTAAATTAGCAGGCACGGTTTGTGTGGAAACACTGCTGGAATTGTCTTCATCTACCGTCTCCCGTCTTACGTCTCACCGGTTTTATTGCCCCGTGCGATTTTATTTCTTGCCGCAGGCATTGAGGTAGAACCAATCGGGCAAGGATGTCATCTACCGTCTCCCGTCTAGCGTCTCCCCGCTTTTTGAAGACCTTACACCCAAACCAGACACAGTCAACTCAAACGAAGACACAAAGGGAAGACCGAAAACAGATACTGTCGCATTTTGCGACACCTATTCGACAACATTGCGACTCTTTGAAACGAGAATCGGAACGAGATGGCTTCACGGAGGAAAAAGACAGATCCTGCAGAGCCCGTTGATCCTTTTTCGGAACTGACGTGGGACGATCTGGACGAATGGGCGGGCAGTCGCATCGTCGCCCGGGGCCGGTCCTATCAGAGAAAAGGGGCGGTTAGGGAATTGCAGCGCGACGAAGAGGGCGCGCTGGTCGCCTGGGTTGCGGGCAATCGCCTCTATGCCACAAGGGTGACCATCGAAGGAAGCAGGGACCTGATATCCGAATGTACCTGTCCCTACTGGACGACTTGCAAACACGCGGTAGCTGTCGTGGTGGAATATCTGGAGGTGGCAAAGTCCGGAAACGCCGTCGGCCAGGTCGAGGCCGACGATCCGCGCGTTGAGCAGTTGGACGCAAGAATGGAGAACTTCACCGATGCGGAAGAATTCGAGACGTTGCAAATGGATGAGGAGTACGTTGAGACACTTTCCGAAAGCTCCGGGTCCAGCCAGTCACCGGATTCTTCGTTGCAAGCCTACCTGCAAGAGCATACCACGGCCGAACTTGTAGCGCTACTGCTGGAACTTGCCGAAACCCACGACGAAGTGCGCCAATCTCTCGAAAACCGCCGCAGCCTGACCTCGGGGCAGACCCGAGAAGTTCTTCAGAGAATCCGCTCCGAGATCGCGGCCCTTGAAGAACCCGTATGGGACCACGATCACTACGGGTACCAGGCGGTCAATACGGAGCGCCTCAAGGCGATGCTCCAGGCGCTGGTGGCGTCCGGACAGGTTGACGCCGCCGTGCAACTGGGACCCGAACTGCTTGCCGCCGGCACTCAGGCGCTGGAATACGAGCACGAGGGGGAGTCAAGCGAAGCGATCGGCGAATGTCTCGACGTCCTTTTCCAGGCCCTGGACAGGAGTTCCATGTCGCCCGCAGACCGGATCGTATGGGTCCTGGATATGGCACAGACGGACGAGTACGAACTCTGCTCCGAAGGATTTGCAAATCTCTGGGTTGAAGACTATGATAAACGCGACTGGTCGAAGGTGTGCGACCGCCTGGCCCAGCGACTGGATGCCCGGCCGTGCTCTGCCCGAAATAGCGAGGGGTCGGGTGAATACAAACGGGACTACATCGTTGACTGGCTCATCAGAGCCATGGAAAAGGCCGGCAGGCGGGACGAGATCATTCCTTTGTGCAAGCGCGAAGCCCCCATCACCCTTACTTACAATCGCCTGGTGGACCGCCTGATGGCAGAGGGCGTGTGGGACGAGGCGCGGCGATGGTGCCGGCAGGGGCTCGAGGCGATTCACGACCGGTATCCAGGACTGCGAGCGGAGCTTCGAGAGCAGCTGCAGACGATCAACAAGCACAGCGGCAATCCGCTTGCCGGGCTGGCCATTCATGCGGAGGAGTTCTTCGCCGAACCCGGCGCGGAGGCATTCCTGGATCTGTATGACGCCGCCCGGGGGCAGGGCGTTGGGGAGGGCGTCGAGGCGTGGTGCAGGCACTATCTCCTGACTGGCCGGCGGCCGCGAAGCGGCAGGAAACGTAAAAGTGATCCGGACGTGGACTGGCCCCTTCCCGCTCCGGAAGTCGAAATACCCGCGCCACGCGGTGACAATGAGGCGCCTATGGTTGACGTGCTGATCCTCCTGGCCATTGCGGAGAAGAAGCCGAACGAGGTTGTGAAGTGGTACGACCGTGCGGGTTTGACAGAAGCGGAGCACTGGGAGCGTGACGTCTCCCTCGACGAAGACGTGGCCGAAGCCATCGCATCGACGCATCCCGACCGGGCGGTGGCAATCTGGAAGGACCTGGCGGAGGCGGAGATCGCCAGGGTAAAGCCGGCGGGGTACCGGGAGGCGGTTCCCTATCTGCGCCAGGTCAGAAATGTACTCACCCGGTCAGGTCGCGAGGGGGAGTGGGAAGAGTACCTCGCCGCCTTGAGGCAGCAGAACAAGCGCAGGCCCCGGTGCATCGAGGAGCTGGATCGACTCGAGGACGGCCGCCGGCGAATCATAGATAGGTGAGCCGGAGCATCGACCAGCGGTTACGTCCGGCTCTCACCAAACGGAATCCTCACACGGAGCCACAAAACCCCATGAACGTCAAGGACCGTCTGCTGCTGTCCGGCCGCAACCTACTCGGCAGTCTGTCGCGCGACGACGGCTACCTGCCCTATTGGCACATGGCCGTCGACGAGGACATGGGCGCGATGTACCAGTTTCGGCCATACTGCACCGGCCACAACGTCGGACGCTGGTGGAACACTATGCTGCGGCTCGAGCGCGCCGCCGGCTTCGAGATCCCCGGGGAGATGGAAGTGGCGATGCTGGAGAACAGCCGGCGCCTGTCCGACAACGCCAGCGGCATCTTCCTCGAGGACGTCGACCCCCGGGACCCGGCGACCTGGTACATCCACTCCTACCGCGAGACCATGCTGTCCTTCGGACTGCTTGTCGAATGCCGCGGTAACGCCCGCGCCGCCGAGTGGGGCACCCGGGCGATCGAGGGGATGAGCCGCGCAAGCCGGGAACTGATGGAGTGGAGGTTTTCGTTCGACGGCGGACCTGAGCGGGCAAAGCACGGCAACAGCGCCGTCCCGGCCTACACCCACGGCCGTGCCATCGAAGGCCTGCTTTGTTTCCACGCGGCCACCCGCGATTTGGCCGCCCTCGAGGAAGCGGAGCGCCTGGGCGATTTCCATTTCGAAACCCTGGTGAACTCGGACGGCAGTCTCGCCCGGGGCTGCGGCCACCACACCCACTCGTACCTGAACACCCTCCGCGGCCTGCTGATGCTGGCCGTGCTCCAGGGTTCGCGAGAACGCCAGGAGTTGATTTACAAGACCTACCGGGGGGCCGTATCCGGGATGATCACCCGCTCGGGGTTCATCACCCACGACGTCGGCGCCCGTTATGGCGGCGACATCGCCTCGGCAGGAGACATCGCTCACATCGCCCTGTTGCTGTGGGACCTGTTCGCCGACCCCGGACTGCTCGACGATGCGGAGCGCATCGCGCGGGCCCGGCTGTTCCCTGCGCAGGTGCGGGAACCTGTTCCTATTCGCCCTGCCGAAGCTGCCGACGCCCGGGACTGCTACCGCGACCTCCCCAACCGCTTCTTGGGCGCCATCGGTGGCTCCGTAGGCCACGTCAGGGGGCAGACCTGCGTCACCGATTTCACCGCCGCTGCCCTGCACAGCCTGATCGAGCTCTGGAACCGGACCGTCGACGTCGAGGGAGAGTTCGTCCGCGTCAACTTCCACTTCGACCGCGAACTGCCCGAGGTGGGGGTGAAGGCGGAGCGCGACGAGAACCAGGCCCGGGTCACCGTGGTCAACCGAACCGGAAAGGAACTGCGGCTGCGCTTCCCGGGCTGGGCGGATGAGGCGACCTGCGCGGTGACCGTCGACGGGCGGCCTGTCGAGGCAACCGTGGAGAACGGGTTTGTGGTGGTGGCGCAGGGTGAAGGGGCGACGACCAGCGAGTTGCGCTTCGCTCTTCCCGAATACGAGGAGGAGGAACTGTCGCGGGACGAGTCCGCCGAAGAGGAGACGGTGACGTTTCGCTGGCGCGGCGACGAGATCGTCGACGTCAGCAGCGGCGGACCCTACCTGGCCCCGCATCCGAAATTACGCCGGTCGCTGGTGTAGGGCGGTTGCCCGGGGCCTCGCACAGCGGTTACGTCGGGCTTCCGCCAACACAATCCTCACACGAAGCCACAAAGACACAAAGGGAAAACCGAAACCTGCAACTGTTGCGTATTGCAACACTTTCTCAACGTCAAACGCGACGATGGTGTTCAGTGCTGTTCCGAAGAGCAGCAAAAAACCGCATTCGTCTTGATTCGAGAAACCAATGCGTTGACGTGGGCGCCATAAACCTTCAGAATCAGAAAAGGCGCATCGAGGGCAAGATGCCCTCGCTCCCAAAGAACCTCCCTCCCGGCCCCTACCCCGGGGGGAGACGGGAGACGGAAGAGTGGAGAAAATATGAGTGCCCTATAGTTTTTCATGTCATTACGATCACGGCAAAGAAACCGGCACGTGCTGTATGGAAACACTGCGGTAAAGGTAATCCTCTACCGTCTACCGGCTCACGTCTCACCGGTTTTGTTGCCTCGTGCGGTTTCATTTTTCGCCGGAGGCAAAAAGAAAGAACCGATTGGGCAAGGATGTCATCTACCGTCTCCCGTCTCCCCTCTCCCCGCCTCTTGAAAGGGAATAGGGGATTTGTGGGGTGGGGAAGAGTCTACGGTATAATAGACAGCCAAATGGAGGTCTTCATGGACATGAATCTCAAGGGCAAAATCGCGCTGGTGACGGGCGGGAACCGCGGGATCGGTCTCGCGACGGCGATGGGCCTGGCGGAGGAGGGGTGCGACGTTGCGATTTGCGCCCGGCGGGAGGAGACGTTGGCAGAGGCAGCGGCGAAAATCGAGGCGCTGGGCGTCCGTGTTGCCGCCATCCAGGCGGACGTGCAGGACCCTGACGACGCGGCGCGGTTTGTGGAGGAATCCGCGGCACGGCTTGGCGGGATCGATATTCTGATCAACAACGTGGGCGGCCGGTCCGGCGACCGGCTGATGGATTCGACCGACGAGGACTGGGTGGAGACCTTCGACAAGAACGTGTTCCACGGCGTGCGGCTGACCCGGCTTGTGGTCCCTCACATGCGGGCGCGGGGCGGCGGTTCGGTGGTGTTCATCTCGTCCATATCGGGATGGATACCGCAGCTGAGCGGCGCGGTTCAGTACGGCGCGTCCAAGGCCGCCCAGATCTTCATGGCCGAACCCATGGCGCTCGAACTGGTGCACGACCGCATCCGCGTAAACGTGGTATCGCCGGGGTCGATTATTTTCGAAGGCGGCGGTTGGGACGGTATGCGTCAGGAAAAACCGGAGGTGTTCGCCGCTTACGAGAGAGACGGATTTCCGATGGGCGGTCTCGGATCTCCTGAAGACGTCGCCGACGTGGTTGTGTTCCTGGCATCCGACCGCTCCCGCTGGGTGAATGGCGAAAACGTCCGCGCGGACGGCCTCGAACAGCCGGTTCCCGCGGTGCGGCCGTGGTAGCCGCGGAGCAAATTGGGAATTCTGGCACGATGGAGCCGGACGAAGACCTGGATACAAGGCGGTCGAGGACGCGGGCGATCATCGGAAAGTTAAAGGGCATTTATCCTGACGCCGAATGTTCGCTGTCTTACGAGAATCCGCTCCAGTTGCTGATCGCCACGATGCTCTCGGCACAGTGTACCGACGAACGCGTCAATAGGGTGACGCCCGGTCTCTTCGAGCGGTGTCCGACGGCCGTGGATTATGCCGATGCGCCCCTTGAAGAATTGGAGGACCTGATCCGCTCGACCGGTTTTTTTCGCAATAAAGCACGAAATATCCAGGGGTGCTGCCAGGCGCTGGTGGAAAACCACGACGGAAAGGTGCCGCGGACTCTGGATGAACTGGTGGCGCTCGACGGCGTTGGAAGAAAGACCGCCAACGTCGTTCTGGGAAACGCATTCGGAATTGCCGAAGGCGTGGTCGTGGATACGCACGTGCGCCGGATATCCAATCGACTGGGCCTGACCCGCAGGCAGGACCCTGTCAAAATCGAACAGGACCTGATTGTGCTCGTGCCGAAGAAAGACTGGGTGGACCTGCCGCATCTGTTCATTCATCACGGGCGGGCGATCTGCAGTGCCAGGTCACCGGATTGCGACGCATGCGGAGTCGGCGCGCTGTGTCCGTCACAGGGCCGGGCGTGACGACTTCCACCGTGTGATTCGGTTGTTCCACGTTCCGGATACCGACGCCACGGGAAGTGTCGTTTGGCGTTTTCCTCACTGACAGGAAATGTGGGTATTTTTTTCGAATTTGGGGCTTGACTTTCGATATTCGGAACGATAAATTTTCGTCCGAAAAATCCGATGAGATACGCTCCGGTTCCGGGATCGGGGCCCGCCTCGGGACCTGTGCCAGCAGAAATCTGAGTTCTTTCGGGAGAAAGCTATCGGCATCTTTGCCTGATGTCGATGTCGGATGCAGGTTCCAGGAGAAGGGTCTGGCGCCGCGGAGGTCGAACGGAATATGGCCGAGAAACTGGCTTCTGAAAAGCTGGCGTTTTACCAGAAGTTGCTGCTGGATCGAAAGAAAGACCTGCTGAAACAGACCAGCCTGGAAGATGCCGATATTGACGAACTCAGAAAAGACCGCTCGGCGGATCCGTTCGACATGGCCGGGAACGCGATTTCACTGGAGTTGATGGCGACTCTGGGTAATAACGAACGGCGCGAGCTGGCCGAGATCGACCATGCGCTGGGCAAGATCGAAGACGGAACCTACGGCATCTGCGAAGTGTCGGGGGAGATGATCGGCGAGATGCGCCTGGAAGCCATTCCCACGGCCCGTCATACCATGCAGGTCCAGCAGGAGAGAGAGCGAAATCCTCAGATTGTCGACCGACCGAGGCGGCGGGCGATCTCCGCCGAAGACCTGCCCATGAGTGGAGACGAAGATACCTGAGGCGGAGCGAGATGGGAGAAAAACGGCGATTCTGAGCGGGATCGCCTTTTTTCGTGGCCGGGCGTCACCATCAGCTGTATCAACACGGCGAAGCAGCCGCGGCATCAAACATCACGACAACCAGAGCCACATCAGGTTCAAGATCATGGCAAACACCCGGCAGATCGTACGTCAACTGGATATTCTGAGAGAACTCTCATCTCGGCAGTACGGCGCGACAATCAAGGAACTCGTTCAGACGTTTCGCGTGACGAGGCGGACAATAGAACGCGACCTGCGCGACCTTAGCGAAGCGGGCTTTCCCCTTTATACGGACAAACAAGGCCGTGAGAACGCGTGGAAACTCATGAGCGATAGCAGCGTGCCGCCCCTGAATTTTCCGGTGGGAGAGCTGATTGCCCTGACCTACATCACTGGAATCATCGAGGAATCGCCGTTTAAAACGGAATATTGGAACATGCTCAATCGGATCCGGACAACACTGCCGGAAAAGATGCGCGTATTCCTGGAACAGGCAGCCTATCATCCTCACATCCGCGGACAGAAGGCACAAATTAAACCTCATGTATTTCAAAGAACGCAGGAAGCAATCACGGAGCGAAGGGTCTGTAACGTGACCTACCGCGCCATCGGCACCGGGGAGAGCAAGACTTATCCCATTCTGCCATTCAGGTTCTTGTACCACTACGATGGCGTGTATCTGCTCTGCCGCAATCCGAAATACGGAAATTTACTGACCCTGGCCGCTGAACGGATCGAGGAAATTCAGGTCACGTCCCAGGTGTTTGACGCGGCGGAAGATTCTGATATTGAAGAGCAACTCAACCAGGCATTCGGTGTCGTTCTTGAAGCACCGATCGAGGTTAGCGTCCGCTTCTCGCCATCCCAGGTGCCGTATATCAGACAACGGATATGGCACCCCACCCAGGAGATCGAGGAATTGGACGACGACGGTATCATTCTTCACTTTCGTGCAGGTGGCCTCTATGAAATTAAGTCGTGGATTCTGAGCCACGGCGCAAGCGCCGAAGTCCTGGCGCCATCGTCCTTGCGTGCCGAAATTTCCGAGGAACTTGAAAAAAATCTGAGATCTTACAAAAAAACCTGACGACATACGACGCGGTTCGTCGCATATCCTGTTTAACTTGAGGCGTGTTCATTGGAAACACGCCTCTTTTTGTTGCCCTGCGTCCGGAATGACACGGCGAAGACGTAGACAGGCGAACCTTGGAAATCGACTGGAAGGAGAGGATCTCAATCAATGGACCGACGGGAACTTCGGGAGTTCTTTTCAAAATCTGGGCATTTTTCGTCCGGCAGCGAATACAGTCTGCACCTTTCGCGCACTTACATGCTTAACATTCTCCGTGTCGCCCAGTTCAACCGGAGCATTCGGTCGGACGTCGTTGGCTGTTTGAAGGAAGATGTAGCGATTCAGGAGCTTCTGGATGTCCAGGTTGATGTGCAATATCGCGACAACAAGAAGAAGGTAATCAGGAACATCAAGCGTGCGACTCAGAATCTCGAGCGGAAGACCAATCGGCCTCCTGAACCAGGGCCCGACGCGACAGCAACCCGTCTTGTCGTGGAACGTTTCTCGCTGGACGCGGCGGCGGCCGATCTGCTCGAACTGGCGCACGGCTATACCCATTGTTCTCTCACTAAAGAGATCTGGGACGCATTCAGGCCCTCATATTCAAGTCCTGTTGACGGATTGGAGCTCTTCTTGAGACGGCCGCGGCTGGAGATCGAGAAGGGCCTCAGGGAACTGGCACGTTCCGGAATCGCAGATTGGGAGAAGGGCACTCAACCGAACGAATACCAGGATCCGGACGACCTCATCGAAGACTGGTTCCACGAAGTGTGGCATCCACCAGTGCGGGACATGGATGAATTGACTGCACGGCTGGTTGGTGAACCATGTGTCGCTCGGTTGCGTTTCGATGACTTCGCCCACGTCGCGGACACCAAGCACGTACGCCGCACTCTGAAAGCAGTAATGCTTCAGCGATGCAACGGCGCGCAGGCAACGGGTGTCAACATCCTGCTCGTGGGCAGGGCGGGTACGGGTAAGACCGAATTCGCAAAGACGATCGCAGCGGCATCCGGATTGACACTCTTTTCCGTTGGCGAAATGCGAAATGGCGACGAAGAATCTTGCGATACCGACAACGACAGGCGCGCCGACCGTCGCAATGAACTGCGCATGGCGCAAACACTGCTTCATACCATGCCCGAAGCCGCGATTCTTTGCGACGAGGCCCAAGACGCGCTGGAGTCGACCGGCGGCTCCCGCCTCGCCAATCACCGGCTAATAGAGGAGAATCCCGTTCCGGTAATATACACCTCGAACAGTTTGAATGACCTGGACGAGAGCATGCTCCGGCGCTTCACGATGGTTGTCAGGTTCACGGCCCACGGACCGACGCGTCAGGCTGCCATCTTGCGGCGGATGCTGGCTGAAAGCGGCATCGAGGGTATCGACGCTACCAAATGTGCCAGACGACTTGTGGACCGTCTAGAATGTCCGCCGGGCATCCTGGCGAAGGCCATTGAAACGACCCGCCTTGTGGGAGGCACGGAATCGGACCTTTACAATCTCTGCGAACGGTCCGAGCTCACAATCGCCGCCAATAGAGCGCGCCCACGACTGGGGGCGCCGGTACGGGCTGCCCTGCCGTGGACGGCTTTTGCGCATCTGGGGCCGGTCGCCGAAGACGTAAGACAGACCCTCGCGGCGGCGATGGATTCGAAGCCAAAAGGCATAAATATCCTCCTGTACGGACCCCCGGGAACCGGAAAAACCGAATTTGCGCGTACACTCTGCGGCGAGGCGGGCGCACGGATGTACGCGATCGGCAACAATGAGGTCGGTTCCGAGGCGCGTGTTGCCGTATTCCGCACAAAAACACTCGATTATGCGCTCGAGTCATTGGCCGACGAGCCCGACTCGGTGATTTTCTTCGATGAAATGGAGGACTTCGACAGCGTGGAGAAACACTGGCTGAATCGCATCGTGGAAGAAAATCCGGTGCCCATCATCTGGGCGTGCAACTCGATTGGCTTCTACCGGATGATTCAGCCGTTCTTCATCGACCGGATGATGCACGCGATCGAATTCCGCCGCATGTCCGTCGGCGCGAGGAAGCGTGTGTTCTCCGGAATCCTCACCAATGCACAGGTGCCTGATCCGGAAGTACGGCGACTCGCGACGGAACTGGCGCACGACGACAAAGTGACCCCCAGGCACCTGGCTCTGGCGACGCATCAGGCGGCTATGATCGCGGGGAACGCGGATGTCATCCGGCGGAATGTTGAACAGAAGGTGAAACTGCGTTACGGCGTCCGTCCGGTCGAAAGCTTCCCAATCAAGAACTACGACCTTTCTCTGGTCAACGCGGGTACGAATCTGGAGGAATTGACCGCACGGATGGTTGGAATCGGCGCGAAGCGTTTCGCGCTCTGTTTGTACGGCCCGCCCGGAACGGGGAAGACGGCCTTTGTGCGCCACATTGCAGAACGAATGGGGATGGAATTGTTGCCGAAACGAGCTTCGGATCTGCTCAGCAAGTGGGTGGGGGAAACCGAGCAGCAGATGGCCGCCGCCTTTTCGGAAGCCGTTGAGACAGGCTCATTTCTGGTATTCGACGAGGCCGACTCCCTCCTGATGGACCGCGAGCACGCCGTGCGGTCGTGGGAAACCGGCATGGTCAACGAGTTGCTCAGCCAGATGGAGCGGCACCCGCTTCCGTTCGCGTGTACCACGAATCGGCGGGAAGCGCTCGATCCGGCCGCTGCCCGCCGCTTCATATTCAGGGTCGAGTTCTTCTACATGGACCGGCAACGCGTCGAAAAGGCTTTCAGGTTCTTCTACGGGTTTGAAGCTCCGTCGGACGCACTTGTGCTTAACAAACTCACGCCGGCGGATTTCGCAAATGTCCGTGAGCGGGCGAAGATTCTGAATTTCCTCGACGACCCGGTGCGTATCGGCCGCGCACTCGAGGAGGAATGCCGCCACAAACCCGGCGTCGCACCGCTCGGATTCTGACGGCTGGCTGCGGATCGACATTTTCTGCGGACAAAGCCAAGGAGGAACGATGGCTCGAAAGGACCTATCAATAGCGCGTTTAATCCGCCAGCGGATGCAGGATCTCGGTATCACCCGGGGTGAGCTTGTCCGACGTATGGGATATGCGAATATTACCAAAGGATGTCGTCGAATCGACCAGATCTGTGGCGGCCGAGTTGAATTCGCGGAGAACCTCCGGGCCGAGCTTGCAGAGGGGCTTGAGGTGGAAGTCAACGTGATTGACGAGTCCATTGAGGTCACCCGCGCGGAATTGATTGAAGCGGAAGACAAGGCCTATCGTGCATCTTTCATGCCCCACGCGGTGATTCTGACGGAGCTAAATGTACCGACTCAGATCACGTTTTACGCGATGACCGGCGGATCCCGTCATCGGATTATTCAGTTCAAGGAAGGGTCAAATCCGGAAACGTACGCGATACAGGCACGAGAAGCGCTTCCCAACGTGGTGCCGTTCCTGGGCGCTCCAACCGGATATGTTATCAACTACACTCCTGATTTTGCGCTGAGATTCAACAAGGATGGCAGGCTCGTCGCGAGGCTCAGCCGTGCATTCCGGGTGGGGCAATCAAGCGTTGCTATCGGCGGCAAGGAGATCGACGAGAAAACCTGGGCGTCGCTCACTGGCGACGTTGATGTCCATTCCTCGCTCGATGTAAATTGACGCATATTGTTTGGAGCAACCACCGCTCCATTTCTTAAAGAAAATCAAGCCGGGACCGAGCGTTCGAACTATACACGTGGAGACGCGTCATGTCGGACGAGAAAGACAAAAACCGTAACGTACAGGGCCGGAGACGTGTGGCAGTTGACGTTGCGGCGGCAAAGAAGGCAAGGGCGGAAGCGGCCACGTGGCGGGAAATCGCCGCGAAGGCGGCCGACGATTATTCGAAGCGGGAAGGGAAATTCGCAAGGCGGCTTGCGGAATTGGAGGCTTTGGGGGCCCTGGCCAGAGGGTGTCTGGAAGCGAAGGATGCAGCCAAAGCCCTCGAGGCTGCGGCGAAGAAGTGGGAGGCAGGTGACCGAGAACGCGCAAAGCACTTCGAGGAGGAAGCGAACACTGCGATGATGGACTCCCTGGACGGATTGGACAAAGCGGACGATCTTTGGGAGATGGAGCAGGAGGAGAAATCGACCTCGCAGGGCGGCACGAAAACACCCTAGACCCAGAACCGGGGGCCAAGCCACCGTAACATTCTTTATTGGACTCGGAGGGTGCGTGTTCTCACACAATGTTGGCACAAGGGGGTCAGCATAACAAAGCCTGCCAATTGGCATACTGGCAGGCGGGCTGTTGACGAAATGTCGTGGTGCGGTGGATGCTTAATCTATGGCGTTCAGCCTTGCTTCGTTCGCGGCGATGCGTTCCCCGAACGAATCCAATCGGGAGTCAATTTTGTCCAGGCGAACTTCGATTCTGTCGAACCGTCTATCCATACGCCGTTCCAGATCGCTTGTCATATAATACACAATTCCAAAGGTAGCGATGAAATTGGATGTTGCCAACGCCAGGACGGCCACGATGATTCTGGTGGTTTCGGCGGTCCAGAATTTACCGTTACCTGTGGTCATCGGATACCCTCATATTGGCTACTTGCAGGTAGCTGTGATACTGTAGAAATCTAACAAATCGCGGGGGCTTGTCAAGCCTGACCTTGAATCGAATTACCCAGGCGAACAGAGTAGCTGAACCATGGCAATGCAATACCTCTCCAAGTCCAGAATCATGGCGGGTCGCCAATGCGGGAAGCGCCTGTGGCTGGAGGCGCATCGGCGGGATCTCATCGCATATGACCCGGACGTAAAGCACCGCCTGGCGGTGGGCGAGGACGTCAATGTCGTGGCGCGTGCTCAGTATCCGGACGGGGCGTTCGTCGGATACGATGACGGGGCGGATGCCGCCATCGAGGAAACCAACCGTTTGCTGGATCAACGGCCCGGCGCGTCGATCTTTGAGGCGACATTCGCGGCGCATGGAGTTTTGATACGTGCAGATATCCTCAAGCCGCATCGGGAGGGGTTCGTTCTCATCGAAGTAAAGTCCACGACCTCGGTCAGGGCTCATTACTATGAAGATTGTGCCGTGCAGGCCTGGGTCCTGGAACGCGCGGGTCTCCGGGTCAATGCGGTCCGGCTTTGTCATATCGACAACCGGTTCGTGTATCCCGGAAACGGCGACTACCGCGGCCTGTTTCATTACGTGGACGTGACGAGAGAGGTTCAGAGACGAATCGGCATCGTCCCTGAATGGATACGGCACTACAGGGACCTGCTCGACGGCGGCGAACCGCACGTCGAGATGGGATCCCATTGTACGACGCCCTATTCATGCCCTTTTATCGGCTATTGTCGCGGCGAGGAAACCCGATATCCGTTAAGGTGCATGCCGCATCCCCACGGCACGCGTGAGGTTACGGACGGCCTGATCGCCGACGGCGTTGAAGACATCCGCGACATCCCTGAAGGCCGGTTGCGCAACGAGAGACAGAAGTGGGTACGGCGCGTGACGATTGAAGGAACGCCGGAATTGAAGCCGGAGGCCGCCCAGGTGGGCGCGTGCGGTTATCCGCGCTATTATCTCGACTTCGAGACAGTGCAATTCGCGATTCCCATCTGGGAAGTCACGCGTCCCTTCGAGATTCTGCCGTTTCAATGGTCCTGCCACATTGAGCTCGAAAATGGCGATTTGCAGCACGAAGAATTCCTCGACACCACCGGCAATCCTCCGATGCGTACCTGCGCGGAATCGCTCCTGAGGATCGCGGGCACGGAAGGACCGATGTTCACGTACGGGAGCTTTGAAAAGACGGTCCTGAATTCACTGTCGGCGCGCTTTCCCGATCTTGCCGAAGGATTACACGGGTTGACGGAGCGGCTCGTGGATCTCCTTCCGATCGTGCGAAGTACGTACTATCACCCGGATATGCTCGGTTCGTGGTCGATCAAGAAAGTCTTGCCGACGGTCGCGCCACATCTCGACTACGGATCGCTCGGTCAAGTCCAGGACGGCGCCGCTGCAGGAACGGCTTATTTGCGGATTATCAATCCTGAAACCGATGCCGCCGAGCGCCAGCGGCTGGAGCGGGAGTTGTTGGAATACTGCAAGCTCGACACGCTGGGGATGGTGGAACTCGTGAGATTTCTCTCCCGCGGCGACCGATAACGAGCCTCGCACTCATAAGGAAGGAATGCTATGTCGGATACGCTCAGGTTCCCATCTGTGCGCAATAGTGGTTCACCATTTCTAAGTTACTCAGCCATTGAGAGGGCGTCGGGTCTGTCGGAGCAGATTTCCGATGCGGTGGTTTTGGTAAAGGCCGATACAGAAACAATCTGGGAGTCGACGTAAATCGAACGATATGTGCAAAGTCTTATAATCGTAGAAGCGAACCAACAAATAGGAGGTGTGCGGTGGATAACGAAGAGTACCTGAAGGAAGTTAATAACGCGCTTGCGAGAGACGAAACCCTACTCGGACGTGTCTGGAAACACACTTATCCTGTTGAAAAATCTCCTGACGAGATTTCAAAGGAATTGGACAAGGCTACAAGCGGTTTCGTCTACAATTATAGGCGTTACCTTGGCGCAATGTTAAATGGAGAAATTCCCGACAAACCAACCCTTGCCAAACAGACTGAACGCGCATTGCGGAGTTTCCAAAAGCGGCATCGAGGAGTTCTAAGCAATGGGACTGAACAGGAACTAAAGCTACGTGAGGAAAAGTGCGCATCAATCGCAAACAACCCGGAAGAAGTGGAAAGGGAGAATGCAGATATTGAGATTGAATCCATAAGACGAATTGGAGAATTCGAAAAGGCAAACGTACCGGGAATATATCTTTATACGTATCCTCGTTATTTAAGTGCGCCGATAGAACCGTCCAATGATGATTCCACCATGAGGACATTTATGAAAATTGGTATTTCCGAGAAGAATGCGCGCGAGCGTATCCGACAACAGACTACAGGAATGCCGGAACCGCCAAAGATAATCGAAATCTGGGTCGTTAATAACGATGACGACGTAAAACTGTTAGAATCCAAAATCAAGCATCACTTAAACACGATAGGTCACGGAAGGTCCGGCACCAGACGACGGGAGTGGTTCTTGACGAACGAAGAAACAGTAGTATCGACCATCGATCTAATTGGTCTCACCCGTTTCGCTGATCACGTGAAAGAAACATCTGCAAACGTGAAGAATGTCGGTGAATAGCCGACGGTTCTTGCTCTTCGTCCAAGGTTACGAACACGAGGTAAGACGCTGGAAGGAAGAGAATTGAAACCGTGACCACTGCTACGTAATGCGCGGTAACATCTGCCTGGACATACAGGGAATATTGGGAGTGATTCTGTATGAGCAGAACATACCGACGGCAGCGCCAGAAAGATAGTTATTACCGGTGGGTCGACTTCAATCTGGAAACCAAACCAGGACGACACTACGGGGATCGTCATATAACCAGAATGGAACACCTTTCGGCGCGCGTGTTCAGGGACGTCTGCAGGGGTGACTGGAGCGACGTGAGGGGCAATCTGCGTCTGGGCCGTGCTTTGCGGATTTGCTCTAAGCATATTATACGTCAGGAGCTTGCCAAACTGGATCTTAAGGAAGGAGGAGAATCGCATGACGCCAGAGATGGCTGACATTCCGGATAATTTCCGACACCTAAGGCAATTTCAATGAATCCCGCAATGGACACGCCCGACTTATATGGGTTCGCGACATAGGAACTCGCCCAGGACGCCACAATCGCATACAATTTATCAGAACTTGAACAGGCGTTCCGCGACACCGCTCGCGTCTGCCGTCGTAAGACTCAGCAGGTCCAGGTTGTTTGTTGGAAGCAAATCGCATCAATCAATTGGATCGGCACGGATTCCCATCGGTTATGATAGTCAAGAATCGAGTTTTAGGCCATCCGTGGAAGGGAGATTTGAAACCGCAATGAGAGGCACTTAGCGATGAATGAGACGCAAGAACGCCTTAACCGATATTACGAAAGCAATGGCATCGCGCCTGTGGATAGCGACCTTTGTTTCGAAGATAGGTTCGAAGCATTTGGTTGTTCACAGAAATGTGAATGTCGTGTAGCCTGCAGACTCATAAAGAAAGATGCAGACTTTTCGCCTCCGACAGACGGCGTGAGCATTAGCCGTTACTACGAGGATAGAGACTTCCACGGCTACTCAATCCCCCGTATCTTGGTCCTTTCGCTGTCCCCGCCCGAACCAAAAAAGAAGCCTGAGATCGGTGAACCATCCAAAGAATCTCTGAACCCTCACTGGCGGGAAACCTTGGGGATAGTGCGGAGCATCCTCCATCCCTTCATTGGGGAGGAGTGTTTTCCTGAACCGGTAAGATACTGGAATGAGAACGAAAAATTAGCGGTGATTCATGCCCTCTTCGTCCACGTGAGGGCGGCGAAATGTTGTTCCAACGCCAATGGAAAGCGTCAAGAGCCTGACATTGTGTACGAGCATTGTGGAGCGTATCTCAATGAAGAATTGAGGATTCTTGAGCCTGACGTGATCATTACTCAGGGCAATAGCGCTCACGGAGTCGCAAAGAAACATGCATTTGACTCCGTGAAGCGGGTCTCGGATATCCAGGGTATCGATCCCAATCAGAACGTCGCGCATATTGCGCGTTTAAAGCTCAATCGTGCCGTAGAAGAAGGAGATGACGATCCTGTCTTTTGGCTGAAGTCGTACCATCCAAGCTATTATCGGGGCTTTTATGACCAAGCTGGCAGGAAATTCAACCATGAGAGAAAAAAGAAGGGGAGCGCAAAGCGTTGGAATTTTGTGCGTTACGGCGAGGAGATTAGGAAATTTATCAACAATCGAACAACCTACGGTGAATATTGGGTGCGCCATCGTGCAAACCAGGGCAACCACAAGGGTTGCTCCTACAGTGTAGGGATCCGATCCACCCGGACGCACCGGTCTTCGGTCACGATATACTCGGTAGCCTGGCGTTGTTCTTGTCAGCCTGAATTTCTGTAGTAACATTAATTGTGCGGATCGAGTTCGACGAGAGCGACGCCCGAAGGATCATTAGCATGAGGAGGGCAAATGAACGAGAACGACGGATCTCCGGCCCGAGGTTTTGACCCCGACACCGCACCCGATCTCTCGAAGGACGGCTGGCCGGAAAAGTTCGCCAGGGCGCCCGCACGTCGGGGCCGACCCCCGAAGGCGCGACCGAAAGTATCGACCACCATCCGGTTGTCCCAGGAGGTCGTCGATCATTTTCGCGCCGGAGGGCGCGGCTGGCAGACACGGATCGACAACGCCCTGCGAGACTGGATCAGACTGCACGAAGTCTCTTGCGCTGATCCCTTCCGCAAGGCACTGCGATAGCCGGTCCATGAAAGAGCGGTTTAATCCCATAAGCCGAACCGCCCGGGGTCCATCCCTTAACACACGCAGAGAGTGCTCTACCGGCGCAACGGGCAGGTCCCTACAATGGTGGGGGCATTCGACGTGTGCTGTGATTGCCGATGATTCATTGGGTTTGTGTGGATTGCGCACGAAAAACGGGGCGACTCCA
The DNA here is from genome assembly GCA_965219995.1 of Candidatus Latescibacterota bacterium. Classification (GTDB taxonomy): domain Bacteria; phylum Latescibacterota; class UBA2968; order UBA2968; genus JAAXHE01. The sequence goes on from CBDCOX010000002.1 coordinate 5,131,554, forward strand.
ATGGTGGTCGCCCCTTTTGTTTCGGTCGTGATTGTAGTGCATTTTTCTGAGCTGGCGCCGATCACGCTGCGGACGGCGAGGCCCGTGGATATACCATAGGGACGGGGGCGGTCGTCTGCAGTGATGTGTTTGCCCTTACGATATCGATTGGAGACGGCTACGGAAAGAAATGTGGCGTCGTATATCGCGGAAATTTACGGGATGCGATTGACTTACAGACTTGATCCCGTATCTTGTATAAACGGCGCCGTCGATCCGTCTGGGAGTGATTGGGGAGACGGATCGACCCGATAAGTGATCGTGAGGCATTGACGTTGGAAAAGCACATATTCCTTGCCATAGGTGCCTCTGTTGCCGTTGTCGGTTTATTGATTACCGCGGCTGGTCTCATCTTCACGAGCGGGAAGTGGAAGGGAGAAGTTGACTCCGACAGGAAAGCGTTTAAGGAATTCATGAATAGAATCGAGAAGAAGATCGAAGATGTCCTGGAACGACTTCCTTCTCGCAGGGTTGTAACTCAGGCCAGCCCGTTGCAGTTGACGGATTTTGGAAAGGAAATCGCTGAAGAAATCGAAGCTGAGAAGTGGGCAGAGGGAATTGTCACACGTTTGACCAAAGAGGTTAAGAGCAAGGGTCCTTATGATATACAACAATATTGTTTTGAATATGTTGGAACTTTCGAATTCGATGAGATCAAGGATGAGGATCTGAGGGGATGCGCATATATGCGGGGGATTAAGCTGGATGATGTCAAGCGAGTGTTGGCCGTTGTATTGCGGGATAGACTATTGAGTTCTTGAGTGGGAGGCCGGCCTGCCTTGTGCCATGTTTGATTGTGTGTCGGCTGGCTAACATAGTAAATCGTTCCCACTTGTATAGATCCCAGCCTTGACCGACACCCTACGTACCAATACGACGTAAGAGAGATCAAGGGATCCGAATCGGAGACGAATTTAGCGTACGTACGATTTAATAGTCTGGATTGCAAGCAAGTAGGGCGACTCGGAGAAGAGTCGCCCTACTTGCTGTCGCAGCTTTGTCCAGATTGCCGACGAATCCAGCGCAGAACGTTGCTGATATCCTGGTGATGCTCTTGCAACGTGGTTCCGTGTTCACTTCCTCACGCTGTTGACCATATCGCGGCAGCCGTGCAGGTAGATGCCCGTATCGACCGAAAGCGCGATGTATCGCACGCCGGCGTCGATCCAGCGTTTTGCCGCGTCGGGGCTGTCTGCGAAGGTGCCCACGGTGAGGCCTGCCTGGTTGATCTGCGCGGTTGCCTCCCGCATCCGCTCCACGACCCGGGGATCGTGCACCTGGCCGGGAATGCCGAGAGACTGGGACAGGTCGTACGGTCCGAGGAACACGACGTCCAGGCCCGGAACGGCGATGATGGCGTCCAGGTTCTCGAGGCCCTCCACGCCTTCCACGTGGATAAGGACCATGGACTCCCTGTTAAGCCGCTCGAAGATCTGGCCGCCCTCCGAGAAATACCTGGCCGCGCGGGTGTAGGGCGACACGCCGCGCATCCCCAGCGGTGCGTATTTTGCCGCCTGGACGAGGGACTCGGCGTCGGTTTGCGTACGTATCTGGGGGACCTGGACTCCCTCCGGGCCGATGTCCAGCGCCCTGAGCACCTGGGGCGGGTCGTTGTCCCTCACGCGAACGATCGGAGAAATGCCCGCGCCCTTCGCCACGCGACAGAGGTTCTCGGTGGTCTCGATGTCCAGGGGGCCGTGTTCGGTGTCCAGGACGACGAAGTCGAAGCCGGCGTACGCGGCGATTTCGATGAGCGCTCCGGATGCGAGGTTGACGAAGGGGCCGAGGACGACCTCACCGGCTTTCAGTTTGGCCTTCAGGCTGGTTTCAGACATTGCGCGTCTCCGCAGTGTGGGACTGATCAATGGAACCGTTGTGTCGCCCAATATAGGTTGCCGCAGAGGGCGTGTAAAGTGGTAAGACCCGGCGCCGGACCGGCTTGACATTCGAATGCCGCATCCGTATATATGGAATGTGTGTTCTGCAAAGGGAAGGAGGCCGGAATGTCCACCGATCTGCGTGAATTTGCGTTACGCCTGAAAGTCATCGAAATCCTGAAGCGGTACCTGTGGGTACGGCATCAACTGAGGGTCATTCAACTCTGGAAGAAACTCTACATCCATCCGAATTGACGGTGATGATCCGAATGACGGAATGGCGCTCGGGCGGGGACGGTCCGGGCGCCTTTTTTCTTGAACCGCCGCCAGAAAGCCCGTGGGACCCGCCCCATACCGGCTCCGGTACCTCGCTTCGAATTGAATAGAGTTTGCTCTCCAACCGGCGATTCGTTAGATTTCCGCCCGCTATGGCCTCCGGACATGACAGGATTCGCACGGTTTACGACCGGTTGATGGACGCGTTCGGGCCGCAGGGCTGGTGGCCGTCGGAAAGTCCGTTTGAAACGATGGTCGGGGCCATACTCACGCAAAATACGGCGTGGGCGAACGTGGAGCGGGCGATAGGAAGGCTGAAGGAGGCCGGGGCGCTCGACGCCCGGACCATGCTGGGGATGCCCGACGACCGGCTGGAAACCCTCATCCGTTCCGCCGGGACGTTTCGCGTAAAGACCAGGAGGTTGAAGGCGTTCCTGGCGTTCTTCGCCGGCAGGTACGGCGCCGACGTTTTCCGGATGAGGAATGCGCCGGCCGAACGTCTGCGGGGGGAGCTGCTTGCGATTCCGGGGATCGGACCGGAGACGGCCGATTGCATTCTTCTCTATGCGCTCGAGAAGCCAAGCTTCGTGGTGGACGGGTATACGCGGCGGATTTTCGGAAGACTGGGAGCGATCGACCGGTCGCTCGAATACCATGAAGTCAAGCGCAGGTTTGAAGCGGCATTGCCGGAGGACGTGGGCGTTTACAACGAATATCATGCGCTGATCGTCGCACTGGGCAAGCATGCGTGTCTGCCGGCGCCCAGGTGCGGGCGGTGTGCGTTGAATACGATCTGTGAAACGGGAGGAAGCGATGGCCAGGTTTGAGTTGTGTTTCAATACCAGCACGATTCAGCCCGCATCGATCGAAGAGAAGATCCGGGCGGCGGGCGAGGCGGGATACGGCGCGATCGAACTGTGGTGCGAGGATCTGACGGGCTGGCAACGGTCCGGCGGCAAGCTGCCCGTGCTCAGACAGTTGCTCGATGACTACAATCTCGCGGTGCCCGATCTGGTGCACTTTTCGGGATGGATGGACGCGACCGATTCGGCGTTCGAAACCGAGCGCCTCGACGAAGCACGACGGCTGATGGAGCAGGGCGTGGCCATCGGCGCGCCGCGCATCATCGCGGGACCGGCGCGAGGCCGGGTGGACCTGAACCGGGCGGCGGACCGCTTCTGCCGGTTAATGGAACTGGGAGTAGAGGTCGGATGTCTGCCCGCGCTCGAATTCCTGGGTTTCGTGGACCACGTCAATAACGTGGATACGCTGATGGACATCGTAACCATGGCGGACCACCCCCGGACCACGGTGGTGATGGATGCATTCCACATCTATCGCGGCGGCGGGAAGGACGAGGATATCCTGAAGGTACCGGGGGCGCAGGTGCACATTTTCCATATTGACGATGCGCCGAAAACGGACCGCGAGCGTGAGACCCTCGCCGACGGGGACCGCGTCTATCCGGGCGACGGTATCCTGAACCTGAAGGGGATGCTGGAGATGCTGGCGTCTCAGGGGTTCTCCGGTCCGGTATCCCTGGAACTGTTCAACGAGGACCTCTGGCGGGAGGACCCCCGCGAGGTGGCGCGCATTGGAGCGGAAAAGGTAAGACCACTGATCGAGTCCGCGGCGTAGCAGCCCGGGCACGGAGTCCCGAAATGGTCTACGTTGGAAAGACGGCTATTCCCGGCTCGACCGTCCTGGCGCCGCTGGCCGGCGTGACGGATCGATCGTTCCGGCTGCTCTGCCGGGAGCAGGGCGCCGGTCTCGCCGTGACGGAGATGGTGAGCGCCCGCGGACTGGCCGACGGCAGCGAGCGTTCGAGCCGCTATCTCGATTTCGAGGCGGACGAGCATCCCATCTCCGTGCAGATATTCGGGTCGGAGCCGGATGAAATGGCCGAGGGCGCGCGGGTGGCGGCCGAACGGAAGCCCGACCTTCTGGATATCAACTGCGGGTGTCCTGTGAAGAAGATCGTGAACCGTCGCGCGGGCGCGGCCCTGCTGAAGGATCCGTCGCGGCTGGGAAGAATCGTCTCGGCAATGGCAAAAGCGGTTTCGATTCCAGTCACCCTGAAGATCCGCAGCGGGTGGGACGACGACACAAAGGCTTCGGAGGTTGCCCGCCTGGCGGAAGATATGGGCGCGGCGGCGGTCGCCGTACACGGCCGGACGCGGAAGGCCGGATTTAAGGGAACGGCGGACTGGGACGTGATCCGCGACGTTGCCGACGCCGTTTCGATTCCCGTCATCGGCAACGGGGACGTCAGGGACCCCCAGGCCGCGAGGGAGATGATGGAACATACCGGATGCGACATGGTGATGGTGGGGCGGTGGGCGATCGGCGACCCGTGGCTGTTCGGGCGCATCGAGCACTTTCTGGCCACCGGCACGCTGATGGGGGCGCCGTCGGCCCGCGAACGGGTAGAAATGGCCATCCGGCACCTGCGGCTCTCGGTGGAAAACAAGGGGCTGCCCACCGGGGTCCGTGAGATGAGAAGGCACTTTGCCGCATACACCAGGGGCATCGACGGGGCTGCCGCGTTCCGGCGCCAGTTGATGACGGAGGATGATCCTGATGGCGTCGAAGCGATCTTGAATGCCGTACGCCGGAGGGCGGAGGAGGGATCGGGTGACTCCTGAACAGGTCCGGCAGGTGCTCGAAGCAGTGCGCCAAAACCAACTGGACGTCGACGGCGCGATGGATCGGCTGAAGAAGCTGCCGTTTGAAGATCTGGGGTTCGCACACGTGGACCATCACCGGGCAATGCGCCAGGGATTTCCCGAGGTGATCTTCTGCCAGGGCAAGACAACGGAGCACGTGGTTGAAATCGCGCGCCGGATCTCGGAGGCGGGGTCCGCGCTTCTGGCGACCCGGGCCAGCCGGGAACAGGCGGATGCCGTGCGTTCGGCCTTGCCGGAAGCGGACTACAACGCGTTGGCCCGAACGCTGACGATTCGCGGGGACGACGCCGGCAACGCGGAGGCGGCGGGGGAGGTGCTGGTGATTTCGGCTGGAACGTCGGATATTCCGGTCGCCGAGGAGGCATTCGTGACGGCGGAGGCGATGGGCAGCCGCGTGAATAAGCTGTACGACGTTGGCGTGGCGGGGATTCACCGGCTTTTCGCGCACCGCGAGCAGATTGACCGGGCCGCTGCGATCGTGGTGGCGGCGGGGATGGAGGGCGCGCTGCCTTCCGTGGTCGGCGGACTGGTGGAGGTCCCGGTGATCGCGGTACCGACCAGCGTGGGCTATGGCGCCAGTTTCGGTGGATTGGCCGCGCTGCTCGGGACGTTGAATTCCTGCGCGCCGGGCGTGGCGGTGGTGAATATCGACAATGGATTCGGCGCGGGCTTCTTCGCGAGTCTCGTCACGCGGACGCAGGACCGATCGAGGCACGAGTCGTAGCCGCTACCGGCGTCGAAGCCCGAGGCGGTGCTGGAGAGAGACGGGGCGGCCGGCGGTATCCGCGAGCGGTCGCGGCGGAGATGAGCCCTTCGTTTTCAGGCTGAGAACGACGAGACAGAACAGCGCGACCGGGACGGCCAGCAGGTCTGCCGGCAGGTCCGGCGTGAGGTAGATGAAACAGATCCAGGCGGCGAATCCGGCGACCATGGCTGCGAGCGCGCCGGGCAGGTTGGCCCGGGACCACCAGATACCGGCGGTGAGCGGCACGAAGAGGGTGGCGAGCAGGATCGACCACGAATTCACCATGAGCGAATAGACGGTATTGTGCGCCAGCGCGAGGTAGAGGGCAATCAGGCCGAGGACCGGTACGCTGATGCGGCAGATCCTGAGGATGGACCTTTCGTCGGCGTCCGGGCGGACGTAGCGGACCAGGTCCCATCCGATAACGCTGGCGGGGGCGAGCAGGGCGCTGTCCGCGCTGCTCATCAGGGCGGAGACGAGCGCGCCCAGAAAAACCGCCATGGCGAGAGGCGAGAGATATTTCATGCCCAGCTGCATCATGATCATATCAGGATCGGCGATATCGGGAAAGATGAGGGTCCCGGCAATGCCGAGAAACACCGGCAACAGCCCCACCGTAAGATAGAGCGCGCCGGCGAGATAGGCGCTGTTCTGGGCGACGGACTCACTCCTGCTTGAAAGACTCCGCTGGATGAGGTCCTGCCCCGCCAGATTGCCCAGTCCGATGACCAGCCAGTCCCTGGCGTAGGCGAACCAGCCGGGCGCGCCGGCGTTCCGGGGGTAGAGATAGAACCGGTCTTCGGGAATCCGGGCGCTGATGGCCGACCACCCACCCATATCGTTCAGCAGCAGCGGCGTAATGACCAGGAGCCCCACGGATAGAACGGCCACCTGGATGAAGTCCGTCAGCGTGACGGCCCACATGCCTCCCGCCGTCGTGTACACGAGGACGATCGCCGCGCCGATACAGATGCCCAGCGTCGGGTCGATTCCGGTGAGCGATTGGATGACCCTGCCGAAGGCGACCATCAGGGACGCCACCCACCCGAGATATGCCGGGATGGTGCACAGCGCGGCCATCGCGCCCGCCGTGCGGCCGAAGCGGCTTTCGAAAAAACCCGCGATGGTGGTCAGGCCCATCCTCCGCATGATCCTGACGTAGAACAAGCCCGCGAGAAACAGACAGAGTGCCGCGCCGAACGGATCGGCGATGACGCCCATGAATCCCTTCTTGTAGGCCTCGCTGGCGGCCCCGATCACGATCCCGCCCCCGAACCATGTGGCCGCCAGGGTCCCGGTGGCCAGCCAGATTCCCAGCCTCCGGCCGGCGACGATGAAGTCGGCGGAGCCCTTGACGCGCCGGCCCGCGTAGAGACCGACCGCGAGCGTCACCAGGATATAGGCCGCGAGGCCGAGGATGATCGTCAGATTGGGCATACTGTGACCTGGATGCAGAATCCGGAATCGGACGCAGGCGCAGCCGCCGGGTACCTCATCACTCGATCCGGTTGTGTTGCTTCATGATGTCGACGAGCCGGTCCAGCGGGAGGCCGGGTATCGTCCTGTTGTCCCGTCCCGTCATCGTATCGGCGGCGAAGAGCGCGTTGACGATGGCTTCCTCGGTGGCCTCGACGGCGGCCTGAAGAAGCGGATTGAGGCGGCGGTCCCGGAGGGTCTTGACCGTATCCGCTGCCGCCGCGTCCCGGGGGATGCGGTGAGCGGTGGAGAACGCAAGAACGAGGTCGCCGCTGCTTGTTCGCGAAAAGGTGCCGGTGCGGCTCATGCCGAGTGCGGACCGTTTACAGAGCCGCCGGAGCTGAATGGGAATCAGCGGCGCGTCGGTGGCGATCAGAATGACGATGGAACCGTCCCGGGCCGGCGGACGTGCCACCGGCAGGTGGCGCCCCACGGGGACCCCGTCGATGACCAGATTGGGACGACGGCCGCAGTTTGCCACGACCAGCACACCCAGGGTATAGGCGCCCTGGGCCTTTGTAAGTACACGCGACGCCGTTCCGATGCCGGCCTTGAATCCGTACGCACGCATCCCCGTACCCGCACCTACCGATCCCTCGGCGACCGGCCCGTCCGCGGCGGATTCGATCGCACGGATGACGTGTTCCTCCGTTACATGGCGGCCCGCGATGTCGTTGAGGCCGCCATCGTAACATTCGGCCACAACGGGCAGGGGAACGCGCCCCGGGTTCTGCCGGAGCATATAGGCAACGACGCCGCTGTACCCCTCGCCGACGCTCAACGTGTTGGTGAGGACCACCGGAACCTCCAGCAGACCCCGTTCGTTGACCCACTCCATGCCTGTCATCTCGCCGTTTCCGTTGATCGCTTCGGCCGCGGCGTAGACCTGGTTCAGGTAGACGTCATCGGGATGCGGCACCACGGCCGTCACGCCGGTGCGGACGGGCCCCTTTCCGACAACCAGATCCCCTTCGCCGCTGATGAGGGTGACGTGCCCCACCATGACGCCCGATACGTCGGTGATGGCGTTATGGGGGCCGGGCGCGAGAACGCCGATTTTAATACCCAGGTCTCTGGCGCGCGGGCGTTCGCCGCCCCGGGCGTCCGAGCAGAGCGCGAGGACGACGAGGGCGAGTCCCCATTTGCACAAGTGTGGACGAAAAGACATGAAATAAGGCTCGAATTTGGAGTTCAACGCCACCACCGTGCGGACAGTGGGGACGGGACCTACCCCCTGACCCCCTTCCAAGCAGGAAGGGGGAAAGCGGGTTCCTATTGCGTGATCCTCGTTTGCCTTTCCCTCGGAAAGGGCGAAAACAAGATCCCAGGGAGCAACCGGCTTTTCCCTTTCCTTCAGGAAAGGGTCCCTGCCTGACGGCGTTTTTTCGGCAGGCAGGGGGGATAGGTCTGCGCCGCTTCCAGGCTTTCCGCTCCACAGCGCTGACGTCGACTGATTCGGTTTTCGTTTCAAGCTGACTGCTGACCGCTGATGGCTGAAAGCTGCTTTTCTCCCGCCGAATTCAAGCAACCTATTTCAGGGCCGGAACGCTCGCTTTCCCCGTGTCGCGTGGTCTGTGGACCCTTCCCTTCCAGACGAAACTGCCGAACGATCCGGAAAGCCCCACCAGAACCGTGTAAGGAATCTGCAGGAATTCCCAGACCGGCAGCACAGGCAGGAGGTCCGTCCGTCCGAACCTCCGTGCGCCCTTCCATACCACAGCCAGGTCCGCCAGGGTCCTGGCCGCGAAACAGGCCAGCGGCAGACCGACGCCGGTTCCCGCGATCCCTGAAATCAATGCAGCGGGAATGAACAGGTTGAGCGTAAACACGTTCGCGAGATAGGCGAAGAATAGGGGATTGAGCGCCAGCATGCACCGCGCGTTCGACGCCCATCGGCGCCGCTGGGTCCAGAATCCCGCCATGGTTTCGGCGCGACGGGTGCTGACGAAGGTGTGAGGGTCGTCTGCGAAGACGATCTTTGCGCCGGTCCGGCGGAACAGCTGAAGCAGAAGGACGTCATCGCCGGACGGACGGTGCGCGATTTCCTCGAATCCGGCGACCCGCTCGAAAAGCGCTTTCCGGTAGGCGAAATTCTGTCCCGATGCGGCCAGCGGCACCCCGAGGTTGGCGGCGCCGGCGGAAGCGGACATGAGCGCGAGAAAGTCGACCGCCTGGATGCGCTCCGCCAGCGTCAGCGGGTCCCCGGCGCGTTTAACCTGCGAGAATCCGATGACGGCGTCCGCGCCGGTTTCGAATTGCGAGACCATTCCTGAAATCCACGTGGGCGGAACGTCGCAATCCGCGTCGGTGGTCAGGATGATGCTCCCGCGCGCGGCCCGGATGCCCTCGGAGAGCGGCCGTTTCTTTGCCGCCATATGCCGGAACGCGTCCGTGACTTCAATGCTCCGGACCCGGGGGTGCCTGGCGGCGAATTCGGCCGAGATATCAGGGGTATCGTCCGTGGAGCCGTCGTCGACGACGAGGACTTCATACCGGTCGGCCGGGTACGTCTGTCCGATCAGTCCCGTGAGGCAAACGGCGATCTGATCCGCTTCGTCCCTTGCGGCAACCACCACCGATACGAACGGAAAGGCGTGGGCGTCAACGCGCCGGTTCTTTCGCCGCAGGCCGACCAGAAACGCCAGGGCGGCGGCCGCGTACACAGCCGTCGAGACCATCAGGATCGCATGGATCAGGGTGGTTGACACGGGCAACCATATTGGGAAGGGGTTGGAATCGGGACGTGTGTGAGCTAAAAAGCAGGAACGCGGGTCGCCGCTTCGGACCGCTAATGTTTCACCACTTCGATATCGTAGAAAAGTCCCTTGACGCCTTCTGAACAATTGTTGCAGATGGGCACGGCGGACCGGTCTTTGAGGATGGCGTTTCTGAAACCGGTATACGCCTCACCGGACCAGGTGTCTTCGAAGTCCGGGTTTTCCAGTGCATTGCCCAGGCCGTAGTGAACGTCTTTGTCAAAACAGCACGGCGAAACGGCTCCGTCCCAGTTGACGACGGTGCTGTACCAGAGGTGCCTGCAGGAATTGGTGATCCTGCCGTTCATTGTCAACCGGTCTTTATCGTAACGGTAGCGGCTGTAGGATTCGTCCTCCGGAAGGTACTGTTCCGCTTCGGCGTCCGTATAGACCTGGGCGGTTTTCAGCGACAGCCTGTCCACGCCGAGTTCCCGCGCGAGATTCCGGGCGGCTTCGATCTCGGTTTCGTTGTGTTTGAAGATGATGAATTGCAGGTGGATGACGGGATGGTCCGCGTTCAGGGTCTTCTTTGCCGCGCTGAGGAGACGGATCCCGTCCAGGACCCGGTCGAAGTTGCCCCCGACGCGGTACTTGACGTAGGACTCCGGGGTCACCCCGTCCAGGGAGACCACGATTTCGTCCAGCCCGGAGGAGACGATATCTTCGGCGTCGTCCCGGCTTCGGATGTAGTGGACATTGGTGCTGGTGATGGTGGGTACGTTGCGGGCCTTGGCCAGACGGACCATGTCGGTCAGCCGCTTGTTGATGAAGGGCTCGCCCTGGTTCCACAGCATCAGGAGCACGAGGTCTTTCGCCTGCTCCTCGAAGATCCGCTTGAAGGCTTCGAATTCCATCGTGCCGCGGGGCCTTGTGAGTCCCCCGTTGCCGGATGGACAGAGCGGACATTTGAGATTGCAGAGGTTCGTGGGCTCCAGCATCAGGATGAAAGGCCGCCCCATTCGGATATCGCGTCCGGCCAGCCGCGAAAGGGCGAACGAGAGGACCACCTTGGCCGCGTTCCAGACGCGCCGGACCGTCAGCGTCCGATGGTAGCGCGCAACCGTCCCCGGCAGCAGTCTGAGTGAGAGCATATCTATTTCCAGCGGGAGGGCGCCAGTGCGCCCGCGGCGCAGATGACGACGACGTACGGTACGGAAATCAGTTCAAGGAGCGGAAACAACCGGAGGATTCTCCGCGCATTGAAACGGCGGGCGGCGCCGGAAAGCAGCAACCAGTCGGCGAGTATTTTTGCCGCGCCTATCATACCGTAGGGGAATCGGAGCGCGGGATCCAGCCAGGCGAGGAAAGGCGCCGCGGCGAGGACCACGTGGAATATATAGAGACTCAAAGCGACAGGCAAGACCGAAAATCCGTAATGGACCGCCTTTGACTGGTAGCGGACCTGACGGCGGTACAGGCCCTCGGTATGCGGGGATGAACTCACCCTCGCGTCCGGGTTGAATCGGATGCGCCAGGCCGTTTTCGAGGCGATGCGCCGCATCAGCAGGACGTCGTCTCCACCGCGGATATGTCCGATGGGATCGAATCCTCCCGCATCGTGGAACGCCGACCTGCGATAGGCGAGATTCCGTCCGGAACACGTCAGAGGAAAACCCAGACCGATGCTGCCGGCCGCCAGGGTGGACACCACCAGTCCCTGCAGGGCAAGCAGGCCGGACAGGGCCCCGCGCCTCGGGATCAGGGGCGCATATCCGGCAACCATGCCGACGTCGGGATCGAAAGCGCGTACCGTGGAAGCGATCCAGTCGGAGGAGGGGATACAGTCGGCGTCTGTGGTGAGGATGATTTCCCCGGCGCCAGCGCGGATGCCGGCCTCCAGGGCGGCTTTCTTCGGGCAGGCGTGCGTGCCGCCGGTTGCGCGGACGACCCTGAGACCGGGAATGCGGTCCGTCCACGCCATCGCGAGGCGCCCGGTGTCATCCGTGGAATGGTCGTCGACGACGATGACCCGGGTGCGTTCCGGAGGATAGGTCTGTGCGGCGAGGGCCGAGAGGCACCCGTCGATACGATGGGATTCGTTGCGGGCGGGAATGACGACCGTGACGTCGGGGGTATCGGCGTTGCTGCCGGCCGACAGGCGACTCAGGCCTCTATGGATGGCGCCCGCGACGACGACGTAGACCAGGCAGAGCAGAGATGAGGCGAATGCCAGCGCTTCCATCGCGGCCGTCACGTATCACAGGCGCGGTCGGCATCATCGATGCATTGCCGGATCCATGCCAGGTTGGCTTGCGGCATAATGCCGTAGTTGTAGAAGGAAAACCGGCGGATGCCCAGATTCAGCGCGCGTTCGACGCCGGCGCTGAGTGTCCGGGCGTCCGGAGACGCGGGAGGATAGGCCTGCAGACCCACCACGAGTTGACGCGGGTACTTCAGGTCGGGAACGATATCGGAGATCGCCGCGTGAATCCGGTCGGCGTCCGGTGTGTACGCGAGGGTTTCCGCATAGTCCGCGATGTTCGCCAGCCGCGAGCGGTCGATCGCCGCGTGAAACCGGTCGCCCATGAAGATGAATGAAACAGGGACTCCGGCGGCGGCTTTGACCTCTTCCAGCAGGCTCGCGACCACCTCGTCGCGCATCCGGACGAACGGCTCGAGTTGCGGAATCGAGGCGATGAGTTCCTCGCGGGATCCGGCGGGCGGGATGCCGGAAGCCAGGGTCCGGCGCAGCCTGGATTCCACGGCCCGCGAAAGGGCGTCGGGGTCCAGGCCGTTCTCTTTCGCCCGCGAACGACAGGCGCCGCAGAAGCAGAGGGAGAGGAAAAAACGGCCTCCGGGTCCGAGGTCGACGCCGTGTTTGACGTGATAATGCGTGTGTCCGAACCCGCCGTAGGAAAGGGATTCGCATTCCAGGAGCGCGATTCCGTAGTTTTCGGCGAGGTCCCGGGCCAGTGCCGCGGCAAACGCGCGGACCCCCGGGTTGGCCGGACAGAGCCAGGACGTGCTGACGTCGCCGGTACAGGTGACTTCAGCGCATTCAGGATGGCGGCCGGCCTGGTACGAGTTGTGAAGAAATACCGTCCATGCGATGAGTTGCAGTCCGGCGCCTGCCGCGGCCCCGGCGGCGACCGCGTACCAGTTCTCGCCGCCCGTGAGCGGGCTGACGTGAGGTTGTAGGGGTGTGTCGGCATACAGGCCCGTGTCGGGCTGAAAATAGACGGCGGCCTGGGGGATCTGGAGGAGCACCCGCGTCGGTGAATGCGGGCGCAGCATCTCGAAGGTGTGGTACGCCGAGGCCAGGCTGATGGCATCCAGACCGACTTCGTCCCGGAGCCGGGTTGCGATGGCCTTGGGCCCGCCGTCGGCGAGGTCCCACGGGTAGGACCAGAGCGTGGTGTGCAGGTTGGACAATCAGGTATCTCCGAACAGAATGCGTTGGCGCCGGACCGTCGGTCATGCGCGCTCTTCCCGTCGCGCAGCACATTTGTGTGGGACGTTGATTGTACCATCAATTGATGGCGATTGCAAGGGATATCGGGTGCAGTTCACCAGATCGGACGACCTACCCCCTTTCCCCCTTCCCGGGGGGACGGGGAAACTGCGACTCCCTCACGGTCTCATGGTTTTCTCCCCCTTTCCCTCCGGGAGAGGGGGCCGGGGGGAGAGGTCTCCCCGCTTTTAGATGTATCCCGTGGATCCATCCGGGCGCACGGGCGCCGTGCGCTGCCAGTGGGGTGGATCGGTATCCGTAAGGGCGTCTTCGTTGACCTCGATGCCCAGGCCCGGACGGTCTCTGAGTTCCAGGTATCCGTCCACCGGCAGGTAGGGGTCCGGGACATAATCCATCCATCTCGAGCCCACCGGGATGACGTATTCCAGAATCTTGAAGTTATGCGTCGCGGCGGCGAAGTGCACGTTGACCGCGGTTGCGATCGGCCCCATCGGGTTGTGCGGCGCGAGGGTTACGTAATGCGCCTCGGCGATCGCGGCGATCTTCCGCATTTCGAGAAGGCCCCCGCACACGCAGACGTCGGGCTGTATGATGTCTGCGGCCCGTGTGGCGATGAGATTCAGGAATTCGAACCGCGCGTAGAGGCACTCCCCGGTTGCCAGCGGCACCTGCATCTGCTGTCGCAGCTGTTGCCAGGCCGGGATGTGTTCCGGTCTCAGCGGCTCTTCGTAGAAGAGGGGGTCGTAAGGGGCCAGCGCGTTGGCCAGCTGCAGGGCTCGAACTGGCTCGAAGATCTTCGCATGCGGATCGAACGCGAATTCCCAGTCGTCGGGGGTGCAATCGCGGAGTTCTTCGAAATACGTGGCCGCGGCGTCGCAGACCCGCCCCCAGCGATTTGCGTCGGGATTCAACAGGAAGGGGCTGGTCTTGAACGCGGTGAACCCCCATTCGGCATTCAACCGCTGTGCGCCTTCCGCCGCAGCCTTTCCGGTCGGTCCGCCGCAGCTCTGGTAGACTCTCACCCGGTCCCGGAGGTTGCCTCCCAGAAGCATGTATACGGGTACGTTCGCCGCTTTGCCGCTGATGTCCCACAGCGCGTGCTCGATCCCGGAAATCGCGGCAAGGCCGGTGCCCCCTGCCGGAAATCGGAACTGCTGGTGGGTCTTCATCATCAGGTATTCGATGCGCCGTGGGTCTTCCCCGACGAACCAGGTGGCGACGTAGTTCACGATGGGCTCGATGGAGAGGTCGGGCCCGATGGAATAGGCCTCGCCCCATCCGCACAGGCCCTCGTCGGTTTCGACCTTGACGAGCGCCCTGGGGCGGTTGCTGTAGGTGACGAGGAAGGTCTTTATCGCGGTAATTTTCATGGTGGAAGCTCTCCTTTGGTTGGGGATTCGGGCGTTGGGCCTGATTCGGGATTGTACAGGAAGAGGTCGCCGGGCGTGCAATCGAGCGCCTGGCAGAGCGATTCGATGGTGGCCAGATCGATCCGCTTCGCCCGGTTATTGAAAATGGCCGAGACGGTGTTGGCCTGAAGACCCGTCAACCCCGCGACTTCCGAAATCCTGTACGGACGGTCCGGTCCTTTTTCAGCCATGAGGATATGGAGTTGGAATTTCAGCATACGACGAGTCTGCGTTTCGGTTTTCGGGGTGACGGGTGGCGACAATGATCCGCTGAAAAAATGTAATAAAGATGGTTAAAAATATAAAATATATTTGTTTTCACGTAATTAGTTACTTTCCAATTGAGAGAAGCCAATCTATCGGCCGACGTAGCGTCGACGAAGCAGATAGGGTGGACTGCGTGACAGAAACGGTCTGACAAGACGCCTTCGTCTGCATTTGTCGCACCGTGTTACCTGAATCCGGGGTGTTTCTCCCGCGCTTTCAAGGTCTCTCAGTCGGTGATGGTGAGCGAGATGCCCGCCTTCGCGCCGAATTTATCCTCCGTCTCGTCGCCCACGCCCCGGTCCACGGTGGATTCGACGAATAAGCGCAGCGGCCCCAGCCATTTGATGTTCAGCCCCGCGACGGCGGAAACGAGCACTTTCGTAGACGATCCGTCGATCAGTTCGGCATCCGATTCCTCTTTGGTATAAATCACGCCGCTTCCAACGCCGGCGTAGACACGCAACGAGCCTCCCAGAGAGAATTTGTAGAGTCCGCGGATGGACAGCGGCACCGTGATATTGCCGTCTTTGGTGTAGTATTCGCCGGCCAGCATGATCCCGGCGGGTTTGCTTCCGAACGGCATGATTACGGATCCGTGCCAACCGGGTTCTTTCTCTTCGACGTACAGACCGCCCCCGGCGCGGAAGGCGATCTGCGCGTGGGTATCCGTGGCGGCCGCACCCAGCAGGCAGAAGACGGCAAATGCCGGGGCGAGATATCTGATCATGAATTCGCTCTCCTTTCGTGATTGAAATGACTGGATCGGGACTCCGCCTTCAATACCCGTAGGCGATTCCCAGGCGAACCGCAGCCGCCCGCAGATTACCCTCGGAAGTCCACAGCAGCAGGTCCGACAGGCGGGCGGAAGCCATCAGGTGCGCGTCGATATAGCCCACCCCCGCGGCCGACAACCTGTGGTGATCGATGAAATGCAGGACCTCCCGCTGGCTGGCCGCGGATGCCTGCGGAAGCGTCTGGATCAGCGCGAGGAATTCCGTTCTGTTGTCCAGTGTCCCGCAGGCAAGTTCTCCGACGATCAGCGGATGGCTGGCGACCCTGGCTTCACGAAGGAGCGACCTCAGGCGTTGATTCCCCGAGCGGAGGAACGAGACCCATATCGGCGTATCGACAAGGACCATGGCTACGGATTTTCCGATCGACGCCTCGGGACCGGCAGCAGACTTTCCTCAGAGCCTTCGAGTTCCGCGAGGCGTTTGCTGCTTTCACGGGCGATCAGGGCTTCGAGGCCCAACCTGACCAGAGCGGTTTTCTGTTTGACTCCCGTTAACGTGGATGCACGGCTCAGCAGGGTATCGTCTATATTCAGTGTCGTTCGCATATGTAATAATATGTATATATTATACATATAAGTCAATAGTAATAATATGCATAGCATGAAGCACCGCAGAATCATGCCAGGAGTCGATGCCGCACGAGATTTGCTTTAGCGAGTAAACGACGGTATGTTACGATAACCGGTGAGACGCAAGACGGTAGACGGTAGATGACATCCCTGCCCGATTGGTTCTTCCTTAATGCCTCCGGCAAGAAATGATTACGCCGGAGCGCCATATTGAATCATCTGCGCCGTGGTCTTGAGACAGACAAGAACGAGTTATGTTCTCACCCGTGCCTGATTCCTTGCCATAATCGCTACAACAAAAAAAATTATAGGGCACTCATATCCTCTCCCCGCTTACGTCTAACGTCTCCCCGACTTTAGGAGAGGTGAGACTCATGGCCGAAAAATTCAAACTGATTCCTGAAGCGCACGTCTTTCTGATGAACGGGCGCGGTGAAGTGTTGCTGTTGCGACGTTTCAATACGGGATACGAGGATGGCAAGTACAGCGTGATCGCGGGGCATATCGACGGGAACGAGGAGGTCCGGGCGGCGGCAGTCAGGGAAGCCCGGGAGGAGGCGGGAGTCGATATCCGGCTATCGGACATCGAGGTCGTGGGCGTCATGCACCGTAGGAGCGACGGCGAGCGGGTGTCGTTCTTTCTTGCCGCCTCCAGGTGGCGCGGCAATGTTGTCAACGCCGAGCCCGGTCTGTGTGACGACCTGTCCTGGCATTCGGTACACGACCTCCCCGACAATATGGTGCCGTACGTCAGGACAGCGATCGAGAATTACCTGAACGGCAGGTTCTACGACAGCTTCGGCTGGGACTGAGCATCCCGAAGTCACGGCAGGTTTGAGAGAGGACTACGATAGACATGAAAGACAGGACAATCGATCTCACCGTCCCGATACCCCCTCAATTGAGGGTCCTTCTGGTTATACTCGGCATCGTTCACGTCATCGGCGGCGCTCTTTTTCTCGGCACCGGACACGGCTTTTTCGGTGTCCTGAATCTGGTCCTCGGCCCGTCGTGGCTGTCGTGGGGCCTGTTCTACGACCGGATCAACAGGCATGCCGTCGAGAATCATGAGGGGCACGTGAGAGTCACCAGGGGTCTCTTCAGGAGCCGCAGAATACCGTGGGGATCGATTTCCGAGATTCGTCTGGCGGCGACGGGAATGGAGATCCGGGTAAGGGAAGGAAAAGGCACGACCGTGAACTTCGGCGGAATGAGTCATGCCGCGAATCAGTCGATAAGAAACGAGTTTGAATTGAAACTCGTACCCGTTGCCGGCGCCAAGGGGATTCCGGTTGTAGAGGTTTAACCCTTCCGATTTAAAATCAGAAACTTACATCGATAGACAGGATGGACTGGATAAATCCGAACCCGGCCAGGATTAACAGGATTAGAAACCAAGAGCAGGGCAAATGCTCGCGATTCCGGGTCACCGCGTTGAATCCGACAGGAGATCCAACATGAGCGACGGATCGCTCGAAGGTCTCAACTATTTCGCGGAAATCGCGGCGTCGTACGATCGGGTCCAGCCGGTCCTGAGTCCGCCATACGCGGCGGGCATTAAGATGATCGTCGATCTGATTCCCTTCGGTTCGGACGATCCGTTCAAATTCGTGGATCTCGGCTGCGGTACGGCGGAGCCGACGGCGCGGGTGCTGGCGCACTTTCGCCGGTCCGAAGGGTGTTGCATCGACAGTGAACCGGAGATGCTGCGGATTGCGAAGCGCAAACTGACGCCGTACGGGGACAGGATCGAAGTACGGGAAGCGGACATTACCCGCTGCGCGCTCCGGTCGTGCGACGTGATGTTTTCGGCGAAGAGCAATTCGGTCATCGTGGACAAGAGCTACCTCCAGGGCGCCGGCATTCACCCACTCCTTGAACTGCAGAACGATTGGAAGCTGTTGTTCCCGAACGCGTTCTTCTTCGAGGTCGCATCCACCGACAAGACCGCACGCGAACGGTGCCTGGAAAAGCTGCGCCAAATCCATCGGTCCGGACGGCTGCGCGTGGCTCCGAACATGGGCGAACTGCTCCGGAGGGAGATTCACACGCTGAACGGGGCGGGCCTTCCTTCGGAAAACACCGTCGAGGGTCTGGACCTCGACACCTTCTTCGGCATTCGGTTCGACGACCTCTCAAGGGCCAGACGCGAGGCACTGCGGAGTACGGAAGCCGACTTCGACCGCGGGGCCGATGGGCTCGTCGCGTGCGCCGGCACGCTGCAAGGGCGGTTTCGCGGTACATGCGAAGGCACTACGGAGCAGCGCAAGGAGGCGTACCGCCGCGCCAGGGAGACGGTCGCTCGAGACCCGGATTTCATTACGCGGTTCTTCGCCGATTTCGTCTGCCAGGGCACCCACGCTCCGCCCGGCGCGCCTTTGCTCGCGACAGCCGCCCGAGACGGCCGGCTTGGACCGCAGTGGACGATCTACCGATGGCTGCAGGCGCAGCTTCTCTACGGACTCGAGCTAACGGAGGGAAACCCCGGCCTGACCGGAGAGGCCCTCACGCCAGATCTGCGAGAAAGGTTGCAACACGATGTGGTCGACATGGAGTACTTGGTGCTCGGCGCGTTGCAGGGCGCCTTGGCCTCCAAAGACAAGCGAATGCGGGGAATGTTCAAGCTGCTCCGGCCTCAAGGCGTGCTTCTGCCCGTGCGACTGTAAGGGAGGCCTTGGTGTCCCGGGTCGAGTTCAACGCCGGAGATTGGAGAGTTGCATTGGAGTACGTCGGTCACGGTCTGGCGGGATCGACAGGATTGACGGGCGTGTAGCCTGTTGGCTACTAATTGAGTATGCTGGCAGTTCGCAAGACCGAGGTCTATGCCCGGTGGCTGGACGGATTGCGCGATGTGCGCGCCCGCGCCCGCGTGCTGGTGCGGGTCGAACGGCTTGCCGGCGGCAACCCGGGTGATGTCAGGCCGGTGGGCGAAGGCGTCTCCGAACTGCGGATCGACTATGGACCCGGCTACCGGGTGTACTTCAGGCGGCAGGGCCGAACGGTCATCGTGCTGCTGGCGGGCGGCGATAAGCGCAGCCAGAGCGCCGACATCGAGACGGCCCTGCGCCTTGCGCGGAACCTGTAGGTGGAGACCATGACCAAGACCGCCACATCGCCTTACGACGTTGCCGAGCACCTGCGCACGCGCGAGGACATGGCGGCGTACCTGGAGGCGTCCATCGAAGAGGCACGCGGCGACGCCGCGTTCGTGGCCAAGGCGCTGGGGGACATCGCCCGCGCGCGGGGCATGGCACAGGTGGCGAGCGACGCGGGGCTGTCCCGCGAGAGCCTCTACAAGGCGCTGTCCGGCGAGCGCGTTCCGACCTTCGACACCGTTCTCCGGGTGGTCGGAGCATTGGGGCTCAAGTTGCGGGCCGAGGCTGACACGCTGTAAGGGACGCCCTTGTGGTGGCCCGTCTCGCTGCATTGCTCGCCCCGCCACAGGCGATCGCGAGTCGCCGCTACAGAACGATGTCGATCTCTGCGTTGAGCCTGCCCTCGCCGGCGGGAGTCAGGTTCGTGGTCTGCAGCGCTGCCGCCTCGCGGGATCGCGCTTGGCGTGCGGCGTCTCCAAGTCCGGCGAAGTAGACCTGGCTGGTCAGCAGTTCCTCCCCGTCCGACCACACCTTGTAGTGCACGTGCGGGACCGGTCTGGCTCGGTAGCTGCCCGGCACGTAGGTGCGGAAGCCGAACGCGCCGGCGTCGTCCGTCACGGCCTCGCCGTAGTACAGGAACTCCTCCATCAGGCGCTCCTGGCCCCGGTCGCGCGGGTGCTTGTACCGCCCCTCGGGGTCCGTCTGCCAGATGTCCACGACCACGCCGACGCGGGGCGTCGCGTCCGGCGCGAGCACGCGCCCGCCGAGGTGGAGGACATCGGTTCTCGGGGTGCCGACGATCAGGTCGCTCGTACGGTTACGGGGGCCGCGCGGATAGAACGGCCCGGTATAGTCGCGTGGGGTCTTCGGGAGCGGCTCCGCCATCGAGAGAGGTCCCGTACCGGCAATGAGGCTGGCGGCGACCGCGGATCGAACCAGCTTGCGTCGATTCATCGCACGTCCCTCCTGCCCTGACTATACGCCTTTCGGAGGGCGTTCCGTCGCTGCTTCTACGCCGCTTCTATGCCGCTCCTGGGCCGCTCCTACGCCGCTTCTCCGATCACCTCGTCCGCCAGCAGCGCGCGGTGGTGCTTCGCGTCGCCGAGCAGCACCTGGCCGTGCATCTGCCGCTTGAAGAAGAGGTGCACGTAGCACTCCCAAGTGAACCCGATGCCGCCGTGGAACTGCACGGCGCGGCTCGCCGTCGTGACCGCCATGTCGCTGGCTGCTGCTTTCGCCATGCGCGCATACCGCAGCGCCCGCTCCGGCTCGTGGTCCACCGTGCAGGCCGCGTGATACGTCAGCGACCTCGCGGCGTCGATGTCGATCATGCAGTTCACCAGCGGGTGCTTGATCGCCTGGAAGAAGCCGAGCAGCCGGTCGAACTGCGTGCGCGTGCGCGCGTACTCCGCCGTCGTCTGCAGCAGCCACTCGCCCGAGCCCACCATGTCCGCGGACACGACGCAGAGCATGGCCGGCAGGGCCGCGGCGACGGCGGCATCCCCCTGTCCCGGCGCCGCAATCTCGACCGCGTCGACCGACTCGAAGGACAGCGTCGCCTGGTCTCGCGTCAGGTCCACGATCGCATCGGATTCGATCGAGAGCCCCGGGGCGCCGGCGTCCACGACGTAGAGCCCCGTGCCCCGTGTGTCCCGCGCACGCACGAGGAACCGTTCCGCCTTGCGCGCTTCCTGCACGAAGGCGGCCTCGCCGGAGAGCCGTCCGTCCTCGCACGTCACGTCCGTGGCGCCATCGCCGAAGTCCCCGCGGCGGTCGTGGATCGCGACGCTCGTCGCCGCGCCCGCCGCGATGTCGCGCAGGGCCTGCTGGGCGGTCGTGGTCCCGCAAGCGTTGAGCAGAAACGTCGCCTGGAACGTACTCAGGAGCGGTGCAGGGAAGCCCGCCCGGCCCACTTCCTCCGCGAGGGCGACCGCCGCGACCAGGGGCATGCCGACGCCCCCTTCGCGCTCGGGCACGCACACCGCGGGCCAGCCGAGCTCGACGATCTGCGCCCAGTCTTCCCGGACCCAAGCCGCCTCGTTGGGCCGGTGCATGTCGTGGTCGTGAGCCACCAGCGCGTGCAGCTTGTCCGGGCTGTAGCGATCCTCGAAGAACCTGCGCGCCGAGTCGCGCAGCATCGCCTCGTCGGCGCCGAATCCGAAGTCTCCCGGTGCTTCCGCCATTCCCGGCTCCAGGCCCGCTACTTCGACTTCGCGAGGCCGAGCACGCGCTCGCCCAGGATGTTGCGCTGGATCTCGCTCGTGCCGGCCGCGATTGTCCCGCCGAAGCTGTTCATGTACGCCAGGGGGTAGAGGCCGCCGGCCGGTGCGCGGGCGTCCGTCACGTGCAGCGTGCTCCGCATCCCCTCGATCTCGCAGGCCAGCGCGCCGATGTCCTGGGGCAGCTCGCTGTTCACGAGTTTCGATTGCAGCGGCAGGCGCGCCGGGTGATCCGTCAGCGCCGGCACCCGGCTCCGGCGCTGGCCCTGCTTCTGCGCTTCCTGGCGGATCAGCAACCGCATCAGGGCGTCACGCATGGCCGGGTCGTCCGCCGCCGTCCCCGCGCCCCGCGGCTGGCTCCGCGCGAGTTCGATCAGCGACGACACGCTCGAGGTCGTGACGCTGCTGTCGTCCTCGAGGGGCATCCCCCCGGCAGACGGATTGACCAGCGCAGCCGCGCCGCGCTCGTGCGTGAGCGTGGTCATCGCGACCTTCCACCCCTCCCCCACTGCGCCGAGGCGGTAGCGGTCCGGGACCACCAGGTCCTCGAACAGCACCTCGTTGAAGCCGGTCTCACCCGTCATCTTGATGAGCGGACGCACGGTGACGCCCTCGCCGAGGGCGGACTTGATGGGCACCACGAAGTACGACAGGCCGCCGTACTTGTCGGACCGGTCCGTCCGGCAGAGCAGGATCATCCAGTCCGCGAAATGGGCGAGGGACGTCCAGACCTTGTGCCCGTTGACGATCCAGTGATCGCCGTCCCGCCGCGCGAAGGTCTGCTGGTTCGCGAGATCCGAACCGGCGCCCGGCTCACTGAAGCCCTGGCACCAGATGTGTTCGGCCGAGAGCAGCGGCGGCAGGAGTTCCCGCTTCACCTCCTCCTTGCCGTGGAAGAGGATCGTGGGTCCCGCCATCCCCATCCCGACGATGTTGACCAGGTAGGGCGTCTTCGCCGCGTGCATCTCCTCGTTGGCGATGACCTGGCAGTCCGTCCGCCCGCCGCCGCCGTACTCGACCGGGTAGTCGCAACCGACGAGGCCCGCGTCGTAGGCGGACTTCTGCCAGCCCTGGAGCCACTCGACGGCCCTTACGTCGTCGATCAGGAGCTGTGAGAGCGGCAGCGGGACTGGGGGGCGGCCGGGATGGTTATGGGCTACCCACTCGCGGCAGTAGGCGCGGAACTGTTGTCGTTCCTCACGTTCGGGACTGGCCATCGCGCACCGTGGGCTTCGGTCAAGGGCTGCAGCCTCATTGGATAGCAGAAGCGCTCCCCTCCGCAAATCGACCGCACCGGACGGGCGGCCGACATGCAAACGCGCAGCTGTAGGACTACGCTGCACCGGTTTCGGCGGCAGCGCGTGCGCAGGAGGCGGCTAATGAACCGATGGTTGATCGTCACGGCCCTGGCCCTGCTGCCGTTCGGTATCGAGAACGCTCCGGCGTCCGCCGCCGAGTTCCCCCTGGAACTCGCCGCCGCCCTCCAACTCACTGCCGAGGAAGCGGAGCGTCTGGAAGCGCTTCTGGAGACCGACCCGGACCACGTGCAGACCCGGAGCAAGCTCGTCGTGCATTACCTCCAGCAAGCCATCCTCGATCCGGCTGTCCGGCGGACTCGCAACCAGCACCTGCTCTGGCTGATCCGAAACGCCCCGCAGGCGGACGTGTTGAGTACGCCACACGCGCAGATCCAGCCCTTCCAGGACAGGGCGAGCTACGACGCCGGGAAGTCCGCGTGGCTCAGCTACATCGAGCGGGAGCCGAGCAACGTCACCTTCGTCTGCCACGCAGCGAACTTCTTCTCGCCCCTGGCGGATCTTGAACTCCACATGGAGACGTTGCTGAAGGCGCAGGCGCTCGATCCCGACAACTACCACTGGCCATTCGTGTTGGGTCAGCAGTACCTCCGGGACGCGATGTTCAACGAAGACCCGTCGACCGCGGTGCTGGCCCTCGAGCAGTTCGAACGGGCGTACGAGGTCGCCGCCAGCGACCACGAGCGGTCATTTCAACTGGTCTCACTCGCCAAGTCCGCATTCCTGGCCGAGCGACACGACGATGCGAGCGCCTACGCGACGGCCATGCTGGAGGACGCCCCCGGCGGCTGGGACCAAGGGAATCAGCTTCATCACGGGAACCTGATTCTCGGCAGAATCGCCCTGCTGGAGGACGACGTCGAGGCGGCGAAGCAGCACCTGCTCCAGGCGGGCAAGGTCTCCGGATCACCCCAGTTGGGTTCTTTCGGTCCGAACATGCGCCTCGCGGCGGATCTGCTCGAGCGCGGCGAGCGCGAAGTCGTACTCGAGTACTTCAGGCTGTGCGCGAACTTCTGGCCCCGCGACGAACTGAAGGACTGGACCGCGCTCGTCGAGGCCGGCAAGGCGCCAGACTTCGGGGCGAACCTGGTCTACTGAAAAGGTCCCGAGAAGACGGCCCCGCCGAACCCGTCCACCGTCGCAAAGTCCCCCACCGGCTTGCGCGTGAGCCGGGTCAACTGCCTGACGGGCTTGCCGATCGGCACCATCGCGGCGAGCGCATGGCTCTCCGGAATGCCGAACAGCGCCTTCGCCTGCGGCTCCTGGGCGACCAGGAAGGTCGTCAGCACCCCGCCCAGCCCTTCGTTGCGGGCGGCGAGCAGGATGTTCCACACGAACGGGTAGATGGAGCCGCCGGGGACCACCCCGATGCGGGACAGGTGCTGGTCCATGGCGGCCACCACCGAGAGGTCGACCGTGACGAGCAGCAGCACGGGTGCGTGTACCAGGCCCTCGATGAAGCCGCGCGGAATCCTTGTCGCGTCGATGGCGGCCTGGTCGACATCGGCCGGCTCGACCGTGTTCCAGGGGTTGGCGCCGGCCCGGACCTCCGCCAGGTAGCGCTTGAACGTAGGTTCGATCAGGGGACCGAGCGCCGCGCGTTTCGCCGGGTCGCGCACCACGATGACGTGCCAGCCCTGCCGGTTGCCCCCGCTCGGCGCGAAGCGGGCATGATCCAGGATGCGGTGCAGCACCTGGTCGGGCACCGGCTCGCCGGTGAACTCCCTGGCCGCGAACGTGGTTCGCATGGCGTCGTACAGGTCCATGTCAGGCCTCCTCCCGTCGATCTCGAGGCGCGATTCCGCCGCCGATTCCGGAGCGCTATCGCCCCGTGTTCACCATCACCCGGTGCATCACCCGCGGATGCGGCTTGTCGCGCACGATGTAATGCTGGGTCTTCTCGTTGTCCCAGATCACCAGCGTCCCCGGACGCCAGGAGACGCGGAGCTGCAGCTCCGGCACCGCGGTCTGGCGGAACAGGTAGGCGAGCAGCGTGTCGCTCTCCTCCTCGCGCAGTTCGCGGATGCGTGTCGTGTAGAGCTGGTTGACGTAGAGCGACTTGACGCCGGTGTCCGGGTCCTCCATGACCACCGGATGCACGACGGGCTCCGCGTCGGGCTTGGCGCTGCCCCAACTGTTGAGCGCGGTCAGTGTCTCAAGGAACTCCCGGAGCGGCGGCGACAGCCGGCGGTAGGCGCCCTCCATGTCGGCGAACAGCGTGTCGCGGCCGTAAGGGGGCACGTCGATCGCCTGCAGGAACGTGTACCACTGGGTCTTCTCGCGGGGCGGGCCGTCGGTGTGCCAGCTATCTCCCACGTCGACGCCGGTCGGGTACTCGCTGCCCGTGATCCGCTTGACGCCCACGTGTCCCGGGACGTCGTCCCAGATCGGATGCGCCACGCGTTCCGCGGCACCGAACTCCTCGGCGAAGGCGAGCAGGTCGTCGGGCTGCACCGCGGCCTGGTCCCGCAGCACCAGGACCTTGTGCTGACGCAGGGCACGTTTCACCTCGCCCACGGCGCCGGCTTCCCGGCAGCGCAGGTCCACGCCGTCGACGCGCGCCCCGAGGGTTCCGTTCAGCGGTTGCAGGTCCACGGCCCTGGCGTCAGTCCGTTGGCTCGCCCCGCGGCACGTGCTGGAACTGCCGGTGGATCTCGACGATCCCGAAGGACGCCACCGCCGCCCAGGCCGCGAAGGCCGCAGCCACCCAGGTCGCCGGGAGCACCAGGAACGCGGCGAGCCAGCCCGCGGTGAAGAAACGGATGCGGCGCATCATCTTCGGCGCAGGGACCGATGGCGTATCGCCCTCCCGGCCCAGCGGAAATGCCCGCGGACGCAGGAACCAGCCATGCGCCAGGAGGATGCTCAGGAAGACGGGCCACGAGACGTCCTTCCTCGCGAATTCAGGCGCTTCGTCCAGCGGCGCGTCCGAGGCGTCCCTACCGAGCCGCGACTCGATCTCGCGCCACACGTACTGGGGCGTGGGGCGCTGACCGGCGCCGCTCATGTTGCTGTACTGCGGACGGCACCGCCACCGGTAGAGGATGCGGCCGCCGCGCCCGACCGCCAGCACGGCGGGCTGGAAGTAGCCCTTTGGGTGACTGGCCCAGGAACGCATCCGGAGGTGTCCGTAGTCTTCGTTGGCGAACAGGCTGAGCCAGCCCCGGTCCCGCAGGTCGTCCCGGATTTCGTGGTGGGGGTCGCCGACGCAGGGGAAGCCGATCTCCCAAGCCTCTTCCGCCTCCGTCGCGAGGCTCTGCGGCTCGCTGGTCATCCCGAAGACCTCGCCGCCGGCGGCGCGCACGGCGTCCAGGACACCGGACTTCACGTAGCTCCGCAACTCGGAGCGGCAGGGAGGTCACCATAACCCGCGGTAGTACAGCAGCAGGATGAAGTCGTGCCGTTCGAGCTGCTGGTCGAGCCATTCCCCGCGTATGCCGACCGGCGGATCGAGGTGGGCAGGGATCCCCGCGGCCCCGGCCGGGATACCGGTCACTTCAAAGCCGCCGCCAACCGCACTGACCCGCACCTGCTCGCGGATGCAGAGATCGCCGTCGCACAGCACGAGGCCCAGGTCCAGCGGCTCTCCCGCGTTCCCGGCGAGCGCCTCCTCCGGGTCGACGAGTCCGGTAATCCGAAACCGTGCGTCCTGTTGGGCATTGATCCAGGCCAACGCCGCCTCCGCGGCGGGCTGCAACCGCTCGGGGATTTCCTCCACAACGCTTGGCATACTGCCTCCCGGCCCGTGGCCGCATTGGACAGCAGAAGCCCGCCATTGTGCAATCGCCGCCGCCGGATCACCCGACAACGAGCAGGAGCGAACCCATGGCCGACATGCATCCCGAAGCGCGGGAATTCCTCGAGGAGCGGACACGGCTGGGCGTCGTGACCACCCTGCGGAAGGACGGTTCCCCCTGCACCGTGCCGCTCTGGTACGACTGGGACGGCACGACCGTGCGGTTCTTCTCCGGGGCCACGTCCGCGAAGCTCGCGCGGCTCGAGAACGACTCGCGGATCACCCTGGTCGTCTCCAGCGAGATGGACGAGGAACTCTACCGGTGGGTGTCGTTCGAAGGGCGGGCGAGCGTGTCGCGGGAAGGCGTCAGGGAACTGGCGGTGGCGCTGGCGGAGCGCTACGCGGAACGCCAGCCGGACAATCCCAGGGCCCGGGAACTGATCAGGACGCTCGAGGGCATGTCCGAGAAGTACGGGCGGACGGTTGCGTTCACGCCGGAGCGCGGACACTGCATGCTCGGCGACGACCGCGTCGTCGAGCTGTTCCAGGCCTGAGACCGCGCGGCTTCCCGCCTCATGCCGATCTCACGCAAGCTCGCGCTCGACGACGCCCAGGTCGAGGAAATCATGACCACGACCTGGAACTGCCGCATCGCCACGCTCGGCCCCGGCGACCGCATCAACCTGACGCCGATGTGGTTCGCGTGGGCGGGCGGACGGGTCTACATCTACGGACGCGGCCAGAAGGTGGTGAACCTGCGCCGCAACCCCGCCTGCTCCATCGTCGTGGACCGCAACGAGCGCTTCCCGGAACTGCAGGCCGTCACGATGCAGGGCACGGCCACCGTGCTCGAGGATGCCGAGGCCGAGGCGGCGGACCCGCACCTGGCCGAGGCGCGCGTCCGGTTCGGGCGCAAGTACAACGGCGGGCACGGGCAGGCCGCCGTGGACGACCCGCCGCCCAACATGGCCTCCGCGCGCGGCAGGAACGCGCGCTGGATGGTGTTCGTGCCCGACCGGCAGGTGACCTGGGACAACTACAAGCTCAAAAGCCTTTGAAAGCTAGAATGCTCACCCCCGCATTCAGGGCAAAGCGATGACCGCACCGGAGACCGCCCCGAAGTTCGAGTTCAACCCCGAGGTCGCCGACAGCTTCCTCGCCAACCGCAGGAAGTCCGGCGGGCTGCACGACTTCCTCGGGTTCACGACCGTCGATGTCGGCCCTGGCACCATGCAGGGGCGTTTCGAGGTGCGCGACGAGTTCCTCACCCCCTTCGGCAACATGCACGGCGGCGTGCTCTCGGCCTTCTGCGACCACCTGCTCGGGACCGTCTGCTACCCCGTCATGAAGGACGGCCAGTGGGCCGCCACCACGGAGTTCAAGATCAACCTGACGCGCCCCGTCACGAAGGGCGAGGTCGACGGCTACGCGACGATCGTCACCATGGGACGCACACAGGCGGTGGTGCGCATCGACGTGCACAACGCCGGGCGTCTGTGCGCGATGGCACAGGGGACGGTCACCATCATGGACCCGAGATAGGGCTACCCGCGGTGTCTCCGGAGGAGCGGTTCCGCTTCGACCTGCAGGGCTACGTCGTCGTTCCGGGCGTCCTGACCCGCGACGAGTGCGCGGAGCTCTCCGAGCTGGCCGACCGTGCCTGGCCGCGCGTGCCCGGGGACGGTCCGTACCGGCGCCTGGAGGCGTTTTCGCGCTGGGGCAAGCCGTTCCTCGACCTGATGGACCACCCGACCGTCCTGCCCTACCTGATCGAACTCCTCGGATCGCGCCTGCGCGCCGACCACGACTACACGATCTTCACGCGGCAAGGCACGGATCCGCATCGCCTGCACGGCGGACCCCGCCGCTACGAGACGGACCACTGGTACTACTACAGCGACGGCATCATGCGGAACGGCCTCACCGTCGCGACCTGGGCGCTCACGGACGTGGGTCCCGGCGACGGTGGCTTCGTCTGCATCCCGGGCAGCCACAAGACGAACTTCCTCCCCAACCTGCCGGACGACGTGCGCCGCCAGGAGCGCCTGCCCGACTACGTCCACCAGCCTCCGGTCCGGGCCGGAGACGTGCTGATCTTCACGGAGGCGCTGATCCACGGCGCCGCGCCGTGGCGGGCCGGGCACGAGCGCCGCGCGCTGCTCTACAAGTACAGCCCTCCGCACTCGACGTGGCGGAAGGAACCCTACGACATCGGCGCGTATCCCGAGGCCACCGAGCGGCAGCGGCGGCTCATGGCGCCGCCTTCGGTGGAGGACCATCCCAAGGTGCTCGAAACCCCTTAAGGGACGCTGTCCGTCCCGGCGCGAGTCGCGGTCGTCAATAACGATGTAGTGTGCGATAGTCAGGGCGCGAACCAGCGAAGGGAATACGATGAGCGAGAAAGCACCACTGTTCACGCGCTTGGGCGCCGCTGTCGTCGCGACGATGCTGGCCACTTCCGGGACCGCCGGCGAAGCGGGTGAGGCAGGCGACGCAAGCGCGCAGGGAACCAGCGTGATCGAGGAGGTCATCGTCACCGCGAGAAAACGCTCGGAGAACGCCATGGACGTCCCCATCGCGCTCACCGTCCTGGACGAGACCACGATGCGAGACAACAGCGCGAGGAGCATCTACGACGTGCTCGAGCTGGCTCCCGGAGTGAATCTCTCCGACGACACCGCCGGGGGCGCCCAGCGGATCACGATCCGGGGAAACCTCCACCACGTCAGGGTCGCAGACGGTCGGCTACTACGTGGACGATGTGCCGTTCGTCGGCCTGGTGCTGCCCATCAATCCAGACGTGCGCGCCTTCGACATCGAGCGCATCGAAGTCCTGAGGGGTCCGCAGGGCACGATCTTCGGCGACGGTTCCATGGGGGGAACCGTGCACATCGTGACACGCGACCCCGACCCGTCGGCCTTCGGGATGCACGTGGACGCCTTCTACGGGAGCTTTGGGGACGGCACTACCAAGGGCGCCCGCGGGATGATCAACGTTCCGCTGGTCGAAGACCAACTGGCGCTGCGCGTGGTCGGCTTCGACGAGGACCGCGGCGGCTGGCTCGACAACGAGAACGAGGACGACGCCAACGACCGTGACGCCAGCGGTTACCGCGCCAAGCTGGCATTCACGCCCAACGACGCCATCAAGATCGTCGCTACCGCCTGGCTGAACGAGCAACGCGGCTGGGACGCGGAAGACAGGGCGCTCGACGACGGCACGATACCTCCAGGGGGTGCATACGGCGAGACGGAGTATGACCGTTACACGCTGGCCGCGACCGTGAGCCTCGGCCCGGGCGAAGCCCTGTACGCCTATGGAACGACGGAATACGATCACCTGCTCACGATTCCCGCCTTCGCCGGCTTCGTCATCTTCGCGAACATCGGTGCAGAGATAGACACCCATGAGCTGCGTTACTCCGGGACGGCAGACCGCTTCACCTACACCGCCGGCATTTATTCGAGAGACGCGGAGGTTCCTTTCGGCCTGAAGTTCGTTGCCGGAGGCATTCCGATCGTCGATACGGTGACCCTCCAGAACAACGAAGTCCGCGCCGTTTTCGGCGAAGTCGAATACAGCCTGTCGGACGAGTGGGCCGCCGCCCTGGGGTTGCGCTTTTCCCAGGAGGACCTCCACAACTTCGATACCCAGACGCTGATCGAAGCGGAAATCGACGCCGACTACGTGCTGCCGCGTTTCAGCCTCAGCTACCAGCCCGATGACTCCGCCATGTTCTACGGCAGCGTGGCGAAAGGAGCCCGCAGCGCCGTGCCGAACTTCACCGACGCGATTTTCCTGATCGACACCCTCGGGCTCCCGGTTCCCTACGAGCTGGTTCTGGATGCCGATTCGATCCTGACCTACGAGCTGGGTGTCAAGGCGGCCCTTGCGGAAGGCCGCTGGACCGTTGAAGCCGCCGTCTACTACAGCGACTGGGAGGACCTGTCGACAACGGTGCCCGTCGTTGGACTGGGAGGGCTGGTACTGCAGGTCAACACCGACGGCGCGGACATCCGGGGACTCGATCTCGCAACGACCTATGTCGCAGGCAACCTGACCCTGCATGCCGGAATGAGCTGGGTGGACAGCGAACAGAAGGCGGATGTCCCGAACACCGACCTGATGGAAGGCGATACCCTGCCCGAGGTCGCCGAGTTCATGGCCAACGCGCACGCACACTACGGCTGGCCGCTTGCGGGCTCCTTCGAGGGCTTCAACGGCATGGCGCGGCTGGGCATTCGACATGCCGGAGAGCGGGAGGACCTCACCAACCTCGCAAACATGCCAGGCGATGCAATGACGATGGTCGACGCGCGGTTCGGCATCGAGAGCGACCGCCTGGGCGTCTACCTCTTCGGCACCAACCTCACGGATGAAGACGGCGCCCTGAAAGCCAGGGGAGTGGCCTCGGGCTTCGCAGCCACGCGGCCGGTCCCACGGACGTTCGGCATCGAGGTGAGTGTCCGCTACTAGGAGCCTCCGCAGTCGCATGACGACAAGGATCGACAGTTCAAGACTCAAGGTCCTGAAACAGCGTGAGGAGGCGCGCTACCTCGCGGAACGCCCGAAATCGGTGGCACTGTACGAGAGGGCGAAGGGCTCCCTGTTCGCCGGTGTGCCCCACTCCTGGATGAACGACTTCATGGGCCGTCTTCCCCTCTTCATAGAGGAAGGCCGGGGAGCCTACGTGACCGACGCCGACGGTCATCGCTACCTGGACCTCCTTGGAGCCGACCACGGAGCGATATTCGGGCACTCGCCGCAAGCCGTCGCCGATGCCGTAGCCGATCGCGTGCAGCGAGGCGTCATGTTCACGCTTCCCTCGTCGGACGCCATCTGGGTCGGGGAGGAACTGGCGCGCCGCTTCGGTCTGCCGTACTGGCAGATCCACATGACGGCCAGCGATTCGAACAGGACCGCGATCAAGATCGCCCGCGAGATCACCCAGCGGAACCTGATCCTTTGCTTCAATGGTTCCTATCACGGCACCGTGGACGAAACGCTGGTCACCGTCGTGGACGGCCGGATGATCACCGATCCCTATGGCGGCGCCTCGTATGGCATCGGGGCGTTACCTGACCCTGAGTCCAGGACGCGCGTAGTCGAGTTCAATGACCTCGATGCGTTGGAGAAGGCACTGTCCCCCGAGGACGTTGCCTGCGTGCTGACCGAGCCGGCGATAGCGCAGATGTCCGTTTACCCGCCGGATCCAGGCTTTCATGAGGGACTGCGGGAACTGACCCGCCGCTTCGGCACGCTGCTCCTCATCGACGAGACCCACAACATCGTTGCCGGCGCGGGAGGGTTCACGCGTCTCTGGAACCTCGAGCCGGACATCTTCGTCTTGGGGAAAGGGATTGCGAGTGGCATCCCCGCCTCCGTCATGGGTCTCAGCCAGGAGGTGGCCGACAGGGCGCTGCCCCTCTTCGAGAAGAACTTCGTACAGGGCATCGGGACCACGTTGTCCGGCAATGCGCTGGCGGTCGCCGCACTGAGAGCGACCCTGGAGCATGTCATGACGGACTCGGCTTACGAGCGGATGACGTCCGGCGCGGAGCGGATGGCCGCTGGCATGGACAGGGTGATCAAGGCCGCCGGCCTGCCATGGCGCGTGGACTGTCTCGGCTGCAGGGTGGTGCTCCGCTTCTCCCAGGCGGTGCCCAGG
Source organism: Candidatus Latescibacterota bacterium (assembly GCA_965219995.1). Taxonomy (GTDB): domain Bacteria; phylum Latescibacterota; class UBA2968; order UBA2968; genus JAAXHE01. The sequence goes on from CBDCOX010000002.1 coordinate 5,163,896, forward strand.
AACTTCGCCGAACAGCGGGTGGAAGGGAGGGGGCTCCAGGGACTGGCCGAAACGGGCATGTACTTCCATGCGTTCTATGCCAATCGAGGCATCCTTGTTCCGCCGGGCTTCTTCGCGTTGATCTCGCCCGAAGTCACGGAGGACGATATCGACTTCCACAACCAGGTGTTCGGTGAGTGCGTAAACGACCTGGTTGGCTAAGGCGCTTGCGCCTTTGCAGTTTCGCGTCAGCGAAACTCCCAACGCGACCGTCAGGTCGCGCTAGAACCCGTCCTGACCGCACGCCTCAGCGCATCAGCCACCGCAACGAGTCGGCGAAGATCGCGCCGCCGTGGTACAGGCTGTGGCCGCCCTCGCCGAAGACGTAACGGTCTCGTACCCCGCGTACTCGAGCGCCGAGGCCATCAGCCGGTTCGCGAGCGGCCAGTTGCCGAAGATGATGTCGAGGTCTCGCTTCCCGCTCTGCAGGAACACCCGGAGGGGCTTCCTGGGCGTCGACCGGATGAGATACGGATAGTTGTGGCCGCCCCGGATGTTCACGAAGGACCCCACGTGAGAGAGCACCCGGCCGAACGCGGACGGATCGTGCCAGGCCGCGTTGAACGCGCAGATGCCACCGCTCGATATGCCACAGATCAGGCGCTTCGACGGATCCTGCGCGAACCGCACGCCGGCCTCCGACTCCACGAACGGCAGGAGTTCGTCGACGAGGAACCGCACGTGCGCAGCCGTCACGGCGTCGTACTCCATGCTGCGATTGATCGTGGCTTCGTCCTCCGTCATTCCCGGGCGCCGGCCCGGCATGACGAACACCGCGACCGTCGGCGGCAGTTCCCCCGCGTGGATGAGCGAGTCGAGCACCGCCGTGACCCGCACCGCGCCTTTCGGGTCGAGGTACAAGTCCCCATCCAGGAACACCATGAGCGAAGGCGCCGCCACGGACTCGAGCTGCTCCGGCAGGTATACCCAGACGTCACGGACAGTCCCCCGGTAGATCCGGGTCCTGTCCCAACCGAGGAACTCGCGCACGGTACCGCGCGGAACGTCCGGCCCCGGATGCGCCTCGGGACCCGGGTGGTACTGCCGGTCCCCCGGCACGTCCAGCGCGTCGAGCGCCTCCATGTTGGAGCGGCCGTTCACCTCGGCGTCGAGGCCCAGCTCCAGGAAGGACCTGTCGAGTCCCAGGCGGCGGAAGTCTTCGACCTCCATCGCCAACGCCGGCACGCCCGCTGCCGCCAGCGCACCCATCAGGCTACGTCTCGTGATCCCGATCGTCACTCCCACTCTCCGTCTCGTATCCCCTGCCGGGTTCCCGAGATTCTCGCACCGACGAGGGTGCGTCGAAACCGGCCGGGCCGGTAGCCCGGTCCCGGCCAAGACTTGGGAGCTTCGCCGATGTTGCAAGGATTCCTGGCCAGGAAGTCTCGCGAGAACCTGGACACGTTGACCGGCGAAGTCGGAAACGCCCTCTCCGCGGTGACGTTGGGGTTCGTTTCTCCCGGGACGGAAAAGAAGATGTACTGGTGGGGCGTACCCAGTCTCGGCCTCATGGGCGTGAGCGACTTCCTCACGCTCTTCCTGCTCTACTACTACAACCAGATTCTCGGGCTATCCGCCGTCCTGGCGGGACTCGCCCTATTCATTTGCGTGGTCTTCGACGCCGTTTCGGATCCTGTCATCGCTTACTGGTCCGACAGGCACAAGGGGAAATACGGCAGGCGAATACCGTTCATGTTGGTCGGCATCGCTCCGATGACCCTCTCCTGCCTCGCTCTCTTCGTCCTGCACCCCGGAGACGCACAGTGGATACTGTTCGTGCAACTGACTGTCCTGATGTCCATATTCCAGGTCGCCAATACGGCCTTCGCGGTACCAAGACTTGCTCTGGGCGTGGAGCTGTACAAGGACTATTCGAAACGGAACCAGCTACTGGGTACCGACCGGATCTTCGAGATCTCCGGAACCGCCGTCTGCGTATGTCCGATCCTCTTCCTGATGCCCGATTGGGATCAGGCACACCTTTATCCCTGGGCAGCCCTCTGGGTCTGCTGCCTCCTGGGTTGGTCGCTTTACCTGGGGACGGTGAGGCTCAGCGCGGTCGAGAGCAACCTGCTTGAGCTGGATCGGACCGGAAAGGTCTCCGACTTTTCCTTTCCGATGCTGGCGAAAGAAATCAGGGCGTTGCTTTCCAATCGCAACTGGATGACCTTGCTCATCGCGTTCCTGTTCATCAGCGTCAACGGCGGCATCCAGACGAGCGATCAGGTCTATTTGAACAATCACCTGTTTCAGTTCGACCCCCGCGATCTGTTTTGGGCGACCCCCCTGCAACTTGGCGGAGGCGCCATCGCCGCCGTCCTGACCTGGCGTATCGCAACGGGGAGAAGCAAGCGGAACCTGGTGCTGATTTCCAGCGGACTGAGCTTTTTCGTCTCCCAGCTACTGATCGGGCTGATGGCCATGGACTACTACTTTGGCTACACCCTGGTACCCGATGCCGGAGGCGGGGTGCTGAGTCCCCTGTGGTGGATCTGGGCGTTTCACGGTTGCCTCAACGGGGCGATCTGGACCTTCTTCATGATACTGGTGGTGTCCATGTTCGCCGACGTCGTGGAGGAACATCAGGCGTCGACCGGGCCGAGATCGGACGGGCTTGTCCTGGTGGGCCGCAATCTCGTCACGAAGCTGATCGCGAGCGTCGGCGTCCTGCTCGCCGGCTTCATGATCAGTTGGGCAGGATTCGACGATGCAACCACCGCCGAGGCGAAGGAAGTAGCGGTCTACAAGTTCGTGGTGATCAAGATCGCCGTTACCGCCGTGTTGATTCCCATGGCCGTGTTCTTCTTGGCGAGATACTCTCTGACCGAAGCTCAGCATCGAGCCAATCTGAGGAAACTGGGGTACGAGAAACAGATTTGAGCAAGCTGATCGCAACCCAGAACCCTGTCTCGATCCTCGAGGACACCCGCCTGCAATAGAACAGGCGGGGATACCGGCCACCTCGCGTGTTGCGTCCTAGCGTCCCCCGCGGCCGCGCTCCTGGGCCTCCCGGCGTTGCCGCCGCTCGGCCAGCCGTTGCTTCTCGGCGCGCGACTGCTCCACGGTACGCACCCACTCCGCGCACCACGCCGCCATTTCGTTGGCCGGCAGCCGCGAGACGATCTCGCCGCGTTCGAGCACACACTGCTCGACCGGTTGCGGAATCCCCAGCGAGTCCGGGCGCGAGTTGTCGAGCACTTCCAGTTGGTCAAACTGCTCGACGGTACGACGCAGATTCGACAGCGAATAGCGGTAACGCTCCGGCACCCGCCCGGGATCCACCCGGTGCCCGGTGTGCTCCAGTACCCGCCGCTCGATCCGCGCCACGTTGATCTCGGGGGACTCCGTGCCGATGTAGATGCCCTCGATGCGGTAGTGGGCACGCCGCACCCGCTCGACCATCTCCCGGCCGGGCCGGCCAGAATAGGTGCTCTCGATACCGAAGCTCATGCGTGCCTGGAGCGCCGTGCCGACTTCCTCGTCGACGTACCGACGTGTGCGCTGCCGCGCATCCTCGCTATCCCAATCCCCGATGCCGCCCGCAATGGAATCCTGGTCAAAGTACCGGTCTGGCAACCGGTCGTAGTTGGCGCGCTTCCAGGCGCTCTTGCCAGAGCCGTTGCACCCCATGACGATGGTGAACACAGGCCGGGAGTCAAGTTGATCAGCCATTTTCAGCCCCGGAGCGGGAGTTTCCCGGGTGCGGGCTGGAGACGATCGTCCAGTGCTTCCCGCTGGCGCACGATGTACAAGCGCTCCGCCGATCGCATGTTCGTTTGCGGAAGCTCGACCATGCGCTCTGCTCAGTGAGGCCGCGGCCGCCGCGCAGGTCCCGGAGCCGGGCCGTACGGGACCGGTAGAACTGTCGCGCCTCGTCGACCCCGCGTCGGTACCCCACCGGATCGAGCACCTTGCCCGCCAGGCGAATCGCGACGTCCACCTGCTCCCATGTCTTCTACCCTTCTGCCCGGGGGTCAGTCGGCCTCGGCCGTCACCGGATCGATCATGCGCTTGACCGGCGTGACCACGCTCGCCGGGAAGCCGCTGCGCTCCGCGTGCTCGTCGATCAGGGCGGGGTCGTCTGCGATGTAGATGCAGAACGTCTTGTCGCCGGCGACGTAGGAGTGCTCCCACTGGATGTTCTTGTTCTCGGCCTTCATCTCGGCCAGCACGCCGTTCGACTTCTGGGACGCCTCGCGCAGCGCGTCGCGCTCGGCCGATCCGATCTCCGGGATGTCTCTCTCGATCACGTACCTGGGCATGGTTCTCCTCCGGGCTGTTCGTGTCGCTCGACACGGGCGAGCCGGGGAGCCTACGCTAGCCGCGATGCACGCGCCACACCGGGTCATCGACGTCCACGCCCACGCCGTCCTCGAGGCCGGGTTCGGCGCGGCGGGCAGGCATGGGCCGGAACTCATCGTGGACAGCCGCGGTTCCTCGTCGTTCCGCGTCGGCGAGTTCCGCGAGGTGCGCAAGCTCTGGTTCGATGCGCAGGTCGAGGGACAGGGGGCGCTCGACCTCTTGATCGAGACCGTCGGACAGGACCGGCTCGCGTACGGCACGAACTTCGGCGGCTGGGATACGCCTAAAACGCTAGCGCTAGCCCATGCGCCCACAGGCATTCCCCGGACCGCGACCCGGCACGGTCGCCAAGCAACCTCCGAACGCTAAAATTGCGGCCTCACCACCGTTGCGGGACAGGACGGATTGAATGAACCGAACTGAGCTCGCCGAACTGATTCGGAACGGCGAAAACTCGGGCGTCGAGTTCAAACGCGACGACGTGACGCCGCGAAGCCTGGCCAAGGAAATGGCCGCGCTGCTCAATCTCGAGGGTGGCCGTATCCTGCTGGGCGTCGAGGCGGATGGCGGCGTCTCCGGCCTGACCCGGGAGCCCGGGAAAAGCGAGGAATGGGTGATGGAGGCAGCGCGGACCCATCTACGGCCGTCGGCCACCCCGTTCTGGGAAACCGTCTCCTGGACCGATTCCACAACGGTAGGGATCGTCTCCGTTCCCGCCGACGCACCCGACAAGCCCTACAAGTATAAGCGTGGTTCGGCATGGGTTACGCAGATCCGTGCCGGTACGACGTCACGCGATGCAACCGACGAAGAAGAAGCACGCCTGTACATGCAGTCGGGACGCCTGCAATACGACCGCAAGCCCGTTCCAGGCACCGGCCTCGAAGACTTGGACATGCGCAGGCTGGTGAACTACTTCCGCGACATGCGCAGGCAGTCCTGCCCCGCTGCCCACGACCACGCGGCATGGACCCGGCTGCTCGTCAACACCGAGCTCATGCAAGTGGATCGCGGACGCGCGATGCCCAGTGCAGGCGGAATGCTGCTCTTTGGCCCGCGGCCCCAAAGACACCTACCTCAGGCCGGAATCAGCGCGGCCGCCTACACCGGGACCGAAAAGGACTACGACGCCAGGGCGCGGGCAACCCTGCGGGGCCCCGCGGTTTCCCTGTACCCGGCCCCGAGCACCGAACCCGGGCACCTTCAGTCGGAGTTGCCGGTTTCCTTTTCGGAAGCCGACAACGCCGTTGAAGACGGGGTCATCGGGCAAGCGATGGATTTCGTACGCCGCAACATCGAGATCGAAGCCTCGATAGACAGTGGCGGCAGGCGCGTGGAGCGTTGGGACTATCCGATCGAGGCCGTTCGCGAGGCCATCGTGAACGCCGTCGCGCACCGCGACTACACCATCAGCGTGATGGACATCGAACTCTCGATCTACTCGGACCGGCTGGAGATCATCTCCCCCGGCCGATTGCCGAACACCGTCACCGTGGAGAAGATGCGCGCAGGCTACCGCGCTTCCCGCAACGAGCTGATCAAGGAGGTGTTGCGGGACTACCGGTATGTCGAGGCAACCGGTCTGGGCGTGCCGCGCAAGATCGTCGCAAGCATGGCAGCGCACAACGGCACGGATCCCGATCTCGTCGAGGAAGAAAGCCGTTTCGTCGTGCGTCTGTGGAAGCACCGCCGCGATCCGACCGCCGGCGATCGACCCGCGGGAGCGGCATAGTGACCATCGCGAGCCAAGAGGTTCGGCAGGCTCACGCCGGCATCTGTAGCGGTGCCGTCACTCGCGCAGCAAACTACATTAGCACGCTGTTGATCACGCCCCGTCGATGACCATTGTTCTGGCCGGGAGACGTACCCCGCCGCGTCCGACGCCAGGAACATCGGGCACTCCGCCACGTCGTCCGCCGAGCCGATCCCTTCGAGGGGTACCGCGTTGCCGCGCGACTCGCGTGTCGCGGGATCCCGGTAGAACCGAGCAGCCACCCGCGCCGATGAACCCCGGCGTGATCGAGTTGACGCGGATGCCATAGACATGCGTGTAGTACCCTTCAAACGTCAGGTTCGCGAACGACTCGCTGGACATGACAGGGACCGACGACGCGACCGAAGCTCCGAATCAACACCCCCCAAAAGGAGACCTCATGCAACTCGACTTCACCGACAAACGCGTCCTCGTCACCGGCGGCACTCGCGGCATCGGCCGGGCGATCGTCGAAGCCTTCCTCGACGCCGGCGCGCGCGTCGCGGTCAACGGCAGCACCGGGGAGACCACCGGGAAGGCGGTCGCCGAACTCGACGGCGGCGACCGCGTCGTCGCGGCACCGGGCTCCGTCGGGCCCGAAGCGGCCTGCAAGTCGATCGTCGACGCCGCCGTCGGCGGGCTCGGCGGGCTCGACGTGCTCGTCAACAACGCCGGCGTCGGAGGCGGCGGGCCCGTGGAGAAGACCGAGGAGGCGGACTGGGACCGGGTCGTCGACATCAATCTCAAGGGCGTCTTCTTCATGACCAAGCACGCGGTCCCGCATCTGCGAGAGTCGCGCGGCAACATCATCAACGTCTCTTCGGTGCTGGGGCTGGTCGGTAGCCCGTACGGCTCGCCCTACTCGGCGTCGAAGGCCGGCGTCATCAGCCTGACCCGTTCCCATGCGCTCGAGTTCGGCAGGGCGAAGATTCGCGTCAACGCGGTCGTTCCGGGGGGCGTCGACACGGACATGCTGCGCGGCCTGGCGCTCAGCTTCGCCGACACCGTGGAGGCGGGCTACGAGATTCTCGCGAAGGACGCCAAGGCGCAGCGCCGCATCGCCGACCCCAGCGAAATCGCCGGCCCGGTGCTGTATCTCGCCTCGGAGCTCGCGAGCTTCGTGACCGGCGCCACCCACGTCGTGGACGGCGGCGAAGTCATCGACTGACGAAGTCGTAGTTCAGGATCCCGTCGCTGTGCGTGCTGACGCGCCAGCCGGGCGGGTCGCCGCGTTCCGGTTCGATGGGGCCGAGAGGCATGCGGCGGCCGCCGATCAGAACTTCCCGGATCCGTGACCGGTCGACCAGGACGGTCACGTCCTCGGACGGGTCCCCGTCGACGATCACGAGATCCGCGAGGCGCCCCGCCTCGACCGCTCCGGTCTCCCCGTCGAGCCGCAACGCCAGGGCGCAGGCGCTCGTGCCGGCCCGGATCGCCTCCAGCGGCGTGAAGTCGAGGTCCCGGACGAATGTCTCGAGTTCCCGATAGTGCCAGTCCCCGTACGGGGTCGGCGAGAAGCCGCTCTCCGTCCCGCACAGCAGCGGTACGCCCTCGCTGCGGGCGCGCTTCAGCATCGCCGCGCTGTCCTCGATCTCCCGCCGGAAGATCTCCTGCAGGCCCGGCGACGCGCGGACCGCCTCCCCGTGGTCGGCGAGGTTCGCCTGGAAGGTGAAGGTCGGGACGATGGGCACCCGCGCCTCGATGACGGCTTCGAGGGCCTCCTCGTCCATGTACGTCGCGTGCAGGATCAGGTCGAAGCCGGCCCGGGCGATGTTGCGCACGCTGGTGGCGCCCCGGCAATGCCCGACGACGGGCGTGTCGAGTTCATGGGCCGTGTCCGCGACGAGGCGCAGTTCGTCGAAGTTCCACACCTGCAGCCGAAGGGGGGAACGCCAACACTTCCTTACGCGTCAGCGGCCGAGGGAGCTTCCCCGGCTGAAGGCTCCCGGGCATCGGGAGCCCGCGCGACGGATTACGCCGCCAGCTCGACCCGCGCCTCGTCCTCGATGCGCGTGCCCTTGAAGAAGTCCGAGTTCGGCCCGCCGTACAACTGCACGGAATGGGTGAAGGCGAAGTTGCGGAAGTCCGCCTCGTCGATCAAGTCGTACTCCAACTGCTCGTACGCTTCGGCGGCGGCGTGCCCCATGTCCGTCACGTCCCAGTGCCCGAGGTCGAAGCTCATGATCGCCCGCACCTGCTCGCCGAACGGGTTGGCCTTGCGGTTGAACGCGAAGCACGCGTGCGGATCGTCGGACTCGCAGCCGAAGTAGAAGTTCGGGATGAAGCGTTCCGGGATGTCTTCCGCCTTCGAGACGCCCATGGCGGCGAAGTCGTCCCGCACCTCCGGCGGAATGTCATGCCCGTCCATGCCGAGCGCGCGCGGCAGCTGCTCGAGCGTCGCCCGGGTGCCTCCGTCGCCGTACCGCTCGAAGAGCCCCTTCGCCTGCTCCAGGTCGATGTTGGCCGGGTTCAGGTTCTCGAGGGCCTGCACGTTGCGTTTCTTCCAACGGCCGACGATGTCCGCGTACAAGCGCGTCCCGCTGACGACGCCGCCCTCGAGCAGGGCGACCCGCAGGTCGGGGAAGCGATACGTCACGCCTCCCATCAGCAGGCTCTTGGCCAGCACCTCGCCGGCCGCGGCAAAGTGCCCCATATGGTTGTGCATGTAGTTCGAAATGGAACTGCGTTCGTGGAATCCCATGCCGCCGGAGTGCGCGGCCACCGGGAACCCGAGTTCCACGCACCGCGCCCAGAACGGGTCGTAGTCGTGCTCGCTGTCGACGGACAGGTTGTCGAGCCAGAACACCTCGTTCGCCAGCTCCGGATACTCCCGCGCCACCCGCGGGACCGGCCGGCGGACGTAGGACGGGATCATCGCCACCTTGAGCCCGAGGGCCCGGGCGTGCTCCAGCTCCCGGATGCCCTCTTCCGGGGTGTGCAGCGGCACCGCCGCCGCCACCGTCATGCGATCGCCGTACTCGGCGTACGCCGCGGCCGCGTACTCGTTGTACGCATGGCAGACCAGTTGGCGGAACTCGTCGTCGGGGATGCCGTGGAAGAACAGCCCCGTGGTCGGATACAGGACCGCGTAATCGAGCCCGAAGTCGTCCATCCGCTCGTGGTAGAGCTTCGGCAGCATCGCGGTGCAGCGGTCCAGCGTGTTCTTCGTCGGCAACGCCCACCACGGTCCGCGGATCGCCCGGTTGTCCTTCCGCTCTTCCCAGTTCATCTGGTACCAGCCGGGGCCGCTACGCCCGCCCCGCATGTGGGTGGCGAAATCGGTGACGGCGTCCTCGCCGCCCGCGGCCTTGATGAAGTCCATCAGGACCGGCGTGTATTCGATGATGTGCGAGTCGCCGTCGATCAGCGGATGATCGAGCTTGGCGCGGATTTGCGCTGAGGCCGTCGTCATTCTCTTTCCCTCTTGTCCCCTCGTCGCCCGAGTGTACTACGGAGGCAGCAACGCGCCCGCCGGCCCCAGCGGCGCTGCTTCCGCGCCCGGACAAGGGCGATCCGCACGCCATGTGCCAGAATCACGACCCCACCGGAGCGGGCCGGAAAGAAATGAAGTGGATTGCGGGAGTTGCGTTGGCGCTGGTCGTGCTGCTGGGCGCCGGCTGGATTTTCAGGGCGGAGATCGCCCTCTTCGGCATCGGTCTCATGACCACCTCCCAGCAGGACATCGGCCCGACACGGGAGATCAACTGGTCCACCGGCGTGGATAGCGAGGGGCGCGACCCCGCCAGTCGCCCGCCCAACATCGTACTGATACTGGCCGATGACCTGGGATGGAACGATGTATCCATGAACGGCGCGAACCCGACTGTCCCGACCCCGCACATCGATGCGCTGGCGGCAGGGGGAGTGACCTTCTCGCAGGGCTACGCCGCCAACGCGACCTGCGCGCCCTCGCGGGCGGCACTGATGTCCGGGCGCTACGGCACCCGCTTTGGTTTCGAGTTCACGCCCACGCCCTCAGGCTTCATGCCCATCGTCAGCCTGGTCGGCGGCACGATGGACCGGCCGCTACTGCCGGCCGCGGTGCCGAACCCCGAGGCGTCCAGCCTCGGCTTCAGCGAGATGGGCATGCCACCCTCGGAGATCACCCTGGCCGAACTGCTGGCCGAACGGGGCTATCACACGGCGCACATCGGCAAGTGGCACCTGGGGGGCGCCAACGGCATGGCCGCCCATCACCAGGGATTCGCCGAAAGCCTGCTGATGGCCAGTGGCCTGTACGGACGGCGCGACGACGAGGATGTGATCCAGGCAAGGCAGGACTTCGACCCGATCGACCGGTTTCTCTGGGCCGTCCTGAGCTTCGCCGCCAGTTTCAACGGCGGCCCCCTGTTCGAGCCGCCGAAGTACCTCACGGATTACTACACGGACGAGGCGGTCAAGGTCATCGAGGCCAACAGGGATCGTCCCTTCTTCCTGTACCTGGCGCACTGGGCGCCCCACACGCCGCTGCAGGCGACCCGGGAAGACTATGAAGCGCTGTCGGGTATCGAACTGCACCGCGAACGGGTGTACGCCGCAATGATCCGGTCCCTCGACCGGGGCGTGGGCAGGGTGATGGAGGCCCTCAAGGCCAATGGCCTGGACGAGAACACGCTGGTGATGTTCACGTCCGACAACGGCGGCGCCGGCTACATCGGCCTGCCGGATGTGAACGACCCGTACCGAGGCTGGAAGATCACCCTGTTCGAGGGCGGCATCCGGGTCCCCTTCCTGGCGCGTTGGCCGGCGAGACTGCCCGCCGGTGCGACCTATGATGCGCCGGTTCATCACTTCGACATGTTTGCCACCGCCGCGGCTGCGGCCGGCGCCGACCTGCCGACGGACCGGGTGATGGACGGCGTCGACTTGACGGGATTCGTGACCGGCGTCGACACGACGGCGGCGCCACACGACTACCTCTTCTTCCGCAGCGGCGCCGCGCAGGCGGTTCGGGATGCGCGTTGGAAGCTGGTGGTGAGTGCACCACGGGGCCTGCCCCGCAAGGAATGGCTGTTCGACCTCACCGGCGAAGGGGAGTGGACCGATCTCCTGGCAGAGCACCCGGAAGTCGCCGATCGGCTGCGCGGCGTGCTTGAGGCCCACAACGGCGAGCAGGCCGAGCCGCGCTGGCCCTGGACCGTGACGACGGTCGTCAACGTCGACCGCGACCTGTCGCAGGAGGACCAGCCGGGCGATGAGTTTGCGTACTGGAGCAACTAGCTGATGAAGGTACTGAAGTGGTTGGGAGTCCTGTTCGGGATCTACGTGGTTTTCGTTCTACTGTTCGAGTTCGTCTATCTCGGGTACATGCAACCCAGCTTCGAGGAAGCCGGGATTCCGATGCTGGACATCACGACGACGGACGGCAGGGGCGAAGCCCGGGTACGCAGGTTGGCGCGGTTCGAGTCGGAAAACGGCAGTACCTACGTCTCGGCCCACCACTGGCCCCGCGGCTGGTACCACGAGCTGATGGTCAATCCCCGGGTCACGGTCGAGATCGATGGCGTAGCCGCCGAGTACATGGCGGTGGCCGTCGAAGGTGAGGAGTTCGACCGGATCGCCGCGGAGTTCCCGCTGGGCTTCGTCGTTCGGTTCCTCATGGGTTTCCCGCCGGAGCGAGACATCGTCCGCCTCGATCCCGCGGCCGGCTGAGTCCCGGGTGAGCGCCAACCCGCGCTCGGCGCAGGACCCCGGTTGTTCCCGGCGTCAGTCAAGTTCCTCGGGGACCGCATCGCCAGGGTCCGCCGGCGCGCCGCCATCGCGGCGCAGGATGCGCAATGCGGCATCGACATCCGCTTCGTCACGCCGCAGCGCGAAGAACTCCGCCGTTTTCATGGCGGAGACCTTCTCGGCGACGGCCATCGCAACGAACTGATTGATGCTCGTGCCCTCTTCCCGACTGATCTCGGCCACCGCCGCCTTCAGCGAAGCGGGTAGGCGGAGCGGGTAGGTACTCGTCTGCTTCATTGCCGAATCCTCCTCAATGCCTCCCGGGGGCGGATCAGTTCGATGCCAAAACGGTGCGGCGTGTCGCCGTAGTCCCGGAGGTTGAATGTGACCAGCGTGTCGGCGTTCCCGTTGATGGCGGTCTCCAACACCATCTCGTCCGCTGGATCGCGCAGTTGCGGGCGCCGATCCGGCGGCCATCGAGGCGGTGCTGAAGCACTATACTTGCGTGAGATGGCTCATGCGTTGCGCTGCTCCCCATCGGGGTCTGGAAGCCGATTCGGGGATGGCATGGTGAGCGGATCGAGTCCTTCCGGGCCGGACGGGGCCTCATTTGACGAGCCCTCAGCCCGTAGGCGCTTGATCGCAAGCCGCGAGTTGCCGGTTGCGCGCCGACGCCGGAGTCGATGAGAGGAGGAAACCATGGCGGCGGGAACGATTGAATTGATTGCGCGGTTTGTTCGCGAAGCCCGCAGATTTCCCTTGACATCCGAAAAACGGCCATTCGATACAATGCTCCGCCGAGCCGAGCCGAGCCGAGCCGAGCCGAGCCGAGCCGAGCCGAGCCGAGCCGAGCCGAGCCGAGCCGAGCCGAGCCGAGCCGAGCCGAGCCGAGCCGAGCCGAGCCGAGCCGAGCCGAGCCGAGCCGAGCCGAGCCGAGCCGAGCCGAGCCGAGCCGAGCCGAGCCGAGCCCGCTACTTGGGTCTTCATGGAGCGGCCACTTAGGGCTATCCGCCTCTCCGCCTGAGCCTTCCGCCCCCTGCCGTCTCGGCGAACGCCGGCCCGCTTCTCCCTCCAGCAGACTCGATCTTCCTGCCTCCCGCGTCCTCGCGGGCTTTCGCCGTGCCGGCCGATGCCTTTGGAGCGGTTCCCTGGCGGCCATGCTGCTCTGCGCCCTCGCCGTTCCAGCCGCCGCACAAACCGTCTCCGTCCCGGCTACCCAGACAGTCGCTGAACCGGCAACGCACACCCGTGTGTCCATGACCTTCACGGGTCCCGGAGGTGATGGTGACTACGCGACACCGGAGATAGTTTCTGGGGGAACTGCGAGCGGGCGGGAAACAAATGGGTCCATATCCTGTGCTGTCGGCGACGACTTCGTGGTGGACCGGAGTGACAATGGCATCACAATTACTGCAGGGCAGAGTACGCACACTCATGATACCTTCACAGTCTGCGCGGACACCGTGGACGAACCGGACGAGACTTTCACCATCGGTTGGGCCACGAGTGTAGGAAACCCGTTTGACGCAAACGCCTCCAATTGCACTAACAATTTCTATTGCACCACCACCTTCACAATCACCGACGACGACCCGACGGAGGTGAGCCTTGCGCGGGTGGGTTCGGGCGCGGTGACCGAGGGCGGCAAGATCGAGTTTACGGTGACACTGGGCCGTGCGCTGGTGGCGGGCGAGACCATAGACGTGCCGCTTTCGATCGGCGGCACGAACGTCACCGCCGACGATTGGAGCCTTGCGCTGAAACCGGGCGCGGTCAACACCGGGGTCGCCCGGCGCATCGGGAGCGTCGTCCGCTTCTCCGGCGCGGGCGCGCGGACCGCGACGCTGGAACTGACCGCGGTGGACGACGGCACGGCGGACCATAACGAAACCTTCGACATCGCGCTCGGCGCCAACACCGACTTCGACGACTCCAGCCTTGGCACCAACGTCGGCGGCGGCGCGGACCCGCACAACACCGACAACGCCTTCAGCGTGACTGTCAATGAGCCTCCCCCGGACGTGTCCGTACACCCCTCCGATGCGATCGGCCGCGAAGGGGGCGGCGACTGGGCGGGGGTGGAGCTGCGTCTGGCGCGCGCCCTGGAATCGGGCGAGACCCTGACGGTCGACTACCGCATCGACATTGGTCTCGGCGCGGTGAACGAATCTCACGATGGCGTGTCGGTCACCCGCGCGGTGGCCAGCGGCGTCACGAGCGGCACGCTGACGATCACCGGCCCGAACGCCCCGCGAAACATCACTCTCCGGCTGAGACCCGCGGCCAACAGCGTGGACCGTTGGGAATCGGCCGTGAAGACGGCCGAGTTCAAACTGACGAACGTCTCGGGCGTCTCGGGCGCCGAAGCGGTGGCGGGCGCGGACAGCGCGAAGGTCTTCGTGAACGACGGCTCGGCCAGCCGCTACACCTACATGAACGTGTCGGGCGGGTCGACCAATGCCACGACCACCCGTGTGGTCAATGGCGCGACGACCGTGCGGCTGGACGGCAGCATCGTCGAGGAGGGGGGCAGGGTGTTGGTGCTGCTGGACGGCAAGGCGGGACGGAAACGGAATGCGGGAAGGCCCTACGACCCGCACAACGTCACCGTCGGCGTGCAGCACCTCACCACCGACTTCGACGACCTCGGCGAAGCCCACCGCGGCCACGATGCGTTCGTCGGGTTCCTGAGGCGGGATGTGGCCACGAAAACCGACTACTACAACGTGGGGGTGCTCGGCATGGGCTTCTCCGCCGAGATGTGGATTCCGATATCAAGCGACGGCGTGGCCGAAGGCGACGAGCGCTTCCGGGTGTTCATCGCCGGGACGCCCGACTACATGGGCGTGGAGGGCGCCTACAACGCGACGAACGACAGGGCGCCGGGCGTCGACTTCACGATCAGGGGCCAGCCGGGCGGCGGCCAGCGGGCCGAGGAGCAACAGGCCGTGGCGCCGCCTGCGCCCTCGGAGACTGTATCCAACGTCCAGGTGACGGCCGTGGACGCCGCCAACGCAAAAGTGACCTGGGATGCGGTGGAGCACGCCACGAGCTACGAGGTGGAATACGAGACCACCAGCACCCTGGTGGATGAAGACAACTACGTGCAGGGCGTCGCGTTGGACTGGACGGACACCGAGTGGACCTTCCAGCACGACGCCGCCGAAGCCATGACGCTCACTGTTACCGTCACTCCGGCCTACGAGGACGAATACGGCGACGCGCAAGTACTCGACAATCTGGCCGGCACCGCCACCATCGACGTGGCTCCGTCGGGCGGCGGCGATTCGATCCGCGGCGGCGGTTCCACGGACAACGTGGACGCGGGAACCGGCAATACGCCGCAACAGCCCGACTACAGCGCCCTGAAGGACACGGTGCGGGGGTATGCGGAAGAAACCCAGCACGGGGACGACCATGTCAGCCGCTGGAAGCGCGCGCTGGCCGGGCTGGGGGACGAGGACGCCATTGCCGAAGGCTACACGCCCATGACGGCCGACGAGGCCCAGGACATGGCGGACACCTATTCCGCCAGCCGCTGGAACCCGATCGTGGAGGCCCTGACCGATCTGGAGTCGAGACAGAGCGCGGAGCCGGAGCCCGATCCCATTCCCGAGCTGAGCCTGTCGCCAGGCTCGGCCGTGGATGAAGGCGCCAGCGCATCGTTCACGATCCACGCCAACCCGGCGCCCGCTTCCGACGTGACGGTCAGCGTGACCGTAAGCCAGTCCGGCGATTATCTGGATTCGCCCGGCGCCGGCGCCCGCACCGTCACCCTCGCCGCAAGCTCGGCAACGTCCAGTCTCGCGGTCGCCACCGTCAACGACGGCGCCGACGAGTCCGACGGCTCGGTGAGCGTAAGCATCGATAGCGGCGCGGGCTACACCGTGGCGTCATCGAACCATACGGCTTCGGTCACGGTGCGCGATGACGACGAGCCTCCGCCGGCGAAGACCCTGGGCGCGTGCGTGAGTGTTTCCCAGTGGGATACGGTGGCTGGCTATTACGACAGCAACGCCTACCGGTCTCCGAACTACGGAGCGAACTGGTATCGCGTGCTGATCGCCTATCACGAGGACCGCGGCGACCAGACGATGCCGGACTGGGTCGGTTCCACATCGAAGCCTTCGAGTGCCTATACCGTGGAGGAGGCCGAACGGGGCGAGACCGTGTGGTCCGGCTGGACGCCGGTGCGCAAGGTGCTTCAGTGCCTTGAGAAGGAAAGCGGCCAGTCGTTCGCCCCGCTGCTGCCGAGCTCCTCCAATTCGGCCCATGAAGGCGTGGTGCGCTTCGTCAATGCCTCCCCGCAAGGCGGCTCGGTGAACATCCGGGCCACCGACGACAGCGGCTGGAGCCCGCCCCCGGTCACGCTTCATGTCGGCCCCGGCGAATCGATCCATCTGACCACCCGGGATCTCGAGCAGGGCAACGCCGCCAAGGGGCTGAGCGGTTACCTCGGCGCGGCCACGGGCGACTGGCGCCTGGATGTGTCGAGCGAACGGGACATCGAGGTGCTGCCCTACGTGCGCGCGCACGACGGCCTGCTCGCGCCCATGCGCGCCATCGCGGAGGCGGAGCGCGGGGTGCACCGCGTATCGACCTTCGCCCAGGCGCACGATCCGGGCGCCCCGGGCCAGACGGGCCTGCTGCGGCTGATCAACCGGGGAGGCGAGGCGCTTGCGGCGCACATTGCCGGCACGGACGACGGCGGCGCGACAAGCGGCGAGGTATCGCTGGCCATTCCCGCGGGCGCGTCCGTCCTTCTCACCGCGGCCGAACTCGAAGGCGGCGCTGCCGGACTGCGGGGCGCGCTCGGCGACGGCCGGGGGATGTGGCGGCTGAACATCGCCTCGGGGGGCGACCTGGCCGTCATGAACCTGCTTCGGAGCGGCGGCGGGCATCTGACGAACCTGTCGAGCGGCGCTTCTCCGGCACTGCGCTCCGGAGAAGTACACACGGTGCCCTACTTCCCCTCGGCCTCCGACCCGCTGGGCCGGCAGGGCCTGGTGCGCATCGTGAACGATACGGCGACCGACGCCGTGGTGCGCGTGCGAGCCCACGACGGGACCGGAAGGTACTACGAGCCGCTGACGCTCGCACTGGGCGCGGGCGAGGCGGCGCATCTGAACTCCCGGGATATGGAGATCGGCAACGCCTCCGGGGGGCTGTCCGGGCGCACCGGGTCGGGGACGGGCGACTGGCGGCTGGACATTGCGGGCCCACCGGGCGTCGGGGTGCTGGCGTACGTGCGCACGCCCGCGGGCGCTCTGGCGCCCGTGCACGACGTGGCGGACGCATCGGGGCGAACCCACGAGTTGCCGATGTTCAATCCGGCGGGCGGCGCCGACCAGGCGGGCCAACTGCGGATCGTGAATCCGGGGCCGCTTCCCGCGCGGGTGTTGATCCGCGGCAGGGACGACGGCGGCAACCCGTCCCGCGATGTCGTGTGGCTGACCGTGGACGCGGGCGAGTCGAGAGTCGTGGAGGCCGCGGAACTGGAGACCGGCCGGGCGCTGCGGGGCGCGCTCGACGGCGCGCTGGGCGACGGCGCCGGCAACTGGCGCCTCGAGGTCGAATCCGACCGGCCCGTCTTGCTGATGAACCTCGCCGCAAGCCGCGACGGGCGAATCGTCAACCTGTCCTCCGGCACGAGACGAGCCGCGGCCGGCGTGAATCGCTGAGCCCCCGGCGGCGGCAGGGGCGCCCGACGGCGCCTCGCCGCCGTCGGCGATCGACTTCGGGGGTTCGGGAGCCCACCCCACCACGGCGCGGTGCAACGCCGTGCGTCGTTGATGCCAACGCCCCTGTTCGGGTACACGTCCAAGGCATCCTGCCAACCGTTGACTCCACCGGGACGCGAGCGTAGCGTCCGACGAAACGTACGTGACGACGGGGCAAGGAGCGATGCAACGACACTCCCTCACCGCGCTGCTGGCGGGCTTGGCCGTCCTGCTGGCCGGCGCCGGCGCCATCGCCGAGGCGCCGCGCATGGACGACGGCAAGCCCGACTTCTCCGGCACCTACGACATCACGACCCTCACGCCCTGGCAGCGCAACCCCGACCTGGGCGAACGGAGGCACTTCACCGCGGAGGAGGTCGCGGAGATCAAGAACACCTCCTACGGCCGCGTGGAGCAGGCCGCGGCGCCCCTCGACCCGGACCGCGCCGCCCTCGAGGCGCCCACCGGGGAGGCGCGTGACCGCGGCGTCGACCGCCCCGGCGGCTTCGCGCCCGGCAGCTACGACTATCACTGGTTCGACTGCGGGGGGAAGCAGTGCGACCTGTACCGGATCGACGGCCAGTACCCCTCGTCGGTGATCGTCGACCCGCCAGACGGCCGGATCCCGGAGGTCTCCGAGGCCGGCAAGGCGCGCCGGGCGACGCTGCTGCCGTACTACAAGGCCAAATACCCCGGCGAGGCATGGTGGCTCGAGGACGGCACCGACCCCTACGACAACCCGGAAGCGCAGTCGGTGGGCGATCGGTGTCTGTACATGGGCCTCACCGTGCCGTCGCAGCCGGTCGTCTACAACAACACCAAGACGATCGTGCAGAACGACGACCAGGTGCTCATCGTCACCGAATGGATGCACTGGCCGCGCATCGTGCGCCTGAACTCCGAGCACCTCCCCGAGGACATGCGCTCCTTCGGCGGCGACGCCATCGGCTGGTGGGAAGGCGACACGCTCGTCGTCGAGACGACGAACTTCATCGACTTCAACGCCCCGCATCCGCCGAGAGAAGGGCTCAAGGTCATCGAACGTTTCAGCCCCATCGACGGCGACAGCCTCCTCTACGGATTCACGGTGCACGACCCCGACTACGTGGCGCCCTACTCCGGCGAGTTCCCGTGGCACAGGAGCGACTACCCCATGTACGAGTACGCTTGCCACGAAGGCAACTACTCGATGGCGAACACGCTGTCCGGCGCGCGGGCGCTGGAGCGCAAGTGGATCGCGGAGCACGGGACGCCGGAATCCGAGGAGGAGTGAGGGCCGCATGACCAGAAGCATCCCCGCACTCGTCCTCCTCGCATGTCTCGGCTGCGCACCGGCGCAGGAGCCCTCCGAGTGGCAGGCGCCCCGGGGACCCGGCGGCGTGCATCCCGACCTCAACGGCGTCTGGCAGGCCCTGAACGAGGCCAACTGGGACCTCGAGCGGCACATGGCCCGCGCCTCGGTACAACTCCGCGACGGTCCCATGGGGCCGGTGCCGAGCATCCCGACGCTCTACATGGGCGCGACCGCGGCCGTCCCGCCGAGCCTCGGCGTGGTGGACGGCGGCAAGCTGCCGTACAGGCCCGAGGCGCTCGCGAAGCGCGACGCCAACCGCGCGAACTGGAGCGGACTGGATCCCGAGGTGAAGTGCTTCCTGCCGGGGATCCCCCGGGCGAACTACCTCCCGCAGCCGTTCCAGATCTTCCAGTCCCCGAACCAGATCGAGTTCGTCTACCAGTTCGCGAGCGCGAACCGGAACATCCTGATGGAGGATCCGGGGCCGGCCCCCGCGCCGTCGTGGATGGGCCAATCGGTGGCCCGTTGGGAAGGCGACACCCTGGTCATCGAGGTGACGGACCAGAACGACCAGACCTGGTTCGACCGCGCCGGCAACCACCACAGCGAAGCGATGACCGTCGTCGAACGCTTCACGCCGATGGGCCCGAACCACCTGGCCTACGAGGCGACCATCGACGACCCGGAGACGTTCACGGAGCCGTGGACGATCCGCATGCCGCTGTACCGGCGCATGGAACCGGACGCGATGCTGCTCGACTTCAAGTGCGTCGCGTTCGTGGAGGAACTGATGTACGGGGAGCTGCGGCGTTACCCGCTGCCCCGCTGACGCTGGAGCTCGAGAAGATGAAACCCCCAGGCATCCTGTCCATCGCGGTCCTGGCGCTGTCCGCCCCCGCCGCCACCGCCCATCACGCGTTCGGCGCCGAGTTCGACCCGAACCTGCCCGTGCAGTTGCGCGGTCCCATCCAGCGCATCGAGTGGGTGAATCCCCACGCCTGGTTCCACGTCGAGCACGCCAACGAGGACGGCAGCACGACCGTCTGGATGGTCGAGGCCGGCACGCCCAACACCCTCTTCCGGCGGGGCATCACCCGCAATACCGTGCCCCTCGGCACCGAGGTGATCATCGACGGCTTCCAGGCGAAGGACGAGTCCCTGCGCGCCAACGGCCGCCGCATGACGTTCACCAACGGCGAGACCCTCTTCATGGGATCGAGCGGCACCGGCGCGCCGCGGGACGGGGCCGACCCGACGGAGCCGGGGATTTAGGGCGTCAGGGGTGGCCACGCCGAGCGCCGGCCGGCCGTCGCGCTAGTCGCCTAAACCGGGAACGGATTCTCGATGGTCAGCGACTGAATGCGCTGACCGTGCTGAAGGTCCTCGCTGTACAGGCGGACGCAGCCAGACTCGACCGCACCCGCAACAATCATCGAGTCGTAGAAGCCGAAGCCGTACCTTTCGCGCAACGCCAGTCCGTGCGCGTACAGTTCCACGCTGGGTTGGACGGTCCAAAGCGGCCGAAGCACATTCGACAGCAGACTGTCCGCGTCGCCGGCCGAGAAGCCGAGCTTCTTCGTCGCCACGTTGAGCGTTTCCTGTACGACCTGAAAGCTGATGCAGCCGCTCCCCGTCTCGATGCTGCGTCTCACCAGCTCCCCGGCGCGCTGACGTTTTACCTCGTCCGTGTCGTCGAGCATGTACACGAACACGTTCGCATCCAGGAAGTCCTCAACGCTCATTCAACTCGTCCCTGGTGAACTTGCGCCCACCAGTCGCGTACTTGGCCCGGAGCTCGCACACGGCATGCATGGCGCGATTCGCCCGGTAGCGTCGAGAGTACGCCTCCAGCCAGCTTCGAAACTCGGCGTTGAGGGTCGTGCTCTCCGCCGCCGCCCGCTGCCGGGCCGCGTCTATCGTGTCCGCGTCCGCGCTCAGGGTGATGTTCCGCATGTGCATTTCGTCGCCGCCCCCCGCTGGCCCGATTCCGAAAACGGAGTTTGGCACGGGATATAGAACACTGCAATGAGAACACTGGCGCCAGTTCACTGCAAGAAAGCCACTGCCCATGCCGAGCAGAACACCGGGCGGCGTCTCTTCCCCGGCGTGCCGTTGCGGCTCTGAGGGGCGGGAGCGCCTTCAAGCGGTCGATGTCATGTAGAGTGCGCCCCTTCTACGGATGGCGACCCGACGGGAAACGCATGTTCAAACGGCTCGATCACGTGTCCATCGGCGTTCTCGACATCGACAAGGCGCGCCGGCTGTTCTGCGATGTCCTCGGGGGCGAACCCCTGCCGGACGCGGGCACGTCCAGGGCGGAAGGCTTCGACTGGATGACCTTCATGCTCGGCGGCAGGAAGATGGAACTCGTCACGCCCAGCACCCCCGGGGAAGGCGGCGTGGGGCGCTACCTCGAGAAACAAGGCGAGGGCTTCCATCACATCTGCTGCACGGTCGAGGACATCCCCGCCGCCATCGCGCACTGCGAGGCCCACGGGATCAGGATCCTCGGCGGAGACGGCCGTCGCTACTTCTACCTGCATCCCCAGGACACCTTCGGCGCGCTGATCCAGGTCGTCGAGGAGACCCCGGAGACGCTCTCTTTGGCGGGGCCGTGATCCCGTGATACACGCGCGGGGCGCCGCATTCGTGAGCGGCGCCCGTGCGCTGCTCGCCCTGGCGGCGACAGGCTCCGAAGGACCGGCCACGGCGATCGTCGGGGCCGCGCTGATCGACGGCACCGGCGCGCCGCCCGTCGAGGACTCCGTCGTCCTCGTACGCGGCGATGTCGTCGTGGCGGCCGGCCCGCGCGCGGACGTCCCGGTGCCGGAGGACGCCACCGTGATCGATGCCGCGGGCACGTTTCCTCATGCCGGGACTCATCGACCTGCACAATCACTACGGCGGCGGGCGAGAGGGCTTCGAGCGGCTTCTCGCGCTGCAGCTCGAGTTCGGCGTCACCACCGCGCGAAGCCTCGGCGCCGACGGCCCCGAGAACATGGCGGTCATCGCCGACGCCAAGGCCGGCAGGATCCCGGCGCCGCGCCTGTACACCGCGGGCGCGGGCTTCTCCCACCCAAGGGGCATGCCGCCCGGAGGCGTCATCCAGCGGCCGACCACGGTGGACGAAGCCCGGAAGATGGTGCGCGACCTCGCCGCCGCGGACGTCGACCTCATCAAGATGTGGGTCGACGACACCCTCGACGGCCGGCTCGAGTGGACCTTCGACTGGAACGACGGCAGGGCGCCGATCCCGAAGATCAGCCCCGAGATTCGTACCGCCCTGGTCCAGGAGGCGGCGCGTCACGGCCTGCCCGCGGTCGCCCACATCTACAACGAGGAGGACGTCCGGCAACTGGCCGCGGTGGGCGTACGGCAGTTCGTGCATACCGTGCGCGCCGCGCCCGTGGACGCGGAGTTCGTGCGCTGGGCGAAGCGTCAGGCGCTCTCCTTCGCACCCGCCCTCGCCAAGGCGCAGGATTCCTGGTTCATGGCCGAACACCCGGAGGTCCTGGACGATCCGACCCTCCTGCGCGCCTGGGGGCAGGAACGGATCGACCGGATGAAGGCGCCGGAGACGCAGGCGGGCATGCTGGTGAACCCGCAGGGCGCGCAACTCCGCAAGGTCTACGGGCGCATGCAGCGTTTTCACCGGGCAGATGCAGGAGGCGGGAGTGACCGTTGCCCTCGGCTCCGACAGCGGCGCCGGCAACGTGCCGTTCGGCTGGGGCACCCACCACGAACTCGAGCTGCTGGTCGAGGCGGGACTCACGCCGTTGCAGGCGATCGCGGCCGGCACGTCCAATGGGGCGTGGGTGCTGGAGGGCGAAGACCCGCCCTTCGGTACGGTCGCAGCCGGCAAGGCGGCCGATCTCGTGCTCCTCTCTCGGGATCCGAGCGCCGACATCGGCAATTCGCGTAGCATCGAGCGGGTCATGCAGGCCGGTCGCTGGCTCGACGCCCCCGACTGACATCCGCCGAGGAGGGACAAGCCCATGTTCAAGCGTTACCGGCTCCTGTTGCCCGCCGCGTGCGCGCTGCTGCCGTCCGCATGCGAACCGACCGCCGAGCATCCGCCGGGGTACGGCGATTGGCCCCACCACCAGGGCGACCTGGCCGCTTCCAAGTATGCGCCCCTCGACCAGATCACCCCGGAGAACTTCGAGCGGCTCGAGGTGGCGTGGCGCTGGGAGTCGGCGGACCGGCGCCTCGGCGATGTCTACGACACCGGAACGTACGTCGCGACGCCGCTGAAGGTCGGGGACCGTCTCTACACCGCCACCTCCCACGGGCAGGTCGTCGCGCTCGACCCGGCCACCGGGCAACAGCTCTGGCTGCACGACCCCCGGAGCTGGGCGGAAGAGATGCCGACCCAGCTCCCCCGGCACACCCGGGGCGTCGAGTACTGGTCCGACGGCGAGATCGAACGCATCTTCGTCGCCACCCTCGGCAAGCAGCTCGTGTCCATCGACGCGGCGACCGGCAAGCCGGATCCGGCCTTCGGGGTCAACGGCGTCGTGGACCTGAAGAACGACCTCGGCGACGGGGCCTGGGTCACGGCGCATCTCGGCCACCGCGCACCGCCCCTCGTCGTTCGGGACGCGGTCGTCGTCGGATCGGGCGTCCACGACTACATCTCCGAGATGCCCAATCCGCCGGGTCACGTGCGCGCCTACGACGTCCGCACCGGAACCCTCAAGTGGCGCTTCGACACGATCCCGCCGAAGGGCGCACCGTTCGCGGACACCTGGCCCGAAGACACGATCGAGAAGCAGGGCAACACCAACGTCTGGACGTACATGTCGGCCGACGAGGAACTGGGCCACGTCTACCTGCCGACCTCCACGCCGACCAACGACTACTACGGCGGAGAACGCCACGGCGACAACCTGTTCGCGGAGAGCATCGTCGCCGTGGACATCGAGACGGGCGAGCGGGTGTGGCACTTCCAGACGGTCCACCACGGCATCTGGGACTACGACATCGCCTCCGCGCCGAACGTCATCGACGTCGAGATCGACGGCCAGCCGAGGAAGGTGCTCGCCCAGATGTCGAAGACCGCCTTCGCCTACGTCTTCGACCGTGTGACCGGAGAGCCGATCTGGCCGATCGAGGAGCGCCCGGTGCCGCAGAGCACGGTCCCCGGCGAGAAGACCGCGGCGACCCAGCCGTTCCCGACGAAGCCGGCGGCCTTCGACCGCCAGGGCGTCACCGAGGACGACCTCATCGACTTCACGCCGGAACTCAGGGCCGAAGCGCTCCGGATCGCCGCCCAGTTCCGGCTCGGCCCGATCTTCGAGCCGCTCATCGTGGAAGGCGACGGCGGCAAGCTCGCGACGTTCGTCGTCCCCGGGGCGGGCGGCGGCGCCTCCTACCCCGGCGCCTCCTGGGATCCCGAGACGGGCGTCCTCTACGTGGAGTCGAAGACGCGGCCCACGACCATGGCCGTCGTCAAGCCGGAAACCGGCCAGTCGGTCACCTTCGGCCTCCCGGAGTCGGGGCAGTCGGATTTCGCCTACGAGGTCAAGTACCACTCCACCGACGGCCCGCGGGGACTGCCGCTCCTGAAGCCGCCCTACCGCCGCCTGACCGCGATCGACATGAAGACCGGCGAGCACCTGTTCCAGGTGCCGCAGGGCCAGGGTCCGACAGACCATCCCGCCCTCGCCGGCCTCGACCTCGGACCGCTGGGAACGGCCTACCGCGGCGTCTCCGCCGGCGGCATCGTGGTCACGAAGACGATGCTCATCGGCTTCGTCGCCAAGGACCGGCCGTACGGGGCCGACGCCTACCCCGCGGGCGCCTGGCTGCGCGCGCAGGACAAGGCGACGGGCGAGGTCCTCGCGGAGATCGAGGTGGACCGCACCCTGCAGGGCTCGCCCATGACGTACATGCACGGGGGGCGTCAGTACATCGCCATCGCCGGCGGGGGCAGCGGCGAACCGCAGGAACTGCTCGCCTTCGCCCTGCCCGTGCAGTAGCGGATACTTGTCCCGGCCGCGCGTCCTGCCGCTAGCGCGACCTGGCGGTCGCGTTGGGAGTTTCGCCAAGGCGAAACTCCTACGGCGCAAGCTCCTAGCCTGGGCCGCGTGCCTCCTGGCCGGCTGCGCGCAGGAACTGCCGGACTCCGACGCGGCGGTCTACCTGGGCGATGCGGGGGGGAGCCACTTTTCCCCGCTCACCCAGATCCACCCCGGCAACGTCGCCACCCTCGAGCCGGCCTGGGTCCACGACACGAACGAGTTCGGCGACGGCGTCTCCACGATGGTCACCAGTCCGCTGGTGGTCGACGGCACGCTCTACGGGCTGACGCCGCGGCTCAACGCGTTCGCCCTGGACGCCGCGTCCGGGACGGTTCGCTGGCGCTTCGAGACGCCGGAGTCCGCCGGCATGCAGCGCGGCTTGAGCTGGTGGGAAGACGGCGCGGCAGCGCGTCTCTTCTTCGGTGCGGGGCCGTGGCTGTTTGCACTCGACCCGCGGACCGGCACGCCCGTGTCGACATTCGCCGACACCGGCAGGCTGGACCTCCGTACGTTCGCCGGCGGCGCCGACGTCACCGCTCCGTCGCCGGCCGCAGTCTTCGAGGACCTCGTCGTCGTCGGCCTCGACGGAGACACCGAGGGCGCCTCCGTCCTCGCGGTCGACGCCAGGACGGGGACGCCCGCATGGCACTTCCGCGCGGGGGTGTCCGCCGGTGTCGGCACGGCCCTCGACGCGGACCGCAGGCTCCTCCTGGTCCCCACCGGACCGCCGATTCCCGCGCATCTCGGCACCGGACGACCCGACGACCCGTTGTCGGACAGCCTGCTCGCGCTCGACATCCGCACGGGCGAACTCCGGTGGGGCCGTCAGCTCGTCCGTGAAGGTCTGCGCGGCCATGAACTCACCGCCCCACCCGTCCTCGTCCGGGTATCGCACCACGACGCGCTGGCGGACGCCGTGGCATTGCCGACGCGCTCGGGCTACCTGCACCTCTTCGACCGCAACACCGGCGCGTCGCTGCTCGAAAGCCGGGAAGTCAGCGCACCGCCGAGTACCATTCCCGGCGAGCGCGCCGCCCCGGCACACACCACCTCGTCGGTCAGCCTCACGCGCCAGGAGTTCGCCCTCGCTGAGCGGGAGGCGGCCACCGGCCTGCCCGAGTCCCAACTCGCCCGCCTCGTGCGCGAACCGTTCGCGCCGCCCTCGATCGCGGGAACGCTCCTTTTCCCCGGCGTCGGCGCCGGTGTCGGCTGGGGCGGCGCGGCCTACGAGCCCGCGTCCCGCAAGCTGTTCGTCAACGTTCAGGAGACGGCGTCCGTCCTGCGGCTGATCGAAGTCCCGAAGGGCTTCAGCGCCCAGGACGCCTATCTCGCGCACTGCGCGCGCTGTCACGGCGTCGACCGCAAGGGCCTCTTCATGGACCGCCAGGACCGCTACGGCGCCGGCGGTCCGAGCCTCGTCGGCATCGGCGCGCGATTCACGGAGCGCGAGATCGAAGCGACCATCGTCAGGGGGCGGGGCGCGATGCAGCCCATGCCCGAGGTCGGGGAACTGGATCGTGCCGGGATCGTGGAATACCTGGTCGCCGAGCCCGATTACCTCACCTACGACGGCCGCACCACGGAGAGCGCCCACGTCGAGGTCGAGCCCGTCACGCTTCGGGGCGCCGACAGGCTACCCGCGAACGCGCCTCCGTGGGGTTCCCTCCTCGGCCTCGACCTCGACACCGGCCGGGTCGACTGGCGCGTGCCCCTGGGCAGCTATCCCGGGCATCCGGAACCGGAGGTCGGCGCGGAGAACGCCGGCGGGCCGTTGCTCACCGCATCGGGACTCGTGTTCGTCGGCGCCACGCCGGACAGCAGGTTCCGCGCCTACGACGCGTCGAATGGA
This sequence comes from Candidatus Latescibacterota bacterium, assembly GCA_965219995.1. GTDB lineage: Bacteria > Latescibacterota > UBA2968 > UBA2968 > JAAXHE01. Next base: position 5,190,546 of record CBDCOX010000002.1, read on the forward strand.
ACGCTCCTGTGGGAGGCGGAACTCGACGCGCCTGGGTACGCGACACCCGTCACCTACGCCGTGGGAGGCAGGCAGTACGTCGTGATCGCGGCCGGCGGCGGGCTCCTCGGGCCGCCGTCGGGGTCCACCTACGCGGCTTTCCGGCTGCCCGACTGACCTCCGGTCGGCGCCAGGCGCCAGGCGTCACCCCTCCCGTTGCACGGAGGCGAGCGTCTCGTCGAGCGCCCGCTCGAGCTTCGTGAACAGTTCGTCCACCTGCGCGTCGGTAATGACGAGCGGCGGACACAACGCCAGGATGTCGCCCAGGCTGCGCACGATCAGGCCGTGCTCGAGGGCGCGGTCCATGCAGTGGTTGCCGACCTGAAGCGCGGGGTCGAAGTTCCGCTTCTCTTCCTTGTCGGCCACCAGTTCCACCGCGCCGATCAACCCCTTGCCGCGCGCGTTTCCAACCAGCGGATGCTCCGCGAGCGCCGCCAGGCGGGCCTGGAACGTCTCCCCGACCCGGGCCGCGTGCGCGAACACCTCCCGCTCCTCCATCAACTCGAGGGCGCGCAGGGCGACCGCGGAGCACACGGGGTGTCCCGAGTACGTGAAGCCGTGCGCGAAGTTGCCCACTTCGGAGCTCGCCGCGACGAACGCCTCGTACATCCACTCGGGGACGAGCACCGCGGAAATCGGCAGGTAGGCCGAGGAGAGCGCTTTCGCGACGCTCATCGTCGTCGGCGCGATGCCCATGGTCTGCGCCCCGAAGGGGTTTCCGGTGCGCCCGAAGCCACAGATCACCTCGTCGTCGATGAAGTGGACGCCGTACTTCCCGAGGACCGCCTGGATCTTCCGGTAGTACCCGTCCGGCGGCACGATGACGCCGCCCGCCCCGAGCACCGGTTCCGCGATGAAGGCCGCCACCGTCTCCGGTCCCTCCGCGCGGATCAGGGCTTCGAGTTCGTTCGCGAGCCGCGTCGTGAAGTCGTCCTCCGTCTCACCCTCGCGGGCCTGCCGGTAGTAGTGGGGATTGGCCGTGTGCAGGACGTTCGGGATCGGCAGGTCGAAGTGCTTGTGGAACGGGGGCAGGCCCGTGAGGCTGCCGCTCGCGACGGTCACGCCGTGGTACGCGCCGAGACGCGACACGATCTTCTTCTTTTCGGGCTTCCCGATCAGGTTGTGGTAGTACCACATCAGCTTGACCTGGGTGTCGTTCGCGTCCGACCCCGACAGGCCGAAGAACACGCGCCCGGCGTCGAAAGGCATCATCGCCTTCAGCTTCTCCGCCAGCAGCACGCTCGGCTCGTTGGTCTTGCCCCCGAAGAGCTGCGAGTACGCGAGTTGCCGCATCTGCGCTTCCGCCACGCGCGCGAGTTCCGGCTCCCCGTAGCCCAGCGCCGTGCACCACAGCCCGGCCATGCCTTCCAGGTACTGCTTCCCGCGGTCGTCCCACAGGTAGACGCCCTCGGCGCGCTCATGCACCGACGGACCGCGGAGCTGGTGGTCCGCCAGGTTAGTCGTCGGGTGGAGCACGTGCCGGAGGTCCTTCGCTTCGATGGACTCGGGCGGAAACTCGTTGTGCAGGGGATCGGCCATGGATGACTCTCTCCTATTGGCTGGCAACTTCGACGGTGGCGCGGGCCATGCGCCCATTCACGTCCAAACGCCTTGGGCGACACGACCGCGAAGGGCCGCGATTGCACGAGCAAGGCTTGGAGACCGGACGGCCCCCCGTTCAACGTCCCAAGCGCCTCGGGCGAAGTCCGAAATCCGATTGGCGTACTCGGGACCGACGGAACGACCACTGCCGGGACGCGGGGGGACGCTGCGCTGCACCGCTCGCGACGTTGAGTGCCGGCAGACATCGACCACGTGGCGTTTCGGGTCAGGCAATTCATCGGGGCGCACGGCTATTCGATTTGGCCTGACCGAGAACGTGGCGGCAAATCCGTCAACATCCGCGAGAAGCCAATTCTCCATTTTGCGCACCGGTACGCGCAAGCAGAGACGCTCGTCGAGCTTCACGCCGGCCGGCAGACCGTCAATCAACACCGGAGGACAGGACACAGCGTCCAGATCCCTCAACACAAGCCAGTTCAGGGCGCGACTCGACCGGCTTACCTCCCTGACCCGCTGATCGAGCCTCCCGGCGCTCCGCGCGGTGATCGCCGGCAGCGGTTCGAGGCCCACATGCCTGATCAGTCGCTCGGCCACCGGAATGTCGGTATCGCCCTCCACGGCGATGTACACGAACGTCACGTCCCGGCGAGCCGCCTGGGCAAATCGGTCACCTCGTCCGGCTCCGTGCGTGGGCCAAGAATCTCTGCGAGGCTCAAGCCGCACTCCAACAAGGCATGGACATCCGGCACAGACGTGGCGGGCAACGCCACCGTCCCGTCGTTTCCCGGCGTGAGCAGCACAACCTCGTCAACGCCAAGCCCCGGATCTTCCAGGATCTCATTCGAGTGGGTCGTCAGGAGGATCTGGGGGCCACCAGCGCCCGCGACACGATTGAAGACCGTCGGCAACTGCTTCACCACGGACGTGTGGAGTGATAACTCCGGCTCCTCCAGCAGCACGGGGCCCCGACCCCATTCTCCCTCCAGCAATGACCAGAGCAGGCCGATCATTCGCAGCGTACCGTCCGAGAACAGCCGTTCGTCCTGGATGGCCGGGTGGGAACGCCAGTGTTCGTAGCGGGCTCCCAGATGCCAATGCCCGATCTCGTCCTGAACGAGTTCGATCTGGTCCATCTGTGGAACCGCCGCCCGCAGTCCCTCCCCGATTCTCCGCAGGCGGTGAGATCGCGTGGTCGAAGGGGTCCTGGCCATCCTGAGCAGCAGGTCCGACCCGTAGGGGTCCTCTCGCACGCTGCCGGCACGCTCGGGCTCACGAATCAGGTGCGGGACGAGATGTAGGTAACGAACGGACCCCAGGAACTCCGAAATCTCCCGAAAGTCCCTGTTCGCGTTCACCTGTTCCAGGTGGGTCTGAGTCATGCGCTCTGGATCGTCCTCGTCCTCCGGGGTCGGCCGCTCGAGGACAGGTCGCCCGCGGTTGCAGACAATCTCGTGCGTCAAAACCGGTCGATGACGCCCACGCTGCTCGGCGGTGAACGTCATCTCGTAGCTCCACTCGTCCGGGCACTCATCGCTCCCGATGCTGATGTGGATGGTCACGCGCCCGTGGTTGTAGTTTCGTGCTGCCAGACAGCGCAGGCGCGGGATGCCTCCACGAGTCTCCACGGCATCTTGAAAGCCGCCTGCCGGCGACGCGATCTGCTTCAGGAACCGGAGTGCGTCCAGCAGGTTGGACTTCCCTGACGCATTCGGGCCAACGATCACCAGCCGCTCGCGCAGGTCGAAATCCGCCTGCTTGAAGTTGCGCCAGTTCTTCAGCGTGAGATGAGTGATTCGCATCGCGGCAATGTTAGCAAGAGGGGCGCGCACGGAGACGACAGTGGGAGGTCCCAGAACCGCGTCTCGCGCCGGGGATCTCGGTAGGCGGTTCCGAAGCCGGGGCATTGCGCCCCGGCTCCTCCGCTTCCCTGCCGGCAACCCAGCGGGCCGCCTCTCCTTGCGAACGTTACGCCGTGCCGCCGCCGGCCCTGGCGGGCCCGCGGCCCCCGGGGAAGCTGTCGCTCGCCCCGGGGGCGGGGGGATGGTCGGCACCCGCACGGGAGCCATTGGCGGCCGCCAACGCTTCCGCGACCGCCGGGTGCCGTATACGACCGGCGTGAACGTTCAAGCCCTGGGCGAGGCACGGATCATCGACCAGCGCGGTGCGCCAGCCCTTGTCGGCCAACGTCTGGACGAAGGGGAGAGCGACGTTGTTGAAGGCCAACGTCGACGTCCGCGCCACCGCCCCGGGCATGTTGGTAACGCAATAGTGCACCACCCCTTCCGCGACATAGGTCGGGGCGTCATGCGTGGTCGGGCGACTCGTCTCGGCACAGCCGCCCTGGTCGATGCAGACATCGACCAGCACGGTGCCGTCGCGCATCGACCGTACCAGTTCCCGGGAGAGGAGCTTCGGCGCGGCTGCGCCCGGCACCAGCGCCGCTCCCACGACGAGGTCGGCGCCACGGACGGCATACTCGATGAGATCGGGACGCGCGCAGAGCACGCGCGCCCGGTTCCCGAAACACTTGCGCCGACGCATCAGGCGCGCCGGGTCCTTCTCGATGATCGTGACATCGGCGCCGAGGCCCAGCGCCATCCGCGCCGCATTCACCCCCGCCACGCCTCCGCCGAGGATCACCACGCTCGCGGGCATCACGCCCGTCGCGCCCGAAAGCAGTACGCCGCGTCCGCCGCTCGCGCACTGCAGCGCGGTCGCGCCGACCTGGATCGACATCCGACCGGCGATCTCGCTCATGGGAGCGAGCAGCGGCAGGGTGCCGTTCCCGGCCGTCACCGTCTCGCAGGCGATCGCCGTGACCCGGGCGTCCAAGAGGTGCGCCCCGAGTTCCGGACACGCCGCCAGGTGCAGGTAGCAGAAGAGGACCTGACCCGACCGCAGCCGCCGCCACTCCTCCGGCTGGGGCTCCTTGACCTTGACGATGAGTTCGGAGTCGAAGACGACCTCGGCGCTCGCCACCCGCGCCCCCGCGAGGAGGTACTGCTCGTCCGAGAAGCCGACGCCACCGCCGGCGCCCGCCTGCACGGTCACCTCGTGACCCGCTCCGGTGAGCACGGAGACCGCGGACGGCGCCAGGCCGACCCGGTGTTCCTGGCTCTTGACTTCCCTGGGGATACCGATCCGCATGTCTCGCACTGTAGAGCACGCGGCGCGGCAGGTGCTTGCGTTGTTGCGCGTCTCCAGCGGGCGACTCGCAAGATTCGACGACGCAGGCCACTTGCGGCGACCGATTCTGCTCCGTGGCTCGCCCATGTGAATCGGAACGAGTCCCCAGCCACCAGCACCGCTTGCTTTCTTGATCCAGCCACCACACGATTCGCAACAATCTTCTTCTGACTACCTGAACGTGAAGAATTTTGCCGATCTGGACCGATCCGACCGAAAGATCCTGCACGAGCTTCAGAACGACGGGCGGCTCACCAACACAGCGTTGGCGGCACGCGTGAATCTCTCCGAGTCCGCCTGCCTGCGCCGAACGCGCAACCTCGAAGCGAGCGGGTTCATCCGCGGCTACGTCGGCCTGGTCGACCAGGCCCGGGCCGGATACCCGGACAACGTGTTGGTGCAGATCACGCTCCACTCCCAGCAGCGCGACGACCTGCTTGCCTTCGAGGAGGCCGTGCGCCACGTCCCCGAGGTGATGGAGTGCTACCTGATGTCCGGCGAGGCCGACTACCTCCTGCGCGTGATCGTGCGCGACGCGCCTGACTACGAGCGCGTGTACAGCCGCCACCTGACGGGGCTGCCGGGCGTGAGCCGGGTACACTCGAGCTTCACGCTCCGCACCGTCATCAAGAAAACGGAGCTGCCCGTACGCTCGGCGGGCTGACACTAGTGTCGTGTCACGCGTGTTCTGTCGCTTCAGAGTTCGCCCTGCGCGTCAATGCAAGGCGTGGTCCGCAGGGAATATCGAGCATATTGGCAAGGACCACAACGCGGCAGTGGCGTGCAGGGCGACCTCCCGAAGGGCGCGCCCCACGGGGCCTGTGGCGGTGTTGCGCCCCTTGGCAATATGCCCGATATTCCCTGCGGGGAACGCGCCTTGCCACAGACCCCGTGGGACGCGCTGAAGCGGCAGAACACGCGTGACACGACACTACCCCGCCACCGACAGGAGCCACCGACATGCAGATCCAGGTCGACGACGCCACGCTCAACGTGGAGGCGGACGGTCCCGAGGACGCCCCCGCCCTGCTCCTCTGGCACGGAGCGAACTGCACCCTGCGCTCCTGGGACCTGGTCGTGGCGCGGCTCGCGGACCGCTACCGCATCGTCCGCTTCGACGTCCGCGGGCACGGGGAAAGCGCGCCCGCGCGGGATCCCGTCACCGACTACACCTTCGCGCGGTACGCCGACGACGCCGACGGTCTCCTGGACCACTTCGGCGTGCAGCGGTGCCACGTGTGGGGCTTCGCCTGGGGAGCGCGCGCCGCCCTGGCATACGGCGCGCTCCGTCCGGCACGGGTGCTGACCGCGGCGCTCTACGACGCGAGCATCGTCAGGCCCGACGTGAAGGCCCAGCGGGAGGGGACTCGGGAAGCCGTACGCCGCCAGCGGGCGGCGGGCATCCGCTTCCAGCCGCCGGAAGGCTGGGACGCGCACGCGGATCCGGAAGCCGCCCGGGCGAGTCTCGGCGCGATGAACGGCTTCGACCTCCCGGCCGCGGTCGACCGACTCGCGATGCCCGTGCTCGTCGCCACCGGCGACCTCGATCCCAACCTCGCGTCCAGCCGGGACCTGGTCGCGCGCGCGGCCGATGCGCGGCTCGTCGTCCTGGCCGACGTCGGGCACGGTTCCGTGCTCCAGCGCCCCGACCTCACGGTCGAGACGTGGCTCGAGTTCCAGGGGTCGGTCGCGTAACGCTCCGGCCCGGGCGACTGCCGGGCCGAATCAGACCAGGTCGGCGGGCTCCAGGCCGAACTCTTCGATCACCTCGTCCGCATAGGCGATGCGGCCGGTGATGCTCGACGCGTCGCCATGGCACAGCCGCAGGCACGCTTCCGCCATGTGCTCGACCGGAGTCACGCGGTCCTTGTTCGTCTCGTTGATGAGCTTGTGATGGACGACGCCGGGCGTGGCCACGAGTCCGGGGGAGATGACGTTGACGCCGACACCCTTGCCGTACAGTTCCTGGGCCAACCCCGTCGTGAAGCGTTCGAGCGCCGCCTTGCACATGCCGTAGACGGTCCCGCCGTGGCCGCCGGCCGCATTCGCCTCCGGATGGATGGCGGCGTGCGACGAGATGTTGAGAACCCAGCCCGAGCCGCGTTCGACCATGCCGGGCAGCACCATCTGCGTGAGTTCGAAGGGCGCGTAGACCTGCACGTCCATCATGGTGCGGTAACGCTTCTCCGAGAAGTCGATCACCGGCAGGAACCAGGTTACCGCGGCGTTGTTGACGAGGATGTCCACCGGGCCGAACGTGCTCTCGGTCTCGCTGATGAGCCTCTGACGCTCCTCCGGGTCGGCCAGGTTGGAGCGTATCGCCGCGACCGTGCCTCCCGCCGCCTCGATGTCGGCCACGCACTGCTTGATCGTGCCCGGGAGGAAATGGTCCGACGCCTCGACGGTGCGCGCCGACACCACGACCTTCGCGCCTTCCATCGCGAAGCGCTTCGCGATCGCCTCGCCGATACCCCGGCTCGCGCCCGTGACGACGGCGACCTGCCCCTTGAGCACACCGTTCGCGTTGACTTCGGCCATGAACCATCCCCCTCAGAAACTCGCGCGGCGAAGAGCCGCCGATCATACCCCAACCGCCGCGGGCAGATGGCGCCGCGCGACGCGCCGGCCGATGCCGGTGAGCACCTCGTAGGCAATGGTGTCCGACCACGCGGCGACCTCGTCGACGCCCACCGTCGGGCCGAAGAACTCGACCCAGTCACCCCTTTCGACGGCGATGCCGGTGGCGTCGACCTGGGTCAGGTCCATCGACACCCGACCCAGGATAGGCAGCCGGACGCCGCGGACGGCGACCTCGCCCCGATTCGACAGCAGCCGCGGGACGCCGTCGGCGTAGCCCGCGCCGACGACCGCCACCGTCGTGTCCCGCGCGAGGACGCGCGACGCCCCGTAGCCCACGCTCTCTCCGGCCCGCACCTCACGCACCTGCAGGACCTGGCCCTCCAGCGTCGCGACGCACCGCATCGGATTGTCCCGGTCGCTGTAGGGATTGCCGCCGTACAGGCCTATACCGGGCCGGCCGATCCCCCGCACGCCGTTCAGGACGCCGGCCGAGTTCGCGATACTGACCGGGACCCCGGGGAAACGGGCCGCGACGGTCTCGAAACGCTCGAGCTGCACGGCGTTCATCGGATGATCCGGCGTGTCGGCACAGGCCAGGTGCGTCAGCAGCAGGACCACCTCCGGGTGGTCCGGCACGTCTTGCGGTGCGAAACCGAGGCGCTGCATGCCCGTGTCCACGTGGAACGCCACCGGCCCCGCGCGAAGCTGCGACGGCTGGTTGACGACGGGAACGAGGCCGTCCGCGGAGGCCTCTCCCGAGAAGACAAAGATGTCGCAATCCCCGGCGAGCGTCTCCCGCAGGGCGAGTCCCTCCGCCTCGGTCGCGACGAAGAACCGGGTGCAGTCCTCCGCCGCCAGCCGCGCGGCCACCGCTTCCATCCCGAGCCCGTAGGCATCGGCCTTGACGACCGCCGCCACCCCGTCCGGCGCGCGCGCCCGGAACGCGCGGTAGTTGGCCGCGAGCGCATCGAGGTCGACGGTCAGGCGCGCCAGCGTCACGCCCTACTTCCCCGCGGGCGCGGAGCGCAACCGTGGAGCAGGCGCGGCCGGCCTGCAAACGCGCCGTCCGGAAATCCGTGACATCCGCTCCGCCCATCGCGCGGAGCGCCTGACCGACGCCTTGCGCCCACTGCCCTCTCCCGGTACGCCGACGCTACAACCCGAGCAGGCCGAGCAGTTCCTCTCGGGACAGCGTCGCCGAGAGATCGATGGTGACATCGTCGATGAGTTGGTCGAACAGAGCCTGTTTCTTCGCCAGCAACCGGTCGATTCGTTCCTCGATGGTGTCGACGCACATGTACTTGACCACGTGTACCTTGACCGTCTGACCGATGCGATGCACGCGATCCTCGGCCTGCTTCTCGACCGCCGGATTCCACCATCGGTCGAGATGAAACACGTACGACGCTTCCTGCAGATTCAGGCCGACGCCACCCACGCCGAGCGATACGATCAGCGCCCGATGACCGGGGCGGGTTCTGAACGCATCCACCAACGCCGGCCGGTCGGGGGCCGGCGTATCCCCTGTCAGGACTACCGGGTCGAACTCGGCGAGGCGCCTGGACGCCAGCCCCACGCCAGCCGTCGCGCTGACGTACTGCGAGAACACCACCGCCTTGTGGCCTCGTCCCGACAGTGCAGCGAGCCGTTCCGCGATGTCGTCCAGCTTGCTGGAGTCGCCGGTTCTCGGATCGGCATTGCAGATCTGCTTGAGCCGGGTGATCAGCTCGAGGACATGCACGATGGTCACATCCCCGCCAAGGGCCTTGAGGTAGACGATCCCGTCCCGTTCGGCGCGGTCGTAGCTGGCCCGCTGCCCGGAGGACAACTCGATGTCCCGACGGGTCACGAGCTTGTCCGGCAGGTCCTCCAGGACATCGGACTTGCGGCGGCGCAGTTGCAACTCACGGTGCCGGGCGAAAAGCGCTGGACCCGGCGCGTAGCGCTTGAGTGGCACACTGCCGTCGTGATCGACGAACTCCATCACCGAGGCCAACTCGTCCTCGCGGTTTTCCACGGGTGTGCCGGTCAACGCCCAAGAGCGCACTCGGCCCAAACGCTTCACGGCTTCGCTGGTTTCGACGCCGCGGTTCTTGATCCGCTGAGCCTCGTCCGCCACCACCGTGTCCCAGGCCCGGCGCACCTCCTGGCGCCAAGCATCCGCGCGCAACACACCGTAGCTCGTGAGCGTGACGTCCGGTGCGGCCCGCCACTTCCACGCGCGCTCCGCCGCGGAACCGCGCACGACGATGGCCGTGAGTTCCGGCGCCCATCTCGCGATCTCGCGCCGCCATTGGTCGAGGATGCTGGTGGGCGCGACGACCAGGACCCGGCCCAAGCCGCCCCGCGACCGCCGTATGCGCAAGGCCGCGATGACCTGGATGGTCTTGCCGAGCCCCATGTCGTCCGCGAGCAACAGCCCCGGCATGTCGAGCAACGCGCGCACGCCCTCTTGCTGGAACGGCATCAGCGGGGCCGGCCAGGACAGCGGGCCCGACCCGTCGGCGGGAGAATCGCACAGGTCGGGGGGAGGACAGAGAATGTGGCGCAGCCGCCCGGGCAGATCGGGTGTTCCCGAGTCCGGAGGGGAGGTCTCCGTCAGCGGCAGCGTAACGGTCACGGCGAAACCCGGGATCGTGGTCACCCCACGCACCCGGCCATCCCCGAACGCCGCATCCGCCGCCACCGATACACGGCTCAACGGCTCGAGTCCGCGGGCGTCGGCCGACAGGCGCCGCATGGTCCGTTCGGCGACCGCAGTGGGTTCCCGCGCCCACGACGGCATCTGCGGCGCGCTTCCCGCCGCGTGCTCGGGAATCCGGTACACGGGCACCTGCACTGCGGCGGCAGTGGATCCGTCGAGTTCCTCCGCCGCTGCCACGATCAGCACTGGCCGTTCCGGTCCGCCGTCGAGCAGCGCGTCGATGGCCGCGCGCAACGGGTACGAGGCCCCCACCGGCGCGTCGGTTCGGGCGGCTTCAAAGCTGGCGAACCGGAAACGGATCGGCGTGCCGTCGACGCCTGACTCGAACAGCGCCACACGCGATCCGGAGCCGTCCGGCGCCCGGGACACCCGCAACCACGCTACCGACCCGGTATCCGGCCGCTGCGGCGCAACGACCCCACGGTCCGCAACCGCAATTCCCCCTTCCCGGTTCACGCCGGCCGTGGGGTCAGCACGAGGTCGGTGCCGAAACCCAATCCCCCGACCTCGGCCGCCGCGCGCATCTGCTTCTCTTTCGTCGCGTTGTTGCTGTTGGTCGCGAGCCACCAGCCACCGACGAGCTCCGTGGCGTGCTCCCGCAGGTCTGGCCTGTGAGGGTAAAGCGCCTCGGGGTTCCGAGCGATGTACCGACGCGTTCTGTCGCCACGCTCTCGACCAGCGAAGACCGGGTGCGCGGCGCATCGTTCCAGAAACGTCTCGTCACGCGCGTGCAGATCCCGCAAGACCACCACCAGCGCGTCCTTCATGTTCGCGAAGTCGTGCTCCCGACCCTCGACCGTGACCGTCCCCCGCCTGTGCGTCCGGCGTCGCGTCCCGGAACCTGACGCCGGGATCGAAGCGCGCGGACCGGGCGCCGCTTTCGCAAGGAAGCACCTGACGTCGCCAGCATCGGGCCTGACACCAGCCGAGTCCCACACTTCATCGCGGAGCAGTTCCACCAACTGGCCGTCCGCCCGCGACACCAGCCGCTGCCAGGCCCGCGGAATGGCGCGCCGCATCACCGCTTCCTTGACCGAAGCGCCAGAGACGACGTGCCCGCTCGACAGAAAACGGTCCAGAACCTCCGCAGTGTCCTCGCTCGTCCGCAAGTCCAGCGCGAAAACCGGTTCCGCATCTTCTCCGTCTTCCGCGAAGAACAGCCGCCATGTCGGGCCATCGGTCACAAGCAGCAAAGGAACGCCCGCGCGCCGCGCCCGCGGGAGAACCTCCGTAACGGCGTTCCCCTCGCGCCAGCGCCCTTCGAGCTCGACGACGCAGTGCGGGCGTGCCAACGGCGTGCCGCACAGCGCAAGATCAACGCGATGCCGCCCCAGGGCAAAGTCCGGCACCACGGCGGAGGTGTCGAACACGTCCCACCCCAGTTCCTGGAGTAGGGGCAGGACCATGCCGTTGAGCACCGCCTGGCGTCCCCTTGCGGGACTCGCGCCGAACCGCCCGACGGCTTCCGCGATGCGCCGCTGCAGCGAGGCGTTCACGCTTGCTCCGTCCCGCCCTCCGGGTCGCCTTCGAGGTCACGGTCCTCGCGGTAGTCGGGGGCGAACTGCTCCGTCTCGGTCTCCGGCACGGCCTCGGGAACGAGTCGGCGAAGATCCCACGCGTTGATGGCGGCGCGGACCTTGTAACGCATCCGGCCCTGGAAGCCCGCGCCTCCGGCGTCCAGATCGAGCGTCGGCGCCGCCCAGCCATGCGCCTTGCCGTAGATGCCCCGCAACCGCTCGACCGCCTGCGTCACGTCCACGTCCGTCGGCGCACGCAACGTTACGCAGTCGTCGCGCAATGCCCGCATGCCCGCTTCGGCCAGATTCGCGAGGTGTGCGTGACGCAGGCTGCCGAGCAGTCGCGGACGTACGTTGTCGCAGTCCTGCTTGCCGTCCGCGCTGATGACGGCCGACGCGAAGTCCTCGGTCAGCGCACCCGCCACGGCGATGCCCCCCTGGGGGCCGTCGTCTTCTCCCAACCAACGCGCCACTTCCGCGTAGGCACGCCCGCGTTGAAGGATCGAATAGGAGCCGATGAGTTCCAGCTCGTCCAGCAGGACGACCCATCCTCGATACCCGGCGCCCTTCACGAGTTCCAGCGCGAAACGGAGCCGCTGTCCCGGCAACTCCGCGGCGCGCGGCGCCCGGAAGCGGTGTCGCTGCAACTGTCCTATCTCCCGCAGCCCAGCGCGCACCCGGGATAGCAGGATACGGTCCCCGGCCCAGAAGGACTCGATCGCCCTCTTCAGGTCCGGGTCCCCGGAGTCCTGGTAGACGGTGAGCGTTGCCGGGAATATGCCGCTCAGCATCCCGCCGGCTGCCGCTTCCTCCGCCCATCGCAAGAGGGCGTACTCTCTTCCCGACGCCCGCAGAGCCTCCCCCAGTTCCTCGATCAGCCGGCCGCCCCGGTCCGGCATGAGGGCGCTCTCGATGGCTGCGGCGAACACCTTCCCCAGATCGTAAAGCGGGGTTTCCTTGCTCACGGCGACCTTGCTGCATACGAAGCCCTGCGCGAGCGCGAGTTCCTGAAAGTGCGCGAGCACGTGCGACTTTCCGGAACCGAAGTCGCCAGAGAGGAGCATGCCGCGGTGTCCGTCCGGAGCGGCGTCGAGGAGCGTCCGAAACCGCGCCTCCGCAGCCTCCTGATTGCAGCCGAGCAGGCGCACGGCAGCGCGGTTCGGCACTCCGTTGCGCAGCGCCTCGAGGGCTTGCCGGCAGTCGCGTTGCGAGGCGTCGGCGGCCTCTCCGGGCCGGATGCCGGTGGCGTGCTGCCGGCTCACGGCGGCGCGCCCTCCAGGCCGAGTCGCACCAGCGCCGCCATCGGATTGACGTGGCGGCGGTCCCGCACGTCATCCATCACGCGCGTACGCAACGCGTCGTAGATGCGCCAGCCGCGCGGCGCCTGATCGTCCACGAAGTCCGGGCTCGTCGCGACGATCAGCAGCGTGCCCGTCAGGCGGTCGATACCGTCGACGAACTCGCGCAGCAGTTCGTAGTGATCGATCGTCATGGCTCGCGTGTAGTAACGTGCTCCGTCCCGCGGGTTGCGCGCCACCGTGACACGGCTGGTGTCGAAGACGATGGCGGTGCCCGTGTAGGCGCTGGCCGCCAGCCACCGGAGGGCGGACTCCATGAAGTAGCGGGCCGTGGTCCGATTGATCGGCGTGCCGATCGAGAAGGGCCGCAGGGGGCCTATGCGGTTGTTCTCGCCGGTCAGCCAGTCCAGCAGGGGCTGACAGGCATCACGCCCACCCCCGGCGCCGCACTCCGCCATGCAAAGGTGATACATCGCCCTGCGGAAGTCCCGTCCCATGCCCGGGTCGTCCAGGACGCGACCCTGCACTTCGCGCCGCAGCTCCAGCAGCACCGTCTGGACGGTCAGCCCGCTCTGCGCCCCGATGCCCTCGGCGACCGGCGTCGTCTCCTCCACGCCGTCCGCGACCATTCCCAGACCCGCGGCGAGGGCCAGGATGCGCCGCCGCGCGAGCAGCCACCAGTCGATCCGCGTCGCTATCGCGTGAAACACATCCTGCGGCATGTGGGCGCGGCAATCGCGGGCGTCGACCCGGACCGCGAAGTACCCCCGTTCGACACAACGCTGCGCCAGCCCCCGCGCCAGCTGCCGCCGCTCGGTCTCGTCGCCGACCGCGATCTTGAACGCGGCGCCGCCCTCCGCAACAAAAGTCCGCAAGTACTCGCGGTCCAGAACGTCGAGCCAACGCTCGACAGATATGCCGTGCTGCATCAACCTGCGTCGCTGAACTTGACGCCGTAGTACTCGAGGTTCTCCCCGGCCGGATCGACGAACGAGAACAGGTCCGCCGAACGAACCCGCGTTCCGGTCGAGGCGGGGAACGACACGACGAAGCCTCTTCTGGTCTCCCGCGGTCCCTTGGCATCGAGCGTGTAGATGTCCCGCGCGAAGTCGCTACGGTCGTAGTCCCGGCTCGCGCCCGGCAGGGCCGTCAGGACCTTGTAGATGCGTGCCAGCGGCAAGACGCGGCCACCGCCGCTCCCCGCCAGGTCCCCGCCCGCCTCCCGCAGCAGCTCGTCGTAAACCAGGTACAGCGTCTCGAGGAAGCGCGCGGGTGCAAAGCCGCTGGTCCGGCGCTGGTTACGCAGGAGTTGGGCCGCCAGGAACGAGGGACGGATACTCCTCAGGCGCTTGCGGTCGACCCGGACGGCGCGTTCCGCAGGCAGGATGCGCACCATGGACGGGTACGCGACCAGATAGCCGTCCCGCTCGTGGAGCGTCACCCCCGCCGCTTCCGCCGCCCCGCGCAGTTCTTCCGCGTATCCCGCCTCGAGGTATGCCTCTTCCTCCTGCGGCGCGAAAGGCCAGGCGGCGCCCGCGGTACGTACTTCGCCGTCAAGGGCTGCGCATGCCAGGTCGAGATCCGCCTGGGCCTTGCGTAGCGCGCCGATGTTGCCCTCCCGAGCGGCTTTCGCCATTGCCCGGGCCTTGCCGGCGACGCCGGCCGCCGCCTTGCGAGTCGCCTCCGCGACCGCCTCCGCGCCCTCGAAAGCCTGTTCGATCACGTGCATCCTGCGTCCCGCCCGTTGCTCGACCGGAATATAGCATCGCGATCCGCCGCCGGTTCAACGGTCCGGCCGGCGCCACGCCCCCGGAGAGTTCTTGCCAGGATCTGCTCTCGGGGTCGAACGGCCTCCGGCTGTCTGCGGTTAGACTGCGCATCCGCTCGGACCTGGAGCACACATGAACTCACCCCCGCGCGCAATGGGCATCCTGCTCACTGCACTTTGCTGTGCGGCGTGGCCCACCGCCGCCGACCTTCTCGACCGCGTCGAGCACAAGTACGCCGACAACGACGGCGTCTCCATCCACTACGCCCTCGCGGGGGAAGGCCCCCTCGTCGTCGCGATCCACGGATTTCCGGACTTCTGGTACACGTGGCGCGACCAGATGGAGGCGCTGGAAGGGGACTACCGCATCGCGGCGGTCGACCTGCGCGGCTACAACCTGAGTGACCAGCCCGAAGGCGTCGCGAGCTACGCGATGCCGAACCTGGTGGCCGACATCGCGGCGGTCATCGCCGCCGAGGGCGAGGACTCCGCGGTCGTCGTCGGGCACGACTGGGGCGGAGCGATCACCTGGAACGTCGCCATGGCGCGACCGGACCTGGTCGATGCGCTCGTGATCCTCAACCTGCCCCACCCGGCGGGGCTCAGCCGGGAACTCGCGACCAATCCCCAGCAGCAGGAGAACAGCCAGTACGCGCGGAACTTCCAGCAACCCGATGCGCACACCTACCTGACCGCCGAGGCGCTGACGGGGTGGGTGCGGGACGAGACCGCCAAGGCGCACTACGTCGCCGCTTTCGAACGGTCCGACTTCGAAGCGATGCTGAACTACTACAAGGCCAACTATCCTCGAGCCTCGGGCGACGCGATGGCGCCGGGACCGGAGTTCCCCAAGGTGCAGGCTCCCGTGCTGATGTTCCACGGCCTCGACGACCAGGCGCTGCTGCCGGGCGGCCTGAACGGAACCTGGGACTGGCTGGAGCGCGACCTCACCCTGGTGACCATCCCCGGCGCCGGGCACTTCGTGCAGCAGGACGCGAGCCGGCTCGTGTCCGAGACGATGGAGGACTGGCTGGGACGGCGGGTGGGAGGTTGAACGCGAACCGCGCCGGACCCAGGGTGGCCTCACGCCAGTTTCCGAAAGCGAAACAACCCGATCCGCTATTTCGATTTCGGCGCTAAATCAAGATAAGCCGGCGGCTCGCCGTTCGGTGCGACAATCGGACTCCAGGGCCTCCGTCGACGCCAGGGGAGCAGTCGCCGCGAACCTGTGAAGCAGGCTTTCCACCACGCGAACCGGAGAACCCCGATATGAGCCTCAAGGAATTCGACCTCGCGGGCCGCACCGCCATCGTCACCGGGGCCGCCCGCGGCATCGGGAAGGGCATCGCGCTGACCCTGGCCGACGCCGGGGCGGACGTCGTGGCGACGGACGTGCTGCCGGAGATCGAGCAGACGAGCGAGGAGATCCGGGAGAGGGGCCGCCGCAGCCTGGCCATTCCGACGGACGTGCGCCAGACGGAGCAGGTGGACGCGATGGTGGAAGCGACCGTCGCGGAGTTCGGCAAGGTCGACATCCTGGTCTCCAACGCGGGCATAGACATCAAGAAGCCGCTCATCCTGGTGGACGGCGGCTCCCCACTGCGGATGCGCGCCGATGCGCACTTCGACTCACCCCTCCTCGAGGAGGAGTGGGAGGCGATGCTGGACATCAACCTGAAGGGCTACGTGCGCTGCGCCATCGCGGTCGGCCGCCACATGATCGAGCAGAAGAGCGGCCGGATCATCGCGATCGGTTCCGTCGCCGGCCTGCGCGCCGGGGACATCGGCACCATCTACGCCGCCTCCAAGGCCGGCGTGCACCAGTTCTCGTGCGCGCTGTCGCGGGAGTGGTCGCCGTTCAACATCACGGTGAACTGCATCGCCCCCGGCGCCATCGGTCCCACCGAGTCGTGGTACGTGCCCTCCTGGAACATCTCCCGCGAGGAACACGAGGAGAGCTTCAGGCGCGTGGTCCGGAGCGTTCCCCTCAAGCGATTCGGTTCCACGCGGGAACTGGGCATGCTCACGGTCTTCCTGGCGTCGGAAGCCGGCGCCTACATCAGCGGGCAGGTCATCGCCCACGACGGCGGATTCAGCGCCTGAGCGCCGGCGCGAACAAGAGAGGCGGCATGGACATTCCCGAAGAGAAGCTCCTCTGGATGTACCGGACGATGGTCACGACGAGAAAGCTCTACGAGACGATGTACGAGATGTACCGGCACGGGTCGAGCCTCGGCAACTTCGTCGCCGGCGAAGGCGAGGAGGCCATCCCCGCGGCCATCTGCGCGAACCTCCGGCGCGAAGACTCCTACAAGCCCAACTTCCGGCAGACGAGCTGCCTGTTCGCCAAGGAAGGCTACGAGCTCGCGGACATCTTTTCGGGGAACCTCTTCGATGCCGAGCGCGGCTACCTGGGCTTCAGCCTGGCCCTCGGCGAGGACGTGGGCGTCTACACCGGCTTCGCCCTCGCGGCGCAGATGCGTGGGACCGACCAGGTGTGCGTCTGCACGTTCGGGGAGGGCACGGCGAGCAAGGGCTCCATCCACGAGGCGATGGTCGTCGCCGCCGCGTGGCAGCTGCCGATCGTCTTCGTGCTGCAGAACAACCAGTACTGCGGCGGGACCCGGTACTCGAAGGTGTACCGGTTCGACGACCTCGCCGACCGTGCCCGGGGCTACGGCATCCCGGGGCGCAGCGTGGACGGGAACGACGTGATCGCGACCTACGCGGTCGTCCGGGAGTTCGTCGAGCGGGCCCGAACGGGCGGCGGCCCGGGCCTGATCGTGGCGGAGACGTATCGCCTGAGCCCGTATTTCGAGCGGGCTCCCGGCGAGATCGTCATCGAAGGGTACCGGCCCGACGGCGAACTCGAGGAGGCGCGCGGGAACGATCCCATCCCCCGGTTCCGCAAGACGCTCTCCGAGCTGGGTCTGCTGACCGTCGGGGATGTCGAGCGGATCGACCGGGACGTGGAGGACGAGATCGCGCGGGCCATGTCGGACGGCAGACAGCGGCCCAGGGTCGACTACGACCAGTACATCCAGTACGCGGTCGCCGAGCTGTAGGCGGTCTGGCCGGGCAGGCCAAGCGGAGGAGAGGACGGTGGCGGCGAATCCCGAAGCGAAAGTGCGGATGCTCGACTGCGGCGAGGCGATCAACGCCGCGTTCCGCGAAGAGATGCGCCGCGACGAGCGGGTGGTGATGTGGGGCGAGGACGTGATCACCATGGAGTCGCCCACCGCCGGCGCGGACCTCTGCACGCGGGGCCTGTTCGAGGAGTTCGGCGGCGACCGGATCCGCGACACCCCGGTGGTCGAGGCGGCGATCATCGAGACCGCGATCGGCGCGGCGCTGGCGGGGCTTCGGCCCATCGCCCACGTGATGACGGGCGGCTTCCAGATGGGCTGCTTCGACCCGATCTTCGCCCGGCTCGGCACGGCGTACCAGGAGTGGAAGCATCCCGGTACGCTGCCGGTGGTGGTCATGGCCTCCGTCCTCGGCGGGGCGGCAAAGGGGGCGGACCACGCCCTGTCGCCCGAGGCCCTGTTCATGCACAGCCCGGGGCTGAAGGTCGTCATGCCGTCCACCGCGTACGACACCAAGGGACTGCTGAAGACCGCGATTCGCGACGACTTCCCCGTGATGTTCTACACCCACCGGGAGGTCATGATCCGCGAAAAGAAGGAAGCGATACCGGACGAGGAGTACCTGATCCCGTTCGGTCAGGCCCACGTCAAGCGGAACGGGGAGGACGTGACGATCGTGACCTGGTCGGGCATGGTCCTGCGCGCCCTCGCGGCCGCGGAGGAGCTCGCCGGCGAGGGCATCCGCGCCGAAGTGGTCGACCTGCGCACCCTCGTGCCGATGGATGTCGACACGATAGTCACGTCCGTCCGGAAGACGGGCGCGCTCCTCATCGTGCACGAGGCCATGAAACGCGCGGGGGCCGCGGGCGAGGTCGCCATGCGCGTGGCCGAGGCCGCCCCCGACGTCGTGCGCACCCTCAAGGCGCCCATACGCCGGCTCGCGGCGAAGAACGTCGCGCTACCCACGAGTCTCAGGATCGAGCGCCGGTTGGTGCCGCAGGTCGGGGACATCGTCCAGGCGGCGCAGGACCTGGTTCAGGAGAGCAAGTAGATGGCGAAGCTGCTGTACGAAGTGAAGGACGGGATCGCCTGGACCCGGTTCAACCGGCCGGAGATCCTGAACGCGCTGGACTCCGACGAACTCGGCGCGTTCGTGCGGGCGCTCCAGGAAGCCGCGGACGATCCAGAGGTCAAGGCGATCGTCATCTCGAGCGTCGGCGACTCGTTCTGCGCCGGCGAGGACCTGAAGAACGCCCTCAGGGAGTACCCGCTGCTCCAGACCGGCGAGATGCACCCCATTCTCGACATCGTCGAGGACATCACCGAGGGCCTGCAGGCCATCCCCCGCATCATCCGCATGGCGCGCAAGGTCGTGATCGCGTCGGTCCGCGGACTCGCGGTGGGCGGCGGCTTCGAGATCGCGATCGACTCGGACCTGATCGTGGCCGCCGAGAGCGCCCGCTTCGGCTTCCCGGAAGGCAACGCCGGCATGACGATCACCGGCGCCGCCACGAAGCTGCTGCCGCTCAGTATCGGCCTGCACCGCGCCCGCGAGCTCGCCCTGACCGGCGAGTTCATCGACGCCGCCGAGGCCTATCGGATCGGTCTCGTGAACCGGCTCGTGCCAACGGGGGAGGAAGACGCCGAGGCCGAGCGGCTCGCCCGGCGCATCATGACGCGGGCGCCGTTCTCCGTCGTCAACCACAAGCGCCTGCTGCAGAACGCGGCGGAGATCGGCTTCGAGGCGACCCTCGAACTCGAGAAGCAGACCATCACGAACATGATCTACACCGAGGACTACGGCGAAGCGATCACGGCCTTCGGCGAGAAGCGCACGCCCACGTTCAAGGGCCGTTAGCCATCGCCGCCGGGTCGGGCGTGTCGGAGGAACGGTATTTCCGACATTCGGAAACTCTGCTAGCCTGTGCGAGTGTCCGGCCAACCGAGCCTACAGGTGCCCCAGACGCTGATCGTATCCAACCGCGGCCAGATCACGCTCCCGGCCGCAACCCGCAAGCGCCTTGGCATCAAGGGCGGCGATGTCGTCATCATGGAATACAGAGACAACGAAATCGTGCTCAAGCCAGGCGTCGTGCTTGAGGTCGAGATCTACGCCGACGAGCAGATCGCGGAGTGGGTTGCCGCCGACAGGCTCGATGACGAGGAGCGCGAACGCATCGTCGATGCCGTCACCCGTCCGAAGTGAAGCTGTTTCTCGACGCCAACGTCCTGTTCACAGCCGCGCACAACCCAGGAGGCAAGGCGTCGTTGATCATCGAACTCCAGGCGCAGGCCATCTGGGCGCTAGTCACCAGCACGTTTACCCGTGAAGAAGCGCTACGGAACGTACGCGCGAACGCCCCGGAGGCGGAAGATCGCCTGCGCGCCATTCTGAGAGATCTGGAGGTCGTCGAGCATCCGCCCGACCTGGAATGCCCGGCGGGTCTCGTGGAGAAGGACCGGCCTGTCTTTCAGGCGGCCCTCGGCTGTGGCGCCAGTCATCTGCTGACCGGCGATCTCAAGCACTTTGGCCAGTTCATGAACAGGCCGGAGGACACGTCCGGTGTTCACGTCCAGACGGTCGCGGCGTTCCTGGAGTCGCTGAGTGGCTGAAGGATCTACGTCGCAGACGTCGCCGAGGTCGCCGTCGTCTGTGGCGCCGTGCGCGGCGGTTACACTCATCGGTTTGCTGACGGGCTAAGCGATGAGAGCAGCCTTTCCCACCGCCTGCCTGCTGCTCGCCGCCGCGGGCAGCGCCGACGAACCGGGCACGATGATCGAGTGGCCCCATGTCGGCGCCGATCAGGCGCACACCAAGTACTCCGCCGCCGCCGACATCCGCGTCGCGAACGTCGGGGAGCTCGGAATCGCCTGGCAATGGCAACCGAACGAGGCGCCGTTCCCGGAGTACGGCAGCAAGCCCGGCAGGTTCATGACGACGCCCATCATGGTCGACGATGTCCTGTACCTGTCGACCATGTATACCCGGGTGGTCGCTCTCGACGCGCAGACCGGCGCCGAACTGTGGGCTTTCGACCCCAAGGCATACGAGGGCGGGTCGTGGGGCGTCCGCCCCGCCGGGTTCGAGCACCGCGGCGTCGCCCACTGGCGCGATGGGGACGACGCCCGCATCTTCCTCAACAGCCGGGACCGGCTGTACGCGGTCGATGCCGACACCGGCGAACTCGACACGGGCTTCGGCGACCGCGGCAGCGTGTTGCTGAGCGCAGGCCACGGCCGCTCGGTAAGCGCATCCGAGTTCGACCAGACCTCGCCGCCCGTGGTGTTCGAGGATCTGGTGATCGTCGGCAGCCGCATCCCGGACCAGGTCCAACGCAGATTCGACCCGCCGGGAACGGTGCAGGCCTTCGACGTGCGCACCGGAGAGCGCCGCTGGGTCTTCTTCACCGTGCCGCAGTCGAAGGACGACTACGGCGCCGACACCTGGAAGGACGAATCCTGGCGTTTCGCCGGCCATGCCAACGTCTGGGGCCTCATGTCGGTGGACGAGCGGCGCGGCCTGCTCTATGTGCCGACGAGTACGCCGAGCAGCGACTACTGGGGTGGGCGGCGGCTCGGCGCAAACCTGTTCGCGGACTCGCTGGTGTGCCTCGATGCGCGCACCGGCAAGCGCCGGTGGCACTTCCAGGCCGTGCATCACGGCCTCTGGGACTACGACTTCGGCGCGCCGCCGAACCTGGTATCGATCACGGTCGACGGGCGCGAGATCGACGCCGTCGCCGAGGTGTCCAAGCAGGGCTTCACCTATGTGTTCGACCGTGTGACGGGCGAGCCGGTCTGGCCCATCGAGGAGCGGCCGGTGGACGTGGCGACCGACGTGCCGGGCGAAGTACCGCATCCGACGCAGCCGTTCCCGACCAGGCCGCCGCCGTTCAGCGGCCAGGGCGTCGCCCTGGAGGACGCCAACGACCTGACGCCGGAGATCCATGCGCTGGCGCTCGAGGAGATGCGGCAGTTCAGGTTGGGTCCGCTGTTCACGCCGCCCAGCCTGCGCGGAACGCTGCAGCGTCCCGGCACGGTCGGCGCCGCATCCTGGGGCGGCGCGGCGTTCGATCCCGAGACCCGGCTGCTCTTCGTGAGGACATCGGAGAGCGCCGATACCAACCAGGTCTGCGAGGATGCGGGCGAGAACCCGGAAGTCGATGTGCCCTACAGCAACGACTGTCCCCACGGCGCGACGCTCGTCATGTTCCGCGGCGCACCCGGATCGCGGGGCGCGGAGGCCCCGCCGCGCACACTCGGCCCGATACCGGTCATCAAGCCGCCCTACGCGCATCTGGTGGCGATCGACATGGACGCGGGCGAGATCGCCTGGAAGGTGCCCTTCGGGGAAGGCAGCGCCGAGATCCGCGAGCACCCGCTGCTGCGCGGCGTCAAGCTGCCGGATCGGCTCGGCACGTTCGGCAGGGGCGGCCCGATGGCAACCGCGGGCGAACTCGTGTTCGTCGGCGGCGGCGATCCCTACCTGTACGCATTCGACCAGGCGACCGGCACCGAGGTCTGGCGCGGCGCCACGCCGCAACCAACGGAAGGCAACCCCATCACCTACCGCACGCGATCCGGGCGACAGTTCGTCGTCATTGCCGCCGGTGCGGGAGAGGATGCGGTCCTGGTCGCCTTCGCGCGGCCCGAGTAGCCGCGGCTGCGTGGTTCGGGCGCCGCCCGTCGCCATCGTACCGGCCGGCGCGCTCCGGAAGGGTCACTCGACGCGCACGGAAACCACGTCCAGGTCGTGGTATTGCCGATGGTCCAGAGACGACGCGTAATGCAGCAGCAGCCTGAGGGACGCCTCGGACTCGCGCGGCAGGTCGGCCACGTCGATCACCGACGCCAGGTCCTCGAGATTCTGGTTGCCAACGCTCGCGAGGAACTCCAGCGTGAGCGCCTTGCCGTCCGCCTGCGCCACCACGAGCAGGCGGCGCTCGGCCCCGTTCTGCATGAGTGTGTGCAACGTCTCCTCGCCGACGGCGCGCAAGCGATGGGTCGTCTCTTCACTGGCATCGACGCCGGCGGCGAATCCGGTCAGGAATCGGTCCACCGCCGCAACCGCCTCGTCGTCCAGCGCGACGCGCAGACGGCGCGGCCGGCGCCGGGTGACGCTGAGCATGACCGACAGCAGCACCACGGTCAGGCCGCCGGCGGTCATGCCGTTGCCGAGCAGGTCGCCGACAAAGCCCGTCATGTACTCGGGAACAATCAGATCGAACTGGCAGGCGAGGCCGACCCAGAACCCCAGTCCGACGATCAGGCTCTTGCGGTAGTCGAGCCCTTCGGCGACCAGGATCCTGATCCCGAACATGCCCAGTAGCGCAATGACGACCACGAGGTAGGCGGCGGCCACCGGCCCCGGAATCGCCACGACCACCGCAAGCAGCTTGGGCAGGAAGGCAAGTGCGACGAAGATGGCACCCACCCAGACACCCACCGAGCGGGCGGCGACGCCGGTGACTTCGGCGATCGCGATACTGCTGCCGTAGGTGGTGTTGGGCACCGTCCCGGCGCATCCGGAGAGCAGGTTGCCCACGCCATCCGCGTTGATCGCCCCCTGCACGGCCCGGAAGTCGATGGCGCGAGGCGTGCGCCAGGATGCCCGCTGAATGGCGATGCTGTCCCCGAGCGTGTCCATGGCGCCCACCAGGGTGATCATCACGAACCCGGGGAGCAGCGCCCAGAACATGACGCCGAAGCCGAGGTCGAGCCCCGGCCAGCCGCTCGGGTCGGGCAAACCGATCCATGCCGCATCGACGATCCGGTCCACGTCGTAGATGCCGAACCAATGGCCCACCAGGCAGCCCACGACGAGTCCGATACCGAGGGACCAGAGCCGCAACGCGCCGTCGAAGCGCAGCGCCAGGAACACGATGGTCAGCAAGGCCACCCCGGCCGTTATCGGGCCGGCGGCCGGATCGGCATGTTCGGGAACCTCCGCCATCTTGCGCAGGATCAGCGGCGCGAGGCTGACCGGGATGAGCAACAGCACGGTCCCCGCCACCGTCGGGGTGAACACTTTCCGCAATGCCGCCATCTTCCAGCCCAGGCCGAACTGCACCAGCGAGGACAGCAGGATCAGGGTCGCCAGCAGGGCCGGGCCACCCGCCTCGAGGGCGCCCACGCAGACGGGCAGATAGGCGGGGGTGCTGCCCATCACCAGGATGTAGCCGGCGCCGACGCGGCCAATGCGCAAGCCCTGCACGATCGTCGCGACGCCGCTTACCGCCACCGCGGCGAACACCGCCCAGGCCAGGTATTCCTCCGAGCCTCCGCCGAGCGTCACCAGAACCACCGGGGGAAGCACGACGGAGGTAATCGCAAGCGTTGCGAACTGGGCAGCTATACCAAAGGACAAGGCGGGCGACGCGCGTTCGTCCGCTTCGAACCGCGGGCCGTCGCTACTCACTCGAAACGCTCGACCGGCCCGGCCTTCAACGAGGCCAGCCCGCGCACGGGACGCCGTCCATCAGGCCCCGGCCTAGCGTTGCAACCGCGGCAGCACGTGTTCGGCGAAGCGGGCCCCGGCGGCCCGCGCCTCCGCGGACGTGTCGACGAAGTCCGGCCCGATGACGCCGAACTTCACCACGCCCAGCTCCGCAAGGTGCGCCAACTGCTCGGCGCAGTGGCCGGCCGGCCCCACGATGGCGTAGCGGTCCATGAAATCGTCCGTCAGTGCCGTCGTCTGGCGACCGCCCTGGTGGCCGTGCGCGTTCATGTCGTAGCGTTCGTGGAGCCCGCGAAACACCTCGAGCTGGCGCTCGTCGGCCGGGCCGGCCACTTCCCCGTACATCGCCGAGAAGCGCGCGAACAGACCCGTCGGCCCACGGCCAAGCTCGCGCCCCGCGGCGGTATCCTCGTCGCAGACCACATTGACGTAGGCACCGAAGCTGAGCGTGGCCGGATCGCGGCCGGCCGCACCGGCAGCCTCGCGGGCAACGTCCATGCCCCACGCGATGCGCTTCGGATCGGCGCCCACGGCGAGCATCACTCGGTCGGCGTGGCGGGCCGCAATGCCGATGACCCGCGGCCCGGTGGCGGCGACCTCCACGGGAACCTTGGCGGCGTCGTCGGGGGCCCAGCGAATGGCGCTCGCCTCCGGCGTGTTCGCAAGGGCCAGTCGCTCCGCGGGCGGCGCCGCCTCGTCGGGGATTCCGAATCCATCGAACGGCACTCCGGAACCGGAGAGATAAGCTTGCAATTGCTCCAGGTAGGTCTCGAACCAACGCAACCGGGCCGGCGCACGGCCGAGGTGCGCCAACGCGCTGTCGCCACGACCCAGGCCCAGCACCATGCGTCCCCCGGAAAGGCGCTGCAGCGCAAACGCGGACGAGGCCGTCACGGCGGGATGTCTGGTGACCGGGTTGGTTACGGATGTCGCCAACCGCAGCGTGGTGGTGTTGACGGCGGCAAGCCCGATAAAGACGTACGGATCGCCCGTCAGGCTCTGCGAGTCTCCCACGCCAATGCCGTCCCAGCCAGCCGCCTCGGTGCGCTTGGCAAAATCGGCGCTCTTGGTCGGCTCCGCTACCGTCCAGGTCCAGAACTCCATGCGCGTACCCTTCCGCCGGAACCGAGCTACTAGAGCACAGATCGTCGCCACGCGCGAGCGCGGCTCGCCTCGGAACCGCCGGCAGCCGCCGTCACGCGAACAGGTACCGATACAGCTTCAGCGCGAGCGGCGCCTCGTGTTCCTCGAGCCACCGCCAGGTGTCGCGTCGCAGTGACACCGTTCTGCACGGTTCGTCGGCCACCACCGACGCCGGCTTGCCGTCTTGCGCCGCCCGGGGCCGAACCGCATCGCCCGGTCCGCACTCCTCCAGCCGGTTTCCGGCCGCATCGCAGACCGTGGCGCGGCCGGCGACGAGCAGTCGGACACCGACACCCGACGACTCCGTCTCGGTGAGGGACTCTCCCGTCCCATGGGTCCGCTCGTCCAGCCATGGCGCCAGTTCCGCCGTCAACTCCTCGAACGCGACCTGCCTGTCCAGGTAGCGCTCGAGCGCGTCCGCGCTTCGCATCAGGAGCGACGGGCGGTGCTCGTCCTCGGACTCCGCCTCCGTACTCCAGGCCTCGATGACGAGATCCTCGGCACGCTCCAGCGCGCGATCCTCGTTCGGTTCCAGCACCAGCTCTTCGAACACGGACGCGGGCACGTTGCGCGCCAGGCCGTCCCGCAACGCCTCCGACGACGCGCTGAGGACGACCCGCACGCCCGAGGCGGACGCGCTCTGCAGAAACCTGCCCAGGACGCTCACCGCGGAGAAGTCGAAACCCGACACGCCCTTCAGGTCCAGTATCAGGCACGTCGGCGCGGAGGCGTCCGCCAGGGACTGCTTCAGCCGGTCGGTCAGTGGCCACGCGCTGCCGAAGAAGAGGTATCCGCGCAGGCGATAACCGTGGACCCGCTCGCCCCGCTCCAGCAGGATCGCCCGTTCGGGCGGCGTCCGGACCCGTCTGCTCCTCCGTTCCAGGCCGGTGAACCGGCCCGCGACCGGGTCCACCCGGGCGAGACGCAGCGCGAAGAACGCGAGCGTGGCGAGCATGCCGGTGGCCACGCCCTCGATGAGACCGAGGACGTTGATCACCACGACGATCAGCACCAGGATGCCGTACTCCGGCCACGGCAGTCGCCGGTAGCTGCGCACCAGGCCTTCCTCGATCATCCCGATGCCCGCGAAGACCAGGATGCCCCCGATCAGCGACACCGGCACCAGTTCCAGCGGGCCGTCGCCGAACACCAGCGCCGCACCGATGACGAGCGCGCAGACCACGCCCGTCACGCGCGTCGAAGCACCGAACAGCCGGCTCCGAAACGACGCCGGAACGATCATGCAAAGGAACGTGCCGCCCCCCAGGCCGGCGACCACGCTCCCCGCCCCGGCCGCGCGGAACTCCCTGTCCCAGTCGAGGTCTTCGCCCAGCGCCACTTCCAGGCCGGCCAGGCTCATCACGACGCAGATGAGCGCAACGAGCACGAGGACCAGAAGGTTCGCCAGTTGCCCGGAGAGCGCCGCCCAGTCGATCGAGGCAAGGTCCGCGGGGCCGATGGCCGGCCACAGCCTCCCCTCCGCCGTGCCCGTGAACAGGAGGCCCGCCTCCCTCGCCTCCGGCCCCGACATGCCGGACATCGCGATGGCCGCGTGGTAGCAGGCCACCGCCAGGACCACGCTCAGCGGCAGGATCAGCGGGTTCCTCCAGCGCTTCATCGCGAAGTACAGCCCCACGCCGAACAGCACCCCCGGCAGCCAGCGCGCGAGCACGGCAGGCTCGAAGAGGAGCGGCATCCGGCTCCAGTGCGGTTCGGCCCCCATCATCGACATCGCGGCCAGACACACCGCCGCTCCGATCCCGGCGACGAACCCGCCGGCCACGGGAAAGGGGATGAACCGCACCAGGTTGGCAAGGCCGAACCTCCCCACCAGGACGCAGAACGCCCCCGTGCCGGCCGCCCCGATCGCGAGCGCCGCCACGGTGGTGACGAAGCGGGCGTGCCCCTCGGCGTCCATCGTCGCGCCCACGTACGCCATCACGATCACGAGTGCCGGGGACAACCCCGCGATCGCGCCGCGGTAACCACCCGCCAACGCGACGATCAGGCACCCGGCGAAGCAGCCGAACAGCACAAGGCCGATGCCCTGGGAGGCATACGGCGCGAGGGGGCCCGAGAAGATCAGCGTGGCGAACGCGACGTGCGACACGAGCAGGCCGAGTCCCGAGGTCGCTCCGACCGACAGGGCCGGTACCATCGTCGCCCAGCGGAAGTCCTCCCGGAGGTAGCCCATCAGGCCGCCGATCGTCGCGCGCCCATCGCGACGCGGATCCGGGGACGGGCCCCTTCCGGCCAGAGCGGCGCCTCAGCGCGAGCCATGGCCGCCCGCGCCGGCTCCGTATCGCCCGGCGATCAGCGCGCGGGCACGCAGCGGGTCCGCGAGGACGCGCCGGCGGGCGGCGCCGACTTCCCGTGCGTCCAGTGGGCGAAACCCCGCCGGCAAGGTGGCCGCGCTGAACTCGCGCAGCATCCAGTTCAACACGCGGGCAAGATCCTCGTCGTCGAGCGGCGCCTGGGCCGCCTCGGGTACGCGTGCGACATAGTCGCGGCCCTCGGGCGTGCCGACGATCTCTCCGATGGGGCCACTGAGCGACGGTACCTCCGGAGGCGCCCCGGCGCCGTCCGACCGATGACAGCCGGAGCAGTGCAACAGGTAGTCCACGCGGGCGGCGCCGTCGGTCGCCGTTCCGCCCGCGCCCGCCGCGTTCGCGGTCCCGGCCAGCATCGCCGCGAGCGCCAAGGGCACGATGCCCCAGCAACACCGGGGCGTGGGCACGACGGTCATCCCGCCGCTTCCGTCTCCGTGGGCGCGTCCTCGGTGACCTCGCCGATCACGGCCGCGACGGTGCAGTGGTAGGCGTGGCTCTCGACGCCGAAGCACCACAGGATGTTGTTGCTCTTGCTCGCGAAGTAGACGGGTTTCGCGCCCTCGGAACGATGGCAGAAGCACCGGGGGCAGACCGCCTTGCCGCAGCAGTCGTTGTAGGAGATGAGGTACTGCCGGTCGTCGACCGGGTTGCGGCACGTGCCCACCCAGGTGATCGGCGAAGGCTCGGCGCCCGGCGGGCAGGTGCTCTCGCTGCCGCCGCAGCAGGCGCAGAGGGCGCCCCCGAGGCCGCAGTAGCGCCAGTAGTCGCAGCTCTGCGGGTCGCCGAACTCCGCAAGGCCCGCCATCTCCGGCGCGTCGCCCCGCGGCAGCGGCGCGTCGTCCGCCTCCTCCGCCCCGAACGCCCGTTCGACGGGGAGGAGCGGCAGCGCTCCCGCGCCGGCGAGGACGCCTCCCATGCGTCCAAGGAAGCCGCGGCGCGAGGTGCGCTCCGCGAGTCCGGTCGCGGTGCGCCGGGTCACTGAGTCGAACCAGCGCGCAACCTTGGTACTGCGAGCGTCCACGTCGTTCATCCTGTCTCCTCCCTGCGGGGGAAAGGCTCCGTCGCCGCCGGGTCGTAACGGGCGACGCCGTCCGTCCCCTCCACCGCCTCCGTTCCGAGCACATAGTCCTGCAGCGTGGCGACACCCTTGCGCCAGGACTCCAGCAGGCTCTCCAGGTGCTCGCGCGTGTTGACCAGTCCGCGTCCCCGCAGCACCCCGTCCTCGCCGATCAGCACTGCGAACGGCAGCCGGCTCACGCCGTAGCGCATGCCAAGCGCCTGGGACAGCACGTACGGGAACCGCGCGATCCCGACGTCCCCGGCGAAGGCGCGATGCCGCTCCGGGTCGAAGCCGTCGCTCGCGAACACGAGTTGCAGCCCCTCCGCGGACGCCAGCGACTTCGCCGCCGGCAGCAGCGACTTGCACACCGGGCACGTGGGCGACACGAAGAGCAGCAGGGTGTTCGCGTCCTGCGCGGCGCCGCCGATGCCGACCCGCCTGCCGGCCAGGTCCTCGGCCTCCACCGTCTCCGTCAACTCGCCGACCTTCGGCCCGCGCGTCGGCATCAGGGCGCCGGCGGGGGCGACCCGCTGGTGCAGCACCCCCACCTGCCGGGCCAGGGCCAGCACCGCGAGGGTGAGCACGCCCACCACCACCCAGAGCAGCACGTCGAGGACGAGGGCGCCGCTCACGAAGGGTCCTCCGCCCACGGCCGCATCGCCGCGGCGTTGGCCACCAGCGCGCCGGTGGCGAGATAGAGGCAAGCGCCCGCCGCGAACACCGGCAGGGCCATCGCGAGATCTCCCCAAGCAGGATTGCCGGCGCCGCCGAGGGAGAGCGGAACGAGCGCCAACGTCGCAAGCGCCGCGTTGCGCCCGACGAGGATCCAGGAGAGCTGTTCACCGCCGCCGCAGCCGCAGTCTATCCACGAGCGTCCGCGCGCCAGGTTCGCCGTGATCGCCCCCCCGTAGCCGATCATCAAAGCGGCCGTCGCGACGCACGCGAGCAGCGCCGCGTCGTCGCGCCACGGAGCGACGATCCACGCCGCGGCCAAGCCCGCCTCCACCAAGGGAACCACCGCCACGGCCGGCCGTACGAGCGATCCGGGCAACAGCCGGTAGTCCGCCAGGATCGCCTCGAACCCCGCCGCATCGCGGAATTTGCCCCACGCGGCAGACCCGACGAGTACGGCGAAGCCCCCCGCGGCGGCCAACATGGGAGAGTGCTCCACGGCCCCCTCAATAGGCCAGCAGTCGGCCGCCGCCACCGGTGTCGACGACGTGCCGCCGTTTTCCCGTGCGGAGTTCGAATACCTGCACGCCCGCACCGATCGACGCCACCAGCAGCGGTTCGCCGCCGTCGACCACGAGCAGCGCGGAAGCCGGATCCTCGAAGGCGATCTTGCCGATGCGGCGCTTGGCCGCGCGGTGGTAGACCCAGGCTTCCGGACCCGCATCGTCCTGCGTGTCCGCGCCGCCCTGGTGCATGAGCGTCACGAGCAGGTCGAGCCCCGGATGGAAAGCCGAGGGCTGATCGCCGCCCGGCCTCCAGCCCGCGTCGTCTTCCCCGAGCAGCGACCACGACTCCCCGAGGACGATCTCGCCGTCCCGCACGACGACCTCCCTGGTGCCGCCCCCGAAGGTCATGAGCTGCCAGCCGTCACCGGTCCGCACCGGATGGTCGAACACCGGATCCTCTTCCACCGAGAAGAACGGCTCCGTACGCACGCGGACCGCTTCCGCGCCGTTCTCGTCGAGACCGATCCACTGCAGCGTGCCGTCGCCGCAGAGCATCAGGAAGCCGCGCTCGCCGGCGGGCAGGGTGGTCGCGCAACCGGGGGTCGAGATCTCCGCAACGAAGCGCCGGTTCTCCACGTCCACCACCGAGACCGACTGCGCCGGGGTCATGTTGAAGACCGTCACGTACCGGCCACCGGAGAGCAGGCCGAGGTAATGCGGGTGCAGCGCCGTCATCTTGGGCGGGATGACGACTTCGGCCGTCGCGTTGAGCGTGCTGTGGGCGTAGACGCGCAACACGTCCGTGCGTTCGCCGCCGTAGCGCCGCGTGTAGTGCGTCTCCGCCGCGTAGATCTCGCCCCGGCCCGCGTGGCGCCGCACCGTCGGCGTCCAGGGCGTGAGCGAGAGGGTCCCGCGCATCTCGCCGTCGGCGGCATCGAACACGAACGCGGCGCCCAGGGCGCTCTTGACGACGAACCACGTCGGGGCGGGCGGGCCGAGTTCCGTTGCGGCGACCGGAGACGGCGTGACGCCGGCACCGAAGGCCGCGACGCTCAGGAGGACGGCGAGCCCGTAGCGCAGGCGCCGAACGTAGTGCCCGAGAGTCTCGCAACACGTCCGGTAGACCGGCAGCCAGCGCATCGCACGCTCCTCGACGAAGGCAACGGCTGGCAGTCTGTCGAATCCCGCAGCGGTCGGCAAGGGCGGCGGTGCGCGTGGTAGCCTCGAACGGCCAAGGGCGACGGTGTGTTTCCCATGAGTCCGGCGCAGGAAATGGTCGTGCAAGACGTGCGCTGCTTTCAGGGCCTGCAGCGGGGCCGCCTGCGCCCCATCACACTACTCGTGGGCGAGAACAGCACCGGGAAGTCCACGTTCCTCGCCTGCTATCGGATCCAAGCGGCGACGCTCTCCCACACCGGGCCTGGGTTGGCGCAACCAGACTTCAACGAAGAGCCGTTCAGGATGGGTTCCTTCAGGGACATCGTCCGATCTCGGCGGGGCCCACAAGGCCGCATCGACGAGTACCGACTCGGCATCGCATTCGAATCCAACCACGCGAAGGGGCGCATCCTGGAGTTGCACACCACGTTCGCGGAGCAGGGCGCCCAGCCAACGACCTCCTCCATCCGATGGAACTTCGGGGCCGGGGAGTTCCTGGAAGCGCGGCGTGGCAATGATGGGCAAATCATCTGGCGCATACCCGGCTACGAGCTCCCGGGGCCGCTCCCTTTCGACCTCGTGAGCGTCCCAACCGCATTGGCTTCCCTCACTCCCCACGACAGGGAGACAGACCGTATCGTTGCCTATATCGAGTCTCGATTCGGGCGGTCGAAAGAGGAACGCTGGTCGTTCTCCGATGCAATGTCCCCAAGGCTGCAGGATGTGGTCCCGATCGCGCCGCTGCGGTCCGAGCCGAGACGTACGTACGACCCCGTGCGCGAGACGGCTTCGTCCGACGGGGGGCACGTCCCCATGTTGATGATGCGCCTCGACCGAACCGACAAGCCTCGCTGGAACGCGTTGCACGACGATCTTGTCGCCTTCGGCCGCGAGTCAGGCCTGTTCTCGGACTTGCGGGTCAAACGACACGGCAGGCAGATGAGCGATCCCTTCCAGTTGCGCGTGAAGGTGCGCACGGGCCCAAGCGCGAACATCATGGACGTCGGCTACGGCGTGAGCCAGAGCCTGCCCATACTGGTGGACATCATGGCGCCGGCGCAGAGCCTCCCGGGTCCTCGCACCTTCCTGCTCCAGCAACCGGAGGTGCACCTGCATCCGCGCGGCCAGGCCGAACTCGCAAGTCTCTTCGTCCAATCGTTCAAGAAACGCCGCCACCAGTTCCTTGTCGAGACGCACAGCGACTACATCGTCGACCGCGTCCGCATATGCGTCAGGAAGAAGCTCCTGCGCCCGGACGACGTATCGATTCTCTATTTCGAGCCGCGCGGCAACGCCGTGACCATTCACAACATGACGCTCGACAAGCACGGCAACCTGAACGACGCGCCGCCAGGCTACCGGGATTTCTTCGCCAAGGAGACGGACCGGCTGCTCGGTTTCGCCGATTGAGGATGGGTCGTGTGCATGATCGTTGACGCCAACATGTTGGCTGAGTTCCTGGGCGATCCGATCAAGTACGACGCTGCGCCCATCCACGACTGGCTCGATCGAAGACGGGGGTCATTGGTCTACTCGACGGGGGGTCAGTACGGCGCGGAGCTCAGTCGGTCCCCGAATCTGAAGAGGAAGCTGGAGGACTACGCCCGACGGGGCCGAGCAAGAGTCATCCCCGCCGAGGAACTCGCAAACGACGAGCGTGAGTTGGCACGAAGCGCCGATCTTCGATCGGATGATCCGCACGTACTGGCGCTCGCACGAACAAGCGGCGCCCGCCTCCTCTACACTGCAGACAAAGAACTCATCGCGGACTTCAAGAACAAGGCCCTCATCGACAAGCCACGCGGCAAGGTCTACTCCGGCGTCTCCAACAGACGCCTGCTCACGCGAACCGTCTGCCAACCATCGACCCCAACGAGGAACTGACATGCGTACGGTACGAATGCTGGGCAACTGCGGTGTGGACGTGATCGACCTGCCGGACCCCGAGCCGGCGGAGCGCGACGAGGTGGTGGTGGAGGTCATGTCCTCGCCCCTCTGCGGGTCCGAGCGCCACGCCTGGGACGGCGGCAGGCGCATGGGCGCGAACAACGTCTTCAACAGCGGCCACGAGGGCTCCGGCGTCGTCGCGAAGGCGCGCGGCTCGAAGTACGTCAAGGAGGGCGACCGGGTCGCGCTGCACGCCGCCGCCCCCTGCGGGAGTTGCCGCTACTGCCTCGCCGGACACTGGGTCCTCTGCGACCGTCCTCCCGGCCGCCGCTTCCCCGGCAATCACTCCCAGTACGTGCTCGTCAACGAGCGCAGTTGCCTGCCCCTCGCCGACGACATCTCCTTCGAGACCGGCGCCCTGTTCGGCGACGCGATCGGCACGCCCTTTCGGGCGATCAAGCGCCTGGGCGTCACCGGGTTCGACACCGTGCTGATCACGGGCCAGGGTCCGATCGGCCTCGCGGCGACCATGCTCTGCCGCTTCCTCAACGCCCGCACCATCGTGCTCGACGTCAACCCCTACCGGCTCGAACAGGGCCGCCAATGCGGCGCCGACGCGTGCCTGAACCCGGCCGAGGAGACCGACATCCACGCACGCATCGCCGAGATCGCTGGGCCCCGCGGCATCGACGTGGCGCTCGAGTGCTCCGCCGCCCCGGAGGCGCAGACCCGGTGCATGGACGTGCTGCGCAAGAGCGGGCGGATGGCGCTGATCGGCGTGAGCGACAAGGGTCCGACGATCAACACGATGCAGCACTTCACGCTGAAGGAGATCGAGGTGATCGGCACCTGGTATTCCGCACCGACGGATCACGAGGAACTCGAGGCGCTCGTGCGGCGCGGCCTCCCGGCGGACGACATGGTCACCCACCGCTTCGGCATCGAGCAGGCCCCCGAGGCCTTCGACCTGTTCTTCGGCGGAGACGCCGCGAAGGTCGTCCTCGAACCCTGGGCCTGAGGATCCCGATCGCGCCGATCAGTCTCCGAGCCGGATGCGGGCCGCCTTCTCCGC
Organism: Candidatus Latescibacterota bacterium; assembly: GCA_965219995.1. Taxonomy (GTDB): domain Bacteria; phylum Latescibacterota; class UBA2968; order UBA2968; genus JAAXHE01. Next base: position 5,224,572 of record CBDCOX010000002.1, read on the forward strand.
GTCGTACCACCACCCGTGCGGGAACGGCGACCGGTACTTCGCTTCGAGCGCCCGTGCCGGCCGGCCGAACTTGTCCCAGTACGCGAGGAACGGATCGGCCACCGCGTTCAGCGGGACCTGGTAGTAGCCCCAGAGCAGTACGCGGTCGAGCGCCCGGAGGGCGGTCCGCATGGTCTCGAACGACGTGGCGTCCGTCGCGGTCTCCACCAGCGCGTCCACGGCGGGATGCGCGATGCCGGCCATGTTGCGCGTGAGCGGCATGCCGGCGGCCATCGAGTGGAAGAACCCCTTCAGTTCGATGATCGGCGGCAGCAGGATGTCGTGGTTGCGCAGGCCCGCCTCGAAGTCGAGACTCCGGCGGCGGTTGATGTACTCGGTGTTGTCCACGGTGCGGATCGTGCCCCGGATACCGAGTTGCGCGAGGCTGTCGATGTAGGGGAGCAGCGTCCGCTGGTCCGCCGGGGAACGCGACAGGAACTCGATCTCGAAGGGCTCGCCGCGGTCGTTCACGAGGGCGCCGCCGCGAACCCGCCATCCGGCCTCCTCGAGCAGGGCACGGGCACGCTCGAGGCCCGCCCGGTTGCGTCCGGAACCGCTCGACGCCGGCAGTGCGAACGGCTCGGTGAAGAGTTCCGCCGGCAACGTGCCGCGGAGCGGCTCCAGCAGTGCGAGTTCCGCCTCGTCCGGAAGCCCGGTCGCCGCGAACGGGGTGTTCGGGAAGTGGCTCTCCGCGCGCTCGTGGAGCCCCCGGTGCAGTGCCCGGTTCTGCCAGTCGAAGTCCATCGCGTAGGTCAGCGCCTGGCGCACGCGGCGGTCGTCGAAGGGCGGCCGGCGCGTGTTCCAGCTCAGCATGAGCCGCACGCCGATCTCGATGCGCAGGTAATACTTGCCCTTGACCAGCCAGCCCCGCGCATGGGCCGGCGTGTCGTAGGACGACACCCAGTGCCGGAGGTCCTGCTCGATCCAGTAGTCGAAGAGCCCCTTGCGGAAGGCCTCCCGCGCCACCGTGCCGTCCCGGTACACCTCGTAGCGCAGGACGTCGAAGTTGTAACGGCCCCGGTTCGGCGGCGTGTCGCGGCCCCAGTAGTCCGGCACGCGCTCGTACCGCACGCTGCGGCCCGGCTCGAAGTCCGCCACCCGGTACGGGCCGCTGCCGAGGTGCGGGACGAGGTCGGGCTTTCGGGGGTCCCGGCCCTTCCAGTAGTGGGCCGGCAGCACGGTCATGAAGTTGAGGATCGTGAAGTTGGCCGCCGTCACGTCGGCATGGGTGTGCAGGACGAACTCCCGGTCGTTCAGCACCTCGATCGACGCGATCCAGCCCAGCACGTCCGGGAGTCCCGCGGCGAACGGGTCCGCCCGGATCGTCTCCATCGTGTAGGCCACGTCGGCCGACGTGATCGGCACGCCGTCGTGCCAGTGCGCCTCCGGACGCAACCTGAACGCGATCCAACGCCGGTCCGGGGAGACGGCGAGCCCCTCGGCCAGGTCGCCGTAGTACGCGTTCATCTCGTCGCCGGAGATCGTCAGCAGCCGGTCCAGGGTCAGGTCCGAGCCGGGCGCCCGCGCACCGGTGGACGACAGCGGCGCGAGGGTGTCGAAGGCGGCCATGTGCGACATCACCAGCGTTCCGCCCTTCGGCGCATCGGGGTTGTGATAGTCGAAATGCGTGTAGTCCGGCGGGTACTTCAGTTCCCCGAACATCGAGTAGCCGTGGCGGTAGTCGATCGCGGGGCGTTCGGCACGCTGCGCGGCAAGCGCGCTCGCCGCGACGCACAGGGAAACGCACAGGGCCGCGAGCCGCCTCCACACGACGGTTTCAGCCGTCGATGAGGACACCCGGATTGAGGATGCCGTTCGGATCGAGGCGCCCCTTGGCGGCCTTCAGCACTTCCGCGAACAGGTCCGGGCGCTGGCGGTCCCAGCCGGGCCGGTGCATGCGTCCCACGGCGTGGTGATGCGTGACCGTGCCGCCGGCGTCCACGACCGCGGCGGTCGCTTCGTCCTTGATCGCCTGCCACTGTTCCGCTTCGCCGCCGAGCGCCGCCGCTCCGTTCCACGAGTAGTAGGGCGCGGGCCCGTCGGGATAGACGTGCGTGAAGCGGCAGGACAGCGCGGCGCCCTCCCCCAGCACGTCCTCGAGGACGCGCGTCATCCGTTCGCGTACCGCCGCGTCGAACGCGGGCCAGCGGTCCCAGGTGATGGCCGTCTCGAACGTGTCGGACAGCAGGCCGAGCCCGTTTGTCACCCCCGCGTTGACGCCGATGAAGGCGTTGCGCCACGCCCCCACCGCGCCCCCGCGGCCCGTGGCCTGGCCGCGTCCGTCGTCGACGAGGATGTCCTCGTCCGCGATGCGCCCGCCGTGGTCGCGCGCCAGCGCCACCGCCTGCTCGATGTTCGCGCCCTGCGGGACGTCCGCCGACTCGAAGCCGATGATGAGCAGGGCCGACGTGCCGTCGAGCCCGGCGCTCGCACCCGCTTCCACGGGGTCGAGGATGCGCAGGTTGGCCGGCCAGAGCTTCGCCTGTACGACGGCGCGCACCGCCTCCGTGCCCGTGCGCCAGTCCGGGAACGTGATGCCCGCCGTCGCGCGGAATCGCGGGCGTTTCTGCAGGCGCAGCCAGCACTCGCTGATGATGCCGAGCGTGCCCTCCGACCCGATCACGAGCCGGTCCGGGCTCGGGCCCGCGCCGCTGCCCGGCAGGCGCCGCGTCTCCATCCATCCCGCCGGCGACAGCATGCGCGTCGACTCCACGAAGTCGTCGATGTGGGTGTGGTTGGTCGCGTAGTGGCCCCCGGAACGCGTCGCCACCCAGCCGCCCACCGTGGACCACGGGAAGCTCTGCGGGAAGTGCCGCAAGGTCAGCCCCATCGGCCGCAGGGCGGCTTCGAGGTCCGGTCCCAGGAGGCCGGCGCCGAAGCGGCCGGCGCGCGAGACCTCGTCGATCTCGAGTACGTCGCTCAGGTGGTCCAGGTCGATGCTCACCGCGGCGTCCGACCCCTCGGGCACGTTCAGGCCCCACACCACCGACGTCCCGCCGCCGTAGGGAATCGCCGTGTAGCCGCCGGTGTCGCACCATGCGAGCACGGCCTCGAGTTCGTCCTCCGTGCGCGGATGCGCGACCGCGTCCGGCGGGTTGTCGAACACGCCGCGCAGTGCCTTCAGGAGTTCCATCGAGTGTCCGCCGTAGGTATGCGTCGCGCGCTCCGCATGGTCGTTCGTCACGCAGCCGGCGAGGCGGGCGGGAACGTCGATCCTGGCGGGCCTGAGGGAAACCTCCCCGAGGTCGGGGACGGGGGGCGGCGTCACGTCGCGCCCGAAGCGGGCCGACAGCCGTTCGGCCGCCGCACGGCGCTCGTCGGCGGACGGCTCGTCCGAGACGTAACCCCAGGTCCAGAAGCTGCGGCGTTCCGAGCGTGCGGCCACCCGAGATCCCTCGTTCGACAACTGCGATGCGGTAAGCTACCACGCTCGTCGGGTACCGCCCGTCCGTCCAACGTCAGCCACAGGAAAACCCGTCCCGCCATGCGCGAAGCCGCCGTCGCCGCCATGCAGGGGTTCATCGACGCGTTCAATGCGCAGAATCACGAGGCGCTCGGCGACTGAAAGATGGGACTCGACCGCGTGCACGGCATCGTGCAGGAGGGCTTCGCGCGGACGATGGGCATCGAGTTCGTCGAGTCCGAGCCGGACCGCGTCGTCCTGCGCCTGCCCTATGGGCCGCACCTCGGCGTCGGGCGCATCCACGGCGGAGCCATCAGCGCGTTCGTCGACACCGCCGCCACCGCGGCATTCTGGTCGCTGCCCGAACCGCCGCCCAACGCCCGTGGCGCCACCGTCGGGTTCACGATCAACTACCTGCGCCTGGCGGTCGGCATCGACCTCACGGCCACGGCGACGGTACGCCGGCGGGGCGGCACGATCTCCGTCGGCGAGGTGTGCGTGACGGACGCCGCCGGGGCGGAGATCGCCATGGCAACGGTCACCTACAAGCTCGACGCGGGCACGCGTTGACGAACCATAAGCACTTCATTCGGGAGCAGATCATGTTGAGACCCCTGGCCGCCTTCCTCCTCGCCGCCCTGCTGGGCAGCGCCGCCTTTGCCCAGGACGTCGCCACGGCCGAGATCGCCGCGCTGCTTGCGACCTACGCGCGCGCCACCAACACGCTCGACCTGGAGCTCGCCGAGGAGATCTGGAGCCAGGACCCCCGCGTCTCGTTCATCCATCCGCGCGGCCATCAACGCGGCTGGGAGGAAATCAGGGAGAACTTCTACCTCGGAGCGATGGGTGGACTGCCGACGCGACATCTCACGATCGGTGACTTCGAGATACACCCACTCACCGACGATACGGCATGGTCCGATTTCTACTGGACCTTCGAGGCGAGTCTTCCCGACGGCACGCCCATCAACTCGGCGGGCCGCGAGACGCAGATCTACCGGCGCGAGAACGGCGTCTGGCAGATCCATCACGTGCACTACTCCGGCATGCCCACGCAGGAGGAAGGCGAGGGCTTCTAGCAGCTGCCGCCGCGTCCCCAACCCGATCGGAGACCCGCATGAAAGCCATCTTCATCCTGCTCGACAGCCTGAACCGCAACTACCTGCCGATCTATGGCAACGACTGGGTGCGGGCGCCGAACATCACCCGGCTCGCGAACAGCGGCGTCGTCCACGACAACCACTGGCTGGGGTCCGCCCCCTGCATGCCGGCGCGGCGCGACATCATGACGGGGCGCCTGAACTTCCTCGAGCGGCCCTGGGGCGCCATCGAGCCGTTCGACGTGCCGTTCCCCGGCCTCCTGCGCAAGGCGGGCATCCGTTCGCACATGGAGACCGACCACTACCACTACTTCCACGTCGGCGGCGAGAACTACCACACCCAGTTCGACACCTACCAGTTCCACCGCGGCCAGGAGAACGACTGCTGGCAGTCGCGCGCGCGGCCGCCGGCGGAACCGGAGCACCTCGGGCGGTGGACCGAGCAGTACGCGCTCAACGCCGAGCGCTTCACCTCCGCGGCGGAGTTCCCGACGCCGAAGACCTTCCTCGGCGCCGTGGACTGGCTGCAGCGCAATGAGGGGACGGACGACTTCCTCCTCTGGGTGGAGGGCTTCGACCCCCACGAGCCGTTCGACTGTCCGCGGGTCTACGTGGACCAGTACGGCGACGACTGGTCGGGACCGCTGAACCTGTGGACGGGCTACGACCGGGCGGAGGGCGGAGAGGACGCCATCCGGCACCTGCGCCGCCGCTACGCCGGCACGCTTTCGATGGCGGACGAGTATCTCGGCCGGCTGCTCGACGAACTCGAGCGGCAGGGCATCTTCGAGGAGACGCTCATCATCCTGACCACCGACCACGGCCACCTCATCGGCGAGCACGGCTGCACCGGCAAGAACCGGTGGCATGCCTGGAACGAACTCTCGAACCTGCCCCTCGTCGCCAAGCTGCCCGGGAACCGGCACGCCGGGCAACGCCGCGCGCAGCTCACGCAGAACATCGACGTCATGCCGACGCTGCTCGACTACTTCGGGGTGGACTGCCCGCACGCGATCCACGGAGAGTCCCTGCGGGGCGTGTTCGAGGCGGACGCGCCTGTGGCCCGCGAGGCCGTCCTCTACGGCTGGTTCGGCATGCCCGTGAACGTGACCGACGGGAGCTACACCTACATGCGGGCCGCCGCCCAGGCCGACAACGCACCGCTCTTCATGCACTACCAGATCCCGACGTCCTACCACTTCCACAGCCTGCCGGGCGACCGCATGTTCCGCGAGGCGGAGTTCGGCAGCTTCCTGCCCTATACCGACATGCCGGTGGTCCGCGCGCGTTCCGGGATGCGGCGGACGGACATCGTGAAGGACTCGCAGCTCTTCCACCTCGGCAACGATCCCCGGCAGACGCGCAACCTCGTCGGCAAGCCGGCGGAGGCGCGCTACGTGGACGTGCTCCGGCGGACCATGGAAGCCGCCGACGCGCCCCCCTCGCAGTTCGAGCGGCTGGGTCTGTAGGCGGCCGCCGCCACGCGCGCCGTCGAGCCAGGCTGAAAATGGGCGCCCTCGCCGGAACCGCGTTGCTCGTCGTCCTCGCCGCAGGGGGCGACCGCGCCCTCTCCCTGTTCCGCTCCGTCGCGGCAGCCAACCCGCCGGCGGACGACCGGCTGTCGTGCAGCTACACGACGCGCGCGACGATCCAGGGACGCGACCTCGAGGAGCGCTTCACGCCCGGCGAGGGCTGGCGTCTCGTCGCCATCGGCGACCGGTCCCCTTCCCTCCAGGAACTCGAGCGCTACGAGGGGGGCGCGGAGGACCGCCGCCGGCGCGGACATCCCACGGAGTTCGACGTCGCCGCGATGGCGCGCGAGGAGACGGTCGTCCTCGCCGACGAAGACTACGAGACGCTGACCTTCACGTTCGCCCTGGCGCCCTCCGAGGACAGCGACGCGCCTCCGTTCCTGGACAAGCTGCAGGGCACGCTGACGGTGCGCAAGTCCGGGTTCGTGCCAACGTCGTTCGTGCTGGAAGCCCTCGAGGAGGTCTCTCCGGGACCGACCGTGAAGATCCACGAGTTCCGCCAGGAGACGACCTTCTACCGCGACGCGGCGTCGGGCGCCCTCCTCGTCGAGTCGGTGCACGTCGACATGCGCGGCAAGGCCTTCCTGTTCAAGACGCTGGACGAGGACCGGCGCGTGCGGTACGCGGACTACGTCTGCACGCCGTCGGCTTCCTGACCCGGCCGGCGCCAAGACAGGGAGAGCCACGCTGAGCGACGATCCCTACACCATCCGCCCCGGCGAAACCCGGGAACCGCCGCGGGGGCTGCTCGCCCGGCTGCGCAACCTCGGCCCGGGGATCGTCGTCTCCGGCTCCATCGTGGGGTCCGGCGAGATCCTGCTGACGGCCGGGCTCGGAGCGGCCGCGGGTTTCGTCCTCCTCTGGTGGGTGCTGTTCTCCTGCTGGATCAAGTCCCTCATCCAGGCGGAACTCGCGCGCTATGTCGTCACCACCGGCGACACCTACCTGCGCGCGCTGAACCGTCTGCCGGGCAAGCTCCGCTTCTTCAACAAGGAGCGCGTGGCCTGGCCGATCTGGCTCGGCCTCGTGGGGTTCGTGCCCGGCATCCTCATCGGCGGCGGGATCATCGGCGGCGCCGGCCAGGCGCTCGGACTGCTCCTCGGCCCCGTGGTTCCGGCGATGACCGAAACGTGGGCCACGGTGTCCGCTGCGGCCCTGGTCATGCTCATCCTCGGCACCGGGGCGTACATGCGCCTCGAGAAGGCCATGCTCGTCCTCGTCATGAGCTTCACGGCGGCCACGATCGTCTCGGCGCTCCTCATGCAGACGACGGAGTTCCGCGCCACCGGCGCCGACATCCTGTCCGGCCTGACCTTCGACTTCCCCCTCGAGCACGCCGTGCTCGCCCTCGCCATGTACGGCGCCACCGGCGTCGCTTCGGGCGAGATCGCGGCCTACACCTACTGGTGCGTGGAGAAGGGCTATCCGACCTTCGTGGGCGGCGACCGCAACGATCCCGGGTGGGTGGAACGGGCGCGGGGCTGGGTGCGCGTGGTCCAGACCGACGTGTGGGTGACGCTCGTCATCCTGACCTTCGCGACGCTCTCGTTCTTCTTCCTCGGCGCCGGCGTGCTGCATCGCATCGGCGAACTGCCGTCCGGTTCCGAGACGATCGCCGTCCTGTCCCGCATGTACACGCAGACCCTCGGGCCCTGGTCCTTCTGGCTGTTCAGCTTCGGGGCGTTCTGCATCCTGTTCTCGACGTCCCTGTCCGGCATCGGCGCCGGTTCCCGCAGCTTCCCCGACCTCCTCGTCACCCTCGGCTTCATCCCGCGGAGCAACCTCGCGCTGCGGCGCAAGTGGATCGCCGGATACGTCGTCGCGATGCCCATCATCAGCGCCGGGCTCTACCTGTGGTTCCCGCAACCGATCGTGCTCGTCACCTTCGGGGCGACGTACGGCGCCTTCATGCTGCCCCTGCAGAGCTTCCTGACGTTCTACCTGCAGAAGCGCCGCATGGACCCGCGGGTCCTGCCGGGGTCCTGGGTGCGCTGGGCGGTGGCGGCGATCTTTGTCGTGCAGGCGTTCCTGTCGCTGTTCATCATCCGGAACATCCTGTTCGCGTAAGCGGCGCCGCGCCGCCCCGTTTGACCCGTTCGCCGATCCCTCCCAAACTTGCGCCGGAGGCCACGATGACCGTCGCCGGGACCGCATACGAGACCGCCTGCAAAGCCCTTTGCCGCCTGCTCGCCGAGGCCGGGCGCAAGGCGGTCCTGCGCTCCGAGCTGACGCCGCACGCGCCGGCCCACGCCTGCGACCGCGCCCTGCGCCACTACTGCGAGACCGGGCGGCTGACGCGCGTCGGCCGCGGCATCTACGGCATCGGCGCGGCCAAGGTCTTCGAGATCGTCCCCGAGGTGATGCCGAAGCTCGGCTACCGCATCCTGCCCGGCGAGCCCGTCCGCGGCTACAGCCAGAAGTCGGGGGGCGCCGTGTGGAGGCTGGACCGGCCCTGCCGGCGCGTGATCCGCAAGCGGGGTGTGCAGGCGATGTTCGAGACGCCCGATGGAAGACGGGTTGGAAACCGGCGGCGACGGGCCGCCCTGCAAGGAGGCAGCATGGACCTACCGAAGGAGCCCCCCGGCCGCGGGGAGATCGAGGCCCACTTCAACACCTTCGAGCGGTGCCACTCGCTCGCCCGGGCGGAGAAGGACCTGCTCGTACGCCGGACCCTGCTGGCCATGGAGCGTTTCCGGAGCGACCGGGCCAGGCTCGCCATCGAGGGCGGCACGGCGCTCGTGGCCTACCACCGCGCCACCACCCGCTTCTCGGAAGATCTCGACATCCGCCTGATCCCCGACGAGTCGGTGCGGCGCCTGGACACCGACGAACGGATCGCCGTCCTGAAGGAGATCGGCCAGGAGTTCAAGGCGCACGTCCACGCGCAGATGCCGTTTCTCGAGCCGACCCGCAAGGGACGGATCCGCAAGGACGCGGTCCTGCAGACGTTCATCTACAACTATCGGAGCGCGGTTCCGGACGAGAACGTCGTGGCGGGCATCAAGTGCGAGCTGGTGCACATCCCGCTGATGATGCCGACGGTCGAGCGAATCGGAGTGACCGGAGAGCCGTTCGACGCGATTCGCGTGCCGGAAATCGCCAGCGGCAAGTGGCAGGCCCTTGCGACCCGGCTGCCGCGCAACGCCGACTCCTATCCCGATCTCGTGCGCCACGTCCACGACCTTGCGGCGGTCGCCAGCGTCCTGGAAGGGCTCGACCCGGATACCGCCCACCGCACCATGCTGCGCGACGCGACGACGCACGAGTCCGTGGCCGCCGTCCTGGAAGAGGTGGCCCGGCCCGTCTGGCGCGCACACTACGAAGGCTACATGGAACGGATGGGCGTCCTGCCGGTGAGCGACTGGCCGAACAGCCATCCCTCGTGGCACATCGTGCTCGCGAACTTCACGGCCCTGGCGCGGGAACTCGGCCTGTCGCCGCCGCCCGCCTCGGGCAAGTAACCGCGTTCGGACGAACGATGCGAGGGCTACAGGGGCGGGGCTTGTGCCCGTCGGGGGGTGGCTGACTTGACTCCGCAGAACACCGGCGCTGGACATCCAGAAAGGGAGAATAGATCGGCTACAGCGCCTGGTTCCCGAGGTCGTCGGCGATCTCTTCCGGCGTGACGCGGGGTTCGTAGCGGGCCAGGACCTCGCCGTCCGGACCGACCAGGAACTTCGTGAAGTTCCACGTGACGTCCGGCTTGCCCTTGGGATTCGCCTTTCGCGACGTCAGGTAGCGATACAGTTCGCACGCCCGCTTGCCCCTGACCCTCACCCGCTCGAAGATCGGGAAGGTCGCGTCGTAGCGGGACCGGGCGAACTCGAGAATCTCCTCGTGAGTGCCCGGTTCCTGTCCGCCGAACTGGTTGCACGGGAAGCCGAGCACCGTCACGTTGCCGTCTTCATGCAGGGTACGCAGACCTGCGTACTGGTGCGTGTGGCCTCACTGGCTGGCGAGGTTGACGACCAGGCAGGCCGCTCCCTTGTACCGTTCGAAAGACACCGGCTCGCCGGTGATGGCGTTCATGGTGAGGTCGTGGAACTCGGACATCGTGGCTCTCCTGTGTGGCGGGTCCGTCGCCGGCGCCGACAACCGTAGTGAAACAATCTATGATTTTCCGCTCCTCTCGGCTCGAGAACCAACTTGAGATTTCGCGTGGTCCGTACCGGCGTCATCGCCGGCGCACTGCTGGTCGGTTGCGATGGCGGGCGTCAACCAGCCGAAGCGGAGCGGATCGACGCGCCGGAAACCGTTCGGCTGGCGGTCGGCGAACCCGTCCGCATCGGCTCGGGCACCTCTCCGCTGGACGGCGACTGCGGGAAGCTGAGCGACGGCTACACCTACCCGGACGACACCGAGACGGACCCGCGCCTCGCGATATCGCGGACCGATCCCGCACGCGTCGCGGTGGCCTTCATGCGCGACCCGGTGCTCGCCATCTCGGCCGCGGCTTCGGAGGACGGCGGCGCGACCTGGCGGGAAGCGGAGCCCCCCGGCCTGTCGCCCTGCACCGGGACGTCCTACAACAGCTACGGCGACCAGGACCTCGCCGTCGGCGTCGACGACCGCCTCTATCTCGTATCGGTCCAGGGCGATTTCACGCCGGAAGGACAGCCGCTGGTGCTGGGCACGGAGTTCTGGATGAACAGCGCCGTGACGGTATCGACCTCCACGGACTTCGGCCGTACCTGGTCGGAGCCCGCGGTCGTATCGCCCCTTGGGGAATACCAGCACACGACCGTGGTCGCCACGGATCCCGGGCGGCCCGGCATCGCGCACGTCGCCTGGCACGTGCACCGGAACCCGAGCCAGCCCCAGGGCACGGCGTCCCACCTGGAGGACGGCCGGGTGTACATGGCGACGACCGCGGACGGCGGCGCGTCCTGGAGCGAACCGGAGACCGTCATGCCGGCGAGGGGTGCGCTGGACCTCCTGTCCTTCGAAGACGGCGAACTGCTGGCGGTGGCGCTGGTCGGCGAAGATCCAACCACGGCCGCCATGGCCGTGAGCCGCCGGTCGGACGCCGGCTGGAGCGAAGCGAAGGCCCTGCCCCTGCAATCGAACACGTCGGCGTTCCTGCATCCGGAAGGCGAGATGGTGCTCGCCATCGACATGCCGGTCTCCCTGGGCCCAGACGGCACGCTCCACCAGGTCGCGTCGACCTACGACCCGGCTACCAACCGAGGCAGCGTGGCCGTCGCGAGGTCCCATGACCGCGGCGCGTCCTGGAGCGCTCCGACGACGGTGGCCGACATCGAGGGGCCGGCCTGGAACGCGGCCATCGGCGCCGCGCCGGACGGGGCTCTCGGCGTGTTCTGGTACGACGCCCGGGAAGACGTGCCGGGCGACGCCGCCATCTCTACCCGGGCGCGCTTTGCCGTATCGCTCGACGGCGAGTCCTGGATGGAGACCGCGCTGTCGGAGCCGTTCGATCTCGCCCTGGCGCCCCGGCCGCATGTCCTCCTCTATCTCGGCAACTACTTCGAGGTCAAACCGGCCGGGCCGGGGGCCTTCGGCGTCGCTTTCGCGGTTGCCCCGCCACTGTCCGCGGGCGCCGCCGACCTGCACTACGTCAACGTCGCCTATCGCCCGTAGCGCCCCGGATGCTGATTTCCCCCGACAACCATCTCGGGCTCATGGCCCTGCTCTTCGCCATCGTCGGCGTCTGCTGCTGGTCCGAACGCTTCGCCTGGGGGAGCCGAGCTTCCGCGCCCGTGCTGGTCATCCTGCTGGCTCTCGTGCTCTCGAACCTGGGACTGATCCCGCGGGAGGCGCCGAGCTACGCCTTCGTCTCCGAGTACTTCGTGATGGCCGCCATCCCCCTGCTGCTGTTCAAGGCGGACCTGCGCCTGATTTTCGCCGAGACCGGACGCCTGCTCTTCGCGTTCCTCCTCGCCGCTGGCGGCACGGTGCTCGGTGTCGTCACGGCCTTCTTCCTGGTGCCCGTGGGCGACGTGGCACCCCAAGCCGCGGCGGCCATCACCGGAGGCTATACCGGGGGCGGCATGAACTTCGTCGCCGTCTCGAAGGTGGTGGGGCTCGAGGACCCGACCCGCTTCGCCGTGGTGCTCGGGGCGGAGGCGAGCGTGGGACTGGCGTACCTGATGCTGCTCTCGGCGATGCCGGCCTTCGCCTGGTTCGCCCGTTGGGATGCGTCCGCCGCCCCGGCGCGGCCGGCGGAAGAACCGGGACCGCAACAGGTCACCGACGGACCCGACCTGACCCACATGGGGCTGGGGCTCGGGCTGAGCCTGACCGTCTGCGCGGTGGGCACGTGGCTCGCGAACCTGGCCGGACAGCCGCGCTTCGCCATCCTCGCCATCACGCTCATCGCCATCGCCGCCGCCAACCTGGCCCGCCGCCGGATGCAGACGCTGAAGGGGGACTTCACGCTGGGGATGCTGCTGCTCTACGTCTTCTTCGGCGTGTTCGGCGCGGGCGTCGACCTGGTGTCCATGCTGCGCCAGGCGCCGCTGCTGATGCTCTTCGCCTTCGTGATCATCGCGGTGCATGCGACCGTCGCCTTTGGGCTCGGTCGCCTGTTCGGCTTCAGCGCGCGGGAGCTGGCCGTGGCCTCCAACGCCTGCGTGCTCGGGCCTCCGACGGCGGCGGCGCTCGCGGCGCGCTCCGGGTGGCACAAACTGGTCACGCCGGGCATCCTGTGCGGCATCTTCGGGTACCTGATCGGCAACTTCCTCGGCGCGGGGGTGTTCGAGCTGTTGCGGTAAAGCGTCGCTCGCCGTCACGCGGCTGGACTATGGCTACGCCCGACGGACGGAAAGGACCTGTCGCGCACGCGCCGCGTCGGCGGCTTCCATGGTTGACCGAGTGCGTACGAACTGATCCGGAAAGAGCTCGTCGAATTCCATCCCATAGCCGTCATCGATGATGACGAAGCGTTCGACTTCCGGGTGCGCGTCCAGATAGTCCTTCACTTCCCCCGCCCGGTAGTGCGGGGCGCTTCCGCTCTCGCCGGTCTTGTCGGTGACGTAGCGATGAAGGTCGTGAATGCGGAAGTACGCCTGGAGCGTTTCGACGGACTTTCCCCTGCGCCAATCCGAGCTGACCACGATCTCGGCGCCGAAGTCCTCGCACAACGCTCTCAGCCGTTCGACGGCATCCTTGTCCCAGTCATGGTAGATGGCTCCGAGGTCGTACTTGTCGAAATCGAGATACGCCGCATCGTCGAGGTCGTCGGCCAGACTCCGTCGCAACTCCTCCAGATCATCCTTGAAACGCTTCTGGCTTGACGAACTCTGAAGGACGCCGTCGATGTCCAGGAAGATCGCCGTCCGGCGAGGTGCTTCGTTTTGCATTTTCTCCGAAGCCGCCGTCGTCTCGGCGGCATGCTTCCGGGGCGCTATCGTCTCCTCCCGATTGCATATTCGTCGATGCAGGACATCTTGTCGACGTAGTTTGTGGTCGCCGCCGCCGGCCTGCGTCCTTGCCTGCAACGTCCCCCGAACAGTTCCACGGGAGCCCGAACCGCCATGCATCGCCGCGACCTGCTGACTTCCACCCTGGCCGGTGCGGCCGCCCTCGCGTTCGCGCCCCGCGCGTTCGCCGGGGGCTCGCGCGACTGGGCGGCCCTCGCCCGCCAGGACCGGAAACCCATCCAGCCCGATCTCGCCAACGTTTATGCCACGGGCAGCCGCGTCATGGCGTCGAGCGACCATCCGTACGCCACGGAGGCGGCGTTGTGGGCCCTCGAGCGCGGCGGTACGGCGGCCGATGCGTACATGACGGCGGCGATCGCCCAATGCGTGCTGGAACCGACCATGACGACGCTCGGCGGGGGCTTCGGCATGGCGTTCTGGGACGCGGGAAGCGGAGAACTCAAGCAGGGGGGCGGCGCCTTCGCCTTCCCGAGCGGCGCCCCCGCCACGGAACCCTACGACGAGCAGAGGTCCTGGACGGGCTGGGGCGCCATGGTGCCCGGCTTCGTGCGGGGGCTCGGGGTCTGCCACGAGGCTTGGGGCAAGCTGCCCTGGAAGGACCTCTTCGAACCCGCCATCGTCTTCGCACGCGACGGCTTCGTCATCGACCACCTGCTGTGGGGCTACGCCAAGGCGACCCGCAAGATGATCGGCCGCTTCCCCGGACCCGGGCGCGAGGACTGGTTCCGGGACGGCTACATGCTCGGCGTCGGCGACATCCTCAGGCAGCCCGCGCACGCGGCGACCCTCGAGGCGCTGCGCGACGAAGGGCCGGACTACTTCTACACCGGACCGTTCGCCCGGGAACTCGCGGAGGAGGTCCAGCGGCGCGGCGGCGGCATCACCGTCGACGACCTGAAGAACTTCGACCAGGCGTTGATTTCGCCGCCCTGGAAGCCCGGCGAAGCGGGCGGCACGCCGTACCGGGGGATGGAGGTAGCGCCGGTCTCGGGCGCCCTGTTCCAGCTCGGTCTGCGCGTCTTCGAGGCCGCGGACCTCGGTGGCATGGGCCGCCCGACCGACTCCGTCGAGGCCCTGCACACCCAGGTGCGCCTGGCCCAGGAACTCTGGATCCGCGGCCGGGACATCACGCCGGACAACCAGGCCGAGTGGGTCTCCGAAGCGCACGCCGCCGAGGTGCTGGAGGCGATCCGCAATGCGCCGTCGCGTCCGTTCCGCGGTTTCTCGGCCGCGACCTGCGGGCTGACCATCGTCGACGCCGCGGGCAACGTGGCCGCCGGCACCCATTCGAGCTCTTCCGAGCCGTTCGGCACCGGCATCAACGTCGGCGGCGTCATCCTCAACCGCGCCACCTTCATCCGCAAGTTCACGGACATGCCCAAGGGGTTCTCGACCCAGCTCTGGCTGTTCCGGGACGGCAAGCCCGCGCTGGCCATGGCCACCCCGAGCCGTTCGCTCATGGAATGCCTGCTCCAGGGCGCGGCGAACGTCGTCGAGTACGACATGTCCCTCACGGACGCCGTGTCCGCGCCCCGGTTCGGCCATCCGCATCCGGGCATGACCGCCATCGAGATCGAAGGGGATTTCCGCGAGGAGGTGCTGACCGCGCTGGCGGCCAGGGGGCACGATCTCTACCGCGTCTCTCCCAAGGACGTCAACATGGGGAGCATCCACGGCGTGCGCCTGGCCGAAGACGGCCTGATCGAGGGAGTCGCAGACCCCCGGAGACGGGGTCTCGCCAAGGGCGCCTGAACCCGCGGGCACAGGCGGCGCCAGTCTCAATATGCGAACGCGCGGCCGTTCGTGTAGGCGTGAGACGCGGCCATCAGGTCGCCGGTGTCCGGGTCCCGGCTGATCCCGGCCCAGAGACCCTGGGTGTAGCGGCGCTGTTCGGCGGGCAACCGTTCCACCGGCAGGCCGCTGGCCTCGAGGACCGCGTCGCCGAACTCCCCTTCCATGACCCGGACCACCCACTTGGGCACGGCCTGGTCGGACGACGGGTCGAGGACGGGTCTCGGCAGGAAGAACGCCGGGGCGTCCACCGCGTCCTTCACGTTCATGCCGAAGTGAATCGTGCCGAACAATGACTGGAACGTCTGCTGGTGCAGGCCCGTGGCCATGGAGGCGAACGCGACCGCCGGGTGCCCGTCCCGGGTGAGGATACCCACTTCGATCGGGTCCGCCACCCGGCCGCCGGGCCCGGCCGCCGCCACCGCGGCTTTCTGGTTGACCGCGGGGTCGCCGATGGACACCCCGTCGACGATGATGGCCGTGGCGCCCCACACGACGCAGTTGATGGAGTGGGTGACGGCGGTCATGTTGCCCCACCGGTCGACCGCGATCACGGTGTCCGAGTGGGACGGGGGCGCTTCCGCGTACTGGGCCGGCATCGCGCCGGCCTCCATGCGCGACCAGAGGGCGTCCGCGGTCTCCGGCCGAATGCGGCTCGCGTCGGTGAGGTCGAGCCCCGGATAGAGCTGTTCCCGGGTCTCCGGCGGCAGTATCGACAGCATCATGTTGAACGTCAGGTTCGATGCGCGCCGCAGGGACTCGCCGTTCGTCGACCAGTGCCCGAGGGACGCGATGCCCGCCGCGTCCCCGAGGTGCAGCGCCTCGATCATGTTCACGCCCCCGAAGGACGGCAGGCCGTTGGCGTGGATCCGGTACTCCCCCACGTCCGCCTCCAGCGGCGGGACCCACATCACCTCGTAGGCCGCGAGGTCCTCCAACGACATGGTGCCGCCGTCCGCCTGCACCGCCGCCACGGCCCGTTCCGCCCAAGGGCCCGTGTACATGTAGTCGGCGCCCTGCTCGGCGATGGCCTCGAGGGTGCGCGCCACGCCCGGCTGGCGGAACACCTGCCCTTCCTCGATCCACGCGCCGTCCGGATTCGTGAACACGGCCTTCGACTCCGGCAGGCGCGAAAGCGCGTGCTTGCGCGGCTCGAGGAAGCTGACCAGGCGCGAGTTGAACGGGATCCCCGCCGCGGCAACGTGGATCGCCGGGGCGAAGAGGTGCCGGAAGTCCAGCTTGCCGTAGCGGCGGTGCGCCGCCTCCACGGCCCGCATGAAGCCGCCCACCAGCGCGGTGCGCCCGCTCGGTTCGTCGGAGCCGTACATTTCCTCTTCCGAACCCATGCCGATCGTGCCGGGAATCGACATCGGATCGTCGTCGCCGAGCACCGCGTTCCAGCCCGCGTTGAGCGAGACGATCTCGTCGGCCGCGGCGTCGTAATGCACCATGGTCATGATGCCGAAGTAGCTGATCACCGCGCCGGCGCCGAGGGCCACCTGGGTGAGCGCGGTGGTCATGGCGGCATCGACCGACGAACCGCCCTGGCGCAGCGCCTCCAGCCCCGCGCGCTGGGCGAGGGGGTGGTAGCTGCCCGTCACCGCGCCCTGCCGGCCCTCCGCCACGGGATTGCCCGGGAAGGCGACGTCCTCCAGCGCCAGGTAGGCTTCCCATTCCCCCGCGGGCCAGCCGGCCGGAGACAGGTCGACCGCCGGCGCTTCGGACCCGGCCACGTCCGGCGCCCCGGGCGCGCTCGCTTCCTCCGCGCAACCGCCGGTCACCGCGGCAACGAGCACGGCCGGGACGAGACGCAGAAACGCGCCCCGCGTCATCCGCACACCTCGGCGAACACGCGCAGGAAGTTCTCGCCGAGGATGCCCCGCACCGCCTCGTCCGGGTATCCCCGCGCCACCAGGCCGCGGGTGAAGTTGACGAAGTCCCGCGCATCGTCGTAGCCGACCAGGTTCTGGCGGATCGTGATGCCGTGCTCGGGGCGGAACCCCAACTCCTCGGTGTTGCGGCCGATGGTGTCCTCCGCGATCCCGTGGCTGAGCATGAAGGGCCAGTCGGTGCCGATGCCGACGTGTTGCCAGCCGACCACGCCGACGATGTAGTCGATGTGATCGAGCATGACGTCCACGGTCGCCCCGGCTTCCGGCGGCGCCAGGAAGAAGGGCACCGCGTAGACGCCGATCAGCCCGCCGGTGTCGGCAATGGCCTTCAGTTCCTCGTCGGACTTGGCCCGGTCGTGCAGGTAGACGCCCTCGGCGCTCGTGTGGTTCGCCGTGACCGGCGCCCGGGAGAACGCGCAGGCATCGAGGGTCGTCTGCCGGCTGCAATGCGAGGTGTCGACGATGAGGCCGATGTCGTTCATCTTCTGGACGACCTCGATGCCGTAGTTGCTGAGGCCCGCGTTGGTCCGGTCCGTGCAGCCTGAGCCGACGAAATCCTGGCGGTTGTAGGTGAGCATCACCGATCGGGTGCCGAGCGCCCTGGCCCGGTCGAACTGTTCGAGTTCCCGGGGCAGGCCCTCCAGGCCGGGCTGGGCGAACCCGTAGGTGACGTACTCGCCCGCCGCGTGGGCCGTGCGGAAGTCCGCGGCCGTGTCGGCGAAATCCATCCAGGGAATGGACCGCACCTGCTCGTTCAGCCGCTCGAGCGGTTCCAGCGAACGCTCGCTGACGCCGCCCATGGCGAAGCTCGCCGCGCTGTGGCCCTTGCAGAAGACCTGCAGCGCATCCGAACCTCCCTCCGCCGTCAGGGCATAGGGCAGTTCCATGCCGTCGAGAAACCGCTGCCAGGGGTTCATGTCCGCCGGCAGGCGCTCCTCGACCACGTCGCCCGGCAACCGGTCGTAGAGGGCGGGCCCTCCCGGCCCCATGCTGCACATGTCGATGCTGATGCTCGTGCGGTGCAACTCGGCGGCGTGCCGCTCCCGCTCCGCGTTCAGACCCAGTTCGTAGTCTCCGGACACGTCGGCTCTCCTCAGGCTGGAACGTTCGGCCGCGCGCGCTCTGCCCCGGCCATCACAGGCGCGCCTCCCGCAGTTCCGCGAGGACGCTGGAAATGTACTTCTCGACCATGCTCACCGAGACGCCCATCCGGACGGCGATGTCCGCGTACGAGCACCCTTCGACACGATGGCACAGGAACGCGCTCGCGGCCTTGTCGCTGACCTGGGTCAGGGCGCGGTCGAGTTGCTCGAGCTGCTCGATCTGTTCCGTCCAGAGCGAGGGATCGTGCTCTTCCATGTCCTTGAGATCGCCGAATCCGTCGAGGGAGTCGGTCCGGTCGAGCCGCCGCGCCGCGCGGCGACGCCACCGGTCACGCAGCAGGTTCGCCGCCGCCGAGAACAGGAAGCCCTTGCAGTTCGTGGGCGGGGCCCGGTCCACCTGGCGAATCAGCCGAACGTACAGTTCCTGCAGCAGGTCCTCGGCCTCCGACTCGCTGACGGTACGCTGGAAGAACGTGCGCAACTGGCGATGGTAAGTGGCGTAGCTGTCGGAAACGTAGTCGTTGCGTGCCGACGGCGCTGCCGTGGCGGCGGTTGCGAGACCGTGCACAACGCCCTCCCCCCGTGAGCTTGTGACTCCCTAAACATACGGCAATGTACGGAAACAGTACAGGGCTGTATGGAAGCGTGCAAATGCCCGCGCCCGGGGGCTGGCGGAGCGGTGCGCCATGACTCGACTCGGGCTGTGGAAACCGGCGGGCCATGCGTCCTAGAGCCGGCAATTCGGAGGGTGACGCATGGCTGGAGGTGAATTGAGCGGTCTCGACCGGCGGCTCGGCGTGGGCGAGCCGATCACGCGGCGGGACTTCATCGGGTCGACGCTGGTCGGCGCGGGTGCGACCCTGCTGTCGGGCTGCGCCCCGCTCGCCACCACCCCGCAAACCGTTCAGACCGCGGGATTCCATCCCTGGGACGGTTACGGCGGCGTCGGCGACTACGCCACCAGCAACGGCAACACCCAGGCGGTCATGGACGCCGCGCACGTCCTGCGCGACGGCGGCCAAGCCGGTGCGCTCGCCTCAGCCTCCGCTACGGGCGAGACGTTCGATCTCGTGGTGGTGGGCGGCGGATTCGCCGGGCTCGGCGCCGCCTTCCAGTTCCACGCCGGCAGCGAAGGCAGGACCTGCCTGGTGCTCGACAATCACCCGGTGTTCGGCGGCGAGGCGAAGGAGAACGAGTTCTCCGTCGGCGGCTATCGGCTGTTCGGACCGCAGGGCTCCAACGGCTTCATGCCGCCGGTGGGTCGAACCACTCTCTCGGACGACGTGTGGCGCGCCGTCGGCATGCCGATGGAGTACGAGTTCGCCGACGCCGACGAGACCTTCGGCATGCGCCTCGCCCACGACAGCTACGACGCGATGTTCTGGGGCGAACCGCACCTGGATGTCGGTCACTACTTCCGCGACGGCAACGGCGGCTGCTGGGTGAAGGACATCTGGGACGACGGCCTCGCACGCACCCCCTGGTCCGACCCCCTGCGGCGCGACATGCTCCGCGCCTTCACCGGCAAGGAGACCGCGCACGGCATGGAAGGCCTGGGGCCCTGGCTCGACGCGATGAGCTACCGCGACTACCTGGTGCGGGAACTCAGGCTGCATCCCGGCGTCGCGGACCACATCGACCCGGTGCTGGCCATCGCGAACTACGGTTTCGGATGCGACGTGATCTCGGCCTACGCCGCCTACCTGCTGCAGTTGCCCGGCATGAAGGGCTACTTCACCGCGGACACCTACGACTTCTCGCAGATCAAGATCATGAGCTTCCCCGGCGGCAACACCACCTATGCCCGCTACATCGTCAAGCACCTGATCCCGGACTCCATCCCGGGGCAGGGGCTCGAGAACATCGCCCACGGCAGGATCGACTTCGACGCGCTCGACCGCGACGGCGCCCCGACCCGCCTGCGCCTCGGCGCCACGGCCATCGGCGTGCGGCACGAGGGCGACGGCGTCCGCGTGACCTACCTGCACGACGGGCGCGCCGAGCACGTGCGCGCCCGCACCGTCGCGATTGCCGCGAGCGGCCAGATGGCCCGCAGGATCGTCGCCGACATGCCCGAGAACGTGCGCGCGAACTACGCGCAGTTCCATCACGGCGCCGTGCTGGTGGTCAACGTGGCGCTCAACAACTGGCGCTTCCTGCACCGGCTCGGCATCGGCGCCGGGCGCTGGTACGACGGCTTCGGTTTCGTCGGCAGCATCCGCGCGCCCATGAAGGTCGGCGGGCTGACCGCGCCCCACCACCCCGACCTGCCGACGGTGATGACCTTCTACGTGCCCTTCCACACCCCGGGTCTCCACATCGACGCCCAGGCCCGGCTCGGCCGCGCCCAGTTGCTCGCGAAGCCCTACCTCGACTACGAGCGCGAGATTCGCACCCACATGAACGACCTGTTCGGCTCCGCCGGGTTCGACGCCCGCCGGGACATCGCCGGCATCATCCTCAACCGGTGGGGGCACGCGTACATCGCGCCGCAGCCGGGGTTCTACTTCGGCGGCGAGAACGGCGAGGGACTCACCGCACCCATGAAGCAGGGGCACGGCCGCATCTTCTACGGCCACTCCGAACTCGGCTGGCGCATGAACTACCGGAACGCCATCACCGAGGGCGGCCGCGCCGGCGAGCAGGCCGCCGCGGCGCTCGGCTGAGGACCGCAGGAGACGATGAGTTAGGGCTGGGCGGCGACCGGGTCAGAGGGCGAGTTGCCCCGGGTGGACGGCTACAGCAACCGCAAGGCGGCGAACAGCAACGTCGCCGTGGCTACCTGGGCGGCAATGATGCGTACTGTCAGTTCGGCCTTGAGCGCGGCGAGGTCAGTCTTGAGCGCGGCGAGGTCGGCCTTCGTCGCCAGCGAGTCGTCGGCGACGGCAACGGTCTCGACGATCGCGCGCGCCGCCGCCGTGTCTACGCCGGCCGCTTCCAAACGTTCGACCGCCGCTGCGGTGTCGATCGTGTACGCCATGTCACGAATTGTGCCCGTCCCTGCGCAAACCGCAAGGATGGCTGCCGGTCGTGCACCGACTCGGCATCGGCGCCAGGCGCTGATACGACCGCTTCGGGTTCGTCGGCAGCATCCGCGCGCCGATGGAGCGCCCCCGGGATATCGCCGGCATCATCCTCAACCGGTGGGGCCACGGGTACATCGCGCCGCACCGGGGTTCTACTTCGGCGGCGCGAACGGCGACGGACTCACCGCGCCCGTGAAGCAGGGGCGGCCGCATCTTCTACGGCCACTCCCAGCTCGGCTGGTGCATCAACTACCGGAACGCCATCACCGAGGGTGGCCGCGCCGGCGAGCAGGCCGCCGCGGCGGCCACCCATCGTTGGCATCAGTCCGCAAAAGCCTTAACGTTGGCCGGTGAGCTACGAGTTCGAATGGGATGCGAACAAGGCAGAAGCCAACTCGCGCAAGCACGACGTCTCCTTCCACGAGGCGTCCACCGTCTTTGGCGATCCGCTAGCGATGCTCATGGCGGACCCAGACCACTCCGTCGGCGAGGAACGCCACCTCGTTCTCGGCACATCTTCAACGGGGCGGCTGCTCGTGGTTAGCCACGCCGAACGACCGCCCCGCACTCGACTCATCAGCGCGCGTCCAGCGACCCGCAACGAAAGGCAACAAATATGAACAAGGCACCTAGCGTCCCCCCCGGGGACCGCGACACCATGCGCCCGGAGTACGACTTCTCCAGCGCCGTCCGAGGCGTCACTGCCCGACGGTACGCCCAGGGCGCCAACGTCGTCGTCGTCGCGCCGGATCTCCTCGATGTCTTCCCCGACGCGGAGTCGGTCGATGAAACCCTCCGCGCGATCGCCCCGATCCTCCGGCGCGCCAACTCCTCCTGAGCGCCGCGCCGAAGCGCTGCCCGGAGGCTACCTCGCTTCGGCTGACCCGTTCGGCGCCTCGTCGCTCGGCGGAGTCAGCAGCGCGCCGAAGAACGTGCTCAGGTCCGGATTGCCGCCGATCTCAAGGTAGGCCTGGCGGAACTCGTCCCTCGAGACGGTTGAGTTTTCGTCCAGGAACGTCGAGACCGCCGCCGTGTCCGTGCCATGGGCGCGCAGGTCGCGGGCGCCCCGGACGAACGCCCCGCGGTCCCAGTTGTCCTGGCCGGCGGCCCGGTCCGGGTTGAGCAGGGCGGCATCCGCCGCGTCTTGAATCTGCGCGTCGGACACGGGCGTGGGAATGGCGATGGCGTAGTTGAAGGCGGCGGTGAAGAGCACGCCGCGCACGTACGAGACGGTCCTCGCCCAGTCGGCGCCGGAACGGCGCTCGGCCACCTCCGGCACGGCCGCGTCGACGAGCAGCCAGTTCTCGATGACGCTGCGCAGCATGGTGACGTCGGGGGCTATTTCCGGCACCGCCCAGTTGTTGGTCGCGTAGACGACGGCGGTGTCGAAGTTGGGCCAGGCAAGCGCCCCGTTCTGCCAGCCGTACATGTGGGCGCCGCCGTGCTGGATGTTGAAGGCCGGCTCGCCGACCTTGTCGAGCATCCAGGCGAGGCCCATCTGCAATCCGCCCATGGACTCCGACTGCGGCGTCAACGCCAGCTCGACGGTTTCGGGCGCGAGGATCCGCGCGCCGCCGTATTCGCCCCCGTTCAGGAACGCCAGGAGGAACCGCACGAAGTCGCCCGGCGTCGCCACGAAGCCGCCCGCCGGGAACTCGCCGAAGTAGACCGCCGGCGTCGGGATCCAGACCGATCCCATGGGCATGTAGCCGGTGGACCTGCGTTCCCAGATGTCCGGGCGGATGTGCTCCCGATCCTGCACCGGCGGATACTGCGAGTAGCGCATGCCGAGCGGTTCCATGAAGTGCCGCTCGACGAACTCCGAGTACGACAGTCCTTCCGGGTTGTTCTCCTCGACGATCAGGCCGAGGGTGCCCATGCCGAGGTTCGAGTACATGAACGCCTCCCCCGCCCTGGCGTGCCAGCGGGGCATGCTGTCGCCCCCCATCATCGGCACCATCGGGCGGGCGTACTCCGCCTCGATCTCCTCGCGCAGGGACCGCGGCCGCTCGAACAGGCTGAGGGCGGCGTCCTGCATGAGGCCCGGCCTGTGGGTCAGCAGGTCGCGAACCGTGATGTCCCGTCCGCCGAGGGGATTGCGCACCTCGAAGGGCAGGTAGTCGTTGATCGGCCCGTCGAGCTCGAGCACGCCGTCCTCGACGAGTTTCAGGATCGCCATGCCCGTGTAGAGCTTCCCCATCGAGCCGGACTGGAACACCGTCTCCGGGGTCATGGGCGTCCGCGCGGCGAGATCGGCATGACCGAAGCCCGCCTCCCAGACCACGTCTCCCCGGCGCGCGAGGGCGATGTTGAAACCCGGCGATCCGTAACCGTGCATCAGCGCGGGGATGACCGCGCGCAGGGCGCCGATGAGCCTCAGGTCCTTCTCGTCTTCCGTGCGCACGATTTCGGTCACGGGGATGTCCCGGCCGGACGGGGCCGCTGCGGCGGCCGCCGAGGGTGCGGGGGGCGATGCCCCGTCCGGAGCCGCTCCGCCCCCATCGGGCGTGCAGGCGCCGAGCGCGAGCGTCAGCGACAGCGTCAGAGCCAAAGTTCCCCAGTGCATTGCGTTCACCCTCCAGATGGGAAGCCGCGAGGCTTCGCCTCAGTCGTCCTGCCCAAACGCCCAACCGTCGAAGTAGGGCGACACCGCACCACGCCGGATACCCGTTTCCGGGTCGACGTGGATGCCGACCCAGTATCCCCGCCAGCCGGAGGCCTCCGCGCTCGAGACTTCCACCACCGGCTGGCCCATCGCACGCACCCGCTCCAGCAGCCCCGCATCGAAGGCACCCTCCTCCACCGTCTGGGCGGCGGCGTTCTCGATGGCGACGCCCAGTGCCCGGTCGAGACCGCCGCTCATCGGTCGAAGCACCTGGGGGCTCTCGGCCGCGGCCTTGGGATCGAGCCCGTATTCCAGGATGTTGACGATGGCCTGGTAGGTCTGTTCGTGCACGCCCATGCCGATGCTCGACGAGACGAGCACGGGCTTGCCGTCCCGGGTAATCAGCACCGGGTTGGTCTCGATGGGCAGGCGGTTGCCCGGGCCCGCGCGGGCGATCTTGGTCTGCTGGTACTTGGCCGAATCGGCGATCGCCACGCCGTCGACGAAGATTCCGGTCGTGCCCCAGAGCACCGTGTTGATGGTGTGCAGCAGCGCCGCGGCATTGCCCTCGGCGTCCACGGCCACGACCGCGTCCGAGTGATTGCCGGACGACGCTTGCGGACGCGATTCGTAGGCCGCGACATTGAGGACGCCCCACCCGTCGGTCTGCATGGCCTGCCAGAGGTTCTCCGCCGCCGCCTTGGACGTACGTTCCTCCGGCGCCGTGGCGATTCCCGGGGCATGGCGCTCGATCAGCGCGGCCGGGGTGACGTGATGGGTGAGCGAGGTGCCCATGATGTCCATGACGCGGGCGATGCGGGTGAGGTGGAACAGCGCCTCGGGCGACTCGGTGTAGTGGCCGAGCTGCCCGAGGCCCGCCCGTTCGACCAGGTTCAGCGCCTCGATCATGTTCACGCCGCCGAGATTCGGCTGGGCCGTGGCATGCACGTCGTAGCCGCGGAAGGTCGATGCGAGCGCCGCGTTCCAGGTCGGTTCGTAGCGCTCCAGGTCCTCCATGGCCATCATGCCGCCTTCGGACCGCACCGCCTCGACCAGCTTGCGAGCCCACGGGCCGGCATACATGTACTGCGCACCCTGCTCCGCCACCTGCCGCAGGGTGTGGGCAAGTTCCGGCTGCGCGAAGCGATCGCCCGCGGCATACCAGCTTCCGTCGTCCTTCGTGAAGACGGCTTTCGTCTCCGGCCGCCGGGAGAGGACGTCCTGGCGCATCCCGATCATGCCCCCGAGCATCGGCAGCACCTCAAAGCCTTCCTCGGCGAAGTGGATCGCGGGCCCGAACAGCGCCGCGAAGGGCAGCTTGCCGAAGCGTTCGTGCGCCGCCTCCACGCCCGCCATGAACCCCGGCACCAGCGAGGCGCGCCCGCTCGGCACGCCGTCCTCCGGGATCGTGAGCGGGTCGTCCTCGCCGAGCACCGTGTTCCAGCCACCGTTGAGGTGGTGGACTTCGCCGGTGGCCGCCTCGAAGACCATGAGGTCCATGAAGCCCGCGTGGCTGACGCAGCAACTCGCCACCAGGGTGATCTCCGCGAGGGCGTGGGTCAGCACCGCATCGACGGCGCTGCCGCCCTGGTTGAGGGCCTCGAGGCCCGCCCGGGCCGCGGCGGCGGCGGTGGTGCTGACCAACATGCCGGTCTTCGACTCCGCCCGCGGCTTCTCGGCGCCGAACAGGTTCTCGTATCGCGCGAGCTCTCCCTCGGGCCAGCTTCGCGGGGACAGGTCAGGGTCGGCCGCCCAGGCGAGGTTGGCGAGAAGGCACAGCAGCAGCGGTGTCAGGCGGGTCACGCGGAACTCCGTCACGAGCGATGCCCGGCAAGACGCACGCAGCCGGGGCGTCCCTCAGGAATCCGCCGACATGCAGCTTACCGGCGCACCAACCTGTTCAAGACGCGGCGCGAGCTGATGGACTGGACGGACTACATCGCCGCATCCACCGCCTGAATGCGAGCTTCCCCCGCCGGGCGCGAAACGCGCTCCGTCCCGCGGTCTGCTCTTGTCCGGCGCCACCCCCGCGAAGTTGAAAGACCCGCCCGTTGCCACTAAATTCGGGGCATGGTCATCGAACATGCACCCGCCGCCGCGACCACCGAGAAGGCGCTGCGCGAACGCATCCACCGCCTCTTCTGCAGTGACGCTCCCGCTGGGCCGTCCCCCGTAGCGCCGCCGTTCTGGGTCGGCCCCACGGAGGAGCAGAAGCACACGATGTCCATGGACATCGAGGAGCGCATCGTGCTCAGGGACGATGTCGAGGTGCACGAGGGCGCGCCGTCGGTCGAAGAACGGTGGCTCAACGCGCCCCACGTCGGTCTCGACGGCGAGTCTCCCGAGGCGATGCTGACGGGCGGCGAGCACTCGCGCCAGCGCCTCCGCGCGTTCGTCGCGGCCATCGAGGCCGCGGTGCGGCAGGGCTCGTTCAGTTGAATCCCGCTCGCGCCGGCGAGCTTCCCCTCATCCGTCTTGCCCAGCCCCGCTGGTATCGGTCGGTCGAGGAGCGCTACCGGTTCGATCCGCCGTTCGTCAGCCGCGAACCCACCCGGTTCAACCGCGGCGACCTTCAGGTGGCGTACTTCGGGCCCGACCAGGTACTGGCCCGATTCGAGGCGCGCGACGTTCTCGGCCACTGGTTCGGCGACGCGGTGCCGGCGCCCCGGGACCGGCACGTCTTCGTCGAGTACGCGATCGACCTCGGCCCCGAGCCCGCCATCGTCGACGCGCGCCCGCCCCAGCTCCGTGCCATCGAGACCACCGTCCAGGAGATGACCGGCGACTGGCACAGCTATCCCTGGGCCGGCGCGAACGCGCCGACCCAGGATCTGGCCAGCGCCGTCCACGCCCGGCCGGACGCCCCGCTGGGGCTGACGGCTCCCTCCGCGCGCCACCCCCAGCAGGACAACCTGATCCTTTTCGCCGACAGGCTCCCGCCACGTTCCATCGCCTTCTCCAGAGTCCTGCTCTGGCACAGCGGCCTGCTCGCCAGCCGCCGCCGGGCCAGCCGGTAGCCTTTCCGCGCAGAGGCGCAAGCAGGGCCGCCGTCGACAGCCCCTTCCTCTTGAGTTGATTCAGATTCAAAGCGGACGCGGGGGACTACGAAGACCGACCGGACGGTTCGGAAGGAGGCGGCTCACAGGCGGACGGGATCCAGTGCACGCCAACCTCGAACAGCCGGTCGCCCACATCCTTGAAGTGTGCGAGCGCGTGATACTGTCCCGGCGCATCCGCCGCCGAAAGGATGCCTCGGTCGCATAGCGTTTGCAGATCCTCGCCCCCAGGCGCCGCGCCCCCCAGCAGCGCGACCCAGTCGGCGTCGTTCACCCCGTCGCGAAATCGGCCCCCGGGCCAATCCTCCAGGATGACGTTCAGTGCTCCCTGCGCTCCCGCGGAGAGATCGGTTTTGGCCACCTGGCCGAAGAACGCCGCGCGGTCACGCTCGAACTGCATGCGCTCCCATTCCCACTCGAGGCTCAGGCCGCAAACGTCAACGAACCACTCTACCCACGGGGTGACTTCGTTGCCCTGGGAGTGCTTGCCGTATTTGCCGAGTTCTTCGTAGTACTGCTCGACCCGGACATCGATCGCGGTGGCGAGGTACCCGGCGCCTTTCCCCCGCCCCCTGAGTACCCGCTCCGCAATGGCTCGTCCGATGCGCCCGTTCCCGTCCGAGAAGGGGTGAATACGTTCGAACCACAGGTGAGCGATGGCTGCCTTCACGGGCGCCAGCAGCGCCTGCTCCTGCAGTGGCTCATGCGTCGCGTTCATCGGGAGCGTGAGCGGGCGCCCCAGCCAGTCCAGGTAGTTCGCCATCAGTCGCTCGACCTGATCGGGACCGGGAGCCTCGTAGACGATCCCTCGCGTCCGGCTGCGGATGTGCACGTCCGTACGTCTGTACGCACCGATCTGCAGGGGTCCACCCCGACTTGGCCGCCCTCGCTGGTAGCCCAACAGCCGTTCGTGCATGTCGAGGAGAACCGCGCGGCCCAGGGCCGGCGCCGCCCGGCATGCCTCCAGCATGCCGATCACGCCGGCAGCCCTTGGGTCGGCATCTTCGGCCGGGTCCAGGCCGGTCGCCGCATCCCGCAGGTCGTCGTAGGAAATGTACTCACCTTCTATCTCGCTCGTCGACGAGCCTTCCCGCAGCAGCGCACCCTTGACTGCCCTGGCTACCAAGGCCGGGGTCGCAGTCGACTCGTCGGCCAGCTGCGCACGTCGGTCACGAATGTGCCTGAGTGCGTCGCGGGTAGCGCTCCGCAGCACGTAGTCCCACTCCGGCCAGCCGGGTCTGTCCCAAATCCACATCCGCTCACTCATCGTTCACCTCCACGCCGCGAGACGTGGGGACCGTCGCGCGGCGCGGATAAGGCCCTCTCGACGACGCGACCACCGCTCAACCGTAGCCTCGCTACCCTTCGGACCCCCGCCCATACTTCGCACCCCCTAAATCAGACCGTTGGCGGCCCGACCTTCGCCAGAATTTGGGCCCGCGTGTCGGCGCCGTCGACTAGCTTCTCCGCAATCAGGAACAGGCACGTCCCGTCGCTCCTTCGCTCCCACAGTTCCCCAACGGTGCGCTTCTCGGCGGTGTCGGAACCTTCGGCGATGTGCGAACCCTTGTACTCCACTACCAGCAACCGGCCGTCTTCCAGCAGCGCGACGAAGTCGGGGTAGAACCTACCCCTCGCGGTTGGCAGCCAGAACGACGCGGGGTGCCTGGCGACATTCCTCACCCAGCACTTCACCCCGGTCACGCTGTCGAGCGCCTGGGCGCAACGGAACTCCTCGCCGTCCCCGGCACCGTCGAAGGCCGGAACCCGGTCGGGGCCGAGAAAGTGCTTCGTCGGCTTCCAGGGCCCGCGATAGCGACGCTGGTCAGGATACATGCCGTCCTCGAACACGAAGGTGTGGTCGAACGAGACTGCCGTCTTGGCATCGGGCGTGAGTAGACGCCGCTGATAGACCCCAGCCCGTTCTTCATGACGGGCCGCCGCGATCTTCTCCCGCACCCTGCGCGCAAGGATGAACTTGCAGCGCATCAATGCGGCGATGTGCATTCCCCGCGCCTCGACCAGATGACTCACAAGGCGGCTGAGCCAGCCCAGCATCTCCCCTTGGGCAATGTCCGGCTGCCGCAACTGGCGGTCGAGCCACAGCACCAGGGCCTGCTGCGTCCACCCCTCGACCTGCACATCCAACGGCAACTGCTCCTCCTCGGTCGAAAACTGGTAGGAGATGCGGTTTCCGTCCAGATCGATCTCGAAGCTGCGCGCCGTGGTGCGGATGTCGAACTCGCCCTTGCCCAGCCTCCACGGATGATCGAGAAGCGACCAGTCGTGGTACTCCATGAACACGTCGGTGTCGGCCAACTCCAACGTGCCCTGAACCTCGGACATGAGACGGGGAGCGAGGATAGTCTCGCCAAGCTCCGCGGGCGAGAGCATGCCCCGCGTCCGCGCCCGATACCCCGCGACGGCCTTGGCAAACTCGCCGCGTTCGCGTTCAGGTAGCGACGCGGAGATCCTCGTCTCGAGTTCCGCATCGAAGCGACCGACAACCACGACTTCAACTTGGTCGCCAGGGGTTTCGTAAACCGCCACTGCATCACGCATCTCGAGGTCTGAAATCACCTCCGGGGCGGCAGGGATCGTGTATCTGAATGTAGGTTCGGATACGTCCTGCCAAGAGAGCAGATCCTCCTCAATGCCGAGCTCCCCTTGCGTTTGCTCGATGCTGTCGCGGGCTTCCTCCTCGTCAAAGCCCATCTGGACCAGCTTGTCGACGAGCGCTCGAGCCGCCTCCCCGAACGACGGGTCCGACAGATAGGCGTAAGCCCTATTCAGTTCGTCAGCCCCGCGACGTTTCGCGTAGGGCATCCGCAACACTCGCCCAAGCAACTGCTCGACATCCACCGCGCTCCGGATGCGCGACACGGAACAGAAGACATAGGCGAATGAGCAATCCCAGCCCTCCTTCAGCGCTTCGACCGTGATGACATGCTCGATCGCGCAGCCCGGATCGAACAGGTCGATCCCATCAAGTTCGCGCTGGTCGCCAGTGGCGACGGCGATGCGGTCGTCTGGTATCTGCTCGACCTCTTTCAGGTGCCGCCTCAACGCGGCGACGGTCACTTCCTCATTCCTCTTCTGCGCCTGGAACAGGACGATCGGGCGGATGCCGTCAGGATCATCCGCGGCCGCCTCGCCCAGAGCCTTTCGCGCGGCTACCGCTCCATTCACCGCTTCCTGCCATGTGTCGTGCTCCGAGAGCATCACCGGCAGCTTGACCATCTCCTCGGCCTTCAACTCGGTCGCCGACACGCTGTGGAGGATGTTCGAGTTGAGGCGAGGCGTCGCGCTGAACTCAACGACGGCACAGGGGTTCACCCGGCCCTGCATCTCCCGCGTCAGTCCGGTCACGGCGTTGTGGGCTTCATCGACGATCATCAACGGGCGATGAAGATGCATCAGATTCGCGAAAGAAAACTTCGGGCCACCGTCCGCCAACAACTCCAGACCTGACGCGGCGGGCCCCACCTCCGTAAAGTGCGGCTCCATGTCCTCGTTGTGTGCGTAGACCCTGCGACCTTCGGTGCTCTTGACGCGCAGAGTCTGGATCGTTCCAACGACGATACAGCATTGACCTCGAATGTCCTGCGGGCGGATCGTGGCGAAGTCCGCGATGTCGAACACGCGCACGCGTCCATCAAACGCTTCGTCAAGCACCCGTCGGTACGGGTGGCGTGGGTTCTTCAACGCCTCGGTTGTCTGCTGCCGAATCGTCTTCGTCGGAACCAGCCACAGGGCCATGGGCCAGTCCTTCTCGATCCAGGCGTCGCGCGCCACAGCGACGGCATGCGCGGCGAGGATCGTCTTGCCGCCACCCGTCGGCAGGCGCAGACAGACGTACGGAACCTCCGGCAAGCCCGACAACGGCCGGTAGGTACCACCATAGCTACCAAGGCGACCGGACTGGACTGGTTCTCGCGTCACGGCCTCATAGGCGTTCTTCGACCCGGCGATCCGTGCCTCCTCGAAGAAGCGGCGAAGGACATCGAGGGTTTCGGTCTGATAACGCTTGAGGTCCACGCCGCTCAGGCCCTTGACCCGATGTCGTAGGGCGTCTGCTTGAAGACAATGCCCTCGCGCTCAAGCGTCTCCGTGGCGAGGCGCGACTGCTCACCGTACACCGTGAGCGGCCCGGCGAATCCCTGCTCAGCCCCGGCGGCTTTCTCGCGGATCAGGGCCAGGGTTCGCCGCGTCAGCACGTTCCCAGCGTCCGATCGCTTGTCTCCCAGCACTCCGTTGTAAAGCAGCGCCCATGCCCGCCCGTCGTGAATCCCAAGCAGCGGGGAGCGGCCGTCACCACCCCAGGGGGTCCCGGTCTCCGAAAACCACACGTGAGCAGCGAGCGCCGAGAACCGGATGTCGGGACAGATCTGCCCGTTCGCATCGAAGGCAGGCGGCCCGAGTCTATAGAACCGGAAGCCGCCGCCGCCCTTCCAACCTACGCGTTCGGAGATGCCCCCCTGGTCGCCACCGACTACCTTTTGCAGACGAGAAGCACAATGCGTGACCGCGTGCTCTCCCATCTCCACGCCGATCCAGCGCCGCCCCATCTTCTGAGCAACAGCTGCGGTTGTCCCCGACCCAAGGAAGGAGTCGAGAACCAGATCGCCGGCATTCGTAGCGATGTGGATCACCCGTTCAATCAGTGCCTCAGGCTTGGGAGTCGAGAAAGGCGTTTCGCCCTCAAACAGGCTCACGACTTCACTCTTGGCCGTCCCTGTGGTACCAACTTCCTTGTGTGTCCAATGAGTTGACGGTACCAGCCCACTCTGGACCTCAGATAGGAAGTTTTTCAGTCGTGGAGCATTGTTTCCGTTCTCCCCGAACCAGATCCGGTTTTCGGCGCACATTTCGAGGAACCGATCCTCCGTGTACAGCCAGCATCTTCCGGGCGGGGGATCGAGCTCGCGACCCGAAGGCAGCGTGATGGTGAAGAACTGCTCACGCCGCCGCCCCTTCTCGGCCTTTGCGTGAATGGGAAGCGACGCCCACCTTCCCCGTGGGTCACCATCAGGATTCTTGAATCTCTGGAGTTGCTCTTCGGACTTCGGTAACGGATTCCTGACCTCACGCCAGATCGCACGGTTCTTTGCATACACCAGAATGTTGTCGTGGACGTTCGCGATGTCCGTCCGGTTCTCTCGTGTATGTGTACGCTGCCACACGATGTCCGCCACAAAGGAGCTCCGCCCCAACACCTCGTCCATGACGACCTTGAGGTAGTGTGCCTCGTTGTCGTCGATCGACACCCATATCGAGCCATCTTCGCTTAGCAGTTCCCGCAGTAGCTCAAGCCTCGGCCACATCATGCCGAGCCAGCGCGTGTGCTCCAGATTATCGTCGTATTGCTCGAACGCCGAATGGGTGTTGTATGGAGGGTCGATGTAGATGCACTTGACCCGCCCAGCATAGAACGGCAGCAGAGCCTTCAGGGCGTCGAGATTGTCGCCCTGAATGAGCATGTTCCCGGTGTGTGCTTCGCCGCTCGAGTACTTAGCGACCTCCTCAAGCAGACGATACGGCACCTGGCCCGTCGCGCGGATGTCGTCCTCCCGGGTCAGCCAGTTCAAGGTGGGCATTCGTCTTCCCTCTCACGCCAGTGTCCGGATTGCAAAAACACCCCCATCGCGACAGTCACCGGATTGCCTGACCCCTCAGGTGTACGCAGAACGAACCACCGATGTGCTGACTGCATCTCCCCTACCGTGCCCCGATCCGGGGCCATCGCCGTCCAGCAGGAACTCCCTCGCAACTCCTCCGTCCCGACCTGGCAGCGGCAAGGCAGTTTGGATCAATCGGCTGTCTTCGACGGACGTTTCGGAGGCCAGAAAGTCTATACAAAAGAGTGAAAATCGCGAAACATCGGTCACATGGAAGCCTGGCGCATCACCTCCCCGAAGCTGATGCCGGTGCCCCAGAGTTCCCGGTAGCCGGAAGCGAAAATGTGGGCGAACACGGAGCCGTGGGTCTCGTCGTCGAAGCGCCGAATGGTGACGTCGAGGCCTGGATCGCTGGCCTGCAACCGGTGCAGCAGGGCGACGCCGCGCTCGATGTACTGCGCGAGGTAGGGGTCTTCCTCTTCCGCTCCGCCGTATCCGCAAAACACGCGCTGGGGCCTGGCTGCCGTCATGGCGCCGAACCGGGTCTCCCGCTCGGGCAGGGTCCTCTCCAGCACGTCCGTGCCGAACGAACCGACGATGAACCGGCTGAACGGGGTCTGCTTGCGCAGCAGCGTGTCCACCGCGAAGTCGCCGCCCGAAGAGTGTCCGGCCACCCCGACCTCGTCGGGATCGATGCGGTACCGGGACGTCATGTCCGGGAGGACCTGGTCGGCCAGAAAGGCATGGAACGCGTCCGTACCGCCAAAGCCGTCCTCGAACCGCATGCCGGCCGCCTCGAACATCTTCTCGTACACCTCCCAGAACGAGAACTCGGCGCCCGGCGGCGCGGCGCGTATCTCGTCGGTGGGCACCTCGGCGGAGTAGTCGATGGTGCGCTGGATCCCGTGTACGCCCGGGGGCGCGGTCGATATGCCCGCCACGATGGCCGGCCTGGCCTCTCCGATGGTGGACATCAGGGACACCATGTCGACGGCCGCCCCCAGGAACATGCCGCCGTCCAGCAGGATGAGCAGCGGATACGGCTGATCGCTCTGCTCGTACCCCGGAGGGGTCCAGATCCAGACGTCATAGTCGATGCCGTTGCTGTCCGCGGTCACGACCTCGTGCGTGAGGTCCTGCATGGACTGCGGCAGTCGGATTCCGGTGTTCATGGTGTCGCTCCCAAGTCTGGTTTCGCGCGGCTACTCCGCACCGACACTATTCCGCGCCGACCCGGTACCCCTCGGGCGGCCGCATCCCGAGCAGGTGGGTCACGAAGTAGTCCCACTGCCGGCGCGAGAAGTACCCCGTTGCCTCGCCCGGCGCATGTCCCGCGTTCGGCAGGATGAGCAGGTCGAAGTCCTTGTTGGCCCGGATCAGCGCCTCCACCACCGCGTAGGTGTTGGCCGGATGCACGTTGTCGTCGAGCCCGCCGTGCACCAGCATCAGCTTGCCCTTCAGGTTGCCGGCGAGGTGCGCGTTGGATCCCGCCTCGTAGTAGGCGTCGTCGGTGTCCCCCTGGTAGCTCTCGCCCCAGATCGGCAGGTAGGTGCGCGGGTCGTGATTGCCGGCGCCGGACACCGCCACCTTGTAGAAGTCCGGGTAGCGGAGGATGGCGTGGGTCGAGGCGTAGCCGCCGCCGGACCACCCGTAGATCCCGGCGCGCCCGGCGTCGATGTAGGGCCGCTCCGCCGCGAGCTGCTCGATCGCGGCGATGTGATCGTCGAGCGTGCCGGCGGCATCGAGCAGGTTCAGCCCCGGCGGGAAGTGGAAGTCCCGGCTGCGCCCCGGCGTGCCGCGTCCGTCGACGGTCATCACCACGAAACCGAGTTCCGCCATGGCCTGGGCGCCGAACAGGCCGAACAGCGAACCCGCGAACTGGTGGGGCTCGCGCCAGATCTGCGGGCCCGGGTAGATGGAGTCGATGATGGGGTACGACCGCTCGGGGTCGAAGTCCGCGGGGAAGAACAGGGCGCCGTAGAGCGTGGTCTCCCCGTCGGCGGCGGTCACGGTGAAAGGCTCCGGGGGGACGAAACCGTCCGCCTCCAGGGGCGAGGCGTCGGCGGTTTCGAGCACCGCGATCAACTCGCCTTCGCTGCTCAGCAACTCCGTGCGGCCCGGGTCGGTGGTGGTGCTCCAGCTCGCGACCAGGTAGTCGCCGGTGGGCGAGAAAGGAGAAGCGGCAACGACCAGGTCCGCCACCGAGCCGTGATTGCCGGGACCGGGCGTGATCCTCTTGAAATCCGACCCGTCCACATCGACGCCGTAGAGGAAGTGATGGTACGGATTGCCTTCGGCCTCGGGCTGGGACCCGAGCAGGTACAGCCGCCCCGCCTCGTGGTCCACGTGCACGATCGCTCCCACGTTCCAGTCTCCGGAAGTGATCCGGGCGACGTTGCCGTCGGCGTCCTTGCGGTACAGGTGCCCGTAGCCGCTCTCGTCGGAGAACCAGACCAGGCTGCCGTCCGCGAAGTCGACCACCTGGGGCGGTAGCGGCGTGGCGAGCCCGGGCGAAGACGTGCGTTCGCTCACGCGGTCCACCTCCATGCGGACCTCGCCCGTCTCCAGGTCGACGCGATGGATCGAGAAGCCGCGGGCGAACGGCTTGCGGTGCACGAATCCGAACCCCCGGGAGTCCTCCCGCCACCAGACTTCCCCCGAGTCGGGGCCGGTGACCGCGGCGTACGTGAGTTCGATATCGGGATAGTCGATGTCCGTGCGCCGGCCGCTCGGGACGTCGAACACCACGAAGCGGCCCCGGGGCTTGACCTCGTCCCGGGCGAAGGCATAGCGCATCGTGTGGGTGCGCGGCCGCCGGCTGCCATCGGCGGGGACGTGCTCGATGATCGAGAGTTCCCCGACGCCGCGCTCGTCGACGCGCTGGGTGAGCAGCCTTGTGGAGTCCGGCGCCCACTTCACCTGGGGGGCGTGCCCGCCCAGCAGCCGCTGCATGGTGATGTAGGAGACGCTGGTGCCGAGCTGGCCGCCGTAGCGCCACGCTTCCTCACCGTCCGTCGTCAGCCGGATCCGGGTCTCCCCGTCCGTCGAGCGGACCCAGAGGTCGTGGTCCTCGTGATAGGCGGCCCACTTGCCGTCCGGAGAGGGCGTCTCGAGCGGCGTGAACGGGGGCGTGGGAGCCTCGGACGCCGCGCAGGCGTCCGCCGTGCAGCGGTAGAACGCGTCTTCCACCGGGAACTCGATGCCGCCGTCGTCGTTGAGGGTGAACGTGTCGAACGGGAGCGTCGTCTCCGTGTAGTCGCCGTCCTCGTCCAGCCGGGACAGTTCACGGGCGATCAGCGCGTGGTCGAACGAGGGTTCCCGCTCCCCCGTCGCGGCCGTGACGGTCACGAACTGTCCGCCCCCGCCCGGGAGCGCGCGCCGGTACCAGAAACGGTCGCCTGCGCCGATCCAGTTGGGCGTGACCGACGCGTTCAGGACATACCTTTCCTGCCTGTCCATCAGAAAGCGCTCGGCGCGCCGGTAGGCTTCCGCCGGAACCGTCGCCGGCGCGCCCACGCCCGCGCGGTCCCCCGTAGCGTCGTTCACAGCCGCGGGTTGGCAGCCCCACGCCGCGGCGAGCAGAGCGGGCCAGAAGAGGCATCGCGTCCAGCCGCTCATTCGAACGGCCTCAGCATCTCGACGAGATACCGCTTCTTCAGCTCCATGTTGAACTCCCCCGTCTTGCCCATGGCCCCGTGCCCCGTGTCGGGATAGATCATCATGCGGTGCTGCTTGCCGAGCCGAATCAGGTGCTCGGTCATCTGGAACATGTCCGCCTGGGTGCCGGTGTCGTTGATACCGCCGACCTGCAGGAGTTCGCCCTCGAGCAGCGGCGCGAGCGCCATGGCGTCCGCCGCATCGTAGGCCGCCTTGTTCTCCTGGGGCATGCCGAGATAGACCTCGTAGAGGGTGAAACGGCGCGAGCTGTAGCCGGGCACCTCGCTGATGCCGACCTTGTAGAGGTCCGGCGCCTGCGTCATGGCGCGGAAGGTGAAGTGGCCGCCCCAGGAAGCGCCCATGACGCCGACGCGGTCGAGGTCCATGAACGGCAGCCGTTCGCCTAGCTGCCGAATGGCGCCGGCGTGGTCGGCGATCTCGAACTGCCCCCAGTTCATGTAGACGGTGTCGTGGAACGCCTTGGAACGCTCCGGCGTGCCGCGGCCGTCGAGCACCACCACGAGGATGCCCAGTTGCGCGAGGGCCCGGGGGAAGTTCGCCGCGCGCCCCAGCAGGCCGCCGAACGGCCCGAGATCGTCCCCGAAGTCCACGGGCCGCCAGGTGGTCTGCGGCCCGGCGTAGATGTACTCGACCACCGGGTAGCGCCCGTCGGGGTCGAAGTCGTTGGGGAAGTACATCGTCACCCAGAGATCGGTCTCCCCGTCGGCCGCCTTGACCACGTACTCGGTCGGGGGCACCCAGCCGAACGACTCGAGCCGGCCGATGTCCGCTTCCGCCAGCACGCGCACCAGGCTGCCGTCGGCGGCCCGCAGTTCCGTGCGAGGCGGCGCGTCGACGTTCGAGTACGTGTCAACGAAGTAACGCGCCGACGGCGAGATGCTGGCGGCGTGCTGGCCAATGCCCTCGGTGAGCTGCGCGAAACGCTCTCCATCCAGGCCCACGCGGTACAGGTGGGTGTCGTAGGGCCGCGACTGGTCGCCGTGCCCGGTGAAGTACACCCAGCCCCCGTCCTGGTCGACCCGCACGACGTCCTTGACGGGCCACTCGCCGCTGGTGAGCTGCCGGACCAGGCGGCCGTCCAGGTCGTAGTGGTACAGGTGGTCCCAGCCGCTCCGCTCCGAATTCCACAGGAACCCCGACCCGTCCGGAAGCAGGAAGAAGCCGGTCTCGGTCGCCCAGATGGCTTCGTGATGATTGGTCAGGAAGGTCTCGGAGGCCTCGGTCATGATGACGCGCACGTCGCGGGTGAAGGCGTCCACCGCGAGCAGTTCCACGCGGCTGAGCAGCCGGTCGTAACGGGCGACGATCAGCTCCGACCCGTCCGGCAGCCACGTGAGCACGCGCAGGTAGTGGTCCGTGTTGTCTCCCATGTCCACGTGCCGCGGCACCCGGGAGTGTATGTCGAGCAGGTACAGTTCCGACCGGTAGAGGCTGGCGCCCGCCGGGATGGTGAGGACTTCCCGGACCTCTTCCAGGGGCTTCAGCCACTTGATGGTCGGAATGGTGGGCATCGCCCCCGCATGCTGTTTCATCACGGCGATCTGCTCCCCGGTGGGCGACCAGGGCTGCCAGAGGGCCGCCTCCACGTCCCAGAAGTCGGTGGGGGTGCCGTCGTCCGTGACTGTCACCTCCTGCCCGTCCACCGTCGCCCTCAGCGCCAGGTTGTCGTCGCGCACCGTCGCGAACCACTTGCCGTCCGGCGACATGGCTTCCGGAGAGGGCAGCGGGCCGAGCCCCTGGAAGCGTTCCCGGAGGTACGTCCCCGGCACGGCGCGTTCCGCCTCGCTCTTGACGAGTTCGATGGAGAACGCGGACGGCGGGAGCTCGCGGCTCACCTCGTACGACCCCAGGTCGAGGGTGAAGGTCGCCCCCTCCAGCGCTAAGGAGATGCTGTCCGTCCCCGCCCACTGGAAGCTCGCGAACGGCACTCCGCCGCCCGCGGGTTCGTGGCCCAGCGCCTCGGTCAGCGCCGCCCGCAACCGGGCCACGTCGAACAGCGGTTCGACCATGCCCTCCGCCGGATCGACCTTCAGGATCTCGCGCGCGTTCGGACCCCCGGTCTCGTACCAGAACGCCGAACCGTCCGGCAGCCAGTTGGGAGCGACGCGGCCGCCGTCGATCATCCGCTGGAAGTCGAGATAGGCCTGGTAGGCGGCTTCGCGGTCCGCCGGGATGTCCACGGCCAGGGACGGGACGGCGATCGCCGCCGTCAGGCACAGGACGGCGAGGAACCTGAGCATGCTCGCTTCTCCGGAGTCGGTTGTGTGGACTAGGACGCTGTGCGGCCCGGCCGCCCTCATCGGCGGGGCACCAGAGGTCAGAAGTACTCGGCGATCTCTTCCGGCGCGGACTTGCCGGTCAGCACGGAGACGTACATGGGGAGCAACGCCATCCGGGCGTCCAGCGATTCGTTGTAGCCGATGGTGTAGTACCCCACCTGGTGGAAGTACGTGATGCGGGCCCGGATGAAGGCCTCGTCCTCCCCGTAGCCAAAGTCCAGGAAGATGCGCTTGATGTAGGCGATCCGCTCCTCGTCCACGGCCTTGACCACCGCCGAGACATCGTCGGACGTGCGCGCCCAGTCCCGCATGGCCGACTCGAGGGCCGGATCGAACTCCGACTCGTCGATCCAGAGGTGCACCAGCCGCACGAACTCTTCCATGCCGGACGCCGCGTCCCCGCCGACCAGGCGGTCGAACATCTCGTGGCTCTGGCCCCGCCACTGGGAAAGCAGCGTCTCCAGCAGGTGGTTGCGGTCGCGGAAGTGCCAGTA
This sequence comes from Candidatus Latescibacterota bacterium, assembly GCA_965219995.1. Taxonomy (GTDB): domain Bacteria; phylum Latescibacterota; class UBA2968; order UBA2968; genus JAAXHE01. The sequence goes on from CBDCOX010000002.1 coordinate 5,263,588, forward strand.
GAAGCTGCCGCGGGTGACCTTCAGGTCCTCCGCGAGGGGACCGATCTTCACCGCGTCGATGCCGCCGTTGACCAGCCGCCGCTGCGCAGCGTCCAGCCAATCCTCCGGGCGCAGCCGGGAGACGGTGCGCAGGCCCCGGTCGTCGAGTCCGGAGCCCCGCCCGCGAGCCGCGACGCCCGATTCACCCATGGCCGCAATTCTCCAGCGGTGCGGTCATCGGTACTCCATCATCGTCATGCAGGCTCCGACGCAGGACGGCCTATTGTCCCTCAACGACCAAGCTTGACGCGGCACGATCGGGTTCACGCGGTCAGTTCGAGAAAACCCCGTGGAGAGAACACTTCGACCGGGCCGTAGCGCGGCTCGGCGAAATCGCGCCGATTGCCGGTAACGAGCACAGCCGCAGCGGCCGCAGCCGTGCGCAGGTAGACCTCGTCGTCCGGATCGCGCAGGCCGAAGACGGTGTCGTCCGGCTCGACGAAGAAGGCGGCCTGTTCAAGCTCTGCGACGACGGATAGCAGCGCGTCGCGGTAAGCCGCATGACGGGGACGGACGGCAACGGCCCGATACTCCCGGACGATGTCCTCGGCAAGCGCGACCCGGTGGCGGCCCAGCGCTTCTACTACCACGCGACCGCAGACTCCGTGGCTGCGCGCCGCCGACACGACGACGTTACAGTCGATGACGACTCTCACCCTTGCCGGGCACGACGCGCCGTCCGCGCCTCGGCGATGTCCGCGATCACTTCCGCCATGATCTCGTCCTCGGAGCGCAGGGCGTCTTCCGGCGTGCGCTCGACGGCATCAAGGATCGCCGCCACACGATCGGCCGTGCCGCGATCCACAACGTCCTTGAGACGGAGGAGGATGCCGTCCCCGACCACGGTGGCTTCCATCACGTCGCCTTCGCGCAGGTTCAGCCCCTTGCGCAGCTTCGCGGGAATGGTGACCTGATACTTCGGTTTGACGGTAACGAGCGGCATGGGATCCTACCCTCCCGTACCGGCGCAGAAGTCGTATTTTACGACTTTCTGAAAGTAGTTCCACTGTGGTGACCGGCCCGCCCGGGCGTCTTTGGTACACCGCGTTGGGAGAACGCTCATGAGATTCCTGCTGGGGCTTGCCCTGTGTTCCACCACACTTGCTCTCGCCGGCGATGTCGTACGGCCGAAGCACGAGATCGACCTCTCGAATCCCTACTCCACCGACAGCGTCCCCGCCTACGCCGGCGACCATGCGGCCGTGCACGCCTACATCGACGCCGAGATCGAGGCGCATACGGCCGCGCTGCAGCGCTGGATGCGCCAGCGCTCCATCAGCGCCCAGAACGTCGGCGTACGGGACATGGCGGAGATGGTGCGCGGCGACTTCGAGGCGCTCGGCTTCGCCGAGGCGGAACTGGTGAATACCGCCGGCCATCCCGGCGTCTGGGGCTACTACGACGCCGGGGCCGAGAAGACGCTCATGGTCTACATGATGTACGACGTGCAGCCCGTGGACCCCGAGGACTGGCGCTCGCCGCCCTTCGAGGCCGCGCTGGTCGACACGCCCCAGGGACGGGCCATCATGGCGCGGGGCGCCACCAACCAGAAAGGCCCCCAGCGCGCCTTCCTGAACGCGGTGGAAGCCATACTGGCGGTGGACGGCGAGCTGCCGGTAAACCTCATGATCACCGCGGAGGGCGAAGAGGAACTCGGCTCGCCGAACTACCCCGAGATCGTCGACCGCTACGAGGCGCGCCTCAAGCAGGCGGACGGCGTGATCTTCCCCATGTCGGGACAGGACCCGGCGGGCCAGATGAGCATGGTGCTCGGGGTCAAGGGCATCGTCTACTGGGAACTGGAAGCCAGGGGCGGGGCCTGGGGCGGGCCCGTCGCGGCGGAGATCCACGGTTCCCTCAAGGCGATCGCGGACTCGCCGGTCCTGCGCCTGGCCCAGGCGATCTCGAGCCTGGTCGGCGACGACGGCAACACCATCGTGGTGCCCGGCTACTACGACGACGTGCGGCCCCCCACGGCGGAGGAGCAGTCGCTGATCGCCGGCTACCTGCAGCAGGCGAACCTGGCGACGCTGCGCGACATGCTCGGCGTCGAGCGCTGGATCGACGGCATGGACGGGCTCGACGTGCTGCACGACCTCATCTACGCCCCCACGATGAACATCGACGGCATCTGGGCCGGCTACACCGGCGTGGGCGTCAAGACGATCCTGCCGCATATGGCCACGGCGAAGATGGACTCGCGCCTGCCCGTCGGCATCGATCCCGACCAAGCCCTGGCGAAGATCCGCGCCCATCTCGACGCGCGGGGCTTCGAGGACGTCGCCATGAACGTGCTGGCCGCCTATCCCGCCTCGCAGACTTCGGTGGACACGGACCTGGTCCGCTCCGCGATCGCCGTCTACAAGCGCTACGGCGCGACGCCGATCGTCAATCCCCGCGCCGCCGGCAGCGCGCCCTTCTACGAGTTCACCGACCGGCTGGGCCTGCCGATGATCCCCTTCGGCCTCGGTCACGGGCGCGGCGCCCATGCCCCCAACGAGGTGTTCGTGGTCGAATCGGCGGGCGAGGTCGCGGGGCTCGCCGAGATCGAGAAGGCCTACGCCGATCTCCTGTACGCGTTCGCGGCCGACTGACCGCGAACGCGTCTGGCCCCGAGTGGCCCGGGGCCCCTCAGAAGCGCAGGGTGAGGTTCAGGCCGTAGCTCCTCGGACGGTTGATGTGGGACGAGAACACGATGTTGCCCGCCGGGCCCGTCTGCAGGCGCGACTGGTCGCTCAGCTCGTCCGCCAGGTTTTCGATGGAGAAGATCGCCGACCAGCTCTCGCCCTGCAGGCCGGCGCGCAGGTTGACGAGACTGTAGCCGCTCAGCAGCGAGTCCTCGCTGTTCAGGGCGCTCTGGTACCGCTCGTCTATCCACATGAAGTCCACGCGGCCCACCAGGTCGATGCCAGGCCTGAACCCGGGATAGAGGAAGTCCATCGCCAGACTCAGGCTGTACTCGGGCACGTTGGGCAGCTTGTTGCCGTCGTCGATCACGGCCGGAGGACGGCCCAGGGCCTCGCGCACGGCTTCCGCCAGCGGGGTCTCGTACAACTGGTCCCCGGAGAACTCGGACGCCGTGTAGTTGAACGCGCCGGTGAAGGACACGTAGTCGTTGGCCGCCCAGACCGACTCCACCTCGAAGCCGGAGCTCGACGCGTCGCCGGCATTGTCGAGGAGACCTCCCGCGCTGGTGATGAGCATCACCTGGATCTCGTCCCAGTCGTTGTAGAAGACGGCCGCGTTGAGCACCAGCCGGCCGTCCAGCAGCGTGTTCTTCAGCCCGACCTCGTAGGCGGTCATCTCGTCCTGGTCGAAACCGACTTCGTCGTTGGGCACTTCCGGGGCCGTGGCGACGACGAAGGTCGAGTTCAGCCCGCCGTTGCGAATGCCCTTGCTCATGGAGGCGTAGGCGAGCGTCTCCTCGCCGACGTCCCACTCGATCGAGAGCTTCGGCAGCCACTCGCCTTCCACGGACGTCTTCACCTCCGTGAGATCCTGCAGGCCGACCGCGCTCAGGAGTTGCAGGTTGGTGATGTAGATCGCCGCGCCACAGGGGTCGTCGGTACCCGCCGCGAAGGTGGGTGGCCGCGGCATGAAGCTCCTCGTCAGGATGCAGGTCGCGAGGATGGGGTCGTTGTTGGTCTTCGGGTTCTGCGTCGGGGAGGTCAGGTCCTCGTCCATCCAGCGGACGCCGGCGATCAGGCGCAGGTTCTCGGCGACGCTCCACGTGACTTCGCCGAACAGCGAGAGCTGCTCGCGGGTGGACGGTCCGCTCTCCACGTCCGAACCGAAGAACAGGTCGCTCCCCGGGCTCGGGATCCCGAGGAGCAGGTTCCCGAGCGTCGTGAGCGGCACGATCTGCGGACTGCGCGCGATGGAATAGCCGTACCCTTCCTGGTCCTTGTAGTACGCTCCCAGCAGCACGTTGACCGGCCCGTCGAAGTCGGACACCAGCCGCAGTTCCTGGTTGAAGCTCTCGTCCCGGCCGTAGGTCTCGGTGGTGACGTCGAAAATCTGCCCGAACAGGACCGGACCGGAGTTCTGGCCCTGCACGAAGTCGTATCGCGACCAGAGCAGTTCGCGTTCGTAGTAGCCGGTCACCGAAGTGAGCGCGAGCGGGCCGAAGTCGTATTCCAGCGTCAGGCTGTAGAGCTCGTAGTCGTCGTCCCAGTCCTCGTCGATCGGCCGCTGGCTGAATCGGGGGTCGGAGCGGTCGCCGTCGGCGAGCCAGTCGCCGGCGTGGTCGTCCTCCGTGAAGTGCGCCACGGCGCGCGCCCGGAATCGGTCGCTCGGCTGCCAGGCCACGGAGACGCGGCCTCCCTGGCTCTGGTAGTCGTTGTAGTCGTCCGTACCCGTCAGGGCGTTGTCGATGAACCCCTCGTCGTCGCGGGTAAAGCCGACCACCCGCACGCCCAGCACGTCGGGAACGAGGGTGGCATCGATCACCCCCTGCACCGTCAGGGCCTCGCCGCCGTCCTGGACGCTGCCCAGCCTGGCGTTCACCGTACCGCGAACGCCCGCTTCCAGGGTGGGCGTATTGCTGAAGTAGCGTACGGTGCCGCCTACCGAGCCCTCGCCGAAGTAGGTCGGCTGCGGCCCCCGGAGCACTTCGATACGGCTCATGTCGAAGGTGTTGACGTCCCGCTGGCGGGAGCTTGCGGCCTGAATGGGCACGGCGTCGACAAACTGGCTGACCACCGGCTGCGAGCCGAGGATGTCCAGCGTGCCCTGGTTGACGATCTTCGCCACGCCGCGAATGGACACCTCGTTCGCGTTCGGGCCCCGGTGGGTGAAGTCCAGTCCGGCGGTGCGGCGCGCGATGTCGCCGAAGTCGACCATGCCCGCCCGTTCGATCTCGTCCTGGGCGATGGCGCGGATGCTCTGGCCGATGTCCTGGGCGCTCTCCTCCCGCAGACGCGCGGTGACGACGATCTCCTCGATCACGCCGGCGCCGTCGTCAGATTGCTGCGCCATTGCGGGCGTACCGATCCCGACGGTGGCCGCCAGAAACGTGCCGCAAAGCACGAACCCGGTCAGGCCGCCGAGACGATGCCTTGTCTCATTCATCTCATTTCCTCGCGTTCCACTGTGTCGCCGCGTTGCCGGCGACGACGGCCGTATCCTCCAGCCAGTCGCGCAGGTAACTCCCGTAGCCCCGGTCGACATAGATTTCGAACTCGTCCGCCCCGGTGGCCACCACGGCGGCGGCAACCTGTGCAAAGCGGGTGGGGCGGCAACCGCCCGGCGGGAAACCGGACGGGCGAAAGTCCAGTGCCGCGCCCGCAGCGAGCACCTCGCGGACGTCCCCGCCCGCGACGCGCAGAACCGAATAGGCCGCCGACTGATCGACGGCGTTGTGGAGCACGCCGGCAAGTTCCGCCGTGCATCGTTCGATCATGGCGGACGCCGTTTGCCGCGCGCTCGCCAGCAGCCAGTGATCGGGGCCGAGCCAGAGGCTCTGCGGATCCTCGCCCATGGCGCCCAACGGCGGCGCGAGTTGCAGGCACCGGACCGCCTCGCCGGCGGCCCGTCGCGCAACCCGGAGCGAAACCAGCGCGCGGTCCACCGCCGGCTCGATGCGGATGTCCAACCCCTCAGGCACGCATCCGCTCCCCCGCCGGATCGTAGAAGCAGGGCTCGACGACGCGCGCCGGCGTGGTGCGGCCATCGTCGTAGACGAGCACCTCTTCGCCCTTGCGCCCGAAGCCGCCCTCGATCAGGCCGATGCCGATGGCCTTGCCCAGGGTGGGGCTCCGGCAGGCGCTCGTGACGAAACCCTCGCTGCGCAGTGCTCCGTTGCCGCCCGTGACGACGTGGGCGCCGGCCGCGACGCTCCCGTTCGGATCCAGGAGTTCGAACCCCACCAGTTGGCGGCGGTCCCCCCGCCGGTCGTTGGGACGCGCCAGGGACCGGGCGCCGATGAAATCGCGCCGCTTTCGGGCGACCACCCCGCCGAACCCGATGTCCAGGGGGTTCGTCGTGCCGTCCGTGTCGACGCCGACGTGAATGAACCCCTTTTCCGTGCGCAGCACCATCAGTGCCTCCACTCCGATCGGAGCGACGTCCCCGGAACCCGTCCCCGACCGGAGCCGTTCGAAGATCGACGCGGCGCGGTCCGACGAAACGGTGAGTTCGTAGCTCTGCTCGCCGGAAAAGCTCACGCGCTGCAGGCGATACGGCGTGCCGTCGGCAAGGCGGCCCTCGGCAAAGCTCATGTGGGGAAAGCTGGCGGTCGACAGGTCCATCATCCCCGGCAGCGCCTGCAGTACCCCGCGCGCGTCCGGGCCGGCGAGCGTCGCCACCGCCCATTGGGACGTGACGTTGCTCAGCACCACCTCGAGGTCGAAATACTCGCACTGTAGCCACTCCTCGAGCCAGGCCGCGACACGGTCCGCGTTGCCCGAAGTGGTGTTGACCAGGTAGTGATCCTCGGCGATGCGGACGAACACGCCATCGTCCATGACGACGCCGTTCTCGTTCAGCATCAGGCCGTAGCGCACCCGTCCGGACTTGAGGGTCAGGGCGTTGTTGACGTAGATGCGGTCGAGGAACGCCGCCGCATCCGGCCCCAGAACCTCGATCTTGCCGAGCGGCGAGCCGTCGAAGAGCCCCGCCGACCGCCGCACCGCCAGCACCTCGCGGGCGATCGCCGCGTCGCGGTCGGAGCCGTAGCAGGCCGGCCGCTTCCAGCTCCCGTAATCGTCGAACACGGCGCCATGCGCGGCATGCCAGTCGTGGGCGGCCAGCAGTTTCGGGGGCAGGTAGAAGTCGCCGCGGCGGTTGCCGGCGATCGCGCCCATGCTCACCGGCGCGAACTGCGGCCGGCTGGTGGTCGTGCCCACCTCCCCCGGCGGCCTCCCGGTCAGTTGCCCGAGCAGGGCCAGGGCGTTCAGGTTGCTCGTCTTGCCCTGGTCCACGGCCATGCCGGCCGTGGTGTAGCGTTTCATGTGCTCGACGGAGACGTAGTTCTCGCGCACGGCAAGCTCGATGTCCGCGACCGTCACGTCGTGCTGGAAGTCCACCCACTGGCGGCCGGTGCGCCCCGGCGCGGCGGTGCATGGACGGACCGGCGAGCCGCCCCCCGGAGCGAAGCCGCCGCTCGCGGCGCCGACCGTCTCCCATCCCTCGGGATCCCGGTCCGGCACGAACGCGTGCTGCGTCGCGTCGTAGCGCAGCCTGCCGCCCGCCTGCGAGTAGAGCTGCGTTGCGGGGTTCATGCCCCCGGACATGCCGATGACGTCGCAGTCCACCTGCCGCACCGATCCGTCGCGGTCGGCGAAGCGCAACGCCCGCGCGCCGCGCGATCCCCGCGCCGCCAGCGGCGTGGCCCCGCGGTACACCGGGATGCCGCGCTCCTCAGCGGCGTCGAGGAGACCCGCTTCGACCTCGTCGCGCGTATCGACGATGCCGCACACGGGCGTGCCCGCATCGCGCACCGCCAGCAGCGAGCGCCACCCGGCATCGTTGTTGAGCACGCCGGCGACGCTGCGGCCGCAGTCCACGCCGAAGCGGGTCGCGTACTTGTGAACGGCACCGGCGAGCATCACGCCCGGCAGGTCGTTGTTGGCGAACAGCATCGGCTGCTCGAACGCGCCGGCGGCCAGCACGACCTGCCCGGCGCGTACCTTCCAGAAGCTCTCCACGGCGCCGTCGCCCCGCCAGGCGGCACCGCGGTCGTGGATGGTGAGGACGTTGTGGTCATAGCATCCGGCGACGGTCGCATTGGCCATGAGCCGGACGTTGTCCATGCCGGCAAGCTCGGCAAGCGCCGCGGCCAGCCATTCGTCCGAACCGAGCCCTTCGATCTCCGTGGAATCATGGAGCAGGGAGCCGCCGAACTCCGTGTCCTGCTCGACGAGCACCACGTCCTCGCCCCGACGGCCCGCCGCAAGAGCGGCCATGAGACCCGACGGGCCGGAACCGACCACGAGCACCGCGCAGTGGCCGTGCAGGTGCCGGTAGCGCGTGGCGTCCGTGCCGCCCGGCACGCGCCCGATGCCGCCCACGCGGCGCACCGCCCACTCGAACGCGCGCCAGTCCGGCCACTTGAACATCTTGTAGTAGAAGCCGGCGGGCCACAGGGCGCGCGTGAAGTCGAGCACGCGCCCGAGGTCGAAGTTGACCGAGGGAAAGCGGTTCTGGGACCTGGCCTCGAGCCCGTCGAGCAGGGGCATGGCGGTGGCGCGGACCGTCGGGATCCTTCCCGAACCCCAGTCCACGCTCAAGAGCGCGTTCGGTTCCTCGATGCCGGCGGTCAGCACGCCTCGGGGGCGGTGGAACTTCATGCTGCGCCCCACGACCCGCACGCCGTTGGCGAGCAGCGCCGAAGCCAGGGTGTCGCCGGGATGACCGAGACAGCGGCGCCCGTCGAACGTGAACGCGATGCCGCGCGTCCGGTCGATACGGCCGCCTTCGGGCTTGCGGAAGGGCTGCGGCGCGCTCATCCGCCGGTGTCGGCGCTCGCGCCGTCCACGTCATCGAGGACGGGGCGGGCTTCGCCGACCCGGTAGACCGCGTGAATCCTGTGCGTCACGGTGTCGCGCACCACCTGGAACCACTGGTTGCAGCCGTAGCTGTGACACCAGCGTTCGTGCACGAGCCCCTTCGGGTTGTCCCGGTTGAACAGGTAGTCCGCCCACTCGGCATCGCTGGCTCCGGCCTGTGGAATCTCCTGCAGCGCTTCGCCGCCGTAACGGAACTCCGCCTCGTCGCGCTCGCCGCAGAACGGACAGGGAATCGTGAGCATCAGTGCGACACTCCCGACGCCGCGCCCTCGTCGATGAGCGCCCCGGTCTCGAACCGGTCGAGGCCGAAATCGGCGATCAGGGGATGCGGGGCGTCGTGGGCGATGGTGTGCGCCATCGTCTCGCCCCCGGCCGGGATCGCCTTGTAGCCGCCCGTGCCCCAGCCGCCGCTGACGTACAGGTTCCGGACCGGCGTCGTACCCATGATCGGCGTCGTGTCCGGCGTGATGTCGACGATCCCCGCCCATTGGCGCAGCAGCCGGAGACGGCTGAACGCGGGGAACAGCTCGATGAGCGCCGCCAGGTTCTCTTTGAGGAGCGGGACGCCGCCGCGCTGCGCGTAGCTGCCGTAGCCGTCCGCGCCGCCGCCGATCACCAGTTCGCCGCGGTCCGACTGGCTGACGTACACGTGAATCACCGGTGAGAGCACCACGGTGTCCAGGCACGGCTTGACCGGCTCGCTGACCATCGCCTGCAGCGCCATGCTCGTGATCGGTACGCGAAAACCCGCCTGCGCCGCCAGCACGCCCGTGTGGCCCGCCACGCAGATGCAGACGCGGTCCGCCGCGATGGAGCCGCGGTTGGTGGTCACGCCCGTCACCTTGCCCTGGTCGATGTCGAAGCCGGTGACCTCGCACTGTTCGACGATGTGCACGCCCAGGGCGCTCGCCGCACGGGCGTATCCCCAGGCAACGGCATCGTGCCGGGAGATGCCGCCCCGGCGCTGAATGAACCCGCCGTGCACCGGGAAGCGGGCGTCGAGATTGAGCAGCGGCACGAGCTTGCCGATCTCCGCGGGCGTCAGGACGTCGGAGTCGATACCGTTGATGCGGATCGCGTTCGTCCAGCGCCGCAGCGCCTCCATCTCGTGATGGCTGTGCGCCAGCGTCAGGATGCCGCGCTGGCTGAGCATCACGTTGAAGTTGAGTTCCCGGCCGAGGCCCTCGTAGAGCTCGAGCGAGCGCTCGAAGAACGCCGCGCTCTGGGGCCAGAAGTAGTTGGAACGCGTGACCTGGGTGTTGCGCCCCGTGTTCCCGCCGCCGAGCCAGCCCTTCTCGAGAACCGCGACGTTCGTGATGCCGTGGTGCTTCGCCAGATAGTAGGCGGTGGCGAGGCCATGACCGCCGGCGCCCACGACGACGACGTCGTAGGCCCGCGCCGGCTCGGCGGAGCGCCACGCAGCCGGCCAGCGCCGATGACCGCGCAGAGCCCGCCCGAACACTGTCGAGAAAGAGTATCCCCTCATGGGTCTATCCGTGACGCAGCAACGCCGTCCGAGCCTCAACGGATTCCTGGAGTCGACGCAGCGGCCCGCCGTTGAGGTCGAGGTCCGGGGCTGCGTTTCGTAAGGTACCCGAACGGCCGCAACCCCGAGGCCGCGAACCGCAGACCGACCGATGAGGGACCCGCCCGTGAACGTACCCGTCCTCGACAGTGACACCGTCCTTCGGACGCTCCCGATGTCCGACTGCATCGACCTCATGGCCGCCACCCAGGCCGCCATCAGCCGGGGCGACATCGAACTGCCGTTGCGCATGATGCTCAGCGTCGCGGATGGCGCCGGCTACTTCGGCGTGATGCCCGGCGAAGTCGGCGCCGAAGAGGTGTTCGGGGCGAAGCTCGTCACGCTGTTCCCCGACAACCCGTCCCGCGGCATACCCACCGTGCAGGGCTACATCCTGCTCTTCAACCGCGCGGACGGCACCCCGCTCGCCCTGGTGGAGGCGGCCTCCGTCACCGCCCTGCGCACGGCCGCCGCGAGCGCCGCCGCGACCCGGGCGCTCGCGCGGGCAGACGCTTCGATTCTCGCGGTGCTGGGCTGCGGCGTGCTGGCGGAGTCGCACCTCGAAGCCATGCTCGCGATACGCCCGGTGCGGGACGTCCGGATCTGGGGCAGGGACGTGGACAAAGCGACGGCCTTCGCCGAACGCCACGCGAGTCGAGGCGGAGCGCGTGTCCGGGCGGTGGCCGACGCCGCCGAGGCCGTGGCCGACGCACACCTGGTCTGCACGGTCACCGGCAGCAACACCCCGATCCTCGAAGGCGAGTGGCTGTCGCCCGGAGCGCACGTCAACCTCGTCGGCGCCCACAATCCCGCCACCCGCGAAGCCGACGGCGCCGTGCTCGGGCGGGGCCGCGTCTACACGGAGATCACAGAGTTCGCCCTGGCGGAAGCGGGCGACCTGCTCCTCGCCGTCGAGGAGGGGCGCTTCGCCCTGGACGACATCGTCGGGGAGATCGGCCAGGTGATCGACGGCGAGATTCAGGGGCGGGAGGACGACGACGAGATCACCGTTTACAAGAGCCTGGGCAACACCGCGCAGGACCTGGCCGCGGCACGTGCGGTCTTCAGTCGGACATCCCGATGAAAGGTCATGGCTCAGGGCTCCAGACTACCGTGCCGTCGATCCAACAGCCCCAGTTTTCGGCCTTGCCACGGCTGGCCAGGCAGCCGCGATAGCAGCGCCTCCGTCACCACCCGCGCCGCTGCGGTCGCGTCCCACTCGCGCTTCGTGGCAAGCAGACCGCTCAGGTCGGATCCAAAAGCGGGGTCGCGGAGCTTTCCGTCGAGGTTCCGCTCGAACGCCGCGCGGGTAGGGGAACGGTTCTCCTCCTCCGTGTACGAGCGGAACGTCTGGACGATGCGCTTCGGATCACTCTCGCCATCGCCGAGACCCACCATCAGGTCGAACAGGTCGCGCCCCTTCTTCCGCTGGTAGAGTGCCCGCAACTTCGTGGCCGGCAGTTCGTCGAGTTCGAATGTCCGAATGCTGGCCGTTCGCTCGAACCAACGGGATCGCACGGTGAACGCACGCTCCGTATAGCCGAGGACGGCCAGGTGCTCGCGGGTGTTGATCTCGACCTTCAGCCGCATCTTCATGGGAGGGGCGCCGCCCGACTCGAAGGCGTAGCGGAAAGTCACGCGACCGTGCGTCTGCTTCCACCCTGGCTTGCCGAGCCACGGATTGAGCGTTTCCTGGATCGCATCCATCACCCCACCGGCGGGGCCCGCCTCCACCTGCACCAGATCGATGTCTTCGGAGTAGCGCGCCGCAGGCGTCAGATACAGCTTGTACAGCGCCGTTCCACCACGGAAGGCAAGAGACCGGGCAAGCACGGGGTGCGAGAACATCTCCACGAGTGCGCGGCTGATGACGAGATCCTGCTCGACCTGGGCATCGTCTACCCACGGAGCAGTGGCCCGCCAGGCGGTAACGTAATCTCGCGGGATCACGCTTCCGACTCGATCGGGACATTGACCAGCAGCCGCCAGTCTCGCGACCGCACCGCGCCTCCCGTCGGCGCGGACGGCACCAGCCTGGTGTAGTTGCGCGCGCGCTCTCGCACGTAGTCCCTGAGCGGGACGCAACTGTCCCCTGCGCCCACGAACTCGAGCAGAAACCCCAGCCGCTGCGCCCACAGCACCGAGGCGGATCGCGCGGCCTCGACCAGCAGGGCCGGGTCCATCTGATCCGAGAGTTCGGAGAGCATCCCCGTTATCCGGTCGATGCCCCCGGCCCGGCCCGCGTAACCGACAAGGTCGATCGCCGTCGCTTCGACGGTCGAGGCAAGAATGGTTCCGCGTGGATTGGCGAAGGTGCACAGTGGCACGCCGGCCAGCCCGGTCCGCGAGATGAAGTCAACCCCCACCGCCCCGCACCTGATCGCCCGCCGGCTTCTTTCCACCATCACCTGAAAGACCTGTGGTCGATGGTGGGCGGCCCCGTGGTACTGTGCCGCAGACAGGAGTCCCGCGTAATACGGCACCGTGCGGTGATGCATGAGTGCCGGAATGAACTGGTCCGGCGGCAGGCAACCGAGGCCGCGATACTCCGGGGGCACGACCACGTAGAAGCCTCGCCCAGGACTTGCTATCTCTCCGCGTTTCGTCAGCCGCCACAGCGACTGGTTCGCGGCTGCGGCGGACACGCCGAGCGCCGAACGGAACTCCGAAGACGTGAAGTGGTATCGCCCGCGTGCGGCGAAGTGGACCACCAAATCACGCGCACTCGTCGCTCTCTCGTACATTCAGCGCATGATATTTCATTTTTCGTGATTTTTGACGTTCGATATGGGGAACTCTCGAGGGGTTCGCTTCTCGCAATCAGCCACGGTTGGGCTGGGTCGCGGGGGTTAGGGACGATCCTGCGCGTCGATCCAGCGCTGCATCCGGTTGTCCAGGACCTTCAGCGGCAGCGAACCGCCCGTGAGCAGCTCTACGTGGAACTCCCGCAGGTCGAACCTGTCGCCGAGCGCCTCTTCGGCGCGCCGGCGCAGATCGCGGATCTTCAGCTCGCCGTACTTGTACGCCGTCGCCTGGCCGGGATAGGTGATGTAGCGGTCGACCTCGGCGATGACGTTCCTGCGGGTCAGGCCGGTGTTGGCCACCATGAAGTCGATGGCCTCCTGGCGTGTCCAGTCCATGACGTGGAGGCCGGTGTCCACGACCAGGCGGGCGGCGCGCCACATGTCGTAGATCAGGCGGCCGAAGCGCTCGTAGGGCGTGGTGTAGATGCCCATCTCCTCCCCGAGGAACTCGCTGTACAACCCCCAGCCCTCGCCGTAGGCGTGGAAGTAGTAGAAGCGCCGCCAGGTGGGGAGATCCTTGTTCTCGCCCTGGAACGAGAACTGCAGGTGGTGGCCCGGCACCGACTCGTGGAGGCCCAGGGCGGGAAGCTCGTAGAGCGGGCGGCTCGAGAGATCGTACAGGTTCACGAAGTACTGACCGGCACGCGTGCCGTCCCCGGCGCCGGGCTGGTAGAAGGCCGTGGCGGTCAAGGGCGCGATCTGTTCGGGTATCACGCTGATGCCGTAGGGGTTGCCGGGTAGCCGGGAGAAGAACTGCGGCAGCCGGGCTTCGATGGTCTTGCCGATCCACGCGACGCGGTGCAGGTAGGTCTCTTCATCGGCAGCGTAGAACCGGGGGTCGGAGCGCAGGAAGGCCAGGAACTCGGCGAAGTCCCCCTCGAAGTCCACCTCCTCCATCACCGCTTCCATCTCTCCCCGGATGCGGTCGACCTCCTGGCGGCCGAGGGCGTGAATGGTGGACGCATCCGTGTCCAGGCTGGTGTAGTAGCGCAGGGCATGGTCGTAGGCTTCCCGCCCGCGCGGCACCGACGACAGGCCGACCGACGTTCGGCACGCCGGTTCGTAGCTCTCGGCATAGAACTCCGCGAAGGCCCGGTAGGCGGGGTTGACGACTTCGTCGATCACGCGCATCGCCTCGCCGCGCAACTCCTCGCGCACGGTCGCCGCAACGGAGTCGGGGACGGCCGCGAACGGCTTGGCGAAAACGCTCGCCTCCGGCGTGTCCGAGACGTAGTCGGCGATGGACTTCCCGTATCCCCCGAGCGACGCGCAAGGCTGCGTGTAACCGCCTTCCATCCCCACCCGCAGGAGGTCGACGTTCTGCCGGGCGTACACGCCAAAGCCCCGCAGGCGTTCCAGCAGATCGCGGTAGTCCTGCTCCGACGCATACCGGGTCGCCAGGATCACGTCCGCGAAGCGGCTGTGCCAGCCGCCGAGGGAGGTGATCGTGAAGAAGCGGGTGCCGAAATCCAGGTTGCGCCGTTCGTGGGTCAGCATCCATTCGAAGGCTTCGTAGTTCTCGCGATTGGCCGGCTTCAGCTCCCGCGGGTCGATCTCCGCGAGCGCGGCGATGGTCCGGTCGAGCGTCGCCACCCGGGCCGCGAGCGCCTCCGGGCTGAGGTCGTCGACGCGGTCCCGGAACCGGTTCTCCCCCCAAAAGGCGGCGGTCAGTGGCGCAGCGCGGACCTGGGCCTCCCAGAAGTCCTCCATGAGAAGCTCCAGCGATTCGTCCGAAGAAGAGGCATGGGCAGCGCCGCCGACCGCCAGGACGAGTGCGAGCAGGATGCATCGGCGCGGGCGGGCGCGGGACGGTTGTTGTTCGCTCATCGTTTCAGCCTGTGGAACCGGGACGGGGTGGGAGACAAATGGCTGTCCGCCGTGGTCCTATGACGCATCGTCGGGAAGATCACTCAGCGTCCGGGCTGCGGATGATTTGCCGTGGAGCGCGAACCGCTGGGGCACGCGAATCGGGAGGTGGAGCGATGAACACAAGCCCATGCAAGGCATTGCGCCGAGCGGTGGTCGGCAAAGGCGCCGTCTCGCTGCTGGCCGCGGCCGGATTGTCGGCATGCGACCCCGGCGCCGACCGTGCGCCTGAGGCCGTCGAGGCGAACGGGTCCGGTTACGCGTTTGCGAACGTCAACGTGGTGTCGATGACCTCGGACCGCGTCGAGGCGGACTGGAACGTCGTCGTCGCCGACGGTCGGATCGCGGCCGCCGGGCCGGCCGCAAGCGTCGCGGTCCCGCCCGGCGCCCGGATCATCGACGGCGGCGGCAAGTACCTCGCTCCCGGTCTGGCGGACATGCACGCGCACCCCATGACCACGGCCGATCTCGACGCCTACCTGGCCAACGGGGTGACCCTCATCCGCGCGATGTGGGGTGAACCGGTCGTGCTCGAGCTTCGCGAAGGCGTCGCCTCGGGCGCCATTGCGGGGCCGCGAATCATGACCGGCGGGCGCATCGTCGACGGCGAGCCCGTCATTCACTACGGCAGCGACATAGTGCTCAGCGCTCCCGACGCCCGGGACGTCGTGACCCGGCACAAGGCGGCGGGCTACGACTTCATCAAGGTCTACTCCAACCTGAGCGTCGAGGCGTTCGACGCCATCGCCGAGGCGGCCAGGGCCAACGGCATTCCCTTCGCCGGACACATCCCCGACGCCGTTCCCGCGGACCACGCGTTCCGGTCCGGCATGCAGACGGCGGAGCACCTGATCGGCATCGGCCCCGCAACGCTTGCCGACGGCGCCGAGTACTACACCCGCTTCGATCCGGCCTTCCCGCAGTACGCGGCGCGGATCGGCTCGGGCGAGATCTCCCTGGACGCGGTGTACGACGACGCCAGGCTCCGGCAACTGGCGGAACTTGCCAGGGAGACCGGCATCTGGACGGTGCCCACCTTGACCACCCTCCGCGGCACCGCGCTGTCGCCCGACGAGATGTCCGTGTTCTCCGCGCGTGACGCGGTGCAGTACGTCGACTACACCGTGATGTCCTTCTGGCGGATGTCCGCGGCCTTCCGGGCGGCTTGGACGCCCGACACCTACCGCGGAGCCCGGCTTCAGTTCGACGAAGAGCTGCGCCAGGTCAAGGTGTTCCACGATGCCGGAGCCCGCATCCTCGCCGGGACGGATGCGCCCAATCCATGGGCCTTCGTGGGTTTCGGCATGGTGGACGAGCTCGAGCTGTACGTCGCGGCCGGGCTGTCGCCCCACGCGGCGCTGCAGACGGCGACGACCGCGCCCGCGGAGTTCATGAACGAGAGCGGCAAGAGCGGCATCGTCGCGCCCGGAGCGCGGGCGGATCTCGTCCTGCTCGACGGCGACCCGCTGGCCGACATCGCCGCCTACCGCCGCATCGACGGCGTCATGGCGGCGGGCGCGTGGTTCGATCGCGCGTCTCTCGACCGCCGCCTCGCGGCGTTGAAGACGGCCAGCGACCGCAAGGCGGCCGTGTTCGGCGACGCGCCCGCATGGCCTGTCGAGGGGTCCGAGAACGTCCTGATCAGCGCCGAGTTCGTACTCGAGCATGTCGAGGACCGTGCCGGCGCGGAGCGCATCGCATCGGTACCGATGCAGGACGGCTCGACCGCATATCTCGGACAGGTTCTCGGTCCTGACGGGTCGGTGCGGAATACGCGCGTGGAAGTCGGGGACGGAGGCTTCGCGCAGAAGATCACTGATGAGCGCGTATCTGGCGACGGCACGGTCGAGAGGCGCGTCTACGAACTGCCGGACGCGGACGCCCACATCCTCACCGGCACCGCCCTCGACTGGCTCCTCCTCGGCGCAACGCTCGCGGCCATGGAGGACGGCGAGACCCGCGAGATCCCGATACGGCGCCTGAAGGACGGGGGTCTCGCCGAACCCGGAATCATGACCGCGACCCGCCATCCCAGCGAGGTGATCGTCGGGCACTTCTACTTCACCGGCGCAAACCGGTACGACATCGTCGTAAGCGATGCCGAAGGAGCCCGGGAACTCGGCGTCTGGATGGGCGGGGGCTTCTACACCGGCTGGCCGGTCAAGATCGTCGAACACGGCCGGACCATCGAGTACCGGAGAATCCTGTAGGCGGGGCTTGCGTCAAGCTGCCGGCCTTGCGTTTCGCCGTCGCGCACCAGGCAGGCACGGGAAGGCCGAGCATACACTGGGGCAACCCATCGTTTGCCGCGTCTATGAGGGATAACGAGTCATGTGGCTGCCGCGGGCTCGACCTCAACCGTACGAACGGGGGATCTGATCATGCGCCATCGCAGGTTTGCCATTGGTCTGTTGCTGGGGGGGGGGCACTGCTGTTTTCGGTGACCGGGTTCGCTCAGGAAGGCGACGCCGATGAAGTCATCGAGGAAATCGTCGTAACCGCCTTGAAAAGGGGTACCGGGACCACGCTGCTCGATACGCCGCTCGCGGTCTCGGCGATCGCCGGAAGCGAGTTGGAGGATCGGGGAATCAACTCCGTATTCGAGGCGTTCGCTTTGGCCCCGGGGGTGTCGGTGGCCGAGGTCGGCGGCCAGGGCGGCGGCGTGTCGATACGGGGCGTGGCCGGTGCGCTGGGCGATTCTCCGATCGGATATTACCTCGACGACCTGCCGTTCACGCGTATCGGCCAGAACGTCAATCCGGACCTCAACCCTTACGACCTCGACCGGATCGAGGTATTGCGCGGGCCGCAGGGCACGCTGTTCGGCCTTGGGTCCGCGGGCGGCACGGTCCGCATCATCACCGGGCGCCCCGACCCGACCCGGTTCGAGGCCAAGGCAACCGTAGCCTGGTCGGGAACGAAGAGCGGCGATGACAACCATCGGCTGCAGGGGGCCGTAAAAGTCCCGCTACTCCAGGACAAGGTGGCATTGCGTCTTGTCGGCTCAAACGTGGAATACGGCGGTTTCATCGACCGGCTCGAGGGAAACGACGACTTCAACGAAGACGACGACGCCTCCTATAGGGCCAAGCTGCTGATCGAGCCGGTCGAGAGTTTCTCTGCCGTGGTCAGCTACTGGCACTCCGAAAACACCACCCACAACCGCTTCGCCAACGAAGACCTGGAACGCCATGCACCGCTCTTCCTGACCAATCCCTTGACCTTCGGTCCCGACTTCACGCAACCGACCGTTTCCCGAGGCAACCACTGGGCCGTTGCGGAAAACGAGTTTGACCTGTCCGGCCTGGTGCTGGAGTACGAAACGGAGGCATACAGGATCACGAGCAGCACCTCGCACCTGGAATACGAGTCGCTGCAGCTCTACGACGATTTCGTGGTCGGCGTATTCAGCCTGTTGTTCGATGTCGAGACATTCGCACAGGAGATCAACGTCGCGTCCGTGCAGGAAGGGGCGTTCGACTGGGTATTGGGCGGCATCTACCTGGAAAACGACATGTATTCCGATTTCCAGTTCGGGCTGCTGTTCCCCGGCGCGCCCGACCCCACCTTCGTTCCCACCGGTGGCACGGACAGTTCCGTCGAACAGTGGGCCGTTTTCGGCGAGGTGTCCTACGATCTCTCGACACGCTGGGCACTGACCCTGGGCGGGCGCTACGCGTCGGACGACCGGGCGTCGGTCAGCAATCTCGACCCGTCCGACAGGCCGTCGGGCAGTTTCGAGAAGTTCACGGGCAGGGCGAACCTCGCCTGGCGGCCCACGGACGATGCGCTGCTCTACGTCAACTTCGCTCAAGCCTATCGGGCTGGAGGATTCAATACCCGCATTGCGCTCGCCACCGCGCTCGCCAATGGAATCGAGGGGGTGGTACCGGCCGTCGAGCCCGACGAGGTGACGACGTACGAGATCGGGGCCAAATTCGGCTTGCTGGAGGGCGACCTGGATCTCGAGCTGACGGCTTACACTCTGGACTGGAAAAACAATCAGATCTTCGTTCAATACGTCGATCGGGTGGTCAACCCGGGGGTGCTTACCGCCAACAACCAGAACGCGGCGACGGTGGACGGGAAGGGCATCGACATCGCCGTGAGTTACCGGGGCATCGAAGGCATGACCCTCGGTCTGACGGCCAACATCTCCGATACGGAGTACGCCTCGGACGTTCCGGGGGCCGGCATTTCGGAGGGCGACGCTTTCTTTCAGGCCGCGGACCTGACCCTCTCCGCCCTGGCGGGCTACCGCCGGCCAATTGCGCGTGGACTGCACCTGTCAGTATTGGGCACCCTCAGCCACATCACGGAACGCGAGGATCGTTCACTCGCCGGGGTCTTCCGGTCCGACAAGACAACGCTTGTCAACGCCCGGGCAGGCGTGGAAGCGGAAAAATGGAGCCTTTTCGTGACAGCCGAAAACCTCTTCGACGAGGACGGCGCCGTGAGTCAGTTCGTCGCCTTCATCCCGTCAGGAGGCGAACCGATCAGACCGTGGCCGCGAACCATCGGTATCGAGTTGAACGTGCGAATCTGAAGAATGCGCCGAAACACGCGAAGCTGACCCCATCTCCCGGTCGGCGCGCTGATCACCGCCTGCGAACAGCGCCCTCCCCTGCCAGCGCGGCGTCCCGAGGGGCGCGTCATCCCCGGCGCCCTGGCCGATCAGGATCGGGGGTTTGCGTTCCGGAACTCCGGTAGCCACCGGAAAACAGCGCTCTCCGCAGCCAGTCAACGGAGCGCCGGCAGTATCACGTCCAGGACGATATCGACACCGCCGGACAAGCCGTCCTGCGTCAGCGGGCTCGCCTCCGGACCCCCACGGGGAGTACCGGCAGTCTGCACGACAACCAGGTCGAGACCGCGGAAGACGAAGGCGTACTGGCCGCCGGAACCGCCCAGCGCAATCACGGGATGGCCGCCCAGTTCCTTGAGCCCGAAATGCAGCCCGTACCCGGCCATGCCCCGTACCGGCGGCACGCCGATACTGGCATAGAAAGCATCGAGGAAGGGCCCGTCGACGCCGGGAGTACAAGCGGTCGCCAGTTCCAGCCAGTCGCGCGGCACCACCGGGCGGCCGTCTACGCTGCCGTGATTCAGTACGCAAAGGCCGAGGCGCGCCAGGTCACGCGGCCGCATGCAGAGTTCCGATGGCCCGACCTCCGCCGGCCAGGTTACAGCGCCGGGGACCGAAACGGCGCGCGGCCATTCGAACTCTCCGATGCCCAGCGGGTCTGCAAGCCACTCGCGGGCCAATTCCGAAAGCGAAACACCGGCCGCGCAGGGTCTCGGCCACCATCTGGCTGTCCGCCGCGCTGTAGACCCAGGCGCATCCGGGTTCGTGCAGCACTTCCAGCGCATCGCTGAAAAAGAAGGCTACCCGCGCAAGCGGGCCATTACCCTGCGCCATTGCACCTCGCCCACATCACGCGGGTCGGCGTCGTGCATGCAGAAGCGGCGTATGAAGGCCTCCGTCAGGCTGTCCTCGCGCTCGTCAGGCGATTCGCCGGCAAGGCGCACGCCCGGGGCCAAACCCCTACGTCGATCCAGATCCCTGTCGTGAGACGCGGCGGCACGAAACTCAGGTCGATGTCGCACGCATCCCGCATCCATCGCGACTTCGCCGGCAGACCTCCATGCAGGATGATCGACGCCCGTGCAAGGTGTCGACACGAAGCTCGCGCACGGCCCCCAACGCGCCCCCGGGACGGCGACCCCGCGCGCGTTGAGCGCCCCGCGGGGGGCGTGCTATCGTCGGGCAGCGACGCCGGTCCGCACGGTGCCCCGCGCCGCCCACGCCGGAGGAACGAGCCATGAGCGAACCCGCCGTCCCCGTCCCGCCGCGGGTCGTTGAATATCCCTCCTCGGACGGACGGCCGGTGGCGGAGACTCCCCTGCACTACGACCGCCTGCGCGACGCGGCGACGGCGCTCCAGATCCGCTACCAACGCCGCGCCGACGTGTTCGTCGGCGCCAACATGCTGGTCTACGACACTCCGGGGGACAAGCGCCGGCACCTAAGTCCCGACGTGTTCGTCGCGTTCGGCGTGGGCAACCACGACCGCGAAGTCTACAAGCTGTGGGAGGAGCGTTCGCCGGCGTTCGTGCTGGAGATCACGTCGAAAGGCACGCACGGGGAGGACGTGGGCACAAAGCGGCGGCGCTACGCGGAGTGGGGGGTGGCGGAGTATTTCCTGTACGACCCCCGCGCAGAGTATCTCGATCCACCGTTGCGGGGGCTGTCGCTGGTCGGGCGGGGATACCGCGCGATGTCCGAGCGCGTGTTGCCGAATGGCGCGCGGGGCCACTTCAGCGAGGCGCTGGGCCTGTGGCTGTGGCTACGCGGCGGCGAGTTGCGCCTTTACGACCCGGCGACCGGGGCGGATCTGCTGACGCCCGCGGAGCAGGTCGCCCGCGCCGATGCGGCCACCGCCCGCGCCGAGACGGAGGCCGCCCGTGCGGAGACAGAGGCCAAAGGCCGCACCCGCGCCGAGGCCCGCGTGCGCGAGCTTGAGGCCCGGCTGCGCGATCGTTAGGAAACTCCGATCGTACAGGACGCCGTCGCGGGAGACGGGACCCCACGCCCAGGAACTTCAACGCGAAAGAGGCGGCTCACCAAGGGCGGTCTCACTCGTCGTGACCGGCTCGCGCGCGCGCCACACGGGCTCCCGGCGGGGTCGTCCGCGCCGGGGGTAGGCCCGCGCGTAGAAGGCGGCCAGCTCGATCTGCCTCTCCGAGAGCTGCGGAAACGCCTCGTGGATCGCCTGAGCACTGTCGCCGTTGGCCAGCATCTCGGCGATGTCGTGAACCGGAATGCGGGTTCCCTTCACGCACGGTGTTCCCGACAGTACCCCCTCGTCACGCTCGACCGCGTCGGGAGCACTCGAAAGCATGGCGAGACCTTCCCTAGAACTCGGGTGGCCGCTCATCACGATGCCACTTGAGTTGCATGGGGATATTCCTTCTCGAAGTCCTTGAAGTGCAGGGGCATCGCGTTGTGCTCGACGCCTTCCAGCGTGCGACCGCCGGCCTTCGGAGTCTGGCCGCCCCACTGCTTGAAAAAGAAGGGAACGCCGGCGGCACCGCACTGGTCGCGAACGTCACGGGCCCAATCGAGGTGTAGGGCGCGCGCGTTGGGGCCGCTCTCTCCGCCGACGATCACCCAGGAGATTCCCTCGAGGTCGAGCGTGCCGACTGGGCCGAGCAGGGGTTCTATCGAAAGGAAGCGAATGGCCGCCGGACTCGCCTGCAGGTGACGGATGCGGGCGGCGCCCTCCGCGTCTTCGACGGAGACTCCGCACCAGATGTGCGCCGGGACCAGCGAGCTGGGGTAACGGGCGCGCAGGTAATCGCGCATGAGCGAACTGCGTTTGGTGAGCAGTTGGTAGACGTGCTGGTCGGCCGTCTCCATCTCGGCGAAGACCTGATCGACGAATGCGCGCGGGACCTGACGGTGGAACAAGTCGCTCATGGAGTTGACGAAGATCATGCGGGGCTTCCGCCATCGGGACGGCTGATCGAGGCGCGATGGCCAGAGGCGGAGGTCGAAGCCCTGTTCGTACGGATGCCCCGGAACGCCCCGCCACCGTTCGGCGAAGCGTGCCGCATAGCAGTTGTCGCACCCGCGGGTGATCTTGGTACAGCCTGTGACGGGGTTCCAGGTTGCGTCGGTCCATTCGATGGCAGAGTGGTCAGCCATGGCGGCGCATCCTCTGCTGCGAGTGGTCGTCAACCGCAGCGCGGAACTGACGGGTGGCTATCGTCACACCGATCCTGCGAGGCAAAGCTCCGCCCGCCAGCGAATCTCGCGCATAGAACTGCCCCGGTCGAGCATCGGCACGACTTCGCAAAGCAAGTCATGCCATCGCGTGAGTTCAAGGTCATCTAACTCGGGGCAGACGATCTCATGCTCGCCAAAGTACTGGCGTGCCCAAGCGGACTCCCCGCGCAGATGCCCCCCGGAGCCTATGGCCGTTGTCGTCACTTCTCCACGTCTGACCCGACCGATGTGCCTTGCCAACTCCTCTCGGAGCACATCGAGCCGCCGAACGACCTCTGTCTGCGCGGGCAATCCAGAGCGCCGTTCCATCGCAGGCTGCTCGCCCAAGTCCGGCGGCAAGCCGCTTGGAAACAGGTAGCGCCGCGCCTCCATCCGATCTTCGTCGCTGTAGACACCGCTGACGGTCCGGAAGCCGATGTCGCCCGCGGCAGCCACATGCCTCTCGTCCCCCTTGGCCAGCAGATGCTCTGCCCAAGCCACGTCCACGTAAACCGGATCCCGTTGCTTGGGTGCGGCCCTGAAGATCTCCACCACGCGCTCGGCTTCTTCGGTGTCTTGGCTCCGTGCTATAAGCTTGCCCGCGAGCTTGCCCGAGCCAGGCGCCCCGCCGAATGCTCGACGGTCGTCGATTTCCGGCGTCCCCATCTGCGCGATCTCGTCCGGTGTCGCGATGGCAGTCGAACTGCCTCGCCTGACGTAAACCGCGTGCTTCTTGACCTTCCCGTAATCCCGTATCGCGTAGCGTAGACCTGATCGCGAGGGTATGTGGAGAACGCCGATGGAGAGGTCGTCGTGCGTTGCTTCCCGGTAAGAAAACGCCACGGGGCGCTGCGTCTTGCTGCTCACAAACTCTTGGAGCTTCGCATCATCTAGGTGCTCGGCAACGCCGACCACCTCGCTTCTCGTCCCGCGCCTTTCCTCCACGCCGACCAGAATGTAGGCGTCGCCCTGGGTGTTGGCGAAGGCCAGCAAGTCCTTCAGCAGCTCGCTCTTCGAAATCCTGTCGGCCCTCTCGAACGGGTACTGCTCGCGCTTGAAGTCGAGGGTTTCTCCCTCATCCGAGCGAAGCAACTGCTCGATCAAGTCCGGCTGGATGGCCATGGTCCGTCTGAACCCCTCCGTGGTGCGTCGGGTCGCCCACCTCTCGACCACACGGAAGGCGTGGGCCGCAGCGACCATCCACGTACCTTGTCGGCCTTTCGATGGGAGCCCTTCCCGAGATCCGTGCAGGCGGAGTCTCCCTGACGCTCCCAGAGCTTAGTGTACCGTCTCACGCATCCATGTCGGCGGCGGCACGCCCGGTCCCGCGCCGCGGCCTGTCCCGCGCCCAGGAGCGCCAGCCCGAGGCGTGTGCCGAAACGCGGCGCGATGCTCCCTCCCGCCCACCGAGAGGGATTCAGCGCAGCTCGGCACCGTGAGCCGACAGGTACAATCGCCCGTCTGCGTTGAGCAAGGAGACCACGTTGCCGACGGGAGAGCAGATCGAAGCCATGATTGAAGGCAGCAACGGGCTGGACATGATCCACGGCCCCGAGCGCTACCATGGCGCGTATTCCGTGGCGCTACATGCGTTGCTCGATGGTGCGCACGTCGTGTGGGCCTACACCAACGAGCACTTTCGCCTAGAGACTCTGGCCGGATCACCAGACGTTGACACCGGCGAGCTTCAAGGGCGCTTCCACCTTTTCGAGTTCCCCACCGGGGAAGACGGCGGCAGGCACATCCCCCAGGCTGAGTTGCGCGCCTGCCTCCAGCGTCTGCGCCGGGTCGTCAAAGGCATCAAGGCTCGCCGCATCGTCTGCGTCGTCCACTCCGTTTCGGACTTGACCGGCTTTCGGGCGGGCCGGGAGGACGAGCAGCGCGTCTGGCTCATCCTCGGAGCGCTAGAGAAGATCGCGGACAGAGCCCAAGTCGTGATGACGCACGAGGCGACACAGTTCGTCGCCACCGCGCACTAGGGCAAGCTGTGAACCGAGAAGGCCGACCAAGACTGGCTGGGGAAGGCCATCCCAACAAAGCCCCGAGCGTCCCGGTCGCAGCGGTACACGTCCGCCATCGAGTCGATGCTCCCAGCACGGACAGTTCGACCACTAGGATTCCGGCCCAGGCGACTTCGACACGGACGGCATCGAAGTGTCCCCCCAGTGGGGACTTCGGTCGAAACCGCGAGGAGAGCGATGCAGCATCGTCCCTCTCGTCTTCCTGCCGCCGGAGCTGGGTGATGTCCGATAGTTGGCCCATGGGGCCATCGCACCCCGCCCCTGCCCGATCAGCCCGCGGCAGCATTTGACTGTCATGGGCTATCGCGGACGGGTGTCGGCTGGCTACCGTCCGACATGACGCGAAAGGGAAACGCATGACCGACAAGAACGATACCGCAGCCCTGCAGGAGCTCGGGGACGCCCTGGTCGAGATCGAGGAAACGTCCCGCGAGGCTACCGACGGCAAGTGGCTCGAAAGGCTGACGGCCGACTGTGCCCCCCTCATCGCCGAATGGGATGTCCAAAGGGCATGGACCTGGGAGCAATGGCCTGAGAAGACCCACCCGGACAGCGGCATTGATGTGGTGGCAGAGAGGAACGACGGGGAGCTGATAGCGATTCAGTGCAAGTCCAGGGAACTCGATGACCAAGGTTCGGCGCCGCCGATCAACAAGGCCGAGATTGACAGCTTCATCGCCGAGGCATCGGGCGTTGGGATCTCGTTCACCGAGCGTTGGTTGGTCGTCAACGGCGGGGTCAACGTCAACGCGAACGCGCAGCGGGTCATGGAGGGGAACAAGGTCGCGCACATCAACGTCTATGCGGACATCAAGGAGCAGTACGACAGTACCCTCGGCGCCCGGTTGGAGGGCGCCGCCACCGCCACCCCCAGTGCCGGCGACGACGCCAAGCAGACGCGGGATAGCATGCAACAGGAAGCTGTGCAGGTCTCTGCTGCCGCCCTGAAGAACCTCGCGCAAAGCGGCACGGGGACGGCCAGAGGGCGAATCATCCTGCCGTGCGGTACTGGCAAGTCGCGCATAGCCCTGCGGTTGATCGAGGAGTTGACCGAGCCGGGGCAGGTCTCCGCCATCCTATGCCCGTCGATCGCGCTGGTCGCCCAGTTGCGTCGAGAGTTCCTCATTCATAGCACCAGGCCGCTTGTGGCGCTCGCCGTGTGCTCGGACCAAACGGCCGCGCGCGGAAGCGACTTGTCGAAGGACCAGACAGCGGACTTGAGCCATACCAGCGCCCGCGACGTGAAGGGGCGCGTGACCACGGACGCCGGCGAGATCGCCGATTGGATGGAAGCTGTGCCCGAAGGCCGCGTGGGCGTGATTTTTGGCACTTACCAATCAAGCTACAAGATCGGCGAAGCCTTGACTTCAAGCGGCACGACCCTCGCGGTGTTGGTTGCCGACGAAGCGCATCGGGCAGCGGGCATCCGGCGGGTCAAAGGTGAGGAAGAGCGCTTGCGCGACTTCACCGTCTGCCACCACGACCGTCGGTTTCCCGCGACCTACCGTGTCTATCAGACGGCCACCCCGAAGATCTACAAAACCCAGAGGGAGCGCAACGCCGAGAAGCGGATGCAAAACCGGGACTGGATCGTTCGCAGCATGGACGACGAGAACGTCTTTGGTCCCGAGCTTTACCGCAAGTCCTACCGCGACGCGGTGAACAACGGATGGCTCTCCGACTACCGGATCATCGCGCTCGGCGTGAATGACTCCGAAGCCTACGAAGCCGCCAACGGGCTGGCTGGCCAGGAGGGCAGCCGCCTGTCCACCGTTCAGTTTCTGCGCGGGCTGGCCTTGGCCCTGGTCATGGGCGGCGCCACCCGAAAGGAAGAAGACCGGCAGGTCATCCGTTCCTCCATCAACTTCCTGAACACCGTCAACAAGTCAAAGGAGATGACCAAGGCGCTTGAGTCAAACACGGTGCGCGAGTGGGTTGGGAACCGGCTTGAAGCGTACGGCGTGAGGGAGGAACGCGCCCACTATCGCCTGCAGCACCTTGATGCGAGCAGCAACGTGGCACAGCGGGAACAGGCCAAGGCGCAACTCGCCGCGGCGACGGATGGCGAGCCACGCGGCATCCTCAACGTCGGAATTTTCGGCGAGGGGACGGATGCGCCCTCGCTCTCGGCGGTCGGTTTTCTCGAGCCCCGCAAATCGCCGGTGGACGTGATCCAGGCGGTGGGACGCGTCATGCGCCGCTCCGAAGAAAAGAACATGGGCTAAATCCTCTGCCCGATCGTCATTCCACCGAACGTGGACGCCGAGAGGTGGCTCGCAACCACCAACAATCCCGACGATGGTTGGCAGGCGTTGGGCCAGATTCTGATGGCCCTGCGTGCCCACGACGACCGCATTGAGGAACGCCTTCAGGATCTGATGAGCGTCTTCCTCCCCCCGCCCCCCACGGAGGACGAGGAAGTGAGCACCGTAGTGGCCTTAGGCTCCGAGACGGGCCGCGCTGCCTACTACCTTCACGAAGGCAAGCAGGGAAGCGCCGAGCGCGCGGTCGAGCGTGTAGTGAAGGGGACTGCGCGAGGCACGGATGAGTTCCAGCCTCTCGGCATCGCGATGCCGGAAGACCGAAGCGGCACACTGGCAGCGGATGCTCCCGAACAACCGCCAAAGAGTGAACCCCAACGGATCGTGACCGGGAAACGAAACCCGGACGGCAGCGTCGAGATGCGCGAGCAAGGGGTTGACAGGGATAAGCCCAAACCCGACGGCACACCCGGCCCCGTCAACGTGAAAAAGACCAAGGCGACGGGCCGGAAGATGCTCAATGGCGAAACGGGGCGCAAGATCACCCGCCCACGAGAACGGAAAACGCCCGAGGAGTTGGAGGAACTCCGAGAACAACGAACGCTGAATCTCCTCACGGCCTCCAAGGCCGACGAGTTGGGGATTTCCGTCAACCTGCTGGAGAAATCCGGCCTTTGCAGGAACAAGGCGCAGCGCAGCGTCAACACCCTCGAGGACGCCATTTCGGAGGCGAGGTTGCGTCTTGAGGAGGACGAGCTTGCCGCCCCGCTCGACGCGCATTTCGGCCTGGACAAGCAATCAGACGCCGCGGGCACGAACTCCGCCGACGGCTGCACCATCGCGTCGTTGCTGCTGATGAACGCCGCCATGCTGCATCAGCGGATCGCCGCAGGTGCCTGGCTACCCGGGGTCGTGGGACTGGAGGCGATCAAGGTTGCACCGAACGCGGCCGACCTCACGTTGCGCCATTGGAACACGATCACTCGACACGACTTTCTCCCCGTGCTCGAACCTGCGATCAAGGTGATTGAGCGCGTGCAGGACACCGGGCGCGAATCGGGATTAAACAAAGCGCTCAGACACATCGCCGCAGAAGCGGAACGGCTTGCCGGGGACTACGCGGACCTTGGTGCCGACTACGCGGGCGAATTGTTCAACAAGGTCATGGGCAACCAAGCGTCCGATGGAGCTTTCTTCACTCGCCCGGCCGCCGCTTCGCTGCTGGCCCGACTTGCGCTCGATGCCGCGGCTCCCGACGCGGACTGGACCGATCCCAAAACGTGGGAGAGCAACCGCGTGGTTGATCTGGCGTGCGGGTCGGGAACGTTGCTTGCCGCGTCGCTGACCGAAATGAAGCGTCGGGCGCGGCAGGGCGGGGCCGGGAAAATCCAACTCGCGGAACTGCAAAAGCTGGCGGTGGAGAGAACCATCATCGGGCTGGACTTCAATCCCGTCTCGCTACAACTAGCCGCCGCCCAACTTACGGCGGGCAACGCCGACGTGACCTACCGGAGCATGGGCCTGTACCAAATGCCCTACGGGTCGGAGGGCAACAAAGGGGGCGTGCGGGCAGGGTCGCTTGAGTTGCTTGGGCAGCGCAGGGTCATCGGTAAGGGTGAACTGGACCTGGGAGAGCAGGATGTTGGCTCAGAGCGATTGCGAATGGCTCAGGACGATCCGACTCTTGAAGACGCAGTCGATGCCGTATTGGGGGCGCGCGTGGTGACTATGAACCCGCCGTTCACGAACAGGTCCAAGATGGGGGAGAAGTTCTCGGAGGGGATCAGGAGGCGCTTGAGAGAGAGGGTCGATGGGCTGGAAAGTGCCTTGGTCCGAAACGACCCTGAGCTGGAAGGATTCGTGAGCAAAACGTCGATAGGGCCACTGTTCGAGGCGCTTGCCGAGAAGTGCGCGGATACCGCCAATGGCGTCGTAGCGATGGTGCGACCCACGGTTGTGCTTGCAGGGCCCGCGTCCCTACATATGCGCCATATCTTCGCAAAGCGATTCCACATTCACACGATTCTCACCGGCCATCAACCGGACGACATCAACCTGAGCCAAAAGACGAACATCAACGAGAGTCTGATCGTCGCCCGACGACTTGAGCCAGACGACGGGGCCAAGCCCGCCACACGAATCATCAGTTTGGACAGGATCCCGCTCGACGATCAGGCGGTGGCAGAACTGCATGACAGCCTGGTCCGATGCGAGACGGGGCTGCTGCCCGATGGCTGGGGTGAGGTCTCCGAGTGGCCGGTTGAGCGCATCGAGGCAGGCGACTGGACCGCAGGGGTGTTTCGGGCGCCGCGTTTGGCGGAGGCTGCCTTCGATCTCGCCACTCACAAGTCACTCCTTCGGATGGAAGATCAGGACATGGTCCCATCCGCCGTGTTGAGCGGGGGAGCGCAGCTACGCGAATTCGGCGAGGCACAAGCCAATGCACCGGGTGGATTTTCGGTCTTGTACTCCAAAGCTGAAGACATCCAGCGCACCATTCGGGGTGTGCCAGACCAACGTTGGGCACCCAAGAGGTCTGTCCCGAGACGCGAATGGGTAGAAGTTGCCGGTATCGATGGACGGCAGCATCCAGACACCGCCCGTAGGATCGTGAACCAAACCGCCCACCTGCTGGTCACGGCCGGGCAGCGCACCAACACAGCCCGCCTGACAGCTGTGGCACAGGAGGAGCAATGTGTGGGCGTAGGTTGGCTACCCGTGCCGGGCGTCACGTTGGAGAAGGCGAAAGCCGCAGCCGTCTTCCTCAACTCGACCGCCGGGCGGCTGCAACTGCTGCGCATACCCGGAAGGACGCTGGCATTTCCACAGTACAGGCCCGCGGGACTGAAAACGATGCGCCTGCCCGATCTCTCCGACGGCGACCTCGTTGACGCGCTGGCTCGCTGCTGGGAGGCCACCGCGGAGACGGAAGTGCCGCAGTACCGCGATGGCGAGTGCGAAGTGCGGCGCATTTGGGACGATGCTGTGGCCGATGCATTGGGATGGGACAAGGATTGGCTTGCCGGACTTCGGCATCTGCTTCACCAGGAGCCTCATGTCAGGGGCCTCGGGTACGGCCAATTCGGATAAGAGCCGGGAGGGAGATCGCCTTCCACTTTCGGTCCCAACTCCATGATGGCGAGAACAAACCCTCGTGGAGCGCGGCACGCGCCACTCCAGACCGGGGCGGCGAGATGATCGTGGTGCCGCAGTTTCAGGGGGATGACATGGCTATCGCCGACTTACAGCACGATGTCTACGGGGAGGCGTTGGGGATCATGGTCGGCCGGTGCGAGCAGTCCGCGAGAACGGCGATCACCATCCTCGGCGGGGACTTGACGCACCCGAAATGGGAGGGTGTCGAGCGTTTCGACCATCGCACGCTGCAGTTCGCCCACGATCTCCTCGCGGCGGTTTGGCGCTACGAAACGAGTCCGCCGCAGAAACGCCTGCCGATCTCGGAAGCTCCTTCGAAACCCGAGTTGGAGGCGGGCACTCCCGAAAGGCGATGGCTCAAACGGCTTGACTCGGAAGTTGCCTCGTGGGTGCGTGCGGAAGCAGGCCATGAAGGCCCCCACATGATCCAACTTGTGCTGCGCATCCTCGCCCATCAGAACGAGCCCGCAGGGTACGAGGCGGAGACTCGGTTGGCGGAACTGATCTACAGCCGCTTCCGGCACATCTATTGGGACGACGCCGACTTTCGCGAATAGGCGGCATTGGCGCTTCTCAGCAGTGCCACATCGCGGGAAACGCCGCCAGTACGGAGGGGCAGGATACGCGTGACCATGCGCCGTCCAGCGCCGCGTTGCGGTTCTTGGGCTGGCCCAAGCGGCGACGGGGACGCATCCAATCCGAAAGCAGTCGCCCGCGCCATGCGCCTTTGGACGGCCAAACGCCCCCCTCGGTCGCCCTCGGTGCCGCATTTCTACTTTGCGTTGACACTTAAAGCCACGTGGTAGCGTTGTCCAATGAGAACATGAGGGTGAAGCGCCCGAACGGCTAGTTCGAGCGAGCGGGGATGCCTCATGTGTTGTTCGGCGATGTTGGAGGGGACGTTGCGGGTGGTCAAGCCACCGGTGCAGCGGAGTTCTCGGGCCGCGTAAGGGACGTGTCTCGAAGGTAGGCAGTCGCCTGCGTAGAACAGCCGTTCGAACCGTGCCTGGAGCGGCCCGAGGGCGGAGCGGCTGGGGTGAGCGGTTGGCACCGATCCCGGTGGTCAGCCGAGCATCTGTTGCCGCCCTGCGCCGCGCATGGCGGCGATGCGCTGGAACAGTTCGCGCTGCTCGGCGCAGACACGCTGGGCGGCTTCGAAGTCGGTCTCTGCAGTGGCCACGGCATCGAGCAGGGCGAAGCTGACGCCGGGCTTGAGATAGTCCTCGGCGCCGTCGAGTGAACGCAGCTTGGCGTATGGGGTCATGACGTCCGCGGCCAGGTACTTGCGCTTGACCTTGCCGTCGGCACGGTACTCGGTGGCGAACAGGCACGGCCGATGGAAGTTCAGGAATGGCGACAGGGTGGCCTGCGCGAAGCGGTTGACGTCGTCGGCGTAGCGCTGCGGGATGTGCTCGTGGCCGAACCACTTGCGTACCACGTGGGCGTTCTTGCCTTCGACCAGGGCGTTGTCATTGCTGTGCCGCGGCCGCGACTTGGTGAACGTGCCGATGTGCAGGTTGTTCAGCAACTTGACGACGCGATGGTTGATGTACTCGCTGCCGTTGTCGGCGTGGAAGCCGTGCAGGACGAACGGGAAGGAGCGCGGCAGCCCTTCCAGCAGGGGCAGTAGCCAGCGCTCCGAGATGCCGCACACGGCACCGATGAACTCGAACTGGGTGATCTGATCGACGAGGTTGACCAGGTACAGGCCCTTGCGGCCGTCGCGGTCACCCTGATGCACGGTGTCCACCCGCACGTGGCCTGGCTGGCCGTTGGGCTGCGGCGCCTGGCGCAGCGCGATGTTGACGATCGGTCCCTGCGTCTTCGACCACACGTTGCGCTTGGTGACGTAGGTACGCGATGCGCGCAGGTTGTAGACGTGGCCGTTGGAGATCGTCGCCAACCGCGCGAAGCGCGCATCGTCGAAGATCTCGTACTGTCGCCGCAGCACCTCCCGTGTCGCCAGGCCGGACATCTGCCCGAAGGCCGCGTCGATGTCCGCCAGCAGGCGGATATCCTGCACCGTGTAGCGGCGCGCGAACGGGCGACCGCGGTTGCCGCCGCGACGGTCACGGATCGTGCCGCTGGCGCGCCACTGCCGTACCAGCCGCTCGAGTTGCTGGCGCGAGAAGCCCGTCACGGTGAGCAGGAAGCGCAGCACCACGCCCTTGTCGGCTTTGCCCAGCCCCCGGTAGCCAAATCGCGTGAGGATCTCGCCGATGAAGGCGTAGGCCCGCTCCCGGTCCTCGGGTTGGAAGGTCACAGTCTCGTTGCCTTCGGTGAAGGCGTGGAGCTGCTCGATCGTGCGTAGCCGCCGCGTCTGAAGGTCCACAAGCATCCCTCCATGATGCGTGTGGCATCCCTTCACCCTCACTTCGCGTTGGAATCGACTCCAGCTTCACCCTCATGTCGCGTTGGACAGTTCGGTGCACGACAATTTTGTGGTGTGCGTCAGCGGTTGGCGTTGGCGGCCTGCCATGTTCCGAGGTGGCTGAAGCGGTTGCTACGGATGGCGCATCGCAGGGCGATGATGGCGTTGGCGCCGTTGACGGTCCAATGCATACCGCCGCGCTTGAGGCGGTTGCCGATGACGGACTTGCAGGCGCCTTCGACGACGCCGGTGGTGACGCACAGGCCGCGGGCACGGAATGTCGGATAGTCCATGCGCTTGCGGTTGATGGCGAAGTAGTCGAGTTCGCGACGCACGAGGTCGTTGCCGTCGGCGTGTTGGCGCAGGGCCTCGAGCACCGGCGCGGCGCCGTGCCGATCGAGTTCGTCGCGTCGCGCCTTGCCCCACTGGCGGGCGAGGTCGTTGTCGGACTGGTAGATGGCGCGCGCGGCCTCGAACAGGTGCTCCTTGGCATGGAATAGGTCGACGATCTGTACCGCCCCCGGCAGGTGTTCGTCGGCGAAGTTCCAGATCCAGGCCGCCCCGTCGCCGACTACGACGCGCCGTTCGGCGCGCTGCACGCCGCGGCGTTCCAGTTCGCGCAACACGCGCGCCGCGAACGGCGACGGCTCGCGATCCGTGTCGCGGGCGGCGATGCTCTCGACGGCGGCGTTGCACGACACCGAGTCGAGGTCGCGGCGCGGCATGCCCGCCCGGTCGCGTCCCTCGGCCGACCACACCGTGACCAGCTTCACTTCGCGCGTCTTGGCCGAACCGTCCGCCTGCTTGCCGGCGCGTCCCACCGTCTCGGCCGGGCGCACCGGGATGCCGGTGCCGTCCAGGCCCACGTACAACGTCCGCGCCGCCGACGGTTCCGGCGCGCCCCGTTCGGCTTCGGCCGCCGCCAGCTGCCGACCCAACGCCTCCGCCAGGCGCTCCACCTGCTTGGCTTCCAGCGCCACCCCCGCCAGTTCGTCGAGCAGTTTCCCGGCACACGCGAAGCTGGTCTCCGACGCCGCCAGCCCCACCATGCGCCGCACCGCCGGCGACAGCGGGCCGTCGCCGAAGCCCAACGCCCGATCCCGCGGACTGAAGCCCCGCTGGCACCGCGGGCAGTGATACCAGGCGCGCGTCAGCGTCAGCGCCCCGAACACCGTCGTGAAGGTCTTCGCGCGCCGATCCACGTAGCACGCCTGACCACCGCAGTCGCATGCCATCGCCGCGCGCGCGTCGCTGCGGTCGGCATTCAGACGCTGCGCCACCAGCCGACCCATCACGCCCAACGCCGCCGCCCGCGCCGCCCGCTCCAGCGTCGCGAAGTCGCTCGCGCCGAACGCCCCTTCGCCGAACAGAGCCGCCGCCTCCGCCGCAAGCGCGGTCAGCGCCGCGTCCGCGAACGTGTCTTGCGAAGCCCCCTTTTTGGGTCCCGCCGCCCGTCCCGATCCGCCCGCGAACGCGCCGCCGCCAACGCCTCGCTAGCCTCCAGGAACTCCGCCGACACCTCCCGAAAGCGCCGGTACTCGGCCATCCACCCGCGGGTCTCGTCCAACGCCTCCGCGCGCACTCGCACCGAGCGCTTCTTGCCGCCGATCGAGCGCGTCAGCACGTAGCTCGGCCCATGCCCCGGATCGCCTTCGACGGCGCAGTGACAGTTCGGCTTGCCGCACTTGCGGTAGTTCGTCGCCAGCGTGCCCGGACGCAAGTCTCCGAGCGTCGCAAACTGTGCCTGCGCGCGGTCGCGCCGTGCCTCGAGTTCGACGAGATCGTCGGTCGCCGCCATGGGTTGCCCTCGCTAACTGGTATTCCTAAAGGTTACCAGACAGCCGCCGCGAAGCCCCGCCCCAACACCGCACACCACCCCTTCCGCCACAAAAATGTCGTACACCCTGGACAGTTCGGTGGTTTGCGCCCACCCAGCGCTTCCGGCATGATCTACCAAAGTACGCTTGGCACAAACACGCTCCATGTCGGCAGACATCCCACTGGAACAAGCAATCTCGGATTTCCTCGCCGACGAGTCCACCGTCCGCATGATGGTGGCCGCGTCCGAAGCGGGGCGTCCAGCCGTCGAGGCAATCGACGCGGATCTGCTCCGCCAGTTCGGCGAGCGCGTCCGCCCGAACCCAGTCAAGCAACAGGTCGGCCGCCTTGTCCGCCCCATCATGGAGTCGCATGGCTTCCAGCCGTACAAGCGCCATCGACAGACCAAATCCACGCTGTTCACCGCCGGTACGGTGTATCGACGCCAACCCGAGCCGATCGTCGCGGTCCTCGCGCGCCATGGACTTCACGTCCCGGTCGACACCGTACGCCGCGAAGTATGCGAAGCTGCTCGAAATGTCGTAGGCGAACCGCCGTTCGTTCGTCGACCCGGCGTCGACTGGTCACGGCTGCTAGGCTCCTCGCCCGCCCCGAGCGATCTGCAACACGTCCTGCTCGCCTTCTCAACCGCTTTGGATCACGAACTCGGCGAGCAGGCTCGCAGACGCCTCGATGCCCTGCCTGATCACCAGCTCACGAGCACACAACGCGATCGCCTCGGCCTCACCCACCTCCATCGCAAAAGCCAGAACGGATGCCTGCCGTCCACCGTCCGATCGGCCCTGACGTTCGGCGCTCTCTGCGCCACGGGATTCACGCTCCCCGAGACTGCGCGACTCCTGCGCTCCGACGACCGGGCAGTCTCCAATCTGGTCAAGAAAGGGCGCCTCTATGTCGCCCTCCCGAGGCCCGGGATCCCCACGCGACTCCCGCTGTTCCAGTTCCACTCCGACGGCCTCGTGCCGAACGTGGAGCACGTCCTTCCGCGCATCGACGCCGCTATCCACCCGCTCGGCGTCTTCAACTGGTTCACCAGCCCGAATCCCGACCTCGCTCTCAAGGAAAGCGACTTCGAACCCACCTCGCCCCGCGATTGGCTGTTGCGTCGCCACTCGTCGAAACCGGTCAGCCGACTCGCGGCCTCCGTCGCCGTCGCCGCGCCTGCCTGAACTTTGGCCGAACGGCTCCCGGCGCCCCCGCCGCGCCTCCGCGACTTTGCGCCCCGCGACGGCGAGGTATTCGTTCTTCGCGCAAATGCCCCGGTCTGGCGGCTCTATCGCAGTCTGCCGCACGACACGATCTGGTCCACGTTCCGTCAAGCCGGCCCGAGCTTCGATGCCCGCTTCGACCATCACTCCTCCCGCCGTGCCTCCAGACGCTCGATCCTGTACGCCGCCGACCACCTCGTAACCTGCCTGGCCGAAGCCTTCCAGCAAACCCGCGTCATCGATCCTTTCACCGATGCGCCCCGGCTGGCCGAA
Source organism: Candidatus Latescibacterota bacterium (assembly GCA_965219995.1). Lineage (GTDB taxonomy): Bacteria > Latescibacterota > UBA2968 > UBA2968 > JAAXHE01. Next base: position 5,299,226 of record CBDCOX010000002.1, read on the forward strand.
ATCGCATTCGTTTCCGACCTCCGTCTCCTCGACCTGACCGGCCCGTGGATCACGCGCGCCGGCGGCAACATGGCCATCAACTCCGGCCCGCGCGCAACGGCACGCCGTTGGTCCCGCGCGATCTACGACGCGTTCCCCGGCATCGACGGGCTACGCTACGGTTCCAGCATGCATGCGAATCAACCCTGCTACGCCCTTTACGACCGTGCCGAACCCTCGCTCGACTCTACCTCATTGTTCGACGAACGCCTGAGCCACCCCGAACTCGAAATCCTCCTCGACGAGGCGGCGCGAATCCTCGGCTACAAACTCAGCTAGAGCAACCCAGCGGCAGCCCTCCAACCGTTCTTCGTCATCTCCGACAGCTTGTGAACCGTCCTGACAGTTGCGCACGGTTGCTCCCCGCCCCTGCCGGGCCGCCGTGCATGACCTCGAGACGCCGCACCGCCACGAGACGCTGGAGGAGGAGGGCCCGGCGATACGACCACGATCATGGCGTACTACGGGCGCAGGGCGCCGGCGCGGTAGTGTCGGGCCGTAGCCGCCGGCGGCACCCCCGACCGCCCGATATCAGGCCCGAATCGATCCGAGGCTCAGTTTTCCGGGTTTGTACGGCCACGCCCCGACGCGGACGATTCTAGTCCATTCGCCGCCGGGGGACGTGGCCCAGCCTGGTGGTCGCTCGTGGCCGCGGATGGGAACCCCCCTACAACTGCGTCTCGATCGGCAGCTCCGTGCTGTTCTTGATCTCCGTCACCGCGATGTGCGAGTGCAGTTCGCCGATGAAGGGGTTGCTCAGGAGCGTATTGCGCGCGAACGACTCGTAGTGGGCGATGTCGCGCGTCACGATCTTCAGGACGTAGTCCCAGATGCCTGCCATGGTGTAGCACTCCACCACTTCCGGGTGCCGGGCGATGGCGGTCTCGAACTCCTCCAGCCTGCGGCGCCCGTTGCTGGTCAGGTTGACCGTGGCGAACACCACCACTTCCATCCCGAGCGCTCGGCGGTCGAGCAGCGCCACCCGCTTGCGGATGTATCCCGCCTGTTCGATGCGGTTGATGCGGCGCCAGCAGGGCGACTGGGAGAGATTGAGCCGCTCCGCGATGGCCCCGGTGGTCAGGTTCGCGTCGTTTTGCAGCAGGCGCAGGATTTCGACATCCGTTTTGCCCAGTTGTTGAGGCATCACATTCCCCAGTTGCGCTATCCGACGAATAATCTATGCGCCAATAGGAGAAATGTATAGCTAATCCGAATAGAAATCCGCGCTGCTGGGAGTAACATGGTCCTCGACAAGGTCCCGCGAGATCAGATGGCCATGGCAACCCCGGCTCCCGTGCTGCAGCCCGTCTCCCTCGACGACAAGTACGCACTGGAGCGGGGACGGGCCTACATGACCGGCATCGAGGCGCTGGTGCGCCTGCCGATCGTGCAGCATCAGCGGGACCGCGCCCGCGGGCTGAACACGGCGGCGTTCATCTCCGGTTACCGCGGGTCCCCGGTCGGCGGCTTCGACCAGGCCCTCTGGCAGGCGGGCCGCTGGCTCGACGAGCACAACGTCCACTTCAATCCCGGCCTGAACGAGGAACTCGCGGCCACGGCGGTCTGGGGGAGCCAGCAGACCAACCTGTTCGCCGGCGCCAGGTACGACGGCGTCTTCGGGATGTGGTACGGCAAGGGCCCCGGCGTCGACCGCAGCGTGGACGCCTTCAAGCACGCCAACGCCTGCGGCACCTCCCGCTACGGCGGGGTGCTGGCCATCGCCGGGGACGACCACGCGGCCAAGTCATCGACCCTGCCGCACCAGTCCGAACACATCTTCATCGGCGCCTCCATCCCGGTGCTCAATCCCGCAAACGTGCAGGAGGTGCTCGATCTCGGCATCTACGGGTGGGAACTGTCGCGCTACAGCGGCTGCTGGGTGGCGATGAAGGCCATCACGGACAGCATGGACTCCGCCATCTCCGCCGTCGTCGATACGGACCGGGTCGACGTCGTCGTACCGGAGGACTTCGAGCTTCCCGAAGGCGGCGTGCACGCGCGGTGGCCGGACTCCTGGCACGAGCAGGAGGTGCGCCTCAACCGGTACAAGATCTACGCGGCCCGGGAGTTCGCCCGCGTCAACGGCCTGAACCGCATCGTCCTCGACAGCCCCAACGCGCGCTTCGGCATCATCACCACCGGCAAGGCGTACCTGGACGTGGTGCAGGCCCTGGAAGACCTCGGCATCGACGAGGCGACCGCCGCCCGGATCGGCCTGCGCGTCTTCAAGGTCGGCATGAGCTGGCCGCTGGAACCGGTCTCCGCCCACGCGTTCGCCGACGGGCTCGAAGAGATCCTCGTGGTCGAGGAGAAGCGCTCGATCATAGAGGACCAGCTCACCGGCCAGCTCTACAACCAGCCGGTGGCCAGGTGCCCGCGCGTGGTCGGCGAGTTCGACGAGCACGGGCAGACTCTCCTGCCCAACTACGGCGAGCTGACGCCCGCCATGGTCGCCCGCGCCATCGCCGGCCGCATCGGCCGCTTTCACGACTCCGACGCCATGCGCGCCCGGCTCGCCTTCCTGGAACACAAGGAGCGCTCCCTGGCGCGGCCCCGCAAGACCGCCGAGCGCACGCCCTACTTCTGCTCCGGTTGCCCGCACAATACCTCCACGCGGGTTCCGGACGGCAGTCGCGCCGCCGCCGGCATCGGCTGCCACTACATGGCCACCTGGATGGCCGACCGCTCCACCGCCACGTTCACGCAGATGGGGGGCGAAGGCGCCGCCTGGATCGGCCAGGCGCCGTTCACCGACACGCCGCACATCTTCCAGAACCTGGGCGACGGCACCTACAACCACTCGGGCATCCTGGCCGTTCGCGCGGCCCGGGCGGCCGGCGTCTCGATGACCTACAAGATCCTCTGCAACGACGCGGTCGCCATGACCGGCGGGCAGCCGGTGGACGGCGAGTTCTCCGTCGGCAACCTGGTCCACCAGTTGCGCGGCGAGGGGATCGAGCGCATCGCCCTGGTCAGCGACGAACCCGGCGCCTGGCACGGACAGTTCCGGGAGGTGCCCGGGTTCACGCTGCACCACCGGGACGAGATGGACGCCCTGCAGCGGGAACTGCGCGAGTTCAAGGGGGTCTCGGTGCTGGTCTATCAACAGACCTGCGCCGCCGAGAAGCGGCGCCGGCGCAAGCGCGGCCTGCTTGCGGACCCGCCCAAGCGCGTGTTCATCAACGAGGAGGTTTGCGAAGGATGCGGCGACTGCAGCCGCGCCTCGAACTGCCTCTCGGTGGTGCCGCTCGCGACGGAACTCGGCCGCAAGCGCAAGATCGACCAGAGCGCCTGCAACAAGGACTACAGTTGCGTCCACGGATTCTGCCCGAGCTTCGTGACCGTCCACGGCGGCGAACTGGCCCGACGCCCGGGCGTCGCCGGCTCCGTCGGCGACGCGTTCGGCGATCTGCCAGAGCCGCGGTTGCCGGACATCGACGCGCCCTGGAACGCCATCGTCACCGGCGTCGGCGGCACGGGCGTGCTGACGGTCACCGCCATGGTCGCGATGGCCGCACACATCGAGGGCAAGGGCTGCGCGACCATGAACCAGACCGGCCTCGCGCAGAAGTTCGGCGCCGTGGTCAGCCACGTGCGGGTGGCGAACCGGCAGGACGACATCAAGGCCTTACGGATATCGGCCGGCGAGGCGGACCTGATGCTCGGGTGCGACCTGGCCGTGGCCTCCGGTTTCGAGGCGCTGGCGAAGGTCCATGCCGGACGCTCGAACGCCGTGGTGAACTGCGCGGAAACGCCCAACGCCACCTTCGTGCTGAACCCGGACGCCGAGTTCCTCACCGCGGAGATGCAGCAGACCCTCCGCGAGGAAGTCGGCGAGGACCGCTGCCACTTCATCGACGCCACCGCCATCGCCACCGAACTGCTCGGCGACTCCATCGCGGGCAACCTCTTCCTGCTCGGATTCGCCTGGCAGCGGGGCCTGGTCCCCGTCAGCCGCGAGGCGCTCGAGCGGGCCATCGAGATCAACGGCGTCGCGGTGGAGTTCAACAAGCAGGCCTTCCTGTGGGGCCGCCGCGCCGCGCACGAACCCGAGCAGGTCACGCGCCTAGTCGGGACGGCGCTCGACAAACCCCGGTGCCTCCCGCTCGACGAACTGATCGCGGACCGGGCGGACCGCCTGACGGCGTATCAGAACGCCGCCTACGCGCGGGACTACACCGACTTCGTCCATCGCGTACGCGAGGCCGACCACCACCCCGAACACGAGCTGACCCGGGCCGTGGCCCAGGCCCTGCACAAGCTGATGGCCTACAAGGACGAGTACGAGGTGGCGCGCCTCTACGCGGACGGCGCGTTCCGACGCAGGCTGCAGGCGCAGTTCGCGGGCGACTACAAGCTGCGCTTCCACCTCGCGCCGCCGCTGCTGGCGCGGAGAGACCCAAACACCGGCCACCTGACCAAGCGCGAGTTCCCCGGCTGGACCCTCCACGTATTCGGCGTGCTCGCGAAACTCCGGTTTCTGCGCGGCTCCGCCTTCGACCTCTTCGGACGTTCCGGGGAACGGCGGCGGGAGCGGCAGGACATCGCGGACTACCGCACGCTGCTCGGCGAGTTGCTGCCCGACCTCACCGACGCCAACTACGCGGCGGCCGTGCAGCTCGCCGAGCTACCCCGGCAGTTGCGCGGTTTCGGACACGTCAAGGACGACAACCGTGAGCGGCTGAAGCTGCAGCGCGACGGGCTGCTCGCCGCGTTTCGGGGAGAGAGCCCGGTCAGGATCGTCGACGAGGCCGCCTGAAGCGCCTCGACGCGCGGGTGGAAACGGTACCCCGCCGGTCAGGCACCCGACCCGCGATGCACTTTGTGCATCAACCCGAAGGCAGCGCGGTAGTGGGGCCAGGGAGGTGCCGCCGGCGCGCGAACCCTCTACCGAATGGCCGCAGCCCGCTCAAGCATCGTGCGGCATAGGGCTACGCTGCTGCGACCCGAGTCCTGGTCGAACGCCCTATCGATCTCGTAGTCGGCGAGGTTTCTGACTTTGCGCAATGAGCCGAGCTGATACGCTAGCCCTCGCGAGTCGTCTCTTTCCAGAAGGATGTCGGGAACGACACGATGAGACTCAGCGGTCGATAGGTCGGCGTGAGGGTCCATCAACGTGGCATGTTCACGACAGCGGTGGTACGCGGCGTAGTAGGCACGGCTCGTGGCGTTGCGCCAGTCCACTTCGTCGCTCCCCTCACTCATCGCCGCGGCGGACTCCAGAATCAACTCTGAAGTGACCGGCACCTCCGAGCGTGCGCCGTAGGACGGCCCACGCTCGGAGGCAGGTAGGGCTGGGCCGCGGGCGGAGCCGGAGGCGACGGTTGCGGGGCGCTAGTCGTCTACCCCGACGAAGAGAGGGACAAAGCACAGCCCAGGATCCTGCACGAGATCGTCGTGAGAGACGATCTCGTCGGCGAGCCTCGAGTTCAATGCCGCCGCCGTTGCGGGGGAGGCTGCGACGAAACGCCGGTACAGAAACGAGTTCGGTTCGTCTTCGTCTAGCTGGCCGGTCGTCCTCGCGCCTCGCACACTGTCCGCGCGCTGCAAGTCGTTGGCGATTTCGAGAACTCGCTGGACATTGGACTCCCCTAGGGAGCCTGCATCGAAGGAAGCGACGAGCCTCTCCAACAGCCCGGTGGCGCCATGGGGAGCTTGGTTGGGACGCAAAGCGTTGAGGCAATGGCAGTACTCTCGCGCCATCCGGAATCGCCCAGTCTCCACGGCGCGCCCGACCGTGTTGTCCAGAACGACTGTGTTGTCCGGTGCCTTCTCATGCGCGATGCACGCGGCGTCGAACGACTCTCCCCATTCGTCGACTATGGCCAGGGCAATCGAGTAGTTGTGGTGGGTCACGAAGCCGTCGGCATGCTGCAAGGCGATCCGGAAATGCTCTCGGACGCCTTGCGCATCAAAGCGGAGACTGGCTATCCCGCCGAGTACTGCGTGAGCGACAGCCGGGTCGACGCCCATCGCTGCCTCGGCGTCTCGCTCGAGTCTGCCCAATGAGATATCGCTCGGCGCATCCATGGCCATCAAGCGATCGATCAGATCGTCGGCTTTGGTCTGCGATACTGGGATGTAGCTCACAAAGTCAACCCTTCATGCCGGCCCGCCGCGGGAGCCGTTGGCCGGCGTCATGGACCACGGTCCTGCGAGGCCGACTGCACTTGTATGGTAGCCCCTGTGGGCTGTCAAGGGCCGTCCCATAGCGGCTGGAGGCCGAGCCGGCGGCGGGCGGCAGGACATCGCCGACTACCCGACCCTGCTCGGCGAGCTGCTGCCCGACCTCACCGAAGCCAACTACGCGGCGGCCGTCCAGCTCGCCGAGCTACCCCTGCAGTTGCGACCAGCGTCGACCAATCTTTAGCACGGAAAGATTGTCTTATCTTTCCTTACAGATGACGCTTTTCGCCTATTGTAAGGAAATATTTGATAATCTTTGGTCGTAATGACGACCGTCCCTCAGATCGGCGAAGTCCCCGGTTCCCTCACCCGAGACGCGTTCTGGGAGTTGCTCGGGCACGTGGAGCACGCCCAGCTCGACTTCAAGCGGGGCGTTGCGACCGATGTCCGCGACACGATCGCCGCGATGGCGATGACGGAGGGCGGCTTGATCGTCCACGGCGTGGACGAGCAGCGGCGCATCGTCGGCTGCCCGCTATCCCGGAACACGCAGGACCGGATCACGCGCATCGCCATGGAGTGCGGCGTGGATGTCCAGGTTCGCCAGGTGACCGTCGCGGACGTGGCGCTCACCCTCACCGCGGTTCCCGCCGTCCGCGGCCGGATCGTCACAACCCCGGACGGGCGGTTGCTGCGGCGTGTCGGGGGCGACTCTCAGCCGCTACGGGGCGACGCCATGGCCCGCTTCGTCCGCGAACGGGAGCAGCGCACCGCGGAAGACCAACCCGTCGCGAGTGTCGAGGCGTTCGACCCGTCCGCATTCTCGGTCGCAGCGATCAACGAAGCGCTTCTTGCCGACGGTCGTCCGGCGATCGACGCCGGGCGCGTACCGCGCGCCCTCGAGGACCTTCGCGTCGCAATCCCCGCGTCGCCGCCCCTGGATCAGCGCGTCCTTCGCGCCGCGGTCGTGCTGTTCGCAAATGATCCCCGTGACGTGCTCCGGGGCGCCGCCGTCCAGCTTGTCCGGCGTTCCGGCACGGGGCCTCGCAGCGGGCCCTCGATCGAGCGAGCCGAGTGCGCGGGTCCCCTGGCAGAAACCGTCGCGTGCTCAATGGACTTCATCTCCCGGCACGGCGGCGGGATGGAGGTCGTGACCGGCGGCCGCAGGGAGGCTTTGCCGACTTATCCGCCGACGGTGGTCAGGGAAGCCGTGGTTAACGCCCTTGCGCATCGGGATTACGCATTGGCCGGTGCGACCGTGGACGTCACGGTGTGGGACGACCGGGTCGAGGTCAGGAGCCCGGGCGGTCTGCCCGGACACATCACGGTCGACAACATGCGCGGGGAACACTACAGCCGGAATCCGCGCATCATGCGGGTGCTGAAGACGCTCGGCTACGTGGAGGAGTACGGTGAGGGGGTCGATCGGATGTTCCGCGAGATGGAGGCCCGACTCATGGAACCGCCGATCTTCGAAGCGACCGCCGCTTCCGTGACGGTGACGCTGCGCAACAGCGTGCTGGTCGACGTCGACGACCAAGTCTGGCTCAACGAGCTCGGCGCTGACGGGCTCGGGCGCAACGAGGCCCGCGTGCTGGTCGCGGCCCGTCGCCGGGGCGCCGTCACGCCGCGGTCATTGCGCGCGTGGATTCCGGAGACGGAGGTCGATGCGATGCTGGCACGAATGGTCTCGAAAGGACTGTTGCGCCGCGTTGGCATTCGCGGCGGCTCGCGTTACGTGCTGTCGGACACGACCATCGCCCGGGCGGGGGCGGGACCGCCGGACGACCGGCAGGTCCACCGACAGGCGCTGCTCGACGAAATCCGTCATCGGGGCAGCCTGTCGTCCCCGGAGGGCGCGATGCTGATCGACCGGGACGCCGCCTACGCCCGTGCCCTGTTGAACGAGCTTGCCGAAGCGGGGTTGGTCCGGGCGGAGGGGCGGACGCGGGCGCGGCGCTACTATCCGGATTGACAAGCACGGGCAGGCCCCCCTCACCACAGCATGGAATGTTGCAGGGCGGTGGCAACATTGGTCCAATCCCCGGCGGCAACAACCTGGAGCGTTCATCGTGGCTGCCCCGACTCAGCACCCGTTCGGCAATCGCCGGACCTTCCTCAAGTCCGTGATGGCCGGCGCCGCCGCCGGCGCCTTTGCACCGCATAGCCACCTGGCCTTCGCCGACCAGGTAGCGCTCCTCTCCGACGAAGAGCGGCAGCGCCTGCTGGAGCTCGCCCACTTCGGCCGCAAGGCGCCCGCCTCCGGCAAGCAGGGCATGGTCATCTGCTCCCACCCGCTGGCGACGCGCGCCGGCGTGGACGTGCTCAAGGCCGGCGGCAACGCGGCGGACGCGGCGCTCGCGACGTCCATCTGCCAGACCGTCGTGGAACCGCACATGACGGGCATCACGGGCGTGCTCTCGATGCTGTACTTCGATGCGGCGACCGGCACGACCACCTACGTGAACGGCAGCGCGGCGCGTCCCGAGGCGGAGCTCGGCGGGTTCTCCCCGGCCGACCTCGCCACCGGCCGCGGGGTCGCGGTGCCCGGTTTCTGGGCCGGCTTCGAGGCGGCGCATGCGCGCCACGGCCAGGCCTCCCGGGAAACCGTGATGGAAGCCGCGATCGGCTATGCCCGGGACGGTTTCGAGATCCACCCGTTCCTCTGGGGCGAGATCTTCGTCGAGTACGGGAAGATCGGCCGTACCCCCCAGGGCCGCGAGATCTTCTCCCGCAACGACACCCTGCCGCGCCCGGGCGACCTGCTGGTGCAGGAGCGGGCCGCCGACACCCTGACGGCGCTGCTGGAGGGCGGCAACGACTACTTCTACCGGGGCGCCTTCGCCCAGGAACTCGTGGATGTGGTGCAGGCCGCCGGCGGCGTGCTCACGCTTGAGGACATGGAGCAATACGAGGCGCGCTGGCAGCCCGCGGCCGAGGGCAGCTATCGCGGCTACAAGGTGCTCGGCTCGCCGCCGCCGGACCACGGCGGTTCGCACCTGATCGAGATCCTCAACATGGTGGAACTGCTGGACCTTCCGAAGCTGGGTCCGCCGACGGAATCCGCGGAGACGCTGTTCCACATGGCGCGCATCGCCAACCAGGTCTATCTGGACGGGTTCAAGCAGCACGACCCGGCGACCCACGAACTGCCGCTGGAGCTGATCCTCAGCAAGGACTACGCGCGCATGCGGTTCGACCTGATGCAGATGGACAGCAAGGTCGACGCCGGCCCCGCGGCGCCGCCCGCCGGCAGCAACCACGTGACGGCGGTGGACGCGAAGGGCAACGTCGCGACCATCCTGCACTCCTGCATGTCGCTGCCGTGGTCGAACGGGCTCTTCGCGGGCGGCGTGACGGTCGTTGCGGCCGGCGCACACTACATGCGCGTGATGCCCGGTCCCGGCGACCGCATCTCGGCCTACGTGTGCCCGAACATCGTGTTCGACGGCGAGCGGCCGATACTGGCGTCGGGTTCGCCGAGCGTGAGCCTGTTGCAGAACATCCTGCAGAACACGACGAACATCCTCGACTTCGGCATCCCGATCGCGGAGTCGGTCAACCGGCCGCGTTTCGGAGGCGGTTCCTACACCAGCGCGGGCAAGCTGCTGGTGGAAGTCGATCTCGACGAGAACGTGCGCAAGGCCGCTGCAAAACGCGGCATCGCCTGGGACGTCGTCAACCCATGGAATTGGCACCACGGCTCGTTCGAAGGCATCTTCCTGGACGCCGACGGCACGGCCCACGCCTGCGGCGACCCGCGCCGGAACGCCATGGCGTTGGCGGTCTGACCGCCGAGACTACCCGCTGCCGACCTCGAGGATCTCCGCAGGACTCGTGTAAGTGTCATTGAGGTTCTCCAGGAGCCACTCCCTGTCGTCCCGCCGCGGCAGCGTCAACGCGGGTTCGCCTTTCGTGGCGATGCGATAGTAGAGCCGCGCGTCTTCAAGGTCGGTGATGCCGATCTTGACGGGCGGCAGGCAGTGCAGCAACGCGTAGTCGTCCCAGATGACCAGGTCCCCCTCCTCGTGCAGGTGGTTGTAGCGGAACCGTGGTTGCAGGCAGTGCGCCTCGAGCTCGTCCAGAAAGACCTTCGTCTCCGCCTTGCTCATGCCCTCGATTCGCGGCGGGGGGATGTCTTGCAGGACGAACCTGCTGCCGTAGACCGGTGAGTAGATCATCCTGCGTCCGCTGCGCGGGTTGTTGCGTATCAGTGGACAGTAGTAGCCCCTGCCTTCGACGTCGTCTCCCGGTCTCTCGTACTTCACCATCCTGATCTTCTCGAGCCGGTCCCGCTCCGCGCCCGGCAGGGCTTCGAACGCCGCAACGGTGTCGGCGAAGGCGGTCTCGGCGTTCAGCGGGAGATTCCGTTGCCGCAAGCGCACCAACCTCGCATCGGTCGTGTGGAAATGCTCCATGCCCTCCGGCAGGTCGGGATGCCTGTAGAAGGTGTCGTAGTCGACTTCGGGATAGCTGCCGAGCCAGTTGCCGGAGGCCGAATCCCGCGCCGCGGGGTGCTTGTGGACCAGGAACATCGTGGTGTTGCAGGCAATCCGCTCATGGTCCTGGTCCGTGTGCCACAGCACCTCGCAGCGCACCTTGTCGGAGATGTCCTGCCTCGTGGGACTCCCGGTCCTCGGCCGCGGCGTCAGGACCCGAACCGAGCCTGCCATGACCGGTTCGACGTTCGTGACCGTGTAGATCGCCGAGGACTCGGCCGGGATCGGCAGGTGCTCGAGCCGTTCATCTTCCGAGCCGGCAATCTGGGCAAGAGCCTCGTTGACGGCATCGCGGACACCGTCGGTGACTCGCTTCGGAACGGGTTGTGGGGCACCGAAGTGATTCGCGAAACGCTCGAAGTGCGCCAGCGAGACGCGCCCGAGATCCTGACCGGCGAAGACGACGATCGAGTGCATGCTCAGGGCGTCGATCAGGTACGCCGCCTGCTCGGCACGCAGCCGTTGCGCAACATCCACCCCGTGGAAGCGGCACCCGATTCCCGTCGGAGCGAGCGGACCTTCCATGGCGGCCTGCGGACCGAAGAGTTCCTTCAGACGCGCTTCGTTCAGGGGGTCGTCGTCGCCGGTGTAGGCACGGGAGAAGAGACCCTGCCGAGCACCGAAGACCTCCTCGGCCGTCGCCGCCGCGCGCACGGGGTTCGATGACGGCCCCGTCATGGATGGCGTAGCCGCCCGGCGATTCCGCGCAGCGTGTTCGCCAGCCCGGTTCGCCGTTTCGTTGCGATATCCCCGCCGGCAAGGGTTGCCTGCACCGCCGCCAACGCATCGAGCCGGTCGGCCAGCTCCCGGTCACCTGTACCGTCCTGCAGCGCGGCAGCCGCAAGGTCCAGCGCCCCATCAAGATCCGCCCAGGACGCTTCCTCCACCCCATTGCCGCGAACCAGTTGGTCAAGATAGGCCCGGGCCACCACCGGTTCGGCCGGCCAGTCGAAGCTCCGTTGCCGCTGGGGATTGAACTCCCGGCCCTGGTCGGCGAGTACGGCCGCGGCAATCTCGTTCCCGGACAATAGGTCGCTCGGCAGGAGCGACAGCACGTCGAGCCCGCGGACGATCTCGGTACCGTAGATCTTCCCGTCGTACCAGTACGCGGACCAGTATCCGCCAAGCACCAGGTGTTCCTCGTCGACGGGGCCGCGGTCGAAGTAGGCGATCTCCAACGGTTTGGCCGAGTCCGTGAAGTCGATCACCGAGATGCCCCCCTGGTACCAGGCCTGGACGAAGATGTCGCGCCCCGGCACCGGCACCACCGATCCGTTGTGCGCCACGCAGTTCTCCTGCTCGTTCTGCGGCGCCGGAATCTTGAAGTAGCTCCGGAACTCGAGCTTCCCGTCGACGATGTCGTAGATGGCGTTGGCGCCCCAGTCGAGCGGGTCGTAGGCGCGGCATCGCGGCATCATGCCGCCGCCCCATTCGTCGGTGAAAAGCACCTTCGTGCCGTTGTTGTTGAAGGTCGCGGAATGCCAGTACGCGAAGCCCTTGTCGACCACCGCATCCATACGGGTTGGGTTCAGCGGATCGGAGATGTCGAACAGGATGCCGTTACCCGCGCAGGCCCCGGCGGCGATGTTCCGCGCCGGGAACACGGTGATGTCGTGACACTGGTCGGTGGCGGGGGTCTCCTGGGTATGCTCACCGTGGTCGCCGCCACGCCAGAGACCGGCCAGCGTGCCGTGTTCGGGGTCGGCGAACACCGTGGGGCTGTGCACGATGCGCGCCTTCGAAGGATCCTTGACCGGGACCTCGATGACATCGATGCGGAAGAGCGCCGTCCGGTAATCGCCCGGCGTCTCGTCGATGCAGCCCGCCAGTTCGTCCTCTTCGCGAACCATGCGAACGCCCGAGTTGTAGACGATGATTTTCTCGTCGTCGGCGACGACCACCGAGTGGGTGTGCGAGCCGCGGCAGGTCTGGACGGCCCCCACTTGCACGGGCCGGCCGAGGTCACCGATGTCGAAGATGCGGATACCCTGGAACCGGTCGCCGCTCACGTCTTCGGCAATGCCCTCCAGGCCGCAGTCGAGCCGTCCCCGCGTCTCCTCCACCGACATGATGAGCAGGTCGCCGACGACCGAGACATCGCCCTGGCCGCCCGGGCATACCACCGAACTGAGTTGTTGCACCGAACCGTCGTCGGCGAGCCGGTAGATGTTGAACCCGTGGTAGCTTCCGGCAAAGAGGATGTCGTCCCGAAATGCCATGTCGGTGTTGGAGAAACTCAGCAGCGGCGCCCGTTCCCAGTCTTCGTCTTCTTCCTCCTCCTCCGCCTCCTCCGCGTCCTCCGCTTCTTCCTCCGCTTCCTCCTCGTCGGCGCCGGCGGCGTCCTCGGACTCCTCGTCCGCAGGCTGCTCCGGCGGCAGGCTGGCGGGATTGTCCGGGTCGAAGAACCCGGGGGGCCTCGGCGTCGAAGCGAGCAGCGCCAGGTTCAGCGTCGCCTGCTCCGCGTCGTCGAACCCGGCCTTGAGCCCCGCACGCGGGTCGTCCGAGAGCGTGATGAGCACCGCGTGCATGCGCTCGATTTCCGCGGTCTGATCGTTGGTGACGTCCGTGGTGAACTCGAACAGCACCGGGTCGTACGCCGCGCCCGGCCGTTCGTGCAGTTCCTCGACCATCGTCACCGCGCCTTCGTGATGCGTGATCATCAACTGCAGGAAGAGCCGGTCGAATGCCGTGCCCGTCGCGGCGGCGAGATCGGTCATCTGCTTTGGCGTGGCCATGCCGGCCATGCGATGGTCGGTGTGCATGGCGGCGTGGTCCGACGGATCCGGGACCGCCTCGCCGCGGTCGCTGAGCCATTGCTCCATGAACTCGATCTCGTCCCGCTGGGAGAGATTGATGCGGCCGGCCGCGTCGGCGAGTTCCGGCCGGTTCGTGCGGTCCGCCACCAGTGCAGCCATCTCCACGGCCTGTTGGTGGTGCGGAATCATGTCCTGCATGAACCGGACATCGTCGATCGAGTAGCTGCTGACGGCGACGTCGATCGCCTGTTCGGCGGTCAGCTCCCGCGCCGGTTCCCCCGGCTTGCCCGGCTGCACGATGGGGGCCGGGTCCGCGGCAAGCGTTGCCCCGAACAGAAGCGCTACCGCGATGCACGTAGGGGTTCTCATCGTGCCTGCTCGGAGGGCTCCTCTCTTGCGAGGGGTGCCCCCTCGCGCTGCCCGGCTGAGGGCTCTTTCTTGCGAGGGGTTCCCCCCTCGCGCTCCCCGGCTGATGGCTCTCCCAAGTGCTCCTCAAAGAACCGCCGCTGCCGCTTGACGATGTAGGGATGCGTGGCGGCGCCGCCGTGGTTCGCGTCGGGCACGACGTACGAAGTGAAGTCCTTGTCCGCGTCGATCAGCGCATCGAAGATGGCCATCGCGGCCCGGAACGGCACGTTCTCGTCGATCTCCCCGTACACCAGCATCAGGTCCGCCTCGAGGCGGTCGATGATGGCGATGTTGCTCGTCAGTTCGTGGACATCGCGCTCGCTGCCCGGGGCGCCGAAGAAGCGCTCCACCGAAACGCCCGACGGGACCGAGTGCAGGTACTCGTGGGGGCCGACATGGGAGACGACCACGTCGAAGAAGCCGGGGAACAGCAGGGCCGCCCGCAGGGAGCCATAACCGCCGAACGACGCGCCCGTGATGCCGACCCGGCTCGTGTCCATGTAGGGCCGGTCGACCGCCACGTTCTCGATGGCGGCCTTGTGGTCCGCGGCGCCGAAGAGGTCCTCGGTGCCCGAGAACGCATACCGGAAGTCCCGGTCGCGGCGCGTGGTGCCGCGGCCGTCCACGGTCACGACGACGAAACCCGCCTGGGCCGTCGCCTGTGCGTCGCGGGTCGTGATCGCCGCGAAGTTGTCGAGGAACGTGTGCGGCCCGGAGTCGATCTGCGGTCCGGGGTAGGTCTGGTCGACCACCGCGTACTTCCGGGAGGGATCGAAGTCGAGCGGCTTGAACAACGCCCCGTACAGGTCCGTCTCCCCGTCCGCCGCCTTGACGACGAACCGCTCCGGGGGTTGCCAGCCCGTCGCGAGCAGGCGGGACGCATCGGCGCGCAGCACCTCGGAGACCAGGTTGCCGTCGCGGTCCCGGATCACCATCGCCGGCGGCTGCTCGAGGGTGGAGAAGACATCGACGAAATAGTCGCCGGACGGCGAGAACTTCGAGAGCGAGTCGAACCCGACGCTGACCGGCAGGGCGTAGCGGAAGAACTCGTGGGCGGCGTCCTCGGGCGTGAGCAGTTCGGCGTCGCCGCCGTCGAACGAGGCGCGGTAGAGGTGCGCGAAGTAGGGATTGCGTCCGTCTTCGCGGCCGCCCGCGGTGAAGTAGACCTGCCGCGCCCCGTCGTCGACGCGGATGACGTCGAAGACCACGCCGCCGTCGGTGACCTGGTTCTTCAGTTCGCCGGTGCGCGCGTCGTACAGGTAGAGCTGCCCGGCGCCCGAGCGCTGGGAGTACCAGAGCGCCTCGGAACCGTCGGCGGTGACGTGGAAGTTGGGGGCGTGGTAGTCCCGCGCCGAGAACGCGTAGAAATGGGTTTCGCTCTCCTCCACGACCGTGCGCACGGCGCCGGTCTTGAGGTCCATGGCGGCGATGCCGTAGGTCTGGCCCCCATGGTCCGCCGTCACGAAGAAGAGTTCGCCATTCTCCATGTTCCACCAAAGGACGTTCGCCCCGAAGTGCATGGGCGCGAAGTCCTGCAGGCGCGCCGGGTCGATGTCGGCCCGCACGGTGCGGCCGGTCTCCGTGTCGATGACAGCGATCTCCCTCGGCGGCGCCGTCTTCTCAGCCGCCACTAGCACCCGGTCGAGATGGACGGCGGTGAAGGGCAGATCGGGGGGCAGGTGCTCCTTGATGTAGGAGCGCTTCGGCACGGCGCGCAGGTCCACGCGCATGGCGGCAACGTAGCGGCTATCGGGAGACCAGTTCACCGAGACGATCGGCGCCGGTTCGCCGGACCGGCGGCGCTGGATCCGGTTCAGTTCGAAACCGAGGTGTCCGTAGGCGAAACCGTCCTCGCCATCGGTGGTGAGCTGGGTCTCCTCACCGGAATCCAGGTCCCGGACCCAGAGGTTGGCGGCGCGGACGAAGGCGGTGCGCGTACCGTCAGGAGAAGGGCGCTCGGCGGGCGACGCCGGCAGCGATTCGTCCTTCGCGCACTCGGCGGCATCCGCGGAGCAGGCGAACACGCCGCTCGCCGTGGTGACGACCAAGCCGTCGCCGTCCAGGCCGAGCGAGACGATCGGCAGGTTGTCCGCATCGGCCTCCGCGAGTCCGGCGTCGGCAAGCGCCGCTGCGAGACGGGCGTGATCGAATGCAGGCTCTTTCTCGCCCGACGCAGCATCCACCACCACGAAACGGGTGCCGTCGCCGGTCTCCTGCCTCATCCAGAACCGGTCTTCACCGCCGATCCAGTGGGCCTCCGGACGCAGGTTCTTCACGAGCGCCATCAGCGCCGCGGACTCGAATTCGGCGGGGTCCTGCCGCGCGTCGTCGCTGTCCGCCGCGCAGGCACCGACCGCCCACCAGAAGGCAAACGCCGAGACGGCGACGGATCGTGTCTGAGGTTTCATCGTGCTTCGTCCATCAATAGAGCGGCGGCTCGAGTTCCTCGGCGGCATCCGCGTACACCCACTTCAGGCCGTCCCCGATGATGATCGGCAACACGTCGAAGTGGTCCCGGTCGCGATACAGCCGTGTCTGCAGGGCCAGCGACGGGTATCGGCGCAGGAGCAGGTTTTCCGCGAACAGCACCGTCCGGCTGACGATGCGCTGCGCCGACATCGGGAGGTTGTTGACCTCGAGGTCGCCGGCGCCCACGAAAACCCGGGCCGGCAGGTCGTCGTGGCCGGCGGCGTAGTCCGCCTCCATGGTCAGGCTGAGCCCGTTCGTGCCGCTGCCGATGATGTAGCGGTCGAAACCGCCCGGACGCCCCAGCAAGGCATAGCCGGTGAACGCGCCGCCCGCGGAGTGACCGAGCAGGGCGTGGTCGTCCGCCATGCGGTACCGCTCCGCCAGCGCCGGGCGGAGCCGGTCGATGAGAAAGGCGAGGAACGCATCCCCCTTCACGTTGGCGAAGATGTCCGCGTCCGGGTCGACGCCCCACTGGGCCATCTCCTCGCGCATGTAATCCAGGGCCGGCCCGGGTTCCGACACCGACGACCCCGGCGGAAAGAGGTCGACGGTCCGCTTGGCGAGCCCCGCCAGGCCTTCTTCGCTGGGATGCCCCACCGCCACGACGATCAGTTCCGGGATGCGGTTGCCCGCCGCGTAGAAACCCACCAGGCCCACCGTCATGTCGAACAGGAGCGCGCCGTCCATGACCCAGAGCACGGGGTAGCGCTTGTCGGGCAACGCGTCATAGGTGGCCGGCAACGCGACAAGCACCTCGTGGTCGTAGTCGTAGCCCTCCGCCCGGTACTGCATGGCCGGCAACTGGGTCATGGCGTAGTGGGCGCCCTCCACCAGGAGCTGGTTCTGCTGGCCCCACGCGGCGCAACAGGCGAGCACGCCGGCGACCGCGGCCGTGCGTGTTCGTGCATTCATCATCGCTCTCCGGTCAGTCTGGCTACGGAACCACTCGACGCCGCTACCGGAACACTCCCGACAGCCACTCGTCGATCACGGCAACCTGCACGTCCGGCGCGGCGGCGTCCAGGTGGTTCCTGCCCGGAATGATCCTGACATCCCAACCCGCGGCTTCGAGTTCCGCGCGGTTGCGGATGATCGCTTCGCCCATGTGGGTGAGGGGTTCGCCGTTCAGCGTGGGGAGGTCCTGGTCGCCGATCCAGGTCAGCCGCGGCATGTCGAGCGCGCCCTGGATCGCCCGGTCGTCGAAGCTCCGGAGGCCTTCGTAGTAGGTCAGGAACTGCCGACCGTTCTCCGGCGCATCGGATTCGAGGCCGTACAGCGAGGCCGGACCCTCGGACATCGCGCGGGTGGTCGCGAGCATGTCATCGTAGATGCCGTCCATCACCGGGAAGCCGCCACAAACCAGCGCGGTCAGCCGGTCGGTGCGCAGGGCCAACTGCAAACCGGTGACGCAACCCCACGAGAACCCCGCGTAGGCGAACTCCGCGGCGCCGGCCGCATCCGCGATCGCCAGGTAGTCGCGCGCGACGGCCGACGGGGTGAGGGTATAGAGCTTCGGTTCGACGCCGGGATACTCGATGAAGATCAGCCGGTACTTCGAGCCCAGGGCGTCGATGTAGGCCTGCTTCGCCCCGGCCATGAGCTCGAAGACCTCGGGCATCAACTCCTGCCCCGGCAAGGCCGCCGCCCGGGCCGCCGCGGTGCCGGGCCCCAGGAACAGGAACCGTTCCCCGCTGCCGTGCACTTCGAAGTAGATCGAGGAGCCGTCGTGCGCTAGCGCCTGCCCCGCCTCGGCCATCGCCGGCGCCGTCATGCCGAGCATCACCGCCCCAGCCAACACCAATCGCCGCATAAGAATCCTCCCTACGTCCACACCTGTTCCGCCACGCGCATGTTGTTGCCGCCGAGCAGTCCGCGCAGCGCGCCGTCGTCCCAACCCAGCGTCAACAGCCGCTCGGCGATCTCCGGTATCCGCTCCGGCTCCACCATGCGCAATCCGCTTCGATAGCCCTTCTCCGGTGGGAACAGCTCCGGATCGGCCGCGATCAGGTCGTCCAGCTCCGACGCGTCGAACACGTAATCGAGCCCCAGCCCGACGTGCTCGGGGCCCACGAGGTCCGCGACGTAGTCGATGTGGCGCACGATGGCGTCGGTGGAGTTGTCGTTGTCGCCCATGAAGAAGCCGATCCCGTTGACGTTGACCACACCGCCGCTCGCGGCACACGCCTCGATCAGGTCGTCGGGGATGTTGCGCTCGTGGTCCCACAGGGCGCGCGGGTTGGAATGGGAGAAGATCACCGGGTTGGTCGAGTACTCGATGGCCTCCCGCGCCGTGCGGTAGCCGGTATGGCTGCAGCAGAGCACCATGCCCACGCGTTTCATCTCGTCGATGACGCGCCGCCCGAAGTCGGTGAGGCCGCAGTCGTCGTCCTGGCAACCGCCGCCGACGCGATTGTTGCGGTTGTAGGCGATCAGCATCCACTTCACGCCCAGCGCGGCATAGGGTTCGACCAGTTCGGGCAGGTCGTCGACGGCCACGGCGCCTTCGAGGTCGAAGGCGACACCAAGCTTGCCCTCCCGCTTGGCGCGATGCACGTCGCTCACCCGGTCGACCAGCAGGTAGCGCTCCGGGCGCCGCTGGATCCAGCTCCGGAAGGTGGCCAGCATCTTGAACCCGAAGTGCCAGGGAAAGTGGTCGAAGGAGACGTTGAGGCTCACGAAGGAGACACCGCTCCGCCGATGCCGTTCGAGGTCGTCGAGGAACGAGACGTCGCCGGCCCGTACCGGCATGCAGGCGTGGTTGTCCCAGACGACCGCCTCGGCGAGCAGTTTCTCGAGACGGGGCGACATGTCTCCGCGGTTCCGGACGTTCATGAAAGCGGCGCCTCCCGACTGGCGGTTGCGGAGTCTGTATTGAGGACGAGCTTAGCCCACTGCGTCCTTGGCAAGCGGACCGCCAAACCCCTTGGCGGCAATTTGACGACGATCGGAAGACGACGATGCAGCGCAGACATTTCCTTTCCGGGGCCGCAACGCTGGCCGCGGCAACGACCATTCCCGGCACTTTGGACGCACGGGCCGCCGATGCCCCCAACGTCACTCCCTCGAACGGGCCCTGGCCGCTCCGGGGATCGGAGAGCTTCGTCATCGACTCCGAGGCGGTCGGCGACCGCCTGGCGGTCGGCGTCTCGCAACCCGACACGGAGTTCCTGCAGCTCCTCGGCAGAACCGAGGAACTGCCCCCGCCGGACCTCGTCTACGTGCTGGACGGTTCCTGGGCCTTGGCGATCGCGGTGTCCATCGCCCGTTTGCAGCTCGTGGACCTGGTCAAACCCGGCTTCCCGCCCCTGGTGATGGTCGGCGTCGACTACCCGGAAGACCAGCCCAACGCCCGCACCCGGGACTACACCCACACGGACCTGGCGACGCCCCTGCAGCCCGGCGAGTTGCCCCCGGAGCAGACCATCGGCGGCGCGGACAACTTCCTGCGCTTCCTGGAGGAAGAGCTGGATCCGCTCATTCGCGCACGCTACGACGTGAGCGACCGGCCCGCCGGGATCCTCGGCGACTCCTACGGCGGCACGTTCACTTTTCATGCGTTCCGCCGCCAGTCGAAGCTGTTCGACAAGTACTTCCTGGGCAGTCCGGGGCTGTTCACCACCGGCGTCGACTACATCGGGGAGGTGCGGAAGCTGCTCGAGGGCGAACTCGTGCACGACACCAAGATGTACCTCTCGTTCGGCGCCATGGAGGCCAACGGCGGCGTACCGTTCTACGAGGACATGGGGCGCAACTACAACAGCCTCGTCAGCGTGCTCAACTCGACGCCGAACGACGGGCTCACGTTCGCATCGAAGATGTACCCGGGCCACACGCATACGACGATTCTCGCCCCGGCGATCAACGACGCGCTGCTCTATCTCTACGGGCCGCACCTGCCGCGGGGCTGACGGCGCGGGACGGGGGCGAATCGGAGGCGTCATGAATCGCAGGCAACTTGTCCTCACCGCGGCGGGCCTGACGCTGCTGCCGCGGGCGGTGCCGGTACGGGCCGCCGCGTCGGTCCCCGCCTTGTCGGCGCGAACGCTGAGGCTGCTCGCCGAGAGCCCGATCGTGGACCTGACGGGCGCGAACTCGCCCATTCACGCGATCTCGATGCAGCCCGTCGGCTACGACACCTGGATCGCGAAGTACAAGAAGGCGAACGTCACCTGGCTGTCCATGACGGCGGGATCCGACTTCACCAAGACCACCGGCCAGATGCTGCACGTGCTCGCGGCGAACCGGCGCTACCTCCTGGAACGGCCGGACGAGTACGTCTTCGTGCGGAACGTCGCGGACGTGGCCCGCGCCAAGGCCGAGGGCAAGCTGGGGGTCAACTTCAACTTCCAGGGATCGACGCCCCTCGAAGGGGACATCAACCTGGTGGAGGTGCTGTTCGGGCTCGGCGTCGGGCACATGCTGCTCGCCTACAACGACAAGAACCTCGCCTCCGGAGGCAGTCACGACCACGACAACCCGGGGCTGTCGAACTTCGGCCGCGCCCTCGTCGCCGAGATGAACCGGGTCGGCATGGTCTGCGACGGCAGCCACATGTCGGAGCGCTCGACCCTCGAGATGTGCGAGCACTCGACGGCGCCGGTGATCTTCTCCCACTCCTCCGCCCGGGCGCTGCGCGATCACGAGCGCAACATCAGCGACGGCCAGATCCGGGCGGCGGCCGCCACCGGGGGCGTGATCGGCATCAACGGCGTCTCGCTGTTCCTGTCGGAGGCGCTGTACGATCCTTCCGCGGAACGGATGTTCCGGCATGTCGACTACGTCGCGGAACTGGTCGGCGACCGGCACGTCGGGCTCGGCCTCGACCACGTACCCCTCATGGACGAACCGCTGCCGGTCGAGAACGTGGTCCCGCAGTACACGGAACTCTACGGCGAGGAACAGTATCCGCCGATGAACCGGCTGGCCATCGCCGGCCCGTCCGTCATCGCGCCGCTGACCGAACTGATGGTCGCTCACGGCTACAGGGACGATCAGATACGGGGCATCCTGGGCGGGAACTTCCTGCGCGTCTTCGGGCAGGTGTGGGGCAGCCAATCGTAGGGGGAGCGCGCGAACGTGATCGTGACAGGGATCTCGGTCGCTACCGACGACGGTCGGCGGAAAGAGGGGTCAACGGTTCATTCGCCGAGGACATCGAGGGCCCCCACCAGGGGCAGCAACTTGAGCAACGTGGCCCGGAACTCCTCTGGCGTGGCGGCGACGATCTTCTTCGCCTTCCGCTCCCGCCACGCCAGTGTCTGAACCAGATTCGCGGCGACGACGGACGGTCGCTCGAGGTTGCCTATCGGCACCTCGGTTGAGCCGCCCCGAACGCTCGTGCTGATCGGACAGCAGATCAACAGGCCTGTCCGGCGGTTGTAGTCCCGGCTGCTCAGGACGAGTGCCGGGCGGTACCTGCCGATCTCCTTGCCCCGGGTCGGCTCGAAATCGAGCCAGACCACGTCCCCGCGGTCCGGGACATAGTCGTCGCCGGCCAACTTAGAGGCCGAGCTCGCGGTCCGTGGGATCGGCGAGCAGGTCGGCGTGGGCGGTCTCCGCCGTCATGCCCTCGAGCAGTACGCTCTCGCTTTCGGGAAAGCGGAAGGAGCGAACGCTGCCGGCCGCGCGCCTGACCGTAAAGCCCTCGTTGTCGACATCCACCGTGACGCGCATGCCCGGCTCGAATCGTGGCAGTTCCGCCATGGCGCCGGTGACCCGCAACGCCAGGCTATTGCCCCACTTCTTGATCTCTGTTTCGACGCGCACCTCTCGCCCCGGCGATTGGCGGACAAGCAGTGTATCCAGTGTAGATACAAAGCGTCAAGCCCCGTCCTCCGCGCCGTCCTCCCACACCAGCGGGTACTGCGCGCTGTGCAGGGGGTCGCCGTCCCTGAGCGTGCCGTTCCGCAAGTCCCTGTTGGTGCCCGGGCGGCTCGAATACGTGACGTCGTCGCCGGTGTAGCGGACCGCATAGCCGCGCCGCCGCACCCGTTCGCTGGCGTTGCCGCCGGCGCCGTGCAGCACGAGGGCATGAAAGGCGTAGACGTCGCCGGGTTCGAGATCGAAGCTGAAGATGTCGTAGTCGCCCCGGGCCGACTCGACATCGGGCGCCGGCTCGTAGTCCGGGTTGCTCTCGTAGCCGTCGAGGCCGGTGCGCCCGAACACCTCCGGCTGGTAGAACCGTCCCCCGCGATGCGAGCCGCGCACGAACTCCACCGCACCCGTTCCGGCGGAGGTGGGATCGAGCGCCACCCAGAACGACAGGATCTGGTGCCCGTCGACGGGCCAGTAGGGCTGGTCGTTGTGCCAGCGGGTGCGGTTGAGCGTGCCCGGTTCCTTCACGAAGAGCTGGTCGTAGAGCAGGTTGATCTTGTGGCAACGGAGTATCTCCGCGGCCATCCGCGGCAGCGGCGACTCGAAGCAGAAACGCCGGAAGCCGTCGTGGAACTCCCAGGTACGCACGTTCCCGTGAAAGCGGCCCTGCCCGTCCTCCGGCTCGTAGCCGTGATAGAAGGACCCAGGGTTCGCGATGTCGTCCTCGATGGCGTCGGCCAGAACCCCCAGCCATGCCGCGTCCACCACGCCGCGCAGGGCGATCGCCCCGTCCGCGTGGAAGGCTTCGATGTCGCTTCGGCTGACGCGCATGCCCATAACGTAAGGGACGCGCCGACCCCGCGCCACCCCTACCCCGCGTCACCCGCGCTGTGGGGGCCGGTCCCGAACTGCGTCTGTTCGGGGCGAGAGGAGGAAGCCCCATGCCATACGATCCCTTTCCGCGCGGCGACTTCCCGGTCGGCGTCAGGCACGTCGACCTGGACGACGACGGACGACATGTTCCCCTGGAGGTCTGGTTCCCGGCGACGGATGACCACCGGGGGCAGGATCTCGCGGCCGACACGCAGGACGTGATCTCCTTCGAGCCCCCGAGTCCCTGGCGACCCAGGAGTCAGGCCGCGGTCCGCGACGCAACGCCGCGGGATGCCGTGTTTCCGCTCGTCATCTACTCCCACGGCGGCGCCGATTCACGCTTCAGCGCCGGTTTTCTGGCGACCCACCTCGCCAGCCATGGCCATGTCGTCGCGGCCGCCGATTCATCCGGATGACAACAAGGTCGTCCTGCCGGGAGACGAATACGACCTGGCGCAGGTGCGGCAGTCGCGTCCCCGGGACATCCGGTTCGTGACGGACCGGCTGACCGGAGGCGCAGCGGGTGACGACGTGATGTTCGACGCCGACAGGATCGGCCTCACGGGCGTCAGTTTCGGCGGCTGGACGACGTTGATGATGTTGCAGGAGGACGACCGCTTTTCCGCGGCCGTCCCCTTGACGCCCGGTTTGGGCGACAGCCCTCTTTCTCCCGGCATGGCCGACAACAGGGCCGTACTCGATCTCGATGCCTGGCCGAGAGCGGTTCCCACCCTGGTGGTCGCCGGGGACCGGGACGCGCTGGTCCTGATCGACGCGATGCGCGCCCTGTTTCGGGACCTGCCGGAACCCAAGCGGATGGTCGAGATTCACGACATCGGTCACTTCCAGTTCGTCGAGCATTGCGAGGAGCGGCACGACGCGTTCGTCGAGCAGTTGAGGGCCGACGGCGCATTCGTACCCGGCCTCGACGTCGAGGTCATGCTGCAGACGGTGGGACATCACGAAGACATGCTGGCCACGGACAAGGCGCACGCCGTCATGCAAGCGCTGCTCCTCGCCCACATGGACGCGCATCTGAAAGACAACGGCGACGCCGCAGGCTACCTGGGAGCCGGTCTCGAGAGCCGCATCGCTGACCATGGCGTCGAAATCACCGCCGCGTAAGCCAGAGGAGACTCGCCCGGTGTACGCACGACCTTCCTTCCGAGTTCCCTCCCTTGCAGGACTCTTCGTCCTTTCGCTTGCCGGCTGCGCGCCGGCCGAGCGGGCCGATGGCGTCCAACCCGAAACCGGGCCGCTGACGGCGGCCGACTACACCGCCGCCGCGGCGCTGCTCGAAGGGAACGTCGCCGGCCTCGTGAAGAACGCCCGCGTCCAACCGCACTGGCTGGGCGACACGGGGCGGTTCTGGTACCGGCGGGATACCGGGGCAGGGCACGAGTACGTCGTCTTCGATGCCGGGAACGGGGAGAAGACCCCGGCCTTCGACCACGACGCCGCGGCGGTCGCCATCAGCGAGGCGCTCGACCTTGAAGGACCTCTGGATGCAGGCAGCCTTCCACTGGGGACGCTGACGCTGGCGGACGATCTCACGAGCCTGGAAGCCGACGTGGGTGCAGGCGCCGAATCGCAGCGCGTGACCTGCACGTTGCAGCCCTTGTCCTGCACCCCGGCGCCGGGCGCGGACACGCAGGCAGACCACCTGGTCTCCCCAGACGGCCGTACCGCCGTCCTCGCGCGGGACGACAATCTCCACGCCATCGACCTCGAGACCGGCGACGAACGCGCCCTGACCGCCGACGGGTCGCCCGGCCTCTCCTACGGCAAGTGGCCCGACACCTCGCTGATCACCATACCGCGCAGGAAGACGGACTGGCCGCTGCCGCCCTACATGACGGCCTGGTCCCCCGACAGCCGTTACCTGATCGCGCCCCGCATCGACGAACGGCGCCTGCCGGCGATGCCCTTCGTCGAGTGGGTGCCGACGGACGGGTCGCGCCGGCCCTCGGTGCACAACGTGCGCATGCCGATCGCCGGGGATGCCGACACCCTCGGGATCGACTTCTTTGCCATCGATATCCAGACCGGCGCCAGCGTGCCCATTGCGTTGCCCGAGGGGCACCGGGTGAACAGCCTCCTCGACGCCGGCGTGCTCGGCTGGAGCACGGCCCGCCACCAGGCGTTCATGGTGGTCGCCACCGCCGATGCCCAGTCCGCCGCGCTCTTGCGCGTGGATCTCGCAACGGGCGAGGCCACGCCCGTGATCGAGGAGACGTCCGAAGTTCGCCTCGAGACGAACACGCTCATGTACAACCGGCCCAACATCCGTCTGCTCGGCGACGGCGACGAGGTCGTTTGGTACTCCGACCGGGGCGGCTGGGGGCACCTGTACCTTTACGATGCGCAGTCCGGGGACCTCAAGGGCGCGATCACCTCCGGGGCATGGGCGGTGTTCGACATACACGCGCTCGACGAGGAGGCCCGGGAGATCTACTTCACCGCCGGCGGCCGCGAAGCCGGGCGCGACCCCTACTTCCGGCACCTGTACCGCGCGTCACTCGAACGGGCCGCGCAGGTTGGCGGCGACGTCTTCCTGCTGACGCCCGACGACGCCGACCACATGATCCCGGCGGAGCCGATTCCGCTGTTCACCGTGCTGTACGGGACCGCGCCCGGCGAACCCCTAGTGCGGCCGGACCTCGGCCTCCTCATCGACACCTGGTCCACCGTGGACCGGCCGCCGGTCACCGTCCTGCGTTCCACCCGGGACGGCAGCATCGTCGCCGAGCTGGAGCAGGCCGATGCGGGTGCGCTCTACGCCGCCGGCTGGCAGGCGCCGGTGCGCCGGCTCGTCAAGGCCGCCGACGGCGAAACGGACATCGCCACCGTCTACTACGCCCCGGCACGCGCCCTGCCCGGCGGCCGGCACCCGGTCATCGATTCCGCGTACGGCGGTCCGCAGGTCTACGTCGCGCCGCGCAACTTCATGGAGGCGCACCTGGGCAGGAACCCCGTGGGCGAGAGCGCCCTGGCGCGCCTCGGTTTCGCCGTCGCCGTCACGGACGCGCGCGGCACGCCGGGACGCGGCAACGCGTTCCGGAACGCCGGTTACACCGAGTTCACCCAGGTCGGCATCGACGACCACATCGCCGCCATCCGGCACCTGGCCGGGCAACACCCGGAGATCGACCTCGAACGGGCCGGCGTCTACGGCTGGTCCTGGGGCGGCACGTTCGCGGCGCAGGCCATCCTGAGCCGTCCCGCGTTCTACGGTGTTTCGGTCTCCGGGGCGGGCGTCTACGACTACGCGGCCATCTACCCGGGCTTCGAGGCGATGACCGGCGCGCCGGTCTACGAGGACGGCTCCGCTGAGCGCACCGCGCCCGACGCATACCCGGCCAACTGGGCACCCCTGGACATCACCGCGCTCGCGGGGAACCTGAACGGGCACCTCCTGCTCATCTATGGCGACCTGGACGAAAACGTGCCTCCGGTGCAGGTCTTCCGGCTGATCGACGCACTGGTCGCGGCCAACAAGCCCTACGACCTGCTCGCGTTACCCAACCGCGCCCACGGCGCCGCCGGCGAGGGTTACGTCATCCAACGCACCTGGGACTACTTCGTCAGGCACCTGCACGGCATGGAGCCGCCGCGCGACGTCACCGTGACCAATGCGCCGGGGCCGCTCCTGTGAGGGCGACGACGCCCCGCTGCGTCCATCCGGGGGTCCCCTTCGGGAGCGGAACGGCATGATCGTGTTCTTCTTGCGAGGGCTCCGGCGGCGTCTCCACCACCTCCGACCCCCTGGAGGGCACGCAGTTCTCCGACGACGAGGTGCGCGCCATCGTCGAGGAAGTGGAGAACCACCGGGTGTCCTGCACGGCACCCTGATCGAACCGGACACCGCCGCCATGGCCGCGGAGGCGGGCACCAGCATCGTGCCGACCCTGGCCGTGATGGCCGCGCTGGTCGACCATGGCCGGGAACTCGGCTACCCGGAGGAATCCCTCGCGAAGCTCGACACGGTCAAGGACGAAGCCGTCGACCGGCTCCGCCACATGAAGTCCGCGGGCGTGCGGGTAGGCTTCGGCACCGACCTGATCGGGGCGCCGCTGCAGAAGATGCAGTGCATCGAGTTCGGCCTGCGCAAACCGGTCTTCAGCAATCTCGAGATCCTGCGCCAGATCACGGCGGTGAACGCCGAGATCCTCGACGCCACGGGCGACATCGGCGAGATCGCCGAGGGCGCCTACGCGGACCTGCTCGTGGTGGACGGCAACCCGCTCGAGGACCTCAAGGTCCTGGAGCGCGACGGGGCCGGCATTCCCGTGGTGATGAAGGGTGGGGAGTTCCACCGCAACCGGCTGGAGGAAGCAGCATGAAGCACCCATTGAAGCGGGCGACTGCCTGCCTTTTGCTGGCGGCAGCGGTTTCGGCCGTTGCGCAGACCGCGTCGGAGGCGCCGGTCGACCTCAGCCTGGTGACCCACAACGCCGTCACCATCGCCGCTCCGGCGGAGCGCATCTGGCCGCACATCGTCGAACCCGACGCCTGGAAGGCGGGCGCGCAACTGGTGCCCGTCGAGGGCTCGGAACACCGTTTCCAGGCGGTGATGCCGAACGACCCCGACACCCCCCTGTTCCACGTCTCGAACGTCGAGTTCGACCCGCCGGCCCGGCGCACCATCCGGCTGAACGCGCTCGACGGCGCGCTGATCGGCTTCGCGACGTGGGAACTGACCCCGGCGAACGGCGGTACGCGCGTCGCGTACCACGTCTACAGCCAGCAGCAGGCACCGCCCGGCAGCCCGGCGATCGACCGGGAAGCCTACCTGGAGGACAACCGCACGCGGTTCCAGGACGAACTGAACGCGCTCAAGGCGCTCGTCGATCCGCCTCCCGGGGGCTGATCCGGGCGCCGCGCCGGGCAAGGCTCCCTCCTAGAAGCCTCCCCGGACGCTGATGCCGATCGTCCGCGGCTGCTGCAGATAGAACTCCGCCAGGGCTCCGATGGGTCGGGTAAGTACGTTCTCTTCTTCCGTGAGATTATCGACAAAGAAATGGACGCTCCAGGTTTCCCTCATTGCCCCGACGCGCAAGTTCAGCGTCACCAGACCATCGTTCGTCTCGCTCTCATTAGGATAGCCAAACCCGCGTATATTGACTTCGGTGTCGTCTGACGCCATGTAATCGGCGCGTACATGACCCGTGAATCCCGCGGGGAGTCCGAAGGTATAATCCGCCGAAATGGAGTACGTAAACTCCGGCACCGAGTCCATGGGTTCACCGGCCATGTGCGTCAGAGTATCCTCGGTATACTCCCCATCGTTAAGCCCGTAGCTCGCCTCGAGGTAGAATCTCTCGCTAAAGCGAAGTGAGCCCTGAAACTCGAGTCCGCGCACCTCGGCCGCGCCACCGTTGGCGAAAGCTTGTATACCAAGTGGATTCGAGAAGTAAATTTGAATGTTCTCGTAATCCATGAAGAAGGCCGCGACTTCGTATCTGAAGGCTCCGTCACCCAGTACTCCTTTGGCCCCTACTTCCCAGGTAGAGAGATCTTCTGGATCAAACGTATTCGGCAAGCCGAGCGAGGCCTCGGAGTCGAAGAACTGCACACCGCCAGACCTGAAACCCTGGCCGAAGCTGCCATAGGTCATGAGATCATCGTTGACTTCATACTTGAGTACAACCCTCGCCACGGTGGAATCATTGTCAAGGCCGTCGACCACCGAAAGCGGACCTCCAAACAGAGACACGATATTCTCCGATGCACGCTCATCGGTGTAATGGCGAACGCCGAGCGTGCCCTCCAGACGATCGGTGAACGAAAACACAGCCTCGGCGAAGTAAGCCAGTGCTTCCGTTTCGATAAGCAGGTAGCCCTCGAGCGCTTGAACGGGCAGGACGTTTGGATCCGGGTAGTAGTCGGAAACCAGCGGGGCGAAATGCTCTGAGTCCTTGTAGTACACGCCCGCCGTCAGCAGCCAATCGTCGGAGATATTCGCGTTTACCCTTACCTCCTGGGTAAGCGTTTCAACCACAGTGTCAAGCCAATATCCAATATTGGTGACGTAGTTCGGTACGGCGATGGCGTTGCCGAACAAGGGAGCCCAGTCCGTGTAACCCGGGAAAAACATCTCCACAAAGGCCTTGTACGGAGAAATATCAAAGGCGGTAATTACAGTGCGGTCCTGGTAACCGGTTGAACTCGTGATGGAGAAGTTGTCCAGCTCCCACTTGAGCACCAGATTCGCCATGTCATAGAACGTTTCACTTGGAACGGGATAGTAAGACGTCGATTGGAAATTCAGATCGCTGTATCCGAGCAGTGGAATCTCGTTTTCCTGTGTCTCCCACATGAGGCTGGCGGTGAATCGATCACTCGGCGTGAACACCGCCTTGGCGCGAATCAACCAGCGATCCGACGTATTGGCGTCATCGCCAAACAAAGTGCTGTCGACCCAGCCCGGGGTTTCTTCAAAGAACGCCGCAAGCCGCACTCCGAACACGTCGGAACCAAACGGCAGGTTCCCGGCGACCCAGCCTCGATAGCCATCACCGCCATCATCGACTGAACGGCCGCTTAGTTCGAAGATGCCGTCAATCTCTCCCGGGGTCGGGTTGCGCGTCAGGTACTTGACGGTGCCGCTGATCGACCCTTCGCCATAGAGGGTGCCCTGTGGTCCCTTGAGCACCTCGACGCGTTCGATATCGACAAGGGGGAAGGAGAGTCCGTAGCCCGTGGTCTCGGCGTTGATCGTCATCTCGTCAACGAGACGACCGACGGTGGGCAGCAGGCTGCCGGGAGGCGAGATCCCTCGAACCCGGATGGTCTCAACGATGCCGCCAAGGCTGCTGATGAACAGACTCGGGACCTTGAACTGGATGTCCGCGAGATTGACGGCCCCCATCGTTGCGACATCGTCCGCCGAGAGCGCCGAAACCGACATGGGGACTTCCATGAGCGACTGGTCCCGTTTCTGCGCAGTCACCACGATTTCTTCGATCACGGGCGCGTCGTCGTCTTCCTCGGCCGAAGCAACGGCGAAGGGCGTGAAGGCGAGCAGTGCCGCGAGCGCCAGGTCCCGCGGGATGAATCTGTTCAGGTGCATGATCTCTCCGTCATACGCGTTGCGGATCTCGCTCCGACAAGGATAGGACGCAGGACACCCGATTTCCCTCAGCCCGACCCTCAGGACTCCGCGGGAACGACCTGCACCGTCGCGCATCCGCCCAGTTCGATCTCCGCGGGGACGACGCGGGCGTGCAGCTTCTGGGTGTCACACGCCTTTTGCACGTACGCGACCACCTCCTTCCCCTCGGGTGAACTCGGCTGCACCGGATGCACCAGGCCGTCCGGGCGCAGCATGCACGGCACGAAGCCGATGCCGGTGATGCCGCCCGCCTCCACGCTTGCCCAGGCCATCAGCGTCATGCGCGACTCGGCGTGCAGCGGCAGCAGCGGCCATCCTTCCCGGGGCGCGACGCCGTAGAAGCTCGGGTCTTCGCCGGAGCCGCCCACCATCCTGAGCAGGTCCGGCGGTAGCTCCATGCGCAGGTCGAAAACGAAGTGCCCCAGCCCGTAAAGGATCGGCTTGCCCGCGTACCACTCCATGCCCCGCAGCACGTGGTGATGATGCCCGACGACCAGGTCCGCGCCCTCGTCGATGCAGAAGCGGGCGGTACGGACTTCGTGGTCGGTGAGGTGAAACGGCTTCATGAAGTCGCCCCAGTGGAAGGTCGCGATGACGAGATCCGCCCGCGCCCGGGCGTTCGCGATGTCCTCGCGCAGGTTGGCGACGTCCTCCTCGAAAGGAACGGTCTTCACGCGGGGCGCGCAGCCCGGGGCGTGGTAGTTGTCGTAGGCGTCCCGGAAGAGATTGTGCGCCCGCATCGGCGCGATGCCCGGCACCGCGGAGCGGGCTTCGTAGCCGGACGGGAAGATCGAGGCATAGCCGAGGAAGGCGATCCTCAGGCCGCCGGCCTCGACGATCGCCGGGGCCCGTGCTTCCGCCAGGTCGCGGCCCGCGCCGCAGGTCGCCACGCCCTGCTCGTTGAGGCGCGCCCGGGTGTCGAGCATGGCCGCGTGACCGCCGTCGACGATGTGGTTGTTGGCCATGGTCACCACATCGAATCCGCACTGCGCGTAGACATCGAGGTTCCGCGCGGCCGGCAGCACCTGCGCCGGCGCGCTCGGCGGCATGTGCGGATCGTCGGTGTACGGTCCCTCGAGGTTGGCGAACAGCACGTCGGTCGCGTCGAGCACCGGTTGCACCTTACTGAACACCTCCGGCGGATCCTCGCGGTCGACAAGGACATCGCCCACCAGTCCGAGGATCAGTTGCTCTTGGTTCACAAACCCTTCCTCCACTCAATCCTGACGCACCGTTTCCCCGGGGGGCGGGGCGTCGACTCCGGCCGCACAAGCCTCGCCGGCGTGCAGGGCGAGGACGCACGCCATGAGCCCCCTGCGCGTGCCGGGCGCCGTCTGGCCCATGTGGCCGCCCGTGGTGAGGTGCAGGCCGGCATTGGGGAGCTTCTCCGCCCACACCCTGTTGTAGGGCGTGCCGACCTCGGTGACGCCGGTGAAGAACTCGACCCGGGGCGCGATGTCGAAGACGTCGAAACCCCATCCGGAACGGTCCAGCACGAATCCCACTTCGCGGAGGAATGCGTCCGATGCGAACTCGGTCGCCGCGAAGTACGCCCGCACGACCTCCGTTTCGGTGTCTTCCGGAAACTGCCCGAAGGGGTCGGACGCCCGGAACGCCGCGAGTTCCTCGTCGCCGGCGGTTGCGAGCGACGCGCTCGAACTCCGTGTTCCCTCCACCCACGCCGCGGCTCCCGACTCGGCGAGCGGGTGGTAGATGGGCGTCAGGGCCCAGGCCTCTTCGTCGTCGAACACCGGCGTCGCCGGGTTGAGGGGCATGGCGCCGGCGATGCGTTCCGGCAGTGCGTGCGCCAGGGCGAGCGCGAACATGCCCCCGTTGGAGTTGCCCATCACCACGACCCGCGGGAGCTTGAGCGCATCGAGAAGCTGCACGAAGTCGTCGTGGTAGCCGGCGACGGTGAACCCCTCGTGACCGGTGGAGCCGCCGACCCCCGGACGGGAGACCGAGATCACGCGCACGCCCGCGGACAGCGCGTCGCGATGGTAGACGGCCCCCGAACGATGGTTGGCGCCGCCGCCGTGCAGTTCGACGACGGGCGCACCGGCCGGAT
Source organism: Candidatus Latescibacterota bacterium (assembly GCA_965219995.1). Classification (GTDB taxonomy): domain Bacteria; phylum Latescibacterota; class UBA2968; order UBA2968; genus JAAXHE01. Next base: position 5,331,392 of record CBDCOX010000002.1, read on the forward strand.
CGCCGTATTCGGCGTAGACGAGCGTGCGGCCGTCGCGCAGGGTCAGGTCGTGCACGCGACCCTCATCGGCGGCGACCTCGGCCAGCGTCGGTACGGCGCCGTCCAGGTGCTCCGTTATCCGGTCCTGCAGGGCGGCGTGAAGCCGGCCAAGCACGACGAGGTGGCCCTGGAGTCTTCGCACTTTCGGCAGGGCGTCCGCCACATCGTCCTCGCCGACGCCGGCGACATTCGCCGCGTCCTCGACGATCCAGTCCCAGACCATCGCGTACCGCTCGAAGGTGTCGTACAGCGTGGCCCGTTCGATCAGCCAGCCGTATTCGAGATAGGGGGCGGCCCGGCTCGTCTGCGCCACCCGCCAGGCCGCGGTCGAGATTCTCGGATACGGGAGGTCCACCTCCACCTGCGATTCCAGCAGCGATTCCAGCAGCGCTTCCAGCCCAGCGCCATCGCGCTGCGCCTGGCGCAACAACCCCACCAACCGGTCGACCGCCGCGATCCCGGCGGTGAGTCCGGCCTCGGCGTCCTGGAGTTGGGCCAGGTTCCCCTCGACCTCGGCTTCCACCGCGACGCGCACCTCGGCGGCGGTCGCCAGGAGTTCCCGCTCGTCCCACCATTCTTCGGCTCCGAGGGCGAGCAGGACCGCGAACACGATCAGGATCGCCTGTATGGAGAGGTCGACGACCCGCTCCCGCAGCCTGTGGGTCCAGGCCGAGGCGTTCACCGGGTCAGCAGATCGTGAAGCTCGTCGCCGGCTCTCACGATTTCCCGCAGCAGGTTGTGTTCCGTCGGCATGTGGCTCGCGTTCTCGACGATGCGCAGGTCGGCGTGGGGCACCGCGGCCTGGAACGCGAACGCGGTGCTCGGGGGCGTGCACATGTCGAAACGCCCCTGCCGGACGATCACCGGGATGCCGGCTAGGCGCGAAGCGTTGCCGATCAGTTGATTCGGCTCGAGGAAACAGTCGTTGACCATGTAGTGGGCCATGATGCGGCTGAAGACCTCCGGGTCATAGCCGCCGGCGGTCGCTGTCGGCGGGTGCAGGTGCATCAGGACCTGTTCGTAGTCGTGCAGGCGCACGGCCGCGTCGCGCGCCGCCTCCGCATCGTCGCCCAGGATGCGCCGCCAGAGGGTGCCGCCGATGTCCCGCATCTCCGCGTCCGACATCCCCGCGACGACTTCCGCGTAGCACTCCGGAAAGATGTGCCGCCCGCAGTCGAACCAGAAGTCCAGGCTCTTCGGGTCGCCGAGCCACATGCAGAAGAGCAGGAGCGCCCGGGTCCGCTCCGGGTGGCTCTCGGCGTAGGCGATCGACAGGGTCGAGCCCCAGGACCCGCCCGCGACCACCCACCGGTCGATGCCTAGCTGCTCGCGCAGGGCTTCCATGTCGCCAATGGACAGCCAGGCCGTGTTCTCCGCGAGTTCCCCGGCGGGCTCCGACACCCCGTTCCCCGGCTGGTCGATCTGGACCATGCGCCACCTGTCGAGGTCGAACATGGTGCGGTAGAAGGCCTTGTTCTGCCCGCCCGGCCCGCCGTGGCTCATGATCAGCGGCATGCCGTCCGGATTGCCGCTTACCGCCCACCGGATGCGGTGGGGTCCGCGCTCGATGACCCCCGTGAGGTCCGCCCCGCGCTCCGGGTAGTTGTACGCGTCGAGTCGTCTCACGGTGCGTCTCTCAGTCCTCCGTGAACGCCTCCGGCGCGAAGATCGTCTCCCCGAGGACCGACGCGAACGTCAGTTCGCCGCGGGGCGTCTCGATGCGGAGTTCGAAGCCGGGCGCGTCGCCGGCGACGACCGTGACCGGCATGTCGAGGCCGCGATAGATCGCCGCGAGACGCTCCGGCTCGGGGTGCACCGCGCGGAACGCAAGGAGCCGCAATCCCTGGGCCGATGTCTCCGCCGGGTGCGGCGTCTCGCCCCAGTCGATGTAGAAGGGCACCTGGTCCCCCTGGTCGTGCCCGACGAGATAGAGCCCGCTCCAGGAGAGCAGGACGCCGTCCGGCGTTGCCCTGGACCCCTCGGCGGGGCCCAGGGTGGACAGGCCCGCCGCCTCCGCCGCCGCGACCGTGGCCGCCATGTCTTCCGTTCTCAGGGCGAAGCTCGCGATGTGCGGTTCCCCGTAGGAGACGAGCCTCGCCCCAAGACCCCGCGGCTCGTCGAGATCCGGGTCCGGCGCGATGAACTCGAGGTAGACCCCCTCCCCGACCGAGGCCAGCAGGTTGGCGGTGCCGAGCCCGGGATGGGCCCCGCCGACGGTGAGTTCCACGCCCGTCTCTTCTTCGAATCGGCCCTTGAACGTTTCGAGATCGGCGATGAGGAGAATGATGTGGTCGAGCATGTCCGTGGTTCCTTGTTCCTCTAGTCCCCTGGGCCTTCGACCCGGTACGCCCGCCGGATCGCCACCGGCTCCTCCAGGATCTGCCCTTGCAGGATCTCGATGGCTGTCGAGGCATCGCTCGGCAACCGCTGCATCCGTTCCAGCACCCGCAGGCCGCGCAGCACCCGGCCGAACGTCGCGTAGCCCTGCCCGTCGAGGCGTTCGGCCTCGTAACCCGTATCGAGGACGGGGTTGTCCTGGATGTTGAAGAAGAAACTCCGAGTAATGGGCCATGATGCGGCTGAAGACCTCCGGGTCATAGCCGCCGGCGGTCGCTGTCGGCGGGTGCAGGTGCATCAGGACCTGTTCGTAGTCGTGCAGTCGAATCCGCGCGAGCCGTCAGAGCGCGACAGGTTCGTCAGGTGCGCCGTCGGGCTCGACAGGGGCTCATCGCCACGAGCGCCACTCGACCGCCATGCCCAGGCGCCGCTCGCGGGCGCCCCTACTCCGGTCGGCGCAGCACGCCGGCCACGCGCGCCTTGAAGTCCGAACCGCCGTCCGCGCTCAGGATCAGATCGGCAACCGCGCCGAGCCGGTCCCAGTCCTCGGTGTCGCGAAGCATGGCCTCGAGCTCGCCGCCGACGGCCTCGCCGAAACGCTGCGCTGCCTGACGCCGCAGCACGGCGCGCTGCCGCGCGACGCCCTCCTGACGTCCCTCCGCCACGCCCTCTTGACGTCCCTCCACCACACCCTCGCGACGTCCCTGCGCCACGCCCTCGCGCCGTCCCTCGGCCACGCCCTCGCGGCGCCACCGCACGGACCACTCCCCCATCCGTTCCGCCAGGGTCATCGTCGCCTCCCTCAACGTCTCGCCCAACTCCACCGGCGCGCCCGGCGCCAGCCGCTCCACCGCCGCCGCCAGCCAGTCCCGGAACGCGCGGCCCAAGTCCCCGTCCTCCGGCTGCCGCAGCCAGGCGTCCAGCGCCCGCGCCGCCCGCGCCAGATCGCCCGGCGTCCGGCTCTGCTCGAAGCCCACCACGCCGCGCAGCAGGTTCCCGGGCGGCAAATCGTCCGCCACCACCCGGCGTTCGTCAAGAACCAGCGAGCGTTGCGACGGCTGATGCGGAACCAGCGCCGCCGGCATCGGACCGAACAGGTCGCGCATCTCCAGCGCCGCCGCCCACGGCGCCGCGCCGTTGTACAGCACCAGCGGCAGCACCGCCGGCCAGCCGCCCGGCGGCCCGAGCTCGCCGCGCCGGTCCAACGCCCCGTACAGCAGCGCCGTGTACTCCAGGTTGCGCAGCGCCATGCGGGCGTCCTTCTCCGACTGGAACTCCAGCAACAGCAGCAGGTACAGCCAGCCGCCGCGGAACCGCACGCGCCACACGGCATCGCCGCGCCGCTGCTGCCACCGGTCGCCGACGTACTCGGCCGGGAGCTTCTCCAGCGTGTCGAAGTCGATGTCGCCGAGCCAGCCCGGTTGACCCACGGCGCGCAGCAGGTCGGCCGTCATGCGCGGGAACGAGAACAGCCGCCTGTAGATCGGATCGTTCACGGAGCCACCTTAGCGGCCCCGCCAGGGCGTGGCTTGGGGCGATCTTCCCGCCTGGCGCGGGACATCCACCCTCCGCGGCGTGCGACATCGGCCGCCTGCCGCGTGCGACATCCGCTGGCCCGGGCCGGCGGACGGCCGCGGCCATCAGTCGATCACCGCCTCGTTCGAGAGGGCGCTCCACGCGCCGTCCTCGTTCACCGAGCACGCGCGCATCGTGCAGGCGCCTGCCGAGAGGCTCGACCAGCAGAACGATGTGCGCGTCGAGTCGTCTCACCGTGCGCCTCTCAGTCCTCCGTGAACGCCTCAGGCGCGAAGATCGTCTCCCCGAGGGTAGACGTAAACGTCAGTTCGCCGCGGGGCGTCTTGATGCGGAGTTCGAAGCCGGGCGCGTCGCCGGCGACGACGGTGACCGGCATGTCGAGGCCGCGATAGATCGCCGCGAGACGCTCCGGCTCGGGGTGCACCGCGCGGAACGAAAGGAGTCGCAATCCCTGGGCGGACGTCTCCGCCGGGTGAGGCGTCTCGCCCCAGTCGATGTAGAAGGGCACCTGGTCCCCCTGGTCGTGCCCGACGAGGTAGAGCCCGCTCCAGGAAAGCAGGACGCCGTCCGGCGTTTCCCAGGACCCCGCGGCGGGGCCCAGGGTGGACAGGCCCGCCGCCTCCGCCGCCGCGACCGTGGCCACCATGTCTTCCGTTCTCAGGGCGAAGCTCGCGATGTGCGGTTCCGCGTAGGAGACGAGCCTGGCGCCAAAACCCCGCGGCTCGTCGAGATCCGGGTCCGGCGCGACGAACTCGAGGTAGACCCCCTCGCCAACCGAGGCCAGCAGGTTGGCCACGCCGAGGCTCGGGTGGGCCCCGCCGACGGTGAGTTCCAGGCCCGTCTCGGCTTCGAATCGGCTCTTGAACGTTTCGAGATCGGCGATGAGGAGAATGATGTGGTCGAGCATGTCCGTGACTCCCTTGTTCCTCTAGTCCCCTGGGCTTTCGACCCGGTACGCCCGCCGGATCGCCACCGGCTCCTCCAGGATCTGCCCTTGCAGGATCTCGATGGCTGTCGGGGCATCGCTCGGCAACCGCTGCATCCGTTCCAGCACCCGCAGGCCGCGCAGCACCCGGCCGAACGTCGCGTAGCCCTCCCCGTCGAGGCGTTCGGCCTCGTACCCCGTATCGAGGACGGGGTTGTCCTGGATGTTGAAGAAGAACTCCGAGTTCGCGGTTCCGGGTTCCAGGCGCGCGAACGCGATGCTGCCGCGTTCGTTCGGGATTCCCGTCCGGTCGGTGGTCTCGTGCGCGACGGGCGGCAAGGGGGCTTCCGCCTCCGAGAACGCTTCCATGGCCTCGCCTTCCGCGTTCATCGCCTCCCCCAGCAAACCCCCTTGAACCACCCCTATCGAACTGTCCCCAGACCCCCGGGTGACCCGGTAGAAGCTCGCGCCGTCGTAGTGCCCGCCATCCACGTGGGCCAGGAACTGTCCCGCCGACAGGGGCGCGCGTTCGGGGTACAGCGCGACTTCGATGTCGCCCAGGGAGGTTTCCAACACCACCCGCACCGTCCGGTCCAGGGGGTTGGCCGCCAGCCACCAAGCGCGCAGGTCGTCGAGGCGGTCCGGCCGCACCGCGCCCGCGTATCGGGCGAACTCGGCGTCGGGGAACCCGTTGTCGAGACCGCGCAGGTACCGGTCGAAGAACCCGTGCACGAAGTCGTTCTGCGCGCCGATGATGGTCTCGGCCGCGATGCCCCCGAACAGCGGCGTGCGCCACGGCGTGCGCATGAACAGCGCGAAGTCGGACACCCCGAGATGGGTGACGTCGTCCACCACCAGGCGATGGACGTCGGACCGCAGTCCCGCCGTTTCGTGGCGCTCGTAGGAGAAGTCGTTGAAGCCGTGGCCGGAGGCGTCCGGGTCTCCAGCGATCATGGCCGCGACCGTGTCCACGTCCGAATAGAACATGAGGAAGGGGACGGGGATGTTGCTATGGAAGGGCCGGAAGTCGTAATCGCCGCCGTCGAGGTTGACCGCAGCCCCGCAGCGGGGATCGACCATGCAGACCCCGCCCGTGGTCGAGCCGCCGAAGGACATGCCGATCTCGCCGACGGAGGAGAGGTCCCCGGCGGCGACGATGCCGGCCACGTCCTCGGGCACGTCGACGGCCTCGAGCCGGTCATGCACGAAGATGCGGTCCGCCCGCCAGACGTCGGCGCTCACGGAGGCGATGCGCTGTCCCTCCGCGACGGACTCCTCGTAGTAGGCCCGGGTCGCCCGGCGCCGCTCGTCGAACGTGCCTCCGACGAAGCTCGCGACCTGCTCTTCCGGCATCTGCGCCGCCAGCTCCCGCATCTCGCGGAGCAGGGCCGGGTCCATCGGCGCGACGTCGCCGTTCGGAAAGACCACGGGCGACGAGTCGTGGGTGTGCTGCACGGAATAGACGACGTAGCCATGGCTTGCGAGTTCTTCCATGAGCGCCGTGTTCTGGCCGAGAAACGACGTGTAGCCGTGGCTGTAGATCACGACCGGCTGGTTCGCCGCGCCGTCCATGAGCGGCGCGTTCTGGTACGAATTCGTCGAACTGTGCTTGAGGTATTGGAAGAAGAAGGGCATACCCATCGTGCTTCCCAGTCCACTGGCGGTGGTGGCGGCCTCTCGGTCGTCGAAGTAGGGGCGCGGGCTCAGCCCCGCGACGTCTCCGGCGGGGTACCAGACGTGCACCAGCAGGCGTCTCGGCTCGTCGTCGCCGGCGGCCAGCACGCCCGTGCGCGCGGGGTCGGCCAGCTCGAAGTCCCGCACGCCGACCGGATGCTCGCCGGTCGGAGCGGGGAGCGTGGTGACCACGAAGACGAACAGCGGCCCGCACGCGGCGACCCCCAGGATCGTCAGCAGCGAACCGCTCACGTAGGGTACGCGCAGCGGCTTCCTGCCCTCGCGGCGCTTGCCGAGCCACGCCCCAACCAGCAGCAGCACGGCGACGACGATGGGGCCCGCCGCCTGCCAGCGATGGTCCATGACCGCTACGACGCCCACGACCAGCGCCACGAGCGATGCCACGACGACGATGCGCCGGCGTGCCCCAACGCCCGTCGCCCACCAGGCCCCGATGGCGACGGCCAACGCAGCGCAGAGTATCCAGTCGATCAGCAGCACGCGGTCGCTCCTTCTTCTTGCGAGGGGTGCCCCCTGCGCGGGCCGCCCTCGCGCTCCCCGGCTGAGGGCTCTTTACCTGCAAATCAGACGCGCAGCGGGCGCGCCACCCTCAGCGGAAGATACACCGCGGTTCTGGTCTACCGCTCCCAGTCGCGTCTATTCTCCCGCGAGGAATCTCCCGCGACGAACAACCCAGCCTCATCCGAACCAAAGGAACACGCCATGGCACCCTCCGGCCGACCCCTGCGCCAGGACGACATCTACAAGGCCCGCTACGTGGTGGGCGGTGCCCTATCCCCTGACGGGGCCGCCGCGGTCTACGTCCTGTCCGAGACGCACGGCGGCGGCGAGGAAGAACGCCAGGCCACCTCCCTGTGGCAGGTCTCCACCCGGGGCGGACGGTCCCGGCGCCTGACCGGCGAGGCCGGCGACGACTCGACTCCCCGGTTCGCACCGGACGGCAGGTCGGTCCTCTTCCTGTCCACGCGCTCGAACGTGCAGCAGGTGCACCGCATCGCCCTCGACGGCGGGGAAGCGGAACAGCTCACCGACCTGCCCCAGGGCGTCGGCACGTTCGATCTCTCCCCGGACGGCCGGACCATCGCGTTCACCGCACTCGCCGCGCCGCCCAAACCCCCGGGACCGAACGACCACGTGCGCATCTCCCGCAGTTGGTACCGCATGGACGGCATGGGCTACCTGCAGGACATGGGCCAGGCCGTCTACACGATGCCGAGCCGGGGCGGAAAGCCGAGGCCCATCACCGGTCACGACGGGGTGATCATGGCCCTCGCCTTCTCCCCCGACGGGACGCGCCTCGGTTACCTGATCAGCGGCATGGAGCACCACGAGTTCATGCGCGGCAGCCTGCGGGTGGTCGACGTCGCCGGCGAGAACCCGCAGACCGTGGCCGACGACCAGGCGTTCATGAGCTTCTTCTGGTGCAACGACCGGCAGCTCGGTTTCGTCGCGCCTCCCGGGGACGACCTGTCGCGGCAGTTCCAGCTCTTCGTCATCGGCATCGACGGCAAGCGCGCCCGGTCCCGCACGGCCGACCTCGACGTCGCGATCGGGGGCATGATCCAGACGAACTCTCCCGCGGCGCGCACGCCGGGGCGGTCGCTGGTCGCCGGCGACGCCGTGTACATGACGGTCACCGACGGCGGTCAGGCGCAGATCCGCAAGATTTCCATCGCCGGCGCCCGCGGCTGCGAGACGGTGGTGGCCGGGGAACGCGTGACCGCGCTCCTCGACGGCAACGACCGCTCCCTGCTGCTGGCCGTCCAGACCCCCAACGCCCCGCCGGAACTCGCGCTCTTCGACCTCGAGTCGGGCACGGAGCGGGCGCTGACGCGCCACAACCGGGCCTGGCAGGCGCGCATCGCGTGGCCGGAAGCGGAGCACGTTACGGCCCGGGTGACCCGCGGCGTCGAGGTCGAGGGCTGGGTCCTGAAACCCGCGCACGAGAGCCCGCCCTACCGGACGATCCTGTACATACACGGCGGTCCGCACGCCGGCTTCGGCCTGAGCTACAACGACGACTTCCAGGAACTGGTCGGCGCCGGCTACGCGGTGGCCTACTGCAACCCGCGCGGCTCCACGGGCTACGGGGACGCCTTCTCCACCGCCATCGTCGGCCGCTGGGGCAAGCCGGAACTGCAGGACTTCGACGCCTTCCTGGACAAGCTGGTCGCCGAGGGCATCGCCGACCCGGACCGGCTCGGCGTCACGGGCGTCTCCGGCGGCGGGCACCTGTCCGGCTGGCTGATCGGCAACTCCCGGCGCTACAGGGCGGCGGTGCCGGAACAGGGCGTGTACAACATGCTCAGCATGTGGGGCGTCTCCGACGCCGGCAAGGCGCTGATCAGCCTGGAAATGGGCGGCGACCCGCACCGGGTTCCGGACCGCTACTGGGAGCTGTCACCCCTGGCGCACGCGCACAAGTGCCGCACGCCGACGCTGCTCATCCAGGGCGAGAACGACCTGCGCTGCCCCATGGAGCAGGCCGAGCAGTTCTACACGGCCCTCGAGGCCGCTGGCTGCAAGGTCGAACTGCTGCGGCTCGCCAACTGCTCGCACGGCCTGGAACTGATCGGACCGCCGGCGCTGCGCCGCTACCGCATGAACGCGATGCGGGAGTGGTTCGACGCCCATATCGAGTGAGTCTGCGCCTGCCGCGGGAACGTCAGGGGCCAATCAAGGGCTTGATGGTGTCCGTGGGTTGCCGGAGTTACCCGCGAAGCCGCGGGTCGTTCCGGAAGTCGGTGATCGGTCCGGTGACCAACGCGGCACAATCCGGGTGGTCTGGATTGACGATGAAGTTGCTCTCGCCGACGACCACGGCGCTCGGCACCTGCAAGACGGCGGACTGCCCGCTGTCCAGCCAACGGTCGCCGGTCGCGCGTGTCGTCCGCGTTCCCGTCTCCCATCCCACCAGCCCTGGTCTGCGTTGTCCGCGCGGCGATCAGCCCTCGGGCAACCAGTTCTCCTGATCGAGGCCCGAAACACGCTCGAAGTGGCGCGGGTTGTTCGTGACGAGCGTGCAACCCGCGCTCAACGCATGCGCGGCGATCATCGCATCGTTGTTGCCGATGGGCGTTCCTGCCGCAAGAAGCCGCGCTTGGATGCCGGCGAACGCGTCCGCTTCCGGCTTGCCCCAGGCGAGCACGCCGTCCAGGCGTTCGCAGAAGGCTTGAATCGCGGCAGCATGCCGTGTCGCGCTACGCGACCGTAGTGCGCCTAGCCGCAGTTCGGCGTACGTGACCGCGGAGATGAAGACGTTCGCGCCGGCGCGAGCCTGAGTCTGGAACGTAGCCAGCAGCCTTGCATCGCGCTCGCGAATCACGTAGCTGCTCGTATCCGTGTCGAGCATGTATTGCACGCCCGGACTCCCAAGTGTGCGGCGGCGTCGCTACAGGCGGACTCGCCGGCCCTCGAGCAGGTCTGGACGCTCCAACAGGAAGTCGTCGTCGACCTCGGGTGCATCCTCGGCGAAGGATCCCCAGCTCTTGCGGATTGGTTCGAGCAGCAGGCCATTGCCGTGCGGGCTGATGGCGACTTCTCGGACGCCTTGGAACTCGAGCGCCTTGGGAATGCGGACGGCTTGACTCCGACCGTTCGTGAACAGTTTGGCGGTCGCTTTCATGGACAATCTCCGACCACTTCGATGGTCTTGTATATCACAAGCATATGCCTGCGACAATGCGTACGCAGACACTGTTCACGGCGGGCAGGGAGACCTGGAACCGCGTATTGGCCGGCACCTTTCCCTCGCGCTTCATCGCCTTGAAGATCGCATACGAGTTCTGCGCGTCCTTCGCATAACCCAGGCGCCACCCGGGCATGTCGAAGCGCACCGTCCCGTTGCCCGGGCGCAGCCGGAAGCGCCAGACGTCGTCGAGGCCGGCCGGGATCAGGCGTTCGCCTCCGGGCGGGGCGTCCGGCCGGTGCACGGTCTCGAACGCCGCGTGTCCGTTGAAGACCTGAAACGCCATCCGCGGGATTCAGAAGCGCCGGTCGAGCACCTCTCCGTCCGGAATCGCGTCGAGGTGGCCGCCAGCATGTCGGACGCCATCCGGAGCACACTTTCCGCCGATTCGAACGGAACGCTGCCCACGAGCAGGAGCTTCTCGCTGGTCATGCCTTCTAGGTCTCGACTCTCAGGACGATGCCGATCGTGCGCGGCCGGTTGATCACGAACCGGTCAGGACTGTTGAAGGAGCCGGTCGCCGTACGGCCGCGGCCGATCGTGGCGCGCTCGTCCCAGAGGTTGTCGACGAACAGGTCGGCGCCCCAGCCGCGCTCGTTTCTGAAGCCGATACGGAACTGGCCGATGACATAGGAGTCGACCGGAAAGCCCGTCGCGTCGTTGATGCGCTGTATGCGCGTGAACTGGTCGTCCGTGTGCTGCACGTCCAGTCGGGCGAAGCCGTCGCCGAGGCCGCCGAAGGGAAACGCGTACTCGAGGCTTGCGGACATCGTGAACTCGGGCACGTTGGGCAGGTCCGCCCCGACCACCGCGTCCGCGAGGGCGCTCGTCAGTTCGCTGTCCGCGTACCCGAAGGTGAGCCCGACGGTGAGCCGGTCGTTCGGGCGCGCGCTGAGTTGCGCTTCAAGGCCCACAACCTCCGCGTCGCCCGCGTTGCCGATGAAGTTGACCGGCCTGCCCGTCAACGGCGAGATGTCCGTCCCGTTCGACTGGATGTCCGCCCAATCCTGGAAGTAGACCGAGCCGTTGAGGACCAGGCGGCCGTCGTACCAGCTCGTCTTGGCGCCGAGTTCGTAGCTCAGGAGCGCGTCCGACTCGAACAGCAGATCGCCCACCTGGAAGACGCTCTGCAGGTTGATGCCGCCCGAGCGGAACCCCTCGGCGATCGTGAAGTAGAAGAGCAGGTCGTCCGTTGCGCGATAGCTCAGCCGGCCCTTGAGCAGGACGTCGGAGCTCGATTCCTCGACGACGCGATAGGGCGAACTGGCCACGGTCAGGATCGAATAGAACACCAGCTCGTCCTCGAGGGTCACTTCCTCGTCGAACCAGCGCGCGCCAACCGTCAGGCTCCAGCGGTCGTCGAGTTCCAGGTCCCCCTCGGCATACGCCGCGTACTGTTCGTAGCGGTCGGTGACGAACCGGAAGCCGATGTCCCCGGCGCCGGCGACAAAGGCGCTGTCCGGAATCGTGGGCAGACCCAGGAAGCCCAGCGTCTGGTTGAGCGCCACATGCTCCCCGGGCATGGTGGTGGCGCCGCCGGCGGCGACCTGGTCCTTGTCGCGGTAGAACGCACCGAGAATCCAGTCGAACCGCTCGTCTCCCGCCGAGACGAGCCGGAACTCCTGGGCGACCGACTCCATCTCCGTGGTCGTGTAGAACGGGTCGCCGGTCACCGGCCCGAACGCCGAGAAGAAGGCCGTGGCGATCACCAGCCGGTCGAGGAACTCGCGGTCGAGTTGCGTCTGCGAGGTCACCGAGGTCAACTCGGCGAAACCGAGATCGACATCCACCGTCAACGCGTAGAGCCCGAATTCGCCCTCGTGGAACCGCGGCTCGCTCGAGTCGAGTTCGAGGTCGCCGAGGCCGGAGTCGATGTTCGGGAAATCGTCTTCCTCGATCTCCGAGAGCATCGCCAGCACTTCGATGTCCACGCGCTCTCCCGGCGACGACCGGAGCAGGGCGCGCACCGACTGGGCCGAGGAGGAGTTCGCGTCTTCCTCGTCCCGCGCGATGTTGTCGACGAAGCCTTCGCGGTCGCGGAACGTCCCCACGATCCGGAGCGCGGTCGTGCCCTCGGCGATCGGGATGTTGACGACCCCCCGGCCCGCGTTGTTGAAGCCTCCGTCCTCGGTGAAGGAGCCGATGATCTCGCCCCGCGCCGAGAACTCCGAAGGGTCCGGTCGGGCCAGCGTCATGCGGATGGCGCCGCCCATGGCCCCCTCCCCGTACAGCGTTCCCTGGGGGCCCTTGAGCACCTCGATCTGCTCGAGGTCATACAGGTTGAGGTCGGGCAACTGCGAAGTCCCCTGAATGGGCACGTCGTTGAGGTACAGCCCCACGGTCGAGACCGGCGTCGTGACGCCGAAGTCCGACGCCGACACGTTGGAGACGCCCCGGATCGCGATCCTCGTCGCACCCGCCCCCTGGTCGCGAAACGACAGGCCGGGCACCGACAGCACGTAGTCCTCGAAGCCGTCGGCACCCCGGCGTTCGAGTCCCTCCCCGGTGAACGCCTGGAGCGCCGTCGCCACGTCCTGCTCGTTCTGTGTCCGCCGCTCGGCGGTGACCACGATTTCCTCGAGGAGGGTCTCCTCGGCGGCGAGTTGCGTCGGCACCGCCAGGGTTAGCGAGGCGGCTGCCACGAAGAGATAACGTCGGTCGTTCATTTTCCGCTCCTGCGCTCGAGACGGGGACACTCCTTGTGCGGCTACAGACGCATCCGGCGGTTCCTACCCCACCCGAGCCCGGTTGGCGTGGGGAGGCCAGGCTTTGCAGGCCGACATCGCGACGCTCCACCAGATGCACAACTCGCTGCACAAGTTCTGGAGCCTCGGCAGGGAGCGGGGCGTGGAGGGTCTGATCAGCACGCACGCATGGTTTGTCGGGAACTTCGAGCAGCACGCCAGGGGGCGCGTGGACGGCAGGAATCCGCTGTTGATCGGCCAGGACGGGTTCGAGCGCATGATGGGCATCTACGACGCGTGCATCGACGCCCAGTTCGCCCGTTCTCACGCCAGGCTGGAGTGAAAGCGCCCGTTGGGCGGCCCGTTGGGCGGCCCGGTCGGCGGTTTCAGCCGCCGTCGGACCGCGCGAACGCGAAGCCCGGGTCCTGCCCGGCAAAGGCATCCTGGATGACGCGCCCCTCGGGACGCCTCGCGGCATCCTCCAGCGGAAGCTCGAGCCGGGACCCGGACGGGCCGCCGAGAAACAGGGTGAGTACCGGAGCGGGATCGCGCTCCGGCACGTGGAGGTTGTCCCGGTCGGTGCCGGCGACAGTCAGCCGCAGGCGGCTGCCGGCGCCGATCGATACCGAGACGGGGTAGAGTTCGAGCGCGGCCGTCATGCGTTCGCCAGGGCGGACTTCGAGCAGGTCCTCCGCGGCCTGGGAGTGCCAGGCAGGTCCGGCATGGGGCCGCGGACTCGCGCTCACCTTCCGGTGCCGCAGGTTCAGCCAGCCCTCCGTGACGTACTCGGCGCGGCCATCCGGCAGGACCTGCTCGAGGGTCGTGTGGAGAGCGCCGTCGGATGCCGTCGTGGCAAGTTCCAGGAAGAGCGTCGGCGAACCGGTGACCTCCATGGCCGCTTCCAGCGCCGGCGTCGTGAAGGTCGCGCAGCGTAGCGCCCTCGCCGCAAGCCCGGGGTGGCGGATGTACTCGTCGTGCAGCATGAAGCGCATGCGCCCCAGGCTGCCGAGCCCCGTCTCGTAGTCCACCCGGTACTCGGCCGTCGTCTCGGGGCCCGCGTTCCGCTCCAGGCCGCCGTCGAGAGCGGAGTCCAGGGTGCCGCTGGCGGTGTCGTTCAGGAACCAGGAGTCGGTTTCGACCTCCGGTACCGGCCAGCGCTCGGCGCCCTTCCAGACGCTCCGGCCCTCGAGGTCCGCCGTCGCGAAGATCACCCCGGGCTCGTCGGCGATGCCGTTGTCGATGCCCTTGAGCCAGTAGTCGAACCAGCGCAGCGGCTCCATGGTCGGCAGCACGCCGTGGTTCCAGGGGCCGACGATGATCCGCTTCGGACCGGTGAGCGCCTCGTAGAGGTCCAGGCACTCGCCCGGGAAGGTCATGTCCCACCAGCCGGTCTGCAGGTAGACGGCGGCACCGGAGCGGCTGATCCGTTCGAACTCGTCGAAGACGTCGCGCAAGGGGCCGAGTTCGGGGAACGGCGGCGGCGGCGCTCCCTCGGACATCGTGGCGACGTAGGCATCGCTGGTCATGTGCTCGAGCATGCCCGCATCGTCGGAGTCCACATACGTCGGTGCGCGCCCGGCAAGCGCTTCGGCGAACAGGCGTTCGCCGTCCGGGCCGTCCACCGGCGCCGCCACGTCCGTCCCGTCCTGGCCCTTGCGCATCTCCGACCAGTCGCGGGCGAACCCGGACATCGCGAGGCCGCCGTCGACGATGGCGTTGAGCATCGACGGCGGGATCTGCGGGACGATGCAGGCGAGATGCCGGGGCTGGAAGACGGCCGTCGCGAGCTGGATGACCCCTTCCCAGGAACCGCCGATCATCCCCACCCTGTCCGTCGCCCACTCCTGCTGCGCGATCCAGTCCACGACCTGCGCGACGTCGGCCGCGTTGCGCCAGGTCTGCATGGCGTTGGCGCCGAAGGACGCGCCCGTGCCGCGGAAGTCCACGCTGACCACGTTGTATCCGTACCGGATGACCTGCTGGCACGCCGGGCGCTGTTCGTAGGCCGTCACCAGCGCGCCGACCGGGAGATGCGCGGTCAACTGCGCGTACTTCGGGGCGTTGAACTCGTTCTCCTTCTTGTAGTACGCACGCCGGTAGCCGGTCGCCCGCACCACCGTCGGCAGCGGGCCGTCGAGCAGTTCCCCATCGCGGGTGGGACGCAGGATGTCCACGGCGATCCGGCAACCGTCGTCGACCGGAACGTGCACCGAAGAACGGGCGTACCCGTTCGCGACTTCGCTGGAATAGCCTTCGTAGACGTTGATCGTGGATTTCATGCTTCAGGCTCGTGCGGTTCAGTTCGACGCGTATGGTATGCGACTGCTGGTTCAGCCGGCTGCTTTCTCCCAGAGTCTCCGGATGGGCACGGCGTAGAGCCCGTCCCCAAAGCTCAGGGAAAGCTCCCCGTCGTAGAGCACTACACCGCCGGCGAAGCGGGTGCCGGCCGTTCTCGCGAGCTTGCGCAAGCCGTTGAAGTCGCTCCCCTTCACCGTGGCGCCCGCCTTCACCTCCACGCCCGCCACGGCGTTGCCGCGCTCGACCACGATGTCCACTTCCACCTTGTCCTTGTCGCGGTAGTGGTAGAGGGCCACACGCTCGTCCAGCCAACTTGCCTGCCGGCGGATTTCCTGGAACACGAAGGTCTCGAGCAGGGGTCCCAGCATTGACCCATCGTTCGTCAATCCCTGCGCGTCGACGCTGAGCAACGAGCAGGCGACGCCCGTATCCCCCATGTGCAGCTTCGGCGTCTTGATCAAGCGACTCGCCCGGTTGCTGTGCCAGGGGGGCAGCCGCTCGAGCAGGAAAATGCGCTCGAGCAGACTGAGGTAGTCGTTGATGGTCGGTCTGCTCACCTGAAACGGCGATGCGAGGTCCGACACGTTCAACAACCGTGCGGACTGGCTCGCCGCCAGTCCGAGCAGCCGGGGCAAGGCTTCCAGGGCGGCGATGCGTGCCAGGCTCCGAACGTCCCGCTGTACCAGCGCCTCGATGTAGTCGCGGTACCAGTTCGCGCGCCGCCGCGCGGTGGGGCGCGCCAGTGCCGCCGGGTAGCCGCCGGCGACGATGCGCTCGGCGAGTCGGGCGCCCAGCCGATCGGTTCGCTGCAATCCGAACTCCCCGCCGAACAGCTTGTCGAGAAAGTCATGCCCGGCGCCCGAACCAGCGGGTTCCGCGGCCTGGAGCTCGCTCTGTGACAGGGGATGCAATCGCACGATCTGCATGCGGCCGGCCAACGAGTCCGCAAGGCGGGGAAGCAGCAGGACGTTGGTGGAACCGGCCAACAGGAACCGGCCGGGAACCCGGCGGCGGTCCACCTCCAGTTTCAGGGTACCGAAGAGCTCCGGCACGTGCTGCACTTCGTCGAGGATGACGCGTTCGGGCAGATTCGCGACGAAGCCCATGGGATCCGCATCCGCCGATGCGCGGATGCCTGTATCGTCAAAGCTGAGGTACTGGTACTCGCGCCCTGGCGGCTCGATGGGCGTGTCTGTCCGGTCTTCCGTTTCGGATGCCTCGAGACGCGGGGACAGGGTCGCCGGGGCACACACCATTTGCGCGAGCGTCGTCTTGCCGCATTGGCGCGGGCCATGAATCAGGACGACCGGCGAGTCTTCGAGCGCCTCGACGAGTTGGCGTTCTGCACGGCGCGGATGGAGTGGGGCCCGATCCATCGGCTATTTGTAACATTGTAATCGTCCGATTGAAAGGTTTACCCCCGTCCAATTGAAACATTCCCATCGTCTGATTGAAATCTCATCTGGCGGGGACCCCAATCGGGGTCCCGCCGACGTACTCCCTCTTCCCGCCTCGACCGTCAGCCCAGTTCATTGCGGATGAAGGCACCCTCCTTCATGACCACGGGCATCTCGGCCCGGTAGCGCTCGAAGATGCTGATGTCGTCCAGCGGATTCCCGTTCAGGACCAGGAGGTCGGCGAAGTAGCCGGGCGCGACCCGCCCGAGATCGTCGCCGCGCTGGGCGATCTCGGCGTTCACCGAGGTCGCGGAGCGCAGGATGTCGATGGGCCTGTCCACCTCGGACCGGTAGCGCATCTCGCTCGCCTGCATCTCGTGGAACTCCGTGCCGAAGAGGTCCGTGCCCATGCCGATCTTCACGCCGGCGCGCCGGCACGACTCGATGGAGGCCAGGGCGACATCCAGCATGTCGCCTACCTTGTCGATGCTCTCCTGGGGCATGCCCGCCTCGGCGCCGCTTTCCAGGATTTCATGCACGACAGCGAGGGTCGGCACGGTACAGGAACCGGCCTCCGCGATCAGGCGCGCCGTCTCGTCGGTGACGTGGGTCGCGTGATCGATGGAGCGGATACCGGTCTCCACGCAGCGCCGCGCCCCGTCGTCGGTGTGGCAGTGGGCGATCACGTACTTGCGCCGGGTGGCCGCTTCCTCCACGGCGGCGAGCAGTTCGTCGTTGGTGAACTGGGGCATCCAGATGGGATCGGTGGGAGAGGCAACGCCCCCGGAGATGAACACCTTGATGTGATCCGCGCCCTTGCGCAGTTCATCCCGGGCGACCTTGCGCACTTCGTCCACCCCGTCCACCACCTGGCAGATCACCCCGGAATAGGCGCAGTTGCAGGGTTCCACCTGCACGCCAACGCGCATGTCGCCATGGCCGCCGGTCTGGGAGAGCGCCTTGCCGCCGTACAGAACCCTCGGGCCGCGTACCAGGCCGTGCTCGACCGCCAGGTACAGGCCTACATCGCCGCCGCCCGGGTCGCGCACCGTGGTGAAGCCCCGCTGCGCGGCATCTTCGAGATGCTTGAAGGCGTAGCTGACCAGAAACGGCTTGGGCATGCGGTCGAGCGCCTGCATGTCGAAGGTGGGCGAATAGGCGTGGAAGTGCAGGTCGAGCAGACCCGGCATCAGGAAGCGGCCGCCGCAGTCGATGACGGTCGCGCCGTCCAGCGAGAGCGGCCGGTCGGAGACTTCGCGAATGCGGTCGTCCTCGACGGCGACGTGCATGCCGCCCTCGACCGTCTCGTTCACGCCGTCGAACAGTTCGCAGTTGGCCAGTACGTACAGACTCATGGGGCTTCCTCTCAATCGCCGTGGGCGCCTTCGACAATGGACGCAACATGCCACGGGGGACCGCAGCCTTGGGGAGGCGCTTTGGGGAGGCGACAGAGGTCGTGCGTCTCATGCGTTGCTCGCGAGCTTCCGTCGGGCCACTCAGGCGCGGGACATGCCACACACGATGAAACGCTATGCGACGCTGGCGTCCGTCCTGTTCCTGGGGCTGGCCGGCGCTGCCCGGTCCGAGGCGCCCGCCTCCGCCGAGTCCTCCGTCACCGCCCTGGTCGGCGCCACCCTGATCGACGGCACCGGCGCGGCGCCGCTCGCGGATGCCGTCGTGCTCATCGAGGGAACAAAGATCACGGCAGCCGGCGCCCGCGCCGACGTACCGGTCCCGGAAGGCGCCAGCACGGTCGATGTCGCCGGCAAGTGGCTGGTGCCCGGGCTGATCGACGCCCACGTCCACTTCATGGAATCCGGGCGCATCTACACCAAGCCGGGGCAGATCAACCTGACCCACCTGGTGCCCTACGACGAGGAAGTGGCCTGGATGCAGCAGCGCGTACCGGTCACGCTCACGTCATACCTGTGCGCCGGCGTCACCGGCGCCGTGTCGGTCGGCGGCCCGCGGTTCGAGTACGAGGTTCGCGAGCAGGCCCGCGCGCGCCCCGACGCCCCCGATGTGTACGTCGCCCACGGACCGGTCACGCTGGTGCCCGCGCAGGCCCTCTTCCCGCCGTTCGACGGCGACACGTCGGTGCGCTCGGTCACGGACCCCGCCAGCGCCGCGGAGACCATCCGCCAGGGCGCCGAATGGAAGGCCGACCTGGTCAAGACCGGCTACCTGGGCGGACCCTTCGCCGTGTACGAACAGGACTACGCCGCCGTGCACGAGGCGATCGTCGCCGAGTCCGCGCTGCACGGCTTGCCGGTCACCAGCCATGTCACGGAACTTGCGCCGGCACGCACCCTGATCGAACTGGGGGTCGACAGCCTGCAGCATCTGCCCCTCGACGCTCCCCTCGACGAGGCGTTCCTGGCCCTGGCAAAGGCCAGCGGGGTCGTCGTGGTGCCCACCCTCGCCGTCTGGAAGCGGAACTTCGTGGACATCTACGACCGGAGCTTCGACCTCCTGCCGATCGAGGAGCAATGCGGCGACCCGCAGGTGATCGCTTCCTGGCACGAAGTCGACGATCTGCCGACGCCGCCGCCGGAGGTGATGGAGATGTTCGGAGCGAGCATCACCGTCGCGTCAGCGAACACCGGGCTCCTCCTCGATGCCGGCGTGCCGCTCGCGGCGGGGTCCGACACCGGCAACCTCGGGCTGCTGCACGGCGCTTCCCTGCACTATGAGCTGAAGCTCATGGGCGACGCCGGGGTACCGCCCGCGGAGCTGATCGTCGCCGCGACCCTGAACGCCGCGACGGTTGCCGGACAGGCGCACCGGGTCGGCTCCATCGAGCCCGGCAAGCAGGCGGACGTGCTCGTCCTCGACGCCGACCCGCTGGCGGACATCGGCAACCTGCAGGCGATCGACCGGGTCATGAAGAGCGGCGCCCTGTTCGACCACGCGACATTGCTGCCGCCCGCGGGGTAACCGTCCATGAAAGCACTCCATCATCCGCTTCTGCTTCTGGTTTTGCTAATCGCCCAGACCGGCGCCGCGGAACATCGCATCGAGAACGCCAACGTCATTCCCATGACCGGGGAAGGCGTGCTGGAGGGCCACTCGGTACTGGTACGCGACGGCCTCATCGCCGCGATCTGCGCACCGGGCGCCCCGTGCGGCGGCGACGACGCCGAGGTTATCGACGGCGCGGGCAAGTTCCTCATTCCCGGCCTGATCGACATGCACGCCCACACCAACCCGGGCGACCCCTCGGCCGTGGATGGGGAGACGTGGGAGATGCTCCAACGCATCCAGTCCCAGCAGTTGCGCCAGTACGTGATGTTCGGCGTCACCACCCTGCGCGACACCGCCGGCGGCCCGGTCAACCTCGAGGTGCGCGAACGGATCGAGCGCGGAGAGGCCTTCGGACCGCGCCTCTTCACCGCATTCGGCGCGATGGACGGCAACCCGCCCCTGCACGCCGCCACCACGCCCTTCGGGAGCGGTGAAGCGGCGGCCGCCTACGTGTTCAACACGGCGGCCGCCGGCTACGACTTCGTCAAGATCTACTCCACCCTGCGCAGACCCGTCTTCGACGCGATCGTCGACGCCGCCGAGGAAGTCGGCCTGCCGGTCGTCGGCCACGTGCCGATGCCGATCGACGTCGAGTACGCGCTCCAGCGCGGCATGCGCTCGATCGAGCACCTCTCCGGTTACGACATCGCCTGCGCGGGACCCGAGGCGGGACTCCAGCCGATCATGGCCGATGTCTACCAGGGCATGAACTACTGCACCCCGGAGAAGATCCGGAAGCTCGCCGAGATGACGGCGCGGTACGACGCCTGGAACTGCCCCACCCTCATCGTCCAGGACAACGTGAAGTCCGAGTGGGACCGCCATACCGGCTTCGACGAGGAAGAGGCCCGCTACACGCCGCCGATGCTGCGCTACTTCCAGGCGTACCTGTACGAGATCTTCCTGCCCCGGGCGCGCGCCGGGCTGAAGGCCGCCCGGACGCCGCGAATGGCGCTGGTCAAGGCGCTGAGCGACGCCGGCGCGCCCCTCCTGCTCGGGACCGACACCACCGCTTCCGGCTACAACGTGCACCAGGAACTGGCGCTGCTGGTCGAATCCGGCCTCACGCCCTACCAGGCACTGACCGCGGCCACTTCGGAACCGGCGCGCTATTTCGAACGCGTCGGCGAGTTCGGGACCATCGTCCCTGGCGGCAGCGCGGACCTCGTGCTGCTCGACGGGAACCCGCTCACGGACATCGAGAACTCCCGCGGCATCGCCGGGGTCATGCTGCGCGGCGACTGGTGGCCCAGGCCGCGCATCGAGCGGGAGCTCGCATCGCTTCAGGCGGAGTACGCGCGCGACGCGGCAGTCCTGGAGGAGCAGGGCCGGGGCGCGCCTTGACGCCCCAAGATCAAAGCTCGGATCGGCTCCGATGTTCCGAGTCGTGCTGACAACCGGTTAACAACCGGTTCGACCGCTGTTGACCAATGCGTCGCCGTACATTAATTTGATGTCGTTGACTTTCACCAGATGTCAGGACGACCACGTGAGCCAAATCACCGCCCGCCTGCCCGACGAGGTCGTCGAAGCCCTCGACGCCACCGCCCACCGGTTGAACCGTAGCCGCGCAGAGATCATCCGCCAAGCCATCGAGCGCTACCTGGAGGACTTCGACGACCTGTCCGTAGCCCTCGAACGACTTCAGGACCCGAGTGACCCCGTACTGGACTGGGACGAAGTCCGTGCCGCGTTACTCGATCACGATTAAGCGGAGCGCGGCCCGGGAGCTTCAGCGCGTCCCTCTGCCCGACCGTACGCGCGTCACACGGGCCATCGACCGGTTAGCCGATAGCCCGATGGCCGGGAGTTCGCTCAAGGGAGGGCTCAAGGGCATCCGTCGCTTGCGAGCGGGCGATTACCGGGTCCTCTACGAGGTCCAGGAGACCGCATTGGTCGTACTGGTCGTCCGTGTGGCCCACCGACGCGATGCCTACCGGCGCCCCGTCGCCTGACCGCAGCTCCAGGCAGCCGACTATTTCCGCGGCGGGGGCAACTGGCGGTACGAACGAATGAGCAAAAGATCAAAGACACCGAGCTACTCGACCGCATCACCGTCCGCGGCGACGTTTTCGGCGGGAAGCCCATCATCCGCGGCACGCGCATCGCGGTGGAGCATGTGCTGGCCATGCTGGCGGCTGGAGGTATCGCCGAGACCATCCTCCGGGAGTACCCTGACATCCATGCCGAGGACATCCGCGCCTGCCTGTTGTTCGCCCATCGCTCACTCGCGGGAGAACATTGTGTATGACGGCGGCGCTGGACGTTACGGCGCGATACCGAAGTTCTCTGCCAGAAAGTCCAGCGTTGCCGGCTGAGTTAGTTTGCAGACGACGTTCTGATTTGCGAAAACTCCTGGGAACGTCACAGCCTCCTCCAAAGGGACCGTCTTGTGCCAGTTGATGCCTACTAGGTATTCGGCCAAGTCCATGTCCCCGGCATCGTGGAGGATGCCTGGATCGGCTAGCTGTTCGGCATTCAAGGCGTCGCCATCGGCACGAAAATCCTTGGCCATAACAGGGGGCGCGGTGACGATGCCAAAACCGACGTACCCACGACGCTTCTGGTAGGCGTAGACCGGATCGCCGGGGCTTAACCTATCTAGTTGAATGGAGTATCGGCGGCCGTATCCGGCAGCGATGAATCCGAACCTGCGCATGTCGTCCCAGCTGCGCACGCCATCATCGTGGCCCACATTGACATAGAAGTAGCCCGTCCACGGCGCTACCCTCCGTCGCTCTGCGCGCTCGACGACCTGTTCCTGGTCCATCAGCCAGTCGGCGGTGAGGTACCGTCGACTGTCTTCCTCAAAGACGTTGAAGAAGGCTGTGTTGATGGCTACGCCATGCTCGTTGGCCAGATACTTGACGATGCGCTCGGATGAAGCGTCTAACTCGCTCGCGACGATGACCATGTTGTGGCTGGTGTTGAGGACCTCGGGCAGTGGTCCATCGAAGCGGTCCTTGAACGCGTTGCCAAGGGTCATGCCGTCCCGTTCGGCGATCTGGTGGATGTCGGCTGTTTCAAGGCCCGCAACCCAGCTGGCGTAGTCCAACACTTGGGCGATGATGTCGCGCGGTGTACGGTCGCGCTTCAGCTCGATGATGGAGAGGTCCCCCTCCTGGTTGATCGCCAGGATGTCAATACGACCGCCGCTTTTGGTCAGCACCTCGCGTCCGATGACGAGCACATCCAGACCAACCTTGCCCGGATCCTCGGCGACCCAGCGTTGCAGCGTCGCCTCGTTAGCCTGAACTTCCAGAGTCCATGTGATCTAACCCATTGATTTCGGGGTTGTGTTTTTGAGAACGAGCGTGCGCTACTGGGTACGTTCGAGGCGGATGCCGAGGAGCTTGAAGGCTTCGCGTTGCAGGGCGGTGGGTCGCGTGATGAGGTCGAAGGGTTCGGCGCCGGGGAGCTGCGGCAACACGCGGTTTTTGGCGATGGTGGCGAGGTCGGCGAGCAGGGTCTGGAAGCTGTGCACGGGCAGACCGTCGGCGGTGCGCTTGCTGCGCGCCTTGTCGCGCGCGGCGTTGGAGACTGCGGCGGGCGCGACCACGGAGGTTCGCGCGGCGTGTGCGGCGTCTGGATCGTGGTCGTCGAACAGCAGCGGCTTGAGGCGTTGCCGCATGTGCCACTCGACGTGGTAGGCGAGCATGCACAGGAACACGTGCGCGCGCACCCGGTTGGCGGCATGGTGGTGGATGGGCCGCACCTTGAGGTCGACCGTCTTGAGGCTGCGGAAGGCGCGCTCGACGACGGCCAGGCCCTTGTAGGCGGCGACGGTGCCGGCGGCGTCGAGTTGGTCGTCCGGCAGGCTGGTGCGGACGACATGGATGCCGTCGAGAGCGGCCTCGGCGGCGATGGCGTCGGCCTTGCGCGCATGGGCGAAGGAGCGTTCGCCGACGTCGAGGTCGAAGTGCTTGGCCATCTTGTACTTGCCGACCACCTTGCCGACGCGCAGCGCGATCTGGTTGGCGCCACGCAGCGGGCGCCGGTCGCGTTGGGTGGCGGCGGCCACGGCGTCGAGGAGTTCCTCGGTGGCGCGCAGCAGTTCCTCGCGCTTGCGCGCGCGCAGTTCGGCGAGCAGCGGGTTGCGGCACACCATGAGCCGCTCGCCGGGGAAGTCGTCGCTGCGGATCTCGATCAGGTCGGTCTCGTCGAACAGCGACGGCTGCACGGCGCCGGCGTCGGCGAGGCGGCGGATGGCGGGCGCGCGCAGGGCGCTGATCCAGTCGAGGCCGGCGGGTCGCAGTTGGTCGCGGATGCGCGCGTCGGTGAGCATGCCGCGGTCGCCGACCAGCACCACGCGGTCGAGGCCGAAGCGGCGCCGCAGCTTGTCGATCTGCGCGCCCAGCGTGGCGGGATCGGCGGTGTTGCCGTCGAACACCTCGACCGCCACGGGACAGCCGTCGCGGTTGCACAGCAGGCCGAAGACGATCTGCGGCTTGCCGCGCTTGCCGTCGCGCGAGTAGCCGCGCTTGGCGAGTGGGCAGCAGTGGCCTTCCAGGTGGCTGGAGGTCAGGTCATAGAGCACCAGGGCGCCGTCGGCGAGATGGCGCCTGGCGAGGCGCGCCTCGATGGCGTGCTGGCGTTCGAGCAGCCAGTCCATGGCGGCGTACAGGTCGTTCTCGTCGGCGTCCTCGACGCCGAGTTCCGCGGCGAGGGAGTCGCGGGCGGTGTCGGCGGCGAGGCCGCGGGCGGTGGCGAGCTTGGAGCCCGGATGGAGGATGCGGGCGGCGATCAGCGCGACGGCCAGGTCGCGCCGCCGCGAGCGGGTCCCGGCGAGCAGGCGGTCGAGGCGCAGCTTGCGCAGGGTGCCGAGCACGGCGGCGACGTGGCCGTGCGGCAGCGAGCGGAGGATGTCGATGGCGGCGGCGGGATCGGCGACGGCGGCGCCGCCCTTGAGCAGGACGCGCAGGCCGGCGACGAGCTCGGGCGGCCACTTGGAGAGGTTGGCGAGGGTGCGCTTGCGGACCTTGCCGTCGTGGCGGAAGGACTCGCGCAGCAGGACGGCGGGCGGGGAGTTCCGGTTGGGCACGGACTCGATGTACATGGGCACGTATGATACGTCCAATGCCCACGCATGACAACCGAAAGTCACGAATAAACGATCATTTACATGGCTACAGATTCCAGCCTGTGAAACACCAACAATCTACGTCGAATCAAACGGTTAGGTGCGAAAAACGGGCGGCAAACTCTGGAAGTTCAGGTTAGCCAATCTTGAACGGGCTATCGGCGTCAACTCGTCACCGTCAATTCGGTAAAGGGTAGTCAATGGTCCTGGACTCCTGGGAGCGACGGCTGCAATGCGACTACGAATCAGCCTCAGTGTCAACGGGACAACTTCATCGGTCGCACCGCAACACCGCCCGCGAGTGCTGGGAGGACGAGAACGAGACAGCGCCGACTCGGCCCGCCAATCAAAGCCCCACGATCGGCAACTCGACACGGCTCGGGTGCTCCGAGTCGTGGTGAATGCTGATTTCGCTGGTCTGCATCCGGGTCGCGGTCGCGATCGGCTCGCCGGTGTTCGGGTTGGGGTCGAGTATCGGGAACTCGGTGCCCGAAACCGTCACGCGCAGCACGTTGCCGGCGGCCAGGGTGTGCCCGACGTACGCCAGGGGGATCTCCACAGTGTAGACCCTGCCCGGTTCGAGCCGGACCTCCCGGTCGAAGCCCTCGTGGTAGCGCAGCCTCAAGGCGCCGCCGGTGCCGAGGCGGATGGCCCGCCCGTCGGGGTAGACCTCGTGCAGGTTCACGATCAGGTCGGTGTCCGGCGTCGATATGGAGACATGCACGACGGCCCGGCTCTCGCCGATGACGGTCACCGGTTCCGCGAGCGGGGCGGAGTCGTAGACCAGGACCGCTTCGTTCCGGTGGGAGTCGGAGTACTCGCCGATCCCGGTCATCATGTCGGTGATGGCCACCACCGGGTTGGCCGGGTCCGCGACCGTCACGTCGGCCGGGGCGGCCGAACCGGGCGCGAACCCCAACGAACCGTCGCCCCCCACGCCGTTGGCCGCCCCGTCGCTCGCCAGGTACACCGCCGTCCTCTCGAGCCCGGGCACCGGCAGGCTGTCGAACTCCCGCCAGACGTTGCTGCCGGTGACGAACACGCGCACGCGCTGCGGCAGCGACACGGACGCGGGCAATCCCTTGAGGTAGCGGTCGAAAAACGCGATGCGCAGCGCCGACATGTCGACGACGCCGGCGCCGTCGAAGCGGTACGGCCCCTCCGCCGGCGGTATGCCGACATAGGAACCGCCGTGGTTCCAGGGCCCGATCAGGAGCTTGCGGTGCTGCGGATTGGGCGCGTTCTCCTCGAGCTCCCGCCAGGCGTGCAGCGTGCCGATGGACGGGTCGAAGTTGCCGGTCACCAGCAGCACGGGAATGGCGACCCGCGCGTAGTGCTCGTCCATCATCATCGTCTCGCGCCAGTAATCGCTGCCCAGGACCGGTTCCTCGAGGAACCGGCGGTACTGGACGAGTTCGTCGCCGTCGAGGTAGCCGTTCGCGGAGTCGAGGAGCGGGCGGGACGCGAGCAGGCGCTGCCATTCCGGGTCGTCGATCACGCGGCGGGAGTCCATGAAGCCGACGCCGGTTTCCTCGAAGGACCGCAGGCGCAGCAGCTTGTGCCAGTTCAGCATGTGATAGCGCATGAAGATGCCGCCCGAGTACGGCGTCTCCCGGAAGAAATGGGACGACGGCACGAACGGGATGATCGCCTTGAGCGCCGGCGGTGCGGTGCTCGCGGCCTGCAGTTGCGTCATGGCGTTGTACGAACCGTGGTCCATGCCCACGTTGCCGTCGCTCCAGGGCTGGTCGGCGATCCACGCGATGCAGTCGTACCCGTCGTTGCGGTCGTCGGCGATGAACCGGTAGCGGCCGTCGTTGTCGCCGATGCCGCGCGCGAGCTGCCAGACGACGGCGTACCCCGCCTCGAGGTAGGCATCCATGATCGCGTTGTGGCGCGGCCCGATGGAGAGCAGGTAGGGCGTGCGCACGAGCACCGTCGGAAAGGGCCCCTCGCCCGCCGGCAGGTTGACGTAGGTCAGGAGCTTCGCGCCGTCGCGCATGGCCACCCGGACCTCCATTTCCCCGGGCCGCGCGGGCGGGTCCGCCGGTTCCTGCGCCCACGCAACGCCGCCTGGCGTAGCGGCGAGCATCCCGGCCAGCAGCAGCGCGTGGCACAGGTCGACGACTCGTTTTCTCATGGGTTTCCTCCCGCGAATCCGTTGAACGGGACGGACGGCGGCGCGCCGCCGCGGCCGGCTGGCGTCACATGCTGTAGCCGATCCTCAACCCGTAGGTCCGCGGCGGCGCGAGCAGCCCGCGCATGCCGAGCAGGCCGCTCGGGTAGATCTGCAGCACGTAGACCTCGTCGCCCAGGTTCTTGCCCCAGGCGGCCACCGTCCAGCGGCCGTCGGAGCTCGTGTAGGTGGAACCCCCGGCGGAGACGTTGTTCGCCGTCAGGCTCGGCGCGAAGCGGCCGAGGTCCGCCACGTCGTCGAGGATGGCCTGCTTGAGCTTCTCGTCGTCGAAGGCGCTCACCGCGACAGGCACCTCGTAGAGGTTCTCCTCGCGTTTCTGCGCGGTGACGACGATTTCCTCCAGCGCCGGCTGGGCGTGGGCGACATTGCCGGCCGCGAGCAGGGGCGGCAGGAGAAGCACGGGCAAACAGGGGACGCACCGCGCGCTTCGCCGCGAACGGATGGGATCGCTAGTGTTCATGTCGGTCTCCTCCACGCAAATGCACGGCACGGCCTTGGCGGACCCCGCCGCCCGTTCCCAACGCCGACCTGCCTCCCGAAACGACGCGATACTCCCGGCACTCCCTCAGTGCTGAGGGTGCAAGGCACGGGCCGCGTCATGGAATGAGCCCGGAGGAGCCTTCAGCCGGGGAAGTTCCCTCGGCCGCTGACGCGTAAGGAAGTGTCGGTGTTCCTCCCTTCGGCGGATGCGTACTTCCATGCAAGTACCGCTGGAGACGAAATGAACACGATCCGCACCCGCGCCCTCTTCGCCGGACCGACACTCGCGGCGTCGATGTGCGCCGGGTTGCTCGTTGGCTGCGCCCCGGGCGAGGCTCCGCGCGAAGACGGTCAAGCCGGCCCGGCGCCGGTCGCCGCGGAGGAACCCTCGAGCCCGCCGGAGGAAAGCGGTACGACGGACAAGGGCATCGTCGTCGGCACCACCGGCGCCGCCGCGGTGCAGGCGGGGTTGGCCATCCTCAAGGCGGGCGGCTCGGCCATGGACGCCGCGTTGGCCACCGCGATGGCGCAGGTGACCCTCGCCGCGGGAAGCTGGGTCAGCTTCGCGGGCATCATGACGCTGGTCTACTACGACGCCGAGACCGACGCCGTCTACAACATGAACGCGTCCTACAACACGGTGGCCGGCGAGGACGACCCCATGACCATCCCGGGCCTGGACATTGGCGACATCATGTCCACGGAGCTCCGGCCGTCCGGCGCGCCACCTTGGTGCCGGGATTCATGAAGGGCGTGGAAGCGGGCCATGAGCGCTTCGGCAAGGTCCCCTTCGCGGTGGCCGGGATTGTCAGCGCGGTAGCTGTCGCGTCAACGACGATGCGGTGAAGAGTTTCGTCAAGACGTCCAGACCAGCGCGACGCAATGCGTCGAGGTGCTGCTCGGGTGAGACCGGAGGATTGCGCAGTCGGGTGCGGACGCGTTCCGAGGCATCGACGAAACGGCTGGGCGATTCTTGGTAGAGGCGAACCAGGAATCCGTCGGGGTGTTCGGCCTTGAGCCCGTGGGCGGCGAGCACGGACGCCGGAAAGTCCTTGAGATTGGCGGTGACGATTACATCCGCTTCGCCGCGTGCCGCCGCTGCGACGATATGGCGATCGTCGGGATCGGGCAGCTGGATTGCGGGCATCAGTTCCTCGTAGCCTGAGACCAGAGCGTCCCGGACGTGGAAGTCCATGAGGCGGCGCGTGCGATTGAGGCGGGTAGCCGGGATGTCGGGCCGGCTACGCCGCAGCGCGCGAATCCACTCGTCGTGGACGGCCGTGGACCACTTGGCGCGGTAGAAGTCCGATACTGCGAGTTCGAGCAAAAGGTCGCGCAGCGGCGCGGGGTACAGGACGGAGGCGTCGAGAAAGGCGACGATGACCGGCAACGGTCAATAGCCCATGTCGAGTTCCTGGGCGTCGGCGGCAAGTTCATCGAGTGCCCGGCGCCGAGCGGTATCCGTCTCGTTCTTGTAGCGGAGTACGTCGTGGACGCGCACGCGGCGATGCGTGCCCACCTTCCGGAACGGCACGGCACCCTCTTCGATGAGTCCGACGAGAAAGGGCCGCGACACGTTGAGGAAGTCGGCCGCCTGCTGGGTCGTCAGCTCGGCGTCCTTGCGGAGCACGGCGACGGCGCTGCCGGCGGCGATGTCCTGGAGGATTTCCATGAGGAGCGGACCGACCGAGGCCGGCAGTTCGACGACCTCCCGGCCGTGTACGCCGGTGACGCTGAGCGTCAAGGCATGATCGGTGTGGAGAAAGGCGGCGAGGCGCTCGCTGGAGGTGCGGGCAACCTCGGCGTCTGCCGGCGTAGGATCGGGGAAACGGCTCTGTACTGTCATGGCGTTGCCGCGCGATGGATTGTTGCAGACAACATAGCGCCTGGGCCCCACTAAACGCAATAATCGCAACGCTTGCAGCAGCGTCGGACCGGTGGCCAGCCCACGCCCAGGACGGGGCGTTGTCAGAGTAACTGACGGCAGGGTTTCTCGAGCCTGTCGCGCTGGTTGGCCTCGCAGCAGGTTGCGGCATGGAGGGAGAAGCCGGGTTGCCTCCCGAAACGACGCGATACGCCCGGCACTCCCTCATTGCTGAGGGTGCAAGGCACGGGCCGCGTCATGGAATGAGCCCGGAGGAGCCTTCAGCCGGGGAAGCTTCCCCAGCCGCTGACGCGTAAGGAAGCGCTCGCGTTCCCCGCGTCGGCGGAGGCGTTCTTCCATGCAAGTACCGCTGGAGACGAAATGAACACGATCCGCACCCGCGCCCTCATCGCCGGACCGACACTCGCGGCGTCGATGTGCGCCGGGTTGCTCGTTGGCTGCGCCCCGGGCGCGGCTCCGCGCGACGACGGTCAAGCCGGCCCGGCGCCGGTCGCCGCGGAGGAACCATCGAGCCCGGCCGAAGAAGGCGGTACGACGGACAAGGGCATCGTCGTGGGCACCACCGGCGCCGCCGCGGTGCAGGCGGGGCTGGACATCCTCAAGGCGGGCGGCTCCGCCATGGACGCCGCGTTGGCCACCGCGATGGCGCAGGTGACCCTCGCCGCGGGAAGCTGGGTCAGCTTCGCGGGCATCATGACGCTGGTCTACTACGACGCCGAGACCGACGCCGTCTACAACATGAACGCGTCCTACAACACGGTGGCCGGCGAGGACGACCCCATGACCATCCCGGGCCTGGACATCGGCGACTTCATGTCCACGGAGCTCCGGCCGTCCGGGCGCGCCACCCTGGTGCCGGGATTCATGAAGGGTGCGGAAGCGGGCCATGAGCGCTTCGGCAAGGTCCCCTTCGCGGACCTGTTCGAGGCCTCCATCCGCATCGCCGAGGAAGGCATGCCGTTCAACGCCGGCCTGGTGCAGAACGTCGAGTTCCGCTCGAACGTCCTCTCCCGCCGCCCGGAGACCCGGGCGGTCTTCGCGCGGGAGGACGGCTCCTTCCACGAACTCGGCGACACCTTCCGGCAGCCGGCGCTGGCGGCGACGCTGCGCCGGGTCGCCGCCGACGGCAACGTGGACTACCTCTATGCGGGCGCATGGGCCGAGAAGCTGGTCGCGGCGGTCCGGGAGGAAGGGGGCCGGATGACCATGGAAGACCTCGCCGCCTACGAAGTCCTCTGGAGCGACCCGGTGGTGGCCGACTATGCCGGGCACCAGGTCTTCTCCCACGGCCTTCCGGCCACCGGCGGCGTCAACACCACCGAGGCGCTGAACATCCTGGAGGCCGCGGACATCAAGTCCATGGGGCACTACACCGAATCGCCGGAAGCCCTCTTCTGGCTCACCCAGCTCACGCGGCTGTCCATGGCCGGCTACCTGTTCCCCCATCTCGCCGACGAGATGCCGGGGGTGGACATGTCGCCGCGGGGCCGGCTCGGCAAGCCGCACGGCCGCGCGCTCTGGGCCGCGCTGCAGGCCGGCGACATCCCCTTCGCCCGCCCCCCGCGGACCGTGCCCGTGCACTCCGACACCATCGCCACCGCCGACCAGTGGGGCAACATGCTGGGCATGGTGCACTCCATCAACACCGTGAGCTGGGGCATGACGGGCATCTTCGTCGACGGCATCTCGATCCCGGACTCCGCCGCGCACCAGCAGGCGCAGATCGCGGCCGCCGGACCGGGCGCGCGGCTGCCCGACGCGACCAATCCGGGCATCGTGATGCGCGACGGAGCGCCGCTGCTCGCCTACGGCTCCATCGGCATGGGTCTGCACCAGAAGACCATCCAGGCCCTGCACTCGATCCTGGACTTCGGCTACAGCCCCGACGAGGCGGCGAGCGCACCGGCCTTCGGTTCTCCGGAGTTCACCTCGACCGGCCTCACCGAGCGGACCAGCATCGTGGAGGGCAGGTTCGATCCCGAGGTGGTCGCCGCCGCGAACGCCATGGGCGCCAATCTCTACGAGGACGACCTCCTGCAGGGCGGCTGGTCCGGCGCCATGATCGACCCCGACACGGGCGCGCGCAGCGGCGGCGTCTCCATGGTCTGGGCGCTGACGCCGGACAACGACAGCCGGCCGGTCGGCTATTGACGCAGCGGCTACGGCAACCGGCCGGTCCGGCGTGAAGGGTCAGCTTCCGCAGCTAGCCCGGACCGGACGGTGCGAGTCGATCCTTGTCGACACGACCTACGACAGGTGTGCCTTGAAGAACCCCTGCCAGTCTCGCACGGCAATGCCGCGCACCAAGGTGGATTGCATCTCGCCGATGTAGTTGTCCATCAGACCATATCGGGCGAGCCGTCCGAAGTTGCCGCCGCCGTCCTTGGAGGGTTGGTCCGAGATGTTGGATTTGGACGCGGGGTACGGAGACACGCCGGGCGGAGGCCGAGGCTTTCCTGGCATGAGTCGAGCCTTTCGACGGCTGCGTGGTAGAACTCCGAGACGATCTCGGCGCTGTGGGATGCGCGGCCGAGCCGGAACGCGCAGATGGCGGCGGGGCACAGTCCGCCGAAGGGTTCCCAGACCGTGTCGCCCGCGTCGGTCGTGGCCCGTATGGTGGTCTCAATCAGTTCCAGCGGCTTTTGGCTTCCGTGGAGGCTCTTGTACCTCCATCGCATTTGCTGCCGGTCGCCGTTGATGCGCTGCTTGCCGGACACCTGCGGTTGCCGCCAGACGTTCGTCACTCCCGCCGGACACTGGAACTTGGCTCGCATGCGGGCCCACTGTTCCGCGGTGATCGAACGCTGCCCGTCCTGGCTGAAGTAGGGCCTGCCGGAGGGATCGCCATGCTCGTTGGCATAGTCGGCGAGCCGCACGAAGGCGTCGGGCGGCGGGTAGTACCAGAGGTGATCCGCCGTGAGGTACTTGCGGGTGGCGGCGTTGGCAACGCCACAGGCGTCGTTGGCCAGGCGCAGGGGTAGTCCCGAACGGCGCCACTCGCAGCGCAGCCAGTCCTGCATGGACAATGTCCCCCCCGTCGCCGAGCGGAACCTCGGGGCCTTGACGTACTGCGCACAGACCTCCGTGATGACCGGGAACTTGCGGAGCGTGCGCGTGTTGGCGTTGCCAGCGATGTGGCCGAGGCCCTTGTCCCAGATGTGGCAGCTTCGATACTCCCACCCGTGTTCGGCGAGAAGTGGGTGGACGGTGGCCCAGCCCAGTTCGGAATTCCAGAGCCAAAGCGTGGTTTCGGGGGTGGACCGCGCTGACCACGCCTCGACGTGGGGGCGGTACCAATCGACGAGGCCGGTCGCCGTGTGCAGATCGCCAGGGAATCCGTTTAGGCCGTAAGGCCCGTCGGCGATGATGCAAACCGGCACAGGCCACAGGTCGTAGAGGGTTTCCGCAGGTTGGAAATGGATCGTCGACTTGGCGCGTTGGAAGGACTCTGGCTGCGGCGACGGTGACGCAGCGCCGTTGCGGGCGGCTCGGGTTTGCGGTTCGACAGGCATGCGTCGTAGTGCGGCGGCGGTGTTGCGCGTCATGTCTTTCCGTCTCGTCGTATTGTACGCAGGTCCGCGCGGGAGCGTGACCGCGATGCGGTTTCTCGCTGGCTCTCGCTGGGACGCAGGTTGGGTCGTGGTCACCTCGGACCGGGATTCCAATAACTGTATATGAATACAGCTAAAAGAGCCAGCCTTCCCTCAAGCCAGTCAAGCAAGGCTGACGTTCGTCGGCTCCCAGCGGGGCTCTGCTCCTGAGGGTGTCACGCCCGGCCGCGTCGTAGCATTTGATCCGGTTGGAACGGTTGAGGGGTGACAGCTTTCCTCAAGCCCGTGCTGGCGGCTGTGCTGCTGCACGCGACGATCGCGCAGGACGTGCGCGCCGGCGACGACCAGCACGTGCGTCGCTTCGGCGGCGTGCTGCACTTCGCGATCCTGCGCGGGGTGCCCGGCGTCGACGTGCAGGCGGAGATCCTCGGCGCGCTCCTGGCCGCCGTGCCCGAGGAACTCGAAGGGATCGAACCGGAGCACCAGGCGGTGCAGGGGTTCTGGCCCCTGAATCCGTCTTGCGAGCGCGAGGAACTGATCTGGGCCGAGCGCTACCGCGACCTCAGGGACTGGACGAACGCCGAGTTCACCGCCCAGCGGGACCCCGGCTGGATCACCAACCAGGTGGCGCTCATGCAGTCGGGGAGGCTCACGTTCTACTCCGAGGCGCAGGTGGAGGACACCCTGGACGATGCGCCGCGCCTGATGCGCCGGCCGGAAGACCCGCCGATCGCCGTCCACTGGCTGCAGCTCCGTTCCGAGTCGATCCTGCCCAATCTCGTGGCCCTGCCGGAGCACGTACGGAAGCTGGATCGCCTGCTGCGGGAGGCGGGCCACACCGACATCGCCGTGCAGTACTACGGCGCCCTGACCTCGGCCGGGAGCGACCGGGAGAACGCGAGCATCTGGGTGGAGTACCGGGATCTCGCGGCGATGTCGGCAGCCCTGGCGTTCCTGACCACCGATCCCGCCGCCCGCGGCTGGCGCCGGGGACTTGCCCACCTGACCGACGTACAACGCGAGTGGTACCTGCTGGAGGCCAAATGAACACGATCAACTGCGCCCGTTCCCCGTTCGCGGTCCTCGTCCTGTTCGGCGCGGGCGTCTGCCTCGCCCAGGACGAGCCCGCGGCGCCGCACCCGTTGTTGCCGGCCTACGAGCGCGCGGCGGCGGTCCAGGGGCACGCCGAGGACCGATGGGTGCTCAACCAGACCATCCATCCGCGGTGGATCGATGCGTCCACGTTCTGGTACGAGCGCGAAACGCCCGGGGGCAAGGTGTACACGCTGGTGGACGCGGAACGCCGCGAAAAGCGGCCCGCCTTCGACCACGAAGCCCTCGCGGCCTCGCTCACCGAAGAGACGGGCCAGGAGATCGACGCCGACGCGTTGCCCATAGTGGGCGTCGAGATCGAACCCTCCGCGGTGACCTTCACGGCCGTTGGCCGCTTCTTTCGATTCGAGGACGGCGAACTCGAGGAACTCGACGCCAATCCCAACGACGCTTCCTGGCTGGTCTCCCCCGACGGGTCCAGGGCGGCCTTCTCCAGGGACCACAACCTCTGGGTGAAGCGCCTCGCTTCCGGCGAGGAGAAACAGCTCACGAGCGACGGCGAACCCTTCTACGCCTACGGGGCGACGCCCAACGCCACCGGCCGGCCCGCGGTCAGGCCGGAAGCCGTGTGGTCACCCGACTCGCGCTACCTCTTCACCGCGCAGACGGACGACCGCCAGGTGCAGTCCCTGCCGGTGATCGACTTCGCGCCCGCCGACGGGAGCATCCGGCCCAGGGTGATCGACTACCGCCAGGCGCTGCCCGGCGACGAGCACATAACCCGCTTCCGCACGACCGTCATCGACACGGACACCGGCAAGCAGACGCCGGTCCACTACCCGGACCTCGCGGCGGCGCGCATGAACGACACGCCCTTCGGGGGCAACCGCGCCTGGTGGTCCGCGGACTCCACGGCGGTCTACTTCGTGGACATCCTGCGCGGCGAGCGGGAGGCCCGCGTGGTCACCGCGGCCCGCGACTCGGGGCTCGCCCGCGTGGTGTTCCGGGAGACCACGGACACCTACCTGGAACTCGGCTCGAACGTGTACATGCCGACCTTCATCGTGCCCCTGCCCGGGAGCGAGGAGTTCGTCTGGTATTCGGAGAAGTCGGGCTGGGGGCACCTGTACCTGCACGACGCGTCAACGGGCGAGGAGAAGCGTGCGCTTACCGCCGGCGACTGGCTCGTGAGAGACGTGCTCGGGGTGGACCGGGAAGGGCGCGAACTCTTCCTGACCGTCGGCGGGCGCCGGCCGGACGCCAATCCCTACTTTCGCGAAGTGGTCCGGGTGAACCTGGACACCGCCGAACTCACCGTGCTGAGCGCCAGTGACGCGGACCACATCGTGCTCTCGCAGGGCGACTTCTCGCTGCTGCTGCTCACCGTCTTCGGCCAGGACCCGGGCGCGGTTTCCGGGCTGTCTCCCGGCGCCGCCTACTACGTGGAGACCCGCCAGCGCCCGGACCGGCCCAACGCCACCGCGCTCATGTCGGCGGACGGCGAGGAACTCCTGCTCGTCGAGGAGGCAACGCCGCATGCCGTGCCGGACGGGCAACGCTGGCCCGAACCCTTCACCGTCACCGCCGCCGACGGCGAAACGGAGATTCGCGGCGTGATGCTGAAGCCGCGGGACTTCGATCCCGGCCGGTCCTACCCGGTGATCGACTACATCTACGGCGGGCCCCAGGTCGCGAACGTGCCCAAGACGGGTTTCAGTTCCCTGTCCTCCCTGAGCCTCGACTCGGCCGCGTCCCTGGCGGAACTGGGGTTCGTCGCGGTCATCCTGGACGGACGCGGCACCACGGAACGCTCGCGCGCCTTCCACGAGTCGTCCTACGGCCGGCTGCAGACCGCGAGCAACCTCGAAGACCACGTCGCCGCCATCCGGCAGCTCGCCGAGCGGTTCCCGTACCTGGACGCGGAGCGCGTCGGCATCACCGGGGTCTCCGGCGGCGGCTACATGGCCGCGCGCGGCATGCTCAAGTTCCCGGAGTTCTTCAAGGTCGGCGTGTCCATCGCCGGCAACCACGACCAGCGGCTGTTCTGGCACAGTTGGGGCGAGCGCTACCAGGGCCTGCCGGCGGGGGACAACTACCTCGAGCAGGCGAACCTGACGCACGCCGCGAGCCTCGAGGGCAAGCTCCTCTTCATTCACGGCATGCTGGACTTCGGCGTCCACCCCGGCGGCCTCTTCCAGCTCACGCAGGCCCTCATGGACGCCAACAAGGTG
Organism: Candidatus Latescibacterota bacterium; assembly: GCA_965219995.1. Lineage (GTDB taxonomy): Bacteria > Latescibacterota > UBA2968 > UBA2968 > JAAXHE01. Next base: position 5,367,492 of record CBDCOX010000002.1, read on the forward strand.
TTCGACCTGGTGCTGTTGCCGCAGACCGGTCACGCGCTGCCCGGTTACGGCATGGTGCGCATGTGGGACTATTTCGTCCGGCATCTCGGCGGGATGGAACCGCCGCCGGGCTTCAGCGCGAAGTCGTCCTCGGACCGCATGATGGAGCAGGTGAAGACCATTCAGATGGCCGCCATGGCACAACCCGAGGCGCCGCCGGCCGACGACCCGGCCGCGGACGAGTGGGGTCCGGCGGTGCGGGTCACGCTGGAGACGGACGCCGGCGACATCGCGCTGGCGGTGTACCCGGAGGCCGCGCCCGCGTCCGCCGGCAGTTTCCTGGAACACGTCGACCAGGGGCTCTTCGACGGCGGTGCCTTCTACCGCGTCGTGCGCCGGAACAACGACAACGGCTCGCCGGTCATCGAAGTGGTTCAGGGCGGCCTGACGGACCCCTCGAAAGCCCTGCCGTCAGTCCCGCACGAGACTACCGAGCAGACCGGCATCCGCCACCTCGACGGCACGCTGTCACTCGGCCGGACGGACCCCGGCAGCGCCAGCGGCGGCGCGTTCTTCGTCACCGTCGGCGACCAGCCGAGCCTCGACTTCGGCGGTGCCCGCAACGCCGACGGCCTCGGCTTCGCCGCGTTCGGACGCGTCACCTCCGGCATGGACGTGGTGCACGGGATTCACCAGGAGGAAGCCACGGCACCCACGGACAACGCCTACCTGCGGGGCCAGTTGCTGAACGAGCCGGTGATCATTCGCAAGGCGTATCGGCAACCTTGAGGAGCTTCAGGACTTCAGCAGGGCCCTGAAGCGCGTATGCGCGTAGCGACGGCGCCCGACCTCGTGAAACGACAGCAGCGCCATGCGTCCCCAGACGCCCGAGAAGAAGTCCTTCGGCAGCCCCGCCGGGGCGAACAGGTTGTCGTGAACGGCCGAGCAGGTGACCGTCGGCGCCGCGTCGCTCGAGCCCATGTAGAGTTCCAGGACCTCCTTCTGTTCCTCGCTGGCCGGCAGGTAGTGCGAGGTCACGTCGATTTCGTCGGCGCCTTTCCCTGCACGCACTTCCGCGCGTGACTCGAAAGACTCGTAGTCGCCGGCGTAGTGACTCATCGGCAGGGTGGTCGCCGCCTCGGAGAAGGGCGGCTCGACGGTCAGTCCGACGTGCTCCCGCAGTACGGTGCTGACCAACCGGTCGTGCAGGGGGCTCGATCCCGGCCCGGTGCCGAAACTCGCGATCACAAGGTCGTACTCCGGGAACACCGTCAGCCCGGAAGTGCCTCCCGGCGACCCGCCGCCATGCCACCAGCCCGTGGTGCCGCCGATGGACGGCAGGAACCAGCCAAGCCCAATCGGCGGCGCGTTGGGCGTCTTCAGATCGAACGTCGGGGTGCGCATCGCCCGGCAGAGTTCGGCGGAGAGCACGCGCGTTCCGTTGGGCGCGACGCCGTCCGCCAGGTGCGTGCGCGCGAACGCGATGAGGTCCGGCACGTTGACGATCGGCGTCGCCCCGGCCGGGGCCGCCGACACCGGCAGCATGAACAGGCGCGCCGCCGCCATCTCGCCGTCCGGGCCGGGATAGGCCCCGACCGCGGTGCGGTGGAGGATCGCCTGGGTCGCGGAGGTGACGGACCGGTCCATGCCGATGGGCGCGTAGATTTCCTCTTCCAGCGTCCGGTCGAAACGCTTGCCCGACAGGGTCTCGATGATGCGCCCGGCGATCGTGAAACCCGGGTTCGTGTAGTGCAGCAGTTCGTCCGGGGCGAACAGGGTGCCGATCCCGGAAAGCGCGTCGATGTACGACTGCACCGCGTTGGGGCCGAACTCCCGTGCGGGCATCAGGGTGTCCGCATCGATGCCGTTGGTGTGGTTGACGAGCTGGCGCACCCGGATGCGCTCCGCGGCCCCCTCCTCGGCCAGGCGAAAGTCCGGGAGATAGCGGGTGATGGGCGCATCGAGATCGATCTTCCCCGCTTCCACGTACTTCAGCAGCAGGGTGGTGGTCAGCACCTTGGTGATGGAGCCGAGCAGCCAGGCCGTATCCGTCGTCATCGGATCGCCGGTGTTGAGGTTGCGCACCCCGTGCGCGAACAGCCACTCCGATCCGTCCTGGTAGATCCCGGCCACGTAGCCGGGCGAGCCGAGTTCTTCCGCAAGTTTCGGTATCAGCTCGGAAAGGAGCCCGCCGATGCCTGCGAGGGACGAACCCCCCACTTGCCCGCCGCCCGACGACGCGGGCGCGCCCGTGAGTGCAATGGCGGGTGCAGCGGCCAGCGTGGCCGCCCCGGAAACGAACTGTCGACGTCGCATGCGTATACCTCAATGGCCAACACGATCTCTCATGGAGACGCAGGAACTACCGCCCGGACTCCATCACGTTTCTTGCAAAGAAGCCGGCGAGCTTGCGAATGAAGTAAGCCTCCCCCGCGCCGGTGTAGCCGTGCCCCTCCTCGGGAAGCACGACCTGGTCGTGGTCGACGCCGGCATCGATCAGCGCCCGGCTCATGCGCATGAACTCCGGAAACGTCGCGAAATCCGCCAGGCCGCCCACCAGCATCAGCCGGCCCTTGACCTGCGGCGCCAGGCGGTAGGGGGATGCGAACTCGTAGGCGCTCTTGGCCCGCTCCGGCAGGTCGAGGTAGGGCTCGTACAGGAGCGACGCGTAAGGGTTGAAGCCCGGTGCGCTCGAGACCGCGGCCCGGTACAGGTCCGGCGCCTGGGCCAGCGCCGCGAAGGCGTAGTAGCCGCCCCAGGAGTGGCCCCAGATGCCGACGCGGTCGAGGTCCATGAAGGGATGCCGCTCGCCGAGCTGACGGATGGCGGCGGCATGGTCCGCGATCTCGTTCTGGCCCCAGCTCCGGTAGATGACGTCCTGGAACGCCTTCGAGCGCTCCGGCGTGCCCCGCCCGTCGAGGGTGACGACCACGTAGCCGAGCTGCGCCATGGCCCGCGGCAGGTTCTGCGTCTTCGACAGGCCGAGCGAGAACGTCCTGTCGGTCGCGACGATCTGGGGTCCGGCGTAGAGGTATTCGAGCACCGGGTACGTCTTGTCGGGGTCGAAGTCGTACGGCCGGTGCATCACGCCCCAGAGATCGGTCTCGCCGTCGGCGGCCTTGACGCTGAACTCCACCGTCGGCGTCCAGCCCAGCGATTCCAGCGCGCCGATGTCGGCTGCAGCCAGGGTGCGGGCCAAGGCGCCGTCGGCGGAGCGCAGATCGACGCGCGGCGCCCGGCCGGGACTCGAGTGGGTATCGAGGAACCAGGCGAGGGACGGGGAGAACCGCACGGCGTGCTGGCCTTCCCCCTCGGTCAGCCGCTGCACGGCGCCACCGCCGAGCGGCACCCGGTACAGGTGGGTGTCGTAGACCCGGGGACGCTCGCCATGGGCCGTGAAGTACACCCAGCCGTTCTCCTGGTCGACTTCCCGCACCTCGAGCACCGGGTAGTCGCCCCGCGTCAACTGGCGTTCGAGACGCCCGTCGTTGCGATACAGGTAGAGGTGATTCCAGCCGTCCCGCGTCGATTCCCACAGGAAGCCGCTCCCGTCCGGCAGGGCCGTGAAGCCGGTATTGCCGAAGGAGACGACATCGTGCTGGATCTTGACGAAGGTATCGGCCGTCTCGGTGAACAGCGTGCGCACCGATCCGTCCCGGGCGTTTGCGGCCATGACGTCCACCGACTTGAAGTCCCGGGAGAAACGCGCGAACAGCGCTTCCGACGAGTCCGGCAGCCATCCGAGCAGGTTGAAGTAGCGGTCCTCCGTATCCACGTCGACGGCGACCCGCTCGCCCGAGAGGATGTGCAGGATGTGGGGCCGCACATGGTCGAGGTGACCCCCGGCGACGGCGAAGGGCCGCAGGACGATGCGCTCGAGGGTGTCCATGTAGCGCAGTTCCCCCTTGCGCGGCAGCTTCGACCGGTCGGTCAGGGTCGCCCAGAGCTTCAGGCTGTCCGGAGACCAGGGGGTGAACGGCACGTAGACGATGGAGATGCCCGCGCCGAGGGTGAGGCGCGTGCTCTCCACGTCCCAGGCGTCGTCGAACGTGCCGTCGGCCGTGAGCGCATGGACGCCGCCGTCCGCCGCCGAGCGCAGGGCCACGTTCTCGTCGATCAGCGTCGCGTACCACTTGCCGTCCGGGGAGCGCACCTCGGGCGACGGCGTGGGCAGGCCGAAGTAGTTGCGGCGCGGGAAGGTGCCCGGCCGCACGTTGGCGGCCGGCGTCGCGGCCGGCGCGGGTTGGGGCTCGACCACGTAAGCCGCCATGTCCAGGCTGAACCGCGCGCCTTCCAAGGCGAAGCTCGCCGTGGCGCCGTCGGGAGACAACTGGAAGGTCTCGAACGGGACCCCGGCGTAGGGCGGCTCGTGGCCGATCGCCGCGGCGATGGCGGCACGCAGGCGCGGGACGTCGAACAGCGGCTCCACGGTGTCGGCGGCCGGATCCACGCGCCAGATCACCCGGTTGGCCGGCCCGCCCTCGGCGAACCAGAAGCTCGAGCCGTCGGCGAGCCAGTTGGGCTCGATGGAGGCGCCTTTCACGAGCGTCGCGAACTCGAGATAGCGCTCGAACACCGCCTGCCGGCGGTCGTCGGCCGCCGCCAGCGGCGCAACCGTCATTGATGCCAACGCGGCTGTCAACGCGAAGACGATCGCCGCCCGCACTCTCCCGCTTCGGTTCATGGTCTCAGCTCCGGGTCGTTCCATCGGCCCGCGCCGATGGTCAGGCGAATGGACGCATACCCGTCGTCCTTACCTCAAGCCGGCCGCGCGCTTGGCGTGTCGGCCGGGGCGTCGTACGTGTTCGGGCATTGGGAGCCCTGACGCGCGGGCTCTTCCCTATGTGGGAATGATGGGCAGCTCTACATGGGATGGATACTCACCGCCGTGATGGACGGTGATCGTGGCCCGGCGTCCCTCCGACTCGCGCACCGTGTCGCCCCCGGTGTTCATGTTGCGGTCGTAGGTCGGCAGGTTCGAACTCGTGATGTCCACGCGGATGCGGTGGCCGGGGCGGAAGTAGTTGGCGTAGACGAGCATGTCTATCTCGATCGGGTAGACCACGCCGGGTTCCATCAGGACCACCCTGTCGTAGCCCTCGCGATAGCGTAGCCGAAGGTAGCCTTCCTGCAGCGCGAACGCGCGGCCGTCGGGGTAGACGTCGTAGAGCTTCACGGACAGGTCCGTGTCCGGCACGTCCGTGGACACGTGGATCGTCGCGCGCATCTTGCCGGTGATCTCGATGCCTTCCGCAAGCGGTTCGCTCGTGTACACGAGGACGTCCGGCCGCTCCTGCACGTCCGAGAGATCGAAGCTGCCGCTGTGCACCGCGCGTACCGGCTCCAGGATCGGGTCGGCCGGATCGTAGACATAGGTGTCCGATCCGGCTTCGTCCGGCTCGGAAAAGACGACTCTCCCGGATTCCATGCTGCTGCCCGCCGCGCCACTGCTGGTGAGGAATAAGCGGGTCGGGGTGGTGCCTTCGATGGGCCAGACGTCCGAGGACTTCCACTCGTTCCGTCCGGGAAGGTAGTACTGGATTCTCGGTTTCCGGTCGAAGCCGTTGTCCACGCCCTTCAGGGTGTAGTCCCACCACCGGAGGTAGGTCCCCCAGATGTCCTTGCGCGCATCGCCCATGTCCCTCTGGCCCGACACCGTCCGCGACGAAACGGACTCGATGTTGCAGTGCGCGAGCGGCGAGATGATCACGAACTGGTTGTCGCGCGCGTACTGGCTCTCGGCCTTTTCGCTGAAGTGCCGGAACTGCAGGAACGTCTCGTTCACGCCGTAGTCGTGCCACGAGTTGACGTGCAGGGCCGCCGCGTCGACCCGGGTGTCGTCCTCCAGGTAATCGCCGCCGTCCCACCAGGGATCCATGGGCTCGCGGGTGAGGTCCTCCCAGTCCGACGGGGGCGAATCGAGATGTTCGGCGATGTCGATCGAAGGCAGCACCAGCATGGCGTCGACGAAGTACTTGTTGAACAGCTCCGGGCTTTCCGCCATCGACAGCAGGTCGACGTTGAGGTTCGGGGCCGGGTCGTAGAAGTCGGCCACCCGCAGGAACTCCTCCCGCGAGAGCCGGCGCGACGGGCGGTAGAACAGGTTGGTGCCCGAAAAGTGCGCCCAGAGCGCCATCGTCAGGTTCGTGGCTCCGCCCCGCTTCCAGAGCTTGGCCATGGTGCCGCCCGCGGTGCCGTGACCGGTGGCGGCGGACTGCGGGACGATGGAGGTCAGCGCGGGATGCAGCGTCTGGGCCGCCTTGATCTGGTTGGCGCCCGGGATCGAGCAGCCGATCATGCTGCTCCGGCCGCTGAACCAGGGCTGTTCGCCGAACCAGTCGAGCGTGTCGGCGGCATCCTCGACGTCTCCGTTCAGCACCACGTAGTGGCCTTCCGATTCGAACTTCCCGCGCCGGTCCTGGACGGCGAACACGTAACCGTGGCTCGCGTAGTAGTAGGCCTGGTTCGCGGCCGAGATGGGCGCGTCCGGGTCGGCGTTGCGCCGGCTGGCCTTGTCGTACGGGGTCCGTTCGAGAATGACGGGCAGCCTGCCCTTTGCTTCCACCGGGAATTCGACCGGGAAGTAGAGGTCCGTCGAGAGCCGCACGCCGTCGCGCATCGGAACGAAGTGGCTGCGCTCGAACCTGACTTCGTAGGGGCCCTTCCCGAACGGGACGGTCTCCGGCTCGGGCGGCGGACTCTCCGCGGCCGGCGTCTCCCCCTCCTGTTCCGCCGCGCAGCCAAAGATCGCCAACAGAGTCGTGCACAGCAACAGGTGCCGGATCAATGTTCTCATTCGGGGTAGCGTGTCCAAGCGTGTCATCCAGAAATCGTAGCCGGCTTCTACACCAAGCTGCCGCGGATAGTCCTGGGTAAAGGTGACGAGACCCATCGCCGGTGTCTGGGAGGAGCCTTCAGCCGGGGAAGCTCCCTCGGCCGCTGACGCGTAAGGAAGTGTCGGTGTTCCTCCCTTCGGCGGATGCGTACTTCCATGCAAGTAGACGGCGTCAGACTCTCCAAGCAGGTTCTTGCCGAACGCGTAGACGCCGATGTTGCCGATGCTGGCGCGCCCGGCCGGGGGCGCGCGGTTCGTCGAGCGCGACGACGGCGAGCTCGAACTGAGAACCGATCTGCTCAGTTGCCTGGACGAAACACTTCGTCGAGCGTGTCGGCGTCGAGGACGTTGTCAGCCCAGATCTCGAGATCGGCGGCAGACGCCCGGCGCAGCCTTTCGGCGGCTTGGGGAGACAGGCGCCCGAACCGGCGCCGGAGTTGCCGTTCGAGGACCGCCCGCTCGCCCTCTACGCGGCCTTGACGGACGCCGCGTTCCATGCCTTCCTGCCGACCCTCCTGCCTGCCTTCCTGCCTGGCCTCGTCACGGGCTCTCTCGATGACTCCTGCCATGACCCTGCTCTCCTCCGCGTAGCCGCTCTCGTAGCGCCGGTACTCGTCCTCGTCGAGTTCGGCGTAGACGTCGATGAACGTCATGTATTTTGCCCTCCTGTCCGGGTCCGGTTCCACCGCCTCCAGCCCCCGCACCGCGGCCGCGTAGGCGTCGACCCGGCGCCCGGCCGGGACGCGCATGTTCGGAAGGTTCACCAGCGCCGCCACGTTGCGGCTCTCGCGCCAGCGCTCGTAAGGCGTCGCGGCAAGCCGGAAGGCGAGGTGGTCGAACGTCAGGTAGGGGCGCCGCTCGGTGCCGAGCACCAACGCCGCCGCGCTCCCGGCCGGCGCCGTGCCGCGCAGGAAGATCGTCACCGGCACCACGCGGTCCGTCTCGTACAACTGCGCGATGTCCAGGCAGTAGTGCGCGAGGCGGTGCTGCGAGAACCGCCGCGCCTCGGTCTCCTGCTCGACGACGAACAGCATCGCCTTGCGGCGGTCGTCGGCCCAGCGGACCAGCAGCGGTGCGTCGAGCTCGCGGAAGCGGTCGCCGAGGCGCTCCTTGAGCTGCTCCTGGCGCAGCGGCGTGATATCCACCTCGTCGTCCGGCGCCGGCGCCTCCTCGGGGGCAAAGAAGGCCAGCGCGTCGCGCGGGTAGTCAAGGATGAGGTTCTTGAAGTTCTGGTCGTGGCTGACGCTCGCCATGGCTGCGCCCGGTGCTTTTTTCTGGCCAAAGGATGGGCCGGAGCGGGGCGGCCGCGCTACGGCAGATCGTCTACATGGCGACGGGCCGATCTCCCACGACCGCGGGGGGCGCTGGACTACACGGGCTCGCGGTTGGCGGCCTGGGGACGGCGTCCGTCTATGGCACCGGAGCCATCTTGGCAACGCGCCGGGCGATCGTCGCTCCTGCCGGCCGCCAGCCGGCAGCGCCCGCCGCGGGCGGAAACGGCGCGGAGCCGGTCAGTCCCCCGCTTCCGGCGCGTGCTTCCCGAACCACCCGAGCAGCGTCGTCATCTTCGACATCGCGTGGCTCGGCCGCGCCACGATGCCGTGCGCCTCGCCCGGAACGCGCACCAGGACGGTCTCCACGCCCTGCAGCTTGAGCGCCTTGTAGTACTGCTCGGACTCGGACATCGGCGTGCGCCAGTCTTCCTCGCCGGTCATGATGAGCGTCGGCGTCTTCACGTTCTCCGACACCCGGAGCAGGGAGCGCGCCTCATAGTTGTCCCGGTGGCGCCAGGGCAGTCCCGGCACCCAGTAGTCGAGGAACATGCCGGACAGGTCCGCCGTGAAGACGAAGCTCTCCCAGTTGATCACCGGGTAGAACGCAACCGCCGCGCGGAAGCGGTCGGTGTTGCCGATCATCCAGGCCGTCAGCACCCCGCCGCCGCTGCCGCCGGTCACGTACAGCCGGTCCTCGTCGACGAAACCCATGCCGATGACGTGGTCCACCGCCGAGTCCAGGTCGTGGAAGTCGTCTCCCGGGTAGGCGTGGTGGATGAGGTTCCCGAACTCCTCGCCGTAGCTGATGCTGCCGCGGGGGTTGGTGTACAGCACGACGTAGCCGGCGGCGGCCATGAGCTGCTTCTCCGTGTCGAAGACGTCGCCGTAGTCCGCGAACGGGCCGCCGTGAATCTCCAGGATCAGCGGGTACTTTCGCGAGGCGTCGAACCCGGGAGGCTTGATGATCCAGCCCTGCACCGGGCGGCCGTCCTTCGACGAGTTCCACCGCAACTCCTCCACCGCGCCGAGTTCGCGCTCGCCGAACAGGTCCGCGTTCAGGTCGGTGAGCACGCGTCCGGACTCGCCCGGGTCGGCGACGGCGACATCGCCCGGCATGACGGGACCAGGCACCGTGTACGCCAGCCGGCCCTGGTCGCTGATCGACCAGAGGGTGTTGTGGCTGATGTAGCCCGTCTCGCCGCTGCCGATGTCGGGCGCGGCGACGCGGTGGCCGCCGTCCAGGGAGAACAGCACGAGCCGGGCGTTGCCCTCGTCGTGCACGACGGCGTAGACGCCGCTGCCGTCCGGCGACCATTGCGGCCCGCCCCCGCCGCGGCGCGCGGAGTCCTGAACATGGCGGTCATAGTCTCCGGTCAGGGTCCTGACGTTGGAGCCGTCGCGGTCCGCCACGTACAGGTCGTTCTGCTGATGCCCCTGGCGGGCGTCGTCGAAACCCACGTAGGCGATGTGCCTGCCGTCCGGCGATACCGTCGCGGCCACGTCGGGCCCCTCGCGGTCGATGAGCCGGCGGGGCGAACCGTCGGCCAGCGCGACCTCGTGGACATCCGGATTCCCGACCGCGTAGATCTCGGCGCCTTCGGTCAGGTCCGCCGCGACGATCAGCGACTCGCCTTCCGGCGCCCAGGCGAAGCTGCCGGCGCCGAACTGCCGTTCCCCGTGCGTCACCTGGCGCGGGGTACCGCCATCGGCCGCCACGACGAAAAGGTGCATGTAGCCGGGCGGGACTTCGCCGACCTGGTCGAAGCGGAACGCCAGCCGGTCCGTGTACTTCGGCGGCGGCGCCCAATCGGTGCCCTCGGGGGCCGGCGGCATCTCGCCGATGACCAGCGGCGGTTCCGGGACGAGGCGCGCGAACGCGATGCGGCCGCCGTCCGGCGACCAGGCGAAACCGCCGGGCGGCACGGCATGGCTCGTGATGGCCACGGTATCGCCCGTGTCCATCCAGCGCACGTGAATCTGCGCGCTGCCGCTCTCGTCCGACCGGTACGCCAGCCGGCGCCCGTCCGGCGACCAGCGGGGCGAGTTGGCCGTGTGCTTCCCTGCGTTCAGCGGCCGGTGGTTCGTTCCGTCCGCATCGATCATCCAGAGGTTCTGGTAGCGGCGGTCGGTCATCACGTCGTTGAAGTGGCGGACGTAGACCACCTGCTCGCCGTTCGGGGAGATCTGCGCGTCGGTGGCGTACTCCAGTTCGAAGACGTCCATCACGTCCAGCGGCTGCGCGGCATGCGCCGCCACGGCGAAGATGGGGAGCGCGAGGGTCGTTCGGAGCATGCCGTTCCTCTCCCGACGGCTCAATCCCGGCTCATGTACCGGTCGACATGCGCCTCCAGCACCGGCAGGGGCATGGCGCCGCTGCCGAGGACCGCGGCGTGGAAGGTGCGGACGTCGAACGCGTCGCCCAGCTTCGCCTCCTGCGCGGCGCGGATCTCCCGGATCTTCTCGAGGCCGAGCTTGTAGGCCAGCGCCTGGGCCGGCATGTCGGTGGAGTAGCGCAGGGTCTCCGTGGCGATCTCCTCCTCGCTGGAGAAGGTGTTCGCCCGCATGTACGCCATCGCCCTTTCCCGCGACCAGCCGAGGTGATTCATGCCGGTGTCCACCACCAGCCGGTTGGCGATGAAGGCATCGAAGAGCAGCCAGCCGTAGCGCTCGTAGGGCTCGTCCAGGATGCCCATCCCCAGGGTGAGGCTAGCGGCATAGTTGGCCCAACCCTCGGTGTAGGCCGCATAGAAGAGGCTCGAGAGCTGCCGGAGCCTGGTGCTCGCCTCGGTCTCCAGTTGCAGGGCGATGTGGAAATGGTGGCCCGGGACCAGTTCATGGAAGATGAGCGGCCCGGTCCAGACCATCGGCCGGCTCTCGAGCTTCGAGCCGTTGAAGCGGTACTCGCCGCGCGGATTCGCCGGGGTCGGCGTCTGGTAGTAGCCGAAGGTCATGCCCGGCTCCGCCGCCGGGTCCAGCCGCCGGACGCCGTAGGGGGCCTCCGGCAGCACCGAGAAGTAGTCCGGGATGTGCGGTTCCACCTCGCGGATGTAGGCCATGTAACGTTCCGCGACCTCCTCGGGGGTCTCCGCGAAGAAGCGGGGGTCGGCGCGCATCTGCTCGTGAAACTCCTCCGCCGTGCCCTCGAACCCCAACTCGTCCCGGATGGCCTGCATCTGCTGCTGGATGTCCGCCATGTAGGCGAGGCCGCGCTCGTGGATGTCCGCGGGATCGAGGTCCAGGGTGGTCTGCTGCAGGATGGCGAACCGGTAGGCCGCCTCGCCGCCCGGGTACTGGGCGAGGCCCACCGCCTCGGGCGCCCGCGCCATGTAGTCGTCGCCCAGGTACGCGAGCAGGGCGTCGATGGCCGGGAGGATCCGTTCGGAGACGGCCGTTTCGATGCCCGCGTTCAAGGCGGCGCGCTCCTCCTCCGAGAGGGCCGAGGCACGCTCGGGAGCCACCGCCGCCAGGGGGCCAATGCCGGCGCGCAGCGCTTCGAACACCGTCCTGGCCCCGGGGATGGCGGGCTTCGGCAGCAGGATGCCCCGCTCCTCCTGGCCCTGCAGCCGCGTCAGGTCGTCCGTGACGTAACGCCCGAGATCGGCCAGCAGGCCGAGGTAGGCCGCGGCGTCCTCTTCCGTCTCGAAGGTGTAGCCGGCCAGCGCCCGGGGCAGCATCGAACTGAAGACGAAGCCCCCCGCGTAGGGCGTGACATTGAACTTGTGCCAGAAGTGCGCCGGGGCCTCGGTGGCGGCCTGCAGCACGCTTAGGAGAATCGCGTGGGTAATCCGGTCGTCGTCGCTCAACAGCGACACGTCGATCGCGCGCAGTTCCTCGAGGGCGGCCGCGGCCTTCGCCGCCTCCCGCTCGACGTGGGCGAAGCTGTTGTCGTCCATCGCCGCGACGCGCCGCCCCTCGAGCATCTGCAGCGAGGCCGATGCGTCGATCAGGTCCGACATGGTCCGGTCCGCGAGCGCCAGCACCGTGGCCGACGCGTCCGCCTCAGCCGAAGCACTTGCCTCGGAAGCCGGCGTCTCCGTCACCGCCTCCGGCGCATCGCCCTGCTCCGCACAGCCCCACAGGAGCAGCGCGCCCAGTATCGCCAGGGCCGGGGCCACATGGCGTCGCAGTGTTTCCTTCATCATTTCTCCAGCCGGCGTCGGGTCCGGGCACGCATCATAGGCGCGCATCAGAACGGGTGGACGCACCGCCGGCGGACGAACCCCAATCCGCGGATTGAGGACAGGCCCCCGCCCATGCGTCGAGGGGTCCATGGCCGAAGCAACCACCTCTCCCCCCGCCGTCCAGCCGAAGATGGCGGTATCCGACGGATACCTGAACTACGTCCTGTTCATGCTGGCCGTGGTGGCCTTCTTCAACTACCTCGACCGCATGGTGCTGTCGATGCTGGTGGAGCCCATCAAGGCCGACCTCGGCTTCAGCGACACCCAACTCGGACTCCTGACCGGCTTCGCCTTCGCGCTCTTCTACGCCACGTTCGGCATTCCCATCGCCCGGCTCGCCGACACCCGCTCGCGGGTCACGATCCTCTCGGTCTGCATGGCCCTGTGGAGCGCGATGACCGCCGCCTGCGGACTGGCGCAGAACTTCGTGCACATGCTGCTGGCGCGCGTCGGCGTGGGCGTCGGCGAAGCCGGCTGCGTTCCGTCGAGCCACAGCCTGCTCACGGACTACGTGCCGGTGGAGAAGCGGGCGCTCGCGCTCGGCATCTTCCAGACGGGCGGCGCCGTCGGCATCATGGTGGGACTGATCCTGGCGGGCTGGCTCGCGGACGCGTACGGATGGCGTGCCACTTTCTTTATTGTCGGCATCCCCGGCGTCGTGCTCGCGGTCGTCGCGAAGCTCACGGTCAAGGACCCGCCCCGGGGCAACTTCTCCGACGCGCCGGAACCCGAGGCGCAGTCGTTCGGCGTAGCCGTTGCCAGCCTGGTGCGCCGCAGGACCTTCCGCCAGATCGTCATCGCCTATTCCCTGGGACTGTTCGGCGTCTACGGCATCGCCCAGTGGACGCCGGCCTTCTTCATCCGGGTGCACGAGATGACGCTTACCGAAGTGGGCTGGGGCGTCGGCATCGCCAGTGGACTGGGCGGCGTGATCGGCACCTTCATCGGTGCGGTGCTCGCGCCCCGTTACATCGCCCGGGACCGGCGCTGGGAGGTGTGGTGGCCCGCCTGGGCGTTCCTCGCCTGCATTCCCACCTACGCCATCGCCTTCCTGGCCGGCGACGTGCTCACCTCCTTTGTGCTGGTGTTCGTGGCTTCCGTGATCGCCGGAACGAGCATCGCCCCCGGGATGGCGAGCGTGCAGTCGGTCGCCGAACCGCACCAGCGCGCCACCGCCGTGGCCATCGTGATGTTCTGTTCCGCCATCCTCGGCCAGGGGCTCGGGCCCACGGCCATCGGCATCACCTCGGACATCCTGACGCCCTCGCTCGGCAGCGACGGGCTCCGCTGGGCGCTGGTGTTCTCGCTGGTGCTGTTCGGGTGGTCCTGGGTGCACTTCATGATCGCGGCGCGGACGGCGCATGGCGACCGGATTTCGTGACCTTGGCGGTGGGGGGAATGTGTCTTGTCCGGGCGCTGGGCGTGCACGCCACTTATGGTGGTACTACAGCTCGATAGGTTTCTGCGGGCGGTGGTGGCTGCCGGCATCAGCGAGTGCACGTTGCGTGCTCCATCTCTAACCGCACACTCTCAAGCGACTGGCTGACCGCGCTACGGTTTCCCGCCCGAGGCTTGCGGCGTGTAGCGTGCCGCGTTACGGTGGGTCATGCGAATCAGGCACAGGGGACTACGGGAGCTGCACGAGCGAGGCAATCCCGCACGACTGCCGGCCGAGCTGGTGCCCCGGCTTCGGCGCATCCTGTTCCGTCTGCAGGAGGCGACGCATCCGGGAAGCGCCAACGCGCCGGGTTTCCGGCTGCATCCCCTGAAGGGCGACCGCTCGGGCCAATGGAGCGTTCGCGTCTCGGGGAACTGGCGTGTGGTCTTCCGTTTCAAGGATCGCGAAGCGGTGGATGTGGACCTGATCGACTATCACTGACCAAGAGAATGCTGACGATGAACGACATTGCAGGCGACCGCGTCGGCCCGATGCTGAATCCGCCGCACCTGGGCGAACTGATCCGCGAGAGCATGGACGAGGAGGGTTGGAACGTGACCGACACGGCGGCCCGGCTCGGGTGCGAGCGTGGCACGCTGTCGAGGGTGCTGAACGGCAAGGCAGGCGTGTCGGCGAACATGGCGCTGGCGCTGGAGGATCTCGGCTGGGGCACAGCCGATCACTGGATGCGGATGCAGGCGAGCTACGAGCTGGCGCTGGCGCGCCGGTCCAGGGGATCGGCCGAGGGGCGCGGCGCGGCCTTGCAGGCATGATCCTGCCGCCCGCCAATGCGCGGGGGCCGGACACCGTGCCGAACGCGGGCGGCGCGAACTGATGGGGCTGTTCGGCTGTAGTGTCGCAGGACGCAACGTTGGGCAGAGAGTGGGACTCTCGACCGTCTGGAGGCGTGCCATGGAAGGTAGCGCCCTGAACTTCCTGGGCCTCGGTTTGGGCCTGATGCTGGGGTGGGCCGCCTTCCTGTCACCTGCCGGGGTGATGTCACTGTCCCCGGCCTACCACGAAGATCGACGCCAGCAACGCTTGGCGGAGTGCATGCAAGGTGCGCGTGAACTGAAACTCGCAGACGCGTGCCGGTGGGTGTTTGATACCAAGTACATCGAGGCCAGGCGAGCCGAGGCGGCTGAAGAGGCCAGAGAGCGGGCTGAACGAAAAGCCCGTGCGGCGACGGCTGTCTGGTCACCACTTTCGCCAGAAGAATGCGCCCGGATAGCGCGAGGTGAGGTGTTCGACCCTTTTCTCGGACTTAGGTGCGAGGACAGCCCATGACGATCCCAACCGCTAACTCCTACGGGCTCCAGATCAAGACGCACGACCGAGAAGGCGTGGCAATCACGGCTGGGACTCGTGGCCAGACGGATCGGACCACGTCATCGCCGAGATACTCTTGACCCCGCCGGACACGGCGCGACTAATCGCCGCCTTAGGCACAGCACTGACTGAGACCAAAGCCTTCGAGCGGTTCGACGTATGGCTGTCTGACGACCTAGAGCTCCTCTTTGAGGACCTGCACGAAGACAACAAGGAACGCCACGCGGCACGGAGGAAAGACCCGTGAGCGACAACATAACGGACATCGATGCCGCCCAGATGACCCCGAACGGCCTGACGGCCTTCATGAAGATCGTCGTCGAGACGTTCCGAGAATACCCTCTGGCGGTGGAAAACAAGTTCCGAGAGGATTTGCGAATCGCTTGTTCAGCGCAACTCGGACCGACTCAGCAGCGCTTCGATCTCGACCCGGATGATCGTCGGTTCCTGCTGGAGATTCACGCAGGGTTGGAAGCTCTCTTTGAGGCATACGCTCCTACAAATTCAAACTGAGACACTACCCAGAAAGCAGGTGACGGATCGAAGCAAGGACAGCGAGGGGGCGGCCCACCGCATCTACGTTGGCGCGAAGGGCCATCGTTACGTCAAGGCCGAAGAACTCCTGCGGGATCCGAACGTGCAGCGCCGACTTCAAAGCGCGGACCGCCTCGCCAACAGACTCGGGTTGAAGGGGCAGCCGAACGACTGAACCAAGGCGCATTCAAAAATGGGCCTCGGGGACATCGTCGCGCTGGCACTGGGTGGTTACGCGTTCGTAGCCAGATTCGTGCTGACCAGGGACCGCATGGTCCGTTGGAGCGGCTACGAGATGCTGTTCGCTTGCGGGATCGCGGGCGTGTTAATCGCCGGCCTGACGCTGCCGGCCGCGAAAACCGGCGCCGTGCTCGGCTACTGGCAGACCGGCATCGGCGTTTGGACGACGGCGGGGGTGCTGGGAATCCCGGTCAGTTTCTGTCAGCTGTGCGACTGGACATACCAGGTCTGGATCACCCACAAGTGCCTGTTCGACGCCAATCCGACGCCGAACAACAACATAGGACGGTTGCCGCACTTCACGAGCCGCCTCGCCACGATCACCCAAGAGTACGCCTTGCAGCAGATCGCCAAGCTCCACGACCCTTGGAAGCAAGGCAACGCCACCAATCTCACGATCAACTACTTCGTCGAGCGCGGCGCTTGGGGCAGGCAGAAACCGATTGTCCAAGAGATCGCTGCAAGACTCGCTGAGTTGCACGAGCGCATATTGCCAGCCCGGAACAAGATACTCTCTCACCACGACCTTGACACGGCGATCAGCAACACCACTCTTGGCTCTTTCTCTGTGGGCGACGACGACAGCTATTTCGCCTCGTTGCAGGAGCTAGCTAGTAGACGCGGTGCATGATCGTTGGCTTGGTGGCCCGTACCCCTTCGACGATCTCGCAGAGGCGGATGCCCGCGAGTTCCTTCAGCTACTTGAACGCGCCCCTCCCTATCGGCATCGTACAGGATGATGGCCCCGGCCCATCCTGGTGGAGGCGGGTCAGTCAAATCGAGCATCGTTCAGCCTTCAGTACGCTTTCGTGCCTTTGAAGCCCTCGTGTCTCTGCGCCAAATCCCAAGCCGTTAATCCGTCGCCACCGACCAACGCTGCGTTTGCTCTGCCATCCAGCAGAGCATCTACAACCGACGGCTCCGGAAGCCCGGCCAAGGCCCGAAGAAGTGGGGTCGCCCCTGTCTCGTCCCGCAAGTTCGGGTTCGCCCCCGCGTCGAGCAAGCGGGAAATCATGACGTCGTTGTTAGGCGCGTCCGT
This sequence comes from Candidatus Latescibacterota bacterium, assembly GCA_965219995.1. GTDB lineage: Bacteria > Latescibacterota > UBA2968 > UBA2968 > JAAXHE01. Next base: position 5,384,341 of record CBDCOX010000002.1, read on the forward strand.
GTCGTTGTACGCGGGCGCAGCGGCATTGTGCAAGGGTGTCCGCCCCTGCGCGTTCCGCGAGTTGGGATCGGCACCACCGCCGATCAACGCTTCAACCATAGAGAGGTTTGCGACCCCGGAATTAGCGACCACGTGTAGGGGCGTGTTGCCGTAGTCATCCGGCGAGTCCGAACTCGCTCCGTGCCGAATCAGCAGCGAGACCAGCTTCGTGTCAATCTCGGGTCCTGCAGCGGGAGAACAGGACGATGGCGCGGTCCCCAACGCCGCGCTGTGAAGGGGCGTCCAACCCGACCTTGATCTCACGTTCGTCGCCGCCCCACGGTCGATCAGCGCGGCTACTATCTCCACACTTCCGTAGAGTGACGCACGCCTCACCATGCCGAAGAGAGGCGTTTCGCCGTCCTCGTTCCGCGCATTGGGGTCGGCACCAGTCTCAGTCAGCATGAGGATCTCGGCGACGGTCCCAACGTGGTGCAGCGGTGTCTCGCCATCAACGTCCCTCGCATTCGGGTCGGCCCCTCCAGCGACCAAAGCAGCGACTACGGATGGCTGGCGCGGGTGACGACTCGCCGCGACATGGAGGGGCGTGCTTAAACCATTGGCGGACACCATCCTGCCGTCCAACGTCCTGAGGTAGTCCGTTTTTTCGCGGTCGTCATCAAGGGCCCCCACCGAATACGGAAACAGCTCGCGCGGCGTCCACGTCTCCCTGATCCGAGGATTCCGATCCGCGCCCCCTTCCAACAGCGCTACGACCACGTCCGGGTTGGGGTTGGCGTACGCCGCCGCGTGCAATGGCGTCCAGCCTACCGTCGTCCCAACGTTCGGATCAGCGCCGCCTTGGAGCAACGTCGCGACCACGAGCGGATTCGGGTTGGCGAACGCCGCACAGTGTAGTGCGGTTCGAGCATCCCCCACTCGCACATCATCCGCGTTCGGATGTCGATTCCTCGACAACACACGCCGAAGGTCAACCGTCCTTGTATCCCCGATCAGCGCATTCGGATCGGCACCGAGGGCGAGTAGGCGCGAGATGATCGCCGGTTCCTCGTTGCCGAACGCCGCCAAGTGCACGGCCCTCCAGCCGCTGGATGTCTCCCCGTTTGGATCGAGCCCCTGGTCGACCAATGCTGCTAACTCGGTTGGATCGTTCCCTATCAGAGCCGCCGTGTGCACTCCGGTCCAGCCGTAGTCCACTAGCGCTGCACCATCACCACCGTACTTGCTCGTTGACGTCCGCGCCAGCGCCCAGCAGCACCGCTACCACATCAGGATTCGTGGCCTCAAGAGCTGCCCGGAACAAGGGTGTGATTCCGTCCGTGGACCGGTCACGGACGTCTGCTCCCATCTCTAAACAATGTGAGACTTCTCTCGCGGTTACGTTTCTGAAGAACCTCTGCGTGTTCCAACCTTTGCAACTGGTTGCATCAACGACGACCTCCGTGGGCGGCAACCAGAGTCGCCAAGAGCCTATGGCTACGCCTCCAACGACGAGCACCGAGGCGGTCAATATGGCTGCAAGTCGCATCCCGAAGTCCTCGCCTTCCCGGGCAGCCCACAGTTTGCCACGTCCGGATCGTCCACCCGAAGGACCACGAGGACCGACGACCATCCCGGACGAACCTCGGACGAACCGCCCGGTCCTGCTTGAATGACCCTATCCTCTGCTAAACTTCCGACCTACGTTCTTGAGGTAGCGCGCAGTACGTCGAATGCCAACAGCGACCCGTCAACTGGCCGCCGACGAGTGGATCGGCTTGGTTCCGATCGGCCTATTGGGCGGCACCAAACAACCCTACACCGCTCACCGGGGTGTCGACGACACGCGGAAGGCTTACTTCGCGCTCTGTAGGTCACCCGACTTCGATCTCAGATTTCCGTCGTTGGCCCTCCATGTGCAGATAAGACCTCGCAAATGGAACGCACCCGCCGTTCATTTCGAAGGATCCGACATCATCGATCGGTCATGCCACCCTGATCGATGCGACTGCAAGGTGCTCGGCCTCCCAAGAAGAGCACCCGACGGGTCCATAGAATCCTCCCCAAACGAAGTCGCATAAGGTCGCGGTCCCACTTGGGGCTACGGGGACGGCCAAACGGTTACCGGCACCAGCGGCACAGCGTCGCCAGACGAGACATCCCCTCCGACCCTCCTACCAGCAACTGATCTAGTAAGCGCGATTGACGAGCGCGGCTGAATATTGGCAAGTCAAGTAGTTGAGGGCTAGAGGAGGCCTCGGACACGCTCTCCCCTACCCGCACACCTCCTCGAACACCCGCATGAAGTTCTCGCCGAGGATGCCGGCGATCTGCTCGTCGTCGTAGCCCCGGGCGACCAGGCCCCGGGTGATGTTGGGCATGTCCCGGTAGTCCCCGAAGCCGCGCAGCGTGTGGGTGGTCGAGATGTTGTCCTCCGGGCGGAAGCCGATCTCGTCGACGATGGTCCCGAGCGTTGCCTCGATGATGTCCTCCGGCGCCTGCATGGGCCAGTCGGTGCCGATGCCGATGTGCCGCCAGCCGATCCGTTCGTTGATGTAGTCGATGTGGTCGAGCACCACGTCCACCGACGCCTCCGGGTCCGCCGAGAGGAAGAACGGCACGGCGACCAGGCCGACCAGGCCGCCCGTCTCCGCGATGGCGTCGAGTTCCCCGTCGCTCTTGCCCCGGGCGTGGCCGTAGACTCCCTGGGCGCAAGTATGGTTGGCCAGCACCGGCGTAGCCGACAGGCGGCAGGCGTCCAGGGTTGTCTGCATCCCGCAGTGGGACGTGTCCACGACGATCCCGAGTTCGTTGCACCGCTCGATCACCTGGTGCCCGTAGCGGGACAGGCCGGCGTCGGTGGGCTCGGTGCAACCCGCGCCGACATAGTCCTGCCGGTTGTAGGTGAGCATGAGCACGCGCAGGCCGTCGTCGTACGCCCGGTTCACGTCGTCGATGTCCTGGGAGAGGCCGTACACCGGCTGGCAGTAGCCGTACATGGCGACCGCGCCCTCCGCCTTGGCGGCGCGAATCTCCGCCGCGGTCGTGCACTTTCGGAGCCAGCCGAGGCTCCAGAGCAATTCGACCATCTCCCGATACCCGCCCATCGCCTCGACGACGTGGGGCGGGCCCATGCGCACGCCGAAGACGCCGAGGTCCACCCCACTCTGCCGCCACCAGCGGTGGATCTCGTCCGACTGCCCGGTGGCCGCCAGGCGATAGGGCGCCGCGATCGCCTGGCCGACGCCCGAGAGCCCCTCGTCGATGTCGCCGAGCGCCTGCTTGAGCTGCCGTGGATCGTAGGTCCTGAAGATGTTCGCGCCGCCGGGGTGCTGGTTCATGAGATCCGCGACCAGGCACTCCTCGTGGAGCCGCGCCGCGCGGGCTTCCTGTTCCTCGTTCAGACCGAAGTCCCAGCGTCCCGGCTCGGTTGACTGTTCCATGCCTCGCGTTCCTCTTGTCCTCGCTAACGACGAATGATCGCACCGCCTTTCATGACGAAGTCAACCCGCTCGGTCGCGCTGATCTCTTCGACCGGGTTGCCAGGCATGGCCACGATGTCGGCGAGCTTGCCCGGGGCGATGCTCCCGAGGTCCCCGTCGCGTTCGAGCATCTCGACCGCGACGATGGTGCCGGCGCGCAGGGCCATCCAGTTGTCGCCGGTGGCCTCGGCAAGCAGGCGGAACTCCTCCACGGCATCGGCGATGCGGTCCGGCCCGAACACGGTGTCGCTGCCGAGCGCGATCGGAACGCTCAACTCATGGGCGAGCCGGGTGTTCTCCTTCAGCAGGGCCAGCATCGGCGCCATGGACGCCAGCATCGCCTCGTCCAGCACGAAGCCGTCGGTCACCATGGATCCGGGCGGCTGGCGGGCCATGTAGTCGATGATCCAGATGGTCGGGACATAGTGGATGTCCTTCCGCGCCATCTCCTCGAGGACTTCCGGGTCGGTGATGAAGGCGTGCTCGATGGAATCGACGCCCGCCGCGACCGCGAGCTTCGCCGCCCTGTGCGCCGGGTCGAGCGTCACGTGCTGGCTGACTTTCTTCCCGTGCCGCCGCGCCTCCGCCACGACGGCGTTCATGTCCTCGGCGGTCATGCTCGTGCCGAACGCGTCGATCAGCTTGATCCAGTCGGCGCCGTAGGAGATTTCCTGGGCCACGATCCTGCGCAACTCGACGGGCCCGGTGCCCATGCGTATGAAACGCGGGTCGTCCACCGCACCTTCCGGAAACACCGCCCGCTTGCCGAGCAGCGTCGCCGAGCCCTCGCCCTGCACGCCGTGCGGCGCGACGAAGATGCGCGGGCCCTGGTGTTCCCCCCGCGCGATGGCGTCGCGCAGGTCGACGGTCTCGAAGTAGCGGTCGAAGCCCAGGGTGCGGATCGTGGTGAATCCCCGCTTCAGCATCGCCCGCGCGTTCGCGAGGGAGCGGAGGGCGCGCCAGGACGCGGAACGGCTGTACGTCACGGCATTCGAGATCACGCCGCCGTCGTGGGCCAGGTGCACGTGCGTGTCCACGAAACCCGGGGCGCAACTGCGCTCGCCGAGGTCCACGGTGCTCGCGCCCTCCGGCACGGCGAGGTCTGCGCCCACGGCCTCGATCCGGTCGCCCCGGACCAGCACGGCGGCCCCAGCGTGCACCTCGCGGTTCTCGACGTCGATCACGCGGGCGCACTTCAGCACGAGGCCCGCGTCCTCCGCGGCACCGGGCGCGGCGAGCAACGCGACGATCAACACCGGAAGGCTCAACGCCGGAAGGCGGGCGGACGGTCTATGCATCGGAATCTCCAACGCTGCCGCGGACGAGGGGATCGACGATGGTCAACCCCACGAGAACTCTCCAATATTCTGACGCCGACGCGTTGGGCGCAACGCCGGCATGGACCCACGCCCCGTCGTTCCGTAATCTCCCCGCGCCACGACTTCTCGGACGCCCGCCATGAACCTCGACATCCCCGCCGACCTCCGAGACTACCTCGCCGAACTCGACGACTTCATCGAGCGCGAGATCAAGCCCCTCGAGGAGGCGGACGACAACATCCGCTTCTTCGACCACCGCCGGGAGGACGCGCGCACGGACTGGGAGCGCGGGGGCCTGCCGAACGAGGCGTGGGAAGAACTCATGGCCGAGGCGCGCCGGCGCGCGGACGCCGCCGGGCACTACCGCTACCCCTTCCCGAAAGCCTACGGCGGCAAGGACGGGACGAACCTCGGCATGGCGATCATTCGCGAATACCTGGCCGCCAAGGGCCTCGGGCTCCACTGCGACCTGCAGACCGAGCACTCGATCGTCGGCAACAACGTGGGACTGCTGCTGATGCTGGAGTACGGCACCGAGCAGCAGAAGGCGGAGTGGATCGACGACCTCGCCGAAGGCCGCCGCGGGTTCGCGTTCGGCATCACCGAGCCCGAGCACGGCTCGGACGCGACCCACATGGACACCCATGCCGAGCGCGACGGCGACGAGTGGATCATCAACGGCGCCAAGACCTGGAACACGGGCATCCACAAGGCGAAGTACGACCTCATCATGGCGCGCACGTCGGGGAAGGCCGGCGACGGGGACGGTATCACCGCGTTCATCACGCCCACCGACGCCGAAGGTTTCAAGATCGAGGAGATGCTCTGGACCTTCAACATGCCGACGGACCACGGCCGCATCTCGCTCCAGGATGTCCGCGTGCCGCACGACACGATCTTCGGGGGAGAGGGGCGCGGGCTGCAGGTGGTGCAGCACTTCTTCAACGAGAACCGCATCCGCCAGGCCGCGTCGAGCCTCGGCGCCGCGCAGTACTGCATCGACGAGTCCGTCGAGTACGCCAAGGTGCGCAAGCCCTTCGGCAAGCCGCTGTCGCAGAACCAGGCGATCCAGTTCCCGCTGGCCGAACTGCAGACCCAGGCGGAGATGCTGCGGGCGCTCATCCACAAGACCGCCTGGGAGATGGACACCTACGGGGCGTTCTCCGTCTCGGACAAGGTCTCGATGTGCAACTACTACTCCAACCGCCTGTGCTGCGAGGCCGCCGACCGGGCGATGCAGGTGCACGGCGGCCTCGGATACTCGCGCCACAAACCCTTCGAGCACATCTACCGGCACCACCGGCGGTACCGGATCACGGAGGGCGCGGAAGAGATCCAGATCCGGCGCATCGCGGGCTACATGTTCGGGTTCATGAAGCAGCGCGCGCCGAAGGGCGTTTTGGGGTTCCAGGACCCCTGAACGACCCGAGACGGTCGTCGCGCAGACGCCGACCGCGGGCGTTCATTACGCATAGGGAGGATACGCATAAATGCGTATCCGGATTATGCGTTTCCTGATTCCGCGTAATCCTCTAGAATCCCGACATGGCTTCCGCCGCCGAGCTTTTTCCCCTGGGCGTCGCCACGGGCCGCGCGCACTGCAATCGTCTGCGCGAGCGCGAAGAACTGTCCGACAACGTCCGCGAGGGCGTGCATACGTGGATCTGGGCGCGGCGACGCATCGGCAAGACCAGCCTGATCGAGCAGGTGGTGCGCGACCTGGCGCCGGACCTCGTAGCGGCGCGGCTCGACTTGCTCGTGATTCACGACGCCAACGCGTTCGAGGCGCGGCTCCGTGTGGCGTTGGAGCAGGCCGGGGCCCGTCTCCCTCCCGGCAAACGGGCCTCCACCTCCAGGCTCGCAAGGGCTTTCTCCGCGTTCAAGCCCGAGTTTTCCCTAGGCGCATTCGGACTGCGCCTCAAACTGGCCGCACCCAGCCAGGCGGACGAGGGCATTGGCGAGATGCTCCTCGCGCTCGACGCTGCCGCCGGCGCTTACGGTCGACGGGTGGCCTTCGTGCTCGACGAGTTCCAGCAGCTCTCGGAGCTGCAAGGCGGTACGCCGAGGAGCCTCGAAGGCGCCGTGCGTCACGCCGTCGAGCGGGCGCGGAACGTCACCTACGTTTTCGCCGGCAGCCGCAAGCACCTGCTGGCTTCGATGTTCGAAGACGAGGAGCGGCCCCTGTACCGTCTTTGCCGGAAGATGACCCTCGAGCGTATCGGCCCCGACGACTACCGCGAGTTCCTGCTCCGGGCGGGACGGACCCGATGGCGGCGGCGAGTCCCCGACGAGGCCATCGACCGCATCCTGACCCTGACCAACCGCCATCCCCACTACGTAAACGCGCTCTGCGCACCGCTATGGCGCGCAGACGCCGCGCCCACGGCGTGGAGGCGACGTGGGCGAGGCTGGTGGCTGAAGAGGGCGGCGTCGCCGCCGGCCGCGTGGCGCGCCTGGCGCCCAGCCAGCGAGCGCTGTTGCGCGGCATCGCGGAGGCCGAACAAGGCGTGCCGCATCCCACTTCACACACCTTTCTGGGAAGGCTGCGGCTACCGGTATCGACCGGTGTGCGGGCGCGGGATGCGCTCGAGCGGGACGACCTGATCCAGCAGGAGGAAGACGGACGCTGGATGCTGGCGGACCCTGCCATGGCAGCCTGGCTGCGGCGGGTTTGAAACCGCCGGAGTCGAGGACCGACGGCGTTGAGGCGAGACGTGCAACTTTGAGCCCGGATGTCCTCGTAGATGCGTCGCCACTGGTCGACTTTTCCGCGTGCGCAATCCCTCCTCGTCCCGTACTATCGGGCGACGCAAGCGCTGGAGGGAGCTTGACACCATGCGACTGAGAACCCTGTTTGTTCTGCTGTCCGGCACGTTCCTGATCGTGCCGCCGATTCACGCCGAAGAGGCCGGAGAAGGCGCCCAGGTCATCGAGGAACTGGTCGTCACCGCCCGGCGGCGGGAGGAGACCGTCCAGGAGGTGCCCATCCCGGTAACCGCGCTGGGCGGCGAGGCGCTCAGGGACCGGGCTGCGGACGACCTGACGGACCTGACCCGGCTCACGCCGAACATGAACTTCAACGTCTCGGGCGTTTCCCGGAACACCGCAAGCGTCTTCCTGCGCGGCATCGGACAGGTCAACTGGGCGCCTTCCCAAGACCCGAAGATCGGGACGTACGTGGACGGCGTGTACCTCGGCCGGCCACAGGGAGGCGTCTTCGACTTCATGGACATCGACCGGGTGGAGGTGCTGCGGGGTCCGCAGGGGACGCTGTTCGGGCGCAACACCACGGCGGGACTGGTGCACATCATCAGCAACCGGCCCACGGACGAGTTCGACTACTCGGTGGGCGCCGGCATCGGCAACGACAACGCGCGCAGGGTCGAGGGGATGCTCAACCTGCCGCTCAACGACGTGCTCGCCGCCCGCTTCGCGTTCCAGAGCCGCGAGGCCGACGGTTACGTCAGGAACGTCGGCACCGGCGAGGACTGGGGCGACGAGAACTCGACGAGCGCCAGGCTGTCCTTCCGCTGGACGCCGAACGACCGCGTCCACGCCGACCTGATCATCGAGGCGTACAAGGCCGACGAGACCGCCCTGCTCGGTTCCTGCGAGTGGAGCGGGCCGCCGAACGGCGCCAATACGGCGCCCTTCACGGTCATGTGGGCGGCCTGGGTCTTCAACGTCTACGACGAGATACGCAACGCGTGCATCGGCACGTCCCCCTACCGGTCCGACGACAACGACCCGGACAACAGCAGCGACGCCGAGACCTACAGTTACACGCTGGACCTGTCCGTCGACCTCGGCTTCGCCGACCTCACCTCCATCACCTCGTTCCGGGACCTCACCAGCTACAACGGTTCCTGGGGCTGGGGGAGCGACGCCGTTGGAACGGCTTCGCTGATCGAGGTGCTCGGCACGACGGATGACGACGGCGAGCAGTGGTCGCAGGAGTTCCGCCTGTCCGGCATCGCGATGAACGACCGGCTCGACTGGGTGGTCGGCGTGTACGCGTTCGAGGAGAACAACGTCATCAACCTGGACGTGCCCCTCCTGCGCGGGGCGGTAGCGCCGGACTGTGCGGTCTGGCCCGTCTGGTGCTTCCCCAGCGGCGTTCCCGGAGTTCCTCTGGGAGCTCTCGTCCAGGGAGCTTTCCAGATAAACGGCAGCCGCAACCAGGAGATGGACGGCACCAACGCCTCGCAGGCGGTCTTCGGCGAGATCACCTGGAGGTTCGCGGACGCGTGGTCCCTGACCGCCGGCGCGCGCTACTCCCGTGACAAGCGGGAGTTCGCTCGCTCCGATTGGTTCTTTGGGGGCGGGCTGCGTCCAGGCCACACCTGCCGCCCGGGCGCCGGGCCGGTACGCAACGGCACGACCTGCATGGACGATGTCTCCTTCAGCGAAGTCACGCCCCGCGCGATCCTGAGCTGGGACATCGCCGAGAACGTGATGCTGTACGCCGGGTGGAGCAAGGGGTACTCGAGCGGCGGCTTCAACCAGGACGTGAACATCCGGCCGTACGACCCCGAGATCTCCGGAAACTGGGAAGGCGGCATGAAGTCGACCTGGGCCGACGGCACCCGGTTGCTCAACCTCACGGCGTTCCACAACACCTACGAGAACCAGCAGATCACCGTGAGCCGCATCGTGAACGGCTTTCCGACGGCGGACCTGATCAACGCCCAGGAGGCGACCCTGTTCGGCGTCGAGGGCGAGTTCCGCGTCGAACTGCCGGCCGGGTGGTACACCCAGGGGACGTTCGGCTGGATGAACGGCGACTACGACGAGTTCACGGTCCTGGACAACCTCGGCCTGCTCGGACAGGCGCCCGTCATCGTCGAGCGCGACCTCTCCCACACGGAGACCATCCGCGGCGCCCCGTACACGTACAGCCTCGCGCTGGGCAAGACCCAGGTCCTCGCGAATGGCGGCTTGCTGGCCGGGCAGGTCGGATGGGCCTTCCGCGGACGCACCTACAACACGCTCGAGACCCGGCAAAGCTCCCGCCAGGGCAAGTACGGGCTGCTCGACGCCCGCTTCGTGTGGGCGCTCCCGAACGGCCAGACCAGCATCTCCGTCACCGGCAACAATCTGCTGGGGCGGGTGTACTACCTGGGTGCGGTCGACCTGACGGGGCCCGGCGACCTCGGCACGAATTCGAAGTACTGGGCCGAACCGCGACGCTTCCGGCTGGAGGTGACGCACCGCCTCGGGCGGTAGCGCGGCTTCAGGGCACGACGCCCGTCTCCGGGGCATCGGGGGCGGGCGGCCGGCGCATGGGTGTCCTCGCCGAACACGAGGACGTGTCCACCCCGGCGGCTGCTGATAGCATCCCCAGCCGCGCCCTAAGTCACGACGCCAGAACCCATGCCCCTGCTCGACGACGACCAGATGTCCCGTTTCCTCGGCGACGGCTTCCTGGTGCTGCGGCCCCCGGAGCTCGACGCCGGGTATCACCGCACGATGTTCCACGCCGCCAGCGACCTCTACGACGAGGGGAAGCAGGTGGGCGGCGACGCCATGCACCTGCAGTACTTCGGCGACAACCTGATCGCGCGCCTGCCGGGCATCGAGCAACTGCTCCGCTGCTCGACCGTCGACGGAGCGCTGACGAGCATCCTGGGCGAGGGCTACGTCCTGTACCCGCATCACTACGTGCATGCCTCGTCGCACGACGACCAAGGCTTTCACCAGGACGGCAACCTGCCCTGGAACGAGCGCGGGCACTACCGCTCGCACCGCCCGAACTGGGCCATGCTGTTCTACTACCCGCAGGACGTGACCGACGAGAACGGGCCCACCGAGGTCGTGCCCGGCTCGCAGTACTGGACGCGGGACTTCGAACACGGCGACCGCTGGCACCCCGGCGACCCGGTCGACCCGTCCTTCTTCACCGACCAGGTCGGCGCCCATCCCGACCTCGACCATCGCGCATCGCGGCGTGCGCCAGCACCCGGACTTTGGCGGACGGCGGTACATGTACAAGTTCTGCTTCTGCCGTACGCGGGAACCCGAAGGGCCTTCCTGGCGCAACGACGCCAGGCTGCCGACCCGCCACGGGCCGTTCGCCGCCTACCGACCGATCATCGAGCGGAACTGGGCATGGCTGCGCGGCGAGACGCCGGAGCCGAGCGCCGACACCGCCCGCCACGCCGGCGCGGCCCGCCTCGCGGCAGCGAAAACGGAAGACGCGCGCATGGAAGCGGCGTACGTCCTCGGCAGCCGCGCGCAGTGCGACGACGAGGCCCTGGACGAACTCGCCGCGGCCCTGGTGCACGAACGGGAGTCCGTCCGCCGGGCGAGCGGCTACGGTCTCGGCATCGCCGGCGACCGCGCACTCGACGTCCTGTGCGTGGCCGCGAACCATGCCGATGCTCCCGTCCGCCGCGTTGCCGTGTTCGCCCTGGGCGAGACCCGCTCCCGCCAGGACCGCGCGATCGACGCGCTCGCGACGCGCCTAGCCGACCCGGACGACCTCGTGCGCTCCAACGCCGCCTGCGCGCTCGGCAACCTCGGTCGCCGCAAGGAACTTCCCGCGGGCGCCACCGGGGCACTCATCGACCGTCTCGACCCCGAGGCCGAAGCGGACAACTCCGCCATCTTCGGGATGAGCCGTTCGACCGTGCGCGAGAGCGTCGCCTGGGCGCTGCTGCAGCTCGCCACGAACGGACATCTGTCCGCGTCGCAGCGGGAGCGTTTCGCGGAACTCGCGTTCCGGGACCACGACCGCTACGTCCGCGGACTCGCGGTCAAGGCGCTCATCCACCCGGCGGCCGGCGAGGTTCCCCGCTGGATGCGGCCGCTGCTGGCGGCCCTGGACCGCGGCCACTACCTGCCCAGCCCGGCAGCGCACGAACACGCCCATGAGGGCGGGGCATAGTCTGGCCCCTCATCCCTGCGACGGACTTGGCGCCTCGTCGGTGTCCTGGCCGAACACGAGCACGTGCCCGGCCGGGTCCGTTGTCTCGAACTCCTTCATGCCGTAGAAGCGCACGACGATGTCCGTCGCCGGCCAGCCGCTCTCCGTCACGGAACGGTGCAGGGCCGAGACGTCGTCGACATACAGGTAGTAGAGCGTCTGCGGGTGCCGCCCGTCGATCCGCGGCGCGAGCGGGATGTACGTGGGGCTCGCGAGCATGATGCGCGCCCCGCCGCACTGCACCGACGCCCAGCCGCTACGGCCCACGTCGTCCATGCGGTCGCGGACCTCGAAACCGAGGATGTCGGTGTAGAAGGCAAGGACTTCCTGCACGTCCTCGCAGATCAGCATGGGCACGAGGCCGGAGATTCGGGCGGCGAGCATGAGCTGGTCCTTCGTTCGTTTTTTCTTGAAAATTGGACGTATATCGTCCAATTTTCATGGTATGGTACAACGATGTTGCCTCGCACCGGACATCAGCAGGCCCTTGAAGCGCTATTGGACGACAGCCCCGTCGTCGCACTCATTGGTGCCCGCCAGGTCGGCAAAACCACCCTCGCCCGACAACTCGCGCGAGTGTATCCCCAACCTTCACACCCGTTCGACCTGGAATCCAGCGCGGACCTTGCCCGCCTGGCCGACCCGTTGCTGGCACTGGCTCCGCTCGAGGGGCTCGTGGTCCTCGATGAGGTCCAGCGTCGTCCGGAGCTCTTTCCCACCCTGCGCGTACTGGCCGACCGCCGACCTCTGCCCGCCCGCTTCCTCGTGCTCGGCAGTGCATCGCCGGACCTCCTGCGCCAGAGTTCGGAGTCCCTCGCGGGACGCGTGGCCTACTACGAGCTGCCGTGCCTCTCGCTCTGTGAGTCGGGGACCGCGGAACTCGACCAGCTCTGGCTGCGCGGCGGCTTTCCGGCATCGTTCACGGCGCGCAACGATGCGGCCAGCTATCGATGGCGCCGGGACTTCGTGCGCACCTTCCTGGAGCGCGACATCTCCCAGCTGGGGATCGCCATCCCCGGAGCTACCCTCGAGCGCTTCTGGACGATGCTCGCCCACTATCACGCGCAGATTTGGAACGGTTCGGAACTCGGGAGGGCCTTCGGCGTATCCCACCACGCCGTGCGACGGTATCTCGACGCCCTGCAGAGCACGTTCATGATACGCAGCCTGAAGCCCTGGAGCGCCAATCTGGGCAAGCGGCAGGTCAAGTCGCCCAAGGTCTACGTTCGGGACTCCGGACTCATGCACCGCCTGCTCGGCATCGGCACGCGAGAGCAACTCGAACGCCACCCCAAGGTGGGCGCATCGTGGGAAGGCTTCGTCATCGAGAACGTGATTCGCACGCTCGAAGCCGACGAGCGAGACTGCTTTTTCTGGGCGGCGCACGCCGGTGCGGAGATCGACCTGATCGTGCAGAGCGGAGGTAGACTGCGGGGCTTCGAGGTGAAGCGCACGAGTGCGCCCGCGATCACCCGATCCATGCGCGCCGCCGCCGCTAGCCTGGAACTCGACTCCCTCGACGTCCTGCACGCGGGCGCCGAGAGTTTTCCGCTCGGCGACGGGTTTCGGGCAGTTGCCGCCGCACGCATGCTGGACGATCTTCCCTGACACGTCGACACCACAAGGAGAACCCGAGCATGGCCGAAACACCGTTGGGCGTCACCGTCGGGAGCCTCGCCGTGCTCGGCCCGCGCGCGACCCCGGAGATCGCGCGATTGGCCGAGTCGATGGGCTACGGGTCGCTCTGGACGGCCGAGGCCACCGGCACGGACGCGTTCACCCCGCTGGCGACGGTGTCCGCAGTGGCTCCCGGCATGGGCCTCGGGACGGGCATCGTCCCCATCCAGCTCCGCACGCCCGCGCTCGCCGCGATGTCCGCCGCGACGCTGCAGGCGCTGAGTCCGGATGCGGACGTCTGGCTGGGATTGGGTGTGTCGGCGCCCGCCATCCTGCGCCAGCACGGGCAGCCTCCCGCGGACCGGCCGCTCGCCATGATGCGGGAGTACGTCGCCCTCATGCGCGAGTGCCTGTCGGGGGAGTCCGTGACCTTCGAGGGCGACTTCTGGCAAGTGCGCCGGTTCCGCCTCGGCGTGCGGCAGGGAGAACGTCGGCCGAAGATCGTGATGGCGGCGCTGAACCCGCGCATGCTCCGCCTCGCCGGCGAGATCGCCGACGGCGTGCTGTTGAACTACATTCCGGCATCCCACATCGGGCCGTCCATCGAGCACGTCCGCGCCGGCGGCGACGCGACGGTGTTCGCCTACGTGCACGCCGCCGTCGGCGATTTCGAGCGGCGCGCCGGGTCGGCCCGCCGGGACCTCTTCAACTACGCGATGGCGGACGGTTACGCGCGCATGTTCCGGGCCAGCGGCTTCGCCGACGAGGTCGACGAGGTGCGCGCGCGGCAGGCGGCGCGGGACCGGAACGGGGCGCTCGCGGCGGTGTCGGACCGGATGATCCAGGCCATCGACTTCATCGGCGACGAGGACGCGGTCACGGACTTCGTACGCACCTACGTCGACGCGGGGGTCGAATACCCCGTGCTGATGCCGTTGCCCTGGGGCGACGACCGGTTCGCCGTGACCCGGGCGACCATGGCGGCCGCCGCGCGAGCGGTCGGATAACGCCTGGCGCCTTGACCGCGCCGGCCTTCCCGTGAACACTTGGCGTCCCTTGCGGGGCGGCGCGGCAAAGCGCCGTCGGCGGGTGCGTAGCTCAGTTGGTTAGAGCGCTGTCTTCACATGGCAGAAGTCGCTGGTTCGAATCCAGCCGCGCCCACCACCTTCGCCCCGCGTTTCGCGAGCCAGCTTGTCGATTGGCTCGCTGCGATGCCGGCACCCGCCCGGACACGCCGGTGCGCCTGGAACCGCACAACCCGTAGGAGACGCCCTTGCGCGGCGTCCCGTCGGGACGTCATGCGCGGACCGTCCTGGCGGCTGCGCCGAGGGCGACCAGCAGCCCCACCTTGACGAACTCCAGCACCGGATAGAGCCAGTGCAGCGAGGACGCCGGCACTTCCACCCCCCGGATGATCGTCTCCGCACGCGCGTCGAGAATCGGCAGAAGCCCGAAGTACTGACCCGCGATCAGGGCCACGACCAACCCGAAGATCGCCGCCGGCACACGGCCCGGGCGCAGCAGGGCGAAGAGGGCCGCCATCGCGGCCACGGCCGCGAACTCTATCCACTGCAGGGCGGTGAAGGTGACGCGGCCAACCTCGAGGGCGTGCGCCTGCGAGAGCGAGGGCGCGAGAAACTTGACCGGAGTCGCGACGAAGCTGACCCCGAGCAGGAGCCCCGCCCAGAGCCACGCGAACAGGGCGAGCGCGTTACCCCGATGCCACGGCGCGCCATCCATCCCGCCTCCTGCTTCAGGGCCGGTAAGGCACCCGCGGCTCGCCGAGCTGCGTGCGCAACACCCGCTGCGCCTCCTCCGCGAACTCGCAGAGCACCGTGCGCGTCTCCCGCGGATCGATGATGTCCTGGCCCGTCGCCTCGGCCGTGCGGAACGGCGAAGCGACCGCGTGCAGCCGCGCCTCGATCTCGAGTCGCTTGGCTTCCGGGTCCGCCGCGCTGTCGATCTCACGCCGGTAGGCCGCCGAAGTCCCGCCCGCGATGGGCATGGAGCCCCAGGTCGCGGACGGCCAGGCGTAGCGCCGGAACATGCCGCTCGCCCGGTGATGCGTCGAGCCGGCCACGCCGAACACGCGGCCGATCGCGAGGGTGATGAGGGGCATCCGCGTCTGCGACGTCACCACGAGCAACTGGGCTCCGGCGCGCTCGATGCCCTGCTTCTCCGCCTCGAGCCCGACCATGAACCCCGGTTCGTCACAGAGGCTGACGACCGGCAGGTGGAAGACGTCGCAGAGCTGCAGCAGCCGCATGACCTTGCTGCCCCCGGCCACGTCCGTCGCGCCGCCGTGGTGACGCGGGTTGTTGGCCATCACGCCCACCGGATAGCCGTTCAGCCGGCCGAGGCCCGTGATCCGCGCGCGTCCGTAGCGGGGCGCGATCTCGAAGAACGATCCCGTGTCCAGCACGGAGTGGATGAGCCTGTAGATATCGTAGATCTTGCGGCGGTCCCGCGGCATCAGGTCGAGCAGGGCCTCGTCGCGCCGCTCCGGGTCGTCGTCGGTCGGGCCGCGGGGCGCCATCTCCCAGACGTTCGACGGCAGGTAGCCGAGGAAGGCCCGGATCATCTCGAAGGCCTCCTCCTCGGTGTTCGCCAGGTTGTCGACGCTGCCGCTGACGCGCGTGTGGATGTGCGCGCCGCCGAGGTCGTCCTTCGAGATGTCGTAGCCGAGGGCGGCCTTCACCACCGGCGGTCCCCCCGGGAAGAGCTGGCTCGTGTCCTTCACCATCACGTTGAAGTGCGCGAGGCAGGCATGGATGGCCGGCCCGCCCGCGACGGAGCCCATCACCGCCGCCACGACGGGTACCTTCGACAGCATGTCGACATCGATCAGCCACCACGAACTGCCGTCCGGCAGGTACGTGCGGCCGATCTCCTCGAAGTGCCTTACGCTCCCGCCGGCGGCGTCGAGGAGGCGGACGAACGGCACTTTCCACTCCCGCGCGCGCTCGTTCGGCGCAAGCTCCGAGCCCATGCCGCCCCCGCCGCCGCCGGAACCGCCCCGGATGGTGAAGTCGCCGGCCGTCAGCACGATCTTCCGTCCGTCCACGCGGGCCGTGCCCTCGACGACGGCGCGCGGGACGAAGGACTTGAGTTCGTTGTCCTCGTAGGTCCCCTCGCCCGCCAGCGAGTAGAACTCGCGGAACGATCCGTCGTCCACGAAGCCGGCGATGCGCTCGCGCGCCGTCAGCTTGCCGTGCCGGTGCTGACGCTCGACGCCTTCGGGACCGCCCATCCGCTCGCGCAGACGCCGGCGCCGTTCGATCTCGGCCACTTCCGCACGCCAGCCCCGTTCTTCCATCTCGTCGCGCCCCTTCGTCCCCAACTCCAGCCGGCAATGGTCACTTAGGCGCACCCGCCGCTGCAAGGAGACGCCGGCAAGAGCGGCTACAATGCGCGCCGCGAAAACCCCGCTCTCCGGCCCAACCCGAACCAAGCAGTACCAGGGAGGTCAACCATGCAGAACCACACTTCCACCCTTGCGGTAGCCTTGCTGCTCGCCTTGCCCGGCGCCGAGGCGCTGGGACAGGAGGAGGCCGACAGCGCGGCGCCCATCGAGGAGGTCGTGGTCATCGGCTCCCGGTTCGCGACGGCGCGGTCCACCTCGGACGCCGTCGCCCCCGTGGACGTGCTCTCCTCCGAAGACATCGGCCGCGTCGGCAACCACGCGGACCTGACGGACAGCCTGCGCGCCCTGGCGCCGTCCTACAACGCCCCGACGGCGTCGGGAGACGGCGACACGTTCGTACGCTCGACGTCGTTGCGGGGGCTCGCCCCCGACCAGACCCTGGTGATGATCAACGGCAAGCGGCGCCACCGCGCGGCCCGGATCGCCGAGTTCGTTCCCGCCGCCGGCAAGGGGGCCCACGGGCCCAACATCGGCCTGATCCCGGCGATCGCCGTGGAGCGGGTGGAGATCCTGCGGGACGGCGCGGTCGCCCAGTACGGCGCCGACGCCATCGCGGGCGTCATCAACCTGCGCATGAAGGACGCCGCCGAGGGCGGCGAGGTGCGCGTCGACTACGGCCAGTTCTTCGAGGGCGAGGACAGCGTGCGGGTGGCCGCGAACGCCGGATTGCCCCTCGGTTACGACGGGTTCGCGAACCTGAGCCTCGAGTACGTCGACAACGAAGGACTGTCCCGGGGACGGCAGCGGCCCAACGCCCAGGCGCTCATCGACGCCGGCGTGCGGGGGGTCGGGGCGGACGCGCCGTTCGACGACGCGCCGTTCGTCCAGACGTGGGGGCGCCCGGCGACCGAGGACTACCGTTTCTTCCTGAACGCGGGCGCGCCCCTGTCCGACACGGCGGACGCGTACTTCCACGCCAACTACGCCTCCACCGAGGGCCGGTATCGCTTCTTCTACCGGTCCGGCGACAACCCGGCGACGGAAGCCAACGAGGCGCACGGCACCATCCGGGCCCTGGGCATCGAGGACCGGCTGCCGCAGGGGTTCACCCCGTTCTTCGACGGCGACCACCGGGACTACAGCATCGTCACCGGAATCCGCGGCGACGCGGGCGGGCTCGGCTACGACTTCAGCGTCGGCCACGGCGAGGACACCCTCGACTTCTTCCTGAACAACACCGTCAACCCGGATGTCGGCCTGGGCCCCGACGGCCTGCCCGCGCAGATGGACTTCGACGTCGGCGCCCTGCGGCAGGAGGAACTGAACCTCAACGCGGACTTCACGCGACGCCTCACCGACGCCCTGCAGTTCGCCTTCGGGGCGGAGTGGCGCAGGGAGACGTTCTCCGTGATCGCCGGGGAGTCCAACTCGCACCTCGGCGCCGGCTCCAGCGGCTTCAAGGGCCTCGAACCGATCAACGCCGGCACGTTCTCGCGCCACAACAGCGCGCTGTACGGCGAGTTCGAGCAGGAAGTCGGAACGCGCGCCCTCCTGCAGTACGCGCTTCGCTACGAGGATTTCTCGGACTTCGGCGACACCTGGAACGGCAAGCTCGCGGGCCGCGTGGACCTCTCCGACTGGTTCACGGTGCGCGCGTCGGTCAACACGGGCTTCCACGCCCCGACCCCGGGACAGTCCAACCTGCAGAAGATCACCACCACGTTCGACAACGACACCGGCCTGCAGGTCGAGTCCGGCACGGTGCCGCCGGACCATCCCTCCGCCCTCGCCGCCGGCGGAGCGCCTCTCGAGGAGGAGCAGTCGGTCGACTACAGCATCGGCTTCTGGGTCGCCGCCGGACCGCTGGAAATCACCGCGGACCTGTACGCCATCGACATCGACGGGCGCATCTACAAGACCCAGAACCTCCCCTTCCTCGACGCCGCGGGCGTCGCCCGGAACGTCCAGTTCTTCACCAACGCGCTGAATCTCGACGTGACGGGCGTCGACGTCGTGGCGACGATGCACTTCGACTGGGGGGACTCGGGAGTGCGCACGGACCTGAGCTTCGCCTACAACCACAACGAGGTGGAGGTGGCCAGCCAGTCACGCGTGAACGGCATCCTCCCGGTCAGCGCCGCCGACGTGGAGGACATCGAGCGGAGCTATCCGGAAGACCGGTTCAGCGTTACCGCGAGCACGCTGCTGACCCCGCGCCTCGACCTCATGGTGCGCGCCAACTACTACGGCGAGCACTACGACGAGCGGGGGCGGATCCGGGGAGTCGACGGCAACGCGCCGACCAAGCTGCTCGGCTCGACCGTCTTCGTCGACCTCGAACTCCGCTACGACGTCAACGACCACACGCGACTGGCGCTCGGCGGCACGAACGCGTTCGACGAGTATCCCGACGTGATCGGGGCGCCGTACGCGAACCGGCTGAACGTCGGCCTGCCCTACGCGCGGCGTACCGCGGCCAACTTCGAGGGCGGCTCCTGGTACCTGCGGGCGTCCTACCACTGGTGACGGCCGGGCCGGCCGACAAGCGCCACCGCCCGCGGGCGGCGGGGAAGTCGGTCGGAAAGGAGTCGGGACGCGGCGCGTGGCGCCGCGACGGTTCCCTTACCTGGAATGCCTGAAAGGCCTGGAAGACTCCAAGGCGGTGTGCCCGGAGCCTGGCAGGCGGCCTAGCGCCGCATGCGGTCGCCGCGTGGCCGCGCCTGGTTGACCGTGATCATGCGTCCCTGGAGCTGCGTCGAGTTCAACTCCTTGATCGCGCGGTCCGCTTCCCCGTTGTTCGGCATCTCGACGAAACCGAACCCCTTTGAACGCCCGGTCTCCCGGTCCATGATGACCGTGGCGTCCTGCACATGGCCGTATTCGCCAAACAGCTCCGACAGATCCTCGGAGGTGACGCCGTATGGCATGTTGCCGATGTAGATTCTCAAGTGCTTCGTCTCCCGTCCCAGTCCAACTCCGTCACCTCACCGAGGCCTCCGGGCATTGATCCATCGTACGCACGCACCCCAAGGCCTGCGAGGACGCAGGCATTCGTTCCAGGGCAAGGATGCATCTATGGATCAGGAGCCCGAGGAGGCCAACGGCGGCTGGAGTCAATCCGTTGCATACTAGCAGCGATGGTGTCGGGCGGCCAGCAATAGTTCATGACCATTT
Source organism: Candidatus Latescibacterota bacterium (assembly GCA_965219995.1). Lineage (GTDB taxonomy): Bacteria > Latescibacterota > UBA2968 > UBA2968 > JAAXHE01. Next base: position 5,404,201 of record CBDCOX010000002.1, read on the forward strand.
CCTGGCGGTCCGGCGCGCCCGGCGCCTGCACACGCGCCAGTGACCCGCCATCCGCCGCCACCCCTTCATGAACGAGCCCGCTCCGGACGCCACTCCGCGGCGCGAATTCTCTCCGCGTTACCGCGCCTACGTCCTCTTCGTGCTGATGGGCGTGAACCTCTTCAACTTCGGGGACCGGGCGATCCTCGGCGTCCTCATCCAGCCCATCAAGGAGGAACTCGGGGCCAGCGACACCGAGATGGGCATCCTCACCGGCCTTGCGTTCGCCATCTTCTACGCGATCTGCGGATTCCCGATCGCGCGCCTGGCGGACCGGGGCCTGCGGGTGCGCGTCATCGCCTGGGCGATGGCGATCTGGAGCCTCATGACCGCGGTGTCGGGCCTGGCGGGGGCCTACTGGCACCTGCTCCTCGCCCGCATCGGCGTCGGCATCGGGGAAGCGGGGGGCAGCCCCCCGTCCCAGGCGCTGCTGGCCGACTACTTCCCCATCGAACAGCGTGCGCGGGCCATCGCCGTGTTCGTCGCCGGCGCGCACATCGGCATCTTCCTCGGCACGCTGCTCGCGGGCTACATCGGCCACGAGTACGGGTGGCGCACCGCCTTCATCGTGCTCGGGCTGCCGGGGGTGGCCTTCGCCCTGCTGGTGCGGTACACCGTCGTGGAAGCCCCGCCGCGCGGGCGCGTGGAGAGCGCGGCGTCCCCCCTGCGCAGCGGGTCCCTGTGGCAGGCCACCCGGCACTTGTTCGAAGGATGCGCGTTCCGCCACCTCATGATCGCGGTGGGCATCCTGTGGTTCAGCAACGTGGGGGCGGGCCAGTGGCACGCTCCGTTCCTGCAGCGGTCCCACGACCTCTCCCTGAAGGAGGTCGGCTTGCTGCTGAGCCTCCTCAGCATCCCGAACCTGATCGCCGTCATGGTCGGCGGCGTCATCGCCGACCGGCTGTCGAGGCGCAACGCCGCGTGGCAGGTGTACGTGCCCCTGCTCGGCACGCTGATCTCCATTCCCTTCCTGTTGGGCTTCTACCTGGCGCCGACCTGGCAACTCGCCTTCGCCTCGGCGGTGCTCGCGATGCTCGCCGCGGGCGTCTTCGCGGGCGTGCTGTTGGCGGCGGTCCAGGGCCTCGTCGGACCCCACGCGCGGGCACTCGCCGGCGCGATCCTGATGTTCTCCTCCAACCTGATCGGCGTGGGGCTCGGGCCGTTCGCCGTCGGCGCGCTGTCGGACCTCTTGGCCCCAGCGTTCGGGGACGAGTCCCTCCGCTGGGCGCTGGTGCTAATGAAAGCGCTGCCGCTGCTGGCCGTCTGGCACATGTGGCTGGCGGCGCGCGTGTTTACCGAGGAGCTGCGGGAGGCGCCCCCCACCGCGGCGCAACCGTGATCCCGCGCGCGGGCATCCTGGCCGTGTCGCTGTCGCTAGTGGCGGCGCCGGCGGCCGCCGCGGAAGCCCTGATCGCCGTGGCCGCCAACTTCGCCGGCGCGATGGCCGAGCTCCAAGCCGCTTTCGAGCGCGCCGGTCCGCACCGCGTGCGGGTGTCCACCGGAGCGACCGGCACGCTCTACGCCCAGGCGACCCACGGCGCCCCCTACGACATCCTGATGGCGGCCGACCGCGCCCGCCCGGAACGACTCGAGGCGGTCGGCATCGCCGTCCCCGGTTCGCGACGCACGTACGCCGTCGGGCGTCTCGTGCTCTGGAGCGCCGAGCCGGACCGCATCGCAGGGGACGGAGTCGATACCCTTCGCGCGGGAGACTTCCTCAGACTCGCCATCGCCAACCCCGAACTCGCCCCGTACGGCGCCGCGGCGCGGGAAGCGCTGCGCGCGCTGGGACTCTTCGATGCGCTCCGGGACCACATCGTCATGGGCGAGAACATCGGCCAGGCGCATGCCCTCGTCGCCACCGGGAACGCCGAACTCGGCTTCGTGGCGCTCTCCCAGCTCACCAGGGCCGAAGCCGCGATGACCGGCAGCCAGTGGCCGGTCCCCGAGACGCTGCATGCGCCCATACGACAGGACCTGGTGCTGCTGCGGCGCGGCGCCGGCAACGCCGCCGCGCGCGCGTTCCTCGAGTTCCTGGACACGCCGGCCGCACGCCGCATCCTGGTTGCCGCCGGCTACCGGGCGCCTCCGGCTCCGGCGCCGCCGCACGGCGTGGAGGCGGGCTGATGGACGCGGGCGCCGTGGGGCTGACCCTGCACCTGGCAGCCGTCACCACCCTGGTCCTGCTGTTCCTCGGAACCCCGCTGGCGTGGTGGCTCGCGACGACGCGCAGCGTGCTTCGGCCGGCCGTGGAAGCCCTGACCGCCCTGCCGCTGGTCCTGCCGCCCACGGTGCTCGGGTTCTACCTCCTGATCCTGCTCAATCCCACGGCGCCGATCGGCGCCTTCTGGGTCGAAGCGACCGGTACCACGCTGACGTTCTCGTTCGCGGGGCTCGTGGTGGGTTCGGTGATCTACTCGCTGCCGTTCATGGTGCAGCCGCTCCACGGGGCGTTCGCCGCGGTCGGGCGTGGCCCCCTCGAGGCCGCCGCGAGTCTCCGCGCGCGCCCCCTGGACGCCTTCTTCACCGTGGCCGTCCCGCTCTCCGTGCGCGGCTTCGTCACCGCCTGCGTGCTGACGTTCGCGCACACGGTGGGCGAGTTCGGCGTCGTGCTGATGATCGGCGGCAACATCCCCGGAGAGACCCGCGTGGTCTCGATCGCCATCTACGAACACGTGGAGACCCTGCGCTACGCCGACGCCCACGTACTCTCCGCGGCGCTGCTCGGCTTCTCCTTCCTCGTCCTGCTCGCCGTCTACGGCATGAACCGGCGGTTCCCCGTCCGTGCCTTCTGACCTCGACATCGACCTGTCAGTCGCCCTCGGCGACTTCCGGCTCGACGTGGCCGAGCGTCTCCCGTTCGCCGGCATCACCGGCGTGTTCGGGCCGAGCGCGAGCGGCAAGAGCACGCTGCTGCGCGCGCTCGCGGGGTTCGAGCCCGCCCGCGGCCGCATCGTCGTGGCCGGGGAGACCTGGCTCGACACCGCGCGCGGGATCGCGGTCCCGCCCCATCGCCGCCGGGTCGGCTTCCTGTTCCAGGACGCGCGCCTGTTCGCCCACCTCGACGTGGCCGGCAACCTCGCCTACGCGGCGCGGCGCGGCGGCGACGCCGACCCGGCCATCTCCGTAGACGACGTGGTCGGGGCCTTCGACCTCGAACCCCTGCTCCCGCGGCGCGTCGAAGCCCTCTCGGGTGGGGAACGCCAGCGCGTCGCCCTGGCGCGCACGCTGCTGACGCGGCCGGCGCTGCTGCTCCTCGACGAACCCCTGGCGGCGCTCGATCTCTTCCGCAAGTCCGAGATCCTGCCGTACCTCGAGTCCCTGTCATCGCGGTTCCACGTCCCGACGCTCTATGTCAGCCACGCCATCGACGAGGTCGCGCGGCTCGCCGACCGCACGCTCGTGCTCACGGAGGGCCGCGTGCGGGCATTCGGACCGACTCCGGCGGTGCTGGAGCGGCTCGACGTCCAGTCCATCGCCGGACCGCTGGAGGCGAGCGTGGTAATCGAGGCGCGCGTCACGGGGCACGACACGGCCTATCGGCTGACCCTACTCGACGTCGGGGGGGAGACCCTGTCGCTGCCGGAGGCTTCGCACCTCGATACGGGCGCCACCGCCCGCCTGCGGGTCCGCGCACGGGACGTGGCGGTCGCCACGGCACGGCCGGGCGCCCTCAGCATCCGCAACGTTCTCGAAGGCACCGTCGTGGAACTCGTCGCCCATCCCGATTCGCCGTTCGCCGAGGTGCTCGTCGACGTGGCGGGACAGCACCTGCGGGCGCGCATCACCCGCGCGGCGGCGGACGAACTGGCGCTCGAAGAAGGCCAGCGGGTCTACGCGCTCGTCAAGAGCGTGAGCCTCGACGGGTGAAACCGTAGAATCCAACCCGTTACCACCGCCGGTCGACGGAGGGCCCATGGCCATCAAGAGCATCTTCGCCGCCGTGGAGGCGGTAAAGCAGGACATCGAGAACCTCTCCGTCGAGGAGCTCAAGGCCGAACTCGCGGCCGGTGAAGATGTGCTCCTGCTGGACATTCGCGAGATCCAGGAGCAGGTCGACCTCGGCACGATCCCGGGCGCGCGGCATGCGCCCCGCGGCATGCTCGAGTTCTGGGCGGATCCGGGGAGTCCCTACTACCGGGACTGGTTCGAAGAGGGCCGCCGCACCGTGCTGTTCTGCGCCGCCGGCGGTCGCTCCGCCCTCGCCGTACAGGCGCTCGCCGACATGGGGTTCAGCAACGTGGCCCATCTCGAAGCGGGCTTCGGCGGCTGGCGCGACGCCGGCCAGGAAGTCGAGGACGTCAGCGCCACGAGCCGCTGGGTGCGGCGCGACAAAGCGTAGTCTACCGTCGCAAAACTTCGCCATCGTTCAGAGACGGCGTTGAGGACCCTGCTGCACCCTGGTTCTTGGCAAGACGACCTCGCCAGACGGGCGCCACACATAGCGCTCGGGGTGGGGGCGCCCGCCACACGTTCCCCGTGGTGAACATGCTACAGTTTCCCCTGTGGCCGGCCCGCAGACAAAAGCCAAGGGGCAGAAATGGTCGCAGGTGCTGGATGCTGTCGACATCCCCCTCGGGTTCTACGCGTTGGCGTTGCTTGTCGGCGAGAGCAGCATCGGACTCCTTGCCGGTCTCGGGCTGCCAGAGGACGACGCTTCGACGCCTTGCTAATCATGGCCGGGCTCTTTGTGCTCGTCGTCGTGATCGTCGGTCTGACTACGTTCTACCGGCCTCGGAACCTGCAGGCTCAGATCCAGGAGTTGGAGGAGATCATCACCAGCAAGGGGTTTACCGATGCAATTGAAGAGATCGTCGAAGACAAGCTCGGGAAAGAAGAGGCCTCGAGCAGCAATGGACCAAGTGCCTGACGACCCCTTGGGTGCGAAGGTCAACGCGGCCTTTCGCGGGAATCAAGGGAACTGGCGCACCGTCGGCGGCATCGCGCGCGAAGCGAAGTTGCCCAGGGAGCGGGTCCAGCGATACCTCAAGAAGAACCCGCAGCGCTACGTCACTGCACGAATCTCCCTTGGGGGCAAGCAGCTCTACGGCATCCGCACCGAGTCAGCGAAGGTCTCGTCGGAAGATTCGCCCGTGTCGCCGAGGGAAGCGGCAGCGAGCTGAGTCGCCGCCCCGCTGGCACACGTGATCCTGGCAACGATAACCTCGCCGGACTGGCACCGTACGTAACGCGCGGAAGGAAACACCATGACCCACGATCTAGTCATTCGCGGCGGAACCATCGTCGACGGAACCGGCGCGCCGCCGTTCGAGGCGGATGTCGCGGTGGACGGTGACCGCATCGTGCAGGTCGGCGACGTCTCGAAGTCCGGCAAGGAGGAGATCTCCGCCCGCGGCCTCGCGGTCTCGCCCGGTTTCATCGACCTGCACACGCATCTCGACGCCCAAATCGGCTGGGACCCGCAGGTCACTTCCGTCTCCTGGCACGGCGTCACCACCGCGCTGCTCGGCAACTGCGGCGTTACCTTCGCACCCTGCAAGGCGACCGACCGGGAGTTCCTCGCCGGCATGATGGAGACCGTCGAGGACATTCCGAAAAACGCGATCCTCCACGGCCTCCCCTGGAACTGGGAGTCCTACGGGGGCTACCTCGATGCACTCGAGGAACTCGGTCCGTCCATCAACATCGCCGGCCTCGTCGGCCACTGCGCGATCCGCTTCTACGTCATGGGCGAGCGTGCCGTGGAGGAACCCGCCACCGAGGACGAGATTCGCCAGATCGCCGAGCTGGCGGGGCAGTCCGTCGCCGAAGGCGCGGTCGGCTTCTCCACGAACCGCCTGCCCCAGCACGTGCTGCCCGACGGGCGTTCGATCCCCGGCACGTTCGCGGAACGCGATGAGTTGCGGGCGGTCGCTCGCGCCGTGGGCGCACACGGCGGCCTCATGCAGACGGTCTCCGACTTCCGCGATTTCGACGCGGAACTGGACCTGATCGCGGACGAAGCGCGCATGGCGCGCGGCGCCCTGTTCAGCTCGGCCGTCGAGATCGGCCACGAGCGCCTGAACGAGCGCGTCATGCAGATGCGGGCCGAGGGACTCAACGTCACGTCGGTGACCGTGCCGCGCAGCGGCGGCGGCGTCGGGGGCCTGTCGACGGACCGGTTCTTCCCGGCCCGGATACCGGTCCAGGCCTGGCAGGCGCTGCGCGATCTCGACCCGGATGCGCGGCTGGCCGCCATCCGCGACCCGGACACGCGCCGGCGCATCGTCGACGAGGTGAAGGGGCTCGGCGACGCGCCCGAACAGGCGCGGCGCTGGTTCTACCTCGGGGACGGAGCGCGCCCGCACTACACGCGGGGGCTGAACGAGAGCCTGCATCACCTCGCCCAGGCCGCCGGCGAACATCCGGTGGAGACGTTCCTGCGCATCACCGACGAGACCGACGGCCGGGCGCTATTCCACATGCGCGGCTTCAACGTCGACCTTGAAGCCCTCGAGCAGCTCATCACGACCGAGTGGGCCATGCCCGGGCTCGGCGACGCGGGCGCCCACGTCAGCCAGATGATCGACTCAGGCTGGTCCACGTTCATCCTCTCGCACTGGCACCGGGACACCGGCGTCTACTCGCTGCAGGAGGCCGTCCGCCGCATGACTTCCGTGCCGGCCGGCGTGCTGGGGGTCAACGACCGCGGCGTGCTCGCCGTGGGCAAGCGGGCGGACGTCAACGTGTTCGACGTCGACGCCGTCGAGGAACGGATGCCGACGCTCGTACACGACTTCCCGTTCGGCGCGCCGCGCTTCATCCAGCGCGCCGCCGGGTATCACGCCACCGTCTGCAACGGCGCGGTCGTGCTGCGCGACGATGAGTTGACCGGGGAGCGTGCGGGCCGGGTGTTGCGCAGCGGGTAGAACGACCTGTAAGCCAGTGGTCGACACGCTGCGGCTTTCGGACACGCTGCAGAAAACAGGGATGGAACGGGAACAGGCAAAAGGCTTTGCCCGGGCCCTGGACAAGGAGTTCGGCGAGCATGTCGCTATGCGGAGCGACCTCGATGCCGGCTTCCAGGCCGTACGCTCGGAAATGGCGCTGATGCGCTCCGAACTGGAACGCCGGATCGAGAGCCTACGCTCCGACCTCAAGGCGCTCAACGCCAAGGTCTCCGTATCAGGGCCGGCGGCCACGCTCGCCCCCGTAACTCCCACGGCGCCCTGAACTGCGGCGCGACGCCCTCGGCCGGTCGGCGCGCACACCCAACGCTCAGAAGAGTTGCATCTGCGTGTCGTCGCCGATGACATGCTCGAACTCGAGCCCCAGCGTATCGAGGACCGGCTCCGCCACTGGGCGGACCTGCTTCTCGACGTAGTGCTCCCGGTCGAGGTCCGCGGTCAGGTTGTCGAGCGGTTCCGGTCCCGCCTGGGTGATGACGTAGGAGATGAGCCTTCCCGGCGCGCCGCGGGACTTGCGGGCGGCGGCGACGTGCGGGGGGTTGCCGCGGTCGTAGTCCGCGAGGCGCTTGCGCAGCCCCTTCCGATACACGAGCGCATCGTCCATCTCTCCCGCCCGCACCGCGCGCACGACCCCCGAGAGGTAGGCATCCACCGGCTGGTCGCGGAAGAGCCGTGCATAGAGTTCGCGCTGTACCGTCTTCGCCAGTTCCGTCCAGTCCCGCCGCACGACCTCCATGCCGACGAACTCGACTGCGGCGGCGCCTCGAATGACACCGGCGTACCGCTTGCGCGCGCCGCCCGCGCCGTGCCGGACCGATGGCAGGAAGATGCGCGTGTACAGCTTCTCGAACTCCATCTCGAGGCGGCTCTCGACGCCCCACTCGGCGCGGACATGCTCCGCAACGGCCGCATCGATCTCGGCGGCCAGCGACTCGCCCCGTGCGTACGCGCGTTCCGGGTCTGACTCTCCCGAGCGCACGAACAGGCTGTCCGTGTCCCCGTAGAGCACGTCGAACCCCCGTTCCTCGAGCCAGGCCTTGCACCACAGCAGGAAGTACCGGCCCTGGCCCGTGATCGCGTTCGCGATCGCCGTGTTGTGGAACCGGCACGCGGGCGTGCCGAGGACGCCGTAGAAGGAGTTCATCAGGATCTTGATGGCCTGCGACGCCACCGCGTCGTCCGCGCGCTTGGCCGCTTCCCGCGCCGCGGCGAGGCGGTCCAGCATGCGGGGCAGGATGGCCTCTTCGCGCCGGAACGCCGCGCCGCTCGAGGTGCGGATCGTCCCGTCTCCCGGGCGCGGGTCGGCCACGAACCCCAGCGGGTCCATGTTGAAGGTGCGCATCACGCTCGGGTACAGGCTCTTGAAGTCGAACACCCAGACGTTGTCGTGCATGCCGGTGACGGGTTCGAGGACGTGGCCGCCGGCCTGGGCGGCGGACACCCGGGCGTCGCTCGAGCGCACCGAGGGCGCCACGATCCCCCGCTTGCCGAGTTCCGCGAGATAGACGAAGTCGAACGAGGCGATGCTGGCGGCCACCCGGTCCGGCGTCATTCCCGTCAGGCGGCTGCGCGCCAGGGCGAGCGGAACGAGCTTCAGTTCCTCCACGATCCCGAGCGCCAGTCGCGCGTCCGTGCGGGCGTAGCGGGCGAACCCCGGCAGGTCGTTCGCGTACCGCTCCATGATCTCCCCGGCACGGTCCCGGACATCGCCCTCCACCGCCTTGCCTTCTCCGAGCACCGACCGCGCCACCGCGTCGAGCGAGTAGTCGTCCATGCGGACGAACGCGCCGCGTACGAGGTCCATCCCGTCGAGCACCACGCGGCCGGGAATGCTGGCCTGCCCGCTGCCGAAGTAGCCCTGCGCCGCGCGCACCCGGAGCGCGCCCGGTTCGCGACCGAGCTGGAACGGGTGCTTGACGCGCGCGGCGACGCGGCCGAGGACGCTCAGGTCGAAGTCCACGACGTTCCAGCCCGTCAGGAGGTCCGGGTCGGTTTCGGCGATCCGGCGACAGAAGGCTTCCAGGGCGGCGTGTTCGTCTTCCGCCGCGACCGCGCGCTCCGGCATCGCGCGCCCCTGCGCGTCGACGATGTGGACTTCGTCCACGCCGCAGCCGTACAGGGAGATCGCGAGGAGCCGGCTCGCCTTCGGGTCGGTCTCGATGTCGAAGGAGAGGACGCGCGGGGCGATGTCCACGTCCGCGGGCGCGACCTCGGGATCGTCGAACACCCAGTCGACGCCGTCGGCGCCGGCGCCCTGCCCCGGGCGTGCATCCCCTTCGAGCGCGACGCCGCCCTTGACGTCCCGGTCGATGAGGTAACGCACAGCGAAGCGCACGTCCGCCTCGAAGGTCTCGATGCCGCAGTCCTGCAGCCGGTCGCGCAGCGGCGGCGCGTCGGGAGGCGTGCGGACCTCGATGCAGGTGACCGGCTCGCCGGCGAACGTCCGGCGGCGCGTCGCCCGCTGGCGCGTGGCGCCGCCCTCCCGGGCACGCGCCGCGTCCGCGGCCCGGACATAGAAGCAGGGGGTCTGGCGCGCGTCGCGGACGAGGAACGTCTGCCCGTCCTCCAGGCGGCCGTGCAGATGCACGACCGTGGCGTCCCCGCGGATGCGGTAGCTCGCCTGCATGACGAAACCGCGCGCCTTCATGGGCGCGATGTTATCCCTCGAGCAGCGGCTCGGTGAGAATCCCCTTTCCCCGCACGGCCCCGCTATCATTCGGGCGGATCGGCAAAGGGCTGGTCAGTCGATGCGAAAGGCCGAACTGCAGTACATCATCGAGCGCGGCGAAGGCGCGAAGATCGAGTTCAAGCGAGACGGCCTTCGCCCCGACCAGCTAGCCCGGCAAATCGTGTCTTTCGCCAATATGAACGGAGGGCGCATTCTCGTCGGCGTGGAGGACGACGGGACCATCTCCGGGTTGCAGCGCCAGGACCTGCAAGCTTGGGTGATGGACGCGGTGATCGGGCGATGCGTCGTGCCCCCGCTCATTCCCGATTATGAAGAGGTCGGCACCGCCGATGGCGTGGTGGCGGTAATCGACGTTCCAGCCGGAGTCGCCAAGCCCTATGCCGTGAAGCGCGGCGAACGGCTTGATTATTACTTGCGGCTCGGGAATACGTGTCAGCTCGCTTCGCGCGAACAGATGGCGCGCTTGTTCGAGAGCGGGGGCCTGGTCTCCGTGGAGAAGATGCCGGTGCATGGCAGCAGACCCGATGACCTGGACGAACGACGCCTCCGCGAGTACTTCAACCGCATGCTCGGCGACGAGGACACGGACGATTGGCAGCGCAAGCTGCTCTACCGCGACCTCCTCGTGCAAACGAGTTCCGGGGAACTGCGCTGCAGCTACGCCTCGTACGCCTTGTTCGCGATGGAACCAAGGCGGCGTCAGCCGCAAGCCGGACTGCGGCTGATGGTGTTCCCCGGCCCGGACATGGATTACGACGCGAGCCTCGACGAGGTGCTCGACCTGCCGTTCGTCGGACTCGGTGAGCGAACGGGGCGCAGATTCATCGAGCAGTCGTTGCCCGAGCGCGCGCTCAGTTACCTGCAGCCCCACATCAGCCACGAACGCCTGGACGGAATGACGCGCCGCCGCTTCTGGGACTACCCCGTCGAAGTCATCCGTGAACTGCTCGTGAACGCATTCGCCCACAGGGACTGGACGCGGCAAAACGACACCCGGGTCGTCGTGTATGGCGACCGCATGGAGGTGACGAGCCCGGGCGGACTTCCCAACGGAATCACCATCGACAGGATCAAGGCCGGACAGCAGGCGCCACGTAATCTCCAGATCGTCCGGATCCTGCGTGACTATCGACTGATGGATGATCGGGGCATGGGCATCCGGCGCAAGGTGATCCCGCTGATGATGGAGGAGAACGCGACCGCGCCGGAGTTCGAGGCTACCGCGGACTACTTCAAGGTCGTCCTGTGGAAGTCTCAGGGCGGATAGGGGCCGGTGGTTCCGGGCGTGGTGATCGCTCAGGCCACGTCGACTGTTGGCTTACTTGAGCAATCCCACCAGCCGTGGTGTCGCCTGAGCACCGAGCTTGAACAGCGTGCCCGCCGCCCTTGAGGCATGCGTCCACGCGTGGGCAAGATCGGAGTCGAGCGGCGTGACGGCGAGCTCGAAGGAGGCACCGAGACGGCGGAACATCACGGTCGAGTCGACGTAGTCCGGCCCACCTTGGACCCCGGTGGGCAGGTTGAGTCTCTCCATCCGGTTGTTGCCATGCCAGGTGAGTGGCTTGTCGGCCCACGACCTCGATCCCATGCGCAGGACCGGCGAGCCGATCGTAACGTTGTGCTGCGCGTGGTAGTCGGAGAAGTCGAACCCAAAGAAGCGGTGGCCACGCCGAGGGAGTTCGAGCTGGTTTTCGGAGCCGCCCTGCAACTTGCGGACTTGCACCCACATGATGTCGAACTCGGCGAGATCGATCTCCTCGGATTCAACCGCTTCTCGAAACGGCCGCAGTTCACCGGGTGCGTCCACCGGTACGACGGGCCGTGCTTCGTCCATGATCGGCTTGCCGGCCGGTTGCCTGCCCCGTAGTTCACGATACGACTCCAACAGGGCCCTGGACAGCGATTGCGTATCGTCCAACAGCCGAGAGAACGCCTGTTCGACCTGTCCCGACTCAACGCCACGCTGCAGCCAGCCCGCCTCGGCGTTGACGGTCAGGCCCCGACCGGTGAGGTTGGCGGATGCCACAAGCACGTTGGAGGTGCGTTGGTCCAGGTTGAAGGCGTATATCTTGGGATGGAAGGCCCTTGCGGGAGTCATCGTACCTTCGGCGATAGCCCCGGCACCCGCGACGTGTACCGTCGCGTTGTCCAATGACAACCAGTCATCAAGTACACTCGGTTCGGTAATGCCATAGTCGAAAGACGTAACGAGCGTCTTTGGCATGGACGAGAACGCCGTGCACCCGACAGACTGCCTAACCGCATCGAGCAGCATCTTGGAGCCGGACGACGTTGTGTAGGCAGACGCCACTTGGATCGACACCGCACCTAGCGCGGCCAGATCCACAAGGGCGTCGCGAATCCTCGCAGGGTGTGCATGGTTCTGAACGACTATCACCGATCACTTCCCGTCCGGGCAGCCCGGAGTCTCGCTTCCCGCACGCGTAGCGACCGGGCAAACGCGTCGACTGAGGCACTCGATGTCTCCGCCGGCAACAAAGCGGCAAGCGCTATGCGATCCACCAGTCGCCCGGACGATGGCGTTTGGGGATCGACGGCTGCCCCCATCCGCATGAGCGTGTCGGCGGCAAGCGCCGGAACGGGCAGGCACCGGAGGTGGGACGCCTCCAGCTTGAGCGCGCCTCCGCCGAGAGGGGTGCCGGTCGCCTCCATGGCAGCGCGGCACCAAGCGCTGTTCAAGAGTGCTGCGATAGCGCCGGGCGTCCACCCTCCGCGGGCCGACCGCAACGTCGAGAAGTTGGCGTCGATGAGCACCTTGGGATCAGCGTTGAGATAGGTCATGGGTTGCCCGTGAATGACCCTGGGGACGAACGCATCGGGTAGGTGGCGCGGCTTGAAGTTGGGCAGCATGTACCAGAATCGCGGCGGGGCGTTCACCCGGGCCGACCGAGCATTCGTGCGTACGGCCGAGAGCTCGGAGACGGCTTTGCCGGAACCCGGTCCAGGCAATGGCCAGCGCGCCGCACACCGCACGTAGTCAGCTAGGTCAGCTGGCATTTCGCGAGGCGGGCTTTGCCCCATGCGGCGATACACGGCCATGGCGGCGGTGACTACGGGCATGTCCTCGGGTAGAGCCCAACTACGCAGATCCAAGACGTGCGTACCGAGGCGCGCTGGATGCAGATCTCCGAGTTCGGCCTGCCGGTGCAGAACCGGACGCAGAGCGCTCAAGGGGATGTCCAACGTGCGCGAACCGAAAGCCGCGCTAGTTCGGATCATGCAACGATCGCCCGATGACCGACCGATCCGCTGGACATAGAAGAAGCGATTGCACCCGGTTCTCAGCCCCTGGCCGGTGCGGATGCCGATTTCCTCCATGGTCACGAAGCACTCGCCGGCGAAAACCGGCGGGATCAAGTCCCGCAGTTTGTCCGGAACGCTAGCCAGATGGGCCCGCCGGCCGGGTGCGTGAGAAACATCGCCTAGTGCCTTGGATGGGCCCCGTTGGTTCCGCGGCTCCAACTTGCGGAGCCAAGGCTCCGATACGCTGCGCCTGCCGAGGGAGGTCCAGTCACTATGCGGACAAAAGCTCCGGATGGAGATTCCGACAGGGCACTCGACCGGCTGATCGCGGTGCGCGCACCACGACGCGAAGTCGGACTCCGGCCGGTCGGCCGGAAAAGCGTGGCCTACCAACGATCCGTTCGATCCAGCGTCGGCCTGTACGGTGACCCATCGCCCCAGCGGCCAGTCCCGTCGATCCGAAAGGGTCTTCGCGACAAGGTCGTCAGGCAAGCGGCGAGCCACGACGAGGTGGGTGCCCACCAACGCATCCGCGAACCACCCAGGCCGGGAGTCTTCCACCACTGTTTCGACGGCGAACGCACGGAGCATGAGGTATTGGATGACACCAGCGTAATTCCTTGACCGCCACGTGGCCGGAACCACCAGCGCCAGACGTCCTCCAGGTTTCACCAGTGCGCCGCAGAGTAGCCAAGAAGGGATCGACATATCTGCCAGGCCAGAGTAGCCAGAAGCCAGAGTCGCGAAGACGTCCCGCGACGGGCCTGCAAGTGTTTGCGCGATGATTTGAAGCAAGCCGCGACGGTAGGTTTCCCCCCGCCCCCCCATGGACTGGTAGCGAACATACGGGGGATTTGCGATGACGAGGTCGTAGGTACTCTCCGCGTGCTCCGGGTGTGCACGGGGATCAAAGGCGTCCGCCTGCACCGACTCGCATCGCGTGGCCGTGCCGGCAACCAGGAGTCGGAGCCTTCGCGAGCAGAGATCGGAGGAACCGGCGTCGATTTCAATGGCGTCGAGCTGTTTGGTCTGAACGTCTTTACGCGACGAGACCGTCTCCCACACCGCGTCCAGGAGATCCCCCGTTCCCGCCATGGGATCCATGACGGTTTGGGTATCTGGCCCGACCGCCAGGTGCGCGAGCAGGCGACCGACTTTGAGTCCGGTGAAGAATTGGCCGTGCGCCTTCCGCCGAGCGGTCGGGAGCGCCTTCTCGAAAGATCGAGCCTCGGCCCGGGTCGTCGCGAGTGCGTCATCCCCGTGCATGACGCGCCTCCGTAGCTTGCTGCTCCGCATGCCATCGGTAGAAGTCGCCGGCGTTGATCGGTACATCTTGGTGACGGGCTAGGAAATGGCTGACGAAGCGCGCATAGAGTCGTTCGGGAGTACGTTCCGAAGCCTCGAGGCCGAGTGCCCGTCGGTTGAGTTCCGCCGCGATCCGCCATGGGCTGATGTTCGGTGCGGTTGTGTCCGTCGTGCGCTTGCCGAGGAGGAGGACGGGATCGCCCCGCACGGCACCATCGGTCGTCACCTGCTTGAAGCTGCCCTGCCTTTTGTCGAGTATGCCGGCGTGTTCCACGCTAAGTCCGGCGTCCGTGTACGCGTTGCGCAACGCATTCCACACTTCGGCGGTCGCCGAATGGAACACTAGCGTCGCGTGTCCCCGAGGCTTCAGAATTCTATGCACTTCCGCGAACGCGCTAGTCAAAAGTGCCTGGTAGCCGGCAACGGTCTTGGTTTGGGCCGGGCTAATGATGGCTTCTTCGATCGGGTCCGTCACCGCACCGAGCCATGCCTCGTTTAGCAGCGAAAGCTCGGAGTACGGGATGTTCGCGCCAAACGGCGGATCGGTGAACGCATAGTCGATCGAGCAGTCCGGCAGGTCGACGGCGCAGCTCGACCTTTGATGGACGCTTACTTGACCAACGCGCCCGTGGAGGGACTGGAACGCCTTGGTGATGGTGGAGAGCTTACGGCGCAATCCCAGGAAGATGTTCTTTTCGACGGGAAGGCCGCTGACGTAGAGGACGCCCGGTTGTGCGCTCGTAACCGCGAGGTCCTTCTGGCCCGACTTGGCCACGACGCGGGTCATGATGGTGGCGTGGGAGGCGTTGTAGCTGAGCAGCCAGAAGCGAACGGCGTCTCGCAGCGGACCTCGGAGAGTGTCCGCCCGTTCCCAAAGACGACCGAACGCGATGAGATTGCGGCGCGTGTA
The DNA here is from genome assembly GCA_965219995.1 of Candidatus Latescibacterota bacterium. Classification (GTDB taxonomy): domain Bacteria; phylum Latescibacterota; class UBA2968; order UBA2968; genus JAAXHE01. The sequence continues at coordinate 5,419,316 of CBDCOX010000002.1, forward strand.
GAACTGGTGAACGTGTGAGATGCCCTGATGATAGCCGGCACGATACAAATCGCCCCAGCTAATCGGGTGGTCCGGTACGCACCCGGGCAACGGCTCCCCTTCCACTCTACGAAGAAGTTCAAGATCATCCTCGTTCGGAGCCCGTGTCCAGTTGGTGCTCCCAGTCACACCATGGACTCGTGCCAGCCGCCGCAGCCGACGATGGGCGCGTGTCTCGGTCAAGTCGTCGTCCACCCGTTCCGTGACGCGTGGTAGCGACCCGACCGGGTGTACGTCGTCACACGCAGCGCATCGGAAGGCGGAGTCGACCTTGGCAGGGTCCAAGGAGACGCACGCCTCCCAGAGGCTTGCCGAGTAGCCACAGGAAGCGCAGCGGACAATGTCGGTCCACACGAGATACCTGATGGTGCCGTGGCCGCCGTGAGGGTCGTTGGCCGAGTAGAGCCAGCCGAAGTCCCGCTGCACGCTACGGAGGATTCCTTCGGCGGCGTCGCGAAACTCGGCCGGGTTGGGAGGGTTGGTGAGCGTGCGCGAGATGAAGGCGCCGAGGGCACCGATCTCGTAAAGCACGGCGTTGCGGGGACCCCATTCTACGCTGAGGCCCCGCCGCGCGGCTTCGCGACGCACGCCGGACGGCGGATCTTCGCAAAGCAGGGCTGCCAGGCCGGTGGTGCCACTGCCCGCAAAGCCGTCGAAGACCGTATCGCCCGGCTTCGTGTGCGCGGCGACGTATAGCGCGATCGCCTCTGGCGATATCTTGGTCGGGTAGGGAAATGCCCCGTACAGAGGCCCGCCTCTGGTAGCAGGAAGGGGGGCGGCGTAAAGCGCCGCGAACTCGTGCGGCGGAAACGCCTGACTTGACCCAAGGGACGGCGTCGATCTGGACAACGGCGGCACTGGTCCTGGTGAGCCGCCAACGGCGGCCGCGCGCTTCCGACCGTGATTGGTACGACGCTAGAGCCGCGCCGACACATCGACGGTCCGTGTCGCTGAATGACCGCGACTATAGCACGAAGTCCCGTTCCCGCTGGTCAGTGACGCTGCCAGCCACGATCCTCGCAGCAGCAGTGGGCGGTGATTCCCGAGATCCGAAGAGTCCTACATGCCCCGTCTCAGCAAGGTTGCACCGTATGGGGATCGCCTGTGACCGATACCAAACAGGCGGCCCTCAGCTCCACATGTTCGTGCCGCCGCACACCGTCAGGGCCTGTCCCGTCATGAAGGCGCTGGCGTCCGAGGCGAGGAACACGACCACGCCCTTCAGGTCCTCCGGTTCGCCGAGGCGGCGCAGCGGCGTGTTGGTCTCCGCGTTCGCCTTCGCTTCCGGGTTGTCCCACAGGGCCCGCGCGAAGTCGGTCTTGATGAGGCCCGGGCAGATCGCGTTCACCCGCACGCCGCTCGGGCCGTACTCGAGCGCGAGGTTGCGCGCCAGCGCGATGTCCGCGAGCTTCGAGATGGCGTAGGTGCCGAGCATCTCCGACGCGTTGAAGGCGCCGGTGGACGCCGTGATCATCATGCTGCCCCGGCCTTTCTCGACCATGTCCGGCGCCACCATCTGGCACAGCCAGTGGTTCGAACGGACGTTGGAGGCCATGATCTTGTCGAACGCCGAGTCGGGAATCTGGGACATCGGCCCGTAGAAGGGATTCACCCCCGCGTTCGCGACCAGGATGTCGATGGGGCCGAGTCGACTCCGTGTCTCGGCGACCAGGGCTTCGAGCTGCTCCTTGTAGCCGATGTTGCACGCGATGGGGATGGCCCGTTCCTCGCCGCACTTCTCGTTGATCTGCGCGACCGCCGCCTCGCACTGGTCGAGCTTGCGGCTCGACACCACGACCCTGGCCCCATGTTCGGCAAGACCCTCCGCCATGTAGAGGCCCATGCCCTTCGACGCGCCCGTCAGCAGCGCCACGCGTCCCGTCAGGTCGAAGAGTGTCGTCTCCACGCCCATCGTTCACTCCAGCTTGCAGGAAACCGCGTAGATTACGGGAAGGTGCCGGAGGTAGGGAAGCGCCGCGCGCCCCCGCCGCGGGCTTCCATCAGTCCAGATGGCCGTCGAACCAGTCGGCGACCATGGCCAGCTCTTCGGCGTCCGGCTGCCAGCCATGGACGCCGCCCGCCTTCCGATGCAGCCGGTGCACCACCCCCTCGGACCGGAACTTCTCCGCGATGCGCTCCGATTGCTGGAACGGCACGCGCTCATCCGCATCGCCGTGGATCAGCAGGGTGGGCGGATCGTCCGGGCTGACGTGGTAGTAGGGCGCGATATCGCGATAGTGCCGGGCCAGCCTTGCGGCGTCGGTCACCCTGGTCCGAAGGAACCTCTCGTCATCCTGTTCCACCAGGTCCAAGGCCTGCAGGGAGTTGTTGAACCCGCCCGGCGCGACCTGCTCTCCCAGGTAGTCGATTAAGAACGCGCCGTCCGTGCCATAGTTCAGGAAGTCCGTCGGCGGAAAGTAGGCCACGACCGCCTGGACCCGGCTGCTCTCCTCCGCCTGGGTCTCCGGTTCCTCGCTGCCCCTCGATCCCCTGGTGCCCTGGAGCAAGGCGAGATGACCACCGGCGGATCCGCCCATGATGCCGATCCGCGCCGGATCGACTCCATAGCGTTCGCCGTGGTGACGGATGTGGCGAACCGCCGCACCGACATGTCCATGGATCTCCGGGATGGTGAACAGCGGCTCGGCGCCATGCACCACGTAGAACACCGTGTAGCCGCGCGCCAGCAGTTCCGTCGGGTTGAGGATGCTGCCGGCGGCAAGGCGAGGCAGCCGATCCGGGAGCTGCGGCACCAGAAAGTCGTGCCTGGACACCCATCTGCCGCTCACCACCGCGACCACCGCCGCGCCGTTGACGTTTCCGACGGGCGCCACCCGGTCCATGGTGAGCGCATAACCGCCCTGCTTGCGGTAGATCAGATCCACATCGCGGGTGAAGGCCGGCTCATCCGCGGCAAGGCCCAGCGACAGCGCGGCAAGCACCGCAACCGCACACGCTCGATGGCGCACGGCGCGGGCGCCCGTCAGTCCCCGATCCCCGGCACCGGGAATCGCGCGCACGTCGTCTCCACCTCCGCCCGGATCCGCGCATGCACGGCCTCGTCCCCGTGGTGGCGCAGGGCCTCGAGCATCCAGCCGGCGAGCCGTTCCATCTCCTCCGGCCCCATCCCCCGGGTAGTGGCGGCCGGCGTCCCGAGGCGGATGCCGCTCGGCCGCAGCGGCGGGTTGGGATCGTCCGGGACGACCTGCTTGTTGGTGGTGATCGCCACCGCGTCGAGGGCCTCTTCGGCGACGCGCCCGTCGATGCCGAAACTTGCCACGGTATCGACCACCATCATGTGGTTCTCGGTACCGCCGGTCACCAGTTGGGCGCCGCCTTCCACCAGTGCGTTGGCGAGCACCTGGGCATTGGCGAGCACGCGCCGGGCGTAGTCCGCGAACTCGGGCTCCAGCGCCTTGCCGAGGGCGATGGCGACCGCGGCCACCTGGTTCATGTGCGGTCCCCCCTGCAGGCCCGGGAAGACGGACTGGTCGATCTTCCTGCGGAAGTCCTTCTTCGTCAGGATCATCCCGCCCCGGGGACCGCGCAGGGTCTTGTGCGTGGTGGTCGTGACGAAGTCGAAATCGTAGTCGCAGGGGTTGGACATGGCCTTGCCCGCGATGAGCCCGCCGATGTGGGACACGTCCGCCATCGTCATGGCGTCCACCTCGTCGGCGATCGACTTGAACTGCGCGTAGTCGTAGTCGCGGGGATAGGAGGAGTAGCCGCAGACCACCAGCTTCGGCCGGTGACGCCGCGCCATCTCGCGAAGCTCGTCGAAGTCGATCCGGCCCTGGTTCGCGGGATCCGACTTGTAGCGGATCCAGTGGAACAGCTTGCCCATGTGCGACACCGGCGCGCCGTGGGTGAGGTGTCCGCCGTGCGAGAGGTCCATCCCCAGGACCGTGTCGCCAGGCTCGAGCACGCCCAGGTACACCGCCGCGTTCATCGGAGCGCCGGAGAGCGGCTGCACGTTGGCGTGCTCGGCCCCGAAGAGCTCCCGCGCCCGGTTGCGCGCGGTGCGCTCGATGACGTCGGTGTACTCCTGGCCGCCGTAGTAGCGCCGTCCCGGATAGCCCTCGGAGTACTTGTTCGTGAACACCGATCCCAGCGCCGCGAGCACCTCCGGGTAGGTATAGTTCTCCGACGGGATCAGCTCGATGCCCGCCCGTTCGCGGGCCTCCTCGCCCACCAGCGCCGCATGGATCTCCGGATCGTGCTCGGCCAGCAGAAGGCGATTGCGGCGACTCGACGCGCCCCAATCCGTCGTTGACTGCATGTTGCTTCCTCGAATGGCCCGACAGCGCGCCGGGTCACTGGCAGGGGAAGGCGGGCACTTTAACGGTTTCCCCACCCACGCGCAGCCGCGGAGCCGGGCTTGTCCGGCCGAGACGTCTCCGACGCTACGCGGAGCCCTCCGCAGCCGGTTCCGGTTCCGCCTCGTAGACCCGCAACCCGTCCGCCACGAACGGCACGGCCTGCGACCAGAGCCTCCCGTCGGCCCGGCGAATCGGTTCCCGGCTGTACTGGGGCAGATACACGCGGCGCGGCCGGTCCGTGGCGTTGGCGCCGCTCCGGTGCATGCTCGTGCTCAGGAACACCGCGATGCTGCCGGCCGGCGCCTCGATGAACTGGCCAGACTCGTCGCCCTCGTACCCCACGAGGTCGTTGGTGCCGGGTTCCTTGCGATGCGGCAAGACCGTGTTCCGCGGGCCCGCGAGCCCGTGCGGGAGGACCGAGATCGTGCCGTTCTCCCGGGACACGTCGTCGAGCGCGCACCAGCACGTGAGGTACGGCGCGTGGGGATTCTCCGGTTCCTGGAAACGTATGTAGCCCGAGTCCTGGTGCCAGGCGAAGCGCATGCCCTGCTCGGCGCCCTTGACGACCCACTGCTCGTGAAAGAGATAGACCGTCGGGCCGAGGAATGCCGTCGCCACCGCGTACAGCAGGTCCCCGAACAGGAACTCGGGCATGCGCGCGCTCTCGCGATAGCGGTTGGCGATGAAGTACCGGCGCCCGCGATGCGTGATGCCGTGCGTATCGGTGCCGCGCGACTCGAGCCAGCGGTCCGTGCGCTCGACGAAGCCGTCGCACTCCTCGCGCAGCATCGCGAGGGTGGCCTCGTCGATGGCGGATTCGAGCACGACGAAACCGTCCCGCTCGAAGGCGTGGTGCGCTGCCGAATCGATCTGGTACATCCGCCCTCCGGTTGCGGCGCCCGGAAACCTCGAAGCGCCCGCAGACCCGCCCAACGATAGGGCGTCACGCGTTCGGAAGGCAACGCGTCGCCGTTGACCCGCACCGCCGCGGCGAGAATAATCCGCCTGTCCTCGGGGAGCCCCGCCCATCACGAAACTCCACGCAAGCGCCGGCCGCTTCCTCGCCTTGGCCACGGCGCTTGGCGCCGCAACCGCTGCGGCCGACGACGGGCTCTATCTCGGCCTCGCCGCCTCCGCCGCCTTCTACGACGTCGACTACAGCAAGGGCGTGGACAGCCGGCACCCCGGCAACGTGTCGGCCAACTCGGGGCGCATCTTATTCGCAAGCGATTCGGCGGACGACACGACCTGGGACGCCGGACTCGTGCTCGGCTATCGCCTCGGTCTGGGGACCGCCCTTCATCTGGACATCGAGGGAGACATCGTCACGCACGGCGGCGAGGCCTCCGGACGCCATCCCGGCGCGGGCGCGTCGCCGGGACGCAACCAGCTCGGCGAGGCATGGCCGGAAAGCTGGTCTCTCGCCAAGGACCGGAGCTACGGCATCACGGCGCGTCTCGGCGCACCCGTGCCCATGTTCGGGGCGGATCTCTCCGCGTTCGTCGGGGTCCGGCGTCTGGACGCGACCTTCCGGACCTCCTACACGGGATGTCTGCTCGTCACGGCGTGTTCTCCGGGCGAGTTCACGGACGGCCGGGAACGGCACGACGAGGAGTACGACGCTTGGGTGGCGGGGGTCGCGTTGGAGAAGTCTCTCGGCCCGGTCGGGTTGCGCGGCGAACTGCGCTACACGGACCACGGCAGCTCGAAGCGCACGGTACGGTTCGACGATGTCGCCGTGACCGTGCCCGTGGACCTCGAGAGCGGGGAGATCGGACTCGGGGTGAGCCTGATCTGGCGTCCCTGACGCGTCTAGGTCCTATCCGGAACCGATAACGTCCAGACCGCTTCTCAGCTACCCGACCTCCTCCTCGCCTGTCGGGCCGGCGTGTATGACATCAGTGACTCGGGGACTCAATAGGCGCCAACGCTGGCCGGCACGCTCCAGATCTCCCTCCAACACAATGGGCGCCTTCTCCTTGTGAGCCTGAATTGCGCGGTCGTAATCCGATTGCGTCAGCGCGGCCGTGACCGATCGCGGCGCGCCATCGACCGACGTGTCTAGGCTGATCGTCCCGGCGTCCTGTCCCTCCCCACGCTTCAAAAGGCGCACAAAGCCGAACAACCGAGTTTCGGGTTGTGGCTCACGGTCTCGGAATGACGCGGCTGCTTGACGTAGGATTGGTGCGTCTCCTTCAGCGAAACCAACGACCCGCCTCTCCGGCTCGACCGGCCAAGTCCTAGCCCAAGCCACAGTGACATCGATGGTTGGAACGTGCCCAATCACCTTGACCAAGGCGTCACATAGATTGGCACTTACGCCTTTCTCGACGGCTCCAGCAAAGGCCGATCCGTCTCCTCCCGCAGTCATTTCCGTGGCGCTCCGAACCGCCAAGAGCGCTTCCGTGAGACGCCTCGTGACCCGCCTCTCTATCGGGAAGTCGGCCAAGTCATCGGCTTCGTTGAGCAGATTGGTCTGCATCGGCGGAGGCACTGGGGGTGTCAGCAAAGTGACGACGAAACTGCCGTGCTCGGTCTGGCCCAAGCGAACGCGGTTCACTAACTCCGTGGCGTCGCGGTTGGCCCCGGCACGAT